>OY764016.1:0-5511575 GCA_963667805.1 Candidatus Poribacteria bacterium | reverse complement strand
GTCCGGATGGTCCCGCCCTCAGTTTGAACGGACAAGACGATCGGGTTATCATCGCCGACTCCAAAAGTATGTATCTGGAAGAGGCGTGGTCAATCACTTCATGGGTGTATGTCAACAAATCCGAGAACGGTTATGGACATATTCTCGGCAAAAGACCCGCGGCGGGTACAGTTGCAAATTACGCCTTCAGGACCAGCTCCAGCGGCACGGGTTGGGAAGCATACTTTGCGAACGGCGGTTGGAAAGGTGCTTGGAATCAAAGTCAAGTGAAGAAAGATGAATGGTTGTACATGACCGCAACTTACGACGCGAAGGATACCATCAAGATTTATGAAAATGCCGAGGAGATCGCTTCTGTTAGCGGGATGGGTAAACCGGCACCTAAGAATGATACCGACACCAACATCGGCGGTTGGACGAACAATACCACTGAGACCCTTGATGGTATACTCTATGAGGTCGCAATTTTCGCTTCCGTCCTGGAAGAAGCGGATATAAAAGAGTTGATGGAGGAAGGGATGAAAACGCTATTGCCTGTTGAACCTTCTGGTAAACTCGCAACCACATGGGGAAACATCAAATCTCGGCAATAGCCAAGGCAAACCGAGTGCAGCGGGTGCGTTTTCTGAACGACTGACTGCACTCATTAACTTTTTTCATCAAAAATGGGATTTCGATGCCTAAAATTCGTAGGTAGCAACTTAGGTTAATATGGAGATTAATATGCCGAAGCCCCCGAACGTGCTTCTTATTCTCGCCGATGACCACGGCTATGGCGACATTTCAGTTCACAATGGTCCTTCAATCCAGACCCCCAATATTGACAGAATTGCGGCAAACGGTGTGCGATTTACTAAATTTTATGCCAATTCCTCTGTCTGTTCTCCCAGTAGAGCGGCTCTCATGACGGGACGCTACCCGGATCGTGCCGGAGTGCCAGGGGTCATTCGCACGCATCCCGAAAACAGTTGGGGCTACTTTCGACAGGACGCAGTCACACTCCCCTCAGTTTTGAAGCAGAAGGATTATCGGACGGCACTTATCGGGAAATGGCACCTTGGACTTGAACCGGAGAATCATCCATGTAAGCGCGGTTTCGACCATTTTCACGGCTTTCTCGGCGATATGATGGATGACTACTACACGCATCTCCGACACGACATTAACTACATGCGACAGGGTTCCGATACGATCCATCCGCAGGGGCATGCTACAGATCTGTTCACAGAATGGAGTATGGATTTCATTCGTGCGCAGGCACAGTCGCCACAGCCTTTTTTCCTCTATCTTGCATATAATGCACCCCATACACCGATTCAACCGCCTGATGAGTGGGTGGAACGGGTGAGAGAACGCGAGCCAGATATTTCTCTGCAGCGCGCTAAATACATCGCGCTTGTTGAGCACATGGATGCCGGTATTGGACGCGTCCTCGATACGCTCGTTGAAACGGATCAGTTGTCCAATACACTTGTTATTTATACGTCTGACAACGGGGGGTCGATGGATGTTGGGGCACACAACGGTCCTTTGCGCGGACAAAAGGGTGAGATGTATGAAGGTGGCATCCGAGTTCCAACGTGTGCAATGTGGCCAGGGCAGGTTCCAGAGGGACATGTCACCGATCAGGTTGGGTTGCTGATGGATCTTTTCCCGACAGTCTGTGAGGTCGCAGGTGCCCCGATCCCGCGTGAAATCGAAGGGCGTTCAATTTGGCAAACGCTTCAAGGGGAACAGCAAGATTTCTCTGATCGCATCCTCTATTGGCTGCGTAGAGAGGGAGGACAGCGGTTTCTTGGGCAGTGTCAGCACGCCATAAGACGTGGGGACATCAAATTGTTGCACAATAGTCCGTTTGAGGCATTAGAACTTTACGATTTGTCAAGTGATCCACTGGAGACGACGAATGGTTCACAGACCCAGACGGACCTCTTTAGAGAAATGAGTCAATTATTTCAAGCGGAAACGCAAAAGGCTGGGTGTGTCCCGTGGCAACGATAATAAAAAAATCTGGTTATAGTTCCGTGCATGATGCGGCACGGGACAATGCTTATGATGCAGTAGCAGTATTGCTGGAAAACGGCGCAGATGTCAACGCAAAAGACCACTATGGTTATCCGCCTCTGCACTGGGCGGCGTGGCACAATGCTTATAAGGCAGTAGCGGTATTGCTGGAAAATGGCGCAGATGTCAACGCGAAGAACGACAAGGATTTTACGCCGTTACACTGGGCAGCGTGGAACAATGGGCATGAAACAGCAACAGTACTGTTGGAAAATGGCGCAGATGTCAACGCAGAAAATGAAGATGGCAACACGCCGTTACACTGGGTAGCATGGCGGAATGTTTATGAAGCAGAAGGTGCCTCGCTCGAAGACCAAACGGGAGTCGATCCGAGAAACAAATCTGGTTATACGCTCCTACACTGGGCAGTCTGGCGTAATGCGCATAAAACAGCGGTCGTCTTGTTGGAGAACGGCGCGAATGTTAGCGCGAAAGACAAAAATGGCTGCACGCCGCTACACATTGCGGCGGAAGACGATACTTCTGAAGTAGCAACGGTATTGGTAAAAAACGGTGCGAATATCAACGCGCGGGACAAAAATGGCGATACACCTTTGCACGTTGCAGCGCAGCACAATGCGTATGAAACGGCATTGGTATTGTTAGAAAGTGGCGCGGATGCTAACGCTGAAGATGATCAAGGTCATACACCGCTACACATTGCGGCAGAGAAAAAAGCGCATGAGGCAGTGACAGTGTTATGCCGTCACCGAGAACGTAGGGGCTGGTCATGGTAATCGTCTTCAATACGTGAGCGTCAAAGAATTACGGATAGTCAATGATAAACACGGATACAAATAATCTTGTTTTATGGTATCAGAAACCAGCGGAGGTATGGACAGACGCACTCCCCATCGGAAACGGACGGCTTGGTGCTATGGTGTTCGGGGGTGTGGAGCGAGAGCGCATTCAGGTCAACGAAGAAAGTCTTTGGGACGGGGGTCCCCGCGACACGAACAACCCAAAGGCTTTGGCAGCACTGCCGAAGGTGCAGCAGTTGCTCTTTGAGGACAAAAACGAAGAAGCGACGCAACTCGCTGGTGAGACGATGCTTGGTGTTCCAGAACGTATCAAGTCCTATCAATCCTTAGGTGATCTATTCCTTGAATTCTCCCATGAGGGTAATCCGACCGAGTATCACCGAGCGTTAAATTTGAATACAGGCATTGCAAAGACAACCTATCGCTGCGGGACCGTGATTTTTAGCAGAGAAGTTTTTGCGACAGCAGTAGATAACCTGATTGTCCTCAGAATTGAATCTGACACAGCAGGGGAACTCGCTTTCGATGTCGCGATGACCCGGGAACAAGATGCCACTGTTGAAGCGATTGCTGCCAATATCCTGAGATTGGATGGGCAATGCGGCAAGGATGGGATGCGTTTTTCAGTGTATCTACAGGCGCACATTGAGGGTGGGCAGATCGAGTCGGAGAACGCTCAACTCGCTGTGCGGGATGCAAATGCCGTGACCCTTTTTCTCGCCGCTGCGACCAGTTACATTCATCAGAATGATATGAGCGGAAACCCACATTCGCTGTGCGAGGGGCATCTCGCGGGTATAGATGCAAAATCGTATACACGGATCCGGGCAGATCACATTGCCGATCATCAGGACCTCTTTCAACGCGTGCATCTGGACCTCGGCACTACCGAGGCTGCGCATCTCCCAACCGACGAACGCTTGGAAGCTGTAAAGACAGGTGCCTCGGACCCGGGACTCGCTGCCCTCTACTTCCAGTATGGACGCTATTTGATGATGGGAAGTTCGAGACCCGGATGCCTACCTGCGAATCTACAGGGCATCTGGAACGAGCACATGAATGCCCCTTGGAATAGCGATTTTCATACCAATATCAACCTCCAGATGAACTATTGGGTCCCTGAAATCTGCAACCTTGCGGAGTGCCATATCCCCTTATTCGATTATATGGATACACTTGTTGAACCGGGGAATCGCACGGCGAAGTGCCATTACGGTACCAACGGTTGGGTTGTCCATCATCTTTCTGATGTATGGGGTTTCACAACACCTGCTGATGGCATTTGGGGTATCTGGCCCGTAGGTGCGGCGTGGCTGTGTGAACATGTATGGGAACACTATCTTTTCGGTGGCGATAAAGATTTTCTCATAGGGCAGGGCTACCCACTCATGAAGGGTGCTGCCCGCTTTATACTGGATTTCCTCGTTGCAGCACCCGAAGACACACCTCTTGCTGGTAAACTTGTCACGAATCCGTCACACTCCCCCGAAAATAGCTTCCTAAAGCCTGATGGCACACGCTCTCTTTTTACCTACGCTGCAACGATGGACTTAGAGATCATTCATGAACTCTTTACCAACTGTATCGCCTGCATTGATGTTCTCGGGGAGGATGCCGAATTCCGTGCTGAATTGGTCTCTGCTCTGGACCGACTCGCCCCGCTCCAGATTAGCGAGAAAACAGGTCGGTTGCAAGAATGGGTTTTTGACTACGCCGAACCGGAACCCGGACACCGGCACATGTCGCACATGTATGCGCTCCACCCAAGTTGCCAGATCACGCTGCGTGGGACACCGGAATTGGCAGCCGCAGCAAAGAAATCGTTGGAGTATCGTTTGGCACACGGGGGTGGACATACGGGTTGGAGTCGCGCATGGCTCGTCAACTTCTGGGCACGGCTTGAGGATGCCGAGGCGGCATACACGCACTTCCAAGCACTTCTGGCGAAATGCACTTTAACGAACCTCTTCGATACACATCCACCGTTCCAGATCGATGGAAATTTCGGAGGAACCTCGGGCATCGCAGAGATGCTGCTTCAGAGTCATGCGGGTGAGATTCACCTATTGCCTGCCCTTCCAAAGGCGTGGCATACAGGACGTACGAGTGGCTTGCGCGCCCGCGGTGGATTTGAGGTGGCAATGGCATGGGAGAATGGACACCTTACCGAGGCACACCTCCATTCCACATTGGGAGAAGACTGCACCGTCCGAACAGGCACCACCGTTTCGGTAGCGTGCGATGGTGCGCCGGTTGAAACGGAACAATCGGAGTCGGTTGTTACGTTTAAAACAGAGGCAGGTCGAACCTACGAAATATCAGTCTCGACTTAAGCCTATCTATATTGGTAAACGCGTTTGATCTGTGTACTGCAGGATCCGCTCATTTGCGAGTTCGATATACTTCTCCTCAACGTCGTATCCAATATAGTGTCTTCCAGATTTCAAAGCACTCAGACACGTGGTCCCGCTTCCACAGAATGGATCCAAAACGACATCCCCTACAAAGGTATAGAGTTGAATTAACCGATGCGGCAATTCCTCAGGAAAGGGCGCGGGATGTCCGATCCGTTTCGCTGAAACGGACGGAAAGGTCCAGACGCTTTTTGTCCACTCTAAGAAATTTTCTTTACGAATCGAATTCTCTTTCCCGTTGCGTTTCCGAGAAAATGAACCCTTTGAGAAGACAAGGATATATTCATGAACGTCTCTCAGCACGGGGTTCGCCGCGGATTGCCAACTTCCCCACGCCGTTGAAGACCCAGCACTCGAAGCCTTGTCCCAAATAATCTCACCCCGCATGTAGTACCCTATTGATAGCATGTCCTCTATGATGTAACTATGCAACGGGATATAGGGTTTCCGTCCTAAGTTGGCGATATTAATGCACGCCCTGCCACCGGTGACCAATTTTTTATAGGTTTCAACGAAAACAGCATAGAGGAGTTCTCTGTATTCCGCGAGCGACAAATCCTCGTCATACTCCTTTTTTGCATTATACGGCGGAGACGTAACCATCAGATGAACACTATCATCCGGAATTGCGGACATGTCTGTGCTGGATGCACAATGGAGTCGATCAAGGTTTTCGGCAGAGATCGGGTTTTCAATCCATGTATCGGGTTCTGGGGGTTCCTGATCGGCGTAGAGTTTGCTCCCATAAAAGGCACTGGCATCGTGATTGATTCTTCCGGGTGTTCCAAATGCGCTGGTTTGAGTTCCACCCCTTCGCGACTCAGAATTGTTTTTACTCATATTCTCCGTCCTGCAATAATTTGAGAAATTTTTCGCCCTTCTGTTGATATGTTAATGCGCTATTAGCAGATTCAATAAGTCTGCCAAGTTCTTCTTTACTTTTCATACCAGAGAAAAAATTCATTGGCATCGAAAGCAAGTCAATTACAGCATGTTGAAACAATTCATAAGTATCATATCTCATAAATCCCTTTCCGTTTGTAGTTTCTAAAGTTTCTTGCCTATCAAGAGGTTTCGGGTTTATTGACCAAAAACCCTGAGTAATTCCTGCCGTTTTTAAATGATCAACTTTATCGTGATAACTATCTGTAATAGGAGTATTACCGATCACAATGATAGGTATAGTAGAGGCACGAGGACTTGATACTCGGATGTTAATTGCTTTACCGATCGCCTTCAACATCGAATCAGAACGTAAAAGTCCCGGGTTTCCTTGATGAGTTCTATAATCTCCCAAACATATTAATTCATCATTCTTTAACTCCCAATTCCAGACGACAGACATTTTCACCTCAAAAATAACTAAAATATCCTCTGGATTTAAATGAATACTCTTTTTTCGTGCAATAACGACATCCGCTGCTGATCTCCTAGTTAGTGCAATCTCCTCACACACTGCCCCTCGCACTGCAAATAGATTTTGGGCTTTCACGCAATTTTGAATTAGTTCATTTATCCAAGTCTCTGTGAATTGCCCTATGAGGGAATTTCTACTTTGCAAGGTAGATCTTTCACCTGTATAATTTCTAGGCCAGTACGCAAGAAATCTATTATCATCTGTGAGATAAAAAAGTTGTTCAGGGGAAGCAAAACTATTTATTGCCCTTTCAAAAAAACTCTGTTCAACTTCTTGATTCCATAAATTCAGCATTCTTTTTCCTCATAAAATACCTATATGAAAGCACAAAGATGCCCTATGCTTCTGTTTCTTAATACCGATCCGGGGACCAGAAGATGACATTGCGTTCAGGAAACAGTATTTTTAAAAACGCCGAGACCTCTGGTGATACCGAAGCCTCGGAGCTTATCTGCTCCCACCCTATCTCACCGAACAGAAGTTTCCAGAAATCTGCTTCCGTTAAGTCCACTCCGAAGTCAACAGCGTCGGAGACCTCTTCAGGAACGATTTGGAGCGTGCCATCGGCATTGTGTCGTAGGGCTGCTTGCTGATTGTTGAGGGCAGGCAATTTGACCGTGAGGGGTGGAAACGTCTCTTCGGCATCGGCAATGCGCGATTCCCACCCGACAACAAGACGGCGCAAAAGCACCGGTAGGTTCACAGCATAGAACATCATTCCGGCATCTATGCAGCAAGCGGCATCCTTTATAGGTGTTAGTTCACCCTTGCATCTCACCATGAGGTGTTCTGCAAACGGATGTTGAACAGAGAACGCGCCTTCTATTTTTTCAATCTCCTGCGCTTCACACACTCTCAAAAAATGGGATACGAGTGCCTCCAAGACTTCTGGATTATCTGGGATGCCTCCTACCTCACGCACTTCTGCGGTCTTTGTGGGAGGGGTTTGTAACCCCGAATCATCTATCTCATAGTTGAGATACCCACCGATGTGTCCGTCGCGGCGTGCGACGACGGTCGGAAGAACACCGCGAATACGGGAGGGTGCCATATCCCAGTAAGCACGCGTTCGTGCAACCGTTCCACTCTGCTGGGCGTTGGCGCGGTCATGTAGGGCTGCCACAGCGTCTAAATCCGTTTCTGGGTTAAAATCGGTTACCTGCCATCCCAATGGTGCTTCCGCAGGCGTTACCGAGTCAAGCGTCAGTTGGAATCCATATAAAGGGAAGGAGGTCCATCTGAGCCGGCGGTAAAACCCTTCTGGAATGATACTAAACAGGGCACCGATGTCACACCCCGTCGTCCGTAGATAGCCAATGGTATCTTGCATGAGGGCAGATGCATACCCAACGCCACGATACTTCGGATGTGTGCAGACACCACCGATGCCCCCCATGGTCACGAGAGATTCTCCGACCCGCAGCCGACGCTCCCACACGCGTAGCGTCGAGACAACGGTGTCGTTCACGACGACCACCCGAGTCTGGGGCAGTCTGTAACTGCTGTCACCGCGGATATACTGCCAATAGCGTTCATGTCCATCGGGATTAAACGCCAAGCAACAAAGTTCAACGACCTGCTCTAATTCTGACTTGCGAACTGCTCTAATTTCCATTTTTTAACTATTAAATCTGGTCTGCCGATGAATTAAACCTGTAGATTTCCGAATATATCTGTAAAAACAGACTTTGGACTGTGCGATAGGTCAACTGCCTATCGTTCCGGAACTACGATTTTGCAACCCGTGCGTTATGCAGGGCAGGCTTCATCAAGCAAAGCGTGAATCCAAGTTAGGAATCTAACCAGGATGCCACGCGCGCCATTCAAATCACGATGCATGGACGCGCCATTTCCAGCAGTGATGATTTTAGAACCACCGAGTTTCTTCTTCTCTTCACCTGTCCAAGAGACTATTTTTGAGGTATATGCCTCGTTGACGAGGATGACGTGTTTACCACACTGCTTTGCTTTGTCAAGCAAACGTTGTTTGAACTTGTAGTGGGAGAGCGTCAACATCTGTCGGACAGATTTCTTTCGTATCTTCCGATGTTGACGAACCGTCATTTGTGAGGTATCGAAAGAAGGAAGAAGAATGACATCGAAGTTTGAGACGAGAAAGTGCACCGTTTTAGAGTGGAGTTCCTTGACGAGACATCTGATGCGTCTGCGGATCTGATTCGCGGCACGGCGCATCGTTCGCTTTTTTCGTCTGACGGTGCAGATCGCTATACGAGAAAGCAAACGGTCAAGGTGTGAACAGAGGCGGTGAATGCGGTTGATGGCTTGAAGTCCAAGCCAGCCAAAGCCAGTCTCTGAGAAATAGGTTAGAAAATCACGAACGCCTGGGTCTAATGCAACAACGCGCATCGCACCTGTAGGGGGTCTGTCTTTTGTTTTTTCGTAAGTCACACAGAGGTACCAGCTGCCGTCTTCGTACAGTAAGCGTGAATCTTGGATTTCATCAAGCGGTTTCGGTGTCCCTTTCTCACGCTTCTTATAGAAGTTTGCTGGCAATTCCTCAGTATATTGTAAATCCCCTAAAAGTCGGGGATAGATACCGTTAGCGTGAATGGCTGCCGAAGGAATGAAAAGTGATTGCGTCGGCAGCCGACGACTCTGAAAGCGAAGGTCTTGATATTCACCTGTCTGTTTCCCTTTTTTCTTCGCGTTTGTCACGGCTTGCCACGCTTCACGGACGGCATCGCCTTTGATCTGGTAAGGCACCTCTTTATAGCAATTCGGTAATTGCTTGATGATCTTTGCCTTGATGCCTTGCCAGTACGGTGTTTTACCTTTGTGGCGTTGTAGGTATTGCAGGGTAGCGTTGTATGCCGCACGTTTACCCGCTGCCCAGAAACGGAGTGTCTTTTTCTGCTCACGACTCAGTAAGAGTGGTATCTTTCGAGATAGCGTCACGGTATCTGCGGAGTCCGGGCATTCGACAACTGAAGACATGGAGAATCGAGAGCAAATCAGCGGTGAGTTCTTCGCTGGAACTGTGAGCAGATTTGTCGAGAACCACGAGTTCTCCACCGTTTTGTTCCACCAAGTATTGTAGCGTCCCAATGCCGAAGCGACAGAGTCGATCCCGATGGGCAATAACAAGTTGGAGCTTATCACCCGCGAGAAGTCGGTCCAATAGGGTTCTATAGCCTCGTCTTTTTTCGTTGAGACCGCTTCCAATATCTCGGATAACTTCAGCATCGGGATAGAGGCTTCGCATGAGGTTGACCTGCCTTTCGAGGTCATCTCTTTGTTTTGCAGAGGAGACTCGGCAGTAACATACGGTAGTAAAAGTGTCTGGTTTGGATTTAGATGTGATGAACGCCTCAACGTCATATCTCCTATGTCCACCTGCGGTGCGGATACACGCAATTTTTCCTTGTTTTTCAAGTTCACGAAGATAGTTTGCATTGTAACCGAGTATCTCCGAAGCTTGTTTCGCACTATAGTACTTCATACAAATATTGTACCACAAAATACTATAGAAATCAACTAAAATATGCGTATTTCTACAGATTTTTCAATGCAGTTAATCAACCCTCTTTAATAGGATGTCCTGACAGGCGAGTCCCTGAAAACTGAAAGGCTTTTTGAAAGAAAATCCGACTCACAACCGATAACTATTACTGCATAGAAAAAATAACGCCTAACGCCTCATTCGGGGTTTGGATCAATTTCTCACACCCTTCAGGGGCTTGATCGATCGGGATAATATCTGTAATTAGCGGTTTCACCTGGATTTTGCCTTCCGACATCAACCGCAGCGATAATTCCAAATTGCGTTGCGTGGGCCACGGGACAAACACGGGTGGATAATCGGCGCCGTGTTCATACTCCTCGTCGTGGTAACCGGGTCCAGTGCGCGCGGCACTGATAACATCGACGTTGCCGAGCCCTGCCGCGAAACCGTGCGTAATGTTTGCACCCCCGACGATGACAATCCGTCCAACCTTATGCGTATCGGGTGCCGTCTTGAGCATGGCGCGGATCTGTTGAAACGCACCCGTCGCGTCGCCACCGAAGGCGATAATTCCGCAATCCATACCGTAACCGTTGGTAAATTCCTGCGCGATCGGAATCGGATCTGTATCGGAGACGTTTATGGCGCGATGTATCCCGGCAGTCTCTGCAACGCCTATCCGTAGCGGCAACCTGTCCAATCCAATAACATAGGCACCTGCGACTCTGGCGATCTGACACGCGAATTGACCAACGATGCCCAATCCTGCAACGACGACATTCTCACCGATACGGATGCGCCCGCGTTGCACTGCGTGGAGTGCGGTTGCCGCGAGATGAATAGATGCCGCGTCTTCAGCACTGACGTTATCGGGAACCTTCGCGCATAGATTGTGCGGGATACAAGCGGACGTGGCGTGAAGCGCGTATCCGCCCCCCATACCAGCCACCCTGTCCCCGATCTCAAATTCGTCGCAGTCACCCTCTTTACCGACGACCACGCCTGCGTTTGTATAACCGAACGGACGCTGCCGCGCTTCGGAGCCTGGATTCTCACGTCGCCTTTTGACACCTCCCAGCTCGGTGCCGGGACTTACCATCGAGGCGTGAACTTCAATTAAAAGTTGTCCGGGTTTCGGCGCAGGCGTTTCCTGCTCTTCTGTCCAGATACGTCCGGCTTCATTCATCATCACAACTTTTCTGGTTTTGCTCATAAACCGTCCTCCATTTTAAATTATGCCCTGTTCCTTCAATTCAGTCAGCAATTCCGCATGTGTTCCTGTTCCTTTGGTTGAGTTACACGCACTACAGAGCAATTGCAAGTTATCCAGCTCGTCAGTCCCCCCATGTTTACGAGGTATGATATGGTCAACTGTCATATTTCTAAAGGGAAACTGCGTTTGGCAACCATTACACAAGCCTTCCTGTTTCCCATACAACGTGTGCTTGTGTGTGCGATAATTTGGCAGCTTTTCACTGCGTCTGGGGATATCGGTGCGGTGGATGACAGGTCCGAAAAGCCCTACCTCTTTCTCTAAACGCATCCGCACTAAGGCGACCGCCTTTTCTGAAATATCAATACCGATCCACTGTCTTCCGAGCCGCTCCGATGCAACACACGTCGTCGCACATCCACAGAATGGATCGAGGACAATATCTCCTTCATTGCTGCTTGCTTTTATGATACGCTCTAATAAAGCGACTGGCTTCTGCGTAGGATAGCCAGTGCGTTCTTTTGATGTATTTGCGACACGGTGAATATCTGTCCAAATTGATTGAACCTTGGGACGATCATCGGGCCCCAAATAAGTTTTAAGTCCATCAAGCCGAGGGGTTTTACCATCGCGTTTTGTAAGAATTAACCCTGCTTCCCAAAGTTCCTCAAGCTTTTCCTTACTATATCTCCAACTCCTATTCCCCGGCACAGCCCCGCGCCACTCAAAAGAACGAGAAGAAGCTATCCCCGGAGCCGTCAGATCTTCTGCTTTGTAAAGATTTCCGGTTTGATCAATTTTAAAACGAGCGCGTTGTTCAGGTGAATAATCGGCGGCGAGAGAACCGTTCCATGTTGCTTGGTTGGACATCACGTAATACAACAAGGTGTCATGGTTACGTCCATATTGTTTGCCAGCATTATTTCCAGAATTTCGTCTCCATATAATTTCATTGCGGAAGTTTGTTCTTCCAAATACAGTATCCATCAAGAGTTTGAGATAGTGACTTGCGGTCGGATCACAATGTAGATAGATACTGCCGGTATTCTTCAAAATGCGTTTCATCTCTAATAACCGCACTGCCATCATAATCAGGTAAGACTTCATGTTTTTCCCGTGCGTCAACTCAGCCGTGTGAATTGCTTGATACAAGGCAGGCTCGCGGTCGGCAATCTCACCGTGCCATGCATTATCTACATCGGATAGGGTCCACGTGTCTTTAAACGCAGCTCCTGCTGCTTCACTCCCGATAGGTGCGGCGTAGTTGCGATTGGAATTGAAAGGCGGGTCGAGATAGATCAAATCTATTGACTCGCTGTCCATCCCTCGTAGCACAAATAAGTTGTCATTTTCAAATATTGTGCGGTTTTTAATGCTCATTTCAAAATCTGCTTTGTAATACGTTATTGGGTTGTGGAACGACTTTAGAGTGCCTCCAGTCTTTTCCAGTGTTCCAAGACATGGTTAGTTAATGAGATATTTTTGAAAAAGTGCTTGGCACAAACCACTAAAGGCGGCAAAAAGGGTCCAACCTATTGCTATTTGTAGCCATGTGTTTCTTTTTATGTATAACCAAACTCCGATGGAACATTTGCGCACTTTTTCAAAACATAATTTTACTATATTGTTCAAAATAAATGATAAAAAAAAACTAAGTGAACTGCCTATTTTGTCTATCAATTGTCTGCTTCTAAAACCGAACCTCTTTTTACTTGATAATATGAGAGATTCATTGTCATACCAATTCTCCTCAAAATCCTTGAATTCATTCGAGATTATCTGTCTTACACCTTCAATATTTTCTTTGTCCGGTTTTTTTTGTTTATACTCACTAAGCATTTGAGAATAAAATCGATCATAAAGTACAGGACCCTTCCATTCTAAATATAAACTGGCATCTGCTCTCACATATTCATTAATAGCTCTCGCTAAATCCACAGTTTTTATCTGGATGTTAATAAGTGCTATAATGTTTTCATTTGTATATGGCGTAAAGAAAACTTCTTTGATGCTTATATCCGTAATGTCTTTCAAAATATAGATCTTTTCCGCCACGACACTCTTGTAGTCCTGAGATTGCTTCGGATCAACATAGTATGGGACAAAAAATGGATTTTTATCTCCTGTAAGATTATTCCTTTCCTTAATACCTTCAACTTGCTTTTGTATCTCGTCAAATTCATCATCAAAAAATTCAGTAAAAGACTTTATTAGAATCTGCTTTATATTGCTTATCAAATAATTGTCGATTTGCGTCCGACTTGCCAATCTATTGAAAATATACTTTTTTAGATCCATTATAGAGTCTGGTTTACGGGTGATCTCATCAATAGTAACGCATTTTTGCCTATCCATACCATCATCAGAACCGGATACATCAGGAATCCCTATCTTATAGGTAAAATTGTTTCCATAATCAATCAAACTAAAATACTTATACCCGTATAGGCTACGAAAGTGAAAAAAAAATTCAATATTATCATCTTGGGTCTCTTTCGGATATTCTCTTTCAGTATTATCACTGATAAAAACCCATTTATCAGAAATTTCGTGAGATGAATCATCAAATAGTTCCTGCAATTCGTCTGTGTTTAATCTATCAAAATTTTCTTCCAGCAGTAAACCGAACAATTTCTCATCAACAGGATACGCACTTCTTTCCATTTCAAGTTTGTCCCTTATGCTTAACTATAGTTTGGACAGTATCTGTGGGGTTTACTCCCGATTTTCAACAGTGTTTTGATTTTTCTGAAAGTTCCTTGCAGAAACGCAACTCGGAGAAAAATAAACGTCAAAATCCGAGAAGGGCGGAATGTTTATAGAAACGCCATCCCCCAGGGACGAAACCCCAGGGAGGCAACATGTGGATACTCTAAGAAAATTGTCCAAACTTTAGTTATAATAACCCAAGTTGCTACCTATGTAAAAAGTTGTTTGATATTTGTAGCGATGATAAACAAAAAAACTTTCAACTCGAACCCGTCAGCCGTCACGGCGTGAATCGATTTGGGTAAAAGCTGTTCCATGAGACTGTTTGAAGTCTCAACACGCTTGCGATAGGCGTGCTGAAGATAAACTTCCCACGGTGGATATTGACGTTTCGAGTTCTTCTTGCGTAGGGGTTTCAGGCGGATGTCCGCCGCTTCGAGAGCATCCTCAATGCCGTAATCGCAATACGCTTTGTCAGCATAGACGACAGACCCCGGAGGCAAATCAAACCGATATTTCCCTAAACCTCGCACATCACTGAAACGTCCGGGCGTCAAGAACGCTTCAACAATATATCCAGTTTCAGAGACCATCAGATGTGCCTTGATCCCATAAAAGTAGCGATGCTTGCTTGCGATTTTCCCTCGCCATGTTTCGCCTTGATACAGACGTGAGCGAGAAATGCGGATGTTGTCGCAGGCGACTATGGGATAGGTATCAATGCTATAAATGCGATTGGCATTCTCTGCTTTGAAGAGCTCTGCGAAGTATTCAAACAACGTTTGAAACTTCGCAGAGACCCGATGAAGTCTGCGATTATAGCGTGAGTGTCCTAACATGTTTGGAATATATCCAAGTGTTTTCAAGGCGGCGCAAGCGGTGTGTTGATTCCCTCCAAAGTATCTTGCGGCGATCAGAGCGGTCGTCATGACTTCAGCATCTGACATTTTAGCAAGTGGATGTTCTTGATGTCCGTCTGCGATTAAAAAGTCGTCACAAATCGTATAAACTGCTACAATAGTCAAGTCCATGGGGTGCTCCTTTTGGGTTTTTGGGATAAAAACACTATAAAGGACATCCCATGGATTTACAACTCATTACTAACTGGCAACTTGGGTTATAATACCATTTCGACATTTTTGTCGTTTCTTAACCACTCACTTGCTGGTCTCTATCGGTTTGCTTCATTCCGTTACTCGCTGCCAAAAAATGATAATATATCAGCAATCGACGCTATTCCTTCAAATAAGCTTAATACAGCATCCACGGGGACCGATAGTTTTTCCGTATTTACGGCACTGAATTCAGTGCCATTTGGTGATCCAACTAAAGAAATCTGATTATCTTCATTGAGAACGAAAAAACAAGTTTGTAAAACTAAAGCCCCAAAAGTATTCGTACCTCTGAAAACCATTATGATCTTGTGGTAGTGCTTACCTTCCGTTTCTATAGTTTCGTAGTTACTTGATACATGCTCAAAACTGTCAGGATTGTGCATATGTTCTTTGAGAGTCGAAATAATAGCAGGATGTGCCCCATCTTTGGATATTTTGGATTTGAAAACTTCCAAGTTTGCTTGAAAATTTATCTTTTTTTGGATTTTTTTAGCTTTACCCTTAGCTTGCTGGGACAAACTCACAATCTCAGGGCTATATCGGTGTTTTAGATACTCGTTACATTTTTCAGAGAGCTCTAAAAGAATTTTTGGATCTTCAGACGAAAGTTGTCTACTATTTTCTTTGAGGAAAGTACGTGTCTTTCTGGTCCATAGGTACCCAAAATATACTACAGCAACCACCATTAAAACTATTACAAGACAAATCATTAGGAATTCAGGAAGCTGGGAAGTAGATTCTGAATCCGCCCTCGTATCCAAAGAAAAAACAGTAATTGTTGTGAGTAAGGTAACTAACATTAAAACCAGAAATTTTACTCTCATTATAAAATCCCTTTTTATCTTGAAACGTCCCTAACCCAGACTGCCTGCATGACAGTTAGACGACACAACATGCAATAAATCGCAGGAAGCGGGCGAGGCGACCTCGCCCCTACGAGCAACCCTGTTTGCGTAGGCGGTGGGAATGTAATACAAGGAATGGATTTGGTCTATTTAAAGACCAAATCCCCCAACCCGTCCCCTTTAGGACTCCCGTCGCTTACCGAATTATTTTCTGAAACTTCATAAAGTTTACACTACGACGGACTTTCCACTCAACCAAACTGAGGTTATTCTATCCTTTCGGGGCATGTTTACCGGTAAGGCTCCAAATCAATGCCTGGATATGCCTGTTCAAGACGTGCGAGAGCCTCCGGTGTATAGTATGCATCCCCAGGAGGGGGCCATCCCAGAACGTGTCGCACAGCAGGAGTTGTTTGCGCGACAAATTTCATATACTGCGGGGTACCCCACCCCGGCACCGGACGCGTTGTTTTACACCAATCGTCATTGTCGGCGCGATGGAAGTGAAAGCCCATCCACCCGCGTTGTCTGCTCTTGTTCTCAAACGGTTGTGCGGCATGAACCAAGTAACTGGATCGGAACGACACACTCCCCGCTTTCGCTGTAAGGGGCACCGGATCTGCGAGTTCTCCTTTAAATTCACGTAGGTCAGGAATACCCATGCCACCTGCTCTGCCCGGATACTTCTCCCATATTTTATCCAACTGGTTTTGTGAACCGGGGCAGACCAGCATCGGCGCGCCGTCTAATTCGATGTCGTGTAGGAAGATAGCGGTCAGAACATATCCGTAGCGTTGCCAATCCGGGTGCGGAGGTAAGGGTGAGTTCGTCGCATTGTCGATGTGGTAACCTTGCCACGGGTGTTCACTGTGACGGCTATCAGTGAGCCCTTCTCGGAGGAATATTTGTCCATACCCGAGTCGAATTTCTTCCGTGCCTAAGAGTTGCTGTGCGATTGTGAGATACGTCTCGTTTTCGATGAGCGTATCCAACGCTTCCAAGCCTGTCGGAAAATGCACTGCTTTACCGAACGGACCGGCAAGCAGTTGCAGATCGCTGTTCTTCTCATAAGCACTTTTCAGTGCATCCGGTTGCGGATCCCACCTTGCTCGATATTCGGCGTAAGTCAAGCCATCGTAAGCATTGTGCTCCATCTCTTTTAATGCGGGTGCAATTGTATCCGGAGAAAACACGTTGGGGACCACGATAATTCCGTCCCGTTTCCATGCTGCCAATTGTTCCGTTGTCAGTTGCATAGCGTTTACCTCTCTGAAAACGTTTCCCATTTGTCCTCTTGGACGGCTTCAGCATCTATCTTTTGTTGAATTGTTTGCCACCATTTCCGATTTTCGATGTACCACCGGATCGTCTCACGCATTCCATCTTCAAATGCAATCCTCGGTTTCCAACCGACATCACGGGCAATCTTGCTTGAATCCAAGAGATAACGGCAATCGTGCCCGGGTCGATCCGGCACATAAGTTTTCAACTGTTGCGGTTTGTGAAGAACATCCAATATGAAATTGCTAATTTCCTCAATGCTTTTCTCCACGCCACTGCCGACGTTGTAAGTTTCACCGATTTCGCCGTGTTCGAGGACTGCCGCGATAGCGCGGCAATGATCCTCAACGTGCAACCATTCCCGGCGGTTATGACTGCTTTGGTAGAGCGTTAAGGGTAAATCTTGGATCGCATTTGTTGTAAAGAGCGGAATAAGTTTTTCTGGATGCTGATAGGGACCGTAGTTGTTCGCGCAATTGGAAATCGTTATCGGCATACTGAAACTATGGAAATAGGCGTTCACGAGATGATCCGCTGCTGCTTTAGAGGCGTTGTAGGGGGTCTGCGGGCGATACGGTGCGTTTTCACTGAACCTATCCGGTGAGTCTAAGGGCAGTTCACCATATACCTCGCATGTGGAGATGTGATGAAATCGCTGCACGTCGTACTTCCGAGACGCCTCCAGTAATACCTGTGTCCCCATCACGTTCGTTTCAAAGAACCGCCGCGGATGCAGAATCGCTCGACTGTTGTGTGATTCTGCAGCGAAATTGACGATAACATCGGGTCGCTCTCTGTTCAGTACACTTTCCACAAGAGGGGCATCCAGAATATCACCGTGCACAAACCTATACCGCTCTGGAGAGTGGGTTTCCGCTATGTCCGTCAGATTGGAGAGATTTCCAGCATACGTCAGTCGATCAAAATTGACGATAACATCGTCCGAATCGCGTTGCAGATAGTATCGGATGAAGTTGGTACCGATAAACCCAGCACCACCCGTGACCAATAATTTCATGTTTTAATTTTTCCTTGCGGAGAAATGGCACGATTTGAAACTTGGAGATTCACGCGTTCGAGCCGTCCTCCACTTCGTTTCGGACTCGGTTCTCGTTACTATTTCAACTCTGATACATCCAATTATAGAGTCTATGTTTGTGCCGATGCCATTCAAACGAAATTTACCGCGTTTTTTACCCATCAACCTCTCCTTCTTAAATGAATAATTCTATCTTATCAAAAATGAGTGGGGTCTGTCAATCTAAATTCGTTTTTATGTAGGACGCATGAACGGAAATTCTGAGCCACGCAGCAGCATAAAATTTGTTGACAAGGAGTCGTGAATATCATAGAATGGATGACGCATCTAAATTTCAAGACTACTTTAAATAGTGCAGGGTCCCGTGCCTTGCGAAAGGGAGAACAATGCGCCAACGCAAATTAGGGAATACAGGGTTAACCGTTTCTGAAATCGGCATGGGAACATGGGAACTCGGAGGTCGTGAATGGGGAGACATTGGTGAAACCGATGCCGTGGATCTCCTCCGATACGCCTTTGAAAGTGGTGTCACCTATTACGACACAGCAGACCAATACGGTGGAGGTCGCGCGGAACGGCTACTGGGTGAAGCCTTCTCAGCTCTCGGTAATAGAGTTATCATTGCCACGAAACTTGGCTATGAATTGGATTCCGATGGCTGGATTAGCCATGGATGGGAGCACCCATCGTTCAACGTCTCACCGGATTATATCCGTCTGGCAGTTGAGGGGAGTCTCACGCGATTGAAGCGGGATGTTATAGACATCTACCAATTTCACTCGCCACCCCCTGCGGATGCTTGGGACGACGCATTCGGGACAATGGAGGAACTCAAAACCGCAGGCAAAATCCGCTTTTATGGATTGTGCCTCGGGAGTGAGGCAGACGCCCTAAAGGCAATAGCAGAAGGCGGTATCTCTTCGCTGATGCTCACCTATAATATTCTCACCCAAGAGATGGCGACACCTGTGATGGAAACGGCTGCCGAGAACGGGATTGCTGTTACTGTCCGACAACCCTTGTCGTCCGGTTTACTCTCAGGGCAACTCGGACCGGATACTGTCTTTGCGGAGAACGATTATCGGAAGACGTGGCCCCGTGAGAAATTCCTCTCCGATCTGGCGCGTGTGGAACAGGTCAAGTCAATCGTTGGAAACAAAGCACGCAGTCTTCCCCAAGCCGCCCTCAAATTCATTTTGGCGCACCCGGCTGTCTCCTGTGTTGTTCCGGGGATGATGACCCCAGCGCAAGTTGACGACGGCGTTGCGACTTCGGGTGCAGCGCTTTTACCTGCGGGCATTTTGGAACAATTACGCAACGATTAAGGGAGGCTCTATGAAGGTTATCGCGGATCTCTGTGTTGTTCCAATAGGTGTCGGCGTATCGGTCTCGAAATATGTCACTGCGTGTGAAAAAGTGCTGAAGGAAGCAGGTTTAGAGACAAAACTGCACGCCTATGGTACTAACATTGAAGGCGAATGGGATGTCGTATTTGCAGCAATTCGGCGGTGTCACGAAGTCGTCCATGAGATGGGTGCGCCACGCATCACAACGACGCTCAAGTTTGGCACACGGGTCGATAGGACCCAAACCATGGACGATAAGGTGAGTAGCGTCGAAAAACAGTTAAAGGTAGAATGACCGATGGGGATATTTAAAACGCAATTGAAAAAATTAATTGGATTTCTCCGGTAACTTGTGCTAAACTATTTCCGTTAGTTGAATAGAAACAATAATTAAAACACGGAGGCTAAAAAAATGAAAAGCAGATTTATGCTTTTGGCAGTGTGTGCTGTCGGAGTTCTTCTCATGGCACAATTCGCTGCTGCCCTTGATAAAATTGAAGGTCCTTGGTATTGGATGATCACCGAGAGTCCTGCTGGTGGTGGTGGTGCTGCCGTAACAGATGAAGACGGTATTGACGAGGCAACAAAGGGTAAATTGACCGAGGAAGATGTCGCAGAACAGGGGATTACAAAAGAGATTCTGAAGGTTAAATTTGCCGAAAATTACAAATGGACCGAGGGAGAAATCTCCGCAGTCGGGGGTAACAACATCAACGACATGCTCATAAAGATTAAGTTGGGACCCGGTGGCGATGTCAATGACCACTGTTCCTACGCTGTCATCAACGCCGTATCAAAGGTTACGAAAAAAGGCGCTGAAGCCCGTGTCGGCAGTGATGATTCCGTTAAGGTCTGGATGAACGGTGAAGAGGTGCACAAAAACGCTGTCAACCGCGGTGCTGGCGATTTTCAGGACACATTCGAGGTTGACATAAACAAAGGCGACAACGTGTTCATGGTTAAAGTGTGCGAACGCGGCGGTGGTTGGAGCATGTTCGCCGGTATCGATGCCCCTTTGGAATACAATCTGGAGTTTAAGGGACTTCCTGTTGAGCCTGCTGGTAAATTAGCGACGCAGTGGGCAGAGATTAAACGTTCCTACTAAGTTGGTATTTTTAGCCGGTATTCGCGTTCTGAGTTTTCATGTTTCGGAACCGTTTTTATCGGCTAAAACTATCTAAATTTTTTTATCCTTGATTTAATCGCGGTATATTTGTTAAACTAATCTAAAGTGGTTGTCCTACTCTTTCATAAATGTCGGGCAATATTGTAGTCTTAATCCATTGATTGAGGCGCGACCGGACCTGCAAGGACGGGCACCACCAATTTCACTTCGTTTGAAAAAAAATAAAACTAATTGGAGGATTTTCATGTATAGAAAATTGTTCACAATAGGGTTCGCATGTCTCATAGCACTTTTCGTTATGGCACAAACTGCCGATGCCCAAGACAAAATTACGGGTCCGTGGCTCTGGATGATCGCCCCGACCGAAGCCGGTCAAGGCGGCGCAGCTGCTACCGATGTCGATTCGCTCGCTGAAGCCAGTGGTGGTGATGTGACCGAAGAGATGATCGCAAATAACGGTGCCAACGAAGGCGATGCTGTCGGCGATTTGGTATGGACGCTCGGTGAAATCTCTGAAACTGGCGGTAACAACGTCAACGATACGGTCACTGAAATTGGCTTGGGTGAAGGCGATGTCAACGACCATTCGTCTTACGCGCTCATCACGCTTGAATCCGATTCAGATCAGGACGGCGTGGATATGAGAGTCGGCAGTGATGACTCCGTCAAGGTCTGGCTCAACGGTGAAGAGGTTCACAACAACGCTGTTAACCGTGGTGCTGGCGACTTTCAGGACACATTTCAGGTTGATATAAAGCAAGGCGATAACCTGTTGCTCGTGAAGGTCAGTGAACGGGGTGGCGGTTGGAGTATGTTCGTCGGTGTCGATGCCGATGTGAACGCTGTCTTTAAACCCGCTATTCCCGGTGTCTCTGGGAAAATTACGGGTCCATGGCTCTGGATGATTGCTGCGACTGAAGCCGGTCAAGGCGGCGCGAATTCAACCGATATCGATTCACTCGCTGAAGCCAGCGGTGGTGCTGTTACCGAAGAGATGGTCGCCAGATATGGTGCCAGCGAAGGCGATGCTGTCGGTGATTTGGAATGGACAGTCGGTGAAATCTCTGAAACTGGCGGTAACAACGTCAACGACCTCGTCAATGAGATTGGCTTGGGTGAAGGTGATGTCAATGACCATTCGTCTTATGCCTTGATCATCCTTAACGCTCCTGAAGATCAGAGTGGCGTTCCGGCGAAAGTCGGTAGTGATGACTCCGTCAAGGTCTGGCTCAACGGTGAAGTGGTCCACACAAACGCTGTCAACCGCGGTGCTGGCGATTTCCAAGACGATTTCAAAGTTGACCTGATGGCGGGTCCTAATGTTCTGTTGGTGAAGGTCAGTGAACGTGGCGGCGGTTGGAGCATGTTTGCTGGTGTCGGCGGCGTATGGTCGATCGGACCTGGTTTCGTTTCGGTCGAACCCGCTGGTAAACTCTTCACAACTTGGGGAAGCCTGAAAGCCAAGTAAGGTTTAGGTTCGCTATACATAGTAAAAAAGAAAGGACGCAGCCGATACGTTTCGGCTGCGTCCTTTTTTTTAAGTCTTGCTATCGTCCCATGAGCTCCATAAAGACAGGTAGCGATTCCCGAAACCCGTCCTCACGCGTCCCGTCTACTGGGGTGTAGACGCTCTCTAAGGAGATCGCACCTTCGTATCCGTCCCGTTTCAGCGCATTCACGATGTCATTGTAGTAAGGATCCATCTGTCCTTGGCGCATGGCACAGAAATCGAATGTCGCCGCTGGAAGGTTCACAACGCCATCCTTGAGATGAACGTGGGCAATGTGCTCACGAATGACTTCATACCCATTCGGATAGGGAATTTCGGTACAATAGAGCGAGCTGCACGGATCCCAGAGGACTTTCAGGTGTGGCGCGCCCAATTCATCAATCAACTTTCTTGCGAGGTGTGCGGATGTGACATTCCCTGAGATTGCGGTTTCGATAACAAACGTGATACCAGCTGCATCGGCGATTCGCAACGGTTCCTCTAACCTGTTCAGGAGTGTCGCCCAGGCACCTTCAGAGATAATGGGTTCTGCCCCGAAAAGCACCATCTCCTTTCGGAAACTGAAAATGCGAACCAGATTCGTCCCGAGTGCCTGCGCGACATCGATACACCGTTGTAATGTCGTAATGTGTGCTCGATACGCAGGGGCATCGACTGCTGTATCCAGAGGAAGTGCCGAGAGATTGTGGTGAGAAATACACGACACCTTTAAATCACGTTCCTCGATTAACCCCTTGACCCGTTCGATGTCGGCATCCGTCAGATCTCCAACCTGTTTTTCCCAAAGATACTGTAATTCAACGTATTCCAATCCAGTCTCTACCATCGTGTCGAGCGCATACTCGAAGTTCCGGCTGATTCCATCTGTGATCGTTCCCAATTTGAACATTCAATTCCTCTCAATTTCTTGATCTTTGTAGGCTTTAAAAATGCTAAATACACGCTTGCAATTATTCCGTTTTTCGGACCTCGACACCTGCAATATTTTCAAGGATTTTGATAATCGTCCAGTTATCTTCATCAGGGTTTACTGCTTTTCCGGCTTGAAACAGTTCAAAAGCGGCACTTGCTGCGAAAAGCGGCACACCACAATCGCTTGCCATATTTTTTGCCAAAGTGAGATCCTTATACATCGTGCCGATATTACTTTGTCCCTTGAAATTCCGATCCAATATATTTTCTGTTGTGTCCCTGAAGAGGAAATTACCAACAACACTTGTGCTAACCACGTCGCGAAGTGTTTCTGGTGTTACACCTGCCTTCACTGCTAACGTCAGTGCTTCAAAGATACCGGCATAGGTAACACCGATGAGGACTGCGAGTGCCGATTTGACGGTTTGCCCCATCCCAATCTCCTCACCAACGTGATAGATGTCTCGTCCGACGGCTTCAAGCACGGGTTTCGAGGCTTCAAAGGTTTCATTTGGTGCCGATACCATCATTGTGAGGGTCCCCGCAGCTGCGCCCGGTGCACCGCCACTGACAGGCGCGTCGACCATATTAAACCCTTTTTCCGTTACGAGTTCAGCGACCTCCATCACCTGGGCGCGTCCGATAGTTGCTGTACAGATGACGGTGCCTCCGGGTTTGAGTCCTGCCAGCAGCCCGTCTTCTGTAAGCAGTGCTGCTTTGACCTGTTCAACATTCAGCACCATAATAAAGACGGTGTCTGCGGCTGCACCTACTTCGCGCGGTGATGTCGCCGTATGTGCCCCCTCTTGTGCCAGGGTTTCCAAAGGCTCCGGGCGGACATCATACACTGTGAGTTCGTGTCCAGCTTTCAGGATGTTTCTTGACATCCCCATCCCCATGTTGCCAACGCCGATTAATCCAACTTTTGCCATAAATTACCTCAAGCAGTTTATAAAGAATAGTATGTAGAATTGACACAGATTTCGTATTTTTCAGAAGTCGTATTTTGTATACGATCCGGCAGCAACTGTGCCAATAAACATCGATCGAGTTTATCATAAATTTTTGGAAATGTCAACGGGTGTATAAAGCTTAAGTAGGGTCATTTAGTTTTAAAAATTATTTTTCAGTAAATTCAGTGCTTTCTTAGGATGTGCGGCAAAATATCGCATTGTTTTGCTGATCGCCTCGTGTCCGGCGAGTCGCAATATAGAGACTGTGGTGTTTCGTAGCGCCGCCATGACGGCAGGAATCGCACCGGATCGGACTTGTGATGCGTCTTCGCCGAGGACGACATCCCGGACGTAATGCGACTTATTCTCAATCGTCCAATGTCCACGGCGTAAGGTGAGCAAGTCCGCCGCCGAAGCTTTTGTAGGTTTCAGACTCGTGATGCCATAGTGTGTCTGAAGTGAGACTTCCCGTGTCCGTAGGTCTTTGCGTTGATAGGTATACTCAAAGACTTGCGAGATGCCGGGCCAGCGCAAATATGCGTTGAGGGCGGTGCTACAGGTTAATCGGCGTATTTCGAGGCGTCCATGTGCTTTATCAAGGGTCTGAACGGTATCAAGCGTTTCCTGCCATTGTTGATGTTCTGCCTGGAGTTGTTGATATGCCGAAATCCGCAAAGTTTTAGCGTCGGGAGGACGTTGAAACAAGCGTTTTATCGCCTCAAACATATCTTTCTGATTCTCCTTGACGGGTAAAACGTAGTCGCCTCCCGACGCTAAAACCGCCTCACAAAAACTTCGGCGGGTCAACAAGGCGTCGGCTGTCACGACTTTCTGAGAAACATCAAAAGATTTGAGAATCTCCAGCGAGGTCGGCAGTTCGTGAGTCTTGGCAGACATCGCTTTTTGAGTCAGAGTAATGCCAAGCTCATGAGAGACGATAGACAGCAAGTGAGTTATCTTGGCATCCTGTTTTTTACTGCCTCGTAAGGTCTTGCCATCTATGGCGACAGCCGTCAAGCAGCTTTGACCTTTCCAGTGGAAGTCCTCAAGTGCCGCAGTTGCCCAGCGTCTCAGGATTGATTCTAAGGCATCAAGGTCTAAGCGATGAAAAAGATTATACAGTGTTGCGGCACACGGGGTTTTCTTATGTCGAAAGCCGAGGGCTTTTCTCAGATGCTTGTAGGTGCGTCCGTATTCAGCAATCGCAGCATAACTGCGATACCCAGACATCATCGCAATGATGGAGAGGGCGAGGATCGCCCGCAGCGGGTGGCGTTTGCCTTTTTCCTTGCGTGGGTCTGGCAATGTTGCTAACATATCAAGCAAGTGGTGAGAAGGTTTTCTCGTCATGATCTTCACCTCAATGTTGTGGTAAACGTTTAAGGTGAAGCATAGCATGTATGGCGTGAAAACTCACGTCGTACATGCATACAAAAAAAGTAACTCATCCAAAAAACTTAAAACTAAATGACCCTGAAAGCTTAAGGTAATTGTTATGCGATTTTTTCTCGTTTATGCTATAATTAGGCATTCACATAAAAGAGAAGGAGCGAAATAAATGGCAGATACCATCAAAGGTGCCGTCCTCGGGTATGGAGCGGCATTCAATATGGGCAGAGCCCATGCAAATATGATGGAAAATACAGACGGCATCGAATGCGTTGCCATCTGTGACATTGATCCGGAGCGAACAAAAGCGGCGAAAGAGGATTTTCCAGGCGTCCGCACCTATAACTCGGTTGAAGAACTCAATGCGGACGATGGTGTCGATCTGATTGCGAACGTCCTCCCGCACAGTCTGCACTGTGGCCCAACTGTGTCGAGCCTTGAAGCAGGTAAACATGTCGTCGTTGAAAAACCGATGTGCGTCACCATCGCAGAAGCCACTGAAATGATTACGACCGCCGAGGAGAATGGCGTTATGTTGTCCGTTCATCACAACCGACGGTGGGATGCCGATTTTTGGACCCTTCGTGAACTCGTCCATTCCGGTGTTATCGGTAAAGTCTTTAGCGTTGAGATGTGGGGTGGCGGCTATGGGCGACCAAATCCAGATTGGTGGCGGAGTGTTAAGGCAATCTCCGGTGGCCAATTCTACGATTGGGGTGCACACTACCTCGATTGGCTGCTCAATGTTCTTGAGGCACCGATGATTAACGTGACAGGCTTCTATCAACCGAACCTCGTCTGGGACGATATTACGAACGAGGACCATGTCCAAGCCATCATTCGGTTTGCTGGTGGAGAAGTGGTGGCGGATGGAGCGGCGGCGAATATCCAGATGTCTAACATTGCGAAAATTGGCGGATCCCGGTGGAAACTGCTCGGCTCACACGGCGCGATTACCGACGGAGATGGCGGGTTTAAGATTTTATCCGAAGTCGAGGGACACCCTAAAGAGCAGCAGGTCGGTTACCATCGTAGACCGGGACCTACCTATTATGAAAATATCGTCGCTCATTTAAACGATGGCACACCGTTGTTGGTAACCCCAGAATCGGCTCGCCGCGTCATCGCTATCATGGATTTGGCGGAAAAATCTGCTAAGACACATCAGGCAGAGACCGTGCCTTATGAATTTTAATTTTTCCTTCAGGAGTTGAGAATGACAGGAAACCCGCAAGGACAACGGACGCAGCGGCCCAGAAGCCCAAAATTAAAAATATGAAGGCTATTGTTTTTGAGAAAATTCAGCAATTACGGATCCATGAGAAACCCATCCCTACGCTTGCGACCGGTGATGTGCTCATCCAGATAGAACTCTGCGGCATTTGCGCCTCTGACCTTGCGGCGCTGCGTGGAGATGTTTCGGATTACGCGCCACCCGTCGTGATGGGACATGAACTCGCAGGTGTAGTGGTAGAGAGTCGACACCCCGATGTCAAAACCGGTGAACGGGTTACTGTGAATCCGATGCTTTCCTGTGGTGTCTGTCCTGAATGCCAGAACGATTTGGATAAATACTGCAATACCATTGAAGGTATCGGTCACGATATTGATGGGGGTTACGCCGAGTATATGCGGATGCCGAAACACGGCGTGGATACCGGCAAACTTATCCGAGTACCTGACAGTATCCCACCTGAAGAGTTGCTTTTTCTGGAACCGCTGGGGTGCTGCCTGAATGCGATGCGGGAAACCCTTTTCAAGAATTCTGTCGCTATTCTGGGTGCCGGTCCTATCGGCTTGATATTCACGCAATTGGCAAAGCGAGCGGGTTTGGCAACATACGTGGTGGAACCGTTGGCGCACCGCAGGGCTGCCGCCGAAGTGCTTGGTGCCGATCACACGTTTGATACTTCGCCGGAGGCAATCACGCAGTTTCAAGACATCACCCGCGGTGGCGTTGATACTGTCATCTCTTCCACAACCAATAAAGCATCCGTAATTGCGCTCGCTTTCGAGCTGGTCCGCAGAGGCGGATGCGTCAACTTCTTTGGACTCGCTCCGGATGGTGAAACGCTCCATATCGATTTAGAAGAATTCCACTATGCGGGTCATAAACTGATGGCTTCGTGGGCGTTTTCCCGTTCAAGTCTTGAAGAGTCGCGGCAACTCCTGATAGAAAAAGCACTCAATTTTGAACCTTTGTTAACAGATCGGTTTTCGCTTGCCCAGGGACTCGCGGCATTTGATAACGCCGCCGCCCAACGCGGCATCAAGACTGTCGTGCATCCCTGATAGACACGCCTCCATTTCCGTTTTAGAAAATTTGCTATCTGCATTCGGGATGTGCTATAATTATCTCACTAAAATTTCGACAATTAGCAGCAATGGAGTCCGGATAGAGGCAGGCAAACCGAAGAAATGACAGAGAATCAACTGTATGAAGCAGGGCTTAAAGAACTAATGACGCAAATGGGAACAGCCTATATGAAGCGGTTTCTCCAGCAGTGTAAACCTAATGATTATGACTACACCGCCGAGCGGCATAAATGGTTAGATGATGACCCAGATATCCCAACAATGGTCAAACGGATTCAAGAGCAGAAAACCCTACAAGAAACGGAAGCACGTATTACAGCCGAAAGAATTGAGGCTTGGCGTAAGGGGCTACTTGAACTGACCGACCCTGAAATCTATGAATTGGGTGCTAAAGTTCTTACGGATAAACTCGGCGTTCCGGGCTCCATCGGATTTCTGCGCTATCATTTCAAACAGAATGAAAATCCTTTGCCGCAGCAACCTGTGTCAGATAAGGACACCAATGTAATCTCAAACCAACAAACACACGCAGCGGAATCACGAGATTAAGAAAGTTGTGTGATTGGAACTGCTGTGAAATGTGGCCCTATAACACTATACAAGGAGATACCAACTGAAATATGATCCTCGGTGCACACGTGTCCACAGCAGGCGGCTTACACAATGCCATCAAAAATGGCGATAAACTCCACTGCGATACAATCCAAATCTTCTTGAGAAACCCGAACCGATGGGTGGCGAAACCGCCGCTCCCTGCAGTCATTGATAAGTTTCGTGATGCTTGGACAACATCTCCAATTGGGGAAGTGATTGTTCACGATATTCATCTGAGTAATCTCGCCTCACCGAAAACAGAGGTCCGCGAAAAATCACGGCAGCAGTTTCAGGAGCAGATGGAACTTGCGGATACACTCGGTCTCCGCTACATCGTGACACACCTCGGTGCGCATCTCGGCGAAGGTGAGGAACTCGGTTTAAAAGTATTAAGCGAGAGTTTCGATTTTCTATTTGAAAACGCCGAGGCACCGAATGTCACCGTCCTTCTTGAAACCACCGCCGGGCAAGGCACGAACCTCGGCTACTGCTTTGAACATTTGCGTGATGTCATCGGTATGTCGAAATATCCGGATCGGTTTGGGGTCTGTTTGGATACGTGTCACGTTTTCGCTGCTGGCTACGACCTCCGGACGGAGGTGGATTGTGAGGTAACGTTCAATCAGTTTGACGAGATTATCGGCTTAGCACGATTAAAGGCTTTTCACCTCAACGACGCAAAATCGGCCTATCAGAGTCGCGTGGATCGGCATGAACACATCGGTGATGGCAATATCGGTGCAGCCGCATTCGCTTATATTCTTAATGATTCCCGGTTCGCGGAAATTCCGCTTATCATTGAAACACCACAGATGGAGACAATGCACGCGACGAACCTCGAAACCTTACGCGGATTAAAGGCGTAATGTAGTCTACAGGTTTACCCAATCGCGCGTAAAGGACTGCGGAGTGTAAACAGTGTCTATCGGTTTTTGGGAAGTCGCCTTTCTTATTATTCTTTTTTTAGGTATCGTCATTGTGTCTCGTCTTGTGGAACGTTTTCGGGTGAAACGTATCTGTCCTGCGTGTGGATTGGCGATTCGGACGCCTACGCAAACGTGTCCATCGTGCGAATATAGTTTTCCGAGAAAAGGTATAAAATTATGAAAAAAACGAAATTAAAAATCGGCATCGACGGAATGTCCTGTCAACATTGTGTCAAAACCGTAACCGATGCCCTCACAGAACTGCCAGGCGTTCGGCGTGCGAAGGTCAACTTGCGTAAAGCCGAGGCTGTCGTTCATTTCGATGCCTTACGCGTTACGCCTGCACATCTCACAGAAGCGATAACCGAGGCAGGTTTTATTGCTAAAACCTTGTAAGTCTTCTACAACCAGAACCGTAGCCTGCAACAATACGCAGAAATACCCCGCTGAATGCCACACGCGCATTCAGCGTTGATTCGCAAAAACACGCAGGCGGATGAACGTAAAGGCGCGTTAATATCCACCCCTCCTGATCGAACCGCAAGGAATAATTAAAAAATGGACACAGCAAGGATTCAGATCAAAGCAGGTGATGGTGGGAACGGATGCATCAGTTTCCGTCGAGAGAAATATGTCCCTCGTGGCGGTCCCGATGGGGGAGACGGTGGGAACGGTGGAAACGTTCTCCTTATCGCTACCCCTGGGATGAGTACACTGATCGATTTGCGTCATAACCCACGTCAAGTCGCTGGAAATGGCGGCCACGGCATGGGCAAGCAGCGAGACGGTGCCGATGGCACAGATTGTATTGTTAGAGTTCCTGCGGGCACCCTCGTTAGAGATCTTGATACAGCCGAGTTACTTGCAGATCTGACAGTGTATGATGAAACTGTTATTGTCGCACGTGGGGGAATTGGCGGTAAAGGCAACGTCCGTTTTAAGAGCAGCACTTTTCAGGCACCACGCGTTGCAGAAAGAGGGGAGCCGGGAGAAGAACGCGAAATCAGCCTCGAAGTCAAACTCATCGCTGATGTCGGTTTGGTCGGCTATCCGAACGCCGGTAAATCGACACTGCTGGCGCGCACCTCTGCTGCGACTCCAAAAATCGCTGCCTATCCGTTCACCACACTCCGTCCGAATTTAGGGGTTGTCCGTATCAATCGGGAACAGAATTTCGTCCTTGCCGACATTCCTGGGTTGATAGAAGGTGCCCACAAAGGGGCAGGTTTGGGACACCAATTTCTGCGACACATTGAGCGCACCAAGATGCTTATCCATGTCATCGATCTGAGCGCGACAGATGGACGGGACCCGATCGAGGACTACGAGCAACTCAACCTCGAACTGGGGCATTACAACGAGCTGCTGACAAAACTTCCACAAATCATTGCGTTGAATAAGATAGATACGCCGGAGGCTGCGGCGAATTTGGTGCGTGTCCAAAAATATTTCGGCAAGCGTAAAGTCTTCCCTATCTCTGCAGTTACAGGCGAGGGTGTGAACCCATTGATACAGCAAGCCTACCGTTCGTTACAATACCTTGAAACGCGCGCCCGAAAGGAGGCGGAGACGACGATTGCCTTTGAAGCGGAACTCCCCCCAGAGCCACGCGCACGGTTTGAACTCGCTGAAACGCGGGAAGGGTTTGTTGTGAGTGGTGAGGAACCCCGTCGCGCTGTCCTTATGACTGACCTGGAAAATGAGCAAGCATTGATTCTGCTGTATCGGAAGTTGAAAAAGATAGGCGTGATTAACGCCTTGGAACGCGCCGGTGCAGTGGAAGGAGACACCATTCAGATCGATGAATTTGAGTTCACCTATAGCCCACGAGCCATGCAATCCAACTGAACAGCGTGCCCGTTTGTCAGACGTAAAGCGTATTGTGGTAAAGGTTGGCAGCAGCACTATTTCAAAAGGCGCGCACCTCAACGAAGATGCCCTCCATGGGTTGGTTCACGATTTAGCACTCGTTAAAGAGGACGGTATAGAGGTTATCCTTGTCACATCTGGTGCAATTGCGGCGGGTTGGCCCCGACTCGGTCTGACACAACGTCCGCAAACGCTACCACGGTTACAAGCGGCTGCGGCTGTTGGACAGATCGAGTTGATGGCAGTTTATGAGGCGTTATTTCGCAACTATGGACAACAGACGGCACTCATGTTGCTGACACGGGATGATTTCTCCAATCGGGAACGCTATACCCGCATGAACGACACACTGCGCGCCCTTCTCCACTTCGGCGTGATCCCAATTATCAATGAAAATGATACCGTCGCGGTGGACGAAATTCGGGTTGGTGATAACGATACCCTGTCTGCTTATGTAACCAATCTCGCCCAAGCACAACTCCTCGTTATTCTCTCGGATCAAGCGGGATTCTACACCGCGGACCCAAGACACGATCCTGACTCGGAATTGATACACACTGTTACGACTATCTCAGATGGGGTCTGGAAAGCGGCTGGACGTGCTGGCACTACAAGCGGCACTGGCGGGATGGTGACGAAATTGCAAGCCGCTGATATTGTCACCGGATCCGGAGAGATGATGGTGATGGCATACGGACAGGAACCGCTTGTTGTAACAAGGCTCTTGAAAGGTGAGCTTCTCGGAACGTTATTTCTTCCAAATTCGCGTATCTCCGGCAGGAAACGCTGGATCGCTTATTCACGTCCACCGAGAGGTAAGCTCTTTGTGGACAACGGTGCGCGTGATGCCCTCGTGCGAGGTGGTAAAAGCCTATTACCTGCCGGGATCCGACGCGTTGAAGGCGATTTTGATTATAGCGATACAGTCTCGTGTCTCACTGAAAACGGCACGGAATTCGCACGCGGTTTGGTGAATTACAATGCCGTGGAGACTGCCAAACTCGCAGGAAAACACACGAAACATATTGAGAATATTCTCGGCTACCGCGATTACGATGAAATTATACATCGAGATAATCTGGTATTACTCGACTGATTTCCTTCCATCTGTCAACCAAATCTACAGACAGATTGCTCCGCTGGAGTATCTACAAACATGTTGCTCCGCTGGAGCAAAGAGGGACATTGGACCTCTGCCGTGAGGCAGAACCTGTCTGTAGTAGAATGAATCCCCTGGTGTCCTTTTTACTCCGTTAGGAGTTACCTATTTATCAAATCCGAAAGCACAAAAATCGAAACATCCAAAAAGACGAATATCAATGGCAAACACTTATATCCAACTTTACATCCATATCGTATTTTCCGTTAAAGCGAGACATGCCCTGATACCTAAACACCACAAATCAAAACTCCACCAATATATCACCGGCATCATCACAAAGCGAAAACAAAAGGTTATTCAAATTAACTCAATGCCGGATCACATCCATATCCTCGTCGGAATGACACCGGATATCGCGCTCTCAGATCTGGTGCAGTCTATCAAAATAGGCAGCACCCGATTCATAAATCGGCAGGGGTGGATCGCCGGAAAATTTCAATGGCAGGAAGGTTTTGGCGCGTTTAGTTATTCCCGCTCACAGTTAAATACCGTCGCTGCTTACATTGAGAATCAGGAAGAACATCACTCTCAGCGGACCTTTCATGAGGAATATCTTGAGTTTCTGAAACGTTTCAATGTTCCCTACGATCCAAAGTACGTCTTTGATCTGGAAACACCGATCAAAACTCCCAGAAGATAGATCTGCAATGCGACAGATATTCCTAATTTCGCCGGGTCCCGTACTTTTTTACAACAAAATTTAGTTGTGCAATTCCATTGAAAATTTTTCGAGACTTATGTTATAATACCAACTACTATTTCCAATTATCATCCATGAGCGACCTCTCAAAGGAATACTATGAACCAAAATATCCAAAAACTAATTCAATCGCAGGCGCGAAAGGCAAAATCGGCAATGCGTGTTTTATCGCGAAGTTCCGCCGATGTCCGAAACCACGCGCTTTTAGCGATGGCTGAAAGCCTCCAGAATTCTAAAGATAAAATTCAGGAAGCAAATCGCATTGATCTCGAAAAAGGCGAAAAAACAGGACTCGCTGCCCCGCTGATGCAACGCCTCCTATTGGACGACCAGAAAATTGAACGGATGGTAGACAACCTCCGTCAAGTCGCTGCACTCCCCGACCCGATCGGCGCGGTCATCAGTATGGGAGAACGCCCCAATGGACTCAAAATCGGCACGGTGCGCGTCCCTATCGGTGTCGTGGCTGTGGTCTATGAGTCGCGTCCCGACGTTACTGTTGAGGTATCGGCACTCTGCATCAAATCCGGTAATGGGGTTATCCTCCGCGGCGGCTCTGAAGCCATTCACTCCAACGCAACACTTGCGGATATCCTCAGTAAGACCGCTGCCGCAGAAGGCGTGCCAGATGCCATCCAGTTCGTTAACACGACCGACCGGCAGGCGGTTTATGAGCTCATCCAATTGCCAGACGAGGTTGACCTCATCATTCCACGCGGCAGCAACGAATTCGTCCAGTTTTTGATGAAAGAATCCGATGTCCCAGTGTTAGGACACGCCGATGGCATTTGTCATATCTACGTTGACGAAGCCGCTGATCTCGATATGGCTACCAAGATCTGTATGAACGCGAAAGTTGGCTACAAAGTGGCTGTTTGCAACGCCGTAGAGACCCTTCTCGTCCATACCGATGCTGCCGAGAAATTTCTTCCCACTCTCTGTGACAAGTTGCAAGGTGCGGATGTCGAAATCCGCGGATGCGAGCGAACACAACAGATTTATCCCACAGCGAAACCTGCCACTGAAGAAGATTGGCGGACAGAATACCTCGATTATATCCTATCCGTTCGAGTTGTAGACGACATAGACACAGCAATTGACCACATTGAAACCTACGGCTCGCATCATTCCGATGCAATTATCACCGAAAGTTACAGTGCGGCGCAACGGTTCCTTAAAGAGGTGGACTCCGCCGCAGTCTATGTCAACGCCAGCACTGTCTTCACAGACGGTTATGAATTTGGATTAGGTGCCGAGGTCGGGATTAGCACACAAAAACTCCACTCCCGTGGTCCGATGGGGCTTGAGGGGTTGACGACTTACAAGTATACCGTCTACGGAAACGGTCAAGTGCGTGAGTAGTTGCGCTGGTGTCGCTTCTCAAAATCTATTGCATGATAGCATCATAGGTGCCTCGACACTGAGGCATCTATAACGCCTCCTACTTCAAGTCCGCCTTTCGTCAATTGCGTCATGTCCACTCATGTATCCGAGTCCCAAGCTTCCCTCCTCAAGAACGTCCTGATTATTACGCCGCTGAGCCTCGTTGGACGTATGGGAACATTTCTCATCTACGTCGTCCTTGCGAATTGGTTCGGGGCCCCGGCAGAAATGGATTTTATCTACTATTACTGGGGCATCGCCGTATTTCTGATTGAATTGCTTAGTGCGGCTTCCGCATATTCCGTCCTCGTCCCGATGTTAGCAGAAGCGCGTGCGAAAAGTGAAACCGAGGCACGCCGTTGCGTCCAATCGATTTTTTCTCGGTATATCGTATTCATGCCGGGACTTTGCTGCGTCCTCGTCTTCGTTTCATGGGTCGTCTCTCAACCCTTTTTGCCGAGCACAGGATTTTCACTCGCTACGACAATCGGTCTCGTGTGTGGATTCCTCTGCTTTACGATTATCGCCGCAGCCCGCTGGATGCTCAAGGCAATCTTAGACACGTATCAAGCCTTTCACCTACCGGCTATCGCGCAAGGACTCCGTGCTATCCTTGTCATCGGTGCGATATACCTCTGCCAGCCAGCCTTAACATGGTTTAGCATACCTCTCGCCTTGATTATCGGTGAACTGTTTCAACTGATTGTCCTGTTTTGGCGATGCTGCGTCGTTCTGAATGTATCTGCGCTTCACCTTAAACCCAGCTGGCAGACGACCCCCTACACGACGCAATTTCTGAGGCAATGTCTGCTGATGATGGGTGCGGCGATCTCAGACGGGTTAAACCCAGTCGTCGACAGAGGCATGGCAAGTTCATTGGGTGCCAGTTCTGTCTCGAAATTGGATTACGCGCTCCGTCTGTGCGCAATCCCTGAAACGCTCACGGGTGTAACGCTTCCAGTTTTACTTTCGCATTGGGCAAAGATATCGTCCACCGACTCGCAATCCGAGAAGCGTTTAAAAACAGGTCGGGAATCGGAGGGTCGTTGCAATGTAATACATTGTCCCGCAAGTCCACACGCGACTTGCGCTATGGATTTAGGCTATTCCCAGACTAAATCCGGTGTTTCCTCCTCTCCTACAGGAACTCAGTTACAGCGAAGTGTCTGGCAAAGTGTTGTTGTGCTACTCATCCTGATGGTCCCGTTCCTGATCTGCCTATACTTTTTCCGAGTGGATATTGTTAAGCTGTTATATGGACACGGCGAGTTGTCGGAGGCGGGACAATTTCATATCGCTTCATTGCTCGGCATCTATCTATTAGGAATGCTTCCGCGCTTAATCAGCCGCTTGCTAATCCGCGCGCATCTTGCACGCCAAGCGCACCGGACAGTTGTTACGGCAACGCTTATCAGGCTTATCCTAAATCCCTTTCTCAATTGGTTCTTCATGCAGCACTGGGGATTAGAAGGTATCGCTTGGTCAACGGCGTTGTTATCTTACCCAATTCTTGTGTATATTGCATTTATGTTTTGGAGGCGGAAATGACAGTAAATACACCTCAAAAAATTCAAACAGGAACTCCCTTTGAATTCGGCGAGCATCTTTTTCATTTCGGTGAAGAGATCGTCGAATTAGAAGATTCCACCCCTCTTCTCAATAATTTCAGTGCGTTACACAGAAAGATGCGTGAAGATGGGTATCTCTTTATTCGAGGCTTTCATCCGCGGGAAGATGCAGAGAAAGCTGCACATTGGACATTGCAAGCCATTGCGCAAAGCGGTGGATTAAAGCCGGACACTCCGGTCAAAGCGGGTATTATCGGCGAAACGAATCAGACATTTAGTTTTTTTCGGCAAACTGAAGTGGCGCATGCCAAACCGATTCTCGATGTTGTGGATAGCCAGCGAACGATGCGGTTCTACGAAGAATTCCTTGGGGGTTCAGTCACTACATTCGACAAACGATGGCTTCGCTGCATGGCACAAGGTGGACACAACCATTTTCATTACGATAGCGTTTATGTTGGACGTGGCACGCAGAACCGCTACACAATGTGGAGCGCATTGACGAATATCGACTTGGAAAACGGACCCCTTGTCATCTGCCTCGGTTCCCATCGCCACCATCGGTTAAAGTCGACCTATGGCGCGACCGATATGGATCGCGATTTGACGGAAGCCGTGTTTAGTACCGATCCACGAGAAATGGTTGAGAAATTCGGATTCACGCTGGCAACCACGCATTTTCAACCGGGGGACGTTATTATTTTTGGACTTTACATGATGCACAGCAGTGCGCCCAATCTCTCTGACCGTTATCGTATCAGTATTGATACGCGATACCAACTCGCCCACGAAGAGAAGGACGATCGCTTCTTTTTCCGTGAAGACGGCAGTTGGCTTGGTAATTTTTACAACAGAGGTGTCGGTTACAGGTCGATGGAGGAACTCCGTCGGGAGTGGGGATTGCCATAATCCATGATTTGCGCCAGATGCCACTTATGAGGGGCCTTCTTTCGGCATATATATCCGCTTTTTAGGAGCAGAGCGTCCCTCTCATAATATTCACGAAAATGCTAAGGAAATGTTACCGCTCCGTAACCTCGCTATGTTATAATATTAAGTCCATGAGAACAAATATCACTCAATGCGCTGATGTTATAGTAGATTTTAGAATTACTTTTACACGTTGCCCCGGTGCGGTTAGAAACCGCACCTACCAGCGGAGGAAAACCCTTTCCTTGGGGTTCATTTAAGTGTAAACTTATTTGCGTAATCCACTATAAAAGGAGAATTTCGTATGATTTACAAGCAATGGAATTGTGTGGTTTTAATCGCCACCTTGATTTTTTACTGGATTGGAAACGGTATCGCAGCAAATTCAACCGCAACCGGTACTGTATTTTTAGATACAAACGGAAATCAGGTGAAAGACGACAATGAGAAAGGACTGCCTGGGGTTCGCGTCTCAAACGGGCAGGACATTGTAAAAACCGATGCCGATGGACAATACTCGCTTGCGGTCAGTGATGACACCATTCTCTTTGTCATTAAGCCGCGTGGGTTTATGACACCGGTTGATGAAAATCGTCTTCCACGATTTTATTACGTTCACAAACCGCACGGTTCCCCAGAAGGACTGAAATATGCCGGTATTGCACCAACAGGTCCACTACCGGAATCGGTTGATTTCCCACTCACTGAACAGTCCGAGGCTGATACCTTCAAGGTACTTGTCTTCGGGGATACACAACCCTATAACATGCAAGAGATTGAGTGGTTAGCACACGACGTAATTGAAGAAGTGATTGGTATTGATGCGGTGTTCGGACTCAGCCTTGGTGACTTGGTAGGTGACGATTTAAACTTATTCCATCCGCTTAACGAAGTGATGGCTACCGTCGGAATCCCCTGGTATAACGTCCACGGCAACCACGATATGAATTTCCTTGCTACCGATGATCGCTACGCCGATGAAACCTTTGAACGCGTTTATGGACCCGCGTGCTATTCATTTGATTGGGGACCTGTCCATTTCATCAACATCGACAACGTGTATTTTTATCAGGACGAAGAGAATAGACCGCGCTACTCGAGTGAGGTCGGAGAACGGCAGTTAACGTTCATTCGAAACGACCTTGCCCTTGTGCCGAAAGATCAGCTTATTGTTGTATCCTTACATATTCCGTTGACAGAGATGCGTGATGTAAAGGAATTGATGAATCTCCTCGGGGATCGTCCCCACACGTTATCCCTGTCAGCGCACACGCACTTCCAACGGGATGACTTCGTCGGCCCGGAGCACGGTTGGCATGGAGACGATGCACATCATCACCACAATCATGCAACCACATCGGGCAGTTGGTGGCGGGGCACGCTTGATGAAATCGGTATCCCACACACAACCATGCGTGATGGTGCTCCGAACGGATATGGCATCTTCACATTCAGCGGGAATCAATACGCAATTCGGTTTAAAGCCGCCCGTCGTCCAGCAGATTATCAGATGAATATATGGGCACCGTGGGAAGTTGCGTCTACAGACACCGGCACAACAGATGTCATCGTTAACGTTTTTGGAGGCACCCAACGCTCAACGGTCGAATTCCGTCTGGGTGAAGTCGGAGAATGGCGTCCAATGACCTATATGCCTCAGGAAGACCCATACTATAAAGCACTCAAGGCACGGGACGTTACGAATCATCTTGAACGGGAACTGCATATCGCTCTTCGAGAAACAATGAAGTCAGCGTTGAAGGAAAACGGCGAACTGCCTCAAAGAGGGCGGGCGTTGAGCGGGATTACAAAATCATCGCACATCTGGCAAGCGCAGCTCCCGGAAAATGTCCGCAAAGGAACACACGTTATCCACGTCCGGACAACCGATATGTTTGGTCAAATTTCCACAGGACGCAGAATTATCCGAGTGCAATAACCTAAACCTTGGCGAAATGTTCAGGGTAATTTGAGGTGATACCTTGCACACCGAATGCTTTCATTTCGCGCATACGGTGAATGTCGTCGACAGTCCAACACCAGAGTGCGATCCCGCGCCGTTGGACTTCATAAGCGAATTCTGCTGTAATCAGCGGGTGATTGACATTTAGTAGGTTGCTGCCGAGTTCTCCGAGTTGCTGACACAATTCGACAGGAGAGACGTGGTTGTTGTGATTCCCGATGAGCCATCCGGTTGGAATGCGAGGCTCTAACGCACGAACAGTCTGTAAAACAGCGGTATGGAAGGAGATAATAACGGTGAGATCTCGTGTGCGGGTCTCTCGGATTCTTGCGACGACTGCCTCTGCTATCAAAGGGTCTTTAATTTCCAAAACGGCAATAGTCTTCTTTGCGATGCATTCCAGTGCCTCTATGAGCGTCGGCACGGGTTCACCAACAAATTCGGGGCTGAACCATCCGCCAGCATCGGCACGTCGAATCGTCTCCAAAGTGGTTTGATTGACGCGTCCCTGGTGATTCGTCGTTCGATCCAAGGAGGTATCGTGTATTACGACGACTTCGCCATCAGCGGTTCCGTGTAAATCAAGCTCAACGGCATCGACGCCGATGTCAATTGCCTTTTTGAATGCCGCGAGCGTATTTTCCGGGGCGGTTCCCGATGCCCCACGGTGTGCAATCCGAATCATTTTAATTATACCTTGCGGATTTTTAATTTTTCCTTGCGGAGAATTTTAATTATACCTTGCGGAGAAATAACGTGGATCTGAAATTTGACGTCCCTTTCTCAAATCCGCTAAACATCGCTATTGCTCTGTTTAATCTTCTTTAAAAGTGTGGTTCGACTTATCCCGAGCAATTCCGCTGTTTTACTATGGTTACCCGAAAATTCATCTAACACCAGTTCAATGAGTGCTTTATCTAACAACACAACAGCTTCCTCGTAAAGGCCCGGTCTCTTTTGCGTGATAGCCGCCTTCGTAATATCATGTAAAACAGATTTGAGGGACTCGTGCAGGTATGAGGTGCTGGTAGGATCTATCTGATGTCCCGTTCGGATTTCCGGTGGCAGATCATCCGGGAGAATCACATCTGCACGGCAGAGTGTCCCTGCGCTTCGGATGCAGTTCTCCAACTCACGCACGTTGCCGGGCCAGTGATAGTCTTGTAGCAATTCCATTCCTTCTTTAGAGATACCGCGGATCGACTTCCCAAGTTCTTCTTGTATGAGTTGCAGGAAATGTGTAATCAGTAACGGGATGTCCTCTTGGCGTTCCCGTAATGGGGGCAGATGCAGCGCGATGCGCTTGAAACGGTAGTAGAGATCCTCGCGAAACTGTCCCCGCTTCACCATCTCACTGAGTTCCTGATTCGTGGCAGCGATGACACGGACATCTACATTCAGCCGCCGCGTTCCCCCTAACCGCTCAATCTCCTGTGTTTGGAGGGCGCGAAGGAGTTTTACCTGTAATGTCGGGGTCATATTGCTGACTTCATCCAGAAAAAGCGTCCCACCATTCGCCAGTTCAAATCGTCCGGGTTTTCCTTCCCGTTTTGCCCCCGTGAACGCGCCTGCTTCGTAACCAAACAGTTCGCTCTCTAAAAGTTCATCGGGAAGGGCGCCACAATCAACAGGGACGAAGGGTGACGCCTTCCGAGGACTGCCTGTGTGGATTGCGCGTGCGACCAGATCCTTACCCGTCCCAGTTTCGCCCTCAATCAGCACAGTCATGGTGTTGCTCGCCATGATCCCGATGAGTTTGTATATTTCGCGCATCTGGCTGCTCTTTCCCACCAATCGGTGGCCAATCTCTGCTGTTGGCGATTGGTCTGCCGTCTCCACAGGCAAAGTACTTCGGACGGATTGTGTGCGGAAAGCCCGTTCAAGGACGCTCTTGACGATATCCAGATCGATCGGTTTTGGGACGAAGTCGAACGCCTGCAAGCGCATCGCTTCTATTGTTGTTTCCACATCGTCATACGCCGTGATTATAATTACAATTACCCACGGGTGCTGCGCTTTAATTTCGGCTAATGCTTCCAGCCCGCTCATTCCCGGCAATTTCACATCGAGGAGAACAATATCCGGCTTGTCGGCTGCGATGCGGCGTAAACCCTCCTCGGCATTGTTCGCAATGCTTGGGCAATAGCCTTCGCCTTCTAAGAATTGCTCGAAAGCCCAACAGATTTTTTCGTCGTCGTCAATCACCAATACGTTTTTCATTTTTTTAGCCGTGTGCTTCTTCTCATCAATCACTTAATCATTCAAAGTTCGTTTTCCACCCTCTATTGACAACAAAAAGTTTTTGCCATCTTCGCTTATCTCATTGGCATCGGTTTCTTCCGTTTTCTCCTCTAATTTCCGCCTGAGAACGGGATAGGAATCCACGGTTGGAATTTCGCTGAGGGATGTTAAAGCCGGTTTTCGTTCTTCCGCTCTCTCGGTTGCTTCAGCGAATCGTTCATTCTTCTGAGCAACGCGTGCTGCATCCCGCGCTTTGAAGTCTGGGAGTACGCGTTCTGCAAACAGTTCCAACGATTCCATTATGTCCTCATGACGGTTCGCGCCAGCCTGCTGAATAAAGACGACTTGGTCCACCCCAGCGTCTTCCATAATCTGCAAGTGTTCACGGACCTGATCGGGCGTGCCGATGCCGGCTCTACCTTCAGCTGGATCCTGTGGTGTTTGTTTATACAACTGCCAAATATCCGTCTCACCCGGTATTTGGGAACCGTTGTGATAGTAGTGTGCGAGCCCAAATCGGAAGAAGCGTAGCCCGTCTAAACCGCGGGCGATCGCCGTCTCTTCATCCTCATGACACGAAAAGCCTGACACCATGGCGATATTCGGATTCACCCGCTGTGTCAAGGGTTCACACTCTTTCTCGAAAATCTCATAATATTCTTCTACCCAGAATTTTGCTTCGTTTGCGTCGACAAATGCAAAAGTTAACGCACCCAGCCCATATCTGGCAGCGTATCGAAGGCTATCACGGCTGGAACAGGCGACCCACGGTGGCGGATGCGGTGTCTGCAACGGTTTTGGAACGACGTTGCGCGTCGGCATGGAAAAATACTGTCCCTCATATCCCGCGTAAGGGGATTGACTCATCATTTTCGCGGTTTCGCGTGTGCATTCCGCCCACATCTCGCGCTTACATTTCGGATCAACGTTGAACCCATCGAGTTCCATACGCGAAGCGGATTCCCCGGTGCCCCATTCTACACGTCCATTTGAGACGAGGTCAAGCGTGGCAATGCGTTCAGCGACGCGCGCAGGGTGATTGTAAGCCGGAGGCATGAGCACAATTCCGTGTCCTAATCGAATCTGTGTTGTCCGCTGGCTACACGCTGCGAGAAATACTTCGGGTGCTGAGGAGTGTGAATACTCTTCAAGGAAATGGTGTTCAACCTCCCAAATATAGTCGAAGCCAAGTCGGTCAGCGAATTCTACTTGCGCTAACGCATCTTGAAAGAGTTTATGTTCTGCTCCATCGTGCCATGGGCGCGGAATCTGATGTTCATAAAACAGCCCAAATTTCATATTTTAATTTTTCCTTGCGGTTCGATCAGGTGGGTTTGATAATTGAAGTACCTTTACGTAGATCTAACGGAAATGCCCAAGCAAAAACCCCTCCGCTACGCTTACGGGCTACGCGCTTAGGTTTAACAAACACCTCTTTACTGACAACTGACGACTGACAACTAACTGCTAATTTTACATTTCGGTATTGAGTCTATGCATCTCTTCGTCAGTTAATTGCCATGCGAAAACATCTAAATTCTCACGTAAATGCGGCACCGAACCGGATTTCGGGATTGTGATGATGTCTTGCTGCACTAACCACCGGAGTGCGACTTGTGCTGCAGTCTTTCCGTGATTCTCTCCAATGGCACGTAGGACTGTATCACTGGCAAGGTTTCCAACAGCAAGGGGCCGGTGCGCTGTCATTACTATATTGCGCGCCTGACAGTAGTCTCGCAACTCCGATCGGTTCCTGCGCACATGATATTCTACCTGATTTGTGCAGATCGGGAGTTCGGAGACTTCACACGCTTCCTCAACTTGAGCGATGCTAAAATTGCTGATACCGATGCTTTTGACTTGACCCGCCTCGTAAAGCCTCTGGAAAGCCTCAAACGTTTCGGTAACCGGAACAGAATCGCTCGGGTGGTGGATCAACAAGAGATCGACGTAATCCATCTGCAAATCGTTGAGACACTCCTCAAATTGGGCAAGTACATCGGCGTGTCTGAGATGGGTCCCCCAAATTTTGGTGGTCAGAAAGATTTCCTCGCGGTCTATACGAATATCGCGGAGTGCCTTTCCAATCTCACGCTGGTTTTGGTACATCCACGCCGTGTCGATATGTGTATAGCCCAACGCGACGGCTTCCTTGACGATGCGTCGACATTGTCTGCCTTTTAACTGCCAGGTTCCCAAGCCGAATATCGGTATTTCATGTCCTGATGCAAGTGTGATGTTTTTCATAATATTTTTATCATAGACGATTTGGGAAAAAAAGTCAAAAAAAGTTGACAAACCCTCGGAGATGGTGTATACTATTAAAGTATTAGGGGTCGAGTGGTGGAATCGGTAGACACAACGGACTTAAAATCCGTCGCCTGTAAAAAGGTGTGAGGGTTCAAGTCCCTCCTCGACCATGATTTAGGATAATCATTCTTGCCGCAGGGTAGAGCAGCCAGGTAGCTCGTCGGGCTCATAACCCGGAGGACGGGGGTTCAAATCCCCCCCCTGCAACTTCTTGAACTTTGCTCCTAATACTATTCAGACAGGTGCCGGTGTAGCTCAGTGGTTTAGAGCACACGACTCATAATCGTGCTGTCCGGAGTTCGACTCTCCGCACCGGCATCGCCTTTTTGGCGTCCCTTCAAGTTTCCTAAACTTGCTGTCAAAAATAGGCACTTTCCATGAAAGTCGATTTTGTGCATCAGATGCACCGCTTCATTTTGAGGCACGCGATGATCAAGAATGGCGAAACAGTGCTTGTTGCGGTCTCAGGCGGCGCGGATTCTCTCGCACTTTTATACGGTTTACACGCCTTACGCTCACAACTCAACTGCCAACTTCACGTCGCCCACTTAAATCACTGCCTCCGTCCGGACGCTGATGCAGATGCAGACTTTGTCCAACAGCACGCGGCACACTTAGGATTGGCGTGTACGCTCCAACGCACTGAAGTGCCTCATTTAGTGAAGGCATGGAAACTCTCAGTAGAGACAGCGGCTCGGCAGGCGCGTTATCAATTTTATGAAGAGGTTTCGACGCAAATCGGTGCGACCAAGGTGGCTCTGGGACACCATCAGGATGACACCGCCGAGACGGTGCTGATGAACCTCATTCGCGGGAGCGGCTCTACTGGACTGAAAGGGATTACCCCTGTCAGGAATTTTAGATTTTTTGGCGCAACTTGCAAGCCAAAACTTGCTGTCAAAAGTATTCGACCCCTCATGGAATTCACACGGCAACAGATTGAAGCGTTCCTGACCTCCAAAGGGTTAGTGCCACGGCATGATTCAACGAACACGGATATCCGCTATTTTCGCAATCGTATTCGTCATGTGTTAATACCAAGACTTGAAAGCGACTATAATCCGAATATCAGAGTCGGATTAAGCCGGACTGCTGATGTATTAGGCGCCGAATCGGAATACCTCGACACAGTCGCGCAAGAGGCGTTTGAGAGCTGCCGTGTTCGAGATCCAGATCAGGTTAAGGCACTCGCAACATCCGAAAGCGTCGTGTTGGACAGAGTAAAGTTCCAACAGTTCCACATCGCAGTCCAGAGACGGATACTTCGGCAGGGTTTCTTTGAAATGTTAGCGGATACGGGTGATCTCTATTTTACGCATTGTGAAGCAATGCTGGATCTTATTGAAGGGGATGCCCCCAGTGCTATATTGGCACTTCCAAACGACGTGCGATTCCGACGTGTATATCAGTATCTTATCTTTGAGGTAAACACAAGTTCCATATCACGGCTTCCGATTGAGCGTTTTGCTTATCCGTTGACTGTTCCCGGTAAAACGTTTATCGCTGCTTTAAATACGGAAATTACCGCTGAATTGGGCGATATCCGGTCCCGTGAGGTGCGGACATTCCCGGATGGAAGATTTGAAGCAATTTTTGATTATGAAAAGGTAAGGGGAGCGTTCGTAGATTTCCCTTCAGAAGCCTTTCCGCTTACGATACGCAATCGACGGCAAGGCGACCGATTTCAGCCTTATGGTATGCAAGGAACGAAAAAGATTAAGGATTTTATGATAGATGCCAAGGTGCCTCGCGACGAACGCGAGTGCATTCCAATGCTTGTTTGTGGCGATGAGGTTCTCTGGATTGTTGGTTATACCACCAGTGAACCGTTCAAGATTCATCCGGGCACACGGCAATATCTTCACCTACGTTATGTCAGCGACTAAACCTTTTCCTGAATCCGTCCTCATTTCCGAATCCTGCCTTCAGCACCGCATTCGTGAACTCGGTACGCAGATATTAACTGATTATGAGAACAAGGAATTGGTACTGCTTGGTGTCCTTAGGGGCAGCGTTCTCTTTTTTGCGGATCTTGCGCGTGCTATCTTTAAGGCACAGGATGACAGTCAAACAAGAGCAATCGCACTTCGTTTTGAGTTTGTACAACTCATGAGTTACCACGATAGCACACGACCTTCAACAGTAAAGCTCATTGGTGGTGGTAGCAATTATCTCACAGAGCGACATGTCCTCATTGTAGAAGATATTGTTGATACTGGTCGGACTTTAACGTTTCTCTGTGAACATCTTCAGACGCTGAATCCGAAAACCGTTAAGGTTTGTACATTACTTGATAAACCTTCTCAACGTCAGGTGCCTGTTGCTGTTGATTATATCGGTTTTGAAATTCCAGATACTTTCGTGGTCGGATATGGTCTTGATTATGCACAACAGTATCGAAATTTACCCTATATCGCGGTTTTAGAGCCGATTTAAGTGCTTTTCGCCGAAAATTGCGGTTGTATAAACATAAAATTCGGGGCAAACTCTATTTTTTCATTTTTCTGTTGACAATAAATTATATATTTAGTAAGATACTTAACATCACATCTTGAAAGGAGATTCATGATGCGTAAATTGGTTTCATTTGGTCTCTGTGGTGCTTTAATTGCAGGATTTATCCTTCTCACCCAAGCCCAAATGTCAGACAAAGCGCAACTGGGGCGCGAACTTTTCCACGATCCAACTTTTAAAGGAACAATTAAACCAGGTAATAGGTCAGGTTATGCGACCGGGCTTTCCTGTGCAAACTGCCACGCGGATTTCGATGAGACCGCAAATCCAGACGGTCTGATTCGAGCAGGTCACAGTGTCGTCGGTGTGCCGCACCGCGGCGAAGCGAAAGGTGGAATGATTAAAGGCGCGGATTTCGCACGTGCGGCTGGTGGCGGTGGTTTCTGTTATGAGCACTTCTTACAGCGAGTCCCTCACGATAAAGTGAATCCCACTGCCATCCCAGCAGAACATGCCGAAGCACTCATGGCTTATTTTGAGGTGATCTCTGGGGACAACAAAGGTCCCGAATTTGAGATCGCAATGCTGGATGCCGATGCGAAAAAAGCAGCGGGTGAGAAAATCGGTGCCATGAGCGGGGATTCAGGTAAGGGCTGGGAACTTTTCGGACGTGCATGCATTGTTTGCCATCCAGCAGCCAACAAAGCCGGGATTGGTCCGCAACTTGTTCGTTCCAGAGCCCCTCGCGATATCGATAAAACAATGGTGCGGTGGGCGACTAAAATCCGCGGTGGCGGATCTCTTATGCCGTTCTATGCGCCTGACATCCTTAGTGACCAGGAGATCGCTGATATTCTTGCGTTCCTGCGTCAGGAAATAGAAAGCATAAAGAAGTAAAGAACCGATTCGGCTGGAATCCTTCTTCCAGCCTCATATTCTATCTTTGAATCTGTTTGATTTTTTGTAACCAACTCTCTTTGCTACTCGTTTTTTGGAAACGAAACAGTAGTCGTATTCGTCTCAAAACGTATAAGCGTTTCGATTGATTAAAATATGAAGAGAGGTGGTGTCATGAAAGGGTTTCGATTCCTTACAATATCTTTTTACATTCTCCTTACAGGTTTCGTATTAAGTTTCGCGAGTTGTGGTGGGAGCAACCTCAACAACCCTGTTTCGGAAGGGGATGCAACCGTTGAGGGTAGTGGGAGTACCGACGGTGTCGTTGAACTTGCAGGAAACCTAAACGCTGAGGAGACGACGGAGCAGATTGCCAATCTTGACGTAAAAGTCACCGTTACGAAGAAAACGGTGGAACCCGGTGAAGAGGTGGAATTGGCTGCTTCCGTCAAAGGAGTTAGAGGTAGCAGTGTCACATTGAACTGGCTGAATATTACGAAGTATGGGAAGCTTTCCGCCTCCAGCGAAAATCCAATTACTTGGACTGCTCCCCAAACATTAAATGGGGCGAACGCTCAAGTTGAAGTCATCCAACTTATTGTGACTGTGATTAGCGAAGTTGTTTCAGTCGGTGCCTCTGGAATTGATACTGATACCCAAATTATTTCGGAAACAAAAACGGTTTTACTAACCGTTAGAGATTAGTTCGCAGAAACAAAACCTGTCCTAACAAACGATAGTTGTATCCGATACGTTTGACATGCTGACAGAGTTTGCCTCTGCTTTGCATTGTCTTAGGGTATCAAATGAAGAGAAAATTGATTCGTACGTTTATTGTAGTTATGTCTGTGGTGGTAATCTCTGGAATGGAATTGAGTGCTGGTGGACAACAGCATTTGGTGCAAAAAGGCGATACATTATGGGGGATTTCTCGGAAATATAAAGTACCTCTGAAAAAGATTATTCAGGCGAATAGTATTCAACCAACGAATCCGTTGCAGATAGGGAAAAAACTTTTAATTCCTGGCGCACCCGTTGAAGGGATCTGGTATCGGGTTAAAGCCGGGGATACGTTGTCTGGTATTGCGAGTCGCCATAACGTCGACTGGCAAGACCTTCAGCGCATTAATGGTATAACTTCACCGCGCCGCCTCCAGATTGGCACAAGAATCCGTATTCAACGAGATAACAGTCTGCGTTTTGGAAATCCGCTTCGGGTCCCTTTAGTCGTGACCTCAAAGTATGGTTACCGGCATCACCCTGTGACGAGACGTTACCAACTTCATGAGGGTATAGATTTTCGCGCGGCTACAGGCACACGGGTATATGCATCCAGAGCGGGTAAGGTGATTTTTGCTGGTCGCAGAAACGGTTACGGTAAAGTTATTGGTATCGAACACGAGGGCGACTTTACGACATGGTATGGGCATTTGTCAGGTATTAGAGTAAGAGTTGGGCAAACTGTCACAAAGGGAAAGGTAATTGGGCTTTCCGGGAACACGGGTGTTTCGACAGGACCCCATTTACATTTTGAAATTAGGTACAAAGACAGAAGTGAAAATCCAACGAATTACATTACTATACCATAAACGGGGTTTGCTACTCGTAGCGATTGTTTTTCTCTCATTAGCATATTTTTTGGGTCAAGAAAACACATCATCAGATTCTTTTAACCTGAGACCCGAAGTTGGCACGCGTGGACTTGGGTTGAGCGGCGCATTCATCAGCAGTGCAGACGATGCAACAAGTCCTCTCTGGAATCCCGCCGGACTTGCCACGTTGGAGCGTGGAAACCTAATTTACGACCTCTCCCAAGGTGCCGTCTCCATCGCTTATCCTATCAAATATATTGGCACATTTGGTATAAATTTCCTTGATTTAAATCGCAACGATCGATTTCTCGTAGAACATACGGCGAACCCGATTGGCAGTTTCAAACTCGGCAATAATCAAGCACTTTTTTCCTATGCGAGGCGGTTCGGCAGTTTTCAACTGGGTGCCAGCACAGGATATAGCCGGGCACCTTATTATGGTAGCCTCTGGGCACAAAATTATGATGTTGGCGTGCTCGCAGAACTTACCCCTTACCTTGCTGTGGGGATGCGATTACGCGACATTGCTGGCGTAACCATTCGACATAGAGATGGTGAGGTATTGCAAACTTTCGATCAGCAACTTGCCCTCGGTGCAGTCCTAACGCCTCATCCGATTATCCGATGGCATAATCGCCTCGATATTATCCATCCATGTTTTGGGACAAGCGTAGAAATCGGAAATAGAACGATCGCGGCTCGCATCGGCTCAATGTTCACCTTTGGTACTGGAACCCCTTCTCAATCTTGGAGTGTCGGGTTTTCACTGAACCAATTGGGGAAGCAGTTTCATTATACATATTTGAATCACCACGATTTCGAGCATAGACATCTCGCTTCAATAGGCATGTCTTTCGGTCTCCCCCAACCTGTTTCACAGTCAGTACTCAACAAAGAAGTGTCCGAAAGCGGACGACCGATGGCTGATCGCCCCTATAAAGCTGCTCAAATCGCAAGGGAATACGACATTGATGTAGCACTCATGCTTGCTATTATTCATACGGAATCCAACTTTAATCCGCTCGCCGTGTCGGAAAACGGCGCAGCAGGTTTAATGCAGCTCATGTCTGGTGCTGCACGAGACCTTGGACTCAAGGTGCCGCAGTACAAAAATAGAAGAGAACCGAACCGTGATCCGAAGATAGATGAACGATTTGATCCGAACATAAACTTGCACGCGGGTTTAACTTATTTCAAGATGCTTTATAAAAAACATTTAAACAATTTGACTTTGGCACTCGGCGCATACAACGTTGGTCCCGCCAAAGTGAAAATACGTGGGCCCCTTATTAGCAGAGGTAAAAGATATGCGAAGAAGGTGATGAACCGCGCCCAATATTATCGTGATAAGGCGACACAAATGGAGACGGATCTCAAGCGTTTAGAGAGAATCCTTAATGAATAAAGAAGGCGCGAAGCGCGCCAGCTGCGGGGAGATAGCATGGATAAAATTAGATTAGCAATCGTTGGATGTGGCGGTATGGGACACCGACACATGTACGGGTTAGCGGAACTGCATCGGGCAGGATGGACGCGGTTTAACCTTGTCGGTGCTTGTGATCCTGTCCTCGCGAATGCCGAGTCGCTCGCTTCGCAAGCAGAAGAACGTTTCGGAGAGAAACCTGCTGTTGTTGGAAGTCTGGAAGAGCTCGCTGCAGTCGGGGTGGATGCTGTGGACGTGACGACTACGCCACCGTATCATCACACTGTGGCTATTGAAACCCTTGAGCGTGGTTGGCACACTATGGTCGAAAAGCCGATGGGGTTAACTGTTCGAGCCTGTAATCTCATTCGTCGTGCTGCCGAGGCGTCGGATGCGATCCTCAGCGTCGCGGAAAACTATCGGCGCGACCCGATTAATCGGCTCGCAAGAGCACTGATAGATGCAGAGGTTATCGGCAAACCCCGTTTTCTCATCCACCAGGCGATCGGTGGCACAAACCGTATGACGATCTCCGTCTGGCGACACCAGAAAGATCAAAGTGGTGTATTACTTGATGTCGGTGTTCACTATGCGGACATGATCGAGTATCTGCTTGGTGATATTGATACAATCTATGCCCAGACCCGACTCCATGAACCCATCCGGTATAATGCCGCGGCAGTGACGGGTGAATCCGGCTCTAATCCTGCTGGGGTCTATACGAAATGGCAACGTAAGATGCCTGCTGAATTCGAGGCGACTGCAGAGGATGCGGCGTATGCGACCTTGACTTTCAAAAGCGGGGTTGTGGGGCAATATATTGAGGACCACGGGGCATGGGGAGAAGGCGGTTGGCTTCGGAAAATTCACGGATCCCAAGGCTCTATGACGCTCCCTGGCGACCGGAGCGGCGGAATTATCACCCTCAATATTAACGGCCAGGAAACGATTAATGACGAGCGACTCTTGGATCTCGTTCCAGATTTTCGTTTAGATGCCGTCACAACTGACCTCTTTGGCGGGGACCGGTTGTGGAAATATGAATTGCCGTTTACGCAAATTGACCCGAAGATTATCGCCATTGAATATGGAGACTTCGCTGAAGCCATCGCTGGAAACAGTGAGGTTGAGGTCGATGCGGATCAGGGGACTCGGTCTGTTGCCCTTTCATACGCAATGCTTGAGTCGGGGGCAACCGGACAGATCGTTCAAATAGATCAGATGTTGGATGAATCCATTAATACATACCAACGCGAAATTGACGAAGGGTTAGGTATCTAACCGTCTCGTAGTTGTGCGTTGGAGGGCAATCGACACAATGACAAGCAAGCAGGAATTCGGGATCGGTTTGATTGGGTTGGGTATCGGACAGCAGCATTTGCTTGGTTATCAACATCAAGGTTTACGCGTTGCTGCGATCTGTGATAAAGATGCCGGACGGCTTAACGAGGTTGGAGACCAATTTCACATCGATCAGCGATATACCCGTATCGCGGATCTGATTGCGGATGCGGATGTTGATGTGGTTGATATGGCAGTGCAGCCGTGGATCCGTTCCCCTATCGTCAAAGCCGCTGCTGCGGCTGGTAAGCATGTTCTCTGTCAGAAACCGTTTTCCATGTCGATGCGACAAGCGGTTGAAATGGTGGAGATCTGTGAGCGACACAATGTGCAGCTCATGGTGAACCAGAACTCCTGCTTTGTTCCCGGTTTCCTCGCGATTGAACCCTACATCACTGCTGAGTATCTCGGCGAAATCTATCATGTCTCAATAACCTGCAACGGGTTCTACACGGAGTTCCCTGAACGCCATCTGATTCCAGCGATGCAGGTGCATCACATAGGACTCATTTATAAATGGTTCGGGGAATATGAGAACGTTTACTGCCAAGCACACGGACATAACCGCACTATTGAGGACGGAGAAACCGTTTCCGTCGCGCTTTTCAAGAGTCGGAGCGGTGTTCAAGGTTTGCTTTCGTGTAACTGGGCATTTCTCGCCGATTCCGGACGCAATTTACAGCATCCGCACGAGGAAATCCGCATCCAAGGCACGAAAGGGGCAATCTACGGAAACAGCGAGGATATGACGGTTCAACTCACGGAACCGGAAGTGCGTGAGATTAAACCGTCGATTGAGGGAACGTGGTTTCCAGATGCCTTCGGAAACGTGATGGCTCACTTTCAGGAGTGTCTACGCACGGGAGAAACGCCTATCACACATGGACGTGGTAACTTGCACGTCGTCCAAACGGTGTTCGGACTTCACCAGTCGGCGCGTTCCGGGGAAGTTGTCCTGCTTGACGATATTTCGTTGGATGGCGACTACGACCTAAGTCCGCATCCTGTTCACAGCGCGGATGATACAATTATCCTGCAGTGATACCACCCGCCATTTTCTACCATTCCCCTCTCCGATCGGGCCAGGGGTGTGCTTTGGCGACCTCTTCGTTGAGATCGGTTCCCCATCCGGGGCGCGTCGGGATTTTCATGTAACCATCCGTAATGTCCGGGACGTGTGTCGTCAAATCGTCTTTCCATGGGACATCATCAATGTCTATCTCCATGATTCGCACGTTGGGCAGCACGGCACAGAGACTCGCACTCATGTGGGTTGCAAGGTGGCTGTAGTAGTTGTGCGGCGCGACGTTGAGTTGGAACACGTTTGCTAAGTCACCGATTTTCTTTGAGGGTGCGAATCCGTTCCACGGCACATCTATCATGAACACATCGGCGGCACGGCACTCAAAGTAGGGAAGATATTCACGCATGTAATAGAGGTTTTCGCCGGTGCATATCTTCGTGGTCGTAGAGTCCTTGATTTGGCGGATAGCCTCGTGGTCGTACATATCAATCTCCAGCCACAGCATGTCGAACTGCTCCAGGACTTTGGCGATACGCATGCAGGCTTCCGGCTTGAAGTTAAAGTTCAGATCGAGGTTGATACTGACATCGGGACCTACGGCTTCCCTGAAAGTGCCGATTAAGGTTTCAATGTGACGTAGCACTTGAGACGTTACGTTCCCGTCGGTCGTGCCGGGTCCACCTCCGAAGCCTCCGAAATGGACAGATGCGGTGTCACCGGGGAAAATGACGTTGGTTTTCAGCGCAGTGAAACCCCTTTCGACGACTTCACGACCCAATGCTGCGATGGAATCCATGCTTTTTAAGGGTGGCACCCCGATGAGTTCATAGTTGCGTGCCCGGGAAGAACCGCAGTGTGACCAATAGACCCGGACATCATCACGTGTGGGACCACCGAACAACTCAACAACCGAGATTCCTAACGCCTTCGCCTTAATATCTACTAAGGCACACTCAATGCCGGCAATCGCTTTCGCCGCAATACCGCCGGGGCTTTGTCGAGAGCCTCGAATCATGTCCCAAAATCGCATCTCATAGGCGCGTGGATCTCGTCCAACCATCAGTGGCGTAAAGTCTTTGATAGTCCCTACCACGCCGTTAGGGTTCCTGCCGTCGCTACATTCACCGTAGCCGGTGACACCTTCGTCGGTTTCGACCTTCACAAAAGTCCATGGACGCCATCCAGCGTCCACAATAAACGTTTCAATGTTTGTAATTTTCATAGAAATTCTTCCTACAGTTCAATGTAAATTCGATGAAGGGTTTCGTAGCACAAACTTTTAGTTTGTGCCAATCGCTACGCAAACTAACAGTTTGCGCTACAACTGAGGTTACAGTTTAACAATTTCTTTACGTCGATCTGATTCAAGTAAAGCATCACAGACGCGCATTGTGTCTACTGCCACTTCGGACCACTGCGTTTCAAGGTTCCCGGATTGCACAATCTGAGAGAATCTTTCAATCATTTTGACCTCCTGAATGCCCCCGTCAACCGTGTTCTGTTCGTTTCCGTCCGGTCCATGCACCCAAAACCGAGCAGTGTCTTCAGAAGTCGGGACGGTGAAATCATCACAAACGATTGATGCCCGTGTGCCGGCGACCTCAAACCACTTCCGAAGTCCTGTATCAAACCCACAATCTAAGGTAGCGATGCGTTCATCGTTGAACCAGAGGATCCCTGCAAGATTAAAATCCACGCCGACTTTGTAACGCGCCGTCGCGAACACCTGTGTCGGCAGCTCCTCGAATGCCCAGAGAATGGCGCGGACACAGTAGTAGCCTAAGTCTCCGAGGCTGCCCCCTGCGAACTCCTTCATTGCGCGTATATTCCCGACAGGAATTGTGTCCCAATTGAAAGTAAACGCTGCTGTTACACGTCGGAGCCGTCCGAGGGTGCCGTCCCCTAATTTCTCCTTCATCGCCGTGGTGCGTTCATGGTGAACCCACATCACACCGTCCATGAGTTGTACCCCGTTTTGGCGACAGGCATCTGCCATTGCGATCGCCTCATCGGTGTCTGCAGCGAGCGGTTTCTCACAGAGGACGTGTTTGCCGTGTTCGGCGGCTTTGATTGTCCATTCGGCGTGAAGTGAGGGGGGTAAGGGGATGTAGATGGCATCAAGCGATTCGTCGGCGAGGAGTGCGTCGTAGGTGCCGTAAGCCGTGGGAATATTGTGTTCTTGCGCCCATGTTGCAGCGCGTTCCTCTGTCCGACTCGCAACTGCAACTAAATCTGCGTTTTCGGCGAAATGGATTGCACGGGCGACTTTTGTTGCGATGTTTGCTGTGCTGAGGATCCCCCAGCGGACGGGTGATTTTGCTTCAGTTGTCATATTACTCCGTTCGATGTCAAGTTGCCTGTTCTGACGCTTTAATGCCTTATAATATACCGTGGAATAGAAAATTGGTCAAGCATAGAGGCGTTAACTTGACAGGATATATCGAATTGGGTATAATTGGATAATACAGTTTGGAAACCAACGTGGAAGCGGTGGCGTGCGTCTGGGTGGTCTCAACGTAGGATCGTTTTTTCAACGGTGTCATCAATGGGGTCGCCCTCTTCAACATCGCTCTATCCGATGCTGATATTAGAACTCTGATGCGGAGGCAGGCAGTTTCCATGACGGTTGTCAAACTGTCTGGTAATCTTGCCATTACACGGGTAAGATTAAGTTGTAAGAGGACGGTTTTTCCATTGTCTATTCTATCTCAGGTTTTTCCATTGTCTATTCTATCTCAGAAAGTAGGGAGGAACTATCGATGATACGGGTATTGGTGATAACGGTCATAACTTACGCATGTTTAGCGTCTGCGTTTCCTTTACTCAGCGCAGCTGAAGTTAGCGTAGATGACGCAATCGGGGTATGGCTCTTTGACGAAGGTAAAGGAAATGTAGCTAAAGATTCCTCACCCAATGGCAATGACGGCGAGCTCATAGCCGGACCCAAATGGGTTGAAGGGAAGTTCGGCGGTGCTTTGGAATTTGATGGCAGCGGGACCTCGGTTGAGACGGAAAGTGCTGACAAACTGAATGCGTTTGAACTCGGCGATAAGACCGACTTTACTGTTACCGCTTGGTTTAAAACGGATACGGGCACGGGTTTCCTAATGAGTAAAACACGGCTGGCTGGAGACTGGACCGGGTTTGAAGTCAAGTTCAGCGGCGGTGGACAAATCAGGACCTGACTGCAGACAGAACCTGTCACAGTTTGTGACAACAGAGGCGCGGGTCTTGATGACGGAAAGTGGCATCATGTTGCGGTGGTTTTTAGCAGAGCAAAGGGTGAGCGCTATGTCTACGTCGATGGAGAACAGCAGGGAAACCCGATCGATCATAGCTCGGTCAAAGGTAGCATTGATCACGAGAACGGCTTTGCAATCGGCGTCAGCATGGGTGATCACAGAGGCGGTTCATTTTTCAACGGTGTTATTGACGAGGTCGCTGTTTTCAAAGGCGAGCTGGATAAAGACGATATCGAGACGGTCATGAATAATATGGAGGAATTTCTCCCAGTTTCTCCATTGGGGCACTTCACTACCACATGGGGTCAGGTTAAGCAGGCTTCCCAATAGACACGCCCTGCGAAGCGCATAAGCCGAGTTTTTGGAAGTGAGAAAGCGGAGATTTCACGGCTTTCTCACTTCTCCCTCCGCTCTTCGCCTCTGAGCTTTAGTGTTTTGCTGTAATCCGGCGCTGCATTTCCTTTTCCGGTTGGCATCCTTTTCCCTGATCCATTCCTCTGATAGCCCACGAAAGGCATGGATAGAACACTGCAAAGATGTGTGACCCATTAAGGAGAAAATTTCATGGACACTCACGGTAGTTCGACCCTACTCTTTTTTGACGATTGGTATCTGCAGCGCCGGGAAAACCTCGTCCGTCATGTCGGCCGTCCTCAATTAGTAACTGACGGGATATTTATAGACCCTCATCTCGATCCTTCCTGGGGCTATCCAACTGCCTTTGTAGATGCCAATACCGGTCGCTGGCGTTGTCTGTATCAGGGTCAACTCGATCCTCAACACACACGGCCAGGCCGTCGGATGCAGCACGTCGCGGTAGCCGTCGAAAGCGACGACGGTGTTAGATGGAAGATTGAAGACCTATCGGATAAAATACCAATCTCAGATCGTGCGTGTTCTCACCAGGTCCTTCCGCTTGAAGGGTTTGACGAATGGGGTCCGTGTTTCTTTGATGCCCATACGGATAACCCCGCTGAGCGGATTAAGGCTTTTGTCAGTTTTAGTGGCGCCCAAGGACACTCTCCTTTGTATGTTTCACCCGATGGTTTATCCTGGAAACTCATTGAAGATGCGAGGTGGCATCCATTTGGAATAGACCCGGCGGTATCGGGTTTCTGGAACCCTATCCGGGGTAACTACGTTATCGCAGCACGGCCAAAAGGGGGAGATCGCCGGATATCGGTTTATGAAACCAAGGATTGGCGTACCTTCTCCCACCCCCAGGTGGCTATCCGGACCGATGCCCAGGATACGCCAGCCGCTGAGGTCTATGGTATGCCCGTTTTCCCCTACGAGAACATATTTGTCGGATTCCTGTGGATATATCAAGTGTCCCCCATTGTTGACAGCCCGGGTAAATACATACATGGGAAGGTGCAGTGCCAACTATCTTACAGTTATAATGGGTTGCACTTCCAGCGAGCCCTCAGAGAGCCGTTTTTACCGAACGCCGAGCCAGGTGAATTCGGGTATGGTTGTATCTACCCATCGAGTATGGTCATCACTGACGACAAAAAGATCAGGATCTATTCCAGCGCCTCAAAGGGAGAACATGCCCAGATCCACGCACGTCCGGATCTCGGGGAGGGGGCAATATTAACCCACGAGTTAAGGCTCGATGGATTTTCCTATTTTGAACCGCAGGGCGGTCCAGGATCTTTTACGACGCGGCTGCTCTTCGTCCATGATGAAAAACTCACCCTCAACGTCCAGGTCCCTCAGGGGGAGGTCCGGGTTCAGATAACAGATCCCGATGGGAACCCTCACCCAGGGTATACCTTTGCAGATTGCATACCCTTTACGGGTGATGATCTTTTTTGGGAACCAAAGTGGAAGAATCACCTATCCGTCTCAGAATTTATGGAGAAGGTGGTGCGACTCGAGGTAAAACTCTTCAACGGCAGGATCTACAGCATCCGCGGTAATTTTTTCCCCATTCGGAGCGGAGATTACCGGCGATTCAAGGATCAGGGCGTACCCCCAAATCCAATGTATGAGGAATAAAAACGTTCGAGAGAACGAAGAGGCAAGGAGGCTTTAAAATAATGGAAAACAGTGAGAAAGAAATTCTATATAATGGAATTCGTCTGCCGGAAGAGTGGCCCCCACGAAATTTGTGTGACACAACCCTTTCACCTATCTCAGTACCCTACTTAGAAAATCCGCCGACAGTTATTTATACAGATAAGGGAAGACAACTGTTTGTAGATGACTTTCTCATTGAAAATACCAATCTAAAAAGGGATTTTCACAACCCACGCTTATATGAAGGTAATCCGGTTTTAAAGCCTGAAACGCAACTGGAGCTCAATGATGGGAAATATCCGGTTGCCTCTCCGTTTAATGACGGCGTTTTTTATGATGCCGAAGACCAGTTATTTAAAATGTGGTATCATGCTGGATGGTTCGATGGTCTGGGTTATGCAATCAGTGAAGATGGCTTACATTGGGATAGACCCATGTTAGATGTCCTGCCAGCGACGAACAGGGTTCTTCCGGTAAGGGAAGGCTATCGGCGAGATGGCGCCGCAGTCTGGTTAGACCCTGAAACAGACGACCCGAATCAAAGGTTTAAAATGTTTGCATACTTCCGTTCTCCTGACTGGTCAGGCGGGGAAGTTTATACCTCATTTGATGGTATCCACTGGGGGCAGCCGGTCAGAACGGGTCGTTGTGGGGATAATACGACTTTCTTCTATAATGCCTTCAGGAAAAAGTGGGTTTACAGTATTAGGACCTCGAATCGGACGCTTGGACGCACCCGAAGTTATCGCGAACACGAAGATTTTGTCAAAGGCGCTTCATGGGAGAAGGACGATGTGGTCTTCTGGGCGAGAACGGATGAATTGGACGAAACTGACCCTGACCTCGGATACGCCCCTCAGCTCTATGACGTTAACGCAGTTGCCTATGAGAGCGTGCTTTTGGGCTTGTTTGCAATTTTTAAAGGTCCACCCAATGAGCTATGTGCCATAGGGGGATTCCCTAAGACGAATGAACTGGTGTTAGGGTATAGCCGCGATGGTTTCCACTGGGATAGACCTGTTCGCAGTCCCTTTATAGCCGGATCGCGACAGGAAGGCAGCTGGAATAGGGGTTATATTCATGCGGCAGGTGGTGGATGTTTGGTAGTGAAGGATAAGATTTACTTTTATTTTGGCGCCTGGTCGGGAGAGTCGCCTACACTCGGTAGACATATGTATGCAGGAGGTAGTACTGGACTCGCGATACTTCGCCGAGACGGTTTTGCTTCCATGAATGCCGGTTTATCTACTGAATCCTTAACAACTCGACCCGTGATATTTAATAAGGGCAAGCATCTTTTTGTTAATACGAATACAAAAAAGGGTATGCTCCAAGTTGAAATTTTAGACGATCAAGGCAATGTGATTGCGCCATATTCCCATATAAACTGCGTTCCCATCAGCAAGGATACGACCTGTCAATTAGTAAGGTGGAAAAACGGAGAAGATTTATCTGCTCTGGCGGGTAAGTCGGTGAAATTTAGGTTTTATTTAACAAACGGACAGTTATATTCTTTCTGGGTCAGTCCCGATTTAACAGGTGCCAGCGATGGCTATGTGGCGGCTGGAGGTCCAGGATTTAGCAGCACTGCCATTGATACGGTTGGCTCTTCTGTATTGGCGAATCCTTAACTGTCAAACTTCTATCAAAGGAGCAGCGAATGGACACATCATCTATACATGGGAGTCAAACCGACACCGTCGCCCCAGCAAGCCGCGTGCATGACCTGCTGCGGCCGGAAGTGCTTCAGGCATTTGACCGCACATTTTTCGAGCGCGAAGGATATTGGGTGTGGGAGGGGATACTGACCGACACCGGTCGCAAGCGGTGGACGGAGAGCTTGCAGAAGCTACAGCAGATGAACGATGAGATCGTCATGGACACCGACTGGGCTGCCATCGACTTCGCGGGCCGGGGGTTACAGCCGCCGTTGCCGGAGCAAATCACCCCGGAGTTTTTGGCGACGTGTTGCGGGGGTTCAGAGCAGATGCGCTTCATGCCCCGAGGACTGATGCAATACATGCGCGACCCTGGGCTGTTCGAACCAGGTCCTGCGTTGGTGACACGCGGGTACCCGTCTCAGGGAATCATGCCGGAACATTTCTCGATCGGATACGACGACTTCATCAGGGATGTCGCCACCGCCCATCCTCAGATGATGGAGCTATTCACCAAACTTTTCGGTGACCGCTTCATACTCGACCACTGCAACATGCTCAACCGGACACCGGGCTCAATAGGGCGGCGGTGGCATGCGCACCAGTATCGGCAGGGGCAGTACGAGGTTGAAGATCCTATCGGTACCGGAGACGCCCTGACCACCGAGTATCTGCAACGGCAGTGTATTCGGACGCTCTGCTACCCAGAAGGTGCAACCCTCGAGGAGGGTGGGGAAATTGGGGTCATCCCAGGCGCTCATCTCTACCGCATTCCGTACAAATGGAACACCGAGCGACCCGATGATGACGCCGCCATGAAAGCGGGCTGGCTGAAGGGAAAAATCCACGCCTTCACCGGCAAGCCGTTGGAAATGGTACGCTTCTCGCTACCGCCTGGGAGCATGGTCTCATTTCCCCATCACATGCCGCACCATGTCGGCCATCGCAAGTTAGGAACCCCGACCCGATGGGGCTTGCTGATAGCGTATCGGACACCAGACCCCGACGCAAGCCCGGCCAAGTGGACAAATGGCATACCTGCCCATTGGGTGGAACGAGCCGCGGCGGAAGGAAGGCTCTCCTCTACGGCACGCCGGGTGCTTGAGGCGGACAATCCTCTCGACTGATTGGACCTTTCAAATGGACAAAACCCGGCTTCAGCCAAAGCACTATGACTGACTTTGGTAGCAAAGCACCACCCCCTACCAAGACGACCGACGGTTGGGAAATCAGGAAAGAGAATAGGTAGTTTTACTGCACCCTGACAGATGAACACGTCAAAACGGTTCGATCCTTACTTAAACTCCACGAGCAAACCTGTTGGCATATCATCGCGGGCGGTTGTCATTGGGCTCGTCTGTGCCGCCGGGGAATGTCTGATTGCGCCTTACAATGATTACGTGATTCGCAATGTCTTTCTCGCTGGCGGTCATTTTCCTGTGGGTCCATTTTTTGTCCTGACTATCCTGGTGCTGATTGGCAACCGCATCTTGAGCGCAGTTTCTCCCAAACTCACACTGTCGGCGGGTGAATTGGTAACGATCTGGTGTATCATGGCAGCCGCCTCCGGCATTCCTTCGACAGGCATGATGAGATATGCGTTTCGCCCGCTTGTCGCCTACGAGTATTTTGCAACACCCGAAAATGATTGGCAAGCACTTTTCCATCACTATATTCCCGACTGGCGCGTTGTTCGTGATGAGAATGCTATCAAATTCTTTTATGAAGGTATCTCTTCGGATGAATCCATTCCCTGGGGGGCATGGCTGATACCTCTATTCGCTTGGACGCTTTACGTGTTTGTCCTCTACTTCGTTGTGATATGCCTCTCGGTGCTGCTGCGCAGACAATGGGTCGAGATTGAGCGGTGTAGCTTTCCGCTGGTTGTGTTGCCTGTGGAGATGGCAAACAACCCGCCGGGATCGAGAAATTCACTCTTCAGGAACAGAGCATTATGGGTCGGATTTGCCGTTCCCGTATGCATTCACACGTTGAACGGTCTTCATGCGTTCTTCCCCAGCGTGCCGGAATTTCCCGTCCGATTCAATCCCCATCCCTACTTAACTGAAAAGCCTTGGAGTGCACTGAGACCTTTGCAACTCAACTTGTATTGTTCGATAGTGGGGTTCAGCTATTTACTGCCGCTTGAAGTGTCGTTGAGCCTGTGGTTTTTCTTTCTATTCTTCAAACTCCAATGTCTTATCGGCTCAATGCTCGGTTTCCAAATCACCAAAGGTCCAGGCGTGCAGCACAACGCGTATTCGTTCAGTGCTTCTCAGGAAATCGGTGCGTGCCTCACCTTTGTCATCTGCACCCTTTTCATAGCACGGCATCACATCAGAAGCATGCTTTTCAGTGCCTTTCGCAAAAGCGATGACGCAAACGAGGCGATGCCCACTGGTTTGACAATTATAGGTCTCGTCGTTGGGATATTGCTGCTGGCGTTTGCCAACCATCTGATGGGAATGTCGTTCGGATTCGCACTGCTTTTTGTGCTGGTGATTCTCGGAATTTACATTGTCTTGACATGGCAAGTCATCCACGGTGGAATTCCTTTTGTCAATCCTTCGTATTCAGCGCATTACGTTCTCTTTACCACGCTGGGTTCAGCGAGAATCAATCCTTCAACCATGACATCGCTGTTTATGCATCCGGTCTCTCTCACGCGCGACTTAAGGGAGATTATGATGCCGTATGTGGCAAACGGCCTCAAGGCGGCGGATGAAGTCAAGGTCAGGCGGAGGGGGTTGTTAATAGCGATGGGCGCGGCGATGGTTATCGGAACCCTTGTCTCATATTATTCCGTCCTCCAGGTCAGCTATGCACATCGTGCGCCGTACACAGGGGGGGCGGGCGACATGCGGTGGCTGACTTCCCTGCTCGTTAGTGCCGAGACCGGGACGGACTGGACGAACACAGGTTTTATGGTCGGAGGCAGCACTTTTATGGGGCTGTTGATGTGGCTGAGAAGGGTTTTCGTGTGGTGGCCGCTTCATCCAATCGGGTATACAATGCTGAGTTCTTGGGCCTCATTCAAGCTGTGGCCCTCAATCTTTTTAGGCTGGATGATGAAGTATATTCTCGTCAGGTACGGGGGATTGAGAATGTATCGAAGTGCGAGGCCGATATTCCTTGGGCTTGTGCTTGGCGAGATGATCTGCGCTGGAATCTGGGCACTTATTGGAATGGCAACGGGTGTCAGCACGGGTTATCGAATCTTACTGAGTTAAAATGACTAAAATGCCCGGCGAAGACGATATTGACCCTCAGCACAATGGGGGTCAGGTGTGCGGTAAAAAGAGCATCTCGTTGGGAACTGGATTTTCTGTTTCATGGCTACACAAAGTCCAAAATCAAGAGCAATACGCACCTCGTGTGCTACTAATAGCGTAAAGTAGATATAAGGAGTTTTATGAATACCAAAAGATTCACATTATTTGCATTTTTATTTGGGATTGCTGCACTCATTGTCGGCTTCTCCGCCTGTGATCGAGTTTCCCAGATTATTCAACCTCCCACACCACAGATGACGGAGGTCGGTGAAGATATTTCTATCGGTGTCGTTTTACCGTTGACGGGTCGGTTCAGCTACGCGTCCGGTAGCCCACTCTTACAAAGTTTCGAGTTGGCACGCAGTGAAATTAACGCTGCCCACCCTAATGGTGCCAAGCTCAAGCTTATCGTCGAAGACGGTCAGGGCACGACAGAAGGCACAGTCGCTGCTTTCAATAAACTGATTCATCAAGATAGGGTATCTGTTATCCTTGGACCTACTACTTCAACGCACACGAAGGAAGTTTTTCCGATTGCACAAGAGAATCAGGTAGTGGCAATCAGTCCGACCTCCGCTGCCCGGGGTCTCAGCGAGATTGGAGATTTTGTGTTCCGCGTCGCGCTGACGACAGACATACTTATCCCCAGGGGTATTGAAGTAACACAGACGAAACTCGGTTATCAACGTGTGGCGACACTCTATGACGACGCCGATCTTTTCTCTACAGATGGAGATGCGGCAGTGCGGGAGGTGCTCAAGGCACGCGGTATTGAAGTGGTCGCCACTGAAACCTTCCAAGGTGGGGATACCGACTTTTCCGAACAGTTAACCCGAATCCAAGCACTGGATCCTGATGTTATCTTTGTTTCATCTCAACCTCCAGAAAAGCCTGGCATTCTCATCCAAGGGCACGCACTCGGTATATCCGCCCCCTTTATCGTGCGGACATTGACAGCAAACAATGTGCAAATCGCAGGCGTAGCCGCCGAGGGCGCGATGACTTTTATCGGATGGGGTGCCGCTGTCAATACACCGGGAAATCAAGCGTTCGTAGAGAATTATACCACCCAATTCGGCATGGAACCGAGCAACTTCGCGGCGCGCGCGTATGCAGCATTTTATATTCTTGCGGAGGGGATCAAGAGGGCACAATCAACCGATGCCGTCGTTCTCCGAGACGCGCTCGCAAGTATCAGGGATTTTGACACAATTTTAGGCAAATTCTCCTTTGATGCTAACGGGGATGCGGTTTATGACCCGAAGGTTCTGGTTGTCAAGGATGGTGAGTTGGTGCTTTTTGAGTAGCCCATGGTCCTATTCACAAGAATCGGGGTTACAAACCCCTCCCACAAGAGGGATTTGTGACATCCCACAAGAGAGATTTGTGATACCCCACAAGAGGGATTTTGACAATTGAATGCCTCTGCGGTAATAGGTTGACTTTCTGGGTTACATAAGGTATAATAACGTGAGTTGTCATCTTCAACACTCGGACAAAAACTGTTGACATATTTTTAGAATTTACTATAAATGATTCTACTAACGGATTACCCAAGTTACTATTTAGAGGAAGTTTATGAATACTAAAAAACTCACATTATTTGCTTTTCTATTTGTAATTACTGTATTAATTGTCGGATTTTCCGCGTGTGATCGGGTTTCCCAGATTGTTCAACCTACCACACCGCAGATGACGGAAGGTAGTGCAGAAATCGCCATAGGGGCTGTCTTACCCCTGACGGGTCGGCTCAGTGCCTCATTTGGTATCCCAATATCGCGAGGCTTTGAATTGGCACTCAATGAGATTAATACCGCCCAACAGAATGGCGGACAACTCAAATTTATCACTGAAGACGATGGAAGTACTGTAGAAGGAGCAGTTGAAGCCTTCAATAAACTGATCCACCAGGACGCGGTGTCTATTATCCTTGGACCTTCTACCTCAAGCCAAACCGAGATGACTTTTCCGATCGCGGAAGAGAATCAGGTGGTGGCAATCAGCCCGACTTCCTCCGCTCGGGGTCTCAGTGCACTTGGAGATTTTGTGTTCCGCGTCGCGCTGACTACAGATATACTCATCCCCGAGGGCATTACGGTAACACACACAAAACTCGGTTACCAACGCGCCGCTACACTCTACGATGAAACCGATCTTTTCTCTACCGATGGGGACGCAGCAGTGCGGGAAGTCCTCGCTGCTAAGGGGGTTGAGGTGCTCATCACCGAAACTTTCAAGGGCGGCGACACCGACTTTTCTGAACAGCTAACCCGAATACAGGCACTGAATCCCGATGTCATCTTTGTTTCCTCTTTATCACCAGAGAAGCCTGGGATACTCACCCAAGGGCACGAACTCGGTATATCCGCTCCTTTTATTATCCGTACATTGACTGGAGCAGAGGTGCAAGCTTCAGGTCCAGCTGCTGAGGGTGCAATCACCTTTGTCGGGTGGGGTGCCGCTGTTGATACGCCAGCAAATCAAGCGTTTGTGGAGAATTATAGTGCCACATTCGCCATGGCACCGAACAATTACGCGGCGCGTTCGTATACGACCCTCCAACTTCTCGCAGCGGCACTGGCGAAGGCACAATCCACCGATCCCACAGCGATTCGAGACGCGCTCGCAAGTATCAAAGATTTCGACACAATTTTCGGTAAGTTCTCTTTTGATGCTAACGGGGACGCGGTTTACGACCCGAAAATCCTGGTTGTCAAAGATGGTGAGTTGGTGCTCTTTGAGTAAGTTACTGTATAGTTCACAAAAATCGTGCAACATTCATTAGACCAATTTTATACGAAATCAGAGGTCGCGCGGGCATGTTGGGAGCATTTCACGGAGACGCTTTCAACCTTAAACCGAAGTCTTAGCGACCTCTTTTTCGTAGAGCCTGCCGCTGGTACTGGTGCGTTTTATAAACTCTTACCGCCGGAAAAGCGGTTAGGCATAGATCTCGTGCCAAAATGTAGCGATGTGAAGTCCCAAGACTTTTTTGAGGTCCCCGATTTCCCGTTTACACGCAGAGATACCGCGGTTATCGGTAATCCTCCTTTTGGGAAGCGTGGAAAATTAGCGATAGACTTCTTTAACCACGCTGCCCATCTGGCGGATATTGTGGCGTTCATTGTCCCCGTCAATTTCCGAAAGTTTGACACGCACAAGCGGCTTGACCTCAGCATGCGGTTTATCAGTCAATTGCCACTCCCCAGAGATGCGTTCCACCTCGAAACCGGTAAATCCTATTCGGTAAATACGGAGTTCCAGATATGGACCCGTTTGAGAAGCGCCCATCCGGACATGCGACAACATAAACGCTTACCAACGCGACACCGTGATTTTCAGATGTGGCAGTATAACAACACACCTGACGCTTTGAAAGTCTTTCAAAATCCGTTTGATTTCGCTGTGCCGTGTCAGGGATGGCAGGATTATTCTCGGAGAGAGATAGATGAAAAGCAGTGCGAACGGCATAAACAGTGGATGCTTTTAAAAGCACAAAATCCGACTGTCTTGGCGCGGCTGATGGGGATTGATTACGAACGCTTGGCACAGGAATGTGCTACGGCTGTCCCGGGTTTTCGGAAAGGGGATTTGGTGAAGGTGTACAGGGATCACTATGAAGTCTAAACTGTGAATTTATAAGATTATCAGATGGAGGGGACAGTCTATTCAAACCGTGCAGGTCGGTAGGGTGCGAACCAATCCACCCGTGCATTGTCGGCAATTTCCAAGCTTGCCATTTCACCCACCAAAGGTGCTAATGTTACACCGCTGTGCATTAAGGCGATGTACAGATTCTGCACCGCTTCGGTAAACCCCAGGACCGGAAACCCATCAAGGGGCATTGGACGATAGCCAACGGGTGTTGGAATCGCTTCAGCGTCCCCTATGGCTGGCAAATACGCCTTGGCACGGGCGAGGAGGGCATCGGCGTGGTGCTGTGAATCATCACGGTTTATCCCTTCTTGGGTCCCCTGTCCGATTCTAAGACTCCCGTCAGATAGTTGCCGGAGGTGGAGGTGCTGATGGTTCTCATCTGTCGGCGGTGCGTGGATGATGGCGACGTTGTTTAGAACTTTAGCACACGGGGTTGTCTCAATAACGATCCCCGGACTCCGTTGTTGCGGAATATGTGCATGCGCGAAGGCGGCGAGTTCAGTCGTCTGAACACCGCTCGCTAAAACAACACCATCGCACGGAAATTCGGCATCAGTGGTTTTGACAGCAACGATACTCCCCTCACGAACCACAAACCCTGTAGCGTTGGTTTGTGGATGCACAACCGCCCCACTTTCGCACGCCCGTTGGAGACACACCTCGATGAATCTGTCTGTCTCAACATGTATATCGGCTTCTGAGAAGGATGCGGCTGCTACAGTGCCAGGGTGTAAGTGTGGTTCAAATGCCAACATCTCGTCACGCGTGATGAGCCGACACGGGTAACCCCACTTCTGAATTTGTTGGATGCGTTGACGGAGGTGTGTCGCACGTTGTGGCGTGTTTTCCCACCGCATTTCGCCGCCATAGTGGATACCTATATCCGCATCCAGTTGATGTTCGAGGCGGTACCACATATCCAAGGAACGCCGGTTGAGGGTATGGTACTCCCGCGGCTCTTTCCCGAAGGCGTTTGCCCAGGCGAAAGAGTGTCCGGATGCTCCGGCACCGGGAACCTCGCGCTCCAGAACCGTTACAGCGATACCATTGCGTCGGGACAGATGATACGCGATGGCGGCGCCGATGATACCCGCACCGACTATCACAATTTTTTTTCTCTTGGGACTGGGGGAAGGACTGGATTTTCTGTTTGACAATTTTTTGTGGGTTGTTTCTGAGATCTATAGACATTGCACCCCGCTGGGGTGCTTAAAAGGAATTCCACTTTGAGCCCTGTGAGGGTGGCATACCTGTAGAGTAAGAGTGACCAGATTTAATAGTTAAAAAAATTTTACCGATGCGCTGCGACGATGAATCCTGTTAATCCGGTGAGCAGCAATTGGAAACCGGTTTGATAGAATAGCATTAGAAACGGTTGACAGAGCGCAATTAAACCCAGTGCGATGAAGCCGATAGAAATTTGTTCACACAGGGTCTTTTGCGAAAAGACGATCGAGAAAACGATTACGCCGGGTAGAAGTAGGTGTAGGGCGGTGCTATTAAGTGCTGGAAAGAAAGGCTGGTAGAGAAAAAGGATGCCGATGCCCGCGAAAGCGGCTGAACCGATAGTCGCTGCGTGTTTCGTTGGGGTTGCCATGCCAAATGCAATCGCAGCGGCGAAAAGGATATGGAACGTTGAACCCCGTAAGATTGAGGGAACAGGTAGATAGAGAAATCCGAGCCCCATCACTAAACATACACTGGAGATGATGGCGATTCGCGGTTTATTCTCGAAGGCGGTACCCGCGAGGATCGCAGCGATGCTCAGCAACACGAGCGCGATGCCTTTGAGCAAAACGGCATTCTGAACGATGAAGGATGGGAGGAATGCGATACCCTCTACATAGAGAAAGAACATACCGAGAACGAAGAACCCGACCGCAAACAGCTGGTTCCGTTTTTCTTTGGTTTCCATAGCGATTTTCGATCCCTGTGAGCGTCAGGTCTCCTGTAGCCTTGCTTATCCAGCTCTATCACTCTCCCCGTTTCAGTAAACGGTCTACCCAAGTTTTGGATTGTTCCGCAATGAGTTGACTTTGCAGTTTGTCGACTTCTACGGACAACCGCTCTTTTTGGGTTCGGAAGTCTTCCACCTTTTCCTGGAGTTGTTTATTTTCAGCGATAAGGGTTTTATTCTCCCCTTCCAATCTTTCACACGTTTCCTTTAGATGCGTGATATGAAAAACCTGACAACTGAGGTTCTCAATAATATCATCGGTTGGGATATTATAGGTGAGTTTTTTTATCAGGAGTGCGAGCCCATCAATCCTTAGCTGAATCTGGGGTCTGGGACTACCACCAGGCGTTTCAGGCGGAGCAGAGACGACGCGCAGATACGGTTCAATGTCCCCGTCTCTTCGTTTTAATGTTCGGTTAATTATTCCTTCTTCCACACCTATTATCTCAGTGATTTTGGAAGGGGTCAGATAGAGGTCCATTCCGAAATTTCCTAACACATCTCTTCTACGAACTAAAGGGTGATACTGTTGCTTTCCATCAAGTGAGATTGAGAAAAGCATAACATATATCGCAACATCTGGCAAATTAAAATTTGGGTGTATCTATAGGGGGAGCTTTGAAGCACATTGTCGGCGCGAGGTGTGCTTCGCGGTCCCAGCAGATAGCAAAATACGGTTAAAAAACGCAGACGCTATGAAATCCCGTCCCAATATTTCCACATATCATCAGGCGTTTCAAACTGAATCTGGTCGAGGTCTTTTCGACGGTACCGACTAATGCATGCAATTCGGACGTTGCTACCACAGTTCGGACCCGCCGTGTGGCTCATCTGGTGATGCCAAAAACAGACATCACCTGCTTCGCCAGTGAATTCGTAACTCGGTCCTAAGTTAAACGGTGCGATACCGCCTGGAAGGCTATCCAAGTCATGGTGTCTGAAGTATTCCGCCCAAATCCGATGGCTTCCGGGCCAGACGGTAAATCCGCCGCCCTGTTTTTCAACTGTGCCCAGATAAACGGTAGCCCCCAGCGTGAATGAACCCACGACCCCTTTCGGCACCCCGTTGGTAGGCGTGTGGTAACCGTCAAGGTGTCCCAAGGGTTCACTCCATTTTCTATCTGGATCTGGAAAATTGATATGCGGTCCCGCGCCACCGCTCGTATTCAATTTGCCCTTGCCGACGAGCTCCTCTGCCATAGCGAAGACTCGGTTGCCGTAGGTTGTGCCGCTGATAACCTCTTCACTCCCAACAGGAACCGTGCGATACCCCTTGCGTATCCATGATTCGGGATCGTTTCTGTCTTCGTCCATCGCTTCCCAGAGTCGATCAAGCGCGGCATCAATTCCTTCCTGTTCCAAGGCACCACGCACAATTAGATAACCGTTTTCCTTAAAGAATTCCTTGTCTGCTGCAGTTAAATATGCCATGGTTCTGTTTCTCCTCCGGTTTCCGAAACCTTCTGTTACGTTCGGAGTTTTCTATAGACATATCACCCCGGAATCAACGTCAGAATGCGCGTGTGGCATTCTGCGGGGGTGAAGAAAGGTCTGGTGAGCGGCCGACTTAACTACACACGAACCTCGAACCCGTTTTCTTCCTTCGCTTTTTGGTAGGGTGCTTCCTCCAGATTCAAGCCGAAACCGGGACTTTGTGGGACGTTCACATAGCCGTTTGATATGGAATACCCGGAGTCATCCAAACCCGGTGTCGTTGCGTGATCCCACTCGACGAATTCAAACCGCTCCACCTTCGCTGATAGATGACCGGTGACATAATTACCGTAGTGACCGCCGTAGTGATGGGGTGCCGTGCCAACGCCGGCTGCATCCAATTCGGGTCCCAACTCAAGCCAGCGTGAGAAGCCGGGAGAGAAGATATCGTATTGGACAATATCGATGAGTCCGTCTTTTGCCCAGTCTACTAAATTCGGTGAGGCACTACCTTCGCCGTCAGCGATGCGGGTTTCTAAACCTTCGGCGTTTAGCCATTCTCTCAGCAGGCTATAGACACGGGCATCCTCGTGGAATGCCTCCTCCATCCAATAGACGTTTGCATCCGCTGCGCCGCCGAGTACCTGTTTCGTGATATTGAGATTGTAGCCGTTGTTTGCGTCTATCAAAATCGAAGCATCGGGTCCAACAGCCTCTCGGACAGCGCGGATGACATCGATATCCCGTTGGTTCCCTTTGTCGAGTGGCATGTGCATCGCCCCGCGCCCTACTTTGATTTTGTAAGCCTTATGTCCGCGCGCTTTCCCTTCTAACGCCTCAGAGGCAATGAGTGCCGCGGCTTCGGCATTGTCGTCAAGGTGCAAATCATCAATATAAAGCGAGGTATCGTAACACGGGGCGCGAAACTCCCCGTTTTCTCCAGAAAGCATGGCGTAGACGGGTTTTTGCGCCAATTGTCCCACGAGGTCCCAGAGCGGATACTCCAACATCCTGAATTCTTCGGTGACCCCGCTCTCTGCGTCGAATGCGTCGCTGAGTTGAAATCCGACGATTGCTTGCGCTTTTTCACGGGAAATCGGTGAAAACCCGAAGCCGCTGGCACCCTCTGTTGTCGTTAGACGCGCGATAGGGGGTCGGACATGCAACCCGTGTTCACCGAGACGCGAATTGCAACCTGCTTTACGAGGACGTTTGCCTGTCAAGCGTGCCCATTCAATCCGTTCGATTCTTACGTTCTCCACTCTTAGCAACCTCCGTAGATGTAGATTCAGCAGTGCGATTTGATTTATGGTAGATTTTAGAATTAATTGGACGCTCCGCACCGGTGCGGTTAGAAACCGTCCCTACTGTGGAACGGGGAATGTCCACTTATTTTTTGAATTCACTATGAATAAAAAGAGAGGCGCGATCCTGTTGACTTATAGTCGAATTTAGGACGCTGCGCCTTTAAAGATTGAATGTCTCGCTGATAGGGTTTGGGTAACCCAATCCCTACAATTGCGTTTCAAGCAGGGCGAGACTTGCGGGATCCAAATGGTGGTAATTCTCAATTTCGTAACGATTGCCATCGGCATCTTTAATAAGCACCCGTCCATTTTCAAGACTGACGACATCATATCGGGTGCGCATGCCGAACGTGACGGGACCGCGGTTGGTTTCTACGACCCACTGTGTAACCCCGAACTGACCATCGAGTTCGTGGATCTTGGTAATCTTCGGCATAAAATACCGTTTTTGCAACTCGGACACGAGGATTTCCACTGATTCGCGAGGCAGCTGTTTGATGTCCTGAATGATACCGATTTCCGCTCCTTCGCTATCCAGGAGTGTGATATATTTGTTAGAATCGGTGAGCGGAAAGGATCGGATGGCTTCAACGTTCGTGTGCCTGGTGCCATCTGGCAGTTCGACTGTGAGTTCTTCAAACGAATTTCGCGTAATTTTGACTTGAGAGGCATCAAGGAATTGCACCTCATCGGTAATCTTCACGGCGTCCTGCATTATGTAACTTCTCCTTCTTCTGTATCAAGGAAGAGGTTCTGGTGCGTGCTTTCAAGGCGCGCACCAGAACGGTAAGGTTACCTATAAGGCGCGGATCTTTGACAATTCTGTCTGCTTTTCGCACAAAACCGCATACGTCCCATCTCTGGCAAGAAGTTCTTCATGCGTCCCAATTTCATCGACTTTCCCGTCCTTCAACACAACCAGTCGGTCAGCATACTTGAGTGTAGAGAGTCGGTGTGCGATAGCGAATACCGTCCGCCCGCGGACAAGCCGTTCCAATGCTTCCTGGATATTCGACTCCGTCTCTGTATCCACAGAGGATGTGGCTTCGTCTAAGATAAGAATTCTCGGATTTTTCAGGATTGCGCGGGCGATAGAGATTCGCTGTCGTTCACCACCGGACACACGAGCCCCTCGTTCCCCGACCATTGTATCGTAACCATCAGAGAATTTGATGATAAACTCATGGGCGTTTGCGGCTTTCGCTGCGGCGATAATTTCATGCCGAGAAGCCCCGGGTTTTGAATACCCAATATTTTCGGCGATTGTCCCTTGGAACAGGAACGGATCCTGCAGCACCACACCTACCTGTTGCCGCAGTGCCTTCAGTTTAATATCGCGGGTGTCGTATCCATCAATCGCTATTGAACCTTCATTTGGATCGTAGAAACGGGTAATCAGGTTAATAACCGTGCTTTTCCCTGCCCCGCTATGTCCGACAAGCCCAATCATTTCACCTGCTTCTGCGTGGAAACTGACCCCATTGACAGCATTTTTTTCTGCATCGTAAGAGAAATAGACATCCTTGAACTCAACATCGCCTTTAATGTTTTCAAGCGTAACGGCATCATCTTTATCCGCGACACTTGGGGGTGTATCTATAATTTCAAATACACGGTCAGCGGAAGTCGCGGCTCGGATGAAGCGTTCATTCATCTGACAGAGTGTGAAAACGGGTCTAATGAACTGTCCCATGAGTCCTTGGAACATTACAAGTTGACCCAGACTTAACGAACCCTCGAAAATCTGCGAACCGCCGATTAACCATATTAGGATAGAGCCGGAGAAAATGATGAATTCCATGATCGGGCGATACAAGGTATACAACTTCGCTGCATTCATTTCTCCGTTGAACACATTATATGTTTTTTCGTTGAATCGGTTTACTTCATAACGTTCACGTGCGAAGGCTTTGACGACGCGGACACCAGGAATCGTACTGGCTAATATCGTGCTAATATCGGCATACCGCTTCCATAGCACAGAGAAGACTTTGCTCATCTTCTTCCCAAAGAAGATGGTGAAGAAAATAAGACATGGCACTGGAATCAACGTCCATGCAGCGAGTTTCCAATTGGTGAGAAACATAATAATACAGATGCTGATGAGCGTAAACGAATCCCCAATCAGGTCTTGCAGTCCGTTTGCGATGAAATCTCGAAGCCTCCCGACATCCTGTGTGATTCTCGACATCAGGTTCCCGGTATCGCGCTGATTGTAAAAGTCTAACGAGAGCGCGTTGAGATGTTCATAAGTTTCGTTCCGGAGCCGGCGCGTGATATTTTGTCCGACCCACGCCATCATATACCCGCGGATAGCGGATGCCCCCAGTGTGAGAACGCGGAACCCCACCATTAAAAAGATAATAGCGATCAGGTGTCCCCAACTGCCAGCCACCGGCAGCGTTAACCAGCCAGAAACCGAGTCAACGATGCCACTCAGGCGTCCCCACGTCGGCGGCGAAACAGGCTCCCCCGTCTCGGTTAACGCGGCACCGCTTACAGCTGCGCCAGCTGGGACAAGAATGTTATCGACCATCTCCTGGCTCAAAACAGTTGGTAGGAGCGAAATGAATCGGATGACCATCATCATCGCAAGCGCAGGCACGGCAACATGCCAAAACGGGGACGAATATCGAATGAGCCGGAAGATGAGTTTTCGCTTTTCAACGCAATTAACACAAACACCGGACCAACGCGGTAGCGGCTGTCCGCATGTTTCACATTTATTTTTATTTTTTCCCCAACCTTGCGGACGGTGTTGTTTTTCACGTTCTACATCCGGGTTCGCTTCCTGAACCAATGTCTCTAATTCAGGCGTTGCCAACTCAAACTTTGGTGAGACCTTGCGTGAGTAGCGTGCAACTTCCGCGGCATCCTCGGATGTTCTGACCTTGAGGATATTGTTACCGTACATCTCGACGATCTCAACAGCCTCAACGGATGCCAGTGGAATCTCACGAAGTTGATGTTCCGGCGCACCGTTCTGGTTAAAGGCGATGAGTCGTTTATTAGTAGCAATTACCCAATCTTTGCCGTAGTTGCCATCGAACCGTAGATCGGTTGAGACAGCGACTTTGATTTCTTCTCCGTTTGCGAGTAGTGCGTGTGCCCGATCCTCTACTTCCTCGGGCATCTCTTCTATCGTTGTTAACTCGTCGTTGGCTTGTTCATCAGATGCAGGTGGTCCGCAGGAAGGACGTTTCCGTAGAAATTCCTTCCTCACATTGGACGACTTCGGGATTATCCCGCGCATAAATTAACCCCCACAGAATAATTAAAGGCGTGTTTTAGCAGCCCATATTAAACAGTTAAGATACTTTATTTAACGTAAAATATAGGAAAAGGGTTAAATTAAAATGCAAAAAACTGCCGAAAAGCGTGGATATACGCGGAATTCGCGAATTTTAGTCCCAATCATCTCAATTTATGGATTCGGCGGGGATGTACATATCAGGACCTCCATGGATTCATCGCCTGTATTTTCGATGCCGTGCTCACACCACGGTGGGAGATGAATGAATGTTCCTGCTTCAACGGGGACCTTTTCACCAGCAAGCGTCATCACACCTTTTCCTTTTAGAATCACGTAGCATTCCTCGGTATGGTGGCTTCCGGGTTCCAGAACGACGTGCGGCGGCACAAAAAACACGACTAATCCCAAGTTTTGTGCCGGTGCGTTCGGATTGGCAGGATGCACGACCCGGACACCGATCCCATCGCAGCCGGAATACTTTACAGGCACCCCGTCCTGAACGGTGACAACATTCGCTTGCACCTGATGTGCAGGTTTCGGAATAGGAGGTTCCCCTTGATACCCTTTAAACATCGTAATTTTTGCCATTTTTTTCTCCTTTAAGTGTATGCCTTAACAGCGTTGCTCATCTACCAATCTCGCGTATAGCCAGCGATCCAACCACCGTCCACCGGGAGGACAGTCCCATTAATATAACTTGCATCTGGCGAGACGAGGAAGAGCACGGCTGCTGCGATTTCAGTGGTTTGCCCGGGTCTACCAATCGGAATATGTGACAGCAGACTCGCGGCGTTTTCGGTGTACGCCCCATCGTCTCCGTAAAAGAGTGCCTTCGTGCCACGCGTCAAGGTGGAACCGGGGGCAACAGCATTCACGAGGATCCCCTCCGGCCCGAGTTCCAACGCCATTGAACGCGTTAGATTCGCCACACCTGCCTTCGCGGCAACGTAAGCACTCTGCAAGCGGAGTGGTACCAATCCAGCAATAGAACTGATGTTGACAATACGTCCAGTTGCGTTTTCGGAGCCAGACCTCCTGTGCGTCTCCAAAATATATGGAATGACAGCACGGCTCGTCGCAAAAACACCCGTGAGGTCTATTTCCAAGATCCGTTGCCAGTCCTCTAAGGTGTACTGATGAATCGGCACCCTATCACTTCTTGTGTTAATTCCGGCATTGTTTATCAAAATCTCAATTTTGCCGAAATGCGCTGCAATCCGAGCAGCAACATCCTCCATTTGCGTTGCGTCTGAGACGTTGCCTTCTACAAACAGACAGGTTCCACCGCTTTCTTTAACCTCTTCAACGACTTTTATGCCGGCTTGCGTATCAATGTCAACGATTGCCACTTGTGCGCCATTGGCAACCAGTGCGTCTACGGTAGAACGCCCAATGCCATTCGCGCCCCCTGTAACAATTGCGACCTTTCCCTCAAGTTCAACTTTCATTTGATTTTTCCTTTACATAGCGAGTTTTGGCTTGCGAGCTACGCTAAAAAATAGCAAGATAATTAGACCCGTGCCACTGAGAATTCCGATTGCTGAGGAGATACCGAGCGCAGCAGGAAGATAGCCGCAAAACAGAGCGATGATTGCCACAGTGAGACTATATGGCAATTGCGTCCTCACATGGTGAATCGGATCGCAACTACTGGCGATGGAACTGAGGATCGTTGTATCCGAAAGCGGCGAGCAGTGGTCTCCGAAGATGGCACCGTCCAATACTGCCCCGAGACAGATGATTGTTATGAGTCCGTAACTCCCATTATCGAGCGAGAACGCCACCGGAATCGCAGTGGGAATCAGGATCGCCATCGTGCCCCAGCTGGTACCGGTCGCAAAAGAGGTAACGGATGCACATATAAAGACAAGGACTGGAAACCAGAGCGGCGACACAATATCGCTGAGCATGGTTGCGAGGAATTGCCCCGTCATGAGTCTATCGCAACTCGCTTTTAACCCCCACGCCAAGAGCAAAATACTCAACGGGGTTAGGCTGCTTTTCACACCGCTCCAAACAACCGGCGCAATCTCTGAGAATCGTAGTTTTGAGAGCCAGCGTGCACAGCCAATTGAAACAATAAAACCACTCGCTGCCGCACAGGCGAGAATCTTGACGTTGTCTGCCTTTGAAAGTGCGTCGCGCCATGCGGTTAGGGAAAAAATAAAGCCCGTCCCCTCACCGTCTATCCAGAAACCCGCCAAGAGCAATCCGAAAAGCGTTAGGAGCGGTAAAACTGCCGAAAAAGGTTGTGTCACAGCATTGGGTAGACTCGTGAAAGCTGAAGTCTGTCCAAGTGCTCTCGCATCTGGCGCGGCGGTGTTTCCAGTCTCTCGAGCACGTCTTTCCGCCTTGTGCATCGCGCTGTAATCTCTGCCACTGATCGCATTGACAATAACAAAAATAATCATCAGGATACAGTAGAACCGGAAACCGAGTGCATCGAAGAACATTGAATACCCATCACGTTCCAGCCCGATCGTTTTCGCGATATCCTCAAAGAGTCCGACTTCATAGCCGATCCACGTGCTGACGAACGCGAGACCCGCGATTGGTGCACTCGTGGAATCCACGAGAAACGCCAATTTCTCACGACTGACCCGGTGATGATCGGTGAGTGGACGCATCGTGGGACCAACAAGCATGGCGTTGGAATAATCCCCGATGAAGATAACGATCCCCATCAACCCGGTGATAAATTGGGCTGAACGGGGTCCTTTTGCAAACTGAGAAAGCCACACCACAACGCCACCAATACCACCGGAGGCAACCACAACAGAGATCGTCGCCATGATGAGGCATACAAACAGAACGACCCAGAAATTGAAGAGGTCTACACCCTCATTTCCGATGCTCACGGCACGCACAAACCAAACAATTTCCGTCAAAAAACCGATGGGGATGGCACCCTGTTGATACCACGAAAGCACGATCCCCACACCTACCGCTATGCCGAGACTTGGGAGCAGTCGCGTTGTCAGAATTGCTAATGTAACGGCAAGTAACGGCGGAATTACGCTGGACCACACGAGGGTTTCCGCATCGCTCACCTGTTCTGCTCGCCACTTTAGCGCAAAGCTAATGCCGAAAAATATTAAAAAGCCGATGGCATATTTCAATTTGGAATTCATGAAAGTCTCCGGCACTCCCTCGCTCTCGGTTCGTAGGATTTACCATCTCTCTGCTGATGTGCATAATAGCACTTTTAGGTGTCGCTGGCAAGCCAAAACCTGTTTCCATTCTCGCTGGCGGGTGCTGATCGTCTGAATCGCGGATTGTCGCGGATTTCACAGATTTCGCGGATGATGGCATTTTTAGCGTGTCCGACGGAGATCCTATGGAAAAAACCGCGTAAACCCTAAGAATGTAGGTTCACGCGAGCCAAGGAATGTGTTGATTCTTCAGGTAAGGGGTGAGCGATTCTCGGAGTTGACAGTGTGCGTTGTGGAGATGTGTTTTGGCCGTGTCTTCACTTCTTCCAACATTGACAGAAACCATGAGTTTCGCTATAGGAGCGGGCGGCAGAGCCGCTAAACTGGCGGACTTCACAGTGTAGTTAGATATGAAGGACCATTCGTGTTTTGGGAAATTTCAGGGTACTTAAAGAAAACCACGTTGCTACAGTTAAAGAACTGTGCCAACGCGGTTTTCTCAAACTCCAAAAAGGAGTTGATGTAGAAAGTCTAATAGACAATCCATTCAAATTGAAGAACTCTGCTCTAATGCTGCTCAAGGTTCTTTCAGAGAACTCTATCACGCGTCGCGGGCATACATCTGGGCATGCCCTTTTTGAGCAGAGTGACATGATGTAAAGAAAAACAATAAGAATAGCAACCACAAACAGAAAGTACTAGACGAGATTTTCCATCAATAATCTCTACAGATAAGACTGCGAGTGCCTGCGAATTTGCTATAACCCCTGGATATAAAAACGGGACAAGCGTGCAGACCCGACGGATTTATCTCAGCCCGTAATGTAACTATCCGTTATTAGGTATGTATTTAGCATAATTTTCTTCACTATCACCACTATCAAAAGCACCTGCGGTTAACTGAAGAATACTCCCCAATTCCACTAGAGTTGGTTTTTCATACGTTTCCAACTCCTGGGGGACTGGCTTCGCATCTCCGGCAAATTTTACATCCGTCATGAATCTCACCTCCTTTCCTCATATTCTATGTATGTATCGTTAGATACGCACACGGCAGAAAGTTTGAAAAATTAATTAAAATCCCCACTTACATCCCGGCAGAATGCACAACAACTCCTTTTGCAATCAATGTAAGGAGACATGAGTAAATGTCATCCTGACAAGCCACACCACAGAAATCAAACAGAAGTTTCTGATATGGCGTGTAGGGGGTTTTGATAAGATACTTGATAATTTCAAGATCAAGTGGGGACGCAGAATAGACTTGAGGCCATAAAACATCAGTAATATGAAGCGTATTTCCCTCAATCCTGAAAGACTCTGGCGCGAAGAAGAGCACATCTGATTCCTGAATCTCTGTTCTAACCTCTCCTGAGGTATACGGACAAATCAACGTGGAATATAAATCATAGTTCTCTTCCGAATAGGTTGGAGAAATCGGCACTATGGAAAGAAGTCTGCCCTTTTCGTCCATTTCCTTGTCTGAAAAGTTAAAATTGTACTTTAAGCCAAAGTTGCTTAACTGATTCAATCCACCAGAGGAATGCTTGGATTGATTTAGTATTTGCTGTATTTCTGTTTCCAACCTATTTTGAAAAACATCCATAGCGTAGTCAGTAACGGCAACGCATCGAGCATTCTTCGACATTTCCTCTCGAAGTTCCGCGGACTCAATGAGTGCCTTACAAGCAGTTAAAAGGCTGTACCTGTCAATCTGAACGCCCCATTTCGTGAGGAAAGTTTTTATTTTAAAACCTGTTTGTTGATGCCGGATGGTATCTTGCAGCCCACCCCAGTCTGTACCAACGACTGGTTTGCCGCAACTCATAGCTTCAACTTGCGTATAACCAAATTGTTCATCGTGATGCAGAGTGAGATTTATGTAAATGTCAGAGAGGTTATAGAAAAATGGCAACCCCTCTTTGTGGAAACTACCGACCCATTTGATGCGCTCCTTTAACAACGGATGACTTGAACGCAAATCCTTAAAATAAGCAACGAAGTCAGGGTCCTTGTATTGAAAATCTTCAAAAGGAATATCCAAAATAGGACCTACAATTAACAGGTGAAGATTTTTGTATTCTTTAACCAGTTCTCTAAAAATTCTGACGATTGCATGCACGTTTTTTTCAACCGTAACCCGTCCGATGTATGTTAAGATAATGTCATCCTCAGTGAAACCGAAGAGCTCGCGGGCCCGATTCCTTTCATCTGTGGAGCAAGGCTTAAAAGATTCCGTGTCTATCCCAAAGGGAAGGTAAACCTGCCGGGCAACACAGGTTTTCATAAGGGTTTTGAGAATCTCTTGGTCAGCATGACTGGTGAATACAATCGTGTCGGTGGAACGAAAATAGGGGAATATCTTTCTAAGCGCAACAGCTCCCCGGGGCAATCCTCCCAGATTGAGGTAAAGCATCGGAACCTGAGAACCAATCTCCTCACGCAAAGCAAACAAATTCAACCCATTTCCAGGGAGGACTAAACTACAGTGCTTCAGAAACCTTGTGCCTACTTCCTTCTTTTTTTCCGGAGAGAGGGAGCGATAATAAGGAGGAAGTAGCTCGACTTCAAATGAACGAGAGATTGCTGCTTCCCTATCTGAAAAGATGTCCCCAACACTCGTACCCGGCACCTCTGTCATTCGATGTCTCACAAGTCCTATAACAGGCTTAGGTTGCATTTCTTTTCTCCACCTTTTGTATAAACTTGTGGCACTCAAGATGATCTAAAAATTCGCGGACATCTTTACACACTTTCTGTGTGTCAATTTGATATAGTTCAGCTACAGTGTCAATGATGTTTTCAGTTGTTTCACCTTCTACAAGTGCTGCCCAAATTTGTTTCCCACTACCAACCACACTGAAATATAATCCCGTTTCCATATTGGCGAGAACAATTTCACCGTGGACCTCCGTATGGGAGACTAACTCGTTAATTTCATATTTCATATAATTAGCCCTCTATAACGTTGTAAAACGCGCTTAGAAAACGCGTTTCCAAGCGGTTTCTGTAAAAAAATAAAATGGTTATTAGATTCGAGAATTTGAGTTACCTCAGTTACATAATGTTTCTATCAAGGCAACTAATCACTTCTATAGTCAGATAGAGTCCAAACCGACACCAAGTACCGCCGAAAAGGCACCCGAGAATGACTGCTTTTACCTCCTCAATGTCCGGACTGCATTTCCGTGAACTGTTTTTGAAACAATCCCTGGTAGATACCACCAAGCTGCATTAAATCCGCATGGGTACCAGTTTCTACAAGCCTGCCACCACTAAGCACAAGAATCTTATCTGCGTTCAAAATAGTTGAGAGTCGATGTGCAATCACAAAACTGGTTCGACCTTTCATGAGCCGCATGAGGGCCTCTTGCACCAAGGACTCCGATTCGGCATCCAAGGCAGATGTTGCTTCATCCAGAATCAGAATCTTCGGGTTTCTTATGAGTACCCGCGCGATGGCAATCCGTTGCTGCTCGCCGCCAGACAATCGAACACCACGCTCCCCTACTTTGCTTTCGTACTGATCAGGAAAATTCATAATGAAGCCATGCGCGTTTGCTAGTTTCGCGGCGGCGACAATTTCCTTGTGTGATATCGATTCTGGATCCGCTGCCCCCAAGCGGATGTTGTAGGCAATACTCTCGTTAAACAGGTACGGTTCTTGAAAAACGATCCCAATGTGTGCGCGCAGCGATTGAACTCGCATTTTACTAATAGACATAGTGTCAATCAGAATCTCCCCTTGTTGGGGTTTATAGAAGCCTGGAATGAGGCGGATCAAAGTGCTCTTCCCCGCGCCGCTAGGTCCCACTATCGCAACTGTTTCGCCGGGTTCTGCTTGGAAACTAACCTCTTTCAAAACAAACTGCGCTTCACTATACCCAAAAGAGACATTAGAAAACTCGACATATCCCTCAATCTGTTCTATAGGTGTTCCTTCTTGAGATTCTTCCTTGTGTTCATCAAAGAACGCAAAAACCCGCCGTGCGGCGACCATGATGGACGGGATCCCGAGGTGAAGACTTACAAGCTTATCCACTGGATTAACCACCCTACCAAAATAGTGTATAATCGCAAAGAGCTCACCGATGGTGAGCTCGTCGCGTAAGACGGATCTACCACCTATCAGGAGTATTAGGATTTGGGCTACCCAGAATAAAATGATAGTAACTGCTCCTGCCTGACGGACGAGTGCCTCTTTCAGATGGATTGCGACCAGTCTTTTAAGAGCCTCGCGGAGGGTTTTTAAATCGTAGAATTCTTTTCCAATCCCTTTGAGTTCGCGCGAGCCAGCAATACTTTCTTGTAGTCTGCTTGACAGTAAGGCCTGCCGTTCTTGAGTTTCTTCGCCCATTCGGCGAAGAGGCTTCTCCAAGAAAGCAGGGATAATGACATTCACCGCGATGAGTAGTAAGGAAACAAGACACAACTGCCAGTTGATAAACATAATAATAGCGAGCGTCACAATCAATAGGATGCCGTTTATAGGATAGTCGCCCGCAAACACGCCAAATCCTTGGACAGCTTTTGGCATATCCGATGTGAATAGTGCCATTACTTTCCCTGTGGGATGTGTATCATAAAATTGGAATCCTAATTTGCGGAGGTGGTAGTAGGCTTCTAGCTGAATGTCTTTCGTTCCATTTTCCGAAACTTTCGCAGGAAAGTAAGTCAATCCGAGCCGAAAGAAGTACATGCCAATTGCTGTCAGAATATAGAGTCCGCAAGTTGGCAGAAGCAATTCAGCATTTTTGGCAATAAACACATCATCAATCAGAATTTTCCGAATCCAAGGCGACAGTAAGCCGCAGCCTGAGTCACCCAAGGCACAGAAGATAAAGAGCACTTGAAAATGCCAATAAGGTTTAAGATACGACAACAACCGCAGAACGTCTTTCATGTTTTTTCCATAGTTAGCATCAGTAGACTTCTGATGCAATTGGACTCTAAGGGATTACTAATACAGGAAAATCTTGTCAGAGATTCTGATACCAATTGAATTCATACTGCCTTCTGCATTCCTGCGAACTGTTTTTGAAATAGACTGTGGTATATACCGCTGCGTCGAATAAGTTCTGCATGCGTGCCAACTTCTACGAGTCTGCCATCATTGATGACTAGGATTTTATCTGCGTTCAAAATAGTTGAGAGTCGATGTGCAATCACAAAACTGGTTCGACCTTTCATGAGCCGCATGAGGGCCTCTTGCACCAAGGACTCCGATTCGGCATCCAAGGCAGATGTTGCTTCATCCAGAATCAGAATCTTCGGGTTTCTTATGAGTACCCGCGCGATGGCAATCCGTTGCTGCTCGCCGCCAGACAACCGAACACCACGCTCCCCTACTTTGCTTTCGTATTGTTCAGGAGATTTCATAATGAAGTCGTGTGCATTTGCTGACTTTGCAGCAGCAACGACCTCCTCATGTGATACCACCTCCGGATTATTTGCTCCCAAGCGAATATTATATGAAATACTCTCATCAAACAAGTAAGGGGTTTGAAAAACGATCCCAATATGCGTGCGCAGCGATTGAACTTGTATTTCATTAATAGGAGTATTGTCTATCAAAATATTGCCATGTTGAGGTTCATAGAAACGCGGAATCAGATGAATCAAAGTGCTCTTCCCCGCGCCGCTAGGTCCCACTATCGCAACTGTTTCGCCGGGTTCTGCTTGGAAACTAACCTCTTTCAAAACAAACTGCGCTTCACTATACCCAAAAGAGACATTAGAAAACTCGACATACCCCTCAATCTGTTCTATAGGTATTCCTTCTTGAGATTCTTCCTTGTGTTCATCAAAGAACGCAAAAACCCGCCGTGCAGCAACCATGATGGCCGGGATCCTGAGGTGAAGGCTTACGAGAGAACGCACAGGACGATATACGCAATCAAACCACATAACCATTGCAAAGAGTTCTCCAACAGTAACCGCGTCTCGTAGGACATAACTACCACCAACTAGAAACACCAAAGCACTTCCTATCCAAGACAGAGACTGTGAGATATTCCCTACCTGCTGAATTGTTAACTGTTTGATACGGATTGCCACAAGCTGCTTGAGAAACTGATGGAAATTTTTTAAATCGTAGAACTCTTTTCCCAATCCCTTGAGTTCGCTGGAACCCGCAATGCTTTCCTGTAAGTTGCCTGATAGCAAAGCGTTTTGCTCTTGAACTGCCTCACCGATTCGGCGGAGGGGCTTCTCTAAGAAAATAGGCACTAAGACATTTATGTAAGAAACAAACAGAGTGAACAGACATAACTGCCAATTCACAAATGTCATAGTGATGAGGGTTACAATCAGCAAGATGATATTAATCGGATAGTCGCCCGCAAACACGCCAAACCCTTGGACAGCTTTTGGAGTATCCGATGTAAATACTGCCATCACTTTCCCTATGGGATGTGTATCGTAAAATCGGAATTTTAATTTACGGAGGTGCCGGTAGGCTTTCAATTGGATGTCTTTCGTGCCATTTTCTGAAACCCTTGTAGGAAAATAGACAAACCCAAACGTAAAGATATACATGCCAAGTGCCATCAACCCCCAGAGTCCACAAGCAGGGAGCAACCTATCAGGATTTTTGGCAATAAACACATCGTCAATCAGAATTTTTTCAATCCAAGGGTGAACGAGATAGCCGCTCCAATAGCCAAGTGAGCAAAGAATATAGAGTACCTGGAAATACCAATATGGTTTCAGATACACCAACAGTCGCAGAACGTCTTTCATGTCACGCCCCTTTTAGACTGGAATAGGCATTAGAGAACTGAGGCAAACACGTACGTAGCCAGACTTCAACTGATAAAGCGAACTTCATGTCAACAGAAGGGCGAAAAATATTGTAAGGATTAAGAACACCTAATTTGTACCTTTTTAGTTCTTCTTCCCACCGTTTTTGGTTAACAAAGCCCAACTCAGCGAGAATTGGATTCCTTGCCAAATCATTGAAAGCGTCACTCTCATTTATTAAACCCTGGCGATGGAAATGCGAAAAGTTAGCTCCACCCGACTTCAACCTAACGATGTCAGGCACGATGCCCTTCATTGATTTCATAAGGATGTACTTTATTTGCTGAGGTTGCCGCTTAAGGTGAGGAGGGAGTTGTAGGGCGAAATTTATTAACTGTCTGTCCTTAAAGGGATGTCGATAAGAAATCCCAAGAGGCTCAGCAAGGTATTTACAAGTAAATATTCCATTAAGGCTATGGAGGATCGTAAGTATGTCAAATTGGGTAGACAGTGGATTCCCTCGTAATCCACGGATTAGGTCGTTAAAACGGGCTTTGGGATTTGTCCGCTGTAGAAAATCTCTATCCAGCCAATCGGATATTTTGGGTTCCCACAAACGGTGCCTGTGTTTGATAGGCAGCAAGATATTATCAGCAATGACTTTCCACATCGGCTGTGTATTTAAAGCACTGAGTGCAGTAAGGTCTTTCCATGCCGTGGCAAACTTACCCGATGTAACATAGTCAAATAGGTACATCCATGTAAAAAGCATTATGTGATCTGCTCCGGCTCCGCTTAAAGCAACGGCAAAGCCTTTCTCCGATAGAAGTTTCCATCTTACCTTGGTCTGATTTAACCAGAGTAATATAGGCGTTGGGTGGTCAAAGTAGACATCTTGATCTCGAATTCCCGAAAGGAACCAACATCCTTCTAGAGATGCCTTATGCTGTTTTAATCCGTAACGTTTAATGACAGCCTCTTGGTACTCCGTGTCGTCAAAACGCGGTTCATTTGGATCGTAGTAAGAAAAAACATCCCTCAAGTAAACAGAGGTCTCTCCTTTTTCTGCCAATTGACAGGCAATCGAAACAACTGATGAGGAATCCATTCCTCCGCTCAAGTCGGCAATGACCCGAGGATCTGTTCCAACACAGTTTTTCACGCTATATGTCAGCAAGTGGCGAAACTCTTCAATCAAATCTTCATCTTTTGGTGATTTTCCGCCCCTATATTTTTTCCATTCCCACCATTGTGTGAGTCGTGGTGTTTTTCCATAATTTAACAAAAGGTTATGCCCTGGAAGAACAGATCGCACCCCTTGAATAGCGGAATCTTTGGTATGGACTAAAGAACCATCCCCAGCCAATGTCAAGGCTTCTGCCATCCATTCTTCATTGAGAATTGGTTCTATACCCGCGAGAAAGCAGACCTGACGAATTTCAGTTCCCCAACAAAAAAGATTGGGAGTATGGAAGTAGTAAAGACGTTCTGCCCCTATTGCATCTCGTGACAGAAATAGACTCTGGGTAGCCTCATCCCAGACAGCAAAAGCATAGTATCCAATAAGATGGGTGGAGACATCTTCTCCGACAAGATTATAGAGGTGAAGGGTGAGTTGAGCATCACACATATCCGTCCCACCAGCAATTCCCGATTGACTCAAAAAACGAATGACTTCGTTTCTGTTATGGATCGTTCCAACCCAGATGATATGTCGCCCCATTTTTAGATCTGCATCAGTTTGCATAACAGTAGCATATTGACTTCTACCATCTACGTGAAAGTAGGCATTCACGCTAGAACTCACCTTTATGAAAGCGTTTTTTGATTCGCTTTGTAAGAAATTAAATCCACATAATTGTGATGTTGGTTCTTGAAAGCAGATGCCAGATATTCTATCCATGAACGCGATCCTTCTTTAATGGATAAAGCCCACTCACGATACTGTCATCGCCACTGACTACTTCGTTATTGACTTCAACCCAAGCGTGGGCCCTAAATGGGAAACTAGAAACTCCCATGCAAACAACAGCTGGAATAGCTCGGCGGCGCAGCATCATTGCGAATGTAAGGGACTGATAAACACAATCGGAATTAAAAACCATAAACCTTACGGCAAGGTCTACCGCTCTTTTTATTTCTGCGAGTATTTCCTTATCACTGTCGGACATTGAGGAAAAAGAGGGTGTATCAAAGTACTTCGCATAATGTCGAATCCCTCTGAACTTCAAAACGAAAAACAGAACAATAAATCTGATGTAAGATTCAATTATCTTCATATTTCTCCAAATGAGTTACTTATTCACCGCTAGCTTAGGCACAAGAGGAATTGTCTTATTACTAAGCAAGTTTGAATATTATAGTAAAATCGAAAAAATAATTTAACATATTTTCAGTCTAACTATTCACCCTCTTTAATGAATGAATAGTAAATATCAGGATAATGTTTCTCTAACCACGCTTTAAAACTTGTTACCACCCGATGATACCGAACTTTAGCGGTATTCGGCTTGATATTCAACTCTTGCCCAATCTCTTTGAACGTCATATTTTTGTTCTGTCTTAATCGGAAAACTACTGATTCTTTTGAACTCAGTGTTCTCTCAAAACGACGACGGATGTCACCGATCTCGTCGTCAATCGTTCCATGTTCTGGTTGAGTTGTTATTGGGGCGAGAAGTGCTTCTTCGAGAAGCATTTGTCCCGATTTGTTCTCTGGATCCTCATCTAATAATACAAACAGCCTCTGCTGTGCCCTGACCCATCTTCCAACTACACGTTTTGCTATAGTGTAAAGCCATGCCTGAAAGCTTCTCCGAAACCGAGTTTCCCTTAAGGTTTTCAATGCCTCAAGGAACGTTTCTTGGACGAGATCTTCTACGTCCTCCTTCTTTCTGATTCTCTTTTTGAAAAACCTATAAAGGGCATTCCAGTATCGCTGGCAGAGGACGTTCCCCGCTTCTTCATCCCCTTTTTGGTAAGCTTGCACGAGTTGTGCATCGCTGGACTTTTTATAATCGATCAGCATACAAAACGATCTTGTCCTTTCCGTATTATACAGTATCACTAAGTAAATGGAAAATCGAAAATCGCTGTGCTATTTTGAATCTCTATTAACTTAAGTGTAAAAATTAGGTAAAAAGGTTACAAAAAATGTGTATATTAAAAAGACTCGTTTTTTGAACACAATTCGTGCATAAAATGAAAAATGTAAAATTCGCGTTTCATAAGAACAACTTTACAAAAACTCCATAATGCCCTTGAAAACGACTGGTAAAAACCTTGACACTCACACCACATGTCAACTATAATTGTCAAAAATCGTTAGAAAGATAGGAATGAGTCGTGGTAAACCAAGCAACACCGCTCGCAAGCCCAAAAGTTACCGTTGTTGGCAGTCTGAACGTCGATCTGGTATGCCGAGCAAGGCGGCGACCCGACACGGGTGAAACGCTTATCGGCGATGCTTTTGATATTTTCACAGGTGGAAAAGGATTTAATCAGGCAACTGCTGCGGCACGGTTAGGAGCTGAGGTCACACTGATCGGAAGTGTGGGTGCCGATCTCTTCGGAGATATGCTACTCGCAGCAACGGAGAACGAACGTATTAATAACAGGTTTGTCACAAAACGCGGGGAGGTCGGGACGGGTGTGGCAACGATTGTCATTGAACCCGATGGCGACAACAGTATCATCGTGGTGCCGCGCGCGAATATGGCACTTACCAGAGCGGATATAGACGCTGCTGCCGACGACATCGCAAACGCCAGCGTCTTACTGCTACAATTAGAAACACCCGTGGCAGCATCGGAGCACGCCGCAGCCATCGCTAAGGCACACGGGACGACTGTGATATTAAATCCTGCACCTGCGCAACCGTTGCCGGATAGCCTGTTAGCGTCTGTTGATATTCTCACCCCGAACGAATCCGAAACGGAGTTGTTGTCGGGGATAAAAGTTGACAATCACGAAAACGCGCGCCGCGCAGCAGAAGCATTACGCGGGCGCATGGTGGATGCTCCAAGCACGGCTGTTGTCTTAACACTTGGCGCGCAAGGCGCATTGATGTTGACAGCCACCGAATCTGCACATGTTTCGGCATTGACTGTCGATGCTGTGGATACAACAGGGGCAGGGGATGCGTTCTGTGGCGCACTCGCGACTACACTGGCAAGTGGCGAGACTTTACGGGCAGCTGTTGCGTTTGCGAATGCAGCTGGGGCAGCGGCAGTGACTGTGGTTGGTGCGACCCCTTCTATGCCGACGCGCGAAAAAGTAATGACCCGTGATTTTTGTGAGTTATCTGATTTAGCATAAGGAAAATTAGAAAAATGAAAAAAACAGTGAAACAGCCCGCAATATTTACAGCTTTAATTGTATGTTTATGGATCAATACAACCGCAATACAGGTACTCGCCGCGGAAAAGTGGGAATCGGACATGAGAAAAGACTTCGCAAAGGTCTTGCAAGAAAAGAGAAAACCCGCGGAGAAACATCGTGAACTCATCCTCAAATGGCAAAAGCAGGGACGACTTTCTGAACTCCTCACGCTTTATACCGCAAGGGAGAACAACCGTCAGGCACAACAACCCGCCACGCCCATCATCAAGGCGGCGTTCTATTACGGCTTAGGTTATATACATGCCCTTCAAGCACCGAAAACCGGTGAAGTGTCGGATACTGCCATTAACTACTTACAATACGCCGTTGAGATCGATCCAGATCTATTTTGGGCGCGCTTCAACCTCGGTGGTATCTATCAAGGACAAGGTAAAGACGAATTGGCACTCGCTGAATTTGAGGTGTGCATCCGTTTAAAGCCTAACTACTATCCGGTTCACTATCGGATGGGTGAAATCCACTTAAAGCAGCAAAATTACATAGAAGCCCTCCAAGCCTTTGACGCCGCACGGAAAGTAAACAGAAAGTGGGAATATCCACAATACGGTATCGGTCTGGTTTATTTCGCGCAGGGTGAGATAGACCGCGCCCGCGAGACCTTTGAGAATCTTACCCAGAAAAATAAGAGGTTCGCACCTGCCTACTTCAAACTCGGACAAGTGCTTGCGACTGAGGGATTCTTTGATGAAGCGTTAAAAGAATATGCGAAAGGATCGCAACATCAGGACTACTCCGCAGAGGTCCTTTACGAACTGGCGGTTATCTTCGATGAAAAAGGCAATACGGACGGTGCAATTCGGCTATATCAACGCACAATTGAGGTTGAGCCGAGGCACGCGAACGCACTTTTCGCGCTTGGAGAACGCTTCTATACGAACGGCGATACCACGGCAGCGGTGCAATACTACCAACAAGCATTATCCCTCACACCGAGCCTTCAGGACACCTTCTATGAACCGCTTGAATCCTACTTCGCAGGGTTGATGACCGCAGATGCAGCGATGCCGATCCTTGAGAAAGCGATGTTAGTCCTTCCTGACGATCCACGCTCCCATTTTTATACAGGTATGGTCGAAGCCGATGCTGGTAACATCCAGGCAGCCATCGAATCTTACGAAAAGACTATTGAGATTATAGAAGTCGATCCCAGTCTTATGCAAACGGAACTCCTCTTAGGCGATTTCAACGATGTTTACTTGAAACTCGGTGAACTTTATCACCAACAGGGGGATGTAGAGACTTCTGTTGCGTATTTTAAACGCGCATTGGCGTTAAATCCAGAATTAGCGGATAAATTTATTGAGCAAGGACAACGCGCTTTCGATGAGAGGCGCTATCAAGAGGCTATTGAATCTTTGAATACGCACCTCCTGTTGTTTCCAGAAGACGTTAGTGCCGCCTACCTACTGGGACAGAGTTATGAGGCGAATGGCGATACAGACAACGCACTCACCCTTTATCAACGCACTCTGGCGTTAGATTCACAGCGAACAGATGTGCTTTTTAAGATGGTCCACATCTATCGTAACCGAGAATCCCATCAACAGGCAATCGACACTCTACAGAAGATTATCGAGATTGCTCCCGATACGATCGAGGCGCATTATCTCATGGCACTGTCCTACCTGACCCTGGAGCAGTCGGATGCTGCGTTGACGGCGTTTCTTGCAACCGTCCGGCTCAATCCTGATGATGTCTCGGCACATTACCACGCGGCAGTCTTGTTTGAACAAAAAGGCGACATAGACAACGCCATCACACATTATGAGAAAACGATTGGACTTGATACGGCATCGATTGAAAGCCCTTTTTTTGAAGTAACGGAAGTTACACCCTTTTTCCAACTCGGTGCAATCTATCGCGAGCGCAATGATGAAGCGAATATCATTCGGGTCTATCCACCGGCGTTAGAAATTGAACCGAATCACCCGGAACTTCATCACCTTCTCGCCGTCATCTTCGAGAAGCGCGACGAACGTGAGCGTGCGATTCGGTACTATGGACTGGCGAATCAATACAATCCTGAGAAGTTTGACTGGCACTATAGTTACGCCCGGCTGCTCGACCAGCACGCCGAGACTCTCGGAGATGACTATCATAAACATGCTGAAATGGCTGTCAAGGAGTATACCGCAACCATCGCGCTGAATTCAGATTATGTAGATGCGTATTTCTACCGCGGGATGCTCACGCTCCGCTACAGACGTATTGGTAAAACGCTGTATCGCTATAGCCAAATTTTAGAGGATTTCAAGCAGGTGACCGAATTCCAACCCAAAAACCGTGAGGCGAGCTACCAACTCGGGGTCCTTTATCTCGAAATTGATCGGCATCGTCGCGCTCAAGAGGTTTTTGAAAATATGCTCTCTCACGCGCCAGAATACAGAGGTATCCACTCACATCTCGGGCAGATTGCGGAATGGGAGCAGGCGTGGAAAAAGGCGATTCAACATTATGAGGCGGAGGCTGCACTTATTCAAGAACCTGTCGAAGCGGACGACGCGATTGCCATCAAAACGTATCAACGGCTTGGCGATCTTTACTATGCACATGCCTTGGATTACAACGCTGCGAAAGAGACCCTGGAAAAAGCACTCGCTTTGGACGACACACATGTGCCGACGCTCCTCAACTATGCCAATAACCTTTTCAGTATGGACCTACTCGGCGCAGCAACAGAGCAGTTTGAACAGGTGATACAACTGGAACCGAATAACTTGACTGCGAATTACAACCTTGCGTTAATGTATGAATATAGAGAGAAGCGTGAAGCGGCGAGAATGCAATGGCAACGTTTCCTTGAACTGAATCCACCCGAACAGTGGCGGATTGAAGCGGAGCGGCATCTGAGCCAGTAGTTTTATGAATGTTAAGGTGCTGCGGACAATACTTCAGACGAGGCTTATTGGTTGCCAGATTGAGCATTACTCACAGGTTGCATCTACCAACGACCTCGCGCTTGCGCGCGGCAAGACCGGTGCCGCAGAAGGAACGCTCATCATTGCGGAGCACCAGACCGCTGGACGTGGTAGATACGGTAGGCACTGGGAGGCACCGTCGGGAAAAAGTCTCCTTGTGTCCGTCGTCCTTAAACATCGGCTCCTTCGCGATCAGGTTACACTCCCGAATCTCATCGGTGCGATGGCAATAGCAGCGGCAATTCGCACAACATATAGGCTTGACGCTCGGATTAAGGTGCCTAACGATGTCCGGATCGAAAAGAAGAAGGTTGCGGGTGTCCTCACAGAACTCGCATACGACGCAGAACATCATCCTTTTTTTGTTTTGGGTTTCGGTGTGAATGTCAATAACGCTTTGGAGGATTTTCCGCCTGAATTGCGTGGAACCGCAACATCGGTGCGTATGGCGCATCCGTTCTCGGAAAATCGAAACTTTGAAATCTGTCGTGCCTCGTTATTATGCGATATTCTCTGCCACTTGGAAAAGCACTACCTGCAACTGAAGGCGGGGGAGACGGATTTAATTATGAACGCGTTTGAGGTCCTACGGGAACATGAAAATCGTGATTAGTGCTTGTCTCCTTGGTGTCCGCTGCCGATACGATGGCGGTGACAGCCGAAATGAAACAGCGATAAAACAAGGGGAGAGGTATGAACTTATCCCTGTCTGTCCGGAAGAATCGGGTGGGTTGCCAACGCCGCGTCCGCCTGCAGAGATTGTCGGCGGTGATGGCGGTGATGTCTTGGATGGCAGGGCAAAGGTTATGACTGCTGACGGGACGGACGTAACGGAAGCCTATTTGAAAGGTGCTCATCACGCTTTGCGGGTTGCGCAATCAAACAAAGCGACACACGTGGTTCTGAAAGCGAGGAGTCCATCCTGTGGTTGTGGCGACATTTACGACGGCACGTTTTCTGGAACCCTCACGCCTGGGGATGGTGTAACCACTGCCCTTCTGAAACGACACGGCATTACCATTACCTCCCTTTAATTCCAGTGGACAATATTGGACAGAATCGTCATCACCAATCAATGGGACCCCTGAGAACTGATTGCTGACTGCTACGTTAATAGTCCAAAAGATGCCGGACCTGTTCGCCAATGTCGAGGCTCCGCATCAATGACTCACCGACAAGCATTGCCTGCACACCGGCTTCTTGTAACCGCATCACGTCTTCACGTGAATAGATACCGCTTTCACTCACCACGACCTTATCCGCTGGGATAGCTTCGCGTAAACGGAACGTTGTGGCGATGTCGGTGTGAAATGTGCGTAAATCGCGGTTGTTGATACCGATTATCTGGGCATCCACGTCTAACGCAATAGCCAATTCCTCTTGTGTGTGCACCTCCACCAAACACGCCAACGATAACGAGGCTGCAATATCCATGAACGTCCGTAACTCTGCTGCTGTCAACGCTGCGACAATCAGTAAAATGGCATCGGCTCCGGCGACGCGGGCTTGGTAGATGTGATACGGGTCAATTGTGAAATCTTTTCGGAGAAGGGGCACATCAACAGTGTCCCGAATTGCGCGCAGATAGTCGAGTTCGCCTGCGAAAAAATGCTTGTCTGTTAACACAGAAATCGCAGCAGCACCGTTTTCGACGTAGGTTTTGGCGATTGATACCGGATCGAAATCCTCGCGGATAATGCCTTTACTGGGCGATTTTTTCTTCACCTCGGCGATAAGTTTGACTGCCCCGTTGCCTGAAATGGCGTCGCGAAAATCCCCTGTCGGTGGAAGGTGATCAACCTCCTTTTCCAACCTCGTAAGTGGTACCTGTGCCTGTTCGGCTGCGAGTTCCTTCTGTTTATGGTCAATAATCGTGTCAAGTATCAATTTTTTAATTTTACCTTTAAACAAATTGCCCTATTTAAGTCTTGCGAATAATTAAAAATTGTTTGAGACGGCTTTGAGTCCTTCTAACTTCGCGAGCGCTGCGCCGGAATCAATGGATTCTGAGGCAAGTTGGATACCCGCATCGAGGCTATCCACTTTCCCGCTTGCAGTAATCGCTGCGCCAGCATTCAGCACAACAATATCGCGTTTGGGTCCCTTTTCACCGTTCAGGAGATTGACCACAATTTCGGCGTTCTCCTCCGGTGCGCCGCCCAGGAGTGCTTCAGGTTCGGCTCTCGGAATTCCGAATGTCGTGGGATCAAGGGTATAGGTTTCCACAGTGCCGTTTCGGAGTTCGGAAACGCGTGTGGTTGTTGTGGTTGTGATGTCGTCCAAACCGTCATCCCCACGCACGATAAACGCGTGCTGGCATCCGAGACTATTCAATGCGTTCGCATGCGCCTCAGTCAGTTCTGGCGCGTAGACACCGATCACCTGCGCCTGTGGTCCTGCCGGATTGGTCAGCGGTGCTATAGCATTAAAAATCGTCCGAATCCCGATTTCTCGCCGTGGTCCGATAGCGTATTTCATCGCACCATGCAACGTTGGTGCAAATAAGAAACCGATACCGACTTCATCAACACATTGTCCGACCTGTTCGGGACCGATTTCAATGTTCACACCTAATGCCATAAGTACGTTCGCGCTGCCGCTCTGTCGCGTTACGCCTCGATTGCCGTGCTTTGCGACCGGCACGCCTGCTCCGGCGGTAACAATGGCAGAAGTTGTTGAGATGTTGAAATGGTTTAAACCAGTGCCACCTGTGCTACATGTATCGACAAGTCGTGGGACTTTGGGTGTAGCTTGCAAGTCAGGTATATGAAGTGTGGGAACAGGGGTAGACTTAGCACGCATGGCACGCGTTGCCCCCGTCATTTCCTCTACTGTCTCGCCTTTTAGCCGCAATGCGGTAAGAAAACAGGCAATCTGGGCATCTGTTGTCTTCCCTTCCATGATCTCGTTCATGGTATCCATCATTTCTGCTTCGGTTAGAGCGTTCCCTGCTATAACCTTCTGAATCGCTTCACGAATCACGCAATGTTCCTCCTGAGAATATTCTATTCGCAATTATAGCAGACCGCCGCATATTTTTCAAGACCGGTCTTCTGAATCTCGGAACAATTCAATCTTAGACACAATTTGTATTTTTTCTCCACACGGTATAACATATCTTTATAGGAAGGATCGAAACTTGAGAGCCTCCACCGTATTTTACAACGCGCCTACAAAAAGGAAGAAAAATGATCCGAAAATATAAGCAGAGTGACCTACAAACACTTCGACAGATCACGGCTATCTGTTTCGAGAAGGTGTCCATAGACAAAAATATCGAAGACCGGTTTGGGCGTATCGGCGATATGGCTTGGGAAGAACGCAAAATGTCCCATATTGATGACGATGCAGCAGCAAACCCGGACGGGCTTTTTGTGGCGGAGGTTGAAGGGGAGATTGCTGGCTACATCACAACTCGACTTAACCACTCAACTCGCATCGGCGGGATCCCGAACCTCGCCGTGCTACCGCAGTTTCAACGCCGTGGTATCGGTAGGCAACTCATCGAAAAAGCGTTGGCGTATTTGCGGGCAGAAGGAATGCTCTACGCTCGGATTGAAACTCTGGAGCAGAACCCCATAGGCACCAGTTTCTATCCATCTATGGGTTTTACAGAAGTCGCAAGGCAGATCCATTATATTCAACCGCTGTCAGAATCCGGCGAATAAAAAACAATCACGTTCTAAAATAAAAACCGGTACATGGGTTGATTTGTCGTAATTCCGATGAGGCTCCATATACTGCCGATGATGAATTCGCCTAAAATTAGACCGAGGAAGAACGGAATCAATTTTCGGTGCGCACTCACACCCCCGTGTCGAAGAATAATCCATTTGAGGACGGAACTCACAAAAATTGAAAACCAGAATACGTTCATTGACCAACTGCTGGAGATCGCGAATCCAGCGGGATGAAAGGGCCACCAGAAGAGTCGCATCCGCATTACCATCAGGAAGCCGGTGATAAGGAAACCGATACACATTGCGACGATTGCGGGTACATCCGATGCTCTCGGCGAGGTTAACCAACTTTGGAGTCGATTGAAAGGTCTGCCGGCGAACCAGTCCCGGGCACCTTCAACATAAGAGATATGATAGAACGCCCAAAATGAGGCAAATGTTCCGACGACAATCGCAATACACATTGCAATGAGTAACCGTCGGTTGGAAATTCCGGTGCGTTCCGCTAATTTAAATCCCTCCAAGATGTGTGGCATCGGATGCCCACGATAGGCACGGTTGAAGAAGAAGAGATACGCCATTATGGTTAAGTTGTGCGGACCAAGCAGGCGCGTCCCGAAAATGCGAGGCATCATCTCATCAGGTCCAATGAAGTGCAAATCGTGGACAGGCGATCCGAGTTCGGCACGCATTCGGGTCACCGCTGTAGAGATCGCATAATAGATGCCGAAAAACACGAGAACCACCCAGATAGACATCCCCGCGGTTTTACAGAAACCGACGATAAAGACAAGACTCGCGATGAGACCTAACAGTGTCACTCGATAGGACATCGGTTCGGCTGTGTCATCAACACGCGGATCGTTTTTAAACAACTTCCGCCCGACTTGTGCGAGGTGTTTCCGCGTCGCCACAATCGCAATGACGAACAAGCCGAGATATGCCCCGAAAGACTGTTCATCGGTGAAAGGGAAGTTCGGCATGCCGCGGACCCCTAAGGCATCACCGAAGACTCGCTCTGCCTTCCAGAAGAGGTAGAAAAACCAGCAGGAGAACGACAAATCCAGCGGAATGAAGAAAGCGATGCCCACCGCGAACGGAAACACGGCTATCGGGCTCCATCCGACGGCACTCCACGGTTTCTGTGTAAAGAACGGACGTAAATCGTAGAGTCTGCCGCCCAAACTCGGCACAGTCGGATAGAGGTAGTGGAGTCCGTTGAGGATGTCAATTGCACCAGCGATACCGAAACCGAGCCACATCATTTTATTTGTCAGTAAGTTCGTTCTACCGCCACTTGTCAACTCAAGCGGCAATTGGATGATGGGGTAACTTAACTTCTCGTGCTCTGTCCACTGTTTCCGAACAAGGCTGTTAATACACACCATCAGGAAAACCATTGCACAGAGGAAGCCGCCCCAGACAAAAGTTGTCGTCAGCCATCCTTGGACAGTTTCCCATTGATAAAGAGTTGTTTCGCCGCGATAATACTCCGTTAAGAAAGATCTGTCCTTGACAGCCATCCAGTCAGGGATATACCGATGAAACAGGTCTACCCAGTCATTTTCTGGTGTGGCGTACCAGAATGCGTAGGGAATCATGGGAATTAATACGCGGAGTACGTCGTGTCCTGCGAGTGAGGAAGCGATCGCCAACATGACATAAATCGTCAGCAATTCGCCTTGTTGCATTGCGATCCTTGGTGCTATCCGGACTAAGAAGAGGTTAACACCTATGATAACAAAGACGCAGAAGATGACGTTAAAGTAGAGGGAGATCGTGGTGGGATACCCTTGACCGGCAGAGTCCAGAATCCAGTACATGTTCGGGATGATAAGGACTGTGCCAAGTAGAATCGCTCGCCATGATGCTCCATATTTGGGAGGTTCTCTGAATCTGTGAGGTTCCGAGGTTAATTCACTTTTCAAGTTACGTGATACTTTCTGTCTATGACACGCCTGCTCACGCTTGGATGGAGATTAAACAGAGTCCTTCGTTGCGGATCCCGTCGGACACTTTTCCTTCCAATATGTGTATTTTTACCGATCGTGAACACAAAATTGCTTTGAAATTTTTTCGGTGTGTCCTGTATAATGCATAATACGATTTGAATCTCGATTAACAATCCAGGCTACTTCAGCACGCTAAAGGATAAACGCTATGGATACTATAACAGATCTTAATCAAGCCGCAGTCTTTACACCGGAGCATAGGGAATTTGTTGAAAACAATGGGTATCTGCTGATTCAAAACGCCCTATCTCCTGATGTCGTTGCGGAAATTGATGCTGCCGTTGATGAGGTTTATGCGAAAGAGGAAGCCGCCGGTAGACTTGAGGCTGGTGGCAAATTAAACCTCCGTAACTGCATCACGCACCACGAAGCATTTCTCCAACTCCTTGACTGGCAAAAAACAGTGCCACTCGCCTACGGGGTTCTCAATTGGAACGTGCAGATGATAACATCGCATCTGATTGTCCTCCCCTCAAAAGAGGAACCGCCGCCTGAGGTAAAGAACCGCATCGGCTTGCATCGCGACGGTGGCACGTCACATGCCGAGATGCAGGAACCTCACCCGCGCATCATGCTCAAGATTGCTTACGCCATCAGCGACCAATCCGACCCTGCCTCCGGTGCGACTGTGCTGGTGCCGGGGAGTAACCGCTTGACAGGCAGACCCCCACTTGATCCAGATACAGGTCGGGCCCGTGGTGCTATCTCTATGAACGTCAACGCCGGTGATGCTTTCCTCTTTGAACAGCGGACATGGCACGGCATTGGACACAACTGGTCGGGTATGCCACGGAAAACCATTTTTATGGGATATGCTTACCGATGGGTCAAACCGATGGATTATATCGCCATGCCTGATGAACTGGTTGCTAAGTGTAACCCAATTCAGAAGCAATTGATTGGGGTCGTCAGTGATCCGCTCAGTTACTATCTACCGAAGGAACAAGATGTACCGCTGCGGGCATTACTTGACGGACAGGATTAGGTAGCGAACCTATATCGCGAAATCGGCGGCACCCCTCTCCCTATTCCAGCTCACTTTCGAGTGAAAGGCTGTAGTCGAGCAATGCATTTGCATAGGGTATGTTGTGAAGCCCGTACCCACTGTCGCCTTTAACCATGTCGTAGTTCAACTTTGCGTCGAGATAGGCTTGCGACGTCTTGTTAGGTGCGGCATCCAGCATCGTTTTGACGGCTTGCATCTTTGCCTCTATTTCGGCACGATATTGTGGTAACTTCGTCTCCATACTGTTGTCGGCACTGTCGTGACAGCCTGCAGTGCTACATGTCGAGAAATCAGCTTTGAATGTGTGGCCGCCGTGTTGTGCGACTGTCTCTGGATCCTCTTTCGCCATGTGGCAGTGCACGCATCGTTTTTTCATTGCGCGCACGTGTGGTGAGGGCATCCGTTTCACACCGGCACCTTCGCGTCCAAGGAACATCTCCGACTGTGATTGATGGACGATACCAGCACCTGCACAACCGCAGTCCATCTTATGGCAGTCAACACACAATTTCCTCGCGGGTTTCACCAACAAGTGTTCCGATCTGCTGTTGTGTGAATGGCATGAGGAGCAGGCAACGGCGTTTACCGCTGTCTCTATGTTATAGGTATGCCCTGGGTAGACCCGATCGCTGAAAACTTCATAGCCAGAAGAGTGGCAGCTTAGGCACGAAGTCTGGAGCTCATAGGGCCCCTCAATGAGATTGACAAGCGCGTGCGAATGCCCGGCTTGCTTCCATTCTTGATAGGCAGGTTCAGTGCCGTGACACTTGACACATCCTTCAGCAAACGGAGTTGTCGGGTTAGATGTAGCAGCCTCTACAGGAGCCGCGTGAAGTGTCGCAATATTGTCATAGCCACAAAGCGCGAAAAGGGCAACCGTTCCCATCAGTAGGGACAACCCTAAAAATAAGAAAACCTGTTTCATTTTTTAATTTCTTGCTCCTGGGCACCGCTCGATTTCATTTTGCGGTGGTTTTCGGTGATCCTATACGTATTTTGGATATCCGATATATTTTTTAAAACGAAACATCTCTAAGTCAACGATACCTTATCTTGATTAAATATCATACCTTAACCTTGCGAAATATGTCAATTTTTAATTATTCTTTGCCAGGGTCATTTATGGTAGATTTTAGAATTACTTAGACATCAGAGATGAGGACTTAACCCCCCTACCCCCCTTATCAGGGGGGAATTAGCGGTCTTTCTCATGACACATTGACTTGCAAATGTCTACTTATTTATAGGATTTACCATAGTTTTAAGTAATTATGGGACTTTGGATGGATCCGGTGCGGTTAGGGGATTTAGTCTGGGAATAGACGAAATCCATAGCGCAAGTCGCGTGTAGACTTGCGGGACAATGTATTACATTCCGCACCTACCGACCAAGAGATCAAAAACGCGTAAAAAACTCGATCTGAAGATCGGACTATAGGAGGGACTTTGATGTCTCAATCTGGAAACGGAATTAACCTTTTCAATGGTAGAAATATGGAGGGCTGGCTTGCGCGCGGTGGTGCCCCAGAACATGAATGGGATGCTGCTGGTAGCGTCGCCCTCAATCCTGATGATAGCAAACTGCTGCTAACGACAGCAGGCGGAGGAATTTTTTACAACGGTGCCACTGGACGCACTGTCGATATCTACACGGAGGCTGAATACGGTGATTGTGAACTCCACGTAGAATTTATAGTGCCACAAGGCTCCAACTCTGGTGTCTACCTCATGGGGAGATACGAGATCCAGATATTAGACAGTTGGGGTGAAACGGACCTTCGCTATGGGAGCTGCGGCGGTGTATATTGCCGTTGGATCGACAATCAACCGGTAGATGGCGTGCCGCCGCGCGTTAACGCCAGTAACCCACCCGGTGAGTGGCAGACCTACGACATCACCTTCCGCGCCCCAAAATTCAATGACGATGGCAATAAGATTGCCAATGCGACTTTCGTCAAAGTGGTGTGGAATGGACAGGTAATTCATGAAGATGTTGAAGTGGTGGGTTGTACACGCGGGACAATGATTGAAGATGAAGCCGCTACGGGCCCGTTAATGTTGCAAGGTGACCATGGACCTGTTGCCTTTCGTAACGTTGTTCTGAAATCCATTTAAGCCATTTTGACGATAAGCCTATCGTAGTAAGGAATTGTTATGCAAAAACTGAAACTTGGTGTTATTGGGGCGGGCGGTATTGTCTGCCGGATGCATTTGCCGGATCTCGCGCAAGACAACGATTTCGAAGTGAGTGTCATCGGTGGCAGACGCGAACACCGCCTCAAACATCAATGTCAAGAATTCGATATACCCCACTGGACACAGGATTACGACGCAATCATCGCTGATGACACGCTTGATGCGATACTCGTCGGGACCCCACATCCTTTACACGTCTCATGGGGTATCAAAGCCCTGGAAGCCGGCAAACATGTGCTCATGCAAAAACCGCTCTGTGGGGATATGGATGAAGCGAATCAATTTGTGGCGGCAACTGAAGCGAGTGGCAAAACGGTGATGTGTCTTCCACATTTCAACGCCGCTATCTATAAGATTCGTCAATTGATTGCGGAGAATGCGATTGGTCGGGTATCGGGTGCGAGGATGCGGAGCAGTCATGGCGGTCCCGAAATCTACTATGCAGAGATTCGTGATATTTTTGGTGAATCCGGTGATGATTTGTGGTTCTTTGATGCAAAACAGGCAAGCGTCGGTGCGCTTTTCGACATGGGGGTTTATGCCGTTTCGGGTCTCGTCGCGATGCTTGGCACCTTTAAACGGGTGACCGGCTTCGTTTCTACCTTCGACAAACCGACAGCCTTAGAAGATGTAGCAACCCTTGTGCTTGAGATGCAATCGGGTGGAATTGTCACTGCGGAGACGAGTTGGTGTGATCCTGCCCGCACAGGTGAAGCGAGTGTGCACGGCACGGCGGGCAAATTCACGATGCCCGGCAAAGACGGTGCGACGCTGAGTCAGTGGACACCGACCTCTTATACCCGCGAACACGCGCCTGTCGACGTTAAAGCGATCGACTGTTCCGATGCAGCACCGAGCGGCATGCACACACATTTTGCGGAGTGTATCCGCGAGGGAACGCAACCGCCGCTCTCAAACGCTTACACGGCAAGGCATGTCACTGAGATTCTGCTTGCGGGACTCAAATCCTCTGAAATGGGGAGAGCAATAGAATTGACAACAGAAGCAGAAAATTGTGGAAATTGTTCATCGTCCGACTGCTGTTAAGAGGTTATCAAACTAACGGTAGAAGGGACAGATAATTAGAAAGGAAAAGGGAGGCGTGCTTCATGTAGGCGCGCCTTTTCGCCGCGCCTACACGAAACGCTCTAAAGGTCTAACCTAAACTGGCGTGCAATTCATACCAGTCATCAAGATTATTGAGATTAACCGCGTCTAAGATGGAGCCGTCATCTTCAATGCTGCTTGCACCGAGGATGCTCCCACGGGTATCGTCGTCGTGATTATAGCCTGCAATATCAGCGTTCAGTTTGTCGACTGCCGCATCGTCAAAACTTCCGTTTTCCGAAACCCAGGCTTCAAACTGTGGATAGGTGGGGGAATTGTCACTGATATATGCCAGTGTCGCGTCTTTGTCGAGCCCCAAGCCGTCTAATACCATTTGATCGAAGCCTGCGCCGCATGCTGGATAATCTTCATGGAGCTGCCCCTTGGCATCCATTAGCACTTTCGACCAGAATCGCGGGAGGTGCAACACGCCGAGTGGTCCTGCAACCCCGGAACTAATTGTCGGAATCATTCCTGCCATTCTCTTTTCTCCTTCTTATGAATGTTGTGAATAATAGGCGGGCATCATCAGCACAATAGATGCCGTTGCCTGCCATGCGAAATTCCACGCCATTATAGCACAACATGCAAAAAAAGCAAATTTTTTAATTTTCCTTGCAGTTCGGTCAGGTGGGTTTGATGAATGAAGGTATAATTAAAAATCGGGTTTAACAACTTTAAATTTGAGTTCACCCGGCTTGATATAGCCGAGTCGTTTTCTGGCGAGGCGTTCCTTTGTTAACCTGTCGTCTTGTAGCATTTCAACGCGTTGTTTAAGCCGATCGCGTTCCGCTTCCAATTCCCGTAACTCAGCACGGTAGGCTTCTTCCGCGAGTTGTGCCTGTTGCCAGTCCCCATAACCGTTCATAAATTGCCTGACACTCACCAAGAGTAAAGCAAGCGCGATTAGGAATAAGATTGGGCGAAAAATACGCATGGGTATACCTTTGAAAGAGATATTTCGGGACAGCGCGAGGGCTGCCCCATGCCAATACAAGCGTTTAGTGAAGATCCGCCAGATTATAGAAGACCGTCCTGCCAGGAAAAATAGCACTCTCGCCTAATTCTTCCTCAATCCGGAGGAGCTGATTATATTTACAGACCCGATCGGTCCGGGAGAGCGAACCGGTTTTTATCTGTCCGGCGTTTGTTGCAACAACCAAGTCAGAGATAGTTGTATCCTCTGTTTCACCCGACCGGTGTGAAACGACAGCCGTGTAATTGAAGCGTCGCGCGAGTTCAATGGCATCCAACGTTTCCGTCAAGGTCCCAATCTGATTCACTTTAATCAGAATTGAGTTGCCTATCTGCCCATCAATACCTTGTTGCAAACGGGTAGTATTGGTAACAAACAGATCATCACCGACGAGTTGGACCTTATCACCGATTGCCTCGGTTAATTGTTTCCAACCTTCCCAATCGTTTTCGTCCATGCCGTCCTCTATAGAGACGATTGGATATTTCTCACAGAGTTCGGTGTAAAAAGCGACCATCTCTGCTGGCGATTTCGTGGGGTGTGCCTCTGCTTTCAATTCGTAGGTCCCGGGGTCCCGATTGTAGAATTCGCTGGAAGCAGCATCCAATGCCAAGAGCACATCGTTCCCGGGCGCGTAATTGGCGCGTTCAATGGCTTCAATGATGACGGCGATGGCTTCCTCATTAGAACCGAGATCTGGTGCAAACCCACCTTCATCCCCAACAGCCGTGTTGCAATTTCGGGCTTGCAAGACTGCCTTAAGACTGTGAAAGATTTCAGCCCCCATGCGGAGTGCATCGGCGAAACTCTTTGCGCCCGCTGGCATTATCATAAATTCCTGAATATCAACGTTGTTATCGGCGTGAGACCCCCCATTTAATATGTTCATCATCGGTAAAGGGAGTTCCTTCGCGTTTGTGCCACCAATATAGCGGTAAAGCGGTTGCGCCACTTCGTCTGCGGCGGCTTTTGCGACAGCCAACGAAACACCTAAAATCGCGTTTGCACCCAGTTTGCTTTTATTCTCGGTCCCGTCAAGTTCGCACATAGCGGTGTCTATGTCGTTTTGTGCAAAGACATCTTCCCCTATGAGGGCATCCGCGATGACGGTATTGACATTTTCAACGGCTTTTTGAACGCCTTTCCCCACATAACGGTTGGCATCGTTATCGCGCAATTCGACCGCTTCGTGTTCACCTGTAGACGCACCAGAGGGGACAGCGGCGCGTCCGAAGGCACCTGTCGCTAAATTAACGTCCACTTCAACTGTCGGGTTACCACGCGAGTCCAATATCTCGCGTGCGTGTATATCAAGAATTTCTGACAAAGTTTTTCTCCTTCTTTAACGACTGCCTTCTTTAATAACTGACAGGCACTATTCTTCAATAACGGCATCTGCGAGCAGATACGCAGCGGCTAAAAAGATTAAACTATATGCGGCGATCAATTTCAGCCAGAACCCGCCCTCTAATCCACCGGTTACCAGCAATGAAACAGTGCATTTCGCACCGCCCATAATGATTGGAATCACGAGCGGAAGTAGAATGACGGAAAGCAGACTTTCACCGCCATTTGCGCTTGTGGACATGCCCGCTAACAGGACACCAACAGCGCAAAAACCGAGCGTGCCGACACTCAGCACGCCGAAGAGTTTCAATAATATGCCCATCGTCACTACGTCGAGCAGATCCAAGAATTGAAGTGCGATGGGCGTGATGACAATTTCCAGCAGAAATAAAAATACGACGTTGCTAACGACTTTGGAAAGGTAGAGGTTACTCGCATCAACACCGGTGAGCCGAATACCGTCTATCGCACCATGCGAACGTTCTAAGGTGAATGAACGGTTCAAACTAATAATTCCTGCGAAAACGAACGCTGCCCAGAGGACACTGGCGGTTAATTTACCACGTTCTACCTTTTCAGGAAAAATCGGACCGAACGCAAAAGCGAAGATGAGGACGACCAGGACGCTGAAAACGAAGATTAATACCAACGTCTCCTTTGAACGGAATTGAAGTCCAAGATCTTTACGAACCAACGCGCCAATTTGACGGAATGCCTTCATATTCATCTCGGTTTGAAAGAGACGCTCTATAATCCTTTCGGAGCGTTGTGTGTTAACCTTTTCTCATACATGCGCAGTAATGTCTCTGCTTGGATTTCATTTTTCTGCGCAATCTCTTCCAATTCCCCATTTATCATGAAGAGGAACCGTGTGCCAGCCAGATAGCCCAACTCCGTGTTGTGTGTTGTAATGACGATGCCCGTGCCTTTTTGTCGTTCTTGTGCGATACGATCAAGGACAAACTGTCTGGCAGCAGCATCCAGTCCAGAGAAGGGTTCATCAAGTAGCAACACTGAGGGGGCATGGAGAAGGGCTTTAGCGATCATGAAACGCTGCGTCATGCCGCGCGAGAAGATGCGAAGGGGTTCATGTAAAAAACGCTGCAACCCGACTTCAGTAAGCAGTGTTGTCGCACGATGTTCCAACTGCTTAATGCCGTACATCTGTCCGAAAAACTTGAGGTTCTCATAGGGACTGAACGCAGGGTAGGCGAGATTTTCATGAATAACGACCCCCAACATGCGACGGACGTCCGAGTAATCTGCGATCGCATCCGCACCTTCAATCTCAAGTTTTCCAGAGGTCGGTTTCAGGAGAGTTGCGAGAATTTTGATGAGCGTTGTCTTACCGGCACCGTTGGGACCGAAAATCGTAACCACCTCTCCGGGCTGAACGGAGAGTGTAGCGTCTTTGACAATCGTGCGATGTCCGAAGTCCTTTGTGAGTTGGGAAGCACGAAGGCGCATGATGCCAATGATTCCATGCTGACTGGAAAAGTGGAAGTTCTTCCACCTCCCATCTTTCCGTCCGTCTATCGTTTTGGAAGACGGGAAGGTTGGAAGATTACAGGGGCACTTCCATCCTTCCGTCTTTCTTTCGTCTTTACATCATCCGCTGAACAATCGCGTCGCCCTGTTCTTGGGTAATACCGAGCGATTGACGTGCCATGGGACCGTTTTCCAAAACGGGTTCCATTTCATCCAAGGCGGACCGGCTTGTATCTTGATAGAACAGTCCGATCGGGATCTCGTCTCCCCACTTGACGGCTTGTTCAAGTGCCGCGGTCTTATCGCTTGGATCATGCCCTTCGAGTTCCAAGACACGCTGTTTGAAAAAGGCACTCGTGTTATCTTTATTAAAGGTGATACAAGGGCTAAACACATCAATAAGAGCAAATCCCCTGTGTTGCATGCCGTTGTACATCAATTCCGTCAGCTGTCTTGGGTTTCCACTAAATCCTCTGGCAACATAGGTTGCCCCCGTGACAATCGCCATAGCAATTGGGTTAAGGGGTGCTTCTATGTTCCCGAAGGGAGTGCTTTTGGTTGCCATTCCGAGCATGCTGGTCGGAGAAGCTTGACCGATGGTGAGCCCATAAATCTGGTTGTTCATCACGATATAGAGGAGATCAATATTTTTCCGCATCGTGTGAACAAAATGGTTTCCGCCGATCCCGTATCCATCTCCATCGCCCCCGGTAACAACCACATTCATCTCGTGATTGGCAAGTTTCGCGCCGGTAGCTACAGCCAGAGAACGTCCATGGAGCGTGTGCATCCCATACGTTTCGATGTAACCTGGCAGGTTAGAGGAGCATCCAATACCGCTCACGGTGAGGTGTTCATGATTCCCTTTGCCGAGTTTGGCATAAGCACTTTGTAGGGAACTCAGGACCCCATAATCACCACAACCTGGGCACCAATCCGGACGCACATCCCCTTGAAAGTCTTTCGCCGTAGGCGCGCCCTTAACGGGTCTTTCTCGTCGAGTAGATCGCTCTCGTTTCGCCATCTGATTCATTCTCCTTTATTAGACGACAATTTCTTGATACGGCACGTAGAAGTCGGTCTTACCTGCTAAGAGCTCACGGGCTCCATCAACGATATGGTGCGGCATAAATGGCTCACCGTCGTATTTGCGGATTTGACCGTCAGCCTTAAAGCCTGTTTCACCACGCAGGAATCGTGCGAATTGACCGGTGTAGTTACATTCTACAACAATGGAATGCGCCGATTTTGCGAGCACTTCGTTCACCGCATCTTCGTCCATGGGATAGAGCCACTTGAAATGGATGTGGTTGGTAGAAATACCGGCTTCCGTTAGGAGTTGCGCGGCTTCGCCAATCACACTGTGTGTGGATCCCCATCCTACGAGGGTGACTTCGGCATCTTCCGGTCCTTCAAGCGTGGGAGGCGGGAGGAGTTCGAGGATACCGTCCATCTTCCGCTGCCGTTTCTCCATGATGTCGCGGCGTTTGTGCGGGTTCGTGAATTCGTCGCTAATCAGGGTGCCGTCTTCATCGTGGTCATCCGTTGCGACGACGTGAACGTGCCCCGGTGTGCCGGGAATCGCTCGCGGTGAGATGCCGCTGTCAGTGATTTCGTAGCGGAGGTATTTACCTTCCGCCTGCTCGATTCCATTAATGAGCGAACCTCGGTCTATTTCGGGTTGCCAATTGACGGAATCCGGCTCGAACGTCGTGAACCCCATGGACAATGTGAGATCAGAGAGGACCATGGCGGGACACTGGAATTTGTCTGCGAGATTGAAGACTTCAGGGATAACGTCAAAGCCGTCCATAATGCTCGTCGGTGCGACGACAACCTTCGGGAAATCGCCTTGGCTGGCCCCGAGGATCTGCCACAGATCGCCCTGTTCCGTCTTTGTCGGCAAACCTGTTGAGGGACCGCCGCGTTGGACGTTAATAACGACGATAGGAATTTCCATCATACCTGCGCTACCGATGGCTTCCGACATGAGAGCGAATCCACCGCCTGATGTTGCGCACATTGCGCGGCACCCGGCGTGTGCTGCTCCAATAACCATGTTGACAACGCTAATTTCGTCTTCGCACTGGCGTACCATAATGCTGAGATCGCGAGCGTTGTTTGCCATCCAGTGGAGAACACCGGTTGAGGGGCTCATCGGATAGGCGGCGTAAAATTTGACGCCTGCGGCTGCCCCACCCATTGCCATTGCTGAGTTCCCATCAACGACGGCGAGGGCTGGTTCCTGTTTCTCAAATTGGGTATCGAATGCTGTGAAGTTTTCAGCTGCGTGATTGTAGCCGGCGCGTGCGACACCAATGTTCGCATCAACGACCGCTTGTCCTTTGCGTTTGAGGAATTGAATCGTGAGCATATCCTCAAACACTTTTAAATCTCCGCCCACCAGTTTCAGAGCTGCACCGAGCATACAGACGTTTAGCATCAACTTTTTTCTATCGGTGTTATTAGACAGCTCTTGATAGGACAGAGGTGCGAGTTGTATATCATCGCGTTCTGGTGCTTGCTTGACATCATCGCTATTATAGATGAGTGTGCCACCGGGAGCGACATGTGGAAGGTGTGTCTCCAAGCTGTTCCGGTCTAAGGCAATAACCAGATCAAGCTTGTCGCCTTGGTTGGCGACCGGTTCAGAACTGATTCTGGCAGTAAGGAAGGTATGACCACCGCGGATGAGGGATTGGTAGGCACTATAGGTAAAGACATGCAAACCGTGTCGAGCACAGATCCGTGTCAAAACTTGACCGACGGAGTCTATCCCCTGCCCGGGTGCCCCTCCTACAGCGATTACAAAATCGTATTTTGCCATCTTGGCTCCCTTTCTAACTTTTTGTATTCCATTCCGGTGTAGCGAATTCACCGAAGATACGCCACAGTCCGATAAACCTGACGACACCAGAATAGTAGACAAATAAGCAAATGGATTCGTTTGTTAGTTACATTGCGATATTCGCGCCTTTATTCTTAATATTCATGAACACATAAAACATTTTTCTTTTTTTAATTATACCACATTTGATGCATTTTTTCAAGTTTTTTTAAGCGTTGGCGAATTTACCACAACGTTTATCAGACACTAATTTCCATGAATTCAGTTTATTGAAAGCGGGTTTTCAGCGAATTCTGCCAGCATGAATACCCATGAAAATATACTTCATAATTATTTTAGGGTGTATGAAATTTTTGCCCTACGGCTGACTGAGTTCTATGAGTGCTTGTTTCGCTTCGGGAGTTCCAATTTTATCCAATGCAAACGCTACGTGATGTTGAACCCGTTCGGAATCGTCCGCTAACGCCTTGATTAACGCAGGGACAGCCTCTGCGGCAGCCGCCTCAAGGTTTGAGATTGCATACGCACTATAGGTCCGAACCTCTTCCTCTGGATCGCTTAAAGCCTCAATCAGGACCGGTATCGCCTCAATTGCTGCTGTCCCCATGTTCCCGAACGCTCGGATAGCATATTCGCGGAGTTGTTCATCCAAATCCTGTAAGGCTTCGCTCAGCGCGGGAATAGCGGGTGTCCCAATTCTACCTAAGGCATCGCTTATACAGAGGGCGTGATGCCGTTCAGCGATTGCCAACTCTTCCATAAGTGCCGGCACTGCGGAAGCACCAATCTCCGCTAAAATATCTGCCACTTGGTCGGGAATATCCCACAAATTTTCTGAGAGTGCCTCGATGAGTTGAGGAATCGCGGGTTCGCCGATAGAAACCAATTTTTTCCCTGCAGCCTCTCGGACATCGTCCTCTATATCCGACAGCTCATCAATCAGGTCGGCTATAACGTGTTCGTTGTCCATCTATTGACCTTTTTTAACATACGCCAACATTGTGATAAGACGGTCAGTTTGCTCGGGTCGCAAGTATTTATAAAACCATTCGGAAAACTCACGCTCGGCTCTGGTGAGTTCCGCCGTGAGTGCGGGGACGGTAGATTCACCGATTTTTGCCAATACCTCCGCAGCATGATTCGCCATCTGCTCCATATAAATAGGAATCGCGGATTCCTCAATGTGCGTGTAAAACTCGGCGCCGTACCCAGAGATATGCCAGCATTCCTGCGTCAGGACATCAATGAGTTGTGGAATCGCGGGTTTGCCTATGGCAATCAATTCTGCTTTGGCGGTATCTCGAACGTTTTCATCTATATGACCCAACATGACGATCAGATCAGCGATGTGGTGTTTGCTATGCATCGGTTCTCCTTTGTTGTTCTTCGAGGAGTGTTGTGAGGCGGTCGGTTTGTTCTCGGCGCAATCGTTTATAGACGCGCTCCGAAATCTCCTGCTTCTCGTATTTATCATCGAGATGCGTAATAAATTCAAGCCTTGCGACGCGGACATGCTCGTAATCATCTGGCTTCAGTTTACGGAGCCATCCTGCGTCTGATGGTGTTGCGGTGTTATCATCGGTATCAGACGTGTTAGTGTTGTTTGCTGTGCGGAGTTTAAAGAGAGCGGCGACGAAGAATCCGCCGGTCAATGCCGCTGCGACAGCAATCAATATCAATTGCCCGAGGTTAGAAGATGTTTGCCCCGGTAAGGCACCGCCGCGGGCAGCTCCCATGTTTACATTAAGTGCTAAATCAACAGTAGTGCCAGCAGCAAACGCTTCTGGCGCAGTGCTTTGATATATAAGATAAATATTATTGTGAATCTGTTCGCGCTTTGGTGCGCCGAAAAACTTTGCACGCGGTGCAAAGTTGACCCCTTCGGGGACAAAGAACAGGAATTCCGTCGTGGCAAAATCCAAGCGGCGCGATAAATCCAATCTATCTCTTTGGACGTGAAAAATATAAGTATAGCCTAAATGGGTTTCTCCTGGTGGCAATGGCGTCCTGCGGATGGCTTGATTGGTAGCGGGATTTAACATGAGTTCCGTTGTCTGATGTGGCTGGAAACCTTCTGTCCCTTTCGGTAGGGTTAAATGCAGTCCGACCCTTTGCGTGCCGTGCGTTGTTCTAAAAGGCAGGTCGCTCAGGTTCTCAATCCCAACCGCTTCAATAACTGTGACGGCACCATCGGGTGCGTGGTCGGGAGGTGGCGGGGCAATGACGAAACTATGCGACCGCACACGGATTTGCGTTTTGTCATCTGTAAATCCCCCGATCTCAAAGTCAATTTCGATATTCGGAGCCCACGTGGATAAAACTACGTCCTTTTCAGTGTAGTCAGTTCCTTCATGAGCGGTAGAAACCGTATAGTAGACAAGGGGATCGAGCGGTAGGTTCCCAAAACGATAGTTCCCCTTTTCATCTGTCATTGTTTCCTGAGTCTCAGTGGCATCCGCCTTATGGATAGTGAGGGTTACGGGATGTGCGCTGAGAGGTGTGTTCTGATTTCTATCGATAGCCGTGCCTTGAATACTGCCCAGTTCTGTTGTTTGTGCGTGGAGGGTGGGAAAGGAGAAAAGAAGCGTCAGGGCAACGGCTAAGAGGTTACATATCCACCCTATAGTGATAGAGTAAATCTGCGGATTGCCGCTCGATGTGTTACATGCGGATATATTCGTGTACATATTATGTTCCACGTTGTTGCTGTTTGAATCTTTCAATTTCGGCTTCTACATCTGATAGCGACTCATTTTCGAGTTGCATGATGACGCGTGCGGTCTCTTGCAGGAGTTCCTCACGCAATTCTTGGTAGTCGGCATCCGAGAGTTTCCCGGTTTCGTAATCCTCGTCGAGATCGGCGAGTGCGGCGTAGCTGCGTTCACGCTCCTGAAAGAGGGTTCGTCGCCGTTCCTCAATGAGATCGTCGGACGTTGCAGTCAGTTGTGAATCCGTCTTTGAAAAAATTGGAATTCCCAGATACACAAGGAGTGCGATTCCGAGAATTACTATCCATAAAAGCACGAGAAAAGACATAAGACTCCCTCGGAAGTTACGCGATCACCATCATCGTGATCTGATCTGCAACTCGCCCGCGATATGTTATGATAAGGCACGGAGAGGCACAGGCTAACAGCCTATGTTACAAACCGGCAACTTAGATTATTCTACCCAAAAATCGCCGTGCTTAATTTTGCCGTTTATATCGCTCCAATTCGGCTTCAACCTGTTTCACGGTTGTATCGGCGACCTGCTGATTTGGTCCTTCAGACACATCAATTGTTACGGGTTGCTGCTTGAATCTACGCAGCGCGAAAAAGGCGACACCCCCGATGAGGACAAGAATGACGACGGGCATAATGTAGGCGAGTAGATTAATACCCTCCGCTGGCATGACTGCGTAATACTGCGGTCCGAACGTATCAAGGTAATTCGTGCGAATCTGCTCGACTGTTTGACCTGCCAACAATCGGTTACGAAAATCCTTTTCAATCATGGCTGCCGTTTCGCATACACATACCTTAATTGTCTCTCGCGTACAACCGCAGTAACAGTAGACTGTGGTTAGCAATTCTTCTAATTTAGACGCAATTGCGGCATCTATTTCTGCTGTGCGAGGTGTTTCTGTTTGGGCGTGCGCGGTGGCGATATAGCAGCAAGCCATGAAAAGTGCAACAATCCACATAAAATTAGGAATTGGAGCGTTATTGGACCTTGTGATGTATTCAAATTTTCCAATTTTCATGGTCTTATCCGTAACGCATCAAGCATCTTTACTGCGTTCAGGTTTCTCGGCTATGGCGACGATCCCGCCCAACACCATTATTGCAACGCCGATCCAGACAACACCGATGAGTGGATTGTAATACGCTTGGACGTTCACAACACCGCCTGTCTTAACGTCCGGGGGGATGCTGCCGAGAGCGATATAGAAGTCGTTCACCCCAAAGTGTCGGATAGCAGACTCAATAGTATCCTGTTCTCCCTGTCCGGTCTTGTAATAGAAGTGGCGTGCGGGTTCCATTGTTCCTACCTGTTTCCCATTCTTTGCGACATCAAAAACAACACCGGTTCTGCGATAGTTGGCGAATTCTTTCTCAAACGAATCTTTCATAGTGAGCTGAAACTGCCCAACCTCCATCGATTCCCCGATTCTCAAGCCTTTCGATTCAAGCAGAAAATAGCCTTTCGATCCCATAATGCCTATATAGAGGATAACGATCCCGATATGGATGATGTACCCCCCATATCGTCTCTTATTCCGTTGGATAAGGAGATTCAAACCGTTGAGGAAAGAGGTTTCCTGCCGTTTCGCGCGGAGCTTCGCACCCCGATAAAATTCAGCAAAAATTGCGACAACCACGAAGGTACTTGCGGCAACGCAGAGGACCGAATAAAGCAGAGAAGTCTCTTCTTTTATGAATGCCAGAAATGCCCACGTCAATGCGCCTGCGACTAAACCGATAACAAGGGGCCACAGAAACATCCGCTGGAAGTTATTGACGGTAATTTTTTTCCATGAGATAATTGGACCCGCCCCCGTGAGGAAGAGCAGTAATAACCCGGGAATAATAACGACTTGGTTAAAAAACGCTTCGGGGACAGAGGATTTCTCACCGTTAATCGCTTCGGAGATAATCGGCCACAATGTGCCCCAGAGAATAATTAAGGTTAACCCAACAAACAGCCAATTATTCAGAACAAACGCACTTTCACGAGAGAGCAGGGATTCCAAACGATTGGCACTTTTCAACCGTCTCCAACGATAGATGATGAGTCCGATGACCCCGGCAGTCGAGGCTAAAATGAAACCGAGGAAATATCCACCAATATCAGATTGTGCGAAGGCATGGACCGATGTGATAATTCCACTACGCGTGATGAAGGTTCCCAAGAGCGTGAACTGGAAGGCGAGGGTAATCAGGAGGATATTCCAGAGTTTGAACATATTCCGCTTCTCCTGAATCATCACGGAATGCAAATAAGCGGTGCCGAGGAGCCACGGCATAAAAGAGGCATTTTCAACGGGATCCCACGCCCAATACCCGCCCCAGCCCAGCTCGCGATATGCCCAATTACCACCGAGCGTGATGCCGATAGTCAAAACGATCCATGAGAAGAGGGTCCACCTACGTGAGCGGAGTATCCATTCGCTTCCAACTCTGCCGGAGGCGAGTGCTCCCACGGCAAACGCGAAGGGGACCGTGAGGGCAATCCAACCGATATATAACGTCGGGGGATGGAATGCCATACTTGGGGTCTGGAGGAGTGGATTCATACCGGCGCCATCAGGTGCCATCTGTCCATTGGGGAAGCGTTCGAGTGGGTTATAAACGCCTTCGACTAAGCCAGTGACGAGGACAATGAAAAACAGTTGGACGACTGCGATAGGAATGAGGGCATAATCCGAGAGGGTATCATTTGTTTCTTTATTGTGCCGGTGATTTTGCCAGATGACAACCGCGCCTGCGACAGTGAGTAACCAGAGCCAGAATAGCAGCGATCCCGACATGCGTCCCCAGAGTGCTGTGATTTTATAGAGTAGCGGTTGTGCTGCGCTTGAGACTTCAACAACATAGCGCATTGAGAAATCATCGGTTACGAAACCGTAGATTAAGGCACCGGTTGCGATACTGATGAGAATGAAGGTGGCAAGGACGGCGTTCCTACCACTCTGGATGGCGTTCTGATTTCGTGTGCGTAGCCCGAAGCAGAGGAAGCCAATCGCCCACAAGCCAGAAAGCACAGAGAGAAATATAGCGGCTTGTCCAATTTCCGCAGTCATTCGTTGTTGTGCCTCCTTAAAAAAGTGTTTTTGAACATATCGCTAAATTGTTAGGGGTCCTTTACTCCGAGATATACGAGGTCTCATCCGTAGGTGTAGCACTTTCTGCTCCCTCGTATTTCGAGGCGCACTTCGTCATGAGTTTAGATGCGACAATGAGGTTCTGCGTTGCGTCGTATTTACCTTCCACGAAAACGCTACCGCCATCCGTAAAATTATCGGGTTTAAGCCGATCTTTGTAAATCACATTGACTGTTGCTGCAGTTTCGCGGTCGCAGACAGCAAAGGTGAGCTTAAAATTGGCAGCATCCCATGTGGCGCTGCCTTCTGCAATGAGCCCATCAACTTGGACCTGTTGATTGTTCATTTTGTTTCCGTCTGTGACGAGTGCAGCGGGCGTGAAGTGCCGAACACTTGTCCTTTGAATTCCAACGAACACCAAAAGTGCCATCCCACATAGCAAGATAATGCTTGCGGCAATCACTTTAAGCCTTCTCTGTTTTCGCACGTGGACTTCCTCCATCAATCAGAATCAGTAGAGATGATTTTCTTAGCCGTAATGACGAGATGAATCCCTCTTTAAAAATAATACTTGATTTTACATGCAAAATCAAGTTAAAATGGAATTTAATTTTGAAGAGCGTGCAGAATTCCGTGTAAAAAAGCGGTCAGATGCGATGAAAGAACAGGAAAACTTATGAAAACCGATTGGCAACATCATCCGTGGGCGGGTGTATTTCCGGCGACACTCTGTCCTTTTCATGAAGATGAATCGATTGACGAAGTCGGATTACGTCAATATATGCAGGAACTCGCGAGTGTTCCGGGGATAAAAGGCGTTGTCTGTAACGGACACACCGGTGAAATCATGTCCCTCCGCTTGCCTGAAAGACAACGCGTCACGCGAATCACGGCTGAAGCCGTTGGTGATCGGGTGAAAGTTGTTTCCGGGGTGAGTGCGGAAGGGAGCCTTCCAGCGATTGACGATGCGCTCGCGGCGAAAGAAGCCGGGGCGGATGCCATCTTGCTAATGCCTGCACATCATTGGTTGCGTTTTGGAAGGACCCCTGAAACCGCTGTCGGTTACTTTCAGGATGTCGCCGAAGGCGCAGATATACCGATTATCGTTCACCAGTACCCCGCATGGACAAAGGCAGGATATAGCCTTGAAGAGATGTTAGAAATGGTGAAGATCCCACAGGTGATCTGCATTAAAATGGGCACCCGCGACATGGCGCGCTGGCGGTGGGACTATGAACAACTTAAAGAAGCCGCACCGGACGTGCCTATTTTGACCTGTCACGATGAATATTTGCTTGCCTCTCTACTGGAAGGAAGCGATGGTGCCCTCATCGGGTTCGCAGGCTTTGTCCCAGAGTTGATGGTGGATGTCGTCCACGCTGCACTCAACAACGATCTTATCGGTGCACGGAAGGCGCGCAGTCAAGTAGACGCGCTGGCGCGCATTGTCTATAACTTCGGTGAACCGAGCAGCGACGCGCATCAGCGAATGAAATGTGCCCGTTGGTTGATGGGCAGGTTTCCCTCAATGACGATGCGCCGACCCCTTCGTCAATTGTCCACAGCCGAAGTCGATAAAATCCGAACGCGTCTTGAAGAGACCGGCTATCAGTGCGTTAATTAAAACTGAACCCGTAATGTATGGAGGGGTTGCCTGGGTGTTTCTTCAAGGGCTTTCGCCCTATATGCTCAGAACCGTAGCTCGTAATGAAATGGAGAGCGGATTCGAGAAGGGAACGTGAAATCCGAAGCACACGTTGTTTAACCACAAGGAAAAATTAAAAAATGTCACGTCTAAAATACGCCTTAATTGGCCACGGTAGACGCGGTGCAGCACATCTATCAACAGCCGCTATGTTAGAGGATACCTTTGATATCGTTGCCGTGTGTGATGCGCATGCAGAATCCGCAGAGACGGGCGCGGCGAGGTTCGGCGTTAAAGCCTATACCGACGTCCGGAAGATGATCGATGAAATGTCGCCGGATGTCTGCGATGTTGTTGTGCCTATGCCGCTACATCACATGGTTTCGTGTTACCTTTCCCGATGTGGCATCCCGCACAACGTAGAGACAGGGCTGGCACCCACACTGGGTTTGATGGATATGATGATAACCGATGCCACCGCAAATGGCGTAAAACTTCAAACATCGGAGAATTTCCCTTTCGTCCCCGTGGAACAATTTGTGTGTCAACTCATTAAGGAAGGCATCATCGGGAACGTCCACAAGTGTTACCGACTCTTTTCTACAACCGGCTATCATGGACTCGCCGCGATACGGTGCCGTATGGATGCGGCCCCCAAAAGCGTTAGCAGCATCGGACACACGATGCCTGTTGCTTCCTACATTGACAGGGCAAAACGGGATCACAATCGGGAAGGTCTTGAGTTTTATGCCGTAGATTTTGAGAACGGCGGCATCGGTATTGCCATGGTAGGCAATAAGAATGGATGCCTCGGACGGAATAAACTTGTCGGTTTCGAGACGTGTGGTGAGCGCGGCACAATTATCACCAACGGGAATCAGGGTGCCACTGGTGGTGAAACAATCAATGTTTGCACAGATGAAGATCTGACGTTAAATAGTGGGCGGGCACACACCTACGAATTCCAGAGAGACTATAGTGACAGTGGCACTTTGCAACGTATCTTTGTAGAACTCCCAGCGTCTTTAGGTGGCACTGTAGAGTGGGTGAATCCTTATCGGCAGACGGACATCTCAGAGACGGGTATCTCACTGGCGACAATGCTTGACGGTATCGCACGTGCTGTCCGGGAAGATACACAACCGCTATGGACAGGCGAGATGGGCAGGGCAGATCAGGAGATGGTGATTGCGGCACATCGGTCAATCGAGACAAATCGACAGCCGATCGGGCTTCCGCTGGCACCTAATCCGGCTGAAGAAGAGGCGTTCGATCGCGATTTTGAAGCCCAATTTGGTGTCCACCCGCGCGACAACATTGAAAAAGCACTGCGGGTTAATTTCAAGGCACGTTAGTTTGAAATAAATATTGCACTTACATAGAGGAAAAAATGAGAGAGATTAAAATCGGGTTTATTGGATGTGGTGGCAATGCGAATGGACACATGAACCAATTAGCGGGAATCGAGGGCGCAAGCGTTGTGGCTGTGTGCGACGTTCAAGCGGAACGGGCGCAAAGTGCAGCCGAGAAACACAATGCTGATCCCTATACCGCACATCAAGCCCTGCTCGAACGCGATGATTTGGATGCCGTCTATCTGAGCCTCCCCGTTTTTGTTCACGGACAACCAGAATTTGATGTCATCGAGCGAGGCTTGCCATTCTTTGTTGAGAAGCCTGTTGCTATCAGTATGGAAATTGCTCGTGAGGTTGAAGCGGCGGTGGCAAACGCTGGACTCATAACGTGTGTCGGTTACCAACTCCGTTACCTCGGTTCGACGCGAATAACGCAGCAGCTCCTGCAGGACAGAACGCTTAACATGATTGTTGGTAAGTATTGGTGCAGCACAGGACATGGGGATCCAAATGCTTGGCTCCGGCAGATGAACAAATCCGGGGGTCAACTTGTCGAACAAGCGACACATACGATCGACATGATGCGTTACATGGGCGGAGACGTGGAGACTGTCTATGCGATGCAGGCGAACCGGTTTCTCAAAGAGACGGATTGTCCCGATGCCAATAGTGTCGCCCTCCAGTTTGCGAGTGGTGCCGTTGGTTCGTTGACGGCTACTTGGGCGTATGCGGGGGACTGGTCGAACGCCAATATTCTGGATTTATTGTATGAGGGGGAGTTGTTGAATTGGAATCCATCACGGGTCTTGGTCGAAGAAGATGGCGAATGGGTGGATAAGACAGAACCGAGCCCAACAATTGATGAGGTGTTCGTGGACGCAGTGCGAAGCGGTGATAGTTCTTCAATCTTGAGTCCTTATAGCGATGCGGTTAAGACCTTGGCAATATCGCTGGCAGCGAACCAATCTGCGCAAGAAAACAGACCTATCGCCATCTCAGATCTTTAATTTATGTCCGTCTGGGCATGCTTCCAAATGTAAAGCAAAGACAAACTATGCCATTTAAGGAGAACCTAATTTCATTACGGCACGGGTTCCGGTTAAGTCGCGGCCAACCTGATAAATTGTACGTTCTTAGGGCGCGCCTTTTGGTATCACCCCAACAATAGAAGGCAAGTTTTATGAATAATAAAAAGTATCGTGTAGCAATCGTCGGATGTGGTGGAATCTCTAACGCACACGGCAACGCGTGGCGAAATTTACCAGAAATTGAAATTGTAGGTGCCTGCGATGAGAAGCTTGAACCGCTGAAGCGTTTTGCTACAGAATATAACGTTGAGAATACCTACAACGATCTCCGACAAATGCTGGAGAAACAGCAACCCGATGTCTTAGTGGTTGCAACGTGGCCCTCGAATCATCTGAAAAATGTTCTGGAGGCAGTTCGGTGCGGCGTCAAAGGTATTCTTGTTGAGAAACCGATTACGGTTAACACGACGCAATTGGAACAGATGATTCAGGTTACGGAACGCGCCAATATCCGATTAATGGAAGCCTTTATGTATCGACACCATCCGTTGACCCTCGCCGTGAAACAGAAGATTGAGGAAGGGGCGATTGGAGAGGTTCGTTATGCCCGTTCTACTTTTTCAACAGGACTCACAGACCGACGCAATTGGCGATTAAGAGGCGATCTCGGCGGGGGTGCTGTCATGGATTTAGGGTGTTATTGCATCAATATCATCCGCTATCTGGTTGGGCGAGAACCGCAGTCGGTTTGGGCAACGGGTAAGTTTGAACCGGTTAATAACGTCTGGGAAACGCTGATTGGCACTTTAAACTTTGGTGATGGTCTTACCGGACAATTGGATTGTAGTTTTGGATGGACGTGGCGCGAATCTTATGAGGTCGCTGGCACAGACGGAACGCTCTTTGTTGAGAGTGCGTGGGGCAATTCGGAGGGTGAATCCCATTTTATCGTAAACGGCGAAACCCTTCGTGTTGCTAACGGTGTGAATCCTTACGCCGCTGAGATTCTGGATCTCTGTCGGGCAGTGGATACGGGTGCCCCAACACATTTACCCATATCGGACGCGCTTGGAAATATGCGTGTCATTGATGCATTACACGAATCTGCGGGGACAGGTCAGTGCATCAAGATCCCTGTATAAAGGCTGGAGAATAGTAGAAAACCTGCGCAAAGAGTGAAGTCCAGGAGGCCATAAATCAAAAAATGTTTGAAAAAATGATGAAGTACCCCATTGATGTCTTCCGCGAGGGAAACTTCTCGTTTGGGGTGCCATTGCCAGGGCTTCTTATAGCGGTTCTCCTCGTCGCGCTGTTAGCCGCCACGATATGGGCATATCGGAGCACGCAAGGACGCACGCAACGCGTCTTCCGGGGTTTTCTCATCTTTCTCCGCACGATTGTCCTCTGTCTGCTTGCCTTCTGCCTCCTTAAACCTTTTCTCACGATCTATCAAACAAACCCCGATGATTCCTATCTGTTGGTAATGATGGATCGGTCCAAAAGTATGCAGATTACCGATTCTGCGGATTCAGTGCCACGGCTGCGCCACGCCAACGATCTACTCTTTTCAGAAGAAGAGGGACTCCTTGAAAAGCTGAATGCGAAATTCAAAGTAAGATTCTTTGCGTTTGACACCACGGCAAAACGGGTTCCAAACGAGGCGTTGACCCGCGCAGCGGGGGAAAGTACGGATATTCCACAGGCGTTGAACGAAGCACTTGATGACTTGCAGGGAATTCCACTCTCGGGTGCTGTCCTATTGACTGACGGTGTGGACAGAAGTGGGGTTGATGTCGCAAAGTTTGCAATGCAAATCCGAGAAAGGAAACTGCCTATCCATACGGTTGGGATCGGTGCAGAAGAGGGCAATCCAGATTTGGAGATTGTTAAGGTGGATGTGCCTCGGACCGCAGAGGAGGATTTTCCTGTCGAGGTATGGGCAACGCTAAAACGGAAGGGATTCAAAGGGAAGCGGGTGAACGTCCAATTAACAAGTAACGGACGTGTTTTGAAAACGGAGTCCGTTGATATGGACGAAGGAACTTCTTGGATGTCACAACTCGGCGGGACAGATTCAGCGTCTGACCCCAAGACAGAACGCATCCTGCTTAAATTCACGCCGCGTGAAGCCGGCACCCAAAAATTTGAAGTCCATGCAGTGTTAGACGAAACGGAAGCCGTTCCACAAAACAACACAAAAACGTTTTTACTCAAGGTAGCACCTACCAAACGCGTAAAAATCTTGTTTGTTGATGGTAGACCGCGTTATGAATTTGGCTTTATAAAGCGTGCCTTGAAAAACGATCCGAACATTCAATTAACGGATCGGTTCTTGAAAGGTGTCACTGCGGGGCGTCCAGCATACGGCGGCACTCGTGCCGAGGCATCACACGATTTTCAATTTTATCCGGACGATAAGGAGATACTTTTTGACTTTGATGCCATTATTTTAGGTAACGTGGATGCGTCCCAATTTACACCTACGCAGCTGGAGAATACAGTTGAATTCGTGCGCACTCGAGGTGGTGGGCTGCTGATGTTGGGGGGTTCCAACTCTTTAGGTAACCACAAGCTTTCGGCATCTTATATCAACACGCCAATTGCGCAATGCCTCCCTGTAGAATTGGAGCTTGGATCCCCGCCACCTCCATTAACACCGAGGCGTATCGGTGGGTCGGTCAGGCGTTCGCAGTCTACTGGGGATAAAGGCTATAAATTGCAACTCACACCGGAGGGGAAAGTCGAAACTTTGATGGCTTTGGCGGATATGTCTACCGATAATTTGGAACGTTGGAAAATCTTGCCCACATTGAAGGGATACAGTAAGGTGAAACGTGCCAAAGCAGGTGCCCTTATTTTGGCAGAACACCCAACCGATCGAAATGAATTCGGCAAACGCATTCTCATCGCGACGCATAATTACAACGCTGGACGCGTGATGGTATTCACGCCGCACACTTCTTGGCGCTGGCAGATGCTCCCTTCTCACGACGATGGAGATCAACGATTCTGGCACCAAGAAGACAGTCCGGAGCGGTTCTGGCGACAGGTCGCGAAGTGGCTGACGACTGCACCGAAGGAACATATTAAACTCGATGTCGCAAAAACGGCTTACGCGTTGAAAGAACCTGTCGTCATTGAGGTTACCGCTACGGATTCAGAGTTTCAGTTGACAAACAGTGCGAAAATTCGAGCCGTGGTTCTTGATGCGTCGGGGAAACGTAGGGAGTTAAAACTTGAACAGGTCCTTGGTAAAGACGGACTTTACACAGCGCGTTTTATTCCGAATCGTTACGGCGAATATACCGTCACGGCAACGGGGACTCTCAATGGCGAAAACTTAGGCGAACAACAGACCCTTTTTGAGGTAAAAACATCGGACGCTGAATTTAGTAATGCGGAGCTGAACGTCGCGCTGCTCAAGACGCTTGCTGAAGGGAGTGGCGGGAAGTACTACACCCTGGAAGAGGCCCCCCAACTTGTGAATCAGATCCCGCTTGTGGAAAGTGCAACATCAAAGATTACGGATGTCGATATTTGGGATATGCCCTTAATTTTCGGATTGGTTATCGTGTTGCTTGGATTCGAGTGGTTTTTGCGAAAACGGGGTGGGTTGATTTAGCAGAAAGAGGTCATGTTTTTCACTTGACCAACAGAAAGTTCAATAGTAAATATTTATTGAGGAGCCCTATGAACAATTCCCATAAAAGCGTTATGTTCGTCATTGCTGACGATTGGAGCCGTATCGCGAAGTGCTACGGAAATGAGGTTATCCGAACCCCGCATATCGATGCGTTTGCGGAACGCGGTGTTGTGTTTGACTACGCATTCTGTACAAGCCCCTCGTGCGCCGTGAGTCGCGCCTGCATTCTCACGGGGCAACATAGCCATACACACGGACAATACGGACACTGCCACGGTATTCACGGATTCCGCACACACGCGTATATGCAATCGGTGCCGAAAATTCTGAAGGCGCACGGATTTGCGACGGCGTGCCTCGGTAAAAAACACGTTGAACCTGAAAGTGTTTATCCTTTCGATTTTGAACCGAAAGTCGATCCCCGTAGTCCCGCAGACATGGCGGCGAAGGTTACACAATTTCTCGACGAGACTGCGGATACTCCCTTCTATCTCCACATCGGTAGCAGTTATCCCCATAGGGCAGGTAAAGGCTTCGGAAATGACCGAACGCATCCCGGCATTGAACCGTCTCCTTACACACCTGACGAAATCATTGTCCCGAATTTTCTGCCGGACGTGCCCGCCGTCCGTGAAGACCTTGCTGATTATTACGAGAGTGTTTCGCGGTGGGATGCTGTCGTGGGCGCGGTTCTGGAGGCACTTGATGCTTCGGGACGCGCAGACGAAACCCTTGTCTTTGTTACGACGGATCACGCGATGCCGTTTCCGGGTGCGAAGGCATCCAGTTTTGATAGCGGACATCACTGTCCACTCCTCATCGCCAGTCCGACCCAACAGAAACGCGGTTTCCACAATCAGGCACTCGTCAACTGGGTAGATTTCTGTCCAACGATGTTAGCGTGGTGCGGTGTCGCACATCCCGACGGGGCAGATGCGCTTCCCGGTAGATCGTTGCTGACTGTCCTTGAGGACGATAGTCCACACCCGGGTAATGGCGACTGGGAGGAAACCTATTTTTCTCACTGTTTCCATGAAGTGACGAACTACTATCCGTATCGCGTGCTGCGGGGTAGAAAATATAAATACGTCCGAAATCTGGCATATCAGTTGGAGACACCTCTCCCAAGCGACCTATTCCGTTCAATCTCATGGACAGCGGTTCGGAACGACAACGTCCAGCAACTCGGTGAACGGCAACGGACGGCATTCCTACAGCAGCACCGTGAGGCTTTATTTGATATGCAGAACGATCCAGCGGAGTCTCGAAATCTCATTGACGCTCCGGCGTTACAAGACATTGCTAATGAGATGCGGCAAAAGGTTATCGAATTCCGTCAGAAAACCGAGGATCCGTGGCTTGAGCAATCCTTCCAAGAAGGCGAGACAGGTCCGTTTTTCACGTAGCGCGTTGTCTTCACGATAGGAGCGATCTCCGAATCGCGAATCCCTATCCTGGTAATCCTATAATCCTGATTCAGACGTATGGAAAAAAATTACGATTTAGAAACAATGAATGCTCGCATCCAGGCGGATAGCGGGCTTATACAGCAGATTCTTACGGAGACGGGGAAAGTCATTGTCGGGCAAAGCGCGTTGTTAGAGGGGTTAGTGATAGGGTTACTCTGCAACGGGCATATTCTCCTTGAAGGGGTCCCTGGACTCGCGAAGACGACTGCTGTGAGTGCCTTGGCACAGACGATAGACGCTTCTTTCAATCGCCTTCAGTTTACACCGGATCTGCTCCCCGCCGACCTCGTCGGCACGCTTATCTACGATCAACAAAAGAGCGATTTTTACACGAAAAAGGGACCCATTTTTGCCAACATTATCCTCGCAGATGAGATAAATCGAGCACCTGCTAAAGTGCAAAGTGCCTTACTTGAAGCGATGCAGGAGCGGCAGGTAACAATCGGTGGGACGACTTATCCGCTTGACGATCCGTTTCTCGTTCTGGCGACGCAAAATCCGATTGAGCATGAAGGCACGTATCCGCTCCCCGAAGCGCAGGTGGATAGATTTATGCTCAAGATTAAGGTTAGTTACCCCTCGCATTCAGAGGAATTGCAAATTCTCCGACGCATGACGACTGAAGAGATCTCAATGATTCAACCGGTAATTTCTCCAGAAGATATTATCCGATTCCGAGAGGTCGTCCGGAATATCTATATGGCAGCGCAGTTGGAGAATTATATTGTCGATTTGGTGTGTGCGACGCGGGCACCGGAAGTGTATCAGTTAGATGAACTCGGCACGCTCATTGAATATGGTGCTTCACCGCGTGCAACCATTTTTCTGGCGTTTGCTGCGAGAGCACGGGCGTTTCTCTCTCAACGCGGTTACGTTACGCCGGAAGACATCCACGCAGTCGGCATGGATGTCCTGAGACACAGGGTGATCATCAGTTACGAAGCGGAAGCGGACGGACGCGATGTCGAGAGCATCATCGCACAGGTATTCGCGAAGATTGAAGTGCCTTGAACATCTATTCCTGTGTCTGTCCTGCGACAGCGGATGCCCTTGCCCCGACGCCGAGGACAGCTAAGAACCCTTCCGAATCCGCATGGTCAAAGTCGCCAATCGCTTCCATAGAGGCGGTCTCTTCGGAGTAGAGCGAGTGGGGCACACCGCCTGCGGCATAGAAAGCGACGTTCCCCTTGTAGAGCGCGACTGTGAGGGTTCCACTCGCTAAGTTCGTGAGCGGCTCAATAGAAGATAGGAGTGCTTGCGTGGCAGTATCGAACCAATAGCCTTCATAAATTTGCTCGGCGATTGTGGCAGCTACACCCTCAAAGTGTCGGCGAGCGCGTCTGTCTAAAATCAGTTGGAGCAGAAACTCGTAACACTTTCCAAGCAATTCCATCCCCGGAGATTCGTAAACGCCACGGCTCTTAATCCCAACGAATCGGTTTTCAACGGTGTGAATGCCAATTCCAATACCATTTCGTCCACCGATGCGATTCGCCTCTAATAGACCGTGGAGGGGTGTGACGGGACTCCCGTTGACCTCAACAGGTGTTCCGCGTGCAAAGGTGACTGTAAAGTGCTCCCCATCCTCAGGTGCGTCTTTTGGATGGACTCCCATGCCGGGGGTAATAAAGCCTGCCGGGGTTTTCAAGGATTCGAGTCGTCCGGCTTCATGTGTGAGCCCCAACAGATTGGCGTCGGTTGAGTAGGGTTTCTCGTGTGTCGCAGTAATCGGTAGGTTATGTGCCTGGCAGAAGTCTATCATCTCTTTCCTGCCGCCGAACACTTTGAGGAAGTTCGGATCCCGCCAAGGTGCGTAGACAGCGAAGTGTGGATTGAGCATATTGGTAGCGAGTTGAAATCGGACCTGATCGTTGCCTCTACCGGTTGCGCCGTGTGTTAAGACAGTGATGCCGCGTTTTTCCATTTCCGGCAGGAGTGCCTTCACGGTGACATGCCTCGCGATGCCGGTCGTATTCCAATACCCGCCTTCATACATGGCTTGGCACTGGATGAGTCGAATGCCGGCTTCTGCCAGGGCGTCTTTCGCGTCGACAATAATGGCATCTTCGGCACCGCATGCCAACATCCGTTCCCGAATTTCGGAAACGTCCCGTTCGTCAGGTTGTCCGAGGTCTGCCGTAAAACAGACAACCTTGACGCCGTTATCGACTAACCATTTGGTGATGGTGCAGCTATCCAAGCCACCCGAAACAGCGGCACCCACCGTTTTTCCTTTTAAGGTATCAATATTCAAAAGTAATCTCCAAGATATTGTGTGTTAAGCTATAACAGAATTATAGCACTTTTTGTGGCAGCTTGCAAACCACTATGAATAAACGTCAGCGATGGTTTCATTCACCGTCTCACCCCAGGAGTCTTCAAATAACAGGCGGAAAGACATCGTTTTGTTATTGGGTGCGGTGATATCCATTGTGCCGTGTTGTGTGGCATTTCGGTAGGCTGTTTCTAATGTTTTGATGAGTTTCTGTTTGTAGGTGGTATCGCTGTTGCCCTCAAGGTGTTGTCCCTTGGTTTCAAAGATACAGAGGCGTTGTGCTCCCGTTTGACTCTGTTGGAGGCAGGCGATAAAATCGGGGAAGACACGGTCGCGTCGCCACCCTTGTAAGAAATATCCCTGCTTCGCGGCGATCCGATGCCACCATTGGATTGCGTTCTGTTTGTCCAAGTAGAGTGAGAAATCTGTTTCCAAGTTGTTAAATTCTGCCTCAAACACTTGTTCAAAAAGGTTGAGTTGTAAGGGATCCCCGTGTGGATGTACCATCGGCTTTGCCTCAGGTGTGAGGTTGACCACAAGTGTTTTTTCCATTTCGTAGTTTAACGCGCTATCGGCTTGTATGTTAAACTGTATTTCTCCGGCTTCCAACTTCTCTCGAAAAACGGTCTCAGCGAGTGCATCAACGTGATCGTGCAAACGACGTTTCAGATACTCGGAGAGATACAATCGGTGCGTATACAATGTTTCTTTGTCAACGCCTTCTTCACGGTAAGCAGCGAGCGTTGCTTTCACGAGACGGGCGGCGTGCCATGGGTTCGGTAGCACATCGCCGAGTCGTCGAACGAAAAACCCGACTTCCAAGGTGTGTGCTGCACTCTCTTGCAACTTTTTCTCGATTACCGCTTCGTCTTGGAGATGGATAGTGGCGCGGATCTCTTGTAGTTGCGCCGCCTCGCCTAAGTTTATAGGTGCTACCGGACCGAGTTGATGCCAGTCAATTGCCCTGAGAATGTCCCGTTCATAATTGAGTTCCCGCCAACTCCGTCCCTGTTTATGCAGGACCCGCGGCAGAAAGATATCCATCTCACGGTATTTCGGTTTACGTTCAATCGTTCGCTGCACGCGCGCTGCACCCGTCCCTTCCACAAAGTCGCCTAATCCTGTCAACCCTTCTGCTTCTAATCCTTTCTTAACGTTCGTGACTGCCGTGTTGACTTTCTGATTGTAGGAAAAAATATAACAACTATCCAGTTCTGGAAGGTTTGTGACGCGGGCGTAGGGTTGGCGCATCACTCTGCCGATAAGCTGCGTCATAGCTGTCGCTGCGGTGGTGTTGTCGAGAAGCGCGAGCAGGTAAGCAAACGGGCAATCCCACCCCTCTTTCAAGGCATCTTTCGTGATGATATAGCGGACGGGACAGAATGGACTCATGAGGTCTACTCCCGAAAGTTCATCTTGCGTCGACGATTTCACTTTGATCTGTTCTGCTGGCACCCCCAATGCCTCAATGAGTTCTTCGCGGGCATCCTCAGCATGGACCTTCACACCGTCGCGCTGATTTTTACCGGTGCGATCCACACGAATCACGGCAATAGGACGGATATGTTTGAATGGCAAGGTTTGGCTTGCAAGCGGTGCCAAATGGAGATCCTCGGTTTGCTGAAATCGCTTTGCTACCTCCTCAAGTCTATCGCGTTCCTCCTTCGTCTGGGCGAGGGTATATTTCCAATCCGAATTCGGAAAATTTCGGAGTTGAATCGGGAGTTTAATCATCTCCTCTTCTTTCAAGTCGAGCCCGGAGACGTTGACGAGGATATTGCTGATGCCGAGTTTCGGGGTGGCGGAGAGTTCCAACACGAAACGGGGATTGAGTCGATTTACCGCCGCTACGAATTGTTCGTTATTCTCAGGGTTTCTGCTCCCGTAAGCCCTGTGCGCTTCATCTAAAATCACGGTTGGACGGAGGAGCTTCAGGACGTTGAAGAGACTCTGTTTGATCAGGCTGTCTGCTGGGTTCATGGCGAGTCGAGGCTGGTGAGATTGATCGGCTGTGGCTGTCTCAAGGTCTGGGTGCTTCTCGGATAGTGCTTGATGCGCCTGTTCATCATCTTCAATAGGAAAAAACGATGCATACCCGCTGCTATCGCGGAAAATCTTGAGGAATTCCTTGTTTCGGTTGCGGTTTGCGGCGGGGAGCATGAGGAGCATTACGCAGAGATGGTTTTCGATATCCTGCTTCGTGAATCTGTCGTCTTTTTGGAGCAGTTTGACGCGTCCCCCGGAAGCACGCTCCAGAATCTGGCGATACGGATGCTCTTTATTCCGAAAAGCGTCCCACGTCTGTGCATAGATGGCTTTGGTCGGCACGAGCCATAGCACAAAACCTGTGCCGAGTTTCAAGTGACGGACTGCCTCAACACCTAACAAGGTTTTCCCGCCACCTGTCGGGACTTTCAGGCAGACGTGTGGAATCGGTTCACCAGAGGCACTCTTACGCGGAATGTGTTCTGGAATTACGTTTTGTCCTTGCGCATCTATAACGCCCGGTAACACAGAAGTCTTTCGCAAATTCTCCCACGCAATGTGTGGATAGTCCTCTGTTTGCTTTGCTAAGTTCTCTACCTGCTCTATCAAGAAGTCCGGAATGCCATCGGATGCGAGATATGCGGCGGTTTTATCGGCGTGTTGGCGCGCCTCCTTGAGTGCTTCCAGATAACGATCTAACGCATCTAATGCTTGTTGCTGATAATCTTTGAGTTCCATTGTGTAATCACTCCGCGATACGATGGATGTTATAGGGGAGTTGGCAGAAAGTGATCCCCTTGTCTGTCAACTCTTTCTGACTGATGAATTTTTGAGGCGCATAGACGTAAGCCTTTTTGCCTGCTTCCTTGCAGGCTTTGGCGATCTGCTCGGCACGTTCTCCATCTAACGCAGATCTATTGCTCTCCAGAAATTGTAGTGTCGGTTCATAGATGAGATAGAATCGGAGGTCGTCGGTTTCGCCGAAATAGTAATCTTCCCGTTCTGCGATTGCGGTTAGCGTATTACCCGTGGCAGTATAGGCGATATAGTCGGCTAAAGCCTCATAGGTGGGGAGGGTTTCGCCGGTGAGCATGCCTTCTTCGTCAATCGGTTCACCGAGGGTGCAGTAGGTGAAGGAACCGCCGAGTCCGTTCCGAAGTGTCTCATCTTTGGCATTCTCAACGCCGTTGATGACGCGTCGGACGCGCTCAGCGGTGATGGTATCGGCGTAGTCTTCGCATTCAACAAGGATAAACTTTCGGTTACCGCCGTCTTCCTTATTGAGTGCGAGGACAGCATGGGCGGTGGTGCCGCTGCCTGCAAAGGAGTCAAGCACAATATCATTGGGACCGGTAGCAATACGCAAAATTCGGTCTATTAAACCTACAGGTTTGGGAGTATCAAATTCTGATGGAGCACCGAATACTTGTGTTAAGGCAGTTGACCCATCTCGGTTTGTAGGAAAATTGCTGTGTTTATCAGTTTTCCAAATTGTCGGCCATGTCAATCCCGATCTTACGTCACGTAAGTATCGCTTTCGTTGAGGTGTAGACTGTCCATCTCTACCAAAAATAATCTCCCCTGACGCTATCATCTCAGTGATCCGTTCATGACTATGAACCCAATTCCGATTCGTCGGCGGAAAATGTTCTTCACCAGTCAGGGGGTTCACTATAGGGTAGTACAATGAATCTACCCATCGACCACCCCTCGTATTACCGTGAATTTGCTGGAGTCTCCAAGGACCGTTGGGATCGTTATCTGGATTCGAGAAACTTTTTTCCGCATCATTTCTTGGACGCAGATTCAGGTTTGATTCTGATCCATAGATCACAATTAACTCATGCACAGAACCTATGATTTTATCATTCGGGGGACCCCCTCTTTTTTGCCACGTAATTGATGCAACAAAGTTTTCCTCCCCAAAGATCTCATCCATCAGCATCCGTAAGCGATGTTGTTCATTGTCATCAATGGAGACGAAAATTACACCGTCGTCAGATAGCAATTCATGCAATAAATGGAGTCGGGGCCACATCATACACAACCATTTATCGTGACGCTCCAAGTCTTCGTTATCAATCGGGCTGTGTCTCTTCAACCAGGCTTGCATTAAGGGACTGTTGACCTTGTCGTTATAGACCCAACCTTCGTTGCCGGTGTTGTAGGGCGGATCGATATAAATACACTTGATCTTACCAGCGTATTTTGGGAGAAGCGCTTTCAGCGCATGTAGGTTGTCACTGTGGATAATAAGGTTATCATTTAGCGATGGCTCGTTTTCGTCGGTGCGTGACTTATCTGCGTCTACTTGTAGGGTGCGGATGGGGACGGTAAGGTGGTGTCCGTATATGAACTGTTTACCTTTGAAATCGAGTGTGGGCATAAGGAGTCCTCAAAAACTATCCATATAAACAGAAAAATAGCATAACACGCCAAAAATATTCGTATTATGCACTATTATGACGTAGAAATTCACATCATAGCATTAATCATCAATGATATCCAACTTAATTTCCAATGCTATTTCGTTTATGGTAGATCTTAGAATTAATTAGACATTCAGAACCGGTGTCCCTTCCCAGTAACGGGTGGGAACCCTGGTTAGAAACCGCACCTACCGGGCCCGGGGTAAAATGTCTGTTTATTTTTCAGGTTTACCATATAGTAAAGTTTAGAATTAATTGGATACTCCGCACCGGCGCGTTTCGGAAACCGCACCTACCGGGGGGTATAAAAATGCGTAAAAAAAGAAAAACTCAATAGCCTTAGTGAGAGGTTAAATTTGGTTGAAATTCTCTTGGCAGATGTGTTATGATTAACATAAAAAGGAAGTGGCTTAATAGGATTGCAGTTTTTCACAGTCCTACGGATCAATGCGTTTTTACTACGGTTACTTAAGGAGAAAATCTAAAGTTATGAAATTAAAGATTATTATTCACACAGCTGAAGAAGGCGGGTATTGGGCGGAAGTGCCAGCAATCGTGGGCTGTGCCACACAAGGGGATACGTTTGAAGAATTGCTTGAAAATATCTATGAAGCCATTGAGGGTTGTTTGTTTGTTCTCCATGCTTGTTCACCAAAATAAACACTCCAAAGTGGAATTCCTTAAAATCTGCGAAATCCGTGTTGTCTGTGTAAATCCGTGATTTAGACAATTGACAAAATGTTGACCCATCCGACAATCAAGGAAAAACCCTTGACATCCTTTCCAAAACCCCATAAAATAAAGCCCCAATAAGATATTTTTCTGCGGAGGTTTCTCATGCCGACAATCGAAACAGTTTTTAACACCCCAGGTCCACAACCCAACGGAATGCAAGCCACTGAAGACGGACTTTGGATTCTCGATCAACAGACCAACGAAGTGCATCTCGTCTCCTATGAGGGGGATGTGAAAAAGACGCTCGCTACCGGTTCCGATAGAGGGAGCGGTATCACGGATACGGGGGACACGCTCTGGTTGGCATCCACGTACAGTTGCGAAATCCTTTCAACGGATCCAGAAAGTGGTAAAACGCTCGCTTCTTATGACACGCCCGGTGCAGGTGAGACGGGTGCACACGGCTTAGAGTGGCGGGACAATAAACTCTGGATAGCAGTGCCCCCCTCTGCGACTATCTATCAGGTGGATGTCGAAGACGGGTTCAAAGTGATTCATACGCTCCCTGCACCCGGTGTTCGACCGCACGGTATCGCATGGATAGGCGACGATCTCTGGTGCGTTGAGACGAACCATCGCGCTATCTTCCATCTCAACCCCGAAGACGGCAGCCATCTGAACAAAATCGAGATACCGGAGCCGCATCCTGAACCGCACGGAATGACTTACTGGGATGGGTATTTCTGGTATTGCGACGCACATACGACTGAGGTGTGCCGCGTGGCACTCTCCTGATGGAAACAATCGGACGGCTCCTGAATATGGGGACAAACCCCGCTGCGATGAATATGGCGATTGACGAGGCGATTCTGCTGGCGCAGCAGGTACGACCGAACCCGACGCTGCGGTTTTATGAATGGTCGTCCCCAGCTTTCAGTTTCGGCTATTTTCAAGATATTGCGTCAGAAGTGGACGTGGCGGCGTGCCACGCAGACGGCATCGAACTGGTGAAACGGATGACGGGCGGCGGGACAGTCGTGCATGGATGGGAATTGACGTATACGCTCATTCTTCCACGAACCGCGGCAGAGATGGGTATTTCCGAGGCGTATGGAGGCATTGGACAATCCCTCGTCAACGCATTTCAGAAACTCGGTGTCCCCACGCAGTGTTATGCCGTAGGTAGTGCCTCCTGTCGTGCGGTTAGAGACCACCCCTACGAGGCAGAGACGAATATCTGTTTGACGAATCCCGCTGAACACGATGTTATGTCCGACGACAAGAAGTTAGCAGGCGTTTCTGTGAGACGGAATCGGAACGGGATGATGTTTCAAGGGTATATCTCATTAGATATGCCGCCTCCGTTTATCCTCACGCGCGTTTCAAAGGATCCAGAGGTTCAACAGAGCGTTCGCGAAAGATCGGCGGCTCTCAACAGAGATGGACGCTCTATAACGAGAGACGCACTCATTCAAGCCGTTTCTGAAACATTTGAAGTCGGAATTGCGTTTAATGTAGGAAAATTGTCTTCGATGGAATGGACACAGGCGAAAACCTTGGTTGAGACCAAGTATGCGACCGCGGCGTGGAATTTTAGATGAAGAAAAATTAGAAATAGCAACGAAATCGTAGTGTTTTTGCTTGGGTGTTTATGAAATGAAATGGAGGGCGGATATACGGAAAGGCCCGCTAATATCTAAACCCGCCTTACCGAACCGCAAGGAAAATTAAAAGAAAGGGAAATTTAAAACTTATTCCACAGGGGGCGTTCATCATGGGCACTGATATTGAACCCTTCTATGGGACTGCTTTAGCCAACTCAGAGCATGCCAAACTTGATGAAGCCCCGATGCATGTCCGTTTTCTCGGCGCATACCTCATTGAGCAGTATCCGGTGACCAACGGAGCGTATGCGGCTTTTGTAAAGGAAACGGGTCATCCACCACCGCCCCATTGGACAAATGGGAACTTCTCACCTGAGGCGGCAAATCTTCCGGTTGTCCACGTCAACTGGCACGATAGCAAGGCGTATGCAGAATGGGCAGGCAAGCGGTTACCGACAGAAGCGGAATGGGAGAAAGCCTGTCGCGGTCCCGATGGACGGATTTATCCGTGGGGCAATATTTTCGTTGCTGATGAATCTGAATCTACAGAAACACCAGCAGAAACTTTACAGGTTCTGACAGCACACCTCACGCCTGTAGGTGTTCGTCCTGCGACAGCCAGCCCTTACGGTGTCGGTGAGGCGGCAGGAAATGTCTGGGAATGGACTGCGGATTGGTATCAACCTTATTCTGATTCAAAACCGCTTAAACAAGGGATGGATGATAAACATAAAGCCTTGCGTGGCGGATCATGGTTAGAAGTGCGTGATGGCACGGCGGAACGCTATTTTCGGTGTGCCAATCGCTTGCATGCCCCACCAGACTATGCCGCTGGGAACATTGGTTTTCGGTGTGTGTCTGAGGTGCCCTCTGAACAGGTTACCGAGTCGGTGCATGTTCCCGTGGAACCCCTTGCGGACTATGTAAAGCAACGGAAGTTAAGCAACCTACGGCTCCTTCAAAAACGGGCACAAAAGAACAGTCTGAAAGATGCCCTTATCGCCGCCCTGCTCATCGGAGGCGCGATCTACGGTATCGTAGCGAAGCCTGAGTTGGTAGTGGGTGCTGTGACAGCAGGTATTCTTGGGGTTGGATTTCTTTTTAGTGCCAGCGTGAATTTCTGGCGGAGATGGTGTGCAATCGAGCGAGCAAAACAAGTAGAGTCGGTTTTTTAATTTTACCTTGTGGATAAGTATTGACCAAAATTTGAATTCAGTGTAAACTTTTGCAAACTAAAGCATCGCGACCTGAAGTCGCTTCTATAAGGAGAGACAATGAACCCGCTATGTTTGGAACACTGTTTGACCGAAACAGAAAAACAGCAATTTGAAGACAACGGTTTCTTTGCGGTTGAGGATGCCATCCCACAGGAGATGGTTGATAAGTTGGTCGCCGCTGTTGACCGAGTCGGGGCAGCGCATCTGGGGAAAAATGAGCTCCCGTCCGATGCGCGTTTCAACCTCCTCGATTTTGTCGGCAGAGACGATAGCTTCATCGAGCTGCTTGATTGGCCCACGACCTTTCCGAAAGTCTGGGGAATTTTGGGGTGGAACATCAAACTCTACCATTCACATCTGATTGTACTACCGCCCCTGCCCCCAGAAGAGCGCGATAAATCTCAACGCCTCGGTTGGCACCAAGACAGCGGCAGGCTCAATTTTGAATTGGAGGGTGAGCCGCGACCGCGGATATCGTTGAAGGTAGCATTTTTCCTCACCGATACATCCGTGCCGGGACGCGGCAATTTCTCTGTAGTGCCGGGTAGTCAGAAATCGAATACATTAGAAATGCCGGATGATCCTACGGCGGATCCCGAAGGTGCGATATCTGTATTTGCGAAACCGGGAACAGCCGTCTTTTTCGATCGCAGGCTCTGGCATGCCGCAGGACGGAATAGCTCGGACCTCACTCGGAAAGTCCTGTTTTACGGCTACAGTTACCGCTGGCTGCAGCCCCGCGATGACATGACGGTGGAACATTATATGGATCGTTCCGACCCAATTCGCCAACAGATTTTGGGTAAAAGCACAGGTGGGCATGGCTTTACATCTCCCAGTGAAAAGGATGTGCCACTTCGCGCGTGGATTCAGGAAAACCTCGGTTCTGACTCGGTTGCGCGCTAACCTAAAAACACGAAAGGCGGGCACTGCTGCCCGCCCTTCATGAGCATTTAGGGTTAGATGCTCACCCTTCCAAATACCCACAATAAAATCCAAAACTATATGAACATTTCAGAGGGTGACAACCCCGTCTTACCTCGCGTCGGAACGTCCAAATCATTGCGGATTTTACTATAAAAATCCCACATTTCTTTGGCAATTCTGGAAAGAAAAATTGTATACTTTTATAGATAACGTGAATTTCGCACAAGAACATCAAAAAACACGCAAGCACGGTGCAAGGGACGATCTACATAGCGTTCGCACGTTCTGTTTTTTCCTTCTTTTCCGCAATGAATAGAAGCAACCAAACTTCCTGCTATCGTGCTGTAAACTCTTAAATTAGACGCACGTTGAATATATCACAGACAATTTTCTCGCACAGATAGGAGTTGCCAATTTTCATGAAGACCCTTTTTTGCCTACTTATGGTATTTTGGATTCCCGCAGTCGCCTTTTCCGAAACAGGATCAATTCAAGGCACTGTCTATAACAACAGCACAAAAGCACCATTAGCAGGGGCAGAAGTTCTCATCGTTGAAATCGACACACGCCAGAAAACCGATGAAAATGGGACGTTCGTTTTTAGTGATATCCCCGCAGGAACCTATACTTTAATTACCACGGTGCCCGATACTGAGTTATTGCAACGCACGCCCATTGTTGTTAAGGCAGAAGAGACGCTGGCACCTGAAATCTATGTCGAAACAACACAGTATCGTCTTGAAGGGGTTGAGGTAACCGGCGAAAGTGCCCCGAAGACCGTCAGTAAAAAAAGCATTCAGTCACAGGAAATTACACGTCTGCCCGGCACAGCCGGTGATGCGCTTCGCGCGCTTCCAGCGATTCCTGGCATCGGTGTCGCCAACGATTTTAGCGGTGCCCTCTATATCCGCGGTGGTTCCGATGATGATAACCTCTACTATTTCGACCGGGTACCCGTGGGTTATCCGTATCACTTTGGGGGGCTGGTTTCATCCTTGAGTTCCGAAATCATCGATCGGATTGATGTCTACGCCGGCGGCTACGGTGCGGAGTATGGTGTGGATTCCCAAGCCGTGATTGATATCTATTCGCAGGACAGCAGTCCAGCAGATCTACGTGGAAAATTTAATCTCAATCTTCTCTTTTCGGAGGGGTTGCTTCAAGGCAGGTTCGGCGAAAAAGGTTATTGGTATGCGGCGGGACGTAGGAGTTACATTGATCTTTTCATCGGATCCCTGTCATTTGAGACGGGAGCAATTACTGCCTTTCCGCGTTTCTGGGATTATCAGTTGAAGGCGGGTTACGACTTCAACGAAAAGCATCAATTCTTTTTTAATCTCTTTGCTTCCGGCGATCGATTCGCGCTGAAGTTGGACGGTGAAAATGTAGACGAAGATTTTCAAGGCAACACGAGTTTTGAAAGCGGTTTTGAGGGAGGCGGGCTCCATCTCCGTTCCTTCTTGACAGAGCGGCTCACCTCTTACCTATCATTGACCCGTTCAAAATTCCTATTTGACGTTAATTTCGGTCCATCACTTTCGCTCGAAGTTGATGCTCCGGACTATGTCCTTCGCGAAGACATTATTTATGAATTAAATGCGAAGCACCGCCTCGAGTCTGGGTTAATCCTTGGATTTGAACCCGGACAGGTCTCTGGCACCTTCACTCGGATCCCTGATGAAGGTGAAGCTGACTACGACATCCGGTTCGAAGAAAAAGTCGACTTAGACGAATATGTGCGAGGGTATCGCGCTGAAGCCTATTTGCAAGACCGATACACACTACTACCGTTTCTGTCAGTTGTATTTGGGTTGAGGTTTGATTATTTCAATCGCGTTAATCAACTTTCTGTGCAGCCGCGCGGCAGTGTGCTCGTGGAACTTCCCAACAGTTCCGAGATCCAATTTGCCTACGGGATTTACAATCAGAAGCCGCTACCCCCACAACTCTCGTCCAGTATTGGCAACCCCGCCTTGAAGTCGAGTCAGGCAAGTCATTACATTCTTGAACTCAAACGGCAAATTTCACAAGATACAGAAATCAAAATGGCAGCCTATTACAAAGACCTTGCTGACTTAGTAACTGCGGACGAAGAAGCGGCTTATCTCAATCAAGGTGCCGGTTATGCGCAAGGGACAGAAATTTTCCTGCGCCATCGCCGGGGGGACCGATTTTTTGGGTGGGTTTCCTACGCATACGCGCTCTCTAAACGGCGTGACCGGCCCGATGAACCCTATCGCCTCTATTCATTTGATCAGACGCACGTCGCTACGTTCGCTGCGAGTTACAACCTGACCCCTACGTGGGAGATTGGTGCGAAGTGGCAGTATCGCACAGGAAATCCATATACACCTGTTGAAGACGCAACCATCCGATTTGATCCGAGAAACGGAGAACCTATTTACGTCCCTATTTATGCGGAAACCAACTCTGATCGGTTGCCTCCGTATCACAGACTCGACCTACGTGTCAGTAAAACCTACCAATTTGGAAATTGGAAACTCGGTGCCTTCTTGGAACTCTTAAATGCCTATAACCGAAAGAATTTGCTCGATTACAATTATAGCGAGAACTACACAGAGCGCGAAGACGTCAATCAATTGCCTTTCATCCCTTATTTGGGGATCACAGCGGAATTTTAGGCGTTTGCTGAGGAGACCAAAAACCTGAAACGAACATTAATCCTTCTAATTCTCATACTACCGTTGAGTGCCTTCGGTCAAACTGATGCCGGTGATGTCCCTGCGTCAGACGGGGAAAATGATGAAGCCTCACAACCTGTTGTCACAATGGAAGCGATAACAGTCGAAACGGAGCGATTGAAAACAAGACCCCAATATACACTGCGTGGCGACCTGCTCAGACGCATGACAGGTAGTGGTGGCGATCCGATTCGCGGGATAGCCCGACTTCCGAGCGTTGGAACAGTTAACGATTTCATGGGAGTCCTTTCGATAAGAGGTGGTGCCCCGGGAGATAACCTTTACTACTTCGATCGATTGCCGTTAGGATACCCTTATCATCTGCTCGGTATCGTTTCGGTCGTGAGTTCCGAGGTCATTGGAAAGGTTGATGTGCATCCGGGTGGGTTCGGTGCTGAATTTGGGGCGGACTCACAGGCAGTGATTGATATCCATTCCCACCCCCAAAAACTGGAGGCTTTAGGGTGGCTGGATGGCATGCTAAAACCGAGTTTTATCTATTCCGAAGGCTTTCTCAGCGGTGCTTTATCGTTTCGAGAGAAACCCCCAGCCAATGCTCCGAAGGAAACGGACAAAAAATCTTTTTTTGATCTCTCCAAGAATATCCTGCTCAACGATGCTGAGGTATTCGGCAGAGATGCGGACGAAAGGGGTGAAAAACCGGCGAGTACCGACCAAGAATTCTTAGAAAACAGGGCGTTACCCGGGCAAGGTTATTGGTATGCTTTCGGCAGACTCAGTTATCTGGAACCCTTTTTTGAATTGGCATCGAGATTAGTGGAACTCGAGGATTTGGTTCGAGAGGTGCCACGTTTTTGGAGTTATCAGTTAAAGGGTGTTTATAAACTCAACGAAACGCATGGAATGGTGCTGAATGCCGTCACAGCGTATGACGCATCCGAATTCCGATTGGGATCAAATGAAGTCCACAACAGCGATCTCCGGGGTCCCCTAAGCTCCGAAAACCCTTTTGACGTCCAAGGGATCCACTTTTATTCCCGGTTATTGCCCCGATTTAGATCTATCCTGTCATTCACGCGTTCGTTTACAGAAAATGAACTCGCTTTTGGTGAAGGATACTACTACCGGACGGCTGCCTCTGTCTACGCACTCCGAAATGATTTCAGTTATACCACTTCCTCGGAGAATACCGATGAGGTTGTAGAATTCGGCTACCTGCTTTCAAATACCCCTTCAACGGTTATCAGTGCTGGTGCACGTCGCCCTGAAGAAGGCGATCCTGATTATGAATTCCGAATTCGGCATAAACTGGAACAAGTTAATGTCATCGAAACCGGAAACCTTCATCGTTTAGAGGGATATCTCCAGGCTCGTCAGCACCTGTTCACCTCCAATGTTTTAGGCACCTTCGGCATGCGAGCGAGTTACTTCAATCTCACGGATAACCTGTCCCTTCAGCCACGTGCGCAACTCCGTTATCGGCTGCCTTGGGAGGCATTCCTATACCTCAGCTACGGACGTTATGCGCAAAATCCACGATTTGATCAATTTGTGCTGGGGGTCCCCGCAAACACGTCTCTCGAACAGAGTCTTGCGACGCATTACATCCTTGAGTTGAGACAGACGCTCCCCTTCGGTGCGCAAGTGAACATCGCTGGCTATTACAAAACACTGCGAGATCTGATTATCTACAACAAAGATGAGAAGCAGTATCAGAACGGTCAGGCAGGATTTGTGCGTGGGTTTGAAGTTTCTTTTGAACAGAAAATTTCTGACTCCTTTGATGGGTGGGTGGCGTATGCTTATACGGTTTCCAAACGCCGCGATTTCTCCGAAAAATTTCATCGGTTTTACACTTACAATAGTCCGCATGTGCTAACCGTCGCGATGAGTTACAGTGCCCCGCCAGACCTCCTTCTCTCCGTGCCGCTCATCGACACATTTGATATAAGCGGGAAGTGGCAATACCAGAGCGGGGTCCTCTATGCCCCTTTAATAGGCCGTGTTCCTTTTACGAACTTTCGGACGAAGGAGAAAAAATGGCGCCCGCTTTACGGAGAATGGACGCGCGCCGCGCCGTATCACCGATTGGACGTGAGTCTCCGATTTAGTTTGTTAGGCGGTTTAGAGGATAAAGGTTGGGAATTAGGGGTGGCCCTTGAGATATGGAACATTTATAACCGCAACAACATCCTTGAAGTCCGCTACAGCCCGAATTTTACAAAAGAGGAACCTATTTCCCAATTGCCGATTATTCCATTCCTGGCAATAACGTTGGAATTCTGAATAAACCTGTCCAATTGAAATTTATATATGCCAATTCGCCTCTTTATACGTCTTTAATAAATAATATTAACCCCATCTTTTTTGCAAGGAGGCGACGTTTTTTGGACGACTATCTATCTTCTTCACTGAAATTCCAAAGAATTACGGTTCTTCTATTCCTTATTCTCCTATTGAACGCCGTTGGTGCAAACGGACATGCTGAATCGCATGATTACCAGATTAAGGCACACCGCACTTACGAGAGTATTGAGATTGACGGTGATTTAACGGAAGATGATTGGCAACACGCCGAATCGATTGACGAGTTTGTACAGATTGAACCCTATGAAGGCGAAGTCAGTTCCCAACCTATGGAGGTTCGGATCCTCTATGACACCGAGAATATCTACTTCGGTTTTACCTGTTTCGATTCGGAGATATCGAAACTTGTCGCCAATGAGATGCGCCGTGATTCCCGCGACCTTCACGAAAACGACACCGTGTTCCTGATATTGGATACGTATGATGACAAACGGAGCGGTTTCTTTTTCCGTATGAACGCTCTCGGTGCGATACAGGACAGAGCTGTAACGAACAGTGGTGACACGCTCAACAGGGATTGGGACGCCGTTGTAGAATGTAAATCGAAAATCAACGACACTTATTGGACTTCCGAACTGAGTATCCCATTTAGTCAACTTCGTTTCAAGCAGAGCGATCAGATCGTATGGGGGATGAACACCGGTCGCGAACTCGCCCGAAATCAAGAAGAGGTGATATGGGTACCTGTTCCAGCGTCCTATGGTGGCATGGCGAAGTATCGAACTGCTAACCTTGGGAGACTTGTCGGTATCTCAGATGTTGCCCCCTCTCGGAACTTAGAGGTGCTCCCGTATATCCTTCCCGGTGTGACCCAAATTAATGAAAATGACGCGGGACTTGAAACGGACGGAAAATTCAAGATGGGTGTCGATGTCAAATACGGCATCACATCAAATCTCACTGCCGATGTCACCTATAACACCGACTTTGCGCAAGTTGAAGCCGACGAAGAACAGGTGAACTTGACCCGATTTAGTCTCTTTTTCCCTGAGAAGCGTCCGTTCTTTTTGGAGGGTGCAGGACTTTTCGATTTTGGGATACCGCGGAGTAGTTATCGGCGTCCTCCTCCGATGCTCCTTTTCTACAGCCGCCGTATTGGACTTGCTGAAGGCAACGCGATCCCGATTATCTTCGGTGGCAAAGCGAGTGGTAAAGTCGGTTCCTACGGCGTAGGGTTCCTTAACGTCCTAACAGATAAATTCCACGATGCCAATACGGAAGATGATCCACTTGATGTTCCGCGCACGAATTATTCTGTGATGCGAATTACGAAGGACATTGCCTCGGGTTCGCGTATCGGCATGATTGCTGTCAATAAAGATGAAATTGGCGACTATAATCGTGCCGGTGGTTTTGACTTTGAATACCGTCCCAACGACAGTATGGATGTCCGAGGTATGTGGTCTCGCACGTTTGAACCGGGCCTCTCTGGACAAAATAATGCCTGGTATCTCGGTTCCAACTGGCGGAGCAATCGGTTTCGTCTGGAAGGCTCGTATACCGACATTGCTGAGGGTTTCAACCCCGCAGTGGGATATGTGAGACGGACTGGCATTCGGCACTTTCGCGGTGAGGCGCGCTGGGTCCCTATGCCGCAAAGATTCGGAATCCGACAAATTTGGACGGGTCCAGAGGTTAACTATATCCTCAATCACAACAACGAATTGGAAGAGTGGGACATTTCCTACACGAACTGGTTTGAATTTGACTCCGGAGACTATATCCTTTTTAACGGGAAACGCACCTTTGAACGTCTGAACGATGTTTTCGATTTCAGGGATGGCGTGGAGGTTCCAATAGGCGACTACTCGTCTAATTCATATCACGTCCGGCTCTCCAGCAGTGATAGTCGCCCGATCAGTACAACGCTCGGCGGCGGTATTGAAGATTTCTATAACGGCGAAGTTCGTAGAGCGTATATACAAACGACCCTCAAGCCGAATGGGCATCTAAGCGTGAGCGCACAATATCAGTTCAATCAAGTAGTGGATCTACCGGAAATGTATTTTACGGACGGGCAGCCCCGCCCGGTTTACGTCAATCTTTTCAGAGGGAGAGTAGACTATTCCTTCACGACGGGACTCTTTGCGAAACTATTTGCGCAGTGGAATACCGATGCGAATGTTATGTCTACCAATTTCCTCATCAACTACATTTATCGCTCAGGCAGTGATTTCTACTTCGTTTTCAATCAAACGTATGATACGAACGGCACGACGCGATCTCGTTTATTGGATTCGACAGTGGTGGCGAAGATGACCTATTGGTGGAATCCATAATCCGAGAAACGAGACTGCCTTGACACAAAATTGAAATTGTGTTAAAATATGCAGTATGTTTATGCTAAAATAGGACTCACGAATTGTGAATAATTATTGGGTATTTTTTTAAACTCACTTTAGCCGCCCTCTTAACATAGGAAATACGAGCGAACGGTGTGCTGAGCCTGAGACTATCGCTCTTTTGTTCCGCAGGAGGAAAACAGATGAATAGCAGAACTTCTGGCATGCTCAGCGAGATGCAGCAGCGTCGGGCTGAGCGTAAAAAACCGAAGCGTTTTGTCGCTTTAAAAAAAGTTTCGCTTGATGCCAGTCAGCATCACGGCATTTCTACGGCACAAACGAACCTGCCAAAACATCCTATTACACAAATACACGTCGGACGGAGTTCCGCAGCGTTTGGCGTTGCAATGGTGTTTCATGCCCTCATAGCGATCATCATTGGTGTCTTCTATATCGCCGATCGGATCGAATTTGAACAAGAGACGTTCGACATCAGTATCGTCACCGAAGACGTAAAAACCAAACGCCGGTTCATACGTAGAGAAGTACCGAAGTTTAACGAGGCAAAACAGGAGGCGCAGCAAGTCCGTGTCCAACGCCCTGTGGCGACTATCACTGACCAGCCCCTATCGAATGACGCCTTTGCCATCCATCAGGGTCTTGAGACTACAGGGGACCTCACCACACCCACCGATGAGGGACCAAATTTTATAGAGGTCAATCGCGATTTTGTAAAGCCCACAACGACTGTTGAACCCGATACAAAGGGACCGGTATTTGAGATACAGCGTGAGTCAACAACACTGATTGACAAGCTCAGTACCACGGCTCCGGATGCAGCCCTCGGGTTGGATAGTGTGAATTTTAAGAGCGAGCCGGGTGTCATTAAACCGCAGGTCAAGTTCCTGGCAGAGAAGAAATATCCAGAGGCTGCATCAAAGGCAGGCAAAGAAGGCGAAGTGCTTTTACAGGTAACTATTGATGAGAATGGCGTTCCGAGGGACATTGTAGCACTTACAGATATTGGATTTGGATTTGAGGAGGCAGCGATTGCGATGTTGCGGAAGAGCACTTTTCGCCCGGCTACGAAGGCTGGAAAACCCATCAGTCTGCAAGTTCAAATACCTGTGACTTTTACGCTTAAAGATAGAAAGTAGTGGCGCGGCACCGAGAAGCCCATCAATTAAAAACTGATTTTTAGCAAACCTTTTGCTGCGAAGTTACGCACTAAGTTGACGACAGAATGACGTGCTGTGTCGGCTATCTGCGTCTGCTCAAATGTGAGTTGCGCCGTTTCCGCTGCAATGGCGTCTGCTTGTGATGCTGACATATTTTCAAAGAATCGGTCATGTACAGCAGTTGGGGCGTTGTGTAGGGCAAGGGCTAAAGTGGATTTGTCCAATACTTGTAAAATAGTTCTGATTGCTTCATTCTCCAAATTCCCCAAATCTTCAAACGTAAACAGCTGCTCAGAGACACTCTCCACTACTTCAGGCTGCTTTTCGCCTAATGCTTCCAGTAACGCATTCTGTGCTGTTACGTCCAGATACGATAACAATTTTGCGAGATTCGCGGTCCCTTCCCCCAAGAAGGCGGTTTCTTGGATTGCCTCCTTAATCCTCTCAATCTGTTCATTCCAAATTTGCCTGGCGTTTTCAGCGGCAACCGTCTCTGTCTTCGTTACCTTCTCAGCAATACTCACCTGCTTGTCAAAAGGTAGCTGCGCGAAAATTTTTCCGGCATGTATTGCAAGCGCATTTCCTGTGGATTCAGTTTTTAGGTGTGTACACATAACAAAAAACACAGCCGCGTCCGTATCGTCCACATCTTGGAACGCTGCCAAAGCCACTTGTGGATGCGTTTCGTCAAGCAGGTCGATAAGTTCTTGAGCTGCCTGATCTAAAAAGGTGGGTGCGGTCTGTGTATCCGTGTTAGGAAGGGACACCTTGAACCCCCTTCTTCCCCGCGATTACTTCACCAATTCGGTAAGTAGATTCTCCAGAGGCGTTGAGCGATTCCAGCGCAGCCTCAACGGCATCGGGAGCAACGATCACTACCATCCCGATTCCCATATTGAAAACCCTGTACATTTCCGGTTCTTCAACGTCCCCTTTCTCTTGGAGAAACGGGAAAATGGGCGGAATTTCCCATGTCCGGTTCCGAATGTAGGCGATACATCCGTCTGGTAAAATCCGCTCTATATTTGCTGGTAAACCGCCTCCGGTGATATGGGCAATCCCTTTAATGTCGCATCCCTTACGAAGCGACAAAATGGATCTGACGTAACTTTTGTGGCACGCAAGGAGTGCCTCCCCGACCGTGGTAGAGAGTTCAGGAAGATAGGTGTCTACACTGTAATCACACCTATCGAACAGAATACGCCGAGCGAGTGTAAAGCCGTTTGTATGTAAACCCGCGGATTCCAAACCGATGAGTTGATCTCCGGGTGTAACTCTCTCTCCGGTAATCACATCTGCTTTTTCAACCGCACCGACAATCGTCCCCACCAGATCGTATTCACCGGGTGTATAAATATCTGACAACTCTGCGATTTCTCCACCGATTAATGCGCACCCAATCTCTCTGCATCCCGATGCGAGACCGGCTATGATCTCTTCAATCACGGCTGGTGCCACTTTGCTAATGCCGATATAATCTAAAAAGAAGAGCGGTTCTGCTCCCTGCACGACGATATCGTTGCCGCAATGTGCCACAATATCGAAACCGACGGTGTCGTGCCGTCCGACTTTAAAGGCGACCTTTAGTTTTGTGCCAACGCTATCTGTACTGGAAACGAGAACGGGTTCTTGATAGGTTTTAAGTGCAAAAAGCCCGCCGAAACTCCCGACATCACTGAGTACTTCAGGTCGATAGGTCGTTTGGACCAGGCTTTTAAGCCGAGATATAGCCTCGGATTCTGCTTCAAACGAAACGCCAGCATCGGCGTATGTCAAAGGCTTTTTAGCTGCCATCTGATTTTTCTTGTTCCTTTAATAATTGTTTACGAAGAGGTGAAGCCTCTTTCTTCGGTCTTAGGAGACTCACGACTAACACGATCCCGCTAATGCCCAAGGCTATGAGAACACCGATCTCTTCCGCCTCTGCTGGTGTCATATTCGGTCGCAGTTTCTCTACCAGAAACGGAAGAACCCTACTCAGAACCATACCAAGGATGGCACAACCGAGCAGGGAGATGAGCGTGTGCCGTCCTTGCGCTGTCCCTATCGGATTCGGTTTCTTCTGTTTGCCACGTTGTCTATACTGCATAAAATTTCCCTCGTAAGGCGCGCTTCCAAATCCATGTGAAGACTGGGTTTAATCTACGATTAAGGGGAGTTGTTGTGAGGCTTCTTCCACAAACGGAATGGGATATTTTCCATCAAAACAGGTGGTACAAAAATTCTGAGGTGTTTCCACGGACTGGAGCATTCCGTCAATACTCAGATACCCCAGACTGTCAGCACGGATGTATTTACGGATTTCGTCAATTGTATGTGAACTCGCGATTAACTCGCCACGGGTCGGTGTATCTACACCATAGAAGCATGCGAATTTATTTGGAGGGGATGCAATGCGGAGATGGACGGCTGTTGCCCCGCCTTGCCGAACCATTTTGATGAGTTTTCTGCTGTTCGTTCCCCGCATGATTGAGTCGTCTACAAGGACGACCCGTTTGCCGTGCAGCACATCACGCACCGGATTCAATTTCACCTTCACCATTAGTTCTCGGATATCCTGCGCCGGGTTCATGAAGGAGCGTCCGACAAAGGGGTTCCGAGACAGCCCTAAATCAAAGGGAATGCCAGATTCCTCGGCGTATCCGAGGGCGGCAATCGTTGCAGAGTCAGGCACAGGAATAACAACATCTGCTTTGACGGGATGTTCACGGGCGAGTTGTCTGCCGAATTCGCGGCGTCTGTTGTTGACACTCTGTCCGAACATCATACTATCCGGGCGCGCCAAATAGATATATTCAAAGATGCATTGCGATAATTGTGATTCTTTCTTATGAAAACGGAGTGACTCTACACCGCGATACGTGGAGCGTGTGAATACTAACTCTCCCGGCTCCACCTCACGTATTGGTTTGGCTTCAATCACATCAAAAGCACACGTCTCAGAGGCTAACACATAAGCATCACCGAGTTTACCGAGCCAGAGGGGTCGAAATCCGTGGGAATCGCGTGCGCCTATGAGCGTATTTTTGTCCATGCATACGAACGAATACGCGCCCTCAATACTTCGCAGGGCGTCAATAATCCTATATTCCAACGCCTGCTTCCGCGAATGGGCTATCAAGTGAAAAATGACTTCAGTATCCAAACTGGTGCTAAAGATGGAACCGGCATTCTCTAAATGATTCCGAACTTGCATCGCATTGACGAGATTGCCATTGTGGCCGAGGGCGAGGGGACCCTGCTTATAGTTTCGGACCAAAGGCTGCGCGTTTTCAAGCGTGCTTTCCCCAGCCGTTGAATATCGGTTATGTCCGATAGCGATATGTCCTTTCAATCCGGCTAAAGCGTCAGTGGTGAAAACCGAATGAACGAGTCCCATACCGTGGTGGTATGTGAACTTCTCACCGTCTGATGCGACAATACCGCTACTTTCTTGACCTCGATGCTGAAGGGCGCGCAACCCTAAATACGTCAATTCTACTGCTTTTGGATGGCCGAAAACGCCGAATACACCGCATTCGTCCTTTGGTTTATCATCGTATTGCATGTTGACGGGTGAAACCTCCAGCGCGGACCCCTGATTTAACCGATGGACTCTGATGATCAGAGATTTCATCAGGGTAAATCACAAGAATCAGCGGTCGATTTTCGCAACAGTTCATCAAAAAAGCCTCTCCTGAATTTAAGCCTGTTCTGCAGTTACTTGCGTTTTTTCTACAGATGTTAATCTATATCCCAATATTGCCCCGATAGGAATAGCGAGAATGTACCAGATTTCGACTGGTAAACCGAGGTGTACCCACCCACGCATGGGTAACGAGATAATATACGCGAGTGTTTTAAGAATGGGTAGGAGCATCGCCAAAATCAGATTCGGTCTGCCAAATATCTCCCATGGAACGTTCAGCAGTGCCAGCAAACCGACGACAGCAGGTGGTCCCAAAAACGCCCCCGAACAGAGCGGTTTTAGTGGAATATCAGTGCCAAATTTTCGACTCACAAAGCGGATCCCTGTGCTTGCGCCTATAATTACAGTTCCGTATGTGACGCTCAGCGAAATGAGGAGGAATAAGCCTACCCAAAAACCGTGATTGACTCGGTCCCCAAGTAGGGATTGCCAGATAAGATTCTCAAATATCAGCAGACATATCCACCCACCAGCCAATCCAATGACACTCCCCGCGGCGATTTGTCCAACCGTTAGTGTAATGTTATTTTTGGTTTCCATGCGCTCCCGACTTTTTCTTCAAATTTTCAATTCTATTGTAGCACAATGCCACATAATTGTCAAAAGAATCTCATCTTTTTTCTGCAGGGTCATTTAGAAATGAAATATCCATCCAGCACAAAAATTGGGATTGACGAAACAACGAATATCTATTAGAATGCCGACAACACTCGGTATTTACAGCATAAACAACAGCCCCGTTTTAGACGGAGGAAAAGAAATGAAGGAATATTTAGAAATTCAGAAACCTGAACTTGATTACACTTACGAGTTTGAGACCGATCAACTTTCCCTCGTGTCTGAATGTCTTGAGGCACACGGCTTCGCGATTATCAAAGATGTTCTGCCTCCTGATCTGGTCGACAGTTTAAAGCAGGCGGTCTTTGATGGGACAGATCCGAAACGGGAATTAGAGCATGGACAGAGTAGCACCCGACACGCGTGGATCGAGTCTGGACCGGGGGCTTGGCAGCTGCTGGGATACGATCCGTTTATGAAGATCCATCGGCACCTGATTGGTGCCAAGGAATTGACCCTCCACCGATCTGCCGCTATCATTCGGATGCCTGGATCTCAACCTGTTACATGGCATACAGACTGGTGTGGGTTTTCAACGGATGCCCCCAAAAATTCCGGTGATGTGTTGAATCGTGGACTTTGGCCCTCGGGTAAATGGTTCTATCTGACGGGTTCTCGTCCAGAACACGGTGGGTTGTGCGTCATTGAGGGGTCCCACGTGGAGAACTGGGAGGGTCCCGAAGGCTTCAAGCTGACAGCGGATAAACGTTCCTTCTATAAGGAAGGCGAAGAAGAAAAGCCTTATGCAGGTTTTGATATTCCGGGCTTAGTGCCGCTTTTTACGAATCCGGGGGATATGATTGTGTTTGCGCACCGGACGTATCACGGTGCATTCCCGAACCAGATTGATGAAGTTCGGCTGTCGTGTGGGGTCGGTTTTCGGAGACGGGACCACCACATCGATATCCCATGGGAGATCCCAGAAGAAGGCAGGCAGTTTTTATCAGACCTACCATCGCACTTTCACCGATACACACACGGCTACACCAGCATCAATCTTAATTGGCGAGGGTAAGAGCAGTCGGCGGGGTTAGAACCCCGCCGGTAGAGAAAAGTAATTACACATCGCTCCTACAGATCACCGATGTAGCAGGCGATGAAGAAGAGTGCGAAGTAGTAAATGACGGGATGAATCTCTTTTCTGCGACCCGTCACCAGTTTCAAAAACGCCAATGAGATAAGTCCGAAGCCGATGCCGTCTGTAATACTGAAGGAGAGCGGCATCATTAGCATCGTAAGGAACGCGGGGATGGATTCCGTGATGTCTTCCCAATCAATCTGATTGACGTTCCTGAGCATCAACCCACCGACAACGATGAGAGCGGGGGCAATAATCGGATAAAGGAACGCAGCGGGCCCGATCTGAAACCCACCTCCCACAATCTTAACAAGCGGATATAAAAAGAGAGAGAGTAACATGCAAACCCCTGTAACGGCAGCGGTGAGTCCTGTCCGTCCGCCCTCAGTAATCCCTGTCGCGCTTTCGATGTAACACGTCACTGTTGAGGTCCCGAGTAAGGAACCGCCAACAGTACTTCCTGCATCTGTCAAAAGTGCCCCTCTGGCTTTTGTGAGTTTTCCCTCTTGGAGGAGTTCTGCCCGATAGCCGATAGCCGTGAGCGTCCCGATACTATCAAACATATCAATCGCGAAGAACACAAAGATAATGGGAATGAGTTCCAGTTTAGCGAAGATATTAGGCAGCTGTAGTTTGAAGAACGTTGGTGCGATAGACGGCGGGGCTGCGACGATTCCATCAAATGAGGCAACTCCGAAAATGAGGTTGGCGACAGTTGAAATAAGGATACCGATCAGGATCGCGCCACGCACCTTGCGTGCAATGAGGGTGAGCGTTACAGCAATACCGAAGAGTGAAAGTAGGACGGGCGCGGCGTCGAGGGCACCCCGGGTTATAAACGTGGCGGGATCTTTTGTGATGATTCCACTCATCTGCAGTCCGATGAAGGCAATGAACAAACCGATCCCGATAGCAATGGCATTTTGGAGTGAGTGTGGCAGGGCATTCATGATGGCTTCACGGATCCCCACAAATGAGAGGATGAAGAACAGCATACCTGCGATGAAAACAATCCCTAATGCCTCCTGCCACGGGACGCCCGAACCTCTGCAAAGGTCAAAAACGAAATAGGCGTTAAGCCCCATACCGGGTGCCAATACAACCGGATAGTTCGTTAGAAATGCCATGAAGAACGTTGCGAGTGCACTGGATAGGCAGGTCGCAACCATAACGGCACCATAATCCATACCCGACAACGAAAGCATTGCGGGTTGCACGAAAATTATATATGAAATCGTCATAAAATTCGTGAGCCCTGCAACGAATTCGCGTCTTAACGAAGTGCCGTTTTCTTTTATCGCAAATAACTTTTCAAGCATCATTTTCCCTCCTTGTCTGAGTTAAGTGAATATAGGCAAGTGGGGTCGGGATTTGGAGATCCCTCCTACTGGGGAAAGTTTGGCTGAAGCACACCATAAGGCAATTGCTCTCCCTTTAAACCGGCAAGTAAATTCTCCATCGCCATTGTCATCATCTTCATCCGAGTCTGGACAGTAGCACTCCCAAGATGTGGGGCAATGATAACATTGTCCAAGTCGAGAAGCGGATGGTCGGTCTCAATTGGTTCCGGCTCGGTTACATCGACGGCAGCCCCTGCGATCTGTCCCTGCTTGAGTGCCTCATATAAAGCGTAATGATCAACGACAGGGCCTCTCGCGATATTGACCAAAATAGCTGTCTTTTTCATTAAGGCGAGTTCAGCTTCGCCGATGAGGTGTGCTGTTTCCTCGGTCAACGGGACGTGAAGTGTCACGAAGTCAGAGGCTTCTAATAGATTTTCAAGTGTCACGTATTCTACGCCGAGTTCCTGTTCCCAGTCTGGGCGGCGTTCACGTTTGTAGTAGAGGACACGCATGTCAAAAGCTCTGGCACGTTTGGCAACGGCATGCCCGATTCGTCCCATTCCCACAATCCCTAAAGTAGAATGATGTACATCGGTTCCCCAGAGGATGTTTGGGTCATAGTAATGCCACTGCTTATCAACTTGGACGTGGTTATAAGCAGGAACAATATTCCGAGCGGCAGCGAGCAGGAGCGCCATGGTCATATCGGCGGTGGTATCACTGAGAACCCCCGGTGTATGTCCAACCGCGATCCCCCGTTCTCTACACGCTTCAACATGGACGTGGTCATACCCGACTCCGACGACAGAGATAGATTTGAGATTCGGTGCTGTCGCAATCATTTCTGGAGAGACAGGCTCATGCCCATACGTCATCAATCCATCAAGTGGCGGAATTCTTTCAGCGATGGGCGGCAAAATGGCACTTGTGTGCCACATATCGACCTCGCATTCTTCTGCTATCTTCGTGAGTATCTCTTCCCGAACAGGACGCGTAATAAAGACTTTAAATTTTGACAAAGCATTCCTCCTTTTATGATCTGCGATAAAAAATCCGTATCGGTGTGCCGTAAAATCCGAATTCCTCCCGAAGACTGTTGATAAGGTAGGCTTGATATGGCTGCTGGACGCGATGGACATTCCGTCCGAAGATTAAAAAAGTGGGCGGTTTGGTTCCTACCTGCGTGATATATTTGAGCGCGGGCCGGACACCTTTAACCCGCGGTGGTGGATGTGCATTTCGCAACTCTAACAGCAATTCGTTGAGTGCGGGTGTAGGGATGTGTGTACAATACTCACGGTAGACCTCAAGTGCAGTCGTTAATACTTGGGTAACACGTTGTCCAGTGAGTGCCGAAATAAAGACACGTGGCACATAACTGAGTTGCGGAAGTTGAACATCTATGGCATCCATAAACGCTGGATGTGTTGTGTCATCTTTATCAATCAGGTCCCACTTGTTCATGACTAAAACGGAGGCCTTCCCTTGTCGTTCGATGAAATTAGCGATAGTCTTATCCTGTTGTGCGACTTCTTGGGTTACATCGAGCACAAGAACAGCGATGTCGCTCTGGCGAATGCTATGTATGGCACGTTGGACGGTTGCGGATTCAAGTTCATCCTTGATAGTGGATTTACGCCGCATTCCCGCTGTATCAACCACCTCAAACGGGATATTGTCGTGAACGAGTCGGATATTCACAGCATCGCGTGTGGTGCCGGGTCGGTCATCAACAATCATCCGCTCCTCACCTAACAAGCTATTGATAAACGAGGACTTCCCGACATTCGGTCTACCCACAATGGCGATTTTCATTGTGGCAGGCGCGTCGTGGACGGTTTCGTCTGCCTCAGGAAGGGCTTCAACGATGCGGTCAAGGAGTTCCCGAATTCCATCGTTTTGGACACATGATGTCCACATCGGCTCCGCCAATCCGAGTGCGTAAAACTCGGCGGCTTCATTCTGAAATCGGTCGCTATCTACCTTATTGACCACGAGAAAAATAGGTTTATCAGCGGCTCTGAGTTTATCAACGATAACCCTATCATGCGGCATGATACCGGTCCGTGCGTCAACGACGAAAAGGACGAGGCTCGCCTCAGCTAAGGCAGTATCCACCTGCGCTTGAACATTATCGATGAGTCGGTCATCGGGATCAACATCCAAACCGCCGGTGTCAACGATGGTAAAAGCGCGGTCTGCCCATTCCACATCAGCGTAGTTTCTGTCGCGCGTCACGCCGGGAGTGTCATGAACGACAGCGTATCTACGTGAGGGACGATTTTCGGTTCCCTGTTTTCGGTCATCCGTTAAAGAGGCATCTGGTTCAACAGGCTCATTTTTTAACCGAGAATCGACAACCGATGCTTGAGAACCCCTTTTCTGCCGACGGCTATTTCCAGTGATTCGATTGAAAAGCGATGATTTCCCGACGTTCGGTCTGCCGACGATCGTTACAATGGGACACCCGGTTTCCATGTTTTTAATTTTCCTTGCGGTTCGGTGAGGTGGGTTTCAAACTTAGCGTGCCTTTCCGTATACCCAGAAGAAACACCCAAGCAAAAACCCTTCCACTACGTTACGGACTATGCGATCTTAGACAACACAAAATGTTTAACGTTCCTTGCGGTTCGGTGAGGTAGGTTTCAAGCTTAGCGTGCCTTTCCATCTGTCGCTACAGATTGAGAAACGGCAATAACCGATTTTACCACAACAATGATAGGAATTGCAAGCAATACACCCCAAAATCCGAGTACAGCAGCCCCAACAATCACAGCAAACATAATAAGCAGGGGGTCTACATCAACGGCGGTGCTCATGATTTTAGGTGAAATTAATGAGTTGTCAAGCGTCTGAATGCCAAGGATAGCAGCTAACAGAAAAGCACTGCGAATGAGGAAGTCAATCATGCCGAAATCCCCAGCCGCCAGTCCCATTAGCATCGCTATGTATGCGAAACCGCCACCGATAAAGGGTCCAAAGGTCGGTATAGCATTACAGATCCCGGCGATTACACCAATAACCAATGCGAATGGCACACCGATAATGCTGTACGCAATACAGGAAACGATCGACACAATTGCGATGACTGCGACTAATCCTTTTAGGAACTGCTGTAAATTTCTATCAATTTCGCGCAGATAGGTCTTGGCAGTTTCGCGATGGAGCTCAGGGACCAGCGTGATGAAGCTGCGGAAATAATTGTCAAACGACTGGTTTGCATAGACAAACACAATGAATGCGAGTGATACTGTGGCTAAAAACCCACCAAATCCAAAGGCGATTGAACCCGCGAACTGAAATCCCTCTCTGATAGCCTCACCCCCCGTCTGGGCAATCATTGGTATTCTCTCAGTCAAATATGCTTTCGCTTGCTGGACAATTGGTTCGTCCCGATACGTATAACTCAGTCCTTCCTTATATGTCGCAAAGGGTCGCCATCCGGCAGTAGTCGTCGCACGGTGAAGGATAGCAGTTTCAGTGCCGATGTATACCCCAGAAGGTGCCGACGCTAACACCGAGACTGCAGCGGTTCCTTCCGTTTTACGCCATGTGCCAAAACGATGCCACTCATAGAGACCATCAGGCGTGCCAGCATAAAGTTCAATTTTTCTAATTTTCCCTGCGGTTCGGTGAGGTGTGTTGGGATCTTCACGTGTCTCTGCGTCGAGTTGCCTTTCACTACGTTTCAGGCTTGTGCTTTGGATCTCGGATCCCGATTTTACTGGAAAGGATACGTCACTTGCCAGCGCATAAACGGGATGCGCTATAGAAGGAAGTGGATTCCACTCAAGAGAGGAACCCTCCAGATACCAATGCACGGTTGTAGCCTTAGGCGTTATAGAAGGAGATCGCGAACCGGCGCGCGCGCCTACAGGCATGGCATCACTTATCGCTGTACTGGCGACATAAATTGTCCTATCACCATTCGTATCCACAAGTGAGACAATACTGACGATGGACCTATCACCATAAGTGTTAGGGGCAACCTCACGCCATGTTTGTCCCAAATCCTTAGTGCTGTAAAGTCCTTTTTGTGTCCCAACGTAAATCTGGGTATTATCCCAATTCGGCACACTGATAGCTTGAATGGAGAGGGTATCGAAAGGAGTTCCTTGCACCTTGTGCCATATTCTTGGGTTTTGGATGCGTGTTACGTTATCGTCAATCACCTCAGTGACATCGGCGGGCAATGCTTTGTAATACCGATATAACCCACTCTGCGTCCCGGCATAGATAACGTTTCCAACTGCTGCGAGTGCTTGTATTGATTTACCAAGGAGTCTATCATTCGTAATACCAATACGGTCAAGTTCCCTTTCTGCTCCCTGTCGAATTTCATAGACGCCGTGATTCGTCCCGAGGTAGAACGTCTCTGTTGGTGTCGCCTGCTCGTCTGTTCCTGCTACATCGCCTTCGTTAACACTAATAGCGACCGCTTCAAATGTTTCACCGACGACATAAGGTAGGATTGTCTCATAATAAAACTTCAGTAACCCACTTCCCATTTGGGTTGCTTGTTTGCTCACCTGTTTTCCGGTATAGAACAGCAGTGCCCCGCAGACGAACACAATCAACACTGTCGCGATCCCACGTTGGTATTGTGCTTTGAAGGGGAGAGCATTCCAGAGAAATCTAAAGATATAAGCGAAGCCAAATCCTAAAATGAAAGGGGTTAGCACGCCCAACAAACGGATAAAAATCCATACGGCTATCATCAGTATTTCAAGAATGACGATGCTTTTTAGGTCGATCCAACGGTAAACGCGAATAAGTAGCACAATCAGCAGTATCGGCACGATTGGATGCAGCAAGAGTATTCGACTGCTGTTGGTGCTGCCTTTGTAATAGGCAAAGGCTATCCATCCGGCAGCGAGCACGACGCTGATAATTGAGAGAATCGTTGTGACGCTGAGCACTGGCGGCTGTGGATTCAGCTCATTTTGCGTGTTCATACTTTGATAGTTGTCAGTTGTCAGTCATCCATCGTCCGACAGTTAGAGTTCTGACGAGGATTTTTGGCATTGACGCGGGTAACTGGTAACTGACAACCATTCCTCTGATAGTGCTTAACGATTCGGCATTTACGCGGTTGCGGGGGCATCCGTTGAATCTCTGGATTCATACGTCTCAATCACGCCTGCGCCGATGCTGTCACCCCAAACATTAATTGTGGTTCGGAAGCGATCCAGTAGCCAATCGATAGAGAGAATAAGCGTTATTCCTTCAACGGGGAGGTCTACGGCTCTGAGCACAATAACCATTGTGACGAGACCTGCCTCTGGAATCCCTGCTGCACCGATTGCTGCCAAAGTCGCTGTAAGGACAACAACAATTTGTTGCGCTGGATCCATGTTTATTGCATAGACCTGTGCGATGAACATGACAGCGACTGCCTCATAGAGTGCAGTGCCGTCCATATTAATGGTGGCACCTAAGGGGAGGACGAAACTGGCGGTCCGGCTGGAAACCCCATTCTGATTCTCGACCCCTTCCATGGTTAGTGGCAGAGTGGCACTTGAACTCGCCGTTGAAAAGGCATTCAATAAGGCGGTCGCCATGCCCTTGAAGTAATTGACGGGGTTCCGACGTCCGAGGAATAACAGCAGTAGGGGTAAAACGACAACAGCGTGTAGACCGAGCCCTAACAATACTGTGGCACTGTATTTTCCGACTGCAACGAGTTCGGGCCAGAAGCCTGCGAACCCCTTTGCTTCACCGATTCTGCCCGCGATTAAGCCGAAGATGCCGACCGGTGCGACATACATTATCCAGTGAACGAGCTTCATCACGGCTTCGTTTAATCCTGCAATCACGGAGACAACGGGTTTGCCAATATCCCCAAGCATAGACAAGGCAGCCCCGATGAGGAGTGAGAAAAAGATTAAGGGCAGAATGTCGGTGTGCACCATCGCTTTGAAGACGTTTGAGGGGATCATCCCCTCTTTGCCGGTATCTTCGTTACCGAGGAACACCTCTTTGATGGTGTTGCCCATCGTCCGCTCGGTTTTGTCGGACATCCTTGTGGCGATCGGTAAACTGATGTCGATGCCTTTACCGGTAGCGTTAGGTTCTATCCTGACGAGCCGACCCTCAGAGAATAACAAACGTTCCCCATCGTCGGTGGTGACATAACGGGCATCCTTGAAGGGTTGCCACGATTTTACTGTGACGGTTGTTCCCGAAATTGATTCGACTTCACCCCGGATGTCTTGGTCGATGAGGGTAATGACATATTTATTGTTATAGGTCCGATTGAATTCCCCGCTCAGCTCAGCAGTGAGCATCTCAGGACCGGAGAGCGTGTAGCTTAGCTCGGGGCGTTCTTCGCCTTGCGAGAGTCCTTTCCCCGGCAAAATGATGTTGACGAGAATTATTCCAATGAGAACAGAAATAGCGGTTGTCGCCATGTAGTAGAGGACAGTCCGTCCGCCAATGGAACCGATATTGCGGATATCGCCTAAATTCGTTATCCCGACTATCATGGACAGGATAACGAGGGGCACGACTATCATCTTCAGTAAGTTTAAGAATATCTCACCGAGTATTGTTGTGTGGACTGCAAAGCCTGGCGCGAACCCACCGATGATTGCTCCAGCGATAATCGCAATGATAATCCCGTAAAGCAGACCGAGGCTAACCTTTGGCTTGTTTTCGTTTTCGTTCATATTTTCATTCCCTCCATTTCAATTGTTAATTTAAGATGGGTTACTGGCAAGGTTAAAAACCTCGCCAGCGAAAGCGGGACTGCGTTTAGAGTTCTGCATCAACGCGGATGGACAATTCCTCTAATTGTGCGTCCGTTACAAGAGACGGCGCGTGTGTGAGCGGACACAGTCCCTGTTGCGATTTCGGGAACGCGATGACCTCTCGGATGTTCTCCTCGTTCCGCATCAACATGACAATCCGGTCTAAACCTGGGGCAATGCCTGCATGCGGCGGTGTGCCATACGCTAAGGCGTCTATGAAATATCCAAATCGGCTTTCGACCTCTTCCGGTGTGATGTCCAGAACATCAAAAACCTTTTGTTGGATATCCCACTGGTGGATTCTCACGCTTCCGCTACAGATCTCATATCCGTTACACACGAGATCGTAGTGTTGGCTCTGCACCTTCCCGGGATCCGTGCCTAACAACGGTAAAGTCTCCTCTGTTCCTCCGGTGAATAGATGGTGGAAGGGTTCGTAGCGATTCTCATCCTCATTCCATTCAAACAACGGATAATCAACGATCCACAGGAAATTGTACCGGGTTTCGTCAATGAGGTTTAGTTTGCGTCCAAGATGGAGGCGGAGGTTGCCGAGGGCATCAGCGACGACCTTTGGTCTGTCAGCAACAAAGAACATGATGTCGCCCGGTTTCGCGCCCGTTCTCTCCTGCGCTGTTTCAAGTTGCTCTGTTGTGAAGAACTTGACAATGCCAGACGACCATTTAGATTTTTCTTGGCCATCCGTTGTAACTTTAACCCATGCCAATCCTTTTGCTCGATAAGTGGCGACGAATTGGGTCAGGTCGTCGATGTCTTTGCGTGAAAAGTCTGCGCCGCCTGGGGCGGCAATGGCTTTGACCTGGCCACCTGCGGACAAGGCGCGTGTGAATACCTGAAACTCACAATCCGCCATGACATCCGAAAGATCGGTAAGCTCCATACCGAAGCGCGTGTCCGGTTTGTCGTTCCCGAACCGTGCTATCGACTCGTGGTACGGGAGCCGTAGGAAAGGCGTTTGGACGGGAATACCCCCCGCATCCTCAAATATGCGTTTCATCAACCCCTCGGTCACCTCAAGCACATCGTCCTCGTCGGCGAATGACATTTCAATATCAAGCTGGGTGAATTCCAACTGTCTGTCAGAACGGGTATCCTCATCGCGGAAGCACCGTGCTATTTGGAAATACCGATCAACGCCGCTCATCATTAAAATCTGTTTAAACTGCTGCGGTGACTGTGGAAGCGCATAGAACCTGCCGGGGTAATGACGACTGGGAACGAGTACGTCACGCGCCCCTTCGGGTGTGCTGTTCATTAAAATGGGAGTCTCAATCTCAAGGAAGCCCTGCTCGTTCATATAGTTGCGCGCTGCGAGTGCGGCTTTATGCCGCATTGCTAAAGTTTTCTGCATCTCAGGACGACGTAGATCAATAAATCGGTAGCGCATCCGAATGTCTTCCGCTACGTCGATGTCGTCTTCAACAGGAAATGGCGGCGTTTTGGCGGTATTCAGAATATTCAGAGAATCCACAGCGAGTTCAATCTCACCTGTGTCGAGTTCCGGGTTGACTGTGCCTTGGTAAATGCTGAGACCGTTCTCCGTATTTTCGATGTGATACGTCCGATTATTTTCGAGATCGGTGAGTAGCCACCGCGTGCCAGCGACGCGGGTCGCTACCTCAATCTCCTCAGCGAGGGTGTACTTGGTATCAACATCGGCAAACAGGGATCGGAACGCTGCGGAGAGGGTGCCATCGGCGAGTTCCGTTTGGTACGCAGCGTCCGCATGGAAGAGCAATTCGCCCGGATCCCGTTCGCGGACAGTGCCACTGACGTTCAGCACATATTCGCTTCTAATGCTATCTGCGAGAGCGTGTGCTTCTTCATCAATCTGTGGATCAAAGACAACTTGTGTGATGCCTGTTCTATCGCGTAAATCAACGAAGATGACGCCCCCATGGTCTCGACGGCGGTTGACCCAGCCGTTGAGTTGCACAGTGGCACCTGCATCTACTAAGCGTAGGTCTCCACAATAATGGGTTCGTTTTAAACAAGGCGATGTGGCTTCTTGAGACATATTTTAAATTTTCCTTGCGGTTCGGTTTTTTTAATTGTTCCTTGCGGCTCGGTCAGGTGAGTTTTGAAGCATAGCGCGCTTTTCCGTATATCCGCCCTCCTGTGCAAGCCTTTATAGGCTTGCAGGACAATGTTACGGGCTACGGCTTTTCATTCTATCCAAGACAGCAGCCTGCAACAACGGCACAGGCGGATATAAGAGGAAATCCTCAATAAACAAAACACCCCATTTCTCGCCTCGCGAACATTTAAAAATTCCTTGCGGTTCGGTCAAGCGGTTGAGGACCTTGATATTTATATTAATATTATTAAACACCGGATCGCTTCTGAAATTCATATCAGAAACAAATATTATTTTGTAAGCTGCTCAAGTTCATTCTGGATCTGTTCTTTGGCACTCAAGAGATCACTCGGATCTGTGGTGACAGGGAGGATTTCATCAAGTACTTTCAAGGCATTGTTGTAGGACGCTATCTGCTTCTGGGACTGATTCATAGCTGCGTAGACGTTTCCAAGGACGTAATGGGAACGCCACGAATTAGCATCTGCCGCAATGCCTCTCTTTCCATATTTTTCAGCGTCCTTTAGATTTTCCAATTGCAGATGGAGTCCCGCCATTGCCGCAAAAATAGGGGCAGGGAGCTGCGAAGTTGTTTCCTGCCGTTCAAGTCGTTCGTAGGTCCGAAGTGCGTCCTTGTATCGTTCCTGCCGTTCATATAGGGGACCTAAGAGCAGATAGACCTCAAATCTTTTAGGGTCGCGTCTGAGTAGTTCTTCCAACTCCCTTGCTGCCTTTCCAAGTTCACCTTGCATCTCATACAACGTCGCCAGATGGAGGTATCCCTGAATATCATCAGGATTTTGCGCCATCGTTTGCTGGACCTGCTTTTCAATCTGCCGGAGTTCTTCCTGTTCACCCTCACGGATTAAGCCCGCAACCACACCGAAGTTATAGCGGATTGTTTCATCAACAGGATTGATTTCCACAGCATCATTCATGAGAGATGCTGCGCTCTGATACTGTCCACTGGCGTAAGCAATCTGTCCACGGATTAACCGCTGCGTGGCTCTGAAGTAAGTGTCGAGTTTCTCTCGGACACTCCGCTTCTCTGCAAGTGTCGCGCCGTAGTTTTCGAGGTAAGGTAACACCCGCTCCCGATGTTCTGACATCCCTTTAACGTTTTGCATTGTCGTCCCCACCAAGTCTGCCCCGCGGAAGAATTCTAATCGCGGTCGGTTGTCTGTGTGAATCGGTCCAACGCCAGCGTATTCACGCACAGTTTCAGGTCCCATCATGAATGAATCCAGCAGCGAGGGACCGTCGAGGTCATCGGCAGCAAGTCCTTCATGGATACTCGCGATCTGTGCGCGTGCCATGAAGTTTCTATAGTCAATTCGGAGCGGTTCAGGTGTTCCGATGAGAATCACAAAATCGGGCGTGTATTTGTACCAGAGCGTAGTGTGTGGGAACACCTCAATGAAGGTGCGCACAATCATTTTATAGTGCGACTCCGGCAAGCGATGCAACGGGACCCACTGACACATGATCCCGTCTTCACTGAGAATCCGACGACAGAGTCGGTAAAAGTCGGCGGTATAGATATTGGAACTTCCAGCACTCACAAGCGGGTGGATAATGCCTGTTGAGATCATGTCATATTTCGTCTTCGTCATTAGGATGTGATTTCGTCCGTCATTGAGTCTATAATTGAACAACGGATTCTCAAACACATTTCCGTTGATGTGTGTGAAATGCTTTTGTGCAGCGGAAATTACACCACTGGACAACTCTATCGCATCGACGCGGACCCCGTGCTGTGTTATTGAATGTGAGGTCAGTCCCATACCGAATCCAACGACGAGTGCCTGTTTGGGACGTGGGTGCAACAACAGCGGGAGGTGTGCAATGACGCGATGTGAGGGAGAATCCCAGCGCGAGGCATCTGCTGCCTGATTTGTATCCACATAGAGACGGTAGACCCCTTCATCGTCCTTCAATGTCGTTACCGTGGCATCCACCTCTTCGTTGTAATCAATGAGCGTATCGCCGGGACGTTGCGTTTTAAAAATAGTACTCTTGAGAAAGAGCGGTTGGTTCACTGTAAGCAGAAGCACCACAGCCAATCCGATATTGAGAACCGGCATTCCAATGCCCACGCCCTGTAGGAGCGATTTTCCCGTCTCAGTGAGTTGTCTACTCCTGAAAATAAGGAAACATCCGATCCCCGTGTTCAAAACTACCGTCAAAACGATACTCGGTCGGATGCCAAGCAGTGGAATCAGGATAAACCCTGCACAAAACGCCCCCAAAATACTCCCAACGGTGTTGACTGCGTAGATGTTTCCGATACTCCTGCCCAATTGGCGTGCGCTGCCGGTGTAAATCTTCGTCACAAGTGGAAAACTCGCGCCCATCAAAAACGTCGGCAAACACATCACAAGGAAACAGGAGAAAAACGCCCAAAATCTGCTCGAACCGAAGGTGGATTGGAAGGCTTGGCTCATCCCGTATAATTCCTCAAACGCTGGCATCAAGATAAGCGCGAAGAGCCCAATACCGAGTTGAACGATGCCGAAAACCGCGATCGGTTGTTTAATCCGATCAACCCAGCGCGAAAACACCATGCTCCCCAATGCTATGCCGAACAGGAACGCCGCAAGCATCGTCGCGAAGGCATACGTCGTGCTCCCGAGGAAGAAAACCATGATACGGGTCCACAACACTTCATACGCTAACGCACAGAACCCGGAGATACCGATCGCCCATAATACCAATTGCTTTTCAGGTAGATAGGACACATCCTCAGATTCTGCGTGTTGTGTTTCTTCAGGAAGTTCGTCCGTTTCTGTTCCCGATACCTTTTGTGTCAACGCTAAGGCAATCGCTGCGACAGCAAAATTGATAGCGATGCCGACCCCGAGCGTCCATCGGACACCCAGTGCTTCAATCAGGAAAAATCCCGCCGCTACCGTTCCGATAACGGCACCGAAAGTGTTCAAGGCATACAGGATGCCGATGTTCGTGCCGAGCTGTTCCAACCTTTTGACAAAAAATCGGGTTAGCACGGGTAGCGTGCCGCCCATCAATGTAGAGGGAATCAGGAGGACTCCGAACGTCAGCACGAACCGAATCAGTGAGAGGGTATAGAATTCTGACGTGACGTGACGATGGATCAGCACATAGATTGCACCAAGTGCCACGAGAATGAGGGGCCACACAAGGCAAAACGCACCGATACCGGCTTCCAACAGTGCATAGATTCGCAGGGGAGATTGTGTGCTTTCGTCAATCTTCCTACCGAAGTAGTAGCTGCCGAGTGCGAGTCCTGCCATAAACGCTGTCAGAACGGTACTCGTTGCGAAAACAGTGCTCCCGAAGATGAGCGTGAGTTGCCGCATCCAGATGACTTCATAGATGAGTCCACTGGCACCGGAAAAGATAAAGATGAGCCAAACGATGGGTTTCGTGTATCGCATTTTTTCATAGACAAACGGGACTGTCGTAGACCCGTTCCAGCACAAGAGGTTTAAAATCTGTCCTTTCACTTGCTTGATATAGTATTGTAAAGAGATCCTTCTTTGCCACGATCCTTAATCAATTCGGTGTTGTTGTTCCCAAGAACTCTGTTATACAAGTAGGTAAATTTGGCAATACTTTCAACACTCGCAATATACCTCTGTCTTTATAGTTCATCAATATCCACACCTAGTTGTTGTAGAACTTTGTGAGCTGCGGCAAGTTCTGATTGAAGTTGAGCAAGCTCGGAAACAGGCTGATAAGCGGACTTAAAAATGGGAATAAGCTCATCTACTGATGTACATATCGGATAAACAGCATGATGATGCTGTTCGTGATAATTTTCAAATTTACAATAATTGTTTAAGTGTCTCGCCTGTTCCTCCGTTATCCAAGCAGCGAATCGCGGTGTCCCAAAAAAGTTAACACCAAATACAGGTTTATTTTCGACGTAAAGAGCACAGTAAGATTTCTGAAATCTGGGAGTTAACTTCCACTCTTTTTCTTGAACCAAATTCAGAAGTTCCTCAACTCGTTTATAAAGGGTCCCGACTTTGTTTTTGTGATGAGTTTCATAGTGTTCCCTATACTCCTGAGGCACCAAATCTCTAACTTGGTCGATTGTCCACACCTTATACGGGGTTTCTGATTCCTTGATTTTTCCTTGCTGCAGATCATCATCAAAGTCAGCTGTTATTTCTGGTTCCTCACCATGAGGTATTTTTAACCGCTCTGGATTCCATATCCGTTTAGCGAGTTGTTGATAGAGTTTTTGACGGTCATCAAGATCTGCCTTCTTGAAATTGGCACATGGACGGAACAACAAACGATTGCTCTGAATGAACTCCTGAAAACGGGGGTTCTGTTCATAGGTTCTCTGATGAAGGCTTTGGGCTAGTAGGTTTTCATTGCGATAATGCTCTAATTTCTCCTCATAGGACAGATCACTGAGAACTTTATTACGTTTTGGTGGCAGAAGTAGTAACCCACCAATGCGGTTGCGATGTTCATTAAATTCATATTCATGAGAGAACTCTTCTTCGTGGTATTCTGGATGATTTGCCCAGATATGTTCAACATCGTATTTTATGTACTCCTGGTAACACGAATCTTGTTCCGATTGGGTATCCACGTAGTCCGTTATGCGCGCTAGTACAAGGCGAACCTTTGGACGACTACTACTTTGTAAACCATACCAATTATTGTGTGCGAAAGTCACGTTATCTGAAGTAAGTTTTTCATACAATAATTCAATCAATTCGTCGGTGTTCCTGCCCCGAATGGAACGCATGAGTTTAAACATAGGGGTAACCATGCTTCTCTGGTCTATAGGTCGGAAATTCCAGATGTATTGATGGATTAATATGTCAAGGTATCTGGAAACAATCTGGATCTTCTGAATGATTTCTTCTTTCAGATCGCCTATGCGCAATGGAGCTAACAGAACAGGGTACTGGAGCGTGAAATTGTGCTGTGCGTTGTAATAGACACATTCAAACCCAGACTTAAGTGATGTGGAAGCCTCTTGCAAGCGGTGATACCAGCCGCTATAAAATTCAAAGTCGTTTTCAATGAAGGCTGCGAAGTCATCGTTAGACGTGAGTCCCAATTCGCTTGATCGATTGCGAACCCAGCGGTGGAATTTGTTACCGATTAAATCAAAATCGATCATTCTTTTCGCATACTGGCTACGCAGCCACGCTTTAATGGCATTTTCGGTCTCGTCCTTGCCAAGGTTTTGCAAATCCTGGATACGGTTACGCCATACCTTACTTGACCTGTCCCTTTGAACATCAGTAATTTTGGTTAACAAGTATCCTTTAAGCATGTCGGTTGGATTAAGCGGTAGGCCTCGATCATTCATCGTCTCAAATATGGTGTAAGCCTCATCGTCAGCAGAAGTAGTAATTTCTACCAAATAAACTTTTTCGAGCAACCAATGTACGAAATATGGCAAAACCTGCCCGCGTAACCTTTCGGAAAAATTACCTTTGATATAATCAGAACATTCGACGATGTTACGAATGGATTGCGTCTCTTTGGTGTCGTCAAAATCTATACCTTCATAAAGGGCTTCCATACACCGAGCACGCTCTGGGATAGCTAGATTGAAAGATCTCTTTCCACATTCTTCCGAGAAGATGAGGTTAGCTATATCAGGTTTATCTTCGGTATCATCAAACATTCGGTATAGATTAATTAGGAGCAAAGTCAAAGTTGTGAGTCTCTGCTGTCCATCAACAATGTACCGTCTGCCAGCTCCATCCTTTTCGCTGATGATAATCGATCCAAGAAAATAGTAACCATAGTTGTCCACCGCTTCAAGGTTATGATTCTCCTCGTAGTTCTCCAAAAATTTGTTGGTGAGGTCATCAAGGAATTCTTCTACTTGTCCCTTTTGCCAATTGTATTCACGCTGATAGTAGTCAAGGGTGTACTTATTGGCAAGCAATTCCTGAACTGTTTTGGTGTAACTATTAACCTTTTGCATGCGAAACTTCTTTCGGTCTTATCGCGTTTAATTTATGTAAAAGGAGAGACAACTTCCCTATAAGAGCGGCATGTTCACTGCCTGAAACAAATCGTTGTGGAAACTTCATAAATTGGAACTTATGGTATACTCGACGATTTACGAATGAATTATTCGATTATCGCTCGGGACTTCTTCTGATGTCCAACTATTTTTACAGTGACTGAGTAAGCGTTTTTATTAAGATGCTCTTTATCAATTAGTCCATGATTGTACAAAACGAGGGATGCTTTCGCGGGACTGCCAGTGGTTTTGTATGCTTCTTGCATTTCGTTTCCTATTGATTCCGTGATTGTCACACTTCTTCCGGCGATTGTGCAGTGATAGGGATACTGAATCACCCCTCCTGTGGCGCGCTGCTGCTTGACAACCGGTATCGTGGTCTGAGCAGTCTGTTCTAATTTTGCTATTATGGTATTCGCGTGATTGCGTGATACTTGATTAGTACTGTCATCTTCCAAAACCCAACGGGCTTCCTTTATAGCATATGCTTTCGCTTCCTTCAGAGCCGCCTCAATTTTCAAGAGTCCAGTTACACTTTTAGGAGCTTTAAAAACAAACTCTCCTTTAGCGTCGGGGAACTGGTTTTGATCAAGTTCATTAAGCGAGGCGATTAGATCTTGTTCATGTTGGAGGGCAGTTGTCAGTTTCTGTGCCAATTCCAACATCAATCCCGAAGTTAGGCCTGGCTTAGTAACCTCTTGTTGAATTTTTGCAACATTAGTCTTTGCTGAATCAATCTGGGTTTGCAGAACTGTTTTATGGACTGCAACATCTTCAGCAGTAATAATTGCTAATAATATTGGTTCACCGTAGGGATAGGTGTGCTGCTTTGTATCTGTCATGTCAAATTCTCCTGAAAAACGCAAGGGACTTTCACTTAATCAATGATACCACAGATGTAGGAAAATTTCTCAACCGTGCATCGTTGCGGTTAACTTAAGAAGTATAACATCCAATGTTAAAAAAGTCAAAGAAAAAGGGTGTGTAAATCAGGGTCATTCAGTTTTAAGAAATTGTCGGATTTCACGCCTTTTTTGGACGATCCGGTGCGGTGTTTACTTGGGTGTTCCCTAGTAAATAGCACCTACCGGGCCGAGGGATTAAAAATAGGTAAAAACGGGAAACTAAACAACCCTGTCTAATTTCTTGTGTTCAATTATTGCGCATCCGTTTTATTGATTTACCAAGGGGTAACCAATTCTCAGTTTCAGGCACACCTGATTTCATTCGACTTAACTCAGGAATAAATCGACTGAGTTCAATTGGATTAAGCTCTTTTTCAAGAGCATCCATCCCACGGCGCATTACCTCTTCAAGTGGAAGTTCACCTTCTTCTTTTGCGAGTGCTTCAATTTCCTCAAGGATTTTATCTTTCATGACTCCTTTTCCAATGAACATTGACTGCTCTATGTCTGTTGTGAGGGGACTTCTTGGACGACAGGAATGACGTAACTTCGGAGTGTCAAACCGTCTATTGTTTCTGTTTCTACGCGCGGTTCGGGCTCGGCGCGGTGATCGAAGACGACGTAGTATCCTTCGCTCGCTCCCTCCAATTTGAGGTATGCTGTTAGTTGGGCTTTGCCAGCTTGATAGGATCGGGGTCCTTCCCATATCTTGGTCTCAACGATGTATTTTTGGGCGTTGTAAAAAATCGCGAGATCGATTCTGCCGCGTCCGGTTTGCCCTTCAAGGTAGATATGCCCGTGTACCAATTGGACGAATTGATGCAGATACGTGTAGAGAAGATACTGACCGACGAACTCTTTTGGCGTATCTGGCACTAATAGAATCCGAAAACCTGCCCGCGCGATAAAATCCCGAAAATTGTCAAGGAGCAAACCCATCTTAATCTGACCTGTGGAGGTTAGATAATCAACTAAGCCCTGATGGGTATCCTCAGGAAAATATTTGTCCTCCAATCCATTGACGAGCGGCTTGAACGCCTGTATGATACGCTGCTGATATATCGGGTTAAGAATCTCGCACATCCGGTCAGCACCTTTTGTGATGACTCCGTAAGTGGCGAGTTCATTAATAATTTCGTCGTCTGGATTAAACCGGATACCGGTCTCGTAAGAAGCGATTCGCATCAGTATGCTTTCAAAACGCGGATTTCTGCGGATATTGCTTAGCAGGTGGTTGATATTGACGTTTGTTTCTTCAAGGAGTTGCGTATGTGCCCCTGCAAAGTGCCCCATCCGGATCGTCTCGGTTTTCGGGATGTCCATCTCCTCAGTGAGGATTTGTGCGAATCGGTTGACGAGGAAGGGCTGTCCGGCAGTCTGTCTGTGAATATTCTCAACGACTTCAGGAGCGAAAGTTTGGCCCACTTCATCCGTATATTGTCCAAGGAGTTCTTGCACCTGTTCGAGTGTAAAATTCGGCAATTCAAATTCGTCTTGGATATTGAAGGGTGAGATAGAGCGGTTTAAATTGAGTTGCGTGACGTTCTTAACACCTACAATGCCGACGCTATAGGGGCATTCACGCATAGAACGATGCACATAGATATTGCGGAGTGCATGAAGGAAACCACTCACAGCTTCGCGAGGGATGCCATCAAACTCGTCAATGATGAGGACGAGTTTCTCATCTCCGAGAAAAGCCCCGAACTGTTGAAAGAATTCGAGCATTGCAACATGATCGGTTAGTTTCGTGTTCTCTAAGAATTGACTTAGATCTTTAGAAGGGACAGCGCCGCGTTTCTCGAAGACGCGCGCAATCTCCTCGTAAATCCTTTTGTAGAGTGAGGCGTAAAAATCGGACGCGGGATAGCCTTCATAGATTTCAAAATTGAGTTCAATGGGGAAGTAGGCTTCTGTGGTATCTGTGGCGAGGGCATCAAGTGCCCATTGGAAGAATGTGGTTTTGCCGGTTTGTCGGGGCGCGAAGATAACGATATAGCGTCCGAGTTTGACGCGTTTGATGAAATCAGCGAGCTCCTCAGTGCGTGAGACGACGTAATTATCTGCAGGATTTACGGGTCCATAAGTGCCAAATGTTCTCATTTTTTTGTAAATCGGGGTTCCAAACCCCTCCCACACATCGTTCAAAGGTTAGAATATTATACTATAAGCCAATTTATTCTGTAGGTTCTACTTGCTTCTCCAATCGTTCAATGTACCGGAAGGTTGTAGAGAAAATCATGTCCAGTGTAGCGATGTCGCGTTCCTCCAATGGAGCACGGGAGAAGACCCGCCGCAACGATTTCAGATACGTCTCCCACTCTTGATTATACGGGATCACTCCGACCTTATCCAACAGACGGGTCACACGTTCATAGAATTCTTCTAATACGTTCACTTCGGCATAATCAATCTCGGCGGAAGGGTACTCATTCAGACTGGCAATGAAGACCTCATAAGCAAAGATCTGGACTGCCTGCGCCAAATTCAAGGATGGGTTCTTTGTCGCCATTGGCACACTCGCAGTCAACTGGCAGAGACTGATCTGATCGGTGGACAAGCCGAAGTCTTCACGTCCAAACAGCAACGCGACCGATTTGTCCTGCGAAATTGTAGCGATCGTCTCTGCGGCTTCCCTTGCGGGGACGGGCTGCGGTAGGCGCACATCGCGGCGACGGTGCGTCGTCCCTACCAAATACTGGATACCCTCAAGGGCATCTTTGAGTTCAGGAACAACGTGGCAATTTTCAAGGATATCCTTGGCACCATGCGCCATGTACCATGCTGCATCTACGTCGCGGAATGGGACTGGGTTCACGAGATAGAGTTGCGAGAGCCCCATCCCCTTTACAACTCTGGCGACAGAGCCAATATTTCCGGGTTCACGCGGTTCAAAGAGGATAACTCGGACGTTAGTGAGATTCTCCGGCACTGTAACAGGAATTGCACGGAAGTTTCCAGTCGGTTGAATCGCTTTTTTGGGAGTGTTTGTTGACATATCAATAGGGTATCTGAAACCGTCCGAATTGTCAAGTCAAATTGCTTCAGAACGGGTATGGACTTAACAACGCGCTTGCAATTTACTGCATTTTAGGGTATAATTAAAAAGGATTTAAATCACGAAATTGGAATAATCAGAAATCAAGGACATCGTTTGCAAGCCTACGTTGTGAAAACCTCGAACACTCGCGCTTTTGGGGCGGCTTGCTGGTTTCTAAGACTTACTGTTACAAAGAAAGCCGTGTAACGGCTTTTTAATTTTACCTTGCGGAAAAATGAAGTGCGTTTAGAACTCTCACGTGCGTCTCTTAAATCCGCACTCCATTCCATTACGTGCTAACATTTTTGAAACTTTTTAGAACAAAACAATATTTACGAAGGAATTTATTTCTCTCATGTCAACTAAAGTAGGTATTAATGGTTTTGGTCGGATTGGTAGGAACGCCTTCCGAGCGGCATTGCAGAATCCCGCGTTGGATATAGACTTCGTGGCTATCAACGATTTGACAAACCCGGAGACGCTCGCGCACCTTCTTGAATACGACTCCATTCACGGCATCTTGTCCGATGACATCACTGCCACAGACGATGGATTGGTGGTAAACGGAAAAGAAATACGTGTTCTCGCCGAACGGGACCCCGGTAACCTACCGTGGGGTGAACTCGGTGTGGATGTTGTTATCGAATCCACCGGTTTCTTCACGGATCGGGAAGATGCCGAGAAGCACATTACTTCCGGGGGTGCGAAAAAAGTGGTCATCTCTGCCCCCGCGAAGGGTGAGGACATTACGATTGTGCTGGGTGTCAACGACGATAAATATGACAAATCGGAACACCACGTCATCTCTAATGCCTCGTGTACGACGAACTGCCTCGCCCCTGTTGCCAAGGTGCTGCACGAAGCGTTTGGAATTGAGAGCGGTTTGATGACAACTGTTCACGCCTACACCGGCGACCAGCGAGTTCACGATTTCCCGCATTCCGATATGCGCCGCGCACGTGCAGCGACGCTCTCGATGATCCCGACGACGACCGGTGCCGCTGTCGCAGTTGGAAAAGTCTTGCCAGAATTGAACGGTAAACTCGATGGATTTGCAATCCGTGTACCGACTCCGAACGTCTCCGTTGTTGATCTCACCGTCGATCTCAAGAAGAGACCGAGTGCCGAAGCGGTCAACGCATCACTGGAAGCAGCAGCGGCGGGTAACTTAGATGGAATCCTCGGCTATTCCGAACTCGACCTTGTTTCAGCGGATTTCAACGGGAACAAACTCTCCTCCGTTCTCGATGCTCCGTTCACTAAAGTGATTGAAGATGGATTGATTAAAGTCCTGTCGTGGTATGATAATGAGTGGGGCTACTCCAACCGTCTCGTTGAACTTACGGCACGCGTGCTTTAGCGCGCTACGGAAGAAAGGACTATGCGAACACCTATTATTGCGGGAAATTGGAAACTGAACAAAACCATTTCAGAGGCGGTCGCGCTCGTAACGGGGTTAAAGGCATCTGTTGCGGACGAGACCGACGTTGAAACCATTGTTGCACCGCCGTTTACTGCACTCTCCGCTGTCAGCGATGCCATAAAGGGCAGTAATATTCGCCTCGCTGCCCAAGATGTCTACTGGGAGGACAGTGGTGCCTTTACCGGCGAAGTCTCTGCGCCACTGCTGAAAGATGCTGGATGTGATTACGTGATTATCGGGCATTCGGAACGGCGCCAATATTTCGGTGAAACGAACGACAGCGTCAACCAAAAAGTAAAAGCGGCGTTAGCACACGACTTAAAGCCGATCATTTGTGTGGGTGAGCAACTCGAAGAACGGGAAGCTGGACACACAGAAACGGTGATTGAGAGCCACGTTACGGGCGGTATTTCGGGTTTATCCGCGACTGATCTTCTGTCCTGCGTCATCGCCTATGAACCGGTTTGGGCAATAGGTACTGGAAAAACGGCTACGCCTGCTCAAGCCCAAGAGGTCCATCACTTCATTCGAGGTTTGCTAACGAAGGCGTATTCGGCAGAAGTCGCATCGCAGATATGCATTCAATACGGTGGTAGCGTTAAACCGGAGAACGCAGCAGAACTCATGGCACAACCTGACGTGGATGGCGCCCTCGTTGGTGGGGCAAGTCTTGAAGCGGAATCGTTCGCAGAAATCGTGAAAAACGCCCAATAGGAGGAAAAATCAGATGGAAATTATTATCGGTTTCGTAGTGTTTCTCTTCGTGCCGGTCTGTGTCGTTCTGACACTCATCATTTTGTTACAGGACAGCAAGGGAGAAGGACTGTCATCAAGCGCATTTGGTGGCGCGGAAATGCAGTCTGTTCTCGGCGGCCGCGGTGCCGCAACCTTCCTGAGTAAACTGACAACATGGCTCGCTATCGGGTTCATGGTTATCTCACTGTTCCTGATGCGTTTCTACGGAGAAAATAGCGGTGGTGAACTCACACCGCTCGAGCAAGAAACAACACAGGAAGCCACAACCGAACCGGTTGACACCACAGACGAAGGAAGCGTTGAAACGACTACAGATGGAGACAGCGGAAACGCTGCCGACGACGCATCAAAGACAGAACTCGACGGTGGGACCACTGACAGCACGGAATAATTTTTAATTTTACCTTGCGAATAATTAAAAAATGCTTTCATGGACAGTGCATCCACTCGTTGAGAATTGGCGCAAATCCATCTTATTAGGCGTTTTTCTGACCCTTCTTTTCATCGGCATCTATTGGGGTTTCCAATCCATTTACATCGCCCTGTTGTCCGCCATTTTTCTATTCGGATCGCTTTATAAGTATTTTCTCCCGTTTCACCATCACTGTGAAGCAGATAAGCTTATCATCACCTGTTGCTGCTATAGACTGGAGCGACCTTGGGATACATTTCGCAGCTTCTACGTTGACGGGAACGGGGTGCTGCTCAGCCCGTTTGCGCATCCGACACGCCTTGAGAACTTCCGCGGTGTTTACGTCCGCTTCGGAAAACACTCCCCTGAGGAAGTTATTGATTTTATCACCCGTAAGATCTCGCCAGAATCCTCTTCCTGAATATCGCAAAGGAAGTGCAGATGCAAGAGAAAACAAGATGGGGCATACTGGGTCCCGGCACCATTTCACAGAAGCTCGCCACCGCCTTGAAAGCGATTCCAGATGCAGAAATTACGGCTGTCGGCTCGCGGGATCTCCAAAGAGCCACCGCCTTTGCGGACACGTTTCGTATCCCACACAGACATGGAAATTACACCGACCTTGCTCACAACCCCGACGTAGATGTTATTTACGTGGCAACACCGCACCCCTTTCACAAAGAGTGCGCGATTGTATGTTTGGAAGCGGGAAAGGCGGTTCTATGTGAAAAGCCGCTCACTGTAGACGCGGAACAGGCTGAGGAGATGATTGCCTGCGCACGGCACAATCACCAATTTCTGATGGAAGCTATGTGGACCCGCTTTCACCCCGTAATCGTTAAAGTGCGGGAATGGTTGGTTGCGGGTGCCATCGGTGAACCGCGTTTACTAACAGCAGACAAAGCCTCTCGTCAGACGCTGAGCACTGAGATCCTTGAGGGCAGACTCTTCAATCCAGAACTCGGTGGTGGTGGACTCCTGGATGTGGGTGTCTATACGATCGCGCTGGCATATATGGTATTTGGCGCGCCCTCTCAAATCAGAAGTCTCGCACACATCGGGGAAACCCATGTCGATGAACAAGCCGCTATCCTACTCGGCTACGATGCTGGACAAATTGCCAACCTATTCTGTGCCATCAGAACCGAAACCCCAAATGAGGCACGCATCACCGGCACCCAAGGATCGATACATATTCCTGAATTCTGGCAAGCGACTTCCGCCACACTCACTCGGACTGGAAGAGATCCCATTCATATCGAAATCCCCTTCAAAAGTAACGGCTTTGAAAACCAAGTCATGGAGGTTATCAACTGCCTCCGAGAAGGGAAACTTGAAAGCGATGTAATGCCGCTCGATGAATCACTGTCTATCATGAGGACTATGGATACCATTAGATCTCAATGGGGATTGAAATATCCGAAGTTTAAGTCTGTTTTCGCCACGCCTGAAAATAAAACTGTAAAAGTCAAGAGGAAGGTTTAAAGCAGTGTGCGTGGGAAACTAAGGAGGATCACGATGAACGTTTCAAAATCGAACCACACGCAGAAAATTGCGACTATAGAAGAATTGAAAACCGCCGTTTTAGATGCGGTGGACACCCAAAGCGTCACAGATATCCACACACACCTCTTTAGTCCGCCCTTCGGTGAGCTGCTATTGTGGGGTATTGATGAACTGCTGACGTATCATTATCTCATTGCTGAAGTATTCCGCAAATCTGATATTTCATACCCACAATTTTGGGCGATGTCGCAAGCGGAACAAGCGGAACTGATTTGGCAGACGCTGTTCATCGAGAATTCACCACTGAGCGAGGCGTGCCGTGGGGTCGTGACGACTTTAGACGCGTTAGGCTTGGATGTGGGTTCGCGAAACCTACAGGACTATCGCGCCTATTTTGCGGATACGACCGTCAACGCTTTTATCGACACCGTCTTTGAACGCGCGAAAGTCTCTAAAGTGGTGATGACGAACGATCCGTTTGATTCAGCAGAGGCACCCGTATGGCAATCCGGCGACACTGGCGACACACGCTTTGAGGCGGCTCTCCGAATGGATGTCCTCATCAATACCTACGAAGAAGTCGGTTATGAACATCTCCGGGGTCTCGGCTATGATGTCGATCCGAGTCTATCAACGGAAAAAACCTATAAAGAAATCCGCCGATTTTTAGAGACATGGATTCAACGAATGAATCCAAAATACATGGCGGTCTCTCTCCCACCCGATTTCCAATACCCTGATGACGGTGTTCTTGGACGGTTGTTCGATAACTGTATACTACCGATCTCCCGTGAATTTAACGTTCCCTTCGCACTCATGATCGGGGTGAAGCGTGCAGTGAATCCACAACTTCAGATGGCAGGTGATGGGAGTGGAAAGGCGGACTTGACCAGTCTGGAGACGCTGCTCCGTGAAAATCCTGATAATAAGTTTCTTGTTACACTCTTGTCGCGTGAAAATCAGCACGAGTTGTGTGTGATCGGACGAAAATTTAAAAATCTGATGATATTTGGATGTTGGTGGTTTATGAACAACCCAAGCGTGATTGAGGAGATCACACGAGAGCGGATTGAATTGCTGGGTTTGAGTATCATCCCGCAACACTCGGATGCGAGAATCTTGGATCAACTTCTTTACAAGTGGAAACATTCACGGCGAATTATCGCAGATGTCTTAGTAGAGAAATACCAGACAGTGCTTGATGTTGGGTGGACATTGACTTCAGCAGAGATTGAACGGGATGTCAACAACCTGTTTGGCGGGAACTTCGCTCGGTTTCTGAACGAAAACTGAGTTCGCTTACGGGTCAACAGTGGCAAGGGGTTTCGCTGCACTTCGGGCACCCCTCTGCGTAGATTTTCGCGGCATCTTCAAGAGAAATACCGAGTAGACTCGCTAATGTAGCGAGCCATGCAAAAACATCGGCGAACTCCTCGCGGAGCCGCGTCATGTCCTGTGGCTGCTTGCGGATCTCTTTCGCCAATTCGCCGACCTCTTCAACGAACCATGTGAAGGTTAGCGGCACGCCACGCTCAGCATCGCGGGTGTAGTAGATATCTTCAATCTGTTTCTGAAACGCTTCAATTGTCATCTTTTTAATTTTCCTTGCGGTTAGACGATGTGGGTTTGAGCACTGTTGTCCCTTGCTTAAATTTGCCTCCATTTCATTACGGGCTACGGATTTTTAGTATTCGATTGGAAGAAAAAAATAAAAAATATCTTTAAGATCGTACAAATTCCCGATCCGGGTCGCGAATTAACCGGAAACCTGCAAGTTAACCATCCACTCGACTCCGATACAAGACAGCAAAGCACGAGTGGATGGTTAAAACGGACGCAGCAGCCCAAGAGCAATCAATTAAAAATTCGTTGGCAATCGACTGAAACAGACAATGCATGCGTGCCACTTCCAAAAACGACGCCCTTCAGAGGCGTTACATCCGAGTAATCTCGTCCCCACGCGACTGTGATATGCTGATCTGCTGGTATCTGGTTATTTGTCGGATCGAAATCCACCCAACCGAGTTGTGGGAGATAGACCGAAAACCATGCATGGGATGCATCGGCACCCTCTAAAGGTTCTTGGTCGGGTGGTGGGTCGGTTTCGATATACCCGCTGACATACCGCGCAGCAAGTCCCAACGTCCGTAGACATCCAATACCGAGATGCGCGAAGTCTTGACAAACCCCTCGGCGGTGCTGTATCACGTCCGTCAACGGTGTCGCGATTGTCGTGAAATTTGGGTCATACGTAAAGTCGGTGTAGAGACGAGCGGTTAACTCTTCAACCGCTTCCAGCAGGGGTCGATTTTTGGGAAATGACTTCTCAGCATACGTCCGGAGTTCAGGCATCGTCGGAATCATAGGGGAGTCGAGGACGTACTGTCGCAACTCCAGAACCTCTGGGTCCATATCTGTTTGTATGCGCTGGCGTACTTCCTCCCACGCCAAATGTTCGGCGAAATCCAATTGCATCTCTCTGCCTTTGACTTGCACATGACTCGTAACTGTAACGGTGAGTTCCGTATGGGGCTGCTGGATTGTGAAATAGTAGACGGTATTTCCGAAGAAATCCTGACGTTCGCGGTAACCCGTCCCAGGTTTGGGATCGACAACGAATTGACTATCGCGACAGTGCTGATGCACAAAACTTCGAGGTGTCAAGCGCGCTTCGTTGTAACAGAGATTCACCGAGCCGCTGTAACTGTATTGAGTTTTGTGAATAATTCTATAATTCATAGCAATGATCCAATATTGGAGAGACAGGACACGAGGCATCTCGCTACGGGTTATTCGTGGTAATAAGCTGCTGAGGTCCTTGGACGTGACTGAAATAGGTCTGCGTCAGGACATCGGAGATAGCAACCAGTATCTGCGCAAGCCGAACCAAGAGTTTTTCCAATCCCGTGCGTTGTGTTGTATGTTCCGAACGTTCCGTGAGGTCAACTGTATTGGAAAGTTGCAACTGCGTGAGTGCCTCCAAAATGAGTTGTTCTTCTTCGCTGAGCTGATAGCCGAGTTTTTCTCTCGGAAGCACACGGATTTGTTCTTCAAGCCGTTTCAATTGATATAGAAGTGAACGCGGATTGTGTTCATCAAGAAGTAGCAACTCAAGAGCCGTTGGAAAGTGAAGCGCTGCACGATAGCGACTGCGGTAAGTGATTAGGCTTTCAGCCGCAGCGAGGACAGATTCAAGTAGGAGTCGTTCGATCCATTCATCTTGCACTGCGACGAGACTGGAACGACAAAGCACAATCAGAAGGAGTGCCCGTTCAATGCGCCGCCCCATATCCAAGCTAATCCATCCGATCGTTTGCGTCATGTTTTCGGCATTCAGTCCACTTAATGCTGAAAGAAAAATCATGAGCTGATCGAGTGCCACCAATTCCGTGTCTTGTAAGGTAAAATCCGTTAGTATCTGTGCGTCTGTGCTATCGCCTTCGGGCATACGCCTATCGAGTGTAGCGCATAAGTCCTCAATATTGTTCATCACACGCCATGTATCGGTAGACCAACGATCTCGGACAGCATACGCTGCGCTGAGGAGTGCTTGAAGTGTTGACACGAGGCTCCCACTGTTTTCTGTATCCCGCATGATAGAAAGGAGAGCGCTTTCCAGTGATTGTTCGTCCTTGCTGACAAAACCGGGGTGAGACGACCTCAAACCGGTGAGAGAATGCAGCATACTGCGGAGGTATGCCAGTTCAGAAACATCTCTCGCATCTTCGCCAACGATCTCCGTGAAAACAGTGGAAGGTGGCACTTCGCCTAAAGTGGAAGTTTCCAGCCCCATTTTGCTCATCTTGACTTTATCCAACATAATCCGGAGGAGACGTGCCTGTCCCTCGGCGCGTTCGGCATAGCGTCCGACCCAGAATAGGTTTTCAGCCGCCCGACTCGACAATCCAGCCGGATTCGTAGAAGCGGGCCCCCGCACCTCGGTGATACGCCGCTGCCATAAACTGACATGCGGCTCAGGCTCTGCGGCGAGCACCCAAGTGTCCTTACTAATACCCCCATCCTGAATCGAGATTGTCAACTCGTCTCTCTCTCCCGCACAACGCGTGAGTGCCCCCGGCATCACGGCGTATCCCTCTTTCTCAGCAAATAGGAAACAACGGAGGATTGCGCGGCGGGGTTCAAGTTTTCCTTCAATCAGCGACGGTGTTGTCGATAGGTGAACGTGTTCCTGTCCGACGTAGAGGTGTGGATTTTCGTTAATCCGAATGCGGAGTGCGTCAAGTGCTGTTTTGCTGAGTTGCATCCCAAACAGAGGTTGCTCACCGGGTTGACGATGAATGGTTTTAATAACCAATGTTTCAAGGTTTGCCAGCACATATTCCCGCTGTTTCGGTTCCCCACACCACCATGTTGCAACAGAGGGGAGACGAAGGTCTTCGCCCATCAAATGCCTTGCGATACCCGGCAGGAAGGACATCAATCCCGGATTTTCCAAAACACCGCTGCCCGGTGGGTTTATCACGATCACGTTTCCCTGCCGAATTGCCTCCAGCAAGCCTGCAACGCCAAGGCGCGAATCTTGTCGGAGTTCCAATGGATCGCAGAAGATGTCATCTACCCGGCGCAGAATAATATCAACAGGACGTAAACCATCAAGCGATTTTAGCCAAACACGTCCATCCCACACCGTCAAATCGTCACCTTGGACTAAAGTATAACCGAGGTAATTCGCGAGATAGGCATGCTCAAAGTAAGTTTCGTTGAGGGGCCCAGGGGTGAGTACAACGACGTGTGGATTTTCTGTCTGGTTCGGTGCAATGCGGATGGCACTTTCGAGTTGATATTGCAGATCCGCTACACTGTTCTGGAGTGCTCGGAAGAAGAAGGAGAGTCGATGAACACCGACTTCACCAAAGAGATTCGGCAGTGCTCGCGCGAGGACAGTGCGGTTTTCAAGCGCATAACCTGCCCCTGAGGGTGCCTGTGTCCGATCACCGAGTATCCATATATTGCCATCCGGTCCGCGTGCCAAATCCGCGGCATAATTCAACAAGAATGGAAATTCAGACGGAGCAAGCCCGACACATGCCCGTAAAAATCCGGCATGTGCATAAATCACTTCTGGCGGTATTACCCCCTCTTTGATTAAAGTGCGTTCCCCGTAGAGATCGGTCAAAATTAGGTTCAGCAGTTCGGCGCGCTGGATAAGTCCATCAGAGATAGTTTGCCAGTCAGCGTTCGAGATGATAAATGGAATAGGATCAAGTTCCCACGGACGATGCCCCTGTTGCTCCCCGTGTAAGACGTAAGTAACACCATTTTCACGGAGGAGCCGCTTCACCTCTTCGTCGCGAGATTCCATCTCTGTGAGTCCTAAGAGGTCGAGTGCCTTCATGAAGGCGTGCCAATGCGGATTGACCTGTCCATCTCGGTTCAGCATTTCATCCAGTTGTCCACTCGGAGAGGTGCTTGTAGGTCCATAAGGCGCGTTAAAGGAATCGAGGTTACAACCTCCCCCGACAGCAGTGTTATAACTATCATCTATCACCTTCCAATTTTCCATATCTGCCTTAATAAAATTGTAGAGTCCCAAGTGTGCTAAAATTTCAAAGTTGTGAAGTTTTCAGAAGCGATTAAACCGTTTTGTAACTTCCTAACTTCTCAACTTGCAAACTTCCCTGCAGTTCCACATCCGGCACCAAATCAATAGTTCCTACGGAGATCCAGCGTATGCGGATACTCGGCATTTGTTTCTTCCAGTGGAACGGTTATCGGACCCAGCGGATTCCCCTCTGGCGAAAACTGTCCGGTTGATGCCGGCATCGGAGGGGGACGCATAACGCCTGGTGTATGTCCATCAGCGCCGAACCGACTTACGCGTCGGGCTTCCGCCTCATAGGCGTTGACGGGGAAAGTGTCGTAGTGTCGACCGCCCGGGTGTGAGACGTGATAGGTACAACCACCTATTGCACGTTCGTTCCACGTGTCAATGATGTCAAACACAAGCGGTGAGTGGACCCCGATGGTGGGATGCAAAGCTGACGGGGGTTGCCACGCTCGATACCGCACGCCCCCGACGTATTCCCCATGTGTCCCCGTATTGTGAAGAATCAAGCGACGTCCGTTGCATGTCACAATGTATCGCGAGTCCGTCAATCCGCGGACTTTCACTTGAAGCCGTTCAACAGACGAATCAACAAAACGTGAGGTCCCTGCTCGGCTGATTTCCTCACCCAGCACATGCCACGGTTCAATCGCCATCCGCAATTCAATTTCAATATCTCGGACGTTTACAGCGCCTAACTTCGGGAACCGGAATTCAAAAAATGGATCCAACCACGCCATCTCAAAGGGATAGCCTGCTTCTTGAAGTTCAGTGACGACCTCCTGTATATCAACCCGGACATAGTGATGGAGCATGAATCGGTCATGCAATTCTGTTCCCCACCGCACGAGTTTGCCTGCGTAAGGGGTCTTCCAGAATCTGGCGATTAATGCGCGCACCAGCAGCATCTGCACAATGCTCATCCGTGCATGCGGTGGCATCTCGAAAGCCCGAAGTTCAAGCAGTCCGAGTCTCCCACTTGCTGAATCAGGGGAATAAAGTTTATCAATACAGAATTCCGCACGATGCGTATTACCGGTGAGATCTACCATGAGGTGTCTCAGCAGTCTATCTACCAACCAAGGCGGAACACTTTCCATATCGCCCGTTTCTGCGGGTATCTGTTCAAAAGCGACTTCAAGTTCATAGAGTTGTTCATCACGTCCCTCATCTACCCGGGGTGCCTGGCTCGTCGGTCCAATAAATGTGCCTGAAAAGAGATAGGACAGTCCGGGATGATGTTGCCAATAAGTGATGAGACTTCGCAGTAAATCCGGTCGCCTCAGAAATGGACTATCTGCGGGTGTCGCCGCCCCGATGACAATATGATTGCCGCCACCGGTCCCTGTGTGTCTACCATCCAACATGAATTTCTCAGCACCAAGCCCTGCTAACCGCGCTTGTTCGTAGAGTGTCGTGGTATTTTGCACCACTTCATCCCAATTTCTCGCCGGATGGATGTTCACCTCAATCACGCCCGGATCGGGTGTTACGTTTAAGGATTCAATTCGCGAATCGTGCGGGATCTCATATCCTTCAAGAATCACCGGCATGTTCAACACTTCGGCAGTCGCCTCAGTTGCCTCAAGAAGCCGTAGATAATGCTCTACATGCGTCAAAGGGGGCATAAAAACGTGCAATCGTCCGTCCCGAGGTTCAATGCACAGTGCTGTTTGGAAAATCTTTTGTGCTTCTCCGTTTTCTGATGCGGGTGTGTCTTTCGTGTTCTCTGTCTCTAAAACTTCCTCCAAACTTTCTTCGCGTGGCTCAAGGGGGTCGCGCTCGTAAACTATTTCCCGTTCTTCCGGCGGTACCCACTGTATAGACTCCAATGGTAGACGCAACCCCATAGGTGAATTACCGGGAGTTAAAAACATGCGTCCGGCTTTAAATCTCCATGAGCAGCTCTCCCAAGCATCATCGACAATATCCCAACGTAGAGGTAGGGCGTAGCCGATCGGTGTCCCGAGCGTTTTATCCTGCAGCAGCTGCGCGAGTCGATGCCGTTCGGAAGCGTCCTTAAAATCAAACACAAGCGGATCCACATTGACAGGGAGTCTATCTTCCGTCCAAAGGAAAAAGAGTGTGTCTTCGTAAGCAGGGACTATTTGATCCGAGGAGAATTCCAAACGCTTGACGAGGTCGTTCACAAAGCGTTCCGCGTCCTGAACGCCGAATCCATAGTCTTTATGGGGTTCAGCGAGAAGTTTATCGTTTTGCCAAATAGGCACACCGTCTTTACGCCAAAAACACCCGAATTTCCAACGGGGTAAGGGTTCACCGGGGTACCATTTCCCCTGCCCATGGTAACGTGCGCCACCTGCTCCGAAACTATCACACAAACGCCGTAAAAGTTCCGCCCCGAGTTCTCTTTTTTTCTGACTGTCTGCTTCGGTATCCCATTCCGCACCTTCCGTGTCATCAATGGATACGAAAGTCGGTTCACCGCCCATTGTCAACCGAATGTCGTTGCGAACTATATCTTCATCAATCTGATGTCCGAGGTCATTAATATCAGCCCATTGTGTTTCTGTGTATGGTTTTGTCACGCGTGGGTCTTCGTGGACCCGCTGGACGGTGTTGCTATAGGTAAATTCTGTTTCGCAGGGATCTGTATAGCCGGTGACTGGCGCGGCACTTACTGGATCCGGCACACACGCCAATGGAATATGTCCTTCCCCTGCTAATAAGCCGGACGTGGGGTCCAACCCTATCCACCCGGCACCGGGTGCGTAAACTTCGCACCATGCGTGCAAATCGGTAAAGTCTTGAGGGGGACCGGCGGGTCCGTCTATGGGTTTCTGATCCGCAACAAGTTGGACGAGGTATCCAGAGACAAAACGAGCGGCTAAACCGAGGTGGCGTAAAATCTGAACGAGCAACCAGCCTGTATCCCGACATGAGCCGATTTGTGTTTTCAAAGTTCGCTCACAGGTTTGGACACCCGGTTCCATCCGAATGGTGTATTTTACATCTTTCCACAGGCGTTGGTTAATATCAACGAGAAAATCATTTAATTTCTGCTTCGTGCTTGGAACACCTTTCAACCACTCGATGAGCAGCGGACCGTTCTCTCTGACCTCAAGGAAAGGGGTTAATTCCTCTTTGAGCTGCGCTTCATAAAGAAATGGATAGTGTTCAGCACTCGTTTCAAGGAAAAAGTCGAACGGATTGATGACGGTCATATCTGCGATGAGATCGATGTCAACCGACAAAGCACGCGTGGGTTTTGTAAAAACAACACGCGCCTGATAATTGCCGAACGGGTCCTGCTGCCAATTAATAAAGTGTTCTTCGGGTTCAATTCTGAGGGAATACGCTTCAATGGGTGTGCGGCAGTGGACTGCGGGTCTCAATCGAAAAACATGTGGTGACAGATTGACGAGCCGGTCATAGCGATACACGGATTTGTGGTTGATTGCTACACGGATTGCCATCTTTTAATTATACCTTGCGGAGGAACAACGTAGGTTCTGTATTTGACGTGCCTTCCTTAAATCCGCCTGCGCCGTTGTTGCAGGCTACAAGTTCCGTAAAAACACACCGTTAAGCCTCGCTGTTCTCAGATTTTCCATTGACAGGGCGCAGCGCGAAAAAGGTCTTATGAATATCATCACCGACAAGATTTAACTTCGTTTGGAAGGCATCAAGAAACTCGTGCAAACCCGTCTTGAGGATCTGTTTGACTTGGGCGTACGCGAATTCAGCTCGCAGCTGCCCCAACCGCTGTTCCGCTGGATTGGAGAAGGTTTCTAATGGGGTGCCGGAGATGGCGTGCAATGATTCTTCAGCCTTGGAGAGACAGTAGAGCACCGACCTCGGAAAGTCACGATCCAGCAATAAAAAGGAGACGACTTCATTTGGGGAGATGAGTCCGTAGGTCCGACGGTACATTTCAAAACCACTGGCAGAGTGCAAGAGTGCTCCCCACTGAATATCATCAAACGGGGTATTCACATCCCATACAGATGGAAGTAGAATAAAATATTTAACATCCACGATTCTGGATGTCTTGTCGGCGCGTTCAATCAAACGTCCCAACTGACAGAAGTGCCACGCTTCGCTGTGGGACATGACATTATCTGTAAGTCCCATGAAGAGATGTGATGCGAGTTTGATGTCCCTAAAGAATTCATGAGGCTCCGCCATCGCCCACTGTTCGGAGGTGTTTGCCACCAATAAGTAGGCATCATTTAGCTGTTCCCACATCTCTGACGAGATATTTTCACGGACCGACCGGGCATTTTCACGTCCAGCCCGCAAGCAAGAGACAATGGAATTCGGATTTTCGGTATCAAATGCCAGAAACCGGATAACCGCTTCGCGTGATGCCTCACCATATCGCTCAGCAAATACCTCGTCATCACCTGTCGTGGCAACCAAAGGGTCCCACTGTGCCTGTATCCCAACGGGTAGGTCCAAGATAAGGTGGAGGTTGACATCGACAAAACGGGCGACATTTTCGGCGCGTTCAATGTAGCGACTCATCCAATAAATTGATTCTGCAACCCGACTTAGCATGACATCCTCCTACACTGGATTCGATAAGACCCACGTATCCTTGCTACCCCCACCCTGTGAAGAATTGACAACCAGTGAGCCTTTTTTGAGGGCGACCCGTGTCAATCCCCCCGGCAGGACATAGATATCTTCGCCATAGAGGATGAACGGACGTAAGTCAACATGTCGTCCTTCAAAATGGTCGTCAATCAGCACTGGCACCCGAGAAAGCGAGAGTGTTGGCTGGGCGATATAGTTGCGTGGGTTGTTTTTGATGCGGCGTGCAAATTCCGCGCGTTCTGCCTTGGTTGAATGTGGACCGATCAACATCCCGTAACCACCGGATTGGTTTGCTTCCTTCACAACGAGTTCATGGAGATGCTCCAGAACGTATTTTCGATCTGTGTCCTCCCAACACATATAAGTTGGGACATTTGGGACGATAATGTCTTCGTCGAGGTAATACTTGATAATCTTTGGGACAAACGAACAGACGACTTTGTCATCGGCAACACAAGTTCCGGGAGCATTGACCAAAGCGACACGTCCTGCTTTGTAAACGTCCATCAAGCCTGGGACGCCGAGCACTGATTCAGGATTAAGCACCGTTGGATCAAGGAAGTCGTCGTTAATGCGGCGATAGATCACATCAACCCGCTCAAAGCCTTTCGTGGTTCGCGCGTGCACGAACCCGTCCATCACGACGAGATCGCGTCCCTCCACCAATTCGACCCCCATCTGTTGTGCGAGGAAGGAGTGTTCAAAGTAGGCAGAGTTGTAAATACCAGGGGTAAGCACAGCAACTTCGGGGGATAGCACCTTGTCAGTCACAAGGTATCGCAGCATATTCAGGAGTTGACTCGGGTAATCCTCCACGGGTTGAATCTGCGACATTCCAAAAAGCTGCGGAAAGGTCCGTTTCATTAACTGCCGATTCTCCACGACGTAGGAAACACCGGAGGGACACCCGAGATTATCTTCCAGGACATAGATTTGTCCGTCGCCATCGCGCACCAAGTCGGTCCCCGTGATGTGGCACCAGACCCCACGCGGCGGGTCCAAACCGATGCATGGCTGCAGGTAGCGTTCCGATGAGAGAACGACATCTGCTGGGACAACGCCATCTTTGAGGATCTTCTGATCGTGGTAAACGTCATCGATGAATAGATTCAATGCGTGGATGCGCTGTTTGAGCCCGCGTTCTATCCACTCCCATTCATTGGCATCAATGATTCGTGGGATAAGGTCAAAGGGAAAAATCTTTTCGATGCCCTGTTCATCGGCGTAGACGTTGAAGGTGATGCCCATTCGGAGCAATGCATGTTCAGCGGCAATTTGACGACGCGTGAACTCGCCTTCAGGAAAACTGTCAATGCCTTCTACCAACATCTGAGCAGCGGGCCGGGGACTCCCGTCTGGTGCGAACATCTCATCATAAAATCCATCGGTATTATAGCCAGCAAATTCTGCCATCGCAATGTACCTCCTCTACCTCAGTCGTGTCAAGAACTCAATAATGCCATACTTGCGATGCCAAGTCAAGCAAAATCTTTATGTAATGGAAGAGAACCTGAAAAAAATTAAGGCTGCTCCAACTACACAAAAATCGGATAGTTGGAGCAACATGATAGCGCGTATCGTCCTAAGTTTACGCTGAGCTGCGGTATTAGACGGTGGTTTGGAAAGCTTCCCAGGCATCACCTACAGCGGCAGCTTGACGTTCCAATTCAGTCCGCCAGCCGACGACCTTCCCGGACTTAATCTGTCTGATGTCATATCCGGCATATCGATCCTCAAGCGTATCGCCGAGTGTCTGGGTTTCTGCCCACCTGTCCCATGCGGTCTTCATAAACGCGTGCGGTAAAGCGTCTCGGACCGCAGGATCGAGTTGCCAAGCGTTTCGAGCGTCTGCAGTCGAAGGCTCGCCCGTGAATTCGCCTGACCATTTCGACCAGCCGATCGACAAAGTGTTGCGCTCGCGTTCAGGCACGGTGTGTCCTGTGTGGATGTTATTGCCATTGCGGATGAGTGCTTCTCCGGGCTTGAGTCGGATAGCCACCTGACCGGGCAATGGATCCACGCCGTTCCAACTTGGTGTATAGGGGACCCCTTGATCCTTCATCGTCTGTGGAAGTAGCACGTCATGCTCAAAGGGGGTGCGCCATCGATGATGGCTACCGGGGATTAGCTCATGGCATTCGTCATCTGTGAGTGCCAGAAACATGCTCACACCGTTCCGTTCAGCAATTCGTTTCTCGTTGCTTTCTTGAATTTCTTTCCATCGGATCCGTTCTACCTCTTCGGAATAGTCTTCGGGGGTGTCTCCACGGATTTCCCGCTGTGAGAAGTAACTTGCCCCGTCCCCCCACCATGTCACATCTCTGTGCCAACTGGGTCCGTTCTGCTGTTTTCGTGGATTTGCCCACAGTAACATCCCACTAAACGTCAGGTCCTCAGGTTGAAGTCCGTGACACCAAGAGGCAACAAAGTCCAAAAAATCCGAAGAGCCGTGGAATTCGGAGAAACTCGACTCACCGAAAGCGGGATGGATGAGTCCTCGGATTGCCCACGGTTCATCGTGCGCTGCGCGGTGGACGTACCCTTTCGAGGCGTCGATTTTGTCGTAGATGTTTTCGGGTGCACACGCCTCAGTGACGCGGCGACCTGCCTCTCGGAGAATGGGGATCCACGGGTTATCAACAAAGTCATTGATGATGACAAAACCGTGCTCCTTCAGGTATGCCAATCTTTCAGGGGTGGCACCCGGCGCCGAAAGTTCAGGTTCGAAATCTGCAAACGCTGTTGCGCGGTAGGTCTCTTTCTCTGGTACTGCGTTCGTACTCATTGTCTTCCTCCCTATGTTAGACGGTGACCTTGAACCAGTACGCTATTTTAGCATAATTCGCGTATTTTCCCAAACTTTAGTGGATAGCACTCAGGGGCATTCAGTTTTAAGAAATTAACGGGCTTGACTTTTCCACCAAATATGTTATCATCTCAACAGGAATTCAAAAGATTGTCGTCCACCGCTGCAAATGAAAAAACAGGAGATGACCATGAACGAAGAACCAACGCTACAGGATCAACGTTTTAAACTAAGTCCGGATGAACGCGCATTCTGGAACGAGAACGGTTACCTCGTCCGCTTGAATGTATTTACCCCCGAAGAGAACGATGCATTCCGTCAAGTCGCTGAAGACATTGTAGACAGGAAACGTCCATTTCCAGCGGTACACATCGATCAGAATGCGCTCGTCAGGGATGGGAAAGCGGCGCAGCAGGGCATCTATGCGATGCACAAAATCCATTTTCCGAGCTGCTACGACCCAGAATTTCTCGCACGTGTTCGAGATCCGCGCCTCACCGATCCACTTGTCGATCTACTCGGTCCGGATATCCTCGGTATCAACACGCTGTTTATCTGGAAAGCACCGAAGATCGGTCTCGGTTTCCCGTGGCATCAAGATAAGTTCTATTTCCGCACTCGGTTTAAGACAGAGACAACTGTTGGAACATGGACGGCGATCGACCCGGCAGACAAAGAGAACGGTTGCCTCTACGTTATCCCCGGTAGCCATAAATGGGACATCTTTCAGCACGACGACCTCGAAGGCTCACAACAACGGGAGTTCAAGTTGGCACGCGGTGTTCGTGATGAGGATGGTGTCGCGGTGGAAGTGCCACCCGGTGCGGTCATCTGGTTCCACAGCCATCTCCTTCATAAGAGTATGGACAATCATAGCCTGCGGTTCCGCCGGAGTTTCGTCGCCCATTACCTGAGTGCGCAAGCGGAATGGGTAAAACCCAAACCGGAGGGTGGGTCCGCTGTTATGTGGATCCGTGGCAAAACCTACCCGGGTAAAGTCCAAGAAGTCGAACGTGATGTCGTCCCTATCCCCGAATTTTAGGAAATACCGAATGAATACAGATTCAACACGACAAGACTTACGTTTTGGCTTGCGTCCAGATGAACTTTCCTATTGGAACGAGAACGGCTATCTTGTGCGTCTGAACGTATTCACTGCCGAAGAGAACGATGCCCTTCGTCAAGTTGCTGAAGATGTCGTGGATGGAAAACGTCCCTATCCAGATACGAACATTGATCAGAACGCGCTCGTCAGAGACGGGAAAGTGGAAGAGCAAGGCATCTATGCGATGCACAAAATCCATCATCCGAGTTGTTACTGCCCGGAATTCCTCGCGCGTGTGCGCGATCCGCGGCTCACGGATCCTCTCGTTGACATCCTCGGCCCGGACCTCCTTGGCATCAATAATCTATTTATCTGGAAGGCACCGAAGATCGGTCTCGGTTTCCCGTGGCATCAGGACAAGTTCTACTTTCGCAACCGGTTTAATACGGAAACGACCGTCGGGACATGGACGGCTATCGACACAGCAGATCGAGATAACGGTTGTCTCTATGTGATCCCCGGTAGCCACAAACGGGATATTTTTGAGCATGACGACCTTGAAGGCTCGCAACAGCGGGAGTTCAAACTCGCACGGGGTGCCCGCGACGAAGAGGGTGTTCCAGTAGAGGTGCCACCGGGTGCGGTCATCTGGTTCCATAGCCACCTCCTGCATAAGAGCACGGATAACCATAGCCTGCGGTTCCGTCGGAGTTATGTCATCCACTATCTCAGTGCGCAAGCAGAATGGGCACATCCTGCGGCACTCAAAAGTAGACAAAGACAACCCGTCATGTGGATTCGCGGTAAGACCTTCCCCGATAAAGTTCACGAGGTCGAGCGAGATGTGCGCCCAACCTCCGAATCCGCTTGACATACAACACCAAAGGAATACGTAACTAATGATTGCTTGGAAATCACCTGTGATGATATTGATGATCCTGCTATGTGGCACTGGCATCAGTGTAGCGGATGTCTTAGAAGACGCGCTCGTTGGCGCGTGGCTTTTCGACGAGAATCAAGGCGGAACCGCGGAAGATGCCTCTGGAAACGGGCATGATGGCGATATTCAGGGTGCGAAATGGGTTCAAGGCAAAATAGGAACGGCTCTCGAATTCAACGGTGATGGTAATATCGTAGAAATTCCACATGATAAAGTGTTCGATCTCACCGAATACACAATATCGGCGTGGATCAAAACGGAGCCAACGGGTCTCTGGCAAACCGTGATCGGGAAGGAACCTGTCGCTGGGAACCCGAGGAATTATGGGATCTTCGTTGCGGGCAATACGAAACTGCTTGGCGTGAACTATACCACTGCCGGTGCCTGGAAGACCGCCTTTAGTAAGACGGTCGCTGCGGATGGCAAGTGGCATCACGTTGCTGCGACCTTTGACGGCACGTTCCTTCGGGCGTATTTTGACGGTGTAATGGAGGGCGAAACCAAGACCGAAATCCCGCCGGACCATAATACGGAACCTGTCCGAATCGGACGTTGGGGGAATCCGAGAGGTGATTACTGGTCAGGTGTGCTGGATGAGGTTGCAATGTTCAATCAGGCGTTGACTGAAGACGAGATCCAAGACATCACGATGAATATGCGCGATGCCTTAGCCGTCGAGGCATCGGAGAAGCTTGCGGTGACATGGGGAACACTCAAGCGGTCCTTTCTGCGATAAGTTCACTGACATTTGCCAAACCGATTCTCACAGCGGCGGCACCGATTTACGCCATCGAGGCAGATTGACCATTACAAGGTCGACATCAGGTAAATATTCCACCAACTTCGGCTTAAATACGATTTCCAGGAACTTCTCTATGCCTTTTTGTATCTTTTCTGATCCAATTGCAGATAAGGTGGAAGCCCACGTAACATACAATCGCGTAGGTTTATGTGCCTGAATGTCAGGATTTTTGAGGTCTGCTGCTAATTTATCTTTGATAATTCCGCTCCCGACTTTAAGGACTGTGCGATTGGTGTCCGTTCCTGTCCAGATAATATAGACTCCACTGACACCGACACTATAGTCTCCGAGGCGAGCCTCAAGACGGCCGTCGTTTAGGAGCTTTTCATTGAGTTGGCACCAGAAAGAGTTCTTGATACACCTTTGCCAATGAACGGTCATCATGGTCATAAGATAAGTCCTCCTTTTTTCTTACCGAAAACGGTTACTCAATTCCGGGATAATGGGTTTTTATGAACCGAATTCTTTTTTCTATACCGATCATTTTAAAGAAAAAATTAGAGTCGGAAGTCGCGAAGACATGTGTTTTATAGTAAAGTCCATAATTACGTGAACACTTCTATTGTCGCATAGACTGTGAGTCTGCGTGCTAAAGAGGCACAAATTAACAGTTTGTGCTACAGAAGTCAACTTATTTTCGACTTTACTATAAATTACAACGTGAAATATATGATTAAGGATACAGTTTTGGTAGCGAGGTAGGAAAACCGCGTGTGGATGCCTCTAAAGTCCTTGCCAGTGAAAGGTGATTACCGTGTGGGCTGATCTGGGGGTTGGGGTTGGGAATCGAACCCATAGATACGGCGCATGGTCGGGGTGGCGCGTTCGATGACCTCCGGCTTGAGATGATGCACGAAGTCGAACATCGGTTTGACAAACGAACGACAACAGAAACATATCAGGGCAATGCGCTGCTGATCGGTTTTATTGGCACCCGCGGAGTGCCAGATTGCACCATTAAAGAGGAACACAGAACCCTTCAGTGCGGAGAGTCGAACCTCATCGGGATGGTGAGTAGTGCCCGGAGGTGGTTTGATCCGCTGCAGATGGATACCTGGCACATGACGCGTGCCGCCGTTCTCCGGCGTGAAATCGTCGAGCAACCAAAGACTGTTAGCGACCAGCGGGAAACTGGGCAGCGGTTCCGGCATCGTTCCAAGCACGCTATCAACATGGTAGCCACCATCCGGCGCGCCCGGATCGATAATATTGGAAGTGAGGGTGCTGAGCGTATAATCCGGACCGAGTAGGTGTTCAAAGTAGGGCATCACCTTCGGACGAGCGACGAGCTGCTCGTACATTTGTCCCTTGTTAACTAACCAACGGACGTGCTGCCCATACCCATCGGTATGTTGACGCGCCAAGCCGTTCTGTTTTTCTTCTTCCGCCAACCGGAGTATGTCGGTTCTGTAGACCTCAATCTCCGCATCGGAAAGCACATCTGGGATAACAATGCATCCCTGTTCGTCCAATTGCTTCTTTTCCGCTTCGGTGATGCCCATTTTTGTATTCTCCTTTATTGAGCGAAATTGAATGAAGATTAGAAAATTAATTTGATCATTTTCTAACAAGGACCGGTGCGGTTAGGAAACCGCACCTACCGAGTCCGGAGAAAAACGGAACTTACGCCGCAAAGGGTTTCAGACACTCCTCATAGACATTGAAACGTTCGCCTTCATGCTCTTCGGCATCAACAAGTTTCAGCCAGAGTGCGCTGTCCTTCTTGTCACCACTCAACTGTCGACGGCTGCCGAGATTCGAGGGGTCTGGACCGCTCCAAACGACTTCGCCGCCTTGCATATAGATGAAATTGTTACGATAGCGGTCAATCAAGTCTTTCTGATTTTCGAGGTAAACCAATCCCTGCTCACACGTCGTTCGCCGCCAGTTGGCGACCGTTTCGGATGTATCCGTTTCGACAGAATCAAACTCCGCCAAGGGTGCCTTGACTTCGCTTTCCCAGTCGATTTCATCCAAGTTGACAGTGCCGTATCCGCGCTGTGCTGCGATGAGGATATGGTTCCGATCGCGCTTGAAGGGCGGTGTGGGCCAGTCGGACTGTGGATCGTGTCCCATCAGATGCATCCCAACCGTGTCAGTAGAAATCGGATGATCCCCCGCGACGAGTGCGTTACAGATTCTGCCAACACCACCCCATTCGCGTCCCCACTGCCCCGTCAACGCATCAATGATATTGAGGCACGGCTTCGTGATAAGTGCGAGATCCGGAAGCACATAGGAGAGTCGGATGAGATGATGGTAATAACTGCGTGTCCTGCCCTCTGGGAGCAGCATCGGTGGCAATCCGAACAGGTTTTTGGTGCACAAAGTGATGCCCATGAAGGCATGATTCTTCATCTTCGCCACAGAGACGACGGCATCGGCATCGTCAAAACAAGAACTCAATGTATACCGATCGAACATTGAACCGCCGCCCGGAACATCGTAGACCGTGAAGGGGGGTAGGTTGGAATCGACGAACTGCACGTCGAATTCTTTGAGAAGGTATTCATAGTTGAAATTGGGGGGCATCCGATGCCCGTGGGTATACGGGTTCGTGTCGGTAGCGACCAACTGCGCCGTGGTGTGTTCCTTGATTAATCGCAACACGGCGCGACAGACGGCATCGTCTACCAATTCTCGGCGGCGCCCTTCAAAGTAGATAATGCGCTCAGCGGGCTTCATCATATTAAACTTCATGACCACCTTCTTGGCGGTCTCAATCGGTTTCCAGGCACGGGTGAGCGGATCGGTGATACGGCGGAGCGTTTGATAAATTTCCTCCTCCGTTGCGCGATAATCGCAATGTGCTGCTCTAACTTTGAATTGTTTCTCTTGCATGGTGCAACTCCATTTATTGACGTGAATTGGGAAAATAGTAGCATGCCATTAGAAAATTGTCAAATCCGACCAGGGATTATTATAAATCATAGTCCAGGCTATAACCGTTGACGCAGCAATCGACGCATCACCTTGTTGGAGGCGGTCCGTGGCAATGCATCCACGATAACGACATCATGGATTCTGAACAGCGGGTTGAGATGTTGGGAGAGCGCGGCTTGCAACACATCATGAATCTCTTGTTTTATTGGTTTCCCAGATTCCGATGCTACCGGCACAGTATAGATGACGAGTTGGCTGGGACCTCCGTCTTTCGGTGAAACAGCGACCGCTGCTGTCTCTTGTATCCCATCAACACCGTTCAGGACTTCCTCAATCTCTGCGGAACTCACCTTGATCCCGCTCAGGTTCATCGTATCATCAACGCGTCCATGAATGCGGTAATAACCGTCCGCTAACCTTTCAAGTGCATCGCCGTGCCGGCGTAGCTCAGGCCGTGGTGTCCCTGAAAAGTAGACCTCATTGTGATCGGCGTTGAGCAGACTCGTGGAGAGACCGAGGGAGGGTGGGACGATGAAAACTTCACCGTTGTCAGAGGGATCTCCATTGTCATCATAAAGCAGGAAATCTAAACCGAGTGCTGGCGTGGTAAAGGTCGAAGGCGCAGCGGGTTGCACTCGCGTCCCTGTGACATAAGCTCCCCCAATTTCAGTGCCACCGCAATATTCTATCACCGGTTTATAACCCGCCAAGGACATGAGATAAAGCATCTCCTCTGGGTTCGAACATTCACCCGTTGAACTGAAGGCTCGGATTAACTGCCAGTCGAGCCCGTGCATACAATCTATATTTTTCCAGGCGCGCACGAGGGTAGGCACAACCCCGAGCATGCTGACCTTCGCGTTCTGGACAAAGACCCCGAAGTCACGTCCTGTGGGAACGCCATCATATAGGGCAATAGTGGCTTTGTTGATGAGACTGGCATAGATGAGCCACGGTCCCATCATCCAACCGAGGTTTGTGTACCATGCCAACACGTTGTTGGCGTGAATGTCGTGGTGTAGATAGGCATCCGCTGCGCATTTGATCGGGGTGGTATGTGTCCACGGGATCGCTTTCGGTTCGCCGGTGGTCCCGGAGGAGAAGAGGATATTGGTATGTGCATCAGGATGGCACGGGATAGCGGTAAAGGTCTCGGTGTCACTTAGAAAGGCATCCCAGGTCATATCGCCTTCACGTTGGGTTTGCGCGGCAGGGTCCCCGCCTTCATAGGAAAAAATAATCGCTTTCGGGGCATTTGCGGCGATTACTTTCTCATACAACGGGAGGTGTTTCCCTGCTCTGTTTATATAATCCTGTGTGAAGATCGCTTTTGCTTTGCCGATGCGGAGACGGGTGGCGATTTCGTCTGGTGCGAAACTATCGGCGATACCGACAACAACACAGCCTGCTTTGACGACCCCCAGATAGATAGCAACAGATTCAGCATTCATCGGCATGTCAACTGCCACGGCATCGCCTGGCTCCATACCAATTTCGACAAGACCATTCGCGACGCGATTGGTGAGGGACTCCAGTTCGCGATAGGTGAATGTTGCCAGACTTTCATGGTTCTCTTTTTGCGTAACAACGGCGATAGCCGCAGGAGATGCGCTGAAGCAGCTTTCGACGATATTGAGTTCACGTAGATGTGTTGCGATGCCTGTTGCGTCCTGTTGTGCCTCGGGGTTTGTAGCCATTGTCTTAATGCCCAATACCTCAATCATCATCTGCCAAAACGTGTCCCGATTCTGCACCGTCCACGCGTGGAATTCACGATAGGTTTTCAGATTTAAAGTCGCCATTAGACGGGTGATATTTGCTTCGGTGATATCTTTATCTGTAGGAAACCATGCGGGGGCTGGTTGGTCTGTTGCGCGATCAAAGTCGGTATATACCGTCTCATAAAGCAGTTGGTGGAGTGCGAATGAGTGATGCGGCGTGAGAATGTGGCGTGAAATTTCGTGCCAACAGGCAGCGGGAGATTGGGTCTTCAATATCCGATTGACGGTTTCTGTGATCTCTGATGCTTCTGCTTTGTCCAATCCACAAGCGATAAGTTGTTCAACAGTCAGCATAAATTCTCCTTGCCCGCGTCAATTACCTGACAATTCACGCAACCGACCAACGACTTTTATGACTTCGACGGCAACGATCTCAACCTCTTCTGCGGTGTTGTAGCGTCCCAAACCGAAACGGATAGCCGTCAACGCCAGTTCATTTGGAATCCCCATCGCAACCAAAACATGTGATGCCTTCACTGACTCAGAATCACACGCCGACCCAGTTGACACCGCGACACTTTTAAGCCCCATCAGTAGGGCCTCGCTCTGCACACCCGCGAAACAGAGGTTCAGATTGCCCGGTAGCCGCTGTTCAGGATGCCCATTGAGATGAATGTCTCCCAATCGTGCAGCTAACTTCTGATGGAGTGAGTCCCGCAAGGTCGCTACGCAATTTTTTCCCGTCTCCATATAGTTTTTAGCAAGTTCACACGCCGCCCCTAAGCCGACAATTCCCGCGACGTTTAAAGTGCCGGGTCGAACGCCATCTTCCTGTCCACCCCCGTGGAAAAGCGACTGCGGTCGAGGCGCATCTCGACGGATGTAAAGCGCGCCGATCCCCTTTGGTCCATAAATTTTGTGCGCTGTTAGGGATGCGAGATCTACACCGAGTCTCTCCATCTCCGATGGCAACTGCCCGATACCTTGCACGGCATCCGAATGGAACGGCACGCCGTGTTTGGCAGCGACAGCGGCAATATCGGCGATCGGGTTGATCGTGCCTACCTCGTTGTTCGCATACATGAAACTCATCAGAATCGTTCTCGGCGTAATGGCGGCTTCCACGTCATCAGGACTCACCCTCCCATATTTGTCTACAGGGAGATACGTGGTTTCAAATCCCTCTGTCGCCAAGGCGTGGCATGTATCGAGAATGGCATGATGCTCCGCGGTGCTCGTGATGATGTGGTTTCCCTTCTCTCTACAGACGTAGGCGATCCCTCTCACAGCAAGATTGTCCGATTCGGTGGCACCGCTGGTGAAGATAACCTCTTCCGCTGAACAACCGAGCAGTTCAGCGACCTGCAGGCGCGCATTTTCCACAGCATCCATTGCCGTAACACCGAAGGGGTGTGTGCTGGAAGCATTGCCAAAGTTTGTCGTGAGGTAAGGCATCATCGCCGCTAACACTTCCGGTGCAATTGGCGTTGTGGCGTGGTTATCCATGTAGATGATATCGTTATTCACGAGGATTGTTCCTTCTGTGGACGACGGGAGAAAAGCGCGTGTGGCTTTTCTAAAGACCCTACTACTTTTAAAGCCGTTCGCGGAACATGTCAATCATGCCATCGGGTGGATCAAACGGCAATTCGACGACAGTGTTTGTCAACCCGCTATAGTAAATTCCCAACAACAGATTGAATTCCGCAAGGGATTGCTTTAGGTGGGTGGGATGCTCCTGACTCTCATCGTCGAGCCACGCAAATACTGCGTCTGTGAGTCCACCTTGAGCAATGACATCCTGAGCGCCGTAGTTGAGGTCGCCGCCTTCGTATCCACTGCCCGGTAGATTCCGTTCCCAACTCTCAAACCGCCAATGGACGAACCCTTTTTCACCAAAGACGCAGACGCGTTTATGCCTGTTATTTGAGGTATCGGGTAGCACACGGGGTGCCATCTCTGGTCCGAATGCGACTGAAACCTGCACGCCGTTTGCATAGGTCACAAGTGCTGTGGCATTGGCAGGGGAAGGTTGCGCGGTATCGAGTTGTTCTGCACCAGAGATCTGTCCTTGGACCTTCACGGGTCGCGAGTTGTCGATATAGGAGGACACGAGTTGCAAGACGTGTGGGGCTTGGTCAACGGGTGGGTTACGTGCGCTTGCCTCAATAAATTTGATCGCACCGATTTTGCCTTCTGCGACATCACGCTTGAGGGCAAGATTTTGTGGATGGAAATTGAGTTGTGTGTTAACGACGAACTTCGTTTGCGTGCGTTCGGCAAGCTCGGAAATCTGCCGCCAATCTTCGCTCTCCACAGCGATCGGTTTTTCAACGATTGCAGCAGGCACCCCGTGTTCAGAGGCTTGGTTCATCAGCGGGTAGCGGATGCGTTCGTTGCTGCCGCGCAGCACGGGCGCGGTAACGATATGCAGGAGGTCGGGTTTCTCCTTTGAAAGCATTTCGTCGAGATCGGTATACCGAGCATCAATACCGAACTCATCACCGAAATCGTTGAGCAGATCTTCCTGCATGTCGCAAATAGCAGCGAGTTTGCCACCTTTGACGTGTTGATATGCGCGTGCGTGCCCACGGGCACGTCCTCGGCATCCTAAAATCGCACTTTTATACATTGTGCTATCTCCTTTTACTTATGAATCCAGATAGTCCATTATAGGTCGAGTGCGCTTTTAAAGCAACGCTTTTCATAAAATTCCCCTTCAAAGAAAAGTGAAAATACGGTATAATATCCTCAAAAATGGAATACCGCGTCGGGGGAAAAGATGCAACGTTACCTTTCTATTTCCATAGTATGCTGTGCAGTCATCCTCTTTTCAGGATGCCAATCCAAGGCACTGCAGCTGCTGATCGAGCCACAGGAGCTTTACAACTACGCCGTCGCCGAAGGGGTCACCTGCACCTCATTCGAAATGATAGATGGCGATGTGGAGACAAGGGGATACGCCGATGGGCGGTGGATTCACCTAAACTTGCCAGCGCAAAAGGCGATTCACCGGATCACCATCAATGGAACTAATATTATAAACGCCATGATATACGAGAAATTGGAAGGTGAAGGACGTTGGCGTGCTTTTATGCAGATCCAGAACAATGAGAGTCGAATCATTAAAATGCGCGTCAGCGGTGTCGTGACGGAAGCGATCCGCATCTACATCAGCGGCACCACTGATGATGAAAAACAAGCCAGTCGGTATGATCCCAGGCGCGGCGCGATCGTCCCGCAAATAAGGTTAGGCAGAGCGTTTATACATGAACTTGAGGTTTATGGACTCGTCTCAAAGGGGAAATCCCCAGAATAAGGGCATACAACAATGAAACGCTTGATTTTTGAAGATATATACAGTTGGGGGGTCTTTAGTAGAGACCGACAGATAGACTTTAACGGACATTTGTGGGTGCGTCCCGACGGAAATATCCTAATAGATCCGGTTCCAATGTCTGACGACGACCGAGAACACCTGAAATCACTCGGTGGCGCGAAGTTGATCGTTCTGACCAACGCCGATCATGAACGTGAAGCCGCTGCTTTTCAGGAATGGACGGGTGCCGATGTAATTGTGCATGAAGCCGATGCAGATGCGCTGAACGTCACACCGACCCGAACGGTTCGGGACCGTGAGGCGATTGTTCCGGGTTTACACGCCATCCATCTCAGGCACGGCAAAAGTCCGGGTGAAATCGCGCTCTATTTCCCAGAGAAACAGACCGTCCTGTTCGGGGATCTCGTGGTCGGTGAACCGATGGGCGCGCTGACGCTGCTCGCCGATAGTAAACTGAGCGATCCACCGAAAGCGGCACTGGAACTGCGCAAAATTTTGGAACTCCGATTCAATACAATCCTCGTCGGTGACGGGCACTCCATCTTTAAAGATGCGCGTCAATACCTGATTGATTGCCTGCAAGCGCGGCGCGACATCTACATCAACCGGATTCATATTGATGAAATCGCGTGGCAGCATAAAAATGCGCCACACCCTTACGACTTCGAGGACAAAGACATCGATCCACTCATCGGTGGCAAAAATTTAGGGTATCGCGTGATTCGGCTGCAACCGGGTAAGATGAGTTTCCCGATGCATTTCCACAATTTCGGGGAGGAGATGTGCTACGTCATGGAGGGTGCCTGCACGCTCAAAACCCCACGCGGCGATGTGGAAGTCCGTGAGGGTGATTTCCTTGCGTTTCCGCCGGGCACCATCGGGGCACATAAGTTTGTAAACAGCAGCGATGCTCCCGTCACCTTATTCATTCTCGGCACGACGACACCGCACGATGTGAGTGAATACCCGGATTCTAATAAGGTCCTCCCATACATTGTTGGGAAGATTTATCGTAGAGACCCAAGCCTGAGTTATTGGGACGGCGAAGTTTAACATGACTTACGTTCTACGCAATCTCTGATTCTCCTTTGCACGGGCATCCTCTTGCTCTGGATTGACAACCCCACGTAAGGCAACTTCCATTTCATTCCCTATCGTTGCATATTCAGGTTTCGACGCCAAATCATCGTTCTCCAACGGGTCAACCCCTACATTGAACAACTGTGGTTCGTTGCCGACGTAATGACACAATTTGTAATCCCCACGCTTCAGCATGAAACCAGCGTTAAGCATACCCATGTGATGATACTCCGAAAGGACTGCCCGCTCACGATCATCGTGATGGCGTACCTCCGCTGTCGTCCCGTTCGCTTGGTGTCGCGCGATTCCGAGTAAACTGTCGCCCGGTAAGTCAGCAGGCGTTTCTAAACCAGCGACCTCCAACAAAGTCGGTAGGACATCTACCAAAGAGACGTTTTCTGCCACGCGACCGTTTTCATCTGAAGGCAGGCGCAGCATCAACGGCACTCTTACCGCGGGTTCATAGAAACACTGCTTCTGCCAGATACCGTGGTGTCCCGCCATCTCGCCGTGATCGCTGGTATAGATGACGAGCGTATTTTCGCTTAATGGCGTGGTATCAATTGCCTCAAGTATCCGTCCAATCTGTGCATCGAGGCACGAGACGAGGGCATAATAGCAGGCTAACGCACAACGCACAACGGCTTCAGGAGGTGGGATGTCGTTCTGCCACGCCCAACGGTGGTGTTGGATGATGGGATGTTGAGATTCGAGCGGTTCGTTCCATGTCTCAGGCAATTCGAGTGTGTCCGGGTCATACTGTGAGAAGAATTCGGGGGGTGCGATCAGCGGAAAGTGTGGGTGCATGAATCCGCAGTAGAGGAGGAAGGGTTTGTCGTCCGGTGCCGCGGCTTTTTCGTGAAGGAAATCCACTGCTAAATCCGCGACGTTTCTGTCATACCGTGTGTGTTCGTGGTCCCCGGGTCCGCATTCGGCGACGTGTGAGTTGGAACCTCGGCGTGCGTCTGGTGTGCGTCGTGGGGGTCTTCCATTTCTGTTACACCATCGCGGCAGATCGTCCAGCAAGCGATGCGAGAAACCGTGAAGCCGGTCGGTTCCGTTGAAATGCGTTCGTCCGCACAGCACAGTCTCATAATCGGCCTCCGTCAAGTAATCACCCCACGTTTGGTACTGCCGATCCGGAATTACGCCCAAATCCCACGCCCCAATCTGATGCGGATACCGTCCCGTGAGCATTGATAAGCGTGAAGGCGTACAGATTGGATAATTGCAATAGGCGTTGTCGAAGGTGTAACTCCGTTCGGCAAAGCGATCGAGATGAGGGGTTTGGACGACTGGATGTCCGCTATTCCCCATCACAGCTCCCGCGTGTTCGTCTGAAAATAGAAAGACGATGTTCATAAGTCCCTACGATTCTCCGTTCGCTACAAAACTTCATAATGGACAATTCTCTAATAGTACCTTATGATAGTATATCCAATTCCGACAAAGAAGGCGACAACTTTTTACCCTTTAAGGTAAGTTTGACATAGAGAACAGAATCAACACCAAGGAGGTTAACTTTGACGGAAACAACGAACCGCCACGCCACCCAATTACTCGGGTCAGATGCGAGACTTATCTCGGATGTTCCTCCGAGCAATACGGTTATCTTTCGAGGAGACGGAGAACCGCAACCGCCTTCAACGATGCTACAGGAGCTTGCTGCGTTCGACCAAAAGTTTACGCTCAAAGAGGATTCCTATTCCCTTGGTGGCACTGTCGAACAACTTGAGAAAAAATGCGCTGAAATGTTGGGCAAGGAGGCGGCGGTCTTTATGCCGACTGGCACCCTCGCCAATCATCTTGCTATCCGCAAACTCTGTGGCATCAAACCGCGTGCGATCGTCCAGGAGCAAAGTCATCTCTACAATGATAGCGGGGATTGTGTAACGCGGCTCAGTCACATAAATCTCATACCCTTGGCGAAAGAGTGTCCCTATTTTACACTCGAAACATTGAAAGCTGCAATAGCGCAGGCAGCGGGCGGAAGGGTCATCACGCCGATTGGGGCGGTGATGGTCGAAAGTCCTGTGCGCCGCCAATGGGGGAAGATTATGCCGTTTGACGAAATGAAGGCGGTAACGGACTACTGCCGAGACACACAGATTGGGAGCCATCTTGATGGAGCGCGACTCTACATGATGTCAGGCGCGACGGGCATTCCGCCCGCTGATTATGCAGCGTTGTTTGATACGGTGTATGTGTCGTTGTACAAATATTTTGGAGCACCGTTCGGGGCGATATTGGCAGGCACGGCTGCATTCACGGACGGATTGTATCACGATCGTCGTATGTTTGGGGGTGGGTTGGCATCAGCAAACTTTGCGGCAGCATTGGCACTTCAGGGCATAGATGGGTTTGAAGCGCGTTTCAATCGTGCTATGACACAGGCAAGAGTACTTTTTGATAAAATCAACGCGCTGGAGGGCATCACTGTTGAACGTTTTGCGCACGGTTCTAATATATTTCCACTGAAGTTAGCATCAGGTGTTGATCGGACCCGTTTCGTTGAGGTGCTTAAGGCGCATTCGGTATCTGTATCCCCGCCAGATAGCGATCACGCGGGACGTATCCTGCTTACTGTGAACCCAACCCTATTGCGTCAGGATATCCAAAATCTATTCCACGCCTTTGAACGTGCTATTAAAGAGAGCCAAGGGTGAACGGGTCGCTGCATTGATACCCCTAACTCCCGTCAAGAATTGTCCGCTTGCAGACATAGGAGATTTGTGATAGAATGACAGGCGTTTGATAATACCTATTTGAGGTGAAACAATGAAAGAAAAAATCGAAGCCGAAATCATAGAAGTGCTTGACACGTGGATGGCGGCATTTAATCGTCTTGATATAGTTGCGTGGGAGCAAACGTTTCACTTTCCACACTACCGTCTTGCGTCTGGCAACATGCGCATCCTCAACGAACCGGGTGAGCAGGATGTGGATCGAATAAGAGAGAACCTGACTGCACGTGGTTGGCATCACAGTGGTTGGGACAGACGGAATATTATCCATATCTCAGCATCCAAGGTCCATGTTGACACGCAATTCACACGCTATCGCGCTGATGGCACGGTCATTGCCTCCTACGAATCACTCTACGTCTTAACCTACGAAGCGGGACGCTGGGGCATCAAACTGCGGTCGAGTTTCGCGCCCTAATAGACAACGGTCAAAATATTGAAGTTCGCATTCATTAAGGAGATGGACGTAGCATGAAAGGATTTATACCATTTGGCTTCATACTCGCCCTTGGGATCGTGATCTCGACCTACCTCGTTACAGATGCGCTGCGGGATATACGAATGTCTCACCAGATTATTAAGGTGAGGGGATATGCCGAAACCGCAATCGAGTCAGATATGGCGATATGGTACATTACAATCAAAGCAAGAGATAGAAATATGGCAGAAGCATACACTGTTCTCGCTGAACATCGGGAGAAAGTATTAAATTTTCTACAGAAGAACCAGGTGGAAGCCGAGGAGATAAGAACTCGCGCGGTCTCTGTAAACGAGCGCAGGAGACGGTCAGAAAATGGACATGAAACAAATGAGATAGAATTCTTTGAGCTTTCGCAGGGAATTGGCGTTAAATCAAGGGACGTGCATAACATATCAAAGCTATCTACAGCCATTACTTCGCTGCTCGGAGAAGGCGTAGCCCTACGTTCAGGAACGCCGAGTTACTATTATACGCAAGTGAATGCGCTGAAGAGCGAGTTGCTGGTAGAAGCGACTCAGGATGCGCGAGAACGCGCCAAAACGTTGGCTGAAGGGAGCGGCGTGAACCTCGGTTCGCTCCGCGCTGCGCGTCAGGGTGTGTTCAGCGTGCGCTCTGCAGATTCGAGTGGTATTTCCGAAAAGAGTACTGATGATGTCTCCTCTATATCTAAGAAGGTGAGTGCTTTGATAACAGTAGATTACGCGATGAAATAGAAGGGACACATACCATATTAATCCGACGAAGGGTTGAATATTTTTCATGCCCTCTCACATAGCCGTTTCAAAGTGATGACGACATCTCGACCGAATATCTTACTTATTATGTGTGATCAGATGCGGTGGGACGCTGCTGGGTTCGCTGGCAGTTCAATCGTTCAGACGCCGCATCTGGATCGGTTGGCGGCAAGCGGTGTCTGCTTCGAAAACGCTTACTGCGCATCCCCGGTCTGCTCACCGGCACGCGCAAGTTGGTTGACAGGACTCTATCCGCATGCCCATTTACAGCTGCGGAATTACGGACCCAAACGTATGGGCGAGTTCGGCGGCTACCTGCCTCAAGATCGCATCACGATTGGGGATCTGCTCAAACGTGCTGGCTATCGGTGTGGTATGGTGGGACCGTGGCATTTGGGGGACGACCATCGTCCACAACACGGATTCTCCGATTTCTGGCGGACGTATCGTTATCTCGGTGACTCTCCAGACCCGCTCTTTGATTATTTTGAAACGGAAGGGGTTGAAAACCTCTATCGTTCACGGGCACCAGGAATGACGCAGTATGGAAATATCCTGGAATTCGGCACAATCACAGACCCGCGCCAGCAACGCACAACATGGACAATCGACCGTTCGCTTGAATTCGTTCAGCAGCAGGACGAGGACCCGTTCTTCCTATTTGCGAGTATCAAAGACCCACACCCGCTTGTCTTAGTGCCGCCCGACTTGCTGACGCATTATCGCGAAGAAGAGATGCCGCTACCTTCGTCTTTGCGTGACCCGCTCGATGGAAAGCCCGAATTTCAAAGGCATGGAAAATTCCGTATCCCTTCAACGGTCACTGAGGCTGAATTCCGCCGAATGATGACTTACTACTACGCCCTCATCACACACATCGACAACCAAGTTGGACGTTTACTGAATGCGCTTGAGGGAACGAATACCGTTGTCGCTTTCATGAGTGATCACGGCGAGTTGCTCGGCGACCACGGCTACACCGAGAAGTGTTTGATGTATGAGGCTTCCGTGCGGGTGCCGTGTCTGCTCTCATGGCAGAACCATTTGCCGTCGGGTTTTCGCGTTACGACCCCGCTGGCGGGTGTGGATCTGATGCCGACCTTGCTGAGTTTCGCGGGACAGGCTCCTGAAACGCGGATCGATGGACGATCCGTCGCGGAGGCACTTTTGAACGGTCAACAACCAGAACATCAACCCGTCTTCGCCGAAATCGCCAGCCTCGATGCGATCTATCACAACGCCAACGATCCGGAAAAATTGGCGGCGCATGTGATGATTATCGATGAAAATTGGAAATACATTTGGAACCGCTTTGATATTGATGAACTGTATAACCTGAAGACCGATCCGGGTGAAATGCGAAACGTTGCCAACCGCTTGGAACATCAGAACCGCATTGCACAGATGCGCCAACAGATTGCCGAGATGGTTTGCCGGACAGGTCCCGGTCCGTATGCGTGGTGTCTGTAGCGACCCGCTCATCCGAGTTGGTTGCATCCATCACCGATAATAGGAGAAACAAATGGATAACGAAGTCATGACGAATGAAGAGAACTATGCTTTTGATGTGGCAGGCTATCTACACGTTCCGGGTGTTCTCACTCAAGAAGAGATAGCGGCACTCAACGCTGCATTAGATGCCGTTGGAGAAAGTGAGACGCTGTTAGGCGGAGAGAGTTCGGACCGCGAGTTGTTCCGCGACTTACTGGTGCATCCGAAATTGGTGTGGTATTTGAACCAAATTATAGGACACGGCTTCCGACTCGATCAAGCCCCTCAATTGTTAGGGGACCAAGAAGGTGAAATAGGTCCAACACTCGGCGGAGGCGATGAACCGAGAAATCCGTCCCAAGCATACTTCCAACAAAACGGTCGGAGAAGTTCTCAGGGTGTAAAGGCGATCTGGGTATTGGAAGATGTCGCGCCCGGAGAAGGTGGATTGGTCGTTGTTCAAGCGAGCCATAAGAGCAATGTCGAAACGCCCGACGAATTGGCGACAGGTGTTGATGATATGGGAGTTGTGGTGCAGCCGGAACTCAAGGCTGGCGATCTCTTCTTGGTCGCGACATCTACGCTCCAAGGGGTTCAACCGTGGAAAAACGCTCCGAAACGGTTGCTGACTTACCAGTATGCGGCACGTGCAGCAGTTCAATCCAATCCAGTTGGACCGCACTCAGAGACCGAATCTTTGCCGGGATGGGCAGACGCAGCAACGCCTGCGCAAAAGGCGGTCCTGTATGTCCCTGGGTATAAGGGCTCAAGTCCACCACCAGTGCTAAATACAGACGGTGAAGAGACATGGGTGGAAGAAGACCCATCCGTCATTCATCCATCAATTTATACCCGCGATCCGAATTCAGGTATTGATGAGAAAGAGTTTTACTTTTGGGATCTGAACGGGTATCTGGTAGTGCGCGGCGTAATGGATGCGCAGTGGCTTGCGGAAGCCAATGAGGCGATAGATAAATTCCAAGATCGCATCGTCGTAGGCGAGGAATTGGCGCGCGGGTCGATAAGTCAAGCAGGCACAGGTCGCCCGCTCCTGCCCGGTTTGTTAGACCTTCCTGACCCGTATAATGCCCCGTTTCGGCGCATGATTGCGCATCCTGTCGTGGTGCAGCGATTGAATTGGATGGGCGGTAGCGGCTATCGCATGGGTGGTGCCACTGTATTCTGTGCCGTGAACGGCACATCGGGGCACTCGCTCCACGATGGAAACGAGCCGATGAGCCCATCACGTGGTTATTATTTCAAGAACGGACGTAGTTATGCGGAGACCGTCACGATTACATGGCAATTGCGCGATGTTGAACCGGGACTCGGCGGTTTTGCGTGTGTGCCGGGGTCTCACAAGACGCAGTACCCCATGCCTCCGGGGATTCGAACGTGTGATGATACCATGGGTTTAGTGGTCCAACCCGTGATGAAGGCTGGCGATGTCCTCTTCTTTATGGACGGCGGTTGCACACACGGTGCATTAGCGTGGAAGAATCCTGTCCCCAGACGCGGGGTCCTGATTAAGTATCAGTCGAAAAATGTCAATTGGGGCGGTGGTGTGATTGATCCGCAGGAGCGATGGGGTGATATGGTTGACGATATGACCGAGGCACAATTCGCTGTTATGCGCGGACCCGAACGGGATGGTCGCCACCGAACGGTGCCGCGACTGGTTGTGGAAGATGGACAGGTGTCTGTTTCCTACGATCCAGAAGGGGACAGTTATGCATCAAAGCATCGACGAAAACCGGGTGAAAAACGCGGGTAAAAGTCTTTTGATTGAATCCTGAATTGTATGCTATCACTGACCTTTCCAGTGCGAAACCTACGAATGGTCAGTGATAGTATAAGTGGATAACACCTTTGTTGGCATCGGATTGCCCCAGCGGATCTGTCATCAACTCAGCGGATTCATTCTTTAGCATTACCGACTTTTAAGTCGCCCCACGTCAATGCCAATTTGTCTGAAGGTTCGACAGGTAGTATACCGAGTGTCTCTTCCAAGCCGTCGTCCATTATGGCGTTGATATCCTCTTCTTCCAGCGCAACACTAAAAATCGCAGCCTCATCAATAAGACCGTCCACTGGCTGAATGCCGGTTGGGTAATTAGTTCCAATGACCACAGGTGCGTTCGTGTCGGCAATCTCCGCAGAGAAGACACGCGTGGCAGAAAGCACACCATCAACGTAAAGCAGCGTCTCTTCGCCGGTATAGACAGCCCCCACATGATACCATTCGCCATCTTCTGGAAGGATATCGGATGCTGTCCAGCTGTCGTTGCCGCCTTCTCCAAAGAGAGCAAACTCGAATTTGCCATTAGCAGCCCGTTGCAACAGGTAACACATATCGACGCGCCATCCCTGTGCTTTTGTCACTAACCCGTGCCAATCGTTGGGTCTGTAAGTGCCTTGGACCCAGATGACAATTGTGAATGTTTCACTGATTTCGGTATCTAAGGTTTTATGGTCGGGGACGCTCACATAATCACCTACGCCATCCAACTCCAGTGCGTTGCCAAATTTGCCACCGGGGACCCATTCCGGGTCACCCTGCAGGGTGCCATCGTTGCCGTTTTCAGAGGCGTCGGATGCTGTGTCCCCATCCGTCTCATTAAAGAGCCACACGCCAACGGCGGTTGTTGGGTCGATTTCAGCAGTGCTGTGTTTTACAAGCATGGCAAGGCAGCACAGGATACTGAAGGCAATTAATATTAGACGTATCATTGGGTTTCCCTCCGTAATCTACGGGTTCAGAAAGCTGACTGTAATGAAAATGAGTGGACATCAAGTTTAAAAATCTGTTAGACTTTTGACATTATCACACATTCAATAGATTTAGGCAAACGCGTTTTAGGTGAGATTGAATCGGAAAGGAGTATTATATGAGAAATGAGGTGCGGTGGGAACGGATGTTTCCGGATGAGTTAGAAGCAGCGATAGAGGCGTGTCCGATGGTGTATCTCCCGTATGGGTTATGCGAACCGCACGGTTGGCACAATGCGGTTGGGATGGATGCGATCCGGGCACATGAATGCTCGTGTCAGGCGGCACAAACACACGGTGGGATTGTCGCACCCCCGTTTTACTGGCACTGCCATGAAATTAGCGGCTACGGTTCATGGGGGCACAAGCAAGTTAACCAAGAGCGACCGTGGCTGACAGCCATACCGCCTTGGATGTTTTTGAAGAATATCTGTTATCACATTCGAGCGGTGGATGCGTTGGGGTTTCACGGAGCGATTCTGTTTTCGGGACATTCGGGTCCGCATCGGTTGGACGTGCCAGTCGTGATTGAGATTATGCAGGCATATGTCGGGGTTCGGATGTATTCAACGATGAGTATCGGCGCGGATATTGAGCGTTTCGAGGATGGAAAAGGACTCGGTGGGCACGCTGGACGCGGTGAAACATCCGTGCTTTGGGCAGTGGCACCGGATTGCGTGGATATGTCGCGGATGCCGACGGATGATACACGCGCCCCTGATTTCGCAATGGGGGATTTCAACGAATCCTCCAGTCGTCAAGTTGGGGAACAGATGGTGACAGATATCGTGGCGCATTTTGGTGAAAAGACGCAGGAATTGTTATCAACATATAAAGCGGAAGTCTCGAATCACACGCCCCTAACGTTTGATGATGTCGAGAGGATTTGGGAAGACGAGATCCGACCGAAGTTGACTGCGTTTGCTTCCCTACAGCCTCCTGAACCCGCACCGCCTTCCGATTCTCGATGGTATCCGAACTCGCAGGTCCCCAAAGGACGGATACTGTGACACATGGGACTCTTAGAATTAAATCGCTGAGATGGTTCGCTATACAAGTCCGAGTTTTTATGCGAGGGAAACTATGAAATCTCAAGATGTAAAGGAAATTAAAGAATCTGTTCGTAAGCACTATGCCGATTTAGTGAAAACCGATGAATCCTGTTGTTCATCACCTACCTGCTGTCCGGACCCTGAAACGGATAATCCTGCGGAAAAGAATGGCTACACTGAAGCACAAATCTCCAGCATTCCGACCGATGCGACTGAACATTCTTTTGGTTGCGGGAATCCATTGGAATATGCGGACGTTCAAGAGGGTGATGTTGTGGTCGATCTCGGATCAGGTGCCGGGATTGATGTGTTACTCGCATCGCAATTGGTCGGTGAAAGCGGCAGAGCGATCGGTATTGATATGACACCTGAGATGATCGAAAAGGCGCGACAGAATGCCAAGGACGCTGAAGCGGAGAATGTCGATTTCCGTTTGGGTGAGATCGAATCCATGCCGGTTGAAGGTGAAAGTGTGGATTGGATCATCTCCAATTGCGTGATCTGTCTGTCACCGGATAAGAATAAGGTTTTTGAAGAAGCGTACCGCGTCCTCAAGCCGGGCGGTAAATTGGTGGTATCCGACATGGTTGCCAACAATATGCCCGAGTGGGCGAGAGCCGCGGTAAGCGTATGGGTGCGTTGTATTTCAGGGGCGTTGCCTGAAGACCAGTATTTAGATTCGATTCGCCAGGCTGGGTTTGAGAACGTTCGGGTTCTTAGTAAATCAGCCTATGCGAAAATGCGTCGGGTGGAGATCTCGAGCGTTAAGGTGGAGGCAGTTAAACCCGCATGAGATGACAACAAGCGTCTTTGTGGGTATTCGCAGCCACAATCTACCATGGGTTGGTTGCGTCCATCTCCCATTTGACGATATCCCTGACCGCAATCCGTCCATCTTCGCAAAAGAGTCGCACTTCCTTGCTGTCGGGTCGCATCGGATAAACCCGCTGGACGATGCACACCTCTGAATTGACGAATACTTCGATTACGGATCTGTCAACGAAAATATCCAATTCAAGCGCTTGGTCGCCTCCGAGTGCGAAAGGCACCGTCTGTTTGAGCCCTCCAGATTTCAGCACTTCACGCCCACACCGGTATGAAAGTGTTTTGTCGTTACTGGCATTTTCAAAATCGACAACAAAAGCCTGCTGCTCGGCATCGTAACGGACCACCGTCTCCTCTTCGAGATCTGGTGAACAGAACAGTTTTACCCCAAATCGCCGCGCGGCATGCGGCTCTATCGTCAGTTTCAACTCCATACAATCCGAGGCAAGCCCGTCAACGGTAATTTCCTGCTCGACTTCCAGAAACAGATCTTCGACGTGGCAAGGATTGTATCGCAAGGATTGTAACTCCGAAGCGGGTTCGATAGTGAGACGGTTCTCCGATGTGGGTTTCAGATGCCACGGCAGCGTTATGATGCTCTGCCAGCCATATTCGTCTGCATCGCGGGCATCGGCGATCCACCCCCAAAAGAGGCGTCTCCCCTTATCGTCGATGAGGGTTTCGGGACCAGAGAGCAGACTCCCGCGATGGCTCAGTTGTCCGTTAATTTCGGGAGAGAAGGTCTCATTTTCGTAGTGCCCGATGTAATACTGGCATTTGTTGAAGGGGTGATGGGTATGCATCAGGAGCATGTGTTTCTCTCCAAAACGGAAGAAGTCGGAGCAGGCGCAGTCTTCAGTCTCTGCTGTCCATCTACGCGAGGATTTATAGAAGGGACCGATGTAGCTCCACTGCTTGAGGTCTTTTGACTTAAACAGGCTTGTCGAGTCGCCCTCGTAGCCGGGACGATGGTTTTTGTTGCCGATTAGGGCGTAGTAGGTGTCCCCCTCCTTCCAACCACTCGGATCGAAGATCACGCATTCAGGGAATTCATCCGTATCGATTGGAATCACTGGATTCTCTGCGAGGGGTGTCCAGTGTGAGAGATCGGCATCGTGGCATTGGTAGATACAGATGCCTCTTCTGGGCATGTTAGTGATAATCGTGGGAATCTCCATCCCGTCCATGACATCGCCGCTATTGAAATAATCGCCCTTCTTTCCTTCGAGTGGCTCGTCGAGGGACGCTGTGTGATAGGTCCAATGGAGCAGATCCCGACTCGAAATGTGTTGCCAACTCGAAAAATCCCTTTCATCGGGCCCGTTTCTAATCTTTTGTAGGTAGCCGAGATGGTATCTACCGTTGAAGAAGACTGCGCCGTTGATGTCGTTCCAACGACCGTGTGGCGGTAAAAAATGGTATTTCGGTCGCAATTTATCGGCGACCATCTTTTCCCTGACTTGATAGGATTCCATCAAAAAATCGTCATACGTGCGCATGTGCACCTTCCTTTATGTGGGTTTCCGCGCGTCTATGAATTTTTCATATCTCAATCCAGTAAGATGCGATAGCCGGTTTGGACACCGGTTAGCATTCCAACGATCGACCAGAGTCCCGCGCAGGTCATCTCACCGAGGATTAATCCGAGAAACAGGGGACGTGCTTCTCTATAGGCTTTGAGTCCTCCGTATTTCACAATCCCGTATTTCAGGAGATAACCGAGGAGGATAGAGAACCATAACTTAAACGATGCCCACGAGCTCAGCATCGTGTATCCGATCGGATGGATCGGCCACCAGACGAAAACTTTTCGCATCCACATCAATCCAATTGTAAAAGCACTCCCAAAAAGTGTAAAACCGGTATTCGTCCAATCTGTTCCCATCCGAGGGCTGTTAAGGACGGCACTCAACCAGCGGACCCCGCCGCTGCCCCCTGTATGCACGTGTAATGCCCCGTGTTGATAACTAACTTTCAGCACGGAATAATATGAGACGAGCAATCCGAGCACCATCGCCACTCCCATCGCTATGAGGAGTTTGCGCCGGTTGGCTCTCACGGTATCCGCTGCCTTGAGTCCATTCATCACATTCGGCATCATAAACTCTCTTAGGTGGGAGGTTAAACCGGTGGGCTGCATGAACAGCCACGTCGTTGTTGAAGGGGTCATCCGTGCCGTGCCAAGGGTTGTGAGAAAGAAGCTTTGCGGTGAAAATGAGGGATTGATAAAAGGGATACCGCCGTTGATAATCTGCCACGTCAAGGCGACAAACACACCTACCGAGAAGATTACAAAGAGCACCGCGAATACCAGTGACATTCCCATCAGGACACTCAGGTATATCAAGAGGAGCACGCCTCCGATCAGCCCTATGACTGTCAGTCCAGCGGGCATCGGTTCCGCTTGGACATCCGATTGCGGAGAACGGCGTCCAAAACCGCTTAAGAACAATTGCTTGATATGTCGCCGCGCCTTGAAGAGTGCGAACCCCCCAAGCGTCAGACACGCCCCTGCTTCCTGCGCCGCGCTGAACGAATACGCCGTCCATTTTACACCCGGTCCCTTCGTTATGAGGAAACCGAGCATACTACCGATGAGACATTGCAGTTTGAAAAACAGGAAGAAAAACCAGAGGCTGAAGGCGACTTCAAGTGTGAGCAGGTAACTGAATCCGACCATGGACATCAGCACGACAATCTGAAAGGGTCTTAGGGCGTTGAGGGGTCTACCGACGAGAAACGGATCGAGCCAAAACCGGACGGGGATGTGTGGGAGGGTCGGGAAATACGCTTGCAGCCCGTTTAGGGTGTGGATGAACGCCGGTATCGCGAAGCCGAGCCACATCTTTCTGCTTTTGAAGAATGAATTGACAATGCCTGACCGATGGACGGAGAGTTCTACAGGCAATTGAACGAGCGGAAATGTGCATTTCTCATACTCAATCCACTGTTTACGGAGGATCACAGCGAGGCACACCATGACGAAGTAGGCGGTAAAAACATACAATGCCCACACGGAGAGGGGTTTCAGCCACGTGCCCCAAGGGATCCTCTCGCCGACGGACACGCCTTCATAGAAGGAGGCAATCGCGATCTCATCTCGCACAACACGCCATTCGGGGATGTATTGAAAGAAAAGCGATCGCCATTCGTTCTCTGGTGTGGCGAAATAGTGGTAAGCCGCGAAAGCGGACAATGCGTCGCGCATCATTCCCGATGAGGGGATACCGGCGACGGCAATCATGATACACCAGATGACGACGAGTTCTTGCGCGGAGAGCGCGAGTTTCGGATGTAGGCATCTTAGGACGGCATTCACAACCAGTGCCAAGACGGTCAGGGCAAAAAATGGGGCAAGTGGGAAATGCCCCCCCGCCAGAAAGGTGTTCCGAATGACAAAATCGTTGTAGGGCGCGATTAAACATTCTAAAACAGCCAAGACGATCCCGATAATTAATGCCCTTTTTGACCAGTGATTTTCATGATTTATGTGATGTGCCATGATAAAGACATGTCATATCAATTATAGTTCAGTAGCAAACGATAAGGTGATTTCTCCAGATTATAGCATATATCGGATAAGATGTGATTTTTTGTTTTTTCCCTCCACTTTCTTCGGCTTGCTAAAAGGAGAGAGCCGTGGTAACATAGCGATATGTTTACGATGCAGCTTAAACACCTCAGTCAATCGGCACTCGCCCGGAAGATAGCCTTATGGGCACTCTCCATCGGTCTTCTGTTTTTCGGGTTCCTCTCTAACGCCTGGCATGTCGCCGAACAGGAATGGTTTGATACGCATCAGCGGGACACTGAAAGTCTTATTATCGGAAGGATGGTCAAATCTCGGCAAGATGGCATCTTCTCGGTAGGCGGACTGACAGGCGCAGGCATTACGACGAGTATTCAACAGGACTGGATATCCGAAAACCAGATTGACACTCAATATGCAGCCTATCTTAACACGCTCACCTTTGATGAATTCTCCCCATACATATCACAAACTGGCGGACAAGGCATGGTTTTCAGTCTGTTTGATAGATTCATTCCGCTATCACCTCAAATCAAGTTGTGGTTATTCTATGTGTTGACGGCTCTGCTTTCAGCGATCGCATTGACCTTTATTGTAAACTGGTTCTATGAAGAATTTGACGGGTGGGTCGCGATCTTCGTGGTGGGTTCGGGGGTGCTTTCGCAATGGTTGACGGTCTTCGGTAAGAATTTGTGGTGGAGCCTATGGGCGTTCTACCTACCGATGCTTGTCGTCATGTGCCTCCTGAAACGCCACAGAGCCCCATCGAACCGTCAGTTCATCAGATTTGGAATTCTGATCTTCACCGCAGTGCTCATTAAGTGTTTCATCAACGGCTTCGAGTATATTACGACCACCCTGTTGATGATGGTGACGCCGTGTATCTATTATGCTGTCCTTGACAAGTGGAACAGGCACCAATACCTGAAGTGGTCACTCGCAGCGGGACTCGGCTCAGGCGTCGCAATTTTTCTGAGTCTCGTGATGTTATGTTTCCAGATCGGTGCCGTGAAGGGCGGGTTTATGGACGGGGTTGCGCATGTGATCTGGTCTTTTGGTAAGCGCACGTATGGAGAGGTTCAAGACTATCCGGCTGTATATGCCGCCAGTCTTGAAGCCGGGACGATCGGAGTGGTGATTACTTACGTGAACGGTATTTTCTTCGATCTCAACACCTATCTATCCAACACGAACCCTTTCGTCTCCGACTTTCTACTGAAAGTCCGCTACGGTTACCTCATCCTACTTTTTATGGTGATGTCTGTGCTGCTATTTTTACGTAGCACAAAGATACTATCAGCGCGACGACAGCATTATATCGCATTAATCTGGACGACGTGGTTTTCAATGCTGGCACCTTTATCGTGGTATGTCCTCTTCAAAGCACACTCATACATTCATACGCACATGAGTTTTCTGCTGTGGCAGATGCCGTTTACGTTCTTCGGCTTTGCTGTGGTCGGATGTGCCATCATCGCGTGGAAAAAAGGTTTTTAATCTATCAGGTTTTCGCGTAGGATATAACCGTAAGCCTGCAACAATACGCAGAAATACGCAGAAATACTCTATCAAAAACCCCAAGCAAAAACACGCAGGCGACTCTTGAGAAAGGAACTTCAAACATGAAACCCACGAGGTTCTCCCGCAAGGAAAGTTTAAAAAAATTAGATCGGTGGATTGGTAGAGACCGATTGCGTCCTGACGAAATAGATGGCAATCGCTTTTTAAAAGCGGCGAGTCTCTTCGCAGATACGGCTATACAACACGGGAGAGATAGCTACAGCGGTAAAGACATGCCCCTCTTCGCCGACTGCCTTCATACCGACCATTTGAAGGCACCCAGATCTATGACCTCCCATCGCACAGGCACTGAGCCGAAACCGGCGGTCTGGAGTTTCTTTCAGAATCAGCAGAACCTGATGCGGCTGTTGGCGTCCTTAAGCCAGTTCACTGGAGATGGCACATATATCCACGCCGCTGGAGCAGCCGCTGAATACATGTTCAATAACTACTGGTATCCAGAGAGTGGCGTTCTGCATTGGGGCGGACACGGTTATGTGGACTTGGTAACTGGGAATAGATACGGCATGAAGGGTGTCGTCCACGAAATAGAGGACGTATATCCCTACTGGGAATTGCTGAGAGCGGTGAATCCCGAACGCGGCGAGATGCTGATGAAAGGGATTTGGGAAGCGAATATCAAGGATTGGGATGCCCTACACTACAACCGTCACGGTGATTTCAAAAAGCGGGTCGATCATGCCAATACTTGGAACAGACCGTGGGATGGATACAAGGCACCTGAAATCAGTGAGGATCTCTCGTTTATCAGTGTGGCGTTGGATCTGGCTTACGCCGCTTACAGTTTGGGGTATCAAAAGCAAGAGGAGGCACCGCGGATGTGGGCGGAACGTCTCTTAAATCTGATTATACAGCAGCGGGATCCAGAGACCGGCATCTGGCCCAATCTTGTTCATCCGCAAATTAACAAACGCGGGCTTAACGTGTTCGGGAGAAAGTATCCGCAGGCGACTGAACCGAGAGTCTATGTCGGCAACCAGTTGAATCACACGATTACACAAATGATGGGAATGCTGACAATCGTAGAGAATGCCGAAAAGTATGGTCGCATCGGCGAAATGGCGCACATCAAAGTGGCAGTTGAGGAGCACATTATCGGTTTCTTGAACGCCTCCTACGATCCGACAAACAATACACTGAAAAGCATTGTCATTGATGGGACGGATCTCACAGGTTTTCGGATAAAGGGACCTTTCAGGATAGAGAAACTCTACTTCGGTGCGAAGGAGGGTGGCGCATTTCTGCCGCAAAACATCACGCCGCTTTTTACCTCCGTGTGTGCGCGTGGGTATCAGGTTTCTGGGGGCAGAAGTGAGTTCAGGGACTACTTACGCACCCTATTTAAAGCCTTCGGAATCGGAGACATCGGTGCCGATAAAAACTCGCCACCGTCGTTGAATTTTGACACAATTGCTTTGGAACCCACCTATATCTTCGCGCTGGTGGATCTGTATCGGGTAGAGCCGAAGGCAGAATTTCTGGCGATGGCGGAGCGAATCGGGGACCATCTACTTCAGGATAGACAACATACCGATAGCGGACTTTTTACGCTCGAAGATGACTTTATCCTCCACAGCAAGGTGATGGACAAACCGGAATTACAAGAGGGACATGAAGGGAAAAGCGTGGCTGCACTTCTGCAGGATACCCATAGAACCGCAAATCTCGATGCGATGGAGCCTTTGGCACTGCTCAGTATCTACGCTGCACAAACCGGACGGTATGACATCCTGCCCGGATGGACAGCCGGGGGTCTTTACCTCAAGGTGAGCAGTGTGGGTCATATTGTTAGCAAAGAAATGCAGTTGTGGTTTGACAAACCTGCACTCAAGCAATTTTACAAGGACAGTAATATCAACTGCACTTGGTCTATTGACGGAGACTAACCGCAAAGTCCTGAAATTCCACACACATTCCATTGGAATATCCAGCGAGACACTAAAAAACTTGTAGGACAAGCACCACGCTTTAGCCCTACAAGTTTTAATATGCCACGCGTCCTGAACGCAACTTATTTTTACTGTGAATAATCGTTCCGTTTCGCTGGATCCTCCGTGAAGTACTCGACGAACTCCCATTCAAAACCATCCGCATCAATGAAATAGATCCGTTTTCGGTAGGGATGGGGTTCGACTTTGTAACCTTCCTTATATCCAGCAGCCAACATGCGTTCCCTGATACCTTCAGCGTCATCAACAGCAAAACCGAGATGGTTCACATAGGTTCCTTCCCGGTCACCTGTGAACGGATGCTTGCGATCTGACAATGCGATGTAAAAATCGTCAGTTCCGAGGTGACACCATTTCGTTCCGTTCGCATTATCACCACCGCCTCTGACTCGAAACTCTGGGAAGGCAGTCGTTAGGAAATCGATCGCTTTTTCAAGGTCATTCACGCTCATGTTGGCATGTTCAAGATAACGGCTCATTTTTAGATCCTCCTGAAATTTAGGGTTATAGTAAAGCCTCAAAATATATTGACATTTGTAGCACAAACTGCATGAAGATTAATTTATTAATTCGGTAATTTTTAAAACGAATCCAGTGCGGTTGGAAACCGCACCTACCAGGCCTGGGGAAAATATCAAATTACCGAAATATTTTCTGAAACTTCATCCAGTTTGTGTAAGTAGGGTTGAGACGCAAACTAAAAGTTTGCTCTACACATACGGAACTCACGTTAATAAATAGGTTTGCAAGTTTCGTGCCAAATCCTCAGGTTCGTATACAATTGAGATAGTTCAAGGTTTTATGGATGAAAATGAAATTTCAGATTTTTCCGATATGTTTCAAATCTGGAACAAAACTTAAAATAATTGCTTTGAAGTTTTAGAAACAGGACTCACGCAAAATTGCGCTGAAACGCCTATCTTCGGACAGCACAAAGGGTTACTATCACGAGTCCGGTGCGGTTACAAATCGCACCTACCAGTGGCGTGCGTAAGTGTTAAAAAATAAAGGTTATTTCATAAATGAAACAATTTTCATTTATGAAACAAAATTCTTGACATCCGCTTTGCTGTCTGATAATCTATATCGCAATGAAATTTGACAATCGAAATCGGTAATTGGATTTATAGAGGGTGGAACTCCTGACCCGACGGGTGTGGAGACCACGCCCCTACGAATACCGAACTTGCGTTAAGATTCATTAGGGAACAAATCCTGTGGACGCGTGGGGGGAAAATGGTGAAGTGGATTAACATTGCTAAAACATCTGAAATTGAACCGGGACAGAACATCGTCATCCAATTGGACAATGAAGACATTGCAATCTTCAACACAGGGACAGAATTTTATGCGATCAATAATACCTGTCCGCATCAGGGGGGACCGCTCAACGAGGGAACACTGGCGGGTGAAGTCGTTACCTGCCCGTGGCACGGTTGGCAATACAATCTGAAAAGTGGATGTCCTATTACCACGCCGAACCTCCAAACCTATCCGCTCCGGATTCATGGGGACACACTTCAGGTTGCAATCACCCCTGCAGAACGCGCACATAACAGTCTCGAAGATACTGTTTTTAAGGAAGCCATTGAAACCGATCAGGTCTATGAAATCCTTGAACAGATTCAGCTTGGAAAGACACTCGATGAAGTCTTTGAGAATATCTACACTGGACTTCAGAACATCGTGCCGCATAATCGATTAGGTATCGCACTCATTGACGAATCCTCTGGTAATTTAGTGCAGTGCAAAACGAAATCCAACAGAAAAATTCTGCTGGACAACGGGTTTTCAGCGAAAATTAAGGGATCAAGCCTTGCGCCTATCCTCAATTCAGGTGAAGCCCGGATTATTGACGACTTTAAGGAAATTCTCGCAAAAAGATCGACAAACTGGACCCGGTTAATGGTCCAAGAGGGGATGCGCTCCAATCTGACCCTTCCGCTCAAAGTGCAGGGTAAACCCATTGGGGTCGTCTTTTTCACCAGTGAAAAGCCCGAAGCATTCTCCGAGGTGCATATCGGGAGATTGAAACCGATTGCTGGACAACTCTCAATTCTGATTGAAAAAGGGGATTGGACAGACAAACTCGCCGAAAACAACAAACGATACCGCACCCTTTTTGAGATGTCGAACGACGCAATCTTCATTTGTCCATCACTGACAGAAGCGTTTGTTACCGTAAACGAAAATTTCTGTGCATGGCTGGGTTACACACACCAAGAACTGGTCAATCTGTCCCTGCGTGACCTAATGCCTCCCGCTGAATTTCAAAGAGCCAGCGAAACGCTCAAAGGCCTCGACCCACAGCATCCTATTACTTTCCAAACGGAACTGTCGCGTAAAAACAGAAACCGTTTACCCTTAGAAATTCGCGCCATCCGAATTGCGCATGGCGAGAGAGAATTCATCCAAGGGTTTGCCCGTGATCTCTCGGAGGTAAAGGCGCTCAGTGCCCAACTGAAGGAGCACCATTCGTTTGGAAACCTCATCGGAAAAAACCGGAAAATGCAGGAGATTTTCGAGTTAATCCGACTCGTCGCCCCCATGAAAACGACCGTTCTGATTCAAGGCGAGAGCGGGACTGGCAAAGAACCGATTGCGCATGCAATCCACGACAATAGCGAGAGAGCGAAAAAACCCTTCATTCGCGTCAATTGCGCTGGCTTGGTTGATAATTTGTTAGAGAGCGAACTCTTTGGACATGTCAAAGGTGCGTTTACCGATGCCATCGCTACGCGGGAAGGACGATTCGCAGCTGCGGACGGGGGCACCCTTTTTCTTGATGAAATCGGTGAGTTAAGTCTCGGAACACAAGCAAAGTTGCTCCGCGTCTTGCAAGAGGGGGAATACGAAATGGTCGGTTCGACGGAGACAAAGAAAGTAGATGTTCGCGTCATTGCAGCGACCAATCGAATCCTGAAGACAGAGATCGATGCCGGACGTTTCCGAGAGGATTTATACTACAGGCTCAATGTCGTCCCGATTACCCCGCCGCCACTCCGTGAAAGACGCGATGACATTCCACTCCTCATTGAACACTTCATCGAAAAATTCAATCGACAAACACAAAAATCCATTCATCGCGCCTCACCCGATGTCCTTGAAATCTTAGTGGATTATACCTACCCCGGCAATGTGCGAGAGTTAGAGAATATTATAGAGCACGCCTTCGTCAAATGTCAGGCGGGTAGCATTGAAAAGCAACATCTACCGCCCGATCTTATTTCCTCGAGAGACGATATTGTTGCGCAGGCACTCAGGGAAAGCAACCCCCTTGCTGCATTGGAACGTGAATTAGTGCAACGCGTTTTGGAGGAATCCGATGGAAAGCCACAACTCGCTGCACAACGTTTGGGGATCAGTCGGACAACCCTGTGGCGGAAACTCAAGGCGGTATAGTTGACGTATCGGGCAATCGCTTTGTGGTGGACCTTCAAAGAAATCCGAATGCTTGAAATTCAGTTCGAACACAATTTTTATTGACAACTGCGCTGCGGTTAACATATCATATCGGATAAGCGTTGACCTGTTATTACTGTCTGAAAGGAGTCTTGAAAATGGCGAAAGCCCTCTCCCTCGTTGCATACAACGACTTGGAAAGCCAAGTTGAAGCGCTGGAAAGGGACGGTTATGTCTATTTCCCCAACGTGCTTGGGACGGATGAAATCGCTGAATTGCGTGCCACTATGGATCGATTAGAGGCGATCCCAGCGTCTCACGATCGGGACGAAACGCCTCAAAATGGCGACGCATTTCTCCACAAGCTGATCAGCAATTCGTTTAATCGAGACGCGTTGTATCTCCAATTCCTTGACAGATCCCCCGTTTTTGAAGTTGCCGAGGCGGCGCACGGTGAGGATTTTCATTGCATCGGTATGCATTCGTGGCTGACAGGACCCGGACGTCCGGATCAGGGGTTACATACGGATTGGCTGCCGATCTCTCTACCGGCAGACGTTCGTTCCGATCCGCGCGTCAAAATCCCGATCTTCATCACGACCGCCCACTACTATCTCAACGATATGTATGAGGAATTGGGACCGACGAAGTTCGTTCCGGGCAGCCATCTCTCTGGGGGTTCCCCAAACGGCGCAACCGAGTGGAATAACCGGGGTGAAGAGAGTATCTTGTGCAATGCGGGGGACGTAGTGCTCTTCCGTAGTGAAGTCTGGCATCGGGGTTCTGCCAACACGAGTGACGAAGTCCGTTATCTCATGCAGGTCCACTATGCGCAGCGGATGATTACGCAGAAATATCCGCCCTATCTGAATAAATTTCAGTTCGAGGCATCGATTCTCGCACAAGCGACTGCTCGACAGAGGCGACTTATGGGCGATCATCGACCGAGTAATTACGATTAAATATGAGAACTTGCGGACGTTGCTTCGCAGTGAGAATGTCCATTCAGAATCATTATTTTCACGAAAAGTGATTTATTATCTAACTTACGTTAGATTACAAACTTTAACAAAGGAATTATCAATGAAAACGCGTTTAATGTGTATCGGTATAAAACCTGTACTCTTTCTATTGCTCGGTATTTCTATCATATCGATGGGTTGCGACCGAGTGAACCAACAAGCGAGGATTCTTTCAACTGCCCCCGCAGCACAAGCACATGCCATGATCGACGCATTGGGCGACAGTGGCGTAACCGGAATAGCAGTCTTCACACAAAACGGCGACCAGATCACGCTCACGGCTGAAATTCAGGGTGCCTCGCCGGGTCTTCACGGCTTTCATATCCACGCAAACGGGGATTGTAGTTCACCCGACGGTAAATCCGCCGGGGGTCACTGGAATCCCACGGATGTTGGGCATGGAAAATGGGGAGAAGGTGAGTTTCATCTCGGGGATATCGGCAATATCAGCGTCGGAGAAGATGGCACAGGCAGTATTACATTGACGACGGATCTGTGGGAGATCGGCACAGGTTCGGACATAGATGTTGTCGGCAAAGGTATCATTGTCCATGCCGACGCGGACGATTTCGTCTCGCAACCTTCGGGTGCTGCAGGGGCGCGGATTGGGTGCGGCGTCATTGTATTAGCGGAATAATCGTGGCAATCCTACTTTCGCTTCCCCTTATTTAACCGAAATCCTCTGTCTGAAAAGGAGATATGGGCGTATGAAAGTCAAAAGAATGTTCTTTTGCACCTTAATGCTCCTAATAGCTTCGAGCGTCGGTATTCTCCCCGGCTTCGCGCAGTATGCGGCACATACCCAATTCAGTTTACCCGAGGGTGCCATGGCGCGTCTCGGTAAAGGCAGTGTAGGAGCGGTAACATATTCTCCAGACGGTTCAACGCTTGCCGTAGCAAGTAGTATCGGTATATGGCTGTATGATACCAAAACATTCCAAGAACTTGCCCTGCTCACAGGGCAGCGGGGTTGGTTCTCAAGTATAGCGTTTAATCCAGATGGTTCAACGCTTGCTACTGGAGGCGGAGATATGGATCGGACGGTTCGTTTGTGGGATGTTTCGACGGGTTCGATCAAAGCAACACTCATCGGAGGGCATTGGGGTGGGATCTATCGTATATTGTTCAGTTCGGACGGTGCAACGCTTGCCAGTAGTGGGGGTAAGAGTATAGACGATAGGGACGGAACAGCGTGTTTGTGGGACGTTTCAACGGGCACCCTCAAATTCACACTCACCGGACATACGTACGATGTCGACATAGCGTTCAGTCCAGACGGTTCAATGCTTGCCAGTGGGGATGGATATAGGGACGGAACGGTTCGTTTGTGGGACGTTTCAACGGGCACCCTTAAAGCGAAACTCACTGGGCATACGGAATATGTTTCAAGTGTATCGTTCAGTCCGGATGGCTCTACACTTGCCAGTGGGAGCGGGGATAATACAGTTCGTTTGTGGGATGTTGCAACGGGTGTACTCAAATCCACTTTCACTGAGCACGGATTCTTGGTCGGGCGTAGGTCCCAGGTCATAAGTGTATCGTTCAGTCCGGATGGCTCAACACTTGCCGGTGGGAATTGGGACGGTAGGATTCATTTATGGGACGTTGAGACGGGTGCTGTTAAATTTACACTCACCGCGGGCAGGGCCTATAGTGTATCGTTCAGTCCAGATGGCACAATGCTTGCCAGTGGGCGTCAGGTGTGGGACGTTGCGACAGGCACTCTCAAATCCACACTCACCGGACATACGAGCGGTGTCAATCGTATATCGTTTAGTCCGGATGGGTCTACGCTTGTCAGCGGCCATGAAGGTAATAGGGTTCGATTGTGGGATGTTGCGACAGGCACTCTCAAATCCAGACTCATCGGACATACGGGTAGTGTATCGTTCAGTCCAGATGGGTCTACGCTTGCGAGTAGATATGAGGGGAACCAGGTTCGTTTGTGGGACGTTGCGACCGGTGCTGTCAAGGTGACGCTCACTGGCCATACGGACACAATCGATAGTGTATTGTTCAGTCCAGATGGGTCTACACTTGCCAGTTGGAGTCCAGATGATAGGTTTCGTTTATGGGACGCTTCAACGGGCGTGCTCAAAGCGACACTCGACGGATATGGGGATCGGGTTGGATGGATATCGTTCAGTCCAGATGGGTCTACATTTGTCACTGTGAGTCGTAGTTGGGACGGTCCAGTGCGTTTATGGGATGTTGAGACGGGTGCGGTCAAAGCGACACTTGACGGGCATAGGGACCAAGTCATGAGTGTGTCCTTCAGTCCGGATGCGTCTATAATTGCCACTGGGAATGCTAATTCGTATGGCGGAACGGTTCGTTTGTGGGACGCTTCAACGGGTGCGGTCAAATCCATACTCACCGGGCATACGGGCATAATCCGGAGTGTATTATTCAGTCCGGATGGGTCTACTCTTGTCAGTGGGAGTTCGGATAATACGATTCGTTTGTGGGATGTTGCAACAGGCACCCTCAAATCCACACTCACCGGACATACAGGTGGAGTCAGGAGTATATTATTCAGTCCGGATGGGTCTACTCTTGTCAGTGGGAGTTCGGATAATACGATTCGTTTGTGGGATGTTGCAACAGGCACCCTCAAATCCATACTCACCGGACATACAGGTGGAGTCAGGAGTATATTATTCAGTCCGGATGGGTTTACACTCGTCAGTGGGAGTTCGGACGGAACAGTACTGTTGTGGGACATCACGCCGAAAACCCCAGAACCGTAAGCCTCACAGTGGATGTTAATGACGATAGAGAGTCACCGTCCATTACCTCGTTTGTGTGGATGCGGCATTCGGCAGGTCTGATCGTTGAGATCCCTGCCTGAACGAACGCACTCTGTCCAACATTTTTCATTAGATACTAAGATAACTCGCTACGACCTGGACCAGATTGGAGCAACTCGCCAATTGGTTGTCAGTCGTCCGAAAGGAGTACTAAAAATGGCGAAAGCTCTTTCCCTCGTGGCACATAACGATTTAGAAAGTCGAGTTGAAGCCTTGGAAAGGGATGGTTATGTCTATTTTCCCGGCGTGCTTGATGCTGAGGAAGTCGCCGAATTGCGAGCGACTATGGATCGATTAGAGACGATCCCAGAGTGTTTGGATCGGCACCAAACGCCTGAAAATGGCGATGGATTCCTGAATAAAATCATCAACAACTCATTTAATCGCGACGCGCTGTATCTCCAATTCCTTGACAAATCACCGATTATTGAGGTTGCCGAGGCGACGCACGGTGAGGATTGCCACTGCATCGGCATGCAATCGTGGATAACAGGACCGGGACGTCCGGATCAGGGGTTACATACGGATTGGCTGCCGATCAGTCTACCTGCAGACGTTCGTTCCGATCCACGCGTCAAAGTTCCAATCTTTATCACAACTGCGCATTACTATCTCAACGATATGTATGAGGAATTGGGACCGACAAAATTCGTTCCGGGCAGCCATTTCTCTGGATGTTCCCCAAACGGGGCAACAGAATGGAATAACCGGGGTGAAGAGAGCATCTTGTGCAATGCGGGGGATGTGGTGCTTTTCCGTAGTGAAGTCTGGCATCGCGGCTCTGCCAATACGAGTGCCGAGACCCGTTACCTCTTGCAGGTCCACTATGCACAGCGGATGATTACGCAGAAATACCCACCCTACCTGAATAAATTTCAGTTCGATGCATCGATTCTCGCGCAGGTGAACTCTCGACAGAGACGGCTTCTCGGTGATCATCGACCGAGTAATTACGATTAAGGGCATACATTTCCGACACCTAAGTGCCATGAACACACAAGTTACGAGCGATCAGATTGAATTTTACCGTGAAAATGGATTTCTGGTTATTGGCGATTTCCTGAACGATGCCGAGTTGCCAGTGTGGCGGGATGCCGTTGACGAGGCTGTCGCAGCACATGTGGGTCGTCCTGATGCCTTCCACAATCAAAAAGGAGAAGACAACTATTATAAGAATGTCTTTGTTCAATGCGTCAATTTGTGGAAGACGAGTGAGAAGATTAAAGGGTTGATTCTCGCCCCTGAGTTGGGTAGACTGGCGGCAGATCTCGCTGGCACTTCGGGGGTGCGATTGTACCACGATCACGCCATGGTTAAAGAACCGTGGGCAAATCCGACGAACTTCCATGTCGATAATCCGTATGACCCGTTCTATTCGCATCAGGCAATCATGTTCTGGGTGGCACTTGATGATACAACCGTTCAGAACGGCTGTTTGTATCTTCTGCCGGGGACACACAAGACGAGCAACTTTGAGGTTGGCGGGATCCTCGGACAGGCGGGTGTCGGCGAACTGTTCCGCGAGTATCCAGAGTGGGCAGAGATTGAACCGTACGCCGCTGAGATGAAAGCCGGAGCTGGTGTATTCATCAGTGGGATGGTTGCGCATGCGGCGGGACCGAATATGACGACGCACCCGCGTCGTGCGTTTGCCATGCTTTTTATGCCGGAGGATGCCACATTCAATGGGAAGAAAAGCGCGTTGCCCGATGAGGTGGTTGCGAAGTTAGCGGTCGGCGACGTGTTGGCGGACGATGTGCATCTGCCGCTGGTTTTCTCGTATCAAGAATAAATGCCGCACACGAAACCGACTTTATCTCCATCAAAACCGTCCTCATCGGTCGGCTGGCGGTCCATAGCAATTGGAATTATCCTCATCCCTCTCAATTGTTATTGGATTACGTATATTGAACTGGTGCAGTATTCCGCACAGCCCACCATCGTCTCGCTTATTTTCACGGTTGTTTTCAACATTCTTGTGTTGATGGGATTCAACCGAGTATTCAAGCGATTCCTGCCTCGATTGGCTCTCTCTCAAGGTGAACTCCTGATCATTTATGTCATGCTCTCCGTGGCATCCGCGACTGCCGGACACAGCATGATGGAGATTCTGGTCTCCACATTGGGGCACGCTTTCTGGTTCGCAACGCCGGAGAACGATTGGAAAGACCTGTTTTGGCGGTATATTCCGAGTTGGCTTGCCGTGTCGGACAAGGGCGTTCTTTCAGGCTACTACGAAGGAGATTCTACACTGTACACAAAGCAGCATCTGTTGGGTTGGCTAACACCTGTGATGAATTGGTTCGCCTTCCTCTTTACCCTGCTGTTTGTTATGGTTTGCATCACTGTCATCGTGCGGAAACCGTGGACGGAAGATGAGAAATTGGCGTATCCGATTATCCAACTACCAGCTCGGATGACAAGCGAGGGTTTCTTCACGAATCGGCTGATGTGGATCGGTTTCGGGCTTGTTGCGGCTTTCGATGTTATTAACGGTCTTCACCACGTTTTTCCTGCGATACCCTCCGTATACGAGAAAGCATACCGTTTCAGGTTCACAGAGAAACCCTTCTCCGCGATGGGGTGGCTGAGATTGGGAATTTATCCCTTTGTGTTAGGCATCGGATTCCTGATTCCGTTGGACCTGCTGTTTTCAACGTGGTTTTTCTTTTGGGTGTGGAAGGGGCAACAGGTCGTTGGAAGCATGATCGGTTTGGAAGGGACGGGGTATCCTTACGTCAACTATCAGGGATTTGGTGCGTATATGGGTATCTTTTTTATTGCCATTTGGAGGGGCCGAAAATATCTGCGGAATTTATTGGGCGCGAACGTCCATCCCACATCTACGCGGGATGAACCAATGTCCCCCAGGCTCCTTCTTCTCGCCCTGGTTGCTGGTGTTGCGTTTTTGACGTTTTTTTGTTTGAGGGCGGGCATGTCCCTCTGGGCGATTCTCGTCTTTTTTGGACTCTATTTTGCGTTTTCAACGGCGGTCTCTCGGATGCGCGCCGAACTCGGATCGCCAATGCACGACTTGCACTATACGGGACCCGAACGGGTCATGGTCGCGGCTGTAGGCACGCGTCCGCTCGGACCGAATAATCTTTCGATGTTCTCTTTCTTCTGGTTCTTTACGCGGACCTTCGATTCACATCCGATGCCCCATCAACTTGAAGGGTTCAAGCTTGCCTCAACGTCGGGAATCCGAAGTCGTTTTATGCTATTTGCGATCCTTATTGCGCTGTGCGTAGGTATCCTCTCGCAATTTTGGGCACTTATATCCATACCCTATCGACTCGGTGCTTTACACGAGATGTCCCGCGTGCCAATCATATACGGGTCTGAACCGTGGACGCAGCTGCAGAAATGGTTAGCCCATCCGCTTGCTCCGGACTATTGGGCGTTGGGATTTACCGGAATTGGCTTACTTTTCGCGCTTTTCCTGATGTTGATGCGCATGAAGTTTTTCTGGTTCCCTTTTCATCCGGCGGCGTATGCGACTGTGTGCGGGAGCTGGGCAGTCAATTACATCTGGTTTAGTCTGGGGATCGTGTGGGTGTTGAAATTGCTACTGCTGAAATATGGTGGGAGAAATGCCCATCGGAAGGCGATGTCGTTCTTCTTGGGGTTGATATTGGGGCAATTTACCGTTGGGAGTGTGTGGACAATATTGGGGATGGTGTTTAATATACCGACTTATGGAATTTGGCCCTAGTATAATAGAGTTGTATTTTGCTGTGTATCACCGGTAACCAAAAAATTGTATTTATTTGCTGATGGTACAAATTATCAATCCCAGTTGTGACTTAACCAGAAACCTGCGCGTAATGAAATTATGCCTTAAATGGCATAATTTGTCTTTGCTTTACATTTGGAGCGCAGTCCAGGAGGACATAATTAAAAACATGAAAATTCAAAAAATTCAGGCGTTTCCGCTTGCTTACCCGGAACCACACTACAAAGGTATCGAACGCTACATTACACTCGCTCGCGTGGAGAGCGATGACGGTCTCGTGGGTTGGGGGGAGTGCATCTCGCAATTCCGAGAAGCGACACTCGCAACACAGATAATTATCGATCAGGGATTTGCACCGATGCTTACGGGTGAAGATGCTTTGGATGTGGAACGGCACTGGCATAAAATGCTCGACCACATTTGGTGGTATGGTCCTGAAGGCATTGCGGCATTCGCTGTCAGTGCTGTGGATATGGCGTTATGGGACTTAAAGGGCAAGGCGCTCGGTTTACCGGTTTGCCAACTCCTTGGAGGTCAAGTCCACGACCAAATCGTGGCGATGGCATCCATCATCTTCGATATGGAAGACTTGGACTGGACGCTGAATGAATTTCGGTGGTTGCGAGAACAAAATTACCGTGTTGTTAAGGGCGGTTGGGGGATGCGACCCGAGGCGGTGTTCGGTCTCGATCGCCAGTGGGATATAGAGATGATTCGTCGTGTGCGTGAGGTCATCGGGGACGAACTTGAGTTTGTCATTGATACCCCTGGTCACCGCCGTATTTGGGATGTCCCGACAGCAATTCAACGTTTCCGGGATCTCGAACCTTACCGACTCAAATGGATCGAGCAACCCCTCCCACCCCAAAACTTTGAAGCGTATGCCCAACTGCGATCAGCGGTTATGACGCCCATCGGGACAGGTGAAGATGAATGGGATGTCGAAAGTTACAAACGGCTTATCCAGTCGGGGGGTGTCGATATCGTCCAAATTGATCCGGGGCGGTGTCATGGTCTCACCGGCAGTCGGCACGTCATCAAACTGGTTGAGGCGGAGAACCTGCTGTTCAGTGCGCATTCATGGAGCAGTGCCTTAAACACGGCGGCGAGTCTGCACATGCTCGCGAGTTCACCGCATGCGGATTGCACGGACTTTAAGCCCCACGAATCCCCGATGCAGCATGAATTGGTCAGCGATCCGTGGGTCCAAGCGGATGGATATGTCGCGATACGCGATGTTCCGGGATTGGGTGTCACGGTGCGCGAAGATGTTGTGGAAAAATATTTGTTCGGATAAAATCTATCTCATGAATACTGGTTCCCAAGCACCCTAATACGGTAAGTGCGGTTTCATGAAGATTAATTTATTAATTCGGTAATTTTTAAAACGAATCCAGTGCGGTTGGAAACCGCACCTACCAGGCCTGGGGAAAATATCAAATTACCGAAATATTTTCTGAAACTTCATCTGTGGCTCCATTAGATCGCTTTTACGACGCCTTTGATGTAGCTTCCGTCTCCGCCCGTTGCTTCTTTAAGGAGTGCGGGATACTCCTGCAGTGGGACGATGTGCGTTACAAGCGGTCTGAGGTCGATGTGGCCACGCTCGAGGAGCCGAATCGCTGGTGGAAACGTGTCCCGTATCTTCGCGCCCGGCGACGAACTCACCAAATTAAATCCACCGCCGTGCCATTCGGAACCGTTGATCGTCACTTCCTCTCGAACCCAACCGAAGAGGTTAATGTGTCCACCTCTGCGGACAATCTTGGTGGCGAGATTTAACCCTTGTGGTTTGCCGGAACAGTCGAATATCACGTCAATCGAGCGTCCCTTTAATGCTGCGACCAACTCGGCGGCATCAATTTCTGCTGGATTATACGTGAATTGCGCACCGAGCGATTTCGCCAATTTCAGCCGATCTGCGACGATATCAATGGCGATAAGATCGTGCGTGTAAAATTGGCTCAGTGCCTGGACGAACATGAGTCCCATAAAACCGCACCCAATCACTGCAACGTTGTCAGCGGGTCGCAGCGGTGCGGTGTCCAACCCCGTTACAACGCATGAAACCGGCTCAACGATCCAATATTCGTCGGCGAGGTCAGATTCTGGGAGTACATACATACGGTCGGCTGTGCAGTTCTTAATACCGTCGAATCCCAACCCTTGCCCTGTAACACGCATCCCTTCCTCAAGGTCCCGGACACCACGTCCAACTTTTGTGATATAGCCGACCCCTTCGTGCCCCGGTGGTGCCGTGCCACCATAACGAAATGTCGCTAAATCCCATGCACAGATCCCACAAGCGGCACTCTGAACCTGAACTTCACCCGCCTGTGGATCGGATACATCAACATCAATGATCTCGACCCCGCCGTTTTCTCCATACCTGATTGATTGCGTTTTCATCAGTCTATACACCCCTCCTTAGATTGGTTAAACAGCGAACAATAACACGATTTCTCCAGATTATAGCATACATTCTGAATGTAATTGTCACTTTCGTATGAGGTCCCACCTCTCCTACAGCACGCTACCAGTTGGTGTGGGATCCGTCCCGTCGGCGAAGGTGCGGCGGTTCCGCGAATTTGAAGGTCTGTGACGTTACGAGTTCTTCATCTACCTCAACACCCAAGCCGGGACCGTCTGGCACCGGTATAACTGCGCCTTCGAGCTGGTGTTGGACAGGAAACAGATCTTCATCGTAATGTCCAGATTTTTCTGTAGGAGAGACTCGGATTTCCAACCACGCGAAGTTCGGAACCGCTGCTGCGAGATGAACCGTCGCAGCCGTGCATATCGGTCCCAATGGGTTGTGGGGCATCAGGTCGATATAGTGCGCCTCAGCCAAGCCTGCAACCTTCATCGATTCCGTCAATCCACCGACATTGCACACGTCCAGTCGGGCAAAGTTCGTGATACCGCGCTCCAGATAGGGGAGAAACTGCCACTTACTGGAGAATTCCTCACCAATCGCGAACGGAACATCGACCATCGTCCGCAGAGACTCATACGCCTCCGGAGTTTCATCTCGGATCGGTTCCTCCAAAAAATCGAGTGTGCCGGAGGGCATCCGTTGACAGAAAGATGCGGCTTCCGCAACACTGAGTCGGTGATGATAGTCGATCCCGAGGACGGGTTCAGGTCCGATGGCTTCCCGGAGCGCCGTCAACCATTCTGCGGCAAGACTGATGGACTCGCGGGGTTCAAAGATATTCTCCTCGCCTGGCTTCGCGCGATGTAGAACGTTTGTTCGGATGACATTCCACCCGTTCTCAAGTAATAAATTCGCGTTTGCAATGAGTTCCTCAACCGTCGCCGCGCCGGTCGTTGCAAAACATGGAACGGCGTCGCGTTGCTTACCGCCGAGCAATTGGTAAACCGGCACGTTCAACGCCTTCCCGACAATATCGTGGAGTGCGATGTCAATTGCTGAGATCGCACCTGTCAATGCTCGACCGCCCTCAAAATACTGGCTCCGGTACATCTCCTGCCACAACCCGCCGATCCGCATCGGATCGCGTCCGATGAGGAATTCACGATAGTGTTTAACCGCTCCTACCACAGCCAATTCTCGGCTCGAAAGTCCAGACTCGCCCCACCCGTAGATGCCTTCATCGGTCTCGACTTTGACGATGTGTTGATTTCTGTGTCCTACCCAAACAGGATACGGTTTGATGTCGGTAATTTTCATGATCAATTTTCTCCTATCCACACTTCCATCTCGGTTTTTTAATCTGTAATTATATTGGATTCTAATGTGTGTGTCCATCCAAATTTTTAATTACCGTATCTTGAATCAAATAGACGGATGTGATACAATGCCGAAAACGCAAAAGGGGATATTCAGATGGCTAACAACCAGATTAAAGTTGCGGCATGTCAATTGCTCACAAGCGAAGATGTTTCCGCCAATACTGCAAAAGTGCTCCAGCAGCTTGAAAGGTGTGCAGAGATGGAGATCCAGATTGCGGCATTCCCTGAAGGCTGTCTGTTCGGCTATTGCTGCCGGACGGATTATTGGGAACACATCTCACCACAGGTTTTTAAAGAGGCTGAGGCAAAAATTTCTGAAGCGGCGCGTCGGCACGGGATCGCTGTTGTCGTTGGATCGGCACATCACGATGGAGAGCATTGGCATAACGACCTCGCGATTTTCGATCCGCAAGGGACGCTCAAATATCGTTATGGCAAAACCTTTCTCGCAGGGGAGCAGTGGTGCACGAACAATCGCGGTCCGCTACCGATTGTGGAACTCGCTGGCGTTGCGTGTTGTTTTATCATCTGCCACGATGTCCGCTATCCGGAGTTAGTCAAATTACCCGCGGCGATGGGTGCGCAACTCTGTATATTTTGCTCTTGTGAAGCCGGATTGCTGTCGGAATATAAACTCTCCGCCTACCGTGCTATGCCGATTTCACGAGCGACGGAAAACGGTATCTATCTCCTGATGGCGAACACACCCGCAAACCCTGATGACATCGGTTCGCCCGGCTCGTCGCATGGCAACTCGAAGATTGTGCATCCAGATGGTAATGTCATCATAGAGGCTGGATTTTTCGGAGATGACATCGTTTCGACAACGATAGACCTCTCGAAGGCAACAGGTTCACAGGTGAAACGGACCTGCAATGAAGACACTATCCTGCGGGAATGGTTCCGACAGGGATGTGAATTCGTTGTGAAGGTCTGATTTTTTAAACTATTAACGCTGGTTACTGCTCCAAATGTAAAGTAAAGACAAATTATACGATTTAAGGAGAACCTGATTTCATTACGCAGTGGTTTCTGGTAAATTAAAAAACCTGCTTTCTATGAAAGATGGTTTCCTAACTGTTAGAAATCTGCCCGGAATGAAATGGAGGGCAGTTCAGGAGTCATAAATAGAAATATGCCGAACCAAATTGTTCAGATCCGTGCCGCTCGACTCATCGACGGGATAAGTACATCCGTTAAAACCGATCAGGCGATTCTTGTGACCGATGGACGGATTGATGCCGTTGGACATCAGGCAGATATTGCGAAACAGACACCCCCTGATGCAGAAATTATTGATCTCGGAGATGCATATATCACACCGGGACTCATTGATGGGCATACACATCTGAGTCTCGCAGGCGATGGACGCAATTATATTCAGATGTTCTCAGAAACCGATGAGATGATGGTGCTGACCGGTGCGATGAACCTGCAACGCCATCTCGCCGCAGGGATTACAACCCTTCGCGAGCACGGTGCGAGGAACAAGGTGGGATTCACACTCAAGGAAGGGCTTGAACGCGGTTATATTCCCGGTCCCCGGACCTTAGTGAGCGGACGACCGATCACTTGCACAGGGGGGCACTTCCACATGTGTAACGAAACGGCAGATGGCGAGGCTGAGATGCGACGCTCCGTCCGCCGCTTGGTTCACGAAGGCGCGGATTACATCAAGATTATGGCATCGGGTGGGGGAACTGCTGGAACGATTCCGGGACGCGCCAGTTACTCCGTCGCTGAATTGCACGCCGCTGTTCATGAGGCACACCACTTCCATCGACTCACAGTGGCGCATTGCCGGGCGAAAGAATCGATGGTGCGAGCGGTTGAAGCAGGCATCGATTTAATGGAGCATGCGGAATTCCTCGACCCGGACGGTGAACTCCGGTTCGATCCGAAAATTGCCGAGATGATGGCGGAATCCGGCATTTGGATTAGTCCGACCCTTCAAGCATGGACGGGGTATCCTCGTATCGTTGAACTCCGGGGGAAACGGGACACCGGGACGATTTCGCCTGACGAAGCGTCCGAATTGCAGGAACTTGAGGCGCAAGCAGAAGGACGCCTTGATGTGATGCGACGCATGCTTGACTATGACCTGCGTGACCGGATTGTCCCCGGCACGGATTCAGGTGTCGGCAATCTCGCGTTCGGTCATCTTGATTACGACTTGCAACTCCTTGTTCAAGTCGGGTTCACGCCTGCGGAGGCACTGATCTCAGCGACCCGTATCTCCGCCGAGGCGATCGGAATGGCAGGTGAGATTGGAACGATCGAAGTGGGAAAAATCGCCGATCTCGTCGCCTTTGAGAGCGATCCAACGGATGATGTCGAGGCATTTAGTCAAGTGATAGCAGTATTTCAGGCGGGGCAGCGAGTTAGATGAAACACGATATGCAGTCAAATATTGAACATGCTATTATTCAGCAGTTGGTGATTGATGCGCAAAAAGACGGCGTGCAAAAACTGGTTGTAGGCGCGGTCATCTGTAAAAATCATAAGTTCTTGCTTTTAGAGCGAGTGCTATCTGACTTCATGGGTGGATTTGTTGAAATTCCAAGTGGGACCGTGGAGACGGGGGAGGACCTACTTACCGCACTTGCACGGGAAGTGCAGGAGGAGACAGGGCTTGTGGTAATATCAGTCCTTGAATATCTCGGATCCTTTGATTATAGATCCAGTTCCGGTGAAAAAACGAGACATTTCAACTTTATTGTTGAGGTCGAGGACGGTAAGATCAAAATTAGTCCTACCGAACATCAAGCGTACTATTTGGTTGCGTTGTCCGATGCGGCGTTCACAACGCTTAACATTTCGGACGCTACCAAGCAGATTCTCAAGACCGTAGCACAACGATAACGCGAGCGTTTGGTTAGATTAGAACTCGTAGATGTCTGCACGTCGTTTTGCGACCTTATGTCGGACGAGTGCCTGCAGGTCCTCTGGCATTCGCGCAAACGTCTCAGGAAAAACGGGTTGATGACCGCCTTCACGCATGAGATTCCACCACGGAGGGTAGTAGGCGATATTCAATGCCATACGATGCTGGTCGTCGGTTGTGTTCGCGCCCTGTCCGTGCCATGTGCCGCCGTGCCACAACAGCACGGAACCCCGCCGTCCGCAGACAGGCACTGGATGACTCTCGGCAATATCGGATGCTGAAGGTCTACGCCGTGCGCGATGGCTGAATGGCACGACCAGTGTTGCACCGTTCTCAACGGTAAAATCCGTTATCATCCAGATCGAATTAATCATCCACGGCGTTTCGGGGAGACGCGCTGGCAAGTCGTGCGTTGAATCGGAATGGATACCGCCCTGTGGTGCGCGAGGTTTGACCCACTTTGTGCAAGCCTCCCCCAGCCGTGGGTTATCGCCGAGAAAATGGCGGACGACTTGCAGCACCTGTGGATGTGCGATGCACTCCCAACACATCTCATCAAGGTTGACTACGCCGAAAAGGGTCTGATATAGTTCATCATTCGGATCCTGAAAGGCAGCACGATTCGCAGGGTTTCGATGGAGTTGAAAGTATTTCTCCGCCATTGCATCGGCTTGTGGTGCGGGAATCGCATCCTCAATCAAACAATAACCGAATGTTTCGAGATGTTCTATTGCGTCATGTTGTGACATTTACAGAACTCCTATGCTTTGAGGTAACCCATCAAGGCAGTAAGTAATACGCTGAGATAAGCGTCCCGACTATTTTGACACAATTCATCGTGTCAAACAAGCAGAAAAATTAAGGATTTATCTAATGAAGAGAAAAAATGAAGTCGAAACGGGTGAATGGAATCGGCTTGTGAAGGATGCTTATAACTCGCTGGAATTCTTGGTCACGATGCATTACCTTCGGAAACACCTTCCTGAAACAGGCAAGATTTTAGATGCAGGTGGCGGACCCGGACGTTATGCCCTCGAATTCTGTCGAGCAGGCTATGATGTCGTTCTCTTGGATATTGATCCAACATATATAACCTTTGCTGAAGAAAAAATCAAGTTAGAACCGAAATCCGTTTCAGACCGATTGATCGCGTCGGTTGTTGGAGATGTCCGAGACCTCTCACGCTTCAACATGGATGACTTTGATGCAGTGCTATGCCTTGGGGGTCCACTCACACACATCAGCGATGAAACCGAGCGAATTCAAGCAACCGCTGAATTGGTTCGGGTCGCTAAACCTGGGGCGATCGTCTGCGTTGCCGTTGTGGGTTATCTGGCGATGCTGCGGACAGTCCTCAGTCGGGTCAGTCATGAACTGATAACGCCCCGGTACTGGGAACTCATAAAGGCGGGAAAAGGAAATAACCTTGTTGGCGACAGTTTGTGGCATTTTTTTCGGGCTTCTGAACTGCGGCAGCTCGCTGAATCATGTGGATTGACCACGCTGGAAATGGTGGGGTGCGAGGGACTTTCAACGGGATTACCCGAAGCCACCAACACGGTGGCGGAAGACCCAGCAAAGTGGGAACGTTGGGTCGAGTTAGTCTTGGAAACAGCGACAGAACCCGCCATCGTGGACATGGCTGCGCATATCTTGTACATTGGTCAGGTTGGCTAAATTTTATTCAACCTTCATCCTTTTTCATTCCGAAACACCAACATAAATCTATTTTCTTCTATTTCCTCTATCCGTTCTAAAGGAAGATGTTTCTCGATGATGTACCTGGCAAATGCGACTGTCCAAAAGTACCATGGAGCCGCGTACACACCTTTGTCAGGAATTGTCCTGTTTCCACCCATTAAACCTGTCTGGACATCATATCGCTCTGGAAGGGTTTCCTCTCCTGCTCTTTTGACCAACTCATCGTGTATAATGACAACGAAGATACCATTGTCCGATAGAATCTCTTTAAGTTGAACTGTTAAGTTCTCCAGCGTCTGATACGATAAGTAACCGTTATTTTGTGGCAGCAACGCAAGATCGAAAGAATTCTGTTTGTAGGGTAGCGCAGCTATATTCCCGATATCGAATTGACATCTGCTCTTTCTTTTCCGTGCGACCTCTTTTGCGTGCCGGAGTGGAATCTCTGCGAAGTCGATACCCGTTGCTATCGCACCCATGTCTTCCATAGCAAAGGTATATCGTCCTGCATTGCAGCCCAAGTCTAAGGCGCGCATGCCGGGTTTTATGAGTTTAGGCAAATAGTTTTCATATCTCTCAACGGCAAATTGGGATCTTGGGTTATCCGGGTCAGTTGTCGGATGGACACCCGCTGCATTGTAATGTTTCCGAATCGCATCAAATGTGTTCATATATGGCTCCTTCTTCAAATATGGCTTGCCTTATACGGTATTATCATGTAAATTAACGGGAGAGGGCATATCACATTTTGCCATAACGTATCGTATTAGACAAGGGGAAAGTCCCTACTATATGTATTCATATCTTAAGAGCAGGAGGTTAAATTATTAGTCATGTTCAAACGGACGATTCATTTTATACTCTTCTTTTTGGCGAGTGGAATTTACTTTTCTGCCTTCGCTCACAACGATGTTTCCACCCTATTAGAGGATGTCAATAAAGATGGCACGGTGAACATCCAAGATTTGGTACTCGTTGCTGCTGCCTTCGGACAACCGGCGGATCGAAACGCTTTGCAGAATCCTGATGTCAATCGGGACGGGACGGTCAACATTCTGGATATGATTCGGGTGAGCAATAGTTTTGGTGAGACAGAGGTAAATGACAACTCAACATATCACGAGATTCAGGACTACATCTTCGATAAAAGTTGCGCAAGCAGTGCTTGTCATGCTGCCCCTGCAAACGCCGGTAATTTGAATCTCACCTACGGACTTTCATATCAAGATTTGGTTGGGCGTGTCCCCCTGAACCCTGCGGCTGCGGCAGCTGGCATGAAACTCATAGATCCAGGGAACCCTGAGAATAGTTTCCTTTTGACAAAGTTGATGGACCCCATACCTGAACAAGGAGTCCGAATGCCATTCAATGCTGGAACGCTTCATACCGGAAAAATAGAGGCGATTCGGACGTGGATTGCCGCAGGAGCACCACAAGAAGAGATACTGGCAGGGATTGGGGATCTCTCAGTTCTACGCGATCCGCTTGAAGTCTTTGAACCGCCAGCACCGCCACCGCCTGGGGAAGGTTATCAACTCCGTATGCCACCTTTCAAGATTGAACCCGGAACAGAGCGAGAGGTCTTCTATCATACACAAATCACTGATGAAAATGGACAACCCGTAAATGGAGATATCTTTGTCAACAGGATAGAAGTGTATTATCCGATCGGAAGCCACCATTTTGCTCTATTTTATTTGACAGATGCCGCTGTCAAAAGAGGTTTATTGGATATTGGAGTGGTGCCCGAAGCCGGTGTTGATCCTTCGGAAAACTTTAGAGTCTTTGAGTTGGCGCATATAGGATTGCTCGGTCTGGTAGGCACTGAACGGATTTTCATCACGGGAACGCAAAGGGATGAAACGAATTTTCGATTCCCTGAAGGTGTAGCCCTCCGTCTCCCCGGTAATACCGTTTACGATTTGAACTCGCATTACATTAATTTACTTGGCACTGAAACAATGCACGGTGAAGTTTATGTCAATATCCATACGATCCCGCCTGAAAAGGTAAAGTATGAGGCGAAGGTGCTTCTCGTCTATAATAATGACATTAACGTTCCACCGGGCACGACACGCACGACGGGATACGATTGGCTTATTAAAGATGAACTCGAAAGGTTGGGAGTTTCACCCAACGCGGATATGCATGTAGTTCTTTTGAGTTCTCACATGCATCGGCACGGAGAATTGTTTGAAATTAACCGGTTATCCACGTCGGAACTGCTTCACCGCAGTGTTACTTACGATAACGCGCCTATCAGTGTGTTTGATCCGCCCTTAATACTCGGAGCAGATGATGGACTCGGGTTTGCGTGCACCCAAAGCAACTACGATAGGGATGCTCCCATTCGATTCGGATTTACATCCGAAGACGAAATGTGTGTCATGTACGGCTATTATTACCTATCAATTGAGAATCCAGAAACGGTAAGTGAGTAAGTAGAATTCGGAAAACATAGAAGGAGTCCCGCAAATGCTATCAACCGAAAACATGGGAGGCGTTGTCGCCACCCCGAATCAATTAAGCGATATGCAAGCGGGTGATTACATCCTACATGCCCGCGATGGCGTGCTGAACAAGGTGGCGGTAGAGAAAATCCGTATGCCCTTCGACCCACAAGCGCATTACCAAGGGTTGAACCTCGTTCTGGCTCCCGATCGCACTATCTATGCGGTGCAACAAACCATCATCTCCAAGTCCACAGATGGCGGTAAGTGTTGGGAACATCTCAACAGGGATCCGTCTGTTTTCGGTTTCAATGGATGGTTGTTGCAAGCCAATGACCACGGGCAATTAATCAACGTGAGTCAACAGGGTGAAGAATCGCCAATCACCGTCTGGTTGTCTGATGATGAGGGTGAAACGTGGGCGCAGACGAGTGAAATAGACGTTGCACCGTTTCAGAAGACCGTTGCCGGCGCAAGCCTGACGCGTCTCAGTGATGGCACAATTCTCCTCCCGATTAAAAGATATGATGATCCATTTTACGAGGGTACGAACCCAACTTACGTCTTCGTTTCCGACGATGACGGACATACCTTCTCGAACCGCTTCTTCTTATCGGACTACGGCAACGAAGTCAACATTGCAGAACTATTCCCTGGAAGACTGCTGGCGGTCATTCGGTATCAGCCAGGACCGCCAGATCAACCCCATACGAATAAAACCGTCTTCCTCGCAGACTCAACGGACAACAGTGCCACATGGACGAATCTGCGTCAATTGACGAGCGTACATGGACAATGCCACGGTGCTGCAGTAGGACTTTCTAATAACAGTGCTGTTGTGGCATACGATCACCGGTATCCGCGTGAACTCGGCAGTGGTCGCGCAATGGTAAGTGATAACAATGGCGAGAATTGGTCTAACGAGGTGTATTACCTCTGTCACGGACACGTTGCTGGTTTCCCGCGACACATTAGCTTAGATGGCGAAGAGATACTCACCTTCATCGGTTCCTGCTACGGCGATGTCAGCAAATGGGAGAACGCGACGGGGAACTCACACTTCTGTATTATCCAGTGGCGACCGGTTTAGGACAATTATTATGAAGATTACCGGATTTGAGACGATACCGATCCAAGGGCGTGCAATGGTGCTGAAAATGTTCACCGATGCAGGGATCATCGGCTACGGTGAACCCATGAACTACGAGCATTGGCGCGTTGTCGCTCAAGCCGTAGACGACATGGCAGAATACCTGATCGGCAAGGACCCACTACAGATTGAGGACCATTGGCAGGCAATGTATCGGTCAAGTTATAGCCGAAGCATGCCCGTTCTGGTCGGTGCTTTGAGCGGCATTGAAATGGCGATGTGGGATGTGTTCGGCAAAGTCGTTGAGATGCCGGTATGGAAACTGTTAGGCGGTTCAGTGCGTAAGCGAATCCGCGTCTATACGGGTATAGGCGGTACAACACCTGAGGAATGTGCCGAAAGTGCCAAGGAAGCAGTGACATCAGGGTTCCGTGCAGTGAAGATGGGAGCCGCATCACACCCCGTTCGGTTCGTAGATACACCGAAGGCGATTGATACAATGGTGGCACGAGTGGCGGCGGTCCGAACGGCAGTCGGCGATGAAGTTGACATCGCCATGGATTTGCATCGGCGGTTAAGCCCGACGATGGCGATGATCTTGGTGAAAGAATTAGAACCCTTCCGGTTGTTGTTCGCCGAAGAGCCGTGCCATCCTGAAAACAACGAACCGCTGCTGGCACTGTCTCAATCAACAACGGTGCCCATCGCGACGGGTGAGCGGCATTTGACACGCTGGGGTTTTCGAGAGATCATTGAACGCGAGATGTGCGCGATCCTGCAACCGGACATCCGACACTGCGGTGGGATCCTGGAACTGAAAAAGATTTCAGCGATGGCAGAGATTCACAATATGGCAGTCGCTCCGCACAACGCCGCCGGTCCTATCGGTGTCGCTGCATCGGTCCATGTGATGGCAACCGTGCCGAATTTACTGATATGCGAGGGTGGACACCGACGCGGCGAAGGCCTCTTTTCGACGCCTTTGGTGTTCAAGGACGGGTTCATTGAACTCCCAACAGCTCCCGGACTCGGTGTCGATATGGACGATGCCGCTATTGAAGCGGTTCGAGATGAGACGTTTCGGTTGCGTGGAATGTTCTGGCACTCAGATGACGGGGCTTTCGCCGACTATTAGCCGCAGTTCTCATAGCGTGTTGTCCCGATCCGTGGGACGTGTGGAGAGATTCGTTTTTGGCGGAACATCCCATGAAATATACCCGCAACGCGGGCAGCGCATCTCAAGTTCAACAAGGTTTCTGACAGTCCCGGTCTTTTCGGGCTTCCGTCGGGTCTGACATTGTGGACACCGAACCGCACGGAATTCATCGGCATCGCTTTTGCCGAAATAGGCACCTACCTTAAAGAGAACGAGCAACAGCGCGACGATAAAAACACATATAAAACTAAAGATGAGAAAAGGCATTTTTACATTTGCGCCAAGCGTAAAACAGCGTTATAGGTTTAACAGCAGGCTTGGCATAAGTTTCGCATTGCGCCGTTGTTGCAATGCTGCCTACATTTTGGAAAGATTAGCCCGGTGCCAAGCATGCAAAATAACTTGGACACCTCGCTAATCGACCAATAGGATCAGCGGTTTCACCGAGTCCTTACGAAAGGTGGCTTCTGTAACGGTGTCGTCAAAGAACGGTTCAAAAAACGTGTCGGCGACATCCAAAAACGCTGGGAGGTTGAGTCCCATATAATTTCCCGATGCGTCGTCACATTCAACCACAACTTGCCGCAATTTATCGCGTCCGGCAGTAGAAAGTGTGCGGAGCGGACGCAACATCCGTGTATGATACTTGATGAAGGCTGCCGACACCTGAATTAGTCCTTGAAGGAACAGGCGATAGGTGTCTTCTGCTTCGTGCCACAACCCTTCCCACGCCTCATGCGCCTCCCACCAATACGCAAAGTTGTAGAGATCTACGCCGTATAGGTAATCCTCGTTCTGTCTCCACAGCTGTGGCGATAAGGGTTCAGCGTCATGATCTTCTTCTATGCCGTAACTATGCCCAAGTGGGTCGCGGATCGGATGCGGTGTGACACCCGGAATATGTCGATACGGCGGAAACGGCTTCTGCGGACAATACCGCTGCCAATTGACATCAAAGGGTTCAGGCTGTTTTTTAATTTTTCCTTGCGGAGTTATCAAGGGCATTTCCTGCTTCACGCGCTTTTCTCCTATCTGCCTTCCATTATATTACGGGCTTACGGTTTTGTTTTATCCTTAATTCTCTACCCAAAGCAGCAGCCTGCAACAACGGCGCAGGCGATCCTTGAGAAACACACTTCAAAGTTCAAACCCACGTCATTTAACCGCAAGGTAAAATTAAAAAATTTACGCTCTGCCGATTCCGATATAATGAAAACCTGCGGCTCTCGCTTCCTCTGGGGAATACACGTTGCGTCCGTCAATGAGGATCGGCGTTTTCATCTGCTTAGCGAGCCTACGCAGTTCAAGCCTGTGGTAGGAATCCCATTCGGTAATGAGGACGAGGGCATCGGCATCGTAAGCCAATTCATATACATCTTCCGTGAAAGACACTCTGTTGTCGCGAGTCTGATTCTCTGTAGGAGGGATTTGTAACCCCGATAAAGCACGCCTTGCGTTTGCGATAGCGATCGGGTCGTGCGCCCGAACCGTCGCACCTGCTGCAATCAGTTCGCGGACAATGTCGAGTGCGGGAGCTTCTCGGATGTCATCGGTGTTTGGTTTGAAGGCGAGTCCGAGGATACCAACGGTCTTGCCATTGAGTGTGCCCAATGCGTCGTGCAACTTTTCAACGACCCGTTCCCGTTGGCGGAAATTGACGGTGCGTGCGGCTTCTGTAATCGGCATCCTGTATCCAGATTGCGCTGCGACCCCCAATAAAGCAGCGGTATCTTTAGGATAACAACTCCCACCCCATCCGAGACCTGCTTGGAGAAACCGACTTCCGATACGTGCGTCGAGTCCGATACCGCGTGCGACTTCTGTCACGTCCGCTGCGACCTCCTCACAAAGTCCGGCAATTTCATTGATAAAACTAATTTTAAGGGCAAGGAAAGTGTTCGCGGCGTATTTAATCATCTCAGCACTGTTGGGATCCGTTGTCATCATTGGTGGTAGGTGGTAAGAAGATGGACGTGGAAACTCGCTCGGCGGATCAAACGTCTGCTCGAGGATCGGTTTATAGAGGCGACGCAAGGTATCAATTGCTTCATCGCTGTTGGCACCGACGACGATCCGATCTGGATAGAACGCGCCTTGCAGTGCTAATCCCTCTTGCAAGAATTCCGGGTTTGAAGCGATGGAAACGTTGCCTCGAAGTCCACGTTCCGAAAATACCGACGCTACAACTTCAGCGACACGTTGGTTCGTGCCTATCGGGACTGTCGATTTTACAACAAGTGTGTAGTGCCTATCAGGCAGGCAGACTTGGGCGACCTCTTTGGCGGCTTGTTCGACGTGTTGCGTATCGGCTTCACCGTTCTTCTTCGGTGGTGTTCCGACAGCAATCAGAATCAGTTCTGCGTCCGGCACGACTTCAGCCACACTCGGTGTGAAACGGATCGTGTGCTGCACTTCTGTAAGGAGACTTTGGATGCCGGGTTCATGAATCGGGCTTTTTCCCTCGTGCAAAAGGTTGAGTTTTCCCTCGTCCTTGTCCACCGCGGCGACATCATGATTGAGGTAGGCAAGCACCACAGCTGTAGTCAAGCCTACATATCCTGTTCCTATAATTGCAATCTTCATATTTTAAACTATTAAATCTGGTCATCGTTCCACTTCGTTTCACGATGGTTTTTGGTTAATTTTAATCGGAATAGAACATGAACAATTATTAAGGGCACAGCACAGAAAATGTGTCCTTATCCATTTTAAAAGTATCAATTGCACGCATACGGAAACCTCCAATTATGAAACCGCTGGTGGTTCGACATTCTCCAACAGTCTATTGATGATATCCAAGCTCGTGATCCCGTCAGCCTCTGCGTTAAAATTCGTCAAGATTCGGTGGCGTAGCACAGGGGTAGCGACTGCCTTGATATCCTCATAAGCGACATGATAGCGTCCATGGAGAATAGCACGCGCCTTTGCGCCGAGCACGAGATACTGCGAGGCTCGCGGTCCTGCACCCCATTGCACCCAATCCTGAATGAAATCAAGTGCATCTGAAGTCGGTCGCGTCTGGCGGTTCAATTCCACTGCATAATCCACGATGGCTTCGGCAATCGGTACTTTCCGGACGACCTGTTGTATTCGCAACACTTCTTCCCCTGTGATAACAGGTTCTATCTCGGGTTCATACGCTGCAGTCGTTGTCATCACAATCTCTTTTTCAGCAGTTTTATCGGGATAATCCAGCGTGATATGGAACATGAATCGGTCGAGTTGTGCTTCGGGTAGCGGATAGGTGCCTTCCTGCTCGATCGGATTCTGCGTTGCTAACACAAAAAACGGGCGTTCCAACGGATAGGTTCTGCCGCCTGCGGTGACCTGATACTCCTGCATCGCTTGTAAGAGCGCGGCTTGCGTTTTAGGGGGTGTTCGGTTAATCTCATCAGCAAGAACAATGTTAGCAAAGACGGGTCCATTAATAAAGCGGAAGGCGCGTTTCCCTGCTTCACCTTCTTCAATAATATCGGTGCCGATAATGTCGGACGGCATCAGGTCGGGCGTAAATTGGATTCGATTGAAGGGGAGTTCCAGAATCTGTGCGAATGTGCTGATGAGTAGTGTCTTTGCTAACCCCGGCACCCCCACCAATAAACAATGTCCCTGCGAAAACAGTGCGATAAGCAGCTGCTCAATGACTTCGTCTTGCCCAATGATGCGCTTTCTGAGTTGGTTTAAAATATTTTCCTTCGCCGTTTTTAAGGTTTCGGCGGCTTCCATATCTGTTCCGGTCTGCGTCCCTGAGAGGTGATTTTTCATTTTTTAAATTATCAAATATGGGCATCGTTTCTTGGGCAAGCCTATAGAGACTTGAAGCACAATGTTTCACGATGGCTTTTGGTTAATTCCAATGGAGAATGAAGATATAAACAGTTATTAAGGAGCTATGGGATCGGTTTCCCATCCATCACATCGGTTGTTTGGATTTTCCACATTTGGAGTCCATCAACATCAAAGTTAACCTCAATGAGCTGTGCGCCTGCTTCTTGAAGTTTTTGACGGACGCGGTGTTCACGTGTAGGTTCACAGTAAAACAGTAAACACCCACCGCCACCAGCACCACAAGCTTTCCCGCCGATCGCACCGTGTGTCATTGCAATTTTAAAGAGGGATTCTATCTGTTCATTCGTGACAGAGGGGTGTAATTTCTTCTGATTCTGCCAATTTTGGGTGAGGAGTTCGCCGAATTCGGTCAGGCGACCGCGCATCAGTGCTGTTTTTGTTGCCTCAGCGGTGGCTTTGAGGGCTTCCAATGCGTCGCGGACACTGGGTTCTCCGCTTTTATAAGCATCGGTTACGTTTTGATGTATATTACCAGAGAGGCGAGATTTTCCGGTATAACAGAGGACAAGGTTCTTTTCAAGTTCGCACCGGATGTGTGATGGAAATTTCAATGGTGAGGTTTTCACCGCCTCTCCCTGAAACTCCATAAAATGAATTCCGCCGAGTGCACTGGCGTAATGATCCTGTTTCCCGCCGAGGATACCGAGTTCATGACGTTCAATATTGCTTGCGAGATCAGCGTACTCATAAGGGAGATAGGTGGCTTCCTTAAGTGCCCCGAGCACCCCGACGAGTGCGACTCCCATTGCTGCGGAAGTCCCCAATCCACTTCCGGGCGGTGCGGTGGACTGCGTAATGAGGTCGAAACCGCCAATTTGTATAGACATGCGTCGCACAGCTGCCTTGACTAAATCAATGTTCCCATCGTATTCAAGCTGACGGACATCGTCGGCTTCAATGAATGTGTCAAAATCCGCAGAATAGATACGAATGCTTTTATCCAGGACGCGCTGGAGTTCAACAGAATCGTCGTGTGCCACTTGGCGTTCACAGCGGAGCGTCGCATAAGCGTATCGGTTAATTGCCCCGTTGACGACAAGCCCTTTTGACTGTTGCGTAAAGAGGGCTACGTCGCTCCATCCGCCAGCAAAGTCAATGCGGACTGGGGCTCTCGTTCGGATTAACATGATGAGTCTCCTAACATCAGATTTTAACCAACGCGCTCGGAAAGCGGGTTTCCTATAAATGATGCGGACAAAAGAATGGAAGCGGACCTACAAACGGGTAAGAGAAAAGTTGGGTCAATACCTGCAGGCGACAGCACAGTGTCGGAAGATGATGAAAAACCCGCAGCGACTTTTGTCAACAGGCGTAACGTGGAAAAGCCGCAGGCATTCCTCAATTAAAGGCGAGGCACAGCCCGGCGGCTTTTCCGGAAACTGAGCGAAAGAACCGCCAGTCTTAGGCAGTAGCGTCGCGAAGTTTCTTACCAGCTTTAAAGACAGGGACTGTCTTTGCTGGAATCTCAAGTGGTTCGCCGGTCTGCGGATTACGACCCGTGCGTGCTGGACGATCTTTGGGTTCAAATGTTCCGAAACCAATTAATCCAACAGAGTCGCCATTACTCAAAGCTTCGATAATAGTCGCACCCATAGCATCAACAGCGGCGTTTGCATCTTTTTTGCTAAGGCCTGTTTGTTCAACGATACTGTTGACCACATCGCTTTTCATTAATTTTGCCATGTCAAATGTTCCTCTAATTTTTAGCCCGATTCAGAAAATCCTATGTTTTCCGAACAGTTCGGAAAACGAGATTCTCACGCCTCGGCCTCAAAATGAATTTAACAAAAAACTAATAGTAATTATATTATACTATACAAATATAGATATGTCAAGACAAATTTGGTTAACGCCAAAAAATTAGCCTGGGTTACAGGGAAAGCCTACGTTTAACCGTGAATAGACGTCTTAGAAATGGAGAAAATCTAACACAGTAACTTGACATAATACACAGAGGTCTTAATTTTAATACCACAGACTCCGCAATTTGTCAAGTTTTTTTGTCCTGCAGGCAAAGAATTCCGTTGTAACACGGCATTCTTTACCGAAATATTTGCTTAAAGGGCGTGTTTGTGGTAGAATTATACATTAAACTTAACAAAGATTCTGCCTGAATAACACAATAGAGGAAAACATCAGAAATGCGTGAGAGTTATCGTGTCGCGGTTGTCGGTGCAACGGGTGCGGTCGGTAATACCGTGTTGCAAATTCTCGAAGAGCGATCCTTCCCAGTTGCTTCTCTCAAACTGTTAGCGTCACACCGTTCCGCCGGTGAAATTCTATCCTTTAAAGACGACCCCATTATTGTTGAGGAACTGACCCACGCCTCGTTTGAAGATGTGGACGTAGTGTTCTCATCCGCAGGCGCGTCTGTCAGTCGTGAGTTCATTCCTACAGCCGTAGAAAAAGGCGCGCTCGTCATTGACAATACGAGTGCCTTCCGTATGGACCCGGGAACCCCGCTCGTTGTCCCGGAAGTCAATATGGATGCTGCCCGTCGTCACAATGGACTTATTGCCAATCCCAACTGCTCTACCATCCAAATGATGGTAGCCCTTAAACCTATCTACGACCGTGTCGGCATCAAACGGATCGTTGTCTCTACCTATCAAAGCGTCTCGGGTAAAAGCGGACGTGCTGTCATGGAACTGGTTCAACAAACGACTGAAGCCCTCGAAGGCAAGCCGATCACCTTAGATAAATTTCCACATCAGATGGCATTCAACGTCGCATTCGATTGGCCCTTCTTGGAGAGCGGTGACAACGAAGAAGAGGTGAAAATGATTAATGAGACCCGGAAGATTCTTGCAGATGACACGATTGGTGTTTCAGCGACAACTGTCCGAGTCCCGGTCTTCTTCGCGCATTCTGAATCGATAAATCTCGAAACACACGAGAAGTTCACAGCCGCTCAAGCGAGAGAGTGCCTCGCCACTGCACCCGGTATAAAAGTTATGGACGATCCCGACAACCAACAGTATCCACTCGCGGTTGATGTCGCCGGGGAAGATGAAGTCTATGTCGGTAGAATTCGCGATGATGCTTCCATAGAAAATGGTCTGAATCTCTGGGTAGTCGCAGATAACCTCCGGAAAGGTGCTGCGCTGAACGCTATCCAAATTGCTGAAAATCTGCTGTAAGGTTGTCAGAAGGATATGGAACTCGACCTTGCCACACTGCCGGACTATCTACGTCAACGACGTGCTGAGATCCGCATGTTTGAGCCGGAAACGGAACTCCGTATAGAAGAGATTGGTGATGGTAATCTGAATACCGTCTACCGCGTTTCGGACGCAGCGCAATCGGCGCGTTCGGTCATTCTGAAACATGCGCCACCCTACATTAAGATATTAGGACCCGAGTATCCATTATCCATCGAACGTTTGACTTATGAGTCTCGCGCGCTGGACATTTATAACCAGTTAGCGAGCGGGAGTGCTCCTGAACTCTACTATTTTGACGCTGAAACGGCGGTCATCGCAATGGAGGATCTCCGAGATGCGCAGGTTCTACGGGCGGACCTCATTGTAGGCAAAGTGGACACCGGTATCGCTGAACAGATTGGGCGATTTATGGGGACCATCCATAGCCGCACCTACGTCAAGAACCTTGACAGCACAACTGTGCAGCAGTATAGGCAGCAATTTGCGAACACCACCATGCAGTCGATAACTGCCGATTATGTGTTCACTTTTCCTTATACCGAACATGAAACGAATTTTTGGACTCCAGGTTTAGAGAAAGATGTCCAGCGATTGAAGGCGGATACGGACTTTCTGCAGCACACTGCGGATCTCAAACAGATTTTTCTAACAGCACAGCAAGCCGTAACCCACGGTGATTTACACACAGGAAGCGTTCTCGTCCAAAACAACACAGCAAAGGTGATTGATGCCGAGTTTGCCTTTTATGGTCCCGTAGGGTTTGACCTCGGATTGTATTGGGCGAATTATCTCTTATCCTACTTTTCACATCAGGATACCCCGGACGTGCAAGCCGCCCTCAAAACAGCGATTGCGAAGACGTGGCACGCCTATACGCTTGGGTTTAGAACAGTTGATGGAACGTTGAAAGCACAAACCTTACAATACATCTTTCACGAAGCCGTAGGGTTTGCGGGATTGGAAATGTTGCGCCGTCTTATCGGTGCAGCACACGTTAGAGATATAGAAGGTATTGCTGATATACCCAAAAAACTAAGTGTAGAACGGGCAGCACTTCAGTTCGGATTAACACTCGTTAAACAGTACCAATCCTTACGAGATGTGCCAGCGGTTCTCGCTCTGCTTTTTTAACGGTTGAACATTAAAATATGAGAGACTATTACGAAATCCTCGGTGTGAATCGAGGTGCCACTCCAGAAGAAATCAAAAAAGCCTATCGCAAACTTGCGGTCCAGTATCATCCAGACAAGAATCCCGGTGACAAAGCGGCAGAGGAGAAGTTTAAGGAGGCATCGAACGCGTATTCGGTACTCTCCGATCCTGACAAACGGCGTATGTATGATACCCGGGGACACGCAGGCGTTGAGGGTATGGGGTTTGAAGGTTACCGAAATATGGACGACATCTTCAGACACATCAACCTTGACGATATTTTTGGACGTGGTGGCTTCGGGGGCTTCGGGGGCTTTGGCGATGCATTCGGTGATGTGTTTGGACAGCGGCGCACAACTGCTCCGCCGCGTGGGCGCGACCTCCGTATGAATATCAGTATTCCTTTCGCGGAGGCGGTGTTAGGGAGCAAGAAAGAGGTGAACGTCCAAGGAAAACCTCTCAGACTCACAATTCCGCCGGGTATTCAGGATGGGAAAACCTTACGTATTCAGGGGCATGGAGAATCTCTCGGCAGCGGCATTTCCGGGGATCTGTTGGTGACAATCTCTGTTCAGCCACATTCGACACTGACTCGCGAAGGGGCAGACCTGTTGACAGATGCGAAAGTCTCTATGACGACAGCGGCATTAGGCGGTTCTGTCCGGGTACAAACGCTCACAGGCGATGTGGATTTGAAAATCCCGTCGGGATCGCAACCGGGACAGCAGTTTCGCTTGCGTGGACGCGGTGGGGTCGATGCCTCCGGTAGAAAAGGCGACCTGCGGGTACGATTGGTTGTGGAAATTCCGAAATCTTTGTCCCGCAAGCAGCGGAATTTGTTGAAGGACTTCGATCAGACGCTGTGACGTGAAAACTTGGGGAATTCAGCAATGGAACTGGAAAGTTACTTCGACTTCGCGGAATCCTTCACCTTTCATTGTTGAATTGCGGGAACGTTTGGCGAAAGTCGCCCAGAAATTATCTAAGGCGAAAAAACTACCTTCTAAACCAATGGATAATCTATAAGACCTCGGTTCCTCCTTGATGAAATGAAATCAAGCGAAATGAGAGATAAAACCTATGCAAACTCGACTTGAACTCATCCACGGCGATATAATGGAGGCAGAAGTTGAAGCGATTGTAAATCCGACAGATATTGTTCTCAGCGGTGGAGGAGGTCTGGATCGAATGATTCGTCAAGCCGCTGGCGAAAAGGTGGATCGTGCATGTGAAGAGATTCGAGATCTCTATGGTGGTTGTCAAACAGGCGAAGCGGTCATCACCGCGGCGGGTAACCTCTCTGTAAAACACATTATTCATACTGTCGGGCCGATCTGGACCGGAGGTGGAACTGGAGAACCCAAGTTACTTGGAAATTGTCACCGAGAATGCCTCCAATTGGCTATGGAAAATGGAATTCAATCCATAGCGTTTCCGGCGATTAGTACTGGGATGTTTAGATACCCGCTTGAAGAGGCAGCACCTATTGCGTTGAAAACCGTGACAGAATTTGTGGAACAGACACAACGACATGATAACTCCGTGCTGAGACTCATCCAGTTTTTCTTATTCCAAGAGGAAGCGTATGTATGTTATGTGAAGGCACTTTCGGCCCTCGGATTTCGTTTGTTCTGTTTTCTTGAATAAGACAAGTAAAATCACTTCTGAAATTCTTTTTTTTGTTTTGAACGGTTCTTTGTGTAAAATAGTGTATAGGAGCAGGCACAGATGTCAACCATCTACAATGTGAGTGCCATAACGAATATATTATCAGGTACTATACAGAGAAATGTATTGGTACAGGGTGAGGTAGAAATATTAACAGATGGACCTCCAAATGCTTTTTATCTCATAAATGAATCGAATAAACTTAGGTGTTTTATACCACCAAGCGTTCCAGCTCCTATGTTGAAACAAGGACAGGTAGTAGTCGTAGATGGGAAAATTACGCTTTTTTCTTCCTTTAGTCAATACCAGATCACTGTTAGCAACATACAAGTTAACGGGGTTAACAAGAATACATTTAACGTTACAGAGATAACGCATCAAATATCACACCTTGTAGAAAACACACCAGCACTACAAAATATCCAAATACAAGGCACAGTTTTTTGGGCTGCAGCTTCTAATTGGGATCTCATTGACGTAGATAGTCCACCACTTCAACGAATTAAATGTGTACAGCCCGGTCCTATAATCGTCCCTGTGCAAGTCAAAAATAACGTGTGCATTCAAGGCGGAGTTAGCGTTTATCCGCCCAAGAGCGAGTATCAAATTAACGTTATTGATATAGCTGAGGATAATACATCAACGTGCCAGTGCCCCGGGTGTGATCACTGTAGCAATACACATCAGTGTGATCGCCTCCGAGAAGTTCCGAACCTTGAATCGTGTGCTACGTGTCTTCCGCGCCCGCCAGATGAATTGTATAAGTTATGCCTCAATTGTTACCATGAAAGCCCAGACCGTGAAGATCGAGTTGTACAGGCAGTCTGTAAGTACTTTGATACACTCCGAGTCAATGGGTTTTCTCCAGACACAGAATGGCAAATTCAGTTTGGAACTCGCAACGGAATCGCTGATGTTGTACTAAGTGATTCAAGAGGCAGCCTAGCAGTAATTGCTGAGTGCAAGGGGGCTGGATATGTAGGTCACGGAATTGAACAATTGAAGTCGTACCTCTCTGCAACCGACACACGCTTTGGTATCTTCGCGAATAGAGTAGATCCTGACCATTGGAAATTTTATAAAAATCATCGACAAAATCAATTTGACGAGATTGGTCTTTCTGAGTTTAAGGAAGGAATTAGCAAAATTATCCCCCTTCACGAAAGAAGAAACGAAAAAGTTGATAAACTTCTCGACAACTTGAAACACGAAGTATTTGGTTCTGATCATGAACTTCGAAAAACAAAGGTGTCGTAAAAAGCAAACTTATTTTCATTTTCAAAGGAGAACAAATGATCTCATTATCACAACGGAGCCAAAGCGTAACGCCATCGTCCACTTTGGCGATCACCGCGAAGATCAACGCGTTGATCGCTGATGGCGTAGATGTCGTCAAATTCGGGGCAGGCGAACCCGATTTTGACACACCGGATTATATCAAAGACGCCGCAATCGCCGCACTCGATGCGGGATTCACGAAATATACCCCTGTCCCCGGCACCCCCGAACTCCGAGAGGCAATCACGGAGAAATTCAAAAGAGACAACGGGCTGAGTTATAAACCTTCCGAAGTTATCGTCTCGTGCGGTGCCAAACACACCATCTATAATATTTTCCAAGCCATCTGTGATCCAGGCGACGAGGTCATCTTCGCTGCACCGTATTGGGTCAGCTACCCAGAGCAGATCAAACTTGCGGGTGCAGTGCCGCGCGTCATTGAGACGACTCCGAAGCAAAACTTCTGCATGGCACCCGATCAGGTCGAAGCAGCCATCACACCAAAAACGAAGGCGATCCTCGTTAACAGTCCGAGCAACCCAACCGGCACGACGTATGACGTGGATACACTCAAGGCAATCGCTGATCTCGCTGTGAAGCACCAAATCTATCTCATCTCCGATGAAATCTATGAAGCACTCCTCTACGACGGTGCAACGCATCAGAGTCCGGCTGCGTTCAACGAAGAAACGAAAGCGATTACCTTCGTTGTCAACGGTGTGTCTAAAGCCTACTCAATGACGGGGTGGCGGATTGGATACACCGCGGGTCCCGAAGACGCTGTATCGGCAATGTCGCGTATCCAATCACACAGTACTTCAAATCCGACATCCATTGCCCAGAAAGCCGCTCTCGTCGCACTCAACGAACCGCAGGACGCTGTCGAAGAGATGCGAAAAGCGTTTGAGGAACGCCGAGACGTAATCTGTCAGCGTTTTGACGAGATTGATGGTATTAATTATGCCAGACCACAGGGCGCGTTCTATATCTTTCCCGATTTCTCTGGTCACTACGGCAGGACGTTGGGCGGTCAGAAGGTTGAAAACTCAATGGATATGACCGACTACCTACTCAATTCGGCAGGTGTTGGCGTTGTGCCGGGTGACGGTTTCGGTGCGGACAATCATTTACGACTCTCCTTCGCGACCTCATCGGAGGAGATTCATCGGGGATTGGATCGAATCAAAAAGGCATTAGCATAAACATTTTCAAGCACAACTTACAGCACCCTTGACGTTGCATCCCGCGTGGACACGCCGCCAGACAACTGGTAGGCGTGTCTTTTGAAGGCATATAGGAGATATAATCGTGGCAGAACAGACGACACCGAACCTCGTTTTCGTTATTACGGATGACCAAGGTTACGGCGATTTGGGGTGCACCGGAAACCCCGTTATCAATACACCGAATTTGGACGCACTTGCCGCAGAGAGCGTGCAACTACAGAACCTGCACGTCGGTCCGACCTGTTCACCGACCCGCGCAGGGATTATGACGGGGCATTATTGCAACTCCACAGGAGTATGGCATACCATCGGTGGACGTTCACTCCTCCGCAGCGACGAAGTCACGATGGCGGATATCTTCCGACGCAACGGCTATAAGACGGGTATGTTCGGGAAATGGCATCTCGGCGACAATTACCCGTTCCGTCCGCACGACAGAGGTTTTGACGAAGCCCTCTATCACGGCGGTGGTGGTATCAGTCAAACTCCTGATTATTGGGGTAACGACTATTTCGACGACACCTATTTCCGCAACGGCTCCGAACAACCCTTTGACGGTTACTGCACAGATGTCTGGTTTCAGGAGGCGATGGCATTCATCGAGAGACAGGCGGAAGGCGGTCAGAACCGTCCGTTCTTCTGTTACCTCTCTACCAATGCGCCCCACGGTCCCTTCCGTGTTCCCGATGCCTACAGTGAGGTCTATCGACGGAAGGGTGTGGAAGGTGAGCGTGCGAATTTCTGGGGAATGATAACCAATATTGACGATAACATGGCGCGGCTGCGGCACCATCTCCGAGTTCTGGGGCTTGAGGAAAACACGATCCTTATTTTTATGACCGACAACGGGTCGGCAATGGGGTGCGACTTGGATGCACAGCAGTTCGTCAGGGCAGGCTACAACGCCGGAATGCGTGGTAAAAAGGGGTCGCCGTATGAAGGCGGTCACCGTGTGCCATTGTTCATGCACTGGCCCGACGGCGGTTTCACTGAGAAGCACGAGGTGCATGAACTCACCGCAAACATCGACCTACTCCCGACCTTGATAGATTTGTGCGATCTTGAAGTCTCCTCAAACGCACACTTCCACGGTAAGAGTATTGCTCCGTTGTTAAGAAATGAAACGGAGTCATGGGAGGAACGGGTTGTCGTTACCGATTCACAACGCGTTGAAAACCCGATTAAATGGAAAGACAGCGCGACGATGTCGCAACGGTGGCGGCTCATTAACGGAACTGAACTCTACGATATACAAGCCGATCCGGGACAACAGCACGACATCGCTGGCGACCATCCGGAAGTCGTTACGGAACTCCGCGAGCATTATGAGGCGTGGTGGAACCTGGTTTCAAAACGGTTTGATGAGGACTGTCCGATCGTTATCGGGACACAAAACGAACCCGTTACCTGCATTACGACCCACGATTGGCACGGAGAAGCACACGCTTGGAGTCAGGGAATGATTCGTCGGGGCTTGGAATGCAACGGTTATTGGGCGATTGAAGTGCCTGAAGACGGGGCATACAGTTTCGAGCTACGTCGGTGGCCCCTTGCCGAAGATAGAGCGATAACGGACGGTATTCCGGGGGAACATATTGATCTTTACAACGGTGGAAAGGCTTTGGCATTAACAACAGCACACCTCCGTATCGGAGATCAGGTTGCCACGGAAGCAATTCTACCAGATGCGAAGGGTGTAACGTTTACCTTCAATCTCACCGCGGGTCAGACGCGTATGCATAGCGTATTCTCTGACGAAACGGGTGAATTGGCGATTGGGGCGTACTATGTGTATGCGAAACGGGTAATTTGACACACGCGGTTTATTGGTAGACAGGCGTGGTTGCGACGCGGGAGAATAGACGGACAAGTTCATCCGTTGACACACCAAGGCTCTCTTCAAGGTCCTTTTGCGTCAACTGAAGTTGTTCGAGACCGAGACTCTCTTTAAATTCTTCCTGCGTCACCCCAAAATCACGGTAACCCTGAATGATGGTTTTTAGATACCATTTTGAAGGTGCCTCGAAATCCTTCTCGTATCCCTCCCGCATCCTGTAAAACATGACACCGTCTTGGTAATACTTGCCGTAATAGTCAGGATACCCTTCGTAGGTGTCCAGTGCCTCTTCGTGCGCCTCTGTAATTTTCCAGAGTCCACCGTGGACGGTACATCCCTCCGTTGGGATAATGTCGGCATGGTATTTAAAAACGAGGCGAAACCCTTCAAGTTGGAACTTCTCTATGTGCGTGACACCTGGGCACCGTTGTTGCATGTGAGAGCGGTTCATGTTGGACCCATAAGCAAAATATATCATATTTTAATTTTACCTTGCGGTTAAACCTCATGCGTTTAGACCTTTACGTGCGTTTCTAAAACCCGCTCTCCAAATGTAAAGCAAAGACAAATTATGCCATTTAAGGCATAATTTCATTACGAGCTACACACTTGAGCTTATCACGGAGGATAATTAAAAACGTGACTTCAGTCTTCCCCATAGCACAGGGAGTTTTCCTGACGGTTCCACGTCAAACGCGGTGTGATAGATACCGTCGTTCATAATGCCCTGAACTTCATCTTCGGTGAGTCCATCATTGAAGAGACCGACCTCATCCATAATCGTGGCGGAGAGGAAACCGGTTCCTTTATCAGTCGCGAGCCACGCCGTCTGCTCCTGATCTTGGAGTTGGAACTTCGGGACCTTTTGTGAGACTTTCTCTTCGCCGTTGACGTAGATTGTACAGTTGTCTCCGTCGTAGACGTTGGCAACATGATACCAGGTTCCATCTTTGACGGTCACACCACTGGCGACATCCCAAGTGTTCGTCCAACTGCGGAGGAGGTTGCCTCCATTTTTGTAAGGAACATAGCGGTTGTTGCTCTGATCCCATATTGAGAAGTAGTTCTGTTGACCCCCGATGTCGGTGAAGTTTATCCACAGGATAAAAGACACTTTATCTTCGATAATACCTTTACCCAGCGGAATAGTGACCGTCCCACCCTTTTTGATTTCAAGGGCACCATCGACCTTGCCTTTTGCCCATTCCCCTCGCGTAATCGTGCCTTTACGCCCGTTTTCAGAGATGTCTTCAGCGACATCACCTTTACCTTCGTCCATTAACCAGATACCGACAATCCTATCTGGATCAATCTCGGCTTGACTATAACCGACAACGAGACTTAGCGCGAGTATGGTGCAGATAAATATTCTTATTCTCATGGATTTACGCTCCTTTTTTGCTGTTCAGAGAATCATGACCCCAAAACGTCTCTACTGGCAGAAATGTAACCGGTGCGTCAATTACATTAGACTGATCAAGTATATTGCAAGTTTAATCCGATTTCCCCACCTACAAGTGCATGTGTTTATAGTCGTGCGATTTATCGCACGTTCCAAAGGTGTGTAAAGGGGTTAAGAGTCGGGATTTGGGAGTTTTTCCTACAGATGAAACACCGCGAATATAATTTGACAACGGATGGGAATTAGGGTATACTATAATTGCTTGCCGGGATGCTGAAATTTGGTAGACAGGCTAGGTTCAGGGTCTAGTGTGCTTTATGCGCGTAAGGGTTCGAGTCCCTTTCCCGGCATCTTTTTTAATTTTCCTTGCGGTTAAACAACGGGGTTTGCGTTTTGACGTTTTTCGCTCAAGAGCGCGCCTGTTTGCTTTACTCTCTTTTCAATGTCTCCGGTACCAACCAGAGAAAAATGCTCACCGCGAGATAACCGATCCCTCCCAACGCGAAACCGGAATAACCCAACCCGAATAGATCGGCAAGATTACCGACGATAACGGGTCCCGCCGAACCGCCGAAATCTCCCGTGAGCCGCCATAAACCTAAGAACTCCCCGGTGCCGTCGCGGGGTGCCAAGTCTGCGCCGAGTGTCATCATCGTCCCTGAAGCGATGCCGTTCCCCATCCGCATGAAGACTGCGGCAAGCAGTAACCCCGTAAATGTCCCAGTAAACGGCATCAACACCATGCCCGTAGCAAAAATGAAAACTCCCGGCACTGTTGCATATCTCCGACCGAACCGATCCATCATATACCCGGCAATTGGGAACATCGACATATCTACTGCTGAGGAGATCATGACGACAGAGCGAACCTGTTGTGTCGTTAGCCCGACCGTCTCGTCCGCATAGAGTGGAATAATGATATTGCACCCGCGGCGTAACGTCTGCACACACACCTGCCCCACCCCTGCCGTGGCGAGGAGTCGCGCATGCTGGCGCGAGATTTCAAGGAGCTGTTTCAGGTAAGGCATCTTCTTCTGTGCCGCCTCAGTTGCAGTGCGCCGCGTTCCGGGAATGAAGAAGAAACAGAGGAGCAGGTTCAGCATCACAATGCCAGCATAGATGAAGAAGGGGAGACGGAGATTCACCCCAAGAAAGATAGAACAGAACTGACCCGCGAAGGTGCCCATCCTGTTCACGCCGCCGAATAGGGCAATCGCTCTCCCGCGATTCGCTATCGGGATCACATCCGTCATGTAGGCATGGCGCGCAAGCATCCACAAAGCGTGTCCAATGCCTCCGAGTAACTGCGCCCCGATGAGTTGGTAGAAATTCCCTGCCGTTCCCATACCGAGCGTTGACAGTCCTATCATGAATAAACCGAGCAACATCGATAGTTTGCGACCGAGGCGTTCCACTAAAATGCCAGCCGGAACATTTCCAAGCACACCCACAGCAAGGACAACCGTCGTCAATGTATAGGATAACTCAAACGATTTAACATAAATCGAAAGCGTCGGTGAAACGATGCCTCCGCCTGTTGCCAACAGAAACGCTGGAATATAGATAGGAAGGATTAATGAGACTCGGCTAAATTTGCGGTGGTTCAATTTGGGTCTATAGACATGGAAACCCTCCGTTGGAGAGCCTCATGGGAAGAGTCGGGAATCGGAGTTCCCTCCTACATAGGATTTTGGGTTCCTCATATAGCACCGGAAACCCATAGTTAAAAAAGCGCGTCCGCATAGCATGTATACGTCGCCTCATCAAACAGGACAAACTGAATAGATACTGGCGCTGTGTTGCTCTGTTCCACGAAATTTCTCACCGCCGTCAGCGCGACACGTGCGGCTTTCTCTGTTGGATAGCCAAAAATACCGGTGCTAATAGAAGGAAAAGCGATGCTCTGAACGCCGTTTTCTACAGCGAGTCGGAGACTGTTTTGATAACAATTCGCAAGCAGTTCCGGCTCCCCCGAATTTCCATCCTCCCAGACGGGTCCGACGGTGTGAATCACGTATTTTGCGTGAAGATTGCCGCCTGTCGTAATAACTGCTTTACCGGTAGGACAACCCCCTTCACGGGCACGAATCTCCGCACAAGCTTGTTCGATTGCATCACCACCGGCGTGACGTATTGCCCCGTCGACACCACCACCCCCGACAAGCGCACTGTTCGCTGCGTTCACGATAGCCTCAACGGGGCTTTGGTTATGTCACCTTGGATGAGTTCCAAATCGGTTTGTGAAATCTGTGTTTTCATTTTAACTCCTCTGAATCAAACCTGTTCTGTGCAGCTCGTGTAAAATAAAGGGCTCTATAGGCATATCATTTTTCAGTTGGGCGTAACCAACACCTTGGTCAGTACAGAAGCGTTGTAAGGTGTCAGAAAACATCTGTTGTTGATTCTGGTATTGCGAAAGCACTTCAGGATTGATTGTGATGGCTCTCGTTTCACCGGTTTCAGCATCCTCTACCAACCAATCCCCATCCGTCGGTCGGTTTTCCAAGTACATCTGCGGGTTCATCTCCTCTGGGGTTATCAGGTGAATAGCCGTGAGTGAGAAGCCGCGTCCTGTGAGCAATTTGAAGCCCTGTTCGTAGCCACTGGGATCCAAAAAATCGGAAAGGATAACAACCGCGCACGGGTGTCGTTGATACATCGGAAGCTGCCTGAGGCATTCCGTCAGCCGTGTTTGTCCGTCTGCAACAATTGCGGTCAAAACCTTCGTGAGACGTGAAAATTGTGAGGTGCTCGATGCGGGGGGTAGTGCCGCGGAGAGCCGTTCGGCACAGGTATAGACAGCAACACTATCGGCGTGCCCCAAAGCGACATAGCCTAACGCAGCGGCGATCTGTTTGGCACACGTTAGCTTAGTCGGTGAACCAAACGCCATAGAACGACTGTTATCAATGAGGAGTGCGAGCGGTAATCCTTCGTCAGCGTGGAAGAGTTTGATAAAGAGTTTTCCCAAACGTGCGTAGATGTTCCAATCGACATGCCGTAGGTCGTCGCCGGGTTCATAGACCCGATAATCGGCGAATTCCATGCCTACACCTCGGTTCGGACTCCGGCGTTCACCTCTGAATTTACCACGGAACGAGCGGTTCGATCGTATATGGAAGGGTTCAAGCTGCTTCAGAAATTGCGGTGTAAGCATTTTTAATAATTCGCAAGGCGTTAAATGAAGGGATTGGTGCATTGAGGTGCCTGTGTGGAGTCGCCTGCGTGTTTTTGCAACGTAATACAAGGAATGGATTTAGTTTATCCGTAGACTAAATCCGGTATTTCTGCGTATTGTTGCAGGCTTGCGTCTTTTGCTATTCTTAATACAGGCACTGCTCTTTTCTTGGAACAGCGGGCTGTGCTCGCGATCTTCACCGGATCTCTAAATCCTTTTTAGACTCGACTAAAGTATTTGACACAATTATGGGAAATAGGTTTATAAAGTTGTGTTTGGAAAAACGGTCAACTTAACGCGATCTCTATAAATTGGGTTAACAGGACAGAATGAAGCCGGATTTAATGTGGAAAGTCACGACCCGGAGATCGCTCTTACAAGGAATTCTACCGCGTTATTTCAAACGGTCAATAGTTTTCCGATAGCGGACTTCCATCTCAGGTCGTTGAGATTGTAAGTACGCTTGTTCCGAACGGCGCGCCGCTTCGGTTGAAGGGAGCACTGGAATGTCGATATTTGCTGTGCTGATTTGGTCGTTCCCCCATTTGTATGCGACAATTTCGCCTTTGCTGATGATGAGGTTCATCCCGACGTTTGCCTCTACAATCGGCACACCATTTTCACGCGCTCTGGCAAGCACGGTCTGATTTTGCCCTTTGCCCTTTGAACCATACGAGGGAATTAGGAGGAACTGTGCGCCATCTAAAACGAGGGTGCGCGCTATCAGTGGATTCCATCTATCGTTGCAGATTAAAATGCCAGCACGTCCGAAAGGTGTATCAAAGGCGCGAATCGTTTCGCCGATGCAATTGAAGTTCCAGGACGGGTGGGTTCCCTCGGCGAACTGCGTTTTGTGATAGGTGCCGCATATCTCGCCGGTGGCATCAATAAACACGGCGGAATTATAGACAGAAGCGGTTCCACACCGTTCAGCGAATCCGAAACAGAGACAAGTTTCGAGTTGACGTGCTAATCGACGGAATCGGTGGATATACGCGCCATCAAGGGGCTCTGCGATTTCAAGCATCGCCTCCGGTGTGGCTCTGCCCTCAATGACATCCATCACGACATAGCCCTCCAAGACTCCCTCTGTTGCCAAAATCAGCTGCGGGGTATTCTTGGCAGCCTCAACGAAAAAAGCCTCCAGCTTCTCAGCGTTGGAGGCTTTATCCCATTTGGTAGGTTTTAACGAAATTGCGGAGACTTTGATTGACGCATACATATTTTAATTATACCTTGCGGGAGTTTTAATTATACTTTGCGGGAGAACAACGGGATTCGGAAGTTGACGGTTTTCGATCAGTATCCGCCTGCGTATTGTTGCAGGCTACGTTTACGGTATCCTTCAGAATACTCAAGAACCCGCTCGTGTGGAGAGCGGGCCAGGAGCACATCAATTAAAAGCCTATTTCGGATAGGCAGTGTCCAGAGAGAGCACCGCATAACTGGTTGCTAATACAGGAAGTGCCTCCATCCAACGACTCTCGTCATTCGCCCAGAATCCATCGGGTTTCTGGACCTCAATCAATTTTTCGGCGAGTTCTCGGTACCAATCATGTGAGATACCCTTCGCGTCCATAAGAATGGGTTCACCGTAAAGTCGTAACGCCTTCGCCATCGTATGATAGTTGTAATACAACCCCTGTGCGCCCATACCGTAGTTTTCTTCCGTTGTGAAATGTTGCTTAATCCACTCGACAGCTGCCTGCACGCGTTCATCTTTCTTGTCTACATTGGCGTAGATGAAACTCAACAACCCGGCATACGTCATGCTCCCATAAGAACGCGGACTGCCTGCGGCATCCGTGCCGGCTTTGCTTTCACCATCAGGCGAATAGATAAACCCGCCATCGTTGCCTGCCCACGCCTGATCGTTGCTTTCACTCCGATTCTGCGTGCGTTCCAGAAATTTTATCGCTTTGTCCCAGACCTCTTGGTCGTCGGAACCGCTCTCCTTTAAGGCTTGAATGGCAAGATTTAGATTGGACAGGTCATGCACGGTTTCACGGCTTCCATAACCGATTCCACCGTAATAGACGCTCTCCTCATCTGTAACCTGCAAACTTTTCAGAAACCCTTGCGCCTTTTCAATAATAGACGCATATTCCGGGTTGCCTGTTGAGGAAAGTGCCATGACCGAGATAGCGGTGTTATAATTCGGCAGTGCGGGTTGCATCTCGATGTTATAGATCGCACCATTTGGTTGTTGCATCCCGACCAATTGCTGAAGTCCCTTTTGGATAAACGGGTGTTCTGCCTCCGAATATTTGTTCTGAGGATGCCGTAAAAAAGCGGTGAGTGCGAGAGCGGTTATGCCCGGATGATTGGCAAATAGCCCATCTTCGGCTTGTTCTCCCTTCAGCCACTCCAACCCCCGATCGATGCTCGCAATGACCTGCTCGTTTAGTTCGTGGTATTCCGCCGATGCGTCCGTCTCATGATGCGCGGTCATACCGCTTTGCACACCAACAAACACAAGGAACAATACCCATATGAATCCATGCTGCATTTTCATTTTGTCTCTCCCTTTCGACAAGCTGTTTGTTCGTATGATTAGCAAATACAATGCCAATGCTAAAAGCCCGTTTTCGCGTGAATTCTCGGGATTCAACGGAGAATTGCGTCAAAAACTGAACGCTGTTGTCCATAATCTGAACAATTTTTAATTATTCCTTGCGGTTCGGTCAGTTGAGTTGGGGCTTTTATCGGCTTCTCCGTATATCCGCCTGCGTGTTTTTGCGAATCAACGCTGGATTTCGTCTGGGAATAGACGAAATCCGTAGCGCAAGTCGCGTGTGGACTTGCGGGACAATGTATTACATTTGCGCGTGTGGCATTCAGCGGGGTATTTCTGCGTATTGTTGCAGGCTACGTTTTTTGATGCTATCCCAAGAGGATCCCTTTGTTAAAGGAAAACCTCTTAACTGACAACTGATAACAGTTTTGAAACTAACGAGAAAAGCGCGTCTATAGCCGAACGGTTTCTCCTGTGTCGGCAGACTGCATCGCCGCATCGTAGACCTGCATGACCGTGCGAATCTCTCCGGGTTTGACAACCAATTCCGCACCCTTGTTCAGCACATCTGCGATATTCTGATAATAAGATTTCCATGTTGTCTGGACGCTTTCAACGACGAGTTCTTTGTTCTCACCACCCACCTCTGTCCAGACTTTGGCATAGTTTTCGGGATCCTGCTGTGCGGCATCAATATTCCCGGCTACCATCGGTCCCTCCTGCGGGTCCAAGCCGTATTTGACCAACCCACCCACATCTCCGACGATATACCAACGCGGTTTTTCTGCTTTGGAGAGGTTGCCAATCTCAATCTGATACCGGACATCGTTTTGAAATTTGATGATGAGGTTGGCGTAGTTGCCGATATCAATGTCCCATCTTGAATTGTAGTGAACGTCGCAATACACAGATTCAACGGGTGCCGTTACGAGTTGTAGTGCCTGATCGACGAAGTGTGCGGGCCAATCGTAAAGAATGCCGCCGCTTTGACTTTTGACACCCCGCCATCCGCGCGGGGGTCCGTATCGCATAATCGCGACCTGAAAGAGGTAAGGGGTTCCAAGCAGACCATCATCAATAATCTTTTTGACCGTGTTGTAATCCCAATCCCATCGGCGATTATGAAACACGCTGAGCAGGACGTTATTCCGCTCGCTCGCCGCAATCATGGTGTCCGCTTCGGCGGTATCCATCGCCATGATTTTGTCCGTGACGACGTGCTTACCGGCATCCATCGCCTTGATAGAGAGTTCGGCGTGTGTGTCGTGCGGTGTGGCTAACACAACAAGGTCAACAGCGTCATCTGCGATGACTTCGTCAATCGTTTGATACATCTTTACATTTGGATATGCCTCGCGTGCGGCTTCACGGCGTTCGGCATCCCGTGTCGCAACGGCATAAAGATTCAGCCCATCTGCCAAACCGACGAGATAGGTATGAAAGGCACGTCCAGCATATCCGTAGCCAATAACGGCTGTATTCACCATTTTTTAAACTATTAGCCTCCTGTTTTTTAATTTTACCCAAGACAGCAGCCTGCAACAATACGCAGAAATACCCAAGCAAAAACACGCAGGCGGTCAGTGCTCAAAAACCCTTGTTAAACCAAACCCTTCATTTCACGCCTTGCGAATCATTAGAAAAATCGTTTAGGGTCCAATCGTAGTCCAAGTAGCGGAACTTCACATCTGTCGCTTCCAAATATTCCGCGTCTTCAGGCGGCAGGTAGTCGGCGAGAAAATCGGCTACACCCTCGTAACCTTCCTTGAAATCGTCTTTATACCATTTGAAAATTTTAGAGACGTAGACGTGGCGTTTCGCGCGATCAATTCTCACGTGCTCCGGATTCCGAATAAAGTTAAGCGTTGCAGTCTCCAGACGCTCCTCAAGCGTCTCAGCAGTATAAGCACGGGTCCATAAAGGCGGGCAACTCCGCGAAGCGCATACAAGCACAAAGTGTGCGCGCGGGTCCACAAACTCTTCACGGATAATGCCGTGTTCAATCTGATCGAGTGTATACATCCCATTCGCAACTTGGAACTTCAGTCGAGAGAAAAACCCGTTGAAGAGTTTGACCTTCCGGACACTCGTTATCGGATAGTGGTCGATGACCCCTTTAATGACGAGTGCGTTATAGGCGTTAATCCAGAACGTCAATTGTTCATTATAGGACAATTCCTCTGGATTCGCAAAAGCCAATAGGTCGAGATACGCCTCAAATTTTTCAGGGTTTGCCTTCAGTTTTGTATAATTGACCCGTCCGCTTTCATCGACATGTTCCTGTAAAACCTGATCAAACAACTCATGCGAAAATGAAGTATCCTTCACTGGCTGCTCGGTGCGAGAATCCGCTTCGACGCGGTAGTGGTAGAGGAAGACAACACTACACACGGATAAGAGTAAGAGGCATACAATTAGGATACGTTTCTTAATAGTCATCAGTCTTCGGTTGTCGGTCTCCAGTTGTCAGTTATAATAAAGCCATAATTACGAATACATCTAAAAGAGCGAGGTTAGGGAACCTCACCAGCAAAGGTGGGGTGTCCTCAGGCATACTGTTCCAATACGTCTCGGTCGATGTCAATGCCCAATCCGGGTGCCTGTGGAACGTCAACGTATCCATCGACGGCATTTATCGGTTGCTGCGTCAATGCCGTGCGGAGACGGTTTTCGGTCATATCGAATTCCAACAGCGAGGGGATCGGGTTAAGGGCTTGGGGGGCATCTGGGAGTGTGGCTTGCCAGTGCAACGTCGCCGCAAGGCGGATACTCCCACCCCACATGTGGGGCAACACCCGAACGTAGTTCGCACTCGCCATCGCAGCGATTTTTCGGCACTCCGTAAAACCGCCCGCAATACTCAGATCGGGCTGCACGATATCCAACCCGCGCTCCTGCAGTAGGTCCCGGAACGCCCAACGTCCTTTCAGCATCTCGCCGCCGGCGATTCTCACCTTCAGTGCGTGCCGGATTTCCCGATAGCCGACCACATCGTCACTGGTAATCGGCTCCTCATACCAGAAGAGGTCGTAGTCGAGAAGTTTCTGTCCGACATCAATTGCAGTCCCGACATCGTATCCACAGTTTGCATCAACGGCGAAGAGGGTATCATCCCCAATGGCGCGCCGAACCGCGGCGACGTTTTTCACATCGTAAGCCTCACCGAAACCGATCTTCATCTTGACAGCTGGGAACCCTGCATCGACATAGCCTTTCGCTTCGTCCATCAAGGCTTGGGTTATGTCGGGTTTGTCTTTCTTGAAGAGTCCACTGGCGTAAGCCGGAATCTTCAGTCGGAAGGCACCGCCGAGGAGTTGATAGATCGGCATATCAAGCGCCTTGCCCATGATGTCCCAGAGCGCGATATCGATCCCGCTCAACGCGCCGATATCGCCACGCATTGCCTCCCAAATTCGTTCCGTTTCAAAAGGCGATTGTCCGATCAGGTGCGCTTCAATTGCTGAGACGGACGGAACGCTCACACCTTCACCCCAACCGGTAATGCCGGCATCTGTGCGAATTTCGACGACAATGGCGGTTCGTGTGCTCGTCCAGCCGCGCGAATTCGCGAAGGGTTCAACGAGTGGATAGCGTAAGTTGTAAGTTTTAACGTCAGTGATTTTCATAGTTTCGGGTTACGGTGTGGTTTAGACCGTCCTTCGTGTTGTATTGGGACCCACAATGTATCTCTATTTTACCACAATCCTTGATTTTTTGCAGAAAAAACGGAAATAGGATAGCAATCAGCGGTCAACACTCGAAGGTCAGCCCCAAAGAGGCAATAGGGCATCATCCAAATGAACGGCATCGGGGTTGGGAACCCCTTCCACAGCGGAGGGTTTGTAATTCCGGGAGATCGCTTTCTACAGAAGAGGACTATCGGCGGGCGGCAGTCAGTTTTAAGTTGCCCCATGTTGTTGTGAGTTTGCCTTGGGGCGTTACGGCGAACCCACCGCTATTCGGAATGGTATCGCCGGTGACAGTGATGTTATCAAAGCGCGCTGTGTAATTCGCAAGACCGAAACCGACACCCCCTGTCAAGAAGTCGGGAAATTCATCAAAATTGAATTCCTCATGTTCAGCCCCCTTGAGGACCAGAAGTTTCGCAGGTTCCATCACTTGCTTTTCATTAATCCAGAAGGTAACGATGTTATCCTGAACGCTTAACTTTAGATGTGCCCACTTATCCAATCTTAACAGTGGGTGAGGTTCCTTATGAAGGCTCACAAATATTACATCGTGCAAATTGCCATAGTCGCAATATACCCGTTCTCCTCCAGGGACGCCCTCACCCTCAACCAGTACTACCGGATCAGCAACCCGACAGGAGATTACCCAAGTTCCGTTCACGCGCGCGGCGATCACGATAGCCCCGATACCGTGTTTTTTCAGGGGCTTGACATCAAATTCTATAGTATAATCCTCCCACGTTTCATCACCTGTTGTGAGTAAACGCATCGCCGGATCATGACTTACGGCGTGGAGTTCATCATTGACAATCTCCCAAGCACCGGGTGCCTGCCTTAACTGGACAAGCTCCTGCCATCCGTCCAATTTCTTACCATCAAAGGTTTCCAGAAATGTGCCTGACCAGCCGGAAAAGGGCAAGAGGAAAAGGACAGTGGCAATACATATAGATTTCATTATGCGTCTCCTTCAGTTTATGATTAGAAAGTGAATTCTGGGTTTCGGAAACCGCACCTACTGTAGTTCTTCAAAGGGGATGTGAAACATCCTGCCATGCTTAGTAGCAATGTAAAGTTTGTCGTTGCTGGCGACAAGAGAGCGAATCTCATCAGGAACACTTGGAGAAATCTGATGCCATCTTCCACGATCCTCCAAACGATAGACCCCGGCATTACCGGCACCATAAACGTTGGTATGATCAACAGTGAGTCTATCTATAACGGGACGGGTCCCCATTTTATCGGTAAGCACCCGCCAATGCTCGCCGTTCTGTGAAGCCAAGACCCCTGCGTCCGTTGCGACGTAAACGGTTGATCCTGCAAAGACTATCTCTTTGAAACGGGTAAAGCGGAGCGGAAGGATCGGTGTGACATCTTTCCAACTGTTTCCCTCGTCAAGGGATTGGAACAACTTGCCATCCCGTTTTCCGACGTAGACAGTCTCCCCTGAAGCGGCTAACTCGAAACTTTTATCAAATCTGTCGTTAAGGAATCCACTGGTATCTATTAACCCGGTATCTGTCCATTCCGAGTCGCCGGGTTTCCACTTGAAAAGCCGGTACTTCCATTCGGTATAGAATATTTGTCCACTGACTGCAAACCCACCAATATTGTCATATTTTTTAATGAAGGAAAACATTTCCGATGAATTCCCGTTTTTTTCACGATCATCAGACAAAAGTTCCTGTGCGATTTCTTCTGTCCATACCTCCAATTCAACAAACGAGGATTCTCGTTCAAAAGTGGGTGCTCTTTGAACCGGGACAAATGTGTTGTCACCTGCAGATAATTGAAAAAGGTGTAGGTTGTCTGTTCCGGGGGCAATTCCATAAAGAACGTCTCCAGCAGTTGCTAACTGTGAAGCGAGAGAAAAACGAAGCTGCGAAACCTCTTCCTCTATCCCTTCAAGCGTGTGCGTATGCGAAACCTCTTCTTCTATCCCTTCAAGCGTGTACGTATCGGAATCAATCCCAACCGTTTCCCACACCTCACCGCCGTCAACTGACTGAACGAGTCCCCTATCGGTACGTGCATAAAGTCTATTGTTGACTGCAACCAGGTCCCGTATTTTCGTTTCCATTATCCCGTCCATGAATGGCTGCCAGGATTCGCCACCATCGGTTGTACGATGAATACCGAACGAGCTGGCTGTGTAAAAAGTATTTTTGTCTACCGCTACAACGCCTTGTGGTAAAAACGTTTCAGCGGTATTCGTCAGAATTACGACCCCAAGTCCTGTCCTCATAAAAGGAGATTTATTTTCATGCACTATCTCAGTCCATGATACCCCTAAGTCAATCGAGTGGAAAATCCTCGTTGAATTTGGGCTTTCCATGATGTTCACCTGTCCCATAAACTTTTCGATTGATTCGGGGGTTTTCAATTTTAATGGTTCAGGTCCGATTTCAACATAGAGATTGTTTTTAAAAGCCGCTAAAGATCGGATGGCATGTAGGGACGGATGGACGGGTAATCGCTCCCACACATCTGAATTGAGACGGTAGAGACCTGTGTGTGTACCAGCAAATACCGTGTTTGCAACAGCGGCGACTGCGTAAACATCTTCGCCTGTAAGTCCATTCTTCAAGGGATTCCATTGCACGCCAGCATCTGTGGATCGGAAAACGCCTTTGGTTTGAAGGGCGAGATACATCACGGGACGTGGTTGTGAGCTATGCGCATCTGTTTCGTTCATGACGATAAGTCCAACGGCATGTCCTTCTGGTCGGGAGCAACAGACATTCCACGTTTCGCCATTATCGGTTGAAGCGAATATTTTATCGGTGGAAACGATATAGAGGGTATCGCCATATTCAGCCATCGGCATCCGGAACCGCCCGCTTGGTATACTCACATTGATGCGCGTCCATGTGGTTGCGTCGGGTGCCAGTCTATAGATACCTGTCGGTGCAGCGGCGTAGAGGGTTCTTCCCGCTGCAACAAAAAGGTCAAATACATCACCACCGTGAGGTCCGTTGGTTCGTGTCCATTGTGAATTGTCGAACTTAGCGGAATTCTCCTGTGTATTGGATGCTAAAACCGTCTCGGTAATTTGTTGACCGATCCCCCTGTTTTCGCTCGAAGGAACGGCACGTCCGACCTGACGCCGGACAGTGGGTTTTGAATCGACATCAAGCAGAATAAGCGCGTCGATAATTTCAATCGTGGATTCGGATTGTGCCTCAAAACTGTAGGGCTTTTGAAAACGGGCGATGTATTGATTGCTCACACCCAGCAGCAACAGCACCACGATGACACTCGTGCCAAAAACCGCCCACGGGAGTAGCGGCTTTCCAGCAGAAGGCGGTGTCGGTTTCAGGTCAGCAACCTGCTGCATGATATTCTCAATGAGACGGGTGGGTAATTGGATACCACCCAGGACCTCTTGAACCAAGAGTTCATCTTTCTCTTGCAAACGTTTTCGGGCTCGGTGCAATCGACTATGAACCGTCTTCACAGACACACCCAGGAATTTACCAATTTCCTTTGATGTCATTTCGCCGAGATAGTAGAGCGTAACAACTGTGCGTTCGCTCTCTGGCAGTCTGGCGAGCAGTTTTTCGACGATTTCACCACGTTGGTCAGTCGCTTCTGTCTCGCGCTGCTCGGATACATAACGGGTATAGGAGAATTTCTCTATTTCTTCCGGGGATGTTCCCTCCAGCGATTGCATCGTGGGTTTTTTCTTCCGTATCCAATTCAGGCAAAGCCGGTTGGCAATGACGTAGAGCCAGCCAGCAAACTGATTGTGATTCTTGAGCGTCGAGAGTTTCTTGTATGCTCGGAGGAAGGTGTCTTGTGTAATCTCTTCGGCATAGTGGAAATCGCCAATCTTCCGCCACACCAAGGCATGAACGCTTTTTTGGTATTTCTGAACCAAGATGCTGAATGCCGCGTCGTTGCCTGACAAGGTGCTACGAATCAGTTGAACATCATCTTTTTCCATTAGGACTCTCCATGCTAATGAATAGTATAGTTGTTTTGCACATTACCCTTGACGTTTTCCGCTCAAATATCTGTTCGGAAAAATTTCAAAAATGCTACGGTTGTTAATGCTACCGCGAAGAAACAGAGCAGCACAATATCCACTACAGACCGCCCCAATATTTCGCCTAAGGGAGTTACGACCAAATTTGGCGGCGGATCAATTTTTTCGTCACTTGACTGAGATGGATTCATACGAGACACCATTTGCATCATTTGTGCAAAGGGATCATCTGAAATATGCGTAAAATAGTTTGTATTGAGTTGCGCATAATAGGATTCACCGGTTTGGAAGTAGGTATCCCTTCTTAACTTTCCTGTCTGCGTTAAGTTCATGACAAGAAAAGTTAAGGAAGATGTCGGTGTAATTCGAGAAAGCGCCTCGCCCATGGACTCTTGTCTCGCCTTTTCGCGTTGATATGCTCTATCAATCTTGTTCGCTTGATCCTCGAATTTCAGTCGATACTCCGTCTCAATAGGTTCGCGGAGTTCTTGCAAATTATCCTCGCCATCCGGTCTTATCTCAAGGCGGCCTCCTGTGGCGTCAATAATTTTTTTTGTAATCTTCTCATCCTTCTCTACCTTGAGATTGTTGCGAACTGCTGTCTTCTCCATATAGACGCTCTGGACTGTTCGAGTGGGTGAGACAAGTTTCGCGGTAACAAAACCAGCCCGTGGTGCAATCAACACAGCGAATACCCAGACCGTAAAAGCGACGATGAGAGCTGTTTTGGAATCGTCCAGATAGGTGGAGATCACCGTCCCTATCGAAAAAAACACTGCAATATAGAGCATTGAGGCTCCAGTTAGGCTGAGCACTCGTGGAAAAATGTCAGACTCACCCAAGGGAAACCCTTGCCAAACAATCACGAGTAAACCGAATAGAAATGCGACTAAGAACGGGATGACGAAGACAACGTATCCACCGATTAATTTGCTCCACAGAAAGAGGTCCCGCGGTAATGCATTTGCTAAAGTAATTCGCAGCGTCCCGGCTTCCCTTTCCCCGGCAACGGCATCAAAGGTAAACAGTAACGCGAGCAGACTGAAGACAGTGCTAACCACAAACAGAAAATCAAGATGTCCTAAAGCATAAGAAAGCGGTGCCTCTGCGAGTGTTGTTGAACCCCGTCGGACACCATTACGGGTCATTCCAAGATATGTGGGGAGTGCTTCCTCTAATCCGTTCGCGAAGACGCTCAACGGTGTTGGGTTAAGATAAAATTTGGAAACCTCCTTATCTGGATCCTGGGCATTTGGCGGATCCTCTTTCGCTTCAGCCCTCGCGCGTTTGACCGCCTCCTGATAGTCTACCTGATTCTGCTGATAGTGCCGATAATTGATAGAAAGCGTGAGCGGTATGAGCAACACACACATCAAAAGAAGCGCGACAAACCGGACGCTTAGAATATGATGCATCATCTCTTTTTGAATCAAGGTTATTAACATTAAAGAGTCTCCATTTCCAAATCGGATATGATACGCTTCAATTACTTAAGACACAATTTTAGAAGAAAAACTTGCATAATCTGAAAAAAATCAAGATTTTAACAGGATTTACGCAAATTGAAGAGAAAAACGAGAATTTTACTACAAATCCCTCGCGGTAAGCGTATTTCGCTTCATTTAACCCCCTCAATCCCCCTTATCAGGGGACTTTCTCGAAATCTGTGTTAATCCGCGATTCAGACGACTATGGTAGACCTTAGAATCAATTGGACATTCAGAACCGGTGCGGTTAGAAACCGCACCTACCGGGTGGTGGTAAAATGTCTGTTTATTTTTTAGGTTTACCATAAAACGTCTTCCGCTTAATATTGCCCCATGTCGTAGCGATCTTACCCTTCGGGAAAACCGAGAGTAAGGGACCCCGCATCGCGGCTCTGACCTCATCCTCGCTGAGTGCACGAGACCATATCGCGACTTCATCAATGGAGCCGTCTTCAAAGGCGAACTGTGGCTTATTCTTCACACAGCCAATCCGCAAATCCTTTTCATTTATCCCCTCGAAGTTGACGTTTCCGTTTACAGTTTGGAGTATAGATTCTCCGTCAAGATAGATTTTCACGCCATTATCCCGCACAATCCCCACAATGTGATGCCATTTTCTATCCTTCATTGTATTATTAACCAGGATCATTTGCTGGTGTTGGGGTTCGCCCGTCCCCAATACCATGCCAATACCGGAACTATCCTTGAACCATCCGGCACCACCAATATCCTTTTCATCGTAGACCGCCATACCGTAGGCACTATGGAAGTCTTCGGTACGAATCCCTTTATCGAACCATTGGGAAGAATGCCCCTTCCAATTCTCGTGATATACCCACGCCATCATCGTGATCTCTTCATCGATCTCTAAAGCATCTGCGGACGGAATATTTACACAATCTTCAGTTTCATCAGTAATACGGATTGCATTCCCGTATTTACCCTCGACAAATTTAGCATTTTCGATCACTTCAGCATCCAGATTGTTTCCAGATTCATCAAGGATTCGCTTGTCCTTGACGTTGTCGAACGTGAAGTAAACAACAAGCTCTTTAGTGAGATCTGCTGTAGTGTATCTTGCTGTGATAAGTATCAGAACAAATAATATAAGTTGGAGAAATAGATGTCTCATTTTTGTCCTCCTATATTTGCGAAAACCGGCACATCTACTAACATAAACGTTTTCCGTTTAAATATCCATGCGGAAGAATTTCAGAAACGCCACGGTTGTTAGCACGATTGCGAAAAAACAGAGCAATAGCACATCCAAAGCGGCGTGCTGGAGCGTCTCTGCCAAGGTCGGTTCCGTGAGCAATGGGGGTGGCATCGGATCCGGGATTTCTTCTTTATGGACAAGCGCCCCTGGGTCCTCTGACATTTTGCTGAATATTTCCGCATCAAGCGTTTCGTAGTAGCGAGTTCCTGTTTGAAAGTAGGTATTTTTTTTCGCTTGACCGGTTTGCGTGGCATCCGTTGCGAGAAAAATGAAGGAAGCCGTAGGGGTGATTCGGGAAAAGTTGACGCCGATTGTATCTTGGTGTTTTCTCTCTCGCTGATAACGTCTATCAAGGCGCGCCGCGAGGTCTCGGTATTTTAACCGAGCCTCTTCTTCAAGCGGTGCCATTTTCTCATTCATTCTCTCCATATGTTCCGGACCTATTGTAAAGACGGAAGTCCCCGATCCCTCTCCCGGCGTGGTGTTGGATTTCCGTATCATTTCCGTTAGCACTTCACCCATCATTTTACTTCTTTCGGCTTCAAGACCTGTCCGCAATTCTTCTCGTCTCGCTGTTTTTTCCCTGTAGACGCTCTCCGCTGTTGAAGTCGGTGCGACGATTTGTGCCGCAAGAAACCCCACACGCGGTAAGATGAGAACAACGAACACCCAGATGGTAAAGGCGACGATGAGTGCTGTCTTGGAACTGTCGAAATAAATCGAGATCACCGCCCCTATCGCAAAAAAGACGGCGATGTAGAGCAATGAGGCGAGAACAAGACAAAGGACGCGCGGAAAGATATCCGATTCAGCCAACGGGAACCCTTGCGAGACCAACACGAGTAAGCCGATGATTAACGAGATTAAGAACGGAAGGATGAAGACGAGGTATCCGCCGATGAGTTTGCTCCACAAAAAGATATCGCGTGGTAGGGCATTGGCGAGGGTTATCCGAAGGGTTCCTGCTTCTCTTTCGCCTGCAACGGCATCAAATGTAAACAGGAGTGCAAGCAGACTAAAGACGGTGCTGACGACAAACACAAAGTCGAGATGTCCCAAAAGAAACGCTATTGGCGCGGTAGAGAGTGCTGCTTCTCCGCGCGTTATTCCGTTGCGTGTCATACCCAGATAACTCGGCAGCGCGGATTCTAAACCCGTCGCAAACACACTTAAAGGGGTCGGTTTAAGAAGCAGCTTGGAAACTTCAAAATTTGTATCTGTCGTCTTTGTCGTAAATTTAAAACTCATACCTGTCGGTTCTTCACTGCTCTTGTCTTCGGGAGTGTTTTCGTCTTTGAGAATTTCTTGTGCTTGATAGTCGATTTGGCGTTTGAGATAATGGTGGTAATTAATATGCAAGTTGAGTGGGATGAGCAGGACACACATCAGCAGGAGCGCGACAAACCGGGCACTCAGGATATGATGCATTATCTCTTTTTGAATTAGGGTTATTAACATTAAAGTGTCTCCATTGAATTGATTGGTATCCGGTGACAATTTCCGTCTGATTCTCTGTTCAATAACATACCGCGGTTTTTGGAAGGTTCCGCAGTGGATGTGGAACACGATTCCCTTCAATTACTCCTTCAATTACTTAAGACACAATTTTGGGATAAAAACTTGCACAATTTGAAAAAACATAAAAAACACAGTGTTTCCCCAGGATTCGGAGATATCTCCTACAGAAGCGGATGATGCGTGGCGCATTGGGTGAGAAAGAAAAAGCGAGGCGGTTTTGATAGGAGACGGGGATATTTGATGGGGTTTGGAAACCGAACCTATCGTAGTTTTTCAAGCGGGATATGAGACATCCCACCTTGCTGGAGATCAAGGTAAAGTCTATTATTCCCGACGACCAGCGCGTCAATTCTACGGAGAACGCTTGGAGAAATCTGTTCCCACTTGCTATGCGCATCTAAGCGATAGACTCCTGCAGTGCCAGCACCATAAACGTCGGTATGATTGACAGCAAATCTATCAATGACAGGACGTGTCCCCATTTTATCGGTGAGCACACGCCAGTGTTGACCGTTCTGTGAAGTCAAGACTCCTTCATCCGTTGCGACGTAAACCGTTGACCCCACAAAGATGATCTCTTTGAACTGGGTAAAGTAGAGTGGCAGGTTCGGTGTAATATCTCTCCAACTGTCTCCCTCATCAAGTGATTGAAACAGTGTGCCATTTCGTTTTCCGACGTAGACGGTCTCTCCCGCAGCTGCCAATCTGAATCCTTTTCTCCAAGGTATACCTATCCACGACTTTTCGGTCAGGTCTATTAATCCGGTATTCGTCCAATCTGAATCGCCGGTTTTCCATTTGAAAAGCACTCGCTGGTATTCTACGTAGAACGTTCCATTACTGATTGCAAATCCACCCGTTGTCGCACGGATTGCCTCACTACGTAATGCAGTTATCAATCGAGAATCCATTCCCCATCGATTATAGAGAGATATATATTCCGCTTCCGTAATAGACTTCCACAATTCATCGGACAGCATTTCCGCATGAAAAGCGGGTATTCCTTGAACTGGCGCGAAGACATTGGTATCCGTAGACAAGCGGTAAATCCGCAAATTCTCTTCTTCAGACGCAATCGCATAAAGTTCGCCCTCTGCAATCACCAGGTTTGAATTAGAAGAGAAACCAACGGGAGACCGTTCTTCCGCTGTTGATTTGGAATCCGTTAGAACGCTTTCCCACGATTCACCGGCATCGATTGACTGGGCAATATCACGGTAGGTATACGCATAGAGTCGGTTGTTGAATGCCACCAAACTTCCTATTCTCGTCCCTATGATCCCATCCATAAATGGGTGCCACGATTCACCGGCATCAATTGTCCGATAAATCCCGCTCGTCCCAACCGCATAGAAAGTGCTTCCGTTTACGCCTATATGTCGCGAATTAAGACCTGTTAAGGAACGCGTATTAACATCAAGTTTTGTCCAAGTTTTCCCGGCATCCGTTGACCGAAATTGCTCAGCCCCGTTTAAGATGAGTGTCTCGCCAGCAGCCCAAAACTCCATCTCCCTGCCTGCTGTAAAAAAGAGAGGCTCACTTTTAGGCGTTATCTCCGTCCACGATTTACCCAAGTCGGCTGAGTGGAAAATCGCTCCGCTGAGTGTTTTTGGATTTATGATTATCCCTCTTTTCGTTTCAGGCGAGTGCCACATAGACAGATCCGAACCGATGCCAACATAGAGATCGTTTTCAAAGACCTTCAGGAAATGGACAGCATTGGAGAATTGCACCGGCACCTGCTCCCACCGTTCTGCGTTGAGGCGGTAGAATCCGCTGTCTGCGTCAGCAAACGCCTCAGTTTCAAAGGATCGGGTCGTTTTGAAGGTTTCCACGGGCACCTGTTCCCACCGATCTGTGCCGAGACGGTAGAGTCCCTCGTTCGTGCCAGCAAATACGGCACTTCCAATTTCCGCCATTGCGCGAATGCGTCTACCTGATAACCCTTTGTTAAACGGGTCCCATCGTATGCCAGCATCCGTAGATCGGAAAATACCTTCATCTCGAAACGCGAGATACATTGCCATGCCTGTTCGTGAAGGCGTGATTTGCGGCGCATCGGTTACAATCAGCCCAACAGGACGCTCCCCGTCCGGTCGAGGACAGAAGGGGGCCCATGTCTCGCCGTCATCACTCGAAGCGAAGATTTCATGAGCAGAAACGACATAGAGGGTATCGTCATGCTCCGTCATAGACATATACCCCCCAGGGGTTGGGAAATCCGCGTTGAGGCGCGTCCAAGCAGACGCATCCGCTGTTAATCTGTAGATACCTGTTTGTGTATCAATGTAGAGGGTGCCGTCAGCTGCAGCAAAGGTGTCAAAGATTGGGGTTCCTCGGGGACCACGTGCCTGTGTCCACTGTGCTGTAGGGAATTTAGCGGGTATATCCGTTTCCGTAGCGGTCATCAAATGGGTTTCAGAAGTCTGTAAACCGGTCCTGTTGTTTTTACCGGGGGATACAGCACTTCCGTTCTGATTCCGGATACTCGGTTTTGAATCACTATCAAGCGTGAAAGGCACATCAATGATTTCGATGGTCGGCTCGGATTCTGCCTCGAAACTATAGGGTTGTTGAAAACTGGTGAGGTAGGGTTGACTCGCGCCTAACAGCAAGGTAATGAGAAGGGTAGCGGTACCGAAAGCAACCCATGGGAACAGCGGCTTCGCAGCTGGGGGTGGTACCGGTTTCATGTCGGCGACCTGTCGCATGATATGGCTTGTTAGGTTTTCTGATAAATGGACACCGCCGAGCACCTTTTGAACTAAGAGTTCCTGGTTATCCAATAAGCGTTTCCGCGCCCGACGCAGCCGACTCTTAATCGTGTTCACGGACACACCGAGGAATTTGCCAATCTCCTTTGTTGTCATATCGCCGAGATAGTAGAGTGTCACCACTGTGCGTTCACTCTCGGGTAGCTTCTTCAGCAACTTCCTGACGATTGCATACCGATGCTCAAGCGATTCTGCTTCGCGTTGCTCGGATACATAATAAGCATACGAGAATTCCTCTATCTCTTTTATACTCGTTGCTTCCAGTGATTGTACCGTAGATTTGTGTCTTTGGAGCCAATTAATGCAGAATCGATCCACAATGACATAGAGCCATCCGGAAAATTGACTGGGATTCTTGAGCGTCGACAGCTTGTTGTATACCTGAAGAAAAACGTCTTGCGTAATTTCCTCAGCGTAGTGAAAATCGCCAATCTTCCGCCAGACGAGGGCATGGACCCCCTTTCGGTATTTTTCGATCAAGACACCAAATGCGTCATCGTCGCCCGATAAAATTCTGCGAATCAGTTGAACGTCATCTGCTACCATCAGGATCCTCCAGGATACGCGAACAGACCCGGTCATGAAACAGGTTTTAAAGATATTATAGTCTATAAATTCTTTTTATTCACTTTAAAAGGTGGAGTTTTTCCTCAATATCTGCCATGAGGACTTGATTGCTTTCCCATTTTGCGAGCTTCAACGCGGTTCGGAAATCTGCTTTTGCCGCCGAGACATTGCCGATTTCAACCTTTGCACAACCTCGTTTATAGTAGGCTTCGGCGTAATCAGGCTTTATGTAGACCGCCGTATCATAGTCCTTGGCCGCCTCGCTATGGTTCCCCAAATTTGAACGTGCCTCGCCGCGAGTTTTGTAGACTTCAGCGAGATCAGGATCAAGCAGAATCGCCGCGTCACAATCTTCAATTGCCCCTTTACTGTCGCTGAGTTGCAATTTCACGGCAGCTCGCTTGCCGTAGACATGCGCAACAAAGTTAACATTCTCTGGAGCAAGACGGACAGCCGCGTCGTAGTCTTTGATGGCTCCGTTCTTGTCCTCCCCTTTAGCCTTTGCATCAGCACGATGGACGTATGCACTGGCAAGTACCGCATTCCTGGGTTTCAGGCGAATCACTTCGTCGTAATCTCCAATAGCACTCTGAGCGTCTCCTAAATCAAACTTTGCGATCCCGCGGTTGAGATATGCCACGATGAGGATGCCACGGGTGTTTGGTTTTAGGTGGACGGCTTTATCATAATCTTTGAGGGCTCCCTTATTGTCCCCTAAGTCCGACTTCGCGCTGGCTCGTTTAACGTAGGCAAGAGGCAGTATAACGCTCTTGGGTTTGAGACGAATTGCCGCATCGTAGTCTTCAATCGCCATTTCATAATTACCCAAATCCGCCCTTACATTTCCGCGGTTAAGGTATGCTTCAATATTCTCTGGATCAAGGCGAATTGCGGTATTATAGTCCTTGATGGCTCCCTTATGGTGCCGCAAGTTCCTTTTTGCGACCCCACGATTTACGTAGACAGATGCATAATCGAGTCCGGTGCCAATAGCGGCATCGTAGTCTTTGATAGTTCCGTTATAGTCCCCTAAATTATATTTTGCGGATCCCCGTTTGGCATAGACAGCCGCAAAATCGGGGATTAGGCGTATAGCGGCATCGTAAGCGGCAATGGCACTCTTAGCACTTCCCAGGACCTTCTCTGCATCGCCCCGATTGGCAAGCGCGTAAGCACGTATCATAGGTTCAGTTCGCCACGCTTCCAAAGATTTCTCTTGCTCAGACATATTTTCAAGCAGTGCTTTAAGACGATTTGAAGGGATAACGTATCCTGAACTCTTGGTTTCGCCGCCTTCTACAGAGATCCCTATCACCTCTCCGGTGCTATTCAGGACGGGACCTCCACTGTACCCCGGTAGTAGTGTCGCTCTCACGCGGAAGAAATTGTCAGTGATTCGGTTGATCGTGCCATCTATGATTTTCCCGAAGGCATCCGTGTCGGTGCTTTTATGGGTTCCCACGGCGATAACCGTTTCTCCAAGTTGCACCGTATCGCTATCTCCAAGTTGGAGAACCTCTGCCGCTTGACCTTCGACCCTCAAGATAACCAGATCGTACTCTGGATCGCTCGCCACAACGCTTTTGATCGTATATTGCGCCGGTTGGTTAACCGATCTCATCTCCCAAGTATAGGACTTGCCATGAATGCCGGCAAGCACGTGAATACTGGTGACAATCAGATCCGGTCCAACGAAGAAGCCGCTCCCGTTGCCGATCGTCCCATCGGCGGCGTTGACAATTAAGATTACCGTAGCGGCTTTTCCGATTGATGCCGTTCGTTGGTTCGGATTCAGCAACACAGTGTTTCTTTCGATTCCCGCGTCCTGCAGGAGAAGCCCTTCTGCCTCAGACAACAAGAAGCTGAATATGAAACACCCTATTAAGACGAATACTTTGCCAACAAATTTCATCCAAACATGTCCCTATATCTTTTTTAAAGGTCGTTGAATCACACTCCCCCATAATTAAAGACACACTTTAGGGACGAAAAGGGTGCATAATCTGAAAAAAATAAAAAAGTGGGGATAAAACCGCACCTACCGGGTGTGCATCAGCGGGACTGTGAGTGAGAAAAAACGGTCCTGGGAATCCAACCATCGCGTTTTTAAGCGGTTCGCACCTGTTCTCATAACTTTCCGATTGAATTGACACGCCCAGAAACCGTTTTTGGATCGTAAACTTGGACACTTGTAGGCGGTCCTCCCCCAAAAATATAGATTTGTCCATCTACCACCTCAGTGGCATGTCCCGATTTTCCAATTAGCATGTCCGACTCTTGGGTCCAACGATCGGTTGCGGGATCGTAGATCTCAATCGCTGAGAGGGTCTTAAATTTCCTGCCTTCCTGCAAGTACCCGCCCATGACATAGATTTTACCATTAATTACACTTGTCGAGTGAGCGGCTTTCGGAACAGACATCTCTGTTCTTTCCTGCCATTGATTCGTCTTGGGATTGAACACTTCAACATTGGAAAGATACAGACTTGAAAGGTACCGACCTGACGGGTCCCGATTCGGGGGCCACCCTATCCCACCTATAGCGTAGATTTCTCCGTTCACAACACTAATCGCTGCAGAACAACGCGCATGGTTCATACTTTGGGCTTTTGCCCATGTGTCTGTCGCTGGATCATAGACTTCCACAGTTTCTAAGTGCGACTGTTCACTATCAGTTGACCAGCCACCAATCGCATAGATTTTGCCGTCCACAACGCAGGTCTTGGTCTTCCGTGGTGTCGGCATGTCCGTTTTCTGGGTCCATGTGTCCGTCGTCGGATCATACATTTCTACGGTTGGAAGTTCTTCACTCTCGGTTCCGAAACCGCGAGGCACCTGATACTTCTTCAATTTTGATCCGCCAATGGCATAGATTTTGCCATCCACAACTGAGACCGATACGTTAGACCGAACTGTCGGCATATTCGTCTTTCCTTCCCATGTATCGGTTTCAGGATCGTACATTTCCACGGTTGAAAGCGACTGGTCCCCGTATTCGTCCATTTTGAGCCGTAGACTGCCGCCGATTACGAATATCTTTCCATCCACAACACAGGTAGAAAAGTCAGAGCGAACGGTTGGCATGTCCGCTTTTTGCGTCCACTGCGCTGTGGAAAATCTAAGAGAATTTCCCTGTGTATCGGACACCACCGGTGTCTCGGAAGCCTGGCGTCCTGCCCCGACGTTTTTATCAACGGAAGTCGCACGTCCGACTTGGTTCCGTAGGTCGGGTTTTGAATCGACATCAAGAAGGATAAAAGTGTCAACAATTTCAACGGTGGGTTCGGATACCGCCTCGAAACTATAGGGTCTCTGAAAGCGAACGAGGTATTGACCGGCCGCGCCTAACAGCAAGGCGACCAGAAGGGTCGCGATTCCAAAAGCACTCCACGGGAACAGAGGTTTCGCTACCGGAGGCGGTGTCGGATTCACGTCGGCAATTTGCCGCATGACGTTCTCGGTGAGGTTGCTGGATAACTGCACGCCACCGAGCACTTCCTGAACCAAGCGTTCTTGGTCCTTTTGCAAACGTTCTCGCGCCCGACGCAATCGGCTGGTAATGGTATTTACCGAGACCCCTAAGAATTTGCTAATTTCCTTGGCTGTCATTTCACCGAGGTAGTAGAGCGTCATGACGGTGCGTTCACTTTCGGGCAATTTGGACAGGAGTCTTTGGGCGATTTCTTGGCGATACTTGGCACCTTCGGCGTCGCGCTGTTCCGCGGCATACTGGTTATAAGCGGATTCCTCTATCTCTTCCACAGGCGTGTCCTCCAGCGATGGCATCGCGGGTTTGTGGCGTTGGAGCCAATTAATACAGAGTCGATTCGCAATGACATAGAGCCACCCAGCAAATTGGTTAGGATTTTTGAGGGTCGAGAGTTTTTTGTAGGCTTGGAGGAAGGTATCTTGCGTAATTTCCTCGGCGTAGTGAAAATCGTTAACTTTCCGCCACACAAGGGCATGGACACTCTTTTGGTACTTTTGGACCAAGATGCTAAATGCAGCGTCATCGCCTGACAAAATTCTACGAATCAGTTGAACATCGTTTTCCACCATCAGGATCCTCCAGGGTGCACGAACAGATTTGATTCTACCGACATTCCCATCGTCAACTATCCCACAAACACTTTAATCAACACGCTTCAGTTTTCCCCAGTGCATTAGCAGTTTATCTCTGGGGTCAACCGCCAGAAAACCGGTGTCAAACGCCTCAACGACTGGCGAAAACTTTCCGCCTCCTTTGAAACTACCTAAAGTATAGATTTTCCCCTTCACAACAACTGCCGTTGTCGTTGCGGGAATCATCATTGGCTCTATTTTCCGCCATTTGTTGGCACTCGGATTATAAACATCAACATCACTGATGCGTTTAAGCCCCTTGTCCAGATCAATACCCCCTATTGTGTAAATCTCATTATCAACAGCAACGGTTGCAAACCAACCTTTGAACATTGGTAGGTCACGGAGTTCACGCCACTTGTCGGTTTTCGGATTATATTCTTCAATACTTCTCACAAAACGTTCACGAAGACCGGGGACCTTCCGCCACGTATAACCGCCAATAACATAAATCTTACCGTCTACAACGACAGCACTGGTCTCCCCCCGTTCTGTCGGCATATCTGTGCGCTTCTCCCACCTATTGGTTAACGGATCGTAGACCTCAACGAGACCCGTTGCCGCACCTGCGCCCAGTCTTTTGTCCTGGACCCGTCCGCCGATGACGTATATCTTTCCATTAACGACGGCGGTGGTGAAATTCTCACGAAGCGTCGGCATATTCCGTTTCTTGACCCATGTATCGGTTGCAGTATCATACATCTCGACGTTCTTTTTGTATCTGAATGCCCCCCGGGGTCCCTGTCGATCATAGCCTCCAAACACGTAGATTTCGTTGGAAAAGACTGCAGTTTGGGATGCAACCCGCGGTGTCGGCATATTTGCAGCGGTGTGCCATGTGTTCGTCTGTGTGTCGTAGACATCCACTGTCGAAAGCGCGGGGGCACGTCCGCCTAAATTTTCATGGTGGTCGAAACCACCGATGAGATAAATTTTACCCTTGACAGCAGCAGCAGCGTCCCCCATTCTCCATATTGGTAGTTCGGTTACCTGTTCCCAACCCCCGGCAAAGCTGTTAGACACAACAACAAATAAGAGGATAAAAACCCATTGCAAATACCTGTATTTTGCGAACATCATATTCTCCTTCGGTGTCTATAACGTGAGTTTGACATAAGAGCGTTCCAAAAGAAAATCCTTTTTGTTGTTTTTAAAGACACATTTTTAGGGTGGAAAGTGTGCATAATCTGAGAAAAATGTAAAAAGTTGGGAATACCGTAGCACAAACTAACAGTTTATACTACATGAAACCTCCTCAGTGCAGGCATCACAGATTCCGAAAGCATTTTCGCATCTCATTCCGATTTTTTTACTTCTCCCCATGTCGCGGTTAGCAAGTCCGGTTGTAGTGAAACTGGCAAGGCGTGCGCAGGATCGAACCAATCTCCACCAAAATTCCATATATTATCCGTCAGCTGCGTCCGAATGCCGTTGTGCACATCAATTTTAAAAATCTGATGTGCTCCATTCACCCCTTGTGTATAAAGCACTTCTTGTCCATCTGGCGACAGCTCAGGAACCCACGCATACGGACCCGTTTCATCAACAAGCTGATGGAGACCCGTGCCATCTCGATGGATAATAAAAATTGTATTTTTGTTCATCCATTCATTGCGTCCTTGCCTATCCAAGACGATTGCATGGTTGTTCCCTGAAAAGACGAGTTTATCACCTATCGTCGACCAAGACGGACGGCGTTGCCACTGTATCGCTTTTTTAGGTAAGAATTGTTTTCGCGCCCGTGTGCGGAGATTGACAAATGTAAGGCGTTCCTCTATACTGCAAGCGATTCCCGTGCCATCGGGTGCCCACGCCGGATGAGTGCCATCCATGACGAACTCCTGCTCGTCTTGTTCTCCCAAAGTCGCAATGTAGATCGTCGACCTGGAGCAATTCCAGTCTATACCGCTATAAGCGATCTGTTTGCCGTCCGGCGACCATGTCGGATGGCTTCTCTCAATCGCTCGTTTTCTCTTAAAAACGCGTCGGATATTGGATCCATCAGGATTCATCAGATACAGGTCATAAATACCATCGTTGCGATCGGAGACGAAAAGAATTTGTTCACCCGTGGGAGACCAGACGGCTTGGAAATCATCTGCGGAATTTTGCGTCAGGTTCACCTGATGACTCCCATCTGCATTCATAACGTAGACCTCATAATTCCGATCACGCACGGAGGTAAACAAGATTTTGGGAGTTGTTGGGGCTTCGGCAAAAAGTGGAGAAACGCTTACATTCAGTACCAATAGGTTCGTTATGGCATATACTAACAATCTCACTGTTTTCATTACTACACCCCCATGAATACAGTAAAAAGAACCTCTTCTATTATTATTTATTAAAGACACATTTTTACCGGGGAAAGTGTGCATAATTTGGGAAAAGTGTAAAAATTAGTTATCAGTTAACGCCACTACTTCAAAATCACCATTCGTCGCGTTGCTAAGAAATCCCCGGCGGTAAGCGTGTAAAAATACAAACCACTGGCGACCGGTTCGCCGACTGCATTCCGGCCATCCCAATACGCCGCACGCGCGCGCGAGGTATACCGACCCGCCACCTGATACCCGAGCGACAGTTCACGCACCAGAACGCCACGCGGATTGTATATCGCGATGCGAACCACTGCAGGTGTTTTTAACTGATACGGGATCCACGTCTCCGGGTTGAACGGGTTCGGGTAGTTATGCAACAAGGCGGTTTTCGTTGGGGTCAGAAGTGCCAAGAGGTCTTTAAGCACGACGATTCCTCTTGCCATCGTTGCATCTTTACCTTCAAGTTGCTTCGCGCCATGCAACCACCTCTGGACCTCTCCTGTGGTGAGCGTCTCAACGGCTTGTGGATGTGCAGTGGGTGCCGATATAGTCGTATTGAACGTCCCTGCTACCAAAACCAGGTCTTGAATGTTGACCACACCATCTTCATTGATATCCGCCGTGTTCTGTCCGGTTTGGCCGAGCTGCGACGCAACGAGGACAAGATCTCGGATATTAACGATACCGTCGGCGTTGAGATCGCCTGCGAGTTGGGCTGGTTCGTCGGCAGACATAGCAGGTTGAGAGGGTTCGACAGTGGGCATAGCGGGTGTCAGTTCCCATACCTGAATCGTCTGGTCATAACTCCCACTTGCCAGCAGACTACCATCCGGGGAGAAGGCCACGGAAGCGACACCATCCGTATGCCCTCTAAGCGTCTGCAGGGATTGCCCGGTTTTCGCATCCCACAACCGAACCGTATCGTCATACAACAGAAATGTATTGTCCTCACCTCCACTCGCCAGCGTGTGACCATCCGGAGAGAACGCTACGGACAGGACATTACTCGTATGCCCTCTAAGCGTCTGCAGGTGTTGCTCGGTTTCCACATCCCACAACCGAATCGTTCGGTCATAACTCCCACTCGCCAGCGCGCGCCCATCAGGAGAGAACGCTACAGTAAGGACCCCATCCGTATGCCCCTCAAATGTCAGTTTGTGTTCGCCGGTTTCAGCATCCCACAACCGAATCGTCCGGTCATAACTCCCACTCGCTAACGTGCGACCATCGGGAGAGAACACTACGGAACGAATATAATCCGTATGCCCTTCAAGTGCCGGCTTGTGTTGTTCGGTTTCAGTATCCCACAATCGAAGTATATTGTCGTAACCGCCACTCGCTAACGTGCGACCATCGGGAGAGAACACTACGGAACGGACCCCATCCGTATGCTCCTCAAGTGTCTGCAGGGGTTGTCCGGTTTTTGCGTCCCACAACCGAATTGTATCATCCCAACTCCCACTCGCCAGCGTGTGCCCATTGAGAGAGAACGATAGGCAAGTGACACCATCTGTATGCCCTTCAAGCGTCAGCTTGTGTTCGCCGGTGTCGGTATCCCACAACCGGATCTTTCCATTCCGACTCCCACTCGCTAACGTGCGACCATCAGGGGAAAACGCTACGGCAAGGACATAATGCGTATGCCCTTCAAGTGCCAACTTGTGTTGTTCGCTCGGGATACCCTCTGCTTCTGCTGGAATGCTCGTCACTGTTCCTTCTGGCGCGAGCTGAAGAATATTCCTGCTGCTGTATTTTCCCCATACACCCTCCACTTTAATCTCGCCAACCCATCTGTATTCACCGGGAAGCGTTACCACATAGCCGTATAATCCGGTAGCTTTTTCTGAATCAGGAACATCAACCCAGGGGCTCGTTGGATCATCCCGCCTCTGCCATTTGGAGTTACGGACTGAATCAAGAGAATCAGTCCTTTGGTTTCTTGTAGAATAAACTATTATTCCTCCTCCTGGCCACGCAAGGGTTGCTTTAATTCCATCCCTGAGTAGGTAAATACGTGATGACGGAGGATATTCGTCCGTAGCCTGACCAATACCCTGCGCGCCGATGGCCATCAACACAACACCTAAAATCACTATCAGGCTTTTTCGATTAACAATTGTGCTTTTCATCAAATCTTTGGCGTGGAAATCCCCGAATTTATTCAGGGGAGGAAACGCCGTCTCCTTTCCTTAATTTTTTCTCATTTCATTGCTTCAGTTGTCCCCATGTTGTTGTGAGTTTTCCGTGCGGTTCGACTGCGAGTGGGATGCCGGTACTCGCGCCGCCTTCACCCACCAGATGATGCGCGTGCCCCGATGCGTCTGAGAATCTCCGTGTTCCGCCCGGTTCATCAAAATGCCACAAGGCGAGTGTCTCATGGTCTTTTTTGAATTTATCACGCGGCGTAAATCCGTTTTTGCTGATATCATAACGAGCCACCGTCGAGATACGGACCTCATCAATATATCCCGCAAAAGAGCCCCAGAAGAAGTTATCGAACATCTTAATTTTTTTTCCGAATCCTCCGAGTGTAAAATCTTTTGGGTGCTGGAAGTGTAAGAGATCGCGTGCGAGCGTTGTTTTTCGCGGTGAGATACTTGTGGCATCGTTAACAATGACTGCTGTTTCTTTCTCCTTTGACTGAAATGCGATGTGATTCCATTGATTCGGGGAAAGCGCTATTATGCGCCCTTGCGTAGCGGGACCTCCTCCAAACGTAATATGCCATCGAACGAATAGAAATAAATCACCTGTCTCCCAATCAATACGTTCCTTGACGTTCTCCCGTTGCCCATTATCGCTCATGACGCGCATCTCCATCTGTTGACTGAGAATCATGGCATATACATTCCCGGCAGGCGGTGTAGTGGGGTATACCCACGCTTCAACGGTAAACTCGTCTGTGCCTTTCGGCAGGAGGACCCCGTAGGTTTTAAAGTCCAAAACGGCATAGTCGTCCACCCCATCAAGGACTAAATAGTTTCCACCAGCGGGTGAAGCGGGTGGAAATGCTTTTGCACTTAGCGGAATTAACGCGATCACGAAGAGACATGTTAGGATGTGTCGGTGTATCATTTTTTTCTCCTTTTTCGTCTAAAAAACGTGTGTTCGACCTAAGAGCGTTCAAAAAAGAGTCCCTTTTATTATTAAAGACACATTTTTAGAATGTGAATTGTGCATAATCTGAAAAAATGTAAAAATTAGTTATCAGTTTTCGATTCTCAGTTCAGAGTCGTGAATCGGAATTCCCTCCTACAAGAGATTTCACTGCTTGAGTCGTCCCCATGTTGTTGTAAGCTTTCCGTGCGGTTCGACGGCGAGTGGGATGCCGGTCCTCGCCCCACCTTCACCCACCAGATGGTGTGAATTGCCCGATGCGTCCGAGAACATCCGTCTTCCACCGGGTTCATCAAAATGCCACAAGGCGAGTGTCTCACGGTCTCTTTTGAATTTATTACGCGGCGTGAACCCGTCTTTGCTGACATCGTAGCGAGCCACTGTTGAGATACGGACCTCATCAATATACCCCGCAAAGGGTCCCCGAAAGTGATCGCCGTGAGGCAACTTAATTTTCTTCCCAAATCCTCCGAGTGTAAAATCCTTCGGATGCTCAAAGTGTGCGAGATCGTGTGCGAGCGGCCATCCTCTTGGCCATTTCCGTATCTCTGCGAAATCGTTAACGATGTTTGCTTGCGCTCTTCCATCTGACTGATATGCAATGTGATGCCACTGGTTTGGAGAAATTGCCATTATGCGCCCTATCTTAGCGGGACTTCCTTTAACCAGAATATGCCCGTGAATGAGTAGGAATAAATCACCTTTTTGCCAATCGATACCTTTCTTTATTTCTTCCCATTCCCCATTATCGCTGGCGACGCGGATCTCCACCTGTTGGCTGAGAATCATGGCATATACATTCCCGGCAGGCGGTGTGGTCGGATAGATCCACGCTTCAACGGTGAACTCTTCTGTGCCTTTCGGTAAGAAGACACCATGGGTTTTAAAATCCAAAACGGCGTAGTCGTCCACGCCATCAAGGACTAAGTAGTTTCCGCCTGCGGGGGAAGCGGGTGGGAAAGCTTTGGCACTCAGCGGAATTATAGTGAGCATAAAAAGGCATGTCAGAATGTGTCGGTGTATCATTTTTTCTCCTTTTTCGTCTAAAAAACGTGTGTTTGACCTAAGAGCACTTAGAAAAAGAGTTCCTTTTATTATTAAAGACACATTTTTAGAATACGAAGTGTGCATAATCTGAAAAAAATGTAAAAATTAGTTTTCGATTTTCGGTTCCCAGTTAGGCGTTGAGACTCTGAGATCCGTCCTACAGAAGAGACAGACTCCGCGGTTAAGGAAAACAAAAAACTTGACTTTTTTTTGACTTTAATTATAAGATAGAGGCAATCTTAATCGGTTTCTCCAATCCATTGTCCTGCAAGCCTCTGTAGGTTTGCACAGAACCGAGAATTGCGCGGTTGGGAAACCTCACCAGCAAAACGGTATTCCATCGAAAGTTACTCACGTGAGGGCTCGCCTCACGCAGAACGTATCGGAGGTGAACATGTCAACGAATGATGTTGCGTTAATGGCGCACCTCATGCGCCGCGCAGGGTTTGGAACAACCCGCACCGAGCTGGAAGCCTACGTGGAAAAGGGATACGAGAACGTCGTTGACGCTCTCGTCCATCCTGAACGCGGGACCCCCATTGATGAAGACATTTTAGAACGCTACTTCGGCGGTGAAGGTGCTTATGTCGGTATCTGGATCTACCGGATGCTGAACAGTAGGTGTCCACTTCAAGAGAAGATGGCACTCTTCTGGCACCATGTTTTTGCAACGGGGTTAGGCAAGAATCAGCACATCCTCGCGTCTTCAGACCAGATTGATATGCTGCGACGCGTCGGTATGGGACAGATGCGGGACATCCTACTCGAACTCTCCAAAGATCCGGCGATGATCTTTTGGCTCGACAATAACGAAAATCGTAAAGGCGAACCCAACGAGAACTACGGGAGGGAACTCCTCGAACTTTTCTCATTAGGGGTGGGCAATTACAGTGAAGATGACATAAAGAGCTGCGCGCTCGCTTTCACAGGGTGGACATTCGGACAGCCGATCCCGCTGTATCCACACGGTTATTACTCGCCGCCCTTTTTGTTCGATGAAGGGGAACACGACGACTGCGAGAAAACCTTCTTGGGACATACCGGAAACCTCAACGGTGAAGACATCATCGACATCATCGTCGAACAACCGGCGTGTGCCAGATTTATCTCCAGACACCTCTATAACTTCTTTGTCGCAGACGAACCACAAGTGCCGTCGTGGAACGTAACGCCCCCGCAAGATCCGGAAGCGATCGAGACCCTCTCGGACGCATTCATGGCATCTGACGGGAATATATCCCACGTCCTCAGTGTCCTTTTCAATTCCGACTTCTTCAAAGAAGCCCAATTCAAGAAGGTGAAAAGCCCGACGGAACTCGTCACAGGGATCGTGAAACTGGTAGGCACCTTCCAAGGTCCGCAACCCGGAATCGGGCAGTATGCCAGTGCTACGCAATTAATGGGACAGAAACTCATGGATCCGCCCACCGTAGAAGGGTGGCATACCGGTAAAGAGTGGATCGATGGGGGCCTGCTGACCGCTCGCGTCAACTTCGCCGTTCGTGAAGTTAGCGACGCATCGAAACCCGGAATTCAGGACATTCTCACACGTCTGAAAAACAACGGGGGTTCACTCTCGCCAGAAGCATTTGTGGACGAATGCCTTGAACTCACTGGACCTCTGACGATAGGGGACACCACTCGTGAGTATCTCACACAATTTGCGGAAGCGAACGGTGAACTCAACCTCGGAGATGATGACGCTGCGGAGGAGAACCAAGAACGAGTCGTGAGTATGCTCCAGTTAATCGTGGCTTCAAGAGAGTATCAACTTGGTTAACTTTTTGTTTGGTTGGCACGCTCGTGTGAAGATGAGAAATATATTGGGTAATCCAAGGTTGGACGACGGGCGATTATCGCCTTACTACGAACAGGACAGCTCGTAGTAGTGCTATCTATAGCAGGTCAGGGAATACCCGTATTCCATTCGCTACCGTAGGAGCGTGCTTACGCATAGGAGAGATTGACATGAGTACGACTAAGAAAGCCCCAGTCCTTGTCGTTGTCCAACTCAGCGGCGGCAACGACTTCATGAATACACTCATTCCGTACACAAGCGGGATTTATCACGATTCCCGTCCGGTTGTCGGTATCAAATCGGAAAATGTTTTACCGTCAGAGGTAGATGACAAGTTGGGCTGGCATCCGCAGGCTGGACCGCTGAAAGCGATGTTCGATGCTGGTGATGTCGCTGTTGTGCAGGGAATAGGCTATCCGGATTCAAACCGCTCGCATTTCCGGGCGATGGATATCTGGCATACCTGCGAACCGCTGAAAATTGGTGATGAAGGTTGGGTCGGTAGACTCGTCCGAGAACTCGATCCACAGAGCCATAACGTCTTAACGGGTGTCAGTTTCGGACAAGGACTTCCGCGCGCCTGTGCACTCTCCGGCATCCCCGTCACCTCTGTTGGTGATTTGGATAACTACGGATTGATGACCAGCATTGGCGATGAAAGTCAACGGACAAAAGCCCTGGAGATATTCAAAGGGATGTATAGCAGCACGGTTGGCACGGGTATCGTGATGGACTACCTCAGCCAAACTGGGTTAGATGTGATTAAAGGTGCTGATGAGCTCAAAAAGGCACCGGCGATGTATACGTCCGAAGTGGAATATCCACAAAGCTCGATTGCCAAGAGCCTGCGGGATGTCGCACGGGTTCACCTCGCCAATCTCGGCACACGCGTTTTCTACACGCAGCACGGAGGTTATGACAACCACGCCAACGAGGTCCCGACACACCCTCGACTGCTGACAGAACTCACGGAAGCCATCCAAGCGTTCTTCACGGATCTACGAGCGCAAAACGCCTCCGAAGAGATCGTCATGTACGTCTTCACGGAATTCGGCAGACGTATCCGAGACAACGCCAGTGGCACTGACCATGGCACGGGTGGTGGTGCGTTCATCATCGGGGATCGGGTGAAGGGTGGACTCTACTCAGAATATCCATCTCTGGATCCGTCCCGTTGGGTACACGGCGAAGACCTTGAACATACCATCGACTTCCGAGGCATATACGGAACGCTCTTAGAGCAGTGGATGGGTGTAGACCCGACGCACATCGTCGGTGGCAATTTTGAACAGATTCATCCCTTTTCAGTGTAGCTTGCAAACTGACACTTGCTATTCTAATGACTCAGGAATAATTTTTTAACGATTAAATCTGAACTTCAAAAACGTTGTTTTTGAAGATGTCCGTAGAAGGAAACCAATAGGGTGCTGTTAGCACCATTAATAGTGAATTTAGACGAAAACCGCAAGAACAACGGACACAGCATCCAGAAGCAATCGTTAGAAAGACAGGAGGTAATCATGGGCAGACCTTACGGCTTGCTGCGTGCCGGGTATCCATTTCACAAGACCTTGAGCATGCGGCGAACGACCAATTTTCCGGTCGATATTGCAATCGGAAAAGAGGGACGTTTGTATATCATGTGTCGTAGTGATGGCACTGCGATGATTCGGAAATATACCGTTGAGGACGAAGACCTCGGCACGATGGGCGGTTACGGACAGGGTGATGGTCAATTCACGTGGCCCGTGACGATTACCCCGGACAGCGAAGAAAACCTCTATGTGTCCGATGAATACCTGCACCGGATTGTCGCCTTTAACAGTGAAGGTGAACACATCGGTACATGGGGTGAACACGGCACAGAGCCGGGACAACTCAATGGTCCCGCGGGTATGGACTTTGACCCAGAGGGGAATCTCTATGTCGCTGACAGTCTGAGCCATCGGGTGCAGAAGTTCACGAAAGACGGTAAGTTCCTCTTAGGATGGGGGAGTCACGGCGACGGTGAAGGTGAATTCAATATGCCGTGGGGTGTCGCTGTAGACGAACTCGGCGATGTCTACGTTTCGGATTGGCGAAACGATAGGGTTCAAAAGTTCAACGCCGAGGGGGAGTTTCTCTTTGAATTCGGTAAATCCGGCAGCGGTAACGGTGAACTCAACCGTCCCGCCGGGATTGACGTTGACTTATACGGTGATATCTATGTCGCTGACCGAGGGAATGACCGTATCCAACTCTTCAACGCTGAAGGGCGTTATGTGCAGAAATTCCTCGGTGATGCTACCTTGTCAAAAGTGTCCCAGGCTTACATGATGACGAACGCCAGTCCAAATCGGATGCGGGATATGGCGGACCTGGAACCGCAGAAATACCTGCGCCAACCGAAATCGGTCGCTGTCAGCGATGATGGGCTGATGTTTGTGCCGGACTTTGGATCCTACCGGGTTCAGGTTTATCGGAATATGGCAGTGCCGTTGTCAGAGCAGGAATTCAGCCCACCGCGTCGGTCGGTTACATTGCATCAAGAATAATATTTGGACAAATATTGAAACACAGAGAAGCCAAGCATGTGGAGGTCCATGTGCTTGGCTTTTTTTGCGTCCGGACAGATAAACAAATTTTAGGCAAACTGAAAAACTGTATTGTAACGATGCATCATTATACATTTTCATTTTTTTCTTCAGAATGCACATTTTCTGACATAAAATCGCGTCTTTAACATTATAACGCTATCATTTGTTCATTAGATTAGGAGGGTACCTCATGGAAAGAGAAGATGATGCCCAGTTGATTCACGAAATATTGTCGGGCGATGAAGCAGCGTTTAGCCGCTTAATCCGAAAGTACCAAAAAAGTGTTCATGCTCTCGCGTGGCGGAAGATTGGTGATTTTCACGATGCTGAAGAGATTACACAAGACACCTTCCTTCAAGTGTATAAAAAACTCTCGACACTCAAAAATCCTGATCAATTTGCTGGGTGGCTCTATGTTATCGCTAATCGGCACTGCATTGCTTGGATGCGCAAACGGAAATCAACAGTTCAATCGCTGGAGGAGACATCCGTGAAAGAAACAGAAAAGTCAGATTATGAACGTTACGTCTCCGAACAGCGCGAGGCAGAAGCCATCGAACGTCGGTACGAACTCGTTGAAAAACTGCTTGAAAAACTACCAGAGAGCGAGCGCACTGTTGTGACGCTTTACTATCTCGGTGAAATGACTCTCAAGGAGATAGGTAACTTCTTAGGGGTATCGGTGAATACAATTGCCAGTCGGCTCCAGCGTGCGCGAAAGCGTCTGCGATCAGATCAAGAAATTTTGATTCAGGAAACTCTTGGTGGGGTTCAGTTATCAGAAAATCTAATAAAGAACATTATGCGGCAAGTCACCGATATTGACCCCACACCGCCAACTGCTACGAAACCCTTGCTTCCATGGATTGCTGTTGGTGCATTTACTCTTTTGGTGATACTCTTGTTAGGTACCAGCAATCGGTATCTTGTTCGCTTTCAGAAACCCTATAGTTTTGAATCAGTATCTCAACCTACAATTGAACTTGTGGATGCACCCGTCATCCATAATATGGATGCTAAACCCGCCGTCCGAAACCAGATTGGACAGACTGTGTCCGAGGATGAAAAGGGTAATGCGGATCCGCAGATTTCTCAGAAAGACGCAACATCTGACACGCAAGGGGATTCCCCAAAGAGAAATAAGACAATACAGGTGGATGCATATTGGGCCCCGATTGCTGATACCGCACTTAACTCGCCCAAGCACGCTGCCCTTTTTCATAATCTTTCACCGGCTCACCCGAGCCAAGAATATGGGATGGACGCTTTCAGAGTCTTTTTCCCGAAGAAAAGTTTCACCGTAGGACACCTATGGACACTTGATGCTAAAGACATTATACCGTTTCTTCGTCAATTTCATCCCGGAGCGACTGCGGAGATGCATAACAATCCAGGCACAGAGTTTGTCCTGGAAGTTTTTGGCTTGACGCTGTTTCGTTCAGGTAGATTTGAGTCAAAAGGCGCCTATGCGTGCCTACGGGCAGTCTCGCCAACTTATGCTGAAATCGTCTTCAGAATCCACGCCGAATTCCTACTGGATAGAGAGGCTGGTGCTTACTTTACTCCAGCACAATTTACTGGACGACTCATACTCAACCGGAAATATGGGACGATCCGCGAGTTTTGGCTCTATGTTCCACCTCGCAACACCAATGTTGACCTCCACGCCTATGGCTTAGCAGATATAGTTTTTGTTCCGCGCATGGAACTTGTTGGACGGAACCCAGAGGATCAGCATGATATTGTTTGGAAGACTGCCATCACTGAAAAAGAAGCGAAGAATTTGTTAGAGGCTGCCTTCTACAAGTTTTCAGAAATTGAGAGGTACCCCATTGAAGATATTGTTACACAAGCACAAACTAAAAAACGTCCAATTCATGTCGTTCTAACATGGGGGGCTTTCGACGATGAATCTTGCTGAGGGACCGGTAAAACCTTGAGGGCAGTTGTCCTCTCCGATTCTAAGATCATCAAGTTGCTTAATAAACACTATGTCAGTGTGTTCCTGCTCCTAAGAGATCTACCGGAACTTCAGAATGGGGAAAAGGGTGATTGGGCAAGCAAATTAGCCACACGGGTCACCGAAGTCTATGAAAAGACTATCACACACAATCCGGATCATTCGGTACACTCTTTTGTCCTATCGCCCCAGTTGGAATTGATAGGTCACTTACCTTACCGAACATCGAATGAATCCCATATAAATGAAAAAGGATACCACATATTTTTAATGGACGCTTTGGAAACAGTTAAGAGGGACTAAATCTGGATCGGGCTTCGTCTGACTTAATTAGCACAAGTCGCTATTTTAGGTAAACTGAAAAACTGAATTGAACGTTGAATAATTGTGCTAACTCGAATTTGCTAAAGAGGCGTTATCGCACAAAGTGGTTTCTTAACCAACCCAAAGTGTCCCTGCAGCATTATGCCGTGTTTATACTGAATTCACGCGGTGTCAGTGCCTTCAGTGGAGGTCAAAACGACTAAATGAAGTTGAGATTCGTCATAGTTATGCTTGTGTTCACCGTCCTGCCACTTTCTGTTATAGCCGAAACAGGCGATATTCAAGGAACTGTTTATCAGCGAAGCACAGGGAAATCCCTCGTAGACGCTGATGTTCATATTCTCGAAACCGACCAACACCAAAAAACCGATGAAAACGGGGTCTTCCGATTCACAGAACTGCCCGCAGGCTCCTATACCTGTGTTGTAACACACCCCGTAGAAGCCGCGCCCACAAAAGTGTCGGTGAACATCAGTAGCGGCGATACCACTGAAGTCAAAATACACCTCGGAGCAGTCTTTAAACTTGAAGCAGTCGTGGTAGAGGGGAAACGTCTTCCACCGACGGTGAGTCGCACAGAAATCCGCGGGAGTGAACTCCTACGGATTCCGGGGACCGCCAACGATGCACTTAAGGGATTGACAACACTTCCGAGTATCGGTATCCCAAACGATTACTTCGGGGCACTTTACATTCGTGGGAGTGAACCGGGCTCGAACCTTTATTATCTTGACAGGACTCCGCTTGGCTATCCGTTTCACTGGGGCGGTTTACTTTCGACGATCAGCTCTGAAACGATTGAGACAATTGACATTTATGCAGGTGGATATGGTGCCGAATTCGGACTGGATTCACAAGCTGTGCTTGACATTTATGCTCGCGATCGCATCGAAAAGTCGTGGGGCGGGAAATTTAATTTAAACATCCTTTATTCTGAAGGGTTACTCGAAGCCAAAATCGGTGATAAGGGATATATCTCCGCCTCTGGTCGGCGGAGTTACTTAGACCTCATCGCTGGTCCGATTCTTGAAGAACAAACTGGACAGACACAGCAGTTTCCCTATTTTTCGGATTATCAGCTTAAATTTGCCTATCCCCTCGGTGAAAAACATCGCCTCACACTCAACGCTTTCGCGGCAACCGATCATTTTAAAATTGTTGAAGAGAGCAGTGAATTTACCATTGAAGACGAAACAGGAGTTCAGACGGTCGAAGGTGGACTCGCTTCTGTCCTTTTCCAAAATGGTTTCAATGGACAAGGTGTTCATCTCCGTTCAGACTTCACCGAAAATCTTACCTCACATTTGTCCCTGACCCGTTCTCTCAATTTCCTCACAATCATATTTGAAGCTCCGTTCAATGAACAAGTTTCTCAGAACCCCGAGGGCGAGTGGGTACTCGATTCTGCTGACTATGGCCACTACGATGTAAAGATTAACGTGCCGGTCTATACGCTCCGTGAGGATGTATCCTATCAGTTCACACCGCAATTTCAATTTCAACCGGGTTTCCTCCTCTCCTTTAGCCCTGCTAACAGTTTTGAAGATGGTAGGTTCCCAGAATACGAAACAAGTGATGAAGATGTAACAAGAGTTACCCCAATTATTGAAGACGGAGAGGTCATCGGAGAGGAAACACGGATTGGACCGGAAACACAGCTAACGGGGGTGGAAGAGATACACGACGAGTTTGGACACGATTTTTATCGGACTGAAGGGTATGTGCAAGGGCGATACGACCCGCTTTCGTTTCTGTCTGTAGCACTCGGTGTTCGAGTTGACTACCTGAATGTGACACAGCAGGTTTCCATTCAACCACGCGGCAGTGTGAGTTTTATACTGCCAAACAGGTCTAATCTCCGCTTCGCATATGGACACTATGAACAGAGTCCACAACCCTCTCAACTGTTGGCAGAAGATGGCAATAGTGTCTTGGCATCAAGTCTCACACGGCACTATATCATGGAATTGGAACATGAACTCTCATCGCGGACCGAACTGAAACTTGCTACCTATTATAAGGACGCCCAGAAATTGGTAACACCCGATGAAGTCGCGAACTATCTCAATCAGGGGACAGCATACGTCGGGGGTGCGGAGGTATTCTTACGGCATCGGATCCCAGATAAGTTCTTCGGTTGGATTTCCTATGCTTATACACACGCGGAGCGACGCGAGAATCCAACGGTTACTTATCAACCCTACCTTTTTGATAACACGCATATCATCAGTGTGGTCGCCAACTATAATTTCACACCGAATTTTGAGATTGGGGCGAAATGGCAGTATCTCAGCGGCACCTCGGAAGCCCCTATCAGTTCCATCGTTCTCATCCAGGACCCTGTAACGCGTGGGTTGAATCCGCTTTTGGCGAGTGCTGACGAACAATTAAGCACTGAACTCGCACCGTATCATAAGTTGGACTTTCGGGTGAGTTACAAATGGAGACTCTGGGGAGTGCGTGTGGGTGGATTTCTTGACATTCTGAATGTATACAATCGCAAGAATACGATACAGTTCATTTTTGAAGAGGCAACACTTGACGTCCAAGGTCAGGAGGTCGGCATTGAACGTGAAGTCTTTGATGCCCCGCAACTCCCGCGGATCATTTATTTCGGATTGACGCTTGAATTTTGAGGGCAAAGATTAGAACAACGCATGATTTGCCATTTACAGGTTGCTCTGGTATAATACCGCAGGAAACGCTACCCTGTATACGCACATCTCACAAGGAGAGACACCGATGAAAACTTGGATTATCTTTGGTATCTGCGCGCTGATGCTCGTCGGCTGCACAAGTGTCGAGTACCAAAAGATGCAAGCAGAACGCGATCAGCTGCTCAAGAATTACGAAGACCTTCGCGAGGAACACAATGAACTGAAACTCAAAACCAATGTAACTGAAACACTCCTCGGGAAGTGGAAATTCCTGAACCTTGAGATCGAGGAAAGTAATGTCAGTCAAGAAGTCGCCGAAACCAAAGCGGCTCTTTATGCGCTTGACCTGAAGAACCTCGCACTTGAATTTTTCGAGGAGAAAGGTATGTATAATTACCGCGGCAAAAATGGTAACACGGAGGTATCTGGTCAATTCACTATCATCACTGTGCGATACGGCGACGAACCCTTCCCCTTCATCCGGTTCATCAGACGCGCAGGTCCAGAGATTTCACAACTCCTCTTCGCAGCAAGTTCCGATGGGACGTCGCTCGGTTTGTCAGGTGCTCGAGGGCTTGACACAGCGAAAGAGATTAGTATTTCTGTTACAGAGGACAGGTTATATCTCACAATGCACAGCAAGATGCAATTAAGTCCTAACGGGTGGGTGCAAAGCGGTGGTGTGCGGTGTTACTTTGAAAGGAGTACGGAATGAAAATATTAAGTGCCTTCATCTTAACAATATTGGTGTTTGCAGGGTGCACCAGCGTGGAATACCAAGCGATGCAGAACGAGCGCGATCGGTTACGCGCAGCCCATGAAGATGCTCTCAGAAAACACGATCCGCGGCAATTAGAAACCGCCTTAACCGATAAACTGATTGGCAGATGGCAATTTCTGGATATGGAGGTCGCTGAAGGTGATGTTAGCGAAGAGATCGCGGCGTTAAAGGCTGAACTTCACGCGACGGTTCGCCAAAACCTTACGCTGGATTTCTTTATGGATCGAAACGTATTTCGTCGGTATCGCGGTAAGAACGGAGACACAGAGGTAACGGGCAGCTTCAAAATCAGTTCACGGCGTTACGGCGATGAATCGTTTCCGTATCTGCGGGTTTTTCGGGATACAGGCTTGCCACTCCACGAATTCTTAACGAATATGTCCGCAAGTAGACTGAGGAACCAAGATAATGTTTCCATGAGAGCCACCGCAGATAATTGGCTCGGTGTTTCGGTGACAGATGACACGTTGTCCCTGACGATGTACGGAACAATGGAACTGACACCCAACGGTTGGGCTCGGAGTAGCGGCATCCGTTGTGTTTTCCAACGGATAGAATAAAAGTGTAGAGCCCTGCGTTATGGGAGCGGTTTAAAAAACCCCGAATTACACAGACGAAGGAGAAAAAACCGTGAAGATGCTAATACCGTTCATCATCCTCGTGTTAGTCGTGTTTACGAGTTGTACCAGCGTGCTATACCAAGAAGCGCAGCAGGAAGGCAATCGGTCCATTGAGAATTACGAAGATGCGCCCATGAGACTCGACCCAGAGGAGATGAAACGTGAGATAAAGGCACAGTTGACCGGCAAATGGCAGTTTGTCGGCATAGACATCCAAAACGAGACCGTCAACGCAGAAACGGCGAAACCGAAATCCAAAAACGGTGAAACAGATGCGAGTGTCCAAACACCTCTTCCCCTCGAAGTGCCTCAGCATGACACAAGGGATCAGGTTTCTGAAAAGGATGGGGTGCAATTATCGCCAATCACAGTCGAAGCGCGTGAAGACAACCAAAAGATAGCTGCGGCGAAGATGGCATTAGCCGCGGCGAACCGTAAAAATTTAGTGCTTGAATTTTATGAGGAGCGGACCTCCTTTTACTATCGCGGTAGCAATCGTGGCAGGAAGGTCACAGGGCAATGTAACGTCATTGCGCCGCGCGTCGGGGATGCCCCTTTGCCGCTTATCCGGTTTAGACGCCGCACAGGTCCGAAGATGCTTGAATTCCTATTTACGTCCGAACCTGCCCGACTTATGTCCACCAGAGGCAAGCAAGCGTATGCCGAAAATATGCAGCGGGTTGAAGGAAAAAATTTTGTAAATACCAACCAGCCACCGTTATGGGATAAGGATGAAAATATCTACCAATTGGGTGGAAAAGGTAGCGAAAAAGCGGCTCCGAAAGGGGTCTCCTACGTCCCAACCTCGGCAATGGGAATTGAGGTAGCGAACGACACGCTCTATCTAATTTTACACGGAGACATGGAACTCACTCCGAAGGGTTGGATACGGACGGGTGGCATGCGATGTGCCTTTAAGCGGATTGAATAGAGGTTAGGTTATAATTGTCTGAATCGCGGATTGAGATGGATTTCACAGATTTGGCGGATTTTAGTAATCTATGCGTGTGAAGCAAGGAGGGCAGCAATGAAAATGTTAATAGTCGTGGGTATTCTGGTGATCGTGTTCACAAGTTGTGGGACGCTGGTATCCCCGGAAACGCAGTATGAACGAGAACGTTTAATTGAGGCTTATGATGCGGCGCGTCAAAAACACAACCCGGAAAGGATTAAAGAAACCGTAAAAGACCTTCTCGTCGGCAAATGGCAGTATGTCGGCTTGGAGGTCGAAAAAGGGAGCGTCACCGCGCGGCGGGTAAGTTCTACGTCGTTACAGACCATCAACGCATCAACCTCTCCTGGGGCGGTGACTTCTAAAGGTGCGACCGGCGAACAGACGACAACTCCTAATGCTCCCGAACAACCGACACCCCCAAACTCCCCGAACATAGCGGCAGACGCACAGACGCCAGCAGCAAATGCGACCCGTTTACCACCAATTGAGGTGGAGGATGAAGAATCCAATCAGCGGATACTCGACGCGAAAGCCGCGCTTGTCGCATCTATGCGTAAAAACTTGACGATCGAATTTTCCGAGGACCGCGGTTCGTATCACTACAGCGGCAGCAATCGTGGCACGAATGTCACGGGACAATGTTCTATCACTACCAGACGGTATGGCGACGATCCGTTCCCATTTATCAGTTTTAATCGACGGACGGGACCGAAGATGCTTGAGTTCCTGTTCGGTTCTGAACCTATCAAACAGATGGTTGCGAAAAAGAAACAGGCGGATGCCGAAAGAAGACGCAGACTGGGCGCACAAGGTGGAGGGAGAGCCGCCGCAAAAAATTCCTATTCAATTGCTTCAATCGCAGGGATTACGGTGACGGAGGATACGCTGTATTTAGTCCTCTATGGGGATATGGAATTAACACCGCAAGGTTGGATGCGAACTGAGGGACTGCGATGCACGTTCAAACGGATTGAATAAAGACGAAAACTTTAGGAGGAACCCATGAATTGCAGATTTGAATACACGGTACTGTTTATCATCTGTATGCTAATATTCTCGGTAATCGGTTGTGCAACACATACCGTCGAACATGATCAAGGTGTTGAAACTTTCTATAGTCCTTGGTTGGACAAATCCTTTGAAGAATTTCTGGAGGAAAACCCCGATCCAAAACAGTCAACACCCATAGGTCAAGGTAACTATAGGCATACTTTCGTTTATGACATTGAGTCACAAGCTGAGATTGTTGTCAATCTGTTAGCGGCACTGGGAGAAACGGCTACCGGACGCGATGATTATTATCATACCTATGTCTACGTGAACAGTGCCGGCACTATATATAAGATACATTACCGACGCCAAACTGAAGAGTGGTAACGACCGCAAAGGCGGTAGATGAAAATACAAGATGAATACACTATCAGTGCTATATTTCAGGAGAGAAAATTTTATGAAGGGCATACGTATCTTTATTCTTTGTTGCGTCAGTTTAGTAGTGGTGTTCACGCATGTAGGTCAGGTTTTGGCAAAAGCACCGAAAACCGAGAAAATCGCGTTTTCATCGAACCGTAGTGGGAATTGGGAAATCTATATTATGAACCCTGATGGAAGTCAACAAGAGCGACTCACCCGAAATAACGCAGGAGATTACAGTCCTGTTTGGTCTCCGACAGGTGAACAGATTCTTTTTGTTTCCGATCAGAACGGCCACCGGGATCTCTACGTGATGGATGCGGATGGACGAAATGTGCGACGGGTTTTTAAGAAAAAGGCACGGAGAAGGGAACCGACATGGGCACCGGATGGACAAAGGATTGCTTATCATGCGGAAATGCCGCAATGGAGCATCCAAACCGGGACGATACACGGTGTCGGTGACGTTCAGGTGGCTTTGGCGGAGGCGCAAGGTGGTGATCCATCGTGGTCACCCGATGGAGAGGAGATCGCTTTCGTTGCTGGCGCACATAGTCGTCGGATATACATTGTGGAACTCCGTTCTCGGACAAAACGAGCGTTTCTACCGAATGAAGCGTCGTGGATGTACGGTCCGGAGTGGTCCCCAGATGGGAAAAAACTGGCGGTTTCTTGGTTAAAATGGGGCCTGGGCGGTAGGGACACAATTCATGTTGCAAATCGCGATGGGAGCGGATTGAAGCAAATTGGTAAACCTGCGCTGGGTATTTTTCAATTGGCGTGGTCCCCGGATGGCGAAAAACTGGTTTATACGGAGGAAGCCGTAGACGGGGATCGTCAAATTGTCACAATTGATTTGCAGACTCGACGGAAAAAACAACTGACGCGTCGTGGTTTAAACATTACACCCTCTTGGTTCAATCCAGCATTTGTGACGTTGCCTGTTGCACCGCAACCGCAGTTGCTTACCACAGTGTGGGGAAAAATTAAAATACAGGAGTGATTCGCTATCAGTATTACATTACTGGAGGAAAATGTTATGAAAATCACACGTTTTTTTGTTCTCTGTAGTCTGAGTTTCGCGCTCGTGTTAGCGAGTGTTTATCCCTTATCCGCGAGGGCACCGAGAACTGAGAAGATTGCGTTCTCATCATATCGGAACGGAGTGTTGGATATCTACATCATGAATCCCGATGGGAGCGATCAGGTGAACTTAACGCGACATAAAGCCTCCGATTACTTCCCGGTCTGGTCGCCAACAGGTGAGCACATTCTTTTCGTTTCTAACCGTGACGGCATGCACGATCTCTTCTTGATGGATGCGGATGGACGAAATGTGCGACGGGTTTTTAAGAAAATGGCACACAGAACAGAACCGACGTGGGCACCGGACGGACAAAGGATTGCTTATCATGCAGAAACGCCGCAATGGAGCATCCAAACCGGAACGATACAGGGTATCGGTGACGTTCAGGTGGCTTTGGCGGAGGTGCAGGGTGGTAATCCATCGTGGTCCCCCGATGGAGAGGAGATCGCTTTCGTTGCTGGCGTAGATAGCCGTCGGATATACATTGCGGAACTCCGCACTCGGACAAAACGGGCGTTTCTACCGAATGAAGCGTCGTGGATGTACTACCCGACGTGGTCTCCCGATGGGAAAAAACTGGCATTTACCTGGTTAAAGTGGGGTCTCGGAAATAGGAGGGCAATTTATGTTGCAAATCGCGATGGCAGCGACTTGAAACAAATTGGTAAACCTGTGCTGGGTATCTTTCATCCGACGTGGTCACCCGATGGCGAAAAGCTGGTTTATACGGAGGAAGTCGTAGACAGGGATCGTCAAATTGTCACAATTGATTTGCAGACTCGACGGAAAAAACACCTGACGCGTCGTGGTTTAAACTTTACACCCTCTTGGTTCAATCCAGCATTTGCGACGTTGCCTATTGAACCACAACCGCAGTTGCTTACCACAGTGTGGGGAAAAATGAAAGCGGATTAAGAAGGGGGACGCACCGTCCGCAGCTGCCCCCGGAGATCAATTTGGACTTTCCAATTGTTCCAGCGAGGTAGCAGGACTGTACTCAATGTGGGTTGACGGATGCCGCGCTGCCATCGCAACGTAACCAATTTTTGGGCGGGATTGTATTCTACATCGAACTTAGCACCGTTGACAGAGAATTCTTTCGGATATTGCGCTTCAATTTCAGTGATGGTGTCAGCGTCTATATCAGTGAACACCAGATCGTCCACAGAGAGGAGTTGGCATTCCTCTGCGACTTCAACGCCCAACAGCGCGAGTCGCGAGACCAACCATGTGTGCGGTGTCACATCTGCGGTTTCCGCGGGAGGCGGATCAGGGTTGAGGGCACACTGCAGCTGCCACGCCTCAATCGCTCGTGTGAGGTGTTCCGCAACTCCGGGGAGCAGATCTCCAGAAAGAATGAGGGATGCCAGCGCATCTCTCAGCAATGCTCCGTGGAGGGGGCGACGTTCGCGCCCGATCTCTCTTCCTGCATATTCGGTTACCACCTCCGCAACAATGTCTTCACCTTCCACTCTGGGTGCGGCAAGGTGTGAAGTGCCAATCCCAGCATCGACGAGGGCGTCGAAAGCGCAAGGCATGGCAGTGCGTCCGAGCAATTGAACGCGTGTGCCTTTGCCAACACCAACGGTTTCCAAGATCAGCGCGGCGGGCTGTCCTTCCGGAAGAAGTGAATCGGAATCAAGCAAAACCTCCGCCTGTCCGTTTCCCCATGCCTTCCCCTTTCGTCTGCGGACGTAAGCAGAAGCGTCCCACTCACGTAAAAGATAAGCGATCAGCGCGGCTCGGTCAGGTTGCGGTGATGTGTTCTCTTGCATTACAGGGGGCAGCTGAAAGAAAGCCCTGAGTTGCGTCGCAATCCTGCGGCACTCGGCAATGGCGGTTCTATGGAGATGATGGCGTTTCTCATCGCCGTAGCGTAACGTTCGGATCGCTGTTGTTGCATCGCATCCATCGCGAAATAGGTCTTTCTGGCGTGCAGTCTGAACAGCCTCCTGCTTTTCAATCGGCATACGCGCCATACGCTGCCATAACGGGGCGGGACGTTCCAGAGTGGCAATCAAATCGATCAGATCGCGTCGAAGAGAGGGTGGGGCTTTTACGAGCAACCGGGCATGGAGCGGATTGACAGGTAACGCACAGATCTTGGCCCCTTCGGTTGTGAGCATCCCACCGTCAGAGAGGACACCCCAACTCTTTAACGCCGCTTGCGCCCGTTCCACTGCGAAGTCAGGTGGCGCATCGAGAAACGTCAAATCCTGTGGACGATAGCCGGTTGAGGCGACCGTTAGCACGAATTGCGTCAAATCCTCTCGCCGCACCTCCGGGAGTGTTTCCTGTTCAAGTTGTCCGTGTTCCTCCCAGAGCCTGTAGCAGATTCCGGGTCCGAGGCGACCTGCTCGTCCGCGACGCTGCTCGGCTGACGCTTGCGAGATCGGACGCAACGCTAAAACAATACGTCGGTTTTGATGGATACGCTGGCGCACTAAACCTGTATCCACAACGGCAGTGACACCGGGAAGTGTGATAGACGTTTCAGCGACGTTGGTTGCGAGAATGACCCGGCGGCGTTGGGAATGCGTCTCGAATGCTATGTCCTGTGCATCGGGGGACAGATCACCGTGCAGTGGAACAATCTCAATATGCCGCATCTTGCGAAGTGCATCGTGGCACTCATTGATCTCACCCTTTCCGGGTAGGAACACCAAGACATTTCCGGGGGTCTCTTTGAGGGCGCGACGCACCCCTCTTTCAAGACGTTCCACTAAATCGCGGGATGTCGGGACGACTGTCCCACCCAGATATTGTACGCCAACGGGATAGACCCGTCCCTCCGCCCGTAGCACCTGTCCACCGATAAACCGTGCGAGGTGCTGCGCGGCTATCGTGGCGGACATGATAACGAGCTTCGCATCGCGTCGTTTTTTTCGGCATATCGCGAGAAAGAGATCTGCTTCAACACCGCGCTCGTGGAATTCGTCCAAGATGATGGTCCCATATTGATCCAACTCCCGTCCCGCAGCATATCGCAAAGCGACACCGGGTGTAACAAAACGGATACGGGTTAAAGCATCGGAGCCAACATCTTCAAAGCGGACAGTATAACCGACAGAATGCCCTAACGATTCTCCGCGCTGTTTTGCTACCCACCGTGCGAGTGAACGGCATGCGACACGTCTCGGTTCAACAACAAGGACTGGATCCTCCGACAGTTCAGCACACCACGGCGGGATTTGTGTGGATTTTCCGCTACCGGTCGGCGCGACAACCACCACGGGACCCGCTGCGATTGCTTCCTGAAACGTCTCTTTTAATTTTGTGATTGGAAGCGCGATCTCGTTCATGACAAGTATTATATCGGATAGCCAATTCAGTATCAAGCACGGTTTTTCGGTTACCAGTTTTCAGTTGTCAGTCATCAGAAGGCGAGGTTAGGAAATGGTTTGTAAGTGTTGGAATTCAGAGATCCCTTCTACGGGGGAATTAAGGAGCTGAACGTGCCTCAAACGCCCTTGACTTTTCTGGGTGTTTCTGATATTATAACCCTATAAAATGGTTATCAGTTATCAGTACTGAAAACTATAAAAAGAAGGTAAATAAATTATGTCGCAGCAGAAACTCACAAAAAACACGCAGGTTAAAAAACAGAAAGTTCATTGTCTTCTTACATTGATGGCAGTAGCCATCCTGCTCGCTTCTCAACATTCTGCCTATAGTGAGCAATACGTCATTGTGGAGAGTGAAAACGGGGATAGATTCACCGGCAGTTGGCGTGGTTCCACGGATACCCACTTTGAAATCGAATATAATGGGCAGGTATTACAATTCCCATTGGCAGGACACACTCTCAATTTCACGTCAGATTTGGCGCACGTTCCAGATCGAACCGCTGCAAAGTATTTTCGGAACGGACTTACATTGCTGGAGTTAGGGCTTCCCGAAAAAGCACAAAAACGATTTGAAGCCGCTATCGAAGAATTCCCGAAATACCCCGATGCCCACTACCAACTCGGATTACTTTACCGAGCAAATGGGGACAATGCCAACGCATTGGAACGATTCCGTTCTGTCGCCATTCTTGATGCCCCGAGTTTCGACCTCGTCCCACTCCTTCATGAACTCGGGGATATTGCCTTTGCCAACGCAGCATACGATATAGCAGCGGATAACTACCAACTGATTCTCACCTATTACCCAGATCACCCCGACGTATCAGTGCTGAAATACCTCACCGGCTTCCTACTCGTCGAAGAGCTGGAGAATCCCAGTGCCGGATTATCCCTTCTCGAAGCTGCAATCATAGATTATCCTGATATGGCGTTCCACGAAAAAGCACTCTTCCTGATTGGAAAACTACAAGCAGATATGGATCAGCTGGAAAACGCGCTCCACACCTTAGACAGATTTGTTACCCACTATTCAGAGAGCGAATGGATTTATGAAGCACACCTCATCCGTGCAGCGACCAACTTAAAATTGGGTAGACTGGAAGCAGCAGCGAATGAAGCAATTCACGTCAGCGAGATTAGCGAAGATGCGGCGATAAAGGAACAGGCAAAAAAGATTTTGGATCAGACGAAATGGACAGTTTACACCGACGCAAGCGGGCTCCCCGACAACCACATCCAAACCATGACAACCGATGGCACCCGGCTATGGATCGGCACACCAAAAGGGTTGATGCTATTCGAGACTGCGTATGACAAATGGATACCGTTTGAACCCGTCGCTGAACTTATTAACACTGCTTTGGGAAATGTGCCGGATGTTACAGCCATCGCAGCAAACTCGCAAGAAACGTGGATTGGCACGCGTTCCCAAGGCGCGATCCACTACAGTCACTTAACGGGTAGAATCATAAACTATTCCCCAGCAGAAGGATTTCCTGCCTGGATTAAGGACATAAAAATGGATGCAGCGGAGATTTGGTTCGCCACAGACGCCGGAATCATACGGCGGATCCGCGGCAGCGTTGACCCGTTTCTCTATTACAATACCCATAATAGTCTTTTACCAGCAGACAATATTGAGACCTTGTTGCTAACGCCTCAAACGGTTTGGAGTGCTTCAGCAGCAGGAGATGTCATCATGTTCGACCGAGAAAAAGAGGAGTGGGACTCCTATCGCTCTACAGAAATCCGAGCCGGCATGAAGGTTGTAGGACTTGATATCGCAGAAGAGCAGTTGCTCTTTACGTGGTTCAATGCCGATGAAAAATCCAACGGTTACTTTCGAGCAGACATAGACGGCGGGAATGGAAAATCGACGACACTTGACACAGGTATAGAAAATGAAAATGATTTAAGGCATATCTACATCAGAGGTGCTCTGGATACTTCACCTATACCGAAAGAGGAACCGGAGCCCTTACCGGAAGAAACACCGGATCCGACGCTCCCTGAGTTTTCACCAGAAGCAGACGGATTAGAAATTGAACCGGAAACAGAAGGGTTAGAAACTGAACCCCCTCCTCCCACGCCACAAATTCCGTTGGTCTTGTGGATAGCGACGAATAAAGACCTGTATACACACCAGACGCGTTCTGCCGATGTATGGCAGTACACAACGACTCCTCAGATACTCACGGGTGAATTGATAGTAAAATCTCTGGTTGTAATGAACAATAGAGTCTGGTTAGCGACTTCCAATGGCTTAGCAACCATGAACGCACAATAAGTTCTCTCGGTGAACGCCTTGCCTTAACCGCAAGGTAAACTTAAAAAATGCAACCGACATCCACAAAACTTATTACACGTTGGGCATCAACTGAACCCATCCAAGTCGAAGACGAGTTGGTTGTTGAGGAACCCCTTGAGATTCGGGTGGAACAACAGAGTTTGATCGTTGTGATGCGGACCCCTGGACACGATTTTGAACTCGCCGCGGGGTTTCTTTACACGGAAAGCCTCATCGCTTCCGGTGATGATATCGAAATCATTGCCTATTGTGATGAAGATCCCTCTGAAACGGAGTCTTCGGATTTATCGCCGTTGCAGAATATCGTCAACGTTCGTCTTACGGAGGAACTGGACCTTGATGCCGAATCGGGGTGGCAGCGAAATTTCCACGCAAATGCGAGTTGCGGACTCTGTGGCAAAATGACGATTGAATCCGTTAGACAGCAGGTGCAACCGCTAAATTCAGGGTTCCATGTCAATCACACGCTTTTCTATAAACTCAACGATCAGTTAAGAAAAGCGCAATCCGTTTTTGAAAGAACGGGTGGACTCCACGCCGCTGGATTATTCAATGAAAACGGTGAACTCCTGATTATCAGAGAGGACATAGGCAGACATAACGCTGTCGATAAAGTGATCGGACACGCCTTACTAACTGACTTGGTGCCGCTGGATCAACACATCTTGATGGTCAGTGGACGCGCCAGTTTTGAAATCGTCCAGAAAGCCCTGTTTGCACGTATCCCGATTATCGTCGCTGTCTCAGCGGCATCTACACTCGCTGTAGATCTCGCCAAAGAGGGTAACCTTACATTAATAGGTTTCATGCGGGGGCAGAGTATGGCGGTCTATAGCTGCCCAGAACGTATTCATTCTGAATAACGAAAAAATGAAAAGGAGCGTCGGGTAGTTTTTGCTATCTTTTTGGGATGCCGTGTCTCTATAGGGATAAAAGGAAATCGGGCTTACAAAGCCCTCTTACAAAGGAGCGAAACTCTTATGTTAAGCATTTTAAACGGCATCCAAGGGCTCGTCAACCTTCTATTCTTCGTAGCGATTGTTGGGACTTTGGTGGTCTCGTGGATATATGCCAGTCGATTGCAGAAACAGTATGGTGCCGCCTTTCCGTGGAACAAAACAGCCCTTATCGTTGGGATTGAAGTCGTACTTTGGATCGGATTTAACTTTTTCTGGGAAATTTTTGAAGCGTTCTGGCTGCCAATTACGATTGTTGCCATTATTGTTATTGTGCTTATCTCGCGAAAGAAACGGAGATATGTATGAACAAAGCCAAGGGTGGTGTGATTTGAACGCATGCCACCCAAAAATGAACCTAAGGAGAGCGAAATATGAGTCGGACAGGGAGAGCCGTGGTCGCGCACGGTAAAGATTTTGAAATCCGCGAATATCCGGTTCCCGAGCCTGAGCCTAACACAGTGCTGCTCCGTCAGGAATTAGCGGGGATCTGCGGAACTGACCTTCACAACTGGCAGAACGGCTTCCAACAGGAAGTTTTACTTGGACATGAAAACGTCGGTATTATTGAAGCAATTGGTGAAGGTGTGGAAACCGATTATGTAGGTAAACCGGTTAAAGAGGGGGACAGGGTTATCTTCGCACCCGGCACAAACTACGGTGCCTATGGCTTTCAGTGGAATCCAGATGAGGCACCACATTTTCGCGGCGGGTTTGCGGATTATATGTATCTCAACTATCCAAACACGTGCTTCATGAAAACTGATGCGTCGCCTGAAGTTGCTGTGCTCACAGAGCCGTTCACTATCGGTGTTCACGCCGCAATGCGAGGCGAGATAAAACTGGGGGATACCGTCGTCGTGCAGGGTTCGGGTGCTATCGGGCTTGTGACGCTTGCGTGTGCGAAATTGAGCGGTGCCGCAAAAGCGATTATGGTCGGTGGACCTGCTGGACGCTTGGAACTCGCGAAACGACTCGGTGCCGACGTAACGATTAACATTGAGGACGTAACTTCTGTTGAAGAGCGGACGGAACTCGTGAAAGCGGAAACACCACGCAAAGAGGGCGCGGACGTTGTTTTTGAATGTGCGGGTTTTCTCCCTGCCACGCCGGAAGGCTTAGGGTACACGCGACGGAGCGGAACTTTTGTTGAGGTCGGTCACTTCGTGGATATGGGGTCGATTGACTTTAATATCAACCAATTGCTGATGCGTAAAAATCTGCGTGTGGAGGCTATCTGGGGCAGCAGTTACGAACACTTTGTCCGCGGTTTACCCCTCCTTGAACAGAGTGGACTGCCCTTTGCCGACATGATTAGCCATCAACTCCCGCTCTCACAGGTCGCAGATGGTTTTCATGCACTCAATGGGGACTACCGTATTAAGGGTGAAACAGCGATTAAAATTGCGGTTCGAGCCGATTTTTAAATTATATTTTTAACTATTAAATATGGACCGTGCCTTCGTTGTCGGCACGGATACACAATTGGTTCAGAACTTCTTTGAAGTCTGAAAGGTTTGTTAAGGATTGGAATTCTGCAAGGACAGATTTTTCAAGTAGACACAAAATGCGTGCTGGTATTGCGCGCCCACAGGAGACATAATTAATGGCAAAAACGTATCGCGTCGGTTTCGCATCCCTTGTGCATGACCATGTATGGGGTGAACTTCGCTACTGGAAGGCACATCCGAACGTTGAAATTGTCGCAGCAGGCGATGTCAATGCGGAATTACGTGCCCAGTTCAGCGCAGAAGTCGGTATCAATAACGTCTATAACTCTTGGCAAGAAATGGTAGAGAAAGAGGAATTAGACATTGTTCAAGCAGCATCGGAGAACAATGTCGGTGCTGACATCGTCGAGGCAACAGCGACGAAAGGTATCCACGTCGTATCCGAAAAACCGATGGCAGCGCGACTTTCACAAGCAGATCGGATGCTTGCCGCAGCGGAGAACGCTGGGACCCTATTGATGGTGAACTGGCCCACGGCGTGGAGTCCGGCACTCAACACTGCAATGAACCTCATCAAAGACGGGGCAATCGGTGACATTTTCTATTTCAAGTGGCGTTCCGCACACAACGGACCGATGGAATCGGATGCTCCCGCTACTTCTATGAGTGGCTCTACGACGAAGAGAAGAATGGTGCAGGGTCATTGATGGATTACTGCTGTTATTGCGCGGATATGTGTGCCTATCTCCTCGGTCTGCCACAGCAGGTAACGGCGTTCCGAGCCACCTTCGTCAAAGACTATCCGATTCCTGACGACAACGCCGTCATCCTCATGAAATACGGCAATGCGTTCGGACTCACGGAAGCATCTTGGACCCAGAAGGTCGGTTATATCACACCGAATCCGGTGGTCTATGGCACTGAGGGTGCGCTGATGGTCAGCGGTAACGAAGTTCATCTGCATCCTGCAAATGGTGACGCTGAAGTCGTTACGCCTGAACCCCTCCCGGAAGGCAAGCGCAACGCGGCGGAATACTTCATCCACTGTTTAGAGACAGGCGAACCCATTGAGGGATTGTGCAATGCCAAGGTGAGTCGGGATGCCCAAGAGATCCTCGAAGCGGGATTGGTGTCGGCGGATAGTGGGCAGGTCGTTAACTTGCCAATGTCGTAAGGTATTACGGATGCGGTTTCAGGCCGCGACCATAGGAACGTCAGGAGAAATTTATGAGCAATAGAATTCCAATTGCGTTACAACTGTATTCGGTTAGAGATGATTGTGCCGGCGACCTTTCTTTAACGCTGCAAGCGGTCGCACAGATGGGTTACGAAGGTGTTGAGTTCGCTGGTTACTATGACCGGACTGCCGAAGAATTACGCGGGATGTGCGATGACCTCGGATTGAAAGTTGCCGGGACGCATACAGGGATAGATACACTTCTCGGTGATGAACTCGCCAAAACGGTTGCGTTCAACAAGGGACTCGGCAATCCGTATCTGATTGTGCCGGGACTCCCCGCGACGTATCAAGGTTCGCAACAAGCGTGGCTCGACACAGCAAAACTCTTCAACGATATTGCCGAAAAAATCGCTGATGCGGGGATGTTTACCGGTTACCACAATCACACGGGTGAATTCACACCGCTGGAAGGCGGAATTCCGTGGGATACATTCGGTAAGAATACTCGTGAGGATGTTGTGATGCAAATTGACATCGGTCATGCCCTTCGCGCCGGTGCCGACCCTGTGTCGTATATTGAACGCTACCCCGGTAGATCGAAATTGGTGCACCTGAAAGAATATGCCTCCACGAATGACAAGGCAAACGTGGGTGAAGGTGAGATTCCGTGGGAGGCTGTGTTCCATGCCTGTGAAACCGTTGGTGGCACGGAGTGGTACATCGTTGAACAGGAAAGTTACGCCTATCCGCCTCTTGAATGTGCCGAACGCTGCATCGAAAATCTACGAAAGATGGGTAAAATTTCTTAATTTACCTTGCGGTTCGGTAAGGAAGGTGAGGATATCAATGTTCTTCTCCGTAGACCCGCTTTCCACTTCGTTTCAAGCTGCGCGCTTTTTATGCTAAAATCCAAAAACAGGTTGCCCCTTAAAGGACAGCGACCTACCAGTCGTTCCGATAGTGTTGAAACAGATCTTTTGCTCTGGTGGGAAGATTTTTATCTTCCCATCTTCGAGTACGTGCTCCCGAAAATGGGGAATCTGGAAGGGAAAAAGGTCCTGGAACTCGGTACCGGTACTGGTGGCACTGCGACGCTGCTGGCGAAACGGGGTGCCTCTGTTGTCGGGATAGATTTACTGCCCTTTCGGCTTGCTGAAGCGCGGGCGCGCGCAGCGGAACACAACGTCGCTGCGGCAGTTAATTTCGCACTGATGGATGCGATGCATCTCGCCTTTCCGGATAATACCTTCGACTTTATTATTTCCAAATCCGTATTGGTTTTCACGGATCATAAACACGTTGCGAAAGAGTGCTATCGCGTTCTCAAACCGGGCGGAAAGGCGATCTTCATGGAAAACATGCGTCATCACCCGATGGTGTGGCTGTACCGAAAAATGTTCCTGAAGTATTCCGGTAAACTGCGTTACTTTTCAGTCAGAGATATTGAAACCGTCGGTGCTGAATTTGAGCAGTTGGAGCATCGTGAGTTTCATCTCTCCGCAGTGAGCGCACTCTTCTGGCAGAAATGCATTTCTATCCCACTATTTTATCGGTGGAGTCTTCGTATCCTCAAGGCGATTGATATAGCTTTCCTGAAATGCCTCCCATTCCTCAAGCGATTCTGTTGGATTACCGCGATGATTTGCCACAGAGATTAGTGCTTATTCATCTTAATTCTTAATAAAATAAAAATCGCGACCCGGAGATCGCTCCCACAGAAAGAACCGGTGCTGCGGTTACCCATATTTCAACCAATTGTCAAAGAGCGGTTTGAGCCGTTCGGGGAGGCTCCCTAAAAAAGTGGGTTCGTTGAGCCATTCTTGACTGGTCGGACTCTGTGGATTTGAGGGTTCATTTTCCGAAGGTGCAGTGAGAACAGCATAGTGGAGGGTCTGCCGTTTTACCTCAGAAAGGTTGCATCCTTTGTGGAGCAGGCTTGAGTTGTAAAAGACAATGTCACCGGCTTTCAGTTCGACGACCCGTTGGTTCGGCATCGCTGCCTTTGGGGTTTGTCGTATAACAGTACGCTCAGCATCTGTGAGTTCACGCCGATGGCTACCCGGGACGATGTAAAGGGTCTCATCATCATAAAGCGCACCGTTGAGTTGGACGTGGCTTCTGAGCCGACTCTGGAGGGTTTCCAGCGGGACCTCCCCATCGGGTGCAGAATCGCGATGCCAGTTGATGTGATACGGTTTCCGTTCGGAGCTGACGAGGAGCGTGCAAAGGTGATACCTTAACCTTTGCCCGATAAGTGCTTCAACGACATCTAATATCTGGGGGTGTGCCAGCGCGTCAACGAGTGCTTGCTCACGAATGCTTGGATGAAAAATGTTATTGACCCCCCAGATATCATCGCGTTCGCCATCTATATAGCGCAAGTGATCGGCGTGTAAACCTTCAACACGGCACTTGTGGAGGATCCGATCAATAGCATTCCGATAGATGCGGATGTCGGTTTCAGAGAGTGCCTCCTTACGAATGATATAGCCGTTTTCAACAAAGGCATCAATTTCTGACTGGGTTAGCATTTTAGGTTTTCCTCACGATACGATAATGGTCCCTAAGTCGAATTGTCTGGACAGTAGAGGTCATTAAATTCAATTTCATTTCCGTCCGGATCAAAGATGAAGAAAGCTCGGCATTTACCGCGCGGGTCATCAAAATCAAAAGGTCCGCGAGTCTGATAAGGCAAAGAAGCGAATTGTTTGACGAGTTGATTAATTCGATCGGTGCTTGTCACAAAAGCGAAGTGCATGGGTCCCCCTGCATCATGCCCTGGTGAACCAGTTTCTTTGAGAACAAGATGCCCATTATCTAAGTAGATATAAAGTTGGCGATTGTTGCGCTCGACGACTTCAAATCCGAGTAGATCCCGATAGAAATCTGCTGCGCGTTCAAGATTGGCGACTTTAACGAAAACCTCTCCAATGCCGTAATATCCGTTCATCGCGTATTCCCTCCGACATGGCAGTATTTGATAAACAGAAAGGCTCTGGATTCATGAAACCCAGAGCCTTTCTGTTTCAGGTTAATAACACTTAGCGTTTCTTGACCTGTGCCCATGTAGTAGCGAGTTTGCCTTGTGCTTCCACAGCAACGACACTTGCACCACCGGCAAGGTCCCGGACTTCGTCTTCACTGAGGGCGCGTTCCCAGAAATAGACCTCATCAATCATGCCATCAATCCAGAAGTCGTTGCCGGCATTACCGCCGACTTGCCGTCCGACCCCGATTTCAACCGGACGTTCCGGGAACGTCAGCAGCGGGGTCTCAATCGGTCTCGGGTTCTGCTGTCCACTCGGGGGAATCACAGTATCATCATCGGTGGCGGAGGAGGTCACATACGCCGTCGCTTCTGAACCATCAACAACGTAAGCGACGTGAACCCATTCCTCTACTGCGTAAACATTATCGGTGGCAAACCAACCTTCACTGCCTGCCCAGCAGCTGCCCCAAGTGAAGTTGGTGTCACTCGTGGTACACATCCGCACCATGAAGTGGTCACCCCAGCCGACCTTGTTGCCTTTGAAGAACATCGCGGAGTGGTTTCTGCCGCCACCGGGTCTGACGTAGACCCATAAAGAGACAGAAAAGACCCCATCTTCTTTTTCAAGACTCGACGATGACGGGATTTCGACATACTGTCCGGTATTCTCGCCGGTTGCGGGATTCTCGGGGTTTTCAAGGTTAAGTGCCATGCCAAATTCCGCGTCTGTCGTGCTGGCACCGTTCATAAATTCGCCATCGTTATCTCCGACGGCATCGTTCGCTGTGCCATCGTCAAAGTTCCAAACAGAGACGAGGCCGTCTTCGAGCCCGGCGTAACTATTGGCACTGAATACCATAAGTGCTAAAATGAAAAACAGACAAATTTGCTTCATAATAAGCTCCTTATCGTTCTAACTTAATTGAGCGGATTTGCGGTGGAATCTCACAAATCCGCTCTATTTTTTATCCTTCAATTGGATTTAGCGGTGATGATGATAGGATTTAACTTTTCCCCACGTGGTGGCTAACTTGCCTTCCGCTTTGACAGCAAGTGCCTTTTCTGGACGTTCACCACTTCCGAGTGCCTCGACTTCCTCCTCAGTGAGGGCGCGGTCCCAGATGATAACATCGTCGATGATGCCATCAAGGAACGTGTCGTTGCCATCATTGCCACCGATACCGCGACCTGCACCGAGTTCCAACGGACGATCTTTGAACAGATTGTAGGGTTCCGGCGCGAGTTTCGGATTTTGTTGGCCACTCACCGGTATCTCGGTTTTCCCGCCCTCTGGCGTTACGTATCCAATTGCCTCCTCACCATCTGCCGTCTGGCAGAGATGGAACCACTTATCGGTTTCAATGGCACCATCCGTGGCGAACCAGTTTTCAGCACCGCCACTGCATGTTCCCCACGTCAGCCCGGTATCACTGGTTGTCACCATACGGAAGGTGAAGTTTGCACCCCAACCGACCTTTTCGCCTTTCCAAACCCCGGAGTGGTTTCTTCCCTCTCGGACATAAAGCCAATAAGAAACAGTATGTGCTCCTTCAATAATTGACTCAAGCTTAGCGTTAAATTCGATATCCGCCCGTGAATCTTGATTCCCATCAACATCCAATGCCTTGCCAAATCTACCATCACCGGTGATTGTAGCACCCTTAAAGAGTTCACCGTGTGCATCAGCAATAGCATCCGTTACCTTGCCATCGTCAAAGGTCCAAGCGGCGACAACGCCATCATTTATGTCTGCGAACGCAGAACCTGAAATGCCGATCATTAACGTAGCGATAGCGAGTATAGAAATAGATAGTTTCACTTAAATTCTCCTCCTTTAGTGGATTTCAGCGATAGATAGACACTAATTGGACTCTACAAGAAAAGTCCATGAGATTGTGTCATCCACGCAGGTCTTTATTCATAACAATTAATTACAACATTTTACTATTTTAATCAAGAAAAAAATAACATTCTATCGCGATCTAATTTCCTCTCCCTCAACTGCGATCAGCCGTTGATTCACGGAAAGGTTGGTTGCGGTATCAACGATTCCACTGTTCCAACGAATTTCCAATAGGTCGATGCGTTCAGCATCCTTCACTCCGAAATGAACGCGAAGGTCACTGAATGCGAGATAACTCCCACTACTTTTGACCTCTGCATACTGTGTGCGTTCGTCTCCACCCAATGTTCGGAAGACGACTTTGATACGTGCGCCGATACCGGAACGGTTGCTTTTCGTGCCGACGGCTTGCACTTGTATCCAGTTATTTCGATTGCCACCCTCGTTTTTCAGGAGATCGACGGTCTGATTCCAGTTCGTGACAAGAATATCAATGTCGCCATCGTTGTCATAATCTCCGAAAGCGGCGGCACGGCTGGTTTTACGCAGTGCGAAACCCTCTCCCATCGCTGCCGTGACATTCTCAAATTTTCCATCCCCTAAATTCCGAAAGAGTAGGTTTTGCTGTGGGGTCGTCGTGGATCGATCAACCTCGGCGATGTTATCCATCGTATGTCCGTTAGCGACGAATATATCCTTGTAACCGTCGTTATCGTAATCGAGAAAACCGATGCCCCATCCGAGGTAACGATGTGTGTGTTCAGCAATCCCAGCAGGAATGGTGGTATCCATGAAAAAGTTGTCGCCTTCATTGTGATAGAGGGTATTCGTTTCGTTCTGGAAGTTACTGACCGTGAGATCCAACTTGCCATCATTATCGTAATCTGCGAAGGCGACCCCCATCCCGGCTTCCGCTTTTCCTATATCGCTACAGCTGACACCGGAGAGCAAACCCGCCTCTTCAAAGGTGCCATCCCCGCGATTTTCAAACAGGAAGTTGAAGTCCTGATCGTTAGCGACATAGATGTCAGTATCACCATCGTTATCGCTGTCTCCAATGGCAACGCCGAGACCGTGTGCAGCTGGAACGCTTAACAAACCGCTTTGTTCGGTTAGATCCATAAAAGTGCCATCCCTGTTGTTCCGATATAATACATCTGGTTGTGGGAGATAAGAGCTGGGACCACAGTAAACAGCGATGTTGTGTCGATAACAGGGTTTATTCGCATCAAGGGTGTATTTCGCATAATTGCTCACATAGAGTTCAAGAAACCCATCGTTGTCAAAGTCAGCAAAGGCACAACTCGTCCCCCATCCGGTATCTGCGACCTGTGCGGTGGGTGCGACATCCGTGAAAGTGCCATCTCCATTATTACGATAAAGCGCGTTGTCGCCGAAGTTGGTTAAATAGAGATCTATGTCGCCATCGTTATCGTAATCGCCGGTGGTAGCACCGACACCATAGCGGGTATCGCCAACCCCCGCGAGGCTGGTGACATCTGTAAAAGAGCCATCACCGTTGTTGTGGTAGAGAACGTTGGTTGGGAGTGGCGCGGTTACCTGCTCTCCCTGCGGACGGGCATTGATAAGGTAGATGTCCAGATATCCATCGTTATCATAATCGAAGAAGCCGCCCCCCGACCCGTATTGCTCATTAAAGAGGCGTTTGCCGCTTTCGCCGTCGGTATGCTTGAAGCGAATCCCAGATTCTTCAGCGACTTCAACAAATGTGACAGCATCTGCCGCAGACGATGCGAGAAGGGCAAACATAAGGAGAGAAAAACGGATCTTTAATTTTACCTTGCGGATGAATAATGCAGGTTTCATCTTTGGCGTGCCTTTCTCTTGAACCGCCTGCGCCGTTGTTGCAGGCTACTGCTTTGGATCTAATCAACACGTTTTAACGAATACATAAATTAAAAACGCTTTTGCGCTGCCTCCATCGCCCGCCGAATCTCGTTCAAGCGGTCTTTGTAGGCGGTATTTTTGGGTTCTAAGTCAATTGCGCGTAAGATAGATTGTTCCGCCTGCGTGTATGCCCCAGAGCGGTAGTATGCATAAGCGAGCGTATCCAAGCGAGCGGCATTCACGTCTAACGCGACAGCACGTTCCGCCAATTTAACAGCGCGCTGCAAATGTTCGCCTTGTGAGGCGTAAAGCCATGCGAGATTGTTATGCGCATCCGCTGAGTCTTCATCGACGGTAATCGCTTGCGTAAATGCGTGAATAGCCTCTGGGACCCGCTTCTGTTTTAGATGAAGCACGCCCTGTCGCACCCACGCTTTTGCGTCATCGGGATGGATGGATATCAATTGTTGGTAAATAGCAAGCGCGTCGGCAAGCCTGTGTTGTTGTGCGTAGACTTCCGCGAGTCCATAGTAGGCGGGGGTTAAATTTTTATCCCGTTGAATCGCGGTTTGAAGGTAAGTCTGTGCTTGGGTGAATTTACGTTGGCGAGCGTGCAGCCAACCGAGGTGAAGATGCGCCTCTGCATCTGTATCATCAAGTGCAATAAGGCGTTGAAAAGCGGAGACTGCTTCTGCTAACTGCCCGGTCTGCATGTAAAGTCCACCCAAATTGTGATAGAGTTGGAGTGTATTGGGATGCAACGTTGTAGCGATTTGATAAGCACGAATCGCTTCCTTACGGTTGCCCATTTCAATGTGTGCCTCTGCCAACTTCACACGTGGCTCCAAGGCGGTCGGTTGCTCCAACAAGCGTCTGCGATACCGGTTCGTCTGCTCGTTATAGGTTTTTACCCGTTGGAAAGAGGTCATCAGGTTTTTCGCTTTCGTCAGATTCTGTGAGGCGTCGGGATTAGAAATCCCTCCTATGGAACTCCGCCCCAAACGCCGATAAACGAGTCCGAGGTTGTAATGGGTTTCGGCGTGATATGGTGCAAGCGTAAGTGCCTTCTGATAATATCGAACGGCTTCCTCTAATCTGTCCTGTAGGAACGCAATCCTACCCAATCCTTGATAGACGGGTGCAAGGTTTGCATCCAGTGCGAGTGCCTGCTGATACACTTGCTGCGCCAACGCCAACTTTCCCCTTTGCAGGTATGTATCCGCGAGTCGGAAAAAGGGTTCGGGATTCTTTGGTAGCATAGCGACAGCGTGCTGTCCGTGGTTTTCAGCGTCTGCAAACCTGCCTTGGGAATGGTAAAGTCTCGCCAGACAGACATGAGCAACACCGTGCGTTCGAGGGGAGGCAGGTAATTCCAGTGCGCGCAGATATGCCGCTAACGCCTCGTCGGTTTTTTCCTTGAACCTGTAAGCCGCACCGAGTTCGCAATATGCCTCGGCATTTTGTGGGTTCACCTGCAAGACCCGCTGAAAATCGGCGATTGCCTCGTCGTAAAGCCCTAATTGGAGTGCGCGCATTCCGTGGGTATAATATTTAAACTGTTCATCACCAGATTCCTGATCGGTTTGTTGCGCGGAAACCAGTGATGCAACGCAGCAGAAGACGAGGAGGTTCGTTAAAATATTTAATTTTACCTTGCGGATGAATAATGCGGGTTTCATCTTTGACGCACCTTTTCACGAGCTGAAGAAATACCCCGCTGAATGCCACACGCGCATTCGGCGTTGATTCGCAAAAACCCCTCCGCTACGCTTACGGGCTTGGGTTTCATATTAATTTCCCTCCGTAGACCAAGCCTCTGAAGGATATACCAATTCGTCCCCAATAATTGTCGCCAGCAGATTGAGTTCGCATTCTGCTGTATCCCATTCAAAGAGAATCAGGTTTGTCTGTGCCTCTACGCGTTTTTTTGCGTCAAGGAGACGCATCGGTTGTAGCGTAGCGAGCGAAACTGCTTCTTTTAGGGAGATACCTGCAAATCGGACACTGTTCTCAATACCGCGTGCCAATTCAATGGCAGAACCCGCGAGATACTCTGTCCCGACCAACCGAACACATCGTTCTGTGGTCAACTCCACCGATTTTCCTGCAAACTGATAGATACCGGGTTGCATTCCCGCTAAAGCGACAGCATCGCTGACAAGCAGGCACCGATCCAGCGTCTTTGCACGTATCATTGACTTGGCGACAGGAGCCGGTAGGTGGTGTCCATCAACAATGAGGCTTGCCCAGAGTTCATCAGCACCGAGTTGCTCCCAAATATAATTCGGATGGCGACGGATTAAGGCGTGTGCCCCATTACCGAGATGTGTAGAAAGTTTCGCACCAGCGTCAATTGCCGTTCGAATATCGTCCCCTGAAGCAGCCGTGTGTCCCAATGCGACGACAACCCCATTCGCGACCAGTTTTTCAATAAACGGAATGGCCCCCTTTTTCTCAGGAGCGAGCGTTACGATCGTGATTTGCCCTTCGGCAATGTCCTGCCACCGCTGAAACTCGTCCCAATCCGGTTCTCTCACATGCTCTAACGGGTGTGCCCCGCGCGGTCCATCCTCGGCAGAGATATAGGGTCCCTCAAGGTGAATTCCAAGCACCGAGTGAGCAACACGTGAATCCACTTCACACGCTTTCAGAATGGCACGCAGGGAATTACCGATTCCCTCGAAAGAACCCGTTACAACTGTCGGACACAAAAAACCGGTACCGACTCGCCACAGGGCGCGGACCATTGCAGATACATCTTCCGACGTAACGGTAGCGACATTGAGGTCGAATCCAGCGAAACCGTTCACCTGAATATCTATCAACGCAGGTGTGATCCATACCTCGCTGTTGACGGAATCTACTTCGTGAATTGTTTGAACGCGCCCGTCAGTCAGACGGATTTCGATAGGGATGTTATTGAAGAGCGTATGTCCATTGAATTTCATATTTTTTTAGCAGTCGGCATTCAGCGCGGAATAGAAGACTGAAAGTCCCTTGGATGGAAGAACGGAAAGATAGGTGTCCGACCGTGCAACCCTCCAATCGAGCCTTACTCCCCAAACACTGAAGGTTCTCAATGGTTTCTATAATACCTGAAAACGGATTTGTTACCAAGAAAAAAGAGTTGCATTTTTTGGAGAAATTCAGTTAAAGTATATTCAGGACTATCTGAGCCAGTTTTGACCAGAATTTATATGCTTTATGTGATGACCATGATGATGGAATCTTCGATAATCATGGAAAATCTTAAAACTATAAAGACAAGACGGGCGAGGCGACCTTGCCCCTACGAATCCCCTTCCGTTAAAGGATAAGGTGTCTACTCAATTGTCGCCTTTACTATAATAAATTGGATGTGGAGGACAAGATGGAATATTTAGCTTATGGAAAAACGGGTTTAGAAATCTCACGCCTCTGTTTCGGGGCAGGACATCTCAACAACACCTGCGAAAACTATGAAGCCGGCGGTAAACTGATGTTGAAAGCACTTGACGAAGGGATTACGTTCTGGGATACCGCCGAAGGTTACGGCAGTCAACCACATCTCGGAGCGGCAGTCCGTCAGATCGCTCGGGATGAAGTCATCATCCAAACGAAAACCGGCGCGAAAGATTATGAAGGTGCCAAGGTAAGCATTACACGTTCACTTCAGGAAATGCAGACGGATTACTTAGATGTTCTCTTACTGCACGGTATCTCCTCACCTGAAGATTTAGAATCGCGAGAAGGCGCACTCGAGGCGTTCCGAGAAGCAAAGGCGGCTGGCAAAATTCGAGTGATTGGCTGTTCTACACACCTATACACAGGTCCAGTGATGGACGCAGTGATTGACCATCCGGAACTTGACGTCATTTTGACGACAGCGAATAAAGAGGGTAAGATGTTAGAAGGCGGTCCCTTTGATCGGCATCTGGAATACATTGAACGCGCGTATTCGCTCGGTAAAGGCATCAGCATCATGAAGGTTATCGTTGCGGGTAATATTCCAGAGGCAGATATGCCGGAATGGATTGAGTGGGGTTTTAACCTCGAAACGGCACATGCGATCAACCTCGGTATCAGCGATTATCACCACATCACGTTGGATGTTAGGCTTGCACGTGCGAGTGCGAGACGACGTTTGATACAACGCAAAGCAGCTTAAATGGAGTTTCCAATCTTACCGAACCGCAAGGTAAAATTAAAAATTGAAGCAACTACGCGGCAAACCGCTCAAAGACTTTCTGAAGCAGGTGAAACCGCCGGAAAGAGAACTGGTTTTTATCTTACAAGACGTCCAAGACCCGGTGAATGTCGGTTCCGCATTTCGGATAGCGGACGCGTGCCGTGTGAAAGAACTGATTTTGACAGGTATCAGCGCACAACCGCCCCATCCACTGGTGCGTAAAGTGGCACGCGGGAAACACCGACGGGTCAAATGGCGATACACAGAGCAAGCAGCGGACGCGATTGCATCGCTGAAAGCCGATGGCTACACGAGCTGCGCTTTAGAAGTTACTGCGCACTCCATCCGTTACGATGAGATAGATTATCCAGACAAAATCTGTCTCATCGTAGGGCATGAGGACCACGGGGTAACGAAACGAACGCTTGCTGCCTGTGATATGATCATTTATCTTCCGATGTATGGCGCGGGTGCCTCATTGAACGTTCATGTCTCGCTCGGTATCGCCGCCTATCACATCTTACATCAATTTTAATAAAAGATATACATATCTAATCAGATAATGACGATTGATCCAATAGGTCAATTGTAGCGAGGACGATAATAAAAAATGTCGAAAACGATGCGAGCGATTATATGTCGCGAACCCTGGGATTACTGCCTCGAAGAGGTGCCACTGCCGGAGGCAGGTCCCGGTGAAGTCGTCATTAAGGTGAACGCATGCGGGGTTTGCGCGAGCGACATCAAATGTTATACAGGCGCGCCGCTTTTCTGGGGCGATGAACACCGCGAACCATACGTGGAGGCACCCGTTATTGCCGGACACGAATTCATCGGTGAAGTCGTAGAACTCGGTCCAGGGGCAGGTGAGAAATATAAGCTTGAAATCGGTGATACGGCTATCGCAGAGCAGATAGTCCCGTGTTGGGAGTGTCGGTATTGTCGAACCGGGAAGTATTGGCTCTGCCAAGTCCACAATATATACGGGTTTCAACCTGTTGTGAACGGTGGTATGGCGGACTATATGAAGTTTCCGGCGCGCTCACTTGTCTACAAAGTCCCTTCCGATATTCCGACAGCGAGTGCTGCGGTGATTGAACCCCTCGCCTGTTCCATCCATGCTGTGCAACGCGGAAACATTGAGTTCGGTGATGTCGTCGTGGTTGCGGGTGCGGGGACTCTCGGACTCGGTATGATCGGCGCGGCGAAGTTGAAAAATCCGGGGGTGCTTATCGCTATTGACCTGATGCCGAAACGGTTAGAGGTCGCCAAAAAGTTGGGAGCAGATATCGGAATCAATCCGTCGGAAACGGATGCTGTGCAAGAGGTATTAGACCTCACAGAAGGCTACGGGTGCGATGTCTATATTGAGGCAACGGGACATCCAAAGGCGGTTGAGCAGGGACTACACATGATTCGGAAGGCGGGCACTTTCGTCGAATTCAGTGTCATGCGGGAACCGGTAACTGTGGACTGGACAATCATTGGGGATACAAAGGAGTTGAACATCCACGGTTCGCACTTAGGTCCGTATGCGTATCCATTGGCGATTGATTACATCCATCGCGGTCTCATTGAGGTCGAGCATATTGTGACGCATCAACTGCCGTTGGAGGACTATCTTACAGGATTTGAACTGGTTCAGAAAGGGTCGGATTCGATTAAGGTGCAGTTGGTACCGTGAAGGGTCGGATATGGCAAAGTAGTGCCTAACGATAAGACAGACATCTACTTTGCCTGCGGGTTGTTTGAACCAGCGATGGGTTACTTCAGGACAGTTACTGTGCGGCAATAGATTGTTGCACTACCGACAAAAGCATTGATAACAGCATCAAGCACGTTAACTTCGGTGATGATGTCATAATCGGTTGCCTCACCTGCCATTGCCTGTGTATCAACCTCGTTGATTGGCACCAAGCCCCACAGCACGTACCATTGGCGTGATTCGATCAGGTCGGTGCCTTGTGCCCCGTTCCCGACTGTGTGTATGTGTGTCGCACAACCAATGACGAACAACATTCCCACGATGAGAAGTACAGCGGAAAGTTTTTTAAACATAAATTTCTCCTTGGAGGCACGTTTTCACAGCGTGCCTATTGTCGTTTGTGGATTAGATTAATAGAACCAATCGAGGATTCAATGGCTCGCAGTTCTGTTTGGTAAACATCTCTTGGGACGCGGTAGTCGACCTCAAAAACGAGGGTTTCCGGTGCGTCGCATATCAGTTTGATGCGTACAAAATCGGCAGCGATGACCATTAATTGATGGATGCGAAATGCATCTTTCATAAAAACTGCCTGTCGAACCGTTGCGTTTGGAAATTGGTTTTGATAGGCAGTTGTGAGGGTTTTTAGCAAAGTTTCGTTTGGTGCAATTTCCACACCATTTAACTTTGACACAATACACATTGCTTGTGAACTCTCATCCAAGAAAATCCATCGCGGCACTATCTGCAGTTCCGGGGTGGGTTGAGTATCCAATTCGTTAATGACCTGCGCGAGCATTGGATCGTCAATTTCTTTCCAATTCTTCGGTGCGGCTACTTTGATTCTGAGCGTTGTATCTTCTACTGCAGGTTCAAGTCGGGTTTCATCAACATTAAAAACGAGGTTTTCGTAAGGCTGCTTCTGAACGTTAGGCGAATCACACCCGACGAAACCGGCGATCATGATGCCGCACAATAGGAATTGGAGAAATCTCGACCAATTTTTCAATGCCTGCTCCGCGTTGCTTCTGTCTGCCCCGCCGCTTTGAAGACGGCATTAATGGCACCGAAGAGCATTGGCAAATTATCAACGTTAAAACTCGTCCTATTTTGGATGAATGCGTCGCTGACATGTTTCCCAAATTGCCATCGTTCTCCATCGCCGACGATACCATACACCGGGAAATCCAGATTGTTGTTGATTTTTTGGACAACTACCAACTCCGCGAGGCATTGCCCCCAGCCTTGCTCAAATTTGAAATCGCTAAATGCCATTGGGATACCACCTTTTGAAAAGAGCAAGAGGGTTACCTTTTCGGTTGGTTTACCGGGTAGCAACCCAATTCACTAACACCTGTTGTGAATCGGCTTCTGGATTGAAACACAAAAGCCCTTCAGTCTGAGCGGCTCGTAGCAAGCGTTGATCCGATGCTATGAGTACAAGTTCATCATTCTCATTGCGGAGACCGGCTGCGATATCCAATGCCGAACACAACAAAATTGCATCAACACTGTTAATCGAGTGCGTATCCATTAAACTTATTGATTCCCAGATCAGCACGTTCTGTGCTGGCACCGTTTCAAAATCCGATTCGATATTAATAACTTCATAGTCCAAGTAGCCAACAGCCTGCTCAAAGTGTTGTTCCGTAATTCGACCATCATTTTTTTTTCTTACACAAATCGAAAAGACTTCCGCTGCACCAATAGCTAAACACATCAAACGATTCAATGGAACGTTCTGAAAAAGGAAATCAACTTTGTCACTGCCGACCTCTTCGGTATATCGCTTGACAAGCCCACTGGCATCAAAGTAGAAATAATACACGCCTATTTCTCGCGTTCTTCAATAATGGCGCGGCTAAACTCGTTATCCTCCGCCCGGATGCCGTGGCGTGCCATACTCTTGCGGAGTTCCTCAAGCGGCATAAGTTCTATATCGGCAATTCCGAGATGTTCACGCATTTTCTGAATAGCTTGTGCCTCATTCTGTTTATCCGTGATGCGAAAAGTTCTCTGTTTATCCGCTGCCTGGGAATTCTTTGGATTCACAAGTGTCGAGACATCAACGGACTGGGAGAGTCGCAGCATCATCTCTGCAACCACCTTTTCTAATCGAGTTAATCTTTTTGCTAATGTTTCAAGCGTCTCTGCCATGAGAAATACCCTCTTATATCATTTCTGTGTAAGACGTTGATTATCCGTAGTGGGTTTGTTGAGTTTCACTTACACTTTCCCCAACTCACTTCTCTGACGTTTCTGAAATTGGTTTATACCTCTCAATATGTTTCTTATAATACTACATTTTGACTTAAAGGGCAAATTATTTCAGGTTGAACAGAGGCATTCAATTCTCCCGTAACTTCGATTTTCTGCTTAAGAGATTTTCGGTTTAGGTTTGACTCTTTTCACAGGCTTTGATAAAATATCCTGAAAACACGAAGGAAACCTGCAGGAGAATGCGATCCAGCGGCTCAGGAGCCATCCTTAAAAAAATGAAAATTACCAATATTGAAGCAATTCCATTGCGTGTGCCTTACGAGGAACGGATTCGTAAGAGATACCACCATTTTGCGATGACCGAATTGGTCACGGTCTATAAATTTTATACCGACACCGGTCTCGTCGGTCTCGGAGAGAACCCAGGACCGCCGTTTGATCAGGAGGTGTTGGACACCTATCTCGGTACGAATCCGTTCGATCACGTCATGGGTGAGGGTCGTTTTAATCTCGACATGGCGTGTTACGACTTGATGGGGAAACATCTCGGTCTGCCAGCATGGAAATTGATGGGTCAACAGGTGCGGGAGTGGGTTGCGATGGGGTGGTGGATGCCGTGTATGTCGCCTGAAGACACGGCTGCTGAGGTTCAAGTCGCTGCTGAACGGGGATACCGCGGTCTGAAGTGTAAGGCACGCGCCTTTTACGATGTCGTTGAGCAGTCAAATGCGATCCAAGAGGTCGCGCCGCCTGACTTTCGCGTGGAGTTCGACTTCAACGGCTCGTTAATCAACGTTGAGAAGGCACTCCCCATCCTACGAGAACTGGAGAAAATTCCGGTTGTCAAAGGTCTCGAAGAACCGATTTTCGCTTATGACGTGGAGGGGTGGCGACGGCTGCATCAAGAGATTCGGATTCCGTTCTATCTACACGGTGTTGGTGTTATCCGCGAAGGAGCATCGCGTCAACCCTCTGGTCCGTGGATTGGGCTTCGGGCAGGCGATTTTGACGGTGCCCTGTGTAGCCATGAAAGCATCAAAAGTGCCCTGGCATCGGGGTGGGCTTTCGCTGCTGCGAATACACCGATCCTACTCCAGTATGTCGGTACCGGCATTACAGCGGCATTTGCGTGTCATCTGGGAGCCGTGATTCCGACAGCGACACTGCCGGGCGTCACTGCAAGCCACGCTTATGAAAGCGACTTAATTGTTACGCCACACAAAGTTCAGCGCGGATTTATGCAGGTGCCAGAGGGTCCCGGTCTTGGTGTGGTATTAGATGAAGCTGCTGTGAAACAGTATACTCAAACACCTGAACCCACATGGAAACGACACATCTCTGTTGTCACCTTACCCGGTGGCATAAAGCATTACTACCGAAACCTACAACAGGCGGAACGCCTCATGAAACAGGGTGTAGACGAATCTTATGCGCCGGGGGTGCATTTGGATGAATGGGAAGATGATGGTAGTGAAGGTTTTGATCAACTCTTTAAGCAGTTACAGGAGAGCGATTGGCCTGTGTGGGAAGCATCGGTTTAGACTTGTGTTGGGTTTCGCTACGGTTCAATGATTTCAAAATGCCTTGAACTCAAAGGTGAATCTTTGTTCTTGGGAACTTCTATGATTTCCGCTCAACCCAACCTACATTCAATTGCCTAAGTCCCAAAGGAGTAAATACTATGATGACCCCTGAACAACGGTATCTTTTCGATGTCACCGGATACCTTCACTTAGAGAACGTCATGACGGACGAAGAGCTGAAAGCGGCACAAGCAGCAGCGAATGAATACATCAATACCCCTACCGAAGAACTTCCACCCGGATTTGATTCCAGCGAAAAAAATCTCCCAAACGGCTTTGCTTTCGCGAAACCCTTAGAAGCTCTCACGATGCACCGATCAACGTGGCCTATTATCAAAGAACTGACGAATAACAAACCGCAATTGATGCGTGGCACAATGATTGCGGATCGGGCGGGTGCGTCGGAGTCGGAGGAAGGACTCCGCTTGCATTGTGCGCGAGAAGATTTTGGATGGCACTGCAACCGTTATGAGGTCCGAAATGGTCGAATCTTTTGTGACGATTTTGTCGTTTTTCCTTACCTCTACGACGTGCATCCGGGAGATGGCGGGTTGCTGGTCGTTCCCGGCACACACAAGACCCTTTTCGATCGTCCTGAACACCTCTACAACAACGGAAGAATTAAGGACGCCGATGATCTTCCAGAAGGAGTCGTTAACATCACGCCAAAGGCAGGGGATTTCGTGATTATCTCTGAGCTCCTGACGCACGGTGCGTTGCCGTGGAAACCGAAAGATCGCTATCGTTGTGTCTTGACTTTACGCTACAGACCGCAGCATCGCGGCGAGAGTCGGGTGCCGCCAGAGGTTAGAACACGATTGTCACCGGAAACCTTGGAACTCATCTCCCAGGCAGGGCACTATGACACGAAAGAGATTGTTAAGAAGGACGTTATTACCTTGACGTAATCGGGGTTACAAACCCCTCCCACATTGGGGTTACAAACCCCTTACCACATTGAGGTTACAAACCCTCCCACATTGGAGTTATAAACCCCTCTCACATTGGGGTTACAAACCCCTTCCCCAAATGCGTTAATCGACGGGTCTTACGGCTGGGGCGCCGTGCTGTTCACACCATGGCGCGAGTGGGTTTTCACCGCCACCCGGATGATACTCTTTCGTCTTTTTGAAGGGTTCACCGACCAGATACTGTTCGAGTGGCGACAACTTATCCAACACCGTCTGTTCCTGTGTCCGATAGTCCATCGGCATCACCCAACGGTAACCGTAGCCAAACATCACAGCTTTGCGGGTCTGGTCAGTTAAGTTTGTTGCCCCTGCATGAAAGATCCGATTCTCAAACAGTAGGCAATCGCCGGGTTGCAGGCTCGGTTCGAGTGCGCCTTCTGGATCTGCCTGCCCCTCTGGAATTCTGATCCGTTCAAGGAGATGGTTGCTACCGGGAGCGACAAGTGTCGCACCGGAATTGGGTTCACTCAAATCGGTAAAGTAGTAGGCGCATTTTAGTAAAATGCGTGGTAGTTTGTTACCGTGTGTTCTTGTTGCGATAGCGTAGTCGCGGTGCCACCCCGGCATCCGGACGGTGTCTGGCGTGTCAGGTGGATCCGGGTGTTTATAGATGAGGTGTGAGGTCATCAGTTGCAAGTCTGCCCCGAGAAGTTGCACGACAATAGGGAGGATGGTCTCCTGCGCGATGAGGCGGATGAATGCATCGTCAATAGAGATACAATTTCGGAAACTGTCGTATCGGTTGTTGGAGTTGTGTTGACGGTTCTCACGTCGATCGCTCGCCATGAGTCGATCGCTGACTTCAATGAGTTCCCCAAGCGTATCCGAATCCAGCACGTTCCGGACGATGAGATAGCCTGTGTCGTCAAAATGGCGTATGTCTTCATCAGAGAGCGGATACCAGTCCATATCAATTGCTGCTTCGTTTGCGTGTGCCATTGCTTTTCCTCCGATGTTTTGGAGCGAGGACAATCCTTTGTTTTTTTGTTCTCAATGTTTCGTACTTTACGTTACAGACCGCAACACCGTGGCGAGAGTCGGGTGTCTGAAGAGATTAGAGAACGACCCTCGCCAGAAACGCTGGAGTTAATCTCTCAGGCGCACCAAGAGGTTGTAAAACAAGACGTTATTACGTTGACATAGATCGGTTAATGGATTGGTCTTACCGCTGGAACACCGTGCTCTTCACACCATGCGGCGAGCGGGCTGTCACCACCACCGGCATAATATTCTTTCGTCTTCTTGAAGGGCTCTCCAACCAGATACTGACCCAGTGGCGATAGTTTATCCAACAGCGTCTGTTCCTGCGTTCGATAGTCCAGCGGCATCAGCCATCGGTACCCATAGCCGAACATCACAGCCTTACGAATTTGATCGGTTAAGTTGGCACCTCCTGCGTGCAAGATACGGTTCTCAAACAACAGGCAGTCCCCAGGACGTAAACTCGGTTCAAATGCCCCCTTTGGATCCGTCTGCCCTTCTGGGACGGGAATCGGATCAGGAAGATTGTTGCTTCCGGGAACAACGAGTGTTGCACCCGAATTGGATTCACTCAAATCGGTCAGGTAGTAGGCGCATTTTAGTAAAACACGTGGCACCTTGTCGCCAAGGACCTTCGTCGCGGTGCCGTAGTCGCGATGCCAACCCGGGACGCGAGCGGTATCGGGTGTGCCCGGTGGATCGGGGTATTTGTATATCAGGTGTGAGACCACCAGTTGCAAATGTGCACCGAGAAGTTGCGTCACAACGGAGAGCATTGTCTTGTGCGCCAGTAGTGGGATGAAGGCATCGTCAGTAGCGACGCAATTTCGGAAGCCGTCGTATAAGCCGTTGGGGTATGTTTGGCGTTTCTCACGCAGATCACTCGCTATGAGTCGATCGCTCACTTCAATCAGTTTGTCAACCATCTCCGAGTCCAGCACATTTCGGATGATGAGGTAGCCTTTATCGTCAAAGTGCTGTATGTCCTCATTTGAGAGTGGGTGCCAATCTAAATCGGTTAATGCTTCGCTTGTGTGTGCCATTACCGTTTCCTCCGATGCTTTTATGGTCTATAACATCATTTTTCGCTATTGATCATTGATCTCACTGTGACAGGATATCCTCCGGAAGTCCCCTGATAAGGGGGATTTTTACGGTTTTCACGCGCTTTTTCGGTCAGAGTTTTATTGTGGGGGATATAGCGTCTTTTATCAAGCACAGTATATATAACCCCCCTTGCCCCCCTTATCAGGGGGGTAAGAAATGTGGTGCGTTGTAGGAGCGTTACTGAAGCATCCCAACAAATGCTTCGACATCCGTTGTGGGGGCTTGGCAGACGTAATTCTCGCAGACATAGGCGGTTGCGGTGTCGTCAACTTGGGTCTTGCCGGCGAGGAGCGGTAATGTCTGTCCATCAGCGGATTCGCTCAAGGCGACGATTTTGTTGGGCAGATACGTGCCGTGCAATGCTTCTAACATCGCCTCCGTTTTCGCATTCCCTTTTTCACCAACAATCGCAATCTCTTTCGGTGTCGATAGCAGGAACGCTAATTCACAGAGCAATTGTCCAGATCCTGAAGGCATCGCCTCCATCTGAGGGAAGTAGAGCAACAACGTCTCAACGGCTTTGTCGTGGAATTCAGAATTGTCAAGGTGTTTGGCGAGCCGCAGGAGGCTGTGAATCGCCATAGATGCCCCGGAAGGTGTGGCACCGTCGTAAGCGGACTTGGATTGGACGATAAGGGTCTCGTGTGCTTTGCCCGTGAAGAAGAACCCGTCGCCTGCGTCATCCCCGAACTGATCGATCATGATGTGTGCGAGGCGTTCGGCTTCAGTGAGCCACCGCGGTTCAAAACTGGCTTCGTAGAGCGCGATTAACCCGGCGATGAAGTAGGCGTAGTCCTCAAGATAGGCGTTGAGGTGGCTTTTACCGGCACGATAGGTGCGCAAGAGGAGTCCGTCCGCTTGTGATAGGGTCGTCAAGACGAACTCAGCGGATTTTTCACACGCCTCAAGGTATTCAGATTTCCCAGTGAGTTGGTATCCCATCGCCATACCGCGAATCATGATTCCGTTCCAACTGGTGAGGATTTTGTCGTCTAATCCGGGTTTAATCCGCTTCTCTCGTTCATCAAACAATTTCCGTTTTCCATCTGCAAGGAGAGCTTCCAGTTCCCCGACATCCAGACGTAGCTTCCGAGCAAAGATGTCAGGTGGCGTCTGGATGTGGAGGATGTTTTCTCCCTCAAAGTTGCCTTGTGGTGTGATGTCGTAATATTCACAGAAGATCTGGGCATTCTCTTCACCGACGACATCTTCCACATCGTTCGGCTCCCAGACGAAGAATTTGCCCTCTACCCCTTCACTATCGGCATCTTGGGTGGAATAGAAACCACCGTTTTCTGCGTCGTACATCTCACGGAGAACGTAATCGAGGGTTTCCGTGGCTATATCACGATAGAACGGTTTCTGCGTGGCTTGATACGCCTCAAAATAGGCGACAACGAGTTGTGCGTTGTCATATAACATCTTCTCGAAGTGGGGGACAAGCCAGTGAGCATCGGTAGAATATCGATGGAAACCGCCACCGAGTTGGTCATACATCCCCCCGCGCGCCATCTTCTCCAGTGTAAGCTCGACCATCTCTAAGGCGTTGGCGTTGCCGCTGTGGTGCCAATAGCGCAGGAGGAAAGGCAATCCCATGCTGGGTGGGAATTTGGGAGGGTCGCCGAATCCACCGTGGTGTGCATCGAACCGCGAGCGATAGTGCTGAAACGCCTGGGTCATCAACTCTTCCGTGAGTTCATAATGGTGCGGGTCAACGACGTTACTCATCTGAGCAAGGTGGTCAGTAATTTGGTCGGCTTGCTGTAGGACCTGCACATTTTGATCGCTGAACGCCTCAGCAACAGCGTGCATCACCTTTGGAAACCCGGGTCTCCCGTATCTATCGGTCGGTGGGTAATAGGTTCCGCCGTAGAAGGGTTTCAGGTCAGGCGTGAGGAAGACGGTCATGGGCCAGCCACCTTGACGGGTCATGATTTGGACGGCGTTCATGTAGATTTCATCTAAATCGGGACGTTCTTCTCTATCAACTTTGATGTTGATAAAAAGTTCGTTCATGACCGCAGCGATTTCCTCATTTTCAAAGGATTCGCGTTCCATGACGTGGCACCAGTGGCACGCGGAGTAGCCGATACTCAGGAGGATAGGCTTCTGCTCATCCTTGGCGCGCGTTAATGCTTCTTCACCCCAGGGATACCAGTCAACGGGATTATGGGCGTGCTGGAGCAGATAGGGGCTTGTTTCATGGATAAGGCGGTTGGTGTGTTCGGGTGTATCGTGCATTTGTATTTTCTCCAGCGTCATGAGGGTATGGCATTCAGATCATCTAACAGATTGTACCGATTCCTTATCAGTAGATGTTAGCGAATTTGCAACTGATTTAACCGCTTTCGTTGTCTCAACAATTAGCCTTCTTTCAACGGCATCAACAAGTTCAGCGAGTACTTCCTCGCTTAAGTGCTCATTGGGATTTTCGGTAGTGCGTGCATACGCGTCAACAACTAACTGTTCTGCATAGTTTTGCATGGCAGTTATGAAATCCCGCTGTTCTTTGATATTAGGCATCGAAAGTTCCTCTCATTAATGCGCGTTTAATTTGCGTTAACTTGTTTTTCTATTCGTAACCTTTGTCACGCCGCTGAACACTTTGGACGATCACAAGGTCACTGTTGTAGGTATAAACAATCCGGTAGATTCCAAAGCAACATCTTCCATTGGAATTACATCATCATCCTCAAGTGATTCTAAGATTTCCACATAAGCTTCATGCGTCAAAAACTCGCCCCCATCATACGGATCATATCGCGAATAAGCATCATAAATCAATGTCTCTGCATAGTTACGCAACGCATTCAAGAGATTTTGCTGTGCTTTTGCAAATGTGTCTTCCTCAGAATTACAATAACCAGAATAAGCACGATAAACCGTATGCTCCGCGAAGGAACGGATAGACGCGAACAATTGATTTTGGGCTTCTACTAATGTTTGTGCCTGCTTCATCTGACGTTACCCTTTTAAAAGATATGAAAAAATGAGCGGTCCCGAAGTGTGGCACCGCTCTTATAGGTAAAGAAATACCGCTACGGGGATTCGAACCCCGGTTTGGTGGCTGAGAACCACCCGTCCTAACCCCTAGACGATAGCGGCTTATTATATTGAATTTCTTATAGGTGCAGTTCTGCTACCTGATGCTTATGATTCGCGGTCAGCAGTTATTTTTTCTGCGTGTTCAATCATCTCGGTTAACACATCAAGGTTGACATCTGTCAAGTTACGAAAACTGATGTTACTTTTTCCGGTTTTGACTTTACCGAGTCGAGGTCCATAAATCTCAGCGAGATAATCTTTCCCTTCGACGGCATTGATATACACACTGAAATAATGTTTTTGCCGTGCCAACCCAACGGTGAACCATTCTACTCTCTTCTTATCAGAACGCTGGTAGGAATAACTACCGTAGCCGATGATTCGCTGTTCACTGCCACCCCAAAAAACACCTTCCCACAAGCAGCAGTCTTGATTTGGTAAGGCTTTCTTAATCAAGGCATGAAGTTCCTCTAAAACTGCCCGAACATCTGGTGCTTGACTTGCAATATAATCATCAGGTGAGGATTCTACCCGTTTCACCTTGCTTCCCCTTTGGTTGTGACACCATCTTATAGCAAGAGAACTGCCCGGGAAGGACTCGAACCTTCACTACGTGGTCCAGAGCCACGCGTCCTACCATTAGACGACCGGGCATCAACACGCATTTGCGGCGTGTTATGTTTAAGTATACCTTAAGAAATCGCGTTTGTCAATTTTTCGACAGATAAGTAAATTTAACTTTTGTTCGCGTGTCTAATAGCAGTGCCTACGATTGTACCCAAACCAGCAAGAAAAGTAATAAATACACCCGCAATAACCCATTCCATCCAGTTCATTACTATTCCTCCAATTCATTGCATCGGTATCACGGAGGCTGAGATATTGGAGAAGGTATAGAAAATATTGAGGAATCCGATGAGGATCGTTGGGATGACAAAGACACTCAAGAGGGCAAAAGTGCCGGTAGAAAAGGAGACCTGTGTCGTTTCCTCTCCAGCATCTTCGAGAAACATCGCTTTCACAATACGGGCATAATAGTAAAGCGAAACGACGCTATTGAGCAGCCCGACAAGTGCGAGCCAATAATACCCTTGCTCAAGAACAGCGGCAAAGAGTAGCCATTTTCCGAAGAAACCCGCGAAGGGCGGAATCCCTGTCAGCGAAAAGAGGAAAATCGCCATTGCCCAAGCGACCAACGGTGCCCGCGAGGCGAGACCACGATACCCCTCAATCATCTCAGTCCCCTCCTCATTCGCAATCAGGACGACGACATAAAACGCGCCTAAGTTCATAAAGAGATAGACAACGAGATAGAAGAGGATCGCGCCGATGCCTTCAGAAGTGAGCAGGACCCCACCCATCAAAAGGTAACCGCCGTGTGCAATGCTGGAATACGCCAATAAACGTTTCACATTTTGTTGTGGCAAAGCGGCGAGATTTCCGACAGTCATCGTCAATGCAGAGACTATGGCTAACATAAAGGTCCAATCAACAGCTTGCATCAATTCAGAGTTGCCAAACCCGGCATAGAAAAATCTGATGAACAGGGCAAAACCTGCGGATTTTGAGGCGACTGACAGAAAGGCGGTGATTGGGATAGGCGCGCCTTCGTAGACATCCGGGGACCACATGTGAAACGGGACTGAAGCTATCTTATAGCCTACGCCTGCCAGAATGAAGGTTATGGCAATTAGCACAGCGAGAGGGGTAATATCCCCAGATGCGAGGAGCTCGGTGAGTCGCACGCTAATTTGACCGAGATCGCCGGAGCCAGTCATCCCGAAGAGGAGCGACAACCCGAAAAGCATAGTGCCAGAGGCGACTGCACCATAGGTTATGTATTTAAACGCGGCTTCACTGGAACGCGGGCTATGTGTCAAGAACCCGGCGAGAATATAGGAGGTAAGACTTACCGTTTCCAACGAGATGAATATCATCAACAGATTTGTTGAGGATGCCATCAGGAACATTCCGAGGGTGATGGCTAACAAAAGTGCATAGTATTCGCCTTTCAAACGGGCGTCCAATTCGTCGGAGCGGAGCGAAAAGAGAATCGTTGCAGCGGTTGCGAGTAGCAATAAAACCTTGAAAAAACTGGAAAACACGTCAAGTCGGACCATCCCCAAAAAGAGGGAAATGGGACCTTCATCGCCGAAAGAGAAGTGCGTGATAAGGACAGCGGCGAAAACGCAAATACATCCTGCGAGGGAGAGATGTGCGACTGCGGAACTTTCTCCATCCTTTACGACGAGATCAAGGAGCACAACAGCGGCGGCAAAAATCACAAGGAGGATTTCTGGGCTGAAGTAGAGGAGGCTTTCGATGTTGCTTAAGGGTTGCATATTTTAATTATACTTTTTAATTATACCTTGCGGTTCGGTCAGGTGCGTTGGTCCAATACCGTTTATCGGCGTATATCCGCCTGCGTGTTTTTGCTTGGTGTCTTTGCTTGGGCATTTCTGCGTATTTCTGCGTATTGTTGCAGGCTTTCCAACTTATCTCATTGACAGAAGCCGTTTTTAATTTACCTGCAGGACACCGATGAGGCTGGTAACCGATTCTCTGAACATATCAATAGCGAAGTTGGGCCAGACCCCAAGCACGATGGTTAAGATTCCAAGCGGCACCAGCGTCAAGATTTCACGTCCATTGATTTCAGGAAGGTCTTCATATTTCGGGTTGAGTGTCCCTAAGAAAACCCTTTGGAGTGTCCAGAGGAAATATGCCGCACCGACAACGATACCGATAGTGGACAAGATGGTCAACAGTTTGAATTTATCGTAGGCACCGAGTAAGGAGAGTGCCTCTCCGACGAATCCACTCAAGCCGGGGAGTCCCAAAGAAGCCATGAACGCAAGCGTCGTAATGCCGGTGTAGACGGGCATTTTGGTTCCCAGACCGCCGAATCCATTGATTTCACGATGGTGTGCCCTGTCGTAAAGGACACCGACGAGTAAGAAGAGCATCGCGCTGATAACACCGTGGTTAAACATTTGAAGAATCGCACCGGTGATGCCGCTGTCATTCCGTGCGGAAAGTCCTAAGATGACGAAACCCATGTGTCCAATGCTGGAATACGCGACCAATTTCTTAAAGTCGGTTTGTGCCAATGCGCAGAAAGATCCGTAGACGATATTAATAAATCCAAGAAGTGCGAGACTATTGCCCCAGAAACCCATCCCATTACAGAAGAAGTCCAAGCCTTGTGGGAACATCGCCATGTTCACCCGAACCAACCCATAAGTTCCCATCTTTAGGAGAATCCCGGCAAGGATAACGCTAATGGCTGTCGGTGCTTCGACGTGTGCATCGGGAAGCCACGTATGGAACGGAAAGATTGGCACTTTTACAGCAAATCCGACAAAGAAACCGAGGAAGACCCAGATCTGGAAGTTGAGGTTGTGCAGGGCGTGTCCTTCTGTAGACGCTAACGTAATAAGTGTGGGAATATCAAAGGTTCGTGCCCCTGGTGCGCCACTGTTGAGATAGACCGCTATCATCGCAACCAACATTAACACACTGCCAAAGAGCGTATAGAGGAAGAACTTAATTGCAGCGTATTCGCGGCGCGGTCCGCCCCAGATACCGATAAGGAAGTACATCGGCAGGAGTGTCAGTTCAAAGAAGACGTAGAAAAGGAACAGATCCAAGGCAACGAAGAAACCCAGCATTCCGGTCTCAAGCAGTAGGAACAACGCCATGTAAGCCTTGATACCCTTTTCGATGTTTCGCCAAGAGGCAATAACACAGATGGGCCCTAAGAGTGCAGTGAGGAGCAGAAGTGTTACACTGAGTCCGTCAATGCCGATGTGATATTGGATATTAAACGCTTGGATCCAAGGGACGTTAACGACGTACTGTGTTCCTGCAGTCGAGCGGTCGTAGGATATGAATAAAGCGACTGCGAGTGCGAGGGGGATGAGCGTAAAGAGGAGCGTAACGCGTTTAATCAGTTCCTCTGACTCGCGCGGCAGAAGTAAAACAGCGATCATCCCGAGCAACGGGATAAAAATCATCAGCGATAGTAACATTTTTTAATTTTACCTTGCGGAGTAATGAAGTGGGTTTCGTCCTTGACGTGCCTTCCTCGTATCCGCCCTCCACTTCGTTACGGGCTACGGGTTTTATACTATACCAGGCACCTGCACATCCCTTATATCCCCACGCAAGCGGGAAGAAGTGAAACGCAGTCCAGCCGGCCATCAATTAAAAATTTCATCTACAACGCCCGAAAAATTAAGATTAACAACACAATTCCAGCGATCACAACGAAGAGATAAGTTTGAATCGCGCCGGTCTGGATCCGACGGACTCTTCCGCCGATTGCCCACGTAACCTCAGCAACTCGATTGACCGCGCCATCAACGACACGGTTATCAAAAACACCGATGAACACAGCGAGGAAGTCTCGCGTCACTTTTCCAACACCGTTGACGATACCGTCAACGACAGTTCCATCGAATTGCGCGAAGAGTCGTGCTTTCCACACGGTTAGCGCGACCAATACACCGTTGTAAAACTCGTCAAAGTAGTATTTATGCCAGAACAGATTATAAAGCGGTCGGAAAGTTGTTGCGACAGATTCGGCAGACAAAGTCCTCCTGTGGTAGAACAACCATGAGAGGAATATCCCCAATCCAGCGGCACAAATAGACAGCACCATGGCGATGGTATGTGCCGGACCGTGTCCATGATGTCCATCATCAGCGTGTGCGCCGTGTGTATCGTGTCCGCTTTCTTCCGCTGCGACGGCTTCAGAAACGCCGAAGAGTGATAGAGTAACTCGCGCCTCGTTCATTTTGCTGTCAGGTGAAGCGTATGCGTGCTGTGGTGCGTGAAGATGCGGTTGTTCTGGTGGTTGAACATAGTTTTCGTTAAACCAAAGTATATTCACGACAGGCAGACTCAGAACCGCCAAAATGAGGAGCGGCACGGTCATCGACTTCGGGGATTCATGCGCCATGTCGTGCATCTCCTGATTACGCGGTTCGCCGAAGAAGGTCATGAAAATCAGTCGGAACATATAGAATGCCGTAATTCCAGCGGCACAGAGTGCTATCCCGAATAGGAGATAGTGATGGACCGAGTTCCATTCCATCGCTCGCCCGAGCACGCCGCCTAAGATCGCGTCCTTGCTCCAGAATCCGGAGAAGACAAAAGGCACTCCAGAAATGGACAACGTTGCGATGAGCATTGTGACAAAAGTAATTGGCATTTTGTGACGCAGTCCGCCCATGTTCCGCATGTCCTGATCGGGCGGAATTTCGGAACCGTGATCATGGACTAAAGCGTGGTCGTCGTGTTCATGTCCGTGTGTATCGTGGGCATGATCGTTTTCATCGTCATGTGCGTGTGCATGCATGGCATGGAAGGCGTGGATGACGCTCCCTGAGCCGAGAAACAGCAGTGCTTTGAAAAAGGCGTGTGTCGTGAGGTGGAAAAGCCCCGCGACATAACTTCCAGCCCCAATTCCAAGCATCATATAACCCAGTTGGCTAATCGTGGAGTATGCCAGAACCCGTTTAATGTCGAAGCGGACGATAGCGATAGTCGCAGCGATGAGTGCAGTAATACCACCGATATAGGCGATTACGAGGGATGAAGTCTCTGTCAGGATAGGGAACATCCGAGCGGTAAGATATACGCCGGCGGCAACCATTGTAGCGGCATGAATCAAGGCACTGACGGGTGTAGGTCCTTCCATGGCATCAGGAAGCCATGTATGCAGCGGCACCTGTGCGGATTTACCGATAGCACCACAAAAGATGAGGACCCCTGCGATCGAGAGCCATACCATATCGCCGGTATTCAAGCTGGCGACAAGGGCAAAAATACCGCCTTCTCCATAGAGCGAGAGCGTTTTAAACTTAGTGAAGAGCATCATCATGCCGATGAACATACCGACATCACCGACACGTGTGGTCAAAAACGCTTTTTTACAGGCATCCGCGGCGGAGTTCTTTTCAAACCAGAAACCGATGAGCAGATAGGAGCAGAGTCCAACGAGTTCCCAACCGATATAGATACCGAGCAGGTTGTCCGACACGACCAAGAAAAGCATCGAGAAGGAGAAGAGCGAAAGGTAAGCAAAAAACCGTGGGTATCTCGGATCGCCGTGCATGTAGCCCATTGAGAAAATATGAACGAGGCTACTGACGAGCGTGACAACAATCAGCATGATCGCTGTAACGCTGTCCAAATAAAAACCCATAGAGAAGGTAACACCACCGAGCGAAATCCAATTAACTGTATGCGGTTCTGGATCGGGAGCAATCTCTCCTAACAATAGGAACGAACAGACGAGTGCAATGAGCATTGCGGCAGTGGAGAGATAGTCCTGTCGCTGGAAACTCCGATTTCCCAAGCCCAAAAGCCCAAAGACCGCAAATGCGGCAAGCGGGCAAAGTAAGATGAGACTTATTAAAAATACAACCATACTTTTAACTATTGCTCCAGGGCGGTGTTTCCGTTGTCAACACCGATCTAAAATTGATGAAAGAATCTGTTTGCGGTTCAAAATCGCTAAAAAATTATCCCTTTAAGGTGTCCACTTCGTTGGGACGGATGCTCCCGAATTCACGGTAGATCGCGAGGATAATCGCCAAAAAGACAGCGGCTTCCGCTGCGGCGAGTACAATCCCAAAAATCGCTATAATTTGCCCGCTGATGTCCTCCGGCGGTGTCATAAAACGGGAGAATGCGGCAAAGTTAAGATTACACGAATTGAGAATCAACTCAATTCCCATCAAAATACTAATGGCGTTGCGTCGGGTCAAGACGGCGAAGATACCGAGCGTGAACAGAATCGCACTGATAACGAGGTAGTGTTGTAAGGTCATCTTTGGTGTAAAGGGTTTAGTCCCTAACCTCCTTCCGGGAAATTAGGGCGGCTCCGATTAATGCGACTAACAACAGCACAGAGACGACTTCAAAGGGCAAGAGAAATGGTCCATTCAGGATCAACTCGCCAATGCGTTCTGTTGTCGGTGGAAGCTCAGTACCATCGTCGGTGAGATTCTTCCATGCGGGTGTATTCGCAATAACGGTTAAGAGCAACATAAGCAGCGCCAGTGCAATCACGCCTCCGAGCAGCAGTTGCCCGCGTTCTATATGACCTTTAACCTGAATGGGCATGTCAAAGCGTTCGCTTGTCATCATGACACCGAATAGAATGAGGACGAGTATACCACCGACATAGACAATCACCTGCGTTGCAGCGAGAAAATCAGCCTGTAAAAAGACGTAAAGCCCGGCAACACCGAAGAGCGTCACCATGAGCGAAAACGCCGCGTGGACAATGTTTCGGACTGTGACAACGATGAGCGCTGAGGCGATTGTCATCAGGGCAAAGCCGTAAAAAATAAATATTTTAAGCGTAAATTCCATTCTTTTAAGCTGGCGCAAGCGAATTGTCAGGATTACTTGGCGTGCAGCTCCTCTTTTCAAATCCGCACTGCTACCGTTGTTGCAGTGCTGCTGACTTCTGCCAGTCTTTTCAACTTTTTAGGACATCAAGCAAGTGCCACAGAAACCCCATTTAATACGAATTAAATCTGTAACGCAAGATCCGACGTTATGAAAGTACTAATCTGCGGCATCCACTTCTTCCGTGCTACCTTTACCGTACATTTCCTGTTTGTCAAACTTAAAGATGAGATCCGACCGGTCGAATTTTGAGTATTCAATACCAGCGAGTGTATCCTTCATCGTTAGGCATTCTGTCGGACAAACTTCAGTGCAAAGTCCACAATACATACAGAGGGACATATCAATATCAAACTGATCAAGGTAGAAAACCACCGGATTTCGGGTGACAACACGCGATACCTCATCTCCGGAAAACGTCTGGGTTCGATTCTCCACACCCGATGGTTGAAGGCGGTCTATGACCTCCTGTGAACCTTGGCGAGACGTGATATTCGTAAGGGTTATTGAATCTGCCGATTTTATTTTTTTATCGTCCCCTTCAACAATACCGATGACTTCCCGCCCATCCTTGAGGTGCACAACATTCATGCTATCCCAGAGTTGTTCACCTTTGGGAAGTTTGGTCCCTGTGATGGTAATGCAATCGACCGGACAAATCATCTCACATTTCTTGCACCCGATGCAATCCTCAATTCGATTGTAGAGTTGCCCGCGATATCCCTTCGGAATCTCTCGGACGTTCCGTTTCTTTTCAAAGTCGTGTTCATACGGATATTGATGCGTGACGTTCGGTTCAAAGAACTGCCTGATTGTCACCCGCATCCCGACGAGCACGGTATAAACGCCCCTGTAGATGTTTCGTATGTATTTGTCCATTTTAGGTGCTCCTTCCAGGTAATGGATACAGATACGACCCTAACTTGGTTGTGGTGCGGGTCTCTGTGCGAGCCCCCGTCCAGCGACTTTATACGCGGCGATAAGCCCAATATAGATAATTGCACAACTAATGCTGGTGCTAATCACAGTGTCTTCTGGGAAAATGAGTCCCCAGATACCCGTGCCTAAGATGTTAAAGAAGGCGATCGGGATGAAGTATTTCCAGCAGAGATTCATCAGCTGATCTACTCGCAAGCGCGGCAACGTCCATCTCAACCACATCATCAAGAAAACGAGTGCCATGGATTTGATAACAAAACCGGGGAAGCCGCCGAGGATATCGTAACCCGGCAAAACACCTTCCCAACCGCCGAGGAATAGTGTTACAGCGATTGCGCTCACAGCGAACATATTCGCGTATTCAGCAATAAAGAAGAGTGCGAAGCGCATCCCGCTATACTCGGTATGGAAACCGGCAACGATTTCGGATTCGGCTTCAGGCAAATCAAACGGTGTTCGGTTTACTTCAGCGATAGAAGAGATAAAGAAGATAAAGAATGCGATAAAGGCAAAGGGGGTTCGGAAAATGAGCCAACTGAAAACGCCATTGGATTGACTTGCGACAATCTCCTGCATGCTCAAACTTTCGACGAGCATCACAACAGTGAGGATGGAGAGACCGAGCGGAATTTCATAACTGACAATCTGGGCAGCAGAACGGAGCGACCCCAACAGGGACCATTTGCTATTCGAGGACCAGCCCGCCATAATCACCCCCATGACAATCACAGAGGAGATCGCCATGATATAGAAGATACCGATATTAAAGTCGCTCACCAATATACCTTCGCTGAAGGGAATCGCAGCAAAGACAGCGAACGAGCAGGCAAAAATGATATAGGGGGCAAGGAGGAAAAGGAGTTTATCGCCTTGTGGGGGGATAAAATCTTCTTTGAAAATGAGTTTTACACCGTCGGCTAACGTTTGCAGTATACCCCACGGTCCGACGCGCATCGGACCCGTTCGATTCTGAAAACGCGCGGAGACCTTTCGTTCTGCGAGCACCAATACCAAGGGGAGTAATGGGACGACTCCAACAAAAACGCTAGCACAGGCAAACATGACGAGAACCGTGCCGATCTCCACAGGAAAATGTGAAGCGACCGCTTCCGGTAACCGCGGGATTACAACGTTCTGTATAAATTCTTCTGCCCAATTGCGTCCATCTTGCAAGTTTATATTGGGAAAGAAATTTTCAGATATATTGAAATATGGGAAACCTGCAAGCATCGCCCTAAAATCCGACATCTAACCTCCTGAATCTGATTCAAAACCTATTGTCCACAAATTAATCTCTATCCTTATACAGAATACCGTGTCGACTATCCTGTAGATATAACTTCCCAGAGCTCAAAAACTCCATGTGCTAGCATAAAAACAATTAAAAAGACAAATGTCCCCTGCCAAAACTTGTTGTTCGATAATATTGATATTGGGAGACACTCGGGATCCGCTATACGAACAGTAGTGATCAAGCAACTTAAAAAAGTACCAGTGATAGCGAATAAGTTGATTCCACCAAAATCGGTCAAACAGACTATCAACGCATAGAAAAGTAATAGTCCAAAGGCAACCCACATTACTCCCTTTGTCTGTTCCTTCGCTATGATTCTCATTTTTTACTCCACTATCAAGTGCGTTTACCGGTCCACTTCTCCCATCACAATATCAATACTACCGATAATCGCGATAATATCTGCGACCATCAAACCTCGACTGAGTTCTTGGAGTGCACTCAAAGCACTGAAACAGGGGGAACGTCCCTTGAGACGGACAGGCTTCGGTGTGCCATCGCTGACAATGTAGAATCCAAGTTCACCGCGCGGGGCTTCACTGCGGAAATAGATTTCACCTTTCGGCGGACGGACGGCTTTTAAATCCGCCATGACAGGACCGTCGGGGAGTCCTTCCGCTAAAATCTGTCGCACAATCCGGACAGACTCTTTCATTTCGTCCATGCGTATTTTGTAACGACACCAGCAGTCACCGACGACCGCTCCTAATTCTGGAACGTCCACAGCAACAGGCACATCAAAGTCAAACCTGTCATAAATAGAGTAGGGTTCGTCTCGCCGCAGATCCCAATCAATACCGGAACCGCGAAGGTTCGGACCTGTTGCGCCGTAGCTGAGTGCCATCTCTGCTGACATGACAGCGACCCCCATCGTGCGTTGCGTGAAGATGCTGTTTTTTGTCAGGAGTTCGTTATATTCGTCGATCAATGGTTCAAAGTAGTCTAAAAACGCCTCGACTTCGTCCAAAAAATTCTGTTCGGCAATGGAACCCGACTCCATCGGGATGATTTCGGAGACACCCCCGATGCGGATATAGTTATAGGTGAGGCGTGCGCCACATACTTTCTCAAAAAGCAGGAGCAACCGTTCTCGATCCCGGAAGGCGTAAAGAAATGGCGTAAATGCACCGAGGTCCATTCCGTAGGTCCCGAAGGAGAGGAGATGGCTCGCAATACGATTTAATTCACAGATAAGCACCCGCAGGTATTCCGCCCGTTCCGGCACCTCGAAGTTCTTGCTTTCATCCATCTCCAACAATTTCTCGACAGCGAGACAGAACCCCCAATTCTGGTTCATCGCCGCTATGTAATCCATTCGGTCGGTAAAGGGAATAATTTGAGGGTAGGAGAGATTCTCGGAGTGCTTCTCAAAACAGCGATGCAGGTAGCCGATGTGGGGGATTGCCTCCCGAACGACTTCGCCATCCAATTTCAACTCCAGCCGTAACACGCCGTGTGTACTTGGATGCTGCGGTCCCATGTTCACCACCATTTCATCGGCGAACGGTTTCAACTCTATGATTTTGCTTTCAGTCTGTTGTGTCGTTTCCATTTTTCGTTCCAAGCTGCGTTTCTTTCCATGTAGGACTTACGCATTCTCTCGTATTTTTGGACTTTACCAGTATATATGATACCATTTTTGCTGTCCGATGTCAAATCTGAACTGCCTCTAATACGGCACGCGCATACCGCGATAGAATTCCGGCTCCTTGTAATCCTTGCGTAGGGGGTATCCGTCCCAATCATCGGGAAGTAAGATGCGGCGGAGATCGGTGTGTCCTTCAAAGAAAATGCCGTAGAGGTCATAAGCCTCACGTTCGTGCCAATCCGCGGTTTTCCAGATATGCGAGACGCTTGGAAGGTGTGAATCGGTTTTCGGAACTGTCGTTTTCAGCACGACGCTATGCCGATGCTGCATGGCATAGAGATGGTAGACAACAGCCAGTTCTTCGTCCCTGGCACTCAAATCAAGACCACTAAGACACATCAGGGAATTAAATGCCAATGTGTCGGTTTCGGCGAGATATTGGCACACATCGGCGATTGCTGAGGGGGCAATGCGAATATTCGGGTCACCAGCGAGTTCGGTGTCAAAACCGAGGACGGCTTCACCAAACTGTTTGGTTAGGACTTCATAGATTTCTTCCGGTTTCACGTATATCCTACTCCATGCTCGCGATTACAAATCGCTGCTACCGTTGGACAACTGGTCGTTTAGGCGGTAGTTTCAGTGTTTTCACCTTCCGCGGCTTCAGTTCCTTCAAGCTCGTACCACTCCGTTTTCGTAAAGAGTCTCTTCAAGAAGGGTACATGATCGCGTTTTGCGACGGTCTGGGTTCTAATCTTCTCTTGTAACTTGAGGAGTCCTTCAATAAGTGCTTCCGGGCGCGGTGGGCATCCGGGCACATACACATCAACAGGAATAATCCGATCAACGCCTTTGAGGACGTGGTATCCGTGTTGCCAATAGGGACCGCCGCTGGTCGCACAACTGCCCATCGAAATAACATATTTCGGTTCCGGCATCTGTTCATAAAGCCGTCGGATCCGAGTTGCCATCTTGAGTGTCACCGTGCCAGAGATGACCATGAGATCGGACTGACGGGGTGTCGCGCGCGGCACACCTGCCCCGAACCGGTCGAGGTCATAGTTAGAAGCGGCAGTCGCCATAAATTCAATGGCACAGCAGGCAAGCCCGAACGTCATGGGCCAGAGGGCGGAGGAGCGTGCCCAGTTGGCGACGGCATCAACCGAGGTGACAATAACATTTTTGTCCAGTTTCTCATCAATTATCATAACTTTCTTCCCTCCGGACGGATTGGACTTCCAACTGCGTGGATCGGATCCATTCCAGATCTCCCTTTGCCCAGACGTATGCAAGCCCGACTAACAGAATAGCGATGAAAACGAGCATCTCCAAAAATGCGAAGAGCCCGAAGTCGCGAAAGACGACCGCCCATGGGAAAAGGAACACCGTCTCCACGTCAAAGATGAGGAAAATGAGCGCGATGACGTAAAAGCGGGTGTTAAACTTGATCCGTGTATCACCGATCGGATCTTCGCCGCATTCGTATGGGATATACTTTTCGCCTGAGAATAGTTTCGTATGGAGGAGGCGAGAGATAGTAAGGTTTAGAACGACAAATAAACAGCCAACAATCAAGAAGATTAGCACATTTGCGAAGTTAAAAAGCATTCTGGGTGATCCTTGAGAATCGCGATGTCACGTAAACTTTAGGGTGTATGCGTTTCGTTGGTTAAAATTATATATTATTTCGCGCTAATTTGCAAGTAAAATTTTTAAAGGACGCGAGGGCATTCTGTTTGGGCATTTCGCACAGAATTAAGACTCAATACTTTCCCAAATCCCTATTCTATTGTCAGGACAACACTATTAGTGGTGAGGACTGCCTGACCGAGCAGTGATTTGACGGGCAGATAGATATCGTTGGATCTCTTCTCAAGGCGCTCAATCTGTTGCTGTAGGTCATTCACTGCAGCACGTTTATCGGCGGCGGAAACGTGGGCATCTGTAACCTTTTTAATTCGTTTAATTTCCTCCTCTAATTCTATAATCTCTGGGTTTCGTTTTTTCAGAAAATCTCGGTAAACCGGTAACACCATTGTGAGTGTGATTGTATAATTGTCTCTTTGAAACTCATAGTATTTCCGCAAATCCGTTAGAGAGGCAACCTGTGTTGTGGCAGGTTTCAATTCAAATCCTCGGACACACTGGATAGATTTCCTCTCTTTTTCAATGAAAATTTCCTCTGTGCTGGGCAGTGTAATCAAGCGTTTGGGTTCAACAACGTTGCCGTCGGTATCGGTTACCTTCAGCTGGGTAAACGCCCCAGACGTTGCGACATTGATAAAAGGAACGAGCAGATTAAACTCCCCACCCTGAATGCTGAGTTCGAGAGGGATAGGTGCCTTAGAGGTGTAAGCCGACGTGGGTGCCTTAAGAGAGAGGGTAACACCTGAAGTGGCAGTCGCTACATCGGTTGGTACAGATTGGGTTTGTAAACTTGTGAGGCACCCCATCACGCTTAAAATCAGACCTATACAAAGAAGTGTAAGACAGTTAGATGGTTTCATAGAAAATTTTAATCTATCGTTAGTGTGATTTCATTAGATACAAGCGATGCCTTTCCACGCCGCGATTTGACGGGTAAGTAAATGTCCTCCACTACATCCTTGTGTCTTTCTCCAATCAGTTTAATTTGTTCTTGGTAGTAATTGACAGCGTCCGCCTTTGCGGCTGCTTGAAGATTTGGATCACTCTGAAGCCGTGCGAGATCGCGCTTTAATTCGAGTATATCGGGGTGATCCTCAATGATAAATTCTCGGTAAACTTCCAGATCAATTGCAAGTGTTAGGGTGTAAATGCCAGATTGTAACCGATAGTATCGCTGGATATCTTTCAGGGTCAGTTCCTGTTTCATGTCCGCTTTGAAATCAAATCCGTGGATACATCGGATAGACTTTCCGTCGTGTGTTACATATGTCTGTGGGTGCTCCTGCGTAATCGCGCGCTTCGGTTCGACGATTTGTCCATTCGCGTCCTTTACAGTTATCCGCGTGAAGGCACCCTTCGTCGCGACACTGAAGAAAGGCACGAGGAGGTCAAATTTGCCGTTCTGAATATTGAGTTGAAGGGGAATTTCTTCCTGTGCAGCATAATTTGTCTTAGGTGTCGAGAGTTGAAGTTCCGCGAGCGGACGCGATGCTTCCTCCGTCTCTGCAGCGGGAGCAGGCGTATCGGTTGCGGTTTGCATCGTCTGTAGGTTTCCAAGGCATCCAGCAAAAGTAAGGGCAAGCAGAAAGAGGCAAAGCGGCATAAATCTTAGGCTAATTGGGTGGTTAGGTTTGTAAAACATCATTCAGACTCCTGAGATATTTTAAAGTGTAATGCCGAGTCCGGTTCGGGAAGGCACGTCAATAAATCCATCAACGATTTCTTCGGGTGGATCAATGAGTGTCGCGCGCCAGTCTACTTCTCCCCAGGCGTATTCAAGGATTGCAAAGTTCGGGACACTCGCCATGCATTGCACACTCGCGGCAGTCGCGACAGGACCGCTCGGATTGTGGGGTGTTACCATGACATTTCGTGCAGCAGCAAGCGTCGCAATTTTTTTCAAACCCGTGATCCCGCCAACATGTTTGACATCCGGTAAAATATAATCAACATGTGTTTGGGTTAGCAACCGATCAAAATCCGTGAGGGTGCGTAAGCGTTCACCGGTTGCAATTGGGATACCAATAGATTGACTCATATAGGCGAAAGCATCAAGATTGTCCAGTGACACGGCATCCTCGATCCAGAAAAGGTGCAAGTCCTCCAGTTCCTTTGCGACTTGGATGAGAATACCCGGGTTAAAACGACTATGGCAATCTACCATGAGATCGATATCCGCACCGATCGCTGCGCGAATTGTGCGAATGCGCTCAATCCCCGTGCAGATAGCAGGGGTCAGCGTTCCGCGTGAAAGGTTCGCGACGGAAACATCGTCGAAGGGTGCACATTTTATGGCGGTAAACCCCTCAGCAACGGCGCGCTCGGCGTTGGTAGCAAAGCCGGAAGGACTGCGATCGAGGGTCGCACGATTGATATTGGCGTAAAGACGGATCTTTTCTCGGCACTTGCCGCCTAACAATTGATAACTCGGCACCTCCAACGCCTTCCCTATCAGATCGCACATTGCCTGCTCAATCCCGCTGAGAGCGGTATGGTAGGTGTGACTTTCAGCGTCGTGGTAGAAACGTTGGCGGAATACTTCCAGTTGAAACGGATCCCAACCGATGAGCACAGATTTGAGTGTTTGAATGATATGTTGGATGCTCGCGTCGTCCCTACCGTGGGAAGCCTCACCAACACCGACTGTGCCATCATCAGCATGGACTTTGACGAAGACCCAATTGCCGCGGTGGTTTACCTGAACGATCTCGGTCTCTATGTTTACGATTTTTAGTGTGGGCATTTTTAAGGTAATGGAGTGGCGAGGCATGGATGCCTCGCCTTAGAGAATTTTAGGTGTAGCTTGCTGGTCTGCAAAACTTGCCACACACATCTACGACGCTGCTGCCCATTTCACGCCTTGGGTGAGAAACTTCTGCATTCCGGAGCGTTCGAAGGTTCCGGGTCCGTGTCCTAACGTGGTGTAAAAGACGCGTCCAGAACCGTAAGACCGCACCCATGCCATCGGGTGTGCCTTACCGAACCACTCAGCAGATGCCAGCACGTGAATATGGGGATCGTGGGCGGAGATGTAGATTTCATCTTCCACATCAAAATCTTCGACGCCTTGGGTCGTGGGATGTTCACTATCCTCAATATGGACAGTAAACGTTGAGCCGGGCGGATGCCAATTGGAAGCACCACCGATGAGATCCATTGCTTGACCACTGATCCACCACGCGGTCCCGTGAATGCCGACTAACCCTTTACCACTATTGACAAATTGGAACAAACCCTCTTCTTCAGCGGGTGCTAAATCGGAGACACGGGCGACGGAACCGTCCGCTTGGCGTTCTGTCCGCGTGAAGCCGGTGCCAAAGACACACGCATCGTAGGTATTTAACGCCTCGGATGCTAAAACCTCTTTATCGTCAGTTAACGTCGCTGAAATATTAGCATCGTCGGAGAGGAAATCGTGAATGATGCTGGCACTTGCACTGAAACCGTGGTTTTCACCTGATAACACGAGAATTTTCGACATGAGAGCCTCCAATGTAAAGCAAAGACACATTGCGTCTTAAGAGCACACACAATTTGGAAACGGCACTGAATCCGCCGCTTCCGATGAAAAATTGAACACAAGAACTGCAATTTGTGGAGATAGTTTAATCGAAAGTCAAAATTGTGTCAAATCAATTCTTCTGAAAAACCTTGTCGAAATCTCCAAAATTTGTTAAGATGATCTCCGAAAATATCAATATCTGAAAAAACAAAAGCACCGGAGGATTTATATGATACATAAGCGGAACCAAATACGCTTCAGCTTCCGTGTTGCTTACGGAATTCTGGCATCATTTTTCTTGGCAGCCGTTTTCCTTGTAGGGTGCCAACGCATTCAACACGTCGTTGCACCAACAGATTCAGAAACACCCGATAGCAGGGTTACTGTCAAAATCGGTTTTCTATACAGTCCGCCCGATCCGGGGACGACTCGAAACGGGGCGGAATTGGCTGTTGCACTCGCGAATGAGGCGGGCGGCATTAATGGACTACCGATAGAACTCCTTATCCGAGATGATAAAAAAGATCCCGCACTCAGCGTCCAGTATGCAAAGGAACTGATTAACGCGGGTGTATCCGCAATCGTGGGACCAGATTACTCCATTCTGGCAATGCCAGTCGGGGATGTTGTCCAAGAACTCGGAATCCCCATGGTGACGACCTATCCCACGAATCCGAAGGGTCCTGAAAACAGGAGATTCTCGTTTATGGGGGCGTTCACCGATCCATACCAAGCCGGTGTAATGGCGGGTTTCGCCGTTCAGGAATTAGGCGCGACAACAGCGGGCGTGCTTACAGAAGCAGGGGAAACTTACTCACAAAGGTTGACGGAGGTCTTTGTTGAAGAATTCACCGACCAGGGCGGCACAATTGCAGTCCATCAATTTTACGAGACTGGCACCACGGACTTCACTGAGCAATTGACAGCAATCGCAGCCATGGAACCCGCTGTTGACGTTGTCTTTCTACCGGGTTTGGGTCCCGAATTCCTGTTAGCCGTGAAGCAGGCGAAAACTACCGATATCAACATTTCTGCGACCTTCCTCGGAGGCGATGGCTGGGATCGACCGGATCTCGTTGAAATCGCCGGGATAGCAGCAGAAGGCAGTTTCTTTGCGAATCATTTTTCAGCCGGGGGAACCGAAGAACAGTTAGGGAAAAAGGCAAGTCAATTTATTGCGGACTATACCTCACGGTTTGGCATTGCCCCCGATGGTCCCGCATCGCTCGGATACGATGCAGCGAACATCATCATTGAGGCGATGAGACGCGCCCCCGACTTGACACCCGCGGCGATTCGAGACGAAATTCAGGCGACCCAGAACTACAGCGGCGCCACAGTCCTGTCCCATTTTGATGAAAATCGGCACGCGATTAAGAGTGCTGTTGTCAACACCGTCAAAGATGGAAGGATACAACTTCATAAAGCAATTACACCATAGGTTTCATTAGGGAGGAAAACAATGGCACAAACCGTGTTTTTAGGAGACTACGAACTCACCTTTCCGGGTCCACATCTCGGTGTGCTTCGGGACTGCAACGCTGTACTCGATTCAGCAGAAGGTTTGCAGAAACAGATAGCAGCGGACGGGTACCTGCTGGTTCGAGGCTTAATCGATAAGGGAAAAATTGTTGCAGGGCGTCGGGCTATTCTTGAATACGCCAATGGAAACGGAAAAGACGAGGTTTTCAAGTCCGGCACTGATATAATGGAAGCACTTGCTGGTGGTGGAAGTCCTGGGCGCACGATGGGCACCCCCGCCGTTACACACCATCCAGACGTACAGGCGGTTTTGGAGGGGGACGAACTTTTCAAGTTTTTCCGAACCTTCTTTGAGGGCGATACCCGCACTTTTGATTACAAGTGGCTCCGGTTCATCCGTCCTGATGCCTGGTCGGGACCGCATTTCGATTTCGTGTATATGGGGAGAGGTTCAGAGCAGTTGCATACCTGTTGGGTGCCGTTCGGCGATGTGCCAGCAACAATGGGAACGTTGGCTGTGCTTGTCGGGTCGCATAACCTCCCCAGCTTCGCTCCGATTCGGGATACCTACGGCAAAACAGATGTTGACAGAGACGGCACCCCAGGACATTTCGGACGCGTTCCGATGGAGATTAGTGAAAAATATGGGGGTGAGTGGCAAACAGCGGATTTTGAGATGGGGGATGTCATCATCTTCACGATGCACACGATGCACACCTCTACGAAGAATCTCTCCGACAGGTGGCGAATCAGTTGTGACATCCGTTTCCAACCCGCAGAGCACCCTATTGATGAGCGATGGGTCGGCAAAAACCCGATCTCTCACACGGGCAGTCAGAAGATTTCGTTCGAGGAAGCAAAAAAAGAGTGGGGATTGGATTAACCGAACAACGATCGTCGGATCTGACGTACTGCTTGACGAATTCGATCTTCGTTCTCTACGAGGGCAATACGGATATAGCCTTCACCGTTGTGCCCGAACCCCGCGCCGGGAGAAACACAGACCTCTGCTTCGCTTAGAAGTTTCATGGCGAATTCCATGGAGCTTAGGTGCTTCCATGCGTCAGGAATCGGTGCCCAGACGAACATTGAAGCCTGCGGTTTTGGGACCTTCCATCCGATCCTGTTTAGACCATCAACGAGCACATCCCGGCGTTTTTGGTAAACGGCAGCGTTTTCCATCACCGTATCCTCTGGGGTCCGCAGTGCCATAATCGCGGCAACCTGGATCGGTGCGAAAATCCCGTAATCGTAATATCCTTTAATCCGAGCGAGTGCTTCGACAATCTCACGGTTTCCAGCAGCAAACCCACACCGCCAGCCCGCCATATTGTAGGATTTAGACAGAGAGATAAATTCGATACCGATATCCTTCGCGCCCTTTGCTTGCAAGAGACTCGGTGCCTTGTAGCCATCAAAAACAATGTCTGCATACGCCAAATCGTGGATTACAACAATCTCTTGGCGTTTCGCGAAGGCAACAATCTCTTCAAAGAAGCCAAGGTCGACGACAGCACCTGTTGGGTTGTGCGGAAAACTTAAGATTAACACCTTGGGTCTGGGCCAAATGTCACGTGTGATTTCGGTAAGCGATGGGATGAAATCGTTCTCTTCTGTGAGTGGTATGCTCACAACGCTTCCACCTGCGAGCACAATGCTGTACATGTGAATGGGAAAGGTGGGATTTGGGACCATCGCTAAGTCCCCATTGTCAATCAAGGCTAAAGCAAGGTGTCCGAGTCCCTCTTTTGTGCCAATAACAGCGATTGCCTCTTCATTTGGATCAATATCCACACCGAACCGGCGTTCATAATGCCAACTGACTTCCCTGCGCAGGTTGTAGATGCCACGCGAAACGGAATAACGGTGATTTCTGAGTTCCTGCGCCGCTTCCGTCAATTTATCAATAATAGGTTGTGGGGTCGGTTGATTTGGATTGCCCATCCCCAAATCGATAACATCAATGCCTTGTTGCCGACGTTCGTGTGTTAACTGCCTCAGTTTGCCGAACATGTAGGGTGGGAGTCGATTTAAGCGTTTTGAAAATATATTCATTTTTTAATTATACCTTGCGGGTAAAGTTCGTGCGTTTGGACTATAACGGGCGTCTCTCAAATCCGCCCTCCGCTACGCTTACGGGCTACGGGATTTGAGGCTCCCTGAAGAAAATATTTTTCTGAGACGAAGACCTTTTAACTGAAAGCTGATTGCTAATAGCTATCCGCCATCTGCCCAATATGTTCGTAACCGATCGCCCCAATTCGATATGACCTGCTTCGGGCTTGGATGCACGATTTGCTGCCGATGGAGTCTTGCTTCTTGGGCAAATAGTTTGTTCCTGCATACCTTAACGACTTCATCGTAAGTTGGGTTTCCTGCTAAGTTTTCTGTCTCCCCAGGATCATTTTGTCGGTCAAACAACTGCGCAAGCCCAAGTTGGTCGGTATCTGGTCCAGGGGGCTGGAAGTCCTCTACTGCTTTAGGTTTGTATTCTGTAACGTATTTATACCGATCCGTGACAATTGCCCGTCCCCAATAATTGCTCTCTATGTAGGCGTAATCGCGCCAAGGGACATCCTGCCCCTCCACAAGGGAACGGACGCTCAATCCCTGTATTCCTTCAGGCACGTCAATACCGGCGTAATCGCAGACAGTAGGGAATAGATCGACCCCAGAGACGAAGTGCGTTTCGTCGAACCGATCCTTCTCTACAGAAATGTCTTCTCCCAAGCACGCGACGATGAAAGGCACTCTCACACTCTCTTCGTAAAGCGTGAATTTCTGGAACATCTGGTGGCTACCGCATGCCTCCCCGTGGTCTGCGCTGAAGACAATAAGCGTGTTATGGTGCCGAGACGTCTCGCGCAGCAGCGCGAGGACTCTTCCAATTTCTGCGTCCACTTTCTCGATGAACCTATAATAGTTCCATCTCAGGTAACGCCAGTGAAATTCGTCCCAATCCCGGACCCCTTTGAGAATCGCGGCGTGGATAAGCGCGTCGTCAACCCTTCGGCAGACCCGGTGTAGCACGGTTTCCCGTTCATCATAATCGAAGTTGTCTGGGAGCGGCGGCAGATCGTCTTCGGAAACGATTCCCTGCTCCAACGGGTTTGGGATATCTTTCTCCTCATGGTTGTGCAAGTATTCGCATACGTCGTGCGGATCGACGTAACCGATCTGGAGATAGAATGGATCGTCGCTGTCGTAGTTCGTCAAGAAATCAGCAACTGCGTGCGTAGATGCCGAATCGTAGTATGCGGCACCCCCCGCGCCAATGTCCTGTTGCCCATAATAGAGGGTCTGAAAACTCTCGCGGACATCTCTGCCCGGTACATGCCACTTACCGCAGTGGAATGCTTGATAGCCACCTGCGTTCAGCAATTGTCCAAGGTCACGGATTTCTGAGTGCAAATATCCACCGTTAAACGGAACACCTGTTTCGGAGGTGTATAGACCCGTCGCCCAGCTGGAACGAGCGGCGGCACACACTGGATCTGTGCAGAACGATCTGCGAAAGGAGGTCCCGTTCCGATGAAGTTCATCAATATTGGGTGTCCGAAGGAACGGATTTCCGTAAGCCGAAATCGCATCCCACGAGTGCTGATCGGTGTTAATAAAAAGAATATTGGGGCGCTCGTTCATACACGTTCCCCCATTTTTTCTCTCAGCACCAATGTCTCGAAAAAGGTTGAAGCGATAGCGACATCTCCGTGTCCATCAAGCCACCAATACGAAGGCAAAAGTCCAGCACCGTAAAGATAGTAACCGTCAAGCGGAATAGGGGTCTGTATCGACTCAAGGAAACCGAGCTTACTTTTTAGTCTCAGTTGTTCCAGGTCTTCAAGCACAGCAAGGGCTACCCCATCGTCTGACGCTTGAATTGTTGGGGCAAGCGTAGGAATTACATCAAAGAGTGCCCAATTGCACGTCAATTTGACGGATGCACCCACTGTTCCTGCGGCGATTTCAGGGTTTCCGTTGATGCGTAGCCGCACCTCTGAATCCGAGGTGAGATAGCCCGTACACGTCAATTGAGAGTATTTATCACCAGCACTATTTCGGGCATCAACGCTCCAATTGCTCCTAAGCGGACGGTAGTTTTCATCACTACAACAGAATTGCATTTGTATATTCTCGCCACTCGTTGTATTCCCATATTTGACAGAATAGTGCCACAGATTGTCGTCTTGGCGCCGTTCGATGGCAGCAGTTCCGATCCGCAGTGTCTCCGTGTCCCCACCTCTGCTATAGCCGCGCCAGTAGTTGGGTAGTACATTGTAAACATGCGTGATGGTTTGTGGTGTCTGCGTGCCGCGTATGGCAGCTTCAGGGTTATATCCGCGAAGCGTTCCGATTAATTCTTGGGCAAATTGGGGATTTTGGGCACCGTAATTGTAGTCAAAGGACCAGTGCAGCGAATTGCTATCGTTCATGGTATTGGAATCGTTAATGTATTTTGGTTTTGGGGGACTTTACCAGAGGCAGCGTCATGTGCGTGACGGGTTGTTTCAGGTAATCGGTAGCCTCGACAACATGCAAGTGTCAATGTGCGTGCGGAATCCAAAGAGATTCGGTGTCCTATGGATATGTAGACCACCCGAACGTTTCTACGCGTGCGAACAGCAGCACCGATCACCTCGTCTTTGTCCATCAGGTAGGTGTAAGATCCGTGTTCGGTTTCTGGCTCCTCGTAGCGTCCCCAAAGTCGAGATTTTGCGCATCCAATCGTGGGTCTATCCAAAATCAGCCCTAAATGCGATGCGAGTCCAAACCGTCTTGGGTGTGCGATTCCCTGTCCGTCTACTATTACCAGATCCGGCTCGGTTTGTAACTGCGTGAATGCTGTTAGCAGGGGCGGGATCTCCCGAAAGGACAACAGCCCCGGTACATAAGGAAAACGAACAGGGCTTTCAGTAACCACGCTATCTACCACCTGCAAGCCGGGAAAACTGAGGACTACCACGGATGCGCGTGCGATGTCCTTTTTGAATCCGATATCTACCCCAGCAACGGTATTGATTTTCCCAAACCGGTCTGTTTTAACCACCTGTGTGCGGAGCCCATTTTGGAGTCTCCGTGCTTCTTCAGGGGTAACATCCCATGAATGGAGGGCGCGATACTGCATAGCTGCCGCTGTTCGTTTTCAATGTAAACGTCGTCGTGTTTTACAATGCTTCAGGCATAAAAAAAGCGTGCGGTGGTAACCCTCCGCGGATGCTTGTAACATTATAACACAAAACACTTCGATTGTCAAGCCTCTTCAGTGTAGACTGCGAGTCTAATGATTATTCCTTTTTCCGCGTCTCTTTGACCTCAACGGCACCGGGCTTTGTAATATGCCGGATGCCCGCGAAGAAGGCAGAAAGGACTAAGTAACCGCCACCGATACCGATGAGGGCACCCAAACTGCCAATAATGAATTCTATTCCGTTGAACATTATAGGCTCTCCTCAATATGGATTTTTATGATGGCCCTATATGAACCTATAGGCATTTCTCAAACGTTGAGATTACTGCCTGAATTATTACATGCAGTAAACGAAAGATATATGAGTCGGTTTCAAAATTTGTATGTCCCGTTTTCCGATGAACAGAATGATGATTAGGAGGTAGCAAGAATGATGCCACCGCAGAGATGCCAATATGAGAGGATAAGTCAGCAAAATGTGTGTAATTAAACACAATAGGACAAGAAATATATATTTATGTAGCAAAATAGCAACATATTTAGGACGGATGCATGCCGCGCTTTTGTCGTGTAAATAAAGGAAAATTAAAAATTAGTCGAGCATGGTAAGGAGGCTCGGTGGCACGAGGTGTTCAATAACTTCACCCCGTTTTAACAGTTCACGCACCTCTGTGGAGGACATATACGCGTAAACATCGGGAAGTAGAAGGCATGAAACGTAGGGGGCATATTGGCGGATCTCCGGTTGGTCCATGAAGGACGCTATCGTTTTGACATCTGCCTCGGCTCGGTTCGCAACAATGAAACGGGCATCTACAAAGAGTTCTCCCAACTCGGTGTGGAAATCTGTGTAGTATTTCGGATCGAAGATTCTGACGAGGGTATCGTATCCAATGATGAAATGGAACTCGGTTTCTGGTGGCAAAATAACCTTTAAAGCGGCTACTTTATCAATATACCTGCCGTGGCTCGAGACACCGACGGAAAATTTTTCTCGGTTTTCCGTGTACCTTTTGACGGTCAAGAGCCTTGCGGCAAGCGGTAAGCCAAACACCGTTTTATCCACATTCGCCTTCGCCAAGAGTAGGAGCAGTTCGTCCAATTGGTATTCAGCAATTGTGTCCTCAATCATTTTGGTATGCGCAAGCGTTAGCGGGTTGAAGGAACCTGAAAAAATGCCGAGTCTCTTACCGGGTTCCGATATTGCTGATTCTGCACGGTGTATCAATTCTATCTGCGGCGATGCCGCTGGATCCAACCGATTAAAGAGTTCGGTGTATCCTTCATAATCCGGATGATCTTCACACTTTTGTATCAATAGGTCCAATAGTGAATGTGCCATTCGTCTACCCGTGTTTGTGTCCTTAGGATCACAGGCTAACAGCCTATGCTACAAACCCGCCTTTTTCGCTTCTTCCCAGATTGCATCAAGACTCTCTAAGTCTTGTGCTTCAAAATTTGTGCCGCGGCGTTCTAATTCCGCTTCCATCCATTTAAAGCGTGTCATAAACTTGCGGTTCGCCGCCCGGAGCGTTTCTTCGGCTTGGATCTCCATGAAGCGGCACAGATTGACAATGGCAAAGAACAGATCTCCGAGTTCCATTGAAACTGCTTCAGGTTCATCTGTCCTCATACTTGCCTTGACTTCTTGGAGTTCTTCGTCGACTTTGGCGACAACATCGGTGAGTTCCTCCCAATCGAAACCGACCCGGGCTGCTCGGTTCTGTATTTTCTGTGCGCGAAGCAGTGTCGGCAGCGCGTCGGGAATTCCGTCAAGGACGGATTTCCGATCTTCATAGCCTGCCTCTTGGCGTTTAATTTCTTCCCAGTTTTTCACAACTTCATCTGAATCCTCAACGTCGGTATCGCCAAAAACGTGCGGATGTCTTCGAATGAGTTTCTCTGTGAGTGTTTCAATCACGGCGTAGATGTCAAAATCCTTATGTTCCGCTGCGATCTGTGCTTGGAGCATAACGTTCAGCAGAAGATCACCCAATTCCTCTTTCAATTTTTTCGGGTCGCCTGCATCGATGGCTTCAAGTGTCTCGTAGGTCTCCTCAATAAGTGTGGATTTCAGGGTTTCATGGGTTTGCTCGCGATCCCACGGACACCCATTCTCGCTTCTTAATATCGCTATGACACCGACAAGTTCTTTGAACAATTCTTTTTCCATAGGATTCTCCTTATCTCATTCCTGTTTTGTTTTTCAAGGCTTTTACATGTTTTTGGACTTCCGCGTAGCGTTCTGCTTCCCGAAAGTGGGTAAGATAGAGTTTGTAGAGTTGCAGTGCCCGCGTATAGTTGTTCGCTGCTTCCGCCTCGCGCGCTCTACCTTCTAACGCATCTGCTTTGGCATTTAGGAGTTCACTGAGCAGTTGCGTGGCATGTCCTTTGAAGACGCTGCCAGTATATTTATCGCGGAACGCTTCCAATGCCTTTACTGTCTCGGTGTAGGGTTTCTCATCGGCAGTCTTTTTTAGCCGATTGAATTGTGTTTCGGCTTGGGTGCCGAGATGTGTTGCGGATTCTTTCGCCGCGCGGCACAGTTCCGTATCGGGTAAAATCTCCGCGATTTGGGTATAAAGCGTGAACGCCTTCCCAAGTCTACCATTTTTTTCAGCGATTTGCGCCTTTTCAAACTCGGATTCAACCTGTTTCATGGGTCCATAAGTGATAAGCCACTCCCGCATTCTTGTTTTCGCCATCCAGTGCGGAGAGAGTTTGTGGGTTTCACCTTCCCATCCCTCAAAAGTCACATCTGCACCGCATTCGGTATAAAACTGCAAAGCACGTTTTGCGCGTGGGTAATGTGGGTCATCCAGTTCGCCTACACCATAGAAAAACGGATGCCCGCGGATGAGTTCCGCCGGTGGTGGATTCATATCCACATAGCACCTACCCGCTCCAAGGACGAGATTCCCCGCTAACCGATCTAACATCTGTTCTCCAAGAACGGTCGTTGAGTAGCCGCCTTGGCTATAGCCGCCCATAAAAATGTAGTCTTGGTCAACGTTCACCCGTGTTGAGATAATTTCTAACGCCTCATCAAAGAAGATTTTCTCCGGTGCCGTTGTGGTGAAACGGAGTTTGTGATAGTAAGCGTCAGTTGCGTAGTTCATACCGACAATAATAAACCCTTCTCCTTTTGTTACCTGTTTGAAGGGCCAGGTTGTGGCTGAGCCGCGGTAGCCGTGGTAACAAAAAATGACCGGGAATGGACGTTTATCGGTGTAATCGACAGGAACATAAAGCAGAAAGGTCTTCTCTGTCTTTGGAGCCGTGATTCGCGCCTCTTTTCCCGGCGACAGCGTAGGTATTTCAGCGGCGAGCACACTATGGCACAGAAGCAATAGGAGCGTGTTGCTGCATATAATTCCTACACTGCGGAAAAAATTATTGGAACGTAGCAAAAGACGTATTTTCATGCGTTCGTTCCATTCTCCTGATCTTGAAGGGTTTCTAATTGAAGAATCAGTTGACCGAGTTGAAGTCGCAAGAGTAGCGTATAGATCTGCATCAGGAGCGTAACCTGTGCTTCTGTCGGTAAATCGCTGGCCTGGACGACTGCGAGGAGCCTGTCTGCCCGTTCTCGAACCTGTTCGGCTTTCTCTAAGTCGTCGTCTTCTGTTTCGACCGTGCTTTCCTTGATGAACTGCCAAATACGATCCTGGATTTCCAGCATATAGTTTTTTGCCATTGCGGTGCGTGCGCGTTTCGCAGAGTCCACCCAGATCGTATTTGCCTTCCAATTGAGCATGAACGCGACACTGTTGATGAGCACATCGCGGAGGGTATCTTCCCCAGAAAGGAGCTCCTCAATATTGGTAATCCCCTCCGCCTCTGCGGAGAAGGTTCGCACGCGGGTATACTCTTTCAGATTTTTCAGCATCAACTCGTTTTCAGCGATGAGATGCCAAAGGTCTGAACTCGTTGAAAGCAAAGTCTCTACACGGTTGCAAACTGGACCTGGAATTTGTGCGCGGATGCAGTAATAGTGGAGGCTGTGGAGCCGACTTCTGAGGTCTTGCAAGCTCTCAGTCGTCTGGAGTTCCGAAGGATGCACAATGGATGGGAGGACTTCCTCTCGGATCTGATTCAAAAGTGTAGGGATAGTGCGTTCAGCATTCATGTTGCGGCTCTCAATAATAGGGAACGTTTGTTAGCACAATTTTTTTGTCTAATAGCGTAGCAGGTTTTCTGGGAAAAGTCAACTTGACAATTGTCCCTGGCGCGTGTTAGAATGTGGATAGTAAATGCAAGGAGCCGAGAACTGCTATGAAACTACTTATCGTTGCAGCTATTAGTATTCGTCTTTTTGGAATGTTCGTGGTTGTTGCCGATGAAAAATCAGAAATAGCACCGCCGAAAGTTGGAGACACCGCACCCGATTGGACGCTTCAAGACGCTGAAGAAAAGGAGTACACCCTGAAGAAGTTGCGTGGCAAGGTCGTTTTTCTCATTATGGGGAATCGCAAAATTCGGGAGGAAGACGATAAATGGGCAGAGGCGTTCCAGAAGGAATACGGAGAAAACGAACAGGTTGTCGCCTATATTATCGGTGATTTACGGAGCGTTCCCGGATTCATACCGAAACGGTTTATCAGAAGTCAGCTGAAGAAGAACCCACCTCCTGTGAAATTCCTGCTGGATTGGAAGGGAGAGATCCACAAACAGTATCAAACAGAAGAAAAGAAACCAACGCTCTACCTCATATCGCAGGAAGGCACGATTGTGTTCCACCGAAAAACGAATTTCAAGGCAGAAATTCACGCCGAACTCAAAAAAGAAATCGACAGGCTTTTGGCAATACCAGATAGAAAACAAAAATAAAAATTAGGAGTGATATTATGAAATATCTTGTCACCGGTTGCGCGGGATTTATCGGATGGAGGGTGACGGAATTTTTGTTGGCGGCGGGGCACACCGTCGTTGGGATCGATAACATAAATACTTCGTATGACACGCGGGTCAAGCAGTGGAGACTTGAACAACTCGAAGGCACCCCAAATTTCCACTTTCACCGTTCAGACATCTGCGACCGGGAATCACTTCGCACAATATTCAATACCTCTTATGACGCGGTGATTAACCTCGCAGCGCGTGCCGGCGTAAGGCATTCTGTTGAGGATCCTTGGGTATATCAGGATACAAACGTGACTGGCACGTTGAATTTATTGGATTTGTGCCGCGAATTTGAAGTGAAGAAATTTGTGTTGGCTTCCACGTCAAGCCTCTACGGAGACAATAATCCACTTCCGTTCAATGAGGAGGCGAACACAGAGGGTCCCTTGTCTCCTTATGCCGCCTCAAAAAAAGGCGCCGAAGCGATCTGCCATAGCTACCATCATCTCCACGGCATCGACGTGACAATCTTCCGTTTTTTCACTGTGTATGGACCCGCCGGTAGACCCGATATGAGTGCGTTTCGCTTTGTCCATTGGATTAGCGAAGGGAAACCGGTTATCGTCTATGGCGACGGCAAAGAATCTTCACGAGACTATACCTATCTGGATGACATAGCAAGAGGGGTGATTGCGGGGCTGAAACCGCTCGGATACGAGGTAATTAACCTCGGTTCCGATAGTCCGATTGTGCTTATTGATACGATTCGATTGATAGAGGAACTGGTTGGTAGAAAAGCCGAACTCTCACACCAACCGTTTCATCCTGCAGATGCCCGCGCTACATGGGCAGACATCCGTAAAGCAGAAAAACTTTTAGGGTGGCGACCTCAAGTTAGTTTTCGCGAAGGTATTACTGCGCTCGTAGAGTGGTACCAAGCAAATCGGGAATGGGCGAAGCACATCCGAACCGACTAAACTGCTTTTTAAGTCAGTAAAGGAACTGCTTTTTTTAATGCAGCAGCGTCTACCTTTATCTTTGCGATTTCTGCTTCGCGTCGAACATAGGTGAGGGTATGCGCCGCGCTCATCGGTGCGGCAATGTCCTGAACGATCTTATGGAGACGTTTTACATCGGCTTTCTTGATGCCGGTCTGTGCTTCAATCCGAGTATGTAGTGCGGCTGGCGTTTCTGGTTTTTCAACGGGCGCTGCACGTTTGGAAGACGCTTTACTCGTCTTGGTCTTCGACTCCGTTGTGGCAGAAGTAGATGTTTTCGCACGGCGGGTTTTTTTCCGAGACGTTCCCTGTTTGGAAGTCTGAATCTTTCCTGTCTCCAACGATTTGACCCCACACTCTTTACACAACTTCGCTGTGATGTCAGCCAAGGTCATCGTTACGATCATTTCTGTGATTGCGCCGCAGAGTTCGCATTCGGTAAGGTTTTCGATGCTTGCCAGGATCTCGGCATGTATGCCGAGCATCTTTTTTTTGTCGGTTTTTGTCTGTTTTTCTTTTTGACAGAGTGCGATCAATTTCTGTGCTGCTTTTTCAATTGTGTCTAAATGTCCCATGTTTTCTCCCAAAGATGTTAGGCACGGTGACCTCAAGGCAAGATATTTTAACAGCAAGTTTTGATTTGCAAGCTGCGCCAAAATTTGAACGTTATTTGTAGGTGAGGTTATTGTGTTTCAATGGCTTTGTCTATATAGAGTTTATACTCGAAACTATCTATCAGTGCTTCGCAACTTGCGGAGATAATATTCTCTGAAACACCAACGGTACTCCAAATCCTTTCACCATCGCTCGCTTCAATTAACACCCGAACCTTCGAACCCGTGCCAGCCTTCGTATCCAATACCCGAACCTTGTAATCTATGAGTCGAACTGTCTGTAAGGCAGGATAGAACTGCTCAAGTGCTTTTCGGAGTGCAGTATCAAGGGCATTGACGGGCCCATCTCCATCAGCGGCGGTGTGCGCGGTAAGACCATCCGGCGTTGTGACCTTTATCGTTGCTTCCGAACGCAGCGCGAAGTCGCTGAACTGTTCTACAATCACGCGGAAACCGACAGGCTCAAAGAAGGATTCGTATCCATTGAAGATCTTATGTGTCAAGAGTTCAAACGATGCCTCGGCGGCTTCGTATTGGTAGCCTTCCTGTTCCGCTGCTTTGAGGCGTTTGAAGAGTTCCAGGACCTGTGGTGAATTCTTGTCGTAATCGGGATACGCCTTCTCGATTTTTTTCATAAGGGTCCCGCGTCCCGCTTGGTCGGAGACGAGAATCCGTTGTGTGTTGCCGACCATTTCCGGCACGATATGCTCATAGGTGAGGCGGTTTTTACGGATCGCATCGGTATGTAAACCCCCTTTATGCGCAAAGGCGGAACGTCCAACGTAGGGTTGACGCTCGTCATGTGGGAGGTTCGCCAATTCACTGATGAGCCGGGACACACTTGTTAACGCTTGTAATTGTGGATCACTGAGACACTCTATCCCGAGTTTGAGTTGAATTGTAGGAATGATAGAGGCAAGATTCGCGTTGCCGCACCGTTCACCATATCCGTTAAAAGTGCCTTGCACGTGGGTTGCGCCTGCTTGCACGGCGAGTACAGCGTTTGCGGCACCCATTCCAGCGTCGTTGTGGGTATGGATACCGACAGGCAATGACAGATCGGAGCGGACGACTTCAACACCTTCCTGAATTTCTAAGGGTAATCTGCCGCCATTCGTATCACAGAGGACGAGGCAATTCGCGCCGCCAGCGGCAGCGGCTCGTAGCGTCTCTATTGCATATTCAGCATCGTCGGCGTAACCATCGAAAAAATGTTCGGCATCGTAGATGACTTCGCGACCATTCTCCACGAGATAACGGACAGAACTCTCAATTAATTCCAGGTTCTCTTCTGCTGTGACGCGTAGGACATCCGTGGCATGGAGTCGCCAACTCTTTCCAAAGATGGTTACAGTTCTTGCCCCTGTATCCAGCAAAGCGGTTAGATTTGGATCGGCATCGGCGGTATAGGTGGGATAGCGTGTGCTACCGAACGGCACGATGGTCGCTGTTTCCAGTGCCATGCCTTTTGCCCGCTTGAAAAACTCTATGTCTTTTGGATTGGAACCGGGATAACCGCCCTCAATATAGCGAATGCCTAACTTATCGAGTGCCTCTATGATGATGAGTTTATCTTCAACAGAAAACGCTACGCCTTCTGCTTGGCTGCCATCCCTGAGTGTTGTATCATAAAATTCAACCATGTCGTTTTCACAGCAAGTTTTGGCTTGCGGTTTTACATAAAGACTTGCAAGCTCCGCCCTACAATGCCAAAATTCAGTGTCTCCTTTTACGCTTTTATGTCATAATTTCTGTTAATTCACCTTATGATATTTTAACACATCTCAGCGCAAAAGTCAAATTTCCGGCTACTGTCCTACCGATAACTCTCACTGCGAGGCAAACTGAAAATTGAAACCAGTTTCTATCGGTTTGTATTTTGATAATTCACTGAGTTGTGATATGATTAAAAACCATGAAGACCTTTGCTATCTTTCTATTTTGCGGCACACTGTTACTCTCAGGTTGTGGGATATTCACTACCAATCCGACTCAAACCGAACCGCCGACACATACCGTAGACCCGCTCGAAAGACTACAGACCGATATCGATGCCGTTTTGCAAGAAGAACTGTTCACGAATGCAAGCATCAGTATCAAAGTGGTTGCTGTTGAAACGGCGGAAGTAATTTACGAAAAAAATAGCCACAAGTTGCATCATCCGGCCTCTACAACAAAACTCTTCACGGCAGCGACCGCCTTAGCGAAATTGGGGTCGGACTATCAATTTGAGACAACACTCTATAGTGATGCCATTGTGAAAGGTGAAGTCTTAGGAAATATCTATCTAAAAGGTAGAGCTGATCCAGTGCTCCAACCGCAAGACCTTGTAAAATTGGGTGATGCCTTGCTTGAAGCGGGTGTGAAGTCGATACAGGGGTATATCGTTGTCGATGAAACATACCTCGATGCCATTTGGGAGGGTCCGGGATGGATGCGGGACGATAGACCGCTGTGGATCAGTCCTTTAAGTATCCGGGAAGTCAAACCGAACGCAAACACAATGAGCAGGGCACTTGCCTGTGGACACCTCTTAAAAAGTGCGCTTATAGAAAAAGGGATCCACGTGACGGGTAAAATCGTCTCTGGAACAGTTCCATCGGATGCGCGCAGCATATCCAAACATCTATCGCCACCCCTCACCGACATTCTCAGGTTGATGAACAAACCGAGCGATAACTGGATCGCCGAACTGCTCTTCAAGACAATAGGTGCTGAGGCGATGGGTGAACCGGGGACATGGAAAAAGGGGAGAGAAGCCATCGCCGAATTTTTAGGGGAAATCATGGACGAGCCGCCGATACACCGATTCGTTGACGGTTCTGGACTCTCTCGGTACAACCTCCTCAATGCGGAATTGCTCACAGGGTTGCTTGTTTATATGTATCACAATTTTGAGGTGATGCCGGAGTTTTTGGCATCGCTTCCGATTGCTGGCGTTGACGGCACCTTGAAAAATCGGATGCAAGGCGTGTCCGCCGAGAAGGTATTACGCGCGAAAACGGGGACGTTGAGTGGGGTATCCGCCCTCGCTGGCTATACCGTGACCGCAGACGATGAGGTGTTTGCATTTGGTATCCTCATCAGTCATTATATCGGTCCAGCAAGATCTGCGCGAAGTATCCAAGATAAGATTGGGAATTATTTGACTGGCTTCAGTCGCCATTCTTCTATGGATCGTTAGAGATCAATTGCTATAGAGCGCGGAGCAACCCAATGTACCACCTTACCTGCGCAATTTTTTGACATTTAAGTTTTGACATGGTATAATACTTGTAGTTTATTGGGCAATTCTGAAGTGTTAATTTATACGTACACATATTGCCCTCCGCTGCACAATTATAACTGTTAAAATAGCCAACCATCAAAAATCCGATCGTGCGAAAATAGGATGAAGAGTACTGTTTTCTTCAAGTACATCATCAAGGAAAACCGTGAACACAAAGATTTTAATCGAACTTATAGAAAATATCAGCAATTCCAAAAGAGATGGTCCAATTAGCGAAACTGTGCAGGAAGAGCTGCAGGATGTTGAACTGTCTCTCGTCGACAGGGCGATTATTGATGCCTACCTACTACGACAGAGTGGAAAAATTGCGGATGCCATAGAAAAGTGGCGTTCCATCGCAAATATTGCAGAAGAAGCAGATAATGAACTTGCTGCCCACGCTTGGTTTTCCATGGGAGATCTCCTCTCAGATAACACCCCAGAAGAGGCACTTCTCGCTTACAACAAGGCAATTAGTCTTGAACCCAATAACGCTATTTTCTATAACAATAGGGGAGCTGCGAAATCGCTTTTAGAGCAATATGAGGACGCGATCGCTGACTTTGATAAAGGGCTTCAACTTGAATCGAATCATGCCCAAACCTACTTCGATCGGGGATATGCAACGCTTGAATTAGAACGCTACGAGGACGCGATTGAGGATTTTGATAAAGGTTTAAAACTTAAACCAGATGATGCCCAAGCTTACTTCGTGCGAGGTTATGTAAAATATGAGATAGGAGAATATGAAGCTGCAATCAAAGACTTCGATCACACTATCAGACTTGAACCAGAGCATTCCCCAGCTTATAACAATCGAGCACATTTGAAAAACAAGCTCAGACAATACGAATCTGCACTGGCAGACTGTGATGAATCCATCCGTCTCAATTTTGATGATGCCTGGCCGTATATTAATAGAGGATTTGCGAAAATTAAGTTAGGTCAAATTGAGTCTGCTCTTACTGACTGCGACGAGGCAGTGCAGAGAGATCCCTCTTTGGCTGAAGCATATCACACCCGAGGCGAAGCAAATGCGCTGTTGGGCAGAACTCCGGAAGCAAAGGCAGATCTCCAGAAAGCCTTGGAATTAGCAGAACAAACCGATAACCAAGACCTCAAAACTGAGATTGAGCAATCGCTTCAGAAACTTGACAACACCGAGTAGGAGTCAGTGTAAATCAGTCCAGCGGCGCAGTCCACCGCGCAACTTCCATCAATTGAACCGAGACGTAATATCGGGGGGTGGGTCTCCCACAGCGGACTTTCCATCCCGCAACAACGGCTCTGCATTGCCCCACAAGCGACTTCCATCGTGTGCAAGGAGTGGTTCTGCTGAATACTGGGCGAGATAGGCACGCCGCAGGTTACTGGTGTAGTTCGTGCCGCTGCAGTGGAAGTTTATGCTCGTGAAGGCGACAATACTCCCGGCAGGCACAATCGCGGGGACACCCTTTTCCGGTCCGAAATAACCCACCATATCGTTGCTTCCCTCTTCACGGATATGCTTCACCCATGAACGGATACCGATCTGCGAAAACGGCATCACGTAGACAGTGCCGTTCTCTTCGGACATATCATCAAGTGCGCACCAACAGGTCAAATACGGCTTATGGTCGGGATAGCCGACATAGCCTGAATCTTGATGCCAACTGAACTTCATTCCGGCTTCTGCGCCTTTGACGACATACTGTTCCCAGAAAAGATATGCCGTATCGCCTAAGGTGGCACGGCAGACCTCCGCCATTAGATCGCTGAATAGGAATTCGCGAAGTTTCGGCTGTTTTCTGAAGCAGTTTGAGACGAAATAGCGTTTGTTGCGATGATTGATGCCGAGGACATCCGTGTCCTGCCGGTCCATGTCGGCATCCATCTGGCTGATAAAGGTTCCGCATTCACCGCGGAGCAGTTCCAGCAGCGGTTCTGGAATCACATTCTCTAAAATGAAATAGCCTTCCTCTTGGAATTGCTGTTTCTGTTTATCGGTTATGTTCATATTTTTCTACTCATGGCTCCTATTCGATATTGACTTGGCGGATAACTTGACCGTTGCTCTCCCAGTAGGTGCGCTTTCCAGTGATGTAGTCGGAATCGCCTGCGGGTTGGATATTGCCTGCCGTATCAATAGCTCTTGAAACGACGGTGTGTTCACCCTCCGAGGGGCTGTTCCAGTCGAGATGCCAGATTTTCCATGCGAATTCCGCATCCTCTTCGGGATCTATCGTCGCCTTTTGCCATGCCCCACCGTCAATGCTGATTTCAACCCTTTGGATAGGGGCACCCCACGCGGCACCGTAGATACGGTATTTGTCGCCGATACGGGTTACCTTCGCCGCTAACGATTTCAACTTTGTTCTACCCACCGAAGTCTCCATCCAGACGGATTCACCGTCGGCACGTTTCTCTTCGCGGATCGTGACATAGTCGCGTCCCATGAATCTCCCCATAAATCGGGTATCGCGCACCTCGATGCGTTTGAGCCATTTGACGCACGCAATGCCGTACCAGCCGGGTGCTATCAAGCGAAGCGGGGCACCGTTCGGTTGGGGCAACGGTTCACCGTTCATTTCATAACAGAGGAGGTTGGTATCCTGTAATGCGTCTTCAACAGACATACTCCGTGCGAAATTCTGGCGCATTTTTACATCGCGCCGTTCCTCTTCTCCGACATCGTGACCGAAAAAAATTACCTCAATGCCGTTTTCTCGGATGCCTGCTTCTTTGAGGATGGGTGCGAGCGGTGTCCCTGCCCATTTTGCGTTGCCGATTCCGCCAGTGAACGTTGGAAACCCATGATTACCAGAACATTCCAGCGTAAAGGTCACCTCCTGTCGGGGGCGCGCTTTGATGTCTTCAATCGTGAGCATCAACGGATTTTCGACCAAGCCGCCCACTTCCAGTTTCCACGTCGCGAGGTCTACTTCAGGTTTGCCGTAGTGTGAAACGTTGAAGAATTCAGCGTTCGGCGTGATAAAGGAATCGAGTTCGTTCCAATCCAATAAACCGCGTTTTGACGGCGGTTCCGGTGGCTGATCGGTGAACGGGATAAGCACTTCACCTTCACGGCTTGGGAAGGCATAGACCGCCCACGGGCTGAGCAACAATCCAGTGAGTGTTAAACCGCTCTGTCGCAAAAAATCTCTACGCTCCATAGTGCCTCCTCATTACAAACATAATCCTGTAAATCCTCTAATCCTGCAAATCCTGATTCTGACAATGAGTTATCACTTTATTGCCGCAAGGTAGTTGGTGTTAACCTGTTCCCAATTGACGACTTTGCCCCACGCATCAACGTAATCGGCGCGTCGGTTCTGGTAATTGAGATAGTAGGCGTGTTCCCAGACATCAAGACCGAGGATAGGCGTGTGTCCCTTCATCAGAGGACTATCCTGGTTGGACGTTGAATAAATCTGCAACTTCTTGTTTTCATCGACAACGAGCCATGCCCAGCCTGATCCAAAATGCGTTTTCGCGGCTTTGACGAACATTTCACTACCAGCATCAAAGGAACTGAAAGTGGATTGAATGGCTTCAGCAACTTTGCCTGTCGGTTCGCTACCACCGGGAGTCATAATATTCCAGAAAAGCGTATGGTTCGCGTGTCCACCGCCGCTGTTGATAACGGCTTGTCGGAGATGCTTCGGCACCCTTTCAATATTTCGGAGCATGCCTTCAAGGGACATGTGCATCAGGTCGTGACTCTGTGCGACTGCCGCGTTGAGTTTATTGACGTAGCCTTGATGGTGTTTTCCGTGATGGATTTCCATTGTGCGTTTGTCAATATGGGGTTCAAGCGCATCGTAGGCGTAAGGTAATGGAGGTAATTGCTGACCTATGTGATGGTTCGCATACACACGCAGGGGACTGTGCGCAACGAAAAGTCCCGCCAACGCGGTGCTTCCCTGAATTAAAAAGTTTCTACGATTCATTTGTTCTCCCTATCCTATTGTTTTGGACAGCATTTTAGCAGAAATCGCAGGTTTGTGTCAAGTGCCAAAATTCGGTTGATTTTGGTGGAGAGATGTGGTAGGTTGATTACAAGCCCAATACACAGAAATAAGAAGGAGACAGTATTTTAATGTCTAAAGAACTTTCCCGTCTTGAGCCTGTTGAACTCCGTGAAATTTGGCCCAACGAAGCCACAGATTTCACACCCTGGCTGGCAAAGGAAGAAAACCTCGCCCACCCTGGAGAGACACTGGGTATGGCTCTTGAACTTGAGGGTCAAGAGTTAAATGTTGGGAGTTTTCGAGCCGACATTCTGTGCAGAAACCCAGTGGATGGCTCGCGGGTCCTGATTGAGAACCAGTTGGAACGGACTGATCATAAACATCTCGGGCAAATTATGACGTATTCATCAAGTCCAGATATCCACACCGTTGTCTGGATTGCGAAGGAATTCAAAGCAGAACACCGCGGTGCGCTTGATCACTTAAATGAGATTACAAATGAAAAGTTTCGGTACTTCGGGATAGAGGTTAAGGTATGGCAGATTGGAAACTCAGCTTGTGCACCACAATTTGAGATCGTCTCCAAGCCAAAGGATTGGAGCCGGACGATAAGTCGGAAAACGCAAAGGGCAGCATCCAAGGAGTCCCCTGACACTCTACTACAGTTGGAAAGATTTTGGATGCAATGGAGCGATTACATGATTCAGATAGGTAACCCCCTTAAATATCCGCAACCAGGTCCGTGGCGTTACCGAAATTTCGACCCAGAACGCTATGGGAGTGAATTCCACATAGATGCCTATCGAGTCAACGAAAAGAAGGAGATTGGTTTTAGACTCTACATAGGAGGGCAAAATGCTATAGCATACTTCCACCTGCTAAAGGAACAACAAGAAGAAATTGAACGGGAATTTGCTGAACCCCTTGAATGGAGCGAAGGTTCTCAATACAAAAGTCCCGGGATTTTCTTACGGAAGACGAATATCGATTTGACAGACGAAACCGATTGGCCCAATCAGCATGAGTGGTTTGCATCAAAACTGGAACTATTTGACAAGATCTTCGGACCGCGCCTTAAAGCACTCAAGGCTACAAACCCGGAATTCTTGGAAGACGAAGATGAGGCATAAACATGAGTGTGGTTTGTAGTAGGGCAATTTATTGCCCGTTCCCCAAAGAGAACACTCAATGAAAAACGCGGACACCTTCCACATCCTCGCGTTAGATGGCGGTGGCACTCGCGGCATATACACCGCCCAACTCCTTGCCAAGATCGAACAGGCTTTTGGGCTCCGTATCAGAACCTGTTTTGATCTCATTGCTGGGACAAGCACGGGGGCAATCATCGCCGGTGCGGCTGTCTCCGACATCCCTATGCCAGAGATTGTTGAACTTTTTGAGACGGAGACCCCCTATATCTTCCGAAGACGGTGGTACCGTATCCCGTTGTTCCTCAGTAAATATCCCGACCAGAAACTTGCACAGATTATTGCCAAGCATCTCCCCGCAACGCCCCTTCGTGAAATAGAAACGCCTTTGATGATAACGAGTTCAGAGATCGCTAAAAGTGAGGTCCATATCTTTAGATCGAATTATAGCAGTCGCGATTCGGAGAGTGCTTCTACGGGTAAAGACGTGAATCTGAGAGATGCGATCCTCGCTTCCTGTGCCGCGCCTACGTTTTTCGCACCAAAATCCGTTGACAATTTCCTGTTAGCAGACGGTGGACTCTGGGCAAACAATCCGTCTACGGTTGCCTTCACAGAGGCACTCTCGGCGTTTGGGAAGGAGGCACGAGAGATTCAGATGCTGTCCATTGGCACCGGGCATTCGGTGAATATGTATCGCAACAGACGCGGCTGGGGATTTATCACGGGATGGGGTGGTGCAAAATTGACATCTTATGTAATGACGTTGCAATCTCAGGCATCCGCGAGGACAGCGAAATTGCTGTTGAAGGAGAACTACCTACGAATCAATCCAGAAATTGGTTTCTGGGAGTTGGATACCCTTACGCAGTTAGGCACCCTGAAATCTCTCGCGGATCGTGATTTTGAGAGGTATGCTGCGGAGATTGAGGCGTTTATTTCCATTTTGTAAAAAAAATTGACATTAAATGTTGAAAAATGTATAATATGGGCACATCTGGCGAATTTTTCCGTAACACGTGGTAATTTTCTTTTTGGGATAAAACCTTATCATGGAGGTCCCAATAATGAATATCCGAGACCGTGTTCACCTCGCATCGCAAAATTCTTTGTGCCTGAATCCATTGGCAATTTTGCGTCTGGATAACAATGCGTTGAAGCGCATCGGCACCGATTCTCGACCGGTAATCAACAACGGCGTTGGTCACCGGTTTGTGTTGGGATGTCAACAGCCAGATTGTTACAAGGGATGGGGACATGCGGGGCACGTGGATGAGAGCAACGGTTTCGGGAAACGTGCTGTAAGCGGTGTCCATTTTCACCGACTACGAGCGGATGTAGTGCCCCTCCCTGCGGAAGATGGTAAGCCTCGAACAGTTGAGGTCGGCGTTAAAATCGAAAAGGAGCGACTCAGTGTCTGTTGATGGATATTGAGTCGTTTTTTTCTTTAACAATTTTGTCAAGAAATAACGGTAACCTCTTGTTGTGTTACCGAAAAGGACAAGGATTTCGAACTTCATCGCTTAACAATGCTATACCCAATCTCGTTTCTTGGGATAGGATTTAACGATACCCCGTAAGGGAAGAGGAGGAAATTCTCATGGCAGCCCTCAAACGAATTATAGGCGTTGTACTTATCGTCATTGCGGCGATAGTCGCCATCCAGACGGTATTTGAACCGATTTATCACACTTCTACCGAAGAGAGTCCTTACAGTTCCGCTTGGGACTATATTAACCCGCTCTCTGCTATTTCAATAATACTGGGCGTGATATTCGGTTACATCCGCATGAGCCGTGCGGGTGCGGATTCGAGCGTTCAAGAGTTCATAGCAGCGAACACGATGTTCTATGGGTTTATGTTCGCGGCTATAATCTTCTTCTGGAACTGGTTCGGCATCAGCGACATTGGGTCGGACTTTACGGGTGCTGGCCACAATACCCGATCGCTGATTTGGATTCTCTTCGATGCCACACTTCCGCTGTTGAACGGTGCGATGGGTATGCATCTGCTACGCTCCAGTGCCAATGAATAGGTAGCAAAAACCGATATTCCGGTTCGTAGTGGAGAATTTATTGAATGAAAACACTGCTATGATCCTGAACGCGAAGTGCGTGCTTTTCAAGTGCGCACTTCAATTTTTTATGGACAACTTTCGAGATTCCTGATACCCTTACGTCTAAAATAACAACCTTATGGGAGAAATCTATGGAAATAAGATCAAATCGGGTTAAACAGAAATTGGCAAATGGCGATCTCGCGTTCGTTATCTCAGGATTGACGAGTGCCGACGATATAGATACCTTCGGTCCGAACGGATACGACGGTGTATGGCTGGAAGGCGAACACGGGAGCGTTGATGCGGCACAACTTGGGGACCTAACGCGTGCCTGCGATCTCTGGGGTATGACCTCTATCACACGTGTCAACCGCAACGATCAAGGACTTATCTACCGCACATTGGATTGTGGGTCAATGGGCATCTGTGTTCCGCATGTCAACACGAAAGCAGAGGCACAAAATGTTGTGGACGGGACGAAGTTCGCACCGATCGGACACCGTGGGATGTATACCAGCCGTCAAGGCTATGGTGTGGACAACTATTTTGACGTAGCCAACTCTCAAACGCTCGTCATCGTGCTGATCGAAGACATTGCCGCGGTTAACAATTTGGACGAAATTCTCACTGTCGACCATATCGACGTATTTTTCGTTGCACCGTCAGATTTAGCGACTTCTATGGGGCATATTGGGAACCTCACCCACCCAGATGTTCAAGGGACGATTGATTCGGCGCTTGCTTGTATCCAAGAGGCGGGACGGGTTGCCGGGACCTTGACGACCGATGCGACTGTTGAAAAATACGTAAAGGCAGGGGTGCGGTTTTTAATGACAGGTGTTGGCGGATGGATTACAGCCAGCGCGGCGGCATTTAAAGAACGGGCAGCGGGTGCGAAATCTTAACGGATTTAACCTACCCAAGCGTTCTATCTTCTCACCTGCGCGGTTTCTCACCGCGCATTTTCATTTAAGCCAAGGCACCTACGCCAAAAAGGTTATTCCTCCAGATGCCTCTCTGCCTTGCCAGACGGAACCCGTCGGATAGGTGTGCTTCTCGACAAATTCTGGATACATCTCAAGCCCCCAACCGGGGACTGTCGGCATAACATAGGCACCATTGCGCACCTGGACCGGGTGCAGGAAAACGTCCTCTTGTAGGAAGTTGAGGTATTCAACGACCTGTGTTTCCGAATGTGCGGCAACACAAATTTGATCCCATAAGGCGTAATGTTGAATCATGTTACACAACCCAATACCACCCCCGTGAGGGCAGACCGGCACATCGTATTTTGCTGCCATTAAGATGACACCGAGAACATCGTTGACACCTCCGAGCCGCGTCGCGTCAATCTGGCAGTACTGGATCGCGTCGTTCGTGATTAACTGTTTGAAGATAACAGGCGACGGCACCTGCTCCCCTGTAGCGACACCAATACCGTATTTTTCTAAGGCACGTGCGATTTTCACGAAGCCGAGTACATCGTCTCGCGCTGTCGGTTCCTCAATCCATGTCGGTTTAAATTGTGCTAACGCTTCCATATAGGCGATTGCTTCATCGACCCCCCATATCTGGTTTGCGTCCAACATTAAACGCGCCTCTGGACCGATTGCCTCCCGGATGAAAGCGAGACGTTTCTGGTCGAAATCCAGATCCTGTCCCACCTTCATTTTGAAGCAGTCAAGTCCGTCGGCTTTCACCTGATTCACGGTTTCGATAATTTGTTCATCCGTGAGACCGAGCCATCCGGCAGTGGAATAAGCCTTGGGTCCGTGTTGACGGAGCGTCTGCTCACGGGTTTCGCGACTGTCCGCGTGTGTGTTGAGAATCGCCGCTGCTTCGTCAGGGGTCAATGCGTCGCGCAGATACCGCCAATCGATAGACTGGACAATCTTTTCCGGTGGTAAATCGACAAGGAGTTTCCAGAGCGGTTTATCGAGGAGTTTAGCCCAAGCATCCCACATCGCGTTGACAATGCTCCCGATCGCCATTCGGTTAACGCCGTCAGCCAGCCATCGCAACTGGTGATGATCGACAAGGAGTTTGTGGAACGCGCCCGGATCGTCAACAAAAGTAGCCATCTCCATCCCGACGACGAGGTGGGCAAGGTCTTTAACACCGTAGGCGATCCAGTCGTTTCCAGCACCAGCGGTGAACGCTACAGATATGCCGTGATGCCCTGTGCTTGTTTCGAGTGTCGTTAGGACTGCTGAATAATTCGGTTTTTTATGGAAGGGATCGGAACCGAGGAGTGTATCCGATGTGGGGACGCGTAGATCGATAACGTCAACTTTTACGATTTTTCCTAAACTATCCATGTTTACTTGACTCCTTTTTTGACAGAGTATATAATGAATCGCTATGAAAATCTATACTAAATTTGGGGATTCTGGAGAGACTGCGCTTTATGGTGGAACGCGGTTGGGGAAAGATGAACCGCGCATTGAAGCAATCGGCAGTGTTGACGAGCTGAACGCTTACATGGGTTATGCCCAGACGTTAGTTGAGGATGCTGATCTTTCCGAACTCATGGTACGGGTCCAGAATCACCTCTTTGATGTCGGTGCGGATTTAGCGACGCCAGCGACACATACGAAAGCCGCTGAATTCCGTATACCACCAGATTTCACCACAGAGATGGAGACCGCAATAGATACACTCTCTGCGGAGCTTCCACCACTGACGAATTTCATTCTGCCCGGTGGCTGCAGTGCTGGTGCTACCTTACATATCACGCGGGTGGTATGCCGTCGAAGTGAACGGTGTGTCGTGCGTCTCGCACGTGAAGAAGAGATCAATCCTGAGATAATCCGAAGTTTGAACAGGTTGTCGGATCTCCTGTTTGTTCTCGCTCGCACAGTGAATTTCCGCACCCAAACTTCGGAACCTATTTGGGAATCGCAAGCAAATTCTTAATACTCCTCCGTCAAATCTCCATGCTTAAGCTTGCGGGATGTAGATGGCGTAAGGGTTTATAGCACAATTTAGCTTGACAATCTAATCGGAATATGGTATAATTAGCATATCAGGTTGGCAAGCATTACGAGCGTTATCGCCTCCGGTAACGTGCTTGCCTCCCACTCGTAAGGGATAAAAGCCTGATACCTGATATACCATGCGAAAATCGAATAAATATAAACTACAAAATCAGTCTAAAACACTCAAACTCGGCAATATGATTGACGATATGTGGGGTATCCACGTGCATATCATGCTTTTGACGCGTAGGTATTATCGCATGTTTGGCAAAAACCTATCTGCGTATCGGATAAATGCTCATATTGCGAAACTCAAAAAGCGGACAAAATCGCATTGGAAAAACCTACCGAGTCAAGTTGTGCAAGACGTTGTGCTACGTTATGGCAAAGCACAAGCAGCATTTTTTGATAATATCAAAGAGCGAAAAGCAGGTAAAACGACTCGTAAAATTGGTAGACCGAAAATCAAACCGCGTCATAAGTACAATTCCATGACGTTCACACAAGCAGGTTACAAACTTGAAGGAAACCGTATCAAAATCAATTGTATAGATACGTGGTTCTCTTTCCACAAACACCGTGATTTGACTGGAAACCTGATCAAGTCAATCACACTCAAACGCGACAAATGTGGCGACTATTGGATATGCTTTTCGTGCGAGAATGTTGACGATTTCGAACCTAAATCCAAGACGGGTAAGAGCGCAGGATTTGATTACGGAAACAAGACATTCCTGACGAGCGACGCAGGCGATAAGATAGAATCTCCGCAGTTTTTCAAACAATCCCTGAAAACGTTGCGATCTCTAAACAAAGCACTCAGTCGTAAAGTCAAAGGTTCTAACAATTGGTATCGTGCGCGTCGTGCTTTGGCAAGGCAGCACAGAAAAGTTGCCCGACAAAGAAAAGATTGGCAATGGAAACTATCTACCGACCTTTGCACAGAGTTTGATATCCTCTGTTTTGAAACGCTGAACCTTGAGGGTATGAAACGGCTTTGGGGTCGCAAAGTCTCTGACCATGCCTTCTATCAGTTTCTGCGAATACTGGAACAGAAATGTGCGAAACACGGTAAAATCTTTGTCAAAATCTCTCAATGGACAGCAACGACAAAACCTTGCAGTAATTGCGGATACCATAACAAAGACCTCTCTCTTTCAGATAGACAGTGGACATGCCCTGACTGTGGTTCACACCACGATAGAGACGTAAACGCTGCTATCAATATCAAACGGGCAGGCTTGGCTGCCTAAAGTGGAGTGACAGTAAGACGGTGGACTCTCTAAGAAAACCGCAGTCGCCATGAAGCACAAACCCCAACCTTTAGGTTGTGGGTACCATTGACAAAGTCTTGTATAATATCGTCCGATATGTTAGAATTGGGATACCCTAAAATATTTTATCTATTTTCATTTAACAAAGGAGATGAAACAATGAATTTGAAATTAGAAAATTTACTCTTAATAATTCTCATCGCGCTCGTCGCACTGGCGGGTTGTGAAAAAGCACAAAAAATGGTCGTAGATGGCGCGCCAGCAGACAGCACTATGGATGAGACGATGACCGATATGGAAGCGATTCCAGTGAAGTTTGTTTTGTTGATTGACTACCCGGAGGGAGGGAAAGATGCCTATATTGCCTGGGTTGCATCCGTTGTCCCAACCCTGCAAGCGCCCGAAGAGGTCGTTCGGATAAGGTCTTACGACAACGAAGACCCAGAAATGAGTCCTAACCGGCTTGTCGAATGGGAATTCAACAGTTTTCTTGATATGGCGACCTATCTGAACCGTCCAGAGATCGCTGCGATTCTCGAAGATATTCCGAATCACTCAAGCGTATCAACCGCCCACACATTTATCCAACGTTCTGACTACTCGAAGGATGCGGAAGGCGATTTGCCGATTAAAGGTATTATTTTTGTTGACTATCCGCTGGGCGGGAAGCAGGCATACCTGGAGTGGGTCGCGTCCATTTCTTCGGCACTCGTCGCTCCCCCTCAGTTGAAAGCGACTGCCTCTTATGACAACTACTATGGTGAATCTCCGCATCGGCTCGTTGAGTTAGAGTTTGAGAGTCAAGAGGATATCGAGGCTTATGAGGCGTTGGAGGAGATAATGACGATTGAGGCTGAACTTGATAACCGGGCAGGTAGCTGGGTGTTGCACACATTTGAGTTGCGCTCGGATTACATCAACGAATAACATCTCATCAATTGATTGTTTTTCGCAGGCGCGCTTTCCGAGCGCGCCTCTCTTTTTTGCATGTCACCGTGCGTGCCCTGGACCATTATATTTCCTACCGAACGCCAAACTATGAGGTTCCTCAAAGGGTCGGAACGGCACCATATCCGCTATCTCCTGAAGTCGCTTTAATATTTCTGGGGGCAATGGACCGGCTTCAACAGCACGAACATTCTGTTCAACCTCCTCTACGGACCTCGCTCCCACTAACACGGTAGAAATATCGGGATTGGATATAACCATGCGGATCCCTGCCTCTGGCAGCGAGAGTTCGATTTCATCCAAAAACTGGTAGAGTGCTTTGAACTGTTCCTGACGTGGACGACTCAGCCACCATGCCCCCGTTTCTACTTCGGCGTGGCGGCGTGACAATGCGCCTTGTTGTAAGGGAGCACCGATGACAATCCCCATATTCTGTCGTTTCGCTTCTGGAAAAATTGAGATTGCTGCTTCACGCCAGAGTAAACTGTAGTTTTGCGCTGCCAGCACGACATCGTAGACCCCTGTTGCCATAATTGCGGGGAGTTGATGTGCGGTTGTGCCACCTAATCCCGTGAAACGGACAATTCCCTCCGCTTTGAGCTCGGCTAATACCTCACAGACGGGTCCATCAAATGTCTCGTGGCTTGTCCACCAATCGTATTGTCCGGGACGATCGGGTTCATGCACCATCAAAATATCGATGGTGTCCCTTTTCAGCAAGCGCAGACTCTCTTCAACCGACTGACGCAAGAGGTCTTTATCCTTTGGATCGAAGGGTTGCGGTCTTCCACCGATTTTCGTGGATAGATAGTGCGGTTGCAGCACGCCATCCAAAGCTTCTCCAACGACCTCTTCACTGTTACCGTAGCTCGGTGCGGTATCGACGTAATTGACACCGAGTTCCAGGGCGCGGCGGATAGCGTTACGTCCGTCAGTGGGATTCCTGCCACCAGCGGTTGAGACAAAGAGTCCCCCCATTCCTAAAACACTCACTTCAAGTCCTGTCCGTCCGAGGATTCGTTTTTCCATGACCTACTCCTTTTGTTGCTCCTATAGTATTGGCTTGGCGTATACGGTAAAAAGAGTTTACAATAGATTCTGGCTTGCATCAAGGTCAAAATTCACCCCTATTGCAACAAGAGGTTTCGCTTTATCGCACCCGCCACAGCGACAAGGTCAAGAATATTGACAACACCATTAACATCCGTATAGGGCATCCGCACGCCACAAAATTGAAATTTGTTTGACACAGTCCCATCGAATGTGATAAATTGATTATCAACTCTTATGGAAACAATGCCACCGTTAAGCGTGAAGCCTATAGAACAGTAGGAGAGTAAGCTTATGAGTGATTTACAGTTACAACAGTACCTCTTTGACGTGCAAGGTTACCTCGTCGTTGAGAATGTCTTGAGTCCGGAAGAGGTTGCAGCACTCAATCAATGCGTTGACGAACAACAACTTCCGACGCCGGGAAAGGTCCAAAGGTTTGGAAGTGCTCCAGATGGTCCAGGTTTTCTGCAGTGGGGGCAACCTTTTTGTGATTTACTCGACCATCCGAAGATTATGCCGATACTTCAGTTTCGCTTAGGCGACTGCTTTCGACTCGATCGGATTTACGGAATGTATATGCGGGAAGGTATGCCACGCGGACGGCTGCACGCAGATTATGGTGCGACCTCTCCAACAGCAAGAGCAAAGCAAGGAGAATACTACTCCTTCCGAGATAACGAAATCCATAACGGGTTCGTTGTCGTGACGTGGAACCTCACCGATGCCGGACCAGAGCATGGTGGATTCTGCTGTGTTCCGGGCAGCCATAAAAGCAATTTTAAACTGCCACGACAGATAGATGATGCCCCCGAAGATGCGCCCTGTGTCATCATCCCAAAGGTACCAGCAGGTTCAGCGATCCTGTTTACTGAAGCACTGACACACGGCACAGCCGCATGGAACGGCAAGCATCAACGCCGATCTCTGTTGTACAAGTATTGTGTTTCACACATTGCGTGGAAATCCCAGCGCATGACCCCACCGGCAGGTATAGAACTCACAGAACGTCAGAAGATTCTCTTCCGTGAACCTGGCGACCCATACCGTCACTTCCCATCGCTGTTTGACGCAGCATAGTTGAAAGCAGAGGTAAGCGCGTGCCAAATTTCACGCAGAACCAGTTACAGAAAATCACAACTGACATTTTTGAAGCCGGGGGTGTCCCAAGCGATGAAGCAGAGATTATCGGGGAACTGCTCGTTGCGTCAAATCTCGCAGGGCATGATTCCCACGGGGTTATTCGAATTCCACAGTATATTGGACTCATCGATTCTGGGCTGATTCAGCCGGGAGCACCGATGCACACTGAACGTGAGTCGGCTTCGCACGCACTCCTCAACGGCAATTGGGGCTTTGGACACGTCATCGCACAGAAAGCGATGTCCCTCGCGATTGAGAAGGCGAAGTCAAGCACAATCAGTGCAATCAGCGTCTACAACTGTAATCACATCGGACGTATCGGGAGTTATCCACTGATGGCAGCTGAAGCCGGTATGGTAGGCATCACGATGGTGAACGCCGGTGGAACTGCGCTCTACGTTGCTCCGTTCGGTGGCAGCGATGGACGGCTGGCAACGAATCCGCTCGCGATTGCTACACCAACCCGCAATGGACATCCGATTCTGCTTGACATCACAAGTAGCGTTGTTGCGCAAGGCAAAATTCGCGTGGCGTTTAATCGTGGGGAGCCTGTTCCGCTCGGTTGGCTGATTAACAGCGAAGGCGAACCAACCCAAGATCCACGCGACCTGATGGAATCTCCGCAGGGCGCGCTGTTGCCGCTCGGTGGTATTGCTGGGCACAAGGGATACGCGCTCGGTCTGATGATTGACATCTTAGGGGGTGCGTTGTCTGGTGCCGGTTGCAGTGGCTCTGGGAACACCCGTCTCCAGAACGGTGTCCTGATGATTGCCTTGGATATTGCTAATTTTACGGCACTTGATGACTTTTATGAGCACATTGACGAACTCATCGCCCACGTGAAAGCCTCTCCCACCGCACCAGAATTTGATGAAATCCTGGCTCCCGGAGACATCGAGGCACGCCAAACAGAACGCCGTCAGCGCGAAGGCATCCCTATTGATGACGAGACCTGGCGACAGATCCAAGAAACGGCAATGGAGGTTGGTCTATCCGAACTTAAGTTTTGAAAATTAATTAATGGTGTATCTGAACTTACAAAGCACTCACATCTTCATATATCACAGTGCTGGTACTTTGGGATGAACATGCCGCGCGGCTCTGGCGGAGAATATTCAATGCAAAATGGGCAATCTACTATCGGTGAGTATCTTCTGAAAAAACTGCAAGATTACGGGGTTGACCACATCTTCGGCATCCCGGGTGATTATGTAGTGCAGTTCTTCGATATGATTGAGAAGGGTCCGATTCAACACATCGGCACGACACGAGAAGATACGGCAGGATTTGCGGCAGATGCATATGCTCGCATAAAGGGTATGGGGGCTGCCTGTGTGACGTACGGTGTTGGTGGATTATCCATGATTAACGCTGTCACCGCTGCATACGCTGAAAAGTCCCCTCTCGTTGTGATTAGCGGGAGCCCAGGAATAAAAGAGCGCCGTGAGGGGGCACTCTTACACCATAAAGGTAGAGATTTTTATACACAACAACGTATCTATGACGAGATCACCGTTGCATCAGCACTCCTCGACGAACCTTTTACCGCCTTTAACGAGATAGACAGAGTGTTGGAGGCAGTCTATCGGCAGAAACGCCCAGGTTACATTGAACTACCACGGGATATGGTCAGTATACAGGGGCAGGTATACCAACGTCCCTCAACGGGCGGGCACCCCAGTGACCCGGAAACGTTGAATGCCGCATTAGCGAATGCAATTGGGTTCATAAATCAGAGTGAGAACCCCATCATTTTAGCGGGCGCGGACCTTCACAGATTCGGTTACCAAAACAAATTACTGCGGCTTACCGAAGAAAAACAGATCCCTGTGGTGACAACACTGTTGGGCAAGTCAGTAATGCCAGAAGCACATCCGCTTTACTTGGGTATCTATGGCGGCGGGATGAGTAGAGATGAAGTCTCCATGCTTGTTGAAACTTCCGATTGCGTTATTATTCTTGGGGCCTTCATGACGGATGTCAATCTTGGCATTTACACAGCAAAACTTGAACGAAGTCGCTGTTTATACGCAACCTCGGATAGAATTGCCGTCGGCTACTCCACTTATGAAGATATCACATTTGGAGATTTTATCGATGGATTACGTTCTCCAAAACTCCAGGAACGCGGGGACATAGACTTGGAATGGGTCATGGAAGTACCAGAACCTTTTAAGATAGCACCTGACCAGCCGCTTACAATGCATCGCCTGTTCCAACAACTGAATCTACTTCTACGCGAGAACATGACGATTATTCCGGATGTTGGTGACAGTCTCTGGGCTGCTGCGGACTTGCGGCTCCCTGAACGCACAGAGTTTATTAGCCTTGCCTACTATACCTCAATGGGATTTGCAATCCCTGCTGCAATTGGAGCACAACTGGGTAAACCCACGTCCCGGCCACTTGTTGTTGTAGGGGATGGGGCATTCCAAATGACTGGCACCGAGTTGTCAACGACTATCCGCTATGGGCTCAATCCCATCGTTTTGATCTTAAACAACCAGGGATATGGCACCGTCCGCCCGTTCATTGAAGGGTCCTTTAACGATATAGAGAATTGGGACTATACTCGGGTACCAGAACTGTTCGGCACAGGGCGTGCGTTTGCTGTCCGTACCGAAGGCGAATTTGACACCGCTATGAATGCTGCACTGGCTGAGACGCAACATTTTGTCCTAATTGAGGCAGCACTTGGGAAATCGGACATGTCGCCTGCCCTGATTCGGTTGGCAGAGCAAGTCTCTAAGCAACTATAAGCCTATAGGGGAACTATTCGCTCGCGTCTTGATTTTTTATCGCTGCACAGTTACTGGTGGACATCCGTATTGATGACGATCAGAATATCCGAACTTGAATTTTGAGGCAATTGAAGATGCCAATCCAAACTATTATCTTCGATTTTGACTATACATTGGTAGACTCGGCGCGAGGCACAATTGATGGTGTCAATTATGCGTTTGAAAAAATGGGTTTGCCAACGGCTTCCGATGCCGCTGTGCGTCGGGCAATCGGTTTGTCACTACCGGATATACTGACAAGGTTAGCAGGAGACGCATACACCAAGCATGTTGATGAATTTACCCGTCTGTTTCTCCAACGCGCGGATGAAACCATGGTTGCGTTGGCGGAGTTTTACGCAGAGGTGCCACAGACAGTGAAGGCGTTGCAGGGGCTCGGTATCCACCTCGCTATCGTTTCTCAGAAATGGCGTCGCTACATCCAACTGATTCTTGAGAAAGAAAATCTACTGGAGGCGTTTGAAGTCATCGTTGGGGGTAGGGACGCACCCTATAAGCCGGATCCCGAAGGGTTGCTATCGGCGGTTGCACAAACAGGGAGTATTCCCGAAAATTGTCTCTATGTCGGGGATAGTGTGACGGATGCTGAAACTGCGCGACGCGCTGGTGTTGCGTTTGTTGCGGTGCTTTCGGGTGTCACGCCACGAACGGCTTTTGAAAATTACGACGTTTATAGGATACTTGAAGATGTGTCTGGGTTGCTGAGTTTAGAATCGGTGAGGGGATTACAATAGTATCAACAACCCAAAAGCCACCTGACCGAACCGCAAGGAAAAATTGCAAAGCCTGCAACAATACGCAGAAATACCCTATCAAAACCCCAAGCAAAAACACGCAGGCGAGTATACGGAGAAGCACGTGAAACCCAAAAGCCACCTGACCGAACCGCAAGGAAAAATTAAAAAAGAAAAAACGCGAACGCAGGAAGAACTTTTTATACAACTGCTGGAGAAAGCAGATAGCTTGTTGACCCACTTGGGCGGATTCCCGGTTCACCCCTCGAGTGCGGGGCTTGACGCCCAACTTGACGACTATATCGCTTTCCGGTGGCGATCACAGAATGGATCGGGGCGCTTAATTCCCGTTAAACATCCAAGCCTTGTGGGACTGTCGGATTTGATTGGGATAGAACGGCAGGAGAAGGAACTCGATAGAAACACACGTCAGTTTCTACAGGATCTGCCTGCCAACCACGTCCTGTTGTGGGGAGACCGCGGCACGGGTAAATCTTCGCTCGTCAAGGGAATGCTGGCACGCTATGCTGACGACGGACTTCGGTTAATCGGTGTCAGCAAGGAGGGACTCGTTCATCTCCAAGAAATTGCCGAGGTGCTGTGGGAACGTCCCGAACGGTATATCCTTTTCTGTGATGATCTCGCCTTTAGCGAAGATGAACCTGAGTATCGCGAGTTGAAAGCGATGTTAGAGGGTGGAATCTCTGCTTGCCCAGACAACGTCTTGATCTATGCCACCTCGAACCGTCGGCACTTGATGCCGCGACAGGTTCAAGAGAACCGATACCCCCAGAATGACGAAGATGAGTTGTATCCGCGTGAAGCGACAGAGGAAAAGGTTTCGCTGAGTGACCGTTTTGGGTTACGCCTCGCTTTTCACAGAATTTCACAGGATACCTATTTGCAGATTGTCTCCCACTATGCCCAGAAACACGGGGTATCCGTTCCGACGGAAGCGTTGCACCGGGCTGCATTGGAATGGGAGGCGTCCTCAAGTGGACGCTCAGGGCGCGTCGCGTATCAGTTCGTCACGGATCTCGCCGGACGGTTGGCAGTCGGCAATTAGGAATCAGGTAAGTATTCACTAACCGCAAACCCGTAGCCTGCAACAACGGCGCAGGCGGATATAAGGGATGCACCGAATAGTTCTAACAGCCGTTATTTCTCCGCAAGGAAAAATTAAAATATGAAAAAACGATTGATGTTCTCTTTAACACTCGCGCTCTTTCTGAGCGGTATGCTCCTGATACAAACCGCAGATGCTGCGCCGAAAAAAGGCACATTACGGATCAGTGGTGATAATACATGGGTTGCGTTTATTAACGGTGAAGAGGTCGCTGCAAGCGGGAACTGGCAAGTCCCCACGGTCAGTGAGTTTAAACTGGACAAAGGTTTCGCGCAGATCGCTGTCTATGTCCACGATGCTGAACCCGGTGCCGCCGGCAGAGGCGGTTTTCTTGCCGATATTATCCTCGATGCTAAACCCGACTACATTGGAACGGGTGAAGACGGGTGGCGGTGTGATACCGGCAAACTTCTCGCAGATCGGAAAGATGGCTGGGAAAAGGTCGATTTCGACGATAGCGATTGGGAAGACGAGCTCGAAATCTATGAAAAGTTTGGCGGTGGCATCTGGGGATTTGGTGCTGCAATCATGGAACAGGTTCTCAAAGACCCCGAGTGTGAAGCGAATTGGGTGTGGTGTGGTCCTAACGATGCCGAAGATGACATCTATTTCCGATACACCATCGGGACGCTTTCCGTTGAACCCGAAGACAAACTCGCCACTACGTGGGCGCGACTTAAGAGAGAAACACTGTAACCGTTTTGTGCTATATTTATAACCGCGGTTTTCCGCCGCGATAGAGGAGAGTGTCATGAAAAAGTTTTTCGTCCCAACAGTTTTGATTTTAGTCTTATCCTTGGTTGCCTCGAACCTTTGGGCGGCAACACTTCGCATCAACGGTGATAATTCTTGGGTGGGCTTTGTCAACGGTGAAGAAGTTGCAGAGGGCGGTAATTGGCAGCAAGCCAGCATCACTGAATTTGACATGCCGGATGGATATGCTGTCATTGCTATCTACGTGCACGACGCGGAGCCTGGCGCTGCCGGACGTGGAGGTGCCCTGTTCGATGTCATTCTTGACGACGACACCTATATTCCGTCCGACGATACTTGGAAGGCGGATGCGGGTCCACCGATTGACGATCGGAACGATGGATGGGAACAACCCGATTTTGACGATAGCGGTTGGGATAACGCGACACAACTTGATCAGTTTGGTGGGGGTATCTGGGGCTTCGGTGCAAACACGATGCGCCAAACTTTGAAAGATCCCGATTCAACCGCATACTGGGTCTGGGCGGGTCCCAACGACGTTGAGGACGATGTTTATTTCCGAAAAACCGTTGGAGACCTACCAACAACGCCTGTTGAACCGAGTGGGAAAGCCACGACGACGTGGGGTGCTTTGAAGAGCAAAGAGTGATGTGACCAATCCCTCACAGTGAATTTGCGGGCACCCACAAAGGGTGCCCCTACAAGATGCCTGCCTAATTTGACGATTCGCTCCCGTATCCCCTCGTGTGGGTTTCACAGCGTTCACTCTCAATCTAACCCATGCACTATAGGGCTTCCACGACCTCTGCGATTGTCCTGAAAACCGTCTCGATATCCGATTCCTCAAGACATGAATAAGCCACCCGTAACTCGGTTTCACCGAGTGAAATCGTGCCGATGCCGTGTTCCTCAAGGAGGCGTTGTCGAACTACTTCTGCCCTCCCGGATTTGAGGTTCAGACACGTGAAATAACCGGCATGGCTCGGATAGACCTCCCAAAGTTTGGCATACTTCGGATCGGATGCCACCTCTTCCACTTTTAATGCCCGTGCTTTGAGAATTTCATAGTTTCGCTGCTTTTGTTCGGCATAACCGGGTGCCTTCATCGCTTCAAGGATCAGCGTCTGAGAGACTTGTGATGCCCCGGAGGTATTTGCGCGAATGAGTCCACTGAATTTCTGTTCAAGCGGTTGCATCGCTGCCGCTCCGAGTCCGAAACTGATAAATGCCACGCGTAGTCCCCACGCATATTCCTCCTTCGTTGCCCCATCTATCTTCACGGGCAGGACATTGGGATGGCATCCGACCAACAATCCAAACAACGACTCGTGCATAACAGATGCGTCGTACCACAATCCCGCGTAGGCATCGTCAATCATAACAAGGATATGGCAGCCAGCGTCGGCACGCGCTACAATTGCGTCCACAATACGTTGTGCTTCCGTGCGATTAATCGCGTAGCCGGTCGGGTTATGTGGAAAATTCAGGAGAATCAGCATTTTCTCGCCAGCCGTGTTGGTGAGTCTCTCACGAAAGCCGTGTGTGTTAAAATCGCTTGTAGCGTTGAAGAACGGATAGGTTTGAAGGTTCGCTCCTGCCTTGGTTTGGAAGATGAGTCGATAGTTCCCCCAAATCTTGTCGGGGAGGATGAGTGTATCCCCGCTGTCAACGAAAAGTTCGGCGAGTAGACTAAACCCGTGCGTCATGCCACTCGTCACAATTGGGAGACTCAGTGTTGCCTCAGCGAGCGCAGGATTCTCTTTCAAAAGATGCGTTTTCCACGTCTCCCGTAATTCGGGTTGACCGAGGACAGGGGCATACCCGTAGATACCTTCCAATGATAGTGTTGGCACGAATTCTCGCGAAACGGCGAGATGCATCATGTCCCCATCTTCCGAGGCGATCGCACGTGTGGCATTGAAACGGTGCGCTTTCGTATTCGCCTCTGCCGTTTGGCTTAAGATGCCTTTCGGTAGATAGATACGTTCGCCTAATTTGGAGAGTAGTTCAAAAACCGTCGGAGCAGTCGCTCGAATCTGTTCGTTTAATTCAATTGCTATAGGATTTAAGTCTTGCATAGTTCCGAAAGCCACGAAAAATGTAATTGTTGAAGAATTGATGACGTTTAAGTATCTAACAAGTTAACAAAGGGTATATGACACACCGCGTTTATAGTCGTACGATTCATTGCACATCCAAAACTACAACATTATTCATTAAGCACCATCTGCATGGTAGTGCAATCTACCAGACGTTCCGCGTAATTCATTACCAATCTTGCTGTAATTGTGGCCTGCTATCAACTTAATGTCAACTATTTTCCACCAAGACTCGTTATGCATTATAGACTAACAAAGTGGTGCAAAAACAGTTGAGATAGGTTCGACAGCACATAAAAAAAGGAGCTTCTTTTGATGAAAACTCAATTTAAAACACTATACAAATTAAGTGTGGTCCTCATGATGTGCGGATTGGTGATCTTTATCTACACTGGCTGCGGTGGTTACGATGCTGAGGAAGAATATGACGCGCAAGGTGCATCTATCTCGTCGTTTGGGTTGACCCCTCCGAACGGTGCCGCCTATAACGATGTTTTCTTTAAGGATTATGGCACGAATCCATTTATTGATACAGAAGATGACCACCTTTCGACATTTGGTATGGATGTTGATACCGCCTCCTACTCCGTCACGCGACGCTATCTCCGAGACGGATATCTTCCGCCCCCGGAAGCCGTTCGCGTAGAGGAATTTGTTAACGCTTTTGATTACAATTACCGATCACCATCGGCAGACGCATTTGCTGTTCATATTGATGGCGCGCCCTCCCGATTTGGTGAAGGCAAACGACTTCAATTGCTCCGAATCGGTATCCAAGGTCGCGTGGTCCCCGACGAAAACCGCAAAGACGCAATGTTGACTTTCGTGATTGATGTCTCCGGTTCAATGGACATGGAAAATCGGTTGGAATTGGTGAAACGTGCCCTAACGCTTTTGGTTGAACAACTCCGTCCGGGTGACAAGGTTGCTATTGTCGTTTACGGTTCTCGAGCACGCATCGTCCTTCCACATACCGGCATTGAAGGACGTGAAGAGATCCTTGGCGCAATTCATTCTCTTGCACCAGAGGGTGTGACGAACGCTGAAGAGGGACTTCGGCTTGGATACTCGCTCGCCGCCCGCAACACACGGGTTAATGGAATCAATCGCATAATTCTTTGTTCGGATGGTGTTGCCAATGTTGGCGAAACAGGCGCTGATGGTATACTCAGAACCATTCGCTCCCACGTTGAAGAAGGGATTACACTGACAACTCTCGGATTCGGTATGGGTAATTTCAACGATGTTCTCATGGAGCAACTCGCCAACAACGGTGACGGTAGTTACGCCTATATTGATACCCTCAACGAAGCAAAACGCGTCTTTGTTGAGAACTTAACAGGAACATTACAACTCATCGCTAAAGATGCCAAAGTGCAGGTTGATTTCAATCCGAAAGTCGTCAGCCGTTTCCGACTCCTCGGCTACGAAAACCGTCGCCTCGACCATGAAGACTTTCGAGATGACAAGGCAGATGGTGGAGAAATCGGTTCAGACCACAGCGTCACGGCACTCTATGAAATTAAACTTCATGAAGGCGCCACTGGACAATTGGCGACTGTCTTCATACGTCACGAGGACCCAGATACCCGTCGTATCTCGGAAATTAACGAGGAAATTTTCACGACACAGTTGAATAAAACATTTGAAGCGGCATCGCCCGAATTTCAACTTGCCGCGACTGTAGCGGAATTCGCAGAAATTCTGCGTGAAAGTTTTTGGGCACAAGAAGGGAGTTTAGAAGCGGTATCGCGGAGCATTGAAGATATCGCACCCTTGATTCACAATGAGCAGGTGAATGAACTAAGACATCTCGTAAGTAGAGCAACTCGCTTTAAAAGATCAAACATCGAATAAATGATAGGACTTACGCGAATTGGTGTAGCACCAAACTTCGCCAATCGCGTTTTAGTGTGCATCCGAGTTTTGCGCAAGTCCTAAAAAAAAATAATACGCACAGCGGCAATAGGAGCAAACATGAAAGCATTTCTGAAAAGACTGATATTTCTGATTATCTTTATTCTTGCAATCGGTGCCGGCATCTGTGTTTATCTCTTCCAAGCCCCACCGGTTGAACAGAAAAAGGTGCCGAAACTCCAAATTCACACACGGACAGCCCTACGCGGAAGACCTACAGTTGACTCGAAACCGATTGTATATACTAAAGATGTTTATCGATTTAGCTTGGACCCACAATTTATTAGCAACCTGAATAGCGGTAAATTGGAGCGTGAACTTTTATTTACAGCAGGGTTAGCGCATCGCGCAAGATTGAAAACAGCCCGTTTGGACGCGTCTTTGAAGACGGAAACGAATTGGCAAAAGATGTTTTCGGATATGACAAAAGATATTCGATTCCGTCCGAGTGCATCCCCTATTGAAGTCTTGCTGAGTGGCGAAGAGTGGCTTCTCAGGGATACCACAGGTGCAGCTTATACAGTCGTGAAAACTGACAGCAACGTTGAGGTCTATCTCCCCAATTTAAGGGAGGCGTTTGAGACAAACAAAACTATGCCAATTTCGCTCTCAAAGGACTTGGAAATCTCCATTAAACAGAGGAATAGGCGTTGGCTCATCAAGGATAATGGATACAAGCAGGCTTACAGTGTTGTGAAAGGCGAAGGGAAGCTCAACGTTTTTCAGCTATCGAAGTTTGAAATTCTGACGTTTCTGTTTGAGGCGGATGGGGCATCACAGGATTCGCTCGCACAAGGAAAGTTACCTTCCAAATTGCTCCAAGAATTTGTTGCGGAGAAGATACCACTCTCGCGACGTGCGCGGGTGTCAGCAGGCAAAGACGGTATGCGTTGGCAGATAAATAGTCCGCCCCTGAAATATAATATCCGAAATGAGAACAATCGATTGAAGGTTTATCTCGATCTTGAGAGTAGATGGCTCCGTATTAAGGTTGACGACAGCACAAAAGGCTGGGTGCAAAGCGAGCGTGGGACTATTTTTGAACCACCCCCTCCGACGCTGAGTTCACGCCAGCAAGCCAAGGAACGGCTTCTTGTGCTTATTGACAGGTTAAAGGAGAAAGCAGGGCTTCCCAATGAATAAAATTATAAAACCCAAGGTCCTACGTCCCGGTAGCCGTATCGCAGCGATTTCGCTCTCTTGGGGTGGTCCCGGCACTATTCCGTCTCGCTACGAGATAGGTAAACGTCAATTTGAGGAAGAATTCGGCGTGACGGTTATCGAAACGGAACACGCCTTGCGCAATGCAGTCTATCTTTCCAAAAACCCGAAAGCGCGTGCCGACGATCTGATGGCGGCTTTTGCCGATGAAACGATCGACGGTATCATCTCAACGATCGGTGGTGAAGATTCTATTCGCACCCTCCCATACCTCGATTTGGATGTGATTCGGAATAATCCCAAGGTTTTTATGGGTTTTTCGGATACGACTATATCACACGCCGTCTGTTTTAAAACGGGTCTCGTGTCGTTCTACGGTCCCTCGTTTATGGCAGGGTTTGCCGAAAACTGTGGGATGTTTCCATACATGGCGGATTCCGTCCGACGTACCCTCTTTTCCACCGAACCTATCGGTGTTATTGAACCGAATCACGACGGCTGGACGGTTGAATATTTGCCGTGGGAGGCTCCTGAAAATCAATCTATTCGTCGAAAATTGAATCCGTGTACCGGTTGGAGATTTCATCAGGATGAAGGTATCCTTGAAGGAAACCTTTTTGGGGGCTGTGTTGAGGTTTTAGACTGGCTCCGAGGCACTGACTTTTTTCCTTCTGCCACTGATCTTCAAAGTGCGGTTCTCTTTTTGGAGACCTCTGAAGACGCACCGCCGCCCTCGTTTCTGACGGAATTCGTGAGATGCCTCGCTGCGATGGGGATTCTTGAAGGGCTTGGGGGTATACTGCTCGGACGACCGGGTGGCGGCGTTGATCCCGACACTTTCCACGAATACGACGAGGCACTCTGTAAAGCCGTCCGTGAGGAATATGGGTTAAACGATATGCCGATTGTCACCAATATGGACTTCGGACACACCGATCCGATGTTCGTGATTCCCATAGGTATGAAGGTTCGTATTGACTCTACGAAACAGGAAATCTCCATTGACGAGGCGGCGGTTACTAAAAGATGAACCAAAGGATTAACCGAGGCATGTAGCAATGCAACAACGGCGCATTGCGGATCCGATAATATCCACGTTTCTGCTAAAGGTGTCTGATGACACGCTTGGCGGTAAATTTAAAAAATGAAGATACTTTTCTTATCGCCTACCGTCCCATTTCCGCTCACCGATGGCGGACGCATTCGGGTTTTCAATCTCCTCAAACAGATTGCCACGAAAAACAGTGTGACCCTGCTCGCCTTGGAGACACAACCGACAGATGCGGAAGGCGTTTCACAACTCCAGCAATTAGGGATTCAGGTCTATCTCGTCCCAAACGCGGCGACGCTGCCACCTGTATCGTTTGGCACACTCCTTAAAGCGTTTCTCAAACAACACCCCATCACGGTTGCCCGCTACGATCTCCCTATTTATCGACAGAAATTCAAAGAATTGGTGGCAACCGGAACCTTTGATCTCGTCCATTATGAGATGTTTCACACGGCACAGTTTCATACAGAAACGCGCCTGCCGGGTGTGCTTTCACAACAGAATGTGGATTCTGCGATCTGGCGGCGACTCTGCGGTGAGACTGCCCATCCGTTCTATAAGCTCGCGTATTGGACGCAGCAACTCGCATTTCAACGGTATGAACGGGTGCTCAGTCCGAAATTCGATGCGGTGACGTGTACCTCTGACATCGATGCCGAGGTATTTCAGCGACACTGCACGAGCGATGCTATTGAGATAATCCCGAATGGTGTCGATGTTACGCACTACCAACCCGATTTTTCCGCTGAGGTTCCGGCACATCTCATCTATATCGGGAGTATGGACTGGTACCCGAATGAGGACGCTGTCGGTTTCTTTGCGGATGAGGTCTTGCCACGGATTCAAGAGCGTTTCCCTGACGTTAGATTCTCAATTGTCGGTGGCAATCCATCGGCACGTGTCCAAAAGCTGGTGGAGAGGAAAGGGGTCGTTGTAACGGGACGTGTCCCGGAGATCAAGCCGTATTTTGCGGAGGCGACGGTTTTTGTCGTGCCGCTGCGGATCGGGAGCGGCACCCGCCTGAAAATCCTTGAGGCGTTGGCGATGGGGAAAGCGATTGTCTCTACTTCGGTCGGTGCGGAGGGGTTAGCTCTCAAAGATGGCGAGGAGATATTTATCGCCGACGAACCCACAGTCTTTGCCGATGCGGTCACCCGATTGCTCACAGATACACCGCTTCGCCGTCGGATCGGTGAAAACGGTCGTGCTCGTGTGGAACGGGATTACGATTGGAGGAGCATTGGCGAGAAACTTCATGAGGTCTACGCGAAGATTGCTCATTCAGATTTATGAAGACGAGAATTTAAACAGTTGATGCGCGACATGTATTGTCTGAACTGGGATAGGAGGAGCCAAATAATATGCTCAGGATATTATCTATATTACTCGCTGTTTTACTCGCTGTTTACGGTTGTGTTCCTGACGACCCCAAATATGAAAACTGGTCAGTGCATTTTGTGAGCGTAACGCCACGTAGCGGTGAATCAATTGCGGCGAATACGACCCTCACACTTACTTTTGATGGTGTCCCTATTAATTTAACGTCAAGTGCGGGTCAGGTTACAGTTGATGGAACAACAGCCAAGATTGATGGTCCTTTCACGCCTGGTCCCCTCGAAATTATAGTTGGATGGACAGATGGAACTGTGAGGCTTACCTACATTATCGTGGAAGATGCGACTGAAGGATAGAATTTGACAGGAAAGTGTATTAATGCATTCTGAGTGTTATTCAAAACGCTCTTCCAGTTCATCCATTGTGGCAACAAAGGCATCTCCAAGATTAATCTGCAACTTGTCCGATAGAACCAGAATCGACCAAAGGCAGTCTGCCAATTCATGCGCTAATTTCGCTTCAATTTCCTGCTTGGATAGTGGCCCCCGGATACCTAAATGGGCCTGAATTATGGTGAATGCTAAAAATATATAGACATTCTCTGAGATTTATGTTAGCCTCTGGTATTATGAGATATTCCATAGATTTACGCCAACGCGTCCTGAAATATATCCAAGAGGGTGGCACGAAAGTTTCGGCATCCCAACGGTTTTCAGTCTCTCGGGGTGTGATTTACCAGTGGTTGAAAACTGAAGCACCCCTGACGTATCAGAAACCGGGTCCCCGGGGACCTCGCTTGCTTGATCCGAGTGCCTTGAAACAACATGTCTTAGATTTTCCCGACCAAACCCTGAGCGAACGTGCGCACCATTTTCAGGTTTCAAAGTCTTCGGTGTGGTATGGTCTTCGGAAACTCGGTTTGACGCGAAAAAAAAGATGATCGGGTATAAGGAGCGATGCGATGCGAAACGTCAGACGTATCTTCAGGAGCTTGCGGTGCTGAAAGCCTCAGGGAAGTCAATCGTTTATACCGATGAAAGTGGTTTCCGTCAAGAAAGCCATAGACGTTATGCGTATGCGCCTCGCGGTGAATATGTTCTCGGCTTGATATCGAGTCAACGGACCCGAACGACCACTTTGCTCGCTGCGCGCATTGAGAACACATTCACTGCTGTGAGGTTAGTTCAAGGGGGATGCAAAGCAAACGACTTCAATAGTTACCTTGATGAAGTCTTGTGTCCAAGACTCTCTTCAGATCACGTCGTCATCATGGACAATGCCCGTCTCCACAAGACGCCTCGCACCCGGGAACTTATAGAAGCCACAGGCGCAGCCCTGATGTTTTTACCCCCTTATTCACCCGATTATAATCCGGTTGAACATGATTTCGCCAATATTAAACGAAAGCGTGAATATCACCCAGAAAAGTCCATTGAGGATATTATTCACATGTATAAGTAATTCTAAAATCTACCATAGTTTCGCCAAATCCCCAAGGTCCCCCATGAGTCCCAAGACAATTTCAGCCGTTGACCATTCACGTCCATAATTTTCCCGCTCATAATCTTCATACAGCGATCGTATATGTCGTGCCCTGGCGATGATGTCTTCCAAGTGCATACTGCTTTCTCCTTTATATCAAGTCCTTCATAAGAAGTAGTTGGGGTCATTTGTTTAAATTGTTAATAATCACTGATCCCCGAAACTTAACTAAGGACGTTGCATAATCAACAGCAAAGGTCTACGATCGGCTGGTGTCGAACGTCTCGCATCGCCGTTATTGTCGAGAATCACATATACATGGTCTTTGTCCATGCACAGTCCCTCGGCTCTCCCAAAGGTCATATTCTCATATTGAAATTCTTCGTGAGTGACGATGGCTTCGTATGACCAGAAATCTTTCTCCACAAATCCCTGATGATTTTTTATCAGCTTACATAATACGTAAGCGTTCCTTTGAAGGGTGTAGAGGATTCCATTTTCCCAAAAGAGTCCAGTGAAATCAGGACTTCTGTTTTCTGGCAATTCCGCTATAGTCGTATTGTACTTGAATGTCGTGATCGTTGGGGGTGTCGTGTTAGTATTAACTTCAATAATTCCTCGGGGCTGCCTCTCTGCACAAACAACAAATTGTTTTTCGTCCACTAAGGTAATTCCTTCCAAATAAGCCCCTCGGGTTTGAAAAAGCCCGACTTTTTCCCCATAAGCCTGTAAACTGGGAGAGACCCAAGAAACCTTTTCTCCATCAGAACTAACTCGAAGGATTCTGAAAGTGCTTTCGCTGATAATGTAAAAGTTACCTTCGCTATCACACGTGATCCCTTCAAGGTCAAGAGCCTTTTCTGTAACAAGTTCTGACGGTTCAAATTGAACATGTGGCACTAAAACGGCTGTGTCGTCCATTAATTGGACGCGAAAAATTGTGTCATCATGTTTGTCAGAGACTGTAAATAAAGTGTTATTGAAAATCGTCAGGCCAGAGGGTTGGTTATTTTCAGGACCTTCTACTGGAAGAACTTTAACAGCCTTCAAAGGGGTTACTATTTCCTCTGGAACCGTCACACGATTCCAAGCCAGAAAGACAAGTACCAGAACAACAGAAAATAATTTCACACTTTTCTCCTAATATCATTTGTTTCTTTAGTGCCAAACTACACCATTTTTCTTCAGAAGACGTGAGATTTTCATAAAATTGAAAACTATAGTAAATTATAAAAATAAGTTGACATATCAATGAACCGCAAGCGAAGGTCTCCCTGCCCGCGGTAGGCGAGGTTTCCTAACCTCGCCGGTCCGAGTGAATGAATAATTGTAAACTACTATAAATGTTCTAACCGTAAATCCGAACGGTTGATTTTCTGTCTCAGATGTGATAAGATATAATCAACTTGAACAAACCTTCCAACCTCAATGACAAACCACTTAAAAGGAGCCATACCAATGAAAGTCTTTACGTTAGTTTTAGCGGTTATTCTTCTCCTGATAAGCACCAGTTTAGGAATTGCGGGTGAAGACCCGGATTTGGTGGCATACTATCCATTTGAAGGTAACGCAGCGGACGCATCTGGAAACGGAAATGATGGCGAGATTGATGGCGGATCCAATTGGGTTAAAGGCAAATTTGGAGACGCTATCGAGTTAGATGCGGCGGCTTTTGTCCAGTTGCAAGTTTCCGATTCTCTTCATGGAGACATTTTCAAAGCCGATCCGTTTACAATTTCCGCATGGATTAAACCGAATTTTGAGGGAACCGAGTGGGAGCATATCTGGCGGAGTCTCCCTACTGCTTCCGGACATAATACTTTCTTCCTCAACAAAGTTCAAGGTCTCCTCTCGTGGCGTGGACAGGTCGCTGGATGGACGGTGCTGTGTCAGAGCGAAGGAGGGATCGTCGAAAAAGATAAGTGGATGCATGTTATCGTTCAAGGCGATGGCGATAAATTCAGGATTTATGCGAATGGCGAAATGGTCGCCGAGACCGATTTCCAAGAGACGCGGGGTAACAATGTGACCTACCGTCTTGGCGGCTCCGGTGGCGAGACGTTTGCGGGTATAATGGACGATGTCGCAGTCTTCACGCGTGCGTTAGATGAGGACGAAATCAGCCTGATAATGGACAGCGTTGAAACGTTCTTACCGGTTGAACCCAAAGGTAAACTCGCAACACAATGGGCCGACCTCAAACGTTAATTCAAGGGCCGGTAGGGTCTTTCACTTAACCGCACCTACCGTATTAGAGGAGTGCCATATTTCTCTTGCACTCCTACTCCGCTTCTGATAGAATTGCCCATAAAGTCCACCCATAGGTGAAAACATAAAGGACAGAAATATATGGCACTTCCAAAAATGACACGGATCCAACAGCGGTTTGAGGCACCCGTTCTCACCGATCTCCCCGCAGCGATTCATACAGAACTGGCGCGGATCAACGCCGCTGCTATTATCAAACCCGGCGAGACTGTCGCCATTACCGCGGGGAGCCGCGGTGTTGCGAATGTCGCGACTGCAGTCAAGGCGACTGCTGATTATCTCAAAACACTCGGTGCGCACCCTTTTGTCGTTCCAGCAATGGGAAGCCACGGTGGGGCAACTCCGGAAGGACAGCGGAGTGTGCTGGAGCATTACGGTATCACCGAAGAAACCGTCGGTGCACCGGTGAAAGCGACAATGGAAGTCGTGGAACTCGGAAAGACAGCGGACGGTTTGCCCGTTTTTTTCGATCGGTATGCCGCTGAGGCGGATCACGTTATCCCGCTCAATCGCATTAAGGCGCACACAGATTTCAATGGATCCATTGAGAGCGGTTTGATGAAGATGATGGTTATCGGACTCGGCAAACAACAGGGAGCGAACTTCTACCACCGCGCATTCTTCCAGTACGGCTTTGAGCATGTTATCACTGCTGTGGGGGGTTTCATCCTCGATAGCGGCAAGATCGCTTTCGGTATCGGTTTGATTGAGAACGCACACGAAGATACTGCGAAAGCGGTCGCGATGCCCGCGGCACAACTCCTTCAAACTGAACGTGAACTGCTTGTTGAGGCGAAATCGCTGATGGGACGCCTCCCGTTCGACGACCTGGATCTGCTCATCGTGGATTGGACAGGCAAAAACATGAGCGGTACGGGTATGGATACAAATGTCATCGGCAGAATGATGCAGAACTTTGAGCCGGAACCCGCAAAACCGGCGATTCTCCGTATATTTGTCCGAGATATCACCGAAGAGAGCGATGGCAATGCCACCGGTATCGGACTCGCTGACTTCACAACGACCCGTCTCGTGGATAAGATTGACCGACATTCTACTTATATGAACGGCATCACAGCACTTGGACCGCAGAAATCGAAAATCCCGTTCTACTACGACACGGATCGGGAGGCAATTGAAGTGGCACTCGATACCATTGGTCTCACGGAGCCGGAGGACGCCCGGGTTATCCGTATTGAGAGCACCCTGAGATTAACGGAACTCGACATCTCTGAAGTGCTACTTGAAGACGCGAAACTGCATTCGAGGTTAGAGGTTATCGGCGAGACGAAACCGCTTGCGTTTGACGCAGCAGGCAATCTGTTACCGTTCTAAGAGGTCAAATTTCATAGAAGTTTATAGTATAAAGCGCGTAGCTCGTAATGAAATTATGCCTTAAATGGCATAATTTGTCTTAGCTTTACATTTGGAGAGCGGATATAACAAAGGCATGCGAAAGTTCAAACCCACACTGTTTAACCGCAAGGAATAATTAAAGAATGCGGAAACTCAAGATCATCTTGGAGATGATTAAATTTGAACACACGATCTTCGCGCTTCCGTTTGCGGTCATGAGTGCCTTTATTGCTGCAGACGGGTTGCCTGCGCTGGCAAAATTTGGCTGGATTCTCGTGGCGATGGTAGGAGCGCGTAGCTGCGCGATGGCATTCAACCGACTCGCCGATGCCGAATTCGATGCGAAGAATCCACGCACCGCTATGCGTGCGCTTCCTGCGGGTTTAATCACAAAGAGCACTGTGTGGGGTTTCACAATTGCGTCGGCGGGACTGTTGGTTTTTGCGGCGTGGCAACTGAATCCACTCGCCTTCGCGCTGTCGCCTGTTGCAATTGTTGTCGTTATGGGTTACTCCTATACGAAGCGTTTCACTGCGCTCTCGCATTTCTGGCTCGGACTTTCCCTCTCTATTTCACCTGTCGGCGCGTGGATTGCGATCCAAGGCAGTTTTGCGGTGCCACCCATAATTCTCTGCCTTGTAGTGCTCCTCTGGACAGCGGGATTTGACATTATCTATGCGTGTCAAGACGTTAATTTCGATAGGAAGCATGGATTGCGCTCGATTCCGGCGAAAATTGGGATTCGGTGGTCGTTATGGCTCTCGTCTGCCTTACACGTCATCGCGGTATTGCTACTCCTCGGACTTCCACTTCTTGTTGAATTAGGACTCTTTTATTACATCGGTGTTGGGATTGTGGTGCTCATCTTTATCTATGAGCACGCTATTGTTAAACCGACGGATCTGTCCCGTGTTAACCTCGCTTTTTTCACATTGAACGGCATGATTAGCCTGGTTCTGATGGCACTTTCAATCACCGATATATTATTTTTTTAACGATTAAATCTGGGCTGCTGCGTCCGTTGTCCTGGCAGTATTCCAATTGTTAACAGACCTTTCATAATCTGAAGCAGAACTCTTAACAATTTTAGAGCGGCGTTGACAACGGAAACGCCGTCCAGAAGCACATGGTTAAAAAAACGATTAAAGCTGTGTCGTGTCCGTTGTCCTGGCAGTGTTTCAATTGTTAACAGACCTCTCATCACCTGAAACAGAACTCTTAACAATTTTAGAGCGGCGTTGACAACGGAAACGCCATCCAGGAGCACATAGTTAAAAAAATGAAACTTTCACTTTCCGTCCGCGTCGCAGAAACGGCATCGAAAAGAGATGCCACGCATACCTTTGAACAACTGACCGAACTGGCAGCAGGACTCGGCTACGATGCAGTCTGTATGCGTGCCTCCCAAGTCGGTATCCATTCGCCTTTGGAGCAAATTACCGCAGCGCGCAAACAGGCGGCATCGCTTAACCTGAAGGTCTCAATGATTACCGGGGATTTTCCGGTTCCGCTCAACAACGAGCAAGGACCGGATGGACTCCGCAATATAACCCCCTATCTGGATTTAACGGAACTTCTTGGCGCGGATCTCATCCGCATTGCGATGAAGGTCGAGGCAGACATTCCCTGGGCACAACGCGCCTCCGATGAAGCCGCTGAGCGGGGTATCCGTCTAGCGCATCAATCGCATACGCAAAGTCTGTTTGAAACGGTAGAGGGTTCGGTCGATGTGTTGAAGCGGGTGGGTAGAAAAAATTTCGGGATCATCTATGAACCTGCCAACCTCGACCTGTGTGCCCAAGATTACGGTGTTGAGACGCTTAAACGGTTCTCGCCGTATCTTTTGAACGTCTATCTTCAGAATCACATCCGCCGACCAGAGGGAAAGACCCGCCTTTTGACGTGGATTCAGGGTGAAGTCCCGCACGATCCGATCCGTTTGCAGGACGAAGGTGGCATCGATTATCCGCTGGTGTTTCGCGGACTGGAAGCGATCGGTTACGATGGATACGTGACGGTGCATCAGGCGTTCCGAGAGATTATGGAGCCTGAAGACGCAGCGGAGCAGAGTTACACCTATCTAAAACCGTTTTGTGGATAGGAAAGGTAGCACCTTTAGCACTATGAGCACACAGCAACCGAATATCCTGATTATCACGACCGATCAGCAGCGGACAGATAGTTTGAGCTGCTACGGGTCAACGTTTACAGATACACCGCATCTGGACCAGTTCGCCGCTGAAGGGGTCTGTTTTGAACGGGCATACTGTGCAAATCCAGTCTGCACACCCGCTCGCGCCTCAATTTTTTCGGGACGATATGTGAGTCGTCACGGGGCGTGGAACGTCGGCATGAACGTCCCTGAAGACGAAACCCTGTTGTCACATCGACTTGCTGAAGTCGGCTATCGCACGCACTACATCGGTAAGGCACACTTCCAACCTTTCGGCGCATCCCCGACAGCGTCAGTTGAAACCCGCGGCGATACAACGCGTTACCCGAATTTCCGGGGTCCCTACTATGGATTTGAGACGGTGGAACTGGCACTCGGTCATGCGACTTATGGGGTTGCGGGACATTACGGTGAGTGGGTGCGTTCGTGCGTTTCTGCGGAAACGTTCGCGAGTTATAGCAAAGCAACACGCCTGAGTGAACGGGGGTTCGGGGGTGAGGCTTACGATTGGGATATACCCCTGAAATACCATAATAGCGTCTGGACAGCCGATCGGACAATAGATTTCCTATCGAACCGAGACACCTCTCAGCCGTTCCTATTGGCAGTCGGTTTCCAAGATCCGCATCATCCACACTGTGTTCCAACTGAATTCGAGGCGCGCGTTGATCCGGCGCACGTCCCACTGCCGGATTTTGCCGAAGGCGAATTGGACGACAAGCCGCCCCACTTTTTAGAGGCACGATATGGTCAGCTTGAAAAGTCGGAGACCCGTGGCACGTTTGCCATCGCCGGACAGGGCGGCGGTGCGGATTATCGCAAGGTCTCTGAAGCCGATGCCCGTCTTGGTAGAGCATACTATTACAATATGGTGAAAATTATCGATCAGCAGATGGGACGGATTCTGGAGTGTTTGGATACATACGGATTGACAGAGAATACGTTAGTGCTTTTCACGACCGATCACGGTGAACTTCTCGGTGATCACGGTCTCTGGATGAAGGGACCGTTCCATTATGAGCAGCTTGTCCGTGTGCCAACGTTGCTGCGATTCCCCGCAATGATTCCCGCTGGACAGCGGACACAGGCACTTTTCAGTCATGTCGATGTCGTCCCGACGGTCCTCTCTGCAATCGGCTTGTCAACCCCATCAGATACGGATGGTGTGGACGTTATACCGATGCTTACAGGTGAGACGGCATCCACCCGAGATTCGGTATTGGTCGAATGTGTGGACGATCCGCGCGGCTTGCGGCTCAAAACGATTGTGACGGATACACGGAAACTGACATGGTATTGCGGGCACACTTATGGGGAACTCTACGATCTGGAGCAGGATCCGAGCGAACGGGTCAATCAGTGGGAGAATAGTGCCTACGCTGCAGATAGGATGTCCCTTATGGGTCGTATTCTTGAGACGATGGAACCATTGGAAAGAAGGGTTGAGCGGCTATCATATGCGTAGGATTCGATTTTTAGACTTGCATAAAAAAGAAAGATTGGGTATCATACTAAAATAGGAGGCGCACACCGTGTGCCGTAACCAGATTTCCAATCCTCTTTCGTCCCGTAGGGACGATATATTTATAGAGGGAAAAACATTGGGGGCATCCAGATGGAGCCTACGCTATCCATTGTGATTCCGATTTACAACGAGGTTGCAAGCCTAAAAGAACTTCTGCAACAGGTCGCTGGTGTTGAAATCGGTATGAAAAAAGAGTTGATTCTCGTTGATGATTTTTCAACAGATGGCACACGCGATATCTTAAAGGAAATTGAAGCCATTCAAGAAGATTCAGACGAGATACGTCAGTATATCTCAGTCCCCCAGATGCCCTCAAATGAAAATGCTATCTCTGATAGCGAAGTCCCGAAATCCGAAAGTTCCGCGGAAAACACCTCCGATATCTCCGCAAAAGTCTTTTATCACGATGTGAATAAAGGAAAAGGCGCAACCCTCCGGACTGGATTTCAGCATATCACGGGTGAAATTACCCTCATCCAAGACGCTGACTTGGAGTATGATCCAGAAGATTATCCTAAATTGCTTCAGCCTATCCTCACCGGAGAAGCCGATGTTGTATACGGCTCTCGGTTTCTGGAGGGACGACAAACGGGGTTGTTGCGCAGTTACCTCGCGAACCAATTTCTGACGACCCTTGCCAACATCGTCAATGGCACAAGGCTTACCGACATGGAGACGTGTTATAAGGTGATCCGGACCTCGATTCTAAAGGAGATTTCGCTGTATTCGGATAGGTTCGGCTTTGAGCCTGAAATTACGGCGAAACTTGCCCGACGAAAGTGCAAAATCGTTGAGGTGCCTATCTCCTACCGCGGCAGAGACTACCATGAAGGGAAAACAGTGAGTTGGAAAGATGGTGTCGCCGCAATTTTTCACATCCTCCGTTTCCGATTCTTTTCATAGTGAAAATATGTCTAATTTGCGAGACTTGCTTAAAGAGGTAGATGCTATCCTCAACTCGGAAACCGATGTGCCAAGGGTTCCGACACAGGAGTGCGAACCGCCAGCAGATCCCCTTTTGGTAGCACTCGATACCTACTTCGGTTATACTTCTTTCCGTAAAGGGCAACGCGAGATTGTTGAGGCAATCTTAGACGGAGAGAACGTATTTGCTGTATTCCCAACAGGACACGGAAAGTCGTTGTGTTATCAACTTCCTGCGTTGATGCTTGAGGGCATAACGATCGTGATCTCGCCTCTCATTTCACTGATGAAGGACCAGGTCGATGCCTTGCGAGAGCAAGGGATTTCTTCAGTTGCGCTTATAAACAGCACGCAGACTTGGGAAGAATACCAGCGTGAACTGGCGCGCCTGAGACGTAATGAAATAAAACTGCTCTACATTTCACCAGAACGCCTTCGGAGCCGACGGTTCTTGGACATCTTGAATGCGTTTCCCATCTCGCTATTCGTCATTGATGAGGCGCATTGTATCTCACAATGGGGACGCGATTTCCGTCCTGCCTATCTATCGCTCAAAGATACGATTGACGTTCTCCAACCGCGCGTTATCGCACTTTTCACCGCAACAGCACCCCCAGAGATTCAAGCAGATATCCTCAACGTGCTGAACATACCAACACCGCGCACCCTTACACAAGGGATCGAGCGTCCCAATTTGAAATTGGTCGTCCAACAGAGTGAAGATGACGATGAAAAGTATCAACACCTCGAAAGGTTTCTCACCGATCAGAGCCCAAATCTTCTGCCAATTCGTCTGGGGAATCTGAAGACTTCACCGAAAAATGGGATCATCTATGCGGGACGCCGGCGAGAGACTGAGGAGGTCGCGGACTTTCTTCAAAGACGCGGATTTCGAGCAGATTTCTATCACGCTGGGCTTGAACCTCACGAACGTGCACGCGTGCAAGAAGCCTTTTTCGACAACAGTGAAAACGGATTAGATATCGTTGTTGCCACGAACGCTTTTGGTATGGGTATAGACAAACCGGATATCCGATACATCGTGCATTGGACGCTTACTGGCACCCTTGAAGAGTATTGCCAAGAAGTGGGTAGGGCGGGTAGAGATGAAGAGGATGCACTCTGTATCCTACTTTTTTGTAACGAGGACCGCGGGTTACACGAGTGGTTTATCAAAGAGAGCGCACCGGATAAGCAGTTTTTGCTTAAACTCTTAAAGGTCGTTGAAAATTTCAGAGGGAGCGAAAGGTATCGCACAATTTCTAACGATGAGTTGGAGTGGATGAGCAGTGCTAAAGGGACAAAAATCCACGTCTGCCTCAGTTATCTGGAAAAACTCGGATTTTTGAAGCGGTGGTATAATGTGCCGTCTCAGCTTTCTGTGAGATTTCGCGGATCTTGGATTGGCGCAGGCGCACCAACGGAAGCAACCCAGCGTGAATTACTCGGTCAATTGCGGGGTGGAAAACCAAAGACGATTTTAGAACTCTGTGAAGCCGTTGGAGAAAATCCGAAGGAGATTATGGAAGGCCTCGCTGAGTTGCAAAGCGAGGGTTATATCCAGTACTGGGGACAGGAAGATTTGCTCCTCATCGAACTGCTTGAGGACAGTCAAATGCTCAGCACACTGACAGATGAACAGATTGAGGTCGGCGACTATGTTCGCCGAAAACAGAGTCAACTCAATCAGATGGTCGTTTATGCGTTAGAGACGACCTGCCGAATGCGTGTGATTCGAGATTATTTTGGTGAATCCGTTGACGAAGGTTACCGGTGTGGGACGTGCGATTTGTGTCAATAGTTTTTAGTCTTTACTATAACTGTTCATTATTTAACTTTCGGTGCGGAGTGCTTCAATCGGTGAAAGCTGAGCGGCGAGTATCGCTGGGTAGACCCCGAAAGTAACGCCCATGAAAATTGAGAAGATAACGGAGGTCAATATCCACGGCAAAGAGAGCACAACGGGCCATTCTGGCACAACCTGTACAATTCGGACAGCAAGTTGCGCCATACCGTGTGCTGCCATCCAGCCTCCTGCAATGCCGAGCACCGCACCCGATAAACAGAGACAGATGGATTCCGTCAAGAACTGATAGAAAATATGAATCCGTTTCGCCCCGACCGATTTCCGCAAGCCTATCTCTCGCGTCTTTTCACCGACAGAGACAAGACATATATTCATGATACCGATCCCGCTGACAAAAAGTGAAAAGCCGGCAATACTCCCTAAAGTAATTTTTATCACTCTTTCAATGTGGTCAAGTCGCCTGGCTGTCCGTTTTGCTATCCAGAGTCCGATAAAGTCATCCTTTCCTCGGTGCCTTTTACGTAGAATGTGCTTAACCGAATCAACGATACTGTCAATATCGGTCCCTTTTTCAAAAAAGACGACCATATCTTCGAGATAACGGGTGCCTGTGATCCGTTGTTGGTATGTTGTTAGGGGGACACAAAGGGCATCATCTAAAGAATACCAGATACTGAGGCTGCGGCCCTTTGGTTTCATCACCCCCACGACCTGTAGCCTGACTGTCGCTCCCCGCCAACGATACCGAACCTTTACCTCCTGTCCAATTGGGGATTCCTCTCCAAACAGTTCAGTAGCGGTATCGGCACCGAGGACACACACCTGCTTGGCATCTTCAATATCCCCCTCCGAAAGGAATCTGCCAGACTGTAACTTCCATCTCATGCCGTGTGCGTAGTCTGGGGTAACACCCTCTAAAAGGGGTCTGGCTTGGTTCCCGTTTCGGGTGGTAACAAAAGTCGTGTAGCCTTCATGTTTGGGCAGGACATATAGAACATTCGGACATTCCGCCTCAATCGCAAGCGCGTCCTCAAGAGTATATCGCTCGGTGGTGCGTCGGACGAGCCGTCGGCGTTTCCAAATAGAGGTTCGGGTCCAGAATTGGACTTGGTTTGCGCCGCCGAGGGTATCGATGTCTTGGGCGATAAGAAGTTTCGCACCATCGCCGATAGCGATCATGCACAGCACACTGGCAATCCCGATAAAGATACCGAGAATAGACAAACCGGCGCGGAGTTTATTTTGGGCAAGATGCGCAATACCTGCGGTGATAGCATCACGAAATTTCATTGTTATGGTTTTCAGTTGTCAGTTTTCAGTTGTCGGTGGGACGCGTGGCCGTTGCAAACGTTTTGTCTGCCACACATCCTTTTAACCGAAAACCGAGAACCGATAATTACTTATACAAACCTTTGGATGCACTTTCAAGGAATTCAACACGTCTCGTTCAAGTGCTAATTTAAAGAATCACAGGTGTTTAAACCTCATTTTCACTTAAAAATTCATCTCGTCGGACGTTGTTGTGGTTATATAGAGGTGGATTCTCGGCAAAAAGGCTTAAAAAAGATAAAAACCAGTTTTCCGGAGTATGTGAAACAGAAGAAAACAAATTGGAGGGGTGAGTTTAGGTTTCAGAGCGATCTACAGTATCAACAGGATTGAGGTTACTGAGCGCCTGCGCATAGACCTGTCGGAGGGGGACGTTGTTCTGTTCCGCAAGCCGTTTGCAATCTTCATATTCAGGAACGGTTTTAATAAGGACGTCGTTGAGATACCCACGTTTCGCTCGAACTGTTCCCCACCGCGTCTTGACGTAGATGAAGTTGCGCCGTAATTTGACCCGATTGGCAGACGAGAGTCTGACGCCAAAGGTCGTGGTTTCGGTGAGCAAGCGTTCGATGAGTTTATCGCGATGGATCGTAGGACAGAGGACTGTTATCTGTGTGGCGGGTCTGTTCTTTTTCATGAAAATGGGTGTGAGAAAAACATCAAGCGCGCCGTCTTCAAAGAGCTGAGAGGTGACATACCCCGTAATCTCTGGTGACATATCGTCCACATTGGTCTCAATGATGTCCACGCTGTCAGTTTCGGCGTGCTGGTGGGTCGTTTGTAAACCGCCACTTGAGATCTTTTCACCGAGACAGAGGCGAAGGAGGTTGGGTCGTTGTTCAAGATCGCGAGTGCCAGCACCGTACCCAACGCGATCCAATCGCATGTGGGGCATGGCACCGAATTCCTGCGATAATGTCGTAATGAGTGCAGCACCCGTCGGCGTTACCAGTTCTTTGGGTATATCGGTTTGATGAATCGGAAGACCCTTTAGGAGTTCCATTGTGCCGGGGACAGGAACAGGCATGCGTCCGTGAGCACATTGGACAAAGCCCCTACCGAGAGAAAGGGGGGATGCGTAAACTGCGTCAACGTCGAGATATGTCAAACCGATGACAGAACCGACGATGTCCACAATTGAATCAATCCCACTCACCTCGTGGAGATGAACGTCGGCTTTGTCCATGTTGTGAACCTTCGCCTCTGCTTCAGCGAGCCTGTCAAAGACGCGTTTGGCGGTATCTCGAATCTCTGGGTCTAAACCGCTGTCATCAAGCAATTTGAAAATATCGGAGAGATGACGAGCGGGTCCATGCTCGTGGTGATGCCCATGCTCGTGATGATGCCCATGCTCATGGTGTGAATCTGTGCGTGAGGTGTGTGCAGGGTGCACCTCCACAATCGCTCTGGTCCCGGTAATGCTGTGTTTCTTTGCTTTTTCAAAGTGTAGACTAAACTCGGCATCGAGTTTGAGCGTAGACAATCCCTCCCTAAGCATTTCGGGGGAAACGCCAGCATCGACGAGGGCACCCAGTGTCATATCGCCGCTAATGCCTGAGAAACAGTCGAAATACGCGATTTTCACTATATTATAGTCATCCTCTTTAGAAATCTTGAAGTAAGTCTTGGAGCAGTGTTTTTGAGTCGTGTCGTTTGAGCTTAGCAATGGCTTCAACCTCTATCTGCCGGACACGTTCACGACTAATCCGAAGTTTGTTTCCGATGTCGGCTAAGGTATACTCGGTACCATCCATTAAACCGTATCGCAGAATAATCACCTGTGTCTCACGAGGATTGAGCGTTCGGTTGAGAACCTCCGTAATAACCTCGATTTTTGCATAATCGAGCAAGTAGTTTTCAGGTGTAATTTGAGATTGATCCGGAATCAGTTCGGAAAACGAACCGTCCGGGGAGTCTTCATTTATCGGTGCATCAAGCGGAACCGGATCCTTTGTGGCGTTGAAAATTTCGGAAACCTTTTTTTCTGTAAGTTCAACCTCTTTTGCAATTTCAGTCGTAGTCGGTTCACGTCCGAGTTGGGCTGTCAGATCTGATTGTGCCTGCTTAATGGCGCGACGCGCTTCGCCGATATAGCAGGGAACCCGGATCATCTGTCCCTGTTGATCGAGGGCGCGTTTGATGGATTGCATAATCCACCAAGTGGCGTAAGTGCTAAATCGGAATCGGAGGGTGTGGTCGAACTTATCTACGGCGCGCATCAATCCGAGGCTGCCTTCCTGCATCAAATCAAGGAAGGTTAAGGATGTTTTACTAAAATGATGTTGTTTGGCGATACTGGCGACAAGTCGCAGATTTGCTTCGACAATTTTTAGTTTCGTTCCGTGTGTGACTTGGTCGGCTGCTTCCAATTGTTCCGCCAACCACCTGACATGTGCAAATTCCCTTCGGATGTCCTCAAGTACAAACCGGAGTGTATGTGGTTTGCAGGTCATCATCCGTCCGCCTAACATATCGGCAGGTAATTCCTCCAAGAGTGTTTCGACTTCATGACGGATAACGTCAAATTCTTGAAAAGCCAAGGACTCCTGTTCTTTGTCAAAACATGCTGCTGCGATACGAGAGAGTTCAGGGATCCGATGTGCTTCTGCCAAAGGGAACTCAGCCTGTCGTTGCCGCACTTTCGTGGTTTTTTTGTTAAAGGTACTGATGTTGCTGCGAATCGCTTTGCGAGCGTATGTCCGAAATTCCGTGCCCCGTTTTGTGCCGCTATCGTCAATAGCTTTCAAGAGTCCGAGGCCTCCGACCTGCATCAATTCGGGAGATGCGGTAGCGTCAACATATTTTTGTAGGAGATATAAGTTTTCTTCAAAGATTTTCCAGCGTGTCTGTTCTAATAAATTTGCCTTCGCCTCTAATTTTTCCAATAGGACGCCAAGCGCTTGGATTTCGGCGCGGACTTGGTCTATAATGAATCCGTGTTCTGATTGTGGGGGTTCTAATTTTCGGTTTTTGTCTGAAGTAGGGTTCTCAGCAATGTTAAGCGAGGCTATCATCCAATCTGGGAATTGATTTAGCAGGTTGGTAAATGCCTGGAAACCCTCTCGGTATTTTTCAAAGAGTGTGGTTTCTTGCTCAGGTTCCAACAAAGGGGTCTTTGCAATTTTCTGTAGGTACGCAAAGGTCTCATCCCTGGGTGATTCTGTAGGGTTCTCTTCCCGCTCCTCATCCTCTGCAAAAAGTTCAGATTCTATTGCGTATGCCGGGTAATAGTCTCTCATGTCTCCAACCTCCCTATAGATATATTGCCCCGCTGGGGCTTTAGGATAAAAAAAGTTTAACTTTTAATTGCGTATATGGTATGCTACTATGTATAATTTATTCGTATACCTTGAAAATAATATAATTGGCTTGCAAGCAGCCCCCTAAAATGGAGTATCACACTGGAGGCAGTTAATTAATGGCTCAACTCACACAGAATGAAATAATTAAAAAGTGTCAAGCCGGTGAATCTCTTTCTGGTGAAAATCTGGCAAACTTAGACTTAGCGAATCAACCGCTCGTAGGTGCTGATTTATCAGAAGCGGATTTGAGCGGGACCGATCTACGGAACGCGGATTTAACGGATGCGAATCTCAACGATGCGAATCTTTCCGGCGCGAATCTTTCCGGCGCGACTTTACATCGGACGTATTTGGTCGGTTCTAATTTAACGGATACCAACCTTGAAGCATCGAATCTATGTGGTGCGTTCCTCAGCGGAAGTCTGCTTTGTGGTACGAACTTCCGAGGGGCTGATCTGCGTCGTGCTACCCTTGGTTGTCCAAGATGCGAGGTGTCGGGACCTTTCGGTTCACTCACCAGTTTTGAGAACGCGAACCTTGGAGAGGCAATTTTCGGTGAAATCAAGCTGATAGGTGTTGTCTTGCTCGGTGCCAATTTCAAAGATGCATATCTATATGAGGTTGACCTCTCTGAAGCCGTCTATCGTGAAGCCGATCTTGAAGGTGCTATTACGAAAAAAGGGCGAAATTAAACACAAGGCTTTTTGGTTTCGCCATAGCGTCTACCCATTTCGTCACTGTCGTCTCAATCTACCGATCTCATCAACCACTCGGAAATTGAGATTGCAAAAAATTGAATAGCAGGGACCGCGTTCCTCTAATATGTGTGACGTTAACAAGGGGTAAGAGGTTTATCCAAATTGCATTTTTTTTTAGAGTTTCGACAATCTACGGCGCATCCCGTAAATATTTAAGAGTCTACTCGAAAAGGTAGGAAATCGCGACCGGAAGGTCGCTCCCACGGAATAGCGATCAGTTATCAGTCGCCAGTTAAGAGAGAGTGCTGCTCCCATAGGAATATAGAAGTAGCAATCAGCGGTCGCCACCCCCTAATCTTAGGATTAGCTGAGCTGCATTTCACAGAGTTTCTGATACAACCCCCCGCTTGCTAACAATGTTTCGTGTGTTCCAGTTTCCAGAATTTCCCCATCCTTGATAACCAGAATTTTGTCAGCCCGAACCACGGTTGAAAGCCTGTGCGCAATAATAAAACTGGTTCTCCCCTCCATCAGGTTTACCAACGATTTTTGGATGAGTGCTTCAGAGTGTGTATCCAATGAAGATGTGGCTTCATCTAAGATGAGAATCGGTGCATCTTTTAAGAGGGCACGGGCGATAGACAAGCGTTGCTGTTCACCCCCTGAGAGTTTCATACCCGCTTCACCTATAGGGGTCTTATAACCTTGCGGGGTTTTCGTAATAAACTCGTGAGCGTTTGCCTTTTTCGCTGCAGCGATAATCGCCCCATCAGTAGCACCTGGGCATCCGTAGCCGATGTTCTCCAAAATCGTGCCATCAAATAGAAACGTGTCCTGTGGAACAAGCGCGATATTTTGTCGCAATGCTTCCAAATTTATTTCGGAAATAGAGACATTGTCAATCAGGATTCTCCCGGAGCTTACCTCATAGAACCGTAACAGTAGGTTAAGGAGAGTTGTCTTTCCACTGCCACTCGGTCCGACAAGTGCTACAACCTCCCCCGACTTCGCTCCAAAGGTTACGTTGTCAATGACGGGTTTCGATCTTGGGTGCGGATTTCCCGAATTTGTTGTTAAAGGTTGGGGATAGGAAAAAGAGACGTTCTGAAATGTGACAGCACCGTGGATATTTTGCAGTTGAATTCCGCCTGCCGTATCCTCTTCGGGGGTCCCGCGATCACGATTATCGTGAGGGCGTGCCTCCGTAGATTTCGGATGGAGATTATACCGACGCTCGTCGTTCTCTTGAGGCATCTCTGGTCCGAAGTCGAGGAGATAAAAGATCCGTTCTGCAGAGACAAGACACTGTTGTAAGGCGCTATTGACGCTGCCAATGGTTTTAATAGGCTTAAACATCCAGCTGACCATTGTAACATAGCCGATAAACCATCCTGTGGAGAGTTGTCCTATAATGACCTGCCAGCAGCCCAACCCGAAAACAGTTGCCACACCAAGGGCACCCAACCATTCGATCGTTGGTGGGAGAAGTGCGGCGAAACGGGCACGCCGGATCGCTGAGCAGTACTGATTCCAGTTGATGGCTCGGAAGCGTTTGCTTTCAGCGTGTTCAGAGGTAAAACTTTTGATGATTTTGATACCAGCAAGTGTCTCTTTGAGCTGTGAATAGATATTTGCACTCTGCTGCTGAATTTCTATGCTGGCACCCCGAATTCGGGCACCGATAGATGTGATGAAGTAAGCAAGAAATGGGAGAATAAGCAGGACGAACAGGGTGAGTTTGAAGCTTGTGATCAGCATCACAGAGACAAAGACACTCACAAGAACGACAGCGCGGATGATGTTCGCCATCGCGGCGACGAGATTTTGCCACACCCGGACATCGTCTGTGACGCGTGCCATGAGATCGCCAGTGCGTTCTTCGCGTAAGATGCCTAAAGAGGCAGAGACAATACGTTCATAAAGGGCGTTCCGCAGTCGGAAAGATAGTTTGTGTCCGACACGCGCCATCACGTAATCGTTACCGTAAACGAAGAACCCCTTGATGAATACAAGGATAAGCAATCCACCGAGAAGCCATAGGAAGGCTTTGAGAGCATCACCGGCATCTACCAATAACATCTCGAACCCCTCAAAAGCAAACAGACCTTCGCGCTGAAAGTATCGGATGGATACAGTCTCGTCGAATGGGTTTCCGCCGACAATTTCAAGTGTATTAATTGTATCGGCTAAAATCTGAACAGCCCCTAACTCACACACAGCAATTACCAAGGCAAAAGCCATTGCCAAGAGAAGGGAACCGGTGTAGGGTGCGTGATACCGGACGAATCGAGTAAAGATTGGGTTTTTCGTGAAAGTTTTTTTATCCATGCCGAGTCTATCCGTTGGATCTGAACCGGAGCGCAACCCAACAGATTTGTTTCATTTTAATTGGTAACTGCCAAATTGGATGGCACATGCCTGCTTCACGGCATTGTCCCCCTTTGACAATGGACAACGGATACTGAATTCTCGCTTTTGGAAATCAACAGCCTCGATAATCCCAATGGCGTAGGTATTACCGGCGGTGTCGATTAAGCCAATCAAGCGGCGTTCGAAATAAGCGTGGACTTCTGCTGTGACGTGCGTCAAACTTAAATAGTTTTTGATGTGGATGATCGTTGCCTTGGAAAGCGGTTCTGACGCAACGAGACACAAGGTGCGATGTCCCCATTCGGCGTGGTCAACTTGCGTTTCGGCGAGTCGTGAGAGGATCTCCAATTCTTTCTCATTTGCGATGCGTCCGACAAAGAAAGGGGTGCGCTCCCCGCGAATCTGTTCAAACGGTAGGGATTGGATACTATTTTTGGACTTTTGTAGAACAGGTTCTGGAAACCCGCACACTTCGCCACTTTCAACAGCAAGTTTTGGAAACCCGCAAGCTGCGCCACTTCTAACAGCAAGCTTTGGAAACTCGCAAGCTGCACCAAAGTATGCCTCAAATTGGGCTTTTCGGTATCGGCTGCGTGCCTTGCTACTTTTGGATCGAACATTTCGGTGTGGAAGCAGATAATGAATATCGAGCCAGTCCTGTTGACGGTAGCATGCGGTTATCTGTTCCAATTCGCTGGAACGACCAATGCATACCACATGGTTGGGTCTGGTGAGTTCAATTTTGTGTCGTTTGAGAATAACAGCGGGTGCGTCGTGAATGTAACCACTCGTATCGACGATAATGAAATCAGCCGCGGTTTCACGGGCGTGATCAACCATCAACCGCGTCCCTGTTAGCACTTCAAGTGAGTGCCCGTGTGGCGACACATCCCCGACAAAATACAACTGGTCGGCGATGCTATTGAACTGAACAGGGGAGCTTTCTGGATCAAAGGATCTCATACCGATTGTAGTGGGAGGACCGATTTGAGACTGTCCGACATCTGTATCCACAAAAACGGTTTTCAGTCCCCGATCAACGGCAGAATCAACCAAAAAACGGCAAAAGGTCGATTTTCCAACATCGGTTGCCCCTATCACAAGGACAACCTGTTGGGGTTTGACAATCCGACTCTCAAGTTTTTCCCAGTGTTGGTTAACTTGATAAGTGTCATTCATTTTTGACCAAGGTTTCTATGATTTATGTGATTTACCATGATGAGATCTTCGATGATTAGGACAAATCTGATAATCACAACAATCTTTTGCAGATCCTATTCATTGACGGCTATTTGCCAAGGTGCATTTCATAACGAAAGGTGACACCGGGGAGGCTCAACATTTCATCCAAAGGGGGCATCTGTTTCATTCCGACGAGTTGTTCGAGGAGTGATGTCTTTTTCTCCTTACGCACGACCTTGGGTTTGCCTTCAATACCTGCTAACGCGCCGGCGGTTTCAATGGCATCGGGGAGATTACCGAGTTGGTCCAGTAACTTTGAATCTAACGCCTGCTTTCCAGAGAAAATGCGCCCATCTGCGAGTGCAACAATTTCGTCGCGCGTTAAGTGATTCCCCCGTGCCTCGAAGATTGTATCCACAAATTGATTGTAAACATCGTCCACAGTGGATTGGAGAACGGCTCGTTCCTGTTCCGTCAACTCGCGGAAAGGTGAACCTGTATCTTTAAAGTCGCCACTCTTAATGACCTGATGCCCCAAGCCGACCTTATCGTATAAACCCTTCAGTTGTGTGAATTGCATGATAACGCCGATGCTACCTGTCAAGGTGCCAGGGTTTGCGAAGATTGTGTCGGCGGCGCACGCGACGTAGTAGCCGCCAGATGCCGCACTCCCCCCCATTGAAGCGACTACAGGCTTCTCTATCTTCTTCAATTCACTGTAAATCTCTTGGACCGGGGCGACACTGCCGCCGGGGGAGTTGATTCTAACGACAATTGCTTTGATACTTTGATCATCGCGGTAAGTGTGAATTAGTTTAATTGTGTCATCTGAGCCTGAGATAATACCCGTAATGTCTACGACTGCGACCTTTTCTCCTATTGACACGTTGCCGCCTATTGACCGTAAAAACAGGAGCCCGAAGAACAACGCGATGATAATTCCTAAAATAATGTAAACACGTCTCTTTCTCATTTTTTAATTATACCTTGCGGAGGAACAGCGTGCGTTTGGACTTTGAAGTGCGTCCCTCAAATCTGAAGAAATACCCTATCAAAAACCCTGCGTGTTTTTGCGATGTAATACATTGTCCCGCAAGTCCACACGCGACTTGCGCTACGGAAATGTAATACATTGTCCCGCAAGTCCACACGCGATTTGCGCTACGGATTTAGTCTATCCGTAGACTAAATCCAGTCTATTCCCAGACTAAATCCGGTATTTCTGCGTATTGTTGCAGGCTACATACCTTGGGTTTAACAAAAATATCATTTGGAGCGGTGGGGCGCGAAGATAACCACCCAAAAGGTTTTTAGCAACCATCCGACATCAGCAGCGATGCTCTGTGTTGCAATGTAGTGGAGATCCAATGCAAGTTTTTTTGGCATTAACTCTGTTATGTAGTAATGCTCTGCATCGGGTTGCCCTTTGAGTTTCGCCTCTTCATCGCGGTTCGCGAGTTGTGATGGTCCGGTCATCCCTGGCTTTACGTGTAGGACCCGTTTCTGCGTCTGCGTGTAGTACTTGACGTAATCGGGTGCTTCCGGACGTGGTCCAATGAGACTCATTTCGCCTTTGATAACGTTGATTAAGTTTGGGAGTTCGTCCAATTTCGTCCACCGCAAGAACCTACCAATCGGTGTAATGCGTTGATCCCTATAGGTTGTCAAGCTACCGCCGAGCGTATCGGCGTTTACGACCATAGTCCTGAATTTATACATTTCAAAGATGACTTCGCCCCTACCGACGCGTTCTGCTTTGTAAAATACAGGTCCTTTTGATTGCAATTTTGCGAGCAGACTCCCAAGGAGAAAAAAGGGAGAGAGAAGCACGATCCCAATCGTCGTGAACAGAAGATCAAACGCCCGTTTCGCCCAGTCACGTTTCGGTTCTATATCATCTTGAATTCCTGTGGTTAAACGCTTGGTATGAGGCATGCGCTTATCCTATTTTTCGGGACTAACGGCGGCTTGCTCTGACGGTTTCCGCTTCCGTTTCCGTAGGAAACTGGATAATCTCAGACGCACTATCTTCATCATTTTCAGTGAGGAAGGCGCGGTTCGGCTGGTATGTTGGGACCAATTCTTGGAATTTAGTAACAATGCCTTCTGAATCCAATGCGTCTGCGAGTTGTGAGAGTTCTTCTATCTGGGAAAGGAGTTGGCGTTCTGCGATCTGCTCCAATTGTGCGACGAAAATACGCTGGTGCTTTGTCGCTGTAACGCCTTCTTGAGGGGTTAGGAGTTCTTCGTACAACTTTTCGCCGGGTTCTAAACCTGTAAATTCAATTTTGATGTCCGTGTCGACTTCAAGCCCTGAAAGGCGGATGAGGTCTTGGGCGAGGTCAAGAATTTTAATGGGTTCCCCCATGTCTAACATGAGAATTTCGCCGTCGTTTCCCATAGCCCCTGCTTGGATGAGGAGTTGGACTGCTTCCGGGATGGTCATGAAGTAGCGTGTCGCTTCGCGATGTGTGACGGTGACAGGACCTCCCTTCGCGATCTGCCGTTTGAAATTGGGAATTACACTTGCCCGACTCCCAATAACGTTTCCGAAGCGGACTGCGATAAATCGAGTGCGGTTCTGCTTTGCTTTGCATTGCACCAATTTCTCTGTCACACGTTTGGAGGCACCGTAAACGCTCGTTGGATTCACGGCTTTATCCGATGAAACGAGTATGAAAGCCTCTACCTCATGTTCAATCGCGGCATTGATGAGGTTTTGCGTGCCAAGTATGTTGTTTTTGACGGCTTCATCGGGATGGTTTTCCATGAATTTAACATGCTTGTGCGCAGCAGCGTGGAAAATAATATCAGGACGGTATTTGCGCGTAACTTGTGAAACCTTAGCGTTATCCCGAATGTCGCCAATCACTAAAGCACGATTAAGGTATGGTTCGAATTCCCGGAGTTCTATATCTGTATGGTAGAGACTGTTTTCACCGCGCCCGAAGAGAATGAGGAGTTCGGGGTCCAGTTTCGCCACTTGTCGACAAAGTTCGGACCCGATTGAGCCGCCCGCTCCTGTTACCATCACGCGTTTTCCTGAGAGATATTTAGAGACCTCCGCGAGGTCCATTTGCGAGGTAGACCGTTTCAGAAGATCCTCAAATCGGACTTCCCGAATCTGACTGACGCTGGCTCGTCCTTCAAGGATAGCATGAATGTTCGGGACGATTTTAAACTGACAGTCCCGGTATTCACACTGTCGGATAATATCACGAATTTTGCCGCCTGGTGCTGAAGGGATAGCGATGACGACCTCATCAATCTCACGCTTGCGAGCGATATAGGTTAGGTCGCGGGTCGTCCCCAAGACTTCAAGTCCTGCGACGCTTCTGCCCACCTTGTGTGGTGCATCGTCAATAAAGCCGACTGGCACGTAGCCTTTTTCAGGGTGGTTTCTAAGGGCACGGAGCACACCGATCCCTGTTTCACCTGCGCCAACAATAAGGACTTTTGTTGGTGGTTTTTGCATGGACGGTTGCGATCCGGCGTGTAGTCCTATTGCGCCTTTATTGCTTTGAGGTCTCCTATGTATCGTTCCTTTGTCTCTTTGGAAGATTTGCGCTGAAAATTTGGTAAACCCGATGAGTGCGAAGTTATAAAATCCATCGATTAAGAAAAGGACCCAAGCGATTTTTAGTAGCATGGACAGCCCAATAAGCCCTACAGTGGCGACGATAATCGCTGTTGCCAAGGCGCGAAATTCCTTAGCAGCGGCGTATTGCCATATCGGTTTGTAGAGATTGAAAGATAGTAGTAAGCCGACGCGGACTATTGTGACAGCAGCTGCGATACCGAATCCGGTAATATGCTGTGGCTGGAAGGGAGATATATCAGCACTCTGCAGTATAGTGGAGAGTCCTGTAGCTTGTTCTAAAAAATCAAAACCGAGTTGCTTACCTGTCAAGTAAGCGAATAGAAATGCGAGATTGACGAGAAGCACATCAACAACAATTGTAAAACTCCATTTTATTTTGGGTTTATCCATATTTTAATTATTCCTTGCGGTTAAACAGTGTGGGTTCGGACTTTGACATGTCTTTTCCGTGTATGAACTGCCTGTGCATAGACATGCTCTAAGCGTTCGCCGATGGCTTCCCAACTATAATTGGTTTCGACACGAGTTCTGGCGGTTTGCGCGAAAGTCTCTCGCGAATGCACATTATTCAGTAAATGAACGACCTGTTTCGTAAAGTCGGCGGGTGTATCCGCAACGAGCAATTCCTTGCCGATGTCTGCTTCTAACCCCATTGCACCGACGGAGGTTGTGACGACTGGCACTCCCATCGCCATTGCCTCCAGATTCTTTGTTTGTATGCCTGATCCTGCCCGTAAAGGGGCAACAAAAACAGACGCCTTTTCAAAATAGGGGCGGATGTCCGGGACATACCCTGTGACGACGACACCGTCCTGTGTCTCAAGCCGCTTTACCTGATCCGATGGATGATTTCCTACTATATAAAATTGCGCGTTCGGATGACTCTCGCGGATACGTGGAAAAATCTCGTTACAAAAATAGATCGCAGCATCCGAATTCGGAAAATAGTTCATTGTTCCGGTAAAGAGCATCAAGGGTGCGGATTGCGCTGCTGGCTTCGGTTGAAAATACCCGAGATCGACCCCCATTGGAACTATCGACAGATTTAGCGTGTTGTCCTGCTTTAGGAGATAGTCCTGATCAAAACGTGCGACAACAGTGCCGCAGTCAAAAGCCTTCATAATGTTGACTTCGTAACGCCGGACCCGCTTTTCCTCTAATTTTACCAAAAAACGCTTTGGAGTGCAATCTAATTTAATTTTCGCGAGCCACGGATTGCTTTCCAGTTCAGCGCGGCGACTGAGATTTAGTGCCAATGAATCACACAAATCTAAGACCTTGGTGGGACCCTGGACTTCCGTCACGTATTGTCCCATCCGAAAGAGTTGTGCGTGAATCAGTTCGAAGTTCTCTTGTTCGAGGAGTTGGTTAATCTTCCGTTGCATCTGAGGCGAGTACCAGTAATGCAACTGAAGTGGACGACGCGATAAGCAGTGGATCCCTGTATTCATGAAGGCAAAAGAACGATGAAAACGGACCCATTCTACGCGTTCACAAAAGGGTTCTAAATGCTTCGCGGATTCAATATCGTTTCCAGATTCTGCAAAGTAAACGAGTGTTACGGCATGTTGTTTCGAAAGTTGTTTAATAAAATTGTAAGACCGGATCCGATCGCCCCGATGTGGTGGATATGGACATCGGAGGCTTAAAAATAGAATCTTCATCTTTTTAACTATAGGACATCTTCATTCGCTGCGTTTTTCGTCGGGCAATTCCGCTTCATCAATCAGCATGACTGGGATGCCTTCACGGATCGGATAGCGACGTTGACATCTGCCGACACACACGAGTTTCTGTGCCGTTTCATCGTATTCTATCCCACCTTTACAGGCTGGACATGCGAGAATCTCAAGTAGCGTCTTTGAAATTTTAATTTTACCTTGCGGTTCGGTGAGGTCATTTGAATGAACAACGATCCTCTCCGTAGAACCGCCCTCCTTGTGCAAGTTTTTGGTGTGAAGTCTTAGCTCCCGTGGCATCTCTTATATTTCTTGCCGCTTCCGCAAGGACAGGGTGCGTTTCTACCGACCTTCGGGATGTTCCCCATCGCCTGTTGCGAAGCAAATTCGGCATCAGCACGGGTTGCGGCTGCATGGTTGCGTTGGGGTGCCCGCGGCTGGGGTCTACGCCGTCTTCCCGTTCGCTGACTCGGTGCCCTGCGCGGTGCCTCGGTATTGACGCGAGATTTGAAGATGAACTCACTGACCTGTTCCTCAATCTGTTGATACATATTTTCAAAGACAGAGAGTGCCTCGTTTTTGAAAACGACGATCGGGTCTTTGCCGCCATACCCTGCGCCGAACCGAATACCTTCCTCAATATAGTCGATGTTATGGAGGTGTTCTTTCCAGTGATCATCAATTCGGTCCAAAAGGAGTAAGCGTTCAAGGATACGCATCATTCCTGGACCCATTTCCGCTTCGCGCGCTTCATAAGCGGTGCGCAACACCTGCAGCGTCTGTTCTTGAACCTCCTCGGGACTCGCCTGCGCCAAGGGTGTTTCCCATATCGGCTCGACTGGGAATGTGGTCGTCAACCACTGTTGAAACCTATCAGGGGTCTCAAGGGGGCTTTCCGCCTTTTCTCCTATATTGTCCTCGATTGCATCTCTGACGACCCTCTCAATCATTCCCCAAATTGTAGTTTTGAGGGAGGTAGGGACTTTGGCATCCTTTTCAGCGAGTGCGGCGAGCCCACCGTCGTCCACTGTCTGTGCGTGTTCTTCAGGTAACTCGGCGATATCCGTGGTAGCAGCCAAGACGGTGTCACGCAAGGTGTAGATGGTGTCGCGCTGTGTATCCATGACATCATCGAATTTGAGAAGATTCTTTCGGATCTCGAAATACATCTGTTCAACACGCGTCTGTGCCTTCTCAATGGATTTGGTGACCCACGGATGCTCTAACGGAACATCTTCATCTATTCCGGCGCGTGACATTAACCCTTGCAAACGTTCAGATCCGAATTTTCGCATCAATTCGTCTTCAAGGGAGAGATAGAATCGGGATGAGCCTGGATCGCCCTGTCTCCCGGCGCGTCCACGGAGTTGGTTATCAATACGGCGGGACTCATGGCGTTCAGTGCCGACGATATGGAGTCCTCCAGCGGCTAATACGTTCTCTCTGTTTTCGTCGCAAATGGCTTGCGCTTCTGCGAGTGCGGCTTGAAATTCTTCGGACTCTGGGGAGAGTGCTTCTGTCTTCGCTTTCCGTTTCCGTAGCGTTTCGAGTGCCATACCTTCCGGGTTACCGCCAAGGAGAATGTCTACACCTCTACCTGCCATATTCGTTGCGATTGTCACAGCACCCGGCACTCCTGCTTGTGCGATGATGTCGGCTTCGCGTGCGTGCTCTTTGGCGTTCAGCACCTGATGGCGGATTTTACGGTGTTTGGTTCTGAGCATTTTGCTCAATTTCTCGGAATTTTCAATCGAAACAGTGCCAACAAGGACGGGACGTCCTTTCTCGGTTTGCTCGACGATATCTTCCAGAACGGCGTTGTATTTTGCGTCTTCAGTGCTGTAAATTTGATCGGGATTGTCAACTCGGATCATCGGTTCGTTGGTGGGAATGACGGACACCTCTAATCCGTAGATGTGTGCGAATTCGTTGGCTTCCGTAGCGGCGGTCCCTGTCATACCTGCGAGTTTGCTATACATGCGGAAGTAGTTTTGGTAGGTAATCTTCGCACCGGTTTCACTCTCCTCGACAACCTTAACGCGTTCTTTCGCCTCGATGGCTTGATGGAGTCCTTCACTGAGCCGTCTCCCGATCTGTTTTCGTCCTGTGAATTCATCAACGAGAAGGACTTCGCCATTTTCGACGAGGTAATCGACATCGCGCTTATAGAGCTGGTGCGCAGAAAGTGCCTGATTGACGTGATGCACCATAGCGATGTTCGTGTGTTCATAGAGGTTCCCCACGCCGAGACGCCGTTCGACTTCCTCAACGCCTTCATCGGTCAGGGTTGCACTGCCGCGCGATTTCCCCTGTTGATCGATTTGAAAGTGTTCGCCTTCTCGGAGTTGTGCGACGACGCCGTTAATTTGCCTGTAAAGTTCTGGCGGTTTACCGGAGGGTTCTGAGATGATGAGGGGCGTGCGGGATTCATCAATGAGGATGCTGTCAACTTCGTCAAGGATGGCGTAGACATGCCCGCGCTGGGTCTTATCTTCAATTGAGAGCGATTTGTTGTCCCAGAGGTAATCGAATCCAAATTCACTGTGAACGCCGTAGGTAATGTCTGATTTGTATCCGAGTCTTTTCTGTTCCTTCGGCATTAGGCTGAGTGTCAACCCTACGGAGAGTCCGAGGAAGTTATAAATTTTGCCCATCCATTCGGCATCACGCCGTGCGAGGTAGTCGTTGACGGTGGCGAGGTGGACACCTTTTCCCGTCAAAGCGTTCAGATAGACAGCGAGGGTTGAGGTAAGCGTTTTGCCTTCACCCGTGCGCATCTCTGCGATAGTGCCTTGGTGGAGGGCGACACCGCCCATGAGTTGGACATCGTAGTGTCGCTGCTTTAGGGTCCGCACCGCGGCTTCACGGACGACAGCGAAGGCGTCTGGCAAGAGGTCATCAAGGGACACCCCGGCATCCAACTGTCGGCGAAATTCTGGTGTTTTGGATTGCAGTTGGGCATCGGTGAGTTTTTTGGTTGCGGGTTCGCGTTGATTGATGGCTTCGACGATGTCGCGAAACTTCTTGACATCACGATCCTCTTTACTGCCGAAGACTTTGGTTATCATTTTTTGGAACATTTTTTTAACTATTGCTCCTGGGCGCCTTTCACGCTGTGAAAGGCGATATATTTCTAAGTCGTGATTGACTTGGCATCTATGCCTTATTTGTCCCGGTTAATTGCGATATTGCTCCTGGACCTCTTTCACGCTGCACAAGGTAGTATATTTCTAAGTCGCGATCGACTTGGCATTTACGCCTTGTTCGTTTCAGTTAATTGCGATTCGGATGGGACTAACACATTCTGTCCGTCAAGTTTCTTTCTTAATATCGTATAAATTACCGTGTTTCCGGCAGAGGCGATTGAAAACAGGTATGCAATTATCAATCCCGCACTCATGAGGAGTGTGATCGTCAGAAAGATAGCGGTTACTGGGGTTGTAACTGTCGCTATTCCTGTTAGTGTCGGCATTTGATCACTGGTAGCAGTATTGAAAACTCCGAGACTGTTAACATAAGGCAGTGTTGCTATCCTTTCGACAGCCCCACCGAGCCATAGGTTCGCGTAACTCATGAACTGCTGCATCATTTCGGTGTGGAAGAGGCGCGTTGGGAGCGTCATGATCGAAAAGCCTGCGAGGCAAAAGAATGCCCAGATCGGCACGAAAATAAATTTGATTAGGAGCAACATCGCCTCATAACACACTAATAGCCAAGGTTTGTTCCAAACGATCGCGAATTGCTGATAAATTATTTCAAATGCATCGGCACCCGTGGTAGCGGCAACGGCTGGCACAAAGAGCAAACTCACACCGAAAACGACCGCCATGAACACCATCAAGAGCCCGAGGAAAAATCCCATCGGCATGAGCAGCGAGGTGAGCATGAGGAACGGTTTTCCCACTGCTGATAACTTCGCGATCCCTGCGATGCTGAGGGGGATTACCGCGAGAAATATCTGGATGAGCAGTAAGCCGATGAACGCGCCGAAAACGGATTTCCAATGTCCTTTGAGGAATCCCAGAGCGTCCCCGACCGAAAAGAAGATATCCCCACGGAGCTGCTCGATGGTAATTTTAGAAGCCACGGTGCTTGCCAAGAAAAAGATGCACGCGAAGCTGATCATCCCTACCCACATTGCGATTTCAGTTGTCTGCGTAAGTCCTGTATCACCGAAGGGTGGTAAGGGTAGGAGGGCATACGTGTTCCAGAAGTCCTGCACGGCAGTGCCTCCCACACTGACGAGACTGAGATACACCAAAGTTTCATAGATGAGATATGCGAGAACGAGTCCAATGAAATGAACTGCGATCTTTCGTCCACTGAATCCGTAGCGGATAACTTGGAAAATATCCCTGAAATCGAAGTAGCGTTTTTCCATGAAGCGGTTCTTCTGCTTTTTTTGCGTATTCTTAGTATTAATGATACGATAATTTAGGGTATTTTGTCAAGTGGTTATTCTTGTCAGTTGTCAGGGCAGACGACGTTGGCGGTGACGGGGAGGGTCAGTGTTCGTTGGTTTGGGAAGTGAAGGGTGAGTAGCGATGCAAAGGCACCCCCGTCTTTCAGGGGACTGAGTTGAACGGTAATGAGAGCGGTATCTGTTTCCAACTTGGGTGTTATCTCCCAGGTGAGTGCCTCATGTCCCGATGGCAGCAGATGGATGCCCGATGTGTTGAGTGGGGCATTCACAGTGAGTTTAACGGTCTTTTGATGCATCGCTTCGGGGCGGACCTTCCCAAACTCGCAAACGTTCGGTGTGAGGGTCGCAAATCGTTTCGCGGCGGCAATGATTGTTAGATGGACAACCGGGGTCTTGGGACTGTCTGTGAAGATGGTGGCGGTTGCCGAGGTCTCGTCATCGGGCAGCAGTTCTGGGGTGAGCCGTATCTGGAACGTGGCTTCTGTATCGGGTTGGATTATCTCTGGTCCTGTGATTTCGGCGTAACTGCACCCTGTGTGAACGTTTTGGATGTGGAGTGGGGATTTGCCGACGTTTCGGGCTGTTAGGGATTGTGTTACGGGTCCCTCCCATTCTGGGAGCGTTCCGAAGTGAATTTGTTGCTGCGTTAGGACGAGTTCGGCTGCGGGTTCCTGTCGGTTGTTGATGAGGAAGACAACAAGTCCAGAGATGAGCAGTACGGGGATAACGATGGTTGTAAGGATTGTGCGTTTGGACATGGTTAGTGTTTTCTGGATCTATTAATTAATAAAAAAATATCCTAATCTCTCGGTAGATCGGATCATTCAAAGAACTGAAGTTCTCCATCCTTGACGATCATTAGAATCTGGTCATACAGGGCATCTCCATCGGGATTAAAAGCGTAATTGCCTAATTTGCCCAAAATTGTGGGAAAATCCGTCGTCTGTGCGAGTGCGTCCCGAATGGCGGTCGAATCCGTGGATTGCGCTGTCTTGATTGCATTGGCGAGAACATAAAGCGTCGCATACGACTGTGCCGCCCAGGGTTCAGGTTCAATCCCGTATTTCGCTCGATAATTCCGAACGAAGGCTTGGTTTCCGGGTGCGTCAGATATACTGGACCATCCGATAAAACCTATTGTTCCTTCGGCACCCTCACCCGCCTTTTGGAGTTCATCCATGGTTAAATCCGGAGCAATAATCTGAATCGTGTCGGGAAAACCTACCTCAGGTGTTTGTGCGAGAATTCCCGCTATTTCTTGTGAAAGTGCGGAGATAAAGAGTGCGTCCGGCTCCATCGCCATGATATTGGTTAATTGTTGAGAAAAATCGGTATCGCCGGTTTCGAAAACTTCCTGCGTTAGAATCTCAACCCCGTTTGCCTCAAGCACTGTCCTTAGCATTTCGTTACTACTTCTGGAGTAGACATCAATCTCATCATATATCGTTGCCACCTTTTTATACCCGAGTTTCTCCTGGGTCGCCATCACCCCACTGGGAACGCTTATATCCACAGCGAGACTGGTTCGGAAGATAAAACCTCCGATCCCGCTCAAACCTGCAGCGGAGGAGACCGAGCTGAAAGCGATGACCTTATTCTCCTGCGCAATTGGAGCCGCCTCTTTAAGGTGCGTCGAGATAGCAAGCCCAACAATGGCAGGGACACCTTGATCCACCAAGTGCCTTACAGCTGCCTTCGCTCCGTCTGGGGTGCTCTGATCGTCCACAGTGATAAACGTGAGATTTATATCGCCGAGGTTGTTAATCTCTTCTCGCGCCAACTCAAAGCCGCGTTGCATTGGGAACCCATACGGTTCGGCATGATGTCCTGTCAGTGCTACGACAACACCGATGGGAATCTCTTCACTCACACTCCGTGACATTTCGTCATCAGATACTACGGAGATGACCTTATCGCAACCGAAAAGTCCGACAGTAAGAATTGTGAATAAAAACGTAGATGTTATAATCCTTCTGATATTCATATCAAATTTCCTTTCTGGTAAAATAACGCAAGCGGATTGGTTAAGGGGGTGCGGTTGGGTGAAAGACCCTACCGGTCATTGATATATTAAGTTATGAGATAGGCTCTACTTAAGTGGAATGTCCTTCACACACCGGAACCCACGGAAGACACTGGAGTAGTGCTGGGGTCCCCAGTCACGGAAGGCGACTCGCAAAAATAATCCGTTATCGCTCCAGCAACCTCCCCGCAGCACTCGGTTTTTGTCTTTCACGTTTTTGAAATCATTGATAGTCGCTTCGATCGTCCCGTTTGAGAATGGGTTTTCACGGGGGGATGTCGTGTAGAAATCCGGATCGTATTCATCAAGACACCACTCAGAGATGTTGCCTGCCATATCGTATAGACCGTAACCGTTGGGTGGGTACTGCCCGACAGCGATAGGAATGTTGTGGTGCCTTCCGTAGTTTGCGTGGGTTGCCTCATACGTATCGCCCCAGGGATACGCTTTCGCGCCCAGTCCACCGCGCGCGGCTTTCTCCCATTCCGCCTCTGTTGGCAATCGTTTTCCCGCCCATTCTGCGTAAGCCATCGCTGCATACCAACTCACATAAATGACGGGATGGTCAGCCTTACCCTCGGGATAAGTGTTGCCGTCCCAAAGTCGGAGGTATGTACCGTCGTGATACTCCGCCGCAATGTTTTCTTTTTGCCATTCAGGATTTGCGTCGATGAACGCCTTATATTGTGCGTTTGTCACCTCGTGGGTGTCCATATAAAACGCATCGAGATAGACGGTATGCACCGGACGTTCATTATTTTTCCCAGTGTGACTCCCCATCTCAAATTCACCTGCGGGAATCAGAACCATACCAGCGGGGGCATCGCCTGCGGAAGGGACACGCTGTATACTACAGAACCATAGGATAGCAACAAAAATGAATGCAATTTGTTTTACGTTCACGATGTGAGATCCTTTCAATTGTTGTTTGTTACGAAACATTTTAACGCTGCGCGTTCACGAGATAAATCCCGGTTGCCACTAATCCAGTGCCCATCAATATGCTGGGAGTCATCTCGTCCCCTAAAAAGAGATAACTGAATAGGACCCCCGATACGGGCATGAGAAAAGAGAAGACCACCAATTTGTTCGCTTTGTATGTTCTGAGTAACCATGTCAACCCTAAAAAGCAGAAACCTGTGATAATCCAGCCTTGATAGATAAGACCGGCACTACTTGCCAGCGTCCATTTAAGGGGTTGCCCTTGTTCAAAGAGATAACTGAGCCCCAAAAAACAGGGTATGCTTAAAGCTAACATCCAGGCGAGGAGTCGGTAGGGATAGATATCCTGAACGAAGACTTTTGTCAAGGTAATACGGAGCGCGAGGGAGAACGCTGCAAGTATGACAATCAGGTCGCCGACGAAGGTTTCCCCACCACTTTGAAAGTCCGGCGCGACGGTTATAAAAGTCCCACCGAATGCCACGAGAATACCCAATATTTTTATTGCAGAAAGTCGCTGATCCGGAAGCCAGAAATGCCCGAATATCACTGTGAAAAGCGGATAGAGCGTAAAAAAAATGGTGGCTCGAGAAGCAATTGTCAATTGCGTCCCCACGTTCAAGGTAATTGTGTGTAAGATGTAAAGTGCTGCAAGTATCAGCAGTCGGGGCACTTCATCGAAACGCAATCGCATTGACATCCCGAAGTAGAACCCCAACCCACCAACGACGATGAGTCCTAATATACAACGGAAAAATGCCATTATGAGTGGTGGAAACCCCTGCAAACCGAGTTTAACCGCGAACGCCCCTCCACCTATGAGAGAGACAATAAGTAACATAAGGGCAATCGTCTTGCCTGAGGGGTCTTCGTTCCGAAATTCTTTTTCAAGCATAGATATGATAATAACACAGTCTTGGACGGTAATTCAAGATGAACGCAACACCATTAGAACATTTATTATCTGGACCGGAGGATTTTGAGGTGGAAGCGGTTATCTCACCTTGAGTTGTCCCCATATTAGGGTTAATTTTATTTCTGGAGAGACGTTCAGTCCGGAGATGGTGAAGGAATCCGCCCATGCCGCGCCGACCCATTCGTTTGCGATGTTAATGCCTTCCATAACGAATCCGAGAATTTCGATCTTATCAAAGTTCGCATCTTGGAAGGCTGTGCGGAGTTCGCCATCTGCGAACACTATAAAATGTCCGTCATTAAATTGGAGTTCCATCTTTGAGAGGGCATCCGTCTCCCAGCGGGTGCGAGGCTCTCTGGAGAGCCGAGTTCGGAAGGGATGGCTGCTCCCTTTACCGTCGAAACGCCTCGCTCTGATTTCATCTGGGAAAAACACGTAGAAGAAAGGATCCTCTTCCGAGGTATCGGGGAAACGCCGTCCTACACAAAAGCCGAAACGTGTTTTGTCGCCACCGAAGTCGTTTATCGTGATTATGAAGTTCCTGTAAGGGGGTGGGAGCGCGGTGAATTGGTAGAGTTCGTATTGCACATCCCAGTCGCGGTTGACCTCTGCGTGTAAGAATCCGTCGCTGATTTTCCAGATGGCATCGTTGCCGATGACGCGCCACGCCTCCGGCTTTTCCGCATCGAAATCGTCGTGCCATGTCACGGCGGAGGCGGAAAGGGTGCAGATCATAAATGTAAAAAAAAGTATGAGGCGTGTTGTGTTTTTGTTTGACATGGGATTAATTGATTTTGATGCAGTCGTACCACTGCTGCGTTTTCTTTCCTTTTCGGCTGAGGACCCCAGGTTTGCGTTCGACTGGGGGTCCGAAGTCTCCATCCCTCTGTCTCAGGACGTTCCAATCAGGCGGGAACCACGTTCTGAGGGTTTTGCAGTCGACTTCGATGGTTTCACCCTCCCATCCGCCGATCTTGTAATACATCGGGCAGACCCATCGCTCTGCGCCGCGGGCATACCGCCGCCAACCGATAACAGAGGCTTGTGCTCGGATGATGTTCCCATCTCGCCAGTGTCGTTCGACACCGCTCCACGGATAGCCGGTTGTTCCGCCGCCTACACTAATTTCATCCCATCCCAAATCGTCATGGAGCGTAATATAGGAGAAGTTTGTACCCCACGGTGTCTCGTCCGTGCTGAAATACCACCGCTGTCCACGATACCAACGGAGCGCGCCTCGGATGCTTGAACGGGAAACTGTTGCATTTTCGATGGTTTCTACGATATCGAACCGCCCTCTATTGTTATAGGGGTTGTGAACACCGGCACAGAGGGTCAGCGAGTTGACTTCAGGTCCGAACCACGTGCCGTTTGATCCCGGGGTTCTGTAATAGAATCCTGAATTCGCGGGTTGTGCACGCTCCCCAGGGTTCAATCTTGCTCTGGCGTAGGTGCTCCAAAACGCGATGAGGAGCACCACTCCGAGTAGAAATGCATTGAAAATCAGATCTAAGTTTTTTTGCATCTTTTAATTTTACCTTGCGGATAAGGAACACACTTATGAACTTTGAGAGTTTTCGTGTTCGAGTCGCTCGCGTGTTTTTGCGATGTAATACATTGTCCCGCAAGTCCACACGACTTGCGCTACGGATTTAGTCTATCCCCAGACTAAATCCGGTATTTCTGCGTATTGTTGCGAGCTGCGTTTTTGACAGGACTGCATTTTGAAATTTACTATAATTGTGCATCGCCGACCCACAGGTATCAAGGCTGCCGCTTCAAGTGTGCCCATGTGGTTGTTAATTTCCGTTTTGGTGAAACCGCGAGTCCGTCAATCATAAATGTGTCTACCCACGCGCTCCCTACGTTAACGTCCTCTGTGACAAATCCGGCGAGGACGAAGGCAATGGTATCAATGTGATGGAAATTTGCGTCCCTGAAGTCGAGGCGTGATTCGCCATCCGCATTCAATTGGAATCTGCCATCCTTGAAGTGGAGTTCCATCTGTTGGAGTGCGTCGGTGTCCCAGCGTCGTCCGGGTCCGACAAACACACCCCCGTTTCGTGCGGCTTGCATATCGTTCGTGAAAAAGAGATAGTAGCCGTCCTCCTCCGTTTCGGTCACGGAATTCTGAAAGCGTTTTGCGAGTGCGATACCGAATCGGGCGCGTGTTGCGCCGATGGTTTCAAGGGTGATTGTAAAATCATTATAGGGACCGGGATAGGCGATGAGTTGGTAGCGTTCAAAGATAACACTCCATTGGTTCTGTGCCTGAATTTCTGCCCTTAAAAATCCATCTTCGATCGTCCAGGCGGCATCGTTTCCGACGTGCTGCCAATCCTCCACTGCCTCTTGCTCAAAGTGGTCTTCCCAAAAAGCGGCATTCACATTCCCTTGCAAAAGGAGGAAGATATAAGCAATGATGAGGGCATTTAGCAAATGCGCGATGTTTTTCATAGGTTCGACGTAAGGGGTTCCAAATCCCTCTCACAGGAGGTTAGAAACCTAACCAGTGGAAAATAACTATTTTAGCGGTAGACAGTCGTACCAATTGTCTGTGCCTTTTTCGCGGCGGCTGAGTTGGTTAGATTCGGGACGAAATATCGGATCTGTCAAATGTCCCTCGGTGTGGCTTAGGACTTTCAGGTTAAGCCATCCGGTTCCAGTCGCACAGATGTAGTCCAGCGTTCCGACTTTGATGTACTTCGGTGTGAGATATTTTTTGCCAGCGTGTTCATGAGGGTAATAGCCGACTATATCTGCCTTAGATTTTACGAGGTCTCCCTCACGCCAATGTTCCTCGAACCCGCTCCAAGGAAACCCCGTAGTACTGTTCGTAGCGTCGATATCCATCCAACCGATCTCGGATGCGAGGGTGACACGGACGGTGTCTGTGCCCCAAGGCGTGTCGGCAGTTGCGAAACGCCACTCCTGTTTCCGATACCACCACACTTTTCCGGGTCTTGAGGAGGGCCAGACTTGTGCCTCTTCTCTGGTATAGATGATATCAAAGAACCCTGCGTCGTTAAAGGGGTTTGTCATTTTATGACAAAGCACCCGGCTGTCGATTTCCGGTCCGAACCAGCGATTTTCGTCTTCGGATTCAATGAATTTGCCTGGGTTTCGGTAGTAGTCGCCAGCGGCTTTCGGGACGGCAATCTCCTGAGTGATGATTCTCTCCCCATCATTATACACGCCGTGCAAGCCAGCATTTGCCGGGAGAATGAGAAATAGGATAATGACGATTGCTGTTAATGCGAGTGTAAAGGCATGTTTCTGTGTCATTTCGTGATACCACCCAACGCCTAAAGGCGTGGGCTTCGGTTTCATCGCAACTGCGGTTTTCGCTCAAGCGTCCACCGTCTTATTGTCACTCCACCAGAGGGTTCTTATTCCGAATCAGATCGGTTTTATCTGGATTAGGTCCAGGGTACCCCAACCCTCAATATGTTTATCGCAGCGTTTACGTCTTTATCGTGGGATGAACCACATTCGGGACACGTCCACTGCCTATCGTTTAGCGTTAGATTTTCGTTATGGCATCCACAGGTTGAGCACGGTTTTGTTGTCGCTTCCCAACGTCCGGCTCTCAAGAGTGTTTTCCCGTATTTGGCACACATATAGTGAAGTATTAATGAGAACTCACCGAAGGCAATATCAGAGATTTTGCGTCCCCAAAGTTTCTTCATGCCCGCAAGGTTGAGCGTCTCTATCGCAATCTTATCGTATCTGCGCACAAGCCGAAGGGCTAACTTGAAGAACCAATCACGCCTTCTTTGGGTGATCTTCTTATTCAGACGGGCGAGATGGCGTTTGGCACGATACCACGCGTTTGATCCTTTTTGCTTACGGGAGAATGCCTTGTTCGCTGAACGGATTTGGTTTAGCATTTGCTTGAAAAACTCTGGTGATTTTATCTTGATACCGTCTGAAAGCGTCAAAAACGTCTTCATCCCGAAGTCTGCTCCTGCCACATTACCGGTCAGTGAGAGTTTCTTCGTCGGTTTCGGATTTTCACAGGCGAGATACAAATAATAATCACCTACAGTGTCACGCTTGATTGTGACTGTCTTGATCGTCCCAGTCCACTTACGGTGTTTCCAAAAGGTAAACCACTTCTTCAAGCAACCGATATAAATACGATTCCCTTTTATCTCATAACCGGCTTGCGTAAACGTCAATGAGTTATACTTATATTGCGGCTTTATCTTTGGCTTGCCGACTTTACGCGCTGATAAACCTTTCTTTTTATCAGCGAGGTAGTCAAAGAACTTTTCATAGCCGAGATGGATACGCTTGGCAACCTGTTGTATCACTTGACTCGGCAGTTGATTCCAGTGCGGTTTTGTCCGTGCTTTCAACTTCGTTATATGCGAGCAGATACGCCCAAAGGACGCATACTTTCGATAGATACGATAATAGCGCCTCTGCAACAACAAAAGATGAACATGCACGCGATGCAAGTCGTCAAGCAGATTACCCATCTGTATGATATTCGATTGATGAGATAACTCATACTTTTCTGTTTTCATGGAGCATCAAGTATCAAGTCTTTAACCCCTGACAAGTGGGTAGGCAGACACGTCACCTTGCGATGACGCTTGTCATGTCTGCCAACTTGATACTCTCATTATACCATAATTGCGGACAAACTGTCAATGAACGTTTTGGTCCTTTCCAAGAGCGCGAGACTGTATCCCAACGCTAAAGCATTGGGCTTTAGTCTCGGAACTTTTTGTAAAGGGGGTGCCGTCTCGCCTGCCGATGTAGATATGATATTCGGGACCAGCGGCAGGAATTTCAACCCGTTTGTGAAGAAGTGTCCGTTGATAACGTTCCGTCTCTGTTTCAAATATCGCGTGAACAGCACGAATGTGGAGTTGATAGTGCGCCTGTGTTAGGTTGTGGAATTTAAATTTGCCGTGCACGTCCGTTTCCACTTCAAACCGATCCAGCGTCATTGACATGTCATAGGGCTGTAATTCCCAAGGATACCATGAACGCGAAACAATAGCATTGTGGATAGGTTTACCTGTATCTGCCCAGAAAATTTGTCCATGTAATGTTGTTGTGGACTGATCCGCTACAACAAGCACCTGTTCGGTATTCATTGCGGCATCTACATCAATTCGAGCCGCCGAAATACCATTTCCAACGATATAGAGCGTATATTTTTCCGCAAAAAGCCCGTCAACCACAAAAACGGATTCTGTCACAGGGAAGTGTCTTGACAAAATCGGTCTGTATAATACCAAGGGGTTCAGGCTTGGCTCCATCTGTGCCGCCATGGGAAACACCTTCACAGCATACTGCCCGTCAGCGGGTATATTCTGCGGGAGGATCATACGTCCTTTAATACTCACCCCTTTTTTTAGGGGTAGAATTGACGGCATCTTACCGAGGTCTACGTTCTCGTAGACTCTCGAAAAGTATCCTGTTTTACTGACTTCAAGTGAGAGCAGTCGTGGTTCAGTCTCCAAGACTTCCAGCTGAAAGTTGCCTGCCTCGTTTGTTTGTGCCGCTGAGAGGAGGCCCCCGTGCCCGTGAGATGTTTCCGCGTGCCGAGTTGCGTGGATATGTGCGCCCGCTATGGGTCGTTCTTGCGCATCAATAACTGTGCCGCGTAAGGTCTTCAATTGTGGTAGCCGGACAGAGATCTGTGCCTGTTTTTGTGGATGAATAGACTCTATAAAGGCTATGATACGTCCGCGCCGAGAAATTGTCAAGGTGTATTCGATTGGATAGAGCTCGGAAAAATGGAAATTGCCGGTGGGATCGGTCTTCACAGCGTGTTCAATCGGTGCAGCGGCGCGAAAGAAGTCTGCTGACTTGTCGTGCATCTTCAGGTTCACAACAAGTCCACCGACACTTTTCTCACCAGAAATGCTGCCTTGCAGGGGTAGCGTTCGCTTCAACGCAATCACTCCCAAATTATATTCGCTTTTACTGGAAGGCATTTCCTTTCGTAAGCGCTTCGCCTGATACTGTGGGTGGAGTGCCATGAGTGAGAAGGCATGATAGGCTTGGTTTTCGCTGGGAATGGTGAGCGAAAAAGTACCTTTCGTGTCCGTTACGGTTGCGTGTGCGAACTCCTGATCGGGATAGACCTGCTCAATTTTTTCAGGCGCAACGCGGACGAGAATCTCGGGAATAGGGTGTCCATCTTGGGCATCAACGAACGTGCCGTAGAAAGTGGTGTTATCTGGTGATGTTTGGCAGATGCCGGCGCCAGTCCAGAGAAAGAGCAGCAGTAAAATCGAGTGGGTGATACGCGCGTTGTTCATGCAGTAGTTCCGTTGATTTTTTTAGAGTCAAGTCGGAAAATATCTGGGCACTTCAAAGAATTTCGTCTGCGTCTGGTAACAAAAAACAAGCCCCCTGGCAACAGAGGCTTGTTTTTTTAAAGGAACTATTTTTGCGTTTGCTTTGAGTGAGATACCCCCGACGAGATTTGAACTCGTGTCGCCGCCGTGAAAGGGCGGTGTCCTTGGCCAGGCTAGACGACGGGGGCAACAGAATGTGAGCCGTACAGGGATCGAACCTGTGACCACCTGATTAAAAGTCAGATGCTCTACCAGCTGAGCTAACGGCTCGAATTAACAACATTTAATAATACCATACTTTAAGTCGGATGTCAAATTAAAATTCAGAAATTTTAGTAACGTCAGGCATCGGGATTCAGAGACCCGTTCTACCTCAATTTTGACTTACCACAGCGGTTGTCCGAGTTGCACGATCTGATCTCTGTCGGGTCCGACGGAGATAATCGGGATTGGCACGTCAAGATAATCCGCGACATACGCGATGTAGTCTTTAGTGCGTTGCGGAATGTCTGCGGCGGTGCGTGCTTCGGTCAAGGACTGCTGCCATCCGGGTAGCGTTTCGTAGACGGGTTCGCATTCCTCTAAGACCTGTAGGCTACTCGGGAAAGTCGTTGTCTGTTTCCCGTTGTGACGGTAGGCGACACAGACTTGGAGATCTTCGAGCGTATCAAAGACATCGAGTTTCGTCATTGCGATGGCGGTTAATCCGTTAATCTGCGTGGCATATCGGAGTGCGACAAGGTCTAACCAACCGCAGCGTCTTGGACGTTGCGTTGTGGCACCATACTCTTTGCCGATTTCCCGAATTTGCTCATCTAAGTCAGGCGGCATCTCGGTGGGGAATGGACCCCCGCCGACGCGTGTGACATAGGCTTTAGAAACACCGAGTATCTCTTCCAGTGCTTTCGGTCCTATACCGAGTCCGGTACAGACGGCACCGGCGGTGCAGTTGGAAGAAGTAACGTAGGGATAGGTTCCGAAATCTATATCGAGCATCGTCCCCTGTGCCCCCTCAAAGAGGATGCGTTTCTGGGAAGCGAGGGTGTCGTGCATGAAAGCGACAGTATCAGTCACATAGGGTGCAATCCGCTGTGCGTAACCGTGATACGTTTCGAGCAGGATGTTCCGTTCCGGTCCACCTATTTGGAGAGCGTCTGCTTTGGTTTCGAGGTTATAATCCAACTTCTTTTGGAACTGGTCAAACTCGAGGAGGTCCCCGACGCGAATGCCCGCATGTCGGTTCATCTTATCGGAGTAAGTAGGACCGATCCCACGGGAGGTCGTGCCGATTTTGGTAGCACTCCCCATCTGTTCCCACTGTTCAACAACCTTGTGGTATGGCATGATGAGATGTGCGCGATCGCTGATTTTCAGGTTATCGCTACTGACTTCAATATCCTGCGCCTGTAGGCGATCCATCTCCCCGAAAAGTGTCTCTAAATTAATGACGACCCCGTTGCCAATAATGTTGACGGTATCGGGACGTAAGATGCCGGATGGAATCAAGTGGAGAATAAACGTTTTTTCTCCGAGAACGATGGTATGCCCTGCGTTATCGCCGCCTTGATAGCGTGCGACCACATCCGCATCTGCAGCGAAGACATCGGTCAACTTCCCTTTACTTTCATCGCCCCACTGTGCGCCTAAGATAACAATGTTCGACATACGAAACCTCTTCCTACTTACAAATGTTTGTAGGCGCGGTGCCTGCCCGCGCGTGTTTTGTAGCCCACGCGTGTTTTTAAAATTAGTGTCAATTGATGATTTAACGGTACGCTGTTGCTGGTGGAGAAGGAATGGGCGTGTAGCATTCCAGATGGGTTTTCAGAAAGGGTTGAAACCCAGCCAGCGAGAGATGGAGACTTGCGTTAAATTTGATAAATGCCTGAAGACCCCAACAATTTTAACGCTTGGAGAATTGGAAGCGTGCCCGTGCGCCTTTCTGTCCGTACTTCTTCCGCTCCACCATTCTCGGATCGCGCGTTAAAAATCCTGCCTTTTTCAATGAAGGCTTCAAGGATTCATCGGCTTTGACGAGTGCGCGTGCGAGTCCGTGTGAGATTGCTCCAGCCTGTCCAGTCTTTCCGCCGCCCTTTACGTTGACGTGAATGGCATATTCGCCGAGTTTCTCAACGTGCTCAATGGGGCGTTGTGCTGCCTGCCAGTGGTCTGCGCGTTCGAAGTACTCTTGAATCGGTTTTTTGTTAACGGTAACCCCGACTTCACCGCCGGGAATGATTCGGACACGTGCGACTGAGGTTTTGCGTCTGCCGGTTCCCCAGAATTGTTCAATAGCCATACTGTTCGTACTCTCCGTAGTTGTAGGAGTGCCTTCGTTGACGACTCCTCAACTTAACTTAAAGTGTTAAGACTTCCGGCTCCTGTGCTTGGTGCGGATGTGTGGGTCCGGTGTAAACCCTGAGCCCTTTCATCAGTTGCCGACCGAGATGATTTTTGGGGAGCATTCCCTTAACGGCGTTGGTGATAATCACTTCTGGCTTGCGAGCCATTTGTTCATCAAAAGTTCGATATTTATCACCGCCAGGGTAACCGCTATGCCTAAAATAGGTTTTCTGCTCCCTTTTATTGCCTGTGACGACGATTTTCTCCGCATTCACAACAGCAACGCGAAAACCTAAATCGGCGTGAGGTGTATACCGTGGATCATTCTTTCCACGCAGTACCTGTGCGATCCGGGATGCTAAACGCCCGAGCACTTGTCCGTCGGCATCCACTACATACCATCTAATATCTTTTTCCGTTTTCGGGAAATAGGTTTTCGTTTTCAGTACCATGATTTCCTGTCCCTTCAACCGAATTTAGCCGGTGATCGGTTAAATTTGGCATTGCTTTACACTGCTTTTTGTAGTTTGTTGTTCGGGTGCGCCTTTCCGAGAAAGGTATTCTCACGATTGCGAACACAACCGCATAATATTATACTATAAAAGAGAGTGTTTGTCAAAATTTTTTAAATTCTCTGTTTTGCACATTGTCTTTCTTTTATGTTATACTATTATAGTAGTAAGCGATCCGAACAAACTGAAGGTAAAAATAAGACAGAGGAATTGAATAAGAATGCGAATTATTCTTTACACAGGCAAAGGGGGTGTCGGCAAAACAACGATTGCCGCGGCTACGGGTATCAAGCTCGCAGAACTCGGTTATAAAACCATTGTTATTTCGCTGGACGTGGCACATTCGCTCCGCGATGCTTTTGATAACCACGAAAAACTTGTTCGTCAGCGTGAAGAAAAACAGATCCAAATCAGAGAAAACCTCTGGATACAGGAAATCAACGTTCAGGAAGCAATTGTTGAATACTGGAACGATGTATATGGCTATATCCGTTCGTTGCTGAATCGTTCTGGACTTGACAGTCTCGTTGCAGAGGAAATAGCGGTATTTCCCGGAATGGAGGAGATTTGCGCACTTCTGTATATCAATCAATATGTCCGCGAAAAAAGTTATGATGTGATTATTCTTGATTGTGCACCGACCGGTGAGTCGCTCAGGTTTGTCAGTATCCCCACGACGCTGGAGTGGTACATGCGCCACATTTTCAAATTGGAACGCAACCTTGCGAAAGTTGCGGGTCCAGTCATCGAACGGGTGAGTTCTGTTCCGATTCCACGAGATAATTACTTTCAGAATATTCAAGATTTATTCGATAAATTGGAAGGGATTGATGGTGTCCTGACGGATCCGAAGATCACGACGGTCCGTTTAGTGACGAATCCTGAAAAAATTGTTATCAAAGAGACGCAGCGGGCATTCATGTATTTTTGCCTTTACGGGTTGTGTATTGACGCCGTGATTATCAATCGCGTCTTTCCTGATGACGTAGATTCGGCATACTTTGAGGCTTGGAAGCGGTCACAACAGCACTATATTGCGGAGGCAATGGACTATTTTTCGGATATCCCGATTTGGAAGGTGAACCTCTTCAGGGAAGAGATTGTAGGGGAACAGGGACTGCATCGGTTGGCGGACACACTCTATTCACGGATTAACCCGGCAGATCAATTCTCTGAAGAGCGTCCGTATCAATTCCAAAAAATGGGAGATACGTATCAGTTGTCTATGCGTCTTCCGTTTCTGAGCAAAGAGGAAATTGGATTGACAAAACACGGCGATGAGTTAATTATCACAGTGGGTGGTTTCAAGCAACATATCGCACTGCCGCGGACGCTCTCGAACAAAAAAACGAGTGGCGCGAAACTCACCGGCAACCAACTCGTGATTAAGTTTGAAGGAGAGAGCCGGATCTGAAAGGTATGTGTACCAAAACGGACAAAGCGGTTTTTGCTGTAACAGGGACGACGCTTTTAACGTTCTTAATAGCCAGTCGCATCGGGACTATCTGGCTACTTTATCCAAACGTGCTGATTGCAGTCTCCTTATGCGTTTATTGTATTTGGCAGCTTGACGAAGATGTTTCGCTCCTTTTAAGTAGTTTCATTTTTGGGAGTGCGGCGACGCTGACATACGTGCCGATGGACTGGTTGTTCTCGCGAAAAGCGGGTTTAATTTTCTACCTACGCCCAGACTTTCTGGCACATCTAACGACTCCGATCGGAATAATCCTGAATTGGATAGTGTTCGCGACGCTAGCGGCATACTGCTATCAGCGGCTTACAATGATTTTCCGAACCCGTTTTGCGTCCGAGGCTGACAACTCGAGAATTGGGTTCATGGGTACTGCCATGCTGGCGGCGGGTGTCACCGGTATCGCTGCGGGGGTGGGAAGTAACACAATTTACGCGCTTGGGGAATCACAGTTGTGGGTGTGGAATGCAACACAGGTGGATCGGATACCCGAGATTGCGTCCGTACCGGTTTTTGTGCCGATTTCTTTTCTGGCGACTTTTCTGCTGTGTCCTTACTTTTTCGGGGTAGCCGGTGGTTTTCTGAGAGAACAACACGCGGGTGTCGCTGGGATCCGGTGTGGTATCTTTATCGGTGCCCTACAGTTCTTCAGCTTTCTTCTGCTTTATGTCTGGAAATAGTTATCGGTTGTCAGTTAAGAGGGATTTGGAGTTCCTGAATGCCTCTGGTTCCTGTTAGATGGCCGAAAACTGATGGCTCTATAAAAAGGAAAGTTATAGGCATGCACATTCGTTCAACAACGATTTTAGCGGTTCGCCGTGATGGCGAGGTAGCGGTCGGTGGTGATGGTCAAGTCACTTTAGGGGATACGGCGATTAAACACGGTGCCCGCAAAGTGCGTAAAATTCATAACGACAAGGTGCTGATCGGTTTCGCGGGGTCCGCCTCGGATGCGATCACCCTCTATGAGAATTTAGAGAAGAAGTTGGAGCAGTATCGCGGGAATCTTCAGAAATCAGCGGTGGAACTTGCTCGGGAATGGCGTAGCGATAGAGTTTTGAGACAGGTAGACGCCCTATTAATCGCCGCGGACAGTAGCGACAGTTATCTCATTTCCGGGAGCGGGGACGTAATTTCGCCTGACGACGATGTTCTGGCAATCGGTTCCGGGGGTTCTATTGCCCTGGCGGCAGCAAAGGCGCTGCTTAAATACTCAGACTTAACCGCAAAAGAGATTATTTCAGAAGCCCTTCAACTGACGAGTGAAATCTGTATTTATACGAATGCAAAAATTGAAATTGACACGATAGGGACTTAAGATGTCTAACGTGATGCTATCCGAGTAGCATCGCATTATTTATGGACGACCATCTCATAATAGAGGGTTGTGGGGAAGAATACCGAGATTTATCCAAACAAAACAGTTATGAAATGGCGAGAGGATAGTTAATTTTACGGAGGTTTACCTTTGGAAAGACCAAAAGTAAAGCGTGCGGAGAACACTTTAGCAGCAGCTCTTACACCTCGGCAGATCGTTGAGGAATTGGATAAGTATATCATTGGGCAGTTTGAAGCGAAACGTTGTGTTGCCATTGCCCTTCGCAATCGCGCGCGGCGGCAGATGTTGGCAGAAGATATGCAGGACGAAGTATCGCCGAAAAATATAATTATGATAGGTTCAACAGGCGTGGGAAAAACTGAAATTGCACGTAGACTCGCGCGCCTCGTTGACGCGCCTTTTATCAAAGTAGAGGCATCAAAGTATACCGAAATCGGTTACGTGGGTCGAGATGTGGAATCCATGATACGCGACCTCACCGAAACGGCTATCAGTCGCGTCAAAGCCGAACAAACGGAGGCGGTTGAAGAAAAAGCGCAGGAATCGACTGAAGAACGGCTGCTGGATTGCATTTTTCCGGTTCCCCGTTCGCTCCAGCGTCGGTCTCGTTTAAAAGAGGAGGATGCACTGGAGGAGCCGGAGGAAGAGGACGATGGAGTCCTACAACTTCCATTTGATCTGGGTCCCGAGGTAGGGGCTGAAGCCGAGGAAGCCAGAGAGAAGGAGCGTGAACGTTATCTGAAAACGAGAGAGAAATTTAGAGAATGGCTACGAGAAGGTAGACTTGAGGAGAAACCGGTTGAAATCAATGTGAGACATCAAAGCATGCCCTTTGTAGAAATCTTCTCGCCCGGCGGTATTGAGGAGATGGACATCAATTTCAAGGATATGTTCAGTAACATCCTACCGAATCAGACGAAAAAACGAAGAGTGCCAGTCTCTGAAGCGCGAACCATCTTGATGCAGGAAGAATCCGAAAAACTTATTGATATGGATGCCGTCATCACCGAAGCGATTCAACGGGTTGAAGACTCCGGCATCGTTTTTTTGGATGAGATTGATAAGATTGCAGGCAGGGAATCCCGGCACGGACCTGACATTTCGCGTGAAGGTGTGCAACGGGATATCCTTCCTATTATCGAAGGTAGCACGGTGACCTCGAAATACGGGGCGGTCCGCACGCATCACATCCTGTTCATCGCCGCTGGTGCGTTCCATGTCTCAAGCCCATCCGACCTTATCCCGGAGCTACAGGGCAGGTTTCCGATCCGAGTAGAACTCAAAAGCCTGAATAAGGATGACTTTAAATCTATTCTGACGGAACCGAAGAACGCGTTGGTGAAACAGTATGCTGCATTGCTAAGTACCGAAGGTATTGAGGCAACTATTACCGATGATGCGATTGACGAGATCGCTGCGCTTGCCTTCCAAGTTAATGAATCGGTTGAGGACATCGGTGCCCGCCGTCTGCATACGATTATGGAGAAGCTTTTCGAGAACCTCTTTTTTGACGCACCTAACCTCGGAAAAAATCACATCACTATTGATGCGGGATATGTCAAGGCGGAATTGTCGGAAATTGTCAAAGATCAGGATCTGAGCAGGTATATCCTTTAATAGCCATCAGTCTTCGGTTGTCAGTTATCAGTTAAAATGAGGATGTTGTTAAACGAATATCCTCTAACCGAAAACTGAAAGGGTTTTCGTAGAAAACCCGTGCTGACAACCGATAACTATTGAACCGTGAAATACTACCTAATCTTTATCCCTCTGTTCGTCTATGCCGTGTTCCTACCGTGCAGTTTCGCCGAAGATGTGACGCAATGGCGTGTATTTGAAGACGGTGCGGCATCCGTCGGCCCAACAGCGATAAACGCTATAACTTTCTCTCCTGATGGCACACACCTCGCCATTGCAGGTGTAAACGGTATTACCGTATATGACACCTATACCGGTGAAACACTTGCGCTGCTCCCGTCGTCAATCGGGCATGTGACGACCCTGGCATTCTCTCCCGACAACCGCATCGTTGCAAGTGCGGATGAAGGTTCTACGATCCACCTCTGGGATGCACAGACCCGTGAACACATAACAGACTTTACAAGCCACCCTGATCCGGTTGTGGCGTTGGCATTCTCACCCAATAGCAAAACGCTCGCCAGTGGAAGTTTCAAGGAGATTCGTTTGTGGGATTTAACCTTGGGACAAATGCGTCGTGCGACAGTCCTTCACGGACATCGGGATATGGTTACCACGTTAGCGTTCTCACCCGATAGCAAGACGCTGGCGAGCGCGAGCTTTTATGGCACAATCTTATTATGGGATTTGGAAACTTTTCAACTCCGACACAATCTCTCCGCACATACCGACTCAATTCTGGCACTCGCCTTTTCACCGGATAATCAAACCTTAGCAAGCGGCGGATATTGGAGTTCGGACGCGGAGAGCACAATTCGTATATGGCATATACACACCGGACATCTCCTCGCCACCTTTGAAGACCACACCACGCCGGTTCTCGCCTTAGCGTTTGCGTCGGAGGTCTACGGGATTAATGGAAGCCCCCTTGTGAGTGCGGGTTGGGATAACACAATTCGTATGTGGGATTTATCCACCGGGCAGTTACAGGCAATATTTGAAGCGTATACCGCTCCAGTTTTTGCCTTAGCGTTTCTACCGGATATCCACGGCTCTGATGAGAGAACACTCGCGAGTGCGAGTCTTGATGGCATAATCCAATTGAGACCTTTAACCAGTTCTCTGGTGCGACTCCCGTGGGATGTTAATAACGATGGTATTGTGAATATCTTGGATCTGACGTTTATTGCGTCGCGTATTGGACAGAATTCACCCGATCTCAATGGCGACGGTGTTGTCAACATTTTGGATTTGACCCTCGTTGCCAGATATATCGAAAAATAGAGGTGAACTTATGGAAACTAAGCAACTGCGCGGGACTATCCAGACCTATTTTCTCGGTTTAGTTTTCTTGTTAACTGCCTTCCTCTTTCCGTCCAACGTTCATGCCAAAGATTATACGCAATTGCGGTTACCTGAAGGTGCGAAAGCCCGCATGGGGAAAGGGACTATCAACGATATAAAATTTTCACCCGATGGGACCTTGGCTGCAGTCGCTGGCTCCATCGGCGTTTGGCTCTACAATGCACAGATGGGTGCAGAGGTCGCCTTGCTTACGGGACATACGCAGCCCGTCTGGAGCGTAGCGTTCTCGCCGGATAGCAAGAGCCTCGCCAGTGGCAGCGGAGACACCACAATCCGTTTGTGGGATGTAGAAACCGGGCAACATAAAGTTTCCCTTACGCAGCATACGTATGGTATCTGGGCAGTAGCGTTCTCACCGGATGGAAAAACACTCGCCAGTAGTAGTTATGGATCCGTTCGTTTGTGGGATATAGAAACCGGGCAGCACAAGGCAATCCTGGATGCACAGACGGGACGGGCAAGAGCACTCGCGTTCTCGCCAGATGGTAGTATCCTTGCCAATGGGGGACATGAGCTGCCCCTGACAAGCAATAATTATATAGTTCAGTTGTGGGATGTCGTTACGAGCCAACACCTCGGGACGCTTGAAGGACACACGTCTGAGATCGAAGCGGTTGCGTTTTCGCCAGACGGAAAAACACTCGTCAGTGCGAGTTGGGACCGGACAATTCGTTCGTGGGATATACCTACTAAAAGCCAACTCTCAACTTTGATGGGGAGTTCGGATTGGCTCACATCGGTTGCGTTTTCGCCAGATGGAAAAACCCTTATCAGTGGCAGTCGACGCGGTGAAGTCGGTTTATGGGACGCGAGCACTGGCCAACATATCAGGGCACTCAGTGCGCATCCGACTGAAGTTGCTGATATTGTATTTTCCTCGAACGGCACGACTTTCAATAGTGCCAATCGAGATGGGACAATTCGAGTGTGGGATGCCAGTGGCGTGCAACTCCAAAAAACCAACCTGAAAGGTCATACGGATCATCTTACTACCATGGCACTCTCTCCGGACAGTCAGACGCTTGCGAGTGGAACTTACAGTTATAGACTTGCCAGTGGAGATTGGGAAGCCCCGATTTTGTTGCGGAATATAGATACACAACGATCAGAAACAGTGTTAAAAGGGCATACAAGGCAGGTGAATGCCTTAGTGTTCTCTCCGAATGGGAAAATCTTCGCCAGTGCGAGCGACGATAAGACGATTCGGTTGTGGGACGTAAATACTGAGCAATCACCCTTCGTTATTGATTTCCAACCACAAGCGATTCTTACAGCGCATACTGACGAAGTTCTTGCGTTGGCATTTTCTCCAGATGGCAGCACCCTCGCCAGCGGGGGTGGAACAGATCCGATTCGGTTATGGGATGCTCACACGGGTCAACAACAAACAATCTTTGAAGAATCCGCAGAAACCATTTATTCCCTGGCGTTTTCTCCAGATGGCAGCACCCTTGCCAGTGGTAGTTGGGACGGCGTGATTCGGTTATGGAACGCAGAGACGGGGGAACCGAAGACACTCCTTAGAGAGATTTCTCGTTCAGGACATCGGGTTAGAACCGTCACTTTCTCACCAAATGGGGAGATCCTTGCCAGTTGTTCGGACTATTATGGGATTCAATTGTGGAATGCAAACACGGGTAGCCGTCTCTTCAGGTTCAGTGGTGGGCATACGGATGATGTTTATACCCTCGCGTTCTCACCGGACGGTAAGACGCTTGCGAGTGGTGGTAATGACAGGACAATTATTCTCTGGGATGTCGCTACCGGTAGCTACCAGCGTGCTTTTGAAGGACATACGCAGGGCATCGTTGCCTTAGCGTTTACATCAGAGGGTGGAACGCTCATAAGCGGGAGTTGGGATGGGACGCTTCTTCTTTGGGATCTCGCACCTGGCGAGCGTGCGTCGTCGTTAATGCCGGTTTCACAAACGCCGTGGGATGTCAACGGTGATGGGATCATTAATGTCCAAGACTTGACGCTGGTTGCCAATAGTTTCGGACAGGATTCACCCGATGTCAACGGCGATGGAGTCGTCAATATCCTGGATTTGACGCTGGTTGCCTCGCGTTTGGCACAAGCACCGGCGGATGTCAACGGTGACGGTATCGTCAATATTTTGGATTTGACATCCGTGGCGAGTCATCTTTCTCAGGAGATGGAGTAGAAAATGCAAAAGACGAAGATTCTCTTTTTTATTCTCTCTCTGCTATTCACTTTCGCTCTGTTTTCGCACGAAGGTTTCACGGTAGACTCGGCGCGCTGGCGTTTACCCGAAGGTGCGAGTGCGCGGCTGAGTAAAGGCAATCCTACTGATGTCCAGTTCTCACCGGATGGGACCCAAATTGCAGTGGCGAGTTCCATAGGTATCTGGCTTTATGATGCAGAGACATACCAAGAGATTGATCTGCTCACGGATCGGACGCGTGGCACCCGGTCGTGTGCGTATTCGCCCGATGGGACGGTTCTTGTCGGTGGTGGGACAGATGGGACGCTTCTCCTGTGGGATGTCTCTACCAGGGAGCTACGGACTACACTGGAAGGACATGAGCGACCGATCGTAACGCTCGCGTTTTCTCCCGATGGCAGCATGCTTGCGAGTGGCGCGGATTATGAAGATACGGTTCAGTTGTGGGATGCTACGACTGCCCAACATCATGCGACCTTTACGGGACACACGGAGGGCCTCAGAGCCGTGAAGTTTTCACCGGATGGTAGAACGCTTGCAAGCGGGAGTCGGGATGGCACGGTTCGATTATGGGATGTCGCCACTGGTGAACACGATATTATACTCGGGACAGCATCGGTCTCAACGTTAGCCTTTTCATCGGATGGCACGGTTCTCACCGTTGGGAGTCGCGCGAATTCAATTCAGTTGTGGGATATGAACACGAACCAGCTGCGCGATAGTCTCATAGGGCAAACCTATAGTGTCTCTACCATTGCATTTTCACCGGATGGGACACTCCTTGCGAATGGGAGTGGAAACGGGACAATTCACTTGTGGGATACAGGCACCGAACAACAGCGTGGGACGCTTATAGCACATAGATGGCACATCTATTCCGTCGCGTTCTCCCCAGATAGCAGCACACTTGCCAGTGTAGGTGATGACAATAAGGTTCACTTGTGGAGTCTTGACACCCTGCAGACCCCAAACCCTGTTGATATTCAACCGAAAGCGGTTCTCCATGCACACCCAGGGATTGTTACGGCACTCGACTTTTCTCCAGATGGTAGCATGCTTATGAATGGAAGTGAGGATGGTATCCTCCGTCTATGGAATGCAGAAACAGCAGAAGAGCAGGAATCCGTCCTTACCGGACATAATCGTTGGATTAGAGCCGCGGCGTTTTTACCGGATGGTATAGCCTATATCAATAGGGTAAGTTCTGAAGGCATGGTTCACCTCTGGCATGCAACTGGTGGTGCCCAGACACTCCTCACGTTGCCAGATTTTTTCGGGACAGCGGCGTTTTCTCGAGACGGTAGAACCCTTGCGAGTACGAGTGAAAACGATGTGATTCTTCTGTGGGATTTAGCAACTGGAGAACGCCAAGCCACCCTTGAAGGACATATACACTGGATTTTTGAACTGGCGTTTTCGCCGGATGGCAAGACATTGGCAAGCGGTGGTGGGGACAAAGCGGTTCTTTTGTGGGATGTCGCTTCGGGGCAACATCGCGCGACGCTTGGTAAACAGGACTTGGTTGGCGGACGTAGGGATGATGTCTTCGGATTGGCGTTCTCGCCGGATAGTAAAACCTTGGCAAGTAGCGGGACTTACGGGCCGATTCAGCTATGGGATGCCGATACTGCAGAGCGGCTTTCGACGCTCAGAGGGCACACAGGTGAGGTGGGTGCGTTAGCATTCTCGCCAGACGGTGGGACGCTTGCGAGTGGGAGTTGGGACGGCACTATTCTGCTGTGGGATGCATCTACCTTCCGGACGGACGAACCGCAAGAATTGCCTACGGCTATTCTCAAAGGGCATACAAAAGATATAACACAGTTGATCTTTTCACCCGATAGTGAAACGCTTGCGAGTGGGAGTTGGGACGGCACTATTCTGCTGTGGGAGTCTACATCCGAACCAGCACAGATTCCCTGGGATGCTAACGGTGATGGGGTCGTCAACGCCTTAGATTTAACGTTTATCGCTGAGCGTTTTGAGCAAAGTAGGCAAGAGCCTGCTGATGTCAATGCCGACGGTGTTGTGAATATTTTGGACCTGACGTTCGTTGCCTCGCGTTTTGGGCAGGATTCACCGGATCTCAACGGGGACGACATCGTCAATATTTTGGATCTGATGCTCATTGCCCAGCAGATTGGAGAATGAAAAGGATCAAAGGATTTGCGACTTGACACACCTACCGTTTTATGGTAGAATAGGAAAGTCAAATCGGATGCCAAAAGAGAGGAAAAATCAATGAGATTCTTACAAAAATGCGCGTTTCTACTGGCGTTGCTTGTGCTCGTTTCGCCGGTATTTGCTGAGGAACAGGCGACGGAAGAAATCGTTTCCCCCGTTAAAAAATATGTTGCGTTCACATTGCGGGGCACCTACACCGATACCAAAACAGTCAACACCTTTGGAACCGCCTCGACGAAAACGCTACGCGGGCTCTTTAAAAAATTAGACACACTCAAAACAGATGATGACATTGCTGGGATTATCTTCAAAATAGAGAATGTCAGCGTGGGGTGGGCAACGCTCCAAGAAATTCGTAATAAACTTAATGAATTCCAGGAAACCGAAAAAGAGACGATCGGGTATCTGGAAAACGGTGGTAATGCCGAATATCTCCTCGCTGCTGCGATGGAGCGTGTTGTCCTGATGCCTGCCGGAAGTCTCAATTTAACGGGTTTACGCGCCGAAGTGCTTTTCTATAAGGGACTGCTGGACAAGTTAGATATCGAAGCCGATATGTTGGCGATGGGAAAATACAAGTCGGGTGTTGAACCCTATATGCGGGACGGCATGTCTGATGCGTTTCGTGAGTCGATGACCGCGCTACTGGACGATTTATACGCCCAATTGCTGGCACACATCGCTGAGAGCCGAGCCGGTATCACCGCTGCGGAGGTGTCGGATTTAATAAATAGCGGTCCGTTCACCGCGGAAGAAGCACATCAGGCGCAATTGGTTGATGCGTTGCAATACTACGACGAACTCCTTGATACCCTAAAGACAGCATCTCCAGACGAAGATGTTCAGGTTGTCAAGCCGGACTATGAACGCAAGCGAAAAGTGCCGGATATGAACAGTTTCGCCGGACTCATGCAGCTGCTCAGTCTGTTAAATCCACCGCAACGGGCAAAAAGCACGGCGGAAAATCAGATCGCACTTATTTATGCAGATGGACCCATTTTACCGGATATTGATCAGTTATTTCCTTCAACGTCAGTGATTATGCCGAGCACGCTGAAAGAGGCGTTCGAGAAAGCGCGCACCGATGGGACCGTTCGGGCAGTTGTGCTACGTATAGACAGTCCGGGAGGTTCTGCGCTCGCCTCGGATCTGATTTGGCGGGAAGTGATGCTTACACAACGCGAAAAGCCGGTTGTGGTTTCTATGGGAGATGTCGCGGCATCGGGTGGCTATTATATTGCAATGGCGGCTGGGACAATCGTCGCACACCCAAGCACACTGACGGGTTCAATCGGTGTGTTCGGTGGTAAGCTGAACATGAAGGGGTTTTATAACAAAATCGGTTTGACGAAGGAAATCATCGCACACGGTCAGAACGCGACCCTTTATTCGGACTACGGCGGCTTTACACCGACCGAACGGGAACGCGTCGAAAAGATGATGAAAACGGTGTATAAGGATTTTGTCAGTAAGGCGGCGGAAGGCAGAAACAAATCCTTTGATGAAGTCGATGAGATCGCGCAAGGGCGCGTCTGGACAGGTAAACAGGCGAAGGCACTTGGACTCGTTGATGAACTCGGCGGGCTTGAGACTGCGCTGTCTATCGCTAAAGCGCGGGCGGGTTTTGCCGATGATGAGGAAGTTAACCTTATCGTGTTACCGAAGCAGAAACCTTTTTTTGAGCAACTCATGGAACGGATGATCGAGGACATGGAGGGTTCGGTTCAGTTACCACTCGAATTGACAGCGAGTCATCCTGCCTTGTCCGTATTCGGCAATCGGTGGCAGCATGTCGTCACGTGGTTGAGCCTGTTTGGTTTTGAAGATGGGACACAAGTGGTAACAATTTTACCTTATGACGTTTTAATTCGGTGAACTATGCAATCTAACGACAATTTGCACGTTGATGTAACTGATGAACAGATCGCCTTCTTTCAAGAGAACGGATACCTGAGCATTCCACGTATTACAACAGATGCAGAGGTAGAATGGCTCAAAGGCATCTACGATGAACTCTTCACGGAACGGACTGGCGAAGCGGAGGGACGATATTTCGATCTTGCGGGTCCACGGGCACATACCGGACGAGAGACATTGCCGCAGGTATTAGGTCCAGAGGCGCGATTCCCGGAACTCCGTGAGACTGTCTATTTCCGAAACGCGCAGCGGCTCGCCGCGAAATTGCTCCGTGTAGCGACTGACAAGGTGAGCGGTGGTGGACACATGATTTTGAAGCCTGCGCATTACGGCAATGAAACGCCGTGGCATCAAGATGAGGCGTATTGGAATCCAGAGGTTTTACCGCACAGTCTGAGTGTTTGGCTGCCGCTTGATAAGGCGACAGTTGAGAGTGGGTGTCTCCAATTTATCCCGAAATCTCACAGAGGCGCGGTGCGTTGGCATCGGCATATTGACGACGATCCGCTCGTGCACGGGTTGGTGACAGATGATGTTGATGTATCCGAGGCAGTGGCATGCCCGATACCAGCAGGCGGTGCGACTTTCCATCACTGTCGGACTTTGCACTATTCTGCGCCGAACCGGACACCGGAAGCGCGTAGAGCGTATATTCTCGTCTTTGGTGGCCCCCCTAAGAAACTGGATACACCGGCACATCGTCCATGGCAAAAGGAAGAACAAAAGGCCCTCGCGAATCTTTAAGCTATTAAATATGAGCTGCTGCGTCCGTTGTCCTTGCAGATTTCCAATCGTTAACAAACCATTGATACCCTAAAACAGGTTCCTTAACGATTTTGGATCGATGCCGACAACGGAGGCATCGCCCAGGAGTACATGGTTAAAAAAATGAAAATTATTTGTACGGGTATCAGTTGTTCGGGGCGTAAGGAGCTGATGGCGAATTTTAAGATACTGTGCATGAAACGGAAGTTGAACATCGGTTTCTTCAACGTTGGCGATGTGATGCACCGTGTTGCTGCGGAGGCACGTGTCCATTTTACGGACAAAGTGCTTGATTCGGATCCTGCGGTTTTATCATTGGCACGGCGCACGGCTTTCTATGAAATCGCTCGGCGCGCCGAGGATTATGAGCATGCTGTCATTGGATTACACGCCTGTTTCCGGTGGCGCGGGAGCCTTATTGAGGGATTTTCTTTTAAAGATATTGATATTCTCCTGCCGGATCTGCTGATTAACGTTGTTGACAACATCACCGATATATCGGAACGGATGGAAAACACGTCCCAATGGGAAGGGATGGGCAAAGCGGCACTCAACGTCTGGTTGGATGAAGAAGAGTTCCTGACGCGGCAACTCGCACATTTCACGGAGAAACCCCATTATACCGTTGCGAGACAACACACGCTCGAAAATTTTTATGAACTCCTCTTCTCACCGAAACCGAAATTTTACCTCAGCTACCCCATCACGCTCCTGAGAGATACGCCGAAGGAAATTGAGAAGATCCGCGAGATTGGAGAAAAACTGAGCCGTTCCTTCATTGTCTTCGATCCGCTCACGATCAAGGATATGGAACTCGTTACCCTCACGAAAGATGAAAGTGCTGATGCCCCACGCGTGAGTGAAATGGGTGAGGAAGTGATTGAACAGATTCAAACCCGAACGATCTCACGGGATTACCAGTTCGTTCACCAGAGCGATTTCGTGGTTGTCATTTATCCGACGGATAAATTATCGCCGGGTGTTCTGAGCGAGATGAATTACGCTTCCCGCCATAACAAGCCTGTATATGCGGTTTATCCTGGAACCCGGAGTATCTTTTTCGAGAATCTGTGTGATCGGATTTTTGATACCTTTGAGGAGTTGGCAGATTTTCTGATTGCTACCTATAAGACGGATGAAGACTAAGTGCTTTGTCACCTTCTGAAATTCCACTTGAATGTAAGCTTAGTTCAAACAGAAGGGTGGAATGAAACCACTATCCAAGCGAGGGCAGAAGGACTCGCGGGGAAAGCACTTGAAATCTGGATTAGTCCGGAATGAAAACCTATAAAATCTATCTTGATAGTTGTTGTGTAAGTCGTCCTTACGATAATCAGACACAAAATAGAATTAAATCTGAAACTATAGCGATCATGCAGATTATTTCTCGCTTCTGGCACGGGGAATGGCAGTCAATTACCAGCAAGGTTTTACAGTTTGAGATTAACCAAATTTCTGATTTAACAAAGCGTTCTTTCGTAAAGGCACTTTTCACTTCCATACCTCAGGCTATTTTCGTTTCTGTTGGTGTGGCAGAGACTTTCAGAGGTAAGCAGCTTGAAGCATTGGGATTTAAAGAGTACGATGCTTTGCATATCGCTTGCGCTGAAACCGGTAAAGCAGATGTTCTCCTCACTACAGATGATGCTTTGATTAGGAGGGCAAAACGTTTGAGATCTCAACTTCGCGTCCGAGTCGAAGATCCAAATACATGGTTACAAGAACATACGCGTGGTAAAGGAGGCAATTGAAAATGGATGTACGTCTCATGACAGATGAACAAATTTTGGAACTCGGTTTTAAGGCATTAGTTGACAAACTCGGACCTGTTGGAATGGTACGTTTTATCCATCAATTTCAAGCTGGCACGGGTGATTATACCGAAGAACGGCGGCAATGGGTAGGCATATCCGATGTTGAAACGCTCGCTAAACAGATCCAACAGGCCGAAAACGACTCTGAGTGTATTGCTAAAACCCTTAAAACTCTAATACAATAACGTAAGTTTTCTATAGACATATTAAAGAAATCCGCAGAAATACTTTCTTCGCGTTGGATTTTAGCGTTTGCAAAAATATCAAAATTTGTTAGTAGCAACTTGGGTTATAGTTACAGAAAGGTTTATCTTATGGCTGATGCATATTACACGACTGACGAATCTCATTACAATGAGTGTCTTGAGAAAGGAACTATTGTTCCGATAAAAGATTGGTATGGTAAAAGGTTTTGCATCGAGGATTTTTTAGCTGGTGATCACCAGTACATTTTTATGTTCGTCAATGATCGCTACAGTATTTTTGACGAGAACGGAAAGGATCAAACTTTCGGTTTTGTCTTGGACGCTGAGTCATTGGTTACAGAGAGCAATGCGCTTGTAGGACCGGACTTGCTAAACGAGTATCGCTCTCTGATTAGCGAGTGTGCAACGCTTTCTGTTGAACAAAACCCGGCACTCAAAAATGTCCAATTGATTATTCGAGGCGTGCTCGCTGGTGCTGTTACCGAACCCGGGGTTGCTGAGACGATGCTGCTTTTCAGAACACGTGTCTCTGAACTTCAAAACGAACATCGTTGTCAGGGAGAGGCGGCACTGAAACTTTTGCGAGAATCAACGGAGCCGCTGGAACTGCTCATCGGCGGGAATTCACCGGCATCCAGATAGCATTATATCTCTATCCATATGAAAATTGGTATCCTCTCACGGGGACCTCAAAACCACTCCACACGCAGGCTTAGCGAAACTGCCCTCACTGCAGGACACGCCGCAGAAATTTTAGATCCCTTCGGTTTCTATCTCCATATCGGTGGTACCGGTAACCGTATGACCTATCACGGGAAACCGGCAGAAGACTTTGATGTCATCGTGCCGCGACTCAGTCGGACGACAGCACAATACGGCGAAGAGGTTTTGGCGCATTTTGAATGGGTCGGAACGCCTGTGGTGAATCGGGCAAAAGCGATTGCGGCGGCACGCCATAAATTTCACTCCCTACGTATCCTTGCACAGCACGGCTTACCTATCCCACCAAGTCTCACCGTTGGTTCCGCTACATTTTTAGAAGACGCCGTGGCGGAAGTCGGGGCATATCCCTTTATTTTAAAACCGTTTCACGGCACACACGGCACGGGTGTTATGTTGTTAGATACGCCGACATCCCTCACGTCGGCTGTAGATGCGCTGTGTGATCTGCATCAGGACTATGTCATCCAGCCGTTTATTGCGGAAGCCGGTGGCGTTGATATCCGTGTTTTTGTTGTAGGGGGTGAAGCCGTTGCGGCGATGAAAAGAAGTGCGCCTCCCGGTGAATTCCGAGCGAATATTCACAAAGGGGCATCTGGAGAGGCTATAGCACCGACAGACGAATACACTCGCTTGGCTATAGCAGCGGCAGCAGCACTGGAATTGGAGATAGCCGGAGTCGATCTGCTCCAGACAAACGAGGGACCCGTTGTTCTGGAAGTCAATCCATCGCCGGGATTTGAGGAGTTGGAGTCGGTCACAGGCATCGATATCGCCGGTGTAATTATTGAATTTGTAACATCGTATGTGATGCCATGAATAAAGGAAAAATTAAAAAGAAAAAAATTTTGATGTTCAATCACGAATTTCCACCGATTGGTGGGGGTGGTGGTTGGGTCAGTTACTTCTTAGGTAAACACTTCGCGGCGGCGGGACATGAAGTGCATCTGATTACCTCTCAGTTTCGTGATTGTCCGATAGATGAGAAAATGGAGGGTTTTTACGTGCATCGTGTGCGTGCACTTCGGAAGAATCGTGATGTGTGTGCGGTCCACGAAATGCTGACTTACGCGGTGAGTTCAAGTCTCTACGGTTTGCGGTTTGTGAAACAGTTCCAACCGGACATCGTTCAGGTCTTTTTTGGTATCCCTGCGGGGGGTGGTGCGTATCTTCTGCAGAAACGCCGCGGTGTGCCATACGTCGTGTTTTTAGGGGGACGTGATGTGCCGAGTCGCAATCCGGATCCGCCCTATTATCGGTGGTTATATCTACTGCTGAAGCCGATCATCCGCGCGATTTGGGGCAACGCATCAGCGGTTGTGGCGTGTAGTGACGGTTTACGCGAACTGGCGCGAGAGACGGATTCGGTTGTGAAAATGGACGTGATCCCTGATGGCTTGGATTTAGGACGTTTTGAGCCGGTTCAACGCGATGCCTGTCCAGAAAAGGTCCGAGTGCTCACAATTGGGAGGCTTATCCCGCGCAAAGGCTTCCAATTTCTGATTCGCGCGCTTCCCCAAATCATTGAAAACGCGGGAACCCACGACTTTGAAATCGAAATTGTCGGCGATGGACCGTATCAGGGGGAACTCCTGAAATTGTCAGAAGATCTCGGCGTAGCGTCACATATCCGATTTGCGGGTTCAGTGCCGTATTCGGAATTGCCACAAAAGTATCGTGATGCTGACGTTTTCATTTTGCCCTCACTCGCGGAAGGGATGCCGCTTGTTGTTTTGGAGGCGATGGGGACGGGATTGCCGATCGTTGCCAGCCGCGTTCAAGGGATTGATGAACTCGTGGTGGAGGACATCAACGGGGCGTTGTTCGACGCGGGTGATGTTGATGGACTTGCCCACGCGCTTGTCAAACTGATTAACGCCGGTGAAGGTCGGCTTGAGATGGGGAAAGCGAGTGTTGAACGGGTTAAGCCCTACGATTGGAAACACATCGCAGACGCTTATTTAGCCCTTTATGATGATATTTTAGAATAGCGGCCAGCAATTAGAAAGCGGATGTGAAAGTTTTGGAAAGTTGTAAAGTGTGCTAAAGTTTCAAAGTTGTAAAGTTGTCAGAACTGATGAAATCCTCTTTGCTGATAGAAACCGAAAGCGAATAAAGTAAACGTGCTGATAACCAATAGCCAAATCGAAAATGGAGGTTTAAACGTAAAAAATGCTGCCAACCAAAATACTTGCGATCGGTGCGGGCGGTTTACAACGCGCCTTAACCCATGAATTTGTCCATATCCTCAACCAACGGAACCTCTATGATGGTGGTATATTTGTGGGTCAGCCGCGTGGCACTGAGAAAGCCGATGCCTTCAACCAACAAGGCGGGGTATACCATGTTGTCACGTTCGATATGCGTGGTGTTCATGACATCCGACAGGTCTCAAGCGTCGTTGGTGCGACGACACTCGCAACAGCGGCGGGACGCGAGCAGTTCTATGCACAGACAAAACATCCGTTGGACCTCCTCCTTATCGGTGTAACTGAAGCGGGGATCGCCAAGGGTGAACTGGCGATGGATGTGTTGGAAGAGACGCTCTATCGCTATTTCTGTCATCACGGTGCGGAGGCGACGCTTTGTGTCATCAACACCGATAACCTCCGAAATAACGGAGATATTATTCGCGATATTCTCTGTAACGCGTATCCGAAACGGAGTGATGATTACGCGGCGTGGCTGGAAACGAACGTGGGGTTTCTCAACGAAATGGGGGACCGGCTTGTGCCGCAGGTCTATGCCGTGCCTGACGAGATTCAAGAGGAGGCGCGTGCACGCATCGAACGTCAAGATGAATTGATAACCTACGCCGAGGCAATGCCAGCGACCCCGCTTATCTTGGAGGATTTGGACGCCGTGTTGCGTGTGCCGTTCAGTCAACTTCAAGACGCCGGCGTTGTTGTCAGTCGCGAGAGTATTGAACCGTATCATGACTGGAAATTGCTCCTGGTGAATTCCGTGCATGTGCCTGGGATTACGCACAAAGGAACACTCTCCGGTATTGAATATGTCAACGAAGCAGCGGCACACCCAACGTTTGCACCACACCTGGAGCGTCTGATGGATGGATACGCTAAGATCGTGGAAGCGGACATTCCGGTAGCTGGGAAAAGCGCGCGGGCATATTCATTGGAATTCGTTGCGCGCATCCGTCGCGTCAAAGATGACAATGCCCGGATTAACATCATTGAAACAGTGAAACTTCGTGAACGCGCCGCCGACATTGTGCGTTCACCGAACTATGATGCAAGTCCAGAACTCTTCAAATCCGATTTCGCGTATTCCTTCGCAACAGTGCTTCGGTTCCTGACCCCGCACACAATCTCGTCTCCTGACGACTATAAAGGTATCACCGATACGGGTGAGGTATACGAAATCCGTGACCCCGATCGGACGATACAGGATATTCTGAAGGGAGCGTTTGGGGTTAGCGCATCAGAGGCAGCGGCGCGAATCGCGACGATTCTCTCAAATGCGACCTTGTGGTCGCCTGCCGGTGCTGCGACACCGAGCGGTTTGGACGGGAACCGGGACTTTATGGAACGTGTCAGCGGATATTATCATCGATTGGTTAATGGGGAGACGTGTCTCGGAGTTTTGGAAAACATTAATTTGGGGACAGCGTAAAAGAAGAGGCGCGCTTTAAAAGCGCGCCTACAAGAAATAGAACATACCTAAAGAGAAAGTGAGTCCACTAATCAACCAAAGAGATAACGCCTTTTTTGCGTTGAAGGACAGCATCGTAGAACCGCATCGTGCCAACACAATCGTGTATGCTGGATATTGGCTCTCGGTCTTCACGAATGGCGTTGACGAACTCGGTGAGACTGATGCCATCCCCTGTTAGTTCGCCGTTGCGCTGATCGGAGAAGTTTGAGGTGAAGGAGTTCCCGGATTCGGTGAAGTGTTGCGCGCCCCACAATCCGTCTAAAACGATGTATTCGTGTTGTCCGGTAATCTCGATGTAGTCATAGTTGCGCTGCCATAAGCGTTGGCTGGTCAACTGTAAACTTCCGACGGCACCGTTTGTGTATTCTACGGCGACAGCGAAGGCGCCCTGTCCGTCAACTTCATTGTGAAAAACGCTGAGTTCTTTCACATCCGCGCCAGCGATGTGTCGTGCCAAATCGAAGTGGTGGATCGCGAAATCGAGCAGGTAACTTTTGACCGTCGGGTACTTTCCACTACAGAATGAACAGAAGAGTTGTGTGAGTTGTCCAAAGGATTCGGTTTGCATGATTTCCCGTGCCTCTCGCACTCCGAGACTGAACCGACGCTGGAAGTTCACCATCAACGTCCTATTGTGTTGTTCTGCGGTTTCCGCCAGCGTGAGTGTTTCCGCGAGCGATGGTGCGGGGGGTTTGGGGACGAAGACATGATAACCTTCTGCAAGCGTTTCAAGCACGAGGGATTGCCTCGGGTCGGGTCCCATGCAGATGATGACGGCTTCCAAGTCTTCCTTTGCAAACATTTCGTGCCGATCGGTGTAATATCTACCTGTGCCGAATTTGCCGGCAGCGTCCTTTGCCCGATTCTCGTCGGCATCGCAAACGGCTTGCAATGCGACAGGGGCGAGATGTAATGCGGGATAAATGGTGTGCCTTGCGAAACCGCCGGCACCGAGAAATCCAATCCGAAGAGGTTCCATTTTTTAATTTTTCCTTGCGGGAGAACGACGTAGGTTAGAACTTTGACGCACCCTTCTCCGGAGTCGCCTGCGCCGTTGTTGCAGGCTTGCAACCCGATTCTAAAAAGGATGTCCAGAACACTCAAAAAACCTAATAGTGAAAAAAGTTTATATGAACTTTAACACAACCGTGGAGGGGTGTAAAGGATTTTTTTCGAGGGTCGGATAAACGATGGAAATTTCAATTCAACCTAATTGCGAAAATTGTGTCAAAATATAAAGTGCAGGATTTCTGATTGCTGCGATTATAATACAAAAAGTTTGGATAGGAATAAAAAAAGAGAATGCCTAAAAAAGTAGGTGACCAACGGCGAAACTTCCGATTTGCGCTGCTCCAAGGCACCTTTATGCGTATTAATTTAGCGTTTGCGGATTCATCGACGGTGCTGCCTGCTTTTATTCATAAATTAAGCGGTTCCGACATTCTGGTGGGTTTAACGGGTTCAATGATGACGGCAGGGTGGATGTGGCCCCAACTGCTGATGTCGAACCTGCTTGAACACCGTCCGAGAAAAATGCCGTTCTACGCGCTGGGTATGAGTGTTCGGGTTTTAGCATGGCTCGCCGTCTTTTTCTGTACTATTACGATTGGTGAGCGAAACCCAACGTTGCTCGCGGCTTCCTTTCTGTCTCTTTATTTCATATCCTCCTCCGCCATGGGCGTTTCGACCCTTCCGTACATGGACATCGTTTCTAAAGCAATAGCCCCGCAGCAGCGCGCCCGTTTCTTTAGCCTACGACAACTCTACGGCGGCTTTTTCGCCATCTGGGTTGGGTTCTTGGTTCGTGCGGTGCTTGGGGACGAATCTGAATTTACAGGTATATTGGGGAGTATCACACAGACTTTCAAAACGGTCACGATGTATTTTATCGGTTCCATCTGTAATCTGGATACCGATCTTGGGTTCCCGTATAACTATGCCTTTCTTTTCGTCTGCTCGGTGGCGGCAGCGTTCTTCTCTTTTGTGAGTTTTTTAGGGGTGCGCGAGCCGATTCACCCTGTTCATCCGAGGCGTCAACCGATGTGGCAACATTTAAAACATGGTGCCTACTTCCTCCGGACAGACGAGAATTATCGGCGTTTCATTTTCTTCCGCGTTTTTGCACATTTCTCTGGCATGGCATCGCCTTTTTATATGCCTTACGCCCTGAATGAACTCGGGTTTTCAGAAGCGACGATGGGATTTTTCATCGTTTGTTCTGCGTTGAGTGGTGTGGTTTCAAACGCGTTGTGGGGACCTATCGGGGAAAAGTATGGTGTTCGATGGTTGTTGATTATCACGGCAGCACTGATGGGTATCCCGCCTGGCCTCGCCTTTTTGTCCGGCATGTTGCCGACCTCCTTACAAATGCCTGCCTTTTTCTTAATCTTCATCGTTGGAGGTATTTTGGCGAACGGTATGATGGTAGGTTTCATGGCATACATGTTAAACATTGCGCCGCCGCGGAACCGTCCGAGTTACATCGGTTTCATGAACACGCTCCTTATGCCTGTGAGTTGCGCGCCGCTCCTTGGTGGGTTTCTCGCGCCTTACATCGGTTATCAGTCGTTGTTCGCTATATCGGTAGGTATCTGCATCGCGGCTTTCTGGATTGGGCTCAAATTAAAGGAAATTATGCACGAAGATGAGACAGGAGAGGACACCAACGCGTAAATGTAGAAGGGAGATTTGCATGAAAGTTGTTGCAAAATTCGGTACTGAAAGTGCGGGTTTAATAGATAAACCCGACCCAGTTGCTAAAGGTGAGTTCGTTGTCGTCAAAATTCATTCGGCCCCGATGTGTACGGAATACAAAGGTTTCAAAAGCGAACATACAGGCGACAGTTTCGGTCACGAAGCCGCGGGTGAAGTGGTAGAAATCGCACAGGAAGGCACTGTTAAGGTAGGCGATCGCGTTGTGGTAATGCCACACTATCCTTGTGGGAAGTGTCATGTCTGCTTAACAGGCGAATATGCCCACTGCCCGGACGACAACAAGATCCTACACACTACCGAGCAGACGGGTGTGACGGCAACCTTCGCGCAGTACATCCTTAAGCAGGACTGGTTACTGGTGCCGATTCCGGACGAGGTCTCGTATGATCACGCTGGAATGGCATGTTGTGGACTCGGATCGACATCTAATGCCATGCGGTTGATGAATGTCAACGCGTTTGATACCGTTCTGATTACGGGAATGGGACCCATCGGGCTTGGCGGCGTGATTAACGCAGTGTATAGAGGTGCGCGCGTCATTGCGGTCGAGAGCCATCCGTATCGGGCGGACCTGGCGAAGAAACTCGGCGCAGCAGCAGTTGTTAACCCACAAGACGAGGATGTCACCGATCAGATTCAGGATTTGACGGATGGTAAAGGTGTAGACAAAGGCGTGGAGTGCTCAGCGGCTTCCGCAGCAGTCCGACTCTTGATTGACGTAACGCGCCCGAAAGGACACATTGCGTTGATTGGTGGAATTGGTGACGTGGAAATTCAGGGGAGCAGTATTATCAATAAAGGCTTGATATTACACGGCACGCGGCATTACAATCTCGCAGACACACCTGCTATGATGCGGATGATTGCAGAAGTGAAGGATCCGTTGGATACATTCATCACACATACCTTTCCTATGCGCCAGATTCAGGAGGCATGGGCATTGCAGTGCACACACGATTGTGGGAAAGTTGTGCTTGACGCGTGGGCGTAACAGTGAACACCAGACAGACTCACCAAGTATGCTTCGACGAACGGAGATTTCTATGGCAAACAACATACCTCTCTCAACACCACTGGACATTCGCCGCGGGCTTACCAGTGCTACAGATGTCGCTTTTCCGCTGCGTTGGGGTATTCTCGGTGCTGGTAACATTTCAGCGCAGTGGGTAGAGGCTCTACACGCCTGTGAAGGCGCGACCCTAACCGCTGTAGCGGCACGGGAGATTGACCGAGCGCGAGAATTCGCGCGGCAGTACGGGCTGGGTAACCCAGCCCCTACGGCTTACGGGGACTATAGGGAAATGGTGGCAGCCGATGACGTAGATATTGTATACATCGGGACGATCAACCGACTGCACAAGGATCATACCCTTCTCGCAATTGAGGCGGGCAAGCATGTGCTTTGTGAGAAACCGCTCACGGAGACCCTCTCCGATGCCGAAGAGATGTATGCGGCAGCCGAGGCGAAGGGTGTCATGATGCAGGACGGCATGTGGACGCGTTTCTTTCCTGCGGTGGAGCATGCTCGCGCCGCTATTGAGGCAGGCATGATTGGGGAGGTCGTGCTCACACAATCCGACTTTTTCGACCCGATCTATACCATCCAAGCGGCACCGCTTGCCTTTGGTGCGTCGGCTGTGCCTGTAGCGGTCACTGCCTTGGGGGATAGAGCTGGTGGTGCGATTGTTGATTACGGCGATAACAAATACGCCGTATTTACATTCCCGCCTCGCGCCTCTGAACTCGCAGAGGTGACGGAACTCGTTGGGACAGAGGGACGCATTACGCTTGAGCGACCCGGACATTGTCCGACGCGTATCTCTATCCGAATTCCACCTCCGAATGGCGTGCCTTCTCAATACAGGACCCGAAACGCACCTGCGCCGCTGCATTACTTTGAGTATCCGTTGCCGGGATCTGTCGCGATGGCGAGATCCTCTCCGAATCAACACGGATTTCTCTATCAAGCCGAAGCGGTTCACCGGTGCCTTGCTACCGGTTTGCATCAGTGTCCACAATACGACAAAGAGGAATCGTTACACGCCATGAACGTGTTGACGGAGATCAACAAGGCGAAACAAGCAGCGGTCACCTGATTATTTCTCCACCCAATCAGAAATTTTGCCGTCAGTGTGGGTCTCGGGGACCTCGGCTTGAAATCTCGCCTTTCTCGCCTCCCGCTCGGCATCCTCATCGAACAGGGCAAGTAAGCGTACTTCAATGGTTTTGCGAAGTGGCGCGTCTTCCGGGGTCGTCGGATCGTCTATTGCACCGTGGAAGGCTGTGCGCATGTTGGATTTCTCTTGACGTGTGTCGTACTGCTTGAAAATTAGCGTTTCCTGGGGTGTCATGCGTGGGAAATAATACCAACGCTGGTTCGGGCTATGCACGAGCCGTAAACTGACGAGTCGCCTCGGGGTTTCCGTCTGAGACCAAGCATCGGCGGCAATTATATCCTCTCTCGCAACCGTTGCCATGTCGCAAATAGCGAGTGGCATGACGTAAATGTCTCTCTCCAGATCGGTGCTCCGCCACACATTGTACATCTGAAAGTGCTTTCCATTGGCAATTTTTTCAAATCCATCTTCGGAATACGGACTCACATCGGAATGGATGCCCCCATAGGTGCCTTCACTTCCATTCGCCGTCGGTTTATTGCCACGTGGATGCCCTTCAGGCAGTCCGCCGAACCCATTCCGATACTGGTGTTGCATTACGTGTGTTTCGCTGCACCCTGTAATTGTTGTGATGAGGTCAGCGCACTCCTGATAGAAGTGCGTCGTTACGGCATCCTGATCGTGCAGATTTCTTACCTGCGTATCGGCGTCTACTAACTGGAATCCGTTCGCTTCAAGGTTCGGAGGTGGCTGCAATAGACGGGCGTTGTAGACTTTAATCGATTCCCGCACATACATACTTTTCCGTTCATCGGGGTTTTCAACCCATTCTGGTGGCGGCATGCGGGTGCCTCGGTATCTCGCGTTCGCAAAACTGCCGGTCGATTCTACGAAGGGTAAGGTTTCTCGTTGTGCCATGGGATTCTCCTTTTTTAATTATACCTTGCGGAGGAAGGACGTAATTAGAGATTTAACGGTGCTTTCGTAGTATCCGCCCGCGTGTTTTTGCTTGAGTATTTCTGCGTATTGTTGCGGGCTGCGTTTTTGATGCTAATTTTTGAGGGATTCTTCCGACGCATTTTCCAATATGATACGATAGCCGCAATTTACTGTCAACAGAATGTATAAATATTTTGAAAAAAAATCCTTGACATTTTTGCGAATTTAAAGTATACTGGGATTATACAACATTAACCAAATATGCATTGGCTTTCCTATCCGCTCTCAGTTTTGATGGCGCGGACGCTCATAGGAGGTGTACCATGTCAAAAATTGTTGAAACGACAATCGATGCACAGCGCACTACGGAATTCACTCGACCCCATCGATTGCCAAAAATCAGACGAGCATTTGCGACAATTTTCAGTGAGGAACTCCGAGTTCCTGAAATTGCCTTGCTAAGTGAATTCGTGCTTACGCAAGACGGGCACCTTTCGGAGGAAGATGCTGCCCGGGCACACCTCCAGCCGGAGTAACTCCCGGCTTATGGACAAGAGTTCTCGGTAAATAAAGAAGTCTTTTTCAAAATCGGCGCGCTCCATAGGCGCGCCTACTTTATATTAAGGGTTACTGCATGAACAAACCAAATATAGTCTATATTCATTCACACGATACAGGTCGGTATGTGCAACCTTACGGACATGCGATCCCGACTCCGAATATCCAGAAACTTGCAGAGGACGGTGCTGTCTTCCGAAACGCATTCTGTGCCAATCCAACGTGTTCACCCTCCCGTGCTGCACTCCTCACCGGACAATGGGCACATAGTTGCGGTATGGGAGGTTTGGCAAATCGGGGGTGGAGTCTTCCAGTGCCAGAGCATCTGATCACCTATACTCTGAATGCAGCTGGATATACCACCGCCTTGGCAGGATTCCAGCATGTCGTCCGAGATCTTAAGGAGACAGGATACCAACGGCTCTTATCCGAAGGCACCGTGCGAGCGGGTGCAGAGGAACGCGCACGCGATTTCATCTCGGAGAAGCATGACGCGCCATTTTTCTTAGACGTTGGATTTGGCGAGACGCATCGCCGCGCGAAAGGGTTCGATCCGCCGCCGGATGGAGAACCGAAAACCGATCCACGCTATGTGAAACCGCCTGCACCGTTCCCCGATACACCTGTTACACGACAGGATATGGCGGAATACATAGACGCGGCACGCACGCTTGACAGGAAAATGGGTGTGGTTTTCGACGCGCTGGAGGAAAACGGACTTGCTGAGAACACGCTTGTGATATGCACGACGGATCATGGGCTTGCTTTCCCGCGTATGAAGTGCCATCTCAGCGACCACGGTATCGGGATAATGCTTATTGTCCGCGGTCCTGGGGGTTTCAGTGGTGGACAAGTTGTGGACGGGTTGGTGAGCCAGATTGACCTCTTCCCGACGATTTGCGAATTGGCGGAGATTGAAGCGCCGGCGTGGTTACAGGGGAATTCTGTGCTCCCGTTGGTTCGGGGTGAAGCAGAAGATGTGCGTGATGCGATTTTCGCTGAAGTTAACTATCACTGTTGTTATGAACCGCAACGCGCCATCCGAACGAAGCGATGGAAATATATCCGCCGTTATGACACTGCGGAAAAATGGGCGTTGCCGAACTGTGATGACAGCATTAGCAAGACCTTTATGATGGAACACGGTTGGGGTGATGCTCCGGTTGAATCGGAACGGTTATACGATGTCGTGTTTGATTCGTCGGAAGCACATAATCTCGCGGGGAATCCCGATTACGCAGACGTTTTAACGGAGATGCGAGACCGTTTGGAGCAGTGGCGGACGGAAACCGATGATCCGGTGAACGAAAATCAGATTATGGTGCCACCGGAGACGGCTGTATCCAACGATCCGAGGGATATATCTCCAGGGGATACGCATTATCCAGCACGCGATATGATTTTTTAATTATACCTTGCGGTTCGGTCAGGTCAATTACGTTAATTACGTTCCTTGCCGTTGATCCGCCTGCTCCGTTGTTGCAGGCTACAATTTCTATCTACAGAAAATAGCAATGCCGCTGGCGAGGTTTCCCAACCTCGCCAGAATTGAACGCTTTGGGGCACCCCCTGTTTTTTTCAAAGCCGGTTTCCAGCCCACAACGCGCCGCGGCAGATAACCCTCTGAAAACTCGGATTTTCAAGCACAGCCATATCGTGCCCAAGGGCAAAGTAGAACACTCTGCCTTCGCCATACGTATGGTGAAACGCCATGACATGCGTCTCATCTTTTGTTTCGTCATAGGCGTGCATGAGATGGTGTGAGGCATCGGGATTGTGCTTTAGATAATAGAGTTCATCCGTTACCCCAAAATCGGTTAATCCCTCGGTAATCGGATGCGCAGCGTCGCTTACATTGACGGTGAAATCCATATATGGACTGTGCCCGTCAAAAAATCCGTTGAGCATACCGTGGTAGCCTTCAGCCTCTCTGAACGAAGCGGCTGCGGTGTGGAGTCCAAAAAATCCGCCGCCCCCTTGGATATAGGTGAGTAGACCGGTTTCCTGTGCCTCCGTGAGTTCCCCGACATCGGTGTAGAAGAGCACGGTATCGTATGTGTCAAGTCCATTCGCAAGTTGGTTGTAGTCTTGCGAGAACTCGGCTTCAATATTATCGGTATCGTTGATGAAGGATGTCAAGAACTGTCCGTTCCCGGCGTGATCGTGGTAGATCCCTTCCGTTCCGACAAATATAAGCAGTTTAAGCGTTTCCATTTTTTACTTTACCTTGTGGCGTAATAGCGTAGGTTTCATGTTTAGCATGCCTTCCCCTTGAACCGCCTGCATGTTTTTGCTTGGGCGTTTCTGCGGATTTCTGCGTATTGTTGCAGGTGACGTGCGGTTGAAGATGAATTTCGCATACAAATGTTACTACCCTTAATTATTGGGCAACACGAGAACTTTGACCGATCCGTGTTCATCACGTCCAGCGGCGACTGCGAACGCCTGTGCAACGTCGTCTAAGTCGAACCGATGCGTAATCAGTGGATTCGGGTCGAGTTTGCCAGCAGCGAGTAAGTCGATAGCGATTTGGAACTCTGTTTTCCCACCGCGTCTGCCATAGCAGAACGACCAGATGACCGTGAGTTCTCGACTCCGTGCGAACCGTTCCGAAAAGGAGAGCGGGGTCCGATGACCGCCTACCATACAGATGCGTCCGCGTTTCGCGGCGATCTCTGTTGCTTGTTCCAGCGTATTCGCGCTCCCACCAACCGCCTCGAAAACGACATCCGCCCCTCTGCCGTCACTCCAGTCCTTGATAGCCTCAACAGCGTCCGTTTTATCTACGTTGATAGGCACGGCACCGACTGCCTCGTGTGCGATCTGTATGGGACCGTCTGGCTTGCCGAGCATAGCGATAGAGGTTGCGCCCGCGCTATCGGCTACCTGGGCAATCGTCAACCCAACGGGACCACTTCCGATAATAGCGACACGGTCTCCGGGGGATACCATCGCTCTGTTGACGGCATGGACGGCGACTGCGTAAACCTCTGCCAATGCCCCGCCTTCTGCAGAGACACTCTCCGGCAATGTGTACACGTTTGGCGTGCGGGCAACCATGAATTCCGCAAAGCCGCCGCCCCCGTGCCGCAGGTTGCCGCAGATATTGTAGTAGCCATTGAAGCATTCGGGACAGTTGTTACATGGCGTGATCGGTTCAACGGCTACGCGCGTGCCTTTCTCATGCCCTGTAACGCCTTTGCCTATGTCAATAACCTCTCCCGTCAATTCATGTCCACCAATACGTGGCGATAGAGGCTTCTCGGGTTGATGATGGTAGCCGTGCAGATCACTTCCACAGATTCCTGCGGCTTCCACTTGGACCAGCACTTGCCCCTCTTCGGGTGTCGGATCAGGGACGGTTTCGACCCTTATGTCTTTTCCACCGTAAAATTGTGCGGCTTTCACAATATTCTCCTCAAATGCTAAGAGTGTGTTTGAAATATAGCATAGGATCGGAATTGTGTCAATACGAGTTTGGGCAGCCGGCGTTCAGTCATCAGGGGTCAGGAGTCGGGAATCGGTGCTTGCTCTTACAGAAGAGCTGAATAGCCCTAAAATGTGTAGAATTTCGCTTGACTTCTACGTCAGAGATGCGCTAAAATCAAGGAGACATTATACGAATAAGGAGATGGAAATGCGAACAATTAAATTGGGCTTGATTGGGGCGGGTGGTATCTCAGGGGCACACTGCAGAACGCTTGCTGAGATTGAAGGTGCTGAGATCATAGCTGCTGCCGACCTCGTCCCTGCAAACCTGGAGCGTGCGACAGAACAGTGGGGTATCAAACGCACGTTCACCGATTACAATGAAATGCTTAAAATGGACGAGATTGAAGCGGTATACGTCTGTACGCCGACAGGTGTGCATGCGGCACCAACTGTTGCCGCGCTGAACGCTGGCAAACACGTTTTTTGCGAGAAGCCGATGGAAGCGACGTTGGACGCTGCTGCGTCAATGTGGCGTGCTGCAAAAGAAAACGATAAAATCCTCATGGTCGGTTTGAAACTCCGATATTCACCACAGGTCATTAAAGCGAAAGAAATTGTTGACGCTGGGACCCTTGGCGATATTTACTATGTCGAAACGGTTGCAGATAGACGGCGCGGAAACCCGGGTGGCAGTTTTATCCGCAAGGCGACAGCGGGTTTAGGGGCATCTGCGGACATCGGTGTCTACGCTCTGGATACCGCTCTCTATTTGATGGGGCACCCGACACCTGTCGCGGTCTCTGGTATCACCTCTAACTACCTGAGCCACCACAACACGTGGAATCCTGCGCTGAAAGAGACCGAAGTTGAAGATTTCGGTGTCGGTTGGGTGGTTTTCGAGAACGGTGCGCGTATGGTTTTCAAAACGTGCTGGTGTATGAACATGGATTCGCTCGGTGGGACGATTTTCCTCGGTAAAAAAGCGGGACTGCGTCTCGGTATCGGTGAAGTCCGCGGACCCGAGGAGGGTGTGCGCGTTTATGGCGACAAAGACGGTGAGATTTTTGACGAAGAATTCACGGAGTTTGAATCGGTGAGCGTATTCCATGAGGAAGACACGGCATTCATCGATGCTGTTCGTGAAGGGAAACCTTCGCCGATCGATCCCTACGGTGTGATGCTCACGAACGTTATTATCCAAGGGGTTATCGACTCCTCGAATGCGGGTGGACGTGAAGTCGCAGTGACGGTGCCGACTTTGTAATATTGTAAGGCGAGGTCTCTATGCCTCGCCCTTCGTTTCTGGTGTTTGTTTTACTATCTTTTTTCACCCCCGTAGACTCTATACAATATATACAGAACGCTGTTGGATTTACAAAACCGGTGTTCAACCGAGATCCACGCTTCGGCGCGAAGCACTGTGAGTTTGTCCCTTTCACTGTAACACGCGTTCTCATAGAAAGTGCAGAGGCGTTTCAGGATGAAGGTTGTTGAAATTACGGGTAAAATTCATCGGATGTGTATAATACAAACACAAAGAGGTTTTTAGGAGCTGAAGATGGCATCTATTAAAATCGCGGGGAGGAAATTCAAATTGGCATCCCGAATGGCACGGTTATACGCGCTTTTTATAGACATTGCGATCTTAGGTGCCGTGCAATCCGTTTTGGGACTTTTTTTATCGGTTGCAATGCTTCTGTTTATCGGAGATAGCTTCCTCGGAAATAGCTCCTTCAATATATTCGGGAAAGTGATGTCTGGTGTTGTCGGACTCAGCATTCTTGCTTCTCTGTTCAGTGCTGCCTTGTGGATATTCGGTCTGTTTTTTATGGACGGCTTCAGAAAAGGTCAAGGCATAGGGAAAAAGTTGTTGTCGCTACAAGTGCTACGTTTGAAGGATGGCAAACCGTGTACTTTCAAAGATGCCTTCGTTCGCCGATGCGCAGGTATCTTTCAACCCTTTGATTTACTCTGGTTCCTCGGACAGAAACAGCAACGCCTCGGGGATAAGTTTGCAGAGACAGTTGTCGTGCAATATGCGCCGGAATTGGAACAGACCGAGGTTGAAACTGAAGACCCGGAGCGTGTTTTAGAGCGTGTTATCGTTGCGATGAAAGACCGGCTTTCAGAGGCACAGGAGAAAGTTGCCGCCTCTATCGGTGTTGAAAAACAGTTTCAGGACGCTTATGAAGACGCGGTTGCCCAAACAGAACAGTGGCAGGAACGCGCCCTTATTGCCCTCAAAGCCGGACGTGAGGACATGGCGCGTGAAGATTTGGAAAAACGGAATGAGTATCAACGGTTAGCGGATCAATACAAAACGCGATGGGAAGAACAGAAACAGGTCGTCCGGGATCTCAAGGATCTCCTTGAGCATCTTCAGCAGAAAATGATGGAAGCGGAGGGGAAAAAGACAGCCGTCGTGGCGAAGCACAGAAATGTTGATGCCGAAGCACACCTTCGCGAGATGCTGAAAGAGATACAGGACAATAAGGCGTTTGAAACGCTTGCGAAGATGGATCAGGACGCGACGGAGGCAGCCACTTTGGCGAAAACAGCGGCTGCGGTGGATGTCGCATATCAGGATGCGAAATTAGCGCGTGAATTTTCGAGCTACGCTGAAGAGGCATCGCTTGACAAAGACCTCGCTGAATTAAAGGCGAAATTACAATAGGCGTGCCTATAACGGAGAGTAGCGTTAGATATCTAACGCTACTGACCGAACCGCAAGGTAAGTTTAAAAAATGGATACACATAACTTTCCAAACATTGTCTTTATCATGGCAGACGATATGGGATATGGTGATGTCGGCTGCTATAATCCCGATTCAAAGATTCCGACCCCGAATATGGATAAACTCGCGCAGGAGGGAATCCGCTTCACCGATGCACATTCCCCTTCTGCAGTCTGTACACCGACACGATACGGGGTCTTAACGGGGCAGTACTGCTGGCGAAGTCGCCTCAAACACGGTGTGCTTTACGGGTATGAACCGCCCCTTATCGAGCGCGAACGCCTCACGGTGCCCGGGTTGTTAAAAGATGTGGGTTACAATACTGCCTGCGTCGGTAAATGGCATCTGGGTCTCGAATTTTCGACGGTTCCGGGATACGATTTCGATTTCCATGCGCCGCTCCCGTGGCAGAACGCAGAACGCGAATTGGAAGAACATATCGACTTCACGGCACCGCTCACCGGGGGTCCAGTAGATATCGGCTTTGACTATTTCTATGGAAACGCCGGTTGTCCGACCTGTCAACCCCCTTACGGTTTCATTGAGAACGATAGATTTGTCGAGATTCCGAGCGTCTATCATGACGTGCCAGAGTTTACGAGTCGCCGTGGGATGATGGTCCCAGGATGGGAGCACAAAGATGCCGATCCGATTATCGCGCAGAAGGCGGTTGAATATATTGAGGGACACGCCGATGCGGATGCTCCCTTTTTTCTCTATCTAACGCCTTCCGCACCGCATGAACCTTGTACAGAGGCGGTCGTTCCAGATTTCGCACGTGGCAAAAGCAGTGCGGGTCCCCGGGGGGATCTGGTGTGGCTTGTCGATTGGATGGTCGGTGAGGTGATGGATGCGTTAGCACGAACTGGCAAAACCGATGAGACGCTTATCTTCGTGACGAGCGATAATGGGGCATTGCCGGGTGACCGAATTCAAGGGGACAACAGCCCAATGCCGTATCACCTCTACGATCATAAGTCATGTGGCGATTGGCGCGGCTATAAGGCACATATCTGGGAGGGTGGACATCGTGAACCTCTGATTGCCCGCTGGCCCCGGGTTATTGCACCCAATACGCAAACCGATGCGTTAACCTGTCTCACCGACCTGATGGCGACGTGTGCGGCTATCGTTGGAACAGAAGTCCCCGAAGATGCGGGACAGGACAGTTGTAATGTTCTGCCTGCACTGTTAGGTGAAGAGATAGAGCGTCCATTACGGGAGGCAATTGTGCATCACTCCAGCACGGGTGTTTTTTCTATCCGTCACGGCGAATGGAAGTTGATATTGGGGACACAGGGTTCAGGTGGGTGGCCTCCACCGCGGGATGGAGGTCCGAAATTGGATGTGCCAGGGCAACTGTATCAGATTTACGAGGATCCAACTGAAACAAACAATCTGTGGGAGGAACATCCAGAGATTGTAGAACAATTGACAGCATTACTGGAGAAATTCGAGCTGGATGGACACAGCCGGATGTGAAGGTTACAAACTGTTACGAATTGTGTAAGGAGTTATGGCTATGGACACAACGACGACACTTGATTCGCTTTTCCGATTATCGGGTCCGTCTCAGGCGGACCTCGACTCTTTTCATAACGATGGCTACATCGTGTATCCAAACGTATTCACAGACGAGGGTAGAGAAGGGTTGATTGAGGAAATCACACAGCGTTTTGAACCGGCGCGCCAGTTCATTGAGGCGTTGCATAACGGTGAGGAACAAGCACGCTCCTATTTTACTCGCCCATGGAACGATCGCGGTGAATACAGCGATAGACTCATCGACGATCCTTTCATTACAACACTGATACGCGCAACTATCGGTGACGCATACCATTTTTGCCACTCTGCCCTCAATATCGCTCCCCGCGGGATCGGTCCACTTGGATACCATCAGGACCATCACCATTGGAAACATGAGAACCCCGTTAACCTCGCCGAGCGCGATAACTACTATATACAGATCTTGTACTATCCGAACGGCTTCACACGCGGGGATCGGAACCTGAAAGTTATACCGGGGAGCCATAAGGTCGCACCGACAAAAACGGCGACACCTGAACGGATGCTCGCAGGCGATTTCGACGAAGAAGTTGGACGCAAACTGGAAGAGAAACGGCTTGAATTGCCTCCGGGAAGTATGGTCTATATCAACGCTCGCATCTTCCACGCGGTGGAGGCGAAACCTGTGGATTCCGCGCAGCTTTATCGTATCTTTGCTATTGACATCTTTAAGGAAGCGGGACCACCACACCGTTACACGCAGGAGATTCCTGAGGAATGGATGGCGAGTGCGACGCCGTTCCGTCAGAAGTTATTTACTCGTGAGGCGTATACAGAAGGGTGTTGGCGTTAGGAGTCACGAGTAGAATCGTTGCCAAAATTTTTAATGATTCGCAAGGCGTTAAATGAGACGATTGGTTTGCTAACATTCTTCTCTCATATCCGCTTGCGCCGTTGTTGCAAGCTGCCGTCTTCATCTATTTTTCATAACTGTAGTCTGTAAGGAAAAGGTAACTTAGAAATAAATGAGCACATCAGATCGCCCGAACATTCTTTGGATCTCTGTAGAAGATACGACCCCACGCTTTGGTTGTTACGGGGATACGGTCGCGAGGACCCCGAATATCGATCGGCTTGCTGCAGGCGGCTGTCGGTTTCCAAATGCGTTTTCAACTGCCGGCGTCTGTGCGCCAAGTCGTTCCGCTATTATCACCGGTATGTATCAGACTTCCATCGGAACACATCACCATCGGACAACGCATACAGACGAAAGTACACCGAACCTACCTACGCCGTATTCTGTTGTTCCTCCGCCTTATGTGAAAACCTTCACTGAATACCTCAGAGGAGCAGGCCATTATTGCACCAACAACAGTAAAACAGACTATCAGTTTACACCCCCTATCACAGCGTGGGATGACAACAGCAATCAAGGACACTGGCGAAACCGTGGGGAAGGGCAACCCTTCTTTTCTGTTTTTAACCCACTTGTTACACACGAAAGCGGTATGTGGGAAAAGGAAGATCATTCAACGACCACGAATCCAGATGACGTGGAATTACCGCCTTATTTACCAGATACACCTAAAGCGCGTGCCGCATTGGCTCGACAGTACGATAACCTCGCCACTGCGGATGCACGTGTCGGAGAGTTGTTAGATCAACTGGAAGAAGATGGACTTGCGGAGAATACGATCATCTTTCTCTGGAGCGATCACGGTGAAGGACTCCCACGCGGTAAACGGTGGATCTATGATGCGGGGATTCGAATTCCGTTGATTGTGCGGTGGCACGAAGCACTTCATCCAGGGAGTGAAAGTGATCAATTGGTGAGTTTGATTGACCTCGCCCCCACTGTGCTTTCGTTATGTGGTATTCAAGCACCGCAGCACCTACACGGACACCCCTTCCTTGGACCCCAAAAAGTAGAACGTGAATATGTCTTTGCGACGCGCGACCGCCTTGATTTATCGTATCACATGCTGCGTGCTGTGCGGGATAAAAAGTATAAATACATCCGAAATTATTATCCCGAAAAGCCGTATCTCCGCTGGGATCCCTACCGCAATAGCCATCCCGTGATGCAGGAGATGTGGCGACTTCATGCCGAAGGCAAATTAGAGGGAGATCAATTGGTCATGTTCCAATCACCGTGTCCGACTGAAGAACTTTACGATGTGGAAAATGACAGGTATGAACTCAACAATTTGGCGGGTGATGCTGGGCATCACGAGGTTCTGGAAAGGATGCGTGGCACACTGACACAGTGGCAATCTGAATTCGGGGATATGGGGGATATATCTGAGGAACAAATGGTGGCGCAGTGGTATCCGAATGGCACACAACCCCAAACGGCATCACCCCTTTTCATTCCGATTAACGCGTCTAACCCTGGCATGGAGCCTGCTCATGGAGATGGAGAATGGGACGCACCGCTACTTCTGCAACTCTACTGTTCAACACAAGGTGCCTCAATTGCGTATACAACCGAACAAGGTGAAGACGCCCGATGGCAGTTGTATACAGAACCTTTGCGTTTACCGAAAGGTGAAACCGTTATAAGAGCAAAAGCAATTCGGATCGGTTACAAAGAGAGCGATGAAAAATCTCTAAAATTCAGCGTTTGATAAATATATGACCCTGAATGCTTAGACGACCCTATTGACTTAAACCACTGTTTAGGGTAGAATCATTCCCAAAATTTTTAATGATTCGCAAGGCGTTAAATGAGACGATTGGTTTGTTGACATTCTTCTCTCATATCCGCTTGCGTGTTTTTGCAATGTAATACAAGGAATGGATTTAGTCTATTCCCAGACTAAATCCGGTATTTCTGCGTATTGTTGCAAGCTGCCGTCTTCATCTATTTTTCATAACTGTAGTCCGTAAGGAAAAGGTAACTTAAAAATAAATGAGTACATCAGATCGCCCGAACATTCTTTGGATCTCTATAGAAGATACGACCCCACGCTTTGGTTGTTACGGGGATACAGTCGCGAGGACCCCGAATATCGACCGACTGGCTGCTGGCGGTTGCCGGTTCCCTAATGCGTTTTCAACTGCCGGTGTCTGCGCACCGAGTCGCTCTGCTATTATCACCGGTATGTATCAGACCTCCATTGGGACGCATCACATGCGGACAGCGCATACGAACCAAAACACGCCTGACATGCCGACCCCATACTCTGCAGTGCCACCGCCCTATGTGAAAACCTTCACTGAATACCTCAGAGGCGCCGGCTATTACTGCACGAACAACAGCAAAACAGACTATCAGTTCACCCCCCCTATCACAGCGTGGGATGACAATAGCAATCAAGGGCACTGGCGAAATCGTGAGGAAGGGCAACCCTTCTTTTCAGTCTTCAATCCGACTGTTACACACGAGAGTGGTATGTGGGAACGGGAGGATCGCCCGTTGACCACGACTACGAATCCGGATGACGTGCAGTTACCCCCGTATCTGCCGGATACACCGAAAGCACGGCAGGCGTTGGCGCGTCAATACGATAATCTCGCCACTGCGGATGCCCGTGTCGGTGAGTTGCTCGATCAGTTGGAAGAGGATGGACTTGCGGAGAATACAATTGTCTTTCTCTGGAGTGATCACGGCGAAGGACTGCCCCGCGGCAAACGGTGGCCCTACGATGCCGGTATCCGTATCCCGTTGATTGTGCGCGGACATGATTCGCTGACTGCTGATAGTGTGAGTGAGCAACTCGTGAGTTTGATTGATCTCGGTCCAACGGTGCTCTCACTTTGTGGGGTGCAAGCACCGGAACATTTACAGGGTCAACCCTTCCTCGGACCGGAGAAGATGGAACGCGAGTATATTTTCGCGACCCGCGATCGCTACGACGAGTCTTACGATATGATCCGTGCTGTGCGGGATAAAAAGTATAAATACATCCGAAATTATTATCCTGAAAAACCGTATCTGCTCTGGATTCCGTATCGCAATCGGCACCCGATCATGCAGGAGATGTGGCGGTTATACGCCGCAGGCGAGTTGGAAGGCGATCAGGCGGTTATGTTCCGTTATCCGCGTCCTACTGAAGAACTCTACGATGTTGAAAACGACAGGTATGAACTCAACAATTTGGCGGGTGATGCTGGGCATCACGAGGTTCTGGAAAGGATGCGTGGCACGCTGACGCAGTGGCAATCCGAATTCGGGGATATGGGGGATATATCCGAGGAGCAGATGGTTGGGAAGTGGTATCCTGATGGCACACAACCCCAAACGGCGGGTCCGATTTTTATTCCGATTAATGCCGAACACCCGGGTATGGAGGTGGCACATGAGGCTGGCGAGTGGGCAGCACCTCTCGTTCTGCAACTTCACTGCTCGACGCAAGGGGCATCGATTGCTTATACAACCGAGCAGGGAGATGACGCACGCTGGAAACTGTATACCGAACCTCTGCAGCTACCAAAAGGCGAAATCACTGTGCGTGCAAAAGCGATCCGCATCGGCTATCGTGAAAGTGAAGAGAAAACAATTCATCTTAAGACTATATAAGGAGATTTTGGATAATGGTGCAACAGAACAGCCAAGACTATTTCGTTTATGTCGGCACGTATACACAAGGAGATAGCGAAGGAATTTACGTCTACCGCTTAGACGGAGCGACGGGTGCCTTGGAATACAGCAGCAAAATGACAGGCGTTGAGAATCCGTCGTTCTTGGAGATACACCCCAGTGGACAGTATCTCTTTGCGGTCAATGAGGTAGGCGATTTTGAGGGTGAAGATAGTGGTGCGGTTACGGCGTTTTATATTCATAAAGAGACTGGGGAGATTAGTTACCTCAATCAACGTGCTACCGGCGGTAGTGCCCCGTGTCACATGAGTGTGGATGCCACCGGCAAATGCCTACTCGTGGCGAATTACGGCGGTGGAAGTGTTACTGCCTTCCCCATAGGGTCGGATGGTAGGCTCGGTGAAACCTCTGATTTCGTGCAGCATGAGGGATCCAGCATCAATCCGCAACGGCAGATGGAACCTCACGCCCATGCGATTATGATCGATCCGGGCAATCGGTATGCCTTCTCCCCTGATTTGGGACTTGATAAAGTTCTTATCTATCAATTGGACGCAGAAAACGGGACGCTCACGCCCAATACGCAACCGTGGGTCCGCGTGCAACCGGGGGCAGGACCGCGACATTTCGATTTCCATCCAAACGGACAGTACGCATACGTGATTAACGAGATAGATTCTACTTTCACTGCTTTCCGATACGACGCGAGCGCGGGAACGCTGGCTGAGTTCCAGACAGTCTCAACACTTCCTGACGATTTCGATGGCACCAGTCATTGCGCCGATATCCACGTTCATCCTTCTGGGAAATTCTTGTATGGGTCGAACCGAGGACACGATAGCATCGCGATTTGTAGGATTGATTCAGAGACGGGAATGCTGAGTCCCACTGGGTATGAGTCAACGCAAGGACAAACACCGCGAAACTTCGGGTTGAATCCGGAAGGGACCTTCCTCTTTGCCGCTAACCAACAGACCGACACGGTTGTTACGTTCGCGATTGACGCTGAAACGGGTGAATTAAATGCGACAGGAGCCGTAGCAGAGGTCCCGACCCCCGTCTGCTTGAAGCTGCTGCCGTGCGCTTAGTTTTTACAACGACGGGCGGGTGTAGAAACCCGCCCGAACATGGATAGAGTTTTTAGGCTATTGCCGTTGCTGTCTGCGTTTCTCTTGGAGTCGATCCCAGGGATAGATGAAACAGCGATCTGCCCAGTCTCGGTAAAGCCCAACAAGCTCATTTAGTTTTTGTGGATGCTGCGTCGCGAGATCGTTGATCTCTGTCCGTTCGGCTTCCACGTCGTAGAGTTCCCAATCGCCGGGGAACTTGCGGACCAGTTTCCATTTATCTTGACGGACTGCACAATTGCCTTCGTGTTCCCAATAAAGCACCTCTTTACCGTTATCCTTCCCATCGAAAATCGGTACTAAACTGGTTCCCTCTAACGGCAAGATCGGTTTCCCGTCGTGTTCTTCAGGATAGGTTGTCCCTGAGACTTCGAGGCATGTCGCCATGATGTCCGGCAATTGTCCGGGTTGATGGCGCAATTCTCCTGCCGATTTTATGGCATCCGGCCAATGTGCGATCAGTGGCGTAGCGATACCGCCTTCATGCACCCAGTGTTTGTATTCTCGGAACGGCGTATTGGAGAGATTTGCCCACGGCACCCCGTAGCTTTGATAGGTGGTTTCGGGACCGGGCATGATGCTCGGATCGTTGCCCCGATAGATGGGTTGCCCGTCGGAGGTTGTTTCAGTACTGATGAGTGAATCGCTGTCGCGTATTGCGGGGGGTCCTCCGAGTTCTTCGGCACAACCGCCGTTATCGGCTAAAAACAGGATGAGCGTGTTATCAAGTTCACCCGTTTCTTCCAACGTGTTGATAATTCTTCCGATACCCGCATCCATGCGCGTGATTTGCGCTGCGTAAACCTCCATACGGCGTTGATTCCATTCCTTGTATTGCGCATCGCTCCAAGGTGGCTGTGAAGAATCGCGCGCCGTGAGTTGCCATGCCTCATCTAAAATCTTCATTTCCCGCATCCGTGAGAGCCTTTCCTCTCGAAGTTCATCCCATCCCGCAGCGAAACGTCCATTGTAGTAGGCGATGTCTTCTTCGTGGGCGTGCAGGGGCCAATGCGGTGCCGTGTAAGCGACGTAGGTGAAAAACGGATTATCGGGGTTCTTTTCGGTGTGATTGCGGATAAAGGTGGTTGCTTCGTCGCTGATAGCATCTGTGAGGAAGTAACCTTCAGGGAGTTCGTCGTGTTGGATACGTGTATTATTGCGCGTCAGCGTGTTCGGTTTCCAAAAATTCGCAGCACCGGTGATAATACCGTAGTATTGGTCAAATCCACGTTGACACGGCCAACTATGCTTAGGTCCATCAGCACCGGCATGCCGAGAGATATGCCACTTTCCGCTCATATAAGTGCCGTAACCCTCTGAACGGACGGCATCAGCAATCGTAATACAACGATCGTTCAGGTCGCCACGATAGCCTTCCAATCCATCATCGCCCATCATGTGTCCGACCCCAGTTTGGTGGGGGTGTAGCCCGGTAAGCATGGAAGCACGGGATGGACAACAACGGGCGGTGTTGTAAAATTGTGTGAACCTCAGCCCGCCTGTAGCAAGCCGATCCAGATTCGGGGTGTGAACTTCGCCGCCGTAGCAACCTAAGTCAGAAAAGCCCATATCATCGTTCAGGATGAGGACGATGTTCGGTTTCTTATTTTCATTCATCGAAATTAGTATCCCTTCCGTTTGTAAAATTAGTGTTGTTTTTGGTAATACAGTATGTTACTATTAATTAATAAAAGGAGTGTCACTTGAAAAAATATACTTAACCTGAAAAGCACAGAGACTCATAAATGCCCACAGATTTTCGGAGGTAAAAAATGATTGCAAATTTGATTACCCTCTTCCGTCTGATATTGGTTTTTGTTGTGATCTCCCTCTTTGGTGTTCATGTTTATTTAGACATTCTGCTCGTGGGACTCATAGGTCTAATCCTATTTCTTGATGCGGTTGACGGTTACGTCGCTCGACGTCTGAATCAGACTTCTGATTTTGGTGCGTTATTTGACATAGTTGGCGATCGGATTGTCGAATGTATCTTCTGGGTCTACTTCGCGGTTGTTGGATTAATTCCGTTCTGGATTCCAGTTATCGTGATTGCCCGCGGTTTTTTCACAGATGGTTTGCGGAGTGCGGCGTTTGCGCAAGGCAAAACCGCCTTTGGTGAAAACACGATGATGTCCTCCAAATGGACCCGTGCGCTCACGAGTTCACGAACAAGCCGTAGTGTCTATGGTATCACGAAAACCCTTGCCTTCCTTTATCTCGGTGGTGTCATCGCCTTTAAAAACTCAGGTGCCTTTCCTGAATTGGTCATTGGGCTGGAATTAGCAGGCGTGATTCTATCTTCCGTGGTTGTTGCCATGTGCCTCATTCGCGGGCTTCCCGTTTTGGTGGATGGCTGGAAATACGTCAAGGGTTGACCCTTTCCTTTCTGGCAATCAGGTGCGGTTAGAAACCGCACCTACCGGGACTGGAAATGACCAGAGAGTTGTTACCGTTTTGACATGCGACTGTAGCTCCCGGTATTTAGCAGCAAATGACTGCCATCTTCACTTGCAAGCGAAGTAAAAAGCAATTTTGCCGCTGGATATGCAACCGCTGGAAGTATCTTATTTTTTAGCGTAAACAGAAGTTGGTAGGTGATGATATTATCTACCTGCCGATACTGTCGAGTAAATTCCGCGCTCTCCATGGTATGATGGCTATCCTCTGGTAGCGTGGCGCTCCACCCATCTGGAACCTCAATACGAATCGTTTTCTCCACTTGCGTTGGATAACCGAAGTCCAATGAATAGACGCGTTGGTCGTCAGCAAACGCTTCAGCATACTCCCCAAATTCATCAATTGGTAAAGGCATCAACATGTTTTTGCTTAAAGGTATTGCGTAATTCTCAACGCGAAAGCCGAGTTTAATTTCCACTGGGACCTTGAGTTCATTGAGGTCTGACATCTCATGCCATACTATCTGAATACCGGGAAATTGTTGACTGAGTTCAGCCGCCAAAGTGGCTTTCATTGCCCGAGGTTGTATCTGTTGATATGCCCACCGCGTATTTAGGTCATATTGTCCACTTGTCCGAATGTGGAGTGTCCCTTCTACAGTCCCCTGATTGTTTAGGGTCATATCCGTGATGCTCACAAGCCTATTGGCGTCGGCTGGGAAAACAGGTGTTTCCACGAATTGACCGTGTGTATCGGCAATGAGAAATCCCGTGCGTCCTTGTGTGTTATAAGGTAGGTCTCCGTAACTACAAGTTGTCGAGGACGGATCTAACCAAATGTAGGTATTTGCACCAGTCGGGATAGCGGCGATCATGTGATTAAATTGGCTGAGTGCGGGGAGTGTCGCGTCGACCTGCTCGTAGGGTGCGATGCTAATCAAAACTGGGTGAGCCTTGATCTCCACCAAATCTAACATTGAAATCAGAAGTGTTGTTTTATCCTTACAGTCGCCGTATTGCACTTGAAAGACTTCAGCGGCAGGTGAGGGTTGATAAGCACTCTGCCCAAGTTCAATACCAACGTAACGAATATTTGCGGCGACAAAATGGTAGATGGCGCGTATTTTTTCGGCTTCTGTTGTCAGATTTTCGGTTAATTGTTGGACCTTTTCCTCAATGTTAGCGTTGGGTGTATATCTCCCTTTCGCGAGTTCTTTATACCATAAGTAGACATCGTTCCAGTCGGCAATTGAAGAATAACGTAAGCGTGGCACGATGTCATTAATATGGGGCATGCCTTCCTCTATCGTCAGCGCGGGTGTTTCACCGTATTTCCAAATATACACAACGGTGTCGTTTTCTGTGTAGGAGACCTCAGGTTCCCGTGCGTTTGGGGTATCATTCGCAATTTTCCATCGAAGATGCCACGCCTCGGGTATTTGAAGGGCGTAACTCGTCTCAAGTGTCGTCTCTGTCGCTTGGAAATTGTATGCGCCTGTGATCCATGTCTCACCTCCAGGGACTTTATCTTCAAGTGTTATCTGATATTCAATACAGACTCCGGGGGCGAGACCGACCATGGAAATGACCTTCCACATTGCGTCGGAATAGAGATTCTGGGACAATAACCCAGGGGGTGTCGCATCGTTATAGGCTTCATCGGGCGGATACAGCACCGTGCCGTCCGTCGTAATTGTTCTTGCTACATTTACACCGATGTTCTGCGCTGTAGGTTGATAAGGAATGGCAATATCGCCGTACTTTTGGATTCCCCTTTCGGTGAGGATCTTAACGACTTGATGCGTTGTATAGCGAGACTGTCCCGTCGGTAGGATATCGTGGCTGAAATGGTTGAAGAGGACTAAAGTATCGGCATCGGGATAATCGCTGGCATCTGAGGCATTCGCGATAATGTGCTCAACATCTGGATTGAGAAGGGTAACAGGCGGCACATTGACAAGTCCCGTTGGACCAAAGTTCTGTTGAGCGAGTGCTTGGAGCCGCGTTAAAGATAGGAGGTTGTCTGGATCAATTTCTAAAATCTGCTGGTATTGGAGCTGCGCTTCAAAATAACGTTCCTGGTTCTCATAAAGTGTAGCGAGTTGCTCCCTTGCCCAGATTTCGTTTGGAAATAACCGAATTGATTCCCGTAGTTCCGCGATGGCTTCACCTATTTCACCGCGCTCTAAGTAAATTAACCCCAAGTAGTTGTGTAAATTTTCGCTTTCGGGTTGTTCACATCTCGGATCAAAAGACAATGCCGTGTGGAGCACCTGAATCGCTTCGTCAAAACGCTGTAACTGTTTGTAGGCTAAACCGAGGTGATTCAAGGCGTAGAGATTATCCACTGAAACGTCAAGGACTCGCTCGTAGTATTCGGCGGCTGCGGCATAATCCTGCAATTTTTCAGAGATATATCCAGCGTAGTTTAGAGCCGTGATATTTTTCGGTTCCAGCGCTAAAAATGCTACGAATGCGTCTCGTGCGTTTTCATACTCTTCCAGTTGGAAATATATCTCAGCGATTTTGTGTTGGACATCACTTGCGTCTGGTCGAATTGCAACGGCGGCTTCGTAAGCGGTCAGGGCGGCGCGCCAGTTTTTGCGTTGTAGTTCTGTATTACCAATTTCAACCTGCTCGCGCCACTCGCGATTCCGTTCAATGAGTGGATCCACTACCAACGGCGTTGATGGACTTTTTTGGAAAATTGCACATCCATGGCTGATAAAAAGCAGAATTAAGACTAAAAATGCGCTGCCTCTCTGGAGCCTCATTGTCCGTCTCCTTCAGCGGTTAAGTATCTGATTCGGGGTCTTTCAAAAGTTTAGGGTTTTTGCTGTGCCGTTCTTTATCTCGGCGTGTCTTTTTTTCCATTGACTTTTTGAATGCGTCCTCAAGTGTGATGCCTGTTTGATTCGCGAGACAGATAAGTACGAAAAGGATATCCGCCATTTCTTCACCAAGGTCCAAGTCTTTCTCATTCTCTTTGAAACTCTGTTCTCCATACCGGCGCGCCATAATCCGTGCTAATTCGCCGACTTCCTCCATAAGGATGGTGGTATTGGTTAACTCTGAAAAATAGCGGACCCCAAAGGTGCGAACCCAGTCGTCCACAAGTTTTTGACAATTTTCAAGCGTATAGTCCATATCAGTTTTGGCTCCATTGGTGTTCTGTACTCACGACTTACGAGGCGCGCGATAATATGCCTCGAAGACTATAGTAGTGCCTTCAAAGTGGCTACGCGTAAATTCAACTTTTAATATTTTAACAAGATTTGTAACAGAAGTAAACCTTTTTTTCTCAAGGTGTGTTTAACCAAACAATGAAAACCCTTGATTTTTCCGAACGTTTGGTGTATACTTTAATATCACCACTTATTCAGGAGGGACTGCATGGGACTTACGAGCAAAGAACAGCAGTTTTACATGAAAAACGGCTATCTTCTGAAAAAGGGACTTGTCTCTTCAGAAGATATTGCGCGAATTCAGACGGAGGTTGAAGATATACACAACCGTATGGCAGCACAACCTGCTGATGGCGTTGGGATTTCTTGGGAAGTCTACGATACAGAGGATCACCCGCCACGTATCAAACAATTGATGCACAGTGAGTTAGTGAGCCCGACGCTGAATCGTCTGCTTCGTTCTGACGAAGTGCTGGATATACTGGAAGTAATGATGGGTGAACACATATCGCTCTACCATAGCAAATTACTTCCAAAAGCGGGCGGCGATGGGACGGCTATCCCGTGGCATCAGGACTACGCCTATTGGAAAAATGATCAGAACAAGCCGGTTATGATTAATTGTCAACTGGCTATCAGCGAGGCGAACCTTGAGAATGGGTGCATTCAGTTTGTACCCGGTAGCCATAACTGGGGTTTACAAGAACACGAACGGAAACATCAGACGTTTGGCGTGTTTTTACCCGGACACTACCAAGAACGGGAAGACGCTGTTGCTGTCGAGATGGAACCGGGAGATGGGGTCTTTTTTAATGCCCTGATTATTCATGGATCTGCCCCCAACAATTCGACGAACGACCGGCTGATGAATACATTCGCTTACAATGTAACTGGAAACGGTGAGACCCAATGTCGGGAAGTCTTACGCGGACAATCTCTCAGCACATGAAAAAATTAACGGATGTCTGGAAAATTCTTGGGTTCTTGCTTATTGGTGTTGCAGTAGGTTGCGGTGGTGATGAATCCAGCAGCCTAAACGTTGCACCGCACATTCTGGTGTTTGAAGCAGAATCGAATATAGTGCCACCAGGGGCAGAGGTGCCAATTCGCTTGAAAGCTGGTGATATTGAAGGACATTCCCTATCATATACGTGGACGGTTACGGGTGGTGAGTTAACGGAGAACGCCTCTGGTGCCCTCTGGCGTGCGCCGGAAGTTGAACGAAAATATCAGATTGAAGTCACAGTAAGCGATGGAGAAAATGCTACGAGAAGTACACTTGATATCCAAGTGTGGCGTACCCGTCCCGGCGACTATTATCCGTTGGCTGTAGGGAATGTGTGGCATTATCGGGACGCAAGCGGTGCTGAGATTACTTTCGAAATTGTGGATACGATCCAGATCCAACGCGCAGGTGGGGAAACCATTGAAAGTTTCGTCCTTCAGAAATCGAGTAAGGCTGAAGGTTTAGAGAATGTTGTAAACTACTCTTACCTCGGAACCAGCCTTGATGAAAAGGGTGAGGTTTCAGCGATTGTCCAACACGCGCAAAATACCACATCCGGCACGGGTGATACCATTTTGTTTGTGCCGTATCTCCCACTCTACCAGTTCCCACTTATCCCGGGCGAGAAGTGGGAGGTTAACTTTCAGGCACAATTAGTTCCTGAACTCTTTCCGATTGGCGGTGGACTCGACGAATTTGAGGTGATTTCAGAAGATACCGTAACCGTGCCGGCGGGAACTTTTGAACACGTCTTCCAAGTTCAAGAATCCTTTCGGTGGGGATTTGATATTGAAAATCAAAATGTCCCACTCGACATCACTGTTGTAAAAAAATGGGTTGCACCGGATGTCGGAATTATCAAATTTACACAATCACAGACTCGGGGCGATGTAACCGTTGACACGGTCTTTGAACTTGAGTCTTTTGAATTAGTCGAAAATTAAATCTGTGAAAAATACAACAAAAAAACCAGAAATTTTAACGACAACCGTGGGTTCTTATCCTGTGCCAGCTTGGCTCCTGTCAATGCCAACAGAGCAAACGCTGCTTGATGCGACGCGGGTCGTCGTAGACATCCAGCGGCAACACGGTATTGACCTACCGACAGATGGCGAACTTTACCGTTTTGATGCCAACCATCCAGATACCAACGGCATGATTGATTATTTCATCCGTCCGCTTTCTGGTGTGAGAGCGGAAGCGGGTAGACAAGAATGGCATGAATTTCGGCAGATGCAGACGATGTCGTTCCGTGCGAAACCGGCAGGGGTTGTTGAGAACGCCCTGGGAGAAGGCACGTTAAACCTCGTTTCTGATTGCGAGCGCGCAGTGAGCGTATCTGGGAAGAACATTAAATTTACGGTAACGAGTCCTTACATGCTTGCGCGGACGTTGTTGGACAAACATTACGGCGACTTTGATGCGCTGCTCACCGCCTTGGCAGAAGTGTTGGCGACACAGATCCGTGAACTGGATTGTGCGTGCATTCAAATTGATGAGGCGAATATACCCGGTAACCCACAAGATGGACCTCGCGCTGCCGAAGCGATTAATATTGTTCTTGATGCGTTTAGCGGAGAGAAAGCGGTGCACTTCTGCTTTGGCAACTATGGGGGCCAGGTAATCCAAAAAGGGAACTGGCGTGCTCTGGTGGACTTCTTGAACACGCTCCGGTGCGATCACTTAGTTTTGGAACTGAAACATCGTCCCGAGGCAGACCTTGAGGCACTCAAGGATGTTAGATCAGATACTGTCCTCGGTATCGGCGTGATTGATGTAAAGGTCAATCCGGTTGAGACTCCGGATGAGGTGGCAGCCAGCATCGAAACAGCGGAAAAGACGTTGGGGCCTGGACGGATTGGCTGGGTGCATCCAGACTGTGGTTTTTGGATGCTCCAACGTTCTGTAGTGGATCGAAAGATAGAGGCCCTTGTCCAAGGCAGAGATAAGTATTTAGGACTCACCTAATTTCCTAACGGATCCGGTGCGGTTAGAAACCGCACCTACTGAGACTGGGAAAATACTGGGATCTACTATAAAACCCTTACAGATTCCCATTTGTATTGGGACTGACCAAACACCATTGTGGAACGAAGTGGAACAATGCTCAGATGGCCATAATTAGAAAATTTGAAGTTCAGCTGCCGATGGTAAAAAAATTTCAGAACGTTGCTGGTGCTGCTGCGGGAATAGGATTCATACTTGGTACTCTGATTCCTGCCGTGGCTATTTTTATTTTAGACTGGCAGTGTCCGTTTGGAGATGGAATTCTTCGGATCGGCGGTTTTTTGGTAATTACGGGGTTTGGCAGTTCCATCATTTTCGGCAATATTGTTGCTCTCGTTCTCATCGGCTTCGCGAAATATCGCCAGATACTATCCAATTCATCAAAAAAGGGAAAATAATAGGGGGATAAAGTGGAATTCAATCTTTTGCACACGGTCTTGTTGTTTGGTACAGGTATTGCCGCGGGTTTCTTAAATACAGTTGCCGCCGGTGGATCGTTGTTGGCACTCCCGATGCTCATCTTCCTTACCTCCGATCCGACATTAGCAAACGGCACAAACCGGGTCGCTATTTTCTTCCAAAACCTCAGTGCCATTCTGGGTTTCCGACGTAAGGGGGTCTCCAATTTTCGGTATGGCATTTTACTCGCTGTTCCTGCAGTTATCGGTGCGGGAATCGGGGCTAAAATTGCGATTGGTACGGATGCAGCCCTGTTCCAATTTATCCTTGCAGCCGTGATGCTCATTATGCTCGGGTTAACACTGCTGAATCCCACGGCACGGTTAAAGGATAGGATTGAAAGCGGGGGTACAGGTTCTACAGTCCTCGCGATGGTTGCGTTCTTTTTTATTGGAATTTACGGTGGGTTTATCCAAGCAGGTGTAGGGCTGCTTGTTATAACGGCATTGCGCCTTTTGACGGGTATTGATCTCGTTCGGACGAATGCGATTAAAGTTTTAGTCATCTTCTTTTATACCGTGCTTGCCCTCGGTATTTTTATCATGGAAAAGCAGGTCGATTGGAGTTTAGGTGTGACGTTAGCAGTAGGGAATGCCACGGGTGCCTGGATTGGCAGCCATTGGGCAGTCGAAAAAGGCGATAAATGGATTAAAGTGGTCCTTGTTGTAGCTGTTTTGGTTTTTTCGGTGAACTTAGTATTAAAGCCTTTTAACTTAGATATTATATCTCTACTTGGACTCGGTTAGCGACTTAATTCTTGATATGAGAAGATGAGACGGTGGATAGCAGTAATGTGTGAGGTGAGTGTGAGTATGCCGAGTGTACAAAGAAGAATCATTCCTGTACTTTGGAGGTAGGGAAACTTGTGTAGAAGTGCTCCTTGTAGCACAGTCCCAGCTCCGAGTAAAATAATGCGTTCCGGTCGTTGCATGAGTCCTACCTTGCAGGTCACCTGAAGTCCCTCCGCCCTTGCCCTTACATAGCTGACGAGTATTGAACCGAACCATGCGCTGAACGCGAGCACTATCCCAAGTAGACTTTCCAAACTGTAAAAGTAGATGAGGGCTCCAAGGAGCAGAAACCCTTCCGAGTATCGATCAATGACGGAGTCCAAAAGTGCGCCGGAGGCGCGTGGATTTCTTTGTGCGCGTGCCACTGCCCCGTCTATCATATCAAAACTTCCGCCGAACAGAATCAGAATCCCCCCGGTGACGAGACGTCCTGTTGCAAAGTAAAAGGCAGCGATGAGGTTCACGACGAACCCGAAGAGCGTCACCATATTCGCTGTAATACCGATTGCAACCATTTTATTTGCGACGAGAGACAGAATAATTTCAAGTCGGGGTTTTAATTTAGCTTCAAACATTCTTTAATTATTCCTTGCGGTTCGGTCAGGTTAACTTGATGGACAAAGTGTCTCTCCGTAGAACCGCCTGCACCGTTGTTGCAGGCTACGCGCCTTTCATTTTTTAATTTTACCTTGCGATTCGGTCAGGTGAGTTTGATGGATAAAGTGTCTCTCCGTTAACGCCCGCTGAGAGGCAAACCGCTAACTATTCCTGCTTTTCGCTGCGAACCGTAGGGATTCTTGCCGATTTTTGATTAATTCCGAGGCAGGAATCGGTGCGGCTTGACAGAGAAGTTCCAAAATTGCGGATTCAATGTCCGTTGGGTATCGCGCGATTTTCACTTTTTCGTGTTCAGAAAATTGTGCATCCGGCGGTGTCACGAGTACAATACCGTCGCTCCATATAAGTTCCGGATAGGCATAAGTACTGTCATAAACTTCGTCGAAAACCGTGATGATAGGATATGGCAACTTTAGGAGTTCCAATTCAGCGTTCTGAATTGCCTGTGCACAATCCAACGAGGTCCGACGTTGGACTGTAGCGATGTGAACAACAGGCAGATTCCATAAAATAACAGGCTTTTTGAGGCGATGTGCCAATGTTATAAGCCGTAGAAAACACCGCCACTCCGCAGCATTGCTCAGGCTTTGCGCGTCGCCTTGCACAAGGATGACTTTGGTGTCCTGCATCCATGCGAGACCAGCAAATCTAAAGGTCCCCTTACTGCCCGTTCTATCGCCGTAAAGTTTGATTGTCTGAGTGAAGGGAGGCATTTTTGCTTGGGTGTCTCCCTTAGGATATTTAGCGATATTTGATGACATATACCAGGACCTTTGATGCGTCGCGAGTTGTATAAAAAAGGCAGGGAGGTGCTTGAAACACGCTCCCTGCCTAAAAGGTGATGGATGTCGCTTATTCGCTGCTCCGTCCACCGATAGCGTTGATAGCAAACAAGCCGACACCGGCTGCCAGAGTCGTCAGAAACACCAGCGCGCGCTTGCCTGAGGAGAGTTCCTCGTGGACCCCTTTGGCATCCTCAAGTATCATCTTGATCTCGTTGATTGCCTTTTGGTTGGCTTCAACGTTCATCAAGAGCGTCTTCACGTTCCCTTCGATTGATTTAACGAGTTCGTGTGTGGCTTCCTGTGCCATTTGGTGCTCTTTGAGCATCTTCTCGATCCCTGCGAAACGTTCGTCAAGGTGGGCAATCTTGTCAATGATAGCCGCTTTTTTCGCTGCCAATGCCTCTTTGATACTGGAAGAGACTGCGTCACTGGATTGACTCACAGCAGCCATTAGCTTTTCTTGTGATTTTAGGCTTGCCTCAAGCGCCTCGATCTGTGCTTTGAGTTCGCCCATACTCTTGTTGAGTCCGCTAATTTCTGCTTCGAGTTTATCCCGCGTTGCTTCGGATTCGGCTAATTCGGCTCTTAGCTTTTCAAGTTCCGCCTGCTGCGCGGCAAGTTCTTCTTCAGCAACGTCCTTTACCTCTTTCATCATAGCGATTGGAATCCGCAATGTTTCGCCGGGATAGATGAGGTGCGGATTGGTGAAGTCATTATATTTGCTCAGTTCGCGCCACCGGAGTGGGTCCTTGAGGTGCTCTTGGCAGAGATCCCAGAGGGTATCCCCCTTTACGATGGTGATGAGCGTCGTATCGTCGCCCCCGTCGTGCGGTGTGATTTTCGCAGATGCGGATAACACGTAAATGCCACTGAGCGCTGCGCAAATATACAGAATGAGTGCCAACTTCAGTGTGCCTCTTATCATTTTCATCAGTTATCTCCTTTAAAATCTATAAGAGAGGGACATAAAGTGAGTCGATCCGACGCCGTTAATTTCACTTGCCATGCCATCTTGAATCGCATAGTCAAGCTGCAGACCCCCGATGTTCACCCCAAATCCTCCGAAGAGGTTCTGGACATCGCGTGATGCTCTGACCCCACCTCGAACGGCAAATGCAGTAGATTTGTAAGTGACAATGGTGTATTCAGCACCGAGTCTTAGGCTCGTCGCGCTCTCATCCAGGTTGACCATCTCTTGCTCGAGATCCACTGCGAATGTGACGACGTTCCCCATATAGAGGTCATAGGCGGCTCCGAGGCTAATCACCATCGGCACAGTATCGTCCCCAAGGGCTGCCCCTAAGTATTTCGCAGCGAGTCCGTAATGGAAAGTCGGGACCTTTTCTTCGCCGACATCTATGGACAGGGCATGTCCCATGAGTCCGACATCTACACCACCGAACCCACTCTGGCTGTCAACACCTGCTGCGCCAAAGTTATCCGCCAGCATGCGACCTGTGAGACCGATACCGAAGTTCCCGAACCCGATGCCGTAGGAGAGGGAATAGGCGTTCGCGCTATAGTCAAACGTGCCACCATAGCGTTCCTTGGCATCATACTGCTGGATACCACTCACGCCTGCATTTGTGACGGCAATTCCGATGGATCCGGCTGAACCCAATGCTTTCGTCAATGCGATGAAGTTATGGCTTCTATCCAGATCGAGTTGTTGTGTTGAAAAATTGAGACTTAAATCCGCTGCGGAGCCGAGTCCTGCTGGGTTCCAAACGGTTGCGGTGGCATCATCGGCGATTGCTGTGAAGGCACCACCCATGCCGATCGAGCGTGCCCCGGCACCAAGCCGTAGGTGTGGCATGGCATCCACTCCGGCAAAGCTGACCGGTGACACCGCTAGGATAAGAAAGAAAAGGGGTATTAAACCACATAGCAATTTCGGGCCCTGTCTGGAAACCCGTTTCGCAATTTGCTTTGTCATTAACATTATATCCTCCAAAAGACTGTCCACATCGGGAATTGGACACCTATCCAATTCCCGATATGCAGACTGCGGTATACTTAGCGCGTCAGCGCGAGTTTGAGAATGGCATATTCTGGCTCGAAACCGTCTGCGACCATAATCTGACAGAAGTAAACGCCTCGAGCTAAGTCTTCGCCAGCGGTGGACGTTCCGTCCCAACCGATTGCACCTTTGCCAACGTACTCGCCTGCATCCCAGACCTCGTTATCAACAAGGACTCGAACAGGACGGAGCGTCATATCGTAAATGACGATGCTCACTGTAGATTGTCGAGTCAATGTGAAGGAAATACGCGTATTGTCCTTGAACGGGTTGGGTGCGTTAATTGGACGCGATGCCAATACTGGGCCTTCTTCACTTTCAACAAAGAAGGTAAACTCATGAACTGCCATGTTCGCTTCACGGGCACCGCTACTCTTATCAGAAACGTTACCCTCTTTATGCGCCATGTCAGATACTTCAAGTTTAACCGTATGTTGCCCGAAAGCGAGTTCGGCAGGTGGTGTATACACTACCTGTGATGCCGATTTCTGATTCGGTTTGAGGTTAATCAGTTGGTCATCAAGCACGAAGCGGATAGAATCAACATCTACACCAGATTCAGCATCGGCATAGGTTATTGAAATCTGCGGACGGCGTTCAATCAGGCGTGCCTCATTTTGTGGGGACGACATCGTGATAACCGGCGCGGCAGTATCAAAGTCGATTGTGAAACCACCCTTTGCTGTGGCAGAGTTGCCGATTGTATCGGTTGCGCGGACTTCAATCGAGTAAGTTCCCTCATCGAGAGGTGCTTCAGGTATGAAATCTAAGCGTGTGATACCCTCAACATCGTCTTCGCCATCATCTTCGGTGTCACCTTTCACCTCTTTACCATTGCTATCCATCAGGACGATATCGATTTCGTCAACGCCTGATGCATCGTTGGCACTCGCCGAGATTGTCGGGAGTCCAGCGCGGATCGTTCCGGTTGGCGTAATCGAGGTGATCGCCGGTGCGACGTTATCAACGACCAGTGTGAAGGTCCATGAATGTTCTCTTTTACCGCCTTCGCTGATAGCAATAACTTTGACGGTATGTGTTCCTGCTGTGAAGCTATCGGCAACCTGAAGTCGCCCATCAGCGATCTGTGCGGGTGCGATGGAGCGGAGCGGTTGGTCGTTAATACCGAACTTCACACTTATAACCTTGGATTCCGCATCGTTGACAACTGCTGAGATCGTTACCCAACTTTCACCGCTGATGGTTCCCGAAGGAGCCGCTTCAGTGATGACTGGCGGTGTTGTGTCTGCGGGAGTCCCTTCGATAGCGAACTCACGGGAGGCTTCACCGACGTTTCCGAGTATATCAGCAACTTGCACGGTTACGCGATACGCCCCACCACCGAGTTTATCAGTTCGGGTATAGACCAACGTGCCGTTATCCGTTTCAATAGCATCCTGATCGACTGCGACATCAACATCCCCTGCTTCGGGGTGGATGCGTGTTATACCGACTGTTGGACCGGCAGTCAGTTCCGTAGTTGCCCACGATAAGACTTCCTGACCGTTACTGTCGGTACCACTACCTTCACCATCGTTATAGGTTGCGTGAACGGTTGGCAAACTCGCTACTGTATGGTCTTCCGAAGGCGTTTGAATTTCGACCATCGGACCGGTGTTATCCAGATTGATTTCTTTCAATGGGAACGCAACTGAACCGTTCCGTTTGGTAACAACGGCATGCGGTGTATACATCCCATCGGCTAACGCTGAAACATCTACCTTGAGTGAGAAGGTATTTTCAGGATCTTCGTCACTTTCGCTTGGCATTTCACCACCATCAACAGAACCGCTAAGTTCTTCAGCATCTAAGGAACCGTTGTCAACATTAAAGCCGAAAGTCAGTGAACTCCGAAGTGGAATCGGTTCGGTCGGTGTTCTTAGAACATCCACACCGTCAACGGCTGTAACTTTCAACTGAGCGACATCAGCGACTCGGAAGTTTAGCACGTTTACCGTGGTTTGTGGAGACTCTTCGGTTCTCTCCTCAACATTGGGTTCAGAGGGTTTAGAATCGGGTTTACCAACGGTGTTGGGCTTATCAACAGCAAGCGCGTAGAATGTGTAAGCCCCATTTCCAAGTATCCCGACATTGACTGTGATGTTCAACATCCCGGCTTCACCCTTAATCACGGTTTCGTTGCCATCGGCATCGACCTGAACTAACTGAATCGATTCGTATGTGCTGGGATGGGCAGTGGGTTCAACGGTAAAGGTTGCCATCGGTGATGGAACAGTCTCATCAACAATTCCACCGACTGTATAGGTACCATCCGCGTCTGCTTCAATAGCACCCGCGACATCGGCGACAGCGACAATGTTTGTTGGACCAAGTGGAGCAACATCGTCAACGTTGTCAAGTGAGAACGTTGATTTAACACTATTGGCTGTTATTGCTTCGCTCTCGTTCGCTGCGGAAACCGCGATTGCCCGGACGACATAGGGATTAGCATCCAAGGATACATCCCGGGCTGCTGGACTCTCCTCATCGGTGCCCTCAATTTTCCCTTCTATAGTGTCTTCAAGTCCCAACCCTACCGTATCTATGCTAAGCGACCATTTCCGATAGGTCTGATGTTGAATCAATGCGGTTTCTTCACCATCCACGACAGTATCAGCTGCAGCATGAACAAGATCAGTAAGTTCTCGGCTTATTTTCTCGCTAACAACCATACTTTCGGTGTCAGTGACTGAACCAACTTCTTGCCACTCGGAAGCGTCAGCATCTTGACGTTTGACTTCAAAGCGCATAGAAGTGATCGCTGGCGAGGATCTTTCACCGAGAGAGTAGCTGTTAACCGTAACGGTTCCCTGCGGGGCCCCACTATCTGGGTTCGGCTTCATCGCGGGATCGGTGGTAACCGCTAGGACCCTGGGTTTCGGTCGTTTAGAATTTTTGACGTGGACCGTGATCTTTGGAGAGGGATCGGTTTGGATGTTTCCAGCCGCATCAACAGCTAACGCCTGGAACGTGTAGGTTCCATCTCCAAGCTCACCAATATCCACTTCAAATTCCAATTGTCCCGATTCGCTTGTATCAGTGTGAACAGTTTTACCGTCTGCATCCGTCCCCACTAAATTCACAGAGTCGTAGGTAGCTGCCTGAGCAGTGGGTTGGACAGTGAACTTCGCTACGGGTGAAGCGACTTTTTCATCATATTCGTCGATGAGTCCCCCAACGGTGTAGCTACCATCTTCTGCCGTTTCAAAGACACTATCAACACCTTCAACGCTGGTTACACTCACATTTGTGGGTCCTACGGGTGGGACATCATCAACGTTATCAACCGAGAACATTGCAGTAAGACCATTATCCCTGTCGTATTTTTTCCCGTCTACGCCGATAGCAACTGCACGAACCGTGTATTTTCTGTTGTCGAGAGCCGCATTCCGCGCACCAGGATTATCCTTGGTGATAGTATCTGGGAAATTCTTGGTGTCCCTGGTGTTAACAGTGACCGACCATCTTTTCCGTTCACCGGCGGCATCAGTGCTGGTCGTTACTTCCCGCGGCCGTCCGACACCAGAGAACTCAATGGAGGCAATCTTTGGAGCCGTCCGTTGCGCGGTGGTATACGCGCTAATCGTAACTGTGCCTTGCGGCGCGTTACTATCTGGATTCCTTCCGGTGATAGACGAGAAGTTCGCCTCAAGTGCCAATATCTCAGGATCGACCGGGTAATTCTCAGCATCCAAGTTTATGGAGAACGGGATCGGATCGGGGTCGGAGATTCCAAGTGCATTCGTTGCGACTGCACGCACCATGACATTAGTGTTACCTGCACTCACCAATGCGTCAAAATCTACAACGTCCCACTCAATTTCAAATTCTGAACCCGCGTGTGAAGCTGCACCAATGGTTTCCCAGACACCGCTTGCATCCTGATATTGCACCACAATAGAGTCGATCGGATGCCCGGAGGTTTTTGTGATAGCTCCTATGAGTTTAACATTCTCCGTCGTATCTGCGAAGATAATTCCGGTTTCATAGGTATCATTTGTATCCCCATCACCGTTTCGGTCGCCAATCGTCGCGAGCGTAATACTGGCTTTGTCATGGTCGGGCATAACGACTCTGAGGCGTGTGGGTTCAGCATAGGAACCGACGTTGAAGAGCGTATCAATTCCCATCGCGCGTATGCCGTAGTCCCCTATCATGAGGGGCATCACCACATGATCAGAGGGATCAAAGGTTACGGGCACGAGATGATCGACAATGTCCACTGTAGCCCCCAAAGCATCAATTATTAATTGGGCTTGGGATTGTGTCAACTGAAAACGCCCTATGAAAGGCTCCAGACTCTTGAGGAATGGATTTGCGGATTTTTGGATTAAATCCGGTGTTAAGAGTGCCAAGACACCCTGGGGAGTCGTGGTAGCCAAAAGTCCCTGGATCGAAGCATCATCCAATCCACCGACAAGCTGGGGAGCCGTCTGCTTCAGGAATGACGCAAGGTCTTCCCCCTGCCGTGCGACGAGTGCTGACCAAATTTTAGATGTCAACATGGTAGACTCAACAGTTAATGGCAGCCATGTGCTTGTCGGGATACCACTATCAGGATCGAGTGCAACTTGTTGATAAAATAGGTATCCTTGCCCCGCGCCTATATCCGCTCTCTTCGGCATCCCCATGATATTGAGGGTTGCGGCAGCATCGGCATTAAGAGCCGCAGCGACATAGATTCCCTCTTCGTTCACATAACCGGCAGCATTTTCACCGGGCATAATTTGAATATCAGCCTCGGGGGCACTCGTGTCAACAGTGAAAGTCTCTTGAACCTGATCTAACGGGTTTCCGTCAGCATCGTGGACAACAGCCTGCAAGTAATAGTCGCGATCTTCAAGATCATCAATGCTTGCAACCCAGAGCGAGGATCCTGCCGTGGGAGGCCGAACCCTGAAGACAGAAGCCAACATCGGATCGAAAGCAGTTTCAAATTTAGTTACAATGCTATTCGCATTACGCTCCAGTATACCTTGAATTCTGCGCTGTTGCTTTGGTGTGGCAACACCCAGGAATTCACTTACATTAATTGACTGTCCCGCTAAGGCCCTTTGGACTATGCTGGCGGCCATAGGTGAAGTCAATATATCAGAGACGATTCGATTTAGATCCTGTGTAAATAGTGAATCAATGATACCGCGGTCCACCATCTGCAGGTTCTTCGGATCCGGCATTGCCCAACCATCAATCCTGTAGGATTTTATTTTCTCGGGATCAAGTACCTGTTCAAGCGTCACGGTGGTTGGATCCAGACTGGCAATGTAGTCGCGATCCAAGGTCATAAACTCTACCGGCTCAAAGAGCACAACTTCAAAATAGTAGTAAGTATTACCCGGTGGAACGCCTAACGTTGTTTCCCAAACAACACCGTTCTCTCCATTCACCGGCATCATATCAACAGATGAATACCCACCCTTGGCATCCCTGGGACTTCCGTTTGAATACCGTAGTGTAACGCTGGAGAACAACTGTTGATTGCTTAGACTGGGCCATGCTGGCAAGTTGGTAGCAGCAAGTGCCTCCTCTAACCGGAATGTATAGGGGATGTTATCAGCTTGAAATTCATCGGGTGTAACCTCTATACCTTCAACAGTTGTGCCATCTGTGAGACTAAACGTAACACCAGCCACCTTCGCTGGTACACGCAAATAAACCTGTAAATTGTCTCGCGTTAGGTGTTTGGTGCTTCTTTCCAAATAGGCAAAATCAGAAAAGTCCGGTGTTATCGCATTTCCGAAGTTTTCATCATCCAAGTGCCTCGCTTCGTTTTCAAAAATAGCGAGACGTTTCGCCATCAAAATTTGACGAATCTGCTTTTTCGGGAGAAACCCTTGTGGAACCATATCAACTATCGCGTCCACCAGGTCATCTGCTCCAAGAGGCAATCCAGTGCTACGGATAATTTCGTTTATAAAGTTCCTTCCAGAGACCGCGTTTAGTGAGAGTCCACCGAGTCTGGATTGACCACGGAGGAATTCATTTGTCGGCATGATCGGTGCAAAAGGCTCTGCGGGTGGAAGCACCTCCGCTGGCGGGGGTTCCGGTGTTGGCACTGGCTCAGGTGTTGGCACTGGCTCAGGTGTCGGTTCCGGTTCCGGTGTTGGCTCAGGTGTTGGTTCTGGCTGAGGTTCCGGCGTTGGTTCCGGCGTCGGTTCGGGTGTTGGTTCTGGAGTCGGTTCGGGTGTTGGTTCCGGAGTTGGCTCAGGTGTTGGTTCTGGCTGAGGTTCCGGTGCACCAACATTCAACAACCCTGCGAGTTCGTCAATCGCTTCTACATCTGCAAGTAAAGACTGCACCAGCGGATCACTGAGCATTGCTATGAGTTCCGCGTCTGTCTTCAGCAGTTCTACGAACCGCGGATCTGTATCTGGGGCAAAATTCAGTAGAAGATCCGGAGCCGCAACGACAGTACCAATAAGTGCGGGGTTTGTACTCAAAATCCCTTGAATTTGGTCTGATTTCAACCCCTCCAGAACATCTGGCAAGACTGCTTGAATATCCTCACGTTGAAGCGTCTCAATGTATTTTGCGGCTACCTGTTCTGCGAGAGAAGCTTCTTGCCCGAAAACAGTATTCGGAATTGAAGTGTAAAGAACACACAATGTAAAAATCAAAAAACAAACGAGTGTTCGTTTTTTCATTAACTCATCCTCCTCGTTAAGTCTGCGCGCTCGCAAGACTAAGTACTGAGTTTCTTAGATGGGCAAGCGAGAATACAACTAAAGACGACTGGGGTAGATGTCCGCCCATCCAATCAACATCCTACCAACGAGCGTTAAAATTTCCCGATACCGATGTAGCCATGGGATAGCGTTAATATAGCCTATGGCACAGGTCAAAAACGAATGAAAAGCGGGCATTTGACTTGAGTAATTTGACCCTGCGGGAATTTTTTTATTATTTTAACATAAAGTGGCAAAATTAAGCAAACATTTAATCGTTAAGTATCAGAGAGATTACGTTACACCGGTAAACCGGTAAACAAAATCGTCCTGCAGTTACGTGATGTTTTGTGCAATCGGTAAAAATTTGTTCCCGCCGCATCGGTATATCATCGATTAAATTGCAGTCCGCCTATATAATGATACCACAACTCTTAAAATATGTCAAATCAAAATTTCAAATTTTCGTGGAGATTTCTGGCTATTTTCGTAGAAATCTACAATCTGTTTGACATATTACCAAAAAACACTTAAACTGTCAAGAAAAATAACGTCGGAGAAAAAAATGGCTATCTTGACTGAATCTGAAAAGAACCAATTGGATCAGCACGGTTTTTTGCTATTGGAAAGTCTTATACCTCCAGATACAACAATGGAACTTCGGGAACATGCTTTATCACTGGCTGTAGCAGAGCAAAAAGCCGGTAAGGGTCATTCATATCTTGCGAATGACAGTGCACAACGGGTCTGGAATCTCGTTGACAAAGGCGAAATATTTGAAGAGGCGATTCAATACCCAAAGATGCTCGCGGCGATGGAGTATTTACTCGGTGCCGATTGCACACTGAGTTCCTTTACAGTCAATGTGCTTTATCCGAGCGCACCGGATGCGGGTCTCCATATAGATTATCCGCTCTCTGGACTCCCTACCCCCCGTCCAAACTTCCCTATGGTTGCCAACAGTGTGTGGTTCTTAGATGACTGGACGCTTGAAAATGGGGCCACCCGTTGTGTGCCGGGGAGTCACCGACGGCTCAAAGCGTTACCCGAACCCGGTGTGGCATACGACGATGCGCTGCAGATTTGTGGACCGCGTGGCTCCGTCCTGATCGTCAACGGTGCAATATGGCATGGGTCCTCAGAAAATAGAACGAATGAATCACGTGTTGGGTTACTCGGTTTTTTTTGTCGTTCTATCCTGAAGCCGCAGCAAGCACACCTTGAATTGGTATCGGATGAGGTTATATCACGTGCTACACCGACTTTAAAGCGGTTGCTGGGTTTCGATTCGTTGCCGAATACGAACGATTAGCATGGTAATTTGGCGAGGTTAGGAAACCTCGCCAGCAGCGGGGACACCCGTCTCGTATCGAATTAAAAAATTAATCTTCATACAGCATAAGCTACATTTCCACTGTATCAAGGGACAACGTGATTTTTTTCCGCCATCACTATCCACTCGGATTTAGGTGTTTTTGGGGTCAATTGGTACATCAATCGGACTGTGATTGTGTCCCCAGTCGCACTGGGTAAAGTGTCAAAGATGTAAGTCCTCTCCTCGCTTGGGAGAAGACGGTTTTGCTCTTTATCCGAAATTGAGATTTGCTCTGTTTGTCGTTCAATGCCTTCTGGAGAGAGAAGTTTCACTTCAAGAATGATGGTACGCAATGTGCCACCTGGCAAGATGTGCCCGGTTTTGCTTTGTAGTTTTACACTCGCTTTTTCAGGTGTGATTTCAAGTCGAAGCGTTGCAGCGCGTCTGAGTTGTGCGACACTCCGGCTGCCGCGCCACGTATGCTTTCTGCCTTTGATGCTTTCATAACTCGCTGTGCTTTGGAGTCGTTTGACGACTGGCATGTGGCATGTCGCACAACTCTTATTCCCCTCGGCGAATTTGGAATTGAGAAAACTGGAAACCTGGTCGTGCTCAGGAACGGTCAACTGACCATGGCAGGTACTACAGAGCGTTGTTGGTGAGGTATAGATGGGGTTGGTTACATTCGCGTGGAAGTAAGTCTCTGCGCTTGCTTGTGGTCCGTGCATCGCGCCTTCAGCATCGAGATGGCAAACGAGGCATGAAACGCCGGCTTCCCGTTGTCCATTTCTCAGTTTTGGCATTTCCTCAATGCCTGTGATGAGAATCGGTTGGGGGGCATGGCACCCGTCACATTTCGTTTCCCTATCCGTAATTTGATTTGCGATTTCCTGATAGATTTCGTCAACCCATGCTTTGGCGTGCATCGAATTTTCCCATTCCCTCCAGATTGCCGGATGACAACTTTTACACTTTCCCTCCTGAAATCCCTGATAGGCTTCTTTCACGCGATCAGTAGCTTCCTCAGCACGCGGGCCGAGGATAGCAATCAATGTCACCAACAAGCCTCCGAACACCCCAAAACCGACTCTGATTATCCCTCGGCTCGTTATAGTGAAGTTCATTTAGCCTCCTAATGAAGGGAAAGAAGTAAAATCGGGTAACCGACGTGCGATGAATCGCACGACTACGAACCTACTCTCAAGTTCAAAGTGGACAGTCCAATAGGGTATCTAAGAGGAAAAGTGCCGCTGCCTCTCCACTCTGAATACAGTCTGGGATCCCGACCCCATGGTAACCATTTCCTGCGAGTGCTAACCCCGGCAGTGCGCTCGCGAACTGCTCTATACTACTGACAACCTCTTGGTGCCCGACCTGATACTGTGCCATTGCTTGTGAATGTTTACTAACAACAGCAAACCGCGGGGCGTTTTTGAGTCCGAGAAGTGGCGTTAAATCTGCCTGACACAATTCGATGAGTTCAGTCTCAGTTTTCTTGGAGGTAGGTTCGCCAACGAAGGCACGCAGCAGGACATGATCGGTTGGTGCGCGGTTTTCAAATTTAACGCTACTGAAAGAACATCCGATGAGAGATAGATTTTCCGTAGCAGGCACAACAAATCCCATGCCATCCAATGGGTGTGTGATATCCTCACGGCGGAATGCCAAATTGACTGTTGCCGAAGAGGCGTAGGGGATTGCGTTGAGTTTTGAGGTAAGCGGACTTGATAGATCGCCGATGAGTGCTGCTGTATGTGGTACAGGAAGGGCAATGCAGAGAAGTTCGGTGTTTAGCATTTCTCCGTTAGCGAGTGAAACATGCCACCTGTTCCCATCGCTCGCTTGCTGAATACGTTCCACTTTCGCATTTAATCTGATACTGTTGGATACTACTTGGGTAAGTGTATCGGTCAGTGTCTGCATTCCAGACTTAAACGAAAGAAAAAGGCTGTAGCGAGGTCCACTTGTGTCTCGACTGGTTTCGGACGCTTGTTTTTTCTGAGCGCGGAGTGCCTTGATAATGCTGCCGTGCGCCTTTTCCATTTCCAAGAATCTTGGGAACGTTGCCTTTAGGCTTAAATTTTCGGCATCTGAGGTATAAATACCTCCTATCATAGGTTGTGCCATTCGTGTGAAAGCTTCAGTGCCGAGGCGACGCCTGACGAAGTGTGCGACTGCTTCGTCTGTGTCCCGTCCTCTGCGGGGAATAACGAGGTCCAGCACCATTCGCAATTTGCCGCGCCAACTGAAGAGAGGCGTTTTAAAAAACGGCATGAACGATCCTGGCGCCATCATGTAAAAACCTTCAGGGACAGGATGCAATGTCCCGTTCCGGATTATAAAACTCCGACGGACTTTTGGGTTGGTCCCAATGAATTGATCCGCAATACCAAGTTCTTCGCATAATGCCCTTGCCGCGGGTTTGGTGGAAATAAAGGCATCGGGCCCGTGTTCCATGAGAAATCCATCGCGGTGTTCAGTTTCAATGATACCACCGACACGTCCACTCGCTTCAAGGAGTGTAACGTCAAGCGGAATATCGCGTGCAGCAGCCTCGTGCTGCAAACGGTAGCAGGCGGCTAAACCTGTGATACCGCCTCCGATAACAATGGCATGTTTTCTACCCGAATTTTCCGACATAAGGTTTCATTCAAGCAAAGTGCGTAAGTCCTCATTTATTTTTCTTGCGTGGCCCTTTCACAGACAAAGTCCGCTAACATCCCGATAAACTTGGGATGGTCCCCGACCGTGCCTGCCCGAATGAAATCGATGCCACACACTTCCGCGGTTTCTGCCGCCTCTATGTCCAAATCATAGAGTACCTCAACATGGTCGCAGAGGAAACCGATTGGTGAAGCGACGACGGTATCAACGCCCTCTTCCTTCCGGGCTTTAAGCCAATCGTTGATATCGGGCTGTATCCACGGAATAGGGCTATTTTCCACCTCGCTCTGGTATGCTAAACCGAATCGGGTTTTTCCAATTTGTTCAGCGACTGCCTCGCCTGTTTTTTCAAATTGTTGCGTATAGGGTGAAGTATTCGCCGCTGCCTGGGGGATAGCGTGTGCCGTGAAAACAAGTTCAGCGTGTGCCAACTTGTCGCCACAGGCAGTTTCAATGATTTCAGCAATGGCACCAACGTAACCTGTGTGTGTGTACCACGGGTCGAGATAATCAACAGTCGGTTTCTCACCATCCACTGCATCGATTCCTTTTTTTACGGTTTGTTGGTACCATTCCCAACTGACTGCAGATTGGTGGGGCGCCATGATAATTCCGAGTATTTTGCGGTGTCCTTTTTGTGCCATTTCCGCGATGACCTCTTTTAAATAGGGGTCCCAATGTCTGAATCCAGCGTAAACAGGCAACGGTAGATCGCGGGCTTGCAGTGCGGTTTGTAGTGCGCAGGCTTGTTTAAAAGTTAATTCGTTGAATGGCGAAAATCCGCCCAATTTTACGTAGTGGGCTGAGATGTCTTTTACACGTTCCTTTTGAGATTCAGCCTCCCCAGCAATCCCTTCGACAAAACAGTAGGCTTCGCCCGGACACATATCTTTATTGTATTTTTGACAGCAACCCGGCGTTGGTCCGCCGAATGCCACGAGTAAGACGCTATCGTATTTCATTTTTATTTCCTCCTATGCCATATTCGCTAACTGTGCCGGCATATACCTTGCGTCAGCGGCGATCGCCTTCGCGAAAGCTTCACGGGCGAGTGCCTCGTCTCCATTGGTCCGATGTGCGAGTCCAATACAGAAGTAGGCTTGCGCGAGTTGTGTTCCTTCAATCCCAATGACGAGCGATTTATAGATGGACTCCAGTCCTGTCTCTGTTTCGTCGCCGTTGCGATAGGCAGAAAGGATGTGGTTGTACCCACGCAAAAGATGTGCTGGCGCGTGATCAGGGTCCAATTCAAGTGCAATATTGAGTGCTTTTTTAGCTTCAGCGAAAAAGTCCCCCTTTTCAAGGACACTTGACACGGTGCGTGATGCTTGTGTGAGCAAATTTGCGTATTCCGTCCAAGCGTCGGGTAGATTGGGATATTGTTGGGTTGCGGTTTTTAAGATAGCAATTGCTAAACCAAAGTCATTACCTTCCGCGACCTCTTCGGCGGTTTCTCGGTAAGCCTGAAAGTCTTCAAGTGCGCGTGTTTTTTGGTGAAGTTTTTCGGTATCCGCTGCCGGAATAGCCGAAGGTTTCAGATGTTGCCACCCCGGTTCTGGATCGTCGATTAACCCGCGATATACCCTCAAAATTGCATAACGGGGTGTTCCCCATACTTCAGCAATAGCGCGAATCCAGTCAGGTAAGTTGGCTTCCATTTCAGCGAGCAGCGTATTCAAGGACATGCCCCGTTCAACACGTTTTCGGACTTCTGTTAGGAAATAGGACTCAATCTCAAGCAAGCGGTCGATTTCGGTGTCCCGCGCTAAGGGTCCGTGTCCCGGTAGGACAGATTTAGGCCCGTATGCCCGGAGCTCCGTAATTGTATTGATCCAATCGTGGTTCGCCATGAGTCCTTCATTCATAACGGGCTGTCCAAAGATGGGGAAACTCCCTGTCATAACGGTATCACCAGAAACAATACAATCTTCCGCTGGAATTCTGATAGCAGTGGCATCGTCCGTTTCTGCCTTTCCCAAGTAAACGAGGTGTAGCGGTTGATTCCCCAAATCGAGTTCGGTTTCATGTGTGAAGGTCTGTTGTGGTAGAAAAGGCGGATCGCCGAGTGTGAAGCCGCGGGAACGCAGAAATGCTTCCTGCCGCGGGGACCTGTTCACCATGAAATCTTTGGTCATCTCGCGAGCGACAACCGTCGCTCCAGCGTCATGGAAAACAGTATTTCCATTGGTATGATCCCAGTGGTAATGTGTGTTAATTGCATACAGTATCGGTTTATCCGTAATGGTGCGGATTGCATCACGCAACCGTCGTGCCATCATTTGGTTGACTTGTGTATCAATTACCGCCACCCCTTTATCTCCAATGATAATAGAAGAATTTACAATATTACGAAAGAGATATACTCGCTCTGTCACTTCAACGAGCTGCCCGTATTGTCGTGGGGCAAAGGGATTTTCAAGGATGTTTCTCATCAATTTTCCTAAAGTGTTTTTGCGATGTGTACGAAATGCTTAACATTTTCAAATGGCGTATCTCTGTGTAGACCGTGACTCAGGTTCAAAATATGTCCAGTTTTTCCACCCTGTCTTAGACAGGTCTCAACGGCTGCTGTGATGTCGGCAGGTGTGCCATCGCGAAGAATGTCGTTATCGACGTTTCCTTGAAAGGCGACGGCACCGTTCGCGTTTGCTTTGGCTTTGCTAAGGTCTACACATTTTCCAATGCTTAGAACATTTGCCCCACTCTGATGCATTAAATCTATGTAACTACACTCTTTTGCGAACAGGATTCCTGGGACTTCTGGATTGAGCTCGGCAAAAATTCGCTGATGATAAGGAAAAGCGAACTCTTTATACATCTGCCGCGGTAAGACATCGGCGATGGACTCGAACAGTTGCACTATTTGAACCCCCTCGCTGATTTGGTAGTTCAAGTAGTTAATAGTCATATTGGTCAACTTATTTAGCAGCCGATGCAAGAGGTCAGGTGCTTCCTCCATCATTTGGAAGACCGGGGTTGCTTTTTCAGATACCCCCGAACCTCGTTTGATCGGACTTTCTCCTGCAATGAGGAAAAAAGCAAGCGTCAAAGGTGCCCCGGCGAAACCGATAAGGGGCAGTTCCTCATTCAAGGTTTCGCGTAGGTTGCGAATGACTTTTCCCGTGAACGCCAATTGTGTAGGGGGTTCATCAACGGGTCGAAGTGCGTCTATTTGTGCGTGTGTGCGGATCGGTGGGTTTAAAATGGGTCCTGGATCGAATCGGAAATGCGCGCCCATGGGGGCGAGGGGGGTAAGAATGTCTTTGTAGACAATGATGGCATCAACACCGATACGTTTGGGCAGCAGCGATATTTTGACTGCCGATTCGACCTCTGTTTGGGACATCGGTGCGGGGCAGGTTCGAAAGAGGCGTTCCAATGGGAGATTAAGCTCACGTCGAATCTGTCGATAAACGGGATCTGATCTGCCTGCTTGCCGCATCATCCACACTGGGACACGTTCCACCGGCAGACATCTCGATGCGCGCAGAAGTAAGTCATTTTTTAATTGTCGTTTCATACGGGTTGGAATTACCTCTTTAGCGCGTTTTTAGATCGCCCCACATCGTTGCCAATTTATCTGTAGGTTCCACCGGAGCGACCCCCAGAACTTTGCCGACCCCTTCTTCCATGAGTGTTTTAATATCCGCCTCACTCAAGGCATCGCTGAACATCGCTACATCGTCGATGATGCCTTTGAAATATCCGCCGTCACATCCGTGACCTGCCGGGCAGAGTCCACTTCCGATGAGTAAGCCTTTCTCAGGTTCCCCGACCTTATTCGGTCCCTTCGCTTTAAATTCACCATCAATATAGAGTTCATATTCAGTGCCGTTGTAGATACCGGCGACAAAATACCATTCATTCGGCGTATTCACGGGTGTGTTCGCTGCAGCACACCCGGCTTGGCAACTTTTGAATTCAAAGTTACCACCGTTCCAGTATTCAAACCACCAATTCGCGCCCCCACCGTCTCCCGGATTACCATTTGCAATGATGAGGGTGGCTGACCCCTTACCCCCTGGATTGTTGCCGCCAACAGCGGTCGGATGCATCCAGAAGGTGACTGTGAATACCTCCGGATTGAACAGAGGTGCTGGAGCGATTTCAACGTAATCATCCTTTCCATCGAAGATGACGGCTTTCCCGAACTGTCCGTCTTCCCATTTCGTGCCTTCTTTGAGTTCGCCATCGTTGTCGTTCCCGGACAAATCTTCGGCAATTTTCCCACTCCCTTCATCGAAGAGCCAGATTCCCACAACCGTCTTTGGGTCAATTTTGGCGTTGCTTGTCGTAGCACAATATAGGGTGAGGCATGCGACCCCGAAACCTACGAGCATCCTGCACCCCTTGGATTTGTCAACAAGGCATCTTACGAGAGAATTCATTGTGAAAGGTCCCCCTTCTGGTGTCGCTCAAGAAACTGCCTGAGTTTGGCAAAACTTTTTACGTTTTTCATGATTCTGCCGCTTTCTCGTTCTTCGAGATAGAGAAAAAAGCCCATAAAATAGAGACTCACTAAAAACAGCAGAAATCCTATGAAACACTGTGCGATTGCCCAGTAGTTTGGTTTTAAACTGAGGTAAGGGGTGACAGCTCCAGTGTCGGTCTTTGCGTCGGTTGCGTCTTGCTGAGGCCATTCCACCGAAACGAAGCCACCCCACCCAGTTATTCCAAGAGATAAGAAAGCGATTGAAAGGATAAAAAGGATGAAAAATGGGATGCCCATATTCTTTACAGGTTAAGCAGAAACTTTTATCAAGCCCTTCGTACAACCGTCTTCACGATTGCGGACCTTTGTTATCCCTTCAACAAGTGATTCGAGCGGGAATTCGTGGCTGATGATTTGGTCCATATTGACATCGCCACTCGAAATGAGCTGCACTGCTTCTTCCCACGTATCAGGTGCCAACCAAGAGAACCTGATGGTTTTGTCCATAAGAATCGTATCAAGGATGGGAACCTGCATTACATCCGTATCGCCAGGCAGTCCAAAGATAACGACAGTTGCGTGTCTACCTGTAACTTCTAAGGCGGTATGTATGGCGTCAAGTGAGCTGGTCGCTGTAATTGCCCGATCTGCCAATTCGCCATCGTTGAGTTCCTGAATCAGAGCACCTAAGTCTTCTACATAGTGCGGGGAGTTGGTATCACTAACGTTGACGACTACGTCAGCCCCGAGTGCCTTACCGCAATCCAAGCGATAATCACGGGTTCCGACAAGGAGGACGTTCTTCAAGCCGCGGCTTTTTAGGACTTGCACCATCATCAAACCGATGGGACCCGGTCCGAAGACGACAGCGGTTTGACCTTCTTCGGCGTTGAGATTGTTGACGGCATAGAGTCCACATGCGAGCGGCTCTGTGAGTGCACCTTGGTCATAGGTCACGTTGTCGGGTAGCTTGACTGTCCACCGATAATCTGAGACTGCGTATTCCGCGAAGCCTCCATCAACACCTACACCTAAGACGCGTTTTTCGGGACACAAGTTGGACAATCCTTTCTGACTCCAGAAGGAATCTGGATTAGATTGAACAGGATTGACGACAACTCGATCTCCTACTTTAAATCCACCTGTTTTTCCTGCTTCGCTGCCAACCTCGACGACTTCACCGGTAAATTCGTGTCCAAGGATAAGTGGTCCTTTCCCGTCGTCGGTTTCAAGCGAACTATTGCCGAAATAATATGCTACGTCCGAACCACAGATACCTACCGAACGGACCTGGACGAGTAGGTCATTGTCACCGGCTGCTGGCACGGGCCGATCTTCGAGGCTCATTGATTCGGGTTCATAGAAAATTTGGGATTGCATTATCCTTCTCCTTAAGTTTGTAGTGAATATAGTAATTTTAGCATATCCGAAATTTAAATTACAATTTTTAATTTTTCCTTGCGGAGGAACGAAGTGGGTTCAGACCTTCAGGGGCCTTTCTTATATCCGCCTGCGTGTTTTTGCGATGTAATACAAGGAATGGATTTAGTCTATTCCCAGACTAAATCCGGTATTTCCGCGTATTGTTGCAAGCTACGGGTCTGGTAGAACTTTCATCTGGGTGCTGTCAACATAACTTAAAAGATAAACCGCATTTCCAGAAGTAGCAGCCGACTGCAGAACTCACCGAGAAGCACTGTGATGATGGCAATAAAGAGGAAACCGGTCGCAGCGCGTGTCGCACCAAGCACATCACGGGCAACAGATTTCGGACGTAAGCAGTCCCACGTAATGAAGTAGAGGAACAACGTGCCAGCGATCCCTATGAGTACCCGCATGCTGAAGATGATTTGATAAAAGAGGTTAAAAGATACGGTATCTGTGGATTGCTGTCTGAAAAAGAGGTTCAGGCAGAGGAGCAGTGTCACACCGGAAAGTGTGCAGAGTAGGACAGTATTAAACCGTTTCAGATAAACCACAGGCAAATCAGGCACCACGAGATACCAATGCCCAAACCACATCCCGCTGTGGACTGCACCGAGTAGTGCAGCCGCCATCAAGAATTGAAGTGATAACAGGAACATTTCGCCCGGAAGTTGTACGACTTGAAGATACCGCTGGGTACTCAAAATCAGCCACACCCCGCCGGAGATAAGTCCACTCAAGAAGAGGAACCTTGTAAGGAGTGGCGTTTTGAACCACCAACTTAGGGTGTAGACGAGGACAATGAAAACGAAACAGATAACAGAAATGGACTCGGGATTCTGCCAATATCCGAAGAAGTTACGAAATGTGACGGGCTGCTGATGAAGCGCAAGGTTTGCACATCGCGATAATCCGCTTACGAGCAGATAGATACTCCCCATTAAACGGTAGAAATTCGGACCCACTAATCCTGTAGGGACTAAGAGGAGGAGCGCAAACCCACCCACTGCGAGTTGGCTAAAAACAAGATAAAAGACATCAACGATACTAATTTTTAATTATTCCTTGCGGGTAAACTTCAAGCGTTTGGATTTTGACGGGCGTTCCTTAAATCCGCCTGCGTGTCTTTGCTTGGGTATTTCTGCGTATTGTTGCAGGCTACAATTCTGGTGTAAGAAAGAGAAATAGCACTCATAAAAACGGTAACCCATTACAGTTCGCCGTAGAGCGATGAATTGGGGCATCGCTATGCTCAAGAACCATAATGGGTTTACCTGTCGTGCGCGATTTAAACGCGCGCTGCCTGTGATGTAAGACGGCATACTTCCGTCTATATGATTTCGACTTCGGCACCGAGAGCTTCGAGTTGTTCTTTCGTTTTCTCGGCTTCCTCTTTAGCAATGCCTTCTTGAATGACAACGGGTGCGGATTCGACTTTCTCTTTTGCTTCCTTCAATCCGAGCCCAGTAATCGCGCGAACCTCTTTGATAACTGGAATCTTCTTGGAACCGAAGTCTTTGAGCTGAACGTCGAATTCCGTTTTCTCTTCTTCTTCTTCCTCTGCTGCTGCATCCGCAGCAACAGCTGGCATCATCCCAGGCATAGCCATTGCCGGTGCGGCTGATGCACTGACTCCGAATTTATCCTCTAAGGCTTTGACCAATTCAGAAAGTTCCAGAACGGTCATATTGCTAATTTCATCAATCAATTTTTCCAAATCTGCGGCCATGTTTTTATCCTCTCTATAGGTAGTATCAAATTAACTTGATTAGAGATTTTCTGATCAAGTCTTGGGGATTTGGTTCCCCTCAATATTTGACATAAGCACTGGAAGTGCTATGGGTTAGGCGTCTTCCGCCTCTTTCTTTTGGTCAGCAACCTGTGTCAGTACGGAGGTTACCTGACGTATTGTTCCACTGAGTACGTTCACCATCCCTGTAACAGGTGAACCCTGATTTAAGGTGTTGACGAGTCCGGTGAGAGGTGCGCCGATAACCCCGACGGTGCGGGCGATCAGGACATCTCGTGATGGCATATCTTTCAGGGCTTCAACGCCTGCTGCATCAATGATTCGTGTCCCGAGAATGCCACCTTTAACCTTAAGATTTTCGTGTTTCTCGCCAAATTCAAGCAAGATTTTTGAAGATGTCGCCGGATCTGTACCGGTAGCGAGGGCTGTATTTCCTTTGAGATAAGGTGCCAAGCCATCAATCCCTCTTTCTTGAGCGACAACGTTTATCAATGTATTCTTACAGACCTTATAGCGGATATCGGCGGCTCGGAGTTGGTTTCGCAGTTCGTTAATTTCTGCGACGGTCAGCCCCTGAAAGTCTGTTAGCAGCACAACATCGGCATTGTCAAAAATCTCACGAATTTGTTCTGTTTGCTGAACATTTGCCTCATTCGGCATGTTTCAGTTCCTTTCTATATCGGTTGTATAGTAACCAGAGTATGATACCTTGGTTTCCCTATACACCTATCAATTCGGTATACGATTGCATGCAAAAAGCCTCCAGGTGCCTGGAGGCTTAGATCCAAAGAGGAGTGAACATGGAACGACGCGATTTCACGGATGCTTTGGTCACACATCATTCGTTGTATTCCATTCAAGCCTCAGTAGGCAATTAAGCCGATGGCACCTACGTTCTACGACTTTATTCAGCTGTAGGACTCTTCCATATCGTATCCCGTGCGGATTATGCGAATTGCTGTGGATCTATCCGGACAGCAGCTCCCATTGTTGCTGATATAGCGACACTCCGAATGTATCTACCTTTCACCGCGGACGGACGAGCGGCAACGAGCGCGCTCATCACTGCATTGAGGTTCTGTTTAATACTTTCTTCCTCAAACGAGACCTTGCCGATTGGGACATGAACAATACCGGAAGAGCGCTCTACTCGGTATTCGATTTGTCCTGCTTTGATATCTTGGATGGTTTCGGCGACATCCATTGTGACAGTGCCAGCTTTGGCGTTAGGCATTAAGCCGCGCGGTCCCAGGATTCGTCCGAGTTTAGGCATGATACTTCGCATTAAGTCAGGTGTGGCAATTGTTGCGTCAAAATCGAGCCATCCGTCAACAATTTTATCGACGAGCTCGTCAGTTCCAACAAAATCTGCGCCGGCTTCTTCGGCTTGTCGTGCCGGGTCGCCTTGGGCAAAGACGACGACACGAACAGATTTCCCTGTTCCGTGTGGCAGTGCGACAGTGCCTCGGATATTCTGGTCTGCCTGTCGGGCATCTATGCCCAGACGCGATGCCAAATCCACGGTTTCATCAAACTTTGCGCTGCCTGTTTTTTTGACCAACGAGACAGCCTCGTCTATCGTGTAAAGTTGCAGTCTGTCTACGTGTTCGTTGATGCCGCGGTATCGCTTCCCTCTTTTCGCCATGTTGTTCTCCATAGGGCATATCTCTATAGCCCCGTTTCAAAGTGAACTTATCCGTATACCCACAATACCGTGTTTCGTCAGATGGATAAGCCTTGCTAATTAACTGTCAGCCCCATGCTACGAGCGGTTCCTTCCACCATTCGTACTGCTGCATCTAAGTCTGTCGTATTTAGGTCAGGTAATTTCGTCTGTGCGATTTCTCGAATTTGTTCCATCGTAATGGAAGCAACCTTGTTTCGATTGGGTTCACCAGAACCTTTGGCAATCTTTGCTGCGGATTTGAGTAAGACTGCGGCAGGTGGTGATTTTACAGCGAAACTAAACGATCTATCGCTATAACAGGTGATGACGGTCGTCACCACCATTCCAGTTTGATGCTGCGTCTGTGCGTTAAACGATTTGATAAACTCCTGTAGATTAATCATGTAAGGTGCAAGGCTGGGACCAACGGGGGGTTGTGGTGTCGCCTGTCCGGATACTAACTGGAGTTTAACCTCGCCTGCTACTTTCTTTGCCATTGTTTTTCCCTATTTTGGGTTGTGAGCGTTCCAAATTGCGTTTTACAGTCAGTAAGACAGGGTGAACTCACAATCACGGTTCTCCACTTAAAAAGTGCGATTTACGTTTAGTTTAATTCTTCTACTTCAAGTAAGCCCAAATCAACGGAGGTAGAGCGACCGAAAAGTGAAATGCTGAGGCGTAATCGTTGGTGTTCCATGTTAATTTCTTCGATATCCCCGGAGAATCCACTAAACGGACCGTTTATCACCCTGACCTTATCGCCCACTTCATATTCCATTGCGGGTACTGGTGGGACTTCCTCTTCCTCGGTTGACATCTGGAGCATTGCTTCAACATCATCAGGGCTGAGAGGCGATGGATGTGAGGTGGGACCTAAAAAGTTCATGACTCCCGGTGTCTCTTGTATGAGAGTCCAACTCCTTTGCCCAATCGGATTATCGACATGTGGACCGAGTTCATGTGTGGTATTGACCAGAACGTAACCCGGATAAGAAGGTCGGAGGCTAATTTTACGTTGACTGTCTTTAACCTCTACAACCTCAGTCTCTGGGACATTAACTTGAAGTATCTCGTCCTGTAACTCTTCCCTGGCGATCATGTTGTCAAGGTTAAGTTTAACCTTTTTCTCATGTCCAGTGTATATTTGAACGACGTACCAGTATCCATCCATATTCCGATTCACCAGTGTATGCACATTATGATTAACGAATAAAGAGAGTTCTGAGGAAAGCCATCCCGAAACCTTCAAGGGAATTATTCAGGACATACTGGCTTACGAGTACAGCAATTAAAGGGATACAAGCTACTGTTGCCGCTATCACTTTCCGATTCCTGTCAATACCCTCAGATTCAGCTTCTCTACTACTTTGCGGTTGATTCTCCCAACTTCGCATAATAAAGAAAACAACGATTGGAAGAGCTGCGAGAAATATCCAACCCAGCGGGTTGTTCCATTTTGGAAAAGCGGAATTGCCATCGACTAACCCGATGAAAAGTCCTAACACGGCGGAAGCGATGATAACAGTAATGGTGCTGCCTTGGACTTCTTTGGCATCCGGTTTAGACACTCTCTGCCATTCTTGATTAATTCCCTGAATGTAATTTTTAAAACGAGTTATCATAAGATTAAAAGGCAGGCCAGGAGGGATTCGAACCCCCAACATTCGGTTTTGGAGACCGACGCTCTAGCCGTTGGAGCTACTGGCCTGCAAGTTTTGCATAGGAGACGGCACACCTCGCGGTAGTGTCTACGCCTCTACCCAAAAAGTTATCGTATTTCCTTGTGAAGTGTATGTTTTTGACAGAAAGGACAGTATTTCATCCGTTCATATCGACTTTGGTTCGTCCGACGGTTCCGAGTCGTCACATAATTCCGCCGACCACATACATCACATGCTAATATTACAATGTCTCTGGCCATAATAAGCACTCTACTTTCGATAAATGGAGCCGATGACCGGGATTGAACCGGTGACCTCGTCCTTACCAAGGACGCGCTCTACCGACTGAGCTACATCGGCAAAGATAAAAAACACCAACAAGCGGGAGACGGGAATCGAACCCGCGACACATGGCTTGGAAGGCCAATGCTCTACCAGCTGAGCTACTCCCGCAGTATATAATAAATAGGACTTACGCAAAATCAGAGAATTAAGTTTATATGACGCAATCGGTGCGGTTAGAAACCGCCCCTACCGCGGAAGTGCGTAAGTCCTAATAAAAACAGATGGGGGCAGATGGATTCGAACCACCGTAGGCATAGCCAACAGATTTACAGTCTGCCCTATTTGACCGCTCTAGCATACCCCCATTAAAAAAGCTGACGAGAGGAATCGAACCTCCAACCTAGTGATTACAAATCACTTGCTCTACCATTGAGCCACGTCAGCAGCACTTTTAATTATACCCACTTTATTGGGAATTGTCAAGTGCCTTCATTTTTTTTGACGAGAGGTTGTTTGGGTAGGCACAATTTTTTCGGCATCGATGAGATTTAGAGACCTTCCTCATGTTCCTCTGGGTCAGCATCGCCTTCGCGTGCGAGAAGTTCTTCATCAAATATATCACTCCCGTCGTCTGAATCCTGCGAGTCGGTAAAAATCGAGGGTGTATTCTGAGCGGGTGCTTTGACCTCGCTTCTTTCAAAGTGAAGTTTCCCTTCAACTAACTCTTGTGTGGCAACGGCGACAGGTTTCTTCTTTTTATCTGCAGTGCTTGAAGGCGCAATAGGCAAACCGTTTGCGTTTATATCTCTGGCGCGTTTCGCGGCAACATTCACTGCGAGGTATTTATTTGATACGCGTTTCACCAAGTCCTCATTGTAAACGACTTCGCTCATTTTCGTCTCTCCTTGCTTAAATACAGAAATACAGATTCAGAACAAACGTGTTACAATTATACTGAATTTTCTGCAAAAGTCAAATTAAAATGGCAGAAAAGTTGACAAACAGGTTATAAAGTGTTAGAATTGCAACATTAGATTTGGTATCAGTCTGTTTTATAGAATTAAGGAACCTTGTAAATGGATACAAACATCCAATCTATTCTTGAGAAATCACTTTCGGGCGAACGGTTAGACTTTGATGACTGTCTGACGCTTTTCAAGAGCCACGATTTACTTGCGCTGGGGCACGCTGCAGATATCGCTCGACAACGCAAACATCCAGAAGGCTACGTCACGTATATTGTTGACCGAAATATCAACTATACCAATTGGTGTTATGTGGACTGCGATTTCTGTGCTTTTTACCGCCATCGTCAAGACCCTGACGCTTATGTTATGGAACGAGAAGAACTGGGGAAAAAGATACAGGAAACACTGGATCTTGGCGGTGAGTTGATTCTCATGCAAGGTGGATTGCATCCGAAACTCAAACTTGACTGGTACGAAGATCTCCTGCGTTGGATCAAAGCAAATTACCGCATTCATATCCACGGGTTTTCCCCACCAGAGTTGGATTGGTTTGCCAAGATAAATCGTATGTCGCTGCGAGAGACGCTTATCCGGTTGCGAGACGCTGGACTTGATTCGATTCCTGGGGGCGGCGCTGAGATTCTCACTGATCATGCCCGTAATGAGATTAGCCCTAAAAAATGCACGGCTGACGAGTGGCTGGAGGTCATGCGTCAAGGACATTTGGTCGGGCTGAAGTCGAGCGCGACGATGATGTATGGACATGTAGAGAGTTATGCTGAACGTGTTGAGCACCTCGTCAGATTACGTGATTTGCAAGATGAGACAGGTGGATTCACAGCGTTTATTTGCTGGTCGTTTCAACCCACCAACACCGATATGGATCATATACCACCGGCAGGGAGTTTTGAATACCTCAAAACACTCGCTATTTCGCGATTGTTTCTGGATAACTTCGACAACTTTCAATCTTCATGGGTAACCCAAGGTCCGAAAATCGGACAATTATCGCTTAAATTCGGTGCGAATGATATGGGAGGCACAATGATAGAGGAGAACGTTGTCAGTAAAGCTGGAACGGTCTATTGCATGCCGATTGAGGAGATCGAACGCACGATAGCCGAGTTAGGTTATATCCCCAAACGCCGCAATTTTTTTTACGAACTCCTGAATTAACGATAATCCGGATGGATCCAGAGTTCACTCGCCTTTTTGCGTGCGGCGAACCAATTCAAATATGTTTCCCGTTTCTTCGCTTGAATGAGAGCTTGACGATGCCGTGCTTTCTCAGCCGGATCCATTTGGAACGTTTCAATGTCAGGTTCTTCCCTCTCAATGAGTTGGACAATATAGACAGAATTGCTCCCATTGAAGGGACCCCCAATCTCATCAACTTCCATCTGAAATGCGGCGAACATCGTTTCAGTCGAACTTCCCATACCGGCAATATAATCACTGTTTGGACTGAGCGCGAACAGGTTGCTTTCTTGGACAGAAAGTCGGTCTGTTGCTAAACTCTCAGGCGCGTCATACTTTTCCAGTAAGGCATCCAGTGATGTGGTGTCTGCCCGTTTATTAAGCAGGTTTTGTGCATCCTCAAAGGCACGTTCCTTGGATTTTTCCGTTTTCAGATCGCTGAGGACCAGCGATTTGATTTCTGAAAACGCTGGAATAGTTGCCGGCTTTTTTTCAAGAACGGTGGCGACAAAATAGGCTTCTATCTGTTCTCCATTAGATTTTTTCGCCTCAACAACCTTTATTACGTTTACTTCCATATCAAAGAGTTCTTCGATTAACCCTTGATACCCCCATCTTGCACCAATCTGCGGAATAGTTGTAACATCACGACTGAAGAACCCTGTTTCCAGTGCGATGAAGGAAAGTTCCTTGTATCTTTCAAGTGCAAGTGCCGCGTCATAGTCCTGGATTTCGATTTCATACAGAAGGTCGGACGCAACGTTTTTTGCCTCATCAACACCGCTGACTTGAACGAGTTTTTGCCGGATGTCGTATTGGACCTGGTCGAACGGTTGAACCTCTGGTGCTCTCTTTTCCTCCAACTTGATGATGTGGAACCCAAATTGTGTTTCGACTAAACCGCTGACTTCTCCTGGTTCGAGGCTGTCAAAAGCTGTTTCCTCAAAGGGTTTGACCATGTCTCCACGGGCAAAGTAGTCTCCGGGTGGAAGTTTTGGGTTTCCCCCCCTTAACGCCCCCCCTTGGGCACCGGAAGGTCCCTCTGAATGGGTCCTTGCGAGTTCTGCGAAGTCCGCGCCCGCTGCCAGCTCTGCGTTGATAGTTTTGAGGAGTTCCTCTGCGGCAGTTTTGGTCTCCGCCTTTTGTTCGTCGGTTGCGTTATCAGGAAATTTTTTCAAGATATGGCGTGCTTTAACCACTTCGGGTGTTGTAAACTCCGCTTGGTTTTCCTCATAATGCGCAGCAATGTCTTCGTCTGAAACGAGATCGGCAGGATTTACCCTAATAAACTTTACATTCACCTGTTCTTCCGATTTATAATTATCCCGATTTTTCTCAAAGTACGCCTCTGCTTCTGCTTCATCTACTTCAGTCGTTGCGGCATAATCACTATGCTTAAACTCAATAAATTTAACTTTTGCCTTGTCTGATTCAAGTCGATATGCTTGTTCTGCTTCAGTATCGGTTACCAACTCAAGTGATTGCACACTATCTCGGAGTGCAGCGGAACTGAGTTGTAAACGAACATTCTCCGTATAGAGGTCTGCTGCCCCGAACTGTTGGTAAAGATTGTACTGTTCGACTCGGGTGGTGTCGCTTCGGATATAGCGTTCTATTTCAGCAGGACCAATATCTACACTTCCAAGTATGGTTTGTTGTATCCATCGCTCAATGACTGACTTTTGCGTTTCCTCTCGGTCCAGTGCGCCGAATCTCTGGTTTCGTCTTTGCGTTTCCAAGGCATTAGCGACGGCACTCTCAAACTCTCCTCGCTTGACTTCTGAGTTATTAATTCTGAGAACGACTTCTCCTTCTGGATCTTCACCCGTGCCCTGCGTGTTGCTGTAGAGGAACACCGTCCCTGCAAGGAACACAATGGCGATTATCCACATAAAGAGTTGCGCAATAAATTTTTCGCGTAGAAAGATAATCATGTTTTACAAGGTTTCTCCTGTTTAGTTTCTATTACTTTTCAGACCAAGGTGTTAATATTATACCCGTAACTGAGCAAAATGTCAAATCAGGTCGCTGAAAATAGAGTGGATTTTGGGACATAGAATAAAAATTTGCTAATTTTTGAAATTTACTATATACTAATTGGTAAATATCAAGGGTATTGCTTACAAGTGCTCACCAAAACTCAACAAAACACACGATGCAGATTCAGGATGCAACAGACTTTAGTTTGAAATATACCTTAGAATCCGGACAGTCGTTTCGATGGAATCGAATAGATGATGCCTATTACGGTGTCGTGGAGGGACGCATCCTCAAAATTTGTCAAGTAGGAACTACCTTGCGTGTGGAGAGTTCTACCACCGAGGATAAGACTACCTTCGTCCCATTTCTCCGACACTATCTTGATCTTGACCGTGATGTTCCAAAGCTCCTCGCTGCAGTTGACAACGATGCGTATATGCATCGGGCGATTGAGAAACTTTGGGGGATGCGGATTCTGAACCAAGAACTTTGGGAAACGGTGGCATCATTCATTTTATCTCAGAACAACAATATATCTCGGATTCGTGGGATTATCCGCAGGCTCTCCGAGCGTTTTGGTGAACAGCTGACGTTTGGAGGTTACGTGAATTATAGTTTCCCAAGTCCAGAAGCACTCGGGGCTACAACAGAGGCAGAACTTCTCGCGTGTGGCACCGGCTACCGAGCGAGTTATCTTCGAGAAGCTGCGGCAGCAGTTGTGAGTGGTGAATTTGAACTCACGGCGGTGAAGGAGATGTCCTATCCTGAGGCGAAGCGCGAATTAATGCGTAGAAAAGGTATAGGTGAGAAAGTCGCCGATTGTATCTGTCTATTTTCGCTTGGGCATCTTGCAGCACTACCGATTGATGTTTGGATAAAACGAATCTTTGAGACACTTTATCTGCGCAGGCGTGCTACGTATCCTGAGATACGCGAGTTCGCGCATGGTTATTTCGGGGATAGCGTGGGGTACGCGCAACAGTACCTTTTTCACTACGTCCATGAATGTCAAGATTGGGCGGATGCTGAGCATCTATCACTGATTGACACGAGTGTTACCGCTGCGGTGGAGAATCGCAAATCCGTCGCGAATTAATAAACATACCATTTTGGAGGAATTAATATGTCTGACGCATTAGAACAAAGTATTGTATCGCTGCTGGAGGAACGTGTTGAACTTGCGATTTCAACCGTTCAGGAATTAAGAGCAGACAAACTGGAACTGGAGGCTGAAATTGCCCGGCTCAACAGTGATTTACTGCAACGCGATGCACAGATTCAAGATCTTGAAGATCGTAATAGCAATCTTAGGGAGGAACTTGACTCAGAGCGTGCCACCATTTCGGATGAACGATCAGAGATCCGCGAAAGACTTGAAGGTTTGATGGATGTTCTCGTTGCTTCAGATGAAAGTTCAGTAGATATAAACGATGAAATCACTTTTGAGGCAGCCCCTGATGAATCGGATGCGGATGTCTCTGAAGATGAGCAGTCAGTGAGCCCGAGAATCTTTGGGAGTGTTTAGGGACTTAATGACCCGTGCGTATCTTAGTCCTTTCTCATTCCTATATTATGAAGCCGTACCGACGAAAGTTCGCTCTCATCGCAGAACGTCCGGATGTCACATTACGGGTTGTCGTTCCTGCACGTTGGTATGAAAGTTTTCAAGATATTGTCTTTGAACCGGAGTTGGACACGCCGTGTGAAGAATTTCCATGTCCAATACGATTCTCGGGATACGGCAGTCGTTTTTATTACCGCCACGGTGTGAAGCCCCACTTCCGAGATTTTCAACCGGATATTATCCACTTAGAAGAGGAGGCTTGGAGCCTTAATGCTCTACAGACAGTTCGGTTGAAACGCAAATATTGTCCAAACAGTCATTTTATTTTTCGGACATCCCTGAGTATACCGACTAAACAGCGGTTTGGCTTTTTACCTGTGTGGATTGAACGCCGTGTTTTTCGAGAAACGGATAGAGCTTTCCCACTGAGTGTGAATGCTGGCAAGATCTTAACGCAACGCGGTTACACCGGACAGCAAACCCCGTTTCCGAACGGTGTTGATGTCCGGCATTTCTATAAAATGGATGTCAGCAAGTTGAAGACTTCATTGCAGCTCAGCGACTGTTTTGTCGTTGGTTACGTAGGTAGATTACTTCACATGAAGGGAGTAGACACACTTCTTGAGGCTGTAGCGTCCCTTGTAAACCGAGATACGACGCGCACATATAAACTGCTAATCGTCGGACAAGGTGAAGATAAACCGCGTTTTCAAAAAACTGCTGAAACTCTTGGAATCTCTGGACATATTGTGTGGATAGACGCGGTGCCTCCTGAAGCGGTAGCCGCCTATATTAATTGTATGGATACACTGGTGCTGCCATCTCGAACAACACCGGGATGGGTAGAATTTTTCGGTAGGGTGCTTATCGAAGCAATGGCATGCGAAGTGCCAGTCATCGGTTCAAATTCCGGCGAAATTCCGCATGTGATTGATAACGCCGGACTTACCTTCCCTGAAGGTGATATGGAGGCTTTGGCAGAACGGATATATCGCATCACACACAATGCGCGTCTTCGGAACGATTTAGTTGAAGGTGGGATTAACCGCGTCAAGGACTTCACATGGGAAACGATTGCGGAACAGACTTATCAGGTATATCGGGAGTTGCTTGAAGGTGCTGCGTAAGTCGGCGACTGGAATCAAAGAGAGGGAAATGCCCCCGACTGGACTCGAACCAGTATGCCAATTAAGGCACAGGCCCTCAACCTGCTGTGTATACCAAATTCCACCACAGGGGCATTGTATGGTTAATTATACTTTACTCGGGTAGCGATGTCAAATTTTTTTGGGGAGGATAAAAAAGGAACGGTCGCGATTATCCCTCGCGATGTTTCCAGTTTTTTGGACTACAAATATGGACCCTTCTACATTGGAAACGCTTGAACAACAATTATCCAATACGCTTGCAGGAGAGGTGCGCTTTGATTTGTATTCTAAGGCACTCTATAGCACGGACGCGAGCCTCTACCAAATACAGCCGATAGGTGTTGTAATCCCGAAAGATAGCCAAGATGTTATTAAGACTGTGCAAATCGCGGCAGCACGCAACATTCCGATCCTCCCGCGCGGTGGCGGCACGAGTCTCGCTGGACAGAGCGTCGGTAAGGCAATCGTATTGGACATGTCCAAATACATGAACCAACTTCTTGAGGTAAATGTCGCTGAGCGTTGGGCGCGCGTGCAACCCGGTATTGTCTTAGACGAACTGAACCATAAGTTAAAACCTCACGGTTTGATGTATGCGCCTGATGTCGCTACGAGTAGCCGAGCGAACGTCGGTGGTACCATTGGAAACAACTCCGCGGGTTCGCATTCCCTCATCTATGGTAAAACCATTGATCACGTCATGTCGCTTGATTTAGTGCTTTCCAACGCTGATGAAATCACAGCATCCCCTATTTCCATTGCAGAATTAGAGACTAAAAAACAGGGCAACACATTAGAGGCAAACATCTATCGTGAACTTTGCCGAGTGTGTGCGGACAACGAAACTGAGATCCGTAAACGCTATCCTCGTATCCTGCGTCGCGTTGCGGGTTACAATCTTGATGAGTTTATTCCAAATGCTGGTTCAAAAGAGGTTACACCTTATCGTCGTGATGGATGTGACGCAGACCATCCGTTTAGCCTGACGAAAATCCTCGTCGGCTCTGAAGGGACACTTGCAACGACTCTTGAGGCGACAATAAATCTCGTGCCGATTCCTAAATTGACCGCTTTGTGCGTTGTACATTTCGAGTCACTTGTCGGTTCCATGGAGGCGATGCAACCTATCTTGGAATGTAATCCGACTGCCGTAGAACTTATAGATAAGACTATCCTTGATATGGCGCGGGGTTCATTGGAATTTTCGCGGCTTACGACTTTTATACAAGGCGAACCTGCCGCACTGCTTGCTGTTGAATTTTACGGTGAAACTCAAGCGGAATTGGAGTCGCAGTTAGACAGGCTTGAAAAAACGCTGAAAAGTACTGGCTTCGGTTATGCATTCGTGCGCTGTTTTACCAGTGAGGAGAAGTCCCGCGTCTGGGAAACTCGGAAAGCAGGACTTGGCTTGTTAATGGGGATGAAGGGTGATGCGAAGCCGGTTGGTTTCGTCGAAGATGCCGCGGTGCCGATAGAGAACTTACCGGAATACGTCCGCAGATTTGACGAGATTGTTACATCACACGATACGACTGCTGCCTACTACGCGCACGCGAGCGTTGGATTATTGCACAACCGTCCTATCGTCAATCTCAAATCTGAAACCGATATTCAGAAGATGCACGACATCGCCAGCGAGGTCCGAGACCTGCTCATGGAATTAGACGGTGCGATGAGCGGTGAACATGGCGACGGTCTCGTCCGCAGTGAGTGGATAGAGAGCATGTTCGGTCCGCAGATATATCAAGCCCTCGCTGAAGTAAAAAAAGCGTTTGATCCGAACGGAATCATGAATCCGGGTAAAATCGTTGATGCACCCCTGATGACAGAAAATCTCCGCTTCGGGACAGACTATAACACCATTAAGGTTGATACTTACTTCGATTTTTCCAGTCAAGACGGATTTGGCGGGGCAATCGAAATGTGCAACGGTGTCGGTGCGTGTCGGAAAACACTGACTGGCACGATGTGTCCGTCTTTTATTGGGACACGCGAAGAGGAGCACTCGACACGTGGTCGGGCAAATGCGCTCCGATCCATTATTTCAGGTGCGTTGCCACATACGGAACTCACAAGTGAACGACTTCAAGAAGTATTAGACTTATGTCTGGGATGCAAAGCGTGTAAGGCGGAATGTCCATCGAATGTAGATATGGCAAAGATTAAGTATGAAGTCCTCGCACATTACCATAAAGCAAACGGTTTACCGTTGCACCGACGTTTGTTCGGTGAAATCGGTGCGCTCGCGCCTTTAGGATCAATGTTCTCACCTTTCTCGAACTGGGCAGTCAATAACGGGTTTTCCAAATGGGTTGCCGAGAAACTTATCGGTGTTGATCGGCGGCGCGATATGCCGACTTTCGTGCGCCCTACCCATGAACAGTGGTTCCGAAAGCGGAAATCCCGACGAAGATCGGACAAAAAGGTGGTTCTTTTTTCGGATACCTTTATGAATTACAGCGAACCCTCTATCGGCAAAGCTGCGGTGGAATTGCTTGAAGCATGTGGCTTTGAAGTATTACTGCCGAAAAAAAAGTGTTGTGGACGCCCTCTCATCTCTGAGGGAATGCTTGACCGAGCCGTTGCGAATGCGAGCTACAATATTGACGCACTTCGCGGTTATGCTGAGGCGGGAATTCCAATTGTCGGGTGTGAACCGAGTTGTACCTCTGCTATCACTGATGATTACGTCGAGCTGATCGGCACGCCTGCCGCGAAAGGTGTCGCTGAAGCGACGTGTTCGTTCGAGGAATTTTTTGTCCAACTTGCTGACAAGGGTGAATTGCCCTTGGAATTCTCGGCAGAACCGCGGGATGTATTGCTGCATGGACATTGTCATCAGCGAGCACTCGTCGGTACTCAACCGACTGTGAAGATGTTAAGTTTGCCATCGGAACACAATGTCACTGTGATCGATTCGAGTTGTTGTGGCATGGCGGGTGCGTTCGGATACGAGAAGGCACACTATGACCTCTCTATGCAAATTGGCGAATTGAGGCTTTTTGAGGCTGTCCGCGAGAAACCTCCGGGCAGTTTTGCGCTAAGCGCTGCTGGCTTTTCTTGTAGACATCAACTGGAACATGGGACGGGTGTACAACCGAAGCACCCGATTGAAATCTTACATGAGGCGGCTTTTTAATAATTCGCAAGGCGTTAAGTTCAAACCCGCCTGACCGAACCGCAAGGTAAAATTAAAATGATTTATCAACCGCTTGATGATTTCAGGATCGTCGAATTGCCAGAGAAACAGTTACCTTTTTGGAAAATTGCGGGTCCCGGTGCTATCTTGGTTGGTCTGTCTATTGGTGCGGGTGAGAGTGTGATTTGGCCTCTCATCGCTGCTGAATATGGCGGGAGCATGATTTGGGCGGCGGTGCTCGGTGTATTCCTTCAACTCTGGATAAACTTTGAAGTCGGACGCTGGACGATCACCACAGGTGAGACGGTGTATACGGGATATAGCCGTATCTGGCGAGGTTTCGCGCCGTTGTTCATCCTACTGACTGTGGTGGGTTGGATAGCCCCTGGATGGGCACGGACATCGGGACTTGCGCTCAAAGCACTCATACTTGGACCCGGGGGTTGGGGCTCTGATACCTTTTGGACAATAGTGACATTTGCTGGGGTGGCGGCCATCCTTTTTGGACCCAAGATGATTTATCAATCCGTTGAACGGACGGTTGAGGTGCTCGTTGCCATTGTAACAATCGGGTTAATTCTGGTTGCCATCGCTGTCGGCTCAATGGAAACCTGGCAGAAACTCGGTTCTGGTTTGATAAATGTTGGATATATAGACCCAGGTATGTCGGTCAAAAAATTGTTCAGTGCGTTAGTTTTTGCGGGGGCAGGGGGAACAGCAAATCTCTTTTACACGTTCTATCTACGGGATAAAAACATCGGTATGGGTGCGCAGCTGCCAGGACTACAGAACCCGCTTCGAGGCAGGAGCGAAAAGGTGCCCGCGACGGGGTTTCTTTTTGAGGCGACGGAGGAAAACCGAAAACGCTTCACTGAATGGTGGCAATATGTGAAAAAAGATCAGATCCTGTTCTTTTGGGCACTCAACACATTCACGATTCTGCTCTTTATTTTCGGTGCGCTCGCGGTTTTACATCCCCAAGGCATTGTCCCTGAACAAGGCAAACTCATCTACGACGAAGCACAGATATTAGGCGAAATCTGGGGCGTGGCGGGACAGCGGATCTTCTTATTGGTTGGTGTTGCGACGCTTTTTGGCACGCAACTTGCCCTCGTTGATGGTGTGGCGCGTTCGGTTTCCGACATCATCTACACCAACTTCCGAGGGGCACAAAGACGAAACTTAAGCTGGTGGTATCTCCTGATTGCAGGCATCTGGATTGTCGGTGGGTGTGTCATCACTTTCGTTATGGAGCAGTTAAACGTCAGTGAATTAGGATTCCTCTTTAATGCGGCGTATATGGGCGGTTTCGCTATGGCGATTTATGTGCCGCTTACGCTTTACATGAACTACCGTTTTCTGCCTGATTTCGCAAAACCGAAACGGCTTTCTACCTTCATGATGGTTATCGCTTCATGTGTCTATATCGGGTTTGCGATTTCAAGTATTGTCTGGGAAGTTAAACAATTAATTGGAGGTTAGCATGGATTTGAAGGAGCGGAAAGCGTTTTTTGAGAAGGAAGGTTACCTCGTTGTTGAGAATCTGTTATCGGCAGCAGAAGTGGAAACGTGCCAAGCGGAGATCCACCGTTTGCATCAGTTTGCTGCAGGACAGGAGTCCGATCCTGAGAAAGAACGGGCAGCGGTCGCACGTCGGCACGTCCAGCAGGAACCGTTCGCCACAGATGAAACACAAGGGAATAATTTACCTGTGCTGCGGAAGGCAGAAAACACGCGTCAGTACTCCGAAGTATTTCGGGACCTCGCACAACATCCGAAACTCATTCGCGTTGTTCAAGAACTTATTGGAACAGACGACCTGTTGCTCTTTAGAAGTACACTGATGTTCAAACCGGCGTTTCATGGATCTTCGCACGGGTTACATCAAGATTCGGCGTATTGGCCCATGGAGCCACCGAACCTTGTTACCGTGAGTATTGCCCTCAATGACGCTACAATCGAAAACGGTTGTTTCAAGGTAATTCCGAGAAGCCATCTATGGGGAATGCAGTCGTGGGGCCATATCGCACGTCAGCAGGATGCAGAGCTTACTGATCGGAAGGAGGTCTCGGAACAACAGATGGATGTCCCACTTTCCGCGGGTAGTGCTTTATTTTTTCACAGTTTAATGGTACACGGTTCCGGACCAAACACTACGCCTAACCCTCGGAACACGGCGTTGTATGCATACTTCTCACCGCAGGTCCGGTATGTGCCGAAAGATGGCAAGCCAGGGGAGAAAACATTTCCGGTTGTTGCGGGACTCAGTGGCAAAACAGAACTGACGCTCGTCGCCCAAACATAGAGAATTCTCAAACCACCAGAAAATACGCGAAGGTGTTCACAGAATTCCGAATTCGAAATCCCATATCCTGCGGAGGGCTATACCGTTATTAACTATGAATGAAAGTACCAAAAACATTTCAGAGGAAAACAACAGTCAGATGCCTGTTGTTAGCGAGCAGCGTGGGACGCAGGTGAAGTTAGCGCAACCTAATGCCCTTGCTGTTCACGCGGAACGGGAAACGGAGCCGCAGAAAAAAGGACTCTTCAGAAACTCGAAACGAAAGACGAGACTCTCTCGTGAACAAATTAAGCAGTTAATTCTGGAGAATATTGAGACGTTTTCCGAGCACGAAGCCCGGTTATTACGGACAGTTTTCGATTTGAGAACATTGACAGCGCAGGAGGTCATGATGCCTTTGTCAGAGATGGTTCCCCTGACAGTCGGAGCGTCATGCGCTGAAGTTCCTAAATTCTGCCGCGTCTCCAACTATCGTTACATCCCTGTCTATAATGAGCGCGTTGATTGGTTGATTGGCGTGGTTGACGCCGCGGAAGTGCTCACAAGCGAGCAGCATGAGGACGACTTAGGTCCATTTGTGAGGGAAGCGTATTATGTACCCGCGCTGAAGCCTGCAATGGATTTATTGAGTGAACTGCAGCAATCAGAGATACCCGTCGCTGTTGTGGTTAACGAGCACGGAAGTTGTATCGGCGTTGTAGAACTGGTGGATGTTTTAGAGAAAGTCGTGGGGGAAATAGTATCAAATCGCAAACGGGATACACCCCGTATTGAGGAAATCGGAAGAGGTGAGTGGCGGATTGATGCGCGCGTATTAATTCCTGAAGTCAACATGGCATTAGATACCCAAATTCCCACAGATCAGTGTGATACCATTGGTGGCTTTATTCTGACGTTACTCGGGCGATTGCCACAGAAAGGCGAAACAATTGAATATGAAGCTCTTGAGTTTAATATAGAGGAAGTCTTCAAGTATCGCATCTCTCGGATCCGGATTGTGAGAAAAACTCGACGGTGAAGACGTTGCGTTCAACATCAGGTCGATCTCTTAGAACGGAATGTATGAAATTTCGTCCTTTTTACATTAGAGCAAATCTCATGATGCGATTTTATCGGCAAGGATACCGTGTTAAGAACGCTTACGCATGAAGAAACGTTCTGTCAAAACCTTAAGAAGAAAAAGCACTTATGAAGTTGAAACGTTCTCGCCATCATATTTTCAAAAGAACGCGTATTCGGACATTAATTGTGTGGTACCTCATTCTGCTCACTGGTATCATCGTTCTTGTTTGGAAAATGCCAGCGATTGTCTCACGCTTGTAAAAGCGTCTCATAGGAACATTACGAAAATTTCGATTCGTCCGGTATTATAACTTTCGGACAATCCAAAGATTTTTAAATCATAAGGGAGGATTGATTGGATGTATACCCTCGTTTTTATGTCATCTCGCGGAAACGCAGTTCGCCAGCATACAATCAGCAAAGGGCATATTCTACTTTTCGCCTTCGCCGTTTCAGTTTTATTATTAGCAGGAATCAGTGGAATTGGCTACGGACTTTTCCAGAAACTACATGAAGATGGGACCGCAAAAAAGTTACAGATGAGTCTGGAAGAAAACGATAAATTAAGGCAGGCAAACCTTCAGGTCGAATCGGAACTCGCCGGTGTCAATGAAGAGATGAAAGATATTCGACAGATGGCGGAAAAGATTCAGCAGGCTTTAGGGATCCTTGGGCAAGGCGGGGGTGATAATGGCGTTTCTTTGGAACTCGAAGGGAGCGAGGTGCCAGTGGATACGCAACAGGAAAATGCCTCAGCGACCGATGGTCGCTCGGATTATACAAATGAAAGGCAAAAATTGCTAACCCCGAGTATCCTAAAGCATGAGATTCTATCCCTCTATGACTATATCAGTGAACATGAAAAACAAATTGACGGATATCCTTCGATTCTACCCGTGAAGCTTCAGAAGGAAAACGGAGAGAAATACAGTTATTGGTATTCTTCCGGTTTTGGGTGGCGCATCCATCCGTTGACGAAGAAACGCGAATTTCACCAAGGGTTGGATATTAAAACCCTATCCGGGGTTCCTATTATCGCTGCTGCTAATGGAACAATTGTGAAGGCTGAAACGAGCGGTTATTTGGGAGAGACCGTTGAGATTGAGCATGAAGGAAACCAGTTCAAAACGTTATACGCACATTTGCAAGATTACGCGGAGGGTCTGGAAGTTGGACAAAAAGTGACGCGCGGTCAGATTATCGGCTACGTCGGAAATACCGGTCGTAGCACGGGTGCACACCTACACTATAGCGTTTATAACGTGGAAACAGAAAAGTGGGTGAATCCGATTAAATATATTTTAGATCAGCAACCGACATTTTCACCCTAATTGCATATCTTCAGCATTACGACTCGTATGAAAAAGGAGCGTGAAAAGTATGTCCTATTTAAAACCCCTCGGACGTTGCAGCGGACATCTTGTGACGTGGGGGATTGTATTATGTCTTTTGGCACTACCTGCTGTTCTGTTTGCACAGGACGAACTTATCATTATTTCACCACATCCAGAGGGGATTGAAACGGAGTTTGGAAATAATTTCGAGAAATGGTATGAGGAACAAACCGGTAGAACCGTCAAAACTGACTGGCGCGATGTGGGGGGTACCTCTTCCAACTATCGATTCATCGAATCGGAGTTTAAGCGTGTGCCAGACGGTATTAGTGTCGATATTTTCTTTGGAGGTGGCACTGACAATTATCTCCGCCTTTCAAACAACGGTTGGTTAAATGCCTACAAACTCCCCGAAGCACAACTTGCACAGATGACGCAATCGTTTCAAGGTATCCCGCTCTACGATGCCGAACATCAGTGGTATGGTGCAGCGTTATCGAGTTTCGGTATCATGCACAATGAGGAGCTGCGTGAAATGCTCAGTCTCCCGAAAGTCAAGACATGGCGGGATTTGGGTGATGTCGCACTGCTCGGTAAAATTGGTGCTGCCGACCCAAGAGAGAGTGGCTCAGCACACATGGTGTATGAAATTATCCTTCAAACACTCGGATGGGAAGAAGGGTTCGCACTCCTGACGAAACTTGGGGGTAATGTTCGCGGCTTCTCCGCTGGTGCGAACGCTATTCCGACAGATGTCGTCGCCGGACAGGTCATTTATGGACTCGCAATTGATTTTTATGCATACGGTCAGATTGCTGTTGTCGGTGCGGACAAAATCCAATATGTTGTTCCAGCGGATGGCGCGGTGGTCACTGCTGATCCTATTGCCATCCTCAAAGGTGCCCCGAATCTGTCTGTCGCCCAAAAGTTTCTTGAGTTTGTTTTATCGGAAGACGCACAGAAACTTTGGATGCTCCGCGACACCGACTCGGAGGGACCCAAATGGAAGGGTGGTTTAAACCGCGCGAGTGTGCTACCAGCACTTTACGATAAATTAGGCGAACGCTGTATTGTCCCAAATCCATTTGCGATGGAAGGAACCCCCTTCCAATATAACTCAGATAAAGGGGGGACCCGATGGAATATCGTTAACGATCTCTTCGGTGTTTTAATTATTGATTCGCATAAGGATCTCGTTAACGCATGGAAGGCGATCCGGAAGTGTAAGGACCCGGCGAAACGTGACGCAGCGATTGCGGCTTTAACGAAGATGCCGATCACTGAAGAAGAAGCGATGAAACTGGCACGTAGCGACTGGAAGGATCCGACTGTCCGCAACGAAAAAATCAAGGACTGGGGACAATTTGCCAAAGAAAAGTTCAAAGAGGCACGGAATCTGGCAAAATAGTCTTATGTCAAGACTCATTAAGCATGTTATACTCACTGTAGTTGGGAAAATGAACAAATTTAGAGGTGACTTCAGATGAGACGCGCGTGTCGCCTCCAAGGGAGCTTCCACGCTGCTGGGTGGACGGTGCGACAGCGGGTCCGCTTTGTGACTCAATCCCCGCAGCAAGGATGGTCACATAAACTGGGCCTTTGGGTTCAGAGTCGTCTCTGTAGACCAGCCCAAAGATAATTTGCGCGTCAAATGCCTCGTCTTGAAGCACCTTCATCGCCGTATCCAATTCATTCATCATAAAGTCCTGCGGGGCACTAATATTAACAATCAACCCAGTTGCGCTCCCGATGCTTTTCCCGTCCAGCAACGGTGAGGCGATAGCATTTTCCATAGCGATTCGCCCTCGATTTTCACCGGAGGCTTGCCCTATGCCCATCAATACTGTGCCAGCATCCTTCATGATGCCCTCTATATCGGCGAAATTGACGTTAACCTCGCCTGACTCAGTAACAATATCAGAGACGCTTTTAATGCCGAGTGACACGGTTTCATCGCTCATTCGGAACGCTTCACTCGTTGAGGGTTCTGGGTCCAGAGTATCAAGAAGCCGCTGATTCGGGACTACGATAACAGCATCGGTGTTTTCTCGGAGTTCATGGAGTCCAAGTTCTGCGCGTTCAGCGCGGCGTTGTCCCTCGGAATCAAGTGGAAGGGTCACAACACCTATCGTTAAAGCACCCTGTTCCCGGGCAACGGATGCGAGCAAGGGAGCGACACCCGTTCCTGTTCCACCCCCCATGCCCGCTGTAACGAACACCATACGAGCGTCGGTGACAATAGCGTTAAGCGTTTCCAAATCTTCCTCGGCTGCCCTCCTGCCGATTTCGGGATTCGCATTTGCGCCGAGTCCTTGCGTGGTTTCAGCACCGATCTGTACCTGTGTTGACCCATCGCACGTGCGGAGTGCCTCCACATCTGTATTCACAGCGTAAAATTCGATGTCCGTCAAACCGGCGGCAATCATCTGTTTGACCACATTGCCACCTGCATCGCCGACACCGAAAACCTTAATTTTGTCCCGTGCTGGTCTGGATACCTCTTTTTTCTGTGTCATCGTTCTTCCCCTCTTAATTTCTTCAACGCCAAATTCCTCGCGCAGGAGTGCCCGAATTTGGCTGAGTCTTGTCTTGACGGTACCAACCGCCAAACCCAGCTCCGTCGCAATCTCTTTGATCGTCCACATCTCTAAATAGTACAACACCGCGATCGCCCGAACCCGCTCTGGTAGGTCATGTACGGCTTCCGTTACCGCTGCACGAAGTTCCGTCTCTCGAAACCGGGCAAGTACATCCCGATCAATGGTTTCAGCGAGTTGCTCTGCGCTCTGAAGGATCTCACCCCTTGTGTGCGAGTTGGTCGTGTAGTATCTCCTACAGGTGGTGTATGCTATTTTCCTGAGCCAAGCACCGAAACTATTGATTTCGCGTAAGCCTTTGATGTTTTCCCAGACTGCTACCCAGATATCTTGAAAAATCTCTTCAGCATCGCGGATTTGGCGTGAGTTTAAAACAACCAGTTGCCATATTCTGGAACTATGACGAGTGGCGAGTTGAGCAAACGCCGCCTCATCCCCATCTTTCACGAGTTGAATGAGTTCTTCATCTGTTAGGTCTGTGTAGGTCGATGAATTGTATCGCACGGATAAATTCCCAATTAGATTTGGTTATAAAGAGGGGAATTTTTGGGGAAAAGGTTTAAAAATATTGTCCGAATAGGGAATTCAGGAGATGACGCTTGTTGTAGCGAATCTTTCATCTCCGCCGTGACGCCATGTCAAATCCGACCGCTGCGACAAGCACGACCCCTTTGATGATGTCTTGCCATGAAGCATCCATGTTCGCCATGCTCATTCCGTTGTTGAGGCTTTCCATGACGAACGCGCCCAAAATTGCACCGAAGATACTCCCACGTCCACCCATTAGACTGGCACCGCCGATAACACACGCAGCAATAGCATCTAACTCCAGCAACCGTCCGGCTTCGGGACTGGCACTCCCAACACGTGCCGTCATAACAACCCCAGCGATCGCCATCAGCGCACCCATGGTTGCAAACACCCGCAGCGTAATCCCGCGGACATTGATGCCGGAGAGATACGCCGCTTCCGCGTTTCCACCGACGGCATACACATAACGTCCGAAACGCGTATGGTTGGCGATAAAATGAAATACGAACGCTAATCCAAATAGAATGCAGACTGGAAAGGGAATCCCTTTGTGAGCATTCATCACGGAGATGAACGCTACAATGAGTGCGGATGTCCCGATGAGCTTCAATAGGAAAGTCCGCAAGGAGGTTTGCTCAGTCCCGTATTGCAGCTGGGCAGTTCGCTGTCGGTAAAATCGGTAGCCGTTGATACCCAATCCAACGACCATGAGTCCCCATCCAAGTCCTGACGAAAGATAGGCGTTCCCAATTGCTTTGAGCCAATTGTCTGGAAGGAGGATGGTCTCACCTTTGGTGAAGGCTAACATTAAACCGCGATACGCCAAAAATCCGCCCAATGTGACGATAAACGCTGGAATTCGCTGATACGCCACGAGGTAACCTTGCATCAATCCCATCAGAATGCCAATGCACACGACAGTGACAAGTGTCACGAGGATCGGTTGTCCCCACCACACGTGGACAATCGCTGCAATGGCACCGAGCAATCCGGCACCGTAGCCGACAGAGAGATCAATATTCGCAGAAACGATGACCAAGGTCATGCCGACGGCCAGGATAGCGGTGACCGCTGCTTGGCGGGAGAGATTGGATAGGTTCCGAGTGCTGAGGAAGGTGCCACCGGTCAGGAGTGTGAAAATCACCCAAACACAGACGAGAGCAAGCACCATCGCATACATGCGGAGATTTAGATGCTTCATGGAAAAAAGAGTTTTTGGAAGTTCTTTGTCGTTGTTTCACCGATTGTTTCTATAGTGGTGCTGCGGAGTTCCGCAATCTTTTCGGCCACGGCGCGGACATAAGCGGGTTCATTCCGTTTGCCGCGTCGAAATTGTGGTGTTAGCCACGGACAATCAGTTTCTATGAGCAGTCTATCTTCAGGCACTTCCCGCGCGACTGCTTGGACATCTTTGGCATTCGGGTATGTTACAATCCCTCCAATACCGATATGAAAACCACTGACCAGACTTCTGTGCATTAATTCGACATTCCCAGTAAAGCAGTGCAACACGCCTCGGATTCTCCCCTGCCGTGCTTCCAAGATAGGGAGGATGTCCATATAGGCATCGCGATTGTGGATGACAATGGGCAGCTGCAACTCTTCGGCGAGGTCCAACTGTTTTTCAAATGCCTCTTTTTGCACGGGACGCGGCGAGAGGTTGCGGTAATAGTCTAATCCCATTTCGCCGAGTGCGATCACTTTCGGGTGTGTGACGAGTTCACGAAAAGTCTTTAGCGTATCGTCGGTCAGATCCTTTGCCTCGTGCGGATGCATGCCGACGGTGGCATAGATATGCGTATGCTGCTCCGCCAACTCGACAGCACCGAGGCTGGTCTCTATGTCAAACCCTATCACAAGAATATGGGAGACTGAGACTTCGTGGGAGCGTTTTAGGACTGCGTCGCGATCACGGTTAAATTGGGAGAGTTGGATGTGTGCGTGCGAGTCAATAAACATGTTTTTAATTATGCGCAAAGCGTTAAATCAGGTGGTTGGTTTATCAAAGGGATATGCTCATAGCCGCCTGCGCCGTTGTTGCAGGCTGCTATCTTATACCATTTCTATCAGAAAAGTCGGCTATGCGATATTTATTTTTAGAATTGGTATTACATCAAGGGCGTTCGGATGACAGTTTCAAGCGTATGCGCACGAGGTGGCTGTGTCACCAGAAACAGGATGAGATCTGCGACATCTTCTGGAAGTGTGAGATGTTCGATCACATCGTCTGGATGGTTATCGCGGCGCATTTTGGTATCCACGGGACCGGGACAGACGACCGAGGCTTTTACACCGTGCGGTCTACCTTCGTTGTTCGTTGTCTCGGTGAAACCGACAACGGCAAATTTAGAGGCACAATACGCGCCACCATTGACATGCCCAGATTTGCCAGAGACGGAGGAGACATTGACAATGTGTCCGTACTTCTGCTCGCACATGTGGCTGAAAACGGCTTGTGTACCGAGGAATACGCCTTTGAGATTGACTGCCATCGTCAGGTCCCAATCCTCTTCTCGGATCTTCGGAATCGGGTTGTGAATTGCGATCCCTGCGTTGTTGACGAGGATGTCTACCTTACCGAAGGTGTCAAGCGTTTGGGCAACCATGGCATCAACATCCGTTTTCAGTTGGATATCGGTCTTGATGGCGAGTGCACGTCTGCCGAGCTGTTTTACCTCTTCGGCGACAGCGTTTATTTCGGTATCCGTCCGTGCGGCGAGAACGATGTTTGCGCCTTCTTTGGCAAACGCTAAGGCGGTCGAATGACCGATCCCGCGTCCGCCGCCTGTGATAATTGCGATACGGTTTTCAAGTTTCACAAGTTCTCCTCAAAGTAGCAGTCGGTTATGTGGGAGGGGTTTCTAACCCCGACTTTCCTCAGTAGATATACTACCACCGCTGACGAGGTTTGCAACCTCGCCCACTCTTCAACCAACCGACCAAGATCTGTTTCTATGATACCTGATACGCCCCCAACTTCTCCTTATTGAACAGAATACCGTGCCCCGGACGATCAGGCGGCGAAAAGTGTCCGTCTTTGAGCGTCAAGGTATCGTCAATAACCGGGTCAAGCGAAGGGATGTATTCAACAAAAAGCGAATGTGGCACAGCGGCAGAAAGATGCACGTGCAAATCCATCAGGAAGTGTGGTGAGACGGAAAGCCCGAAGCACTCCGCCATGTGTGCGACCTTCATCCATTCGGAGATACCACCGACACGGACCGCATCAGCTTGTAGGATATCCGCCGCGCCTTGTGCGATGTATTCCTTAAAGACGTATTTATTGTAGATGGTCTCGCCAATAGCGATCGGGATAGTGGTTTTCTCGCGCAGGGTCACATGGCTGGCAACATCGTCTGCCTCGATGGGTTCTTCAAACCAGAAGAGGTCTGCTTCTTCGACGCGACAGGCGAGTTGAATGGCTTCGCGGGCGTTCCACTTCATGTTGGCATCAATCATGAGATAGGGTTCCTGACCAATCGCCTTTCTGACGGCGAAGATGCGTGCCACGTCTTCGTGGAGGCTGTCCCGTCCGACCTTAATCTTGATACCTTTGAAGCCTTGCTTCACAAATTCCACGGATTGCCGAACGAGTTCCTCTTCAGAGAGGTGTAACCAGCCGCCATCTGTATTGTAGACGGGAACAGTGGATCTTGCCCCACCGAGGAGTTGGTAGAGCGGCACGCCTGCGCGCTTTGCCATGAGATCCCAGAGAGCGATGTCGACCGCTGCCATACCTAAACCGACGATGCCCCCTCTGCCAACCCAGTGTGTCTCCATCCACATCCGATTCCAAATCCGGTCGATGTTGGCGGCATCCTCTTCGAGGAGGATCGGTGTGAGGTAGGCATCCATCGTCTGCTTAATCGCTTCCCCACCCTTACCGATCGTGTAAGAGAATCCTGTTCCTACAACACCATCTGTGTCTTCAATTTCAACGAAGGGAAACTCCATAGAGACGAAAGTTTGAATGGCATCGACGCGTTCAACTTCCGGTGGGATGTCGTAGAGAGATGTCCGAACTGCTTTAATTTTCATCTTTTTAATTTACCTTGCGGATAAGATACGGGCTCTGTGATTTGACGGTTTCCGTGTTCGAGCCGCCTGCGCCGATGTTGCAGGCTCACAGTTGCCTAATCTTGATTCAGACGTTTCCCTTCTCTAAGTTCTCGATCATCGCCAGTAAGTTCTGGATACAGATGCGTGAGGCTTCCTCACCGGCTTCAGAGAAGGCTTGCCCTGCTGGACGGTTGAGGATGGCCTCGTCAATTTTCAGTGAGGGACGCCAATGCGTTTCAAGGGTAAGATGTCCTTCGTAAGCGTCGTCGATGAAAGCTTGCAGCTGCCCTTGCCAGTCGATGATGCCGTCGCCAACCGGAACGGATTCTATTTCACCGGTATCGGGGTTCGGACCTGCGTCTTTGAGGTGCGCGTGGATCATTGTCGATTTCATGCGGTTGTAGGCATCGGGATACGGGGTTTCGCCACCCTTTGCGTGTGCTTCATTGGCAGGGTCCCAGATACCGCGGATATTCGGGGAATCAATCTGCTCAATAAATTCCGCTGTAAGTTTGGCGGTGCGGAGCGAGGTAGTGGATTCGTTTTCCATGCCGAGGACGATGCCTTCGCCGTCTATCATTCTGCGCGGTTCATCGTAGGAGGCGATAATTTCATCCCACCGCGCCTCGGTTTCACCGGTGTCCCAAAAGACGAAGGTTCGGATGAGATTGGTATCAAACGCCTTTGCCGTTCGGATGCACCCTTTGAGTATATCAAGATGTTCTTTCCGTTCCGCGGCGTTGTCTATATCGCATTTGAAGAACGGAGATGCGACTCCAATAATCTCAATATCCGTGCCATCGAGTAAGCGCTTCATCTCGTCGATGTCGGTGTCGGTGAGTTCGTTCGGGAGTTTGTCCCAGACAGAGCGGATTTCGATGGAGTGTAGATTGAATTCTTTTACAAAATTAACAACGGTAGCAAAGTCTTGTGAAACTTCGTCGTTGATAACGCCGAGTTTGAACATGATTGTGGGTCTCCTTTGAAACTTTTCCGATATATTAGCACAGCGTGGCGTTAATAGCAAGAGGATTTTAGGGGCAGTCAGCAAGCAACAATCAGTAGCGTCAGGTATCGGGAATCGGAGTTCCGTTCTACAGGAACTAACGATTAGGAAATTGGTTTGCAATGAAGCCCAAAAAAGTGATAAAATAGAATTAATCTTAGCGTTGCATAGAGAGAGGAGAAAGAAAATGATAGATTACACAGAATTGTCGCTCCCACAACGTCAGAGAGAAGAAATTCATCGAATTTTATCTAATGCTGTCGATAGAGCTGGTCATATAGACAGTGAATCTATATTGCGCAGCCTACAAGAACTCACCACCGACGACGCAGACATCCAGACCTGCTTTGCGGACTTCGTCATCCGCTTGTTGACAACCTCCATAGACGCACCGAACCCTGAAGCCGCTTTAAATCGTTTTTCACGTTTTGCAGAGGCATCCTTCAATCGCAGATCGCTCTATCATCTACTGCGAGATGCGCCGCACCTCATACGTCCTGTCATCTTAACTTTTGGTGCGTCTACCTATTTGTCTGAAATTTTAATTCGCACACCTGAATATTTCTATGACATCATCGATCCGAATGTGATGGAGACACAGAAAACTTCGGAGATGATGTATCAGGAGCTTAAGCAATCCATCTTAAGGTTCGCTTCGGTAGCGCAGAAACTCCGTATCTTGCGGCGATATAAACGCAGAGAAACGCTTCGTATCGGATTGCGCGACCTGCTTAAGGTAGCAGACGTTGAAACAACAACTTTGGAGTTGAGCAATTTGGCTGAAGCTGCACTACAACACTGCTACGAAATCGGGCGTGACCAAGTCATGAAACCGAAGTTCGGGACACCCCTCGATGAAGAAGGCACTGCACCCTGTCGTTTCGCCATCATCGGGATGGGAAAGTTAGGTGGCTATGAACTCAACTTCAGCTCCGACATTGACCTTATTTTCGTGTACTCGGATGATGCACGGACCGATATGGGGACTGACAATAGCGAGTACTTTTCACGCCTTTGCGAATTTCTCATCAAGGCGATGAGTGAAATAACGCCAGAGGGTTACGTCTTTCGCGTTGACATCCGCTTGCGCCCGGAAAGTAGCGCAGGTGTTATCATCCGTTCGATGGAGAGTTACGAGAGTTACTATGAAGGATGGGGTGACTTGTGGGAACGTCAAGCTTTAATTAAAGCGCGCCCCGTCGCTGGAGATATGGCATTTGGCGATGAGTTCATTCGCATGATCCAGCCGTTTGTCTATCAGCGTTATTTAGATGGCGTGACACTTACCGAGATTAAGGCGGACATCCGACGCACTAAAGCACGGATAGAGGAAAGGCTCGTCAACGAAGGCTCGCCCCTGGAAAAACATGTAAAACTCGGTCCGGGTGCTATCCGTGACATTGAGTTCACCGTCCAGTGCCTTCAGATGATCCACGGTGCCAAGCGAAAGTCACTGTGTTCACACAATACTTTGGAAGTGCTTGCGGCGTTAAAAGAAAACACACTCCTTAGTGTGGAGGATGCGGACGCGCTTATGGCTGCCTATAGGTTTCTACGCAAGGTTGAAAACTGCATCCAACTCGAAGCGGATCAACAGCGTTATTTAATCCCGGAGAAAGAAACGGAGGAACGGGAACTCGCTCGGCGCGTGGGGTACCCACATACCACAGAAACGGATGCGCTGGCGGCGTTTCGAGAAGATTATCGCGCCCATACCGAACAGGTGCGCGCCATTTTTGAGAAGATCACTACGACTTCAATTCAATCTGCAGATGGGCTTGACATCGCCATTCTACTCTCCGAAGAGGATCCGCATCAATTAGAAAATTTCTTGAGCACGTTCCGCTTTGAAAACGTCCGAAACGCGCAGCGTCTCTTAAAACAACTTGCGAACGGTGGCGATGGTATTCAATTCTCACCGAGTGTGCGGCGGACCTTCTTTAAACTTGCGCCGACACTCCTAAATGTTTTGCGGGACTCCCCTAATCCAGACATGGCACTCCGTTACCTTTCGGCGTTCACAGATAAAGTGGGTGCGCGGAGCAGCTACTACACGATGTTCGCTGAGAAGCCCTCGACACTTGAAGTGCTTACGCGGGTCTGTGGCACGAGTTTATATCTTGCAGATATGCTCATCGCGAGTCCTGAACTTTTTGATTTGCTGACGGTCCCTACGTTGATAGAACGTTCCAAAACGCTCGCCGAGAAGCAAACGGAGGCGTTACAAGTGGTCGAGCAGGCACCGGGGGGCAGACTGCTGTCTATGTTGAGGCGTTATAAAAACGATGAGATCTGGCGTATCGCCTTGCGAAATATTCTCGGAAACGCGACATTACCGGATACGACGCAGGAACTCTCCGATTTAGCCGAAGCGACGTTGCAAGCCATTTACCCCGAAATTGAGGCGGAACTTCGCGAGGCACACGGCACGCCACTTGCGCCCGATGGAACACCCGTAACGTTCGCGATCATTGCAATGGGTAAGTTTGGTGGACGTGAGTTGAATTTCAGTTCAGACTTAGACGTTATGTACGTCTATTCGGCAGATGGTGAGACGACAAAAGGTATGCCGAATGTGGAGTATTTTTCAGCTATCGGTTTAGAGTTAGTAAATCGACTTGCTGGCAGTGGCGTGAGTATCTATGAGGTTGATCTGCGGCTCCGTCCACATGGGACAGGGGGTGCGATTGCACTGCCATTGGCAGGATATCAGAATTATTACAATAACACTGCAGAGGTTTGGGAACGTCAGGCGTTGACCCGTGCGCGTGTCGTCGCCGGAGACATAGAACACCTTGGCAACCAATTTTTGGAAATCGCCCACGCCTTCTGTTATGGGGAGGCTTTAACGTCTGAGGAGATCGCCGAGATTGTGCATACACGCCAACGGAAAGAAGCACAAGCGACTCGAAAGACATCTACTCGGCGGAGAAGGGGTGCCAAAGCACAGACATCCACAGTTAATGTCAAATCAGGCTACGGCGGACTTGTGGATATAGAATTCGCCGTTCAAACCCTTCAATTGGTGCATGGCGGCGGGGAAACTTCTGTGCGTGTGCAAAACACACCCCTCGCGATTGAGAGATTGCACGAGATTGGAGTGCTGACAGAGGCACAGTGTGACGGATTCGCGGAAGCGTATCAATTTCTGAGACGCGTCGAGAATGCCCTCCGTATTGTTCACGATCGGGCGTTGGACGCGCTGCCCAAAAATCGCGCGGAACTTGGACAGCTGGCGCGCCGACTCGGATATACAGGAAATAACGATAGACCCGCTGCAGAAGCGTTTTTGCAGGATTACGGAAAATGGACCGAGATGACCCGTGCTCTTTTCAATGAGATTCTTATCAAGTGAATGACATAGCGATACACACCTATGTATGATAGACTTCAAAATTATCGTTTTTAATCCAGTAAGGTTTTAGTTTTGGGATTGTGAAACCGCATTGACCTTAAGAATACAACCCCGAGGAGGCATTCATGGTATCCGAACTGCCATTTTTTGACTCCGGCTCCCCAAAGAATGTAATCTTTTGCATAGGGGACGGTATGGGCTTTGAAGCAGTCAAAGCCGCGGGATACTATGCCTATGGTGAAACAGGCACTCTGTCCTTTGAAGCGTTCCCACACCACGCAGAAATGGCGACTTATGCAGCAAACTCACCTATGACAGACTCTGCTGCCGCTGCAACCGCTATGGCAACGGGACACAAAGTCAACAACGGCGTCATCAGCATGGAATTTCCCGGTAGCGGTGCTCCATTGAAGACGCTCTTAGAAATTTTCAAGGCACAAGACAGATGGACTGGACTTGTGTCAACTACCTACATCACCCATGCGACCCCCGCAGCATTTGCTGCACACAACCCCGAACGCAACAACCTCACCGATATTGCCCACGATTACCTTCATCTTACTCGCCCAAACGTCCTTTTGGGCGGCGGCGGTAATGGACTCACTGAGAAAGATGCCAAAGCCGCGGGTTATACCGTTGTGAGCGATCGAGAGGGATTGTTGAACCTCAATACCGACATTGAAAACCGTGTTTCCGGACAGTTTGGAGATACGAATATCCCATACATGTTCGATGGTCCCAACGATTTGCCCCATCTGTCAGAGATGGCGATAGTGGCATTGGACATCCTCTCTAATGCCCCAGAGGGATTTTTCTTGCTTGTTGAGGGTGGACGTATTGATCATGCCGGACACTCTAATGACATTGAACGCAACATTTTGGAGACAATTGAGTTTTCCAAAACGGTCCAAATCATTGTTGACCGCGTTTCTGAACGAGACGATACCCTTATTCTTGTCACTGCCGATCACGAAACGGGAGGACTGAAAGTTCATAAAAATAACGGGGAGGGACACGTCCCTGAAATTTCTTGGAGTACAGGTGGGCACACCGTCAGTAACGTGCCGCTTTACGGTTGGGGTAGAAACGCTGAACGGGTAGGAGGCATCATGAACAATACAGACCTGATTAAGATAGTAGGATGTCAGTAAATTTTCCTTGAGAAATCGCGATGAACTTGCTAAAATAGCTGCCAATTCATTTTGGAGTAGGGAGAAAATTTATGGTTTTTGGACAAGGCACACATCAATATACTGTGCAAGAAAATTGGTGGACCCTTCCAGAGGGTTGGGAATTTGGTTGGGTTCCTGCTGTTGCTGTCGATTCACAGGATCGCATTTATGTTTACAGTCGCAGCGAGCATCCGATGGTCGTCTTCGATCGGGACGGCAACTTTCTCAATTCTTGGGGAGATGATATCCTTAAGGACGCTCACGGGATTTTCATCGATGCTGATGATAATATCTATTGTACGGAACGGGACACACACGTTATGCGGAAGTTCACTACGGACGGTGAACTCCTGATGACGCTCGGTACCCCGGATGAACCCGGGGCGGAAGGTGAGCCCTTCAATAAGCCGACAGATTTGGCAGTCGGCCCTGATGGCGAACTGTATATCACCGACGGTTACGGTAACGCCCGTGTCCACAAATATTCGGCTGATGGTGAATTGATTAAATCGTGGGGACAGCCCGGCACAGGTCCGAGTGAGTTTGATCTCCCACATTGTGTCAGAGTTGATCCGCGCAATAGGCTCATGGTCGCCGATAGAGAAAACAATCGTATCCAATTCTTCACGCTCGATGGTGAGTACATTGAAGAATGGGGAGGTCTGGCACATCCAGACACGATCTACATCGGTGAAGATGAACTCGTCTATATCGCTGAACTGGATCAACGTATCACGATTATGACCTTGGATGGTGAGGTCGTTTCCCAATGGGGCAGCGAACGCGGCAGTAGTGTCCCCGGTGAATTTATGGCATGCCCACACGGTATCTGGTTGGATTCGCGCGGCGATATCTATGTCGGTGAAGTTCAAGCGGATGCCCGTCTTCAAAAGTTCATTCGGCAACGGTAGCACCGGCTTCCTAAGACGAAGTTTTCACATCATATTGTTGTAGGGCAAGGTTAGAAACCTCGCCAGCATTAGGGTATTGTAGGGCGAGGTCTCTGTGCCTCGCCCATTCCTACATTCAGGTTGAGCATTATGGAAACCGAAAGTTTCTCGTTTTTCCAGAAAGTGAATAAGGATTTTGACAAGGCTGCCCGCTTCACTGACTATCCGCGTGGGCTTTTGGAGCAGATAAAGATATGTAATAACTCCTGCCACTTCACATTTCCAATAAAGCGGGACGACGACACTATTCAAACTATTCACGGATGGCGCGCGGAACATAGCCATCATATCCTTCCGACAAAAGGTGGCATTCGTTACAGTACCCTCGTCAACGAAGACGAGATAATGGCACTTGCGGCATTGATGACCTACAAGTGCGCGCTTGTAGATGTGCCGTTCGGTGGTGCTAAGGGTGGCATCCAACTGGATAGACGCGAGTATTCCGAAAGTGAATTGGAGCGCATTACTCGTCGTTATACGTATGAGTTGATCCAGAAGAATTACATCGGACCCGGGGTAGATGTGCCAGCACCTGATTTTGGGACCAGCGAAACCGAAATGACGTGGATTTTGGATACGTATATTACAATGGCACCTGACAAACTCAATGCTATTGCGTGCGTAACAGGTAAACCGATCGAACAAAACGGGATCCAGGGACGGAAAGGGGCTACCGGACGCGGGGTCGTCTTCGGTTTAGAAGAGGCATGCAGCTTCGCAGAGGATATGAAACCGCTTGGGCTCTCCACTGGTCTACAGGGAAAAAGTGTCATTGTCCAAGGGTTTGGTAATGTCGGTTATCATGCTGCGAAGTTTCTGATGGAGGCGGATGCTCGCGTCATTGGGATTATAGAGCGAAATGGTGGCATCTATGACCCACGAGGCTTTGATGTCGAAAAAGTCGCCACACATCGTGCGGAAACCGGATCAATCCGCGGGTATCCGGGTGCTGAACGCATTGAGAATCCGAGCGATGGTCTGGAATTAGCCTGTGATATTCTCATTCCCGCTGCGCTCGAGAATCAGCTGACAGCAGAAAACGCGCCCCGAATCAAAGCCGCTATTATCGCTGAAGCTGCAAATGGACCCACAACACCCGCTGCTGATGAAATTTTCCAAAAACGGGGGATTATGATTATACCGGACACTTTCCTCAACGCGGGGGGTGTCACCGTTTCCTATTTCGAGTGGCTTCGGAATCTGTCGCATGTCCAATTTGGGAGGCTCGGCAAACGGTTTGAGGACCAAACGCAGCACGTGATGCGTCGCGCTGTTGAGAAGGCGACTGGCTATACATTTTCAGACGAGGAGCGAGAGTTAATACATGGTGCTGATGAGGAAGATTTGGTGAACTCTGGTCTTCAGGATACGATGATAAACGCCTATCAGGAGATACGCGAAATCTGCCTGCAGCACAGGAACAAAAACGATGTCATAGATTACCGAACGGCGGCGTATATCAACGCCATCCACAAAATCGCGAAATCCTATATGCAGTTGGGTATTTTCCCATAAAAGGATCTGATGGAGCAAAAATGATAGCATTAAGTGTCAATGTCAATAAAATTGCAACATTACGAAACTCCCGAGGGGGTGATATTCCGGATATTCTCACCGCTGTCGATACCTGTGTCGCCGCTGGTGCGCAAGGCATTACCGTGCACCCGCGCGAGGATCAGCGTCATATCACCCCAGCAGATGTACAGGACATCGCTGAACGGTTAATAGAAATTAATACGCAAGAATCCCCCAACATTGAATATAACATCGAAGGCGATCCGAGACCTGACCTCATTGATATGGTGCTACGGACAAAACCGACACAATGCACGCTTGTTCCAGTCGTCGTAGGTGAAATAACAAGTCACACCGTCTGGGACATACGCAAAGATGGCGATATATTGAAACCCATCATTGAAACGCTGAAAAATGCTGATATCCGTGTGAGTCTATTTAGTGGAACAGACATGGAACAGATAGCGAGAACACGTGACATCGGCACAGACAGAATTGAACTTTATACCGCACCCTACGCGATGGCACAGACACAGCCGGAAATTGAACATGAATTTGCATTATTGGAAAATGCCTCGACAAAAGCGGTAGATTTAGGGCTGGGTGTCAATGCTGGACACGATCTGAATCTTGAAAACCTACCGTTGATGCAGAAATTACCGGGCCTTCTTGAAGTCTCCATCGGACACCATCTCATGGCGGATGCACTTTATATTGGGATGGAAGCCGCTGTTAAAGCCTATCGACGCGCATTAGGGCAACAGACGACATGACAGCATCTAAAACATGTGCCATTTTCGACTTAGATGGCACGATCATCCGTCTCTCCTCAGAACAGGTTTTTTTAACATATCTGTTGAACCACGGTGAGATCCCTATACCGAATCTGCTTGCGTGGACCTCCAATTTTCTGAGGGTTAAGTCCTTACCCGTGGCAAAATCCAACAAAATCTATCTCCGCGGTTTAGAACAGAATCACATCCATGAGATTGCACATCGCTGTTTTGTCGAGAGGTTGCGTGCGAGTATCGCGCCTCACATTCCCGATTTGATCCACGCCCACCGTGCCGAAGGACGAACGGTTATTCTCATGTCAGGTTCGTTGTCGTTCCTCGTTGAGCCGTTTCATGAGCATTTTCAAACCGATATGATGGTCGCGCACGAATTGGAAGTCGTTGATGGAAGATTTACAGGACAACGTATCGGATTGCATCCTTTTGCGGAAAACAAAGCGAGACTTGCCCACCAACTCGCGACTGAACACGGATTTGACCTGAGTGCTTCCTACGCATACGGAAACCATCACACGGATGCCTATAAACTGGCGTTATTTGGACACCCAGTTGCCGTCAACCCCGACCGAAAATTGCGGCAAATTGCAACGGAAAAGGGTTGGGACATCGAAAAATGAGACTTGAAAAGTATATTGCTACCTCAGGAATCGCCTCGCGGCGGTCGGTAAAAAAGAGCATCCATGCCGGTTTAGTCACTGTCAACGGCGAACCCGTTTTGGTTCCGGGACACCCGATTGAAGTGGGAATCGATACTATTGAATTTGAGGGGAAACAGGTTGAACCGTTAGCAGAACACATCTATTTGATGCTGAATAAGCCTGCAGGCTGTCTAACGACGCGCCACGATGAACGCGGGAGACCTACCGTCATGGATCTCGTCTCGGACCTGTCCGACACCATCTATCCTGTCGGACGCTTAGATTTGGAGACCGAAGGACTTCTTCTCTTCACAAATGACGGAAACTTTGCATATCGGTTGCTACATCCGAGCCATGAAGTAGAGAAAACTTATCTCGTATGGGTGAAAGGTGTGCCGCGCGACGAAGCGGCTCAGCGGTTGCGTGAAGGGATCACAATTCCGAGCGGAAGGACGGCACCAGCGAAGGTCAAGCGTTTAAGAGTCAGTAAAGATGGCGCGACAGCGAAATTTGAGGTCGTGATTCACGAGGGAAAGAAACGGCAGGTCCGTTTAATGTTTAAAGCCGTTGGACACCCAGTCATCCGTTTGAAGCGGGTCCGAATCGGCAATTTGCGGTTAGGGAATCTTCCGTCTGGACAGTATCGACTTCTGACCACAGAGGAGATCTCTGCGTTGATGTTATAGGTGCGGTTTGAATGCAGGTCGCATGAATCAACGATATGAATGCCGTGTGGCATTCACCGGGGCGAGTACGCCGCAAAACCGCACCTACCAGAAATTGTTAGTTCGAACTCGCCAAATCTTTGACCCGTTCCAGCATCGCCTCAGCGTTTTGCCTTATGTTCTTATCCTTAGCATGGTGGGATAACTTCTCAAGCATGGCGATCGCATCTTCAAAATTCCCTTTGATGGCGTATGTTACGCCGAGATAGTATTGGGCGGGTTCATGTGCCTTGCTTTTCGGGTACGTGTCTATGACGACTTTGAAGTGAGAGACAGCCTTTTGAAAGTGCATCTCCGCTTCTTCGGTGTTTTCAAGCATCGCCTTTTCAACCAGTCCGCCGTAAGCGAGTCCCAATCGGTTGTGTAGGTCGGGGAGGAGTTTCGTCCGGTTTCTCGGATCATGCTCAAACGCTTTCTCACTGAACGAGACTGCTTTTTCGAGTTGGTTCCGTTCAATGTAGGTCAGCGCGACTTGAGCGTTGAGTTTGGCATCGTCTGGCTTCTTCTTGAGTTCGTCGAGTTTCTTTGAAAAGACTTCCTCTTTTGCCAAAGCATCTTGCATAATCGGTGAAAACTGTTCCGGTGTGAGAAATCCTGAAGCCCTTTGGATGAGACCTCCATCTGGGCTGACGAACAGGACTGCTGGGTAAGCAGTGACCCCGTATCGACTCCGCGTCTCTTCATTGAGTGGATAACTCTTATCTTCGGGATTCACTTTGACGGGAACAAACTTCTCAGAAAGCTCGATAATGCGTGCATCTGTGAACGTTTCGGCATCCAGCCGCTTACAGAACCCTCACCAATCGGTATAGAAGTCCATCATCATCGGTTTGCCGGTCTTTTCGGCTTTTGACATGCTGTCCTCAAGCGTTTTTTCCCATTTAATTTCGTCGCTCGCGATGAGTGCGGGGACAGTGGCTACCATCAGCAGCAGAACACCGAGTGATATGCGGCGAAAAACAGAATTGAACATCAATCTTCTCCTTTTTTTGTTTAATAACGACTTATTTTACTTACGATTTCATTTATTTCCACAGCATTATTGCACATTTGCGCTACTGTTGCGTTGGTGCCTCTTCTCCGCTCTGCTCAAGCGCGGCCGCGCTGGTTGTTCTGCTCGACAGCGTTGTTCGACACTTGAAACAGGTAATAATAATCCTGACGAGCTCTTTCTGTCTGCCAATGTAGGATTGCTTCTGTTCTGTTTGGACGTGCCTTTGACAGCGAGGGCACCACTGTTGTTTTGCTCCCAACATGACTCACTCCTTTGTGATGTTGTGTCCAGAACGCTTCCCTCTGCTCGCCTACAGGAAATAGACACACCTAATCACGATAAAAGTTCTCATTTTTTTACTTTCCGACGCAAAACTGAGAGAAGATCCTATCCAAAATATCTTCAGTTGTCGTTTTACCAACGATGTCTCCGAGACCCTCCAAACTGATCCGCAGATCAACAGCAACGAGATCAGGCGGTATACCGTTTTCGAGACTCTCTATCGCATAATTGAGTCCTTCGCTGGCGCGTCGGAGCGCTTCTTGGTGGCGAGCGTTTGTCACAATAGGGGATTCACCGACACTTAATTCGCCTCCCAGTAATTCTTCACAGATCGTAGACTTTAGGGCATCAAGTCCTTTGTCCTCAGGAATCGCTGTCTCAACAATCCGTTTCTTAGGACAGTGCACAAGCAATGCCGTCGAGGGTGTCACAACTGGTAGATCCACCTTATTGAGAATAAGAATTGCTTTGGCTGACTGCGCTATCTGTAAGAGTTCCAGATCTGCGTTGTTTAGGGGTTGCGAAGCATCAAACATCAACAGTAACAGCTCTGCCCTGTCAATCACCGCTTTGCTCCGTTCAACGCCTTGTTGCTCTACAATGTCATCTGTCTGTCGAATTCCAGCGGTATCAATAAGTTTCAACGGAATGCCCTTGATATTAATCGTTTCCTCAATTGTATCGCGTGTTGTGCCGGGTATATCTGTAACGATTGCACGGGTCGCACCAACGAGTACATTGAGCAGGCTCGATTTTCCGACGTTGGGTTTCCCGAGTATAGCGACATTAACCCCTTCCGCGATAATTCTACCCTCATCGGCGGTGTCAAGGAGTGTGGTTAAGTCGTTCTGAACAGCACGCGCCGCTTCAAGTTGCGTTTCTACCTTCATGAAATCCAGATCTTCCTCGGGGAAGTCGATGGAAGCTTCAATTTCTGCGAGCAAGTCAGCGAGTCGATCGCTGAGAGAATTGACAGTATCAGAGAGTTTTCCGGCAAGTGCGTCTATAGCGATCTTTCGGCTGAGATCTGTTTTCGAGGCGATGAGTTCGGCAACTGCTTCCGCTTGTGCTAAATCCAGTCTTCCGTTGAGAAAGGCACGTTTTGTAAATTCTCCGGGTTCGGCGACCCGTGCCCCACTCTTTACCACCAGGCCCAGCACTGTCGTGAGTGTCAGGATTCCGCCGTGGCAGTTAAATTCGACGATGTCTTCACCGGTATATGTGTTCGGTGCGTGCATGATACCGAGTAGCACTTCGTCAATGACTTCATCGGATGCGTTTGTATCTATGACGTGTCCATAAGTAAGTGTATGCGTTGATAGTTCTGTGGGAGACACACCGCGCGGTGACTGGAACAATTCAGCAGCAATCGGTCGGGCAAGGTCCCCACTCACTCGGACGATGCCGATGCCGGCTTCACCGCGTGCTGTTGCGATGGCTGCAATCGTATCGTGGAACTTCATAGAATAGTTATCGATTTTCAGATAGATGGTTATCGGTGCGCATTGCTACGCAATGCTTTCGGTTATCGGTTATCGGTTACAAGAGGAGTTTGTTAAACGAAAGGCTCTTAACCGACAACTGACAACCCTTTTAAGGTTGTTGTGTTGTGACGACGACGCGTCGCATTTCACCCTCACCTTGGCTGTAGGTAGACACAACCTCGTCTCCTTTCAAGGTAACATGAATGATACGGCGATCGCGTGCGGACATCGGTGCGAGGACGACTTCCCGATCCGTATACCTGACCTTTTCAGCGACTTGGTGTGCCATCTCGACGAGTCGTTCTTCCCGGCGTTCTCGATAGCCCTCCGTGTTGACGAAAACGCGTCTTTTTACAAGCGAGGCTTTGTTGACGATACAATTAAGCAAACGTTCGATTGCATCAAGGGTTTGCCCGTGTTTCCCGATGAGTAGGGCAGGACTGTCGGTGGCAATATTGAGGTGTATACTTCCGTCAACAAAACTCGATTCAACCTCCGCGTCGATTCCCATCCGGTTGAGCATTTCCTTTAGAATCGTTTCCGGTGCGGAAGAGACATCTTGTTTGAGCGTTGCGCGGACCTTCGCGGGTTTAGCACCGAAGTTTAAAATCCCTTTCGTAGGTTCACTGACGATGTCAATCGTGACCTGATCGCGAGTTGCTTCAAGTTCGGCGAGGGCGTGTTCAATTGCTTCTTCCACAGTATCGCCTTCGGTTTCGATGTAGTGCTGCATTTTAATTTTTCCTTCTTTTCGTGCCTGCTGGTGTGGATTGATCCTCGTCAGTCTCGGTTCGGTTTTGTAAGTATTGTTGTGCTATCGTGAAAACATTATTACACAACCAATACAACACAAACCCGGATGCCCAGTTATAAAAGATGAAGATAAAAATGAGAGGCATAAACTGCATTAATTTCGCTTGCATGTTGTCCGTTGTTGGTGCCATATTGCCGACGAATTTCTGTTGGAGCCAGGTTGTTAAGCCGTTTATTATAGGTAATAGGCGGACGGCATCTATTTGCGTGACAATCAATGGAATCGTGAAAGGCAGTTCGATTAAAGTGTCGGGAGCAGAAAGGTCATCAATCCATAAAAGGAAGGGTGCTCCACGGAGTTCCACTGCGCTTCCAAGAAGTGCGAAGAGTGCCCAAAAGATAGGAATTTGTGGGAGCCATGGTATACAGCCTCCTAACGGGTTGACGCCGTGCTCCTTGTAAAGCCGCATCGTGGCGCGATTGAGTTTCTGCGGGTCATCCCTGTATTTCTCCTTCAATTCCACTAACTGCGGTTGAAGTTTCTGCATCTCCTTCATAGATTTATGTGCTTTGCGCGTGAAGGGATAAGAGATGACCTTCACCAAAGCGGTCAGGAGGATAATCGCGACGCCGTAGTTTCCAACAACACTGTGAAAACCTTTAAATATCCAGAGCATTCCCCATGCGAGGGGCCAGAAGAATCCGAAATCAATGATTTTCGAGAGACGCACTGGGTTTTCAGGTGCATTCGGTGCTTCTATACTTTTTAGGATCGTATCGTCCTTCGGACCAACGTAGAGCCGAAAAACATGCGTTTTCTTTTCCTGTGGTGCGAGATAAAAACTCGGGACAACGAGTGCGGCAGTCTCTGTTGGTGCGGTAACAGCAATATCGGTTGTAACATCCGCCTGTGGTGTCTCTATAAATTTATAGGTAGCGGCCAGCTGCTGATCTGGAATCATCAATGCGCTGAAGTACTGGCTGTCCATGCCAGCCCAGAGGACCGTGGCTAACGCCCGTTCAGACTTGAGTTCACGCCTCGGTTTGTCTTCACCGATATACGCTTTTGCACCTTCACTGCCGCGTCGTCCACGTTTGCCGCTCTTTTTTTCATGTGGAAGCAGATCGGCATTAATACCTCGTCCCCACTGAAGTTGGTATCCATTTGCGGGTTCGGTTCCACCCATAAGCAGCGGTTCATCAGAGATATTTTGGAAGGTTAGCGTCATATCAACGAAGTAGTTGTCCGGATTGAAGGTGAACTGCTTTGCGACCTGTAATTTTTCCCCGATTGGTGCCCTGAAGATGAGTGTATCAGCATTTTGTCCATTCGTGATGTTAACTTCGGATTTGTCAGCCTTCCACCTGACACGGAGTGCATCGAGTTGGAGCTGCGAATTGCCGAACCGAAGTGCGAGGCAGTTGAGTGCGTCTTCAGGAATCAGGTTCAAAGGGGTTTTGTCTGCGTCGGTCCTGTCTGGAAAATGATTTAATTGCCACCGTTTAGGGATTGCGAGTTTCTCGTTAAAAACAATAGTGTAGTTATCGGTTTGGACGCTGACTTTTGCGTCGTCTGGACTTTCTTCAACGGGTGTCCAGAGGTCAGGACTCACGGACGCATCGGTTCCATCGAGTGTTCCGTGTGTTGCAGTGCCCGATTGTGCCTCACTTGGACTGGGCGCTGCTGGTGTCTCGGTAGTTGTGGGGTCCTCGGGTTGCGGGGCAAAACGTTTGCCGAAAAATAGGCTCCATCCGATCATCACTGCAATCATTAGAACCAAGGCAAGAATATAACGTACTCCCATTGAGATTAGACGCTCCTCACTTTTTGTGTTTTTTAATTTTACTTTGGGGCGGAAGGATATGCGTTTCGATGTTGACGTGCGTTCCTCCGTACTATTTTAGAGGGTCAAAGCCTCCCGGATGGTAAGGGTGACATTTTGAAAGTCGTTTAATTGTTAGCCAGCACCCTTTGAAAGCACCGTAGCGTTTTAACGCTTGGAGGGCATATTGTGAGCATGTCGGATAAAAGCGGCAGGACGGTGGTAAGAACGGCGAAATAAAGCGTCGATAAAAGCGGATGGGTTGTAGAAGTATCACCGTCCCATCCAATTTACTGCGCATCCGCTGGCTTCCCTTTCGATTTATATTCTTTTCGCAGTACTTACAATGTGGCACGCCTCTATCCTTCTACACATCTGTCGCCTCGCTGGGGGTTTTAGGTAATTTTCTTATCTGGGGGTCAACTCCTGCGAACACCCGAGGGACTCTCTTTAGGAACTCAGAACGTTAAAAAAATAACGCCCATGTTTGAAATAACAACTTAGATTAAAATAGATGCTTTCCGAAAAAGGTGAAACAATCCATCTTTTGCTTCTTGACACGTGAGTCGACAGGCTGGTGTTCTTCCGACAACTACGATGTCATATTCAGTTTTTATTCGTGGACGTAACTGCCGAAATGATTCACGAATGAGCCTTTTGACCCGATTCCGCTGAACGCTTTTTCCGACTTTTTTACTGACGGTTATTCCTAATCGGAGGTTATTGAAATGGTTGTGGAAGACGTATATCACAAAATAGCGATTCCAATACTTATCGCCCTTCTGATAGGCACGCTGGAATTCCCAACGTTTTTTTAGTTTTTTCGGATCGTGCATGATTTAGTTGATATACAGATATTTTCTCCACGATGGGTGGCACCCGCGAAAGTGACGATTGAGTTGCAAATAGGTCAAAATTGACGGTGTTTTCGGCTGACGTTGCAGTTTCCATCGCGTTTCATAGAGCATTTTACTGCCCTTTTTGTTATTACACTCTTTGCAGGCCGTCACAACGTTCTCCCATGTCGTTTCTCCGCCGCGAGAGAGCGGTATCACATGGTCCATCGTGAGTTGCGCTGCTGGGAACTCGCTATGACAGTATTGGCATGTATACTGGTCACGGACGAGAACATTCCTCCGTGAAAATTTGACGACGCTGCGCGGGACGTGGACGTAGTTTACTAACCGAATTACATGTGGGACTTTCATCGCAGCACTGGGTGAATGAATCTCAACATCAGAGACTTCTTCAGTCTGTGCAGTGCCCTTAAAAACCATTTTCATAGCGCGCCTGAGGTTACAAACGTTGATTGCTTCGTAGCTGGCGTTAAGTACTAAAACAGATATTTCCACTTGCATGCCCTCTAACTTAGACAACTAACTTTAACCACATTAACTCTTATGAATTTTAACACATTTCTCGTGTAATTGCAACTAAAATCGTAACAGTTATCGGTTATCAGTTGTCAGTTGTCACGAATGAGGTAGGGATTAGTTGTCAGAGTGCCGGGGTTCGGAAACATCATCAATGGCGGTAGCGGAGAAAAAATAAAGATACACCTGACGCACGGTTTTGTGTATAATGTTTATACAACACGAGTTAGGTAGACGAGGTTGGAAACCTCACCAGCGAAAGCGTGGAACAGTTCTCATCTGAGAGGAATTTGAATGCACCATCGGTTGCGAGACGCTATTGCGGTCTTGAGTCTTACGTTTAGCTTGAGCAGTTACGCATCTGATATTCGATTTGTGGATGTCACTGAACAAGCGGGCATCCATTTTGAGCACGCCGGTGGTATCGACTTGCGTGTAGTGCCTGCGCTCGTGGGTTCGGGGGCGGCGTGGTGCGACTACGACAACGATGGGAAGTTAGATCTTTACATAGCCAACAGTGCTTTGGTGCGACCGGCATCGGACGCGGTGTTGCCAAAAAACGCGCTCTATCGGAATAACGGTGATGGCACTTTCAGCGATGTAACCGATGCTGCTGGCGTCGGCGACACCGGTTGGGGGATGGGGTGTGCCTTCGCAGATTATGACAATGATGGTGATGCCGATCTCTACGTCACGAACTATAAGACCAACCTGTTCTATCGGAACAACGGCGACGGGACTTTCAAACGCTTCTCGTCTGGTGCTGGTGGTATTGGTCATAATGGTTTTGGAGCGGGGATCGCTTGGGGAGATTACGATAGCGATGGTTACCTCGACCTTTATGTCGGCAACTATATTGAATATACCAAAGTTCCGCAAGGCGATGAAGTCTTCTTCCCGTATGATTTCTTCGGACAAGCAAACGTTCTTTATCTAAATAAGGGAGACGGCGGTTTCATCAACATTACGGATGCCGCCAAAGTGAATGGCGGATTTCACTTGACGCTTGGTGTTGCAGCGGCGGATTACGATGCTGATGGCGATCTGGATCTGTATCTCGCCAATGATACCGACCAGAATATCCTCTATCGCAACGATGGTGAGTTAACGTTCACGAACACGAATCGTCCTGATGCCAGGAGTCGCACCGGTGATATACGGAGTGGGATGGGCATCAGTTGGGGCGATTACGATGCCGATGGTGATTTGGATCTCTTTGTTACGAACTGGTTGGATGAAAACAATGTCCTCTATAAAAATAAGGGTGACGGCACCTTTACCGATGTTTCGGCGAAGAGTGGTGTTTTTGAGTCGGGACTCGGTAAAACATGTTGGGGGACTGCGTTGTTCGACGCGGATAACGATGGGGATCTGGATATCTTCTTCTCGGCGGGACATATCGATCCGGCTTCGTGGGAGGCACACGGGCAAGCGGATGTTTTTCTCCAGAACAACGGTGACGGCACCTTCACTGACATTTCTGACGCTGTCGGACTTCGGGAATTCAACTCGGACGGGGTTGGTAGAGGGGTCGCCGTTGCGGATTACGATGCCGATGGCGATTTAGATCTATTTATCGTCAATAGTGGTGGGAAGCCGATGTTGCTCCGAAACGATGGGGGGAACCAACAGCAGTGGCTTCAGATTCGCACGGTCGGCACAGTGAGCAACCGGGACGGTGTTGGGGCACTTGTGAAGGTGAGTGCTGGCGATCTTCATCAGATTCAGCAGGTAACAGCGGGCGACAGTTACCTTTCTCAGAGCAGTATTGATGTCGAGTTCGGACTTGGACATCACGAAACAGTGGATTGCATTGTTATTCAGTGGCCGAGCGGCATTGTGCAAACCTTGACCGATGTGCGAGCGAACCAGCGGATTGTTGTGATTGAGCGCGCGGAATAATTGCGAAAATCTTGCAATCGCGAGGCGGATATGTTATTCTTAATTCTAACATATGTCCATTTCTTAATTACAATAAGGAGGAAAACATGCGATACAGTTTATTTTTAATTGTTTTGATTGCCGTATATGCTGCGGTAACGATCGTGCCCAATGCGAATTCAGCCGAAGAGATTCGGGTATGGGGTGGCAAATTGGAAGATTTTAAAGATTCCGATGGCCGTATCTGGCACGGTGGACAGAACGAAAAAGAGAAGTGGGGCGGATGGATCGATCTACAGCCTCGCATCGCTGAAGTCCGAAACCTTACGAAAGACGCCCAAAAACTGGCGAAGAAAGAAGGGTATGATGAGGAACTTTTTTATGCTGTCAGTTGGGCAAAGTTCCCTGATGTCGTCAAGGTCGATCTGAATACCGGCAAAGGTATCTTTAATGTTACCTATCTTGTGGGTGAACATTGGTCACCGAACAATCGTGGCTTCGATATTATCATTGAAGACGAGATTGTGGAGCCGCTTTATGTTACCCCCGGTAAAGACGAGATAGATATTAAACGATATGAAGGCATTGAGGTGAAAGATAAAGTGATGAGCCTTGAGTTTGCTGGGAATAATAAGACTGGCAAGGGTGACCTGAACGCCATGTTCAGTGGGATAGAGGTAATCCCTGCATTAGCCGTTGACCCGAAGCAGAAACTCGCCACGACTTGGGGAGCCCTGAAGGGGGAACGGAATTAACGAATTGATGGAGGTAGTTTAATGAGGTTATTAGGTGTTTTGACGATTGTCGCTTTCATGGGGATTCTCGCGGTCCCGGCGTTGCTATCGGCTGAAGAATTCCGAGTGTGGGGCGGCAAGACAGATGATTTCACGGATTCCAAAGGGCGCGTCTGGCACGGTGCACAGCAGGAGAACCAAGCGTGGGGTGGATGGATTGAAAAACTTCCCCGCACGGCTGAAGTCGCGACCTTGACAGCGGATGCGCAAGCGCAGGCGGAAGCCGCTGGCTACGATGTGGAACTCTTCTACGCCGTGAGTTGGGCGCAATTCCCTGACACCGTTAAGTATCAGTTTAAGACCGGCGATGGTGTTTTCGATGTTACCTACCTTGTCGGTGAGCACTGGTCTCCGAATAACCGCGGTTTCGATATTTTTATTGAAGAGGACAACGTTGAGCCGCTTTACGTGACACCGGGCAAAGATGAGATTGACATTAAAACGTATTCGGGGATTGAAGTCAGTGACGGCACCCTGGATCTCCACTTTGCAGGAAACGCGGAGACGGGGGCAGGCGATCTGAACGCGATGTTCAGTGCTTTGGAGGTTGTGCCTGCCGCGAGCACTGCTGTAGATCCGAAGGCGAAACTTACGACAACGTGGGGTGCGCTGAAAGGCAACCGTCAGTAGGGAACGCCTCAAACCTTAAAACATTAAAATGCCCGCGGTATTCTTGTTACCGTGGGCATTTTTTGTGCGTAGGGTATATCAAGCTTTAGGGGTCGTCAAATCGCCGCTCAGGATTGTGGGACACCAGAATTTCTCAATGTATTCAATAATGAGCTGCGTCCCTTCCTCATGGCTGACGTAAGGCGGCTTGAATGGGTTGTACATCGCATCGGTGAGGTCGCGTGCGAGAACGGCGTTGCAGCCCCAACGGACCATCTGTTTAATAGCGAAGGAACGTCCAAGAACACACATATTGGTGTGAACGCCCATGAAGATAATATTTTTAATACCTTTGTGATCCAGTAGGTTGTAGACCTCCTGCCCGTCGTCACTAATGGCATCTATATCAGAGATTTCAATGGCTGGATGCTGACGGTGCCACGCTTTGTAGCCATCGGTTTCGCCGGTATCTGAACCGCCATCCGAGGCATCAACGGGTAAGGGTGGATCGGGGAGTTCACGTTCGGGGGGTGTGTCGGCATGCGGTAGTTCTAAAACGGCACGGCGTGCTGGATGCACCTCGTAGAAGTCCATTGTGTCGGACGGCGCATGGATAATTTGTATGCCGCGTTCTCGCGCTCGATCCAGAACGATGTTCATCCGCGGTGCCATCACGTTCACCCGTTCTGTCGCGCCCCATGACCAGTGTTCGTTCCACATATCAACGACAACGATAGCGGTTTCAGCGGTATTCCAGTTGACCTCTTCTTCAATGACACGCCAACCGTTTCTGCCGACTGTCCGTGCTTCCTGTCGGCGGGTTGAGAGCGATAGGTTTGTCGTTGCTGAAAAGGTTTGGCTTAATACATTAAACAACATGAATTTCTACTCCTTTTCGGAAGACATAAGCGTCTTTATAGCGCCCGTAGTAGTTTTTTCGGATGCCACAGATGCGGAACCCGAACTGCCGGTAGAGATACTGAGCGGGTAGATTGCTAACCGCGACCTCCAGAAAGACCTCGTGCCCATCTTGTGCCTGTATCATTTTTAGGGCTGAAGTGAGCAAGTATTTGGCGATGCCCTGTCGCCGATAGACAACTGGCACTGCGAGGTTCAGGATATGTGCCTCTTCATGAAGGATACTGAATACAATGTAACCGACGATGGTGTTCTCGTGACGAGCCACATAAAAGTGTTCATACGACCGAGGTCGCTTCAGAGACAGCGTGTAGTAGGTTTCGCTCCACGGATTCTCAAAGCACTCGTTTTCGATTTTCAGGACCTCCTGTAGATCACACGAGCGCATCGGTTCAAAGGTGAGGTTTGGAAGCGGGTTTTGGGTTCTCATCTGTGCTAATACGTGTAGGAAAACGGAAGATTATCATAGTTCGTGCTGCCCTCATTAAGATACCACAGTATAGCACGAGGTGGAATGTGATGTCAATTGGGATGGTTATACGTCCGTGCGTTTTTGGGTGTTGCCTTTTTTCACAGAGTCTGTTATAATTCATTTATATGGAATCTGCCAAGAACAAGGAGTATACTATGAAAGATTTTGGTTTTACAGGCGGGCGTCCGGATCCATATACATTCCCGACGGAAGGGTTAATTGCCGCGAGTGAAAAGGCTCTCCGTAAGCTGGGCGGCGATCTGGTCAACTATCCGGGCGAATCGGGCTATCAGGGATTACGAGAACTGGCATCAATGCGATTTGAGAGACGTGAAGGTATCCCACTGCCGATAGATAACATCTCAATTACCTCAGGCTCCATGCAGGCACTGGAATTGGTATTAGGGACGTTGATTAATCCTGGTGACACGGTATTAACAGAAGAATATACCTATAGTGGCACCTTGGGTATCATGCGGCACTTCAAGGCGAATATCGTCGGTGTGCCGATGGACTATATAGACGGCATGAATATGGATGCCTTGGAAGCGAAACTTGGGGAACTCAAACGCCAGAATATCCGTCCATCGTTCATTTATACGACATCGAACCATCAGAACCCGACGGGTGCGATTCTCTCACTTGAGCGTCGTCATCGGATGTTAGCCTTAGCGGAAGAATACGACACACTCATCGTCGAAGATGATTGCTATGGCGACATTGACTTTACATCGACGCCGACACCGGCTTCGCTTTTTAAGTTAGATACCTCCAATCGGGTGATCTTTATTGCAACTTTCTCTAAGATTTTAGGGGCAGGTGTTCGTCAAGGATATTTTGTTGCGAGAGAACCCTATTGGGGACAAATCCACCAGAACCGTTGGGACGGTGGGACGAGTGCTTTGGCGAGTGCAATCGTTGCTGAATTTTTCATGGAGCACTTGGAAGCACACCTCGTGAAAACGAATGCGGCGGTGGGAGCGAAATGTCGTGCAGTGGTGGAGACGCTTGAGAAGCATGTCAGCGACCTCTGTACATGGACCCGCCCCCGTGGTGGACTCTTCCTATGGATAGATCTACCGGAGACTACGGATCTCAACAAGTTACAGGAACTTGCCTCGGCAAAAGGGGTCGGATATAGTAACGGAAGTGCTTTCCATTACGCGAGCGATCCGGTAAAAGCCATCCGGTTGGCGTATGCTTACTGCCACGTGGATGATATTCCTGAAGGGATTACTTATCTGTGTGAGGCGATTCGTGAGGCACAGGTGACCTCAGCGGATGTTGCGGCAGGGGATTAGCGGAAAGGAGTCGAATTTTTGCGTAATATTATCCTTATCTCGTTAGATACGCTACGGGCATCGAGTATGAGTTGTTACGGACATCGTAACCTGACAACGCCACACCTCGATGCACTCGCAGAGAAGGCGACGCTTTTTGAGAAGTGTATCAGCCCGCATATTCCGACACATCCTGCCCACACGACGATGTTTACGGGCAAGGATGTCCTATCCCACCAAATTATTACGCAGGGCGGGACGTTAAACTTAGCAACGGACCTAAAGACGGCTCCGGAACTGTTGAGTGAGGCGGGCTACTTTACCGTTGCTGCGGACAATTTGGGACGCTGGTTTCAGCGTGGTTTCCCTGAAGCGCACTATCGCGGCTACCAATGGGAAACGGGTTACCGCAAGGCTCGGAAGGCGGAGGCGGTTAACGAAACGGCGATCGAACTTTTGGACCTCGCACAGGCACAGGATAAACCTTGGTTCGCCTTTCTTCACTATTGGGATCCACATACCCCGTATCTTCCACCGTTGCCGTTTGAACGGATGTTCTATAGTGGGGACGAGTGTGATCCGAACAATCGAAGCATGGATGCTGTCTACGCATGCGAACCTTTTACGGACTATTTCCGGCAGTGGATGTGCACACCAGACCCATCGGATCCGGACAACATTGCGAAGAAGCGGCTTTGGACCGATAGACAGTATGTGAACGCGCAATACGATGCCTCAATCGCTTACATGGATGCATGCCTGGCGCAATTGTTCCGATATTTGAAGGATTGTGGGCAACTCGAGGAGACGCTCCTGATTATTACCGCCGATCACGGTGAGGAACTTGACGAACACGAACTCTGGTATGATCATCATGGCCTCTACGAAACTAATTGCCACGTGCCGTTAATCGTTCATTGTCCGGCACTTATTCCTGAAGGACAACGGCTTGATGGTCTTGTCCGTCTTACTGACATTGCCCCGACACTCCTTGATTATGCCGGATTGACGGCTGTGGCGGCGCGCGAAAAGATGGAGGGCACAAGTCTACGAGCCTTGATGGAAAATAGCTCGCACGGTGGGACGACGGAAGCAGTCTATCTTACCGAATGCGGGTGGATGAAAAAGCGTGGATGGCAAACCCGGAAGTGGAAATTGATTGTTGAAACCGGTGGCACACCTACCGTTTACAAGACACCGGATTTGGAACTCTACGATCTTGAAGAGGATCCCGACGAGGTTTATAATCTGGCTGAAGAGGCAGATGATGTCGTTGCGCGTCTGAAAGCAGATATGGAGGCTTTTCTGCAACGCCGACTCGCCGAAACAGGACTGCCCGACCCAACGATTGAACAGGAGATTACCATGCGACGCATCGGTGATACGTCTAAGGCAGTGCCGCTTTGAAGAGGACTATCGTGAAATATAGACGTAGATTGTGCCCTATTGTTCCGATTTTCAATAGCGTGATGCGAATGCGAGTCGTGCTTGTGCCGCTTGTGTTGATGTTCGCTTTTAACGGTTGTCGTGCCTTAACTGCGTTAGAGGAAGCGCAGCAACGGCGCGAGAAACGGATACTCGAAGAACGGGATGCCACTTCGCTCATGCTGAGACCCTCAAAGGCAACGATTAAGATTAGACCGGACGCCCTATTCGGTGAGAGTGATCACTATACCCTCAAATTTGCTGAGGATCTGCGAGTGCTCGAAGGGTTTGACGAAGTTGAGGAACGGGAGTTGTTCACACGAAGTGCCCTCGGTTATATGGAAAGCCTTTACGAGGCAATGAATCGACTCTTCGGTTTCCAGCCGGAGCATAAGATTCACGTGACGCTGCATCACCTTTATAGGGGCAGTAACCTCTCGGCGGTTACACGCACTGATTACCGTTCCGGGATTCTGGACGGACGCTATGTGAAATTTATTAACAGTATTCAGATGGATTTCCCAATACGGATGTATGAAAAACATGGCGTGCGCGTCCATGAACTGACACACGCCTTTACGAACATCTATTTTTTACCCGTATGGTTCTCAGAAGGCATTGCTGTCCTGATTCAGACGGAATATGCGAAAGGTGGCACGCACCCTAAGTTTGACAGTCTTGAGGGGGATCTGCGAGTCGATCTCGATGGCGTGAATCAATTGGAGAGTTGGGCGGGGCATACTGAAAATAATCCACTGACGCATTGGCGCTATAGATATGCCTACACGCTTGTTGCTGAGTTGTGGAAGCGATACGGCACAGATTTTTACATCCGGGTCTTTCGGTTGATGGAGCGAGACGGTCTACATCAAAAACTGGAGGGGACGATGAAGACCAGTTTTTTGGTGTATTACTTTAGCGAAGCAGCGGGTGAGGATCTGGTGCCGTTCTTTAGGAAATTGCATTTCAAGGTGCGTAAATTGACGAAAGAGGACATTCTCAATCAGATTGAGGCGAATCGTGTCCGTCGGAGGCAATAATGCGTGTTAAATTCAGATCATACAGCGGGCACGTAGCCGTGTTATTGGGGTTGATGTGTCTATACTACGGTTGTAATCTCGCTCAGCAGTGGAGTGAGAACTACGCCCTTTTACCGGGTGTCACCGCCAGTGATCCAGCAATCATTGATGGAAACACTGAGACTATCGGACAATCCCAACGTAAAAAGAGTTCGGGTAGTGTCGTAACCGATCTTGATATTCCATCGGAAGCGATCATTTATTTGCCGGAAAAGAGATCCGTCTATCGGATTGTGATTCACTCGACGAATTTGGAAGAGTTCGAGTTGATGGCATATAACTCGCGCGGCGAGTGGGATAAAATTTATGACAAGCGGAGTAATAAGGAATCGATCATTGATGTGCGCCTTAACAAAGTGATTATGACAACGGGCATCAAATTGGTCGTGCATCGGACGACGGAGGATGCCGCTCGAAGACGGGAGAACGTTCAGATACGACGCGAAAATGTGGAAATCAAAGAGGGACAGGTGCGGCGTGGACGTTTATTATACCGTATAACAGGACCAACAACGGCACTCGCGAAGATTGCGGAGATTGAGTTATACGGTTACGCGAATTAGTTGTCAGTAATTGTCTGAAGTAAGATTTACAGGATTAACAACACTTCTTGATTTGAGATTCATGCAGTCGACTCGGCTCCAACAGCACTTAGACCGATACCTCGGTATTCCGCTTTGTGTGCTGCTGCGTCTATTTTCCAAGCAGGCACCGACAAAACCCATCCCAAAAAAGATTATCTTCATCCAACTCTCTGCTTTGGGTGACACAATTTTGGCGATCCCCACCATTCGTGCGATTCGATATGCCTTTCCAGATGCCGAAGTCTCAATGTTAGCGTCCCCAACAAACCTCAATTATTTAGCGGCGTGTCCTTATATTGACAGACGTATCCCCTTCCATAAACCAGGAGGTCGATTGATTTCGCTGCTGCGTCGCGAGAGATTTGATTGGGCAATCGACTTAGAGCATTGGCCCCGATTGAGCGCGCTGCTTGCTTACGCAACGGGTGCTCCGATGCGAATCGGGTTTTCGACGAAAAGACAATATCGTCACTTCCTTTTCACGGAGACAGTGCCGCACGTTCAGGGACGGCATGAGGTCCGCAATTTTTTGAGCCTTGCGGCGCAACTGAACTGTTCAGTCCAAGAATTTGAGCTTGAGGTTTGGTGGCGTGAAAAGGAACGCACGTGGGTGCGCGAAGTTTTAGCAGAAGAAAACATCGCGTTGGAGAAACCACTTATTGTCCTACATCCAGAGGCGGGTAGACGTGGCGAACCTCGTAGGCGGTGGCCACAGGGACGCTATGTGGCACTGGCAAATGCTCTCACTGCAAAATATGGGGCACAGATACTTTTGACAGGAACCTCCGGTGAGGCGGCGGTCTCTAAAGAGATCGCAGATCGGACGAAACACCGAGCCGTCGTACTTGCAGGACGGACAGATGTCAACCAACTCGCCGCGCTTTTCGCGGATGCGACGTTGGTAGTGAGCGGCAATTGTGGTCCGATGCACCTCGCGGCGGCAACTGGAACACCGGTTATAGGGTTGCATGGTCCTACAAACTTTGCGCAATGGGGTCCTTGGAATCGTAATTCGAGTATCGTGCGTGCGCGGATACCGTGTAGTCCATGTCTCAATTTGGGATTTGAATATGGGTGTCAAGCACTTGCCGATGGGACCTCGCCGTGCATGCACACGGTTTCGGTTGCGGCTGTGCTTCGGGAGTGTGAACGGTTGTTGTCAGCAGTCAGCGGTTCGGAAACAGAAGAATAGAAAAGGCGAGATTCGGAAACCTCGCCTTTTGTGGTACTAAGGGTTTAGTAATGCATATCACCACCCGGGGGCATCGGCGGTGCCGGTGCTTCTGCCTCAGGTAGTTCTGCGATGAGCGTTTCGGTGGTGATCATCAACGCTGCGATACTGGCTGCGTTTTGCAACGCCACCCGCACGACCTTGGTCGGATCGGGAATACCAGCTTCAAACATGTCAATGAAGCGTTCTTGATGGGCGTCGTAGCCAACGTTTCCGCCTTCGTCCTTGACTTTTGCGATGATGACGGAGTCTTCTTGTCCGGCGTTCTTCGCGATCTGACGCAGCGGATCTTCGAGTGCGCGACGAACAATAGAAAGACCAACCTCTTCCGTCGGATCACTGAGTTCGAGTGAATCAAGAGCTTCTTGGGATCTCACAAGTGCGACCCCACCACCGACAACAACACCTTCCTCAACGGCGGCGCGTGTGGCGTGCATAGCGTCTTCAACGCGTGCTTTCTTCTCTTTCATCTCAACTTCTGTAGCGGCCCCGACGTTAATGACGGCAACACCACCAGCGAGTTTTGCGAGGCGTTCCTGCAATTTCTCGCGGTCGTAGTCGGATGTTGTGTCTTCGATCTGTCTACGAATCTGATCGATACGTCCTTGGATGGCTTCGGTTGTGCCTTCACCTTCGACGACGGTTGTGTTATCCTTGTCAATAACAACACGTTTGGCACTGCCGAGGTCGTTCAATGTGATATTTTCGAGGTTAATTCCGAGATCTTCGGAGATGACGCGCCCGTTCGTCAAGACGGCAATGTCTTCGAGCATCGCTTTTCGACGGTCCCCGTAGCCGGGTGCCTTAACGGCGGCACAACGGAGTGTTCCACGAATTTTGTTGACGACCACGGTTGCGAGTGCTTCGCCTTCGACCTCCTCAGCGATGATCAACAGCGGTTTGCCCTGCTGTGCGGTCCGCTCTAAGACCGGAACGAGGTCTTTGAGGCTGCTGATTTTCTTTTCGTGGATGAGGATTGCGGCGTCTTCTAAAACGGCTTCCATCCGATCGGCATCGGTGACGAAATAGGGGGATAGATAACCGCGGTCAAACTGCATACCTTCTACGACATCGAGCGTCGTTTCGAGGCTTTTTGCTTCTTCGACGGTGATAACGCCATCTTTTCCGACTTTTTCCATAGCATCAGCGATGAGATCACCAATAGCGTTATCGTTGTTTGCAGAAATAGCGGCGACTTGTGCGATCTCGGTTTTTTCGGAGACCTCTTTGCTCAAGTCGTGAATTGCGTTGACGACTGCATCGACGGCTTTTTCAATGCCGCGTTTGAGTGCCATAGGGTTATGCCCTGCGGCGACGTTTTTCAAACCTTCGCGATAGATAGACTGTGCGAGGATGGTTGCGGTGGTGGTTCCGTCTCCAGCGACATCGCTGGTTTTAGATGCGACCTCTTTGACCATCTGTGCGCCCATATTTTCGTAGGCGTCTTCGAGTTCCACCTCTTTTGCGACGGTAACACCATCTTTGGTGATTGTCGGTGCGCCGAATTTCTTATCGAGCACGACGTTCCGTCCTTTGGGACCTAACGTGACTTTTACTGCGTCCGCGAGCTTGTCAACGCCTTGTTTAATGGCGCTCCGTGCTTCTTCATCAAACGCTAGTTGTTTTGCTGCCATGTGTTTAACTCCTTTTCTTAGTTAACCTTGGCTAAGATATCATCTTCGCGCAAGATGAGATATTCAGTGTTGTCATACGTAACTTCGGTGCCGCCGTATTTGGCGAATAGGACGAGGTCGCCTATTGCCACGTCAACGGGCTGTCGGTCCCCACTATCAAGAAGTCTACCGTTTCCAACGGCAACAACTTCGCCTTCCTGCGGTTTCTCTTTGGCGGTGTCGGGGATGATAATTCCGCCGCTCGTTGTTTGTTCATCGTTATCTGAACGTTTGACGAGAATCCTATCGCCAAGGGGTACAAGTGCCATGTCGCTGAATTCCTCCTGAGTATGGCGTGAAAATTGTGAGGGAAGGGTTCTATGCCTTCACTCAGTGCCTCTATATCATCAGACGGCGTGGAAACGCCATCGTGTTTTCAGAATATATTTAGCAATTTTCGTGCCAATCCCTAAAACTGCCATATTATCAGGGTTGGACGGAAGAACGTGACATTTTGACAGGCTTTTTGTCGTGACAATTTGTCGTATTCAAAAAGAGACACAGGGAACACTGTGCCATTTTGGCACACATTAACCATCCTATGTAGCGGGACACGGAATCAACTGTCCTGTTTTCCCTGCGCGATATGCGGCGGCAAGAATTTCGTTTGCTCTTAATCCATCATCTCCGGTTGTGATGGGTGTGACACCTTCGTGTACACATGCTGCGAAATGCTCAAATTGATATTGATACAGGTCCTCGTATTGTGAGGGGATCAATTGCTGTTCACCGTCAAAGTAGGTTTTGATTTTCCAACCCTCGTCGTTGTAGACCCAGGCTGTGCCCTCTGTGCCGTAGAGTTCCAAAACGATATCGCAGCTGGGTACTGAAAAACTGAGGTCAGTGAAAGCTTGTGCCCCGTTCTCAAAGCGCATGAGGATGCCCCCGGTTTCTTCAACAGTGGTGTCTTGGGGAGCGGTGTTGTAAAACGCGCTGACGGCATTCACCTCGCCGATGAGGTAGCGAAGTAGATCTACACTATGCGGACCGAGGTCCATGAAGCATCCGCCGCCACTCTTTTCGGGTTGGGCGCGCCATTCGTCTGGCGTGAGTTGATACTGTTTGAGAAATGGCATACGTCCATGGACGATGGTGCCGAAACGTCCTTCCTCTACCCACGTTCGGATCCGTTGGAAGCAGGAGTGAAATCGGAAGAGGAAGCAGACTTGCAGATGGACTCCGTTTGTTTCGCAGGCGGCGATCATTTCTGTACATTCCTGTGGTGTGAGCGCCATCGGTTTGTCGCAAAGCACATGCAAGCCGCGTTCTGCGGCGGCGATTACCTGCCGACAGTGTAGGTGAACGGGCGTTGAGACGTAGATTGCGTTAAGCGTATCGTCCGCGAGGAGTGCTTCAACGGTGGTGTAGGCATGGGTTGCCCCGTATTCCCGCGCCAATCGTTCTGCCCGCGTGGCATCGCGTGAGAGCAAAGCATGGAGTTCTGCCCCTTCTGCTTTGTTAATAGCCGGCATTGCTCTGCGTTGTGCGACGCTGCCTGCGCCTAATACCCCCCATTTTAAACTCATTGTATTAAAACCTCATCTGTTTTTATTCTTTAAAAGATAGACGAGATTACAAACCTCGTCAGCGGTGGGAAACTGGTCCCTTTGTTTTTAGATCTCGTTTGTTTTGTTGCCCCATATATTATAGGGGATATTTGGACATATTTCAAGTTGGCTTTCAACTTTAGTGTATCGCGAGCACAGTTCGTTCCTACAGAGGAGAAGATATGTCAACTGAACAAGAGATGCACACCGGTCGCGAATAGAAAGAAAAGGACGATCCTTGAAAAGAGGAGTTCCGGCACGCGATTGTTGAGCGAGATACCTATTAGCACACCTAATCCGATGAACGGAAGCAGCGCGAGGGCTTCAATCAGAATCTCAACAGAGAAAAGTTGCAACTGGAAATAGAACGGAATTTTGATGAAGTTGAGCAGGAAATAGGTGGCGGTTGTGGTTGCAACAAAGGCGTTGTTGCCTAAGCGTTGTGGGAGTAGGTACATGACGACAACGAGTCCACCCATGTGTGCGAGAGTTGAGAATGCCCCAGCGAATATTCCGGCAAGTAACCCATGCCACGTCTTGAATTGGAGTGCTGTTTGGACGGGTTGCCCGGAATTTCCGAGGAGTGGCTGCCAATACGGACGCAGAAATTCTAACATCGCAAATAGACAGGCGATACCACCGATGACCTTTTTTAGATGGACATCAGAGATGTCTTTCAAAATCAGGCTGGCGACGGTGATACCGAGTAGGGAGCCGAGGATTAGTCGTGTGACACTTTGGCGATGCCACTGCTTCCAGTAGTGAAAAAGCGAGAAAATGTCTGTTGAAAACAGGAGCGGAAGCATCAATCCGATGACGTTTCGAGCGCTACGGAAATGCGTGAACATAGGGACGACGATCATCCCAATGCCACCGCCGAAACCGGCCTTGCTGACCCCAGTGAGCCATGCTCCGAAGCAGAGGATGATGATTTCGTAGATGGTGCGGCCTCCTTCTTGGTGAAGTCAGTATAGCAGGTTGTCAGCAAATTGTCAAATGGTTATTGGGATCGGCAAGAAATACTTGACATCCAGTGCGAGATATGATATAATTTATAAAGTGTTTTCGTAACTTTAAATTCCAATGGAGGCTAAAAAAATGGTTCAAGTAGAAGTGAGTGTCGATTCAGGTGAGGCGTTTGACCGCGCCCTGGCACGTTTTAAGAAGATGTGTGGAAAAGCTGGTATCGTCACAGAAATAAAAAAACGGAGTTTCTACGAGAAGCCGAGCGAAAAACGTCGCAGAATTGAGATGAAGCGGCAGCGGAAGGTGAAACCTCGTAGAATGGGCGGTGAACGTCCGCAGTTTTACAATGGCGGCGGTGGTAATACTCGGTAAATCGCTTGAGGAGGGATACATGACAGATTTGGCGACTGGCGAGGCTGTGGAAAATTATAAAGGACTTTTGATTCAATATTGCCAGGAACGCGGGCTACGCCACCCAACTTACACTGAGACGCAGTGCGGACCGGCGGATTCTCCACAATGGCAGGTAACCGTGTCTTACGGAGATTGGGTCCATGAGACACCGGAGCCGATTCCTGGTTCAAAAAGATTTGCGCACCAAGTAGCCGCACAACAAGTGTTAGACGAAATTAATTTGCGGCGCGAAAGTTTTTTAGCAGGTGATACAGTAGATACACCCCCTGCGCCAATTTCGGAACCTGTTCCAGATACATCTATCCCTCTTGAAGTACCCATACCTCTCGTGTCAAGCGCACTGACGATCGCCAACGAACGACTTACCGCATCGCAACCTTCACGGTACCGGACGCTTACAGATGCTGAATTTTCGCAAAAACTCTCCAAATTGACGTTAGAGATTGTTCGGAGTTTGTTTGAGAAAGCGAAAGCGAACAAGATTACGTTCCAATAGAGCAAGACTCCGATTGTACCTTTTTCTCTGGCGAGGTTTCTTAACCTCGCCTTTTTTTTCGTCAGTTGCTAAGGGTTAACCGTGTTTTTTTTGACATTTCATAAGAAGATGCTATATAATACGAAAAACATATATACTCACGGTTTCCTCCCGACGAAATAGACGGCTGATGCCAAAATGTGGGCATCTTTATGTAGGGAGAGTGGTATATCTAAGAGTAGGATTGGAAATGTCAGCCATCCGACAATAAGAGAGATTGTTTTCGCGAGGAGTAGACTGCCGAACGAACAGACCAGCCCGATATATTCTCGGAAGATCCAGTGCAAAGAGGTCGTTGGACCGGCACAGGGACCACTCTCAAGTTCGGAGAAGGCGGCACAAAGTTGAACAATACCCGGAACTGTCCACCGTTGATAATCATGAGGAGAGGCGTGGTAGCCTTGTAGGAACGGGACAGCGAGGCAAATATAACCCCCGGGTTTCAGCACACGATAGATCTCCTCAACAATGAGATTCGGCGATCGGACGTGTTCAAGGACGGCTTCAGAGACCACGGCATCGAAGGTCCGGTCGCTGAATGGCAAAAAGTGCCCATCTGCAACAATATCGACTTCAGGCGTTACTTCGATTTCAAGATTGATAACGTTTGGGGCGCGGCGGCGGTTACCGGCACCGAGATCCAAGATTTTCGCGTCGGGACCGAGTCGCTGGAGTCGTTTTTTGACACATCGATTCCATCGTGGGGCGGGATATGGGCATCCGATGAGGTAAGATAAGAACGGATTTTGTCTAAGTTTGCGTTTTATGCGTGAAATCAAATCCGGTTTCGAGTCTGTCATAAGATACGATGATACATAACCTTTCTGAAACATACAAGGGATATTTCCGCGATGCTCGGGGGTCTGCTTTGCGTCTCGGCGTGAACGTCTGGCATCAATTCATGGGGCATAAATGTCTCCAGCAGGCATCGTCGTTGGCGTTTAATACGTTGTTATGTCTTGTGCCGTTGTCGGCGGTTGCGCTGTTTTTACTGAAAACATTTGGTGTTGTGGAAGATGGCAATTCGCCGTTAATTGCGGTGCTCCGTGATAACTTCCTGCCGCGCTATAGTGCTGAGGAAATTGTATCAGAACTTTCAGGATTTGCCAATAGAAATCTTGGTGGATTGAGTGTTGGCGGGTTTCTCCTGTTCCTGCTGGTCTCGACGATGCTATTCATGTCGGTGGAGCAGCATTTTAACGATATTTGGGGGGCGCGGCGGCGGTTACCGGTGGTGCAAGCGTTCCAGAAATACGCTGTTTTCTATACACTGCTCTCCGTGGGACCGCTGTTGATTTGGCTCTTCTTTTCGACAGCTACCAACTGGGTGTTTGGTCATGTGTTCCCATGGGTGTTGGTCTACTGTCTGTTTTTCTTGATGTATATTGCCATGCCGAATACGTTTGTGAAGTGGAGTGCGGCACTGCTGGGTACACTTGTTGCTGGGACGCTTTTCCAGATCGCCAGGATCGCCTTTGGGCGTTATCTTGAGTTGCTGTGGCAGAACTATAGCGACATCTATGGTGCAATGGCGATGTTGATTACCTTTGCTATCTGGACATACGTGGCGTGGGTGGTGATTTTGCTTGGTGCGGAGGTCTCGAATTCTGTTCAGCATTTCCGTCAGCAAGATGCCGAGAACGGTCAGTTTCACTCTGCGGCCAATGGTTATTTGAACGCTTCGGGTGTTATTACGTTATTTCTGATTGTAGCAGAGCGTTTTGCTAAAGGCGAGGGAGCGTGTTTGGCAGAAGAGATTGTTGTGCGTTCGGGTGTTTCGGAGGAGGTTGTGCACCAGAGTTTTGAACGGTTTAAGGCGGCGGGGTTAATCTATGAGATTGAAGGGGACACGAACGGGTATCTCCCGGCGCGTGCGTTAGAGAATATTACGGTGGCAACGCTTGTGGATGCGGTTGAGGGTGAGATGACAACGCATTTTGTGCGCGGAATATCGTCTGAGTCGGGTGCACGTGTGTTGGGGAGGCTTCAGGAGTCTCAGCGTGAGTGTTTGGACCAGGTTACGGTAGCGTCGTTGTTGTGAGATCCGGTGAAAATTCGCTGGCTTTGACGTAATATAGAAATCCGATACACATCTCGTCTGTCGTTTTTTCACCCCAACCAACAGGGATCGGTGGATCATGGGGGTTGGCTGGGTTTTCCGCGGAATTATCGAAATGCGCGACGAGATCGACACGAGTGCCAGCCGGAAAGAAAAGCGGCTCGCGATAGTGATAGACGTCCTGCCAATTGAAATCCCAATCCTGGATCCAGATGAGGTCATGTTTATCCCCAGATGGCGTTATGGCAACAAGCCGCATGTCGCGTCCAAGGAGGTGCATGTGCGGCATCGTTGCTAAGAGGTAAACGTCTTTTTTAAACGTTTCCGATGCCAAAACCTCATACCAATCTTCACCGGCAGGGATAACGAAATCGCTGTTAATTGCGTCTCCGATACGCAATTTGGCGGTTTCTGCGGTTTTGGAGAAATATAACCCCAACCGCGAACGATCGCGTTCAAGATGTCCGGTGCGATAGTAATGCACTTGCATGACGATGTCGGCCCCTTTCGGTAGGAGATAACCGACACCCTCCGGTAGGACCAATGGTGTAACACCCGGCGCCCAACCACCAACTGTCCCTTCACTATCAAATCCAGGTCCTGTCCCCTCTGTAACATAGCCCGGTTTGGGGTCCTGCGCATCGAGTTTACGCGCTTCGCCATTCACGTCTAAGTAGGCGATGACGTGATGTACGGTTTTGCGGTTGCCGGGTTGGACATCAACAGCTTGGACATACATGTCCGTCTCGAAGTTAGTGGGTATAATGAACTGTCGATATTCGTCTTCACCTTCGGGTTCAATTTCATATTCAACTGGCATTTCAGCGATCCAATCGGGTTCACCGAGTGCCCAACTGTCAGGGAACTCTGGCGCCGGTGGGACAGAATCAAGATCACCTGCGGGTGCGCCGGTTTCCACCCAATGTGCGATCATCTGGATCTCGGTATCTGTAAGTTGCCGTTCGTTTTTGAAGTCGCCATAGCCCGGTGCGGGTTTCCACGGTGGCATGAGACGTGCCTGTGTGTATTCAGCGATTTCCGTTGCCCACGCCCTTGTGTCGCTGTAATCGGTGAGTGTGAAGGGGGCGACTTCGCCGTGTCGATGGCACGTCTGGCAATTCTTCTGGAGGATCGGTGCGATGTGCTGACTATAGGTAATCTCTGCGGGGAGATCGGTTTCGGGGAGATGGATTGTGCATCCGAACGCCGGTGTCTCCTGCACGGAAATAAGGGTATCGGTGTGCGTCGCGAGAAGGGCATCTTGTAGGTAGTGGTGCTTGACGCGTGGCTCGTAGCGGTTATCATCAATGGCACCGCGGTAGGTAATCTCACGGGTTGTATCAACGAGAACAGCCTGCGGTGTCATCGTTGCACCGAGAGCACGTGCGATTTTGCCGGTTGCGTCCTTCACGACAGAGAAGGGATAATCTGCTTTGGTGATGTAGTTCTTTACGTCGTCTTCGGAATCGTTTTCATTGGCGTAGACTGCGATGAAAGTGGTATTTCGAGGTGCGAATTCAGCATGTAACCGTTTCAGGCGCATCGTATAGCGTTGTGCGACTGGGCATTCGGTTGCGAGGAACGCGAAGACAACGGGTCCCTGTGCGGTGAGGGTATCTAAATTATGTGTCTCGTTGTGGAGTGTCGTGAAGGTGAGACGCGAAATTTTTGTACCGATGGGAACGTTGCTCGGTTGTAAGGATGCCTCTTGGATAACGCGATGTTTTCTTGTGATTTTGTATTCGGACGCGGTGTGTCCCGCGAAGGGGAGTACAAGGACAAAAAAAAGCGTTAGTAGATACGACTTCATACAGAACTCTTGCTATTTCAGGAGCGGTAGCATCAGCAGGAGCGGTAATTAAGGGACGGCACAGACGAGTGCCAAGATTACAATCAAACTTGTTCAGGAAAATGTCCACTTATTAGACAACATTACTAATTTTCCTCCATTTAAATCAAACTAAAAAACATTCGTACCAAACACCGTGGGGCAGTAGGGATGCGTGCCCCCGCACACTTCACATTGTGTGCTTTCTTGTCAAACAGCAAGAACAGATTTTCAGGGATGAAATCTATTCTGAACTAACCTTTGGTGCGTGTTATTGAAGGCTGTGAGGTTAGGGAGCCTCGTCTACCAGTAAAGGTAGGTGTCTTCGGAACACGCTTGGAAATTTAGGTTTGGAGTATCTTTTATAGATTATGCCAAACCACTTGTATAAACGTTGTTAATTGTAAACGAGTTACGAAAAAAGTCAAGTCTTTTTTAGCGGGATCGGAAATCGCTCAAATTTTAGAATTCAGGAAGTCCGTTCTACCGCAGTTATGTAATTATTATACTACATTTGTAATGCAGTGTCAAATTTTTCTTCAAAAAAATGTGTAGTGGGTTTTTGTTGGGTTTCGCTGACACCCTACCCAACCTACGTTACACGTTAATTATACCGTAGGCTGTATTTTTTGTCAAATTTTTTTGAAAAAATGTTTTCAGAGGTGGAGCGTTCGGATTCCCGGTTTTGGCGAGGATTCGGTCTCCATGTCTCCTATGTCCTTTATTAACACTCATAATTGTAAAATAGTTACGAAAAAAAGTCAACACTATTTTTTCGTATATTTGAAATTCTACAGAAATTGGGTGTTTTTGTCAAGTATTTTTTTTCAACAGGGTGCGAAAAACGCGTATTTCGGTGTTTTTAGGGTTGAATTGATATTAATTATAGCGTAATGGATGTTTTTTGTCAAATTTTTTGTCTGAATCGTGGATTACGCGGATTATCGCGAGCACAATTCGTTCCCACAAGTTAGCAATCAGCAGGCAGCAGTCTCCTGTTCTGAAAATCCTGATTCTGACGAATTCGCTGACGACCGAATTTGCGAAGTCCCTACACCTATGCTATAATGTCTTGTAGGAGGCACTCATCATGACAGCAGATCTTGCTATCGCACAGTTACTTTTAAGCATACTCCTTGTCGGTGTTACCTTAATATGGGGTATCCTTCGGTATCGACGGAGCGGTTACTGGCGGCGTGGCGTTCATAACAAATTGCAGGCGTATCTGCTGTGGATGTTGAGCGTGCTGATCGCGATGAGCTGCTTTTTCCCCTTGGCGCATCTCTATACAGAACACCTCTGGTTTGAACACGTTGGATACGCTGCTGTGTTCTGGGGGCTCCAGAAGGTCCGGTGGGGCATTTTCGGTGTCTGTTTCATCGTCGCTGCTGGATTTATGAATGCCAACACGGCAATCGCTAATATGTTGTGCCCAGAATCCCGCGAGTTTCGGCGCTGGACACATACGCAGACCTTCTCTTTCCATCGGATGGTTATCTGTATCACGTTGATTGCGGCACTTCTGCTCGCAGGACCGATGCTTCTATTAGACGATATAATGCTTCGGTACCTGAATCAATCAGATGGGATAGCGGTAGAAAGTTCTCTCCACTTCGGCATGGATCGGAATTTCTACCTTTTTAGTTTCCCGCTCCACCGATGGGTGAGTCTCTGGGTAGAGATAACGCTGTGGGTAACGTGTATTGTCGTTGGGTTGTTATATAATTTCTATTACCGTCGGGACGCCCACACAATGGCACGTGTGAAACGACATATTATCTTTCACGGCTCGGCTTTATGGATATTGCTACTGATCGTCAACGGGTGGCGGAGCTATGTGAACCTCTGGGACAAGGTATATACAAAGCCCCTGACGAACGGGCTGCAGACCCTCCATGGGTTATTTTACGTGGACTTTCACCTTGCAGGTGCTACGAAAATTTATTGCGGCGTGCTGATCGGCATCGCAATCGTTATCGTGATTAACATCTTCTGGCGGAAGCGCCTGTTGTGGTATGTGTCTGGGGCGATATGGGGATTGAGTTACGTGTTGTTGATCCAAGCATATCCACTGGGTCTCCACGTGGCACGTATGCGTGTGGAACCTTTTCTCAAGGAGGGTCGGTACTTGCAGAGGCACATCGAAGAGACACGCCGCGCCTTTGATCTCGATGAGATCGTGAGGGTTGACCGCGAGCCTGGGACCGCAACACTGGAAATGATAACGGAAAATACCGAGGTCAAGAAGAATATCCAGATTTGGGATCGACGTGTACTGTATGAGGCCCTCCGAGAGACACAGATTAAACCGCATTACAACTTCCATCCGTATACTGATGTCGACAGATATACAGTAGATGGTGAATATCGACAGGTCCTGATAGCCGCCCGTGAAATTGATCCCGGTCCCGAGATTACGGGGTGGGATCGCCTGAAAACGGATCTGCGCTCTTTTACGCACGGCTATGGCGTGTGTGTCGCCCCCGTGAACGAGTTCGTTGGCGAGGGTTTACCGAAACTCTGGGTCAAGGATACACCGATCGATAGTGCTTACAAGGAACTGACAGTAGAATATCCGCAGATTTACTACGGTGAGATGATCCGCAATTACATGATTGTGAACACCGATCGCGATGCAAATAGTGCTGCACGCAGGCTGGACCTCGAAAGTGACGAGGGTGTTACGGAAACCCCAGAAATACCTGAATGGATGCAGCATACATACACCGGGGACGGAGGCGTGTCTTTAGGGGGTTGGTTCCGTCGACTCTGTTTCGCGCTTCGATTCGATTTCATCCCCATCCTCATCTCAGAGAAGCTGACACCGGAGAGCCGAATCATGTTCCGGCGAAGGGTCGGTACCCGTCGAAATGACCGCCTCGTCAAAGACCGTGTTTCATACATAGCCCCCTTCCTGAATTACGACCCCGATCCGTATATTGTGATTAACGATAAACAGTTATATTGGATCATCGACTTCTATGTGACAAGCCGATATTATCCGAACGCACAGATGTATGTGGACGATAAGACGCAACTCACAGACAGTGAGCTATATGAGGAGCCGGATTTTGACACGTTCAACTACATCCGAAATGCTGGTGTCGCTGTCGTTAACGCTTACACTGGTGCGGTGGATTTCTACGCCATCAAGAAAGATGAAGTAGACGAAACCGTGATGCGGACTTATCAGAAAGCGTTTCCGAATCTCTTTAAATCACTCTCGGAGATGCCGGACGGGTTGGCGGCGCACTTGCGGTACCCGGATTACCTGACCCGGATTCAAGCGAGACTCTACGGCGATTATTACCGGCAAGCGAGCGGGTTCTATGATAATACGAACCCCTGGTCGATACCGAAAGAGGCATACTATTCCTCACAAGCCGATCAGGAAATGATGCCCTATTACGCTATGTTGAAGTTGCCGGGTGAGGAAAAAGTTGAGTTTGTAAACGTGATTCCATTCGCGCCGCGAGATCGCGAGAAACAGTTGAAGGCATGGATGGTGGCACGCTGCGATCAACCGCATTACGGTGAGCGTATCGTTTATGTGCTCCCTGAGAACGCAGGGATCGCCGGACCGACACAGGTGGAAGACGATATTAACAAGAAGACCGGAGATCAACAACGCGGTTGGCAAGCGGCAAACGATGTGATTCGGGGCAATCTACTGATTATTCCAATTGAGGACGCGCTGTTCTATCTTGAGGCGATTTACCTGCAAGCGAAAAAGCCGGAGGGTGAAGATGACGACAAGCCGCGGCGTCCGAAGTTAGAGATGGTGGTCCTGAAGGCAGGATCAAATGAACTTGAGGCGGTGCAAGCACAGACATTTGATGAGGCATTGAATATGCTGCTGTTGGGGATCCCGGCGAATGGCGAAACACTTACAAAAGGTGAGAAACCGTCAACGTTAGCGGAGTTAGTCCAACAATATCGGGAGCGGGAAGCCGATAGCGATCAACTCCTTGAGCAGATCCTTGAGAAGATGGTGGAATAGTAATTAGCCGTCAGCAATCAGCAATTATTGCTAATGACCAATCGCCTCTTTACGCAGGGCACTGTAATACTCCACACACACCGCTAACACCGCCTCCAATTCTGTGGGAAACGGTTCCGATTTCGGACGGTACGGTGCAAACCCTGTGCTCCGATGGACATTCTGATACCAATACGGTGCCCATACGCCGTCCGCAGGATTCCCACCTATCTCCCAAGACAGCATTGAACACTCAAATTGCAACTCAAGCCGCTCACATAGCTGCGATAAAACATTGGACGGGTTTTCTAATAGGAGTCGTGCGTCGAGAATCGGAAGGATTTGTCCCGCGGCGTGTAGGTCATTTAAGAGATCGTATTGTGTTTTGAGTCCGGTGTCGGCGAGTGTTGGTGTCCCGATGACCTTGGCAAGAGAGGGAAGCATCTCTCGTGGGTCGCGGATGAGTAGAACATTGTAAGTGTGTTGGAGGAAACCGAGGTCGATGTTAAGGAGGTGGTGCGCCATCTGTTTCATGAAAAGCACAGGCTTCTCACAGGACCCAAGGATCACCTGCTCGATCACCTGTTCGCCGTCTGTTGACATAGATGCCAGCACCTCTGCTGTGCCGGGATGTGTACTCTTGAAAACCTGTGCACCGTATTTTGTGTAGAGGTAGTGTGCGTAGAGCGGTTCGTCAATGACCTCGGTATCGCTGCGTTGTGCGAAGGCGTACATCAGTGCGGTTGAGACGTTCCGCGGTCCCGACCAGAGACAGATACGTTTTGTGTCCAAGTTGTGTGTCCTTTAAAACATTACCGCCGCTGGCGGGGTCTACCCCGCCTATTCCGTCGACGCGCCTTCCTATCTTCGCCTTCTCCGGTTTCGCTGGCGAGATCGCTCACTTCAACCAACGCTACGTGAGGTCGGTTGCGCATCCAGAAAATGAGCCCAATGCCGATAATGAACGCCGCGATACTGAAAAATTGTGCTGCGGACATCCACCCAAGTACGCGCGGTGTGATCCGCCAGAACTCGGCAATAAACCGCTCCACCCCCAACGCGACAAGACTCGCACCGAACAAAACACCAGGTGTCTCCTCAAGGCTACGGCGTTGCGACCAGAGAATACCGAAAAATGCGAATGACATTAGGGTCTCGTATATAGGGGTTGGATGGACAGGAACATCGGTTGGGACAGTGCCGTTAGGGAATGCCATCGCCCATGGTAGATCTGACGGGGGTCCATAGTCACCATCACCAGCGAGGAGACATCCGATCCGACCAATGCCATAGCCAAGAATGACTGTCGGACCGACAATGTCGATTGTAGGTAGGAATGGGTTCGGAGAGCGGAGGACGACGATAATAACGGCGAGACATCCACCGATGAAACCGCCATACCAGACTAACCCGCTCGTTGAGAAGAGTTCGTGAAAAGTGATTTGACCGTCGAGTAATGCAGAATAGAGTTTCGCGCCGACAATGCCGCCGATTGCTGCAGCCATGACGATCGTCGAAGCGAGTTCTGGGACAAAACCCCTTCGCTTCAAATCGGATTGTATAACAAAGACGACAGTAATAAACGCGGTAGCTAACATCAACCCGTAAGAATGGATACCCACGGGACCGAAATCAATGATCGTTGGATACATTAATATTTATTCTCCGAGGTAAGCCTGTCGCACGCGTTCGTCGGCTAACAGGTCGGCAGAGGTGCCTTCAATTGTAATTTCACCAGTTTCCATAACGTAGCCTCTATCGGTTACTTGCAGTGCGATTTGTGCGTTCTGCTCGACGAGGAGGATAGTTGTGCCATCGGCGTTAATCTGCTGGATGATTTCAAAAATCTGTTTTACGATCAGAGGTGCAAGTCCTAAGGAGGGTTCGTCTAATAAGAGAAGTTTCGGTCTGGACATCAGGGCGCGTCCGATTGCGAGCATCTGTTGTTCGCCACCACTGAGACTGCCCCCCCGCTGTTTCTGCCGGTTCTGTAGGACGGGAAAAAACTGAAAGATTCTGTCTAAATCGTCTTTGATGGCACTTTTGTCGCTCCTTGAATAGGCACCGAGTTCGAGGTTTTCAAGGACACTCATATCCGGAAAGATGAGTCGTCCCTCTGGGACCTGTGAGATACCGAGGATGACGCGCTCTTCTGCGGATGTTGTTGTGATGTCGTTCCCATCAAAGTGTACACTACCTTCAACGGGGGTATGTATCCCGGATGTTGTCATGAGCGTTGTCGATTTTCCGGCACCGTTGGCACCGATCAAACAGACCATCTCGTTCTCATTGATAGCGATAGAGATGCCTCGAACGGCGCGTATGTTTCCGTAATAGGTATGAATATTTTGAAGTTCAAGCATCGTCAGAAGCCCCCAAATATGCCTCAATGACGCGTTGGTCGTTCTGGACGTCCGTGGGTATCCCCTCGCTGATTTTTTCCCCGTGGTCTAATACGGTAACCCAATCGGAGATTTGCATCACCAACTTTACGTCGTGTTCGATGAGAAGCACGGTAATCCCCTGCTCTCGTATGGCGTAGATCAGGTCAATAAGTTCTTGCGTCTCTTGAGGATTCATTCCGGCGGCGGGTTCATCAAGGAGAAGGAGTCTCGGTTCAGTTGCTAAAGCTCTGGCGATTTCAACGCGGCGTTGATCGCCGTAGGAGAGGTTTCCTGCTGTCTGGTCGCTGATGTCGTCTAACCCGACAAACTCAAGCATATCACGTGCGCGGGCGGCGATCTCCTCTTCCTCACTTTTCTGCCGATCTGTGCGGAAGACTGCGCCTACAAACGTGCTGGTCGTGCGGGGATGCCTCCCGATTTTAACATTATCAAGAACTGTGAGTTCTGCGAAGAGTCGTATGTTCTGAAAGGTCCTGCCAATGCCGAGTTTCGTAACTTGGTCTGGACGGAGATCTGTAATGGCTTCTCCTAAGAAATCAACGGTGCCAAATGTTGGTTTATCCAAACCCGTAACACAGTTGAAGAGTGTCGTTTTTCCTGCACCGTTCGGTCCAATTAAGCTGAAGATTTGTCCAGGGTGTACAGCCATTGTCACTTCGGACAACGCGATGACCCCACCATAATGTCGACTGAGTCCATTTGTTGAGAGCAAGCGTATGGAGGTATTTTGCATTTTTCTCCCCTCGTTCGATTGTCTGCACTTTAAAGTATACCTTTAACTAAAAGGAGATGTCAATTTGTTTTTCGGGCTTATTCCTGTAGGAGCAGCACAACACAGATTTGACATCCATCCTCATACTATGTTATACTTTCTTATATATTAAGGTATAGAGGAAAGATTTTCTCGAACTGTAAATGGATATGACGCATTCAAAAAAGAACACCACTCTTGAATACTGGTTGGCACTTGCCTCCGTTGAGGGACTCGGTAGCGTGCGGATTAGACGGCTGATAGCACGCTTCGGTAGTGTGCAGGCAATTTTTGAAGCGGAACTTCCCGAAATTGCGCGGTTACCCTCCTTCAACCCTGTTCTCGCATCTCGGATACTCACAGTATCCGGTAACTTTCCGACCTTTCGTGAGAGACTCGATGCTCTCGAAAATCAGGATGTCAGGGTAATGTGCCTTGAAGATCCAGACTATCCAGCCCCCCTCAAAAATCTGCCCGACGCTCCGGGAATCCTCTGTAGGGTCGGGACGTTAACAGGCATCGGTGATCGATGTGTTTCGATTGTGGGGAGTCAGAAACCGAGCATAGAAGGAATTGAACTGACGCTTTCGCTGGCGACACAACTCGCGCTTGCCGGATTCACGGTTGTCAGTGGATTAGCAACAGGTATCGATACGTATGCCCACTCGGGTGCGCTTGCGGGTATGGGAAAGACGATTGGCGTTGTCGGAACGGATCTGTCTTCTATCTATCCCGGACGGAACAATCCACTCGCACTGAAGATTTATGAGCATGGTTGTCTGTTTTCAGAGCATCCATTCCCGACTGCCCCGTCACCGGGCAACCTTGTGCAGAGAAACCGTATTATCAGCGGGCTTTCTATAGCAACCATTGTAATTGAAGCACGAAAGACCGGTGGTGCGATGCATACAGCACGGTATGCGCAGCGTCAGGACAGATCGGTTCTGGCATGTCGGTGGGATACAGGGCACGCGCAACGGGAAGGACCTCAAGAGTTGATAAGGACAGGCGCGTTTCCTTTCGCACCGACCGAGGTTGACAAGGTGATTGATGTGCTAACGCATCCAGAACGGCTTGAAACGTATGTGAGCGGAACAACCAGCGAACAAATGGGATTGTTTGAAGAGTAGGAGTCAGAAGTTGGGAACCGGAGTTCCTTGAAGAAAAAAATTGCTTTTTTTTTCAATGTGTGATATACTATATAATGTCCTTAAACTTGATGATGCGAGTACATGTATCAATTTTTTCTTGACACCGTTAAAATTTATGGTAAATTTACGTAAAAATGAAGTTTTCTCTTGACAAAAGAGACTAATTTTCATATAATTTTGAGAAAATCCGTAATTTACCTTTACAAAGTTTGCAATTTTTGCTAAACTTTAAGGTACTCGTTTAGATATTGACTTTCGGGCGAGGGGTGCAACAATCCAATGGTGTTTTACTTTGTTAACTGTCCTCGCGGAATTCTGTTCTCAACGTGTCGGTTTGTTCTTTACGCACTGCGGAGAGGACAATAAACGAAATAGCCTTACGTTACTTGACTTAACGAGAATATGATCATAGGTTTTGAAGCGTTGCTGAATTGTACAAGCAGCAGCGGCATCGAAACCGACTTTCCCCGATGCTTTCGCGAGTGTCTACGGGAAAGGACCGAAAGTTGTTAGGACACCCTATCCAAAGGGTGTATTTTGATAAACTTTACAATTTAAGGAGTTAACTCTAATGACAAAATTGTTTAGAACCTTCGCTTTATTGCTGGCAGGCTTGCTCGCCCTTTCGCTGATAGTCGGCTGCGGTGGCGATGATGGTGGTGACGATACTGAAGCTGCACCAGCTAACTTCGTAAGTGCTACCCCACCAGGCGGTGAGATTGCCGCGAATGGAAGTATTACGGTTACCTTTGACAACGCACCCGCCGATGTCACGGTAAGTGCCGGTACTGTCACAGTTGCCGGTAAAACAGCGACTATCGCGGGTCCTTTCACCCCTGGTCCGCTCGCATTGACGATCACTTGGGCTGATGGAACGCAAGCACTGAACTATACGGTCACCGCACCGGATACCGATCCACCGGCAGTCACTGGCGGCACCGTCAAAGATGGTGACAAGGATGTTGATCCTGAAGCTATCAACACCGCCGCAGCGATTGAAATCGAGTTTAGTGAAGACGTTTCTGGTAACGTCGCGCTGCAAACCGAAGGCGGCGATGATGTTGGTTGGCTTGGTAAAGTCGAAGGCAACAAAGCGACGCTCGAGCTTGTCAAAGGTAAAGAGATTGGCAACGAGACGACTTATGTTATCGCAGGTAAAGTCTCAGACGCTGCTGGCAACTCTACTGATGTCAGTGTAACCTTTGTAACCAAGGGTAAAGAGTAAAATTGAGGCTATTTCGACAAAGAGGGCGGCGTATTTTCAATACGTTGCCCTTTTTTAATGACTGACTGCCAATTATTTTTTGTTTACACAATTTTTGGAGTCATGCTATAATAAAATTGTAGAAGGGACTTCTAATAATTAATAACCATTTTTTTTGAACGGTTTTCAAGAAGGCGTTGTCTAACCCATTAATCTGTTAGAAACCTGAAGGAGAAAGTTCAGTGGAAAGAACTGAAGCCTTGCTCATTGCCGATCTTCGTGAAGGCGACGAGACAGCATTGGCACCGTTGGTGGAAAAATATAAGCGGATGGTCTACCGTCTCGCGATGCAGATCACCAAAAACCACGCGGATGCCGATGATGTTATGCAAGAGACCTTTATTAAGGTGTACCGCTCAATTCGGACGTTTCGGAAGGATGCAGCTTTTGAGACGTGGCTCTACCGAATAACGGTCAATGAAGCACTGAACTTTGTCAAACGTAGAGAGCGGCAGCGAGTGTCTACACTTGAGACAGCATCGGAATCGGAATATGAGGCGGTCACGCGATACCGTGCCCAGGTCGCCAATGATCCGCATGCCCATGCTGAAAAAGCTGAACTGCGACATCACGTCACAAAGGCAGTCAATAGTCTCTCACTGAAACATCGGACAGTTGTTATTCTTCATGAATTTGAAGGGTTAACGCACGCGGAAATCGCTGCAATCCTCAATTGCTCCGAAGGCACGGTCCGTTCCCGCTTGCATTATGCGCGCAAAAAGCTCCGAACCTTGCTTAAACCCTACGTAGATGCAAGCAATATTTAGGTTTCGATTCAAAGGAAAATTTCTGTAACCGAAATTAGTTGAGTTTCGTGGGTTTATAGACGTGTGGAACACACTCTCTCGAGGAGAATATCAATGAGATTGAAGTGTGAAAAAATAGGACGCCTTTTATCCGACTATATAGATGGAACGCTTTCCGAACGGCAGAACAGCAGAGTCGCCTTGCATCTCCGCTCCTGCGGATTGTGCAAACGAGAAGTCGTAGCCCTGAAGAAAACGAACCGCCTCCTCGAAAACTTTTACGTTGAACCGGAGGCATCCGATGCCTATTACGCCCGGTTTACAACGCAACTCCAGCATCGTATTGAACAGAGCGCGCCAACTGCCTTCCATCAACGTATCTTCGCAGTTGCTACGCGTCTGGGGTGGCATCTACTCACCCAGTTTCATCGTGGTATTGATCATTCGCGTTTAGGTGGACTTTTCTCCATAAGGCAACACGTTTTTCCGTATTACATTTTCGGGTTAACACTGACGATGTTAGTTGTTGCACCGCTTCTGCTTATCCAGGTCTCAACACACGATGACGGTAGCCATGTGCTTAGTCGCCTATATACAGCGGCGAAAATTCGGTTCTTCTCTGTCGATTCACCTATCTCCGTCCAACCTACCGCAGCACTTGCTATCAAACAGGATACGACTGGTACTCAACCGACTGGCATTCGTCGCAATGTCAGTAGTGGGCGTCCGACAGAACCTCCTGCTATCGATTCAGGTTCTGATGTCTGGGTATTCACCGATGAACCGATGACAGAAGGATACATCTTCACGACACTTCAAGAAGATGATTCTGATACAATACCGAGTGTCGCGTTAGACATTGACTCGGAATTGCTCGCTTATGCCGAAATTCCGGCGCAGGGTGCGTTCTGGGCACGTCTCACCGGTCGCGATGTATTAACTGAAAGTAGGTATGCACTGCTCTTATTGCGGGGTATGGATGAACAGCATGCACTCCAACAATACGAACGGAAGTGGAATGGATCCAAAGGTTTTTCACAGAAATTGTTGGATGTGCCGTTGGAAACATTGTCTATTTCAGAAGTCTACGATTCCAGAGAGTTGTAGATAGGCGTTATTATAGTATAGTTTAAAGTCGATAATTAAATATCTTATCGAAAGCGTTTGAAGTTAGTTTAGTATTTAATCTCGTGGGCGCGTTCCGAGCGTGCACGACGTAAACAAGGAGAATACGAATGAACCCAAGGATTTTGGGCATTATTGGTGGTCTCGCCTTAATAGTTGCGCTCCTTTCACCTTTTATGATGGGTAGTTCCAAAAAGGTGGAGCAACTCTTCCAATCCGCTGAAGACCTATATGGACAGGCAGATTATGAAGGCGCAATTGGAAAGTATACCGAGGCACTCGAAGAATCAACAAAGCGGGGTGTGAAAACCGAAGTCATTGACAAGGATTTCCCCACCCTCGCCAATTATAAGATCGCGGTTAGCTACTCGCGTCTCGCTGAACAATCAGGCGATGTAAATCACTACGACACTGCGATCGAATACATTGAAAAGGTTGCTCCGACGGCAACCATTCCCAAACATCAAGAGGGGTTAACCTACCTCTGGGGACACATCCTCTATCGAACAGAGCAATTTGAATTGGCGGAACCGAAGTTCACACAGCTCATTGAGAACTTCCCGAACAGCCTTTTCGTCGAAAACGCTTGGTACGCTATCGGGCAGTTGAACTATAAACTGCAGAACTACGAGGACTCCCGACAGGCATTTAAAGCGGTTCTTGATGGTTTCCCAAATTCCGATTTTAAAGATGATGCGCAGCACCTGATTGCGCAATCGTTCCTCAATGAATCCAACTACGAGCAAGCGTATCAGGAGTTCGATAAAATCGCTACCGAGGAATTCAAGAACTACCCGGATCTGCAAGCCGAAGCGATGTATAAAGCGGCTTATAGTTTGAACCAACTCGGTAGAGATGATGAATCGATCGGTCGGTATACGAACTTCATCACGCAGTTCCCGGAAAGTCAATACGTCACGGCGGCATACTTCGATCAAGGTGCGATTTACGCCCGTCAGAAAGACTATGACAACGCGCGTGTGAACTACGAGTTGGCACTGCAAAACACTGCAGACCGCACACTTCAATCGGAAATTCAGTCTGCCATCGGACGTACCTACTTCGATCAAGGAGACTATGAAAACGCCATTGTTTCCTATAAGACACTCCTTGAAGAATACCCGGAGAGCGACTTCATCGCGGAAGCGAAACTTGGTATTGCCGATAGCCATTTCCGCTTAGAGAATTGGAGTGAGGCAACCTCAGCGTATCAACGTGTTATTAATGAACACGAAGAAGCCACCGATTTTATTCCCTACTGCTCCTATCAGATTGGGGAAGCTTACTATAAACTCGGTAGCGATCAAGTAAAGGCTGGGGACGCTGAAACCGGAATGGCAACGCTTGAGCTCGCGCTGCAATGGTATCAAAAAACGGTTGACGACTATCCGCAGGATCCAGTTGCTCCGCACGCGCTCTACGGCGCAATTTGGGCACTCAACGATCTCGGACGCAAAGATGAGTTGGAAACAATCGCCCGCGAGTTTATCGAGAAGAACAAAAACGATAACGAGTTCGATATCCTCGCAGCTGAGGTGCAACTCCGTTTCGCCGACATCAAACGGACTGAATTTAAACAGTACATTGAAGCGGCGGAAGAATACGCGAAATTGTGGGATTACCGTCCACTACCGAAGTTCCATCTCGTCAAGTTGATGGGTAAATTCTTTGAAGGACGTTCCTACTACGAAGCCGCCAAACCTGAAGGTTATCAGGAAGGCGATGCAGACGCGAACTTCAATGCGGAGTACCTCGGGAAGTCTGTTTCGGCGTATCAGGAAGCGATCGCCATGTTTACTGACGATGCCTTCCTCCCAGGGGTCGCCGAGGAACGTTACGATGACTTCAGTGAGCGTATTGCTCAGGTGGAAGCGTGTATCATGAACGAAGCACTTTCTCATGAAATGCTTGGTGACTGGACGCAAGCACGCGACCGCTACGCATCTATTCCTGAAACGAGTGAATACTACGAACGCGCACTCCTTCTCGTTGCAAACAGTCATGTCAAGGAAGGCGATAAAGAGGGTGCGATTAGCTACTACAACAGCATTTTAGACAAACTTGCCGATGCTGACAACCGTTCGTTGGCAGAGATTAAACTCGCTGACCTGCTCCGTGCAGAGGAACGGTTCGAAGAAGCCGCCGTTCAGTATCAAGCTGTGGTTGATGGGAATCCGACTGGTGAATACGCAGACGATGCGCTCTACCTCGTCGGACTTTGCTATTACCAAGCCGCTTCTGAAAATCCGGCACTCTTGGAATCCTCTGAAGCAGCGTTCAAACGGGTAATCGCCGATTATACCGATAGCCCCAACGCTGTTGAAGCGTATTACGGCTTGGCACTCGCCTATCGCGATGCAGCACAGAAACAGGATGATACGGAAAAATGGCCCCTCATCCTGCAACTCGCCGACGAAGCAAACGATAAATATGCTTCCAGTGACAATGAGCTCGTTCTCAAGACACTCGGACATATCGACCTGATTAAAGCCACTGCTATTGAAAACACCGGTGAAGAGGTCGATGTTGATGCGCTCGTGGCTTCGCTGAAGCGGATTGTTGATAACACAGGTGCGCCAGAAGAGGCACGCAGCCGTTCGCAACTGAAGATCGGGCATACTTACTATAGTGCGAAACGCTATGATGAGGCACTGGCGGAGTATCTCCTCTTTGTGCAAACTTTCCCGAATAGTGAACTCGCACCGAACGCGCAGTATCAAGCAGCAGTCTGTCATTATCAGATCGCGCAATCCGCGACGGATGCAGGCAGCAAGCAGTTGAGTCTGCAGAACGCTGTAAGTGCGGCGGAAAAAGTATCAACGCTGACAGAGGATGCGAACAACCTCATCAGTGCTAACTACACTGCGGGTTTAGCGTTGCTCGGCCTCGAGGACAACAAAGGTGCTGCAGACGCATTCAAAGCGGTTACAGCATTAGAAGGACAAACCGAAGACGAGGCGCGCAAGTCGCTTATTTTCCAAGCACACTCCCGTCTTGCTGAACTCAACGGAACCCTCGGCGACCACGCCGGAGCGGTGCAAGAGTATCAATACATTATTGAGAACACCGAAGAGGCAGACATGAAGGGACGTTCCTACTTCGCAATGGCATTTGCACAAGAGGAGCAACTGAAAACTTATCAGGACGCATTGATGAGTTACCAGAACGCCATTGAGTTAGTAGAAGACGATCTCGTCAAAGCGCAATCCTACTATCGGATTGGTCTGATTTATCAAGACCAGTTGAAACAACCGTCTAAGGCGTTGGACACCTTCCAAACCCTTATCGGAGAATATAGCGGTTCAGCCAACACGAATGTCGCCTCAATGGTAGCAGACGCTGGCATTCGTCGTTCAACCCTCTATGTTGAATTGGGACGCTTAGATGAAGCAATCACCGAAGCGGTTGAAGCCCTTGACCGGACGAAAGGGAATCCGAACGCGAGCGTGGCAGAGAAAGCCGCTGCGCAATATAACCTCGGTTTCCTCTACTCCGACAAAGCGCGTTCTCTCTTCTCCACAGAGGCAGGCACAGACCTGAAACCCTACATTGACGCGAGTCGCAATGCGGCAGGGGCATTCTTTGAAGTCGCTTCGATCGCAGCACCGGTCGAAAAAGCGGACAAACAGACGGTCATCCCGTATGTTCAGAATTCACTGTTCCAATCCGGTCAGATTTACTATTCTGTCGGTATTGGTGTGAAACTTCCGCAAGACCTCGTCAGTGCGCTGAGCCCGCTCACGACGTTCGTGAGTTACGTCGATAAGGGACTCTTCCCGAAATCGGATGCCCTCCGTAAGAACACGGAAACTGCGCTGAATTATACAGCCGCTTCGAACTTTGAACTCGGACGGATGCAAGTAGGCATGGACGGCGAGATGTCTGAAAAAGCGGTCAGTTACTTCACTGCCGCTGGTGATGTCTTCCGTGATATGGTGCGTCGTTATCCGAGTGCTAACGATGCCGCCTTCTGGCAGTATCACGTCGGCGAATCCTACTACGCCGCGCAACAGTTTGAGAAAGCGATTACCGAATACGAGAAGGTCCGCACTGTGAATAAGACCCACAAGAGTGCTGCTGAATCGTTGTATGCTATCTCGACATGTGCACAACTTCTCAGTGAAGCCGCTGAAAAGGCTGGCGATGAGGATGCGAAACAGCGCTGGTATGATCGACTCTTTGAGGCGAACGAAGTTCTCGCCGCTGAGTATCCGAACAGTCAGTACACTGCTGATGCGCTCATTAATATCGGCAACAAGTACTACAACGCAGGCTCCGAAACTGAGCTGGAGCAAGCGGAACGGATCCGTCTCTATCAGATGGCGATAGAGAACTATCAGAAAGCGATCAATACGCCCGGTATCGGTGGGGAGTCAAAATCGACTGCCCAAGGTTATCTCAACGACACTGCGAACGCGCTTGCTTTCTACGAGTATGAAGTCGCAACGGATCTGCTGAATGAATCGAAACTCGCGAGAGGTGAAGAGCAGAAACCTGCTGTCGAAGCCGCCATTGCTGAGTATCAGAAGATCATTGAAGCGTATCCGGGAACCAAGTATGCAGACCTCGGTCTCGTGCAGATTGGTGAGGCATACATGGTGTTAGCCGATAGCGACGATGCGTATTTCAACGATGCGTTGGATTACTTCAACCGTTTGTGGGCAAAATATGAAACAACGCCGCCTGTAGACACGAAGGTCAACCAGGCACTCACCTATGCAATCAGCCAAGTCCAGACGATTATAAGCTACATGCAGTCGAATAATCTGGAAATTCGTGGTGGTGCTGGTGCTGGTGCTGGTGGCGGCGGTGGTGGTGAGTAATCACTACATCCTGTTCCTATAGCCTCGCTCGCCTGAGCGGGGCTTCCCTGAAAGGAGGGTGCGGCATAGCACCCTCCCCTTTTTATGACTTATTCCCCTAATTCTGAGAAATTGCGATTTAGACGATGTCTAAGGAGCCTGCGAAAACAGTGTATGATGAATTAATAGTGTCACCGCGCGTGCTGCTCGGTCCGGGACCGAGTGAAGCCAACGCGCGGGTTCTTAAAGCGATGACAACCCCGATGTTGGGGTATTTAGATACCGAATTTGTCCAGGTGATGGATGACACGGTTGGCTTACTCCGCCGAGTTTTTGGCACTGAAAATAGGCTGACGCTCCCGGTTTCCGGCACGGGTACCGCCGGAATGGAAGCAGCGCTTGCTAATGTTGTTGAACCCGGTGATGGTGTCGTTGTTGGTGTCAATGGGTATTTCGGCGAGCGAATAGCCGATATCGCTGCTCGGTGCGGCGGCGTGGTGACAAGGGTAGAAGCAGAATGGGGCACACATATTCCCGCCGAAAAAATCGCTGAAGCGGTTGCGAAAGTGTCTACCCCAAAACTGGTTGCGTTGGTACACGGGGAGACCTCTACCGGTATCCTGCAACCCCTGAAAGATGCCGTTGAGATTGCTCACCAAAGCGGTGCCCTTTTCCTCGCAGACTGTGTGACCAGTCTCGGAGGACAACCCGTAAATATAGATGCTCTCGGTATTGACATTGCGTATAGTTGTACCCAAAAATGTCTCGCCGGTCCGCCCGGACTCTCACCTATCAGTTTCAGTGATCGTGCCGTTGAGGTCATTCGGAACCGAAAAACACCTATCCAGAGTTTCTATCTTGATATGACGCTCCTCGAAAACTATTGGCACGGCGAGCAGCGGAGTTATCATCACACTGTTTCGATATCCCTTATCTATGCCTTGCGGGAAGCCTTGCGTGTTGTCTTGGAAGAGGGGTTGGATACCCGCTACAAACGGCATGTGCACAATGCCCGCGCACTTCTCGCGGGGGCAAAAGCGATCGGTCTGCAACCTGCAGCCGAAGAGGGCTACCGCGCCCCGATGCTCACTACCTTAAGCATTCCTGACGGTATTGACGATGTGACGATTCGGAAACGCCTCATCTCGGACTACGGCATAGAAATCGGTGCGGGCTTGGGTGTCTTTGCTGGAAAGGCGTGGCGAATTGGGCTGATGGGTGAATCTTCAAACGAACGGAATGTTATGCTCGTCCTGAGTGCGTTAGAGAAACTTCTCATTGAGTGGGGACATAACGTGGAGCGTGGTGCGGCTGTTCACGCCGCGGCACAAGTCTATTCGGGATAACTATTCCCATTCAATCGTGCTGGGTGGTTTTGAACTAATATCGTAGACGACACGGTTGATGCCCTGCACTTCATTGATGATACGGTTGGAGATTTTGGCGAGCACATCGGTCGGTATGCGTGCCCAGTCCGCCGTCATTGCATCACTACTCGTGACGGCGCGGAGTGCGACTGCGTTTTCATACGTCCGCGCGTCGCCCATCACGCCAACACTTTTGACGGGCAAAAGAACAACCAAAGCCTGCCAAATTTCGTCGTACAACCCCGCGTTCTTGATTTCAGCGATAAAGATAGCATCTGCTGAACGGAGCACTTCTAAACGTTCGTGCGTAACCTCGCCCAGAATGCGCACAGCAAGTCCTGGTCCAGGAAATGGGTGGCGCCCAAGGACCTGCGCTGGCACGTTTAGTTCTGCTCCAACCGCCCGCACCTCGTCCTTGAAAAGCTCCCTGAAAGGTTCGAGCAGTTCAAACGGCATGTCAGATGGAAGCCCGCCGACATTATGGTGGGTTTTAATCGTAGCGGACGGTCCCTTTACAGAAACACTCTCTATAACATCCGGATAGAGAGTGCCTTGCGCGAGGAATCGGAAGCTGTGTCCTAATTCTTGCACCGTCGCTTTGAAAGTTTCGATGAACTGTGCCCCAATCACCTTTCGCTTCTTTTCTGGATCTGTCACTCCCACCAAACCGTTAAGAAACGGTTCCACCGCGTCAACAGTGACGAGAGGAATTCCGAGTTGCTCACAGGTTTTGAGCACTTCAGTGGCTTCGTTTTTCCGGAGGAGACCATTGTCAACAAATACGGGTACAAGCGCGTCTCCGATCGCCTGATGTAAAAGCGTCGCCAGCACCATTGAATCAATACCTCCGCTAACAGCACATAGGACGCGTTCATTTCCGACTCGTTCCTGTATTTGTGCTGTAGCACGGGCAATGAAGGCACGCATTGTCCAAGCATTACGACATCCACAGATGCGCCGCGTGAAATTCCCCAAAATCTGATCGGCATCCTCGGTATGTTCAACCTCAGGATGGAATTGTAATCCGTAAAACGCGCGTGCGGGATCCGCCATAGCAGCGATGGGAGCGTTTTGTGTTTGTGCGATTGTCTGGAATCCAACAGGGGGTGCCTCAATACGATCACCGTGGCTCATCCAAGCGGAAAACCGTGAGGAAAGTCCTGCGAAGAGTGGATCGGTGGCATCAAGCACCTGGAGGGGTGCGTGCCCGTATTCTCGTTGTGTCGCTGGATGGACCTTTCCACCTGCTAACAGTGCCGCCATGAGTTGCATACCATAACAGATACCCAATATGGGGGTTTCCAACTCGAAAAGTTTTGGATCAATTTTTGGGGCATCAGCCTCGTAGACGCTTGCGGGTCCGCCGCTGAGAATAATTCCCTTTGGGGCAATGGCTTCTATCTGCGAAAGGGGTAGCGTGTGCGGATAAATTTCGCAGTAGATGTTTTGCTCACGGATGCGTCGGGCAATAAGCTGCGTGTATTGCGACCCGAAATCCAAAATGAGGATAGTCTCTTGCTGTATGGATGCTGTGTTTGTGTCGTTGGTGTTCGTCATAGACTTGCAGCTTTCACTGAAAATAAGGGACGGTTTCGCAATCAATAATGTCCCCTGTCTGCGGCTCGAAAATCGCACCGTATGCACCAGGGGGCGCGAAATCGACATCGGTTGACATAGCCAAACCGGTGTTCGCGTCTTCTAAGTAGTAGCACCCGCAGTGCGGATGTCCCGGCGTATTGATGGACCGCAGATGGTAACAGTGGTTGTGGAACTGAATTGTATTCCCATAAATGATAATATATCTATCTCCAAACAGGCTCATCGCGACCTGATTGACGAGATAAGGGTCTTTGTGCTGCACGAGTTTTTAGTTTGTCTTGACAATTATATCAATTCTACGGTTCTGTTCCTCTTTATTGGGACCGGCTTCGATAAGAGGCGCGGTTTCTCCCAAGCCTACAGCGGTGAGGCGTTCTGGGTTGACGCGTTCTTCAACGAGGGACCTCTTGATTGCGTCTGCACGCCCCATACTTACATTTCGATTGACGTTCGCATTTCCCAAGGCACTTGTGTGTACCTCGATTCGAATCGGATAACTGCTGAAACTATCCCGACGTAAGACTTTTGCGAGTTGCTCAAACGTCGCGAAAAATTCTCTTTGAAGTTGGATGCTGCCGTGGGCAAACACGTTTCCTCTGATACGGATGAGGACACTATCGCTCTGCTCTATAACGGTAGCTTTAGGGATTCGCTTTGCTGCGTTTAGTAAATCTGACTTCGCCGATGTTATTCGTTGTGCGTTTGCAACGGCGCGTTCCAGATAATCACTGCCCTCCGCGGAAGCTGCGACAGCCGTCTCATATTCCTTGTCTGCTAATGCGGTTTTTGCCTTTGTATACGCCGTATTGGCAAGTTCATAGAGTCGTGCTTCTAACTGTGGAACCTGTGTCTTCGCTTGTGCTGCGAGATTTCGTTTCAGTGTATCAACCGCTTGTTGTGCTTCCGCCGCCTCCCGATCTAACTCTCTCTGTGCGCGTTGTCTAAACTCCGCCGCTTCCGCGATTACGACTGTCTCATCGGCGGTTTGTTGTGCCTGTTGCGCAAATTGTTGTGCTTGCTCGTAGCGATGGGTGGCTAATTCCTGCTTTGCACGTTTCAATTGTGCTGTTGCCTTTTGGAATTGCTCTGTTGCGTGTTGGTTGGCATTGAGATGTTGCGCACGCTGAATGATTACTTCCGCCTTCGTGATTGCGATATGCGCGCTTGTCCTCGCTACTGCGTCTCCCTCCTGTTTTTCCTGCGCTAACTGGTAAAGGTTGTCGGCGAGTTTCTGTGCATCCGAGATAGCATCCGCTGCTTCAACGAACGCCTCTTGTTCAATAAGGTTCACTATCGAAGCGATTGATGCTTGGGCACGTTCGTAGCCTGCAGTTGTTTCGATCGCTGGATAGGTGTATTTTGAAACACTAACGAGTGATTCTACACCTGTGAGCGACAGGCGAAGTTCCGTCTGATGTAGCGATGTTTTTAAATGCGCGAGTTCCGTCGAAAGCTGCTCTGTTTGCAGTTGCCCCTTATCTCGAGCGCTCAACGCACGGGCGAGTTGTTCCTCAAGGATCGCCTCACGGATACGGGCGATTTCGAGTTCGTGCTCGTGTGCCTTTATAATCTGTTGGTATATCTGTTCTCGGAGGGCAACGACTTTTTGTCGAGCGTGATGCTGCCGTGCCTTTGCGCTGGCGATCTGGGCAACCAATTCTGCCTGATACGCAAATTCAGCACTTTGGGGGATGTCTCCCTCTTCTCGCGAGTTCCGAGCGAAATTCAGAAGTTTCACTGCCCGTCCGAATTCCTCTGGCACCAAAGGTTCAGCATCCAACGCGGCTGCATCATTGATCGCTTGCTGCGCGTCTCGGAATTGTGTCGCAAGTATGACTTCATCGATCTCTGGCGCAGGACATCCAGATGCGATAAAGCATGTAACCAAAAGTAGCAATCCGTAATATTTCATCTTTATAGTTGTCAGTTGTCAAAGGCTTCAAGTTCAGCTTTCATCGCCTCAAGTCTCTGGAGCACCGCGTCGACGTTCTGCTCGGTAAGCGTGAGCTGCGCTTGTACCTCTTGAACGTTTGCTTCCTCGCGAATCGCGATGGCGATCTCAGTTGCGATTCGCGCGTGAAGATATGAGCGGAGTGCGAGTCGATACGCCTGCTCTACATCACCAGCATCCATTGCGTTTTCAGCCGTGACGAGCATCTCTTGAGCGGTGCGTAATGGGGTATCGGCAGCCTCCTGTGCCCCCATCGCGTTGGCAGAAGTCAGAGCGACCTGAGCGTTCTCCATCGTTTCGAGGGCGAGTTGCTGTAATTGTCCACCACACCCGAGTACGACTATCAGCGTTATGAGCCAGATTGCCCGTTTCATTTTTTTAATTTTCCTTGCGGTTAAACACTGTGGGTTTGAACTTTGGGACGCCTTTTTTATAGTAAAGCCCGAAAAATAAGTGGGTACTCTCTCCAACAGAAAAAACACTATCAAGGCTTTGGAGTAAAAAAGCCTCGCTTGGGGCGGTGCGGACTGCAACACCCTAAGGCGAGGCTTCTGGTCGTTGATTCCTGAGACGGGTAAATCCGCTAAAATTCAGGACGCTCTGTATAGACGCTCACCTTTCGGCGATATTTGTCTTTCCGCTCAAACCATACATATCCATCAATTTTCGAGAAGAGCGTATAGTCTTTTCCGACCCCAACGTTGTTTCCAGGGTGGATGTGCGTTCCACGCTGTCGGGTGAGAATGCTCCCTGCGGTGACATAATTTCCGGAAAATCTTTTGACACCGAGTCGCTTTCCGATACTGTCGCGTCCGTTCCGGGTGCTTCCGCCGCCTTTCTTATGAGCCATCAGATTGTTCCTCCACCGCGCCAATAGCGGTAATTTTCACGCGTGTAAATGATTGACGATGCCCTAACTTACGTTTGTAACCTTTACGGCGTTTCGATTTGAAGACAACCATCTTTTTCCCGCGTGCCTGCTGAACCACTTCAGCTGTAACTGAAGTATTGTCAAGATAAGGCGAGCCGGCTTGTAACTGACCCTCATCGTCAGCGACAGCCAAAACGGACGAGAAGGTGACACTGTCACCGACTGCTGCATCGAGTTTTTCAACATCAATTAGGCTTCCTACCTCCACCCGATGCTGTTTCCCGCCGCTCGCAAAGACTGCATACATTTTTATCACTCCTTTTCAATTCTGATTAAATTATACCCTAAAAACGTATCAATGTCAATTCAGATCTGCAATTCGTTATAACGCATACCTTAAAAGGTGCCTTCGATTGCGTTAATTGAGAAACACCTCTTCACCTTTTCCGACAAAGATTCGGTAATCTTCGAGGTGCAAGTCGGCATCAGGTTCCAGAATGAGATCCAATTTTAATGACTTCCTGAGTTCCCGCAATTTATTCGACATCTTCGACTTTATATGCAAGACGACATAGTCATTCGCGATAACCCGTAATTGGGGCTGCCGCGTTTGTTTATGCGCCATCTTTATCGCACGTAGTAACTGAATGACAACGGTTTCAACAGATAGAACAGTGCCGTGTCCATCGCAGTAAGGGCACTTCTCCATCAGTAGGGTAGAGAGGCTTGGACGGGTGCGCTGGCGTGTCATCTCAACGAGCCCTAAATCTGAGAAATGAAGGATATTTGTGCGGGCACGGTCCTTTCGGAGTGCTTCCTGTAGCATTTTAAAGACACGTTTCCGGTGCGCAGCCTCTTCCATATCAATAAAATCAACGACGATAATCCCGCCTAAGTCCCGCAATTGAATTTGGCGGACGACTTCCTCAACAGCCTCAAGGTTAGCACTGAGAATCGTGTTATCTGGGTCAGACTTTCCAACGAATCGACCGGTGTTGACATCAATCGAGACCATGGCTTCAGTCTCTTGGATGATAATATGCCCTCCACATTTGAGCCAAATTTTCTCGCTGAGTGCTTCCTTGAGTGCGCGTTCAACCCCGTAAGCGTCAAAGAGTGTCGAATCTTCCCGATAGAGCGAGACGCGCGCTTTCAGATCGGGCATGACAGAGGAGACGTATTCCATCGTCTCCTGATACCCTGCGTCTGAATCGATAAGGAATTGCTTGACCTCCTTCGTGAGCATATCCCGGACGATCCTATTGGTAAAACTAAGATCTCTACTGACGAGACTGGGTGCGGATTTTTTGTCTGCGCGGGTGCATACCTGTTTCCATTGATCGATAAGGTATCGAATTTCGGCTGCGAACTCGGTTTCGTTCAAACCTTCAGCGGCAGTCCGGATGATAAATCCGCCTTCAACGTCGGCTTTCACCGCCTTTGCCATACTACGAAGTCTATCTCTTTCAGAAGCAGACTCAATGCGTCGCGATACGCCGATATTCGAGGAATTGGGCATGTAGACGACATAACGTCCAGGGAGCGTGATGTTACTGGTAACCCGTGCCCCCTTTGTGCCGATAGGCTCCTTGCCGACCTGAACGAGGAGTTCCTGTTTCTTTGAAATGAGGTCACTTATGAGAAATGGGAACCCGCGTCCACCGCGTGTCTGTTTGGTTTGCTTTCCCTTCAGGTCCAATACTGCGGTGTTTTTGCTGGATTTTCGGTCTCCGTTGCGTTTCCCATTTGCGTCCTCATCTTCTTCAGCATGCTCATATTTGAGGTCAGAAATATGTAGAAAGGCATGCCGTTCCAATCCAATATCAACGAATGCTACTTGCATTCCGGGTAGTACGTTCTCAACGCGTCCTTTGTAGAGATTCCCCAATGTTTGCGTTGCTGCTTTCCGTTCAATGTAAATTTCATTCAGCACTCCCTCCTCAAGTACCGCACAGCGCGTTTCATACTCATCATCAGAAATAAGTATCTCCTTTTCCATTAGTACCTCCTATCGTGCCTTTTTTCAAAAGGCACCTCGGTTAATTGTCGTGTCAAAAATCGGCAGCATTGCAAAAAGCAGCGAGGGCTTCGTAGGGTGTGCCCCACGTTTCGTTGGTGCGCTGCGAAGCGTATACATTTTCAAATAGGACGCTTCAGTCAAATCAGTGAGTGTGCGGTGTACGATCTATTTCATCTGGACTTGCAAGCTGCGCTTTACAGCCGCGGTGTTAGTGTGACGACAGGCGTTATGAGTTCACCCATCGAAATACCGCCGTGCTGGAACCCTCCTTGAAACTGCCGTTTATACTTATAAAAATCGTTCGGATAGACGAAATAATAATCGTCTTTCGCGAGAATGTAGTCCTTGCTTGCATTTTCCGCCGGTAGTCGATACTCCTTTGGATTTCTGAGATACACCGCCTCACGTTCTTCGCATCCCAAGTTAGAGCCGATTTTAAATCGGAGGCTGGTGGTCGTATCACGATTACCGTAAGCGCGGGTTGCCCTGTTACAGAAGACAGAGCCGTGATCGCTGGTGAGGACTACAGTTGCGTTTTGTGCTGCAATAATGCGTAAAATATCGAAAAATACCGAATGCGAGAACCATGAGCATGCCAAAGCCCGAAAAGCGGATTCATCAGGGGCGAGCTGTTGTAGAACATCGGATTGTGAGCGCTGATGGGTCAAGATATCAATGAAGTTGACGACCAGTGCTGAGAGGCTCACGCGCGTGTTCGCGGCAACCCGTTTTTTGTAGGTGTTGCCCCCTCGAGTATCAAAAATCTTGAAGTACTGGACCCCGGGCTTCAGTTTGATACCTCTGCGCTTCAGATGTGCTTCGAGGAGCTGGCGTTCATAGCGGTTTGTACTTGTGTCCCCATCAGATTCTTCCTGCCAGTATTGTGGATAGCGTTCGGCAATCTCTATTGGAAACAAGCCGCTGAAGAGGGCATTTCGTGCGTACATTGTCGCACTCGGTAGGATTGAAAAACTATATTGACGTTCGATAGAGAAATAAGGGTACAAAAGTGATTCAACTGCCAACCAATGGTCTAAACGGAAGCAGTCAACCACAATAAAATAAACAGATTTTCCAGCTTGAAGTTGAGGGATAACATGCTGATCGAGAACGTTGACCGATAAGGGTGGTGCGTCAGGACTCCCCGCAACCCAATCAGGATAATGTGTTGCGACAAAGTCAGAGAATTCGGTATTGCACTCCTTCTTTTGTGCGAGATGTGTTTCCTCTAATCCCCCTTCGGCTAACTTCTCAGACACCAGATCCCATTGTAATAATTTCACATAGATATTGACCCAGTCTTGCCAATTCGGGGACGAGTCCTTCATTGCTCGAATAGCGTTGAAATCAGTGGTGTAGCGACTCGGAATCTGATCTATGACTATCTGCGGCTGATCAAGGACGCGCTTCAGTGTTGAGACGATCTGGGCTACACCGATCGGTTTTACCAAGAAATCGGTTACCTGCTTGCCGAGAGCGACCTCAACAAATTGCTCATCGCTGGACTGGGTGACGAGGATAACAGGGATTTGTGTATTGATGGTGCGAATTGCATCGAGCGTTGCCATGCCATCTTTACCGGGCATCACCTGGTCAAGTAGAATAGCACTGTACTGCGTATCACCGCGCGCTAAAAGCGCGATGCCGTCTTCGCCATTTGTCACGGGCGTGACTGCGTAGCCTCGGTCGCGTAGCACAAGAATATGCGGTTGCAACGCTTCTATTTCATCATCAATCCATAAAATTTGGTGTGTTTGTGACATACGTAAGTTTTCAAAATCTGCTCAGGTGCGGTCCGGTGCCCAATTAATGAGAGTGAACGTTTTCACCTCGACGGCAGTAGGGAAAATGCACAGGCAATCATTTTGCCTATACCGTCCGTTAATGCGGGTTACGCGACCGGCAGTCGAATTTCAAAAGTTGTTCCGTCAGGACTCGTTTTAACCATGCGGATGCTTCCGTGATGGTACTCACGGATGATCCGTTGGACGACTGTTAATCCGAGTCCCCACCCGTGTGCCTTAGTAGACATCCCGGGTTCAAAGATCTTTCGCTGATTTTCGCGGGTGATTCCGCTTCCATTGTCCGCATATTGGATAACAATATCGCCGCGTCGTTTGTCATGCCTTGGTTCAATCTGGATCCATCCGTCCGCCTTGTCCATTGCATCCAACGAATTACGAATTAAGTTTTCAAATACCCAGTGTAATAATTGCGCGTTTGCGAGTATAGGCGGTATTTTATGCAATTTCAATCGGATTTCAACGCGCCGACTAATATGTGGCAGCCGTTTTTCAAAATATGCTCGAACTTCCTCAAATACTTCATCCATATTCACTTCGGTAAGAGGGGGCTGCGTGCCAATCATACCGAAGCGCGCTGTTGTTTTCTGCAAACGCTCCAGATCGTTCCTCATGCTTTCGGAGAGTTCAGCGAGTGTTGGATCCTCTTTCTCCTTACCGCGTTCATGCAGAAGTTCTGTCCACGCCAACAGCGACGAGATAGGTGTTCCGAGTTGATGTGCGGTCTCTTTGGCTAAGCCTCCCCAAATTGCCGAGTGTTCATAAGACTTTATCCGTTGATAGACAAGGAAACAAACAGTTCCAAATGCTAACAAGACCACCGGTGCAATGAGAGGCACGATTAATCCATAGTATGGCTTACTCTCGTAATAAAAGTAGCCCTTGTGCCATTGGGGTGTCGTTTCAATCACAGAGGATGCTGGTGCATTCTGAATAAAAATTTTCGCTCGTTCCCGTTCCTCCGCAGTTGCCTGATCCGCAGTAATAACATCGCCCCATATCTGCCATTTCTGAGGTGTGCCAGTGGTATCAGTTATCACAAAAGGCAGATGTACCATTTCACTGGGTGCGGCATCGCCATAGTAAATATACCCCTTTAACTTCCTGTCTTCAAGGAGCATATGTATTTCACGAGGTAGATGCTTTTTTTTCATGCGCGCTAATGTTGACTGTAGTAAAGCGCGCTCATCTTGTGTTAACGAGATATCCTCACTTTGGTTTACCTTGATATCCAAACTGTCGATTTTTGCGTCTAATTGTAGGTCAACGCCTCGCGTAATTAAGACGTTTTCCTGTGCATCGGTGATGATAAACGAGAATGTGCGTGCTCTGTCCTCAGCAAATGACTTTTTGACGATCGTAATTAACTTCTGTTGCAACCCTCGGTTTTCCACGCCGGGGAGTTCCGCTGCGAGATCAGCGAAAAGGTCTATTTGGGCTTCTATATCCGTGTTCAACCGAGAAATCTGTTGGGTATAATGGAAGAACCCAAATATCAGTGTGCCTAATCCGACGATGAAGTAAACGAGTATTAAACGGGTGGTCGTATACCCAGGGATAATTCGACGATTCAACCGCAACTTCGTATTCCTCCCTACACATCGGACACAACCTATTTGCCTATTGATTGTCTACCTATAATTATGGTATCACTTTTGAAAGGAAATTGCAAGTCTATTTTGATTCTTTCATTATTCCTTGCGGTTACACAACGGGCGTTTGGGCTTCAATGTGGTTTTCTTATACCTGAAGAAATCCGCATTCTCTCTTGATTTTTTCGACTAAATTGGGTAAAATGGAATTATGCTTTGTAATATGAGTCGCTTCTATAGTGAACTGGAAACACAAATTAGAAATGGAAACAATTAATGCTTAAGGCTATTACATTCGATTTTTGGCAAACCCTTTATGCAGATTCCGATGTCAACTGGCGAAAGCGTCAGGCGATACGTGTCAAGCACTGTCATACGTATCTTGGCAGCCGCGACTATACTTGCACATTGGATGACGTGGAATTCGGACTTGAAGAGGCATACAATTTGGTGGCATCTCTATGGCATCAACATAAGGGGATCTCAGTGAAGCGGTGCATGCATCGATTTGCTGAGGTACTTCACCTTCAGCTGGAGGCGGAAGACTTTGATCAGTTAATTGCGTGTCTTGGTGCAGCTTTCTTGGAAGCCCCGCCGATTATGATGCCACACGTCAAATCGGTCATTTCTCGGTTGAGTGAAAGTTATCCACTTGGAATCATATCAGATTCGGCACTAACGCCCGGCAGTTTTGCTCGAAAACTGATGGCGCGTGACGGCATCTTACAATACTTTACAGCTTTCACATTCTCCGACGAAACGGACTATACAAAACCTCAAGTGGTGCAATTCCATTCAACGTTAGCACAACTGAACGCTGAACCCGCGACAGCGGTGCACGTCGGCGATATTTTCCGAACGGATATTGTCGGCGCGAAAAATGCAGGGATGAAAGCGATTCGTTTCGCAGGCTTCAATAAAGGAGAAGGAGACGACACGCTGAGTGATGCTGTTGTCGACGACTATCGGAAATTAGAGACCGTTATCACTGAGTTGTCAAAATACGGAACGTAAGGAGAAAAAATGGCAAATGTATTGGTCTCCGGGGGTACCGGATTCATTGGGAGCCGAGTTTGCACTGCCCTCCACGAACGGGGAAATACCGTGCATGTATTATCTCGCAATCCGACACGCGCAGAAACGAAATTGAAGTCCGCAAGAGTGGTTTATGGTTGGAACCCTGAAACCGAAAAACTCCCTTCAGAAGCTACATCAGATGTGAAAGCGGTTGTTCATCTGGCTGGTGAAACCATCGCCGGTAGATGGAACGCCGAAAAAAAACGGCGGATACGGGATAGCCGAATTCTCTCGACCCGAAACCTCGTTGAATCGTTTGCCAAGTTGCCCACAAAACCCGATGTGCTTGTCTGTGCTTCCGCAATTGGATACTATGGTGATAGTGGCGATGAGCATTTTACGGAGGCGTCGCCCCCTGGGACAGACTTTCTCGCCAAAGTCTGTCAAGAATGGGAGACAGAGGCACAGAAAGCGGATGCGTTTGGGATTCGGGTGGTCATGGTCCGTATTGGGCTTGTGCTTGGATTAGGCGGTGGGTTGTTAACACAGGTTCTCCCACCTTTTAAAATGGGAATCGGTGGCATACTTGGCAGCGGTCGGCAATGGATGTCTTGGATTCATGTCGACGATGTGGTTGGTATTGTGACACACGCTTTAGAGAATGAAGAGATTCGTGGTCCTTTGAATGCAACAGCACCTGCTCCTGTCAGAAATGTGGAATTCACGAAGACGCTCGGTACTGTGCTACGGCGACCCACCCTGTTTCCTGTCCCGACGTTCGGCTTGCGGTTGATGATGGGTGAATTTGCAGACTTCGTTGTGTTGAGCCAGAATGTCCTTCCAGAGAAAACGGAAGTCAGCGGCTACGAATTTCACCACCGAACGCTTGAATCCGCACTGAGAGACCTGCTATAAACGCGCAGAATTCCAACGAAATATGAAGATCCAAGACGTTCTACTTTCTGATTACGGAAAAGCCTCAAGTATACCCTCCCCCGTTAATCAGCTGATGACCGATTTTGCTGTCGGTTTTCGAGACGGATGCGACATCAATCTCGGTGTCGGATACGTCAATGAACGGACGATTCCACATCAGCAGATTCAACACGCCTGCGAAGCCGTTCTCGCGCACCCTAAAAAATACCGTGCATCCCTCAATTACGGCGGGGCACAAGGTTCGCCGAACCTGATTGCGTCACTCAGAAGGTTTCACATCGAGAATCGAATCGGTGGCATCACTGAACAGACCTTAAACAGCCGGGACATTGTTATCGGTGCGAACGGGGCGACGAGTCTGTTAGAGAGCATCACCCACCTACTTCCTGCCGGTATTGTGCTGACCGCGGACCCGATGTATTATATCTACTGCAATGATTTGGAGAGGAAAGGTTTTAGCGTTCTTGCGATACCTGAAGATGACGAAGGACTTGATGCTGAACGTTTGCGGACCAAACTAACGGGACTCGGCGATGAAAAAGAGGCTATCCGTTTTTTTTATGTTGTAACGGTTAACAATCCGACCTGCACAATTCTATCCAACAACCGTAAACGAGAACTCGTTGATATTGTTACTCAACTTTCATACGAAGTCGGACGAAAAATCCCTATTTTTTTTGACAACGCTTATAGCGACCTCGTACATGATAGTGCCATTGAACCTTTAGTGTCTGCGCTCTGCTACGATACACTCGGCATTGTCTATGAAATTGGCACTCTGTCAAAAATCCTTGCGCCTGGGTTACGTATCGGTTACCTCATCGGTCCCAAAGGTCCATTGCTCGACAGCGTTATCCAACGCACAAGTGACATTGGGTTCAGCGCTCCACTCATCAATCAAGAAATCGCAAGCTACCTGCTCGACCACGGTATTGAAGCACAAATCCAAAAAGTTAATAACGGGTATCACCAGAAGGCAAAACAGGTCAAAGCGTGGATAGCAGAATTACTGGGTGATAACGTTCAGGAATGCCGGGGTGGGAGTGCTGGCTTCTACTACTACTTGACGCTGACGAGTGTCACAACGGATATGACCTCTGATTTTTTCAAGTTTCTGACGCGAACAACTGGACGGAAAGAGGTCGATGGACCATTGGACACTCAACATCCCAAGGTGATTTACATTCCGGGTGAACATTGCGTCCATCCAGATGGCGACATGGTCGAGGTGGGGAAGCGACAGTTCCGTATATCCTACGGATTTGAGGAACTCCCGCAGATTCATGCGGCGTTGACACACATGAAATCCGCGATAGTCTATAGCCATGAAAATTCATTGGACTACCAACGCACCTCACAGAATTCCTCGTAATCCATCAATTCATGGATGGTGGGATTTTCACCACACATCGGGCAATCGCAATTTTGGCGGAGTTTTAGTTTGTTGAAATCCATGGATAACGCGTCAAAAAGCAGAAGGCTCCCAATTAGCGATTCACCGATGTCCAGCAGGACTTTAAGGGCTTCAACGGCTTGGATTGTGCCAATAATGCCGGGTAACACACCAAAGACCCCAGCTTCTTGGCAACTCGGTGCCATCCCTGGCGGTGGCGGTTCGGGAAAGATACATCGATAACAGGGTCCTTTGCCCGGGTAAAGGACGGTAACCTGTCCTTCAAACTGGGAAATGCTGCCGTGCACAATCGGCTTGCCAAGCATAACACATGCGTCGTTGATGAGATAGCGGGTCGGAAAGTTGTCGCACCCATCAACAATGAGGTCATACTGCTCTAATATCTCAAAAGCGTTTTCTGAAGTGATACGCTCGTTGTAGGGAATCACCTTAACATCTGGGTTCATCTCTGCGATAGTGGCTTCTGCGGATTTCGTCTTCAAAACGCCGATGTCGCTGATGCCGTGCAATATTTGACGTTGCAAATTACTGAGATCAACGGCATCGTCGTCAACGATGCCAAGCGTGCCAACTCCTGCCGCTGCAAGGTACATTCCAATAGGGGAACCGAGTCCGCCTGCCCCGATGAGTAGCACTTTCGATTCAAGCAACCGCGTCTGCCCCATCCCACCGACTTCGTTGAGAATAATATGTCGGCTGTAGCGTTCAATCTGTTCGTTGCTGAAGTTAAACATCTTAGGCTCCCAGATTAGAGAGGAGTTCTGAAATCGGCTTATCCGAGTTCGCCGAAACTCGCAAAGCGAACCGTTCGCGTGCGTCTTCGGAGGTGCGTTCCACCGTAAAATCGTCACCGCCATACATCTGTTGTAAGACAGGTGTTAGGTCTGCCTCAACGGACGCTGCTGTTTCCGATGTATTCGGTGCGATATGCCGATTGTTTATCATAAACAGGAGATTTGCGCCGTTGAAATGCACTGCGTTTTCCAACTCCGCTGCTGCTTCAAGTTGTTCACATTTGGAGAGCACTTCTGCGAGTGCTTGGCGAATCTTGTCAGCATTGTCGCCTTCGACTGCATGTTTCCGGTTATAGAGGAACCCGTCCTCATGGTAAGCATTGTCGATGCTATAGTTGGCTTGCTTCAAAATCAACAGTACACCCGGTCCTGCATCAACGTGCGAATAGTCGGCGTAGTTCAAATAATCTTCTGAATCCGCCTCCTCCATCCAACGGTTGAAGACCTTGATGAAGTTGGTATAGTTGATTTTGCTATCTTCGGTTGTAAAAACCTTAATGTTAATCTGTTGTAGATCCATTCTGGTAAAAAATTTCCTATAAACATAACGCCCAGATGGGCTTTTCTTGTAAGAGCAGGGTTCACCTGCGATATTTTAATTACCAGCACACTATTCCTGAATCTCAGCACTGATATTCTGATGTTAAAAGCAACATTGCTTTTACTCTACTTTCTTACAGGTCTCAATTTGACGTATTTCTTTCAAAAATGTTTCCTTATCAAACGTTTCCATCCATTTATGCCGTTCGATAGAATAATCACCTTTTCCATCTTTGTGTTGAAATATTTTTTCTAAAAGCGCGTGAACATCCGGATTTCGACGGCGGAGTTCTTCCATCTCATCTTCAAGCAGAGTTTGTATGTTCATCTTTACTAATCTCCTCTAACCATGTATAAGGATTTTCAACACGGACACGAAGTTGTAAATGAAAGCGTTTTGCCCTTCTGAGCATCCGATCATCGGTTGTTAGGAGAATATCCGCCTGACCACTTTCGGCAGAAGCGATATGCAAAGCATCCAGCCACTTAAATCCCAATAATTCTAATTGGGTTCCGCGTACTGTTTCCGCTACGCCAATTGTGACATTTTGGTTTGCGAGATCCAACAAGACTCTCATTTCAGTACGTAACGTTTTATTGGGAGTCCTGCTGATCTCATTGATTAGCACCGTGCTGGTAAGCCACTGCCATTGTGTTGTGAAGAATCGGGCAAGAATTATCTTAACAGCTCCAGTTTCCTGGCGAATCCTCGCTTGTGTCTGATCGTTAAAAAGACGATTCAAGCAACATGTATCAAGATAGATTTTCCAATTCTGAAGAAGGGGCTGCACACACTCACTCTATCGGATGGGTCTGTTATTGTTGAGTTTACTATCGTTACGCGCTTACTATCTGCTCCATAGCAGTAACGGCTTGTAGGGATGAGTTTGAAACCCACCCCTACCAGATAGAAAAACATTATACCTTACTCACCCTTCCGAACGGTGAGACGGTAGTGCTGTCCAACCTTCTTGGTGTCAACAATCTCATGCCCATCGTTGGTGAGGCTCTTCGGGACATTCTCAATCGGTTCGCCATCGTCGATGGTGACTTCGAGAAGCTGACCGAGGTCCATCGTTTCCAACCGAATCTTCGCTTGGACGTAGTTGAACGGGCAGGCAACCCCCTTAAGATCGAGGCTATCCACGATTTCCTCAACCGGCTTCGTTTCCTTGACAACCCTTGGTTTCCGGGCAGGTCGTTTACGACGGCGTTTACGACGGCTCTCTTCCTCTTCCTCTTGCTTGATGCGCATACGGTTATAGACGTTATGCGATTCTTCAACGAAGAGTGTAGCTTCTTCAACGCGGCGGTGTGACAATTCGTGGTCAAACGTAGAAGCATCTTCCTCTGTTGCTTTGAAGATATGCGCGCCGTAACCGGGGAAGAAGTTACCGGGTTCAAAGAAGTGGGTGCGAAATTCGTTGACAGTGGTCGCGTCGTCAATATATTGCAAGCCTACCGTCGTCAAGAGTCCGTCTGCAGCTCTGATCATCGCGTTAAAAGCCAATTCTGCGGAATCTTGAAATACACCCTTTTCCAAGTCCAAACCGGATTCATAGATAAGCCGATCTGCCTCTTCCAGCTTCATGGAGACGAGTGCGACGACCTCTCCTGCACACTCACCAACACCTGTTTTGAGTTGGTAATCTTTCGTGTCGCCGGTGTCTACATAGAACTCTGGTGCTTCCTCATAAGATGGAATCTTATCGTACTTGGATAAGATTTGCTTGATCTCCGCCTTACCGAGTCGTGCGACGTAATCGGTGAAGGATTCTTCCTCATTTCGTTCCGCCGTATACTTACCGGTCAACTCCTCAATGAACGTCGGAATATATTTGCCGTGGATTTTACCAGTGGCAAGTCCATAAGAACTGGCGTTCTCCACCATGTGTCCACCAAGTAGCACCTGATAGTAAGGCGCAATATGCGCGCCCATCCGGCGCGAGGAACCGAAGAAACCAATATTCGCGATATGATGCTGTCCACAGGAGTTGGGGCATCCGCTAATCTTAATCCGAAAGTCTTTAATTTCATTCTGCACACCGGCTTCAATGAAATAGTTTCGCAGGTGCGCTGCCAGACCCCGTGAAGAAGAAACACCGAGTTTGCAGGAATCAGTACCCGGGCAAGCGGTAATATCCACCATGGATTCTGCACCTGGGTCACCAAGACCGATCGCCTTCAGTTCGCGATAGAGCGCGGGGAGATCCGTCATCGTCACCCAGCGGAGAACGATGTTCTGTTCGACTGTGGCACGGATAGTATCTTTCACATATTTCCGAGAAATATCTGCCAAAGCACGCGTCTGATCTGCAGTAATATCGCCCAGAGGCAACGTAATCGTCACAAAAGCATAGCCGGGTTGACTCTGTAACCGCACGTTGGATTGATACCACTGTTCAAACCCGTCAGGTCTCGAAGCACCATTGAGCTGCGTCGGTGCCTTGAGAGGACTTTCGTTGTAAGCGTCGAGATTGTCCAGATACGCTGTCCATTCCGGATCGTGGCGTAGGGTAGCCCGATCTTCAAGTACCTGTCTACGGAATTCCTCAATGCCGTACTTGGCGATCACAAACTTTAAGCGTGCCTTATTCCGATTCCGGCGTTCCCCTAAACGGGTGAAGACTCTGCAAATCGACTGTGAAATCGGGAGCAGTTCTTCTGCGGAGACGAAATCATCAAACACTTTCGCTTGATGCGGTACCGCACCGAGTCCACCGCCAACATAAAGTTTAAAGCCGCGTTTGACCTCACCATCCACCTCTTTAACGGCGGCAACTGCACCGATGTCGTGCATGTTTGCCAAACCACAGGCGTGTTCTTCACATCCAGAAAACGCGATTTTGAACTTACGACCAAAATCTTGGGCATCCGGGTGTCCGAGAAGGAATGCAGACAACGCCTTAGAATAGGGCGTTATGTCAAACGTCTCATCTTGGCAGACCCCGCTGAGGGGGCATGCTGTGACGTTTCGCACGACATTACCACACGCCTCCTTTGTTGTGATGTCCACGCTCGCGAGGCGGCGCATCAACTCAGGGGTGTTGTTGATGTCTACATAATGGTATTGAACATCTTGACGTGTCGTAATGTGAATGATGTTGTCCGAGAACTCTTCGGCTACATCTGCTAACATTTCAAGTTGTACGGCTGTGAGTCCGCCGAACGGAATTTTAACACGGATCATCTGCGATCTATCATCGCGCTGCCCGTAAACCCCATGCCGAAGTCTAAATTCGGTAAAGAGCGTCTCTTCGACTTGGCCGGCTTGAACCCGACCGAGTTGAATTTCATAAATTTCAATTTCGCGGGCAACATCAGACGGGATTGCCGACGTATCATAGGCCCCCGCGTATTCAGTAGCCATTCTAAACTCCTTATTGACCTCAGATTCTTAGTGTGCGTTGATTAATGTCCGATTGTTTTCTATTTAGCCGAAGGTTACGCGCCGATTTGCATGGTATCCAGCCATTAGAAATCCTTAAAGAGTATAGTATACCGTAAAATGCAATAAAAATCAAGGATAATCTTCTGTTCTAAGTTTCTGGCGCGTCTCCCCAATCCGGAATTGGAAGTAATTCCCCGTCTCGCAAAGCAGATTCATGTGCGACAAACCCGGGTGCACAATACCGAACCGCCTCCCAAACGTTGACGCGTGGCAATCGTTGACGATTGACGGCATCTACGAATTCGTGTACGATATAGGCGTGTGAACCCCCATGTCCGCCGAGATCCGCGGCGAGGGCATCCGGAAGCTCTTCGTGCGATCTTGAAGGCTCGACGATTTCTCTCCGGTGTTTGTCTGCCCAAACGCATCCTGCGAGACTTTGTTCGTAACTGCCCTCTGTTCCATAAATACCACTGACGCGTTCAGATCCGGGGTGCCCAACCCGTCGGAACTCACAGATTTGCATTGTTGCTCCGTTGCTCATCGTGAAAAGTCCGACTTCGTTGGAGTAGGGATTTTTGTGAATGGTGTCGGTTCGAAACCAATCGTCGTTTGGATAGATATATCCCTGTGCGGAAACCGATGTTGCGTGCGCCTTCATTACGGAGATCGGAAAACAGGTTGAGTGGGTTGGATAATACATCGGGATACCGCCCATCTTATCGCGTCCCCACTGCGTCCCCCACCGATTTTTCGCTACATCGTAGAGTCCGTGGTCCATGTCATGGAAATACTCCGCACGGCAATGAACGAACTCCCCGAACGCACCTTCCGCTGCTTTCTGACGACAAAAAGCGGTTTCTGGACGGAAATAACTCGTCTCCCCGTTCATGTATATCATCCCGGTTCGCGCAACGGTTCTGACAAGTGCCTCGCATTCATCTAACGATGCAGCGGCGGGGACAGCTGTATAGACGTGCTTTCCTGATTCCATCGCTTGAATCGCCTGCGGTGCATGCATCCAGTGCTGTGTGATAATCACAAGGGCATCTAAATCCGATTTGCAGATGTCGTCAAGGCTTGCGTAGGTTTCAGAAATTCCAAACTGTTTTGCATACTTCGTCAACCGGTCTTCGCGTAAATCGCAGAGCGCGAGACGGTGTACATCTGGATGCGACTGATACGATTGGATAAACGCGGGTCCGAACATCCCTAAGCCTACCATCCCAACACTGATACTCATCTGTCGTTTCCTCCTTCGAGCGATAGCGTGTTCCTACGGAGATTGAGGTGCGTTGATTCTCTTATGAGAAGATAGCACGTAACGGAATTGCTGTCAAGTGCATTTCAAAGATATTTGTTGACAAAACCGCGAACAGTCTTATAATGAAGTGCAAAGGCTGCTGCAGGACGTTGCTTGCGAAAGCAAATTTGGGCTGCAAGACCGCGTCTATGCGCAAGATTACACTTCATCATTGGAAGGAATTAACAAAAAATGACATTAAAAGTTGGCGTTGTCGGCATGAGTGGGATTGGTAATAACCATGCGAATTGCCACGCGAATGACGACTTGGCGGAACTCGTTGCGGTGTGTGATATTGTGAAAGAGCGTGCGGACACCGCAGCGGAACGTCTCGGTGTAAAGGCATACTATAACTTAGCCGATATGATTGATGGCGAACCCGACTTGGACATCGTCGATGTCGGTACCGGTGGCAATGAGAACGGGAGTTGGCACTACGAACCCACAATGGAGGCGCTTGATAAGGGAAAACACGTGCTCGTTGAGAAACCGATCTCTAACGATATCGGACAAGCACGAGAGATGGTAGCAAAAGCCACGGAAAAGGACCTCTATCTCGGTTGTAATCTGAATCACTATTTTACGCCGCCTGCTGAACAAGCGAAGAAATATATTGAGGACGGACACATCGGGGAGCAGGTTTACTGCCTTCACAAAATGGGATTTCCTGGCGGTGAGTTCGGCTATAGTTACTCGAAAGCCCCGCGGTCAGATGGATTTCCCTATTTTCACGTGAAAGCCTTCCTGGCTCACCCTTTCAGTGTGATGCGCCATTTCTGCGGTGATGTGACACACGTTCAAGCCTTTATGAATCGTCCGCATTTTAGACGCGGTGCCGGAGATGTGATGGTCTCCATTAACAGCATCCATCTCCGTTTTGAAAACGGGTGTATCGGCTACCTATTGAGCCAACGGGGGGATGTGACATTCGGTCTCGGCGGCTGGTGGAGCGTTGAACTCGCAGGCACACGTGGCACCTTCTGCATTGAGAACTGTATCGAGAAGGTGACCTACTGGCCCGCTCCTGGTGCTCCTGACTTCTCTGGTGATCCCATTGTCACAGAATCCGGCATCAGCGACTTCGGTCAGACGTTCCCTTTAAGGATTCACGCCTTTTTACAGGACATCACGAACGGCGTGCCGAAAGAGCAGTTGCGCGCCTCCGGCAGAGATGCACTCGCGACACTTGAGTATACTTGGGCGGCGATAGAGTCTTATGAACAAGGCGGTATCGTGGTGCGTCCACAGCCGCTTCCGCCTTTGAAAGGATAATTGTTGTAGCGTAGATGGTGCAATACCTATCGCTACGGAAGGAGAATCACAGATGAATCTGCATGGCCCGAAGTTTTTGGGCTGCAAGACCGCGTCTATGCGCAAGATTACACTTCATCATTGGAAGGAATTAACAAACAATGGCATTAAAAGTTGGCGTTGTCGGCATGAGTGAGATTGGTAATAACCATGCGAATTGCCACGCGAATGACGACTTAGCGGAACTCGTTGCGGTGTGTGATATTATGAAAGAGCGTGCGGACACCGCAGCAGAACGTCTCGGCGTAAAGGCATACTATAACTTAGCCGATATGATTGATGGCGAACCCGACTTGGACATCGTCGATGTCGGTACCGGTGGGTATGAGAACGGGAGTTGGCACTACGAACCCACAATGGAGGCGCTTGATAAGGGAAAACACGTGCTCGTTGAGAAACCGCTCTCTAACGATATCAGACAGGCACGAGAGATGGTAGCGAAAGCCACGGAAGAGGACCTCTATCTCGGTTGTAATCTGAACCACTATCTTACGCCGCCTGCCGAACAAGCGAAGAAATATATTGAGGATGGACACATCGGAGAGATGACTTACTGTCTTCACAAAATGGGATTCCCTGGCAGTGAGTTCGGCTATAGTTACTCGAAAGCCCCGCGGTCAGATGGATTTCCCTATTTTCACGTGAAAGCCTTCCTGGCTCACCCTTTCAGTGTGATGCGCCATTTCTGCGGTGATGTGACACACGTTCAAGCCTTTATGAATCGTCCGCATTTTAGACGCGGTGCCGGAGATGTGATGGTCTCCATTAACAGCATCCATCTCCGTTTTGAAAACGGGTGTATCGGCTACCTATTGAGCCATCGGAGGGATGTGACCTTCGGTCTCGGCGGCTGGTGGAGCGTTGAACTCGCAGGCACACGTGGCACCTTCTGCATTGAGAACTGCCTCGAGAAGGTGACCTACTGGCCCGCTCCTGGTGCTCCTGACTTCTCTGACGAGCCTATTGTCACGGAATCCGGCATCAGCGACTTCGATCAGACTTTCCCCCTAAGGATTCACGCCTTTTTAGAGGACATCACGAACGGCGTGCCGAAAGAGCAGTTGCGCGCCTCCGGCAGAGATGCACTCGCGACACTTGAGTATACTTGGGCGGCGATAGAGTCTTATGAACAAGGCGGTATCGTGGTGCGTCCACAGCCGCTTCCGCCTTTGAAAGGATAATTGTTGTAGCGTAGATGGTGCAATACCTATCGCTACGGAAGGAGAAATTACATTTGAAATTAGGAGCAAATTCGGTACTGTTCGGTGGTTACGATATGGAAACCGCCTTTAAGCACATCGCCATGGCGGGTTACGATGGCATTGAACTTTCAGCGATTGATGGGATGAGCCAACACCTCGTCCTCGCGAGCTGGAAAGAACTCGCTGACGACATTAAACGATTCGCGAAAGCGTATGAACTCGACCTCTTGGCGATGGAACAGCCCTCACGCGATCCAGAACGCATGGAACAGGCATTCCAAGCCGCGGCTGAGATAGGTGTCCCGATTATTAACTGCGGTCCCGGTGGTACGTCAGACGATGAATCTGCATGGCCCGAAGTTGTCGATTCATTGGGCAGCCTCTCCGAACGTGCGGAACACTATGGTGTGACGCTCTGCGTTAAGGCACATGTGGGCGCGAGCATCTATAACACACCGACGACTCTCCGCATCATGGAAGCGATTTCGTCACCGGCGTTTGGAATTGATATGGATCCGTCCCACATTCATCGTGCGGATGAAAACCCTGTGGAAGCGATTGCTGCGGTGATCTCGCGCGTCAAACACGTGCATATTCGGGATTGTAAGGGAACACAACGCGGACCTGGTGATCCTGAGTTACAGGCAAACGGACGCGGGGACATCGATCTTGTCGGTTACATTCGTGTCCTGCATGAAAATGGTTATACCGGTCCGTTGAACCTTGAGGTCATCGGTGCGAAAGAATATAGTTTAGAACAGTGTTGCACGATTGCGGCAGAATCGCGGGGACACATGCAGGCGTGTTTGCAAGCATGTGATGCGCGTTAACCAAAATTACGATCCGTTCCTACTAAAGTTGGATTTCTGATAAGGGGATTCCGCTGTTAAACATCTGCACCGGTGGGAGCGGTTCCTCCACTTCTGCCAATCCGCATAACCAGTTCCATGTCAATTCACCCCTGCGGCGGTCGCGGTAGGATTCCACCTCGGTGACGTAAGGATGTCTGCCAGCATGTTGATAGGGTGGAATTTCATCGGCATCCCGCATCCAATCCCTTTTGGGTATCGCGTTGCGGAAGTAGGAAAACTTAATCATTCCCCGTCTATCGGCATTGAGTTTTGGACCCGCCTTATGCCAGATGCCGTAGCGTGTCATTGCAACGGTGCCTGCGGGGACGGTAAGAGAGAGTTGTCCGAGGATGTCCCCGTAATGTGCGATCGCTTCCCTATCAACAAGTCGATGGTGGGAGCCGGGCAATATCATCGTCGGTCCATCTTCGATTCTGACCTCTTTCGGATAATAGTAGCACTGGAGATGTGTGATACCGTATCCGTATTCAGTGAGTCCGTCGGAATGCCAGGTTTGCCCGCGGTGTGGTGCCTCAAAGAGATGGTGATGTGCGCTCGTCGGCACGAGGAAATTCTCGCCCAACAGTGAACGGACAACACCCGCGACTTCCGGATGTAATAGAACGTTCCGACGAAATGCGTCTGTAAGGACAAAATCGCTGAGATGTCCGCCGTTTACAGATTCACATTCCTTATTGAAATTCGGATCAATGATGTTCTCTAAGGTGATATAGCCGTTATGGATAAACTGCATGACCTGATGGTCATTTAGCGTGGGTTTAACGTCAATCATCGTGCGCTTCCTTTATACAAGTTTTTCTAAAACGAACTCATAGGTCAGATAGGCGTTGTCGACATCCGTAAAGTTGTAGAGTTCAGGGCGCGGGAATTGAACAATTCTCCATCCATCGTTAACGGCGTCAAGCACGGATGCATAGGGGGCATCTTGCGAGGGAAGGACTGGTTCATCCGGCGCGGTTGGATCGTACAATGCCCACCCACCCAACGATGAGCGTAAGTTCGTTGATTTAGAATAGAGATAGAGGATGAGTTGTTTCTCAGAATTCAAGGCGGCGGTTACATCGCGCAGATCCGTTTCGGTCAACTCACCTGCCTTCAGTTTTTCAATAGAATTGTCGAGCCATTCTTTTATCGCTGGTTTCACACGAATTTCTCCCTTCGTTACGGTTATGATGATTGTAGCACAAAAGTGAAAAATATGTTATAATAGTTGGGAAACTGTAGAATTATAACGAAAGGATTTGCTATGAGATTGGAAGGAAAAGTTGCGATTGTTGCGGGTGCTGCCTGGGGTGGTATTGGGGCGGCGACTGCTTATAGGTTCGCTTGCGAAGGTGCGAAAGTGGTTGTCAACACGCGCCGACGCAAGGAAAAACTTGATGAAACTGTCCATCGCATTCAAGATGCCGGTGGAGACGCAATCGCCGTCATGGGTGACGTCGCAGATGAAAAGACGTGGCAGACACTGGTCGAAACTGCCTTGTCGAACTATGGAAAAATAACAACGCTTGTTCATAACGCTGCACATTCTTACACCAAAAAAGCGATTGAATTCACGACCGAAGAATGGAATGAAAGCCTTGGCGTGACGCTCGGTGGACCGTGGCTCGGCGCGAAGTATTGCATTCCTGAAATGATCCGTAATGGTGGCGGCACCTTGGTTTTCATTTCCACGGTTAACGCTACGATTACAAACCCAGGGTTTGGGCTTTACGGTGCCGGAAAAGGCGGTTTAAACGCATTGACGCGAAGTATTGCGCTTGATTACGGCAGGGATGGTATCCGTGCGAACGCCATCGCTCCAGGACAGATCGTCGGCGAAAGAGGCGAAGTTTCTCTCGCTGAGGATTCCCTCGAAGAACAAGCCTCTCGCGATTGTTATCCGGTTGGTCGCTACGGAAAACCCGAAGATATTGCCAATGCTGCGCTTTTCCTGGCATCCGATGAGGCGGATTTTGTTACTGGAATCGTCTTGACTGCCGATGGTGGTTTGACGCTTCAGTCTCCAGAGGCACTCGTGCGTCCATCTTTCCGTCTTCGCTGGAGAGATGATATTCTTGTCCCACAATCCAAAAAGGATGTATAGCGCAAATTTTCGTTCTATACGAACAGACATCCGTGTCTATTCTATTTTTAGGAGTTTAAAAAATGTGTGGACGATTTACACTCGCAAGCGATGCTGAAGCATTGAATCAAATTTTTCTCGATTTTGCGGGACCCATGAATTTGTCCCCGCGCTACAATATCTCACCGACACAAGATGTGGCTGTTATTGCAAATACGCCGACTGATACGGAAGAAGGTCCAGACCCTGGACAAGTGGAATTCTTTCATTGGGGACTTATCCCGTCTTGGGCAAAAGACCCGAAGATCGGAAATCGGATGATCAATGCCCGATCGGAGACTCTGTCGGAAAAACCTTCCTTCCGAAATGCCTACAAACGCAGGCGATGTCTTATTTTGGCGGACGGCTACTATGAATGGAAACGGATTCCGGGTGACAGGCTTAAACAACCGGTGTATATTCGTCTCAAATCGCAGAAGCCGTTCGCACTGGCGGGGTTATGGGAGGTATGGCAGGCGGATGGGATGGATGAACCGCTCCGTTCTTGCACTATCATTACATGTCCACCGAACGCATCTTTGGAGAAGATTCACCATAGAATGCCTGTAATTCTGCCGCAAGATGCTTATACGGCGTGGCTTTCACCGAATCAGCAATCGGAAACCGACACGCTTCAACCGCTCCTTGTTCCGTATCTCGATGAAGAGATGGAGGCGTATCCAGTGTCAAGGCTCGTCAATCGTCCCATGAACGATTCACCGGAATGTATCGCACCCTATTTTTAATTTTTCCTTGCGGTTCGGTCAGGTGCGTTTAGATGAGACAGAACATTTCCGCACATCCGTATTCCATTTCATTACGGACTACAAACACTCCAAAAGAAGGAAAGGAATTATGTCAAAACCGAGTAAAGATCAGATGCTGTATATGTATCGTAAGATGTTAGAGATTCGTCAATTTGAAGAAGCCGCTGGCACGCTTTACCAGAGTGGTCAACTTCCCGGTTTCTTGCATCTTTACATCGGCGAAGAAGCCACAGCCGTAGGAGTTTGTGCCCACTTGCAAGACGATGATTATATTACGAGTACACACCGCGGTCATGGGCATCTCATTGCAAAAGGCGGCAAACGCGACCGGATGATGGCGGAGTTGTTCGCACGAACGACCGGTTATTGTAAAGGCAAGGGCGGTTCGATGCATATCGCCGATAAGGAGACCGGCATTCTGGGTGCTAACGGCGTTGTCGGGGCAGGCATTCCGCTTGCGGCAGGTGCGGGGCTCTCAGCTAAACTTCGTGGAACACAACAGGTCGCAGTGTCGTTCTTTGGTGATGGCGCGACGAACCAAGGCGTATTCCATGAAACGCTCAATCTCGCTGCCGTCTGGGAACTACCCGTCATCTTTGTGTGTGAAAACAACCGATTCGGTATGGGAACGCCACAACGAGAGCATCAGCGGGTAGAAGATATTGCGGCTGTCCGTGCCCCTGCCTACGATATGCCGGGCATCACTGTTGATGGGAACGATGTTCTTAAGGTTTACGCTGCAGCGGACGAAGCCGTCACACGTGCCCGTGAAGGGAGTGGACCGACGCTCCTCAACTGCGATACTTACAGATTCCGAGGACACCACATCGGTGATCCGGGGACATCCTACCGCGACCGCGAGGAAGTGCAAGAACAAGAACGCCAGCGCGATCCGATTCGGAGACTCGCCGCGGTTCTCATCGAAGAAGAAGGGATGACGCAAGATGAACTCTCGGCACTTGAGACGGAACTCGCAAACGAACTTGAGGCGGCACTTGAATTCGCCAAGAATAGTCCAGAACCGCTGCCAGAAGACGCTTTGAACGATCTTTATGCTGGTTCTATTCAACCGTAATTATCATCAAGCCTATCATAATAGTTAAAGGATTCACATCTACCGGCGAGGTTTGTAACCTCGCCTTTTTTTACCCAAATTTAAAGCACTTATGAGAGAAGACGAACGTCCGAAATCGCACGGTGTTACATGGAAGTCTATCGCCATTACGCTCGTGCTGATTCCGTTTAATTTCTATTGGATCATTGCGGGTGAAGTCGGACTTGTCGGTTATGCGCTGAATACTTACGCTGTGCCGTTCTATAATGTTGTCTTCGTGGTGTTTGCTTTCACGCTTCTCAATCTTGCAGTTCGCCGTCGCTTATTCACAGATGCGGAGCTCCTCACGATATACATCCTGCTCAGCACGGCGTGCGCTTTTCCCTCCATTACACTGATGACGATCCTCGTCACGACCGTCGGGCACGCCTTCCATTTCGCAACCCCCGAAAATGAATGGAAACAACTCTTCTATGATTACCTTCCGAGATGGCTTCTCGTCGATGATCCAAAGGCATTGACAGGCTATTATACAGGGGAATCAAGTCTCTCTACCGCAGATATAATCGGTGTATGGATAGCGCCGACCTTATCTTGGGCAGGTTTCATGACGGTCTTGGTCCTCGTGATGTTGTGTATCAACGTTATCCTGCGAAAGCAGTGGGTGGAACGCGAACGACTCGCCTATCCGATCACGCAGATCGCGTTTCATGTCACCCATAGCACGAAATCGCTGTTTTCGCACCGTATCACATGGCTTGGCTTCGGAATTGCGGCATCTATAGCGATTCTCAACGGCTTTAGTTTTTTGTATCCGACGCTTCCGACCTTACCGATTAAGCGGATTGGTGGCTGGCGCGGGTTTGGACACCTGTTCACAGAAAAGCCGTGGAACGCTATCGGTGGTATCAGTATGTCCTATTACCCCTTCGTTATCGGACTTGGGTTGTTGATGCCGCTCGACCTATCGTTCTCCAGTTGGTTCTTCTTTATCTTCTACAAGGCGCAATTAGTCTTAGCAAGTGCCGCTGGCTTGTCCAGTCTGCCGGGGTTCCCCTATATCGATAGGCAATGCTTCGGTGCTGCCATCGGGATTTTCATTTCTGTCGTAGTCCTGAACGGACGGCACTTTCGCGGCGTTTTCCGTATCGCACGTCATCGCACAGGCGAGGATGCTAACGAACCGATTTCCTATAGGCTCGCGCTCTGGGGTATCGTTGTCGGACTCGCAATACTCTTTATCTTTTCCAAGCGGATCGGTATGTCCCTCTGGCTGATTCCGCTGTTTTTTGCGATCTATTTTATCATCGTCTTGGTGCTCACGCGGATGCGGGCGGAGCAGGGATTTCCCGTGCATGCGATGGAGAACATGCCGAATCATCACATCCTCGTTGACGGGTTCGGCACACGGCTACTCGGCACGAATAACCTCGTTGCGCTGACGCTCTACCGTTGGTTTAATCGGAGCTACACGAGTAATCCAATGCCGCACCAGTTAGAGGGTTTCAAACTCTCGGAACGCTCTGGAATTGCCCCGAGACGGTTGTTCTTCGCGCTGTTAGGTGTGTCAGGGTTCGCTGCTGTGATGGTGTTCGGCGTTATCCTCTATATTTTTTATACCTATGGTGCTTTGAACATGAGCGGTGGCAGCGGTTGGGCAACCGGTTTCGGTGGACGCGTCTTCAACGGACTCCAGCGTTGGATCTATTACCCGACCGAACCGAATCTCTATGCGACTGGCGGTATCGTGTTTGGATTACTTTTTTCGACGCTCTTGATGTTTATGCGGGCGCGTTTTTTCTGGTGGCCCTTCCATCCGATCGGGTTTGTTGTCTCCAGCGATTGGGGTATGCGGTATTTGTGGAGTTGTATGCTGGTGAGTTCGATGATCAAGTGGAGTGTCTTGAAAATTGGCGGTCCGCGGGCATCGCAGCAGCTGGTGATGTTCGCGATTGGGTTGATGTTGGGTGATTTCACTGTGGGTGGTATCTGGAGTCTTGTGAGTGTGGTGACGCAACAGCCGATGTATAATTTTTGGCCCTAAGGCAAAACTACCTTATGAACTCCCCAGATAATTGCTGGTGTAGTGTCGAAATTCCACTTCTTTTTTGTTGCACAGCAAACCGTTTCGTGCTATCCTATTCTCTAAGGAGATAGTGGTATGCATCACCCCACAGATACTCATCGCACAGCAAACGATTTAAGGTAAAGCAGGTTAACCCAGTATTTGATAGCATCTTCAGAGAACTCGATGCCTTCATTTCCTACTTAGAGAAATATGAAAATGAATGAACAGACCCTACTCCAACAAATCACGGACTTCTGTCGCTTGCTCCGACAGATGGGCATCAATGTGACCACAACCAACCAACTGAGTTGGTGCGAGAGCGTTCAATTGATCAACATCGGTGAGCGGGAGGTGTTTTATCATACAGCACGGACGAACCTCATCGCCGGAGAATCCGATCGGGAGACGTTTGACACCGCCTTCAATCTGTTTTGGCGATATCCACGTCCTGAGTTTCAAGCGGTGGAGATGGAGGAGCAGACCCCTGAACCCTCTGCACTCCAAGATCTTTCCGATGCCGGTGATGAACAGGACATCGTGGAACAGTGGTTGGATACCGAGGCAGAGGAGAGTGAAGAAGGAGAGGAAGACGATCCGGTCGCTTATAGTGCCGAGGATCTCCTGAGTCGGAAGGATTTTAGCGAGTTCACAAAAGAAGATATGGAGCAAGCCCGAGAGATCGTCGCGAAACTGGCGGCAGTGTTGGCGACAAAACTCAGTCGCCGAAAGGTTGTCGGTAAAAAGGGGAAAACGATTGATTTCCGACGCAGTTGGCGGCAAAGTCTCGTTCACGGCGGCGAACCGCTTGAATTGATCCGGAAACAGCAGAAGATTAAGAAAACGAAGATTCTGCTTCTCTGTGACGTAAGCGGCTCGATGGATTGTTACGCCAAGTTTCTCATCCAATTCATCTACGGGATGCAGCAGGAGTTGAGAGAAGTAGATGTCGCAGTCTTTAGCACACATCTGACAGATATCACCGGACTTCTCCGACGGAAAGGGTTGGCGGAGGGCTTGAACGAGGTCTCGAATGTTGTACCGGACTGGTCAGGTGGGACGAAGATTGGGGAAAGTCTGCTGGAGTTCTATCGACAATTTGCGCCGTCTTTCTCGGCATACCGTTCAGTCGTTATCCTCATCAGCGATGGCTGGGATCGCGGCGATGTAGATGTGTTGCGCCGTTCTATGGAGATGATCCATCGGCATGCCTATCGGTTAATCTGGCTCAATCCGTTGCTCGGTAGCGATGGTTATCAGCCGATTTGCCGAGGTATCCGCACGGCATTGCCATACGTGGATTATTTCCTTCCAGCACACAATTTGGAAAGCCTGGCACAATTGACAAGGGTATTGATTCCGCTCTGGGCACGATGAAGGGTACCTATAAATCTAAAAAATACGATAAGGAATTTTAACTATGCAAGTTCAGGCGGCGGTGATGCTCCAACCGGGGCAGATAGAAATCCGAGAATTTGAGAAACCGTCACCCGCAGATGACGCACTCCTCTTACAAGTGGACAGAGTCGGCATTTGTGGCAGTGATAAACACATGTATCTTGGGCATACTGCCCTACAATTTCCTGTCATTCCGGGCCATGAGGTCGTTGGCACGGTTGCTGAGATCGGTAAAAATGCGAATCAGGTTATGAACGTGATGGGGGGTCCCATCAAAGCCGGCGATCGTGTGACTGTGGTGCCTGGTTCAAAGAACTGCGGCAGATGCTACTACTGTTTGCATGTTCCGGGTCGTCCGACATTGTGTACTGGACGTACTATCTATGGATTTAGCAACAGCGAAACACCACCGTATCTGAACGGCGAATTTTCCGAGTATACCTATATTCACGGCAATTCTTGGGTCTATAAAATGCCGGAAAGCGTCCCGGAGGAAATTCGCGTGTTGACCGAGCCAGTAGCGGTTGCGACACGTGCCGTTGAACGGGCGTGTGCCCCCGGTCTACCACAAGTCGGAGATGGATACAGCATCGGGAATCGGGTTGCGGTTCTCGGATGCGGACCGATCGGTCTCCTCGTCATCGCTGTGTTAAGAGATAGCGGTGCTGGCACTATCATCGCCACTGACCTCGTTGAGAGTCGATTGGATATGGCGAAACAGATGGGAGCGGATGTGGTCATCAATGTCGGAGATACAACACCTGAAGAACGGGTCGAGCAGATTCAGGACCTCACAAACGGTGTCGGCGCGGACATCGCCATTGAATGTGCGGGTATACCCGCGGTTTTTTCCGAGGCATTGGACGTCGTGCGACGCGGCGGAAAGGTCATCGAAGTTGGACATTACACCGATTCGGGAGATATCCGGGTCCGCCCCCATCAGATTTGCAACAAAGATTTAGACGTTTGCGGTGTATGGGCATATCCGCAGATTCAGTTCCAAACAGCGTTGGATTTCCTTCAGATAACGCGCGCCCCACTGCATGAATTGATAACGCATCACCTACCGTTGCACCAATTGGAAAAAGGTATTGACATGCTCGGGCAAGAAGGGGTTTACAAAGTTGTCATTGAACCGCAGTTGTAATAGCAAAACAGTTGTCAGTACCAAGAGGTTTGGGTTATATCAGATACCTCTTTTAACTGATAACTGACAACCGACAACCATTAAAAAATGAAGAACTACAGAAACCTACTCATCTTGATTTGTTGTTGTCTGTCGTTGAACTTTTTGATTGGCATTAAAGATGGATCTGCCGCGGATAGCGATAGTCCCCTTTCCGATGAACTGTTAGTAGAGGGACCACCTCTCTTCAAGACCATAGAGGATGCGAAAACCTACATCGCGCAGCATCAGAATAAAGACGGCGGCTGGCCCCTCATCCCTGGTGGAGATAGCAATGTGGAGAATACCGCGTTCGCGGTTTGGGCATTGATCGATGCGGGATGGGGCACTGGATCACAGGTCATCCGAACCGGGGTTCAGTACCTCAGAAATACGCAGTTGGATAATGGGGGTTGGAACAACAACACCGCACATACGACGTTCGCGCTTATCGCCTTAGCAGCGGCAGAAACCGATCCTGAAGTCCGTTTTAATGGGCTCCGCTGGTTAAAAAAAGCGCAGAACCGGAGTGGGGCATGGGGAAAAAAAGAACGGAGTCCTGACAACGTTCTTTACACTGCCGCTGTATTAGCTGGACTGAGGAAGCTCGGCTTTAAACAAAACTTTGAACCGATCTCTAAAGGCGCAGATTGGCTGGCGGAAGGCATTAATTTCGATGGGGGCTGGGCATTAGAACGCGGGGGCAGGTCTGACGTTTTCATAACGTCCTGGGTGGTTCAAGGCTTGGAGACCGTTTACGATATCGATGTCCAAATCGCCTGGTTGAAGCAGTTCCAGAACAGTGATGGTGGATTCGGGAGATATAAGAACAGTCGAAGCGATCCAGAAATCACAGCGATTGCCGTTATGGCACTCGCTGCTGGAAACGATCCCCTCAACACGCGTCGGGTTGCTATCAACTATTTAACAAATGTCCGGCAAGCGGATGGCAGTTTCGTCAGCAATACACCGATGGAACTGTCGGAACCGATTGCCAATTTACAGTCAACCTGTTTCGTTCTTATCGCTATCCATGCCAAAACACCAGATGAACTCGCTATCGGGCAATAAGCAAACTTGAGGACAATGAAAAAGCGCGCTTACCTCCGCTCATCAGCCCCAATGCCCTGCCTTGCCAATGCCCCCGGCATAATATAGTGTTCACCTTTGGTTACCTGAGCGACCTGCCGTTGGAAATTATCTCCGATGGAGTTGCTTCGCATGGAGGTAACCCCACCGATGACGTAAACCCGAGCAAACGCACCTCGACATACTGAAATTGCTTTGCCCGCGGTATACCCTTTTTCTGCGCGTTTGCTTGTTGGTTCATCTGTGATGATGATAAGGACGAGGTTGCGCCCTTCCTCGGTGCGGAGTTTTGGCACGCCTTCAATAACAGCATCCAATAGATGCTCATCGCCATTTTTGGGGAGGCGAAATAGCGATTTTACCTGCTCAGGTTCCAATGGCGGTTTGGTCACAACAATCGTGCTTTCCCCGCCGCCGACTGCCGCCCAAAACCGGATAATCCCAAATCGGTAATCTAATCCGGCCGCGTTGAACACAGAGACCATGAGATCCAAACCGTCGCATGCGGGATCCGTCTTGGTTTGCATACTCAGACTGTAATCGAAAACGAACACAATATCTACTTTGCCCGGATTACTCGCAACCAGATTCTCAGCAATCCGTTTAAACAAGCCATCAATCCTGAGGAGTGCCTTGTCTGCGATTGTCCCACCGCTCCGAATGCGCTGTCCGTCCATCCGTCGTTGTTTTGAATCAATTGGGTACCACATACCGTTGGTTTCATCCGTAAGTTCCGCTTGAACCCTTTCGCTCATACCGATGCAGTTGAGTTGGACCCCATTTCTGCGACACAGGTCGATAATCTGTTGGCTAATTTTACTTTTCGCCTTCGCTTCTGTCCATGAAGTGCGGAGTCGAGCGTTGGTCACCACAACGAACTGTGTTATCGCGTCTTCTCGGAACTCTAACTCGTTCAAGCCTTTTACCACAGCGTCGAGTCCATACCCAGATTCAATATTGTTTCCGGATTCGACCCGCATATCCCGGAACGCATTTTCAATATTGAGATAGTCGAATGTCCATTGATGGAAATTGACGCGTGGTTCTTCATATACGGAATGAAAATTCACCAACGCGAATCTGTAGTCCATTGTTTTCGTCTCTATAACGGTGAGCATGTCAACGAACCTCTTTTCAAGGTCGGCGAGATGTCCCAACATCTGTCTGCTACCGTCAACGACGAATACGACATCCACACTCGGGTTCTGAGCGTGCTGCGTTGCGCGTTTTGCGATGTCCTTGAGGCTTGCGCCTATATCTGCTTTGAGCACATCTTTTTCTTTTTTCGCCCCCGGATCTACCAGAATCCTGTGTTTCCGTCGAGGTGGACGAATCTGTGCCGATGCTTGCAATGTGCCCACTAATATACCAAGCAAACACAAACAACATATCCATTTTCTCATAGGATCTCCAATCAAAATTTAAATAGAAACTGCCGCACCCACACCTAATATGTGTCCAAGTCAATCTCTTCCTCACTAAACCGGAGGTGTGCCTGATTAACTAAGGTAACAATGGTATCCCACTGTTCACGCGTTGCGTCAGAGATACCCTCTTCTTCAAGTGCCTCAGCAAATTTAAGGAGGGCTTCACTAAACGTGTCCTGCAGATAGACATACTCTTCGGTCTGGTCTGCGTTCTTGGGTGGCTCAAAGTCTGAAATGCCCCTTGCGTATTTAGCAAGTCGTTTCACCGCTCCAATGGCTTTCGGTTTGCTCTCTTTTTCATCAAAGTAATCGACAACGACAAAGTAGTCATCTATCATCAACGCCATAAGAGTTTTCAGGTCTTCGGCTTCAGGCATATCTTCCGCTGGCACATCAGGCTCTGGTGCTTGCTCGGCATCAGCGTTTGCCGCTTGCTTCCGAAAGAGGGCATAACTCATTACCAATGTCTTTTTCGGAATGAGAGCAACCGCATTTGAAGCAGCTTCATGCCCGTCAGCAGCCTCAACATCCTCCCCAACTTTGAAAGCATCGTCTATGCCCATACCGATAAACTGCTTGAGAAATTCATCTCCGGCAATTGCGTCTGATTCTTTGTGTTCATAGATTTCCACTTTTACCACTTTCCCTCTCATGTCAAGCCCAACGGCAGCTTGAATAACGCCGTGGGGTCCCTCTGCATCAGCAAACAACACCACTCCCATAGGTTTCTTTCTATCGCTGATTGGAATATAGAAGATCGGTTTCTGGTCTTTCGACCGAAGTTTAGTCCCTATTTCTTTCTCAATTACAGAAATTTGGTCTGGTGTCAGTAGCGGATTTCGTTGAACGAATTTCTTCGCCTTCGGGAAGATCGTCATCAGTCTTTGCTCGGGAACCTCTGTTTCACGGGCACTGCTGAGTAGCGGCGTGCTGAATATGAAAAAAATCAGTGCTAATAGGATACCTGATCGAGGATAGTGATAGATTTGGAAAAACATTTTCAATCTCCTTACATTCGAGAATCCGCTATTTAGGTATACCTAATTAGTTTATCAGAAATCCTTATTTTTACAAGGACTTTACTCCAATTCAGCGTTCAAGATGGCTGTGGGACCCCTTAAACCTCCGTCTATAGTCCCAAGATTTCTAATCGAAAAGTGACGCTATGGCGGTTTAACCACAATACTTCAACGTCCGGTCTGGCAGGCACACTCACCTTTGGTCGTAAGAAACTGAACTGATAACTGAGTGATCCGTTCAACTGAGCGACCCCAAAGATACTCTCAATCAGTCTTACGCTGAGTCCAGTAGACGCTTCCGCTCCAAAAGTATTCTGAATATTCGCTGGCGTAGCGAATTGTTCAGTAAAATCGTAGAAATTTGTTCCGAGTCCAATAAAGGGTGCCCATCTCCCACGTCCACTCAGCGTCCACATCATACCGACAGTCTCAACATTCAACATTCCGAAGGGCAGGACATCTGTAGTGCCTCCGCGAGTATCCACAACGTGACGACTGAATGGCACTGAGAATCGAAGTGAGGGTGTTAATTGAAATCCGATAGCGAATTCTTCGGTGCGGGCGGTCTCCAGTTCATCATCAGTGAGCGCTAATCCGCGCCCAGTACTCACGACTGCCCCTTTGGCAACATGTAAGTATTTTTCAAGTTCCATAGCAGGACCAACAGTTGGTAACCCGATAAGCCCGACAAGTATACAGATGCCGAGTGTCGTTAGAAGTTTCATGATTCCTCCGATACTTCGTAAAAGAAAGTAATCCATTTACCGCTCGCGAATCCAACGTTCAACGGGATAGAAGAGAGAGAATAATACAGGTGCTAAGATAAGGTTAGCCACTGTTGCCGAGACCATGCCCCCGAAGGTAGGCACTGCGATAGGCTTCATCAATTCCGCGCCAGTCGTGGTGCTGATTTCTGCTAACATAATTGGCAATAACGCTAAGATCGTAGTTGCTGTGGTCATAATGATGGGTCGAACGCGCAATAAGCCAGCATTCATCACGGCTTCGTCAATAGGTTCACCACCGCGGACGCGTTCCAGTAAGTATTCGATTAAGACGATTCCGTCCTCAACAGCTATGCCAAATAAGGCTATATACCCCACCCACACGGCTGTACTGTATTTAATGGCGTATCCACCCCCGAGTGCTTCTGGGACGTATTCCATCAACCACTGCATCCACATGCCTCCGATGAATGCAAAGGGGATCGCAAGGAAGATCGAAAACATCGCGGAGGGCGACTTGAACTGGAGATATAGCAATATAAAAATGGCTGCGATACATACCGGTACGACAATCGTTAATCGATTTCGGGCTTCCAGTTCAGCTTCGTATTGTCCGCTGAAAGCGTAGAAGTAGCCTTGGGGTAACGTCGGCTTAATCTTTTCATCCAGTGTCCTTTGTGCCAATGCCACGAAGTCCACCAGTCCGATGGTGTCAACATCCACATCACAAAAGACGCGGGAAAAGAGCAAGGTGTTTTCACTCGCAATCTTCGCCGGACCGGGCCGTCTCTCAATTCTCACGAGTTGCTCAAGCGGGATATGTAGTCCTTTTGGTGCGGGCACGAGGACCCGCTTAAGTGCTTCAATATTGTCCCGCAACTCTCGCATATAACGGATACGAATTGGAAACCGCTCCCGTCCCTCAACGGTATAAGTGAGATTCATGCCACCGATCGCTGTCATGATGATTTGTTGGACTGTTTTAATTTGGATACCGTAGCGTGCGGCTTCCTCCCGATCGATGTGAAATTCAAGGTATGGTTTATTTCCGATCCGCTCGGCATAGGGACCCTGGGCACCCTCAAGTTTAAGGAGTTCCTGCTCAATCCGCACAGCGATCTCCTCAATTTTCGCGAGGTCTTTACCAAACACCTTGATTCCGATTGGGGTTTGTATACCTGTTGCGAGCATATCAACACGATTCCGTATGGGCTGGGTCATAATAGGCGAAACTCCCGGCATTCGGGTCGCCTCTGTGAGTTCGGTGATGAGTTCGTTGCGATTTTTGGTCCGAAAGTAATCTTTATGCTTGAGGGTCGGCTCAATGTCCTCGGCAATCCGATGGAGTTTCGTCTCGGTCTCAGATTCACCGATTTTAACGTGTTCCAACCCCATCCCTCCCATCCGCTTTTCAGCGAGGAGCTCCTCTAAGAGGATACGTAATAACCAGACGCGATACAGTTGTTCGCGCTCGTCAACCGACACATAAGAGTTGTGGTATGTCGTCGCCAAGGTATCAAACCGTTTTATAGCGGCTTTCACAACGGCATCCAGAAAATCGGTGTTAATATGGCTTGCGTGTTCTTCACTTATAAGTCCGTCGCGTTTCAGGCGTTGGACAAGGAGGTAGACAAGTTCCGTTGTGGAATTATGTTTAATAGCCCGCCGGGGCCACTTCGCTGGATCAACTATATTGACAATGGTTTCAAACATACCAATTGGAGCAGGGTCGGTTGCTGTCATCGCACGTCCCAATTTCCCAACGACAAGTGAAATTTCTGGGAATCGATTCATAATCAAATCCTGTTTTGCCATGACATCTTTCGCTTGTGTAATTGAGGCACCCGGAAGCAGTACCGGCATAAATAACAACGCCCCTTCGTTAAGTGGCGGCATGAATTCCTGCCCAATATTTTTATAGAAAGGGGTCAGTGGCATACTTGCAAGAAAAATAAGTATCGCCAAGACAACAACAGCGAGTTTTGTCCAAATATTTTTTACCGCCAACCGAATAATCGGGCGATAACTGGTTCTGAGTACCCACGTAATTCCATCCGCTAACTTTCTCAGGGGCCAGCTGAGGAGCGCGAAGAATTGTGCGATTCGTTTGGACACCACACCTGTCCGGGTCCGGGTTGGGTCTGCAAGTAGAAATGACGCTAAAACGGGCACCAGACTAATCGCTATGAGGGCTGCACCAAGCATAGCGAAAGTTTTTGTATAGGCAAGGGGTTTGAAGAGTTTACCTGCCTGGCCGGTGAGAGAAAAGACAGGTATGAAGGCAACGATAACAATGAGCATTGCGAAGAAAATGGGGGGTCCCACCTCTTTAGCGGCACGGGTTGCAACTTGAAGTTTGCTTTCGCCCGGATGCGGTTCCCGTAAATGGCGCGTGATATTCTCTGTCATTACAATACCGGCATCCACCATCACCCCAATTGCGATAGCAATACCCCCCATTGACATGATATTTGATGGCAAACCGATAATCCGCATACCCACAAACGAAAGCAGAACCCCCATCGGTAAGACGAGTGCTATTATCAAACTACTTGAAACTTGCCCTAAGAAAAGCAGGATCACAACTGCAGCGACGATGATTTCCTCTGTCAGCGTTTCCTTCAGCGTGTCCGTTGCGCGGTGAATGAGGTGGCTCCGGTCGTAGAACGGGACAATCCGAACCCCTGATGGAAGCCCAGGCGTGAGTTCCGCTATTTTCGCTTTGACATTCTCAATCACACGCAACGGGTTATCACCGTATCGCATTAGCACGACCCCGCCGGTTGCTGGAATGCCTGCTTTGTCTAAAGCACCGCGTCGAAAGTCCGGACCTTCGCTGACGGTTCCAAGGTTTTTGACGTAGATGGGGACGCCGTTATGCTCCTTGACAACGATGTTTTCTATGTCCGCGATACTTTTGATGAAGCCCAAGCCGCGAATCAGGAACTCCATTCCGCCTTCCTCAATAACCTTAGCACCAACATCAAGATTGCTCCCTCGGACGGCGTTGTAAACCATTGATAACGGCACATCATACGCCAATAAAGTGTTCGGATCAATGTCGATCTGATACTGTTTGACGTATCCACCGACCGAGGCGACCTCGGAAACGCCATCAGCAGAGGCGAGATAGTAACGAACCGTCCAGTCTTGGAGTGTCCGCAGTTCATGAAGCTCCAGATTGGAGGCAATAAGCGTCCCTCCATCTTCAGGACAGGTGCCCGGCTCAGCATAGCGTTCCGTCGGATGATTCGGGCAATAATATCCATTCTCAACGGTATACCAAAATATCTGTCCGACACCCGTTGCATCGGGACCGAGGACCGGCACAACCCCCTCTGGCATGTCTTTCTGTGCGAGATTCATTCGCTCCAATACGCGGGTGCGCGCCCAATAGAAATCAACATCATCTTCAAAGATAATATTAATGTAGCCAAAACTAAACATTGACGTTGAGCGAACATCTTTGACATCGGGAATTCCGAGTAGGGTAATGCTCAACGGATAGATAACTTGATCTTCAATATCTCGTGGACTTCGCCCGGGCCAATCTGCGAAGACAATCACCTGATTTTCGCCGATGTCCGGCATAGCATCAATTGGCGTCTGGTTCAATGCCCACCAACCTGTCATTGTGACAAAGACAAAGATAACTAACACCAACAGGCGGTTCTTCATGCAGATGTCAATAATTCGGTTAATCATTTTTAATGGTTATCGGTTGTCGGTTAAGAGATTTTCGTTTAGCAACGCCTCTTATCTGATACCTGAAGGATTTTTGAGAAAATCCAGACTGACAACTGACGACTCCTTAATGTTGATGGACAGGGGGTTTTGATTCTTCACCACCGAGTGCCCCGCCATAAGCACCCGAGGCGGAGCCTGTTAATTGCGTCTGCGAATCTATCAGGAAGTTGCCATTGGTGACAACCCTATCGCCAGGGGTAAGTCCACTCACAATAGGGTAATATCGGCGTTTGGTTTCTGAGTTGTCCGATGTTCCCCACGCTTCGGGGCCCACTTCAACCTCAACCTGTTCATAACCTGATTCACCGCGATCCACGAAGACGATCTTCCGTAAACCGGTATCAATGACAGCACTCTTGGGAACAGTTAAGACTTCACCTGTCATAATAAGGGGCTTCCCATCATGTGGACATAGCCCTGGGACGGTCGCATACGTATCGGGATGATCAGGACATTCGTACCTGAAAATTAGTGGCGGCTGATCAGCACGGAGGGTAGGTGCGGTCATGGCATGATGTGCGTGAGAATGTGTATCCACTGTTACTGACTGCTTCTCGACGAGATCCATGCCACAGATGGAGCATTCACCGAACTCGTCAGACTGCTCCTCGGGATGCATCGGGCAGACCCACAGAGATGTGGTCGTCTCTGCTACGGGTGTAGACATCTCTGCCCTTTCAACGAGGTCCATACCGCAGATAGAGCATTCGCCAAATTCATCAGACTGCTCCTCAGGATGCATCGGGCAGACCCACTTTCCCGCTGCTTCATTTGAGATGGCACCTTGGGTATAGATTTCTGCAAGCGTTGGTTTTATTTCAAGCGTCACATACATCCCTGGACGGAGTCGTCCGGTCGGATTGGGGACTTCTATTTGCACTTTCTGCGTCCGCGTTTGTGTGTCAAAGAACGGATATATATAGGTGATTTTGCCAGAAAACGCTACCCCCGGCATCGATTGTGTTGTAATCTCAACCGCCTGTCCCATGTAAATCCACGGCAGTTCATATTCGTAAACGTCCGCCATAATCCATAAACTGTCAAGGTCAGCAATATGGTAAAGATTCATACCCTTGTTCACATGTTGCCCTTGCGTGACGTTCATGTGAACTACAGTTCCAGCCATTGGTGCGAAGAGTGGTAAGGTCGTACTGACTTCTCCACGGTTGAGAATATCCTCAATCTGACTTAAGGTCAATCCATACAATTCAAGTTTGGATTTTGCAGCGGCAAGGGTCTGCTCAACCGATCTTCGCAGTTCGGCGTATTCCGTGTTTTGAAGCTCCTCAACGCTTTTAAGTGCTGTCAAATACTCCTCTTGTGCCGTGACCAATTCCGGGCTGTAGATAGACAAGAGTTCATCACCCTCACGCACTTTAATACCCGTGAAATCAATGTGTAAGTCCTCAATCCACCCTGAAATTCGTGTTGAAGCATACGCCATACGGGTCTCATTATAATCCAGAACACCGACGGTTCGGATTTCACGCGAAACTGCGCGGAAAACAATAGGCTCCGTGCGCACTGGAATTAGTGCCTTTTGCTGCTCAGTGAGTTCCAGTCCCGAACCTTCGTGAATAGGAATCAGGTCCATCTTACAAACTGGGCAATCACCGGATTCTGACATTTTGACCGTTGGATGCATAACACACGTCCAGTAACGGATCGTTTCTGCTTCATCTGAGGCGGCTACCATTGGTGCCTGGCCGGTATGTTTATCAATGCCTGATGTGTCCTCCGACATTGTTTCATGATTTTCAGTTGGTGCATGATCGGCGTGTTCATCGATGCCTGACGTGTCCGCTGCTGTTGTTTCACGCTTTTCACTCATATTATGCGCCATCTCAGCCTTCTCTTGCTGACCACAGCCGAATATGAAAAGTGCAGTCATCATGAGTGTGGTGAGGAGACAGAAATTTTTAGGCATTTTGTGAACTCCTTTTTTTACTGATTGCTCCTGAGAATTTTTTAATCATGGGTCTCTGGACATCATTACATTTCATGGCGGTTTCTGATGAATTCCAACGGTGTTTGAACCGCATAGGGGTGAAATGTCTATAGAGGGTGTTTGGGCAATATCACGCCAACTGCCTGTTCTAATTGTGTGAGGTGTTGGTAATAATCACGCAATGCTCGCTGCTCTTCAATCCTCAAATTTAATAAAGTGCGTTGGGCATCAAGGAAACTCAAAAAGTCAATTTGCGCAGCTTGATATGCTGTATTCGCGGCACTCAACGCCTGCTGTGCTTGTGGCAGCAGCGTCTGGCGATAGAGACGAATACTCCGATTTGCCGTTTCCATTCCAAAGTGATGTTTCTTCACAACGAAACGGAGCTTACTCTCAAGTTCTTCAATCCGATGCTCCATCGCTTCAATTTTTATATTCACTTCATGGATGTATGCGTTCCGGTGGCCGAACCACGCTGTATTTGTCGGATTTAATGCGCGTTGTGTCATAAAAGTCATCGGCATCTTTTGTGTGTGTTTCAAGTCCGGCATGCTCCGGTTTTCAAAGTAGCTTGCACCGCGGGTCGGATCAGGATAGGTCATCCGTTTTGCCATTTCCACAACCAAACCCATCTTACTGATCGCCAACTTCTGTTTTTGTATTTCTTGACGGTTCTGAACGGCTAACGCATACAACTCAGGCAAAGTAGATACAACACGTTCCTCTGCCACTGGCACCGGAATTCCTAACGGCACATCCGCTGAAACGTTCAATAAGGTATTAAGACGCGCAATGATAGTTCCGCGCTGTTGTTCAAGCGTAATAATTACATTCGCTAACTTTGACAACTCCACTTGCGCCATAATGACGTTTGAATACTTGCCCTGTCCGACGCGAAACTTCGTCTGCGCAATGGCAATCATCTGCTGCAGTAATTTTTGATTTTCTTCGTTAATACGGATTGCCGCAACGACAAAAAGATAATCGTAGTAAGCGAACTTGATGTCCGTCACCAGATCCCGCAAGGCGATTTCAAATTCTTTCTGGGCAATTAGCACATCTTCCGTAATAACCTGCCCTTTCAACGCTAAGGTATCTGGGAACGGGAATTCCATTGCCATCATCTCTTTATGGCGTATCGGTCCAACTTTCGTGTCAAGTTGTTTCGTGAAAGCGTTATACTGACGTAAGACGTTTTCTAAGTAGACAGCTTGTGGATATTGCTCCAATATCGCTCGAATTTTTTCACGGGTAGATTTCAACGCCGGGCTCCATTCATATCCGAGTGCTACAAGGAGTTCCAACGCAACGGGTTCAGTAAGCAGGTTTCTTGCGACTTCAGGCGAGGCTGCCAATTGCCGATGCGCCTTCATGGTATCTGTCGAAAGGTCGTAAAATAGATTTGGCATCGGTGTTTCACTTTCCAATTGGGCTTTCCACTGTTTCTGGTACTTCAACACCTTCGCTTCAACTTCGTTGAGAAATTGGTCTGATTCCACTTTCGGATCGCTTTCGGTATCGGCAATCTTTTTTTCGACTTCGGTAGAGTAATATGCGGGTTGTTGTATTTCAGTGTCCCGCAACGCTTGATACGTCTCCAGCCGATGGCTGGCACACCCGCCTACCAAAACAGTGAGGATGATGAGACCGATCTTAAGGGTTATGTGAATCATCGATCTTCCCTCCAACGAGTTTCTCCAACCGAGCCAGGTTCTGTTGGTAATCCGCAATCGCACGCAGGCGAGCGAGATTAAAATTCAACCACACGCTCTGGGTCTCCAGAAATCCCGCAATGCTTTTGGGACCTTCCTGATGCCACGTCTCAGCAATTTCAATCGCAGCCCCGGCTTGCGGAATGAGCGTAGTTTCATAGAGTTCGACGAGCCGCCGTGCGTTTTCAAGGCGAAAATAAATCTTCTGGAGGGCAACCCTCGTTTCGTCCTCCAAGACGCGCTTGTTCGCTGTGACACTTTCACGATTTTGTTGTGCCTGGCGCACTTTGCTGCTGTTCTTCAAACTTGACCACGGAATTGTCACACCGAAACCGATGCTAAATGGGTTTTTACCACTGCCGGGTGCGTCGAACATCAAGGCTTCACCGGTTTCTACTGTCATTAAGTCAAACTTAAGCATAGGCTTGGTTTGGAGTTCGGCAAGCGCAATTCCTTTGGTGGCTTTTTCGATGGTTAAGGCTGCAATTCGCAACTCCTGTCGCTTTGAGAGTGCCTGTTTTTCGATATCGGCTAAGGTCACATCAAGCGGTTCGTAGGCAACAGGCACCGTTGCGCCAAGCGGTGTTGTCGAAGGAACGGACAGGATTCCATTGATGTTCGCATGCTCAACACGCTGCAATTCAGCTAACAGGACGAGATCGTATTCTAACTGCGCGAGTTGACTCTGTGCCTTCAATACATCATTGAGTATCGCTTTCCCTTCAGCATAACGTGCAGTGGCAATCGCGAGAATAGAGGCTATCAGTTCACGGTTTTGTTGTGTCAGCTCGACCGCCCGCTGGAGATACGCCAATTCATGGTAACTCAGTTTTAGTTCAACAATAAGATCCCGTATTATCTGATCGTGCTTTACACGTTCAATCTCAACCGCTTTTTTGACGACTTCTCCAGCTGCATCAAGGGTTCCTGGGTATGGAAACGCTTGTGAAAAACTAACCCGATGGCGTTGAGGTCCGACGCGCGTCTCCACACTTCGCAAGAAGTAGCCATACATGAACATCGGATCGGGCAAGGCTGTCACTTGTGGATACTGTTCAATTGTTGCCTGCCACCGTGCCTTTGCGGCTTTAACTTTAGGATTCCGATCAACAGCGACCCGAATTAAATTCGGCAGTTCAAGGGTTTCAGCAAATAGGGTTGTCATATCGGTTTGTTCTGGCGTTGGTGTTGTCTGCGTGATTCCATGTGCTTCCGTTTGCACCAGAACACCCAACACCAGCATGCTGCCGATAACAATTGCTGTCACTTGATGGCGTAAACTGACTGGACGCATCATTGTCTCCTTGCTAATAGTTGTCAGTCATCAGTTGTCAGTTGTCAGTTAAGAGAGGGTTTCTAAAATCAGTACCCTCCTTAACCGATAATTGATAACCGACAATTGACACCCCTTAAAGCGAAATGTTGACAGCTGGGCTGGTTACCCGAATGCGCGCCTCGTGTTTCTCACCCTTCGGCATAACAATGAACCCCTCATAGGTCCGCGTCATTTTGCTATATTTGAGTAACGCCATCCTCGTTTTCCCTTCAGCACCGGTAACCTGAATGGCGAGTTTAACATCACCTAACGCAATTTCTCCATGATCTTGCGTCGGGTATATACTGAAATAGTGCGTTTTTCCCTTCATCTCGTCGGTCTTTATCATACCTCCCATTCCCATGTGAGACATCATCATCTTATACGCATCTACAGTTAGCACGTTGAGATCGAATGTCAAATTTCCCACTGAAATTGTCTGGAGGTACTTATCAGGATTCGCCTTGAACATCTCTGCCTGCATGTCGTTGCAGAAATAATAGGCGTTTCCGTCCTGCTCGACTTTGACCATCGCCGAAGGTTTCATCATCATGCCACTAAATGTGCAACGCACTTTTTCATTATCGGCTGCTGCGTGCCCGCCGTGGTTATGTGCCTTATGCCCTTTGTGTGCCTCCTCCGCATTAAGCGAAAAGATAGAGAACAGTAGCACAGCCAAGATTGCCGAGAAAGAGGCGATAATTCGCCGCGTCAATTTCATTTTCATTTTTTCTCCTTTGCTAAATTAAAATGAATAGGTTGTGGCCAAAGAGACCAAATTGCCAAATTCAATTGCGTCGCCGCCATCGTAAAGCGTTTCCTGCGTCAGCGGAAACATGACATTCGCAGACACAGAAATGCCGTTTAGCGTTACTACGGACATACCCAGTGCTGCCATGGTATAACGCAGCCCTGTGTTGATGTCGCGTTCCCCAGCCCACGCGGCAGGGGATTGATAAAATCCGAGATAGTTCCCGTTAAATGAAAACCAATCGGAAAGGCGATACATAAAGCCAGCTGTGTAAGTTAACTCTACTGAACCTCGATACGTCTTGCTGTTCTCATAGAACGGAAACGTTCCACGTGTAGAAGCCATAATCGTCAGACCTCGGTAGAGCGGTAAACTGTATTGCAAGTTGGCAATTGGGTTGAAGGTGCCGGTCCCGAACTGGATATGGAGATGTTCAATGCCCGCATCTCCGAGTTTCCAAGGATTTTCCTCGGTTTTGCCAACCGGAATTGTGGTGCCCAACCGCGCAAACAGCAGGTCATCCGTTCTAAAGAGTCCACGCATTTTATAACCCAAAAACAGATCTGAATCCGTCAGTCCGGCGTAGGTTTCATCTCTATGATGGATATCCCGACTTCGCAAGATCGCTTGCCTATCTTCAGGAGTTACTGGATCGATCCACTCAATACTTGCGTCTTGGTCTCTGACTGCATACGGAATGTTTGCTTGTAACGTCCACTGATCGCTCAGTAGGTATTGGACCCCAACATCCATTCGGTAAGTACTCAACGCGACATGGTGTCTATGTAACGGCGCGTCGACAACTTCACCTGTTGATGAAAGCCCTCTTGATTCAAGATGTCCACCCTGTGCGTCGGGGGACATTAACATATTGATATTGACTCGAAACTGATCTATCTCTTGTGAAGCCAAACTGACTTCATTCATCAGACCGCTGGGCGGTAAGACGGGATTACTTCAAGCCGGACAACTTTCTTGTGCGAACCCGAAAGAGATAAATACCGAAGTGAACAACAGCGTGCATAAAAACAGACGTATTTTCATAATTTTAATTTTCTCTCTATGAAAAGTTGTGTAGCGCGGCGAGACATGAAACCTCGCACTACAGGTTTATTAACGGTTCTCCCTGCAAATTTTCACGATAGGAAAGCTCGGGAAAACGCTATGAAAAATAATGGGATCAAGAAATAGGTGCGTGCTGGAAGAATTCGTGGTGGAATTCACTTAGCACTGGGTAAACGGAGGACCTCTATGGGATAGAGCGTGGTCGGGAAAAAGCGTGGAAGTTAAAGGCACATGGGAATTATTGAACGATTCCCATGGGGTGACAGGTAAAGTTACTGAGATAGGCAGAATTGAGACGAGAGACTGCTCAAGCGACTCACGGGATTCGTGCGTGTTGTATCTATCGTCTGGAAAAACAAGTTCTAAACCTTTTGAGCAACACGGTTCACCGCTCTCTGATGGAGCATCGGCATCACCCGCTGCGTCTGTTTTGGTGCTTTGGCAGCAGGTTGGTTGGGTATCGGTATCTCCACTCAGGACTTCCGGAAGTACGGTGTGGCAGGATTTTTGCTCTAAAGTTGCACATAGAAACGGACACACCGAATAGATATACAAGAGTCCTACGAGTAGAATGAGAATGTGCCGATGTTTTGTTAACACTGTTCAAATAACTCCGCTGTTTTCGTCAGAAAGTGGAAACCGAAAAGATACTTTAGGATATTATACACCAAAATCTAAAAAAGTTGCAAAAAAAAAGTAGAGAGCCAATAGGAAAGGTTGTTGAACACCTTTCTATCACCTCTCGACGCGCCTATCCACGCGCCCACTCCCATAGTCCTGTTATTTTCTTAGATTTAGAGAAAAGGGTCTTCCTGTCCTCTCATGTGGTTCGTGATCACGACCACGTCTTTTTGTTTTTTAATTTCCCTTAAAGAAAAGCCCAAAAACCGCTATACTCTCTATATCACGTTGGCAGGCATAATCGGCGTCACTGCTCCCTTCCCAGTAAGGGGTGGAGACCCCGGTGACGTGTCTGCCTTCCACCGATTAGGGGATAAAAGCGTGAGCGTGAGCGTCAACAGATACTTTTGAAAGATAACCGCGAAAGCGAACAGAATAGATATTCACTATTGACAGTCCGAGATGCCGAGCATGCGATGTTTGTATTTTCAGTCTTCGCAGTCGCTATTATTATCGGAATTCTCTCGTTTGAATTGCTTATTAGAGGTAGTGGTATTTTAAAGTCTCTTGGTGTTGTACTTGGCAACGTCTCAAGTGTTTTGTCAGGATCAACACTGCTAACAATCTTTGAAGAAGGAGTGAATCTTATGTTTTTCCGTCGTGCCCGAGAAGAACGCGCAAAACTCAAAGAAGAAAAACGTGAATTAGAAGAACTTAAGGAAGAAATACAAAACCTTCAAAACGCTCCTCAAAATGAGGTACCAGCATCAGAACCTGCAAAAGCTGAGAGTGTTAAGGCAGATCCCAAACCACCGGAACACTCCGAGAGACCTGAAACGAAACAATCCTCGAAACCTGTAAGCCCGAAACCTAAAAATTAGTTCGTTATCGTTTTAAACGATGCCCAAAAGGATTACGATCCTTCTGAATCAGCGTATCTTGAAGTTGACATAGTTGGTAGAAAAATGTTACACTGCCCTTATCGAAAACACCCGGCAAAGTATCGTAGAATGCTGGGACGCTCATAAACATCAGCATCCCAGCTATCCTATAGTCCTATGAGACTATTTCAAAATCAACATCTTCCGCAGCAGAGATGTCCTATCCGTCTGGAGTTGATAGAAATAGATGCCACTCGACACCTTCTCACCAATATCGTTGCAGCCATCCCAATACACCGCACGGCTCCGACTCGTGTAGTATCCCGCCTGCTGATGACCCAGATCGAGGTGCCGGACAACCGTGCCCCGCGTATCATAGATAGTGATCTCGACCTGACTGGGGGTCGCCAAGTGATAGGGTATCCAAGTTTCTGGGTTAAAGGGGTTGGGATAGTTGGGAAGCAGGTGCGTTTTATCGGGCCGCCGCGTCGCCAAAACGCTTTCAAGCAACGCGATGGATCGTAGGTATAGAGTAGACCCGTCGCTTTCGGTGCGCCAGGTGTCAAGTTGTGCCTCTAACGCCGCTGGGTCCAACTGCTCAAGCGTGATCCGATCCAAGAGGAACGCGTTTTTAGGATGGGACGGGGCGTTCTGCCCCTCGCTCACACTCTCACCGGGTCGGGACACTCCCCCCCCCAAGCAGTAGGAGTAGGGTGGTACATCCGTGCAGGGGGCCTCCGGGGTTGGGGTCGGGATCTCGAGACATACGACCCCAGGGGCGTTGCAATCTGGTGGCGTCATATTCGGTAGCGTGTATGGCTCATATTCCTGAGGAGGCGTGTAGGGTTCTAATTCCGGCAGTGGCGGAGGAGGGGTTCCGCCAGACGGTGGCGACTGGGGTTCACCGTTCTGAGCAGGCTGTTGGTGTTGCTGGGGTTGTGGAGTCGTTGTCGGTTGGTTCACATTCGGTTGGTTCACAGTCGCACCGCGGGCATACTTGGGTTGCGGTTGTGACTCGCCGCTATCGCCTTGTCGCGGGGGAGAGAATACCTGAACATCGACATCCCTCAACTTCGGGAGATTTCTCAGTGGAGACAGATCTCTAATCGGATTCCCCCGCAGACGTAAATACTCAAGATTCACCAAACCCGCCAAGACACTGATGTCACTGATGCTATTTCGACGCGCTTCTAATCGCTTGAGACTTCGCACGTTCCCAAGAGGACTGAGGGCACTCACCATATTGTTAGCAATAGATAGCTCGGTGAGACGCCTCAAGCTCGACAGCGGTGTGAGATCGCTAATCTGATTCCCGCCAACCGATAACACCCTGAGGTGCGTGAGACCTGCCAACGGAGCGATATCGCTGATAAGATTGCCACCGATATAGAGGTGTGTCAGATGCGTGGCAGATTCCAGACCCGTGAGATCCCTTATCCTGAGCCGAGCAGCGTTCAGGGTTGTTAAGTCTCGCATCGCCTCTGTTGTGATACATGCGCTCGCCTCCATACCTAATGCCATCCGCACCGCGGCTCGTAAGTTGGGATCGGGAATGAGACTCGGTATCTCAATATCAACATCCCTCAGGTTCGGAAGACTTTCAAGCGGACACGGATTCGCAATCGGATTCCCCGCAAGACGTAAATACGTAAGATTGACCAAACCTGCCAAGACGGTAATATCGGCAACCTGATTCCGATCCATTCCCAATCGCCGGAGGTTCGTTAGGTGTGCGAGGGGATTGATATCGCTGATGGCATTGCCCCCGATATATAAGGCTCTCAGACCCGTCAAGTTCGCCAAGGGCGTGAGATCGCGAATCCGGTTCCCGCCAACCGCTAACGATCTGAGGTTCGTGGCAGATTCCAGACCCGTGAGATCCATTATCCCCAGCTGAGCAGCGTTCAGGATTGTTAAACTTCTCAGTGCGTCTCTTGTGATACGTAAGTTCGGTTCTATCCCTAATGCTGCATGCACCGCCGTCCGTAAGTTGGCATCGCGGATGAGACTCGGTATCTCAATATCAACATCGCTCAGACTGGGAAGGTTCCCAAGTGGAGACGTATCTGTAATCGGATTGCCTTCAAGACGTAGATATGTAAGATTGACCAAATCGGCTAATATATGAATATCAGTAATCTGGTTCCAAAGCATACCTAATCGCCGGAGGTTCGTAAGATGTGCGAGGGGATTGATATCGCTGATGGCATTGCCCCCGATATATAAGGCTCTCAGACCCGTCAAGTTCGCCAAGGGTGTGAGATCACTAATCTGATTCCCGCCAACCGATAACGATCTGAGGTTTGTGGCGTATTCCAGACCCGTGAGATCCGTTATCCCAAGCCCAGGGGCATTTAGGACAGTCAAGTTTAGCAGCTGCTGTTGTGTGAGGGATTCGTTTGCGTTGAGGTGAAGTGCGTCTCTCACTGCATTTCTGAGATTCGCATCCGGCATCCATGTCGCAGGATCCGGTGAGTCATTCCCTACGCCATTGGCTTGGACATAAGTGCTGAGAAGCAAGCTACTCAGAACGAGTAAAACAATCCAAAGTGTGTAAAAGCGTTTCATAGTTTTCAGTTCCTTTCATTATAAAATGTGAATCGGATGCTCCGTTTTCGGAACGTCCTGCGTTGGAATGTCTCTTATGATCTTTCACTGTGCTATACATGAAACATCCCGATGCAACACAAATAGCCCGCGAGGCGCGGGTTAGATTGTGCGCGTGCGGGCATAAGAAAAGCAGATCGGCAGCAACTGCCGTCTCTCTCTGATGATGTAAACTACTTATTGTATGTGTTGTGGGGGGGGGTAATTGGATTCGACGAACTTAGACGCAGCGGGCACAGCAGACGCAGCAACGCCGCACGCCATCGCACGGGCTTCAGGCACCCGGCTGCCGACTGTATCACTCTGGAAGGGAATCGCTGTGGTTCGCATACCTGTCACCTGACGTTCACTGCTGGGGTGCGTGATTTTTCATCGTTTTCGTTTCAACGCAACCGATACGTCTCTCACACCCTCACAGTAAAAGCATATCTGCTCTGAGATGTTCAGAAACGTCATCTTTTCACAGAAGTTACATAATGTAATAGTATATACTATTATACACCCAAGTTTTAATCAAGTTAAAAGTTGCGATAACGTCAATAATTATAAGGATTTATCCGTAAGTTATTTTAGGGTATATTATTTCATATTAAATAATTATATAATACTGACTTTATCTAATTTACTGCGATTTACGCGACTTTTCCCAAGACCACTTCGATACATATTTCACATCAACGCCGAAGGGGTGCTGCCTTCTTTTTCCTGCTTCCACAATCTTGGTTTAGAGAGTGGTCTAAATTTCCGATGGTAGCACAATGGAACAGATTTTGAATTTGACAGCGAATTCGTTTGGAAAAAGGTTCTTCAAACGCATAGAATTCGTTAGTAGCACGTTGGAGACTCCTAAATAGCCTAATACTAATAGAGTATACATAACTGAAAATGTGTCTATAATATGCTTGACACCAAGCCGATAAATCGCATAAAATTTTAGTTACAGAAACCAGAGATTGGAGGGAAATCAATGAAGATTACAGGTTTTGAATACCGAACCATCTCCATCCCATTCATTCCAGCGATACAGGAGCATTCCGGTATGGATTACCCGACCACCTTGGTTTGGGTGCATACAGATGAAGGATTGACAGGGTTGGGTGAGAGTAATTCCCTGAACAGCGATATTACAGATCAAGCTGACCAGATTGCCGAAAGATACGTCGGCAAAAATCTATGGGATATTGATCTCGCCTCGGAATCATTTGTTTTCCAATGCGCCTTTTACGACTTGGCAGGACAGGCATTAGGAGTGCCTGCGCATAAGTTAATCGGTGAGAAATATCGGGATAGCGTTGAACTTGCCTATTGGTCGCCCCCGATGCCAGCGGAAGCGACAGCGGCAGAGGCGGAACGCGCCGTGAATATGGGTTTTCGAGTACATAAACTCAAGGCTCGGAAAGCGAATATTGTGGAAACCGCGCGTCTCATCAAAGAAGCGTGCGGACCTGATTTCCAGATTCGTGTCGATCCAAACACGGAATTTGGAGATTTGGAGACCGGACTACGACTTGCGGAAGCGTTGCTTCCGTATAACATCGAAGTCTACGAAGATCCAATCCGATTTGAGGATTTGTCCCGGTATCGTCAGATGCGCGAAGTAGTGGAAGTCCCAGTTGCCCGCCATCTGGGAGCACCACCAGGGATCTTAGAGAATATCCTCGCAGGTGCGGTGGATGCAGTCAATATGGGTGGAAACGTCGCGGGACTCCGTAAAAGTGCTGCCGTTGCTGAAGCCGCTGATCTACCGATCTGGGTGCAGATCTTTGCGTTCGGTTCATGCGTCGCTTCGACGTTCGCGGCACACATCGCATGTACACTGCCGAATTGCACAATGCCCATTGATGAACTTCCACACATCCGCGTTGACGATCTCTCTGGCGGCAGTATGGATCTCTCAAATGGTGCAATCAACCTATCAGATGCGTCGGGATTGGGTATCAGTCTTGATATGGATGCCGTTGAGCGGTATCGGATCCGTTAGCGAACAATAATCAGCGATCAGACGGGTTCGCGACCTTTGGAAAAATGGGAATTTATTTCTGACGCCGCTGCTGCTTTTGCCTGAAGACGTATCGAGTCCTGCTCCGCAAGTGGCAGCTGTGCAGAATGCTTAGCACTGCAGCTTGTCAGTGCAATGATCCACACACTTAACAAACACCATAAACATCGTAAGAATTTCACTGGCTGATGTCCGATACCCGCACAAACGTGTATCCCTCTCGTTTAAGCGCAGTAATGATCCTGTCCGTTGCCGCTATGGTTCCGAGACGGATAGCGTTCCCATAGACCCCTTTTCCATCGTGTAAGATGATAATGGAACCCGGCTTTACCTTCTGCAACACCGTTTTGGTAATTTTGTCCGGGTTCTGTGTTGTCCAATCCCAACTCCATACATTCCCGCTCACGTGTGCGCGGCCCCGCTTCGCGAGCACCCACGCCACCGGCAAAAACCGTGTTAAGATAGGTGCCCGAAACACAATCTCACCCTTTACACCGATATCGCGAAGCAGCGCATCCGTCCGCTCAATTTCCCGCCGGACAGAGGAGGGCGGCAGCAACCCCAGTACCGGATGGCTATAGGAATGATTCCCGACTTGGTGTCCTTCAGCGATAACGCGGCGTACCGTTTCAGGATGCCGTTCAACCCGATCCCCGATCATAAAGAATGTGGCTTTGACATCATGTTTGGCGAGGACATCCAGCAGCTGATCGGTATAAGGCGGACTCGGTCCATCATCAAAGGTGAGGGCGACGATCCGTTGCTGTGTGTTCAGATGAACAATGTTCTCTCCGAAGGGCGGTCTGAAGAAAACCCACAACAATCCCATTGTTGCGATCCCTGACACAGCAGCGATTATTAATTTCATTTTTCTATCCATCAGTTCACAGAGTTATTTAACTTTACAGTGTTAATTATATCAGGTATTTTTATTTTTTTCAAATAATTTTTGAGCGGGAAAGAAGATAGTCGAGAATCGGAGTGTTTTTGCTTGGGTGTTTCCCCCCTCCTACAAGAAAACTGAATATTCCTATACTTTGGAGAGCATCTTTCCTTTTTCAATTGATTCTCTTTCCTGTGCATGTTATCCTTTTACATAGAAGGGACGGAAATATAGAAAAATGAGAGAACGCAATGTGGAAGACGGCATAAATGAAAAATGTTACACTTTTCACCAAATTATTTTTTCCCCAACAGAGAATCACAACAGGGGAACATCCTGGAAACCCACGCTACCAGTGGATTTTCAACCGAAACGTGCACAGAAATGCCAATTTAAAAATGTTATAAAAACGTAACATTTTACGCCAGTTTGAAAAAAATAGTAGAAGCGAAGGCGGACGCAAAAACACGGAGGAAAACGTCATGACGTATATCAAGATTCCGAAGGGATGGGAAATCCCTGAAAATCAGGCAACATCTGAGTCAGATTATATAAATCGCAGAAAATTCATCAAAGACTTGGGGATAGCAGGCGCGGGTGCGCTGCTCTTTTCAAGTTCAAATGCGTGCGCGCAGAATAAAGGGGTTGAAAAGCAATTAGAGCCTTTCCGTGCACAAAAACTTGCTGCCGAAAATAACGCGAACTTTACTGTAAATCGACAGATGACCGACGAAATAATCGCTGCGACCTACAACAATTACTATGAATTTACCAATAGAAAAGACATTGTTTGGAAGAAGGTGGATAAATTCAGAACACGTCCATGGGAAGTTGAAATATCGGGATTGGTCGAAAAGCCGATGACACTGGATGTGGACGATTTAATCAAACAGATGCCGCTTGAAGAGCGGATCTACCGATTCCGGTGTGTTGAAGCGTGGGCGATGGTGGTGCCTTGGATCGGGTTTCCAATGAAAGCACTACTTGACAAAGTTCAACCCAAGGCTGAAGCCAAATACGTTCGGATGCTCACATTTTTGGATGCTGATATGGCACCCGAACAAAACGATCTCCGTATGCCGTGGCCCTACTTTGAAGGACTCACGCTCGCCGAGGCAATGAACGACTTGACGCTACTCACTGTCGGCATCTATGGGCATATCTTGCCGCCGCAGCACGGGGCACCCATTCGGCTGATCGTGCCTTGGAAATATGGATTTAAAAGTATCAAGTCCATTGTCAGTATTGAGTTGACCGATCAGAAGCCGCGGACTTTCTGGAATACGCTCGCCCCGAGGGAATATGACTTTGACGCAAACGTTAATCCCAATGTGCCGCATCCACGCTGGTCGCAAGCCAGGGAACGGATGATTGGAACGAATGAGAGACACCGAACGGTGATTTACAACGGCTATGGTAGTCATGTTGCTCATCTCTACTAAAGTAAGCCAAGTTGCTACTTACGAGATTTCGGCACGCAGCGTTCCTTTTTCATTGAAAGCCGTTGCTGGGCGGCCCGGTTTTGTAGCGTATCCTATTCGGTTGCGCACAGTCTTTCGCACAGGAGACCAACGGTTTCCTATGCTACCAAGGTTGCCAGGCGACTCTTTGAGGCATTAGGGAATAAATGAATAAACAACAGACACTCACAAAAACTTTTCTTAGATTCTTATGTTCAGTTCTGCTAATACTCGTCGGATGTGATGAGATACGTCTTGATATGCTCGACAAGAAGGAAGTTGAACCTGAGATTGGTCCCATTGATGACAGTGTTATCACAGCGAATACCCAATTTGGCTTTAAGTTGTTCGATGAAATCCGTAAAACTGAGCAGGATAAGAATATTTTCATCTCTCCCTTCAGTGTCTCAGTTGCTTTAGCGATGACGCTAAACGGCGCAGCCGGAGAAACTGAACAAGCGATGACCAACACATTGCAACTGCAAGGATTAGACTCCGAAGCCATTAACGGTGGCTATGCTGGATTGCGCCAGACGCTTTTAACATCAGATCCGAAGGTAACACTCACGATTGCCAACTCGCTTTGGGCGCGCCAAGGTATCCCATTCCATCAGAGTTTCCTCCAGCGAAACGCCCACTTTTTTGAGGCGGAAATTTCGACGCTCAACTTTAACGATCCGAGCACCCCAGAAACAATTAATCAGTGGGTAGATACCAATACAAACGGTAAAATTCAAAAAATCGTTGGAGATACAATTGATCCAGACACGGTGTTGTTCCTCATCAACGCCATCTACTTCAAAGGCGCATGGCAGCGAGAGTTTGACCCATCAAAGACACGAAGTGATTCTTTCCATCTCGCAAATGGCGATGTAAAACAGGTGCAAATGATGAGACAACAGCGTTGGTATCCATACTACCGAGGTGAGAATTTTCAAGCAATTAGCCTCGCCTATGGGGATGGGGAAATGAGCATGTATATTTTCCTGCCCGACCATGAATCCAACCTCAACAGCTTTTTGGGGGACCTAAACGCCAAACGTTGGGAGAATTGGATGTCCCAGTTTCATGGACAAGACGTGTCACTTGTTATGCCTAAATTTAAGTTGGAATATGAAACAGGTCTTAATGCCCCGCTGGCATCACTGGGTATGGGTATAGCGTTTACGACAGATGCGAATTTCAGTCGGATGGCACCAGCACCTTTGTTTATTAAAGACGTCCTTCATAAAACCTTCGTTGAGGTCAATGAAGAGGGGACTGAAGCCGCAGCCGTGACCAGTGTTGAGGTGGGCATAACGAGTGTGCCACCGCCACCAATTCCTTTTACTATAGACCGCCCGTTTTTCTTTGCGATTCGTGATAATCAGACAAAAACGGTGCTATTTATGGGTGTTGTCGTAGACCCCACCCCTTAGGTGGGATCTGTATGGTGCTGGAGATACATGAAAAATCTTATTTTCCTCCTATTCCTGTTGCCTGTATTTTCTGCATCGGCAGCTTGGAAGTCAGTGGAGAGTCCGCACTTCCGAGTCTACTACCAAAAGGGGACAGCGGATCCTGTGTCAATCCTTCAGGCTGCGGAGGATTTTTACGCTGAATTGCCGCAGTTGACGAGCCGCATGTCACCAGGAATGATTGACATCTGGGTCTGCGACACACAAAAGGAGTTTCAAAATTCGGTTCACGCGCCGATTCAGGATTGGGCGGTTGGCTGTGCCTTCCCGTTGAGTCGACGTATCGTTCTCCAAAATCCGAAGTATATTGCGCTTGCGAAGTTGCAGTTGGTGCAAGTTTTGCGTCACGAGATTGCCCATGTCCTTTTCGGACAATGTACCCGCAGAGCCGTCAAGGAAATCCCACTGTGGTTCATAGAAGGTATCGCAATTTATTTCGCCGAGGAGTGGGTGCCGAGTCGCCACGAAACATTGCTAAAACATATTTTCTCAAAATCTATTATACCGCTTCAAGAACTGGAGCGGGGTTTTCCACGGACGCAAGCCGGGGCGGATTTGGCGTATGCTGAAAGTCAGGATACTGTCCGTTGGTTGGTCGAAGTCAAAGGGAGGGATGTGCTGTTTTCGCTCATCAAGGAACTTCACGCCGGCAGCAATTTTAACACCGCTTTTGAAACCGTCGTTGGATGGGATCTTGCCACTTATGATGTGCTTTGGCGTGAATCGCTGACGGAACGTTATCAATGGGCATCGCTTTTTTCTAATTCCTATGTCTTGTGGGGCGGTTTCGGTGGGCTTGCCCTTATCGGTTATCTCGTCTGCTGGCATCGGAGACGCCGGCACCTAAATAGACTCGCGCAGCAAGAAGACACCATAGACCCATTCTTTAGATTTTAATTTTACTTTTTAATTTTACCTTGCGGTTCGGTCAGGTCGGTTGTATCTATGACGCTCATTTCCGTATATCCGCCTGCGTGTTTTTGCAATGTAATACAAGGAATGGATTTAGTCTATTCCCAGACTAAATCCGGTATTTCTGCGGATTGTTGCAGGCTACGAGCTTTGGTGATATCGTAAGACGACTTCCTCCTAACTGACAACTGATTACCAATTATCCCTTCCGGTTCGGACAGGCGGGTTTGGAGATTACGGACTACACTATTATGAACATTTCACTTATTGCCCTCGCACTCTGCTTGATCTGTTTCACTTCCGCTGCGACTGCCCAACCCAAACGCCTCGCGCAGTATCCTAACCAAATGACGCGCGATGGACACATCGTTGTTCTTCCCGATCACGGCACTCTCTATATTGTTTCCGATCTACATGCGCATTGGGACGATTTTAACCAATGGCTTCGACTCACGAAACTGGTGGAACGCATTCAAGCGGACGAAGATGTTTACGGATTGATACTCGGTGATGCGGTTGATTATAAGCCCGATGAACCGAGACACCCACCGTATGGGGATACACTTATCATTGATCGGGTTATGGAACTCCACAGACAACTCGGCGATAAGGGTGAAAGGATTATCTATCTCCGAGGAAATCACGAATTCGCTGCTGCAGATGCTTATGCAATGCTCAAAAGGCAAGGGATGACAGCAGAGAACCGGAAACATTTTATTCGCACTTTATACGAAAGTCCTCTCGGGACCTATTATGAGCAGTTCAATTTTATCGAAAGAATGACGGACACACATTACGAATTTCTGATGAACCTCCCGACAGTGGTCGTCGGAAAAAACGGCTTCGTTGGTATCCATGCGGGTCCCGCGCGTTTTGTCACGAACCTTGCTGATCTGGTGAATCCGAACCCCAAAACCCTTGAGGAACTCCTTTGGCATCGTCCAGAGATTACTTACAGGGGTGGATACACCTTGACGCATCTTAAAAATTTTCTTGAAGCCATCCACGGGAATATCCTTGTTGTCGGGCATACCCCGATCCACTATTTTCCAAGGCGGAATGTCAGAGATGGTATCGCGACGTTCGGTGAAAACCAACTCATTTTTTCGACAGGCTACAGCGGTCGACCCGGAATTCCTGCGTATATTGAAATTGACTTAGCAGAGACGTATCCGTCTGTAAATGTGCTGAAGTTAGGTAAAAATATCCATCACCTTTATAGCGGCACCCGAAAGCCAAAATCTGACTAAACGGATATTTTCGTCAGAAAGACACTCACCATGCGCCCACTCCTTTATATCATGATTCCAGTGTTGATCCTTACTATTGTTCTCGCCGCCCGTTTTGTAACATGGGATGCGATAAAGGGTGCAAACCCACAGGCGCAAGCAGAGGTGCGGGAGGGGACAGCATCGTTGAGGACCTGGAAGATTCCACACGCAATAGCGGCGTTCACACGCGCTATTGAGACGGAACCCAAATATGCTGAAGCTTACGTGAAACGCGGGCTGGCATATTATCGTGCGGGACAGTATAAAGCAGCCATCGCGGATTACACCCGAACGTTAGACCTGAATCGGTATCACGCCGATGCGTTCGCAAGTCGTGGCGACGCGTATCGAGCGTTAGGCGACATGCAACAGGCGATTGCAGATTACTCAGCCTCACTAAAAAAAAGGTGGAACGCCCGTGTTATGCAAAGACGGGCACACACCTATTTTGAACAAGGGACTATTGCGGATGCGTTCGCCGACTACAACACTGTCATTAAACGGCAACCGAGTGCTGCGGCTTACTACGCTCGTGGTAATGCCCACCTACGGCTTTCTACCGAAAGTGACGAAGATCATTTAAGACTCGCCTTGGCAGATCTGAATCAGGCTATCGGTTTAGAACAGCGTTTCGCGGGTGCGTATATCAAGCGAGCACAGGTTCATACCGGCTTGGGAGAACAGGTATCGGCAACCGCCGATTATAGGAACGCTGTAGACCTTTTCACCGAAACAATTCGCACATGGCAAGGTGAACCGAACGCGCTGACACAGGTTTACCTCTGGCGTGCCTTCGCGCACCAAAAATTAGGCGAAGTTGATAAAGCAGAAATAGACGTCCAAGAAACGTATGAACGCATTTTTAGTTTTTTCTTGAAAAAAGTAAGAAATTGTGATATACTATAAGGGTGGAGTCAGGGTAAAATTTTAGCATTCTGCCTGATCTTCCCTTTTTTTGCCCGCGGATTCGCGATTAGAAAATTGCTGCGACTGTCCGACTCACACGTTGAAACTTGATTTTATCCTTGAATTAATTTCCAATAGGAGGCGATGAGAATTAATATGACCGGAGAGGCATTGGGTTTAGTTGAAACGAGAGGCTTAGTTGGGAGCATTGAAGCTGCCGATGCTATGGTGAAAGCGGCAAATGTTCATCTTATTGGTTATCAGCAAATTGGTGCTGGCTACGTGACTGTTATGGTTCGTGGTGATGTCGGTGCTGTGAAGGCTGCAACGGATGTTGGTGCCGAGGCGGCGGCGCGCGTCGGTGAAGTGGTTTCAGTTCACGTGATTCCACGGCCGCATGCTGAAGTCGAAACTATGTTGCCAAAATCTTAAATTAGGGAGTCCGCGGATTCATTGGACGTGCCTTGTTCTATGGCGTTCAGTATATCCTAACCAAGAAGGCAGAACATAGATGCCAGACCGTGCCCTTGTTGAGTTGATTACCCAGCGCGTTGTTAATAGACTCACGACAGACCAAGCATGTAGCGGTTGTGCTTTGCGGACCTGCGATGCAGGAAACCGTGCTTGTGATGTCGTCGCACAACAGCAGCAAATTCCGGTTGGCGTTTCAGCACGGCATGCCCATGTAACGCAGGAGCACCTTGAAATTCTATACGGTGCTGGACACCAACTTACTGTCTACGCTCCCCTCTATCAACCCGAAGCTTTCGCCGCCAATGAGACATTAACGATCGTTGGGAAACGGATGCATGCTATTGAAGCGGTTCGGATTCTTGGTCCCGTGCGAGATTACTCCCAAGTTGAAGTTGCTCAAACAGAAGCAATCCGGCTCGGATTAAATCCGCCTATTCGAGACTCAGGGGACCTTGCGGGTGCCGATCCGATTACCCTCATTGGTCCCGCGGGAAGCATTTATTTGGAGGAAGGGGCAATTTGTGCGACGCGACACATCCACATGACCCCCGGAGATGCAAACGCACTCGGGATTCACGAGAACGACCTTTTAAAAGTGCATTTCCGTGGCGAGCGTGCACTAACCTTTGAAAACGTCCGTCCCAAAATTCATGAAGATTATGTACTTCAGATGCACTTAGATACCGACGATGCCAATGCAGCAGGTTTAAAAGGCGGTGAACCCGTTGAAATCGTGCGCGATGTCGGTTGAGGCGTATAGGGTTCCCAATATTTTGAGGCAGTATGAATCAGGAGCTGATTGACCAGATTCGGAGAATTGTGGAGAGGGTCCTGCAAGAGCAAACATCAGGCTCTACGCAAACCACACACGAAAAACGACTGCTCGCTATTTTTAGTGCAACACAACTTGCGCTGGATGAACCCATCCAGCAACTTCAGACATGCCAGCAAAATGGATGGGAAATTACAATAATTCTGTCTGATCTCGCAACAAAAGTTGCAAACCTCGAACCGATTTATGCCGCATTTGGTGAAGATAACGTTTTTCAAGAGAATGCTCTCAGCGATATAACAACTTTTGTGGAGACGTATCCGCACATTGTGCTCCCTGTCTTCTCATATCCGATGGCTGCGAAACTTGCGTTAAGGTTAGTGGACACGTCGTGTACCTATCTGGTGTTTGAAGCCCTCTCTAAGGGGAAAAAGGTTATTGCAGCCGCTGACGCACTTCATCAAAATGAAGTTTCCGTAAAAATAGGTCCTATTTTCAGTAAACTTGAAGACGATTATGTAAACGCTTTGTCCGAACTGGGCGTTCAATTGGTACCAATGACCCAAATCGCCGAGTCGGTCGTAGAGAGCGTGAGTGGTTCGCGTGTTGCTGTGGAAAAAACTTTAATTAGCGCAACGACTATTTTAAATCTGGATGCGAATGTGCGAGAATTGGTTTATTCAAACCCAGCGATTATCACACCACTTGCCCGTGAGCAGGCGAAAAAAAGAGGTATTGAACTGATACCTAAAAATTGAGAAGGCGTTGATTAACGCTTGACAATTTTTAAAGAAAATTGTATCATTTTTATGGCAATTTGATTAAGATCGCCTAACTTTAGATACTCACGCGTCACCGCACTCGGTGGGTAGTAGAAGCCTATTGACACTGCCAAATCAAGGACATGAACATAGGAGGAGGATTCTCATGAAGACCCGTATTTCTATTTTAAGTGCAGTCTGCCTCATCAGTTGTTTTGCAATTGCTGGGTTGCTAACGCCTGCCGCTGCGGATTACGATTATTACGCGGATCGCTTGAGTCGAGAGCATCGCGTTGCAAATGATGTCGATGAATGGATAGAACGTGGGAATGCGACCATTACTGCGAGTCCGCGTTTTGAAGATGGCGTTCGGCTCACGGCTTGGGCAAACGCTGCCCAGGACGCAAATAATTATGAATTCGCGATCGCCAGCGCGGTATACCTCTTTGAAATTCCAACAGGAACACAGTATATTGAAATTTTGGTGCGGTATCGAGGGGAACCCCATCGTCTGGAGATTGAAGACTACGAAGAACCGATCGCGGGACGCGTTTGGATTCGTAACACCCAGCGTGAGGCGACGCGTCGCGGCTATCATGACGAGAATGCTAAGGAGACACGCTACGGGGATACCTTCGTCCTACGCGCAAAAAATCGTTCTGAATTAATTAAGATTCCTGCGGCGGGTCACGTCAAAAATGGCTGGATGGAACTGCATATCGTCGCAGAGGGTGGCGAACAGATTGACGTAGAGCATCTTGAAGTATCTACTTATCGGAGACAACCGAAGGTTAAAGTGATTCAGCGGTATACACCGACTTACCGTTGGCGTCCGTGGCACCGTTACACCTATCTCTATTTTTACGATGGTCCCATCTATTACGCGACGGATTACGACTACTATCTCCGATGGAGCTATCCGATCTACGATCACCACTATCTCTCAATCCGTTCGTATTATGGTGGGTATCTTGGACGTTACCGTAGGTATCATTCAGGTGCGTACTACCGCGGTTATTCACCGTATTATGGTTCTTACTCTGGTCGCTATCGTGGCACACCGAAGGTCTATCAGCGACGGACGCGTTTAAATCGGTGGGGTGCAGAGCATGAAACAGCGCGTCGGCAGTACAGTCGTAGCCGATTGACTGCGAACAGTCGTCAAGACGAGCGGACAACAGTTAGGAGAAACATCCGTACCACGCTTGAAAACCATCGGAGGCAGACACCCGCGACAACGGAACGGATGACGCGCCAATCAATTATTTTAGAGAAACAGCGCTCGCGTGCCTCGGCACCAACACTCCAGCGGAGCAGTGTCCGACGCAGCACATACTCTGGTGCACTCAGTAAGCAGCGACGGTATACGGGTGGGACAACACAGGGTGTGAGCAGTTATAGAAGTTCCGTAGAGAGGCAGCGGACGACACCCCTTTATAGACGTTCGACCCCTTCTTCAACCCGGTCATTCTCATCTGGGACGAGTAATGATTCGCGTTCAAAGTATAGGAGTTCAACGTCAAGTTCGAGTTCGACGCGCTCACGTTCAAGTGTAAGCCGTTCAAGTGAGAGGTCTCGTATTAGTCGTTCGAGTTCGACATCAAGTTCGAGTTCGACGCGCTCACGTTCAAGTGTAAGCCGTTCATCATCTTCTTCCACAAAGTCTCGGACCCGCCCGACAACATCAAGTTCGAGCTCATCGCGTAGTAGCTCCAGCAGTAGAAGTGATGACGATGACAATCGGAGTCGGACAACGGAACGGACGAAACGGAGACGTTAGAACGCTTATTAAAGGTAGTACAGGCTTTGCGCAGCTTTTTAGGTGCGTAAAGCCTTCATATTCAGATGCGATTTTTGCTAATTACATCCCTACTGTTGTTGAGCCTCCACGCCAGTTTCGCACAGGAGGCTGAAAACGGTTCAGACACCGAACAACAATCCCCTGGAGTGGTGGAAGAGGAGGAACTCGTTTCACCGATTGGGGCTATGATACGCTCTGCCATACTCCCGGGATGGGGACAATTTTATAGCCGTGGTTACATCCGCGGTAGCCTCACTGTTCTTGGAATAAGCGGTTCTGTTGTCGGTGCCTTGTTGGCGCAGCAATCCTTTATGAATCGTTACAATGCCTACGCCGAGTACGCCAGTTTGTACCCTAATGACGATCAAGGTGTGTTCGCGAAATACGAATTTGCGAATCAACGTTACAAACTGCGGACGTTTTTTATGTATACGGGTATCGGTATCTGGGTTTACAGTCTTATCGATTCTTATGTTGGTGCCAATTTTTACAATGCGACTACATTAATTCAATCTATTGAGCAGGATGCACAGGATATTGAAAAATTGGGGATTGAAGTCGGGGCAACCCCATCACGTCTTTATTTCGGTATTGTTAAAACCTTTTAAAATTAAGGAGGGTACTTAACTATGTTCAGGATTTTTGCCAAAGGGATTGGCGTACTCATCTTACTCATAGGTTTTATGGGGTGTGGGGACGCTGACAAGGTCGGTCAGGTGCCGCCTGAAGAACTCCTTCAAATCAATAAAATCTTAGATCAATGGCGGCAAGGTTACGAAACGGAAGATGTCAACTCTTACATCACTACTTTTTGGGAAGAGGGTTTCCTGTATGTCTCTGATATGGGAACAGATGGGGACAAAACAGATGATTTAGAGTTTGATGACATTCGACAGGAACGGGATGCCGCGACTCGGGTCTTTGAGAAGTTTCAGGATATTGAGATAGAACTCTCTGTTCCACCAGAGATTACTATGAATCAGGAGGGCAACCAAGCGGAAGTCCGAAATCACTATAGAATCCAACTTTTCATATCCGATGGTCATTCGCTTGAGGGTGGATTTAGTGGTGTATATGCTGAAGGTGATAACCTTTTTATCTTTGAAAAGAGAAATAATGAATGGCGTATAGTTGAATGGCATGACGAAGCCTTTAACGAAGAAGAAATTCGTATTGCCAACAATCTATAGGTTTGAGAACAGGAGGGGCAATTTCCAGCCCAAGCCTTGGGCGGGGATACCGCAGGTTCATGCCGCAGCAGGAGGAACATCTCCGAGATTATCTTCACCTCATCCGAAAGCATGATTTCACACTTTGTCTGAGTGTCTTGTTGGTATTAGGAACCGCCCTGGCTGTTTCACTCCGTTTGCCTAAAACGTATGCCGCCTCCACTTTAATGTTACTTGTCCAACCCAATACAACGTCCACCTTGCCTTCAACGAATCTGTTTCAAAGCGTCCTCTCTGGCGGTGTTGATCGGCGGGAAATGGAGACAATCAGTGCTCGATTTTCTACAGAATCAATGCTAAAAACGGCAATCGAAAACCTGGAAGAGAATGGCGATGTTGAAGGGACTTCTCTCCTTCCACCGGTAGGTAAACTCAAACGGATGCTGAAGGCGCAGCTGAATCCGGACTCCGACTATATCAATCTTTCGATTGCTTTGACCGAGGCGGAGGGCGGGGAACGCAATGCCGCGCTCCTTGTTAACCAACTCGTAGAGGACATGAAAACATTGAGGCGTGGAGATGAAGAAACAAAACTTAAAAGACGGATGGAATTTCTTGAAAATAAACGACGAGAAATTCAGATCGAAATCGAGAAAGATTTAGACGCTCTCCTCCGATTTGCTCGCCAGAATGGAAGCCCAGAAACATGGGTTCCGACGCTTACGAATCTGCTTGAACGACATGCCAGTATCCGGGAAAGACTTCAAACGAACCAGCAGCAGCTGCATGCGACGCGTGTTCACATTTCATATCTACAGGAACAACTAAAACTTTTACCCGAGCAGACGCAGCTATCAGAGACGACCTCCTACGATCCTGTTTGGCTTTTTCAGCAAGAGAAACTCTTCAACCTTGAATCCCAACGTGTTGGGGATGCGGAAAAGGTAGGTCAGACTGCCTCGGAATTGAAGGGTCTCGATGCCCAAATTGCGGAAATCCGCGAAAAAAACGATCAAACCTCCCCCACGGCTACCACCGTTACGTCCGGCACCTCTGTCCATTATACCTATATAAAGAATCAGTTGTTGACCCTTGTTCCGAGTGTCCCGCGTTATGAACACGCTGCTGAACACCTGAAGCAGGAACTTCGGACATTGGAAACTGAATTGACGCAAATGCTGGAACAGATTCCAGAGAACCAGATAATTCTCACGCAGATGGGAGCTAAGATTCAGAAAACCAATCAACTCGCTGAAGAGATTGCGAAACGGTCTCTTGAAGTCGAAATATTATATGCTGAATCCAAGTTAAATACGGCTCGCAACCAGTTAGGGGGTATTGAGATCATTGACCGTGCGGTACCGAGAAAAATTCCGGTGAGTCCCCAACTGAGATTTATCTTGGTCATCGCGGGCATCGCCGGTTTGTCCTTGGGTGTTACGATTGCTTTGTTTACGGAATATTTCAATAAAAGTCCTGAACATCCAAAAGACTCGGTGTCTTAATTTCAAAGTTTTACAGCCGAATTTTCGGGTTCAGGCACTTGTATTAACATCAGTTTGAAAAAAAAATGTCAATTTTTCTTAAAATGTAGTATAATTATAATACGCCTAATGTGCAGCGGTGCATGACGTGTTCGCTGCCATTGTGAGGATATTGACAAAATTTATACGAGGACTCACTAATATTTTCTCTCGGGTCCTATGCCAACACAACTTACTACTCATTTGCTATTGTCTTCGGACGTTTTCAGGAGGCGGTAGTTATCAAACCGATCCTCATATTAAGGATGCTCCTATCCAGCGCAGTGTTCTGTGGGATAATTACTTGGGTGTATGCAGGAGCGATGTGTAGCCCGCGACTCATCCTTAAAATGGGCGAAAAACCGAAAATAAGATGGTGCTGATATAATTAAACTTGAAAAATATGATGTTTGTGGTATGATTATGTGAAATTACCACCCCAATGCATGCGTTTTTTCTGTTAAAAACTTGACAGAAATTTGAATCAGTGCTATTTTAAAATGCTAAGAACAGTTTTGTGGGTATTTTATCACCTGTTTATTGGGAATTCCCGCAAAACAAACCCTTAATTCGTTGGAAGGAGATTTGCTTTTTTACATGCTTCGTTTGGTGTTCGCAATTTTTGGATACCCACGTGGCAGTAACGAAAAAGAACAAAATTGAAGTAATGTTGGTTTTATTAACGAGATTTTGGGGCTTTTCGTTTACATTAAGAATAAAGCGGTTCTCATCCATTTTTAAGGTTTTTTGTCGGAAACCGAGGTAGGGACAGCGAAACGAGAAAACTCACATCGCGGTTCCGTCGCCCAAACATCCGATTCATTATTTCCAAGGAGGAAAAACAAAGTAATGAACAGGCTAAAACAATCATTTGATGTTTTACTTGTAGCGACCTGTATCCTGAGTGCTTTTGTGCTTTACGGTTGTGGTGCACAGAGCCTTGGTCCACAAGAGCCCCTATTGCCAACAATTGAGGGGAGTTCTAAATTTTCAGCACGGTTCCAGCTGGAAGAAGAACCACAGTTCTTCTATGACCTGTTTGGAAAAGAGCTGCTTGAGGGTAACGAGGTCTATAACTATATTGAGGAGAAAGAGTTTGACCAAGCTGGTACATTGATTGTTGGTCGGACCGGTCAGTTGGATAGTGAAAGATTCTCAGCGCAGCTGGATAGAACCGTCTTGACAGAAGACAGTTTCCGTGGTAGATATACCGAGTTCGCTATTGGCGATAGCATGCGTTTTAAGCCCTCTACACTGTTCCCGAACCGCTACATCCTCTACAAAACAGAGTTTGATGGACTTCGTTGGGATATTTCTTTTGCCCAGGAACGGCACCTTTTCACGCTGATTAACTCACGTATTTCAAACCCAGTTCAGTTGACAGACGCAGCGGCGAACCTTGCGCCGACGCTCGGACGTCGGAACGGTTTAAATGAAGATGCTGGCGTTCGGCATATTGAAAACGCACGCCTCATGGGTTTCCGAGCCCAAGGACTTTTGGGCGACATTTTCCGAGTTGGGTTTACTTATGTCAACCTTCACAAAGAGCATCCCGAACGCGTTGAAAACCCGATTATGGGTACTGTCGCGAATACACCTCCAGAAGTGATCAGTGTTGTTTTCCGCGATGATTCGCCTGAAGACAATCATGGTTCCGTTACCCTATTCTCCGGCTATGATGAAGCCAAGCATGGCGGTAATATTCAAGGTGGTGTCGGTGCGGCTTTCAAGCAAATGACGGCGACAGTCATCACGCAAGAGTTGGAAGACTTAACACCCGATGAGATTGAAGAAGGTGTTGAACCTAAAGCGCAACCCGCACAAACGCAAAAGATTGATATCTTCTCAAGCGATGTCACTCCGATTGATGTCGGTGGACTTCCCTCTGATATTCGTACATCTGGGGACTGGGCACTTGTGGATGGCTTCAATAAAATGAAGTATGATCTCGTTTTTGAGGAACATGACATTGATCCACGAACTGTTCAGTCGGTCGTTTTCGACATGATCGTAGCGGGTGATTATAACATTGCCGTTATCGGCTTCAGTGATGCCAACAAGGCTGCCGAAGGTGCGGATCCATTTGTTGAAGAATGGATTAAAACCGAAGACGGTCACATTGAGATGCCATATCGCGATGTTATTCAGGCCCCCGGTAACTATGGACAATCCTCGGATTATACGCAGAATCGCGAGGCCCGCTTTGATAATCCGGATAGCTGGACAGGTGAAGGCAGACCGCGTAAAATCCGTTATCGTTACGGTGCGGCACGTGCGGCACTCCTCTACGGTCTTGACTTAGAGGGAACTATTGGTAACGTTTTCGTTCGTGCGCATTACTCTATCAACGGTAAATATAAGCAGTATCCGACGATCCCTAAAGATCAGACCGGATTTAGTAGACTTACACCCACGATTATAGGCGAGGATGGCGAGGAAGAAACCGGTATCTCTATCTCTCCGGAAACAGGCTTGCCCTTAGACCGGAACGGTGTGCCGACCTATGCAGAGACCGAAGGTGAACGGTTTGAAGCCAGGTTGGGTGGTGACGGAACCGACGAGGGCGGCGACGGAGAAATGGGCAGAGAGACCGCATGGTTCGTCCAACTCAAATCCCGCTTCGGGAAGTTATACCTTGAAGGTGTCTACTACCACATTGATCCCGGGTACACCACAACCTATCTCAACTTCGGTGCCAACACCGACAGAGACCAGCCCTATTCGCTGGAACGAACCCCTGAATCTCAGGCTGAAAGAGATCCCTGGGATGAAGTTAATTACGCCCTCATTGAAGATGATGATGATGATGACGATTGGCCCGATGATATTGACTTCGACGGAGTCCTGCCGCGTGCTGATGACAGAGACCAGAACGGTGTTTTGGACTTCCAAGAAGACTTCCTCATCTTTGATGCCGATCCGCCGGTGTTTACCGACCTTGTTGATCTGAACAACAACGGCACCATCGATTCTCTTGAGGACGATTTTGAACCGCAATATGAGTACGGGGTAGACAGGCAAGGATACCATGTCTTCGCTGAATATGACCTCCTTGATAACCTTTCACTCAAAGTTGGATGGCTCAACGAAAACGAAGTTTCAAGTCGCCGGAAGAATGATTCCAAATATCTACATGTCACCTATCAACGTGATATTCCGGACTTTGGAACTGTCCTTTTCCAAAACCGTTTCGTCCGAGTCCGAGACGATATTCCAGATTACACCATTACACTGCGTGTCGGTGAATTGGAACCTGTCCAAATTTCCGATGAGCTTGATTTCTACAATGCGCGTGTGAATACGACGACGCTGCAGTTCCTCTACACAGCAGTTCCGAATCTCACGCTCGAAGCGAAGTTCCTTGTTGTGCTCCAAAAACAATTTGAGCAGGATCAGGAAGGCGCGATTTTCTTGGATGTTGAGGGATCAGGAGAAGAAGGCGATCCACTCAATGCCGATCAACGCGTTGACTTCATGGTTCCCATTGAGCAGGTCCGAGCATCTGGTGACAAACGGGAATTCCCATTCTATCCAGATCACGGAATTAACGCTCTGAACCCTGAGGATCCGGGCTTAATCTATGATGCTGAAAACTGGAAGAAGCGTCGTTATCCTGAACGGGATATTCGTAATCAGCAGACGATTCTCAAAGCCAGATACGAGATTCCTCTCGGTGACCTGCCCTTTATTGACAGAATCGGTGAAGATTTGACGCTTACACCGATGGTGAAGTACATTTGGGACCGCGCTTTCGACCGCGGCGCAGAGGAAATTGGGGATGCCCTGAACCCACGTCTGTTTGTTCCAACTGATGATGAACCGATTGAATACTTGCGTTTCAACCGTAGAAGTCGTGAAGATGTTCTCGGTGTCCGGCTTGATTATCAGTTCACGCAAAGAATGAACATTCTTGGTGGTTTCCAGTATAGGAAATTCACGAACCGGGATAATAACTTCAAACAATATTTGACGAACTTCCCGGAAGATGAGGATGTACCCGTCCTTTTCCGACCGGACCTGCGAACTCGGATATTTGAAGTCCAAGCAATCAACCGTGGTGAATGGCTTGGGTTTAACATTGTTATCCTCGCTGGTTACCGGCGAACCACCATCCTGCTTGACCACACGACGAGTAATACGACGTTTGTGCGAGCAATGATGGGTTTCTAAGTGATGTTTGGATCGCTGGACACGACGAGATCGTGTCCAGCGATTTCGCGTCTCGCTATATCACCTGTTTTTCCATTTTCCGTAAGGTTTGAATATAAGACGTAACTTCTTAAACACTCAGGTGTTATTAACGAGAATGGTGTTTAAACGGTGGGCGCGGTTTTTGATCGCTCTTACCCGACCTAAAAACTTCTGTAATTTTTGAATTGCTCACGTGTTAGCAAAATTGAGTTGTTGGGCGAATTCCGACAACATCTTATGAGATGACTTGTAAAACTTGCCAGTGTATTTGGTAAGTTATCCTAAGGAGGATCAGAACGAATGACTCGTTTAAGTTTGGTGTTAATGTTGGTCGCTTGTATCGGTATGTCTGCCGGTGTTGCTTTCGCGCAAGACAGTGGCGGAACCGTCCGGGGCCAAATTGTTGATACAACCACAGCACAGAACCCAATTGACGGCGTTGAAGTCAAGATTGTTGCCCAAAGTGGCGAGGAATTTGCAGCAACGACGGATGCCAACGGTGATTATGAGCGCTCCGGTGTTCCCGCAGGTCGCTACCTCATCAGTATCTATAGGGAAGGATACGGTGATCGGCTTGGTAAACCCGTTACAGTTGTTAATGGTGGTGACCACTTTGTCCCACTGAAGATGACCAAAAAAGATAATATCGTTACTTTCTTCCAGAAGTTTGGATTCGTCTTCTGGCCCCTCGCCCTGTGTTCAATCACGGCGCTGACTTTTATTATTGAAAGACTTTTCACCTTCGTTCGGAGCCGTTCGCGAATTGGAACCGAACAGTTTATCGCGAGTATCGCTGATTCACTGCGGAAAGAGAACATTATGGAAGCCGTTTCGACGTGTGAAGAAGCCGGTGGACCGCTTGCTAACGTTCTTAAAGCAGGATTGCTGCGATACAGCCAAGCCCAAATTGAGGAACGCGATATTACCAAAGAGGAAATTCAGGAAGCTATTGAGGAAGCAAGTCTGCTTGAAATCCCTGAACTCGAAAGAAATCTACCCGTTCTCGGTACTGTTGCAGTCGTGTCTCCGCTGTTTGGTTTGCTCGGAACAGTTACAGGTATGATTAGTGCATTTACCACAATCGCACTTGAAGGTACTGGTGACCCGCAGCAGCTCGCAGGTGGTATCTCACAGGCACTTCTCACAACCGCTGCTGGCTTGACAGTTGCTATTCCTTGCTTGATTTTCTTCCAGCTCTTTGATAGTTGGGTCAACAGACACATGGTCGAGATCTCTCAGGTTTCCACTGAGATTGTGAACCAGTTGATCGTTGGTGAAGGCGGAGATGCCTAATCTTGGAACGTTGGAACGGGCGAGTACTTCACTCGCCCTCTCCTAATAGGCTACCAGGCCCTTACGCCTTAGCCCTGGTCTCATTACGAGAAAGGAGACTTTGAAATGCAAGCACAAGCTGGTGAAGTCAAATTGAGTCTACTTGCGACCAAGATTCGGGAACGCAAGCCACCAACACTCAGTATGGCACCTATGATCGATTGTGTGTTCCTGCTCCTGATTTTCTTCATGGTATCGACAACCTTCTCGCCGATTCCGGGCCTTCGGGTACAGTTGCCCCCACCGGGGAAACCCTCACCCGATAAACCGAAAGGTTTGACTGTCCGAATCGCAAACCCGGAACCCAGTGAGGATAGAGGCACGATGGTGCTGAACGATGAAGTCGTCCAGATTGATGAAATGTTCAATCGATTCATCAATGCACCTGAAGAAGCAACAAGTATGCTCATTATCCAATCCGAACGAGAAGTGCTACATGAGCAGATCGTGCAAGTGATGGATATCGCGAAACAGGCAGGTATAGATAAAATCGGGTTCGCTATTGTCGCGCGAGATTGACGCATCTGACGCGACGATAATAGCACTCCACTCTCTATAGAAGGAGAATTCAGATGGCTTTGAACATGTCTCGGCGGAAGAAAACAGGCGACGATGATGACATCCCGATGGCACCAATGATCGATTGTGTCTTTTTGTTGCTGATTTTCTTCATGGTGTCTGCTGTTATGCGGGTTCCTCCGCCTTTCACTGTCACCTTACCCGATTCCGCAACTAAGCACGAGTTCACACGGAAGAAGTATAATCTCTTCATTAGCGGTGACGGACGGATTTCCATCGATGACCAAGAGATGTTGACCCTGGAAGATATGGAACTTTTTATTGCAGCGCATGAAAACCAGATCAGCACTCTAATTATCAAGGCAGACAAGCGTGCGAAACACGGTGTCGTCATTGATGTGGTGGAACGAGCGAAACAACGCTCCAGTAAAACGGAGGGGCTTGAAATCGCTTTCGCGGTCTCGGAAGAGGACTGAAAACTGCAATGCAGTTAACAAAAAAGGCAGCTTCGGCTGCCTTTTTTTATTATATAGACTGTCAGGTAGACTGCTGGTGCTTATCTCGCAGTTGCGTTTTTTAGCGTTTTCGTGCTCTGCGGCCAGCGGCTCTTCTTTTAAGTTGGACAGGTGCTGGTGGCGGTGGTGGTGGTGGTGTTACAACCTTCCAAAAGTATGAAAGGAAATCTTCCCAATTGGCAAGGATCTTCTCAGCGTGTTCACTGCCGGTATAAGCGGCGTGATTTTGTATAAGTGCCATCAGATTCTTAATATCTGTTTCACTGGTTACGCGCTCTAACTTCACCCAATCCGAGTTGTACTTCCCCTCGAATTGTTGTTTTTCGTCGAGAACATAGGCAGTGCCACCGGTCATTCCGGCTCCAAAGTTTCTACCCGTTTCGCCGAGAATTACGACTGTCCCAGCGGTCATGTATTCACAACCGTGATCTCCTACACCTTCAATGACAACAGTTGCCCCGCTATTTCGGACACAGAACCGTTCGCCGGCTCTTCCGGCTGCATAAAGGGTCCCGCCTGTGGCACCGTACAACACGGTATTTCCGATGATTGTATTTTCATAAGTTGGGAACTGTGCATTCGGCGCGGGTTTAATAATAATTTCTCCGCCCGCTATGCCTTTACCTACATAGTCATTCGCTTCGCCTGTCAAGACGAATTGGACACCGCTGATACAGAAAGCACCGAAACTCTGTCCGGCACTCCCCTGAAAGTCACACTGGATCGTTCTATCAGGTAAGCCAGCGTCTCCATAGCGCGCCGCAATTTCACCGGACAACTTTGCCCCCACCGTTCGGTGCGTATTCCGGATGGAATAAGAGAGTTGGATAGAGGTTTTCTGCGAGATTGCGTCCTTAGCATCCTCCAGAATCTGGTCGTCAAGAGAGATGTCGTCCCGATCGTTCCGTTTTTGTAGATGGTAACGCGGCTGCGTTCCAGTTGGATCGGCAGGGGTTAGGATCTCACTTAAATCCAGTGTTTCAGTTTTTGGGTAATCTGCCAGATCGATCGGTTGCAGCAACTCCGGACGTCCGATAATATCGTTGAGGTTCCGGTGCCCGAGGTTGGCAAGAATAGCTCGGACTTCATTCGCGACGCCGAGCATGAAATTGACTACCATTTCGGGAGTGCCGGGATACTTGGCACGGAGTGCTGGATCTTGGGTCGCTACACCCACCGGACATGTATTTAAGTGGCATTGACGTGCCATTACACATCCCGTCGCGACCATCGCTATTGTTCCAAATCCATATTCTTCTGCCCCCAACATTGCCGCAATAACAATGTCGCGTCCGGAACGCATCCCACCGTCAGCCCGTAAGACGACACGATCCCGCAATTCATTGGTCACGAGTGCTCGCTGTGTTTCAGCAAGTCCGAGTTCCCAAGGGGTCCCAGCGTTCTTAATGGAACTGAGCGGGGATGCCCCGGTGCCTCCTTCATGCCCACTTATTTGTATGACATCAGCGTAGCCCTTTGCCACGCCTGACGCAATCGTTCCAACGAGAAATTCGGATACCAGTTTTACTGCTACCTTTGCTCGCGGGTTCGCTTGTTTTAGATCGTAGATGAGCTGCGCCAAATCCTCGATGGAGTAGATGTCATGATGTGGGGGTGGTGAGATCAATGGCACTCCAGGCACAGAGTGCCGAAGCGCAGCGATTTCGGCTGTCACTTTATGTCCTGGAATCTGTCCACCTTCTCCAGGTTTTGAACCTTGCGCCATCTTAATTTCCAGTTCCTTCGCCGATATGAGGTAGGTCGGGGTCACACCGAACCGTCCGGATGCCACCTGTTTAATGGCACTGGAAGCAAGGTCTCCATTGGGTTGGGGTTTGAAGCGTGCACTGCTTTCACCGCCTTCCCCACTCCCCGATTTTGCGCCGAGGCGATTCATCGCGATTGCCAAAGTTTCGTGTGTCTCGCGACTTAACGCGCCAAAAGACATACTACCGGTTGTGAAACGCCGAACGATATCTTCTACTGGCTCTACCTCTTCAATCGGAATAGGGGTGCTGGGTTTGAAAGCAAGAAGGTCTCGTAAGCTGGAAGGTTCCCCACTCTCAATAGCAGCAGCGTATTTTTCATAGTCTTCCGACTTACCTCCCTTCACAAACCGGTGAAGGGACTTAAATACTGTTGGATTAAAGGCATGGAATTCGCCGTTTCTACGAAATCGGAAATAGCCTGCTTCCTCTAAGGACGTGTCATCTTCACTGCCAGAGAACGCTTTTGTGTGGAAGTGAAGTGTCTCCGCCGCGATTTCAGCAAAACCAATGCCACTGAGGCGTGAGGTGGTTCCTGTAAAGCATTTATCAATAACTGTTGAATTGATACCAAGTGCTTCAAAAATCTGGGCACCGTGATAACTTGACACCGTCGAAATTCCCATCTTTGCCATAATTTTTAAAATACCTTTTTCGACGGTTGCTTTATAGGTTTCAACGGCTTTCGCGGGGGTAAGTTCTGCGAATTCACCGTCCCGAGCAAGTTGAACAATCGTTGAGAAAGCGAGGTAAGGGTTGATTGCAGTTGCGCCGTAACCGAGAAGAACAGCAAAGTGATGTTCTTCCCTCGCATCTCCAGTTTCAGCGATGAGACTTGCCCGCATTCGCTTTCCTTCCCGAATCAAATGGTGGTGGACAGCACCAATAGCAAGTGCCATCGGAATCGGAGCAAGGTCAGGACTCACCTCTTTGTCACTTAGCACGAGGAGTGTTATACCGGCATCAATTGCCGCAGAGGCACGTTGACAGAGTGTTTCCAATGCGTCTTCCACACCTTGTTTGCCGGAGGCTACAGGGAAACACGCAGGAAGTGTCTCTATCTGAAAATCGGATATATCCAGTTCACGCAATGCTTGCAAATCTGTATTCGTCAGAATTGGGGAATGTAACCGAACAAGTCGAGCGTGTGCTGGCGTTTCTGTGAGCAAACTATACTGCTTTCCGAGGTGTGTTGTCAGAGACATCACCAGCCGTTCCCGGAGCGAATCAATAGGTGGATTCGTAACCTGCGCGAAACGTTGCTTGAAGTAACTGTAGAGCAAACGCGGATGCCGAGAAATCACAGAAGGCGGTGTGTCATCCCCCATCGAACCGATTGCTTCCTTCGCTTCCGACACCATCGGTTTAATAAAGCGCTCTATATCTTCAGTCATATAACCGAAAGCTTTCTGATATGTTGACAATTTTTCAGGGACAGCATCTATGGTGCCACACGTCTCATTTTTTTCGGCTGGGAGCGTTACGATACCTTTCTTCACCCACTCAGCATAAGGCTTCTGTCTGGCGACATTGTGTTTAATATCGGAATTCTTCAGCAATTTTCCTTGGGCTGTATCAACGGCAATCATTTGCCCAGGTCCCAAACGTCCCTTTTCCACCACACAACTGTCATCAAGCTCAATAATGCCAACTTCAGACCCCATAACAACTGTGCCGTCTTCGGTGACCTTGTAGCGTGCGGGACGTAGTCCGTTTCTATCCAAACTTGCCCCGACAATAACGCCATCCGTAAAGGCGACTGCTGCCGGTCCGTCCCAAGGCTCACTGACACATGAGAGATACTCGTAACAGGCTTTCAACTTGTCCGGCATATCAGGAATCTGCTCGTATGCTTCAGGAATCAGGCACATCATAGCATGTAGGATATCACGACCAGAGTGTGTTAATAACTCTAACACGTTATCCAAACTCATGGAATCGCTTCCATCCGGATTGATAATTGGAATGAGTTTTTGGATGTCCTCGTTCCAGAGGGGCGATTGCAAGTCGGCTTCGCGCGCCCGCATCCAATTCTGATTGCCCATCAAGGTGTTGATTTCGCCGTTATGTGCCAATGTCCGAAAAGGCTGGGCAAGCATCCATGTGGACGAGGTATTTGTGCTGTAGCGTTGATGGAAAACGGCAAGTGCTGCCTGAAAATCAGGATCTTTTAAATCCGTGTAAAACTGGGTAAGCTGCGGGGCTACGAGCAACCCTTTATAGACAATCGTCCGATGTGAAAAAGAGGCGATATGGAATTCATCAAGTGCCGCGGCTGTAACACGATGCTCTAACTCTTTACATATCAGATACAATCGCTGTTCAAAAGCGTCATCGGTGAGTTGCTTTGGACGTCCCACCAATATCTGCTGGATTTCCGGTAGCGTTTCGAGTGCTTTGGCACCGAGCGCGGAAAAATCCTGAGGAACGGAACGCCATCCAAGAAAAGGAATACCGTATTGCTGTAATATCTTTTCAACGATTGCGCGCCCCTGTGCCTGTGCATCTCGGTCATGCCTGGGCAGGAAAATCATCCCGACCCCCATATCATCCATCGAATCGAGGTGGACGCCGAGTTTCTGAAGTTCTTTTTGAAATATTTTCTCCGGAATTTGCGTTAAAATGCCAGCGCCATCTCCTGTCTTGGCATCAGCTGCTACTGCGCCTCGATGTGTCAAATTCGTGACCGCTTGTGTCGCCATTTTGATAATATCGTGGCTTCGATTCCCAAAACGGTTCGCGACAAAACCAACGCCGCAGGCATCTTTTTCTTTTAAATCATTATACATTTCTAAACTGACTCTCCATACATTCTTCTTTATTTTTTTTGCATTGGCATTGTAGAGTGGGCTTCCCATCCGTCGCCATTTTGTATTTAATCTGCGGGGCGAGGTTCGCGCGTCTTAGCCCTACTCCTTTTTATCAAGGGTACAAAAAATCAAAAAACGGATTTCGCTTTCAAGGCTGGATAGGATGTTCCGTACGGCTTAAATTCGGACGCTGACTACTTGTATCCTGCCAGAGGTAGCGCGCCCCAAGGCAAGAGCGCCTTTGGAATCAGCGGTGATCCGCGATCGCGTCAACGGTGATTCGCGACCGACTTGGCGGGCTTACATGCTTCGGTTTGGTTCTCAGTCTTTGAACCGAAACCGCCTGTAGTCTTAATATTATACCTTAATTTAAGCCAAAAGTCAAAAAAATCCTCTTGCCTCAATAGCCGGCAGCACATCCATCTCGTCTTGGATCTGAACCTGCGATCAGCGTGCCGAAGGATGGATTGATGAAAATTGCTTGTCCTCCCCCAAAAAAAGTGTTTCCGGGTATGATATGATGTCCCTTTTGTGCCAAAGCCGCTTGTGCATTCATGGGAATGCCCGCCTCCAGCATAATCCGCGAGTCATCCATTACGCGAAACCGAGGTGCGTCTAATGCGTTTTGCACGTCCATATTGAAATCCACAAGGTTGCATACGAATTGTAAATGTCCTTGTGCTTGCATCTGTCCTCCCATGACCCCAAAGGTGACTAAGGGCACCCCGTTTTGTGCAATCATGCCAGGGATAATCGTATGCAGTGTGCGTTTATGTGGCGCAATACAATTCGCGTGGTCGGGACTCAACGAAAAACCTGCCCCTCGATTTTGTAACATAATTCCCGTGTCTCCAGCAACTAACCCTGAACCAAAACCAGCGAAGAGACTGTTGATAAAAGAGACGACATTTCGTTCGCTGTCAACCGCACAGAGATATACCGTATCGCTTCCCATTATGGGCATACCCGGGCTCGACTGCTCGTTTGCTCGTTCCGGTGAGATGCGCTCTCGCTGGCTTTCTGTATAATCGTTGGACAGGAGTCCGCCTACTGGCACATCTACAAACGTCGGATCTGTCACGTATTCGTAGAGATCTGCAAAGCCTAATTTCATTGCCTCAATTGCATGGTGTAGATGTTCAGGACTATTATGTCCGAATCTTTCAAGTTCAAATCCTTCAACAATGTTGAGTGCGAGGAGTGCAGCGATCCCCTGTCCATTTGGGGGTATTTCATAAACATCGTAGCCTCGATAATTGGTAGAAATCGGTTCTACCCAATCTGACGTGTGTTCAGCAAAGTCGCGTTGCGTAAATAAGCCTCCGTTTTCATCGGAGAATTTCACGATTTTGTCAGCAATTTCCCCTTGATAGAAGGCATCGCGTCCGCCTTCTGCAATCAACCGAAATGTCCGTGCAAGGTTTGGTTGATAAAAGATTTCCCCGGGTGTCGGTGCCTTTCTATTCTGGAGATATGTCCGTGCTGTGTCGGGATGCTGCGCCAACATCTGCGCACTTTCTTGCCATGCAAGACTAATCTGTGGACTGACAGGAAATCCGTTTTCCGCGTAATTGATGGCAGGCTGAAGGACGTCTGATAGCGACATTGTTCCGCATTCGTCGAGGAGTGTTGCCCATCCGTCAATTGTCCCAGGGACGGTGACGGGATACATACTCCCAAAAGAAGGAATACTCATCAACCCCTGCTTGGTAAAGAATTCTGGTTCTGCAGCGTAAGGCGCTCTACCGCTCGCATTCAAGCCGCGAATCACACCCTCTTTGGGTTGATAAACGAGCATAAAGGCATCTCCACCGATGCCGGTTGACATTGGCTCAACAACGTTAAGTATTGCGGCAGTCGCGACCGCTGCATCAACGGCGTTTCCACCCTTCTGTAAAATCTGCAACCCGCCCTGCGCCGCGAGCGGCTGACTCGTCGCAACCGCTCCATGTTGACAAACGACTGCCGAGCGTCCAGGCCCGAATTGGTTTGGGAAATACCCATCGAACATTTTTCGACTCCTTACTTAAGACCGTTCCCTCCACTATAGCAGTCCCTGCCTTTTTTGTCAAATTTAGCACCAAAAACACCTTTGATTTTCGTGGGCATTACATAAGAGCGCCGATTTTCAGGGACTGGATGGTGTTGCTTTTAGACTATCTCATCTTGACAACCCTCACCCTTTATGATAAAATTTAATGCATTAACTATATGGTTAATAGGAGGCCACGGTTAGAAAAATGTCGACGTATGATGTCGGAATTATCGGTGGGGGACCAGGAGGTTACGTTGCAGCTATTAAAGCGGCGCAACGTGGCGGCAGTGTCTGCCTGATAGAAAAGGGAGCGTGGGGCGGGACCTGTCTGAATCGCGGATGTATCCCAACGAAGACCCTTTTTGCAGTTGCCAACTTAGCAACACAGGTTCAAGAAGCATCTACCTTCGGTGTGAATATTAACGGCGAGACGACAATTGATTACTCGCAAGTATTGAATCACAAAACTTCGGTTATCCAGCAGCTCACAGGGGGCATTGCGCAACTGCTGAAGGCAAACGGGGTTGATACTTTCAATGGGATGGCAACACTTATCAACAGAAATACGATTGTCGTTAGCAAACCTGACGGGGCAACCGAACAATTACACGCAAAAAATATTATCATTGCCACGGGTTCTGAACCTGCAGAACCGCCTGTTTTTGAAATTGACGAGAGCCAAGTCTTGACGACAACAGGTATTCTTGATCTCACGGAACTCCCCGAAAGCCTACTGATCGTTGGCGGTGGCGTTTCAGGATGTGAATTCGCTTCCATCTTTAATGCCCTCGGTTGCAACGTGACTGTGTTGGAACTCCTCCCTACAATTTTGGCAACTGAAGACATTCAGGTTATCCGGCATATCCAACTTTTCATGAAACGGAAAGGTATCACTCTCCATACTGGCGCGAAACTTACCCATGTCAAAAAATCGGATGCGGGTGTCACAGCAGTGCTTGAATCCGGCGAAGAATTGATCGCACAAAAGATGCTCGTCTCGATTGGGAGGCGTTACAACACAGAGGGGATAGGCTTAGAAAAGGTTGGCGTTCGGACAGAGGGCGGGAAAATTGTCGTGGATGCTCGAATGCAGACGAACGTTGCGGATATCTACGCCGTTGGAGACGTGGCGAGCCGGTATCTGTTGGCACACGTTGCATCGGCAGAGGGAAAGATAGCAGCACAAAACTGTCTTGGTGACACTGTCGAGATGGATTATCAGGTCATCCCGTGGTGTGTTTTTACGCTACCTGAGATTGGGCACGTCGGTATGACAGAAAAAGAGGCGACGGATGAGGGTTACGAAGTGAAGATAGGACGGTTTCCATACGCTGCGAATGGGAAGGCATTGGGACTCCGCGAGACGGACGGGTTTGTTAAAACGGTTTCTGATGCCGATAGCGGGGATATCCTTGGCGTCCATATCGTTGGTGCCCATGCTTCAACCCTTATTCATGAAGCCGCTGTCGCGATTCGCACGGGCGCGACTGCGATGGACATAGCAGGGACGGTGCATGCCCATCCAACCCTCGCAGAAATGGTGATGGAATCCGCTGAAGCAGCGTATGATAGAGCGATTCACAGTCTACACTAAAAACGGACGGCTTCTTGAAGTTCACAATATCGCGATGAAATCTCTGAAAACTGGACATCTTTTTGTCGGCTGATGCTGAAACCTTCAATATTAAAAGAGGCAACAACGGTTCCATATACCATTGCGCTGCGTATTGCTTTTTCGGATGTGTCTTCAATAGATGCGAGATAACCCATCATTCCACCCGCGAAACTATCACCAGCACCCGTCGGATCAACCACCTGTGTGAGGGGATACGCTGGCACACTGAAAAAAGATGATTCCGTTACACTGATTGCCCCGTGCTCCCCTTTCTTAATGATAACCCGCTTTGGACCCTGGCGTAGGATTATCTGTGCGGCTCGCATCAAATTAGACTCGCCTGTTAATAAAAGTGCCTCACTGTCGTTCAGGATAAGAATATCCACACGCGCTAAGAGTGCTTCCAAAGCCTCCCGCTCTTCATTAATCCAGAAGTCCATCGTGTCACAGACAATCAGTTTCGGTTGGGTTGCCTGCTCAATAATGCTCAATTGTAAACTGGGTGGGTTATTTGCCAAAAAGAGGTAGGGGGTTTCTTTGTAGGTTTCAGGCAAAACGGGCTGAAAATCACTGACAACATTCAATTCTGTAAACAGCGTATCGCGCACGTTAAAGTCGTCGGTGTAACGCCCACCCCATCGGAAGGATTTACCACCGTTTACCCGTTTTAATCCTTGAAGGTCAACACCTCGGGTGTCGAGAAAATCTGTGTAAGCGTGTGGAAAATCAGTCCCGACGACTCCAATAAGCCGAACAGGGTTGCCAAAAAAACTGGCGGCGACGGCAGCGTAGACCCCGGAACCGCCCAGGACATCCTCCACGCGTTTACTCGGTGTTTCTACCGTATCTAAAGTAACCGTGCCAACGACTAAGACTCCCATTCTAAATTCTCATCTCCTTCTGCGTAAAGGCGCGTTTTGCAGGCGCGCTGGTCTCTAAATCTCGCCCATCGCCGGACATCCGCTTTCCTTAAAAAGGTCCCGGTCTATTCTTATTTTCGCGTAGTGCGCGGATAACCCGTCTCAGTCGGCGAATAAAAATAACACTCAGCACAATGATGACTGGATACTGCAAGAAACTCAACACTTTTAGCAATGTCGGCGGAAGGTCTATCTGTTGAGAGGATGCCATCCAGATCGGTAATAATAACACCGCCGATAGGAGCAATATCACTCCCTCCAAAATCTCTGATTTCTTCATAGGGACTTCCTTACAACTTTTTTACGTTCCCATTTCCCACGAGTTGAGGTATTTTTCCTGTTCTGCCGTGAGTGTATCAATTTCAACACCGAAGGCTTCCAACTTGAGTTGTGCTACGGTTTCATCTATAGATTCAGGGACATCATATACACGATTCTCAAAATTATCCTGATTTTGGGCGATGTACTCGAGGCATAATGCTTGGTTCGCGAAACTCATGTCCATGACACTCGCCGGATGCCCTTCAGCAGCAGCGAGATTTACCAATCTGCCTTCGCCGACAAGATAGAGTTTCCTGCCATCTTCGAGGGTGTAGACATCTACATAGGGACGTGCGCTTCCTTTATCAACGCTTAATTCTTCAAGTGCTGGAATGTCGATTTCAACGTTGAAGTGACCAGAGTTCGCTATAATCGCTCCGTCCTTCATTGCTTTGAAATGCTCTTGACGTAAGACGTGAATATCTCCCGTGAGCGTCACAACCAAATCCCCTTCCTGAACCGCTTTCTGCATCGGCATCACTCGAAATCCGTCCATCACTGCTTCCAATGCTTTCAGAGGGGTGACCTCCGTCACAATGACGTTCGCGCCTAAGCCGCGTGCCCGGTTCGCAACGCCTCTACCACACCACCCATAGCCTGCGACGACAACAGTCGTTCCAGCAATGAGCAGATTCGTCGCTCTGATGATACCGTCTAATGTGCTTTGTCCGGTGCCGTATCGGTTATCAAAAAAATGCTTTGTTCGTGCGTCGTTCACAGCGATGATCGGATACCTCAACACACCCTCGGTTGCCATACTTTTGAGTCGGATAACGCCGGTTGTTGTTTCCTCTGTTCCTGCAACGACTTGCTCCACTAAAGCTGGATTCGTTTCTTCAGAATGAAGTCTTGAAACGAGATCCGCCCCGTCATCCATAGTAATCGTCGGTTGCAAATCAAGGGTGGCATCAATGTGTTTGTAATACGTCTCTGTATCTTCCCCATTAATCGCAAAAACGCCTATCTCCTCATCAACAACGAGAGATGCGGCAACGTCGTCCTGCGTACTGAGTGGATTTGATGCACAAACAACCGCCTCGGCTCCGCCCGCCTTCAGGGTTTTCATTAAGTTGGCTGTTTCAGTTGTAACGTGTAAACACGCTGCCACCCTCAATCCTTCTAAGGGTCGTTCATTTTGAAACCGATCCCGGATGGAATCCAAAACGGGCATAAACCGGTTTGCCCAGTCGATGCGTTGTTTACCGGTTGCTGCGAGCTCGGTTGTTTTTATATCGTAGTTCATTAGTATCCTTTTTGTTTATGGGTATTTTCAATTTTTCCAATTTACCGAAGTTTTTCGACGTAGTCGGTTTCTTCCCAAGTGAAACCGGGTTCTTCACGTCCGAAATGTCCATAGGTGGCAGTATTTTGATATATAGGCTGGCGTAATTTCAGCCGTTCTATGATGCCCGCGGGTGTTAAATCAAAGTGTGCATTGACGAGTTTAGTGAGCGTCTCTGCATCGCCAGTACCAAACGTATCCACCATGACAGAGATAGGGTCTTTTCTACCGATTGCGTAGGCAATTTGAATTTCGCAGCGTTCTGCGAGCCCCGCGGCAACAAGGTTCTTAGCAACGTGTCGTGCTGCATAAGCCGCGCTCCGATCTACTTTGGTAGGATCTTTCCCAGAAAGCGCGCCTCCACCATGCCGTCCCATCCCGCCGTATGTATCAACGATAATTTTTCGTCCGGTTAATCCGGCGTCACCTTGGGGTCCTCCGGTCACAAAACGTCCGGTTGGATTGATATGATATTTAATATCTGGACTTTGGAGATTTTCAGGGATAATTTCTTTGATAACCTCTTCAATAATTGCTTCACGTAGCTCGCTATCCGCAACGTCAGGATCGTGTTGTGAAGAAATGACAACTGTAGTGACAGCCTTAGGTTTACTGTCAACATATTCTACTGTTACTTGAGATTTCCCGTCGGGACGGATAAAGGGGAGGGTACGATCTTTGCGAACTTTAGCCAAACGCTGTGTTAATTGATGTGCAAGGGTAATCGGCAGTGGCATCAATGCTGGTGTTTCGGTACATGCGTATCCAAACATTAACCCTTGATCGCCTGCACCGCCAGGGTTCACACCCATTGCTATATCAGGTGATTGCTTATCAATGATGCTCAATACGGCACTTCGTTCGGCATCAAAGCCATATTCAATATCGGTATAACCAATATCAGTTAGTACTTTCCGTGCGATTTGTTGGGCATCGTAGTTTGCTGTAGTTGTGATTTCACCAGTAATGACGGCAAGTCCTGTTGTAACCAAGGTTTCACAAGCGACTCTCGCCATTGGATCGGTTGTGAATATGGTATCAAGTACGGCATCAGAAATCTGATCCGCGATTTTGTCCGGGTGTCCTTCAGTGACGGATTCGGACGTAAAAAGAAAATTTTTGCTCAATTCCACGTCTCCTAAGCCTACGTATTTATTCTCGCTCCACCGTGTGGAGCAAGGGCTTTGTGCCTCACCAAACCTTTCATGCAAGAGAGGACGGGTGGGCAATATGCCCACCCATGCAGGTGAAATAACGAAAATGGACGCGCAAAAACCCGCCCCTACATTTTAAAAATGTAGACACACGCCGTAGCGAGATTTTTTCGCTTTATATTTTCGCCTCTGCTCCAAAAGCTTGGATTTAATTTGGGATGAAGATACGAAAAACATTAATTCTCAGAGTTCTTCGTGTCCTCAACGTCCTCAGAACCCTCCACACTCTCAACGTTTTCAGTGTTCTCAACGTTCTCAGAACTTTCCACACTCTCAACGCTCTGAGTATTTTCAGGACTCTCCGCGTTCGACTTACCCATTTCCTCTTTGAGCAATGCCCCTAATGTGGTGACAGTCTCTTCGCGTGCTGGCATTTGCCGTCTCGGTTCCCGTTCACGTCGTGATCGAGCGGGTCGCTCGGATCTCGTTCTTGCTGGCTGTTCTTCTTCAGATGTCACAGCGCGTTCTTGTTCAGCAAGGAGTGCTTTCAAACTCAATCCGATCCGTCGGTCTTTTGGAGACAGATTAATCACTTTCAAATCTAACTCGTCGCCGACAGAAACCACTTCTTCTGGTTTTTCAATTCGTCGGTCCGCGAGTTCAGAAATGTGAACTAAGCCTTCAATACCTTCCTCAAGCTTGGTGAACGCTCCGAAACTCGTAAGATTGACAATTTTACCTCGGACGACAGAACCGACCTTGTATTTTTCGGGTACCTCTGCCCATGGATCGGGCTGTGTCTGCTTGAGTCCCAATGAAACTCTACGTTCAGCGGCGTCAATCTGTAATACGACGACCTCAATCTCACTGCCTTCCTTTAATTCATCATTGGCTGCAACGCCCCGTTTCGTCCATGAGAGATCTGAGGTATGGATTAAACCGTCAATTCCTGGTTCGATTTCAACAAACGCCCCAAAACTCGTTAAATTTCGGATACGTCCGGTGATCTTACTGCCAACAGGGGATCTCTCTTCCAAAAGTTCCCAAGGATTCTGTTGCAGCTGCTTCAACCCAAGCGAAATACGTTTGTCGTCCCTTGAGATTTCCAGGACAACGGCTTCAATTTCATCACCCTTATTAACGATTCTGGATGGGGCAACGTTACGGCGGGTCCATGCCATCTCAGAGACATGAATTAAGCCTTCAACGCCCTCTTCGAGTTGTAGAAACGCCCCATAATTGACGATATTAACAACAACACCCCGGACCGTGGAGCCAACCGGATACTTTTCCTCAATGTCTGTCCATGGATCGGGAGTTTTCTGCTTCAAGCCCAAGGAAATTTTCTCATTGTCTTGGTTGATACCGATGACCTGGACTTCGATTTCTTCACCAACAGAGACGACATCAGATGGATGATGTATCCGTTTCCACGCCATATCTGTCTTGTGAAGTAACCCATCAACGCCCCCCAAGTCAACAAAAGCCCCAAAAGCAGTGATGTTTTTTACCACGCCTTTCACCTGTTGACCAACCTCAAGTGTGTTGAGCACTTCTGAGCGTTTTTGGACGAGTTCGGCTTCCAACCAAGCACGCCGCGACAGAACAATGTTATGCCGCCGTTTACTCAGGCTGATAACCTTCATTTCAAGCGTTTGTCCTACATACTGTTCAAGGTTCTGGATAGGGCGCAATTCAACTTGCGAAGCGGGTAAGAAACCTCGGAGGGATCCAACGTTGACTCGCAGCCCTCCCTTAATCCGTTCGCTGATACGTCCCATGACGGGTGTACCTGCTTCGTACGCGGTCGCAATTTCATCCCAAATGAGTGTTTGATCGGCGATCTTTTTCGAAAGGACTATCTGTCCTTCAGAGTCTTCACGCCGCACAATATAGACATCAATCTCATCGCCCACCTGAACAGTAGGCAAATCGTCTTGTCCAGCATCGAATTCAGATGCCGGGATATAACCTTCGGACTTAAAGCCGATGTCAATCATGACTTCATCGCGATTGACATCTACGACGACCCCTTTAACAATTTCGCCATCTGTAAACGCCTTGATCGAATTATCATACGCTTCTTCAAGAGATTCCGGACTCATGGATTCCGCTGGTTCTTCCGGTGCTGCCTCCATCGCTACCTCTTCCGAGGGGGTTTCTTCAGTGGGTGCTACTGTTTCTTCAGCATCCGCATCCGCAGCGACGACTTCTCCGCCCTCTTCAGGTAGGGTTTCATCGGCGGCTGCTTCTGCTTCTTCAGCCTCGCTATCAGCCACTGCTGCTGCCTCTTCGGGGGCACTTTCATCAGTAAGCGTTGTTGCTTCTTCAACATCAGCGTCGCCAGCAGTCGATTCCACTTCAGTGTCCGTGGCTTCTTCATGCTCCTCAGCGTCTACGTTGGTTGCAGAAGTGGCTTCTGCAACTTCTGAAGTTTCTGTCTCGCTGGCTACTTCCTGATTCACTTCAACTGAACCCTCAGTTGAATGTTTTTCCTCTTCCACATCAACAGTGGACGCATTTGTATTTGCCTGTTCGTTGTTCATTAAGATACCTGGTCCATTTAAAAACGCACAACCGCGTTAATCCGCCAGTTCCTCCTTATATTCAAAGTGCTTTTGGCACTTTCAAATCGGTTGCATAATAGTATATCATAAATGCAGAAAGAAAATCAACAATATTTTTTTATTGATATGATTTAACTCTCAGAAAGACCTGTGATTGGAAAATATCTCTGCGATTTGGGGTTCAAACACAGAATTTTGCTTGCTTTTTTTATGGATTTAAGATAGAATTTAGGAACGGTTCCTTGAGTTAGGACTGGCTTTAATCTATGGGAGGTGATTTCTATGGATTCGACAAAATTAATGAAACTCCGAGAGGAATCCGGTATCAAAATAATTGAAATAAAAACAGACTTGAGTAGTTACGCAGCATCCGATTTACGGAAGATGCTTGAAGGACTCTTAGCGGAGAAAGTCGAGAAGGTTGTTGTGAATCTTAGTCAAGTGAGTCATATAAACAGCACAGCTGTAGGTGCTTTGGTAGGTGTTGCAAAACGACTTCGCCAAAGTGGTGGCGACCTTAAAATTTGTGCACTCGCGGACAACTTAACACGGACCTTTAATCTCATCGGGGCATCCAGTGTCGTCGAAATCTACGAATCAGAAAACAGTGCCCTCGCAGCGTTTTAAGCAAAGTAAATTTAGTACATGGCGCAAGCAGATATTCAACTTCAAATTCCGAGTGCTGCCTTTTATATAGAGCCTGTTCGGGCATTTGTTGGCAACCTCGCAAAAAGCCTCGGATTCTCCAGAAAACGCGTAGCAGACATTCAACTTGTGCTTGACGAAGTCTGTAGCAATGCAGTACATCATGGCTCGGTTAATGCTACAGTTGGCGTTAAATTGTGTATCAGTATTGATACAGATGCCCTTGAAATTTTAGTAAGGGATACGGGTACGCGGCCTGCGGGAAAAAAGAGTTGGCTAACACATGAAAGACTGTCAGAGATTGAGATGAACCGTTCCCCAAACAATGAGAGTGGACACGGTATTTTCATCGCTAAATCTCTCTCGGATATGCACGAAATGCAAACGAATGCGTCAGGTGGAACCGATGTTCGCGTGGTTTTTCGTTTTTTAAAACCGAGAGATATCGAAATTTAATCTCCCCCTGAAACTTCAATCGCGATCAGTGTTAGATCGTCGTCTTTCGGGCAGTTGTCGGTGAAGGCATCAATCGCTTCCGAGACGGTGGTGATGAGTCCTGCTGCGGATTCTTTTTCGTATGTACACACCAATTTTTGGAGGCGATCTACTGTAAATTCCTCACCTTGTGGGTTTTTAGCTTCGTAAACACCATCGGTATAAAGGAACATTCTACTAGCCCCATCAAATGGATAATGTATCGTTTCATAAACTGAATCTCGCCAAATGCCTAACCCATTTCCTGTGTGTTGATCGCCAACGGCTTGGTATGTCTGTTGATGGGTATTGTACAAAAATGGGAATGAATGCCCGGCGTTTGCACAGATGAGCGCGCCCTTATCCAGGTCAATGATCCCGCAAAAGGCTGTTGCAAACATGAACAGTCGTGAACTAATCAAATCATTAAAACGGGTGTTTAGTATTTCAAGCAGATACCCTGGATTATCTTCGACTTGTTGCTGGAATTCCGCCAAAATTGTTTTAATGAAGACTGTTACAAAAGCCGCTGAAACCCCATGTCCCATAACATCAGAAATAAAAACCCCGAGTCGATTGGGTGCGATTTCCCAAATGTCGAAAAAGTCTCCGCCGACTGCCATTTCAGGACGGCAGTGTGAAGCAATTCGGAACCCCGACAATTCCTGCACACCATTCTGAGGAATCAGGATTTCTTGAATACTTCGTGCCATTTGGAGTTCTTCTTGCAAACGGGTATTATACGCTGCGAGTGTATCTTGGTAGCGTTTAATCCGCAAGAGTGAACGCACCCGGGCGAGGACTTCTAAACTATCAAAAGGCTTCTCAATAAAATCATCAGCACCTGCCTCAATGGACTTAATTCGATTTTCGCGGGTGTCCCGTAGAGCGGTTATCATCACAATTGGAATGAATTCGGTAGCCTCATTCGCTCGGATCCGTTTGACGACTTCAAACCCATCCATTCTGGGCATATTGATGTCCAACAAGATGAGATCTGGCATATCTTTTTCGACGGTATCAAGTGCTTCAAGTCCATCTGCAGCTGTGTAGACTGTATAGCCTCGTGCGTTGAGTTGAATTTGGAGAATTTTGACATTCTTGGGTTCATCATCAACAACAAGGATTTTCGCACCTTCTTGCTGCTCAGATATTACTTCCTCATTCATTTGTTTGTCCCCTTGATATGAGTCTCTACACGCTCCACCAAAACTTTGATGTCAATAGGTTTGCTGAGATAATCATCGCATCCAGCTTTAAGAATGCGCTCCCTGTCCCCAGACATGGCTGCGGCTGTGAGTGCAATAATTGGTATATCTACCCATGCAAGATTCGCTTTAATGCGTCTTGTTAAATCTTCGCCGCTTTGTCCGGGTAAGGCAATATCCATGAGGATAAGTTGTGGTATTGCGTCTTCCAAACTTGCGAGTGCTTCCGTAGCATCAGTCGCTTCCACGACTGTATACCCCTTTGATTGCAGGACAATCCGCACAACTTTGCGGTTCAACTCTTGGTCTTCAATCACCAAGATCCGCTTTTGCGTTTCTGCCTGTTCTTCGGCTGGGGGTGGTTTTTCAGTTTTCACAGGTTGCCTTTTATTCAAGCCAGCAGTATGCAATGAACCGAAGTTTTAAATTTACACTTTAATTGTTGCAGGGCGTTGAAGGGGGACGCTCAGCGCGAAATTACTCCCTTCTCCTTCTCGGCTTGTCACACTAATCTCGCCACCGTGTAACATGATAAGCCTATGCGTCAAGGCTAACCCGAGGCCTGTTCCACCGTACCGCCGAGATTTTGACGTATCGATTTGTGTAAACGGGGCAAAGAGTTTCGCCTGATCGGCTTCGGAGATACCTATACCTGTATCAATAACTTCAGCTCGCAGTTCCGTGGTTCCAACTTCCAATTGCGTTGCTACTTTACCGCCTTCTGGGGTGAATTTCACTGCATTGGAGAGTAGGTTATAGAAAATCTGCTTGAATTTAACTCGGTCGGCTTCAATCATACCATTCTGGTTATAGCTCAAGGTAAGGTTGAGATCCTTCTTTACAGCGAGTGCTGTGATAATGGCGTTGACTTCCTCGACGGCTTCAACAATAGAGAACGTCTCTAATTGAAGTGCCATTTTTCCGGCCTCGATCTTTGAAAGGTCAAGGATGTCATTGATCATTTCCAGCAAATGTTCGCCGCTAATGTGAATATCATTAATGCATTCCTTTTGCTCGGCGTTAATGCTGCCGACGAGTTCATCTCGTAGAATTTCAGCGAATCCAATGATTGCATTCAAAGGCGTGCGCAGTTCGTGGCTCATGTTTGCGAGGAAATCACTTTTGGCACGGCTGGCGTACTCAACGGCTTGTTGGGCGCGATAGTACTCAGTTATGTCGCGTGAAATACCACATGTTCCTACGATGCGGCCTTCTCTATCCCGAATCGGGACTTTAGTCGTTGATACCCATGTATCCTGTTCATTGGGCCAGGTCTCCCTTTCCTGTTTCGCCTCAATGGGTTTCCCAGACTCAATGACATCCTGCTCATCCTGATATGCCTGTTGGGCGTGTTCACGGGTAAAGAAGTCAAAGTCGGTTTTATGAACTGCCTCTGCGGGATTTCTTAAACCGAACCGATCTGCTAAAGAACGATTGATTCGTATAAATCTACTCTCTGTATCTTTGAAATAGATATGGTCAGGGGTATTTTCCATCAGAGTATGCAACAGCTCAGCTTCTTGGACATGCTTCGCCGCCAATTGCTGGAATCGGGTTTCACTCTCTTTCAATCTTGCTTCTAACTGCTTTCGGGATGTTATATCTGTTGCGACGACGTAATAGCGTTGTTTTTCATGATCCCATGCTACGCGCCATCTTAGCCATCTGTAAGACGCGTCTTTATGCTGAAATCGGTTTTCAAAGGTAACAGCATCGCTTTCTCCTGTTTTTACCTTTTCGATTTCGGTAAGCATTTCCTCTCGATCCTCGGGATGTATGAATGCGGACCATTCGGAGTTCTGAAGTTCTAATCGTGTGAACCCAAGAATTTCTTCCCATACCGAGTTAAGTGCGCAGAGGTTGCCGTCATAAGTAATATATCCGAACATATCCGTGGAAATCTCTAAGAAGCAATCTGGTTTAAGGATGCTATCCGTTAACATACGCTCGTAAATTGTGTCTTTAGGCTTCATATCTACCTCCACAAGATGCGAGATAAGATCACCTCGTGCGTCCCGTAAACCTATGTTGTTACGAGAACTGCCCGGTTTGCGACTTTTACAACACTTTGGGTAGTGCTTTGGAAAACAAGCTCGTACAATCTTCCATGATGACTCGCGCTCAATGCAATAAGATCGCAATCATTTTCTTCTGCGTTTTCCAAGATGTTTGTTACCGTAAAGCCACGAGCAGCGAGGAAGTCGGCTTGAACATCATAATATTCCAAATACGCTTCCATCTGCTGCTTAATCTGGGTTGCTTCCTGCTGTGTGCTTGAAAGAGCGAGTCCCAATATCCCGGCTTTTGTTAACTCCCCGATTTCGGCGACAAGTCCTAAGGCATGATCAGAATAGGTGTCTCCATGATGAACAGCGAGTATTTTCCGCAAGAGTGTGCATTGTTCATGCACCACAATAATAGGTCTCGTGATGTGGAGCAGCACGTCGTCGATCTGGCTCTGGATAAGTTTGAGGCGACGCTTTCTTATATCTTCAGGAAGCCCGACAACCACCAAGTCGGCAGAATGTGCTTTTTCGCAGATCATCTGCCGTGGATTGCCAGCGACAGATTCAACGTGGTAATCTAAGAAATCGTAGAGCGAGCATTCCGTCTCGGTTCGACGTATGACAGTTTCTGCGACATCAGCGTTTCCACCGTGCTGGCTGTCCTGAAAGAAAACACACGATAAATGTGTTCCTAAAAGGACTGCGAGTTGTCCGGCATACTCAAAGGCATTTTTCTCGTAATCCGTATCGCCGATGGCAACGAGGATATTTTTTATCATGAGACATTCCCTTATAGATGCGAGGCAGTAGGACTTTACTGAGAGGTTTCCGACGTTAGCAAAGCACCGCCGCTACAATAAAACTAAGATTAGTCTGAATCTCATTCGGCGTGCTGCAGCAAGGCAGCAACAGCATCTTCTTCGCTCTCAAAGTTTTTAAAGACGGTGATTAAGCGCGCCATGACGATGAGGTTCTTGACATGTTTGTTGACATTAATCACTGCTATTTTCCCCCCGCGCGGGTGGATGTCGGAATAGACTTTCATAAGGACACCAAGCCCAGAACTGTCCATTCCGGTTACTTCTTTGAAGTCAAACACGACTCTCGGGGGTGAGGAGCGCACTGCGAGTGCCTCCTCTACGGTCTCCGAGACCTCTTTGACCCCTGGGGTGATAATTCTGCCACTCAGTCTGAAAATAACGACCCCTTCTTTCTCAGACACGGTGATTGCCATAGTGTACATACTCCTAATGCTACTGCGCGTTTAAGTCACGGGCGGGTGTTCCAATCATGACCTTTAACTCTCGCTTGACAGCGCCGAAACTGCAGCGTCCTCGGTATCAAAATGCTCAAAGATACTGACAAGTCGACTGCGGACAATCAGATTTTTAATGTTTGTTCCGACGTTGATGACACCGATACGCCCTTTCTTTCGCGTTGCGGCTACATGTGCCCCCATCAGCGTGCCGAGACCCGAACTATCCATCATGTTGACTCGATCAAAATTAATGAGAATGCGTGGCTCATCGGAGGCATCGATCTGTGAGGTGATTGCCTCTCGTAATTCCGATACTGAGGCTCCCATTATTTTTCCACTCGGTTCTAAGATTGCAACACCATCTTTCTGGCGAATCGTGGTTGCCATGGTTGTCTCCTTTTGTTGTTTGCTGGAAAATTGAAATTTCGATTCACACTTCCAATTTTAAACTATTTAAAAATATTTGTCAACCTGCAAATTGGATACCCGTTTGATTTTGTGAAATGTTGCCAAAAAGAGTAGCTCTTTCCAATTTTAAAACTTTTTTCAACTTTAAACTTCAATTTTGAAATTTTCTTCAACTTTAAGAACAGCAGTTCACCTGCGCGGAAAACGACTCACTATTGATCCATGTTCCTTATATTTTTCGCGGAAAATGGGTACGCAATTCCCCTGAAATGCCATCGGATTTTGTTTGTTTTTAATGCTGAAATAGAGTATAATGTTGACGAATTTCTATTAATAGAAAGGAAAGCAATGTACGACCCAGACCGTATACGAATTAAGGACCTTCCCGAAGATGAACGTCCCCGTGAAAGACTTCGGAAACATGGGCCGGAGGCACTGAGGGACTCTGACCTCTTGGCTATCATTCTTAAAAGTGGTTTCCAAGGAACGACCGCTATCCAACTCGGTGAACAGATTCTCATGGCATTTGAAGGTGATTTGAAGCGGATGGCGGATCACAGGTCCAAACAATTTGAGAAGATTAAAGGTGTTGGTGAAGCAAAAGCTGCACAGATTGTCGCGGCACTTGAACTCGGCAAACGATTAGCACGTTTCCACGCCGAGCGCGATAAAATTACATCTCCGGCGGATGTCGCAGATCTGATGATGTCCAGAATGCGGTACCTACAGAAAGAAATTGTTTGCGTCCTTTGCCTTGACACCAAGGGTGGTGTGACAACCAAAGGCATCACGGGTGATCTGAGCGAGGATTTGGATTGGGGCAAAAGATTATTGTCAGAAGGAACCGTCTTTGAAGGCACGCTCAACGCCAGTGTTTTTCACCCGCGCGAAATTTTTCGGTTCGCTATCGAAGAGTCAGCGAATTCAATTATCCTTGTTCACAATCATCCATCTGGAGATCCTCAGCCGAGCCAAGAGGACATTCGGGCAACAAAACAGTTGATTGAGGCTGGAAATCAGATTGGAATAAAAGTGTTGGACCACATTATTATCGGCGACGGGATTTTTGTTAGTCTGAAGGAAGAAAACTTCATTTGAAGCACGCCGATTCATTTCACATCGCGTTGCCGAATGACTTCATATAACAGCACACCTGCTGCAACTGAAACGTTCAGTGAATCAATTTTGCCTAACATCGGCAGGTGAACCAGATAATCACATTTCTGTTTGACAAGTCGTCGGAGCCCCTTACCTTCACTTCCGAAGACGAGACACAATGGCACTCTAAAGTCAGTATCCGTATATAGACAAGATGCATTCTCGGCGGCACCGGCGACCCATATTCCCCCGCTTTTAAGGGTGTCTATGGTATGCGCTATGTTTGTTACTTTGACGATGGGCACATACGTAGACGCACCCGCTGATGCTTTGTGTACAGCTGCTGTGATGCCGACGGCACGATTTTTGGGAATGATAACGGCATCGGCATTCACAGCCTCAGCGGTGCGGAGAATCGCTCCAAGGTTTCTTGGGTCTTGAATGTTATCTAATATAATTAACAGCGCGTTGTGTTCACTGCGTTCTATTTTCGCGAGTATTGATGACAGATCGTCGTAACGCGCCGGACTCACCAAGGCGATAACGCCTTGGTGTGGCACAGATGGCTCAAGCCTATCCAGTTCGCGGCGTGGACAGTGTTTTATAGGAACTCCCGCTTTTTCTGCCATTGTAACGATATGTTGGATGCGCGAGTGGGTATTCCCCTTGGCAATCCAGATTTTTTCCACGGCTTGCGTCCCACGCTTTAGATGTTCTATAACTGGATTTCTGCCAACAATGTATTCGGACATATCGAAGTGTGGATGAATAGGAATAGTAGCCCTTGCCCATTAATCGCCACGGACAAACTTAACATCTGGTCCGCGCGGTTCAATATTAATATCTGGATCCGCAGTTTGGCATTTTACGCAGGTAATATCACCGACGTTTGCGTTTTCCATGCGCGGCGCGAGTGTTCCCAACTTAAACACAAATCCCAAAATGTCATTCGCTGGGATTTTCTCATCACATAAATCGCAAGGAATAGCGTATCCCGATTTGGCTTTTGCTAACAGTTCTGATGCTTTCATGGCTTTCCCTTCGTTCGCATCGATTCAAAGACTAAAGGAAGTAGCGTTCCTTTCGCTTATCCAATTCGTATTCTTCATACGCCTCTTGCGCCGTGTCGACTTCGGAGACTTGTGCGATCGGAACATCCCACCACGATTCGTAGCGCGGAACCCCTTGGTAGTAATCTACATCAATCTTCACAACGGTCGTGTGCTCAGCTTCTCGTGCCTCATGTAGGGCGGCTTTTAGGCTTTGCAAGGTTGTTGCTTCAATGACCCTGGCACCAAGACTGGCGGCGTTCGCGGCGAGATCTACCGGTAAAAAGTCGCCTTCAAGTTCACCCGTTTTTTCGTCCCGGTAGCGGAAACGGGTGGCGAAACCTTGCGCGCCGGTTGCCCGAGACAGCCCACCGATACTGCTATGTCCCTCGTTGTTCACAAGCACAATAATGAGTTTAAAACCTTCCTGAATTGATGTAATGATCTCTTGTGCCAACATTAAGTATGAACCATCACCGACCATAACATAGACATCGCGATTTGGATCCGCCATCTTGATGCCTAACCCACCAGCGATTTCGTAGCCCATACACGAGTATCCGTATTCTAAGTGGTATTGTTTCGGATTACGGGTTCGCCATAACTTGTGTAAGTCTCCCGGAAGGCTCCCCGCGGCGCACACCATTACATCTTCAGGACGTGAAAATTCGTTAACCACACCGATGACCTCGCTTTGACTCGGTAAAGGAGTGTGACCAAGGTGGTAAAGCCGATCCACTTCCTCCTCCCATTCGTCGCGATAGTTCTTGATTTGTGTGGCATAGGCGGCATCAACGTGATAGTTCCCGACAGCGGTAGCGAGTTCTTCGAGTGTGACGCGCGCGTCCGCGACGAGCGGCAAGGCGGCATGTTTAAAGGCATCGAATTCCGCAACATTAATGTTGATGAAACGGACGTTGGGGTTTTGGAAAGCAGTCTTGGAAGCAGTCGTGAAATCACTCAAGCGCGTGCCGATTGCAATCACCAAATCTGCTTCTCGGGCAGTGATATTCGCCCCTGGCGTCCCCGTCGCGCCGATCGCTCCAAGATTCTGCGGATGATTGTAGGGCAGTGAACCCTTTCCGGCGAAGGTTTCACCGACAGGAATACCCGTTTGTTCTGCGAATTGTGCGAGGTGTGCTGTGGCTTCACTGTAGATAACACCACCACCGGCGATAATTAAAGGAGATTTACTCTCGCGAATCCACGCCGTTGCGCGATTTAGTAGACTGACATCAGCACGCGGGCGAGATATGGTATAAACGCGTTTTTCAAAAAGTTGTTCTGGATAATTATATGCCTCAGCCTGAACGTCTTGCGGAAGTGCTAAGGTTACTGTCCCGGTATCAGCCTGCGATGTTAGGACTCGCATCGCCTCTGGCAAGGCAGTAATTATCTGTTCTGGACGATTAATCCGATCCCAATACCGTGAAATCGGCTTGAAACAATCGTTCACTGAATAATCCTGTGAACTGGAAGATTCGAGCTGCTGTAAAACTGGGGCGACTAAGCGTGTGGAAAAAATGTCTCCCGGTAGTAAGAGCACCGGCAGTCGGTTAATCGTTGCGCCCGCAGCCCCTGTGATCATATTTGTTGCCCCCGGTCCGATGGATGTCGTGCAGGCAAAGGTTCGCAGGCGATTGTTCATTTTGGTAAACGCAGCGGCGGTGTGTACCATCGATTGTTCGTTACGCGTCTGGTAGAAACGGAAGGCATCGGAATACTGATGCAACGCTTGACCGATACCAGCAACGTTTCCATGCCCGAAAATTCCGAACATACCGGCAAAAAATTGGGTTTCGTTTCCATCTCGTTCGACATATTGTTGTCGGAGAAATTGAACGATGGCTTGTCCCATCGTGAGTTTTTGTGTTTTCATGAAAGTTGCTGCTCCTTTGGTAAAGTAGTGTGTGGCTGCGGTATGGAACCCAAACCAAATTGTATTTACCATCCGCCGCGTTCTGCGATAAATTCATCAACTTCGGGCATTGTCGGCATAAAATTCGCACAACCGTGCCGTGTTACGACAATAGCACCGGTGGCGTTGCCGAGCCGGGCAGATTTCCGCCAACCCCAACCACTGAGATGACCATAAATAAAACCGCTCGCAAAAGCATCACCAGCACCCAGCGTATTGTAAACTTCGACAGGAAAAGGTTCAGCGTGAACGATTTCTCCGTTTGCCAAATGAACATCCGCACCTTCAATCCCACGTTTTACTATCAGCGCATCTGGACCCGCACTTAAAAGCGTCTCAATAGCAAATGCCATATCCCCTTCAATCGTAGGATTTGAGATTTGAGAGTGTTCAATTGTGAGTTGTGAAAGACTCGTAAGCGTTGCCGCTTTGATCTCTTCTTCCGTCCCGATGGCAATATCAATATAACGTAACGCTGATCGCATGACAACGCCGAACGCCCTTGGATCGTGCCACTGATCCGCCCGAAAATCAAGATCCAAAAAGACGTGTTTACCGAGTGCTTGTGCGTGTTCAGCGGCGTAGAGTGTTGCGCTGCGACTCGGTTCCTTACTCAAACCGGTCCCAGATATTAAGACTGCTCGACTTTCAGCGATCGGCGCGGCGAGAACATCGTCAATAGTGAGTTCAATATCTGCACAGTTATCGCGGTAATAGATGAGTGGGAACCGATCTGGCGGTTCAATACCGAGGACAACAGCACTTGTTCGGTGCCCCGGTTTGTGCGGAATAAACTGGATTTCAACGCCTTCATCTTTCAAAAATTTGAGTAGGAACTCTCCAACGGGATCTTCACCGATGGCAGTAAGGAGTGCAGCTTGAAGCCCAAGTCGCTGGACACCAACGCTGATATTCGTAGGACATCCGCCAACGAAGGCACCAAAACTTTTAATATCTGGAAACGCGGCACCGATGTCGTTCGCGTAGAGGTCTAAAGAACTTCGTCCGATTGTGAGAATATCGTAAGTTTCCATTCTTTAATTTATGGCTCCTGGGCTGCTGGGTCCATTTTAACCATCCACTTATGCTTTGCTGTCTTGTATCGGAGTCGAGTGGATGGTTAACTTGCAGGTTTTCGGTGTATTCGCGGCTATATTTGTGGATCCGCTATTCGTTTTGAACGATCTGAATCCGACACCGCATTTTTGAATTTTTGATGTTCCTCAGCAAATTTACGAGTTATGAGAAAAGCATCATTTCCGCAGGCGATCAGCTGAACACCAAGATTTAACCACTGTTCACCGCCCTCAAAGTCGTTAACATAACACCCTAAAGGGATATTATGTGTCTGTGTGAGGTGAATAATATTTTTTATGGCTTCTAAAAGCAGTGGATGGTTGAGTTCCCCAGAGATACCCATAGACGTGGATAGGTCGTAGGGACCAATAAATACAACATCTAACTCGCCTGCCTCAAGGATTTCATTTAGATTTTCAACGGCTTGGAGGGTTTCAATCTGCCCGATGGTGAGAATTTCCTGATTTGCGTTACGGACATACTCTCTGGTATCAAGTTTTGTGAAGTCCCCATAATCAGTATGTCCAATGCCGAAAGCGACGCCTCGGTCCCCTTCGGGGGCATATTTTGTCCATTTTTTAATTTTTTCAATGTCTTCACAAGATTCGACCCGAGGAATCATGACCCCGGTTGCCCCTGCATCAAGCACCCGAGAGACAAAATGACGTTCAAGTGTGGGGACCCGGACAATACAAGGAAGGTTTGAACCGCGTGCGTTCCGAATTGTCCGTCCAATAGTTTCTATGGAGAAGGAACTGTGTTCCAAGTCTGCGATAATAAAGTCTGCTCCGGCACTTGCGAGAAGTGTTGCAATTGCGGAGCCAGCGAATTCAAGTACAAATGTTCCAATAAGCACTTCTCCGCGCTTTAAAGCTGCTTTCACGTGTAGTTCCTTTAACTTTCGACCGGGATTTCCGACATTAATTTTTGTGCTTCGCTTACCATTTTTGTCGGTGTAGACATCTTTTCACCGACCGCCAAGATTAACGCGTAAAAGTCATAAGCGGTTTGTAAATCATTATTGAGATGTGCACTTTCAGCAGCGTTAAAATAACAGACGATTGCCATTCGATGGCACTCCTCTACGAGTAACAGCAAATTCGCGTAGCTATGATTGTAAGCGGCGAGGATATAAGATTTCCCTGCTTCTTCCCATGAACGCTGTAGTTCAAATTGACGTGCCAAGCGCGTGTAATAAATCCCACCCTTTTTGGCGTTCCTTCTGGCGAGACGCTGTTTCTCTGCGACCGTGTAAGCGAAGCGGGCGCGCGTATAACAGTTGGCCACAAGTTCTAAATCGTCTTTCTTGACAAAGTTGTTAGCCTGTTTTTGATAGAATCTACCGAGCTTCCTATAAAGCACGTGGCATTGTCGGGTCCGCCCCTGTTGTTCATAAATTTGAATCTGCCGAAAGATACGAAAGGCTTCTATCTCATGTGGATATTGGATGTCGCTGTGAACCTGATCGAGTAGGAATTCCGGTGAAGCTTCCTCCATCACGAGTCGATAACTGCCGGTTGCCCTAACGCGGGGGCGTATGGGTATTATATCTGTTGTTTCTTCCGGTACCGATATTTGATGCTCAAGCCATGTCCGAAGGACATCACTTTCATTCTCCGGTAATTTCTGAATGAGTGCAACAATTTCCTCAGCAGTCGGGCGTGATGGGAAGACCATGTTTGCGGCACTGAGCTCGTCAAACAAATTGTCTATAGTATTGGTTAAGTCCTGATCGTCGATATAGAGATGGCTTGCTTTATGGAGTTCCGATAGGACGCCTCGAAAGTCTTGGTTCTCAATGTAACGTGTGGCGAGTGTATAGTGTCTTTGAACCTGGGTTACGATCTTCTCGCGTTTACTATTTTCCTCTCGCTGCCGTCGTTGAAAAAAGAGGTTTTGATTCATCCGTTCGGCATCTGCAAGCGAGAGGCGAAATGTTTTACGGTATCCTTCCAGTGCTTCTGCTAATCTTGGATTATTGGAATTAACGCTCGCATCAATCAGCTGAGAAACTTGTTTAACATACTCATCTTGGCGAATTCGATCCAGTTCTTCATACATTTCATCGGCACTCTGATGGCGTTCTAAGAGTTGTCGGTGAAGTGCTTTTTGTAGGAAATTGCGGAGCACTTCCGGACATCTATGGATTTCTTCTATTTCTCCGGCTGCTTTCTTTTTATCAATTTCCTTATTTTCCCCTGAAAACGGGAATCGTCCGGTTATCGCTTGATACAAGATGAGTGCTGTGGAATAAAGATCTGCCCGATAGTCATAAGCACCGTAGTGCTGTTCGGGTGCCATGTAGCGTCGGGTGCCCGCCATGGTTTCAGCGAATTCAGTCGTTTCACCAAATATGCGAGCGATACTAAAGTCGGCGACTTTTGCTGCTTTTTCGATTGTGAGTAAAATATTCTGCGGTTTGATATCGCGATGCATAATTTTGTGTGCATGCGCTGCTTTCAGCCCACGACAAATGTCTAAACCGATATTGAGGGTATCTGTTAGATTGAGTGCGCCCTCCTGCATGAGATCGTGAAGACTTTTACCCTCGACGTATTCCATCACTATCCACGCAACATAGTCATCTTCGCCGGGTTCGACGGTATGAATAGAGACGATATTTGGATGTCCCCAAATTTTCGACATTGCTTGGAACTCGGTTAACAAGAACTTCATTCTACTGGCGGGATAGGCAGTTTTTGCCAAGGCTTTAATCGCAACAATTCGATTTGTCATTTCTTCGCGGGCGCGAAAAACCGAAGAGAATCCCCCTGAATTGAGAAACTCAAGCAATCTATATTTACCTAAGATGAGTTGATCAATCTGCATAATTGGCACTCAAAGGGGACAGGATATACATTCTTAGTATTAAAATTAACAGAATTAAGATTAATTGTCAACATAAAAATACATTTTGAACAAATCTAAACTGAATTAGAACTTGAACGGGCGTGTTGGACCTCCTTAACCAGGTTCTCAGCTCTCTCCGTGAGGGTTGCGAATTCACCAGCGGCAATGAGTTGGTTGTTAACGAGCGCACTTCCGACTCCCAAAGCGGTTGCCCCAGCTCTGATAAAATCAGCAGCGTTTTCCGCATTGATGCCCCCTGTTGGAACCAACGGGATTTGTGGCAGCGGCGCCTTCACATCTTTTATATAGTCGGCACCAACACCGCTTGATGGGAATACCTTTACATAGTCTGCCCCTGTTTCCCATGCCATCAAGATTTCGGTTGGGGTAAATGCCCCGGGAATAACAACTTTACTGTACCGGTTACAAATCTCGATTACATCTGGTTTCGTAACTGGACTGACAACAAAGTCAGCGCCTGCTAACATCACAGCGCGTGCTGTTTCTGCGTCTAATACCGATCCGGCACCAACGAGGACGGTATCCCCATACGTGGCTGAAACGTCGTTAATTACCTGTAACGCGTTCGGCGTTGTCATCGTCACTTCAATTACGTTAACACCCCCTGCATGAATCGCAGCCGCTGCTTCAATCAATTCATCTGCGCCATTGGCACGAATAATAGCGACAATACCACATGCTTCGATCTGTTGCATCTGTTCTAATTTTGTCATAGACATCCTCAAAATTAGTCCTATTCGTTTGAGATTAAAGGTATTTTTTAATATTACCTCGCCAACACTGTAATAAGGTGATATTTTTGTTGCGATTTTTTTGTTAATGTGTTATCATTAAACAAATGTTCAGATTACAAATTACCGCTGATTCAGTGCACTTAATAGCAATTTTCGACATTCAATTTCGTCGAAACATTGTTTTTTAAAAAAGAATGGAAGCTGTTCCACTACTCCCCTATCTGATCGGTTTAGCAGGGTTACTCGTCCTCTCAGGCTTTTTCTCCGGCTCCGAGACGGCTCTATGCGCACTTACCCGCGTCCAAATCGAAAGGCTCCGCCTTGAAAAAGGCAGCGCTTCTGCAATCGTCAGTTTTGTTGACAACCCACGCAGACTGTTTATCACCGTTTTACTTGGTAATAATCTTGTCAATGTCTCCTTCGCGATTCTGATGCTATGGCTTGTTAAACGCGTGCTTCCGGAATATACAGAAGTGATCCAGTTTGCCACAGCCACAGCCGTCAGTGTTGTCCTTATGCTTATTTTCGGTGAGATGACTCCGAAAAGTTACGCGATTAAGCATGCGGAATTTTTTTCAAAAGTCGCTGCGCCGCCGCTCTGGATATTTTCCATTATCATCTCGCCGTTACGTGGCTTGCTACGCAGAATTATCGACTTCCTTCTTCCGGTATTTGGCGGACACCCGTCCCCTACAGAACACCTCACGGCGACAGATTTTAGAGATATCGTCGATACCTATCACGAAGAAGCCCTACCGCCCGATGAACGAGAAATTGTGAGCAACATTCTCCAATTACGTGACATTGAGGCAAAAGAGATTATGGTGCCACGGACTGAAGTCGTTGCGGTCCCAACATCAAACACCATTCAAGAAACCTTAAAGCAAGCAAAGGAATATGGGTTTTCACGGATTCCGGTCTATCAAGAGCAAATCGATAATATTTGTGGCATCTTCTATGTGAAAGATTTAGCACTCTGGCAACCCGCCGCTGTGAATTCACTGACGCTTGATGCTTTCCTCGAAAAACGGGATCAGATTTCTGAAGCGCCGTCTAATGCTTCCCTTATTCGGGAACCCATCTTTGTCCTTGAGACGCGTAAGATCGGGGCATTGCTACTACAACTGACACGCGAAAAAACCAAAATGGCGATCCTCCGAGATGAGTATGGAGGCGTTTCAGGAATTGTTACGAGCGAAGACATTGTCGAACAGGTCGTCGGAGACATCGTTGATGAACACGATAGAGCCAATGCGACCCCTGATCTTGTCAAACACTCTGAAGCACCATTGTTACTTGAAACTTCTGGGCGTATGAGCATCCGCGAACTCAACCAGCAATTTGAACTAAAACTCAGCGAAGACGACGTAGACACCATTGGCGGCTATGTTCTCGGACTCTTTGGTCGCATTCCCTCTGTTGGCGAATCCTACACCGACGAAAACGGTATCGAATTTGAAATTACTACCACAGAAGGCAATGCTATCACAAGTTTATTCATCAAAATGCCGGTTACTGACAGCAAAACTGAAGTGTAACAACAACGGATACCAAATACAAAGCAATTGAAAATTCTTCTATTATCAATCTTTTTAATCGGTGCGAGTAGCACAGAACAGATAGCGGTGTTAAGTTCACTTGGGCTGGCAGTTCTTGTCTGCCTTGTCCTGTCAGCTTTTTACTCTGGTTCGGAAACAGCCCTTGTCTCGGTGAACAAATTCCGAATTAACCAACTTGTTGAATCGGAGAATACCAGAGCAAGCATCGTTCATCGTTTGATAGAATCGCCCCAGAGAATGCTCGCGTTGACATTGGTCGGAACGAATCTCGCAAATGTGCTTATCGCACAACTGGGTGAAGGTCTTGTTGCCCGAGGGCTCCCGAACCTTACAGTAAGTCTACAAGGGTTCATTGCAACGGTTGGTATAACGACGCTCCTCCTCATCTTTGGAGAAATTCTACCGAAAACTATCTTTCGTGTCAAGGCAGATACCTTGGCACTGCGCTATGCCTATCTCCTACGCCTTTCCGAAATGGTTTTAGCACCGCTCATCTACCTCGTGCAAACTTTGACGCAGTTCATCGTCAAAATCATAGATAGGGGTGCCAGCACACCGAGTCCTGATGCCCAGCGTGAAGAACTACGACTTCTCGCCACGATGGGGGAACGCTCCGGAAATCTACACACTGACCAACGGCGTATGATTCATAGCCTGCTCAATCTACAAAACCGGACGGTCGCACAGGTCATGGTGCCGCTTGTCGATATCGTTGCGATTGAGAAACATACAAAATGCGAAGATTTTTTGCAAGTCGCGGCTGACTCCGGCTTTTCAAGGATTCCAGTCTACGAAGAACACATCTATAATATCGTTGGAATCGTTAACCTCCTGGATGTCATTTACAATGACGTTGAATCAGAAACGAATTCAAATTCCGACGAAAAATCAGACCTCCTGCCTAACACGATTGAACCTTTCATCCGAACAGTGTTGCACGTCCCCGAATCTAAAAATATTAATGATCTTCTCAAAGAGATCCAACATACCCAACATACAATGGTGTTTGCTGTTGATGAATATGGCGGCACGGTGGGTCTCGTCACCATCGAAGATCTTGTTGAAGAAATTGTCGGTGAATTTGCCGATGAACGTGATATGCCCGAATTTATCCGCTTGATTACGCCTCAAATCCTTGAATGTGATGCAAGAACTGAAGTAGATCTGCTCGAAGAACACTACGGACTCGCTATCCCCGAAGGTGATTATGAGACGGTTGCTGGCTATATTCTGGATCGGACTGGCACCATCCCAGAAATTGGTACTGAACTTGACTTGGACGATTCTATCATCACAGTTATAGATGCCGACACACGTGCTATTCGCAAGATTCGCATTCGGCGGCGCCTCGGACGCTTTTTAAACTATTGAATATGGGCGTTGTTCCACTTCGTTCCACAACGGTCTCCGTCTAAGTCAAGAAATCTCTTTAGCGGAATATAATGGGCAGTGTTAAGATTCCCATCATTAGAAATTAGAGAATCCCGAGCGGCGGCATTACAGCAATTTCCTCAGTTACCATACCCGGGGGCTGCTGACAAATGGAGACGATCGTATCAGCAACATGTTCCGGTGTTAACATCTGTTCAAAGTCTGGGTGTTCTGGAACGTCGTCCCAAAATGGCGTATGCACTGATCCGGGTAAAACAGCGGTAACTCGAATATTCTGCTGACGGACTTCACTCGCTAAAACCTTTGTCAGTGCTAACGCACCTGCCTTCGCCGCACAATACGCACTTGAAGCTTGAAAAGCAACCTTCGCTGCGACTGAAAGCACATTAATAATCTGTCCACTGCCTCGTTCCAACATGGAGGGAAGCGCATACTTTGCACAGAGATAAACAGCCTTCAAGTTGGAATTAAGTACCGCGTCCCAATCGTCAGGCTCGAAATCAACAATGGGTCCGAAATGGCCGATCCCTGCATTGTTGACTAGAATATCCACGTGTTGGTAGACATCTAATGTCCGTTGGATGAGTTGCTTCACAGCATCAACGTTGGTAACGTCTGTTGGAACAGCGAGTGCTTCGGCACCCCCTTCTTTTAACTTCACTGCGACCTGTTCAAGTGTTTCAGGTGTTCGCGCGGCGAGCACAACTTTCGCGCCTGCTGCTGCGAAAGCGAAAGCGGTTGCCTTACCAATCCCTTTTGATGCCCCGGTAATCACCACAACCTTATTTTTAATTTTTCCTTGCGGTTCGGTGAGGTAGGTTGGAGACCTTCAAGCACCTCTCCGTATATCCGCCCTCCAAATGTAAAGCAAAGACAAATTATGCCGTTTAAGGAGAACCTAATTTCATTACGGGCTGCGTTTAGGATACTTGGATGCACCGCAGAAACTCAGCACGCGTTGAACTATCCTCACGGAACGTCCCCCGCATGACATTTGTTGTCATTACCGGTGCTTGCTTTTGGACCCCACGTGCCATCATGCACAGGTGTCGCCCCTCTATCACGACAGCGACCCCTCGTGGGTCAAGGGCGTTTTCGAGTGATTCGGCAATCTCACGCGTGAGACGTTCCTGAACTTGCAACCGACGGGAAAACATATCTACAATGCGTGGGATTTTACTCAACCCCACAATTCGTTTCCGCGGGAGATACCCAACGTGACATTTACCCCAAAAGGGGAGGATATGGTGTTCACAAAGACTGTAAAATTCAATCTCTTTCACAATCACCATTTCGTCATAATCCTCATCAAAGATGGCTCTATTCAGAATCTCATCGACACTTTGATGATAGCCGCTCGTCAAGAATTCCATCGCTTTCGCGGCACGGTGTGGTGTCTTCACCAAGCCTTGACGACTCGGATCTTCACCTAAGTTTTCAATGATTTTTGTGTAAAGTCCTTCCAACTCAAGGGTAACGTTAGTCTGATTAATCTCCATTATGTTAAAATGTGCCTCCAATGGCTGTATTTTTATATGCTGAGTGGTAAAAAGATGGATTACTCACCGTAGTAGTCGAAATGGTTTTTGGGGGTCTCCCGTAAGCGAAGACGGTGTAGAACCACTGGGCGCAAATTCGGTGCTAACACCTCCCAAAGCACTTTGACGAAGTTCTCCGAAGTCGGGTTGAGCGTCTCAAACTCGGGTGTGTCGAGATTCAGATGTTTGTAGTCAAAACGCGCATACACCTGTTTTTGAACGACTTCGTCCAGCAAATTCAAACCCGCAACCAACCCGGTTTTTGCATCTACGTCTCCCTTTACGGTAACCTCAAGTACATAGTTATGTCCGTGTCCAGCCGGATTATTGCACTTTCCGAAAATATCCTGGTTCTCTTCATCACTGAGTGCCTGGCTGTGCAAACGGTGGGCTGCGCTAAATTCGTAGACTTTTGTAAGATAAACCATAGGTCCTTCCCCATAATAGTCTGCAAAATTTGCTGCGCTTTCGTAGAGACGGACCCTGTGCAACATTCCGTCCGGTAAGGAAGGGATAAGCCGTTGCCAAATCTCTATAGCGATGTTCTCACACGTCGGTTGGAGATGCGGGTTCTTTGCAAAAACGGGATGTTGATGGTTTAGATGTTTGTGATCGTAATTGGCGAGCACGTTGTTCTTCAACAACGCGTCCAAGGTCACCAAATTGATTACCATCCCGTCATCTACATCCACACTGCCTTTCACCATGACCTCAAGCACATAGTTATGCCCGTGGCTATTTGGGTTTGCAGCAGCACCAAACACCTCCAAGTTCTCCGTATCGCTCAATTCAGGGATACGATTATAATGTGATGCTTCAAACGCCGTTTGCCGGGTTAAGTAGTACATCGATTTCGTGGGGTTATGTCGTCTACCAAAGACCTAAGTATCGTGCCGCGGCGGGACGACGAGTTCGTCGTCGATTGATTCATACTGGACGGTCATGAGCCATTCGCCTGTTCCGCGTATCTGGACATTGCACTTTTTCAACCATTCGATTAAGGTGATACTGTCGCGTGCTTTCCATTCGCAGACCATCCGCCCTGACAATGTATCACACAAGACTCGGATATTGATTACATCAGCGTTTTCTTCTTCCCTGAAACGCTTTAGCAACCGTGAAACGTCTTGGCGTGTCATACAAGCAATAGCATGCGCGGAAACAAATTTAGGCATTTTTAACTTTCCTTGCGGTTCGATAAAACAGGTCGTGTTAAAACGCACCTTGGCGTATACTCGTCCCGGCGCGTTGCTTGGGACTACGATTTCTGGTTCAGACGCAGAACAGCCCTTCTTAACTTTCCTTGCGGTTCGATAAAATGGGTCGTGTTAAAATGCACCTTGACCTATACCCGTTCCGGCGCGTTGCTTGGGACTACGATTTCTGGTTCAGACGCAGCGCAGGTATCGTCCCCCGCGAACACGTCAACAGCTGGCAGCTATTTCCTTAGTCGCGTGCAATAGGTGCTCCGACCAGATTGCCCCACTCTGTCCAACTCCCATCGTAATTGCGGACCTTCTCATAACCGAGTAGATACTTCAGCACAAACCAGGTATGCGATGAGCGTTCACCGATACGGCAATAAGCAATTGTTTCCTGACCCTCATCAACACCTGCTCCGCCGTAGATGGCTTGGAGTTCGTCGTGAGATTTAAAGGTGCCGTCTTCAGCCACTGCTGTCGCCCATGGGATATTCGCTGCGCCGGGGATGTGTCCACCGCGTTGGGCCGTCTCGCTCATACCGGGAGGCGCGATAACTTCGCCAGTGAACTCAGCAGGTGAACGGACATCAACAAGGTTAACAACACCTTGTCCGAGTGTGTCGCGAACCGTCCCCGCTGTAGCACGGACATTGTCGTCGGGGAATTTCGCCTGATATCCTGTGCTGGAATGATCCGGCACATCAGTGACAAGCTCTCTGTCTTCATCAATCCATTTTTGACGACCACCGTTCATCACTTTTAACAGACTTTCGTCGTGCCCGTAATAGCGGAATTGCCACAAGGCATAGGTTGCGAACCAGTTATTGTTATCTCCATAAAAAATAACAGTCGTATCGTTGGCGATGCCGCTGTCATTGCAGAGTGCCTCGAACTGTTCTTTCGTGAGGATATCACGTCGAACTTGATCGCACAATTGTGTTTCCCAATTGAGTCCTACTGCCCCAGCGATATGTCCCTCAGCATAAGCTGAAGTATCAACATCAACCTCAAGGAGTCGGATGCCAGCATCACCACCGTGCGCAGCGACCCATTCTGTCGTTACTAAAACATCAGGATTTGCGTAATCAGCCATTTTTGTATAAAGTCTCCTCATTGTATCCTGTTAAGATTTTTCGTATGGGCATATGAACTGTGCCGTAAAAAGGACGATTCTTGCTTATATTATACATACCTAACCACGATTTGTCAAATAGAAATGCGATTTTGCCACAATCTCGCCTATCTTTGCGGGATTTGCCAAGCTTTCCCCAGTAAAAATGGAAGCAAAGGTTAAAAAAAAGAATAAGCCGCGTCAAGAGATTGACGCGGCTTATTGTTTGCAGGTAGTTACGTGCTACTCTTAATTAGCATTCCTATAACCGACTGGCAGCATTCGGTGCCTTTTTCGGGGCACTATCTATCTCACCATCGGCGAGGGCACTCGCAGGAATATAGTTGCTGTAATCCGAGATGTTTCCGTGTGTCACTGCATAGATGATAACGTTAATAAGTTGTCGTGCAGCGGCTGGCGCGAATTCATCTAAGATTCTATTCCGATCCTGATAGTGACCGAAGAAAGGTTTCTGGACGGCACCATCCATCACGTGCATCATCGCTTCTGTATCGACGAGAATAGCCAACCGATCATCGACGAAAACACCTTGTAACTGACGATACGGACCGTGATGGAGAATGGTAGACCCAATTTTCCGGACGGGAAAACGGAGGGGGCCGCTCAACTCATAGAAACTGTTATAAATCTCGTGATCTTGCGGGATAGTCGTGAGGTGGTATTCAGGCAGAATCTGGCGCAAGACTCGCAATGCGGGCTGCATTGCCGCTTCCGTGTTTCCGTGTGTCGGCATATAGATGAACCCACCGCGATTGATGACATATTCTCGGAGCCGCTGCGCTTCCCGGTCGGTATAACCGAAGGAAGGGCGATCCCCTTTCGCATTCCAGAGATTGCCACCTCCTAACAATCCGTTATGGAGTTGCACTGAGGATTTGGGAACCGGTTCCATAAAGATAATGGGTGACTCAAAAAACGCTGCATCCGTAATTTGAACGGCATCCACCATTTGGGTTTGGATACCTGTTTCTGCATTCAGTGACTGGACTAAATAGGGCAGACCTGCCCCGAATCGGAGATGTCCGATGCCGCTGCCTCATATATCGAGGTTCGGGTGCAATGGATCATCGAGACGGACGAGATTGAGACTTCCAATAATCTCTGTGCCCCGACCTTGAATGATGGCACCTGGGCTTCCCTTCGGAAGTTGTGGGACACCATTACCCAGAACCATATTCTTTTCGACATTCGACAGGGATGCGTTGATATTTGCAGCACCTGCCCCGTCTACGAGCGAGTTCAGACCGCCACGGCTTTGTGTCCGTCCTTGTCCGAAACCGGATCCTGAACCGAAAGTCCCACGCCCGGTACCGCTACCCAAACCGTCACCAATACCTACGCCTATACCATCTGTAACTGCCCCGCCGCTGGGCAAGCCTGCGGTAGGTAATCCATCTGATGCTGTCGGCAGTTGCGCAGCCGTTGAGAGCGGTTGCGTCGTATGCTGGATCACGGGAGACGCACTCGGAACTTTGACCTGCTGTCCTCTTGGAGCAGCGGGTGCGCTTGCCATGAGCGATGCCGCAGGGGCCGCAGTTGAGGACGATCTCGTGGCGCGGGCGACCGTTGTCCGACGCTGCGTCGTTTCCGTTTGTGGAACAACTCTCAAATCTGGAACAGGGGTTGTTACAACGGCTGGCTTCTGAATAACATCCCTTTTCGCTGCTTGGGGTGGCGTAACGATGAAGAAACTCAGATCAATCGTATCTTGTGCTTTCTGTGCTTGAGATGAGATGGCGATGTACCCTATAACGACTGCGAAGCAGGCGTGTATGCCGAGTGATACCATCCATACGAGAGGCATTCGGCGCGATTTCATGGGACGCACCTCCTATGTGGTTAAGTGTTCGCGCTTTAACGTATTGTTACATCCGATTTTTCTCTCATTTATATTCTCAACGTGAATCCGACGTAAAAAGAAGAGAAGTTAGAAAAAGAACCCTCTGATTATTAAAGACACAATTTTAGGGTGGAAAAGGTGCATAATCTTAAAAAGGTGAAAAAAAATTTGATAAAATTAACGCTTTCCCGGAGAGAATTCTCTAAATGTTTATGCCAAACTCACATTATATTAACAATTCTTACACTCTCTGTCAAGTTTTATTTTTTCTCCGCGCATGAAAAGGCTCAAATTCCAAACCAATATCGGCACTTAATCAGGAAGATATCCTTCCCAGGATCCGTGAAACTGCTTCTCAAGCGATGCACGGGCCGAAACTCAAGGTCGGCTGCGCCCACATCCTCTAACTCTATTGCCCGCGATTGAGACCACACCAAGAACAGCGTACTTCCCGGACGAAATTCCCAACGAAGTACGGTATTCCCTCGCAACGAACGCATGTGGAAATTAGGATTGCGCTTCAGCGGATACGGTTTGAACTGATAGGACCTCGGCTCGACCAACTCTTTGAAGTTGGTATAGTCTCCAACAGTAATGAACGGCTGCACATAGAATTGAAGACTCAATGTTGGGGTAAAACTGATATTCGCGCGCGTTGTAAAGTCAAGTGTTTGACTCGTTAATTCTCCATAGACGTAGTGTTTATGGATATAACCATTGACGTCTTCTTCAACTAACCCGACCCACTGCGCATCATAAATTCGGTAACGATACATCGGTCCGATGCTCAGTTCAATGTTCGACACAGGACGAATGTTCAGACGGAGACTCACTTCCTTTTCAGAATTTTTATTATTATCGTCCCATGCAAAAATCGGATTCAGTTCAAGCTGAACCATTTTGCGACTATCGGTTCTTAGTTGGGTAAAAATCCACCAACCCGCAGGATTCTTAATCAGCGTCCCACCCCGCCAGATATCTTCGTCGTTAAACGACTCCAAATTCCGACCCACCCACAGGTCATACTCCCAATAGTTCTTCAGTTTCCCATCTGTCCATATCTCGGAATAGCGCCCGATACTAACGCCATCGTAGTTCCATTCGCGCCAACCGTAGAGACCGAAAGTGACTTCTCGGAAAATACTAAAGGGTTGCTCTTTTTTTACGATGAAGTCATAGAACCATCTCATCATATCGCCGCGCTGTGTATATCCTATATCATTTATATCTAAGCCTGGAGAGCGAACATTAAAATCGGTATCAAGTCGCCACCATCCGCCCTGTTTATTAAATTCAATATGTGCGAGGTAACCCGATTTACGTACCTCAAGTTCTCCGGCTTGACTTGCTGCTATCATTCCGCTTATCTGGTACCGCTCCTTCGCGAATTTCAGATCCCAGTCAAGCCCCCCTACGTAGGCAGCATTGGAAGCCTGTCGGTTTACCGATGTCCCTATCAGTCCAACGCGAGAATTTCCCTCCAGGATATCTTGTGTCACCCGACCTACAAAGTAGTTTGTCAACGGCTCAACAAGGTGATCGTGGGTTTCGCCATTTTTTTTCACTTGTGCATACTCTGGTGCGGTAACAGCCTCCATGATACCGAAAGAGGTCTTACTATTGGTTCTGCCGACGATTTTGGCAGCACCAAGAATCGTTGTCGCTTCTGGACGATCGAGTTCCATCACACCGTCTGGAAGTTCAAAATGTCCGGGTCGTCGTCCGATCCGCCGTGAGTAAAAGAACTGATTTTCCCCTTCGCCGAAGTTAAAAATGGAAGCCCCCTTAACAAAAAAGGGTCTGCGTTCCTCAAAATACTCCTCATAGGCAGAAAGATTCAAGGTAGCCGGATCTGCCTCCACCTGTCCAAAGTCGGGATTGATTGTGGCGTTGAGCGTAATCCCAGAAGTGAGACCGTATTGGACATCACCCCCAACACCACCCCACAAATCAGCCTCGCTGTTCAGGGTCGTCCTGCCCATCGTATAGGGTATCAATTCCAAATGACGGGAAGGCTTGATATTCTCAATCCCTACCAAGTCACCGAAATGCGATAGCCACCCCGGATCCCCTTTTTTAATCAAACGCCAGTGGGCACGCTCTTTTCTGCGGCTAATCTCACGCTCTACCTGTAGCCCCCACGTGTATTTGTCTTTTGGAGAGAAACGGAACATGTAAAATGGGATTTTACATTCTACTGCCCACCCATTTTCGTGAATCCGAGTTTTTGCGTCCCAGACCCCATCCCAGGCGTTGTTCCAACCTCTCCACCCGCCGCCCGTAGTAATGCCGTCCAACACAGAGCCGGAAGGATAGATTGTAAATGAGAAGGCGCGCTGCCGATTGTAGTGCGGATCAAGGAGAATCTGGACTTTATCGGATTCAACGTAGTCGTCCCGCCTAACGAGTCGGGAAACAATTTTGTCGGGTTCTTTGTCATAACACATGACAGCGAAATAGACCGCTTCATCGTCGTAGACGACTTGGAACGTGGTGCGTTGGGAAGCCGGCTTTCCCTCATCGGGATCGCGTTGACGGAAACCTTCGTGGAGGGGCGCGGTCTCCCAGATGTCATCATCCAAAACGCCATCTAATTGCGGTGATGCGCCTTTGATTCGGATAGCAGTCGCAACTCTGTGAGCAGATTCCGTTTGTGTTTCGGCTTTTGTTGCGTTTGGTAGTTGCAAAGCGAAAAACGCCGCTAACAACGCCAAACCGTGCCAAAATCCCCAGTCAATTTTCATCGTATTTTACGGATTGGAAACCCCCGAATTCATTCGGGGGAGGAAAATCCGCCCTCCTCTGTTAGGCCATAGCGTTTAAAAAAAAACACTTGACATTCTCATCAAAATATGGTTTAATATATGTATCACACTGGCAGACATGCTAAGCGTAATCGCAAGGTTACGTGTCTGCCTACCCACTTAGCAGGGGTTAAAGGTGTGATGTGTGATAGACCATGAAACAAACGTTTAAATATCGTGCGAAACCTACGAAAACAGAGGAACAGTGGCTCTTTGCGGAGATGCGCCACCAGAAACAGTTGCAGAACTACATGCTCCAGATGCGGAATCAGATGTGGGACTATGGCAGTAAGTCTGTGTCGCTGTATGACCAGATCAACCATCTCAAGGACCTTCGCGCGACCACTTCTCACTATTCTGAACACCCGCAGGATATGCAAGTTTCCACGATCAAACGCGTCAACGCTGCCCATGAGCATTTTCAACGCCGGTGCCGGGAAGGTGCGGAGAAAAAGGGGTATCCGAAGTTCAAGCGTTCTGTCCGTTCGTTGACGTGGGAACTGCGAAAATATAAACGTAAGACAGGTGAACGTGTTCGTCAAAATCCGATTCGCGAAACAGGCACTCGGTATAACCGTTTGAAAGTGCCAAAACTCGGTGAAGTCAAGATCCGCCAGCATCGTCGGCTCATCGGAGACCCGAAAGAGGTCACGTTGAAAAAGACGGCGCGCGGCTGGTATGTCTTTATCGTTTGCGAAGTGCCGGATACGGTCCCTTGTGTCCCGAAATCTGCGTGTGGTGTAGACGTTGGCACGCACGATTTTCTGACGACCTCTGAAGGCGAAAAAGAGGAGAACCCTCGCTTCTATCGGACTTGCGAACAGAAGTTGATACGCTTGCATCGCGACCTTTCGCGTAAGCAATACCGAAGCAAACGCTGGTATAAAGCGAAAGACGCTCTGGCGAAGCAAGCCGATATTGTCGCGTGCCAACGACTTGACTTTATCGCGAAAGTCGTTTACAAACTTTTTCACCACAAAGGATTTGATGCGGTTGTCGCTGAGAAACTCAAGCCTATCAATATGGTCAAGAACCGACACCTTGCCAAGTCTATTTCGGATGCGTCTTGGGGAATGTTCTTTGAGTGGTGCGAGTGGGTAGCAAAGCGCGATGGTAAACATTTCCATCAGGTCCCACCGCATCACACAAGTCAAACGTGTTCGGCGTGTTGTCAGAGATCGCCTGTGAAACTGAAGTTGTCTGAGCGTCTGTTCCAATGTAAATCCTGTGGTTCGAAACTTGACCGCGACCACAACGCGGCGTTGAACATTTTACACAGGGCGGCCTGCGCCCTTCGTGGAGAGGTATGGGATGCCATCCTCTGTGAAACGAGAAATCAGTTGCTACAACTGGCTTGTTGGAGCTAACGCTTTAGCAAGTCCCCGACTTCAGTCAGGGGTACTTGACAGATTTTTCTTTCATCCTTTTTCACAATATTTATTAGGTTGGTGTCAGACCATTTCTTCTCACGCCGGATGTAATCCTGGGAGGTTAAGGGACATCCCCGTGAAGGATGTCCGTCGCTTCAAGGAAACGCTTTAATTTTGTGTGGCTATATTTCGTGTCCTTTCTATTATTCCCTGTCATATCTGCAAAAAACGCCGCCATCAGGACAATAACATCACGATATTTTATCACAGCTTCAACATAATTCTTGCCCAATTTCATGAGTCCCTCTGCGTAGATTTCACCGATATTTTCCAGCAACACAACAAAACATTCGTGGTGTTGCATACCAGCTGTGATCCCGTATTTCTGCATAATTTTCTTCTTTTTTGTCTCTGCAAGTTCTTGATAAATAGATGAGAGATGTTCTCCAAGACATAACAGATATTCACCATAGTCATAGTGCGTATTTTTCCTGAAAAACGCCCGTTCGGTTTCATTCAAATCAAAACGCCTGTCAAGTGCCAACCCGAAATCTGTTAAGTAAGGTTTATTTCCGTCTGTGACAATGTTATTGAAATGAACATCGAAATGGATAATTCCGTTTTTTCGCAGAAACATTATAGCATTCGGTATTTCGCTGATGAACGCGTCCAATTGGTCTATGTTTTTTCTAAACCATTTTGAAAATTGGTAAGGGATATACTCTAAAAACAACGCTACCTCATATTTCGCATTTGTTCTCTCAACAATGTACCTGCCAATATTTTCATTGCTATTCCAGTATTTAACATATCTGTTGTACCACTCCATGTCCAGGTCGGCTTTTCCTTCAGAACGAGGTATGATTCGGTAATGATACATCAACGGAAAATTTTCAATTGCGCCTTGCAGCACCCAATTGGTTGTTCGGATATGCGTCAGAAGTTCGCGAAAAACCCCAAAGCCAGCGGAGCCAACGCCATAGTTGTAGTAAGTCGGCAACTCGTATAGATTCTTCGTCGAGAACATGTGCTTGTATTCAAGGTCGGTGACTGGAATCCTCTTAACGAATACCTTTGATTTCCCTAACTTAATTACGTGGTTTTCACCCCAACCGCGCGTGTTTCGTTCACCCTCAAAAAGTGAATGCAACCGTTCATTATCAAGGTATACGAGATGCGTATTGAGTTTATAATACGTATCTACTCTGGTCTTTAAATTGTTTTGCATGATTTCTCCTCTCAGTAGCAGAACCCAAGTTACCCTGAAACTCAATATGGGCACTCCAACAAAGCAGCAATCGCATCGTCTTCGTTTTCAAAACTTTTGAAGATAGTGATTAATCGTGCCATAACGATGAGGTTTTTGACGCGTTTGTTTACATTAATCACTCCAATTTTCCCACCATGCGGGCGGATATCGGAATAAACTTTCATGAGTACGCCGAGACCCGAACTATCCATCCCGGTTACCTTTTTGAAGTCAAATATTAGTCTTGGCGGTGAGGCGCATGCTGAAAGTGCTGCTTCTATGGTTCCGGATATCGTTTTGGTAACAGGACTGATAATTCCATCGCTCAGCCTAAAAATAAGGACTCCTTCTTTCTCTGAGACAGTGATTGCCATAGTATCCTCCGAATGCTATTGTTAATTTGAATTGTAGATGTGCTTTTCCAATCATGGCACTTAACCCAGATTTCTCGTTAGTGTCTTACACCCCGAACCAATACCGGCATTTAATCAGAAAGATATTCCTTCCTTCGTCGGTGAAACTGCTCCCCAACCGATGCAGCGGTCGGAATTCCAAATCTGCTGCTCTCACCTCTTCTAATGAGGCTTCACGGGATTGGGTCCAGACAAGAAATAGCGTGCTACCAGGCTGGAATTCCCAGCGAAGGACAGTGTTGCCTCGCAGCGAACGTTGATGAAAGTCTCGGTTCTCATTCAATGGATACGACTTGAACAGATAAGACCTCGGCTCGACTAATTCCTTGAAGTTTGCATAATCTCCAATCGTAATGAAGGGTTGCACATAGAATTGTAAGCTCAGCGTTGGCGTAAAACTGATGTTCGCACGTGTCGTGAAATCCAAGGTCCGGTTCTCAAGTTCACCATACACGTAATGTTTTTCGAGGTGTCCGTTGACGTTTTCTTCCACCAGATCCACCCACTGTGCATCCTTCATTCCATAACTATATGAGGGACCGAGGCTCACCTCCATATTCGAGGCAAGACGAATGCGTATCCGCAGTCTCACATCGTAATCGTAGGAACGTTTGTCGTCGTTCCAAGCGAACACAGGATTAAGTTGAAGTTGAACCCTTTTGCGACTGTCGGTTCGAAGTTGTGTATAAATCCACCAGCCTGGTGGACTCTTAATCAGAGTTCCGCCGCGCATCGTGTCATCATCACTAAAGGACTCTAAATTGCGTCCGACCCAGAGGTCATAATCCCAATAGTTTTTCAGGCGGCCATCCGTCCATATTTCGGAATAACGACTGATACTCACGCCGTCGTAATTCCAAGTGCGCCACCCATAGAGCCCGAAAATGACGCGGCGGAAGATACTAAACGGCTTCTGTTTTCGCACCGTGAAATCGTAATTCCATTCTACCATGTCGGCGCGTCGCCGGTAGCCGAGGTCGTTGATCTCTAAGTCAGGCGAAAGGACTCTGAAATCGGTATCAAATCTCAACCACCCGCCGCTTTTGTCAAATTCAATGTGGGCGAGGTAGCCCGACTTGCGTTGATCTATTTTACCTGCTTGACTCGTTGCGATAGTGCCGGTTATCTGATACTGTTCCTTCGCAAACTTTAAATCCCAATCAAGTCCGCCGACATACGCGGAATTGGAAGTGTGCCGATTGACGGCCGTGGTTATCAGCCCGATGTATGAATTGCCTTTCAGAATATCTTGCTTGACCCTACCGACAAAGTAGTTCGTCAAGGGTTCAACAAGGAAATCGCGAGTTTTGCCTTTTTGCTCAATCTGAGCGTGCTCTGGTGATGTAACAGCCTCCATAATACCAAAAGAGGTTTTGCCTTTGGTTCTACCCACAATTTTGGCAGCTCCCAGGATCGTTGTGGCTTCCGGCCTGCTGAATTCTTCAGCACCGTCTGGGATGTCGAAATGCCCTGGCTGCCGCCCGATGCGCCGGGAGTAAAAGAAATTATAGTCGTTACTGCCAAAGATAGACGCGCCTTCGACAAAAAAGGGACGCCGTTCCTCAAAATACTCCTCATACGCTGAAAGATTTAAACTCGCCGGATCCGCCTCTACTTGTCCAAAATCAGGATTGACTGTGGCATTGAGCGTTATGCCAGAGGTAATCCCATATTGGACATCACCACCAACATTCCCCCACACATCTGCTTTGCTATTGAGCGTTGTTCTGCCCATGGTGTAGGGAATAAATTCCAAATGGTGAGGGGGATGGATGTTCTCAATGCCCGTTAAGTCACCAAATCGGGACACCCAACCGGGCTCATTTTTTTTAATCAAACGCCACAGGGCATATTCCTTTTTTCTGCTAATACTTCGTGCAACTTGGAGTCCCCAAGTGTATTTTTGTTTTGGCGCGAATCGTAACACATGATATGGAATTTTATATTCTGCTGCCCAGCCATTTTCGTGTATTTTTGTTTTCACCTCCCAGACCCCGTTCCACGTGTTATCCCACCAGCCGCGCCCAGAAATAACACCATCTGTTACGGAACCTGAAGGATAAACGGTAAACCAAAATGCATTTTGCCGACTGTAATGCGGGTCAAGAATCACATCCAGTCTATCGGATGTAACGTAATTGTCACGCCTCACCAGCCGCGAGAAAATTTTCTCCGGCTCCTTATCATAGCACATAACGGCGAAGTAGATTGCTTCGTCATCGTAGGCGATTTGGAATGTAGTCCGTTCTGTCGAGGGTTCTCCTTCATCAGGATCTTGCTGCATAAATCCCTCGTGGAGCGGTGCTGTTTTCCAGATGCCATCGTCTAAAGCGCCATCCAACTGGGGTGGTGCCCCGTCGATTCGGATAGCAGTCGCGGTTCTGTGAAGGGATTCTGTTTCTGTCTCAGCTTCTACTATGTTTAAAAGTGGCAGCAGAGAAAAAACTATGACAAACTCCCAAGCGACTCGAAAGTTCCATTCGATTTTCACCAATTTTTTTCCCTCTTTTTTCAGGATGATTTACGCAATTAAACCCTGTTTTAAAGAAAAAAATCAGAATTTCTGGGAGTCTATCTATAAACAAAATTGGAAAAATAGGGTAGGACTCTCCTTGGTTTATTTATGATTGATCTATTTATTTCCGCGAGCTTTTCCAGAGAGCCTCAAATCCTTCTGGGAGTTGGCGGACGCGCTGGTAGCCCTCTAAAAACGCTGTTTGATGGTGCGCCACAAACGACTCTTGGCTTTCCAGCAGTCCAATGATTTCGGCAACGTAGTAACCCCACCAACATTCTTGAAAGTCAATAGCCCCTGCTCTTTCTCCCTGAAACAAAACATTCGCAGCGTTTTCGATTTCCCTGTGAATGACGCCGTAATTCTCTGGAGTTTTAGGGATTCCCTCAATCTCCCTTGGATGGTGCGGACGTGTAAACCATGTGGGAGGTTCAAAGGTTGCCGCATGTTTGTGCATTTTCGCAACGAATTCTCCAAAATTCGCAACCATTTCGGGCATTACATCCCCAATCTCCTGAGCATCTTTTCCCTCAACATACCGATACAAGGTACAATACCGCTGTTCAGAACGCCCCGGGACTGACACCGTAAGAATGAAAGCGTTATTAGGATCAGGCAGAGGTTCGGGTACCAAAAGATTCGCCTCTTGTGAAAGCGACATTTGCCAAAAAAGCGTGGAATGGATCCTATTAAAATCCGCACCGACTTCGTGCACCCTGAGTGTGAAACGTTGCTGTTGATGTTGACCAGCAAACACAAAGAAAATACGATTCTCTGTGTCAAATCCGGCCCCTGTGTGTTCGATTTTCACATTCTTGAGTCCGAATTGTGTTGCCGCTCGGATGGCGAACTGTCGATCCGTTAGAAGTGTCCGTATTTCAGCGTAGTCGACAATTAGCCAGCAGTTATTGTCCCGAAGTCCCCGAACCGCTCGTGAAAAGAATCCCCTGCTTTCTTTATTAAGCAAATTGAGAAGCGTTTGTGTTGATGCTTCCACCCAAACCTTTCCACTCTTGTCAGGTGTGGCAGTGATGAGGTAGTCTCGGCATATCTCGTTGCAATAGATTCGCAGGAGAATCCGGGAGTCGTTGTGATACCAGTCGGGCGCGGATTCTACTTCGGCTTTCACTTGGGTTCCACAGATGGGACAGGTTGTAACGTGTGTTGTCATGATCAGTACCTTCCTGTGAGGGGCTGGGTTTTAGTTGCAACGTCAACTTGTCTTTAGGAATCTTTCGTTGCCGTTCTGAGGACCTTCTTAAATGTCGAACTCGTTGACATACTCCGATAGCCACAACTGGCGTAGAGGAGTTGCACCTGATAAACGAGCCAAATGTCATGTCAGTGATCTTCGGATGAACAGGACTTGACCAGCGAAGAAAAACACGACGCTATAAAGCAAAAGCACTACCAGCAGATTGAAATGCATTGATATCACGTCTGAAAGGAAAAATTTGGGGGGAACAAAATCTGGCGGATCTGCTTTTAAAATGCGGTGTATAATTTCGTAGTCACCCGTTTCTTTGATATAACTGTTGACATGATTGGCGTATTGGTGTCGGTATCGAATAACAGCACGACGGAAATCCCATTCACTGAGGATTCCGGTATTTGCGACATCCGTCGCTAAATAAACAAATGCTGCTGAGGGTGAGATTACGGACATGGACAGGTTCAGGTCAGCTTGCGCTTCAACGGCATTGATGAAGTCTTGCCGAATTTCCGCTGCTTTTCCCACACTTAGGTTCATCTCCTTTCGCTCGACTTCGGCGTGGATTTGGTCTATAATTCTCATCTCAACATCGCTTAATGCTTCACGATCGCCGCCGTGTTCCTGTATCAAATTGTCTATCTCCTCTCTGCCTTGCTGATTAATGAGTCTTCCTAACTCCCGTATATTCCTTTGGACCTCATGCACTGTGGGTATAGGTCGTAAATAGGCGGCTAAAAATGGACTGAAGTTGGGAATCACTAAAACAATGGCAATCCATAACGTCATCAAAATCGTTAGTGTCGTTTTCGGGTGTTTCGTCGCACACGATCCAAAGAGCCCGAGTGCACAAAAAACAGACAGGTAAAGCAGAGCGAGTAAAAAAAGAAATAAGGTTGCCGCCCAATCGGAAGGACGAAAGTGTATGTTAGGCATCAGGTATAAGAGAAGAATCACACTCACTAATGCCGGTAGTAGAGAGGTGATTAGACTAAAATAACTTCCAAGAAACTTGGCAGTTAGAAGCAGTGGACGTGAGATGGGATTTATCAGCAGCAATCGTAAGGTTCCGCGGCGATACTCCCCTGAAATCGCGTCATACGTAAACACGAACGCTAACAGACTCCCGATGACGCTAAAGAAAAAAACAAAATCTAATTGTGAAAAGAGATAGCGATTCGGATTATGAACATATTGTCGATTGTTCTCAAATTGAGGTCCCCATATCGCCTCACTATTGGCATTCAGGGAGAGTTCCTCATCTAATCCGGTTGCCAGAACGCGCAATGTCGGAAGGTCTCGGTTCATCCAGTACCAACTATACTTATTAGTATACAGGTAGTCTTTAAGTTTGTAACCTGTATATAATTGACGACCTGCCCAAGTCTTATCAACCGATAACATTACTGTTGATCCGATGAGAAAAATCAGTGCCAGAATCATTGAGACCGCAAAACGGGTGCTGAGGATATGATCGTGTATCTCTTTCTTGATTAATGTCCAGAACATGTCTTCTCCAATTCTTGTCGTCATCTGACATCATACCGATGAAACGCTAAGTTCGCGCCCATGAATAACAAAATGTTCCACAAAAGAAGGAGTTGTAGATCGATCCAAACCTCAGAGAAACTGCGCGCAAGCGTCTGCGGACGATGAACGAACTGTGCCCATTGGGTCCAATGTCCGCCTTGTCTCGTATTCCGTTTGACCCACGCGAAAAGTCGCCGACGATGATCTTGATAATCTGGTATTCCTGTATGTGCGAGTGTTGTTGCACCATAGACATAGGAGGTCAACGGCGAAAGACGGGCGAGGTTTTGTCCCAATTCAATTTGACGATCGACTTTGGAGATGTAAGTATCGTCCATCGACCATAATATTTCTCGCTGTTCCTCAGTGATACTATGTTCGGTGACAACTTGTTCTTTCATTTGCCTGTGTTCACCTTCAGAGGGAACTGGCAAAATTGTTCTTGCTGTTAAAATCCCAAATCTCGGTATCCATAACGTCCAAATTCCCCAGATAAATAAACACATAACGAGAGAAGTAGCTTCCCGATGGACCACTGCGGAGACAAGTAGACCGAGTGTAAAGAACACAGAGAGGTAGATTAAAGAAAATCCGATAATACCACTGAGTCGAAGAAATTGCTCTCCGGAAAGTGCAACGCCGGAGTAGGCAAACATATAGATGAACATAAGCAGCATTGCTGGGCAGAAACTCAGCAATAGGCTAATATAGCCGCCGATCCACTTTCCTAATAGAAACGTTGGTCGCCGAAGAGAATTACTCAATACTAAGGAAAGAGTATGCGTTTCTTTCTCACCGCAGATGCTATCATAAGAAAGAAAAATTACGAGGACCGACAAGATGATACTGACAATATAGACGAAATCGGGGGTCTCAAACAATTCAAAAATGTGCCGTTCCTCGCCAAAATTCATGAAAACCTTTCCAATAACGACGTATCTGGGATGCGAATTTGGGGTGACTGGGCGGAGTTCATTCGTTCCCTTCGCGATGAGGCTTAGTGGTTGTGGAGGTCTGGTGATGCCGCGGGCTAAATTTGTTCCTTTTTCTTTACGTTGGTATTCATGCGACATCAAAACGATAGAAACTACACATAAGACAATACATACAATGCTTGTTAGAATATAGCGACCACTGGTGAGGTTATCAATCAGTTCGTGCTTGATTAAGGTAGCAAGTTGATGCATATTGTCTCCTATCGAGGACTTGGCAAATATACACATCAGCCGAATATTGGCTGGATAACGGTATTTTAATTGAGAGTAAGTCGTTTTGGACTGAAATTCTTTGATTTTCCGTATACTTTTGGCATTTTTGGTTCACTTTCTTTTGCGAAAAAATCTCCATACCCGAACACAGAGCCATCCGATAACTTGATAAATACCTGCCCAGAAGATACCCCCAATTACGATCCCAATTGGATAACCTATAAGAACCATAGGAGGTAGAGGATCACCCGTCCTGTGAGGATTATGAGATACAAGCCAAAATCCGAAAGCCCACCATCCAATGGCCAACATCCAGCGCACACGCGTGCTCTTTGTGAAAGCGAACCAAGCAGGACTCAAGCCAATCAGAAAGCACGGGACCACTATTAAAATCTCCCAGACATCCAGTCCTACCACAATTTTTCTCCTGAACTTGACAGGTCTGATATATTTTATTCCCAAAACTATTCATTGTCTTTTAATCTTTGCGTAATGCTTCAATCGGGGGAAGTGTGGCGGCTTTCATTGCCGGATATAGACCAAACGAGATACCGATTATTGCTGAGAACGATACGGAAATCAGGACCCATTGCCAAGAGATAACAGCGGGCCATTCGGGGACGATTTTAACGATTTTGACGGCGAGCATCGCCATACCTTCACCCGCGATCATGCCCAACCCAATGCCGATTGCCCCGCCGATCCCACACATCATGACGGCTTCTATCAGAAATTGAAGTAAGATATCGAACGATTTAGCACCCAATGCTTTTCGGAGTCCAATTTCTCGCGTGCGTTCGGTAACAGCGACGAGCATCATGTTCATAATTCCAATACCACCGACGAGGAGCGAGAAACCGGCGATACTGCCCAGAGTGATTTTTATGACTTTACTGATTTTCTCTAATTGCGCCATGCCGGCGTGCATCTCAAAGATTCCGATGAAGTCGTCTTGGTTTCTGTGCCTTTTTCTTACGACAGTTTTTACCTCTTCAATTGCCGTGGGAACATCTTCAACGGTATTTGCAAAGACCAAGATATACTCAATATGGTCATTGCCAGTGAAGCGCTCTTGCGCGGTTGATATGGGAATAAAGGTGAGGTTGTCGAAACTCCAGCCGAATCGAAGACTTCTTCCTCTTGGCATGAGCGTGCCAACGACTATAAAGCGTTCCGTGTATCGCCGCCCCTCTTTCCGTCCCCATCGGTTGTAATAGTCGCTATGTCGTGCGACTTTAACCTCTTGGCCCAAAGGGGACTTATCGCCGAACAAAGTAGTCGCGACCTCATCTCCGATTACACAGATTTTCGCTGCGTTTTCAACATCCTCATCTGTGATAAAGCGTCCCTCTTTGATATCCCAGTCCATTGCGGTTTTATAGGCGGTATCCACACCAGCCCAGCCTGCACGGGTTTCAGTACCGCCTGGAGCCTGGATAAGGACCCCTGACCAGTTCACGACTTTCGACGTGACAGCCTTAACGGATGGGCACTCAGCCTCAATTGCCAAGACATCTCCATATTTCAGGTGTTCGTTACTACGGTTGCGGACCCATCGGTTATTTACGCGTTTCCACCCCATCCGGTATATTACAAGTTTATTAGCGCCTCCCAGTTTTTGTACGTCTTGCTGGACAATCTCCTTGGCACCATCACCAATCGCTATCATCGCCAGTACCGAAGCAACCCCGATGATAATCCCGAGCATTGTTAGTAGGGAGCGTAGTTTGTTTGAACGAATTGCAGCAATACCGATGAGTATCCCCTGGATTATACGCACTTCATTCCTCCGAGAATTTTGGATTCGGTTTATGTGTAACGGGAAACTAAAATTGAAATCCAATGTAGACAAAAAACTTCAGAATTTTTATCAACTCCTCAGTGATCGCTGACCTTCTTTGTCCAGTCCAATTCATTCCTCTTTTTAGGGGATTTCCACGAAGTAGCGCGAAAGAATCAAGGTCGGATATACCTTCGACAGCCAGTCCTCGTGCAATTGATCCTCGGATATATACACTGTGAAGGCGTTTGCCGAGGTGTTTGATACATGCTTTTTTAATAAATCGGAAGTGGACGGGAGTCCTTGTTAACAGCGCACCCTTGTAGAATTGTTAGTGTTAGCTGAATGGTTGCGTTTAATCCTTGCGTAATGCTTCAATTGGAGGGAGTGCGGAGGCTTTTATTGCGGGATACAGCCCGAAGGAGATACCGATTATCGCTGAGAATGATACAGAAATCAGTATCCACTGCAAGGAGATAACGGCGGGCCATTCGGGGACAACCTTAGCGATTTTAACGGCGAGTATCGCCATGCCTTCACCCGCGAGAATGCCCACCCCAATGCCGATTGTCCCTCCTATAGTGCACATCACAACGGCTTCGCTCAAGAATTGTAGTAGAATATCGCGACTTTTGGCACCGACTGCTTTTCGGAGACCGATTTCGCGCGTGCGCTCGTTGACAGCGACGAGCATCATGTTCATAATCCCGATACCACCAACGAGGAGTGAAAACCCTGCGATGCTTCCCAAAGTTATTTTTATGACTTTACTGATCTTTTCGAGTTGTCCCATACTGTCTTTCATGACCCAGAGCCGGAAGAAGTCGTCTTGGTTCTTGTGCCGCTTTCTTATCACCGTTTTCACTTCTTCAATGGCTTTGGGAATATCTTTTATTGTATGGGCGTGAATATCAAGTATCCCTACCCGATCGTTACCAGTGAAGCGTTGTTGTACTGTTGTGAGAGGAAGATATATCACCTGATCAAAACTGTGGCCGTACCGGAGGCTGTGCCCGCGAGGCACCAATGTCCCGACAACTGTAAAACGCTCTGATTTTCGTTGGTGTCGTTCTCTTCTTCGTCCTGTGCTGATTTTAATTTCTTTTCCTAATGGAGATTGACTACGAAATAATGCATCAGCGGTATCAACACCCAACACACAGACTCTTGTTGCATTCGCAATATCCTCATCGGTAATGAAACGTCCTATTTGAACCTCCCAGTTCATCGCCTCTATATAGACAGGTGTCACTCCATAATATTCACTACGGGTTTCGGTCCCTCCTTCAGCTTGAATAAGCACACGTTCCCATCTCGCCAGCCTTGGAACAACGAATTTTACTGAAGGGCATTCAACCTCAATTGCCAGAGCATCTTCATAGGTAAAGTGCTCATTGCTCCGATTGGGTATCCATCTGTTCCCAACTCGCTTCCAGTAACTGTAATAGAGTTTGAACATGTTAGCACCGCCGAACCTCTCTACCTCGTCAAGCACAAGCGTTTTTGCGCCGTCGCCGATGGCTATCATTGCAAGCACCGCTGCAACACCAATGATAATTCCTAACGTGGTGAGCAAAGAGCGCAATTTGTTGATACGGATCGCAGAGATTCCAATAGATATGCCTTCGACTATATGCATCTCAGGACCCCAAAGCAGTGGGACATATGTCCGAGGTAAGTTCCTTAATTTTCTGAATAAAAGGCTTTGGATCGTCGTCCTTATCGTATCCATGCCCCGACCACTTTTCCCCATTGATCAGGACAATATGTTGTTCACCAATGCCGTAGTTGAGAGTGTCAGCACGGTCAATGAGATGCTCCCGTAAGATGATACGCTCCCCAACCTCTTGAGCAGCTATATTATATGCTTGCCGGACCCATTCAAGCTGGGTAAGTCCGTGAGCACAATAGGAACACCAAACATTCCAAAATACATCTATGGTAACTTTCCCTTCGATAAACTCCACTTGTGGTGTTCGCCGATTAGTAATAAACGCGGCATGCTGATTTGGAGCGGATGCCCTTAAGGCGAGAAAATACCCCTCTTGCTCACCGATTACCTTATAGTTGCGTTTGATAAGTAGACCCTTCATCCGCCATGCAACTATAACAACGCCTCGTCCACCCTGAAAAGATTCGCTCTCAACCACATCAAGGAGTGCTTGTGTTGGCTTACCGTTCTCCGAGTCTGTTTTGTCCCATAAACAGTGGATCGAGTTGACATTTACACCGACAATGTTGTCCAGAGATTCTTCAATTGGCATATACTCGACAAGAGCGATTTTTTCGCCTTCTTCATTGAATGCAGAAAAGTGTCGGAGCCCCTTGCTTAGCATCTCCATAACCCACGCTCGTCTTCTGTCATGTATATCGGCAGGTCGGGGACGCGGAAATGCCCGTTCCGATTCTGGATATACTCGATCAATATTTAACGATGTTAATTCCACAATTTTCAAACCCATGCTCATTGCTCCCATTTATAGATTCCTATTGACTTCTAAATTCTTATGTCGAGCGCACGTTATCCATGATTTGGAATTCCGGTTGATAGGCGATCCAGCTCCTGCGGATTTCCTTCAAGGCCCTTTATCCTCGGTATCCGCTAACCTCTCTTCTCTGATCTGAAACTGAGAGTTCACCTGATTCCTCCCTTTAATATCACAGCCCAAACCAATACCGACATTTGACGAGGAAGATGTTTTTCCCATTATCGGTGAAACTGTTCGCTAAACGATGTAAGGGACGAAACGCAAGGTCTGTTTCCCGGACCGATTCCAAGGCAGCTTCACGGGATTGAGACCAGACCAAAAATAGCGTGCTTCCCGGTCGAAATTCCCAACGAAGAACAGTATTGCTCCGCAAAGACCGTCGATGGAAGTCAAGGTTCTCGTTCAAGGGATACGATTTGAACTGATAAGACTTCGGCTCGACTAATTCCTTGAAATTCGTATAATCCCCGATAGTAATGAAGGGTTGCACGTAGAATTGAAGGCTTAACGTCGGTGTAAAACTAACATTTGCGCGTGTCGTGAAGTCCAAGGTGCGGCTTTTGAGTTCGCCATAGACGTAATGTTTTTCTGTCTGCCCGTTGCGATTTTGTTCAACCTGCTTCACCCATTGTGCATCCCGCCTCTGATAGTTATACCTTGGTCCTAGCGTAACCTCAATGTTTGATGCTACCCGAATGCGTAAGCGAAGCCGGACATCGTGGGCATACGAACGTTTATCGTCATCCCACGAGAAAATGGGATTGAGCTCGAGCTGCACCATTTTGCGACTATCAGTAGCGAGACGTGTGTATACCCACCAGCCCGGAGGGTTCTTAATCAGTGTCCCACCACGTCTTGTGTCCTCATCACTAAACGATTCTAAATTGCGGCCAACCCACAAGTCATAGTTCCAATAGTTTTTTAAGCGGCCGATTGTCCATACTTCCGAATAGCTACTGATATTTACCCCGTCATAATTCCAAGTCCGCCAACCATAAAACCCAAATCGGACGTATCGAAAGACGCTAAACGGCTGCTCTTTCCGTATCGTAAGGTCGTAATTCCATTCTACAATGTCACTCCGTCGTCTGTAGCCGAGATCGTTCATCTCGAAATCAGGGGAAAGCGCCCTAAAATCGGTATCAAACCTCAACCACCCCCCGCGTTTTTTAAATTCAAGGTGGGCAAGGTACCCTAATTTGTGTGAAAGTGGATTTTGGTATCTTCCTATATCAAACCCCTCTACCTGACTCCCTGCAACGATGCCGCCTATCTGATATCGTTCCTTTGCAAACTTCAAATCCCAATCAAGCCCACTGACATACGCAGCAGTGGATGATTGTCGATTGACGGCTGTGGTTATCACGCCAACACGCGAATTCCCTTTTAGTACGTCTTGGTTGATTCTGCCAACGAAATAGTTTGTCAAGGGTTCGATAAGGTGTTCGTCCCGGTTGCCCGCTTTCTCAATCTGTGCATACTCTGGTGCAGTAACTGCCTCCATGATACCGAAAGAGGTTCTCCCTTGCGTTCTGCCCACAACCTTAGCGGCCCCGAGAATTGTTGTGGATTCAGGGCGGCTGAGTTCCTCTACTTCATCGGGAATGTCAAAATGCCCTGGCCTTCGCCCAATACGCCGTGAGTAAAAGAAACGATAATCGTCGGTTTGAAAGATAGATGCGCCTTTAACAAAAAACGGACGGCGTTCCTCAAAATACTCCTCATAAGCGGACAGATTTAGCGTGGCTGGGTCCGCCTCTACCTGTCCAAAATCGGGATTAACTGTGGCGTTGAGAGTTGTTCCGGTAGTAATTCCATATTGGATATCGGTGCCGATATTGCTCCACAAATCGGTCCCGTTATTGAGAGTTGTGCGTCCCATAGCATAAGGTACAAACTCCAGATGTCGGGAGGGATGGATATCTTTAATGCCGGTCAAGTCCCCCAAACGGGATACCCATCCCGGTTCATCTTTCTTAATCAAACGCCAATGGGTCTCCTCTTTTTTTCTGCTAACATTTCGGTTGACTTGGAGTCCCCAAATATATTCATCTTTTGGGGAAAAGCGCAACACATGAAACGGGATTTTATACTCCACCGCCCAGCCATTTGTGTGAATCTGTGTCTTAGCATCCCACACACCATCCCATGTCCTGTCGGGCTGCTTGTTATCGGAAATGATACCATCTGTCACAGATCCAGAAGGATGAACTGTAAACCAATAGGCACTCTGCCGGTTGTGGTGAGGGTCAAGATTAATGTTGATTTTATCCGAGTCAACATATACATTATCACGCCTGACTAATTGGGCGTCTATTTTATCGGGTTCACTGTCATAGCACATGATCCCAAAATAGAGTGCCTCGTCATCGTAGACGATTTGGAAGGTGGTGCGTTCAGTTGCGGGTTTGCCTTCATCGGGATCGCGTTGACGGAAACCTTCGTGGAGGGGAGCGGTCTTCCAGATGTCATCGTCCAGAACACCATCCAATTTTGGCGGTACATCGCTAATTCGGACAGCTACAGCGGTTCGGTGTGCTGAGGCTTTTTCGCTTTCCGCCAATACATCACTTGGAAAACAAACCGCAAAAAAAATAAAAATAAAAGCCCAGATCCTCCAAACCCCTAAGTCAATTTTCACAGGTTTTCCCTCGTTTTTTTGAATTTTACACCAAATTAACAGCAATTCAGATTATTTTTCGATTCAAGAAAACGGGCGAATACAGAGATCCGCCCTTATGATTCAGAGTGATTTACGCAATGGCTATTAATAGGCTCCCCAAAACTGAACCTTGTTGTTTTCTGGGTCTGAAATATCGAAACACGCGAGTCCATCTTCATTCTTTAGCGGTTTCAATCTTAAACCCTTCGCCTTTAGATTTTGATGAACAGTCCTAACGCTTTCAACGTGAAAGACAATCTTCTGTCTTCCATCATTCGGTTTACTTGAACTATGCAGACACAGTTTGCACTCCCCAGTATCAAAGCGGAAAAAACGGTTTTCAGGAAACGGCTGTGCGCCGTCAGGGCTCAATCCAACAACATTTCTATAAAATTCGGTTACGGCCTTCATGTCTTTGACAAAAAGGATGATGCTTCCAATATTCATGAGATTTCTCCTATATTTTTCCATCAAGCTCGACGCTTCAGCGATTCTCGTCCGTCCATAAGCATTGATGGGACTTGTTCTTCTGATAAGGGACTATTTTTGACAAGGTTCCTAATCTGTACTGCTGAGTGCGTTGGCAATTTCTTCGTTGCCCTCACGCAACGCCATGTCAAGAGGTGTCTCCCCTTCATAGGGTTGAAACACAACTCTCTTAAATTCACGTAATGGCCAGACCAATGATGTGACTTCATCTGTCCATTCGATAAACTGTTTCGGATGACGCATGCGACTGACCGTTTTCAGCGATGGATTGGCACCGTGATCTAACAATAGCCGAACCATCCGCAGATTGCCTAGCCGGGCGGCGAAATGTAGCGGTGTTTCCTTGCCGTATTCAACGAAATGCTCGTTATCCATGATGGGTTCGTCATCAAGTCCACTCAGTGCTTGTGCATTGACGTCCGCGCCTGCTTTAATCAGAATATAGGCTTGTGCGAGATGCGTATCGTCATCATGACGGGATTGCACATGGAGTAAGGTTTCTCCGTTGTAGGGCCATGCGAAATTCGGATCCAACCCGTTTTCCATCATGAGCAGAAAGGAATCGAAGTTGGTGACGCCGACAGCATGAAATCCAAGATAGGACAGTTGATTGACGGCAGTTCCCTGACTGATGAGATACCGGTTAATCTCGTAATCGCTGCTTGGCCAATGCGTACCCAAGTCAGTGTTGTTGTTCACGTCCGCGCCTGCCTCTACAAGTGCCTTGACTTTATCGAGATCTTTGAGTCTAATACTCGCACTATGAAGCGGTGATATCCGATTCACTTTTATGTTTACCAGCTCGGGTGCTTCAGCAAGCATTTGTCGAACTGTCTCTATATTTGCTTTTTCAAATTCTGCCTGCCAGCGTTCAATGAGTTTTTGGTTCATTTCATCTCCTGTGATGATACGTGGGTGCAGTCCCCACTGTCTAAGGGCGGAAGAAACCTGTTGCCTTATTTCCAGATTGGTGCCGGTTTCAACCTTAAAAAAATCGGCGTTTGCCAGTTACAAAACTGTATTTATTCCTCGTCTTTTTGGAACCGTTGCTGTTGTGTAGCAAGACCACTACTATACTTCCGATTTCCGCTTACCCCTTTATTCTTGTTTTGAGGGTTTTAATCTATTGGAAGTGGGCGGGAGACTCAGTGAACCGCGCACCACTGCAATCAATTGTTAATGTTAACTGAATGGTTGTGTTTAATCCTTTCGGAGTGCCTCAATCGGGGGAAGCGTTGAGGCTTTTATCGCAGGATAGAGACCGAAGGAGATGCCGATTATCGCTGAAACCGATACGGAAATTAGTATCCACTGCGGGGAGATAACGGCGGGCCATTCGGGGACGATTTTAACGATTCTGACAGCGAGCATTGCCATACCTTCACCCGCAAGAATACCTAATCCAATACCAATAGCACCCCCTATAGCACACATCAGAACCGATTCACCCAAGAATTGAAGTAGAATATCACTGCTTTTGGCACCGACTGCTTTTCGTAAGCCGATCTCTCGCGTGCGTTCATTAACAGCGACGAGCATCATATTCATGATCCCGATGCCACCAACAAATAGCGAGAACCCCGCAATGCTTCCCAAACCTATTTTTATCACCTTTCTTATTTTTTCTAGCTGCGCCACTCCTTGGCGCATGTCCCACATACTGAAGAAGTCATCTTGGTTCCTATGGCGTTCCCTTATCACTGCTTTTGCTTCCTCAATTGCCTTAGGGGCATCTTCGACAGTATGTGTCAGCACCGAAAACGCCCTAATCTCATCGCTGCCAATGAAGCGTTGCTGAGCCGTTGTGAGCGGGATATATGCGAAGTCATCCAAATTCCAGCTGAACTTGATTGTTGAACCGTGCCTCGAGCTTAGCGCACCCCTTAGGGCGGGGTACTTGACCCCCGAAGTCCCAGAAAATATCAGTGAAACTTACATACGTGATAATTTATTTATGTTTACATTAATTACAATCTATTAATATATAATAACATATTTGATTCAAAGATGCAAATTTATTTTTCATGCAATACAGACTGTGTTTCCATGCAGATACTCCCACTCAGAAAAACATTACGTAATTAAACCCTGTTTTAAAGAAAAAAATCAGAATTTCTGGGAGCTTATTTATGAGAAATCCATCTGAAAAAAACGTGTCGGCGGATAAAAACTTTTCCACTGTAGTAGAATATCGCGGATTAGATATCTATTATTGAATTCACGTTACATGATCTGATCACAAATAAACGATCTAAGCGATGCTTTCACTTCATCAGGTTTTTCTACCCAAGGATAGTGTCCTGCCTCTGAAATCAAGGCAAACACACCACAAGGCAGTTCGGAGGCAAGCGTTTCTATAAAGTGACTGGGACGCGGATCGCAATCCCTATGAAGGCAAAAAACCGGCATGGATAGATTGTAGACAGATTGTCGGAATCCTGAATCTTGGGTTTCCACGCTGGTCATACCGGACAACTCTACACACATCAGAAATCATATCGGCAACAGGGGCAAGATAATCATAGCCACCTGGGCCTCCATGGCAGAGCACCGTCGGTGTTCCTTCACCTTCAATGGCTGTCCAAAGTTGAACACCATTAATCGGAAGTATCTGTTCCGGGGATATTATCATCCTTTCCTCATTTTTCAATTGTATCTTCTACCCAGTTTCAGCGACTTTCATCCGTCCATAAGCATTGATGGGATTTGTTCTTCTGATAAGGGACTATTTTTGACAAGGTTCCTAACTTATATACTGGAAACTCATAGTCTGTCTCTATAACATAACCCTCATTCGTAAGGATCGGAAACTCTAATTTGGTGAGAGAATCAAAGGGTTCAATCTCCAGCGATACATCTTGCTCATCTACCACTGTTTTGAAAAAAAATTCTGAGGAATGGCTTTCACCTTTTGAAATCACGATTACACCAGACTGTCTAACGCTTCCGTCGGATGTGCATACTTTCAAACTGATGACAAGATCGTCAGTTGGGACGGGATCTGACTTTACTTTAAACCATAAGCCGTTGAGTGAACCATCTGCAACGCCTTCGCTGGGCGCGAGTATTTGAAAAGCGATACTTGGCACCTCGTTCATAATTAATACTCCTGTTTTAAGTTGCTTTTCGGGAAACGTTGCCATTGTGTAGCAGGACCGCTACTCTATTTCTGGTTTCCGTTTACCTGTTTATTCTTGGTTTGAAGATTTTAACCGACGAATGAGATGTCAGAAAATTACTTTACTATCTGCCATAGGACGATTGTGTTATCAGCACTCCCACTTGCGAGAAGGCTCCCATCAGGGTTGAAAGCAACGCTCGATACCCGGTCTGTATGCTCTCTAAGTGTTTCTTTATGGGCACCAGTGGATGCATCCCATAACCGCACTGTGTTATCCGCGCTCCCACTTACCAAGGTATCACCATCTGGACTAAAAATGAGCGTCCAAACCCTGTCCGTATGCCCTGGAAGACTCACTTTGAGCTGTCTCGTCGCCGGATTCCAGAAGCGCACCGTCTTATCAAAACTTCCTCCACTTACGAGTACCCCACCATCTGGACTGAAAACTGCACTATAGATATTCCCTTTATGTCCTGTAAGAGTTGCCTTGTGACAAGCACTTGGAACATCCCATAATCGGACGGTCTCGTCTGCGCTTCCGCTCACAAGCGTGCCACCATCCGGACTGAAGGCAACACTCAAAACGCTGCCCGTATGACCCGTGAGAGTCGTTTTGTGAGCACCACTGGCAGCGTCCCATAACCTCACTGTGTTGTCCAAACTCCCACTTGTAATTGTATTACCATCAGGGCTGAAGGCGACACTCCACACCCAATCGGTGTGTCCTGTGAGCACCTTCTTTACTTTCCCAGTTCCAACATCCCACAATCGTATTGTTCCATCCTCACTTGCACTCGCAAACATACTACCATCAGGTTTGAAAACCACACTATTGACAGGCAATGTATGTTCGGTGAGTGTCTTTTTGTGAGTGCCATTAGTTGGATCCCACAGTTTTATAGTGGTGTCCAAACTTGCACTTACAAGCGTAGCACCGTCCGGAGAGAAAACCACAGAACGAACAGATCGGGTATGTCCAGTGAGTACAGAAGACTTTATCGCTTTCATGATTCATTTACCTTATTTTTTATTTTCTTGTAGTGATGACTGAATGATCCTCCTTACTCCTTCCGGAGTGCTTCAATCCAGAGAAGCGTGGACACTCTTATTGCCAGATACAGACCAAATGAGATACCGATTACCGCTGAATATGAGTAAACCCAATCTACGTCCTTAACTCATTTAAAAATGTTACGATTGTGTAACATTTAGTGTACAAAAGATATTCAGCAGAAACCCTTGTAACGACAAGGGTTTATCCATGTTTTTTCTGATTCTCCGTAGTAAAAAAAAATAATTTGGCGAAAAGTGTAACATTCGAGGAACGACGGCTTCCTTTGCTATAGTGTCGCAGGCTAACAGTCTACGCTACATTAGTATTTCCCGTAAAACTGAATACGGTTGCCTTCCGGATCGCGGATATCGAAAATGGCATGCCCGTCGTCGTTCTCAAGTTTCCGTAATCGTTTCCCTTTCGATTTTATGTGCTGATGAAGTGCACTGACGCTTTCAACGTGAAACATGAGCTTCTGTCTGCCTTCGTTGGGTTTGCTCGCGCTATGGAGGCACAACGTGCAATCACCCGCGTTAAAGCGAAAAAAGCGGTGTTCCGGGAACGATTGCTCTTCGTCAGGCATCAATCCGATGACATCTCTGTAAAACGCGATGACAGTTTTCATGTCTTTGACGAAAAGCATAATGCCGCTGAGATTCAATTCATTCTCTTTCATAAAATTTACGGATTGGAAACCCAAACTTTTAAGTTTGGGAGGAAAATCCGCCCTCTTGGAAAGGACCAAAGGTCCAGGTTAAAAAAAACTGATAGAAAAAGTGCAGTCCGTTTTTTCACCACGGTGCTGCGTTGGCGATTCCGTCCGATGAGCTGCTTCGTTGAGCGAGTCTCGCACGACTCACCTAATAGACCTGACTCGGTGTCTTTCAGAAAACAGGTAAACTCCCTTTCGGGTTGTATATTGCCCCTTCCCGATCACGAGTGCCAAGTGGACAAAGACGAGGGGAGTATCCTTAGGCATATCTACTACCAGTTCAGCATGCCGTTTTCTTGACATCTGTGAGGCAACCACGCCTCTGCACCCGCGATATATTACGGTAGTCAATGGTTTAGCTCGTGGAGTGAACGGTTGGTATCCGCTTCGCACAAGCCCAATCCTTTAAGTTTGGGTCACTGACATTTATTTACATTATGTATGATAATCTATCAATATATGATAACATATTTTATTTATAGATGCAAATTTATTTTTTCTTTGAAGTTGGGTTTTACCGGTTCTCACTAATCATTCACGAGTTTGCTTGCTGTTGTCCTCTATCAAGATCATTCAGTTTTAAGAAATTATCAGATCTCACACCTTTTTTCGACGATCCGGTGTCCCTTCCCACGCCCGCGATTGGGACTAAACCAAAAAGAGGGCGCTGCCGGGTTGAAACTCCCAGCGTAGGACAGCATTGCCCGCAGAGATCGCCGATGGAAGTCACGGTAAACATACTGTAACAAACGCCCCTTAAGTCTCATTCACTTTTCATAGACTTTTCTCCATTCTTTTCGACAATATCTGTTCGGTTGGTATGAGATGAACCTCACACTTATTAAACAGGGTTCTGGTAGATTAAACGGTTCTGCCGCGGAGGATTCCTGCCTCTTCAAGCAAACGCTTTAATTTTATGTCACTGTATCTCGTGTCCTTTCTATCGTTTTGCTCCATATCTGCAAAAAATCCGGACATCAGTATAATAATAGCGCGATATTTTCTAACAGTTTCGACATAGTTCTCGTCCAACTTCATAAGACTGTCAGCGTAGATTTCGTTGATATTTTCCAGCAAGACACTGAAAGTCTCTAAATACGGCATGTCATCTTTGAGGGCATATTTCTGCATGACTTTCTTCTTTTTTGTGTTCGCAAGGCTTTGGTAAACTGACATGAGATGTCCTCCAAAACAGGACAGAAATTCCCCATAATCATAGCACGTATGCTTTCTGAAAAATGCTCGTTCGGTTCCGTCTAAATCAAAACGCTTGTCAAGTACCAATCCAAAATCTGTTAGGTACGGTTTATTCCCATCGGTGAGGATATTCCCGCCATGAACATCGAAATGAATAATCCCGTTTTCTCGCAGAAACGTTATGGTATCAGACATTTCGCTGATGAAGGGGGGTAATTGGTCCATGTTTTTTTCAAACCATTTTGAGAATGCGTAGGGAATATACTCTAAAAACAGGACCACTTCGTATTCCGCATTTGTTCTATCAACCATGTACCTTCTGATGTTCTCATTGCTGTTCCAATATTTAACATACCTGTTATACCACTTCATGTCCAGGTTCGGCTTCTCTCCAGAACGCGGCATGATTCGGTAGTGATACATCAAAGGGAAATTCTCAATTGCGCCTTGCAGCACCCAATTCGTTGTTCGGATGTGCATGAGAAGTTCGCGAAAAACCCCAAAGCCAGCAGAACCAACACCATAATTATAGTAGGTCGGTAGATCATAGAGGTTTTTAGTCGAGAACATGTGATTGTATTCAAGTTCTGTGAGCGGAATCCGTTTAACGAATACTTTTGATTTCCCAAACTTGATTACATGATTCACACCCCAGCCGTGCGTGTCCCGCTCACCATTAGAGAGGGAATTCAACTGTTCGTTATCAAAGTATACGAGATGCGCATTGAGTTTATAGTAGGTGTCTATTCTGGTCTTTAAATTATCGTTCATGATCTTTCGCTCCATCCTCAAACCGATTGTGAAACCTTAGGGTACTGCAGGGCAGCAACAGCGTCGTCTTCGCTTTCAAAATTTTTAAAGACAGTGATTAATCGCGCCATGACAATGAGGTTCTTGACCCGTTTATTCACATTAATGACTGCGATCTGTTCACCGCACGGATGAATATCGGAATAGATTTTCATGAGGGCACCAAGCCCAGAACTATCCACTCCTGTTACCTCTTTAAAATCAAATATCAGTCTCGGAGGTGAGCTGTGCGCGGCAAGTGCCTCCTCTACAGTTTCCGAAACTTCTTTAATCCCCGGGGTGATAATTCTGCCATTCAGTCTAAAAATAAGGATTCCTTCCTTTTTAGACAGGGTGATTGCCATAGTATATGTACTCCTAATGTTATGACTCGATTGGGTTGTCAATCGGTTCTTCCAATCCGTATTTCTGACTTAGATTTTCGGTTTAGTTTTCTTAGCCTCTTACACTCCAAACCAGTATCGACATTTGATGAGGAAGATATTCTTCCCTTCATCGGTGAAACTGCTGCCTAACCGATGTAAGGGACGGAACTCAAGATCCTCCGCGCTCACTTCCTCTATCCCGACTGCCCGCGATTGGGACCAAACCAAGAATAGGGTGCTACCTGGGCGGAACTCCCAGCGGAGAACGGTGTTGCCTCGTAAAGAGCGGCGATGGAAATCACGATTTTCGTTTAACGCGTAAGGCTTAAATTTGTAAGACATCGATTCTACCAATTCCTTGAAATTTTTATAGTCTCCGATGGTAATGAAGGGTTGCACGTAGAATTGAAGACTCAGTGTTGGCGTAAAACTGATGTTCGCACGCGTGGTGAAGTCCAACGTTTGACTCGTTAATTCTCCATAGACATAATGTTTTTTGATTTGTCCATTGAACTTCTCCTCAACCTGATCCACCCATTGAGCATCTTTTACGCGATAGCCATAACTTGGTCCCACGCTAAAATCAATGTTGGATGCGGGGCGAATACGGAGGAAGAAATGTAGATTGTAGTTATAAGACTGCCGATCATCATTCCAACCGAAAGTAGGACTTAATCCCAGTCGGATCATCCTTCGACTGTCAGTAGAAAGCCGTGCAGAAACCCCCCAGTTTGCGAGATTCTTAATGAGTGCGCCGCCCCGTCTGACATCGTCATCACTAAATGACTCCAAGTTGTGTTCAACCCATAGGTTAGAGTCCCAATAGTTCTTGAAGCGAGCGTTTGCCAATAGTTCTAAATGACGACCAATATTAACTTGGTCATAGTTCCACTGCTGCCAGCCGTAAAATCCTAAAAAAGCGCGTCGGAAGACACTAAACGGCCTCGCTTTCCGTACAGAGAGAGCATAATCCCACTCCAGTAGGTCTCCGCGCCGCCGGAAGCCAAGGTCATTCATTTCAAAATCGGGTGAAAGCATCCGAAAACTACTTTCGCCGCTCCACCATCCACCCCGTTTATCAAACTCAAGGTGTGCAAGGTATCCTGACTTGCGCGTCTTCAACTGCCATGATTGACTCATCGCGAGGGTGCCGGTTATCTGGTAACGATCCTTGGCAAACTTCAAATCCCAATCGAAACCACTGACATACGCAGCATCGGAGTTTTGCCGGTTAACAGCGGTCGTTATTAAACCAACCCTGGAGTTCCCTTCCAATACATCTTGATTGATTCGTCCGACAAAGTAGTTTGTCAACGGCTCAATCAGGTAATCGTCTTGGACCTTCTTTCCATCAACCACTTCTTCAATCCGAGCGTATTCGGGTGCGGTGACTGCCTGCATAATACCGACATGGGTGTTGCCTTGGGTTTTTCCGACAATTTTAGTGGCTCCGAGAATCGTTGTGGCTTCCGGGCGGCTGAGTTCTGTAGCGCCATCAGGGATTTCAAAATGTCCCGGTCGCCGTCCGATTCGACGGGAGTAAAAGAAGTTATAGTCGTTGCTTCCAAAGATAGAAGCCCCTCTGACGAAGAAGGGACGCCGTTCCTCAAAATATTCCTCATAAGCGGTGAGATTTAGACGTGCTGGATCCGCCTCCACCTGTCCAAAATCGGGGTTGATGGTGGCATTAAGGGTAATTCCGGAGGTAATACCGTACTGGGCATCTCCACCAATGTTTCCCCAGAAATCTGTTTTACCATTAAAAGTCGTCCTACCCATGGTGTAGGGTATCAATTCTAAATGGTGTGGTGGATGGATACTCTCGATGCCTGTCAGGTCTCCAAAGCGAGAAACCCAACTCGGTTCATCTTTTTTTACAAAACGCCAAAATGTAACTTCCTTTTTTCTACTAATAGTTCGTGAAACTTGGAGTGCCCACGTGTATTTTTTTTCGGGGGCAAAGTGTAGGACATGATATGGAATTTTATATTCTGCGGACCAGCCGCTTTTGTGAATTTTTGTTTTGACTTCCCATACACCGTTCCAAGCATTGTCCCACGAAGTGCCTCCAGAAATGACTCCATCTGTCACGGAACCGGAAGGATAAACAGTAAACCAAAAAGCATTTTGCCCATTGCGATGCGGGTCAAGAACCACATCAAGAGTGTCCGATGTAACGTAACTGTCTCTTCGGACGAGACGGGAAACGATTTTATCGGGTTCACTGTCATAGCACATAATGCCGAAGTAGAGCACCTCGTCATCATAGGCGACTTGGAACGTGGTGCGTTCTGTCGCAGGTTCGCCTTCATCAGGATCTTGTTGCCTAAACCCTTCGTGGAGGGGTGCGGTTTTCCAAATTTCATCATCTAAAACGCCGTCCAATCTCGGGGGTGTTCCTTTAATACGGATCGCCTTCGCAATTCTGTGAGCGGATTCTGTCTCTGTTTCAGCCTGCACTATGTTTGGGAATTGTAACGCACAAAACAGCGAAAACAACACCCAAACACACCAAAAGTCCGATACAATTTTCAATGGTTTTCTCCTCGATTCTTTTAAATATGGTAGCACTGCGGGCAGCCACAAGGGTAGCCCCTACAAGATGTCTATTTATTCTTAGAATTTACCATAGTTGTTCAATGAATCCCTAGCGAATCGCTGCCCCCATCAGATGCAGCCGCTGTTCGTTATCAAAATATACGAGATGTGTCTTGAGTTTATAGTAGGTTTCTATTTTGGCACTCAAATTATTCATGATTTTTTGTCTGACCTCCAAAAAACTGTGTTAATAGCGTTCCCTCAAATCTCATGAGGGTCCTGCAACAAGGTAGCAACAGCATCGTCTTCGCTTTCAAAGTTCTTAAAGACTGTGATTAATCGTGCCATAATGATGAGGTTTTTGACGCGCTTGTTCACGTTAATCACTCCAATTTTCCCACCACGCGGGCGGATATCGGCATAAACTTTCATGAGTACACCGAGACCAGAACTATCTATCCCGGTTACCTTCTTAAAGTCAAATATCAGTCTGGGAGGCGAGGCATATGCTGAAAGTGTCGCCTCTATAGTTTCCGATATCGTTTTGGTAACAGGGCTGATAATTCTATCGCTCAGTCTAAAAATAAGGACCCCTGCTTTCTCTGACACAATGATTGCCATAGTATCCTCCGAATGCTACTGTTAATTTGAATTGTAGATGTGCTTTTCCAATCATGGCACTTAACTCAGATTTTCTCGTTAGTGTCTTACACCCCGAACCAATACCGGCATTTAATCAGGAAGATATTCTTTCCTTCGTCGGTGAAACTGCTGCCTAATCGATGCAGTGGCCGGAATTCCAAATCTGCTGCTCTAACCTCTTCTAATGAGGTTTCCCGGGATTGCGTCCAGAGCAGAAATAGCGTGCTGCCCGGTCGAAATTCCCAGTGGAGAAAGGTTTTCCTTCATCAGGATATTGTTGTCTAAACCCCTCGTGAAGCGGTGCCGTTTTCCAGGCCTCGTCGTCTAAAATACCATCCAGCTGGGGTGGTGTACCGTTAATTCGGATGGCAGTCGCGGTTTTGTGAAGGGATTATGTTTCTGTCTCAGCTTCTACTATGCTTGAGAGTAGCACAATAGAAAAAACTATGATAAACACCCAAGCGATTCGAAAGTCCCATTCGATTTTCACCGATTTTTTCCTTCTTTTTTTAGGATAATTTATGCAATTAAACCCTATGTTGAGAAAAAAATCAGAATTCCTGGCAGCTTATCTATGATAACTGATTAGGACTCTCAAACCTGCGTTTTTTTCTCAAAGTGTAAGTTCCTGACCCGGTCTCCTGTTAGTCTAAAACCTGTAACGCGTCCGGTGTTGTCTCGCGTAAAATGGACCCCTTGAAAGAACCAAGTATCTCCGAGGAAATGACCATCAGCATAAGTTAGCAATATGTCATCATGCCTTATGTGTCGTGCCATAAGTTGATTTCCATAGACATCAATGGTATAGGTTGTATCAAGTTCTTCGGTATAATAATCGCCCTTGAATTCCGTCAACTGTTCGGGTGCCACAGGTTTGGACTCGGTTTTTTCAGTAGGTTCTACTGCTTTATCTGGCTCGGATTCTTCTGGACCAAGGACATCAGCGAGATAGAGATCAGCAATTTTTTCTGCTAAACTTAATGGATTAAAGGTGTCTAAATTGCATAGGATGACAACAGCAAATTTCTGATCGGGAAAACGTATCATATGGCTACGAAAGCCCCTCCATGCTCCGCCGTGCTGGACTATTTTCAATGTCTTGTATTTACTGATGTGTAATCCGAACGCATAGTCGGTTTGCTCTCCATGGTTTAGCATACCACACTCGTGCATCTGTTCAAGTATGGTTCGGCTACCGATATGTGTAGCATCAAAATTCAGGATCCACTTTGCCAAATCCTCCACCGTTGAATAAAGAGAACTTGAACCGAGTGCGGTTAAATTGTTCATAGCATTCTTAAACCCACCAGTTTCAACAGACAAATATGAATACGCCTGATTTTTCAGAATCATTTCGTGGTCATCGTGAAAGTGAGTGTTGGTCATAGCGAGAGGCTTGAAGATGTTGGTGTCCGTCCACTGATGGAATGAATCCCCTGTTACTGTTTCGACGATTTCTGCTAATAGGTTGTAACCCGTATTGGTGTATGAAAACGCCGTCCCGGGCTCGAAGTCGAGTGCTTGCTGATATCGGACCATTTTCAAGATATGTTTAAACGAAATTACGTCATCCATTTCGCTGCCTGCAATGATAAGTGCCTCTGCCCAATCCCGTAGTCCGCTGGAATGATTCAGGAGATGTCGAATTGTAATTGTATTTCCAAAATCTGGCACATCCGGCAAGTACATTTGGATATCATCATCTAATGAAAGCTTCTTCTCTTGTAATAATTTCGCGATGGTAAACCCTGTGAATTGCTTGGATACTGAAGCAATATCAAAGACGGTCGTCGTCGTAATTGGGATGTCGTATTCCAGATTGGCTATGCCGTATCCTCGTTTATAGACGATCTCACCGTCTCGGATAACTGCCAGAGCGGCACCGGGAGAATCTGATCGATCCCATTCTGCAAATAGCTGATCAACCTTCGGTTCAAGTGCCTCGTGAATTGTCATTGTTGTCTCCTCCTTATTAATTGGTACTGCGTATGCTGATGATAACTACGCTCCAAATGTGACTGTTAACATGTTGGGCGTATTGGTTATGGTATCGAATAAGAGCACGGCGAAAACCCCAATTTACTGAGAATTCCGGTGTTCGCCATATCCGTCGGTAAATAAACAAAATACTTTTGACATTTTTTTACTTTCTTTGGCGAAAAAATCTCCATACCCGAACACAGAGCCACCCGATAACTTGATAAATACCTGTCCAGAAGACACCCCAATTACGATCCCGATTGGATAGCCTATAAGAACTATAGGAGGTGGAGAATCACCCATCCCGTGAAATTACCAAATACAAGCAAAAGTCCAAAAGTCCACCATCCAATGCCAACATCCAGCGTACACGCGTGCTCTTTGTGAAAGCGAACCAAGCAGGACTCAAGCCAATCAGCAAGCATGGGACCATTATTAAAATCTCCCAGAAATCCAGTCCTACCACAATTTTTCTTTTGTAGAAGAATTCTGCGGAATGATTGTCATGTTTCGGGATTACGATCACATCAGATTGCCTAATGTTCCCATTGGATGGGCACACCTTCAAACAGACGACAAGCTTATCGGTAGGTGAGGGATCTGATTTGACTTTAAACCACAAGCCGTGGACTGAGCCACCTGCAACCCCTTTACTTGGGGAGATTATTTGAAAAGTGACACTTGGAATCTCATTCACAATTGATTCTCCTGTTTTGAGCGGTTTTTATGCTAAGCCTAACCCTTATGTCAAACCCAGATTAAGTAGCATCACCTGCAGAGAGAACCTCGATTATCCTTTCAAACGGCTTATCCGGAAACAGGGACGCCAGTTTCTGTGTATACGTCAGCGGTGTGAGTTCCAAAATCTCACCATCTATATCCACCCGATAACGCCGATGCACATCTGCCCCCGCTTCAAGGAGTGCCTCGACGACCTCCAAGCACTCGTCAAGTGCTTCTACCGCTTCTCTTATCCCATACCACGTCCCTATCGCCACGAGGAGCGGAGACATCTCGTACGTATGAGAGGCGGTGTCAGACGCGAGTGTGTTTGTACCTGATAAGAAAAGTGGAGACCTCTCACAGGTATGCGTGTCATCGTCACCGACTTTCAGATTCTGCGCGACATCGTAGCGAAATTTCGCCTGAAAGGGCGCGCTCGGATTGGCACCATATTTGAGCAGCAAGCACACCTTTTCAGGCTGATAGACTTCACATGCGAAAGCAAGCGCATTCGTCAAAACTGGCACCGCGGGGTTGGTGGATTCAAGCAGGCGTTCCGTTATGTCCAAAGCAAAGGTCTGTGTCAACGCAGATGCTAAATCCTGCGTAATGTCTACTTCCTCCGCTGTGGCGAGATTACACAAGATGCCAAGGATGGAGTCGTGCCCATAAGCCGCCGCAATTTCAATAGGACGAAATAGCATCTGATTGTCACAGACAAACTGTTGCTCCAATATCTTGGGGTCTGCCGAGACGTATTCTATGACCCTCGGCTCATCATCCATTATGATGGCGGCAGCTAAACCCGGCACTGCGCCCTTTTCGATCAAGAGGTTGTAGAACGGTTTCCGCGGCTCAACATCAAACGCGGAATGATGCCACGGTTTCACCAATAAATCCATCGGGGCTTTGCCTTCAGGCTGTCCTCCGGTCACCAAAGACGGATCGGCTTCAATCAGGATTTCGGCGATCTCTATCCGATCACACCCTGCGGCAATTGCGAGCAGGCTTATGCCTCTCCACTTCCTCGATCTGTCAAAACGTTGTTTAAGCACCTCTGGGTTGGTACGGATAGATGTCTCAACGTATTCACGGTCGTCCATGAGAACTGCCGCAACGAGATTCGTTGCCGCCCCGTGTTCCCTGAAGCGGTCATAGAGGTGCCGTATCGGTCTGTACCATCGCTCTTTACCGAAATTGATCAGTCCTCTCGAGGCGAGTGCTTCAATAGGGGTTCGTCCTTCCGCATCTCTCGCAGAAACGAGCGAAGGTTCAACAGTTAGCAGTTCATCTACGTGTTGAATATCGGCTTGCGTCAGATCAGGGGTGTGGAGTATTTGGAACAGGAGGTCTTTAGCTGGCACTCCTTCTGTTCCCTGTTCTTGATGCCGCACCTCTTCCTTTAACGGCGTCCAACTCGCAAATCCGTATTCACGGGCAATCACGAGTTGTGCGTCTTGCAAACCGAATGCCGCATTTTGAATTTCTGACTCTGTCGCATCGGAGAATTTTGGAAAGAACGCGCGAATCCGTTGAAGCGCGTCAGGAGCGTTTTCCTTGTGTGCCTTAAGCAGTTGTTTCGCTTGGGATTTAAGGTGTTCAAGGCTCGGATTGGAGGGTAGTTGTTTATACTGCATGAGAATCTCCTCTCGTTACACCTGTCGTCCGCATTTACAGGCAAGAAAGAAGATTATAGGTGTTCGGAAGAAACAAGGCAGGTTGGACCCTTCCCGCGGACTGGAGGCTTCCTTGTGAAGCTAACACTATATAGGATACCATAAGCGTTAAGAGTTTGTCAAATTAAAATGCACAAGTGCCTATGTTAATTCTTGATAATTGTTTATGGATAACGTATAATTAACGTCAGTTCAGTAACACATATCCAACGAATGCCTTACGCACAATCGTATTTCTCGCTCTTGCAGTTGCAATGATTTATGAACCATCCTCAGGTAAATGAAACCTTCAACTCTTGAATCATAGCAGCAAAACCTTCAGAATCAGGTTAACTATGTCAAATCTTACGTCCAGTATCCGAGACAATCATAAGAGAGGAAGCGTTGGCGATTTTTTGAAGTCCAAAATCGAAGATAGTTCATCCCTTTCCATTGTTTCCGCTACCTCTCCGCTGGAAATCTGGAAGGACAGCGATTGGACCCAACGCGACACCTGAAAAATCGTTGGGCGGCGGGGTGACGGTCACTTCTGAAAACAAAATGTGTCCGACTAACTGTTGTTCATGAACGGCGACAAGGGATACGATAGCTTTCTTTGCCTCACGCATCGTAGCAACGAAGTTAGCTTCGTTTTGTTGCCCGAATGCCTCCTGAACAACGTATCGAATCTCTTCTGCGTCCTCTAACGTTTCCTTCCTAATCCGAAATTGGTAGTTCATCCGATTCCATTTCTTCATATCACATCCCAAACCAATACCGACATTTAATCAGAAAGATATTCTTCCCTTCATCGGTGAAACTGCTCCCTAAGCGGTGTAAGGGACGAAATTCAAGATCCGCTACCCTCACTGACTCTAAAGCCGCTTCACGAGATTGAGACCAGACCAAAAACAGCGTACTTCCGGGACGGAATTCCCAGCGAAGGACAGCATTGCCACGTAACGAACGCCGATGGAAATCTCGGTTTTCCGTCAGTGGATACGGTTTGAATTGATATGATTTCGGTTCAACCAGCTCCTTGAAGTTGGTATAGTCACCGATAGTGATAAAGGGTTGCAGGTAGAACTGTAAACTGAGGGTCGGGGTAAAACTGAGGTTCGCACGCGTCGTGAAGTCCAGAGTTCTGCCTTCAAATTTGCCATAAATGTAGTGTTTCTGCCTCTGCCCATTGATATCCGCTTCAACTTGATCTACCCATTGGGCATCCTCCATCTGATAGGTATATCTCGGTTCCACGGTAACTTCAATGTTGGATGCCAGCCGAATGCGCACATCAAGACTCACATTGTAGGCGTATGAGCGTCTATCGTCATCACAGTCGAAAATCGGATTTACCCCTAACTGAACCCTTTTGCGGCTGTCAGTAGTCAGGCGCGTAAAAACCCACCAGTTCGCTGGATTCTTAATCAACGTCCCGCCGCGTCGGACATCATCGTCACTAAACGACTCCCAATTGCGTCCAACATATAGGTTAAAGTTCCAATAGTTTTTAAAGAGCCCATACACCCGCGTCTCGGAGTGGCGACTGATATTGATCCCATCATAATTCCACTGTTGCCCACCATGGAAACCGAAGAGAAGGCGTCGAAAAATGCTAAAAGGTTTCTCTTTTCGTGCTGTGAAAACATATACCCATTGCAGCAGGTCGGCACGCCTACGGAATCCAAGGTCGTTCATCTCAAAGCCTGGTGAGAGTGCTCTAAAATTGATTTCACCCAGCAACCACCCGCCATGTTTGTCAAATTCAAGGTGTGCCAGGTACCCCGACTGGTGCTCATCTCGTTTACTTGTCTGACTCGCTGCTACGGTGCCACTTATTTGGTACTGGTCTTTCACGAACTTCAGATCCCAATCAAGCCCACTGACATACGCAGCAGTGGAGGATTGTCGATTGACCGCCGTAGCTATCAATCCGACGCGTGAATTCCCTTCCAGTACATCCTGATTGAGTCGTCCGACAAAGTAGTTCGTTAAGGGTTCAACGAGGTGGGAGTGTTGGACTTTCTTCCCATCGATTTCTTTTTCAACCTGCGCGTACTCGGGTGCGGTGACGGCTTCCATGATGCCAAAGGAGGTTCCGCCCTGCGTTCTGCCGACAATTTTGGCAGCACCCAGAATTGTCGTCGCTTCTGGACGACTCAGTTCCTCGGCACCATCGGGAAGGTCGAAATACCCCGGTTGCCGTCCAATCCGACGGGAGTAAAAAAAATTATAGTCGCTGCCTTCAAAGATAGAAGCCCCCTCGACAAAGAAGGGACGAAGTTCTGTAAAATACTCCTCATACGCGGAGAGATTTAAGCTGGCGGGGTCAGCCTCCACCTGTCCAAAATCGGGGTTGATTGTGGCGTTGAGGGTCGTTCCAGAAGTAATGTCGTATTGGACATCGGTGCCGGCATTCCCCCATAAATCTGTTTTGTTATTGAGGATTGTCCTGCCCATGGCGTAAGGTAGGAACTCTAAATGTCGGGAGGGATGAATATCTTCGATGCCGGTCAAGTCTCCAAAGCGAGACACCCAACCGGGCTCATTTTTTTTAATTAAACGCCAATGGGTATATTCCTTTTTTCTGCTAACCCCGCGTGATACTTGTAGTCCCCAAACGTATTTCTCTTTTGGTGCAAAGTGTAACACATGATACGGAATTTTAAATTCTGCCGCCCATCCATCTTTGTGAATCTTGGTTTTTACCGACCATACACTGTCCCATGTGGTGTCCCACCAACCACTATCAGTAACGATGCCGTCCAGCATCGAGCCAGAAGGATAGACAGAAAACTCAAAACTACTCTGTCGGTTGTAATACGGGTCAAGGCTAACATTAATATAATCCGAATCCACCTCATTGTCTCGCCGGACGAGTTGAGAAACGATTTTATCAGGCTCGCTATCATAACACATGACTGCAAAATAGATCGCCTCATCGTCGTAGGCAATTTGGAATGTCGTGCGTTCTGTCGCCGGCTTTCCTTCATCTGGATTGCGTTGACGGAAACCTTCATGGAGTAGCGCGAGTTTCCAGATGTCATCATCTAAAACACCATCTAACTGCGGTGGTACATCGTTGATTCGGACAGCGGTCGCTGTTCGGTGAGGCGATTTTTCCGCATTTTCAGCTTTTACACCGCCTGGGAGCTGTCCAACGAAAAAAGCACCGATCAACACCAAAACATTCCGAAAGTTCCATTCAATTGTCATTTATTTTCTCTGTTTTCAGGACGATTTACCGAATTAAATCCTGCTTCTGAGAAAAAAATCAAATCTTTTCGCGAATTAACCAGAGGTCGCCCGCGATAAAAACAGAGATTTGCTGCAAGTCTCACGATGCTTTTATCGGCACGCCGAGCGTTTCGCACACTGTCTCTCGAACATATCCGAACTTCTCAGCTAAATGGATAGAAATTGAGTTCTCATAACCCGTCGACCAATGCGCGTAAATGTCTCGCTCAATACAATGCACAAGCAACGTCGCACCAACAGCCGTTGCAAATCCTTTATTGCGAAAGTCGGGATGCGTGCCAATTCCGATTTCAATTCCCTCACGACATTGCATCATTGAGACAGCGTAACTGACAATACGTCCCTTGATTGTTGCACAGAAGCCAATACCCCGTTCCACAAAATCAGCAAACGAACTGAAACCTTTGAAACTGGAAAATCCTTCATTTCTAAGACGATTCGCTAAAGGAATGTCAACACGTTCAATGTGCCAATCGGAAGGGACTTGTTTTTGGAGGTTTCGCAGATATTCAAGGTTAAGCGATTGAGGAGAAAACGTAATTCCCCGCGTTTGTTTGAGATGATGACCATGGACTTGAAACATCAATTCCCGCCAAACTTCTGAGATAGGAGTAACCCATGCTCGTGACAATCGCTGGACAAGTTGATGAGCGGCGGGATGTGTTGCATCGCCGCCGAGTATCGCCCAACGACCAAAAGTTAATTGCGCGACCTGTGGGTCTATTTTTGAATCCGCAAGTGCAATTCCAGTATTCCCCTCAAGAATACTCTTGATGAAGATGCGCTCGGTGACGTGATCGGCAAAGAGAGGAACAAGCACATTTCGTTTATTGGGCCCAATTGATACAATATTCACCCGCTAACCTCCACAAGGATATTGTAACGTGAGTTCGACAAAGGGGACCTGTAGCACAAAGTGTTAGTCTGTACTACGAAGATAGATTTTACTATAAAGTACTTATGACCTTCATCGTTCTTAGCGTTTTTTCGTTCAATCTTTTATGGGAATGTTGGTTTCCAGATCAAATCCAAACCCCAATTGGTGAATTGTTTACATACAAAAACAAGGAGCACCTAATAGTGAATACTCCTCAACCAACGGTTCTATCCTTCCGTTGGTGTATGATGACACGATTGCCGTCAGGGTCTTCAATGATCGCTAAATAACACACGGGAGTTTCCTCCAGAGGCCAGTACACCCCGACCCCTGCCCGTTTCAATTCTTCGATGGCAGTCTCTGCGTCATCAACTGCCAATGCCAGCATTCCTCCACCGGGATGCATAAAACTGTCTCCATGTCCTAACACAAGCGTGCCAGGGTTTATCTCGAATTCCGCCCATGTTTCTTCGAGGATTAACCGTGCCAGTGGAATCCCAAGTAAGTCCCGATAAAAGGTAAGCGATTTCTGCATATCGCTCACCGCAAAGAAAGTATAGTCAATACCTAATACCTTCATAGTTATTGTTCCTCCATATCAAAGTCATCGCTCTGAAACCACAATGTATCGGTTGGATTTCTCTAAAGCAGTTCTTCGCAATGCAATTTTTCAAATGCGCGCAAGTTGTTGGTAAGCCCCCAATCCGCAATTGGTATCCTCGTTTCGTCAGGTACACCGCTTCTTCGGACCACTTGTGTGATGTTACAGGAACTCCTAACGGCTCGTTAAAATTGGGGTTACAAACGCCTCCACAGCAGCGAGTTTTAGTTGCAGACTAACCATGCCTTTAACTCTGACCAGGCAGAAAATAAACATCACTAACAATACGTAGAAGAAATTATTATCAATTGTTGTTGGGTTTAACCCAGCAATGGAAAGTGGGGAAATCGCCCTTCTTCTGAAATCCCATCTTTTGTGCCAGAGCATTAGAGGCTAAATTTCCCGGACTACAATGCCAAACAGGAGTGAGTCCTTTCTCTGGACAATTGTCAATAAAAGCTGCAGCGACCAAGGTTGCGAAACCTCGTCTCCTGAATTTTTCAGCTGTAGTGATTGAAATATCGCACATCCCATTACCGACAAGCGGGGACCAACAGATACTAACGACTTGCTCCTCTTGAAGAAGACAGAACCCAAGTCCATTTGATATAAATTTATCTATCCATAATCGCGTCTGGTTTATAGATGGATTGACTTGATTTGCAATCTTCTCAATCAATACCTTATCTATTGACTTCAGGTAGAAACCTTTTGGTATTTCCTGCCGCCAGTTTGTATATGAAAAACGAGTAGAATTGAAATCAAAAGCCCTGACCATCCGTCGTGTTGCACGAGCAGGCAGAATGGTATTTAATTTCGCCTCCCAGTCCTTCGGAAAGAAAAATAAGGAAAAAGAATCCATCTGATCCATTTCCTTGAAAAGTAAGTGTCTCAACGAACAACAGAATTGCATATTATCTGGACATCCAGCAAGATAATAATAGCCGAGGTGACTACAGACAAGTGCAACGGTCGGTCTTGGGCATTGGTCAACAAAAATGGTGCCTGGATGGTTTCCATCAATTACCGAATACGGAACCTGGGCATAATATTGTGCATCCTTAAACAAAGGTGCAGCGAGAGTGAATTCATCCGGATGAAGTCTTATCATGGTTAACTTTTCCTTATTACGCCTGAAACGAAAACTTCGGCGGCACAAAATCTGGCGGATTCGCTTTCAAAATTCGGTGTAGAATTTCATGAATAGATCGAAATAAGTAGTTGCGGAGGATCACCTATCCTGTGAAAATTACCAAATACAAGCAAAAATCTGAAAGCCCACCATCCAGCGAACACGCCTGCTCTTTGTGAAAGCGAACCAGGCAGGACTCAAGCCAATCAGAAAGCACGAGACCACTATTAAAATCTCCCAGAAATTCAGTCCTACCACAATTTTTCTCATGAACTTGCCAAATCTGATATATTTTAATCCTAAAACTACTCATTGCCTTTTACTCTTTACGTAATGCTTCCATCGGGGGAAGTGTGGCGGCTTTCATTGCGGGATATAGACCAAACGAGATGCCGATTATCGCTGAGAACGATACGGAAATCAGGACCCATTGCCAAGAGATAACAGCGGGCCATTCGGGGACAACCTTAGCAACTTTGACGGCGAGTACCGCCATACCCTCACCAGCAAGGATGCCTAACCCAATGCCGATTGCCCCACCGATTCCACACATTATCACTGCTTCTATTAGAAACTGGAGTAGGATATCGAAGGATTTAGCACCGAGTGCTTTTCGGAGTCCAATTTCCCGCGTGCGTTCGGTAACAGCGACGAGCATCATGTTCATAATTCCAATGCCACCGACGAGGAGTGAGAACCCCGCAATGCTGCCTAAAGTGATTTTTATTATTTTACTAATTTTCTCCAACTGCGCTATACCAGCGCGCATCGCCCAGGTTCCGATGAAGTCGTCTTGATTTCTGTGTCTTTTTTTTATCACAGTTTTTATCTCTTCAATTGCCTTAGGAACATCTTCGACGGTATATGCCCAGACCCTGACATTCGGAATCTGGTCGTTACCAGTGAAGCGTTCTTGAACGGTTGATACAGGGATAAAGGCAAGGTTATCGAAACTCCATCCGTACCGGAGACTTGTGCCTCGGGGCATCAGCGTCCCGACGACTGTGAAACGCTCTGTGAATCGCCTATCACTATGTCGTGCGATTTTAATTTCTTGTCCCAAAGGGGATTTATTACCAAACAGAGCGGTTGCGACCTCATCTCCCAATACACAGATTTTCGTTGCGTTTTGGACATCTTCATCTGTGATGAAACGTCCCTCTTTAAGATTCCAGTCCATTGCGGTTTTATAGACGGCATCTACACCGTTCCAACCTGCCCGGGTTTCAGCACCGCCCGGAGCCTGGATAAGGACCCCTGACCAGTTCGCGATTCTCGACGTGACAGCCTTAACGAATGAACACTCTGCCTCGATTGCCAAGACATCTCCATATTTCAGGTATTCATTGCTACGATTGCGGACCCATCGGTTATTTACGCGTTTCCAATCGTTGCGGTATATTACAAACGTATTAGCACCTCCCATTTTTTGTGCGTCTTGTTGGACAATCTCCTTGGCACCATCGCCAATCGCTATCATCGCCAGGACCGAAGCAATCCCGATGATAATCCCAAGCATTGTTAGTAGGGAGCGTAGTTTGTTTGAACGAATTGCAGCAATCCCGATGAACATTCCCTCGATTATACGCACTCCATTCCTCCGAGAATTTTGGATTCGGTTTATGTGTAACGTGAGACTAAAATTGTAGTAGTGGACTCGCCAGACGCGATCCTGATAGGCTAAGAGGTGCTTCCGTGAAGGAGTCCTGCCTCTTCAAGCAAACGCTTTAATTTCATGTAGCTGTATCTCGCGTCCTTCCTATCGTTTTGTCTCATATCTACAAAAAACTCGAACATCAGTACAATAATGGCGCGATATTTACTGGCAGTTTCAATATAGTTCTTGTGCAACCTCATGAGACCGTCGGTATAGATCTCGTTGATATTTTCCAGCAGGATACTGAGAGTCTCTGAATATGGCATGTCATCTTTGAGGGCATATTTCTGCGTGACTTTCTTCTTTTTTGTGTTCGCAAGGTTTTGGTAAACTGACAGGATATATCCGCCAAAACAGGACAGAAATACTCCATAATCGAAGCATGTATGCTTCCTGAAAAATGCCCGTTCGGTTTCGCCTAAATCAAAACGCTTGTCAAGGACCAATCCAAAATCTGTGAGGAACGGTCTATTCCCATCGGTGAGGATATTACCGAAATGAACATCGAAATGGATAATTCCGTTTTCTCGCAGAAACGCTATAGTGTCAAACATCTCGCTGATGAATGAGGGCAATTCGTCCATGTTTTTTCCAAACCATTCTGAAAATGTGTAAGGAATATACTCCAAAAACAGGACCATCTCATATTTCGCATTTGTTCTGTCAACCATGTACCTTCCAATGTTCTCGTTGCTATTCCAATATTTAACATATCCGTTATACCACTTCGTGTCTAAATCCGCCTTTCCTCCAGAACGCGGCATGATTCGGTAGTGATACATCAAGGGAAAATTCTCAATAGCACCTTGCAGCACCCAATTTGTTGTTTGGATGTGACTCAGAAGTTCGCGAAAAACCCCAAAACCAGCGGAACCAACGCAGTAGTTATAGTAGGTCGGCAAATCGTACAAATTTTTGGTAGAGAACATGTGCTTGTATTCAAGGTCGGTGACCGGAATCCTCTTAACGAATGCTTTTGATTTACCCACCTTGATTATATGATTTTCACCCCAGCCGCGCGTGTCCTTTTTATCATCAAAGAGAGAATTCAGTCGTTCGTTATCAAGGTATATGAAATGTGTGTTGAGTTTATAGTAGGTATCTATTCTGGTCTTTAAGATGTTTTGCACGATTTTTTACGACCCTCCTTAAGTGGGTTGTGAACCTTAGATATATCGCCAGCGTTTGTCGCCCGAATGCCTCCTGAACAACGTATCGAATCTCTTCTGCGTCCTCTAACGTCTCCTTCCTAATCGGAAATTGGTGGTTCATCCGATTCCGTTTTTCCATATCACATTCCAAACCAATACCGACATTTGATGAGAAAGATATTTTTCCCTGCATCCGTGAAACTGTTCCCCAAACGATGTAATGGTCGGAACGCAAGGTCTGTTTCCTGAACTGACTCCAAAGCAGCCTCACGGGATTGAGACCAAACTAAAAATAGAGTGCTGCCGGGTTGAAACTCCCAGCGTAGGACGGCATTGCCCCGCAGAGATCGCCGATGGAAGTCACGGTTCTCATCCAGCACGTAAGGCTTGAACTGATAAGACTTGGGTTCAATTAACTCTTTGAAGTTTGTATAGTCTCCAACCGCAATGAAGGGTTGCAGGTAAAATTGAAGGGTCAGCGTTGGTGTAAAACTAATGTCGGCGCGAGTCGTGAAGTCAAGCGTGCGACTTATTAATCTCCCATAGATGTAGTGTATTCTGATGTGTCCATTGAGATTTTCTTCAACCTGCTCTACCCATTGTGCATCATTAACTCGATAACTATACATCGGTCCCAAGCTCAACTCAATATTGGACGCGGGACGAACGCGGAAATTGAGATTCAGATCATAGTCATAAGATTGCCTATCATCTTTCCAACCTAAGGCGGAATTCAGTCGCAACTGAACTATTTCACGACTGTCGGTTGAAAACTGCATCTGACTCCACCAGCCCGTGGGATTCTTGATAAGGGCACCGCCGCGCCGGACATCATCATCACTGAACGAGGGTAACGTGCGCCCAAGTCGGAGGCTATAGTCCCAGTAGTTTTTAAACTGTCCGTATGTCCGGAGTTCAACGTAACTACCGATGTTAATCCGGGCATAATTCCAAGGCCACCATCCCAAAAATCCTAAAGTTGCCCGCCGGAAAATGCTGAAGGGTTTTTCTTTTCTCGCCCTAAGAACTTGCCTCCACACCAACAAATCACTGCGCCGACGGTAGCCCAAATCATTCATTTCAAAGCCGGGTGAGAGCATTCTAAAGTCAGTGTCGCCGCTCCACCAACCGCCCTGTTTGCTAAACTCAAGGCGGGTGAGGTAGCCTGATTTACGGGCATCCAGTTTTCCCGCTTGGCTCGCTGCAAGGGTGCCGCGTATTCGATACCGTTCTTTTGCGAACCTCAGATCCCAATCAAGTCCACCCACATACGCAGCGTTGGAATTTCGTCGATTGACAGAAGTTGCTATCAACCCAAGGCGTGAATTCCCTTGGAGCACATCCTGATTGATTCGACCCACAAAATAGTTCGTCAACGGTTCAATGAGATGGTCATGGCGATTGCCATCTTTTTCGATGTGGGCATATTCGGGTGCAGTGACAGCTTCCATGATGCCAAAGGAGGTTCCGCCTTGCGTTCTACCCACAATTTTGGCAGCACCGAGAATCGTTGTTGCTTCGGGACGACTCAGTTCGATGGCTCCGTCTGGAAGTCCAAAATGTCCTGGTCTTCGCCCGATGCGTCGGGAATAAAAGAAACGATAGCCTCTGGTTTGAAAGAGAGAGGCACCTTTGACAAAGAACGGGCGGCGTTCTTCAAAGAACTCTTCATAGGCAGAGAGATTCAAGGTAGCAGGATCTGCTTCCACCTGTCCAAAATCGGGGTTCGTCGTGGCATTGAGGGTGGTTCCAGTTGTAATTCCATATTGGATATCGGCACCAACATTCCCCCACACATCGGTTCTGTCATTGAGGATTGTCCTGCCCATTGTATAGGGGAGAATTTCTAAATGGCGAGAGGGATGGATATCCTTGATGCCAGTGAGATCCCCAAAGAGGGAAATCCAGCCCGGTTCATGTTTCTTAATCAAACGCCAATGGTCATTCTCTTGCCTACGACTAATCTCCCGTTGTATCTGCAACCCCCACGTGTATTCGTCTTTCGGTGAAAAGTGGAGCACATGAAACGGGATTCTATATTCTGCCGCCCAGCCATTTTCGTGAATCTTGGTCTTTACCTCCCAAACACCGTCCCATGTATTGTCCCAGAAACCGTTGTCTCCAACGAGGCCGTCTGTCACGGAACCGGAAGGATAGGCAGTAAACCCGAAACCTGTCTGCCGGTTGTAATGTGGGTCCAAGATAATGTAGACTTTATCCGAGTCAACATAGTCGTCCCGCCTGACAAGACGGGAAACAATTTTGTCGGGTTCTTTGTCATAACACATGACAGCGAAATAGATCGCCTCATTGTCGTAGGCGATTTGGAAGGTGGTGCGTTCGGAGGCGGGCTTTCCTTCGTCGGGATCGCGTTGACGGAAGCCTTCATGAAGTGGAGCGGTCTTCCAGATGTTATCATCTAAAACGCCGTCTAATTGCGGTGGGGTGTCTTTGATTCGGACAGCAGTTGCAACTCTATGAGCGGACTCTTCTTGGGTTTCAGCACCTACATCGCCTGGGAACCAAACTAAGAAAGAGATCACGATAAATCCGCAGACAGCCCAAAAACCTAACTCAATTTTCATAAATTCTTTCTCTATCCTTTTACTTGGATTTCAACATTTTTTATCCTTTGATCCTACTCTCTTAGTTTGAGGTTCCGCTTTAGTCGCGAGATAATAAAGTATTTCCGGCGAGTTTTTATATTGGCAATACATTTGGTTTAAAATAAGATTGAAGTTATCCCAAATTTTATTGAGGGTGCTGCAGGGCAGCAACAACGTCGTCTTCGCTTTCAAAACTTTTAAAGACGGTGATCAATCGTGCCATGACAATGAGGTTCTTGACACGTTTATTCACATTAATGACTGCGATCTGTCTACCGCACGGATGAATGTCGGAATAGATTTTCATGAGGGCACCAAGTCCAGAACTATCCATTCCAGTTACTTCTTTAAAATCAAATATCAGTCTCGGAGGTAAGGCGTGCGCGGCAAGTGCCGTCTCTACAGTTTCCGAAACCTCTTTGATACCTGGGGTGATAATTCTGCCACTCAGTGTAAAAATAATGACTCCTTCTTTCTCAGACACGATAATTGCTGCCATAGTGTGCTCCTAATGCTACTGCCCGTTTGAGTTGTAAGCGTTTTTCAATGACGGTACTTAGCCTAAGTTTTTCTTTAGCCTTTCATGGCCTTACATTCCAAACCAATACCGACATTTGATGAGAAAGATGTTTTTCCCAGCATCCGTGAAACTGCTGCCTAAGCGATGCAACGGACGAAAATCAAGGTCTGCTACCCTCACTGACTCTAAAGCCGCTTCACGGGATTGGGTCCAGACCAGAAATAGCGTGCTTCCGGGCTGAAATTCCCAACGGAGAACGGTGTTGCCCCGCAAAGACCGACGATGGAAGTCGCGATTTTCGTTCAGCGTGTAGGAGCTGAATCGATAAGACTTAGGTTCTATGAGCTCCTTGAAATCTGTATAATCTCCGAGAGCAATGAAAGGCTGCACGTAGAATTGAAGACTCAACGTTGGCGTAAAACTGATGTTCACACGCGCGGTGAAATCAAGCGTACGGCTTGTTAGTTCTCCATAGATGTAATGTTTTTTGATACGTCCATTTATATTTTTTTCAACCAATTTGACCCACTGGGCTTCCCTGAATTGATAAACATATCTTGGGCCGATACTGAATTCAACATTAGATGTCGCTCGAATCTGAAGACGAACATTTACATCGTAGTCATAATATTGTCCATCATCACCCAAGGCAAATATAGGATTGAGATAGAGACGAACCCTTTTGCGGCTGTCCGTAGAAAGGTGTGTGTAAATCCACCAGCCTGGAGTTCTTTTAATCAATGTTCCACCACGCATTGTGTCATCATCATTGAACGATTCTAAGTTGCGACCGACCCAGAGGTCATAGTTCCAATAGTTTTTTAGTTCCCCGCTCGTCCATATCTCGGAGTAACGATTGATACTGACCCTACTGTAATTCCAGATTCGCCAACCATAGAACCCGAAAACAACCCGCCGAAAGATGCTAAAGGGCTTCTCTTTTCGTGCTGTGAGGTCATAATTCCACTCTATTGTGTCTGCGCGTCTCCGGTAGCCGAGATCGTTTATCTCTAAGCCGGGCGAAAGGACTCTGAAATCGGTGTCGAATCTCAACCACCCGCCGCGTTTTACAAACTCAAGATGTGTGAGATAGCCTGACTTGGGTTCATCGAGCTTCCCTGCTTGGCTCGCCGCCACGGTGCCACCTATCAGGTACTGATCCTTTGCAAACTTTAAATCCCAATCAAGTCCTCCGACATACGCGGCGTTGGAAGCGTGGCGATTCACAGCAGTCATTATGAGCCCGATGGATGAATTGCCTTTTAGGACATCTTGTTTGACTCTACCGACAAAATAGTTGGTTAGGGGTTCAATGAGGTGATCGCGTTGGGTACTCTTTCCATCAACGAGCTCTTCGATCTGTGCGTACTCCCGTGCGGTGACCGCCTCCATGATACCAAAGGAGGTTTTGTTGGTTCTTCCGACAATTTTGGCAGCCCCAAGTATGGTTGTCGCTTCCGGACGGCTCAGTTCCTTGGCACCTTGGGGAAGGTCGAAATATCCCGGCTGTCGTCCAATCCGGCGGGAGTAAAAGAAACGATAGTCATTGCTTCTAAAGATGGATGCGCCTTTGACGAAGAAGGGACGACGCTCCTCAAAAAATTCCTCATACGCTGAGAGATTCAGCGTCGCTGGGTCAGCTTCTACCTGCCCAAAATCAGGGTTGATAGTGGCGTTGAATGTCGCTCCGGTGGTAATCCCATATTGGATGTCGGTGCCAACGTTCCCCCATAGCCCTGTTCCGCGGTTAAGGGTCGTCCGCCCCATGGCGTAAGGTAGGAATTCTAAATGGCGAGATGGGCGAATATCCTTGATGCCAATCAAGTCTCCAAAGCGAGACACCCATCCAGGCTCAGTGCGTTTGATGAAACGCCAATAATCCTGCTCTTTTCTACGGCTGATGTATCGTCCCACTTGTAGTCCCCAAGTGTAGTCATTTTTAGAGGGAAAGTGCAAGACATGAAAGGGAATTTTGTATTCTGCCGCCCATCCATTTTTATGAATCTGGATTTTCACTTCCCACACGCCGTCCCATGTGTTATCCCACTGATCACTGTCGGAAACGACACCGTCAGTAACGGAGCCAGAAGAGTAAACAGTAAACCAAAAACCTTTCTGCTGATTATAATGGGGGTCAAGGCTAATGGTGATTTTATCCGATTCAATATGGTTGTCCCGTCTGACGAGGCGGGCAACAATTTTATTGGGTTCGCTGTCATAGCACATAATCCCAAAATAGAGTGCCTCATCGTCGTAGGCGACTTGGAACGTGGTGCGCTCAGATGCAGGTTTGCCTTCATCGGGATCACGTTGACGAAACCCTTCATGGAGCGGTGCGGTTTTCCAGATATCATCATCTAAAACGCCATCTAATTTCGGCGGTGCCCCTTCAATTCGGATAGCGGTCGCTGTTCTGTGGGCAGAATCTGTCTCAGCCTTTACTACACCGATGAGTTGGACGGCGAAAAAAACGACGATAAACGCCCAGAGGCTCTGAAAGTTCCAGTTAATTGCCAATGATTTTTCCTCTCTTTTTTAAGATGATTTACTCAATTAAACCCTGTTTCTGAGAAAAAATCAGATTTTTTGGCTTCAGGTAATATTGTAGGCGAAAACATCAAATTGATTCACTGCCTATGGGATCCGGGATCTTCCGAACTCGGTAAACTAACACAAGACTACTCGATGTAACTGAGCGTGAATCTTTTGAGGTCGGGCGTGGTGTTGCTATAGTCTCATAGCGGATGGAGTGCCATAGCGAGGTCCCGCGGTTGTGCGTTTCGCATGCGAATTAGCGAATTGCTGAAGGTAACCTGAGCAGGTTGGTAATTACATTCCAAACCAATAGCGACATTTAATCAGGAATATATCTTTTCCTTCATCGGTAAAACTGCTTCGCAATCGGTGAAATGGACGAAACTCCAGATCTTCTGCACCCACATCCTCTAACTCGATCGCACGCGATTGGGACCACACCAAAAACAGCGTACTGCCCGGACGGAATTCCCAGCGAAGGACGGTGTTGCCTCGTAAAGACCTGCGATGGAAATCATGGTTCTCGTTCAGAGCATAAGACTTGAACTGGTATGACTTCGGCTCAATCAACTCTTTGAAATCTGTATAATCTCCAATGGTAATGAAGGGTTGTACGTAGAATTGGAGACTCAAGGTTGGCGTAAAACTGATGTTGGTGCGCGTCGTAAAGTCTAACGTGCGACTCTTTAACTCTCCATAAACGTAATGTTTTTTTAGGTTTTTTTCAACCTGCTTTACCCATTGTGCATCTTTCACCTGATAACCGTAACTGGGTCCTATGCTAAATTCAATGTTGGAAACTGGCTGGAAACGGAGGTAGAATCGCATATTATAGGCATAGGATCGCCTATCATCATTCCAAGCGAAAAATGGGCTTAATTCCAGCCGGATCATTTTTCGGCTGTCAGTAGAAAGCCGTGCGGAAACTCCCCAGTTTGCGGGATTCCTAATGAGTGCGCCGCCGCGTCTAACATCGTCATCACTAAACGATTCAAAGTTACGCGCGACCGACAGAAAAGAATCCCAATAGTTCTTGAAACGGATAGATGTCCAGACTTCCAAATGACGACTGATATTAATCTTGTCATAATTCCACTGTTGCCACCCATAAAGCTGCAAAAAGGCACGTCGGAAGATGCTAAATGGCTGCTGTTTTTGTGCCCCGAGGGCATAATCCCACTCAAGCATGTCGGCGCGTCGCCGGAAACCGAGGTCATTCATCTCAAAGTCTGGGGAAAGCATCCGAAAACTACTTTCGCCGCTCCACCATCCACCCCGTTTATCAAACTCAAGGTGTGCGAGATATCCTAACTTGTGCGTCTTCAAGTGCCATGATTGACTCGTGGCGAGGGTGCCGGTTATCTGGTAACGGTCTTTAGCAAACTTCAAATCCCAATCGAGACCACCAACATACACAGCAGTGGAGTTTTGTCGGTTAACAGCGGTCGTTATTAAACCAACCCTGGAGTTCCCTTCCAGTACATCTTGATTGATTCGTCCGACAAAGTAGTTTGTCAACGGCTCAATCAGATGATTGCTTTGGATCTTCTTCCCATCAACCACCTCTTCAATCCGGGCGTATTCGGGTGCGGTGACTGCCTGCATAATGCCGAAATGGGTGTTGCCTTGGGTTTTTCCGACAATTTTAGTGGCTCCGAGAATCGTTGTGGCTTCCGGGCGGCTGAGTTCTGTAGTGCCATCGGGGATCTCAAAACGTCCCGGTCGCCGTCCGATTCGACGGGAGTAAAAGAAGTTATAGTCGTTGCTTCCAAAGATAGAAGCACCTTCAATAAAAAAGGGGCGACGTTCCTCAAAATACTCCTCATAAGCGGTGAGATTTAGACGTGCTGGATCCGCCTCTACTTGCCCAAAATCTGGGTTGACCGTAGCGTTGAGTGCCGTTCCAGTAGTAATCCCATACTGGGCATCAGTTCCGATATTGCCCCAGAAATCAGTTTCATCATTGAGACGGGTGCGTCCCATCGCATAGGGTAAAAATTCCAGATGACGGGAGGGGTGAATATCTTTAATGCCCGCCAGGTCTCCAAAGCGCGACACCCAACCCGGTTCATCTTTCTTAATCAAACGCCAAAGCGCGTATTCTTTTTTTCTGCTAATAACCCGTGCTACTTGAATACCCCAAGTGTATTTTTCTCTCGGCGCGAAACGGAACACATGAAAGGGAATTTTGCATTCAGCAGCCCACCCATTTTCGTGTATTTTTGTTTTGACTTCCCAGACACCGTTCCAAGTGCTATCCCACCAGTCCCCACCAGAAATAGTGCCATCCATTACGGAGCCTGAAGGATAGATGAAAAACCAGAACGCTTCTTGCCGACTGTGATGCGGGTCAAGGATCACATCAAATCTATCAGATTCAACGAAACTGTCACGTCTGACAAGACGGGAAACTATTTTATTGGGTTCACTATCATAACACATCGCCGCAAAATAGAGTGCCTCGTCATCGTAGGCGATTCGGAAGGTGGTGCGTTCAGAGACAGGTTCACCTTCATCGGGATCACGTTGACGAAAGCCCTCGTGGAGCGGCGCGGTTTTCCAGATGTCATCATCTAAAACGCCATCTAACTTTGGTGGGATCCCTTTAATACGAACAGCACTCGCAGTTCTGTGAGGGAATTCTTCTGGGATTTCAGCCTTTGCCGCGCATGGAAGTTGTCCGACGAAAAAAACGACAACAAACGCCCAGACGTTCCGAAAGTGCCAGTCAATTGCCACTGATTTTCCTCTTTTTTCACGACGATTTATCGAATTAAATCCTGCGACTGAGAAAAAAATCAGATTTTTTCGCGACTTCACCAGATGTCGTCCCCGATAAGAACAAAGATTTGCTGCAAGTATCACGATGCTTTTATCGGCACGCCGAGTGCCTCGTACACTGCTTCTCGAACATATCCCAGCTTCTCAGCCATAGAAATCTTGTCGACCATAATGTACTGGGATTTGTCTAAGCACCAATGAACACTATCCTCAACCAACCGTTTTATCCTTCCGTTGGTGTATAATAATACGATTGCCGTCGGGGTCTTCAACAATTGCCAAGTAACACACAGGGGTTTCCTCCAAGGGCCAGTACACACTGACTCCTGCCTGTTTCAATTCTTCCATAGCAGCCTCAGCGTTAGCAACTGCCAGTGCCAGCATTCCTCCACCGGGATGCGTAAAACTGTCCCCATGTCCTAATACCAGCGTGCCAGGGTTTATCTCAAATTCCGCCCATGTTTCTTCGAGGATTAACTGTGCCAGTGGCATCCCAAGTAAGTCCCGATAAAAGGTAAGCGATTTCTGCATATCGCTCACCGCAAAGAAAGTATAGTCGATACCTAATACCGTCATAATTACTGTTCCTCCATATCAAAATCACTGCCCCGAAACCATAATGTATCGGTTAGATTTCTCTAAAGCAGTTTTTCGCAATGCAATTCCTCAAATGCGCGCAAGTTGTTGGCAAACACCCAATCCGCAATTGGTATCCTCGTCTCGTCAGGTACACCGATTCGGCCACAAAACCAATACAGCGTTGACAATCTGTAATCGTCCCATAAATCGTCCCAATCGTAACCTTCGACCCCGTATTCAAGCAAACGGTTGTGATAACGCTGAAGCAGGGCAATCTCCCATGCCTGCCTTAGTTCAGGAGGTTGGAAGCGGACGAATGGCGCCGTGATGTCGTCTGCACCAAACCAGAGATGATACCCTTCCCAGTCTATGATCCGCACATTGTCAGAAGAATTGCGCGGTCTCAGAATATTCCAAGTGTTGGCATCTTGATGTCCAATCGTTAGGTGCTTTCGGTTGCGAAGTCGCTCGATGAGCAAATCCGGTAACTGATCGGCTGCTTGCTCAAACCATCTCCTTTGCTGTCCGTTCAGTTCGTTTTTTCGGTAGTCAAAAAATTCAGCGAGTTCCTTGTTTGACGTGCTGGAGTAAGTATGGATATACGCCTCTGATACGTAAAATTGTCCGTCAATAACATCGTTCAATTTGTCCCATCGTGCTTCGTTGTTCCAATAGTAAGCATGGATTTTAGCATAGCCATCAACAATATTTTCTGCTGACGAACGATCAAATTCTGGTTGCCATTGCGTTGGAGGCGGAGGCGTGAAGTGGGTTTCTGAAACATCTTCAAGCAACAGATGACAGCATCCAGTGTTATCATCTATGACAGCATCATAGCACTGTAGCACTGGCAAATCAGGGACGTTGACAGTGATTGTTTTGTAGAAATAGACCTCCTTCCCGACACACCTATTCACCACTCTTTTAAGTTTAAAGAACAAGCGTCTCGGTGCTTGAAGCGACGCATCGGCAGAGTAAGTAAGGAAGAGGTGAGCGAGAATATATCCATCGATGTTGACATCGATTGTCCGTGGATGCAGTGTGTATACTATCCCTGTGACATCACCGCGTTCAAGTGCCCCATTTTTGCGGAGTATTTCGGTGAGGCGTTTGGGGGTGAGCTGATCCAAGTCAGTGATGAGATGAGACATATACTTTATCTCCTTTAAACCACCTGTGTGATGCTACCGAGACTCCCAACAACTTGTTAGAGTACGAGCATCATATTCATAACCCCAATCCCACCAACAAGTAGCGAAAAACTCCGCGACGCTTCCCAAATATTTATTTAAACTTCATTAACATGAAACTAAAATTGAAATCCAATGTGGACAAAAACTTCAGAATTCCTGCCAGGTTTTCAGCGGTCAAGCTCCGCCTCTTGCGAGAGAAATTCACCCAGTTTGTTAACAAAAGGGAGCAATGTCTCTTTATTTGCCGTTGGGTTTAGGGCATATTCCAACGCCTGCCGCATGGTTGTATCCTGCTGTGGATAGAATCTGGCGAACAGTTCATAGCAATAATACAGATCGCGAGAGAAACCCTTGGAACGGAACATCACGAGTGCCATGCCGGCTCGTAGAAACTCCCTACAAATCCCCTTGCAGTACTCTTTGGTATGTTCCTGATCAGCGTTCTTTACGCCTTGGTGAAATTCGCGAACGATTTTTGAGATATAATCACCCTGGAATTCTAAATGAGTCGCAAGGGTTTCGAGTTTAACAGCCGGAATGCGGGGAATTAGATTTTCGCCATGTATGCAGACTGCTCCCAACTTCAGCCACCAGTATCCTTTGGGATTTTTAAGGAACGCTGCTTCTCGATTGAACCAGATTTCCGGACGGGCAGAAAACGGGAAGCGTTCCATGTATTGCTCGCTAACCTTCTTTGTCCAGTCCAATTCATCTTTCTTTTTAGGTGGATTCCCGCGAAGTATTGCAAAAGAATCAAGGTCGGATATGCCTTCGACAGCTAATCCTCGCGCAACCGATCCGCGGATATACACACTGTGGAGGCGTTTACCGAGGTGTTTAATGTATGCTTTTTTAATGAAGTTGACTGCCTCATCCCAGGGTGGGACGATTTTGTCCAAACTTACATCAGGAATGAGATATCCGTCTTTATCAGTACTTAGAACTGCACCGTGCTTTTGAATTTTAATCATTACAATTGTGTCCTGAAGAAACTTTCATCCTAAGCCACTACCCCAGCAAAAGAATGCGAAGTAAATTAACATGTACTCGACTTTAGCACGTAGGGAACCAGATCCGTATTATTGAACTTACGTTACATTACCTGATTGCAAATAAACCGTCTAAGCGATGCTTTCACTTCATCGGGCTTTTCTACCCAAGGATAGTGTCCTGACTTAGGAATTGATGCGAAAGTACTACGAGGTAATTTGGAGGCAAGTGTCTCTATAAAGTGACTCGGACGAGGATCACAAGCCCCATGAAGGAAAAAGATCGGCATGGACAGATTATAAACAGATTGCCGGAATCTTGAATTTTCGGTGTAAGTTTTCCAGTCTGCCCCTACCTTTTCGTTTGCCTCATGACTCACCGGGTGCTCATCAAAACTGGGAAGATCGTTAACTCGTTTGGGGTCAAAGACATCTGTCTTGCTACTTAAAAAACGGAGCCGGTTTCGTATCCCATCCCACTCAGCGTCAGTAACATGCTCCCTTTGTGCCCGCAGATGTTGATATTCTTCACGTTCTACTTTACTTAGAGCGTTTAACCGATTTTCGCGATACTCATCGTGCCATCGGACATCTATACCTGTGCCTGCAATGTGAAGAACAGCCATCGTCTGAGTTGGAAATCTCACTGCGTAGGCTAAAGCAAGGCACGCGCCCCATGAATGACCGCCAACAATCCAACGTTCAAAGTTGAAATACTTTCTCAATTCCTCTAAATCATCAACAAATGTGGATACATTGTAAGGACCTACGAGTTGTGAGCGACCACTTCCACGCTGGTCGTATCGGACAACCTGACATAAGTCAGAAGTCATGTCGGCGACAGGGGCAAGATAATCATAGCCACCCGGACCGCCGTGGCAAAGCACCAGCGGTTTCCCTTTGCCTTGAAGGGCAGTCCAAAGCTGAACACTGTTAATCGGAAGTATCCGTTCTTGGAATATGTTTGTCTTTTTCTTGCTTTTCAATTTTCTCTCCTATAGATTGGATAGACGGCTTCCATGATGCCGAAAGAGGTTCCGCCCTGTGTTCTGCCAACGATTTTGGCGGCACTGAGAATTGTTGTTGCTTCTGGTCGGCTGAGTTCGATCGCGCCATACTGATTTTTTCTCCTCTTTTCAGGATATTTTATCTAATTAAACTCGGTTTCTGAGAAAAAATCAGATTTTTCCCTTGGCGTTTGATAACAGTGGAGCTGAGTGCGAATTTTTTGAGGTCGGGCGAGGTGTTGCTATAGTCGCAAGGCGACATCTGGCGAGTGGAATGCCATAGCGAGGTCCCGTGGTTGTGCATTTCGCATGCGAATTATTGAAAATGCTAACGTCGAATTCACGACCGCATCGTAAAGCGGCCATAAAGAGGGCATAATCCTTAATTCAACACCGAAGTCGATTAAGGCTTTCAATAGATCATCGATGCACATAACGGACAACGGCGTAACACCCTGATGCGAGATATAATATTGTGTTCTTTCATCTCCAAGGGCAAGTTTAAACGTATCAGCAGGAAGGTAGTAGCGGTAGAGCTTCGTCCTTTGCACTGTTTCGAGCCAGCAGCTTTCAATGGCCACAATATACCTCACACTGCTATGCCCAAAAAACGATTGAACGTCTCGTGCGGAAGTCTGAGCGTCAGCACGGAAGGTCACGCGAGGGCAGTCGCGGGGTAGGAGATATTTATACATAGCAGCCTCGGACACACCCCACACAACCGCTCCCAACTCAGGCGTTGAGAACCGCGGTCCAAAGTAGGAGATGTCTGGTTCTTCGCTAAAGTGATATATCATCTTGTCCATGTCTCTTGTCTGTGCAGTGTCGGTGTACTTTTCGGGTACTCATCTCCGTGAATTGCTTGGGTTACAGTATACCCATATCCTTAAATAGAGCGAACTGTTCACGGTAACCTGTTGGGAACGACCGAATCTCCTGATAACCCTGAAAGAAAATTGTCTGTTCGTTCTCATCCAAATGACCTGAAAGACTTAGAATATCTAAGAGATAATAACCAAATCCCAAATGGACTACGTCAATTGGGCAGGGCTGGCCGTCCGTGATGACGATATTATGCGGTGCCAGATCCAGGTGAACAAGTCCAAAAACATTTCGTCCTTCTCCCTGTTCTGCGACAAGTTGTGAGAAACGTGAAGGAAGAGAGGACAGTTTTGCAAGTTCCTTCGCTGAATAATCCATATAATCAAGTCTAAGTGCTTCCTCAACCTGTGGATTAAGCCAGTCTATGTCGTATCGGGGACGGGTAAACCATTGCGGCAGTTCTAAAGTCTCTGACATGCAGTGCATGCGCCCCACCATGATACCGAGACTCCGAATCAGTTCCGGCGTTTTTTCTTCGGCAGAAAGTGTGTTAAGCGTTTTACCAGGAATCCAATCGTACGCGGTCACATAACGTGAGGGTAAGCTATTTGGGGAGATGCATTGAACCATTTCTCCATCATATCCAGGCAAAGGGGATAGCGTTTTAATCCGCGCCTTCTTCCAAAGTGCTTCTAACCAATAGATTTCAGATCGGACTTTATGGGCAGAGATTCCAACTTTATGGAGTCTCGCTGTAAACCGTGCGTCTACAGTGTCTACGAAAAACAACCTATTCGCGGCATCAAATCCAGCACCACTGACTTGGAGTGAAACGTTATTCAATCCATACAGCATAACAGCGGCTTTTGCATAGTGCCAATCGTTGGCAAGATTTTGCAATCCGCTTTTGTCATAAATAAGCCAACAGTCGTTATCACACACACGTTGTGTTGATTCGGATATAAACGTTCGTTGTTCATCATCAAGCGAATCAAGGAAGGCAAGAATACTGGGATCAATATATGGATGTTGGTCAGGAATTGCTTCAAGCCAATATCGTCTGCATTTATTATGACAATCGATCCGGTAGACAGGTAGGGAGGGATCTCGGTACCAATTAGGAGAATTTTCAATAGCGTATTCAACTTGGGTGCAGCAAATTGGGCATGATATTTTCTTGATCATAACTCAAGTTGCCTCCTATAACTACTAATAAGCTCCCCAAAACTGAATCCTGTTGCTTTCGGGATCCGAAATATCGAAACATGCTAATCCATCTTCATTCTGTGGGTCCGTTTATTTACCTATTGAAACCCGATTCGGACAAAAAACTTCAAAATTTCTGTTGGTCATTCAACGATCTCTGTGCCGCATTGTGGACAGGTATCGCCCCACGTTGAGCGTCTACCTTCGCCACAAACATCACAGGCACCCAGTGGATATTCATCAGGTTTTGCCCGAGCACCGCCTTTCTTGTAGGTGATGATACGCCACACCGTTTCGCCATCCTCTTCATAGCAGGGCCAGACCCCTTCTTTTCTACCATCGGCGGAGCTGCCATCATGTTTCCGATAAGGACCACCCCATTTGCGATTCCCGTTCTCGTAATAACACATGTAGTCGCCTTCGTTTTTGCCATCGCGGAAGGAGGCTTCGCTCGCCTTGTTACCATTTTTGTGGTACTGAATCCAAAGCCCATCCTTTTTGCCATGGGTATAGCGTCCTTCGCTCCGTTTATGCCCATTCGCGTAATAGGTGACCCAATAGCCGTGCTTCTTGCCATCAACCATTTCACCATCGGTCAGTGATTTTGCCATTTTTCTAATTTTCCTTGCGGTTTTAAGAGCAATCAGCTATCAGTAAAGAGCGTGTGCCACTTAAACCAGAACCGTTCCTGCTACAAAGTCTTACTGACTACTGACCGCTGACTGCTATTCTCCTGATGTCTCCCCAAGTCGTTGTTAACCTTTCAACTGGGGAAACGGACAGTGATTTTTCAAGTCCTTTTTCCATGATGGTATTCAGGTCATCCTCACCGAGAGCCGTATTGAAGATAGCAACTTCGTCAAGGACTCCGGCAAAATCCCATCCCGCTGCCCCTTTCCAACGGGTTAACCAGATTGAGCCGCCATCGTGCTGCTGACTGAAATCCGGTTTTCCGACACCTAAATCGGCGACCGCCTCGCCATCGACATAGAGGATAAGCGTTTTACCGTCGTGTGTTAAAGCGACAAAACTCCACTTATCCATCTCCCATGTACCTCCCCGAACTTGGCTACTATCTATTCCGCCTTTGAGGAAACTGCCATAAAAGTCGGTTGGACCGATAAGAATGTTCGGATTATGCCAATCCCTTTCTATGAGTCGAACGTGTGGACCGGAAGGGTTACGAAGCGGTTTTGCCCAGAGCAGATATGTAAATCCATCGAGGAAGTCGTCAGTGGTTTTGCTTGCCGGAATGACCACATGATTGCTCCCATCAAATTCGATTCCCATGCCTTCCTTTCCTTCAACCCGTTTCGCGTCAACAATTTCTCCATCGTTTCCGTTCGGGGAGGTGTCTTTAACGACATCCCCTTTTCCGTGATCAAAGAGCCACATTCCCATAAGGGTTTCTGGGTCAATTTTCGCTGTGCTTTCCTGAACCCATATTCCTGCAATAAAGAGAACCGTTATCGCAATCAAAGTATTTATAACTTTCATCAATCTTCGGGCAGGAGCCCCAATGCTTTAGCGTTGGGAGGAATGCCCGCTCCTATAGTTGAAATTGAGCCGTGTTAGGACTTTAAAACTGTTTCGCTTCGCACCTGTTGTTAACCGTTTTCCGTCAAGGTTATAGATAGCGAACAATCCTTTTGCGTTGATACCTGCCAAACGAGTGAGTCCATATTTGACATGTTTGATCAATGTATTTTTTATCAGCCCATCCGCTAAGAGCGTTCCGCCATACCTATTGCGTTGCCGACCTTTTGATTCTTGTTCACGGTGCAGACACCTGCGTTTTATGGGTATCGGCGATATACAAAATATATCCGTGTTATCCGGTATACTCTCACCGCCAACCGTGTGATATGCCAGACACCAACTATCAACGCAGTGTGCATCAAAGGTTTCCGATAGTTTCTTGCTTGACTTTTTGAGTCCTAACCGATCGCGTATCTCCTTTGTTTCCCACCCTTGAAGTGTTAGCAGCTCCCAACGTTTTTTGATGTCAGCGTAGAACCACTGCTTACCAACTTCAAGTGGGCTAAATGATGTATTCCATTTCTTGGAGCGTTCTATCGTCCGGGCTTTGATGTCCTCAACACAGATATGGGTAATCGGATAGAGTTTCGATAGCCAGTCAAGGATACGGAGTTTCCAATCCCATCTCACACGCGTGCCTGCGGGAATACGATCTTTATTCGCAAGTCTATTCATGCGATTCTTTCGGTTAGGACACTTTCGAGACCGACGCCCTCTCCGCAACTCACGACGCTTTTCAACTTTCTTACCGACTTTGCTATGAGCATCTGCTTGCACATTGAGATAGGTGTGTGATTCAGACTTCACAGTAAAGCCTTCTTTCTTACTGCCGGGGTCCACACCTATGGCTATCTCTTGAAAATACCTATCAGAAGGATCAACGTTGAGACGCACACAAAATACGCCATTCTTGCAAAAGGGTGTCGCCTTCTTATCTCTAATCCACTTCCTTGCCCGCGAAGGCTTGGTAGGCATAAGTGGTTTTTGGTGCTTATCAACAACAGGAACAAACATAGTTTGTAAGTCTCCAATGGAGTTTATATTGCCCCTTCCAGATCGCAATATCCAAGTGGAATCAGACGAGGGGAGTATCCGAAACATTGAACTGGCTACCATGCCAAGATACTGCGATATTTTACTGTAGAAAATAGTTTAACTTGTGGAGTGAACGTTGGGTATACGCTTCGCACAAGTCCCCATGCTTTAGCTTGGGGTTATTGACCGTTTTTAGTCTCCTTTTCTTAAGAGTTATCAGTCTTCAGTTGTCAGTTATCGGTAGGCGTTTGGGGTTGTTACGTTTCCTTTGCATACTACAAGCCTTATTGACAACTATCAAGAGGATCCAGTTCGTTACCGCACTTCGGACAAGTATCGTCCCATTTCAATCGTCTACCTTCGCCACAGACATCACAGACACCGAGTGGGTATTCATCCGGTTTCGCACGGCTCCCACCTTTTTTGTAGGTTACAATTAACCACACCGTCTTGCCATCGTCTTCGTAACTGTAAAAGGGACCCTCTTTCTTGCCATCATAAGATTTACCGACATGTTTAGGAAATGTCCCGCTGGCTCTGAGGTTTCCATTTTCATGATAAGTGACACAAAGACCTTCGTATTTTCCATCACGAAAAGTGGCATCGCCGGCCTTGTTTCCATTTTTGTGGTAAGTGATCCAAGGTCCATCCTTCTTACCATGAATGTAGTTACCTTCGCTCCGCTTGAATCCATTGGCGTAATAGGTAACCCAATACCCATGCTTTTTGCCATTAACCATTTCGCCATCAGTGAGTGATCTTGCCATGATTTCACCTATTATATATAGTGGCGGGCTTATGACTCGCCTGTTTTGAGAATAAACCTATAATACCTCATCAAGATATGCTTCAATTTTCTCCAATGTCTTTTTTCCGATGCCACGGAAACCTTTGAGTCTTCCTTCGTCAATCGCGGATCGGAGTGAAACGAGGCTATCTACACCGACCTCTTCATAGAGTCGCTTAATTGTTTTAGCACCCAGTCCAGGGATAGGCACAAGTTCCACAACCGTTCGTGGTGTATCACCCGCGAACTCCTCCAATTTCGCGCTTGTCCCCGTGTCCAGAAATTCCTTAATAATCTGCTCCACTACTTCGCCAGCCCCCGGAATCTCCTCTATTAACCGGCCTTGGGCGATGAGATCCGATACCGGTTCCGGGAACCGAGAGATATAATTCGACAACCACGGATATCGCGAGGCGTGGTCTTCTGGATAGTCGGCAATAATCAGAAAAGTGTGAAGTTCCAAGAATTTTAGCGCAATCTCATCGTTCTCATGCCAGCGCGTGCGTCCTTTCCCGTCAATGTAAGATTCCTTTTTAAGCGGTTCCTCTTCAAACCGAAGGAGTTGAACAATTTCCTGAGATCTCTCGTGCCGTTGTGCATAGCCATGAGGTGTAGTCCCCTTAGAGGTTTTCGATGCTTTGTCCGCACCAACATCGATCAACAGTGTAATAACTTCTTTATCGGCAGCGACAGCTGCAATATGTAGTGGTGTCTCGCCCCACACTGTCCCGAAGAAGTCCATCTCTGTCTTACCCCCAATTTTTGTTCGCCGATTCACATCACCGCCCCGTTGAATCAAGAGTTTCATCGTCTCAGGTCGGTTTTGAATAGCGGCTTTGTGGAGTGCTGTTTCCCCACCAGCAGGAAGCGATAAATTGACATCCGCGCCAGCATCAATTAGAAACTCTGCAAATTCGACATCGCCTCTAACAGTCGCAGCCATTAGCAGGGTCATTTCCGCGAATCCATCGTGGTTAACGTTTCCACCTTGACTGAGGAGCCACTTGCATATGTCGGTGTGTCCCCTGAAATATGCCCACGAGAATGATGGAATTTCACCAAAGTTTGGATCTGCTCCACGCTCTACAAGTGCTCGAACTTGCTCCAGATCGCCATTTTTTGATGCCTCAATTAAATTTTCATTAAGTGCCTTCTTATTCTTCATTCTTCCTCCATCGTAGAATCTGAATTGTTGCATCCCAGAGCGCAACTGCCAAATAGCCACCATTCGGCGAGAAGGCTAATGCTTGGATGCCGGGCGGATAGGTTTCACGTAAAACAGCGTTGAAAAGCAAATTCCAAGGTTGTGCCTTGAACCGACACACATAAGAAAATAAATAAAAGAGAGACAAGCAAATTTTTCATAAGCCAAAGATAAATAGGGTGAGGTTTAGAAACCTCACCCTATTATATCATTAAACTGGTACTATTCATAGAGTTCCGTCGCGGTTTCACCGCGCGCGAAACGGTGAGCAGTTTGGACAGCAGAGTCGTTTCCAGCATTTCTGCGGATATCCGTCGCCCATCGTGCCAACCCAACTATCAATTGATTTCTGGCAGGATGCGTTTGACACGTTTTCCACTCCTCAGATACCATACAAATCGAACTGAGGAGATCATCGCCGTTATCATCCTTGAGGATACATAACCCCATTTCAGACATCAGTCGCTCCGCGGAACACCCTGCGTTGAGATACTCGCGAGTCCGTCGTCCAATTTCCTGGATACGGACGGATTCAATACCGTCTAAAATTTCGGAGAGTGCCGTGTCTTCATCAAGAGTTGCAGTCGTTGAAGGCACCCTTGACTCCGTAATCGGTTGGTGGCGAATGTTAAGCCATCGGTTGTTGAAAAACCGCCACGCGGCGTGGCAGAGTGCCTTCGCAGCGACTTTGGTCCCGCCGTGTCGAAGAACCTTTCTGACCGTTGACGCGATTTCCATCTCGTCTCGCAGGTCCCACCAACCGGGACTCATGTTCACAGGTGTGCGTGCCATTCTATCCGCTGCTGTCATGACCATAGTCGTAGCCAACGTATCAATGGGAACACCCGCCGTAAGCATTTCCGTTACAGCATCAAAAACTTCGTCGAGATCCCCACTCACGAGAGCTGCTGAAAATTTATTTTCGTCGTAGTCAACGGAACCCTCGGCTGATGTTTCCTGCGGCAGTTCATCAAAGATATGATCGATTTCTTCGAGTTTCTGCATGGCTTCACGGTGAAGTTCACCGGGTCTACCGCGTCCCTGTCCAAGTATCTTCGCGCCCAGACTGCAGACTAACTCCCCAGCCAACTCCCACCCAAATTGCTCTAATAATTCAGCCAAGTGTACGAGATCAATGAGATTTCTGTAATGGTTGAGGAAAAAGGGTTCAACGGCGCACTCAAAGAAAAACGGAATGATTTTTTCATCGTGTCCGCCCAGTCGTCGCGCAGTGATAAGGCACTTTTCGATACCCTCCCATTCTTTATCAGCAGTAAACACTCGAATCCAGTCTCGTAGTTTCTGCCAATCAACTGGAGGTGGGAGCGGTTGACGATCAGGTCGATCGCCGAGTCTACCCGCGGCACCATCGGCAGCCATCATTAACGGGATGAGCCGGTCTTCGGGTTGATACATACGTGCGACCTTTACCCCGTTCATCATCATTGCCAGTTTTCTACCGCCCTCGAACGCCCCCCTGTCTGTAGAGATATGTCGTCCCATGTGCTTCACCATCAGTTCCAATGTCTCTTCTTCGGAAACACCTTTCGCTAACATAATGGCGATAGCTTTAGAAAGCGTCCAGTTGTCGGTGGTCAACAAACCTTCTTTCAACAGAAGAAAATGGGCGTCGTCGCGTTTCTTTCCACCACTGGCAACATTTATATAGATATCACCGTTCCGAACTTCAACAGGGAACGTGGCGAGGTCATCACAACCGCCTGTAAAGCATCCACCGCCTTCCATGTCGTAGCTCCAACCGTGCCAATCGCAGGATAAGACCCCCTTTCTGACGCGTCCTCTCACGAGTGGATAGCCCATGTGTGGACACTGGTTGTCTGTTGCGTAGACAGCACCTTCATGCTGGAAGAGGGCAATGCTATGTCCTTCAACTCTGACTGCCCTCGGTTTTCCCTCTGCCACATCACTGAGGGCAGCGACTTTGACGAAATTGGAATTCTCTTTTAACATCGTATACTTCTCCTCTGGGGGCGCGCCTTAGCGATCGCGCCTACGATTGTAATTGTTCTTACCGGACGAAACCCTACCATCAAATGCACAGGCGGGTTTGGTGGATTTTATGCTTCTGCGGCACCAATTTCGCGTAAATACGCAATCGCCCCTCTGTTTCCACTCTTTAAAGCGATCCCAAGTGGGGTTTGGTTCTGAAAATGGCGGCGATCGTTCATATCGGCACCCGCATCAATCAGGATGCGCAGCGTTTCTGCGTATTCTTGTTCTCGACCTTCGCCGCATGAAGAACCGCCAAACGCAGCGGCATGTAATGCATCTAAGGCTGTTGGATCTGCTCCGTTTGCCAGAAGTAAGCGAATGGTTGAAATTTGCGCATTATTTGCAGCCCAAGAAAGAACAGAACGGTACCAGTGTGCCCCACTGGCATTAATATCCGAACCACGTTCCAGAAGTTTAAGAACAAGCTGATCCTTTCCGTCATTGGCAGCGTAATGCAACGCGGTACTCCCTTTGACAAACGGTTGTCCTTGTTTATCAGGACCGGGCCACGTCAACTTCGCGACTTCTGGATGCGCTTCAACAATGGCAACACCAAGAGCCTCTTCTTCTTTTTTATATTTCGTAGTAAGTAATTTATAGAATGGTGAGTTGTCATTATATTGCATGTTCAAATCCCCCTAACATTTGATTCAGAGAAAAAGCGAATGAATAGGAAATCCATTGCATGTCGCTTTTCCCGAATCCACGACATTTCCTTGAGTTCATAAGTGATTACTCTTCAAAGACCTCAATTGTCGTTTTGCCTTCGGCGAACCGTATTGCGGTGGTTGCGGCAGATTTATTGTCCGTATTTGATCGTATATCTGTGACATAGCGAGCCAATCCGATCAACAGTTGGAACTGCGCGGGATGTCCTTCGGCATGCTTCCATTCCTCAAACACGGTGCGGAGTGTCGGGAGGACTTCGCTCCCTGTATCATCCCAAAGCGCTGTATGTCCGATCTCTTCAATCAATCGTTCGGCACAGTAACCAGCGTTGAGATAGCCAAGAACACGGGTTCCTACTTCTTGGACGTTGAGGGTCTCGATTGTATCAACAATATGCTTGATTCCCTCTGCCTCGTTCGCAACATCCAGCTTTTCTTGACTCAGGGGTTGACTGAGGGGTCGCGAAGGGATGTTTATCCAGCGATCCGCGAAGATTTGCCACGCACTGTGGAAAACGCCTTGCGCTGCAATCTTGGTTCCACCCATCTGTTGTGCACTCCGTAAAGATGCGGCGAGGTTGAGTTCCGTGGTTAAATTTTCCCAACCGGCATCTACATTCACGGGTGTGTGCGCCATCCTATCTGCCGCAAGAAGGACAAGTGTTGTAATAAGTCTTTCTAACTTTACACCGTCAGTCAAAACTGTTTGCACCGCCTCAAATGATCGTTGGAGATTGACACTTGTGAGTGCCTCTACGAAAGCATCTTCGTCAAATTCAAAGGTTTGCTCTAAGTCAGCATTTTCAAGGGTAGGCAGCATCTGACGCATGAGTTGAATTGCGTCTCTGCGGTAGCGTTCCGGTTCTTCTGGTCGATGTCCAATGAGCTGGGCACCGAGATAGAATACGAGCTCGGAAGCACGCTCCCACCCGAATTCATCAATCACTTCCGAGAGATAACTGACATAAAGCGGAATATGGGGTAGGTCGATGAAATGAGGTTCAACGGCGCATTCAAAGAGCAATGGACGCAACTTTTCTACATCTCCCTTATGATATGCTGTAAATAAGCATCGCTCAATCCGTCCGGATTGCCCTTCATAAGAGAAGTTGCGGACCCATCGACTTATCTTCTTCCACGTGACAGGTTCCGGCAAGGGGACAACGTCAAGGCGTTCCGATGCGGGTCCTGCCGCGGAGCACGCTGAAGTCGTAACGGCAATGAGTCTATCGGCACCCGTATATCTACGCCCAACTCTGAGTCCGTTGATGAGTCGAGAGACATCCCCTCCGCCTTCTGCTCCGTGGGAACTGGCGATGTGGCGACTGACGTGTTCCAGAATTGTTCCCATTACCTCTTCTTCCGGCACACCTCCTTTTAGGAGCAGTGAAATCGCCTTGGACATCGTCCATCGGTCTTCGCTTAAAAGTCCTTCTCGAAGCAATTGTTTATGTTCTTCCGCGCGCCGGTAGGTCAAATCTCCGGGCTCTATCCAAATCTCACTCCCGCGGATGTCAACCGGAAAGGTGCGCAAGTCATCGCATTCAACATGGAAACAGCCTCCACCTTCCAAATCGAAACTGCGCTGGTGCCAATCACATGTTAGAATACCGTTTCGGACCGTTCCGCGTGTGAGTGGATACCCCATGTGTGGACACTGGTTATCCGTGGCATAAATTTTTCCGTCAACGTTAAAGAGGGCAATGCTACGCCCCTCTCCCATCTGAACGGCTTTCGGTTGTCCTTCAGAAACCTCACGCAACTCGGCGACTTTCACCCAGTTTTGTGTTTGATGTTCCATGGTTTTGCGTCCCTCCTAATTGGTTTTGTTTACCATAGCCGTAATAAAACAATGTTTGTCTTGTCTTAACTCATACAAATTATTATATCCTAACCCCATTAAAGATGTCAAGGCAAAATTAAACATTTTTCTCTGTCTGATTTGCGTATTCTGTGAGGAAATTCTTAACGGTTTTCCTCTTCGCTTTTCGTGCGTAGTCAAGCGGTGTCTTGCCATCCGCATCGCGGGCGTTAATATCGCCACCATGTTCTATGAGTAACTGCACCTGATTTTTTCCCACCCCTTTCTGCGCGATGATATGCATCGGGGTGCGTCCTTTGTCATCAATTATATTCGGATCGGCACCATTCTCTAACAGACATAGGATCCCATGGGTGAGCCCGCGTTGCGCTACCCAATGCAAGGGTGCCCATATTCCGCGCCGATGTTTCCGACGGGCGTTGATGTCCCACCCTTTTGCAAGAAACCTCTTCAGCAATGTATCAAACCGCTTCGGTCCCTGTCCAACAAGCACATACCAATCCCGAAAGTTGATTTCATAACCTTCGTCAATCAAAAGATCAACGATTGCGCTCTGATTGTAATTAAGAGCCATTTCAAGCAGAGGGATGGTAGGTCCGCCCTGATAGGCATAGACATGGCCACCAGGGACTTCATCCGTTTGTTCGTCATCAATATCCGGCGACTCTAACGATGGTATAATGTAACCTTTGGGGGATTCCAGATTAATCCGGAGATTGAGGAGTTCCGGATCTTTTTCAAATTCCGCCCTTGCCCGTTCAACATCACCCATTGCGCAATAGAGGACGATATCCGCTTCGGCACCCTGTTCAAGGAGATAGCGACACACTTGAGGCCGTCTTCTCATTGTCCATTGTGCTGGTGTTCCGTTGTGGTCGCGGTCTCGTAGATTTATGTTTGCACCGTGTGTGAGCAGTAGTTCAGCAATTTGAGGGGTCGCGGCGAAGTGGAGTGGAGACATGCCATCACTTCCCAGGGCATTGACGATTTCAGGGTCTTCGCGAATCAGTCCGGCGAGTTTTCCGGACATGCCTAAACCTGCGGCGGCATGCGCGTCGATGGTTGCGCCTTGTTCAATCAGATAGTCGGCAAGTTCACTGTTATAGCTCAGCATGGAACCGGTAGTGTGGTGTAATGCTGAAGTGCCACCTGCCCACCAACTGCTCTTGACATCAATGTTCGCGCCAGCATCAAGCAGCACCTCAATGAGCTCACGGTTACCAGATGCGGCGGCAAATACGATCGCGGGGGCATCGAAACTGAACCACGGCGCGTCAACGTGCGCGGTGAGTGTTTCATCAACCGCCAATAAATGCCTGACTGTATCTATGTTGCCATCCTGTACGGCTGTAATAAAGGTTTGTTTATTTTTCATAAATATTCCCTTTTCTATACGTGTTTTTGCTAAATATGATTTAACCATTATACCCCATTAGATTATTAAGTGTCAAGTAAAATTAAATCTTTATATACACGTTTAATCCTTTAGTCTCCTATAAATTTCTTCACTTTTTTGCGATATCAATCACGAAGGAGAAAAACTATGAGCGTTAGATTTTTTGTCCTGTTTTGTTGTATCAGTTTCCTACTGTTTAACGGGGGCGTAACCACATCGGCGAAAGCCCCATCGACTGCAAAAGTCGTATTTTCATCTAACCGAGATGGTAATTGGGACCTTTGGACCATGAACCCCGATGGAAGTGATCCAGTAAACCTTACACAAGATGCACCATCAGATTTTTCCCCAGTCTGGTCTCCAACAGGTGAACAGATTCTCTTTGTCTCCTTCCGAAACGGAGGAGAAAGTTTATATCTTATGGATGCTGACGGAAACAATATAGAGCGAGTGCTCGATAATTGGCATAGTAGATCCAGTGCGACCTGGTCTCCGGATGGGAAGCGAATTGCGTCTGTGAGCGATGCTGTGCTTTACATTGCAACGATAGATGGCAAATCAGTTGAACCCGTAGCACAGACTGGCTTCGGAAGTGTTGGTGATCCTGCTTGGTCTCCAGATGGAAAGGAAATTGCCTTCATCCACTATAAACCAAAACAAGGTTATGAACTTCGTCTTCTCAACGTCGAAAGTCTCAAACAAACTGTTCTGCTCGGTGAATTAGAGAAGTATTCAGTTAAGTCTGACCCAGCGTGGTCTCCGGATGGGAAACGAATCGCCTTTGTTTTACAGAAATTTAGGGCAATACTGGATGCAGCGGATGCAGCGGCCTGGCAGGATGAAGAAACAATCTATCTTATCAATCGTGATGGCAGCGAATTGCGAAAACTTGTTTCAGAGAAGGGACCAGACGCACTCCGTCCCACCTGGTCCCCTTTCGGAGATGAAATCATCTATCAACAGAAAGTCAGAGGTGCCACACAATTCTTTAAGATTGGTGTGAGAAGTCAGGCAAAGACGCAAGTCACACACAAAGGGAGCAATAGTGGGGCAGACTGGTTTGACCCGACAGCACTACTTGTTCAACCCAACGTAGATTTGTTAACAACGACGTGGGGGAAATTGAAGCAAAAATAGGTGTGCTTTTAGAGGTGAAGTGGGATCAAATTCTATACGGTAAACTGGATTGTGTCAAAACGACGCGCGACTTCTGCGACCTTTGGCTTAAGTTCTTCAGGAGTCCCACCAGAGAGTGCCGAGACAATACACTCCGCGATGTCTGGAGCATCCGTTGGGGTCATCCCCCACCGTGTAACCTCTTGAACACCCATTCGCAATCCAGAGGTGCCGACGTCCGGTGCCAATCCCGCGGCACCCGCGATAATATGGCACGCCTCCAAATGGTTTGCGAGTGCACCGCCCTCCCCATATTTATCCACAATCAATATCAAGGTATGCGACTCCGTGAAACCGAGGTCGGCACCGAGTATCGGAACACCGCGTTCTGCCAACGCCTGCCCGAGTGCCTTCGCATTCGTAACAATCGCATCTGCTTGTGCTGCGCCGCATTGCATCCATTCTATAAACGTTCCTGCTAACGCCGGGAGTCGGTTCAGGTGATGATTGCTCATCAGCAACGGATAGACCCCCCTCGCAACTCGCTCAGCAATGGAGGCATCGTTTGTTAAAACCATTCCGCCTTGTGGTCCGGCAAGTGTTTTATGCGTGCTGGAAATGATGACATCCGCGCCTTCATCAAACGGCGATTGAAACCGTCCACCAGCGATGAGGCCAATGACGTGTGAGGCATCGTAGATAAGGTAGGCATCTGGATTCGCTTGGCGCATCGCATCTTTCAACTCCCGTACGGGTTGCGGGAAGAGAAACACACCAGAGCCGATATTGACGATTCTCGGTTTGTGTTTTGCGATGCGTTCAAGCGTCGTTTCAAGGTCAATGTTTGAACGGTGTCCGTCCCACGGAATCGGAATCGACTGGAGTTCTATCTTGAGGGGTGAGGAGAGTAGTTTTTGGGCATAGTGGTGTCCGTTATGCACCTCTAATGCCGTATCGCCCGGCTTCGCTAATGCAAACGTCGTCGCAATCCCCGCGATGTTCCCTGATAATGGGCGGAAATCGACATGCGATGCCCCGAACAACTCCTTCGCTAATTCCTGTGTGTATCCTTCTATTTCGGCGATGTAGCGGTTGCCCTTGTAATTCCGTTGGTAGATGTCAACGCCAGAATAATTTCCATACCGCCGTGCCAACCGTTCGTCAAAAAGTTCTTCCACCAATGGCGAAGGCGTGTTCTCCGAAGCGATGAGATTGAGACAGGTGTCCCGATAGTCTTGATGTTTATCGAGAAGTGAAGTGAGTTTTTGGACTTTTGCGTTGTGTGCCATATTTTTAACTTTCCTTGCGGTTAAACAATGTGGATTTGAACTTTGACACGCCTTTCTTATATCCGCTCTCCATTTCATTACGTGCTACGCACTCTGGATTAAGAAGTTCGACGCCACGCGAAACCGTTGCGGGCGGATTTTGTGCTTGACGTGCCGTAGGAAATCGGTTACCATGAAAGAAAACAGACAATTGTGACGAGGGAACCATGCCAAAACCGACAGATATTCGCATCCTTGACGTTCATTACGATTTTGAAGAACATCAATACCGGACCCCACTCAAGTTCGGTGGCGTGCCGACGGATCACTGTGTCCTCTTTAATGTCCGGGTACAGGTCCAGACGCGCGATGGAAACCAAGAGGCAGAAGGAAAAGGCTCCATGCCACTCGGTAACGTTTGGGCGTTTCCACCGCGCTACGCGCCTTTTGACCAGAGTCTCGCCGCGATGAAAAAACTTGCTGAATTGGCGGTAACAACAACACGGAATTGCACACTTTGTGCACACCCGCTTGAACTCTCAGAAGTGCTTGAGCCAGAATTTTTAAAACTCGCTGATGACTTGTCTCAGAATATGCAACTCGCGTCGCCGATGCCGAAACTCTGCACAGTCGTTACGACGAGTCCGATTGACGCGGCACTCCACGATGCGTTCGGTAAGGTAAACGGAATCAATAGTTACGACGGATTGGGCAAAGACTTCATTGAGGCGGACCTGTCACATTTTTTGAATGAACGGTTTACCGGTAAATATCTTGACGAATACACGGCGCGGCAACCGAAGCCGAATATACCGCTTTACCATCTCGTCGGCGCGTTGGATCCACTCACCGACACAGATATTCCAGAACGTCTCAATGACGGGCTCCCAGAAACGCTCCCTGAATGGATCGTTGCCGATGGACTCACGCATCTAAAAATTAAACTGAACGGCGACGACTTGGCGTGGGATGTCGCACGCGTTCTTGCAATCGACAAGATCACCGCCGAAACACAAGCAAAACGCGGTGTTGACACATGGCACTATTCTGCTGACTTCAACGAAACCTGTCAAAATGTTGAATATCTATTGGAATTTCTCAGCCAGATTCAAGAAGCAGAGGGCAACGCTTTCCAACGCCTCGCTTATATCGAGCAACCGACAGACCGGGATCTCAAGGCGCATCCTGAAAATAAGATGCACAAAGCCGCCGAGATAAAACCGGTGGTCATCGATGAGTCACTGACCGATTTTGAGACCTTTCTACTGGCACGCGAGCAAGGGTATTCCGGTGTTGCACTCAAGGCGTGCAAAGGACAGTCTCAAGCGTTGCTGATGGGTGCAGCCGCCGCAGGATACGGTATGTTCCTCGCTGTTCAGGATCTGACGTGTCCGGGTGCGTCGTTTTTACACTCCGCTGGACTCGCTGCGCGTATCCCCAGTGTAACGGCTATCGAAGGTAATGCTCGCCAATTTTGTCCGGGTGCCAATGATGGTTGGCGGGACAAATTCCCATCCATTTTCAACATCACCGATGGGACTGTCGGGACGCAGGTCCTCACTGCGCTGGGACTCGGTCACTTTTTTTAATTATTCCTTGCGGTTAAATAAGGTGTATCTGGGATTTCACGTCCCTTTCTTAAATCCGCTCTCCAAATGTAAAGCTAAGACAAATTATACCATTTAAGGCATAATTTCATTACGAACTACGCGCTTTCTGCTATGAAGATACTGATTTTTTAATTATTTCTTGGTTCCATTGTTGGAGATCATTGTGATAATGGACTCTCAGTCTCTATCTCTGGGTCGGCGACGGTAATGTTGGTAACAACGTTCCGTTGTTCAGGGAGTCGGACCGGAAAATCCTCGATGACCCCGTTAATCAGTTCTTTAATTGTCGCTTTGACCGGATCGAAGGGTATGCATTCAAGAACGATGATGGCGCGATGTTTTGAAGGCGCGATGTTATACATCAGACCGTATTGGAGTCCGAGATGCATTAGTTCCGGTTCGACGCTGATAGAGATCTGCCTGCGTTCCTGCTCGGTGACAAAGAAACTATCAAGGATAAAGTGCGTGTGAATCCACGCTTCTCTTTCTTCAACAATTTTCATATTTTAATTTTACCTTGCGGTTCGGTCAGGTGGGTTAGGAATTTCACGTTCCTTTCCGTATATCCGCTCTCCACTACGTTACGAGCTACACACCTTGGATATTGAGAAAAATAGCCATCTTCCAATGCTATCTTATCTGCCATTATAGTATTAATATTATACCTTGCGGTTCGGTCAGGTGGGTTAGGAATTTTACGTTCCTTTCCGTATATCCGCCCTCCTAGCGCAAGCCTATAGAGGCTTGCGGGACAATGTTACGGGCTATGTACCTTGGATATTGAGAAAAACAGCCATCTCCTAATGCTACCTTATCTTCCATTGTAGTATTAATAGCGAAAAGTGTCAATCCTGCGAAAATGTGACAATTTGACGGATTGGCACTTTACGACTTAACTGCTGCACCTTTCCGTTGTGCCATCGGATTTGGAGGTTACTTATTTGCGATGCCTGTCCTAACCCAAAAGTGAGACGCAGATCGTTACCCGACAGGTAACTCGCGCCGCAGATAATCTCCCGTAAGAGTGTTGTCCCATTCGCTTCTAACTGAACCTGCGCGCCGATCGCCTCCGTATTGCCATCTATCCCTACCAATTCCACCGTTAACCAAGCGTTTGTGTTACCGACTTCGTTCCTGAGAATAACTGTTGGGCGGTTCGATTGACAGAGCACAACGTCCACATCGCCATCCGTATCTATATCCCCAAAGAGCATCCCGCGAACGACGTAAGGTGTTTTATCCAGCCCTGCTGCTGCAGTAACCTCGATAAAGCCAGTACCGCCTTGATTGCGAAACAGCTGGACAGGTTGGGCGTAACTCTGTTTCGCGTCAATCTGTTCCACGTTGTCCCAGATATGTCCATTCCCGACGAGTAGGTCTAACCAACCGTCGTTATCAAAGTCAATGAAGCGGGTACCGAAACCGAGCGCGTAGAAAGAAGGATCGGCGAGGTTTGTGTCAAACGTCACATCCTCAAAATAGCCGTCGCCATCGTTTTGCATGAGACAGTTCGCCTCCAATGCAAAATTGGACACCCAGAGGTCAATATCACCGTCGTTGTCGTAGTCTCCAGCGTCTATGCCCATAGAACCGTTTGCTATGCCGTCGCCATTGTAGGCAACCCCGCGAAGCACGCCCTCTTCTCGAAAAGTGCCGTTACCCTGATTGATGAAAAGTGTATTCGGAGACATATCGTTTGCGACGTAGATGTCCAGCCATGTGTCGTTGTTCACGTCTGTGAAAACGACCCCAAGCCCCCGCGTCGTAGGTTCATAGACCCCGGCAGATCTCGTTATGTCCGTGAAGGTGCCGTCTCCGTTGTTTCGGTAAAGCACATCGGCGATGCCGCTATATTCATTGGGACCGCAGTAGATACGCAGGACGTTTTTGTAATAACACGGAATATCGGTCTCCAAGGCGTACTCGACATAGTTACACACGTAAAGATCCAAGTCGCCGTCTCGGTCAATGTCTGCGAATGCAGCACTCGCGCTTAACAAGGGACAGCCTACCTGTGCGTGTTCGGTTACGTCGGTAAACGTGCCGTCCCCGTTGTTTCGGTAGAGGATATTTTCGCCCAAGTTTGTGACATACAGATCGCGATACCCATCAGAATTATAATCCGCGGCGACAGCACCGAGACCATAACCCGTATCACCGAGGTTTGCGGCGGTCGTGATGTCAACAAAAACACCCGCATCGTTTCGATAGAGACGGTTTGTAGGTGATGATTCTGTTGTCGGCAAGAGCGAATTGCCTTGAACGAGATAGAGATCCAAGTCGCCATCATTGTCAAAGTCAAAGAGTGCGCCTCCGCTCCCCATGGTTTCAACGAGTCGGCGTTCCGCTGAGAAACCGTTGATGTGTCGAAAGTCAAGTTCCATTGCATCGGTCACGTCTCGGAAATAGGGCGCAGCACTACCGAACAGTGGGTGTATGAGAAAGAAACAGGTCTGTAATATCAGGGACAGAAGGCGAGGCACGTCGTGTTTCCATTGGCGCATGGTCATGGGAGGGCTATTCTTTTATTGTTGGTCGGGGACGGACGACCCGAAAACCGATTGTATGTGTTGAATCCAAAGGATAGAATTTGAACCGTAGACTTGAACGAAGAAACGCTCTCCCGACGTCCCACGCGCCGCCCCGAATGACTCTTGCACGTAGGACATCTCGGAATCGGAGATTGAGTGGATCCTGGGAGGTTTCACCGTTATGTTTCTGATAGAAAGTTGGGCTATATTCATCAAGGCACCACTCCCATACATTTCCGGCAAGGTCTGCGATGCCGTTCGGAGATTCGCCTTTCGGGAACTGACCTACCGGTATCGGACGATTGTAACGGCGCGCGAAGTTGGCATGCTGACGTGCTTTCGGCGGTGTGTTCCCCCACGGATATGTTCGTCCCTCTGCACCACGTGCTGCACGTTCCCACTGTGCTTCGGTCGGTAGGCTTCCGCCGATCCATTCTGCAAACGCTTGCGCATCAAACCATGTCACGCCGACAACGGGCTGTGTGTTCCCGTTGAGTGTTTCATCTGCCCACGTCTCCTCACCATTGTGCCCGCGCGGCGTGGGACGGTCTGTTGCTTCAACGAAGGCGCGGTATTGTGCATTGGTGATTTCATACCGCGATATTTCGTAAGTGCTCAGGTAGACTGGGTGTCGTGGCAATTCAGCGTGGAAAGTGTGTTGCTCCAACATAGAACTCCGCAATTTCGCGTCTTCGTAAGCGGCTTTTGTCTCCTCGGGGGTTGATCCCATCAGAAAGGTGCCTTTGGGAATTGAGACCCATTCTATAGTGGCGAGGACCTGTTGAGCAGCGTCATTAACTTCGGAAACAGCAGAATTGGTGTAGAGAATAAGGATGGGTATGACGATTGCAAAACAAAAGCGTTTCACCTATGTCCCCCCATTAGAATTGACGTAGGAATCGGAGATCGTTTTCGTAGAGCGTGCGGATGTCGGGAATGCGAAACTGGAGGTTCGCGATCCGTTCCACCCCCATACCGAAGGCGAATCCTGTAACCTGATCCGGGTCGTAGTCCACGGCTTCAAATACAGCAGGATCCACAGCACCAGCCCCCAAGATTTCGACCCAGCCTGTGCCGCCACAACTCCGACACCCTTTTCCCTGACAGACGGCACAGGTGATATCCATCTCCGCACTCGGCTCTGTAAAAGGGAAGAAGTGGGGACGGAAGCGCATCTGCGTCTTGTCTCCGAACATTTGTCGAGCAAAGGAGGTCAGAACGCCTTTGAGTTCGCTAAAAGTGGCGCGCGTATCCACAAGCAAACCTTCCACGTGATGAAACATCGGGGTGTGGGAGATATCGTAGTCTACCCGATAACATTTCCCTGGTACGATAATTCGGATCGGCGGTTTTTGGGTCTCCATGGCGCGGACCTGAACAGGCGAGGTATGGGTCCTCAAAAGACGTCCGTCCGTCAGGTAAAAAGTATCGTGCAAATCACGAGCCGGATGATCGGCAGGCGTGTTCAGCGCATCGAAGTTGTAATACTCGGTCTCAACGTCGGGGCCCGTCACCACTTGGAACCCCATTTGACCGAAAATTGCCTCAATCCGCTCCAACGTTTGCATTATGGGGTGTGCCTTCCCGTAAGTCGGTTTCCGTCCGGGAAGCGTGATGTCAACGGCTTCTTCTTCAAGCTGCTGTTCCTGTTGCTGACGATGCAGTGTCTGCGTGGCTACTTCAAACGCTTCCGTGAGCGTGGTGCGCACCTCATTTGCGAGTTTGCCAATTACCGGTCGCTCCTCTTTGGAAAGTTTGCCCATGCCCTTCATGACATCGGTGAGCTTTCCTCTGCGCCCAAAATATGTGATTCGGAGCGATTCAAGCGCGTCTGGTGTTTTCACTGCCTTTAAAGCTTCAAGTGCCTCGGCTTGAATCGCTTGTAATTCCGCTTTCATTTTTTTAACTATTCCTTGCGGTTTTTTAATTATTCCTTGCGGTTAAACAACGTGCGTCTCAAATTTCACGTGCCTTTCTTAAAGCCGCCCTCCTATCGCAAGCCGCGTGTGGGCTTACGGGACAATGTTACGGGCTACGGATTTGGTACTATGAAGACACCGATTTTCTAAGTTCTGTTGTGGTTCAGCGAGGACAGAAAACAAGTCATCCATCACGGGACACCCAATAAAAAATGCCTGTCACTTTGTCCTACAAAGGTTAATTTCCTTACCAGGACGAAAGCAATAGGCATCTATCAAGAAGAGAGGATCACACCTACACCTAACCTTTTGCGAGGGTAACGAGTTGTCCAAAACCGGCTTCATCGTTCACGGCGATGTCAGCGAGGGCTTTCCGGTCAAGTTCAACACCAGCGACTTTGAGCCCATGTATGAATCGACTATAGGTGAGTCCGTGCAATCTGGCGGCGGCGTTAATTCTCGCGATCCACAGTCGTCGGAAATCGCGTTTGCGAGCGCGTCGGTGTGCGTAGGCATAGTTCCATCCCTTCTCTACCGCTTCTTTAGCCGTGCGTTTGAGATTGTTTCGCCCACCACGGTAACCTTTAGAATGTTTCAGTATCCGGTTACGGCGTTTGCGTCGCACACTCCCTGTTTTTACTCGTGCCATTTAAAGCTCCTATCCCGACCGTCGGTACTATCGGCGATCGGGTCTACAATCTGCCCGGATATATGTCGTTGTTATCATAGATACCGGGCATTCATTTTTATTGATGAATGAGGCGTTTCAAGCGTTTCGCGTTGCTCGGATCAACAAGAGTCGCCTGTCGCAATCTGCGTTTGCGTTTCGCTGATTTTGAAATAAACAAGTGTCCTGCGTATGCGCGATTACGGCGAATTTTGCCTTTCGACGTGAACTTGAAACGTTTTGCCGCACCTTTATGTGTTTTCATTTTCGGCATTAGAATATCCTTTTTTCCAATTATGGCCACCTGTCAACCATCAACTCGACGCCATCATAAAATGTTAAAGCACAAGTTGATGGTTAAATTGCTCCACTTCGTTCCACAATGGCATTCGGCGACTCCCGACGCAACTCAGAACCTATACGTTTTTTTAAAGGTTTCTTTCTCCGACGAGCGATACCGTGTATAAACGTATCGCATCAAAGGGGTCACGTCGACAAAAAGAGAAAATGTCGTGCGCCGGAGATCGCTCTATAAAAAATTATAAGCGGAAACACGCTTGCGACGACAAAAACATTACACAGATTTTGGTGCGAGGATCATTGACATGATGCGGGTTTCCATCCGTGGCGGTTGTTCCACATCGGCAATCTCTTCCAAATCGTCTTTAAGTCGTAAAAGCAAACTTCTACCAAGGTCGGTATGAAGCATCTCGCGGCCTCGGAACCGCACGGTCGCGCGAACCTTCCACCCATTTTTCAAAAAATCTTCGACATGCCGCTTTTTGAACTGATAGTCGTGTTCCGCGGTATCAGGACGGAACTGCATTCCTTTCAGGACGACCTTCGATTGCTTTTTCCGAGCCTCGCGTGCGCGTTTGTTTTTCTCATACTGATACTTCCCGTAGTCCATGATCTTACAAACGGGAGGCTTGGCATTCGGTGAAACTTCTACCAAATCCAATCCAACTTCCTCCGCAAGTTTCATTGCGTCGCGAGGCGTCATGACTCCCAATTGCTTGTTCTCGTGATCTATCAGCAAAACCTCTTTGGCTCGAATCTGATAATTGGAACGACTCTGTCTTTCCTTCGTCCTCTGATTACGTCTGCCTTTGTAGTGTATTTTTCACACCCCCAAGTCAAGGCGCTGCAGTGCGCCGCTTGCAAATCCAACTGAAAAGCACGTCCAATACGTGCTTAAAATCTACATCCGTAATGAATTAACTAATTATACCATATCGGTAACAAAAATGCAAGTTAAAAAAAGCCGATTGTCCATAAAGTCCGTAGAACAATCAATCCACCTGCCAATCCCCCGAAAACAACAATAAAACTGATGCTGACTGCGAGCGCGAGACGGATGATCCGTTCACCGAGTTTTGGTTGCTCGTTTATCCATGCCCGCGCCAACCAAAAGGTTAGCGAAACACTGACCAAACTCAGGAGGCACGCACCCAAAACCGCCACCAATATCCCGGAGAAGTCTACCATCTGCATCGTTTCGGGCAGCGACCCGTATTGGGAGAAGCGATGAATGACACCAATCAAAATTCCTCCCAAAATGACAATAAAAACGATGAAAGCGATGAAGGCTTTTTTAAAGGCAGTTCCCATGTTCCGTCCAATCTATGCTGTATATCCTTGATGCGTGTTTTCATCATACCCTATTTCAGCGTAAATAGCAACGCGAAAAATCTGAAAACGCTTGATTTATTTGACGAAAGATGATAAATTACTTTGAAATTAGACCCATTTGGACACTAAGGAGTTTCTTATGGATGTAACATATACATCAGCAATTGCCGAAGTTATCGAAAAATTAGAAACGGGTAACCCACTCCCAACACTCGTGCCACAGAGGGCATGGAGCAGTGAACTGACGGATACTTTGGAAGCGGCGTCCCTCGATGAACTTTTTGACGGAGCGTCGTTCAAAAATACGACGTTTGCTGAAGCCATCAAAAGCGGCTTACTTCTGTGGAACGACGCACTGGATGAATCGCATACGATCTCACAAGGATTGGCGGATCAGACGGGCAGTTACTGGCACGGCATCATGCACCGTCGTGAACCCGATTATCCCAACTCCAAGTATTGGTTCGGCAGGGTCGGGACACATCCGATTTTCCCAGCACTCCGTGAACGGGCACTCGAACTTTTTGAAGAAACAGTGAACCCATCGGACGCGCTCACAGAGATCGGACAGGCTATCGCGATGGAAGAGAATTGGGATTCTTACCAGTTTATTGATTGGTGCCAAGCTGCCGAAGGCGATTCCGACTCGGATGTAACCCGTTTCTTGCAACAGGTGCAGGCGGAAGAGATCAAACTGCTACTGGCATACTCCTATCGGCACGCCGTTTGATAAACGCCAATTCACTTGAAGGAGACAGACAATGTTTCCGCAAAGCGAACCTATGAGAATAAATGGAGACCGGCACTACTACCTTATCATCGTGCTGATGGGATTGCTCTTGATGGCTTCCTGTGTGCATTCAACACTTATCACAACAGTTTCGGATTCGGTTTCAGCCAACCGCGCGTATAGCGAAATTAAAATCGCCCTCGATGAACTTTCAAACGGCGGCGAACCGGCTGATTATGATGCATTGATTGAGAAATTAAGGACTTTCATCAAGACCTATCCAAAATACAGACAGGTAGATGAAGCCTACTATTTTCTGGGTTCCATCTTAGTTGATCTACAGCGCACCGAAGAAGGTATTGCGGTCCTTGAAGAACTGATTCGGGACTATCCTTTCGCTACATACGTCGAACCGAGTCTGCTAACATTAGGATTAGCCTACGACAAAATCAGTGAGCACCATCAAGCAGATGCCCTCTACGAAAGACTGGCAAATCACCCAAAGTACCGTAACGGCAGATATGCTGTAACTGCGCGGCAACTCCTTGAACAGGATAAAACGGAGCGAACAGGTGAGTTATCAAGTTCGTCTGGTGCGAGTTCACACCCGGGGCGGAACCAATTCGTAAATCAACCCGCTCCAGATTTCCGAGTGATGGACATAAGGGGTGAGGAATTGACCCTGGAACAGTATCGCGGACAGGTTGTGCTCCTCGATTTCTGGGCAACGTGGTGCCAACCGTGTATCGCGGAGATGCCGAACGTTAAGCGAACTTATGCGAAACACAGAGATCAACAGTTCCAAATCATCGGCATTAGCTTAGATAGATCCATGGGACCGCTCGACGCATACATTCATGGAGAGGGCATTGAGTGGCGGCAGTATTTGGACAGCACCGGCCAAATTAGCAGTTTATATAATGTGCGTGCGATCCCTTCTACGTTTCTGATTGACGGGGCGGGGATTGTTCGTAGGGTGAACCTCCGTGGTTTCGCACTTGAGAATGCGGTCTCTGAACTCGTGCGGGAGAATTTAGCGAATTAAATCAGGGATATAGTGAAACCCAACGTCATACCACTACGTTTGCGAGCACTTCACAGGAAGAGCGTTGGGTTTCACTCGGTATCTTTATGACGGCGGATGTATGAAGCAAACCATTTTTCTTTCATCGCAAACATGCGTGGGCGATCCGTTCAACCCAACCTACGTTCATACAACATAAAAAGTTGCACATAGATACATACAGAGGATATTAACAATGTTCTCCCGGAATGAAATAACGCCACAACACAACAGAAATGGAAACCGCTGTGCTTACGTTATATGCGTGCTCAGCAGCTTCGTGTTCATAGGCTTTTGTGTGAATCTCGCCAGTGCTGCCCCGAGGAAAGCGGCTTACATATATCAGGAAATTAAGGCGATTTCTAAGCGTCTCAAGCATCAGAAGAAACAGGAAGATTTGGAGAAATTAGTTGAGAAATCCTCCGATTTTGTTGCGGCACATCCAGCATACAAACGGGTGGATGAGGTTTATTATCTGCTCGGCAACGCCTTGGTTCAGTTAGAACGTGTCGAAGAAGGCATTACGACCTTTGAAAAAGTCATCAAGGAATATCCAGAGGCTCGCTACGTTGAACGGTGTCTGTTGGATTTGGGATTGGCATACGACACACTCGGCAACCACGACGCAGCAGACAGTACTTACCAAAAATTGATAGACCACCCGAAATACGGTTCACGATCACAGGCGAAGTTTGCGAAGAGGATTCTCGAACAGGATAAAGCTGAACGGAAGGGTGAATTACCGAAACCGCCTGGGGCGATCCTGAATCCAAGGGGGTGGATCGGTAAGCCAGCCCTCGATTTTCAGGTGACGGATGTGACGGGTGAAGAACTCTCATTGGAGGAATACCGCGGACAGGTTGTGCTGCTTGATTTCTGGGCAACATGGTGCGGCCCCTGCATCGCAGAGATACCGAACGTCAAGAAGGCTTACAAAAAGTATAAAGATCAGAAGTTTCAGATTATCGGTATCAGTCTGGACCGGTCAATGAAACCGCTTGAGGCTTATATTGACAAAGAGGAACTCGGATGGCTTCATTACTGGGATAAAAGCCGTCAGGTTAGCACGCTATATAAGGTGCGGGGGATTCCGTCTACCTTCCTGATTGACGGTGAGGGTATCATTCGCAAAACGAATCTCCGTGGACACGCGCTCGAACACGCCGTCGCGGACCTGGTGAAGGAAAACCTCGCGAGAGCAGTGGGGAAAAAAGAGGATGTAGCCCCTCAGTAATAGGCTTCAAGGAGAGGCAATGGCACACCTTACTTTAAAAGAGGTCACTAAAATTTACGACGGTGACGTTCTTGCAGTTGAACAGGCAGATTTTCAGATTCCCGATGAGTCGTTTACTGTGCTTGTCGGTCCATCGGGATGTGGAAAATCGACACTCTTGCGAATGATCGCTGGATTGGAAGAGATAACGGAAGGCGACATCTATATCGACGATGAACGGATCAATGACATTCCCCCTAAAGATCGCGACATTGCCATGGTCTTCCAAAATTATGCGCTTTATCCACACATGACGGTGTATAAGAACATGGCGTTCGGGTTGAAACTTCGGAAATATCCGAAAGCAGAGATCGAGGCGCGTGTCAAAGAAGCGGCGGAGATTCTGAGTATCTCACACCTTCTGAACCGCAAACCGAAGCACCTGTCCGGCGGAGAACGCCAACGCGTCGCCGTCGGTAGAGCGATCGTCCGACACCCCAAAGTCTTCCTGTTCGATGAGCCGTTGAGCAACCTCGATGCGAAGCTGCGCGTGCAAATGCGGATGGAGATCAGTCGTCTGCATGACCGACTCAACGCCACAATGGTCTACGTCACACACGACCAAGTCGAAGCGATGACGATGGGGGACCAGATCGTGGTGCTCAATGAAGGGAAAATCCAGCAGATTGCCGATCCGGGAACGCTTTATCATAAACCGGCAAACCAATTCGTCGGTGGATTCATCGGCACCCCCCCAATGAATTTTATAGAGACGGGCATCGTGAATAATGGCGGTGCTCCGATGCTCAGATTTGAAACCTTCAAAGTGGAACTGAACGATCGCTTACAGTCGGCACTCGGAAAACTTTCAGGGGATTCGGTGACGCTCGGCATTCGTCCGGAGGATATTCATATCGGTGAAAACGGGAACAACAGTGTCGGTACACAGGTGGAACTGGTTGAGCCACTCGGAAATCATGCCCTTTTATATCTGCGAACAGAGAAGAATAGTTTCGTTGCCCAATCTGATCTTGCTAACGTGCCGCAACACAACGCGCAGTTGACGGTTCGTTTTGATATGGAGAAAGCGCATCTATTTCACCCAGAGACAGGTGAATCCTTAACCGTGGCGCAGCAGAGTAGTGGTATTGATTGAATAGGACGGCGCGACGGAGCGTATCTACTACTTTAAGGTCTGGATGTGTGCCCATGTCTCGGGGTCTATGGGAATGCCGTCCCGTTCCCGTTTGCGTTGTGTCACCCAACCGCGTTCACCCGGTACCCGAATTGCCTCGACCCCAGCAGCGTGTTTTGCCGATTTGAGATATTCGATAAAGCGTTCTATCTCCGCACTGAACCCGGGAAATTCTCTAAAACTGGCAACGTTCATCACCAGCACAAACAATCCGTTACCGACGCGGGCATCTTCTCCTTTACTACAACCTGCTCCGGTGAGCGCGCCCGACAGGAGGTCAACAATGACACTCAGGCCGAATCCTTTATGCGCTGAAACCGTCCCACCGAAGGGTAGCAAGGCGGCGGGTGGTACATCATAGAAATCGTCCGCATTCGTGGTTGACTCGCCTGCTGCGTCAATGAGCCATCCGTGCGGGAGTGCTTCGTCCCGATGCTGTTTGACCCGAATCTTTCCCGACGCGACGACACTCGTGGACATGTCCAACACAATCGGATCTTTTCCCTCAATCGGCACTGCACACGCAATCGGATTTGTAGAGAGTCTGCCTTCGGTTCCGCCGTGCGGTGCGACGCACGTGCCACCGCCGTGATCATTCGCCATGAGCAGTGCGATCATTCCAGTATCTGCGGCGAGGCAGGCGTATCCGCCTAACCTACCCACCTCATTGCACCGTGAAACAGCAACCGAGCTGATATCCGTCCGCTTCGCTTTCTGGATTGCCAATTCAACGGCACGCGTCGCAATGACGGGACCGAAGCCCCAATTTCCATCTAAGACGGCGATTGCGGCGGATTCGTGTAAGGTTTCTGTTGGTACACCGGGCTGGATTAACCCGTCTTCCAATTCACGCACATATTTCGGGAGGTGGATAACGCCGTGTGAATCGTGTCCGACGCGGTTGGCATCCACCATAGACTTGGTTACGACTTCCGCTTCGGCTGTTGGGATATTTAATTTTTGGAAGACGTTGAGACAAATTTCGGTGAGTTCTTCTGCTGTAAAGCTCAGCATTGTGGGAATCCTTAAGGGATGAAACTACTTGTCTTTCGCCTGCTTTAGCAATTCTGCCAAGCGGTCGGCAAAACGGCGTTGGCTGTCGTCCTCTGGGGCATAACCTATTACTTTTCGCGCATTGGCGATACTCCAGAATTTATGCGAATTGTCGCTGATGCCGTAGAAGATCTGGAACGGGACCCCGTTTTCGTCCTCTATGTTCTCCGTCTCAATGCTCTTGACGAAGAGTTGAACCTGATCTCGGATGCTCAAATACGCGCCGAGTCCTCGGTGCATCGCCTTCAAATCGTCTGCTGAGGAATTCGCCATATCTGTCTCGCGCGGTCCACCGATACGCAACTGGACGTTCTGTAATTTCTTACCCTCAACGTGTCCTGTCGCAAAGACAAAGCCGAGGTGCTCATACGCCTCTTTTGCCCATCCGTAGAAATTATCGGAGAGCGGACGCATCTCCGGTGTCACTACATCCCATTTATCTGCCCAGATGAGCCGCTCGTAATAGTCGGCGGCGTGGTTGGAACTACAGACGACGACGCGTCGGACATCGGTCTCAATACAGGTCTGATAAAGATTGTATGCCATCTGGACGTTGGCAAGTTCATTCTCAAAACTGCCGCCCTTAAATGCACAATGAACGACTGCATCAACGCCTTCAAAATGATGTCGGTATGCGTCTCGATTGGGGTCGGTCAATTCAGCAATCTGAATGCCTTCGACCTCTTCTCCTTGTCGATTCGTGGTTTTCACGTCTAAGAGGACGAGCTCGTAGCGTTGACGAAATTCGGGGAGCATCCGTCCGGCGATATAGCCGGATGCCCCGGTGATAAGGACTTTTCTACGGTTTTCCATTTTTTAAACATTCCTTGCGGTTCGGATAATGTGGGATTCGCATTTCAACTGCCTTTTCGTATATCCGTTCTCTGTTACAGTTGGGTAAGTATGTTACGGAATCTCCAGTTTCTCTTTACAATGCCGAGCGAGGGTTTTCATTTCTGCAATGACCTGTGCCTCGGTTTGCATCAACTGGCTAAAGATGGGCGGGACAGGTCGCCTGCTGAAGATTCTTTCAAAGAAACCCTGTTGGACATGGAGCGGCACGCCGAAACGTGAATTTCCAATACGATCAGGATCCAGTCCTAAGTATTCAATTGAGAGATAATGCGCAACATCGTCCTGGGTAACGTTGCCTTCACGGGTGCTGCCGGTATTCCTGCGTCCGTAGCTCACGAGATAGACCCTCCCGGTCATCCGACTGAGGATGGTATACCCACCGATATCGACGGCTTCATTCCAACACCTTTCAAATCCGTTTTTAGGGAGGCGTTCGCGAAGTTCTTCGGCGGAGCGGACCACGAATTTGTTCTGATGCGGCGTTTTGATGATAAGAAACTCTTCATCCTGGTCCTTTAATGGCGGTTGCCCTGTAAACAACTCAACGGAATCCAACGTCCAGACAATGCCATCTCGGATGCCCTTCGCCATGTTATGATGCCTCTCAACAAACTCTCCGTTCAATGGATGCAGACAATAAGCACCGCCTCCGTTAAAAATACGCCGCAACTTTCGACGATGTTCTATGACAGAAAATCGCTTTTTAGTGACCGGTACTTCTAACTGGAGCGTATATCCGGTATGTAAATCCGTTGTGAGATTCAGCTGAGATTGGCGAAGTTCAGCCAATCGGGTCAGAGCCGTCTGGCTTTTCGACAAAACGCGTCCGATCAGATACTCACGACGGAGTCCAGGGATCTCTGTAGCAAGTCGCTCAAGCGTTGGGGCATCCAACTGCTCCAACATAACTTTATGCTCCCATCGGGTGCCGCGTTCATGCATTAAAATTTGGAATTGCTGCGCGTCGCCGGCAGTTCGGATATACCCGAGTGCTGTCCATGGATCGAATGTTGCCCTATAGTTCCCGCTGGTTTCCGCATCTCCATCCGCCAATATGCAATCTCGCCGTTCATACCGAGAATAGAGTCCAAATTGAAATTCAAAATCTTCGTAAGGTGCTAAGGCTTCGCGCAAATCACGGGCAAATTCTTTTCCTCGCGCAAAACGTTTGAAAATCTGCTCAGTCTGTTTCGGTTGATTGAGCGCATCAAGGAACGTTCCAATCTGAATCCCCCCTTCTTCTACCCCTTCATCTTCATTTTTTCCAAAAACCTTGGTTTTGGTTTTAAAAGGAGGGTTTCGAAGGAAAACGTCGCGTTGTGAGACGAGATGCAATGCTGGGTCCCCCGTTACATCCTTGAGGGCAGGTGCGTCTCCGAGGATTTCTGCGAGTTTGACATCATCAATCTTTTCTGTCAAATCGATGCCGCGTTTTAACTCAGCGAAATGGATGATGTCATCAAGACGATACTTTAGGGGTGCACTCGAAGAGAGGTTATCGTAGTTAGAGCGATGGAAGCGGATGCGTGGTTTGATGCGAAAGACCGGCGTAAGTCCGTAATCCTTCAGCAACACATACAGCGTGACGGTATAGGAGTCGACGTGAACCTTCTGTGCCAAGATTCCGTCCTGCTTTGCATCTTTTTCTACGATCAACCGCTCTTGAACGAGACGGCTATCGTTGCCGAAAATCATCATCCGGTGTTCTTCTCTGTTATCATCAACTAACATGGATTTACCCTCCCCGCACTTATAAAACGATACCGTCGGGTCTCAGTTTCGCTACGCCGTTTCGGATCGTTGTCGTGCTAAGGCAGCTGCGCCAAGAATAGCGGAATTATCGCCCAGTTTTGCCGGTACAATTTGAACCCCGCTCAGCGTATTGGGCAGCGCGTATTTTTCAGCGGCGGTACGGATATCGTCCAAGAATTTATCGTCCAATGCTTCAACGACACCCCCACCCAACACAATCATCTCCGGATTCAAGAAATTTACAATGGAACCAATGCCAATACCAAGATATTTCGTTACTTTTTTGAAAATTTTGAGGGTTAACTTATCGTTTGCGCGGATCGCTTTCGCTAAAACGCCACTCCGAATCGCACTCAGGTCACCGCCGGTGAGTTCGGAAATTATACTCTTCTTTCCTTTTTTTAGAATAGCCTTTCGGAATTGCTTGGTCATCGCCGTGCGGCTGGCGATTGCTTCCAAACAGCCACGCGTACCGCAGCCACAGCGGGGTCCGCCCGCTTTGACGATGATATGTCCGATTTCACCAGCTGTCTTACTTGCACCATGGAACAATTCACCGTTTAGAATGATGCCACCGCCAATACCCGTGCCTACAAAAATCCCGACGACATTCTGAACACCTTGCCCTGCACCAAACACGTGTTCGCCAAGCGTTCCGACGTTCACATCATTGTCAACAAAAGTTGGGAAGCCTGTGCGTGTTTCTAACTCTGTCTTCAGGGGAACGTCCCGCCAGCCGAGATTCGGTGCGAAAATGACAACACCTGTTGCAGGGTCAAGCGGTCCCGGGGCACCAATGCCGATCGCTTGAATTGAATCGGAGGCAACGCCTGATTTGTCAATCGCTTTCTGGACGGAACCTGCGATCCGATCAATCACTTCGGATACGCCTCTGTCCGCCTTGGTTGGGACTTTGGCTGTGGCTAAGATATTCCCCTCTGCATCAATGACAGCGGACAGAATCTTAGTGCCGCCCATATCCACACCGATAACATTAGCACTCATATTTTTAACTCTCCTTGCGGTTCGTTGAGGCGTGTTTGGTTTTTCTATGATAGAAAAAATGATAACAATTCCTGTTTGAAACCTGCGGCGGAGAGTTGGTCCCACTTTTCCAAAAACGTTTCATAATCCGCTTTGCGGGTTTCCTGCGTCCGAGCGATGAGCGTTGCTACACCCGACCGGATACCCACCTGTCCTTCCCGGTTTCCCGATTGAGATGTATAATCCGCTAAGACCTCCAAGACGACATCAGCGTCGTGAATATCACCGAGTATCTCTTGTAAATCGACGATGACGGCGAGAAACTCAGCGTATTGGTCATCAGTCGGTAATCCATAAGCCACACGAAAAAGTTCCATCGTATAGCGGAGGCGTTTAATGGAGATTCGCATATTGTGGAGTTCTTCGCGTTTCGTCTCGTCTCGAATGAACGGTTCCCACGTATAAACCTCTTCAAGCCTCTGTGGGAGAATGATGCGTGCGTTCTCCCGATAATTCCGCAGCGGTGCAACACCGGTAATTTTATGCGCCTTCGCCATTTTTTAATTTTTTAATTATTCCTTGCGGTTCGGTGAGGTAGGTTGATAACCATCAAGTTCCTCTCCGTATACTCGCTCTCCATTACATTACGAGCTACGCGCTTTGGTATACTTTTTCTTTCCCATTACACCTTGCAGTTCGGTGAGGTAGATTGGCGATCTGCAAAAAATTCTAAAAACTCGGTCTCAAAACCGGTTTCTTCGAGTTCTTCAAAGAGCATCAGCATCGGTTCCCGTGCGTCTTTCCGTTTCCGCTGCAGGTGCTCAATGACCTCTCGGATGTCCGACCGCTCCCCTTCCGTCAGATTCACCAATTCGTTCTCAAAACGAACGATGAGGACATCCAGATCCCGCACGGCTCCCATCGTTCGGGTTATTGCCTTTACCTTTTTGTAATGTTTTTTGAACGGTCTCTTTGGAAAACAGTCAGCGAAATTGTCCATCGCGGCTCGTAACCGACGCGAGGTGACACGCATATCGTGGACAAATTCGATATCAGTTCCCTCTTTGGCCCCCTCTTTGTAGGACAGCATCTCATGAAAGTAGCTCACAATTATCTGTCGAGCACAGACTTCCAACGCTTCGTCAGGTCCGATGTCTTTGATTTCCGATCCTGTAGCCATTATTCTGATCCTTATCAGAAGAGTAAAGCCTTCGCCAATAAAAAATAGGCGAAAATACCAACCACATCAATCGCTATGGAACTATTGGAAACCTTTGGCTCTTAAGATCTGGAACGATGCCGGAGTAGATGATCCGTGAGAACAAGTGCTGCCATCGCTTCGACAATAGCGGGGGCTCGCACTAAAACACAGGGATCGTGTCGTCCGCTTGCTTCTAACGTCACCTCACTCCCGTGCACATCAACGGTCTGCTGCGGTTTACCGATTGTTGCTGTCGGTTTGAAAGCGACTTGGAACAGAATATTTTCGCCGTTTGAAATACCGCCCTGTGTGCCGCCGGAATTATTTGTCCGCGTCCGAATGCGCGCCGTTTGGTCGTCCTTTTCCAGATAAAAGGGATCGTTATGTTCAGACCCCGTCATCGTAACACCACCAAAGCCGGAGCCGATTTGGAACCCCATCGTTGCGGGAAGCGACATCATTGCTTTCGCCAAATCCGCTTTGAGTTTGTCAAACACCGGTTCGCCGAGTCCGACAGGAACATTACGAGCAACCGATTCGATAATACCCCCCAGAGAGTCGAGATCCCGTCGCGCCTGATCGATGCGTTCCGCCATTTTCGGACCGACAATAGGGTCGGGACACCGGACAGGACTCGCTTCTATTTTCTCAAGCGTCACCATGTCCGCATCGACTTCGGCTTCCAAGGTATGAATCTGTTTGACATAAGCGAGCGTTTCAGTTCCGGACATTTCGCGCAAAACTTGCTTCGCAATTGCTCCCGCCGCGACACGTCCGATGGTTTCCCGTGCACTTGCTCTACCGCCACCTTGCCAGTTTCGGATACCGTACTTCTCTTGATACGTAAAATCGGCGTGCGAGGGTCTGTAAAGGTCTTTCAGGTGTTCGTAGGCTGACGGACGCGCGTCTTTATTCCACACCAGCATGGAGATAGGCGTTCCGAGCGTCTTTCCCTCAAAGACACCGGAAAGTATCTCAACGATATCGCTTTCCTGACGCGGTGTCGTGAGTCGGCTTTGCCCCGGTCTCCGTCGATCCAGTTCAAATTGTATTGTGGATATATCCAGGTCGATTTGCGGTGGACACCCGTCAACGACAACGCCGACAGCTCCGCCGTGTGATTCGCCCCAAGTTGTAATCCGAAAAAGATGACCGAATGTATTCATTTTTTTACAGGCACGCTTTGAAAGCGGGTCCCTTACCTTTAGAATTGTATATTTTGAGCATGTTATGGTATACTATATCAGATTCTGCCGTAAAAAGCAAGCAATTTAAAGGATTGTCACTTACCCCCATTTTTTTCTGAAGGTTTGTAGTGAAAGGTTTTCGTTGGGAAAAGTGTGAGAAAGTCAGTGGGTTTATGATAAAATACCTCCTTACAGCAACTGTTTGTAAACCGACTTCACAAAACATGTAAGGAGGTATTTTATGAAAAAGAGATACCCAAAACGGGTAAATCCAGAAACGATGATAACACGTTTTGAAGAAATATTCAAATCTGTTGGTCTGAAAAAGCCGACGTTCCGAAATCTCCTGTTCGTCTTGATAGCGATCGGTGTTGCGCAAACGTTTCGGATCAATGAGATTGCGTCTCGATTGCCTATCGGTGTTGCCCGGGAGAAGTCGAAACAGAAAAGGTTTCTGCGTTTCCTTGACACACCGCTGCGCGTCGATGCGCTGAAGACGGCTTGGTTTGTGTCGGTGGTGGGTTGGTTTTTCAAGGATGCGGGTGGCCATCTGTATTTGCTCGTTGATGAAACGGATTTGATTGCCGAGTGGAAAGCACTTGTCGTTGCGATTCCGTTTCGGCATCGTGCGATCCCTGTTTTCTACTTCATCTATACCGATCAACAAATCCGAGACGGTATCTATAAGAGTCATAATGAGATCATCCAATACTTCTGTGAATATGTTTATCAAGTGGCATTAGGGGCGGTATCGAAGCAGAATCAACGTTCCGTTCTGGTGTTTGACCGTGGTTTTGCGCGTGCGCAATACGTCATTAAGTTTCTCAAGACACGAGATATCCCGTTCGTGATGCGTGTTCCGAGGCATGTGGGTATCCGGGTTGATGGCAGTCTCAAGAAACTTGATGACCTTGAAGCGGGCTGGTATCGGCATATCCTTTATCAGGCACATCAGCAGATACCCCTTCAACTTTATATCCTCAGAGACGCGGTCTTCAAAGATCCGATGTATCTTATCTCAAATCGCCTCAGTGGTCATCACATTCATCACTGCTACAAACGCCGCATGCAGATTGAACACGGCTTCCGAGATATAAAGTCGTGCTTCAGTTTTGGTAAACTCGTCTTGAAAAAACCGACACAAACTCGCCTGGATGTCCTTTGGTTGTGTGCTTGCCTCTCCTATGGATTGCTTTTTATCAGTTATGAGAAGGTTGCCTCTACACATTGGCAGAAGGCACATAACAGTAATAACAGAAAAACTTTTTCTGTTATTACTGTTATCAAAAAGACTCTCACTGACTTATGGAACCAACACTTTCTTATCTCGTTTTTCACGCAGATACGCCCCAAAGCGGGTCCACTTCTAATGAGTTACTGACAGTGTTTCTCACACACAAACCTAACCACATCAACTATTCCCTACTCTCGAAAAAAAATGGGGGTAAGTGACATTTAAAGGATTCTATGGTATCAATTTTTAAACGTTACATTGCGCTGCTCCTGATTTTCATTGGCATTGTGTTTTTATGGAATACCCTGTTTGTGTATCCCCTCAAAATCTTTGTCGTCTTTATGCATGAAGTGAGCCACGGACTTGCGGCGGTCGCAACCGGCGGTCGCATTGTAGAGATCCAGATTAACCCGCAGCAGGGAGGGTATGCCTTGACACAAGGCGGTTCCCGGTTTTTAACGTTGACGGCGGGGTATCTTGGCAGTCTGCTGTGGGGTGGACTCATCTTACTCTTGGCGGCGAGAACTCACTTCGATAAAGTGATTAGTATCCTTATCGGCGTCGGTATGGTGGCTATCTCCATCGGCTACGGGGAGAGCACATTTACGTATTTGTTCGGTATCGGTTTTGGCATCGCGCTGGTTGCCATCGGTTTCTACCTCCCAGAAGCGTTCAACGATTGGGTTCTCCGTATTATCGGTGTGACGAGTTGTCTCTACGCGATTCTTGACATTAAAAGCGATGTTCTGGACAGATCGAACCTCCGTTCGGATGCCCGAATGCTCTCGGAGATTACAGGTATTCCGACTGAGGTTTGGGGAGTGTTGTGGATTCTCATTGCAATCGCACTTACGCTATGGTTTCTGTATCTGGCAGGCAAAACGCCAGTTGCCCAAGCAGAAACATCTGCGGAGGAAGACCTCTGATTTTGCAACGCGCTATTAACCAAATGGACTAAATTGCCCCGACGATATTCCACGAAAGTGGAGAAACCACACGCCGAGACCCAATAGAAAAAGTGGCACGCAGATAAGCACGATGAGAATGAAAAATCCCCATATCCACGACCTCTTAGATTTGGCAACCGTTGCCAAGCGTGCAAGCAGCACCCCCCCACAGATCATAATTATAACAACGAGACTAAATATTATCATCATTACCATCTCTGGTTATCTCCTTCATCTGCTTTAGGTTATGAGAGGTTTCTTCACAATTGGAATACCGCAAGGACAACGGACGCAGCAGCCCGGATTCAATCGTTAAAAAATCAAACAGTCCTATTACGCTACGCGCAACGCTGATCGGTATCCTTCTCATCCCCTTTAATAGCTACTGGGTTCTACATCTCAGTTATATCTGGGATTCCAATCGACCTACGAGTTTGGCATTACTCTTTAATGTTCTATTTACGTTGCTTGTCCTTATCGGATTCAGCGCGATCCTGCGGCGTTTACGTCCTACATTGGCATTTACACAGAGCGAATTGTTAACCATCTATGCGATGCTGTGCCAAGCCTCCGTTTTCGCAGGTCGCGATATGCTACAAGTCCTGGTTCCGTTGATGGGTAACGGTTTCTGGTACGCAACAACCGAAAACGAATGGGCACACCTCTTCCATCAACACCTCCCCGAATGGCTTGTCGTCGGAAAACAAGAGGTCCTGCAGGGGTTCTACAAAGGCGAATCGACATTCTATCTTCAGACACACATAGAGGCATGGCTGCTACCAACACTGATATGGGTGGGGTTCTGCCTCGTCATCGGGGTGACAATGCTCTGCCTCAACGTGCTTTTACGCAAGCAGTGGCAGGAACATGAACGACTCACCTATCCGATCGCACAACTGCCTTACGAAATCACACGCGCAGCCTCAAACGTAGGAAACTCCCTGCGAATGACATCTCATCTATTTTTTAATAAACGGATGATGGTTGTCGGCTTATGCATCGCTGCGCTCCTGAACCTCCTCTATAGTTTACACCAAATCGATCCTGCTTTCCCTACAATTCCATTGTATCGCGGCTTCCGACTCCCCGATAAACCGTGGAGCGCGATGAACAATCCGGGTTTCCGTATCAGTTTTTTCCCGTTTGCGATTGGTGTAGGTTTCCTGATTCCACTGGATTTAGGGTTTTCTTGCTGGTTCTTCCATCTGTTTTGGCACTTCCAACGGATCGTCGGTGAGATGTTCGGTTGGCGAAGTGCCATCGGATTTCCGAGGGAAATGGCACAAATACGAGGCGTATGGATAGCCCTCTTCCTCTGGACATTATGGATGGGACGCGCACACGTTAAGGTCGTGCTGCAAACTATTGTAGGTTGGGTTGAACGCAGTGAAACCCAACGTTACACAGGCAGGACCAGTGACGAAGGTGAGGCGTTACGCTACAGAACAGCGGGAATCGGGGTGCTCGTCGGATTTATTTTGATTATGGGATTCTGTCTCAAGGCGGGGATGTCGCTCTGGTTTGCGGGTCTATTTTTCGTCCTCTATTTTGCAATGTCTATAACGATCACCCGCATTCGCGCCGAATTGGGACCGCCAGCACACGACCTTTACAACGCCGGTCCAGACTTGCTCTTGACAGATGCCCTCGGTACACGGCGCATCGGGAATCGGAATCTCTCGGTGATGTCGCTCTTTTTCTGGCTGAATCACCTATCCTATCGCGCACACCCAATGCCGCACCAACTGGAGGGCTTGAAACTCGCACATCAAACCCGTTTCAACCCGACCCAGCTGCTGTGGGTATTGGCAATCGCGATTTTTGTCGGTGCGCTCTCCGCCGCTTGGGGACACCTACATCTCTCCTACGAAGTCGGTTTAGAACAAGCACGTTCGTGGTATGCCCGCGCCGCTTTCAACAGGCTGGCGGGATGGCTCTATAATCCGAGCGAAACGAGCATCAGCGGTATGCTCTATACCACCGGTGGATTCGCTTTCGCCGTCAGTCTTTTGCTCCTGCGATGGCGATTCGTTCAGTGGCCCCTACACCCCGTCGGCTACGTCGTTTCAAGTTGGTGGACCTTTACCGGACTCTGGTTTCCGCTCCTCATCAGCTGGATTGTGAAACGGATTCTGCTTTCAACGGGTGGTGTTCGCTTATATAGACGCTCTATTCCCTTTTTCATCGGCTTGGTTATCGGGGACGTGATCGTTGCATCCATCATTAGCATTCTGGGATTGATTTTCGACTTCCGTGTCGTCTACCTGAGTTGGTGATGCCTCCTATAATCCTAACAAAAACGGAAATGCTATACACCTGTTGAAGAAACTCACAAGACCGTAGGTTGGGTTGAACGGCATTGGCAGCAAACACCGGGGTGCTAAAATACATTACATCTGACACACTCACATCAACACCCACAAACATAGTGAAACCCAACATCTTCCTTTCTCAGCACCTACAAACATGTCGGTAGGTTCCGTTGGGTTTCGTTATCCCCTTGATTGCTATGTCGGTGTCGGGTGTTGAAATGTGCTTTGGGTGCGCGTATTGCCTTTCTGAGTTCCGCTCAACCCAACCTACGATACACATCAACGAGTGCTGGGAAATTAAGGAACATCAGCGTCCCAACTATCCTATGGTCATTTGATACTATTTCCGAATCAACATCTTTCGCGTGGCAGTCAAATCACCCACTGTGAGTGTATAGAAATAGATACCACTCGCCATGGGTTCGCCTACCGTATTTCTACCATCCCAATATGCCGCGCGGGCTCTGCTATGATACACACCCGCGGGTTGATGCCCTAACACCAACGTCCGGATCAATCTGCCATCCACCGCATAGATGTGTAACGTCACCTCCGCAGGTTCCGACAACTGATACGGTATCCACGTCTCAGGATTGAAGGGGTTCGGATAGTTGGCAAGTAACACGGTTGCATTGGGTGGAATGTTAGCGATTGCGGGCGCAGCCGGACCGACAGCTGGCACAGTCCCCAAGATGATGCCTGTCGGTGCTCCTAAACCCGTGACGACATCCTCAATATTTTCACCGTTGAGGTCTGCCCGCCAGATGCCATCCTGCTCCGTCCAGTAGATTTTCCTACCTACCATGTCCACGGACACTTCTTTAGGTGCGTCCAGACCTGTGATAAGGTTAGATTGGAAGTTTGAACCGTCCACGTTAAGGCGTTGAACTTTCCCCCAAGAATTCGTCAAATAGAGTTTCTGATTGACAGCATCAACGGCGATACCGTGGGGTGCACTGGTTAGCTCCTTGACCAATTGAATGTCTGTCCCATCGAGATTCGCACGCCGAAGGGTCCCAGTCGTCTTTCCGGTTTGTTCTGTCCAATACACTTTACCGCGCGCCGCATCTAAGGCGAGATGGTTTGGATTCTGCAGATCGGTAATGAGATTGGATTGGAAGTTTGAGCCATCGAGATTGAGGCGTTGAACTTCCCCGTAAGCGTTCGTCAAGTAAAGTTTTCCGCCTACGGTATCCAGTGCGATGTCAAGCGGGACACTCGTTAGATCTTTGACGAGTTTCACATTTGTCCCATCAAGGTTCGCGCGTTTTATTTTTCCAATGCGATCGCTGGTCTTCTCGGCCCAATAGAGTTTACTGTCAACCACATCCACGGTGAGACTGGTCGCGTTCTGGACGTTTGGCAGAAGGTCTTCCACTTTGTCATCGGTGAGACGGTGGAGCGTGCCTGCTTCCGCGTCTATCCAATACATCGGAGGTCTTTGAGATGCTTCAACAAGCACAACCGGTGCTGGCGGTAGATGTTTCGCGCCCGGCGTGCCGTAATTCGGTGTTGACAGATTGACACGTCCCGTTGATGCTTTCCAACTGCTCGCAAGCGTGCCATCTGGCATGTCTTCCGTTGTATAATCAATCGTTCGATACATGGAGATGAGCGGTTTACTTTCCGATGTGTTACCGCTTCTCCCAGGAACTTTCCACCCGTTGTTGCTCACGCGATCAATGACCTTTACACGGACATCAGGATTGTGAAGAGGTGGGAAAGCACCATCTGGCAGCGGTTCCTCGGCAATTGTAGAAAATCGGAGACTCACATCTGTGTCCGCGAAAGAATACGTATGTGCTGAGGCATTGTAAAGTTCAATGTACTGCTTTGCAGGCGAAGTGCCATCAAGCCCCCACATGATTTCACTGATGACGATGTCCCCGAATTCGGCTTCACTCGAATGAGGAGGTAAAGGGTTGGCAGTGATATGGGATATGAGTTCAATCCGGCCGCCATTCTGGAAAAATTGAGCCAAGTTAGGAAAATCAGGGTTCTGAGCGTTTTGAGGATCAGTTTTTCCTATACGGAAGTAGTTATTAAAATCTGTTCCGCCTGTAACAGTTGGCTCACCTCTGTGTATCAGAATTGTAAACTCTCCCGGTCCAATGGTGAAGTTATCACGGGTTAGTTCAGGGGGTTTGTCAATTGCGAGTTCGATGCCGGTTGTTGGAACCTTGACAACTGTCGGGATAGGAACCGGGTCACCAACGAATACCCTGATGATGGATCCGCGTATTTTTTTATCCACTAAAAACACAGCAATTTTTTTGCCAGTATCATCCTTGACTAACAAGATACCTCCGATATTCATCCCGATTGCTGTAAAGCCTGGTGTGAGGTCCCCGCCGTGAACTTCCTCACCGTCAGGATTTACCCGATATATTGAAACAGCCGCTCGACTGTGATTCATGAAATATACAGAAGTGCTGTCTCCTATTGCTCTTGGTTTGTTCAAACGTGGAAGTTGACTTGGCGGATACGGTTCCAGATTCACCCACTTGCCCCCACCATCATTGTCTGGATTCCTTGTGAATTGTCTCCACGTCTCCAACAACTCGGACGGATGTTCCAGTCTCGGAGCCTCCTTCGGATTAAATCCACGAAGGTGCGGTAAATGTGTCCGAGCCGCCGGTAGCGTATATTGCCAGACACCATCACCAAAGATTTCGATGAGTAATGAAGCAAGACCCGGATCATAATTTTTCAATGCTTCCCGCGTCGTAGCAGATTGAAACCCTGGATTCGCGTTAAACCAAGTGCCTACGCCTTGTGCCCAGTATTCAGAAAAATTCGTGCCCGCATAGGTATTTTTCCATAAGCCGCGCGCTCTTGCAGTATTATACGTTGTCCTGAGCCTGTCATCAAACGTCTGATCGATCATATTCAAACCTGCTTCATGAAAAGAATGGGCAAACTCATGAATTGTGACGGAGTACCACCCCTCATCAAGCACAGTTTCTTCAGGAGCACTCACTGTCAAACACCGTGGACAATATCCACCGCGATTTCGGACATCATACCAGAAGTGAGGTGCCGGATGTATACGGTGTTCGGGAATCTCTGTTGTTCTCTCGTTATGTCCAATAATGGAGAAACGCACCTTGTTTTTGACCATTGCCTGTAGTGCTGCCGGACTGTGTCGAGTTATCTGATGGATTAGCCATGCGACTTCTTTAACAGCATAAGGACTTACCTTTGCCGATGCAAGGATAGGGAATCCATCTACATTAATCCACTGCTGGTAAAACGGCTCCAAATCAAAAAAGTCTCGAACTGCAGCTGGCGGTGGAACAGGTTCAGGAATGTTAGTAATATCAAACGCAATGCTCACAAAAGGGATGTCAGGTACGTAGCGTGTAAAATCCCACAGCCGAACCTTGGTATCTTTGCTCCCACTCGCAACCATCTGTCCATCCGGACTGAAGACGACAGATAGGGCAATCCCTATATCTCCAGCGAGAGGTATTTTATATTCACCGGTCTCCGTATCCCACGTTGAAATCCCACGCCCTCCAATCAGAAGCGTTGCCCCATCGGGACTAAATGCCACTGGATTTGTCCGCCCTGTTCCTACAGCGAGTGTTCTTTTGAGATTTCCGGTGTTTGGATCCCATAGCCGAATTGTTCCATCCAAACTTCCACTGGCAAGGATTGCCCCATCGGGACTGAACGTCATGCGTACTATATCACCCGTATGTTCTCTGAGGGTCTTAATGTGTTTTCCGGTGTTTGGATTCCATAAGCGGATGGTTTGGTCTCGACTCCCACTGGTAAGCGTCTGCCCATCGCGGGAAAACACTACACTGTCAACAACATGGGTGTGTCCGCGGAGTGTGCTCTTAAGTTTCCAGGTCGTAGTATTCCACAATCGAACCGTTCGGTCGGCACTTCCACTCGCCAGTGTTTGTCCATCTGGGCTAAAGGCGACAGATCCAACTCCCCCGGCATGTCCTGTGAGCGTTCTTTTGAGTTTTCCGTTGTTTGGATTCCATAAGCGGATTGTGCCATCCCAGCTTGCGCTGACGAGGGTCCGATCGTCAGGACTAAAGACGACACTCATGACTGTATCTGTATGTTCGGTGAGGGTGTGTAGGAGTCGTCCTGTGTTTACATCCCAGAGACGGACGGTTTGGTCCCAACTCCCGCTGGCGAGCATGTTGCCGTTTGGACTGAAGGCGACGCTCCAGACATTATCTGTGTGTCCTTCCAGTGTTGCTTTGAGTTTGGCAGTTGCTACGCGTGTGGGGATAAAAAAGGCAGAAACCAATAGGAGTGTAAACGTCAAAAATTGTATTCTTTTTATAAGCATTAAAGGTTGAACTCCTTTTTCGGATAAGCAGACGAATATAGAAATCGATTTCTACAATAAAGCTGAACGTGAAAATCACTTCCGAATAAACATTTTCCATGTTTATTATAATAACTCAAGTTGCTACCTATAAGATTTTAGACATGCAGACAACATTTCTAATCAAGAGCGATTCACAAACTCTATATTTTCACATACGTTAAAAGTCTATATTACCAAGATTTCATTCTTTGTCAAATTTTAAATCAGTATAAAGTCAATCCTCATCAGGGTTTATGATTAGCTATATTGAGACATTATTTTCCAATTAAAAATAATAAAATAATGATGATCTGATAAATCCATACGACAAACACCGGATGCAGATTGAACACGGTTTTCGAGACATCAAGTCGTGCTAATGACTTCCCCAGAAACACAGACGCTCATATACCCACGGGTCTATCTATCTTAAATCAGTTTGCGCACGTAAGATGCACAATCTAAAAGATTATGCTACAAAGATGGCAACTTGCGTTATAGAATAAAAAAATGAAAGATAAAATCGAACCTTGAAATTTCTACGCAAATCTGCTATCATTATTTGCGATGGATATAACAGATTTGTCCCTCAGCGTGAATATCGGCGGAATCCAGATGCGAAATCCCGTCATGACGGCATCTGGCACATTCGGCTACGGTAGTGAATACGTCAACTTTGTGGATCTGAACCAGCTCGGTGCGGTGGTTGTTAAAGGCGTTACGAGTGTGCCGTGGCCTGGCAACCCGATGCAACGCATCATGGAAACCCCGTCCGGCATGCTGAATGCGATTGGACTCCAGAATGTCGGCGTAGACGACTTTATCTCGGAGAAACTCCCCTATCTGCGTGATTTTGATGTGCCGGTGATTGTCAACGTCTGCGGCAAAACAGTCGAAGAATACCTCATCGTAACTGAAAAACTGAACAGTGCGGATGGTGTTGCGGGTATAGAACTGAATATCTCCTGTCCGAACTTAGACTGTGGTGGTATGAGTTTCGGTGTTGATGCGACATTGGCACACCAACTCGTCACAGAAGTCCGAGCGAAGACCCACCTACCGATATTGGTGAAACTTTCCCCAAACGTCACAGATATTACGCTGATTGCTCGCGCTGTTGAGGATGCCGGTGCGAACGCGCTTTCTGCAATCAACACACTCCTCGGCATGGCGATCAACGCGGAAACCCGGAAACCGGAACTCGCAAACGTGACAGGCGGACTCTCAGGTCCTGCGATAAAGCCGGTGGCATTAAGATTGGTTTGGGAGGTCTACAAAAACGTCTCGATCCCGATCGTTGGAATGGGGGGCATCATGACGGCAACAGACGCTGTGGAATTCTTCATCGCTGGGTCATCCGCCGTGGCGGTCGGGACAGCCAACTTCGTCAATCCACAGGCATCGATGGAGGTCGTGAAAGGTCTTCACGCCTACCTCAAAGAAGCAGATATAGGGTCAATTAAGGAATTGGTTGGTAGTTTGCAGATTGATTCGTAATCGTTTTTGAAAAAAATTGCACATGATAAGGATAAGGTGGATTTATAACAGACGCTTAGAGGAGGACCATGCGGCATCTGATAACACTCGACGATTTGTCAAATTTTGAGATTGAACAAATCTTTCGACTCGCAGCAGGCATGCAGTCGCACCTGGAGACATGGGCAGGCATCTGCCGAAGTAAACTGCTGGCAACGCTTTTCTATGAACCCAGCACGCGGACCCGGCTTTCGTTTGAAAGTGCGATGGAACGGCTTAACGGTGGCACCCTCGGCTTCGCCGATCCACAAGCGACCTCCGCTGCCAAAGGAGAGACACTTGCCGATACCGCACGGATGGTAACAAACTATGCCGATCTCATTGTCGTCCGGCACAACTGGGCAGGTGCAGCGCGCGTCATCGCACAGCACGCACACATCCCAGTCATCAACGGCGGCGATGGAAGCCATACACACCCAACACAGGCACTTGCAGACCTGTATACCATTATACAGCGAAAATCACAGATCGAAGGATTAACTGTCGGTATTTGTGGGGATCTTCAGTTTGGGCGAGCGGCACACTCTTTCGCGCTTGCAGTGGCGCGATTTGGTGGGAATCTGGTTCACATCGCGCCGAAACCTCTACAAATGCCACCGTGGGTACTGGCGCAACTGGAGCAACGCCATAGGCAGATACCGCTTGAAGTAGAAAGCATTACGGAAGTGATTGATAGGCTGGATGTCATCTACGTCAATAGACTTCAGGAGGAACGGCTCCCACCGAATATGGACGCAGCAGCCGTCCGGGGTAGCTACCTGTTGAACGCAGCCGTTATGAAACATGCCAAACCCGATGCGATGATTATGCATCCACTTCCGCGTGTCAATGAACTCGCCTATGAGTTAGATGACGATCCGCGTGCGGCGTATTTCGAGCAATCCGCGAACGCAGTCCCGGTGCGGATGGCACTGATTGCCAGCCTTATGGGACTCGAACAACTCATTTTGACACAACCCCCAGAGCGAGACATCGCTCCTTCTACACGGACGTGTAAAAACGCCAACTGCGTCACGAACCACGAGACATACCTAACACCTGAACGTGAGACGTTTAAGGGGGATGTCCAATTGCACACCTGCGCGTATTGCGGGAATCTACTTTCATAAGGCGGTTCTTATTTCTCTTCGACAGAAGGCCCATCAAACCCATCCAGTTTTTCGAGGATCGCCATGCCGGTTTTGTCCCAGAAAAGGTCTCCGGGACCAACGGCGTGCCATTCTCCATCTACAAAGGTCATGAGAACGCCTTTTTTTTCTTTTCCCGAGAAGATGCTCCGAAAAAACCTATTTTCGGGTCCCCAGTTCGTATAGGTCAGCGGTTCTCCGGTGTACCATACCCATGTCTCTTCTGCTTCGGCATTGCTGAGTCCTATCCAATAGAGATAATTTCCAAAGAAAGCAGATAGCCATCTCTGCTCGGCTTCGTCGTTAATAGCGACGAGATACGCGCCTTCGGTGGCGGCTCGGTCTCGTGCTTCCTGAAGACTTCTGCACCGAATTTTTGCGTAAGCGTGTCTATTTTCAGGATTCACAACCCATGCCGTCTTATTGTCTGGAAACCGCAGCGGTCGAACCGGGACACGCGGCTTCGGCGTAGCAGATTTTGTGGGGATAGGCGGTCGGGCCAACTTAACGGACTCTGGGGAGGTTTCCGCGTTAGGGGGTGCCTGACTGTCAAGCGTCAAGACCAAGTCATCATAACGTGCCCCCGGTTCCATCAGGAACTCCTCCGACTTTGCGGAGAGTCCCTCATACCCAACGAACACCGTATAAAACGCCGGATCATTATGTCTATGGATATAATGCATAAAGTATCCCTCGGCATCCGTAGTAGCCCCTCCACTGGAATGCCCCTCGCCGCGCCCATCTACGTCCTCACTTTTGATTTCTCTGGAAATGGAGGCATTGGCTAAAGGGGTTCCATCTTTAAAAACGACGCGCGCTCGAATCCGCATCCGGGGTCGCACCGTCACCTCGACATTTTCAACATCCCCCCCGGGCTGCAGTCCGAACGTGACACTTCCGAAAGGCACATGCCTGTCCAGATACAGCGTCATACCTCCGATTTTGGTGGAAACAATTTCATCATCACCTTGAAAGTTGAATTGCTGCGGCGGTATCAGAAATTGCAACGGTCCAGGCTTGATTTCGGTAAACGTGAACACCCCGTTTTCATTCGTCTTTTCGGTTAGAAAACCCGGGTGCGGGGGTCTCATCGGTCTATGCATGCTTCCGCTGTCCTCTATTACAACGGGCGATAGGGCAATCGTAAAGTCAGCAATCGGTTCATCCGCCATATCAAGGACACGTCCCGAAAGCGATCCCATATCATCCTGCGCGATACACGGGATCACTGCGATAAACCAGAATCCCGCAATTCCGAAGAGGCATATAAAACGTGTGAACTCCAGACGACTCATATTCAATTCTCCTTTGAAGTCCGCTAATTATCCGCAGCGGGTATTTTGACAGGCGTTGCTGCTTTTTCAAGAATCGCCTTTGTGATACGGCGGGTTCGCGGATTTCCTGCTTCAACCGCCTGCCATTGACCGCTAAATTGAACGATGACGTAGTCTTTCATCTTGGTGTTACCACCTTCTACACCATACCGATCCCAATTGGTATACGTAACGGGTTCGCCGCTGTCCCAAGCCCATTGTCCCTCCTCGGCGACATCGTTGAGTCCGATCCAAAACTGTTTTCTTCCGAAGATTTTCTGTATCCAGTCGGCTTCCGAGGCATCGTTAATCGCGACGACATACGCATTCTCCGCAGTCGCTTGTGCGGTTGCGTCCGTGATCCCGTGAGTATCAATTTGTTTATAAGTGTGTCGATTCGCGGGGTTCACCACCCATACTGCTTGTGGATTGAGGAACTTCGCCAACGCGGCACCCATTTCTATGGGATCCGGCATGCGTTGCGTTAGCGGGCTCAGATTGCCGTTGAGCGTCAAAAGCAGATGCACTTGCGGCTGTCCCTCATAGAGCATGAACGGAACGGATTTTGCAACGAGTCCGTCATATTCAACCCCGAGCACATAGAATCCCAAATCGTCTTCTTCATCGAGGTCTTCCACAAAATATCCGTCTGCATCGGTATCCGCTGCACCGCTTGAACTCCCGCTGCCACTTCCATCAAGGTCTTTATATTGCAGGATCCTATAAATCGAAGCATTCGCAAGTGAGGTTCCGTCAGCAAAAACGACCCGTGCGCGAATCTGCGGTTTCGTCTCCAACTTCACTGTAATGACAACGTTTCCAATTTCGGTTCCTGGTTCCAGTGAAAACCTAATTTTACCAAAATGTGGGTGACGGATCGGATAAAGACTCAGTTTCCCGATTTCAATAGAAAGCACCTCCATCTCGTTGTCTCTATCACCTACGATCAAGGTAACCGATTCCTGTCCAATGTTTGTGAGAGAAAAACGTCCCTCTGCATCGGTCCACGTTTGCTGTAAGGGCAAGAATCCGATTTGCGGTGGCCCGCCCCTTTCACCGTGAGGTAGGACGACGACGGAAATATTCGAAACGTGGCTCCCAAGTTCGTCAACGACGCGTCCGGAAATCCGCGCCCCTTGCTGTGCTACGATAGGTGATGATATCAGAAGGAAGAGTGTCATTATTGAGAAAAGTAATCCAAGATTTTGTCTGAAACTGTGAAGTTTCACGGTAAATTCTCCTTTTGCAATAATAATGAATCGGAACAGCAGATGCGAAAAGTTATTCCATTTTCGCCGAAGGGTTCACGGTTCTCGCTTTCGAATGATCAACGCATTTCCCTTTAATCGCGCCGTATGCTCACCTTCAATGAACGCCTTCCAGCGATCGACATCGGCAATTTCATCAGGGATATGCAAGGTATTCGCCTCTCCAAAGGCGATATCAAAGTCCAATGGGGGCGGTGTCTCGGGTTTTACCTTCTTCTCCGGGGGTTGCCAGAGTGGACGCTGTGTTCCATCTTCTACCTGCCCATTGATAGGCGAATACATAATGTAGTCCTTATAGATCCGCTCCCGCAGTGCCTCAGCGACTTCAGGTTCAGCATGCACCAATGCAAGTGCCTTCGGAGCAGCCTGGCGGATCATATTCATGAGTTGTTGTTGGTCGGAATGTGCCGATAAACCGAAACGATCGATCCGACACTTGACTTCCACCGTTTTATCCGCGAGCTGGAGTTCATCGCCGGATTTCAATTCCTGTAGTCTACGTCCAGGGGATTCCGCGTCTTGGTAGCCAGAGAGGAATATGGCGTTTTTCTCGTTACCTGCCAGTCCTGTCGCATAAAACACAGACGCACCCCCCGTTAGCATCCCAGATGAGGCAATAATACACTTCGGTCTCCCATTATTGAGAAGTTTTTCACGTTCACCCGGTTTCGCTTTTCGGACCGAGGCGGTATGGAAAATCGGCTGCCGGGAGTTGAGAACGTAATTGTGAAGTTTCGTACTCAGATGCGGCGGGAGCGACTCATAAATCGAGCAAATCACATTCACTAACCCGTCGGTGATGACGGGAAACTTCGGGATCGTTTTCGCCTCTTGCATCTTCTTGAGGATCAAAATGATCTCTTGGGCGCGTCCGAGCGCGAAAGACGGGATCAGCACCGAACCGCCCCCTTCAATGACTTCTGCGACCGATGTTGCCAACCGTTTCTCTTCTTCACTGCGGGAGGGATGATTAGATGCGCCGTACGTCGCTTCACACCACATCAGATCCGGTTTAAAAAAACTAATATCCTTGATGCCGTCGATGGTGTTCTGGTTAAATGCCGAGACATCTCCAGAATAAAGCAGCTTGCCTTCGGAGGTCTCTAAGAGGATAGAGACGGCGCCCAAGACGTGTCCGGAAGCGTGAAACTGATACCGGAAGTCATCCCAGAGCGGATGCCAGATCCCCATTTCAACCGTTTCCATCTTCCAGAGGACAGTATCGACGGCTTCTTGGTTAAAGAGTTTCTCCGCACCGAATTCCTGCACCCGCACGGAATCGCTTAACATCACTGCGGAGAGCCGTTGGGTGGGTAAGGTGGTATAGATCGGCGTTTGTGGGAACAGCTTATGGACCAACGGCAGGGCACCGACGTGATCGGCATGGGCATGAGAGATAAAGATCGCATCGAGCGTCGATGTCATCTCTCTGAGGGTCTTGAAGTCTGGCAGGGCGGCTTCACCGGACGCGTTGACCCGAATCCCCGCATCGATGAGGATGTTCCGATCAGCAACGGATATTAACAGACACGATGCCCCGACTTCGCCTGCGCCGCCTAAAAATACATATTTCAATAGAAACACTTCCTTATCGCTGGTTCCGTCTATCGTGGCGTCGGAACCGTCTGAAACGTGAAAAGACACCCTACTTCCCTATCGTAGAAAGCAAGCCATCTTTTTCAATGACCGCCATCTTTGTCATACGCCAGATAACACTTTCAGGACTCACCGCATACCACTTCCCATTCGGGAGGGTCATAACGACATAGTCCCTTTCACTGGCATCTAAAGACTCAGCAAAGAAATCGTTGGTTACCCAGTTTGCATAGGTGATAGGGTCGCCGTTATCCCATTGCCACCACTCTTTTGTCCGTTTAGAAAGCGCGCCTGTCGCAGGGACGCGTTTGAGCCCTATCCAATAGAATTTACGTCCAAACACTGCCTCTAACCACGCCTGCTCTTCTTCGTTATTAATCACAACGAGATGTGCTTTTTCTTCGGTCGCTTGGGCAATGGCATCGTCGCGCGTTTCGCAGTGAACCCTTTTATAGGCGTGCCCATTTTCGGGATTGACGACCCATACCTCATAAGAAGACGTTGGTATCGAGGGTGATTCTGATACAGGCGGAGACAATTTAAACGCGTCAGTTTCCGTTTTTTGAGGGGGGCGTTTAGGGGGAATTGGCGCGCTGTCAAAAGTCAATGTCAGTCCGTCAAATCGGTCCGCGGGGTCAAGACGAATCGGGTCAGCCTCCACAGAAAGATTTTGATATTCAAAAGAAAACGTGTAGGATGCAGCATCATTTTTTTCATCTATATAGTAGGTAAAGTATCCGTCAGTGTCTACCCACACGTCACCACCGCCGCTGCTGGAACCAGCATTATCCACATTACGAGAGCGAGTGTAGAGCCCGATGCGTGTATTGACAAGTGGCGTTCCGTCCTTGAAAAGGATACGTCCGCGAATTCGCATCCGCGGCTGCACCGTGACATCTACGTTCTTTATAAGCGCGCCGGGTTTGAGACCGAACGCGATTTCATCATAATCGTGGCGCGGGTATAAGGTTATCCCTCGGATACGGAGGGACAAAATTTCAACATCTGGCGCAAAGTCCCCTGGATCCATACCGAAGTTACTGGAAACGAACGCATCTATATCGTTTTGTGTAAGTTCCGTCCAATCTTTCGACGTGAACTCGTCTACAATGTTTTCAAAGTCCTTGGGTAGGCGTGTATCTATGTCGTAAGGAAGTGCACCGATGTATACCGGACCTGAGGGAACACCTGTTATAGAAAACTGACCTTCTCGGTCTGTGCACGCCCGACGCAACTGCGCGTGTTCATTCGGTAAAAACACCGGCGACATGTTTCCATCGCCATCATCATCAAGGGGTGCAATAAATATCGGCAACTCGGCAACCGGCTTCCCATCCAGATCAACAACGCGCCCGGTAACAGTCACCGTATCTTCCTGAGCAACACCCACCGAAACAAAACTGATGAGAAGCGTAGCCACCATCATTCGACAGATTAGAATTTTTCTTTTCGAATTTGTGTATTTCATCGTTTTCTCTCCATGAAACATCCGTTGTGAACGCACAATGCTCACTTCTGCACAGGAGGTTTTTCCTTCTCAAAAAGCACCGTCTGAATAAAACGCCATCGGATGTCTCCAGGACCTATATCTATCCATTTATCACCCATCATAATGACGTAATCTTCATCACCGTTGTCAGTATCCTGCGGTTCATACTGTGCCCAATTGGTATATGTGACGGGTTCCCCGGTGTGCCACTGCCATTGTCCCTCTGCCTCAACATCGTTGAGTCCAATCAAAGTTCGCATCGGGTAAAAGGCTTGCTCCAACCATTGCTGCTCTGTTGCATCGTTAATCGCGACCAGATGCGCGTCTTCTTTCGCTGCTTGAGCGATAGCATCCTCTACGCCGCTAAAACGGATCTTTTTGTAGGCGTGCCCATTTTCGGGATTGACGATCCATACGCCTGTTGCGTCAAGCCCACCATGGAAACGAGGGACAGCGTCCCCGGGCATATTAGGGATTAGCGGGGTCTCGAACGTAAAGACCGCCTCATGCCTTAGATCTCCAGGTTTAACCACAATTGGATCCAATTGTGCGCTTCCGGCCCCACATGTGACAGACATGAAGTAAAACATAGGTCCATCCACATACGGGGGAATGTACTGCACGAAATTCCCTTCGGCATCCGTTTCTGTGCCCCATGACGTTCTACCATCGTATTCCCCATCTAAACTGAGTTGCTTTACCCTGAACTTGACCCGTTGTGCATTGACGAGTGGGCTTCCGTCCATCTTCAGCACTGTCCCTCGGAGTTGTAGAAACCGCTGTACCGTGACTTCAACATCCTCAATGGACTCCCCCGATCCCATAGAAAATACGATGCCACGTCCCCACGGCTCTTCAGGGGCATAGAGAAACATGTCGCCGATTTGGACCTTTAAGATATGTGCCTCTGGCTTATGATACGGAAACAATCCTAACAACACGGGACCGACAATGGCATCGGTAATGGCGAAACGCCCCTCTGCATCAGTTTCCGCTTGGAACGCCATCGGATCGTCTGGCCACTCAAACGCATTCACTTCAATTGGAAACCATGCTCCGTGTCCGTCCTCAACGGGAACGAGGACCACCGTAAGTCCAGCAATCGGATGCCCTGCTCTATCAATAACGCGACCGGAAAAGGTCGTGGCAGCACTCTGGAGAGACAGGGAAAACAGCAGCATGATACTGACGATAAAAGTTTCAAGGGAAGAGATATAAGAATGGTTCATTGTGCAAGTCTCCTTTTTTAAATTTGAAGTGTTTTGCTCAAAAAGGTTATTGTGCAAAAAACACACGGCAAATGACTTTAACCGTGCTGCACCGAACCAACGTATTGCAAAAATAATAACACGTCTGAGGGCTTGCGTCAATCTTGCGCATATTTAAATCTTCATACAAATTCCGCTACAAAAGTAGCAAGTTTCGTGCCAATTCAGAAAATAAACGCATATTTTGTCCGTAAACCGTTAAAACTTCAAGCATCTATTTGATGAATGATCCGTCCGAAATACACGGCCCCCTAAGCTTGTCAAAATGATCCGAAACGTTTCTGTGCCCTTTAAAATAGAATATTCTCGCTGAGAAAATGGAATACATTTGTAGGATACTGCTTATCGTCGGTACGCAAAAATTGTAACTTCACATGCAAAAATTGCTTAAGGAGTCGCAAAAATTGCGTCGATCGGGTTCCATATTTCTTGCGCGCATTATCTTACGGAATTTTGCAATTGTTGACAAAATTCAGGGAAAATGGTAAGGTAACATCAAAACCCACAAAGCAATCCGTTTCAAGTGGGGAATTGCCGCTGGCAAGTACCTATTAACTTTCAAGGCATCCGTAAAATAGAAAATCGTAGCTCGTAATGAAATTATGCCTTAAATGGCATAATTTGTCTTAACTTTACATTTGGAGAGCGGATTCGAGAAAGGAACGCTAACGCCCTACGGGAAGGCAGCATAAAGTCCTAACTCCCCTGACCGAATCGCAAGGAACAATTAAAAAATGAAGATAACAAAATTGGAAACGTTTCTGGTGCAACCGCGCTGGCTCTTCCTTAAAATCCATACGGATGAGGGGTTAGTCGGTCTCGGCGAGCCTATTCTGGAAGGACGTGCGAAAACGTGTGCGCAAGCCGTCGACGAACTCGCACCCTACCTCATCGGTCAAGATCCGAGACGCGTTGTTCACCACTGGCAAGCGATGTATCGCCACGCATTCTACCGCGGCGGTCCCATCCTGACGAGTGCATTGAGCGGTGTAGAACAAGCCCTCTGGGATCTCGCAGGCAAATCGCTGGGGGTCCCTGTCTATCAACTCTTCGGTGGACCGACACGCGACCGTATTAGACTCTATAAAGGTGGGGGAGACCCAGACGGAATCAAAGAGTGGATTGACAAAGGGTTCACTGCATTCAAAACAGGTCCTGCAGGCGGCAGACCCGCACGTATCATCGAAAACAAAGCCTTTATCGACAGAGCCGTGGATCACTTCGCAGCGTTGCGCGAAGCCGCAGGCACAGAAGTTGACCTCGCGATTGACTTCCACGGTGCGGTCAGCCCGCAAACCGCCAAAGTTCTGATTAAAGCGTTGGAACCCTACCAACCGATGTTCATTGAAGAGCCGATTCAGTGCCAAAATGTGGACACCCTCGCCGAAATCGCGCGGAGTACTCACATTCCGATTGCGACAGGTGAGCGTGTGTTTACAAAGTGGGGGTTCCGTGAGATTTTAGAGAAACAGGCAGCGTCTATTCTCCAACCCGACCTCTGTCACGCTGGCGGTATCAACGAAGTGCGCATCATCGCTGGCATGGCAGAAGCTTACTACGGTGGTATTGCACCGCACAATCCTCTCGGTCCCATCTCTTTAGCGGCGTGTATTCAGTTGGATGCCTCCATCCCGAATTTCCTGATGCAAGAACATACGACACTCGGTGAAGGGTATCTCAAGAATCCCTTCGTCTTCAAAGACGGATTCGTTGAATTGCCCACGGGTCCTGGACTCGGTATCGAACTCGATGAAGATGCCCTTGAAGACAAGATTGACCACGATTGGCAGAATCCGGTGACATACCATCCGGATGACGGCTCTGTTGTTGATTGGTAAGTAATAGTCCGGTTTCGATGTGCCGTAATCCGGTGGAAAAGAGTGGATTAAATCTTTAAAAGACTGTTCAGTTCCTTAATTGCTCTCGATTTAACCGAAAACCTGCCCGTAATGTAATGGAGGGCAGCCCAGGAGCCCATAAATTAAAAAATGAAATTTATTATGTTTACGAAACATCTGGAAGGCTTAGAAATTCCAGATATTATCACCGCGCTGCAATCGGTCGGCGTGAGCGGTGCCGATCTGTGTGCTCGTCCGGGCTATCCGGTGAACCCAGAAAACGCGACGGAAGCATTACCCGCCGCCGCAAAGCAGTTCGCAGCTGCAGGCTTATCCATCCCACTCGTCACAACACCGGGTGATTTCCTCGACCCAGCACAGGAAGAGACGCGTCGCGTCTATGCCGCTGCAGGTGAAGCAGGCGTTGAAAACATCAAACTCGGATACTGGCACTGGCATGCAGAAGATGGTGGGTACTGGGCACAGGTCGATTTCATCCGCAAGCAACTGGACGGGTTTGCAAAACTCTCCGCGCAATATGGACCGCGAACATGCATCCATAACCATTCCGGGACCTCTATGGGACTGAACTCGTGTGCGGTGATGAACCTCGTAAAAGGTTTCGATGCGCAGCACGTCGGCGTTTTTTCAGATACAGGGCATCTGTCTATCGTCGGGGAACCGATCGACATGGCACTGGATATTGTCAGCTCACACCTCGCCGTTATTGCCTTTAAGGACCTTGCGCGTTCGCCCGGCATGCGCGGGGGCAGCGTCGTCCGAATGGGAAAAGGTTTCGTCGATTGGGAAACAGCGGTCAATACGCTACAAACAATAGAATTTTCAGGTCCTGTGAGTTTCCATAGCGAATACAGTGGAGAGTCTGTGGACACCGTTATCGACCTTGCGCGTATAGATGTCCGTTTCATTAGAGATTTGATGAATCAATCCGGTTCGTAGCAGGGCAATTCTGCGGCGTACTCGACCAAATGCGACGTGCATTATTGCCCGTCCAAGGAAAAACAGAATGGCACAATTTCAATTGGGTTTAAACACCAGCACAATCCGTCCTGCCGGATTAATGGATAAGATTCAGATCGCTGTCGAAACCGGCTATTCAGCGCTCGAGTTATGGAACGACGATTTAACTGCTTATGAGGAACAGGGCGGTTCGCTTACGGATGTCAAAAAAGTACTCGATGATCACGGACTTTCGGTGCCTACCGTTATCGCCTTGCACGGTTGGCTCAACACAACAGGCTCCGAACATCAGGAGGCGATTGAAGAGGCGAAACGGCGCATGGCACAAGCCGCTGCTGTCGGATCGCCCTATATCGTCTCAAGTCCACCGCGTGAAGTTGCAGATCTCCAGTTAGGTGGCGAGAATTATCGAGAATTGCTTGAACTCGGACGCGAATTCGGGGTTAAACCTGCTATGGAATTTCTTGGATTCGTCGATGGTGTCAATCAAGTGAAGCATGCGTGGGAAGTCATGGAAGTGGCAGATCACCCGGATAGCACGATTGTCCTCGATCCGTTCCATATCTATCGCGGCGGTGGCGAAATAGACGACATGCGAGGCATTCCTGGGGATAAAATTGCCGTTTTCCATTTCAATGACGCGCCTGCGCAACCGGCGCGTGCGGAACAAACAGATGCTGATAGGGTTTATCCCGGTGACGGTATCCTTGACCTCGGAGAGATGATCTCTATTCTGAAAGAGGTAGATTATACAGGTGTCATTTCACTGGAATTGTTCAATCCGAGTTATTGGGAGGAAGACCCAGCAGAAGTCGCTCGGATTGGATTGGAAAAGATGCAGGCTGTCGTGGAAAGTTAGATTAAGTTTGGATTTTTTCTGTTGCTTTTCTGGTAGTATATGCTATAATTGGAGTAAGGAACAACTTTTTGAACGCTGCACGTAAGTGCAGCGTGATGTATATTAGGAAACTATATTTATGACTTACGTTGACGGATTATTGTCATCGCTGACGCGCGTTAGAAAAGCACGTTCGTTACGCGCTTCTTCATGGGACACAACAGGCAGAAATAACGACGCATGGAATGTTGAACCCGGCGAAACCTGTGTTATCGCAGACCTTCAAGGACCCGGCTGTATCAATCACATCTGGATGACGCAGCCAAATGGTTATCGAAACGTACTGATCCGGATGTTTTGGGACGATGAGGAGCACCCGAGTGTCTTATGTCCGTTAGGGGACTTCTTTGGACTCGGCAACGAAATCGTTAACTCCTACGATTCTATTCCATTCTCTACCTCTACACACCAAAATAACACGTTCAATACAGGATGCGCCCTTAACTGCTATCTGCAGATGCCCTTTAACCGCAGCGCACGGATCGAACTCGTCAACGAAGGTGATACAACCCACCGCCAATACTTCTATATCGACTATGAGCAGTACCCTGAGCCGATCGACAATGATATTGCCTATTTTCATGCCCAATTCCATCGTGAAAACCCGTGTGATGGGTGGGGACATGAAATTACTGTGAACACCCCGGAAGCCAATATTATCAACGCGGAACGGCTCGCATGGGATAACAATTACCTGATTCTGTCCGCCGAAGGTAGAGGACATTACATCGGTTGCAACCTTTCGATCACCAACTTTCAAGGCACATGGTGGGGTGAAGGTGATGATATGATCTGGGTCGACGGCTATAAGTGGCCCCCAGATCTGCACGGCACCGGTTCAGAGGACTACCTCAATCAAGCTTGGGGGATGCAACAGAACGCTTTTGCACACAACGGTTCTTCTATCCACGAAAACAACACCGATGGTTACCAGACCTCTTACGTCTATCACATTGAAAACCCGATCCGCTTTGAGAAGGAGATCCGGGTTACGATAGAGCACGGACACGGGAACCATCTCAGCAATGAGACATCCTCTGTGGCATACTGGTATCAAATTGAACCGCATACACCTTTTGGTGTGCTACCTGTTGCGCAGCGCAAACCCGTGCTGAAGGACGAATCCGGTGCATGGCAGATTGAGACTTCTGCACAAACGCCCTCAGTAGAAATCGTGCTCAACGATGAAATGAAGCAGATGAAAAAGAAATGGAGTGAGAAGGAATAAATGCTCACCAGCCCCTATATCGTGCAACAATTTTTAGCTGCTTGTATCGGAAATACGGAGGACGAGACCGATCCATCGGTTTCCGATACAGAGCAGCGTGACGAACAGCAAACGGAATTGGAACTCGCAGCTGACGATAATTCCACAAACGATGCTGAATCTGAAGCATCAGATGCCTCCGATACCCCGGCTCCTGAACCCTCGGAAATCGAAAACGCTGACGAGGGGTCTGCGTCTGAGGAAACACCCTCTGAAGACGAAGCGTCCCCTGTTGCTATAGATGATGACAGTTCTCACACAGAATCCAACAGTGAGGTTTTACCCATCTCTATAGACGAAGAGGCTCATGCCAGTGAGGACGACCCTCCCGATACATCCAGTGCAGAAGAAACCCCTGTCGTCAAGATCCCCAATCTCGCGCCCTCCGATGATGAAGCAACTGAGCCACCGGAAGATACTGATCCTGTTTCTGAAGATAAGACAGAATTTGCAACGGAAATTGTAATATCTGAACAGGAAAATGAAGGGACTATAACGCAGCACGCCCAGGTTTCTGATGTTGAAGCAGATAAAGACGAGGCAACTTTGGGGAAATCCGCAGAGGAAACACCCAAGCAAAAACCCCAAGCAAAAACCCCAAGCAAAAACCCCTTACCGCAGGAAACAGACGGAGGGGACGACACCGAAACAGAAGCAACCTCCCCTGAAGCCGAGGAAAAACCCATACCCTTAGAGCTCGGCATTATTGAAGAAATTTATGACTTCGTGGAGATGTTCGAACAAAGCACTGTTTCCGGGACAGATCAGGCATCCGTCAGCGGAATAGATTGTTCCGGTGGCGTGACAAAGCCTGCTATCTTTGAACATCCCACCCCAATGGAAGCCGCAAAAATCGACTACACCCTGTCACTTCCAGATGTCGATGAAAAAGAGAAACTCTTCCTACATTTTTCCATCGGATTACGGGATGGCGTTGTTTTTAACGATGTGGAGCGACAGCCCGGAGGTGTGAAGTTCGCTATCGAAATTTTCGATCTTCTTAATACAGATTTAGAAGCCGCACCGGAAAGATGTTTTGAATCCATATCAACCGAATGTCAGTGGATAGAAGAAAGCATCGAACTCACGTCCTATGCTGGTAAAGAGGTCGTCATCTCATTTCTGACGGAATGTAATATAGAAGGCAATAGTAACTACGCGTGGGCTTTGTGGGGTAAACCACAGTTACGGAAATTTAAAGAGATGTCCCTCCGAAAAGGGAAAAGAGATAGCGAACCGGAACTACGATGTGGAATCGCTATTCTACATTTTAAAGATGACACGATGCAGTTACGGGAGTTCAGTCAACCGACATCAACGAAGGCGTCCGATGTGGTAAATTTATGCCTTGAATCGCACGAATCCGAAAAGCCCCCTGCCAAAATATCGCTTTACGCGGCACAGCCGAAATTAGAAATCGTGAACGTAGGCGCGACAGCGGCAGTTGTCACTGCGGGCGAAGATTTTGAAGTGCAATGTACACTTCGGAATACCGGCACCGCGCCACTCGGTAAAGCGGATACGGCGCGAATCTCTATCAACGGTCTGAAACTACGGCGTGGACGCCCCAGACAAACCATTAAAGAAATTGAACCGGGTGAAGAAGTCTCTGTTTTTTGGATAGCCCGCCGTTTCCCAAATCCGACTGTAATCTCTATTTCCGTATCGCTCAAATGCCAAACCTCAGCAGGCGAGGGACGCCAAACAGCCCAAGAAAGCGTTGTAGTCCGCCCTGAGCCACCTAAACTTGCTGCCAAGGTGGTGAAAGAACTGCATACCTATACGGAAAATGGTAGCGTCGTGTTGGGGAACAGACACCTTCGTATCGTTTTCGTCCGTGGACTCGAAGCAACACCAGCAATCAAGAATGAAAACAAGAAAGAGACCATCACTTCTGACAAAAAGGGAATTGAGGGAGGATTTGCATATTGCATAATCTTTGTCGCAAAAGGTGGTAACTACCAGCAGGTAGCAACTTGTCCGGCACTCTCTGAGGTTGTCTATTTAGATGCATCACAAAATCGCCAAACGTCGCAACTTACACCTACAGACTATCAACTTGCTGGGAACAATCAAGGCGGGTCAATTGTCCGCCTCAGGGGTTCGGATACAGATGTAGATGGCGTTAAGTGGACTTATGAGATGCAGTGGACGCTTAACGAAAGTGCGACGCGGGTGAAAACGGAATATCAGTTGCAAACGGATGGCAACAGAGAACTTCTTGCCTTTCGCGGTCCGATGCTTTATGCGGGGCAAGGACGACATCGCGAGAAGAAAACGGCAGCACTTTTCCCTGGACTCGAGTTCTTGGAAAACGATGAACGTTCCTCAAACACACGTGACGCAGCTCCACCGTTCGACAACCGGCTCGTCCCACATCCCTATAAAATCACAGTGCCAGTCATGGCAGTAGAGATGCAGAAATCCATAGTCGGCATCATCTGGAATCCTCTGGACACCTGGGATGGTGAGAACCAGATGCTCTCTGCGGTATTCGCTTCGCCCAATTGGCATGAGTATCAGAAAAATCACGTTCTCGGCGTATTCATCCCGACTGTGCCAGCATGGGTCAGAGAGAACCAGACAGAGGCTTCTATTCCGTATCCACTCACACCAGCGCGTCCGGTGTCCATCAAAACCGAAATCATCGTGGATGGAAATGCTTCTATCTTAGATGCCATAGCGCATTGGAATAACGCTTACGGTGCCCCTGAACCGTTACCTCCCCCCCGTAGCGATGCAGATGAGGTTTTACTCTCACGGCACGGGTTGATGCAGACAACATGGGATGAAGCGACTCGAAAATCCCAGCACTGCGTAGACTGGGCACCGCAGAATGAACCGGGTTTCGGCACTCTACTTTGGTACGACTATCTTGCTACGAAAGATGAACACGTGAAAGAACGGGTGTTAGAAATTGCCAAAAACACCATAGCAGAATCCGGAGTAGACGGGTTGGCGGCACGCGGTTCGTGTCACATTTTAAGATGGGAATTCCCGTTTTACATCGGTAATATCGGTGCCGGATTATCTTACATGGCGGAAGAAATACAGCAACGGATTGCTACACAAGAGTCGGATGGAAGTTGGCGGTGGCACCCAACAAACGCGAAAACCGCTTCCCTCGGAACGGCAGGTGAAGCAGCACTCGGCACCTGTGCTGAATCAGCACTTTTACTCTTGAAACATGCTCGAATTACCGGAAATAAAGCCTCGCGTGAAGCGGGTTTGAAAGCACTCGGATTCATTCAGCAATTTTCCGTGCCACGCGGGGCACAAATGTGGGAATGCCCGATGTATCAACCAGATGTCCTTGCGGCTGCGTATGCCATCGGTGCTTATGTTGAGGCTTACGAGTTGACAGCGGAAAAAGAACATCTCAAACGCGCAACGTATTGGGCGACAACAGCACTTCCCTTCCTCTACCATTGGCATCTCCCAGACCGACCCGGTATGCAGTTCGCCTCCATCCCCGTCTTCGGGACCTCTTTTTACACGCATCCATGGTTCGGTGTCCCTGTTCAATGGAACGGATTAGTTCTCGCTTATTACTTACAACGCTTGAACCGACACACGCCGAATGACAGATGGCTTCAAATCGCTGAGGGTATCACGGTAAGTGCGATGTATCAACAGTGGGAAGACGGTGCGCTCAAAGGCACCTATCCGGATGGATTTTATGGATTCTGCACTGAAGGCAAGGGACCCCACTTGAACCCCGAAGACATTATGGTGAATGTTTATACGCTTCGAGGGGTCGATCCGGGAATTAAAACCGCTATCCTCGGGGAGATACACCTCAGTTCGGGTGCGATAGTAGATGGACCTACCTTAACGGATAAGGGGCAACTGAACTGGCAACTCAGTTATGCCGAGGACGAAACGAGCTACACCCTTATTGTTGGTTATGGACGTGTGCCACAAGCCCTTCGAGCCCGCTATCAGTTGGACGAGCCTCCCGTTACTGATGAAGATACAACCGCTGACGCTTCTGAACCCGTCAACATACCGGACAAATATGCAGAGATCGAGATTGCAAATGTGCAAACGCTCGAAGACGTTGAATCCGGATGGCTTTATATCGAAGATAAGGACGCTATATTGGTAAAATATCTGCATACCACCACAGATGTGCAATTTGAGATTCTTTAATTAAAGGGGTAGTGCCTAAATAGTTCTTTTTCTCTGTTTAACGGGAAATGTAGGCATTTTGAGGGGTTCAAGTCCCCTCTCCCGCATCGCAGTAGCATCGTGCGATACCCAAGCACACCCGACAAAAACCACGTCGGTTCTACTGCGAAGGGTTCATACACGAGTGAGACGAACCCTGACACTGTGAGGACACTCGGAAGTAAAACAAGGCGTTAGCATTTCGGTGTTAACTTTGTGGGTTACACCATACCTCGCGCAACCTTGAGGTATGCAAGCCGCGTATCGCTTCTGACGACGTATCAGATGATCCTGGTGATATTCAGGCTTAGAGGCTGTCGAGTCTCGTCATAAGGGGGTAGGATCCCCGTAGAAATCTGTGGGTTTCAATAGAAATACATAGATTTTTACTAACAGACTATTAAAATGGCTAAGAAGATTGTATTCACTACACTTATCCTGGTTACTGTCGCAATTACCGCCTTTGTCCTATTCTCACATAACGCCGTTGCCCAATCCGATGCGGCTGCGTCTGGAGACGTTCCGATGATAGACTTCAAAGTCTTGGGTGGTTTTATCATTGAAGGCATTGTCTTCAGTATCGTCGGTTTAATCATTTTGATGGTAGGCTACAAAGTCTTCGATATGGCGACCCCCTACGACTTAAACCGTCAGATCGCCGAAGAGAACAACACCGCGGCGGGTATTGCGGTTGCGGGTGTCCTCATCTCACTCGGGATTATCGTCGCTGCAGCGATGGGTTAGCAAGAATTATCAGTCATCAGTAAAAATCGCTGCGCTGTCGGTTCCCGTAGGAATTCATTAGTAACAGGTCGGTAGGTGTGGTTTATAACCGCACCTACCCTCTTTGCTGATCGTTTCTTTTCCGTAAGCAAGTTACCGATCCACTCGCTATCTTCGCGAACACCTGCCCGAAACATTATCCGGCGAGCCTCTACAGGAGACTTGCGCAAGAAGGGCAGAGCGAAAACTTAACAATTTCGAAAAAGGGTAGGAAAAATGGCACAAACAACCTACTTGGCAGATCAGGTTGTCAGCGAGGCACAAATCCAGGAATGGGTAGAAACATTTCACGAGCGAGGCTGCTTGTTTTTGCAAAACGTCTTGCCGCCTGATTTATGTGCGCAACTTCGACAAGATTTAGAGTGGGCACTCGAAAACGATCCGAATGACTTAAATGGTGGAAGTCCCGCAAGTCGTATGCACTTAAGCCATCGAATGTTTGAACACAGTGAAGCCAACCGGCGATTGTTTGACCTTGAACCGATTGTCTCCTTCGCCGAGGCACTCGTCGCTGAAAACTGTCATGTCATTCACAACAATTCGTTCCAGACGTTTCCCGGCGGTGGAATTACATCGTGGCATCAAGATGATGCACCACACTACATTGTAACGGACGGTGAACCGCCAAAGAACGTCCGGTTGCCAGTCTTGCTCTTCACGGCAAATTATTACCTCACCGATGTCACTGAAATTGAACACGGCGGCACAGAAGTTGTTCCAGGCTCACATCTTTTCGGCGCGTCGCCTCCGAACCCGATAGAAGGAACGGAGTGGGAGGACAAAGTTCAGTACAACCTTGGAAAAGCGGGCAGCGTTATCATGTTCAACAATCAGGTCTGGCATCGCGGAGGTCCGAACCAGAGCCAGCGCACCCGATATATCACACAGGTGACCTACGGTCGCCGCCTTGTTGGGCATAAATACTACCCGTTTATGAACTATAGTATGCCTGAGTCTGTTTACAAAGAGGCAAGTCCTCGTTTACGCAGACTTCTCGGCTTCCTTAATCACGGTGCTTATGGGTAATTTTTCGCGCCACACTGACAAACACAAAATGCCTGAGCAATTTGTTGTAAAGGATTGGAAATGCATCAAGAATATCTGAAGGTATTTGCAGATAAAGCAGCATCGGACGTGCGCGTATTAGGAACGTGGCTTGAAGGGAGTTTTGCAACAGGCACTGCCGACAGATATTCAGATATTGACATTCATCTACTGGTCGCCGAAGAGAATAAAGAAACTTTCCAACAGGGATTAGAATCTTGGCTATCCGATATTCAGTCGTTGGTGCTCTTCAAAGACACTTTTCCTGGACAGATGATGACCTGCATCACAACAGCAGGCTTGCGAGTTGATGTCTGGTTACACACAGGAACTACAATCACCCTTGAACGCGTTAAAGTTCATCTCCTGTCTGCTGCCGAAGGATGTATTCAATTCAAGGAAGGGCGCAGAGACCAAGAATCAAAAGATGTTAGTTCCGTACTTAAGCAGCACTTCAACGAGTTTTGGCGTGTGCTTGCCATCCTTCCTACAGTCTTGGGACGTGAGGAACGCATCGCGGGATTTATGGGCACTACATTTGCTGTGATGTCGCTGACAGAAGTTCTCATTATAGGGAGTGGAAAGCAGAGAGATAGAGGCGTAAAAAACATTAATGCTTTCGTCTCACAAGTTCTCAGAGAAGAAGTCGAAGATGCCTTAACAATACAAAGTATTGATAGAGCAAGCATCGCAAAAGCACATCTCCGGTTAACAGCGATTATGCAACAGTACGGACAGGACATCGCGAAACAGCACGGCGTAGTTTATCCATTGGCATTGGAAAAAGCTGTCCTTAATTATATCTCCAGAGAATTACAGATATTAGGGCTTTCGGATTGCTTAGATGTATTACATAGGCTTTAAACCTCTAACCATATCATGAATCAGGAAGTTTGCTCTATCTATTGCCTGTTTTCCTGTCCACCGCCCACCGAAAAAATATGAAAGCAATTGTTTTCTCAGAACAGGGCAGTGCGGAGGTACTTCAGTACACAGACGCACCCAAACCGATCCCTGATACCGATGAAGTTCTCGTTAAAGTCGAAGCCTGTGCGGTGAACTATCTGGATATTCACGCCCGGCGGAACCGCCCGGAGATAGAAGCGAAACTCCGTCGGGAGGGTACGCCACACATACTCGGTTCCGACATCGCTGGGACAATCGCCGAAATTGGTGACGCAGTTCGCGGTGTTGCAGTCGGGGACCGCGTTGTTCTCGCGCCCTGCATTCCGTGTGGTATCTGTAGCGACTGCCATCGCGGTGCCGAAAACTTGTGTGACACACAAGAACTCATCGGTTTCCAAACAAATGGCGGATACGCGGAATACGTAAAAGCTCCTGCCCAAAACGCTATTCAGATGCCAGCGGAAACCCTGTCATTTGTTAACGCCGCTGCGATACCAATAGCGTATCTCACGGCATGGCATATGCTCATGACGCGTGCCCAACTTCGTCCAGAGGACGATGTCTTAATTCTCGGTGTAGGGGGTGGGGTCGGAAGCGCGGGACTCCAAATCGCAAAATTAACGGGTGCCAGAGTTTTTGCGACAGCGAGCAGCAATGAGAAACTGGAACGCGCACGACAGATGGGTGCTGATGTTACGATTAACTACAAAGACACAGATTTTTCAAAGATTGTGCTTGAGGTAACCAATGGACGCGGTGTGGATGTTGTCCTTGAGCATGTTGGTGCTGCAACATGGGATCAGAGCATCGCGAGTCTTGCTAAAAATGGGAGGCTTGTTTCGTGTGGTGTGACAACAGGGAACATTGGCACGATTAACATCCGAAAGATGTACCAAAAGCAGCTAACACTGATGGGCTCTGCCCTCGGCACAGTCGCTGAGCTGCGAACGCTTGTCCATCTCGCTGGTCAAGGAAAACTGGAACCTATTATTGACAGGATTTTACCGCTTCATCGTGCCGGTGAGGCACACCTACTTTTAGAGAACCGTCAAAATTTCGGGAAAATTTGCCTCTGTCCAAGAGGAACTGAGCATTAAAGTCTGAACTATGATTTAACGGGTTGAAGGACTACCTCAATGATCGGAGGTTTCATCATAGCAAATCACAATAATCACTGTTTCGCTTTCATCTTAAGAAATTCATAGAACTCGTAGAGCGTCTCCTTATCTTTTTCCGTAAATTCCATCATCCCCTTGAACATAGCACTAATCTTTGGGTCGGCTAAGAGGTCATCGTAACTTTTGTCGGCTTTTCCAAGTAGGTAATCGGTAGTGACTTTTAAAGCATCGGAAAGACTTGAAAGTGTTTTAAACGACGGTTTTCGGGCTCCTGATTCAAATTGAGAGATCGCAGCAGGTGTGAGATTTGCTACCTTCGCAAGTTCTGTTTGTGTCAACTTCAGTTCATGACGACGTAGTTTTATACGTGAGACGACTTTGTCTATATTCGAGTCTCTTGATTCTTTGCCCACGTTTGGCTCCTTATCAGGCAGCAAAATTACAGTTGGACTGCTGCTGATTTTTTTTACATTTTTTAGTATTGCTGCAGTATTGCAGTGAAATGTAGTTTGAAGAGGGTTCTACTTCGATGAGAAGCAAAAGCGTGAAATATATTTTAACCTAAAAAAGCCTTAAATGCAAATTTTTTTAATTTGACAAAAATTGCAATAATAATATACAATATAGATACTGCCTCCTAAAATTCGGGATGCATTCTCTTCGCGCGCTGTTTTCTCGCGTATTCTCAGAGGAATACCCAAATGCCCGCTGAGGAGAAAATCTGAAAAACCAGAAAAAGGCGGGAGACTTCACAAGATGAAAATTCATAGTAGACACGAGTACCGAGAGTGGCACCTCAGTGCACTAACAAATGTATTAATGTTTTTTCTTTCGGTTTTGCTTGTCGCTGGGCAACTCTCGGATACTGCATACGCACAAGCGGTTTCCAGTACCGGCATGCAATCTGCAGCCATTCAGATTCGGGATGATCTCTCTATCGGCAACCTTCGAAAGGATATCGCACGCCTCTCAAGTCTCGACAGTCGCGTAACGGGTTACCCTCAAGCTGCGAGTGGGAGTAAATACATTTTCGATCGTTTCGTCGAAACCGGTCTGCAGAACGTAGAAAGTCGCGAATTTTCCGTCACTGTGCCGATTGACCAAGGTGATAGCATCATTGAAGTCCTCTCACCGGAAGGCAACGTGTTACACGCCTTTAAACTCACTCCCCTTTGGCCCAACCTCGTGCGGACCTCGCTATTAGCAGACGGCATTAAACACACTGTATTACCGGGCGAAACGCTTAAAGACATCGCAGAAAGCTACCAAATTGACGAGACGGTTATCCTTGCAGATGATCGGAACAAATTTCTGGCAACCCCGGTTGTCGAAGGAAGCACAGTATTTATTCCAACAGGAGGTTTATCTGGTCCCCTCCTTGATGGCGATGATGCTGAACTCGCTGATTTCAATGGCACTAACATTGGTGGATTTTGGTACAAACTCCAAGATGGGGATACACTCACAACGCTCGCCCGACGGTATCGCATCACCGAAGCCAGCATTACCGATGATATACTTAATGAACATCTGCAAAAAGCATCCGATGGCATTGACAATGACGAAGATGGCACTACTGATGAATACGGTGAAATCCCGTTGCTCTCTGAAATTTTAGGATGGGCAACAGATGGCATTGATAACGATGCCGATGGTTGGACAGATGAAACTCCGGGAAATGACACTGATGGGATAGATAACAACAACAATGGAGAAGTCGATGAATCCGGTGAGTTTGTCGCCGCGAGTGAATCTCACATCTTTATTCCGAAAGGGGCAATAGTCCTTCTCGATTTTAACTCCAGCACTCGTTATATCAATGCAGCAATGCTCGGTGGTACTGCTGTCATCTTCATCGAACCCGACACAACCATTCGAGGAGAAGCAGAAAATAAGTTCGGGACCGTTCCTGCAAACATACCACGATTTTGGATATCCCAAGAAGATGCTGCTGCCCTCTCCAATTTGATGGAGGAACAACACACTCAGGGCAATCAAGTCAATGTTCGTGTGAGAGGGAAGATGACGTGGGAACGCCGCGTCGGGCAAAATATACGCGGATTTTTGGAAGGCGGAGACCCAACTTTACGCGATGAACTCATCGTTCTCACGGCTTATTACGACTCCATGTCGGTTGTTCCGGCAATGGCACCCGGTGCCGATCCAACTTGCGGTATCGCGACCCTCATGGAACTTGCGCGTCTCTTCAGTCAACCCCAATATCGACCCGGCTATTCTGTCCTCTTTGTTGCAGTCGATGGACACTTCCAAGGGCTTGCCGGCATGCGTGCTTTTATGGAAGGTATTGGACAAGATATCGTCGGTTCCGACACCGATTCACCCGGCACCCCAACAATGCACGGACTTCGCCGTGGACTCTCTACAGATGTCCTTGAATTTGAAGAGTTAGGCAGAAGGCTTGTACTCTCCATTGACCGGAGCGTCCTTGTCGATCTCCCTGCCGACTTTTTCCACGGTATCCACAACGTAAAGTCTGACTTGGACTCCCTCACAACTACACTGAATGGCTTGGCAGAAACACGGTCTGAGATTGAATCCCTTACGGAGCAGCAGCGGGACTTTTCAGAACGACAGAAGAAGCAGGCGGATAGGAATCGAAAACGTGAAAAGCAAGGCTTCACAGGTGAAGAGAAAAGCCGTCTGTTAGCAAATCTTGCCCGCTCAAAGAAAGAAGCTTTGCAAACGACCCATTTCCTCCGAGATATTGTCGGTAGATTAGCTGCGGTTCGCGGCGTTGCACTCAACACGAGTCGATCCGCACAGCGCGAATTGATTGAATCACTTGGACTACCGATTGCGCGTCTCGATATATGGGCGGTAGAGAAACTCATTCACGCGATAGAGACCGGTAGTACCGACGAATACAGTACGCATCCTAATAATGCCTATCTTATTCCAGTACAACAGGGTTCAGATTGGCAAATCCCAATACCGGACGACCTTCCACAAGAACTCATCCCTGATATCGAGATGCTGAACAAAACCCTCGCAAACTGGGAGATGAGCGACAAACGCAAATTTGCGCTGATGTGGACACCCGAGAAGATAGTCGATCGGCATCTCGACCTACACTCACTCAATACAGCAAAAGATGCACGCAGTGTTCTGCGCGATGCCAACGACACCCAAGCAGTAGCAATTCAACGGGAAACGCAGCTACTTGAAAAGGTTCTGGCACAAATACCCGATAGCCAACCGGTTGAAAATGAGATTAAAGCAAGCATCCGGCGGCTCAAGGAAACGCCGATGGGAAAACCGAGTGGCGATTCTTTGATTTATGGCGGACAGTTTTTGTCTAAAGCCGGGACAGAACGTCTCAACACTATTGATACGCAGCTTCGACAGCGATTATCTGAATCTGGAGACACTGCTGATATCGCTGTATTGATAGCAGATCTTCTCAAAGATAAACAAGGTATCTTTGAAATTGCACTCCGGAACGCTCGATTGGAACGAACACGTATCCAGAATTTGATCGCAACAGCTGAGACTTTGGGGCGGGAATACTTGGATGAAGAACGTCTCATTTTGGAAAACTATCTATCAGATGATGAAATTGAACAGGCACTTTCTTTGCGCTCTCGCATCGCATCACAGATTATCGAAAAAGAATTGTTAGCGATCGTCAAAAAACGTGCGGACACGGATATCGTAGCACTCGAAAACCTTATTGAACGGTTACCCACATTAGATACCGATTTAGATGAAGAGACGAAAGTACTGCTACGCGATAACATGTTGACCCTCCGTAACGCGCGTTTCCGTAACATCCAGAGTCGTATTGAAAAGATGTTGCGCATTGATACCGATGAATACAACCGAAAGCTTGGACAGATCGAGGCGGCAATCGCGCTACAAGACCTGTTCAACCGGTATTATACCTCTCTCTATATTAGCGTTGACCTCTCCTCACAGTCGAATCAGTTCGGGGTATTCAACAAGGGATGGTTCTACGATCAGCAACCCGAATTTGTATTGCGTCGCGAGTTTGCAAGCATCGGCAATAAACTTGCCTCCTACGCTGAAGATGCTGATTTCGGAGTCCGTGTCCGGAAACTCTGGCAGTGGACAGACGATCAAATTCGCCAAGCCGTTATGGCACGCCAATGGACGGTTGCAAACGGGATCTCTGACAAAGCCGCCCTCGAAGGCAAGACGCTTGAAACGTTATTGAGTTCGCACTTCAACAAACTCACCGATCTCAGCGGTGTGAGCCGACTGATGAAGATGCAGTTTGAACAGTGGCGCAATCAAGGTGAACCCTCTGAGGATATGCTCAAAGATATGGATTACATCCGCAAAGAGGTTGAGCGTTTCATCCGCAATGATGTCCGCACCGCAAAGAAAAATCGAAAAAACAACATCCGGACACGTGAGCAGTTGGACGCAATGCTCCGACTTCGACACGAAGATCCGGACACCTTCTCCGATGAAGAAATAGAGGATATTAAAACTCTCATTTCGATTGCAGGCCTCGGCGGCGAGTCAAATTTTGTTAACGCCATCTCCGCAAGCGGCGGAAAGACGTGGAAGACCTATATCCCGGGTAAAATCGCTTTTGACAGCGAGGTCGCCACGCTTGTCGGAAAGACTGGAATCGCCTTTGCAACTATTGAAGATGCCCGCGTCTTAACGGACACCCCCCTCGATACGATTGAACGCGTTGATTTGCGAGAAGGCGGTAATCTCCATCAACAAGCACAGACATTGGCATCCTTACTCATCCAAGCACTTCGGGACGAAGAGATGCCCACCGCCGCACGTGTCGGGAATTTCTACTGTAACCTCTTCGGTGATGTCGTTGAATTTGACGCACGGGAGTCCGCACTACCGAATAAACCGGTGCCTTACCCGATTTTGACGCTCCGCAGGAAACACAAAACTATGATGGGTGTCCGCGGAGACCTGTTTGTGATGGGCGATAACAAGGGTAATTTTGAGGTGGCTGGATTAGCGATGGAAGGCAGAGCTACACGGCGTCTCAGCGGTGTCCAAGAAGTTGAAGCATACATTCTGGACAAAGATTCAGGAGACATCGTCTACGCCCCCGATCTGGGGAATTATGGTGCGAAACTACTTCCCAATAAAATTCCGATCAACACCCGTAGGCGTGGTTGTCGTGTTGTTACATTTCCGTGTGTATCTACAACTATCTACGACTTGGTCGATCAGCGGTATCTGCGAACCCTTCGGGAACTCGAAGTCTACGATGCCCTCACGGATAGTGCACCGGAGAAGTTCGGGATGTCCAAACCGTGGCAGCAGGAAGGTGTGTCCGCAGCCGAACCCATTGCCCTCGTGTATAGCGAACCTAACACGCGTATCAAAGTTGGCATGGCATACGGCCAGATTGGTAAACGTCTCCTTCTCATCAAAGCAACAAAAAGCGGTATGAAGAACCCGACGCTCTATACCGGTGAGGGTTTTGTCGTCCGCGAAAATGGGCAAATTCGCCTCACACCTTACGTCGTTGTCCGAGATATGTGGTGGCTCGACGAGAACCGCTCACGACTTTACAAACGGTTTGGTATCTCCAGCGACCGTCTTGACAAACTCCACCAATTTGCGAACGATTATCTTGCCCGCGCGGAGACCGAATTGCTCCAAAGCGACTATCAACAGGCACTCAAACTCGCTCGTGCGGCGTGGGGTTATGAATCACGCGCATACCCAGATGTCAAACAGACGGGTAACGATGTCGTCAACGGTGTGATGTTCTATCTTGCACTGCTGATGCCGTTCGCCTACTTTATGGAACGGCTCATTTTCGGTTTTCCGAATATCCATAAACAGATTTTGGGTTCATTCGGCATCTTTTTACTTGTATTCTTCTTCCTCAGCCAGGTTCACCCCGCATTCCAGATTACCACCACACCTGTGATTATTCTCATCGCGTTTGTTGTGCTTGCCTTGACGGTTATTGTCATCAGTATCATTGTCCGAAAATTTGAGGAGCAACTCGAAAAGATACGACAAGAGGGCAGTAAAGTTTATAAAGCCGATGTCGGTCGGTTGAGTGCGAGTGCAGCTGCATTTAGTCTGGGTATTTCCAACATGCGGAAACGGAAAGGACGGACGATCCTGACCTGCTGTACGTTGGTAATCCTTACCTTTACGGTTATATCGTTTACCTCTGTGCGGACGTTTATGCATCCGAATCGAACAAGCCTTCCGCAAGTGACACCGCGTTATACCGGACTTCTTATCCGCGACCAGTATTGGCGTCCACTTGAGGAACCGGTGCTTACCTCCGTGCTGAATGACATGCAAAAGACGCAAATCACACTTACCGCCTTAGAACGGCTTTTGGAACGTAAGAACGAACTCTTGGTTAAACAAGGGCAACAACCTGTTGACATCGCGGAAGCACGTAGGGTTTTAGAAGAAGGTGGGTTTATTGAGCAGGTAGACGAAGAGTCCGTCTTAATCGTTCGGAACGTCGTCGCACCGCGCGCTTGGTATCAATCCTCAGGAACTGGCGACCAATCGTTTGTCCAACTCACACGCACGGCAAACACAGCAGATACATCGCCGCCGACGCACCAACTCACGGGTGAAGCGTTGACCTTCGCGGCAAACATGCTCGTGGGTATGAATGAATCAGAACCCGGTGTCAGCGGTATTGATAGATACCTCCAATACGGAAAATGGTTTGACCCAGCAGATGCCAATGAATGGCCAACGGAGTGGCCCTACGCCATTGTGTTGCCCAAAGGAATGGCAGAATTGCTCAAGATCACCGAAAGCGATATGGGTAAAGCCACCGTCTCTGTTTACGGTGCCGACTTTACTGTGGTTGGTGTCCTCGGTATCGGTTTCAAGGATCTTACTGATAACGATGGCGAAGAACTTACACCTGTCGATTATCAGTTGATGCAACAGCAGCGAAGCCGAGGTGCAACGGGTGATGAGACGCTTGAAGGTGAATTACAGAAATACCTCCATCTCACGCCAGACAGTGTCGCCATCCTTCCTTATCAGGTGGTTATGAATCAAGGAGGCACACTCCGAAGTGTTGCCGTTAACATGGAACCCCAAGAGGATGATCCGAAGTTGTTAGGCGCGATCGATAAGTTAGACCTCATCATGGCACCGCTCATGAACCGCATTGCTCTTGACTTCTTTGTAGGACGCGATAAAGACACATATCTCTACAGCAGTATCGGAATGACGAGTTTCAGCGGTATGGGTAACCTGTTCGTACCGATCCTGATCGCCGCGCTTATCGTTCTTAACACCATGTTGGGAGCCGTTTATGAACGGGTACGTGAAATCGGCATCTACAGTTCCGTCGGACTTGCACCTGTGCATATCGCCTTCCTCTTCCTTGCGGAGGCATGTGTATATGCCATCGTCGGTGCGGTGTTAGGCTATCTTATGGGCCAAGCCATCGCAACAACCCTCGTGCATTTTGGTTGGCTCGCTGGACTGACGCTTAACTATTCGTCAATGTCAACCGTTGTCGCAACAATTATTGTCATGCTTGTCGTTCTACTCAGTACCATGTATCCGGCAATCAAGGCTTCACGGATGGCAGTGCCCGATATCGAACGTAAGTGGAAACTCCCAGAACCTGAAGGGGATGTATGGCACTTCAACTTACCCTTTACCGTCCTTGAAGAAGAAGCACTCGGGTTGAACGTCTTTATGCGAGACTATTTCGAGGCACACGCAGACGAATCCGCCAGCGATTTCTACACAGATCAGGTTGCGTTCAGTCAAGTAGAGGCTGAAGATTCCTATCAAATCGGAATGATGGTATGGTTGGCACCTTACGACTTAGGTGTGAGCCAGTCTATCCAGTTTATTACATCTCCGGTAGGTGGTGAAGAAGAGGATCTCTACAAAATCACGTTGGATGTCCATCGTGAAAGTGGTGAGATCGCCTCTTGGAAACGGGTCAATCGACGTTTCCTTAATCTGCTGCGGAAACAGCTTCTGATTTGGCGGACCTTCAGTGTGGATATTCGAGCAGAGTTCCATGAACGCGGCAGAACCGAAGGTATGGACCCATCGGAAACCGAAGAAGCAGGACAGATGGATCCAGTACCGACCCCAGCGGATTAAAGCCTGAACTATCGCTGTGATGAGATGCTCTCGTAATCAGGATCCGTCACATAAATTAGAGGAATCGCGGTCAAAAAATGGAAAAATTAGCAAGTCTTATTATCATCATTGGCACCTTCTTATGGCTGTTTAGTATTTTCGCTCTCGAAGGACGTTGGCAATGGCAGATGTTCTCAGCCCTTGTGCTGACGGTTGGTATTTTCTGCGCACATTTCTGGGAAGAATTACGAGACACCGAAGACTCAGGTGAGGAGAAGGATTAGTTGTCAGTTTTAGCAGTTATCAGTTAGTTTTTTCGCAAGAAAAAACCGAACCGACAACTATTAAAACTAATGGAAGGAGAACATTCAATTTGGCGAGAGAAAGAGTATCACAAGCAGATGAATGGCAAGCGTGGGCACAGCGATACGACATTGAAGGTGGTATTCGGACCTTTGAGTCGGGACTAACGGTCAAGGTGTTTGTTGGAGCACTTTTCGTTGGTTTGCTGATGATGCCAGGTTCCATTTATCTCAGTTATGTATCCGGTGAATCCGGTGCTGGTGCAGCACCCTGGGTTGCCGTTATTCTATTCACTGAGCTCGCGCGGCGTTCTTTTACAACTGCCCGACGACAGGAGCTTTACATGCTCCTCGGATTAACAGGTGCAGCAGTCGGAAGTGGACTTCAGTACCGGAACTTTATCTGGTACGCCTACTTTATTAACACGCCACAAGCAGCTTCCTATGAAATCGCCGACAAAATTCCAGAGTGGATTGTGCCAGCAGGCGATTCCGTTGGCGTGCTCACGCGAAGTCTCATACATCCAGACTGGTTTCTGCCTATCGGCATCTACCTGATAGGCAAATTGCTGGGAACCCTGCGTTTTGTCAGTGGACAGTATATTCTGTTCCGACTCACGGCAGATCTTGAACGACTTCCATACCCAATGGCACCGATTAGTGCTCAGGGGGCAACTGCGCTCGCAGAAACGACAGGTAAAGAAGAAACCTGGCGATGGCGTGTTTTCTCTATCGGTTCTATGGCAGGACTCATTTGGGGGTTCCTCTATATCGGTGTGCCTTCACTCACCGGTGTCATGATGAGCCAGCCGATTCAGATTCTGAAGATCCCGTGGATAGATTTCACACAGAGCATAGAAGGTTTCGCACCTACCGGTGTTTTCGCCTTCCGAACCGACTTCGGACAGATGCTCTTCGGGTTCGTGCTGCCGTTCCCGATTGTGGTGACAGAATTTATCGCAGCAATGGCAACACAATTTATTTTGAACCCACAGATTCTGTACCGGTATGAGATTCTCCACCAGTGGACTCCGGGTTTGGATGTCCGCGGTGTTGAGTTATTCAATAGACTGGATTTCTGGCAGAGTGGCGGTATGGGAAAATCCTTTAGCTTCGCAGTTGTAGGGATGGCGGCTTCAGTGCCGATGCTCTTTAAAATGCGGAGAGCCCAAAAAGCTGCAGGCGAACGCGGTTCCTTTGCACCGCCGCCGAATCGTGGCGATTTTCCAATATGGTTGATGGGATTAATGTGGCTCATCGGTATGGGTGGATTTGTATGGCTTATTCACTGGATGGTCCCGAATTTCCCGTTGAGTTTCCTGTTAGGTTATGCTTTCCTATATACACCGATCAATTCGTATATTACTGCCCGAACCTTCGGTGTGTTGGGACGCGACCTTTTTGAGATACCGTATCTACATGAAATCACCTTTATTTTAAGTCGCTATGAAGAGATAGATATCTGGTTCGCGCCACTCCCAGACGAGGACTATGGACGCGGCACCCAGAGTTGGCGAGTCCTTGAATTGACAGGAACAACCTTCACGTCAAATCTCGCGGGTACACTGCTGATTATGCCGATTCTACTTGTCAGTGGAATTGTAGTGCTTCACTTTATCTGGAAGATTGCGCCTATCCCGAGTGCCCAGTATCCATTCGCACAGATGATGTGGCCTATTAACGCCACAAATGAGTGTCTCTGGAAAACATCGCTGCGGGATGGAAACAGTCAGATGCTTCAAGCGATTCGGGGGGATTACATCGCTGCCGGGTTTACCGGAAGCCTCGCAATCTATGGAATGTTGTGGGTATTTAAACTCCCGTCAATGTGGTTCTACGGTATTGTCGGTGGCATTGGCGCGGATCCAGGAAGTATCGTTACACGGCTACTCGGTGCGGTTATTGGACGGTTCTATATGATCAAGCGATTTGGGATGCGGCGTTGGTATATGTACAACCCGGTACTTGCTGCAGGATTTGCCTGCGGCGTGGGTCTTATCGGTATGGGAACTGTTGCAATTGCACTTGTCTCTAAAGCCGTAATCGTCAAACCCTTTTAATTTTACCTTGCGGTTCGGTCAGGTAGGTTTGATACATAAAGTGCCTCTCCGTATATCCGCCTGCGCCGGTGTTGCAGGCTACGCGGTTTGGTAATATAGTAGATGACAGAATTACTTATACACTTGGTAGTGGCGAGGTTCGGAAACCTCACTTACCAAGGGATGGATGTGTGTATTTACTTTAAGACAAAACCCGTAGCCCGTAACGTAGTGGAGGGCGGATCTACGTAAAGGAAACCCATTACGAGATCCACCTCACCAAACCGCAAGGAATAATTAAAAGATGGAATGGACTGTTTTTGGGTGGGCAGGTATAGAACTGGAGATTCCCACGACATGGGAACTGAGTGGGCTTAGCGGAGATCAGAAAACAGGATATCTCCGACTTGACGATCCAGAGATGCCTCGCCTTGAACTCAAATGGGCACATACCCGACGCAAAAAGCCGGATCTTCACGCGACACTCGACGAATACTTCAAACTGATCCGCAAGACGTATAAGAAGGGGACCGAACTCTCCTTCCGTCGGAACGTTAATTTCATCAAAGAAGAGGAATTCTTTGAGGGACGCACCGTTCTCGGTTTTAGTTGGAAGGGGAGTATCCGTGCAAGTGGGCTGATTTTTCACACCGGGAAACGGATTACGATCGTGCAGGTAATGGGACGGCTCAAAGAGAATTGGCGACCTACGGTCCTTCGGGTTTTTGAATCAATTACAGACCGCGGGGACGCACCCCTAACGTTGTGGAGTGCTTATGGGCTTAAGTTAGGGGTTCCAAAAGAATACAAGTTGGAACGTCAGAAACTGCTCAGTGGCTACCTACTGTTCGCCTTTGTTGCAAAACCTGTCCGCTTTCGAAGTGCGGTACGGCTTGCGAAACTGGTAAGCAGTCGTCTACGAAATAATGGTTCTTTAGAAGATCGTAGAGGCGAAGTAACCTCGGTCGTACCCGACAAAGGGAGCCTGAGTGTGGAGCGATACGGACCAGCAGAGGTGATGCTGAGCGACTATAAAGATGCCCCAAATCCATTAGAGACATGGTTTCGCGCCAAATACGCAAAAGCGATTCGTGGCTACGGATTTGAAGTAACATCCGACACAGATTCGGCGGATGAACGTCTGACGCTTATCGGGGAACAAACACGGCTTTATGATGGTGTGCCGTTCAGTCCTGTGCTGATGCTTGATAAGCTATCCAAGAGGACAGCCCTTGTGTTTCATCTATGGCGATGCAATCAGTCCAACCGTATCTATGTCATCCAGTCCATCGGCAGTACCGATGCGCGTTCAACCGTTCAAAAGGTTGCTGAAAGTATTAAATGCCACGAGTAGTTGTCAGTACGGATTTTTTCAAAAATCCTTTCGGTTATCAGTTAATCGAAAGCCTGCGTAGCAGGCAAACCGAAAATCATTATGCTAAACAGAATTCTATACGCCCTCAAACTTAAGAAACGTCCGGATATGGATCGGACTCGGCTCATGAAGTCGTTCCCTGTTCGGAACCAGTTGATAAACTGGGAGATAGACGAAAAAGGCGAAGCCTCCCTCGTTGTTCCCCAGAAAGACAAACTCTGGATCCGACTCGCCAGTAAACTCTTTATGCTCCCCGATAAAAGGGTTATTGTCTTAGACTCTATCGGAACTTATGTGTGGCAGATGTGCGACGGTAAGCATACCATTTCACAGATTATAAAGGGGGTCCAAAAACAGTACCAGTTGACTCGGAAAGAAGCGGAAACGTCCCTCTTTACGTTTATGCAACAGCTTGGCAAACGGAATTTCATAGGATTCGCCATTCCGGACCGTCAACAGAACGCTCCTGTAACCCCGGAACCGGAACCCGAAAAACAGGGCATTTTTGGATTCCTACAGAGACGGTTTTTCTAATTATGAGCCTCTGGCCTGCGCTCTATTCCACTACGCGCCAGTTTCTGAGAACTTGTAGTATAATCTGTTAGATTGTGCAGTTTTAACGGAATTGTAGCCTGCAACAACGGCGCAGGCAGATATACGGAGAGGATCGTTGGTCATCCAACTCACCTCACCGAACCGCAAGGAATAATTAAAAAATGAATACACCAACAGAAATAGGCGATGTTGCCGCAATTCTCGCCGAAACACCAGAGAAGTTCCAACGCATCCTTCCGAAGGAAAACACAGTTCGCGTCCGGAACCTTATCAAGCGGTATGAGATGGGAACGCAAACCGTGGATGCTCTCCGCGGTGTCAATTTCCAAATCCAGCGTGGTGAGTACATCTCCATCATGGGTCCCTCCGGTTCAGGGAAATCAACACTTTTTAACATGATCGGTGGCTTAGACAAACCGACCGAGGGCAGAGTCTACATTGACGAGGTGGACATCGCACAACTTGACGCGTATGAACTCGCATGGCTCCGCTGCCGAAAGATCGGCTATATCTTTCAATCGTTCAATCTCATTCCAGTTATGACGGCACTCGAAAACGTTTCACTTCCGATGATCTTCGCAGGTATGAGTGCAGACGAAAGCAGAGAGAAAGGCGTTGACCTTCTTACACTCGTCGGACTCGGTGACCGCGTGCAACACAAGCCGTTAGAGCTCTCCGGTGGACAACAACAGCGTGTCGCAATTGCACGTTCGCTTGCAAACGATCCCGCAATTGTTCTCGCCGATGAGCCGACCGGAAACTTGGACACCAAAACCGGGCTCGAAATCATTGCCTTACTCCGTCGACTCAATGCTGAAAACGGCGTAACCATCATCACCGCAACACACGATCATAAAATGTTAGATGTCTCCGATCGCATTTTCCACATGGCGGATGGTAAGGTGGATAAGATTGAGTCGCGCGATGAGATCGATCTCCACGTCGGTAAATTAGACGGCGAGGAAGTCGGGTAAATAGTTTTTAGAGGGAATGGTTCTCGGTTCGGATTTTTTTCAAAAATCCATTAAAAAATGAATATCTATAAACGCTTAGGCATTCGCACAGTCATCAACGGCAACGCGACGCTCACACGGCTCGGTGGCTCAATCATGCCAACTGAGGTTGTCGCTGCGATGGCGGACGCTGCCAAGCATTTTGTAGACATCATCGAACTTCAAAAACGGGTCGGGGAAGAGATTGCGAAACTCACCCACAACGAAGCGGCGTATGTCTCCTGCGGTGCTGCGGCTGCTTTGACACTCAGCACTGCTGCATGTATCACCGGATTTGATCCTGACAAGCGTGAAAAACTGCCTCGCCTTGATGCCTCAATGAAAAGTGAAGTGATTGTGCATCGTCACGGTCGTGTCGGATACGATTACGCCGTTCGGCAGGTCGGTGTCACATTTGTAGAGATAGGTGATGAAAAGGGAACGACTCCTGACGAGTTAGAAAACGCCATTACGGAGAAGACCGCCGCAATCTTCTACTTCGCGAACCCCAGCAGAGAACACCTCTGGGTGCCTTACGAGGAAGCCATCTCGATTGCGAAAAGGCACGATGTCCCTCTCATTGTTGATGCTGCCGCACAATTACCACCCCCTGAAAATTTATGGCGTTTCACGCAGATGGGTGCTGACTTGGCACTCTTTAGCGGCGGGAAAGGCTTGTGCGGACCACAGAGCAGCGGGTTAATTGTCGGAAAAAAATCGTTGATCGAGGCTATCGCCTTCAACGGACCCCCACATCCTTTTATCGGCAGGGGAATGAAGGTGGGAAAAGAAGAGTTGATAGGACTCCTTACCGCCGTCGAATGGTATCTGGATCAAGACCACGACAAATTACAGCAATCCTACGAGGATCAGGTTACCTACTACGACGAAGTGTTCTCGGACATCCAAGGCGTTACAGTCCATCGTATCTTCCCTTCCGAAGCCGGGCAACCGATGCCCCGCACTGAAATCCGATTTGATGCAGAACACCTCGGTATCACACGGAACGAAATCCTTCAGCAACTCGAAGACGGTGAGCCTTCGATTGACCTTCCAGGATCAGGAGAAAACGGTGTTATCATCAACGGACAAACGCTAATGCCCGGCGAGGTAGAAATCATTGCTAAAAGACTCACAGAGATCGTTTTAAACCGGCGTAAGTGTTAAAGAACAGCAAGGAATAATTAAAAAAATGCAACTTAACAATGGTATCCACCTGACATGGCTCGGACACTCCACCTTTAAAATCGAAGCAGATGGACAAACACTCCTCATAGATCCATGGGTAACCAACAACCCAGTATGCCCGGATGCGCTCAAGACTTTTGATCGCCTTGATGCTATCCTCATCACACACGGACACGCGGATCACATTAGCGATGCAGTGCCACTGGCGAAAAAACATACACCGACAGTTGTGTCCATCGTTGAAATTGCAGGTTGGCTCGGTAATCAGGGGGTCGAGAACACGATCGGTATGAACAAGGGTGGCACTGTCACTGTCGGCGGCGTGAAAGCAACGATGGTCTCAGCAAACCATAGTAGCAGCTTCACAGAGGAAGACGGCACAACGGTTTATCTGGGTGAACCTGCAGGCTACGTGCTTGAATTCGGGAACGGCTACAAAATTTACCACGCCGGGGATACGAACGTGTTTGGGGATATGCGGATTATCGGTGAGATTTACCAACCCGACCTCGCATTACTTCCGATTGGTGACCATTTCACGATGGGACCGCGTGAAGCCGCCTACGCCGCACAATTGCTCAACGTTCCAGCGATTCTGCCCATCCATTATGGCACTTTCCCACTATTGACAGGAACCCCCGAAGAACTCCGACAATTGACGACATCCCAGGATGTAGAAATTATTTCGTTAGCGGTTGGGGAGACCTTAGACTAAGACATTCCGATAGGGACCGTGGAGACCAAAGGCATTCACGGTCTTCAGCAGGTCTTGTGGGTTTCCCGTATCGTAACGCTTACCTGCGACGCGATACCCGGACATGCCTTCCCGTTTTATCATTTCCGACATTGCATCCCGCAGTTGAATCTCTCCGTGCGTCACAATTCGGTGCCTGTAGTTGTAGTCCAGAATGTCAAAGAGGAGGGGGTTGAGGAGATCGATGCCGAAGTTACAGAGGTATTGTTGGTCAGGGACACCCTCAACACGGAGGTGTTCCTGCGCGAACTCGACCGTCGGCTTTTCGGAGATTTGTGCTAATGTAAAGCACCTCGGGGATTCAGTAACAGGACTACCCTGAACGATGCCGTTGCGTGAGAGTTCACTCTCATGACAGAGATCCAGACTCGTGACAGATTGCTCAACCTGTGCGTAGACATCCGCCAATTGTTTCGCGCAAGAGACATTTGACTCGGAAATATAGAGGTGATCCCCGAGCAGAATCATGACAGGTTCACCCGCGGCGAAATCCTTTGCGCAATAGATGGCGTGTCCAAAACCCTCCGGCTCTGCTTGAATCGCGAAATGCAATCTCTCGCCTATTTCCGCTAATCGATCCGCCTGCGCTGCTAATTCCGCCTTTTCGCGAATCGCATCCGCAACGGTGCCAGAAAAATAGTCGGCAATCGGCTCGACCTGCTGGGGTTGGGCAACGAGACACACCTCTTCCACACCTGCCGTTAACGCCTCCTCAATAATCAGCTGAATGATCGGCTTTGCGATACCATCCTGAGCGATAATTGGAAAGAGTGCTTTTGGCACGGCTTTCGTTGCGGGAAAAAGGCGTGTCCCGTATCCGGCAATAGGAATAACTGCCTTCTGAATGCGCAGAGACATCGGGATTACAAATCCCTCCCTCTATAGACATGACACTCCGCTGGAGAATTTCAGCGGAAGCACACCTGAATCTATTAATTTCTCAATGCTTTGAGATAACCCCAAGTGGCTGAGAGTTTGCCAGCGGGTTCCACGGGCAATTGATCGCTCTGCGACTCAAAATTCTGTGCAACCTCGTCTTCGTCAAGGATCCGGTCATAAATACGGACGTTATCAATCATACCGATCAGGAATCTACCGTCGTGTTCGCTACCGATACGGCGTTCGTCCATCAGTTCAGGGGTTGCGCCGGCGTTTCCTTCGTCAACCAATTCACCATCAACATAGAGTTTCAACTCATTGTCTTTGGTATTGCTGGTGTAAATGATGTGATACCACCGCTCCTCCTCAGCATTTAAGCGGATTTTCACACCATCGTTCTTATGAACTTGGATTTGGTTGCCCTCAAATTTGAAGTGGACTTTGCCAGCCGCCCACTGCCATGTAGATACGATGCCTTGAATACCGCCGAACTGTCCTTCAAGCGCATAGCATTCAATACTCACATGCTCAAACTCACCCATCGCTGGGATTTCGATGTAACTATCCCCTTCAAATTCCAAGGCTTCTCCCGTGCCATCCGCCGCACCTTCAACAGATTTAAGGGTGCCTTCAATCTTCGCATCTTTGCCACCAAAGACATCCTTGACAACTTTACCGTCGATATCCGCTTCATTGAGCGTATACATGGCGACGAGTCCATCTATTACAAAATCTTGTGCATCAGCCGCTGTCACATAACAGAAAATCGTGAGGAGTGCAGCGAGTGCACAGACTATTCTGATATTCCTTAAACGCATTTTTAATTGCTCCTTTTGGTTATAGAAATTAAGGTCGGTGAAAACTATCATATATTTTACCTTATAGATTTTGGATTTGTCAAGTCAATCCGATCGTGCGTCTGGAGATATCGACTCAGTCAATTTACGTTCAAGCGTGAGATTATCCTCGTAAACGGTTTTTATCAACTCCTCGATATCAGGTTCCTGGACGGATATGTCCACAATTCTGAACCTTTGGAGGATTGTCCCGATCAGATCCGCCGTGCTGATTTCTTCAGGAGAGAATCGATACTGCACGCGGGAACCTTCCTGATAGGTAACATGTGCACTGGGAATACTGATGTCCGGATAGACTTCAGCGTAATCAACAGTCAAAAGCCGTTCCGTTGATAGCAACCGCCGAAGCCTGGCGAGTTCTCCGTCAAAACAGAGGCGTGCGTTGTCAATGAGAATCACACGCTTGCAGAGTTTCTCGACATCATCTAAATCGTGTGTTGTCAATACAATCGTGACCTGCCGTTCAGCGTTAATTTTCTGAATAAACTGTCGAATACGTGCCTTGGCGACAACATCTAAACCGATCGTCGGTTCATCAAGAAATAGAATATCTGGATTGTGGAGTAGTGCAGCCGCGATGTCAGCACGCATCCGCTGACCGAGACTCAACTGGCGCACAGGTGTCTGAAAAAAATCGCCAAGGCTGAGCAATTCGTCAAATACCTCGACATTGTAGCGGTATTGTGTCTCTGGGATCCGATAGATACGCTGCAACAACTCAAATGATTCTTGGACAGGTAAATCGAACCACAGATGCGATCTCTGCCCAAACACGACCCCAATGTGCTTGGCATTTTCTTTTCGTTGACGATGTGGGATATATCCATTCACGGTCACGCTGCCCGATGTCGGCACCAAAATGCCAGTCAGCATTTTGATAGTCGTTGACTTTCCGGCACCATTTGGTCCCAAATATCCGACAATTTCGCCGCGTTTGACGGTGAAGGAAACCCTGTCTACCGCTTGGACAATGCGGTGTTTACGCGAAAAAAGATTCGCAAAACTCCCTAAAAATCCCTTGCGGTGATGATAGATCTTGAAAATTTTGCTAAGGTTGTCAACTTCAATCATTTTTTTAAATTACCTTGCGGAGAAATAGCGGTCGTTGTGTCTTTGTAGTCCGTTTCTCAAATCCAGTCGCGAATTAACCGAAAACCCGCAAGGACAACGGACGCAGCGGCCCAGAAGCAATAAATTAAAAACCTGTGCTTTGGTAGTGCAAGACACCCCATCTCCAAAATAGCACAGTGATACCGAGAAACAGGAACCCCGCGAAGGGTGCTAAGTGGACACCGATCGGTGAAACCCCTGATACTCCAATTTTTTCAAGCAGAAATAGGGACGGAAAATAGTTGACACACGCCAACGGGACAATAAAGGTGAAAAAATGTCGAAACCACCATCGATAAATAGAAAACGGGTAACTTCCCATGAAAACGCCACCGTTCGTGAAGATATTAATAATCTCAATGGATTGGACAGTCCAAAAACAACTTGTCGCGCCAATGACGAAGAGCCCCACAAAAAAACAGGTGCCGCCTATCAGTGAAATGAACAAATACCCTACTTTGGTAAGTGACCAAGCCACAGTCAACTGCGAATTAGCAATGAGAAATACAACGAGGGCTTGTGCTATCCGCCCTAATCGACGGAGTAGAAATTCATGTGCAAAAACTTGAAAGAAGGTGCCAAGGGGACGGATGAGGACCGTATCGAAGTCCCCACGCACAATATTTCTCTGAAAGACATCAAATCCCCTCCCTACCATCTCGGCGACAGCAAAACAGATACCAATCATGCCGTAGAGGAATCCGACTTCCCAAAGGCTCCATCCCCCTAATTCTTTAAAACGGTTAAAGAGAAGGACAATCATGAAAAAATCGATGACAGAGATGCTCGCCTGCGCACATACGTCAAAGACAAAGGAGAGTCGGTACTCCATCTGCGATCGGATACGAAGTTTGACGAAATGGAAGTAGAGTGAAAGATGGTGCATTTTTGGGAAATCCGTTGGACAGGCGAGGTAACCTTGGGGAAATACGCAGAAACACCCTATCAAAAACCCCAAGCAAAACACCCGAAGCAAACCCTCTACCCGCCTTGTATAACGAGCCGCGAAAAACCACGGGTTAAGAAAAGTCGTCCCAACCCAATAAAAAAGAGGTTCCACACCATTTGTTTGCCTATGGCAATCCAGACCGCAATACCCGTAATCTTGCCTAAATAGATACTAAACGGGATGTCAATTAAACCTTCAAAGGGCAGCCATCTGGCGATGTGTGCTAACCATTCGGGCCATAGCGCGATCGGGACTAACATTCCAGAAAATAGGGTGATTATGGAATAGGACATTCCAGAAATTCCCGTTGTATCCAGTGTCCAGAACCCTGAGCTAAAGATTGTTATCGTGATAGCATTACTCATGAAAACAGCGAGCACCATTGAAACTGTAAACGCCATAAAAACGGTGGGCTGCTGCGGGATTGTAACCTTGAAGAAGAGAATGCTGATAAGAAAAGTCGGAAAGCCCCGCATGAGTAAGTAATAAAGGGCTCTACCACACTCATCGGCAAACCAATACGCTTGGAAGTCGACCGGCTTGGTTAATTGGAGCGCAACGCTGCCGTCTTTAATCGCGCTCGTCACTTCAGAGCGCGTCCCCCAAAATGGCATGAGCATGAAAGAAACCTGACACAGAACGAAATAGGTGATAATTTCATCCAGACTCAGGGGTTGGGGAGCCGGACGCGCTGCGTAGAAAGCGGTATAGACAAAGATATGCACCAGGAGAAAGAAGAAATTGGTCGTCAAACCTGCGAGGTTTGCCACCCGATATTGCATCCGCCTCTGAAACGATTTCTTTGCAAACGCCAGATAGACCTGGAATGCGAAACAGAGGGATTTCATTTTTTTAAACTATTAAATATGAGCGTTGTTCCAAATATAAAGCAAAGACAAATTATGCCATTTAAGGCATAATTTCATTCCACAACGGTGTCTGGTGAATTCAGAAATCCTTGAGCACCTAGAGGAGATTGGACTTTACCGAAAACCACTGCGGCATGTAATGGAGCAGTGATCAGATTCCCACAGTTAGAAACTTAAATCTGCGATAGGCACAGACCGTCCCTTTTCTGCGGATTCGTAGATACCATCAAGCATCTGCATCAGCATGATACCCTGTTGGGCTGAGGAGATAGGTTCTTTGCCATCAACAATGCACGCCACGAAGTGCTTTACCTCTTCGTCGAATCCGTTAATCGGAGGTGCGCTAAGCGGTTTATCCAAGTCTTTGCCATCTTCTTCCGTGTAAAGGGTGAACGGACTGAGCGTCGCGCCTGCTTTCGTTCCTGCGACTTTAATGTAGTTGTCGCCAGGGAGGTTCAAAGCCCACGTTGTTTCAAGGATAATCGTCGCGCCATTTTCAAATCGGATGTGTGAAAAAGTTGCATCGTCAACATCGTATTTAACGTCATCAGGCACCAGATGCTTAAAGTGAGAATAGGAGGTTCCCATAACTTCAACGGGTCTCGGAGAATTCATGAGCCACCAGACACAATCTAACGCGTGGACCCCAATATCAATGAGAGCACCACCGCCTGCGCGTTCTTTATCAACAAACCACCCTTCCTTGCCGATAGGAATACCCCGCCGTCGGACATAACCCGCTTTGCCGAAGTAAATTTCACCGAGTTTACCTTCACGTATCAACTGCTTAAGCCGCTGGGTACTCCCATCAAACCGCTGCACGAGGGCATACATTAAAGTCTTTCCATTTTGAGTGGCGGCATCCGCCATAGCCTTTGCTTCCTGTGCACTTCGAGCGGGAGGCTTTTCACACAGCACATGCTTGCCAGCGTTCAACGCATCAATAGAGATAGGGGCATGGAGGAAGTTCGGTAGACAAACGCTAACGGCATCTATATCCTTATTTTTCAACATCTCTAAGTGGTTGGTATACGTATTCGGTATTTTATACTCCGATGCTACCTGCTTGACCTGCTTCTTATCCAAATCGCAGACGGCAATCACTTCTGAACGCGGATCGGCAGTATAACCTTTAAGATGTTGCATCCCGGGCCAACCGAGTCCAACGACAGCAGCGCGAACTTTTGTTGTTCGATTTGACACAGCACGTGCTCCTTTTTTCGGCGTAACTTGCAAGCCAAAATTTGCTATTTTAATTCCCCATAAACTTTGATTTTGCGGGAGAGGCGTGAAATTATGCAATTTTAGTCATGACGCAGTGCCTCTGTTGGGGTGAGACCTGCGGCTTTGTTCGCTGGATAGAGTCCAAAAAATATACCGATTAACGCGGAAACACTAAACGCGATTAACGCGGCTTGGACAGAGACAACAGCGGGCCAACTCGCATTCATGAGTTTTGAAATAATCAAACCGGAAATAGAGGCGAGACTGCTTCCGATGAGAATGCCGATAAGCCCACCGCAAACACTCAAAACGATGGCTTCAATGAGGAATTGGATTAGGATGTCGCGACGTTTTGCACCAAGGGCTTTGCGCAAGCCGATTTCACGGGTTCTCTCCGTTACAGAAACCAACATGATATTCATAATGCCAATGCCACCAACGAACAAGGCGACACTCGCGACGCCACCCAAAAGTACCTGCACAATCCGACTGACGTTGCCTACCTGTTTTATAATCTCCTTAGCGGTGAAGAATTCAAAATATTTCTCATCACCGTGTTGCTGCCGCATGGCGACTTTAATTTCAGCGACGGCTTGTTCCACCTTATCATAACTCTCGGCTTGTGCCCACAAGAAGAGCCGTCCTTTCATCTGCCCGATATAACGAATCTCCATTGTGGTAAGGGGGATAATCACTCGATTGTCCCACCCCTCACTCGCCATACTGTTGCCCTTCTCCTCCATCACCCCGATGACGGTGAACCGTTCTTCACCGACTCTGAGTTCAAGACCAATCGGGTCTTCCCTCTCAAACAGGTCCTTACGGACTTCAGAACCGATGATACAGACGGGTTCTCTGCGTTCCATGTCACTTTCCGTAATAAATCTGCCGGCTTGAATGTACCAATTATTAACCTCTTCATAGAAAGGTGTCACGCCCCAAATCTCAAGCGATTGATTCACGTGCTTGTGTGATACGGTGAGATTCGCTTGTGATAGTGCTGTGGCTGCTTTAAGAGAGGGACAATTCTCAAGGAGAAAGTCCAGATCTTCGTATTCAATATACGCTGGATGCTTATTTTCGTAGTAGGAACCATCCTCTCTACGAAATTCCGATTTTCTAAAGCAGACAATCAGCCCTGCGCCGCCGATCCGTTCTAATTCAGCGAGCATCAGGTGTTCGGCACCACCGCCAACAGAAACAACAGCCACAACCGCCGCGATCCCGATGATAATCCCGAGGGTTGTGAGCACAGAGCGCAACTTGTTACGTTGTAGTGCTGTCAAGCCGACAGTCACCCCTTGTGTAATCTGCATAATTCTCTAATTCTCGTAGGCGACCTTTAATTTTCAGGTTTCATGGATTCGCCGTGCAATAAAAACGCGCGGATGTCGTAACGTCCTGGGCGTTCGATGGGCAATTCTCCGCTTTCAATCATCAAATCCAATGGATTGGCATGCGTCCGCAGTGGTAGTTGAACAACTTCGTGCATACGTGCGGACTCATAGATCGCCATTATAATTTCAACAGCTGCGCGCCCATGCTTCGCCTCACCGCGGTGTTCAGGACCGCCCTCAATCCACTCAACCAGTTCAGTTGCTTGGGCAACGTGTTGGTCCCTTCCATCAGAGGGACGTTTTTCCCAGTCTGCAGCCTTATTGTTGAGGAGACGAACGCGCCCCTCCGTTACATCCGCGATACCATCTGTTCCGTAGACGATACCGCCTTGATAGTTCGGTCTACCGATCTCCTGCAAGAGCATACCGATGCAACCGTTTGAAAATCCGACAACTCCAGCACTCCGGTCCTCAATCTGAATACCGCGCTCGTAACGTTCCGTTTTCCGTTCAACGTTACCAATAACCCATTGCGGATCCGGGTCGCCGATGACATAGCGCATCATATCAAAGAGGTGTGAGCAGTCATTCAGTAACCCTTGCCCCCCCTGACAGACAATCTGTCGAGGTTCACCGATTGCCCCTTCGGCAATGAGATTGCGGGCATCCGTCCATGCGGAATTGAAGCGGCGCTGATGCCCGATAACGACTTTGACATTATTGCGATTTGCGACAATTAACATTTCATCACATTCACCGAGGCTGACCCCCATCGGTTTTTCACAGAGCACCGCCTTTGGACTTCGCGCACATGCTGCAATTGTCATCGGCGCGTGGAGTGTATGCCACGTCGCGACACTGACAATATCAAGGTCTTCGTTATCCAACATCTCACGCGCATCCAAATAACAGTTTTCAGCGGATACACCGTAGGTGTCCGCGAATTTGTCAAGAGCTACTTGAACTGGATCGGCAAGTGCAACAATTTCGGTTTGCTCAACACCCTGATAACCACGTGCATGAGCATTGGCGATACCACCGCATCCGATAATTCCAACGCGATATTTAGATGCCATTTTTTAATCCTTCCTTTTTACTGACCTGCCTTTGTATTCTCACCGAAATGCGAGGAAACAAGGACTAAATCAAGGACATTTATTGTCCCATCACCGTTTACATCCCCATCAAGGGCTTCTCCAGACTGACCGAATTCGCTCGCGACCAAAACCAAGTCTTGAATATTCACGATCCCGTCGTCATTGACATCCCAAGGTGTAGGCGGTGGCGGCGGTACTTCAGGTGCCGGCGGTGGGGGCATTTCTATGGTTGTTGTGGTTGTGACTTCGGCAGTCATTGTATCATCTGTTCCGGAGGTTGCCGTTATACTAAGAGGATAATCCCCGGGTTCTGTGAAGAGATCCCCTGCGACTTCCAATGTCACTTCTGCCTCTGCACCGGCTTCAAGTTCAATCGATCTGTCGCTGAGCGCGCCAAGGACACTGCCTTCAATGCCGACTTCTGCTGAGGCTTCAAGCATTATTGTGTCCATCATATTACCGGTATTCGTTACTTTGAGCGTATAACTTACACCTTCAACAGCATTCATTGTAGAGAGCGCTGTGTCTCCGACGATTTCCAAGGATACACCAGCCACTATGGGAATTGGAGGTGTCGATTCTGCTTGTTCTGTATAGATATAATCTCCAGCAGGTGTGAAATCGTTATTGGCAGCGTTCCCGGCAGCATAAAAGGTGATGGGTCCTACATCAGCATCTGGGGCGGTCCACTTAAACTCCCAACCATGTGCATCGTTTGTGCCTGCGGCAGTGCCAGCAGTAGTATGCTGAATGTACTGCTTACTGTTTGTTTCTGTTAACTGCGTATCCGCCGCATCACCGGCTGTGAATGAACCGGCGCGAGCCCCATTGGCATCCAACGCAGTCATTTCAAATCCCCACTTGCTCTGTCCTGCACGTGATAAATCGACAACAATCGTATATACTTCATTCGGAACATAAGTTTCGGGAACCGTCAGCATCAGTTCCCCCCCGGAGACGTTCAGGGCATTCTGAGCATGACAACCCACATCCGCACAAGTGCCTTCATTCGGTGCCCCGGTTTTCTCATCCGGTGGTGCGAGAACAGAAAAAGCATAAGCACTGCCACCGCTTGCAACAAAAAATAGCGCAAGTAACCCCCAAATAGGTAAAATATTTTTTAGATAACTCAAAAAACTTCTCCCTTGTGTACACATTAAAAAACGCCCCGACGCCGACTGCTAATCGGCGTTGATTCGCGATTAGCTCAACCGACACTTCCGAATAGCACTCGGGGGGGCGTTTTATTTTCAATAGCAAATTTTGGCTCTCAAGTTTCGCCAAAAAGTACTTTTGCTGCTATACCTACTTAAGGATAACCATCCGTCGGGTCGCAGCGAAATCTGACGTCTGCAGCGTGTAGAAGTAGATACCACTCGCAACACGCTCACCGACAGCATTCCTACCATCCCAATACGCAGCACTCGACGGCGTCATATATGAACCCGTCGGCTGCCAACCCAAATCTAACGAACGAACCAAACGACCCGATATATCATAGATCGAAATCTTCACTTCCGTCGATTCGCTCAACTGATAGGGGATCCATGTTTCAGGATTGAACGGATTCGGGAAGTTCTGCGCAAGCAACGTGTCTTGCGGCTGCACATCTCCGACCCGCAGTTGTAGACTCAAGAAGGCATTGCGAATGTCACTCGTCGTCACCGTCCGTTGGAACGGACCTGAGACGATTCTGTTGGTGTCGTCGTAAAGGGCGACTTTGAGTTTATCACCGGCTTCAACGACGCTCTTGCGGTTCAGGTCTGCCCAGACGGCAGAGGAACGTCTCGTTGCGCTTGAGACGTTTTCCGTGGCGATTGTGCCAGTGCGGAGATTCTCAGCGACGAGGGTATATGCCGTTCCAGTTTCCATGCCCTGAATGTCGCTGGTCACGATGAACGCCCATGCGTTTTTATAGGTTGCGAGAGCGGGAGCGGCGGGAGCTGCATCACCATTCGCTTCAGCATCGGCTTCAACTTCAGCATCAGCGGCTGCGTCATCAGCAGGCGCTTCTTCTTCAGCGACTTCCTCTTCAGCGGCGGGTTCTTCAGCAACCTCTTCAGCAGGACCCTCTTCTTCAGCAGCGGGTTCCTCAGCAACTTCTTCCTCTGCGGGAGTCTCTTCTTCGGCAACTGGTTCTTCAGCAGGGGCTTCTTCAGGTTCAGGCTGGTTATCCCAGGCATCACCTGTGAACTTTACCGAGGCGCCAGCAGGCGTATTCACGATATAACCTTTGCCACCGTCAATACTAAAGCCATCACCTTCATCGGCTACCGTATAACCCACGAAACCCTGTGTTGCTGCATCGAGTTGGATCACGACCGTTGCACCCAGCATTTCTGCGAGTGATTTCGCTGTGTAGGGTTCTGCCGGCATCAGCGGTATCGAAATCATGTTCAAACCCGCTTCAAGCGTCACATCAAAACCAGGACCTTCCACAACTGGTTCAGGCATCGGTTCCTCGGGCATCGGTTCCGCAGGCGCCTCAACTGGCGTGATCGTCAACATCGCCGTCGGCTCTTCCCACGCAAACGCTTCAGTCACATCCCCAACACCTTGAATACCTTCGTGCGCTGCTATGACGCCACCTTCCGTCGGAACACGTTCATTGCTTCCCGGGGGATCCGTCGCTTCATCTAAACCGAGGGGTCCCGGAATATCCGAAGCCATCTCTGTGTTATCTTCACTCCCAGCGTCATATGCCATCAAATCAAGACTCGCTGAAACAGGCATCCCATCTTCGTCAAAGAGGGGTACATCAATCGCAGCGATGAACGCATCGTTGGTTGAGACCAACATTGATCCGACAGACAGCGAAGAATTGGTCATATCAGCCGTTATAGTGACCGTCGTAGATTGACCTGGCATCGTATACCGACGCGTCATATCCGCATTCATAGCGATCATGACGTTCGCACCAGCAGCTGTCGCAAACGCGGCGAGTCCTGACACATCTCCACCTTCAGCAAGTGCGACAATTAATTCACTTGCGGGTTGACCGACTTCGGCGAGTTTAACGCCAGCAGGGTGTGCTGCGAAAATGGCGGGAGATAGCGTTTGTCCGCTCTCACCGTGTACACCCTCTGTCAGGTTCGTGAGGGTAATCTCGAACATCTGGCTCGCCGGCATTTCAGGAGCAACCTCTTCGGCAGGGGTTTCTTCCTCAGCAGCAGGCTCTTCGGCTGCTTCTTCTTCAGCAGCGGGCTCTTCGGTTGCTTCTTCCTCGGCTGCTTCTTCTTCAGCAGCAGGCTCTTCGGCTGCTGGACCAGCACCATCAACAGTAACCATACCATCCATAGTGTTGACTTCTAATGCAGCAGCAGTAGCATCAGCAAGCGTAACATCCGTCAAACCGATAGTAGATGCTTTTGCCTCAACGACTGTAAATGTTACCGTAGCGAGTGTGCCATCAGCCTCCGGAGGGGCTCCTGTCAAAGAGGTTGCAGCGATCGTAACGCTACTTTCAGTTACAGTAGGCGGCACGCCAAATGCACCTGCGGGTAAATAGTCTGCATTTCCACCAGAAACATATTCAAGCGCAGTTGGATCGAAGTTTACGGTTATCTGATATCCAGCAACATCTGCACCACCGGCTATGTTAATACTCACCATGAGTTCTTCCCCGGCTGCTGGGGATTCGACTTCAGCGGGTTCCACAGAAACAACGGCTTGGCCGTAACTCATGGCTGTAAACCCTAAACACATTACAACAGCTAATAAGGAAAAAAGGACTTTCCTATTAAAAAGCTGGTCTTTCATAAGACACTCCTTCATAATTCATTTATATTCTGACATTTCCTTACCTTCGGTAAAGATTATAGTCCCCTGTTTGACAAAAGACTTCAACCGTAGTAAATATGGGAGATTCTTCCGCACCAGCGCATTGGAATCAGAGCGCAAGGTGAGTCGCTCAATTGGGACCTTAAAGGTTAAAAGATAAGTTTACCCTAATTTTAAAACGTTGTCAAATCAAATTCGGTTCAAATTTAGATAATTTTCCGTAAATTAGGCGAATATACGGTTTGTTTTTAAGTATAGCATAAACACGAAAACAAAGCAAATTAAAAATAGTCTATTGGGTCACGCGGGGCGCTAGCGCGTTCCAAACATCACCTAATTCAGCGACAGCCTTGTAAACGGGATAGATGGCTTCCCACATTGCTTTACGGGCTGCGATAGCGGTGTCGGTATCATCTTCAGCGAGCGCTGTCTTAAGTTGCGTGCCCATCTCCTGCTGAACTGCCGCACAGGTGCGGGTAAGTTCTTCCAACAATTGTGCAGCGTGTATCTGGCGCGCAACGAGTTCCGCTACCGATACCTGCATATCCGACTCAACATCGTAAGCACGAGAAGGGGTGAAATTGTGCGGTAATCGTTCACCTTTTTCTGTCCGCGGCGTGTGCGTGGGGTGGATGTGTGGTGTAACAGACAGATACATTGTTATAGGTTCATCACCGAGAACCCGCACTGTGTGCGGTTGGTCTGCCAAAGCGACACACATTTGCCCGGGTCCGAGTTCTTCAGTTTCACCCTCAATCTCAAATTCGACGCGCCCTTCCAGAATTAGGAAAATTTCATGTCCCAAGTCATGACTATGAAGTTGGGCACTTTGTCCAGGCTCCATCCTTAGAAATCGAGAGCGAATTTGCGGTGTCACCAATATATTCCGTATATCTGTGCGGTAATCGTAAACAGGAAATCCCATTGTATGCCTCCATGAATTTTTTGATATAAATATACAATGTCCCATGAAAATTAACAAGGCAAATTAGAGAGTCAATTTACTTTTTCTCTTGACACGCTTTCTGAGCATGCTAAAATATTTGCTAAAGATATAATATCTCATTTCTTGAACTGGAAGGACATAAATTATGGATTTGACACGCCAACCGCCGCGTCGCCCTTCAAATCTCGGAATCGCCGGGATCGTAGGCGTGGCACGGATGACAGACAAGGCACGCGCACATAACGCAGAAACTCTCGGTGATTATATCTACGGTGAGAGTTCCGGTTTGGATCAGCGCGTCTTAACGTTTTTAGAGATTTCCGCCGATGCTTACGCCGAAGCGGTTGACGAATACGATGATGCTGCTCTGGGACACTGGGTGCTTGAAACAAGTGGAAAAACCGCAGCAGAGATCGCTGAGTTTAACGATGCCGCCCTCAGCCAACTGCCTGACACAGAGGGACACAAACAACGGTTGAAGGAACGACTCGAGCGTTTTGCCCCAGGCAGAACCGATATTACAACGGTATTACAGTCGATGGAACTCGACGATTGGGGCAGCTTCTGGCAGGTCGACCTGACTGCTGGTCCACCCCGTAGCGCACGTGCCAAAGATGTCGGTGGCATCTGCGGTGTCGCGCGGATGACAGACAAGGCGCGAGCAGAACGCGCAGGGAAAATCGGTGAGTACCTATACGGCGACAATTCCGGGCAAGATGTACGCATTTTAGCATTCCTCGATATTTCAGCTGCAGATTTTCAAGAAGCGGCGGTCAACAACCCAAATAATCTCGAACTCGGTGCATGGGTACTGGAAAACTGCGGTAAATCGCAGGACGAAATCGATGAATTCAATCAGACGTTGGTAAACTACGGACCCAACGAAGCGACACGGGAACGGTTTGAAGCGCGCTGTCAAGAAGTAGATCCGACCCGCACAGACATTACTACATGGGTTATGCTTCAGGACGTGGACGATCAGTTGAGTTTCGGTATTGTCGATCTCAACCGCCGCGCGCCACGCAGCCCTTATAACACGGATGTCTACGGAATGGTTCAACTCGCACGGTTGATTGACAAAGGCAGAGCATCTAATAGCAACACGCTCGGTGCCTATTTTTACGGTGAAGATTCGGGGATCGATCGGGCAACGCTCGGTTTCCTTGGTATATCTGCAGCAGAACTTGCTGAAGCATTGAAAACGTCGGCAACCGATGCAGAGGTTGAGGCGTGGCTGAAGGCGAATCATCCGAAAAGCGAAGCGGATATCGAAGCCTACAACGAACAGATGATTCAGATGGGTCCCACGGATGAACGCTACACGGCACTCATGGCGAAAATGATCAGCCGGATTGCTCCAGAGCGGACAGATATTAAGACATGGTTTGCACTGATGGCACTTGATGATGAGAAAACCTTTGCGTTGTAAGCAATGCAACAATTAACATATAAAGCTGCCAGCACGTTCAGTCTGTGACAGGCGGGCAGCTTCTCTTTGTTTGGGTGTAGCCTCTATGGAGCGTGAGAAATGAAAAATCTCGAAGCGATTGCGGACGTTCGTGCTGGAAAGAATCCAGTTGCCAATGCAGCGTGGTGGGGATTTGATCCGGAAGACGCGACAGAAGCACTACAAGCGGCTATCGATTCCGGGGCAGAACGGGTAGTTGTCCCGAATATGCACGCCGATTGGATAATCCAGCCGCTTAAACTTGCGGGAAACCAAGAGTTGATTTTTGAACGCGGGACAGTCGTCACAGCAAAACGGGGCGAATACCGCGGCAGAGGTGATTCGATGTTCACCGCACAAGATATTGAAAATCTCTCTATCCGTGGCTACGGCGCAACCTTTCGCATGTGGAAACAGGATTATATCAATGGGTTAGTGCTTGAACAATTTGGCTGGCACCGCTGGTATGGACAGTATCCAAAGGCGGAGTGGCGCATGACTCTGGCAATTCGAGGTTGTAAAAACGTAAACGTGTCCGGTTTGACGCTCAAAGATAGCGGCGGAGATGGTATTTACGTTGATGGTGGCAAAGAACGACGTGCTTCTGAAAATGTGGTCTTACGCGACCTTGTCTGCGACAATCACTACCGGCAGGGCATTAGCGTTATTAGTGCTGAAAACCTTAAAGTCGAGAACTGTACGTTTTCAAACACATGGGGAACGCCACCAGCATCAGGGGTGGATATTGAACCGGACAAAAGCGAACAACGGATAAAGAACACTGTATTCTCCGGATGCCAGTTCGTTGATAACGTCGGTGACGGCATTGAGGTATTCTTGGCACATACCACTGACGAATCTGACGACATGACGCTGCGCTTCGAGAATTGCTACATCAGCAGTAAACACGGAACGGGTATCCGTGTGTCAAAAATTGGAGACAACGGTCCCGATGGCAGCATCGAATTTGACAACTGCACGGTTGAAAACACCGTCGGTTACGGCATTAAGGTTCAGGAAAAATCAGTGACAGGCGCACGAGTGAAGTTCATCGATTGTAAAGTCATTCACGCCGCCACTGATCGACAGTTCGGTGGCGAATGGTCACCGATTTCGCTATCCTTACCGCAACCGAACATAGTTCAGACGATGGGAGGCATTGACTTTATTAACTGCTTCGTCGAGGACAATCGCGAACGTCCTGCCATCGAATTCATCCAACCGGAGAGCGATTTCCCACTTCATGATATTACAGGAACAATCACGGTGTTAAACGCAAACGGTGCCCGTGCCGAATTAGGTAAAGACCGCAAGAAACTTCCGCTGATTGTTAGGGAACATGAATAGGACGTGGACCTCGTCCAGTCCAACCGACATATTAGGGTTCAGAACAATGCCAACAGAACAAACACTTCCCGCCGAGTCTCTACCTCCAGACACCTTGAACACCATCTTGGCAGATTTCTATCAAAACGGTGTAACGATTATCCGAAACGTGCTCTCACGCGAAGAGTGCGAACGGATTGTTGCGCGCGTTGACGAAATCTTTGCCGAACCTTACTTCATGCATAAGCGGAATGTCAAAGGTTCTCGACAAGATGGTAAAGATCCTATCGTGGTGCATCGCCTCTTTGAGTGCGACCTCATGTTCCGGGATCTGCTGGTGCGCGAACCGATCATCAGCATTGCTGAAAGTGTATTAGGTGAGCACTGTCATTGTATCGCTCAAGGGTGTATTCTCAACCGAAAAGATTTAGGGATCAACCGGTTCCATATCGACGATGGTGTAGAATTTCCGATTACACCAGAGATGGAACGGCACGACCCGAGATTACGGATGCCTGTGCTTCGTATGTCCGTGCAAATCGCACTGACCGACCAAGATGATGTTAAATACGGTCCGTCCCAATTCGTTCCCGGTAGCCATTACTCCGGACGACAACCCGATGATTCGGAACACCCAACCTTTGATGGCAAAACACCTGTTTCACTCCTCATGAAAGCAGGCGATCTCTACCTGCTCAATGGGCAGACGTGGCATCGAGGGGCACCGAACCAGACGGATCGCGTCCGTTATCTGTTCCATCAAGTTTACGGGCAACGCTTTGTTGCCCAGCGATTCTGGCCCTACCTGAATTATCGTATGCCGGATTACGTCTTGGAAGGAGCAGATGAACGGCTGCTGCGGGTTTTGGGGAAACACCCAGAAATGGCTTATGGGTGATAAACCCCTGAATGAATTCAGAGGTTTTGACACCGAAAGAAGATAATTTACATGGAGTTTTCAAAACTAATTTTAGGATGTGGTTTGCATCCCATTACAAAGTCATTGATTAGCATTATGTGTGTTTTTATGTGTATAACAAGTTGTGGAAAGACAAGGAATGCCCCATCCCAGACCAAGAAAATAGAATGGGGTTACGAAGTAAAGAATGGACCAGACGTGTGGGGGGAACTCAGTCCGGAATATATCCTTTGTGCTGTAGGAAAACATCAATCACCGATTGATCTTGTGAACCCCACACCAGTAAAACTGCCCCCTATCACTTATGAGTACTATCGGACAACAGACCTGAACATCCGCCACACTGGCCATACAATTGAAGTTGCTTCTCCAGAAGGGAACTGGATTGTGGTTGATGACACGCGGTACCAACTTCTCCAATTCCATTTCCACGCGCCGAGCGAACACACAGTAGCAGGTCAACCGTTTGATATGGAGATGCACCTCGTTCACAAAAGTGAGGAGGGCGGCTTGGCAGTCGTTGGATTGCTGATCAAGAGCGGCAGCCACAACGCCGCATTTGACCCTGTTTGGGACCATTTGCCTGCAGTCCCAGGCGAAACGCGACACATTGAACAGGTCAACGTAGATCTTCACCTTATGTTGTCAGCAAATGGACAGGTAAGTAACAAGGCGGTGCAATCTTTTTCCAACGCCTACCGCTATGATGGTTCACTGACGACCCCGCCTTGTTCAGAAGATGTCAAATGGATTGTGCTGACAACCCCGATCGAGATATCTGAGGCACAAATTGCAGCGTTTAAAGCAATTATCCATGATAACAACCGGCCGGTCCAACCCTTGAATGGACGGGAACTCCTCGTGGATGTTGAGGCAGACGAATAGGACGCAATTACCTATTATTTATTCCAAAAATCTAAAGGAGATTTATGATGTTTATTGAGATCATCAACCAAGATGGGAAGTATAACTCTTCCTATCGAGGGATGGTGAATATTCAGTATGTACACCAGATTCAAATCATCAAGGGGAGGCATCGTTCATACGAGTTGCATATTAATCTGTCAAATTCGCCCAGCATAGAGCTGCTCGGCACGAAAGAAGAATGCGAGCGATTCTACAATCAGTTGCAAGAGGTCCTGAAGACCTATCAACAATTATCCGCAACCCATACGCTCATCTTCCCACCGCGATTGTCACCAGAACCGTCCATCGGCGAAAATGAAGAACAGGGCTGATTGAGAGTAACAAATGATTGCTACAATATTTGATATTGATGGCACCTTGGTCGAAAGTTTCGGTTTCGATAATGCCTGTTACATCTCCGCAATTAGAGAAGTTTTGGGAGAAGTCTACATCCATAACGATTGGAGCAAATACAAAAACGTAACCGATACGGGTAGCTTGCAACAAATCATGGAAGAGAATAACATTCAGGAAAAGGCGCAAATTAAGGAAGTCCGCACGAAATTCGGGGAATTGATTCGGCAATATCTTCAAAGCGGTGGCAAATGCTGTCCAAAGGAAGGGGCTCTTCACCTGATTGACAAACTTCTCACCTCAGATGACTATGAAGTTGGATTCGCGACAGGAGGGTGGAGACATACAGCGAAAATGAAACTTCAGCATGCAGGATTTAACCTGAGAAATACGGTTTTGACTTCCAGTGATGATGCGGACGAACGCGTAGCGATTATGAAAAAATGTTTACTCGCATTAAAAAAGAGTTGCTTCCACCGCATCGTATATGTGGGTGATGCCCAATGGGATATGCAGGCGACCCAAGAACTGGGATGGCATTTCATAGGCGTAGGGGCACGGTTAAAGGGGAAGTGTGAATTCTGGGTTGAAGATTTCTCGAGTCAGGATACATTTATGAAAATGCTACATGCCTAAAAAGGGAATCGCCTTGTTTGTTAACGCATACCTGACAAGAAAGAAGAACCTCTGGTTAGAATCTGATGGTGCCTTTAAGTATCCCCGACACACCTAACGATATTACATCTCAATGGCTCACTGAAGCCTTATATTCAACAGGAAGGCTCTGGAATGTCATTGTAACATCGCTTTGTATTGAACCAATCGCGGAGCTGAGTTGCGCCGGACAGTTAGCACGTTTACATCTTAGGTTTAGTCAACCTCAACCAACACTACCAAGCACACTGATTGCCAAACTACATGCCCCAGACGAACCTATGCGGGCAGAAACGCGTCCATTTACGCCGGATAAGTGCGAAGTTTTGTTTTATCAGCAACTTGCCGGCGAGATACCCCTTCGCACTCCGCACTGTTATTTCAGCGCTATGAATGTCACCGATGGGAAGTATGTTAGGATTCTTGAAGACCTTGCCCCGGCGAAAGTCGGAGATCAAATCAGAGGCAGTACAGCGGAAGAAACAGCACTTGTTCTCCGTGCAATTGCCGGTTTTCACGCCCACTGGTGGCAAAACGAAAAACTTGAAGAGTTTGATTGGTTAGCTGGTTCACCAACGGATTCTGATTCTATTACTCCTTGGGTTCTCGATCAATATCAAAAAGCATTTCCTATTTTTGTTAAAAAAGTAGGAATACTGTTGACTAATGCAGCCAAGGCTTTTGGAGAACAATTGCCTGAGAGGTTAAAAAATAATCCTCAACACAGAAAACCACCGCGAACTCTGGTCCATGGTGATTTTCGCTTGGAGAACGTGTTTTTTGGTAGTTCTCTTGGAAAGCAAGGCTTCGCCGTGATTGACTGGCAAGATATATCACGCGGGGAGGGAGTTTGGGATGTTGCATGGTTTATAGGGGGATGCTTACAGGTCACATCAAAACGGCAAGCAGAGGAATGGCAACTTCTAAAAATCTATCATGAAACGTTGGAAGCAAATGGTGTAAGCGGATATACTTTTGATGCCTGCTGGAATGATTATCGTCTCGCTATATCGCGTTATTTTGTCCAAGCGGTACTTATGGTAGTCTCGTTAAATCCCAAAAATGACAGGGAAAATAGACTTGCAGGAGCAGTTGCCGAACGATTTATCGCATCAATTACGGATTTGCGTTTAACTGATGGATGAAGAGACGATTATCCTTTAACTCATCTATTTTTGCTAACGAAAGGGTTATACTGATGACAATCCCTATGCAGACTCTGACAGAATTCAGCGATGGAACAATCGCGATTCGCACTTATCAACCGAACGACGTTTCCTCCTGTTTTGAGGCTGCGCGGGAATCAATTGCAGAGGTATCGCGCCATTTACCGTGGCTCCATCCAGATTACTCAATCGAAGAAACTCGAACATGGATTGAAAAAACAGTCCCAAAACTCTGGGAACAACAAAGTGAATATCATTTTGTCATTACCGAGGTAGCAACCGGTAGTGTTCTGGGCGGATGTGGTTTGGATCAGGTCAATTGGGTTGACCAAACAGCAAACCTTGGGTATTGGGTGAGAACGTCTCGAACACGACAAGGCATTGCAACCGCTGCTTCCAAACTTCTCGCTCGCTTTGGATTTGAGAAGCTTCGACTCAAACGCATTGATGTGGTAACTTCAATCGACAACATCGCGAGTGCACGAGTCGCTGAAAAGCTTAACCCCTCTGAGAAGAAAAGCGTGAAAAATAATTCTTCGACCAAAGAAACGGTTTCGGATACCCTCGTCTTTTCGATATTCTCACAAGACGCGCCTTAATTCAAATTAAAATAAAAATTATGGTAAAATCTAAAAACATGCTAACATTTCAGGGACAACACTTTCCCTCACGGCTTACGGAGCGGTAAACGATGTATCTTTATCACGGAAGCAAGGAGTCCTTTCCTAACTTGAGAAAACATAAGGCGCACGCGCCACCCGGGAGGCCCTCCGAAGAAGCGTTGGAAGCAATCTATCTCACGCCTGATTTTCTCTTTGCCCTGTTTTGCGCAGCAGGTCCACCAGGAACGAATAAAATGGGGATGACAGATTCACAGAAGGCCCGAGAAGTTAGTACAGATAAAATAGAAACTGTGGAACGAGTCGTTTCCTTTGAAAATCCCGACCAGTTTGAACCGGATGAGACGATCTATATCTATTTCGTAGACCCTGCAAAAATACCAGAAGACAAGAAAATCTACATTGATCCGCTGCAGATTGCTGTAACCGAGGATGAGATAACACCTGATAAGGTAGAAACATATAAATCCGCCGACCTGTGGAAATACTATCGCCTTGTCGATAAATTCGATTGACGCAGTTGAAGGCAAATGAAACTTAGTCGCAATGTCGGAGAACACCCCAAAGGAGAGAACATCATGTTTATCGCAACTTACAACGCCATCTATGCCGTTGGAGATGATGGAAATAGTGAACCTACCCTCGCCTATGAAGGCACTCTTGGCGGAATGGCACCGCATGGTGCGATGGTTTCACTGTCAAGCGGCAAAACTGTGGTGTCTGCTTTGTCGGATGGAACGCTACTCGTTTTATCGGAGAATGGTGAGAAACGAATCCCAACAGGTATAGAGGATCCAATCGCTGCATTGCTCGTTGTTCGTGAGGATCCGTTGACCCTGCTCATCGGAACGGATGAGGGTGCTTATGTCTATCGTCTCGTTGGAGAAGAGGGACCGGCTGAACGGGTCATCGCCTTTGACGAATTAGAATGTAGGCAAAATTGGTATACGCCGTGGGGCGGTCCCCCAGCCGTGCGGACTTTTGCTAAAACCCAAGACGGCTTTTGTTACGCAGATATCCACGTCGGGAGTATCATGCGTTCCCACGATGAAGGGATTTCCTGGGAACCTGTCACGCCGGAACTTCATGAAGATGTCCATCAGGTCACTACGTGTCCTGCAGACGATAATCGAGTTTACGCGAACACGCAAAACGGTGTTTATGTCAGTACCGACCGTGGGCACTCCTGGGAACATCGATTTCACGGTTTACCGCGTCGTTACGGCACGGCTATTGCTGTCCACCCAGCAGACCGAGACCTACTGATCGCCACAGTTCAAAATGGACCCAGAGGCGGTGGTGCTTGGCTCTGCCGTTCGGAGAATGGCGGCGAGACATGGACGCAACTCAACGACCAGCTCGTAGCATCCACCGATCGGATTAGCACAGGCTATATTGCATTTACATCCGATGGAACGGCATGGGCAGTTATCGGAAAGACGCTTTACATCGGAAAGGATCGAGCCACGACTTGGAGTCCCTTTTGGACAGCCCCGGAATATGATGGTGAGTACCAGCCCTCGTCCGACGAGTATTCTCTGTCCTATCTCCTTGAATATCCCATTCAGACCCTTGTTGCTTAGCGCATCATTTTGGTTGGCGTTGAGAAAATACTAACCGTGATAGACCCCGTCCTAAAGGACGGGGTTTTGACCCTGAAGATTTTCATAAACGAGGTAGATCCTCTGATACAATACGCCAAGGACTTTCTGATATTACAAATTAGATTCGCCCAAAAAATCGCCGAAGTCTCCCATCAGGCTTTGGAAGATGTGTTAATAGACTACACAATGTTGCGAACCCTATTCAATTTGCGAGTTTCCCATGATACGCCCAATCCACTATGGGATACCTTCATTGAAGGTCTTCGTCCGTCCGACACTCCCGAAGAGTGGACATACGACTTTTATCTCCAACGATTGGCTGTGCGGACAACTCCTGTTGACAATCGAAAGTTCTTTGGGTGTTTCTCTTATGTCTATCCATGGCGCGGCACGAGAAAACTTCGACTCCATTTTGAAAACCGTGAAACCTCTGAACACGGCACCTTAAGCAAAGCAAGAATAACCGTCCGGAAGTCGGAGGTGTCGGCGATGTTTCGATACATCCAAGCAAACCACCCCGACGTGGAAACAGTGCGAGGTGGATCTTGGCTTTACAACATACCCGCCTACCTTAGGCTCTTTCCACCAGACTATGTTAAGACGGCGAAACCAGTGGGTTATGAAACCACGTTTTGGGCATTGTGGGGACAGTTTATCGCTCGCAAGGGATCCATTCGACAACCGACTGCCTCACAGTTCTTGGATTGTCTTAGCAGACAAAAAACGGTTGACGGTTGCCTTCAATGCTTTCCCTACCAAGTGCTTAGACCTGAATGCCCGATTGAGACATTCTATGATTTCTATAAAATATACAAAATCTAAATTTTTTAAAGGAATCCATGATGCATATGAAAAATAGATACATCGCAAAACTCGCACTTATATTGACGATTACGGCATTTGTTACTGGACTTTCTTCGTGCAATCGGGCTCAGCAGGTGGTAAAATCGGAGATTTCCGAGACACACCTCTCGATTCCGATGCAAGAACGCGATCACGTCTGGGCTGTGGATCAGAACAGCATTGCGGTACCTGTACCTGGGACTTGGGTGCTTGTGTCGCACACGCATTTAAATTCAACTTCCACAATAGGCGAGAGTTTTATCTTACCACCAGATGACCCGCATAGCATTCAAATATCCGATGGAACATACACAGACGGTGAAGGTATCCGCTGGACAAAGATAAGAATAACCACATCCAGTGGTGACCAATGGCAGTTCCTGGAGCGCGTTGACACAAGCATTTCTCCACACCGACTCTATGTTGTTGTCACAGTAGACGATAACGGATTGCCGACGCTTGCGTACGGGGAATATCCGTTCGATTTGCCGGGACATAACGTGCAAATCTGGGAAAAACAGTGAGGTCGTAAAAAACGGTTCAAAGAATTGCGGAAATTGAACGCCTAATATCATTTTTTTTAGATTTTAACTAAAAAATTTAATATTTTGCAGATTTTCCTTGACATTCACGAAAATTGTGGGTATACTTAATATAATTCGTGTAGTTATCTGTAATTCCTTGCGATTTTTTGGACCCTCGCAAGCAGCGCAGGCACGAATATGAAAATGAGTCTCATTATCATTTATTGAAGATAGGCAATTTCCTTCAAACGTCTGCTCCAGCGCGAGATTGAAATTCCTACAAAAGATGGCAAACTATTTTTGATAATGAGACTCACTTTCAATATAAAAACAGATTTGTTATCTCGCTTAAAGATGAACACGATACGCTTTTACCTGCAACATCACCGGATTTTCGGTTAGGCACATCAATTTCAATTTCAACTATATCCATAAGGAAACAGAATCTGATGAAAAAAATCGGTATTCAACTGATAGTACTATGTATGATAACCATGACATCATACGCGCAAGAAACCGACACTACAGAAAAAGAGGTGGTTACTCTTCCAACGCTAACCGTAACTGCACAAAAAAGGGAAGAGGTGCTTCAAAAAGTGCCTATTGCTGTTACCTCCATTGACAGCACAAAAACAGAAGAACTACAGATCAGTAACATAAACGAAGTTGGCAGAATCTCACCCAATCTCAAATCCTATGACGATGGCGCGGGCCTATTCCCGATGATAGCCAGCAGAGGTTTATTTACGATTGATGAAGTGCCAGTCGTTGGCGTTTACGTCGACGATGTTCCGCTGTTTAATACCAGCTCATTTCCAACACTGCTAACAGACATTGAGCGCATCGAAGTGTTAAGGGGTCCGCAAGGCACTTTATATGGTCGCAATACATTGGCAGGTGCTATCAACGTAATTACCAAACACCCAGCCAATGAAACCAAAGGGTTTGCGTCATTTGGATACGGAAATCTCAATCGCATTGCAGCAAGTGCTGGTGTCAGTACATCACTTATTGAAGACAAACTATTTGCTCGGATGAGTGGCAGTTCAACTTTCAGAGACGGATACATCGAAAACACGTTTCTCAACACTGACGACCTCTTGGGACACCAACAATACAGCGGTAACTTACGTCTGACGTATCTTCCGGGTAGCAGCCTGTCTCTCTCACTAAACACCTCTCTCACCCAAAGAGAAGTCGATGCCTATGCCTTTGTAGGCGGTTTCGGCGCAACGGGTAAAGATATTAATACCTTACGGAACGAGTCGCCATACCAAGTGGCTTATAATACACAAGGCGTGTACGATACACTGGCATCAAATAACGCTTTGAAAGTGAGTTATGAAACCGATCATCTATCCATTAAATCAATTACATCCTTACAATACACCGGCAATACAGCGAATGATGATGACTTCGATTTTTTACCCGCTGACATCAATACAAGGATCTACTACTCAAGGGAACTGATGACGTTAGCTGAAGAGCTTCGCGTCAGTTCAAAAGGTAGCCGTCTCCGGTGGTTAGCAGGCATTTTTGTATATAACCTCAGTACAGATTATGTGCATGACTGGGAGGCTGGCAAAGACAACGCCGCTTTCCAACAAGATCCCGACGCGGCAGCGCAATATCCTTATACAACAAGTGATAAAACAAAACAACGATACACCGGCTTCTCCGTTTTCGGTAACGCTGACTATCCGATCATCGAACGCCTTCGAGCAATCGCTGGCATCCGTTTTGAGATAGAAAATAACCACGCGGACGTGAGCAGATCTTATACGAAAGACGGAAATACGGGTTATCAGTATCCGAATTTGGGAGCCATTCCTGCCGAATTTGAAGAAACAGCAACCTTTAATGCTACATCGCCTAAAGTTGGACTCTCCTATGAGGCAACAGACGACATTATGTTCTTTGGTAACGTCGCGCGTGGTTATCGTCCCGGTGGTATCAATCCGTTTACAACCGATGCAGAAGCAGCCAAATTCGATCCAGAGTTCAGTTGGAACTACGAGGCTGGCGTAAAATCAATGTTCCTACAAAATCGAGTGAGAGCCAATCTGACCGGATTTTACATCGACTACAGAGATCAGCAACTTTACACTGTAATAAATCTGGAGACTTTCAATCTGGGTCGGGCAAACTTGGGACGTAGCATTAGTTACGGCACCGAATTAGAGACAGAGTGGGCATTGGTAGAGGGTCTCACCGCAATTATCAATATCGGATATTTAGAAACCGAAATTACGGATTACAAAACTATCGGACCCGGGGGTGAATTAGATAACGCTGGGAATGAACAAGGCTATTCGCCACACTTCAATGGGAACTTTGGCATCAGTTACGAGAGATCCGTCAGTAGCCTAATTACGTTGAAAACCACGGTTGATTATCAGTATCAGACGGATATGTTCTTCGATGCCGAAAATACAATTGAACAGGAAGCGTATGGCTTACTAAATGCGCGTTTTGTCGTCTCCACTGAGAGAATCGACCTCATTTTCTGGGGACAAAACTTGACGGATGAGACTTATTTTAGTTACGGTTATGGTGTTGGCGGGGCCGGCGTTTTCGCAAATTACGGGCTCCCAAGAACAATCGGTTCAAAACTCACTGTGAAATTCTAATATGAAAATTGCAACTTACATTATCCGTTTTTTATTAGCACTACTTTTTATTCACGCAGGAACCGAGAAACTCTTTCTGCCTTACGACCCGGCGGAATTCCAGACAGAAGTTGCAGAGACCAATCCTCTCTTCTTCGAGTTCTACGATCTGTTACATCGGGCAGGTTACCTGTATTTCGTGGGCTTCTTTCAATTTTTGTGTGGAGCACTGATGATCTTCAAACGGACGTATCTGTTGGGAAGTATCATGTTTGTACCACTGATTCTGTGTTTGTTAATGACACATGTCTTTTTCTCCCAAAACTGGTTATACATCGTTTTCGATAGCGTGACCTTCTGTGTGATCCTGTTCTTAATTGCGCAGCATGCCAAAGCATTAAAAGCCGCGATTTTGAAACTGCAAGATGGCTGGATATAGAATGTAGGCGGAACTTCGGTTCCGACTACACCCAACAAACAATCAATATAACCTATGGCATAACGCACAAAACAAGATACCGGATAGAAAATACGAGGTAGAAATATGAATCTTGAAATCAAAAATCTTTCAAAAACCTACGACAATGGCGTCGAGGCGATGAAAGATGTAAGTCTCAGTATTGGTAAAGGGATGTTCGGTTTACTGGGACCCAACGGCGCAGGTAAATCAACACTGATGCGGACGATCGCGAGTTTGCAAGATGCTGATTCCGGGACAGTCCACTTTGGCGATATTGATGTCGCGAAAGATCCTGATGCTTTACGGAGAATACTTGGGTATCTGCCACAAGAGTTCGGAGTTTATCCGAGCGTTACCGCCGAAGAAGTGCTCAACCATATCGCTGATCTAAAAGGCATCACGAATAAAAAGGAGCGCAAAGATGTCGTAGAAGTACTCTTGCGAAAAATAAATCTCTACGATGTCCGAAAAAAGAAACTTGGCACTTATTCTGGCGGTATGAAACAGCGTTTCGGTATTGGACAAGCCTTACTCGGCGATCCACAACTTATCATCGCTGACGAACCAACTGCTGGATTAGATCCGATTGAGCGCAATCGTTTCTACAATTTACTCTCAGAGATCGGTGAAAATATTGTCGTGATTCTTTCCACACACATTGTTGAGGATATTAGCACGTTATGTAATGACATGGCTATTATCGGCGATGGTGAAGTCTTATTGACAGGAAGCCCCGCAGAGATTGAAGCCTCCTTGGATGGCAAACTATGGGAATTACAAATCGAAAAGTCAGAGCTCAAATCCTATGAAGCGGAATTCAACGTCATTTCCTCCCGCTTTCACATGGGACAATTGATTATTACCGTTGTTGCCAATGATTCTCCAAGTGAAAAGTTCACCGCCAAAGTGCCTGCCCTTGAAGATGCTTATTTCAACGTGCTATTTAATCAGCAGCAAGGAGTTGCGATATGATTTCCAAGCTGATCTCGTTTGAATTCAAATATCGGTACACCCAATGGATGACCCTTATTTTTATCTTAATGCTGGCGTTTCAAGGGGCATGGTATGCTTGGGGCACGTATGATTTCCATGTTAACGATGAGACTTTAATGAATGCACCGGCGATAATTTACCAGTGTCTCGCCGCAGGCGGTATGTTGTTGGTAATTGTTATAGCAATTATTACAGGAACAGCAGTTTACAAAGACATAGAACATCGAACTGCTGAAACCTTTTATACATTGCCTATAAACGAGAAGAAATACTTTTTGGGCAAGTTTATCGCGGCTTACTTGATTAACGTCTCCATCTGCTTGGCTTATCCTTTAGGATTAGCGTTTATGCAATATATGGGTATCGGGTCCCCTGAAAAATTTGGTCCTACACCGTGGGGACAGCTTTTGCAGGGTTTTACCATTTTTACCATCCCTAATCTATTATTTCTCACAAGCATTGTGATTGCTGGCGTGGTATTTTTTCGGAATATGGTGGCTGGGTATATGGCCGTATTCCTGGTGGTCCTCTCTTTCCTCGTCGCAGAAACAACCCGTGAAAATACCCCATACATCAATATCATCTATCTGTTGGATCCGTTTGCGTATACCGTAACAGTAGATACCGTTGAAGCACTATCCGTTGCAGAAAAAAATACAAGTTACTTTCCGATCAGTCCACTTTTTATTATTAACCGGATCCTATGGCTGAGCCTCACTGTTTTGCTTACGTTCTCTGCTTACAAGCGATTCAGTTTCAAATACTTTATCGCCACACCTACGAAAAAGAGAAAAATCATCTTTGATGAGGATACTTCTACACGACCTCTATTTATAGTAAACTTTAGAATTAAAGATACATGTTTATGACTTCATCAATGGTTATATCGGCATTATACTCTCTGAGACGTTTGATATTCGCAAAGTCGTGTTCAATCGGATTGTAGTCGGGTGAATAAGGCGGCAAAAACAATACCTCTGCCCCCGATGCTTCTATCAACTCACGGGTTCGACGCGTTTTGTGAATCTTGGCATTATCAAGAACAACGATGTCTGAGGCAGACAGCCGTGGACATAAATAGGCTTCAATCCAGGCATTGAAACACGCCGCATCGCAGCTTCCATCAAACAAACAGGGGGCCGTAAAAGCCGAACCGATACGCGCAGCGACCAACGTTGTTGTTCGTGTCCTTGTGCCTGAGATGAGACCTAAAACACATTCACCTTTCGGAGCATACCCATGCCGTCTAAAACTCTCAGCACGAAAACCGCACTCATCTACATAAACTATCGTTTTCCCAGTGGCGTGTTTCTCGGTGAGTGTTTGACGATAGACGTGCCGTTTCTCGGCGCACCGCTCCTTATATCCGAGTGTTTTTTTTTCGCGTGATGCCGAGTTTCCGCAGTCCATATCTGATAGAGGACGCTGAAACACCGAAATGCGAGGCACGCTCGTTTTGCGTCAAGTCCGGGAAATCAGCGACATGTTTCTTCAGTGCTGCCTCGTCAAGACACCTCATGTTTTTCGGACCCGGTTTTTGGGGCGCAAATGGGGTTTTAGCCGATAACCATCTATAAACCGTTGACCGATCCACGGAAAAACGACGCGATGCTTCGGATTTTTTACCACCCGTGTGAATAAAATCTAAGACGCGTTTACGTAAATCTGTTGAATATGCCATAATAGAAACATTCTATCATAAAACAGAAAAATGTCTCTTTAATTCTAACGGTCACTATAAAAAGTCGATTCCGATTCATCAGAATTTTTCGACACTTGAAAATATCAGAAAGGTTTTCAGGTTAAGTATATTGGAGATGAAAAATGTGGTGCGACCTATCGGTTTCATCATCATCATGGGTATCCTTAGTATCATGTTTTTCCTATACAATATCCTATGGAATGCTGAGTATTACATTACTACGGACACGTTGCCGATTACGTCAGCAATGACTTCAACGCGGCTGACAACTTTGGTTTTTCTTGGTATTTTACTCCTCATCTGGTCAGGAGAATTATTGTATAAAGAACGGACAGTCAAGATCTCACAATTGAGTGACGCTCTTCCCATCCCGACATGGGTTACCTATGTCTCCAAGTTTCTGGCGATGGCACTGGTTTCATTCCTACTGAGTACTGTCTTGCTCGTTTGCGGACTGCTGGCACAACTCGCCAACGGTTTCTATGATATTGAATGGACTGTGTATATTGAACACCTTTATGGTTATCAAGGCGGTTGGATGAGCCTCTTACTCCTTATTGCAATGGCATTCTTTTTCGGTGCCTTGACAGGTAGACGTTTTGTCGGTCACATTTTGAGTGTAGCTGTTTTTCTTTTTACTGTTATCTCCGCAGAATTGGGACTTATCGAAGAAGTTCGGTTCATGTATCCGTTTGCACCGGGTGTTGAAGATTATTCGGAGATGAATAGATTTGGGATTTTCGGTGTCGCTGCCCCATACTATACGCTCACATGGACATTACTGGCTATCGCAACCCTCGGCATAGGTATCTGGGTTTGGAACCGTGGGACAGAGACGAGCTTCATAAAACGGATTTCGGTGAAGAACCCGCAACTATCATTGATCGGAAAATTGTGTATACCACTCCTCCTCATCGGCTTCGTCTTCCTACAAAGCTACATCGTCAAAAATGTCAATGCCACTGGAAACTTCAAAACCGACGCACAAGAAAACGCCGAAGCTGCTGACTATGAAAAGCAATATAAGCACCTCGAAGCGCAACTACACCCGAAAATCAGTGGACTCGATCTGTCGATGGATATCTTTCCTGAAGATAGACGTGCCGAATACACTGCCGCCTTGGATTTGACCAATGACGGTGAAACACCTATTGATATACTCCATTTAAGTCTTAAAGATTTTGTTACCATAAAATCTATCTCGATTGAGAACGAAACGCTGTCTTCGCTTAATTCGGACGAAGCGCATCAGCAATACGCGTTTCAACTCCCGCAACCGCTCCAAGCAAATGAAACGATAACTTTAAAAGTTGAATGCATTCTGGATTACATCGGATTTTCTCAGAGTGATCCACAGGCAGACTTAACTTTTAATGGAACACTCATGGGGCGAAATATTATCCCAATTATTGGCTACAACGATGCCAAGGCGTTAGATCAAAATCGAGACCGTGGGGACTATGGACTTACCAAACTTACCTCACGTATGGCGAGCGTAAATGATGCATCGGCACTCAGTGAGGACGCGTTTTCACCCGATGCTGTGTGGCACACAGCCTCTATACAGGTTAGCACCTCAGATGAACAGATCGCTTTCGCGCCTGGTATTTTAAAAAGAAAACAGCAAGCGGATGGCAGAAACCATTTCTTGTACCAGATCGAAACACCTGCGCCAATGCACTGGTATATCGGCTCTGCTAATTATAAGAATTATGAGACGACTTTGGATACAGGAACAAAATTTACAATCCTTTACGACCAAAGACACGATTACAATTTGGAACATTTTGAAAACGCAGTCACAGAAGGAATCGCGTTCATTCAAACTAACTTGGGGACCTATCCACACAAACAATTGACGATCGCGGAGATTCCGTTCTACGAAGAAGACGATTTTTATACCTACCCGAATGTCATTGCTATCTCCGAAAAACACGGATGGACAGCCGATGGTAGAAAAGAAAAGCATCTTGTCTATATCTATTACAGCATCGTCAGAGAACTCATCAAACAGTGGGTTTACCAAAACCTGTTCATTGCGAATGTTCAAGGGGCAGATATGCTCCGAGTTGCCCTGCCTGATGCGATGGCATTACACTTTATCAAACAAAAATTTGGTGAAGCGTTAGCCGATCAACATGTAGACAAAAAGATTGACAGATACGCGAGAGGGCGCGGCAACGAACCGAATAAGGAGCCACCCCTGCTTTATGCGGATGGTATCGATTACTTAGAAGCGAATAAAGGCACGCTCGAACTCTATGGTCTTATCCAAGAATTAGGGGCACCTCTGTTCAATCAAACTCTCGTAACGTTCATAGAAAACAATGCATTAAAACCTGCCACTTTTAAGCATTTTTATCAGCAACTCATCTATCAACTGCCTAAAGAGAAACAGGCAAGCATAATGGAGAAATTTGAGACAGTTGCGCGTTAACAGGGATGAAAAAGGAGGAAACAATGAGCGTCAATAACCAAGAAGGAACCCTTGGTGAGAAACTTGACACCACCAAAATGCCGGGACACTGGCTTTTGGCTCGACTCGGGAAGCGTGTTCTGCGACCCGGTGGGCGAGAACTGACCCGTCAGATGTTGAATGGGTTGTATATAAAACCTTCAGATGATGTCGTGGAGTTTGCCCCGGGTTTGGGGTTTACAGCACAATTGACTCTGAAACAGAGACCGGCTTCTTATACGGCTGTCGAACGCGACGAAGCCGCTGCCAAGGCAGTGAGTCAATACTTAACGGGAAACCATCAGACGTGTTTGATTGGACGGGCAGAAGAGACAGGACTGCCAGATGCGACAGCAACAGTTGTCTATGGTGAAGCTATGCTGACAATGCAGACACCCAGTAAAAAGCAGCAGATTGTGCAAGAGGCATTTCGGATGATGAAACCTACAGGCCGTTATGGGATTCATGAACTCTGTCTTGTTCCGGAAGATCTGGATGAAGATACCAAACAAGAAATTCAGAAAGCACTCACAGATGCTATACATGTCGGTGCCCGTCCGCTCACCGTCCCTGAATGGCGGACCCTGTTAGAAGCTGAAGGGTTCATCGTCCATACACAAGCAACTGCCCCCATGCATCTGCTGGAACCGAAACGCTTGATTCAGGATGAGGGGTTTTGGGGCGCACTCCGTTTCGGGCGGAATGTTTTACGTGACAGCGAAGCCCGGCATCGAGTGAAAATCATGCGACAGGTGTTTCGGGATTATGCAGAGAATCTCGCCGCTATTATGTTAGTTGCTGTAAAACGGAATCCAGAGAATAATTTTTCTGGCTGAAATCTGAGTATGAAAGGATGAAAGCGGCGGAAATTGACATGTGATGCCCATAACCACAGTTTTAGATTCAATTAACATCTATGTTTACCCAAGAATGAGGCTTAGAGAACTTCTCTGTTGTTTTAGACAGAGAAGGCTTGTTAATCTTTATTCTTCACCCTTCAATTATTAAGGAGCAAATAATGACACAGATTAACACCAGTAACAACGGAAAGATGTCCGTTATGGAAGCGATTCAGTCGCGTCGGACAATTTTCAAATTCAAGCCAGATCCGGTACCGAAGAGCATTCTTGAAGATCTTCTTTATGCTGGCATCTGGGCACCAAACCACCATCTTACTGAACCGTGGCGGTTTACCGTCATTGGCGAAGAAGTGAAACTGAAACTTGCCAAACGGTATGGCGAAATTCAGGTTGAGAAAGTAACATCCAATCCGGAGGCGGCCAAGGTAGCGACAGAAGAAACTCTCGCTGAAATTGCAGAGCGCGGGGTCCAAAAGTTCATGTCCAAGCCGACAATCGTCTCGGTTTCTTGTATTCAAGAAGGAAACGACCAACGGCAGCGAGAAGATTATGCTACCGTGTGCTGTTCAATGCTCAACATTCAACTCGCTGGTTGGGAACAAGGCATCGGTATGCAGTGGAGTACTGGCGGGATTACCCTGGAACAAGGAACTTACGATCTACTCGGTATCGATTCAGAAACCGAATACATCATAGGTTTCTATTACATGGGCTATCCGGATGAAATCCCAACACCGAAACGGAAACCTTTGCATGATGTACTCCGATGGGTTGACTGAACCAATCACTTAGAAAAATAGTGAACTTCTACTGGGGTTTATTGGCAGTAAAAAATCAATAAACCCCGACTATAAAGATGGCGTTGTTACTGTAACACATTTTTGATAATGAGACTCACTTTCAATAAAAAATATAGGTATCTTGCTGAAGCATCAGAGAGGAATCCGAATTGATAAGATTTAGTAAAGTAGATAATAACTCCGTAGAGATTTCCTTAAAAAAATCACTACGACAGCGTTCAATCAGAAGATCCATCGGTATCGGAATTTGTCTCGTGAGCGTTTGGCATGCGATTGAGGCATGGGGACACCCATTTCAACCGAATAAGGTGAGCACACTCAACGCGTTCTATGAGTTCACGCTACTCGGCATTGAGCATATCCTCACCGGTTATGATCACCTACTTTTTTTGATCGGTCTCCATATCGTTGACCGAAAATTGATGCACATCGTGAAAGTCGTTACAGCATTCACCGTAGCGCATAGCCTCACGCTCGGACTCGCCGTGCTTGATATTGTTACGCTCCCTATGCGTCCGATCGAAGCGTTGATTGCATTGAGCATTGCCTACATCGCTGTTGAGAACCTCGTTCTCAAAAAGAGACCAGAAAAACGGTGGATTGTTGCCTTCGGTTTTGGACTCATTCACGGATTCGGGTTTGCGGGCATTCTCAGAGATATCGGTCTGGCGGAAACGAAGTTACTCATTTCGCTTTTTTCCTTCAACATCGGTGTCGAAATCGGACAGATTGGCGTTGTGATGCTCCTCTTTCCGTTACTCGTCGGAATCGGACGCATGCGATGGCAAATTACATTTCAACGCGCTGTGTCGGTCTGTATCTTTATATTTGGTGCCGTCTGGTTTGTTGAGCGAGCGTTCCTCTCTACACCGGAACCTATTGAAACACAGCAAGGATGGACAATCGCACGGGAAGCGGAATTGGATGCGAACTTTGAGTCAGTCTGTTTCTTCGGTTCGAATCTCGGTTGGGCGGTTGGCAGTGAAGGGACAATCGCTCACACCTCGGATAGCGGAGAAACATGGGAGCTTCAAAAATCACCGACGAACCGATATCTTTTCGATGCAGATTTTATCAATGAGCGAGAGGGATGGGTTGTCGGTGAAGATGGTATTATCCTCCATACGCAAGATAGTGGCGTGAATTGGTATGCTCAACCGTCGGGTACAGATGCCCCGTTTATGGCGACCGATTTCATTGACGCAAACAACGGTTGGATCGTTGGGATGGAGGGCTGGATCATGCACACCGCTGATGGCGGAAAAACATGGGCACGGCAACAGAGCGGCACTTACAACGAACTGAGTACGGTCCATTTTGTCGATGCAAAACGGGGATGGGCGACGGGAACGTATGGAACGGTTTTACATACACGAGACGGTGGCAAAACATGGAATCTCGGACAGGTGCCAACCGGCTATGAAACCATCGGTGCCTGCTTCACAAGTGAACAAATCGGTTGGGCGGTGACAACGATCGGCGCAGTTTTCGACACACAGGACAGTGGGGTGACATGGACGAAACGTCATGGGGGTCAAAACCTCAACATTTTAGGTGCAATCTCCTTTATCAGCGAAACAGAAGGATGGTCTGCTGGCTGGTACGGCAATATTTACCACACCTGTGATGCGGGACAGAATTGGACGCCGCAGGGTGGTAACACGGCGAACCATCTGAGTGACATCCATTTTGTCAACTCGAAACAAGGGTGGGCGACGGGTGAGAACGGCGTTATCATGCGGACAAACGACGGTGGTGCGAACTGGGAGATGCTAACGAGCGGAAAAAATCATGACCTAACAGAGATGCAGTTTATTAATCTGACCGAAGGTTGGGCGGTCGGATACGGAGGTTTGATGCTCCGTACCCATGATGCTGGTAACACCTGGGAAACCTACTCAATTGACGACGAAGACCTGTATGTCGAGGACTATCACCTCGAAGCGGTCAATTTTGTCAATCGCAAAAAGGGTTGGATTGTTGGTGGGAAAAACATCGGTCAATTCAACCATGAAGGCTTTATTTTACACACCCCGGACGGTGGTAAAACTTGGGAGATGCAGTTCGATGACGTTGAAACCTATCTGAACGATCTGGTTTTTGTCGATGATAAGAACGGCTGGGTCATCGGGGGTTGGTTTCAATATGGCGAACTTTTTCACACCAATGATGGCGGAAAGACTTGGGTTTCCCAAATTGTTATAGACCCGGGGCTCAACAGTATCTTCTTCGTCACGAAGCGAATTGGCTGGATTGTTGGAGACGGAGGTTTACTGCTCCGCACCGAAGATTTTGGACAGACATGGCAGCAACAAATCATCAGTCGATACGACGGATTCAGCTACGATGACATCAGTTTTGTCTCGGAGAAAGAAGGTTGGATCGTCGGTGATATGGGGCTGATTCTCCAAACTCAGGATGGTGGAAAAACGTGGCAGCGTCGGGAGAGCAACACTGATGACGCACTCCACGCGATCTGGTTCGCCTCCGAGACGGAAGGCTGGATTGTCGGTTGGAAAGGAACTATTCTCCATTCAACCGACAGCGGAAAAACTTGGCAACAGCAACAAAATCCAACGAATAAAACGCTGAATAGTTTATGGATTACACGGGGTCGGATTCCCTGGGTCGCTGGCGAATCCGGGCTTCTGCTGAAGTATGAGCGGAATTAGAAACTTGTCGAGTCTGATGGGTTAAACGTGCCGCGTAAGGATAGTGAGGACGTTATCGTTAGGATACGGATTGCGTATTGATTTAAGATCGAGAGCACTGAAAAATAGCACATCGAAGGAGGTATTTGCGGAACAAATCGATTCACATTGAAAGTTTGGCACGAAGCATCTTGACCTACATGAAAGTCAACGGCGGGACGACAATCCACGGTTGAGTAAAACCGAAGGGAGAATTGCAATGACATGCCAGTTGGAAGTATGGCGATTTATTGCGCGTTGGACGCGGATTCAATTGCGTGCCTACCACCCACAAGGTCTATTTATGTGTCAACCTCAAATAATTACGCAAAACAAAGAGGAAGAACCTATGAAAATTCGTTTTGATTTTTGGGTTACCTTGATGCTTTTTCCCATCTTTTTAGCGGTCCAATCCCCAAGTACCGCACAAACTGAAGACGCGACAGACTCGCCTCACAGAACTGCAACTGCCGTTCGCATTACCGGCGCACCGCCACAGGTGGATGGTGTTTTAGATGATGAGATATGGAAAAATGCCCCCGTCCACGAAGGTTTTCGTCAACGCGAACCCGATGAAGCGAAACCCGCAACCGAACGCATCACCTTCCAAATCGCTTACGATGATGAGGCACTCTATTTCGGGGTGATGTGTTATGACAGTGAGCCCGATCAAATTGTCTCCCGGTTGGTCAGACGAGACACTGATATTGAATCGGATAAGGTCACCATCAGTCTTGCCCCGCATCAGAACCGGGTGCGTGGATTTTGGTTTACCGTTTACTCCTCTGGGTCTGTCACAGATGGGACTGTTACGGATGAATATAATCCTCCGTTTGACGATACGTGGGACGGTGTGTGGGATGTGAAACCCCAGATTCACGACAAGGGTTGGGCAGCCGAGTATAAAATCCCGTTTTATATCTTGCGTTTCTCCCCTAAAGATGAATACACGTGGGGATTACAGGTCGAGCGATACATCAGTCGTAAAAAAGAGATGGACCACTGGCGATTGGTCAAGCTTGATGCGCCGAGCTGGGTCTCCCGCTTTGGAGATCTCACCGGCATCAAAAATATCAATCCACCCCGTCATCTTGAGATTGTGCCTTACGTCATGGGACGCACGCGGTTCGACGATGACCCCGACCTGTGGGGCAACATCGGCACCGATGTGCGACTGGGGATTACCTCCGGAATTACACTTGACGCAACAGTTAACCCCGATTTTGGACAGGTGGAAGCCGACCCAGCAACACTCAATCTTTCCGCTTATGAGGAATATTTTTCGGAACGCCGTCCCTTCTTTGTCAAAGATTCAACCGCCTTTGACCACTCGGATTATCTTTTCTTTTACTCACGTCGGATTGGGCGCAGACCGGGGCATTTTCAGATCCCCCACGATGCTACCGAACTGAGTCGCCCGGAAGCGACAACGATCCTCGGTGCGGCTAAGATTGTGGGCAGAACGGAAGGCGGAACCTCTTTCGGCATCATGGAAGCCATCACTGCGCCAGAGCACGCACAGATTGAACGGACGGTCAATGGCAAGAAAGTCCAAAGCGATCACCTCGTTGAACCCCTAACGAATTACTTCGTCGGTCGACTTAAGCAAAGCGTCCTAAAAGGGACCTCGACCCTTGGACTCATGACAACCGCTGTGAATCGATGGGATTCTCACACAGGGTATGTCGGTGGTCTCGATTGGGATTTAAGGTTTGCCAATGATATGTATCAGATAACGGGGACCCTTGCGGGAAGCCAAGCAGGGAAACCGGATGCGCGCAAGTCGGGGTATGTCGCACTTATTGAGCTGGATAAACGCGGCGGATGGTTGAGAGGCGAAACATATCTGGAAGCGATATCACCTGACTTTGATATAAACGACCTCGGTTTGAAAGGGCGTACGAATACGCTGGACTTGGCTTATTATCTCTCGGCGAACAAGGAGAAGCCATTTAGCATTTTCAGACGCGTTTCTCTTTACGCCTCTGGCGATAGAATCTGGACCTACGAAGGTGACAGTCTTAGTGTTTGGCATAGTATCGCGGTAGAGGCGCAATTCAAAAATTATTGGGAGTGGACGCTCGGCGTTGGTCGCAACTTTGAATCGTTTAGCGATCGCGATGTTCGACGCGGCGGAACGCTGATTAAGAGACCAGCCGTCTGGTGGATGTTCACAGCACTCTCGACGGATAGCCGAAGACGGGTTCAACTCCAATTGAACCCTCGTTGGTGGAGAACTTCTATCTATTATTGGGAGCCGAATAGACAAAGTTATGGCTCCCATGTGGACCTCCATATCCGCATCCGCCTCGCACCCAATATTGAGTTTACTATAGGTCCGAATTATACCTATGGTGTGCGGGATGCACAATGGGTAGATCTGGTCGAAGAGAACGCCAACGGACAGGTCAAAAAACACTATGTCTATGGCGAGTTAGAGAGTCAAACGCTTGACTTCACCACGCGCGCCGACATCAGTTTTACACCGACACTGAGTCTGCAACTCTACCTGCAACCCTTCTTGACGATCGGCGAATATACCAACTTCAAGGAACTCGTAGCACCAAAGACCTATCAGTTTAAACCGTATCCCCTGAAGGGAAACCGAGATTTCCACTACCGGTCTTTGCGAGGCAACGCCGTGCTCCGCTGGGAGTTCCAACCTGGAAGCACGCTATTTTTGGTTTGGACGCAATCCCGAGAAGCTGACTTGGTATCCGTCGGGGAAGCTGACTTTGAGTTCCGTCCATTGCAGAGTTTGGGCAGCAGTTTCATCGATGATGGGGAAAACATCTTCCTGATCAAATGCCGATATTGGTTCGGTATGTAATCATCTAACTTATAGAAAATTTTAGGAATTTTTTGAGATTCACGAAAATCAACTGAAAAACGGAGGTAGACCTATGTATGGAGAAGTGAGAAGCACGCAGTACCTGACCCGGTCGATGGTACGCGTCGTGTTGGGCGGCGACCTGGACGGATTCGTTCCGACCCCCTATTCGGATCAGTACATCAACGCCCAGTTCTTTCCTGGCGGGGAGCCCTACACAGCCCCATTTGATCCGGTTGACTTTGAAGCACTCGACAGCGACCATCGGCCCCGGTCCCGTCGTTACACGGTGCGCGCCTGGAACAACGAACAGCGGGAACTCACCATCGACTTCGTCGTCCACGGAGACCACGGCTACGCAGGTCCCTGGGCACAACGAGCCCAGCTGGGGGACTGCCTCCAGTTCAGGGGACCGAGCGGCGCATATGCTCCTGACCCTGATGCGGCGTGGCACCTCATGGCGGGCGACGAGAGCGCGTTGCCGGCTATTGGCGCATCGCTGGAGGCACTCACACCCAGAGCTCGCGCGGTGGTGTTAGTAGTCGTCGACGGTCCCGATGACGAACTGGTGCTCACCACGCCTGGCGATCTCAACATCACCTATTTGCATCGGCGCAGCACCGAGGACCCTGGGACGCTGCTGCCGGATGCGGTTGCTGGCTTGGACTTTGCCCCGGGCCCCGTGGATGTGTTCGTCCACGGGGAGGCCGGCGAGGTCCGAGCAGTGCGCAAGCACCTATTGTCCGAACGCGGGATCGACACAAAAAAGGCCTCGATCTCTCCGTATTGGCGACGCACGATGACCGACGAGGAGTGGCGGACCATTAAATCCGCTTGGTTAGCCGACCAAGCGAACGACGTCTGAGGACTACAATTGCAACCATAGAGGTGTTTCAATGAAAGCAACTCTGTTAAGCACTATCGTCTTTATACTGGCTGTAGGTTTTCAACCCTTGGCGATTTCAAGCGACACCACAATCAAAAGAGAACTCCCCGCAGTCAAAACCGATCAGTTTCCTACTATTGACGGTATCCTTGACGATGTTTGCTGGCAAAATGCTCCGCAAGCCGTCAATTTCACTGATGAACGCACCGAAAAACCTGCGAAGAACCAATCTGTAGCCAGGTTGGTCTACACGGATGAAGCCATCTATGTTGGGATTCACCTCTACGATGATATGCCCGATAAAATTGTGGCGCGCCAGATCAAAGACCAGACCCAAATTCGCGGGGAAGACTGGGTATCCTTCAGTCTCGATCCCTTTCATACACACCAATTTGCTGACAGAAATTGGTTCATCGTAAACCCACTCGGTGCGAAATATGCACATCTTGCCATTGGGCGCGCTGAAAAGAGCGAGTGGATCGGTTTGTGGAATGTCGCCGCGCAGATTGTGGATGATGGATGGATCGTAGAGATGGAAATTCCGTGGCAGATGCTGGATTATCCAGAAACGACCGAACCGGTTCGGATGGGTATCAACATTGATAGAGCGCAAGAACGGACTGGAGAACGTTCGTGGTGGTGTAATTTGGGTGTTAATAAGTTTCAGGAAAACGATGGACATTGGATTGGTGTCTTACCGCCTCGACGAAAACGAGAATTAAAGCTGTTACCCTATTTGATTGGCGGCATCCGCGAAACGAAAACAGAAGACAGGAAACCTCCGGTTCGAGTAGGGACAGACCTTCGTTATGAAGTTACGCCACAATTGCGGCTCGTTGGTGCAGCGAATCCCGATTTTGAAAATATTGAACAAGCTGTAGAAGGCATTGATTTCTCCTATGGTGAACGATACGTGCCCGATCGGCGCCCTTTCTTTTCTGAAGGCGGAAACATCTTCGGCGACTATTTCCATTCCCGGCGGGTAATAGATATGACTGGCGGTCTCAAACTCTTCGGGAAAATTGGTAAAAACACCTCCATCGGCACCTTAGGCACTTATCACCCGAACAATCAGAATGGTATCCTCCGAGTTTCCCAAGCCCTAACGGATACATCTAATATCAGTGCGGCTTTTCTATCCCACAATCGCCGCGATATCGAAACAAACAATGTAGGTTATCTTTCAGGAAATATACGTTACGGTAAGTTTTCAGCATACTCTGACCTCGCCCAGAGTCGGGCGAACGAATACACCCAAAGTTGGGCCGGTGGATTGAATGGAAGCAACGGATACATCAGTTTAGGTTACGCGGGAGGGCTCGTTCAATCCTACTTCTCCGCGTTTTTTGTCGATCCGAATTTCGTCAATAAATTGGGTTACCAACCCTTCACAGGCTACCGAGGCGTAGGTTTAGAGGGACAACTCCGAAACGAATGGCGCGAGGGAGTTGTCCGCAGTGTTTACCTTGATGTTGAGTCTGAGGCTTCTAACACCTATACCAGTAAGGTTTTCCGACGGAGCCTTTATGTCTATTCACGCCTTCTGACCCATAGCGACTACTCGCTTTCTGTGAGTTGGTACGGCGGACAGTTTGAAGAATTTACCGACAGTGTCTTTAGAATTGGTTTTAGAGTCCGTGCTTCCGACCGGTTTAACAACGTCCGTTTTAGTTACAACTGGGGTGAACAAGCGGGTGAGGATATCTATCGCATTAGCGGCGATGTGAATCTCAGTGCTTACGGTTTCACAGCTGGGTTATCCTCCCAAATTCAATGGCATTTTAAAAGACGCTATCAACAGATTCTAACCCTGACTTACGACTTCAGCCCTGCTTTAAGCCTCGGCAGTCGCTTAATATGGCAAGTAGAAGGGATCAATATCTACTTCGCGCTGCGCCGCTCTGGTCATGCCGGTACGGACTTTTTCATTATCCTTGGTGATCCGAATGCTATTGCATTTAAGCGGCGTTTGGTAGCCAAAGTGCTACGGGCATTTTAGCGGAATTGGGCGAAAAGTGTTTTGGAGGATAACAACTGCGACAATGGAGGTGTTTCGATGAGAATGGAAATTTATGATGCTACGAATAGGATAGACCGACCAGCTTTAAGTGTCATGTGGGTCATGCTTCGAACCGAAGACGATAAACAGTTGAGCGGGCTCGGGCTCCGTGAATTTCGGATGCGATTCGGTTCCACCCAACTCAAGATGGGTGGCATTGAAGGAGTCAATACGACGGAGGGATATCGCAACAAGGGATATTCCCGGCGCGTCATGGAATCCACTATAGCGTACATGAACAAGAATGGGTTCGATGTCTCCATGCTCTTCGGTATTCCAAACTTCTACCATAAATTTGGCTATGCAACAGTCATACCGGAAATCTGGATCGATTTTAGAAGAGAAGAGGCGCAAGCGGCTGTCCCTACATATCAGATCCGGAAAGTTGAGATGGAGGACGGGCCGAAAATCTTGACGCTCTATGCAGCGAACAACACTCAACGAACAGGGACACTGGTGAGAGGAGAAACCCATTGGAAAAGATTCAACGTGGAAAATCCCTCCAATACGTATGGAAGTGACTTTGGGATTTTCGTTGACCCTTATGGGGAGAAATCACTCACCTTTGGGAGGTACGGCGCAAGCGGTTTCGATAGAAAAGCCATTGACCTTTTTGTTGTCTTGGACGAAAGCGATGAGGTCATCGGCTACTTTACCTGCGACGATAGGGAAGAAAACTGTATCCTCTGTGACATTGGATTTCAGAACGAGACGATTTTTGAGACAGTCGTCCGCTTTCTTGCCGATCGCGCCAAACGGATCGGAGTATCGCAGCTGCTGTGCCATATACCTATCGATCATCCCTTCGCCATTTTCTGCCGACGCTATGATTGCCGAACACATATCCATAATTGGAAGAATAGCGGGGGCATGATGCGGATTATCAACCAATCCAGCACTTTAGAGAAGATTACCGGTGCGTTGGAAAAACGGCTACAACGCGCTGATTATCTTTCCCAATGGAGTGGAAAGCTTCTCATCTCGACGGATATCGGACAAGATTGCTTGGAAATTGATCGGGGCAGCATCGCACACACCAACGGTCAGGCAAACGCTTTCCACCTTGAGATGCCACAGGACAAGCTGATCCAACTGATGATGGGGAGACGCAGCATCGGAGACCTTGCTATTGAACCTGATGTTTCGGTAAGTGAGGAAATTCTTCCCGTACTGGAAACTCTTTTTCCACTCGATCATCCGCACGTGTGGTGGCCTGACCGATTTTAGTGGGTAGGAGTCCATCCACTCATTTTTGAAAGTTCACATTCTCACATAATATAATGTCTGAGAATGACAACTGCAACAACAGAGGTCCCTTAATGAAATTTGATTACTATGATGCCATAAATAGGGTGGAGCGACCGGCTTTAAGTGTCACGTGGATCTCGCTTCTAACAGAAGACGAGGAAATGGTGAGCCAACTCGGGCTCCGTGAATATCAAATGCGGTTTGGATCTGCACAACTCAAACTGGGGGGCATCGACGGGGTCGGCACAAGGGAGGAACATCGCAACAAAGGGTACTCCCGACAGGTCATGGAGCACACCATAGCATTCATGAACGAGAACGGGTATGATGTTTCCATGCTCTTTGGCATTCCAAACTTCTACCATAAATTCGGATATGCAACTGTGATTCCCGAAACATACGTGGAATTTGATACCAAAGATGTGCCAGCAGCTGCCTCCACATATCAAGTCCGAAGATTCCAGACAGAGGATACACCGAAAGTCGTCGAGCTCTATTCAACTAACAATGCCGAACGAACAGGGACACCCTTGAGAACAGGAATCGGTTGGAAAGAATTCACGCGGAGGGGTGGAATTGTCCCTGATCCTTATGTCGTCCTCAACGAAGCCGATGAGGTGATCGGCTATTTCGTGTGCAATCATGATAATACTAAAAAAGACATGATTGATCAAAGCTGCACCCTTTTCGATATTGGGTTTCAGGACAGAACGATCTTTGAGACGATTGTCCACTTCCTTGTCTACAGCGTGAACTACACCAGTGCGGAGCGGATTATATGTGCGATACCCGCAGATCATCCGTTTGCCATTTTCTGCCGACGCTATGGCTGCCGGACCCATACCTATACCCCGAAGGACCACATGGGCATGATGCGGATTATTAACCAATCCAGCACTCTAAAAAAGATTACCGGCGAGTTGGAAAAACGTCTTCAACGTTCAACGGATCTCGGACAGTGGCGTGGGCAGATTCTCATCTCAACGGATCTCGGACAGGATTGCTTAGAAATTGATCAGGGCAGCATCGCACACACCAACAGTCAGTCAAACGACTGCCATCTTGAAATACCGCAGGACAAGCTGATCCAACTGATGATGGGACGGCGAAACATCGAAGACCTTGCTATTGAACCTGATGTTTCGGTAAGCGCGGAAATTCTTCCCGTGTTGGACACCCTTTTCCCACTCGGTCATTCACACGTTTGGTGGTCTGACAGATTTTAGTGGATTGCAAACTTTGATATTTTTTGCAGATTTTTTTGACATTCGCGAAAATTGTGAGTATAATTAATACAATCCGTGGGGTTATTTGCGAATTACTCGCGATTTTTTTGACATTCGCGGAAATTCTGTGTATAATTTCTTATGAAGATAATGAGATACGTTATCACTTTTTTAGAAGCGCAATCTCCAACAAATATTCAAACTACCGAGTAACCAAAGACTAAAAATGATAATGAGTCTCAATATCATTTTAAAAATCATATTCATGAAGAAACAATTGGCAAATTCTATAAGATTTCTTGCGATTTGTGGAATGTTTATTTCACTCAGTGTTAGTGTTATTGCTGAACCAAATCCATTCTCGGTCTCTGGCTACGGCGTGATTCACTACTCCCATTTCGATTGGGAGCTCGATCCGGGCAGGCGCGCCGCTATCGATGTGGAGCGTTTCGTCATTGCTCCAAAATACCGCATTAACGATACTATCCGACTGGAATCGGAGCTTGAGTTTGAACATGGCGGCACTGGCAGCACGATGGAATTCGACAAATTTGAAGAGTTCGGGGAATTTGAGACAGAAATCGAAAAAGGCGGCGAAATTATTGTCGAAAAACTTGCCGCTGTCTTTTCCTTCCAACCATCCTTTAATCTCCGCGTTGGGCATATCATCGTCCCAGTAGGACTCGTCGCGAAACGACATCGACCACAACACTACTTTACGACAACGCGTCCGGAAGCGGAGGCACACATTATTCCAACGATCTGGCATGAAACAGGTATTGAAATTTTTGGATCGCTTGGTTCCCTGAACTATCAGGCACAAATTGTTAACGGACTGGATTCAACGGGTTTCAGTTCTCGGCACTGGATCGTTCGCGGACACCAACTGCGGTTTGAAACTGTAAACGCTGAGGCACCCGCATTCGTTGGACGCCTCGATTATGTGTTTAATGAAAACGCTACCATCGGCCTCTCCGGTTATTACGGAGATACTGCGGCAAATCGACCGAAACCTGACGTAGATTTCGATGCACATGTCGGAATTGCAAGCATTCACGGATTCTACGAAATGAATGCTGTGAAAGTTCGAGGGTTATTTCTATGGGGAATGCTTGAGAATGCCGATCAACTGTCTAAAGTCAACCGGACCCTCTCCAATAATCTCAATGCAAAGCGAACTCCGATAGGGAATTCAGCCTTAGGTTGGTACATTGAGGCGGGTTACGACCTATTATCACTTTTCAGACAACCTAACGACAGCACGGAACATCAAGATCTGCAGGACACGCCTCCAGACCAGGTCTTAGATGTTTTTGCGCGTTACGATTATTACGATACGATGGCGAGTGTTGAAGGTATTATCTTCGACAATCCACGATGGGAAAGAACTGCATGGACCTTTGGCGTTAACTACCACGTCCATCCAAAGATGGTTTTCAAGAGCCATTATTCCCTTCGTCGGTTAGCGGCAAAAGATAAAAACCGAGAAAATACCTTTTCGCTCGGTTTCGGTTTTCAATATTAATAACAGTTGTCAGTTATCGGTTATTAGTTAAAGGGCAGTTGATAGATAGATGTCTCTTTTAACTAACTGAAGACTGAAAACTAATAAAAACATGGAGATTTTTATGAAACTCTATAAGATTTGGACATTGCTCTTTTGTTTACTACTGGCATCCGCTTTTGTTATTGGATGTGGCAGTGATGAAGAAACAGACGAGCACGATGAACATGATCACGCTGAGGCTTTTGATGCCACTACGATGCTCAACGATTTTGCGAACGGTCTCGTGTTATCCACCTATACCGATCTGGATAATAAAGCGGGGGAACTTTTAGCCGCTGTCAAGGCATTGGAAAGCGATACCTCGCAAGGGAATCTCGAAAAAGCGCAGCAAGCGTGGATAGCCACGCGAATACCGTGGGAACAGAGCGAAGCATTCCTGTTCGGTCCCGTAGACACGCAAGGACTCGATCCGGCACTGGATAGCTGGCCGGTTGATCGTGTCAATCTACAATCCGTTCTGGACAGCGGTGATTCCTTAACGGTGGATTTTGTCGGTGGATTAGAAGATACACAGAAAGGTTTTCACACAATTGAATTCCTGCTGTTCCGCGAAGGTGACCAACGTCAAGCATCGGACATAACGGATCGTGAGTTGGAGTACCTCCTTTCGACGACAGAGAATCTCAAGGCGAGTACCTCTCAACTTCAGGCGGCATGGGCACCAGGCGGCGAAAATTTTGTTAGTGCAGTTGCTCAAGCTGGCACGGGCAGTGTTGTCTATCCCTCACAAAGTGCAGCAGTGCAAGAGATCGTCAACGGCATGATCGTCATTGCCGATGAGGTAGCAAATGGTAAGATCTCCGATCCCTACAACGAATCTGACACAACCCTTGTTGAATCTCAGTTCAGTTTCAATTCCATCTCGGATTTCCAAAACAACATCCGTGGGATTCAGAACGTCTATGGAAAAGGACTCAACGGATTCGTGAGCGGTCAAGATCCAGCGTTAGACGCTCGTTTCCAACAAGAGGTGCAGGCAGCGATTTCTGCTATCGGCGCAATTCCAGATCCGTTCCGGGATTCGATTACCGCGAACCGTGGTGCTGTCCAAGCTGCGATTGATGCTGTCAGCACAGTTCAACTGACCCTCGAACAAAATATACTGCCGCTCGTCCAATCGAGTGAGTTTAATTAATATAGTTTGTAAAGCGTTTAATTCCAAAAATGTAAACACGAAAGGGCTATTTCGTTTTTGCGGGGAACAGCAGAGATGCTGTTCCCTCACTATACATTTATAGTCTTATTGTGATATCAATAGCGAAAGAGATGAAATCTTTTTTTAGTTTACTCCCTCTAATCCTTTTGATGTCAATTTTGCTAAGTGCGTGTGACGCCGAGTCACCCGTGGCTGTAGAATCGACACCAGTATTTGCAACAAGCGAGCTCTCCGGTGGTGAGACGACTGTCTTCGATGCATCAAGCCACGCGTTTTCAACCCCTGCTCCCAACCTTTCGGCCTCGGCATTTGAAAAGCATTTGGAAGGCGATGTCGAATTTGAAGCCAATTTTGTAACAGCACCTGCGGAAGTAAACCCTGGACTGGGACCCATCTACAACAATATTTCGTGCATCAACTGTCATTCCCGGGATGGTCGTGGGCGACCACCAAAAGTTGATGAGAAATTCGTGTCTATGCTCTTTAGGCTCAGTCTTCCGAAGCCGGCAGATGCGATGGATGGACAACCTCCTATCCCCGTTCCGGGATTCGGTACACAACTTAACAACCGCGCCATTTTCGGAACAGCCCCAGAGGGTAAGATCAAAATTGACTATACCGAACAAACACTAACAACAGCAGACGGTACGCGTGTGCATCTGCGTTATCCGAATTACACATTTACGGAAACCTATCAACCCCTACCAGAAGAGGTTGAAGTATCACCACGCGTCGCGCCATCCGTCTTTGGACTGGGTTTGCTGGAAGCGATCCCTGAAGAAACCATCCTCGCTTATGCAGATGAAAACGATGTCGATGGAGATGGTATCTCAGGCAAGCCGAATTATGTATGGGATGTCGTAGCACAGCGTTACACACTGGGACGCTTCGGATGGAAAGCGAACCAACCGACACTGTTGCAACAGGTTGCAGCAGCATATCATGATGACATGGGTCTAACTACATCCCTGTTCATGACGGAAAACTCAGCGGGGCAATCGCAACTCACTGCACATGACGCAACACCGGAAATTAGCGACGAGATTTTAGAAGTGGTGACGTTCTACGTTCAAACACTGGCAGTGCCAGCGCGACGCAATATAGACAATCCACAGGTTAAACAAGGCGAAGTACTTTTTGCTAAAGCACAATGCGCCAGTTGTCATGTTCCGACGTTAAGAACCGGTGTCTTAGCAGGTGTCGCTTCAGTGAGCAACCAGACCATTCAACCGTTCACGGATATGTTGTTACACGACATGGGACCCGATTTAGCGGACAATCGTCCTGATTTCCGTGCCAGTGGTCGCGAGTGGCGGACGCCACCTTTATGGGGCATCGGTTTAGTGAGAAGGGTTAACGGTCATACCAACTTCCTCCATGACGGGAGGGCGCGGGACTTAATGGAAGCGATTCTCTGGCACGGTGGAGAAGCGGAAGCATCACGTCAAGCCGTTGAACAGATGTCAAAAGCAGAACGCGATGCACTCATTGCGTTCTTAGAGTCCTTATAAAAAAACGGACTATCGCACCAACATCGGTTGGTGCCAGTAAATATTGAAAATGAGTCTCAATCTCAAATATATAACGGTATCAAATTTAAGGGATTAGAAAATGAACTTAACCTCTATCGTACTCAGGATTTTGTTGTTAGTCTGTGCTATGGCAGCCACTTTAACTTTGTTCGGTTGTGAGAGCGACCCTATACTCGCTCCACAGTCCGAGGTTGCTGAAGAGGGCGGTAGTTACGGTAACACGAATCTACCAGTTAGTACAACCGGCAACACGGATAATACGGTTAAAGATGAGCAAAGCAGTAAAATTAACAACCGCGTCACAACTACGAATCCAAAACTCTTTTGAAAGCGCAGGAAATAGAACCGATGTATCAATTTTTTAAGACAACCTGCCGCCAGGTTTTGTTATGGCAACCAAAAACTCGCACTAAAATAGCAACAATCGTAATCGTCTTAGCCACGCTATTGAGTATGCCACATATTTGCCAAGGTTTAACTGAAATTAGCGGCAAAGTCACTGACAAAGAGACAGGGCAACCGATTTCGGGAGCCGCTGTTAAGATCGAATCGGACGGACAGATTGCAGCAGAGACAACGACAGATAAAGATGGTAATTTCCAATTTTCTCAGGATATCCAAGGGGAGAAGCAGATTCAGGTGAGTTCAATTGGCTATAATCGCTACAGTGAGATGCTTGAACTTACGTCCAATTCAACGCATAATTTAGAGATTTCGCTGTCCAGCCAAACCTTCCAACTTGTCCCGATAGAAATTATTGGCAAATCATCGCGTAAGCACCGAAAACTCACCGGAACAATGAGCATGTTGGAACCAGAAACCGTCGACCTTATAAGACCCGTTGGAACACAAGAATTGCTTGAATTAATACCGGGCATCAACGGTTATGCCGACGACGGTTTTGGTAACTCGCGCTTGAGCGTCAGTATTCGCGGGTTGAACCCTCGTCGAAGCGCACGGGTCCTGATACTTGAAGATGGTGTACCGATACAACCCGCAGTCTACATATACCCGAATGCATACTACAACCCACCCGCAGACCGAATTGCCGCCGTCGAGGTTATCAAAGGGAGCGCTGCCCTCCGATACGGACCGCAAACGATGGGGGGTGTTATCAACTATACAACCCGAAAACCTGATGGGACAAAAGGATTAGCAAATCAGCTAACGGTGGGTAACAACGGGTACTACAGTGCATTTTCAGAGTGGAGAGGTATCGGAAACCCGGAAAAGATGCTGTCTGACGTCCAACTGCTCTACAAACATGGGGATGGTTTTAGAGAAAATAATACATTTGATCAGGCAAATGGCACCGTAAAAACACTTTTCCAACTGAGCGAGGCAAAAACGCTCTATCTCAAACTAAATGGCAACTTTGAAAACTCGAACGCAACATATACGGGTTTGACAGAGTACTCCTTCCAAGCAGATCCAAATTTCAATCCAAAAGAAGATGACAATTTTAAAGTGCTGCGGACTTCACTCGATCTCATCTATACCAACAAAATTTCGACGAATCTTGTCAGCAATACAACGCTGTACACAAGCGTGTTCGACCGACGGTGGTGGCGTGAGGACGATATCTTCGTGCGTCCTACAGCTCTTGAAACCGGGAATCTGGTACCAGTGCCGTATTTTCAAACGGGTGACCTCGTCAGAACCGGCAATGGAAAGAGTAATTTCGGTATCCTCCGCACCTTCTATGTGGGTGGAATTGAACAGAACTATACCCTCAATCACGGAATCGCGGGGAATTTAGGACGCGCTGAAATTGGGGGCAGAGTCCACTGGGAACGTTTCATTGATGATAAGAAAACCGGAGATGCTCCGGATGCTCGCGACGGTGTTTATTACACTGGCACCCCCGGTTCCGAGGAAGATCCAGTGAAAATTGTTGGGCAGAGTCATCATTACGAAACGCTTGCCTTGGCACTCTACGCCAAGGAGCAGATGAATTTTAAAAGGTTAACTGTTACACCAGGCTTACGGTTTGAGGTGTTCAAACAGGATCGGGTTGATAGGCTACGCGGCTCAGTGCTTGCGGACAAGGTCTCGTCAGTCCTGTTGCCGGGAATCGGTGCTAATTACGAGTTCGGACAATTCAACCTTTTTGGTGGTATTCATCGAGGATATACAGCCCCCTCCAGCGGTGCGCTGAAGATTACGAACTTCGGACAGAGCATCGATGCAGGTGGACTCGATCTCAAACCTGAAAAAAGTTGGAACATGGAACTGGGATTTCGTTCATGGGTGCCAGGGATTATTATAGAAGCCGCTGGATTTCTGATTAAGGTTGAAGATTTAGTCGCAGCTGGACGCGGGACAGCTTTTAAAAACTTAGGCAAGGTCGATCTATCGGGCATAGAGATGGCAACGACCTTAGGATTATCGGAATTCATTCCGATACTACCCGATTTTAACTTTTCGTATACATATCTCCAAACAAAGATTATTGATGGTATCGTGAAGTCAGCCACTATCGCCGGTAATGTCGATGTAACGCTGGACGGTAACGAATTACCTTATGCCCCGCGACATACCTTCACGGTAGGATTGGCAAAACGCATCGGTGATAGCATTCGCATGCGGGCAGATATGCGGTTCGTGGACGAGATCTTCACCGACTTTGAAAACCTCCAGCAGACTTTCAACCGTGGTGATACCGGACCGATTCCGAGTTACGCAATTGTTAATGCCAGTATAGATTACCAATTAACCAAACAGTGGCAGATATTTCTTACTGCCAAAAACATTTTCGATCACGTATATATCGGGTCGCGGCTGCATTCAAACGCAGGGCAACCCGAAGCCAACTTGAGCTCGGGCATTCTGATTGGACCGAGACGACAGATACTTTTCGGTATCAAGCAAGGTTTCTAACGCAGGCGTATACTGAAGCAAGGTGTATCCATCGGAGATACCCAAAATTGCGCCTACTCATAACTAACAATTGATAGATAATGAGAATCATTATCTATAACTATGAAGGAGAAAACATGAATTACCTGACTAAAAAGTTCCAATGGTTAGCGGTGCTGCTAACTGTTGCGAGTCTATTTTTGTCCGCTTGCGGAAGTGACGAAGAGGATGAACTTGATGAATTAACAGAAAACGGCACTGCTACCATAGCAGTTCCACCAGCCTATGTCTTTGATAGTCGTTTTACACCAGGCGAAAGTAGTGTCTCTTATTCAGGACAGGTCGTCCGTAATTTGTTGTTGCAAGACCTGAAATCCCTCACCGACAGCGTAGGAAAAGATGGAGGGCGTTCCATTGCCGTAGCGGATATGCTCAAACTCTATGAATACGATGATGCACTCAATCTGAAAACACGAACAACCACTGGATCCCTGTCTGCCAGCGAAAGCCACTATTCCGCCCTTTCGACAGGGAAAAATCTTGTCGGCAAGATTTCAGACGCACCAGTCATCGGTTACAATCGCACCGCGGATGATCTGGTGCGTGAATGGTTCCAGACTATTGCGGAGAATTCGCAAGACCGGGATAAACTCGGGACACCTATGGCTTACACGAGTGATGACGGTGTCGATATGTCGCAGATGGTTAACAAGGTGCTTATCGGCGCGGTTCCCTATTATCAAGCGACAGGCGTTTATCTTGGCGGTCTCCTTGAACGGGATAACAGTGTAGGAAAAGATGGAAAGGCTTATACCGCAATGGAGCACGCATGGGATGAAGCCTTCGGCTACTTCGGGGCCGCTCGCGACTACTTCCGTTATACCGATGATCAGCTTGCCGGAAAGGTGGATGATTTTACATTCGATTCTAATAGCGATGGAAGCATCGACTTCAAATCTGAATACAACTTCGGACTTTCCAGAAACGCTGGCAAGCGGGATAAAGGTGGATCGGGTGTTGATTTCACACAAGAAATTTTCAGTGCCTTCCTTGCTGGTAGAACAGCGATAACGAACCAAGGCTCGGTCGCGGAAATTACTGCATATCGTCAAACCGCCGCAAACGGTATGGAAAAAGTTATCGCAGCGACAGTTGTTCACTACATCAACGATACGCTTAGTGATATGTCTGATTTAGGGACAGCGGACGAAAACATCGCCAACTTAAACAAACATTGGGCAGAAATGAAGGGATACACGGTCGCGTTGCAATACAATCCGTTCCGGTTAATTACCGATGGACAGCTTGCGGAATTGCATGGTATTATGGGAAAAGCACCCATATATGAAAAACCGGGTAGCAATGCCTACAATACACAAGTAAGCAATTACAAGCGAGCGAAAGATGTCCTGCAGACGGCATACGGATTCTCCAACGCGAACATGGAGAACTGGTAGACATCAATGTAGTTGGGGCTTGAAATTGCAAAGATGTCTTTCCACCGGTAGATGCGCTCCCAAAGCACGTTTACCGGGAAACAATAGGCGCGCTCTCAAAGCGCGCCTACCAAATTTTTTAAATATATGACGACGGAATTCAGAATCTGGAGTATCGTCCTTATCAGCTGCATAGGTTCCCGGCTGCTCAGCACTATCTACTACATCGAAGATTTGGACAGTCTTCGCTTTGCACTGAGCATGGTAGACTACAATGTCGCCAAACTGCAACCGCATTTTCCAGCATATCCTGTTTTTTGTTGGACCGCTAAACTCTTTTATGCTATTATCCGCCGCTATGCGTTAGCATTTTCGCTACTTGGCGGATTGTCAACGTTCTTTACAATCTTCTTTACACTAAAGATAGCGAAGATTCAAAGCGCCACATCGCTGGGGAAAACTGTCATTTTTGTGATATTCATGAACCCCTTGCTCTGGCTGATGGGCAATCGCTACATGCCGGATGCGATGGGAGTTGCATGTCTCTTGGCAAGCCTTTACTTCACGACATTACAAACGGAAAGTCGTAAGCATGACCTATTGTGCTATACCAATTGTGTCGGTTTCCTCCTTGCTGGCATCTTACTTGGGATACGGCTTTCCTATCTTCCGTTATTAGTGCCCGCGCTATTTGGACGGCTAAAACACCCTGAGCGGTTGAAATACATCATAGCAGGGGCTATCGGCATCCTTATTTGGCTAATTCCGTTGCTCTGGATTACAGGATGGAACGCGTTGATAACCGCGGCACAGACACAGAGTCAAGGACACTTTTCAGATTTTGGGGGTGCTGTTTCCACGCATCCCGAATTATGGTTCCGTTTTATAAAACTTTTTGAAAGTGTGTGGGCAGACGGTTTTGGGCTTTACTGGCGCGATCGTCACTTCACAACCGCCTGCTTGACAATCATAATCGGGATTATTGTGGTTCTTAATTGGCGAACACTCAAAAAATGGACTACAGAAAAACTTTTTGGAAACGATTCTCTATTTTTGAACCCTGTCTTTACCGGCTGTGTCGTCTATCTTGTATGGATATTCTTAGGGCAGAATATCATCCATAAAAGCCGACACGTTTTACCGTTGTTACCTTTTTTGGCATTAGGCATTGCATTTGCTTGTAACCGAATCGTAGGAACGCCAGTCAATGGCAGATTGCGTAAAATCACTTGGGGGATTGTTATCATCTTCTTTCTCTGTTACAGTTACGTCACACTGAACATGGTTGTCCAACATACAAAACCGACGGCGATTGCCCAAATACACGAATATCTACGTGACAAACAACGCGAACAGGATGATAAATTCCATATTGTATCCGTGCCGTTGATTAAGTACTACTTGGCTTCCCAAGCGGTGGACGCAACTTATATCCCCATTAAAAGCGAAATGGACCTTGCCCAGCTCGATGAATTGGAAACTGGATTGGTCGTTATCGGAAGTCAACTGTCAAACCGGAAACCGAAAGCGGAAAAGACTTTCTACCACAATCCGTATGTGAATCGGATGTGGCCCGAATTGCCCTTATTTGAGTATTGAGGCATAGAACATAATGGAAACCACTAACCTCCATATCCTTGGCGGCGGTCCTGCTGGTTTGACGGCGGGCTACTATGCCAAGAAACATGGCGTGAATTTCACCATTTTTGAAGCAGGAGAACACGCCGGTGGAAACTGCCGCACGCTCAAGATTAAAGGGACAGATTGTAAGTTTCGGGTTTTGCCAAGCGGTGACTTTCGATTCGACACCGGTGCACACCGTTTCCATGATAAGGATCCAGAGGTCACTAAAGAGGTCAGAACCCTTCTCGGTAACAATTTGTTAAAGGTAGAAGCACCAAGCGAAATCTTTTTCAAAGGAAAATTTTATCGGTTTCCACTCCTGCCGAGTGATTTGACGCAAAAACTTGAGATGAAGACTTTACTGAAAATTGCCTGGGAGCAATTACATAACAACCGTGAAAAATACGCGGAGAATTTCGGGGAATTTGCTATTAATCAGTACGGAAAAACGTTGGCAGAACGATTCCTACTCAACTATTCAGAAAAACTGTGGGGACAGCCACCATACAATCTTTCTACTGCGATTGCAGGCAACCGACTTAAAGGATTGGATCTGGGGAGTTTCCTCCGTTCAGCTGTGTTAGGTCCCCCTCGTAATCCGAACCACTTAGACGGCTCCTTCTATTATCCAAAATACGGTATCGGCATGATTAGCGATAAATTGTGCGAATTCATCGGGAAGGGACACATTAAGCTGCAGCACCGAATCAGCCGTTTAATTCATAAAGATGGAAAAATTGAGCGTATTGTTCTAAACGACGATATTGAGATACAAGCTGCCACAGTGATTAATACCCTACCACTGACGCTTTCAATACGGATGTTAGAACCGCCGCCGCCACCAGAACTCCGTGCTGTTGCAGATGGAATTAAATACCGCCACCTTGTGCTTTGTGTCTTCTGCTTGAATCGAGAGACTTTTTCACCCAACGCCTCCCTCTATTTTCCAGACGAAGAATTTCCATTTACGCGCCTGTATGAACCCAAAAATCGAAGTCCTGAAATGGCACCCAAGGGACAAACGGTTATCGTGTTAGAATTGCCCTGTTACAGTGACGATGCCGTTTGGAACATGCCAGAAGCGGCATTACAAACCGAGGTATGGAAAGCGTTACAACGCGTTAAACCGCTACTTCCAGAAGAGGTTATCCACTATCAGACTTATAAGCTCCCATTTGCCTATCCTGTGCTTGAAGTAGGATTTGAAGAAAGGATAACGCGTCTCGTCCGATACTTTGAAACGTTCGAGAATTTGTATTTGACGGGTAGGAGTTCCCTGTTCCGCTATCTACACTTGCATGACCTGTTTAAAGCGGGAAAGGAAGTGATAGCAAAAATTGCAAACGCTTAAGAGTATAAAGACGGATAGAAATCCACAAGTTTGGGTAAAAAACACAAAATTAGTGTTTTTTCTTGATTATAAAACCGAAATTTTATAGGATGTAATGCGTCCCGTGATACCTTACAGTAAAAATGTGGATGATATTGATCCAATTAAGGAACTGACAAAAAAATTTGACATCGGTTCATGGCGTATAGTATAATATATATGTTCGGATTATGTTCGAACGCGTTGATTGATATACTGCCCCTCTGAATGCCGCTTTCAGAAAAACGATAATGAGTCTCATTCTCAATTTTTGAAGGTGGTATTCAGGTATATCATTTTCCTCCAAGGGTGGAAATTTAAAAGGAGATGCGTACGAAACGGGAACACAAACTACATCCGCCGAAGTACAGCATGTTCCGAATGGTCGGCGGGGAACAGGATACCCCGCCTTACCATGAATTTGACAATGAGATTCATTATCAATAAACAAGGAGAACCTTTATGATAACTGTTGCGAACCGAATCTATGTTGCCCCTGAATATCAGGACGAATTTGAGGATAGGTTCCGAAACCGAGCGCGCCTCGTTGATAGAATGCCGGGATTCATCTCTAACCGGGTCCTGCGTCCCGTCAACGATGGTGATCCGTACGTCGTTTTTACGCTCTGGGAATCACGAAAGGATTTTGAAAACTGGGTAGAATCCGAGGAATTCCGCAAGGGTCATGCCCAATCCGGGACATTACCGAAAGAGGCGTTCACGCAATCAAACAAACTTGAACTTCATGAGGTGTTCCTCGATTCTACACAACCTGAGTTAAAGGAGGAACCTCGCGGGGGTCCATTCAAGATTCACTAAAGAAAAAATTAGCAGAAAAAGCGACGCAAGAAACAGGACATGCTCCCAACTGCCACCCAACTACCAATTGTTAGCAGTTAGCGACTGTCCATGTTTCTAAGGAAAATCAACACATACCGATTGAAATCGATAGCATTTCGCGTACTGCGGACCTTTCGCGTTTTTTTGTTCGCGCGTTTCGTGCCCGATGCCTTTTCTGCCTTAATTAGATTACGCTATCAGCACTGGGATTGTCAAGAGAATTCGGAAACTCACATGCCAAGTCCTACAGATTCAGCATCAGTTGAAAAAAGAGTGAAAAAACTGGAGAAACAGCGTCGACGTTCGCCATATTCCTTTCTGCCCCGGGCATGGAGCAGAGGGGCGTTCCTCAAATGGCTCCGACGAATACATGCATGGCTTGGGCTTTGGGGTGCAACTTTGGGCATTCTATTCGGTGTTACCGGTATTCTCCTCAACCACCGAGGCACTCTGAAAATTAACGCCGCCAAAACCGATCAGACAAAACGGGAACTTTTACTGCCGGATTACAAATTTGAAAATGTAGAGGCGTTCGCAGCATGGTTGCAAATAGAACTCGATCTTGACAAGAAATGGAGCCGGGCACGCTCACAAGAGCCCCGAGAAATCACTTGGGGCGGTAAATCCGTCACGCAACCCGAAAGATGGAGTGTTAGTTTTAGCAATCCAAAACGGAGTTACAGCGCAGAATATTGGGTCGGCAACGCTTACACGACTGTCAGGCAGTTCGACAGGAATATATTTGCCTTTCTCAATCGGTTGCACATGGCGAGTGGAATGGGTGTTGCATGGATTCTCCTCGCGGATACGATTGCCGGTAGTTTAATTATTCTTGCCCTCAGCGGCATATTGCTCTGGACGCGTTTACATGGACCACGGCTACTCGCTGCAGGGCTTGGACTCGGTTCCTTAACCCTTGCCATCTTTTTCGTTTGGCGAGCCTTCTGACAAATCAAAAGGAAGAGTTATGGTTTCAGACAGAACAATTAGTTATCACAGCACAAACACTGCTTTCAAATGGCTTTCACGAATACTGATGTCCGTGTTGGGATTGTTTCTACTCGCAATATTGAGTTCAGCAGAGAGTAGAGACGATACTCCCGAAACCGACGCGGCAGTGGCATTAGAGCCGGTCGTGGTAACGGCAACAAGGACACCGCAACACTTGAAAGACACGCCTGTTATTACAAATCTTATTACACGCGCGGAAATCGAAGCAACTGGGGCGGAGAATATTGGAGAGGTATTAGAACACACGGCAGGCATCATTATCCATCGCGATGGACACGGCGACGGTGTGCAACTTCAAGGGCTTGACTCCGAATATGTCCTGATTCTTGTAGATGGTGAACCGCAGGTTGGGCGTATTGCCGGTAAACTCGATATGGCACGACTCGCTGTTGAAAACGTCGAGCGGATAGAAATCGTCAAAGGGGCGACTGCCTCTCTTTTCGGGAATTCTGCGCTCGGCGGCGTTATTAACATCATTACTCGCAAAGCAACTGTTCCCTTTTCAGTTCAGGTCTCCCAAAATTTTGAGCAAAACAGTACCCTTGACAGTCGAGGCACACTTGAATGGCAACGTGATAAACTAAACACGCTCTTAACACTCAGCCATAATCGTCGAAGTCCAATTGATTTGGATACGTCCGATCTCACAACCACAATCGACGGTTACGCCAATGTGACAGGTTCCGCCCGGACAGAATACCAACTCAGACCAGCAACCAACCTGATACTCTCCGGACAATACTTTACACAAGACCAGGAGGGAATTAGCGAAAGCGGTCCCATTGTCTTTGACAGACTCGGTGATATCGACAACTTCAGTGGAAGTGTGGGAATAGAGCACGAATTCAACGCTGGGAATCTACAGAATGTGTCTGCCCCTTTACTGACTGGAAAACTCTATGCAACTCGATATGACGATGCATCAACTGTTATCAACAGAGAGACAAGAGAAACAAGTTCTGAAAACCTCAACATCCAAGATCTGGTTAAAGGCGAAGTTCAATTTGACGCAACACTCTGGGAACAGCATCAATTGACGATGGGTGGCGAGCTCGTTCTGGAGAATCTGCAATCACAACGGATTACAGGTGGGGAACGCCAACTTTTTACAAATTCTCTCTTTGTGCAGAACGTATTCCGCCCGATTTCTGCGTTCGCGCTCGTTATCGGAGGACGATTAGACAACCACTCCGAGTTTGGTGCACATTTCAGTCCAAAGTTGAGTGCGATGTATCGGGTGATTGACAACTTGCGGGTCCGTGTTTCCTACGGACAAGGATTCCGCGCACCAGACTTCAAAAACCTTTACCTCGACTTCACAAATGTGACAGCCGGCTACCAAGTGCTGGGCAATCCAAGCTTGCAACCCGAATCCTCACACAACTATAATCTGGGACTGGAATATCAGGTATTCAACGGCCTACTTACCAGGATTCACATGTATCGCAATGACTTGTCCAATCTGATCGAAGCGGAGCGTGTTGGAAAAAGCGCAGCAGGTGGAAGCCAGTTTGAATATCAAAACATCAGTAGAGCCTACACAGAAGGGGTTGACGTTGAAGCTGCTATCGGTTCAATAGGTGGATTCACCTCGGCTATTGGGTATGCGTATCTCCGTGGCGCGGATAAGGAGACGGGACTCCCTTTACTGAACCGTTCGACACACAGTGGCACCCTCAAATTGGCGTATTTGCATCCAGATAGCGGTGTTCAGGTTGATTTACGTGGACGATATGCGAGTCAGTGGGGTTTCTATGATGACGGGGACAAAGTGCTCGAACCCGAAGAGTTCGCACCGAGTTATTGGATTTGGAACCTTCGCGCCTCAAAGACCCTTTTTAAAATGTTCAAAGTCTCAATCGGATGCAACAATATCTTTGACTTCAAAATGCCGACATTTTATACCTTTACGGGCCGTTCATTTTATGGCGGCCTCTCTTTAACCTATTAATACTGGAAAGGATACGAAAGACATGACACGGCTCATGGTCTACACAACTTCAATTATGATTTTCACCGTCAGCATCGCTGTGTTTACAGTGTCTGCTGAACTTCATCAAAACATACTCACGATTGATGCGACCGATCGTGAGAACTGGGCATATATCAACCTCACCGAAGGTGAAACGGTTGATATTGCTGATGCTGCATCCTCACTGGCGTGGGACCTCGGTTTTAAGCGGACCGAGGTCATCGCCAATGGGGGTGTTAGCGGTCCCGGAAAAACCGGAGCATTGGCTTTAAAGGACATCTCTTTTGAAGACATCCTTGAAGCTCCAGAAGGCGACTACGTTTCCGACACCGACCAAATCGCGACCTTCAGGCGAGGTGATGGTTGGTATACCTACACGGGACCGCCGAATCACTGGGTCCTGCCGAATCCGCAAGTCTATGTTTTGCGGATTGCCCGCGATTCAAAGGCGCAGCCTGCCAGCCCGTATAACTACGCCAAAGTCCGTTTTATAGGCTATTACGAGAACAACGAAAACAAAGAAGGCTCGGGATACATCACTATAGAATACGTTTTGCAAGATGATGGCACCCGCCTCTTTGTTGAATCTGAACCCACGAGTGTTGATCCGAAAGAAAAGGTAACAACAACGTGGGCAGCGATTAAGTCATAGTATAGGCATACATCCCTATGCTGTAAGGAGATTAGAAATGAGTTACAAAGTCGAATTTTTATCCCAAGCCAACGTATGTGCCATCTATCAATGTCTCGATGGTCATATCCACCTGAAATATCGAACCTTAGACATCGCTATGGATTCCTGTGACTTCCACCAAGTCGCCGAAGTCTTCATCAAAGCATTGCATATTTTACGGAAAGCTGAAGATTCTGGGTCTGAGGAGATCGATTTAGAAAATATGGATACGCACGTGAAAGTTTAGTCGGAAAAATAGTTTTCAGTTAAGACATCTGGCGGTTGCTACTGTTTTCGCCTGCTCCAAGCCTCTCTTTAACTGAAAACTGTTAACTGATAACCGTTACCACTAAAGGAGCATTAACATGGAAAAAATCAGAGATTTTGTCAATCAATACACCACCATTCCTCTCATGCTAATGTTAGGTGTTGTCATCCTTTTCAGTTTCAGTTGCGGTCCCGTTGACGAGGACGATATCGATCAGTTGCTTCAGCCGGAGGAAACCGACGACGCAACATTATCCGCAACCCCTGAAACGGATGCCCAAGTTCCCGGTGCCGAACCCATCGGGTTAGCACCTTTAACGTTCACGATCGACGCGACGAATAGGGAAGCGTGGGCATACTTCTCTTTCGCATCCGGTGACACCATCAACGTTGAAGATGCCGAAAATTCGGAAGCGTGGGACATCGGGTTCCAACGGACGAAAGTCAAACTTAACGGTGGTATCAGCGGCCCAGGCATGGGGAGTGCCGTTATGCTGACTGAAACGAAATTTGAGGCTGTAACCGAAGCACCGGCGGAAGGCTACCTTTCTGACACCGAAGACACACTCGCAATCGTCGCACAAAGTGAAAAAGGTTGGTATATCTACACCGGACCGCCAGCACACTTGATTCTTCCGTTAGAAGACCGGGTGTTTGTCATTAAAGCCGCTGACGGGACGTTCGCCAAGGTTCGCTTCGTCGGATACTACAAGGATAACGAAAACAAAAAGGACAGTGGTTTTGTGACGTTTGAGTACGTCCATCAACCCGATGGCAGTCTTAATTTCTAAAGTCCTTACAACAGGAGCTTTACACTGAACAACTGAACAACGAGTTCATGGGATGTCGGGCATGGAACATCACGTATAAGAATCTCCTTTCACTTAAACGGGTTCTATGCCTGACGACTCATCTCCAGAAGGAGGACACAATGCAAATTATTCGATCAAACGTATGTAAAGCGTGGATATTAAGCGTTTCGATTTTCGTTCTGTTCGGTATCTTGCTCTGCCTTGCTGTTGCAGCTTCAATAGAGGTGACAGATGCAGAGGACAAAACCGTCGTCATTACGTCATCAGCGCGTATCGTAAGTCTCAACGGCAGTACCACTGAAATTTTATTTGCTCTGGGTGTTGGCGATAACGTGGTCGGCTGTGATGCGTCATCAACGTATCCGAAAGGTATCAGGGAGCGGCTTCCGAGTGTTGGCTACCAGTATGGTCTCAACGCTGAGGGGATTCTCTCCCTGAATCCAACACTCGTGATTGGGCGAGACGATGTGAGACCGCCGCAAGTCGTGCAGCAACTCCGTATGGCAGGTGTAACCGTTTTATTACTCAAGGAACCTCGCAGCTTTGAGGCAGCCAAGCAACGCCTACGAACTATCGGTAAAGCAGTCGGACGCGAGCAAAAAACTGAAGCATTAATAAAAGCCTTAGATACTGACATCAAAGCACTCGAAGCTAAACTTGCCGCGCGAAAAGAGCAATCGAAACAGAAAGCACTGTTTCTTTATCTACGTGGCACACAAACCACTCTGGTTTTAGGAACCGATACTGCACCTGGAGCAATGTTCGATATTATTGGCATTGAGAACGCCGCAGGTAGTATTAAAGGAAACAAACCGATGACGGCAGAAGCAGTAATCGCGGCACAACCAGACGTATACGTGCTATTCACCACGAGTCTGAAATCCGTTGGTGGCGTTGATGGATTGCTCAAGTTGCCGGGCTTGGCACATACACCCGCTGGACAAAATAGGCGCGTTGTAACGTTGGATGGGCAATATTTATCGGGATTCGGTCCGCGTTGTGGCCGCGCTGCGCTCGATCTGTTCCGAGGTATCTACGAAACTGACGGATATTTCGTCGCAACCGGAGACGAAGAAAGCCATTAATTTGAGACCAAAATCTGATACTTTTTTCGACAAGCGTTGATACGAAAATAAAGGAAAAATTTATGAGAAATAGATTGTCCATCTCACTGATTTGGGTTGCCATATTCGCATTGACAGCAAACGCCGTTGCCCAAGATTTCACCCACTCGGATTTACCAGAAGGTGCCAAAGCCCGCCTCGACAAAGGCACAATAAGCGAAATCGCGTATTCTCTCAATGGCAAGCATCTCGCGGTGGCAACTGGTCCTGAGATTTGGCTTTACAACGCACAGACGGGTGAGGAACTTGACATGATCGCAGCGCATGCGGATGTGGTCATTAGCATAGCGTTTAGTCCAGATAGCAACACCCTTATGAGTGGTGTCTCGGACGGGACAGTCGGTACTGCCCATCTGTGGGATGTCGCAACTGGCAGCAAGATACGAACCCTCACAGGGCACGCTGGAGCCATTAACGTAGCATTCAGCCCAGATGGCAACACCCTCGCAAGTGGCAACAGGGATGGGATCATCCGCTTGTGGGATGTCGCAACTGACAGTGAGATACGAACCCTCACAGGACATGTAGGTTGGGTGAGTAGCATAGCGTTTAGCCCAGATAGCAACACCCTCGCAAGTGGTGGTTCGGACCGCACTGTCCGTCTATGGGATGTTGCGACCGGCGACGAGATACAAACCCTCACAGGGCATACGGATGCGGTTATTAGCATAGCGTTTAGTCCAGATGGCAACACCCTCGCAAGTGGTGGTGCTTGGCAAGAAGGCATTGTCCATCTGTGGGATGTTGCGACTGGCGACGAGATACAAACCCTCACAGGACATACGGATGCAGTCGTTAGCATAGCGTTTAGCCCGGATAGTAATACCCTCGCAAGTGGTAGTAGGGACAACACACTTCGTCTGTGGGATGTTGCGACTGGCAACGAGATACAAACCCTCACAGGGCATACAGATGCGGTTATTGGTGTAGTGTTTAGTCCAGATGGCAACATCCTCGCAAGTAACGGATTGGATGGCGTGATGTTGTTGTGGGAATTGGCTTCTGCTGCACCAGAGCAACTTGCCGAAGATGTCAATAAGGATGGTGTCGTTAACATTCTCGACCTAACTTTGATTGCGTCCAACTTCGGCAAAAGCGAAGAAACCGATGCGGATGTCAACGCGGATGGTCTCGTGAATATATTAGATTTGACGTTGGTTGCTGCAGCATTTGGAAATATTGCCGCTGTTCCTTAAATATAGAGGCACTCCTTGGTGAACACATCCACACAACGGATCAGGATTTACGCAATTTTTTATAGACTTTGACAAAAAACATCAATGCAACGCATAGGAGAACATACGGATGGGACGATACACTGGACCACGGTTAAAAAAAATGCGGGCTTTAGGCGTAGAGTTGCCCGGACTTTCACGAAAATCCATAGCCAAACGTCCATACAGACCGGGTGAGCATGGACAGATTTCACAGAGACCTAACGATTATAGGCTCCGTCTACAGGAGAAACAGAAACTCCGTTTCAACTATGGTGTAACTGAACGGCAACTTCGCCGAATTGTCCGCGAAGCGGTAAACAGTAAAACCTTAACAGATGACAAAATTATTGAACTACTTGAACGCCGTCTTGATAATGTTGTGTTTCGGGGAGGGCTTGCACCAACAATCCCTGCTGCCCGCCAATTAGTTAACCACAAGCATATAACGGTTAACAATAAGCGGGTTAATATCGCCTCATATCGGGTTAAAGTGGGTGATGTAATTCAGCCACGCGAAAAGAGCATGAAACTCGAACCAATTCAGATCGCCTTGTTGGATGGACCTGAGTTGAACTACCCTGAGTGGCTTGCGTTTGATGAATCAACAACTTCAATACGGATTGTGTCGCTTCCAAATGCCGATTCCGCTCCACTTCCCTTAGAGCTTTCCTTAGTGGTGGAGTTCTATTCTCGTTTACTTTGATATACCTTAGCAACTCCATCAAAAAAGGAGATAGAATGAAAATCACGTTGTTTTCCTGTTTGTTCTGTGCCCTCATATTCGGCACCCACACGGAAAACCAAGCTCTCCAAAAAGGCTCAACACGTTGGACAGGATTTCGCGGAAATTATGGTAAAAGTCACATCTCTGCAACCAACCTCCCTGTCACTTGGAGCGCAACCGAAAACATAGCGTGGACAACCGAATTACCAGGCTACGGTCAGTCAAGTCCCGTTGTATGGGACGGTAAGATTTTTGTCACCGCCAGTGAAGGGCAGATGAAGGAAACACTTGTTGCGTTGTGTATCGAAGTGACAACAGGGAAAATACTTTGGACAAAACGCTTTGAAGCGAGTAATCAGGCAGAACGAACAGACATGATTTCGCAAGCAGCACCAACCCCTACGGTTGATGCTCAACATCTGTATGCCTTCTTCGAGAGCGGAGATCTTTTTGCCCTGAGTCATCAAGGTGAAAAACGGTGGCATCGTTCGCTCACCAATGAATACGGACCATTTATCGGAAACCACGGAATTGGCAGCTCAATCGCCCAAACCGACGACGCAGTGATCCTACTAATTGATCACAGTGATCCTTCATATCTCCTGAGCATTAGAAAAACAGATGGCACGAACCTCTGGAAAAACGACCGAGAGAAACGCGTGTCGTGGACCTCCCCTGTTATCAGTCAACATGGGAATGTACCGGAAATCCTCATTAGCTCCAACGGGATTATTGAGGCATACAACGCCGAAAACGGTGAACGACACTGGTATATAGAAGGGGTCCAGAAAAACACAGTTCCCTCGCCAACAGTAACAGAGGAATGGATAATCGTTGGTTCATCGCAAAAAGGAGAAATCCTTGCCATTAAACGGGGTGGTACCGGTGATGTTACGGAAAGCCACATTCGTTGGAAAGGAGATGTCGCCTCAAGCTTCGGTTCTCCCTTAATCCATCGCGAGCGTGTGTATATTGTCAACAAGGTAGGTGTGCTATTCTGTCTTAACCTTGAAACAGGCAGTATACTCTGGACAACACGACTCGGGAGTTCAACCTGGGCATCACCGATTGCTGCAGGAGATATGCTCTATTTCTTTGGTAAGGATGGAGACACAACTGTGATACAAGCTCCGCTACAACAGCAGACCGAGACCCCTCCTATCGCGAACGTCAATTCGTTAGCAACCGAAAGTCGCGTCTACGGGGTGGCAGCCATCAATGGAGCGTTCTTAATCCGAACAGGCAATCGGTTGATTTGTGTTGGGAAGCCGTAAGATTTGTAAGTATGCAAAAGCGAACCAAGATCCTCCTAACACTTATCGGTTTACTTCCCGTATCAATGTGCGTCGCGGCAGGGATAGGTGCATATCAAATTCTACCGTGGCGTATTCCTGAAATTCTATTTTTTCGAGAAAATGGCTTTGCAGTCCTGGTCCATGTCCGTTTTCCACGCGTTATTCTATCTGCTGTTGTCGGCGCAATGTTAGCCATTTCGGGGGCAACGCTACAAGGGATTTTCCGCAATCCACTGGCGGATCCAGGATTAATCGGTGTCACAGCAGGTGCGGGGTTAGGGGCAACACTCTGGATTGTCCTGATTGGCGGAGGGGCGTTAGGCGTGTGGGGACTTCCTATCGCGGCATTTGGATGTGGAGTCCTTGTGACCATCGCCGTATGGAAAATTGCTGAGGAACAAGGAAGAGTGCGCACATTGACACTCCTGTTGGCAGGCATTGCTCTCAACAGTTTCGCTGGCGCGGGTATCGGTCTAATGACCTTTCTCGCTGACGATGAGGAGTTACGCAGCCTGACTTTTTGGTTACTCGGTGGCTTTGGGGGTGCGACGTGGCCCGTTGTTTTCATAACGCTACCGATTGCAATTATAGGATTGTCCGTGTTTTTAAGGCAGGCAGCCGCATTGAATGCCATGAGCCTCGGAGAATCCGAAGCGTATCATCTCGGCGTTTCAACGGAAACTCTGAAAAGGTGGTCAGTTTTCGGTGTCGCGCTAACGGTAGGCGCGGCGGTCTCCGCCGCAGGTGGTATCGGCTTTGTAGGGCTCGTTGTGCCACATCTGCTGAGACTTTTGGGTGGTGCAGATCATTGGTATGTGTTACCCGGTTCAGCAGTCGGTGGTGCGATCCTACTCGTCTCGGCAGACCTATTCTCACGAACCGTCGTCGCCCCTGCTGAATTGCCCGTTGGCATTGTCACCGCGCTGATCGGGGGTCCATTCTTTCTGTGGCTGCTACTCAGATTCAAACGCGAGGTGTTTCTGTAGGAAATCGCGAGCACAGCTCGCTCCTACACTGACAATCACCAGTATAACGCGCACTTATATAAGTTTTTGGAGGTAGAGACAATGATCGAATTGGAAGAGGTTGGTTACCGTATCGGTACGAATTGGTTAGTCCGTGACATCAATATCACAATTGAAAAGGGGATGCTCTGGGGTTTCGTTGGTCCCAACGGGGCGGGGAAATCTACACTACTGCGGTTGATTTCGGGAGAACTTTTGCCAACAACTGGAGAAATACGACTCCTCGGCAAACCGATTCATAGCTACGCCCCCCAAAAGTTGGCACGCCTTCGAGCTTACCTCCAACAAAAACGGGATATAAACTTCCCATTTACCAGCTTGGAGATTGTATTATTTGGGCGACATCCATATCTCAACGGCACAAAAGAAACTACCGCGGACCTCTTAATCGCTAAGGAAGCGTTACGGCAGGTTGAAGCTCAGATGTTTACGGACCGGCTCTACCCGACGCTATCCGGCGGTGAAGCGAGCCGTGTTGATGTTGCGCGGATCCTTACACAAGCACCGGACCTGTTTCTGTTAGATGAACCAACAAACCATCTGGATCCGAGACACCAAGTGCAAATACTCAACTTGTGCAAAACGATCTGTGGACACGGTAAAACCGCTATCACGGCGATTCACGATCTGAACCTTGCATCAATGTATACAGACCAACTGTTACTACTGAAAGAGGGAGTTTCTGTTGCGTGCGGTCCGCCTAAAAAGGTCCTAACCTTGGATCTGTTATCGGAGACCTACGGTATTCCCTTTGAAGTCTTGCCGCATCCAGATGGCTATCCATGGGTGATGCCGAGTCTGAATCCTTCGTAGAAATCCATCCACATTTCTGAAACAAAAAAGCATTGAAAATCGTTTTGATGTGTGCTATACTAATAAAGGTAGCAATAGAAAACTGGAATTCTAACAACACTTATATCATAGGAGACACATTATGAGTCAAGTAACAACAAACGCAATCGTCGAAGAACTCACTCGCGCCTATTGGCTTGAGATAGAGGCAACAATCAACTACATTGCCATCTCCATCGATTTGGATGGCATCCGTGCTGAGGAGATTAAAAAGTCTCTTGCAACAGACATCCAAGCAGAATTAACACACTCTCAAGAATTAGCAAATCGCATCAAAGAAATTGGGGGTAGAGTGCCCGGATCGTTCGCTTTTAAACCGGAACAGGCATCGCTCCAACCGCCGGAAGATTCCACAGATCTTATTTCGACGATTCATGGCGTAATCGAGGCAGAAAATCTCGCGTGTGATCAATACAATAAAATTATCCGCATGTGCGATGGGATAGATTACGTCACACAAGACCTTTGTATCAAACTCCTCGCCGATGAGGAAAAACACCGCCGAGAGTTTATCGGGTTCCTCAAAGAATTTGAGAAGGAATAGTCTCTTTAGAACAAACCGAAAAGCGAACAACGGGCATCATTGCCCGTTGTTTATTTTTAATACTAATCACTTTACCCAATAGAAATCACCGTTAGAAGCCGGCCAGTCAAGAACATACAAAATTTGGGATTTCGTTTCACACTTCTCGACTTCATTATGGACTCTTACCCAACGCTTTTGTACTTCAGTCGTTTTAAGATTCTGAGAGGTCTCTGGATTTCCGTATTCTGGGACAACTTTCTGCCAGCATGTCATTGCAAGGTTTTGCAGATTTTTGATCTTTTTTTCTCAAGATGTGTGCGTATCTCTAACAACTTCGTCTATTTGGTGAATGATTTGTGGTACCGACATTTTAGCCTCTACAATCATCGCCTATCTACTCCGTCCGCAGTCTCGGATCTAACGCATCACGGACAACATCTGCGAACAGGTTCACAGATAACACCAATCAGAGCATAGTGCAGAGAATCGCGTAATTAAAACAATGCCAAGTAAGAAACATTGCCGTTTGAGCAATACCTTATGGGTGTTATTGCACATAATCTGCTGGACGTCGGAGTGCTTTGAATGGGTTCATCATATCTACTTTATATCCTGGATTATCACTTTCTGCTTCTTTAGCTGCGGTAATGTATGATGGATGGTCTTTTGTCCACAGTGGATGACACTCAATCCAAATTTTTTTCTCTGTCCCCCTTCGTTTGACATAACATCGCAAATCACCAAAGTTTATGGGTTCGCTATACCCAAGTCGCTGCATGGTGGCAGGTACCGGAGCGTTATCTCCTTGAAGTAGTACACTCCAAGGATTCTCATATTTATCCCATTGAGATACAAGGTCAATGGCTACCGTAGAGGATGCTGCAAGTCGAGCCATGTCAAGTGCCAATCGCCAATCAAGCAGACCGTGGTAAGGGAGATTATGGAAATCTCGGAGACAGGTATTGCAGGAAGTGTCGCATTCATGAATATGATTATGGTCTTCCTTCATCCATAACTCAGCAAGACTTTCTGGTTCTTCTAGTTTTGCTTGATCTAGCAATAATTGGAAGTGCTCTGGTTTGCCGAACCAACGACAGTATCCGGCACCATTTTCGAGTTTGTCTGAGAGGAAAGCTTGCCCAATAGGTGTGTCACGTGGATTGATTGAACGGAATCCAGCGTTAAGTTCTGTCGGGTCAATATCAAGTTCTGCGGATGCAGCTGCTCGCAAGAAAAAGGCGAGAGAATACCAAGCAGCGCGACCTTCAATCTGAGCTGGATCTGCAAATACGCCATTAGACCAGTTTTTCAAATCAACCAATAAAATGTCAGTGTGTGATCGGGAAAGGAGGGCAATGCGATAAGTCTCGCCGGCAACGGAAACATAACTATTGTTACGCGGTTCGACAGCATATGCTCCAGGTTGATTTCGTCCATAAACCCTTGTTGACGATCGGAAATAGAAACCACTTTTCCCGCCATTGTCGTTAACTGAGATGATTTCGTCTTCAAAAGCAGATACGTTTGTATTACCTACCAGTTTTGTTTGTGCCCCTTGGCTTTTCAGACTTAGCGTTGGACGAGTAGAACGTGGATTCCATTCAAATGAACCTTCAAAATCGTCTGGAGCTAAATCCGTGAAAAAACCTTTGGGTTCACGAGCATCAATTGAACGAAACGCTGCCTGCTTACACACGGGACACTCGGTAAGTACTGGTTCTTGATCACCTAACGCAGGCGCATCCGTTGGCTCAAGATTGTCGACAGCTTGACAGTTATTGCACAACCCTACAGGAGATGGATTTCCATGGGTAAGGGCAGGATAAAATCCTGGTCTTGGAGCAGGCGCACCACTTCCTTGTGGAATGAGTTCAACAACACCACATGCAGTATGCACGGCTTTATCTTTCACTGTTTCGGATCCCGGAGCAAATTGGCTAAGTGCAATATCTAAGTCACGGTCAACTTTCCCTTGTTCTGGAGGCCACGGATTGCTTCTTCTTGGCCAACGGGTATACAGAAGGCGACTCCGAGTCGGAAATCCAAACATTGGAAGGAGACCAGCATTTGCTAATCTTTCACTGAGTGCATCCTGCGTGAACTTTACATCGTCAACTATATCGGTGATTTTTGAGACTAATTCATCTTTCACAAACGATATCATCCCTTGACAGAAATTTGAATCGGAGACAGATTCATGTTCCCAAGGCGTCCCAACTCGTAATATATCTAAGATTCCTTCAATTACTGGTTGTGCTTCAGGACTATTTAGCCAATTCTGTATATCTTGACTAAGATCTGCCCATCTTTCAGCAGGTCCAAATTCTCCGTGCACACTTTCTTGAAATCGATTAATCGTCTGTTCCGTTGCTGACTCTCGAACAGTGGCCGGTATAGCATCAAATGCTTGGCGTAATATTTCTTTCACGATAACACGTTGAACAATAGGAATGCGATCCATATCAACATACGGATGAGATGGGGGATCTCCTGTTATCTGTTCAGTTCGAAGATAGTAATAGTCATCGTGACTGCGGCCTCTGCAAAATGTTACTGCAAGAGAAACACCTGTCCCGCGCCTTCCAGCGCGTCCAACCCGTTGTTGATAATTAAATCGTCTTGGTGGCATATTTGCCATCATAACGGCTAAAAGTGATCCAATATCAACACCTGCTTCCATTGTTGTTGTAACACTGAGTAGATCTATACCGTGGACTTGTTTGATGTCATCTTGTACAAAGATCTCTTGGAACCGTCGCTGCCGTCGGGGTCGATCAGGGGAATCAGTTTGACCTGTCAATTCCTCACAGTGAAAGCGGAAGGGCAAACCGGATTTCTCCGAAAGGTAAAGATAGTAATCAAACGGAGCTTGTTGTGTTGTACTACTCTCAAGCTGAACGTTTCTGCATTTTGGACATAGGTTGCCAGCAGAATGTAGATAAAATCCATTACAAACTGGGCAACGAAATCCGGTAGGAAATCCTTCATCATCTTTTTCAGTTGGTAACATCAAATATAAATTCTCTGGGTCCAATCCGATACTATAGCGTCCTCCAATACCAACATTGGATTGAATCAATTGTTGCTCTACAGTTGTGTTTGGAATTTCAGCTTCCTTTAGGTAATCACGTACAGCAGCTGGAAACCTGGTTGAATCGCCTTGTCCAAAATATTCCGCATAACGATGAGCGCGGCGGGTTCCCAAAAGGCGAATGACCGCATCGGTCACTTCAACAACTCGATCCGTAGGATTCCCAACTTGTTGATAAGTCACCCATCCTTGTCCGAGACTCTCCAGTGTTCTGGCAACATGTGGGAACAATGCGTACATCAACTCGGACATCAAAGATGAATCAATCTGCCCTAATAGCCGGGAGGCTTGCGGTACTATATCTGTTCTCTCTTGTGGGGTAGTACCTTCCCAATTATAACTTTCATACCAATCATGATACTCGCTGTCTACTCGGTATTGTAATAGCTGATGAGATGTTCCACCAGGATTCGTCCCAAGATTGAGCATTAAGTTGCGCACGACTCCCCGAATTTCTGCTAGTGGTATACGTCCAGGATATTCTACAATCATGTCCATCAATGTATCAAAGGTATCCTGATTTCCAGGTGGGTTGTTTAACAGCCAATTTAACATTTCTAAGGCAAGTCCCTGATTGGCTAATTGGAAGTTTCTTGAAGCTTCTTCATCGTAGGATTGAACCGAACTAGAAGAGACATGTCCCAAATGTGGATTAACAGATTGTAGTCTTTCAAGTGAATTTGGGATACTATTAACGGTTCTACGAACATACGATTCAAACTGAGACCAATAATTGTTTAGAGCATTAATCAATGCCAAACGAATCATATCGCGAAAGTGATCGCGCTCCATACCTGCTGCTAGTTTTGCTGCATCTTGACGGCTGTCTGAAAAGATTACTAGTTTTCGAGCACGTCTATTGTTCTGCTTCTCAGGCATCTCACGGCAAAGCGCGCTGGCAATCACCTGACATGCTTTTTGGAAACCTGTTCGGTGATTACGTAAAGGGGTTGGAATTCGCCTACCGCGGCGGTAATCAGCATCACATCTCGGGCACTTGTGTGGCATAGCTGATTCATCAGGATGATCACCTGATATGAAATATAACCAGCCAGCAATTTCATCATCCGATTTCGATGGTGTAACAGCTTGGCGAAGTATTCCAGAAAATACATTAAGATAAGCCCTTTTCCATTGTCTAATAATATAATCGTGTTGATATCTGTCGTCTTGCGGTTCTGTTGTCCACGAGGAACCTTCATTTAAGGGCCAGAAGATAGCATATTTATTATATTTTTTCTCAACTGTAACACGATCTGGCATGTTTTCTAAATCCGGTTGGTCAGCCGTTAAAATTTCAATCGACTGTGTACCGATTCTTCGTTTTGTTCTAAAACCTCCAAGAAAAATATCTCCACACACCTCACAAACGATAAAATCAAGTACCCTTCCTCCACAAGTACAAGTCAGACGATGTTCCTTGTGTAATGCACCAATAGGGACTGCCATGTCTGATGTAGAAGCAATTTGGCGTTGTGTTGTATCACAATTCGTGTCAGTACATTTTGGATTTGAACACGCCCAAAGATTTTGCAGGTTGTGGAAAAAGATATGACCCCGAACCGGTTGCGGTGAAGGTCCTGTTACCGATTCCTTACTCATTCCGAGTGCAAGTAACAATCCTCTCATTGCATCAGAGGCTGTCTGGTTTTCCGCACGTACCGCCGGAAAGAGAACGTCATTTAAATCAGAAACCTTTGTTGGTCGAACACTTTGGTTGACAGAAATGCAAGCATCCCTAATAGCATCTGGAGCATTTTGATCCTTCAATGCATTTGCCAAAGTGACTTCCGCTGGGAGTTCTGATTGAAGTGGTTGCCCCAAAGATGCTGCAAGTTCGGCAATTGCGTTTTTATTTTTCATCGATTCAAGATTAGGTGGAGACATAGGATTAAATAGGTCCGGTTGAATCGTCTGAGCGAACTTCTCAAAAGCTTTTTGAAAAGGCATCATTCTAACTCGAGCACCTGCTGTAGGCTGTCTCTGTTGTCCCTCTATAATTTCAAATCGATCCCTACCAAAAAATTCTTGCAAAAATTTACGAGATTCAGGGGTTTCAGTCACACTCGCTGAAGTTGCAAGGATAGCCAATTGATCGGAGTTGGGATTCAAACCGATTCGATCAAGCAATAAACGTAAAATATATGCCACTTCTGTACCAGAAGTGCCCCGATAGGAATGTAGTTCGTCAACAATTAAGTGAAACTTGCGCGTTGAATCACCTGACAGCCATTCTCGTGTGCTGTCAAAGATACACGATTCAATTTTACGCATTAACATGATATTTAACATGCTATAATTGGTGATGAGAATATCAGGAGGCGTATCCTGCATATCCCATCGAGACCACATTTCACCGCCATCAATGTTCGGGAAATGGTATCGGATGTCTTGATCCATATCTGGGTTTTCAACCAACAGCTGACGGATTTCTTCACTTGTATTTTCTATATCCAATAACCTTTCACGTAGGCGATTCATTGCATTCGAATTTCCTCGCTCGCCAGATACAGGTGTTTCACCAGTATACCTTCCAAACAGTATCCTATTTCCAGCGCGTTGGTTATTTAACCAATTATGGACATTCTCTGAATCAAGTGTACTTCGTAAGCGACGCAATTGGTCCTCAACAAGAGCGTTAAGCGGATAAAGAATGATTGCGCGAACTGCGTGAAGATTCTTTTCTTTTCTTCGCGTGTGTGTCCATTGACTTTTCCATGGGGTTCGATTATCTTGCCACCACTTCCTATCATCCCCTGGTTTCGGACAGGCTGGCCAGGAAGCCGAGTCGCGCGCTAATTCTGCTAAAAGTGGTAACAGAAAACACTCAGTCTTACCTGATCCAGTTCCGGTAGTTACTACTATATCTTTTTTATTGACGAGTACCTGATGAAGACTCTCCCATTGATGCTCCCAAAGTTCAACATTGGTTGGAAGCAAATCTTGCGCAAGATATTGAAGGTCTTGATAATCGGGTGGTAATAATTGACTTGTTTCAGCCAAATTGTTGCTCAAGGTTGGATATACTGGAATTGTTTCAAGCAGTGGTGGTTGAGAAAGAACTCCTTGTTGTGCCAGAAGTTTCCGCCGTTCCTTACTCAGTGCTTCGTATCTTAATGGAAAAGCACTCTCAATATACCATTGGTAAACCCGATTCATCCGTTCGTAAGCACCGACAAGATCATGCATATTAATTCTCCGTAATTGTAATACTTAATTTTGCAGCAAGCAATTGAACCAATTCGTTAGATATATTTGTATATTTTAGCCATCTAAAGTTCTTATCTCGGACAGGTAACATACCAGATGCAAGAACTAATGCCCGTTCATACAACAAGGGCCAATGTTCCTCAAATGGTATTAGAACTTCATTTGCACTGGAATCGTATTTTACTTCAAAATGGCGTCCCACACTGTTGTATGCGAGGAAACGCAAACCATACCAATCTCCACGCAACCACCGTTGATTCGGTTCATCAAAATAAAGCACAATTCGGTAAGGATTGTTGCCCTCTTTTTTGGTTAAGCGATACATACCCGATTCACCAAAATATTGTCCATGTCTTTCATAAAACTCATCGCACTGGGTGAATTGTCTACCATTCCAAAACTCAATGTTGTAAGAAGTCGTACTGAGTCGATCGATAACTGGTAAGATGTCTTTCCATCCCTCTAAGTCAGGAAGTAATTGTGCCAATTGAACTGAAACAGTTCCTGCATGCCCAATGTTAAAACCGTTGAGAGAGACCTCGTTTGTAAAGATACCATTTATTCTCACACACGAAGGTCCCTGATAATTCGGTTGGGGAAGTAATTCAACTTCGTAACGTTCCATAAGTTGCTCAATCAACATAGGTATCTGTTGACCAGTTAAAATATAAAGATCTTGATCTGTAGCACATTGCACCAAAGTCGTTGGGCAAATTGACCATCTTTGTCCGTTTTCTGAACTTTCGATATAACCGATAAGTGTTAAGCGTCTAAAAATTGATCTTGCTGTATTCACATCGTCTACCAACTGTAAAATACTGCAGACATTCTTAAAAGTTTGCCAAGTGCCTTCACAAGTGGCAGAAAGCCAGTGAAGTAATCGGTTATATCGATCCCCAAGTGATGGGTCATCTATCGTTTCCGCAACGGTTTCCGCATTTGAAAAAGCATCAGACAAGTCAAATGGATCACTAAAATCGCTAGACCACAGAGATTTATATGTGAGTGCGTTGAGACTGTGAGTTTCAAGTTCTGTTCGGCTTACCATTGACTTGATCTCATCAGGTGTCAACAACGCTGGAATAATATTACCTGGAAGATTCCACTGTGCAAAAATTGTCTGTACTAAATCCAAAAAATTTATTCCTTGCCCTTCCACAGCAAGAAAAAAATAAAATTCGCGACTTGATCTTCTACCACCAACCCTTCTTTCAAATTTTACTGCAGGTATTGTTCTTGTCCTTCCTTCCGCCTGAACAGCTTGACGGATGCGATCAAGCACATACTCAGGATTACCAACTGTATGCACGGCAACATATTTCCTTTCCATTTCACTCCCCCGCATTATCAGCTGTTTCATTCATTTTGACGACAGCCCCCTGTTGGGTAAAGGTTCCTACATTTACATCAAATGGTTGTTTGGGTTGGGGACAATCCAACGAATCCCATGGTAAAATTTGGAGGGAACGTCGAGTTACGAGTTTTCCTGAACTATAAACTTCAAACAAGTAAACTCCTGGAGCAAGAGTAGGAACACTCATAGGCTTGTTAGTGTCAACTAATTGACGCATAATAGGTTCTTCAGGTGAGGAAATATCCAGTAACTTTAGATTGACACTGTCGTCAAAGGCAATAATCGTCATCTCAGGAGCATATCCTTCTAACCATCCGCTTTGATTTGGCACTCTAAGTCCACCTTTTAAGGAAATTGTCGCTGAGACATCCGGTTTTAAGGCATCGTAAAGGTCTTGGTGTTGTGGGATAATGCCTTCCCAACTTTGTGAAGTAATCATGCATTCCCGATATTCAACCCACTCGTCGTTTATTGAAAAATCGTGATCCCAGTTGATTAAATCTTCTTGTCTGAACAACTCCATTTGCTCTGTATATTCTTTTTTACATAACAAAATGAAGGTTACACCAAGTCCTGAATGTCCCCAACCAGCAAAAACACCCGACGCTTCATTTTCTGGGTCATGAACAAGTATCCAGAACTTCCGTTCAGGTAAGATAAGTTCTTGAATTTGAGAATGTCCTCTGACTTCATAGGATATTCCCCCAGTAGGTTTGACAGGCAACAATGGCATAAACCAGCCTTGTCGTTCTTCCTGCAAAGGATAAACATTACCATTATGAACTACTTCTAGCGATCCACCACCAAATTTCTTTGGTTGGCGCGGGTATAAGTAGTATTCAATGTTGTCCATTATGACATCTTCTACTCTACACAGTTCTGCTGTCATACGGCGTTGACCAATTCGGCGTTGACCAGATGCATCATCAAATTCTTGATCCCAATTTATTGAAGTATACACCTCAAAAATAGCGTCGGTAACCGCTTCATACCTTATGAAATCGCTTTCTTGAATCAAATCCCTGAGATGTTTTGAACCGAACTGCTGATTTCTCACCCAAAAACTTATGGTATCTCTATCACAGACACGACTTAATTGACCTGAATTTACTTGCTGACGAAAACGGCGTTCTAAAACTTCCTGATCCGTTTCACGAAGTAAAGCCTGTGAGAGCGGATAGTTGATAAACCTATTGTAATTGGACTGTCCCTGTTCTGCTGAGTGAAGCCAACCGTTATCAATTAACCAACGGTTCCAAATCTTCCATAAGTATTCCTCAATTCCTGCTGGAAGTAGACTTTCAGGACGTCCGGCATCTTCATCTGATAAACCAAAGACCTGACGTAAGCGTTTGAAATAATTGGTCTGCAAAATAGTTTCATTTTCGATTTCCTCACTAATCATGTAATGTGCAGCAAGAACCATCGCTGCTAAGAAAGCAACACAATTTGGAACTTGATCGGACCGATATTCCGATCTGCTTGGAAGTATAACTTCTTCACCGATCACAAATTTAGATCGAACTGCCTCTCTAAAATTTTCAACCCAATTGACGTTATATGCCTCTGGTTGTTCAAATCGGGTGCCTATCTCCATCAGCACTTCCTCTTCCACACTTAGATAGACAGTAGCACCACTTGGCAGTCCGCTAACAAAGTACTCAGCAATTGCCTTATTCCATTCCTCATAAGTAGCCATGTTTACCCCTACATATGTTGAAATTCAAAAAGACCTCTTAGCTCCCCTTAAGCTTTTTGGGTTCAACCCGAATCTGGATTTTTCCTTCCCCAAATAATTGTTTTAATTTTTCAAAGTCAGGAGGATTGTTTGGATCATCGTAGCAATGAAAAGGCACTTCGGCGAAACCGCACTGCATTAATAATATCTTCGGACCTATACGCTGAATTACCTCAAGTTCAAGCGGACCTTCGGTTTTCTGAAGTTCGGCTTCAACTTCTGCTTCTAATTTTTTCCAACTCCGGCGTTTGTTATCTGGATCACACCATTCAGGACCATTTTTTCTTAACTCTTGGCATTCAGAAACAACTGCCCGAAAACCTTTAAATACCCATTGATATAATTCCTGAAAAGACTCATGAATCGAATTATCTTGTTGAGAGCCCTCTACCGGCACATCAAACATTGGTGGTGGCGTTGTCGGCAATAGGGAATCGAATTGGTTCCTGATTTTTGTTAGTTCTCTATTGAAGGTTTGAAAATGACTATAGAGAAGGCTTTGGCTCTTGGATTGTACGTTCCCTAATCTCTCAGAGAACTCGCTTGATGCGAGTAAAGGCTCCCAGGAATCCGTAGCAAACCACTGTTTGAATTCGGTAATTAGTTGACTCAAACTTTGTTTTAATGAGGGATCTGTCTCGGAAATTTTAGCACACAAAGCGTCAGTTGAACGGAGTTGACTATTTAACATTTGCCACGATGTAAGTGCTTTCGCCCGTTTTTCAAATTCCGCTACACGATTTTTTAGATGCTGTAATGTACGGGAAAACGATATCCCCTTGTCTTTTTGAGTAATAGTCCACTCCACATCTGTAGGACCTGAAGACAAATCAAGTTCTTTTCCTACTCGTTCCAATTCCTTGCGCAGAGTTTTCAGCAGATTATCTCGTGCCTCCTTGAGCTTAGATGATACACCTTTTAGGTGTGTACTCAAGTCTGAATCTAACCACTCTGTCGGAAGAGTAATAGCAGTTACAGCCCCTATTAAACTTTCAAGAGAATGAACATCATCTTCCAAATCCCTGATCTGTTTCTCAACAGCTGCTTCCAAGCAAGTTTGCTGCTGGTTCAGGTGTTCCTGTAGATCAGCTATCGGTGCTTCCTTGTTTATTGATGTGACATTATCAATTACTTCAAGACGATGGAGTTTTTTGTCCATTTCGGCGATTCTATCCAGCAGACGACTACGCTCAATTTCTGCACTCGAAATGAAACGAATGTCGCCATCAGAATCTCTTACAAAACATTTTCTTGCGACGAGAATTTTAACAATTTCCTCGGTTTCTGTTTCTATATAACCTTGATGACGTAAAAATTCTACAGCGGCATTAAAAGGGATAGATTGATGGTTGGAAAGCCTCTTAAAATAATCAATGAGAGCATTTTCGGCAGGGTGCATTGTCAAACGGAGTGAAAATGATTCAGGACTGTTCTTTATTTTAACGAATGGACCCAATTTCTTAATAAAACTGTCGCCAGCCGCCGTACTCATTTGACCGAATAGTGTTTCATACAATTTTGCCTTAGGCATGATGATTTCTTCTTGCCCCTGACGCTCTGCCGGATTTGATCTTGAACTCAGTCCCTTTCGATAATTCGACAAAACTTCCTGCCACCTTGTCGTTGTTGTTAATGTTTGATAATCTGGAAAGCGACGACGACATACTTGGATAAATAAAGCGCGCAATAACTCCGGTCCGCTCAGAGAGATTGGCGAACCTATTCCTATATCAACCATTCCAATCAAGAGTTCTCTAAGCATAAAATCTACTGTAATCTTAGCAAATGCTCTTCCTTTTTCCATCTCGACCTGCTCTTCCGGCAACAAAGGCGCATCAGTATCATCAGGATTGTCAATCAGATCACCTAAGAATGCTTCAAAATCATGTAGAGCAGCCAAAATCGTCACAGGACGAAACGGTTCTGGTTGAACATATTTCTCGTAACGCTGTAAATCGGCAGGAATACGATCTACTAACGGTTTTAGTATGGGCAATCGCATTAAAATGCAGCTACCGTCATTTTTATCCAATAATTCTACTTTTGAATCAACACCAGGATCCATACTGGTATTGCATACGAGAGCGATGGAAACATCTACATCCTCGGGCCAGAATTCTGGCTCTTTTTCTCCTACGTATAAGGCAACCTCTCTCTGAGGATAGGCATCATCAAACGTCCCTTGAAGTATATCCCAACCCATCAACGCAGCACTTGACTCGTCAGAAAGACTCTCCCAGATTGGTTTAGCAGGTATCCCTTTTGGGAAAATCACAGGAATAAGAATCCGACGAATCATCTCTGGAGTATGTGCAACTAAGGCATCAAGGGAAGGCAGATTCTCCCAACAGCGAAACAGGATTTGCTCCCAATCGGTCCGAGTTCGACGAACCTGCTGCAATGGTTCTAAGGCGAGACCTCCAGAAAGCTTAACAAGTAAAGGACCGAATAACTCAGATCTCGCCTTTTCAATTTGCTTTTTATCAGCGATTTGCTCATGTAATATTTCCCTCGGACACCCTTGCGGAAAAGCTGCGAGCGTCGTTACCAGTTTCTGACGTCCTTCATCTTCAAGAATCCATTCATCCGAGAGGATTTGGGTTAGAATGCTTTGTACTGTAGCTCCTTCTCCAAAGTAACGAAATCGCCCCTGATGAACATCGTTGACGAGATCGGGTATGTCGTAACTTGAATTTGTCTCCTGGTGATGGATTACAGCTCGGGAGAAAACATCAACCACAGTTCTCGGGCCATTAGCAAGATCTGGTCTCTCAACAAGCTGACCAAGAGATAAAAGGATGTTTTCAGACAATGCCTCCGACCAAAAGGTTAACTTACTTTCTCTATCTCCATTGGTTAACTGATTCCATAACCATGAAGGAAATTCGCGAGTGTAAACATCAGTTAATTGTAGGGTGGGACCATTCTCTCGAATCCGGTGAAGAATATCAGCAGCCCAGCGTGCTAACCTTGCCTCAAGAAGTGTATCCAAGGCAAGAATAATACCACATGACGAACGTTCCGTGCGCATCCCCCAGACAAATTCCCGAAATTGGACGATTGCACGTGCATCAAGGGGACCGAGTAACTGCTGAAGCTCATCAAGGATTATTACCAAACCCTTGGAATTCCGTGTTGCAAGTTCACCAAGCCTTGAAAGAAACTCAACAGTTCGATGAGGATGGCTGTCTAATGTAAACTGACCTGCAGAGAATTTATCCTGATAAATCTTACGGACCTTCTGAGAGGACACAGCATAGTGCTTAGCATCTGCCTTCACCAGAGGATTCAACCCCTTTGTGAAGACATCCCGAAATAATTTATCAATTTGTCTTTTAATTTGAGGGCTCTGCGCGCCCGCGAGCGAGGCTATCCCAGCAGCCAGTTCGTTAAAAGTGGTACATGATAGAGGAGGAATTGCTAAGAAACCGGAATCTTTTGCATGCATCCATAAACTAATAGCAGAAGCTGTTTTGCCAAATCCGTACGGACCACTTAAGCTACCCCACGTGATGTATCCATGTTCGACCTTTGAGAATACATTATCAGCAACATCACTGACTTTTGATGCCAACCAAAACTGGTTGGCAAGGTGATTGTAGTGTTCAAGTGTTCTGACCGGATTTTCCCGCGCAGCGGAACCGCTAACAGTATCTGCTATAGGTAAAATTTGCGAAAGATCTCCGTGTTTTTCTTCCATAAATTTGTTTACTAACTCCTGCCTTCAGTTTCAGATGCGTACTTGATTATCCATTCGATAAAGGGATCTTCTGAACTATTAAAAACGACACGATTAGGCATCGATGGTATGAATAGGAATTCATCAGTATCTTTTACGAAATCCTTCAACAAGCCAACCAACCCATCAGTTTGGGTTAGAAAAGACTCTGCCAGTAATTGTAACCTCTTATTATCAAGAACTGATTCGCCATTATCAAGGGAGCAGAGTGCTGCTAAATGAAGCCGCATAGCGTCTGTCATAGGGATTGACGAATTCTGACAGAGGATACGCTTTCCTTCTCTTCTAACAAGCGGTAATGCTTGCTCTTCAAGCCACACCGTCACACCACTCACGCTTGCCCTGCTAAAAGAGATTTTCACTTTGCCGAAGTGCTCCTCAGCGACGGAGACTAACCTCAACACAATTTCATCCGAGTCTATTCCTACAGATCCAGTGCTCAGTATCTGCCGTAACACCTCACGATAACTCCATGATGGAGAAGCTACTTCATTGTTTCCATCCCAAACCCATTTCCAAGCATAGAGACAGTGTACTGCTGCACGAAAGCCTATTTCATAGCTGCCAACACCCTTTGCGAGAGTTCTGCCTGCCGCGGAAAGTGCAACTCCAGCTTGCGTTTTCTCAATCAGCCCAACATCTTGCATAGAAGCAAGAAGTTTAGTCAAATTAGAAAGTCGGCCCAAAGGGGACCCAACCGCTTTTGAAACAGTATGCAAGTTGGAAGCCGAAATTCCATCTGAGGGAATCTCAGATAAAAGTTGAAATGCTTCCCATCCTAAGTTTGGTTTGAAGTCATGTCTAGTATGAAAAACATGGCGAGGTGATTTCATATAAGTCCTTTATCAAAACGTTGCTTAACACCTATTAGGACGCTAATTCTATTACCCGGATGGAGTTGTTTTTATTTAGCCCGATTAATTGTTTCAATCATATCACCAAAGACAATTGCATTATGCCACATTCGTACGAGACGATCTTCTTGAAGGCGTGGAAAATCCATACAAAAGGGACAGGAATGTCCGGTTCGTTCAGATTCCGCGTAAAATTCTTTAGCAGACAAGCCTTTGTTAATTGTCAAAGCAGTTGATTTATGACTGACATTCCGCCGTCCCATAAATGGTAGATAAACATTTCCGAATCCCGCCGTGCGCTGCCAACCAGAACTATCAAAACTGGTTGCTAAATAGCCTTTAAACTGATTAATTATATTCGGTGAACTAACACCGAACAGATGAAGATTAGGTAGAGAAGCAATTTTCCCTTCAAGAAAATCACGTCGAATCAAATCTCGCACAAAAACGAGGCGACTTTCGGTCTGAGAGGTTAGAAGATTAATCTCCGCATTCACACCAGTCGTATCAAAACTACCAAAACCAATACTTTGCAAACCGCTGTTCATGTAAACATCAAAACAGTGTTTGAGGTGTTCCGGCGTATGCCCTTGTAAAACACCAAGAGCTTTGCTTTGTAATTCAGTAGGAAGCCTTTCCAAGAATCTAATGCTCTCAGACGCAGTAACACGTACCCGTTCGGTGACTTCATCTGATGTTTGTCTTGATGTTGGCACAAAGTCAGGGAGTACATACGTTTCAGCCCATTCATGCTGAAGATAAAAATCAAGAAGCTGTAAGAACAACTCATCATACGAAATTTTGCCTTGCTGAACGAAAAATCCTCCAGAGTCAAAAACGACTTCAACACCCCAATTTTCATGTATATATCGAACATAATCAAAAGATTTACGTGCAATAAAGAGTGGTGTGATAATACATTTGTCGAATGGCTTATGATCCGGTCCTTCATTTTCCCAAAGCTGAATTAATTGTCTGAGATCAGCAGGTACCGATGTTAATGATGCTACAAATGTGAGCTTTCGATTCGGTAAAATCGGAAGTTCCCACTCATATAGCGGACGACTTCTACCACGACGACTACGACGCGTTGACCGAATAAAACCAACGGCTTCATAAAAACGGTTTGCTGGTAATTCCACGGGACATGATAACCGAAGGCATCGTGAAGACACACGTTGACAATCAGCAATCAACGCCTTGATTAGTTGATGGCCAATTCCTTTGCCACGGACATCAGGAATTATTGCGATCTCGTAAAGCGTTGTCCGATTGTCCCGCCTGTGGTGATAGCGCACGAAACCCACAACCTGATCGTCTTTTCGTGCGATCAAGAGTTCGCCTTTGTCAAGACTATCCACATAAGCCTGACGAGCGTGGAAACCGAGTTCAGCACGATGTTGATCGGCGATATGTTTAACAATATCAACATCGGATAGGTCTTTAGCTTTGGAAATAGCGATTGAAGACATAACGTGTATTTTATTCTACAAAGCAAACATTAATTAGTCAAGGATTTCAAAATTTGCACAGAAGGGATTCAGTTTCAAGAAATTATAGGGTTTTGCCCCTATTTTAACGATCCCGTGAGGTTAGGAAACCGCACCTACCAAAACAGGGATAAAACCAGTTTTTATAAACATGCTGTCCCTATGGGCCAAAGACCGGAGGCTCTCCTCACATCTTTTATCCTATACTATGAGGAACTGTCGATTAAGAATGCTTTTCTTATAACAAGAAACACCTCTACTTTCTTAAATTGACACCTATGGTACATCAGTCACTTTACCCAATAGAAATTGCCATTGGAAGCTGGCCAGTCAAGCACATATAAAATTTGGGATTTCGTTTCATACTTCTCGACTTCATTATGGACTCTTACCCAACGCTTTTGTACTTCAGTAGTTTTCAGATTCTGAAAGGTCTCTGAATTTCCGTATTCTGGAACAACTTCCTGCCAGCATGTTATTGCAAGGTTTTGCAGATTTTCGATCTTTTTTTCCCGAGACGTGTGCGTATCTCTAATAACTTCGTCTATTTGATGAATGATTTGTGGTACCGACATCTTAGTCCTCCTTGGCGTTAACATTTTGCTGTGATGAATACTCGTTGGTGAATGACTCTTCGCCGTACTGAGAAACCTGCTTTACTTAGAGCCTCACTTATTGGAACCTCACTAAAGTACCCCGTCGTAATAACAATGTGTTTCACTTGAAGACTTCGCGCTTGACCGACAAAAGCATTTGGCTCAACAAATGCTCCTGTCGGGACGGGGACGAAAGGAACATTTGATGCTCTCAAGAATCGAACGTGTTCTCCAAAAATATCTCTCAATTCCACTTCATTGACATTTGCCACGATTGTATTTGGGCCATGATTCAGGTCCACGTGCCTGAAATCTGGACGCTGACTTCGATGTGTAATGAAATTGTCAAGAGGTCCGCCGATGTTCACGACTTTTATTTCTTCTTGTTGCCTCACTCCCTTCGCCTCTATAGTCATCGCGTATCTACTCCGTCCGCAGTCTGGGATCTAAAGCATCACGGACGGCATCGCCGAAGAGGTTTGCGGGTAGCACCAATCCAAACATAAATGTAAACGCTGCGGTGAGATTCCACCAAACAACCGGGTCGCGAGCGAGTTCTAAACGCGCGGTGTTAATCATATTTCCCCAACTTCCCGTTGTCGGTTCAACACCGATTTGGAGATAACTCAGCAACGCCTCTGTCAATACCAATCCACTAAAGCGTAAGATCGTGGTGATCAATACGATATGCATGAGGTTCGGAATGAGATGTTTGAGAATAATGAGTCCACGATGGACCCCAAAGGCTTCGGACGCTTGGATGTACTCTAATTCCCGGAGTTTCAAGGTTTCACCGCGTAGGATACGACACAACCCGGTCCAACTTCTGATACCCATGATGAGACAGAGATTGAATAACCCCTGTCCAAAGAGGAGCATGAAGGCAACGATAAGGAGGATAGACGGAATGGAATCGAGCGTGGCGTAGATGTACTGAACAGCATCATCTACCCACCCCCCAAAATAACCCGCGATAACACCGAAAAATATGGCGAATGGCACAGCAATCAAGGTCGTAAATCCACCGATAACGAGTCCAGTACGGATGCCTTTTAAGGCACGGTAGAGGACATCATTGCCCACTTTGTCAGTGCCAAGGAGATGACTCCGGGGATACTGAAGCGGTGGATATTCGCGAACTGTGCGTCCGTCAGGTGTCTGGAGGGTGCTTTTCGCATACAGATGCGTTGCGAAGGGGGCGGAATAGGTTTTTTCGGTGCGTTCTCGAAGCGGTGTGCAAAGCCTATCCAGGAGGCTTAAACCTCTCGGTCTATAGACAATGTCACCGTTCTCATTTCGGGTGAGTGTTTGGTCGGTCTGTCGTATGAGCGGGTCACGCCAACCGATACTATCCAACCCACCGACCAGGAGGTATCCCAAGAGAACGAAAAGACAGACAATAGCGAGTCGGTTTCTGCGAATTTGTCGCGCGGCGTTGCGCCAGTACTCTTGCTGGGAGGCATATCGGAGGAGCCACCCCGCACCGACAAGGCATGCAATGATGATGAGATTTTGATAAGCATCGGAACGCCAAACCCAACTCAGTCGATCATCGATGCCGATGTCTGGAGCATTTGTCCCGATGAGAAAAATAGGCATATTGTATTAGTTGTCAGTTGTCAGTGGAATAGTTATCAGTGCGGGTTGCTACGCAACCCTTTCAGTCGTCAGTTATCAGTTAAAGAGATATTTGTGGCGGTTACCTGATGTGCCACTACCACAAATCCTTAACCGATAACTATTCCTGATAAACGGCTTGGCGTGTATGGAATCCATCTTTAATGACGACTTCATCCAGATTCGCTTTGTCAACTTGGATAGGTGTCAGCAGGATGGATGGCACTTCAATTTTGCCGTTGTTAACGGTCTGTGTCGCTTCAGCGATGGCTTCACCTTTTGCGAGTGCGACAGCGGCTTGTGCCGCCTTCGTTGCGATGAGGTGGATCGGTTTGTAAACCGTCATCGTTTGTGAGCCTTTGACAATCCGTTGACAGGCGGCGAGTTCGGCATCCTGCCCCGAAACAAGGACGCTTCCCGCTAAATTCTGTCCCTCAAGTGCTTGTATTACGCCACCGGCTGTGCCATCATTTGACGCAACGACAGCGTCTATTTGGTTGTTCGTCTGTGTCAAGACCTGTTCCGCCTTTTTGAGCGCGTCCCGTGGATCCCAATTAACCGCCCAATGTTCTCCACCTGCCACTAAACGAATGGCACCGCCGTCAATTGCAGGTTGCAAGGCACGGAGTTGTCCCTGTCGAAGGAGTTGTGCGTTATTGTCGGTTGGGGCACCACCGAGTAGAAAATAGGCACCTTCTGGCTTCTGACGCAGTAGGTATTCGGCTTGCAAGTACCCGACCTGTTCGTTGTCAAAAGAGATATAGAGATCAGGTGAACTCTCACGGATGAGTCGATCGTAGGCGATGACTTTGATTCCCTCAGCGTGTGCGATTTGGACGATTTGCGCAGCAGCGACGCTATCCTTCGGAATAACAACGAGAACGTCCACACCCTGGGTAATCATGTTCTCGGCTTGTTCGTTCTGTCGACGTTCATCTCCATCAGCAGACTGGACGATAACCTCAGCACCGAGTTTCTCTGCTTCAGCCGTGAAAATATCTCGGTCCTTCTGCCAGCGTTCCACCCGCAACGAATCCATAGACAAACCGATTTTGATTTTCTGAGTGGCAGTCGCATCCGCCTCTTCGCTTTTTTTCTGTGTGCCTGGGTCAGCACATCCAAATAGAATTACGAGACACACGGTTATGGGAAGCCAAAAGTTACCGTTAAAAGTTGGAAGGCACATCGTCTCACTCCTTTTGAGATTCATTGTTATTCTTCAGACGCATCTGTTTCTGAAGTAGATTCCGCGGACGGATCAGAATCGGGTGTAATCTCGCGAACAGCATCGCCGATTTTGAGGGGCTCCGTTATCTCAACAATTCGGAAGATAGAAACCTTATCATTCAGTATTTCAGAAACCGCCACAAGCCCAATCTGCTTTGGGACGTATGTTAGGATTTCCCCTGTATCTAAATCTCGGACCGGTTTGCCTTTGGTATAGACAGCGAACTCTTGGTTGATAGCTATCCGCTTGTTGGAACCGATATTGACATAAATCTTATCCGGATGCTCATTGTCTACGTACTGAATTTTGCCTTTGACAGGTTCCCCAGATGCCGTTTCCGGCGTTTCCTGTCCTTCTTTCGCGATCCCGGTTTTCGGTTCCCAAGGCGTAATGAAATTGGGGCCGACGTTGTCCCGGAGTGCCAAAACCACTTTAATCAACGCTTCATTGGTTACGACGCCGAAAAGGGTTCTGTCGTATTCAGCACTCGCAAACTGGATCTGATTAAGTTCGGTCGGTCTAACAATCGGGCGTGGATTCTTCCGTTGAGCGTCCTTTGTTTGACCAAAAGAGAGGTTCGTTCCTTCCTCGGTCATACTGGCTTCAAGAGTGGCGAATTTTGTGCCGGTGTACCGGTGATCACGGCTGGCGGAGATTCGCGGCTCAGCCACAAGGCTACCGGCGGCGTTGTAGAATTTCATGTTCAGTTTAATGGTAGCACGGTGTAGGGACCCTCGCAGGATAACAGGCGCCAGGTAACTCGTGCGCCCAAGCCCTTGCTGCGATTCTCGTCCACCTTCCCGCAGCGTGCGCGAAGCGTTCGCCCGCAAGCGTTCTTGATTAAATTTTCGGATATCGCCTACCACAATTACGTCCACGTTGAGATGCTTCGCAAGCGTTGCATACTGTTCTTGATCCAGTTTTCTCAGGTTCTGCCGTGAGAGCGTCATAAGTGCCATCGCATCGAGGAGTTCATCTTTACTGACAGGTTCATACACATTCGTTTCGACGAACTTCCGATTGAGCATTTTCGCAAATCCTGCCTCCAAATCCCATCGTTTCTTGGTGCCGAAGATGCTTCCGATGAAGGCGGGGACACAACCACATCCGGTAGGAGAATCAAAGCGACTGTGATCCTCAAAATAGAGAACAGCAATACGTTTTTTGGGCGTTGCCTCGCTCACAGCAACAGTGCCAATCATGAAACACAGACTGAACCCTATCACGAGCAGACTTTTTAATTTTACCTTGCGGAGGAACAACGAGGTTTGTGCTTTGACGTGTCTGTCGTCAGCGTCGCCCTCCGTTTCATTACGGGCTTGGTTTTTGTTATTATTGTTATTAAGACATAAAAAGAAGCGTTTCACCCTTTTTTACCCCCTTTTTCCTTCATTTACCTTTCACCTCTATAGTTTAGCAGTCCTCTGAAGATTTATCAAGGTTTTTAAAAGGTAAAATTAAAAACTTGAAACACCCAAAAATATCTGGTATTCTTATAGTTATCGGTTTTAGAGTCGTCAGTCGTCAGTGAAGAGGGTAACCCTTTAACAAAATCTCTTGTAACTGATAACTGATAACCGATAACTATTCCCAACTGACAACTATTCAACATACAAACGAAAAAGGAAACGCCATGTTTACAAAAAACAGATGCGAGTGCCATAATTTATTACATATATTTATATCCGCCGCGTTGGTTGCACTCATTGTTCTCTACGGGTGTAGTGATAAACAATCGGGTGAAAAAGCCAAAACAGGTGATGCCGTCCCGCAGAAAAAGGAGTGGCTCTCGATTTTAGGAGGCGTGATGGGCGGTAGTTTTTCACAATTTGCCGGGGGCGTTAGCCGTATTTTGAACCACAAGGAACCGCATCTGAAAATATCCATTGATGCTTCCGCAGGTTCGGTCGAAAACACACGACGTGTGAACGAAGACCCAGAAGCACTCGGTGTCGTTTTTGCGGCTGAAAGCTACCTCGGTTACCGCGGCGAAGAAATTTTCGCAGAAGAGGGACCGAAAACTAACATTCGTATGGTGACGTTGCTTTTCATGGCTTACGACCAATTTTCGACGCTGGCGAACAGCGATATTTACGAGTTTGAAGACATTGTTGGGAAAAAAATCGCCTCTGGCGCGAGTGGATCCGGCACGGCACAGACGTTAGAGCGCCTGTCAAGACTGGCGGGTATCTGGGGAAAGTTTACGCCGATCTATAAAGGCGGGAGTGCTGCTGCCGAGGCTCTCCAAGATGGACAGGTCGCTGGATTTCAGTGGCTCGTGAGTGTGCCGAACAGTGCTGTTATCCAATTGACAGCGATTAAATCTATTCGGATGATCGATCTCGACGTAGCTGCGAAAAAGTATGGCTTCTATGAAAAGTATCCGTTCTACCTCCCCGGCTCTCTGCCAGAGGGCGCGTATGAAGGCAAAGTGGAATCGGTGAATACTATTCTGATGCCGACAGTCCTCATCTCAAACAAAGCGGTGAGCGAAGAGACTATCTATAAACTTCTAAAGCATGTTTACGCCTCGGAAGGACATCAAATGATGCTGCAAACAAACCAAGCAGCAGCAGATATGACGATAGAGAATGGACCGAAAGCCTTTGTGATTCCACTACACCGCGGGGCATACAAATTTTGGAGTGAACAGGGCGTGGAAATTCCAGCGCATGCCATGCCGGTGGACTAAATATTTGCTTTAAATGTGGAGAATATGCTATAATATTTAAATAAGTAACATTATGGGGTGCTCTTACCTGTTTAAGAGCTGAGAAAACACCCTTTGAACCTGATCTGGGTCATGCCAGCGTAGGGAAATATGTGAGAATGGTTGTCAGTTAATGTTTTGTAGTTTTGACAGTAAACGTAACTACCACATGCACCGGCTTAACTGAAAACTATCAAAGTCGCTTCCTTTTTGGCACTACCAAGGTCATAAAACCTTTGGTAGATGGGCATGTTCCCTACATCCAACACGGAAGGCGGCTTTTTCGCGTTAAGGAGTCAATACGCATGCTTAGCAAATTCGTAGTTCCTGTTGCTATCCTATTGGCAATATTGGGAAGCTGGGAAGCTGCTGTGCATCTTCTTGAGATACCCGGCTATATTCTGCCAGCACCTTCAAAAATTGTGGTGACGTTATTTGTGGAGCATGCCCAATTACTGAAACATACACGCGTGACCTTAGCGGAGATGCTTCTTGGATTTGCTCTCGCAGTTAGCATCGGAATTCCGTTAGCTATATTAATGTTTGAGTTTCCGATACTGGAGAAAGCCTTTTATCCGTATGTCATTGGCTCCCAAACAGTGCCGGTGTTTGCGATCGCGCCGTTATTGGTGCTGTGGTTCGGTTTCGGAATTGCTTCAAAGGTCGTTATGGCGGCACTGATCGTATTTTTCGCGATTGTGCTGAATACTTTAGACGGGTTGAAGTCCACCGATCCAGATACAGTAAACCTGTTTCGGATTTTGCGGGCAACTCGGTGGCAGATACTTTGGCAGGTGCGTATCCCCTCGGCATTGCCGTTCATCTTTTCAGGTGCGAAGATAGGTATATCTATCTCCACAATTGGCGCAGTTATCGGTGAATGGGTGGGAGCGAAGGCAGGACTGGGGTATCTCATGCTGTATGCCAATGGGAGACTCCAAATTTCACTCGTATTTGCAGCGATTTTTTGCTTAACGATTTTAGGTTTAAGTCTCTTTGGATTGATGACCCTGTTGGAGCGGTACGCAATGCCGTGGCGACAGCATCAATACGAAAAACCAGATTTCTAACGATTTTCTAACTATGGGAATCGTGGATTCCAATCCATTTCAAGTGCTCAAAGGTTTCCGACCTCACCGGAGACCGTTGCGTAATGGAATGGAGCAACGCCCAGGAGGAATAAATTAAAAACATGAAAACCGCAATTTGCTTAATGTTTCTCATCAGTTGTGCTATACTTTTAGTAGGAATTGATAGTCGTGCAGACAGTCACCAGAAAGCCGAAACGGAGAAGGTTACACTGCTACTCGATTGGTTTCCAAATGTAGATCATGCGCCACTTTATGTTGCGCAAGAGAACAAGATTTTCACCAAACACGGATTGGAAGTTGAACTTCTTTGGGGTGGCGATCCGGATGCTCCACTCAAACTGGTGGCGGCAGGAGAATATCCGTTTGCCGTGAGCTACCAACAGAGTGTAACAATTGCGCGGGCAAGTGAAGAGGTTTTGCCGGTGAAATCGATCGGTTTACTCGTGGAACATCCACTCAACACGATTAGTTTCCTGAAGAAAACCGGTATTAAAACACCAGCAGATTTCAAAGGGAAGAAGATAGGGTATACGGTCGCCCCCTTAGATGTGCTCCTGTTTAATGCAATCGCGGCGAACGCCGGATTATCCGAGGATGATTATGACCTAATAAACGTAGGTACGAATATTTTGGCACCTCTCCTAAGCGATCAAATTGATGCAGTGATTGGACCATTTCGGAACTACGAGATTAACATGTTAAAACTTGAAGGGGCAGAAGCCGACTTTTTCGCACTCGAGGAACACGGTATTCCGGACTATTATGAATTAGTAATTATCACGAATGACGCTTATTTGGAAAACCATCCAGAAACTACGAAAAAACTGATGATGGCGATTCAGGAAGCGATTAAATTTACGAAGGAAAAACCGGATGATGCGCTTCAACTCTTTTTTCAGGCAAACCCTGATGCCACCAAAGAATTAGAGGAACTTGCTTTTCGGGATACGTTGGATTTATTCGCGACAACGCAGGTGCAATCCGAAGAAAAATGGGCAGCCTTCGCAAAATTCGCCTATGAAAAAGGTTTGATTTCCAAAACAGTCGAAGCAAAAGACTGTTTCATCAATATCTTAGAAGAATAACTGTTTTACCCTACAGCGTTAATGAAGAACAAAAAGATTCTCATCATCGGTGGCGGTGTGATTGGTCTCGGTATCGGATGGCAATTGGCGAAATCGGGTGCTTCCGTCACCATCTACGAACAGGCGAAAGCCGGGCGTGCTGCGTCTTGGGCAGCTGCCGGGATGCTCGCGCCACTCGCGGAAGCACATACCGAAGAACCAGAACTGCTGAAACTCGGATGCCAAAGTTTAGCACTCTATCCGCAATGGGTTCAGGAATTAGAGGCAGATGCCGAGATGTCTATCGGGTATCGGGCGGAAGGCACTCTGATCGTCGGGCTGGAACCTGATGATACACATCAACTTCGACACCTTTACACCTCACAACAAAATTTAGGGATACCGGCTGTCGAATGGTTGGCAGGGCGAGAGGCGCGTGAAATCGAACCCGCCCTTTCACCCCGCGTGACGGCGGCGATCCGATGCGAGAGCGACCATCAGGTGGATAACCGATTGATGGTGAAAGCACTCGGACGCGCCTATCAGAGATATGGCGGCGCGTTGTGTGAAAGCATTACCGTTGAAAGAATCGTCATAGAAAGCGAAATCGTAACCGGTGTTCAAACCCAAGGAAGTTTTCAAGCAGCAGACGTAATCATTCTTGCGGCAGGATGCTGGTCAGCGCAAATTGAAGGGTTACCCGATGCGATTCTTCCGCCGGTGCGTCCTGTGAAAGGACAGATGCTGGCGTTGCAAATGGAAGATGGGATCACGGTTAAAAACGTCATCCGCACTGTCAGGGCAAGGTATCCGACATCGGTATATTTGGTGCCAAGAACCGATGGCAGGCTTATCGTGGGTGCAACGAGCGAGGAGATGGGATTTGACACACGTTTGACAGCGGGTGGTACGTTTGAACTCCTCCGGGGCGCATGGGAAGCGGTGCCGGGTATTTATGAACTGCCACTGCTGGAAACATGGACAGGCTTACGTCCCGGTAGCAGAGACAACGCACCGATACTTGGCGAAACACCCATTGAAAACCTAATATACGCCACAGGACATTACCGCAACGGCATCTTACTCACACCCATCACGGCTTACGAGATCTCCAAACTGATTCTGACCGGTGAGACTTCAGAGACAATTGCCCCATTTGAGTTAGACAGATTTTTGGCATAGCGGGAGTGAAAAATGAAGATACGCGTTAATGGTGAAGCAAAAACAGTTCATCCGAATTTAAACGTCCATGAGCTGCTCATCGCTTTAGAAATGAATCCACTACAGTCGGGTATCGCTGTCGCCGTGGATCGGGAAGTTATCCCGAAAATGGAGTGGCGAGCGACGGAACTTCGCGAGAACAGTGAAGTTGAGATCATCCGCGCCGTCCAAGGTGGATAATACTCCGGCAAAGCATGTCCGTTCGGAAATGAGGACCTTCGTTTAACGCTTGATAAAGAGGTTTTGAAGGTGTTATACTAATTCAAACCATTATTCAGATTTAATGGAACTTCGCTTTGAACAATGGACAGAGTTCAGGGAAAACTCAATAGCAAAAAAATAAGAAATGCAAGAATTTAAAATTGCCGATCAAACATATACATCAAGACTGCTGATCGGAACGGCGGGGTATCCGAATTTCCATATAATGACGGCGTCTATTGCTGCGAGTGGTGCCGAAATTGCGACGGTGTCAATGCGTCGCGTGAAATTTACAGATACACCGGGAGAGAATTTGTTCGCGCTCCTACGCGAACGAGATATGACAATCCTCCCAAATACCGCTGGCTGTTTCACAGCAAAGGACGCGATCCTAACTGCCACCCTCGCGAGAGAGGCACTTGAGACATCACTCATCAAACTCGAAGTTATCGGGGACGAGGAAACACTGTTTCCGGATGTGGAGCAGCTACTGAGTGCAGCCGAGACACTTGTCAAAGACGGCTTCACTGTGCTTCCCTATTGTAACGACGATCCGATTACATGTAAGAAATTAGAAGACCTTGGCTGTGCAGCGGTGATGCCGTTAGGTGCCCCGATCGGCTCAGGGATGGGGATCCGTAATCCGTATAATATTCAGATTATCCGAGATCTCGTGCAAGTGCCGCTTATTGTCGATGCGGGCGTTGGAACGGCATCGGATGCAGCGATAGCGATGGAATTAGGGTGTGACGGTGTTCTGCTCAACACAGCGGTCGCGAAAGCACACCGTCCTGTGTTGATGGCGGAGGCGATGAAAAAAGCAGTCGAAGCGGGTAGAGCGGCGTTTTTGGCTGGACGCATCCCACGGAAACTTTACGCGACTGCCTCAAGTCCTCAAGACGGAATAATTGAATAAAGACAAAGTCAGTTTTGTCAATAAAAGCCCAGCGTAACTGCGTGAGGATTCACCGACAACTTGAAAATTTATCTTGATACATGCTGTTTGAATCGTCCGTTTAATGATCAGACCCAGACTCGGATTCGCAGGGAAACTGAAGCTATTCAGACTCTTCTCAAGTACTGTTTCACAGAACAATGGCTTTGGATTACGAGTGATGTTTTGATTTTTGAAGTCAACAACACGCCAAATCAAATCCAACGTGATTATATGAAAACTCAGTTGAGTCGTGCACATCAAAACGTCTCAATAGGGGCAATTGAAAATACAAGAGGCCAAGAACTTGAAGCCTTGGGGTTTAAATGGTTTGATGCCTTACACCTTGCCTGTGCAGAGAGCAGCAGAGCTGATGTTTTTCTCACAACGGACGATAAGTTGTTCAGGAGGGCTAACCGTGTTAGGGCATTACTTCAAGTTCATGTCGAAAACCCTCATACCTGGTTACAGAAGGAGGTTAGCAATGAAGGTATTAGAGATGACGAATATTGAGTTTTTTGAACTCGGTATTGAAACGCTTTTGGAAAAACTCGGTCCGGCTGGAGTGACTCGTTTTCTCAGGCAATGCGAACCAGGTACAGGTGATTATGCCGTTGAGCGACATCACTGGCTTGATAAAATTGATCGGGAAACGGGCCTTAAGGAAATCAAAAAGATTCAACAGGTACATGCGGCAGGCCAGTCAGATCGTAAATTCGCATCCCTCGCGAAGGCAATTCTTGCTGGTGAAAGAAAATTGCTGCGAAAAAAAGTTCAAAAATTGACAGATATGGAACTTTATGAACTTGCAGTAGAAATCCTGACAGAGAAACTGACCCCCGGTGGGTTGATCGGCTTCTTTTTACAGTGTAACCCAGTAACAGGGGACTGCTCCATTAATCGGCACACATGGCTGGATAAACTTGAGAATGGAATGGTTGTCCAGGAAATCCATACACATACGGAAAAACACAACGATTAAAGGACAAATTGGATCAGAGTCTTAAGTTTATTCAACTTTGTCTAACAATATGTATAAAAAGCGATGCCCAAAAACATTTCCTTTTTCGTGATATGTCTCTTCATTTTTGCGTACCTGGGTGTGAGCAGCGTGCAAGCTCAATTTCAATCTGAATTCGGACAGAGTCTCCTCGAAAGAAAACCCGAAACCTCTGAAACGGATTCCGCAGAACTTACCATTGACTCCCACTTCTCTAATACATTCAACAATCACATTGAATTCGGTTTGAGCGTCGATCCATACACCAGTGGTCTCGCCGGTGAGGAAGATTCACAACTTGAAGGCATGATTAACCGTTTCGGGGTCAACTTGCTCGGGGATTTACCGATAACTGATAAACTCAGGCTTAAATTACAATACGCGCCACAAGTTGAAAACTACACCGGTGCCGATGGAAAACTCAACGAATTCGACGCGTTTAGTGATGTATTCTCAACTGAAGTGAGTTTCCAACCCGTCGCGAATTTACCGCCTCTCGTTACGTCCCATCAACTGCAACGCTTCGTGCGGAATTCAAACGTCTATAACAACACCGAACGGCAATTCGGTCTCCGCTTTGGGCGCGTCTTAGAATATAATCTGCGGTTACACCGATTTGATGATGAAGATTCGCGAAGGGAGGATTTCCTACTTGTCGGCTCTACCAACCATAAAATGACTGCACGCCTGCAATTCGGGATTCTTAAACAGATCCTTGGTAAACTGGAATACGGGATAGAGCGGAGTAGCTACCAAACCAATCTGAACAATCTTATCTTAGGGATAACCGGACTTGACGACAATGAACGCCGAAACGATTGGCGACACATCGGTTCCGCAAAACTAATACAGGTCGCAATGGATAGACTCGTGTTTCAGGAAGAGGTGAACCTATTTCTGAATCGTTCCAATGTCGATTTCTTTAACTTCGTCAGCACTGAAGTTGCGGCAAGTTCCTTTTATCGCTTTGAGACGGGACGCTGGCTTCGGCTTCGATTCTCCAGACTCTGGGTGCTTTTTGAAGGTAGACAGATTCCAGACGAAATCGGGAATATACTGGAAGACGCACCAAACCGTCGGGACACACAGATAGGTGCGAATGTGCAGTTGAATTGGGAATTGAATCCATATCTAACACTCAATGCCGATTATCAGGTTACTCAGAACCGCACGAATGAGGTAGATCCACTGCTCGATTTTCTTAATTATACGCAGACCATCGCGACCGTTACACTCCGCGGTCAGTATTGACTTTTTAATTTACCTTGCGGGTAAGGCAACGCGTCGTTACCGCTTCCCCTTAAACAGCTTCAATTTCCCCTCAGACGCCACTAAGGTATAACACGCCTCAATCGCTTCGGCGACAATAGGTTCGTCCGGAGTGTCCCACAACAACAGATAATCCACATTGTCAGCATAATCGCAGAGGTCAATCCTTTCGGGCTCCCAGTGCACGATCTGCACCCATTCCTTCTCTTCCAAAGGGGTCTCAAAATCGGCGTTGAACCGGATCGGAAAGTAGTCGAACTGTATTTCATAGTTGCCGAGGTTGATGCCTCCATTGTCAAGACAGTAGTAATTGGCAGCGTTGACGAAGATGCCCACGCGTTTAGAACTGCCCCTCGGATCAAAGTGAAGCGGAAGGATAACCTTGTTCTTTCCAATCTGTTGGACAAAAGCGTTAAACTGGCGTATCTCGGCGTTGAGATTCTTGAAGCGAATGCCAACATAGAGGATGTTAACGAGCGCAAGCAGGACAACTATCGCTGTGAATACGCGTCTCCATGGGAGAGGATCGAGAACACGGAACCAGGCAAATATGGCAAGGACCGCCAAAATAGCGAGCCTGTCATTGACCCACCCCCCGGGTCCTATAGAATTTGGCAAGATGAAATAGAGTCCAAAAAGCACACCCGCAAGACAGAGAAATGCCCTCTGTCCAAAGGGACTCTCTTTGGGGTCTCTCCTATTTTGCCAGATTGTTCCAGCAGCAAGAAAAAGCAAGAGGACAGAAACTGCAGCGGAAATCCAATTCGGAGGTTCGGCGTAGGCAACAAGCACGTGCATCCCGATGAGGTTACTGAAGAGTTCTCCAAGCCTCCCGAACCCAAATTCAGGAGGTTCTCCTGCGAGGAGATCGGAGGTCGGAAGATAGACGAGGATGAGGACGGCTGCGGGTAGCAGATAACATCCTGTCATCAGAATTCGCCTGAAGTCCCGCTTGAAATAGAACAGTGCCAGCAAGGCTATAGAGAACAGAATGAAAGCGTAGGAGATGAGGTGCGCAAAGTAGGTAATCACGATAAGCAGGTTGAGCAGAATAATCCGCGTCCTGTTCATCTCATCCTTGTGCTTCCACCAGTAACCGAGGGCGAGGAAAAAGAGGGGCACACTGACAGCAAAATTGTAAAACCCCATGAGAAAGAGATAATTGTAGATAAAGGTGAAACTCAGTATTACGAGAGCCTGTCGTCCGCGTTGGACAGCCCCGAGAAAATAGTGGATTGCAAGCGGGAACAAAATAACATAGAGACTCAGAAATATTTTCTCCGCGACAAGAGGCGGGAAGACGAACATTAATATCGCTAACGAAAAGTGGGAAAGCCAGTTCGGGAAAGGATACCAGTTAATTTCGTAATAGTCGCGAAACTGATATTCTGGGTTGTTATACTCGGTCAAAATTTGCGAGTTATAAACATGGCTCACGCCATCTTGTGTTGGAAAATAGGGAAACAACCATATCGGCAGCAAATAAACGACAATGAGTCCACCCATCAAAAGCGATTCCCTTTTATGTAAAAGCATGTGGCATCGGGAAAAGAGTGTCATTGCTTTCCTTTTATCCATTTTGGCGTAACGGGTAGGTTTTTAAAACTTACTGTTAAAAGATGCGTCTTGAAATTTTCAGGACTTCAGTTATAATACTATCATGTTTCCACACTTTATGAATAACATTTTTGCATAATAAAGTATATTAATTTTGCACCTTAATAAATCGGCTTTTCAGGAATCATTATTCTTTCGAGGTGCGAACTATTGGAGAATAATTTCATGAACCGAGATGAAGTCAAACATTTCGTTGAAGAGAACGGCATTGAGTTTTTTCTTTGCTCTTTCGTAGAGATGAGCGGTGCCCCGAAAGCAAAGGTTATCCCCTCCACACATCTTGAAGATATGGCAGAAGAGGGTGCAGGTTTCGGGGGTTTCGCTGCAGGTGAGATCGGGCAATATCCCCACGACCCAGAGATGGCAAGTATCCCCGACTTTAACTCGTTGACAATTGTGCCGTGGCGGAAAAACATAGCGTGGGTTGCAGGAGATATGTTCGTTGAAGGCGAAGCCTGGCACTACTGTCCGAGAACTATCCTGCGGCGGCAATTGGAAAAAGCGCGTGAAAAAGGTTACGTCTTCAACGTCGGCATAGAGGCAGAATTCATGCTGTTGAAACAGGATGAGACGGGTTCCTATGCCCCATGGGACAAATTGGATACCTTGGATAAGCCGTGCTACGATCTCAGGGCACTCCATCGCAACCTTGATACGATGACCACCTTGATCAAATATATGCAAGAATTGGGATGGAACCCCTACGCCAACGACCATGAAGATGGAACGTGTCAGTTCGAGGCAAATTGGACCTATTCGGACGCACTTACGACAGCGGATCGACATACCTTCTTCAAATGGATGGTCAAAACGCTCGCAGAGGAACGTGGGCTACTGGCTACGTTTATGCCGAAACCCTTCACCAATTTGACGGGGAACGGTGCCCATTTCCACATGAGCCTTTGGGACGAGGGAAATCAAACGAATCTGTTCCTGGATGAGGCGGATAGAAACGGTTTATCCCAACTCGCTTACTGGTTTACGGGGGGTATTCTCAAACATGCGAAAGCAGTGACAGCGGTCACGAATCCACTGGTGAACAGTTACAAACGTTTAGTTCGCAGACCCCCGCGTTCCGGCTCATCGTGGGCACCGGTTTACGTCACCTACGGGGCAAACAATCGGACCCAGATGATTCGGATTCCTGCACCGGGACGGATTGAGAACCGATTAGGCGATGGCGCGGCGAATCCTTATCTCGCGGCGACGGTTCTGCTTGCCGCTGGACTGGACGGTATCGAAAATAAGATTGATCCGGGGATGCAGAACGAAGACAACCTCTATGAAGTGCCGGAGGCGGAATTGCAACAGCGGGGTATCGGTTCGCTACCCGCGACACTCGGCGACGCGGCAGCTGCGCTCGACACAGATGACGTCATCAAGAAGGCGCTCGGAATGGAGTATGCCGACTATTACATCCAGGTTAAACGCAAGGAATGGCGGGACTACCATCTGAGCGTTAGTCAGTGGGAGATTGACAACTACCTGGAAGTCTATTAAAGGTGTGTAAAGATTTTACACAGATAGAAATTGGAAAACAAAAGGAAAGAATTGGTGAAAAAATCATTTAAACTGCTCGGCTTTATCCTTATATGTTTGTCGACCATTTATACTGTTAGTTGCGGAACGCGTGAAGACGATGCCGAAATTACCCCAGTAGGACTGGTGAGTGCGGAACCGGTAGATGGGAGTACCATCGATGTAAACGGAATTATTACTGTTACTTTTAACGATATTCCCGAAAACGTGTTCGTAAATATAGGTGTTGTTAAAAGAGTAGGCACAACGGTTACAATCGCAGGACCTTTCAATCCGGGTTCACTTACCCTCACAATTACTTGGGGGGATGGCGAGCAAACACTCACCTATACCGTCGCAACACCTAAATCGGTGCCATCTGAACCGATCCTTGAAACTGAACAGGAACCCATCTTTGAACCCGAACCGATTATTCCAGACGGAATGGTCCTGATTCCAGAAGGCGAGTTTAAGATGGGCAGCAATGATGGCGGTGCCGACAACGATGAACAGCCGGTGCACACCGTTCACCTTGATGCGTTTTATATAGACGCAAACGAGGTAACGAATGGAGAATTTAAGGATTTCGTTCTCGCGAACCCGGCGTGGCAAAAAGACCGTATTGCGGACAAATTCGCCGACGATAATTACTTAAACGACTGGAACGGCAATAACCATCCTCTCGGTGAACGAGAGCATCCAGTCCGCTATGTGAGTTGGTATGCAGCGATGGCTTACGCCGTGTGGGTCGACAAACGTTTACCAACAGAAGCGGAATGGGAGAAAGCGGCACGCGGTGGATTAGACAAAAAACAGTATCCGTGGGGTAATGGCATCAATTTGAACAGAGCCAATTACGGTAAGCGTCTTGGCGAGACAACCCCTGTCGGCGATTACCCGCCGAACGACTATGGTGTATATGACATCGCGGGAAACGTGTGGGAGTGGTGTCTCGATGGATACGAGGTTGATTTCTATGCCAACTCTCCACGTCGGAATCCCACGGCAGGCGCGAATACTGTCGAAGAGATCGTCAACAATTTCAAGAACATTGTAGATTTTCGTGTGTTGCGGGGAGGCGGGTGGAACAGTGAACCTGAGTGGCTACGCGCAGCGAACCGCCACGGGACAACTCCCGCCTACGCTGGTATCGGTGCCCTCGGATTCCGTTGTGCGAAATCCGTATCACCTTAACGCGCGAGAAAATGGATGGAAAACTGTCAGAAAGCGGGAAGATTGGAAGAATAGAAAGAACACTCTCTTTCACGCCTCCAATTCTTCCATCCTTCCTCTCTCTTTGGGGCTCACTTCCGTATTAACATCTTCCGTGTTGCCGCGAAATCACCCGCAGTGAACGTATAAAAATAGAGACCGCTCGCCACGCGCTCGCCGAACGAATTACGACCATCCCAATACGCCGCACGACTTCGGTTCTCATAGACACCTGGAGACTGGTGCCCTAATGTCAATGTCCGAACCAACTTTCCATCCACGGAATAGATGGATACGGTGACATCCGCAGGCATCGCCAACTGATACGGTATCCATGTCTCTGGGTTGAATGGATTCGGGTAGTTGGACAACAGAACGGTTTTCTTTGGCATTGCTTCTGTCCCCATCAATACCGCCAAGATTTGTTCAAGAACAATAATCCCTCTTTGATGGGTGAAAGAGGGATCTGCTGATAATCTGGCTTCAGTCAGCCACTGTTGAACCTCTTCAACGGTGAGCAGATTTTGCGCCTGGGCACGTGCAGCCGGTGCAGCGGCCACATTATCCAACATCGCTGCAATCAAAATGAGGTCGTTGACATCAACAATTTCATCCGCGTTGACATCGGCGTTGTTTTGTCCGGTCCACCCATAATGTTGTATAACGTATACCAAATCTTGGAAATCCACGACACCATCGCTATTCACATCTTCCCGGATTGCTAACGTGGTAGGCTTGGAAGAGACACTTAGAATAATCCCAGTTGGGCGACTCAATCCAAAGACGAAGTCTTGCGCATCTGTTCCATTGAGATTTGCTTGCCGGATTATGCCCGTGTCAAAATTTGTCCAATACATCTTGTTATCCCGCACATCTAACGCAATACCGTAGGGACTCCCTAAACCCGTGATAAGGTCTTGCACGTTTGTGCCATCTAAGTTCGCACATTGGATTTTACCGGCACCCACGTTCGTCCAATACATCTTGCCAGCAAACACATCTAACGCAACACCGTAGGGATTCTCCAACCCAGTAATAAGGTCTTGCACGTTTGTGCCATCCAAGTTCGCACACTGGATTTTGCCGGCACCCAAGTCCGCCCAATACATCTTGCCATTGACAAGATCCACAGCGATACCATCTGGCTCGTTCAGTTCAGTGATAAGGTCTTCCACCTCTGAACCATCCAAGTTTGCACGCTGGATTTTGCCGGCACCCACGTTCGTCCAATACATCTTGCCAGCAGGCACATCTAACGCAATACCGTAGAGACTCCCTAAACCCGTGATAAGGTCTTCCATCTCTGAGCCATCCAGGTTCGCACGCTGGATTTTGCCGGCACCCACGTTCGTCCAATACATCTTGCCAGCAGGCACATCTAACGCAACACCGTAGAGACTCCCTAAACCCGTGATAAGGTCTTCCACCTCTGAGCCATCCTGATTTGCGCTCTGGATCTTACCATCTTCCCAGTCCGCCCAGTACATATACGCACTTGCGGGTCCAATCGCAAAGGGCCATGTCGTCTCAATGGTGTTACCATCTGCATCCCGGAGCGTTAACTGAACTGTGTGTCCACCATCAGATAAGCCCGATGGTCGGTATGAAACGATATGATTGACACAATCATAGACATGCGAAACCGTCTGATTATCAACCTTCATCACAATTGAATTGTGGTTAATTCTCCCTGCCGGTCCTGAGATAGCAGCACTGATACGGCTCGGTGCATAAGTGAGCGTTGACCCCGCAGCGGGAGTTAAGGTCACACTATCAATGGAAACATTATCAATAGCCCCCACAACAATTTGCTCTTCAACTTCACGCGAGAACCCACTGTCGTTGACCGAAACGCGAAGCAGGTAGATACCTTGCGTATTCACATTCTGATACGTATTTGCATACACACCATTTCCTTCATAAGCCAAGTCGAGCGTATCAATGTGCCCATCGGGTCGAACAATTTCTGCTGAGGTGATCGCGCCAGATAAGGCACTTGCGGTGTTACCAGTCTTCTCCTGAGCGCGAATGCCGACATGAAGGGCATCGCCAATAGAATAACTCGGATTAAAGGCGAGAAAATTTGTGACAAAGTCCGAGGTAGCGGTAACAGTGACCTCGTATTTTCCACCTTGCGTGGGAATATCAGTGCCGATAACCTTCATCTCATATTTACCCGACTTTGGCTTATCTACCGTATAGATAGCAAAGGTGTCCCCAGATTCATAAGCGACGTTAGGGGTAAGGGCTACAGACTGGGGCGTTATCTCAATACCAGTGGGATCCATGAGCAACATATCAATCCTGCTCCCGGTCCCGTAATTGGTGGCAAACTTCGCCCTTTCAACGGAATTATCAATCGGGGCATATTTGGTAACTTCTTGGCCAGTATTGACATATCCTTCGTATTTGCGAACGACGGAATCACCGGCAATGTTAGCAATGATTTTGTTGTAAACCGTCTGCATATTGTCAAGCGTCACTTTAAAATATTGGCCTTCGGCAGTCTTTTCAGCGATGTGCTCCAGTAAAGCTACATCAACACCGTCTCCCAAGCCAATTGTATAAACAGACCAGCCTTGCGTAACATAGGATTCGACAGCACGAAGTGGGTCCCCAGCAGCATTATTTTGGCCATCGGTGAGCATAACCGCTGCCTTTTTGGTATCGGGATAATTAGAACGAGATAATTCATCGAATCCCTGCCAGAGCGCAAGAAATAAATCCGTGTCGCCATCGGAGTCAACCTGGTCAACAGCTCTCCTTAACTGGTCCTTACCAACGGCATCAGCAAAGGTGAGTCGGGCGAACGTTTTCGCACTCCCATTAAAATCGACAATTGTGATCCGGACGTTGGGGTCGGCTAACCCGATAAAAAACTTTGCTGCATTTCTACGCAAGTTGTTTGGATCGTTCTCCTCCATACTTCCGGAACTGTCAATGATGAGAGCAATGTCAGCGAGAGGCTGCTGCGTGTGTCCTATGTTTGCAGACAGAAGGGTCAGAAAAACGATTCCTAAACCGGTTATCCATGTAGATATTCTTTTCATACCTTTCTCCTTCAATTGAGAATGTGTATAGGCGAATTGATGTCCGCCGGTTATCAGGTTAATGAGCACTTCTATTTCCGTATCAACATTTTACGCGTCGCCGTAAAAGTCCCTGCAGACAACGTATAGAAATAGATGCCACTTGCAACGGGTTCACCGAGTTCATTCCGGCCATCCCAATAGGCTGCTCGGTTTCGGTTATGATAAATTCCAGCCTGCTGATGTCCCAACCTGAGGGTTCGCACCAAGTGCCCATTGGTCGCATAGATGTGCAGCGTCACATCTGCAGGCTCGGCGATTTGATAGGGAATCCAAGTTTCAGGGTTGAACGGGTTCGGATAATTCGGCAACAGCACTGTCTCTCTTGGAGCCAACAGTGCCAAAAGTTGCTCAAGCACCAAGATTCCGCGCTGATACGTGGAAGAATCCTCTCCCAATAACGCGGCTTCAATTAGCCACTGTTGAATTTTTTCTGCGGTCAGCAGATGCTGTGCCTGTGATCGAGCGGCGGGGGCTCCCCCTGCCTTGCCCATTGCCTCTACAACCAACAGGATATCTGCTATATCACTAACGCCATCGTCATTCAGATCCAGATTATTCTGATCAACCAGTGCCACGTCTTGGGCATCCACAATCCCATCGTTGTTCACATCCTCCCGCGCCATTACTGGCGCAGAAAATGTTAGCGATGTACCCAGCGTAATCCCAAATGGAGCGTTCAATCCGGTGGTGACGAGGTTTTGCACACCTGTGCCATTAAGATTCGAACGCTGGATCCGCCGCGTGCCGAGGTCTGTCCAGTACATTTTGCCACCAATACTGTCTAAGGTAATCCCAACCGGCGTATGCAATCCGGTGGTGACGAGGTCTTGCACGTTTGCGCCGTTAAGATTCGAACGCTGGATCCGCCGCGTGCCATCGTCCACCCAGTACATCTTGCCGCCGGCAATATCTAACGCAATCTCATTTGGTAACTGCAATCCGGTGGTAACGAGGTCCTCAATCGTTGTACCGTCAAGATTCGAACGCTGAATTTTACTGGCTTCGTTGTCTGTCCAGTACATTTTGTTACCCGCAACATCCAACGCAATACCGTGTAAACCTTTCACTCCAAAGACGAGGTCTTCCACGTTTGAGCCATCCAGGTTCGCACGCTGGATTTTGCCTGTCCCCCGGTCGGTCCAGTACATTTTGCCACCTGGCACATCTAACGCAATACAAATTGGGAGTCCCAATCCGAGAGGGACGAGGTTTTGTATGTGTGAGCCATCCAAGTTCGCGCGTTGAATTTTTGCCGTACCTGCATCCGCCCAGTACATTTTGTCGCCCGCGACATCTAATGCAATACCGTAAGGACTTCCTAATCCGGTGGTAACGAGGTCTTGCACGTTCGATCCGTTAAGGTGCGCCCGCTGGATTTTATTGGTATCCCAGTCTGTCCAGTATATGGCACCCGCTGTTTGTGTTTGCGCCGGTTGTTGAACGGTGATTGTGACGGACCGAGAACAGTTATTGTTAGTATCCTTCTCACCTGTGGCACTGTCCACACACGCCCCATAGTAGTAGGTGCCTGCTGCAAGAGGGGCTGTGAGACTGATGTTTTCTGTCTCCGTGCTACCGGCATTTAGCGGACCAACGGCGCCTGTCCCGACTTCAGTATCACTCCTCGAAACAGTCGGATCGGCGGAGCGGTAGTAACGTAACTGTGTACTGGGCGATGCTCCTGTTTTCTGGTTTCGAACGGTGGCATACAGAGTGAAGGTTTTCCCAGGAGCTAAGGTGTTGTCACTGACCCGAACGGATTCAACAATTAAGTCAGGCGGATCCGGTGTTTCAACAGGGTCAGGTGTTTGACCCGGCTCTGGGGCTCGGACAGTGATAGCGACAGCCGAGGAGCAGTTATTGCTTGTATTGCTCTCGCCCCGGAGATACACGCAGGCACCATAATAATAAATTCCAGGCTCGGTTGGTGCAGTGAGATATTCCCATTCAGTCTCACTGGGGTCTAGACCTGTTCTGGATACGGTGTCTTCATCAACTTTCGTGTCGCTCTCCGAAATATTCGCATCGGATGAGAGGTAATAGCGTAACGTCGCATTACGTTCGGGTTTCCCGATCCCTTGGTTCCGGACAGTTGCCTCCAGCTTAAACCTTTCGCCGGGATCTAAGGTTGACCTATTTGCAGAAACGGATTCAACGATGAGGTCAGGCGAACTCGCGACTTCTACACGTTTTTCGCGAGCGAGATTGTTATGGAGCATATCGGGACTCAAATCACCTTTGTAATCCGTCTCATGAATGTTAGAAGGCAGAAGTGCACCATAATAATAGCGATCAGGAGTCATCGGAGCTTCTACACTGAGTGATACCTCGCTACTGCTACCTGCTCGGAGGGAAGGCACTTTGAGCGTTCCTTTACCCGCCACTCGTAAATTATCGCTATCTGCGTCTAATTCCTCCACGTCTGAGTGGCGATTGGGGGAATAATAAAGATAGACTTCTGTAGGCGCGGATTCACCGGGCCCCTTGTTGCGAATGCGAACTTCTATCTTAAATGTCTCGCCGGGTTCTACCGCGTCTTCACTTACATCCAGGTCCTGAATTTCCAAGTCCGGCGGTCGGCGGAACAGTATCTGTCCCCTGTCCGCTTCCACGCTCCAACCTTCTAAGTTTTGGCCGCGAATATCCCATTCTATGTACCACCACGTGAAACCCTCGTTGCTTCGAGGGCCGCGCTCGATGGTACCGGTGATACCACTCCCTATTCTTTCTCTGGGTATATTGTTCGTTCCAGCAACTGGCCTGACGGCGAGTGTAAAGCCCGGTGTGAGTTGCGTGATAACAGAATCCCCTATTTTGAGTCCAACAGAAGAAGTCGGTGCCGGGAGGCGGAAGGTCGGATCCGAGGGTGGACGAACGATAGTGGCACGATTCGTGTACACAAGTACCGGAATCGTCTGGATGGCGTATAAATTCCTGTTATCCCTATCACGCGCTGTGACGATTACACTCGTGCTGCCTAATTGCCTCGGACGGATTGTCACCCGCGAACCTGAGACACTCTCCGTTACAATGCCACGTGGATTCGATTCCACCTCGTAGATGAGCTCGTTCTGCGAGGAGAAGTATTGCACGACATCCACTGTTTCAGGCGAAGCATCTAACAATAAGGTTTGGAGCGGGATTGTGTTGACTGCTTCCGGGGGCTGATTCTGTGCAGTCCCTCCCGTGACCGTAACCGTGAAAGTCTGTGTGGCATATAAGCCATCAGGGTCTGTCGCCTTGACAGTCACCGTTGTCCTGCCAGTGTCCCACGTCCAAACCGTTAGTTGTGAACCGACGCTCTGTGTCGTTACTACGGCTGGGTTGCTTGACTCCACAGTGTAGGTCAGCGTGTTGCCATCTGGATCGCGGAAATAAGCGGATACGTCCAATGGTGGAGAACTGCTGCCCAGCGTCAGGTTTTGTGGGGGAATTGTGCTCACTGTCCCCGGGGGCTGGTTCCGTGTAGATATTACCGAGGGTGGGATTTGATCGGGTATGGAAAAAAACTCAATTTTATGTGTTGCAGCACCGGTAAAGGTAACAGGCTCTTGTGATTTATTAATTACATCAAGGAAATAGGTAGTTCCTGAAGCCGGAAAGATGAATTCATTGCCGCCGATTTTTGCAGCAGTTGATGATATTTCGCTCATTATCGGAAGTCTTCTGCCATTCGCTGCGTCAGAAAGAACCAAATCCAAATCATGTGCCGGGTTCCTCCACGAAATGGCAGCGACAAGGTAGGGATCCGCGTTTAATCTGTAGCCCCCGTAATTAGCATGATAGAGCCGTGGTTTGATTTCAAAACGCAACTTCCCATTGGCAGGGACCGTTTTGCCGAATATGATGTTATCGGCTTTCACGAGTCCTGCCCCGTAAGTATTGTCGGGCATATTCGTAAGCTCTTCTGCTCCACGCACTATAGCGGATTTGACCTCATCCGGGTTAAAACTCCATTCACTACGATCATTTTTTCCAACAGCATCAAGAATTAACGCTGCAACCCCTGCGACATGCGGAGCAGCCATGCTTGTCCCACTCTTTTTCTCATAATCATGCCCGAATACTGACGCGACCGTCGAATAGATACCGGTATCTTTATAGCCTGGTCCCCCCGGGGCTACGATTTCTGGCTTCATTAACCCCCTATCAACAGGACCTCGACTAGAGTAATCCGCTATAGTTACGTTATTATTGTCACCGTATACGGCCCCAACTGTGATAGCTTTCTCGCTATATCCGGGAACACTGACTGTCCAATCTGGATCAGGATTTCTAAACGCAGCCCCCTTGCCCACCCACACTTCATAATGTTGGAAGTTATCCTTTGAAAAATCGGCTTCGACTCTCAGCACATACCATGCCTCGGCACCTTTGAGGGTTACCTGTTCATAAAACGCTCCAGAGGCGGTTTTTGGGTGAGCCTTAGCTGGGGTACGGGAACTAACGATTTCTGTCACAGCGTTGGCATCCAGAATTGCTAAGTCCAAATTATTGGTTTCTGTGTACCACAATAGGCGAATCTCGATATCACTGTCTGGTTTATAAAATTCGTGTGTTTCAAAACCAACGAATCTGATCAGATCAAGGGCAGGTTCAACAGTTCCGCTAATGCGTCTATAACCATTGTTTCCAGCGGACTTCACAAAGATGACCCCTCCGGTGACTGCTTGATCAATCAGAAGACTCATTGGGTCGCTACCATCCCGTCCATACTCCCAGACTTCCCAACCCTGGCTCATGTTAATAATGTCGGCTTTTTCTTCAGCGTTCAAATTTTTATTATTTTTTGTTGCCCAATTGATTGCGTCCATCGCCTCGCCATAATTTACTTCGCCCTCACCGAACAGGCTACCGATCCAATCATCAATCCGACGTATAACAGAAAGTTCAGCATCAAGGAATTGGACCCCTGGTGCCACCCCCGTTACGTCCTTACCATCGTCAGCGGCCCCAATGATACCTGCTACATGTGTGCCATGGTCTCTGTTACGCAGTGTGGGTAATCGGAGAAGCCTGCGATCGATGATTCGATTTCTAAACTCCAAGTGCGTACTATCAATGCCACCATCAACAACAGCAACCGTAACACCATCTCCAGTAACACCAAGACCAGCCGGACGAGGCTTGTGAATCGTATGCGCTCCGATTTGTGGTACACTGTCCGCCAATTCTAAGTTCCCTTTACCATCCGGCCACATTTCTGTGATGAAGGGCTGTCTTATCAAAGCAGTGAGACTTTTAGTCGGAATTACGACGCACGCTCCGTTAATCAATTCATAAATATACCGGACCTCTCCTCGCAACCGGCGAACCGCAGCAATCTCACCGATGCCGATAGGTGCATCGGACCTAATGATGACAGAGATATGCTCCTGATCGATAAAATCCCGGATAATTTCAGCAGCTCTCTCGTGGAGTCGGGGCGGTCTTTTACCTCGGTTTATCGACGGATTTTGGCTCGGAGAACCAGAACCTGCGGATACACCAAAATCAACAGTATGGACAATCCTGCCAAACTGCTCACGGAGGTGGAAGTGGATTGGTGCCCGGATTTTCCACAGCACAGGTCCGCGTAACTTCTGATAATCCCACTCAGAAAGGACATGAAGGTTTAAGCGACGCGCAATCTCCCCTTCAACCACTGCAAATGCCGCTTTACTCCGTCCGATGTCATCCGTAAGAGGAATTGTTCCAACCGAATCGGGGTTCGTGTCCCCAACGGTTGCAAACATCAGTGTGGAAAGTATGATGCCAAAACTGACAATCAGCGCAAAGATGTTTTTCAAAATTTTCTCCCTTGATTTAGCATAGACCCGGCTCGGCGCATTGGTATTTATGAAATCGGTGCTAATCCGCACTATAGGAATCCTTCATTGAACATAGTCATAGCACCACCTGAAACTTACTTGCGTATCAACATTTTTCGTGTGGCAGTGAAATCGCCGGAGGTCAATGTGTAAAAGTAGAGACCACTCGCAACGCGCTCTCCGAACGAATTACGACCATCCCAATACGCCGCACGACTTCGGCTCCGATACACACCCGCTGACTGATGCCCTAACTCCAGACACCGCACCAGATGCCCGCTCACTGAATAAATGGAAACCGACACATCCGCAGGTTCCGAGAGTTGATACGGAATCCATGTCTCTGGGTTAAAAGGATTCGGGTAGTTGGATAACAATATCGTTTCTGTTGGAATCATGACATTAAGAGTCGGTGCCGCCGCACCATCCTCAGCAAGGACCCGTGTTCCTTGAAAAAATTCAATCACCCATCCTACACAGGGGTTTACATCACAGAAAACCTGATTTGAGCGATCCCAACGGACCTTCCACCACTTATACCCGTTGGCATTCTCAGGGCCATCCGTGATCGTGCCCGTGGCACCATTAAACGCAGAAATGATATGGGCAAAGCCGGTCCCGGCACCCGCCCTAACAATCAGGCCATTCAGACCTCCGCCGCTCGCATTTTGGACAACAACAGAATCTCCCATCCCCAAACCAGCAGGGGGTGGACGGACAATGATTGCGTCTGCCACTGTGACTCTGATGCCTCTTGAGCAATTATTGCTCGTATTGCTCTCATCCGTAACGTCATCTACACACACACCATAATAATAAACCCCGGACTGATTCGGGGCTGTGATCGTTGCTCTTTCGTCGCTCGTTTCACCCGCATCCAGAGAACTCACAGAATCCGTATCCTCTTCTGTATCCCTGTCTGAAATGCTTGAATCCGTGGAGCGATAGTAACGGAGCGTTGTTCTGCGAGCGTCTCCGTTCCCTTGATTTCGGACAGTGGCATAAAGCGTAAAACGCTCACCGACTTCTACGGTAGCATCGCTGACCCGAACAGATTCCGTCACTAAGTCCGACGAAGAGGCTTCCACCCTGATTCTGATACCTCTTGAGCAATTATTGCTCGTAGTGCTCTCATCCGTAACGCTATCTACGCAAACCCCGTAGTAGTAGACACCCGCCTGATTCGGGGCTCTGAGGCTATCCCATTCCTCGTCGCTCTCGTTCGGATCTAAGGAGGTGACGGAATCCGTATCAACTTCCGTATCACTTGTTGAAATCGTTGCATCGGAAGAACGGTAGTATCGTAACGTCGTGCGGGACGCTTCACCCGTGCCTTGGTTACGAACGGTGGCATAGAACTTAAAACTTTCATTAGGCGTTAAGGTATCATCGCTGACGCGAATAGATTCAATCATTAAGTCTGGAATGGCATCGCGCACGACGGGATTCTGATCCTGTACCTGCTTAGGAGGCTGCACGTTCACACCTACCTCAGTCGCAACATCGTTATAAAGATTCGTATCGTCGGTGATGCCAGAGAGCCACGCACCGTAATAATAGGTTTTAGGCGTTGACGGAGCATTTAACATGAATGACTGTGTAGTGTTTGCACCCGACGCAAGTGAAGCCACCTTTACTGTCCCTTCCCTATGTATCTGATCCTCCGGAGTCCGCCCTTGAATAAATGAGTAATAATAGGAAAGAGACGCAACACCAGAAGTCCCAGGACCATTGTTGTGGATAGTGATTGATAACGTAAAGGATTCACCCGGAACTAAGGTGTCTTTACTCACCGTAACAGACTGAATCGCGAGATCAAAAGCCGTGGGATCCGCCACAGGAGGTACCGACGCGACAGTGACCGAAATACTTTGCGTCGCTTCCAAACTTCCATCGCTTGCCGTCACGTGGACCATTGTACTCCCTGCGTGCTGGGGTGTGATCGTTACTTCCGAGTTTGACACACGCACTGTGGCAACATTCGTATCAGCGGACCTTGCCGTGTAAGTCAGGCTATCCCCATCTGCGTCCCCAAAATAGTTAGCAACATTCACACGCCAGCTGGTCCCATTTACCGTGAAGGTTTGCGGAGAAATCGTCCCGATTGCTGCTGGTGGTTGGTTTACAGGCTGCGTTGATTGTTGCGATTGCACCTGCACTGTAAAGCGTTGTGTTGCTGTCAAACTACCATCGCTGGCTGTTACTGTCACCGTCGCGCTGCCCGCCCGCACCGGCGTGAGTGTTAAGTCGGCATTTGACATACTCACCCTCACAACGTTCGTGTTATCGGAACGTGCTGTGTAGGTGAGATTGTTCCCGTCTGGATCTCGGAAATACTTTGCGATATTTCCCCGTCGGGCAGTCCCGTTTACTGTCATCGTTTGTGGAGCAATCGTCCCAATTGCCGCTGGTGGTTGGTTTACAAGCTGCGTTCGTTGCACAAGGACCGTAAAGTCTTGTGTAGCCGTTAAATCACCATCACTCGCCGTCACCCTTACGTTCGCCCTACCGATGGTCCCCAGTGGGTGGATACTTACGTGGGTACCAACGACTTGTAGAAACGCTACATTCGTGTTATCCGAAATTATTGTGTACGCCAAAGTGTCCCCATCTGCATCTGAGAAGTAGTTTGATAAATCCAAACGGACAACGGCACCATTCGCTGCCAACGTCTGATCGGGAATTCTACGCACGTTCACCGGCGGACGATTCGCAACCGGTGCAGCTGTGACACTGACAGAAAAATGTTGCACTGCCGTCAACACCCCATCACTCGCGGTTACTGTGACTGTCACAACGCCCACGCCCCGTGGGATCAGGGTGACCTGTGAACCTGAAGCACTCGCCATTGCTACACGAACGTTATCCGAACGAGCCCAATAATCCAACCTGTCATTGTCCGGATCCCGAAAGTTTCCGGAAACATCTATGACGATTGATGAACCCCCGGCAGTGAGTTTCCGAGTTGGAATTGTGCCAGATACAACAGGGGCTTGATTCACTGCTGGGGCTCTAACCGTGATAGCGATGCGGGTAGAACAGTTATTGTCCTTATTAACCTCATCGCGCACTTTGCTTACACATGCATCATAATAGTAAACCCCGGGTTCCTCTGGTGCCTCCAGTTGAACGCTCATGTCATTTGTCTGATCTGGAAATAAGCGCCTTACATTCTTTTTATCGACTTCGCCGAGGTTTCCATAGTAACGTAAGACTCCAGATTGCGATCTCGCTGTTCCTACGTTTCGGACTGTAGCAGACAATGTAAAGCGTTCACCGGGCACTAAAGTGGACTTACTGACCGATATTGATTCAACGACTAAGTCAGGGAGAGTCGGCTGTAGAACGGTGATTTTGATGGCTTCAGAGCAGTTATTGTCTATCGCGAGTTCATTACCCGCCCTGTCGACGCATACACCATAATAGTAGACCCCCGGCACATCTGGTGCCGTAAAACGTTTCCACGGGGTAATTTGTCGATTAACATTTATTCCATTTACAGTCTGTGCATGGAGCTGGGTGTCGTCTGGCGAAATGTCTGGATCTGCTGATCGGTAGAAACGTAACGTTGTTGGACTCGATACCGTTGTCCCTTGGTTCTGAACTACGGTATCCAGTCGAAATCTCTCACCGGGAGCTACGGAAGCCGCACTGGCCGATATGGATTGAATGCTTAGGTCAGGAAAATCAGTGTTGACAGGTGCCTCAACACTGACGGTAATATCTGCTGTGGTCGATGCACCGTCGGAATCTGTGGCGGTGACGGTCACAGTCGCCTCACCGATCCCTCTCGCTGAAATCGTTATCACCGAACCCGTGGGGGGCTGGACTGTCGCGATGGTAGTGTTAGTGGAGCTCGCCGTGTAATCCGCAATACGCTCACTGTCCAAATCATAGAAATAGGTCGTCAGATCCAATGGCTCAGAAGAACTGCCGGGGGTCAAGGTGTGTGGAGGCAGCGGTCTGGAGAGTTGCGGTGGCGCATTCGCCGGCGCCACGACCACCTTAAAACTTTGTGCTACGGATAAACCCTTCGGATCCGTTGCTTCAATCGTTATCCAGGCCTCACCTAAATTCTTGGGCGTGAGTTCTAACATCAACCTTGACGCTGATTCCCCAAAGGGTCTGAGGGATGTCCACTGTACATCCACTACAGCTTTATTACTTATCTCCTTAATTCTATAGGTGAGTGGGTCACCGTTGGGGTCGCTGAATTTATTGGTAATATCTATGCGTCTATAATCCCCACCGAAGGTAAGCCATCTCTCTTCTATCAATTCTTGCACCACCGGAGGCTGACGATTATAAAAACCTCCCTGTTCCAAGGTGGCGATTGTTTTATCTATTGCCGCCTTGCTAAAAAGCGCATTTACGAACGGTGTGACGGCATTTGTGATTTCTTCTTCAGTCGTTTCAGTTAGCGTATTGAGATAATTTATCTCCTTTTGCTCCAAAACACGAGACTGAAAAAATTGGGAGGCACTCTGGAAGGGAAGAGAGGGTAAGGGAATCCAGCCGATTATATGCTCCAAAGGACTGTCAGCGTCGAGGATATGCTCAGCCATCATTTCGTAAGTCTTTGATTGGTAAAACGATACTTTGAGGCGTGCAGACCAGACAGACTTTATTTCATCAGAGGATGTTTCATTTTGTTTATCCATAGCTAACAAATGGTCATTTACCATAGCTTCGTTGTGTTTCGCTTGTGAGGCGAACCCCAAAGCTATTAGCATCGCTTTGTACAAGACCCTATCTTTTGCTTTGTATTCTACGATTTCAAGACCTGTATCTTTAACGATATCTAGCGTATAAACAACCAAGCTCGCACCGCCTGTCAAGAGACCAAGTGCTGCAGCTGCGACAATATCAGTGGCCGCGAGCACCATTTCTGTGTCGAGTCTTTCATGATAAGCACTCTCAACCTCGCCTTCTAAATATTTAGCACGCCCTGGCCCGTGAAAAGGGGGTAGATTTAAAACAATCGCGGCATTATAGAGCTCCGCGGCGACCTCACGACTCGGAACCTCCCCATTTAAACCCTGAATATAGAAGTCTGCAACAGTTAGCGGACTGGTATATTGGATTTCGTAGACATATCCATCACTCGCACGAATCGTCGAACGTTTATTTTCGGTGAAGGCTTCGACCGGCATCACTATCATAAAAAAAGCAACAAACAGACTCAATAGACCCAGAGTCGCTTTGGGGTGGATTTTCCAATCTCGTGAGATCACGGAACAAAAATACATAAATTAAGCCTCCTATACGATATTATAACTGAGTTACTTAGGATAACGCCTTGTGCTAATTGTTTTAGCATAGTATTGAACTCAGAAACACATTGATTTTTGGTGTGAAGTCCACCCTTATGCTATCCTATAAGTGAAGAAACAAAAGGAGGCATAAGGATGGACTTACATTCTACTTTACACGGAACCATGCTTTGCAACTGAAAATATCCCGCGCACGCTCTTAGCGGTTGCGGGTGTCATTCAGAACATCATGAAAACGCTTTATGATACCCACTTTCCCAATGCTGAAGATCGCAGACCCGGACGGAATCCGGAGTGTCCCGACAGCGACATCCTCGCTATCGGGTGGATGCTTGAATACATCGGTGCGGACAGCGAACATTCTGGGTATAAGCGTTTGAAAGTCGAACTGAAAGCAGTTTTCCCGTGCTTACCCGAAAGGTCTCGTTTCAATAGACGCAGACGCAATCTTTCGGCTGCGAGTGAAGTTTTGCGTCGGGCATTAGGCACTTACTTTTCCAAGACAGATGTCTTTCTCGTGGATTCTTTTCCGATGCCTGTCTGCGATTTCAAGCGTGCGAAGGCATCAAAGCCTGTTGATTTTGCGATTGCTTCGGCAGACATAGATGACCGAGACGTGCTCCACGTGCTTGTTCAAGGCGGTCGGTATCCGAGGGTTCTCGGGGATAAAGGATACGTTTCGCACTCCCTTGAGCGGGAACTCCTTGAAACCGAAAACACATGTTTGTTCCCGACACGCCGAAGTAATCAGAAGTCTCAATATCCGGAGGCATTTCGGAAACTTCAAGTGCGGTTGCGCAGACGCATTGAGACGACGCTGAATCAACTGACACACCAGTTTTCTGTGGCGTGTGTGCGTGCGCGGACGCATTGGGGACTTCAGACCCGCATGAGCAATAAGTTCGGAGCGTGTCTGCTCGGTGTTTTTCTCAATCAGTCGCTCGGACGACCTTTGATGAAACTTAAAGACCTCGTCCGCGCATAAACACAACTCTATGAAAAATCTAATTAGCACAAGGCGTTAAATGAAGATTAATTTATTAATTCGGTAATTTCTGAACGTGCGATGAATCGCACTACTACGAACTGTCCTGCTTGTAGTAGGGAAACCATTCATTGCACGTCGATTACCGAATTATTTTCTGAAACTTCATACAGGTTATGCTACAAAAGAGCACCCTACGTAAGCCCTAAAAATTTCACTTCGGTGGCTACGCAATTGGAATTTACCAAAACTTGGATTAACCGTCAATCAATTTCGCACCTTTCACACAGCCATCCAGTTTTCGCGCAAGCGTCAATTCAAGGACTTTATTTACAAGAAAACAAGAAGCGTAAATCTTGACATCCACCCTACCCTCTGATATACTAAAGGGACGAACACTTTTAAAAGGAGGAAAAACCCGTGAGAACTTTCGGAACACAGGGACCTGTCAACCCTCACGATAACTATATCGTCAGACGTTCTAAAGAAACCGCTGATTTTATCGAACGCATCAAAAATGGAAAATACATCGTCATCTTCGCACCCCGACAGACCGGAAAAACGACTTTCTTTCGAGCGGCACTTGCTACACTCACAACTGAAGACCCCTCCTATTTCCCGATTCAACTCGATTTCCAAATCCAGCGCAATGCCGCACCTGCCGCCTTTTACGCCCAGCTGTCCTATATGATTCACAGGCAAATTAGATTCGTTTTCCAAAGACGAGGGGGGTGCCTCCTGAGACACTTACGCAACTCATGGAAAATACACCCCTCACCGATCATTTTTCAATGATGACGTTTTTTGAACAATTGGGGAGCCTCTTAGGACATCAGAGGGTTGTCCTCTTCATTGACGAGTTTGATGGGATTCCTGAGGCGATTGTGAGTGATTTTCTCTACGCGCTCCGCTATATATATCTTTCGGAGGAATTTCACTGTCCGCACAGCGTTGGCATCGTGGGTGTTAAAAATATTAGGCAACTCAACTATGATGACTCCATTTCACCCTTCAATATCCAAGATGAGTTCGTCGTGCCAAACTTCACGCTCGACCAAGTCCGTGAACTCCTTGCCCAGTATACCGAGGAAGTCGGGCAACCCTTCGCATCGGAGGTCATTGAGATGCTACACAAACAGACGACTGGACAGCCTTTTCTCGTTAACCGTGCAGCACAAATCCTTACCGAAGAACTGGACGTTCCCAAAACCGAGACAATTACGATGGATCACTTCTCAAAAGCACACACACAACTCCTTGAGGAAGGGAACACCCACATGAATCATCTGCTTACCAATATCCGTAGGGATCGCCGGTTTGAAAGCGTCCTCATGAGAATCACTTCTTATGAGCGAGGTTTACGTTTCAACCCAGACGATGGAATTATAGCCGAACTCGCTACGTATGGCGTAATTGGGAAAAGCACGGATGGCATGTGTGAAATCATCAATCCGATCTATCAACACCGCATTCTGCAAGCCTTCAACCCGTCTGCTCTTACATAATCAGCGAAAATATATTGTTGAAACAAAGATTTGGGAAGGGGATAGGTCGTATCAGGCAGGCATGCAGCAACTCTCGGCATACCTCAAGTTGGAAGGCGTGACGGAAGGATATTACGTCGTCTTCGATCACCGCCAAAACCCGGCACCTCGCGTAGAGACACAAACGGTGGCGGGTCTGAGCATCCGGAGTTATGTCATTCCTGTTATACAAGCAGCCCCTTCCAGCGCATCGACATCCGGACAGACAGGGACAGAACCCTTTTTGTAGCATAAACTGTGAGTTTATGCAGGATCCCACTATCAGGACAGCATTTGTGTAAGTCCTAAGAACCTAAACAGGCAATGTAAAAGGGATGTTTTTGCTTGGGTGTTTCCCCAACTCTATTCTGCTTGTGGGAGGGGTTTGTAACCCCGACTCTATCCAAATTACCTGAAACTTACTTGCGTATCAACATCTTCCGAGTCGCCGTGAAATCCCCTGCCGTCAACGTATAAAAATACAAACCACTCGCCACACGCTCTCCGAAGGTATTTCGACCATCCCAATACGCCGCACGACTCCGACTCTGATACACTCCCGCTGACTGATGCCCTAAATCCAGACGACGCACCAGATGCCCGTTCACTGAATAAATGGAAACCGACACATCCGCTGACGCTGATAACTGATACGGGATCCACGTCTCTGGGTTGAACGGATTCGGATAGTTCGCAAGCAACGCACTCACTACAGAAGCCACAGGACTTAACGAAGGCGCAACCTCGCTTGAGGGAGCAGCGGGCGCATTCCCCAGAGCAATCAGGTCCAGACTCTGGAGGCCGCCTTGAGGGGTCGTCCAATACAGATTGCTACCATTAGTATCAAACGCAAGACCCAAAGTGATACTCTCTAATTCTTTGACGGTTGTCTCACCCGAACCGTTGAGATTCGCACAGCTGACTCTCTTTGATCCCCCAACGATTGTCTCCGTCCAATATACCTTGTCTCCAACAACAGCGAGGCCCTCCAACGGGTCCAAGCCTCTCTTGAACAGTCTTGGGAGCCTGTTACCATTTTGACCACCAGGAAGACTCGCAAACCGGATCAGCCACCCATCTGGGTCGATTTCCGTCCAGTAAATCCTGTTTGGTGACCCTCCCAAGGCAATGTACCGTGGAGAACGTAAGCCTTTGTAAATAATGTCGTGCCCCCATATTGTTGGATTTTTAGGATTGGGTATCACACGCCTGATCTCGTTCCATATATTTGTCACATAAAGCTCATCCTCTGAAGGATTAATAGCGATGTTGACTATGTTGCCGTCTCCCCATTTGATGAGTTGGTTAGGAACTGTACCATCAAGATTTGCACGATGGATTTCTCCTGTCTCCGTTGCCCAATAGAGCTTACCGCCTTCCGCATCCACCGTGAAACTGACAACATTACCCACACTTGGCACTTTTTCCTTCCCAGAACCGCTAAACCGATACAGATGTCCCTCTTCTATCCAATACATAAGGGGCATGGACACGACTGGCTTTGGCTCCGGCTCTTTTGGAGGGGATGCAACAGCAGTTGCGGTAAACGTTTGTGTCTGTGTGATACCCGCAGCACGCGCCGTTACCGAATAACGGCCTGCGCGATCGCCAAGTGTAAGGGTCGTTCGTACCTGACCGTATACATCGGTAATGTCTCCAGTTTCCGAGAGCCGTCCGTTACGCGGAGTGACGCTAAAAGTGACCTGAACCCCCTGTAGCGGCTTTCCCTCCTGATCCAGCACACCCACGATAAAGGGTTGTACCAAAGGCTTACCAACCTCACCCAACTGATTATTATTCCCTGAAACTATATTTAGCGTCGTTGGTGTTGGAGGATTAGGCAGTGGTGGTAGTGGACAAGTTGGGTCTCCTGAGGGGTGAGGCGTTGTCGCCTCTATCAAACTTACAAGTTCATCAATTTCCCTCGGATCCTGAAGCACGGCATGAAATTGTGGGTCTCTGAACAATGTTTGGAATTCGTCATCAAGAAGCAGGAGTACTAAAATGCTATCATCTATCTCTGGATAGAATGTCCGAATAGATTTCGGATCTCTCACAAAGTGATGAATTACAAGAGAATTCAGGACGTTTTGAATGTCTGGATTTTTAAAAGAATGCAGGACACCTGGGAAATGTTTATGAACATCCGGGTGTTGAAATATATTGGCGTACCTGTCAAACACCGCTTCGGCAGTCGTCGCTGGGGAGGGTCCGTCCGCTCTAGCAAATAACTGGGATCCTGATGGTAAGTCCCAAACTGCTTCAATGTGGGTAGGAGCATTAACTCGTTGTAATGTCCCTGTCACTGTCAAAAAACCACCCGGACCAGTCGTGTGGGTACCGGGGACTGGCGTGGGTGATGTGATCTTTATATTAGGGGTTGCGGTAATCTGAAGCGAAATTTCTGACTGTCCGCTCCCATCAAAGCCTGCCTGGAATGTCACTTTCAGGATTCCATTAGACTCCTGCGAGCCTACAACTTCCAGATAGGGATTTTGAGCAACATTTCTGATAACTGGCGGTTCAAATCGCGCCCGCAACTGTCGATCCGGCCATTCTGCTTGAATATAAACATTAGTGTCAGCTATTATCTTACCCGCCACCGTCACCTGACCGAGAAAATCCGTTGTCCCACCGTTACTAATAACAACATCCATGAGTCCACTATGAGTAATGGTTAGGGACACGCCCTTTATTCGATTCCCCCTGCCATCCAGTGCAATAAATCCTATTTTCACAGTGTCATTCACTTGGTAAGTCTCATCTCGGTCGCCAGACACCAGCAGAGCAGGACCTTGCGCATATACATCCAGAGTGCCACCAGCATACAGCAAAACAACACAAAAACACAACACACAAAAACGAGAAAACATCTGCATCTATTTTATATTCCTCCCATTCACATCCCACAAAAATTTAACTTCGGTTGTTACGCAATTGGAATTTACCAAAATTTGGATCAATAGTCAATCAATTTTGAACCTTCACAATCAGCGAAAATATAGTGTTGGAACAAAGATTTCGGAAGATGAAGTTTAAGAAAATACTTGGGTGAAAACAAAAAACAGGCGATTAACGCACATCTTAAAAGATGCACACTAACCGCCTGATTTCAATTGGATGGGGCAGCACGGCTCGCAACCGTGCTGAAGGAATTGCTTATTTCACACACCGAAAACCGACATCGTTACTGGTGGCAGTCGGAATATCCGCACCGCGAAAGGAGACACGCACGTCAAGGGCATGTGAACTCCAAGAGCCACCCCGCAACACGCGCGAATTTTCAATATTCCCATACACATCAGAACACCATTCCCATACATTTCCCGCCATATCCGACAAACCGTAAGGGTTCGCAGAATACCGCCCAACAGCGACGGTATCGCCAATACCGTTGCCGTAGTTCGCGCTGTTCGCATCTATGGAATCGCCGCGGGGATACTTCTTACCTACCAAGCCGCCGCGCGCAGCCTTTTCCCACTCCGCCTCAGTCGGTAGACGTTTCCCAGCCCACGTCGCGTACGCGCGCGCCGCATACCAACTCACATAGACTACCGGGTGGTTCGCCTTTCCAGACGGATAACTGTTCCGATTCCAGTGTTTGAGATAATCCCCATCATGGTATCTCGCTCCAATCCGTCCCTTTTGCCACTGCGGGTTGGCATCCACAAACCGCTTATACTGGGCGTTGGTTACCTCATACCTGTCGATACGGAACGCCGCAACGTTGAGGGTTTGCACGGGCTGCTCGTCAATAAACGCTTCCGGGGCGTTGCTCCCCATCTGAAAGGTGCCTGCGGGAATCAGCACCATATCCCCAGATACGGGGACTGGATCGGGTTGCCTGGTAACAGGGGGCTGCGGCGCAGGTGTCGGCTCTACCGTCCGGTCCACAACCGATTCCACGATCTCGGCTTCCTCACCACATCCCGCTACCATTCCAACCCCTATCAACAAAATCAGGAGAACAAAAACTTTCACGCGTAGACTCCTTTGCTTACTTCCGTATCAACATCTTCCGAGTCGCCGTGAAATCACCGGCGGTCAATGTGTAAAAATAGAGACCACTCGCAACGCGCTCACCGAACTCGTTACGACCATCCCAATACGCCGCACGACTCCGACTCTGATACATACCCGCTGACTGATGCCCTAACTCCAATCGACGCACCAGATGCCCGTTCACGGAATAGATTGACACCGATACATCCGCTGACACTGATAACTGATACGGTATCCACGTCTCTGGATTGAACGGATTCGGATAGTTCGCAAGCAACGCACTCCCTACTGAAGCCACAGGACTTAACGAAGGCGCAACCTGTCCGGAGGGAGCACTTGGTGCAATCAGGTCCAGACTCTGGAGGCCGCCCTGAGGGGTCGTCCAATACAAATTCCTGCCAGCAGTATCAAACGCAAGACCCAAAGTGATACTTTCTAATACTGTGACGGGTGTCTCACCCGAACCGTTGAGATTCGCACAACTGACTCTCCTTGATCCCCCATCGATTGTCTCCGTCCAATATACCCTGTCTCCAACGACAGCGAGGCCCTCCAACGGGTCCAAGCCTCTCTTGAACAGTTTTGGGGTTCTGTTACCATTTTCACCATCAGAAAGACTCGCAAACCGGATCTTCCACCCATCTTTGTCGATTTCCGTCCAGTAAATCCTGTTTGGTGACTCACCCAAGGCAATGTACCGTGGAGAATTTAATTTTTTGTAAATAATTTCGGGCTCCCATTGCTTTTTATTAGGATTGAATTTCGCACGCCTGATCTGGCCCCATTTGTTTATCAAATAAAGCTCATCATCTGAAGGATTAATAGCAATGTTGACTATGGCCCCTGGATTCTGATTTAAGAGTAGGTCACGCTCTGTCCCATCAAGATTTGCACGATGGATTTCTCCTGCCTCCGTTGCCCAATAGAGCTTACGGTCTTCCGCATCCACGGTGAAACTGACAACATTATCCGCAGTTTGCACTCTTTCCTTCCCAGAACTGCTAAACCGATACAGATGCCCCCCTTCTATCCAATACATAAAGGGCAGGGATGGCTCCGGTTCTGGTTCTGGCTCCGGCTCCGGCGGAGCAGTAGCGATTGCGGTAAACGTTTGCGGCTGTGTGATACCCGCAGCACGCGCCGTTACCGAATAACGGCCTGCGCGATCGCCAAGTGTAAGGGTCGTTCGTGCCTGACCGTATACATCGGTAGTGGCTCCAGTTTCCGAGAGCCGTCCGTTACGCGGAGTGACGCTAAAAGTGACCTGAATCCCCTGCAGTGGCTTTCCTTCCTGATCCAATACACCCACGACAAACGGTTGTGCCAAAGGTTCACCCACCTCACCCAACTGATTATTATTCTCTGAAACTATTGATAGTGTTGTTGCGCGTGGCGGTGGGGGTAATGGACAAGTTGGTGGGTCTGGAGGAGGCGTCGTTGTCGTCCCAATCAAATCTATAAGATCATCAATCTCCTCCGAGCTCCGGACCACAGCATGAAATTGTGGGTCTCGGAACAATTTTCGGAATTCATCATCTCCAGCTAGGTATCCTAGAATGATAGGATGTGTGTTCGGAAAAACCTTCTCCCCCGATATAGACCTAGGGCTACTAACAAAACGCTCCATAACAGAACTGTTTAGTACAAGCTCCGATCCCTTAAAATCTGTTAGCAAATCTATGAAAGGCTGGTGAATCTCTGCTCTCCTAAGTAGGTCTCCATATTTTGCATTTACGGCTTTGGCCGATCCAAAAACAGCATCCGGAATTAAAAAGTGAGACAAAAACACAAAAAAAATAAGTAGATAGACATATATTCGCTTTTTCATTTAATTACTCCTTCGCCTTAAGGCTGCGCGGTGGGACGCAGGCACGGTTTTTTGAAATTTTACGCAACCTACTATTTTATTTTTTAGAAGAACTTTTGGCGGCACTCCAAAGTTGGTGAAGTTGAGATCAATACCCACCTTTAAACTACCGAGGGGCACAACCATAATTATTGAGTTTCGGGTTTCCTGTCAACTCTACAAAAAAAGTCGCTATTCGGAGATCGCTCCTACAAATTTGTCATTCTCAGAAGATGATACACAATGCAATTAAGCCCACTGTTTTATACGCAATGGAAACGAAATAAGTTTCATAATTCTTTGGCTATCAATCGGTTTCCACCAGCGGTCGGCGGTTCGCAAAGGCAAGACGGTTTCTGTATGAGATTCCTCGTAAGGTGGGTTGAAACGAATTTGAAGATACAAAACGCTTTAAAATCAGCGAAATCTAATAAATTCACGTCAATCGGTGATTCTAATGTTTAAATAAATTTCAGGGTTACAACCGCCCACAAGCAGAGTAGAGATGAGGTTATTTGTAGCATAAATTTGTTAGTTTGTGCGGGAGTCTATAGCCACAAACCATATGTATAGGTGAAAACAAAAAACAGGCGATTGACGGACATCCCAAAAGATGCATATCAATCGCCTGCTTTTAATTAGGTTCGTAAAGATTACGAGGCGTAGAGCAGGTATAAAAAACCTAACTCTACACAACACGAAATTTACTTCCGAACGAGCATTTTGTGCGTGGCACTGAAGTCACCAGCCGTGAGGGTGTAGAAGTAGAGACCACTCGCCACCTGCTCGCCGAACTCGTTACGACCGTCCCAATACGCCGCCTGGCTCTTGCTCTTATAGGTGCCAGCTGCCTGATGCCCTAATTCAAGCGTCCGAATCAGGGAACCGTTCATGGCATGGATCATCACTGTGACTTTCGTGGCTTCTGCCAACTGATACGGAATCCAGGTTTCAGGGTTGAACGGGTTCGGGTAGTTCAGCAGCAGTCTTGTCTCACTCGGAATTCTGGAAGCGATAAGTGCTTCAAGATTCGCGATACCGAGATCGAAGATAACAGAGCCATCGTCTTCAACCCGCGCAAGATCGATCCAACTTTGAATCGTGTCAGGACCTACATTACGCTTCACAGAAGGAGCCGCAAGAGCAGCTTCATTTTCCCGTGCGACATCAACAAGCGGCACGGTTCCTGCCCAATCGGGACTCGTGTAAATCGTGATAAGATCAAGGACATTGACAAAACCGTCGCCGTTGACATCGGCACGCGGGTTAGGTGGAATAGATGCGATGCTGCTAGCGACCGTCACCAGATCAAGGATATCTACGTCCCCGTCCTGGTTCACATCCACCGCTGAGGAGGACTGCTGCGTAGCAACTGCAACATCCGTAACCAGAATAGAGTAGGATATCCTATCAAGTCCGTCTAATTGGTCAAAATTCTCACTACTTTGGAGTCGGACATTGTGGATCCCCAATGACTCCTCAGCAACCGCCAGAAGCGTAAACTGGATCGTCAGCAATGTTCCTACATCTCCAGGAGCTAGAGCAATACCAGCCGGTGATGGTGCTGTCGCGTCATCCTCATCAACGTCAGGTGACATAGGTGCGTTATCCACATGTCCAGGGCGCGATTGGCTGACTCTGATTTTACCCGACGACATCTGCTCAGTATAGTAGGTAGGTTCACCGTCACTGCCCAGAAAAGCACCTTCCGTGACCTCAACTACGCTGAGTATCAACGGATTGTAGACAACGTCCATCTGCCACGCTGACAAAGGCAAACTCGTACGTGTGGCATCCCTATTTTCGATTGTAATCTGCTGTGTGAAGGTAGATCCAATGCTCAACGGAGCTTTAGGATCCGGTGGGTTCACAACAATTACGAGCGGAGCTGGTTCTCTACCACCTACAAGATCCGCTCTAGCTGTAAGATCATCATCTCCCGGAGGTCTGTCCCACAATGCCGAAACATAGGCACCGCTGGTTGTTATATCCCCTGTGACTTCAACATCACCTAACGCCGGCATTGTATTAACAGTCATAGGGAAACTAGCAGGACTACCATTTATCATCACATTCGACAAACCGGCTCCGTCAATTTCAAGAGGAACCACCACAGCGTTTCCATTAGATGTTGCGTAAAAAATTACCGTTACGCTATCTCCTATTTGGTGGTCACCCTCCCCTGACACCTCCAATGCAGCAGTTTGAGCATGAGCATAGAAGACACTTCCGGTAAGCAAGAAAGCAACACTAAGAAACATAAGTGTCAATGAACTTAAACGTGAAAACGTTTTCATCTATTAAATTCTCCTATTACATAAAGTTAAGTTTAAAAAAAACTTTCAACTTGTGTTGATGTACTCGAGCATTCATCAACCCCTATCCCGTTAGCAGTAGGGACGCTACGCACAAGCGAGCAGATCATGGTATCCTACGACACTTATACGTTTTTCATGCCTCGCGTTTTTGAGGCAACAGGTGCGAAGCCTGTTCGCGGGGCAGGCCCCGCATCATTCTGAGGCAGACGAAACTGCCTGCTATCCATTCGATCAGAATAACGATCGAAGACCTTGTGTCAAGGCAACCTTTTTCAGGTTACCCTAAATTATACACGATATAAACTTTAAATGCAAGAAATTCTTGGCACTCACGTGCATGATATATTATCTACACTTCGTCTGTCAAGTCTTTTTTAGCTGCTCATGCACATTATAAGCCGTTTATCATCAAGTTGTCAAGTTCTTTTGGATGTCCCGCACTGCCAGTCAACCTATTCTGCTATAACAAAATTGAAAAACAGTTGCAGTTCTCCCAAAATTATACATCATATCCGCCTTAAATGCAAGAAATTCTTGCAAATTAAGCACATTATACACCATTTATAAAAAATTGTCAAGTTTTTTTACTACGTTCAGGACCCGCAAATTGAACAGACAAGATGACTTTCCACTGAAAAAAGTCGTTATTTCAATGTTTTAACTCCTTAAAGAATCAACGGTATTCAGGTTTCCGTGTGGCACAAACCGGGGTATGAATGCCATCAGGCATTCCCCGCCCCTTATCAGGGGACTTTAAGAGGAGATGCGTAAGTCCTAATGTTGCAGTATTTTTGGATAAAACGGACAAAAAACCCGAAACGGCCTGATATTCAGATGCTTTCAGGTGAACAACGATGCAGAAACTCGCAAGTTTATGCTACAACATTAGTAACGTCATTTTGCTTTGAAGGGTAACAAGTTTTCTGAATTTATCAGGACTTACGCAATTTTGAGCATCGCCCGCGCTCTGAAAGAGAGAACGGATAAAAAACGCAGTCGGTTTTTTGACACAAAGGGCGAGGCAACCTTGCAGAAATCCGCAGAAATACCGGATTTAGTCTACGGATAGACTAAATCCATTCCTTGTATTACATTGCAAAAACCCCCTACGCAGGTTATGCGACAAAAGAGCAGCATGCGGAAGTCTCATATATTTTTAAAATACAATCCATACACGAAGCCAACATAAAAATCGGTTATGTTTTTTCATTGACAAAATATAGCGTCTTGTGGCACGATGTTAACAATATCTAAGATTAAACTTAAACTGTTTACTTTTCAACCAAAGGAGGATACATGAAAATCTTTTCAGTAATCACGCTCTGTTTGCTCGTATGTGCGGCATTTTCGCACGCCGACTTAACGGAGGGACTTGTTCTATACATGCCTCTCGATGAAGGCTCTGGAACCGCAACGCAGGACTTCTCTGCAAACGGTTTTGAAGGCGAATTAATGGGCAACGCGAAATGGATTGAAGGGCAACACGGCAACGCCCTGCAATTTGGGGCGGCGGCGGATCATGTTCTCATTGAAGACGATGCCGCTTTTCATCTTGAAGGTGCAATCACGCAAGCCGCATGGGTACAACTTGACAGGTTGCCAGGCGCACACGCCATCATCTTCGGCACTCGACAGAGTGGTGCAACTCGACATATCGGGTTCGGGTTCGGTATGAATCCAGCGAACGGTATCAAAGTCTGGACCAACGGTGCAGCCGGTGGATTCAAAGACATCAATGATAACGAAACAGAACTGGAAACAGGTAAATGGTATCACCTTGCCTATACCCACACAGACGATAACAACGGCTTAGTGGAGATTTATGTAAATGGCGAGGTAACGCATTCGGAGGAATCCGGAAATCCTGTTGCTCCCGCTGAAAACACGAGTGCGGTGACGATCGGCACTTGGGGCGGTGAAGCGTGGACGGGTAGCGTTGACGAGGTTATACTTTGGAACCGCGCCCTCTCAGCAGATGAGATTCAAGCGATCATGAATCAAGGTCCGACCCCAGTAGAACCACAAGGTAAACTCGCCACGACCTGGGCGAACATCAAGTCGAATAGATAATCTGTTAATTTTTCGACGTGCGATGAATCACCCTATTACAAGCCGGCCCGCTCGGAGTAGGGAGACCACTCATGGTCTCCCGTCAATAACCGAAATGTTTTCTGAAACTTCATTGAGTTTCCACACTCACAGGCACAAACTAACAGTTCATGCTACAAAACAGCAACTTGCATCGATATACGAACAAGGAGGTTATCATGAAAACGTTGTTATTTTGCTTGGTTTCCTTTGGCGCGATCCTCGCGCTTGCTATGAACGTTGAGGCAATTCGGAACGACTCAGACTTAATACTCTACTACTCCTTTGATGAAGATGATGACAAAGAGGTTGCGGACGACAGCGGTAACGGATTTGATGCTGAAGTCGCAGGTGCGGATTGGAGCAAGGAGGGCAAACTCGGCGGCGCAATGGAGTTTGATGGTGCGAAAAGTGCCGTCAAAAGTCCACCAGAGGTTCCAGGGCTCACCGATACCGAGTTAACAGCAATGACCGTGGAGCATTGGGTCATGATTAATGCAGGGACAGGTGGTGTCCAGCAAGTCTGGGAAGCATTGAACGCCGCGGGGGCATGGCCCGCCGAGACTTTCATTGAAGGGTCCGCCGACATGGTGTTCTATATCTACGACACGAAAAACACGGAACATCGCACACCCATTCCGGTCCTACCGACGAAAAAGTGGGTGCATATTGCCGGCACGTATGACGGCAAAGTCCAGAAATCTTATTTCAACGGTAAAGTGGTCGGCGAAGAAGCGTGGAGTGGAAAAATCTCTATCTTCGCAGCACCGACGGGTGCCATCGTTCTCGGTAAGGACAATGAAGCAGATATTCAATACCTAAACGGGTTTATTGATGAGTTCGCCTTCTATACGCGCGCTTTGAGTGAGGATGAGATTAATGCCGACATGAACGACGGTGTTTTATTTGCCGTTGATCCCAGAGAGAAACTCAGCACCACATGGGCAAATATCAAGGCTGAGTATTAATCAGAGTCGTCAGTTTTCAGTTAACAGTGACCTTCCCTGAAGTGTTGCCGTTAACTGAAAACCATTTCATTGCCACGTTTTTAACCGCTCAGGTCTACAGGATCCCTCCCTTGATTAAAACAGAAATCCAGTTAGAATCATATCTGTCGGAACCGACAGACGAAGTGATAGCGTCCATGGCTGCGCTGGCGGGGGATATTCTTATCCTCGGTGTTGGTGGAAAGATGGGACCGACGCTTGCCAAACAGGCGAAACGCGCCATTGATCTTGCAGGGATAACCAAAAAGGTTATCGGTGTGTCCCGTTTTTCGACCCCGGGTGTGCAAGAAGGTTTGCAGGAAGCCGGTATTGAAACGATTGCTGCGGATCTACTGTCGGAAGATTGTCTGAAACATCTCCCTAACGTTCAAAATGTGATCCTAATGGCAGGTAGGAAGTTCGGTTCCATAGATAATGAGAGTTTAACGTGGGCACTGAATAGTTACATGCCCGGACGCGTGGCAGATACGTATAAAGATTCACGATTCGTTATTTTCTCAACAGGAAACGTCTACCCACTGACCCCAGTCTCCCATGGGGGTGCAACAGAATGTTTGCCACCCGTCCCAATCGGTGAATACGCGCAATCGTGTCTGAGTCGCGAGCGGATCTGTACCTACTTTTCATCGCAATTCGGGACGCAAATGGCGATTTTGCGATTAAATTACGCGATTGATCTCCGCTACGGGATACTGCTGGATATCGCTGAAAAAGTTTACACAGAACAACCGATTTCACTTGAGATGGGCAACATGAACGTAATATGGCAAAGAGATGCGAACGCTGTGGCATTGCGGGTTTTCGCACACTGCCAAAGCCCACCGTTAATCCTCAATCTCACGGGACCGGAGACGGTGTCTGTCCGATACCTTGCTTCACGTTTCGGCGCGCTTTTCAATAAATCACCACATCTCGAGGGCAGTGAAGCAGAAACGGCACTCTTAAGTAATGCATCTCGGTGTCATCGATTGTTTGGATACCCACGTGTTTCTTTGGAACAGATGATCGAGTGGGTGGCAGAATGGGTTCGGATAGGCGGTCCAACACTCCGAAAACCGACGTATTTCGAGGTGCGTGACGGAAAATTCTGATATTTTAGTACTGGGGCGTAAAAACAACATAGACAAAAAATGAGAATTCTGTTAGCATATCAGAGCGGTATTTTTGTGACGTTCGCACTTTTAATTAGTAGTGCTTTGTGCCAACCGCTCCCACCGATGACTATTGCTTTTGCTTCGGACGTGAGTGGTGATTGGGAAATCTATCTGACAGATACGACCGGAAACCAACGCCCGGTAAATCTTACACAGAATCCCGCCGCGGATTACTATCCGACGTGGGCACCCGATGGCGTTCATATCGCTTTCTTCTCCCGGCGCGATGGGAATCATGAAATTTATAGGATGCGGGCTGATGGAACGCATCAGCAACGCTTAACACACCATCCAGCAACAGATAAGGCTCCTGCGTGGGCACCCGATGGTAAGCGACTCGCTTTTACGTCAAATCGAGATGGGCATTTCAACATTTACCTGCTCCACCTCAATAGCGGCGAGGTAACCCCCCTCACCGATAACCCATTTGAAGATGAAGCCCCGGCGTGGGCACCCGATGGAAATACCTTAGTTTTCCACTCAAAACGGGAATTTAACTGGGATATCTACGTGATTGATGTAGGCAGTCGGGTGGAACGGCGATTGACAGATCAACCGCTAATGGATACCTATCCCGCCTGGTCACCCGATGGCACACGGATTGTATACGCGTCTATGCACCAAGAGGTAGAACTCGCCGATTTCGATTTATACCTGATGGACGCAATTGATGGTGGGAATAAGCAAGCACTCACCGACACACCAACAGATGAAGCCGTTCCGGCATGGGCACCTGATGGTGATAGCATCGCTTTTCAATTTGAAAAAGACGGCAGATGGGTTATCCACCTGATGCATGCTGATGGAACCCAACGACGTGAATTGATTAACAACGGGGCATGGGCGGCACAACCGAAATGGTTCAGCGGAAACTTAGATGTCCTGCCTATAGAACCCTCAACATTACAGATTCAGCAATGGGGCAAAATTCGACTAATTTATTAACGCCTGGGCACCGTTCCATTACATTTCACGGTGGTTTTCGGTTAAGTTGGAAACCTCTGAGCCCCTGGAACAGGTTGGAACTCAGGCAGATGCAAACCGAGATTTTTTATAGGCTTCTATAGAAATACTCAGGTTGAAAGGAACAGATATTTTATGCGTTTCACAACGTTAGTATTAGGTACGCTTTTCATGTTTGGTTTACTGCTAACAAGCGGTATGAGTTACGGCTATGAGCGGGCGATCGAGGCAGAGATGGCAGATGCGATCGAAGCACCAATGGTCGTCGCCGACGACGCAGACGCTTCCGGCGGACAGTTCATCTGGATGGAGGGTGAACCCGTTGCTGGTGGCGGCGGCGAAGGTTGGGCGGAATACACGCTGCATATCCCGGCACCCGGCACTTACGCACTCTGGGGCAAAGTCATCGCATGGGATGGCAACAGCGACTCCTTCTGGGTGACATGGCAACCCGCCGACCCAGACGAAGATGCACAAGCAACTCAAAATACTGAGTTCCGCTGGGGTGTTGCTCAAGGCAACGATTGGCACTGGGATCGTATCAACCACTGGTTAGACGGTGGCACCTTTGAACGGGAATGGGAAATAGACGCAGCCGGAGACACCACACTGCGTATTGCCGTTCGGGAAGATGCTACGATGCTGGACGTGATCTATATCACCGACAATCTCTCAGAAGACGAAGCAGAAGTGAATCCACGGGATCCGATTCCTGAAGATTCCCTAACGCCTGTCGAGCCACAAGACAAACTCACGACGACGTGGGGCAAACTCAAAGCGGGTTTTTAATTTTACCTTGTGGATAAGGACTGGGTTAAGGTGGCGAGGTTAGGAAACCTCGCCAGCGACGTGGAGTTTAACGGGCGGGGGATTTCGTCTGGAGAGAGAATGTATTACATTCCCCGCCCTTACGAAAAGGAGGCTATACATTAAAAAATGAAATACGGAATAATTTTTCCACTGTTTATACTGACAGCGTTTGTATGTGGTATTGTGGGGCTTAGGGCTGAGGTAGAGATTGCCCTGGAAGCCGAACTGGCACAAGAAATCGTAGAACCGATGATTATTGATGATGAAGAGAAAGATGCCTCTGACGGAAAATACATCTGGATGGCAGGTGCTGCCGCTACTGGTGGTGGTGGTGCAGGTCATGCAGATTTTATTGTCAATATCCCGGAACCTGGGAAATACGCCCTCTGGGGACACGTTATCGCGTGGGACGGCAACAGTGATTCATTTTGGGTAACATGGCAACCCGCCGATCCCGACGAAAATGCCCAAGCAACTCAAAACACCGAGTTCCGTTGGGGGGTTGGTCAAGGTGCCGCTTGGCATTGGGATCGCATCAACCACTGGTTAGATGGCGGAACATTCGATCGTGAATGGAAGTTTAACAAAGCCGGCGAAACGCTCCTACGTATCGCAGTGCGGGAAGACGCGACGATGTTGGATGCAATTTTCGTGACGACTAACGTGAAGGCAACGGCTGCCGACCAAGCCAATGTTCGACTTCCAACCGATAAAGATAGGAAGATACAAATTGAGGGACTCGCTGTGGACGCGAGAGGCAAAGCTGCAACCACGTGGGGCGGTCTGAAACAGGTGTATCAATAAGAAATGGCGTTTGATTGGAAGGTTGGAAGGTTGGAAGGTTGAGGTTCCATCCTTCCATTCCTCCTTTCTTCCATCCGAAGGTCTTCCAAGGAAGCCTCTCTATGGAACAAGAACAGGAAACCTTCAGAGCTGTCTTGCCTACCAACCGGTTGTTGCGAAACAGATAGCACTGCTCCCCGTAATCGTTGATGCGCCATCGATCAAACCCACGTTCAAACTGGATAACACGGTCAGGCGGGCCGAGGTGAAGCTGCAACTTCTCCGCTGCCCGTTTGTCGCGTGTTACAAGCGTGTAAGTCACATACGCCAAACCCGAAAGAATCCCACCTAACGCTATTTTTCCTCTTAATTTGACCGAAACACTCTCCGCATTCGGCGTTAATCCACAAATTAGGCAGACAATAAGGACGAATGCACAGATTTTTTTTCGTTTTAGAGGGAAAATATGACATAAATTTAACATTTGTGTGTCCTTTTGAATATATTAGGGCTTGACAAAAAAAAAAATTGGCGGTATTCTAATTGGAACGATTTTTAATTATTCCTTGCGGTTCGTTGAGGTGGATTGGTTAAATAGCGTTCATCGACGTATATCCGCCTGCGTGTTTTTGCTTGGGCGTTTCTGCGTATTGTTGCAGGCTACAATTTTTTCTAATGCCCCGCTTGTGGCAGGAAGGGTAAAGACATCTGCGACAAGTTTCTTTTATAGACAAACCGACAACGGATAGCCAATTAGCAATTGACTTGGAGTGTAAAAAACAATGACTGTCATGCATTCTAAGGGAGAAATTCCCGACACAGCAGATGCACCGAATTGTACGACAGAACTGAGTCTTGAAGATGTCAAACAGGAACTATATAACCGTCACCATCCGAGTTTAACGTTTCTCGACATAGAAGCCCATGCCAAGACGATTCACAAGATACGAACACTGAAAGAGAAACACAACGTTGTGATGCTCGGTCACAACTACATGGAACCCTTGGTTTTTGGACTGTCTGAGAGAGAGGAACAGGGCGATTCGCTCGGTCTGAGCATGTATGCCGCAAAAACAGAAGCCCCCTATCTGATATTTAACGGCGTCCCCTTCATGGCAGAAACAGCGAAAATTTTAAATCCGAGTAAAACGGTGCTGGTCGCAGATAAAACAGCAGGATGCTCGCTCGCCGATAATTTCGGTGCTGAAGATGTCAAGGAGTTAAAAGCGCTTTATCCCGACGCCCCCGTAATGATTTACGTCAATAGCTACGCCGACGCGAAAGCAGAATCGGATATCTGCTGCACGTCAGCGAATGCAGCACACATCGCGAAAACGATGCCAGGGGATACAGTGATTTTTGTGCCCGATATCTTCTTTGCACAGAATTTGGAGGAAGAATTGAAGGGCGAGAAAAATGTCGTCTATCCCGGCAAAGACAACACAGCGCGCGGCGCAGTCTGTGAAGTTCATGAAAGATTCACACTTGATGACCTTCTGGGAATCCGAGAATCGTTTGAAATCCCGAAAGGGCATCCTCGCCGTAAACTCTACGCGCACTGGGAATGCCGCCCAAACGTTTTACAGGAAGCAGATTTTTACGGGAGTACCAGTCAGATTATGAAGGATATCGCGGAACGTGTTGCAGCAAACCAACTTGAGCGCGCGTTTGTTGCCTCGGAGTGTGAACTCACCTCAAATCTGGCACAAGAGTTTCCAGAAGTCCAGTTCTGGACGGCTTGCTCGGTCCGATGCACACACATGGCACAGGTGAGCTTGGGTAAAATAGCGAACATTCTGGAAGCGATCGATCAGAATGCGGACCTCGGTGAATACGAAATTACACTGAGTCCGGAGATTATCAATAAAGCCCGGACCCCGATTGAGCGAATGCTTGAAGCAAGTGTGTAGTAGTTATCGGTTCGATTTTTCGCAGAAAAATCGAACCGATACCTATTAAAACCGCGTGATGAAAGAGACGCGATGCGCATTGCCGACATACGCGTCGGGTACGAAAGCGTAGTCGAACTGGAAGTCCATGTTCGCTAATGCATCTTCGCCGCTGCGCCGGACACCGATACCGAGTGCCAACCCATCGCTGGGATTCTCATTCATCCCGATTCGGTATCCGATACGCGCAGCAATGCTCTCGTAAAACCACCGCTCTGCCCCGATGTGAAAACTTGGATTTGCATCAATGAGGGGAAGATTTGCGTCTGCCACGAATGCCCACAGCTCACTGGGTGGCATTGTTTCCTCTGCTTCGGTTTCCGCGGGTTGTTTCCAAGTCCTATAAGCCAGCCCTGCCCGGAGTGCCATCGGCAGATTTTCCCCCCCATCTAAGACACCAGCATTTTGGACAGCAACCCCGATTCCGAGGTGATTGTCAAGCAAACGCAAGATTACACCGACATCTGCTGCAACACCATAGGCATTCTGAATGTCAAGTTGTTGCGAAATCATCTTTGCCGTGCCACCAACCGACAGTGCAGTGCCAAGTGGATAGGCAAGCGACAACCCCGTCGCGAAACCTCCGACCGTCACAGTACTATCCGGGTCTTCCGTTGGTCCTTGTCGGCGTTCAATTTCGGTGAAACTTCCGAGAAAACTTGCTCCCCAGACGAGCCGGTCTATCCGCTGTGCGTATCCGATGGTTTGATTGTTAATGTCCGCAAATGAGAAGTGCTGCATTGCGGTGAGTTCCTGATCGTGGACAGCGGTTAATCCTGCCGGATTCCAAAAGATAGTGCTAACGTCATTCGCAAGTCCAGCGAAGGCACCCCCCATTCCAACAGGTCGACTTCCACCTTCAATTTTTAAGAAAGCGGCACCGGCTGTTCCCGCGCCATCGTGGATATTAACTGCGTGTGCATTTGGGGCGACCGCGGTTACTATGAGAAGCAGTATTGCGATTTTTTGAAAAGGTGAGCAGTTTATTTTCATTTTTTAACTATGGTCTCCCAGTAGAGTGTCCATTCTTTTGTGGGTGTCAGTTATCAGTTATCAGACAACTATTCCACGACCAGTACTTTGCCGACAACGTTCGCGCGATTTCCAGCTGAATTGACAGCTTCCAACCTGAAGATATAGAGTCCCCGTGCGACAGAGGTGCCCGCTTGATTCTCCAAATTCCATTTCACCAACTGATCATTGCGCTGCCCTGATACAACATCGGGATACGTTTGTGAGAGTATCATATCCCCACTCCAATCGTAGATACTCAGTGTGAGTTCAATCGTATCTCCACGTGGCACATTGACATCAAAGGAGAAGAAAGCAACATCCCGTTTTGAAAGTCGGAGCGGGTTTGGCCATCCAAAGGTCGTCCCTCGGAAAGTGAGAGACACAGACATCGTATATTCGCCGATGTCGTAAACCTCGTAGTTCCCCGCATTGTCAGTAACCCGGACATCCAAGTCGTATTCACCGGAACGTGTTGGCAAGAAGTCAATGGACCAGACGCTCCACGGTTCCTGTTCTGCATTGCTATCATCAACAACGGGAACAGGATCTATAGGTTGTTTGTCGGGTCCAATGCCAACAATCTCAACGAGCCACACGCCAGACGCTGGGACTGTCATTTCGTCTTGACCGATCCGCTGTGTGCCACTTGGGTCGGTGGCTGTGCCTTCTAATGGCAATGCTTTATCGGTGAGCTCGGTTTCCCCGCCATCGCTCGTTAGCGTGGCAGTCGGCACGGTCGTTTCATAGAGAAATTCGGTGGTAAGCGAGTCCGTTGGCGCGAATCCGAGGAGTTCGGAGTCATTTCCGATACTTATAACTGTGACTTTATAAACGCCTTGGACCGTCAGTCCGTCGGATTTGAAAACGAGGGTGTCCACGCCGTTCTGCTGCGTGCTACCAGAAATCTCCGATCCATCCGGACTTCTCACCACAATCTTCGATTGTGCCAAGTTGACCCCTAATCCAGTATCAAAGATATTCGCCTGGATGACAACACCGCCGGTTGTGGAAACCGCAGTCGGGTAATTTTCGGCATTGATGTCAACAAGGAGGGGTGCCTCATTGATAAGCAAGGTGCCCGGGTCAATCATCGGTGGACTGGTATCGTAGATGAAGACCTTTTCATAAGGTTTATCGTCGTTCCCTGCCCGGTCTTTCGGGGTAAGGGTAATCCGATATTCACCATCTGCCGACCCGTTGTCTGCGAGTGGCACAGTCAACCGGAAAGTGAGGTTGTCTTCTCCATCGTCAGAGATCCGTCCCGAAATTTTGGTTGGATTCGGTGAGAGGCGTTCAAAGGTTAACCATTTCTCATCAAGATTGTCCCAATCAATTCCAGACGTTTCATCCGTAAGATTGACGTGAATCTCTGTCAGAGAGTTATTAACTTCGGGTTGTGCGACAACAAGGTCAATCACTTCATCAGATTCAATTTCAGGTGCCTGTGTGTCGTAGGTAAAGATTAATCGCTGAAGTTCACCGGCGCGTCCAGACGCACTAATAGGGGTGAACTCAATCGTATAAACCCCATCTTCGGAACCGTCGGTAGCGAGCGGACGCACAAGGTTATAGATTAACCGATCATTTGTGCGCTCCAGCTGTCCTGCGACGACCTGAGTGGTGGGACCCAGTAAACGAAGTGTTGACAGGTGCCGTCCTATATCGTGGGCGTCATCCACTTTGAGTGTTACTTCTATCCGCTCCAACTCCTCATTCATAAACGCTTCATCCACGGGTGCTGTAATGGGTTCCGTTGAAACGATAGTCGGTAAGCGTCTTGACAGGATAAAACTCTGCCGAAAATCGGTAGCGTCTCCATTGCCTGCGCGATCAACGGCTTGCACACGGATAACATATCGCCCATCTTCAACAAGCTGACTCGTCGTGAGGGTTAACGCCGTTTCGCCGTCATTGACGAGTTCACCTGATATTTCAGTGCCATTCGGATTAATCAATGTTACCGTAGTCACCGTCCAGTCGACCCCGCTACCGCCCTCATCGTTGAGTTCCACCTGTATCTGTGTAACATCCTCTGTAAGGAGGGCACCATTGGCTGGCACAGTGCTCACCAGTGTGGGTGCTTGGGTATCATAGACAATCAAGTGTTCAACCGTGTACAGATTCCCCGCCTTATCCGTCAACTCAACAAGGAGGGTATATTCTCCATCCATAGTGCCATCAAGCGGTAACGGTTGGTCCACCGTGAGAAAGAGTTGGTTTTCAGTATCGTTCGTGAGTTGTGCTGGGACTAAACTACCCCCTGCATCCCGGAGACTGACCATCTGATCGGACAGTTCGAGGTCTGCGGGACCGATATCTGCGACAGTGAAGTTGAATTGTGTTAAACTCTGGCTGATATACGAAACGGGTTGACTCAAATTGATTGGACCAGCGGCTATAATCTCGGGTTCCTGCGTATCATAGATAAACTCACGATATACCGTGCTTCCCTGCCGTCCGGCTTTATCAATGGGTGTAACATATACGTTGTATCTTCCATCCGTAGTTCCATCCGATGTAAGGGTTATCGGTTGCCAAACGATCAAATCTTCTCCATTGGAACCCATCGCACCGGGAACAACTGTCGTTCCATCGGGTTCCGTTACCGTAATAACCGACCCTTCATCTCCGAAGGATAATCCTGTCTGGGTTGGGTCAAGGAGGAACGCTCCGATGCGCATATTGTCTGCGTTGACGTAAGCGACCTCGTTACTCGTTTGTGTCTCTGTCTCCCCAATAACAATAGCACTGACACGCGGCAACGGCATATCCAAAATGAATCTATACGCAACAGGATCCGCCGCGGTATTTCCAGCGATGTCTTGCGGAATGACAGATAAGGTATACGTCCCAACCTGTTCCAAATCTAAGAAACGCAGCGTCATCTCAGAAACACCATCATTTTCATAAGTCAGCGGAATCATAGGTGCCGTAGCAGCGCCGGATGCATCGGTGGATTCAGGTCCCATCAACGTAATCTCTGTATTCGCAAAATCAATCTGCGTCGGACCCTCAAATTGAAGGGTGATACTGTTCACAGATTCCTCGATCTCGGCAACACGATTTAGCACAAGTTCCACCAGGGAGCCTGTTTCTACCGCTCCGACAACAACAGAACTGACACGCGGCAACGGCATATCCAAAGCGAATTTATATTCAACGGCACCCGCTGTGGCGTTTCCAGCGATGTCTTGCGGAATGACAGATAAGGTATACGTCCCAACCTGTTTCAAATCTAAGAAACGCAGCGTCATCTCAGAGACACCATCATTTTCATAAGTCAGCGGAACCGATATATCCGTGGGTTCAGGTCCCATCAACGTAATCTCTGTATTCGCAAAATCAATCTGCGTCGGACCCTCAAATTGAAGGGTGATACTGTTCACAGATTCCTCGATCTTGGCAACACGATTTAGCACAAGTTCCACCGGGGACTCTGTTTCTGCCGCCCCGACAACAACAGAACTGACACGCGGCAACGGCATATCCAAAGCGAATTTATATTCAACGGCACCCGCCGCGGTATTTCCAGCGACATCTTGCGGAATGACGGATAAGGTATACGTCCCAACCTGTTCCAAATCTAAGAAACGCAGCGTCACCTCAGAGACACCATCATCTTCTAATGTAAGCGGAACCGATATATCGGTGGATTCAGGTCCCATCAACGTAATCTCTGTATTCGTAAAATTAATTTGGCTTGTATCTTCAAATTGAAGGGTGATACTGTTGATAGGCTCCATGATCTTGGCAATACGATCTATGCCGAGTTCCAAGGGTGGGTCGGTACCTACCATGACCGAAGTTACTTGCGGTGCCTTGGAGTCATAAAAGACGGTGTATTCCGAATCCGAACGATTCCCCGCTTTGTCAACGAGCGATATTTTGGCGGTATACGCGCCATCGGCACTCCCATCTCGCGGGAGTGAGGCAGGAAGTGCAAAATAGAGTTGATTCGTCAACTCGTCATGCGTCAAAGCGATTGGAATATTTTCCTCAGATGCATTCAATACCTCAATGGTTTGCTCCTCTAAATACAGACCGGCTGGTCCCACATCTTCAACAGTAAACGCAAGCTGAAACTGTCCTAAGGCACTACCGATATACGTGACAGGTTGCTGGTTAAATATTAAAGGTGTAGGTGCGGTGATACGAGGCTCTTCTGTGTCATAAACGAATTTACGATAGATGACATCGCCTTCGTTGCCAGCCCGATCTCTCGGCGTAATTGAGAGAACATATTCACCATCTTCGGCCAATGCTCGGGAACCGACCGTCAAAACAGTTTGCCCATCATTCACTGTGGTAACAGGAATATTGGTCGCACTGGATCCTACCAAGGATATGAGGGTTGCCTCAAAATCAACATCGTTAGAGGTTTCATCAAATACAACGGTCACTTCGACGATAGGTTCGGAAATATATACTGTGCGATCCTCAATTAGCGGGGTTTGAGAACCGGCTGCGACTTGGACCTCTTTAACCGTGGGAAATAGGGTATCAAAAACGAGTCGGAATTCCCGTCGGAAGCGTCTCCCTGTGAAATCCACAAACGTCGCCGTTAGGGTGTAGTTCCCATCCGCACTTCCATCACGGGGCACAGCGGCAAGCGTGCTCCACGTTAACTGGTTGCTTGTTTCATCGTATTCAAGTTTCTCCTGTGGGATCAGAACACCCCGCGGATTTCTAACAGTCACTGTTGAGGCATCAAAATCTATACCTGCACCGACATAATCTATCAGTTCCACAACAACCGTCGATAAACCGTTGACGATTGACATTTCAGGCACCACTAATCGGACTTCAGGTTCATGCTTCTGGCTGACGAGATAAAACTCTCGCACAACAGGAGCACCCGTGTTACCCGCACGGTCAGTCGGTGCTACTTTAATTGCATAGGCACCATCGTCTGAACCGTCTAACGCAATCGGTTCCGCGAGCGTCAGTGTGACGGTATTCGTGCCGTTACTTGTGATATTTACAGGCACTTCCGCATCACCGCGAGTGAGTTGGAAAGTACTCTGACCGAAATCAATGCCACTCGTTAATTCACTGAGTCTCACCTGAATCTGTGATAACACTGAGACGGTTTGATTCGCTGCCGGCACTGTAGAAACGAGGGCGGGAATTTGGGTATCTAAAACGAGCGGGAATTCCTGCGTAAAGCGTCTACCTGTGAAATCTACAAACGTCGCCGTTAGGGTGTACTCACCATCTGCGCTCCCATCATGAGGCACAGCGGCAAGCGTGCTCCACGTTAACTGGTTGCTTGTTTCGTCGTATTCAAGTTCCTCTTGTGGGATCAGAACACCTTCGGGGTTTCTGAGGGTCACCGTTGAGGCATCGAAATCGACACCCGCACCGATATAATCTATCAGTTCAACAACAATCGTCGGTAAACCGTTGACAATTGGCGTTTCAGGCATCACCAATCGGACTTCGGGTTCATGTTTCTGGCTGACGAGATAAAATTCCCGCACAACAGCAACTCCCGTGTTGCCTGCGCGATCAATCGGAGATACTCTAATTGCATAGGTGCCATCGTCTGAACCGTCTAACGCAATCGGTTCCGCGAGCGTCAGGATGACGGTATCCGTGCCACTTGTGATATTTACAGGCACTTCTGCCTCACCGCGAGTGAGTTGGAAGGTGCTCTCGAGGAAATCAATGCCACTCGTTAGCTCGCTGAGTTTAACCTCAACCTGTGATAACTCCGAGATGATTTCATTTGCTGCTGGCACTGTAGAAACGAGGGCGGGAATTTGGGTATCTAAAACGATCGGAAATTCCTGTGTGAAGCGTCTTTCCGTAAAATCTACAAACGTCGCGGTTACAATGTACTCACCATCCGCACTCCCATCACGGGCGACGGGGGCTGCAGCTGCCCATGTGAGTTGATTGTTTGCTTCATCGTGTTCACGCGCCTCTTGTGGGATCAGAACACCTTGGGGATCCCTGACAGCCACCGTCGAAGCGTCAAAATCTATACCCGCACCAATATAACCGATCAGTTCAACACCCACCGTCATCAAATTATTGATTCTTGGGGTTTCAGGCATTGCCAACCGGATTTCGGGTTCATGCTTTTGGCTGACGAGGTAGAATTCCCGCACAACAGGAATAGCACTTGTGTTGCCCGCAAGATCGAATGGGGTAACTGCGATTGTGTAGACCCCATCATCTGAACCGTCCAATGCAATCGGGTTCGTGAGGGTTAGAGTGGCTGTATCTACGCCGTTACTTGTAACATTCACAGATACAGGCACAGGCGCGTCTGCCCCCTGGCGTGTGAGTTGGAAGGTGCTTTGAACGAAATCGATGCCGCTGGTTTTCTCATCGAGTTTCACCTGAACCTGCGATAATTCTGAAACGGTCTCAGTGGAGGCTGGGGTTGTAGAAACGAGTGTGGGAACTTGCGTATCATAGATAAGTTGGTAATCGTAAGTTTTGGTATTGCCGGCAATATCTGTTGCCCGAATCTCAAATGCATAGGAGCCATCCTGACTCCCATCCCGGCGGACAATGGGTTCATCGAGGATGTAAGTTAATGTCACAGGCTCACTGCCAGTCTCACTATCTGTGACGACTTGTCCTTTAAGGGCATTAATACCCTCCCCAGATTTTTTCGGTTTTCCAAACACAAACTGCGTCGATTGCCGCCCGCCGGTAAGATGCACGCCCGTTCCAGTATCGTTAAACTCGGCGACAAATCCATTGATTGGGAGATTATAATAAATCGGATCGGCAAGGAGATCAAACGATTCGGCACTTTGTGTTGGTCTTAACGAAACAAGTTCCGGCGCACGGTTATCGTAAAAAAATGATACAATCACCGGCGGTTCAGTCCGGTTGCCCGCCTTGTCAACCCCTACAACCGTAACGGTATATCTACCCTCTTGGGATTCGTCTGTGCCTAACAAGGGTGACAGCAGATCCCACCGGATTCTACCACTCTGAGAATCCACCGTCTTGTTTCCCGTATCGGCTCATTATTAGGAGGTCCAGTGAGCGTTATGCTGGATGTTACAGGATCTATACCGTCTGGAAGGTTATCCGTGAGCGAGGCTTCAACGAAAGTGATCCGTCCGTTAACGCCACCATCGGGAACAATTGCCCTTCTGTTCGTGGAGACTCTTGCTATACGGGGCTGCACGTTGTCAAAGGTAAATTCCCTCAAACTTTGGACCACATTCCCGGCTTCATCCAGTAAGATGAGAATAAGGGTGTACTTTCCATTTTCAGCGGGTTCGTCTAAGGGATCTACTAAATCAAAGGTTAGCGCTGTGTCACCGTAATTGAGGGTTCCACGCACGACAGACTGGCGTGCATTTCTCAGGAAAATAGTGTTTCGCCTGTTACTGAGATCGGCACCTTCCTCTCTTACCTCAATGGATCGGAGGGGCCCCTTGATAAAACCGCCATCGGTAATCTCTTCATCCTCTTCACCGCCCTTTCCAAAAACCCCGGAAACACGCGGCGCGCTCGAATCCAAAGTCACATCCGCTATCTCTGGGTCATTATCATTATCAACGGTAACACGGATCTTATAGGTCCCGTCTGGAAGTTGCCTGTTGTTAACAGTTCCGTCCCAAAGAAATTCCACAGTCTCATTTGCCGATACAACCCCTTGATCGATGATTCCCAGGACAGTCTCGTCTTCAATATCGTCCTCATTGCCGTCATTGTCGTCTGTGAGCACCTCAATGGTATAATCCTGGTCGTCCTCATCATCAACAGTAAAAATAATACGCAACCGATCTACGCCGCCTCTAAAAACGGCATCCCCACCCGCATCGACTGTCAGACCGGTCAAATCTGCCCAACCGGGGGTGGGTATCGTTAGGAGTGCGAAACAGACAAAACTCAGAAAAAAGAGAAAATTCGCTTTTTTAATGGATTGCTTCTGGGGTGCCTTCTTTGCGGGCTGGATTACCCACCCTCTACGATTCGTTTCAGGCATGTTTTTGGTTAATTCGGTACTGGGATTGGAGACCGGTTGGCTCTTACAAGCTGCGGCATATATATATTTATTTTTTGACACTCGTTTCTCCCTGCTTGTCGCGAGTCCGAAGGTAAATAGAGGAGAATAGAAGTCAGCAATCAGCAGTCAGCATACCCCACAGTGAAAGTTACAAGCGGCTTTCCGCCTGCGGATATCCTCTTTTAGACTGATAACTGATAACTATTAAGGATTGATTGCTTTCGATTTTTTTTGATTTCATGTTCTTGGGGAATAGACGTGTAATAAGACCCCTTATTTTGATTAGACGCAGAAACTCCAATTAGGTTGATAAAATTATAGAGACGCCAGCGGAACGAAACGCCGTTACAATGCGCGGTTAACTGTCAATCGCGCATTGTAACGTGTAGGCAAAGTGTCTAACCGACATCACCAGTGGCGACCATCGTCAGCAACGCAGAATCGTCCACTGTCAGGGGTAAATCAACCCTTGCACGCTGTCGGCTCGACTGATACGTTGCGAAAATGAGTTCAGTTGCCTGAAGTGCCTTCCGACCACTGAGTTCCGGTTCACGTCCCGTCTTTACACCGTGAACAAGGTCGAGGACAGAGAGTGTTGTTGCGTCGCTCTCAGCGACTAAGCCACTTAAATCAGGCTCTTCCCATCCGTTTCCACCCTCGCGGAGCATCCGTAAGGGTGTCCCACGTCCGCCAACATCAATGATGCCTTTCGTGCCGATGAGACGATTGGAGAAGCCACTTAAAGATGCATCCCCCGTGGCGAGCAGCCCTTCAACGCCGTTCTTCCAGCGAATCCACGAGACACCGCTCGTTTCAACCTGAACACCGAAGACAGTCTTTTCCTCCGCTACATCTATTTGACCGATAACCCAATCAACTAGTTCGTCATTATTGTAGAAAAAGAACATATCGAACCAGTGTGTCCCCCAGTCAAGTAAATTTGGGCATGCGGCTTCGAGTCGACGCAATTCACCAATCGCACCTTCATTTGCCAAGCGTTTCGCTTTGATGAACTGCGCACCGAAACGGCGTTGATGACAGAACGTTATCACGACGTTGTTATCAACGCAGGCTTGATACAACGCCTTAGCATCCCCCCACGTGGGTGCCATCGGTTTCTCACAATGGATGGCTTTAATCCCGCTCTCGGCGGCGGCGATGACCATGTCCTTATGGAGTTCAATCCAGGTGCAGACGCTGACGAAATCCAGGGATTCTGTATCCAGCATCTCTTGATAACTCTCGTAGGTGTTAGGGACCTTAAACTCTTCAGCGAAAGCGTTTCGGGCATCTTCTACCGGATCAGAACAGGCGACGATGTCCACATCGGGGGATGCCTGATACCCGCGTGCATGTGAGCGACCACGTCCGCCACAACCGATAACGCCTGCTTTAAAAGTAGTTTCCATTTTTTAATTACTCCTTGCGGTTCAGTCAAGTGGATTGGTGAAATAACACGAATCAACGTATATCTTTTGATGTAATGTGGCGAGGTTCGGAAACCTCGCCAGCGAGACAGAAAGCATCAACCGATGGTTTTTTAATTTAGATGTTGACTTTTGTGTTTAAGGCTGCTATACTTTAGCGCAAATCTGGTTCAAATTCAAGTCACTTTTTTATCCTGGTCCTGTTAGACGCGACTCTAATCGCGTAGAAACACCCAAGGAGGGTCTACAGATGGCGAATGAAAAACACGACCTGGTTGAATACCCCATCCAGGAGAACGTCCGGTTAGAATCATACTGGCGCGACGATGCTGGTGGACGCGGTCCCGCGGCTTCGTTATTTGTTTATGACGATGAGATCATGCGTTTCGACTGCTTCGGTGGTGATAATGGGCATTGCCATTTTAATCTGCGGCAGACCCGCGGTAGACGGTGGATGTACCCAGACGGCTCTTTCCAAGACCACATTCAGCAGAGCCTGTTCGATCTCCGCACAAATTTGAATTTCTGTCTCCAAACCCACCAAGATGAAAGGGTTCAAGAAATACAGATAACGCAGGAAACCTTGGAACAGGCAATCCCGCAAATGGAAGCACACCTGTTAGGGCTCGCGGACAAATTGCAGCAGTAGTTATCAGTTGAAAGACGCACGCAGCAGGTTTCCGACAACGGAGGCTTGCGGAACTTATGTTAAAACCGCGGTAGAACCAATTCCGTTGTTTCTCGCTTGGCGCAAGGACAGAAAATATGAAAGTCGTGACCGCGGCGGAAATGCGCCAGATTGATCAGGACACCATTGAAGGTATTGGCATTCCCGGCATCGTTCTGATGGAAACCGCTGGGAGTGCCATCGTCCGCGCAATCGAACAACACTACCCGACATGCCAACGGATTGGCATTTTCGCGGGTAAGGGTAATAACGGCGGGGATGGTATTGTTATCGCACGCCAACTTGCCCACATAGGGCGCGATGTGCTTCTCTTCTTGGTTTCTCCTGAAGACAGTTTTACGGGAGAGGCACACACCAATCTCCAAATTGCCAAACGTTTAGGCTTGCGGATTGAGGAAATCCTGACAGATGCGGCACTCGGTTCCGATTTCTTCGCGGAACGCAGTACCTCTTTGACGCACATCGCGAGTTGCGAACTGCTTGTGGATGCGATCTTCGGGACAGGGCTGTGGGGTGCGGCGCGCAATCCAATCGCTACCGTAATTAATGCGATCAATAGGCTTCCGATCCCCATCCTTTCTGTCGATCTACCCTCCGGTTTGAATGCTGACACGGGACATCCGTTAGGTGTCTGTGTTCAAGCCGATCGAACGGTAACGATAGGCTTGCCCAAAAGAGGACTGTTGATGCATCCGGGTGCCGAACTCGTCGGAAAACTCGAAGTCGTTGATATCGGTTTCCCAGAACAGGTTGTAAACGCACAAGACATCAAGGTAAACTGGACATCAGCAGTACAAGCATCACAATGGATGCCACCGCGTCCGGCATTCTCTCATAAAGGGAGTTATGGGCGCGTTCTTGTCGTCGCTGGCTCGACAGGGATGACGGGCGCTGCCGCACTCGCCAGCGAAGCGGCTTTACGCGCCGGTGCGGGGTTGGTGACGCTCGCAACTCCGAAACATCTCAACCCAATTTTAGAGGGTCTTCTCCCTGAGGTGATGACGCTACCCTTACCAGAAACGGATGTCGGGAGCTTAGCAGCATCGGCAACCTCACCCATCCTCGAATTTGCGGAAAAAACGAAATCAATACTGGCAATCGGTCCAGGGCTTTCCCAACATCCCGAAACGGTGTCCCTCGTCCATCAATTGATACGCGAAAACCGAGAACAGAGGGTTGACTTACGGATGGTTATCGATGCAGATGGCCTGAATGCCCTCGCGCAAGATAGAGAAACCCTTTCACGCCTCAATAGCGAGGCAGTGCTCACACCGCATCCCGGTGAGATGGCGCGGTTAACGAATACCGCGATTCCTACATTAGAGGCAGATAGGATTGGGACCGCTCAACAGTTTGCAAGTGAACAGGGTGTAACACTCGTATTTAAAGGGGCACCGACTGTTACCAGCGATCCAAATGGAAATCTATGGATAAATTCAACGGGTAACCCCGGCATGGCAACAGGCGGTATGGGGGACGTATTGACAGGCGTAATTGCGGGGTTAATGGCACAAGGCATACCGAGTGAAAGTGCAGCTGCGCTTGGGGTCTATCTACACGGGTTATCGGGAGACATCGCCGCGGAGAGATTCGGGAGACACGGGCTCATTGCCAGCGATGTGCTAAAGGCGGTTCCTGAGGCAATTTTTTCGCTGATACAATAGTTTCTTGTGGTAAAGCCTATAATTAAATGGACACCTACGGAAACAAGGCGAGGTTAGGAAACCTCGCCAGCGGTGGAGACGTATCAGATCCAAATTCTGTTCAAAGGTCGTTAGAAAACCATTCATACCCTAAAACAGGGTTTTTATCAATTTTATACCCGTGCCGACAACGGAGGCACGGACCAGACTCAATAGGTTAAAAATATGGAACTCGGACTAACTGGAAAAATCGCTGTTATTACTGGCGGGAGCGAAGGGATCGGCAAAGGTATCGCGCTACGTCTGTGTGAAGAGGGTGCGAACGTCGCGATTTGCGGAAGACGTGAAGATATTTTAGCGAATGCCGCCGAGGAAATCCGCTCGCAAACCGGGGGTGAAGTCCTCGCAATCCCCGCAGATGTAACGAAACCGGAGACCCTGGAAAATTTTATCGGACAGACTGCAAGCCATTTCGGAAAAATTGATATTTTAATCAATAACGCCGGACGTTCAGCGGGTGGTGATTTTGAAACCATGAGCGATGAAGCATGGTACGAGGACTTGGATCTCAAATTAATGGGGGCTATCCGCTGCGCGCGATTGGTGATTCCACACATGAAAAGCAATGGCAGTGGTAGGATTATCAACATCACGCATCCGGGTGGCAAACAGCCCAGCGCAGGTTCCTGTCCGACCTCCGTTAGCCGGGCAGCAGGGATCGCTATGACGAAGGCACTCTCTAAGGAACTGCTACCCCATAAAATCTTGGTTAACACGGTCTGCCTGACCTCGATTAAGACTGCCCAAGGGGAACGCGCATGGAAAGCCGCCGGTTCACCCGGAACGCTTGAGGAATATTGGGAAGAACAGGGCGCGGAGCATCCACTCGGACGTTTAGGGGAACCGGGTGAGGTGGGCAATCTTGTCGCCTTCCTCGTTTCGGAGTGTGCATCGTTTATTACAGGCACTGCTATCAACATTGATGGCGGACTCTCGGCAGTCGTATAGTAGACATTTAAATGGGCGGCTCCTATTCCGTGGGACCGCCCTTTTTAGCGCGACTTGCAAGTTTCCAAAACCTGCCACATACAAAGCCAGCAACGCATGGAGAACAACATGGAAATCTATAAAATTTATCCTGTTCCAGCGGCGGATGCATCAACTGCGTTTCAAGTGGAATTGGATCCGCGCGCAATTGCCGCAGCAGAAGAACTCGAAAACAGTGGGGCACAAGGCACTGAAAGAGAAGAAATTCTACAGAAACACCTCGGTGACGATTACGAGAAAGGCTACCGTGGGACAGCATGGAGTCTGCATGGGATCTCTGAGGGGTTAACCCCTGCACGCTTGGCAACTTTGCTGGAAGCGCACGGTGAATACTTCGATCCTTGTGCCGAACGCGAAACATTCGACCACAGCCTAATGGTAAACGTCGAAGAAGAGTTAGCGTCGCAGTTGGAGGATATCCCAGAATCCATTTTAGAGGGGATTGTTGAGGAATATAAGGCTGAACTGTTAGGCACGTAGGATTTACAGTTTTTACACGTCTGTTTTTTGGAACTTTCCTGGAAAGGGGGTGTGCAACCCAATAATACAATACTGTGCCTTACACAATTGTAAGTGCTAAGGAGATTTGAATATGCCAAACACAATCGAACGATTGAAGGCAAGTGTCTGGCTATACACGACCACAACTTTCCTGATTACGACTCTCTTGATATTAACCACTGTTACTTTTGCAGATGGAAATCAACTCCTGTTTCACCATGAAGACATTAAAGATTCCGGCAGTTTGGCAGTGAAACTTCAAGACGTGCGCGCTGCAGTATCCAAACCTATCGCTGCGCAACTGTCCCCTGGAACCCAGCAACTGTTAGACGAATATGATGGTATAAGTAGTCCCTCCCCGGCTTTTCAGAAAGCACTGCTCGACGACTTGAACCGGTTGCTCCAAGTTCCCTCCCTCTATGATGCACAGCATCTCGCTAATATCGACCTCAGTGAACAGACCCAAGACCTTCTTGCGCAAAATCCCCAAAGTGGAGAAGCGTTGATTCGTCTAAACCGCCATCTTTTATCAGATGCCTACCCACACGAGTTAGCCTCACTTTCGGAAAAACAAAACTCTGATGATTTAAAAGAGATTGAGACCTGTAGAGCAAATTTGAGACGGATCCAACAAGCACTCGAAAAATATCGCGATGATTCGGATAACGAACCCCAATGGCTCTCTGAACTTTCTCCACAATACCTGGAGAAAAACGTGCTGCTCTGCCCCGCAGATCCAACGGCAGGAGTCCCCGGGGTTCTCACCGAAGGTGCATCGGACCCGACACTGCCGTGTAGTTATCTCTATGAATTTCGTCCTGAGCAGAAAATCGGTCAGGAATTTCTATTGGAAATAGAAGGCGATATGATACCCATCGTGCGCTGCCAGCATCATCAGCTTAACCTAAGCGTCAGTGGAAAACTGTATCGAAATGGACCGCAAAGAAACATCTATGACAAAACAATCGTGAAAATGATTTCCACCCAAACGCAACTGCCGGAAGGTTTACCCGCAGAAGTCAGAAAGCAAATGGAGGCGCAGCTCCTCAAGAACCCCAAAATGGTAAAACGGGCCACTTTCCGAATCAATCCGTCGGACAACTTAGAAGCGAAACTTAAAGAGCAATTGGGTGAAGCATTTCTTGACTCCGTAGCAGGAAAAGCACTGCTCAAGGAATTAACGCCGACATCCCCGGTGTCTATAGATCAGGAGGAATTGGCACTTCTATTGGGAAAACCCATGCCAGACACCACGCTGACGGACCTCTCAGGAAAACCCGTTAAGTTAGAGACACGCCGCGGTAAATTTGTTCTTGTGAACCTCTTTTCACCAGACTCTATCACTTGTGGACCGAAGTTAAAACAGATAGAGAAACTGCTTGCAAACTACGATGTCACCCAATTACAAGCGGTTGGGATTAGCACCGATGATTCGGCAAAAACGACTGAGGTGTTCAAGGAGAAACACCAACTTTCGATGCCCATCTGGATGGATAAAAACGACCAGATGCAGATGTTCCTCAATATACAGTCGCTTCTCAATAGAGATACCACCGAACCGCAAATGGAACTCATAACGCTCCTTTTAAATCCGGAACTGGTTGTCAAAGATGTGTTTATAGACTTTGATCCAGAAAATCTTTCAACGAAGATTAAAAATTTAATTCGGTAATGCTGGTTTTAATTGTCTGAACCAAGATTTTCGGGATTAGAGGTAAAAGATGTTACGAACGCTTATCCAGAAAGAGATAATGCATCATGTTCTCAGTGTTCGGTTTGTTGCGCTCCTTTTGATGTGTGTTTTACTCATCCCACTCACGCTCTCTATTAATTATCAAAGTTATCGCCAAAACTTGGTGGACTATCAAGAAGCCGTTAAACTGGCGAACATTGAAGAGAAGACAATGAACCCGAAGATGCCGCTGGAACCGGAGATTGAGGTCTCCAAACTTATTCTTAAACCGACCCCTTTGAGTATCTTCGCAAAAGGATTAGGAGACTCACTTCCCAGTTACCTTGGGATGACGCGCAACGGAATTACGCAGGGACCCCCAGCAACGTTTTCAGCACCGCTCTCTCAGCTTTTAGGACATCTCGACTTTCTATTCGTGGTAGGGACCGTCTTCAGTCTGCTTGCTTTATTATTCACATTCGATGCCGTTGCCGGGGAACGAGAGACAGGAACGTTACGGATTACGTTATCAAACTCCGTGCCGCGCGATCTCTTTTTGTGGAGTAAGTTGATAGGTGGCTACCTTGTGTTCGTTGTTCCATTTTTGGTGTCGTTTTTATTCGGCTTACTTCTGCTTGTCTGGCAAGGCTTTCCTCTTGGCGAGTTAGACATTTTTCCACGAGTTCTCAGCTTGACGGTCATCTCGCTCCTTTACATTGCGGTGTTTTTTGGGATAGGAACGGTGGTTTCTACGTATTTAGACAATGCCAAGACGGCACTCATCGTCGCTTTCACGGTTTGGGTGTTCGCCGTGCTGATTACGCCACGCATCGGTTTTCTTGCGGCGAAGGTTATCGCCCCAACACGGACTTCACAGAGCGTCTATATGGAAAAGACAGCCATGCGAGACAATTTTGATGCAGAGCTGTCAGAGATAAAAAAGAAGATTGTCATGGAGACACCCGCGGATGAACGGGGTATGCGTGTAATAGCTGGGGAGGTTCTGAACGAAGTTGATGAACGTATGAAACCCTTTGAAGAGGCGTATCGACAGAGATTCCAAGACCACGCTGACAAACTTAATCGGGATTACAAACGTGAAAAAGAACGACAAGAACAGGTAGGGGAGACGTTTTCCCGAATCACGCCAACATCATCTCTCATCTATCTCACCACAAACTTAACACAAACGGGGAAGCGAAAAAGGAGCAATTACTTTCAAGCGGGTGAGCGTTATTATAATGCTCTCCATACGGATCTCTTCAGTAAAATTGTAGATCATGCTTCCGCAAGAATGTGGAACCCGGCGACCGATATTGTCAAAATCACACAGCCGCCACCTTTGGAAATAACAACCTTAGGGGAGACCTTTCGCCAATCAATCGTGGATGTGCTCCTGCTTTGCTTCTTTGCAGTAGCGTTGACAACCGTGGCATTCCTGAAATTCTTCCGTTCTGACATTTAATGCAACTTCCCCACTGCGAACATCACAGTCAGAAAAATCCTCCTATTTCTCTATCCCTCACAGTTTCTACTATCCTTTTCTGTTTGAAGCACCTCTAATAGAACAATCCCTAAAACTTGCAATTTTAAAATCGAAATTCAGATTTTTCATAACCTTTGTCAAATTGTGCAACCTTTCTGCCCTTAAAACGCGACATTATGATATAAGCCAAATGTCGTTTGATGGCTTGCTCTCAAAAAAATACGATGAACGGATATAATGTCTCTACACTTTTAAGGAGATACCATGTTCCGAAACCTTATCCGCCAAGAACTCCTATCGCATCTGATGAGTGCTCGCTTTTTTGCTGCTGTCGTGATTACCCTTCTCCTTGTTGTCGCCAATGCCGTCGTCCTCCTTGAAGATTACGAGCGTCGATTGGCGAGATATAGCCAGCAAGAAAATATGCATCGCCAGAAAGCGCAGGAAGCGAAAACCTACTCCACTTTAAAATTGTCTGTTGAACGTCCCCCGAACCCTCTAAGCCTCTTTAGTGCGGGATTGGATAAGCGGCTGGGAAGCACCTTTGAAATTTACCACGGTTCCGTCCCAATGATTTCGGACGGTTCGGCGCGAAGTCTCGATAACGCGTTCCTCAACCTCTTTTCAAAGATCGATCTCGTCCTCATTTTTCAAGTCGTCTTGAGCTTGATGGCACTGCTCTTCGCTTACGACGCAATTGCAGGAGATTGGGAAAACGGCACCTTGCGCCTGGTTATCTCCCACCCAGTGAGACGCGGGACTATTCTGCTTGCCAAATATATTGGGGCAATGGTGTGTCTGCTGCTTCCAGTGCTGATGAGCCTCCTGATGGTCCTGATTCTGTTATCCACTGTCGGTTCGATCCAATTGGATGGAGAAGATTTTCTTCGGATCGGTGGGATAGTTCTGACGACAACCATCTACTTGTCCGCTTTTTATCTGATTGGCTTGTTGATTTCCACAGCAACACGCCGCACTGCCACATCCCTGATGCTCTGTATGTTTTTGTGGGTAGCTTTGGTACTCGTCTATCCGAATTGGAGCCGGTTTGCCATCACCCCCGTTGGCGATACGCGCGCTATACGGTCATCAAGCGATCAACAGATTGCGCAGATATGGGAAGAGGCTGATAGGGAGGAAGATCAATTTTTAGCAAACAGTCCCCTTGAAGGCAAACCTCAACGTTTTAATCTGGATATCATACAGTCAAGTAGTTTCTCGTCGGGCAGACGGTATGGGATAGATATGAAATTAAGCAATCCATCAGATCCCCTCGTGCCGCACGTTCAAAAGTATCATGCGACCATGGGTGCTTTGTACATCCGCTCGGCAGAACAGATCGCTTTAGTCCGAAAACAGACTTTGGACCGCACCTCTCTCCGGAGAGCGATATGGCATGAACGCCTGATGAAACTCAGTCCTGCAAGCCTGTACACGTTTGCAACTGCGGCGTGGGCAGGGACCGATCTGGAGGGTATGTCTGATTTCGTCCAAGCCGTCCAAGGTTACCGGCACACCCTCATTGACTATTTCCACGATAAAGATGCGTTCGGCAGTCGGCAATGGTTCACCTCCGACAAAGGCGCAGTGGACTGGTGGGATTTACCCCAGTTCCGTTTCGCACGGGCGGATGTCTCAGAAAACGCAACACGCGCACTGCCAGAACTGTTTTTGCTGCTACTCATTAACCTATTTCTGTTCACAGCGACATTTCTGATTTTCACCAAACTTGAAGTCTAAATGTTGCTTGCGCGCGAGCAAGATTACCAAACGAACCCCATCGAACCGCAAGGAAAATTAAAAAAATGATTTGGCATATTATCAAACGAGAACTCTTTGACCACATCAACAGCCTGCGTTTCATTCTCACCGTCGTGATACTCTCCATCTTAATGGTTACCAACGCCGTAGTACATCTTCGGACCCATCCAGAAAGGGTTCGTGATTATTCTGAGAACGTTACCGGTTCCCTCAACACGTTGAAATCCCAAGCGGATTTGTACACCTTAGCACAAAAGGGACCGGGTAACCTTTATAAAAGTCCATCTTCGCTTGCCTTCATCGCAGACGGTGGCGATGCATACTTGCCGAGAAATATATCGAACGAAGGGTCTTGGTCCAAAAGCGGTCCGGGATGGGAGGCAAAAAGCAACTGGTGGCTGAGTTACGGATCCGCGAATCCAGATGCAAAAGACCTACGTCCGCAGGCAACAAAGATAGATTGGGTATTCATCATCACCTATCTGCTCTCCTTTATCCCGCTTTTATTCACCTTCGACGCGCTTTCTGGCGAACGACAGCAGGGAACCTTGCGATTGTGTTTGGCGAATCCGATTTCGCGACCCGTTCTGCTAATCGGTAAATTCTTAGGGACCTTAATAACTGTGCTGATTCCTTTCGTTTTCGCGGTGTTGCTGAATTTGACAGTGATCTCTGCTGACACCTGGACACAACTGAGCGCAGCCGACTGGGGACGTTTAGGGTTGATTCTGTTAATTGCTTTCAGTTACGCAGGTATCTTTGTTGGATTGGGGTTGATGATCTCGGCTGGCACGCGAGAACCTCGGGTGAGTCTGGTTATCCTGCTCCTGATTTGGGTAGCCACCGTGGTTTTTATGCCATCGACGCTCGGCACCCTCTCCACAAAATGGATGCCACCCCTCCAAACGATTGATCAATTTCATGCCTCAAGAGACGCTGCCCTTAAGCAGATTGACACAGACTATAAGGACCGATTGAACGCAATCAAAGAAAAAAAGACCCCTAACCTTCTTAGCTTAGATGAACTTCAGAAACTTTTTGAAACAGACCCTGAAGCTGCCAGAGCGGAAGCAGAAAAACTCATGGCAGCGTGGGAAGTAGAGGGTGACGAGGAGCTGGTCCTCAAAGCGGAACTCATCACCAGAGATGTAGACACCCGAGAACGTTTTAACCGCGAGTATTTAGAGGCACAAATCGCGCAGGTCCAACGCGCCAGAATCGTGACTCGGTTTTCGCCAGCGGCGATTGTCCAATACGCACTCGAATCGATGGCTGGGACCGGCTTTAATCGCCACCTGCAATACTTAGAACATGTCCATGATTACACAAGGCAATTTCGACAATTCATCGTAGAAACCGATAGCGCAGACACCCAAAGCCGCCACCTTATCGGCATTCCTGAGGGTATGTCCGAGGCGCCAATTGCGAGTGAGGCGATCCCGAAATTTGAGGATAAGATCGCCTTCAGCGATACGCTCAACACCGCGACTCTGGATTTACTGTTACTTGTCTCGCTGCTTGGGATATTTTTTTTGGGGGCATTTCTTATCTTTATACGCGCAGAGGTATAAACGCCTCTGTCACAATCGGATGGCAGAAACTAAATGAAGTTTCAGAAAATATTTCGGTAATTCTCTCTATTTCCCCCCGACCGGGTAGGTGCGGTTTCTAACCGCACCGGCATTGTTGGGAAATTACCGAATTAATAAATTAATCTTCATACAGTTCATGCTACAAATGCACTTTAGGGAAATCAGGGCACATTCTGCACCCTTTTTGTTCCTGAAATGTCTCTTTAATTATAAGAGAGGGTAGCGATGGTCTTATACACCCTCGGAACAATGCGCAGGACCGGATTGAACTGCCAACTGTAATTCCGAAAAGGCATCTATCCGCACACAATACAATCCCGATCCGAGTGCGCCGATTTGAGAAACTTCTCTATGTAAATGGTGTGTACAGAGGCACGCGCGAAGATTGATAAAATAATGCAACCTTTGCACCTTCAAAACGCGTCACTATAATACAAGTCCAAATATTGTTTGTTGGCTAAACTTGAAAAATAGAATGAATCAATGTAACACTTCTTACAGTTACGTCAATAAAGGAATAGAATAGACGTGAGTCTGAGTTGAAAGCGTTCTACATTTTCGGTATCATATACAGAGCAGAAAATCAACCGTAGGAGGAACCTCATGTTAGAAACCCGTGATCTTACGAAAGTTTATAACGAAAGCGTTTTAGCCGTTAACAAGTTGAACCTGAAAGTGGACGATGGCGAAATCTATGTCGTCCTCGGCGCGAATGGTGCTGGGAAAAGCACGACCATCTCCATGCTGCTGAACTTCATCGAACCCACAAGCGGCACTGCATTGGTAGGCGACATTGAAATTCCAAAGTTCCCGCTGGAGGCGAAGAAGCATCTCGCCTACGTCTCTGAGAACGTCGAACTCTATCGAAACTTTACGGCACGTCAAAACCTATCCTTCTTCGCGAAACTCGGTGGACGCAAGAAGGTATCCAACGCCGAACTCGATGCGACGCTTGGACGTGTCGGTTTACCGGAGGAAGCCTTTACGCGACGCGTCAAGACTTTTTCCAAAGGGATGCGCCAACGCTTAGGTATTGCCATTGCGATCATGAAGAATGCACAAGCCGTTCTACTCGATGAGCCGACTTCGGGTTTGGACCCCAAAGGGGGTGCCGATTTCCTGAATCTTCTGCGTGAGTTGAGAGAGGAAGGCAAAGCCATCTTCATGTCCACGCACGACATCTTCCGTGCGAAAGAAATCGCCGACAGGATCGGCATTTTGGTGGAAGGCAACCTTGAACGCGAGTTGACACGCGAAGAAATTCTCAAAGAAAACCTTGAGACGTTGTATCTGCACTATGTTGCTGGATACGAATCGGAAGAAGTTTAAACAGAACTGGATGAGAAGGATAAAACTATGGATGGATGCAAGAAAAAAAGGAAGAGAAGATTGGAAGATTGGAAGATTGGAAGATTGGGCACCTATCTTTCCATCCATCCATCCTTCCATTCCCGCTCTCAGTCTTTGACGTTTGTACTGATATTTATGAGCGCGATAGCGGTATCACTGTCTGTTCCATTGGCAGCAGTGCCAGAAGAGATCCCGCCTATTAACGATAACAGCCCGAAAACGAAAGAGGAACAGAGCCGCCAAATCCTCATAGAAATCGATCGCCTGAAGATGGAGTTGGCAGAAAATCTGATGAAAAAGAAGCAGGTGGAGCTCGAAAACCTCAAGGCGATGCTGATGGAGGAAAACAACATCGTCACTGTCTCGGAGGTGAATACTGCAGAAGAGGCTTACGAACGCGCCGTCGATGAATATGAACAGGCAAAATTGACGCTCCAACAGACAGAACTTGAGTCGCTGCAAGATGAGTGGCATATCACCGTTGAAAAGACAAGACTCTATGAATCCGCTGATGGGCGGGAGTTGTTCTCAATTACCTTGCGGAACAGTTCGGTGCCGGTCAAACTCGTTGAAAGCTCGAAAGTGTTGGGACGTGAGATTATCATCAGCGCACAGATTGACGACATCTTCGTCGAGATTAAAGAGCAGGAAGGTTTTGGTTCAAGCGGAGCAACCATCACCGAACCTTACGAACAACGGATTGAGACGCTCAAAGAGGGGGAGTCTGTTACCCTGGAGTTTGAACTCATCAAAGAGAACGTGCGGGATGTCGTCGTCGAGTTGAAGTACTCGGGGCGTGAGGAGCAGAAGAACATCCACCTTAAACAGGATGATCCGTATATCTCTGTGGTTTCGGCGAGACGTTATAAGGAGGGGGATCGGAGGCGTCTCGAAGTTGTCCTGACCTACGGTGCCTTGGAAGGCGAAACAGAAGAAACAGGTGCCAACACCGCACAAGAAATCAATAACGTCTATGTCTCCATTAAAGACGACACCGAATCCATCATCGGCTATCCTTATGAACCCCGCATTCCAACGCTGAAAGACGGACAGGAGAAAACCCTCGACTTTGAACTGCGGCGGAATGTGGATAATCTCACCGTTAATCTCAAATACCTGGATAAGGATATTTCCTACAAGATTCATCTTGAGGAGGACACGCGCTACATCTCTATCCTCAGTGCAAAAAAGTTTCGCGTCGACAACCAAATGATGGTGACGATTCAACTGAAAAACACATCTACAACCGAGACAATGCCCGTCAACGCGACCCCTGAAGAGATAGCAGCCGCAAATGAGATTCGCGGCATCTATGTCTCCTTACTCGATGTTACCGATGACACGAACATCGTTAAACCGTATGAAGAGAAGATCCCGGTTCTTGGCTACAATGAAACCGCAGAATTGACGTTCCAACTCCAGAAAGATGTCGAGAGTTTGAAGGTATCGTTAGATTACCCCGAACTTGACGAACCCGAAACGCGACTCATCTATCTGCAAAAAGAATCTGCGTTGGATGTGGTAAACGTCAGCTCGCTCCGCTTTTCACAGGAAGGGAACTTGGGAAGCAGTGTCACCTACGATTTGACGCTCGATCGGTTGGCAGAAACGGAGAACACCTTCCAACTCCGCGTCATTAACCTCCTCAACCGTCTCTCCTTTGAATTCCAAGACCCAGAGACGACATCTCGGCAGTCTCAGGTGAAATTTACGCAGGAACAGTCAAAGCGGAATCTGTCATTGATTGTCTATCTCCCGGAGGAACTGGATGCGTCCTACCTCGATAACACGCTTGAGTTCTATGTAGCTGTGATTGATGAGGCGGAGGCAAATGAACTCGGGGGTGTCAACAATCGCTTGGATTTACCTGCCGATAGGATTGCGAGTATACAGGGCGGTGTCGAGCGGTTTGAATTGATTCCAAAGGGTGTGCCGGAGATTGAGGTATTCGTGCCGAACGCCTTCCAGACGATCAAGATAGGCGAAGAAGTCAACATGACAGCGACGCTAAAGAACATAGGCACTCGCGACCTCGTGGACATTCGTATGCTTGTCGATGTCAACACGGATTGGAAATACACCGTTATCCCTGAAGTTGTCGGCGCATTGGAACGAAACGAGGAGACAGACATTCAACTGACGCTGAGTCCACCTGTGGACATCGGCGTGGGTGAATACCAAGCGAAGTTGAACGCAGAAGTCACTGTCGACAACCGTAAGTTTGAGGCACGCGACCGTTCAATAACGGTGCAAGTCGAGTCTCAGACGCAAATGTCGGTGACGACGCTCCTGTTCGGTGCCTTGATACTCTTGATGATTGGGATTGTTATTGTCACAGTCCGTATTAGTCGGCGTTGAAGAATAACCGTCAGTCCGGAAACCCTTCGGGTTTTCCTCTCAGTGGTCGGTTATCAGTTCCAAGAGGCGTTAGAACTATCGCAGGGAAACACCCGCTTTAACTGATAACTGTTAACTGATAACTATTAAAATGGAGATAGTAGTGAACAAGAGGTTAACAAAAATATTAGCGATCTGCCTATTCTTTACCATTGGGAGCGTCGTCTCAGGGCAGCGGCTGGTCATACTTCAGCCAGCACGCGCCATCGAACTCGCGCTACAGAACAATGAAGCCGTGAAAAAGGCAGAAAAAGTGGTGGAACGCGCCAAAGCGAACCTCCGAGTGTCCAAAGCCATTTACCTACCACAGGTGGGGGTCACCGGTGAATATCAACGCCAAAAAGATGGCGATATTGATGACAGAGACTATCTCACCCGCGCACAAGCGAGTATGCTCCTTGTCCAATTTGGCGAAATCCCCGAAGGTCTTGACGCCGCACAGGAAGATGTCCGTAAGGCAGAGATTGAATATGAACGCTCGAAAAAGCAGAGCGTTCACGATGTCCGCAATCTTTGGAACAACATCGTCCTGACACAGGAAGAGATTCAGGAACGTCGTGCGATCGAGGTCGAACTGAATAAAAAACTGAAAGGCACACAAATCAAACACGCAGAAAAACGGATCCCTTTCCTTAGCCGCCTCAATACGGAACTTGAACTCTCCGAGCAGCAGCTTGCCCTCAATGAGCTGCAGCGCAGACTGGATGTAGACACCGCGGAACTCATCCGCCTTACCGGACTTGATCCGCTGGCGCAAGTTACGCTGTCACACCCACTCCCTGAGGACGACCTGACATTAGAGAATGCAGTTGAACTCGCACTCGCAAACAATCTCGATTTACGCGACTTACAAGGCAATATCGTGCGTCAAGAACGTCTCGCCGCAGAGACAATCTGGAACCGATTTCCCGAACTCTCTGCTGAAGCACGTTACAAAGACCTTCATGTGCTGCTGGAACAACACGAACCCAGTGTAGGTGCCAGGGGGCAAACGTGGGATGCAAAGGCACTCTACGATCCAGTGATACTCGATCGGGAACGAGATACATCCAGTATCTTTCAAACCCGTCCGCGGACACAAGATGGGTGGGAAGTGCGTTTTAACTTCAATATTCCGTTATACGATGGGAACAAAACGAAGCATCTTCGCGCCGTAGAACTCGCAGAACTCGAACGACTTCAGTTGGAATACGTCGAAACAACAAAGTCAATCCGTGTAGAGGTGCGACGGGCTTACCGTGCCGTGGCGAATGCCAAAGAACGGGCGGAGATCGAAGAAACACGCGTGAGAATTTTTGAGCAAAGGTTACGCACAATAGAACGTGTGCTTGATGAAGTCACGGTTGAAATACCCGGGTATCAAAATATGACTTATAACGATGCGTTTCAAACACAAGCACAATTTACAGAGGCGCAACGTGTTTTTTATCAGGCACGTCGAGATTACGCCAAAGCAAAGGAACAGCTCCGAGAAACAATGCAATGGATCGAATAGGGTACGCACTAAAGATATTTGCAAGGAGAAAAATATGAGAAATGCTTTAACAACACATACTGAACTCAACCATTTCGATGAGCAGGAACTTGTCGCACGCGCCCAAAATGGTGATACAGAGGCGTTTAATCCACTCGTGTACAAATATCAACAAAAAATCTATAATCTGATTTATCGCAAGGTTTGTGATCGTGAGACAGCGAAAGACCTCTGCCAAGAGGTGTTTTTGAAGGCGTGGCAGGCATTGCCAAATTTCAAGGGGCAATCCGTATTTTACAGTTGGCTTTACCAAATTGCTGTCAATCGTAGCATTGACTTTCTCCGTAAGCGCAATAGACACGATGTTATAGGATTCGAGGAATTACCGCAGAACGCAGACGATACACTTCAAATGGCCGAGGTGCAACCTTCACCGTGTGCACTTCTCGAAAGGAAAGAACTCGAAGAGATTATCCGTAAAGCCGCCCACCAGCTCCCTCTTACCCAACGCAGTGTTTTTTACCTACGGCACCGGGAAGGACTCCCAATAAAAGAGATTGCATCACGCTTGGGCAAGTCGGAGAGCACGGTTAAAACGTACTTACATCACGCCCGTCGGAAACTTCGGAGAATGCTGCTTCCCTACTTACAAAACGAACCTATTGCATGGTACACGGAAACTTGAAGTTAATAGTTTAAAACATCTCTCGGAGACAACGTCTGATATAAGGCACATCGTCCACCCATAAGCCATCAACACCCCCAGCTTTCCGCGGTGAGACCGCCCAATCGACATCTTTCGCCGTCTGAATGAACCCGGCATCTACAACAATCCCGTTTGCCTGGAGCTGCTTAACCTGGCGTGTAACAGTCTGCGTGAAAGCGTTATAAAGCCCAAAGTGATTAATCCCACTCCAGCCTAAGATGATGCGGTCTGCATCAATAGCCGCCGCTGCCTTGAGGAAGTTCGCCGCCGGATTAATGAGAATCGCACTCGTCTGCAACTTTGGTTCTAAACGCTTAGCCTCCACAAGCAAATGCTTGCGAAAGTAAAACGTGAGAATATTGACAAGATGAACGACTTCAAAATGGCGGATTTGTTCTACGATGATGGGGAGTAATTCTGGCGTGTCCGTCTTCGGTTCAATGAAGCACGGCATTTGGTTTTCTCGTGCGAAATGAAGGGCATCGTTAAGGTGGGCAACAGGTTCATCAGATGCCTCCATCGTGAGTTGTTGGACCTCTTCCCACGTAAGTTCACTGAGGGATCTTGAGCATCCCGTCGCTTTCTGAATACTGTATCGGTTGAAGCCAACGTGAATTAGGACGGGTTGTTTATCTTGGGTGAGACAGACATCACACTCATATCCATCGGCACCGTCCACCAACGCCTGTCTGAAGGAAGCAAGGGTATTTTCGGGGGCACGCCCCATGCCGCCTCGATGTGCCAAGAGTTTAATCTCCATTTTTTAATTATTCCTTGCGGCTTTTTAACTTTTCCTTGCGGTATTGATGTTCTACTCCGTTTTATGCCACATCCGCTCAAAGTTATCCTGAGGCGCGAAACCTAAAATCCGTTTCGTTTTGACGTTCGAGAATTGCTGATGCGGTAAATCTGCGAAAATATTGAAAATCTCACAGCGTGATGGCAGGTCTTCCAAATCGATCTCCAAACCCAGTCGGAAGGCTTCACCTGCGTCCCGCCAACTGACAGAAAAGGGATTGAGATCGGTGCCTTCTGCAGGATCGTCCTGCTCTCGGAAACTCAGGAACAGATAACAGAGAACATAGAGGTCATAATGTTCAGTGAAGACTTTACAGATTTCCTGTCCTAACCCCTTGGTTAACGGATAGAGTCCAGTGCTGGTGTGCGGTGGAACATCCGGGTTAATCTCGTAATCGTAGGTGGTATAGTCGTCCCCTTGGATGGTGAAATGGGGTCCTGTGTTGATAACGCGACGGATACCGTGTTCGACAGCGGCGCGCATCATATTGTAACATCCACGCGTGCTCACATCAAAAGCGAGTTGCCGATCGTGTCGTAGGACGGAGCAATTGAGAATCGCGTCCATTCCCTCAGTCGCTCGCATCACCTGATCCAGTGAACCGACATCAATGTGCATCGACTCATGTTTCGTTTCAATCTCGTTGATGTCTGTGACGCGCAACGTATAGTAAGGTTCCAACGCCTTGACGACATGCGGTCCGAGATACCCATTACCCCCTAAAATAAGAACTTTCATCTTTTAACTTTCCTTGCGGTCTTTTAATTTTTCCTTGCGGTTCGGTCAGGTAGGACTTGGTATTGATGTTCCTTTGCGTATATCCAGAGGAAACGCCCAAGCAAAAACCCCTCCATTACATTACGGGCTACAATTTTGGTTCAGGAACGGCAGGGATGGCTACCTATCGGCTACGGTACGAATTGCGGCTCGAACTTTAGATGCCCCTTGGCTTTCCCGATCGAAAAACGAGAACCGGGGAACTCTGACTGGATGTGAAAGATCCGCCACGGCGAGGACGATTCAAGTGCTCCCTGAAACGCGGTGACTGCGTCCTTCATCTCAAGCCACATTGAATCTGGTTCGGCGGTTGCCGCGGCATCAGCAGTAACGAGGTTACCGAGACGAAGGCACGTCACGTTGAGTTTGCCTTCACGCCCGAATTCTCTACATGTGAACTCACCCAGATGCTTTGAAAGCACGAAACTATCCACAGAAGGACGAGGTCGCCAACTCTCTGTAACCGTCCAGTCTTCACCGTGTTGCTCAAAGAGGCGGAGCGTGCTTGCATAAATGGCATGTTTCACGCCTTCTTCCGCTGCTGCCATCAGGAGGTTATAAGTGCAGCGCGTCTGATAATCGATAGCGTAATTGTCGGGTTGGTCGGCTTCAGCAAGAAGATTAGGCGGTGTTTCAGCGATGTGGATAATAATATCTATGCCCCGCACCAGTTCATTGGTTGACTCGTCGTGCCCAAGTTCGCTTTGCACGAACGTCCCTTCAACAGTGTCAACAGGATACAGCTCCGTCAAGCGGAGTGTGTGTTCCCCCGCTAATGCTCCCGTTACGTTGCGCGCCAGTTCAGAACCAGCGGAGGTAATCAAGATATTCATAATTTTAATTATTCCTTGCGGTTCGGTCAGGTGGATTTCAGATTTGAAGTTCCTTTACGTATATCCGCCTGCGCCGGTGTTGCAGGCTACGGTTTCCTTAGACCTACCCAACCAACGAATTATGTCCTTTCGACGAAGTTCCGTAGGAGTAGTATTCCTGTAGACCAGTTCTACAAGGCTTCTCGAATTTTTGCTGCAATGTTGCCGATTTCCTCCATGTCCCCTTCGCTCGGTCGCCACGGCAACCGGATCGGGTCGCCTTCCCATCGCGGGATTAGGTGGAGATGGAAATGGAAAACGGTCTGGAATCCTGCGGCTTCATTCGATTGAAAGAGGTTAAGCCCATCAGGATTCAATGCGGTTCGGATCGCGTTTGCGAGTGAAACCGCAGCTTGCATAATTTTACCGCCTACTTCTGCAGGCATATCATAGATATTTCGATAGTGTTGCTTCGGTATAATGAGAGTATGTCCCGGGTTCGCGGGAGCAATATCCATAAAAGCCAAGACATCTTCATCCTCATACACTGTGGTCGCTGGAATGTCACCAGCAACTATGGAACAAAATATACAATCCATTTTTTTACTTTTCCTTGCGGTTAAACGACACGAATCCCAGTCTTCTTCGCGTCGTCAATTCGCACGTCTTTCACGTGCTGCTACCGCTCATGCCTGGCCTCTCGTTCCATCACTATGTTGTTTAACGCTCACGAGTTCGGCGTGCTCCCTTGCTCTAACGATACGTCTTAAATCCAGCTTCCACACGCGTTTTACGGTAGAGGTTTAGCACGTTCCCTTCAACCCGTGCACTCACCTGCCTGCCATCGCTGAAGGTCACCTGAAATTGTGTATCTGAGTCCTTTGAGACCGCCTCCGTCTCCGGCAACGGGATGTCTTTCTGTTTCGCCCACTCTTGAATCAATTTCGTGAGGGAATCGGCATCACTCGGTGCAGATTTTGCGTCCTTCAACGCAATACTGAAAGCCGGCATGGTCTTCTTGACGTAGTTAAACCAACGCGCGGTCCGTAGGAACGGCACGAGCGCCTGCAATGCTTCAGCAGTGCCAATCCGACCCAATGCCTCCGAAGAGAAGCCACGCACATACGCCGACTCACTCGTCAACGCTTCTCGTAACGCCGGGATAGCCTCCGTTGCATCCGGTCCAATACGGGTTAACGCCTGCGCCGCAAAAAACGCTAAATCCGTGTCTTCACGATCTTCCAGAACCGCAACCAACGCCGGGACTGTCTTTGATACTGGCACCTTAATCATGCCCAATGCGGAGGTGGCATGTCGCCGCACTTCCGCCGATTCATCCCTTAACAACGCAATAAGGGTATCAACCGCCTCTGCTGCGACGGGACCCATCTCGCCTAATGCATACGCTGCTGAGGCACGCACGTTTTCGCGTTCGTCCTGTAGAGCTGTTATGAGTTCGGACACAGCGGGTGCTCCTGTTGCCGCGAGTCCGTGTGCGGCATCACAGATATGGAGAATCGGTTCCATATCAAACGCCTCCTTTTCTGAATCCAGTGCGTCAGCGAGGGGTTTAACAGCAGGTTCACCGATCGCACCAAGGGCATAGATGGCGTTCCGACGGACGGGTTCATAACTATCTTCGAGGGCATCTACGAGTGCTGAGACAACCGCCGCGGCATCTGTTCCCATATTTTTAGAGCAAGTTTCGGCTTGCAAGCTACGCCAAAAACCCAATTCGTTGGCGGCTTTCATACGCTCGTTCGGATCGTCTGCTTTCAATGCTGCAATCGCTGATGCTGTATCTATCGTGGTATCTGGACGAGCGGTTTCATACAAATCCGTCTTGCCGGACATCCAATTCCAGATATACGTCCAGAGGATCTCCGCATCGTAAGGAACGTGGTTGACTTCAGGCGGTTGCCACAGAGAGGTTTCACTGTTCCACGAAGGTGCTGTCGGCTGCTCGGTCCGCATAAAGACGAATTTCATGCCGTAGCGATTCAGAGGCACATAGTTCTGCAGGAACGAATGCACCATATCAAAGTGCATAATCCACACCGTGCCGAGTTCACCGGACATCGGGACAAGATTGCGATTCAGGAAATCTTCGGAAAGGCGTCGTGTCCCGTTTCCACCCGCCGCATGTATCTCGTGCCGTTGACGCTCGCCTCCGAGCATAAATTCTCGGAGGTATTGCGTTCCGGGGATGATACAGGTCGGTCCCTGCTCGGCAAGACACGGTTGCGGATAATAGAAAAGAATTGCCCACCGAGGCGTTCGGTGCCGCGGTCGTTTTCCACCGGCGTGCCCATCTTTATGAAGCGGCATCATCAACCGTTCTTCATCTTCCTTTCCGCTCGGTGTACTTCCGGCAAAATTGGGATGGCAATGCCGATGCGGGTGCATGACGTATCCGTTCCCCAAAATGCTGGTGAGTGCGCCGCGCACCTCTGGCGATTCTAAAACTACCTGCAGTTCCGGCACTAACGGTAAAATGTTATTGAGTGGGTTGTGTTGTCTATCACCTCGGAAATCCGTCGAATCCTCAAAGAGTTCGTCGGTTTTGTCGTAGATGGTTTCGTGGATGTGCGTCGGGATGTCGGCGGTGACGTTGACATACCCATTCACAATAAAATGGCGAATCTGTTCATCTCCAAGCAAATATTGAGATGTAACGGTGCTGTTTGTCAATTTCATACCTCTTTTTCTCACGGCACAACGGCGTGTGCCTACGACCTTCTGAAATGCTTTAATACCATGCCGCCTTATTGACGACGTTCTGCAACGGCACCCCTTCGGCAAACCTACGTGCGTTTTCCAAGAGAATCTCAAACCGCCGTCCCAGAAGGTTTTCCGCATCTTTCACAGCGATATGTGGTGTTATTAACACATTGGGCAGATGCCACAATGGACTTTCAGCCGGTAAAGGTTCAACCTCAAACACATCTAAGCCGCAGCCCGCAATACTTCCCTGCTCGAGTGCGTCAATAAGGTCGGCGAGTTTTGTCGTCTTGCCGCGCCCGATGTTAATGAAGTAAGCCGTCCGTTTCATCAGGGTGAAACGGTCTTTGCCCCACATTCCTTCTGTTTCAGGTGTGTGTGGTGTCGTCGTTATCACAAAATCGGCGAGCGGGAGGAGTGCGTCAAGTTCCGCGGGTTCGTGCTTCTCTACAAAAGGCACTTCATACTCCCACCTCGGATCCACACCGATCACTTTCATCCCGAATTGATCGCAGAGGCGTGCGGTTTCATGCCCGATACCGCCAACACCAACGATTAACGCTGTTGCTTGTGCGAGGTCGATGTATCCACTTTTACGGGCATCTTTCTCCCAAACACCTTCACGTTGTGCATCCATATAGTAAGGCAGCCCACGAGAAAGGGCAAGCACGAACATCATGATATGTTGCGAAATATGGTCGTTGTAAATACCACGCGGGTTGCAGGCGACGACGGGATGTTCGATCAACGCTGGATAATAGTAGCCGGGGAAGGGACCCGCAGCGGGGTTCTGTAGCCACTTCAGATTTTTCGCTAACGGCAGTTGTTCCGGGGACACCCAACCGTAGACAGCATCTGCATCGGGGAGGTGTTCGTTCACCGCTTCATCTGTCTCTGGTAAGACGACGGTGTATGCGGGCAATTCGTTCTGGAGACGTTCAGCCCATTCGTGTGATTCCGCGTCCTGTGGCGGCATGATTATGAGTTTCGGCATGGGTTCTGTTCCTCTCTGTAGATTTTATGTCAAAGATACGTCCATTTTAGCAGGGAAAGTGGCCTCATTTTCAAACCACCGGCAGTTTATTGGAGAGAAATGGAATAGGATGAGATACATTCATTTTTGACAGGGAACTCATCTGTTTTTTACTTCATCCAACTAACAATGAGTCCGAGGAGACTGCCAATACCAACAACAATACTAATACCGATAGCAAGGTTCGCTCGGTGCGTTGATGATGACTCAGAGCGACCTTCCATTTTTCCCTTTATCCAACTTACATCCTGTTCAAGTGAACCAAGGCGAGCATTCACGCGTTCGAGGCGAGCATCCACGCGTTCCATCCAATTTAAGACGTGTCTTTGGAATTCTTGATTGTCCATGCTTAACACCTCTCTATTAAAAGGCTAAAACGAATCTTTTCAGAATTTTAACACTTTTCCGCAGAAATGTCAAATTCCTCCTTGACAAATTCTGCGAAAAGGTAAAAAATAAAAAACAATATTTCAAGAACCGCACGCCCTACTCTCTAAACGCTTAGATACGCCGATTATCTCACGCACCGCCCTCCTGAAGTAAAGGTGTGATTTATGGAAACACCGTTAAAAATCAACTTCGACAAAGGCACTCTCATCTTACAGAACGTTCCAGAGACACTCGAAACCCGATTGCCAGACCTCCGCTGGGATGAACGCACCCTCACCTTTCGTGCGCCCGCCTATCGCTACCGGCATATCGTTTCACAGTTGCGCGCACACGACATCGCGTATCAGGACACAGCGCGGCAGTTTACAGTCGAAACCTTCACGCACCAACACACGATGGCCCCCTACCCTTATCAGACCGAGGCAATAGACGCGTGGCACGCCAACGGCAAACGGGGTGTAGTGAGCCTCCCTACGGGTGCGGGTAAAACCTTTATCGCGATTCTGCTCATCGCCGACACGCAACGTCCCACACTCGTGCACGTGCCGACAATCGACCTAATGCAGCAATGGTATACCGTGTTGAAAGAACACTTCGGACAAGAGGTAGGACTTTATGGCGGTGGTTATCATGAACTGAAAGATCTCACTGTGACGACGTATCAATCCGCTGTCATGCATGCACCCTATTACGGAAATCGGTTCGGCTTTGCTATTTTCGATGAATGCCATCACCTACCGAGCGATCAGTATCAATATGCCGCTATCAGCAGCATCGCTCCTTTTCGCCTCGGATTGACAGCGACACCAGAACGGACCGATGGAAAAGAAAGTCGGCTCTATACACTTATCGGTGAACCGTGTTATGAGGCGAAGGTGCAAGAACTCTCTGGGAAAACGCTCTCCGAGTACCGAGTTGTCACGATTGCGGTTGAGATGGAAGACACGGAGCGGGTTCGGTACGAAGAAGCCCGGCGCACCTATTTAAACTTCCTTAAACAGGAGCGCATTAATATGGGGACACCGCGCGGCTGGCACACTTTTCTCTGGAAAGCCTCTCTAACGGAAGAAGGGCGCGCCGTCTTTAAAGCGTATCTCGCTCAGAAGCAGCTCAGTTTTGCCTCAACGACAAAGCAGGAATGGGTGTGGAAACTCATTCAGCGGCACCGCGGGGATCGGATCCTCATCTTTACACAGGACAACAATACGGCGTATCAACTCGGCACGCGTTTCTTTCTGCCAGTGCTAACGCATCAGACGAAACTCAAGGAACGGAATGATTTTTTGAACAGGTTTCGCGATGGCACCTATTCCATCCTCGTCACTTCTAAAGTCCTCAACGAAGGCGTAGATGTTCCGGAAGCGAATGTCGGCATCATTGTCTCTGGCAGTGGCAGTGTCCGAGAACACGTCCAACGGTTAGGACGCATCCTCCGCAAGCGAGAAGGCAAACAAGCCGTGCTCTACGAACTCATCTCCAAACAGACCGGCGAACACTATGTCAACAAGCGGCGCAGACAACACCACGCCTACCAACTTTCGTAAATAATCGACTTCAGCACATCGTCCCGGACGGGCAAAAGGTATAATTAAAAAATTCGTATAGCCTAAAATTGCGTAGCTCGTAATGAAATTATGCCTTAAATGGCATAATTTGTCTTTGCTTTACATTTGGAGAGCGGATTCGAGAAAACAATGCTAAAGTCCAAAATCATACCATTTAACCGCAAGGTACAATTAAAAGATGCTTACCAAAGATCTACTCCGTTACAGAACCCAGAACGGGCAGATTTTACCACAGTTTGTGAATCCAGCAGATAATCGGTTATTGGGAATCGCCGAGCAATTAATCGCTGTTTTTGAAGAATCGCGAGACAAGCCACGCGCGACGCTCTTGGAAAGCAGCAAGCACATTATTGACAGCACACCGGGAACACCTATTGTCAAGCGCGGACTCGAAAAACTCCTGTTAGATCGGACAGAGTTTGATACGACGCCCAACGAAGCATTGATCGCATTTCGACAAAAACTTTTCACGGAGACAAGCCGCTTACTTTCACAAGAAACGTTCGAGAATTACGCCGATTACCAGGGTAAAGTGTTGGCGGAATCGCAACCAGAAATTGCTCCGACAAACGGAGCGGACCTAACTGCCAAACTTTACGCAGATCTACCGAGTCATCAACAGGTCTTGACATTCAAGACGCTTTCTGCTGAACACTTGCTCCACCGCTATAACACCGCACAGGTCCAAGGGTTACTTCTCCACAGCAACAGTCTCACGTTAAAACTCGCCGACGCCATGACAGCCGAACTCCGTCAACTGTTCAAGTATCTCAGATTCAACCAACTCCTCTCCACGATTCGGAAAGAAGAAGAACGCTATCAGATTACGGTAGACGGACCGCTCAACCTCTTTTACAAAACAAAACGATACGGCATGAATTTAGCGAATTTCTTCGTCGCCGTGCTGCATCAACCCAAATGGGAACTCACTGCGGAGATCCAGTTCCGAAATACGCAGTCCAAAAATACTGGCTGGCGGTTATCTCTCGATGAATCGTGCGGGATTAAGCCGATTTCGCAACAGTTCCTCGCGTATATCCCTGAAGACATTCAACTCTTTCAGACAATGCTGGGTAACAAAACCGATGACTGGCAGATCCGTCCCGGCAGTCAGTTCCTCCCTTTACCGGGCGAGCTCTACTGCTTCCCAGACTATCAACTCGTTCACAAAAGTGGTGTAGAGACTGCTATTGAGTTATTTCATCCGTGGCATCAAGGACATCTCATCGCGCGACTCAATACACTCGCTGAACAGACGCATGTGTCCCTTATTCTCGGTGTCTCAAAGGCGTTGGAAAAAAAGCCGCTTATCGCTGATGCACTCGCGGCCTCTGCGTATTTCTCACAGTTTGGCTTCATATTTCGAGAGGTCCCAACCATACGCACCTTACTCCCAATCCTGAATGCACTTGTGTAGCCTCAGAAGACATATTGCTCAAAAAATGTGACATTCTATCGCTGATGTGGTATCCTTAACGGGAGAAATCCATAAATCCTTAGCACTCGAAACTTTCCAGAAAAAGAAGTGCGCTATCATGGACACCGTAAAATTAAATCCCAATCTAACCGCGGCACCGCACGAGGTGGGGCTCTCAGCAAAACGACTTGCGTGTATTTCCACGATTTCGCAAGAGTTCATCGACAAAGAGCGACTCGCCGGTGCGGTCACAGTTGTGGCACGGTGTGGTAAAGTGGCATACTTTAAGGCATCCGGTATGATGGACATTGCAGCGAATAAGCCGATGCAAAAAGATACGATCTTCCGTATCTATTCAATGACCAAACCGATCGCTGCAGTGGCAGTGATGATGCTCTGTGAGGAAGGAAAACTACAACTGGATGCTCCGACTTCGACCTACCTACCCGAATTAGATGGATTGAAAGTAGCAGTGGATGCAGATGGAGAATCACTCAGGTTGGTTGAAGCAGATCGGGATATGACCGTCCGAGATCTGATGCGTCATACGGCTGGATTGCCGGGTGCCGCACGATATATGGCAGGACAAACCGCGGTCGACAAACGTTATCGCGAGGCAGGTCTGCACCGTCTGCATGCGTGCGACCTACAGGAGATGGTTGAGAGGCTCGGCGGGATTCCGTTGTTGTACCCACCCGGAACGAAATGGCACTATAGCATCGCCGCAGATGTCTTGGGTAGATTGATTGAGGTGGTTTCCGGTCACCCCTTTGATGTGTTTTTAGCCGATCGGATCTTCCAACCGTTAGGTATGCCCGATACCGGATTTTACGTACCAAAGGAGAAGATAGATCGGTTTGCAAATATGTACGGTCCAAAACCGGGCGGAGGTCTGCAAACGATTGATGCTCCGGAGGGCGGAACGGGTCATGTATCCAAAAATAGTTTTAGACAGAAACCGAAATTCCTATCTGCCGGTGGTGGCTTGGTCTCTACCGCTGCTGATTTTACCCGATTGTGTCTGATGCTCTCAGGTAGAGGCACACTTGAGGGAAAACAATTCCTGAAGTCTGAATCCGTCGAATTGATGACGCGCAATCATTTACCAGCGCATTTGATACCGTTGGATAAAAAACCGGATGAACGTTACGCCGGACTCGGTTTCGGACTCGGTGTCTCGGTTCGCGTCCAGCAGACGGACTGGATACCCGCTTCCCAAGTGGATGAATACGGCTGGATTGGCGGGACAAGCACCGAATTCTGGATTTCACCGCGAGATGAATTGGTGGCAATCACCCTTGCACAACATATCCCATTTTCCGAATTGAGCCAGACCCTAAAACCGCTCATCTACGCCGCAATTTTAAAAGAAACGCCTGATGTACACCAGAAACCTCTTTAACTCTCACTGCGAGGCAAACTGAAGACTGATAACCGACAACTACAACATGATTATCAAAAACAATCCCGAACACGTCAGTACAGATCAGATAGTGCTTTTCCCTTTCGATGACTACAGCATCCCGTTTCAACACTGTGTCCGTCTACAACTCGTGCCTTACAGAGCCGGGGTTGATCGGACGCAAATTGTGGTGCGTCCCGGTCCATCCGGCGCGCCAGACAGTGCCTGCGTCATCTATTACGGGTCGGTCCATCGCGTTGGCGACGAACTCTGGATGTGGTATCTCGGACACGGAGACGACGAGAGTTGGCACCAACGGGTGTGTTTCGCAAAAAGCCGTGATGGATACAACTGGGAAAAACCGGAACTCGGACTGGTAGCATATAACGGATCTACCCGAAACAATCTCGTCGATATACAAGGCGGACAATATCACATCCAGGCCTGCGTTGTCTACTATGAGCCAGACGACCCCGATCCCGCACGCCGGTTCAAAGCCATTATTGAGACTTCAAAATATTCCCCAAAATTCGCAGTCATGTTCAGTGAAGACGGACTCCGATGGCGAGAAGCTGAACGGCACCCCAATCCCCCCTCCTGTGAGATGTCCGGTGTTACGAAATTCAACGGATGCTACTATCTGAGTGCCCACGGTGGAAGCCACATCGGTCCTACACGGCAGATGGTGATGTATGCGTCCTACGATTTTGAACATTGGAGCGAGGCATCGTGCTTGGGGTTCAGACGCGGCAATATCCCACCAAGACCTGTAGTCTACGGGGCACACCAAGGGGAACAGGTCCATCTCGGTGCGGCACTATGGAACCGTGGGAATGTGATTCTCGGTTTTTATGGACAGTGGCACGGACCGGAGAACAACGATCGTCGGCACGTGACGATGGATCTCGGTTTGGTTGTCAGCAACGACGCGCTGCATTATCGTGAACCGATTCCAGATTTTCAGATGGTAGAAGCGGCGGAAGACGATTTTGAACACTTGCCAACACCGATGAATTTCAAACATGCCTCACTTATGCAGGGACAAGGTTTTGAGAACGTTGGTGATGAAACACTTTTTTGGTATGCCCCGTGGCCGGAGCAACTGAGTAACGGGGTTCGGATCGCAACGTGGCAGCGGGATCGACTCGGCTATTTTCAGGCGACGGATATGCGTCGACAAACAGAACAACCGCACCACGTAATTTCGACACCCATTGACCTTGAAGGACAGTCTTGCACGGTGGCACTGAATGTTGATGGTTTGTCGGAATACGGTCAGGTTACACTTGACATCTTAGACGAGCGTTTTCAACCCATCGAAGGGTACACCAGAGACGACTGTCTGCCTCTCACATCGGGGTTTCAGCAGACGGTGGCATGGAAAAAAGGGAAACGGATTGACGGGAGAAATGGAACAATCCGAATCAGACTGAATTACACCGGAATCCGCCCAGAAGACCCGAAAGTCTATGCCATTTACGTGGAAAAATCGGAGACACCTTGATTCCAATCCCATCTTTTGCTAATATTTAACGAAGTGATGGAGGGAAAACTATGACTTTTCTATACGGACTGAACAAATTACGCTTTGGTGGGTTAATGTTAATTGTAGGCTCGATGCTTTGTTTCATTGCATGCGGTCCGAAAGCGATCCCTTATTCACAAAGCACAGACGTCCCTGAACCGAACCCCGTTGCCGTCGCACACTATAATTGGGGCATGGCGTATGCCAATGATGGCGACTTTGGACAAGCCATCATGGAACTCAGCTTGGCAATCGAGAATGAACCCGGGTGGGTCATGCCGTTTTTCACATTAGGTGTTGTCTATGGAAATTTGGGCGAACTCGACAAAGCGATTCAAGCATGGGAACGCGCCACGCAGTTAGATGTTGACTTCGCGAAGGCACACTACAACCTCGCGGTCGCCTATTCACACAAGGCAGAAAAAGGACTCTCAATCGCTTCGTTGCGTGAGGCAATTCGCGTGGACAAGGCAGCACTTTCCGCAGCGAAAACGGAACCTGCCTTTGATAACATTCGTAACTCTCCAGAATTTCGAGAATTAGAGAAAAACACTGAATCGAATTAGCAAGACCACAGCCGGAAGATATGGCACGCTACACAACCCTTTCACCTACAGAACTCGCGCGTATTGTCTCACAATATTCGATTGGCACACCGCTGAAACTTGAAGAGATCCCCGGTGGATTCGGGAACAGCAACTTTAAACTAACAACCACAGCGGGGGCGTTTCTGCTTAAAATTTGCGATGAAAAAGATCCAGCAGAACTTAACATGCAAATCGAACTGTTGCAACATCTCCACCACAATACGCTTATCCGACGGTATACCCTATCCCAACGAAAGACCGGAAATACCTCATCCACGAGACATTCGGCAGCGTAATGCTCTATCCTTTCCTGCAAGGGGAACAACCACGCTCCTCACCGAATACGCTGGCACACCTCGGTGAAGCGTTGGCGCAGCTGCATTGTATTCCACCGATTGCGAAATTGCCCCGATTCGCAATGGGAATCTCACAAATGATCCCTTTTTTCGAGGAGGTCCAAGGCACACCCTTCGCCACGCACCCCTTCGTTGAATCGTTGAAATCGCAATTGGCGTCAATGGAATCCCAACTCAATGCGCGACTTCCGATGGGACTTCTCCACGGAGACCTTTTTTTGGATAATACCCTTTTCGACGGCAATCAGATGGTCGCGATCCTCGACTTCGAGGAGGGCTGTTATGATACATTGTTAATCGATGTTGGAATGACGCTTATCGGTTGTTGTTATACACCGGAGGATCGGCTAAATCTTGGGGCTGCACAGCGGTTTTTAGACGCTTACAACGCAGTGCGTCCTTTGACAGAAAGTGAGTGGCAGTCCTTAGACTGCTTTGTTGAGTATGCCGCCCTCTCCATAGCGTTCTGGCGATTCAGGCAATTTAACATCCGTCGTCCAGACGCAGACCGCGCCAACACATATCAGGAAATGATTACCCGCAGTGCTCAATTTACACTGCATAAAAACGCTCTGTTGACAGAAACCCGTCACAGAAATAGCAATTAGCGGTCAGTGAAAAAAAATGTCCTTAATACGATTAGAACACATCACCAAATTGTACGATCCAGACCTGATTCTCGACGATATTTCGGTTTCAATTGAGCATGGAGACCGAATCGGATTAATTGGCCGTAACGGAACAGGAAAAACAACGTTACTTAAGATTATAAACGGTCTGCTTGCTAATTTTAAAGGGAAAGTTGTCTCAGCGAAGGGCTTACGTATCGGTTACCTCAGTCAAGAACCGGATCTCGCACATGATTGCACCCTCAGGCAAGAGATGCTCAAGGTTTTTGAAAAACGGCGGACACTTGAAGACAAGATGCTCTTGCTCGCAGAGGAGATGGAAACAGAAGAGGCACCCGACCTTTTAGCAGCATACGCTCGGATTCAAGAACAGCACGAACAACTCGGGGGTTACGATTATGAATACGAGATCAATCGTATCCTCGGTGGCTTGGGTTTTAGTGAACTCGACTTCAATCTCCCGATTCGTGTCCTCAGTGGTGGACAGAAAAGCCGAGCGACACTCGCAAAGCTGCTCCTTGAAAAGCCAGATCTCCTGCTTTTTGATGAGCCCACAAATCACCTCGACATCAACGCAATTGAGTGGCTCGAAAACTATCTCAACGTTGAATACAACGGCGCAGTCCTCGTTGTTTCTCACGATCGGTACTTCTTAGATAAGGTCGTCCGCAAGGTTTGGGAACTCGAAGAACACCAGATAAAAATTTATCGTGGAAACTACTCCAAGTACGTCGAAACGAAAAGGGTTGAACAATTAGTCGCAGAACGAGCATTCAAAAAACAGCAGGCGTTCATTGAACACGAAGAGGACTTTATCCGCCGTAACATGGCGGGGCAACGCACACGAGAGGCACAAGGTAGACAGAAAAAACTGAACCGCTTGGAAAGAGTCGAAAAACCGAAATCTGATGCGCCGACCCTCAGTCTCAGTTTCACGCCCGAAACCCGCGGTGGAAACGACATCCTCCGATGCCAAAAGGTTGGCAAATCATTCGGCGATAAGCTCATTTTTACGGACTTGAATTTTGAGGTATACCGCCGCGATGTTATCGGAATTATTGGGGCGAACGGCACAGGAAAAACAACGTTCTTCCGAATGATCTTAGGCGATGAAGTACCAACCGAGGGAGAAATGTGGATAGGTCCCACACTTAAGCTTGGGTACTATGGGCAGGAATTGGAGGGACTCAACCCAGACAACGAAATTATTGACGAAATCTGGGCACTTCGACCGAAACATACACAAGGCGAAATACGTAACTTCTTGGGTAAGTTTCTATTTTCCAGTGATGACGTGTTCAAAAGGATTGGAAATCTAAGCGGCGGAGAACAGAGCCGCGTGCTACTCGCGAAGTTACTATTAGCGAATGCGAATGTCCTCCTCCTTGATGAACCAACGAACCATCTCGACATCCCGGCACGCGAGGCATTGGAAGCAGCACTGGCGGAATATCCAGCAACGCTCTTTATTATTTCTCACGATCGGTACCTGCTGAACAATCTCGCCACAAAACTGTTAATTTTTGACGGTAAACCCGGAGGGACTGCGGAACTTTTTAAAGGCAACTACGCCGAGTATGTGGCACAGCAGCAACAAGTCCTTCAGGTGAATCAACCGACCACAAATAACCAAGAAGCGCAGCACAGTCAAACGAACGCATCGAAACCTAAGTCAAAATCGAAGAGAAAGCGAAAAATGAAGGCACAACGCCTCGTTGGCAGCAATTAAAAACCGCCAATTTCGGAAAAAATGCAGATAATTCTTAGTCAAACACCGAGTTTGGACGAAAAATCCTCGAAAATTACCATTTTTTTGCAGTTTAATTTGACATCTGGATAAAGTCGGTGTATAATTATTCTATCGCATACGACGGAAAATGTATCCAATATAGGATATAATAACTTTTTGTGATTTAACAGGAGTTTGAAAGCACCCCTCTACACCGCCGACTTTCACTCAACAGTAAGTTTGGCTTAAAAGTATCGCCAAAATATGTCTAAAGACCAGGAATTCCATAATGAAATTGATGTCGTGATGCGTGTGATGCGTCATGCGCAAGCGGCTGTCAAATCCAGGTTTATTCAGGAAGTCGTCCCCAATCGCCTGACGATTGTCCAATTCAACGCTCTCCAACATCTTCATTGGTATGGGCGTGAGGCGGGTATGTCAGTGAGTGAACTCGGTGAGCATTTGGGTCTTGCCCATAATACAACATCCGCCTTAGCGAGTCGTCTTGAACGGCACGGTTGGGTCGTCCGTCGTAAATGTGATAAGGATCGGAGACGTGCACGGATTCAACTCACCCCGCAGTCTGAAAAACTTTTCCGAGAACGCGTCGTCCACGAGACAAACTTCTGGGAAAGCACTTTCGGACAATTATCCCCACAAGAGCAGGAAACCCTGATTGACAGCCTACAACGGTTGAAACAGGTGATGGCAAAGCCAGTGTGGCCAAGTTATGCCCAGTTACATCCACGGGATGCAGACCATCTCCAAAAACGGTTTGAAGCGGATTTGGACGAACTGGCACAAGCAAAACTCAAACTTGTCGGGATGCGATTGATTCTCGCACAGATCGCCGAAAAACGCAACGAACATGAACTTGCAGCGTACCTGAACCAAGCTGCTTCTGAGGAGATACGTCATACGAACCAACTGTTGGCAATGCTCGGGCATGGTGAGAATTTTGAGAGACTGCTCTCATCACTCACCCACGAAGATGCCCTGGTCTATGAGGAATTGTTATCGTTGCTCGAGACAAATCCACATGTCGAAGAAGACGAAGAATTAATTGTCCTACAACAGATGGTTCAAGATAGCCAGAGATATAAACGTTGGTTTCGCAGTATCCACAAACAAACGAATCAGTGACTTCGATTTTGTCAATGACCACTTGCGTTTCTGACTTCCAATAATGGGGTTTAGCGATGTTCGTATAGCAAACTTCGCTGCCAGCACCTAACAAAGTCAGAAACCCCTTTCCCGGTCAATGACGCTTAAGAGGAGAACATGCAGTCCCAAAGCCCAGAAAGCATCCCTCCAGAATGTAACGAGGATGTTGAACTAATTGAGCGATTTCAACAAGGCGACACCGCCGCATTTGACATGCTCTTTACCCGCTACCAAAAACGCACCTATCGTTTGGTGCAACGCTTCGTCCCAAACCCAGAAGACGCATCGGACCTGACACAAGACGCTTTCATACGCGCATATCAAGGATTAGGCGACTTCAAGAGTCAGTGTCAGTTTTACAGTTGGCTTTACCGAATCACGGTGAATCTCTGTATCGATTTCCTACGGAAAAAAGCAAGATCGGAAGTCCTCCTATACGACTCCGAGGATTCCGAGGAACTGCCGATGTCCAATATCCCGGATCCCCGCTCAGAATCACCCGCAAAAGCAATGGAAAATAAGGAGTTGAGGGCTCATATCCGGAAAGCCGTCCGTCGGCTTCCGCCAAAACAGCGGCAAATCTTCATTTTACGGCACTGGGACGGGTTATCACTTAAAGATATTGCAGCGACCGTTGGACGATCCGATGGAACAGTCAAAGCCCATCTGCTCCACGCGCATCGTAACCTTCGCAAACATCTCCGCCCCTATCTACGAGAAACAGATTGAGACAGTTAGAAAGTGTTCTAAAGTCCGTAAAGTTAGGAAGTTCTTAGCAACTTTACGGACTTCGCAATTTTAGTTACACTTGCAAACTTTCCGTTGTGCCTGCTGTTTCCTCTGCAAAGAGGGCTTCAACGAAATCCGCCCCCGCGAAATCTCGCAAATCGTCGAGCTTCTCACCAATGCCGATGAGTTTGACGGGCGCGCCGATTTCCGCATTCACGGCGATGACAATCCCTCCTTTGGCAGTGCCATCAAGCTTTGTAACGACTACCCCTGTAATCGGCACTGCATCATTGAAAATCTTCGCCTGCATCAGCGCATTTTGACCAACCGTCCCATCAACGACCAAGAGTACCTCATGGGGTGCCCCGGTATGCGCGCGTCCCATCACACGTCCAATCTTCGACAATTCATCCATCAGCGGTTTTTTGGTATGCAGTCTACCGGCAGTGTCTACGATGAGTACATCGGCATCGCGATGTTTCGCGGCGTGAATCGCATCGAAGACGACAGAGGCGGGTTCAGCATTTTCGCCGCCCCGGATGAGTTCTGCTCCAGCACGTTCACACCAAATACCGAGCTGATCCTCGGCTGCTGCACGGAACGTATCCCCCGCGGCAACAAGCACGCGGTGTCCGTCCGCGATAAAGCGACTGGCGAGCTTGCCGATAGTTGTCGTTTTGCCCGCACCATTCACACCCAACACTAAAATCGTATACGGCTTTTCATCTTTAATTTGCAACGGCACATCCGCTCCAAGCAAATTGAGAATTTCCGATTTTAGGACGGATGCCAACTCTGAAGAATCGCTTAAGCCTTCCGACTTCACCCGCTCCCTAACGTTATCCATTAGGGTCAGGGTTGTATCAACCCCCACATCTGACTGGATCAAAATCTCCTCGATTTCTTCCATCAAATCCTCGTCGATTCTTCTTCCAACCCGTAGGAGTCCCGATAATTGGGATAGGAACTGGTCCCGGGTTTTCGTCAAACCGGACTTGAGCCGATCAAACCAACTCCTCTGTTCATCTACACCCTCGGATTCATCGTGGCTTTTATCACCACCTTTGAATAAATTTCTGAGCATTATCTTTCCTTTTTTTCCTTATTTTCTGTCTTTAACTTTCAGCAGAAACCTTGCCTATTCCTGTCATATAATACAACAATAACAAGCAAAAAGGCAAACGAAAATGGTATAGATAACCATAATGACGGAAATAAATGGTATACATTAGAATCACACCTCTTGGAAACGATTCGCAACCCCAAAGACTTCAAAAAATCTCACAAATTTAGTTTCTTCACAACATCTGCTTCAATATAAGGGATCTGTGATAATAGAGGCATGTAGATTCCCTTGAAACCTTCACTATTTTGTTGTATACTAAATTGTATCATTAAGATACAATTTTCCTTTACATTACATATTGAACCAGTAAAATATTATTTTGTAAAATTAGATTGGAAAAGGATGAAGTGTTTTGCTGGGATGTTTCCCAAGAAATCTCACCAGAAAAATAAAAACGCATCTATTCTTTATAAAATGAGGTATTTATCATGAAAACGTACACACGAAACTTGCTGGCTATCCTGGCAATAGCGCTGCTTTTCACTGCCTGTGCCAGCGAACAATTGGAAGAAATCATTGAAAAATCTGAAGAAGAAACCATGACCATAGAAGAACCCGTTCAACCTACAGAACCGGTAGTCGCACTCCCCGGCTTACCCGATGATGTGGCAGGTTACACACAATGGCTCAAATTAAACGCAGAACCTATCCCACCTGCGCCCGGTGGCGACCCACACAACGGGACAAAAAACGTTTACGTCAATCAAACACGGGACACCATCGCACCGAACGGGACCCAGCAGTTCCCATATCCGGATGGAAGTATCGTCGTAAAAGATGCGATTCGTCCGGGTAAGGATTATATCGGGCTTATCGCGATTATGCGGAAAAAAGCAGGCACCGACCCCGATCACAACGATTGGCAGTTTATTGAATATGTCCGAAACGCGCCAGATGCTGAATTCAGCGTCATAGCACAAGACCGGATCTGCTGGGGATGTCATGCCCGAGTCGAAGATATTGATTACGTTTTTACGGAACTTGATTAAAAGATAAGGAGCATCTTTTGAATTCATACGCTAACGACTGGACGAGATACCTGAGTAATATCACTCTACTCCCAAAATCGTCGGATATATCCAGAGGTATATCACTGTTTTTATGGCTCGCGTTTATAGCGAGTGTCTCGCTCAGTCTTTTTTTCCCGACCACTGTAGAGGCACGACCTGAGTTTGCAACCGAACTTGATAAAGAGTGCAGCTTCTGTCATCTTGACCCGGCTGGCGGTGGACCCCGAAATCGGGTCGGCGAAATTTTTGAAGAGAACTATTTCGAATTCCCCGAAGATTTCGACGCGGAAGCCGTGACGGAAGAAGTCAAGGAGGTCGTTAAGCGACTCACAACCTCCCTGGATTTCCAGACGGCTTTTATCAAAACAACACATGTCGACGAAGCCGAGAATGCGATCGCTGGATGTAATTCATGCCACTCTTCCGTCGACAGATTTCTGCTCATGCAAGCGGAAGTAACGTTCAACGCAGAAGCCTCTGAACACGTCCGGCTTACCCTTTCCAACAACGCTGGGACAACGATGAATGCGTTTGCAACGGTAGACGCGATTCCAAAGCATCTCTATGTCAAAGTCGGACAATTTCGACTGCCCTTCGCTATCAAACAGAAAGATCATAACATTCTTGTTCGGGAAGGGTATGGACTCGGTTCTAATAAACGGGATGTCGGGGTTGAAATCGGTGGAAGTGCGGGGAAGATTTTCTATAACGCAGCTTTTTTTAATGCCAACACCAGCGCAGCGAAAGGTGGACTCGGGACCTTTGGTGCACAACTCGGACCGATTCGAGCAGGGGCGTCCGCAATCCTTGAAAAATCAACCGAAGACTGGGAACGACTCATCGGTGCATTTCTCACCGCTTCCTACGCAGGGGTGAGTATTGAGGGTGAATTCAATTTTGGAAATAGCGGAGAGGTCGCCGCTTTCACACCGGATGCTGTTGATTCAAAGGGGTATTACGTTGGGGCAAAATATCGCATTCTTCCCCAATTCACCGTCGCGGGTCGATACGGTTTGTTTGACCCAGATCGAACGGTTAAGGGAGATGCAAGCCAACGGGTTACACTCAGTGCCCAGTACAATTTTATCGAAAACGGGGCAATTTCTCTCTTTTACTGGGCGAACCTCGCCAATGCTGACCGCAATGCCGATGACGCTATTAAAGACAAAGGCACACTCCGCCAACTTCAGGGGACAGACCAGATTATTTTGATGTCACGATTCTGGTTCTAAAGACTTTTGCATCGGCACCCAGGTGCCGATTCCATTTAAACTGCTTTACATAGGGACGGATCTCCACATCCGTCCCTAATGTGTTTATATTTACACATAACGTCACTTAAAGACACCCTTTTCACCCTTTTCACCCTTTTCAGGGACCGTCAAACTTGACCACTACACCTTAAACGTTTAAGATAATAACAATAGACAGTTGGCATAAAAATTGCTCTTATAAAATCCTTGGAACTTAAGTCTCTTTTGCCCTATTATGCGTGTTAGTTAAATACAGAATCTTCAGAAGCACAGGAGGTGCGTCTGATGGCAGCCAAACTCTCCACAAATCTTTCGGCGAAACCCGGAAGTCGAAATTTGCTCTTAAAAAGCTTAATCGGTGTGATCGGACTCATGTCCTTACTCCTTGCTGCCTGTATCGTCTATATTGTACAGGGGCCCATGCGTGCTCGGACACGATACAGTGTCAAGACCTTCAGCCCACAAGGTGAGGTTCCACAATGGGTTGATTTGTCGATTACGTTCTCGGAAGCGGTTATTGATAAGTCGCGTGTCGGGACCGAAGTTCCAGCAGAGGCACTTCGGTTCACACCAGCTGTCCAAGGCGCTGCCCGTTGGATCGCGCGGGACAGAGTCGGTTTCTTTTTAGACGCACCCTTAGCACCCTCCGCACAATATACTGTTCAACTCACCCCAGAACTCAACCCATCTGAGACATTTCTACTCACTGGACAAAAAGAGTTTAAATTTGCTACGGATCCTTTTGCAGTGCAGCAGGCACGTATGGAATTTACCGCCAATGATGCCCGCGAACACGCAACAGGTTTTGGGACGATAGCATTTAATTATCCTGTAACCATTGTCGATTTAAAGGCACACCTCTCTATTGAACTGGACGACGAAACAGAAATTCCATACCAGATTCAAACCAACACAGCAACAGCGCGGACAGTAACATTCGAGACGCAGCGTATAAAACGCGGCAACGCAGATCAAGAGATAAAGATTAAGATTGAAAAAGGGTTCAAATGTACGGGTGGGAAAATTGGTTTAGAAAAAGCGAGTGTTACACCGGTCATACTCCGCGGGAGAGGCACACTCGGTGTGACATACGCTGACGTTTGGGAAAGTGATGGAACGCCGTATATCTCGGTGAGCTTCAGCGCGCCGGTACTCAGCGATGCCATCAAGCCGTATATAGAACTGACCCCCGCAGTAGCACATCAAGTGACATCCGACTATCGAAACGTGCAGATTCACGGCAACTTCAAACGGCGCACGACCTACACGCTAAAGATCCGACGCGGTCTCACAGCCCGAAACGATGCCGTTTTAAAACAAGATTACAGGACGCGCCTCAGAATCCCAGATATCCGACCCCAACTTCGATTCCTTGGCGACGGTTTCTTCCTCGCGAGAAAGGGGCATCTGAATTTAGGTCTCGCAACAATCAATGTTAAAAGCGTGAAACTCAATATCGAAAAAGTTTTCGCGAACAACCTTATCTACATATCAAAATTAGAACGATGGAGTCGCTGGAGCAGAAACTTAGGTAAACCGATTCGGACAGAAGAACTCGATATTCCGTCCCAATTGAACGAAGAGGTAACAACACCTATCTCCTTGGAAGAATATCTCTCAGACGAACATGTCGGCATCTTTAAGGTCGTGGCGCGAAACGCAGAGCGGGAGTGGGATAGTGCGCATCAATGGGTGCTCATCACAGACTTGGGTATCACTGCCAAACGCTTAGGAGATAACCTATACGTTTGGGTGAAATCACTCGCGACGGGTTCGGCAGTCCCAGCGGCGCGCGTTAAACTCATCAGCGATAATAACCAAACACTCCTCGATGGGACAACCAACTGGGCAGGATACATCCAGTTCACAGACGTTGTGGAGAAGACTGAAGACTTCACACCGTTTATGATCACCGCCGCGAAACGGGACGATCTCGCTTTCGTTCAACTCGACCGACACGAAATCGCAACAGCAGATTTCAACATTGCCGGTTCTGCCTACCTGCAAAAAGGTTATGAAGCGTTCCTCTACACAAGCAGAGGGGTCTATCGTCCGGGTGAAACCGTCCAACTTGCTGGAATTGTTCGAGGACCAAAGCAGGTAACACCACAACCGCTCCCTGCCAAGATTGAAGTGCTCTCCCCAAACGGCAGAATTATGCGGGAGTTAAGACTACAAACAAACAAAAGCGGTGCCTGCGATGTAGAAATTCCTATCCCTACCTACGCCTTGACTGGTAATTATATTGCCAAGATGCGGATCGCTGATCGGGTCGTTGGAAGAGTCCAATTTCAGGTCGAAGAATTTATGCCTGATCGGATAAAAGTCGCTGTAACAGCGGATAAATCCACTTATAAACTTGGAGAGGAACTCGGTATTGAAGTGTCCGCTATCAATCTATTCGGTCCCCCAGCAGTAGGGCGCACGGTGGAAGCTTCCTGCGAATTGGAAGCAGTCTCGTTTGTAAATTCAGCAGCCAACGCAAGTGCAACACAGTGGAACTCGTTTGTCTTCGGGAATGCGCGTTCCAATTTTGAAAAACAAAGAATTGGATTGGGAGAAGTTAAAACCGATGCAGCGGGTAAAGCGTCCTATCAATTCACGATCCCTGAAACGCTGAAAGCACCTTCTCTGCTAAACGGCACGCTGACAGCGACCGTTAGCGAAGTCGGCGGCAGAGCCGTCACCGCTTCTCACAGCGTTGTGATCCATCCCTATTCGCATTACGTTGGACTCCGACGCACAAAGACCGGGGATGTAAAAATCAACCAACCGCTCCGATTCGATTACATTGCTGTTAACGATACAATGGCAGTTGCCCCCGGAAGAGACCTCAAACTCAGTCTCCACAAAGTCCACTGGAACACGATACTCCGTCAGAACGGTGCCGGGCGCTATGCGTACGTCTCGGAACCTCAAACAACAGAAGTGGAAACGGTCACACTAACTTCAGCAGAAACAGTCCAGACAGTGACCTTAACGCCCTCAGATTATGGTGAATACCGCGTCCGTCTTGAGGACATCGCCTCGACAGCGACAGCAGAACTCGGATTTTATGTCAGCGGATGGGGAAACATTCCAGTTTCTATGGAACATCCCACTCGACTGGAACTGACGCTTAATAAGCCTGCTTACCGTCCCGGACAAACAGCAAAACTATATGTTAAGGCACCGTTTCCGGGCACACTCCTGCTGACGATCGAACGGGAAAAGGTGTTGAGTTACCGGACAGTCGTGATGAAAAATAACACCACAACTTTATCAATCCCAATCCGTTATGCCTATAGACCGAATGTGTATCTCTCTGCGACGTTGACGCGCGCCATCCCGATGGAATCGGGGTTACAAACCCCTCCTACAACTGCTAAGAAGTCGCCGCTCCCGGCGCGCGCGTTTGGGGTAATTCCACTCAAAATAGATGAAACACGGAGACAACTTTCGATAGAAATGTCGCTCAATCAGAGAAACGATGCTGGTGATATGGAGAAGATTCCACTCGCCAGTCCAGAAAAGAATATAGAAAGCGCAGCGACAGTCCTACCGAATAGCGAGGTGACTATAGCGTTCCAAGTTCACGGTAGACGTTCTTGGCAAAAATATGATGTCTGTATTGCAGCCGTTGATGAAGGGATCCTCGTGTTAACCGATTTCAAAACACCCAACCCACACGCTTACTTCTATAGACAGCGTGGGCTTAAGACGCGCTCCTTCGACGTGTATAGTGGGATCCTCCCCGAAATCGCAAATGTTATCGACAACTCAAGTACGGGGGGAGATGCAGCCACGACACGACAGGCGGAACTGCGGAAGCGATTGAGCACAGGCAGCATCCGGCGCGTAAAACCGATTTCACTCTGGTCAGGATTCGTGAAAACCGATGGAAATGGTCGCGGTACTGTTCAATTCAAAATCCCGCAGTTCAATGGGACACTCAGGTTGATGGCAGTCGCATTCGCGGGTGGCGATTACGGTGGCACAGAAGCACATCTGACTGTCCGCGAACCTATTGTCTTAACCCCGACATTTCCACGATTCCTTGCGGGTGGTGATAAGGTTCGGGTCCCGGTTACCCTCTTTAACGGCACGGGCGCGGAAGAGGAATTTACGGTCGAATTGCAAGCATCAGGCGACGTGCAACTCCTTTCAGCAATGGCTGCCAATAACGATCCATCAATAGCCAGTGATCAACAAGAGCACCGCTCTGCTGAAAACCAACAGTCTCCGATGGTTTCCGATAGCCAATATACAGCAGACAAACTCAGTATAAACCAGAAGGTCGACGCAGGCGCAGAAGCACAAGTTTTTTTCGATCTTCTCGTTCAGGACGCAATCGGGGAAGCCAACTTCAATCTTTCGGCGCACGGTAAGACACAAACAACACAATTAGACGTTAAAATCCCACTGCGTTCCGTGGCTCCACCTGTTACACAAACCGGACAGGGCGTGGTCCGCGCAGGTGAACCTGCTGATTTTATTTTCCCGTCAAATTTAATACCCGATTCGTCAGAGTTTAGCCTCACGTTATCTCCGTTCCCCAATATTAGGTTTGCGGACAGTCTCCGTTACCTTATACGTTACCCGCACGGCTGTCTCGAACAAACAACGAGCAAGGTTTTTCCGCTGCTTTACTTCAGCGGTTTGGCACGAAGTGTTGAACCGATGCTGGCAGCAGAAGACTCGGTGGATCACTACATCACATCGGGTATCACAAAAATCGAAAGTATGTTGAAGTCAGACGATCGTTTCGCTTATTGGCCCGGCGGCACTTACGTGAACCCATGGAGCAGTATCTATGCGTCTCACTTCCTCGTCGAGGCACGAAAGGCAGGCTACGAGGTCTCAGACCGGGTTTATGACGCAATGCTGGAAGGTCTAAGAACGGAAGCGAAATTCTCGCCAAACACAGAAAACGAAGCCCAAGAGATAAGAAAGAAGATTTCATTAGCAACCTATGCCGCTTACGTCTTAGCTGCTGCTGGACATCCCGACCGAGGCACGATGCACTATCTGAAAAACAGAGGTTTGAGCGGACTCAGCGATTATAGCCATTTCCAACTCGCAGGTGCGTTCGCTCTCAGCGGCGAACTGGAAACCGCCCTGTCAATGCTACCCGTGTCAGTATCACCCAATTTTAATAAAGGCAACGGACATCGCGAGACAGGCGGAACGCTTGATTCCCCTATTCGAGCCCAAGCCATCATGTTAGACGTTCTTGCTGAAGTTAACAAAAACCACCCGTCAATCCCAATGCTCGTCCAAAACCTAAGTGCTGCAGCAGCTGAAGGGAACCGATGGGCAACAACACAAGAAAACGCCTTTGCGTTTCTGGCACTCGGCAAGATTCTGAAGAAACAGATGGATAGAAATTACACGGGTACCCTAACGCTTAATGGCGAACATTTCGCCGACTTCGACGCAACGGAGACCCGTTATACCGATAAAATATGGGATGGGATGCGTGTCCAACTTTCTGTTAAAGGTGAGGGCAGTTGCTACTATTATTGGAGCGCGTTTGGCATCCAACGCGATTCCTTCATCGAAGAATACGAGCACGAATTACAGGTCCGCAGACGCTATTTTAACAAAGACGGTGAAGAACGGACAGGCCCCTTCGCACACGGAGAACTCATCATCGCTGAGATAAACGTTAAAGCTCTCACCGCCAACCTTGAAAATGTTGTCGTCGTAGATATGCTGCCTACGGGATTCGAAATTGAGAATCCGAGATTAGAATCCCGAGCAGGTATTTCATGGTTGAAAACACAAGATTTCAAACCGGATTATATTGATATTCGCGATGACAGGCTAATCTTCTTCGGCACGTTTCCCCGCCAACGCGAACGTAAATTCTATTACGCGCTACGCGCCGTCACACAAGGCGAATTTACCTTACCTCCCATTGCCGCCGAGGCGATGTACGATACAACAAAATCCGCTGTAACGGGTAGCATGCGCATTACAGTGGTCCCAGAATGATGAATAGTTTTCAGTTTTCAGTTTTCAATTTTCAGTTAAGAGGTCTTCGTCTAACAAGCCCCTCTTATAACCGACACCCCCTCTTCGGAGGACTGATGACTGTAATGCTATCTTTCTTGTTGATTGTCATCCTCTTTATGCTCGCAAACTGGTGTTTCCCGCTACCCAAAGCACGTCTCCATCCCCCTGTATCTCAGATTGTGTTGGACAGAAACGGCGAGTGGCTTCGAGCATTTTTAGCCGACGATGGCATGTGGCGATTTAGTCATCAATCACAACAGATCTTCAATAAATCAGTCCCCTCCTTAACCCAAGATTCTCACCACGAGACAAACGGAACACCCGATACCTATTCCCCCTTACTCCACCAAGCAATACTCACATCAGAAGATAGGTGGTTCTACTATCATTACGGTATCAATCCTGTATCGATTGCAACAGCCATCTATGACAATTTGAAAGCGGGTGAAGTTGTCCGCGGGGGTTCAACCATCACCATGCAACTCGCCCGATTGATGGAACCTAAGGCGCGTAACATTCCGAACAAATTCATTGAGATGTTCCGTGCCTTTCAACTTGAACACGCTTATTCCAAATCAGAGATTTTAACGTTTTATTTTAACATGCTCCCGTATGGTGGGAATATAGTCGGAACAGCGGCAGCCTCGCGGTTCTACTTCAACAAACCCCAGCATACGCTTAGTCTTGGGGAAGCCGCACTTCTCGCCGCCATTCCGAACGCTCCAGAACGTTTACGCCCTGACAGGTTCCCAGAAAACGCCCGAAAGGCACGCGAAAAAGTCCTGAATCGTCTCCTGGCACGCCGACAAATTTCCGAACAGCAGTGGCAGGAGGCAGTCCAAGAACCGATTCCGCATAAACGCTATTCACTTCCATTTAAAGCACCACACCTCTCACGCCTATTGATTAAAGAAAACCGGAAGAAATCCGGGGTTAGAAACCCCTCCCACTCACGGATAACAAATGGCAGGATACACACGACAATAGACGCCAAGGTTCAGGATATCGCGACACGCATCCTTAACGAATATCTGGTGGACGCAGCGCGTAAGCCGAGTTTGCGCGGGTCTCATAGCACCAGCACAGGCGCAATCATCGTCATGGATACCCAAAACCGCCATATCTTAGCAATGGTAGGTTCCCACGACTTTTTCGACCGGAAGGCATTAGGACAAATAAATGGGACGCTCGCCCCGCGTTCTCCGGGTTCTGCACTCAAACCCTTCGTCTATGCCCTGGCAATGGAAGAGGGCTTGATTACACCCGAAACACTGTTATTCGATGTCCCCGTTACCTATGCTGACTATACACCGGTGAACTATGATGGGAAATATAACGGTTATGTCACTGCCCGTCAAGCCCTCGCACGTTCTCTCAATGTCCCCGCCGTTAATCTTAATGCACGCTTGAAAAATAGGACACTACACGCCTTCCTCAAAAAAGCCGGTATCTCTACACTCGCGCCTGCCCAGAAATACGGACTCTCTATGGTTCTCGGCGGATGCGAAGTGAATCTACTCGAATTGACAACACTTTACGCTGGACTGGCAAATATGGGAGAATTTGGACCTTATCAATTGACAAAGCCTCATCAACCGAAAACTGAAAACTATTCCAAACGTTTACTCCGACAAGAGACCAGCTTCATCATAACCGAGATGTTAACAAACTCACAACTCCCTACCAACACGGTTAAAAATCCAGAAGCGTTTGAAAGGACAATGAACCTACCAAAGATTGCGTGGAAGACTGGGACGTCTTATGGACACCGAGATGCATGGTGCATCGGGTACTCCCCGACTTTCACAATCGGTGTATGGCTCGGTAATTTCGATGGAAAGGGGACACCCATGCTGAGCGGCACAGATGCAGCAACTCCGATCCTATTCGCGCTCTTCACTGCCTTGACAGGACAAGACACACACCACTGGTTTACCAAACCAGAACAATTGAAAACACGACAAGTGTGTACCCTGAGTGGCGCACCGGTTTCGCCGCACTGTCCCACCCATAAGGAGGACGTGTATATACCCGGTGTTTCGTCTGTAGCGGTTTGCGCGATTCATAAACCTATCTATGTTGACGAATCGACAGGATACAGTCTCTGTTCCCATTGTTGGGGAAATAATGATGGGTCAACTGGACCCTATAAAAAAATATTTGAGGAGTGGCCCGCCGATGCGGCGACGTGGTTGGCAGAGAATGGTTTTGCTGTGTCTGTCCTACCGGCGCATAATCCCTTGTGTACCGGCACAATTGCAGGGAACGTCCCGATTATTTTATCCCCAGCAGAAGACACTACCTATTACATTCGGGAGGGGGTGCCACTGGAAAACCAAAAGATTCGGTTGACCGCCTCGGCTTCCAGTCGGACGCAGGAACTGTTCTGGTTTTTGGATGGTGAGTTAATTTTTCAAGGAAATGCGGGAGAGCAATACTGGCTTACGCCTGCCAGGGGAAAACATGTGCTAACGTGCGTGGATGCGGAGGGTCGCTCAGCAACCCGTCCGCTCCATATTTCAGTGATTCGGTAGGCGTGTTAGGTAAGACGCTTAAAACCTGATTCCATCAGAACCAGACTTAATTTTACCCCACGTCGTGGTCAACTTACCCTCCGCTTGCACAGCAAGGGTTTTTTCCATACTATCTTTAACATCATCAGCAGTGAAGGCGACACTCCACATCTTAAATTCGTCAATCATGCCGTTGAAGAAGTTAGCGTTGCCCTGACTCGCTGCGATGCACATCCCTTGGGTACCGAAATCCATGCGGGCATCACCACCGGCATCCGTCTCAGCATCAAGCTCCCCGTTAATATACATCCATCCCGTCTGTTTGCTCTGTGTCCCAACGAAGTAATACCATTCCGATTCAAACGCATCATAAGTCGTGTGTATCGGTAATTCCACACCTTGCGTCGCAAAGTAGTACCCGAATAAAATGCCACCACGGTTGAACGTAACATGAGGTCGTCCACCACCTTGCAAACGATAGAGCAGATCAATTCGGGCACCACTGTCAATTTTCTCGTCCGGTTTAAACCAGAATTCGATCGTCATTTCCTTGGGTTGATCAATTTTGAGTGGGTCGAAGTTGACACTCCCCCCCTTAAATTGGAGTGCCTGACCTGAGACACCCTCTACCCATTTTGCGTTCTTTATATCACCCACGAATCCATTCGGCCCAACATCTTCCGCTTTGTTACCTTGACCTTCATCAAAAGGTAGATAGATAAGTAAATCCTTATCTGGATCGACTGCATGCGCGAGTACACAACTCATTAGGAACGCCACAACCGCTAAAAGATATGTTAATTTTTTCATCCTTATTGCGTGTGAAAGCGGCACACAGACATGCGCATCTGTAGTGCCACCCTCACACTTTTCCTCCAATTATCTAATGGCTATTTTGAGGATTTCAGTTTTCCCCAAGTTGTCGTTAATTTATCGATCGGTTCAACCGATAAAACCTCTGGTAGGTAATAGTTAACGATGAATTCACCCATAATATTGCCCCATGAGACACCCGGATGCGGCACATCCCCCACATAGGTCTGGACGAAGATCCCGAGGCGGCCACCGGTGTCTTTGTTATATAGCACAGCCGGGTCAACCCGCGGATCTGCATCATCATTCTCAGCAAGCGCGATCTCTAACTCCCAGGGGCTTCTGTCGTAATCATCAAGATGGAACGGATAAGACGTATTATACTTTTTCAGGCTCGGTATAAGGTCTTTACCTTCCTGTGTCGGGGTCATTTCAACGGGATTGGCTGCCCAAGCGTCTGGACCTCTATTCATCCACACGAACGCTTTTGGAACGTCAATGACATTGGGTAGTGCAGCTTGTCCGTTCGTTTCATCGGGGCCTTCCGATGTGTAAAAGGTGTATTCACCCGTATTGAAAATCGTGTTGCCAGCATCAAGGAACTCTTCAAGCGGCGAGCCATCAGGTTTTCCGTTATTGATCGGATAAATCGTTGAAGGCGTGATACCGGTCAGAATCAGGGTATTCCCACCCCCTGCTGTGTGTGCCTTGACCCACTCTCCTAATCCGTTAATATCCTTGGGATCAAAAGCCGTCAGGTTTACCTTGTTATCAATAATCTTAATCAAGGCATCAATTTCCTCTTGAGCCCCTTTTGGGTCTTCACGCGCCCAAGGGTGTGAATCGGTGTGAAGCGCAAAATTGTAATTGGCTTCAACCTGCGTAGAAATTAAAACCGTGAGAAAAAGAATAGCCAGTCTTTTCACTGTTGTCCTCCTATATATTGTAGGCGGGCACGCCGACCCGCCTCACGTTTATTTACTTTTTAATTCACCCCACAACGTAGCTAATTTGTCCGCAGGTTCAACTGCCGTTGGCGGGACGCCCTCACCATTAATCTCAACATATTCATACGCAACGGTTGAATCCCTGCCACCTAAACCGGGACGCCCTTTATCGTAGGTTTTATCCTCGGTTTCAACCATCAGTTTTCCATCAATGTAGGTCCTGAGGGTTAGCCCTTCTACTTCAAAGACGATGGTATACGCATCGCCGCCTTTTGTATCCTTTGAATCGGGACGTTGTGGGCGCGGACCACCGGTAATCTCATTCGCGGCTCCACCGCTAAACATGAAAACCGAAGTTGTATGCGAGTTGTAACTGATTTCCATGAAATAGAAATCTACAGCGGGTTCCTGCGTCCGAACGAACAGATGGAAATAGGGTCCATTAATTTTTCGTGCCTTGACTTCCATTCGGTAATCCGTCCAGTTTTCTTCCCCAAAGTAGATACCTGAATTCTGTCCACCGGCAACGGTAAGCTCAAGCATACCGTCTTTCACCTCCGCGGTTGCCTGCGGTCCCAATTCCCAATCCGCAATCTCTTTGTCACTATCAAACTCATAACGAATCGCCTGTGCGGTGTGCCCAATCAGCATCAGGCACAAGCAAATGCACGCGTAAACCCATTGGATATTCAGCTTTCTCATGAAAGATTCTCCTTAGATTTATAGCCGGAGCATCGAATATTTCATTTTTCGAGTTAAGGACGCTCGCGGTCGTCACAAAGTGGATCGGTCACGCTCTTTTCGTTCCCTTTATTTTACACCAATATGTCACAACTGTCAACCCCAAACAGACTAAAACACAGACGCTTTACGCGCGAATCGCAGCGAGTGTCAGACATCCCCACCCCACGATAAATGCCAACCCACCGATGGGTGTAATTGCGCCGAGCCACCGAATGCCTGTGAGACTCAGCACATAAAGGCTTCCCGAAAAAATCAGGATACCTGCCAAAAAACACCATCCCGATGCAGCCGTGAGTTGGTTCTGCCACTGTGATACCGCCCACGCCGCAGCAATCAGTCCGAGACTGTGATACATCTGATAGCGAACTGCGACTTCAAACGTCTCAAGCATCTCTGGTGAGAGTTTTGATCGCAACGCATGTGCTCCAAACGCTCCAAAAACGACACCCAACAGACTTAAACCTGAACCCAATGCGAAGAAAAGATTTTGCATATTTTTAATTTACCTTGCGGATAAGGCACGGAAGTTTGAACTTTGCAGTTCATTTCTCCAGAGCCGAGATTTGTGATAATTGAATGCCTCTGGCCGCATAAATCGGGGTTACAAACCCCTCCCACAACAGAGATTTTGACAATTGAATTAATTATACCTTAAATCCGACACGTTATGTTAGGCGTTTTTGCTTGAGGTAGTTTGGAAGCATCCATTGCTTGATCAGACATAGTGTCAAAAATGTGAGCCTGCAACAATACACAGAAATACCCTATCAAAAACACGCAGGCGGATCTAAGGAACGCACGTTATAGTCTTAACGCTCATTGTTCCTCCGCAAGGAAAATTAAAAAATTTCTTGACATTTTTGCCATATTGTGTTAGGATTTAGTTTTAAACGGCGTAGCTCGCTCTATTCCGTGTGGCTAATAGTAAAAGGAGAAAATTTTGGACGTATGAAACAATACAGAACAGACCAGATCCGAAACATTGCAATTATCGCGCATTCAGGAGCCGGCAAAACATCACTCGTTGAAGCCATGCTTTACAACGGGGGTGCCATTGAGCGAATGGGGGCTGTCGATAGCGGAAATTCTGTAGCTGACTATGCCGCTGACGAGATTGAACGCAAAACGACTCTCAACTGTTCAGTCTGTATCGCAGAATGGGAAGGACATAAACTAAATCTGATTGATACCCCGGGTGCAGAAGATTTTTATGGCGACCTGCATAGTGTCCTCCGAGTCGTTGACGCTGTTGTCGTCGTCGTGGATGCAACAACCGGTGTCGAAGGTGGAACCGAAAAGGTGTGGGAGGTCGCGGACAAATACGAATTGCCACGCCTCATCTTTATCAATAAAATGGATAAAGAGAACGCCAGTTTTGAAGATGCACTCGCAAGTGTTGAAGAAATTTTAGAGACTCGGGCGGTCTCTATTCAACTCCCAATCGGTAAAGAGGACCAGTTTGCCGGTGTCGTCGACGTCATACAGATGGCGGCTTATTTGCAACCCGATGGAAGCAAGCGCGCTGCAAAAGCCGAAATACCCGCAGACTTGGAGACAGAGGTTGAAGAAACTCGCGAAGCACTGGTCGAAGTCGCCGCAGAAAGCGACGATGAACTCATTGAGAAGTTTTTTGAAGGTGAGCTATCGGACGAAGAGATTCAGAATGGTTTGCAACTTGGGATTTTCGAGAACCAGTTTACCCCTGTGCTTTGCGGTGCTGCCTTGAACAATATCGGCGTGCAACAATTGATGGATGCACTGTTAACTGGCTGTCCATCTCCGGTCGACGTAGGCGCAGTTACATCTGCAGAGAATGAAGAGGACAGTCGCGAACCATCATTGGATGCCCCGATGTCCGCTCTTGTCTTCAAAACGATTGCCGACCCGTTTGCAGGACAATTGAGCTTCTTCCGGGTCTACTCCGGCACATTACAAGGGGATACTCAGGTCAGTAATTCAACGCGAGGACAAATTGAACGCCTCGGAAAAACAGCGTTTATGAACGGTAACGAGGCGATCAGCACACCACAGGTAGAAGCAGGCGACATTGGCGCACTCACGAAACTCGCTGCGACCCAGACCGGGGACACGCTCTGCGACAGAGATGCCTCCTTTCAACTTTCAGGTGTTGATTTCCCAAACTCCGTTATCTCCTACGCCATCCACCCGACGCGCGAAGGCGACGACGAAAAGTTGATGACCTCACTCACTCGGATGTCCGAAGAAGATCCGACGTTTAGGATTGAGCGGAACGAAGTTACGAAACAACTTCTCATCTCCGGGCTTGGAGACCTGCACATTAACATTAATCGGGAACGAATGGCAGATAAATTCGGCGTCGAAACGGAACTCTCACCGCCAAAAGTGCCGTATCGGGAAACAATTCGTAGGCGAGTCCAAGGCATCCAAGGTAGACATAAACGTCAATCCGGTGGCAGAGGGCAGTTCGGCGATGTCACGATTAATCTTGCCCCTTTGCAACGCGGTGATGGTTTTGAGTTTGTTAACAATATCGTCGGCGGCGCGATCCCGCGCAACTATATTCCGGCTGTCGAAAAAGGCATCCGTGAGAGAATGGACAGAGGTTTGATGGCAGGCTTCCCAATCGTCGATATCCAAATTGACCTCTATGATGGAAAGTATCACCCAGTCGATTCTTCGGATATGGCGTTCCAGATCGCTGGTTCTATCGCCTTTTCTGCTGCCGCCGAAGAAGCCGATCCATGTTTGCTTGAACCGGTCATGAGCGTCGCGATTACGGTGCCTGAACAGTTTATGGGCAGCATTATCGGCGATTTGAACGGACGGCGTGGACAGGTAATGGGTGTTGAACAGATGGGAAAGAAGCAGGTCATTCAAGCAAACGTCCCGCTTTCGGAGATGCTCCGGTATTCGATCGATCTCAAGTCGATGACGAGTGCGCGTGGCACCTTCATCATGGAGTTCTCGCATTACGAGATCACACCCGATGACGTTGCGCAGAAGGTCATCACTGCATCGAAAACCGAAGAGGAAGAATAGACGACCGGAAATCGCATCGTCGGTTTCCGCTTCCTTCCAGAGCGTATATACAGACAAAAGATAAACCCGCTGCTGATACAAATCAACAGCGGGTTTGCGTTTAAATTCAATGCTCGCGATTAGCTATCCAAATGGAAGATTGCCATCTTCAATTCGGTCATCTCTTCTATGGCATATTTCGGACCCTCTTTGCCCATACCGCTCTCTTTGACACCGCCATACGGCATTAGATCCGCACGCCACTGCGTCCCCCAGTTCACCATCAGGTTGCCAGATTCGACTTCACGGACGAACTTCATTGCCCAATCGACGTTCTGCGTGAAGATCGCGGCACTGAGTCCGTAGTTCGTATCGTTGGCGAGGGCGATCGCTTCGTCGATGTCGTTGACGCGCGTCACACCGACAGCCGGTCCGAAGACCTCATCACAGGAGATCTTCATCTCCGGTTTGACGTTGGCAAGGATGGCAGGCGTAACAAATTGATCCTGCTTATCGCCACCGGTAAGGAGTTCTGCCCCATCTGTGACTGCCTCCTGAATCCATTCTGCAACACGCGTGGCATCGCCTTCTCGAATCATCGGTCCCATCCGTGTTCCTTCTACGAGGGGGTCGCCAGTGCTGATTTGAGCGACCTCTGACTGGAATGCATCTAAGAAATCACCGTAGATTTTTTCATGCGCGATGACGCGCTGCGTTGAGATACAGACCTGCCCTGCATTAGAATAACCGGATGCCGCCGCTGCCTTCGCGACTTTCTCGGGATCCGCGTCGGGCATGACAATGAGCGGTGAATTCGAGCCGAGTTCCATTGTGACACGCTTTAATCCTGCGACCTTACAGATATGCTCGCCGACATCACGGCTCCCCGTAAAGGTAATCTTTCGGACGCGCTGATCCGCACAGAGCGTATCCCCGATTTCGCCACCGGGACCTGTGACACACTGAATCGCCTCAGGGGGTGTCCCCGCTTCTAAAAAGAGTTCCACCAGTTTCAGGGCGGAGAGCGGTGTGTCCGTGGCGGGTTTGATGATAATAGCGTTTCCACCCGCGATTGCGGGACCCGCTTTGTGGCAAACAAGGTGCAGTGGGAAGTTGAAAGGACTAATACCGGCGACGATACCACACGGCATGCGGACTGTAAAGCCGAGTTTGTCTTTGACACCAGGCGCGCCTTCAAGGGGGATCGTTTCACCCGTTAACCGTTTCGCCTCCTCGGCAGACAGGGCGATAATCTCGGAGGCGCGTGTTGCTTCAATTGTCGCCTCGGCGAGGATTTTTCCCTCTTCGCGAGTGATAACCTCAGCGAGTTCGCCTGCCCGTTCCACCATCAAGTCCGCAACTTTACGCAGAATCTCGTAGCGTTCATAGCCGGTCATCCCCGCCATGACCTTCGCGCCACGTTCCGCGGTTTGAATAGCGGTTTCAACGTCGGCTGCGTCCCCTCTGGGAACAGTGTCAACAACTGAACCGTCGAAAGGACTCAGGACGTCAATTTTATCGGATTTATCAATCCATTCTCCACCTACGTGCATTTGCATAATGCATTTTCTCCTTTTTAATTATACCTTCTCCTCAGACTCGGCAATTATCAAGGGCGTTCTCATCCAACTCAACGCCTAATCCGGGTTTATCTGGAACAGTTGCGTATCCATCAACAAGCGGAATCGTTGACGGCGTAACAAGGTCAAAAGCCCGCAACGCATTCAGCGTAATCGCAGGCATGGTTGCATTCGGCATCACTGCGGCGAGATGCATAACGTAACAGGTCGTAATACCGAGCCCGACAATCTGTATCCAGACTGGGAGATGTGCGGCATTTGAAATGACCGCCTCCTGTATAGCATTGGCAGCGCGTGAGTCCGGGTAAGCGATAATAAACGAATCGTTCATATGTGCCCGTATCGCTTCGATTGGATCGGGGTTGCCGAAGTGAATAGTTATCGGCATATCGGTGTGTCGTTTGATCTCTTTGTATCCGGCAATATCGGCTTGTGGAATCGGGGTCTCAAATGATTCTATATTGTAATCTTGCAGTTGACGCACAACTTCGAGGGTCCGCTCTGGGGTTTCAAACGAGTCATTTGCATCGACGCGGAGTCTATAATCATCTGGCACAACCGACGTGATTGCTTCCACCTGCTCCAGCACTTCAAACCACGGGCGGGCTTTGATTTTGTGGAGCCGGTAGCCGAGCGAATACGCGTGCTGCGCTTCTGCTGCCCATTCTTCTGGGGTCATATCAATCGACCAGTAGCCGAATTGCGTTTTGCTGTGCACCTTCTCGCCTAAAAGTTGATGCACCGGCACGCCAAGAGCCTTCCCCATAATGTCGTAAAAAGCCTGTTGGAGGGGGGTCGGTGCCCAGCCATTTATAAACTCAAATGGATTTCTACCGATATAGCGTTGAACGACTTCATCCGCCTGAAGTGCGCCATCGCCAATTCCGACGAGCCCTACATCGGTGTGTACCCTGTAGACGTAATCAATCTGGTAAAGATTACGACGGGTCATGAGTTCATAAATGCCTTGATGATACGGCACTCTTACTTTGATAACGTCAATCTGAGTGATCTTCATATTTTTACTTAAAGGAAAAATTAAAATTACTCATCACGCCGGATCCAACTCACGACATCCTCCGCTTCACCTGTCCCGCCTTCAACACCATCACTGCCGAAAGAGATGAGATCGTATCCGTATCGGTCGTGGTTACCGGGACGAACATAGACATAGGGATTCCCCCACGGATCTTCGGTGATTGGGATTTGAATATACGGTTCTACCCAGTTTATAGGTATTGGGGGTGCTTCAGGTATCTCCCAAAGTGCCTTTAAGCCCTGTTCAGTCGAGGGATAATCGCCATTATCCTTGGCGTATCTATCAAGAGCGATACCCAATGTTTCAATGTCCTCCGCGGCTTGTGCCTGTAAAGCCCGACCGGCTTGTCCGAGTAACCGAGGCGCCAAAAGGACAGCCGCAACAATTCCCAGAACGATGACGACAACTAAGATCTGTATGGACGTTAATCCTGCTTGTTTAGAATCGATTGATTTCACGCATTTTCCTCCGCTAATCTGACATAGCAAATTGGCCATCGACTTTCGGTTTCCATCAGCGGGTGCTCTTAAGACCCTTCAAAAAGCCTCTTAACCGACAGCCGACTGCTGACAGCCATTTTTTAAGTGTATCATAGCCTTTGAATTGTGTCAACCTTTTAAGCAAAATTGAGTTTCGGAAAAAGGCTTGACAGTCGTTGCGAAAATCGGTTAGAATGTAACCATGGTTCAGATTCGTCAGTCGCCCGATCCAGATGTTGCGTCTCTCCCGCGGGACCGTTACGATATTGTGACCAAGGATGCGCTGCATCAGTTTCCAGAAGATATTTTGCGGACAGTCTTGGGCCACAGTAATTTTCAGTTCCTCGGATTTGAGGAAAGTGAGTTGACGCGTGTGGAAGTTCGGAGAACCGATAGCCTGATCAAGGTCCGGCTCGGTGATGTCCTCGTTTTAGTGCACATTGAGTTTCAGGTCAGCGACAGTGCCCCTATAGACATGGTGCGCCGGAATGTCGGGTATCTCGGTAGATGTTATGAAAAATACGGTTTGCCGGTCCTTTCCCACGTCATCTATCTCCGTCCAAACGCGGGACAGCGGGATCCGGGCGGGTACTCGCAAGAAGTGCCGGGCTACCGGTTCATCGTGGAATACAAAGTGATCCGTCTTAGTGAACTTCAGGGGCAATCTGTGCTGGAGGCGGAAAACACAGGGTTGCTGCCCTTCGCTCCGTTGATGCAACCCCCACCTGGCACGCCACCCCTCGAATGGGCGATTGCGTGTAACCAACGCACAAAGAGCCTCTCCTTACCCACGGAGACTCGCAGCAATCTGCTCGTATCACAGTGGGTTCTGAGCGGTCTGATTCACCCCCATCAAGCGATTGGGAGATTTTTATCGGAGGCAGTTATGCAAGAATCTTCAGTCTACCAACATCTCGTAGAAACCGCGGCAGAAGAACGATACCAACAAGGTATAGAACAAGGGACACGGCAAACGAGTATTGAAAGCACCTTGACGATTCTCACCGAACGTTTCCCAAATGCGGATGTCCCTGCGGTCAAGCCGCTCCTTGAAGCCATTGAGGATCTCAACCGGCTCAAGCAGTTGAACCTTGCTGCCTCGATCGCGAGAAGTTTTCGTGCTTTCCGAGAACAATTAGAGGCATAACCGCCCACCTATCAACAAATAGGTTAGGTAAGGAAAAGGAAAAGGGCGCGGTTTGGGCACCGCGCCTGTGTTTGTTTGAAAAAAGAATATGATGTAAGGGCAGTCCTTGTGGCTGCCCTAATGTGTTTAACGGACTCCTACTTTAACATCGTTCAACCCAACCTACGAAAACCTTAAATTGACACCTATGGTTCAAACTTGAAACAGGAGTCGTCGGGCGATTTAGGACATATCGCTATCTCGGGAGTTCACCAATTGTGCCCGGAGCCGTTCTAACTCGGCTTCTACTTCGCGTCTGCGTTGTGTTTCTTCTGCCGCGCGCGTCTCCGCTTCCCTTCTGCGTTGTGCCTCTTCCGCCGCGCGCGTCTCCGCTTCCTGCCGAAGGCGTTGCTCTTCCTGCCGAAGGTGTTGCTCCTCCAGCCGAAGGTGTTGCTCTTCCTGCCGAAGGCGTTGCTCTTCCTGCCGAAGGCGTCGCTCCTCCAGCCGAAGGTGCTCCTCCTCCATAGAAGTCGTTATCGGGGTGCCATCCGGCAGATACGGACGTAAAAGCCGCAGCTCCCACGCCTCATGGAGTTCCCATCGCAAATACAGATTTAAGGACGCACTGAAAATACCACCCGCTTCATCCGGTTCAATCTCAATGATGGTGCCTACCGCATCCCGCCGCCATCCCCGAAATTCTATCGGGCGATTCATATCGGGTTGATGGATAAAATACTCCGCAACCCCTATATCCCGTAGATATACCTCTATCTTTTCATCGCGATCCTGAGCCCCTGTCGCATCCGAAAGAAACTCAAAAACTGCCGTTGGCACAGTGCCTTCTGCCCACGTATAAAAACTCCTTCGCAAGGGAAGTCTCGCAGCCCCCAAGACGACATACACATCGGGAGAAACGACCTTTCTCAGATCGCCTTCACGGTAGTAGATAAAGTTGTCCATACTCACATGGATATGCGGGTGTGCCTGAAAATATCGTAAGAATTGGTCAAATAAGGTATGCATCTGCATCCCATGAAATTCACCTGCTGGCATGGGGTCTTCATCCTCGGAAGGGTAGCCTTCGATATAAACGGTCGGTTTCCCGCTCGCGTTTGGAAAGACAGGCATATATTTTCGTTGTTTACTTTGAAAATCGTTTAGGGTCTCCATAATCTCCTCCGTATCCATGCCGGCATGTGCTTTGTTTTGATAATTTTAGCAAAACCCCTATCTTTTATCAAGTAGAATATCATGGCGAGGTTCGGAAACCCCGCCAGCAGTTAGACAAATCCTGATACTGACAAAAAAGGCGAGGTTGGGAAACCCCGCCAGCAGGGGGAACGGGGAGATTAGGAAACCCCGCCAGCAGAGGAGCGCGGAGATGGTGAGCAAGGCGAGGTTAGGAAACCTCGCCAGCACTTGGAGCATCATAGTCCTCAATGGGGGTTATGCCTACTTCAAAATTACCATCTTGCGCAGGGACGACAGGTCGTCGGTTTCTAACTGGTAGAAATAAATTCCGCTCGCTACTTGTTCACCGAGGGCATTCCGACCGTCCCAATACGCCGCACGCTCGCGATCCGTGTAGTAGCCAGCAGATTGCTGCCCGAGCTGCAACGTCCGGACGACAACACCCTGAGCGTTGTAGATCGTGAGTCGCACGTCCGTGTCGGTTGCTAACGCATACGGAATCCACGTCTCTGGGTTGAACGGATTCGGATAGTTCGCAAGCAACTGTGTCTGCTCTGGACGCGCCATGACGATGAGCTGCTGGAGATACACCAACGTCCGCATCGCAGCGGGTGACCGGTCGTTGGTTGCGATTAACAGATCAATCTGTTCTTGGAGTCGGCCGACTTCAAGCACACTGAACTTCATACCGAGGAGCGTCGGTGCGCCTGCTGCGCCGTTGTCAAGATTCTTGTTGACATCCCTGACATCCTTGACATCCACTGTCCCGTCGCCGTTGACATCATACTTCGCAGCCGTGAGCTCGGCTAAGACGGCGAGGAGGAGTGTATCCACATCCTTACTATCCACGGAACCGTCGCCATTGACATCATACTTGTTGGCGGCAGTTTTCGGGGTAGAGGACTTTGTGGGTGTTGCATCGGTCGCGTCGTTCGCACCGCCGATCGCCAGTGCCGTCGGTGTGCTGAGTCCAGTGGCGACATCTTGGATCTTGCCGTTGCTGAGTCCGCGCTGGACTTTGCCCCAGCCATTCGTCCAATACGGTCGGTTCGTTGCGGGATCGATTGCGAGTCCGTGCACCGTAGCTGTTATGGTATACATATCCCTGACACCGGAACCGTTGAGATTCGCGGCTCGGATCCTGCCACTTCTCTGACCCGTCGTCTCTGTCCAGTAGACGTTCTTGGCATCGGCGGCAATACCACCCAGCGCACCCAAATCTGACGCAATCGTCCGAATGTCCTTGGGATCGCTGAGGTTCACAAAATGAATGCTTCCACCGGTGTCTGTCCAATAGACGCGACCCGAAGAGACCGCAATATCCATCGGACCCGTCAAACCCGTGATGAAGTTGGTTTCAAACCGTGTACCATCTACGTTGATCCGCTGGATTTTGCCCCAGCCGTTGGTGAGGTAGAGCTTCTTATTGGCGGTGTCAAGTGCCAATCCCATCGGCGCACTCGTCAGCGTCTTTACGACTTTGGCGTTTGAGCCGTCAAGGTTTGCACTATGGATCGCACCCGTTCGCTCGCTGGTCTGCTCTATCCAGTAAAGTTTGCCGCCAGCTGTATCCACGACGACATCCTTCGCACTCGCTGTGATCTGCGTCGCGTCTCCGGTCGCCTGACGATACAAGGCTCCCCCTGTGATCCAATACATCACGGGACGGTTCGCGGCACCGACTTTTAGCGTCACATCCGCTGGCGCGGGGGTCGTTGTATCAGGAGTTGTTGTGTCTGGAGTCGTTGTGTCGGGGGTCGTTGTTGTGGCGGATTCACCGACATCCAGGATGAACGTGACACCCGCTGTAACCTTCGCGGCTTTTGCCTCAACGATGACATCGCCCTCCGTTGTGGGAGTGAAGTTCACCGTTGCATAGCCGTTTTGATCTGTATCGAGTCGGATCGCACGTCCAGAACCGCGAGCACCTGCAAAAGTGCCGCGTCCAGGGGACAGAACCCGGAACGTCACGCCTACACCTGAAACACCGTTATCGTTGGCATCAAGAACCCTCACACGGAGCCGGGACGCTTCAGCCAATGTGCCGTCAAGGGTACGTGACCCGTCAATCACAATGCTATCGGGAACCCCGCCTGCAGGTCCTGTTGGTATGGTTGGCGTTGTGGTGGTCGTCGTCGTTGTTGTTGTCGAGCGCGCCGGTAATGTAACCGACCCTTCATTATATCCCGTGGCACTGGCAGTCAATGTTCCCGATGCAGTCGGTAACACGATCGGAACATTCTGGGAACCTGTAACAGTAACTGTTCTGGAGAGCCCAGCTCCCGTGAGTGATACCAGCACAGGGGTTGTTTCAAGCGTGCCTGCTGCGTTTCGGGCGGTTACTTGAATGGTTTGGGAGCCGTTCACTTGGTCCCCAATGAGCGCGAGTCCAAGGTTGCCGGGTAAGGTTACAGTAATCGTCTCTGTATCGCCAGTGAAGTCTGCAGTCGTTGTCGCGGTAAGGACATAATCCCCCGCAGTGGCTGGGAGCGTGAGCGTGCTGGTGAGCGGAGTTCCGCCGCTTGTTCGCGAAAGCGTTGCCCCATTGGTGACGTTCAGGAGGACAGAGATGCCGTGTGCGCCATCGCCATCTGCATTCTGTGCGTCTACCGTAATATTGCGCGTGCTCCCTGTGCCTGAAACGGAAATATTCAGACTGCCTCTTGTTATGGGGGACGAAGGAGCCGAATCGTCACCACCGGAACTTCCACCTCTGACGTTAAAAGTTACCTCTTGCAGCTGAGTAGTTATATTCTGAGCTACTACAGAGATACTCGCGACGACTTCTAAGGTACCCGAACTATCGCCTGCGTTGTAAGTGACGCGCGCTTTACCTGCCGCATTAGTTGTAGCTGTTACTGTCTTAGCCGTGGTCCCGCCGCTCGTCAAGAACCCTTTAGTAGTTGTGAACGTCACTGTCTCATCCGGATCTCCGGTCCCACCGTTCTCAACGCGAGCCACTAAAGTATAGATATTCGTGGTTCCTTGACGGTCAATGTCTTCTGCAAAGAGTTGTCTTGTAGCTGCTGTCCCCGTCGCTGTAGCCTTAATCGTCTTCGTCAATCGTGCTATATTCAGCGCACTCACGGTAACCGTTTGTTCCCCGGGAATGGTTCCGAGTTGGAAGTCAATATTAGCGACACCATCTGTTCCAGTTCGGACGTACATTGTGCTTCCAGGACTCGGACTATCTACCACTTCATTTGAAGCATCAACTATAGTGACTCCGGTGCTTTCATCTGCTTGGCTCAAGATGCCACCACTCGGGCTTTTATCTGTGACATCAAACTTGATTGGGACCCCTACAACACCTGCGGGTGCTGACGCATTATCCTGTAACGTAACTTGTAAGGCATTCGTAAGTGGAGCATTAGGGTTACCGCTCTGATTGTTCCCACTCGTTATGCTTAATTGAGGGTTTCCAAAGATATAGATACCCTGAGATGTCTCAAATGAACCCCCAAGCTGTGCAGTCACTGTATTAGTCGCGCCCTCCATGTTGAGAAGAACCTTAGCGGCACTTGATGTAGAAAGAGAGGCCGCTTCTGCCCCTTCACGACTACCCTCTTGTATGCGGAGCATTCCACCGCCTGCTGCGGTATACGTAACCGGATAATGACTGGAGTCGCCATTGTAAATGGGTTGATCCCTTTGATCGTCGTACCCGATTGCAACTCCATTCGTCACGCCAACGAGACGGATGGTTCTTGTAGTACCAACAGCTTGGTTGTACTGTGTGACATAAGTCGTAAGAACAAAGTTTGGTGCTCTGCGAACTCCCGAAGGATAGTCCTCACTCGGCGTTGCGTCACTTGCAGTTATGGTAACTTCTCCGTAACTGGAAGTACTGCAATTCACAACAATATCCCCCGCTGTTAGGGCTTCCGCGCCACTACCACCTTCCTTCACTGTGATGGAAGACGCGGGTGTAATAGTATTGTTTCCTATACTTGTAATCTTTGCACCAGCACCACTGACACTAATACGAACCGCTTCATTGTTGTAATGGAAAGCACTGGATTTAGTTGCCCTGCGGTCACCGCTATTATAATCACCACTACTATCTTTATCCTCATAAACATAAACAACACCATTAGTATCTGTATACTCGCTGGTGTAAGCGGTGTAGGCAGACTTTCGGGCTTCATCCACCAAAGTTACAGCAAATGTAACCGAAAAGTCCGCTCCGCGGAGTATAGTTTGTAAATCGTTTGTTCTTGTATCTCCGAAACTCAGAGCGTCTGCGAGGTTTCCCTGCACGCTGAACGCCAGCACGAGGGTCATCAACATGCCGAGCAAGACGTTTCGTGTAAAAAGTTGGTTTTTCAAGGTTTCTCTCCTTTTGCGTGTTTGTCCTTTAAAGTCTCACTTGGCAAACTTGGCATGTACCTGTCTCAAAGGTTGGATAGGACGGGATACAGAATGCACCCCGTTGAGACCCCTATCCGCCAAGTAATCATAAAAACGAAAGCCGAGGCATCAAAGACACCCCGGCTTCGTTTGGTTAAGGTTAGTTCAAACAAATTTTATCCCTGAAATAACCTCTTTGTTGCTACTACTCATTGGACGACTTCAATTCACCCCACGTGGAGGTAAGTTTGCCGGCGGCTCCGATATGCCCTTTCAGGCGGATACCACGGGTCAGCGTCTGACGATTCCCATCGAGGGAAACATCTTCAATTTGGTAGTAGTATACGACGTTAGGTTGAGCAGTTGTATCCGTGTAGGTATAGAACTGCTTCTCCGAAGTGGTGCCAGCACCGGCGATCATAGTTGCGTTGATGACCTTGAACTCACCGTTGCGTTGCTGACTGCGCTTGATAAAGAATCCAGCGTTGTTCAGCTCAGATTGGGTTGCCCAGGTAATCACGACTGCACCGGTGGCTTTATCGCGTGCGGGACGGAAGTGTGAGAGTTCGACGGGTAGCGGACCACCACCGATAACACCAGGAGTTCCTGCGTCTTCATCACTGCCATACCAGCTTGCGGGAGCCTGGAGGAGCGATGTGCTGGAGGCGAGAGTCCATCCATCGGCTTCCTCTCCGTCCGCTGCTACACCCGCAGCAAACTTACGGATCAGTGAACTCCGACCGGTTTCGTCCATCTCGATCTCCCATGCTTCCTCGGCACGGAGGTTGCCAGCCTCGTCACTCGCCACCACAATGCCCGAATCAAGCGGTGGGAGGAGTTCGATGATGAAACCCATCGAACTGAGGAGGGTATACCGTCCCGTTTTGTTCAATTGGCTGGAGACATTGAGAACCCGATCACTTAGGTTGCCGGAGCTTCGACCGCCCCAAGCCGCCAAGAGGAGGGCTTCGCCGCGGGTGCCGTTAGCACCTTCACGGACATCGAGCGTCTGCCCCGTGAGGTCAATGCTCACTTTACGCTCAACATCGGCATCGTCAGCGTGGTTCGTGATCTCAACAGACCAACCGTCGAGGGTGACTTCTTTGCCACTGAAGTTCGCGAGTTCGATCCACTGCGGGAGTCTCCCGTTGCCGGTGTCAACCATGATTTCGGTAACCAGGATGTCTCCGAGGACCGCAGCCGGAATGGTCACGACGACGGGTGGGTCAGCAGGCGGTGTCGGTTGTGGCAGCGTCACGGGGGACGCACCGGGTGTGCCGATCCGTGAGCCTTCAATACCGACTGCGAAGTTCACAGCGGGGCCTACGGACTGGCTCCAATTGCTTGCCATTGTCCCATCGGCATACGTGCCATCCGCAGCACGGGCGCGCTGCATGGAGATAATCGGAAAACTCGATGCCGCGGCTACTCCAGTCGGATCGAGATCCGTCCTACCGCTTTGACCTTTACCCGCAAGTGACCAGAACGTTCCTGACGCTTCATCACGCGTCCCGACACGGTCAATGTAACCCGTCGTCGGAAGCACTTCGTTCGCACCATAGAACTTCAGCGTCCACTCTTTCTCAGCGACGACGATCTTGCTCGCAGTCGTATTGTGAATCTCTATCCATTGACTAAGGGATGAATCTGCCACCGCGAGGTTTGAACCCCACATAATCTCACTGATGACAACATCGCCCATCGCTATACCAGTTTCCGTCGTCGTCAGGTCAATCGTGCCACCATTGGCGAGGAACTGCTCAAGGTTCACCGAACCACCCGCCCGAGCGTTATATTTCAACTGTGCAGGTGTTTGCTTTGTCGAGTCATTTTCATCACCTACACCAGAGATGATGATCCCAGAATCCCCGGCATCTCTCACGAGAAGGTAGAACCCATCCGCAGGAATCTCAGGCGCATCGCCGTGTGGTAAGTGGGTTTCCGCAACCCCCGCCGCTTTGATTGTAGTAACGGCACGTTTGGTCTTGACCGTCAGAAGATCTCTGCCTTCGGTAAGCTGACTGTCAGCCGCACGGACATAGGTTTGCTGTGTGAGAGCACCTGTTGGACGTTCATTCCCGGCGAAGTTTTTGATCTTGATCTTGACGTCTTTTTCGCCTTCCACGGTGTTGAACGTGACGAGGTAGAGATGGATATTATCATCCCGCCAAGTCGCAAGACCCGCAGTGCTACGATCCGTGGGTGTAATCTCTCCTGGCACTGCAGTAGTATCACGCTGTATGAGTCCGGTTGGTGCGGTCATAGGTGAAACTAACTTAACAACGGATGCCACATCTGCATCAGAGACTTCAATATGATCTTTATTAAAGCCGCCCATCGGCTCTTCACTCAGCAGGATGTGCGTTTGGAAGGTAGCAGTCGTGATGGGTGAGAAAGGTTCACCGACTAACGCGATCTTCCATACATCAGGTCCGCCTGCTCGATCCGCCGGAAGCAAATGGATATCCGTCTTGAACTCTTTACTCGTATCATCGTTAAACGGATCAGCAGAACCAATGCCTTTTGCTATCTTGAGAGTGACTTTTCTGACCATCGCAGCGGCATCTCCACCCGCCCCAAGGGTAATCGATAGCGTGATCATCTTAGCAGCTGTAGTGGGTGCGATAGGAGTTGTAGCAGCGAGGGCAACAGCTGGCAATAAAACTCCGTCTTTATCATAACCACCGATGCTCACGCTTGTAGCTGCCAAGACAACTGCCCTATCAAACTTAACAGTAACTCGGATAGCCGTGTCCGTAGCAGGAGGTGATACTTGTAACCCATCGGCATGACTGACATCCATTAACGTATCAGTAGCGTCGGTACCATCCGCGTCTTGGACCTGGTAAAGCGACACGCCAAACTCTCCAGCCATCGCGGGAGTCACCACGAAAGCGAGCGCAAGTATTGTTATTAGACTTGTTAACGAAAATGCCATTTTCTTTGACAACATTCGTTCTATCTCCTTGTTCTTATGGAATAAAATTGTAAACATAAACCTAAAACCTTTTAGAGTTGTCAGTTGTCAGTTGTCGGTTGTCAGTTAAAGAGAATGTTGATAAATTCTTTTGTTGCTGCTAACGGCTAACGGCTAACTGCTAACTCTTTCAAAATCAAGAACGGATCCAGGGATTAATAAATCCATTCCTTATCTGAACCTAACCTTTTATACCTTTTCTATGTTTCGCACACCTGAAGGTGTGCTATCGGGTTGTGGAGCGATGCGCTGCTAAAAGCGACTGCTTGTGTTCGGAGATGAGTTCCTGTTCAAACTCTTTCCAAACTTCACTTTTTCGCCAACGAGACACATTGGAGACAGATGTCTCTAAGAGAGTACTTATCTCATTGTCTGTTTTCCCGTTGAAAGACATCTCACACGCAGTCAAAATCGTCTTTGTGTTCAAGCGGCGTCTCATGAATTCCTCGCGTAATTGTGTAAAAATCTCGCGTTTCAACCCATTACACGTTAATTATACACTATATAACGCCATTTTTCAAATTAAAATTACAAAAAATTGCATATATTTGCCAAAAAATTCAAAAATTACAGAAAAATTGCATATATTTAATAAAAAAACGTGAAATTCTCGTAAAATTGCAAAAAATTGTAGATATTTGCAAAAAACGCGATATTTACGATGCTTCAACCTTCAACACCCCTTGTTTCTTCTGCTCTATATATTAAGGTATATAACCCGTTCGCGAAATTTATGACTGCTGCGGGTCCTGCAGGTGCCTCAAAATTCTACCGTTCTCCTAATCCATTCCTGTGATGTGGCAGGAATCTGGGCAAAATTCTCTTGACAGACTTCACGGCACTCCATATAATAAAAATTTGTTTCGCATTGCAAATGTATGGTATAATGTGCTGAACTGGGAAAGGGAACAGAATGGCGATTTTTGATACTGTTAGCAAAACACAAGCACAAACGCACCCCATGGACTTCGTCAATCACTGCCTAAACTTTGAGGGAGGCGATGTTACTTTTGTTGAATTGATCGTTCCCGAACAACCTACAGTTGAAATGCACCAAGCAGATATCGTTATCAAAGTGGAACGCAACGGTGAAGAGGTCCTGGTCCATCTGGAATTTCAGACGACAGACAGTTATGATCCTGAGATGTCACTTCGCATGGCAGGCTACATCGTTCGGTTGATGGAGACCTATCGGTTGCCGGTGTATTCAGGTGTCATTTATCTGCGTCCGAATGCGGGACGGCGGGATCGTGGCGTTTACGAACAAAATATAGTTGGACATCAGGTCTTCATTGAATATCAAGTCCTGCGGCTGATTGACATGGAAGGTGAGCCGATTCTTGAGACGAAACCCACGGGTTTGCTTCCATTCACACCCCTCATGAAACGTCCTGAAGGTGTAGCGGCTGATGAATGGTTACGCCGTTGTGTCCAAACCGCAGATAGCGTTGATGTCCCAAACAAATCTGCATATCTTGGGAGCCTTGCGGTTTTAGGAAATTTATAGTGACCGTTAGAATTAAAGAGACATTTTTCTGTTTTATGATAGAATGTTTCTATTATGGCATATTCAACAGATTTACGTAAACGCGTCTTAGATTTTATTCACACGGGTGGTAAAAAATCCGAAGCATCGCGTCGTTTTTCCGTGGATCGGTCAACGGTTTATAGATGGTTATCGGCTAAAACCCCATTTGCGCCCCAAAAACCGGGTCCGAAAAACATGAGGTGTCTTGACGAGGCAGCACTGAAGAAACATGTCGCTGATTTCCCGGACTTGACGCAAAACGAGCGTGCCTCGCATTTCGGTGTTTCAGCGTCCTCTATCAGATATGGACTGCGGAAACTCGGCATCACGCGAAAAAAAAACACTCGGATATAAGGAGCGGTGCGCCGAGAAACGGCACGTCTATCGTCAAACACTCACCGAGAAACACGCCACTGGGAAAACGATAGTTTATGTAGATGAGTGCGGTTTTCGTGCTGAGAGTTTTAGACGGCATGGGTATGCTCCGAAAGGTGAATGTGTTTTAGGTCTCATCTCAGGCACAAGGACACGAACAACAACGTTGGTCGCTGCGCGTATCGGTTCGGCTTTTACGGCCCCCTGTTTGTTTGATGGAAGCTGCGATGCGGCGTGTTTCAATGCCTGGATTGAAGCCTATTTATGTCCACGGCTGTCTGCCTCAGACATCGTTGTTCTTGATAATGCCAAGATTCACAAAACGCGTCGAACCCGTGAGTTGATAGAAGCATCGGGGGCAGAGGTATTGTTTTTGCCGCCTTATTCACCCGACTACAATCCGATTGAACACGACTTTGCGAATATCAAACGTCTCAGAGAGTATAATGCCGATATAACCATTGATGAAGTCATAAACATGTATCTTTAATTCTAAAGTTTACTATAGTTTACGAATCGGAACTGATCTCAAATATTATTCTGGAGGAAACCATGCAGCAACCTAATATTATCGAATACTGGACAGAGAAAGCAGCGGCAGAAGCACACCAACAGGGACTTGAACAAGGCATGAAAGAACGCGCCCGTGAGGATATCCTTGAAGCATTGGAGCTTCGATTACAGCCGGATGCGGCACGCACTTTCAAGCCGGTATTAGAAGCAATTGAGGATTCTCAACGCCTTAAGCAGTTGCATCGCGCCGCAATTTTAGCGGAAAGTCCAGAGGATTTCCAGAGGGCTTTAGCGTCAAACGGAGAATAAATTAGCGTAAGTCTGAAATGTATGGACAAGTGGAGGAATTCGGGTATGGCGAAGACGGTTTGTATTGTCGGCACAATGGACACGAAAGGTTTGGAATTCGCGTTTATCAAAGCGCAGATAGAAGCAACTGGAACTTCAACGTGTGTTATCAATACGGGTATATTGGGAGACCCGCAATTAACGCCGGACGTTTCCGCGGATGAAGTCGCACAAGCCGGGGGTTCATCCCTTCAGGCATTGAGAGATGAAGGCGACCGAGGAAACAGTGTCGCTGTAATGGCACAAGGTGCCGCTGCGCTTGTTGCTGAAAAACAGGCAGCAGGCGACATCGATGGGATCATCTCACTCGGTGGCTCCGCAGGCACTACCATCGGCACGACAGCGATGCAGGCAGTCCCCGTGGGTGTCCCGAAAATTATGGTGTCGACCTTGGCATCGGGGGACACGAGTCCGTATGTCCAATCCAAAGACATAACTATGATGTATTCTGTTGTGGACATCGCCGGTATTAACCGATTGTCACGGCAGATTCTCGCCAACGCCGCTGGTGCGATCGTTGGAATGGTCAACGCGGAAATGCCGGAGGCAACAGCGGACAAGCCTCTCATCGCGGCGACGATGTTCGGTGTGACAACCCCATGTGTCACAAAAGCGATGGAAATTCTTGAAGCCGCGGGTTATGAAGTCCTCGTTTTTCACGCAACCGGTACCGGTGGACAAGCGATGGAGGATCTCGTCAAAGGGGGTTTCCTCGCTGGCGTGTTAGATGTGACAACAACCGAACTTGCTGATGAATTGGTCGGTGGGGTCCTCAGTGCCGGTCCCGATCGGTTGGAAGCCGCGGGCGCATCTGGACTCCCGCAAGTTGTCGCGCCAGGTGCCTTGGATATGGTGAATTTCGGTCCTCCCGACACAGTGCCAGAGCAGTTCAGCGACCGGTTGTTCTACCAGCACAATCCGACTGTGACACTGATGCGGACAACCGCTGAAGAGACGGCTGAACTCGGACGCATCATGGCACGCAAACTCAGTGAAGCACAGGGACCTACAACAGTTATTATTCCGGCGCAAGGCGTGTCAGCGATTGACAAAACAGGACAACCCTTTGATTCTCCCGAAGCGCGCACGGCATGGACCGAGAATCTGAAGGCACACATCGGTGAAAATGTAACGGTTATTGAGATGGACGCTCACATCAACGACGATGAATTCGCAACAAAACTCGTAAAAACGCTGTTGGATAGCATCACATAACGTGAAGAAACTGGATACTTGTAGGTTATAATAACCCAAGTCGCCAGCAGGATCATTCAGTTTTAGGGTTTTTGTTTAAAGAAACCCCCTAAAAAATCAGAATAGTTTCTTGTGGGAAGACTTTGTAAGCCCGATTTTCTCTGAAGGCTTTGAAGATTATTTTAGGTCTAATCTCTTGTGGGAGGGCTTTGTAAGCCCGATTTTCTCTGAAGGCTTTGAAAATGCATTATAGTCAGAAGAAAGGTTATCGTCAATTGCGAAAAGGCCGCTCTTCAGTGCCAGAAGCCTTCTATCTATTGACTACCACCACACACAACCGCACACCGATTCTTACAAAAGACAGCATCGCCCAAATCATTTTTGATGCTTTTGAATGGCTTGAAACCAAAGAGCGTATCAGGTGGTACTGTATCATGATTATGCCCGACCATTTGCACGCCATCATTCAACTCCGCACCCAGCATACTTTACCTGACATTATGCATACGCTCAAGCGTTTTACAGCAAGGCAGATTAACAAATTGCTCAAACAGGAAGGGACCTTCTGGCAAGATGGGTATCACGACACCGGGATTCGAGGGGAGGCCGCTTTGAATGAAATGATTCGCTACTGTTATGGGAACCCTGTCAGAAAGGGACTTGTTGAAGTGGCAAGGGATTATCCATATTGGCGATGTAAATTTGAGATGGAGGTATCGGGGTTGGAAACCCCTCCCACAAGAAGTTGAGATGGAGGTATCGGGGTTGGAAACCCCTCCCACAAGAAGTTGAGATGGAGGTATCGAGGTTAGAAACCCCTCCCACAAAGATTCAAGATTGAGACCTTTCCTACAGAAAAAATGGACTTCTTGTGGGAGGGCTTTGTAAGCCCGATCTTCTATGGAGTCATCGAGGTTGAAAACCTCTCCCACAAGAGAGATTTCGGACAATTGAATGACCCTGTCTTTGTAGCATAGGCTGTCAGCCTGTGCCTCTTCCTTTTGATCTTAACTAAAACCGTTCAAACTTTAGTACAAGGAACCTATAAATGGCAAGAACCTATAGAACACTTACCCAAGAAGATATTAACCACTTCACTGAGAAGGGACATGTTATTCTGAAAGACTGCTTTCCGCGCGAACTGGCAGAAGAATGGCAAGATTTCGCTTTTAAGCGACTCGGTTATGATCCAAACGATCCGACGACTTGGGAAGAACCCCGAGTCCATCTGCCCTCTATGAATAGGGTCTTGATCGAGGATGTGGCACCGAGGGCATGGGATGCCATCTGTGATCTCCTTGGCGGTGAAGACAGGATTGTCAATTTTTGGGGCGACGCAAAACCGGGATGGGGCGACGGTTTCATTATTAATTTTGGGTTAGGCGCGGACACCCCCTGGCAACCGCCTTCTCCAGAAGTCGGTGGGTGGCACAAAGATGGCGATTTCTTCCGTCATTTCTTAGATAGCCCGGAGCAGGGTTTGCTCACAATTGTCGTCTGGTCGGATATCTACCCCCAGAGTGGTGGCACGTTTGTGGCGTGCGATTCAGTCCAACATGTCGCACAGCGGTTGTATGAACACCCAGAAGGATTGTTGCCTGGCGGATTTGGGCAACTCATTGACAAATGCCAAGACTTTGTAGAAATCACGGGGAACGCAGGCGACGTTGTGCTATTGCATCCGTTTATCTTACACGCTGCTTCGCAGAACCCTTCGGGACGCGCCCGTTTCATCACGAACCCGCCAGTTTCCCTGAAGGAACCGATGAATTTCAATCGTGAAAATCCAGACGATTTCTCACCCGTGGAATTAGCCGTGCTGCACGGATTAGGGAAAGAGAGATCGGATTTCAAACCGACGGCACAGCGGGAACGTTTAGTCCCAGAACGCGTCAAGCGTCAGCAGAAGATGCTCGAAGAGCAGAAAAAGCGACTTGAGATGGGAGCGTAAGGCACAGAAAATCGGGCTTACAAAGCCCTCCCACAAGAGTTTAGACCTAAAAGAATCTTCAAAGCCTCCGAGGTTTCTAACTTGTGAAAAAATGTGATTTGGCGAGGTTAGGAAACCCCGCCAGCGAGGGGACACCCGTTTGGTAATTTGGCGAGGTTAGGAAACCTCGCCAGCGAGGGGACACCCGTTTGATGAAATTTACGCAAACTGGTGTCGGCTTTGACGACACGCCTTCCCTTTACCCCGGATGACATCCGATCGCTGCCATGTATCAACAGCACCGTAAATAGCATCACTTTCGCCGAGCCGCTGTTTTAACTCAGATTTTGTGAACCATTCACAACCATTATTAGCAAGTGCATCAATGTCTAAGTTTTCATCAGAAAAACCGTAGATCCGACAGATACCCTCTCCCTCTTCAACATCCTCAATATAGGACATCCAAGGAACCTCTAAACCGAGTTGGGTTTGGGTGATATCTTGCAGTGAACCGATCCGCGCACCGACATCCCAACCCACACCTTTCTCTTCTTCCCATCCTTCGCCGCCGGGCAACGCCCAAGAATTTGTTTCAACATCGCGGTGGAGCAGGAATTTCGATTCCTGGCTCGATGAATCCTCAATAAGCAGGCGTGTCGTTGTAATCGGCTTGTCAAAACAGACAGGAATGAGACGCTTCCCATCGTCGCTCAATGCGTCCAAAGCGGTGGGATTGTAAGGGTAATATCCCGCGGCGGGTGGTGCGTCAATCGCACAATATTTATTGAAAATCCCGCACCGATCTTCGGTTGTGGTGCCGGGGGGTGCTTCGTGCCACACATGCTCGTTGACGACAAGTAAGTCCCCTGCTTTGAGTTCAGGATCAATGAAATCGGGCAACTGCTCTGGATCAGGACGCGCGAGATCTAAGATGTGTGCGTCCGAATCAATCACCTGTGTTAACTTGTGTGATTTGGGTGACACGAGAAACGGACCGTATTCTGTATCGAAATCGGTCAGTGGGATGATGGCGAACACCCAGTTCATCGATGACCCGACAGGTCGCCAGCGTTTGTAATCACAGTGCGCTCCACCCCCTTTATCGCCGGGTGTCCGCAAATACGCGACATACGCCGTGAGGTGCGCGGGTTGACCGAGTGCGGATTCTACGGCACCGACAACCCCCGGATGTTCGGCAATTGCGGTGAGTCCGGGGTCGGCAAGACGATTGCCACTGACTGTATATTTCGCTGGCTCAGGATATTTGAGCGTCGATGGATAGGCATCGCGTTTTACCTGTTTCTGGACGACGCGCCGGAGTTCATCTGCCTCCTTCGCCGATAAGAGATTCCGCAGAATTACATAGCCGTCCTCATGATAGTCGGCGATCTGCTGCGCGCTGAGCGTCGGGGTAACTGTCCCGCTCATAATTCAACCTCCTTCACTTTTTACAAGTAAGTTTCAACTCATAAACTCCCCCAAAAGGGGATGCTTCAAAACGGATGCGACCTCTGTCCAAGCTTCTCTGCTATTCTCATGTGAAAGGTCGGGCATGAAGCCGAAGTCAAGATAAACTTTGATCGCTGCCGGACGCCCGGTTGACGTGCCGAGAAAACAACGTTCATGGGACTGTTTCAGACGCTCCATCGCCACGGTCATCATCGGTTTGGACAGCCCGTTTCCTTGATAGTCGGGATGAATCACGACCCAATGGATCTGTCCCCACACCTCTTTATTTATATTTTGCCACCATGCCGTGATTGTGCCGATTTCCTCGCCTGTGTCCGTTGTTAGGTAAAAACTTCTATCCTCCATCACTGAGAGATGGTGTTTAAACTCGCGATCAAAAAGCCCGTCGTCAATTTTCATGTAGGGTTCGCCTGCTTTGAGAATCCGTGTCCAGATATGCCCCTCATTCCGGCGATAATTCCGGATGGCATACCCCTCTGGAATCGGGAATTGCGGGATATTCTCCATATTTTCACGAATCATTCTGACGCTATAATTTCTCATAGTGGGTACGCGCGGGCGGAAGATGTAGACCTGAAAGACTTTTTTATTTACGATACTATAGCATAATTCCTAAAAATTCTGCAAAAAAGTGAAAATAAAGAATAAATTCGCATCGCATCTAAAAATGTGGTATACTAACATACAGCATGCCTGACAACTCCACAGGAGCTCGAGGGTTTGTCTGTTGTGCATAGACACGAGAATCGTAGACAAGTTGTAGAAGATATGTAGATATGTTTAGAGGCACCGTCCCGGGAGGAAAATAGATATGGGAGCCATTGTCGCGAATATCCTCGCTATAGGCGTACCAGGGCAACAGGTTCAACAGAGAGACCCGCGGCCCATCCAGCTGAACGATCCTCGTTTTGAGGAAACTTATACGGCTTCTGTAAAAAGAACATCTACTGGATGGAGTGGACGGATTCCTGATGTGCCTGAAGTGAAGACGTGTCAAGGCGTTACCCAACAAGCCCTTTTGGAAGCTTTAGCAGACAGTCTTCATGAAATCCTAAAGGCCCGTTCGGAGGCATGGGACAGACAAATTGACGAGGATATAAAAGCAGGTAGACTGGATCCGCTGCGCGATGAAATACTTGAAGATATTCAGGCAAATTTATCATGGAAAGACCACCCACCCCCATTCCAATTTATACCATAGGCTACGGAAGCCGTTCCATTGCGGAACTCATCAAAGTGCTACATCAGCATGAGATCGCCTACCTCATTGATGTCCGCTCCGCCCCCTACTCGCGCTATAAGCCGGAATTCTCCAAAGCACAACTCGCGAATCAACTCGAACAGCATGACATCCGATATGTGTTCATGGGAGACACACTCGGTGGTAGACCCGACGATGAAACCTGTTACGTCAACGGGAAACTTGACTACGAAAAGGTCAAGGAGAGAGAATACTACCAACGCGGTATTGAACGCCTGCACACTGCTTTCTTGAAACAACACTCTGTTGTCCTGATGTGCAGTGAGGGGAAGCCGGAGGAGTGCCACCGATGCAAACTTATCGGTGCGACCCTCACAACGCAGGACATACCCGTCATTCACATCGACGAAAATGACGAGCAAGTGACCCAGGAACAAGTCGTTGAACGTCTGACAGATGGGCAATTGTCAATATTCGGAGATGAGACGTTTCATTTTTATTAAGGGTGATATCCAGGTGATAGCTGCCACGATCGCCTTCGGTATGGGTATCGATAAAGCAGATGTCCGTTTTGTGCTACATGCGGGTTTGCCGAAGGAGCCGGAATCTTAAAGCGGTCTTGAGATATTTCGTGAGTTATGGTTTTGGGATTTTTAAATCTTTGCAGATTTTCGCGACAAGCGACTCGGCAATCTCGTTGTGTCTCGGCACGGAAGTTGAAGTTTTGATACCCTGCACGGAATTCCCCCACCGCGAGTGTCGACCGCCTTCCCGAAGAAAATAGCAACCGTGTTCTCTGAGATGTTTAATGAGTGCTCTTCGTCTCATAAACGTAAGCAAAATAGCCCGATTCCCGGAGCACGAGCTAAATTTGGATGATTACTTCCTCATGTTGACTTTCTGCTGCCTGGAGAGATTCTTTCCGATTGTAAGCTATCGTTTCGCGCAGTGTAATTTCTAAAGCAACCAAGAGTTCATCTCTGGTCCGTTCTTGGCAATTGACACCGGGGATTTCTTGCACCCATCCGATCCACCAACCGTCGCTCTGTTGGATGACAGCAGTGTAGTTCTGTTGCATCTTTTTCCTCCATTGTGATAATTGCCAACAATTATATCGGTAATTTCCAGCTAAATCAAGGAAAAATGACCCTACACTTCTGCCAACAGAATTCGGTGAGTGAATGTTTATCCCCTCTATGGAACGTTTGAAGGCGGTTCTTGCATCACAGGAATGATGTAACTCCGAATCGTTAAACCCTCTACCGTTTCTGTTTCTACTTGCGGTTCCGGGTCCTGTCGATGGTCAAAGACAACGTAGTATCCTTCTGTTAGACCTTCAGAGCTGAGATACGCTGCGAGTTGCTTTTTGCCTGCCTGATAACGATTGTCGCCTCTCCAAATTTTTGTTTCTACGATATACTTTCGCTGATTGTGGGTGATGATAAGGTCCATCCTGCCCCTGCCGGTTTGCACTTCAATATGCATAAAACCACCGATAAGTTTAACAAACTGGTCGAGATATGCAAGTAAGAGATGCCTTCCAACGGACTCTTGTGGCGTATCAGGCACTTGCAGAATCTTGAAGCCTGCACGGACAATGAAATCTCGAAAGTTGTCAAGCAACGCTGCCATATCAATCTGTCCGGTCGGCGTAATATACTTGAGAAAGTCTTCACTACTCCCACTGGAAAGGTACTCATGCTCCAACCCATTCACTGTCGGTTTAAAGGTTCTCATGATACGATATAGATAGATCGGGTTGAGAATTTCACACATACCATCAGTAGCTCTCCTGATGACCCCATACATGGCGAGTTCACTGATAATGTCATCGTCCATATTGAAGTCCACACCTTCATCACGTGCCATAATGCGCATCAGAACGCTTTCAAAGCGCGGGTTTCTGCGGATATTAGTGGTTAGATGCTCAATGTTAGTATTCTGTCCATGAAGGAGCTCCGTGTGTGCCTCTGAAAAGTGTGCCATAGTAATCGGCTCGGTTTTCGGAACTTCCAATTCTTCTGTGAGAATCTGTGCGAATCGGTTGACAAGCACAGGTTGCCCAGCAGTCTGTTTATGAATAGCTGCGATAACTTCAGGAACAAAAGGTTGTCCGACCTCTTCAGTATATTGCCCAAGCAGTTCCTGCACCTGTTCAAGGGTAAAGTTGGGTAGCTGAAACTCATCTTGGATATTGAACGGAGAGATAGACCGGTCATAGTTGAGCTGCGCAATACTTTTAACCCCGATGATACCGACGCTGTGCGGACACCGGGGCTTCCCAGCAATGTAGATATGACGGAGCGTATGAAGAAAATCGCTCAGGGCAGCGGGTGGGATGCCATCAAACTCGTCAATGATTAAGACGAATTTCTGGGGCGTTAGGAAACGCGCGAGGTTTCTAAAAAACCGCCGCATTGCGTGATGGTCGGTTAGTTTTGTGTCCGCTAAAAATTGGATTAAAGCCTCAGGCGGTGTTCCGCCGCGTCGTTGGAACAAGTTCTCAATTTCTTCGCATATATCTTGGTAAAGGTTGGCATAAAAATCAGCAACAGCGGTGTTTTTGTACACATCAAAATTCAGTTGAATAGGGAAGTAGGTGAACTTTGAAGCGGATTCAGCTTGAGAGGAAACAGCGTTACCGACCGCGAGCGTTTCCAACGCAGCCTGAAAGAAGGTAGTTTTGCCTGTTTGGCGCGGTGCAAACAAGACAACATATTTACCTTCTTCAACGCGTTTGAGGAAATCGGCGATCTCCTCGGTCCGCGCCACAACGTAGTGCTCTTGAGGATTGACGGGACCTTGTGTTCCAAAACGTCTCATTTTCTCTCCTTTTCGCTAAACCCCTGGTACTTGATTGTATCACATGGGGTCGATGCGGTCAACGCCAAATATCCACAATTTAATGAATAGGTGGATTCTTCTATGTTGCAAAATTATGCACCCATTCATCCGAAAATTGTGTCTTTAACTTATGAGAGGTCTTACGTATTACGTTTATTGTTCAAATTATAAGATGATCTTAGGAGAGAAACTTTATGGGAACGATGAGATTGTTAGTCTTTTTCCTACTTAAGGTGTTGGTCCTGAATACAAATGTTTATTCAGTTTTCGCAAAAGCACCCAACACGCCGAAAATCCTGTTCACCTCTGCACGCGACGGAAACAGAGAAATATACACCATGAACCCAGATGGCAGCGAACAGATGAGACTCACACAACATCCTGGAAATGATCTGCAAGCCGTCTGGTCACCTACAGGCGAAAAGATTCTTTTTATCTCCGATCGCGGGGGGGAGCGAGACCTTTACCTGATGGACCCAGATGGAAAAAACGTTCGACGCGTCTTCAAGAGAAAAACGAGAATTTATAGAAGCCATCCAACATGGTCGCCCGATGGCAAACACATCGCTTATGTGAACAGGCAGGTGGGTATTAATGCTGATATCCAGATTGCGCGCCTTGGGGAACAAGAGGATGAATATATTGCGTATGGCTGGGATCCCGCATGGTCGCCCGATGGCACTGAAATTGCCTACTCTGTAGACGAACCATTCGCGTCTCAACTGACATTTATCAACGTCCAGACACGAGCGCAGGAAAAACCGCTACCCAAGAAAGCACTGATTTGGCAATACGATCCTTCTTGGTCTGCTGCGGGAGACAGACTTGCCTTTACTGGGAACAAGCATCCGCTACCCCCCATCTTGGATGCGGATCTGCACAACGCTTGGAAGGCAAAGCAGACGATCTACACCGTCAATCGAGACGGCTCCGGTCTCAAACAACTTATAAAGGAAGCAGGTCCCTATGCCCAGTATCCAGCGTTATCGCCAAATGGTGATGAAGTTCTCTATACACAGGAAATTAAGGGTCGGTTCCAAGTCTTCAAAGTTAACGTGAATGACGGCATCCAGACACAACTGACGCATATTGTCGGTTTATCTCGTCGCCAAGCGAATGCTGGGGGGGATTGGTTTGATCCAGCGTATGCGTTGCCAGTCTCACCACAACCGCACTTGCTTACTACAATATGGGCAAAAATGAAAAAGGAATAACCTTTTCGATTTAACTACCTTATAAGGCACCCTTCAATAGAAAAACTGTGTCTTTAATATTCAAAAGGGATGTTGTAAAGCATTGTTTTATATTTAGCACCTCGTTGGCTTTGAAGGAGGTATTTCTCATGAAATATAAGGTCCAGTTTCTCTTTTATTTTCTCGGTGTATCTCTGTTGTGTTTGAAAGTGTCTGCTGTTTTCGCAAAGGCACCAGATACAGCAAAAATCGTCTTTGCCAAAACAAGCGGTGCACAGAAGACACGGGATATTTACCTTATGAATCCAGACGGTAGCGAGAAGGTGAATCTCACCAAGCATCGCGCAGACGATATCTCTCCAGTTTGGTCGCCAACGGGTGAACACATCCTTTTCGCTTCCAATCGCGAGCACAAGGCATGGGGGACTTGGGATTTGTATCTCATGGAACCAGATGGCTCTAATGTCCGAAAGGTGTTTGACAAATGGAAGAGACGAAGTCATCCTACATGGTCGCCCGATGGCAAACACATCGCCTATGATTACGGAGAAATTGGAAACTCTTCGCTCTATATTGGCACAGTCGATGGAAAAGAGGAAGAGCGTGTGGCGATTGGTTACGCATCGGCATGGTCGCCCGATGGCACAGAAATCATCTTTCGCGGCGGCGCATTGGGCAAACCGAGACGTTTTAGTTTACTCAACGTCAAAACGAAAAGACTTAAGTTCTTCCCTTTTCCCAAGGAACCGATGTGGGTTCGGGGTCCCGCATGGTCCCCGCTTGGCGATAAACTTGCCTTTTCTTGGAACAATCGCGTTGAACTTCGGCGTGAGGATTTCATTTTCGAGACGATCTATATTGTGAATCGTGATGGCACCGGTCTTCAGCAGATTATTGCAGAAGGTCAATATGCCGGCAACCCGGTATGGTCTCCGAATGGGGACGAACTCCTTTACGATTCCATTGATGCCAACAGAGACCTGCAAATCTACAAAATTAGTTTGGACACAGGGGTATCGGTCCAACTGACCGATGGCGAGCCTTGGAGTTATTTAGGAGATTGGTTTGACCCGGCGTATGCGTTGCCCGTTTCACCACAACCCCAGTTGCTAACAACAACATGGGGAGATGTAAAAAAGAAATGAGGGTTAAAATCACCTTTCTCTGTTATCTGCTGAGCACATCCATATTCTGCTTAATCGGATCTCCAGTATTCGCAAAAGCAGCACCTGCCACTGCTAAAATCGTTTTCTCAGGGAACCGGGAGTTGTTGGAGAATCGCGACATCTATCTCATGAATACTGATGGGCAAGGGGTCGTTAACCTGACCAATCATCCCGCAGATGACGTGCAGCCTGTCTTCTCACCTACCGGTGAACACATTCTCTTTTCTTCAGACCGAGATAGAACTTCATTTAGTTACGATCTGTATCTGATGAATGCAGATGGTTCAGATGTGCGACGTGTCTTTCCAAAATCCCAAGAGAGAATCGCAGCGACATGGTCGCCTGACGGAAAACAGATTGCCTACGTCCGCTCAAAACTCGATGTACCCTCCCTTTATATTGCGCCAATAGATGGGAAAAGGGAGGATCGAGTCGTCATTGGTATCATGCCCGTTTGGTCTCCCGATGGAAAGGAGATCGCCTTTATCAATCGTAGGTTGAAACACCCTCGATACATTACAGTTCTCAATGTTCGGACAAGCCGCGCAAAATTCTTTTTTCCGCCCGATGCGCCAGCATGGCTGCGTCATCCGGCATGGTCTCCTGATGGTAAGAAACTCGCATTTGCGTGGACGCGCGTTGAACCGAAACCCGAGAATGTTGGTAGGGAAACTCTCTACATTGTAAATCGAGATGGAACGGGACTTCATCAACAGATTGGCGAAGAAGGACCGCCTGCGACCCATCCCGTATGGTCTCCATCAGGAGATGAACTCCTGTATGAGCGTCCAGATAAAGAGTTCAAACACGTGCATATTTTCAAAATGTCAGTAGTGGGGGGACTTCCTACGCAGCTGACGGATATGACTGTCTGGAATAGTCTCGGAGATTGGTTTGATCCAGCGTTTGCGTTGCCCGTTTCACCACAACCCCAATTACTCTCCACGGTATGGGCGAAAATAAAAAAGAAATAACGTTTTCGATTTAATCACCTTAGAATGCACCCTTCTGTAGAAAAGTTGTGTCTTTAATATCTAAACGAGATGTCGCAAAGCATTTTTTATATTTAGCACCTCGTTGGCTATAGTTGAAGTAGGAATTGATTGCTATAAGACCATATTTATGGTAGATTTTCGCATTGCCTTGACCTTACAGATGAGTTCGTAACCCCTCTTGTCAGGAGGGTAATATGAATCATTTCACTGTGACGGGTCCCAAAGTTTACGGTGCTGGAGATACAGGGGTTTATGGTATAGATACTGATGGACGCTGGAAACAATTTGCTTCAGAAGTGCCAGGTAAAGTTACCTCCCTGGATATAATTAATAACAGACGCTATGGTGCCACTAAAGATCGCGGAATATTTCAGATATCGCTTGCGGAGAAATGGTAGATAGTGAAGATAGCATTTCTTACTCTTTCCGCACATCACTAATATCGTGTTTGTAATTGGTAAGGAGGGAACTAATAATGTTCAAAGCACTTCAACACATACGATGGATTGTGGTTTTGATGATTATTGTTTTCTGCCTTGTAACCACAGAGAATGTTGCCCGAGAAAAATGGCACGTAATTTCTGAACTTCCAACACATAGAGAGGATTTCTCGACTGCTGTGGTCGGTGATAAGATTTATCTCATCGGCGGTACCCTCTTTGAAAATAGGCGGGGTCCCTTTGGACTGTCCACTGTTGAAGTGTATGATCCGAAAACGAATACTTGGAAGCGAGTCGCAGATATGCCAACGCCACGCACAAAGGCTGAGACAGCAGTTATCAACGGGACAATCTATGTTTGTGGCGGCTATAATGGGATAGACAATCGTTTAATTAATCTAAAATTTCTGGATATTGTAGAAGCGTACAACCCCCAAAAAAATACATGGACGAGAAAGCAAGGAATGTCCGGGGGCCGCTTGGATTTTGGTGCCGGTGCTGTTGCCGGTAAAATTTATAGTATTGGCGGGTGGGTTCACCCTTTGGATAAGGAGCCTGAGGTTCCGGGACGTATTGACCTCGTAGAAGCCTACGATCCTGTCACCGATACGTGGATAAAGCGCGCAAACATGCCGACCAAACGTGATAATTTTGGTGTAGGAGTTATCAACAATCACATTTATGCTATTGGTGGGTCTGGATGGCCACAAGTTGGTAATGGGGGACCCTTTCTGACGACCATTGAGGAATATAATCCGAAAATCAACCGCTGGAATAAGAAAAACGAGATGCCAGACCTCAGGCTTGCATTCTCAACGGTTGTTCTTGATGATGTGATCTATCTGATTGGTGGTTTCATTTGGCAGCAGAACAGAATTGCTCAGTATCTGGCAACTGTCGACACCTATAATCCAGAGACAGAGGAATGGAGTGATATTCCACCGATGCCAACACCTTTTATTCCTTTTGGCGCAGCGGTAGTCAACGGCAACATCTATGTCTTCGGTGGCAGAGGAAAAAACAAGGAACATTTTACCAACGTATTTGTGTTTGATACTGGTTCCCGTGCCGTCACGGCAACCGGTAAACTGCCGGTGCGTTGGGCGGAGTTGAAAGCACAACACCAAAAATAGCCTTGAGAGTTTAAATAATGCTAAGTTACCAGAATTTGTTCATCGCTCTTCTTCTACTTTTCTGCTGCTACGCGACCTATACAGATTACGGAACGAATTGATGAATTGGTTGATGTTGGAAAAAAGAGTGGTTGTAACGGAGGCAAAGCCTGTGGTGCGGGAGGTGGAGGGTGTTTGGTGTTTCATTGTAATACACATCATATAGATTCTGCAAGAAAAGCATTTAAAGCAGTGGGTGCGCGCGTCATTCCTTTTCGCTTTGATTTTGCCTGTTGCTAAAGCTGGGCATAAGGCTGAAGTCATAAATGGGAATATCTATATCATTGACGGACCCGCCCACAATAATACCCCATTTGCAACTGTTGAGGTCTACGACACAGGAGAGTTCCACCAAAGTGTCGATCCGATCGACAAACGCCTTGAGACGTGGGGAATGATTAAAAAAGTTGACAGACTCCCTCGCTAAAGTAGGTGGATTCTTTTAGAACCTTGTCAGTTTGCTGGATGGCTGCATTCAGCGTAAATCGGCTTTGGATTAATTGGTCCCAATGGAACGAATCAGCGATTAATCACTGGGGGATACACCCATGGGAAAGAAAGGACGATCTTTCCACACGCATGATATATCGGAGCGGTGTGAGACGAATGCAGGCAATTATCGCTATCAACTCGTGAGGAAACTGTTGAAAAAACTACCAGAGAGTGAGCGCACGGTCATAACACTCTATTATCTCGGCAAAGTGCCAATCGAGGGGATTGGGAGATACTTAGGTGTGTCAACGAATACAATTGCACGTAGGCTTCAGCGGGCGCATAAACTTTTACAAAAGGATGAAATACTCCTAATTCAAAAAGTGCTCGGTGGCGCGCAGATATCTGAAAGCGTAAAAGAGAACACTATACGACGAGTCTCCCACATAAAATCGAAATCCCATTCAGTTAGGAAGTGGTTCTTTTTTACTTTTTTAACAATTTTGGGACTCGCAATCATAGTTGCTTCAGTGCTCAAATTTCTAAATATCAACTAAAAACCTAAAAATAACGCCAACGATATCCGATGTTGACTCCCGATCCAGCCATTCAATACGGGTGTCTTTTCGGAACCACGTCAACTGCCGTTTGGCGAACCGACGGGTGTTCTGCTTCAATTGTGAGATCGCTTCCAGATACGTGCAGTCCCCGTCCAGATACGCGATTAACTCCCGATATCCGAAACTTTGGAGCGCGACCGAATCACGTGCATATCCCGCCGCTAACAACGATTCAACCTCCGCTATCAACCCGTTCGCAAGCATCACATCCACGCGCTGTTCAATACGACGGTAGAGCAGCGCACGCGGCATCGTGAGTCCGAAGGCGATGAACGGATACCGCTGTTTTTCGGGATGCCACTGCTGTTGGAGTTCAGACATCGGCGTGCCAGTCAATTCATAGACCTCTAAAGCACGGATGACGCGGACGAGGTTGTTCGGATGGATCCGATCGGCAGATTCTGGATCGCAGGTTTGGAGTCGCTTGTGGAGGCTATCAACCCCGTTTTGCGCCGCTTCTGCCTCAAGTCGTTTTCGGAGTGCGGGATTCGCGCCCGGTCCCTCAAACAACCCGTCAACAATCGCTCGGAAGTAGAGTCCCGCACCGCCAACAAGCAACACCCGCTTGCCTCTGTTATGGATGTCAGCAATTGCTGCATCTGCGAGGGATTGATAGTCAGCGACAGAAAAGGGTTGGGAAATGTCGACGCAATCTATGAGGTGATGCCGTGCTGCTCGCTGTTCTTCGGGGGTGGGTTTAGCGGTGCCGATGTCCATCTGTCGATAGATTTGGCGGGAATCGACGGAGACAATCTCGGCATTGAGACGTTGTGCGAGTTGAATCGCTATCTCTGTTTTACCGACTGCTGTGGGACCAAGAAGGCAGAGAAGTCTTGATTTCATTTCAGGCGGCCACTGCTCTCAACTTGGGAAACCAGCGCGTAAAGAAGGATACTGCCTCGGCATCCTGGCGGTGCGGTGCGAATAGGTATTTGCCCTTGCTTCTTTCATCATAGCCCAAGGCAAGGATCCCAAAAGTATGCCACCCGATAGTGGCAACCCCCCAAGCATTGGCGGCAATGCTAAGAATACCGACAGCATTGCATCCAATAGCGATAACACCGACAGCGTTGTACCCGATAGCAATAACACCCGCAGCGTTGTACCCGACGGCGACAAAGCCTGCAACATTGATACCAATAGCAATAAGACCGACAAAGTTTAAACCGAAAGTGACTGTCCCGTGAACGAGCTCATTCATATAGTCCGAAAAAAAGGGAAGTACTGTCACAAAACTCATCAGAATGCCGTAAGCGATACTCCATTTTACCAGATACGGTTTGAAGGTTTTTTTAAAGTCTTCAGGAGTGGTCGTAACTTGCATTTGGACATCCTTATTAGAGAAAATTGGGGTTCGTTACCCTCAATTTGACCTACAAAAGATTAGGAATATCGCGAGCACAGCTCGCTCCTACAATGAAGGCACGGCTTCATGGGCATCGACAATCCAACCACCGCCGAGGACGTATTCTCCATCGTAAAAGACGGTGGCTTGTCCGGGTGTAATGGCACGGCGCGGTTCATCGAACTTCACGACTGCTTCGGTGTCGCTGGTAGGTGTGATTGTCGCGGGACCACCATCATCACGGGATCGGATTTTGACGTGTGCGCGGATCGGCGCCGTTAACTTCTCAATGGCGATGAGGTTGATGCGTTCAACGCGCATCGTGTCCTCAAATAGCGCATCGGATTCGCCGACGACAACGGTCTTCTCCGCGGCGTTGAGCTGCGTTACATAGAGCGGTTTCCCGACTGCGATACCTAACCCGCGCCGTTGCCCGACGGTATAAAACGGGACCCCGTCATGCTTACCGAGGACATTGCCCGCTTCATCTACAATATCGCCGCCCTGAATTTTTTCAGGGACCCTGTTTTGGAGGAAACGCCTATAGTTGGTGTCGGCAACGAAGCAGAGCTCTTGGCTCTCAATCTTTTCAGCAGTTCGCAATTGATACTTTCGGGCGAGATCACGGACTTCGGCTTTCGTGTATTCACCGAGTGGCATCATCGCGCAGCGTAATTGCTCCTGTGTGAGCGCGGCGAGGAAATAGGACTGGTCTTTGCTGACATCCCGTGCTTTGCGTAAGAGATAGCGTCCCGTTTCTGGATGTTGTTCAATACGGGCATAGTGCCCCGTGGCAATAGCATCGCACTCCAAGGTCTTGGCAAGGTCGAGGAGTCTCCCAAACTTTAGTTCGCGATTACATACCATACAGGGACTGGGGGTCCTGCCGACGAGGTACTCCTCCACGAAATAATCGATAATCTGCTCGCGGAAAGCGTCCTCGTAGTTCACGCCGTAGAACGGGATGCCGAGTTGCGTGGCGACGCGGCGCGCATCCTCAATGCCCTCAAGCGAACAGCAGTTCGGACGTTCCGGCTCTACCTCGATTGTATCGGGCGCGCCGAGGCGCATCGTGATGCCGGTGACATCATGCCCTGCGTCTACCATCATGGCAGCGGTGACGGAACTGTCTACACCACCGCTCATTGCGACAAGAATTTTCCTCATTTTCTTTACCGATTGCCCTTCAATTTACCGCTCAACCCAACCTACGCTGCTGAAACCGAATTCATGTTAATAATTATACCACATAAAAGGGGATTTGTCAGGGAAAAGTGGTAGCCGCAGACATAGCACACCTCTGGTGTTTTAATAAAGGGACCTTGAACGGAGGATCGGCGAGGTTAGGAAACCTCGCCTACCGAGAGTGGAAGAGTGAGATTAGTCGGGGACGGCAAAGCGTTCAGGCGAGAGGTAGAGACGGGTCGCTTTTAGGAATCGAATCCCTTCATAGGCATCCCGTTTATGGAGGAACTGGGCGTTATCCTCAGTAAAGAATTAGCCGATCTGCCAATCCTCTTTTCCGGCGTAGCGATCCTGGTATACATCTTCATTGAGCGCCAACCCAAGTCCGGGAGTATCCGGCACGGTGAACGTCCCACCGGTGAAAGTATAGTTAGAGGTATCAATCACATCGCTCGTGAGGGTTGCGACCTCGCCGTAGAGGAAATGCGGAATCGTTTTGCCGAATTGGAGGCTGAGGTAAAAACCGAGCAGGGACCCCCAGTTATGGGGTGCGCACCGGACACCGTGGGCGGCAGCCATATCAGCGAGTCGCCGCCAGCCGGTAACGCCGAGCCCCTTCATATCGTGCTGGATGACATCAATAACACCCGCCTCGAAAAACGGATCATAGAATTCAAGTGGGTCGCGCGTCCGGGTTTCGCCATCAGCGATGAAGGTTTTCAATCCCTTTTCTTGGATGAAGGCTTTGAGGTTTCGGTACAATTCAACCTCTTCCTCAAACATCTCTTCTATCCAAAAGACATCACAATCGCTCGTCTCGTTCAGAAAGGTGATGACTTCATCGTAGGTGTAGCCGTTGTTTGCATCCACAAGAATGTTGAAACCTTCACCTGCGGTACTACGGGCAAGTTGGACGAGCTCTATGTCCCGTTGCAGTCCCGCCTTGCGTTCCATGAGATAACTCCCGCGCCCGATTTTCATTTTGCATGCGGTAAACCCATTGGCGAGACTGCTTTTAACATCATTCTCGATGCGTTGAAGTCCTTCGGCTTTCGTTTCATACAGGAGATCGTTGAAATAGATGGTGCTGTCGTAAGCGGGCAACCCGTTTGAAAAAACATCGCCACCGATGAGCTGATAGACAGGCTTCTCAAGGATTTTGCCGATTGTATCCCAAAGGGCATTTTCAAGTCCGCGAAATTCCTCTACAACCCCGTTTTCAGGGTTTAAGAGGTCAAACGGATTTTGGTTGAGCACGCCTTCCGCACTTTCAGCGGTCGTTGTTCCCCAACTACCAGCCCCCCAACCGAGTGTGCCATCGTTGGTATAGATGCGGATAATACGTTCGTTCCACTTCCCGTTTGGATCCGGCTGGTGAATCTCTGTTGCGCGGGAGTTACAACCAATAGCAGGCTGATCAATTTCGACGGTAACCTGCTCAACTTTGGTAATCTTGATACCCGTTGGATAATTTCCCATTTTTTAATTTTACCTTACTCAAGTGCAAGGAGCAATTCATTGAGTGCGTCTTTCACCATATCGTTGGTCTCGGTCTCCCTGAAGTGAACGTCAAGCTTATGGGGCAGATTATCGTACTGGTCAGCGTCCTGAATCTGCTTTACCAAAGCAGGTTTCTTAAGAAGTTGAACAATACGGAGCCTGTCTTCATGGTCAACAACTTCAGGGTTCGCTAACAAGACGATCAAACGTCCAGCTAACCCATCGGCGAGTCCGTTTTCGGCGTAATGGTTCAACGTATCAATAGCGGTTTGTTTCGTATTGAGACTTGAGCCGTCTGTGAGGATTGCGACAAGACCGTCAACAGCCCCTGCGTCAGGATATTTCTGCAGTGCTTTCGCAATGTCCATACGCACGGTGTCATCGGAATCACTAAGCGCAGCAATCAACATGTCAGCTGGATGTTCTTTGAGGAACATCATAGACTTTGCGGCGGCGCGTCGGACAACGGGGTTCCCATCGGTCAAGCCCTCGACGATTTTTGATTCGGCCCCTTCGTTCCCGAGATGATAGAGTGCGGTGTTAATTTCCATCTTCAACCCTTCATCAGGGGTTGCATTATGGAGTGCCTCTAACCCAGTGATGGCGGATGCGTCTCCTATATCTCCTACGATACGGACGAGTTGAATTTTCACAGCAGCGGGTGTCTTGCTGTCACCAGCCGCCTCGAGGATGTCATTAATAGCCGGGCTACCGATGTCTTTCAAAATTTGAACGAAGTCACCATGGACGTTGCGATAGCGGTTTTTAATGAGGTCCTCTAACAGAAAAGGCACGGCGGGTGCCCCTTTATCAACGAGAACCCGCATGGCATCTTTCTGGACCCTATGGCGTTCCCCAAGGATATGTAGAATCCTCTTCATCTCATACTCGCCTAATTCACCGACACGGCGATCACGTTCCGTTTGATATCTGGCTTCCACATTATGCAATCTTGCCGCGCCCGTTGAAATAGCATGGCTATAAGCAATAATCAGGAGTGCACGAGGTTCAACTTTGTTATCTTCTTCGTTTTCAGCATTTTCAAGATGCTGGACAGCTTCCAGTGTGAGCCCTGCGTCTAACAACTTACTCCTACCCACTTCAAGTTGGGTGATGACCTGTTCCTGCCGACAGCCGAAACTCACGACTCCTATAAGTAGTAATATCAGCAAAAGTTTTTTCATGTTCCCTTTTTCTTTTCCTCCTGGAATCTCAATTAGACTTACCCCTGCGTGTCGCCTGTCTGCTCCATGAAGACAATGTGCAACTTGCAAGCAAAAAAAGTGCTGATCCAATACTTTCGCGCGCACGCCTCTATAGGCTCGCGGGACAATATAACTTGGCAGGGAACACCGTAGGTTCTGCATACCGCGACGTATTTAAACCTGCCAAACAGGGATTACACATCTGGGCAAGTACTGACGTAAGGAATATTCTAAAATAAATACATTTTTATGTCAACAATTTAAGTACAGACAGATAAGAGACCCATTGTCAGTCTACTGAAGTGCATCAAGGAGTTGTTTCAGCGACGTTCTGACGAGTTCACTCTGTTCCTTTTCCTTGTGATATTCATAGAGCTTGAACTCAAGATTGTCGTACAATTCCGTTACCTGAATCTGTTTCAGAAACGGCTCTCTCTTGAGAAGTTGAACGAGATGGAGCCGATTGTCTGCGTCACTCACAGTTTCGCCAATGAGCAGCATCGTAATGCGCTTTGCCAAGCCTCTCGCGAGTTTGTTTCGTCCATAAACATCAAGCGTATTAATCGCTGCCTGCTTCGGATCTTTGCTCAATCCACCGGTAAGAATACTCACGAGTTCATCAACAGCGTCAGCATCCCGATGCACTGCGAGTGCGTCCACAAGTGATGCGACGACTTCAGAGTCGGTATCTTTTAACCCCGAAATGAGTGTTTTCGATGGGACATCGCTGATATTGGTCATGGCTTTTGCAGCGGCGCGTCGGACCTCAACATCACTATGACTTAAGCCAGCAATGATGTCCTTTTTATAGGATTCCTCACCCAACTGATAGAGTGTCGTGTTAATTTCCATCGCCAAGCCGGCTTCACTCGTTCCACCTTGAACCGTTTTTAACGCATCTATGGCTTTCGCGTCGCCGATGCCAGCAAGGACCTGAACGAGTTTAACCTTAACAGCCGGTGAGGTCATTTCATCAGTAAGTTTTGCTAAAACCGAATCAAGACCATCCGTGCCCATCTGAATGAGCATCTCCCCAAAATTTGCATGAAGTGACGGATATCTCCCTTTGATGAGGCTGTCGAGAATAATTACCGACGCTTCAGGTCCTTTGTCTACAAGTACCTGTAAGCCATCTTTCTGGACCCGCGAGGGTCTGCTGAGAATTTGTAGGATTTGCTTTATCTCAGCCTCGGTGAGTTCTTGTATCCGTTGGGCTCGTTGGTTTTTGAACTTGGCTTCAACGCCGTGACTACTCGCACTCCCCGTGGAAAGCCCGTGAGAGTAAGCGATAACGAGTAGGGCGCGCGGCTCCAGTTTATTAACCTCTTCCTGTTCCGCTTTTTCAAGGTGATCAACGGCTTCCAAGGCGTTACCGCTGTCAATCAATTTACTTCTGCCTACGGACAGGTTGCTCGGCCCTTTCTGCTTTGTGTCACAACCGATACCCGCAAGCAGTAGGACAATCAGTGGAATGATTACAACCTTTTTCATTGTTCTTCCTTTTCCTCCCGACTTTTGTAATAAGAGGGCGTTTTTTGAAATAAGTGCCTAATGCAACCGTGCGCTACGGCGCACTGCGACCCTAAAAATATTTCATCTATAACAATACCACAAAATTAGAAAAAAGTCAAGTGTATTATATTTGTGTAATAACTTGACACGTGTGCCAGTTTTGGCTATACTTGCTGTCACGCATGAAAAATAAAAGAAGAACGAAAAATCAAACCGCACATGTCTATAGAAAGGGAACCGTCCATGAAAATCTCTGGATTCTTTCACGCCAATTTCACATCTCCGTCCCATCGAAAATCGGGGCTACAAACCTCTCCCACAATAGATTCCCAGAAAACTGATACTATACCCGTGTGGCGTATACGCAGTGCGTTGCTAATAATAATGTGCGTTGTGTCCCTACAGACACCGGTCCATGCGCAACTGATACCCCCTGAGGAGATGCTCGGATTCCAAGTCGGTTCCGACTATCAGGTGGCAGGATGGCAGACAGTTTCTGATTACATGCGACATGTGGCAGCGAATTCAGATAGGGTTCTGTTAGAAGAACTTGGAAAAACGACAGAGGATAACGATTTTCTGATGCTGGTGATTTCTGCACCAGAGAATTTAGAGAATTTGGCACACTACCAACAGATTCAAAGGAAACTCGCGCTGCCCAATCCCCCCATAAATGAAGACAACACGGCAGAATTGGATGCACTTGCGGCGGAAGGTAAAACGGTGGTCCTGATTAATTGTAACTTGCATTCCACAGAGATCGCCTCTTCACAGATGTCAATGGAACTTGCACATGAATTCGCAACCCTTGAGACCTCACAAATCAAAGAGATTCTTGAAAACGTGATAATTCTGCTCATCCCTTCGGCGAATCCGGACGGTTTGAATATCGTGGTAGATTGGTATAATCGCACTGTCGGCACGCCTTACGAAGGGTCAGAAATCCCGTGGTTGTATCATAAATACACGGGGCACGATAACAACCGCGACTGGTTTATGCTCACACAGATAGAGACGCAGATATTGACGGAGGTGCTTTATGAGCAGTGGTTTCCGGAGGTCGTCTACGACGTGCATGAGATGAGTTATCGCGGACCTCGGTTTGTGATCCCACCGTATTTTGAGCCAGTCAACCCGAACATCCCGCCCCTTTTACAACGGACGCTTTCGCTTATCGGGGCGCAACTCGCTTTCGATTTGACGAGTGAAGGGTTTACGGGTGTGCTCTCAAGTGCTGTTTACGATACATGGTGGCACGGCGGGTTTCGGACGGTTCCCTATCGCCACAATATGGTAGGTATTTTGACGGAAGCGGCACGCGTAGAGATAGCAACACCCATTTTCCAACCGCATCATACCTTGAAAGGCTACCGACGCGGGCTTGATAAATACACACTCCGCACAAACTTTCCTGAACCCTGGCCCGGCGGTTGGTGGCGACTCCGAGACATCGTAGAATATGAGAAAGCAGCGGCACTGTCAATTCTCTCTTTCGCCGCGGAGCATCGAGGCACGCTGAAGACGAATTTTTACAAGATGGGACGCAATGCTATAGTGAAAGGGACAGATGAACCCCCACGTGCGTTCCTGATTCCAAAACAACAACGCGACCTCCACACAACGCTCAAGATGTTAGATATTCTGCGCCGTGGCGGGGTAGAGATTCATCAAGCGAACGCGCCGTTTATCGCCGATGGCGTAGAATATCCGGGGGACACCTATGTTGTGTCAATGTCCCAACCGTTTCGGGCACACGCGAAGGATCTACTCGAGGTGCAACGCTATCCGGAACGTCGTCCTTCCCCGGAATCGCCGCCCGAACGTCCCTACGATATAGCGGGTTGGACCCTGCCCTTACAGATGGGGGTGAGAACAATCGCTGTTGTGCATCCTTTTGAGGCGGATTTAAGGAAACTTACTGTACCTCCTGAAGTGGAAGGGACGTTAGAAGGTGTCGCTGAACCGACGGGTTACCTGTTTGAGAATCGAACGAACACCGAAGCGATTGCTCTCAATCGTCTGTTTCAAGCAAAATTCGCAGACGATAATCCGAGATACACACTCTATTCAGCACAACGGGACGTAAAACTCGCCGGTACTTCAAAAATATCCGGGCTTCCGCGTGGTGCTATCCTAATTAGAACAGTAGAACCACCGTCCCAACAGAGAGCGGAGATACAAGCCCTCGCATCGGAATTCGGTATCCACATCCACGCCGATGCATCTATCGACGCAGAAGTTTCCAGTCGAGAATTCTCACGGTTAAATGCCCCGCGTCTCGGTCTGTATAAACCGTGGACAGCAAATATGGACGAAGGTTGGACACGCTGGGTTCTGGATACACATGAGTTCAACTACAGCACTCTCACGAACGCGGAAATACGTGCGGGGGATTTGGCGGCGCGCTACGATGCAATCATTCTGCCGGATTTCGGTGCTTCCGGTATTCTGAAGGGGCATGCGACAGGGAAACTACCGCCGGAGTATGTCGGTGGAATCGGAACAGAAGGCTTAGCAAATTTACGAGCGTTCGTGGAGGACGGCGGAACGCTTATCTGTTTGAATCGTTCTTCAGAACTCCCTTTGAAATACTTTGGGCTTAGTGAAAAGGGTATCTTTAGTGTGGTCGAGAAAGAGAATCAACCGAAGGAAGGAGCGTTTTTCTGCCCTGGCTCCTTATTACGGGTTCGGATAGACACGAAACACCCCATTGGATATGGACTGGACCCAGAGATGGCAATATTCTTTAAATTTGGACATGTTTTTGAATCCGGACGGGGTGGCGCGAATGTCATAGCGACATATCCTGAGTTCAATCCGTTGATGAGTGGGTGGCTCGAGGGTGAGAAACGGATTCGTCGGAAAGCGGCACTTCTGGAAGTTATCTTAGGCGATGGACGCGTGATCCTTTTCGGCTTCAAACCACAGCACCGCGGGCAATCCCAGGGGACCTTCAAACTGCTTTTCAATGCGATTTTTTACAGCGCACAGGACTAAGAAGTAGGTATCTTATGCTCACGACGCAAACATTATTGCTGATTTAAATCGTCAGCTGCCTTATCAACTGCTTGTCTGTAAGCGTCCAACTTGCGGTGCAGCGTTCGGACCCCGATATCAAGAATCTTCGCCGCCTCTGTTTTGTTACCGCCGACTTCTGCAAGTGTCTTCTGGATAGCCGCCCGCTCAATTTCCGCCATTGTCATACCGACCCTGCCGATGACCTCTTCATCGTCAAGCACAGGTAGATACTCGCCTGGTGCCTGTGAACCACCGCGCTGCTCCACCGGCGCAGCGATTGGTAAAATTCCATTCTGTGCCCGATTCTCAAGCACTTTGGCTATCGCTGAAAGGATTTCCAACGCTTTTTTGAGAACGTCCGCAGCATCGTCCGTTTCGCTAATTTGCATCCAGCTGGTATCCTCATCCGGTATTAGGAACGGCATCTCATCGCTCGTGGCAGCAGTTGGCTCAAGCAGACGGATTGCAGAGAGAATAAGCCCAAGGATCGTCTTGTAAATCGCTATGTTTTCCGTTGCGATTGCACTACCAGCGGTATCAACAACCTGCAAGGAACTTCCCGGCACATTCAGAAGTTCAGATTCTTCATTGGAAGCGTCAATCACCTGTGTAGGTGCGAGTTGCGTGCCAGAGGCTGGCACAGGCAGTAAAGCAACCTGCTCAGATTCCGAGTCCGATGGGAAATCGTTCAGTTGTAACTCCTCGGTAGTGGACAGAATAATAGCGGTTTCTATGGCATTCCTCAGTTCACGAACATTGCCGAACCAGTCAGCATTTTGGAGATAATTGAGTGCCTGTTGGGTTATGCCGGTAATGGGTTTACCGTGTTCCGCGCTTAATTCAGAGACGAACGCGGAGACGAAAAGCGGGATATCCTCGCGCCGATCGCGGAGGGGTGGAATCTGGATACGAAAGAGGTTCAGTCGGTAATAGAGATCTTGCCTAAATTTCTTTTGTCTCACCGATGTCACAAGATCAATATTCGTGGCAGCGATAATTCGGACATCGACTTTAATATTTTTTTCGCCACCGAGCCGTGTGAATTCCTGTGTCTCAAGGACCCGTAGGAATTTCACCTGCACTTCAGGCGACATTTCGCCGACCTCATCCAAAAACAGCGTGCCGCCGTTGGCTTGTTCAAACACACCGCGCCGTTGGGTGGTTGCACCGGTAAAAGATCCTCTCTCGTGCCCAAAGAGTTCACTTTGAAGAAGGTCTTGGTAGAACGCGCCGCAGTTGACGGCTTTGAAGGGTCGGTTTTTACGGGGACTACTTTCATGGATCGCCTGTGCGATGACATCTTTGCCAACACCCGTTTCGCCTGTGATGAGGACAGTCGCCTTCGTCGGTGCGACCTGCGCGACTTGGCGTAAAACCGCCTGCATCGGTGCGGATTCGCCGATAATGCGGCGTGAACTGCCATTGGTAACAGGTATTGGAAGACTCATCTTCTTTTGTCCTTTTACAACATCCCTTTTTTACTACCTATTTACGATCTCCAGTAACTGCTGAGGATCTTGTTTGACTTGCCCAAACACACCGAATCCGTCACAACAGGCGGCCTCACACAGCCGTCTCAACACAACCCCTTTCAGTGCCCAATTTGTGGTGCGAAGGCCTTTCTGCAAGGCTCTGCCAGTTTCAACAACGTGGAGATTCGGCAATTCTTCGTTCACGACGTGTTTGTGACTCTTCGCAAGCAAGAAAATTAAGGGTGTCGCACGCTCTACTTCAAAAACGCGTTGCAGCGATAGAATATCGTCGGGTCTCAATAGTGAAAAGGCGAGATCGTAACGCTCGATTAAATCTACCGTCCGTTCAGGAACACCACTTTCACCAAACTCTAAAACCTCAAGCTTGTGAAGGGGTGCTGTATCAAAAGGCACGATAAGGTCTTCTTCGTTAACAGGACTCTTTTTCCCGTCAACGCGGCAGAAATACCACGGAAAATATAGATCCAGTGTCGTCTCACCGTATTGCGCGTGTTCCCGAATTTGTTTCAAGCCTGCCCGTAATTGGGTATTCAAAGGTCCCGTGAACATCTCCCCAGCAGGCATGCTGTAGTCTCTATCTTCATGATACCAACCCTCAGCGTTGTAACCACATAATTCTTTTATGCGCCGCTCAAGATGCTCAGGCGAACTGCAGTCTTCACCCCGAAGGAGATTATCGGGTTTATATCTTTGTCCGGTTGTATAAGGACTCAAGACCAATATCTTCATGAAGCCTCTTGCGGGCGTCCGCGATTCCAGAGATACAGGATCGGACTTGCGATGAATACTGAAGAGTAGGTCCCTACCAGTATACCGACGATGAGTGCCAAGGCAAACGTGTTAATCTCCTCGCCCGAACCCGTGATGAGGAAGATAACCAGAACAACAAACAACGTAGTCAAAGACGTAATAACGGTTCGACTCAGCGACTGATTGATGCTTCTGTTCAAAACTGAAATGTAGTCAGTACCACGTAAGGTTTGTGTATTTTCCCGAATTCGGTCGAATACCACGATTGTATCGTTGAGCGAATAGCCAATAATTGTGAGGAATGCGGCAACAGTTGGTAGATTAATTTCTTTTGAAAGGACGGCAAAGACACCCAAGGTAATAAGGACATCGTGGACAAGCGCGGCGATTGCACCGATGGCAAAACGGAACTCAAATCGCCAAGAGATATATATTAACAAAATCGCAATTGCACCCAACACCGACCAGAGTGCCGCCAATTTAAGGTCGCGTCCGACACTCGGTCCAACTTCAGAGATATTGACGCCGCCAGCGAGTGCCTGCCAACCGTTTCCGCCTTCAAGCAGGGCATCTGTGAGAATTCTTCCGACACTTGTGCCCTGTCCCTGAAATTCAGGACGATGCCCCATAGAAACGAATGCTTCATTTTTGCTCGCATCTATCTGGATTGTGGCACGTTCATAGCCGATTTCAGTGAGTTTGGCTTGCAACTCGGCTTCAGTGACTGCCCTGTTGAATTTGGCTTGGATCTTAACGCCCCCTCGGAAATCAATTCCGAAATTGGGTCCTTGATGAATCACGAGGAAAATCAAACCGATAGCGATAATTACCGCTGAGAAGACAAATCCTGTTCGGTGTTTGCTGATAAAATCAAAGTTTGTATTTTTAAGTAATTCCATATTTTTAATTATTCCTTGCGGATTTTTAATTATTCCTTGCGGAGTAATGATGTGGGTTCAGACTTTGACGTTCTTCGTGTTCAAGTCGCCTGCTTGTTTTTGCTTGGGCGTTTCAGCGTATTGTTGCAGGCTGCTGATTTTGAGTCTTCAGTTAAGAGGTTTTCGGTTAACTGAAGACTCTTGTGACTGATAACTGACGACTGACAACCGATAACCATTAAATGCTGAGTTTCTGCACGTCTCTATTTCCAATAGTCAAACCGTATATCTCACGTGTAACAATAATCGCCGTGAACATACTCGCGAGAATACCGATACCGAGCGTTACCGCAAACCCTTTAATCGGACCCGTCCCGAAATGATAGAGGACCAGTGCGGTAAAGAAGGTCGTAAGATTGGCATCTAAAATTGTTATAAATGCCCGTTGATAGCCGCTTGTGATAGCCGACCAGACGGTTTTGCCGGTTCGCAATTCTTCTCGAATTCGCTCGAAGATTAGCACATTTGCATCAACAGACATACCGATCGTCAGAACAAGTCCAGCAATACCCGGGAGGGTTAAGGCCGCGCCGAAGCCCGCCAATGCCCCAAGGATGATGAACATATTAAAGACCAGCGCAGTAATAGCAACAATTCCAGATAAACGGTAGTAAATCACCATGAAAATGAGAACCCCGCCCAAACCGATGAGTGCAGCAAGGACACCGTCATTGATGGATTCCTGCCCAAGCGTGGGACCGACAGTGCGTTCCTCAGCGATCTGAACACCCACCGGAAACGCTCCCGCTTTCAGGATATTGGAAAGGTAACTCGCCTCCTCATAGGTGAAATTTCCTTGAATAATAGCATTTCCGATAATCTGATCTTGGATGACAGGTGCAGATTGCACTCTACCATCAAGCAGAATCGCCAAATGTTCTCCAATATGGTCCCCTGTGACCTGCGCGAATTTACGTCTGCCGACACTATCAAAACTCATTGACACGACAATGTCAAAACTGGTTCTGCCTGTAGAAGGTCCAGCATCGTTGATGCGGTCACCGCTCAGGAGCACAGGGCTTTCAAGCACGTACCAGTTGCCAGTCTCGTAGTGATAGCGGACTTCACTATCATCGGGGATATTATCCGGTATCGGTGTATCCGAAGTTCCGCTCCACAAACTGCCACCCGTCGGTGATTTCTTAACAAGCTTAAATTCGAGCCTGCCCATGGTCTTAACGATTTGTAACGGCTTCGAGGAGTCTTTGGCACCGGGGAGTTCAACGATGATTCTCGGGTGATTCGCCTCTCGTCGGATAGAGGGTTCAGAAACCCCGAATGCATCAACGCGGTTTCGTAAGACAATAAGCACCTGCTCGATCGCCTGCTCGCTATACCTCTGAATGCCTCGTTCGCTGAGCGTTAACTGATACGTGGTCTGCGTCTCCGTTTCCGTTCCGACCTGTGCATCTTCAAAAAATTCGATTTCGTTGAGAAAACGTTGGGCTTTCTCCAAGTATTCTGTTTTTCCATCAGCATCCGATCGGAGCCTCGAAGGGATTCCGACGAACACGTTTAGTGTGTCTTGTCCTTCTATCTGTTTAACCTCTCGGCACAAAATATCGTCTGTGCGAAGTCGTTCGGGAATCGAGAGCGTATGTTCACGGAGCAGTTCTGCTTTGGAGGCCTCCAAATCTACTTCAAGGACGAGGTGGACCCCCCCCTTGAGATCCAATCCTAACTTCAATCGGTTATCGGGTATGAGTCGCCGCAGGAGGGTTGGGAGGCTGCCGTATAGGTGCAAATTGTCAAGTGTTGCCTGTGGGTTTTGACGTGCCTGCTCCGAGATGAGCCGCACATAAAATTCGCGTGCTTCAGTGGTATCAAATTCATAATCACGCGTCTCTTCAAGTTCAAGTTTCCTTAAGTGGACTCGGAAGATATCCTGAAGTTCAAAGGTTGCGTCCTGGAAATTGATGCCTTCGGGGTACTCGACATCCGCGAGATTTACCTTCAAAGCGTTGTCTTCAGTGACTTCAAAAGGTGGGAGTTTTTCCTGCATCCAGAGCGGTAGGTTTCCGTACAAGGGATTGTAGAAGTTATCCGGGGTAGGAATGAGGTAGAGTACGGAAAACAGAAAGACCCCGAAGATTAAAACTATTTTCCAGATACTGAATCTGTACATTTTTTAATTATTCCTTGCGGCTTTTTAATTTTACCTTGCGGTTCGTTCAGGTGAATTGGTTGAGTAACGTTTCTATCCGTATATCCGCCTGCGTGTTTTTGCGAATCAACGCTGGATTTCGTCTGGGAATAGACGAAATCCGTAGCGCAAGTCGCGTGTGGACTTGCGGGACAATGTATTACATTTGCGCGTGTGGCATTCAGCGGGGTATTTCTGCGTATTGTTGCAGGCTACCGATGCGTGCTATCAAAACCCGCTTTCATCACGGTTATCACGGTCAGATTTTGACGACACAAACGTTAAAAACGCGCCTGGGAGGAATCGAACCCCCGACACGAGGCTTAGGAAGCCCCTGCTCTATCCCCTGAGCTACAGGCGCACGCGTTCATCCTAATATTTAATGAGCGAAAAAATATCGTAATCCGGAATCTGATCTCTACCATTGAGTTCGGTCAACTCAATTAAAATAGCAATACCAACAATGTGTCCCTCCAATCTTTCGATGAGTTCGACAGAGGCGGCAAGTGTCCCACCCGTCGCTAAGAGATCGTCGCATATTAGCACTCTACTGTCTTTGGGGAACGCATCTTGATGAATTGTTATTATATCACTACCATATTCAAGATCGTATATCGCTTCATACGTATGATAGGGCAACTTACTTTTCTTTCGGATAGGAACAAAAGCAGCACCCAATCGATACGCGAGCGCGGCACCGAAAATGAAACCGCGCGCTTCAGTTCCGGCAACAACATCAATCGCTTCCAATTTATAACGGAGTGCGAATTCGTCAATTGCCCTATGAAAAGCAGTTGGATTTCCTAAAAGTGGGGTAATGTCTTTAAATATAATACCTGCTCTCGGAAAATCGGGTATGTCTCGAATAAATCGCGAAAAATCGTGCATTACGTCTTTTTTCCCTCCTCCTGATGCGGGTGTATCATAATCTTCATCCCCTGTCGGGATTCCATTGCCTCAAACGCTTTGTCAATCTCAATCAGCGGAAAATGGTGTGTGATGAGGGGTTTCACACGCACCAACCCCTTTTCAAGGAGCCGGACCGCCAACTCATGGTGTCGTGGCACACAGCCGTGTGAACCTGTCACAAAACATTCTTTATAGTGAATAACATTGGAGAGGACACTCATCGGACGCATGGTCTTCGGCAACCCACCAAACAGATTGACGTATCCCCGGTGCGCTACCATTTCAACCGCTTGTTCGTGTGCCTCAACAGAAGCACACGTCGTAACGACGATATCAGGTCCCTCACCTTCCGTTTCCTCCTTGCATCTCTCAATCACGTCTTCCTCTTCGGAGGCGATATAAGCATCTGCTTCATAGAACTTTGCGATTTCCATTCGGAGTTTGCTGCGTTGGATACCAATCACCTTCGTCGCCCCCATCACCCGAGCGAGGTCAATCATCATACATCCGATCGGTCCGAGACCGATGATAACGACGGTCTTCCCCAGAGACATGTTAACGAGTTCCAGCCCGTTGATAGCACACGCGAGCGGTTCAGCCAGTGCAGCTTCATCAAAACTGAGCGTCGTATCGAACGGTGTAACCGGTCCTTCGTCCAAAACGAGACGGGGGAGTTTCATATATTGTGCGAAAGCACCGGGAATCTGGTAACCGATGGCGTAGTTGATGGCACAGTTGTTTCCGAGCCCATCTCGGCACCAACGACATTGCCCACAAGGGACATCCGCACCGATTGAAACGCGATCGCCTTCTTTGACGCGTGTCACGTTTTTGCCTGTTTTAACGATGACACCGGAATTTTCATGCCCAATGATGGTAGGGGGTTCGACTCTTGGGTTCCCGTGATGGAGAATACGAACATCGGAGCCACATATACTGACGGCTTCAACACGCATCAAAGCGGCATCATCGTCAATTTCGGGTTCAGGTACCTCTTGCACACTCAGGTTATCAAGACTTTCAAGTATAGCCGCTTTCATTTTTTTACTTATTTGCTCCTGGGCATCGTTCCACTGCGTTCCACGATGGTCTCTGGTAAAGTTAGGACCCTTTCCACACCTACAACAGGTTCTCAACTTAACGGAAAACCCGTGCGTAATATAATGGAGCACAGTTCAGATACAATTTTTAAAAATACTCACCAGACGGATGAATCAAAACTTTTGCGTAAAACTCACTTTTATCTCGCATCCTATGTAACATGTCAGCACTCTCAACCAACGGAACTTTGTGCGTTATTAGAGGCGTGAGCGTTAGCATACCAGAGGCAATCGCTTGGAGCACACTACGCCAGTCATCGTCGTTGCCTGCTGCACTGTAATCGGAATTCCAAGTTCCGAAAATAGACACCTCACGCCGCATCAATTGCGAGATAAGAGATGCCGGTAGCGTCACATCTGCAGCGGGATTGCCGAGTAAAACCACACTCCCTTCGCGTCCCACACTCCCTAAGGCACTCCGATAGGTAGCGGGAACCCCCGCCGCCTCAATACAAACATGCGCCCCCTTTTCATCAGTGTGTGCATTCACAATCTCAATTGGTTCGTCAGTCGTGCTATTGAAGACCTTGTCGAAACCGAGTTGCTTCGCCAGTTCCAGTTTCTCCGGAATAATATCAAAAAGCAATACCTCTGCCGCGCCCATGATTCTCGCCCATTGTGCTACCATTAACCCGATCGGTCCGGCACCGAAGATAGCGACCATCTTTCCCGCAAGCGAGGTTCCAACACGACGGAGGGCGTGCAGTGCGACTGCGGCAGGCTCTGTCATTGATGCCTCTTCCAGCGTCACTCCGTGCGGCACAGGTATCAAGTTCGCCTGCGGTGCGACGACACATTCAGCGAAGGCACCATCGCTCCGTGAACCGAGATAGTCGTAATCATGGCATTGGACATATTTCCCCTGTTCACACGCTGGACACCTGCCACACCAGAGCAATGGAAAGACAACAACAGGATCTCCCGGCGCGAAGTTTTCAACGCCAGGACCACATGTCTCCACAATACCTGCGAATTCGTGCCCACAGACGGTTGGAAAACTATAGGTGCCTTTGACAAAAATTCTCGGAATATCGGAACCACAGACCCCACAGAACCCGATTCGGACGCGCACTTCGCCTTCAGCGAGTTGCGGCACTGGAATTTGTTCTAATCGTAAATCTCCAACTCCATGAAGGACGAGTGCCTGCATCATATCCCTCTTTCTGCAAGCCCAATGGCAATCGCTTTCTGTGCCTGCTGAATGTTCTCAAGCCGTGAACCCGACTTTTGAAAAACGCTACTGGTTCCGCCGACCAAGATATCTGCACCCGCAGATACCATTTTCGGGATATTCTCAAAACTTACGTTGCCATCAACTTCAATGGGTAAATCTACACCGCGTTCGTTCAAAAAAGCACGACATTCCGCGATCTTTCGGAGGGTCGCCGGTACTAACTTCTGTCCTGCAAACCCCGGATTCACCGTCATAATCAGCACAAAATCGAGCCGTTCCAGAACATAATCTAATGCAGAAAACGGCGTTGCTGGGTTGAGTGCAGCGCCTGCCTTTATCCCGTGTGCTTGAATCAGAGACAACGTTCTATCAAGATGCGTTGCCGACTCAACGTGAACGGCTATCTGCTGAACACCAATCTCAGCGACCGCATCGACAAAGAAATCGTTGTCTTCTACCATGAGGTGAATGTCAAAATTACTGTCTGTCTTTGCACGTAATTGTTGAATAAGTGCAAGTCCAATCGGCATATTTGGGACAAAATGCGCGTCCATTAAATCAAAATGGAGCATATTAATACCAGCGGCTTCTAATTCCCGAATATCCGTTTCCAAGTTGCATAAATCCGCACACATCACAGAGGGGGCGATGCGGATGGACGGTTCTGAAGAGACCGTATTTGGCGTAGACAAATTGGCACCCCTATAGCGTCAAAATCCCCGTGCTTATTCTAACAATAAAGCCAATTAATAGTATAGCATAAAATGCAGAATTTGTCAAATTTCGGCATGGCGTGTGAGGTCAGGAACGTTCTAAAACCTCGCGAAACTGTGAATCCAAATCTGAGGGCGGGTCAAAAGGGATGTCAATCGGTTTGTGAGAAATAGCACTCGCATAGATGCCCAAAACCGCATTGAATTGATGTAGAGCACGCTTGAGATTTGTTCCGACTGGGCGGGCATCGTCTTCAATCCAATTGAACATGGCGTTTGTCAGCCCAGCTTGCGCTCGATCATTGTTTGCACGCCATGTTTCGGGTGTCGTCCCAAAGAAGGGGTACTCTGACATTTTTCGAGAGGTAATTTCCCAGGTGCCGAATTCCTCAAAGCGGACATGTCCATTTTCCGTATACGCAGCAATGCGACAGTGCTTATAAATGGCATCATCTGCTACGACACGTGGGGCGGTAAATCCGGTGTTCCAGAGCCCGTAGACTCCGTTTTCAAAAAGGACTTGCGCGCATGAGGTGTCGGGGGCGGGATAATCGCTATCCAGCGACTCAGCACCACTCGCAGTTCCGAAGACCCTGACAATAGGCGAATCTCCGTTCAGGAACATCGCCCAATCGATGATATGTGTGCCTTGGGCGGTAAGGTTCATGCCACACGAAAAGTCTAAGAAACGCGTTTGTCCTAATTCGTCATATCGTAGGGCCCGTTGGCACTTCATAAGACTTGGGTGCCATCGAAACTGTTTACCAACCCCGAATTTTGTAGCGGTCTGTGCCTCCAACTCACATAAAAAACGCCAATCTTCGACACCACAGGCAATCGGTTTCTCGACGATGCACGCCGGAACCCCCAATTCCGATACCATCGGTATCAACTCACGCCACTGGTCAGGCATTGCGACGAGATGAACCAAATCAGGCTGCTCTATGCGGAGCATCTGTTCGGCATCCGCATAGCCGGTGATACCGAAGGTCTCGGCGAATTTTTCACGTCGGGCGACATCCGAACGGTTGGCACATGCGACTAACTCACCCCTAAAAACATGTTGATAGGCATTCGCATGACCATAAGCCCTACCCCCACATCCAATGATCGCACTTCTATACTTTTGCATTTTTTTACCGATCTGATTTGACGCGTGCCCAGACCGTTGTCAAACGACCTTCTGGTGATACAGGTGTAAACCCAAAGAGTTTACCAAGCCCCTCGTTCATGATGTCATTGACCTCGGCTTCACTTAACGCGGTATTGAAAATAGCGACATCGTCCATGAGTCCCCATCCCGGTCGCTGATCCGGCATACCGCCAATATTGAGGGCTTGTCCGGTCAATCCAAAAACACCACCCGTATTGGCTTGTGCATCCACTTTGCCATCTACATAGGCGATCATCTTCTTTCCATCATAGGTGAAAGCGATGTGGTGCCATTTATCGTCGTTGACGATTGTTGGACCGGCGACCCATGACGGTGCGAGCTGCCCACTACCGATTTCAACCTTACCATGCCCACCGCCTCTTCCGGGTCCGAAGATGTTCAACAAGCAGGTATACATGAAATTAATGATGGCGTGGTCGTCATTACAGCAACCGCCGAGGACGACTTTCTCCTTTTTCTTGAGTTTCACCCACGTCGTCGCGGTATATGTCTCAGCACAACTGTCCAAACTCTTTGAAGTTTCGACCGTTGCGACTTGAAAATCGTCGTCACCGGAGAGACTCAACGCCTTTTCGAATTTCCCATCATCCACCAATTCGGCACCTTTCAACAATTCAGCGTCGTTGCCGTTCCCCGTAGAATCGGGAGACATGTCTTTGTTATCAACCTCATCAAAGAGCCATACGCCAACGATACTTTTCGTATCAATTGCTGCATCGCTGATAGATGCAAATATCATTGGAATCGCCATTAAACAAACCATCCCGAGAATAAATAGTTTTCGCACGGTAATTTCCTCCATCGTTTGAAATATCCATTATCTTACCTTAAGGGTGTCAAAGCTGTCAATAGAAAAAAGATGTGCAGCTTTGCACTGAATTTGTTAAAATATCTGAACTGACGACTGACAACTATTAAAACTGATGTAAACAGGAAGACGCAATTTATCGTTAAATCATTGACCAAATCGCTGAGTCTACAACAACGTTGTAGACGGATTCTCTGAAAGGTACGTTAAAGTCCAAGTGCATGATGTTTAACCGCAAGGAAAGTTAAAAAATTGTCGAAATTTGTAAACCAGTTAACCTTAAAAACGCAAAGTCTGCTGTTAAAAACTGGGATCATCTTTATCATTGCCCTCTGTTCACCGTCTGAAGTTGTCGTCAGTCGTATTGCCGAAGAAGAGACTGAACCTAAGAATAGTCATCAGTCGTCAGTCGTAGGGGTTGGGGCACCCAACCCTTACAGAGATGATTCTGTTGAACAGGGGTCCTCTTTAACGGATAACCGAGAACCGACAACTGAAAACCCTAAAATTGGATTTGGGTTATTCACCCGCAACCTCTTCGACAATGATAGCAAACCAAAGCACTTCATTTGGCAAGAGGAAAAGGAACAAGTGGAGGTTCCTGAGCAGATAGAGCAGGAAGACCCCCTCATCCAACCCTACCTCGACAGTCTGCGGCACTGGCGGTATCCTCCCCATTTAACCGATCTCAATAAACTCTATGACTGGAAACCAAGACCGAAGCGTGATGAAAAAGGCATCGCTCTCCCGATGGATTCCAATCTCAGGATAACAGGCTTACAATCTGTAACCGTAGAGGCAAACAGGACCCACTATTTCGGTGAAGGCGATCTGAACCGATACGGGGGTTATGGCTATGGTGGCGGATATGGAGGCTACTCATCAGGGCTTGACTTGGGGCTCACCTCGTCTTACGGTTACGAAGACTTCGGTTACAGCAGCAGCGGTTTTGGCGGCGGATACGGTTCGGGATATGGAAGTAGTTACGGTAGTTATGGTTCCAGCTACGGTTCGAGCTACGGCGGGTTTGGGGGTGGATACGGCAGCGGCGGTGTTCCACGCGCAAGTGGGTTTAACCTACGTCAAATACAGCAATTTGGGCTACACGGTCGCGTGGGACAACGGACGCATATCGCTGTAGACTATAGTGCTGGCGGCAGCGGCTTCGGTAGCGGTGGCTATGGTGGCGGATATGGTGGATACGGCGGCGGGTACGGCGGTGGCTATGGCATCGGCGGCACTAAGGAACAGAAGATTAAAATCTGGTACGAAGGAACACCAGAGAGTATTATAAAAACCATCTCCTTTGGCGACATCACACTCAGTTTACCGAATACCCGTTTTCTGAATATCAACCGGAATCTGTTTGGACTTGAAGGCGTCTTTGAGTGGAAAAACACACGTCTGACGGCGTTCGGTTCTCGGAGTAAGGGAATACGTGAGGTGCGTACGTTCCGGGGGCAGTCGCGGCGCGCTGGTGGCGGATATGGTTATGGACCCCGCGGGATCCAGATACCGGATACCAACTACGTAAAAAATCGGTTCTACCACATCCAAAAAGGTGAAGACGGCGAACTACACGACGCATATCTCCCCATCAAATCAGGGAGCGAGCAAATTTTCATTGACGACGGCGTCGTCGGAAACAACCAGGGCGGTCAAAGAACGAGTCGCGGCTACTTCAATCCCCAGTTCTCCGGTCAGGATTACAATATTGACTACGAAACCGGTGAAATAGAATTCCTATCTCCGATTTCTGCCAATTATACCATCGTCGTCTCGTATGAATATTTAGGCGGAGACGGCGGCATCGTCGGTAAATCTGAAGTCTTTGTTGATGAAAACGGAGACGGAACGCTTGACGAAGAGGGTGAGGAAATCGGCTACGTAGTGCTAAAAGAGAAGGGATTTCGCGGGACAGAGGCAACGCACGTTTACAGCCTTGGCAACCGCAACATTAATCCACGTGATTTCACACTCACACTCCTCCGACAAGGACAGAGCGAAACCTTCCAGACGAATACTCGCTCTGTCCCGTATCTCGAAATTTTTGGGTTGGATCAGAACAGTGATGGTATTGTAGATGCCCAGTTTATAGACTATGACAGAGGCTTACTCCGTTTCCCCACGACAGATCCGTTTCAAATTGTAGACCCAGTCCATCCATATTACGAGTATCGCGATTCACTCAACAACACTGCCATCTATCTCGAAGGTGTCCGAACAGATGCCCAAGTCTACACGATTATAGCGGATTACGCGTATCAATCAGAAACTTACAATGTAGGTTTGTTTGTGATTCCAAACAGCGAGACAGTCCGATTAAACGGGCAGCTTTTGACGCGCGATACCGACTATATGATGCTTTATGAGGTCGGTACTCTCCGATTTTTCAGACAACTCGATGAGTTCGATGAAATCGTTGTGGAATTTGAAAAGACACCCTTTGGGGGTTCATCACAACAAGCTGTAGCCGGTGTCTGGTTAGAGTACACACGCAAACAGGAACCCAAATCCGATAGAGAACAGAGCCTTGAAGACAGATTCAATCGGTTAGGCGGACTTCAAACAATGGACGCAGATATGCTTGGTGAAGGAACGGATGCCTTCGGTAGAGGCGGGTCAGGTGGGCTTCAACGGAGAAGCGGCGGTTTCGGAGGTTTCGGGAGTGGTTCTCGCTTCGGTAGGAGCAGTTTCGGGGGTGGATTCGGTGGTGGCTATGGTGGGGGTTATGGCGGCTACAGTAGTTTAGGAGGTCGCTCGCGAAGCTACTACGGTAGTTATGGCGGCGCAATGAACTATTTCAACCCCGTTTTTCAAAAGGGATTTTCGCTCTCAACGGGCTATATTCTGAACACCGGACAAAAACCAGCGGAAATACCAGATGTGAATAGCGTGCCAAATCGCTTACAAGCGTTCAATGTGAATACGAGTTTTGGACGGGAGTTTAACGTTGCTGGTATTTTAAACCTATTGCCCTTTATTAACATGAGAAACCTGCCACTCTCAGTTGACTTCAGTGGAGAAGCGGCTTATTCACACAACAACCCAAACAGTATTGGCGTCGCGCTTATTGATAGCATGGAAGGGGCAAAGGACTCAACGACCGTGCCGACATTAAAATACAATTGGAAACCCAGCAGTGTCCCATACGTATCGGAAAATGCGCCAACGCCGTCCGGAGATTCCGCTTACTACGTTATACCGACCGACGAGAATAGAGTGATCTTTAACGTTGTGCTGAAAGACAAAAACGAAACGGAAGCAATAGGCAACTATATGCGGAACCGCGATGTGCCAGCCTCATCAATTCAACCGCTCTCTCTCTCGACTGAAGAACGCCTCATTATGGAACTCGGCTACAATTTCACAGATGTGATCGCCGAGTGGGGCGGTTTTTCAAACGGTCTCTCGGCATCCGGGGTAGACTATTCGGAACGTAGCTTCGTTGAAATTTGGATGCGCGTCCAAGGCGACGACAATGTGACACTCCACTTGAATCTCGGGGTAGTGAACGAAGATACAGATGCCGATGAACGACTGGATAGCGAAGATCTTCCAGAAACCCTAACGGATACGAATGGAGACGGAAGTATCGATGCTTTGGATTTAGACCTGGAGAACCTTTCAGAGATCGATCGCTATCGTGGGAACGGCGCCCTCGATACCGGTGAAGACATCGGATGGGGACATAACGGTCCGCTTGAAAGAACATCTATCGGTGTAGGCAACCAGATTCTGGACAGCGAAGATCTCAACGGTGATGGTGTCCTTGACAGTATAGATGCCTATTTTGAGGTAGCGATACCCCTCAATGAGATTCCGAAAGAATGGGTTAAAAGCAAAAACGCAAACGGTTGGATGTTCCTCAGTATTCCACTCTCTAAATTTAAGCCAGAGGGGTCCCGCCTGCCGAGTCTCGTTTTCGTGCAACACTTCCGATTCTGGTTAAGCAAAAACGCACCCGGTAACGTAGAAGGTTTATTGCAATGGGCGGATATTGAAATTGTTGGCAATAAATGGAAGCAGGGAATCATCACCCGGTCAAGTTCTGTAGGAGGGGTTTCTAACCCTGATTCCTTGGACGCCATAACGAATAACCCAGCACTCACCTCGACTGGAAACACCTTGTCAACGAGTACAGTTGTGGAAGACACATTGGAAAAATTCATTGTTGGCACGAGGGATAATTTTAGTTACGATGCGTATCAAAGTGCGTATCTGGATATCGAAGACAACGAGCTCTTCAAAAAATTACATCCATTCACAGCCACTTCACTCGGCTTTCAAACACAACAGCAACGTGAACAGACACTGAGCCTTGAATATTACCTCTTTCCCGGCTCCTACGGTGTCACCTCAAAACAATTGAAAGGCTTAACACAAAGTGAAGGGCAAGACTTCAGCAAACACGATACACTTCGCTTTTGGCTCTATGGTGACAAAAGCGATACAACCTTCGTTTTACAACTCGCGCCAACCGTCCGAACCGGCTATCGCAGCTCCTTCTACAGTTCAGATCCGTTTGTCAATCAGACAGAACAGGAAGAAGATATTAACGTTTTCGAGAATCTAACAGACTACTATGAATATACAGTCCCGATTGACTTTGAGGGTTGGAAGTTAATTGAAATTGATTTGCGGGACCTCCGCAGGAATGACTATCCAGATGTAGCCGAAACGCAAAATCCAGAGCCACAAGCCCGTAATGAAATGGAGGGCGACTCTACGCAAACAAACATTATTCATGAAACCGACCTGACCGACCCGCAAGGAACAATTGAAGAACCGGATGGACAACCCGATGGTTTCACGATTCGAGGGAAGAATAGCATGCGACTCTCCATCAAAAACATCGGCGGTATCCTCTTGGGTATACGGAACGACACCGGCGGTGAAATCAGTGGAGAAATCTGGGTAAATGAGATTCACCTCGGTGATCCACTCGTGCGTGCCGGATGGGCGCGTCGCGGCAATATGTCGGTGTCCCTCGGTAGAATTGTTAAATTACGCGGCGGCTACGCAAGCCAAGATAAAGATTTTGAAAGCGGCGCGGGTGAAGTCGGTAGACAACGGCTCTCCTCACGCGGATATAGCACGACAAATAACGATTTCAATATCGATGCAGATGTCACGCTATTTCCGTGGCTGCCGATCCGATACGGGATCCGACAGCAAGATACGGAAACCGAGAGCCAACGCGGTAGTTACAGCAGCTTCCAGAGCGGGAAAAGTGAAATTCGCACCCGAGATATTTCTGTGCAGTTCATTCAAAACCCATATCCGAATCTCGGTTTTGCTTACAACCACCAAGACTTTTGGAACGAACGTCAAGGCACACAAATTAGCCATCTTTATACGGGTAGCTTCCGGTATGAACTCGGTTCAAAACTCGGGGTCAACGCTCAGTATCGGCACGAAGACATACTCGCCAAACCCGAAACCGCAACGGAGACAGCTTCGACCTCAACATCCTACTATAGTTACGGCTACGGTAGAAATCGAGATGAAAAAACAGATAGCGGCACCATAACATTTAATATTAATCCAACGAGTATCTTCAGTCTGAACCCGAGTTACGATGTCCGTCGAACGCTTGAAAGACGGGAAGATCCAAACGCCAGCACTTCACTTGCTGGCAATATAACGAATTTGGGGTTGGAAACCTCTCCTACAACTGCCGAATCCGAAGAAGAGACACCCATCGAAGACGTTAAATGGTCAATTGCTGAGCGCGAACACCGATTGTCGCTGACCCCACGCTTAAACCGGGATCTGATCGGCATGCGCCCCACCGTAACAAGTCGTATGAGTTTTCGCGAAAACTGGTTCCGTGAACAGAAAAACGCTTCACTCAATGGAAACGTCAGTTTCGGCGTGAACCTCCGCGTTCAAAAATGGTTCGGATGGTTCCTCAAAGAAGGGGATGGCAGAAAGGAAGAAGGGAAGGACGGGGTGCCCAATCTTCCAACCTCCGAACCTTCCAATCAAGAATCTCCTACGCTTCCAACGGATTCGGGGTTGGAGACCGCTCCCGCGCCCACTCCTATAACTGATGACCTCAGTGCACAATTAAGGGAAAACGATATTGACGAAACACAAATCCAAGAGTTAGAAGAGAATCGAGGGGATTGGATCGAACGCGATAAAAGCGAGTTGTCATCTGTAGACGCGAAAACCGGGGATAGCGGAACACAAGCGGGAACAGTTTCAGAGGTCAAGGACGGTATCCTGCATCGTATTCTGAAAAGTTTCACTGTTAACACCAACGCAAACTTCACCGCTACTGAATCGTATCGGCAACTTGCATCCGGCCTATCAATGTTAGAAATTTATTCGCTCGCGGACGACGCAAAGGAACGGACAAACTCCCGGCGCAGCAATCGTTACACAGTCCGGAGTTCGGTAGACCCGTGGAATTGGGCATCCTTCGGAACGAACCTCAGCACTTCCGACAGTTTCCGAAAAAGTTCAGGGACAACCTACATACAGAACACCAACGCTTATGAAGCCGACGTAAAATTGAAAGCGCGAGAGACCTCCAGTTTTCAACTCCGCTACAGTTATACAACGCGAAATAATGGGACCCTGGATACTATACTCGGCGACAGCAAAGCACATACACCTTCATTGAGTTGGATGCAAACATGGGGCAAAGAGACTCGGACAGCATTGGGGGTCCGGACTACGATTCGGGACCAACTACGGAGCGGTATTAGAAGCAACGCCCTCATCGTTACGCCAAACGTGAGTATTGAATACAAATACCATACAGAAAATGGCATACGGATACCGTTTTTCGGTAGAATCCCTCTGAAGCACGATCTCGATTTAACCAATACCCTCTCTTGGGCTATTCGTAGAGAACAGTATGGTGCGAACCTTGAAGAGCGTTCAGAAAGATATGAAACCACCTTGCGCGTGGGTTACAAAGTCAGCACACATATCACAGCGAATTTCCATCTCGGCTTGAGTTACAACCATGATAGGGTTGAAGAAGGCAGAGATTTCCTCTCCGTCGCCACTGCACTCACCGTCCGCGGCGAAATCCAATAAACAAAATCCAAAAATTGCAAGGAAATGATGAGAAAAAAATTGGAAAGAAAAGCGATTTATGATATAGTAGTTATCAGTTCACCTGCGTAGTAGGCGAACTGATAACTATAAAAAAAAAGGAAAAACATGAGAGGCAACCACAATACAGATATACCTCGCCCAGAGTACCCGCGTCCAGATTTTCAACGCGGAACATCAGAAGGCATCGACTGGATCTGTCTGAATGGTCCATGGGAATTCGCTTTTGACCCTGACGATATCGGTGAACAAGATCAATGGTTTGGTCTGAGATCCCCAACAACTGATTCCCAATGGACATTGCAAATACAGGTTCCCTACCCCTGGGAGAGCCTTGCGGCATGGGGCGACGAAGAACAAGCAGATAACGCAACCTATTTGAGCAAAAACGCCTATATCACACCTGAAGAAGTCACCTGTGGCGGTTTAGAACGTGGTGGAAATTATCGGGAGCAACCCAGACATACAATCGGTTGGTATCGCAAAATGGTCTCTATTCCTGAGAATTGGGGGGATAGACGCGTTATTTTGAAGTTCGGTGCCGTCGATTGGGAAACGCGTGTCTGGGTGAATGGTAAAATCATTGGTAAGCATGAAAACGGGTACCTGCCGTTTGAATTCGACATCACAGACGCACTCACACCAGGGGAACCCGCACTTATCGTCGTTCGGGCTTACGACGCGCAGGACCACGGCGAGCAACTCGCGGGTAAGCAGATAGGTTGGTATGAACGCACCAGCGGTATCTGGCAGTCTGTCTACTTAGAACCCAGAAACGAAACATATATCGCGGAGTGCCACATAACACCCGATATTGACAACGCTTCTGCTACGTTTGCCGTTAAGGTAGATGGAAACTTAGACCCGGGACTCAACCTACGTTGGAGTTGCGACGGACAGAATGGAACAGTTGAAGTTTCTGGTAGCGAGACACACTGGACAATCACGATCCCTCCAGAACAACTCCGCTTGTGGGACGTAGACACGCCACACCTCTACGACGTGACGCTTGAATTGCTGATGGAAAACACCGTCAGCGACAGAATTTACACCTACTTTGGAATGCGGAAGGTTTCCATTGCGAAAGCTCCGGGTGGGGATTATCAGTATATCTATCTCAACAACCGTCCTATCTACCTACTGGGTGCGCTTAATCAGTCGTTTAACCCGGAAGGCGTGTATACGTTCCTGACAGATGAAGCGATCCGTAGGGATATCGAACGCGCGAAAGAATTCGGATTCAACTTCCTCCGACTTCACATTAAGGTAGATGAGCCGCGCCTTTACTATTGGGCTGACAAGTTGGGTTTGCTCTTTATGTGTGACATCCCGAATTTCGGCGACTACACGGAGAAAGCACAGGCACGATTTGAGGAAACGCTTCGCGGAAATATTGCACGTGACTACAATCATCCGTCAATCATCTCATGGTGCAATTTCAACGAAACTTGGGGGCTCGGTGGCAGGGAGTATAAAGAGATGCACGAACGGCAAGAATGGGTACGTGAGATGTACCACCTCGCTAAATCTCTCGACACCACCCGCCTCATTGAGGACAACTCGCCCTGTTTATACGACCATGTAGAAACAGACATCAACTCATGGCACTTCTACATCAACGATTATGACCGCGCGAAAGAACATATCGCGAACGTCGTGGAAGAAACACATCCGGGTTCCGCGTTCAATTACGTCGGTGGTAATGTCCAGAGCGATGCTCCGTTGATTAATAGCGAATATGGTGGCATCTCAGCAGGTGCCGGGGATAAGGATGTCTCCTGGTGTTTCAAATACCTCACCAACGAACTCCGCCTCCATCCGAAAATCTGCGGGTACGTCTATACCGAGTTGCAGGACATCGAGTGGGAACACAACGGTTTCATGAAATACGACCGCTCAATCAAGGCATTCGGATACGATTATCTCGATATTAACACCTTAGATTTTATCGGTATTGATTATTCGCCTGGGACAACAGTCACACCGGGTGAGAAAGTGAAGGCTGACATCTATGCGAGCCATTTCTCACACAAAACCATCACAGATACAACACTCCACTGGCAATTGGATACGATGTCAGCAACAGGAGACATAACACGAGGCTCCGTTTCAGGCAGCGTTGATGTTCCATTCCCGCAGTACCAAGTGCAAAATGTGCATCAACTGGAACTTACCATGCCTGATGTTCACCCCGCGGTCGGTACACTCCACGTCTGGGTAACAGATGGCACAGGTTCTGTTGTCGCCCGTAATTTCATCAACTTTGAGCATTTCGTTGAAGCACCGGTAGGAGGGGTTTCTAACCCCGAATCCCAAAACGATTCAGGGTTCGTTAGTATCAACCACGCCCCTGGAAACGCCTCCAAGTGGGAGGGGTTTCTAACCCCGAATTCTGAACCAATAAGTGAAGCACAATTGTTTTCCGCAGAGGGAAGTGGTTACGTTGAATATGAGATTTCGTTGATAGAAGGAATTGATCCAGCAAATTCCACAGAGATGGAACTGATCTTTGAAGCATCCAGCGCAAACGGTGGTGCCCGTCAAACGGAACCTGAAAAACATCCCTCCGACGTGACGATCTCTGTCAACGGTGTTGAAATCGAGACGATCCACATACCCGACTGTCCGGCGGATGCGCGCGGTGTGCTTTCTTACATCCACGGGCAACCCGGTACCTATGGTTACCTGTATCGGATTAAGGTAGACCCGTCCGTTGTTCTTGAGAACGAGGCAGACACATTAACGGTCCGATATGAAGTGAAAGCAGATGCTGCGGCGAAAGGGGGGTTTGCAATCTACGGTGCCCGTATGGGTAGATACCCGACTGGTCCCCATCTGCGCATTTATCTTTAAAATTAGACAAAAGCACGTAGCTTGGAACATAGTGGAAAGCGGGTCTACGAACAGGCACGTCAAACTCCTAAGCCCGCTCAACGAACCGCAAGGAATAATTAAAAAATGGCAAGTCCCGAATTTGTATTTACACGTCACCCCAATTTAGAAATTTCTTGGCCCTACGTACACGAACGGATGGTGAGTCGCTTAGAAGAATTAGGTGTAACACTCGTCCTGAACACAGACAACCGAGATCCTATTCATGAACAGATCGACTTAAGCGAAACCATCGGAATATCTCACTTCGGCGGAAACCTGACCGAAGCGTGTATCGCGGCCGCCCCAAAACTGAAAGTTTTCGGAGCAATGACCGACAATTCTGGGCATGGTATCCCATATCAGGCACTTCAGGCACGTGGCATCCCTGTGATTGAATCGACACGCGCGTGGTCGCAATCTGTAGCAGAATGCGCTTTCGGCCTGGCACTGTCTTCGCTGCGTCGAACAGCACAATGGCACCTGCGGATGGCACAAGGCGAAAAATTGTGGGATTGGGAAAACCCGATGTGGGGTTCGCTAAACGCACGTGAAAGCGGTGCCCCGCTGGATAAACTCCCTGCCGCACATCAGTTCTGTGACGACCCGGATTTCGTCAATGGCGATCTCGGAACGAAACGGATAGGTGTTATCGGACTCGGGCAAATTGGCGGAAAGATCGCAAAATGGTGCAGTGTCTTCGGTGCGATGGTGATGGGCTTCGATCCTTATGTACCGGACGAACTTCTCCAAGAATGGAATGTGCAACGCGCCGATATGGACACGCTCGCTGATAACTCGGATATCGTTTTCGTGGCGGTTCCACCGACCCCTTCAGCCAAACATCTGTTGAACCGAGAACGCATCTATCGCTTGCGGAAAGGGGGTTTGGTTGTCGTGATTACACGCGCCTTTGCTGTTGATATGGACGCATTACGAGAACGCCTCGTGAAAGACGAACTCGCGGGTGCCTTCGACGTTTACGATATCGAACCTGTTCCCGTTGACGATGAACTTCGCAATCGGGACAACGTTGTTCACACACCGCATATCGCAGGTAGAACAATAGATTCCAATTTACGCGTGGCGGACATGACTGTGGACGATTTTGTGCGGGTCCTAAAAGGCGAAGCACCTATCGGTGCGTTGACACCGAAAGCAGTTGAGGTCCGAACTTCACCCACCCCGAGTCAATAGAATAGCCATCGGAAACCATCGGCAGTCAGCCATTAGTTTTAAGAAGTTGTAAAGTGTACTAAAGTTGAGAAGTTGTAAAGTTTATCCTAACTTGCAAACTTTAGGAACTTGCAAACTTTCTACTGACGGCTGACTGCCGACAGATAGAAAAATGTCAACTGAAACATTGTACAAAAACCTTATCCGTCCAAATATCGCGGATATGGCACCCTATACGCCGATTGTTCCTTTCGATGTGCTGAGTAAACGCCTTGGGATCCCTGCTGAAGATATCATAAAACTTGATGCGAATGAGAACCCCTATGGTCCCTCTCCTTCCGTTTATCGCGCCCTTGCCGATGAAAAGGACTATCACATATATCCAGACCCGGACAGTACTGCCCTCCGTCAGGCACTGAGCGAGTACACAGGCATTGATGCAACGCATATCATCGCTGGACAGGGCGCAGATGAATTGATTGATCTTATCGTTCGACTGTTCGTGACGCCTGGAGACGCGGTCATCAACTGTCCGCCAACATTCGGAATGTACCGTTTCGATACGGAACTTAACGGCGGCAAAATTATTGATGTTGAACGAAAAGCAGACTTTTCCTTAGATATTGAAACGATAGTTGAAACTGCTACCCGCGGGAACCAACGCCCTAAAATCCTTTTCATTACAAGTCCAAACAATCCCGACGGCAGTGTTCTGAGTGATGCATGTCTTCAGAGACTCCTTCAGTTACCACTCATTGTTGTATTAGATGAAGCCTATATTGAATTCGCTGGGGGCAGTCGGGCAGACTGGGTTTTGGAACATGAAAACTTGATTGTGCTTCGGACGTTCAGTAAGTGGGCAGGACTTGCAGGGTTACGGGTAGGCTACGGTGTTTTTCCTGAATGGATAATTTCGCACCTGTTGAAGATTAAGCAACCCTACAACGTAAACGTCGCTGGATCAGCCGCGGCACTGGCTTCCTTGTCAGATCTCCTGCAGTTGCAGCAGAATATCGGGAAAATTATAGAGGAGCGTGAACGCCTCTATCTTGCGTTGCAAAATTTTGATTTCTTAGAGCCGTATCCGAGTGAGGCGAATTTCATTCTGTCAAGGGTTGTTGGAAAAGATGCGGCGGGATTGAAATTGGCGTTAGCGGAGCGAGGCATTCTTATCCGATATTTTAACACATCCCGCTTACAAGACCACGTCCGGATCAGCGTCGGTAAACCGTCACAAACATCTGTTCTCTTGGGTGCGTTAGAAGCCGTCGGTTCACAATTACCGATTGTCTAATCAACCGCCTCTCGCGTCTGCTAACTGTTAACTGAAGACTGATAATTATCCAGGACCTCCTCTACGGAGTGGGTATTTGGAAACCATCCGACGATTTTCTGTAATACCTCGTCCAGTAGCACATCGGGGCAAGAGGCACCAGCCGTCAACACAATGTCAGTAGGAGTTTTCTGCATCACCTCGGTTTTTGGAAAAAGCCAATCTTTTGTGGTCTTCACCTGCTTCGTTTCCAATTCAAGATGTCGAATCTCTTTAGGGCTCAGTAACTCGTCTGCATCTCGAATGAAATAGGTAGGGAGACGTTGTTGACAGAGCTCCACAAGATGGCTCGTATTCGATGAATTATAGCCTCCGACGACCACTGCGATGTCACCACCATCAGCAATGAGTGCGAGCGTTGCGTCTTGATTTTCCTTAGTGGCATAACAGAGCGTGTCCCTTGTATCAGCGAAATGTGTCGATATCTCAGTGTCCCCGTATGTCGTCCGGATCGCCTCTCGTAGTAAATCAGCAATTGCCTGCGTTTCGGTAGCAAGCATCGTTGTCTGATTGACAACACCGATGCGTTTGAGGTGGACAGTGGGATCAAAACCCGGAGAGAATCGGTCTGCAAATTTCTCAAAGAAGAACGCAGCATCCTTTTCACCGGAGATCACCTTGGCTAACGCTTGAGCCTCCGAAAGGTCCCGAACAACCACGACAGGCGCACCTGCTTGGGCATGGGAAAATGTCGCCCGCGTTTCTTCATGGTAGCGTTTTCCGTGAATCACGACAGTGTAATCCTGCTTTCCGATTTCCTCACTCCGCCGCCAAACTTTTTCAACAAACGGACACGTCGTGTTATAGGCTGTGAGGGTAACACCGCGCGCCCTGAGAGACTGCTCTATTTCAAGGGTTGTTCCAAAGGCAGGCACGATGACAACATCGTCAGGCATTAGAATATCGAAGGGGAGGAGTGGCGTTCCAGCGGTATCCATTAGGAACCGGACACCGCGATGTTTCAGGTTCTCATTGACATGCGGGTTATGGATAATCTCGGAGAGCAAAAAGATACGCTTGTCTGGATTTTCTGCCAACGCCTGATAGGCAATCTCAATGGCATTTTCAACACCGTAGCAGAACCCAAAATGGCGGGCGATTTTAAAGCGGACGGGTCCGAAGTCCAGTAAGGTCGGTGAAAGATCCCGCTTTCGGGCATCCGTTTCTCGACGGGCATGTTTAACGACCGAGATCACTGGACTGTGATAGAAGTGAGGGAGCTTAAAAGTCCGCGGCATTTTTTAATTTTACCTTGCGGTTCGGCTTTTCGTTTTACCTTGCGGTTCGGTCAGGTGAGTTGGACAAATGACCTACTTCCCCGTATATCCGCCTGCATGTTTTTGCTTGGGGGTTTCTGCGTATTGTTGCAGGCTACGCGGCTTGGTTTTCGCTTTTGGGAAAAATCTACAGAAATACCCAAGCAAAACACCCCTATGAAAACTGAAGGGTTGCGTAACCCCCGAACCGATAACCATTTTTTAGGCACTCAGGACTTTTCGTCCCTTGGCGCGGCGGCGCGCAATGGTTTGCCTTCCATGCCGCGTGGACATCCGTTTCCGAAAGCCGAGTTTATTTTTGCGTTTCCGACGATGCGGTTGATATGTGCGCTTCATGTCTTTTTAATTAGGGCCCCTTGGGCCGCTCTCCATGTCATTACGAGCAGGTTCTTGGTTAATTCCCGACTGGGTTTGTGATATATACGCAAATGATATTATTCTTGGCTTTAAAATGATACCTTATTTATAGATGTTTGTCAAATTTTTCATACGGCTCGCTTAACTTACTAAAAATCGACTTGATAAAATTTCGATTTCAGTCCAGAATATTTTGTCAGCAGATGTTGCAACATAAATTACAAATCTAAGAAAGTTTTCTGCAAAAAATGTTGACATTTCTGCAATATAATGGTATGATATTTTTTATAAGTAACGATTTTTTCATAAGTTCATAAGAATGGTATCATGACTTTATCATAGTTTCTTACAGGAATATCTTTATGCGGCACACCCCAAATGAAATCTGGCTGGAAATATTAGAAAAACTCAGCGATACAGCGAGGCAGGATGTCTACCTTCACCAAGTAGTCCCGCTGTCAATCACAGCGGAGGCGTTAAATATAGCCGTCCCTTCTGCCTACACGCGGGCAAGGATTGAGGAGCGTTTTCGTGCCGATATTCAACAGGTATTAGCGACCCTCATCGGGGCACAATGTGCCCTAATCCTTACTGTAGACGAACCCATGTCGGAAGACAGCGAAGACTTTGGAGGAACGCAGAACGCAGAGAATTTAAATCAATCGCCTGATTCAAATCGGAGAACGAACACTCAGGCACCTGTGTCATCCATACAGAATGAGACGGGGTTGAATCCAAGCTATCGGTTTGATAGGTTCATTGTGGGTTCCAGCAATATGATTTGTCACGCCACAGCCTTAGCGGTTTCGGAAAATCCAGGACGCGACTATAACCCACTCTTTATCTATGGCGGTGTGGGATTGGGAAAAACTCATCTGCTACACGCAATTGGTAATCGACTCTTAGCAAACCAACCAGATAAGAAAGTCCTCTACGTTACATCAGAAACCTTTATGAATGAGTACGTCGAGTCCATCGTCAACCGCGGATCGGCGCAAGGATTTCGGACGAAATACCGAACTGCAGATATGCTCTTGATTGATGACATACAGTTCTTACAAGCCAAGGAGGGTACACAAGAGGAGTTCTTTAATACCTTTAACGCCCTTCACATGAACTCAAACCAGATAGTCATGAGCAGCGACCGGACACCAGACAATCTCGTAAACCTTGAAGAACGCCTCCAATCTCGATTTCAATCAGGCATGGTCGCCGAAATTAGCATGCCACAATACGAAATACGTATCGCTATTCTCCGACAGAAATGCCGAGACCAAGGGTTAGACAACCTCCCTGATGATGTGCTCAGTTACATCGCTGAAGTCATTAGAACTAATATCCGAGAACTCGAAGGAACGCTTGTGCGGTTAATTGCACAAGCGACAATCCTCAAAGAGGATTTGACTTTAGACTTCGCACGGCAGGTCCTGAGTGATATCGGGCCCCCTTCACCCATCCGACATCGAAAAACTGCTACAGCCAGAGCCATACAGACAACTGTCGCCGATTATTTTGGAATTGATACAGAGGATCTGGTCTCTCAGAAACGGACAAAGGAATTGATACAACCGCGTCAGATCGCTATGTATATGTGCAGAGAACTCACACAACTGTCATATTCAAATATTGCACAAGCGTTTAATAGGGGAGATCATACGACTGTCATCCATGCCTGCAGACAAATAGAAAAAACCGTTGCGGAAGATGGCGAAGACCGACAAATGATTCTCCAATTACTCGACCAATTCCGTTAACTTAATCTGCAAGACCTATCGTCTCAAATTTTCCACTTTTTAGCTCCCAGGCATCCTCTTTTCAGTCTTATAGATCACCTTAAACCTGTGGATAACCTGTGGATAACCTGTGGATAACTCCATTATTCTTTGTGGATAAATTGTGGATAAATTGTGGATAAATCAGAAATTTTAAAAAATTGTGGATAACCTGTGGATAAGTCAAAAAGTTATCCACAGGTTATCCACAGGCTAATGTCAATGGCCACAAGGGTTTAAGCGAGTTATCCACTTATCCACAGCCCCTACTACTACTACTACAATTTAATATATATATCGTAATTAGTACTAATATTAGAATTGTGGATAACTCGGAAATCGCAAAGAAAAGAAAAACCGTTAAGCAAAAAGATGAAAATTTTCAAGCAGGGGTCAAAAGTTAAATTGGTTAACACAAATAGATAAACATTTCAATAAGACAATACATATAAATTTCCTTTCTCTCAGCTGACACGGTTTCCTAACTTCACACACACGATTTACTTACCTATTGATCGCCGAATATAAAAAATAAATGCTGCTAAATAATATTGTTCTCCGCAATTTCCGCAACTATGTTGATTGTGAGGTGAGTTTCTCCAAGCCCGTCAATCTAATTATTGGCGGCAACGCGCAAGGGAAGACGAGCCTACTTGAAGCAATCTATTTCCTTTGCACTGCAGAATCACACCGAGCAACGCGTGATGGTGAACTCATTCGGCACAACGAAGCAGGATTTTATCTCAAAGGAACGCTGGGAAATAATAACGATGATGTGATGTCGCTTGAAGCAACGAAGCGCGCCCGGGGACAGTTTAAACTTAAAAAGAATGGCGTCCTTCAAGTGAAACGCTCTGAATGGATTGGACAGTTTAATGCAGTGCTCTTCTCACCGGAGTCATTGATATTGGTGAAAGGCGGTCCCGCAGAACGTCGAAGGTTTTTGGACCTACTCATCTCACAAATCGACAGCATCTACCTAAAAAATTTGCAAAAATATAGATTAGTTCTCAGGCAACGGAACGAACTTCTTAAACAAATTCGTACGACGTTAGGAGATACGTCACAGTTAGATGTCTGGGACAAACTTTTAATCGCACATGGGACTGCAATCATCATAAAGCGATTTGAAATTTTTCATCAATTAAAGGCCTATGCCATGCAAAACCATCAGCAACTCACTGGTGGTAAAGAAAGCATCGCCTTGACGTATTGTTCCGCATCCGTGCGGAGCAATACGTCAAGGCATCATAATGCACACAATACATCGGATGAAGATACGGAAAATTTAGCAGACGGATTAGAAATTGGGTTCCTTGAAACCAAAACTGAAACCGAGATAGAAACGGATTTTGACGCAGCTTTAAACGCATCACGCGGTGCCGATTTACAGAGAGGGACCACCCTCGTCGGACCGCATCGCGACGACTTTCTCATCGAACTGGAGAACGCGTCCGCAATATACAGTACCGATTCGGAAAGCGAAAATCGCTTGGAAGCCCCAGGCCCTGAGAAGGTTGAGATGGATTCTGAACATCAAAATCTACTCCCAAGATCCGAAATCGGAACATTTCGAGAGGGAGCGCGAGCTTACGGTTCTCAAGGTCAACAACGGACGATAGCATTAGCACTTAAACTGGCAGAATTAGAGTTAATTCGAACTGTAACGGGACAGGACCCGATCGTCCTTCTGGACGATGTCACTTCCGAATTAGATTACAAGCGAACAGAGTACCTATTAAGCGTCCTTCAAGATTTGAGCGCGCAAACCTTTATTACCGCGACCCATGCTGAGCCGCTCGTGCGTCACCTGAACCAACCCAATGTTTTAACAGTAGAGAACGCCCAGATAAACCAAGTTTCCGAAACCAATAGTTAAATAAATCAATAAAAAAATGGACAAAACCCGCAACTTACATCGTCTTCTTACCGAACTCATGCGAACCCACGGCTTTGAGCCTAAGGTGCTTGAGCAAAAAGTTTTTGTTCTCTGGCCAGAATGTCTCAGCCGGAGCAAACACCTTGCACCACTCGCTACAAGCACCGTCCCCATATCGTTGTCAAATGGCATCCTGAAGATTTACACAGAATACTCTGCTTATAAATCGAGCCTATTGCTCAATAAACCGAAGATTTTAGCCGACATAAACGCTGAATTAGAGAAACCTGTCCTCACAGACTTCCGCGTAGAAATCAAAACCCTCGTGGTCAAACCCCAGGAAACTGAAGACCAACCCTCAAGTCCAGAAACGCCAGAAGAAGATTCTACCATCGGTAACACTCACCAAGTTACACCGGAACAGTTAGAGAAAATTGAACAGACTCTCGCAAGCGTTTCCGACACACATCTAAGAGAATCCTTGTGGCAACTATTCACTACACAGAGTAAGGACAGCCCTTGACAAAATTGTTGAAATACGGTACAATTTAATTACGTTAAGTAACGTAGGCGTAAGGAGGTACACTAAGGAATTTTGAAAAAAAATGGGTGCTAACCCTACTAAAAATTCCCACTGCAAAGCAACCATACCCGTTAGGGTAATTTATAATGAGGAACCACATTAAAAATGTCAAAAAAAGCACGAACATATACAGCAAGCGATATACAAATTCTTGAAGGACTTGAAGCCGTCAGAAAACGCCCAAGTATGTACATCGGCAGTACGGGTCCCGCTGGATTGCACCATCTCGTCACAGAACTGGTTGACAATTCCATAGACGAAATAGGTGCCGGTTACGGGACACAAGTTGAAGTTAAGCTCCATCGCGATGGTAGCGTAACTGTCAGTGATGACGGCCGAGGCATCCCTGTTGATACACACGCGACAGGCGTTTCCGCCCTTGAAGTCGTCATGACGACACTGCACGCCGGTGGTAAATTTGACGGTCGAGAACAAGTCGGCTACCAAACCGCTGGTGGCTTGCACGGTGTTGGTGCCTCCTGTGTCAATGCGCTCTCCGAATGGCTCCACGTTCAAGTCTATCAAAATGGAGCCATCTACGAACAACGCTACGAGCGTGGTATTCCACAGACTGCCGTAGAAAAAACCGGTAAAAGCAGAAAAACGGGCACTCGGACGACATTTATGCCCGATTCCGAAATATTTGACACACTTGACTTTTCGCACGATGTCCTCCGAGATCGGCTCAGAGAACTTGCGTTCCTTAACAAAGGCGTACGCATCCAATTTCACGATACACGCGATGATGAAAATTCGGAACCAATTGCCTTTCAATACGACGGTGGAATCGCCTCTTTTGTTACTTACTATAATCAAAACAAAGAAGTCCTGCATCCCGAACCTATATACATAGAGGGTGTTGAATCAGAGATTATAGTGGAGATTGCTTTTCAGTTCAATACGACTTATACAGAAAATATTAGTTCCTACGCCAATAACATCCGCACCTCTGAAGGGGGGTTTCACGAGAGTGGCTTTAAGAGTGCGGTTACCCGCGCTTTCAAAACGTATGCCACCGCTAACGATCTCCTACGGAGTGCTAAAATAGATCTTACGGGTGAAGACATCCGCGAAGGAATAACGGCAGTCATCAGTGTCAAAGTTCCTGATCCACAATTTGAGGGGCAAACGAAGTCCAAACTCGGAAATACAGAGGTCGAAGGCATCGTCCAGAGTTTTGTTGGCTCCCGCCTGAAAACGCTTTTGGAAGAAAACCCGTCAGTCTCCAAGCGTATTATCCAAAAATCTATTGATGCTGCGCGAGCACGTGAAGCTGCCCGCAGTGCCAGGGAAGTGGTCCGCCGCAAAAGCGTCCTTGATTCGGCATCTATGCCGGGAAAACTTGCCGACTGCTCCGAACGCGACTCGTCGCGAACCGAATTGTTTCTTGTAGAGGGAGACTCCGCCGGTGGCACCGCCAAACAGGGCAGGGATCGACAAAATCAAGCGGTCCTTCCGCTTAGAGGTAAAGGTATCAACGTAGACAAGACACGGCTCGACAAAATCCTCAGAAATGCCCAAGTCATTGACATCATCACGGCGTTGGGAACAGGGATCGGTGCTGAAGAGTTTAGTCTCGAAAAACTCCGATACGCCAAAATTATCATTATGGCGGATGCTGATGTTGATGGGGCTCACATCCGAACGTTGCTCTTAACGTTCTTCTTCCGTCAGATGCCGGAACTCATCGCTGGTGGACATCTCTACATCGCCCAACCGCCACTTTACCAAGTTCGAAAGGGCAGAAGCTCACAGTACCTACAAGACGACGAGGAAATGGAAGATTACCTCCTTACCTTAGCACTTGATACTGTCCAGATAACAAACGCTCGGCGGAGCGCACCTTATACGTCATCGGAGTATCGGACCATCGCCAGTGCTGTCCGTAAAATTCAAAGTCTCATTAATCAAATTGATCGGAGCGGTGTACCACTCTCAAGTTTGAGGAATGAAATCTCAGATCCAGCAGATACATCCGACAAAGTAGATAAACTACTTTCCATGCTTGTTGACGTATCTCCTGTTCAGGTGGATGATCCTCTAACCGTAGCACAAGAGACTCCTGATGATGAGGATTCGGCTCCCGCTACCGGAAACCCGCAAACAACACTCTTCGGAAATTCCGAGCACAGTCCAACTGAGGAAAAGACCGGTAGGGGAGAGGTTACCTCGCCCGTACACACGGGAGACGCTACCCCGCGGACTTGGCACTACGAACTGAGACGCGAACTCGAGAAACTTGCCGAGTTTGACATCCAAGAAACCGACTTTCGTTCGTCAGACGAGACGAATGGGTCAGGGACATCGAAAAGCCAAAAATTGTTTAGCGTCCAGACGGAAAATGGCGATGCTTATCAGGCAGACGATATTTTTTCACTCGTGCAACACCTTTTCGAGATAGAACATCGCGGTCTCACAATCACTCGATACAAAGGCTTAGCCGAAATGAACGCCGATCAACTCCGCGACACCACTATGCGTCCAGATGAACGCATTCTGCTTAGAGTAACGCTCGAAGATGCTGTCGAAGCTGACCGTGTTTTTACACTTCTCATGGGGGATACCGTTGAACCTCGACGTGAATTTATAGAACGCTACGGGACTCAGGTAAACCTTGATTTATACGGAGCTTAATGGTTGTCGGTTATCGGTTCGGTTTTTAGTTAAGAGGGTCATCATTTAACAAAAACCTCTTGTTACCAACAACCGATAACTGAAAGCGAACGAAGTGAGCGAACCGAAAACTACTATGGAAAATATCCAAGAACGCAACATAGAAAACGAACTGACGACATCGTATCTCACCTATGCGATGAGCGTCAACACCAATCGTGCGATCCCTGATGTGCGCGATGGCCTCAAACCGAGTACCCGTCGAATTATTTACGCGATGGGACAGATAAATCTTACTGCAAACCGACCCTACGACAAATGTGCTGCTGTTGTTGGGGAGGTGATGAAAAACTATCATCCACACGGTGATGGTCCCATCTACGGGACTCTCGTTGGTTTAGCACAAGAGTTTAGTATACGCTATCCGTTAATAGACGGACAGGGTAACTTCGGAAGTATTGACGACGACCCGCCGGGTGCGATGCGCTATACGGAATGCCGGCTTGCTGTTATTGCCAGTGAGATGCTCACTGACATTGAAAAGCAGGTCGTTGATTTCCAGCCCAATTATAAAGATTCTCTCGAGGAACCGACAGTCCTTCCAGGGCTCCTGCCGAATTTGCTCGTCAATGGCACAACAGGTATTGGCGTTGGTTACCTTACCCGAATACCACCGCACAACCTTACTGAGGTTGTTGACGCGTTACTTCATAAACTCACGGATCCAGATGCCACTTCAGAAGTTCTCATGGAACACATCCTTGGACCCGACTTCCCTACTGCAGGTATCATTGTCGGCACCAATGGTATCCAGCAGATGTACACTACAGGTAAAGGAAGCATCACTGTCCGAGCTAAAGCGGTCATAGAAAGAATTTCGGGACGCGGAGGAGACCGAGAACAAATCGTCATAACCGAGATTCCGTATCAGGTAAAGAAAAATCAACTGTTACAACGAATGTATGACTTGGTTGTCAGCAAAACCATTACTGGAATCGCCGATATCCGAGACGAGTCAGACGAGGAAATTCGCATCGTTATACCCCTTAAACGCGGTGAAATTGCACAGGTTATCCTGAATCAACTGTATAAACACACGCAGATGCAGACGAACTTCAGTGCAAATCTTCTCTGCCTTGTGGAAGGGCTCCCGAAGGTACTGACGCTTGAGGAAATCCTCAGACACTATCTCGAGCATCGTAGGGATGTGGTGCGGCGGCGAACGCAATTTGAACTCACACGTGCTGAACGTAGAAATCACATTTTAGAAGGATACCTCCTGGCACTGCAAAATCTCGAGGCAATCATAGAACTCGTTCAAACGGCAGACTCCCCGCAAGCAGCAGAAGCGGAACTCCGTGAGACCTATCAACTCAGTCAGCAGCAAGCGAGAGAAATTCTCACGATGACGCTCCGGCAGCTGACGGGACTCGAACGCCAGCGAATTCACGATGAATATACAGACCTCCTTGATCATATCGCCGAATTTCGTGCGATTCTTGCCGACGAAACTTTGGTAACAGATATTATTCGAACGGAACTCGAAACTCTGAAAGAGAAATATGGGGATGAGCGTCGGACCGAACTTACGGGGGAAGTCAAGGAATTTGAAGTCGAAGATCTCATTGCTGACGAAGAGATGGTTGTTACATTATCTCATGCGGGTTACATTAAGCGATTACCGATGGATACCTATCGGAAGCAGCATCGCGGTGGCGTTGGAATTAGGGGGGCTACACGAAAAGATGGCGATTTTTTGGAACACATCTTTGTCGCCACTGCCCATCAAAATATTCTGTTCTTCACAGATTTGGGTAAATGTTATACACTAAAAGTTCATCAAATTCCTGAATCCAGTCGCCAATCAGCTGGACGTGCAGTCGTCAACCTACTTCGTTTATCAAAAGGTGAGAATATTACTGCCTATGTGACGGTCCCCCCAAAAACCTTAAGTCAAAAAAGTGAGGGGGCAGATGCCGGCGAGGTTGCGGTGGATGAAGTTGGAGCGGACGCATTTGTCTTCATGGCAACGCAGCGGGGTATTGTCAAAAAGACAGAACTTTCCAGTTTTGAGAATACACTGTCGAGCGGCATTATCGCTGTTAATCTTGATGATGGCGATAAACTTATCGGTGCACAAGTAACCGATGGCAATGCCGATGTTATCCTTGTCACCCACAAAGGTGTTGCTATTCGTTTTAGTGAAAAAGATGCGAGACCTCTTGGACGCAACACGCGAGGCGTTCGGGGTATAGAACTCGGCGACACAGATTTCGTCGCACAAATGGTTATTGTTAAGAGTGAGACACCAGAAATGGAAGAGGCACCAGTTGCTTCGAAAAAAGACGACACTTTGTTAATTGTTACAGAAAATGGATACGGTAAACGAACAGCAGTCTCTGCCTATCGTTCTCAGAAACGCGGTGGAAAAGGCGTTATCGCTATCGGGAAATCTACCCGAAATGGTGCGGTTGTCGCTGCAAAACGCGTCGCAAACGCTGATGAACTTGTTCTCATTAGTTCAAACGGGTATGTCACCCGGACGGCGGTCGGTGCCATTCGACGTATCGGGCGTAACACCCAAGGTGTGCGAATCATGGCACTCCAAGCGGACGAAAAGCTTGTTGACGCAGCCAAGATCGAACTCTCATCCTCCCTACTGGAGTAGTTGTCAGTGCGGATTTTCTGCGAAAATCCTTTCGGTTGTCAGCTTTCAGTAACAAGAGATGTTCGGTAACAATTTACCCCTTGTCGGAATATTCCAAAATGGCGAAGATTGTTACAAGAAACCTCTTAACTGACAACCGACAACTATAAACGAAATGAGGCGGATCAAATGAAATATTTTACTTGTCAAGAAGGAAGTCCCTTGCTTCAGCGGAGCAACATATCTATAAGGCTCTCAATCCTTGTTTTAATTACAGTATGTCTCTCTTTGGGCTCCAATCTGCAAGCGCAGACGGGGAGTGAAACGCCTGAATTGGTGGTACTTCCTGATGCTAATACAGGATTAAATTCGGACATGACCCGCGTCGCAAAACTCTATACCAATCTAATGTGGGCGGCATACTACAGAACAGGCGAGCGCAGCATCCCGAAAAGTAAAGCTCTCTACGATGCCTTGATTGAGGAGATTGATGACTCCGCTACGATCCTCGAAAATGGACTTTTATCTCCAAGTGAGGTGAGTTTTATTTATGCCGAGCGTGCATCACTTCGGTATCCTAAATTGCAGGATATTAAAGGGGCAGAAGAAGATGCGAGAACAGCCATTAAATTTAATCCTGAAAATGTAAAAGCAACATGGGTTCTTGCCCAAATAGTAACCGAACGATTCATTTACTATATGGAACGGAACAGAAATAGCAAAATACCTAATATTCTAAAAAAGGAGATGTTTGACACGTTAAAACGCTTGGTCGCGTTAGATCCCGACCATGACAGGGCTTATTTCTACCTTGGTAGTATGGCGCGTGATCTCGGCGATACTGAACTTGCTATTACGTCCTTCAAGGCACTCACACGCATTATTCCTTATGATGACCGATATTATCGGGAACTTGCTGAACTCTATAAAACTCAAAATCGGCTTGATGAGGCTTTACAGTCCTACGAAAGAGTCGTCACCATTCGACCCGAACAGAAAAGTGCCCGAAATCGCCTTGGGCAGCTTTACCTTCAAACTGGTGACTATCCCTCAGCGATAAAGACCTTCCTTTCTGTCTTGTCACCGCTTGAAGAACAGGCGCAGACGAATGGCGTAAGAGAACGCACTGCGCGTAATGCCAGTGAAGTTGAAATTGAAGCACATCAGGGCATCAGTCTCGCATATCAGGCACAAAATAATTTTGAGCGATCCGAATTTCATATTACGCGCATGATTACTTTGTTAGAGGAACGGGCAAAACGGACCCGAAACGGCTTTCGGACCAGAAGTAGTGAACGCATCGAATTGGCGAACCGTATCCAAGAGGCACGCTATACCCTCGGACAAATTTACCTCAAATTCAATGCACCTCGGAAAGCCGTCCAAACTTTCACGAAAATTCTATCTGTCAATGATAAATATGTCCCCGCGCTTTCCGGTATAGGAATGGCGTATCAAATGCAAGACGATATGAAACGCGCGGAAATTTATCTCCGTCGGGCAATTGATTTATCTACTGAAGCAGAATTGCCGGATGCCTACAACGCATTAGGATACCTCTATGCGGAGCAAGGCATTAACTTGGATGAAGCCGCAGCTTTAGTCCGTCGGGCACTTAAAAGTGTACCGAAATCCGGAGCATATCTTGATAGTTTAGGACTCATCTACTTTAAACAGGGAAAGCTTGATGCCGCTATAGAAAATTTGGAGCAGGCTCTCCACTATCTGCCCGATACACCTGAAATTCTTTTGCATCTCGCTGACGCTTATCTTGGGAAGGGCTTGAAACAGAAAGCATTGCGAACTTTGGAGCAAGCCGTCCTTCTTGAACCAAACAACGCTGAACTACTCCAGAAACTTGAAAGAAGCCGTCAACAATCAGCAGTCAGCGGTCAGGAGAATGGTTTCCATCAGCCAACAGTCGATAGCGATGCCCCGGAAAGCCGATAGTTATTCTTGTTATTAAATAAGCTGAGCCACGTTAACGACGGACTGGATGGACAAGATGCACATCTCGACAATTCAGGATGCTTTTAGCACACAACAAAATAGAAGATGGCTGAGATTAAGAGATTTGATTGTTGGGAGGAAAGCACCCAAGCAAAAACATTTCATTAGAATCTCATATCCATATTCGTTCTTTGCTAATGGTGTGTTCGCGAGGGTTTCGCTTATAGCATTATTGCTTTTGGGGTATCCCTATGTAGGAGCGGTTAACGCCGATTCATATTTTTGTGGGACACCGCATCTATCAAATCCAAAGCATGTAATTGATGCTACAAACGCTCCACAACAGATCCTTGCGCTCGGAAACCGGACTGCTCCTGCGTTGCCTGTTGCTCCCGCGTTGCCAATTGGCACAGAGCGAACCTTCTTCGCCCCTGATTTTAGAAGTATGCAACAGTACACTGTCTCCGCCGTTCTCCGGGGTGTAGGTAGTTTCTGCTATGTTTTTGTTGAGGAAGCTGAGTGGAACACACAGGTTACCGCCAGAACCGTTCAGGCAATAATCCGAGCTTTTGATACCGCAACACCCGCGAATCCACAGCAAGGCATTTATCCGACGTTGACGAAGTTCTTCGGAGCCCCACCGGATATTGATGGAAATGGCAGGATTATTTTACTTCTGCTTAATATTCAGGATGCACACGGCGCGAATCGTTACACAGCGGGCTTTTTCAATCCAGCCGACCAGCAACGGGGTTTACTTCGAAACCCTGGATTTCGCGGGTTCCCAATTCGTAGTAACGAAGCAGAGATACTATACATTGATACGCAACCTCTGAATCCGAACAGCGAAAGAGCACACAATGTTATTGCCCATGAATTTCAACATCTTCTCAATTGGCGTCATGATGCCAGAGAAGTTACTTGGGTAGATGAAGGATGTGCGGTGTATGCCTCATTTCTCTGCGGTTATTCTGTGGAGGAACATGTAGCAGCATTTGAAAAAATGCCATCAATCTCACTTGTGACGTGGCCCGAGGGAAACGCAAACTCGCTTCCACACTACGGTGCAGCCTTCTTATGGATGCTCTATCTTCATGAGCAATACGGAGGTATAGGAACACTCATTGAAATTGTCCAAAATCGCGGCACATCGCTCACCGGTATCTCAGATGCCCTTGCATCTCGAGGTATCATCAAAGCAATTCCTGACATTTTCATTGAATGGAAATTGGCTAACTATTTATCTGAGTATCGCGCTATTGGACTTTCTCTCACGCCTCACCGTTGGTATGACTCCTATCCAAGCGGCACGCAGCAGGGGCAGTTGAGCAACTTCTCAGCAGAATATATCGGCTTTAGAAATGCTGCAGGGTTGACACTCGGATTCTCAAGCAGTTCCTCAGCGAGTAATGCTGTTCATGCCATTGAATTTCATAACACGGGTGCCGTCGATATCAACGAAATAAAATTGTCAGCGGGTAATACTGGTTCCCTTGTGTTATCGAATACCGCCGCAGAGGTCATTCTTGTTCCCAGTTTACAAATGGAAGCGATCAACCTCCATGGGCAAAGTTTGACATATCAATATAGTGCAACTCGCGGCGCGCATATTACCTTTACTACAGCTGCTCTTCCGAACCCGGTGCATCCGCGTTACTGGGACATCATCGCTGAATCTACGGAGTCCCTCGTCGGATTGACACCCACTGTAACGCTAATGCTCTCTGACAGTAAGACTGAACGACCGTATCGGGAAGCGCAAGCGATGTATCTCATAACACAAGATATGCGGGATAACCGCTTGTATCGATTCTCGTTCCTTCTTGAACCAGAAATAGAACCGAAGTCTGTGATATATCAAGTTTCTCTTGATTCGAGACCCGTTAGTAAGGGAACCTTAACCGACTTTTGATTACCTTGCGGAGAAAGTGCGTGCGTTAGGACCTTTACGCGTATTCCTTAAATTCGCCTGCGTCGTTGTTGCAGGCTACCGTTTTTGATGTACAGATGTATAACTCAGTCACACACTGTAAGGGTTGGGTAACCCAACCCTTACGAACCTGCCCGAAATGAAACTATGCCTTAAATGGCATAATTTGTCTTTGCTTTACATTTAGAGGGCAGCCCAGGAGGCCATAGTTAAAAAATGCAACCTACACTCTATGCCGGAACCATTGGACAAAGTGTCTGGCGCAGTACTGACAACGGAGACACATGGCGCAGGGCGAGTAATGAGCTTTTTCCAGAAGCCGACGTTCGCGCCATAGCAGTTAATCCAAGCAACTCAGACGTTCTCTATGCCGGGACCGAAAAAGGTATCTTCCGATCAAACGATGCCGCCGAATCATGGCATCGTCTCTCAAGTCCTATGGATGAATTGGAAGTTTGGGCGATCGCTATTGATCGAGGGACGCCGGACACACTCTACGCGGGTACGTGTCCTTCCGCGCTTTTCAAATCCACTGACGGTGGTGATAACTGGAAACAACTCAACGCTGATCTCGCACAAGAATGCGAAGGCGTCCCGATTATTCCGCGTGTCACGACCTTTGTGATTGATCCCGAAGATTCGCAAACGCTCTATGCTGGAATTGAGATTGATGGCATGCGCCTTAGTACAGACGGTGGCGACACATGGGTTGAGCGTAGTGAGGGGCTCAGTAGCCTTGATATCCACGGACTCTGCGTGGTTCCGGGTTCACCCAAAACGATTATCGCTGCGACAAACAATGATGTTTGTGTAACGACAGACATGGGGCAACAATGGACACCACTAAACGTCAAGGCACACTATCCATGGCCCTACTGTCGTGCAGCATTTTTCCTCAACGGCGATGCCGGTCAAGTCTTCATTGGTGCTGGGAACGGTCCTCCGGGTGATCAAGGCGGGATCTTCTCAACGCGTGATGCTGGAAAGACGTGGAACCGAGCGGACATCGGTAGAACAGCAAACAGCACAATCTGGTGTTTTGCTCATAATCCGCAGTTTGATAACCTTCTTATCGCTTGCAGCGTGAGTGGGCAACTCTACCGTAGTACAGATTCAGGCAATTCGTGGACCAAACTTGATCACGAATTTGGCGAAGTTCGAGCATTGGCTATCGGTTAAAGGCTTGACTTATTTCTGTAATTTATGGTATGCTGTTGGTAAAATGTAGGGCACAAGCGAATTGTGCTTTGATGGCACAGTTCGGTTTCCAATATATGGGCGCGATGGCTTAATCGCGCCCATAATGAAACAGGTTTACCCATCTGATCGTCAGGAAACCGAAACCCCATCACGCCCAAGACATCGAACATGCTGACGAGATTTTTAAGTGGACGCAAGCGCATCAGAAATCTCGCGGGTTATAGATTGGGATGGGAGACAGAATTTCTGACCCAGTCTACAAAAATTTGGCTTTCAAGTTACGCCCAAAATATAGGAGGCATACTTCAGTGGCACGTTTCTTTACACTTTTATTTACATCGCTTCTCTGCATCACAATGATAGGGTGTAGTGGTGATGGTGGTGATGGTTATGAGAACATTGATATCCCACCCCCGATCAGTAATGCAAAGCGCATTGCAATTGTCCCATTCTTTGCCAAAACAGGAGCATCAGAAGACGTTGAAAAGTTAGCTGGACGCATCGGCGTAAACCTCGCAACCCGTCTGGAACTGATATTCAAAGAGGCAGAATGGGTTTATGACATCTCAAACAAGGTTCAACCGGTTGCAGACAAACTCACGGAGTTAGGCTTAACGCCGGAGCAAGTCTATGGAGATCCTGCTTTGGCAGCGAAGCTCGGACAGGAACTCGGCACCGATATGGTTATCATCGGAAGTGTGGAAGAACCGAAGATAACCGATCAGGACTACAACCAACTTCTTATGAAACAGGGTAGACAAGGTGGGATTTCCGGTACATCCACCTATATTCGCACCCGCCTTACTGCCAGGGGACTGACTCGCGTCAGAGTCATTGATGCAAACTCTAATAAGATTATTTTCAACAACCGTGTCGGATCGTATCTCAAGTATTGGTACGCTTATCAGACCCAGCAGAGCGAACAGCAAATATTCAAGAGCCGGATGGATAGGCTTGCCGATTTAGGTAAATATCTCCCGCTCAGAATCGCTTATGTTCTCCATCCAACTGGGTTAAAGTTAGAACCCGAAGAGCAGATTCTGCTTAAACCGGACATGGTGCTCAAAGGGACAGGCGGTATTGTTGAGTTTAATTAGAGCGTTTTAGGCTTTGTAAACAATCATCTCAAGGAAGAGGCGCGGTTTATGCCGTGCCTTTTCTTGTTAAGGTGAATGATTCACAAAGAAATTCTCGAGTTGGTGGGTGTAGGCTTCACCGTATTTCAAAAGTTGGAGAGCGGCATCATACAGTTCGGAAAGAGCGAGTTCTTGGTAGGGATTCGCGATCTTTTCATAGAAATCTAAAGCCTTGATGAAAAAATCTAAGGTTTCCTGATCGATCGCACCGTTTTGATATAAGGCACGGAAGCTTTGATGTTTCTGCTGTGGCGGTGTCTGTCCGCTAAATTCGATAATAACGTTGTTGATATCCACAGCACGCTGAATAATCATAAGGAAGCAGCTTTTAACATAAGAATGTGTAATCCTGTCCGCTTCAATATATTCTTCTTGATTTGCCGGCAACCCATACCGTAATTGGTCAAAACATTCATTTATAGATTCCAACTTCGCTTTTACCGGGTTGAAGCGGCGATTCATAGTTTTCTTTGCGTTTCTAACCTTCCTTTTTCCCATTTTCTGCTCCTTTCCTTGTATGGTTTTTCGTCCTATTAAGGTTCAATTCTTTTAGACGCTCAGAAACTTAAAAAGTTGTAACCCTCTTACGTTTCTATTATATGCCTTATGTTGCTCTTCTTCTATTTATGCTTTGACGCATTGGAAATCTGAAACCTACCTTTAAACGTGGTATAACCTTTCTAAATATGTTAAAATTAGATGAAATATTAAAAGAGGAAACGGAGTACAAACAGTGAAAGCGATTATTAGAACAGACGATGGCGGACCGGAAGTCCTGCAATTAGGCGAAATTCCATCGCCGAATCCAACAGAAACACAAGTCTTGGTAGATGTCCATGCCACTGCCTTAAATCGAGCTGATATGATTCAACGCCGCGGTGGATATCCCCCGCCGCCGGGTGATTCCGAGGTCCTCGGTTTAGAGATCGCTGGCACTGTTTCAGCGGTGGGTCGCGCTGTAAAAGAAGTGTCGAAAGGGGATCGCGTTTTTGGACTCGTTGGGGGTGGCGGTTATGCAGAACAAGCCGTCATTGATTACCGGATGGCAATGCCGATGCCTGACGAATGGACTTTTGAACAAGCCGCCGCGGTACCGGAAGTATTTTTTACAGCAAGTGACAACATCTTCACACAGGGCGAATTATCAGCCGGTGAGACAATCCTAATTCATGCAGGCGGAAGCGGTGTTGGCACCGCTGGTGTCCAAATCTCGCATCACGCTGGTGCCAAGGTTTTTATCACCGCAGGGACCTCGGAGAAAATTGAAAAGTGTAAGGCACTCGGTGCGGAAAAGGGAATCAATTATAAAGAAAGCGACTTCGTTGCCGAGATTCTACGTTTGACAGATCGACAGGGTGTAGATGTTGTTGTGGACTTTATCGGAGCAACTTATCTTGAACGGAATCTTTCTGTGCTTAAAACAAAAGGTCGGCTTTTACAACTCGGATTAATCACCGGTTCAGTTACAGAAATTAACCTCAACACAGTGATGCGCAACAGGCTCCGACTGATCGGTTCCGTCCTGCGGACTCGATCCATTGACGAAAAAATCGATGTCACGCAACGCTTTATGGCGCGCTGGTTGCCCGAATTGGCGAGCGGCAAAATCCGACCCATTATTGACACTGTCTTTCCGTTAACGGCGGCATCAGACGCCCACGAATACATGGAAGCGAATCGCAATTTCGGAAAAATTATTTTAAAGGTGAGATAGCGGAGTTAAGAGTAGAAGGGCCTTTGGAAAGTCCACACGGACTTTCTCCTTCTCTCAAAAAAAGTGAAGAATCTTCGCTATACCAAACACTTATAACACAAAGTTTTGTATTCAAAATATCGGGGGAAAAGTTATCAGTCTTCAATAAATCTGTAAAATGTTCTAAAGTTGGAAAGTTGAGAAGTTAGAAGAGGGTTTTCCCTAACTTTACGGACTTGCAAACTTTTCTGATTCACTGACAACTGACGACTGACGACTCTAAAACTGAATGCTATTCTCAAAACAGATAGGAACGGGGCGCAAACCTGTATATGCTTTATTCAAGTTTGGTATTCTACTGGGCATCTGTGTTCTCATCTTTGTAGGAGAGGTTTGTGCGGAAATCCGCAGAAAAGACCCAAGCAAAAACGTCCAGCAAAAACACCTCGATTCTTTCGCAAAGATTACCCAAACGACATCAACAGACGGAATTACCCTTCAATTCACCTTGCCGGAGTTGACTGTATCCGAGGTAACCCGGAATAATGTCCGCTACCAAGAGGTGCGTTACGCCGAGTGTCACTTCACCGACGAACCGGGAAACCCCAAGGTTCCTGTCACACGCCTCATGCTCGGTATACCCGCGATGGCTACAATTGAAGCAGTCGATGTCTCTGCTGCGTCTGCTGAGACACGCACCGGCGTACGTCTCGTTCCAGTTCCGATTTTTGATATACATGAACGCAATTCACAACACGCAGCTTCGCAGCATTGGTCAGAAAGCGGGAGCGCATATCGGTTAAAAGAAAATGGCGCGTTTGCTGGAAACCGCTCATACCCTGGACATCCGCTTGCTCGGATCGTGCGCGAAGGCTATATTCGGAGTCAACGGGTTATCGCGTTGGCACTCTATCCAGTGCAATATCTGCCGAACACCCGGACGCTGCGTTTGTATTCACGTTTCACAGTGAACATCCGTTTCTCCTATACGGAACAGGGGGGATCGCTAACAGTGCAAGGGAGCGGTTCACAAATTTTTCCTGTCCAAGGGACGATTGCCCCAGAATCGGAGGCTTTTGAGCGTGCCTTCTCACATCAACTCTTAAACGCTGAGCAAGCCGCCCGTTTTCGAGCACCCCGTCCACTGGTGCCTGCAGCTCCAACACTCATACCCAACGGAGGCGATGGAACACGCTATAAGTTGTCTGTCCAAGAGACAGGTATCTATGCGGTGACAGCAGCATCTCTACAGAACGACTGGGGTATAGATCTCATCGGCACGCATCCGACAAGATTGCGACTCACACAAGGCAACAGAAACATTCCTATCTACATCAGCGGTGCGGCGGATGGAAGTTTTGACCCGAACGATGCTATCTTCTTCCTTGGTCATAAGCCTAAAAATCGGTATAGTCGTTGGAATGTCTATTGGCTCACGATTGACAATGGTGCCACACCTACTCGCCTTCCGACACGAGTACCACAGATTACCGCCAGCCCCACAGACCAAACGGCGACACAGGTTCCCACCTTCCGTTCTAAAGTGGATTTTGAAGAGGATCACCTGACGAGTAACCTCGAATTTGTCTATACCGAGACTGTTTCGCCTGGTGACAAGCACGGTTGGTTTGATGCTTTGGATTTCTGGTACTGGGACGGTATCAAAAATGGGGGCGATGCTGCTGAGATGCGTCTCGAATTTCCGCTCTATGATGTCGCAAAAAGCTTCGACCCACCACGCATCTCCGTTGATTTACAAGGCGGCACACCGGTATCACACGAGATTTTGGTCGCTATTAATGGAGTCCGGATCGATTTTGCTAAGTGGGAACAACAAGACACACTCACCATTGGACGCACATTGCGCACTTGGGATACCCTTAAGGACAATGTCAAAGGCGAACAGAACGTATTGTCTTTAGCCAGAGTTGACAGCAACGTTGATGAGGATACCACTCGATACCCCTATCATGTCTACCTCAACCGTTTTTCTGTCGAGTATACTCGCCTTTTCCGAGCCGTTGCTGACGAGTTATGGTTCAGATCACCGACTGCCGATGCAACCTCCCAAGAGCGGAAACTTCCTGGAGGGCGTAAACTCCAGTATAAAATTGAGGCGTTCCGTGACCCGGGGATACATATCTTTGAGACGGATGGGACATACCTTACTGCCCAGATGCAGGGTGTGAATGTGGAAGTAGATGTGGGAGGGGTTTCTAACCGCGATTCCTATAATGCGCTTTTCCAAGTGCCTGATACCCGAAGCACACAATTTATCGCCGTTTCCAATACGGCATTGCGTCAGCCTGATCGCGTTGAGGTCGTTGTGCCTACGGACTTAGCGACTGCAGTTCACGGTGCTGACTATCTAATTGTGACACACCCTAACTTCCTTTCTGCCGCCCAACGATTGGCGGCATGGCGATCGGCACCTGGCGGTGGCGGATACCGCACCAAAGTTGTTACAACCGATGATATTTACAATACCTTTGGGGATGGGGATGTAAATCCGAAAACTATTAAGGCGTTTCTAAAGCATGCGTTTCAGTCTTGGACCCCGCCGGCACTGACTTATGTAGTCCTCTTTGGCGATGGCACCTTCGATTTTCGAGGCATTGACACGGATATTTATGCCGAACCGCCCGAGCTGGCTGGATACATTCCGACCCATTATATACGAACCGATTCCTTCGGACGGACCGCGGCAGATCATTGGTATGCGACCGTTTCCGGACACGATGAATTCACGGATTTCTATATAGGTAGGCTCAGTGTTGAGACTCCCAATCAAGCGGATGCAGTCGTTGATAAGATCGTCGCCTACGAACAAGCACCCCCTAATGGGGACTGGCGGAGAAGAATTATTTCTGTTGCCGACGACGAAGTGAGTAACTCTGGAGATTTTATCTTTAAGAAAAGCCTTGATGAAATAGCGAAAGATCACACCCGTCTTGGATATGAAACGGTTGAGGTGTTCCTTGAAGATGTTATTGACCAAGTGGAGGCACATCCAGCGGATTACCCGGGACTCCTGCCCCAACGCGTGGCGAAAGATCAAATTATCGAGGCACTTGGAGAAGGGGCTGTACTGGCACAATATGCCGGACACGGCGGCAGAATCGTTTGGGCGCACGAAGCCATCTTTGATAATGCCTCCGTCGATCAAGTTGAGGAAACCGATAAAATCCCCTTCATGTTGGTTCTGAGTTGTTACAACGGCTATTTTGACAAGCCGGGTGAACCGAGCATGGCGGAGAAGTTGTTACGTAAAGAGAGAGGCGGTATCATCGGCATGTTGAGTGCGACCCGTCTCACATACGGCAGCGGAAACGACGCTCTCAACCGTATCATTTTTGACATGCTCTTTAAACGGAACATCCGGCAACTTGGTCCCTTGAGTTTCGATTCAAAGGTTGAACTTTTGATGACAGAAGGCACGGGTCAAATTGATATTATGATGGAATATACCCTTTTCGGTGATCCTGCCCTACAAATTGCTATTGCTAATGGTGAAATTCAACCTACTGTTGAGACGAAAACAGTTGCCCCTGGGGATACCCTCCAAATTGCAGGGGGGCACGTCCAGACTGCCACTTACGACGCCGCAAGTCAAACAAAACGTTTTGTTACCGATACCTCTTTTAACGGCACACTCACCGTTAAAGCCTTATTTCCTGGAAAAACAGCTACGGCTCAAGGTGTTGCGGGTCCAGTGAAATACTACACTGGAGACGTGATTCTCACGAAAACGGCAAATGTTAACCGCGGTGCTTATCCTGCTTTGACTTTTTCTGTTCCGAAAAACATTGACAGTGGTGATGCCCATGTCGAGTACTACGCGCAAAGTAACACGACTGTTGCTGTTGGAGGCGATGGATTTACCGTCAACATCCCAAAAATTCTTGACATTAAACCCGAATTAGTCGATGAAGGCAAGTTCCGTATCTCTGTTCAGGTTTCCGATGAAAAAGAAGAACTGTTCTTGGTGCTCTTGGAATGGCGCAACCCACAGAGTCGAGCATGGGAAAATGTTCGGCTCGTTCCCGCCGATCCTCCGTTGTCAGAAGACGGATGGTGGACGGTGCCTGAACCCCTAAACGCGCCTATGGATGGTTCCTCTATCCGGTATAATCTTCAAGTCACAGATATAGACAACAACACGGTTACAAGCAACAGACTTCAGTATTATCCCTACGTATATCCTAATCTTACGGTTGTAAAGGTCGACAGAACTGACAGGGTTGGATACGGCTACAATACGAAAACGGAGCAATGGTATCTCTCGGCGGATGTACAGGTAGAAGGCGAAGGCATAGAGATCCCTATTGAGGTTGCTTTTTTCAGCGGCAATCCAGATGTTAACGATGATATGCTTGTTGACAACGATGTGAATCTCATCGGAACTACCCGAATCCAGCCCAACGACTGGGTGCAACGCACGCCGTTGACAAACCCCGGTGCAAAGAAGGATGTGTATGAACCAGACCCCCTAAATACACTACCAATTGCAACCGCTACTTTAAATCTGAAAGACTCGTTACCTCTCGGCACACAGGACATATTCGTCTATATTGATGTGATAGAAACTGAAGCGAATCAGCCAGGTAATGTCCTTGAAAACGATGAGGAGGACAATATCGCTTACCGACGACTCTTTGTCGATATAAATGCGGTGGGAACAGCTTCTTCAAGTCAGGTTACCAGTTTGGATCGGAACTGCGTGATCACTGTTCCGCCCGGTGGCTTCCAAGAAGCAGCAGTGTTGGCAGTCCGTCCGTTAGATGAACGAAAGTTTGTGGAAATTGTAGGGGCGGGTTCTCTTGATACGACTCCGAAAGCCTCCTCTCCACGTAGGGGCGAGGTCACCTCGGCCTTACAGGGAATGTCCAAACGGGCACCGCTTCCTGGCATCTCCGCTTACGGATATGAGATTGTTGTTGGTGACCGTAGTGGCGAGGCAGCCTCGTCCGCAATAGACGCTATTAAACTTACCTCTTCGGTGGCGGTCGACTTAAGCTTTGACCTCGATGCTCTCAGAACCCAACTCACGCGAGAATTGTTGGGCGGCACGGAATCCGAAGATACACCTTTGGAAGAGGAGCCCAATGAATTTGGGGTTGCCGATACAATTAACACCGCCATTGCATCTCGGGCACGTGAGTTGGGTGTTTATATGTTTAACTCGACACTCGGAAATTGGACGAGGCTTCCTTCTCAACAACTTGCCGATGCGACGGGGACGTTACAGCAGCGGATACAGGTAACAAACGTAAGTGAGGATAACATTGGAGAAAGCGCGCTTCGCGATGTTCGCATCCAATCCGAAGGTGCTCGGACCGGCAAATACGTCCTCTTCTTCACGGGTCCTCAAACCTATCGGCTTTTCCTTGCTCCTTCAACAGATGACATCCGGGTATTTGAACCTTTGGAAATTATTGCATCCGCGGAGCAGCTTGCAAACTTTACTACGGACTCCCCAAGCTCCAGACACGGCTTCTCGCTTAATGTAGAACTCGATTTTGAAAAACCTTTTGTATTCGGGGATATATTGACATTCAACATAACTTCGCTTGTACAATCAGCAGATGTTGACCCAGATTTTGATGCCCCGCAACAAGAGCTGCGTTGGTATGCCTCTGGGTTCAGGGATACCAACCGCGGCACGGGGACCGTCAGTTACGTTGAACTTTCGCCGGACACCACTATGCCGAAGGATAAGTGGATTATCTTCTTCCTGACGGATAGTCAGTTTCAGGTTGAAGGTGAGAGAACCGGTATTTTGCGTTCTCAAACTGATGGAAACCAGCCATTGCGCGGAACGGTCGGAGAACCCTTCCATTATGAGCCCTACGGCTTGCGTTTTCAACTCACGCAAGGCGAACGCTCCTTTGCGCCTGGTGATAGATTTCGGTTTCAAACCCGATCTGTCGGCACTATTCGGGCTACAACGGATCGACTCGGACCAATTACGCTGCTGTATACTGACGATACTGTGCCACCAGATATACAACTCACTATCGGCAATCAACAACACTTTGTTCCAGGGGATGCAACAGATTCGGAACCGCTCATCGGGGCAACATTAACTGATCTAAGCGGACTCGATTATCTCACTCGTCCGCTGTTATTGGAAATCGGAGATTCGTTCGGTGAATATGAGCGCATTAAACCGGAGGCGTATCAGGTGACACATCACCCCGGTTCAAATCAACTCGTTTTAACATATCCCTCTCCAGAACTTGAACCGCGGGAGTATGAGGTTCGCCTAACCGCAAGCGATGTCCATGGAAATACGGATACGGTGAACATCGCATTTCGAGTCCATGATACTTTACAACTGCTATCGTTTCTCAACTATCCAAATCCTTTTCCGCGCAAAACAACGCTCACCTGTGAATTAACAGCCCCTGCCGATTCACTTGTTGTGAAAATCTATACGCTGAGTGGAAGGCTTATCCGGGAGCTCACCATGCCACCAACGCCTGGGTTTCTTATGGTGGAATGGGATGGCAGGGATGCTGATGGCGTTGAGGTAGCAAATGGTGTTTACTATGCTAAACTCCGAATTCAGCGCGACGGTGAAAAAGATATAACCGAAATCCTCAAAATGATGAAATTGCGTTAATGGTTGTCAGGGTTAATAGTTGTCAGTTGTCAGTTCCAAGCGGGGTTACTTAAACGAGAACCTCTTAACTGAAAACTGATAACTGAAAGGATTTTGAAAAAAATCCGAACCGAAAACTACTAAATGAAACATCTTAAAAAAAATATCTTCTATTTTCTGGTGTGTGTAATTACGTTCTGTGTGGTGGTTCTCCAATCCGCTGAGGCAAGATACACTGCTGATTTCCTAACACTTGGAGTTGGTGCCCGCGCACTTGCTATGGGCGGTGCAGGGACTGCCCTGAGTGACAATGCTTACGCGCCCTATTGGAATCCCGCGGGATTGGGACAGCTCACTCGATATGAAGTCAGTTTCATGCACTCTACGCTCAATGGAGAGGATGCTTACGATTTTGTCAGTTTTGTGGTGCCGCTTGCAAACCACAACTTGCAAGACAAAAGTCATCCACTGAAAAAACGAGGAGCGATCGGTGTCAGCTGGCTCCGCGTCGGTGTTGACGATATTCCTATTACCAGTCTACCCGTGGTCAGTCGTCCTGTCGGACCTATGAACCGTCCAGAGGTCATTGGGTCTTTCAATAATACCGATAACGCCTTTCTCTTTGCTAACGGCTGGAGATTACCTGCTTTTCGTGGTATTCATTTACATCTCGGTGGGACGCTCAAACTTCTCTATATGAGTGGGTATCGAAGCACAAATGCCATTGGTGGCGGGGCAGATATCGGTATTATAGCGATGACAAACCCAGAAAAATCTCACCAACTCATGCTTGGATTGCAGGGAAGCGATGCCTTTACGACAAAACTCTATTGGAATACACCGCCACAATCGTCAGATCAGACATCCCACACGGAAACGATACTGCCGCATCTGAAGATTGGTATTGCCACGATACATTCGCTTCCTATCTTCCGAAGCACACTCATTCTCGCCCTGGATACCTACGTCCAAAATCAGGGTCAATCTCAAGTCGAGACACCGCAGGGCAGTCCTGTTGAGTTACATGCGGGTGCCGAGTGGACGCTTTTCGATCTACTTGCCTTACGAATTGGGATGGCAGAGCGAAGTGGGAGTCTTGAGAGTGTTCGCCAGTTGACAGCAGGGGTTGGGTTGAACCTCCGATTTGTTACAGGCGCAGGGGCAGGATTAGACTATGCGTTTGCAAACCACCCGGCATTAGGGGGCAGCCATCGCATATCTCTCCGAATTAGGTTTTAGTAATCGTTGCCTGCAAGGACGCGGTAGTTAAAAAATTACGGACACACGAACTTGCCGAGAACTTTTCGCATAGACGCGCCTGTTGCTGAAGGCAAGTTTCCAGCCTGTCCATGAAGGGATTCATTCGCGAGGATTGCGAACGCTATTGCTTCTTTTGCATCCGCCGAGATGCCTGAGGTATCTACAGGTTCAACAACTGTATTTGCTAAGACCTCGCTGAGCTTTTGCATGAGGGTCTGGTTGTTTACGCCGCCGCCACTCACGTAGAGGATGTCTATTGGGTTCTGTTCCGACACAAATTGTGAAATGTAAAGGGCAACTGTTTGGACTGTCAATTCGGTCACTGTTGCAACAGAGTCGTTATTTGAGAGATTGTGTTCACGACATACTGTCAGACATTCCAGTGCGAAGGTGTGTCCGAACATCTCGCGTCCTGTGGTTTTTGGAGGGGATAGATGAAAAAAGGGGTGCTTTAACCATTCGTCAATGAGCGATTGGTGCGGGGTTCCCTGCGCGGCACGCCGACCAGCTTCGTCATAACGTTCTTCTCCATTCGTTATCTCGCTCACGACTGCATCGACACACATATTTCCGGGTCCTGTGTCTGCTGCCGAGACCGAATCAAACGATCCGTTAGCGGGAAGCACGGTGAGGTTCGCGATCCCTCCGATGTTCAGGAGGCCCACTGTTTTAGCAGTGTCACGAAACAACAGATAGTCTGGATATGATACTAATGGTGCACCTTGTCCGCCTGCTGCCATATCTGCTACTCGGAAGTCAGCGATGGTGGGAATACCCGTCTCGTGTGCGATGACCGCAGGTTCACCGATCTGCAGTGTCGATGGAATTTTAATTTTACCTTGCGGTTCGTTGAGGCGGGGTAAGTGGTGAATCGTTTGACCGTGTGAGCCGATGAGATCGATGTCTCCGGCAAACATTCCGTTTTTTTGTAGGATATGTTTGACAGCCTCCGCGAAGAGATGTCCAATGTAGAAGTTCATTTCACAAATGTCGTCAACGCGGCTCATATCAGGCTGGCAGAGAGCGAGGATGCGTTGTGGCACATCGGGCGGAAAGGGAAAAGTCTCAAAAGCGATCAGGTTTACTGTCGTTTCTAAACCGTGCCCCGTGATTTCAACAACGGCTGCATCAATGCCATCAACAGAAGTGCCAGACATCAGACCGATAACATACTTTTTCTCTTTTTTCAGGAGTTCATAAAATTCTATCATATTTTTTTATAGTTTTCGGTTCGCCTGCTGCGCAGGAAACTTTCAGTTATCAGTTAACGGTTAAGAGATTTTCGTTTAACAAGGGAAATACCCTCTCGTAACTAACAACTAATCGTAGGCGTGATACTGTTTTGCCTTTTCGCGCCATACCTGAAGTTCTTCAGTCCACTGTGCCTGAATCTTATCCAATGGTTTTCTATCTAACAGTGTGTCTCGGAGCCAGTTATTTCCTGCTAATCGATCAAAGTGCTCGGGTCGAAACGCAAAATGGTCGCTGTATTCAGTAGTTAAAGTGGATAACATGTGGATAACCGTCTCTACTGGCAGAAAGCGTTCTCTATCAGTAATATGGATTGCAACGCCGCCGCATGGCTGTTTCGCGTATTTTGTGGTTTCAGCAACTGGGGCAGGCGTAAAAACAGTTGGACGGAACAGAACACCGGGGAGAGACAAAGCATTTAGTGTTTCAGCCCACTTTTCACCATTACACCAAGGCGCGCCGATATATTCAAAGGGTTTTGTTGTTCCTCTGCCCTCGCTCATATTTGTGCCTTCAAACAAGCATAAGCCGGGATAAAGTGTTGCGGTTGTGAGTGTCGGCATATTGGGCGAGGGGGGCACCCACTGCAAGCCGGTGTCATCATACCACATTCCGCGTTCATACCCGTGCATCCATGCAACGTTTAGGCGGCACCTTGGGACACGCTCCATCTTTAACAGTGTTGCCAATTCACCGATTGTCAATCCGTAACGGATAGGCACTGTATGTATGCCGACAAACGATTCAAACCCGCGTTCCAATATTGGTCCCTCCACCGCATTGCACGCAATCGGATTTGGACGGTCTGCGACGACGAAATCAATGTCGTGGTCGCTGGCGGCTTCCATTGCATGTAGCAGCGTTGAGATATAGGTATAATAACGCGTTCCAACATCTTGCATATCGTAGATAAGCAAATCAATATTTTCAAGTTGGCGTGCTGTTGGACGCACTGATTGTCCATACAGACTATAGACCGGGACGCTCGTGAGGTGGGGTGTTTTGTGCGAATCAACGCTGGATTTCGTCTGGGAATAGACGAAATCCGTAGCGCAAGTCGCGTGTGGACTTGCGGGACAATGTATTACATTTGCGCGTGTGGCATTCAGCGGGGTATTTCTGCGGATTTCTTCCTTTCTTCGCGATGCGTCTTCATCTGAGACATCGAGGCTATCGACAGCGATGCCATCTTGAACCGCGCCCCAGAATCCGTGCTCTGGAGAGAAGATCGCAGAAAGCCGGCACGATGATGCCGCCGCGAAAAGTCGGTAATTGCTTCGTAAAGTGGCATCAACGCCCGTGTGGTTTGTAATCAGACCAATTGATTTCCCGCGAATCCAGTCCTTTTTTTTTGTGAGCAGGACTGTCAATCCTAATTCAATTTTCTGTGATTTTGTCGTGAAAGACATAGGAGGTTTGTGTGTAAAGTTCCGGTTCGGAAGTTAGACCGTAGCGTGTTGCTACGAAGCGAATACAATATTATGGAATATCTTTCTGAATTCGATAATGCCCCGCCGATCGGCGTCCGGGTGCACCCGATTTGTCAACAGGATCGCTGCAAGTTTTCTTTTTAAACAGATTCGTATTGAAGTGCCAGTGAACCCTGTGTGGTAGAGACAGCCGTCATCTGTCACAATCCAACCGATACCTCGACGCTCTTCTACCGCTGGGGCGATCTGTTGCATCCTACAGAGGCTCACCGGGCGTAAGAGGTCTCCACCGTTGTCCATCAGTGTTCTACAGAACTTACTGAGATCTGTTGATGTAGAAAAAAGCCCGGCATTGCCAGAGACGCCGCCGAGGAAATGCGCATTCTCATCGTGAACCTGTCCGATGATTATGTCCTCTCGCCAATCGTAGCGTTCGTAGTTCACCATCCGACGTTCAAAACTGTTGGAATCCTCTGTTGCTGCACAGTACTTGCGCCATGCTTGTGGCGGATTGAACCGCGTCCATTCCATACCGAGTGGCGCGAAAATCCGATCGTGTGCCAATTGGTCCAAGGATTGTCCAGCCACTCTTTCAAGAAGTGCTCCTAAAACGATATACCCCAAGCAACTATACACGGCTTTCTTCCCGGGTTGAGATTCCAATGGCACCCCTCCGAGGTAGGAGATTACATTTTTTCGTGATGGGACACGCAGGTAGACAGGTAACCATGCGGGGAGTCCTGAGGTATGTGTCAGCAGGTGTTTAGGTGTCACCCCCTTCTGTTTGAACTCCGGCAGGTATTTCTCTGCAGGCGTATCCAAAAAGAGTTTGCCGCTCTCAACGAACTGCATGCAAAGCGTTCCTACAACGACCGGTTTCGTCAGCGATGCCAAATCGAATAACGTCGTGTGAAACATCGGTAGCCTTTTCGGTTTCACACATCGATACCCAAACGCCTCGTGGTAAAGCACCTTTTTATCCGTAAGGATGCAGGCGACAGCACCGGGAAACACTTTCTCGGAGATGCTATTCTCAATAAGTGTTGAAATTTTTCCTTTTAACAATTGAGTTTCCTAACAGAATGCGCATATTGATGGTGCTACACGCACGCCCCTTTTGAGTTGACGAACAGACTACTTATATGATACACTATCTATCATGTTTTGGTAAGTATTTTTTCATCTATAGGTAGGTTTCAAACGATTGGGAAACCCGGAGAATTGGATCATGGCTTTGTGCCCGAAAGAACTTCAGGAAATTATAACAATTGAAAAACCTTGGGGAGGCTTCATACAGTATGTCCTCAATCAACCCGTTACCGTCAAAATTTTAGAAATTCGGGCAGGCGAGCAGGTCAGTTATCAGTATCACCACCACCGAAGTGAGTTGTGGATTCCGCTTGATGAGGGTGCTTGTGTAAACCTTGATGGCACCATTCAACGTCCTGCACCTATGGAACCGGTGTTTATTCCACAAGGTGCCAAACATCAGCTCATCGGTGAATCTAAGAACTATCGGATACTCGAAATAGCGTTTGGGGACTTTGACGAAGAAGATATTGTCCGTCTTTCGGACAAATATGGCAGAATATGAGTCCAAATCGCGTAGCCTGCAACAACGGCGCAGGCGACTCGAACGCGAAAAGCATCATATCACAAACGCCGTTACCTATCCGCAAGGTATAATTAAACATTGGACAGTAAGCTACATTTTTGGGTTGACAATGAAATTGCTGGTTCGTTCCCCCAAAAGGCGCAACAGAAGGTTGATACCGCTTTGCAAAGCGTTCACCTTCTATTTCAGGATGAAGCAGAAGCACCGCTTGCCGAGCTTGAGCGTGGACTTCGTGCGTGGACCCGAAGTCATCTCCAAGCCGAGGATATTACCCAAGTCGTGGCGTTAGCTACACGCGCGCGTGAGGCATTCTCCGTGTTGGTCACTATTGGCGTCGGGGGTTCCGACCTGAGTGCCCGCGTCTTTCACGATTCTTTCAACCATCCGTATCATAATTTGCTGTCGGTCGAAGAACGCGGAGGTGCCCCAGAAGTCTATTTCACAGGCGATACCTTTGATCCATGTCGGCTTGTCGGTTTGCTTGAAATGCTCAAAGCGAGAAACCTCCTTCATAAAACGCTTTTCAATGTCATTAGCAAATCTGGAACGACAACCGAAACTATGGCGACGTTAATGATTATCCGTGATGCACTTGATGATGTAAACTGGCATCGACAAATCCTTGCGACGACCGGATTAACCGCCGACAGTGTACTCTTCCGAATGCATAAGCAATCACCGTTCTACGGGGACACACTGCTTCCTGTCCCTGATGGTGTCGGTGGACGGTTTTCAGCTTTCTCTCCAGTCGGGTTGTTCTTTCTTGCGATGACCGCAGGAAAGGGCGAAACTCCGAATACCCGAATTCGTGCCGCTGTCGAAGGTGTGAGTCAGGCACATGGAGCCTTTAATCTCGCTTATAATCATCAGGATAACATTGCGTATCAATTGGCGCGCTGGATTCATCTCTTTGAGGAGGTTGATGGAAAAGGAAATATTGTTTTTTACAACTACGCCGATAGTAGTTGCCTTGGTGAATGGTTCGTCCAACTTTATACGGAATCTATTCAGAAACGCGGCGGTGGTGCTAATGTCATAAATGCGAAGGGACCCACGAGTAATCACTCTATTCTCAACGGTATTATCGCGGGTCCAAGGGATAAAGTCGTGTTATTTCTCCAGTGGGAGGAGCTCGGTCCCGATTTAGTCCTGCCGACAGAGACTGGAATGGACAGCAAATTAATTGAGTTTGAAGGGTTAGCCATGACACACATGCAGACCGCTTCGTATCGCGGGACTGCTTTAGATTTTAGTGAGAACGGGGTCCCTAATGCAACGCTAACCGTTCCAAAGCGGAATATCCGGTTTGTTTGCCGGTTGATGCGCCTTTTAATGGATACGATTGCCGTAAAGGGCAGGCTCCAAGGGTTGCACCTTGACAATAATGGGGGGAGTGAGTTAACATACCTGCAAGATGGGGTTGAAGGTTATAAACGGAATTTCCGATCTTTTTTAGGGTCTTCAGTTAACAGTTAAAAGTTTTCAGCATAACTCCTGTGGTGGTACCTGAAAATATATCTGCCACGGTGTGCTTAACTGACAACTGACAACTATAAACTATAAAAAAATGAGGAATAAACTCTCTGCTTTACGATTCCATGATAAAATATTTATCGCCTATGGTTTGGTCTTCCTTGTCATGTTTGGCGTTGTCTTTGGGAGTACCAGTTTCCTGATTCGGCTTGCTTTTAAGAGGGAAATTGACTCTTATGTTGAGAGAGTTCAAGCTCAAATTTCAAACAATTATCAAAAGTTGCTCAACAAAGTTCAAAAAGAAGTTCACGCCACAGCGAATGATGCAAGACTGCACCGCGTCATAGAAAGCGAATCGCGCTTCCCTTATCTACCGGCACCCGAGTTTGATCTCTTGGAGTATGGGACCGCGGATGGCAGATTGCTATATCCGGACACGAAGATAGGACAAAGGATGCGAACGTATAATTCGTTGGACGATGATGAGGGGCATATACGGCTCAGAAGTATTCCGCTACAGAGTGATCTGGGGTTGCAGTATATGGTTCAGGTAACGGAAGCCGGCGAGTGGGGGTTCGTAACAGGAGGCTACCTCTTGCAGACGTGGCTGGAGACGACCCAAACCACTATCCAATCAGATGAGCATCCTATCTTCCTTGTAGGAAGGTCCCAAATGTCGGACACGACATTCTTTGACACCGAACTGAAAGCGACAGCGGCAGAAGATTGGCTCCCGTTAAATTTCGCCTCTCAGACAGCGCAGGGGAGAGGATGGTTTAAATCACTGCCGAGTTGGCTCCCAGAGCGAAAAATCTTTTTACAGGGAACAGAAGAGACCGGTGGACGCGCTTTTACTGCTTTTCGGATAACACCTTTCAACTCACCCTTCGCGACGACACGCGAGAAACCCGCTGTTGGCTTAATCGTTGCATATTCGCATGAACGTCAAGTGAGATGGCAGCGGCAACTTACAATTACACTGCTTTTGAGTGGTATTGGTGGACTCGCGTTGGTTTATCTCATCAGTTATATTATTAGCCGTCGGATGACGCGTCCCATCGCGATTCTACGTGAGGGGGTTAGCCATATCGCGGCGGGAGATCTTGATCATCGCGTTAAAATCCAATCGCGTAACGAGGTGGGACAGCTGGCTGAAGGGTTCAATCAAATGGCACGGGACCTGAAACAAAGCATGGAGGAACGCATGGCGGCAGAGCGTGCCGCGACGTGGCGAGATGCCGCACGGCAAGTGGCACACGAAGTTAAGAACCCGCTCTTTCCGATTCGGCTCTCTGTTGAAAATCTCCAGCAGGCGAAATCCAATCCTGAGGTTTTTGAGCAAATATTCAGTGAATGTACGGACACGGTCATTGAAGAGGTGGATCGGATCGGTAAACTCATTGACGAGTTCCATCAATTCGCGCGAATGCCGAAACCGCAGCGAAAATGGAGCCAATTGAATGACATTGTGAGAACTGTCCTGACACTCTACACCGGTAGACACATACCGGACCTTGAACAGGAAAATGAAGTCGCACCGATGAGTTCAGAGCAGGTGGATTCGGTACTACAGGATTCTACTGAGAAGTTCTGGCTTGAAAACATCTCGAAAATTAAAGTCAGGACTGAATTAGACCCGCTGCCTCTACTTTTAGTTGATCCGGAACAGATTACACAGGCACTTGGCAACCTCCTGAAAAATGCAATTGAAGCGATGCCTGAAGGTGGATTTCTTAAGGTGAAAACCCATTTCACACCAAATGGCAGTCCGTCAGAGCATGTTGTGACAGAAGAAGATGATAACAATCGTTATACACCAAGTAGTGGTCAACGAGAAAATCTCGGGGCAAATGAAGATGATAACAACCGTCATGCCCCGAAAGTCATTAATGGCACGGTTTCACTGGAAATCCAAGATACCGGGTCCGGTATGTCCGAGGAGACTATGGCGAATCTCTTTGTGCCTTATTACACGACAAAATCAGAGGCGAATGGTAGAGGACTCGGTGTGCCAATTGTTAGAAGGATCGTCACGGAGCATGGTGCCGATATAGACTTCCAAAGCACTGAAGGCGAAGGCACGACTGTCCGTATCCATTTTCCAACGCATCAAGGAACTCGCTCCGAGGAGTTTACATCGGCGACTGAAGAATTAATACCACAACTCTAACACGGAACTCCCAAGATTTTTATCACGAAACTGAAACTTATCCGCAAGGTAAAATTAGAAAATGGAAACGATTCTGATTGTAGATGACGAAAAAAATACGCTTAAGATGTTGTCCCAAGGACTCAAGATGCGTGGGTATCAGGCGCTTACAGCTGCGAGTGGTGAAGAAGCATTGCAACAGTGCATCAAGTCGGATGTGGATCTTGTGTTGTTAGATATCCGCATGGAAAATGGGATGGATGGTGTTCAGACGCTTGTCAAACTTCGTGAACGTTATCCGGAATTAAATGTGGTGATGATGTCTGCGCAACAAGATATTGAAATTGCTGTTAAAACAATGGAACTCGGTGCGAAGCGGTATATTACAAAGCCGATCAGTATTGATAAAATTCTCTCCAGTGTCCAGCCGTTTTTAGATATATCACGTTTATCACAAGAAAATGAGATTCTGAAATCACAAATTACGCCTGCCGATGAAATGGTAGGTGAGAGTGCAGTTATTTCGCATCTCCGCTCGCAGATTCAGCGGGTCGCGGAAAGCAAACTCGGTGTCTTAATCTCTGGTGAGAACGGCACGGGTAAGCAACTTGTTGCGAATGCGATCCATAGACAAAGCAGGCGTGCCGCGAAAACCTTTATCCCGCTCAACTGCGCCGCTTTACCCGATGAACTCATTGAGAGTGAACTCTTTGGACATGAACGGGGTGCGTTCACTGGCGCTGATTCACGAAGACAGGGACGCTTTGAACTCGCTCACAGTGGAACCATCTTTCTTGATGAAATTGGCGATATGAGTTTAAAGGCGCAAGCAAAGGTCCTTCGCGTCATTGAAACCGGCGAAGTTGAACGTCTCGGAGGAAATCAGATTCGGACGGTAGATGTTCGCATTATCGCGGCGACGAACAAACACCTCCCTGAAGAAATTGAAAAGGGACGGTTTCGGCGCGATCTTTTCTATCGGCTGAATGTCGTGCCCATTAACGTTCCACCGCTTCGAGAACGGACAGAGGATATTCCGCTGTTAGTGAAATATTTTGCCGAGCGTTTACAACTCAATATCGCATCTACCCCGAAAGTCATTGATCCCGCGGCTTATGCTGTGTTTCAAAGTTACAATTGGCCAGGAAACATCCGGGAGTTAAAAAACATCGTTGAACGCCTCCTGATTATGGTAAATCGAGATGTTGTGATGGCACCCGATGTCGCCGAGGCTTTAGCATTGATCCCGCAATCCACTTCCCCGCATTCACCGCCAAGTGCGGCTCTGGATCAAATTGCCTTACAGTCTTCCCTTGGGATACCGCTCTACAAACCTGGAATGGCGCTGAGTAAGATGGTAGATACTGCCGAGGCTCAATGTATCCTTGCCGCTTTGGAAAATAATAAGTGGAACATCCGACGGACGGCGGAAGCATTAAAGGTAGAGCGGAGTAACTTGTATAAAAAAATGAACCGGTATGGCATTTCTCGGCCAAGTTCTGCGAGTTAAATTGTAGGCGGGAACCCTGATTTCCGACTGTTACCATGATACAGAAAAACATCAACGAAAACGGTGGGATGACGCTACTTCAGCTGCTCATCCTTGTTATTATAGCCATTATCATTGGGGCACTTTCCTTTCCACCTTGGCGGGAGTATCGAAAAGTGAGCGCGGCGGATATAGATGTCGAAACCATCGCTATTGCTATCCAGAAATACGTTAAGCATACCGGGGGGTATCCAACGAATTTAGATGCCTTGGTAACGAATCCTGGCGTTGAAGGATGGCGTGGGAACTATCTGGAATCCGTTCCAGAGACACCATGGGGTGGGGATTATGTTCTCCATCAAAACACTTACAAGATAGGGATTGCGAAAAATCACCTGCGTGTTCCCGAAAAATACCGAATCGGCGGTGTCGCGGAGATTAGTAGAGTCTATCATGCGGACGCCCGCCTCGGTGAAAAGTATTGGTGGTAGTCAGTTTTCAGGCACAAGAGACGTTCGGGAACAATTCACCAAAAATTTGGAATATTCCAGGGTTTGGAAAATTGTTACAAGAAACCCGCTTAACTGACAACTGACAACTATTAAAAAATATGTGGGTCTTTATTTTCCTTTTTGGGCTGGCAATCGGCAGTTTTCTCAATGTATGTATCCACCGCATTCCGCTCTCAGACGTATCGATTCATTCGCCACGCCGCTCTTTTTGTCCTGAATGTAAGAAACCGATAAACTTTTATGACAACATCCCCGTTTTGAGTTATCTGCTTTTGCGAGGAAGGTGTCGGTCTTGTAAGGCGAAAATTTCCGTTATATACCCGTTGGTTGAATTAGCGACAGCTGCCTTGTTTCTGTTCATGTTCTACCACTTCGGGTTAACCCTCGAATTTCTACTCGCAGTCGCTTTTATCGCTGTATTGTTGCCGATCTCTGTCATCGATGGAAGGCATTATATTATTCCAAACGTCCTCATCGTGACGGGATTGATTCTCGGTTTAGTGATTGTCTGTGCGATCGCATATCAACGTGCCGATGTGTGGTATCTGCTCACGCGCCTCATCGGTGCCGTTGCTGGATGGACGGCGTTATGGTTGATTGCCGTAGTTGGGAGTGCTATCTTACGCAAAAAAGCGATGGGGGGTGGCGATATCAAACTGATGGCACTCAACGGATTGTTCCTCGGTGCGTGGCCCGAACTCGTGATGGTAATCGCCTTCTCTGCCTTAAGTGGTGCGATTGTCGGGAGTGCACTAATTATCTCTGGCGTAAAAAACCGTCAAAGCCCGATACCTTATGGTCCGTTCCTTGCGGGTGCCGCTGTGCTTGTACTTTTATGGGGGGATAGACTCTGGGGGACCTACTTGCGATTCGTTGGATGGAATTAATTGTAGGAGGGATTTGTAATCCCGATCAAGCACACGCCGTGTGCCTTAGTCATCTAATGCAATGGAGAGGATATGAAGATTTTTTGCGTAATCACCTGCCTCCTACTATTCACCTTGAGCCAGCAGGTTGTGCCTGCACAACAACCTCTGGCACAACAGGCGTTCGCTATCTTTGAGCAGCGCTGCCTTGACTGCCACGGCGAATTCGGGTCGTATAGCGATGTGCTTACCATTAAGCATAGAGATTTAATCGAAAACCAATCTGTCATTCCAGGGCAACCCGATGCTTCCGAATTCTATCTGCGCCTACTTGGCGATACAGATAACGGTTCACAAATGCCGTTGGGACAAGAGCCTTTGGATGCTGAAATGATCGCCACAGTTCGTCGCTGGATTGAATCAGGGGCACCAGATTGGGAGGCAATTCCTAAGCCCGAACGTCGCTTTATTACTACCGAGGCGATGCTCAAAACGATCCATACCCACGTGACATCCCTCACTGCGTTTGAACGTTCCTTCGCACGCTATTTTACACTAACACATCTTTATAACGCTGGTGCAAGCGGTGACAACCTCCGCGCCTATCGAAATGCTTTATCAAAATTGGTTAACAGCCTCTCTTGGGGTTCTGAGGTCATCAAACCTACACCGATTGACCGCGAGGAGACAATCTTCTACATCGACCTACGCCACTACGAGTGGGACATCAAAAGCGATAAGTGGTATAAAATCGAGCAGGCGTACCCTTATGGTGTCCAGTTGAGGTTGCCAACATATACAACGTTATGTGAGGAGACGGATTGTGAATTGCCGTTCGTGCGTGCCGACTGGTTCATCGCTACTGCCTCTCTACCGCCTCTCTATCACGAGATTCTCGACTTACCGAAAACGGACAAAGAATTAGAAACTCGACTTGAGATAGATGTCGCCGGAAACTTAAAAAATGCACCGGGTGTTCGTGTCTGGCGAGCAGGTTTTAACGAGTCTGGTGTATCAGTCAATAACCGCATTGTGGAACGTCACAAATCCCGATATGGAGCGTATTGGAAATCTTACGACTTCGCTGGGAATGTCGGAGCACAGAACATCTTCACCCATCCGCTTGATTTTACACACGATGGTGGAGAGATTATCTTCAACCTCCCTAATGGATTACAGGCTTACTACCTTTCTACTGCTGCTATACGGCATCAAGTGCAAAAGGGGGATACGCTGTGGGGGATCTCCAGAAAGTATTATGCCTCCCTCAAATCTATCATTCAAGCTAACAACATCCATCCTACAGTCAGACTAACAATTGGAGAAAGTTTACTAATTCCTGGTATCGGTGGGCGGCTTGATGAAGCACCGATTAACATTGTGTCAAATGCCGGGACGCGTGACCCCGTTGTTCGTAATGGACTTTCCTGTATGGGCTGCCATACGGAAGGGATGAAGGCGTTTGAGGATCAGGTGCGTTCGGTAATTTTACAGAGTCAGAATCCACCTTATGACAAAGCACAAGCACTGCGCCTCTATGCAGAAAAGTCAGAGATGGATAGCTTTATCCGAGAGGATACTGCGCGTTATCGGGAGGCGATTGAAGCTGCGGGCGGAGTCTTCGGCGGAAGCGAGCCGATACAGCAGTTGGTCAAGCAATTTGAGGGACCGCTTGATGCTACACACGCTGCAGTGGAGGTAGGATTAAAAACCGATGATTTTCTCAAAAGGATTCGTGAAAATAGCGCACTTCAGAATGCGGGATTGTTGGTGTTAGGCGTTGAGAAAGGGACTGTTAAGCGGGATGCATGGGAATCGCAATTTGGGGGAATAGTCTCTACAATCAATCTTGATAGCCCCCTAAGTCCTGTCGAACAGCTCTTTCAGTTCGCTGAAGCTTTGTATAGACAAGCAAACTATGAAGGCGCAATTGGAAAGTATACCGAGGCACTCGAAGAATCAACAAAGCGGGGTGTGAAAACCGAAGTCATTGACAAGGATTTCCCCACCCTCGCCAATTATAAGATCGCGGTTAGCTACTCGCGTCTCGCTGAACAATCAGGCGATGTAAATCACTATGACACTGCGATCGAATACATTGAAAAGGTTGCTCCGACGGCAACCATTCCCAAACATCAAGAGGGGTTAACCTACCTCTGGGGACACATCCTCTATCGGACAGAGCAATTTGAATTGGCGGAACCGAAGTTCACACAGCTTATTGAGAACTTCCCGAACAGCCTTTTCGTCGAAAACGCTTGGTACGCTATCGGGCAGTTGAACTATAAACTGCAGAACTACGAGGACTCCCGACAGGCATTTAAAGCGGTTCTTGATGGTTTCCCAAATTCCGATTTTAAAGATGATGCGCAGCACCTGATTGCGCAATCGTTCCTCAACGAATCCAACTACGAGCAAGCGTATCAGGAGTTCGATAAAATCGCTACCGAGGAATTCAAGAACTACCCGGATCTGCAAGCCGAAGCGATGTATAAAGCGGCTTATAGTTTGAACCAACTCGGTAGAGATGATGAATCGATCGGTCGGTATACGAACTTCATCACGCAGTTCCCGGAAAGTCAATACGTCACGGCGGCATACTTCGATCAAGGTGCGATTTACGCCCGTCAGAAGGACTATGACAACGCGCGTGTGAACTACGAGTTGGCACTGCAAAACACTGCAGACCGCACACTTCAATCGGAAATTCAGTCTGCCATCGGTCGGACTTACTCCGACCAAGGTAACCTTGAAAAAGAGTCTCTTCTGCTACTATTAGAGGTGCCTGAACCGGGAGTTGTTAGGCCACAATACAAGTTCAAGGTGGGACCCAAATATCCGGAAGTTGCTGCGAAGGCAGGCAAGGAAGGTCAGGTCATCTTACAGGCAACCATTGATGAGAACGGTATTCCACGAGATATTGTAGCGATTACAGATATTGGATTTGGGTTGGAAGCAGCAGCGATTGCGGCGTTGAAGAAAACAACTTTTCATCCTGCCACAAAAGGCGGTAACCCCATCAGCCTTCAGGTTGAGATACCTTATTTTTTTACGTTGAAAACTCGATCAAACTCTGTTTATGCCGATATGGTACTAATTCCCGCAGGCGAGTTTCAGATGGGAGGCAATGACAACGATGCAGAAAACGACGAAAAACCTATGCATACTGTCTATATTGATGCGTTCTATATAGACAAGTACGAGGTGACAAATGCACAATATAAAAAATTTATTGATGCTAACCCGCAGTGGCGAAAAGATCGTATTCTTAGGAAATACCACGATGGGGATTATCTGAAGCATTGGAATGAGAACAATTACCCACATGGCAAAGGCGACCATCCCATTGTTTATGTGAGTTGGTACGCGGCAATGGCATATGCACAATGGGAGGGTAAACGCCTACCAATAGAAGCGGAATGGGAGAAAGCAGCGCGCGGTAGTCTGATTAGCAAAAAGTACGCTTGGGGCAATTTGCTTGATTCTGACAAGGCAAACTACGGTGAGAATATCGGCAATACCACCCCTGTCGGGACATTTCCTGCGAACGGATATGGTTTGTATGACATGGCGGGAAATGTCTGGGAATGGTGCCTTGATGAATACGATGCAGATTTCTATTCTGTTTCTCCGCGTCATAACCCACTTGCTGGTGGAACTGTAAATAATATCGTATCCGATTTTACGAGTGTTAAGAGCGTTCGTGTGTTACGCGGCGGTTCTTGGGTAAGTAATGCTAAGTTTGTGCGAGTTTCTGATCGCACAAGGTTTACTCCAAAAATCACGAACAAGGCTCGTGGATTCCGTTGTGTAAGATCTGTAACCCAGTAAATCTTTTGTCAGATTCTGTTAATACTCTTTGGTAAATGTGTTATTATTAACTTGAGGATAAATCTGCTTTTGGAGTAAAACAAATGAACATACAGAAACAATCCGACTGCCAAAACGCGCCACGTACAGTTGAGGATATTATCCGCTCAATAGAGGCAAAAACCGTAAATGGCGACTACATCTTCCGTGGGGAATCTCAATGCCATGACAAAGTCTCCTCAAACTTGTACCGAGAACTTGAAGCCCTTGAACTAGGGGATGTTGATATTATGGATCTTGAGGACGAAATTTTTGATCAGGCTAAGGCATATACGGACACAACGGGTAAATTTGAAATCCTCACTGAACTCCAACACTATGGTGGTAAAACTAATTTGATAGACTTTACCACAGATTATAAGGTTGCACTTTTCTTTGCATGCTACGGCTCTCTAGGTGAACCCGGTAGGATTATTATTTTGCGCAAAACTGAGGCGATAAAAAAGATACTGAAACACCCACAGCATCCAAAGAAGCGTGTTATTGCCCAGAAAAGCGTATTCGCTCAACCTCCTAAAGGCTATATTGAACGTGAAAAATACTATGAAATCTGTATTCCAAAAACTCTCAAATTTCGTATATTACAGCATCTGCGCGAAAAACACAATATTGACCCTAAGACTATTTACAATGATATCCATGGGTTTATTAGTAGTTATAACAATGATTGGAAGTCTTATAAAGAGTTCTATAACGGGCTTACCTCACAAAATATAGGAGATGGGTCAACGGATCCGGAAGAAAAACGGAAATCGTATGAGAAGGCAATAGAGCATTATACTAACTCTTCAGACCTAGAGGTAAAGGATGGTGCCGTTTATATCAATCGAGGTAATACTTACTTGAGCCAAGGGAAAGTTGATAAAGCATTTGAGGATTATAACACGTCAATTGATCTCAACTCCGATTATGCGGATGCTTATTATAATCGTGGCACTGCCTATCTCGACTTAGACGAAATTGACAAAGCAATTGAAGACCTAGACATAGCGATAGAACTTGATACGACTGATGCGGATGCTTATAGTAATCTTGGAAAGGCTTATTGGATTAAAGGTGAAGTTAGCAAGGCGATTGAGAATTACAGCGTAGCAATACGGTTAAATCCAACTGATGCAGAGTTATATAATAACCGTGGCACTGCTTATGTTGACAAAGAAAATTTTGACAAAGCAATTGAAGACTTCAATACATCTATAAAACTTGATCCGAATTTGCCCAGTGTCTATTACAATCGTGGCAGGGCATATAATATCAAAAACGAGGTTGATAAAGCAATTACTGATTTGAATACAGCAGTGCAATTAATTCCAGATGATGCTCCTATCTATACCAACCGTGCCCTTGCCTACTTTCGCAAGGGTGAATTTGACAAATCCGGTGCCGACTATACCAAAGTAATAGAACTCGATCCAGAATTCACTGAGGCTTATCGCAAGCGTGGTTTTATCTACTTTGGAGAAGGCGAGTATGGTCTAGCCATTACTGATTATACTAAAGCGATAGAGTTAGGTCCGAATGATGCTAACATCTATAATTCCCGTGGTCTTGCCTACTTTCTAAAACATGAATACGATCTAGCCATCGCGGATTACACTAAAGCAATAAAACTTGATTCAAACGATGCTAATATCTATAATAATCGAGGTAATGCTTATGATTTCAAAAGAGATCATGACCTTGCTATTGAAGATTATTGCGAAGCGATAAGAATTGATCCAAATTATGCCGCGTCCTATAATGGCCTCGGCAACGCGTACTATGGTAAAGGAGAATATGATAAGGCAATTGCTAACTACACTAAAGCAATAGAACTTAATCCGAATGATGCTATAGCCTATGAAGGTCGCGGCAGTGCTTACTCTCGTAACGGAGAAACCGACAAGGCCTCTATAGACTATGCTAAATCAGCAGAACTCCATAAAAGCAAGTTTGACGGGACGATAGCTAACTGTACTAAAGCGATAGAGACTAATCCAGGTGAAGCTAGCCATTATAACAAACGTGCCAATGCTTACTTTGGCAAAGATGAATATGATAAGGCTATTGTTGATTATACTAAAGTGATAGAACTCAGCCCGGGTGATGCTAGAGTCTATAGTCAACGCGGTCTTCCCTATATGCTCAAAGGAGAATTTGGCAAGGCAATTGACGATTTTAGCAGAGCGATAGAATTGAATCCGGATTTTGCAGGTGCTTATTGCTTTCGCGGGATGTTGCAGTTACGCACACGAGAATGGGATAACGCTAAAGAAAATTTGAATATTTCCAAAGATCTGGGTGTGGATATCGTTGCTGCGTTCCATAGTATCTACCGAAGTATTGAAAACTACGAGAGAATGGTTAGTGCTAAGTTACCGGAAGACATTGTAGCAATGTTGACACAACCGTAGACCTTGAGTTATTTGGTCGAGTTCAAACTTCCCTGTGTTCCAAGTGCGTTGTGAATTTCAAAACACCGCACCTTGCAATTAGCTACTTAATACAGTATAATTTAATTCTACAAGGAGGATCTGAGTTATGGATGTTAAAGACGCGATTCTTTCACGACGCACCATTTTTAAGTTCAAACCGGACCCGGTGCCGAACGATGTTATCGAACAGGTTTTCAGTTACGGAATATGGGCACCGAATCACCATGTCACAGAGCCGTGGCGTTTTATTGTGATCGGTGAGAAGACGAAACTAATTCTCGCAGACCGCTACCGCGAAATTAAGATTGAGGATACACCCGACCACGTGGATGCCGAGAATCTTGCCAAAATCGGTGAACTGGCTTACGAGAAATTCATGTCTAAGCCGACGATTATCGCCGTTTCCTGCATACAGGAGGGCGATGAGCAACGTCGACGCGAAGACTATGCCGCTGCCTGTTGTGCAGTGCAGAACGTCCAGCTCGCCGCATGGGATGCTGGCGTCGGCATGCAGTGGAGCACCGGTAGAATTACGCTCGAAGAACAGACGTATCAATTGCTCGGAATTGATACGTCACAAGAGTACATCATCGGTTTCTTCTACACGGGGTATCCCGCCGACATCGGCGCACCGAAACGACAACCCGCAGGCGAGTTCATCCGTTGGGTAGCATAAAACGGAAAAGTAGTAGGCACACTCCGTCGTGCCGTTCACTCTGTAGAGGAGGGTGTCTGCGCTTCGGTTACCCTACTACTTTAAAGCGATAATTGATATGCTGCCTTGGCATTCTGCCAAAAGAACTTCGCTTTGACTGCCTCACCTTTCGCGCTGAAGTAGTCATTCACAATCTGTTGCACGACTTTATACGGCGCGAAGCGTTCAGATACGGGCCAATTACTCCCGTAGATGAGCCTATCCTCACCGAATGCATCCCATAACACATCTATCGTTGGGGTGTAATAGGCGACATCCGTAGGGGCAGGGATTTGCCCAGTGTGTTCTGCGAGTCCGGATACTTTGCAATAGACGTTTGGGTAGCGAGCCACTTCATGAATAGAAGAAACCCAACTCGGATCGGGAGGCTGTTCTGATATTCGCGCACCTGCGATGTGGTTGATGACAATACGCATCTCTGGTGTATGTTCAACCAAGGTTGGCAAAACTGATAACATCTCAGGGTTAATCAACAGGTCTAAGGTGAGTGCTTTCGCTGCCAACTTTTCAATATTAGTTAAGAATGTGTCGTCCCCGATGGCGCGTAAGTGTCCCCCGCCGAGGCGTATCCCGCGAAAGAGTGGATTCGCAGAAAATCTTGATAGGGAGGCTTCAAAATCTACGTCGTCGGGCTCTAAATGCCCAACAAACCCCACAATGAAAGGCTCATCTGCGGCGAGGTCCAGAATCCACTGGTTGTCCTCCAGCCATTTGCTCGCCTCAACGACGACAGTGCCTGTCGCGCCTTCGGGAACAGCGAGTGCTTTGTAATCTTCTGGCATAACCTTTCGGTAAAGCACATCATCATCTGGATTCGGCCACGGGACGCCTTCGGGGCGCGTTGGATCGTAGAAATGTGTATGTGTATCAATAATCATTTTTTAATTTTTCCTTGCGGAGAAACAACGGATTCTGAGGCTTTAGCCTCCTTTTCTGAAGGCACGCCTTCCACTACGTTTCAGGCTACCGTTTTGGTTTAATAAAGACACTATAAAGTAATCCATAAAAAAACTTTGCAGAGCAGGGCAACAATGGTCGTTAAGACTTTAAGGTGCGTTCCTTTGATCGTAATAGGGCTCTTAACCTATTTACTGTCGGGATGTAATCCTTCTGACCAAACACAGCAACAGAATCGGGAACTGCAACGCGATGTGTTAAGGCTCAGAATGGGGCAGGCACTCAATCCGACAGATGCGGAAGGGTATATTCAACTCGGTATAGCCTATCGTGAACTCGGTGAATATGAGAACGCTATGGAGTCTTTTCAAAATGCTATTGCCCTTGATGATAGACACCATCACGCCTATAACAACCTCGGTTTGGTTTACGCCGATCTCGGCTTATTTATACTTGCGATTGAGACGTTCCACACCGCGCTTGAGTTATCCCCGGGAAACCCTGCCTTCTACAACAACCTCGGCTATGCTTACGACATGACAGACCAGTTCGACGAGGCTCTTGCCGCCTTTCAAAACGCAATTGAAACAGAACCGACCTTTGCTGATGCCTACTACAATATGGCGAGTGCCTACCTCCACCGCGAGATGTATCAGGATGCTATTCAAAATTACGAGGCAGCCCTTGAGATAGAGGAGGGCGATGCCGATACCTATTTTAACCTCGGTCTCGCTTACGAGGAGAATGGGGAATTTCTTCGCGCCATCCAATCCTATGAAAAGGGGTTATCCCTTGATGACAGCGATGTAGAGGCGTATTATCGTCTCGCGCAAGCGTATCAAAAGAATGATGATCCGCTCATGATGCGTCGCTATCTGGAGATTTTCTTGGAACGCGCACAGGGTGTTCCTTATCTTCAAGAACAGATCCGCACTGCCGAGAAGATGTTTGATAGATAATGCTTTTCTTTAAAATCAGCAGGAATTCCGACTTCATTCCATCCGGGTTCTTATTCTTTCTCGCACCGAAGAGTTTCCGCGTTTTAATCCTGTCCTCGTAGACTTTCTCAAACACAAACCCACGTTCCGTAAAATACTCCGCTAATATCCGCCACAGTTCAACCATTATGCCATCAATCCGTGGATTACCGACGAAAATACAAGCGGCTGCCCCCGGTCTCAGTTGATTCATCGAATTTTCAAGTGCGTTGACTGTATGACAGAAATAGGAGTCGAGCCGTTTCTGTAGGTCGTCCCGAGTGAGCCTCTTCCTGATTTTGTTCAACGTTGCTGTCTGAATCAGCCGATCTGCTTTCCGATACGGGATTTCCAGACGCGATAATTCACGAATCTCTTCCTCGGTGTGGCCTAACCAGAAGAGGTCCATCTTTGTAGAGCGAATGTATTCTTGCGCTTGGAGATACGGCGGCGATGTGATTAACGCATCGCATTCTCGCGGCACGGAGACGTAAGACGAATCCACACCCCCATGAAATTCAACCGTCCCCAGATGTTCACACTGGGGCTGTGTATGCATCACGAAGTCATTGAGGTTTTTTAATGTTTTCAAGGAGAGACTATATACCATCTCATCTAACTGTTCTCGCCAATTTTCCTTGAGCAGTGCCTCTATCGCTTTCAACTTACGCTTGGATCTGGCGAGTTTAGGCGTTCTATCTTCTGTGTAAGAGAAACGTTTGCTAACCTTCAACAACGCGGATTTGATGAGGGTTGAATAGATTCCATCGTCTGTGTTGTGAATGAAACCCCAATACCGGGATAGCACGTCTAAGATTTCCGGTGCATACCAGTAGTCAACATTTGACCAATGCGGTGTGAATTGGTGTTTGCTTTCTCGCATGCCCTCCAATAGCTTGTGCAAATTCGCTTCGCTGAGCAATTCTTTCCCGCGGTAGACCTTGAGTGGCATGATGTGATTCAAGAGCGGATTCAGATCGAGTAGAACGGCGTTGCGTTTACACAGATACGCTTCGACACCTACGGTCCCTGAACCTGCGAATGGATCAATAATCCAATCTCCTTCCTTTGTGTAGGTGTTGATGGCGTACCGAACGACTTGCGGAATGAATTTCGCAGGATATGCGAAAATAGCGTGTGTCAGATAACCGGTATCCTTGATTTCAGGGACGAGTTCTCGGAACGAAACCAACGCTACGCCCTCAGATTCAGTGTTGTCTGTTGGGACCTCAGGTTCGGGGTCTGTAGGGGAAAGGATGCCTTCAATATGGGTTTGCAAACCGCTCCCGAATTGTACTTTCAGATTACAGTTTTTCATAAGCTGCAGTGAAACACGCTATTGCAATTCTTCTTCGGTGAGTTGAAAATCAAAAACTGCTTCCCCTTCTTCCGTTCCTTCAATTTCTTCCTCGGTTAACTGAAAGTCAAAGACTTCTTCCCCTTCTTCGGTCTCTGTATCTGGTGTGCTGACTTCTTGAACTTCCTCTGTGGGTTGTGGTGCCTCTTGGACAACAGTAGAATCCGTCGTTTCGAGTTTTGGAGAACTCGCACCGAGCACCGTTAACCCCACAATTCCGACGACACAGACAGTCGTGACCGTCAGTGCCACGGGGCGTTTCCAGAGAACAGCACGTTCACTTCTGTCTAAGAAGGGGAGGAATAGCAAAAGCACCATACCAACCGTCGGGATTACAAACGTTCCCACAATTTCGAGAGGACCTTGGAAATACTTTAGCAGTTGAAACAGGAATAGGAAATACCATTCAGGTCGCGGATCATAACTCGCGTTCGTTGGGTCGGCGACATCTTCAAGCGGGACATGCATGAACAATGCAGCCGCTGCCAAGGCAACAAAGAGGATTAGCATGCCGACAACATCTTCAAAGACCTGATCCGGATAGAACGGTTTTCCCATCTTCATGTCTTCTGGGGTGTTCTGGGGGGTGCCCGACGAACCGTAGTAGCGGACGAAGAAGAGATGCACACCGACCAAGCCGAAAGCCAGCCACGGCAACCAGATTGTATGGAGGGCGTAAAATCGAGACAGTGTCACCGCGCCTATCTCAGTTCCCCCGCGCAAGACCTTCGCAACAAAATCGCCTAATATGGGGGCAGTGCTGGCGATTTCGACACCGACAACTGTTGCCCAATACGCTTTCTCATCCCACGGAAGGAGGTAACCCGTGAAGCCGAAGCCGAGGACGACTAACAGCAGAAGAACCCCGACGATCCATGTAAGTTCACGTGGGGCTTTGTATGAACTATAAAGCACAACACGGAGCAGGTGCAGAAAGACGATGATGACCATCGCACTTGCACCCCAATGGTGTAACCCACGCACGAATGACCCGAACGGCACCTCTTCGCTGATATACGTTACCGCATTATGGGCATGCTCCGGTGAAGGCGAGTAATATAATGCCAGAAACGCACCCGTAACTGCCTGAAGCAGGAGCAGGAACATTGCCAAACTGCCCAGTGAGAAAAGCAGGTTGATGTGTTTCGGCAAAGGTTTGCGTAGATGTGCGGAGAACTCCGCTAACGGGAGACGTTCGTTGAGAAATTGCATTTTTAACGATTAAATCTGGACGGGGTGTCCGTTGTTCACCCCGCTCTAAAATTGTTAAGAAACCTACTTTAGGTTACGAACGGTTTTTTAACGATCAAAGGACTGCCCTGACAACGGAAGGGCAGCTCAGAGTCAATTGCTAAAAATCCTTCACGTATAAAATGCCAGCTTCGACTTTCGTTTGGAGTTTCTGCAACGGACGCGGCGGGGGTCCGGCAACAACGATTCCGTTCTTGTCGAACACAGCGCCGTGACACGGACAGAGGAAGGATTCCCTCTGTTCATCCCATCGGACAAGGCATCCCAAGTGCGAACAGATGCGTGAGAAGACATTCCACTCTCCGTTACCTGCGTCAGTTACGTAGACAGAGCGTTTTTTCGTTGCTTTGACCCAGCCGTCTTTTGCAGTGAAGGTATAGCCCACCTTTTTAAAACGGCTGTTTTTGAGCCGGGCGGCGAGACCCAAGTCCACCCATTTCGACTCCCCTTTCTTGAAGGCAGGCGAAATCGCAAAGCCGATGAGCGGGATACCAGCGGCGAGGCTTAGCACTCCGCCGATAATGGCTGTTGCGATTTCTAAAAACGAACGTCGGTTTCCCTGCTTTGCCATTCATTTCCTCCATTTTTAATGGTTATCAGTGTGGGTTCTCTACGAGAACCCTTTCAGTTGTCGGTTACAAGAGAGGTTTGTTAAATGAGGAAAACGCTCAAGCAAAAACACCTCTTAACTGAAAACCGAAAGCATTGCGCAGCAATGCGAACCAGGGACTGACAACCATTTACGGCTTCTTCCAAGTTTGTCCTTCAAACGGTCTACGGAGGTCGTAGCGTCCCTCTTCTAAGACCGGCAGCGTGCCGTCGTTAACCATGAGTTCCAGCGGCAGTTCCTTGGTTTCCATAGGGATGTTGACGACATCCTTGATCCGCAAGGATTCATAGATAGCCATCATGATTTCCAGCGTGTAGCGTGCCTGAACGCCACTGCCACGATGCTCAGGGATCTCACCTTCGATCCACTCGATGAATTCATCATACTGATTTTTGGTTTGTGGGGGTGGTGTAATGGTCTGCCAGCCCTGCGCGTCCCCATTTTGGAGCAGAAGTGTGCCGTCAGGTCCGTTACGGATTTGTCCCTCTGTTCCAGCGATTCTGGGGTGGGAGACTGACGGTTCCGGCAGATCGCCTTCGTAGATACCACGTGCACCCCCTTCAAAACAGACTAAGCCCATACAGAGGTCCTCACAAATCGTGCGACGTTCCCACCGATCGGTCGTCCGAGAGGTCTGTCCAATGACCCAGAGTGTTTCAGGATCGGACAGCATGAAACGCCAGCCATCGATTGCGTGTGTGCCTGTGTTCAGCAATCCGGCGTGCCTTTTCGCACTGTGGTGGACGGTTGTTGGTTCACCAATCGCCCCTGCGGCGACGAGTCTGCGGGTCTCTATATTTGCCGGGGCATATCTACCTTGGTGGCCGATGATAAGCTTGACATTGTTCTCTTCACAAGCAGCGATCATAGCGTCGGCTTGTCCGAGTGAGGCTGCCATCGGCTTCTCACCGATAATGCCTTTCACGCCCGCTTTCGCCGCGGCGACCGTGGCTTCCGCCCGCGGTCCCTGCCATGTTGTGATACTGACGATGTCCAAATCCTCTTTCGCCAACATTTCATCAACGTCGGTGTAGATAGCCGGAACATCGTATTCGTCTGAGACGCGTTGCGCTGCTTCTTCAAAGATGTCCATTGCTGCGACAACTTGTGCTTTCGGATGTGCGGTCCATGCCCTGGAATGAGATCTACCCATTCCGCCGCAGCCAATGATTCCAACGCGATATGTCTGATTTGCCATCTGTTTCGCCTCCTTCTATATTAGCAAGGATTCTATCAATTTTTGGGCTTTCGGTCAATAATTTTCTGATTTTCCTTGCGGTTAAGGCGTATATGCACCCTTTCCCTTGCAACAGAGTATCTTTAATTATAAAGGATTCTAATGTCTCTTGATAGTTTTGGATTTCTTGCGTAGATGTGTGTCACGCGGAATGCCAAGCGATCGAGCATTGGTTACACAAACTTTGGTAAATTTTCTGGAGGAGATTCTAATGAGATTAGGACTCATCGGGTTAGGACTATTTTTTTTCGCTTTCTCCGCCTTGGCGGGGACATTTCTGGATACTTTTAATGACGGAAAACTCGTCGATTGGCAAACACTGGTCATGTTCGGTTTTGATGATCCGGGTTCTTGGGAAATTATTGATGGTGAACTTCAGGGAATAAGTAATGCGGGAACAATAACCCGTTTACTGACAATTGGAGAGGAAATGTGGCAAGATTATGACATTGAATTTGAGGTTAAACCGCTTGAGAAACACGGACCTGGGAACGTTGCAATCGCTGCCCGGATTGAAGGGACATGGGGTGTAGTCTGTGAAATTGAGGACTCAAATCAAGCAGCACCCGTGGTGGGATGTTTCGGGGGTGATTTGCACGGCAACTTTTTTTTGAATTACGCTCAAGAACCTCATCCTTTGTTGAGATTACAGAAATGGTCAACCCTCAAATTGAGTGTGCATGGAAACCAGTTGACCTTCTGGATAAATGGAGAGCGAGTTCTGGATCCCATAACTTTAGAGCCTCTCCATGGATTCCCCGACTTTCCAGCAGGTAGAGTTGGATTAGGGATCGCGAATTACACAGCGAGATTTGATAATTTCAAAGTCACAGGACCCGGTATCCCGGATAGGAATAGATTGTCAGTAACGCCCCACGCGAAACTCGCAACAGTGTGGGGAACCTTGAAACGATTTTAAGGACGTGCCGTGCAGGGCATTCTGCGGAAGTGTCCCGAGGACGGGTTGTAAAGATTCCTGCTGGCAAAACCTATTGAAGAACGGAATCTTCCTAAAATCTTGACAAACCTTTAGAAACGTTGCAAACTATAGAAAGCAGTATAGAATTGATACACATTTCTACGATCCAATATAGCCTGCAACAACGGCATAGGGTTTTTGATAGGGGTCTTTGCAATGTAATACAAGGAATGGATTTAGTCTATTCCCAGACTAAATCCGGTGTTTCTGCGTATTTCTTCAGATTTAAGGAACGCACCTTAAAGTCCTAATGCCTGTTGTTCTCCCGCAAGGAAAAATTAAAAATGGCAGATTATGAAGATAAAGGTTCACAGATTCGCGTGACAAACCTCGAGGCTTTCCCGATGGGTGTGAAAGCCTACGTCAAGATTGAGACAAACATGGATGTTACGGGGTGGGGCGAGATTAACAATATGGAGACGACCGTTACCTGTGCGTTAGCGCGTTCGTTGTCCGAGTTGATTATCGGGGAAAACCCGACGCGCATTGAGCATCACTGGCAACGCTTGTTTCGCGCACACCGCAATATCCGGGGCGGCGGCTTGATGGTGCATACCATCTCCGCCATTGATATGGCATTGTGGGATATAGCCGGAAAACTCTGGGGTGTACCCGTCTATCGTTTACTCGGGGGTCCCTGCCGCGATAAAATTTGGAAGTATCCGAGTCCAAAAGCGATTAAGACAGGACCCGGAGGTTCCAAATCCTTTGCCGGGACCCCTGATGAGATTGCGGATCTCGTTCAGCGCGTGCGCGATGCGCGGGAGCAGGTCGGTTCCGATGGTGCTGTGATGTTTGACGCACATAGTTGTCTACCTCCGCCGATTGTCAAACAATTCGCGAGTTATCTCCAGCCAGACGACCTCCTTTTTTTAGAGGAGGCATGGGTTCCGGGAAATATTGAAGTGATGCGCAAAATCCGGGAATCCGTTCCTGTGCCGCTCGCTACAGGAGAGCGCGACCGCACAATATGGGAGGTTCGCGAAATCCTTGAAGCACAAGTGATTGACATCCTTCAACCCGATGTTGGACACGGCGGCGGTATTACGCAAGTTAAGAAAGTTGCAGCACTCGCCGAGGCACATCACGTCCCAATCGCGCCACACTGCACGATGTCCTACCTCGGTCTCACCGCGAGTCTTCATTTATCCGCTGCCGTGCCGTTTTTCCTCATCCATGAGGGGTATGAGAACGTCCTTCCAGACGGCGTTGCCCACAAAGCGTGGGAGATGGACGAAGAGGGTTACGTTTCACTTCCAGAGGGGCCTGGCTTAGGCGTTACCATTGATGAGGCAAAGGTTATTGAGGTTGGACAGGAAGCAGACAGACGTTTCACCTGGCCCAACAGTAGATTGGCAGATGGCTCCATCGCTGATTATTAGCAATCGGCAGTCGGCTATCAGTCTTCAGCTATCGGTAAACATGCCGTCGTCAACGCGATCTCTGCTGAAAGTCAATGACTGATAGCCGATAAACCTTTTTCCAACAGTCAATAACCGGTGGCCGATCGTTTAAAAGTTTGTGCATCCCGCCTTTTTTTTCCTTATTGCAAAAAATTTTAAATAAAATGCATTTTATGCAACCTTTCCCCCGTTAAAATACGACATAGCGTCACGAGGCATTTCTGGCGAATCTTGTAGGTTTCTGAAACTCGCTATCAGATGACTGTGGAGGTAATCGTGCAAAACGAAGATGTTGATCTGATTCAACGTGTCTTGAAGGGTGATGAGAATGCGTTCACTGCACTGGTCGAAAAGCACCGGAAGTGGATTCATTCGCTTGCGTGGCGTGAGATCGGTGATTTCCATGCCGCACAAGAGATTACGCAAGATACCTTTATTCAGGCTTATAAGTCGCTTCCGAGTTTGAGAGACCCGAATCGTTTTTCAGGCTGGTTACACGTGATAGCGAAGCGTCAATGTATTGAATGGCTGCGACGGAAGCCGATGACGATGCAGTCACTGGATGCGATGCCGAACGCAGAATTAGAGAGGGTGTCCTATGCGCGATATCTTGACGAGGAACGGACACAAGCCTCAACAGATGAGCTGCGTGAAGTCGTGGAACGCCTTCTCCAAAAACTGCCTGTCAATGAACGTTCTGTGATGGTATTGCACTACTACAAAGGTTTGACGTGTGAAGAGGTGAGTGTACTTTTAGATGTATCGCTGAATACGATAAAAAGTCGGTTGTATCGCGCTCGGAAACGATTAGAAACGGAGGAATCAATGCTTCGCGAAACCTTAGACACAAATATCTTAAAAAGCGAACCGCGTCGCGTTGACTTTCAAGCGACTGCCGCAACGGAAACCGGAAAACATTTAGCGGAAGGTGATTTCAATTTTAACCGGACCGATAAGGTTTTCACATCGTCTGGCTTCCACACAAGGGGACGTAGCGATGCGGATCCGTCGCCGATGTATATGTTGCTGCACTACTTTAACCACGGTGGGGTTGACCTCTTTAGATTTCCTTTAGTTGTCGGGAGTTCTTGGGAGCAGGAGGGTGCTTGGAAATCGCAAGCAACGGCAACCTTGGAGGGGTGTGAAACAGTAAGTGTCTCCGCTGGCACTTTCTCGGCGTGTCTAAAGCATAAGACTGTTTTCACGGACGCTGACGTTGAGATTGTTGAGGATGCCGATGCTGAATTGCGAGATGCCCTTGTAAACGGCACACGTTATCTGTGGTTCGCGAAAGGTGTTGGGCTTGTGAAGATGCGCTATGAGCACTCGAATGGTGTTGTCACGGAAGCCGAATTGATTAAGTATGAGATTCCGCTTCAGGACGCGGCATATTTCCCGGCACAGATAGGCACGCAGTGGACATATAAATGGCATAACACCTATCGCGACGAAGCCGTTATTGAGGAGTGGCGCGTCATCAGGAATTTCCGTCGGTTGGAAAACCTTGAGAATCCCATGGAACTTGCGTCGGCAAGGTATGCGGTTAAGATTGATGCTGATAATCCGCGTCTGGCGACTGTTGAATGTGTGCTAACGCCAAAAACCAGTCACGACACGAAAGGGAAGCGAAAACCGTTGCTGTTATCCATGAGTCGTTTCGGAACTGAATGGCTGGACGGTGGCTATAGTCATTATCTACGAGATTTGACTGTTACCGATGCGAACGGGAAGTCACTGGTCATCGAGGAGATTGACAAAACGCAGTGGGCAGTTGAAACACAAGATGCGTCGCCTGTGACGCTCCACTACAAAGTATTGCTGAATCATGATGAGCGGGAATGGCATTGGGGGAGGGATGAAGCCCCGTATGCCCAAGACGACTGTGTTTTCTGGCCCGGATATGCACTATTTGTAGTTGGTGAAGTAGACGATGTTGAACTGTGTGTTGATGTGCCTGATAATTGGTCGGTCTCAACACCTTGGGAACGGATTGAACCGAATCGACATCGCTTCGTTTGCAAAGATCAGAACGACCTGATGTATGCGTATCTTGTGCTCGGTGAACATGCTGAACGTCTGGTAGAAACCGGAACAGCAAAGATTGTGCTTGCTCTCGGTGGAGGCTTTAAAGGAACTATGGATGAAATGGAGCGAGTTGTTGCTGCACTTCTTCGTATGTATTCCGGGATTTTCGGTGGCACGCCAAAAGGTCAACTCCTATGTGTCGCGAACCCTTACAGTAAAGAAGGATATAGGAGCGGTGGTGTCTCTGGACGTAGCATCAGTATGCTGATAGGTGAGACCTTAGATGAAACCAACAGAGATTTTTGGTTACCCGTTGTAGCGCGCCTGGTTTGCTATCTCTGGAATGGAAGTTATATTGATATCCTGGATGGAACAGGTGCCATCGGTTTTAAGGAACAGGAATACTGGTTTTGTGCTGGTTTTACGCAATACTATTCAGAGATCGTCTCTGTTCGCCTTGGGCTTACCTCTGAAACCGATTTTCTCAGGAATCTTGAACGGACGTGGGAGGCGTATCTATCTCGACAGGGTGAGCTTTCTATCCACGAAGCAGGGGAAGACAAGTCCGCCAACCGCGAACTCGTCTATGACGGTGGGAGCCTGATTGCTGCGGCTTTGGATCTACAGATTCGCTCGCTTACAGGAAATCGGCGCAGTTTAGACGATGTGATGAGACAGATGTATCAGAAGTTTGGTCTTACAAGTGTCCCGTATACAATGAACAGTGTCATCAGAATTGTGAATCGAATGACGGGTGAGGATTTTAAACCGTTCTTCCGAAAATATGTGACGGGGACGGAACAATTGCCCTTAGAGGAATACCTGAAAGACGCAGGTGTGGAGGCTGAGATAGAATTTGGCGAAAGACTCCCTCGTATTGGTTATATCGTGCATGAAATGCTCGGTATTGGTGGAATCGGGGGACCTCCAGGTGGAGGTCTGTTCATCGACAATTCACTGCAGTATCAAGATAACGACCAGTTGATAGGCATCAACGGCACGCCGGTGAAAACGTTTGACGACATCAGAAAGGTTGCCGTGGATTGGAAATCCGGTGATGGGGTGGAACTGACCCTTGTAAGAGAGGGTGAAGAGATGATCCTACCTGTCACGTTAAGCGGGGACGCTTCCAGGAAACCGCCGTTGGAAGCGGATACTATTGATGTTACCCTCACGAAAAGCGCGGATAACACAGAATCACAACGTGCGATCTGGTCGGGAATATTGGGCAACAGTCGGTGATTTTATGGTAAATTTTAGCATGACTTGGACATTACTTGGAGGTCAAAACTCATCAGGAGAACTGAATAGCCCTAACACGCTTATGCCAAATTATTCGGCTCCAACGACCCGTCACTGAGAGTGTACTCCTGCATATATCGCTAAATGATTCAGTTCTATAGATGCTTGTGGATCGGATTATCAGCCTCAAACACACGCTGTGCCGCAGCAGACAGCTTTCCTTGGGCCGCGGTCTGTTCCACCCAATGGGTGGGAATACCATTTGTCCACTCTTCCGGTTCTGCATCCGGGTCGGGCGTTCGATACGCCATAAGGAGTCCCCACCGAGTCGTCGTCCCCGGCTTTCGATAACCAACATAATGCGGCATATGGTGGACAAAGGACACCATGCTTCCGGGCGGTAGTGAGAGGTGTACAATTTCTAATGGTTTCCTTGTAAAGGCGTGGATCTTACCCTTCAGCCACCCTGCTTTCATGGCAGCGTCATCATCGGGTCGTTCTGTGCTCCATTTGTACGGAATGCGATAGAGATGCGCTCCAGGAATAATTGCAAGTTCTCCACCGTCTTCGATGGTTGCCCCTTCTGGATAGCACAGCGTCCGAATACACTGTCGTTTTAGAAATTCAGTGGTAAGGGCGTTTCCAGTCCCAATGGGGTCTTCAACTTCGTACTGCCCATCCCGATACTGATGTGCATGCCATCGACGCCCTTTTGAACCGATCGCCCGGTTGAGCATAAAACAGTGGTCAAGTATGAATCGGTCCCCGAAAAGTTTCGTGAACAGTGTCATCATTTGCGGGTGAACACTGGTCACATCCATGATAAAGTCGTCATATCCGGCAGGGAAGTATTCCGGCATAACGCCTTGCGACTCAAATCCATGTGTGACCAACGCGGCTTCCGGTCCGAATAGCCCGTAGGTGTGCATATATCGACGCAACTCAGCGGTTCTGAGGAAACTCGGCATTTGCTCTGAACCGCCACAGCACGCTGCCAAAAACTCGGGTGTGATTTGTTCCGGCAAAGGCGGAGGAAAGCCCCGCGCCTCAAAGTCGATAGCACTCCACTCCGTATCCATGAGGATCGCATCGTTCATCTGCTGTAACTTCTGCAAGCTGGCTGTCCACCGTTTACGGGCAACGTCCGTCAGTATCCCTTCCCACACCCAATATCCATCGCGCTCAAACGTAGCACGATCAAACGCCTGAAGCACTTCCGATCGTAACAGATCGTCCACACGGTTTTCCGGGGAACAGTTATGCGTGGATAAGGTATCCATTGACGCCTCCTTTGACGCGAAAATTCAAGGTGTTTATGGTGAATTATGAAAATAAGTAGACATCTTGTAGCGGAACCCCCTTTGTGGGTGCCCGAAAACTCACGGGTCATAATGTCCAAGTCTACCATAGTTAACGTGAGTTCCATAAAGGTTTAAGCTTACCTCATTATACCAAAGGGGTTCTCTTTATGCCATGCTTTTATGAAACTCACGCAGAGGCGTTCAATTTTGGGCAATCACTTGTCAGTGAGGACCCAGTAAGTTTATCTGAAGATTAAGAACGTATATGGGGCATCTCGGTTGTTGGTTGTCAGAATCAGGCTTCTTTGATCTTCAAGGATTTTCAGGAGAATAAGGCGTTCCGTATAAATCAGGCTTATGAAGGTTTCCGTCCGACAAAAGTGTTTTGTGAGAATTGAATGGCTCTGGAACTCGCGTTATAAATAGCAAAAAAATTGGCATAAAATTCATTTTATGCAACCTTTCTGCCCTTAAAATACGACATAACGTCACAAGGTAATATATATTTTTCAAATTGTCCCTTTATCCAACGGATTTGTTTAGATTTCCTTAAGGCAGGATGCTGTTTGTTGCGAATCCGTATGGTGGAAAAGGCGAAACGCAAGGCGGCGTTTCTGGACGCAGCATCAGCGTTTTAATCGGGGGTGTGTTAGATGAAGCGAGCAGGCATCTGTGGGTGCCGCTTGTCGGACACGAGGTTGTCCATATCTGGAACGGCAAAGCGATTAATTTTCGTGAGCAAGAATATTGGTTCAGCGAAGGGTTCACCGAGTACTATTCAAGAGTCGTCTCTGTCCGCATTCAATCCATGAGCCAAACCCCGGTAGGAGATTTGATTATCCATAAATCTCCTGCGTATCAAGATGGGGATAATCTGATGGCTATCAACGGTATGCCGGTGGATGCGTTTGAGGATATAGCGAAATTTGCGAAAGATTGGCATTCAGGCGATGTGGTGGAACTAACAATTGGAAGAGCGGACACAGAAATTACGAGGTCGGTCACCTTAGGTGGCACGTCTGAAAAACCGCCATTGGATGCGGGGCTTGTTGATGTTACTGTCACGAAACGGACAGATAGCACAGCTGCACAGCGCGCCGTTTTGACTGGTATTTTAGGCGAGAGCGAGTGATGTTGTACCGAAGTTGAAAATAGAGAAACAGGAAATAGGAGGAATTTATTATGTTGAAAGGATTTCATATAGTTTTGAGTCTATTGCTCATCTTGTGCTTCAATGCAACGCTGATGGGAAAGGAAGGAATAGATTCTTATTTTCCACATACGCCCGGAAGCTTCTGGGTTTACGTGGATCAAGATGGAAACGAATTAACCCGCCGTGTCGTAGAGGAGAAAACGATTGAGGGTGAGACATACCATGCCTTTAACTATGAACCTACCTTGGAGAATTTAGATTATGACTATCATATCCATCCAAATTTCTACCAAGTGGGTAAAGACGGGATTATATTCTTGGTTGCTGATGATGTAAAGGAAGCGGTCAAGGCACGCCTTACAAAGGAGGTGGGAATTTTTCGCACGGCATTCTTGATAATGATGGCATCGTCCGAAGCGAATTTAGACCTTCTCTATGAGGTCACAGTAGAGGCACAAGACCTGTTCTATGTGTCTCCAACGTCTGTCGCCTTCAACGAAAGGTGGGACGCAATGCGAATAGACATCAAAATCTCGATGATACCTGAACCGCTAATAGATCCTGGAGAAATCATACTTGAGTTCACTATTGTTGAAACAGGCAAGGTTCTGGGCACGGAAAACGTTGAAACACCCGTTGGCACTTTTGAAGACTGTTTGAAGGTTGAATACCGGACAGAGACAAAAGTTGAAACGTCTCCGCCTGAGCAAACAGTAAATCCGCCCGGCGAATCCGTTACAACGCTGTGGATAGCACCCAACGTTGGCATCATCAAGTTGCACCAAGAGGCTGAAGATGTTCTTCTGAAAACTATACCGCTCCCTCTCCTTAATGCTTCAACCACGGTCAAAACCCTTGAACTAAAAAAGTATGAAGTCAAATCTACTGGTTCAGGAGGCGAATAAACACCACAGGTAGAAAGGGGTCCTAAAAGTGCTTTCTATGCAACCTCTCCTTCCTTAAAACGCGACATAGCGTCATAAGGCAGTCTGCCTTGGAAGATAGGGATGAAAACGATAAACCACAATACCAATTTTGCCGGTGATAGGCAAGATTAATCTTTCTCTTACATTTAACGTTCATGTTCTCCGATGATGTTCAAGCCATTAGGGGGAGGTCGAAAAAATGAAAAATCAGAACAGTTTTTTACTCGGAATCACCGCTTTGATAATTAACCTGAGTTGCGGAATAACTGCGGCTTTTGCGCATGATGCCCCGCAGGACATCAAGAGGAATTTTGAGGTCAAACCGGGGGGGACATTAACCGTTGACTCGGAAATTGGCACAATAAACGTGCAAACTGAAGACAAGAATGAGGTTGAGGTTGTCGTCACGAGGAAAGTTGAAGGAAAACTGGATAATATCGCTCAGAAAGCACTTGCCGATTTTGAGATAGCGTTTGAACAGAGCAATTCCGATATCCGTATTGAAGGAAAGTTCAAACGCGATCGTCAATACTGGATGAAAAACGGGCACCCATTACGGTTTCATTTTCAAGTGACAGTGCCGTCCCAATCTAATGTTGATCTGAAAACTGCAGCTGCCGGAGCTATTCACGTTGATAACCTTGATGGGACTGTGAGAGCGAAGACTTCTATTGGCAACATACATCTTGGTGAGATTCAAGGTGCTGTCTGGGGAAAAACGGGGGGTCCTGGGAAAATCACCTTAAAAGGGTGTCAGAGTGATGTAGATTTAGAATCTGGTGTTGGGAATATTGAGTTGGTTACTGTTGCTGGAAAAGTAATCGCCAAGACGGGGGGTCCTGGGAAAATCACCTTAAAAGGGTGTCAGAGTGATGTGGATTTAGAATCTGGCGTTGGGAATATTGAGTTGGGTTCGATAATAGGAGAGGTAATTGCCAAGACGGGTGGACCTGGTAAGGTTGTGCTAAAAGAGTGTCAGAGCGATATAGATGTAGAGTCTGGTGTTGGGAATATTGAGTTAGGTTCTGTTGCTGGAAAGGTAATCGCTAAGACGGGTGGACCTGGCAAGGTTGTGCTAAAGGCGTGCCAGAGTGATATAAATGTGGGATCTGGTGTTGGAAATATTGAGTTAGGTTCGATAACAGGAGAGGTAATTGCCAAGACGGGGGGGCCTGGCAAGGTTGTGCTAAAAGAGTGTCAGAGTGATATAAATGTAGAGTCTGGCGTTGGGAATATTGAGTTAGGTTCGATAATAGGAGAGGTAATTGCCAAGACGGGCGGACCTGGCAAGGTTGTGCTAAGAGAGTGTCAGAGTCGTGTAGATGCAGCGTCTGGCATTGGGAACATCCACGCTGAAATCCCAACACAACTGATGCATCCATGGACTTTACGGACATCGGGTCCTGGAAAGATAGAAGTCGTGCTCAGTTCCAGCACTGCTGTAAACATAGATGCCGAAACGAGTGGCACTATTTCAAGCGACATTCCCATTCAAGTTCAAGGTCTTTTGACAGAAGATAAGTTGAAGGGAACGCTCAATGGTGGTGGACCGTTACTGAAACTTCGAGCCTCTCTGGGGAAGATACGCCTAAAAAGGAAAAACATGGAAGATAGACATGAAAAAGGAAGGCACTGATCCAATTTGGCACATTGGGAGAATATTAGGCGAAGGGTAGTTGCCAACTAATTGGATTTTGAAATTTTTTGGAGGAAGTATCAATGAAATGGGTAGTATTTCTTTTCATCGCTCTACTGTTCACAACAAGCCAAGCAACTGCTGAACTGCAAGATGACCTCGTCCTTTACTTTACCTTTGACAAGGTAAAAGGTAAGAAGATTCTTGATGCCTCTGGCAACGATCTTGATGCCGATGTTGTTGCCAATATAGGTTTTGTTGAAGGCAAATATGGAGATGCGATTCATATTGCCCCTGAACCGGAAGGTGATGATTGCATCCATATCCCCACGGATGATCTGTTAAAACTCGAAGACAAGATAACGATGATGGCTTGGGTACTCAATGAAGATTGGGATAAGAATTCAGGAATGTGGTTTGACAAGGGTAGCCACGTTTTGGGTGAGGAGAAGAAGGGATACAGTATGGGACTCATCAACGATGTCGGGGCATTCAAGGGTCCAAATATTGGAATGCGTTTAGGCGGAATCCAAGATGTGTATGGCTTCAACACCACGGGGGCGATGGTAGATAAAAACTGGCACCACATTGCTGGGACTTACGATGGGAAGACCGCAAAGATCTATCTGGATGGCAAAATCCTCTCCAACGTTGACAGGGCATTTGAATTCAACGGGACCAATGACATAGACCTTCGTATCGGATGTGCCAAGAACCAGCCACAGTATGCCTTCAAGAATGGCTCTATTGACGAAGTGGGGGTCTGGCAACGTGCGCTCTCTCAGGCTGAAATTGAGGAAGCGATGAAAGGTTTCCTTGCAGTTTCACCGAAAGACAAGATTGCCACTACTTGGGGGGATATCAAGCGTTCGGGACGGGAGAATTAACCCTGAAACCTTTTAAAACGGAGAAATGACCATGAGATTTCCAAACTTCAGACACCCATTTGTAGCTCTCATTGGGATTTGGGCACTTTTGCTCGCAGCCCTGTTGTCCAGTCGTGCCGAGGAAGAGACGAGCATCCTTTCTGGACGCGTCGTTGATATGGAGGGACAGCCCGTTTCCGATCTCACATTAGCGGTTCAACCGATTGACATGATTGAGGGTGAGATGTGGCAGATGCCTACACCGATGCAACAATCGCGGACCGATGCAGCAGGGAACTTCCAAATTAAGGACATTGTTCCGGGACACGCGAAATTAGTAGTGGTTCCAAAAACAGAAACCTTTGAACCCGATACAGAAATTCGCGCCATTGAAATTGGAGGCTTGAGTTTCTTACCAATTGACAGTCCGAATTTCAAAATATCGCATGAGCAGCGTATTAGGTTCCTTTCTACTTTTGAAGTCGAACCGAAGAAAGTGTCAGCTGTAGGTAGCATCCCGCTTTACATCAAGTCAGGGGTGGATATCAAAGACATAAAGGTAACAGTGCGACCTCGAATGCGCATCCGCTGTCAGGTCCTTTTGGCGGATGGATCACCCTTAACCGACGCAGCCGTAAAGTTGCACCTACACTATCGGAGTTTAGATGGTGTTAATAGCGGGAAGGGCAGCAGGAGTCCAACCTATACAGATTCGGATGGCTACATTGTGATGTATGTGAATTTGCCGGCGTTTTGCACAGTGTCTGTGGAATATAAAGGGGACACGGCAATGGGGGAAACGTTTAAGATTGGGGAAGGACAGCGACGGCATGATTTGGTTTTTCGGTTGAGCAAGGCTTCGAGGCCGCCTGTTCCGAATGCGCCAACGCCGCCTCCGGAGGGTTTCCAAGTACCACCAGTCCCACCGGAACCAAAGGAGGTTCAAGCCCCACCAGCCCCATGGATGCCGAACCCAATAGGAGCATGGGTGGTGAATCCTGCCAATGGACACGCTTACAAAAGGATTCAGTGTAAGAGTTGGGAGGATGCCCGCGCTAAAGCAATGGCTGAAGGGGCACATCTGGTGTCGATTAACGACGAAACGGAACAAGAATGGCTCGTGGAAATATTCGGGCAGGATCCATTTTTGATTGGGCTAACGCGTTTGGAAAATCAAACCGAATGGCAGTGGACAAGTGGCGAACCAGTTGCTTATACCAACTGGGCACTTCGGGGATTGGCAATGGATCGAAATGCGCGCGTGTTTGTGAGTATGATAGATGGAAAATGGCGTATCGGGACACCTGAAACCTTACAACGTATCGGCATTGCACTTCTCGAAAAAGAGGTTGAGCGTCTCGATAAATCTCTGGAAAACAGGTAGAAGGGCAACATTGTTACGGCACGACGGAGCGTGCCTACTACTCCGAGATAAGGTGAATTCATGCAGACACTTTGGCTTGTTATCCAACGAGAATTCGTCTCGAATGTGTTGACATCCCGATTTATGATTGGGTTTATTGTATGTGTGCTTTCAACCGCTGTCGCCGTTTTCGTTCAGGTGGATGATCATGAAAAACGGTTAGTGGGCTATAACACGGCTGTCCGGGAATCTCGGGCGGAAGTACAGAATTGGAAACTCTACACAGATATTAGCGCGAAGGCGCACAGAAAGCCGAATCCGCTCGGTATTCTTAACATCGGGATGGAGACCTCTGGTGTAAATACGGTCGTTGTTGAGCCTGACAAACCGATTTGGACACGGGATAGCCGTTCCGCCGGTTGGGGCGAAACGACTCAGAAAATGGGAGCAGACAACCCTTTTCTCGCCATGTTTCTCTCCGTTGATGTAGTTTTCATCTTCAAGATCGTGCTCAGTGCGTTAGCGATTCTGTTTGCTTACAACACAATTTCGGGTGAAAGAGAGGACGGCACACTAAAACTCGTGTTGTCTAATTCGATACCGAGAGACACGGTCATTTTGGGGAAATACCTCGGTGGTATGTTATCGCTGTTCCCGATTGTTGTGGTGAGTCTGATTGTGGCACTGTTAATTGCCCTCTCTTCACCTAATGTCGCCTTTGATGGAAACGACATTGCACACGTCGTTCTGATATTTTCTGTTTCGCTGTTGTATGTGTCAACATGGTATCTTTTGGGACTGCTCTTGTCCGTCTGGACTAAAGAGGCGGCAACCACATTGATTCTGTCGATGTTTCTCTGGGTGATCCTGACAAGTGTTCATGCGAACGTGGCGACATTTGCGGTGGCGAAGTTTTCTCCACATAAACCGGACTCGGAAGAAAGCGTTTTTCAACAAACGATTCAACTCTGGAACGATTTCAGGAAAGAACGCGACGACTATCTTAAAAAGAGGGGGTACGATAGTCCAACGAAGACGGTTTCTTGGCACCGTGACCCGTCGGGTAGGAAAGGCGGATCTTCGGGGACTTACTCTACCTCTGCACAATGGTTTCTTGTAGAGGGTTATAACATTGGAAATATCAAGTACGCCGATGTTTCTGTTCTCCAGGAATTTTTAAGTTATCAGGAACCACTTCGGATTGCGTATACGGATAGGGCGGAAAAAATTCTCAGAAAGCCTGCGGATGACCGAGAGCGGAACGCGAAGTTCGCAGATTTTCTCTCCCGTATCTCGTTCGCAGATGTATATCACTTCGCTGTTGGAGCAATAGCGGGGACCGACCGGCAGAGCTATAATGCTTTTCTTGAGAGTTCCAGGGCCTATAAGCGTGAGATTGTTGAATATTTGAAAGACAAAAAGGCATTTTCTTTGCGCGCTTGGTTTTCCGATGACCAGGGCGCTGCGGATTTGGCAGATCTACCGGTTTATCGACAGCGGCGGCTCTCCCTCTCCGAAAGTTTCTCTCGCGCTTCGGTGGATATTCTGATTTTGTTAGCATGGAATATTGTTCTGTTTATGTTGGCTTATGTGTCTTTTCTGAGATATGAGATGAGTTGAAAAGGAGAGACGGATGATTTTGCACATTGCGAAGAAAGAGATTCATCACAATCTGACGACGCTGCGGTTCGTTTTGATGATAATTCTGCTACCCCTTCTGATGATAGCAAATGCGTTGATATATGGCTATGGTGATGATGGATACACAACACAGATCAATGCTTACAATAGGCAAGTAGAAAAAAAGTTGGCTCATGTTGAAACGTATGCCGCTCAGAGTTTAGGGGAGTTGGCGGTAATGGGCCCTGGCGATATGCCGAAACGTCCGAGTCCCCTGAAATTCTGCGCTAATGGTGCTGATGAGGTGATACCGCGTTCTGTCATCATGCAGGAATACGGAGCTGCCAGTCGCAGTTCCCGTTCTGAGGAATTTGAAGCTTATGCATGGAAGGGACCTTGGACGTTAAGGTATCCGTTGAATAGTTTTGATGAAGGAAGTACAACCCGCCGTATCAAAATTGACTGGGTTTTCATCGGTGTGCTGATGAGTTTTTTCGCGATTTTATTTACTTTCGATGCTATCGCTGGGGAACGGGCGCGTGGCACGCTAAGCCTAATAATGTCCAACACTGTCTCGCAAGGCCAGGTGTTATTGGGGAAATACCTCGGGGCGTTTTTGACGCTCATGGTGCCACTCGTAATTGGTATCCTGATGAATCTATTAGTTATCCAACTTTCTGGAAGTCTTTCCTTTGATTCGGAAACCTCTCTCAGAATTCTGGGGATGGTCGGACTTTTTGGACTGCTCGTTTCCATCTTTATTTTTCTTGGACTCTTTTTTTCAAGTCGTGTTTCAAACGCCATTACAAGTTTAGTATGGCTTTTACTCACTTGGGTTTTCTTGGCGTTTGTCTTTCCGAACCTACTCGGGATCTTTGTCGGCAACCTGAATCCAATTCCATCGGTTGACGAGGTCTCGTTACGGAGAAAGGCACAATTAGAGCAAATTAGCGATCAATTTCAGCCTTGGGGGGCGCGTGGTGAACCATCGAGTAAGTTGAACCAAGCACCCTCCACTGAAAATCCATCAGCAACGCGACAGTGGGCAACATACTTTACAACGCAGAAAGGAATAGAAACGGAAAGTATCGATGAACACATTGACCAGCAGTTTAGGCAGGTGCAGCTCGCCCGCGATCTCACCCAAATTTCACCAATAGCGACTTTCCAATATGCGATGGAAGGACTTGCGAATACAGGTATCGTCGGTTATATGAATTTTGTGAAACAGGCGCGCCGCTATCGACAGACGTTCATAGACTTCGTTAAAGCGGAGGACCAGAGCGACCCAGAAAGCCTCCATATCTATCCTGTGAGAGAAGGATTGTCCCAAAAACCTGTGGATCCGGATGCTGTGCCGGTATTTTCGGAGCAGATTTCCTATCGGGGTGTGTTATCCCAAGTCGGTTTATTGGTGCTCTTTAATCTACTCTTCTTCATTGTAGCGCAGGTCTCGTTTTTGATGAGTGAGGTAAAGTAGCACAGGATAGTTATCGGTTGTTGGTTATCAGTAACATTCCGTGAAAGGTTACTGATAACTGACAGTTTCTAATTTACCTTGCTGTTTTGCTGGGGATGTGTTACTATAACGTGAGTTTGATAAAAAGTATTAGAAGTTACAGTGAGGATACTTTCCAATGGAATCTGGCTTTGCTCAAGGAGATAAACATGGAGAAAATAAAGAAGGTCGAAATTCATAACAAGGTCTTTGAGGAGAGTTATACCGCTCACATCCAGAAAAACGGTACCAGTTGGCTTGGGTGGATCCCGGAGGTTCCAAAAGTCAAGTGTGAGGAATTCACGGAAAAAGCACTGCTGAAAACCCTTAAAAACAAACTTCATGAAGCCTTAATCGCTGAAGAGGAGGCGTGGGAGAAGAGGTTTGAGGAAGATGTAAGAGCCGGACGGTTGGATCACCTTGCGGAAAAAGCAGTTAAAAACTATCGAGAAGGTAAATGCCGTAGCATAGACGAACTTCAGAAGCTGTTGTAGTATGGAACACATTTTTGATGAAGATTTTTGGGAATCTTGTGCCGAACTACCACCCACTATCCAAAGACGCGTCCCTCAGAAGTTTCAACTCCTTCAGCGAAATCCCAGACACCCTTCTCTTCGTTTTAAAAAGGTGGGAAACCTTTGGGCAATACGTGTCAGTAGAAGTTATAGGGCGTTGGCTCGTGAAGAAGACGGAAATTTCATCTGGTTTTGGATTGGAACACATGATGAATACGAGCGGCGGATCTGATACGTAGGTCTACCGTCTATTTCAATATATGTATAATTTGAAGGTCGCTATCTGCAACCCATTGTTAAGGACCCCTTTATCGCTTATCGTTGACGATTCGTGTCCGGTGGTCAATCTCACCTACTACTGGATACATCAACGGCACGCGTGGAAAGCACGACATCAGCCGAATATCCCTCCAGAACGTTGGGAAGGCAACGCCACGCAACTGAAAAGTATCCCTCCGACAATCCCCTCAGATTTTGCTTATGAGTGGGCAGAATGGTGCTGGGAAAACGGTGTGAAAGGCAAATTTAGCCTCATTCCTTATCCGGCAGGGGTCGGACGCATTGACGAAGGATTTCCGGACTTTCCGACACGTGAATATCAGGCGTGGCTGCGGATCTATAGGGAACTGATTTGGCCGAGTTTCGACTTAACACCGGAGATGCTCACGCATACCGCTGTCGTTGATCTCGACACATTCAGCCTCACCGAAGAATGGGAACAGGTCGAATGGGTCGATCCACCCGTTGATAATAGACTCACGGACTATATCATCACAGCGATGGAAATGCTGGATAATGTTGGCATCCCATGTGAAGGTGTGACGAGTCCCGGTGCCTTTGGAAAACGTCAGGAAGCAGCGTATGCGAAAGCCGTGCTAACCGCTTCTCAACACGTCAATAACAATCCACGTCCGTTCTATTTCCTCTGGCTCAAGCATGATGAACTGCCGGATGTCCCCATCTGGTATCCTGAGAAAGAGGCAGGAATTGCGATTGCCAGTATTGTCTCGTGTGCGGGTGACTGGTTCGGTGGCTGGACAGGCTACGATTTGGGGGATGCCGATCGGTTCATTACAGAGGATTTACAGGGCGGTCGCTTGCCACCGATTCTCGAAAAGGAACTGCCGTGTGTCCTCGTTGGACATTGGCCCGGATTCTATTTTAACGGTGAAAAATGTGGGTTTGATATACTAAAAACCGTCAAGGCACGGCTCGACAATTATGACCCGGATGGCACGAAAACGCTCTGGATGAAAAATTCAGAGATTGGGCACTACTATATGGCACGTGAACTTACCGAGATTACTGTGCTTCCGGTAGGTGCGGTTTCTAACCGCACCGAGCAAATTCGCCTCTCCACCCAATTCCCAACAGCAAATTTTACGCTGGCTCTTGATACACCGATCCGTCATGTTCAGGTTAACGGGTGGGATCTGCGCGAAGTCCATTCCCGACGCGATTTTCGGAGGGATACGTTTCTCGTTGAAGGAAAGCAGACCTTCGTTGCGTTCGATTTGGAGATTGGTGAAACAGAGCTTGTAGTTACGGAATGAGGATACGACCACCGCTCGCGATAACGGTTGAGCCTGTCATATAACTCGATTCCTCGCTCAGGAGGAACGCTATCACATCTGCCATCTCTTCCGGTTCACCGAGCCTACCGAGCGGTGTCGTAGACCGAAGTTGTTCCACCATCTCTGATGAGACTTCCCCTAACATATCTGTCGCGATTGCCCCGGGAGCAACCGAATTGATGCGGATGTTGTGCGGTGCAAGCGGTCCACAGCACGATTTCGTCAAGGCAATGACGCCGGCTTTCGCTGCTGCATAAGGCAATTGGTTCGGACGGACTGCCAACGCGGCGATTGAGGATACGTTGACGATACGTCCAAACTGCCTCTCAATCATCCCGGGTTTGACTGCCCATAACGCGTTGAAGGGACCTGTGAGATTAATCGCGATAATCCTGTCCCAATGTTCAGGCGCGAGTTCGTCAAACGCCACATCACCGACATCTCCGGCATTGTTAACCAGTAGTTCGATTGTCCCGAGTTCTTCCGTCACCGTCGCGACCATTCTGTTTACGGCATCTCTATCAGCGATATCGGCTTGGACAGGTATTGCTGTTTGTCCCAACTCACGAATCTGCTCACAGACGGCTTGCGCTTTCTCAACCGCACGGGAATAATGGACAGCAACGGTCGCACCCTCACTGGCGAGTTTGAGTGCGGTTGCTTGTCCTATCCCACGGCTTGCCCCGGTTACCAATGCGACCCTTCCCTTGAATTTCATCAATGTTAACGAACCTCCCTACTATAGGGTGTTGATCTGGTTTCCTATAAGAGTGCCTGTAGTTGTTCCCATACATCGTCGGAAACGGGGGTTGTGGCGGCGGCGAAATTCTGCTCTACTTCTGCCGCATTCTTAGAACCCGTCAGACTCATCGCGATGCGAGGTTGACGGAAACAGAATTGAATGGCGAGATTCAGAACATTCAAATTGTTGTCGGTTGCCCACTCCCACAGCCGATGTGCCTTTTCAGCATCAGACCTTCCTAAGTGCATCCTTTCGGCGGATACATCTGGCTCAATCCCTGAAAGCAATCCCATTGCAATGGGACTTCCGTTGATAATCCCGATGTCGTTTTCGGCGGCAAGGGGTAACAACCAATCGTTTGCGGTCTGACTCAGGAGCGTGTAATCCAAATACGTTAGAATCACATCGACAACACCGGTTTCGATGGCGATTTTGTGAAATTCGTGTTGTCGAACCCCAAGCCCGATAAACTTAAGCAGTCCTTCCTCGCGCATGCGTTGGAGTTCGTCGAATGCCCCGTCTTTCGCCACAACAGGGTCCATACTGTCTGGATCATGCACTAAGCAGACATCGAGACAATCGGTGCCGAGTAGACGCAGGCTATTTTCGACGCTTCGACGCGTCCCTGATGCACTAAAATCGCCGCGCCATTCAGGATGTGTTCCTATCTTCGTGGCGAGATAAATCTTCTCACGCCAACCGTCGGCGAGTGCCAGCCCTACCCGTCTTTCGCTTTCACCGTAAAGCGGTGCGGTGTCAAGATAGTTTATCCCTAAGTCGATGGCTCGGTGAACGGCTTCAATCGCTTCATCGTCGGTAACATCACCTCTACCAACGCCCGCGCCTCCCATGCCGAGGCATGTAACCTCTAATTCTGTTCGTCCTAAGCGTCGCAATGGCAACGGATTTTCTTGTATTGACATAATCTCGCCTTTCTTAATAAGTATGTGCTATAGAATGATTAGCTTGTCTCCTTAAGGATCTGTTGGAGGTCTGTCTTCAAATATATCCTCAAGATAGATGTCAAAGTCCTGCGACATACTCAATTTCCTTTTCGATGCGTGGTCGCAAGCGCGGTTTGAGCGAATCAGCGATGACGAGGTCAATCTTCTTCTGAAATAGGTCTTCGAGGAAAATACGGAGTTCCATATACCGGTCAAATGACAATTCCTCGAGTTCTACAAGCAGATCAATATCACTCTCGCTATGAGCAGTGTCTTTAACATAGGATCCGAAAAGTCCAAGGCGTTTCACACCATAGGTTCTCAGTGTGTTTTGGTGACTGAGAAGCGTTTGTTTAATATCGCTTTTGGTAAGGATTGCTGTATTCATATTATGCATCCCTTGCTACGGCACAACGGAATATGCCTATAATTTTCTGTGTAAATGTCCGCGACGGGCATCCGGGGGAATTACACTCACCCACTGCACGCCTTTAACGACATCGTCTGGGGTATGACCATGCTCAACACCTTTAGGCGTAACAACTAAATCCCCAGGACCAATGCGATAGGATTCGGACTGTCCATCAGCATTTCGGAGTGTCACCGTCGTTGTGCCTTCTGTGAAATACCAGTACTCGTCGAAATCGTGATAGTGAAGTTCGGTCGGGTTTTCCTTTGAAACGGCGAAAGCCCCAATCGTCGTCATGTCTGGAGTGCCTAAAACTTTCCCGAGCGCATCACCGATACGCTCACCCTCACTCAATCGAATAACACAAAGATTCGTATCCATTTCGTTTCTCCTGTTTGTAGCCAAAAAACGTAGTCCGTAATGTAATGGAGGACGGCTGCATAGAAAGACGTGTCAAAATCCAAACCTCCGTTATCGCCCCGCAAGGTAAAATTAAAGAATATCTTTCAAGTGTTGCAGCGAGTCTGACACCCGTGCCTTGGCACCTGCCGCATCGAGGTTTTCACCCTCTATCCCTTCTAATTCCATCGTGAAGGGTCCGTAGAAACCCGCGTCGTTCAATGTCTGAAATACCGCTTTAAAATCGACAACGCCCTCCCCGAGTGCTGGGAAATTCCAGGTTCGATAGCCACCGTTTGTATCCTTGAGGTGGACGGCGCCAACGTGTTCAATGACTTTCTGGACTTCCGTAACAGCCGTTACGTTGTGGTTGTAGTAATAAACATTCCCCGTGTCGAAATTGACGCAAATATTCGGATGATTCACGGCTTGCATCGTTTTAAGTGCAATATCGCCATTATGCATCATATCAGGATGTGTTTCCAGACAGACCTTAATGCCTGTCGGGGCAGCGTTTTCACCGATGGCACGGAGCCGATCATAGACCGCGCTGATATCTGCTTCACCGGCGTGCACGCTGACGAAAATAATCTTTACACCCATCTGATCAGCGATGTCCAGCGTCGTCTGAAAATCTGAGACGACCGTTTCAGATTGAACGTCACAACTGCCAAGCAGACTTGTAGCGGTGAGTCCGTGCGCGTCCAATTCCGCACGGAGGGCATCAACAGATTCAGAGGCAGGCACACCAATCTCCACATTCGTTAAACCGATTTCTGCTAAGTGGGCGTATGCCCCGTCTCGAAACTGTCGGTAGCTGCCCAAATTACAGGCAATAATATTTTCCATTTTTTAATTTTACCTTTGAATTGGTTTAGTAACGTTTCTATCCGTAATGGTCTAAACAGTCGTTTGACATACTCTCCCTGCTAAAGCATGGGAGATTCTGGTATCATCAAGAACCGCTTGCGATAGCAAGTCTAACGTTCTCTACTCCAAAGGTTGATGCCCCAACCTGAAGAATGTTAATAGCCGCATTAATATCGCGGTCATGGGGAGTATTACAATGTTCACACGTCCATGTTCTATCACGCAATTCAAGAGAAACACCCATCTTACAAATATGGCACACAGAGGTTGTCGGTTGCCATTGATTGATGTATTCAACGCGTTTACCACGTTTTTTTGCTTGCCACTCGAGTTTCTGTAAGAATGCGTAGAATCCAATGTCGGAGACTTTACGACCCCACAGACGTTTCATACCGTCAAGGTTCAACGTCTCAAAGAACAAAACATCAAACCTACGCACAAGTTCAAACGCAAGTTTCCAGTGATGATCTTCGCGTTGTCTCTGGATTTTCCGATGCATACGCGCATGATGGTGTCGCGCACGTTCTCGATTGTTACTTCCACGCTGTTTTGTGGAAAGTTTGCGATTCGCTGTTCTCACTTTATCAATAGACTCGGCGTAAAAGTGGGGCGATTGATATTGTTTTCCATTGGAACACGTCAACATTGTTTTCACGCCCATATCAAACCCTGCAGCATTACCTGTCATTGGCTTGAGATGGGATTGAATGTGATCCGTAACAACAGACATGTAAAAATCGCCAAGGGCATCTTCTTTGATCGTAACAGTTTTGATGGTGCCAAATATAGGACGACTGAGATTAAATCTGTATGTTTTCCCCATGATTGTTACGCGGTCACTGTAGATGCCGAACCCTTTATCACCAGCGACAGGGACAGCAAACTTGTATCCAGAAGGACACATTGTGAACGAGTAAGGCTTACGAAACGATCGGAACTTTGGCGGTCGCTTAGCGATTTTCTTAAAGAACCGCTGATACCCTTCATCAAGACGTTTGAGGACTTGCCGGGCTGCCCATGAATCTAACTCACGCCAATGTGCAAATATCTCGGGGTGTGATTTACGCAGTATCGTGAACGCTCGCGACATCTCTTTGTAGGAGAGATACGGCACTCCAAGAGAATATCGCGTGCGTTGCCACCCGAGAAAGTAGTTCCATATTGTGTGTGCGATCCACGTCTTTCGTTTTAAGTTCCGATTGCGTGGCGCACGAAAGAGTTTGTATTTTGTGGTGTACATGGTGTTCCTTTACCTGGTGATACCGCTACTAAACGGTGCGGTGGCACTCCCAAGCGGGAGGTAGTATCCACCGCCACCATGTAAGAGTATTAAACCACAATTTACAAAAAATATCAAGTGTTTTTTACTTAATTTTAGAGGTTTGGTCTAATTCACTAAAGCGGTTCTGTATCTCCGCGCTAAAGCAAGGGAGTTTTAGAACCGAAGGTTTTGATAAAAATTAAGGGATTTTCCGTAGAACTGTGTTGCTCAATAGAATCTCGGTTCCCAGCAGGAGCACTGCAGGTATTAGAAAATATGCCGTCAGCTCCTTGTGGGCAACGATGTTGACTGTCTCAAATTTCGTTTTTTCAAAGCGATCAATTTCTGCGTAGATGTGTTTCAACGATTGCGTGTCTGTGGCGCGAAAATAACGACCTTCTGTTATGTTGGCAATCTGTTTTAGGGTATCCTCGTCGAGGTAGGTTAGCACCTCGCGATAGCGTTTGCCAAAGGTCGTATCCGCGTAGGGAATGCGTGCACCCCCCTCTTTTCCCATGCCGATCGTGTAAACCTTAATCCCGAAGGATTGTGCGAGAGAAGCTGCGACTCCCGGTTCAATGCTGCCAGCGTTATTTTCACCATCGGTCAAGAGGATGACAATCTTCGTTTGGGATTTTGAGGCACGTAACCGATGGGTGGCGGTTGCAAGCGCGTCCCCTATAGCCGTGCCATCCTCGAGTTGTCCGATCTCTACATCTCGGAGCAATTCCACTAACACCGAATAGTCTGACGTTAGTGGGCAGAGCGTGAAACTTTCACCCGCAAAAACGACTAAACCGATACGATCGTTTTGGCGGTGCGTCAGAAAATCGTTAACGACGGATTTAGCGATTTGGATGCGATTGGACCCTTCAAAATCCTCTGCGCGCATGCTCTCTGAAATGTCAAGGACTAAGAAGATATCGATACCTTCAGTGAATTGATGCTCACGGCTTTGAGACAGCTGCGGACGCGCAAGGGAGAAAATGAGGAGCGCGAGAACAATAAACCTGATGACTCTCAGTATCGGAAACGCTTTAACTGAAGAAGTATGTCGCATTTGCTGAATACTCGCTGCGAACCCATGTTTGAAATCAGAAAAACGCACGACTGGAGCGATTGTCGGTTTCCAACGTAACCGGGGTTCCTGCCTGTGTACGGGCGAGGGGACCTCGCCCCTACGGAAGTGCCGCAAAGCGAATATCAGTAGCGGAATTAAAATGAACAAGCTAAGAAAGAACGGGGAGGCTAACTGCATGCTGACTACACTCTTTCCGACCGGGATCCCCACCCGTTACTGGGAAGGGGGGAAATGTTTCTACGGGGTTCTTGCGAACGTATCATACTGATGCCGCTTAGCAGGCAGAGTCCAATAGCGATACTATTGACCATGAGAAACGCTGCCCAATCAATATACGGCACGGATGTTGCCATGTAATAGAGGATATAACCAAATATGACTGCGAGCGGTCTCCATCGCCCTGAAAAGAGGGTACTCCCGAGCGTCAGGAAAATCGCTGCCTTCCCACAGATAGCAAAGGGAACTAAAAGCGAAAGGGACAGTAGCATGAATGGCACACCGATGATTGACAGCGTCAACACCGCGAGGAAGAAAGGTATCATAACTAACATCAGGATGCCGAATAATATACTGCTGATCGGTCGCCTCGCGAAAAGTTCGCTTATCTCATTTATCGGCTTTGAAAGCACGGCTGCTATCAACAGATACATCAAGACGGAAAATCCAATTTTAATGAGGGTCAGGCGAAAATTCGCTTGCTTACTAATACCCCAGAAAGTATGTGGATGCATAGCAAGATGGACCGCAGCGGGTACCAGATGCCAGTCATTGCTGACTTGAAGGTTAGCAATCCCTTGGGTATTTCCAGTAATTTGCCCGCCGATAATGTGTAAAGTTCCATTCACTTGTGCCTCTGGGGACAAGTGAACATCTCCGCCGATGACTAATACGTTGCCGGTCACCTGCCCTTGTAATCTTGCGTCCGCCGCGATTATAACGAGTGTTGTGAGGACCTCACCTTCTGCTAACTGATAGTTGTTAATAATCTTAAATATCCGTCGCGTTTCTTTTCGCTGTAGATGCTCGTCATCTGTGGTTTTTCCGTTCTCCGGATCAGTGACATCACTTTGCGTTGTGGACGCATCAGGAACCTCTTCCAAATTCTGTGCCATTAAGCCTTGCGCAATAAGAACACCTCTCACCTGTTTTTTGTGCTCAAAGTTGGCGTGTTGTGCGTCTAAAACTTGCAGGCTGCTATTTACAGGCTGTCCAAATACGGGCAAGATACCAAAAACTAAGAGTAAAAAAATAAATCCTATCCGCTTCATATTTCCGATGGGAGGGGTTTCTGGGGAAACACCCCAACAGAAACATCCCGAGTTCCTATATTGAGATAAGTGCATAAGAATATTGTAGATGAAAATGCCGTTCATGTCAACGATTTTTTATTTAAATAGAGTCGGGCATTTATGGTAAAGCTTAGAATTAATTAGACACGCTAAAGGGACGAGGATACAATCCTTGAAGAAATCCGCTTTCAATTTTTCCTTGACATATCTGTGTGAATCTGATATGATAGATGTATGTGGTATTTTAGCAGCGATTTATGCTTTCGCACGATCGTTGTATCCGTATGAATCGCACAGATATGTGTGTAAAGTCCTTGAATTTGTAATATTGAGCAGGAGGTCAAAATGAGTTTCGGTGTTATTTCTGGCGGCAAGTTTTTGCTTGTGAGTTTAGTCCTCGTGTGTTTCAGTCTTTTTGGAGTTGGTGTTTTGTTTGTCTCTACCGTTTCTGCCGAGATCGATCCTGGTACTATTGTCGGGATGTGGCTGTTTGATGAGGGCAAAGGAAATGTCGCAACCGATGATTCCGGAAATGGACTGGAAGGCGAATTTGAAGGTAAGCCGAAATGGGTTAAGGGTCAGTTTGGGCAAGCCCTTGAATTCGATGGTAAAGGTGCTTTCGTTCGGATCGCCGATCATGATAACCCAACGAAAGCGATCACGGTCTCAGCGTGGGCGAAGAGCGCAAATGATACTTGGAACCAACATGGTTGGATGGTTGAAAAGCGGAACGCCTATATCATTCATCCCAACCAAGGGACGAAAAATATTGCCTGGCCCATTTGCAATGGAGGCTGCTGGAATAAGCCCGGCGGTTGGAATGACGGTAATGTTGGCACCAAGGATATTACGAAGTGGCACATGTACACGACCACTTTTGATAGCAAGACCGGTAAATGGGCTATCTATATTGATGCAGAAGAAGCGAGCACAATGGATATCGCCAAGAATCCTATTGATGCCGATAACGGTCCCGTCAATATCGGATTTGATGACTGCTGCGGTGGAGCGCGCTTTGGGGCGGCGACTATCGACGAAGTTGTAATCTTTGATGTCGCTTTAGAGCAAGCGGACATTGAAACGATGTTGGACGGTATGCTTTCAGCCTTAGCGGTTGATCCGACTGACAAGATGGCAACCACTTGGGCAGATGTTAAGATCAGGTACTAAGTGCTGGCTCTCAGCGAATAGGCTGTCAGCAGTCGGTAGTCCGCTTTCAGCAGCTAACTTATCGGTTTTTGTAACCACTCGTCTTGCAAAGAAGCCGATGGTTGTTAGAAAACACTATTTACTGATTGCTGACCGCTGATTGCTATTTCTAAAAGAAACATAAACGTGGAGGAAAAAATGATATTTAGTTTTGAAGAAACAGACGATTTTGAAGAAACAGATAATTTTGATGATGAACCAGAAGATTCCTATCTCGATGAAGAGGATGCCGATGTTGTTGGTTTGGAAGACGACTTAGATGATGCAGCGACTGCACTCTCTCACGCATTTCGTGAAGCCACAGCAGCTGAGGTAGTAGAAGAAGATGAGGAAGAGGAAGACGAAGAGGAAGAGACAGTAGAGGAACCTGAAGATGAAAAGGCAGTAGAAGAGCCTAAAGACGAAAAGGAAAACATTACCGAAGAAGCATATAACGAGGGCACTGAGGCATACGAACAACGACTTGATGAAGCGATAGATGCATTGCCGGACGAAGAAGATTTAGAGGTGGACATCCCACCGTTGGAATTACCTCCGGTTGAGGTTGAGCTTTTCCAACCACAGGAGCAAGACAATCTCGCTTATGCAGATGCTATGAAAGCCTACTATGAAGAGAAGGATTATCAACGCGCAATCGAAAAATTTAGAGAGGCTATAGAAAATGAAGCCCAAGACACGGGCGGAAATGTGACAGATTCCAATTCGATTGTAGCGAAGGCGATGTACTGGCAGGCGGAAGCTTACGTCAAAGTGCAAGACATTCCGCAAGCCATTGTGACTTTTGAGAATCTCAGCCAGACTTATAAAGAACATTACCTTTCGTTAGCCGCAAAGCGAAGAACAGCTCAGTTGAACCCAGAATAGCTGTCAGAGGAAGGGTTATCAGTCCGGGTTTTCTATGAAAACCCTTTCAGTCATCGGTTACAAAAGGGTGTTTTAAACGAACATCTCTTAACTGAAAACCGACAACCGATAACTGACAACTACTAAAAAAGGATTAGCAAAATTTGTGGAAACCTTAAAAGAATTTCTCAAACAAAAAGCGACTAACCTACGCATTCATTCCGTCATCTCCACATCAGAGGCGGGTTCAGGACATCCAACCACGTGTCTCTCGGCTGCGGATATCGTCTCCGCACTCTTTTTTCACGCGATGCGTTATGATACAACCGATGCTCAGAATCCCAACAACGATAGATTCATCTTGTCCAAAGGACATGCGGCGCCACTACTTTACGCCGCTTATGCGGAAGCAGGGATTATCCCAACCGAAAAACTGCGCACGCTGCGACAAATTGATAGTATCTTAGAGGGACATCCGACCCCTCGGTTTGAATGGACAGAGGTCGCAACGGGGTCCCTTGGACAAGGCTTATCGCTTGGACTCGGCATGGCTCTCAATAGCAAATACTTAGACGACGCTGACTACCGTGTCTATGTTCTCCTCGGCGATGGTGAGACTGCCGAAGGTGGGGTCTGGGAGGCGGCTGCTTTAGCATCACACTACAAACTTAATAATTTGATTGGAATTGTGGATGTCAATGCCCTTGGACAGAGCCAGCGGACTATGTACGCCTTCGATGTTGATACCTATTGTCAGCGTTTTGAGGCGTTTGGTTGGCAAACCATCGGTATTGATGGTCACGATTTTGATGAAATCCTTCCCGCACTCGACCGAGCAAAGGTTTCAGATGAGAAACCGACAATGATAGTCGCCAAAACTTTTAAAGGGAAAGGGATTTCGTTCCTTGAAAACGCCGACAATTGGCACGGAAAAGCACTTGCCCAGGGTGAGGAACTTGATAAGGGTTTAGCTGAACTCGGTCCGTTGCATTCGGATATTCCCGTTCGGATTGAAGCCCCTAATCCTATAAATGGGAGTGCTAATCGTTCAGCCGTAACCGAATACGAACCGCCTGACTATCCAGCGGACGAAGAAGTAGCAACGCGTAGTGGGTATGGTGCAGGGCTCGCAAAACTCGGCAACGCGAACCCGAATGTCGTCGCTTTGGATGGAGACACTAAAAATTCCACGTATGCCGAGCAATTTATGACACTCCATCCGAACCGTTATTTCGAGATGTTCATCGCGGAACAGAATTTAGTCGGTGCTGGCATCGGTTTGGCAAAACGTGGGAAGATTCCATTTGTCTCGACGTTTGCTGCGTTTTTATCACGTGCCTATGATCAGATTCGGATGTCTGCGATCTCACAAGCGAATATTAAATATGCAGGTTCACATTGTGGGGTCTCAATCGGTGAAGACGGTCCCTCACAGATGGGTTTGGAGGACATCGCGATGTTCCGTGCGATTCCGGGGGCAGTCGTACTGTATCCAAGCGATGCAATTGCCGCTGAACGGCTCGTCGCAGAAGCCGCGGCTTATGAAGGTATTGTTTACCTCCGCACCTCGCGTCCAAAAACCGCCATTCTCTACGATGCTGATGAGAGTTTCCCAATTGGTGGGTGTAAAGTTATTCGGGAAAGTAGTGAAGATAAGGTGACCATCGTTGCTGCAGGTGTTGCGCTTCACGAAGCGTTGAAAGCACACGACATACTCGCTAAAGAAGGGATCGCTGTCCGAATTATAGATTTGTATTCCGTCAAGCCGATTGATAAGGAAGCGCTACAAAAGGCGGCATCTGAGACGAACAACACCCTAATCACCGTTGAAGACCATTATCCTGAAGGCGGTCTGGGTGATGCTGTCCTTGATGCTGTGGCAACTGAAGGTGTCTGCGTCCACAAACTTGCCGTTACAGGAGTGCCGAGGTCCGGGAAACCGGAGGAGCTTTTGGAATATCACGGCATTAGCGCAAGTGCTATTGTTCAGAAGGTGAAGCGCGTCGTTTGAAGCCTCAGATGATGTTTCGGGGATCTAAGTTCATTAACAAATGAAACAACCTATTGTTTGGATGACTGTCTTGGGTGTTATTTTCCTCGTTGGGATTGGGATGATTTATGCCTTACGCGTCCCGCAGGCAACCCCTAAAACCTATCCCGCAGATAAGGGTCCCAACTTTATTGATGTTACCTCCTATTCACCTAAGATGCAGGAGACTTACGAACTTTTTACCCGTAAATGTAGTCGGTGCCATACTGTTGCACGTCCCATTAATTCTACTTTCACTCCAGAAGAATGGCGAAAATATGTCTATAAGATGATGCGGAAACCGGGTTCGGGTCTTACGCCTAAGACCGCGGAAGAGATCATTAAATTTCTGATCTACGATTCAGAACATCGAAAGAAAAAGACACAATGATTATCGCAATATTGGCTTCCAAGTTGCGCTCTATAACAGTGTTCGTAATGTTAGTAGTGGGGTTGTCCTGTGCAGTAGGTTTACGGGTAGGGGTGACCGAAGAGGGGCATATGAACAAAAAGGATTTTCAGATTTCGATAGATGCCCAACCTGTCACATTTGCCGCGCCTCCTATTCTTAAAGATGGTAACTGGTTCGTGCCTTTGGAATCTTTCGCCAAGCGGCTTGGCTTAAAGGTCGAGTACCCCGAAAGTGCAAAAATGGTGGTTCTCTGCGGCGGTGTAGCATCGGAAATATGTGTACCACTCGAATTCCAAGATATTGCCCCGCAAGCCTCTATAGGCTTGCACAAGGGGGTCGTTGATATTGGTGGCGTAACGTATGTCCAACCGGCGCGTGCCGCGGAACCCTTCGGCTTTGAAGTCTACGAAGTATCAGCAAACCAGTTAGAGGTTATTCAACCCATGCACCTTGCTCCCGAATTCACGCTTCCCGACCTTGAAGGGACCCCAAAACGCTTACGAGATTTCAGAGGGAAAAAGACCCTCCTTTATGTTTGGGGATCATGGTGAGGGTGTCGTGAACAGCTGCCAGGCTGGCAGCAGTTTTACGCCAAACATCGCGAGAAGTTAAACCTCGTCTCCGTTGCTCTCGATGCGCAAGGCGCATCCGTCGTGCGTCCTTGGCACAACGCCGCAAACGCCGATTTTACCACGCTTGTTGATTCACAAAATACATTCGGGAACCGCTATGACCTTAAAGCTATCCCCTATGGTGTTATGATTGACGAAGTAGGACGATTGGTAAAGGCACCGTTCAACATTGATGTTGCAGATCAAAAAAACCTCACGATGCTTGAAAAGTGGTTGTCGGACCCCGATTATAATGTGAAGTTACTCCATGATGTGACGCCTTTAGATGAACGAAATGCTCAGGTTACCACCGAAGCCGCTGCGCGTTTCCAACTTGGTCTGGTCCTATTGGAGGTCGGTAAAAAGGAAGAGGCGATGGCAGAATGGCGGAAGGCTTTGGCATTAGACCCGCAGAACTGGATTATCCATAAGCAAATTTGGGCAGTAGAGCATCCGGACAAATTTTATGACGGCGGTGTTGATTACAGTTGGCAGAAGACACAGTTAGAGAAAGAAAAAAGTAAAGGGGAGTAGGTGTCAAAAGAATAATTAGAAGATTTCGTTAAACCAGCTTCCTCTTTAATCGATAATCCCTACTACAGGAGTGAAATCATGAAAGAGAGTTTGCAAAACATTGGGGACCTCATTGCTGAACCGAGTGCCGCATTTTCGAGTCTCAAATCCCAACCGAGATCGGGGATCGCCTTTTGTGTTTTCTTTCTAATTTCTGTTCTTCTCGGCTGGGCTATTCTTCCTTATTCTGAAGGACTTATTTCCGAACAGTTTTCCAACAGCGCTCTGGAACCCGAACAACGTGAAGTTGCGGAAAATATCTCTGGTATTATGAGGAGTGTCGGTATTTTCCTTGGACCTATCTTTGCGATTCTATGGTTCATTGTTGGCAGTGCCCTCCTCAAGTTAGCCTCTCGGTTTTTTGTGGAGGGGGATACCTTGAAGTTTCGGCACATCTATGCTGCTGTTATCCATATCTCGCTGGTTGGTTGCATTATACAATTGGTGAATACTGCGCTTTTGCTTGTATTTAGAGATGTGGGAGACATAAAAACTGCAGTGGATTTCAAAATGATTCCGGGACTGCATCTGCTGTTGGGAAGTGGCGCGAATCCTAAATTAATGATGTTTCTCAGTCATATCAATCCGTTGAGTTTGTGGCTAATCGCAGTGATAGCAATAGCAGTCGCGGTTTTTGCTGATATGGAGAAACCCAAAGCCCGTGTCGCTGCGGTAATTCTGTGGGTAATCAGTATTCTACCTGAGGTTGTATTTGCCACCTGAGCATCGGAATTGAGGAGCATCAAGGAGGGAGATAATGAATACAAGAGAAGGTTATGCTGAACTACAAGCGAGAATTTCAGGCGCACGGCGGGTCTGGAAACGGAGTCTCTTCTGGACAGGGTTTGCTATTGTTCTGACGGGTGTTATCGCTTTACTTGTCGGAGAAGCCATGGTTGATTGGTTGATGCCACTTCCAAGTGCTATACGCCTCGCTTTATTGGTGGTCGGGGCAGGTGTTATCGGTTACCTGTTGTATAAGTATCTCGTTCAGCCGCTTCGAGCATCACTCACGCTCCGTGATGTCGCCCTCAACGTTGAACGAAATCATCCAGATCTTGAGGATAGACTGGTGAGTGCCATCGAATTCGGGAACCGAGAATCGACGGATCCGATTGAGGCACACATGCTTCAACGCTTGCTTGAGGATACCGTTGAACGCGTAAAAGGCATCAATTTCAAAGCGACGATCGATCACAGTCAGACCCGTAAGCATGTCAGTATTGCGGCTTTGGTTGTTGTCGGTTGTGTGATCCTTTCATTATTGTTTCCGACAGAAATCCATACGAGCCTGCTCCGTGTGTTGGTCCCTTGGGAGAAAACGGATCCGATTTTGACAACCAGACTTGCTGTGGAGCCCGGAAATGCGCGTATCCTCCGCGGTAAAAGCTTACCGATTCATGTCACTGTCACCGGTAAATCAGCTGAGAAAGTCGTCTTGACGTATGGAGATATTAGCGCGCAGCAACTCTCTACATCCGAGGTCGAGAAAAACCAGCAACAGTCCAAAACTGTAATCAACATGCTGCGAAATCCGGACGATAAACGCGGATTTGCCTACGAAATTTTCAACATTGATGCCGATATGGAATACGCTGTCGTTGCAAACGAGGCGACTTCAGAACGCTACACTGTTGAAGTTTTTGAAATGCCGAAGGTGACTGAAATTTCGGTCGCTTATACCTATCCTGACTACACCGGTCTTAAATCTGTTGTGCAAACCGGGACAGGGGATATTCGTGCTGTCGTCGGCACGCAAGCAGAAATAAGGCTTACGACGAACAAAGCGATTCAAACTGCGTCAATAGCCATCGGTCAAGAAACTGTCAGCCATCAGCAGTCCGACCTGACTGTTGAACCCTATTCCGCCGATAGCCAAATGGTTATTTCTAATGGAAATACGCTGACAACCACTATAGATGTTGTTGAGGATGGAAGTTATGCTATTCAACTGCTATGTATTGATGGGTTCAACAATGAGATACCGATTGAATACATGATCAAAGCCATTCCGGATGCTGTTCCAGAGGTCGTTATCAAAGAGCCCGGTCGGGATGTGAAAGCTACGAAGTTAGATGAGGTGGAAATCGTCGCTGAAGCAACGGATGACTACGGCATTGGGGAATTAAAACTCATGTATCGCATCGGATCCGATGAATTACAGGAATTTGTGATGGAATCCTCCGTTTCCACCCCGATTGTAGGATCGGGCTCTGGTGCAGATGCCCGGCACGTTGCAGAGGGTGCCTATACCTTCTATCTGGAGGAGTTTGATGTTGAACCGGGCGATATTATCTCCTACTACGCGCATGCGACCGATAATAACACCCGCACTGGGCCCGGTGAAGCGAGTAGCGAGATTTACTTCATTGAAATTCGTCCCTTTAATGAGGATTTTCACGAAGGTGAAAGCGAAGGTGAGCCGGGCGAGGCTGAGCCGAATCCACTTTCGGATATAATTAGTTCGCAGAAGGAGATTATCCGAGAGACATCGAAGCATAGTCGCACGAAACCTGCAGCGGTTACCGAGACACATCGGGCTGCAGTCAGGAAAACGGGCGAAAGACAAACCGAGCTAAAGGAGAAGACGCAGCGGGTTGTAGATGAATTTAGTGCTGCGATGCAAGGGGAATCAGCCGTTACGCCCGAAATTCTGATGAACCTGGAGGACGCAATAGACAGGATGGGTGAGGCGAGTGATCATTTGAACGCTGTCCGTCCTGATGAAGCGATTCCACCGGAACAGGAAGCACTTGAATTGCTCATAAAGGTTAGTCTTGAGATTCCCAAGATACTGACGCAGATGCGGAACAGTAATCCGCAACTCGCTGAGAACCTTGAACTTGAAATGGAGGAGCTGCAGAACGAACTTGAGAATCAACAGAACGAACTCGACACGGAAATGCAGGAGCAGACGCAGGAGATGTTGGATCAGGCGCGTCAAATGTTAGGGGAACAGCAGCAACTGAGTCAACAAAGCCAGCAATTGGGGCGTGAAGACCAACCCTCGCCGAGTGAAATGCAGCAGAACAGTCAACAACAGGGACAGTTGGCGCAACAGGCACAACAGATGGCACAGCAGCTCGGTGCTATGCAGCAGAACGGACAAGGCACCCAAGGGGAACGCCTAAACCAAGCCGGACAGGCGATGCAACAGGCGGGTGAGCAGATGGAACAAGCCGCGCAGGGCATGCAACGGGAGCAGCCGCAATTGAGTGCCGCCAAAGGAGAAAAAGCGGAAGAAAGACTTCAGGAAGCCGTTGAACAGTTGGAAAAGGTTGCCGCGGAATACACGGACGCTGCACTTGATAGAGCCTCTCAGCAATTTCAGGAGTTGACAGAAGCGCAATCTGATGTTCAGCAGCAGACACAAGAACTCAGAGGCCGTTCTGAGCAATCAGAGATGCGTCCTGAAGATTTCCGAAAAGCGTCTGAACTTGCCAATCAACAGCGTGAACTTCAACGCAATCTGGAGGCACTTGAGCGCTCACTGAGAAACATCCAAGAACAGCTTGCTCCAGACAATCCAGAGGCAGCCCAAAATGTAGCGGATGCGACAAGGCGTCTCGCCGAAGAACAGACTACAGGGGATATGGCGACTGCACAACGCGCCTTGCAATGGCGTAGTTTCCGAGCTGCTGACCAGAATCAGCAAGATGTCTTAGATGCATTGGAACAGACACAAAGCGACCTGCAGCAGGCGCGAGCCAATATGGCGGCTACCGAAGAAGAGCAACTTGAAGCTGCACTGGAACAACTCCAACGGGCGCGAGAACGGATGCAGGACATCCAACGCGAACTTCAAGCCATGGAAGGTCAGGAGCAGACGGAGGAGCAACAGCGTCGGCGGGAGCAGCTCGCAGAGCAACAACAGCAGCTTCAAGAGCAAATGCAACGCGCACAAGCGTCGATGCAACGGGAACCAAGTGGGGACCAACCTGGTTCCGATGAACCCGCAGATCAGGAAGCTCGTGTAGGGGATAGGGAGTCAGACAGGGAGATTGATAGGCTCTGGCTCGGTATGCTTGATACAATGGATTATCGACCCGGAAATCGCTCAAGTCCGTTCCCTAACTACGAATTCGTTATCCGGGACCTTGGTAAATTAGAATCTGCGCTTGAGGAACGACTTAACACGCTGCAGGAGAAAAAACGGCTCGCTCAGGTCGTAAAGGAAGATGTCCCGCCTGAGTACCGTAGACTTGTTGATGATTACTATGAGTCTTTGTCGCAATAATTAGCGGTTTTAATGGCTATCAGCCATTGACTGTTGGTAAACAGGGTTCAGGTGTTCTAAAGTTGCGAGTTGACTAAAGTTATTGTGGCGGAACTCCGCTTTTGCAACCTTAGAGACTTTACAAATTTTCGTATACTTTAAAACTTCTGTCCTGATGTCTATTCATGACCCAAACGCGGTTAACTTTAACGGAGACCAGATTTAATAATTTAAAAAATGGAACTTGAAACGAAGAATATCATTAAACCGGGTGAGTTCGTCAATCTGAACGATTACGCCCCCGATTTCACGGGGGATTATGAAAAAAAAGGGCAAACCAAGCGTAGGCTGAAGAAGCTCCATAAGGAACTCCTGAAACTTCAGGAACTGCTTTATGCTGAAAGTCAGCATGCACTTCTCATCATCCTGCAAGGCATGGATACATGTGGCAAGGATGGCACCATTCGGCGGGTAATGGCTGGCATCAACGTTCAGGGGTGCGATGTCGTTAGTTTCAAAGTCCCTTCTGCGGATGAACTTTCTCGTGATTTCTTATGGCGTGCCCATAGAGCCGTTCCATCGAAAGGGAAAATTGGTATCTTTAACCGTTCACATTATGAAGATGTCCTCGTTGTGCGGGTACACGATCTCGTGCCAGAGGCGATTTGGTCGCAGCGCTATCAGCAGATCAACGATTTTGAAAAGATGCTCGTTGAAAGTGGAACGATTGTCCTGAAATTTTACCTTCACATCTCGAAAGATGAACAGAAGGCGCGGCTTGAATCTCGGATTAGCGATCCGACAAAACATTGGAAGGTCGAAGAATCTGATGTTCGTGAACGGGCGTATTGGGACGATTATATGCGGGTTTACGAAGCGATGCTCCAGAAGTGCAGTACCGATTGGGCACCTTGGCACGTGATTCCTGCCAATAAAAAGTGGTATCGAAACCTCGTTATCACGGAATGTATCGTTGAGGCACTCAAAAAACTTGACATGCAGTATCCAGAGCCTTCTGTTGATATTACCAAATTCACGATAGGTGACTAATTTTAAATGTTCCTTGCAGTTCGATAAGATGTGTTTGGATATTGGCGTGCCTTCTCGTATATCCACGCTCTGCTACGTTTAAGGGCTACCGCAATTTTGATTTAGTGTTTCCAAGAAAAAGAAAACGTCAAAGTTCCCAAACATAGTTGAGACTTAACCGAAAACCTGCCCGTAATGAAATTATGCCTCAAATGGCATAATTTGTCTTTGCTCTACATTTGAAGGGCACTTCAGGAGCTTATAGTTAAAAAAATGCTCTCACATCAACAATTAACACAATTTGAGGAAGAAGGTTACCTACTCCTTTCCGGATTGATTCCGCAAGAGACTGTCACAAAAGCGGAGGCAGCAATGTGGAAGATGATGGGCATGGACGCCGATGACCCGGATTCATGGGGACATTTCAAGCGTCCACCGCTCGCCGGTTTTTATATGCAGAAAATGGCGGATGAAAGGCGGATTGAACTTTACGGCGTTACCCATCTGGATGTCTTAGCGTGTTTTACGCCTGAGTATCTCGCTATCATTAAGCAACTCGCCTCCGGATATCCAGAGATTCCGCATTGTAAGAGTCAACATCCGGATGGCATCTGGGCACTCAATCAATTTCCTGTTTCGGATTCCGAGTGGAAATCGCCGTCTCCTCACTTGGATGGTGGCTTTCGGGATTTACGGCTGGATCCTGGGACATTCCGAGTCACCAGTTTAACGTATCTTACCGAGGTGAAATCACACGGCGGGGCGACTGTGATATGGCCCGAAGGTGCACAACGGATTCGAGAATTCCGTAAGAAAAACCCAGAATTTTCAAACCATGTTCGCGATGTTGGTGCCCACTTTCCAAAGATGGATTTAGGGGAACCGATGGAAGTCGTCGCTAAACAGGGAGACGTGCTGTTTTTCCACCACCTATTGCCGCATTGTGGCACAATGAATGTCGGTTCTACACCGCGCTTCGCAATCCGATCTATGTGCTTATGCCTCGCATGTCGCAAATGGGAGAAAAAAGGGGAGTGGAATCTCTGGATGCCGTGATGAAGATTTGATGGAGGCGTGAATGATGACCCAAGATAAAAGCGTTGGCTTTGGTTACTGTTTTTTGTTGGCTGTTGTTATCGTTTTGAATCTTGCTATCATAAAACCCGCTATTTCCCAAGAGGTGTATCTACAAACCGGGTTTGAGGAATTCGCGGGCGGCAATCCGCCTAAAGATTGGGAGGTAATTGGTGGGGACTTTGAAATTTCTGGTGACACTGTCAAAACCGATAAAAAAGCACTCGCTATCTTAGGCGGTGGTAACGGAGATGGACTCGGTGTGCCGATAGAAACCGAAAACCCTATTATTTCGGTCGAATTCTGGGTTTATATTGAGGGGGGTGGTCGGTCTTTCAATCTCAAGGTCGCTACTGCTGACGGCATTGGCGAAAACACCGGGTGTACCTACATCAACTGGGACGGTGGTATTGTTCGACTTTATGATGGCGCGGCATGGCAACCTATTGGTGATTTTGAAACCGATACATGGAAATACGTCCGCATTATCGCTGATGTCGAGAAAAGCGAATTCGATTTCTACGTAGGGGACGACAGGAACGACGCGTTGGGTGCCAAGCCGGAGAAAGGGCTCCCTTTTCGGAATGCTGCGCTCGGTCCCGTTGCCAAATGGGTCGCTTTCTATGTGTGGGGGATGACAGTCCCCGGTTACGTTGATGATTTACTCATCTATGAAGGGGCAGATCCCCTTAACCTTGCTGTTGATCCGAACGGAAAACTCACGACCCTCTGGGGACAGGTCAAGCACGGGTTATAAGAAAACATAGGTTCGGTATTTGTAGCGTAAACTGTTAGTTTGCGCCCAGGTGGGGAATATCTCTTAGTTTTGGAGAAAGAAATGAAAAACAGTGAAACAGTTTGCCTAACACCTGCACAGCGACTCCACTTTGACATCTACGGTTATGTGTTATTGGAGAACGTCCTAAACGACGATGAAATTGAGCGAATGAAAGGCGCGCTCTATAGGATGAAAGCCGACGCGGATCTGGATGCCAAGCGAGTCTATGCGCGTGGGAGAAGTGAACACCACGTGCTTTTCGGCAATCTTGTTGCGTATGATCCGGCACTCTTAGAATACGCGGCGCATCCGCAATTGGTGCCTCTCGTTGAAGAAGTGGTGGGTGGCGCAGTCCGTCTTGAGGAAACCGAAGCGATCATTAATAGTCGGAATCCAGAGATAGAATTGGACGAACTCCATAAACGTCGCTATAACCCGACGGGGTTCCATCGTGGCACGCAACACGGGTGGGGCACTTATGTGGAACAGAACAAGTTCCACTGTATCTTCGTGAAGACACTCGCCTACCTCACCGATGTTGGACCTGATGATGGTGGAACATGCGTTATACCGGGAAGCCATCGCCTAACGTGGGATCACAAAGAAATGATCGAAGCCGCACTCTCTGACGACAAACTCATCTACCAAGTCGAAGCATCAGCGGGATCCGTGCTGCTTTTTGCCGAGGCGTTGATTCACAGCACCACTGCCATCCGTAGCGATAAAGAGCGCGTCATCCTCATCTCCGGTTATACACCCCCAATGGTGCGCGAATGGCCCGGCAACGAAGTCAGTCCTGAGTTTGTTGAGACCTTGCCCGAAGACATCCGTCCACTCATTTCGGGAAGTGACAGTTGGCACTGGAAACGGCGGTATTGATTTACATTTTCTCCGATAGGCGCGCTTCTCTCTCTATTATTGACGCTTAAGTTTTCCCCATGTAATGGCGAGTTTTCCGTTGGGTTCTACCGAGAACGTTCCGGGACCGCCGTTCGGAACATTATCCCCCGTTATTTCAACATCATCAAATCGAGCTTGTGCACCGCCAACCATAAATCCTGTTTTCCCATTTTTTATAGGGTCGGCATCAACAGTAGTAAACACCACATCGTCAATTTTAAATTTGAGTTTCCCTCTATTATCAATGGATGCAGTGAGGGTATACCATGTATCAAGTTTTGCTGGGAAGTCAAACTCACCGAGTGTTGATGCGCCGCCTGGGTTATATTTTGTAATGTGGACGATCTCCGACGGATAAAAGATTCGGAATGAATAGAAAGAAAATTCTTCCCATCGATGATGAAGTATAATTCCAAAGGTAGCCGGTTCGCCTTTGGCTTTATCTAATTTGGCTTTGCAGGAAAACGAATAGTTTCTCCAATCAACTTCACCTGTTGCCAACATACTGGGGGTATTGGGGACAAACGTCTCACACACTGGCTCACCTGCATCAATCCACCATTTCGCGCTGTTGTTAATATTATTGATGATTTCCCATCCATGCGTGTTGTCATCTTCAAAAGCGTCTGCCCATGTGCCAGCAAAACTCTGTTGACTAAGGACCATAGCACACAGAACAATATGGAAAAGGCACAGAAAGTCTCTGAATTTTTTAGATCTCATTGCTTCCTCCTTTTTAATCGTTATGAGTGGTGTTTGATGTGGTGAAACCCCGTTTACGCTCCCGAAGTTCGCGGCATCCATAACGGTTCTTTCCCCATCTCCGCGAACAACAACTTCATTACCAGGTCCGCTTTCAATTCAGCATGCTCCGTGGAGTTCCATAGGTTGTTGACTTCTCCAGGATCCGCTTGCAAATCAAATAACTCGCCATAATCTCTGTTATAGTAGACGGTAATCTTATAGCGATCGTCAACGTATGTTTTGACGTGGACCGTTGTCGGTTCATGATGATTTTCGACGATGATATGGTCGCGTGCCTGTTCTGCTTGTCCTGACCAAACCGGCATCTGATCTACGCCTGTCATTGGAAGAGGAATGTCAATACCAGCAGCGCTGAGGAATGAGGGTGCTAAGTCTACCAACGTCTGCAATGCCTCGGAGTGTCTCCCCGCAGGCACAACCCCTGGATACCGCGCGATAAACGGCACTCGGATGACATCCTCGTAGTGGAATGCCCCCTTTGCGACGAGTCCGTGCTGTCCGTAAAAATGTCCGTGATCGGATGTGAACACGACCAACGTGTTCTCTGCCAGTCCTAATTCGTCAAGTTTCGCCAAGATTTTCCCGATATACTTATCCATCAGGCTCACCATGCCGTAATAGACAGCAATGTCTTTAGCGAGTTCATCCCGATCGCGTAAATGTGAGTTGAACCCGTGGACACCCTTTCCACTTTCGCGCCAAGCGGAGAAATCCGGCTTTTCTTGTTGCGTGAGTTGAAAATGGGGTGGATTGTTATCGTGTTCTCCCTCGGTTACGGAAGGCACTGTCAACGCATTTGGATCATACATCGTATCCCACGGCTCTGGGGCGAGATATTTCGGATGCGGATCGAAGAAGCTCGCCCAAAGGAAAAAGTTTTCACCGTTCTGTTGATACGTTTCCATGAGTGCGTTGGTCCGCTCAGCAATCCAGGTGTCGTAGTGGTATTCTTCAGGAATGTGCCACTTGCGGTATTGATCGCGTGCGTTCCCTGTCGGCGGCGCGAAATAGTCACGCCAATTGGTGCAGCCGTTCTCTTCCATCCAGATCGCATAGTGCTGTCCGACGTGTGCTTCGTCGGCATGGTTCCGTGCGAGTTCGACATGTTCAAACCCGTAAAACGGTTCATTAAAACTGCGCCAAAAGTCCAAATCTTGGAGGACTGGGTAGGATTCGAGGGACGGGAATTCCTCTGTTCCGTGAAGGGGTTGAAAATGCGCTTTTCCGACGAGGGCAGTCCGATACCCCGCATCCGTGAAATCTTCACCCACCGTATGCTCATCTTCAGAGAGTTTCGTGCCGAGGGACCAGGCACCGTGTTGGCTCGGATATTTTCCTGTGATGATGGACGCACGCGTCGGTGTGCAGGTCGGGTTCGGGCAGTAGGCTCTGTTGAAAAGCGTGCCTTGTTGCGCCAATGCGTCCAAGTGCGGGGTCTGGATTTCAGGGTTGAGGCAGCCCAAGGTGTTCCAATGCTGCTGGTCGCTGGTGATAAGTAGGATATTAGGTCTGGTTTCAGGCATGCTGTTTCCTTTGTGTTGTATGTATTGATGAAACCAGCATAGCACGTTGGAAGGAATAATTCAAGAGGAATGCAGGAGAGCACAACCACCGAAGTAGAGGGGTTGTCAGTTATCGGTTAAGAGTCACTTTGTAACAATCTTCCCTGACCTGAAGCACGCCAGGAAGTCGTGAATTGTTACATCAAGACCTCTTAACTGAAAACTGATAAATCTCACTGCGATGCAAACCGACAACTGTTTATTTTTTAATAACCATTTTCCGAATGGCTTCCGATGACTCATCGGTGCTCAGTTGGTAGAAATAAACGCCTGAAGCGAGTCTTTCCCCCAAATCATTGCGTCCGTCCCAATAAGCGGCACGTGCTTTGCCGATGTAATAACCCGCTTGCTGGAATCCGAGATCCAAATGTCGAACGAGGTGTCCCGCTGATGAATAGATACGAATCGTAACCTCAGCATCGTTTGCGAGTTGGTAGGGCAACCACGTTTCTGGATTGAAAGGATTCGGATAATTGGTGAGCAGCAGGGTCCGTTTCGGGATTAGGTCTGCGGGTGTAAGCCGAAGTTCGGTGAACGCTCGGTGGATGTCTGTCACGCTGATTTCGTGTTGGAGTGTCCGAATCAAATCGCCCATTGTATCTCGAACTTCAATCGTCAGTATATCACCGGCAGAAACAACGGCTTGGCGGTTCATATCTGCCCAAGCCGCATGGTAATTGTTACGCACACCCGCTTCTGCGAGTCTGCTATGTCCGTTGTAGACGGTGAGTGTTACACCATTGATGCCTTGAAGTTGCGCGCGTAAGACAAACGCCCACGTCTTCGAACTTGATGACAGTCTCGGCGCGGCTGCGGCTGTCGGTGCTGTATTTTGCCATGCACTGCCTATGAACCGGACAGTCTTCGGTGCAGTGACGTTGACAATATAGCCCTTTCCGCCTTCAATCGGAAATCCATTGCCGTTCGAGTTAGCTGTGAATCCCATGTAACTTCCAGCCGTTGAGTTGTATTCGACAACAGTGGTCGCGCCAGTTTTTTTCATGAAAGCGCGTGCTGTGTAAGGTTCGCTCGGCATCAGCGGTAAGCTGATCATATTCAACCCTGTGCTGAGTGCTATATCAAATGCATTCTCGCCTGGCATTGGCATAATCAGACTATCGGCGCGGAATTCGAGGTTCTGTATGCGTTCATCACTCTCTGGTCCAACATCCGCAATCGCAAACGGTGTTTCAGAGAAATTCGCCGCGAGGTATTCCGCGAGTGCATTTTGCTCGGTGCCGGGGTCAGCAAAGGTCGCTTGCCCGCCAGACTGTTCCTCCGTCATCACTTCCGTAAGGTCAACGCGATGCGTGTTCGGGAAATTAGCATACGGATAGTCGTCCCCACCATCGACAAGGAAAGTGATCGTAACCATTCGGAAAGTGCGATCCGCATCTCCCATGATTTTACCATTCTGCACGACTGTGTCCGTCGAATTTCCGGCTGCGTCGGTGATGACAAGCGATTGAACCCTTGAACCCTCCGGCAGGGACGTATCGAAACTGAACGCCATTCCTGCGATTTGTGGGAAACGCCCGGGAGTCGAGCCACCACCTGAGGCAGCAACTGTGTGTTCGATGACTTCGAGCAGTTCTCTTGCACTTAAGGTCAAAAGCGTCAATCCATTGTTGAATCGGAGTGTGTTTTCGATGTCGATTTGCGAAATTTGACCTGCTGCTTTACCGACCAAAGCGTTTGCAGGTGGAGGCAGTAGTTCGCCGTAGGCAGACACGCCGATTGGAGCGCGAATACCGCCACCGTTCTTTAAGGAGACAACCACACTCGGATCAACCTGTTGCCCTGCGGCAAGGTTTGCTTCGGCGATGAGGTTACCCATATTGGTTTCCTCTGTCCGGATGGAACCCCGGGTCCCGTTTAGATAGACGCTTGTTTGCCCAAAGAGATTACCGTCCTTTGCGATCACAATGTTCTGGACCGCTTCTGTGATTTCAACCACACGTGCTGTAGGTTCCGCATTGCCGGTATCCGCAACACCTTGTTCGTCGGTGGCAAAAGCACCGCTAACGGTAGCGTCAATCGATTCAGGAATTAAAATACCTGCTGCGTCGAAATCGACGACTAACCGTCCAACGTATCGGTAATTTCCATCTGTCCCGACAATAGCAATCGGTTCATTCGTAGCGGATTGGGTCAAGATGGGATATGGACGATCCGCAGTATCTCCAAGATGGAGGCGATCTGTTGCATCTGCGAGGAGGGTGTTTGAACCGCCAGCAATGATAATGTCAACATCTTTCAGATGTGTTGCGATGGTTTCATCAAGACTGATCTGTTGAAGGTGTCCGGTAAGGATAATCTTATGAATGCCGGTTGCTGTGAGTGCATCAACGGATTCTTGGATAATCGCTGCCAATGCTGCCATATCGTCTGGATCCGCGGGTGCGATTCCAACATCGCCAGCTAAAGAGAGACTTCCAAGCAGTGGTGTCGTCATGCCGACAACGCCCACTTTCTCCCCCGAAGGGGTCGTGATAACCACGCTCTTGGTGATGCTGTTTGGGATTGTGCTTGCTTCTTGCCCGGGCGCAACGACTAAGGCGGCGAGGTTGCTGTCAGGACTAAAGTCTAAGTTCGCACTCAGGAACGGGAACGCTGTGCCAACGTAATCTCTGTCCGCCGCAATCAACCCTGCAAGTGTGCCAGTGCCTGCGTCGAATTCATGGTTACCCAGAGCCCCTGCCATGAAGCCCATGGCGTTGAGCATTAGAATGTCTGCGCGTCCTGAACCTTCTCTTCCCAATACTTCACGAAGGCTCCCATTATTGGCAGCGGCGAAAAACGGACCGGGAATGTAACTATCCCCAGCCCCGATGATGACTGTGTCTTCAACCTCGGCTTTAAGGGCATTCAGCACTGATGAGAAGCGTGGGGCGTTTTCAAGTGCCTCAATTCCGCCCTCCATGTCTGCTGCGTGGAGAAGTTGAAGCGTGCTTTTAGATGTAGGGGCTTCTTCGTTTTGAGAAAAGGCGGGTGTGCTGCCTAACGTAAGCGTGCCTAAGAGTAAAATAGAAAGGATTGTCGTTGTCGTATGGGCGTTCAGAAAACGCCCTATGAAGTTTGGAACAAAGGGTTCCTTGTTCTGCATGAAAAAATACTCCTTTGATTGGGTTATACTAAATCTGTATCATTTTTCGACTCACGTTTTGAGTCTCCTGTGCTGGTGAATAATTAAAATATGTAAGACATCTTGTGGGGTGCCCCTTGTGGGTGCCCGCAAACTCACGTTACCATAAATGCCTCTACAATGTGCGCCAATTTTAGCACAACTTGGTAAGCTGGAGCAAGATATTTTGCTTCTGAGACAGAGGTATTCAATTCTTCAATAATAGTTTTCGGAGAAATGTTTTTCGGTTCGCCTGCTGCGTAGGAAACCTGTAGTAGTCTATTAAGGGCGTGTCACTTCATCAGAGAACATATTAAAAGATAACTATCAAATAATAATAATCACTCTGTTTTTCTCTTGAACGATCTGTTGAAATGTGCTATGCTGTAGGCATAACGAATTGAAAGGAATATTTTTTTAATGTCTCGTTCAGTCAAAAAGCGACCGAATCTTGTCTATGTTTTCGCCGATCAACTCCGCTACCAGTCGTGTGGTTATGCGGGTGATGTCCGCGCACGCACCCCCAATATAGATAAATTTGCCACAGAGGGTACGAATTTCTGCAACGCTGTTTCCGGTAGTCCGATGTGTGCTCCGTATCGTGCTTCGCTCTTCACCGGCAAATACGCCAGTAGCACCGGTATGGCGATCAATGAGCTCCGTATGAACCCGAATCATGACTGTTTCGGTCATGTTTTACATCGCAATGGTTACCAGACAAGCTACATTGGGAAATGGCATCTGTGGGCAAATCAATTGGGGAGACACAGCGACCCCAAAAATTCTTACATTCCGCCGGGACGACATCGGCTCGGTTTCGATGGTGAATGGTCGGCATACAATTTTCATCATTTATATTTTGACACATATTATCACGCGAACTCACCTGAAAAGATCGTGATACCCGGTTATGAACCCGACGGTCAAACGGATATGGCAATCGATTACCTGCAACGGGTGTCAACCAGCGATGACCCGTTCGCGCTTTTTCTCTCAATCGGGACACCGCACGACCCATGGACACAGGACAACGTCCCAGCCGCCGATTATGAGATGTTCCGGGATGTTGATTTCCCGTTACCACCGAACTATCGCGATGAAAATGACCCTTACGGCGACACGTGGGCTATTATGTACCCTGCGGAGCGTGCTGCGCTCCCTGAGTGGATGCGCGTCTATTACGCCATGACTGCGAATCTCGACCGGAATGTAGGACGATTGCTACAAGCCGTTGATGATCTCGGATTGCGAGACGATACAATTTTTGTGTTCACCTCCGATCACGGCGAGATGTTTGGTGCCCAAGGGCGCCGCGCAAAGAACATCTTTTATGAAGAAGCCGTGCGTGTCCCGTTCCTTGTTCGGTGGCAAGGACAAATTCCGAAGGGACATGTCTCAGATGCATGCCTGAACACACCCGACATCATGCCGACCTTGTTGTCTATGATGGATCTGCCGATTCCAGAGGCTGTTGAGGGGACGGATCGCAGTGACGCTGCGTTTAACCGACCCACTGATAAACCGGAAGTAGCGTTCATGCAAGGCATGGGATGTACTGCCAAATGGGAGGACGGTTATGAGTGGCGCGCCCTCCGGACAAAGCGATATACCTACGCTATCCACCGTCCAAATCGAAGTGAGAAACTCTTTAATAATGTGGCTGATCCGTTCCAAACCCGTAACCTGATTGACGAACCGCTATCGACCAACTTGCGAGATCAATTCCGAATTGTCTTACAGCAGCGCATGAATGCGATTAACGATACCTTTGAGGCGTGCACGTGGTATCGCGATAATTGGACAGAAGATCGGATTATCCTGCGAACTGCAACGTTGACTTAGAGTAAAAAATAGTAATGTGTATCAACAGAAGTTTCGGAAAGAGGTAAAACCGTGGATAAAAAATACCGTATCCAGAACGCTGAGACGATACCGAGTCCATCGCTGGTTGTCTATCTCCCACAAGTTCAATATAACATTGAACATGCGATTGCGACTGTTGGTGGAGATGTCTCGAAGCTCAGACCGCATGCGAAAACGCATAAAACCGCAGAGATTATTGCTATGGAACGAGAAGCCGGTATTCTCAAACACAAATGCGCGACGTTGCGGGAAGCAGAAATGTTGGCGCAGAATGGTATAGAGGATATTCTGATTGCCTATCAGATGGTGGGACCCAACGTCAACCGTTTTGTTTCGCTGCAGCTGAAGTATCCAGATGCTGATTTCAAGGTCATCGTCGATCATCAGGAATCCGTGACAGCACTCTCATCAGCGGCGGCGACACTCGGTTTGAATGTCAAGGTCATGCTGGACCTGGATGTAGGAATGAACCGCACAGGAATACCGGTCGGTGATGCGGCTGTAGATGTCTATGCACAGATTGAAGCGGTAGATGGATTACAACCGTGGGGATTGCACGTCTATGATGGACATATTCACGATGAAGATGTCGCTGATCGGAAGGCATCCTGCGACAAAAGCCTTACACAGGTAGAAGAGATGAAAGATAGGCTCGCTTCCAAAGGACTTGACGTGCCGTTAATTGTGATGGGCGGCACACCGACCTTCCCGATCTATGCGAAGACACCGGGTGTGGAGGCGTCCCCCGGCACTTTTGTTTTTCATGATCACGGTTACACCACGCATTTTCCCGATCTCGGTTTTGCTCCCGCAGCACTGCTCCTGAGCCGTGTAATTAGTATTCCTACACCTCGTAGGATTACGCTTGATTTGGGACATAAAGCCATCGCCGCCGATCCTGACGGCGTGCGTGGAATCGTTTTGAATGTTGACGGTGCTGAGGTGGACAAGCAGCACGAAGAGCATTGGGCGATTAACGTGCCTGACAGCACACCGATACATATCGGACAAGAAATTTACGTCTGTCCGACGCATATCTGTCCGTGTGTAGCACTACATCCTTTTTACTATGTCGTAGATGCGGATGGGTATTGTCGTGGGACATGGGAAGTCACAGCACGCAATCGAACCTTTTAATTTAGGGCCACGGAAAGAACGGGGCAGGCACATTCGTGCCCCAACTGATGAGCGTCCAGAGAACCGCCATGCTAAATTCTCCGAAGACCATGCCTAAAAAGAAGGGACGGAGCCGTTGATATTGCCGGATGCCGCTGTAACGGAGGAGTGGCGTTTTAATGCTCCACGCGATAAAGACGGGAAACCAGAACACAATCAGTGTCCACGAAGCCGATAGTGCATATCCAAGCGGATGGAGGGGCCACCACCAATATAGCATCCTCAAGAGGACTAAGCCTGTTGTCACCAACGCCCCAATGCCAAAAAAGAATCCACCAGTTGTGCGGAGGTCTGCCCCTAATCCTTCCATCGCTGCGACGTTGTCCTGAAATGCCCAGAGCGGATTGCCGCGATAGGTGTAGCTATACATGTAATTGGCACCGTGCGTATACGGGAGCCACAGATGGATGGCTGCTGCACACAGAAATGCGAGTGTACTCCCCAACACGAATACCCCTACCAATGAACGATAGGACATTCCAACCCGATCCCTAATTTTTAAGCCGTCTAAGAAACCAGTGAGGATGAGGCCCCGCTGATCGCGCGTGAAGATTGCATCGAGGAATGACAACACGGTGAGACTCTGCGCCCCCAGTGCAGCTTTGGTTGAGATGAGTTGATAAAGATCCAGTGGACGAAACGATGTTTCCGTCATAAGCAGACCACCTTCCGCTGTGCTACGTGCCATCACCACGGCAACAATGCCTATATAAACCAATATCTCAAACGCCGCGAAGCCTAAATTCAGTCCTGCTATGTAACACCACCCTATCGCGAGAATCAAACTGATAATGAGTCCCCAAACTGCCGTGCGGTAGGATAAAAGTTCCCCTGTGTCATCTGTTTTGGTTGCGGTAAAGGCGCGCCGAAACACCTGTCGAAAGTGTGGAAACCCCATATAGATGAACGAAATTACAAGTACAATGTAGGCACCAGCGACTTGGTAACCTATATAGAGTCGGGTTGGGTAGAGGGGCATGGTGCTTACCCGCCAACCAAACATCGCAGCGACAACATCTTGGAACCGCGTGAGTAAAAAAAAGAACCATAGACTGAAAAGAAGTTGGGTCGGGAGCAGATAAAAGAATCCTACCGCCGCGAAGGACAGAAAGATCGGTGTGTACACCATAGCGTTGAAGGGGCGTTCTGTGAAGTATTGGTTGAGTATGTATCTTAGCGGTAAGTTTGGGATTTGGGGCCAGATTTCATGGAGTCCGTTCAGCGTAAAGATGAGCGTAGGCACCGCGAACCCTAACCACATCAGTCTGTTCCGAAGAAAGCCGCGTCCCTCGTGGACGAACTCAAGCGGTAATGAGACCAACGGAAATGTGAGTTTCTCGTTTTCAATCCACTGTTTTCGGAGGATTGCTGCTAAGCAGAGAAATGCAGTGAACACTAAAAAGACAAGCACACCCCAGACGCATAGCGGCTCTACCCATGCGCGCCACGGAATGCTGTCGCCTATCTGTATGCCCTCATAGAAACTGATAGCGATGGGGGCTTGTCCTTTTTGTTCAGGTGAAAAAGGGATGAGCCAGGGTTTGATATGTGGGAAAAAGAGGGTATCCCAGCTGTTGGTTTCATTGGTAAAGTAGTTGACGGCGATGAGGGCAGGAATGAGTTTTTCCATGACACCCCGCGATGAGATCATGGATGCAACGAGCATCATGCAGTAGATACACATCAATTCGCGCGGCGACAACCTAAATCGATCGTTTAGTCTTTCAAGCAACCGGTTCCCTAATACCAGAAAGAAGAAAAGCCCGATAACCGCGGGTGGCAGTTGCAGAAACCCGATTTGGATGTAGGTAATTACTAATTCAGCATAAGAGACGATGCAACATATAACGATAACGAAGCAAGTGCCGAGCAGGAAGGCACGTCCTGAGAGACGATTTTCGTTTACGGGAAGCAATATTGCACGGTCCTCTGTAAAATTTGATAGAGTTTATCACGATGCCCTGAATTTGTCAAATGCAACTATAATTTAGAAGATGACATACTACTTGACCGAACCGAAAGGTATAATTAAAATTTTTTTGTAACCAGTTCGTAAATAGATACGTTACTCAAAACATGAGTAATTCTGTTTCTTTATGGACTGAAGCAATGCGGAATGGATCACTTCAATCCTTTGCCAAAATTAATCCCCTTGTCGGGTTACCTCCGAAAACTCTGCGTTTGTATAGTGTGTTAGGGGTTATTAAAAAGGAATATTGTTCTGGTGAAAAACCAGGATGGTTTCGTATTCCAGAATCCGACCAGCGTCTTAAGAACATCGGGTTTTCTAAGCGAGGTCTTAGGAACGCGTTGCAAGAGTTGGTCGAGGTAGATTTATTGCAAATCCGCACGGAACAAGGTAAACGGTTATACTACCTGAAGTAGCATGCAAACGCGCGAACCTGCTTTTAAAATCCCGCGATTGGTTCTTGCATCTGCGTCACCTCGTCGTTCTGCTTTATTATCCCAGATTGGCATAACGTTTGAGGTGCGTCCCAGTGATATTGTGGAACCACCTCCCAACGTCCATTTGAATACCCCTGCGAGTGAAGTAACACAGAAACTCGCCTTGCTGAAGGCAGTAGATGTGGCACAGCATTTTAATGAAGCCGTAATTATCGGTGCGGATACTTTGGTATCGTTGGAGGGGACACTGCTCGGTAAGCCGACCGACGATACAGAGGCGTTCGAGATGTTGACACACCTGAGTGGCACACGCCATGAGGTTGTTACAGGGGTAGCCTTAGTGGACGCGGGGACAGGACGCGAGAGCGTCTGGGCGGAAACAACACAGGTTTACTTTCGGGAGTTGCATAGGACCGAGATAGCCACCTATATCGCGAGCGGGGAAACATCGGATAAAGCAGGCGCGTATGGCATCCAAGGACGAGGCGCGGCGTTCGTTCGACGCATTGAGGGATGCTATTTTAATGTCGTTGGACTTCCATTAGCGAGCCTTGTTGAACATCTTTTTAATTTACCTTAACGAAGTGGAGGGGTTTTTGCTTGGCATTTCCCCTGGATATACGGAAATGAACGTTATTCACCCAACACACCTGACCGAACCGCAAGGTAAAATTAAAAGACCTACCGAGGACTACACTGAAATTGTAACGCCCGGCAAAATGGGCATCACCAAACTCCATTTCGGAATTCTGAATCTCACCCCCGAAGCCACCTTTTTTGACCATTCTGATGATACTGAAGTCGCCTTGATTGCGTTAGGTGGACAGTGCACCTTGCTGGTCGGACATAACGGCAACAAAGCATACGGGGTTTTAGGCGAGCGTCCGGACGTTTTTCACGGCGCGGCGTGTGTAGCACATATTCCACATCACACCACTTATGAGGTTCTCGCAGGCGAAGCGGGAATAGAAGTCGCAGTTTGCAAAGTCCCATCATACACAGAATCCGCTGCAATTATTTTAGAGGCAGGGGAGACGGCCGATGAAGGGGAGACGCACCTCAGAATATGGGAAAATGCCCTATCGGAGTCGGCAGATGTAAATGCAAGGGGCGTGCACATGATGCATACGGGTGAGGAGACAATCTGTCTGCACAGGTTCCAAGATATGGATGGTGTCGCTACTTTCGATGTCACGCGCACCGTAGAGACGGTACGCGTGCGATTGCATCACAACGATGTGTTAGTGGTTCCAGAACAGGATAACATTGTATCATTGGCTTCCGAAGGCGTTGGTTACCAGTTATGGATACAGCCAGATTTCTAACTGTGGGAGGGGAAACACCCAAGCAAAACACCGCGGTTTCTTTCAGACAAAGGATTGCCAAAACGATGCCTACGTTCTGGTAGGTAAAAAACTATTCGCCTTCGACGAGTTCACCACCTTTTTTGAGAAAGGCGACAGCACTCCGTGAAATTTGAACCTTTACCTCTTGGCTATTCATTTCTCCAACGCTGATGAGAATAATGTTTTTGTCGTTGCTAAGCCCAAGAATTTTGCCGTGCAATCCGCCATTCGTTACGATTTCATCGCCTTTGGTCAGATTCTCCAGCATATTCTGATGTTTTTTGCGTTTGGCTTGTTCCGGACGCCACAACAAAAAATACATAATAGCACCCATCGCGATGAACGGAACAAGCAAACCTGTTATTTGATCCATGAAGTTTCTCCTTCTGTTTTGACGTAACTTGCTTTTAGGGCTGGGTTATCCAGCCCCTACTGTTAAAAAATCAAAGAATTAGCATGGCATCGCCATAACTGTAAAAACGGTAATTATGTTGGAGTGCCTCTTGGTAAGCCTGCTGAATTAAGTCCTTCCCAGCGAAGGCACTCACGAGCATAAGTAAAGTGGATTTGGGTAGATGGAAGTTGGTGACCAACGCATCTACTGCATTGAATCGATGTCCGGGATAGATAAAAAGTTCACTGTAACCCCTATACGGATGAACGGTGCCTGTCATGCTTGCAGTTTCTAAGGAGCGAACGACTGTGGTCCCGATAGCAACGATTTTCCGTCCCGCCTCCCGTGCTGTGCGAATCCAGTTTGCTTCTGTTTCGGCGAGGTGAATGTATTCGGCATGCATCTTATGAGTCTGAATATTTTCCACTTTCACGGGTTGGAAGGTTCCAGGTCCAACATGCAGCGTTAGCATCGCTATTTCTATCCCGTTATTTTTCAATTCCTCCAACAATTCTTGTGTAAAGTGCAGACCTGCCGTAGGTGCTGCAATCGCGCCTTCAGTGGCGGCGTAGACTGATTGATAACGCACCTTGTCTTCAGCGTTCGGTGGACGCTGAATGTAAGGCGGCAAAGGCATCATACCGATAGCCGCAAGGATGGCTGAAAACTCACCGTCATAGCTGAAACGGACGATACAGTGTCCGTCATCCGGTTTCGCGAGAACCTCTGCCGTTAGGACCCTGTTGCCGAAGACAACCCGTGTCCCGATTCGGAGGCTCCGCCGCGGCTTGGCGAGTACCTCATAAATGTCCGGCTCTTTTTCGCGGATGAGAAGGAGTTCTATCTTTCCACCAGTTCCGCTTTTTCTACCGATTAACCGTGCCGGAATGACCTTCGTGTCGTTTAGGACTAACAACGCATCGTTGGGTAAGTATTCCTCAATCTCTGAAAACCGCGTATGGTGAAAAGCACAAGCTTCACGGTCAACTACCAAGAGTCGTGACCCATCACGCTGTTGAAGTGGACTTTGCGCGATCCGATCAGGCGGTAGGTGGTAGTCGAAATCTGTGAGTTTCATATGAGGGTTGTCAGTAGACGCTTAGTAAAACAGTGAGGGTTGGGACGCTACGGGATAGTTAAAATACGCATGGGCGGCATCGGTTGCGATACGTCCGCCCGGTGTTAGCATCAAAAATCCCTCTTTGATATAGTAAGGTTCGTAGACCTCTGAGATGGTGCGTTCGTCCTCACTCAGGGCGACAGCGAGTGCCTTCAACCCCGCACGTCCGTTGAATTTTTCAATGAGCGTTTGAAAATAGGCATAGTCTTGCCTGTTTAGTCCGCGTTCATCAATGTCAAAGAATTTAAGTGCCTCTTCCACAACCTCAAGTGAGAGAGAGCCGTCTGCTTCGACTTGGGCGTAGTCTCTAACGTTAGCGAGCAGTTTATTTGCGATGCGCATCGTGCCACGCGAGCGGCACGCTAATGTGTATTCTGCATCTTCGTCGATATTAATGTTAAGTTTTGCGCTGTTAATGCGAATCGCCTGCTGGATGTCTTTTGCTTCGTAGTAATCGAGATGGATACGGATGCCGAACCTGTCGCGAAAAGGACCGGAAAGCAAGCCTTCACGGGTTGTCGCACCAACGAGTGTGAAGTGCTTAAGAGACATTTGCACGACATCCGATGCGGGTCCCTGACCGATGGCTAAGTCCAGTTGATAATCTTCCATTGAAGGATAGAGCAATTCCTGAACGTATCCTTTCATCCGGTGGATTTCATCAATAAACAGAATATCCCCGTGCTCAAGGTTCATCAAAGTTGAGGCGAGATCGAGTTTCTCCATGACGGGACCGATCGCCTGTTTATAGGTGCTCTGTATTTCATTGGCGATGATCCGTGCAAGCGTGGTCTTCCCAAGCCCCGGTGGACCCACAAGCAACACGTGCTCAAGGGCATCCCCGCGCTTTTTGGCGGCTTCGATATGGATACGGAGCTGCGCTTTCACTTTTTCCTGTCCGATAAATTCGCTGAGCGTTTCCGGACGGAGGCTATATCCGAAGTCGTCGTCTTCTTCTGCCAACTCTTGCATCCGGTCGAAATCTGGTATTTCGTGATTATCCATTTTTGGGTCCTAACAGGGATAGTTATCAGAAAAAGTCTGAACTATGATTTTTATCATTCACTGTATCGTGGTAAATCACACAAATCGCAATAATCCTGGTTTAATTTCGGATATATCGGAGTGCTTGCGCGATGAGGTTTTCTCGTTGCGCAGACTCACCGAGAATTTGTTGTGCCTTATCGACGGCTTGCTCTGCTTCAAGTTCCGATGCACCGAGGGTATTGACGAGGATTTGGATTGCCTCTGCGACCGGAGCGCCAACGGGTTTTCCGAGATCGACATCGCCTTCGAGTTTCAATTTCATAATGTTCTTTTTAAGTTTGGTGATGATGACTTGGGCGAGGTCTTTGCCTAAACGTGGGACCCGCATGAGGGTCGTTGCATCTCCGCGATGGACAGCACGTTGGAATTGTGAGGGAGATAGCCGCGCGACGATGTTTTGTGCGAGGGCGGGTCCTACACCTGAGACCGTCAGAGCCAATTCAAAAACTGTGCGTCCGTCCTTTGAGGTGAACCCGTAGAGCGTAATTTTGTTGTCGCGGTTTTGATGATAGTATGTATAAAGGGTAACGGTATCGCCTATAGGAGGTAAATCCGTTACGGTTCTCGGTGACACGTCGATCATATATCCAATGCCGTTTACATCTACAATCACCTGTGTTGTTTCCTTATCTGCGAGAACCCCTTTGATATAAGAAATCATTTTTTAGATTTTCCTTGCCGGTTTTTCTTTGGGCAAACCTCATCAATTACGACTGCATGTATTTTTCACGGCGTTGAAGGACTTTATAGGAACGGGCATGGCAGAGTGCGAGTGCGAGTGCATCTGCTGCGTGATCAGGACGCGGCGGTTCCTTGAGTTTAAGCAGGGCTTGTGTCATCTTCTCCATCTGGGATTTTGTGGCTTTTCCGTAACCTACAACTGCCTGTTTAACTTGGGTAGGTGTGTATACAGTAACGGGGCAGTCCGCATTCGCGGCTGCGAGTTTCACGATCCCTTTAACTTCACCTACGGCGAACGCACTGCTTATATTTTTACTGAAAAAAATATCCTCGAGCACGACACTCTCGATGGCGAATTTGGTAATCAGATGGGTTACGGTATCGTAGATGTGTTTCAACCGCAACTCCGACGCTGTTTTTGGGCTGGTTCTGATATTTCCGAAACCCCGCGAAACGAGACGGTTCGCGTGCGCTTCAACTACGCCGTATCCAGTGTTCGCAATACCCGGATCAATGCCAAGAATTTTTTTAATTTTCCTTGCGGTTCGATTTTTAATTTTTCCTTGCGGTTCGGTGAGGTGGGTTGGGACCTTCATGTGCTTTCCCGTATATCTAGTGGAAATACCCCGTTGAATGCCACACGCGCATTTAGCGTTGATTCGCAAAAACCCTGCGTGTTTTTGCTTGGGCATTTCTGCATATTGCCTAGGTATTTCTGCGTATTTTTGCAGGCGACAATTTGGGTTTAGGCGTATTCTTAATTATGGCCTTGCCAGACCCCTTGAGAGTTATGAGCAGAATTCGCACCTACGACTGATAGGTCAGGAATCGCGAGTTATATGTGGCAGTTAGGCTGCGGCTTCTAAAAGGTTATCGGGAATATCGAAATTGGCGTAGACTTTCTGGACATCATCGAGTTCGTCGAGAGCGTCCATGAGACGTAGCATCCGTTCCGCCTCTTTCCCTTCAAGTTTCACGGTGTTTTGCGGAATCATGCTAATTTCAGCGAGTTGAATTTCAGCGGATGTTTCTTGAACTGCCGTTAAGACGCTATCGAACGTCTCAAAGGGGGTGACAATTTCCATACCTGTTTCGGAGGCGGTTACATCTTCAGCACCGGCTTCAACTGCGATGAGGAACAGTTCTTCTTCATCAATACTATCGGGCGTAACAACGATCAATCCGCATTTATCAAAGCCCCATGCGACACATCCCCGCTCTCCGATTCTGCCTTCGTGTTTGCTGAAAGCGTGTCGAATGTCTGCGACCGCTCGGTTGCGGTTGTCGGTCAGCACTTCTATCATGAGTGCGACCCCCCCCGGTCCGTAACCCTCATAAAGAATTTCCTCGTAGGTTTCACCCTCAAGCTCACCCGTGCCTCGAAGGATGGCTTTCTCAATGTTATCATTCGGAACGTTGCTTGATTTTGCAGCTGCAATTGCGGTGCGGAGTCGTGGATTCATGTCTGTATCCCCGCCACTGACGCGCGCTGCTGCCGTAATCTCCTTCACCAATTTTGAGAAGAGTTTGCCGCGTCTGGAATCGTTTGCTGCCTTTTTATGTTTGATTGTTGACCATTTAGAGTGTCCTGACATGGTGTGTATCCTTTCTGATTTATTTAATTAATATAGCATAAGATGGCAAAAGATGAAACTAAAATCTGCGCTGTGTGTGGCGTTACGATTCCCTTTCTGGTGATTTAACCCTTGGCGCATCATTAAAAAATTGGACAAAACTCGACATCTGTGCTAAACTTGTTACATCCTTCGTTTTAGGAGTCTGTATAGGGTGCCATGTTACCTTTTATTTTAAAAATCGCGGACCGACCGATAGAGCGTTTGCAGCATATCAATGATGAAAACCAGCCCATTGATGTTGATGTGCAAATGGAGCTTTACTCGCGGGAAATTGACCGTGCCGATAGGGAGCGGACGGCGCAACCTCGGCGGTTAAGCCAGTTAATCTTGGACGAAGCCACTGAGAACGCTTATGCCGAATTTACCGGGTTCCTCCAGGATAGTGCGGAACCGGCGGCTTTTCTGCCGTTTGAACGCCTCTCTCAACATCCGTGTCGGCAATATGCCTTAATTCTTTCTGCGTCCTCTTCTCACGAACTCTTTGAAATCTGCCAGATGCAACCCGATACAAGTCCTTCTGTCCTGCACTATGGAGGCTATGAGATAGCAATCAAACCGCGCAGATACATTTTGGATACCGCTGCGTATCTGGTGGCACCGGATAAATATACGCTTTTTATACGACAGGTGCGGGAAGACGACACAATTCGGGTCTATCGTAGCGATTTTATCAATCTCACTCGAAACTCACCACCCCCGTTCAAACTGGAGACCCGCGAGATAATTGAGAATGTCCAATTGGAACTCGTGGGAGAACAGGGGCAGGCTGTGCCGATAGAGCAATTGCTCATGTTCCCACCGAGTACCGAAGAGGCGAACTCCCTTCGCCCTATAAAGTGTCCAGAGTGTGGAGGACGTGTGCGCCAACTCGGCAGAGAAGGCGTTTTCTGCCTTGAGTGTGATTGGGATAACCTACCACCCCTGAAATATCCACGATGACAGGACACTGGCGCATGGACTCACATTTGCTGGGTTTATCGAGGATAGCGTAGGCGCGCCTTCCCAGTCCCTTCAGCAGTAAAGATCAAGGTTCTTGTCTTCTAACTTTGACCCCCAAGGTTCGCCATATATAAAATGAATACCGTGTTGCCAACAGCGAGCACTGCGCCGACGACGGTTTGGAGAAGTGTGTGTCGTTTTCGGTAAACCCGCGCCCAAGCAATCAGCGGTGTCAGCAGAAATAGCCAGCCGAATTGTGGGTTCACGAGCATGACGAGAACGGTCACACATCCGGTGGCGACACTGCTGTGAAAGCTGATTTTCCACATCGGGGTAATTGCGGAAAAAATAAGACTATTTACAATGTAAGCAATGCCTGCCCAGACGATTTCCCGTGCCGCACCCAACTGATGCAGTAGAACAGTTCCGACAACCATACTGATGACTGTACAGCATAAAGGTAGAAGTCGCTCTTCCCGGTTATGCAAGTGCAGATCGCTGACTTTAGCATACCGAGCCATCACCGCGATTGATAATACCGGTAGCACGGTAACAAATAGGACAACAATTACCAACCAGCGGAGTGCGTTTTGGGGATCCGCGTGTTTTTGGATAACACCAACAGCGGTTGCGATTGGAACCAAAAATGGACTGAAGAGAACAGAAGTGCCCCACGCGATGCGCGCCGGCATTGTCGATAAATCGCTACGCTCCATCAATTAATTTGACGTTTCCGAATTTTTGAAGAAATCAATCAAATCCGCACCGTGTGTGCTTGCGTTGACCTCTTTATCAATTTCAAGAATCTTCCCTGTTTTGTCAATGATAACAGCTAACCGTTGAATCTTTCCATCTGCGGCATCCGTCGCACCAAAGAGGAGTGCGAGGTTCCGTCCAGTGTCTACCAAGAGCGGGAAATTCAACTGATTTTCTTCCGAAAATTTTTGGTGCGAAGCCGCATCATTCGACGTAATCCCAAAAATCTGTGCATCATATTTCTCAAAACGACTCGACTCATCACGGAGTGAGCAAACTTGAGCCGTTCAGCCACGCCCAAAATCGCGTGGATAGAAAGCTAACACGACATTCTTTTTCTCATGCAATTCACTGAGTTGGTGCGTTTTACCGGTCCCATCGGCTGCGATAAAATCTGGGGCGGGCTGCCCAACCTCTATCTTCGGTAAGACTTCCTTAAGCAGGGCTGCGACATCTTTACCGTGCGTTTTAACATTGACATCCGTATCAATGGCACGGATGTATCCCGCTTTATCAATGATGAAAGTTACCCGTTTTGAGGCATTGAAACTTTCAATGATACCACTATACTGGTTGCTTACCTCAAATTCGGTATCCGCTAAGAGTGAAAATCCGAATTTCTGTTCTGCCCGAAACCGCTTGTGCGACTCGACGGAATCAACACTGACCCCGAAAAGGACACTTCCGGTCGCTTCTATCTCGCTCAAATTATCCCGGAGCGAGCAAAGTTCAGTCGTTCATCCACCTGTAAAATCTTTTGGATAGAAAGCGAGAACGATATTCTTTTTGCCTAAATAGTCGCTGAGACTCCGCTCAACGCCTTCTTCATCTTTTAATGTGAAATCGGGGGCAACCATGCCTACTTTTAGTGTGTTTGGCGTTGTCACTGCTTCCTCCCCTGAAGCTGCTGGAATCAAAATCGCTGTTATGAGGATAACAGCCCAGACGCTTGCATTCAACCGCGTTTGAAACATCGCGTTATGCCTCCGGTAGATATGTTAGTTAATCAAATTATACGCTATTTTGCTATGGCTGTCAAGTAAATTTGCGTTTAGCATGCCCCTGATTTGGGCTTCGGTGACGGCGTGATTTCAGTTGGAAATGATACCTTTTTCTTCAAGCCATACCTTCAGCGGCACGTCTACATCTTTGGGTGTAAAATGCCCATTTGCGTTGGTGCCACCCCCAAGTAACTGCTGTCGAATCGGATCGTTCCGCTCAAACATCTCTGCGGGTATGGTCATATCGTCCTTACTCCGTAGCCATCGGTAGCCGTATCCGTAAAAAAGTCCCTTTCGGGTGATGTCTGAGTCGTTTTCGCTGCGGGCATGCCATATCCGTCGATCGAAAAAGACGGCATCCCCGGGCTTGCTGCAGACGGGTGTTGCCCTGTCTGGCATCGAACCGTCTTCGGGGCGATCGAGTTTATCCCAGAGATGGCTTCCGGGTATGACGTAGAAATTGCCGCGCCCGACTTCGGAGCAGTCGGATAACCAGTAAACGACTTTTATGGAAAGACGGGGTCGCGGTGAACTTTCGATCTCAAAGTTGACGCGTCCACTGTCCTGATGCCAGCCAAGTGGACCGGGCTTACCGCGAACCTCATCCGGGCGCGGCGGTGTGATGATGAAATGGCTGTGATACGAGTAAATATTCCATCCCAAGATTCCCCAGACCTTCGGGAACGTTTTATACCAATCCAGAATATTCACGAAAGCCTGGTCTGTGCCGAGAAAATTCGGATAGAAGAAATTGTTATGCGCAGTGAGTGGGCTCTTGCTGTATGGATCGTAACCAGCGTCAAGATGGTTCTGGTAGATGTCGTCTACCTTTGTCTCAAGCCGTTCGACGAGATCTGGCGGGAGCGCGTCTTCAACGGTAAAATACCCGTTTTCATTCAACTCGCGAAGTTGTTCGTTAGTAATCTGATGTTGTAGATGGCGTTCGTCAAGCATAGGTTAAATCTCCACTGTGTGATGTTTCTCCAAGGACACGAATCGGTTAATCCGGTAGCGGACCCTCTATCTGGTCAACAAAACGAATAGAATTTATAACATCACGGAGGTCTGTGAGCGGGACTTGCCGGTTGCGGACGCACTCGACGAAATGGCGATGCATCGTCAGCACACCCTCATAGTTCGGTGTATCGCGCTGGTCCACACCGTCAACTTCCCAACCTCCCATAACACTTCTGTTGTTGTCTTCATAAATTTCGATTTCTTCTGGGATTTTCATGTAACAGCCGATGCCGACACCGTGCAATTCGGAGCGCAGCACGCGTCCCCCGGATGCACGACTTCCAAAAAGCACACCTGTAACGTTGTTATCGAACCGGACGAAAGCGGTGTAGAAATTGCGTTGTTCGGCATCGAATGTGTCGCGATGCGCCGTAACTTCCACAGGTTCACCACCTGCCATATAGCGGAGGAGATCAACCACGTGGCAGACATCGTTCCAAAGCGTTGTCGTAAATTCTCGGTTTCCACCGAGCATTTGCTTGTTAAAGGTGGTGACGGCTAACGTAACGGGTCCCTTTTCTGCGACGCGGCGCATCGCTTCGCGGGTGACAGCGGCATATCTCCGTTGAAACCCGACCATGCAATAGACATCGTTGGCGACTGCTGCCTCAAGGAGTTGTTGCGTTTCATCGCTATTCGCACCCGGTGGTTTTTCGATGAACAGATGCTTGCCGGCGTTGAGGCAATCCAGAGCGGGTTGTAAAATCCACTTCTCGTTCATCACACAATAAACGACGTCTAAGTCTAAGGTGTCCAGCATCTTCCGGTGGTCTGTGAAGGTGTGCGGAAACTCGTATTTCTGGGCAACTTGCGCGAGTTTCTCTTCGTCGAGTTCACAGGCGCCGAGCATCTCGACATCATCTTCCAGTCGATTCACGTTTGGATAATGCGCGCCTTGACTGCGTCCCCCCGCACCGATAAATCCTGCTTTAAGCATTATGACCTTTCTCCTTCGTCTCCGTGTTCGCTAAATTTTGTGTGTCAGAGTATCCATACTTTAGCACAAGGCGCAATTGATTTCAAGAAAATTTTTCAGACCTGGGCACCTCAATCGTAAATACAAGATGTGCTGCCTACGTTTGTAGTGCTAACTGGAAAGTGCGCGTGTATCAATTGAAAGGTTTGATTTTCGCAATCTTTTGTGCTATTCTTAAACTATATTCGTCTTCAAGTCGTTAAGACCTTTCTCTGTTCGCAGAGTCGTTTGAGATAAATTAATTGATAAGGAGAGCATCATGTCAGTTTTTGACGCAGAAGCCTTAGAATTTTGGGAAGAGAATGGTTACGTTGTTGTGCCAGAGGCGGTGCCGCTTGAGAATTGCCGTGCCGCGGAACAGGCAGTCTGGGATTTTCTTGAAATGGACCGCGAGGAGCCGGACAGTTGGTATCCCGATCCACCGCGCCGGAGCATTATGGTGGAAATTTATCAACACCAAGCGTTATGGGATAACCGTCAGTATCCGCGCGTGCATCAGGCGTTCTCTGAGATTTGGGAAACGGAGAAACTCTGGGTGAGTTTTGATCGAGCGAGTATGAACCCACCTGAACGTCCAGATTATACGTTCACCGGTCCGTTTTTGCATTGGGATATGTCATTGGACGATATGCCGGTGCGCTTAAAGGTGCAAGGTGTTTTGTATCTGGCGGATACCCCTGGGAATCAGGGCGCGTTCACCTGTATTCCGGGTTTCCATCGGAAATTGGAAAACTGGTTGAGCGACTTACCGGATGATGCGAATCCGCGAGAAGTCGTGCGAGACTACCAAGCCGAGGCGGTGCCGGTCGCAGGGAAAGCCGGAGACCTGGTTATCTGGCACAGCGCATTGCCGCACGGCAGTAGTCCGAATTCCGCTGAGCGTCCCCGGATGGCGCAATACATCACGATGTCGCCCGCACCAGAGAATGGCAATGCTGAGTCCCGAATTGAAGGATGGCGTGAACGCCTAACGGGCCTCGGAAGAGAGACAAAAGAGAAAGAGCATTACCAGGGTAAGACAGCCGAGTTGACCCCGTTAGGGAAAAGGCTGCTTGGGCTTGAATCGTGGCATGCTTAAATACGGTGGAGGTTTTCACCGAGCCGCCCTGCGCCTACTCGTGCTTTACTGGCGAGGTTTCCTAACCTCGCCAACTATAAAATGTCTATAGGTTTCCCTACAATTTTTGCGAATGGATAGGGTGGGTTTCTGAACCCACCTCACTGGTGTGCAGCTGGTGCATAACGGAGGTTCCGCTCATGACGGATTTGTTAGCAGCACGCGCACAGATGGCGATGTCACTCGCGTTTCACATTATTTTTGCCGTCATCGGTATAGCAATGCCCTTGCTGATGGTAATTGCTGAGGGGTTATGGCTGAAAACGCGGGAAGAGGTTTACCTGACGCTTGCGAAGCGGTGGGCAAAAGGCACTGCGATTATGTTCGCTGTTGGGGCAGTCTCTGGCACTGTCCTGTCTTTCGAACTCGGTTTGTTGTGGCCCAATTTCATGGCTTACGCCGGTCCGATTATCGGCATGCCGTTCTCGTTGGAAGGATTTGCGTTCTTCCTTGAGGCAATCTTCTTGGGACTTTACCTCTACGGGTGGGACCGCATCCCAAAATCCGCACACTGGTGCGCCGGTGTGATGGTGCTGCTCGGTGGCACTTTGTCCGGCATTTTCGTTGTCACTGCGAATGCCTGGATGAACACGCCTACTGGGTTTTCGGTTGTGAATGGGGAAGTAACAAATGTCGATCCGATTGCGGCGATGTTGAATCCGTCTTCGTTCAGTCAAACACTTCACATGACCATCGCTGCGTTTCTGACGGTCGGGTTCGCGGTGGCGGGTATCCACGCCTATTTTCTGCGACGCGACCCAAATAACCTCTTCCATCGCCGAGCGTTCGCTATTGCCTTGAGTGTCGGGGGTGTGTTCGCGCTCCTCCAACCTATTTCAGGAGACATCAGTGCCAAAAAGGTTGCGAAGTATCAGCCTATCAAACTCGCAGCGATGGAGGCACAGTGGGAAACGGAACGCGGCGCACCTTTACGCATCGGTGGTATTCCTAACGAAGATACTGAAGAGACCCGGTATGCGCTTGAGATTCCGAAAGCACTCAGTTTCCTTGCGCATTCCGACTTCAACGCTGAGATTATGGGACTCAAGGCGGTGCCTCCGGAGGATCGTCCGCCGGTGGCAATTGTCCATTTCGCGTTTCAAATTATGGTGGCGTGTGGGATAGTGCTGATTATTGCTGGCGTTCTCGGGGGGTGGCTCGCGTGGAAGCACAAAAGTTTGCCAACCCAACGCTGGTACCTTCGGCTTATTACATACTGCACACCCCTTGGATTTATTGCTATTGAAGCGGGTTGGACGGTCACGGAAGTCGGACGGCAGCCGTGGATTATCTATAATTACATGCGCACTGCAGAGGCGGTAACCCCGATGCCGAACCTTGTTGTGCCTTTTATCGGTTTCACGGTGCTTTACATTTTCCTTTCAATTATCGTTGTTATTCTATTGCGTCGTCAGATCTTCCAGAGTCCGCGCTTGTAAGCAGTATTAAGAAATAATCTTCCGATTTTCCAGCGGTCTCAAACCCGTAGGGTGTTTTTGCTTGGGGTTTTTGATAGGGGTTTTTGCTTGGGTGTTTCTGCGTATTTCTGCGGATTGCTTGGGTATTTCTGCGTATTTCCCCAGGGTTTCCCCGCCCGCCACCAACTTCCGTTAATTGTAGATTTCGCTGTAATGGAGAAACCTGATGTTAAGTCTTGAATTCTGCATCGCCTGCGTGATGCTTATCTCCCTGATTATCTATATGTTGACAGGCGGTGCGGATTTTGGTGGCGGTATTTGGGATCTGTTCGCGACGGGTCCACGTGCGAAGGCACAACGGTCGCTTATCTCAGAGGCTATCGGACCGATCTGGGAAGCGAACCACGTCTGGTTGATTGTGATTGTCGTTCTGCTTTTCGTGGCATTTCCTGTCGCATTTGCAGCGATTAGCACGGCTTTGCATATTCCACTGACCTTAATGCTTATCGGTATTGTGCTTCGTGGCACGGCGTTTGTCTTTCGCACCTATGATGTCCAATCGGATACAACACACCGTCGTTGGAGTCGAGTATTCGCTATTGCGAGTGTCATCACGCCTGTAATGTTAGGGGTTACGTTGGGCGCGGTCGCCTCCGGCACGATTCACGTTAACGTGGAATCTGGACAGGTAGAGACGGATTTTGTCTCAGCATGGTTTGCACCGTTCCCGTTTGCAATCGGTTTTTTCACCTTAACACTGTGTGCCCTGCTTGCGGCGGTGTATCTCACCCTTGAGACCGAAGACCCGGCATTGCGGGCGGATTTTCGGCAACGTGCCCTCATCGCGGCGGTGAGTGTTGGCGCGATGGCAGGACTGAGTTTTGTCTTATCTACTGACGGCGCACCCGCGATTCGACGTGGACTCGGTAGTGCCCCTTGGTCGATCCCTTTTCAGATTTTGACGGGAGTAGTGGCGTTGTGTGCGATCTGGACAATCTGGAAACGTCAATTCCACCGTGCGCGTATCCTCGTTCCGATACAGGTTACGTTGATCGTTTTCGGTTGGGGACTGGCACAGTATCCGTATCTCGTCACGCCGGACTTAACCTTTTCAAATACGGCTGCCCCGGATGCAGTGCTGCGTCCCTTGCTGATTGTGCTGATTGTGGGAGGTATCCTGCTGGTCCCGGCATTCTGGTATCTGTATACCGTGTTTAAGGGCACAGCGCGAAAGACCCGGTAAACTGAAGAGGACATTGGGTACTTATCATGATAACTCAGCTTGAATCCTTCCTTTTCCTTGATTTTCCTTTCGTTTCCTGCTAAACTTAAGGCAGTTGTGTGGGGGTTTATTGATTACCTATCGGATAACAAATTCGTTCAATGCATTGAAACAACACTCAAAAAACTACATCTTTCTTACAGTTTCGGTGCTGCTGTGCCTCTTTATCTTAGCCGAGGTCAACTATCCGCAACTGACACCGCAATCGGAGTTAGCACTCTTCGCGATGCTGGGCTTAATAGTGGTATTTCTGAGATACCCTATGCATCCCCGTTTTGCGAGCAATCGTGCTTTCCAACTTTTGGATGTGTTGCTAATAAGCAGTGTGATGCTCTGTTTCGGTTATGTTTTTGTTCAGACGGAACCGGTTTTTCAGGCGTTCTGGTTAGACGGCAAGTCCCTCGGTGACCGGGCGGGGGCAGAGGTATCACTGGATTACATCATCGGCGGGCTCGGACTTCTCTTAATCTTGGAGGCGACCCGCCGTTCTATTGGGGTAACACTCCCACTGCTCTCTCTCGCATTTCTGCTCTATGCCGGCTTTGGACAGTTTATGCCCGATTGGCTGTTCCCGCATCGCGGCTATTCCGTTCAACGCATCGTGAGTCAGACGTTTTTACACAGTCAAGGCGCATTTGGCATCGCATTGCGGGTAATGTTCACGTATGTATTTCTGTTTGTGTTGTTTGGGACGTTGTTGGAGCGGACAGGCGCGACGAATTATGTCTTGGATTTGGCGAGGCGTGTGTTCGGTTCGAGTGCGGGGGCACCTGCGAAGGTCGCTGTCCTGAGTAGCGGCATGATGGGATCACTGTCGGGTTCCGCTGTGGCAAACACGGCAACAACTGGAACGTTCACGATTCCCTTGATGCGACGCGCCGGGTTTCAGCCAGCAATAGCGGGCGGAATTGAAGCCGCAGCGAGCTCTGGTGGCGCGTTGGTTCCACCGATTATGGGCGCAGCGGCATATATGATGCTGGAGATCGTAGAGCCGGCTGTTACGTATCTGGAAATTATCAAGGCGGCACTGCTCCCAGCGGTTCTATACTACACCGGAATGCTATGTATGGTCCACTTCGCAGCGAGGCGGCGTAGGGATACACTGGAGGTTGCCGAAGCGGATTCGGGGTTGGAAACCCCTCCCACACAGGAAGAAAAAGGCGGAAAACTGCTGACGCTGCAAGGGGGGATCTTTCTCGCAGCGTTTGTTACGCTCATTGGCGTGCTGCTGATGGGGACTACGGCGTTCCGAGCGGTGAGTTGGAGTTTGTTGGTAGTCGTTGTGATCAGCCTGTTGGACTTCTTAATCCGTCGAATCCGTGGACGGCACTCTACAGAGGGCGAGGAGACCTCATCCTTACAGGTTGGCGTTGGTATTTCGGATTTACGGAAAGGGATAAACTTCTTAATATCGCCTTGTGAACGGGCAGCACAGAGCGGTGTGTCATTGATTGCGGCTGCCGCGTGTGTCGGTATCATCTTAGGTGTGGTGACACTGACGGGCATCGGTGGCAAGTTGCCGTCGGCGATCTTACCACTTGCGTCTACGAACCTGATGTTGGCACTGTTCTTCCTCATGATTTCAACGATTATTCTGGGGATGGGGTTGCCTTCATCGGTCTGCTATCTACTGATGGCGATCTTAGTAGGTCCCGTGCTACTCGACTTGGGGGTCGTTCCGCTTGCAGCGCACTTTTTCATTTTCTATTTCGGGATGATGTCGATGGTGACCCCACCTGTCGCATTGGCGGCGTATGCTGCGGCTGCCATCGCGGGTTCAGGGATCATGGCGACGGGGTTCGCGGCGTTCAGGTTCGCGCTCGTCGGTTTTGCGCTGCCTTACGCCTTTGTTTTGAGACCCGCACTGCTCTGGTTGAGTGAGAGTGGTGGGGCCCCGGGGTTATGGACAGTTTTCCTGAATTTTTCACTGACGCTCATCGGGACGGTTATCTTGGCAACTGCTATCGCGGGGTATATCTTTAACAAATTATCGCTTTGGGCGCGATGCATTCTGTTTGTTGCGGCACTCATTCTCTTTTTCGCCCCGACGGGTCTACAATTTATATGGGTTCATGCGATAGTAATCCTCGCAGGTATTGCCGTTTTCTACTATAATTGGCGAACAAAGGGGGCAGCTTATGAAACGTCCAATTAGATGGTGGCTTTGCTGTTTGCTCGTAATATTATTCCTACTTCATAATGATTTTTGGCTCTGGGGAACCCCGCAGCTTATTTTAGGAGTGCCGGTAGGGTTGCTCTATCATATAGGGTACTGCGTTGTCGCAACGTTGCTGATGGCGGCTCTCGTCAAAGCGCGAGGGGATTGGGGTGAACGATGAGCCTGGCAGTCATTTCTATATACCTCGTGATGGTCTTGGTTCTCGGTGCGTTGAGCCATAAACTTTTCCGAAATACCGGAGAAGATTATTTTGTTGCGAGTCGAACGATCAATTGGTTTATCCTGTTGATGACGCTGTTCGGCACGAACATGACGGCGTTCTCGATCCTCGGCGCCTCGGGTGAAGCCTACCATAGGGGTATCGGTGTTTTTGCGCTGATGGCTTCTTCCTCGGCGATAGTTGTGCCGTGTGTGTTCCTCTTTATCGGGACGCGCCTATGGCGACTTGGAAAGCGGTTTGGCTATGTAACACAGGTCCAGTACTTCCGCGATCGGTGGGAATCCGATGGTTTAGGGCTGCTCCTCTTCATCGTGTTTGTGTTGCTGCTCATTCCGTATCTGCTGATCGGTGTGATGGGCGGTGGCGGGACCTTAGCGACACTCACAGAGGGTCAAATTCCACAATGGCTCGGTGGCTTACTCATATGTGCAGTCGTTTTGTGTTACGTTACCTACAGCGGTATGCGAGGCACTGCGTGGGTGAACACATTCCAAACGCTCGTTTTCATGATCCTCGGAGGCATCACCTTTTGCGTCATCACGCATCGGATGGGCGGGTTTTCAAATGCTATCGCTAAGGTGGACACGGGTTTATTGATGCAAGCGGAGCATATCAAGCCGTTGGAACTCTTGACGTATCTCTGTGTTCCGCTCTGTGTCGGCATGTTTCCACATATCTTTTCACATTTCCTAACGGCGAAGGATGTGGGAACCTTCCGGTATGCGATCATTTTGTATCCCTTGTGCATTGCGGTTGTATGGATTCCGAGTGTATTGCTCGGAATACTCGGAAACGTAGATGTCCCAGGTTTGCAGGGCGCACAAGCGAACAATGTGCTGATTCAGATGATCCATATACACGCCCCCGGGGTTTTAGCTGGATTTTTAGGCGCAGGGGTCTTCGCGGCGATTATGTCATCCTTGGATTCGCAATCGCTTGCTATCGGGAGTATGTTCACGCACGATATTGTCGGACATTACCGCCGAGAGGCGTTTTCGGAGCGGCAACGGGTGTGGGTAGGACGGTTATTTGTGAGCGGTGTGCTTTGTGTTACCTATCTCATCTCGCTCATCGCGACACCGAGTATTTTTAGGCTTGCTGTTTGGTCGTTCACCGGGTTTGCTGGGCTCTTTCCGATTGTCGTTGCGGCGTTGTTCTGGCAGCGTAGCACGAAGCACGGTGTGTTCGCCGCAATCCTGAGTGTAATTCTGTTATGGCTCTATTTCTTTCTTCAAAACTGGCAGACACCCGGGTATAGTGTCGGTGGTATCGGGATTATGCCTGCTGCGATTCTGGTCGCTGTTTCGTCTGTGGTATTAATAATTGTATCTTTGTTCACAAAACCTCCGAAATTACAAACACTTGAAAAGTTTTTTAATCAATGAGGATCTGACTAACCAAGCATGAAGGCTTGGTGCCACTGTCCTTTTGCTGTTGAAGTGATCTCCGATCGCGACACTTCAAGGGTCGCAGCAATTCAGAGGCATATCATTAAAAATTTCCAAAGCGCGTAGCACGCAACAACGGCGCGTGCGGAACCGACAAAATGCCCTCTTGACCAAAATACTTTGACCGCGCGCAAGCAAAATTAAAATAAGGATGGTAAATAAACCGTGACACTGAAAAAAAATATCTCGCTGTTCTTACTGATAATTTGCCTTTCTGCATGTGGGGAGGTGGAAGAGACAACTGAACCCGAAGCTGAAAAACCGGTAGTACTTGAATACGGCACAGTCTCTGGATCCATTATCGATGCTGGAACCGGAAATCGTATTCCTGGGTCAACTGTAACGCTGCTCGGACAGTCCGTTGAAACTGGCGTAGACGGCAATTACACGTTTCAAGGCGTTCTTTACGACGATGTTCATACCTTGACCGTTATTGATCCAGATTATAAGCCGTATAGCCAACCGGTTGTCCTTAAACAGGAACGGTTGGTTGTGGATATTATGTTGACACCCCTAAAAGATCCGGTGGTGGAGTTACGAGATTTTTTTGACAATTTCGCAGCCCTGCTGGAGTCGGTGGATTTCAAAAACATTGAGGCAATTGAAGCGCTCTTCTCGGAAACTTACGTTGCCGCGGACGATCCAGCCACGCTTTTCGGGGTGGCATCGGGGATTATTCCTGAAAATTATGCAGATGTGATTCTGGCGATGACACAACTTTTTGAGGAATACGTCTCGCTGCAATTCCTCTTTGAAGATATAGAGATGGATATAACGCATGCTCGGAAGTCGGCAGCGACGCTTCAGTTGGATGTTGACGCGGAAAAAGGGGAGGAACGGGACTTACGGGAACTCAAAGCCAGCTGCAAGTTTGAATTCCGGCGTGAAGAAAGGGACTGGAAAATTGTGTATTGGCAGCTTTTTGAATTAGACATCCGCTTATGACTTTTAATTTTACCTTGCGGATAAGTCATAGCCTCTGGGACTCTAACAATTTTCGTGTTCGAGTCGCCTGCTCCGTTGTTGCAGGCTTGGTTTTTGAATGAAATGGAGAGCAGTGCGGAGCCTGATAAATAAAAAAGAAGGGCGGGGCGAAAATTTAATAATGAAAAAACAAAAAATTTGCGAGGGCGGCGAATTCTGTAATGTCCAATGTTTCAGCACGCCGCTCCGGAGCGATACCGAGTTCCTCAAATGCAGCCGCTAATACCTTCGCCGGTGCCAACCTACCCCTAACTAACGTATTTTTTAGCATCTTCCGCCGCGTCCGAAACGCCGTCCGCACGACTTTAAAGAAGAATTCCTCATTTTCAACCTTAACCTTTGGATGTTGGCGCATCGTCAGTTTTAAGAGTGCCGAATCCACTTTGGGTGCCGGATAAAAGTTTTCTGGCGACAGTGTCGCGATAAGTGTCGCATCCGTCCGATACGTGACACCGATTGTTAAGGCACCATAATCCTTTCCTCCCGGTTCAGCAACAATTCTTTCAGCGACCTCCTTCTGCGTCATCAATACGCAGCTATGAATCTGTTTGTGATAATCGAGCAATTTCCACAAGATCGGCGTCGTAATACTATAAGGCAGGTTCGCTATAACCTTAAAAGTAGTAGGCGTAATCTCTGTGCCGTCAGACAACAATGAATTGAGTTCCAATTTAAGAATATCCGCGTTAAGGAGGTGAACGTGTGAATTTGCTGAGAATTGCGCTGCTAACGCCTTGTATAGCAACTCGTCCACTTCAACGGCAATTACACGTTTGGCACGTCGCGCCAAAACGTCCGTGAGGCACCCTAAACCCGCACCAATCTCTATGACGGTGTCGGTATCCGTCAGTTCTCCCGCTGCGAGGATAATTTCGAGGGCTTCTGGATTAACGAGGAAGTTTTGTCCTAATTGTTTTTTGGGGCGGGTATGATGTAGTGCAAAGAAGTCGCGGACCTGTCGGTGATTCATCTTTTAATAGTTGTTGGTTCGATTTTTTCTGCGAAAAAATCTTTCAGCAGTCAGTTTTCGGTTAGGAGGTTCTCATCTAACGGGGGAAATCTACAGAAATACGCAGAAATACCCAAGCAAAACACCCTCTTGTAACTGATAACTATGACCTGAGGGAAATAACTTTTGTTAGAATAGCATCCGCCACCTCACGCTTTGAGGCGCGTGGAAGTTGTTCGCAGGTGCCGTCTCGCTCCAGCAAGGTTACAATATTCGTATCGACGCCGAATCCAGCTCCCTCTGCAAGTATGTCGTTCGCAACAATGAGATCGCAGTTTTTGCGTATCAGTTTCTTTTGGGCGTTCTCAAGGATGTCGTTCGTTTCGGCGGCGAAACAAACGAGGGTTTGATCGGTTTTCTGTTTGCCAAGTGCCTCGGCGATGTCCGGATTCCTTTCGAGTGGAAGGGTCAAGGTTTCGGCAGTTTTTTTGATTTTATGGGGCGTAAATTCGCTCGGTCGATAATCGGCAGGCGCGCCTGCCATGATGACAATATCTGTTTCTTTGAAAGTTTGCAGGAGTGCATCATACATCTCAAGCGTCGTCTCGACGTGCTGGGTTTCAATATCGGCAGGGGCAGGGACGGTCGCAGCACCGCTGATGAGGCGCACCTCTGCACCCCGCTGTGCAGCCGCTTCAGCAATGGCGTATCCCATCTTACCACTCGAACGGTTGGTGATAAAGCGGACCGGATCGATATATTCGCGCGTTGCCCCGGCTGTGACGAGAACGCGTGTCCCTTGTAAATCGGCTGTTTCGGTTTTGGATAGAGCGTTCGATCTGGTATCAGCAAGAATATCACTTATCCGTTGCAGGATTACATCTACTGTGTTCAACCGTCCCGTCCCTTCATAGCCGCAGGCTAAATCACCACTATCGGGTTCAACGAAATGAATCCCGTGCGTTTTCAAGGTGTCGATATTCCGTTGCACAAACGGATTGTGGTACATGTGTCCGTTCATCGCTGGTGCGAGGAGGATTGGACAGTGAACGGAAACCGCAACGGTCGAGAGCGCGTCGTCAGCGATGCCGTTTGCCATCTTACCGATGATATTCGCTGTCGCAGGGACGATTGCGAGGAGATCCGCACGATCGGCGAGATCAATATGAGGGGGTTTCCAATCTGTTCCAGCGTCAAATAGGTTCAGGAGGACAGGGTTCCGTGAGATGACTTGGAATTGCAATGGCTGCACGAGACGCGTGGCGTTTTCCGTCATGACAACATGGACGGATGCACCCGCTTTAACGAGTTGGCTTGCTATGTCAATCGACTTGTGAATGGCGATGCCGCCTGTAACACCTAAGATAATGTTTTTAATTTTTCCTTGCGGTTCGGTGAGGTAGGTTGAAGAAACAACGATCCTCTCCGTATATCCGCCCTCCATTTTATTTTTTAATTTTTCCTTGCGGTTCGGTGAGGTAGATTGAAGGAACAACGATCCTCTCCGTATATCTGAAAAAATCCGCAGAAATACCCTATCAAAAACTCATTACAGGCTTGATTTTCCTTTTGAGGGTCAAAAAATCGGGTTCTCAGTTAATTTCGATTGGTTTTGGAAGTGATACAGGGTTTAATTTAATTTTCGCTGTCAACGCCGAGTAAAGGGTTAAGTGTCTCTATGAGCTTGGCATCAATGCGAGATCGTTCGGCAGTGATAATCGTCTGGATTTGCTGAACTGCCTGTTTGACTCCGCCCTGTGGGTTGCTAACCCAGTAATCGTAGTGCTGAATCTCGCGGACTTCGGATTTTGCTATATCCAAGCGTTGTTTCAGTTCCGACTCCGATTCTGTGTCTCTGCGGCGGAGACGTTTCTCCAAGGTAGCGAATGAGGGCGGGACAATAAAGATAAGGATACTTCTTGCCGGTGCGAGGTCTTGTGCTCGGATTTCCAGAGAACCCTTTACCTCGATCTCTAAGATGGAATCTTTCCCGGCTTCGCGGGCATCGGCAATTTCAGATTTGGGTGTCCCGTAGAAGTTGTCGCCGTATGCTGCCCATTCTAAGAAGTGGTCCTGCCGAATGGACTTTTCAAAGTCCATTTTTGACAGAAAGTGATAATCAACGCCAGCGACTTCACCACGACGGGGTTTACGCGTTGTTGCAGAGACAGATAATTGTAAAGTTTTATCTGCTTTGCAAAGGGCATCAATGACGGTGCTTTTCCCTGAACCAGAGGGACCGGAGATGACGATGACGAGGTGCGGTTTATAGAGGTGTGTGTTCGCCATTTTTTAACGATTGCTTATGAGCTGCTGCGTCCGTTGTCCTTGCAGTCTTTCAATTGTTAAAAAACCTTTTTAAACCTCAAAATAGGCTTTTTGATGATTGCTTCTGTGCTGATTTACCGTTATCGGAGCGAATTCTAAATCTTTAAGAAACCCTCTTAACCTCGAATAGGTTCTTATCAATTTTAGATCGGGGTGGACAACGGACACCCCGTCCAGACATAATCGTTAAAAATATTAGTCTGCGGCTTCCGCTTCAGCCAGTTCCACAAGCACGGGGGATTCAATGCGGATAGCGTCCTTGATACAGACCTCTTCGCACAGTTTACAGCCGACACAGTCTTTCGGTTTAACGAGTTCACAGATACCGAAGAAACTTTCGGCGTGTTCACCGGTCTCTGGGTCCTTGAGTTCAAGACACTCCCAGGGACAAATATGGACACAGAAGTCGCACCCCGAACAGAGTTCTTCGTAGATAACGGCGATGGGTCGGTGCGTGGGTCGACGAATGAATTTGCACACCTCTCCGAACTGGTCACGGATTGCCTCGACTGGACAGACCATCCCGCACGCGCTACAATCAATGCAAATATTCGGATCGATGATGTGTAGCATGTTCCGATCGCCTGTTATTGCATCAACCGGGCAGTTCGTCAAACACGCCATACACCCGATACACTCGTCGGTGATATAATATGCCATGAATCACTTTCCTGTTTTTGGCTTTCAACGCCGGGGTCCCCACCCGTTACGGGGAAGGGGCTAAACTTGCTATTCTAAAATTGGGCAAAATCTTTACGAATACACTCAATACATATATTTTAACACAATCTTTATGAATTGTCAAGCGTGTTTTTATTTCAAACAGGGTATTCAATTCTTCTGTAGGAGGGATTTCCGAATCCCGACGCCTGCTCGTTGGCAACTATCCCGTTGATATTTTTCGGGAGTATCCGCTATAATAGTGACATAGAAATGTTAAGGCTTTCTTTTTAAGCCTATACTACACAAGGAAATGGGAGATCTGATGGACTTAGGACTCAAGGACAAAGTGGTCGTTGTGACGGGTGCAAGCCGCGGCATCGGACGTGCTATCGCGCACGGTTTCGCTGAAGAAGGCGCGCGGTTGAGCATCTGTGGCAGAACCCAAGATACACTCCAAAACATTAAGGATGAACTTACAGCAAAAGGTGCGGAGGTTTTCGCCAAACGCACAGATGTTACGGATGGCGAACAGGTTAACGCGTTCATATCAGAAACCGTGGAAACGTATGGTGGAATTGATGTCGTTGTGAACAACGTCGGTGGCAGTCGGTGGACCCCGCTGGAAGAGATTTCAGATACCGAATGGCACGAAATCCTCGACCTGAATCTGGTATCTGCGGCACGGATGAATCGAGGCGTTATCCCTGAAATGAAAAAACGGGGAAGCGGTGTGATTTTGATGATAACCTCCATCTATGGTAGGGAAGGCGGAGGACACATCACCTATAACGCCGCGAAAGCCGCCGAGATCAGTATGACAAAATCCTTGGCAAGGGAGCTCGCACCGGACAATATCCGCGTGAATAGCGTCGCGCCGGGTTCGATCCTCTTTCCGGGGGGTGGCTGGGCGCGTCGCATCGCAGCGGATCCAGAGGCGATGGAGGCCTTTGTGAAAAGCGATATGCCGCTGGGGAGATTCGGGAAGCCCGAAGAAATCGCGAACGTCGTCGTCTTTCTCGCATCGGAACGCGCGAGTCTTGTAACGGGTGCCTGTGTGAATGTTGATGGCTGTCAGTCGCATTCAAACATTTAAAGGGGTCGCAGTATTATAGGGATGGGCAAGTCTGTGTGTTATCTTTGGTAAGATAGCGCGTCAGGCTTGCCCTATTCATTTCTTCCAATCCGTAAAAAAACAGACAAACGTCTATTTTAGAATTAACATCCGCCGTGTTGCTCTGAAATTGTCCACAGTGAGTGTATAGAAATAGATACCACTCGCAACAGATTCTCCTAAAGCATTCTTACCATCCCAATACGCTGCACGACTACGCGATTCATAGATGCCGACCCCTTGCGTGCCTAACGCCAGTCTCCGAATTAACCTCCCATCTGCGGCGTAGATGGCGATTTTGGCATCCGCAGGTTTTGCCAACTGATACGGTATCCATGTTTCTGGGTTAAACGGATTCGGATAGTTCGGCAACAAAGCCGTCTGTTTCGGTGTTAATGTCCCAAGGAGTTGTTGTAGAATGAGAATACCGCGTTGAAACGCCGGGTCTGTTAGGGACAATCGCTGGGCTTCCTGAAGCCATTTTTCTACATCTGCAGCGGTGAACGTTTGGAGCGTTTGAGCATTCAGAGCAGGCGCGGAAGTACTTGCGTCTAAGGCACCCGCAACGAGGACAAGGTCCTGTATATTGACAATCCCATCACCATTGATATCCGCAGGATTGCTTCCCGATTTCCCAAGATTCGATGCGACCGATACAAGGTCTTGGATGTTAACAATATTATCCGCAGTGACATCCTCTTTACGTCTTGCAGGGTCAGTGGCATCTGATATAGATTCTTCAGTGGTATCTGACGTAGTGGAGGGATTGAGTTCCCATACGAGGACGGTGCCGTCCTTACTCCCGGTTGCGATGGTATTGCCATCTGGACCAAACGCTACGCTGTCGACATCATCCGTATGCCCATTGAGCGTGCGGAGTTCGCTCCCCGTGTTCACATCCCACAGACGAGCGGTGCGGTCCCAGCTCGCAGTTGCGACGGTCGTTCCATCTGGACTATACGAGACACCGACGATCGCTCCCTTATGCCCGATGAGTGTGTGGAGTTCGCTACCTGTGTTCGCATCCCACAGACGAGCGGTGCCATCATAACTCCCGCTGAGGATGATCGTTCCATCCGGACTAAACGCTACGCTGGCGACCCCAGCCCTATGCCCGGTGAGCGTGCGGAGTTCGCTACTCGTGTTCGCATCCCACAGTCGGAGGGTGTAGTCATAACCCCCGGTTGCGATGGTATTGCCATCTGGACTAAACGAGACACTTCTGACCCAATTCGTATGTCCGGTGAACGTGCGGAAATGACTCCCCGTGTTCACATCCCAGAAACGGATGGTTCTGTCACCACTCGCGGTTGCGATGATCGTCCCATCCGGACTAAACGATACATCCCTGATCCAATCCGCATGTCCCCTGAGCGTGCGGAGATGGCTACCCGTGTTTGCATCCCACAGCCGGGCGGTGTCGTCATAACTTCCGCTGGCGACGATAGTTCCATCCGGACTAAACGATAGACTGTTGACCCAATCCGTATGCCCATCGAGCGTGCGGAGATGGCTACCCGTATTCGCATTCCACAGACGGACAGCGTAATCCTGACTCCCACTCGCAAGGGTGGCACCATCCGGACTAAACGAGACGGCGATGACCCCATCTATATGCCCATCAAGCGTGAGGAGTTCGCTCCCCGTGTCCGCATCCCACAGACGGACAGTGCCATCCCGACTCCCGCTGGCGATCGTCGTCCCATCGGGACTAAACGAGACGTTGTTGACCCAATTCGTATGTCCAATGAGCGTGTGGAGATGATCACCCGTAGTCGCATCCCAGAGATGAACGGCGCTACTGCTCCCAGTTGCGACGGTCATCCCATCTGGACTCAACAATCCTGTATGCCCAGCGAGCGCGTGGAGTTCGCTCCCCGTGTTCGCATCCCACAGACGGACGGTGCCACCGCTCCCAGAGACGAGGGTCGTCCCATCCGAACTAAACGAGACGCTGTTGACCCCAGACCTACTGGGCACGGTGAGCGTGCGGAGCTCACTCCCCGTGTTCGCATCCCATAGACGGAGGGTGTTGTCCGCACCTCCGCTGGCGATCGTCGTCCCATCGGGACTAAACGAGACGCTGATAACCCCAGACCTAACAAGGTTTCTGAGCGACCTCGTATGCCCGGTGAGCGTGCGGAGTTCGCTCCCCGTGTTCGTATCCCACAGACGAACGGTGCGGTCCGCACTCCCACTGGCGAGGGTCGTCCCATCCGGGCTAAACGAGACGCTGTTGACTGCAAACGTATGTCCGGTGAGCGTGCGGAGTTCGCTCCCAGTGCTCACATCCCAGAGATGGACGATGCGGTCCTGACCCCCGCTGGCGAGGATCGTCCCATCTGGACTAAATGAGACGCTGTTGACTGCAAACGTATCTCCGCTGATCAATTCAAGTTCTTCGCCTGTCTGTGCGTCGTAGATCCAAATACCAACACTACTTGCGACTGCCAGACGTGTGCCGTCTGGCGAATACTTTACTTCATTTATCTTGCCTTTGCCGAGACGGGCTTTAGCACCTTCGGGTAATCCCAAGGTTGTGTAGTTTTGTGCAAAGGTGTTTGGCACGACAGTAAACATCGCCAAAAGTAGAACGAAAATCGAAAATCGTGTAATTTTCATGCGTAATTTCTCCTTATAGGTCCACCCTATTCATCAAAAACTTCGGTGTGGAAACCCCTAACTTTAATTTCAGCGTCTTCTCTTTCTATGAGATTCCCTTGATAAAAAGATGAGATTGCGCTTTATCACTAAAAGACTGAATCTGATGTCAAGTCTTTATAACATTAAGTAATGTAATAAGGTTTACACCGTATATCATTTCAGTGAAAGTCAGATATTACGCATTTTGAATCGCGGTTGGTAACGTCTGAGTTGGGTGCTGTTGTGTGGGGTATATCAAAGGCAAGGGTGTATAAATATCTTTTGCCACGCGCTATTTTTATCTACCAGATGATGTGCATTGCGCGAGGCATCTGAGAATTTCCGATTTTAAGGTTGGTTTTGGTGTTCTGATTTGAGTTTTCCCCAACTTGTGAACAGTTTGCCGTTTGCTTCAACAGCACCAAATCCGGTATCATTGTTTAAGCCGTCCCCATGTCGTTGTGAGTTTTCCTCCTGCTTCAACTGCAAGTGGGATGCTGGTCCTCGCGCCATTTTTACCCTCCAGATGATATGCATTGCCCGATGCGTCTGAGAATTCCCGTGTTCCGCTCGGCTCATCAAAATGCCACAACGCAACTGTCTTTGCATCATTTTTGAACTTACCGTCTGGCATAAAGTCTTTTTTTTCAACATCGTAACGAGCCTCCGTTGAGATGCGGACCTCATCAATATATCCAGTAAAGGAACCCCAAAACGATCCAGACAGAGGGTCCTGAATTATTTTTCCAAACCCTCCAAGCACGAAGTCCAGTGGACGCAAAGCACGAGGATCGTTATCATGTCCGAGAGGATCCGCGAGTGGTCGTATCGCTACGAAATCATTGACGATCATTGTTGTCTGATCCCCATTTGACTGATAAGCGATGTGGTGCCATTGATTCGGCGCAAGCGGGATCGGGAAAGCTAATCTCAGACCAAACTCTCCATCAATATAGGCATTCATTATCAAGATTAGGTCCCCTTTCGGGGGCTCAATATTTAGCCTGTTAGCCACATCATTTAGCCACGGTTGAAAATCATCGTTCACGACGAGCATATGCACCTGTTGATGGAGTATCGTCAATAACGTGTTCCCGTTATCGGGCGGTGTGGTGGGATATATCCATGCTTCGACAGTGAACTCTTCCGTGCCGTTGGGTAAAGGTCTACCGAGGGTTTCAAAATCTAAAACGGCGTGGTCATCAACCCCATTGAGGACTAAATAGTTTCCCCCTGCCGGTGAAGCGGGTGGAAACGCTTTCGCACTCAGCGGAAGTAATATAAGTAAAAGACATGCGAGGATTTGTCGGTATATCATTTTTTATCTCCTTTTTGGTCATGAAATGCTGAAACTTCATTAGTTTGCGGCGTAAGCCTGACGATACCCAGTGCGGTTAGGAAACCGCACCTACCGGGTCTGGGGCAAATATAGAATTACCGAAATATTTACAGACTTCCGCCATAAATATTCAAGTCGAACTCACGTTATCTACCGTTCTTCGGAAACCAAGGACGTATGAAATATACCCTGCCTGTCGACGACACCATAGAGTCTATCGTTAGTGATAGCGAGAGAAACAATTTCATCTGGCACTTCTGTAGAAACTCGCTTCCATCGACTGCCGGCATCCAGGCAGTAGACACCCGCATCGCTGATACCATAAATTTTGCTCCCATCTACAGCAAAGTTATCTATGATAGGACGGGTGCCAGCGCTATCGGTGAGCACGTGCCAATGTTCGGCGGTTTTGGAAGCCATAACGCCATTATCTGTGGCGACGTAAAGGGTTGACCCTACAAAGACCATATCATTGAAGCGAGTGAAGTGAAGCGGCAGGCTTGATGTGATGTCTCTCCAACTCTTCCCTTCGTCAAGCGACTGAAACAACTCACCCTTCCGTTTGCCCACGTAGACAGTCTCTCCCAGAACTACTAATTTGAATCCCTCTCCGAATCCGAATTTTCCATCATATTGATAACCATCGTCTACCAACCCAGTGCTTGTCCACTCTGGATCACCCAATTTCCATTTGTAGAGCTCACCTGCGTATTCTACGTAAAAGGTATCACGACTCGCAGCAGCAGTCTCAGTTCTCAGACGAAATGTACGAATATACTCTCGATCTTCTGACTTATAATAAAATTTTTCATAGCCAATTTTTCTACGATCAAAAATGGGGACACCTTGAACTGGAATGAGCATATCTCTATCCGTCGATAAACGGAAAATGCCCACATTGTCCACTCCGGTTTCTGGACCTGCAAAAAAATAAAGAATGTCGTCGACAGGTATCAGTTTTGGCGCGAAAATTATCCTGGTAGTGGGGATGTTGAGCACAGCTTCCCGCTCATGATTCCACAGTTTTTTCCAAGACACACCCGCATCTGTCGATTGATAAACATCATAACCGGTATGGGTGTATAATCCACTGTCCAAAGCGACGAGATCCACGATACGAGTTCCGATCATCCCATCCATAAAAATATGCCATGATGTTCCACCATCTGTCGTGCGGTGAATGCCCGCTATATTCGCTTTGTAACATGTCCTCTCGTTGACCATTACAACCGGAAGACGACTGTTGCCTACAAAACTATGATCCCTTTCAAGTTCTGTCCACGTTTGTCCGCTATCTGTTGAACGAAATTGGGCGTAACTCAATGCCAAGAGCGTTTTACCCGTTGCTGAAACCGTTATACCTGCGAGTGGGGTTTTGATACGTCCGCTTCGAGACTTTATTTTAGTCCACGATGCTCCCAGGTCAGTCGAATGGAATATTTTGAAAAAATTTAACTTATCTTCCTGTGGTACCTGCCGTAACTCCGTTCCCGTTAACCTTACCAACAGTTCAGAACCTATCCCAACATAAAGATCAGTTCCAGAGACTGCCAAAGAACAGACGGCGCCCGATGTATCCAATGGCAATTTTTCCCAAACATCTGAATTGAGACGGTAGAGACCGTTCTCTGTCCCCGCAAACACTGTTTTTTTTATAGCAGTCATTGTGGAAATCTTTCCTGCTGTCAATCCGTCGTTCAGAGGATGCCAGTGCGCGCCACCATCTGTGGATCGGAAAATCCCTCTATTTTTCAGGGCGAGATACATCGTAAAAGGCACTTGTGAACTGGACGCTTGCTCGGTATCTGTGATGACGAGTTCAACGGCATCACCCTCGGGTCGCGGACCAAGCGTCCTCCACGTCTCACCCCTGTTATCTGAGGCAAATATCTCATCAACAGAGACAATATAAAGCGTTCCTCCATGCGCTGCCATTGGCATCCAAAACGTGCCAATCGGAACACTCGCGTCAACGCGTGTCCACGCAGTCGCATCCGCTGTTAATCTGTATATCCCTGTTTGTATGACAGCATAGACGGTTCCATCAGGTGTAGCGAAAATATTGCGTACAGGACCCCCTGGCGGTCCGTTTCCCTGCGACCACCGTGCGATAGAGAACTTGGTGGAATTCTCTGGTGCAGTAGATGTTGCGGTTACATCAGAAACCTGCGTGCCAGCACTACTATTTTTGTCGAGAGTGGTAGCGCGTCCGGCTTGATTCCGAACAGCAGGTTTCGCTGCTATATCAAAGATGATAGGCGCGTCAACGATGTCAATCGTGGGTTCAGATTGTGCTTCAAAACTATACGGCTTCTGGAAACGGGTGAGGTATCGGTTGCTCGCACCAAGGAGTAAAGCGATCAAAAGCGCAGCTGCTCCCAAAGCCATCCATGGGAGGAAGGGTTTGGGACCTGAAGACGGTGCGAGGTTCATCTCAGAGACTTGTCGCATGACCTTTTCGCCTAAACTCGCCGGTATTTGCACACCACCGAAAACTTCTTGGATCATCAGCTCTTCGTCCTCTTGCAAACGCTTCCGTCCGCGACGGAGTCTACTTTTAATGGTATCCACCGACACCCCCAGGAATTTCCCAATCTCTTTGGTCGTCATTTCGCCGAGGTAATAGAGTGTTACGACTGTGCGTTCACTCTCTGGGAGTTTGGCGAGCAGTTTTTTGACGAGTTCCTGGCGATGCTCAGTAACCTCTGTCTGCCGCTGCTCTGATGCGTGATGTGTATAAGAGGATCTTTCGATTTCTTCCACGGGTGTGCCCTCCAGCGATTGCGTTGGGAGTCTTCTCTTCCGGCTCCAATCAATGCAAAGCCGATCCGCGATGACATACAGCCAGCCAGAAAACTGATGGTGATTCTTGAGCGTTGAGAGTTTTTTGTAGGCTTGAAGGAAGGTGTCCTGAGTAATATCTTCAGCAATGTGAAAATCCCCGATCTTTCGCCATACGAGGGCGTGGACGCTTTTCTGGTGTCTTCGGAGCAAGACACCAAATGCCGTATCATCCCCCGATAAGGTTCTCTGAATCAGTTGAACATCGTCTTCTCTCTCCACGAGATTCCCCCTGATGAAAAGGTGAGGTTTCGCTTTATTCACTGAAAGACTGAATCCAATGTCAAGTCTTTTAACATTAAGTCAGACAATACGGTTTACGCGCTCTATTATTAAAGACGAATTTAAAATCAGAAAAGGTGCAACATGGAAAAAAATCGAATTCCAACCGATCCTAACGTTTTCCTTTTTTCCTTGTTTAAAAGACATTGACGTGTTAAAATGATAGGAATGAATGATTGAGGAGAGCGTGGACATGGACGCGAAATTATGGGTTCCAGAATACGACGCACCAGAGTTGTGGCATAAAGAAATCTCACGCCGCTGTTTTGTCAAAAGCGGTATCAGCGGTTTTCTGGGACTCGTCGCGATGCAGCATTTCAGTTCGAGTAGCCTTGCGCAGCTTGAAGATATTGTGCCGCGCGCCAAACGCTGTATCGTGCTGTTCATGAGCGGTGGCGCGAGTCAATTAGACACCTTTGATCCCAAACCCGGCACCGAAAATGGCGGTCCCTTTGCAGCAATCCCGACAAGCGTTAAAGGGATAGAGGTTTCCGAACATCTCCCGCAAGTTGCAGAACAGGCGCACCATCTCTCTATTATCCGATCGATGGTTTCACGTGAAGGCAATCATGAACGCGCTCGCTATCTACTGCATACGGGTTATGCCCCTGGCGGGGCAATCAGGCACCCAACCCTCGGTTCGCTCACCTCTTATTACCTTGACAATCTCTCCGATCTTCCGAGTTGCGTTAATATCAATTCACCGACCTACGCCGGCAGTTTCCTCGGGGCAACGCACGATCCGTTCGTCGTCAAAGATCCGATGAGACCTGTAGAGGATCTCTCTTATCCTTCGCAGATGGATACGCACCGTTTTCGAGAGCGTCTGAAAATGCTTAAAGCGATTGAGGCAGACTTTATCGCAAAACGGACAGGACGCAGCACAGAGGCACATGAAGCGATTTACAAAAAAGCCGATCAGCTCATCAACTCCCCAAAAATCGAGGCGTTTCATCTCAACGAAGAACCCATGGCGATCCGCGAGGCTTATGGGATGCATAAGTTCGGTCAGGGCTGTTTGATGGCACGTCGGTTGATAGAGGCTGGGGTCAAATTTGTTGAGGTTTCGTTGGACGGATGGGATACACATGAAAATAACTTTGCGCGGACGAAAGAACTCCTCGCGCTGGTAGATCCGGCGTTCGCAATGCTCCTCAAGGAATTGGCTGAACGGGATCTCCTTGAAGAAACGATTGTGCTGTGGCTCGGTGAATTTGGTCGCACCCCGAAAATTAACAATAGAGACGGACGCGACCATCATACCCAGGGGTGGTCGGCTGTCGTCGCTGGCGGGGGGACCCGCGGTGGGCAGGTCATCGGGAGCACAAATGAAGATGGAACTCAGGTCGATGGTGCAGTCCGGGTCCCAGACTTATTCGCATCGCTCTGCTTCGCCCTTGGGATTGATGCTGATGAAGAGAACTATTCTCGCGCCGGACGACCCATCCGAGTCGTTGACGATGGTTCTGTGATAGAGGAGTTGTTCAAAGCGATATAGTTATCGGAGGGGTTATTGTTCGTATCGTGAGACTTATCCGCAAGGGATGAAAAAGTAAAAAACGTAACCCAAGCCTGCAACAATACGCAGAAATACCCAAGCAAAAACACGCAGGCGATTCGAACACAGAGTCTGTTATTACTCGTATTGTGAAACTTGTCCGCAAGGTAGAATTAAAAGATGAGAGTGATTGCTGGTACATTCAGAGGTAGACGCTTGGCGGCTCCGAAAGGGAATCGCCTCGTGCGCCCTACTGCTGATCGGGTTAAAGAATCGGTTTTTAGTATTCTGCGGGAACAGATAGTAGATGCAAATTTCCTGGACCTTTGTGCCGGCATTGGGAGTATGGGAATTGAAGCGTTGAGCCGTGGTGCGAAGCATGTCACGTTTTTGGAGCGCGACCCGCGGTGCATCGAGATTATAGAAAAAAACCTTCGGACGTGTGGTCTGCTTATTGAATCCCACGCGCGGTATCGTCTACTCCGTCGCGATGCTATAAAAGGGATTACGTATCTGTGTAAGCGGTCCAGTGTATTTGAAATTATCTATTTTGATCCCCCATACGGCCTTGATGTAGCAGGGGGATCGCAGCTGTATACGACCTGTTTATCATTGCTTGCCGAGAGTTCGTTGCTCTGTGCCGGTGGCATTCTGCTCGTTGAACACGCGAAGCAGCATATTGTGCCAGATGCAATCGGGAGTTTGAAGCGGAGTCGGCACGCGCGTTACGGGGATACAGTTGTATCGTTTTATGAGAAAAATTTGTAGGAGGGATCTCCGAATCCCGACATCTGCAATATAAGGCATCTTGTGCTTTGGGGCAAAAAGAATGAAAATTTTGAATCTTCAATCCGGAACGCCCTTTCAAATGGGTAAAGGTAAAAACTGGCGTGTTGTCCATCCCGATATGGGATCCAAACAATTGACTTTAAACCATGGGGTTCACGCGCCCGGTCAAGAGTTTACGCAGCATTATCACGATGCGTCGGAAGACGCGATTGTCGTTTTAGAAGGTGGTGGTGCTATCCGTCAAGGAGAGGTCTATACACCAATTACTGCGGGCGATGTCATCTTTGTGCCCGCAGGCGAGGTCCATGGAACGGTTAATACGACACCGAACATGGCGCGTTTAATTAGTTTCCAGGCTCCACCGGATATGGCACTCTACCGGGGTGAACGAGATACGCCAGATACAGCCCCCACACCTCAAGTTGGGCATAGAAGTAACGTCCAAGTCATCAGTATGGCGCGCAGTGGTCCTGTTTTTGGGAAATCCACCGAGTGGCGAAGTGTGGTCTCTCCACAAAAAGGTTCTGTACATCTTTCTTTAGATTACATCCATCTCAACAAAGGCGAAAACTTGGCGCATGAACCGATAGACAGCGAGTCAATTTATGTGTTGCGCGATGGATGTGCTGAAGTGACAATGGATACTGGAGAGACATGTGCTTTGGAACGACATGATGTCCTCTTCCTGTCCCCTGGAGACACCTTTTCGCTTTCTCAAATGGGAGATGAACCCGCAGCGATCATATCTTGTTGGGCAGTTGCCGCTTCCGGGAGTTAATGGCTCGCAGCAAATTGGCTATCGGTTTCCATCAGCCATCGGAAACCATCGACTGACGGTTTTCGGAAAGAGGACCTCTTTCCTGATTGCTGACTGCTGACGGTTGTTTTGCTGAAAGCTACTATAAAAAAGGAAATTGATGGATGAGATCAGATGAGATAACAGTTTCACGACAGGGCAACTTGGTCGTGATAAACCATACGCAATTTGAAATTAAGTTTAATCTTGCAAGAGGGACATGGGATTATATTGATGAGAACGGTGACACAATTATCCGAGAGGGGTGTACGCAGGTAACCCTTGACGATGGAAAGGTCGTCAAAACTGAGGACGCTGGGACTCGCGAATTTATTACAGAACTTCCGAAGACCGACGCTTTCGGGAGTTATCACCAAATTCGCTTCTCATACGAAGCGACGGGTAAGTGGATTCGGATAAACACCGACCTCAATTGCTATACCGAACACTCCGCAATACATGTTAAGGTGAGTATTGAGAACCTAAAACCGAAACCTATTCGACTCAACAGTGTAACCGTGCTTGGGGTTTCAGCCAACCGTAGTGGGGGTGTGTTCCTGGGGGGACTTCCATCGGATTGCCATCTCTTTATTAACACGCCACCTGTTTCTCCCAGCATCAGTAGAAAACTCTATGAAGGGTTTCTACTGAGTGAGACTGATGCCATGCATCCGAGCAATGATGGTGTGCTTTGCAATACAAAAGGCGGGAAAGCATTGGTCTTCGGGTTCCTGACGGCTGAGAAATGGTGGCCCCGAATTCAAGTGGGCTGCCAGAAAAATAATGGGCGTGGTTCACGCGGGCAGGGTAAGAGGTCCCCCGCGTCGGGTGTCAATCCGTGGGCACTTTACCATGAATGTCGGCAAGCGTGCGATCCCGGTGAAAAGATCACCTCCGAAACTGCTTATATCAATTTTGCAGACACAGCATCTGCAGCCTATGAACATTATGTTTCGCTGATAGCCGCGCAAAACAGCGCACACGAGAGCGATCGTATTCAAAATCGAACGTCCCGCGAATCCGGCACCCCGGCTACTGTGTGGACGCTTTCGGATACAGAAGGATCAATTGATGCCAGTGCTATCTTAACCCAAGTAGACGCTCTCGCCGAGAGTCCGATGTTTCAGCCGAACTTTCCCGGTGGCATTGATTCTGTTCAATTGAATGCAGTCTCGGAATCAGAAGTGGAGATTTTTTCGCAAGGTTCAAATGCCGCAGGATCCCAAAATCGTGAAGAAATAAAAGCGGTTGTCAGTCAAATCCGAGCAAAGGGTTTCAAAGCGAGGCTCCGGTTCAATCCGTTCTGTGCAGCGCTGGATTCGAGGTTTGTCCAGAACCATCCAGATTATTGTATACAAGAGAAAACTACCTCCCGAGGTGGCAGAAAATATTCACGGCATCATTCTACGCGTAAGGGCTACAAACCTGCCTCTGTTCATCTACCAGAGAGTGGTAAAGAGGTCGCGCTCTTGGATGTTTCGCATCCACAGGTGCAGTCACGTATTCGTAAACAGATGAAACAGGTAGTGGGCGAATGTGGATATTCCTTCATCCACGCCGATTTTACAGCTTATACGATGGGGCTCACGAACGCTTCACACAACTTGCACTGGCATGATAGCAGCCTGACCTCGGTCCAACTTTATCGTCTCGCTGGAGAATTGCTCAGAGAGGCGATTGATGAAATACAGTCAGAAAGCGGGCACCTCAAGGATGATGTGCTGCTGGCAGGATATAATACGGTTCCAGGTCCGTGTGTCGGTAATATTGATGTTAATACCCCACTCCTCAGTCCTTCCTTTTCTGCTATCGGCGGGGCTTCCAACCGTCCAAGTGACTCATGGCATCATCAGCGTGGAACGAAGCATCGCCTGAGCCGGTATGCAGCGCATCTCACGGAACATAACGTTCTCTGGGGACACATTTTTGGTGAGATTGCTGTTGATGAACCCCGTCCGGTCAACGAGGCGATTGTGGAAATGACAGCGGCTGCCTTGAGTGGTGGAACAGTCTTGTGTGCAGACCAATCTCTAACACTGCGTGCGTCGCGTGCGGGTTACTTAGCGAAAATCTTTCCACTCATAGGTGAGGCTGCTACACCTATAGACCTTTACGATGAACCGTTTCCCAAGATATGGTGTCTACCCGTGTCAACACCGCGTGAATCTTGGTATCTCGCCGCAGTTTTCAACTGGGACGACCATGAAGATGACGCTTATTTTGAATTGGAGGCACTTGGGTTACCCAAATCTAAGGATTTCCTCGTCCACGACTTCTGGATGCGCCAATATCTTGGAAAGGTTTCGGACAGTGTAACCTTATTGAATATCCCACCCCGTTCCGCGAAATTGCTCTGCTTCCGGGAAGAACAGGATGTGCCACAATTCCTCGCTACGGATATGCACTATACACAGGGCGGTGTTGAGATCCTATCTGCAGGTTGGGATAGACACAGCCAGACTTACATGATCGTCTGCAAACCACTTCGCCAAGCCGAAGGCACCTGCTTTATTCATGTGCCGGAGGGTTACCTACCCGTAAGTGTGGCAACCTATGGTAGCGATTATCAATATAATTGGGACAAACCGATTTATAAACTAACGTTTACGGGAACGCAACCGGATCAGTTGGTGCACGCCAGTGTTCACTTCGCGAAAACTTCGGGAGGCAACTTGTAGTTTTGATCTCGCTCGTCACCAACCCGCGTAGATCCGGAGGCAACTTATAGTTTTAATCTCACTCGTCACCAACCCCGGTAGGTGCGGTTTCTAACCGCACCGAGTCAAAAAGAAGAATCCCTTTGACTACGAGATAATCTGTAGAGAAGTTGGTGTGAAACATGAGTAGCGTTCAGACACAGATGCAAGCCCTCAAAACGCGGGCGAGCGTTTGTACAGCATGTGATTTGGCGAAAACCCGTGCGAACGTTGTTTTCGGTAGCGGCGATGCCACCGCAAAGTTAGCGATTGTTGCGGAGGGACCCTCTGCTGCTGATAATCGGACAGCCCTGCCATTTTCAGGTCCTGCTGGGGATATGCTGGATGATGTTTTGGCAGTAAATGGGTTGACGCGTAGCGATATCTGGCTCACGAACATCATTAAATGTCGTGCCGCGAGTCGTAAAGGGGATGTCTTAAAGAACCGTCCACCGAAGGCATCGGAGATTAAGGCGTGTTCCAAATGGCTGGATGGTGAACTGACTGTGATGCAACCCTCAGTCGTTCTCTGTATGGGCGCGCCTGCCGCGAAAGTGCTTATTCATCGTAGTTTCCGCATTACAGAGGAACGGGGTGTCTGGTTTACGGATACCACGTATGCTCCCTTCGCAATGGCGACGTTTAACCCTGCGTATGTCCTACGACAGGAGGGTGAGAATTTTACGGCACTCCGGCAAGTCGTTATTGACGATATCGCAGAGGCGGTGCGAAAGTTACAAGAGGCAGTCGAAATTCCACAGTTGACTCTTTTTTGATTAATAGGACTTAAGTAAAAAATTTCTTGCTAAAATCTCTCCTGTAGACATGTATAAAACCTCCTACCCGTCAATTCTTTAAAACCTTTATTAACATTATGCACCCTTTTCGCCAATAAATGTGTCTTTAAGTTATGAAGCATGAAAAGTTTTATCAACTGACCAAAGCGTGTGGATTGATACGGATTCGGGAGTTATTATTCAAATCGCATGATAGTCTTAGGAGGGGGTCGTATGAGAATGATGCGATTGTTATTCTTTTTCTTACTTCTTAAGGTATTGGTTCTGAATACAAACGTTTGTTCAGTCTTTGCAAAAGCACCGACGACCGCCAAAATCCTGTTCACCTCCACGCGGGATGGCAATCGCGAAGTCTACATCATGAATCCAGATGGTAGCGAACAGGTGAACCTCACACAGCATCCCGCAACCGACTTGCAAGCCGTTTGGTCTCCAACTGGCGAGAAGATCCTTTTCGTCTCCGATCGCGGCGGTACCCGCGACCTCTACTTGATGAATCCAGATGGAACTCATGTCCGACGCGTCTTCAATAGAAAAATAGAGCCTTGGCGGGACAGTCCAAGTTGGGCGCCCGATGGTGAACAGTTCGTTTACGATCAATGGGATAGGAATGGAGGCGGCACAAGTGGTATATACATTGCCACCTTAGGTGACCAAGATGCTGAACTCCTCGGAAAACATTCTTATCCAGCATGGTCGCCAGATGGCGTAGAAATTGCCTGCGTTGCCGCGAACCCCGCGGGAACTTGGATTATATTAATGGATGTTCGGACACGAAAACATAAACGACTTCTACCCAAGAAATCACTCCCTTGGCAAACCCAACCGTCCTGGTCGGCTACTGGTGCTAAACTCGCCTTTGCTGGGAATAACAATCCGCTACCTGTCATCTTGGATAGGGATCTGCACAACGCTTGGAAGGCAAAGCAGACGATCTTCATTGTGAATCGCGACGGCACCGGTCTCCAGCAGCTTGTTGAAGAAGCCGGTCCCTATGCTCAATATCCCGCATTATCGCCAGATGGAAACGAAGTCCTGTATACACGGCGAATTAATGGAGATTTCCAAATCTTCAAACTTGATGTGAACAGTGGAGTTAGGACACAATTGACACATATTTCATGGAATACTGGCGGAGATTGGTTCGATCCGACGTTCGCTTTGCCGGTTTCACCCCAGCCGTCCCTTTTGACGACGATGTGGGGTAAACTCAAAACACAAGACTAATATCCTGTAGAAATGTTTTCTTTTTCCAAAATCTTGAATTTCCAAATGCTCTGAATTTTTGGGAATCGTGCTGCACCTCCGAAATTGGATTGAGGTTCTCTTATGTTTAAAACAGTGTTTATGATGACTGCCCTTCTGCTCATGGTGAGTTTTTGGGCTTATACCGCTGAGGATGTTCCCTCTATCTCTTTTTCCTCAAATCGATCCGGGAATTTTGATATCTACACTATTGATATAAATGGTGAAAATCTTCGGAATATCACTGACAGTCGGGTAAATGACGCGGGTGCGACATGGTCCCCTGATGGGCGCTTTTTCGCTTATTATGCTGAACTGAATCGGAACACTGATATTTATGTGATGGATATCGACACAAAGAAAAGTCGTAGGTTGACGAAGGATCCTGGGAGTGACGCGCTGGCTGCGTGGTCTCCAGATGGAAAATGGATCGCATTTTGCTCAGATCGTTCAGGGTCGTATGAAATTTACAAGATGGATGTGAGGGGTAAGCATCGACAGCGACTCACGAGACTTCCAGGACGCAATACATCTCCGGCGTGGTCTCCTGATAGTCAATGGATTGCCTTTGATTCCTTTCGGCGGAATAAGGAGGGTTTCCGAGAAAAATTCCTCTATGTCATGGATTCCGATGGCGAAAATCTCAAACAACTCATAAAAGTTGCCGCAGGGGGACCCTCGTGGTCTCCCGATGGAAGACAAATTCTTTTTTCAACAACACGGGACGATGCGGAGGGAGAAGATACCTTTGATCTCTTTGTCACAGACCTCAATGGTCAAGAACCTCGTCAGTTGACCGACGCCCCGAAATGGGAGTTGGATCCCGTTTGGTCTCCAAACAGTCAGTGGATTGCGTTTGAAGCACGAGAACCTCGGCAGAATGAGACGAGTGCTATCTATGTTATGAACGTAGCAGATGGTCAGCTTCGTCAATTGACAGATGAACTGTCTATGCATTCGGGTCCCGCTTGGGTCCCTGAGCGCCGTGCTTTCCCTGTTCAGCCAAGTGCCGTGTTGCTGACGACTCTGTGGGGACAACTAAAGCAGGAGTAATATACTTCTATGAACATTCTGCTTGTAAATCTGAGATAGACAACCCGATTTGACTTCCTTGAGAATGCTGTAGCAGAGGTATTGTTGAAGTCCCATAGACCTGCCGATGGAGGAGGGACCTATCGTGAAAAACTTGTTTATACTATGGATACTGATTCTTGGGTTATTCTGTCAACGCGTTCCCTTTGTTTATGCCCAAGCCCCAAAGACCGCTAAGATTGCATTTTCAGCAAACCGTGAAGGGAATCGAGATATCTACGTGATGAATCCAGATGGTAGCCAGCAGGTCAACATTACCAAGCATCGCGCAGACGATGTTTCTCCAGTTTGGTCGCCAACTGGTGAACACATCCTTTTCGCTTCTGATCGCGGGCACAAGGCATGGGGGACTTGGGATTTGTATCTTATGGAACCAGATGGCTCTAATGTCCGAAAAGTTTTCGACAAATCTGCGCGAAGGAGTGGCCCGGTGTGGTCTCCCGATGGCAAACGCATCGCCTATAATTATGGAGAACTTGGAAACATTTTGCTCTATATTGGCACAATCGATGGGAAAAACGAAGAGCGAGTCGCTATCGGAGGTACTCCGGATTGGTCTCCCGATGGCACCGAAATCGCCTTTGTTGTTAAAGCAGGGGCGAAACGTTGGGAAATAAATATTCTCAATGTGCAGACGCGAAAGCAAAAGGTCTTCTTTCCACCTAAGGCAGCACCTTCATGGCTCCGGGGTCCGGTCTGGTCTCCGAGAGGTGATAAACTTGCTTTTTCCTGGCTGCATCGCGTCCCGTTTGCTGACTTCCGTGAAACAGAGACGATCTATACGGTGAATCGGGATGGGACCGAACTTACGCAGATTGTTGATGAAGCCGGTCCAGAGGTTACCTCGCCTGTTTGGTCGCCACAGGGAGACATCCTCCTCTATGCCCAGGATAGTGAAAAAGCCAGACGGTCTGTACAAATTTTCAAAATCGTCTTGGGTGAGGAACAACCAGAGCAACTCACACATATTGGCATCTGGAATGATTCAGCGGATTGGTTTGATCCAGCGTATGCGTTGCCGGTTTCGCCCCAGCCATCCCTTTTGACGACGATGTGGGGCAAACTCAAAACACAAGACTAATGTCATACAGAAATACTTTCTTCAAACTCTTAAATTTATAAATGCTCTGAATTTGTGGAAATCGTGCTACTGCACTTCCAATGCAGCAAGCCAATTTTGAGGGGTTAGGTTATCCCATTATACCAGATGGAGGAAAGAATCTTATGAACCGCTCGTGTTTCTTTCTCTTTTTTGGATTCAGTCTGATGCTGTTGTGCGGGGCGATGTGTCCTGTTTTGGCAAACGCTCCAGCAACTGCTAAAATCGTGTTTAACTCCACCGTTGACGGCAATGCGGAAATTTATATGATAAATCCAGACGGAAGTCAGCGGGTCAGATTAACCAATCACCCAGCACGTGATATGGCACCCCATTGGTCACCAACCGGCGAACAGATTGTTTTTACCTCAGATCGCGATGGGAAATGGGACATCTACATTATGGATGCGGACGGGACAAATGTGCGGAGGGTGTTTAAGACGCTCGCACATAGAGAATATGCGGTATGGTCTCCCGATGGAAAATGGATTGCTTACACGATGCTCCCTGAATGGGCTATCTATATTGCGAGGATTGATGGGCGCAATGCCCGGAGAGTTGCTTCAACGGGTTGGCTTGGAGGGGAACCCGCATGGTCTCCCGACGGAACGCAGATCGCGTTTTCCTTAACACAAGCCATAAATCCAGGAAGTTACCAACTTCAACTCGTCAACCCACAGACGGGTGATCGAGAAACGATCCATCCCGAGCCGTGGCTGCGAATGGACGAACCGGCCTGGTCTCCGAATGGCGACCAAATTGCTTTTTTCCACATTCCATTAATGAGAGAGGATATCCTTAAAGGGAAAGGGACAATCTACACGATGAATCGCTTTGGTGGGGAACTCAGGCAGATTATTTCTGAGAAGGGTGGGCAAGCGTCCCAGCCCGCATGGGCTCCAGATGGAGAGGAACTCCTTTATCAACAGAAAATCGGAAACCATCTGCAACTCTTTAAAATCAATTTGCGGACGGGTCAAATCCAAAAACTCACCCGCCGTGGTCACAATTTTCACGCCGATTGGTTTGATCCACGAGTGTTGCCTGTTCAGCCAAGTGCTGTGTTGCTGACGACCTTGTGGGGACGATTAAAGCAGGAATAATGTCCTCCGGGCGCGCCTGGAAACGCGCCTATCGGAGATTATCTATCGTTTCTGCCTATCTGCTGTGTGTCCGTCCTAACTTAAGGTCCCCCCAATTTGTTGTAAGTTTACCTGCGGGTTCAACGGCAAGCGTAGCTTCTAATCCGTTTTCCATAAGCATCTGAATATCTTCTGCCTCCAGTGCGACATCGAAGAGTAGCATTTCATCGAACAGACCCTCCCACTCTCTTCCGCCACCGCTCCATGAACCGATCCGTCCGGGTCCAAATTCCCCGGCCAAGGGTCCCCAATCCCCCTCGGCATCAAGTTCACCATCGAAGTAGACGCGAACGAATTTACCCTTCCTGCTATAAGCCACTGCGAGATGGAACCATTTATCCAAGATGTCTTTGTCCGCCGTGAAATCTGAATCGGGCCAACCGGGGTGTCGCACTGGGTTGTTAGAATGGATAGCCATTTCCATCTTGTTGTCCGGTCGGAATTGATAGTGGACGTATCCGGCAGCCCAACCATCACGGTTGAAGAAGCATCTCCAGAGTCCGACCCTGCCTGTCGAGTTGAACCATTTCATGAGTGTAAAATCATCAAGCGGTCCGATCGCTGGAACGGTGACCCAAGCGTCCTTACCATTGAGTTCAATGGCGTTGCCGAATTTACCCTTCACCCATTTCGCACCCCCCACAAGGTCGCCGTCGTTGCCATTGTCGGATGAATCTTTGGCGACTTTTCCACCTGTTTCATCAAACAACCACGCACCCACAATAGATCCCGGATCGATTTCAGCGTTGCAGAGGTGTGCGAACATGAAACCGATGATGATTAAGCTGATTGTCAAGCGAGCCATCGCAATTCTCCTTTGTTCATGTGTTTATCAGAACTTCGGTTCTAAAACCCCTGCTTCAGTAGGGGGATACAGAACCGCCCTTTTGGAAAGGACCAAACCTCTAAAATTAAATAAAAAACACTTGATATTTTTTGTAAATTGTGGTTTAATACTCTTACATGGTGGCGGTGGATTCTACCTCCCGCTTGGGAGTGCCACCGCACCGTTTAGAAGCGGTATCACCATGTAAAGGAACACCATGTATACCACACTCTACAAACTCTTTCGTGCGCCACGCAATCGGAACTTAAAACGAAAGACGTGGATCGCACACACAATATGGAACTACTTTCTCGGTTGGCAACGTACGCGATATTCTCTTGGATTGCCGTATCTCTCCCACAAAGAGATGTCGCGAGCGTTCACGATCCTGCGTAAATCACACCCCGAGATATTTGCACATTGGCGTGAGTTAGATTCATGGGCAGCCCGCCAAGTCCTTAAACGTCTTGATGAAGGTTATCAACGGTTCTTTAAGAAAATCGCTAAGCGACCGCCAAAGTTCCGATCGTTTCGTAAGTCTTACTCGTTCACGATGTGTCCTTCTGGATACAAGTTTGCTGCCCCTGTCGCTGGCGATAAAGGATTCGGAATCTACAGTGACCGCGTGGCGATCATGGGGAAAACATACAGATTTAATCTCAGTCGTCCTATATTTGGCACTATCAAAACTGTTACGATCAAAGAAGATGCCCTTGGCGATTTTTACATGTCTGTTGTTACGGATCACATTCAGTCGCATCTCAAGCCAATGACGGGTAATGCTGCGGGGTTTGATATGGGCGTGAAAACAATGTTGACGTGTTCGAATGGAAAACACTATCAATCGCCCCACTTTTACGCCGAGTCTATTGATAACGTTAGAACAGCGAATCGCAAACTTTCCACAAAACAGCGTGGAAGTAACAACCGAGAACGTGCGCGACACCACCATGCACGTATGCACCGCAAGGTTAGAAGACAACGCGAAGATCACCACTATAAACTTACTCTTGAACTTGTGAGTAGATTTGATGTGCTGTTCTTTGAAACGTTGAACCTTGACGGTATGAAACGCCTTTGGGGACGAAAAGTGTCCGACATTGGATTCTACGCATTCTATCAGAAACTCAAGTGGCAAGCAAAGAAACGTGGTAAACGTGTTGAATGCATCGATCAATGGCACCCTACAACTTCTGTGTGTCACATCTGTAATACTCGTGTTTCTCTTGAATTGAGTGATAGAACATGGACGTGTGAACATTGTAATACTCACCATGACCGCGATATTAACGCGGCTATTAACATCCTTCAGGTTGGGGCATCAACCTTTGGAGTAGAGAACGTTAGACTTGCGATAGCAGGCAGTTCTTGATGATACCAGAATCTCCCAGGCTTTAGCGGGGAGAGTATGTCAAGGATTATTGGTCTCTGAAAACTGGAAAATTTCTGGGTTAGATTTTATCACGAATCGTCAGAAAATTGAATATAATTTTGTTTATGTTCACTAAGAAGGCAGCGGATAGAATGAGCGGTTTGATGCCGAGGTAGGATAGGTAACGAACGGGTTACCTATCCTACTATTTTCTCTCAATTCAAATTTGTCATATTCTGTGTATAGAAATTGAAAAAATTGGTTGACAAACATTTGAAGATATGTTATAATATTTAACGCTCAGTGCGATGAAATGAATAAATAATGAATGTGGGAAAAACCCCACTCGATGAGCCTAACACCGCATATTTTACCCTAACTGCGTATGGGGAAACTCATAGGTGGAAAGCAAGGGGACAAGGCGACCAGCGATCACAGGGCAAACCTAACTATAGTAATATAATTAGGGTGAAAGCGAAGTCCAATAAAGACCGACAAGTGTAAAGGAAACTTGAATATCTGCAAGCCCCGATAGAATTAGATACACATGCCCTGCGGTTAGCACGCTAACCTAAAGTGTAGTATCAAAAATAGTATGTTTATTTTTCATACTATAAAGGGTTATACTTGAGCGATATAACTCAATTAGGTTGACAGATACAACTCTACGCTGTAGAGAAACGGGGTAAAGGATAACACTAAATCGGTTTAGTCATTATTTAGGGAATTTCATAGAACCTAAGTGGACTTAGGAATGGCAAATTTTCTCATGGTGCTATGCTACACAATCTTTACTGCCTGCTGCTTTATACAATGGCTACTTGGAAACGAAAAAATGGGCAAAGTGGGGTGTATAGCATTAACAGCACCTATAGTAATTGTGATTCTGATGATAATAGCAGAATCCTGCTAACATCTACATAAGCCCACAAGGTTGAGGAGATTGGAAAAGCCGAAAGTGCGAACCAAACACTACTAATTTTATCAATTACTGGATAAAGGGAAGTAGTGCATGGTTGCACAATCAGTCTACCAAACTGAAATTTGCGGGTTCGATTCCCGACTTCTCCAATTATAATGGAGAAACACGGAAAACCCCGTCAAAATCGGCAAAGCCCAATCAGTGTCAATTCTTTCTCTACTTTTCCAAGCGTTAGAAATCAAGGAGTGTTTAGATCGTGTTATCACGTAAACCCCAAGATGATACGTTTTCCATATCAAACATTAGAAAATGTGAGGAATACGTTTTCATAATGCAGAAAAGATTAGACAAAGCGGTTGCCAACAACGACTATAAAACGATACAAAACATCTTCACTATCTTGGTAAGGCGTTCACACGCAGTAAAAGTGCTTGCGGTCTGGCGAATGACCTACCGCAACACAGGCAAAAACACTGCTGGAGTAGATAAGGTATTTATTCCACAAAGTAGGGATAGGAAAACAACTGATAAGATACGCTATAAACTATTAAGCGAAATCAACATCAATAAGAAATCCGACCCTATACGCAGGGTATACATACCGAAATCTAACGGTAAGAAACGACCTTTAGGCATACCTACTTTACACGACCGAATTATCCAAGAAATCATCAGAATAGCACTTGACCCTATAGTTGAATATCACTCACACGATAATAGTTTTGGCTTTCGTCCGAAACGGAGTTGCCAAGACGCAATGGACATGCTCTATAAATCACTTGCTAAATATGATAGGAAAAAGTATATACTTGAAGGTGATATAAAAGGGTGTTTTGACCACATCAACCACAAGCATATATCTAATACCTTGACTAAATGGAAAGTGCCTAATTACGCAATCCGTATTATCGCAAGAATGCTAAAAAGCGATATATCCGAAAAAGGCAAACTATACAGAAGCACGGAAGGAACACCACAAGGCGGAGTAATTTCGCCTCTTCTTGCTAATGTAGCTTTGACTGACTTTGATGACTATGTGACCAAACAACACGGAACACGAATAACAAGCATAAAATACATTTCTCCAATGATACGATACGCTGATGACTTTGTTATTCTGTGCAGATCAAAAACAAAGGCTAAAGAAGTCAAAAAGGATATAGCAAATTATCTATCAACTAATATAGGCTTGACGCTATCTGATGAAAAGACCCATATCGCTCATATAAAGGACGGTTTCAACTTCTTAGGTTTTACCTTTAAGAAATATCCTAAATTGGGAATACGAAACCCGAAAAGTATGAGAGATTACACCATGTTGATAACGCCCGAAAGGGAAGGTCTGATAAACCTCTTGCGTAAATGTAAAGAAGTTTTTAGTAAAGGCAAAATGTTGCCACAGGACACAACAATAAAACTTCTAAATCCGATACTTCGAGGCTGGGGCAATTACTACCAACACATAAATAGCAAATCAATCTTTATAAAGACTGACTACGCTATATGGAATAAATGCCAAAAATGGAGTAGGCGGAGACATAGCAACAAGGGTAAGAAATGGATAATGAGTAAATACTTTACACAAAGAAACATAAATGAGAAATCACTATATTTCGGTAAAGATAACTTACATCTATTCAGGCTTTCCGATATACCGATACAAAGGTTTATCAAGGTTTCAAAAGGTAAAAGGGTCTATAGTCAAGACGATGTGGAATACTGGAAAGAGCGTGATAAAAAGCAATTGCTTAGAAGTTTACACCGAACACGAAAAATAATGTTCAAAAAGCAAAAGGGGCTTTGCCCACATTGCGAAACCCCACTTGCTTTTGATGATAAACTTCATACTCATCATGTCATTCCAAAGGCACAAGGCGGAACAGACAGACAAAGCAACCTAAATCTGCTTCACGCTGAATGCCATAGAGAATTACACCGACAAAATGCGGGTTCGCTTGATGCGAGGTAGGCTTTACCATCCTTACTGCGTGGGTTTGATTCCCACAGCCCGCTTATTGCCTATGTAATTCACAATTATATTAATATCGTAAATCTTTCAAGAATCCCAATAGATTTCTGGAGATTATTTAATGAAAGATAAAATTGTGTTTCTCATCATTGGTATGTTATTAGCAACCATATCTTTCTACGCCAATAAAACCAATGTATCAGACGCAGAAAGATCAGACGAAGTAACTGGACACGAAAATCTGAAGGTTGATAACCTAACAGTCACTGAAAAACTAACTATTGGAGAATTTGGGGATACAGACGATAAAAGCTCAGTCATCATAAAACCCAGTAAAGATAGAGAAGGGATAACGCTTATGATGCAAACTGGCGAAAAAGTTTTGTCTCTCGAAACCAATCCAAAGGCAGTAAACATAGGACTGGTAGGTAATATAAACAAACCCACAGATTCAAGTATCGTTTTAATTGTATCCGACAAAGAAGCAGGTGTAATGCTTGAGGATATATTAAGCAGAAAACTAATTACTTCTCATGGTGAGATCAAACATTAAATAATTATACAATCTAAAAATCCGAACTTTAATTTGGACTTTCCAATTAATTATTGTATAATATTAATATGTTTGTGCAATAATAGTCGTTATTGTTGACATGGAAAGCCGTGTGCGGTGAAAGTCGCACGCACGGTTTGGAGAGGGGAGCGGTCGGGTGACCGTCCGTTCCTACTCTACTTTCGCAAAAGTGCTATGGCTTCAACTGCGTGCGATTTTAAGCGAACTCGTCTGGAATGGATGCATCTGTCTTGTTTGTGCAGCGCAGACGTTTGAATGCGAAAAGATTTTGGTGACATTTATTTCAAATTAGGTTATAATCTTTTGCGGTTTACCTTACAGTTAATTCGGGGGTGTTGCGCGTAAGCGTTACCCTACAAGATCGGGGGTATAAGTGGTATCTCGACGTAAGTTTTTTAAATTTCTCGGCTGGGGGAATTTCGTTGCAGCATTGGGCTTGACCTTCGGCCCGGGATTGGTTCGGTATTTATATCCACGCGTGCTGTTTGAACCCTCCTCTGTTTTTAAAGCAGGATTTCCAGCAGAATATCCACCCGGCAGTGTTAGTGAAAAGTTCAAAAAAGAGCCGTTTGGTGTTTGGATTGTCCGGAAGCAAGACGGTGAGTTCTACGCGCTCTTAACCATTTGCACACACCTCGGATGCACGCCGCGCTGGCTCGGTTCAGAAAACAAATTCAAGTGCCCCTGCCACGGTAGCGGTTTTGACCGGGAAGGCATAAACTACGAAGGTCCTGCGCCGCGACCGCTCGAACGTGTTAAAATTACATTGGCAGAAGATGGTCAGATCGAAATCGACAAGGCTGTGAAGTTTTTAGGTGAAAAGGGGCAGTGGACCGACCCAGGCTCCTTTTTGAAGGTTTGAAGAAAGGAGAGCATTTGTGCCTGGCGCTCGTCAGGTAGAAAAGGCGTTTCGGCGTTATACGGTACCTAACTCCAAAGCCCATATCGCTAACGTCCACGTCGAAACTTGCTAACAAACGTATGAACGAAGAACGTAAAGGGCTCAAAGAAAAGATTACGAATTCCGACATTTGGCGCTCTATATTCCGCCACGGGTATGAAGACACCGGGCGCCGTTATACCTTACAGGTCCTCCAAAACGTCTGGCTGCATCTCCATCCTCCCCGGATTTCTCGGCACGCGCTGAACTTCCGATTCACATGGTGCATGGGCGGTATCACTTTCCTTATGTTTCTCGTGACAGCCGTCACCGGCGTTCTCCTGATGTTCTATTACCGACCCACAGCTGAATACGCTTTCCACGATGTCCAGTACCTTGAATTTGACATTCCGTTCGGGATGCTCCTGCGGAACATGCACCGCTGGGCGGCACACGGGATGGTTATCTCTGTGATGCTCCACATGTTCAGGGTTTTCTTGACCGGTTCCTATAAGAAGCCTCGAGAATTCAACTGGGCAGTCGGGGTCATCTTGTTACTCGTGACATTTTTCCTGAGTTTCACGGGGTATCTATTGCCGTGGGATCAATTGGCGTTTTGGGCAGTGACGGTCGGAACGAACATGGCACGTGCAACACCGGTTTTGGGGCATGAGGGTCCATTTGCCCCGCAAGACATCACACAATCCAACGATGTCCGATTCGCACTGCTGGCGGGCACCATCGTAGGTCCCTCCACGTTATTGAGGTTCTATATTTTACACTGCGTTGCGGTGCCGCTGTTAGCAAGCGTCTTGATGGCTTTGCACTTCTGGCGTGTCCGTAAAGACGGTGGTATCTCTGGACCTCTATAGAGAAGGGTAGGCGCGAGTCTTTTGTATAGGTCGGATCAGCACGAGCGAGGAATCTAATCTTCGGCGGAAGCACGCCAGCACGATGATTGTGATCGCGTGACTTCGGAAAAGGAGCAGAAGAATATGGAGCATTTTATAGCACTGGTGACGAAGCCGGATAATGTCCCCATTGTTGCTATTCTCTTTTTGATACCTTATTTCATCTATCTTTCATACCGGCAGGCACGCCAGACTGATAAAACAGGGGTCCCTTCGGATGCCGCGCTTAACGATAAGGTTTACGTGTGGCCGTATCTGTGCCGGAATGAGTTTATCTGCGCTATTATCGTGATGCTCGTGCTCGGGGTATGGTCAATTATGATTGATGCCCCGCTTGAGGAACCCAGCGACCCGACGAAGACACCGAACCCTTCTAAAGCGCCCTGGTATTTCCTTGCGCTGCAGGAGATGCTCGTCTACTTCGATCCGTGGATTGCAGGTGTCGTGCTCCCAGGGTTGATCATTGCCGGTTTGATTGCGATCCCCTACATTGACATTAATCCCAAAGGTAAGGGGTATTACACAATAAAAGAACGTCCCTTCGCACTCGCCGTATTCTGTTTCGGATTTATCATTTTATGGATAGTTCTGATGGTGGTTGGGACCTTCCTGAGAGGTCCCGGATGGAACTTCTTCGCGCCATGGGAAGCGTGGGATCCACATCTTGTCGTTCCGCTGACAAATGTGAATTTGTCATATCTTTTCGGCATCCGCGACGCGGCTACTGCGAACTTTTTCGGGTTCGTGGTGGTTGCCGGTTATTTCGCAATCGGTCCCGTTTTCTACTTATGGAAGCATAAAAGTAGCCGTTTCTTACAGGAACTCGGTCTTGTCCGGTATATCATCGTCTCATTTCTGTTCTTAACGATGCTCGCATTGCCGATAAAGATGATTCTGCGCGTCGCTTTAAATGTGAAATACATTTGGGTGTCCCCGTGGTTCAACATCTAAGAATAGTTATTAACCATCGGTTGGTAACAAAGAGGTTCATGAAAGTTCTAATGTCTTTCTGCTTCTGAGCCAAGAAAACGTAAGCCCAACCAACGGGCCGGGCTGGCTTTACGGAAAGGAACGTCAGAGTCTAAGCCCACTTGAACGAACCGCAAGGAAAATTAGAAAAAGGGAGAAAACTTCGTGAGGAGCAAAAAGGAAATTCCTGCTGAGAGTAAGTCGTATTCTGCTTTGTTCTTTATTCTATCCGGATTGTTAGGATTGGTGACGATATGGGGATTCTGGAGTGAGATGATTACTCGGCGTCCATGGAAGCAGATCCAGCAGCAATTTTATCAATATGAGTATGAAAAGACACACGCGGAATTAGAGAACGCAAAATTGGCGTTGCCTGAACTTCCTACACCTCAAGAGCCGGATGCCAAGGCACTCGCACAGTTAACGAAGGAGGTCAGGAACGCTCAAGTCGCCTTGGATGAAGCACTGCAGGAACGCAAATTCCGACAGAGCGAGTCGGATGCTATTAACTATAAATATCAGCACAGCCTCCACGAAGCGAAGGGGAGACACAATGAGACTGTTGACAAATGGCAGAAGAAGTTAGCAGATTTCGAGTCCCAAATTGAAGGTGAACTCACCGAAGCCGTTTTGGGAGCGGAAGCCACCTTTGCAAGCGCGAACGTAGCTCTGGCGCAGTTTTATCAAGCCAATGGGGACGCACAAAGTGCCCTGAGTACCTACCTCATCGCCCAGAAATATAGTCCTACAGATACAGAAATCATTACAGGGATCACCGCCGCACAAGCCTCTCTTGCGTCACTGCAAGCCGACAAAACAAAACACGACGAAGTTGCGCTTCTTGAAGAGAAACTACATTCCGTCGGGGGTATCAAGCGAACCTTCTTGGGGAGTCTGTTAGAGAACCCTTTCCGTGAAACACGCACCATCGTTCAATACTATCTTGAAGACTTCAATCATACCGCAGACAGGTGTGCTACCTGCCATTTCTCCGCCGATAGAAGCGGTTACGATCAATCCGCGCAAGAGATATTTGAAGTGGAAGGGGATGGCGAGAATCCTGTTGTGCAGCGTCTCAAGCACGCAAGCGTCAAGGTCGGTAGTGAAAATGTTATAATTGATGGATTTGAAGCGGAAGCCGATGAATATACATTAGAGGAAAATGGGACACTCACCTTCAGTGACGTGGATGTCTTCGGTGAAGTTGAAATCTCTTATGAGACCGGCTATCGCTCCGTCCTTCAAACGCATCCCCACCGCGATGTCCTTCTCGACAAACACCCTGTTGATAGATTTGGATGCACCCCGTGCCACGGTGGGCAAGCACAGGCACTCACAGCGAAATCCGCCCACGCCTTGACACATGCTGAATACTGGCTCACACCTGTCCTTGGATTAGATGAGCATACCGGTAGAACGTCCGAAGAGACGAAAGGCTATATGGAATCTAACTGCCGCCGCTGCCACGACGGCGTGATGATGTTGGATTACGGTGTGAACCCTGAAACAGATGAACCGCAGGACTATGCCCCGAATTTGACGAAGGGATTGGCACTCTTTGAAGACCTTGGGTGTCACGGATGTCACGCTGTTGAAGGGTATAGCGCAATCGATAATATCGCCAAAGTCGGTCCCTCACTTGCGAAAGTCGGCAGTAAGGTGAAAGATACGGCATGGCTTGAAAGTTGGATTAAGAAACCCGAAGCCTATCTCGCAAATACGACAATGCCGAATTTTTTCCCAGCCGATGGCATGACGCAGGTCGTCTATCTCAAAAACGGTGGAGTGCGCACCGGCGTTGTTACCAAAACTGACACTGGCATTGTCATTAAAACAGACGATGGCACAGAATATCCCTACCCCGACAGTTATGTCCTCCGCATTGTTGATGAGGTGAAATCTATCTCGGCTTACCTCGCCGCGATGAACGATGCTGATTTGGACGGATCCAGTTCCAATTATTCCACATCCGAAAGGGCTATTAAGGCAGGCGAGGAGACCGTCAAAACCGTTGGCTGCCTCACGTGTCATGCTGTTGATGGTTTAGGGAGTGATTTTGCCCCGGCACTCGACAGTGTTGGTGCAAAGGTTACAGCGAGTTATCTCCGCCAGTGGATTGAGGATCCAAAAGCTTATGACCCGGATACAAGTATGCCGAGTTTGCGGTTAAGTGCCCGCGAACTTGACAACGTCGTCTCCTATCTGATGAGTTTGCAACAAGCAACGACAGACGTGGCTACGGACTCCATCGGCGAAGTAGATGTCGCTGAAGGTGAAGCACTCGTCAGGACTTACGGATGTTTCGGGTGTCACGAGATTCCCGGTTTTGAAAATGAGTCAAAGGTCGGTGCGGATCTCGGCGAGTTCGGCGCGAAATTGGCTGATGAACTTGACTTTGGCGATACAGTTGGCATTGAACACAGTTGGACGGGATGGACGGTCGGTAAAGTTACCGATCCACGACGGTATCAAACCCGACGGATTGTTTCTCGGATGCCAGTCTTCCAGATTAGCGATGAAGACGCGAGAGCGATCGCCGTGCTCTTGAAGAGTTTCCAACCCGAGCAGTATCCGCTGAGTTATATCCATAACCGATCCGAAAAATTGAACGACATTGATGCGGGTAGACGATTGGTGAAAAAGTATAACTGCACGGGATGCCACGAGATTGAAGGCGCCGGCGGCGATTATCAGGAGGTTATCATCGCACACGAAGGGTTGAGTGAGATGGTTGCCAAGCAGGTTGCACCGCCGCCCTTGAAAGCGGAAGGCGCGCGAGTGTATCCAGACTGGTTATTTACGTTCCTCAAAGAACCTTCAGACATCCGATACGGACTCAAGGTCCGGATGCCGACGTTCGAGTTATCTGATGACGAAGCGACAACGTTGGTTAAATACTTCTCCGCGCTTGACGATGAGCCGTTCCCTTATGAAACGCTTGAAACGCCAACACCGACGCGTGCTGAATTGCGAGTGGGTAAGCAGATTTTTGACACACTTCAGTGTATCTCCTGTCATCCAGCGAAAGGTGAGGCAATTCCTGAAGGGAGCGACAAGGCAGGACGACCAGATCTTGCGTTGGCGAAAGAGCGACTCAAGGCGGATTGGCTCATTGATTGGATGAAGGATCCACAGTCGTTCCAACCCGGAACAGCGATGCCGCAAGCATGGCCCCTCGTTGGTGGACAACACATGCCACTCGACGGCTATGCTGATAATGATGCTGAAAAACAGATTCGGCTCGTCCGAGATTACCTCATTAATAGTAGTCAGTAGTCAGTGGTCGGTTATCAGTTAAGAGGTCTCCCTGTAAAATTCACCACTTCTTAGCGTAACTTCAAGTTTGGATGGATTGTTCCAAAAGTCCCTCTTAACCGACGACTGATAACCGATAACCGATAACCATTAGATATGAGACACCTTGCGGTCATTATCGTCATGATTATGGTATGGCTCAACGGCTTAATCTGGTTGGCTAAACAGGTTGACCCGAGTACGAAGTATCAGTCAGAGGTTGAATACAAATACGCTCGGTATTGCGCCGGATGCCACGGCAATAATGGAGAGGGCAACGGACGCATCGGACGTTTCAAAAAGTTGGATCCCGCAGACCTGACAGACAGCGGTCTTTGGAATATGCACAGCGACGAACAACTGCTGGAGAGCATCAATGCGGGAAAGGACGATATGCCGGCGTTCTATTATTACCTCAGTGATGAGGAGCAACGGGAGATACTCGCCTATATCAAGGAGATGTTTCGTCCGTAACTTGAAAACATCTTTTTAGGAAACTTCGTTCGGATTTTCAGTCTTTTTGTTTGCATTTTGAAATTCTGTGGTGTTAATATATTACTGAACAAATTTAAAACATATAAGGAGAAATCAAATTATGAAAGTTTTCGTCTCCCTGCTTGTTGGCACGATGCTTGCGAGTGCTGCGTTCGCAGGGACCATCACCGGCACTGTAATGTATGAGGGCGACGCACCGGCGCGTCCCGCCTTGACGGCTACCAAAGATCAGCATTGCATTGATGCTGTAACAGGCACGAAATCCGAGGCACTCGTTGTCTCAAAAGGGAAGGGCATCAAAAACGTCGTTATTTACGCCCGCGTCCGTGGCGCGAAACCTGTCCTCCCGGATAAGAACCCAGTGATGGACCAGAAGGCATGCGCTTACTACCCGCACGTCCTCGCAGTTGTTGCTGGTTCTACTGTTGATATTACCTCCAGTGATCCGATCGCACACAACGTCCACTCTCACGCGAAGAAGAATGACGCGATAAACTATCAGATTCCACAGCCCGGCAAGGTCATCCCGCACAAAATCGCCAAGGCTGAGGAAATTAAGTTCACCTGCGATATTCACGCATGGATGACGGGTTACATCGTCGCTGTTCCTAACAACTTTTTCACGGTTACGGGTTACAAAAATGCTGATGGCACATGGATCAGTTCCGATGCCTATGAAAAATCCGCGGATACGGGGAGTTATTCAATCGCTGAAGTGCCAGCCGGTAGAGCCCGTGTCGTCGCATGGCATGAAGAGCTCGGTTCCGCAAACAAAACCGTTGAAGTGCCAGCGAGTGGCGATATTGCTGTAAATTTCACAAGTGCTGACTTCAAGAAACGCTCCAGATAAATAGCCGAAAGCCATAAAAAATGTCTAACAAGAAGTTTTATCTCATACTTGGCTGTGTATTCATCGCGTATACCGTGCTACTAACCGTGGCACCGGCGTTTGCACAGGATGCGACCGAAGCGGAATATCGCGCCTTCCCGAAGATCGGCAGCCGAAATGCAGCATGGATCGCTGCCCAACTCCACCTGTTGTTCGGATCTTTTATCCTCGGTGTCCCGATGTTTGCCGTAATCATCGAATTTATCGGCTGGAAGACGAAGGACATGCGATATGATCGGATGGCGCAGGAGTTTATCAAGCTCTGTATGGGCGCGTTTTCAACGACAGCCTTGCTCGGTGGCGTTCTCGTCTTCATCCTCATCTGGTGTTATCCGAAAGTCATGACGAAACTCAGTGGGATATTCGGACCGACGATGATTTTCTACGTCATCCTGTTCTTCGGCGAAACCTTTACGCTTTACCTTTACTCCTATGGATGGGATAAGATGCAGGGACGCCATAAGGGATGGCATCTCTTCCTCGGCGTGCTTCTGAATGTATTCGGCACTGCGATTATGTTCGTTTCTAACGCATGGTTGAGTTACCAAACCAGTCCGGCAACCCAATACGGTGTCCTCTCTGAAGGTAGACGAAAATCTTGGATTGAGGAGAAATTGGCTGCAGATCCAGCACTCACGCCTGAGACAGCTATGGAAGGTGTCACAAGCCATACGATGGTGCCGCTCCACAACGAGACGACCGGCGAGTTCATGGGAACCGTTTGGGATGCCGTCAACAACTTTACATGGATGCCGGTTAACATCCATCGCCTCGTGGGTAACATTGCCTTCGGAGGCTCGATTGTCGCGGCGTATGCGGCGTTCCGATTCCTCGTCGCGAAGACGAAAGAGGACAAAGCACATTACGATTGGATGGGCTATACCGGAAACTTCATCGCACTCTGTGGACTGATACCCCTGCCTTTCCTCGGTTATTGGCTCGGTAGAGAAATCTACATGTTCAACAACACGATGGGCATTAACATGATGGGTAGCCTCTTTTCGTGGCTCTTTATCATTCAGGCAGTCATGATTGGTGTCCTGTTTATTGGCGCGAACTACTACCTCTGGTCAGGCATGGGGCGGATTGAGGGGGCGGAGATCTATGCACGATACCGCCCGTATATGATTACCGTTATCATTATTTGTGTCGCAATCTGGATGACCCCGCGGACGCTCTCTAAGATTTCAACTGCCAGTGAACTGAGCGCGATGGGCGGTGCAAACCACCCACACCTCGGATTGTTCGGCTTGATGACTGCCAAAAATACGGCAGTTAACATCATCATTCTCACAACCTTCTTGAGTTTCCTATTTTATCGGCGTTCAGGCAAGACACCTACGGCGAGTTGGAAAAAGATTGGCAATATTGGTATCTCCGCTGTCTTCTTCTTGGCGACCGTCTCCATCGTGGTTATCGGCATCGTTGGGTTTACCGTCCCGACAGATTTACGGGTCAATATCCTGACACCGTATCAGGTCCTGGTTGCACTCGCGGTGATGGCAATCGTCACAATCGTTGATATTTTCATGTACCGCAAGGCGACAACATCTGGCACTATCAAATGGGGGGAGATGACGGATCGCTCTCAATACGTGTTAATTCTCGTGGCAATTACGTTCACTTCTTTGATGGGACTGATGGGATACGCACGCTCAGGGTTGCGAGAGGCATGGCATATCTTCGGTGTGATGCAAGATACATCTCCGGATGCCTTTACGCCGCTTCTCAGTGAGGCGGTGAACATGGTCGCAATCATCATGGTAGCCTTCTTCGCGCTCGTCGGATTTATTTTCTGGCTCGGTTTGTGGGGTGAAAAGAAGAAGGAAGAGAAGGCAGCTACCCCCGAAGCCGCTGTTACTGCTGAGGGTGATGACTAACAAAGGCGATGGAACAAAGTGCGCCGCTCGTAATGAAATTATGCCTTAAATGGCATAATTTGTCTTAGCTTTACATTTGGAGAGCGGATTTAAGAGTGGCACGCTAACACCCAAACCTATGTCATTTAACCGCAAGGAATAATTAAAAAGCCGCAAGGAATAATTAAAAAATGTCAAGAGATACGCTGATAAAAATCGCGAGTCTCATCTTAATGGTGGTGAGTTTTGTCGCCTATATTGCCGGGGCATCGGCGTTTCCGGTCGCCTCAGAGAACTTGTTACCGTGGTCGGTTTGGTTTCTCATTTCGGTGATTGTAAATATCGTTTTGTGGTCGAACGTCATGAAGCTGTTGACGTTTTCGCTTGCCGTGATATGGTTTTACGCCTTCGTCGCAGGGCTGGTCCCGGAAAGTTCCACAGCGGTGAATCTGACATCACTGGATTGGAGCGATCCGGATGCAGTTGCTGAACAGGGTGCCTTAGTCTTTAACGGCAAAGGGCAGTGTGCCGCATGTCATACCGTTGATCCATCGGCACCACCAGGAAGGTGTCCGGATCTTACAGACATCGGCATTAACGCCGCCAGTCGCGTCCCAGGCACGGATGCCAAAACCTATCTCATCGAATCCCTTTATGAACCTCACAAATATCTTGTGCCTGGATACGGCAAGATTATGCCAGAGATTTGGAAGGCACCCATTGCTCTTTCTAAATTAGAGATTGAGGCAGTTATCGCTTACCTCCAAAGCCTCGGCGGTGAGATCGATCCAACACCCTTTGATGAACCGATAGATCGGGCGGATGCGGGGACAATCGCTGAAGCACTTCCACCACTGCTGACGGGGGATCCTGAACTCGGCAAAAAGGTATTTGTGACTGCGGCGTGTATCTCGTGCCATGCTGTGACGGGTATAGAAAGTCCAGCTGCAGGTGAGACTACAGATTTTGAAGTCGTCACTGCACCCGACCTCTCTGAAATTGCCGCCTTTAACGACATGCGGTATCTTGAGGAGTCGATCTTGCTGCCCGGCGCACAAATCGTAAGCGGTTACGGTGCCGTTATCGTCCGTGCGAACGGAACAACCTATCAAGGAACCCTTGTCTCGCAGGATACAGAACAGATTGTCGTCCGAACCAAAACGGCGGATGGCGTTGAAGAGGAGCATACCCTCTTATTGAGCGAACTCGACGATGAGCCGATTGAAGAACTGAGCAACCTGCAAGCGAGAGGTTATTTTACGTTGACACTAACGCCTACGGATTCAGATGCCCCCGTAAGCGGTGAAATCGTTTCGGAAACCGATGACACCGTGACGCTTAAGATCGGTGGCGAAGATCGGTCCTTTTCCAAGACAGACGTGAAAAGCCAGATGACGGTTATCACTTTTGATGGCGATGAAATTGTTGGCGACTACGTTTCGGGCTCGATGGACGACGACGAAATCGTCCTCATCGTTGACGGGAGTGAAGAAATCTTTGATACATTTGATCTTGAGGAAGCGACGTTTACCCGTGCCTCTGGCAAAAAATTGCTGGTTACATCGCCGATGCCCGAAAACTTCCCGCTACTGTTATCGGTATCGGATATGAGCAATTTGCTCTCCTTCTTAAGCACACTCACTGGCGCGACAGCGGAAGCAGCACCAGCAGAGACAGATGACGCTTCCGCCGAATAATTTTAATCTATTGTTTCTGGGCTGCTGCGTCCGTTGTCCTTGCAGTATTCCAATCGTTAACGAACCACTCATAATCTCAAGCAGGTTTCTTAACAATTTTAGATCGATGCCGACAACGGAGGCATCGCTCAGAAGCACATAGTTAAAAAAGTCTGAGCTGCTGCGTCCGTTGTCCTTGCAGATACTGAATCGTTAAAAAAACATTTCATAACCTAAAAAAGGTGCTTTATCAATTTTAGATCGGGGTTGACAACGGAAACCCCGACCCGGAGCACATAGTTAAAAAAATGAAAAAGCTGTCACTCTTCACAATATGTCTCATAGTTCTGGTAGGTTCTTGGGTTGTCCTGCGGTTTGCCATTGGTGGCATCGTCTCAGTGCCGATACCGGGCAGCGTGATTGCGATGTATATGGGGTTGATTATAATCGCGATCTTGGTGCATATTTCCGTTGAGGACTCACTCTTTCGGGAATTTTTGCGCCCTATCCGTGAAACGCTCGTTGAGGACAAACGTCGAGTCCGCCGCCGCGTTATCGCGGTGTTAATCCCGTTGTTCCTGCTCGGTTATACCTATTCGATTATCGCCCAGCGCGCGAATCCTCCTGGAAGTCCGCGTGATGCGCACCCATCGCCGCCGCTTGAATTAACCTATAAAGATGAGGTTATCGGCACGATGCAAGATGTCGTGAATCCCTTCCGACATTATGAAAAAGATGATCCGGAGGCGTTCAAAGCGCATGTTGAGAACGGCAGGCGCGTCTACTACCAAAACTGCTTTTACTGCCATGGCGATCACCTTGATGGACAGGGGCATTTCGCACCGCACCTCCAACCGCTTCCTGCTAATTTCCAAGATCCGGGGATTATTCCTAACTTCCAAGAGTCTTTCTTTTTTTGGCGGATCGCAAAGGGGGGACCGGGATTACCGGCAGCTGGCACACCTTGGGATTCAGCGATGCCTATCTGGGAGAACTACTTGACAAAAGACGAAATTTGGGACGTGATTCTCTTTCTATCCGAATACACTGGCTATCAGCCACGAACCTTTGGGGAGGCACACTAAAGATGAGAACCAGAAATGTAACTCTCCTGATGCTGGTCTTGGGATTGCTGTGTGCTGTTATGTCAGCGCACGCCCAGAATGCCCCAGAGGCTTCTGAGAAAGGGAAAGAGGTATATGACCAGAGCTGCGCCCACTGCCACGGCATCGAAGGACGAGGTGACGGTTCTGCCGCTGAGAATCTCCTGCCGAGACCGAGAGATTTCACACGCGGTTTGTATAAGATTCGATCTACAGAGAGTGGTCAGCTCCCGACGGATCAAGACCTCTTTGACATTATTACCATAGGGATGCCCGGATCGTCAATGCCCGGTTGGGAAACCTCCCTAAGTGCCGACGATCGCTGGGAAGTCGTGGCATATATCAAAACCTTTTACGATGGATTTAAAGAGGGGGAAGCACCCCGGGAAATCAGTCTGGACGGTAAAATCTCTTACGCTGAGCAGAGCGTGGAAACTGGAAAGGGACTTTATGTTGAACTCGGTTGTGTGGAATGCCACGGTAATGTTGGACGGGGGGATGGCACGTCCGCACCTACATTGACGGATGAATGGGGGTTCCAGACGTGGCCCGCGAATCTGGCACAAGGTTGGAATTTCCGAGGGGGCGCTGACACTGAAGCCATTTTCAAACGATTCATCGGCGGAATCGCAGGCTCACCCATGCCAGCATTTGAAGGCGATAGTTTCCTGCATTTCGGATTGACGGTGGAAGAATCCAAACGGCTCACCGAATTGGAAAACAAAGATGAACTGACGGAGGCTGAGGAAGCGGAATCCGAGAAGTTTTACGAGAAAATGGATGTCGCTGTTGACCTCGCACTCAATCGAACAGAAGGTATAGAACTGACCGCGGCTGAGCAGCAGACATACGATGACGCGATGCAGGTCGTCTATGAAAAGAGTTGGCATTTAGCGAACTATGTTAAATCTCTCGCGCCTGAACAACGTCCGGAACCTGCGATCGGAAAAAACGTCCTCCGCTCACAATACGTTCAAGACGCGCTACCCGGAATAGAGGATGCCGTGTGGGAAACGCTTCAAGCCAGGCACTTTCCTCTCGTTGGACAGGTCGTCATTGAACCTCGGCAGTTCAATCCAACAATTGATTCTGTGGACGTCAAATCGTTTTATAACGACACGGAAGTGGCGTTCCTCTTCACGTGGGACGATCGGACACACACGACTGGCGACGAAACCGACGAGACGACTGGGAAACCCCTTGAAGACGCGTTGGCGATTCAATTTCCGGTGAAGGTACCACAAGGTCCGACCGCACCGAAGCCTTATTTCTTATGGGGCGGTAGGTTACCCGTCTATCTCTGGTACTGGAAAGCCTCCATCCCGGAGCAGGTAACCGAGCTTACCGCTAAGGGAATCAACGCTGCCGAAGTTCAGGAAGCACAAGGGGCGTTACAAGCGCAGGGTGTTTACACAGATGGGCAGTATAAATTGTGGATAAAACGTGCCTTGAAGACCGATGACAAAAAGGACTTACAACTTGACCCGGGTGTCTTTGTGCCTATCGCCTTCTCCGCATGGGATGGCGCGAACGGCGATGTTGATGTAAAACGGGCCGTGTCCAGTTGGTATACTTTTGTACTTGAACCCGTTCCGTCTTCAAGACGGTTCATTTATCCGCCTTTGATTGCGATTCTCTCTCTCGGCTTGCTCTTCGGTTTACGGGCAGCCGTCCAACGGAGAAATTCAATTTCCTAATTATCGGGCGTTTGCGCTGCCTTCCACTGTGTTTCAGGCAGGCTTTCGGTCAACCCGCGCCTCATACTTAACCAAAAACCATCGCGAAACGTAGTGGAGCGATGCCCAGATTCCAATAGTTAAAAAAAGGAGAAAAAATGAAAACCTATTTCTTGGCAAGTCTTGCTATCCTTCTCGCCTGCTGTTATGTCGGTAGTGCTTTTGCGGCTGACAGTGGTGCGGGCGAAGTGGAAATGTTAGTATTTCCTGATGCCTATAGTGCTGGAAGCGTCAGCAATGGCGGCACAATTAGCGGCGTTGTGAAGTTTGAGGGAGACATGCCTGAAATGAAAGTACTGGAAATCACAAAAGATCAAGCAGTTTGTGGTGCTACCGAAAAGTACGATGAATCGGTCGTCGTCGGTGAAGGCAACGCTTTAAAAAATACCATTGTCTACCTCATCGACGTTTCAAAAGGCAAAGATTTTGACAAATCCACCAAGCTGGAAATGGATCAGAAAGGCTGCAAGTTCACGCCGCACGTCCAGATTGTTCCGGTCGGTACTCGGTTGACGATGCTCAATACCGATAAAGTTAATCACAACGTTCATATCTTCAGCAGTATCAACAAGCCGGTTAATAAACAGCAGACGAAAAACCGCAGGAAAATGCCTCTTGCTGGTGTAAAAAAAGCGGAAGGACCTGTCTCGGTAAAGTGTGACATTCACGGATGGATGTCCGCTTGGATCGCTTACGTCCCGCATCCCTATTTTGCTGTGACGAATGAAAAGGGTGAATTCACACTTGAAGATGTGCCAGCGGGTACCTATAAACTCGGTTATTGGCATGAAACATGTGGCACGAACAGCGGTTCTCCCGCTTCTGTTACTGTAGAAGCCGGTGGTAGCGTAACACAAGATTTCACACTGAAACTGAAGTGATTGACGTAGAAAATCTCTCGCATTCATATCAGGAACGACGCGCCCTTGACAATGTCAGTTTTAGCGTATCATGCGGCGAGATTTTCGGGCTCCTCGGACCGAACGGGAGTGGAAAAACGACCCTTTTTAAGATTTTGTCCACCCTGATGCCGGTAACTTCCGGTCGTGTGCGTATCTTCGGACATGACGTGGCTGCTGAGGTGAAGGCGGTTCGGGATCTCTTAGGTGTTGTTTTTCAACACCCAGGACTCGATGGCAAGCTTACCGTCGTTGAGAATTTACGGCACCACGGACACCTGTATGGGCTTGCTGGTAAAACACTGCGTCACCGGACCTCGGAACTCCTCGAACGTTTTGGAGTCGCCGATAGAGCGAAAGAACCGGTTGAACGCTTATCGGGGGGGCTACAAAGACGCGTTGAAATCGCGAAAGCGATGCTCCATTCCCCGCGTGTTCTACTCCTTGACGAACCGACAAGTGGATTGGATGTCGCTGCGCGCCGGCAGTTCAACGACGCTCTCAGTGCCCTCGCGCATACAGAAAATATCCTCGTTCTGCTAACGACGCATCTCCTCGATGATGCGGAGGCGTGCAACAGGGTCGGTATTCTGGATGCAGGTAGGCTCGTCGCCCTCGGACCTCCTGACGAACTCAAGGCGCACGTCGGTGGTGATGTTGTTCTCATAGAGTGCGTAGACACTGAAGTCCTCCGCACCGGGATTGTTGAGAATTTCGGCATTTCACCAGTGCTGACCGATAATCACCTTCGGGTTGAATGTGAACGCGGACATGAGTTCGTCCGAGATTTAGTTGCCGCCTTTCCAGATGAGGTTCAATCGGTTCGATTTGGGAAACCGACGCTGGAAGATGTGTTCATAAAATTGACGGGTCATTTAATTTTTTCTTAAAATGCCGATTGCAACGATATGGTGGCGTGAAATCATCAGATTTTATCGCCAGCGGAGTCGACTCTTCAGTGCTATCGCACAACCGTTAGTATTTTGGTTGCTCATCGGAAGCGGCTTGAGTGCCTCTTTTCAGCCCTCGGGTGAAACCGGCGAGATGGGTTATATTGAGTACTTTTATCCCGGCATTGTCGTTTTGGTCTTGCTTTTTACGTCCATTTTCGCTACAATTTCTGTCGTGAATGACCGACGTGAAGGTTTTTTGCAAGGGGTACTCGTAGCTCCCGTGCCAAGATGGCAGGTTGTGCTCGCACAGGCGTTAGGTGGCACGACATTGGCACTCTTGCAGGGTGTTCTGTTGCTACTCCTCGCACCCATGACCGGCATCCGATTGGGTGCGGCGTCGCTCTTTGCCACGCTCGGTGTAATGGCACTTTTGGCGTTTGGTTTGACAAACCTCGGACTCCTCATCGCATGGCGGATGGAATCGACGCAAGGGTTTCATGCGATTATGAACCTCCTGTTGATTCCGATATGGTTACTCTCTGGCGCGTTTTTCCCGAGTACGGGCGTGCCCGGTTGGTTAGAATGGACAATGAAATTCAATCCGTTAACGTATGGGCTTACCGCTTTTCGGCAGAGCCTCTACCTTGACACCCCCGCGAAGGCAATTGGAGAGGGATCGGCGTGGATCCTCTCTTTGCTGATTACCGGTCTGTTTTGTGTTTTGACGTATTTAGGGGCAACGTTCACCGCGTCTGCACAGGCAAATTAATAGTGGTTATCAGTTATCGCTTCGGATGAATCAACGGTATGAAGCCCTTATGGGCTTCCTCGTCTGCGAAAATCCTTTCGGTTTTCGGTTACAAGAGACGTTCGGTAACAATTCACCCAAGGTTGGGAATATTCCAACACATCCGAAGATTGTTACCAGGAACCCTCTTAACCGATAACTGACAACCGACAACTGATAACCATTAAAAAAGGAGAATTTAATGCTTCAATGGCTCCCAGAGAACGTATCAACGTTCGGGCAAGGCGTTGATAACCTCTTTTACGGTATTTACTATCTTACCCTTGTTGTGTTCATCCTTGTGATGGGAACCCTTATCGTTTTCCTGATTAAATATCGCCATCAGGAAGGAAGAAGGGCAGATTACATTGAAGGTAGCACAACGTTGGAAATTGTCTGGACCGCTGCTACGACGGTGATTGTCTTCGGACTCGCGATGCTCAGTTACCCGCAGTGGAATAATATTAAGTCGCCAACACAATTTCCTGATAATCCAGATGTCGTCGTCCAGGTCAGTGGAAAACAGTTTAACTGGGATATGACCTACCCCGGACCCGATAACGAGTTGGGAACGGATGATGACCTGAAATTGGAAAACGAATTGCATGTGCCGGTCAACGCGGTCGTGCATATCCGCTTAACCTCTGAGGATGTCATCCACAGTTTTTTTGTGCCGCAATTGCGACTGAAACAGGATAGTTTGCCCAACCGATTTATCAACGTCTGGTTTGAGGCAACAAAAGCAGGTCGTTATGAGATTCCGTGCGCCGAATTGTGTGGATTTGGACACTCCGGGATGCTCGGGTATCTCAATGTGCATACGCAGGAAAGCTACGATGCCTGGGTGCAAGAAAGATGGCCGTAAAGGAGGAGAATAACGATGCACGATAACGAACATGCGTCACATCATCACGAAGAAAGTTTTATTAGCAAATATATCTTTTCGCTCGACCACAAGACAATCGGCAAACAGTTTCTTATCTACGGACTGATTATGTTTTTCCTCGGTGGCGGGCTGGCACTCCTCTTTAGATGGCAACTCGCCTATCCCGAAAAACCGTTACCCATCATCGGGGCATCGGAGCAGTATATGGAAGAGGGGGAAGTCGTCACCGGTGCTGACAGGATGTGGGAGAGTATTTACGAATCCGAGAAAGAAGAGTGGCTTGAGGTAAACATGCCCAACGGAGTCGTCGAACCGGCATTTTACAATATGCTGTTTACGATGCATGCCACCATTATGGTGTTCTTCGTCGTGGTTCCGATCTTGGTAGGGGCTTTCGGAAATTTCCTGATTCCGTTGATGATTGGCACACGGGATATGGCGTTTCCTATCCTCAATATGCTCTCCTTTTGGTTGGCTGTCCTTGCGGCAATTATTATGGTCGTCGGCTTCTTTGTACCCGGCGGACACGCTGCAGCCGGATGGACAGGCTACGCACCCCTCTCCTCTGACCCGCAGTGGACAGGGGTTGACTGGGGACAGAACCTCTGGGCGATTAGCCTGCTCATTCAAGGGTTCTCCTCACTGGTCGGGTCTATTAACTACATTACGACGATTATCAATATGCGCGCACCCGGAATGACGTTCTTCCGACTCCCGTTGGTCATCTGGTCGCTTTTCATCGTCGCGATCCTGTTGCTACTCGCATTCCCTGTGCTGTCCTCAGCACTCGCACTTCTCATCTTTGATAGGCTTGCGGGAACGACGTTCTTTACTGCGACTGCAGAAGGCGGCGGCGACCCGCTCTTGTGGCAACACCTCTTCTGGTTCTTCGGACACCCGGAGGTCTATATCCTTATCTTACCCGGCATGGGGATCGCTTCCGAATTGATTGCTGTCTTCTCACGGAAACCGATCTTCGGATATCGTTCCATGGTCTACGCAATGATCGCCATCGCCTTTCTGGGATGGATTGTTTGGGGACACCACATGTTCCAGAGTGGTATGCGACCCGGACTCGGCTCTGTGTTCATGACGACAACGATGCTCATTGCGGTGCCGTCAGCCATCAAGACATTTAACTGGCTCGGCACGATGTTCCGAGGGGCAATCAAATTCACGACACCGATGCTCCACGGTATTGCCTTCGTCTCAATGTTTGTGATTGGCGGATTGAGCGGTATCTATATGGCAAATACGCCGGTTGACATCTTCATCCACGATACCTACTACATTGTCGCACACATTCACTATGTCGTGTTCGGCGGAAGTCTGTTCGCTATTTTCGGGGGCATTATTTTCTGGTTCCCGAAGATGTACGGACGCTATATGAACGATGTGCTCTCCCAAATTCATTTTTGGTTGACGTTCGTTGCATTCAACTGTACCTTCTTCCCGATGCATATTCTCGGCGTGGGTGGACACATGCGGCGTATCTCCAACCCGATGCAGTATGAATTCCTACAAACGTTTGAGGGCATGAACATCTTTATCACGATGAGTGCGTTTACCCTTGGGTTTGCACAGTTGATACTGGTCTTTAACTTCTTCTGGAGCATGTATCGAGGAAAGGTTGCCGAACAGAATCCGTGGCAGGTGACGACCTTGGAGTGGGAGGCACCCACACCTGTCCCACACGGCAATTTCGGTCAAATTCCGACTGTCTATCGGGGTCCCTATGAATATAGTGTTCCCGGTGAAGAGGATGATTGGACCCCGCAAGCGCAGCCTGAGCATGCGCCCGCAACAAGCGGTGACTAATTTTCTAATATAGGCATGGACGAAAAAATGAATTATAGCCCATGGCTGCACAGAATGGCACGCCTCACCGCAGGCGCGACGTTCTTATTGATTGTCATCGGCGGGATTGTCACAAGTACAGAATCCGGATTAGCGGTGCCTGATTGGCCGACGACCTTTGGGTATAATATGTTCCTCTATCCACTCTCAGAAATGGTAGGAGGCATCTTATACGAACATAGTCATCGGCTTATGGGCTCCCTCGTTGGACTTTTGACAGTCGGTCTCTTTGTTGCCCTTTTGGTGAGAGATTCACGCAAATGGCTGAAATGGCTTGGGCTTGCCGCACTTGTCGCTGTCATTGTGCAAGGCGTTCTCGGTGGACTTCGGGTCACGCAGATTAATCGCAACTTCGCCATAGTGCATGCATGTCTTGCGCAAGCGTTCTTTGCCCTGCTGTGTGGAATCGCTTGGTTCACCTCTCGCGATTGGCGGCAGGACACAGGGGAACCCCTCATCGAGGCAGCACAGAAATTGCGTCGGTTAAGCCTGATTACGACGTGTCTCATTTATATGCAGCTCATCTTTGGCGCGATTTTGCGACATACAGGAAGCAGACTTGACGCACATCTTCTCTTCGCTTTCTTGGTTGCACTGCATATCTTTTTGTTGGCAAGGCGTATGCTTAGCGTGGACAGTGAGGCACAGAGGATTGGGCAATCGCTGTCGCTGTTGTTGCTGGGTTTGCTTGTTATTCAGTTGATGCTCGGCACTGGAGCGTTTTTCGCGAAACTTACTGCCTTCGGAGAAACGTTCGCAACCGCACTCACGGTCACGATTACAACTGCGCATGTCGCAGTCGGGGCACTCATGTTGGTGAGCAGTTTTGTGCTTACCTTAAAAATCTACCGATTCACTGATGCATCGGTAGGTGTCGGTGCTCCTGCGGGTGATGCCTTGCTGACAGAATAAGACAGGTATTAGGACGAGGTATATCTCTGCGTAAAATATTAGCCTCAAAAACGTAGCCTGCAACATCGGCGCAGGCGACTCGAACGCGAAGAACATCAAAATCCAAATGGACGTTGCTTATCCGCAAGGAAAAATTAAAAAATGCGTTCAACAACGGTAACGTTACCAGACGATACAGATACAGTGAATCCACCATTAAAGCAGGTGACTTTTGTGCATCGCATCGCTGACTTTATCGAACTCGTCAAACCGAGATTGGTGGTGATGATACTCATCACGACTGCTGCGGGCTTCTATCTCGGGGCACAACAGACGGTAGATTGGCTCCGATGCCTGCATACACTCGTTGGTGCGGGATTGACAGCGGCGGGTGTTTTGGGACTCAACCAATATCTTGAACGCGATGTAGACGCACAGATGAAACGGACGCAGGAGAGACCGCTCCCCGGTGGTAGAATGCATCCGCTGACAGCACTGCTTATCGGCGCTATCCTCACGGGTGGTGGGATGCTTTACCTGACAATATCAGTCAATATGTTGAGTGGTTTTGTCATTTCGCTGATAGTCGTGAGTTATCTCTTTCTCTATACACCGCTGAAGCGGAAAACCTCACTGTGTACGCTTATCGGCGCAGTGCCCGGCGCGCTTCCGCCTGTCGTCGGATGGGTTGCCGCACGAGGATCGCTAACAGGTGAGGCGTGGGTGCTGTTTACGATACTCTTTTTGTGGCAGATACCGCACTCTCTCGCAATCGCCTACATCTATCGCGAAGACTACGCAAATGCGGGATTCCGTTTGTTGCCCGTCATTCACCCGGATGGGACGAGTACGTGTCGTCAAATTGTGGTTAACTGTGTTGCACTCCTCGGCATAGGTTTACTACCGACGTTGTACAACATCGCCGGTAGCGTCTACTTCTTCACAGCACTGCTATCAGGGGTAGGGTTTCTGGCGGTTGGTATCTATTTAGCGCGCACACATTCGGTAAAAGCCGCACGCTATCTGTTATATGCCTCGCTGCTCTATCTGCCGTTGGTGTTTGTGACGATGGCGTTAGACAAAGTTTAAGTTTTTGATTTATTGCTCCGTTGTCTTGAGGATATTAAACCCAAATTGTAGCCTGCAACATCGGCGCAGGGTTTTTCATAGGGGTCTTTGCTTGGGTGTTTCTGCGTATTTCTTCAGATTTGAGAAACGCATGTAATAGGTAGAACGATTGTTGTTTAACCGCAAGGAAAATTAGAAAAATGGCACTATTTGAACTCCTGTTCTCGTTCAGCGGTCGGATTTATCGGGAGAAATGGTGGTTGACACAGTTGCTGATATGCGGTGCCTTTTTTATCGTTCGTGGAATTGTTGGACTTCTCGAAATTGAGGATACAGATTCTATGATGGTGAGTGTATGTATTCTCTGTCTCACTTGGGCGTTGTTAGCTACAAATACCAAACGTTTGCATGATCGGGACAAATCAGGATGGTGGCTCCTCATTGCGTTTACGGGTATCGGTATCTTTTGGCTATTGATTGAATTAGGGTGTCGCAGCGGCACTTACGGTCGAAACCGCTTTGGACCCGATCCATTGAAATACAGAGTTGTGAGAAATAGGGTGCGTGGATGATGGCACAGATGAATGCCCCAGAGCATCGCAAGCGAAACCGTCGCCTCGTTATTATCCTGTGTTTGTTGTTTGTGGGATTGTTTATCATCGCAACTACGGCAATTGTTACAGGTAGCAAAACGCCTCCGCTCGTTGAAAAAGTTGTCAGGGGGATTGGCACACCGGTTTTAGGTATCATCGGGTTGTTGCTGATTGTCGCGGCGGTCGTTGAGATCGTTCTCCGGATTGGAAGAAGTCGTTAAAAAACTATTTAAAAACTGGTTCAAAGTTGTGGGTATTCCGTTCTTCAAAACAAGATTTTGAAATGCTCTGCAATGAAAAGAGGTTTGTTAACAATTGGAATACTGCCAGGACAACGGACGCAGCAGCTCAGAAGCAATCGTTAAAAAACCTTTGAGCAACGCACGATTGGGCATATTGGTCCTGCTCGGTGCGGAGACGATGCTGTTCTCAGGTTTGATTGGCACATTTCTCGTGTTTCGCGTCGGAAATGTCACCTGGCCCCCGCCGTCGCACATCGGGATTGAACTCCCGCGTGCGGTGACCGGTATTAACACGGCACTGCTCTTATTGAGCGGCTACACGATGTTTCAAGCACGCCGCGCAATTCAGAAGGACCGATTGAAGCTACTCCGCAATTGGCTACTGCTTACGGGCGGGCTTGGTTTGCTTTTCCTCGGTGTGCAAGGGAGCGAGTGGGTGCAGCTGATTCGCAACGGGCTGACGCTCCAATCTGGGGTCTATGGCGGTATCTTTTATGTACTCATCGGGTGCCATGCCGTCCACGTGCTGAGTGCTGTTATCTGGCTGTTCATCGTTTTTGGAATGGCGATGGCAGGACGTTTCTCTGCTGAACGTTACGTCGGCGTTGATACCTGTGCGATCTACTGGATTTTTGTTGTCGCGCTCTGGCCAATTCTCTACGTTTTGGTATATCTCTCGTAAAGGAATTGTTAGAATGCATAAATTGTTTTTCTGGGCATCTATCTTGATACTCGTTATGTTCATCGTCCCGATGTCTCTTGAGGCGTGTCCAGGCTGTAAAGAACTTGATGAGCCTATCAATAAGGGTTTTAATTGGAGTATCCTTTTTCTGATGGCGATGCCGTTTACGGTTTTCGGTCTCATCGGTGGCACAGTTTATTTACATTGGAATGGTTATCGGTTATCGGTGATCGGTAGTCGGTTAAAGAAAGATTTTCTACGTATCAGAAGTCTCCTTAACTGATTGCTGACGGGTGACGACTGAAACTTTTAACGGAAAGGAGTAAAATGTAGTGGAACACACTACCACTTTAGATCACACTGAAGATGTATATGAACCTTCGCTTACGCCGGACAGCCTTGGTAAACTCGGCATGTGGATCTTCCTCGTCGGAGATACGATGTCGTTTGGCGCGTTGTTGGCGGCTTATGCCGCTCTCCGGGCAGGTGCAGGTGTAATCGGTTGGGTCCCGCCAACCGAGATTCTCGGTATTAACCTAACCGCGTTTATGACATTCCTGTTGATATGCAGTAGTGTCACGATGGTGAAAGCACTGGAGTCGATTCAGAACGGCAATGTCTCGCGCATGTGCATGTTCCTTGGATTGACAATCGCTGGGGGCTTCATCTTCCTTGGGCTACAGGCTTATGAATGGTATCATCTGATTAAACACGGATTGACGCTGACCGGTATCCCCGACCACGGGTTATCGGGTGCCGCAATCAGCGGTTCCACGCTTTTTGGTCCGACTTTCTACGCCATCACAGGTTTCCATGGGATGCACGTGACCGGGGGGGTCATTTATCTCATTGTTATCTTAATACACGGTTTGCGCGGTAGATATACGGCTGAATTTAACCATGAGGTAGAAATCGTCGGACTCTATTGGCACTTCGTTGACCTTATCTGGATTATGGTTTTCACCTTCATCTATCTACTATAGGGGGAATGGAAATGGCAGAGAATGGACACAAAGAGCATCCAAAATACTTTAAGATTTTCTGGTGGCTTCTGGCACTCACTATTATTGAAGTTGCTGTGGCAATACCGGAATACTCGATTGTGCTGAAAGCCATCTTACTCATCGGATTGGCATGTTCCAAAGCCGCTTTGGTCGCTATCTATTTCATGCATCTGAAGTTTGAAAGAAAAACACTGACGGCTATCGTGCTGACACCTTTTATTATCTGTGTTTTTCTCGTCATCATGCTGATGCCTGATCTCACGTTAGATACTCGGCACGAAGGGGTAGAGAAGCCGGCGGAAGTCGTCAATACTTCGGCTCACTAATTTCTAATTTTGCTTGTGCGGTAAAACGCTCTTGTCAGGTCTGCAGTCAACGTTGTTACCTGCTACGGTCCTTAGCTAAAGCGCGAAAGCCCAAACAACGTGCCGGGCTGGTTCAACGGAGAGGCGCGTGAAAATACTAACCACTCTTACCGAACCGCAAGGAACATTAGAAAAATGGACACACAAACCGAAGGTATAGGAGGGAACTCCGATTCTCGACCCCGAGGACGCAAACTCGATAAAAGCACCCTCATCTGGGTAGTGCTGGGGGTCATCATTATTGGCATTGCGGGACTCAATTTGTGGTCGGTATTTGACACCAAATCGGAGGTGCAGCTTCCTAAAACGACTGCTGTTAGCGTGCCGGACTTTCGCCTGATAACGCAAAACGGGGAGCCGTTAACATTGTCCGATATGAAGGGCAAAATTTGGGTCGCAGATTTCATTTTCACCAATTGCCCAACGATTTGTCCGGCGATGACACAGGAGATGGCACGCCTCCAGTCCGAATTTGTTGCGGATCCCGTCTATTTTGTCTCCTTCTCCGTGGATCCGGAGCGGGATACATCACGCGTGCTCTCGCGCTACGCAAAGGCTTATGGTGCTGACGATAGACGTTGGCACTTTCTTACGGGGAATAAGGCGGCTATCTACGAGTTAGCCGAAGACGGATTCAGTTTAGCTGCGGGGCACAACGGCACTGAACTCCTTCATAGCACACGGTTCGTTCTCGTCGCGCCCGATGGGAACATCCATGACTACTATGATAGTCGAAGTAAACCGGCACTCCTGCGTCTACGACGGGATCTCAAGGCACTCCTTAGAAATGAATGATTTGAACCTATTAATCTCCGTTGCGGCTTTTGTGGTTCATTTCACGTTCGGGTTTTACCGCGGACGGTTTAAAAGGTTCAGCCGTCCGTGGAGCAGATGTCTCTACATACCGATTGTTATTAACATTGTCATGCGCCGTTTTGTCCTCCACTGGGACTGGCAAACCGCGATGATTTACCTATGGTCCGCAACACTGATTGCGCATATCCTCGGCGGCTTCTGCGGTTCGCGTCGAAAACCTGTTACAGATAGCAGGGAAAAATGAAAACGATCACGGTTTTAAAAGGAAAAAAATCATGAAAAAAATCTATGTGCCCGTTGACAATTCGGACTACTCCGACGCGAGTATCGCGCTATCAGTTGCGTTCGCGAGGCAGTTCGGGTCCCAATTGGTAGGCTCGCACGTTTACGCCGCAAAAATGCACGATGTTCGCTTTAAACAGATGGAATATACCCTGCCAGAGGAGTATCAGGACGAGGTCGAACTGGAGAAACAACGCCGTATCCACGACACGCTCATTACGATGGGGCTCCAACTCATCTCGGATTCCTATCTTGAGGTGATGAAACAGAAGTGCACTGAATTTGGGATTCCATTTGAACCGAGAATGCCGGAAGGCAAACACTACATAAAACTTGTTGAGGATATTCAGGAAGGCGATTACGATCTCGTGATTATGGGGGCACTCGGTATGGGTGCCGTCAAGGATAGTCTTATCGGAGGGGTCTGTGAACGCGTCGTTCGCCGTATCAATACCGATACACTCGTCGTCCGGGACCTTGAACCGATTGAAGAGAGCGAAGGAAATATCCTCGTCGGAATTGATGGAAGTCCGGAATCTTTCTCAGGCTTGAAAACCGCCATACAACTCGGACGTAAATTCAATAAACAGGTCGAAGCCGTTGGGGTCTACGATCCGTATTTACACTATATCGTCTTCAATTCCGTGGTGAATGTGCTCACGGAACGCGCCGCACGGACTTTCAGATTTAAAGAGCAAGAGCAACTCCACGAAGAGGTAATTGATACGGGTTTGGCAAAAATCTATCAGTCGCACTTAGAGGTTGCACGCTCCATCGCAAAAGAGGAACACGACTACGCCTTAAAGATTACCCTACTTGATGGCAAAGCCTACGAAAAAATCCTACAATACACACGAAAAACAAACCCGTGGCTCCTCGTCTTAGGCAGAATCGGGGTCCACAGTGAACAGGATATGGACATCGGTAGCACCGCCGAGAATCTGTTGCGCCTTGCGCCTTGCAACGTCCTCCTATCGAGTCAACGCTATTTCCCGCAAATTGATGTAAAAGCCGAGGAGACACTCGTCTGGACGCAGGAAGCGTTGGATAGGATGGAGAAGGCACCACCGCTCGTCCGTGGCATTGCAAAGACAGCCGTCCATCGGTTCGCTATAGAGCGCGGGCATTCCGTAATCACTGAGAGCGTCATTGACCTGGCGATGGAAGCCATCATGCCACAGCGTGCCTCTGAGAAATTGACCCGCGTCGCGAAGGAGATTGCTGAGCAGAAAGTGCTGGAATCAGATGCCGTCCAGACGTATATCTGTGGCGAGTGCGGTTACGCTGCGCATAACCAACAGCCCGTAAAATGCCCCGTCTGTAGTTCATCGCCGGAGCGTTTTCAGAGGGTTGACAAGGATTCCTTACAGAATGTCGCTGTAGACGAGGGCGGCACTGCCGAAGAAGAGACGTTTGACGGTGTGCGACTCCAGTGGTCAGAGCAGGCGAAAAAGGCACTGCGGGGTGTTCCGCGCGGCTATATGCGCCGAAACGTCAAAGCACGTATTGAGAAATCCGCACGTTCTCAAAAGATTGCTACGATCACAAACGATTTTGCAACCCAGATTATCAACGAGAGTATGGGGGAAGCGGCGGCAGTCCGTGAAGATGCTCCCGAACTCAGAGCCGTGCAAGCACAGACCGACACTGGGAACACTGGAGTCGCTCAGGATTTTGAGAGCCCAGTGCAGTGGACGGAGGAGGCAATCGAACGTTTAAACTTAGTGCCTGCCGGATTTATGCGGAATATCACGCAAACGCGGATTGAACAACGAGCGCAGGAAAATAACGTTACCCAAATTACACTTGATTTTGCCGCTCGCGTCATTGAGGACGGCAGAAGCCTCGCCAATGAGGTCCTTGGGCAGTATTATCAACAGTCTCAGGAGTAGATTATGTTTGATATTCCAGCGGTCACATTCCAAATCGTTATGCAAAAACGTATCCTAAGAAATACACTCGCACTCCTGCTCGGGATGTTTATCCTTGTAGGGGCTGTGTCTGCCGACAATTGGGACCAGTGGCGTGGACCGAACAACGACGGTGTCAGCCAAGAGACTGACGCGCCTATCCAGTGGAGCCAAACCGAGAACGTCCGTTGGCGTTTGCCGCTCCCAGGTGATGCCGCCTCTACCCCGATTGTCTGGGAAGATAAAATTTTCCTCACCTCTGCTGAAGGCAACGCACTCGTCTTGATGTGTATCAGTACCGAAGGCGAAGAACTCTGGAAGCGGACTTTAGGACGCGGCAACCGCGTCGTTCGTGGCGGTGAAGGCAACTCTGCCGCACCGTCTCCCGTAACCGATGGCGAACACATCTGGGCGTTCCTCGGCACTGGGGATCTCGCCTGCTACGATTTCGATGGAAATCGGGTGTGGCACACCAATCTCGCGGACCGCTACGGTAGGTTCGACCTCTATTTCGTCATGTCAACAACCCCACTGCTGGATAAAGATCGGCTTTACATCCAACTCATCCACAGCAATGCATGGCTCGTGCTGGCACTCGATAAAATGACGGGGAACGAGATCTGGAAGCATAAGCGTGACAGCGACGCGACTGAGGAGTGTGAACACGCCTATACATCTCCTATTCTCTACCGTGATGCAGAACGTGAATATCTCGTCGTCCACGGTGCAGACTATGTTACTGCTCACAGCCTTGCGGATGGCAGTGAAATTTGGCGGTGTGGGGATCTGAACCCGAAAGATAGGTATAACTATACGCTCCGATTCGTGGCTTCTCCCGTTGCAATGGAGGGACTTATCGTCGTCCCTTCGGCGAAAAACGGACCCGTTGTGGGTATTGATCCGGCTGCACAAGGCGACATTACGAACAGCAAATGGCAACGTTGGAAACTGCGACAAGGCACGCCAGATGTCCCCTCTCCGCTTATCCATGACGGTTTAGTGTATCTCTGTCGCGAAAACGGCGATCTGATATGTCTGGATGCCGAGACCGGCGAACAACTCTATCGCAAACGAACACATCGACACCGACATCGCGCCTCGCCGATCTATGCGAATGGGTATGTCTATCTCACATCTCGGGACGGTGTTATCACCGTTGTAAAGGCGGGCCGTGCGTTTGAGATTGTTGCCAGCAACTCGATGGGTGAAGTTATCGCTGCCTCTCCTGTTCTCGCAAATGGGACACTCTATCTGCGCAGTTATCAGGCACTCTATGCCATTGGTGGCACCAAATGAAGAGTTACACAGAACTTCCAAACGATGCCGGATCCAATATTATCGGACAAGTCACGGCGCAGATGAACCGACTCCAGAAACGGCTCGCCTCCGTCAAACACACCGTCGCGATTATGAGTGGAAAAGGCGGGGTCGGCAAGAGCGCACTCACTGCAAACCTCGCTACCGCGCTCACGCTGAAGGGGAGCACTGTCGGGGTCGTCGATGCTGACATCAACGGACCGACGCTTGCCAAGATGATGGGGGTGCGTAGTGCTACGCTGGAATACACACCCGCGGGCGTCAAGCCTGCTATTACCGCACTCGGCACGAAGCTGATTTCTATGGATTTACTCTTGGCGGAAGACGATGCCCCGGTCCTCTGGAATGCGCATACCCAGAAGGATGCGTTCACGTGGCGTAGCACGATGGAGGTCGGCGCGCTCCGAGAGTTCGTCGCCGATACAGAATGGGGGACGTTGGATTATCTCCTGTTGGATTTGCCACCCGGAACCGATCGACTTCCGAACGTGGCAGAACTTATCCCTGACCTCGGGGGTGTGGTCGTCGTGACAATCCCGTCTGAGGTATCGCAGCTCATCGTCAAGAAATCAGTGACAATGGCGCGGGATATTCTCAAGGTTCCGATCATCGGTGTTGTTGAAAATATGGCGTTTTATGTCTGTCAGCACTGTGGCGAGGAGGAACGGCTCTTTTCCGTTGATGAGACGCTAGACCCCGCATTCCAGCAGGCTCTTTTGGGGAGTGTTCCCTTCGATCCAAGGCTTGCCCGCTCTGGTGACGACGGAACGCTGTATCTTGATGAATACCCGGACGCTCCCGCGGGTAGAATTCTCATGGAAGTGGCCGAAAAAGTTCAAGACTTTTTTAAAGGAAAAATTAAAAAATGAAGTTCTTATGTACAGACTGTGATACAGCGATGAAATTTAAGGACGTAACCCGTCCCGCACAAGGCTCCGTGACAGCACTTTTTGAATGTCCTGACTGTTTTACAGAGATCGCTATGTTCCTGAACCCGTGGGAAACGCAGATGCTGAAATCCTTGGATCTCAAACTCGGTGGGAACGAAGAAGCAGCACAGCCGATGCAGATGGTGCGTTCACAGTTAGAGACAGCAAAGACCGAAGCCATGCCGAACGAGTTTTCCCCAGGAATGGGTTCCGGTGAAACCGCTGAAGGCGGCAAATGCCCCTTTACCTCCGTCATCTCGGACGCATTTCAGGAGGAGGCTGCGCCTGTCGAACCGAGCGGTCCCGTCTGGTCAGCGGAGGCACTTGAACGCTTGGAACGGATCCCAGCGTTTGTCCGTCCGATGGCGAAGATGGGAATTGAAAGTTTCGCCAAAGACAACGGACATGATGAAATTACAGGCGAAGTCATGGATGCTGCGCGCGGAAATTTCCCCGCACAGTTCTAACGTAACATTAACAGCGCATCCCAACCGCTGGCGAGGTCTCCTAACCGCGTCCAGCCTTCATTAGACCCCCAACAAGGTAGGTGCGGTTTCCCAACCGCACCATCAATACTAAAACAGGAACACCCCCTCCACGGTGAGTAACACCTTTGACGAGAAAACTCTTAAAATCCGCGAAATCTGTAAAATCCGCGCCAATCCGCGATTCAGACACGATCCTTGTTTTATCGCACTTTTTTCGTAACGCCCTTAAGCAAAATGACGTTAACCTCTTCAGGAGAGAAATTTTTGAAAATTCGCGTTAAAAAAAACCGAACCCGACGAAAAAACTCCAAAACATGTTCCTGCGTTTGAATTTGCCTGAGGGAGGAAAATGACGAATGTTCTGTAATAAATTGACACATTTCTTAACAATTGCGCTGTTACTCGTTGCCGGATTTGTCTTTCTCGCAACACCCGCACCCGCCCAACAACTCAATATCAACCCCAGTCTGAAGCCAGTGCTGACAGTACCAGATCAGATAGAAAATGTTAAAACAGAACCGGACACAATGGGCATACAGGTCTACGGCACCCGGGCTGAGTCTGTTACCTTTGAGTTGACTGTTACGTTTCAGAATACCGCGGACAGCCCTGCTGTGAATACTCCTGTAACCGGCTTTGATGTCACTGATATCCAATTGTTTGCTGCAGATAGCAACGGCAGGATTGTTCCCGACGGAGCAACAGCTGATTCTGTTCGTTCTGATGATCGTAGCGTGTACACGACGACAATCACTGCCAAAGGTAATATTAATGATGTCGTTATACGGGTCCCAGAGAGAGCCGCTGCAACTACTCTTACCCTGCAGCAGATAATAGATACTAACACGCAGGCAGAGGCAACTGCAGCGGCTACTCAGATACGAGTAAAAATAGTTCGGAGTGCTGCACCCCCGCTCATTGTGTCCCCTGATCGATCCATTGGTGGTAATGCGCCGTTTACGATGACCTTAACTTCAACAAAAGCGATTACACTGACGCGTGCCGATCTCAAAATCACCGGTGGATCTATTGATAGTCTCTCACCGGATGCTGCCAGAAAAGTCTGGACTGTGACAATTCGTCCCGGAGTCGCTATAACGCAAATAACAGTGGAACAGGCGACTAACGGCGACTATGTCTTCCCAAAAGGCACGTTTACCGTAGATACGACTGGACCCGTCGCGACGATTACACCTGTCCCTATAGGCGGCGGTGTGTATAGCGCAACGATTGCCTTTGACGAACCCCTTCAGACGGGGTCCACACTGCTTGCCAGTGAGATCGCTGTCATCGGTGCCTCGATCGGCGTGCTTAACTCGGTCTCCGCTACGAGTTACTTCGCAACACTCATTCCCGATGCCAATGCTACGACAGTGACGGTGCAGGTCAAGGCAGGAGCTGTTGCGGATGCAGGTGGTGTCCAAAACGCCGCAACGCCTTCCCCTGCACACACCTTTAAGGTTGCTGCAACCACTACGCCACCAGGCACTACGCCAGGGCGCGGAAGTAGCGATGTGACGATTAGTGAGGTCATGTTCGCTACGGATGGGGGATCGGATGACATCCAGTGGATTGAACTCTTCAATAGTTCTAAGACCGAAGCCGTTGCCTTAGATGCTGGTGCCGGATGGGAATTGGTCATTGAAAACTACGACAGTCGGCGCACAAACGAAGACCCCTTGTCGGGATCAATCAATTTTAAAGATAACGGTGCCGTGAAAACTATCAAGCCCAGGCAAACGGTGCTCATCGTCTCAGCGAATGGCAGAAGTTCAGATCGCACACACTTTGTAGCTACTCGCGTTTTCGATGTCTACGCAGAACTCGCTACTGAATTTGGGATGAGGACCCGGCGAGATCCGTTCTTGCATCCCACGAAAGGATTCCACATCCAACTCACCGATGGAAAAAATATCCCCATTGATGAAGTGGGAAATCTTGATGGCAGAACCCGGACCTTCGATGAACCCGCCTGGAAATTACCGAGTGGTTGGACGGAAGACGATGACCGCACCTCAATCATTCGAAGATACCGCAGAGGCGCAGCATACGATGGCACGCAACGAGAAGGGTGGATCCCCGCAGCAGAAACCAGTTTCCTGTATCTATCGAGAAAAAGAATCCTAACCTGGTATGGTCTCAGGACCGACCACGGTAGCCCCGGCATCCGTGCTGGCGGCGCGCTCCCCGTTCAGCTCTCACACTTCCGTCCAGACCGCACCGAAACTGGCACGGTTGTCATTAATTGGACAACCGAGTCCGAGGTGGACAACGCCGGATTCAATATATTGAGAGGTCAAACGAGGACGGGTGAATTCAAGGTCATAAACGCCCAACTGATTCCGGGGGCAGGCACGACTGCTGAACGGAACACCTACACGTGGACAGATACCACAGCGAAGCCGAACCTCGTCTACTATTATCAAATTGAGGACGTATCTCTTGGTGGCGACCGCCAGACGTTGGCGACCGTTCGCCTGAGAGGATTGGTTTCCGCTAAAGGTAAACTTGCCACGCAGTGGGGACAATTGAAACGTTCACGAGATTAACAAACCAACCAACGAATATTCTAATTTCAATCCCTGAAATAACCAACGGGCAATGGACTTCGGTCCGTTGCCCGTTTTTTTTCCTATCATCTGTACCTGTTTTACCGGCCGGATCGGTTCAACCCTTCTTGTGTTGTAGGAGCGAGCTGTGCTCGCGATACATTCCTCTGGGGGGGCATGTTTATCAAATGCGCTTATTCATCAAGCTGATGCACGACAGCAAGCGGTGTCGCTGCGAGTAAACCCGCATCAATCGGAATCGTAACCCCAGATATCCATTTCGATTCGTCGCTGGCGAGAAAAACGGTTGCCCATGCCACGTCCCAGGCAGTTCCTTCCGTGCCGAGCGGTCCGATAAGCCGTCGCCGTTCCCGCTCCTCTTCGCTCATATACGGCGCAGGGAACGAAGCGTAAAGGTGTCCGGGCGCGATACAGTTCACGCGGATGTTGTCTCGTCCGTGATGAACCGCCATCACGGTTGTTGCAGAAATCATCCCACCCTTCGCCGCCGCGTATGGCAGATTCCGAACCCACCCCGCACGCAATGCATCGATGGACGAGACGTTGATAATTGAGCCGCCTCCTGCCTCAGCCATCCGTGGCACGGCGTGCTTACACGCCAGAATCATGCTTTTGAGGTTAACATCCATGACCCTGTCCCACACCGCCTCGTCCACTTGTGTGACCGTCCCGCCGCCGCCAAGCGCGACGTTGTTGAAGAGGACGTTCACTTTACCAAAACGTTCAACGGCGGCTTCTACCATCCCGGCGCAGGCGTCCTCTGTAGACACATCGCCGATGAACACCGAGGCTTTGCCACCTTCTGCCTCAATCTCTGCGAGCGTGGCGTTGGCATTCTCAGGGGAGATGTCCGCCAATAGCACTTTCGCACCCTCTCTCGCGAAGAGCAGTGATGTCGCATAGCCAGTGCCGGCGACCTCCCCTTTTTTCCCTGCACCTGTAACAATCGCAACCTTCCCATTCAATCGACTCATTTTTTAATTTGTTGCCCCCTAAACAGTTCTCCAAATGAAATGTTAAACCCAAACCGTAGCCTGCAACAATACGCAGAAATACGCAGAAATACCCTATCAATACGCAGAAATACCCAAGCAAAAACACCCCAAGCAAAAACACGCAGGCGGATATACGGAAAGAAACGTGAATGCTCTAAGTCTACCTAAACGAACCGCAAGGAATAATTAAAAAATCCCCAGTTTATCGTTAATTTCCTTCTGATAGCCTTCCAATTCGCAGTTTTCGATCTCTTCAATCGTTACTGGACGCCCGAACCATCCCGATTCATAGACCGCCATGCAGATGGCTTCCGACCGCATGCCTTCGACGGCATCTACTTCCGGTTTACCACCGCTCCGAATGGCATCGGCGAAGTATTTCAGTTCGATCGCGACGGTATCTTCCACACCGCCTGGAAAGTAGTATTCCCGTTCCGAGTCGCTGAGGCTATTCGTGAACTCCTGCATGAGGTTATCGTTGGAGATCGGTTCGCCGCCGCGCGGCACCAACCCCTGGTTCCAATCCAGCGAGCCTTCGCTGCCGTAAACGGTATGTTGACGGAAAGCGTGTCCCGGAGCAGAGCCGACCCATGTCCACTGCGCTGTAACGCCCTGTTCAAACTTGATGGTGGCGATCATCGCGTCCTCAACGTCAACGGCGTATCCGCCTTCTCTTTCTGCGGGGTTATCATAGCGGAAGGGTTCATAAGCCTTGTTGATCGCATAGACCTCCTCGGCTTCCATACCAAGAATATAGCGCATCAGATCGGTAAAGTGCACACCCCCGTCTAATGCCCAGCCGCCGCCTGCATCCATCTTAAAGTTGCGCCATCCCCATTTCCCTAAGCCTTCACTGACCTCTACCCAGAAAAACATACGCGGATCGCCGATACGTCCTTGAGCGATTGCCCAACTTCGGGTGCGTTGGATGCGTGCGAGACGATAGTTTTCAGCGACGGAGATAATCTTATCGTTTCGATCCGCGGCATCCATCATCAGTTTGCATGCCCGCATGGTAATACCGAACGGCTTTTCAATAATGACATGTTTTCCGGCATCGAGTGCAGGCACGGCAAGTGTATGATGTGCGCTGTGGAGGGCACAGATGTCAACGCACGCCAGATCGGGGTGTTTCGCCAACATCTCGTCAAGTTCCGTGTAGACCGCAGGTTTTGTTCCGCCTTGGAACTCCTGCGCCTGATGTGCGCGTTCCTCCGCGCGTTCCACTGCGATGTCGCACGCCGCCACGATCTCAAAATCCTTGATGCCTTTCGACCAGAGTTCGCGATACCCACCCATGTGCGCACCGGACATACCCCCGCATCCGACAATCCCATTTTAATTCGTTCGGTTCCCATGTAAGCCTCCTTGTGTGTTCCAAATCACGGTTCGCGCGTCCAACGCGTCTAACAGGACATGCGAAATTATATGCGATACAGTGTCTCGTGTCAACATTTTTATCTCTGAACGCGCCACCAAATGTTTGACTTGACATTCGTTTTCTGATAGAATATCGCAACAAAGGGGGATATGACTATGTACACGACAGATACAAAATCTATCTATAGTCTCAAGTGTCTTTTCATCGCAATAACGGTCTTCGCGCTGCTCGGTTCTTCGGCTGTTGATGCAGAAGTCGATAAACACACCGTCGCCGTTTGGCTCTTTGACGAAGGTGCCGGCGATGTCGTGAAAGACGTTTCCGGTAACGGACACGATGGCGAATTCGCAGGGAAACCTAAATGGGTCAAGGCAGAATTCGGGGGAGGATTAGAATTTCCCGGGAATGATAGTGGATACGTCGTCGTCGAGTCCACTAAGAAACTGGAATTGGAAACGCTCAGTATTGAAGCATGGGTCAAAGTGGCAGAAGGCACAGGAAAATGGCAGGGCATTGTTTGCAAACAGAAAGCAGGGTGCGGCAATCGTAACTACGGTATCTGGGTGCATGTGGATCAACATGTGCTGCATTCGGAAATCGGAGCAAATGGAGCATGTGGATTTAGTATAGATGGCACAACCAAGATCACCGACGACAAATGGCATCATCTCGCCTTTACCTATGATGGCAAGATGGGACGCGCGTATGTCGATGGTGAATTGGAGATCGAGGCACCCAATGGAGCCACGTTCCAAAGTGCCGATCCGATTACAATCGGCGTCCCGAATCTCAATAACGCAAACGGATTGAAGGGCGTCATTGACGAGGTGCGTATCTCCAATATCGCACGAACCGAAGCGGAAATCAAGGAAGCGATGGATGTCGGGTTAGCCGCAATTCTCAGCGTTGAGCCCGGTGGTAAACTCGCAACCCGTTGGGGATACCTCAAGCGTGCCCCGTAAATCTCTATTCAAACTTGGTAGGTAAGGTTTCCGAATTTCGCCCCACTGCTGGGCGGGGTTTCCGAACCTCGCCTCTCTCACAATCCAACTGCTGGCAAGGTTTCCTAACTTCGCCCCACTGCTGGGCGGGGTTTCCGAACCTCGCCTCTCTCACCAATCCAACTGCTGGCGAGGTTTCCGAACCTCGCCCCTTTATACTGTATTGCATACGTCAGGAAAAAAGAGAAGGGAAAATAAATTGAAAAAATTAGCCTATATGTGCTTACTATTTTGCTGTATCACCACACTCGCTTTCGGGCAAGGGTTACCGATGACGGCACCAGAGGATGCCGGTTTTTCTGCCGAACGTCTCGAAGATATCCGTCCGATGCTGCAAGATTACGTCGATAAGGAAAACCTCCCCGGATTCCTGACAGTCATCGCGAGACGCGGGAAAATCGTCCATTTTGAAACCGTGGGTATGCGAGATATCGAAAACGAAAAACCCGTGGAGCCCGATACAATCTTCCGTATCTATTCCATGTCAAAGCCGATTACCAGTGTCGCGGTGATGATGCTCTATGAGGAAGGACATTTTCAACTCGATACACCCGTTTCTCGGTTTATTCCTGAATTTGGAAACATGAAAGTCTATAACGAGGACCAGACCGAAATCTTGGATGCGGAGAAGGAGATGACCATCAAGCACCTCCTCACGCATACCGCAGGGTTGACTTACGGCTGGGGCAGTAAACCCGTCGATGAACGCTATAAGGCGCTGAAAATGTCTGGTGCCAGCGCGACGTTGGTGGATATGGCGAAAACACTCGGTGACATCCCACTCGTTCACGAACCCGGCGAAAGATGGACGTACGGGGTCTCTACGGATGTCCTCGGGTATCTTGTGGAAGTCGTTTCCGAAATGCCGTTTGAAGAATTCCTCCAAACGCGTATCTTTGGACCCCTCGGTATGGTAGACACCGCATTTTCGATTCCACCAGAGAAGCGGGATAGGTTTGCCGCGCTGTATAGTTTCAGTAAAGACAGTGGGCTCGAACGCGTTGGAAAGAAAGCCGACGCGGACGGTGAATTCACTTTTTTCCCTTCCGGGGGTGGCGGACTCGTCTCAACTGCCGCGGATTACATGCGGTTTTCTCAAATGCTGCTCAACGGGGGTGAACTCGAGGGTGTCCGTATATTGGACAAAGAAACGGTCGAATTAATGCGGTATCCGCATCACGACGGTTGGTTTGGACTCGGTTTTTCTGTCGTAAATGACAAAAAATCGGGAGATACCGATGATGAGGATGATGAGGATCATAAAAAAGACCTTGATGATAAGGATGATAAAGATGATGAGAGTGATAAAGAATCCAAAGACACGCCGGAGTCCGTCGGGAGTTTCAGTTGGGGCGGTGCCGCCGCGACCATCTTCTGGATCGATCCTGTCGAAGAGGTGGTCGGCGTGCTCATGACGCAGATTCACAATAATCCTTACCCTTTCCAACAACGCTTTAAAGCATTGACATACCAGGCGTTAACGAAATAATGGCAGCCGGCTATTGAAATTGTCCACTATGCGTATGAGTTTTGTAGCGTAGACTGTATGAAGTTTCAGAAAATAATTCGGTAATAGACGAGAGCCTCTAAAGGGTACGGGGTGGGAAACCCACCCCCTACGCAAACAGGATTGCTCGTAGGGGCGAGGTTGCCTCGCCCGTTTCCTGCGATTTATCGCACGTTGAGAAATTACGGATTTATAGTAAAGCCTATAATTAAATGGACCCCAACGGAAAATAGGCGAGGTTAGGAAACCTCGCCAGCGGTGGAGACGTATCAAATCCGAATTGGGTTCACATGTTTTTGGACTTTACTATAAATGCTAAAACTTCATAAAGATTGTGCTACACAGCGACAACTTGGATTAATGAAGGAGTTTTTGATGACATTGTATGAAGGATTACCGCGAGCGATCCCCGAAGATGTGGGCATGTCCACCTCGCGGTTAGGACGTATTGCGCCGGTCATGCAGGGCTATGTTGACAACGGAAAAATCCCGTGTGCATTGACGATGATCGCGCGTGAGGGCAAACTCGTCCATTTTGAAAAATTTGGTATGCAGGATATCGCCGCCGCCAAACCCGTAGAATTTGACACCATCTTCCGCCTCTACTCTATGACGAAGCCGATTACCAGTGTCGCAGTGATGATGCTCTACGAAGAGGGACATTTTCAACTCACTACGCCTGTCTCTGAGTTTGTTCCCGCTTTCAAAGATATGAAGGTTTACACGGAAGATGGCAGTGCGATTGTGGATGCCGACCGCGAGGTGACAATCAAACATCTGCTCACGCATACCGCTGGGCTTATCTATGACAGTAATAAGGACGGCCATCCGATCGATCAGCAATATGAAGACGCGGATCTCTACGGTGGTGACCTTGCCAACATGGTAAACAAGCTCGGAGGTATCCCACTCCTTCACCAACCCGGGACCGCCTGGAAATACGGTATGTCTATTGATATACTCGGCTACCTTGTTGGAATCGTCTCGGGTATGCCGTTTGAAACGTTTTTGAAGACTCGTATTTTTGAACCTTTAGGCATGAATGACACCGGTTTTTCAGTGAGAGTTGAGAACGCACACCGATATTCAAAGGTATATGACTACGTGAAGGGCAGTGGTCTTCAGAAAATCGAGAAGGTTCATGCTGCAACCGGACCCCTAAGTTTTTTCCACTCTGGTGGTGGCGGGCTACAATCGACTGCCGCGGATTATCTCCGCTTCTGCCAAATGGTGCTCAGCGACGGTGAACTCGATGGCGAGCGGCTCCTCGGACGAAAGACCGCCGAACTCATCAGGATGAACCACGTGCCGCCCGATTGGCTGGCACCGGAAAGAACCGGTACCGGTTTCGGACTCGGATTTTCTGTTATCACAGATGTCGCTGACACAAGTAGTCTCGGTTCCGTAGGCACTTGCAGTTGGGGCGGCATGGCAAGCACCATATTTTGGATCGATCCGGTTGAAGAATTGATCGCCATTCTGATGACGCAAGTGGTTAATGTCGATTGTCCGTTCCACGCCCAATTCCGGGTTCTAACCTATCAGGCTCTCACCGATTAGCGGTTGGCACAAGCGGAATATAATATCCGTCGGGATCTCTTTATAGTAAAGCCCGAAAATACTTGGGCACTCTCGAAAACACAAACCCACCTTGCTGGCGAGGTTTCCGAACCTCGCCACATTAGAGCGTGTAAACTTAATTGTAGGCTTTACTACAACTGACAACTGATAACTATCTCATAGGAGTTTTTTAATGACATTGTATGAAGGATTACCGCGCGCTGTCCCTGAAGATGTCGGCATGTCCACCTCGCGTTTGGAACGCATCGCGCCGGTGATGCAACGCTGGGTGGACGATGGCAAAATTCCAGGGGCGTTGACGATGATCGCGCGTGAGGGGAGACTCGTCCATTTTGAGAAGTTCGGTATGCAGGATGTTGCTACTGCGAAACCGATAGAATTTGATACCATCTTACGCATCTATTCAATGACGAAGCCGATTACCAGTATCGCAGTGATGATGCTCTACGAGGAAGGACATTTCCAACTCGGTACCCCGGTCTCTGAATTGATTCCCGCTTTCAAGGACATGCAGGTTTACACGGAGGGTGGCGCAGCTATTGTTGACGCGGAAACCGAAATGACGGTAAAGCATCTCCTCACACACACCTCCGGGCTTATCTATGGCGGGGATGGGGAGCACCCGATTCATCAGCAGTATAGAGACGCGAATTACTACCAAGGGGACCTCGCAAACATGGCAAACGAACTCGGTAATATTCCGCTCTTGCACAATCCGGGTGCCGCATGGAATTACGGGATGTCTACCGATGTCCTCGGCTACCTCGTGGAAGTCGTCTCTGGAATGCCGTTTGCGGAATTCCTGAAAACCCAGATTTTGGAGCCTTTGGGTATGGTGGATACCGCTTTCTCAGTGCCGGACGAAAAGGCTGATAGATACATGACGTTGTATGAACCCTCAGAAGACGGCGGTATTCAGGTGCTTGAGAACGCTCCGGTTTCCAGTGGACCGCGTAGTTTTTTCCATTCGGGCGGTGCCGGACTGCAGTCAACCGCGGCGGATTACCTCCGTTTCTGTCAAATGCTCCTCAACGATGGTGAGCTCGATGGCGTTCGACTGCTCGGAAGGAAAACCGTTGAACTCATTAGGGTCAATCATATTTCTGACGATTGGCAACCGCTTGAGAGAACAGGATGCGGTTTTGGGCTTGGGTTTGCTGTCGTCACCGATGTCGCTGAGACGCACGGTCCCGGCTCTGAAGGCACTTACAGTTGGGGCGGACTCGCAAGCACGACATTTTGGATTGATCCCGTGGAAGATTTAATCGGTATCCTGATGACGCAATTAATCGGCGATTCCCCGTTCCACGCCCAATTTCGTGTGTTGACATATCAAGCAATTACGGATTAGACAGGTCTTGTCGGTGGGCTTTTCGACTTTTTTCATGATGCCAAAGTTTGCAAGCCCGTAATGAAATGGAGGGGTTTTTGCTTGGTCATTTTTTCAGATATACGGGCTGAAGCGTTAAACCCCAAATCCGCCGAACCGAACCGCAAGGAAAATTAAAAAATGAAAATTGCAGTTGTAACCGGTGAACACGGTTTTCAAGAAGAACAATTTGACGCAGTATTCGAAAGTATGGAAGGTATTCAATTCGTCCGGGAGGATCTGGACGATTTTGTAGACGACCCACGCCAAGCGGACTACGATACCGTCGTTTTTTACAACTTTCACCGTCCCTATCCGACGGAGGCACAAGCGCAGGCGATTCTTGGTTTAACGGAACGTGGACAGGGCATGATAATTCTGCATCACGCCATCTTAGCGTTCCCAGACTGGGATGCCTACTCTGAGATGTGCGGTATCCATGAACGCGATTTTGGCTACCATCCTCGGCAGACGTTACAGGTGCAAATCGCTGATGCAACGCATCCGATCACGGAAGGACTCGCAGACTGGGAGATGGGCGACGAAACCTATACCATGAAGTCCGCCGGTGATGATAGTGCGATCCTCTTAACAGTCGATCATCCGAACAGTATGGATGTATTGGGATGGGCGCGTGAATACGGCAATTCCCGCATCTTCTGTTTCCAGAGTGGACACGACGATGTTACCTTTTCGAATCCGAGCTTCCGGGAAATACTAAAGCGTGGGATTCGCTGGTGTGCTCAAAAGTAGTAGGCACGCGCCGCCGTGCCGTAAAGCAAAAGAGAGGTGCTAATCAGCAATGAGAATTTTTTCTTTTCGTCGATCTGGAAGGAGGATATGGCACCCAGCACTTCAAATCGCAACGGCTTGTGCTTTTTTCTTACTTTCAACAATACCCACAAACGCAGATGGAGAGAGAACGATGGCGGATACAACGTATTCAGTAGCCGTAGAAACGGTAAGTAGTTTTCAAGTTTACTACATCCAGCAAGATGGAAAGGCTGTCGCTGAGATTGTCCCTGCACTCGGTAATAACTGCTACGCCTTCAAGGTCGCCGATGGGGAGACGTGGTTGAACCTGATAGATGCCCCGCCGGATCTCGCGACCTTGGAGGAACGTCCGACCGCTTACGGCAATCCGATTCTATTTCCTTTTCCCAACCGAATCCGCAACGGCACGTGGCAATTTGAGGGAGAAACCTACCAGTTCGACAAAGCACCGGAGTCCCCTACAACAATCCACGGCTTATTGTTGAATCTCCCGTATCAGGTCGAGAGTCATGTCGCCGATGAAAACGGCGCGACACTCGTATGTTCACTTAATTCTCAAGATTTTCCCGATGTCGGTCGCCAGTATCCCTTCCCTTTTAGAATCGAGATTACCTATACACTCAAAGATGCCGTGCTAACGATGGGGATTGCGATTGAGAACACGGGTGCTCGGAACATGCCGATGGGGTTCGGTATCCATCCCTATTTTAGTGTAGACCTCGGCACCGAGGCGAACGCAGCCGAAGCCGTGATTACCGTCCCCGCTGCGAAGTATTGGGAATTGGACGAGGTTCTCGTGCCAACCGGGACACAGCACGATGTTGCTGACACGCTGGATCTCCGGAATGGGCAGCCGTTCGCGAAACTGAAACTCGACCATGTTTTCACGGACGTTCAATGGGTTGAGGGGGTCAGTCGATGCCGCATTGAAAACAGAGATACCGGCTACGGTATGGTGATGGAATCGGACGCACAGTTCAGGGAGCTTGTTGTCTATACCCCGCCTGATAGGGATGCCATCTGTTTTGAGCCTTACACCTGCCCAACGGATGCTATCAATTTAGAGGCGCGGGGGATCCCAGCAGGTGTGATTGTGCTTGCACCTGATGAAACCTTCTCTGGAACCGTCCGCTTTATGCTACAATAACCCGTCACAAACGAGGGACACGTTTTGATGCGTGCCTTATTGATTCTTCCGATTCTGCTTTTAACCGCGCAGCCCGCTATCGCAATTCGGGAAGGCACGGCGACCGCTGCGGTCTTTATCGACCGCTATACGCAATCCGGCGATTTTGGTAGACGTGCCCTCTGGCATGAAGCCGCCGCGGAATGTCTCAAGCGGATCTCTGTTCCGATGAACGAGATTGCACACGCCTACTATACGCGGCACGGCCACGAAAAGTGGGTAGCACGCGCGGAAAAAGAGGCGCGTGAGATTCAGGAACTCCACCAATATCACCTGACTCGCGCCGAAGCCGCGTGGCAGAAATTTATGGAAGCCGATTGTAATCCCGATGCCTCTGCCGTGATGAATGCCGAGCGCGAAAAAATCGTAAAATTCATCGCAACGTGGTTACCGCGCTACCCACATCGGTTTTACGAATTTGGTATCTATCCAACCTTCTTCAGAAAACAGCGGGAGTTGGCAGAACAGAAGAAAAATTACGTCGAAGTCTTGCGGCTTGAAGCCGATGCCGCGGAGATGTGTGCCGCACAGTATCAGCAAATTCCAATCGCTTACGGACTCACGGACTACGAAAAACACCGAGATGCCTATCGTCAATACGCGATCCACCTCCGAAACCTCGCACAGCAGCATCCGAACGCATTACCCCTCGAATTAGACGCAGGTAAACAGATCCTAAATTCACTGGAGACGCAGCGGGTCCCTTCTCAGGAAGAAGCAGACGTTGTCATTCAGTGTGCAAAATCGGATACGCGGGTCAAAATCGTTTTAGCGGGACAGCGCGCGGTTCACGCGTATCCCGCCTTTCACGGGTTTGCGTGGGTAGTGTGTTTCTCGAATCACAGTCGCGGGACTCTTGCGATTGCGATTGTTGATGCGAAGACGCTGAAAGTTTTGGACGTATGTGTGCCGAGTTCCGGTGGGAGCGATTTGTAACCGCCTCAGGGGAAACGAAAAGAGATAACGGGAGAGTTCCCTATACCCTCCCGTCATCCTTTTAGCTTGATTAAATGGAGGAGATTAGCGTCGTCCTCAGGACGGGGTAGGTTTAACCTCTGTCCAAGAGGTATTTTAATTATACCCGTTTCTACGCTAAAAAGTCAAGTAAAGTTGCAATTTATATATCTGAAAACAAAAACCCGTGATTTATGGGACATCCATGGCACATCGAAATCCGACAACGTTGAGACTATTCCTCGGATAATCGCTGATGCGTTCGGCAGTGCGGATGGTATGCGCAGCACGGTACCATGTTCCGCCCCGTAAGACACGGCGTTCACCGGTGTCAGGTCCCTTCGGATTCCGGAGCGGACTTTCCGTCCCTTGCACGTCGCTGTAATAGGTCGGACTGTACCAATCCGCACACCATTCCCAGACATTCCCCGCCATATCATACAAACCGTAACCGTTAGGTGGAAACGTTCCAACAGGGGCGGTAAAAAGGAATCCGTCATTTACATCGGCACTCCGCCACTCAAATTCCGTTTGACTGTCAGCAAAATTGGCACTTGTGTGATTCGGTTCGGCATTGCCCCAAGGGTAGCGTGCGCCTTCCAAGCCGCCGCGCGCCGCTTTCTCCCATTCCGCTTCCGTCGGTAACCGTTTGTCCACCCATTCACAATAGGCAGTCGCATCGAACCACGTCACGGTTGTAACGGGTTGATTTGGGTGATTGAAATCCGGGTCGTCCCACGGTTCGTAACCCTGTTTGAGAAGTTCGTAGACAGCCGTATAACCGATCCCTCGCGGGGCAGCGTACCCTGTTGCGGCAACAAACACCTGATATTCGGCGTTCTTTACTTCATGCTGATCCATGTAAAACGCATCGAGTTCCACCGTGTGCACCGGCACCTCATCGACATCTCCTGTCGTGCTTCCCATCTGAAAGGCACCCGCGGGAATCAACACCATGCCTTCAGGTGGCTTGGATGTTTCCTGCTCAGCGCAGGCATAGCAGAAAAAAACAAGGACGAAATGGAGCAGAAACCCCATCGGAAATCTCTGTTGCGCCCCATCACGCCCTTTTCTTGAATTAGAAATTGTTTTCACTCCAGCCATACAAGAAACATAACACCGCCTGAGGTATCAGACTACCGCTCCGCTTTTACTTTACCCCAGACAGTCGCCAATTTCCCGCGCACTTCAACATCAAGTGCGTCGTCGATGTTGCCGCTTGCTTCTTTAACCTGACCTTCATCTAAAGCGACTGAAAACACTGCGATTTCATCGAGCAAACCGTTATACCAGTGTCCGCTTCCACCGCGATGGCCGAGTCTCAAATCTTGCTCTCCACCAACCAATTTGAGTCCATGCGGTGCTTGATTTATCAGGTCGCCATCAATATAGATTTTGGCATCCTTGCCGTCATAGGTACACACACAATGTGTCCACTTCTCAGGTTCCGTCGTACCGGCACCAGAATTCATCACCTTATGGGCACCTTCACCGCCCGCAGAGAGTGTAAAGTAGAAGTAGCGACTCCCGCGGTTGACAAAGAGTCCATAGTTCTCCCAGGGTCCGCCTTGCATCCCGTTTGCCATGATACACAACCAACCATTGCCAGGGGCATCGTTCCAATTGACCCAAGCGGAAATCGTGACCTCGTCCGCAATTGAGAGCGAATCAGCACTCTTGATTAAGACATGGTTATCCCCGCCTTTGAATTCCATCGCGTTGCCATATTTCCCTTTGCCCTTCGCAAGGGATGCCTTCATAATTGTGCCATGGTTTCCGTGTTCTGAACCGTCCATAACTTTATTGCCTTGAACATCGTCAAAAGACATATAGAGGACAAGATCGTCAAGCGGCAATTCTGCCCGCGTTGCTATCGGTAAGAGACAACAAAGCACGAAAGATACAATCATTATCCATTTCATTTATCCGGCCTCCTTATGTTGGTTTCGGTTCTCATAACCTTACGCCGCTCCTTCGTAGTAAAATATACCTTACTTTCTGACAGATGTCAAATTTATTCGGAGGGAACTTCTGTATACCCTTTCGGCAACGGATTTCCTGCCACGAGGGCAGCTTTCAGGGGGCGGACGTGTCGGCAACTGCCACGGTGCGTGAAGCCCGGACAATCACACGTTACATCTACACCGACGACCTCCAGCGTATAAAATTTGTCCTTTTGCGATGAACTTTCGGCGCGGTAGACGGTGCGCTCGGGACCCGTCAGCACTTGGGCTAAAGTGCGGATGGCTTCTTCGGAATAGGGACGCAACTGCGCACGCGTGGCTTCTTTGAGATGCGAGGCGTTCTCTTCAAGGTAGGCATCGCTTGCTTGTTGGAGAACAGTAAGCAACTGCGGTTCTTTGACCGCCGCAGCATGCACGGAGAGGACATTCATCATCCGCTTGAGTTCGCTGAGCACATCGGGTTGGAGCGCGCCATCCTCACCGGGGATCAACACTGTGCCTTCAACAAGGGCATCCATCAACGCGGCTTTCGTCTCCAACACAGTCTGAACGAATTCGTCTACCGTGCCGCGCGCGATCATATAGGTGACGTTAACAGTCCCCGTCTGTCCAATGCGATAGGCACGATCCTCCGCCTGCCAATGGTTCGCTGGCACCCAATCTAAATCATTGAAGACGACCTGCCGACCCGCAGTCAGATTGATGCCGACCCCCGCGACGTGCATGTTGGCGATGAAAAGTTTGACGTTTTCATCGTTCTGAAACTGATCCACTCGGTCCTGCCGCGCCTCGGCGGGAACTTCCCCAGAGACGAAAACCGATCGGTCACCGAAATGTTTGTGGAACCGTTCCAGCGTATTGAGGAACGCCGTAAAAAGAATGACCTTTTCCCCTTGTTCCAAGGCGTTTTCGACAAACTTGATGGTGTGTCGGCACTTGGCGAACGCGAGTTTTCGACGGGCTGTTGTTAACCTGCCAACCGCTTGTCGACGTTCCGGATTTTCTGAGGCATCTTCAAGCGTCCCAACGGATTCCGGTGCGTCAAACTTCGTTAGGAACTCGCGGACGGCGTTGTTGAAATGCTGGATTGCGTAAGGGTGGAGCTCAACGTCCAACCACGTCCGGACTTTGGGGGGCAGATCCAACACCTCATTTTTGGTGCGCCGCAGCATCACACCATGGAGTTGGACGGTCAATTCCTCAATATTGCTCGCGCCATCTGCGACTAACCCGAAGTCACCCTGATAGGCATCGCAGTACCGTTTGGCGAAACTGAGAAAACTCTTGCTGAGCGGGTGATCCACCAATTGTAAAATAGGGAAAAGGTCCCGAGGTCGGTTCGTCATCGGGGTTCCCGTTAACGCGTGGACGATCGGTTGACGTTGAAGTGCTTTGACGAGTCTCGCGGCATTCCGACTGCGTTGGCTCTGGTGGTTTTTTAAATAATGTGCTTCGTCAAAGACAATACCTTTCCATTCAAACGCGACCAGCGTTTTAAGGTGTTTGCCGAGGATCTCATAGTTGATGATCACCCAATCTCGGAAGTCGGTTGACGGGACGGGACCGGGACCCACGATGACGGGGTCAGCCATGGGGAGCACATATTCGATTTCACGTACCCAATTCCGTTTGACAGAGGCGGGACATATCACAAGATAAGGACCCTCGGCTTCTGCTTCAACCATTGCGATGATGGACTGCCGGGTTTTGCCAAGTCCCATATCGTCGGCGAGTAGTGCACGGCGGCGACCGAGCAGGAAAGCGACCCCCTCTATTTGATGTGGATAGAGCCCTTCGGCAATCTCTTCGGCACGTGTTTTAATTTTATCTTGCGGAGGCAGGACGTGGTTTGTAATTTGACGGTTTTCGCTCAAAATCCCCTCCACTTCGTTACGGGCTTCGGTTACCTACCCCTGTCAACAAGCCACAGATCGCCTTCACTGACGCTCGCGAGTCGCTTCAACATCACAGCACCCGGGAAATTCGGTGCCATTCCGATGCCCATCGCGAAGATGCGACCGTTGCCTGCAGCATGTTCACCCACGAGCGTGAGATCCGGTCCTGAAATCGTGGTCGGAATGCCGTCGCTAAAGAGAACAACGAGGGTCGGCGCGGTTTTAGCGGTCTCCGTCAACGCCGATAGCATATCGTGGTCGGTCCCTTTTGTGTGGATTTGGGCGTGGATGTCGGCGAGATAGTTTGACGCTGTGGCAACCGTCTGCTCTGTTACCGGAACAAATCCATCTCGGTAGACGATGAGTTCCGTGCTAAACGCCATGATGTTGAAACTGTCGTGGGGTTCAAGGAACGTTAGCGAATTCCGCATGAGATCTATAATCCGCTTGAGTTTCCGTAGCGGGAGGTTTTGCATACTCGTAGACATATCGACACAGTAGACAATGCGCTGCGGTCCTTCTTGTGCCTCAATGAACCTCACCAACCGACTTTTGAAGCGTGTTTTGGCTTTCTTCTCTTTCTTGAAGGGACGTTCGATCACTCTTTGGACGCGTGGCGTATTGTCAAACTCGACATTGGTGGCGGTGGGTCCCACAGGTTCGCCGACGTCCTGCGTGTTGAAGGGTTGGAACGGTGCAGGTTCGGCTGCGGAGACAACGCCCCGAGTGCTGGCAGGTTGGTTGCTCGTGAGGATTTTCAGGCGGGGTTGGCTGACATCCCGCGTTCTTCTATGCCTGACTTGCGTGCGTTTCGGAGGTGTCACGCGTCTGACTTTCGGTTTTTCCTCAATGACGAATAGGGCGTTGATGGCATCCGCATTTCGCTGCGGCTGGGTGCTAAACCAGAAAAAGAATCCGAGCACCCCAGCACCGAGATGCAATAGGACAGAGATAAGTAATGCTTTGCTGGATTTCGATTTCATATTTTAATTTTACCTTTTCTCAATCGCTCAAATCAACACGGCTGTAAATGTCACGTAACTGTAATTCGCACGCAATTGAAGGAAGTGGCATTACATCCTCAAGTGCCTGAAATTCGGTCCATAGCCAATCAGTTCCTTTGCGAAAGTGGTGTTCGACGCAGACTCGATTTTGAGAGACAAGGACGTATTCCTGTAAAGACACGAGTTGCTGATAATGCCAGAATTTCTCGCCGCGATCGCGTGCCTCCGTTGACGGAGAAAGCACTTCAAAGATAACAATCGGATTGAGAAGTGTGTCAAAGGTGTTATCCTCAAAACGCGGCTTATTACAAACGACAGCAACATCCGGGTAGAAATAGGATAGTGTCGAGCTAGTCTTCACGCGCATATCGCTAGTGTAAACAAGACACGTGCCACCTTTCAACTGTCCATGGAGTTCGGCAAAGATATCCCCAGTAATGAGATTGTGCGCGTTGCTTGCACCAGACATTGCAACTATCTCACCGCTCAGATATTCGTGTTTGGTAATTGCCTTGCGTTCAAACGCAAGATATTCTTCAGGCGTGAGATACGTCCTTGCTGCAATAGATGACATGAGTTCCTCCATGTTACCGCATCGACATCCGCACGGGGGTCTCTAATTTGCGACGGAGGACAACGCCCCATTGCCCAACAACCCATAACGATTTACCATCTTTGGAACGGGTGATGACATAGAGGTTGTTGTCGATATCGGTGTGCTCCTGCTCCCACGTTTCACCGCCATCGGTTGAACGGATGATGATCCCTTCTTCGCCGACTGCGTAGACCTCCTTCTCAGAGAGCGCGATGATACCGTGAAGTGTTTTGTTAACACCCGTTGATTTGGGACTCCAATTAAAACCACCATCCGTCGTCTTGAGGACGATCCCCGCTTCACCAGCCGCCCAGCCTGTCCGCTTCGCAACGAATGAAACCGCATTGAGATCGTAATTAATCTTCGTTTCATGCAGCCGCCAATACTCACCACCGTTGATGGTGCGTTGGGTCACCCCGCTTTTCCCGACAGCCCACCCGAGGGGTGCGAATTTCATATCCACATCCATGAGTGTGTCGTTTGCAGTGGTGCGCTGAGTTGTCCACGTGGGACCGCCATCTTTGTTATGGATGATGTATCCGAGTCGCCCGACAGCCCACCCTTCAGAAAACTTGCCGAAATCCACATCGTTCAGTGAGAACGTCCCGGGTAAGTCGCCTTCCATGAAAGGCGGTTGCTCAGGCGTATCCCCTGCCGTCCACGCCACGCCATCTGTCGTATAGAGGACAGTTCCGTCGCGTTGCATTGCCCATCCCCATTTTTCAGGTTCGAGACTCGCAAAGTGAACACCGATGAGACGCTGGCGCGTCCGACTTCGGAGTGTCTCCCATGTCTGTCCACCGTCTTGGGTTTCCAATAGCACGCCGCCGTCCCCGGCTATCCAACCGTTTTTGTCATCGTAAAAGAGGACCTCTCGGAAATCATTGCGCTGCTGTTCACCGAGTTGACGTTCCCATGTATCTCCACCGTCTGCGGTGTGGTAGATACTGCCGCCACTTCCGACAGCCCAGGCGTGTTCTGCATCCAAGAAGTATACACTGGCGATGCGGCGTCCACCGCGTCCACGGCGTCCTCGCGGCTCTGGCGGCGGTGGGGGTGGTTGCTGCTGCCGCTGCACTGTGGGTGGCGTCGCCTGTTCAGCGTTAGACGGAAGTTCACCTTCAGGGGCGAAACGTCCGGGACGTTGCCGCTGCGCCCGAAGTCGATTTTGGATTTCCTCCGGGGTTTCATCGTATTGTAACGTCGGTCCCTCTGCGCCCTCTTCCTCCGCTTCTTCTGTTTCCTCCATCTCTGGCTCGGATTCTCCGAGTAAAAACGGATTGAATTCTTCGTTGAATTCTTCCATAGCGAACATCTTATCGTCTGCATCATCTCCTGTATCAACAGACACAAGTTTCCAATTGATCCCTTGGTCTTCGGTGATATACACACCGCCACCACCGAGTCCCCAAGCGTTGGTATGTGAGTGGAAGGTGATGCTTCGCAGGTTTCCGCGTGTGCTTCGGGTCGTGGTCTGCAATCTCCATGTTTCACCACCGTCCTCAGTCAACAAAGAATTGCCGTTGCCGAGAACCACCCATCCTCGGCTTTCATCAGCAAAGTGGACAGCAACACCCGCTTGATTTGTCTTCGCCTGAATTTTCCAGTAGTCGCCACCATCAACAGTATGGAGAATAAACCCGCCATCTCGGCGTTGCGGTGTGACTGCCCACCCTACCTGACTGTTGATAAAGTGTATGTCGGTGATATTTGCCAGTGTGGTTCCGGTCTTCTGGATTTTCCATGTTTTACCGCCATCCGCGGTATGCACGAATTGCCCGATCGTTGCGCCGAGCCAACCTTCATTGGCATTTAGGAAATGCATTGTGCTAACGCGTGGTAGGTTCTGCTTGGTTGCCTGAAGAATCGGTCGCCACGTTTCACCGCCATTTTCGGTCTGAAGTAAAATACCAGTCCCAAGGATTCGTCCATGTTTTTCATCAGAAAATTCGACCTGGCGCAGGTCTTCACTGACACCACTGTGTTGTGGGAGCCATGTCTTGCCGCCGTCCGTGGTATGTGCGATTGCGCCCCCAGAACCGACTGCCCATCCGTTCTGTGCATCCACAAAATACGTATCGGCAAAGTTCGTTCGCCACGTTGCTTGACGAATAATGTCCCAATGATAGGCAACGGGTTCAACAGGGATTTCCTCTTCAGCCGTGATAATCTCTGGTTCTTCGGCAACAGGTGGCAATTTTGCTGGCAATTCCGCCTCTTCAATAGAGTAACGCATCGCAATTCCACCCTTACCGACAGCCACGACACCATCAGGTGAGAGTGCGAGTCCGTAGAGGTCGTTATCGGTGCCGCTCTCTTGCACTTCCCACTTTTTGCCGCCGTTGACGGTAGTGAGCATCACACCGTCATCACCCACGATTAATCCGTGTTGTGTACCCGCAAAATAGAGTTTATTTAGGTTTGCTTGCGTGCCGCTGCGTTGGAAGTTCCACCGTTCTCCGCCGTTTGTCGTATGTAGAATTTCGCCAAACTGTCCGACAATCCAACCGGTGTTTTCATCCGCGAAGTAAACGGCATAGAGTTCATTGAAGGTCCCAGTCGCCTGCTGGTTCCATGTCAGTCCGCCATCTTCCGTCGTGAGGCAGACCCCGGGCCATCCGATAGCCCACCCTTTCTTTTCATCAAGAAAAAATACACCCTTTAGCATCAAGGAGAGAAAATCGCCCGTGGCGGTTTGCGAAAGCCACGTTGTGCCGCCATCAATTGTGTGTATGATACTCCCGAGGTCCCCGACAGCCCAACCGACTTGAGGACTAATGAAGTGGACAGACCGGAGTGTAAAGGCGGAAGGCCCACGCTGGCGTTCCCAGTTCGTGCCGCCATCACTTGTGTGGACGATGAGTCCACGTTCACCGACAGCCCAGCCGTGCTTGTCCGTTGCGAAATAAATGTTCCAGATGCCGTCCCAGATATCCGTTTCAATTTCGTTCCAAGTTTGTCCGCCATCCTCGCTCATCGCCATAGTCCCGCGCCTACCGACTGCAATGGCGCGATTTGCATTCGTAAATTGGACGTTCTGTAGATCATTCGCAGTCGTTCCACTCGTCATTTCCCATGTCGCCCCGGCATCCGTGGTGTGCAAAATAGTGCCGTACCACCCAATCGCCCACGCCTCTGTAGGTGTCGTAAACTGGATGCCAGTCAAATTGTTTTCGGTGCCACTGTCCATCAATTGCCAGTTATCGCCGCCGTCCTCGGTCCGCGTAATAAAGCCGACATCTGCTACGGCGATCCCGTAATTTTCATCTGTGAAATGGATACTGTTGATGGTATCTCGGACGTGTCCATTGATGAGTGGAATCCGACTATCTTGGCGTTGCCAATTGATCCCAGCGTTCGCAGTGTGGAAGATAGAGCCGTCACTGCCGACAATCCAGCCCTCGTTATCGCTGACGAAGAAGACCTGTTTATTGTCGTTGATCATTCGGTCGCGTTCACCTGCAAAGCGGTTACTCTGCTCTCGCCACGATTCGCCCCCGGTTTTGGTATGAAGAATTCTATCGTGAGTGCCGACGACCCATCCTGTGGAATCGTTAACGAACCAAACCCCGTTGAGCATAAATTCGCTGACGTACTCGAACCGTTTCCACTCTTTTCCGCCGTTCTTGGTATAGAGGACATCCGAATCTTCTCCAACGATCCACCCCTCTTTTGAATTGGCGAAATACACATCAAGGAGCATCGCCGAGGTGCCGCTTCGTTGCAGCGTCCAGTGTTTACCGCCATCGTCAGTTACTGCTACTAACCCTTCATCGCCAACCGCCCAGCCATTGTTTGCGTTCGTGAAGTAGACCGCCTTGAAGTCTAAGGAGGCATCGGGTATGCGATATCCAACGCCTGTTGTGTCAACTTCTTGTTGCTTCCACGTTTTTCCGCCATCTATTGTATGAATAATCAGCCCTTTTTCCCCGACAACCCATCCCTGTTTATGATTGACGAAGTGCAGATCCGTGAAGTGTGTCTCCCAATCCGCCTTTCGGGTTGCCTCCATCTTTACACAACCGTTAAAAACGAACAAGATGCCAAGCAGAAGTGGCATGACAAAACTATTAACAGCGAGTTTTAACGCATACAACACGCCAAAACGGGTTAGATTACGTGCCAAACTCATTTTTCCCTCCGATTTTTTATTCTTTCCACATTAAGCCGAGCTCACAGTAAGATATTTAGACAGACGCCTCCACCCTTTTGTTCATCTAATAGCCGCTGCTGTCCCCAAATAAGCCGGAGCGTGCGATAGCGATACCAATCGCAATAAGAACGGGTAACGCAATCGCTGCTATCTGGACAAGGGTAGAACGCCATGCCCCAAGTCTCTGAACGACCGCTATCCGCCCGATGGGTGCGAAAAAGAGTGAGATCGCTAACAGCACAGCACTTGCCGCTGGCACCTCCTCAAAAAAATAACCGTTCATCCAGATACCTGCAAGAAGGAGTGTTACGACAGGGGACGCACCGGATGGAAAGAGGTCCCAGCTACTGAGACGCCGTTGTAGAACGAGCACTATAATCCAACTCACGGCGAAAAGTGCTAAGAGAATACCGCCGTGTTGCGCTAATCGCAGCGTCCCGGAGACCGCAAGGATTAAAGCGGTTCCACCAGAAATCCCAAAATATACAAAGGAACGGGCAGCACCCGTCGGTAAGAGCGTAAAACTCTGCTGGACCAGATGCCAAAAGATAAAAATTACAGCGGCGAGACATACCCACCAGATGATCCCTTCAAGGGGTCCCCATGTATACTTAAATGCTGAGTTCAGAAGGAGCCGTGGTATAGCAATCGACAGCACAGCTTGGACGCACACGCGTCCCCAAAGCGAAAGATGCCAAAAACATCCAAGGGTCCCCCCAAGCACAGCGAAATAGGGGAGCCACTGGACACCTTCACGCGGTGGGAAGGGCGGCAACCCTTCCAAACCGATATATCCAACGATGTATCCAGCACCCAACGCGACGGCGATGCGGCACCCGGAGGATATACCGGTTCCGCCTATAGTGCTATCTCCATCTTCTTTAGAGATCAAAGACCTTGCGAACACAAGAATCCCGCCGGTGACAACAGCCGGTAGCAGTAAACCGAGGATCAGTTGTTTGAATATTAACACCGCCAATATCCTCTGTGTGTTTTGGGACATCAATGCATTTAAGACGCATCGATGTCCTATTCCGTTCATTCAACGCCTTGCGAATTACGAAAAAACTACTTTTGCGCCGCTTCAATACTAACGGTGATTCGGATGTCGTCGCTGACGGACCCCATCCCGTAAGTCATCCCGAATTCGCTCCGCTGAATCGTAAAGGTGCTCTCAAAGCCGATCAGGGATTCACCCTGTCTTCCTTGACCTCGCCCTGTAATCTCAACGTCCACCGTGACCGATTTTTTAACACCGTGCAGTTCGAGGTCGCCTGTGACCTCCAACACATCCTCTTTCCCTTCTTTCGCACTGACTTTCGTGCTTTTGAAGGTAATAACGGGAAACTGCTTCGCACTAAAGAAGTCGGAACTTCTGAGATGCTGATCTCGTTTTTCGTTGCCAGTATCAACGCTCGCTGCCTTGACTTCAAATTCTACCATGTTGTTGGACACATCCGCATCCATCGTGATCTTGCCGGTGAATTCGTTGAATCTGCCATAATTGTAACTAACGCCATTGTGTTTTGCGCGAAAAATTATCATCGAATGTGCTGCGTCAATTTCGTATGTATCTGCGGCATTTGTGAGTTGTATGTTTCCAGTGAAGCCGATGATAAGTAAGGCTAAAATAACACCAGCAGCATAGGGAATTCGTAGGGTGTGTCCTGAGCGAATTTTCATTGAGGAAAATCTCCTTGATTCAGTTGATCGTTAAGTTTTGTTAAGAGTATATTGCCGTGTATTCGGCAAAATCAGTATATCGTATTTTCTGACAGATGTCAACGTGAAATGTTCGGCATAACATTTTTCTTGAATTCCATTACGAAATTGTGATATAATTATTAAATTAAAAGCGTGTCAACTGTGCTATCTTGGGTGAAGTTTACCGAAATGGTGTAATGAGAGGGAGGGTTTTTAATAAATATGAAAGCATCGCGATCAAGGTTTATGATTCATTTAGGGGTGTATCTGCTCTGTTTTGTAGCATTAAGCCCGTATGTAACGGCAGACCAGCACGCGACAGATTCAGCCATCAGTTACCATTCCCAAATTGTCCCACTTCTCAAACGGAGTTGCCAAGGATGCCATCACCCCGGCGATCCGAACGGCGATTTGATTGTGACAACCTACGCAGATCTCAAGCGGGGTGGAATGGCGGGGGATGCAATCGTCCCTGGAAAACCGGATGAAAGTCTCCTTATCGAACTCATCTCCGGCGATGAACCGGCAATGCCCCAAAACATGGAACCCCTCTCAACCGAAGAGGTCGAATTATTCCGACGCTGGATTCTCGAAGGCGCGCCGGACGACACACCCGCTGAAGTCGACGATATGGGTGAGGGAAACTATCCGACTTACACAGTGCCGCCCGTGGTTACCGCGCTGGCATACTCGCCTGATGGTAGCACCCTCGCGGTGTCCGGGTTCCGCGAAATTTTGTTATATGACACAACGAACTTTGAACTTAAAGCGAGACTGGTGGGCAAAGCGCATCGTATAGAATCGCTGACGTATACGGCAGACGGAAAGATCTTAGGCATGGCAGGCGGCTCCCCCGCACAATTCGGCGAAGTGCAACTATGGGATACCGCGACAAATACGCTCATCAAAGCGATACGTTCCAGCTATGACACCGTGTACGGTCTCTCCTTCTCACCAGATGCCAGTCGCGTCGCCTTCGGATGTTCGGATCAGACGGTCCGCATTCTGTCCGTTGAAGACGAGAAAGAACTGATTAAGTTCGACAATCACAGCGACTGGGTTTTCGGCACGATTTTCTCTACCGATGGTTCCCATTTCGTGAGTGCGGGACGGGATACCGCCCTCAAGTTGGTTGAGGTAGACACAGGTTCTTTCGTTGACGATATCAACTCCAGTAACAAAGGTTACGGAGAAATCAACACTATTGCCCGGCACCCGACTGAAGATTGGGTTCTAAATGGCGGTGAAGACCGGATTCCACGACTCTATAAAATCTTTCGTGAAATACGGAGAGATGTAGGTAACACAGATTTCAATCTCATCCAAGCGTATGAAGCACAATCAGGTACGATTGAAGGGGTCGCGTTTTCGGCAGATGGCAGTCGGTTAGCTACTGGTAGTACAGGTGGTGAAGCGCGCGTCTATAACACAGAAGACGGAACGCGTTTAGCAAGCATGCAAGGCGATGCAGTTGGTGTTTTCGCTGTCTCGTTCCATCCGGATGGCACGCAGCTCGCTACAGGCGGCTTTGATGGAAAGATTCGGATATTTGATACCGCTACCGGTAAACTCCTGAATGCCTTTATGTCTGTCCCGATCGAACCCGCGGGAAGTGAGGATGTCGCTCTGGTAGTGACAGGCATGACGTGAGCGGCTTGCGTCGCAAAAGTGCAGGATGCACTTACACAACATCAAAGCGTTATCAGCGTTGAGGTCTCCCTTCCCGATCAAGCCGTTATTAAAGTCCGAAAAAATACCGCAACTGCGGACGATCTCGCAGACATCGTGAAAGCCACAGGATTTAGTGCAAGGGTTAAGTAAGGCGCGAAGGATGCTGGGGGTTTCTCATGACAGTTCAAGAACTTCAAGAAATTATGGTCCAGCGATTTGAGGCATTGGAACGCCATATCGCTGAGCGATTTGAGGCACAAGATAGGATTACCTCTGAGCGGTTTGAGGCATTAGAGAAACGCCAGGATCGCCTTGAAACGCGCATGGATCGTATGGAAGGCAAACTTGATAAAGTGTTGGAATTTGTCGCGATTCAACACGGAGAGCGGGCATTTGCGACGCGCTTTTGGAAGCATGCGGCGTGGATCACCCCCACTGTCATCGCCCTTGCCGCCCTCATTAAAAGTTTTCTTCTCTAATCAACAGATACATAGAGGCTGATGTATGGCTGCTACGGCACCCAATATCCTCTGGGTTTGCACGGATCAACAGCGTTACGATACAATCGGTGCATTAGGGAATCCGTCCGTGTCCACACCGAACATTGACAATTTAGTGGCGGAAGGGGTCGCGTTCACGCACGCGTATTGTCAAAGCCCTATCTGCACCCCGAGTCGAGCGAGTTTTCTCACGGGGATGTATCCAAACGCAACACACGCGATTCGCAACGGAAACGATTTTTTTCCAAATGCGTATCCCCTTGTAACGCGCACGCTTGCAGACATCGGCTATGATTGCGGATTGATTGGCAAACTCCATCTTGCGAGTGCTTACCGCCGGGTGGAACCCCGCGTAAACGACGGCTATCGGTACTGGCAATACAGCCACGCCCCACGCGATGATTGGGAACACGGACATGACTACGCCGATTGGGTGCGCACGAAGGGATACATTTTAGGCGAACTGAATCGGAACCCAGAAGGCGTGCCAGCGGAGTTGCATCAGACGACATGGTGCGCGGAGAAGACGATTGAATTCATTCGTGAAGATCGGGAGGGTTCCCCGTGGCTCGCGAGTGTCAATATCTACGATCCGCATCCGCCGTTCAATCCCCCACAGACACATCGAGAACAATATAATCCGGCGGAAATGCCAGAACCCCTCTTCCGAAACAGCGATCTGGAACAGCAGACCCGGCTACAAGCAGTCGATTTTCAATCCAAAGTGCGGACACTGGATGAACTGGACATTCGGAGTCCAATTCTACCCCAGACCCCGCGTCAGGAAGCAGAGGCGGTCGGGGCGAGAGATGCCAAAACACTCGTAGCTGCCTACTACGCCATGATCCAACTGATTGACGAGCAGTTCGGTAGGATCCTTGAAGCACTTGACGAAACAGGACAACGGGAAAACACTGTCATCATTTTCACAAGTGACCATGGGGAGACACTTGGCGACCATGGACTCATCCAAAAGGGGTGTCGGTTTTACGAGGGTTTGGTCAGAGTGCCACTGATTTTCTCATGGGAGAGGCAATTTGCGAGCGGACGCAAGAGTGACGCACTCGTTGAACTCGTAGATAAAGCACCGACGCTCTTGGAATTGGCAGGCTTAACAGTCCCCGAGGAGATGCACGGCAGATCACTCCTGCCGATTCTCCGAGGCGAAGCGGATCCGAACCATCACCGGGAGTTCGTTCGATGTGAGTATTACGACGCTGTGGACCTGCCCGATCACACTTTCGCAACAATGTACCGAAATGAACGTTATAAATTAGTCGTGTATCACGGACACGAAGAAGGGGAACTCTACGATTTAATTGAGGATCCGGACGAGTTTGAGAATCTCTGGCATGTTGATGCGAAACAGAAGGTCAAATTTGAACTCTTAAAACAGAGTTTTGATGCATCCATGCTCGCCATGGACAGAGGCTCTCGGCGCGTGGGACCGATGTGAAGTCTTGAAGAAATTGTGATGGAATGGGTTGCAATTACCACGTTTGCAGTGTTTATCATTGGGCTCCGGATAGTCGCTGGAAATGCGATACACCATGCCAGCAAAGATTGAAATAAAACGGAATTATGCTTGAGCGAAACACTATTCATTGTGGCGATATGTTTAATCTACTGAAAGAGATTAAAGACGCTTCAGTGGACCTGATTGTGTGCGATGGACCGTATGGCATAACAGGGAATTCGTGGGACGAGATTTCCTCAATTCAGGAATTTAATCTCACGCTTATCCAAAATTTCGCGCCGAAACTGAAGGCTGGAGGCGCGCTCTATCTGTTTGGGAAACCCGATTGTATTGACTTCATCGACTATCGAGAATACTTAAATCTGCGTTCAAAAATCGTATGGTATCAACCGAGTCGGCTCGCACAGGGACGCATCAGTTACACGAATAACTACGACATTATCTGCTACTTCATCAAGGGCAAAAAGCCGCGGTGCTACAACTTGGACGCTATCAGAGTCTCGCAACTTGTTGAGTTAGCGCATCGGAGTCGGTGCGAAAATGTGCCATCCGTAACGAACGGCAAATTTGGCAAGACAAAATACAATCCGAAAGGAAAGAATCCCGGCGATGTCTGGGGCGATATAAAGCAATTAACCTATAAATCCAAGGAATTGGTGAGTAGAAAAGCCCTTAATACAATCCAAAAACCGGAGAGACTCATTGAACGGATCGTATTGGCGAGTTCATCACCGGGGGATTTGGTTCTGGATCCCTTTGCGGGGGTCGGCACTTGTCCTGTGGTGTGTCAGCGGCATCAGCGGGATTTCATCGGGTTTGAGATTGAACCGAGTTTCGTGAAAGCGGGCAATAAACGGCTTCGTGAGTGCTATAATGAATCATATCTGTCTTTATAGGGATAATATCGACGCATTCTACGCCAAAAACCTTGACAAAAACGTTGTTGCATGATACTATTTATCGTAAATCAGAGGAAAAAGGAACCTGATACGAACATCGACGCCATTTTTGGAGGATGCTATCAGTAGGTATAAGCATCCGCACCATTTTCTGTAAAGATACAAGGAGCACCCATGGAACGGACTTTCAAATGGCAAGATTTGACTCGCAAGTCTCGCCAAACGGTATTTTGCTTGACATTTCTTGTCCTTTGTGGTATGAGTATTGGCAACGCAGCCGTGGAAGTCGGATTTATCTATCTCGGCGAGAAGGGCAACTTTACTGAACCCGCATTGGAGTTTGCTGAAAGGACGTTCAAAACAAAACAACTCGCAAAAGCGGACCTGAAGAGCAACACATTCAAGCAGTTCGGCGTTATCTGGTGGCATGAAGGCGATACCGATCCGGGTGAACTGTCCGGTGCGGAAATTGGGGCGTTCATGGACTACGCGGAAAGTGGTGGGGCTGTCCTCTTAACAGGATGGGCGATTCGTCATGCGACCAACTTCGGACTTGAAAAAGCGGTGGCACGCCAGTTCGGTCCCGTCGCGGAAGATGGTATTGCAGTCGGTATTACCGTGCTGGAAGAGACGGTTGAACGCGGTTTGGTGGAAGGGCTCGAAAATATAGACGGAAAAGCACCACAGGTAGACGATAGAATTCAGGTTAATTCGACAGGTTATCCGAAGAGTGGTGATTATTACGACAAGATTTGGAAGGAGTTCATTACGCTCGCAAACGCATGGGGTCCACCCGCAAACGATTGGGGTGATCGGATTGCGGCGTTCGGCTATTGGGAGGCTGGTGCCGGCAAGGTATTCAATATGAACTGGCGACTGCCGAACTACCACAAGAATAATGAGGATATCGAACAACTGGAGAAACTTACAGAAAACGTCATTAATTGGTTAGCAAGTGAATCGGAATACGCGGCGGTTTCCGCTGGCGGTAAGCTCCCAATTGTGTGGGGACGATTGAAGAATAGTCATTAACTGTGATTCACATTGTATCAGCATTTGCAAATCTACTACAATAACAGCAATAATAACAAATTTTAGTTTGATTGCCTAAAAAGGATACTCTACCATTGGATACTCTAAAAACACAAACAGACGCACAATCGAATTTACCGGAGGGTGCCAAAGCACGCCTCGATCAAGGAAACCTAACCGGAGACATAGCATTTTCAGCAGATGGCACGCAACTCGCAGTCGCCTGTGACATCGGTGTTTGGGTCTATGACGTGGAGAGCGGTCTTGGACTTAACCTCCTCGTTGAGCACAAGGAATACGTCAGATGTGTCGCATATTCCCCTGATGGCAGCGCGATTGCCAGCGGGAGTATAGACAACACGGTGGTTTTATGGGACGCGACGACTGGAGCTCCGACAGCGACGCTTATAGGACATACGGATGCCGTTAGGAGTGTCGCATATTCCACGGATGGTGCCACCGTCGCAAGTGGAAGTCCTGATGGGACAGTGCGGTTATGGGATGCCGGCACAGGAACGGCTAAAAATACACTCACAGGGCGCGCAGACTCTATCAGATGTGTTAGATACTCCCCAGATGGAAGCACCCTCGCCGCTGGAACTGGAGACGACACAGTGGAATTGTGGGACGCTACGACCGGAAGGCACAAAACAACGCTCAAGGGGCATACACATATTGTCGATTCGATTGCCTATTCCGCTGATGGAGCGGTGCTTGCGAGCGGAAGTATTGACGGCACGGTTCGGTTATGGAATACAGATACAAGCGGATTGATAACGACCCTGACGGGACATGCCGGTTATGTCTGGAGCGTGGCTTACGCACCTGATGGCAAAACCGTCGCAAGTGGTGGGAATGACAACACGATTCGTTTATGGGATGTTGAGGCGGCGGAACTTAAAGCAACATTCACAGGACATACAGGGAGTGTTAGGAATGTGGCGTATTCTCCTGATGGGAGCGTCCTCGCCAGTGGCAGCGACGATCACACCGTACTCATCTGGGATCTCACGTAAATCATCAATATAGAATGAAGGCAGATAATAAGTTGGCGAAAGTTCAAAGTTACGAAGTGGGCAAGTGTGCGAAAGTTGCGAAGTTACGAACTTTACAGATTTTAGAACACTTTACTGACTTTACTTAAGGTAAAATTAAAAAAGGAGGCGGGCTTCCTCTCCTACCTGAAGGCAAGGGGCTCCAGCCCGAAGATTAGATGAAACCCAGGTTTAACTTTGTAACAACATTCCTTGTTGCATTTTCCATCTGTCTCGCATTCCAATTGACAGCGGCGAGTGAGATGGAGCAGCCTGTGAGCGCAGAAGTTCCAACGGTGCAAGCGTTGAAAGTTCATCCTGAGTCACTGACATTGGAGCATGCACGTGACGGTAGACGGGTGCTTGTGTCAGGAAAAACGAAAAGTGGCATGTATGTAGATGTAACACCTTATGCCACACTGACCCCCACCACCGCAGGGGTGAAGGTATATGAAGATGGTTATATCTTCCCGATGGCGGTTGGCACAACAAAAATTAAGGTGACGGTTAAAGGGGTCAGCACTGAATTGCCCGTGACCGTTAAAAGCATGGATGCACCCCCTGTCAGCTTCGTGCGAGATGTTATGCCGCTCTTGAGCCATGCTGGGTGTAATAACGGCACATGTCACGGGGCAGCAAAGGGCAAAAATGGGTTCAAACTCTCACTCCGTGGCTACGACCCCGATTTCGACTATGAACTCTTGATTGAGGACATATCCGGACGACGGTTCAACCGAGCATTTCCCGAACAGAGTCTGATGTTGCTAAAACCGACATCGGAGGTGCCGCACAAAGGCGGACAGGTCATCGTTCCAGGAGATCGGGATTATGAAATTATCCATCAATGGATAGCGGAAGGCGCTATTCCTGACGTTCACACCACAAAACGCGTCGAAAGGTTAGAGGTCAAACCAGATTCGGCTGAACTCGCAATGCCGGGTATGAAGCAACAACTCATCGTGATCGCACACTATCCCGACGGCACAACACGGGATGTCACCCGTGAAGCGAAATTCACAAGCAGCCTCAATGAGGTGGCAAAGGTCACAGACAACGGTGTGGTAACCGCAGAACGCCGCGGCGAAACGGCGATCCTTACCCGATACGAAGGTGCCTATAGCACGAACGGCATCATCGTTATGGGCGATAGGAGCGGTTACAAGTGGGTCAAAACCGCTGAATACAACTACATTGATACGCACGTTCACAATAAACTGAAGCGGATGAAAATCCTACCTTCTGAACTCTGCACGGATGAAGAGTTTGTCCGGCGCATCTATTTCGATTTAACAGGGCTCCCACCGACACCAGCACAGGTGCGGAGTTTCTTGACCGATACTACAGCCTCTAAAGCCAAACGGGAAAAACTCATTGATGCCCTCGTTGAGACCTCAGAGTTCATTGACCACTGGACGCATAAATGGGGCGATCTGTTGCAGTCTAACCGTAAATTCCTCGGTGAGCGTGGGATCTGGCTCTTCCAGCAATGGATCCATCAAGCCATTGCCGAGAATCGTCCATATGACGAGTTTGTGCGAGATCTGATTACCGCAACCGGTAGCACTTACACGAATCCCGCAGCGAACTATTTCCGCGTTTCCCGTGAATACACCGCTGCAGTGGAAAATACGACGCAACTTTTCTTAGGTGTTCGATTCTCATGCAACAAATGCCATGACCATCCGTTTGAAAAGTGGACGCAAAACCAGTACTATGAATTCGGTGCATTCTTCGCGGATGTCAAAGTCAAACCAGGGCAGCTTCCGGGCGATGAGATCGTCTACACCAATTACACGCCAGAGCCTGTGAAGCACCCCCGGACATTGGCAGTGGTTGAACCCTTAGTCCCGTTCGGAGAAGTCGCAGCGGAAACAGACGACAAACGCGAAATGCTTGCAGCGTGGCTCACCGATGAAGAGAATCCGATGTTCGCTCGGGCAGGTGTGAACCGCATCTGGAGCTACTTCATGGGACGCGGAATCATTGAACCCGTGGACGATATCCGCACAAGTAATCCACCCACTAACCCCGAATTGCTTGACGCATTGACAAAGGATTTCGTGGACAGCGGGTTTGACATGAAACATATCATGAAGACAATCACACGTTCCCGAACCTACCAACAGAGCATCACAACGAATAAGTGGAACAAGGCGGATACGATCAACTTTTCGCACGCAGCTGCCAGACGTTTGACGGCAGAACAGTTGTTGGATGCGATTGGGATCGCGACAGGAAGCCGACCACGGTTTGAAGAGATGCCGAAAAAATTCCGGGCAGTGCAGTTGCCAGACAGCAAGGTCAAAGATGACGGATTCTTGAAGTTGTTTGGCAGACCTGAGCGCGAAACTTCGTGTGAATGTGAACGGACCACCGAGGTCAGCCTCGCACACGCAATGAACCTTATTAATGGACCGACGGTTGCAGAGTCCCTCATTGATCCTGAAGGACGTATTGCACAACTCATCAAAACGAATCATGATGACCGAGTTCTCGTCGAGGAACTCTATCTCGCAACGCTTTCTCGGTTACCGGAGAAGAACGAATACGCAGTAGCGATTGAACACCTTGCGAATGCCGAATCTAAGGAAGAAGGTGCGCAAGACTTGTTGTGGGCACTCATTAACAGCCCCGCTTTCTTATTCAATCGCTAATTTTTGTGTTAACAATTTAAAAGATGGAGGAAACAATCGATGTTATCGTTACCACAACTACCCGGACGCTTATGTGACGGGTTCTCACGTCGTGAATTTCTACGTGTCGGTGGTGCGGCGATGCTCGGCATTAGTTTGCCACAGGTATTGTCACTCCAAGCCAACGCGAATACAACGGTTGACCCCGCCAAGCCGCTCAACGGATGGGGGAAAGCCAACTCGGTCATCCTTCTTTTCTTACAAGGCGGTCCGAGCCACCTTGACATCTGGGATCCGAAACCGGAAGCACCGTCGAATATCCGCGGTGAATTCAATCCGATCCCGACCAACGTGCCAGGAATTCAGTTGTCTGAAACGATGCCGCGCTTGGCACAACAGATGGATAAAGCCTGTCTTATCCGTTCCGTAAGTTACACACCGGCAGGACTGTTCAACCATACCGCTGCGATGTATCAAATGGTAACCGGTGAAACGCCGGACAAGGTCGCGCCTTCGGGACAGCTCGATCCGCCGTCTCCAGCCGACCATCCGAATGCCGCATCGCATATCGCAAACTATCGTCCACCCGATGAACCGATGCTCGCGGCAGTCCAACTCCCGCGTCCGATGCAAGAGAGTAACATCATCGGTAAAGGTGGAAACGCTGGTTTCCTTGGCAGGGCATACGATCCGTATTTCCTCTTCCAAGATCCGAATCAGGAGATTAACCTCGACGATTTGAGTTTGCGTCCAGAGGTACCGCCGGTGCGTTTGAAACGGCGGAAAAATCTCCTTGAGACGATTAACAAAGGGATGCCCGAAATTGATAAGGTCGCGGATTCCTACGCCTTGAACGAATATTATGAGAAGGCGTATAATCTGATCCTGTCGCAGCGGGCACGCAACGCGTTCGACTTGTCTCAAGAACCCGATGAGATGCGCGATAAATACGGTAGACACACGTTTGGACAGAGCGCACTCCTCGCTCGCCGTTTGGTGGAAGCAGGCACCCGTTTCGTGCAGGTGAACTGGCCCTCTGTTGCTAACGGGGATCCGAATACCACGGCATGGGATACGCACGCAACGAACTTCGGTCCGTTGAAGAACCTTCACTGCCCGAAGTTAGACAGTGCCGTCTCTTCGCTGCTGGAAGACTTGGATCAACGCGGTATGTTGGACGATACGCTCGTCTTAGCGATCGGTGAATTCGGACGCTCGCCGCGGATGGGTATTAGTACCTCCGGTAACAGCAACGCGCCTGATGGACGCGATCACTGGCCCTATTGCTACACAGGTCTGATTGCAGGTGCTGGTGTTAAAGGTGGACAGGTCTATGGGAAATCCGATGCAACAGGCTCAACGCCGCTTGAGAACCCGGTGCATCCGAGAGACATCCTCGCCACGGTCTACCATACACTCGGTATCGACCCGCACACCATCGTGTACAACCACTTGGATCAGCCACGCGAGTTGGTAAAAGGCGAACCGATTGCTGGAATCTTTTAACTGATTATCAGGACATTGGCTGTCAGCTATCAGTGAAGAGGGTTTTTGATGAACCTACCCTTTTTGCTGATGGCTGATCGCTGCCTGCTGACCCCTATTCTTCCAATATGAACCCAAATCCCAACAAAATTACGCTTAATATTGATGGTGATACCAAGGTTTCCATCAAAGGCTTCATCACCCCGATCGAACACACACTCGCTAACCACCACGTGGAGTTTGAATGGGACGAGTTAGCGAATCTCCGCGTCGCCGCGCCAGAAAAGGCGTATTCGGCATCCGTTTTTCGCGCGTTCCTTCCAGATGAAGCGGTGTCTGTTGGAAGTCCATGGCAGATTGAAGAAGCGGGTGCCCTTGAACTGCTGCGGCAACTTCATCCTAACCCACGTTTGGATATGCGCGATTACGGGGATCCCGGGTTGTGGGCATGCTTGCGCGCTTATACTAATGAATTCGCGGACATTGTATTTCGCATCCATACAGAATTCAAGTTAGGTGATGGTTGGTTCACGCCTTCACAGTTTACGGGACATCTCATCATCAACCGTCTGGAAGAGACCGTCGCGTTCTTTCAAATGCGTGTGCCGGAAGGTCCTGTGAACTTTGAGGTCGGCTGGGAGGACGAAAAGAGTTGGTGTGACTCTAACTGGATTGCGGATACCGGTTTCTGCCCACAAATGGAACTCCGCGCTGGTGCCGAAGACGTTCTACGAGACATCACAACCCGCTTGGAAAACCTAACGAGCGGTTCTACTGCCATTACGCAGGCGGAAGTCGAGCATGTGCTAAACTGCCAGTTTTACAAATCGGAGCACATCGATTGGGTCTCGATGGAGGCGGCGTTGGAATTAGCACAAGCACAGCAGAAACCGATTCACGTCATTTCCATAGATGGTCCCCTGGCGGACGAGACCTGCTGAGGGAGCGGCAAAAGCTTGAGAGCAGGTGCTCTCTCCGACGAACAAAACATCAAATTCTTGAACGAACATTTTATCAACACATGGGTGTCCAATGTTGCCTTCGGGCGCACACCAAACAAGCGCGATTACCTTGCACAGAGAAACCAGCACGGCTTCAAGGGGATTGACACAACACACCCGTTGGCACAAGCGATCATAAGTGGGTGGCATCTACACGCGCCAGTAGATTGTCTGGTCATCTCGCCTGAACTTGAAGTGATGGGTAGGCAAGATGCCAATCGGTTTTTCGGAGATTGCTTGGATAGAGGGCTCTCCCAAGCGGAGGGATACCGTCTATTTCTATCGGAAGCCTTAGAGGGAAAACGCCCCGGTTTGGATAGAATTGTCCTCACCCCTGTGTGTTCCTCAGTGAAGATAATGGACACTTTTCAGACCCCTATGGTCCCGCATCAAGACTACACCGTCGTAGAGATTGATACCACGGCGTTTGAAAACGGCGGCACGCTTACGCTGGATATCAGCGTCGGGAGAGGTAAGGCAGCAGGAACTTTCTACCTGTTTGATGACGACAAAGACCTCCCAACAGAAAAAGCACCTGAAGGCATACCTACCTCTGTTTGGGAACGTCAATACGGCGACGCGTATGTGGAGGCTCTCGGTGCCCTCGCCACAGAATGGTATATCGGTCCCGAAAAAACAGGGAAAATTATGTGCCCTTTTGAACAGGGCAAGTTGTTTCGTCTGTGTATTACTGGGAGTGTGTACAATGTAAACGGAAGCCTCAACGCTTTCAGCCTCAACATCTCTATAGAAGAGAGTGACAACCGATAACTTTAACCATCAACTCGCCTCCGTTAGAAATGTTAAAGCACGAGTTGATGGTTAAAATCCTTAATGAGGTAACTAAAAATGCCGAATACGCTATTTCAGAAACATAAAAGACAGGTTAATGCCCCGCTTCCTGACCTCTTAACAAAACAGTCCTTTCTTGTGATAGCGATCTTTCTCCTAACGATTAATTTCGCATACGCGCAGGTTCAACCCACCTTGACGGCTGTTTTTCCCCAAGGCGGCCAACAGGGACGCAGCGTAGAAGTCACACTCACAGGCACAAATCTCGGCACAGCAACAGCGGTGTGGTTCAGTGGAAAAGGTATCACCGCGGAAATTAAAGAAAAAACCGGGCAAGCCGCCGTTGTTTTCAACGGTGTTGGTGTCTCTGGAAATATTCCGAGCGACGCGCAGTTGGTCGCATCCCTGACGATTGCCAGCGACGCACCGTTAGGTATCCAAGAGATACGCGCCGTCACGCCGTATGGTGTTTCCAATGCAGGCAGCTTCGTCGTTGGAAATCTGCGAGAAATCATTGAAGAAGAGACAGCGGCATCGGAGTCGGAAACCGCGTCTACACTGGAAACCGACTGGCTCGCCCTGCCGGTTACCGTGAACGGCACCATCGCTTCGATCGACGATGAAGACAGTTTCACCTTTCAACTGAAAAAGGATACGCGGCTTATCTGTGAAGTGGCAGCACAGCAAATCGGCTCGTTGCTGGATTCTTACCTCGTTCTCCGAGATGCGAATGGGATTGAGGTCGCCAACAGTGGTCTTGGCAACGCCTTTGACTCCGTTTTGGATTACACAGCACTTGAAACCGGGAAATACACGCTCCACATTCGCGATATTCGTTATAAAGGGGGAGATGGATACGCCTATCGTTTGAGCATCGGGGAATTACCGTATCTTGAGACGATCTTTCCGCTTGGTGGACAACGCGGCACTGAGAATACAGTCACTGTCACTGGCGTGAACCTTGAAACGATAGAATCCATACAAGTTTCAATAGGTGCTGAAACACCGGCGGGCGAGCAATCCCTGCGGGTCCAGACGCCCTCTGGATTGGCTACCAATTCACATCCGTTTGCTATCGGCAATTGGGTGGAGATGGTGGAGACTGAACCGAATAACACAACGGGAAATGCGAACGCTGTAATGACACCGATAACACTCAACGGGAAAATCGACAAATCCGGTGATATTGACTATTTTTCGTTTGAGATTGAAGAACCGCAACTCCTCGTTTTTGAGGTGGAGGCAAATAAACTGTCATCAAAACTGGATGCCCTCCTCACGCTTTACGGACCGGGCAAACCGATGGAAGCCTCGGAAGAAATGGCATGGGATAACAGCAAAGAACAGGTCTTGATGGTAAACGACGACGGCATCACTGCCGATGCCCGTATTGACTGGAATTTTGAAGAAACTGGAAAGTACTCTGTCGCTATTCGAGATCTGAACGCTCAAGGCGGTGAAGCCTACCCGTACCGATTAAACATCCGCCCGTTGGAACCAGACTGCGAACTCAGTGTGGTTGCGCTTGACCTTCGGAATCAAGCGACTGCTCTGGATAACCCGCGCATCAGCAGAGGCAGTAGCGTTACATTGCAGGTTGATGTTACGCGTCTTGACTTATTTGATGGTCCAATTCGCCTGCTTTGCCCAGACCTTCCGAAAACATTCGATGTAAGTCCGACCATCGTTGGCGCCAACCAAGCGCGAGCAATGCTTACGATAACGGCTCCATCGGATGCTTCACTTGGACTCATGCCACTCTCCATCATTGGGGTTTGTGCTGTCGGAGGTCGCCAGATAGAGCGCGTTGCTACGCCGTCTCCAATCCTGCTTACCGTGATGGATGCACCGGAATTCACGCTGACGCTCGCAGAGATAGGCTTAAGTGCTATCCACAACAAGACGGTTGATCTTCATGTGACAGCAACACGACGCGATGATTTCGTCGGTCCGATCGCGTTAGCGGTATCAGGACTTCCAAATCGCGTTTCGGCACTTCCTGATCCTGTTACCGAAAAGCCTGTCACTCTTGCAGAAGGTGAAACAGAAGCAATGATTTCGGTTAAAGCCGGGACTTTTGAACGGAGAGAGGAATTTTCCGTCCTGCCGACACCCGGTACCAGTTATATTTCAGTTACCGGAACAGCGACTGTCAATGGCGAGGCGGTCAAACAATCGACTCCTGCTATCCCTTTGACGATCGTCGAGGCACCCTTTATTGTCACGGTTGAGCCGTTGCGCTTTAGCATTGTCTTCCCAGCAACGAAAACTTCAGGGTCTGAAGTCGAGACGGTGGCACTCACAGCAGACACCGAAACAGCAAAAGCCGAAGATCCGCAGACGAAGGAAGCGATATTGACGTTAACGATCGTCCGGCAAGGGGGCTTCACAGATGAACTCACGTTGACACCGATTGATGTCCCTGAAGGCTTCACCACGGAAGCGGTGACCATCCCGGCAGATGAGACGGAGGCAAAAGTCCCACTCAAGGCTCTCAGCTCCTTAATGCCGGAGACATACGAGTTTAGATTCCGAGGATCTGTGACGATTAACGATAAACCCTTTGAACAGGATAGTCCTATCGTCAAGGTAAAAATTATTCATTAGTTATTGGTTGTCAGTTGTCGGTTATCGGTTTTAACCATCAACTCGCCTCCGTTAGAAGTGTTAAAGCGCGAGTTGATGGTTAAGGTTAAAGGGGGTGTTTTGCTGGGGTGTTTCCGTGATTTAACCAAAACCCCTTGGGACCGATAATTGAAAACCGATGACCGAAGACCACTCCCATGACAGAATCCCCGTATACCCTTACCCATCAAGATACAGCCACTTCAGCCCGAGTCGGAACAATTCAAACGGCGCATGGTGTTGTGAACACACCGATATTTATGCCTGTTGGGACACGCGGGACGGTGAAAGCGTGCACGCCGCAAATGCTATCCGATCAGATTCAGGCGGAAATTATTCTTGCAAATACCTATCACCTCTATCTACGCCCCGGACACGAGATTGTTCACGAAGCGGGTGGTTTGCATGCGTTTATGGGTTGGCAGCGCCCTATTCTTACGGATAGCGGTGGATTTCAGGTCTTTAGCCTCGGACCCCTACGCAAGATTACAGAGGAAGGTGTGGCGTTTCGTTCCACGATAGACGGGACTGAACACTTTATCAGCCCAGAACGTTCAATTGAGATCCAAAACGCTCTCGGTGCTGACATCATTATGGCGTTTGATGAGTGTCCTGCGCTACCGAACGATTACACATATCTCAAGAATTCGATGGAGATGACTTTGCGGTGGGCAGAGCGGTGTCGAAAGGCGCATCGGAACCCGGATCAACTCCTCTTTGGGATTGTGCAAGGTGGCATGGAACGCGATCTGCGTCAGGCAAGTGTTGACGGGACTGTATCGATCGGTTTTCCGGGATACGCAATCGGTGGCTTAAGCGTGGGTGAGGAAAAGGATTTGATGTATGAGACACTCGCTTATGTCGCCCCGCTCCTACCAGAGGAGAAGCCGCGCTACCTCATGGGGGTCGGCACCCCTGAAGACTTAGTCCATGGAGTGCGTTGCGGGATCGATATGTTCGATTGTGTGATGCCGACCCGAAACGCGCGCAACGGTTCTCTATTCACAACAGCAGGTATTATCCGCATCCGTAACGCGAAATATAAGAACGATTTCGGCCCGTTGGATGCAGCGTGTACCTGTTATACCTGTCAGAACTTTACACGGGCATATCTCCGACACCTACACATCGAAAATGAGATCCTCGGTTCACAATTGCATACACTGCACAACTTACATTTTTATGTGAGTTTAATGCGTGGGATTCGACGCGCTATTTGTGAGGGGAGCTTCGCAGCGTTAGCAGACAACGGACCCGATATCGGACAACTTGTGAAATTGGGACAACCTACGGAGACCGAAACACTCAAATAACAATCTATCGCACAGGTTACCCAACAAGATACTTAAACACAGAGGAAAGGTTATCATCAGGTGAATAGAGTTGAGAGACATTCAATTCGTTCTCGATGAGAAGTTCAGGGAGCCGCGCGTAGAATGCATCAGGTTTGGCGGTTTCTATGATAATATCGCCTGATTCTTTTTCTTCTTGTGATTCACTGACAGGACCATCGCCATCAACAAAGGTAACGCTCAGAATATCCTCAAACGGGAGGCAGACCTGCGCCAAACGGCGCGGTTCATCTGTGCTCAAATAGACTTTGTGGGGGTGTTCGTCAATGAGTTCGCGGATGTCGGAGATGGTGCCTTCTGCGAGAATACGCCCTTGATGGATGAGTAAGATCGTTTCTGTTAACGCTTCAATCTCATAGAGGATATGACTCGAAACGATGATGCTAATCTCCTGCGCGGCGAGTTCCTGTAGCAGCGTAATAACATGTCGTCTCCCATTCGGATCTAAGCCGGTAAGCGGCTCGTCAAGAAAAAGGAGTTCCGGGTCATGGACCAACGCCTGGGCAAGTTTGACACGCTGCCGCATCCCCTTACTATAAGAGGCGATAGGACGATCCTTTGCGGGTAGCATATCCACTGTTTCAAGAACGCGTAGACTCCGAGATTCAACTTCTGATTTATCGGACCCGCTCAACGTGGCAAAGAAAGTGATAAATTCAAAGCCCGTCATGAATTGATACGCCAATTCTATATCTGGGCAGTAGCCGACCTGTCTCGTGAGTTCCGGGTTATTCCATACGGGCTGGTTCAGCACGCTGACCTCGCCTTGGTTGGGTTTGAGTTGCCCGGTCATGAGCTTAATCAAACTCGTTTTTCCCGCCCCGTTCGGACCCAGCAAACCAGTTATTCCGGGATAAATTGTGAGGGTTACATCGTTTACCCCCATTACCTCGCCATACCATTTGGATAAATTTTCCGTTTGCACGATTGCTGTATTGTTCATATTTTTTCTCTGTGGGATTCACTCCTTACAGATTTTCAGAGTCTCTTCAAGATTTTGGATGCCGGCAGTCGTGCCGATGGCAGTAACACAAGCGGCCCCGGTTGCGGAAGCCAATTCCGCTGTCGCTTTTAGGTCCCAGCCCATGAGAGTCCCCGCGAGAAAACCGGCGACGTAAGCGTCCCCTGCCCCTGTTGCATCAACGGCGGTCACCGGATACGCTGACGCAAAATGCTCCCTCTCTGGCGTGGAGACGTAACTGCCGTCTTCACCCATTTTAATAGCAATTGTGTGGATACCGTAGTTACGCCGTAAAAATTGAGCGATTTCGCGCGCATCGGGTAGACCGGTGAGATGTTGCGCTTCGACGATGCTTGGCATAAACATATCTACGTAAGGCAGGCACGGCTCGAGTGTCTCTATCCACTTCCCTGTGGCATCATACGCTGTATCGAGTGAGGTGGTGATTCCCAAAGTTTTTGCTTTTTGAAGGACGTTCGCCATCGGTGCGCCATCAAAACGTGGCATGACGAGTGCCCCAGCGATGTGCAAAATTTTGGCACTTTTGATGACTTCCCAATTAAGGTCTGCCTCACAGAGTTCGCCGTTCGCACCGATGTAGTGGTGGAAAGTTCGTTCGCCATCGGAGGCAACTGCGACGAACGTAAAGGAAGTGCTGGAACTCGGATCCTGTTGCATGCCCACTGTATCGACACCGTTATCCATGAGTTTTTGCAGAATCAAGTCGCCAAACGCATCAGTGCCAACCTTACCCATCGCACCAGCAGAGAGACCTAAGCGCGTCAGCGCAATAGCCGTGTTGTTCGCACAGCCGCCTGTATGGATTTCGAGTTCATCAAAGAGGACTAATTTCCCCTTTTCAGGGAACTCATCTATGGGTCGTCCCAACACATCAACGACATAAATACCGAGCGATAGCACATCCATTTTTTAATTTTACCTTGCGGATTTTTAATTATTCCTTGAGCCCATAAATTAAAAAGCACCCGGACGAAAAATTACTAAAGTTTCATCCTTTGTGTCAATATTCTCATCTGCTATCGTAGGGGCGAGGTTACCTCGTCCGTACTCCTGGGAAACCCACCCGATAAGGTAGGATGGAGGGTTCAGGTTCGCCGCTGTCTCCAGATACCGCAGCACGTAATCTCGCTGTAGGATTCGCGCAAACGTCTTTCGGGCACCATCCAACGCCTCATCAGGCGGCATTTTTGGTGTCACTCGCAACCGAAGTCCCGCCATTGAAGGATCGGATGTAGGATCGATTTCCAAACCCGATGCTTCTCTTAGTGAGACGTTCCCTAAGTAAGTCATCTCTTTTCCCGCAACGCGCCACGTGTTTTCAAGGGTGGGCGGAAGTTTCTGGGTATCCATCGTCAAAAATTTCTCTTCCACATACGTTGTTGGATGCCACGGCTCCACCGATAAATCTCGCAGTTGAACGCGTGAATCTTGAATCAATGTCCCAATTTTTTCAAGGAATTCACCCCTTGACTCCTCAACCCCTTGATGACGCACGAATGTTCCCTTGGCAAGGTCAATAGATGTTTCGGCACGCGATGCGGCTCTCAGGGACACATAACGCAATAAGTGTGCGCGCTGCCGTTCGGGATAAATCGATAAAATTGATAACCTGTCCGCTGTGACGGTGTTCGGAAACCAGACGGTTTGTGCCGATGCAACCGCAATTACCGAAAGCAGAACGAAGAGGCCTCCGCCTATCCAATACGTGCGTGATTTTTGCTTCGACCTCCCGAAATACAACAAGAACCCACCAAAACTCAGCAGGTATATTGGTAGAAGTATCGCCAACAGTTTAATGAGCGGCACTCGGGTAGACATCTCCGATAGAAAGTACTTATGAATTTCCGCTTCATGTTGGAGGGCAAGCGCGTATCGGTCCGCGAGGTGACGCGGAGATTTACCGTGCTTACTCAGTAATCCGTGCCAGAACGTTTCAGCGAGAGCATCATCAGAATTGGAAACCCCTCCTACACTGTCTTCGGAATGGACACCAAAGGGAGGAACATTGTAGTCAAACGCAAAACAGAGAATCTGTCCATCTCCAAATTTCCGTTTTGCGACATACATTTGCTCCGCCGTGCCAATTAAAACCTCACAGCCTGATTTCGGCGCAAATTGGATATACTCAAAGTGGCTGTCGGCGGAAGAGTTATCAGTTTTCTTCATACCCCTTAATTCGACAGGAAGAAAGGGTTCTATAAAACTGCCTTGTAGATAGTTAAAACTGCTACCGCCGGAGACAATAAGCGTCCCACCGCGCTGTATCCAATCCAGCATCGCCGTCTGTTGTGCTTTTAGGATACGTCGTTCGGTTAAGCCGACCTCACGCACAACGAGTATATCAACGGCATTGTAGCCTATCCAGTCGCGCGGCAACGCCCTTGAATTCGGAAGGTACTTAACATGCACCTGTGCGTCTCCAGGAACTGCCAACTGTTTCTTGTCAAGAAATCGTTTTAACGTGTCGCCGCTCGGAGCCAATACCAGCACAAAATAGTCTTTGCGGGCAAGGGGTGTTGGCAACAGGACATCCTTCACTAGACCGGATGCCGGACTGCGTACCCCTGCCGGCTCCGATGGTGTAAAGGGGACAAGTCGGATGACGAGTTGCGTAGCGTTTTTCGGGCAGTAAACGTAGAAATTTTTCTGTTGTCGTTCGAGCCCGATAAGGTGCAGGGACGTAGCGTAACGTTCGATAGGGATGTCCGAAGAAAAGTTCCGAACTTCCACAACCAACTCACCCCTAAACACAGTGCCTTCATCTTGATTCCAGACAGTTACAGTTAAAGGTGCCCACGTGCCTATTCTGTAACCGTCGCCGAATCCGAATGTCACATCCTCAATCTCTACCGCACCAACAGCAACAGATACCGCAAAAAAAGTCAGAACCGAGATTTTTATACTATGTTTAATTCCCATGTTTTAATTTTACCTTGCGGAGTAATAACGATGTGGGTAACTTTAGGGTTTTCGCGTTCGAGTCGCCTGCGCCGTTGTTGCAGGCAGCATTTTTGTACTTAATTTTAGGTTTCCGACGGCTATTCGGCTATATGAGACGTGCTGGATTATGAACAAGCTTTGTCTCCACCGCCGCCTCAAATGGATGCGTGCTGAAAACACCGTTTCCTAACATAATCATTGAAGCGACACCGCCCTCCGTCTCAATTTGTTCGATTGTCTCTATCACACGGGCATCACTGAGCAAGCCGCTCTCCACTGAAAACCGCTTTGATACCCTAAAACAAGCGTTAAAAAGTTCGGTATTAGGCTCAGCACTGGTAAGCGTTTGTAAAACGCTCAATGCAGCATCGGCGGCGCGATTGATACGGATTGTTTGTTCTCTGTTGCCGAGTACCTCGCTGGTCTGAATCGGTCCAAAGTAGCGGTAATAAATAGGCTGTTCCGTTATCGGTAACCTATCGGCAACCAACGGGGCACCTTCTTTTAACTTGACGAGGCATCCCCCATGGTATTGCGAACAGACATCCCCCAATCCAGTGCGATTTTCAACCTCTGCGACATGTGCTATCATCGCGAGGGTCTCCATATCCTTACCCAGATGGAGCAGTTCATTGAGCGCGTAGGCTGTTGCGAGCGAAGCGGCACCACTAAGACCAAAACCGCAACCGAGCGGTAGTGGAGACGTAAGGTCTACCTTCACACCTGCCGCGCCTGCCGTCTGGGTTAGCCGATCCGTAACAGCCCCGACCGTCGGAAAATCGATGCTTTGTCCGTTAAACAACACATTTGTTTCATGGTGCTCAGAGACGGTGACTTCTATCCCCTCTTTAACGGTGAACCCCATACCGAGCGAATGCATACGGGTTGCATCGCCGTGCGGAATAACCTTGAAAACACACGAAATGTTGCCGGGGGCAAAGGCTCTCGTCATTCTACACACCCCGTCGAGGTGGGGCGTATCTGGGATGGAAGGCACCTTCACCGCATTGTCCCGCCTCAATCTTTGCCGCCTGTCCACCACCAGTAACGGAACATCTCGCACCATCTAACTCCGGTAAGACGTATCGCTGAAACCATGCGCCCATCTGTTGTTTCATGTCAGTGATGCGGGCGTTCTGAGACTTGTCATCTATTAGATTTTTCCGTTCATCCGGGTCGTTTACCAAGTCATACAACTCATGTGGACCATAAGGATACCTATGGACATATTTCCACTCCTGTGTTCGGATCATGCGAACGGGACCGTATTCATCGTAGATGACGATCTTATCTTTCGCGTCGTTTGTTTCCCCAGAGAGTGCGGGCACAAAACTTCTGCCCGGAGACATATCGTCATTCGGATCGGGTAATCCAAGATAATCGAGGAGTGTCGGCATGAAGTCGTATTGGCTCACCATCGCTTCGCTGGTGCGACCTTCCGGAATACTGCCGGGTTGGCTGATAATGAAGGGGACTTTTACAGAGTTTTCATACATATTTAGCGGGAATGTTCCGTTCCCTTTATGCCAGAATCCGTGATGTCCGCACGAGTAGCCGTTGTCACTACTGAAAACCACGAGCGTATTCTCACGGATCCCTAATTGTGCAAGCCGCTCTAAAATGCGTCCGACGTTCAAATCAAGTGCGGTAATCGCTGCGAAATAGCCTTTCAACGACTCGCGGTTGCCCATGTGCACAGCGGCACCTTGGACAGCCCACGGGTGCAACGCCTCCTGTGGACATGTTTTGAAGGGGCAATCGTCATAAGAGTCAACAATGTCTTGAGGGTGTCCCGTAAACGGCGTATGGGGCGCGTTATAGTTGACGCTGAGATAAAACGGTCCCTCCTGATTCGCCGAGATAAAGTCCAACGCATCGTCAGTGATAACATCGGTCAGGTAGCCGGGTTGCATTTCAACCTGTCCGTCTCGGATCATATCCGCATCATTATACTGGCTTCCGCCTGTAAGCAAAGCGAACCAGTGGCTGAACCCGTGCTGGGGTGTTAAACTATCGCCAAGGTGCCATTTGCCGCTCAACCCGACGGTATAATCATTGTCGGCTAAAACATCGGTATAACAGGTCAATCCGTCGAGGTATTGAGTGGGGTCTGGTGGCATATTTCCGTCGCGGATCCAGTCGTGTACGCCGTGCGCTGAAGGGATATGCCCGGTCATGAGGCTTGCGCGCGCCGGTGAACAAACGGGACTTGTACAGAAAAAGTTAGGGAAGCGGGTCCCCTCTGAGGCTAACTGATCAAGATAAGGCGTTCGGACTTCATCGTTGCCGCAACAGCCCGCTGCCCACGGTCCTTGGTCGTCGGTTAAAATAAAGATAACATTCGATTTGTTTTCCATTTTTAAATTTTCCTTGCGATTCGGTGAAGTGAATTTAGGTTTTGACGTTCCGTGACGTATATCCGCCTTCCACTTCGTTTCAGGCTACGTTTTCGCTACCCATCTAATGGTAGGTAATAAAAATCCTCCGTGATAACATGTAAGATGGGTACGATAGATTATATCTTACACCGGTTCACTGGATCGGATCGCTCGTTTTTTGCAATTCCTCGAGAAGACGAACAATATCGCGGTAGCACTTGTCGAATGAACCAACTTGGCGTGCTTTATCTATGTCAAAAAGTGCCGTGAATGCGGCTTGGTCACGCGTTTCACGGTATGTTCTGCTGCCTTCCATTTGCTGGCTTAACCACCTCTTTGCCGGACCGATTGCTTCTGGATCGTTCGGAGGATCAATATCGTTTTGTAATCCTCTTTGTCCACGAAGGGACTCAGCTGCTGCAAGAAACCATGCTTCAAATTCTTGCTTAGCAAGCACAACGGCAATCGGTAGGTCGTGACGAACTTGTGATGCGCGATAAAGCAGTGTTGGTCCGAGTTGTGCTGGACAGTCATCGTCGCTGTCAAGGATAATGAGAATAGCCCCTTGTCCTTTAATTTTCCGAGCAGCTAATTCTACCTTCCTCTCAAGTTCACCTACTTTAACAACCTGGTTTCTTTTTGCGCGGATGGGGGGAGGAGTAACAACCACCAATTCTGAATTGAGGTTCGTTGTATAATAGTGCTCAACTACGCGGTGAATCAGTTTAGGGACCGCTTCGACTTCACCGTGACCTTCAACAATGCAACTTATTTGGACTTTCATTTTCGTTACTTTATTCTTCCTTTGGTGAAGTTTTCTGATTCTTATAATCAAACAGAGAAAGTTGTTCTAACCTTGTCTGGGATAATATAGATTTCGGATCGGGTTGCAATTGGTCGAGACGTAGAAGTTCTCCTGTTGTATATAGCTTATCACGCAATACAGACCTACTTGCATCATCTATACGACCTATTACGGTATTTCCGTCATGTGTCTCAACTGCAAGAATTGATTCCACGTCCAGATCCTTGTTATCCAGTAGATCAGGGCTGTGACTGGTGATGATAACTTGCGTCTTCTCAGCGGCATCTTGAAGTCCATCAAGTAACACTCCTACTGCAGCTGGGTGAAGAGCAATCTCAGGTTCTTCAATTCCCACGAGCGGTAAACGTTTTTTTTCGTCACCCTCTCCTTGAAAAAGTGCTACCAGAATCCCCAACACGCGGAGTGTGCCATCAGACATATTGTTCGCAAGAAATCGCCATGGGCGCTCGTTCCCTACAACATACTGCGTGAACCCTAATGTTTCCTTCGGTCCAAACTTATTGACAAACACGCGTTGTACACCAGGTACGACCACTGCCAGATATTCCTCAATATTTTTTTGCACCACGGGTGAGAGTTGGCTGAAGACACTGGTAAGGTTGCTTCCATCCTGAATCAACATGTCGCCTAAATCCGGTGTTTGCAGGTCCCGAATTTTGTCAGGGTTGAGATTGTAAAACCCCATGCGTGAAAAAGCGTCGTAAACAGGACGAAATTCCGGTAAACCTGAAGCATTTACCAAGTAGAGACGATCCGCTGCGGCTGCTGGTGCGACTGCAACACTTGTGTCTGTCACATTACCATTAACAACATTGAAGTAAATATCAGGAGTGGCCAGATTCTCATTATGAATATTACAGGATTCTGATCGTACCATGTACCTTGTCAAACGCGTTTCGATTTCAAAGGTATAGTTCCCCGTAGAACCATCGGGTAGAGCGAATTCAAAACGAATACTAAAATGATTACGTCGATCCCTGGGGTTGTCAGATCGCTTACACACATCATTGATACCCCCACGAGCACGTACGGCATGGTCAAGTGATGAATCCAACGCATCCGCCACGAATCGCAGCGAATCAAGAAAATTACTCTTTCCGGAGCCGTTGCGACCTACGAGAAACGTCAGAGGCTGCAATTGTACATCACACGCGGCGATACTTTTATAGTTTTTTATAATAACTCTTGTAATAAAAGTTGAATCTTTCATCTCAAGTATTCAAACCTCGCTACGCTACTGGGAATCCGTCACCGACAAGCCGTTCACCATCAGCGACCTCGATTATTGGTACAAGGACGTGGTTCGGGGATTGCGCGTTGTTATAGCAGACATCTTGCGCCATGAAAATCATAACGAAGGCGCGGCGTTGACGCTCCGTGATATTCGGCGGCGTGCCATGCCAGTTCAGGCAATGATGAAACATGCATTCCCCGGCTTTCAGTTCCACCGGAATGCCGTGATCAATGCTCAATTCCCGTCTTTCTGCCCACTGATCAGGCGGCGGTTCTCGTCCTGCCTCGCGCGCCTTTGCCGCTGCTGCATTTGCTGCAGCCCTCGCGGCGACGGAAAAGCGTTCGTCTTTGTGGCTCTTCGGCATAACGTGCATGCACCCGCTATCCACCGTTGCATCGTCCAAAGCAAGCCAGCAGCTCACAATATTTGGTGGACTGAGGGGCCAAAAGAAAAAATCGTGATGGAATGCGAAATGACCGTTATCCTCTGGAGGTTTGGAAATCACCTGATCGTGCCAGAGACGGACTTCAGGCGTATCCAGCAGGGCGCGTGCCGTCCTAGCGATGAGCGGGTGATGAATGGCTGCCTTATAATGGGGATCCCGCTTCCACATGTTAATGTATTGATGAATCGCGCGCGGGTGCCCGCTTCCCCGGTTGAGTCGGTTCTCGCGTCGGTCGTGTCCGTATTTGAACTCCGGTGAAGAATCGTCGCCTTCATTAAGTTCTAATTTAATGACCGCATCTAACCCCGCGCGCATGACTTCAACGCCATCGCTATCTAAAACGCTCCCAAATTTAAGGTAGCCGTTTTCCTGAAAAAAATCAACCTGTTCTTTTGTTACCATTGTATTTCTCCGCGTGAATTTGATGTTCATAATTGTAGTGCTTCATCAAGAGCTTCCCTAAATTCATTTTGGCTCTTATCCTGATAAAACGGTAAACCGATAATACGATAGTTTTTATCCTCTATTATGAGTTCACTTTTACGTTCGGTATCGATCTCTTTCAGAAAATCCTCTTTCCATCTGTCAAAATCTTCAATGTGCTCCCCTTTAGGTTCAATAAAAAGTTGGTAACTCAGTGTCTCACCGTTTTCTTTGCCCAACAGGAGAACAAAGTCAGGTTGGAAGGCTTGCCCATCAAAAAAGTTATAGATGTAAAAATGTCTCTCGTTGCGGATCAGATAAACACCATCGTAAGTTTTCTGTAGTTCCTCAAGATGTGTCTGTAGAAATTGCACGAACGCTTTTTCTTCGCCGGTGCCGTAGAGACCGTTAAAGGCAAACCATTCTTCGGCTTTCGCTATACGCTCGGCAGCGTGATTCTCATCAGCACGTGGACTGTTAGCATTGAACTTCAGAATTTTCGCTTTGAAAACATCACGGATTTGTTCCTTATAAAAGTGTTTCGTTCCTTCGTGCTCAGTAATTTTTTCGCGAAGTTCGGCTTCAATCTTTTCTAAAAGATCGCAACACGCCCTGAGCTTCTCTGCAGCTTCGTCTTCCCATTGAGAGAAACTGCCTTTAAAAGTGATTCTCAAATCACCCAAAAAGTTATCCGAAGTTCTGAATTCTCGCATTGACTTCAACTGCGGAAAATACCGTTTGAGTGATGCAAACTGAAAGAATGGGTTACGCGCAATGGCAGTTTGGACAATATCCTGTTCAATATCAGTCATCGGTATATCCTGACTACTTGCGTTCTGTGTGACATAGGTTGTGTCACTTTCTGTCATACCCGTTACGCCTCCAGATCCTTCATAGATGGTATGCTCATGCCATTTCTTTTTCACACTTAAGGATGCCAAGTCTTCAAAAGATTTGACATGCTGATAGTCTCTCGGCACCTGTTTGTTTACCCATATAACACCGTATTTGTATAAATCGGTTTCTTTGAATTCTTTTTTCAGTTTTAATTTGCGAGTCACGGTCTGTTCATCCATTAGACCTCTCTCAACCAATGCTTTTTTGATCTCAGTGATATAGGGCAAATCGTTAATGCTGTGATAATGAAATTCTTCCAACACGCGGAGTTCATGTTCAATATCTTCGTCAAATTTGCGTTTATATTTATCCTCATGTTCCGGCGGCAGACTAAAAGGAAAATAACGGGCACCACGCCCAATAAGTTGTGCCTCTGCTATCGTCGTTTTTCCAGTTTTGTTATGTCCTGTACTGCCGGTATCATAACAGCGGACGATGTCAAATAGGTTCAACACATCCCACCCTTCACTAAGCATCTGAACGGCGAAGATAGCTCGGATCGGATTGCCTTCTTCTTCAAGCCTGTTTACTTCCACCTGATACTTCTCTCTTTCGACTTTAGAATTGACAGCAAGGCAGTATTTTTCTTGGAAATATTCTTTTAGATCACGCGTTAGCCGCTCGGAACTGACATTATGTGTAGTACAATGTTTATCAAAAAAGCGAAACGCTTGTTTAATAATCGGAACTTCAGATCTCCGAATTCTGTCAATATCGTTTCTGGTGAGTCTATCAATAAGTTCATGGAAGTCTGCTTTGTTGTTTTCGGACTCCGGGATTGTCTTTCCCTTAAACAGAATAACAGGTTTCAACTGGATTTTGTGTTTTGTTGCAACGGAATGTTTATAATGATTGAGAATGATTGCTTGCAAGATGCGGTCTTGCAGGCTGAAATTGGACATCACAATTTCGATGTCTTTTGAGTATTTGTCATTCCGAAATTCGACTAAATCGTAGCGATAGATGATTTTATTCCGGTACTTCTCTACTATTGCCTTCGTTTTGTCATCAAAGGTAGCGGTAAATTCCAGCAACAGATTATCATTGTTTGCGCTAAATATGTTTTCAACAGTGTTTTCCCATGTCGGTTTTTCCTTCCGGGTCGGTTTCTCTCCGGTCAGGTCCAATTCCGTTTGGGCTCTCGTGGAGACGTTCATGTGATGTGCTTCATCAGACAAGAGAACGATTTTCTTCCTCTTAAAATCGTCAAAGGTTAAAGCATTCTCTTTTTGTGTTGTAAGATCACTGTGTAACTTCTGAATTGTGGTAAAGCAGATGTTAATGTCGTTCTCGTTGATCCCATCAAAATTGTCCACCATCGTCATCGCCGCCTGCTTCCCCGTGAAATAGATAGTTTTATTGAAAAGATATTTTGAAGAAGTTGGATTGAGGAAATTGTCTTTTGTCTTCTCAATGATATTGTCGGCGTTGACAAAAAAAAGAAAGTTCCGGTACCCTTGCTCATAGAGATAGAGAATCAAGCCTGCCATGATAAGCGTCTTACCACTGCCGGTTGCCATATTGAACAGTAGATGTAGAGGCTTTCTCTTGCCGGGGAAATCTGTGTTTAAGCAGTGAATAAACCTCGCAAACGCTTCTGTTTGATAGTCCCGGATTTCAAATTTGGGATGTAGATTTTGCGTAATACTATCCGGCATTTCAGGTTTGGGGACTCCAAACTCGAAAGCGTTTGTGAGACGTTCATAAAGAAATTGTTCAGCCATCGCGGATTTTCCTATAAATACAAATTGGTACCGTAATGTCCGCAAACTAACAGTTTGCAGTACAGTGAGGATCCCGGTAATAATTCCATCGCCATTTTTTCCAATCGTCCACTAAACCTGACTTTACAGGGTTATTGAGAACATACGTTATAATCCTTTGCCATTCGCTCGGATTCCGGATGGCGTGATCGTAACTTTCATGGTGCCAGAATGCACCACTCCGTCCTAATAGGTGATTGGCTTTCCGCGCTGTATAACCTTTGAGTGATTGCATAATAGACGGGAGTGCCTTGTAGCACAAACTGTTAGTTTGTGCCGTATCATGCTGAAAATCAACACTGTCTGTCCCGGAAGGTTGTATTGCCAATGGAGCAAACACGACATGAACATGATTCGCCATGATGCAATAGGCATCCAAGCGATACACTTTTCCATCTCGGTAGCGGAGACTTGCTGCCATCTCTTTAGCAATCTGCTCGTCTTTGAGCCATACAGGTCCACTTTGTGCCTCATCTAACGTTTTTTCAAATTTTTGGAACCATTCACGTTTCCGTTCAAATAGCATTTGTTCAACAGAAGCAAGACAATTATTGTTTTTCAACTTGAGGATGCGTAATTTTTCTGCTTCAAGTTGACTCTTTTCTGATCTCCATTGCTGCAAGACACTCCGTGGTAAGGAACCTGCAAGATTGAATGTGACAAAAAAAGTTACCCCTGGCGGCTGTATATGCGGCAAGTTGCGGCGATAGAAAGGTTTGTAGTCAAAATTGCTCATCTGTTGATCCCATCTCTATGTAGCACGGCTTGTTAGTTCATGCCTATTATCCCGCAAACTAACAGTTTGCGGTACAAAGATTGCTATTAAGTCAACGCTTACTCACCGAGTATCAAATCGTTCCAATCAGGGAATTTCCCATCTTCCAGAATCTTCATGATTGATTTCCTACATAAGTCCTGAGCTTCTGTGATAAACTCTGATATAGAAACAAACTGACCTTTCCCAATCTTAACTGCTTTCGGAAGTTTTCCGGTATGAACGGCTTCGGAACGCTTATCATATATTGTTTTAAATTTCTTCATTAATGCCTTTCGCTTTCCTTTACATTTTTCCAAGTGCCAAGCAGCATGAAGACTGAATCTAAACCGTATTTCTCGGTTGTAATTTGTCTCTGATAAGTAGAGGGCTTCAAAGGCTATTCCTAAGTCAATCACTTTATCAACTGTATTCTGATTTGTTTTGGATTTTATCCATCTGTCAATCGGTATCTGTAGTTTTGTAGCGACATCTGAAGCAAAGTTGTCCAAAATTTCATAACGACTTTTGGCTTCATCTATTTGTCCCTCTCCAATCGTAGCCAAACGTCCAAATCGATCAATATTATTATTGTAACAGGTAAATCCACTTGTCCCGAGTGTGCTCCAATTGAAGAGTAAATCTTTTGCCAAAAATCGCCATTCGAGGGAAATTTGAACTGCGGAATTACAAACAAAAGACAATGCTTGGCAAAATTTCTTATGGAAATCACCTATCTCAAATTTCGGAGATTTCCAACCAGTTACCCCAATTTGAAATGGGAAATCATCCTCATGAAACTGATTGTGAAGAGGTTTATGAAATATAGGGGACATGAAAGCGTCAATGATAAGCAATGTTTTTCCGAGCAAGGAGTATGCTGGCATATTAAAAAATACCGTATCAGGCAAATAGTTTGAAAGTTCTGATCCTGAAGTAGGAAGAGGGACCAACCTTACTCCTTCAAAAACTTGTATTTCTGCCTCTACCCTTATTCCCTCAAGTAATGCAATATGTTGAAAAGGAGCATGTCTGTTTTCTGTGCATCTATCAAAATCCGATATTGCTCTCTCTATCCCGTGAACAATAGCAATTTTCAGGAGTTGCTCCAGTAGACAATCCAAAGAGTATCCACCCGTCGGTCCTCCTCCGATAAAAAGACACACGGATCGAATTCTGTCTTCATGAATAAATTGATCGAATTCCTCTCTTATGAGATCAAGAAGTTTTGATTTTATAGCATCATTCGTAATATTAATTTCATAACGCATCACCATTGATGCGGAATTAAGCGAGTGAGATGTCCAGCTTTCTTGTAGGTCCCTTCTGTATTCATGAAGATCAATAGTCACCAGTTGAGACCTATTTGCTGGACGTAGTTGTATTTCCAAATTTGCTACTGCCTCATGTAGGAGTCGTGCTAATTCCTGCTTTCTGTTTTCAGTCATTTCATTATTCCCCTTCAATACTGCTATTAGTCTGAATTTCCATAAAACGCCCGGTTAAGCTCCTTATCCGTTTTACTGACCTCAAACGTTTCATCCTCTATTTCAGAGAGATGGACATACAATTGGTTCTTATCCAGCAATTCTGCAAGCAGCTGCTTCTGCTTCTCAATATCGCTGATAGCGATAAAGTGTTCTTCTGCGTCCTCCGGTTTTTGAGGTTTGACATACCAATTCAGGACGGAATCCTTTGACATATCGCGCCAGATGTCCAAGAGTTCTTCATTGGATTTAGCAGATTCGATTTGCTCCCTGAAAACTTCGTTGTATTGCTTCAGTTCGCAATAGATGAAATCATCGCAATTATCTTGTTCAATGACTTTCTTGACGCGTTTTCTTGTTACAGTTTCAATATAGTTCATCTGTTCGCAAATGATGAATTTTCGATCGCCACCGTCTTTATTTATAGTAAACTTTAGAATTAAAGATACATGTTTATGACTTCATCAATGGTTATATCGGCATTATACTCTCTGAGACGTTTGATATTCGCAAAGTCGTGTTCAATCGGATTGTAGTCGGGTGAATAAGGCGGCAAAAACAATACCTCTGCCCCCGATGCTTCTATCAACTCACGGGTTCGACGCGTTTTGTGAATCTTGGCATTATCAAGAACAACGATGTCTGAGGCAGACAGCCGTGGACATAAATAGGCTTCAATCCAGGCATTGAAACACGCCGCATCGCAGCTTCCATCAAACAAACAGGGGGCCGTAAAAGCCGAACCGATACGCGCAGCGACCAACGTTGTTGTTCGTGTCCTTGTGCCTGAGATGAGACCTAAAACACATTCACCTTTCGGAGCATACCCATGCCGTCTAAAACTCTCAGCACGAAAACCGCACTCATCTACATAAACTATCGTTTTCCCAGTGGCGTGTTTCTCGGTGAGTGTTTGACGATAGACGTGCCGTTTCTCGGCGCACCGCTCCTTATATCCGAGTGTTTTTTTTTCGCGTGATGCCGAGTTTCCGCAGTCCATATCTGATAGAGGACGCTGAAACACCGAAATGCGAGGCACGCTCGTTTTGCGTCAAGTCCGGGAAATCAGCGACATGTTTCTTCAGTGCTGCCTCGTCAAGACACCTCATGTTTTTCGGACCCGGTTTTTGGGGCGCAAATGGGGTTTTAGCCGATAACCATCTATAAACCGTTGACCGATCCACGGAAAAACGACGCGATGCTTCGGATTTTTTACCACCCGTGTGAATAAAATCTAAGACGCGTTTACGTAAATCTGTTGAATATGCCATAATAGAAACATTCTATCATAAAACAGAAAAATGTCTCTTTAATTCTAACGGTCACTATAGTTCCAGCACAGCATGAGCGGTAGTACCGCTTCCGCCGAAAAAATCCAAAACAATTGCGTCTTTATCATTTTTCACTACCGAACGCAAACAGTCATAAACGTTCCACAGCGATTTTGGAAAATCAAAGGCACATCCAGGAACAAGCAGCTTAACAAGTTGTGTTCCGTAAATATTGGCATCGTATTTTTTATCTTCCCAAACAGTGCGATACATTCCGAAATTTTTTCCTAGCTCAATCTCATAACCGGTTTTTGTTTTTCTCGCTCGGAGTAAATGCTGGATTTGATCAACGCTCTGTCGCGCATATCTCCATTTACGTTCAACCCCGTTCTGATCAATCGGATACACATAATTTTTTTTCTCATGATAGACTGTTTGAGCTGCAGGGTGTTCATCATCATCAATGACCTCTCCAAAACCGACAATTTTATCATCTTCTACAAAAACAGGGTAAAAACAATTCTTTGCATTTTCGCGTCTTGATTCTCCACCCCAGTTTCTGAAATTGTTCCACTCAATTTCTTCATCACGAATCTCTCTATCACCGATTACTTTCTCGCCTTTTGGAATAACAAAAAACGCATACTCGTGAATATACGAAAAATTTGCACCTTGAACACCACGCGGGTTATGAACTATAGTGATACAGTGTTTTTCGCGTTCTGGAAATACTTCATCCAATAAAACCCCAAGATAATTTTGTTCGTTTTCATCAATTGCAACAATTATACTGCCATCATTCCTTAATAACTCTTTAGCGACCTCTAATCGGTTTCTCATAAAAGTTAGCCATGACGAACGCTTAAAATTATTGTTATACATAAAAGTATTTGACGGACTGTTTGGATTATACGGCGGATCAATGTAAATCAGTTTGACCTGTCCGCGGAATTGTTCTTTGAGGGTATGAAGGGCAATGAGGTTGTTGCCTTTGATGATAAAGTTCTCTCGAATGATACCATTCTCATCGCGCTGTATGTTTTTTACTTTCTGCTCACCGTTACCAGTATAGCGTTTCCAGTTCGTAAGGACTTTCGGATCAAACATCCGGTTGATTTCGTCTTGTGCCAGAAGCTCATTGAAGAAAATCTCTTTGCGTTTCTCTTGTTCACGCGTTTGTCCACCCTCCAAGACGCAATCCTTATAGGGCCAGACGAGTGCAACTTCGCCTCGTTCACTGAGAAATTTATTGTCAATGTTCAACCCAATCTTGTTGCGGAATTTAGTATAGGAGTCGGTAAAGAAATTTTTATCGGTGATATAATCAACAAAAGCGTTATTGTCAAAAATCCAACGCCCCTCAATTTCTTTAAAGAATTTTGTTTCAACCTCTTTGTCAGAAAGCAGCAATTTAATGAGATCGTGGTTGAGTTCCCAAGCATATTCTCTGACTTTTGCGCGGTGGAGTTTTCCGGCTTCATCAACAAAGTCAGTGTTGGTTTCAAGTAGTTTAATCAGTTTTTTATCAAATTTCTCTTTTGACATAGAGTCATTTCCTTTCTGCGATACGTCTTTCGATTCGCTGAAGGTCCACCTTAATTGCATCTATGAGCTTGGTATTGGGAGACGACAATGTTAATGCCTTTTGGAAATCTCCCTTTGCAGCCTCAAGATCCCCCAGGTGTTCTTTTGCCCTTCCTCGTAGAAGGCGAGTACGAACATCATCTGGATCTATCTGGAGAGTCATGTCAAGGTCGGCGATAGCCTCTTCATATTGTCCTAATTCGTATTTTGCGTTTCCTCGTCGGAAATAACCAAACGGAACATCGGGAGCTATCTCAATTATCTTACTAAAGTCGGCGATAGCTTGTTGATGTCGTTTTAATCCTAACAGTACTTTTCCCCGCACTTCATGTGCATACGGACTACCGTCTATCTCAACCATCTTGTTAAAGTCAGCAATGGCATCATCATTACGCCCCAGTGCCCGTTTCGCGTATCCTCGCCACTCGTAATAGTCTGAATTTTGGGAGTCTAATTCAATAGCTTTATCATAATTTGCAATGACTTCCTCATATTGAGCTGCTTGATGTGCTTGCATAGCGCGGTTAGAATAGTCCGAGGCCCCAAGTTCCTCGTATAATGTATCTTCACGATGTAAACGCGCGAAACCATCAAAGTCAGGGAATAACATAGCTTGAGTAATACCCGATACCTGCTCTAACGCAATCAGGACATCCTCTTTACAACTTTCTTCAATGATGCATGCCCCATTTTCATCAAATTCGTAAGAACCGAAAATGAAGATAGATTGCTGCGCGATAATACGGTTGTTCTGATACCCAGGTTCCCAAAAATATAGTTGAGGGTCGCGTCCATAGGGTTGAAAACGTGGAAAAAAATAATCAATCTTTTCATTCAGTAAATCCGGTGTAACTTTTCTAAAACTAAGCAGTTCATTACGGACTGCATAGACCTTGCCATCTGGTGCTTTTTCTGAACCTTGTGAGCCTTTTTCCCACTTTGGATCTTTCTCGCAAGCAAAATAGAGTGCGATTTGCGCATTACGGGTAAAGTCAATTAGACATGTAGCTGCCCCAAAGTGTTGAAGTTGTGCAAGTATTTCCAAATCTTCAAGTTTACGTCCATTTTTTTCGCCGTGTCCCCGAAGTCGGGCTTCTGTGATTAAATCTTTGTTGATTTGAAGAAACCTTTCGGAATTTCTGACCTCCTTTTTTAGACGGCGATACACAGAGGCTTGTATCTTGTATTCGGCATTTGGCACTCCCCGAAACAGATACCTTTCAGAACCTAATTGGTTTACCCATTCAATAAACTCACTTAACGATGAGATTCGGGTAGGTTCTTTTTTTGCCATTTTGTTCTATATCTCTTGATAATTTGTATTTGTTACGGCACACGGAGTGTGCCTACTACCTTTAAATCGGAAATTGGTGATTGCCTGCCGTCAACCCACCATCAATGACGAAAACCGCTCCCGTTGCAAAACTGGCTTCATCGGAGGCGAGGAAGAGTGCCGCATTCGCGATGTCAATCGGTTGTCCAATCCGTCCTAACGGATACCACGGCGTGATTTCGTCCAAGATCTGTGGATTACGTTCAATCATCGGCTCCCAGACTTCGGTTTGAATCGTTCCCGGACAGATACAGTTGATACGGATGTTGTCTTTACCGTGTGCGACTGCCATTGAGCGGGTCAAAGCAATAACGCCACCTTTCGCAGCAGAATACGCATGAATCGCCTGTAATCCGATAAGACCATTGACAGAAGCAATATTGACGATGCTACCACCTCCAGCCGCTTGCATCACGGGGATAACGGCGTTGGAACAGTGGCTGGTGCCTTGAAGCGCTACCGCTAAGTTCGCTTCCCAATTGTTGTTCAGCACATCAGCCGTCGAGCAGATAGCGTTGTTCACCAAAATATCAACCGTGCCGTAGGTGTCAACAGTTCTCGTAACCAGATTTTCCGCATCGGCAGCATCGGAGACATCGGCATTGATGAAGAGTGCTTCACCACCCGCATCGGTTATAGCAGCGATGGTTTCTGTGCCGAGGGCATCGTTTACGTCGTCAACAACAACTTTCGCTCCTTCTTCGGCGAACCGAAGGGCAACTGCTCTGCCGATACCGCGCCCAGCTCCTGTGACAATGGCTATTTTACCATTCAACCGCATCTTTTGTCCCATCTCTTTTTTGTGAGAATTGAGGATATTAAACGAATATGCTGCGGAAGTATTCTATTCCGCGAGATTTACCTAATGTTGTAGCGTCTGCGAGATGAAAAGCTTCGTGCGTTCATGTTGCGGGTTATCGAAGAAATCTGCAGGTGCCGCGTCCTCAACTATCGCCCCCTCATCAAAGAAAAGGATCCGATCGGCGACCTCACGTGCAAATCCCATTTCATGCGTCACGACAAGCATCGTCATGCCGGAACGTGCGAGTTCACGCATCACATCCAACACTTCCGTAATCATTTCCGGATCCAGGGCACTCGTCGGTTCATCGAAAAGCATAATCTTAGGCTCCATCGCCAATGCCCGTGCGATTGCGACCCGCTGCTGTTGACCCCCCGAAATTTCTGAGGGATACTTATATGCCTGATCCACAATATCCACCCGTTCTAAAAGTGATAAAGCGATCTCTTCGGCTTCACTTTTCGTCATCTTCCTGACTCGGATGGGACCTAAGGTGATATTCTGTAGGTTCGTCAGGTGCGGAAATAGGTTGAACTGCTGGAACACCATACCGACTTCCTGACGGATGAGATTGATATTGCGGAGATCATCACTCAGCTCAACACCATCAATGACAATTGTGCCGCGCTGATGCTCCTCCAAACGGTTCAAGGTTCGGATAAATGTAGACTTCCCGGACCCGGAGGGACCACATATCACCGCCCTTTCGCCTTTTTCAAACGAGGTCGTAATTCCTTTGAGGACGTGGAAATCGTCGAACCATTTGTGTACATCCTCGCAGATAATAATAGGATTTTTAATTTTTCCTTGCGGTTCGGTCAGGTGCGTCTTCATCTGTGACGTGCCTTTCCGTAGAGCCGCCCTCCATTTCATTACGGGCTACGGTCTTCGTCAGAAACCTGCGCGTCCCACAATGGAACGCAGTCCAGAAGACCATTCATTAAACGAGGTAGATTGGGGCAGTGAAATCCTCCCGACACCTATTCCTAAGTTTGCCCAACACCGAGTGCTGTTTCAATTTCCTGACTGCCGTAGGACATCGAATAACTGAAAACGAAATAGATAATTGCAGCGAATAGATAGACCTCGGCTTGGAGTCCGAACCAGTCTGGATTGGCGATAACGCTCCTGGCGACACCTAAGAGGTCGATAAGCCCGATGATAGCAACTAAGGATGTGTCCTTAAACAACGCGATGAATTGTCCAACAATCGCTGGAATGACCGACCGGAGTGCTTGCGGTAAGACGATAAATAGCATTGTCTGCACGTAGTTAAGTCCTATCGCTTGTGCAGCCTCATGTTGTCCGCGCGGAATCCCTTGGAGTCCCCCACGAACGTTCTCTGCCATGTAGGCGGCGGAGAAGAAGGTGATTGCGAGTTCCATCCGTAAAACCTGGTTAATATCAAGACCCGGCATGAAGATCGGTATCAAGATATTCCCCATGAATAGGATTGTTATCAACGGCACACCGCGAACCATCTCAATATAAGCCGTTGAAACCCATCGGATCGCAGGCAGATTGCTCTGACGGCAGAGTGCTAAAAACACACCAAGCGGAAAAGAGACGACGATACCTACAACCGCTAAAATCAGGGTCAATAGAAGTCCACCCCAATTGCTTGTGAGAACACCATTCTCTCCGAACCCGCGTAACACTATCATTATCAAGGGAAAGGAGAGCAACCAGCCTCCCAAAATCCAAGGGCGTAACGCTGTTCTGCCACGTCCAAGGAAAAGAGTGGCTGCTGTTATGGCGACCGCGCCTAAAAACCACCCTCGCGTCGAGAGTTCAAACGGGAGAAGCGCACCAATGAACCAAACACCCCCAAGCACAACGGCAAACCGGAGAACCAAGCCACCCCACATCCCGGCACTCAAACCCACAAGCACGCACAAAATATAAATTACACTCCATACGCGCCATATCTGTTCCCGTGGATAAGCCCCAACGCCAAAGAGTTGAAGGTTAGCCGGAATAACGCCCCACTTTGCTTCTGTGAAAGCCCACGTCAAAAGTGCCTTAGAAATAAAAAAAATGCATATAAGTGCCAAGCAACTTAAAAGCACGTTGTACCAAGTGTTAAATAAGTTGTCCTTAATCCATCGTGCGGGACCTTTTGTATGGGCTGGGGGCTTCATTGCTTGCGTAAGCTCTCGTTCTTCCACTGTGTAATATGCCTTTCTCATCGTAGGGGCAAGGTTACCTCGCCCGTACAGATAATTCAATCACCGTCCAACTCGGTTAATCCAACGGTTGTACCAGTTCATGGCGGCTGATGTCGTCAAACTCATCACCAGATAGCTCACCATAATCATCGCAAAAACGGGAATTGATTGTCCCGTCTGAGTCATCATCGTATTTCCGACGCTAACCAGATCAGGGAAACCGATTGCAACAGCCAAACTTGAATTTTTCGTGAGGTTCAGGTACTGACTTGTCAGCGGTGGCACAATGATAGGGATAGACTGGGGTAGAACGATTAACCGCAATGTCTGCGATTCCTTCAAACCGATGGCTCTCGCTGCTTCCCGTTGGCCCTTAACGACCGATTGTATACCGCTTCTCACGATTTCGGCAATAAAAGCCCCTGTATACACAGAAAGCGCAATTAAAAGGGCAGAAAACTCTGGTGAAAAGCGCATACCCCCTCTGAAGTTGAAACCTTGTAACACCGGTAAATCCAGCGTAAACGGTCTACTCGGTGCGAGAAACCATCCGCAAAGTGCCACGATAAGGAAGGCAGGCAGTGCCCATTTGGCACGAAAACCGGGACGATCCAACAGTCGGAGCTTCCGCCATCGCACAACATAGAGAACCACTGCCAAGAGTAAACCCGCGCCAAGAAAAACGAGCCAAATTCTCAAACCTGCGGTCGGCTCAGGCGACGGTAGGTATATCCCTCGGTTGTTAATGAACACGCCTCCGAACAGTGCGATACTCTCTCTGACTCTGGGGAGTTGACCAACTACGGCGGTGTACCAAAACAGAATCTGAAGCAGGAGCGGAACGTTCCGGAAGCATTCAACATAAGCGGTCGCTATCGTCCGGATTAACCAGTTACTCGACAGTCGAGCAATGCCGAAAAGGAGTCCCAGCAGCGTCGCACAGACGATCCCGATGATGCTGACTTTAAGGGTATTCAGGATCCCAACATAGAACGCTTTGAGATACACATCCGAAGGTTCATACGGAATACCCTCCGAAATGTCAAACCCAGCTTCGTCCTGAAGAAAATCGAGATTCAGTGTTAACCCAAGCCCACGGAGCCCCTTTAGCATGTTCGTGTAAAGAATGACTAACAACAGGATCACACCGAGCAAAAAAATAACCTGAAACAGGACCCGTAAAACTCGTATATCTCGCCAGAAGGGGATTTTTCCCGATACAACTTTAGGTAAATTATTTTCCATCTTTAACGGAACGGCATCGCATAGAGTAAACCGCCTTGCGTCCACGGTTTATTAACCCCGCGCGGTAGACCCAACGGTGTCAGATTACGGTCAAAAATCTCGCCATAGTTGCCAACAGCAGCGATGACTTGGCGCGCCCAATCTTTCGACAGCCCGAGTTTTTCACCCATACCCCCACTTCCATCTAAACCCAAGAACCGTTTGATTTCGGGATTCTCTGTTTTAAAGGTGCTGACGTTGGCTTGCGTAATGCCGTGTTCCTCGGCGGCGAACGTGGCATAAACAACCCAACTCACGACATCATTCCACTTGTTATCACCATGGACGGTGACAGGCCCCAAAGGTTCTTTTGAAATGGTTATATCAAGAATAATATGGTCATCCGGGTTTTTTAAGGATTGACGACGGGAGATTAATTGGGATTTGTCGCTTGTCACTACATCACAACGCCCCTGATCGTAACTTTGGTAAAGCGTCTCAGTCTCCTCAAAGACAACAGGTTCAACTTCAATCCCTAAGGCGCGTGTCGTATCGGCGAGGTTCAACTCGGTGGTACTGCCAGCAGTGACACCGACAGTCGCTCCCGCCAGCTCCTCGAGTGATGTTATCCCCAGCTCCTTGCGGAGCATGAAACCTTGGCCGTCATAAAAGGTCGGTGGGCAGAAGTCAGCGCCGAGATCAGTGTCGCGAGTCAGTGTCCAAGTGGTGTTGCGGATAAGCACATCTATTTCGCCTGTTTGGAGAGCGGGGAAACGCTCAGCAGCCTTTAAGGGACGGAACTCAACCTTATTCGGGTCCCCCAGAACGGCAGCGGCGATCGCCCGACCATAATCTACGTCAAACCCCTTCCATTCACCAGTTTGACCGAGGAAACCGAAACCGGGCAATTCCTTATTCACACCACATATCAGTCGGCCTCTGTTTTTAACTTTGTCCAGAATACTCTCCTCACCTTCGGCGAGTAATGGAGCTACCAATGCTATCGCTAAAACGAATGCGGAAACGCGAAACAATAATTTACGCACAGAAATCCTCTCTTTTCAATGTGATCCCGACTATAGGGATCGTTTAACAACGGACCTTGATTGATTAACGTTTTTTATATTTGCTCACAATTTCACTAAAATCTGTTTTATGCTTCTTTTCAAACAGAAAAGCGATTGTCATACTTTCATACATTCTATCAAACCGTCCTTATGTTGTCAAGCAAATTAAAGGTCACTTACCCCCATTTTTTTTCGAGAGTAGGGAATAGTTGATGTGGTTAGGTTTGTGTGTGAGAAACACTGTCAGTAACTCATTAGAAGTGGACCCGCTTTGGGGCGTATCTGCGTGAAAAACGAGATAAGAAAGTGTTGGTTCCATAAGTCAGTGAGAGTCTTTTTGATAACAGTAATAACAGAAAAAGTTTTTCTGTTATTACTGTTATGTGCCTTCTGCCAATGTGTAGAGGCAACCTTCTCATAACTGATAAAAAGCAATCCATAGGAGAGGCAAGCACACAACCAAAGGACATCCAGGCGAGTTTGTGTCGGTTTTTTCAAGACGAGTTTACCAAAACTGAAGCACGACTTTATATCTCGGAAGCCGTGTTCAATCTGCATGCGGCGTTTGTAGCAGTGATGAATGTGATGACCACTGAGGCGATTTGAGATAAGATACATCGGATCTTTGAAGACCGCGTCTCTGAGGATATAAAGTTGAAGGGGTATCTGCTGATGTGCCTGATAAAGGATATGCCGATACCAGCCCGCTTCAAGGTCATCAAGTTTCTTGAGACTGCCATCAACCCGGATACCCACATGCCTCGGAACACGCATCACGAACGGGATATCTCGTGTCTTGAGAAACTTAATGACGTATTGCGCACGCGCAAAACCACGGTCAAACACCAGAACGGAACGTTGATTCTGCTTCGATACCGCCCCTAATGCCACTTGATAAACATATTCACAGAAGTATTGGATGATCTCATTATGACTCTTATAGATACCGTCTCGGATTTGTTGATCGGTATAGATGAAGTAGAAAACAGGGATCGCACGATGCCGAAACGGAATCGCAACGACAAGTGCTTTCCACTCGGCAATCAAATCCGTTTCATCAACGAGCAAATACAGATGGCCACCCGCATCCTTGAAAAACCAACCCACCACCGACACAAACCAAGCCGTCTTCAGCGCATCGACGCGCAGCGGTGTGTCAAGGAAACGCAGAAACCTTTTCTGTTTCGACTTCTCCCGGGCAACACCGATAGGCAATCGAGACGCAATCTCATTGATCCGAAACGTTTGCGCAACACCGATCGCTATCAAGACGAACAGGAGATTTCGGAACGTCGGCTTTTTCAGACCAACAGATTTGAATATTTCTTCAAAACGTGTTATCATCGTTTCTGGATTTACCCGTTTTGGGTATCTCTTTTTCATAAAATACCTCCTTACATGTTTTGTGAAGTCGGTTTACAAACAGTTGCTGTAAGGAGGTATTTTATCATAAACCCACTGACTTTCTCACACTTTTCCCAACGAAAACCTTTCACTACAAACCTTCAGAAAAAAATGGGGGTAAGTGACAATTAAAGGTGTTGTCAATCTGCCCCATTCCGTGCAATTGAGCACAAGGTATGCCCTATTTGGTGCAGTACACCTTCAATATTTGGCTAAGTCCCGCACCAGTTGATGCCGTCAGATCGGCACAGAATTTGCTAAAGTAAGTACATACTTCAGGATTTCTACCATAAACTACACTTGACATATTTCAGCAACCTTGTTAGTATAGTTTGAACCAATACTTGCCAAGGAGAAAAAAGATGAAGAAATTCATAATCGCAGAAATTTGCGTTGTGCTCGCGGCCGTCCTCGGGTTTTGGGTCGGACGTATCACGGGTACCGACACGAGTTACGAAAACTACTACGACAACGCCGACAAAGCATGGACAGCAGCACAAGCACTTGACAATCCGCCAATCACACTTGACGAACCCGACAAAAGCCGTTTACGCAAAGCTCGAGCCGCATATCGCGAAGTGTTCGACAAATATCCTGACAGTCTCTGGGCAGACGATGCTATCTACCAACTCGCTTCACGGATTCCACGCACTGATGAAGAGGCTTTCGCACTCTTTCGTCGGCTTATCAACAATTATCCAGATAGTGAGTGGGCAGACGATTCGATGTATGCCATCGCTTTCGCCTCTTATCAGATCGCCGAGCAGTTAAAAAAGACGGGGACGCTTGAATCCGTAGATGCTTACTATGACCGGGCACTCGCGCTTTATAACCAATTAACTGCAATATACCCAGGCAGTGAACTCTCGGATCAGGCGGAGTTTAATAAAGCGATGTGTTATTATGGAAAGGGTGAATTGAACCTCGCACTTGCTCAGTTCGATGCGCTCAGAGAGCCGTTCAGTGACAGTCCACTGCTCTACCAGATTCTATACGTCACCGGCGAAATTTACATCAAGAAGCAGGATTATGAAAGCGCGCGCGTGGAATTTACAAACGTCGTTGATTCCGGAGATCCCGACCTTTCACCGCTCGCGAGTTTCGGCATTCCCCAAACTTACCTTGCGGAAGGGAAATATCAGGAGGCGATTGACGGCTACCAGAGAGTCATAGATCTCTATCCAGATGCCAAGGTGGGTCAGGATGCGTACTTTTATATGGGGTGGGCGTATGAGCGGCTTGGCAAATATGACGAAGCCATCGCTCGACTTGAGGAAGCCATTGACTTGTACCCGCGCAATGAGAATGCCGCTAACTCACAGATTTATATCGGGCAAATTGCCTATGCCAACAACGATATGGCGAGTGCCATTGACGCGTATCAGAAGGTCGCAGACAACAGCACTTACGATTACGATAACCGGCGGCAGGCACAGTACTGGGTAGGCAAAATCCATGAAGATGGTGGCGATGCGGATTCAGCAGTAGACGCATACCAGAAGTTGATCACAGAATTCCCGGAACCGCACAAAGAGGCAACCCATCCATCGAATAATATCAATGAGAATTACATCCAAAATTTAAGGAGCGCAGGTCTCTAACGCCTGTCCGAGATCGGTGATAATATCTTCGGTATCTTCCAGACCGATGGAGATTCTGACTAAGCCATCCGTGATGCCGGTCTGCCGACGGATCTCTGCGGGAACATGTGAATGTGTCGTTGATGCAGGATGACAGATAAGGGTGCGCACGTCGCCCAAACTGACTGCCAGCGAACAGAGCTGGAGGTGATCGACGAGGTGTTCACCCGCGGCGCGTCCACCTTTCAACTCCAACGTTATCATACCACCAAACGCATCCATCTGGCGTTTGGCGAGTTCATGTTGCGGGTGACTCAGCAAACTGGGGTGGCGGACCCATGCCGCCGCCGGATGTGCCTCAAGAAACGCTGCGACACGTGTGGCGTTCTCACTGTGCCGTGCAAACCGTAACGGTAGCGTCGTGAGCCCGTGAAGTGTTAACCATGCGTTGAACGGACTAATAACTGCTCCAAAGTTGCGGAGTGCCCCCTCCTTGGCACGCACGATGAATTCCTTTTGTCCAATAATCGCGCCCGCGATAACTGCCCCGGAACCACTCATGTACTTCGTCATGCTGTGAACGACGACATCAATGCCAAAGGTAATCGGCTGCTGACCGCACGGAGTAGCAAATGTATTGTCAATCATTGAGATCACACCGTGTGCTTTTGCAATCTCGGCGGCTGCCTGTAAATCAACGAGTTTTAGGAGTGGATTTGTTGGGCTTTCAAGATAAAGGACCTTGGTATCCGCTCGGATAGCGCGCGCGATTTGCGTAGGGTCTGTAGCATCAACAAACGTGGTCTCAATCCCGAATCGCGGCAACTCCTCATTGAGGATTTGGAACGTAGCGGAATAGAGGTTTTCCATTGCGACGACATGTCCACCCTCCGCCAAAGCCGTAAGGAGTGCTGTGCTGACTGCTCCCATCCCTGACGCGGTAGCGAGTGCAGCTTCACCGGCTTCGAGGACGGCGAGTTTCTGCTCTAACACCTCTTGTGTTGGATTCCCCCAGCGCGTATAGACATAACCACTCTCTTCATCTTGGAATGCCTCGGCGCACTCAGCGGCGGTTGCGAAACGGAACGTGCTGTTTTGATAGATAGGCGGTAACAGAGGCATCCCCGTTTTTTGTGTGGAGGATGTTCGTACTTCACCTGCATGGATGGCTTGGGTGGCTTTACCTAAATTTTTTTGAAATGTCATTTTTTAATTATACCTTAAAATTGTTCGACAGGATGACCTTCAAGTGCCAGCAACTGGCGTTTGCGTTCCAGCCCGCCACCGTAACCGCCTAACGCACCATTACTTCTAACGACACGATGACACGGGTTGAGAATAACCGCAGCGTTTGCTCCAACCGCACTGCCCACAGCTCGAACCGCTTTCGGTTTTCCTACCTGTTCTGCGATCCATTTGTAACTCCGCACCTCTCCATAAGGAATCTGACGAATAGTCTCCCACACCCGGTTCTGAAAGTCCGTTCCCCAGTTGAATCGGATCGGAACCTCAGAAAACTCGAGTGGCTCACCAGCGAAATACTGGTCGAGCAGCTCCTGTGCATAAGTGAGTACAGGATATTGACTATGGATGGGTGATGATTCACCGAAGGGAAAATCATCGATAAAGAAAACATGCGAAAGACTCCGCGCATCCGCCGCGACTATGCCCATACACCCCATCGGAGACGCATAGGCGATAGTCCGAGAGATGAAGTAATTTCGCGCATCTTTGTAAGCTTGCGCATCAAAAGGTATCTCCTTAGAGATTTCCTCACGAAACAGTTTGAATGGATTTATTCTCATTTTTTATTTGACTTCCCATTTATTATGGAGTATGCTATACCGCAAACTATGGCTATATTTGAAACACCCGATCAACTCTATAGTTACATCAGTGAACTGTTTGAAGAAATTGCCACGCTACCGGAAGCGCAAGAGGCACTGAAGTCGTTGACCGTGAACGTCCAATTCAACTACAGCATGCCCGATTGCAAGATGATCCTAACGGCAGCAAATGGCGAATATACCCTTGCCCGCGGCACCTGGGACAACACTTCTCCAGATGTTGAACTCACTATGACAGGTGACACCGCCTACAAATTTTGGACAGGCGAACTCAACGTTATGGGAGCGATAACAACACGCGAGATCGGTGTCATCGGCTCTCTTGGTAAAGTGATGCGGCTCGCACCGCTTATCAAGACAGCAGTCCGGTACAACCGCGAGCGAGAAACAGGCTTTTAAGTCATGGACTCTTGGACTGCTTTCCATTACAAGCAGGTTTTCGGTTAAGTCGCGACTCTGTTAGAGAACCCGCGGCGTTTTTGCAAGCGGCACATCGGTATCGCCGCGCCAAAAAGGAGGTATCAATGGAAACCGATAATCTATTAGCAACAATTGAACCCCACGTTACACAACTGCGAGAAGAGGGCTGGTGTGTCTTAGAGAACGTTATACCCGCCGATGTGGTTGGTGAGGTCCGTGAGGAGGTCGAAACCTCTGAATCGGACTATAATGAATTTAGAAAAGAACATGGTGTATGGGGACGCAATGTCATCAGTTTCATGCCGAAGTTCGCCGCACACCTTGCGAACGAACGGCTCCTCACCACTATCCAACAACTCCTCGGACCGCAAGTGCGTATTTCGCAGACTGAGTATAAGATCCGTCCCCCACATTACGAATTGGTGCGTGCATACCACTCCGATTTTCCGTATGATCTGAACCAGAAGTGGCACATTCCACAACCGTTTCCGAGTGCTGTCATCGGTATCACTACCCTCTGGATGCTTTCCGAGTTCACAACGGAAAACGGCGGGACCTGGATTGTTCCCAAAACGCATGTGGACCTCCGGAACCCCAGAGGCAAAGAAGACAACATCGGTGACCGGAATCCACTTGACGGGGAAATGCAAGCCGTTGGCAGCGCCGGCAGTGTGCTTATCATGGACAGCCGGATTTGGCATTCCAATGCAGAAAATCCGAGTGCTGGGAAGCGGACTGCAGTCGTCGTCAGATACGCGCCGTGGTGGCTGAATTTAGAACTCTTTGGTGCGAATACCGCCACGATTCCCGGCGAAACGTTCGATAAGTTACCGGACGATGTCAAATTACTCTACGAGCATCGCGCAGAAAACCGGGAACCGACTGTCTGGATTTAAAGTAGTAGGCATACTCCGTATGCCGTAACAAAAAAGGAAATCTTTTATGTCAACGACACTTGTACACATCGGTGTTCGCACGACCGATTTGGAAAAAAGCATTCGCTTCTGGCGCGATGCGCTCGGATTGCGGGTCTTCTCAACGATGAATGGATGTTATGATCTTACGGACGGTTATCACAACTTCCGCGTGTTTCAACACAACGGTCCTGATCGTCCGAAACATGTCGGCGGGATGTTAGACTACCTCCACATCGGCGTTCGTGTTCCGAACCTGCGAGAAGCCGCACAGCGGTGTGAGGACCTCGGTTTCACAATCACATGGGAAGGATTAGGGGGTGACAAACCTTACGACCCGGATTCGGACGAATTGCCTTCAGAAGCCTTCAAAATAGAAGACCCGGACGGTATCGTCGTCGATATTACCGAGCAGGACGACCAGTGGCCCGGTGTGGATATTGATAGCAAAAATTGAAGTCAATTTCTAAATTTATGGGACCTCTGCGTTGCCCTCCATTTCATTACGGGCAGGTTTTCGGGACGATCCGCACGGGACAGGTCCGCTGAACCCCTGCTGTGCTTAACCGGAAACCCCCGCGTAACGTAGTGGAGCGGGGCCCAGGGGCCCATAATTAAAAATTACTCGTCACTGCCACCCAACAGTCCCAATCGGAATAGATAGTAGAGCAGTGTAAGGAGACTCGTCACTGCCGCTGCGAGATACGTCAAAAATGCCGCGTTGAGCACTTTACTGGCGTGCTGATTCTCTTCTTGCGTGAGCATCCCTGCTTCTGCCATTGCGACTTTGGCGCGCTTGCTGGCATCCCACTCAACGGGAAGCGTTATCAATGAAAAGACAACTCCTACTGCAAAAAGTCCAACACCGAACAGCAGGAAGGGTTGAATAAAGAAACCGACCATTATCAGAATATAAGAGGCCATCGAACTAAAGTTCGTCGCCGGGACGAGGGCGGTCCGTAGGTTCAGCATTGCATAGCCGTGTGCATCCTGCATCGCATGTCCAGCTTCATGGCAGGCAACTCCTATTGCGGAAAGCGATTGACTTGAATAGACGTCATCGGATAACCTGAGTGCCTTCTCGCCCGGATCATAGTGGTCACTTAACCATCCACTTGAGCGTTCGATTCGGACGCCGCTAACACCGTGCCGTTTCAGCATCAGATCGGCGGCTTGCGCGCCTGTCAATCCCCTACGCGATCCGACTTGTGAATATTTTGAGAATGTCGATTTTGTGCGAAACGTGGCATAGAGAGACAGTGCCAGTCCCGGTGCGAGGAACACGAAATAGAGCGGATCAAAGAAACCTAAAAACATAATAGACACCTCTTTTTAATTTTACCTTGCGGATAATTCTTAATTTTACCTTGCGGAGAAATGACGTGCGTTTGGATGCTTACGTGCGTCCCTTAAATCCGCACTCCATTCCATTACGTGCTAACGTTTTTGAAACTTTTTTAAGAAATTATACAGGATATTTTGACGAAATTCAAATCATTTTTAAGTGAGGAGCGATAGATGATTAAAATAATAGATACCCATCAACACCTTTGGGATACCTCTAATTTGGAATATCCTTGGTTAGAAGGGTTCGATCTATTGGGAAAGCGATACACAGCGGAAGATTACCGCGAGGCGATTGGGGACCTTAACGTCGTCAGATCGGTACACGTTGAAGGCGACCCCGCTGAAACGGATGTTGTCAAGGAGGTCGAGTGGCTCACACACATATCCGAGACAGATGGGATGATCGGCGCGATAGCGGCAGCGGCACCCCTTGAAAAACCGAACGCCGAGGCGATTCTCGAACAACTCACAGGATTCGGGCTTGTTGTAGGCGTGCGGCGCATGGCGTGGCATCATCCCGATCCGCAGTTCTACGCCATGCCTGAGCTGATTAACGGCGTGAAATTGCTGACGAAATTCGATCTCTCCTTTGAACTCTGTGCGAATCATGCGCAGCTGCCAGCGGCAATCGAACTCGTCAAGGCGACACCGGACGTTCGGCATGCCCTTAACCACTGCGGGGGACCCGACATAAAGGGCGGACAATTCGAGCCGTGGGCAACGCATATTAACGAGCTCGCCGCCTTTGAGAACGTCCACTGCAAGGTATCGGGGATTGTGACGACTGCGAGTGAGAACTGGACGCGTGAGGAACTGAAGCCGTATATCCTACACTTGGTAGAGGCTTTCGGTTATGAACGGCTGATGTTCGGGAGCGATTGGCCCGTGTGCACCTTGGCAGCGACATATCAGGAGTGGGTCGCGGCACTCTTAGGGACCGTTGCGAATGCATCAGACGCGGAGAAAAATAGGCTTTTTTACGAAAACGCTGCGGAATTCTATTCGGTATAAAACGACAAGCAGCTGTCAGCGTTGAGTGTATATTGTCTGAATCAGGATTGTGGTCTCAATCTTGGTTGAGGATGTCATTGGAACGAAATTAATACCGGTTCGACTTCGAGGGTCTCTTGAATGCGTTGCTTCAACGCTGTTGACTCAGCCCGTGTGCTGAATTCACCGATCGTTACACGGTGCACAGTTTTTCCACCAACAGTGGCGACGCGGAGGGCGACCGTCTGATTTGGATTCTGCAACCGTAATCTTTCTTCCATGGCTTCAGCGTAGGAACGTTCTACAAATGAACCCACCATGAGTGTCAACTTGCTGGATACCGACGCGCTTTTTCGCTGATCCGTGATCCCAAACTGTAACGTCGCTTGCTCCGTGCTCCGATTGCCAGCAATGTCTTGAACATGTAACCTACCGGTGTAAACAACATTCGGATCCACTTGGACTTTGCGCAAAACGACCTCGGCAGGCGGCGAACCGCTTCCCTCTGCCTGCTCAATCAGCGCGTTTTTCGTGTCGAACAGCTCGAATTTCCACTGCGCAAGCGGATTGATATCCCACGTTTTCACACCGACGGTTGTCGGTGTTTTCGCGAAAAGCTCCACTGTCGTTGGAATGAGATCCACAGTCACTGTCTCGGTATCCACGAAATGTAACGTGCCTTGTGGACCAAGAACGTGGAGCCGAACCTCGTAATTTCCGTCAGGCACTAAGTTACCGGTATCAGCGAACCCATTCCAGACGACACCATCCGTTGGCACACCTGCCCCAGATTTTTCCCAAATATTTTCGGTGTATTCATCGAGTATGTTCAACTGCCATCGTAGCGGTGCGGTGCCATTTTCTCCGAGACGCAAACGGAATGTAGTGCTATCCGACACACCATCGCCATTCGGTGAAATTGCGGGTTCGGAGAGATCTAATTCTCCATCAAGTGTTTCAGGGTCTATTTCAAATGTCTCCGGCATTAAAATCGGGGCGGTGTCATCGGTATCTGACGGCTCGGTGCGGGTTGCCACCGATACGGGTGCCATGTCGTCTCCACCCCACCGTAACGTTGCCGAGATCCAATGTACACCTTGTTCCAATTCACTGCCGCTCACATAAGCATAATCGAGTTGTCCGGAGGAATTTCGGAAACTCAGTCCGCGTGCCAACTCACCACTCCAGAATCTTTCAGAAGCAGTCAAAGCGGTATAACCGAAGCGGAGCCCGACGTGTCCATCAATGAACCAATGTTCTGCCCCGAAGTGCAATCGGAGTCGTTCTCCCCAGTTGACATCGTTCTGACCTCGAACGGCAAGGTCCGCGGAGAAAAGTGTGTTTCCGCCGGCCTCATAAGCTGTTCCGAAGCGTGCGGCTAAAGGCGCGCTCTCAAGAAGTACGCCGTTCTCACGAATGCCGCTACTCAATTCAGCGAAATTCATGCCTACTTTTACCGAATCCCCCCATTTTTGCAATGGATAGGCGAACTGCATCCCTAAGTCCACACTCCACAGAAAATTGGTCCTGATGGGTGTGTTGTTCTGATAGTAGCGCAGGTTCGCACCCGCCGAAGCACGCTGTCCGAGCGCAAGCCCGTATCCCAAAAGCACAATTTGTGTGGACTCCGTCGTGTTATTCTTCCAACCGTCAAGCCATGTGGCGAAAGAGACATTTCCCAAATTTCTGTTCGTCACACCGAATGTGTGTGGATTCGCAGCGACTGAAAACGCCTGATCGCGGCTTGAGAAATTTCCCGGAAACGGCATGCCTCCCATGTTGACTTCCACACCATCCATAAATCCTAATGAAGACGGGTTCCACAGAAAACCGTTGGTCGCGGAGGGACCTGCGGTGAACGCACTGCCCATCCCGACGGCGCGGGCACTTGCACCCACAAAAATATCCCGTTGGCTTATGCTGGAAGTCCCCGCAGAAACAGACACGGCTGCCAACATCATCCCGACAACACCGATTTTTTGGACGATTCTCAGCACGCGTTGTCTACTGTATTGAAGAAAATTGAACTGCATCTAATACACCCCATTGCTGTTTTGAAGTTAGTGATATATTCATCTACAACGTTTAACGTTGCATCTATGAAAATGGGTACAGATGAGTTCCTCTGATTTTCTATAGGAAACTACTGTGCGATGTGTCCCAACCTTACCTCAAGGAAAATAGAATGGGACTTTTAGGTACGGATGCTATGCTAAACACCGAAACGACAAGAAAGCCATCAGGCGCGAGTCTGATGGCTTTTCTGTTTAAGTATGTCTACCACGTCACAAGGTTATGCTTCTGGATTGATGAGAATTCCCAATCAACACTTTGGAACTGAATGGGAATGAATCGTTGCTTTTTAGTCTATTGGTTGAGTGGCATATTTGAGAACCCCATCCGCGTCTGTGAACCGCAAATAGAGTCCCCACGACCAACCGAGATCGACTTTTTGGCACAGCACTGTGTTCCATCCTGCTTTCAGTTGGCACGGAACCGCATCTGCATCCGCGGTCGCACCAGCGTCGATACTTTTCCGATGGATTTCAGTTCCGTTTAACCAAACAGCGATTTCGTCATCGCTGCCAATCAACATCACAGAATCCGTCGTCTTCGGCGCGTGGATGTATACCAACGTGTATCCGACAGTCATTGGCGTAGGACTGAGGTCTCTGCGTAAATCGAGATATCCATCTGCCCTTGAAGTCGCCTCCTGCCAGCGGACGTGTTTGCCATCAACGCCTGTATAAGTTGTCTTCAAGTCCAATTGACCACCAGCCTGCAGCAATTCATCAATTGTTTCAACATCTGTCTTGGGAAACGGACCTAAAACCGCGTAGCGTTTCACAAATGGTGAAGCGTTCAACACTTGATAGGAATCAATACCAATTTTATAGCCTGTAGCTTCGGATGCCTTTCCAACAACACTGAACGTAATCTGATTTTCACCGGCATTCAAAGGGGCAATCCCAAATGAAACCAATGTCCCGGCGATCGACTCAGTAGAATAGCAATCGTAAGGCGCACCGACCGCTATGTTATCTACAGACAATTGGACATGCGCATATCCCGGTCCACGCATTAAAATGGAACGAATTTCATATACATTTCTGTAAGGCACTTCAATTGGGACAATCAAGGCAGCCGCCTGCCCAGTCGTTTCCGGTGTGAGAGTGATGTGGCTTCCACCGATATCAATGCCTTCCGCTCGGTAGTTTTCTGTTTGGATTGCTGCGTTTTGTGTTGTTGTCTTCGGTAGAAGCGCGGTTGCCGAGTGGGTGTTTTTGGGTGGTAATGTCCATTCCTTCTCATACCAAAATTGTGGGAGATAGTAGAGGTCTCGTGCTTCATTTGTCAAGACGAGATCGTAACCATCAAAACAGACGGCTTCTCCAGAGAAGTTGTGAGGTAAGTGCCACGGTGTGCTTTGAATCATCTGTGCTAAATCACCCACTGTGCGGTGATAGACCCAGAGTGCGTCGTAAGTACAGACAGCAAGGCGGGTTCCGTCTTCGGATACTCCAGCACCCGTCACGAACTTTGCTCCCCTGAATTCGCCAACCCTTTCCAATACCTGTTTCATATCTGGCTTCAGCGTCGGAAATCGATAAAGCACGGCGCGTTCTCGCTCTTTAGAGACTATATAGGGGATGCCTTCAACAATAAACAGTCCTTCCGCATCTACATTTTCATTGGGGTATCGGTATGGATAACTTGCAATGACCTGTGCTTCTGTTTCAGTAAACGGATCTGGTTCTGCGACGACAACGACCTTCAGATCAAACCGCAATCTGCTGTTATTCCCGATCTCGCCGATCCAGAGTTGATTTTTGTCGTCAATCCCGAGTGCTTCCCAATCGAAGTTCCTGGAACCGTTGATTTCGATCTTTTGGATTAATTCGCCATTGTGCTTCGTGGCGTAAAGTGCCGCGGGGTTTCCAGAGTCGTTGAGGGTCCAATAGACCCCTTCAAACTGTCGACTGGCGACGATACCGGAGCTCTCTTGAATCTCGGGATGTGTGTAGTGTCCTGTGGGTTGCCACGGGGGTGTGTCAATTGCGTCTTGGGGGGCTGCCGCTACAGTGGTGCAGAATCCGAGGGTTATCGCGAAAATCAGTAGAAGGGACGGTAATTTCATCAAAATGTTCTCCTTTGGTATATATTTTAAAGCCTTTGTGGTGAGAAATCAAGTAGGTTTTTCGCTGTGCTCAGGGCTATTTATGATACGAGACACTTTTCTATTAAAACCGGAGGTTGGGTTGAGCAAACATAAAATATTAAACTCACTTCACATAGCAACCTTCAAAAAAATATGGACAAACCTGCTATTTTGTGGTATCATTAAGTACACATAATGTGAAACACAGTTAATACCTCGATTGTCTTTGAGATCATCGAGAGACAAGTTTTCAAAAGGAGTATTGGTTTTGCATCGACAATCTGCAAAGAAACACGCACGTGCGGACAAAACAAAGCGGAACCGCAATCGACACCGTAAAGCAACGCTTCGGACAGTGATGAAACAGACAGAAACCGCTCTTACGGAAGGGAACGTCGACACAGCACAGGAATTGTGCCGAACTACGGTAAGCCTCTTAGATAGAGCTGCCAGTAAAGGTGTTATCAAAAAAGGGACAGCGAACCGCCAAAAGTCCCGACTCACCCGCAAATTGCATGCCCTCACTGCAGAAGCTGCGTAATTTGGGCTTTCTGTTAGAAGAATTGCCGTCGAAACAAAGGAGACTCGCGAGGCATCGGGACAGTGGATCCAGTACCTCGCGTTATTGCGAGATATGAACGCGCGCAGAGTCGCCTTAGAATGCCTATTGACCCTTTCGCACAGCAGTGCGTCAATAGCATCCGTTGTTGACAGTGCATTCGGACGGAGACCCACAATTGATGGGCGAGAACGCCGATTGGTAAACGGGCTCGTCTACGGCGTTATTCGGTGGCAGAAGCAGCTGGACTGGGTGCTTGATCGGTTTATCAATCCCAAATTTCAGTTAGACGCGAGACGTCGTAATATCCTACGACTCGGCGCGTTTCAACTGTTACACCTCGATGGGATACCTGCACATGCAGCGATCTTTGAAACCGTCCAACTCGCGACATCCCACCAACGTAAATCTTCAGGGGACCGGAAGACCGCGGGGTTTATCAATGCAGTGCTCCGCTCCATCCAACGCGAAGGCGCAAGCCTCGCCTATCCACCCCTCAATACAAACCCGACTGAACACATTGCGTTCTCGTTGTCCTACCCAACATGGTTAGTAAAGCGATGGCTTCAAACGCGCGGCGTTTCGTGGACGCTGGCGTTCTGTCAGGCAAGCAACCAAACCGCACCGCTCGCGTTCCGCATAAATACCCTCCTGACCCAACGCGAAGAAGTTTGCCAATTTTTGGAAATGAAAGGTTTACCTGCCTCCCTTTCCAAAATCGCACCTGACGGGATAACACTCAAAAACCGCACGATCACCACTTTTGACACTACTGGTGGACTGACACTAAAGGACATCCTTAACCGAAACGATATCTATGTCCAAGATGAGAGTGCCATGTTGGTGGCACATCTACTCTCACCAGAGGAAGCGGGATTTATAGTAGACTTGTGCGCTGCACCGGGTGGGAAGACAACGCATTTGGCGCATCTCATGAAGAATACCGGAAAAATTATCGCCGTGGATACCTCAGGAGAAAAAATAGCGTTGTTGCAAAAGAACTGCCGACGCGTCAATGCCCACAACGTTGAGACCTGTGTAATGGACGCGACGAAAGCCGACCTTGCGTTTATCAAAACCGCGGATGCTGTACTTATTGATGCCCCCTGTTCGGGATTCGGAACACTGCGGCGACATCCTGACATCCGATGGAACAAAACGCTCAAACAGGTTCATGCGCTTCGTGAGATACAATATAACCTCCTGAAGAACGCAGCACCACATATCAAACCGGGAGGTATTCTCGTCTACAGTACATGTAGCGTAGAGCCGATGGAAAACGAGGAAGTTATCCAACAATTTTTGACAGATTTTCCAATGTATAGGGTGGAAAACGCACGACGTTTCCTGCCTACTGCTCCGCTGAGTGCGATAACACCACAAGGTTTTGTCCAGACGTTTCCACACGAACACGGGGTCGACGGCGCGTTCGCGGCGCGTCTCCGACGGGTTCCGATAGACTAAATGATCGACTTTAAGCTGTACGCCATTACCGACAGGCACCAATGTGCCCCGACTCCATTAATGGATGTTGTCTCGGAGCTGCTGGATGTAGGTGTAAAAGGCATTCAGCTGCGTGAAAAGGATTTAAGTGATACCGCGTTGATTAAATTGGCGCAGCCGATGGCGGCGTTGTGTCAAAATTACGATGCAAAACTTTTCATAAACACACATATAAACGTCGCACGGGATGTCGGTGCCGAGGGGGTTCATCTCCCAGCGAAGGCAGAATCGGTAGGTTCGCTAAAGGAAACCGAGACGGGTGATAATTTCTATATTGGGTGTTCGGTGCATTCTCTTGATGCGGCAAAAAGACGGGAAGTCGAAGGGGCTGATTTTCTGACCTATAGTCCTATCTATCCGACAGCAAGCAAACCCGGATACGGTCCTGCGGTCGGCACAGCGAGCCTCGCTGAAGTGGTCGAAGGTGTGAAACTGCCGGTCTTCGCATTGGGCGGTATTACGCCTGACCGAGTGCAGGAATGCTTCGCTGCGGGTGCTTTCGGGGTAGCTGTGATGTCAGGTGTGATGTCGCCGAAAGGTGCAGGTGGACAAGCGAAAGGTTATCTTGATTTTTTAAGGAGTGCTTCTAATTAGGTCTCTGTGGACAAAAGTTCAAACCAACACTGTTTCACTGCAAGGTAAAATTAAAAATCAGTATCTTCATAGCACAAAACCCGGAGCTCGTAATGAAATGGAGAGCGGGTATAAGAACGGCGGTGAAAATATAAATCCACGTCATTTAACCGCAAGGTATAATTAAAAAAATGAAACAGATTTTAACGATTGCAGGTTCAGATTCAGGTGGAGGGGCAGGCATACAAGCGGACATCAAGGCAATCTCGGCGAATGGCGGCTTCGCTATGTCCGCGATTACCTCCGTTACAGCACAGAATACCGTCGCGGTCACAGACGCTTTCGATTTACCTATTTCACTGATTGAAGCACAGTTAGACGCGGTTTTCACGGATTTCGAGGTCGCCAGCGTCAAAACAGGGATGCTCTCTGCGTCAGCGATTGTTGAGGCGGTTGCGGGGAAATTGAGAGAATATACACCACCAGCCATTGTTGTAGACCCCGTGATGATTTCCAAAAGCAAGTTTCCACTCTTAAAAGAGGAGGCAATTGATAGCCTCAAAACAGCGTTGATTCCGCTTGCGACAGTGATTACACCCAACGTTTATGAGGCGGAACTTCTCGCGCAACAGGACATCCGAAACATAGACGATGCCAAAAGTGCCGCAAAAGCAATCGCGGCACTCGGTTGTCATGCTGTCCTTGTCAAAGGCGGACATCTTATCGGAAACAAAGCAACCGATGTGCTTTACTGCGAGGGTCAATGGCGTTTTTTTGAGGCGGAACGGGTTGAGACAGAAAACACGCACGGAACAGGTTGCACCTACTCGGCGGCAATCGCGACCCAACTTGCACACGGGAAAGATTTGGGGGACGCTATTAACACAGCAAAGGCGTATATTACCGGTGCCATCCAGCACGCTTTGGATATCGGATCTGGACACGGTCCGACGCATCACTTCTTCAGGTCGTCGTAGGGGCAAGGTTCCCTCGCCTACTGCTACAACGGCTGTCGTCCTTCAAATCCGTCCTCAATTTCATGCCAGTAGCGGATCTCCTTTTCACCCATCCGCCAACAGAGGTAGACCTCTTTGCCGTTGCGGAGGTGCGGAAAATCGACCAATCCTGGGTCAAGCCCTTTCAGATGACACCCGCGTGCCGCAATCCGATCCAGAACTGCCTGAAAGCGTTGCGTTGCATTGAGTAGGGCGGGTGTATGCTGACTGCCCCCGTTGGAGGAAACCACCTTCAAGAGAGGGGTAATTTCTGCGTGAAGTGCTGAAAGTTGCGCTCTTATTGCTCTTAACAGTGAAATTTCATCAACTAATTCGGGGATGCATTGATTTGCCTCTTCAAGCGTAAAATATCGCTTTTCCTGCATCTTTTTGTTCTCCTTATGCCTGTAGTGAATAGTGTGTTAAATTTCTGTTGGCACTGCTCTAAACTTTACACCGAAATGGAAGCGATGTCAAGAAAGAGTTTGATTTGAACAGAAACCCGTCCGAAATTTTATAACAGTAAATTCCACCGAAATGGAAAACAAAACGAACGCCACAGCGCAAGAGAATCAAAAGGTCACTCGTGCGGTGGGAATTGTCAGCATTGCTGTGATGGTATCCCGGATATTAGGTCTCGCCCGCGAAACGGCGATAGGTTACTACTTCCCTGCCAAAACCAGCGCGGACCCTTTTTATCTTGCCTTCCGTATACCGAACTTTCTACGCGATATGTTCGGTGAAGGGATTTTGAGTAAGGCATTTATTACCACATTCCTTGCGACAGAAGCTGAAGATGGCGAAGAAGCGGCATGGAATCTTACGAACCGCATCTTTAACCTAACGTTCCTCGTTTTAATCGGTATCACGGCACTCGGTATCATCTTCGCTCCAGTGCTTGTCGATGTGTTGGCACGAGACAACTTTGATAGAAATTTAGACACTGTTGAACATTTCGGATTTGACAGCAAGATTGAACTGGCAATTTATCTCACGCAATTGATGTTTCCGTATCTACTCTTTGTATCATTTGCGGCAATTGCTATGGGATTATTGAATAGCAAGGGACGGTTCGGTATCCCAGCTTGTGCGTCCACCTTCTTTAACGTCAGCTCCCTCGTTGTCGGAATAGGCGGCTACTATCTGTGTCCATTGGTGGATATTCACCCGGTAACAGGCATGGCTATAGGTGTAATTGTCGGCGGCATCGCCCAATTCCTAATTCAAGTGCCTTCCATGTATCGGGTCGGGTTTCGGTATCGTCCGCTGTTGAGCCTGCGAGATCCGAGAGTACTCCAAGTTATTCACCTCATCGGACCCGCTGTGTTAGGGGTCGCGGCGGTGCAGGTGAATCTACTGACGAACACCTTTTTTATTACTTCAGATTCTGGATGGTTGACTTGGATCAGTCGGGCGTATCGCATCATGCACCTTCCCATCGGGATATTCGGCGTTGCGATTTCAACGGTGGCACTGCCGCAACTCGCGAGGTTTGTAACGGCAGGGGAGACAGAGAATTTTCGCACTGCACTCTCTCATGCCCTCCGCTTAATGCTTGTTCTGACAATTCCTGCTGGAGTCGGACTCATGATATTGTCAGGACCGATCTGCCGTTTGCTTTACGAATGGGGGGCAACTGTTGAAGAAGACACAATCGAAACAGCGGGGATCCTGTTCGTTTATGCCTTCGGTCTATGCGGATTTTCGACCCTTAAGATTGTTACAGATGGGTTCTATGCCCACAAGGATATTCGCGCACCCGTTATTGTTGGCGTTTGTGCCGTTGTGCTTAATATCTGTCTAAACTATCTGTTTATCTATCGTGAACTCTTCTTGGATCCACGTGCTGTGGTATTTTCAACCGTCTTGACAGTGACGTTGAACTGTGGGGTCTTACTGCTACTGCTCCGTCGCAAGGTTGGACGGTTGGGACTTCGATCACTCGCCACGCTGACGCTCAAAATTTTAATCGCTTCAGCGGTGATGGGGATTGTTTGCTGGGTGACAAATAGTGTCATTGAGAAGGATTGGCTCGGAACAGTCGGTGTCATTCCACGCACGGTTGGGGTGTTCGCACCGATAGGATTGAGTCTGCTGGCACTTGCGGCACTATATAAGTTTCTGAAGGTCTCGGAATTTGACGATATTTTGAATATTTTTAACTATTAACACGGAACGCCAAAGTTCAAACCAACGTATTTAATCGCAAGGAATAATTAAGAGATGCTAACAAAACGGATAATTCCATGTTTAGACGTGCGTGCAGGAAAGGTCACCAAGGGCATCGCTTTCAAAGGGAATGTGGATGTCGGTGATCCGGTTGAGATGGCGCGGTTCTATTACGAAGGTGGTGCGGATGAACTCGTCTTTTACGACATAACGGCGAGCAACGAACGACGCGATATAATGATCGATGTCGTTTCCGCAGTTGCCGCCGAAATTTTTATTCCATTTTCTGTCGGGGGTGGGTTACGCACTCTTGAGGATATGCGCCGCGTCCTACTTGCAGGTGCAGAAAAAGTCAGCATAGACTCCGGTGCCGTGCGGAATCCTCAACTCATTGCGGAGGGAGCACAGGCGTTCGGGAGTCAGTGTGTCGTATTAAGCATGCAAGTGAAACAGGTCCCGAAAAGCAAACAGATTCCAAGTGGCTATGAAATTTTCATAGACGGTGGGAGAACACCGGTCGGTTGGGATGCGCTGGAATGGTCGGCGCGTGGGATCGATTTAGGTGCAGGTGAAATTGTCGTCAATAGCATCGACGCTGATGGCACGAAAGCCGGGTATGAACTCGAATTGACGGGTGCTATTGCGGATCTCGTGCCGGTGCCGGTCATCGCCTCTGGCGGTGCGGGAAACCCACAGCACTTACGGGATGTCTTTGTCGAAAGCAACGCCGATGCCGCGATTGTCGCTTCTATTACACACTACGGTGAATTTACGATTGAGAACATCAAAACCTATCTGACGGATGAAGGGGTGGGCGTCCGAGACACATGGTAAAACGCATAACCCTTAAGGGTGCCCCCATCTCCATAGAGCAAAGGACGTAGCTCGTAATGAAATTATGCCTTAAATGGCATAATTTGTCTTTGCTTTACATTTGGAGAGCGGCTATAAGAGAGACATGTCAAAGTTCAAATCCACACTGTTTAACCGCAAGGTATAATTAAAAAATGGAGGAGATATGGTGCCTAAGTTACCTGATTCAAGAAATGAAAACATATTCATCCACGTCAACGGTGAATTGCTGCCCCGTGAAGACGCGAAGATCTCCGTGTTCGATAGCCTCGTTCAAGGTGGCGATGGCGTATGGGAGGGGTTACGCGTCTATAATGGAAAGATATTCGCACTCGACCCACATCTCGATCGACTCATAGACTCCGCACACGCTATGGCGTTTGCTGGCATTCCGACACGCGATGCGATCAAAAAAGCGATCTTTGAGACGCTTGAAGCCAACGGTATGCGGGACGGTGTTCATATCCGTCTAACGCTCAGCCGCGGAAAAAAAGTCACCTCCAGTATGGACGCACGCGTCAACCAGTACGGGACGACCTTAATCGTGCTTGCGGAGTGGAAGCCACCCATCTACGCTAAGAGTGGTATCCGTTTAATCACCTCAGCGATTCGACGGAATCCGCCGCAGTGCGTTGACTCTAAGATCCATCACAACAACCTGATTAATAACATCCTCGCCAAAATTGAGGCGAACGTCGCTGGTGTGGACGATGCGATCATGCTCGACATCTTCGGTTACGTTTCAGAGACGAACGCGACGAACATCTTTCTCATAAAGCGTGGGGAGGTCCTAACGCCGCACGCTGATAGTTGCCTACCCGGGATCACGCGAGGCACGGTCATCGGTATCGCTCGTGAGGCGGATATTCCGCTGACGGAACGAAATGTTTCGTTGACTGAAGTCTATACAGCAGACGAAGTCTTCACGACGGGTACTGTCGGTGAGTTGAGTCCTGTTTTAGAGGTCGATGGCAGAAAGATTGGGGACGAAGGAATCCGTCCCGTTACGACTCGGCTGCAGGAACTTTACGCAGAATTAACTGCTAACGAAGGGGAACCCCTGCCATAGAACAATCGGTTCTGCGAAAAAGGACGTTGTAAACTCAAATTTCAGCACGCACAAAGGCGAGATACGCTCCCGATAGAAGCACGACAACGAACAACGCCAACAGCAGTATCTCTATTGCTCTGGCATTGAAGTCTTTACTGAGGCTGAGCGTGTCTTCAAACCTCGGAACTGCCGCTGAACTGACAGGCTTCTGCGACATGCCTTCACGAACACCTATGATATGAAGGCTTTTAGGGTCCCCTCTATCGGTGTCAACGATGAATTCACGGAATTGTCGGGCGTAACGTTGTGTGTTTCCCACAAATTGCAAATGTCGCTCAAAACCCGTTCCAGCAAACGCTTCAATGAGGTGCTGCAGCAGTGTGGCGGGTGAGATGCTGGTGATAGCGCGCGCTCGGTGCACCTGAGAAGTCCGGTACTTTAATTGTTCTTCGTGCCAGCGTTCCTCTCTTTCAGCGTTTTCGGTGTAAAACTCGCTTTTCGCCCTTAACCTTCCGTCGTCCGATTTACTGGACCGAAGTCCCTCCTTATATTTATCCCACAAGTTCTCTTGAATCGGGTTACGCCGCTTCCAAAATTCATCGAAGGACATCGCAGGTGAGAAGTTACTTGCGATTGAGGCGAGGGTGCTTGGCATAAAAACGACAAAGGTTACCCACGTCAAAAGAAGTATCATCAGACTCACCGCGCTCCGTTGCACGCGCGTGGAGACCAACAGCCCTAACGCCAGAAACAGACTCGTGTATAAAAGTGCGAGGAAGAAAATGATACATAAACGTCCCCATGCTTCTGCTGTCAGGTGAACAGTATTTGCCGTAGAAATCAGTAAAAGGTTCACCAACACAGCAAGTATAAACGGGATGCTAACACTGACCAATGCCCCTAAGAACTTACCGATAAGGACAGTGTGTCGGGGGATTGCGTTTGCTAACATCAATCGGAGTGTGCCGCGCTCGCGTTCACCGGAGACGGCATCAAAGGTAAACAAAATGGCTATCAAACTCAAGACGTAACCGATGATGAATGCCCAATCTACCTGTGAAACATCCGGTCCAACGTCCTTATTCTGGAGGTTGGCATCTGGATAGGATAGGCTCCAGACCCCTTCGAGTAGCCTGTTGCCTTCTGCATCGGTCATAAACACAGGGGGTTCTTCCACTTCAACAGCATCTGGTAAAAGGGGTTCACCTCCGTTTGCACAAAAGTGAAGGGGAGACGGCTTTTTGTAGAAACTTCCCGGTCCGTATTGTGCCAGTGTATAGAGGCTGTTGTTGGCGTGATCCGTTAAGTGATTCAAAGATTGGGTGACAGCATCCCGATACCTCTGTACCCGTTTTGGATGCTCTCGGAGATGCCTAACGGCATTGGTTACCATCAGTGCCAGCAACAACACGATTGTCAGGGCGAATCGGAGGCTATTGAGGTTATCGTAGATTTCACGTTTTGTAATATGCCAAATCATTTTTTTATAGTTATCAGTTTTCAGTTAAGAGGTTATCGTTAGATTTCAATTATTAGTGGATAATTTCCAGTTATCAGTCATCAGTCCCCGTTGTAAGAGGACTTTGACTTAACCCAAATATCTCTTATTAACTGACAACCGATAATTGATTACTGAAAACTATTCTACACTTCGGTTTTGATAAAAATTAGAAATATTACAATGAACAGAACGACATTAATCATGAGAAGTAGGAATAAATCTGGTAACGCTCGCTTTGCATTAATGTCTATATCACTTCTCTGAAAGGAAAACTGAGGGAATGCATCCCAGTCAGCCGTGCCTTTGTCGGCAGCAAACCATTGTCGCGATTCAAATATCTTTTCGTCATTAAAATAGTCAAGGACTGCGCGTCGGTAATGTTGAACCGCGTTGAAAAAGTCTTGGATACCCTTCAAGTCGGTGCCTGCCCATGCTTCTGTTGCTGCATCATACAACCCGACGGGTGAAAACTTTAATAACATTCGACCGAGATTTGCGGGTTGGATGTAGATAGCCTCTAAGGCCGGTTTACGGACAAGCCATGTTCGTTGGACGGTATTGACAGTCTCTCTATTGTAGAAGCGATAATAATTCTGTACGAGTGGCACCTGCGGCTCAGATTCTGCTTTAATTTTTCCTGCATACAATCCGGTTTGGTGGAAATAGAGTAATATTAATGGTTTGTCCTCACTCTCCGAGAAGGTGTATTCAGCGCCTTCCAAGTGAAATGCCGAATCCATATCTTCACCGCCACGCGATGGGGGACCTAAGACGGCATCATTGCGAAGAAACTGCTTCCTTTCTCTATCTAATTCTTCCCACATCTGTTTGATTTGATTGTAGACGGATATTTTCGCGTCTGGTTTGGGGGTGATTTCAACAGCGGTAAGAATCAGATTTGGATACACAAGCACTAAGAATCCCCAGACGAACATGCAAAGCATGAGTGCTGTGCTGGTTCGACGCGTCATCGCGGAGATACATAAGCCGATGAGGTAGAACAACGACACATAAAGCAGTGATGTCAGGACGATCCCACCGATGCGAAGGAATTCATCCGTGTTCAAGGAGATCGCAGTGGATGTTGTCAGCAAGATGATGGACAGGAGAAGGCTTATCAGCAGCGGCACAAGTAGACAGAGCATCGCGCTGATGTACTTGGCAAATAGGATGTATCCGCGTTGGATTGGGTGCGTCAGCACGAGGCGTAACGTCCCGCGTTCCCGTTCGCCAGCGATAGCATCGTAAGCGAAAATCAGTGCGAGGAGACTCAAGACTCCCTGAAACACAAGGGCGATATCAATTGAATTGAAGAGGTTGAGAAACGGATTATCCGCCCCGTGCTTCACTGCATCCCAAATTGTCGGCACAAATGCGTGATATACAGCGATTTCGTTACCCACCTGCTTATCCAATCCCAAATTGAAAATGCTTAAGGGGTTCGGGGAGCGATGGACAATTAAACCCATAGCGTAACGGGAGTAGACTTTTTCCTCACGTAATTCTTCGTAACTTTCCTGGATAGCCGTGTTGTAAGCGGTGAGTCGCTGTTCATAGTCCTTGAGGAGCACAACGGTATTGGCAACCACAAGCAAGAGCGTGATGAAGACGGCTGCTGCGAACCGGAAGGTCATCAGATTATCAAGAAGTTCTTGACGGATGAGTGTTAGTAGCATCTGTCATACCTCAACGCGCACAAAGGCGAGATACGTCCCGGATAGAAGCACCACAACGAATAACACCAACAGTAACAACTCCGTCGCCCTCGTATTGAAGTCTTTGCTCAGACTCAGTGTGTCTTCAAATTTTGGAACTGACCCCGGCAGGATCTTTTTCTTCGTCATACCCTCACGCACACCAATGATATGGAGGCTCTCTGGGTCTGATCTATCCGTGTCAGCGACGAATTCACGAAGTTGTCGGGCGTAACGTTGCGCGTTCTCGACGAATTGCAAGTGCCGCTCAAACCCGGTTCCAGCAAACGATTCGAGGAGGTGTTGGAGAAGTGTGGCGGGTGAGATACGCGTGATGGAACGCGCGTGTTGAACCTGCACAATTTTCTCTATTAAGTGTTCCCGGTGCAAGCGTTCTTCCGCGTCTGCGTCTTGGGTAAAGAACTCACTCTTTCCTGTCAACGTTTCCTTATCTACCACATCTGACCAGAGCCATTTACCGTATTTCTGCCAGAGTTCCTCCTGTATTTGGTTGCGACGCTTCCATAATGGCTCGGCAGACATTGATGGTGAGAATTCACTCGCAATTGCAGCGAGGGTACTCGGCATAAAAATAACACATGTGATCCAAATTAACAGGAGTATTACGAGACTCACCGCGCTCCGTCGCGCCCGTGCAGAGACTAACAAACCTAATGCCAGAAACAAGCATGTGTACAGGAGTGCAATAAGGAAGATGATGCCTAAGCGTTCCCATGCTTCGGCATTGAGGTGAACAGCATTTGATGTAGAAATTAGCAAGAGGTTTATCAACACCGCAAGCGTGAAAGGGATACTCACACTTATCAATGCTCCGAAAAACTTACCCATCAGGACGGTGTGCCGTGGCACCGAATTGGCAAACGTCAATCGGAGCGTGCCCCGCTCGCGTTCACCGGAGATCGCATCAAAAGTGAACAAAAGTGCAATCAGACTTAAGACGTAACCGATGACAAATGCCCAATCCAGTTTGGTAACGTCGGGCCCAACGCGCTTCATATTTATGTTCGCATCCGGATATTTCAGTTTCCAGACCCCTCTTAGATTTTCGGAATACCCAAATGGACTCCCCCCCTCAATAGTGTCTGGCAAAACGGGGTCTCCCCCCTCTGCACAGAAATAGAGAGATGACGGCTTTTTATAGAGGTTTCCGGGGCCCTCTTGTGCGAGCTTATACAAACTGTCCTCGGTATGAGAAGCCATGCGCGCCATAGATTCGCTGACAGCCTCGTGATACTTCTGCATCCGCTTTGGATGTTCTCGGAGATGTCCGATAGCGTTGGTTAGCATCAATGTTAACAGCAACACGGTTGTCAGTGCGAATCGGAGGCTATTGAGGTTATCGTAGAGTTCGCGTTTTGTAATATGCCAAATCATTTTTTAGTTATCAGTGGTCAGTTAAGAGGTGGCTTGATTACATTAAATCCGTTTAATTGACTGCTGACAGCCATTCTACACTTCGCTCCTAACGAAAATCAGAAATATTATCATGAAAAGAATGACGTTGATGAGTAGCAATAGGCAGACATCGGGTAACGCCCGTTTCACATTTGTGCCGACATCGCTTCTCTGAAAGGAAAACTGAGGCAGTGTGTTCCAGTCAATCTCCCCTTTGGCGGCAACAAACCATTGGCGAGATTCGAATATCTTATTGTCGAGAAAATAGTCAACCACTGCTTGTTGGTAGCGTTGACCTGTTGTAAAAAAATCTTGGAGACCCTTTAAGTCGGTCCCTATCCACGCTTCAGTTGCCGCATCATACAGACCTACGGGTGAGAACTTTAACAACATCCGTTCCATCTTTGCGGGGTGGACATAGATCGTCTCCAGGGCAGGCTTTCGGACGATCCACGTTCGGTCCGCTGTGTTGGTAACCTGTAGACCGAAAAAGCGGTGATAATTCTGAGCGTGCGGCACCTGTGGCTCAGATTCCTCTTTGAGTGTCTCAAAGTGGAACCCAGTGATCTCGTAATATAGTAATTTCGAGGAATCGTCATCGCCGCCCCAAAAACTATAGCCATCTCCCCACAAACCGAAATCCCAATCTTCCCCTGGGACAGGGTCATTGGCGAGAAACTGCTTGCGTTCTCTGTCAAATTCCTCCCATATCTGTTTGATTTGATTGTAAGCGGAGGTTTCCGTATCGGCTTGCGGGGCAGTATCAATCGCCGTAAGAATCATATTCGGATACACCAATACCAAGAGCCCCCAAACGAACATAGCGATCATGAGGGCAGTCCCCGTTCGGCGCGCTGCTGCTGAAATCAGCAGACCGATGAGATAGAACAACGATAGATAGGCAAACGACGTAAAAATGACTCCGCCGATGCGGAGAAAATCATCCATGCTCAAAAAAACAGAAGCGGAAGTCGTTAGCATCATCAGCACGAGGAGGAAACACATCACTAATGGCATCAGTAGACAAAGCATCGCACTGATGTATTTGGCAAACAAGAGATGACCCCGTCGGACGGCGTGCGTCAGAACGAGTCGTAATGTGCCACGCTCGCGTTCCCCGGCAAGTGCATCGTAGGCAAAGACAAGCGCCAATAGGCTGAGAATCCCCTGAAAAATAAAAACGATATCAATGGAAGCAAAGATATTGAGGAACGCGTTATTCGACCCGTATTTCCCAGCATCCCACAGGGTCGGCACGTAAAGATAATTGACCCCGAGCGTGTTCCCTAACCGCTTGTCCAAACCGACATTGAAGATACTCAATGGGTTCGGTGGACGATAAGCGGTTAAGCGCACTGCTGAATAGGTTTTTGTGTCCAGCAATTCCTGCCGACGCTTTTGGACAGCAGTGTCGTAACCTGCCAAACGTCGTTCATAATCTTTGAGGAGCACTGCAGTGTTCGCGACAACAAGCAACAACATAATTAAGACCGCTGCCGCAAACCGGAATGTCATTAAGTTGTCAAGGAGTTCTCGGCGGATGAGTGTTATTAGCATAAAGTTTCCCCTCTATCAGTCTACCAGTTCACACCTTTTTCAGCAAATGAAAATGCTTTCACTGTTAGAGGCATTCGGCTCTCAGCAATCGGCAAAGAGTCGAGGGGTCGCTCCTACAAAAAGGGACTTGCGTTAGTATATTATAATCTGATCTAACGCTTCTTATTCATTAAAATTTCTTTAGAAGGGTAAACCTACCGGTTTGAAAGCGTGTGGGACGCGTCTACGGGGCAGGGAAATGCGGACGTATGTGTCGAAAACAGTTGGAAAAAGAAATGGTGGGCTTACCTGGAGTCGAACCAGGGACCTCGCGCTTATCAGGCGCGCGCTCTAACCGTCTGAGCTATAAGCCCACAAAAGGGAGAGATATTTGCGAAAAAACAGTTTCGCTTCCGTTTCTCAACAAGCACTATTAAGTATACACGCGAAAAAGAGGTTTGTCAAATTAATTTGTTGAAAGAGTGCTAAGGGAAATCGGATGGGTGCGTATAGCAAAAGGCTTGCTGTAGGTTGTAGAAGATGTTCTTGAAAGTTAAACAGTTTTGGTGCGTGTCTTATAAGGTAAAGAGCGTAATGAACACAAGCACTGTGTGAGAGTCCTTATGTTAATGCTCCTTAGAAAGGAGGTGATCCAGCCGCAGGTTCCCCTACGGCTACCTTGTTACGACTTCGCCCCGGTCATCGGTTTCATTTTAGAAAGCTCCCTCCCGAAGGTTGGGTCACCTGCTTTGAATGCTACCAACTCCCATGGCGTGACGGGCGGTGTGTACAAGGGCCGGGAACGTATTCACCGCGACCTGCTGATTCGCGATTACTAGCGATTCCAACTTCATGCAGTCGAGTTGCAGACTGCAATCCGAACTGGGGTCGGCTTTTTGGGATTTGCTCCACCTCACGGTTTGGCGTCCCTCTGTACCGACCATTGTAGCACGTGTGCAGCCCAGGGCATAAGGGCCATGCGGACTTGACGTCATCCCCACCTTCCTCTGGCTCGTCACCAGCGGTCTCTTTAGAGTGCTCAGCATTACCTGATGGCAACTAAAGACAGGGGTTGCGCTCGTTGCGGGACTTAACCCAACATCTCACGACACGAGCTGACGACAGCCATGCAGCACCTGTCATAGTGTCCCGAAGGAAAACTATATTTCTATAGCGGTCACTGCGATGTCAAGCCCTGGATAAGGTTCTTCGCGTTGCTTCGAATTAAGCGACATGCTCCACCGCTTGTGCGGCCCCCCGTCAATTACCTTGAGTTTTAACCTTGCGGCCGTACTCCCCAGGCGAGGTACTTAATGCGTTAGCTACAGCACAGAGGGAATCAACACCCCCTACACTTAGTACCCATCGTTTACAGTAAGGACTAGCGGGGTATCTAATCCCGGTTGCTCCCCAAACTTTCGCGCATGAGCGTCAGTCTTAGACCAGAAAGCCGCCTTCGCCACGGGTGTTCTATATGATATCTAAGCATTCCACCGCTACACCATACATTCCACTTTCCTCTTCTAGACTCAAGTGAAGTAGTATCAAACGCAATGGTTCGGTTGAGCCGAACCCTTTCACGTCTGACTTACTCCACCGCCTGCGCGCGCTTTACGCCCAGTGATTCCGGACAACGCTTGCCCCCTACGTATTACCGCAGCTGCTGGCACGTAGTTAGCTGGGGCTTTCTACTACGGTAACGTCAAAAACGCTGCGTTATCAGCAACGCTCAATTCATCCCGTAACACAGAGGTTTACAACCCGAAGGCCTTCATCCCCCACGCGGCGTCGCATCGTCAGGGTTTCCCCCATTGCGAAATATTCTCGACTGCAGCCTCCCGTAGGAGTTTGGGCAGTGTCTCAGTCCCAATGTGGCTGATCATCCTCTCAGACCAGCTACCCATCGTTGCCTTGGTGAGCCGTTACCTCACCAACAAGCTAATAGGACGCGGGCTTATCTCCGAGCGGCAGCCGAAGCCACCTTTCATTCGGCCGACCGAAGTCAACCGAATCGTATTTGGTATTAGCAGTCTTTTCAGACTGTTATCCCCATCTCAGAGGCAAATTACCCACGCGTTACTCACCCGTTCGCCACTTTCCATCGAACCGAAGCCCGATTTCTCGTTCGGCTTGCATGCCTTATCCACGCCGCCAGCGTTCGTCCTGAGCCGGTATCATACTCTCCACAAAAGTATCGGAGTACATCTTCAGAAAACTGAAGCGCACTCACAAGTATCGAAGTACATCTCCGAAAAATCGAAGTGCACTCACAAGCTATTAATAGGCACGTCACGTTCACTATTTAACTTTCAAAGAACAAATTCACCTTTCTTGTCAAAAGGTAATGTTAATTATACACCCTAACGAAAGGTTTGTCAAATAAAATTGTAAAAAAAATGTATAATTTTGACCCGAAAAGTCCATTTTTATAACAATTTTATCTTTTTTTTCCATAAAAACGTCTCTTTTACAGGTCTTCGGTGGTTTTGCGTAATTTTTACGCGATTTCGCGCTTCGGACGCACCGCTTGTTCCATACACTTACCAATATGTTACGCTTTTCCCAATCGTCTCCGATGCATCAACGTATTTAGCCAGATCGCGCAGCGCAATAACAGTGCAGCCGCTGTCCCGAAGATAATCCATGTAGGTCTTAAACAGTTCGGGTGAGACATCAACCCACGGGTGTTCAAGGGCAGGCACGCCGTGAAACGTCAGGACGGCGATTTTTCCATCCTTTGCCTGTTCAACCGCCCAGACCAAATCCTCGAATCCGTAGTTTGGACCGGGAACACCTGTTGACGGAATGACCAACGGATGATGGACATTCGGATCGTAAACCGGTCCACGTCCACCTTCTGGATGGAATGGAAACTCGGGTCCAATGCCACGCCGCGCGAAACGATACCCTTTTTCTGTCAGCACTTCTAACGCTTCCGGTCCGCGACAATCCGCAGGATAGCCAAAGGTCTCAGGGATAGGAATACCGTATGCCTCGCATCGTTTATCGATGTGTATCAAGTCCGCCATCAGCTCTTCTTTCGACTGTGTAGTGACGTGTTTATGATGACGGGTGTGGTTCCCTATCTCGAAACCGTCCTCGTGCAATTGACGGATCTCTGCCCATGTGACATAGTGCGCCTTGCTGTTGAGGAAATTGAGACCCTCGGTGATGAAAAACGTCGCTCCAAAACCGTAATGCTTCAACAGCGGTCCAACATAGGCATAATCCGACTTGTTACCGTCATCAAAGGTGAGAACCACCAACCTATCAGGGATGGGTTGCAGGGTTTCAACTTCAGATAATTCCTGATTTTCTTTTTCCATTTTTTCACCTAACGATTTGCGGGTTTTGTCCTGCGGCGATGGTAAGCCGGTTGGACATCCATGTCAATTGCGTTCCAGTAATACTTCAACGGATCCTGCGTTTCCCACCCTGAATAGACCTCTTCCCATTTCACACACCCCAAATGAACAGTGAGAGCGTCTTCGTCAACAGGTTCATTAACTGACTGATAGCGGGCACTCGTTGCGAGTCGTATGCGGTTCTCGGTCACGTTGTCGCGACCTCGGTGAATCGTTAAACTGTGGAACATGACGACATCTCCGCACGTGAAGGGATTCCAAGCCCATTCGGTACTCTCTTCGATTGACTTCCATGAACGGACATCGTTGTCCTTTAGGAACCCGCGACGGTTTGATCCGCGGGCAATCGCCAATCCGCCCAACTCGGCATCACAGTCTCCCAAGGGTGTCCACACCGTCCACGTATCCTGCGCACCGCGAACCGGATGGAAGTCCTGATGTGGAGGGGTGGTATACTGATGTTCGCCCGGAAAGATGGCGTGACATATATGACGGGGGTGGACGAAAACGGAGCTGCCGAATAGGACCTTTAGAACACGCATGATACGCTCATGATGCGGCAGGGCGTGGAAAAGCCGGAGTTTCTGGACATCAATGTAGAACCGTCTGAAGGTCTCGGATCCGTCCTGTTCGCAGATGAAAACGCCTTTTCTGCGAATGCCAGCATCGGGATCGGTGCCGGGTGCCAGGAGTTCGTGCTGCGCTGCGACCCGAAGCACCTGTCGACGGAGTTCAAGCACGGGTTCGGTCGGGAGGAGCCCGCGAAAGAAGAGATAGCCGTTCTGGTGGCTGTGCTCGAGCAGTCGATCAGGGTCGTTGATGAAGTCTGTACAGTCTACAAATGGCAATTCAGTGTGCATTAAAATCGTTCCTTCTGAACCTATTATCTCATCTTAAGTTTTCCCCATGTGACCGACAAGGCATCAGCGGGATTCACTGCGAAACTGTGTCCCACGGTTGTGACTAACAGATTGTCATACAGGGAATGTTCACCGGTTCTCCTTTCCGATTTGAATCAGAAAACACACGTGTCCGGTCAAAATGTTTTGAAACGTTATAGAGGTTCAGTTAGAGGGTTCTGCAACACCGCCGCCGATGGCAGGGAGGAAATGAATTTCTGCGTCCGCGTCAACGCGTTCGAGGAGGGATCCCCGAGACAGGAGACCGTTGATATATATGGCGATACCGGGCTTAAGACGGTCTTCTTCACATAACCGCGCTTTGATACCCGGATGGCGACTTTCCAAATTATCAATCACTTCACGGACAGTTGCCCCGGGAAGCGTGATGTTCTCTTCGCCGCCTGTAAATTTACGCATGAGGGGAGGAATCACTACGGTTGGCATTTTTTAGTGGTTATCGGTTATCGGTTGTCAGTTAAGAGAGAAAGGCGCGCTTTTCAAGCGCGCCTCCCCGTATTTGAGTTTTAGATCTTGCCCATGGCTTTCAAAAGCCGGTCAGGCGACATCGGGAGCTCTGTCATTCGAATGCCGATTGCATCGTAGATAGCATTGGCGATGGCAGCCATTGGTGGCACGATCGGGACTTCACCGACCCCACGCACACCATACGGATGCCCCGGATTCGGGACTTCAACGATGACGGCATCAATCATAGGTAAATCTAAACAGGTCGGCATCCGGTAATCGAGGAAACTGGCGTTGGTCATGGTGCCTTCGTCATTGTAGATGTATTCCTCATTCAATGCCCATCCGATACCCTGAACAGCACCACCCTGTATTTGCCCTTCAACGTAACTCGGATGGATGGCTCTGCCTGCGTCCTGGACTGCGGTATAGCGGAGGATCTCGACCTTACCGGTCTCCTCGTCCACTGCTACATCTACAATGTGCGTTGCGTAGGCTCCCCCTGCACCACCGGGATTCACTGTTCCGCTACCTACCACCGGACCCCCGGTTTGACCGAGCCGTCCACAGAGGTCGCGGAAACTAATCTGCTCCTCTTTGCCGTTGATGCATGAAAATTCGCCATCTGCGAACTGCACGTTGTCTTCGTCAACTTCCCAGAGTTTCGCGGCGCGTGCGATCATCTTCCGCTTGACATCCTGTGCGGCTTCATAAGCGGCATAACCGGTTGCATAGGTTGTGCGGCTACCACCCGTTACAGCGGTGTAACCGACAGAATTGGTATCAACAACGCTTGGGTTGACCGATTCGGCGGGGATACCGAGGACTTCTGCCGCCTGCATAGCGATCGAAGAACGCGTGCCACCGATGTCTGTGGAACCTTCAATGAGGTTAATTGTGCCATCGGAGTTGACATTAATCGTCACGCTCGACTCCAAGCCGATATTGAACCAGTAACCCGAAGCGACACCGCGACCGTGGTGCTTCTGCCCATTCGGTGCGGTATAGTGGGGATGCGCTTTCGCGGTTTCAACTGTCTCAATACAGCCGATGCGCGGGTGAACGGGTCCATCTGCACGTCGATCGCCCTCTTTTGCGCCGTTGCGCAATCGGATCTCAAGTGGATCGATGCCGAGTTTCTCCGCGATTTCGTCAACAACTGACTCTGAACCGAAAGCGGCGTTTGGTGCCCCGGGGGCGCGATAGGGGGCGGTTTTCGGCTTATTGACAACGACATCGTAGCCGTCAATGATGACGTTTTCAATGTTGTAGGGCGCAAAGATACACATCGCACCGGGTCCAACGGGGGCACCGGGATACGCACCGGCTTCAAAAGCGAGATAGGCTTCAGCGGCGGTTATCTTACCCTCTTTGGTCGCACCCATTTTAACCCGGACGTAGGAGGCAGGTGTCGGTCCTGTGCCTTCAAATACATCCGCACGGTTCATGAGCACCTTAACCGGTTTACCTGTTTTCTTTGCCAGCAACGCGGCGACCGGTTTGATGTAAACGCTAATCTTACCCCCAAAACCGCCGCCAATCTCCATCGGAACCACCTTAATTTTGGAAATGGGGTATTGGAGAATTTCGGCGACCTGTTCACGAACAGTAAACGCGCCTTGTGTGCTACACCATATCGTCAGTTGACCATCTTGGTTAAAGTGCGCCGTGGCGTTGTGGGGTTCAATATAACCTTGGTGAACAGTGCCTGTAACGAAATCACGTTCAACAACGATATCGGCTTCGGCGAATCCTTTTTCAGGATCACCCAACTGATGCTGGATATGGCTTGCGACGTTGCTGGGTTCATCAGCCGTCTCGCCCATTGAGGTGGTTTTCAGGGTTTCGTGCAGGAGCGGTGCGTCCGCCTCCATTGCTTGGCGCACCTCTAAGACGGGGGGCAGCACCTCGTATTCGACATCAATGAGTGTACACGCCTCTTCTGCAATATGCGGGCTTGTCGCGGCGACAGCGGCAACGGCGTGTCCCTTGTATAGCACCTTATCGCTTGCCAAGATGTTGTCGCAGAGATACTTGAGATTGACCGCACCTTCGCCTAAGTCCGCGATTCTGTCCTCAGCGTCAGGCAAGTCTTGCGCGGTGGCAACGCCTTTAACGCCGGGATACGCTTCGGCACGGCTGGTGTCAATTGATACGATTCTCGCGTGGGCGTGTGGGCTCCGCAGGACCCTCCCGTGCAGGAGTCCGGTCATTTGGAAATCTGCCCCGTAAAGTGCGCGACCGGTGACTTTGTCGACGCCGTCATGGCGGATGGGGCGGGTGCCGATGACTTTATATTCTTTCTTTTCAGTCATTACGCATATACCTCCGATTTATGAGATTGCGTTTGTATGAACTTAAGCAGAGGTTTCCTTAGCGGCATCCATCACCGCTTTGACGATTTTATCATAGCCGGTACAGCGACACAGGTTACCCGCTAACCAGTACCGAATTTCATGTTCGGTTGGATTCGGGTTGCTATCCAGGAGTGCCTTGGCACTCATAATAAAGCCGGGTGTGCAGATACCGCACTGGAGTGCAGCGTTTTCCAAGAATGCGTCTTGGATCGGGTGCAGCTTGTCGGGTTCCGCGAGACCTTCTATGGTTTCGACAGATTTGCCTTCAGTTTCTACACCGAGGACGAGACATGAATTGACGAGTCTGCCGTCGAGGATGACACTGCAGGCACCGCAATTTCCGTTGTTGCATCCCTCTTTAGCACCCGTAAGATAGAGTTCATCCCTGAGAACTTCGAGCAGGCTTTGCCGGGATTCGCAGAGAAATTCTACTGTTTCGCCATTGATAGTGGTTTGAACGTGCGATTTTCTCGCCATAGTATGGTTCCTTTCATTTTTTTAATCTCGGATTCTCTGAATTGCGCCATTGAGTGCGCGTCGCGTCAGCACACCGACGAGGTGTGTCCGCTGCTCGGCGGTCCCACGCATATCGCTAATCGGGCGTGCGATGGCTTGCGCAGCTTCTGCGGCATCATCAATCGCGGCATCCGAAACCTCGCGACCTGCGAGAAGCGCGCTGGCTTCCTCCGCAAAGAGCGGGGTGGGGGCGACAGCAGCGAGTGCGATACGTGCAGAGACGATTGTCTCTTTTGCATCATCAAGTGTCACAGAAGCACCGGCACCGACGACAGCGATATCCATCTCATTGCGCGGGATAAACCGGAGATAGAAGGAGCTGGAATTGCTTGCGGGTGCTGGTATCTTTAGAGAGACGAGCATCTCGCCTTTTTCCAAAGCGGTTTGCCCGGGGGCTGTACAGAACTGTTCGACGGGGAGTTCACGCTCTCCGTTTGGACCGGCAATGACACAGGTCGCATTCAGTACAATTAGCGGCGGTATGCAATCCGCAGCGGGTGAGGCGTTACATAAATTACCTCCAACGCCGGCGCGTCCTTGGATGGCAGTGCCCCCAATAATTTTGGTTGCGTCGATTAAACCGGGATAGGCATCGCAGATGGCATCAACGGCGTAAATTTTATAACATTCGACCGCGGCACCGAGCGTTAAGCCGGTGTTCGCATCGTAATCTAAGACGTTCACCTCAGGGACGGATTTGACATCAATCATCAAGTCAACGTCTCGACGTCCCTCTCGGACATTAACGATAAGGTCGGTGCCACCCGCCAAGATGCGCGCTTTTTCTCCGTTTTCATCAAGCAGGGCAACGGCTTCCGATAGCGTTTGCGCGGCAACATACGAAAAATCTTGCATGAACGGAATCTCCTTTCATCACTATTAAATGGAATTCATGAAGGGCTGAGGCGCGGAGACCCCGCCACAGAAATTGGTATTTATAAGACAGGTTTTGGAAATATTTATTTTAAACCGTAGTATAGCAAAAATTCGATTTTAAGGCAAGTTTTTTTCTGTCTTGGAAGGGCATATTTCAGCAATCAATGTATCCAAATCCATAAACTTAACTTGGATGCTGTTGTAGGTATTTGTGAAAGCGCGGTCTACGTTGTGTGCCACGACGAAGTTTTTGCCATATAGTTCTACTATTTGTCAAGTCCACTTGCATATGGTAGCAATTTAAGGATCGCCTTCGAGGGACACGCGCCGAATATTGTCCAATTCTTCAGCACTGAAGACGCCTGCTCGATAGAGATTCCGATACTCTTCGGAGACGCTCTGACCGAATATCATCAGATCGTCTGTATTAATTGTCACGCGGACGCCGTTATCAAATAAGATGCGGATCGGATGTGAGGTGAGATTCGGCACAGCATCTAACATCACGTTGCTTGTTGGACACACGTTCAATTGTATCCGATTCTCCGAAAGCCACCGCATGACTTCAACCGATTCTGCAGCACCAATGCCGTGTTGAATCTCGTTTAAGTCAAGGACTTCGACAGTCCGTCGGACTTCTTCTGCACCCCCAAACTCTCCAACGTGTGCCTTGAGCTTCATCCCCGCTTCGCGTGCCTTTCTGTATAAAGGCTTCACGGCTTCAGGAGCACACGCTTCTTCATAACTATACAGATCGATGGATTGAAATACACCCAATTCCACGGCTTCGTGTGCCAATGCCACCAACTTCGAATCGTCAGCATGTGTCCGAGGAAAACCGAGTTCTGGACGCAGATCAATTTGTGCCTTACATTGTTCAGCTAATCCCTCAAGAAACGTCTGCGCTCCAACTAACGCATCTGGATAGTATTCAGCCATCCGAATGTCAAAACTCATCTCAAGCACAACAACGCCGTCTTGTATTGCATCGCGCACGCCTGAGGAGGCGACAAACTTAAAACTCTCGGGGGTTATTATGTGATGGGATAAGACTTCGTTTATGTATTCCATCATCCCCGCAAGTCCTTTCATCTTAGCAGGAGGGTGCTTTAGGGGATGACCGAGCCAGCGTTCCAGATTCTCCAGGCGTGTACTTAAGAACGCATGGGAGTGAACGTCGGTTTTAGGGGCTGTTCTTATGGAGGTCAAGTTATCTGTAGAGAGTGCCTCAATGAAATCCATATACATAGACCTAACGTGAGTTCGATATAGGAAATTGGTTCATATGTAGGTTGGGTAGAACGGAAATGACCTAAAGTCTTGCAAGGTGAATAATTTTCAAAACGCACTTAGCAACCTAAAATCTCCAAGACATTAGTGAAACCCAACGCATTCTCACATCAGCACTATTGTGGTTGTTGGGTTTCGCTATCTCTATCTACACGAAACGGGTCATTGAAATCGGAAACCTGCTCTGGGTAAGAATAGTGCTTATGTTTTTACCGCTCTACCCAACCTACGGGAACAATTGGTTTTTAATTTTCAAACTCATGTTACCTAAGTATACTTATGCTTTTCCCAGTAACAGATGAGTCCTTCGCCAGCGGAGAAGGGATAGGCTAAACCTGTTCAACGCTCAAGGTCGCGGGTTCACCGTTCAGTTTTTGGGCAAGAGTGAAGGCATTTTCACTTGGTGTGTCTACGACTGCTGTCGTAAGGGTCTCGCGGAGGATATAGTCTCGATGTGCCTGAAACGCCTCATCCAGAAGTGGGGACGTATCACAGAGACTGAGTTTAATCCGATCGGAGACGTTAAAATCGGCGTCCTTACGCATGTTCTGGATTTTATTGACGAACTCGCGCGCCAAGCCTTCCAGTGTTAACTCGTGCGTCAATTCCGTTGACAATGCGACGAATTTCTTCGCGTCGGCTTCCACAAAGAAACCCTCCCGATTCTGGGTCTGCACATCAATCTCAGACGGCTCAAGGGTGTATGTCTCGCCTGCCGCTTCAACCTGTAAACTGCCTGCGGCTTCCAACGTCGCTTTCAAGGCGACTGCGTCTGCGGCGGCGAATGCTTTGGCGATGGCTTGCACACCCTTACCGTATTTGGGTCCCAATACCTTGAAGTTGGGTTTGAGTGTCACTTGTGCGAAAGCGTCCAAGCTCTCTGTGAAGTCGATCGCCTTGACGTTGAGCTCATCGTGGATGAGGTCTGCCAAACGCTTCACGGTCGCTTTTTCGGCATCGGAGAGTCCACCCAGGGTGATCTCCGCCAAGGGTTGGCGCGTCTTAATGCCGGAACGGTTGCGAGCGGCGTGTCCCATACTGATGACGTCGCGTGTGAAATCCATATCGGCTTCTAACTGGGTGTCTTTGAGGGCGGCATCCGCAACGGGATATTTCGCGAGATGCACACTGCGGGGTGCCTTAGTATCCAGCGAACATACCAAGTTCCGATAAAGTTCATCTGCCAAAAATGGAACGAAGGGAGCGGCGAGTTTCGCAACGGTTACGAGGACCTCATAAAGCGTAGCATAGGCGGCATGCTTGTCAGGTCGGCTTCCGCGCCCCAGAAGCGATCGCGGGAACGGCGGACATACCAGTTGCTGAGGTCGTCCACAAACGCCTCAATGGCGCGCGGTGCATTCGTGAGATGATAATTTTCCATCTCGTCGCGCACGCTATCAGTGAGGGTGTGGAGACGAGACAAGATCCACCTGTCTATCGTGGCGCGTTCTGAAACAGGCGGTGCATCTTGTAAGACATCAATCTGCTCAAGGTTGGCATACATGACGAAGAAACTATAGACGTTCTGGAGCGTTCCCATGAACCTCTTCATTGCTTCATCAATGCCCTCTATTTTGAAAGCGCGGGGGGTCCACGGCGTGGTTGCGGTGAACATATACCAGCGCATCGCATCGGCGCCTTGTCCGTTTAGAATTGTCCACGGATCCACTGTGTTGCCTCGGCTCTTGCTCATCTTTTGGCCGTCGGGTCCCATAATTAACTCAAGACAGAGGCAGTTTTTGTAGGCGGGTTTGTCGTAGAGGAGTGTCCCCGTCGCTAAAAGACTGTAGAACCATCCACGGGTCTGATCGATGGCTTCGGAGATGAAATCCGCCGGATACGCCTGCTCCAGCATCTCTTTGTTCTCAAAGGGATAGTGCCACTGTGCGGTATGCGCACAACCCGAGTCGAACCAGCAATCGATGACATCTTGGACGCGATGCATCGTACCAGCGCATTTCTCGCACGCGAGGACAACGTCGTCTACATAAGGACGGTGGAGTTCAATATCGTCTGGCACATCCGTCCCGAGTTCCTGCAATTCGGCGATACTGCCGACACAGTGCGTATGTCCGCAGTCGTCACACACCCAGACCGGCAAGGGAGTGCCCCAATAGCGTTCACGACTCAATCCCCAGTCGATATTGTTTTCCAACCAGTTGCCGAAACGTCCGTCTTTGATATGCTCTGGATACCAGTTGATTTGCTGATTGTGCTGATGCATCTGATCCCGGATGGCGGTCGTCTTGATGAACCACGATTCACGGGCATAGTAGAGCAAGGGGTTATCACACCGCCAACAGAACGGATATTGGTGCGTATACTCGGCAGCCTTAAATAAGAGCCCACGTCCGTCCAAGTTTTCGATGATCTTTGGATCGGCGTCTTTGACGTATTCACCCACCCACGCGTCTTTAACTTCTGGGACAAATCTACCGTCGGGACCGACCAATTGCACGAGCGGCAGCCCATATTTCTGTCCGATCTCGTAGTCGTCCTGCCCGAAGGCGGGCGCGATGTGGACCAAGCCACTCCCTTCTGTCGTCGTCACGAAATCACCGGGGACGATGTAGTGGGATCTTTCCGGATGCTGTCCGCCATCGAACAAGGGTTCGTAGTCCCAGTCTTGGAGGTCCCTGCCTTTATAGTTTTCGACGATTTTCGGGGGATCCTCTCCGAATAAACTGGGTATACATTCTTTTGCGAGAATGAGATGCCGTCCGTCGGCTTCTTCAACGGAAACGTAATCGTAATCTTCACCGACAGCGACAGCGACGTTAGAGGGCAGCGTCCATGGGGTCGTCGTCCAGACGAGTAGGTAGGTATTCTCTCTGTTTTTCAGCGGGAAGCGAACGAAGATAGACGGGTCGGAGACTTCTTGGTAACCCTGCGCGACTTCGTGGCTTGCTAAGGTTGTGCCGCACCGATAGCAATAGGGTTGGACCTTGTGCCCTTGATACAGGAGTTCTTTGTCCCAGGCTTGCCGGAGGACCCACCAAACGCTTTCAATGTAATCGTTCGACAGCGTGATGTAAGCATCATCCAGATCAACCCAATATCCGATGCGTTCTGTCATCTGCCGCCAATCCTGCTCGTATTGGAAGACGTTCTCCTTACATTTTTCGATGAAGTTCTGAACGCCGTAAGCCTCAAGTTCGGCTTTGTTTGTAATATCGAGTTGCTTTTCGACCTGGTATTCAACGGGAAGTCCGTGTGTGTCCCAACCGGCTTTGCGGTGGACGTAATGCCCCGTCATCGTCTTGTAACGGCAGACGGCATCTTTCATGATACGCGCGAGGACGTGATGCACGCCGGGCGGTGCATTCGCAAACGGGGGTCCTTCGAGAAAAACAAATGGCGGCGCGTCTTTATACATCTCCATACTTTTCTGAAAGATGTCGTTTTCACGCCAGAATTCCAAGATCTGTTTTTCCCTTTCAGCAAACGTGAATTGGGAGGATACCTCTTCAAACATTTTATTATCAAGCGTTGGATCAGAGCGATTTGCCATGTGGCATCTCCTCGGCGTAAGCCGTTTTCCTGTTCCTCAATGAAGATTAAGAATTTAAGTTAGTGATGTGCAATGTTAAGTGTCTGAATCGCGGATTACACGGATTTTGGTCGATTGGTCCTAAGTTCATGCAAGGCACATTAAATAAAAAAACACCCTCACTGAAATCGTCTGCTTCAGTGATGGGCGTTGTAATAGAAACTTCTTCTCTGTGCGTGATTAGCCCACCACAGCACGACGAATAGCAATAATAATAATGGATATGGCGCGCGAACCCGAGACAGCCTGAAGGTTGTCTTGGTATAGGGCATTGTAGCGCACAAGCTCCTTATATTGCAATGTCGTCGGTGTCGTAAGCATTTTTCTGTCCGTGTCTTACTTGAACGATGTATGATGTCTTTGTGAATGCTGTCCGAGCCGGGTCAGACTCGGCGAAAACTTATCCCTATCAATTATGATACTATATTCTGTGAGGGGTTGTCAAATGTTTTTTGCCATGATCCCGATGCGGCGATGTCAATTGTCAGAATCAGGGTGGACAGGATTGTAGAACTGCCGTGATTGAAAACTATGAAAATGTTCTATTCGTTATTGTCGTCCTCATCTACGGGTCTGAATCGCGGATTCTCGCGGATGATACGGATTACGCGGATTTTGTGTTTTTTGAGATTAACACTATAAAATGTTAATTAATACCAATCGTATAAAATGTTACGTTTTTATAACATTTTTAAATCGGAATTTCTGTAGGGTTTTCGGTTGTAAACCCAGTGGAGCCGTGGGGTTCTTGGGTGTTTCTCGGTTTCGATTCTTTGTTGGGGAAAAAAATAGTTTGGTGAAAAGTGTAACATTTTATTGGTGAACGCTAATTGTGCTCCTGATGATTCATTTTCCGCCTTTGTGAACAGGTATAATATATTGTAGCATTCTTGCTAACTGATGTCAAGTAGAAAATCAATTTTTAGGGGAAGCCTAAGCATTCAAACGTCATCTATAGCGTCCATTGTCAGAATCACGATTTACGGATTTCAAGGATTTTCAGGATGAGAGGATGCCTACCACATTACAGACTTCTGCTCCAGCGGAGCGGTATGTCTATAGCAAATGTGTTACTCCAAAGTTTCCCGCTCCAGCGGAGCGGTATATGATGCGTCAAATTAGCCTGGTAATATAATGTGCCGCGACCAATTCCTACAAACAAGTTCGCTTTCAACAACCTTCATCATTTCTGTCCCTAAGTTCGCCGCTCTGCACGACAGAAATGAGAAAATCAAGAAATTCTACACCCTCTTCAAGAATTTTAGTGAACGCCTCCCGACGATCCAGATTCTCAAGGTCAAAATGCATAGAGGCCCTTTTATATCGTGAATCGTCCAAGAATTCAGGATGGGAACCCCCGCGAGTATTCCGCAAATCCCAAAGACATCGTAGAAAAATAATATGTTTCTTAACACCCTCGACCTTTCGGGAGTTCAGAACATATTCAAGGCGGTTAATACCTCGTTTAATATCCTCGCGTTTGTTAACAGGTATCAAAGTCTCAAGGCGTTCTTCGTTCAGTCTCTCAATTACTATATTGGCAAAATCCAAAATTGAGTCTTTAAAATGAGATTCCTCGTCAATAGTAGGAACTCTCAAGCGTTTGAGGCGGTATTCATCCCCAGAATCCAAAGACTTCAATAACTGCCAACCCAGATGTTCATCACATGCCTTTCGCAATTGTTCATAACCTTGTTTGAACAAGATATCAGGCTGATCTGAATTCGTCCGCTCTCCTAGAACCATTCGCCTATAAAAGGTTTCACTCACACCTCCTTCTGGTAGAATGTTATATGCTCGCCAATGCAATTGTTCCGTGTAAGGAAGATGTCTTCCAAGCTCGTCTAAGAATACACAAACTTTGTCAGGGTGATGGTTGTCGATTTTGATGCTGCCCCATAGAGAACAACGCACTATTGAATCCTCAACAGTGTATTTACTGGGTTCATTATAGTATTTGTCTAGCACCTGCTTGCGGAAATATACACGAGTGAGTTTCCATGCTAAATCTGAATTTTCACCAGGATATTCACCCAATTTATCTGGATCGCAGGTATACTCGTCCCCATGGGTATTGACGATGAATTCAACATATCGCCTTTCTTGGGAAATTGATACAGGTTTGATGAGACGCTTTACTTCCAATTTGCTATCCGTTTGATAATCACCGATACCCATACCGCGAAGATCTCCGTAATTATGCCGCCAACAGGTAAATTCATCTCGGTGAAGGATTTCCCAAGCTTCCCTCCCTATGCACCGAAGGTCTACTCCCAGCTTGTCTATGGAGTGTTCCGAGCGTTCCCAACAACTATAGTGACCGTTAGAATTAAAGAGACATTTTTCTGTTTTATGATAGAATGTTTCTATTATGGCATATTCAACAGATTTACGTAAACGCGTCTTAGATTTTATTCACACGGGTGGTAAAAAATCCGAAGCATCGCGTCGTTTTTCCGTGGATCGGTCAACGGTTTATAGATGGTTATCGGCTAAAACCCCATTTGCGCCCCAAAAACCGGGTCCGAAAAACATGAGGTGTCTTGACGAGGCAGCACTGAAGAAACATGTCGCTGATTTCCCGGACTTGACGCAAAACGAGCGTGCCTCGCATTTCGGTGTTTCAGCGTCCTCTATCAGATATGGACTGCGGAAACTCGGCATCACGCGAAAAAAAAACACTCGGATATAAGGAGCGGTGCGCCGAGAAACGGCACGTCTATCGTCAAACACTCACCGAGAAACACGCCACTGGGAAAACGATAGTTTATGTAGATGAGTGCGGTTTTCGTGCTGAGAGTTTTAGACGGCATGGGTATGCTCCGAAAGGTGAATGTGTTTTAGGTCTCATCTCAGGCACAAGGACACGAACAACAACGTTGGTCGCTGCGCGTATCGGTTCGGCTTTTACGGCCCCCTGTTTGTTTGATGGAAGCTGCGATGCGGCGTGTTTCAATGCCTGGATTGAAGCCTATTTATGTCCACGGCTGTCTGCCTCAGACATCGTTGTTCTTGATAATGCCAAGATTCACAAAACGCGTCGAACCCGTGAGTTGATAGAAGCATCGGGGGCAGAGGTATTGTTTTTGCCGCCTTATTCACCCGACTACAATCCGATTGAACACGACTTTGCGAATATCAAACGTCTCAGAGAGTATAATGCCGATATAACCATTGATGAAGTCATAAACATGTATCTTTAATTCTAAAGTTTACTATAAATTGAATTGAGAGAGACATATCTTTAAGTAGCAACCACTGGAGAATTTCCCTGAGTCTGATCTGGACATGGTTTGGTTTGACAGTGGCAACGAGAACTTCTTCCTTGCCTTCATCAATTCTGAAGTATTTATCCGTTTTTCCATCACGATGATATAGGTAATGGAAAAGGCGAAACTCCTCAGAGATTTCCACCCAAGGTTCGAGAGGATGATAACCTCCGACGTGAATAACTAACGGCTCAACCCCGTTTTCAACACCGTAGCGTAGGTATTTAGTCTCACTTGAAAATTCGCACGGAATACCATCACCAATGTTCAAATCCCAATCTGAATCGGAAAGTGCCTCCTCAATCTGATTATCCGGAATCAGAGCAGAATAAATGGAGCGGTCATGATACAGATTATCTCTATCTATTTGAAATACGGTGATCATAGCGGTTAGTCGTAGTTCACGTCGCATCTCTTCCAGATTATGTTTTTGTGCCAACCGCTCCCGGTCTTTATGAATACTCATAATTTACTTGCTCCTTGTTCTTAAAGCATGATAGGGCACAAAGTACAGCCGCTAAAAATTTGGACGTACCTTGAGCCCGCCGTTTTAATATATACCAATGTATGTTAAGGTGTATAAAAATAGTATACTACATAATTTCGCGCTTATCAATGGAAAGCACGAAGACTTAAAAGCAATGACAGATATACCATTGACACGTAAGTGATGGTGGGGTTAGGAAACACATTTCGCCCTGCTGGGGCTTTGGGGTTGGAGCTGCTATACACATTTCGCCCTGCTGGGGCCAAGTTCCTGTAGGTTGAGTTGAACGATCAGAGCAATGGGATTCCATCTCCCAAGCATATTCCAAACACGAAATCCTGTTACATCTTCTTAAGGGGGATAGTGAAACCCAAATTCACATGAACCTGTTGGGTTTCACTCGGTATCGCTGAAATGGAATGGCTGGTATGTATGAAGTGTTTTTGAGATATCAGCGTTTTGCTGCCATCCGTTTAACCTAACCTACCGGGTTAACTGCATTTATGTTAGGTTACGTCTGCGTAAATGGAAGTGTTGATTGTCTGAATCTCGGATTACGTGGATTACACAGATGAACGCGGAACTTACGCGATTCACCAGATTCTACGTTGTTGTGTGAAGAAAGAGGGTTTCGACCTATTCCGAGACCGAAACCCATAGCAGAGATCAGAACATTTACAAACTGCTGCTTCAGTGGAGCAATATGTCTATAGCAAGTGTGTCATTTCAAAGTTTCCCGCTCCAGCGGAGCGGTATGTGATATGTCAAATTAGCCTGGTAATATAATGCCCGCGACCAATCCCTACAAACAAATTCTCTTTCAACAACTCCTATTATTTTTGTCCCCGAGTTTACCGCTCTGTACGACAGAAATAAGGAAGTCAAGAAATGCTACGGCCTCTCCAAGAATGTTGGCAGATCCCTCCTGATAATTCAAATTTTCAAGGTCGAAATACGCAGCGGCACATTTATATCTGTCATCATCAGTATTTTCGACATGTGCTTTGCTATAGGTATTTCGCAACTTCCAAAGACATTTCAGAAAACTGACGTAGTTCTCAATTTCTATAATTCCACAGGAATTCAAGGCATCATCAAGGCGACTAATTTCGTCTTTACGCCTATTTCGCTTGCCACGCGGAATCAAACCTTTGAGGCGTTTTTTGTCGAGTGATTCAATTAACAGAATTGCTAAATCCGAAATAAAAATTTTAAAGCCATGTTTGTCGTCCGGTCCAGGGACACTCAAACTTCGGAAAGGGTCCTCACTTCCAAGCTTCGTTGATTGAAATATCCGCCATCCAAAACATTCATCACATACTGCTTCTAACTTACGAAAATTTTGCTCAAGAGTCTCCTTACTGGGTTCGCTGCAGGAAGACATAACGGAGAGTTCCGAAGTGGTCTCTGAATCTTCACTAGGATAATCACCGAATTCATGCGGATTACCAGCGTAGCAAAGTTCATCTCCATTATCGTCAACATCAACAATGAATTCGTCATACTGTTCGGGTTCATCAGCGAAATCACCAAAACCACTCTTAGACTTAGGCAAAGGAACAATAAGTCTTCTTCCCCTCAGCCTACTATCCGATGGAAACTCTCGCTCCGGAGTGTTCAAACGGTCATAAACCCAACATATGAGTCCTTCGCGTTTGAGTTCACGGTGTCTAATCTCGCTGAGTCCGAGTTCGTGAAGGGAATATTCCGAATATTCATTGAATTCAAATAACAGTGATAGAGACATCTCTTTAACTGCTAAAAACTGCTGAATCTCCTTGAGCCTTATCTGAACTTCATCATGTGTAACAATAGCGACGGTTTCTTCATTTCCAACATCATCAATTTTGATGTATGTATCCGTTTTTCTGTCTTGATAGAGGTTATGGAACAGGCGGAATTCTTCAGAAATTTCAAAATAATTATCCCTCATTTTACCAAACTGATGACCAATGACCAATGGTTCCGACCCATACATATTTTCGTCAACACCCCAGCGAAAGTATTTGATCTGACTTTCTCCAGGGGGAGCGTAAGCTGCCGGTTCTGGCCATACGTTCTCTATTACATCAGAAATATGTTCTCCAGAAAGGATTTCTTCTACCAAATCGGCTGGAATCAATCCACCAAGAATAAAAGAGTCTTGTCTAAGGTTTTCCAAGTCCCATCGGACCACGGTAATCATGTCGGTCATTTTCAGGTCGCACCGAATCCATTCCAGATTATGCCCTTGTACTAACCGTTCCCGGTCTGTATCAATGCTCATAACTTCATCTTCTCCTTATTTCTACCAACGATAGGAACCTTTGGATAAACTCAAAACTCCACCGTTTTAATTTATTTATGGCATTAATTATAACATCCGAGACCCTGTGCGACAAAGGAAAACAAGCCCACACACCTCCATTGCACATCCTAATCTATCTGTATTGTTGACTCTGAACGCTCAAGGTCCATTGCATACTGATAAAATCCATAAAGGATATAGTTACGATAATACCTCAGAAGCCTGTTATACATGTAGCAGAATACAAGCCCTAAAAAGAAACTCGCTAAAGCGAAGTAAAACAAAAGCACTCCTCCATTTAAGATTAGAAAAACTCCTTTCACCAGAAAACTGAGTGCCGCGAAGTAAAATATGAACATCATTAACTTAGCAGACTCGTGTCTGGATTGCAATGTGGAGGAGCGTGAATAGAGGTCTGGGTTTTGCTTAATAACAACATTGCGACAAAGATGGAAAATCTCTGTGTATTCCACAGATCTCTCCAAACTATCCACTTCAATCTCAAAAACTTCTGCGATTTGCTTTTTTAATTTGCGTATGAACTGTTCTGAATAAGGATTAAAATGTTCAGAAGGATCTCTACAACCACGGTTTAGACAATTGAAAAGCTCCTCCTCAAACCATCCATTATCGGTATAATATTTTTTCATACATCTTAATTTATTTGAGGAATGTATGCCCTTGTAATATTTTTTCATAACCCCGAACCTATCCGACATACCTATGTATTCACCTGATGTGAACTTAAAAAAGAAATCGCAGCATCCATGAACTATGAAACCAATAACATAACAAAATAAAACTAAAATAATGCCCGAAGTAATGTCAGATGGTAGATATTTTATTAATCGATCCATCACACGTTCTTGTTGATTTGAAGGGGTTGGAGTTGAATCTATGAATTTCTGAATATGCCAAAATTCATCTTGTGTCTGTTGATTTGTCGCTGGAAGTATAATCATCAGAATAACCAGCACTATGACGATCAGCCCAGGTAGCGCATACCCTAAAAAATCAAAAAGACTAAATGGAAGTCTCACACCTTACACCTCCATGCCTGCGTCCCGATATGTGCGTTTGATGAGTGCTTTTTCTGCCCTAGTTAAACCATAGAGGTCGTACACCAACCCGTTTATCTTTCGTTCGATTCCACGTACCGCCTCACTTTCCGGGTCTGCCAGTATCCGTTCAACGAGACAGGACAATGTTGCTTTCTGCTCCGCACTACGATCTGCAATCGGAACTTTCTCCATGTATTGGGCAAAGAAACGCAATCCTCCACCCATCCATGGATCATTAAGACTCTGAAACTTATGTCGAGCATACCAATCAAAGAGTTGGCTATTTAAGATGGCAAGTAGGGAAAGATCATCGGTAGGTATGAAATATGTTGAGTTTAACCCTACAGCTTTCCTAGTGTCGTAGCAAGCTCCGAGGCTCCTTGCCACATCTGGGTAAACAATTTTCAGACTTCCAAATTCGTCATAATACGTACACGAACGAAACTCCCAATAAAACATACCTTGATCTTCCCGGGCAATCAATCGATCCCGATAACTGTTCAGATGATTGTAGATTGCTGGATAAGTTTCGGCAAAAATCTTTTCTGCTTCTGAGGCGTTTCTTGTATTTGACCAGGGCCATTTCCTGTTAGTACTGCTTGCAATAACTATCAGGTACTCATTTACAGAATCTGCTTTCCATTTACGGAGATTTCGTCCCCTTAGCAACGGTTTTATAAGTTCATCGCTTCTCTTATCCGTAGTAATCAACCACTGACGAATAGATTCATTAATGATGAATGCTTCGTTACATCCTGTTATCACACCACGATAGAACCTTCCATCTACATATTCCTCCAATGGTGTCCCGATGCTTTCTAATCTTCCAAGTAGGCTTAGGACATCCGACGATGTCAATATCCACCCGTCCGGTGATAAGTCATGAGCACGCATGGAAATTGAATACTTTTCAAACATGTCGGGGAGACGAGGAATGTCAGTGCTGTCACGAAAGGTTGATGCCAGAAAAGCCCTTCCAGACGGAAACGCGTTTTCAACAAGAACGATACAGGTATTCACACTCGCACCAAAAACGGAAGCACTTCCAAAATCAAGTAGTTTGTGAAGGCATAATTTGTCGGTGAAGAACGCTCGGAGTTTCCGACCATACCCTGACCGCATAAACTTATTGGAGGAAATGTAAGCGAGGACTCCACCCGCGCGAAGCAATTCCACACCACGCTTGTAGAAATAGACGTAGAGATCCGCAGTGCTTGTATACACCTCCAGAAACAATTTTCTTAAAGTCGGTTTAATCGGTCTGATAAGTTCCTGCCGGACATAGGGTGGGTTGCCGATGACAATATCAAAACCTCCTTCCTGAAACACCTCAGCAAACTCGACCTGCCAGACAAATTCATTTTTATCAGTTTGCCATCCCTGAAGCTGCTCCTTGAACTCAGCGATTGTCCCTCGCAACTCCCGTTTCTCCGCATCAACATGGGTAACCAGATATTCCGCCTGACGTTCTTGGATCTGTTGAATCAACTGGTGATTGAGAGGAATCTGTTCATCTGACAACTTGGGTGTAGGTCCGGTCAAACTATCCCCTATAGCCACCTTATAGTCTAAGTTGGGTAGCGGTTCTGGCACCTCACCGTCATAATCGACTGCGAGACTAAGCCATAAGCGGAGCATGGCGATGTTGACGGCGAATCCATCCTTATCTACCCCGTAGAGATTTTTCTGGATGATGTCAAGTTTGCGATGATACGTCGTTTTTGAATCAATCTTATTGCTTTTGAATAGTGCATCTCGCAAGCGTAGCAATTCTCCCATCATGCCAAGCAAATAGGCACCACTCCCACACGCTGGATCGCAGATACGGAGCGTTTGCAGCACCTGTAATACCTTCTCAGGATCTCGTACATCTCCTGCGTAACCTGTGTCCACGAATTCTTGTAAACATTCCGGTTTTTCATTAGTTTTATTTTGAAGGCAGATCTTCAGACTCTCCCGGCACATGAAGGAGACAACAGAACGAGGCGTGTAGTAGCTGCCGGTGTCATGTCTACCGGTCACGAGTTCTTCAAAAACCTTGCCGAGCATTTCTGGGTCAACTGCCACCTCTATATCAAGCGGGGTTGACTCGGTCACTGTGAAATTATACCGCTCAAAAAATTCTAAAATTTTGGCAAACTCAGCATTGGGGATATTGACAGCATCGCGCTGATCATATCCTTGCATCTCAAAGAGTCCACCGTTGAGAAACGGAACGTTTCCGCGACGCTCCACGATCTCAGCCAGGTTGAGTGGTACATCCGCCGCGGTACCAAGCCCATTAAAGAATGCCCAATAGAGCCGGTCATTGAGAAAGTTTTCGTTTGTGTCCGCTTTTGCTGCGTTGAAGAGGGAGCGTAGATAATCACGGTTCCCTTTATACGGGAGCCATCCCTTCTTCTCAATAAAGCGCAGAAACATCAATCGATTAAAGAGGCGTTGGGTATAGAGTCGCCGTTCTTCCGGCTCGTCCTTGGGAATACCTTCAACAGCAGCCTCTACCCGTGCAAAGACGCGCTGATAATCAGAAAAGAATTTATTGGTGACTGCTTCAACATCAAACGCCTTTTGCCACTCTTGAAGCCACTCCCGATCGCTTGAAAAACCCTCGCTTGGAAAAGCAAGCGCAGGGAGGTTATATTCACAGAGTGTGCGGATGTGGGTATCTCCATGTTCCCAAGAAAAGATCGAGAGCACAGCACGGTACCAGTTTTTTTCAATTTTCGTAGGTGCAGGTTCTAACAGCACTTCAGTAGACGCGAAGTGTGCAAAAGCGAAGCGTTGAAAATCGGTCGTGGTGCAGATAAAAAGGAGTTGATCGTGCTTCCACGCGGGCAGGTGTGCATCCCTGTCACGTCGCTCAACGAGACCGCGTAGGACGCGGCGGAGCGAGGTGCGATAGATGGATTCGCTATCAAATTGGACAAAAAAGATACCCCATGGCTGTGTGCTGTCCGAAAATTCAAATTCCAATTGATTGGTTGGGAACGGTGGAAGCTGCTGGCAATCAACGACCAATTCTTCGGTCAGTTCATCGAGGTCAAGGTCTTCAGGGGACCAAGGGAAGGCAATGTCTTCAAGTTCAACATCTTCGGGGATGTGCCAACCGAGTTTCTCGCGTAAAAAGTTTAAGAGGGTGTCAAAGTCATTGATGTTGTGAATGTCGTTTGGTGTTATATCGGGCACTCGGTTTTCTCCACAGTCTGTTCACATTCAAAAGCGTTCATTGTTGTGCTTCTCGCGAGGTTTTGAATCTCGCCAGCGAAGTATTTCAATTAATTAACGCAAGTTGCCACCTATTATAGATATAGCACTCCGCATGAGGATTAACAAATAAATTGGGTAATCTTGGGCTACACGACGTGCGATGAATTGCAGGAAACGGGCGAGGCGACCTTGAAGAAACACCCAAACAAAAACCCCCTACGAACCAACCCGTTTGTAGTAGGGCAATTCATTGCCCGTCTATTACCGATTTATTTTCTGAAACTTCATAAAGTTTGTGCTACAAAAGAACAGCCTGCGTAAGTCCTAATGAATTAAAAGGTCTACTGCAAATGTCGATTTCCAAATCAGGCGGGATGTGATTCAGCCGTTTGCTCTGAACCTGTCTGCAGGGTTTCATCTGCGGTTGTTAATTCTGTGTCTGGGATGTCAGCACTATGATCCTCTATCGTTAGCGGTTGAATCGAGAGCCTCCATCCGAGTGCCTTGAGAATGGCACTAAGGGTGCCAAGTTGCAATGTGTCTTCGCTGCAGAGGAATTTTGAGAGGGCTTCTGGGGCGATATCAGCCTGCTTGGCAATTTTGGCAACCCCGCCTTGTGCTTCCACGACATTCCGGATACCCTTCAGAAAGAACGAAGTATTGCCATCAACAAGGTATTCTTCAAGTGAAACCTGGAGGTAACCAATCGCCTCCTCTCGGTCGGCAAGCTGCTCGATTAGGAACTCGTGCCATGTTCTTAGTTTTTTCATCGTTGTGTCCTTTTGTATTGCAACCAATAGCCCTTTGCCCGCTCAATGTCCCTTGCCTGTGACGACTTGTCGCCCCCGCAAAGGAGAAGGACAATTGTGTTCTCCACTTCACCAAAATAGATGCGGTGGCCGGGACCAAAACGGAAACGTAGTTCAAAAACTCCAGCCCCAACCGATCTACAATCGCCAAAATTTCCATCTTCAAGTCGGTCAAGTCGTTTTTGAATTCTGTTTCGAATGTTTCGATCTTGAATTGTAGCATACCATTCGGTAAAAGGCTCCCTCCCGTTTGGTAGGCAATAGAATTGCAATTGTCGTGGATGTGTATGACGCATTGTTCACAGTATACCACAAACTCTCTGAAAAAGCAATGTTTTCCGTTGGTTGGACCTCATGTATCCAATTTGAAATGTCTTAGCGGAATGTAGTCATCAACAATAGGACGACTTTTTCTTCCCCTGAAGCAGGCAAAGCCGATGTTTTGGAAGTTTGTGGTAGTGCAGATACAGAGAATTTTGTCGTAATCCCAAAAAGGGAGTGAAACACTGCGGGTGGGTCTGTCAACCAACCCTCGTAGCACTCGACGCAAGAGTGTTCTACAAGCATCAAGTTCTACATCATCATTAAACTGAATAAAAAAGATGCCCCACGGTTGTTGACTTTCCAACAGACTAAAGTTTATAAGTTGTAGTTGCTCAGAGGCTTGGGTGTTAGCGTCAGACTCACGTGTCACGGCTGACAAGTCAAATTGGAGGTCGAAAAGTTGCAGTTGCCGACAACCGACAATTCGGGCCTGGGTGTTCCCGTCAAGTTCAAGGTCCTCCGCTGACCAATCGTAGGTGATATCGTCAAATTCCAAACCTTCGTCTGGAATGGGCCAATTGAGACTCTCTCGCAAAAAATCGACTAAGGATTCAAAGTTGTGGATGTTTTGAACATCTCGTGAAATTCCGTCTTTCATCCTGCGCCTACATGCTATAAACATAACGTCCCTACGGGACTAAAGAGCAGTTTTGGTATGTACGGTTTATATCTAAGCTTTGGTGCGGTTAGGAAACCGCACCTACCGGGTTTGGGGGACGTAGAATTACCCAAATATTTTATTAAACTTCATCTTCAACATATCTCCATCCATGCGATGAGTTTGGCTTTTTCTCCCATAGGTGCCTGTATATCCCTAAGATACTTGCGTATGTGGCGTTCAACTTTTTTGCGGGCATCCGTGAGTCCAGCGGGCCCGTCTTCAGTTCGGCGCATTGTATCCTCGTTACACCGAATTTCGGGCCAAATCTCCTCAACGTTATCAAGGACTTCATCGATTTCAGCGTCATAGAAGTACCATTTAATTTCACGGTTTGGCATCTCATAACAACAAAAGAGTCCTTCGGAGCCGTGGCGATTCAGCGGAAGGGTCTCGCCATCGCGGTTAAGGAAAGGTGGTGGCTCGGTGTCTATGCCTTTGCCGGAAAAGAGTCGGAGTGGTAGATTTGGCAACTGTCGCCATAACTTAGGATACGATTCAGAGATGCGTTGACGTTCAAGATTCATCAATTCTTCAACGCTCTCCCTGCCTTCATAGCGTTCGTTAAAAAGACGGAGGGTCTCGTCTGGATCCCCAGGTGACACGAACTTTCCTTCAATACCGAGGATCCGGCTAATACGGAGGATTTTGCCATCGACCCGCTTTCGGAGTTTGAGGATATCATCAAGTTCCGTGGGGGGCAAGAAATTCCAGACATGAACGGTGGGATCTGTTCGGTTGAGTTGTGCCTCGATTTCTGGATCAAGCCGCCGGTCTAACCGCCCGATACGTTGCATAAGTCGGACAGGGTTCCAATGCAGGTCGTAATTGACAATAATAGACGCGTCCTGTAGGTTGAGACCTTCAGCGAGAACATCTGTTGTAATGAGCGTCTGAACCGGCACGATATTTTGAGGAGATCTACCGTTGTAGCAAGGCGAAAAGCGTTCAATGACCTCTTCACGGTTTATCTTTCGCCGACTATCAATCTGTTCAATACGTTCAAAGCCAGCACGTTCCAATTGGGTATGAAGATAACGAGCCGTGTCGCAGAACTCCGTAAAAATGAGTAACTTCTCATTCGGATGCTCCTTCAACAGTTTTAGGAGCTGCTGGAGCTTATCGTCTTGTCTTGTATCGGGTTCGTTCCCCAACTCGTCAGCATAAAAGAGTCGATAGATGCGACTGAGGAGTCCTGTTAAGAAGTTCATGTCGTCTACAACATCATCAAACAATCTGTCCACATCGTGATCTTCTGGAACGAAATCGTCATCAGTTTCAACAGAAGCAAGGTCATCCTCCTCTTCGGAAGGGTTGGATGAAACGGAGTTTAACAGCGTTTCCAAGGTATTCTGTGTTAAAATACCATCCTCTTGAAGGCGTTCCCGAATGTGTTTCTGGACAACGCCCCACCATCTCGTATTTGTGCCCTCCCACATCGTGAAGCGTTCGGGTGCGTATTTTCCAAGCCACTCCGCCATATTGAGAAGCAGATTCTCAATGGTTGCTTCAAAAGCCCGCCATGAACTTTCCAAGCGTTTGAGGACGAGCGTCCGAATGAGACCGACAATTTGCTTTTGGCGATTTTCAATCTGCCTTTCTGGGTTCCTGTGATACCTGACGGTATTGTAAATTGCCAAATTGAGAAACGGATTATGTCGATCGAACGCATTTTGCAGTTCATCGTAAAGTGTTCGATAGACCCGACGAAGTGAGTAATCTACCGTCGGTTCAATAACGCGTTTGGGAAACAAAATATGCGTTCCAGATGCCATCTCGGCATCCTTGATATATTTTCGGCTCCGTTGGATAAGGACGTGTCTCAGTACCGGATCTCGGCGCAGCAGATCGTCTTCTTCAACCAATTCCGCAATTTCCTCAGTTTCTTCACCCTCAAGTTCCCTTTCAATGTTACGGAAATGCCTACGGAAATCATGCACACCGATTTTAGCGAAGTGGTTTCTTCGATTCTGTCCAAAGTAATTAATCAGATGATGGATATCGTCAAGGCTGTTATTGATTGGCGTAGCGGTAAGTAGATAAAGTTTTTTGTCTCTGGCGAGTTCCATTAAAAGTCGACCGCGATTGGAACCCGGATTCCGAAAATGGTGTGCCTCGTCAATAATAATAACGTCCTTGTGTTCCCGGAAATACTTAAGATCGTCATCACTTATTCCGCCTTGGCGACCGAGATCGGTATGCAGTTTAATATCATAGTGTTCTCGGAGTAGACGACCGTATTTCGATCGGAGTTGGCGACTCACTTGGCTGTTCCAAACGCTTTCTGCTATTGATTTCGGGGTGATAAGGAGGACGCGTTTGTTCTCTCTGAGATAACGTTCAAGGAGCATCAAACCGATGTAGGTTTTACCGCTACCGACCCCGTCACAGATAAGCGCGCCGTTCCATGTGTCCGCGATCTGGAGTGCGGCGTGGTAACCATCTTTCTGATACTGCGAAAGCGTAGGATAAATCACCGATTCATTCTCTTCCCATTCATCGGCAGGTTTTTCGCGCCCCTTAAAATAGGCATGAAGTGCTTTCGCGTAGACGGTAAAAGGAGGGTATTTCCTAAGATGCCGTTCGATTGTGCGAAGCAGCTCGGCTTTGACTTCAGAAGCTTCCTCCCAGCGGGCATCATACCATTCACCAAGTTTTTCAATATGCGTGGCATCGGTGATGAAGGAATTTAATTCAACGTTTTGGGTGAGTCCTGGGTGCGTGAAGTTGGAACTCCCAACGGTGGCGAAGTCAACGGGACTCGAATTCTGGGCGTGCATCAAGTTGAGTTTCGCGTGAAATTTGGCTTTGTCATACACACGAATGACAAGTTTCCCACGGCGAATTGCGTCGCGGACAGCGGCAAGTCCGTGGAGGGTATCGTCCTTTTCTTTTACGGATTCAATGTTGTCATCGGTAACGTCTTGAAGGGCTTTAATGAGGTGTTCTTTTGTGCGTCGTGTGGTCTCGTCGCCCATCAGGAGACGGATTCCATCAAGGTGTTGCCACGTTTTTCCAAGTGATAGAAATGCCCCGATTTCAAAGGTTCCGGTCGCTATGTCTAACTTGACGCTTTTCACGAGAAGGCTTTCGAGGACTTTCAGGAGGGTGTTGCCATTTACATTGTCAATGAGTGTCGGAATCTGCATACTCGTCCATTTTTTCTTTCTATAAAGTTTATTTGATTATATCACAACAACAATAATTTTTCAAATTTCTGTTACAGACTATACACATATCCTCCGCTGGATTCGATGGATTCTTTGGGTATTGCCCGGTGCGGTTAGATGAAAGACCCTACGGGGCTGGGGGATCCAAAACCTTCCCAAAAATGGAGAACTAAATACCCCTAACGCAGCGTGAGATTTGGCGCACGACCAATATAGTAGAATTTTTAGTGAAGATTCTTGAATCCCAGCGAAACAGAAGATATATAACTTGCGGCGGGATACTAATACACTATGAATCAGCGAGGTTAGGAGGGAAACCTCCAAGCAAACACCTCGCCTACCGAGAGGTATTGTGACGAGTCTTTCGGTGGACACTGAACCCAAGGATATGGACCTATGCAATGCGATAGAAAAGGTTTATTCACGCTATTCACTTTGGTGCTCCTCCTTTCATGTGCGAAAACGGAGCAGCAGATCAGTCCTGATAAACAACAACTTCCAACGCTCACAGCAGACCTCGTAACCCAGAAAGGAAAAGCGTCTGTCGTCCGTATTACAGGCGGTAGTCTGTTTACAGACGCAAGAAATTGGTTGAACATAGGCGCAGGGAGCGGTTTTTTTGTGGCACCCGATAAGATTGTGACGAACATGCACGTTGTTTCAAGTCCCGGTATTATTTTCGCAAAACTCAGCGACAATGAAGCAATCTGGACTGTTGAAGGGGTCACCGCATTTGACATAGAAAACGATCTCGTCATTTTACAAATCGCAGGTGAAGGTGTGCCGCTCCGCCTTGGTAATAGTGGTGCCGTTACGAAAGGTGAGACTGTTTACGCCATAGGCTATCCGGGGGGTGGGGACTACAAACTAACAGAAGGGATTGTATGGAACAGCCGATATAAAGACATGTGGATACAAACAACAGCGGACACTGCCAGAGGAAACAGCGGGGGTCCTATCCTAAACGATAGAGGTGAAGTCATCGGCATCAGTTCCAGCGTTGGTGACTCCTACAGTTACGCCATCCCTTCAGATGCGCTTAAGGTACTGCTTTCTCAACCTGCCCAAAGTGAACCATTGGTGAAGTGGTATCAACAGAAACGGATACGTGCCTACACCTATTACGCACGAGGCAGAAATAAATATCAAGACAATGACGATAGAGCCGCAATACTTGAACTCAATAAGTCCGTTGAATTGGACCCAGAGTTCGCTTACGCTTACAGAGTGCGCGGGTATGTGATGTCTCACTATGGTGAAGCTATCGGCAAGTACGAGCGGAACATCACTAAAGCTCGGAGACAGCATCAAGCCGCGATAAAGAACCATACCAAAGCCATCGAATTAGATTCTGAAAATGATGAAAACTACCACGGGCGCGGGCATGCGCGGTCTCAATACGGCAAATATGAAACCGAGCAAGCCAATACAATAGAAGCCCACAAACAGTATCAAGCGGCGATAGGGGATTATGCCAAAGCCATTAAGTTAGACCCGAACGATAGCATGAATTATAGCAGGCGTGGACAGGTAAAGCACCGTTTTGGACAATCGAACATGAAACAAGGGGAATTGAGTAAAGCTCGAAAACAGTATCAAGCGGCGATAAAGGATTATACCAAAGCCATCAAGTTAGACCCGAACGATAGCTCACATTACAACGGACGCGGATGGACGCAATACCTTCTTGGTCAACTCAAAACGGAACAAGGAAGAGTCTCTGAAGCGCAGAAACACTATTACGCAGCAATCTCAGACAGTGATAAAGCCCTTCAGCTAAAAATAGATAACGCTTCCGCCTATCACACTCGCGGTGTTGCCAAAGCGGCACTTGCTGCGTATAACGACGCAATAGAAGATTTTAATACAGCCATCGAACACAAATCTGGTTTCATCGCAGCCTATGAGAGTCGCGGAAAAGCAAAAGAAACACTCGGAGACCATAAAGCAGCAGCCATAGACTTCACGCGCGCACTGCAGTCTGTAGGGCATGGCACTGTATCAGCACAGGAATTGGAAAAAGCTGCTACTGAAATGGTGAAGATTCCTGCAGGCGAGTTTCAGATGGGTAGCAAAGAACTCATGTATGCGACTCCTATACACACCGTTTATCTTGACGAGTTTTATATTGATCCTTATGAGGTAACGAACGCCCAATTCAAGGCGTTCATTGATGCGAATCCAGAGTGGAGCAAAAAAAACATCCCCGGCAAATACCATAACGGTAACTATCTTCAACTCTGGAATGGAAATGACTATCCCGATGGGAAAGCCAACCATCCGGTTGTCTATGTGAGTTGGTACGCAGCGATGGCTTATGCGAAATGGAAAGGTAAACGGCTTCCGACGGAGGCAGAATGGGAGAAAGCAGCACGCGGTGGCGTAACAGATAAACGCTATGTATGGGGCGATTCGCGAGAGCCGAGTAAGGCAAACTACGGGTATTATGGACGACAGACTTCACCTGTCGGCAGTTATTTACCGAATGGGTACGGCTTGTATGACATGGGTGGGAACGTATGGGAACACTGCTTGGACGAGTTTGACAAGGACTTTTATAGAAATTCTCCAAAGAAAAATCCGATCGCTGGTGTTTCCGATATTGAGACGTTGCTGGAAGACTTTACGAATGTTCAGACGGAGCACGTGTCGCGTGGCGGTTCTTGGAATACACCTGGACCTGCCCATGTAGCAAGTCGCGGCAGCGATACCCCTATAAACACGAACAGTTGGCTCGGATTTCGTTGTGCAAGAAGTATTCCACCGAAACAGAATGCCGAAACAGTTACAGTACCCAGCATTCCCGATTAGAAGGTCTTATCCGTCATCGCTGTCTTCATCTACGAGATGAAAAGGCGTTCCGTCTGCTCTCGCCTTTCGGTATTTTTCCAGTGTTTTTAACTTTACGTCCTCAGGCCACAGCACATATTCTGCCTCAAGAAAAGCGATGTATGCGTCTTCATCGCCGGGAAATATAAAGCCTCCAAACCACAACTTTGTCTCTCCCTTAACAACAACATCCACCTCTGGAATATCCCCATGCTGCTCGATTAATTCCTCTCTGTAGATTTTAGCAAAGAGTTTGGGATCATCTGTCTCACGCCTCAATTTTATCTTCAGCGACTTTTCAAGATTTTCACGATTGTGCTTGGTGGGCCAGAGAACATACTTTGCCTTGTCAAAATCAATCGTTTCATCAAGTGTATATGTGACATAATCTCCCGATGCTTTTGCTTTCCTTCGTTCATGCGCTACAACGATATGAGCGACTGGGATGTTCCCAAATAGCGTTTTACCTTGATTGACTGGGGATTCCATTGGTAGAATTTATAGCAGTACCCCTTAGGTAGGAAGCAAAAAAATGACGTTATTTACAAAAAATCTGATTTTTTTCCCCCAAGGTGCAACTTTTTGACCCCCAATTTTCGTCTTTAATCACATGAAAACGATCACTTGTGGAGGTGCCGCATATGCAACATAGCGATAATAAGTTAGTTCAACTCACTTTGGAAGGCGATCACGATGCCTTTGCCGTTCTGGTAGAAAAATATCAATCGCAGATTCACGCGCTTGCTTGGAGAAAAATCGGCGATTTTCACATAGCACAAGACATTACGCAAGAGGCATTCCTCACGGCGTATCAAAAACTCCCTACGTTAACACGCCCAGATCGATTCGTAAACTGGCTCTATGTGATCGTTAACAACCTATGCACCTCGTGGCTGCGAAAACAAGCATCTCAACCTGAACTACAGTTGATAACTTCAACTGATCCGAAAGAACTTTCAGAATTGTATTATTCTGATTATATAACACAACAACACAAGGACGCGGAGAGAGAATCGCATCGCGCCTTGATTCAAAATCTCTTCGATAAACTCCGAGAAAGCGACCGGACCGTGATAAACCTTTACTATTTTGCCGAACTGAGCTGTGAGGAAATTAGTGAGGTGTTGGGAGTATCTCTTAACACAATTAAAAGTCGGTTGAGTCGTGCGCGGAAGCGGTTAAAGAAGCACGCGGAAGAGATGGAACAAAACTCCAGTAGTTTTCGGCTGCCTATTGAATGGGTTCATTCAAATGAGACAGTCGGCATATCAAGGAGAAGTAAAATGCTCATTGACATCCTGGATCTCCAGGGACATATGTTTTCAGATTACCATAATGGGCAAGCAGATGTTGAAGTTGTGGAGCGGGAAGATGGCCTTATTGACACAAGCTCAGATACAAACGGTCTGGGACCTCGCGACTATTTCGCTGAATATGCGGATTGGGCTGAGCATCAAAAACTCGCTGTGGAATATGCGACAGGACGGGTTTTAGATATTGGCTGCGCTGCAGGAAGATACGCTCTTTATCTGCAAGAACAAGGACACGATGTCTTAGGGATTGATAATTCGGCATTAGCCATTGATGTCTGTCAACACCGTGGACTCAAAAACGCACTTGTCATGTCTACCTCCCGGTTAAGTGCCGAGACAGGTATCTTTGATACCATTCTCATGATGGGACGTAATTTTGGACATCTCGGAAGTTCCACACGCGCCCGATCATTGTTGAACAAGTTTGCTGCTATGACCGGTGATGACGCAAAAATTATTGTTGAAACGCTCGATCCCTATGAAACAGCGGATCCTCGCCACTTAGCCTATCATCAGTTTAACCAAGATCATGGACGAATGGGTGGGCAATTGCGACTGCGAATTTATTACCGACAATATACCTCGCCGTGGTTTGATTATCTGTTCGTTTCAAAAGCGGAGATTGAGGACATTCTCGATGGAACACCATGGCAGGTTGAACGCTATATTGATTTAGTTAATACACCAACTTATGTTGCAATCCTATCGAAATGTCTGTCCTCTTGAGATTAAGCCACTTCTACTTTGTAGTTTTCGATAGCTTGCCAGGGGAGAGAGTTGTGTTTACGAAACTGGCATATCTTTTTGAGTCCAGTCTCCCAAATTTCGGTCGGTTTAAATGATAACTGTTCATTAACTATCGGATCTACTTTGAAAATGTGTTATGGGATTTCATACTCCTTGAAATTTGAATGTGGATTGAAAAATGATTCCCATACTCTGGGAATAACACAGTGAATATAACTTTGTTATTACCAACAAATCCCCAATTTGCAGAGTAATTATGTCTATACCCAATTTCCAGGACAAACATAAGTCGCGTTCCGTAGTCACGCCACAACAGAATGTCGCTTACTTCCGTCAACAAGGCTTCATTCCCGATTTCCCAATTCCCGAAAGTGTCATTTTTTGTTATGAAGGGAATCTGCTTGAGCGCATTACGAAGACTGAAAGCGTTGAGCAGATTCACGGAGTAGGTGGTGGATTCTATCTACTAACCGAAACTGAAAACCGCGTGTCAGTTAGTGGCAATAACGGCATCGGTGCTCCGGGTGTCTCAATGCTACTCGAAATCTACATAGAACTGGGGATTAAACGATTTATCAACGTAGGAATTGCCGGTGGATTACAAAAAACCTCTCATATCGGCGATGTGGTTGTTTGTACCAGTGCTATTCGTGATGAAGGCGTTTCACACCATTACTTGGAAGACCCATCTGCGCCCGCACTCCCATCCGAAAACTTGACAGCCGCACTCAGGCAAACCCTGGCGCGCGATGGTATCGATTGTACACAGGGACCGACATGGACGACCGATGCCTTCTTCCGCGAAACAGTTGCGGAGATTCAACATTATCAACAAGAGGGGGTCGTTACGGTTGAGATGGAAGCCGCTGCCCTATTTGCCATCAGTACACTGCGCGGTGTCGATATGGCATCAGGGTTCGTTATCAGCGACTTGATAGGAGATTTAGTATGGCATCCACAGACACTCGCCCAAGAAACACACGAAAGTCTGTTTCGTTTGTACCAAGCAGCGCGGACAACATTACAACAAGACACCTGATTAAATCTTAGTTGTTTAATTCTCCACTACCCATGGGTTCGGGCAACTTTGCGAAGTCGTCTCACAGTCGTCGTCAAGATTACCCGTCCAAAACGAACCGGGTATGTCAGCCGAATTAATCTCAGTACAGGTTTAGATCCACTACTATCCCCCTATCCACAAGACAATCTTTAAGGCAGGAGAACTACCAACTCCACGGTTGGCAACTCTCTTTTTTTCTCTCTAAAGGATAAACCATGAGTGCTCTTAAACAATTAGTAAAGTATTTTACGCGCGTGATTCCATTAATGGTTTTGTCTCTTTTTCCGACGCTATCATTGATGCTAATCATAAACCTACAAATCCATGCAGAAAACGCACAGACTGTGCAGAAAGAGATATCAGCAATCAAAACGGAACATCCACCTACCATCGATGGTATTCTTGACGATCCCTGCTGGCAAGATACCCCGCGAGCCATCGGTTTTACCGATGAACGCACCGAAAAACCGGCAGAAAACCAGTCTATCGCCCGAGTTGTATATACAGACACATCCATCTACGTTGGGCTCCATCTCTATGATGATATGCCTAATAAAATTGTAGCGCGTCAAGTCAAAGACCAGACTCGATTCCAAGGTGAAGACTGGGTTTCTTTTAGCTTAGATCCATTCCACACTCACAAATTCTCAGACAGGAATTTCTTTATGGTGAATCCACTTAGCACAAAATTTGTACATCTCGCCACGGGACGTGCAGAAAAAAGCGAATGGATTGGATTGTGGAACGTAGCTGCGCGAATTGTAGAAGATGGATGGATTGTAGAGATGGAAATCCCGTGGCAAATGCTGGATTATCCTGATACAATCAAACCAGTTCGGATGGGCATTAACGTTGACAGATTCCAACAGCGCACCGGAGAACGTTCTTGGTGGTGTAACTTAGGTGTTAACGAATTTCGGGAAAACGATGGACATTGGATTGATGTGCTGCCCCCGCCTCGGGAGCGTGAACTCAAGTTTTTACCCTATCTAATTGGCGGTATCAGCGAAACGAAAAACGACAAGAGAGAATATACGGCTCGCGCAGGAGCAGATCTGCGTTATGAGATAACTCCGCAATTGCGGCTTATCGGCACAGCCAATCCCGATTTTGAGAATATTGAACAGGCAGTCGAAAGCATAGATTTCTCCTATGGTGAACGTTATGTCCCTGACCGGAGACCATTCTTTTCTGAGGGGGGCAATGCCTACTGGCTCGATAACTTTTTCCATTCAAGGCGGATAACAGATATGGACGGAGGGATTAAACTCTTTGGAAAACTCGGCAAAAACACCTCTATAGGCACATTGGGCACGTATCATCAAAACAACCAGAGCGTTATCTTTCGAGGGATACAATCACTAACAGCAACATCCTACATCACTGCAGCGTTCCTGTCTCATCACCAACGCGATGGTGGATTGAATAACGTTGGTCACCTGTCAGGCTATGTTCGACGCGGTAAGTTTTCAGCACTCTCTAATCTTGCTCGAAGTTGGGAGAACGAATTAGTTGGAAGTAATGGGTTCATCAGTTTAGGTTATGAAGGATCTTTCGTGCAACCCTACCTGTCCGCATTTTTCGTCGATCCTGACTTCGTCAATAAACTCGGTTACCACCCGTTCACAGGCTACCGTGGTGTAAACCTGGGAACAAAATTAAAAAATGAATGGCGCCAAGGGGTTATTCGTAGTATCTCTCTTACTGCCCAATCCGAAGCTTCCAACACCTATGAGAATGAAGTCTTTCGACGGAGTTTTAATATCTACGCCGACCTCGTAACACACAGCGATTACTGGTTTGCCGTCAGCTGGGATGGGGGTGAGTTTGAAACATTTATAGATAATCTTTTCTCAGTCGCTTTTCAAATCCGGCACTCGGATCGGTTCAACAATGCTAAAATGGAGTATGCTTGGGGTGAACAGGCAGGAAAACGAATTCATCGGATTAGTGGAGATATGAACCTACGCGCTTACGGCTTCACTGCGGGACTAACTTCCCAAGTTCAATGGCACTTTAAGAGACGCTACCAACAGATTCTAACACTCACCTATGATTTCAGTCCCGCCTTAAGTCTTGGCAGTCGTTTAATCTGGCAAGTAGAGGGCATTAACATCTACTTCGCATTACGCCGATCAGGCTACGCTGGCACGGACTTTTTCATTATCCTCGGTGACCCAAACGCTTTGGAATTCAAGCAACACCTGGTAGCAAAGGTAATTCGAGCGTTTTAGAGTTCTAACCCAAGTTACGAAAAACCTTCTCCTCGATTTCCTTGAGGACCAACGTTGTAGAGGCGATACAAACTGACAAATCTTTTGACTTCCTCACATAAACGTCAATCCATAACAACTATATTCTCAACCCTTTTAAAAATGAGGGTGAATGAGAAAAAAGATAGCGTCTACATCTCCGCCCTAAAGGACGAAGTTTTGACGCTCAAGAAAAGGATAAATATGAAACCCATCATTAGAAAAGCAGTTCCAGACGATGCGGAACCTGTTGCATTTGTTATTAACTCAGTTATTCGTGAGGCACGATATACCGCACTAACGAACCCCTTCACAGAAGATGAAGAGCGTGCTTTTATCGAAGGATTATGTCCACGGAGTGCGATGTTTGTTGCCGAGGTGAACAATGAGATTGTCGGTATCCAAGTCATCGAACCTGACGGCTTGGCGCGTTATACCGATTCAATGCGACATATAGCAACAATTGGGACCTGGATACAAGCGGGTTACCGTGGATACAAAATTGGACGCTCGCTTGCTGAAGCGTCTTTCTCGTTTGCAAAGACGAAAAACTACGAGAAAATTGTCATTCAAGTGATAGCGGACAATACACGAGCACTCCGATTTTATGGTAACCTCGGTTTTGAGAAAATTGGTGTCGCCAAAAAACATGTGAAATTTGAGGATAGATTCTGTGATGTGTTCTATTTGGAAAAATTCCTGAACGATGACTCCTAAACGTGGCGTTACACTTCGCGCGGTGCTGATAGATGTTAGCATTCCAACCTTCTGTTTTCTTTCAGCAAACGCATCAAACAAAGAAAATAAAAATGTGATCTACTCTTTCCTATCAGGATAATACATCGGGTATGCCTTACATGGTTGGTTTTCATTAAGCATACCCATTATCCTGATGCATCACAACTTTATTTATCAACCACTCTCATGTATTTGGTTCATAGTCGTGTGATTCATTGCACATTCTAAAGACATATACGGGCAATAAATGGTTCCCCACTACAAATGAAGGGGCTGAAAGCCATTGAGTTTTGGGAAAACGTGCCAACGGAGGAAGGGGTCGGATATTTATAGACCTGACGGACGGGCAATGAATTGCCCTACTACAAACTCAGTTTACTGTCTCAGGTGAAAAGTTGGGATTTGGAGATCCGTGCTATGGGAAACAAACGCTTTACATTCCTCTAAATCGCGTGTATAATTGGAAAAAACAAAGATGAAGGGGTGGGGTTCTCTCCGCTCTCATGGAGAAAATATTTTATGGAACTTTTTGAAGCCGTCAGTCCGCTGGATTTTAGATATTATGGCGGTGATGATACTTTTATGAAACGGTTACTGCCGTATGTCTCTGAGGCAGGATATGTTACATATCAGGCGAAGGTGGAGGCGGCGTTGGTGCGCACTTTGGCAAATTATGGGGTGTGTTCCGCTGAGATCGCTGATGAAGTAGAGGCAGCTGTAGATATGGTAACGGCGGAAGAGGTCTACGAGGAACAGTCGCGTATTCGACACAATATCCGTTCACTCGTCAATGTGATTCGGCGGAACATTAGTCCCGAAGCGCGCCCGTATGTCCATCTGTTTGCTACTTCTGCGGACATTCTGGATACGGCTACTGCTTTGCGGTTCAAGGCACTCACGGAAAACGTCATCATTCCTGACTTGGTTGCGCTGGAACAGCAATTGATTGGTCTGGCGCGTGAGCACGCAGAGACGGTGCAAATCGGTAGGACACACGGTCAACACGCGGAACCGACGACGTTCGGCTATGCACTGGCACTTTATGTGAGTCGTCTCGGCACCCGAATTGAAGAGATTCACAGAGCAGGACAAAACCTTCGGGGTCAATTCTCGGGAGCGGTCGGGGCGTTCAACGGACTCACACTGATTCACGAACATCCAGAGCAGATTGAGGCGGATTTTCTCGCACTGCTCGGTTTGAAACCGTCCGATACACATACGTCAACGCAGTGTGTGGAGCCGGAGTTTATCTCGGATCTGGCGTATCAGATTACGGCGGCATATACAGTGCTTGCGAACTTCGCAGACGATATGCGGCACCTCTATCGGACTGAAATCGCTGAGGTGGGTAGGAAATACAATCCGCAGTTGGTCGGCTCCTCGACGATGCCGCATAAAGTGAATCCAGAGACGTATGAGAACATCAAAAGTTTGTGGAAGGCGTTTGTGCCGCGTATGCAGACCGTCTTTATGGACAGTATCTTGGAACATCAACGCGACCTGACGAATTCGGCATCAAGCCGGTTTGTGACGGAACTGTTCACGGCGTTCGATTACGCGATCTATCGACTCCGGCGTGCGTTGGACGAAATGGACGTGAAAGCGGATAACATGCGGCGCAACCTCGCGCTGAGTGCGGAGGACACGATCGCGGAACCTATCTATCTGTTGATGGCGTATTACGGGTTTCCCGATGCTTATGACCATACCCGGAAGTTGATCGGACAGGTGCATGAGACGGGTAAGAGTTTGACGCGGTTGTTGTGGGAGGATGAAACGTTTCGTCCGTTCCTTGACAAGTTGACGGAATCGCAGCGCGAAGCACTGAGCGATCCGACGAATTATATCGGTGCCTCGGTGCGACGCACACACGCAACCTGCGACGAATGGGAGGAACGGATTTTAAATTTACCTTGCGGTTAAACTTCGTGCGTTTAGACTTTTGGGAGCGTTCCTTAAATCCGCCTGCGCCGTTGTTGCAGGCTGCTGTCTTAAGCTAATTTTGCATAAGCGCGTAGTCCGTAACGTAGTGGAGGTGTTTTTACTTGGGGTGTTTTTGCTTGGGTATTTCTGTGTATTGATAGGGTATTTCTGCGGATTTCCCCTGGCTCTCCGGAAATGAACGCCAAATCCCAGATCCCACCTCACCGAACCGCAAGGAATAATTAAAAAAATGTTTGATATTACGTATTTAGGACGGCGGTGCTTCCGTTTTATCAGACGTTACCCACGCACGTGGACACTCATCGGCTTTTTGCTGATTTTCAGTATCGGGATTCGACTGGGGCAGACGGGAGCCGTCAACAAAATAACCGATTACTTCCGCTCCTTTACGGATCGTGCGCGGACGGATGTAACAAAATCGGTTGCGCGGGGAATTGTGCATCGACAGATACAAGACAAGGGTATGCTAACGAACATCCTTGCGGTGTCGCCAGAGGCTGTGGACATCCGTCCATACCGAGCGTTGAGTGCGGGGATCGGGACGGAAACATTGGTGTCGCTTGCGCGGCGACACAAGGCACTCGCTGCGATAAACGGCGGCTTCTTTGAAATGGTGGGGACGTTCCGGGGTGAATCGGTCGGGGCATTGAAGATTGACGGTGAATGGGTTAGTGAACCGGAACAGGGCAGAGCAGTGATCGGGTTCCGAAGGGTTGACGGGAAAATCGAGGCTTCCATCGACAGGATTGCGCTGCGACAGGAGCTTGTTCTACCGAGCGAAGAGACATTGCTCATTGACGGTATGAATCGGAACCGCGGCAGAAACGAATTGGTCCTTTACCGACCACATTTCCACATCGTGACCTTGACGATGCCGGATGGCGTGGAAGCCGTTGTGAGAAATGGGGAAGTGGTTGGTGTCCACGAAGGGCAGGGGAGTTTGCGGATTCCGGCGGACGGTTACGTTTTATCTGCAAGTGGTAAGAGACGGGGTGAACTTTTATCGCATATCGCTGAAGGTGATGGCGTTCAAATTCGTGAGACAATCATCCCTGAACGGGTCGGAGACAGTAATTTATGGGCAAGTTTCGTGCATATTGTTGGCGGGGGTCCGTTACTGCTGCAGAACGGGACCGCGTCTTCCACACAAGCATACGAGCGAGAAGGTTTCGATCGAGCATTTCACAGTTTCTGGCATCCACGGACAGCCGTCGGTAAAAAGGCGGACGGCACCCTCCTTTTTGTGACGATAACGGCGGCAGAGGCAGGCGTTCGACGCGGGGTCATGTTGACCCGGTTGGCGGAACTGTTTCTGGAATGGGGCGCGACGGATGCGCTGAATCTTGACGGCGGCAATTCATCGATGTTAGTTATCCGGGATGAAGTCGTGAGTGTTAAACAGAAAGCGGCTGCGTCTGATACGTCGCGTGATATATCAGCAGGGGAAAAGACACAAGTAAAGAAAAAAGCGCGAGTAGAGCAGAACACGAAGACTGCCCGCGGGAATCGTCGGATACGTCCGATGCCGAGACAACAGGGACGCGCCATTTCGGATGGAATCTTGATTTTTTCCCGATTTTAGATTATAATAGGGTAAAGGCAGGGTCAGCACAATAGACCGTTGTCAGTGAGTAGGAAAAAAGACACATCTGGCTACAATAGGAATTGGAACAGGAGGAAAGGTCATGTCAAACAAAATCAGACATCTCGATTCCCAGAAAAAACCGGATGATGGTACCGAACACCGGGAACTTATATCCAGCGCAGCATCGAAACCGGAAACCAAAAAACTGTCGCGACGTTCCTTTTTCAAAGGCTCCGTTGGACTTGCTGCCGCTGCACTTGCCGCCGATAGGTTGATTTTGCCAGCAGATGCCCAGTGGCGGTTCCGAGAATACCTCCCTTATGACGCAGCAGGCGATTATCACTACGGACGATACGGGAGGATTGAACATCACTATCCTGAGATGAATCCAACGGGTGAAAAGTTTACGTTTGTTCGACTCAAGTACCCCGGTGGCGATTGGTATACGAATATTGTCAATTACTATTACTGGCAATCGGATTTACAATTTGCGAAGGTCCTCGCCGCCAATACAACAATCAATGTGGAGGTCCGTGAACATCCGCAATATGTTGACATTGACGATGAAGGCTTATTCGCCTATCCCTTCCTCTATATGACAGGACACGTCGGGATTCGGCTTTCTCCGCAACAGGTCCGCAAGTTACGGGAATATTTTGAACGGGGTGGTTTTCTCCACGTCGAAGATTGCGATGCACGGTTGAACAACTACCGCGGCGGCTTGCGTCCGCATATCTATGACATGATGCGACAGGTCTATCCAGAAAAGAATTTTGAACGACTGGAGATGAGTCATCCAATTTACCACACCCTCTACAATCACGACGAGTATGTCGGCGGTGATAAACGTATCCCTGATGTCTGCGACTATGATGAAGCAATCATGGACGACGACCGTGTAATTGCCTATTTCTCTCCGAGCGACCTGAATTGCGCATGGGAAGGTAGACCGTGTGAACCGGATGGTGAGGAGCAGCGGCAGTGGGCATTTGAACAGGGGATGAACGTGGTGGCATACGCACTGACGCGATAATTTTTTAATTTACCTTGCGGTCAGTCAAATCGGTTAGGTAGATAAACCCCTTCCAAGAATCCACCCTTCCCGATGGTCAGGGTTCAAATTTTTTGCCAACGTTTCAAAGGAAGTCCTTAGGTAACTTTCCAACGACCTTGCAGTCAGTCATCAGCAGTCAGCAGTTCAGAAGAGTCGCAAGCACAGCTCGCTCCTACAGATGGGAGAGCAGTTTTTCTCGGAGGCGTTCATAGGCAAGGTTCGCGCCAGCGATGTTGCCTGAAGCCGGACCGATTTGAAGTTGCGCGATGGTGCCGGATCCGAATAGGTTCTCAATCGGATGGAGTTGCAAATCGGTATCAAGTTGCGGGAGTCCGCAGACAAGCGGGATGTGGTGCTGCGCAAGTAATTCCGTTAAAAATCCGTAACGACGCAGATCAAATCTATACCCTGTGGCAAGGATGACACGGGACACATCCGTCATAACACTACACGTAGTTTCAACCCGCAGCCTTCGAGTAGACGGACCTTCCTTTTCGGTCGTGATGTTATGGATACGGGTTTCGGGATAGAGGTCAACCTTTGGGGTATTCAGCAAAGCCGCCATAATATCGGGTGTGATGCTTCCTTCGCCTCTGTTCTGTTGAATTATCTCATAACGCCGCTGAAAATCTGTCTCACTTCCAAATTCGGCGAGTGCTTTGGGACCTAACCATACCGGCGGAAAATCGAACTGTTCCGTCTTTAACCCCTTCCGAGCAATCAGTGCTACATTATGTCCGCGTTCACTGAGGCTTTTTGCGAGTGTCCCTGCTGTCAATCCACCCCCAACAATAACGATTCGGCTTCCCTTATCGTCTCGCTTATCCGCACAATCCACCGAAAATTGGGAGGCGTGTAAAATCTGATCGGGGTATCGGCGTTGCCACTGGACAAACTCAGGTGGAACGTAAACACAGTCGTCGCTCCCAATGGCGAGGACAACGCAGCTGCTCCGAAACCCTTCACTGTTTGTCGAGATGAGTCGGAACGGAAATCTACCTGCCCCTTTGTCCCACCGCAATTTCGCCGCGTCAAATTGATAATACACCCGATGTTCTCTGAGTTCAGCAAGCGCGCTTTTGCAGAAATCCCAAAAGAGTTGTGTGGAGGGTTGGGAATAGGGAGGTGCCAACGCATTCGTTCGGTTGTGATGTTCGGCGTATTCAACGATACCGAGTGCATCGGGCGTGATGTGATGAACAACCGGGGAGCGGAGAAACGTCATGCCTTGGCGTTCGGTTTTAGACCGCCATTGGGTGAGGGGGTGTGGATGCCGATCGACAACCGCGAGGTGTTTCGCTGCTGTGGGCATATCACGGAGCAGCCGGATTGCGATAGACACACCGTGTATCCCGCCACCGATGATGGTAATCGGGATGTTCCGATGTGATAAGTGGCTATTCATTTTTTGGAACCCTAATCCGCATTCGGTGCTGGCAGATGCACGCTCTTTAACGCGAAGGTTTGTGACAACGGTTCATCAACAGCACGATAACGACTGTAACGATACTGGACAACCCCAACGGCGGGTGCGATCCAATAAATTGCGGGTGGACTAATTAAGAACACCGAGGGTTCTGGACTATCTCCGTAAACCACCTCTTCGTGAACGACATACGTCGTGTAACTACCGGCGGGGACGGTAACCCGCTCGTTGTCGCTCACCACATAGCGTGTGACCGTGACGGGTATTCCAGCGGTCTTCTCAAAAACCGTCCACTCTTTTCCGACTTCCAATGGAAAATCCCAGAGACGGCGCGGCGGAAAATGCTTTCGATGAGATATGCTCAGAAAACCCGGATTATCAAAATCTGGAAGGTACATGTCAAACGCGGATTCCGTTAACGCTTGATGGGTCTTAGAAAAGTAGGTCGCAAAAATTGGGAACGAGAACCCGTCAAAAAATTCAGTTTCTATCCGCAAATAATACGCGTTCGCCGCTAAGTGGTCAACAGCCTCAACGCTGAATTGGTCGGGTTCCCCGGTGGTCAGTTCACTGATGGTGAGTTGTCGATGCGTTGTGCCACTGATATCGCGTGTGCCTTCGACGCGCATCGTGAATTCCTGATTGGTATCAACATTGACATAAGTCCACGCGGAACCCGGCGCCGTTGGAAGATCGATAGCGTGGAATCCCCTTGTTTCAGGGGGTGGAAGCGTCGTCTCGCCGTGGGGGTCAATGAGCCCTTCATCTCCACAACTACAGAGAAGCAGCAAAAGAAATATAATGATTTTCGGTAAAAAGATCCTACTGCGCATCAGACTCCTCTTTAACTGACAACTCTTATTACTTTATCACACTGAATTTGCCGGTGCTCTGGAATCCGTTTCCATCGGTTGCCCGGAAAAAGTATAATCCGGTGCAAACCATTTCGCCGCGTGCGTTCGTGCAATCCCATTCGGAGGCATCCTCCAGCACTTTAATTAAGTTTCCCAAAGTATCGTAGATTTCAACGGTTAAGCCCTTCGGATAGAAGGTGAGATGTTTACCTTGCCCCGTGTAAAGCGGGTTCGGTGCGACGATGACATTTCGGTTCTGGCTGTTTGCGACATAATTGAAGGTCCTTCCTTGCCAGATCCGAGTGCCTGTTACGCCAGCAGCGGTTTGCCCACGAATCTTATAGAGATAGATACCCGTTGCGGGAAATCCGTTCGTGCGGAGCGTTCCAAACCATCTCGTCTCGGTTTCTTGTGTCAAAAAGACGGTGTATTCATTTCTATTCGGACCCTCCACTATGAGGTGGGGTGCAGCCTGTAACGGGGACGTGCTTTGGACTTCGACATTCCACTCGCCTGTCCCGTGAGGCTGCGTCCGAATGAAGAAGGCAGGTGCGCCGCTCACGGTATCCACACTCGGTGTGATACTCTCTGGAACGATGCTCGGTGTTCCCATAAGTCCCATCGCGTCAACAGGCACAACGGCATAGTAATAATGGAGGTTGTTCGGATCAAAGAACTCGCTGTTGACATCAATTCCCTCAAAGACGGTCGGATCCGCGAACCGTGTTTGTGTGACATCAACACGTCCAACGATGGCTATATCGTCTTCAGGAATACCGTTGCCATCGCGGTCGGCAGCGGTGAGCACTTCATCGGAATTCTGAAAAGGCAACGGGACATCCGTTTCATTCTGTGAGATATAGCGTTTTCGCACGATTGCGATTTCTCGAATTCCCGACGGATCATCAACAGTCCACGTCACGAGGGGTCCGTTAGAACCTTGAACGACTTGGGCATTTGAAAGCACGCCTACCGGTGGGGCGCCCGCCATATAACTGACAGAGCCGCCAAAACTCCCACCCGGAATTACGACACGCTCAACATCGGGGTGCATATTAATTAAGATGAGCGCAATCTCCTGAATATCGCCGCCGAAATCTTTGAAGGTCATCTGTGCTTCTTGGGAACGGTGGTAGGTAAACGCCTCCCTGATTTCAGTGGTCCCATTCCGCTTCTTGACGATGAATTTGGCAGCCCATCCACGCAAACCGGTGCCTGCATGCCGCTGCAATTCATCTTGGATGTTCTCCCGATCATCCGGTGCGAGGTGTTGGAGACTGATCGGCGCGAGATCCGCGCCATCAATTTTGACTGCGAATTTCGGCATAATGCCTGTGGGATGGAAAACGATATAGCGTGCTGAGAAATGCTCCGGCATTGATTCCGAATCGAAATCGGTGCGAACTGGGTAACTGGTATGGACATCGTTGGGATGAATAGCGATCGGTGGAAAGCGGTGTGCGTTTCTATAGCCCGACATTCCAGTGGCTGTGTTCGCACGGGTATGCGTGAAATAGTTCCATACCGTGAAGGTCTTGAACGCCTCAGCAAGCGTGGTGCCGTTATTCGTAAAGACCTCGTAGAAATTGCCCATCTCGCGATAACTGCCGTCGGTGGTGTTCCGGTAAAATTGGCGGACGATGTCGTATCCGAACCGCTCTGCCATATACAACGTCCAGATAACCGAACCGTATTCGTGGTCGCCGATGCGGCTATCAAGAGAAATATCGGGGATGAGAAACCAGCGGCGGAGTTGATGGATATAGTAGTTATAGGAATTGGTTTCGTTGGGTTCATCGGGATCGGGGAGCGTATCGCCATCGTCAATAACGCCGCCATCGTAAGTCATGACTTCTATCCAAGTTGCGGACGCTTCCATGAACCATGTCGGCATGTAGGCGTTATATCCGAACTGGACACCGTGCATGAATTCATGGGTGCAGGTTGTCTCAAGATAACGGATCCCTTCGGCTTTTCCGACGTAATCGTAGATACGGGAGTTAATCATGAAATAGGGCGCGACGGTTAGGGCGGTGGATAAAACGCGTCCTTCAAACCAGTCTGCGGTCGCGATACCGAGTGCGGGAAAGGTAAAGAGGTAGACATCATATTTATGATCGCCGCCGTTTTGTGCTGCCCAAAAGTCGCTGTAAGGGATTTTGAAGCCCATCAGGTCGATTTGGACGTGATATGCCCGTTCCATCGCATCAGCACAGAGATCAATATAATCCGGCACGCCATTGCGCGGGTGGAAATCCTCAAGCGGTGGGGCATGCGGACCGATACGTGTGTAATGGAATTTAAAGTGCGGTGTGTTGAACCGCTCTGGTAGTTCTATTTCACCGAAGAAACTACCGGGGAGTCCGGGTCGAAGGAAAAGACCTTTCAACTTCTGCCGATGCACAGAGGGCAAGTTTTGCCAATTCTTAGCAATAGTGACAAAACTATCGGTTACACACTCGGTTATTTCGCTTGCAGTATATCTCGGTTTGAGATTGGTGAACTGTTGAGCGGTTTGGATCGCGCTTTGGAGTTCGGGATCCCGTGGAAGCGCGTGTGCGACAGGTAAGTATGTTATAAAGAGCGTAACGAGGGTTATAAACGATATTTTCATATTTTTTAACTATTGGGTTTTGCTGGTGAACAGATTGATGAGATATGAACCCTCACCTCTTTAGATCGGTGCGGTTGGAAACCGCACCTACCTCGGTTGAGGATCGACCTAAATTGCTAAGCGAAACGAGTTGGTTTTCCATCAAGGCTGGTGTGGTTGGTCTCTTTCCAATATGCTTTTACGCCGTCTTCGCCCTTTTTCGCTGCCCAGGCGTTCAGCTGCTCCCGCTCACCGACATAATCATAAACCGGGACAGCCATCCCACACGAGGTTTGCACGAGGTCAATGTTGAGGTCAAAGATCTGCCTTGCCCCCGGGAGCGGCGTGAATAACGGGAAGAGCAATTGCCATTCGGCATCCTCTTTGTGTATCGCCTTTGCAGTGCCGTAGAGTCGGAGGATCATCGGATTATCCTGAAAGGCGGTAAACATGAGCGTCATTCGCGGGTTTTCTTGAACGTGTGCGGCGGTTTCATTCCCGCTCCCCGTTACGTTTAACCAAGCGACGCGGTTTGGACCCAAGACCCGTAACGAATCCATGCCTTTCGGGGACAGATTGATTCTGCTATCGGCTGTTGCGGTTGCGACAAAAAAGATTTTTTGTTCACTGATAAATTGCTGTAGTTTCTCGGGGATCTCAGTGTATAATTTTGACATCTTGTTCAGCCTTATTGTTGTGAAGGCGACCAAGTTCAGATGCAATCCACTCAGCCGCCGATTCAAAAAACTTAATGTGCTTTGATAGCTCCCCACGTGAGCGCGAGTTTTCCTGCCGGTTCAACATCAAAGGCGATTTGGTAGTTTTCCATGACCTCTTTTTTATCTAAGGCACGATGATAGACAGCGACATCGTCAATCAGGCCGTCAAAATAGAACGGTTTGATAAAGGCGTTACGGTCGTGACCGACTGCGACAACAACATGGCTACGCGTATCGCGACTGTTTATCTTTCCATCCGCCTCGGCATCGAGTTCACCGTTGATATAGAGGAATTTTTTCTCGTCCTCACCCGCAGCAACAAACGTGACGTGCGTCCATTCGTCCGCTTCGACGGCAGTCTCAGTTTTGAAGACACCGAATCCATCGCCGCCTCTTTGGGTTTGTATCGTGCCATCTGCTAAGAGTTCCAGCCACGAATCGCCACCGCCCTGTGGATCATCGTCCCAGATAATAACTTTAGGACCCTCGGGGAGGGCTGTGGGTTTAATCCACATTGCGTAGGTAAGATCCTGCCCTGTGGTGGCGGCTCCCATGACCACATAATCTTCTTCACCGTTAAAACTGAGTGCGTCTCCAACAATGCCTTCTACAATTTTTGGGGCACCCTTAATCTCCCCATCGTTTTCACCGAGGGCATCTTTGGCGACCTTGGCATCGGTATCGCTTTTATCAAAGGTCCAATGCCCTCCCAATCCATCTTCAATAGATTGTGCGTGTGCTACTTCTGTAGACGCGAACGCGAAAACAATGACTGCCGCGCAGAAGAGCGTAAAACATAAATCAAGTTTCATCGGTTCACCCCTTGGATTTGTAAACCCATGTCGTGCAATGTATCTCATCTGGTAGGAACAGAACACTGCCTACCTTCTTCATTTGACACCCACATATACTATAACACTGTTTTGGGCTTATATGCAAGGAAAACCCTGCATAAGGGTAGGATCATTTAGTTTTAGGAAATTATCGGAGGGTCTGGTGTTGCCCGGAGCGGTTACAAATCTTTGAGGGTTGCCCATGTGGTTGCCAACTTATGGGTGGGTTCAACGGACTGTGGTTTCGCGCCTTCAATGTCGCTGACGAATTCGCCTTCATAGAGACGGATGTGGTCGAGCCAGACATCGACTTTTTGTCCGCCCATAATTATGCCTGCGCGCGAACTGACATCATCTGCGGGCATTTTGAAGGTGATGAAGAATTCCTTCCACGCCTCAGACAGATTGATTGTCTGCCTCGCGTATTCATTCCACGGATCGCCTTGATGTAGGATGCGCATTACGACAGTTCTCGGTTTTTCGCTCTTTGCCCACAAACTGTAGGTATAGGTAGTGCCTTTCTCCAGCGTGAAGGGTTGCTGGTAGAACTGGACATGCCATACGGCATTACCTGCCTTACTGATTTTGACATAAGCAACTTTTTTTCCGATGACCGGTTCGGCTTTTTTACCTTCCGTTTGAAAGAGGGCAGCGGCATCTGCGTGTGTCCAGTGGTGCCATCTTTCAAGATTGAGGTCGAAATCACCGTTGTTAAGGATGTTTTCAGGCGGTTTTGCTGCGTATGAGATTGTAACCCCGAACAGTAATGTTAATGCGAGCAGGGAAACGTAATATCGTTCTGAGGTGCAATATTGCGTTAGCTTCATGGGGCTCCTATGACAGAACAGTAGGTAGGGCGGCGGCACGGCGTCGCCCTACAATGTTTGGGTTTTAGAGATACTTACTCGTGTTCACTTTCACCTTCTCGGTCGTGTTCGCCTCGACTTTCACCATTACCGTGTTCGTTGTGTTCTCGGTCATGTTCGCCTCGACTTTCGCCGCTACCGTGTTCGTCGTCACCAACCTCAGGATGTGCTGTCCATTTGTCAAAGTTCGTACTTGTTGCTGCGAGCAGGACTTCCCGCGTGTCACCGGGAGCGAGGTCTTCGGGTGTTGTCGGGCCGAGTTCCTTTCCGTTCGACAGGTGAACTTCGACACGGACGCGTTTCAAGGTTTCATTTGTAGTGTTTTCTACGGTGCCTTTAAAAGAATTACTGTGTGGATCGTAATTTAGAATGAGTCGGGTGCCGTTACGAACCTTGTCGTATTGATCGTTCAAGGTGAGTTCAACGTTCGTTTCTTCACTCTCATCGTTAACGGACAGTTCTTCCTTTTTTGAACATCCGCTTATACCCGTTATCCACAAGATAGCGACTACGGCAAGAATGGTATGAATAGGTTTCATGGATTTACCCTTTTTTTCGAAGACAGGAACTGTGCAGTTTATTTTTTCAGAATCAGTTGAGATCGGTATAGAAAAAAGGGAGCAATTGGTGTATTGCCCCCTTTCCTCATCGAAGTGCTTGGCTTAATTGCCGCCGCCCTCAGGTCCTTCGCCGCCGGCACCTTGTCCGTGTTCGCCGGCACCTTCACCGCCGGCACCTTCGCCGCCTTCACCACCACCTTCGGGTCCTTCAGCCTCACCTTCACCGCCGCCACCACTCATTGGGCCGACTTCCGGATGCGCCGTCCACATGTCAAAGGGTGGGCCTTCTGCCATCAGCACAATGGGGATCTGTTCACCGGGTGCGAGGTCGATTGGTGTTGTCGGTCCGAGTTCCGCTGTTGTAACGCCGCCTTTTGATAAATGGATTTCGACGCGAACCAGGGGCAAAATCGCACCGGTCGTATTTTTAACAGTGCCTTTAAAAGCGTTACTGGCTGGATCGTAAGCCATAATCAGATGTGCCCCGTTTCGGATATTATCATAAGTATCAGTAAGGGCGAGTTGCACTGTCGATTCTTCATCATCCGCTGGTGCCATGGGTGTCATCTCATCTGACGATGCGGGTCCCACGGGGATCATCTGCCGTGTTGTCCGTTCACAACCGATAGTTGCTGCCATCAATATGCCAACTACCAGGAGTAGGGTGAGGGTTCCAAGATTGCGTTTCATGAGTGTGCTCCTTTATTATGAAGTTATGAAATGTATGAAATGTATATAATATATATAATGTATGAAATAAATGAAAGATAAAACATTATCAACGATCGTTTGATAAGGGCATTTAGGGGAAAATATCCATTGATATATTCCCCTTGCAGAGGTGTTCCGGTAAGGCGCAACGCCCTACGGTGTCATCAATCATGACCGCCTCCACCGTGTTCGCCGTCTTCGCCGGCGTGTTCACCGCCGCCTTCACCACCGCTGCCGCCGACTTCCGGATGCGCCGTCCACTTGTCAAAGGGTGGGCCTTCTGCCATTAGCACAATGGGAATTTGCTGACCGGGTGCGAGGTCAATTGGGGAGGTGGGTCCGAGTTCCACGCCGTTTGATAAATGGATTTCGACGCGAACTTGGGGTAAAATTGCACCAGTCGTATTTTTAACAGTGCCTTTAAAGGAATTGGTGGCTGCATCGTAGTTCAAAATCAGATGTGCACCGGCTCGGATACTATCATAAGTATCGGTAAGGGCGAGTTGCACTGCCGATTCTTCGTCCCCTGCGTCAACTGTGATTGGATTTGCTGTGACGAGATTTTCTTCTGATTCATCGGTTCCTGAACATCCGATCATACTGGCTATCAATACGGAAACAATTGCTATGAGGATTCCGCAATAAGGTTTCATGGGTGTGCTCCTTTGTAATATACTAATAAACATTAATTTATGAAGAATTAAGTAAATCTGCTGTTCATGAGTGGACGTTCCGCGTGGGTTTTGTGTAAGCCCTATTTTTTAAACGGTGCTGCCGCTGACTTCGGGGTGTGCTGTCCACTAACGATGACTGGCATCGTTTTTATGAATCCTATAACGAGACTTACTAAATTTAGTTTACATCGTTTTATGAATCTGTCTAACGATGACTTACTAAATTTAGTTTACATCGTTTTTATGAATCTGTCTAACGACGGCTCACTAAATTGGGTTTACATTTTTTTAATCGTTTTCTGGGTCGGTTCCACAGAATGGATATGATAGTTTCCCGCCTATATCCGGCGCGTGAACGCATAAGGATTCGACGGGAATGTGTTAGCGACTTCTAATGCTAACCTGCTGGAACGCTTCTGCAGGCAAATATTTGCCAAGAACTTTCTCAAAGTCGATTTCGGTGAGTCGTTGTGGCGTGATTAGAACAAATTTGTTTCTTGAGTTCTTGCTCCAAGCCGTCTCGAACTCCTTGTATGTCAGCCGACGCTTGTTGAGGCTGGTTGGATCTTGAAGAGATACCTCGCTGAGTTGGTCGTTATAATCGGAGACTGGCAAGATTTCCGGGGTGCGTCCTTGAAATTGGATCATTACAATTGGAGCCCACCCATTGGCAATGGATGCCTTCAGCACATCAAACGATGCGTTGGAGACAGTAGCAGCGTGCTGCACCTTTCCGCGTGTCCGTGCGAAGAAATCATCGAGTCCCATTTTACCGGCAGGTATCGGTTCACTAAAAGCGTTTTTGAAGGTATTTCTCAGGTAAGGTTGCTCCGCCAAACGGACGGTCGCACTCTCGGGTAAACTGGCTGGGTTCTCTGTTGATTGGGGTGTTACGTTTTTCTCGGCAGCCTTGAGTGCTGTTTCAGGGACATGGTATTGTCCTTGGGGTGGGGGACCGCAATTGATTGTCAGCAATACAAAAACGAGCGATGCAACGCACGTCCATAGGGTTGACTGTGAGGATCCCGTAAGTATTTGTGGAAAAAACAGATGACGTTTCATAATTTTTTATCCCTCCTGTGGTATAGGAACGATGTGCATGAGAAATAGTTTACTGATACGTTACATTTTTCTTTCATGAGCGGTCAGCAAGTAAGTTAGAGTGTGCCAATATATATCTTAATATATATTCTATAATGCTGGCAGTCGTTTCCTAACCTAATTATGCCTTATAATCATCCGAAAAGTCAAATTAAATTTGTAAGCAATTCTCAAACGGATGGGGATAAAAAAGAAAAAGGCAGGTGATGAACCTGCCTTTCGAGAGGATTCCCGGCAACGACCTACTTTCCCGCGGGGTTGCCCCCGAAGTATCATCAGCGCTGAAGGGCTTAACTACCGTGTTCGGGATGGGTACGGGTGGGTCCCCTTCGCTATAGCCACCGGAAAATTGTTTGTATGGCTCGGTGTGATGTCCGAGCCGTTACAAGAATATTTGACAATTGTATATGTATATGAGGGGTCGGTAGAGTAAGAAGAAATTATCAAGCCCTCGGCTTATTAGTACCAGTTAGCTGAACCGCTCGCACGGCGTACACATCTGGCCTATCAACCTTCTTATCTCGAAGGAGCCTTACCAACTTAACGTTGTGGGATATCTTATCTTGAGGCGGGTTTCACGCTTAGATGCATTCAGCGTTTCTCCGCTCTGCACATAGCTACCCAGCGGTGCCACTGGCGTGACAACTGGTGCACTAGAGGTACATCCACTCCGGTCTTCTCATACTAGGAGCAGCATCTCTCAAATATCCTACGCCCATACCAGATAGGGACCGAACTGTCTTACGACGTTCTAAACCCAGCTCGCGTGCCACTTTAATCGGCGGACAGCCGAACCCTTGGGACATGCTTCTGCCCCAGGATGTGACGAGCCGACATCGAGGTGCCGAACCGCCCCGTTTATGTGAGCTATCGGGGGCGACTAGCCTGTTATCCCCGGAGTACCTTTTATCCAATGAGTTACGGCCTTTCCACACAGCACCGTAAGATCACTAAGCCCTGCTTTCGCATCTGCTCGACGCGTCCGTCTCGCAGTTAAGCTCCCTTCTGCCTTTACACTCTACGCGCGGTTTCCAATCGCACTGAGGGAACCTTAGGGTGCCTCCGTTACATTTTGGGAGGCGACCGTCCCAGTCAAACTACCCATCTGACACTGTCCTCGGCACGGATTCACGTGCCGGAGTTAGAATTCCAATGCAACAAGAGTGGTATTTCAAGTGCGACTCCACTGAAGCTAGCGCCCCAGTTTCACAGTCTCCCACCTATCCTACACATGCAACATTAAAACCCAATATCAAACTATAGTAAAGGTTCACGGGGTCTTTCCGTCTTGGTATGGGTAACCGGCATCTTCACCGGTATTACAATTTCACCGAGTCTCTCGCCGAGACAGCGCCCATGTCGTTACGCCATTCGTGCAGGTCGGAACTTACCCGACAAGGAATTTCGCTACCTTAGGACCGTTATAGTTACGGCCGCCGTTTACCAGAGCTTCAGTTCGGAGCTTCCGGTTACCCTTCACTCCTCACCTTAACTTTTTGGCACCGGGCAGGCGTCAGTCCCTATACATCATCTTGCGATTTAGCAGAGACCTGTGTTTTTAGTAAACAGTCGCATGGGCCATTTCACTGCGGCTTTTTTCAGAAACCCTACTCAAAGCACCCCTTCTCCCGAAGTTACGGGGTAATTTTGCCGAGTTCCTTAGCGAGAGTTCTCTCGAGCGCCTTAGGATTCTCTCCTCGCCTACCTGTGTCGGTTTACGGTACGGTCACCATGAGTTGTCCACTCGAGGTTCTTTTCTTGGCAGACCGTGGAGACAGTTTGCATCCTTACGGAATCCTGTTCACCCTGAGGAGCATAATGCACCGGATTTGCCTGGTGCGCTCCGACGGGCTTAACCCAGCATATCCATCAGCTGGTAGTCCTTATTGTCTGCGTCTCCCCTAGTTTCGTCCGTATCATGGTGGTGCAGGAATATTATGCCTGCTTCCCATCGCCTACGCCCTTCGGCCTCGGCTTAGGATCCGACTAACCCTGAGGGGATTTACCTTGCTCAGGAATCCTTAGGCTTTCGGCGAACAAGCTTTTCACTTGTTTTATCGTTACTCATGCCGGCATAATCACTTCTAATTCGTCCAGAGCACCTTACGGTTCTCCTTCAGTCCTACTATAGAACGCTCCCCTACCACACCCCATACGGGCCCCTGACGGAACCCTTCTGGAACATCCACAGCTTCGGTAACACGCTTAGCCCCGGAAATCTTCGGTGCAAAGTCGCTCAACCAGTGAGTTATTACACACTCTTTAAATGATTGCCACTTCTACGCCAACATCCTGGCTGTCTCAGCAACAAAACATCCTTTACCACTTAGCGTGTATTTAGGGACCTTAGCTGGTGGTCTGGGCTGTTTCCCTTTCGTCAATAGAGCTTATCCCCTACTGACTGACTCCCATGCTTAGGACAATGGCATTTGCAGTTTAACTGGAGTTGCTAACCTGGTGGGGCCGCGAGTCCAATTAGAGCTCTACCGCCACTGCCGAACACATAAGGCTAGCCCTAAAGCTATTTCGGGGAGAACCAGCTATCACCAGGTTTGATTAGCCTTTCACTCCGATCCACGGGTCATCCCCCAATTTTTCAGCATTGGTGGGTTCAGGCCTCCACATATTTTTACATATGCTTCACCTTGCCTATGGATAGATCACCTGGTTTCGGGTCTACTCCATGCAACTCAACGCCCTATTCAGACTCGCTTTCGCTACGACTCCACATCAAAGATGCTTAATCTTGCTACACAGAGTAAGTCGCCGGCTCATTATGCAAAAGGCACGCGGTCATGCATGTCACTTGCGTGACTTAGCACTACCACAGCTTGTAGGCTTTACGGTTTCAGGGACTTTTCACTTCCCTAATGGGGGAACTTTTCACCACTTCCTTCACAGTACTTCGTACACTATCGGTCGCCAGGGAGTATTTAGCCTTAGGAGGTGGTCCTCCTGGATTCCTACAGGTTTGTCTATCCCGTAGTACTTGGGGTACTCGTTGAAAGGCGCCACTTCTTTCGTCCACGGGACTTTTACCCGCTCCGGTTGCTCTTTCCAGAGACATTAGACTAGAAGCACGGTCCTCTCTGGTGTGTCTGAACCCACACCTAACGAACCCCACAACCCCCGATATACAACGCGTTCAGGCTTGAACATATACCGGGTTTGGGCTCTTCCCTTTTCGCTCGCCGCTACTGGGGGAATCGAGGTTTTCTTTCTCTTCCTCAGGGTACTGAGATGTTTCACTTCTCCTGGTTGTCCCTCGTGTAAACACGAGTAGCAGGGATTAACCTGCTCGGTTGCCCGATTCGGGAATCTCCGGATCAAAGCCTATTAAGCGGCTCCCCGAAGCTTATCGCAGCCTGTCACGCCCTTCGTCGACTCCTGGCACCAAGGCATCCACCGTAAGCCCTTAGTAGCTTGATAAGTAATATCATTATTCTACCGATTTACCCTCTATATACAATTGTCAAAGAACAACACCTATTTAATTATAGGCGATGGAGCTGAACGGGATCGAACCGTTGTCTGTCATATTTCCGACAGATGCTCACCTAAATGAGCTACTCCTCTACGTGTCAATGGTAAGTATACCACAAAAAAATAACTTTGTCAAATTTATTTTGCAAAAAAACCTAATTTTCACCAAAATTCGACCAACTATCGTCTTTTTTCAGCGTGAAAACCGAATCTGTCCTTCGGTCTCCGAGTCAGCCCACCTCGTTCCTCTCGTACTAAAGGCAATTGTGCCTCTCCTGAAGACGGCTAACCCAGATGGAGATGAGCGGATTTGAACCGCTGACCTTCTGGTTGCAAACCAGATGCTCTCCCAACTGAGCTACACCCCCAAACGATAGTATGTAGTATACTACAAAAAATTAACTTCGTCAAATTTATTTTGCAACAGAGTTAAGTATACCACAGGAAACGCTGAATGTCAAATTTATTTTACAACGATATATAGAATAACGAAGAAATCAGGTGCGTGGGGGGCGTTTCCGGAGCCGTTTCATCCATCTTTGCGCCTTCGCGATGTTGGTGTCAAACGGTTCTTTCATCTCAAAGTATTCTGTATGTCCTGCATATATTTGATGCCAGTCAACAATACAAGGCATTCGGTTTTGGGTGAGGGTACGCATCAGGAATGCCCGAACTTTGGCACGGGTATCTTGTGGGGCGTTTTCTACGGCGTATTGAATATGTTCATCGGTCACAACTCTTTGCATCTGTCCCTGTTCCTGAAGTGCGTAGTAAAGTCCGCTTTCAGTCCGAATATTATGATATTCCAAATCTTGACTTTTAATCCAAGCGTCTTCCCAATCCAATTTTTCTTCGTCAATGAAGGCTTCGAGCAGCCATTTCTTTGCCGCCCAATCGACGCGATCAATAACATTTAGCCACCCGTCTTCGAGGTCATCAAGGATAGACTCCCATGCCGCAAGCACCCATTCGGTTTCCTCGTCCCGTTCGGTAATTAAAGCCTGAACGAAGTTAAGATACTCTCTCTGTAAATCAACAGCAGAGATCGTTTTTCCCGATTTCAGTTCGACGCGCCACGTGAAGGTATTATCGCGTGAGATGTGCCGAATCGCGTAGACGGGATCCGCGAGTTCGAAACCCGGAAGGGGCAATTTTTCGCCATGCATGTCGTGGAATGTTTCAATAGCGGAGAGCAAAAGTGCTGTCGTGCCGACCTTCAAGGCGGTTGCGTATTCTGACATATTGGAATCGCCAACGAGAAGATGGAGGCGCCGGTATTTTGTGTAATCGCTGAGGGGTTCGTCTCGTGTATTGATGATGGCGCGGCTGAACTGGATCCATTCGTATATTTCAGTGACGATGTGATCGGCGCGCTGCGAGATTTGATAGTATTGATGCTCGGCGAGTTCGTCGTGAAAATCACCGAATTCAATCATTTCATCATAAGCCCCGACTCTGCCCGCCCCTGCGTAAATTTGGCGTGTAACGAAGAAGGGCATAAGGGTCGGGATGACAACACGGTAAAAGGGGACGTCCCGACTGATTTGGAAGTTTTCGTGACATCCAAAGGTTGCACCCGTAAAATGATCAATATTATTTTTGAAAAACGACGTGGGTAACCCTGTATCCGTGAGGATATTGTTGATGACATGTTCGATGGCTTTATCGTAAGCGATAAGGTCAAAGAGTGTGCCACATTCAGGGGTCGCATACTCCAGATGCCCCATATCGATGTAGAGCCGCCCACCATTGTATAGGAACCCGCCGTTGCCTGGGGGTTCGCCCCAGTCCCGGTAGTGGATGTCCCGAAGACCGAGTTCCAACACATCGAAGACGTAATCTCGGACGCGCGCCGCAACCCCTTCAGAGGTCCCACGAACCCGTTCGGTATCCGTCATGCATCCAAATTCAGTTTCGATTCCAAAAATTCTTTTCTTCATTTTTAATTTTACCTTACGGTGAAACCGCACGGATTTGGGATTTGACGTGCCTCTCTTATATCCGCTCTCCAAATGTAAATCAAAGACAAATTATGCCATTTAAGGAGGACCTAATTTCATTACGAGCTGCGCACTTTTTATTATCTTGGTTCTTGGCTCTATAGAGATAGAGAGGCACCCTTACGAGGGAAGTGACGCTTCAATTTCCTGAGAGGTTAGCAGCCGAAATTTACTCGTTCCGCGTTGGGTCGTCTCCAAAACCCCTGCTTCAATTTCACCATCTTCTCGTGCAAGCTTAATAATTTCGTGCATCTGGGAAGTATCTATCTGAGTGTCCTCCGATTCGGCTTCCTCCGGTTCCCGTGAACTCAATTCTCTACCGACTGCCCACGCTTCTAAACCTAACTGGAGGGCAGCGGCTAAATCTCTGTCGGCATCTGTAGAAGCCGTCGCGAGATAGTTTTGCATTCCCGTCTCGATGGCTTCTGTACCGCCGATAACGGTAGCGGTTGTGTTTGTTCGGACGTTCCCGTCGTAGTTGATACAGGTAAAACGGTTTTTATCGTCTGTGCTGCCGAGTTCGGCGAGCAACATTTTAATGATATACGCTTCACCGACAATGGACTCAAATGCTTGTTTAAAGGTATGCGCTAAAACGAAGTTCGTGAGTCGGTGTAGGTTGACATCCTCGGTGGCATTTTGGAAACCTTGGACACTGGCGGTATCGGTCACGAGCATTCGGAGACGTTCAATATCGGCGGGATGTCCGATTGCGGAGAGTGCGATTCGGTCGTGCACTTCAAAAATTTTGCGTTGTCCTCTCCCAATCGTGAGGAGCACCATGCCTTGGTTATAGGTGAGTCCTACAACGGGACTTCCGACCCGAAGTTGGTCTTCAATGTAATCTCGTCGGTCTTGAATCGCTTCTATCCAGCGATACGGTTCATCTCGCATTCTTTTAACTTTCCTTGCGGTTTTTTAATTATTCCTTGCGGTTAAACGCCGCGGGTTTGCGCTTTGACATCCCGTTCTGAAATCCGCTCTCCATTTCATTACGAGCTACGCGCTTCGGACAAAGAATATATGGTTTCTATCATGGATCTTACAAACTCAGCAACACTCAGATAGCACAATGGGTTAACGTGCCTCTGTGTCCGATTGTGCTTCAGCGTAACAGGTCTCCAATTCATCGTCGGAGATATCTTCAACGCCGGTGCGTGTCACAGTTTTGATATTTGGGAATATTTGTGCCCTTGCGTTGTAACCGCTTGTCGCGGCATCGTACTCGCTGGCTGTGTCTAAGAGGCGTAAGATCGTGATGGTCGCCTGCTGCTCATCCATCTTCTGCAAGGGTGTATCACCGAATCGAGAGAGATAGCGTAAAACGCCGCGGATCCAGATGGAACCGGAACCGGTCGTGGCAAAATTGACGTTTTCAAAATGCGCACCGAGTGCGTCATAGAAGAAAATCTTGCCGCCATTCTCGTCATCAGTGGTATTCAAATCGTAGAGTGCAAAGATTGGGATAACGCCCCCGATACCTTGAAGTGCCATCGGCAGATTCTCCCGGATGAGCCGCGATAGCATTCGGAGCTTGCCTTCAAGACTCAATTCTTGGAGCTGGCTGCGGCGAAAGTATTGAAACGAATGCTCCAATATTCGGGCGATCTCATAAGCGATTGCGGGTGAACCTGAAATAGCGAGCACGGAATGCCTATCAATCTGTAAAACCTTCTCTGCGCGATCATAGATGACAGAAGTGCCAGCGGTAGCCCGCCGGTCACCTGCGATCATAACGCCATCCCGGTAACGAACAGCAACAACGGTTGTGCTATGTGCTATCTCAATGTCAGCACCGTGCTGTGTTGTTTCCGACGGCACATCTATTTTCAAAGGATAGTTTGCTTGTTTTAAAAGGCTGAGGAAGTCCCCTTTATGGTTATCGCTTGATTTAACGCTTTGCGAATTATCAAAAAAAGCGTTCATTACTCCCCCGTTCTTTGGCGATACCGTCTGGACTGATCTTTGTCAACACGACGCATCCGTTTGAGCAGTTCTTGTGTATCGGGCCGGCTGACTTTCTGTCTTTTGGGTCCCTCGTTATCACCATCACCATCACCGGGACCGATGGGTTTGGTGTCCCTTTGTTTCCGTTCAAGTTGAGCAATCATTTTGGCTGTCATTTGATGTCTCCTTTTTTTATAGATGCAACTTCTCAATGAGCGTCTCAACGGTTGGCGATTGATCGAGCACCTCGTTATATTGGCGTGCGATCGCTGCATCCGCGAGGGCATTTAGATTGACTTCGCGGGTGCGTCCGTTTACAGTAAAGGTAATACTATCCCACTGTATCGCCTTTATGGCACTGCTGAATCGATCTACAGCGCGTCCGCGGAAGTATGCCCGTGTGTCAGCAGGTGGATTATGGAGGGCGGCATCAATCTGTTCGTCCGTGACGACGCGCCGCATCGGAATCCCATAGTATAACCCTTCATCAAGATCGATGTTGTGATATTCTAAATCCAAACTTTGGAGCCATGGGTCATCCCAGGCGACTCCCTCTTCCTCAGCAAACGTTTCAAGCAGCCATTTTTTCGCGACCCAATCCAGTCGATCCGTGAGCGACATTGGGTCCGCCTCAAGGGTGTTGAGGGTATCCTCCCACTCGGTGAGCACCCAGTCGGTTTCAGGGAGGAACGAGGTTACCTCGCTATTGCTAAGATACTTCTGTGCGAGGGCAAGATACTCACGTTGATGGTCGATGGCGGACATTGTTTTTCCTTCCGCCGTCATTACTATCCAACGATACGTCTGGTCATGCGATACAGTTTTGATGGTATCAATGGGGTTGACGAGCGCTAAGTGCTCTGGGATCCGCCGTTGTTCAATTAAGGTAATCACAAGTGCTGTCGTGCCGACCTTGAGTGCCGTTGCGTATTCGGACATATTCGCATCGCCCGCGATGCCGTGTAACCTACGATATTTAGAGGCATCCGCATGTGGTTCATCTCGCGTGTTGACGATAGGACGGTTATGCATGGTATCCACACTCGCCTCCACGTGAAAGAAATCGGATCTTTGAGATAACTGGTAGTGTCCTGGAGTCGCGAGTCCGGCTTCTGTTTCAATGCCGATCTTTCCTGCGCCTGCGAAGATCTGGCGTGTGATAAAGAACGGCATGATACCTTGCTTGAGCGTTTCAAACGGTACTTCGCGTGCCATCAGGTAGTTATCGTGGCACCCGTAGCTATGCCCATGGAAATCGGTATTATTTTTGTATAAAAGCACCCGTTTTCCGAGTTTCTGACTGCGTGTTTCGGCACACCGTTGAAGGATGCGTTCGCCGGCTTTATCGTGTGCGACGAGGTCGAAAAGACGACTGCATTCAGGCGTTGAATACTCTGGGTGTGCGTGGTCGTTGTAGAGCCGTGCCCCGTTCGCGAGGATGTGATCACTTTTGATTTCAGCAAAAGAGAGTCGTTCTTTAAGATTGCGGTTCCGATCGCGTTCTTCCTCTTCCTTCTCATCCGGGTGATTGGAGAGGGCATTCGCCCGAAAGCCGCGTTCATCTCGAAACGGGTCCTCGCCGCGGTAGTCCCACACGGGTCGAAAGTCTTCCTGTCGGTAGCTTTTTATCAGCTCAATAGATTGCTTGACGGCATCAAGGTGCGCTTCATTTTCGAGCGTTATTCCGTATTCAGTTTCGATTCCAAAAAGTCTTTTAATTTTACCTTGCGGTTCGGTGAGGCGAATTATACAAACAACGATCCTCTCCGTAGAACCGCCCTCCACTTCGTTACGGGCTACTGAAACTTAACAAGAACATGAAGAGTTGACGAAACCCCGAAGTGCCCCTAAATAACGCGTGATCCGGAGGCTTTGCGTCGCTCCTGTTTCTCCGCCTTGATAGGTGTAACTTTGACAACATTCGCTGGATCGTAATCAAGGAGTTTGAGCCAGTCTTCAGTCGCCTCAGTCGGCGGGAAGATTTCGCTTTCACCATATTCTGCTGCGAGAGCATTTAACAGGTCGGCACGTGTGATACCACTTTCCTTCTCTGGGTTCTGAATCGCACGTTTGAGTGCGGACTCCTTCGCCCGCTGCACAATCGACTCAATAATCGCCCCGCTGCAGAGATGTCCTTTATAGAGGATATCACGTCTGCCACTCCTGAGAGACACTTCAAGGAATCGGTTGTCTTCGTCTTCGCGGAACATTTCATCAACGACCTGTGCGATAAGATCAGCAACGGCTTTCTCAGCCGGGATAACTTCAGGCGGTGTTTCACCCTTTCCTGTTTCGGTCTCCTTCTCCGCATCCAGGAGTGAAGCGATGGGAAGCTCAGGGGTAAGGTAGATACGAAAGATATCCTTTGCAGCCTCTGCATCTGGACGTGTTACTTTAATCTTTCTATCAATGCGCCCTGGACGTAAAATGGCAGGATCAATCAAATCAGGACGGTTTGTCGCCAAAATAATGACAACATCCTGCAGTGATTCAATACCATCCATCTCTGCACAAAACATCGGGACGAGTGTATTCGAGATACTGTGGGATCTGAGTGCCCGGCGGGTCCCCAGTATTGACTCGGCTTCATCGATAAAGACGAAAGCGAGTTTGCCATCCTCTTTTTTCTCACGGGCGATCTGAAAAATTTCTCGCACTTTCCGCTCAGATTCGCCGAGCCACATGTTGAGAATCTCGGGTCCCTTGATATGTAAGAAACAGCCTTCAACATCCTCGCCGCTTTCCCTTCGGAGCCGTTGGGTTAAATTGTAAGCCGTCGCCTTGCCAATAAGCGTTTTTCCACAGCCTGGAGGTCCGTGGAGCAGGAAACCTTTCGGCGCGCTATATTGGAACCGTTCAAAAAGTTCGGGGTGCAGGATCGGCAGTTCAATCGTGTCCTTAATGCGTTGGATAGTTTCCTCAAGCCCACCGACCTTTGACCAGGGGATATTCGGGACCGCCTCAAGCGCGTAAGCGTCTGTCTCTTTCGCGGCGATATGTTCAAGGGCGACACGGAAATTGGAGTCAATCCGCACTTCATCACCGGGCTTCAGTTTTTCATCTACGAGGTCCGTGGAGCGTTCAAGGATGACGGTTTGAGCGTTCGGTTCTTGACCGATCCGGAGCCGTCCATCCGGCATGACATCGGCGATCTTTGCAATGGGACCTGCATCGTTGTATCCGAGTTCACCGACAACGACAAAAGCGTCGTTCAATAGGATGCTGAACCCCTTTTTAAGGGTGGACGCTTCCAGTTCTGGATCAATATTCGCATAGTATTCGGAGCCACCGACGATAACGCGGGCAATATCTTCTTTGGGCAATCCGAGCAAGGTTCCGATCCGATTCGCCGGTGCGGTGAGTTTTTCAATCTGCTCCTCCATTTCGGCGTGGATACGGAGTGCCTCTTGCTGAATGGCACGGACCCTCTCCTGAAATTCACCTTCATCGCTGAGAATAGAGCGACGGAGTTCCATGAGCCAGCGACGGCGCCGGTCATCTACCGGGGTCTCGGCGATAATGTGGTGAATTAACTGCAATGAATAGCCAGAACCCATTGCCTCCTCTTCAGGAGTGAGTTCCTCTTCAAGTTCCTCGTCATCTTCAATAAACAGGTCGTTCCCATCGGGACCTGGACCCGCAGTTCTACGATTCTTCTTATCGTACATTTGACATCTCCTCAGACAGCGCGGATGACTTTACGATAGAGTTTACCACATTTCCCACAATTTTACGAATATTTCCGCTTAAAGTTGGGGCGACTGTGATAATTTCCAATAGTTTAGCACAATTCATAACACTAACGCAAGAAAAAAAAACAAGTTTAGGTGGAATTTCGTTTGCGAAGGATTAACTTGACTTCTGTCAATCCGTATGTTAAGATAACGTCGGGATTCGGAGATCCCTCCTACAAGAAATCTGCGAGGTAAACAGGAGAAGCATTTTTATGACACTCATATCTCTGTTAGAACACTCAATCCAACACTATGGTAGTAAACCCGCATTGGCACATAAACCGAAAGGTGGCACCTATCAAGACATCTCTTATACTGAATTTGGCGAATCAGTGGACGCTTTCCGTAAGGGGTTAAACGCTTTGGGGGTGCAAAAGGAGGATCGGGTCGCACTTCTCTCTGAGAACCGTCCCGAATGGGCAATCACGGATTTTGGTAGCCTCAAAGCCGGTGCGGTAACCGTGCCGATGTTCTCAACGCTGACTGCGGCACAGGTCGGTTATATCCTAAAAGATTCCGGATCAAAAATTATCTGCGTCTCCACGAGCCGGCAGTTGGAGAAGGTAACCGCTATCCGGGATGAAGTGCCGACCCTTGAACAGATAATTGTCTTTGACCCGATTGAAGGTGAGCTCCCTGAAGGTGTTATCCAATTTGAGGGAGTCTGCGAACTGGACGGACAGGGACAAGGAATCGAGGTTAGAAACCCCTCCCACGCGAGCGAAGATGACATCGCAACGATTATCTATACTTCGGGAACAACAGGAGACCCGAAGGGGGTCATGCTGACACATGCGAATTTCATTTCAAATTTACAGGCGTGTAAATCGCTGATTGAGGTCAGTGATGCAGACGTGTTGCTGTCGTTCCTACCGCTATCACACGTATTTGAGCGGCTCGGTGGGCATTATGTACCGTTGTCCTCGGGTGCGAAGGTGGCTTACGCCGAGAGCACGTTCACGGTCGCACAGAATATGCGAGAGGTTGCCCCGACAGTGATGCTCAGTGTGCCGAGACTCTATGAAACCATGCATGACAGAATCCTGCGTGCCGTGCAGGAAGGCTCATCGCTCAAACAGAAGATTTTCCATTGGGGTGTCTCCGTGGGGTCATCCGTCAGTTCAGTGATTCAAAAGGGGAAAAAGCCGTCTGCAATTTTGCAATTACAACAGAATATTGCGGACAAACTGGTTTTCGCGAAATTGAAGGCGGCAACGGGCGGACGGCTACGCTTCTTCGTCTCAGGTGGCGCGGCGTTACCACAATCGATCGCCGAGTTTTTCCACGCGGCGGGCATATTGATTTTGGAAGGATACGGTTTGACGGAGACATCGCCCGTTATTAGCATGAACCATCCCGCACAATGGAAGTTTGGAACGGTTGGCGTGCCTGCCCCCGGTGTGGAGGTGCACATCGCTGAAGATGGTGAGATTCTCACCCGCGGTCCACACGTCATGAAGGGGTATTTCAATAACGAAGCCGCGACTGCAGAGGTCATCGATGGAGAGGGTTGGTTTCACACGGGCGACATCGGTCTCATTGATGAGGACGGGTTCGTTAAGATTACCGATCGAAAGAAGAATATTATTGTGCTTTCCAACGGTAAGAACGTCGCCCCGCAACCGATAGAGAGTGAATTGGTGCAAAGTCCGTTTATTGACCAGATTATGCTGGTCGGCAACGAACGTAAAAATCTCGCGGCACTGATTGTTCCGAATTTCGAGGCGCTCAAGGCGTGGGCAGCGGAGAATAACGTTGCAACGGGAGGGACGGACGGGGAGACCTCGCCTCTACATGAAACGCGCGAGGTGCAGCAGCTCATTCAAGGCGACATTCGAAGTCGTTTAACCGATTTCGCGGACTTTGAACAGGTGCGACGGTTTAAACTCCTTGAAAAGGAGTTCTCACAAGAAGCAGACGAGATGACCCCCACGCTGAAGTTGAAACGGAACGTTATTATGAAGCGATACGGGGATGCGATTGAAGAGATGTATCCAGAGGATTCCTAAGCATAAGGGGATACGGAGCATCAACGGAGTGCCATTACCGCAAGTCCATGCTTGATGATCTCAATTGTGGCAGGGGTTTCGCACATCGGCTCGCCATCGGCATACAGCAGCATGGGGGTATCCGTCTCAATTGTTAAAGTGCGGGTCTGGTGCATGGATACGGCAGGATGTGAAACGTGTCCCCCCCAGAAAAGTGTCACCAGTAGCCGTAACACCGTTAGAGAGGATACTGGACGGATAATACAAACATCGAAAAGCCCATCGTCGATGCGAGCCTTCGGCACAATCTGAAATCCACCCCCGTATCGGTTTGTGATGCCGGTCGCAGCGAGGAGAAGGGGTCCCTCATGGACACCAAAATCGCCTTCAAGACGGACGAACGGCGGGTCGTAATAGAAAAGCGTCTCTACGGCTGCGTAAGCATAGGAGGCAGTGCCTGCAAATAAGGGGGTGCCCTTCGCCGCCCGACGACTCACCTCCGTATCGTAACCGCAAGTGGCGATGGTAATGAAGTAGTTTTTAATTTTTCCTTGCGGTTCGGTCGGTGAGGTTTGGACATTGGGGCCCCTTTCCGTAGATCTGGGGAAACGCCCAAGCAAAAACCCCTCCATTTCATTACGGGCTACATCATCTGGATTAACAGTTGACTGCTGATTGCTATTCTGGTAGCAACATCCTAAGTCCACACGGATAGGTGTGCCAGATAAGAGGGTTGCGATTGCGGCTTCCGGTTTCAGTGGCACGCCGATCGCCGCTGCGAAATCGTTACCACGACCACACGGGAGCACACCCAAGGTTACATCGGGAACCGTTGCAATACCATTGACGACTTCATGAAGTGTCCCATCACCCCCGCACGCAATTACGGATCGAACGCCATCGGAGACGGCTTCTTGTGCGAAACGCTTGGCATCGCCGGATGCCGAAGTGAAGGCCAATTGTCCGTGAGCCCCGGATTCCGTAAGCGTCGTATACGCCTGTTCAGCAATGCTTTTCGCGTGTCCTTTACCTGAAATGGGGTTTGCAATGAGAATAAAATTCTTCATTTTATTACTGCGATTTTACCTATCCTTTTTTCGGTCTCAAATTCAAGGACATAGATATAGATACCGGTTGATACGTCTGCGGTGTTACTGCTCGTAAGCCACCACTCCTTGCGGTTGTGATCCTGATCGGTCACATCCAATGTTTCAAGCAACTCACCCCCTGCAGTAAAAAGTTGGATGCGGGTGCCGATAGGCAACCTGTCGAAAGTAATTGCCCCTTTGTCAGCGATGTGAGGACGGACCGGATTTGGATAGACCCGCACCTGCGTCAAGTCAGACACTGCCACTCCGATAACATCGAGGGGTATTTCAAGCGGTTGTGTAGAAGCACGGATAGGATTCTCATCAATATCGACCACATTGGAGACGGTAATCTCATATTGGTCTGTCGTATCAGTGAGGGATTGACCGAAGTGCTCAAGCAGACTGCCTCTATCAAACGCCAAGAGTGCACGCCGCCCCATCCTGTCTCGGATAGCGGACACCGGACTCACCCCACCAATCCGCTCAGCGGCTCGTAAGACATAGCGGTTCTCGTTCCCAATCCCGGGATCCATCCGCCGGTCAAAGGTGACGAGGACCCAGAAATTTCCACTCGTAGAAACCCCATTAGGTATCTGAATTTCAGATTCTGGGAACCGGGTTGGATGTCCATCCCCTCCTGGACGGTGATAGGTCGCCCCAATCAGCTGCGGGGGTTCCCGCGGTGTCGCAGAAACAGGTTCGGTGCGTTCCGTTTCGTTCCCGTTTTCGTCCTTCGTCGTGATAGTGTACCAGTAGGTGTTATCCTTCGTAACCCGCCTGTCGAGAAACCTCGTGACGGTGAGGTTTTCTGACACCTTTTCATAAGCGTTAGTGGCGGGTCCTTCCTTTTTTTCCCCTTGTGCCCGGTAGACAGTAAAATAGCGCGTCTGACCTGTCTGTTCCGTATCCGTTTCGTCGTTCTCCTCGGCATCCCATGTAACGTGAACCGCTTTCTGGGTCAGCGGTCTTGCTTCAACGTTCCACGGCTTAAGCGTATCAATGGCATTCGGGTCGGCTGCGTAGATGGATTCAAAGTGGTAGATACCCTCTTCAAGGTTAACGTAAAATTCATCGAACCCGTTTTGGTTGAGTTCCGCGGTAAGGAGCGCGGGGGTTTCCGCCATCTTTCGGTGCCAGAGGGGGACCATCGCCGTTCCATCCCACTGCATCACATAGAGATTCGGATAGGTCGCGATGACCAACCGATTGTGACCATTACCTTCCAAGTCCGCGATTGCGAGACTATTCCCGCTTCGTCGATGCGGTGCAATCGCGACAGTCGCAGGACGCGTCCCTTCCGAAAGCACGGCGTAGCCATTTAACGTATGCGTGAAGACAAAAAACTTCCAGATGAGCGGTCCCGAAGGGTTATCCGGTAGCGACAGTAAACCGCCAACAACAAACTCAGGTAAACCATCACCGGTGAGATCCCCAGTAGCGAGTTGCGTGATGTCCTCAAGCGGAAGTTGAGTCTGCCATTCAAGGCGGAACGTGTTACGGATAGAGGTAGACTCATAAACGAAAAGATCCCCTTCGCTATCCGCTGCTATCAGTTCCGTGCTCCCATCGGCATCAAAGTCGTTAATTGCGAAGTTTTGCGCGAATACATTAGAACCAGCGGACTCGTTCATCAAAACAGCCTTCTCAAGATATGTGCGTGTCGCAGGGTCGTATTCATAAACGAGGAGTCGGTCATTGTTGTTGTCGGCACCAATAATTTCCTTTTGTCCATCACCATCCAAATCGGCGATCGTGCCACCGGAGAGAAACGGAGTCTCCCAGATGATCTGGTGCGGGAATTCGGGGTTAGAGACCCCTCCCACACCAAGGTTCTCAATAAGGAAGGTTCTTGCATCGTCGGTCGCCAAGACTTCGAGCAAACCGTCGTTATCGGTGTCACCTACTGTCCACGTAACGAATTTTTCGAGATTGGAGAGCCCTTCTACACTCTCAAGGGTATGTGCCAGTTCATACCGCCCGCTTGGAAGCCGTTCATAGACGGCGAGGATAGTGGAGGGACTGGGTAACCCAGTCCCTACGGTGTCAAACGTTTCCGAGGATATCGGACTCCCGACGATTTCAAGCTGACCGTCTCTGTCGAAGTCTGCGGTGACGCTGGCGATGTGGAGGGGTGGGATATTCAGAAATTTTTCAGTGAATCCGCTCGGCGAGATATAGCCAGCGACAACCTCAGTGGTATAAAACGCACCGCCGTTATCCTCTCGCGTCTTGAGGTTTGTCGTATTCTCTGCTTCAACAAAAAACTGGTAAGTTCCGCGCTCTAAACCCAGGGATAGGAATTGTTCTACGCCGAGATCGGTTGTCTCAATAGGCGCGAAAGGCGCGAGACTCCCCTTTCGTCGGTAATAGAGTGTATTCAGGGTGACATCATCTGTTGCCCATGTAAAAATCGTAAGGGGTCGCTCACCGTAAAGTGTATCCGTTGCGGTAAGGGAAATGATTTGAGGGGGTGTCCGGTCTACACTCAACACGACTTGGTCGTGTATCTGTTGTCCATCTGTGGCTGTTACGGTTAAACGGACGGTATAAATCCCCTCTGGAACGGTTGTGGTATCCCAAACAGCCAACGTCTCACCGATTTTTTGGGCGTTGGAAGATTGTGTGAAAGGCGTAAATTGGATTGGAACAGTAGATTCGCCATAACTGAGCTGCCAAGAACGGAACTTGTAACCACCTGCGGTCCCAACAATATTAATTGAATCCGCGCCGCCACTATTGGTTTCAGGTGCGAGGATACGTGCCTGTAATACACCGCTTGCGAGGAGTGCGCGTTCGGCATTAACAGTGCCCGCTCCTACAAACCTCTCATCCAATGCCTCGCTATCCTCTTGGTAAACAGGATCGGCGGTGCTAATGAGTATATGTCGCACCTCTTCATGTGTCAGCACGGGACGTTTGGCGAGTAACAACGCGGCAACACCGGCCACGTGTGGCGACGCCATTGAAGTCCCAGTGAGGAGCCGATATTGGTTATGAATCTGTGTGCTGAGAATCACGTTGCCGGGAGCACCGATGTCCACAGATGCACCAAAATTAGACTGGTAGAATCGTTGTTGATTCTGTTCAGTAGATGCGACAGCAATGACCTTCCGATAGGCAGCGGGAAAGATAGCGGTAGGCTTCTGCGAGTTGCCGGCGGCAGCGACAAGGATTGCACCCCGTGCATACGCGTAATCGATTGCGTCCTGAATAACGAAAGAGCGACGCTCACTGCCCCAACTCATATTGACGACACTCGCGCCGTTGTCAACGGCATAGACAATCGCTGCGGCGGAGTCGTCATCCTGCATCCGAGAACTTCCACCGATCGAGAGTCCAGCGCGTATTGCCATGAGCGGACAGTCCCACGCCACCCCGGCGATACCGATCCCGTTATCAGGCATAGCACCGGCAATACCGGCGACGTGTGTGCCGTGTCCTTTCTCATCAATCGGTTCGTTATCGCCTTCAAGGTAATCACCCTCTGCTTGCAAATTAGGCGCGTCGGTAAAATCCCAACCGTAAACATCATCAATGTAACCGTTGCCGTCGTCGTCCACCCCGTTTTCAGGCATCTCGCCCGGATTTATCCACGCCTTGGGTGCCAGATCATCGTGTCTGTAGTCGATACCGGAATCAATAATCGCAATTACAACGTTCCTGTTGCCTTTTTCGATTGCCCACGCCTGTGGCAGCTTCATCAACGGTAGACTCCACTGTTCAGGATACTTCGGATCATTGGGAACGACACCCGTTGCCAGCGTTGGACGGAGGTAGTTATACTCGACAGCCTCAATGAGTGGACTCTGTTCGTAAACAGCCCTGAGGTCCTCAAGCGGTGCGTCAGGCGCAAATCGCAACAGATAGATACGCTTTAGGTTAGAATTCAGCGACGGACGCGCGATGTAGGAAAATAGCGGATGTAGGGATTCAACCTTATGCTGGACGTGCAGGATAGAGATTGGCGCGTTCGCCTGCAACCGATCAAGCTCCGATGCCGAATCAGGCGTTAAGCGGATAAGCAACTCACCGGGAGTTATGTCGGAAGCGATGTCCGCGAAGGGCAAGTTCTCCGCTTTCGTCTGAGAGAATTCGGAGCAGATTGCCATTGCTAAAAGTAGGAGGGTTATTGATAAAACCGGACTGTGTTTCATAATGAATGGCTATCGGTTATCAGTCTTGCGTTAAAAGATGGATATGAGAGTTTGGACACCTTTTTACTCACTACTGAATTATATTAGCATATCACCGAAGAAAAAAACAGCAAAAGCCTTGCCATCAGCGAGTGGCTAATGACAAGGCTCTGTTTATATCCATCCAATGATGGGGTTATTCAAAGAGTTGAAGTCCCCCGTCTTTGACCATAAGGACAATCGGATTATATACCGCTTCACCGTTGGGGTCAAACGAAAAATTCCCTAAAATCGTCGGGAAATCCATTGTCTGTGCCAGTGCATCACGAATCGCTGCAGAATCTGCCGACTGTGCGTTCGCAATCGCCCCGGCGAGAATATAGAGGGTTGCATACGACTGTGCCGCCCACGGTTCGGGTTCAATTCCGTATTTCGCCTGGTACTTCTGGATGAAGTCTTGGTTTCCGGGGATATTAGACAGGTTTGTCCATCCTGTAAAGGCTATCGCACCCTCAGCGGCATCGCCCGCATTTTGGATCTCTTGTGCCGACAAATCAGGCACAATAAGTTGAACAGTGTCGGGGATACCCATTTCTCCCGCTTGAATGATAATCTGCGTCATCTCTCCTGACAAAGCAGAGACAAAGAGTGCCTCGGGTGCCATGTCCATGATGTTGGTTAACTGCTCAGTGAAATCGGTATCACCGGTTTGGAAGGTTTCCTGGGTCAGAATCTCGACACCGCTTGCCTCAAGTGCTTTCGCTATTTCCTCGTTGCTACTCATGGAATAGGTGTCGCTGGCATCGTATATCGTTGCGGCTTTTGTATAGCCGAGTTTTGCTTGGGTTATCTTCAAACCAGCCGGGTTCAGTATATTGGTGGCGAGACCGGCGCGGAAGACGTAATCGCCAATCGAGCTCAAACCCGCAGCGGAAGAAACCGAGCTAAAAGCGACCACCCCATTCTCTTGTGCGATCGGGAAAGCATCTTCGAGATAATCTGAAATAGCGATCCCGACGATGGCAGGGACGCCTTGATCTACCAATTGCTGAACGGCTGCGATCGCACCCGCTTCAGAACTCTGATCGTCCACAGTAACGAACATGATGTTTCCATGGCCGTGCGTCATGATGCTCCCATGGCTGTGCATATTAATCTCTTCGCGTGCCAATTCAAAACCGCGTTGCATCGGGAGTCCATACGGCTCGGCATCTTTCCCCGTCAGGGATACGACCAGACCGATGGGAATTCCCTTATCCATCATCGGCGGCATTTCGTCCATGTGGGGTGTTTCGGCATCATGGACCATTGAAGGAATCCTCTCACAACCGGAAAGCCCCACAGTCAAAGCAATACTTGCCAATACAAATGTGAGTGTCACGATTTTTCTTACGTTCATGCTAAATCTCCTTTATCCTAAAATAACAAAATCGGGTGGATCCGTTAAGGAAACATCACCCGCAATCAGATGTGTTGTCGTCAGAGAGTACAAATTTTGTATTCAGCCCTATTGATACCCCAAAACCGCTTTGGAGATCAAACACCAGAAGACAACATTCTGGTGTAGAAAAATTGATCGTTGCTCATTATTTCATAGTTCAAAACTGTTGTCAAGAAAAAACGGGAGATTTCGGGGCATTGCGTCTTAAGTTGTCAGCATGCTTACCCTGAAAGCGGTCAGCGGATTGTTCTTTAACCATCGGTTCTTGGGTTACCTTAATATATACTTGGCGTTATATTGATGCGCATAGGGGACAACTATTGAATTCCTCAAGTGTCTCTGCTTGGATAATTTTTTCTCCTTGACATCTATCTAAGAGTCCTCTAAAATTAAAAAAGCGCGCAGCCTGAAACGAAATGAAAGGGTTTTTGCGGATCTCTTTAGCGCCGCATCAGATACCGTGAAATTCCAAATCCACGTTGTTTAACCGCAAGGAAAATTAAAAAAATGCCACAGAGTGATACAAATCAACCGAATGTTATCGTCTTTTTCACCGACCAGCAACGCTGGGACACTTCTGGTTTACACGGCAATCCACTTGACTTAATGCCCAATTTTGACCGGATGGCGCAGCGTGGGACACATGTCCGTCGCTCCTTTACATGCCAACCCGTCTGTGGACCCGCCCGCTCCTGTCTACAAACCGGATTATACGCCACGCGCACTGGCTGCTTCCGAAACGGTATCCCATTATCCCCCAACCTCAAGACCCTCGCAGACCACTTCGGTGAGGCGGGCTACGCCACTGGATACATCGGCAAATGGCATCTCTATAGCGGCGGCACCGGTCCCGGACCTGTGCCGGCTGAGCATCGCGGCGGGTATGACGACTGGTTAGCGTCCAACGTTCTTGAATTCACTTCCGATGCGTATCAAACGACGCTCTACGATAACGACAATAATCCTGTCGACCTTCCCGGCTATCGCGTAGACGCGCTCACGGATGCGGTGATCCGTTACGTTGATCGGCATCAGAACGAACCGTTTTATCTCTTTACGTCATACATTGAACCCCACCACCAGAACCATCTGGATGATTATCCGCCACCGGATGGATATCGGGAACGATATGCTGGGAAATGGATACCGCCGGATCTCGCCGCGCTCGGGGGGTCGACGCATCAACACTTGGGGGGCTACTACGGTATGGTGAAAAGGCTTGACGAGGCACTCGGTAGACTGCTTGATGCCCTCAAGAGCCTCCACCTGCTTGATAATACTGTCATTCTTTTTACCTCTGACCACGGGTGTCATTTCAAGACCCGCAACGGTGAATACAAACGCTCATGCCACGAGAGTTCCATCCGGGTCCCGACGGCGTTCCACGGTCCCGGATTCATCGGGGGTGGGCAGGTCCAGGAACTTGTGAGTCTTGTGGATCTCCCGCCGACGCTCTTGGATGCCGCCGGATTGGACGTTCCAGGTGAGATGCAGGGCAAATCCATTCTGCCCCTGCTACGGGGTGAAACAGATGACTGGCAAGAGGAGGTTTTCGTCCAAATCAGTGAGGCACAGGTCGGACGTGCCGTCCGGACGCACCGCTGGAAATACGGCGTGGATGCCCCGCATAAAAATGGCGGCGCGGATGCTGGGTCAGACCGGTATGTCGAGCAGTATCTCTATGATCTCCACGCGGATCCCTACGAGTTACGGAACCTTATTGGATTGCAATCGCACGAAATTGTCACAGCGGTCATGCGAGAGCGGCTCATTCGTCGGATGTTAGAGGCAGGTGAAGAGGCACCCACAATCGAACCCGCACCCACGCAGAGAAGTGGACAACGCAGTGTCTCCGAAGCAGAGGCAAGAAGTTAACAAAGAAGGCTAATTAAGCCCTTTGAAATGCTATAGGGGCTTGATTTTAACAAGGAACCGCCTGCGACAACGGCGCAGGCGAGTAAGGTCCATAATTAAAAATATGAAAATTACAGATGTTAAAACCCTGGTCATGGGAACCAGTTGGCGCAACCTAACGTTCGTGAAAGTTGAAACCGACGAAGGCTTAACCGGTGTCAGTGAAGTGCGGATGAACAACCGCACGGATGCACTCGTTGCCTATATTGATGGTGCGAAACGCCGACATGTCATTGGCAGCGATCCGTTCAACACCGAGGACCTCTATCAACGCCTGTTCCGCGACGATTATGGTCGCGCGGGTGAGATCGTTGCAACCGGTATCAGTGTTATTGAGATTGCATGCTGGGATATTATCGGTAAAGCCGTGAACCAGCCCGTCTACCGCTTACTCGGTGGTGCCTGCCGCGATAAGATCAAAGCGTATGCCAATGGCTGGTATCGGGTTGAACGCTCACCCGAAGAATTTCACGCCGCCGCCAAACGTGTACTCGAAAAAGGCTATCGCGCCCTCAAGTTCGACCCGTTCGGTGCTGGGTATTATGAGCTTTCTTATGAAGAGAAGTGGAAATCCGTCGAACTCGTTGAAGCCGTCCGTGATGCCGTCGGACCCGATGTCGAAATTCTTGTTGAGATGCACGGCCGCTTTAGTCCGTATATGGCAATCGAGATTTCTGCAGAATTGGAGAAATTCCAACCGAGTTGGGTTGAGGAACCTGTCCCACCGGACAACATCGCGGCACTTGCCAAAGCCGCAGAGAAAATTAACCTCCCCGTCGCTACGGGTGAGCGGCTCCACAACAAATATGAATACCGGGAATTGATTAACTTACAAGCCGCGGATATCCTACAGCCTGACATTACCCAGACAGGCGGATTCTTAGAAACCAAGAAAATCGCGGCGATGGGCGATATGTGTTATATGACCGTGGCACCACATAATGTCGGTGGACCCGTCTCCACAGCAACCGCCTTGCACTTTGCTGCCTGTACCACTAACTTTAAAATTCAGGAACATTTCAACGATTTCTCTGAAGCGTGGGTGAAAGAGGCTGCCACTGGGTGTCCCGAAGTCATTGACGGCTATTTCAGTCTGCCCAATGGACCAGGACTCGGTATGGAACTGAATGAAGACCTCATCGCTGAACATCCGTATCGCGAGGGTTCATTCAACCTCTTTGAAAGTGACTGGCACAAACGCGAATATTAAAAGGAGCCTATTCACAAACAGATGAGTTTTCACTATAAAGACGGGTACCTCTACTGCGAAAAATTGAGGGTTAAAGACATTCAAGAGCAGGTACCTTACAGTCCATTTTACCTCTACAGTCTCGCGCAATTGGAGACGAACTACGCCGCATATCAGAAGGCACTTGAGGGGATCGATTCAATCGTCGGTTATGCGATTAAAGCCAACAACAATCTCGCCCTCCTCAAACGCCTCAACGCCCTGGGTAGCGGTGCTGTCCTTGTCAGCGGAAACGAATTGCAGATGTCCCTCGCGGCGGGTTTCGATCTGAAACGGACGATCCTGAACGGCAACGGAAAAACGCTTGAAGAACTCAGACTCGCCGTTGAACACGGCGTGCTGATTAACATTGACAGCGAATTCGATTTGGCGCACATTCAAGAGACGGCAAAAAACCTGGACCAACCCGCGAATGTCCTTATCCGCATCAATCCTGATGTCGATCCGCAGGTGCATCCGTATGTCTCTACCGGCATGAAGAATTCCAAGTTCGGCATCCGTAATGAGCGGCTTGATTGGTTTTTAAACGAGATTCGTAAGGATCAATTATTGAATTTAGTGGGTGTCCATTGCCACTTGGGTTCAACCATTAAGAAGGTGCGGATCTTCCGAGACGCTACTGAGATTATGCTCGCTTTCATACGTGGGATTCAAGCGGAAGGATTTTCGCCGCGGTATCTCAATATCGGCGGCGGTTTGGGCATTGACTACGAACGCACTGGTGAGGAGATTCCGACCCCCTCCGACCTCATCGATTCCATCCGTGATCTGCTCCCGAAGGAAATTACGCTCATTATCGAACCGGGACGTTCTCTCGTTGGCAATACTTCCGTCTTTGTCAATCGTGTTACGGGCGTGAAGACCAACGGTAACAAGCATTTCATCGTCACCGATGGGAGTATGTCAGAACTGATCCGACCGAGCCTCTACGATGCTTATCAGCATATCCAATTTATCGAACCGATTGAGGGTGCCGTTGAAACCTACGATATCGTCGGTCCTGTCTGTGAATCCGCAGATTTTCTGGGCAAAGCACGGACACTCTCGACACCGCATGAAGGTGCCGGACTTGTCGTTTACGATGCGGGCGCGTATTGTCACGCCATGAGTTCCAACTACAATCTAAAGATGCGTCCCCCGGAATATCTCGTTGACGGCGATAGTTTTACCTGTATCCGCCGGGTTGAGACGCTCGACGATTATCTGCGTCTTTTCGATGTATAAGATAGGCATGGGTTAGTTTGCCTGTAGGAGGGAACAGTCAGAAAGGCGAAGGAAGGAAACCTCATAGCCTACAACCGTTCTTCCAAGAATGCGATCCCAGGCTCCAAATCAATTTCATGTTCACCCTGAAAGTGATCCAGTACTAATTGATCCCGTCTGCCTGAGGCGGCGTAAATTTTCTCCAGTTGCCCGAACGCTGCCAAAGCATCTGACTCGATAAAACACATATCCTCGGAACCGATCTGCACCATGCACGCTCGCGGGGCGATGAGTCCCGCTACGTCTGCGATGTCGCCTGCCTTCCGAAGCCCGAACATGAACTGCGAGCCGCACGTATTCCCACGTCCTCTGTCATTTAACGCGTCCGTCAATGTGCTGAGGTAACAGACAATAACCGCCGCCTTCACCCGCTGGTCCAAGGCGGAAATATAGGTCGTCATCGTCCCGCCGAAAGAGCATCCCATGCATCCTAAACGCCGCCCGTCAACTTCCGGGAGCGACTGAAGATAGTCCAAACACCGTTGTCCGTCTGAGATATTCAGCTGTATCAGTTGATAACCGAAGTACCCGAACGCCAGATACGCAACATTGCATCCATCGCGACTCGGACGACGCACCCATTCGTCTCTATCCTTTCGTTCGCCGAAGCACCGCCAGTCGGGTGCTAATGTAACAAAACCACGCTGCGCCAATTCGACTGCGTACTGTTTTTGATAGTCCTCCACAATTCCAACTGCCCCGTCCTTACCGACACCGTGTCCGTGTGCACATAAGACTGCAGGGGCTGGATTCTTCGCACTCGCATTTTCTGGGATTAGGAGGTATGCCGGGATTGAAGAAAATGGGTCTGGATTAAAAATTATCTTTTTCCGTGTGTAACCGTCCCGTTTTATCTCCTCTAAGGTTTCGACCTCCAACGGCAACGCTTCCGGCGAGGGTCCCAGGTCCTTGACGAGGTTGCGCCGAAAGCGTCTTCTCCATTCTTGCCATTCCGTTTTTGTCTTTCCCTTGAAATGGAGGAGTGGGGGTGTTTTCAGGAGTTGTTCAACGCCTTGCTCTGCTGTCAAAAAACGCCGTGCTACCATTTCGGTTACCTCCGATAACCACCTGTCAGGATTTTCAATAGTACTTTTCTAAACACTGTATTTGTTAAGGACGTATAATCTGCTGTTGCTTAAGTGTCTCGATTTCTTCCCTAAGTTCTTGATATTCTTTCCTGTTTGCAAAAGTTGGCGAGACGAACGCACAAAAGAGTCTTGAAAGCGAAAGAGTAGTTTTCATTGTGATGTCTCCTTTCGGGGATATTAAAGCATATTTAGACTTGTGTGTCAACCTCAAAAAATTTAGGTTTTCTCAATTCCCCTTGACTTTTCACAAAATCCTATGCTATAGTAATCTTATGGACGACACATTGCTGAGCGTACAAAATCTCAAAACCTATTTTCGCACTCCCGAAGGGCTTGCCCGTGCGGTTGATGGCATCTCTTTTGACATCAAACCGAACGAAATTTTCGCACTCGTTGGGGAGTCCGGTTGTGGTAAAAGCGTCACCGCGCTCTCTATAATTCAGCTTATCGCGCAACCTGCTGGGTTCATCGCCGACGGTGCCATCTATTATAAAGGGCAGGACATCACGGGCTTATCTGAAGTTGAGAAACGGAAGATCCAAGGCAACGACATCGCCATGATATTCCAAGAACCGATGACCAGTCTCAACCCTGTTTTCACCATCGGCAATCAGATTTCAGAGGCAATCCAGGAACATCAAGACCTTCGCGGGGCCGCCGCAAGAAATGCAGCAATTGAAATGCTCGACCGCGTCGGCATTCCGGAACCCGCTGCCCGTTACGACGAATATCCACACCAAATGTCGGGCGGTATGAAACAGCGTGTTATGATCGCAATGGCGCTCTCCTGTCGTCCAGGGCTCCTCATCGCCGATGAACCCACAACCGCGCTGGATGTCACCATACAGGCACAGATCCTCGAACTTATCCAACGCCTCCAACAGGAATTGCAGATGGCAGTCCTCCTGATTACGCATGATTTGGGGGTCGTCGCCAACATTGCTGACCGAGTTGCTGTGATGTACGCCGGAAAAATTGCTGAGATGGGGACATGGGAACAACTCTACGAGACGCCACAGCACCCTTACACCGTAAAACTCCTCGAATCCACACCGGCGCGGGATAAACGCGGAACAGCGTTGAACACAATTAGCGGCAGAGTCCCGAAAGCGACTGCGTATAATGACGGCTGCCGATTCGCCGATCGGTGTCCAAAGGTCATGGACGGCTGCGACACCATTATCCCGACGTTACATGCTGTCAACGGGAGCGAACACGGGGTCGCGTGTCATCTCTACAATCCTGAACCGCCATTCAGTGCTACAGTCGTTTCAGGGACAAAACTTGAACTTGAAACAGAAGTCGCCCAACAAAGTGAAAGGGTTTCGGAGCAACCAACGGCGTCGCATCCGCAACTTCAGGTGAAGGACCTATGTGTCCACTACCCTATTCAGAAAGGTATCTTCAAACGGACGGACGGTTATGTTTATGCCGTTGATAACGTTACGCTTGATATCCCACGCGGCAAAACGCTGGCACTCGTCGGAGAGTCTGGATCCGGCAAAACCTCTTTCGGTAAAGCTATTCTCCGGTTGGGTGTGCCTGTCGAAGGGGACATCGTTTATGATGGCGTTAACATCGCCACGACTACCCGTCAACAGATGCATCCCTATCGGAAAAGAATGCAAATTATCTTCCAAGATCCCTATGCGTCCCTGAATCCGCGGATGCCTGTAGGGCGTATTATTCAGGAGGGGATGCAGACACACGGTATTGGTGCATCTGACGAGGAACGACAGACGCGGACCGCAGAATTGATGCGGCGTGTCGGCTTATCTCCAGATATGGTAACCCGCTATCCACACGAATTTTCCGGCGGGCAAAGACAGCGCATCGGCATTGCTCGGTGCCTTGCTGTCGATCCGGAGTTTATTGTGTGTGACGAGGCGACCAGCGCGTTAGATGTGTCCGTGCAAGCGCAAATACTCAATCTATTGAAATCGCTACAGGTCGATTTTAATCTCTCCTACCTCTTCATCACACATAACCTTTCCGTTGTCGAGTACTTTGCGGATGAAGTCGCGGTGATGTACCTCGGTAGGATCGTTGAGCGTGGGACAACAGAGGAAATTTTCGATGCGCCTAAGCATCCTTATACGCGGGCACTCCTCTCCGCCGTCCCGAAGATGGATGCGCAGACAGGTGTTGAAAAGATTCGATTGGAGGGGGATGTGCCTTCCCCAATCAATCGTCCAGTTGGGTGTCATTTTCATCCACGGTGCCCGGAAGTGATGCCGATGTGTAAAGAAGAATATCCCGGTGTAACCCATTTTACACAGACGCATTCGTGCCACTGTTACGTGTATCGGGATGTTGGGTAATGTGACGAGATTAGAAACCTCGCCTACCGTTGGATTTCCGCTAGGCTTGGTAGGGCCAGTTTCTAACCGTACCGGGCATACCACAATAGCGGTGAACGCTTTTATGCAATCGCTTGCTACCCTGCAAACTGCAAACGAACAAACCGCAAGGTAAAATTAAAAAATGCCAAAAATTAAAATACTCTCCGCAGATGTTGCCAATAAGATCGCCGCAGGCGAGGTCGTTGAGCGTCCTGCATCCGTCGTCAAAGAACTCATTGAAAACGCCATAGATGCAGGAAGCACCGCCATCCGCGTCGAAATTCGGGCAGGCGGGAAACGTCTTATCCGTGTATCTGATAACGGTATCGGTATGCAACGCGAGGACGCACTCCTCGCCTTAGAACGCCACGCAACGAGCAAAGTAAATCGGATTGAGGACCTTGAGCGTATTCACACCTTTGGGTTCCGCGGGGAGGCTCTCGCAAGTATCGCCTCCGTGTCCCAATTTGAACTCCTCACTCGCACGGCTGACGCGCTTGAAGGAACGAAGGTGGATGTTGAGGGTGGTGTTTTCCGGTCTGTGCAAGAGAGCGGATGTTCCCCCGGCACTCACATGTCCATCAACAACCTCTTTTACAATGTCCCCGCACGCCTGAAATTCCTCAAAACCGATACCACTGAAATGAACCATATCACGAATCAGGTGACATGGGCGGCACTCGCGCATCCGAAGATCCACTTTTCGCTGACGCACAACGGCAGATCGATACTTGATGTCCGTTCCTGTGATTCATATCTCGAACGCGTTCGCCTCCTCTACGGCAGAGAGTTCGCCGAAAACCTCATCGAATTTACAGAGGCACTGCCCGATCTGAAGATGTATGGTCTGCTCGGTAAACCCGAATTTACGAAGCCGAACCGAGAATATCAACTCTTTTTCCTCAATCAGCGACCGATACGCAGCCGTATCATCGGCGCAGCATTGACAGAAGCACTTAATGCCATGGTTGCCAAAGACAGGCAGCCGGTCGCGCTCCTTTTCCTAACCTTGGAACCCGAGACAGTCGATGTAAATGTGCATCCTGCCAAAATCGAGGTGCGTTTTCGGAATGAGCGGACGATTTATAGCGGTGTCGTCCGGATGCTCCGTGACGCTCTCCATAAAACGAAATATATCCCCAAAATTGAAACCCCCATTGAACCGACGCACTCCGAGGGAGATACTGAAAACCGTAATGTCAGTCGGCCGCAACGGGTACCTCCACTGGGCTCCCTATCGGGTCCTGGAAGCGGGCAACGAACAACACCTATCCCGCAGGTGCAGCACAGGCAAACACCGCCTGTCACACCACAGGAGACAGAGAAGGGAGATCAGGCTTCGGAAGCGCAAACGCCGTCTACGCAGCACGGGCAAGGTACCCTCGCCCCTACGATCGTTGTGCAGCCACCGCAGCAGCGAATGCCTGATGATGCAAATCTCAGTCTGCTCGACTTCGAGAATGTCCAACTCAAGACGATCCTCTTTAAAACTTACATCGTCGTTGAGGCGGGAGATAAAATCTTCTTCATTGACCAGCATGTTGCTGCTGAACGCGTCCTTTATGAACGTTTCGTCAACCAAGTGGAAACCGATGGGATTCCTGTGCAGGGGTTGCTACTGCCGGTGACTTTAGAAGTCACACCGCAGCAGCTCGGGGTCCTCAAAATTCACGGCGACATCTTCAAGAAACTCGGCTTCGATCTGGAGGAGTTCGGTGGGAATACTATCCTCATCCGTGCGATCCCGTCGCCGTTACCCACTCGTATTGCCGCGCAGACCGTTACGGATCTACTTGACAAACTCCCTGAAGCCCCCCATACCGAGGTCCAAATCCCAGAGGCGATGGATAATGCCTTGATAACGCTCGCTTGCAAGTCGGCTGTCAAAGCGGGGGATACATTAGATACGAAAGAGATGATGAACCTCATCAAGGAGTTGTCTGAGGCGAAACTCCCGTTTAATTGTCCGCACTCCCGTCCTATTATCGTTGAGATGGGGCGCGATGAATTGGAACGCCGATTCCACCGGTAAGCCACACCGCACTTCAGGAGGGAAAAGTTACAAAACCCACACAACCATCTGTCCCGCACCGCGATTGCACCATGCATAATACGGGATTGCCGTAACGTCTGTGCGTTTCAAAGCAGGTTTTGAACGTAGATAGAGGTTACTGCCCCAATCTGCGGTATCAAGAACTGTTCCTGTCCCATGAATCCGGGTAACACCGCCCAAGAGTTCACTGTCAAACGCTGCTGCTAAGGGGGCACCCTCTACCAGTGCCAACGTCTGAAAAACGCCATTGGGATTGTCCACATCTTCAAAACAGTAGACCAGGGGACCGCGACGCAACGCGAACCGTCCGAGATTCTCTTTCACAAGCGGATGCGCATAAACTCGCTCAATAGGCATAGCGAGTCTCAAATCAATGGTATCCTTTGCCTGCCACTGCCGCACAATTGAGATATATCCATTAGCGTTGGTTTTTGGCTCGTGAACCGCTCCATTGATCCGCACTTCAAAGGCGTCACACCACGCCGGGATGCGTAAATTCAATCCGAATCTTACAGGTGTTTCAGGATCCACCCTTACCTTGACATCGCCCGACCACGGATAATCCGTTTCTTGGGTCACTTTCACCGAAACGTCTCCGGCAACAGTTGCGTCGGCGGTGCCACCGATATATAAGTTCACCCATACGCCTTCATCCGATTCGCAGTATATATACTGCCCGATTGAGGCGAGAAGTCGCGCAATATTCGGTGGACAACATGCACAGCCGAACCATTCGTGCCGATGCCGACCGCCGTGGCTTGCCAATGGATTCTGATAGAAGAAGCCCGTGCCATCAAGCGAGATACCAGAGAGCGCGCCGTTGTAAAGTGCCGTCTCCAATACATCAACAAAGCGGGATTCACCGCGCAATAGGAACATTCGGTGTGCCCAAAATATCAATCCGATAGACGCACATGTTTCGGCGTAGGCAGAGACGTTTGGCAACTCATAGTCGTTTGTGAAACCTTCATTGTGTCCAGAGGGCCCCACACCCCCGGTGACATATAGGCGTTTCTCTGTTACGTTCCGCCACAGTGCTTCCAGGGCGTTTACAATTGCGGTATCGCCTGTCTGGTATGCGATGTCGGCAGCGGCACTGTAGAGATACATTGCCCGGACAGCATGTCCGACACACTCTGTTTGTTCCTGTATTGGGAGATGTGCTTGTGCGTAATGCCCCTCAAATTTTCCATCGCGCGTGAAATGATGTCGATACGCCTCGCGTCCACCCGGAATATCCGGATTCTCTAATTCCTTCTCAAAAACCGAGGGAGAATGTCCGCGTCGGGTGACAAAGTATTCTGCGAGTGCCGAGTAGCGTCTTTCACCTGTAACGCCCGCCAATTTCACGAGTGCAAGCTCAATACCTTCATGCCCGGGCAGTCCCTCCCGTTTATCGGGTCCAAAGATACTGTCGATGAGGTCTGCGAATCGGCACGCAACGTCAAGGAGGATACTCTTTCCAGTGGCTTGATAATGCGCCACGGCTGCTTCAAACAGGTGCCCGGCACAGTAGAGTTCGTGCATGAGACCGAGGTTTTGCCACCGTTTCGTCGGTTCGACCAGCGTAAAATAGGTGTTCAAATACCCATCAGACTGTTGACTGGCGGCGATCTTTGCGATGACCGCGTCCAGGTCGGATTCCCAGTCTGGGTTCGGATGCGTCTGAAGTGTATACGATGCCGCCTCTACCCATTTATGGACATCGGAATCGTTGAAGAAAATGCCTTCAAATTCGCCAGACATCAAGCCAGCGGCTTTCGCGAAGTTATCAATTCGACCTGTTGTTCGGCACTGTGCCAATTCGTGTGGGATCGTTACCTCAGAATTCGTCTGCTGCCGGGGTTCCCAGAACCGGTCGCGAATCGTAACAGCCGTGAACGGAAGAGCTCTCAAGATTTTATCCTCGTTCTCTTTAGCGACTTCTCACACCAATCCCTTGGAACGCCTCTGTCGGTAAGTATTTACCTAACGCATTCTGAACGTTCGTTTCCGAAAGTTGTTGTGGTGTGATTAAAACACATTTATTTCGTGAAATCTTACTCCAAGACCTCTCGAAATCTGCGTAGCTCAATCGGCGTTTATTAAGGCTCATCGGATTCTGGAGCGACATTTCGCTCAATTGGTCGTTGTAATCGGACAATATTACGATCTCGGGGGTTCGTCCTTGGAATTGGATCATCACAATAGGGGGCCATCCTTTCGCAACAAATGCCTTTAGGACATCGAGCGAACAGTTGGAGATGATGGCAAGATTTTGTACCCGACTGCGGGTCGTTGCATAGAAATCATCGAGGGCACCTCTGCTCCCAACGCGCGGGGGTTCTTTGAAAGCGTTTCTGACGTAGGGCATTTTTTGTAACTGGATCGTAGCACTTTCAGGTAAACTCGCTTCGCTCACTCGGGACGCTTGGCTCGTGTTCCTTTCCGCAGCAGCGAGTGCCGTTTCCGGGACGTGGTACTCCCCTTGAGGTGGCGGACCACAGTTTATTGCCAGCAGCACGAACACAAGTACAGCAACGCAAGCGCGCACGGTTGAATATGACGAACCCTTAATTAACTCTTGACGAAATGCTCTTAGATAAGACAAATAGTGTTTCACGGTTCATTCCTCCTGACATATAGAAATGGCTTGCGTGAGATATGGTTTACGTGTCATACTTAATCAATCTTAACCGCGACTTCCCGTTTTTCCTTCCACGATTCCACAATAGCTTCAGTAATCCGTAACGCTTGCAAACCATCTCTACCCGTTGGCGCAGGTGACTGATCGGTGAGTAAATCATCGACGAGGGCGGCCACCCGTAAAGCAAATGTTCCATTGAACGCAAGTTGTTCGTCTCTAAAAATGGAGGGACGGTATTCTTCGACGACCTGATTGTCCCGTCTCATCAAAGTCGCCCGTGTCAAAACATTATCGACGACGATTTCGCCATCGGAACCACAGATTTCGAGTCGCTCAATCGGGTGAATAAAATCGCTATCCCAGCTTGCCATCAATGTAGCAACGGTTTCTGTTTCATAACGGAAAGAAATCGCCATGCTGGTATAACAGGCATCTTCGCCTTCCCGCGCTTCGTGTTGTCGCGGTTTCGCCATTTGCACACAAACGGCGACAATTTCGCCGCCAAACCATCGAAGCAGGTCAATCGCGTGCGTTTCCAGTTCATAAAGCAGATAATATTCGCCTTTCCACGTTGAGGCGGGGCCCCCTTGAGATAATTTCATATCCAAGTAGTAAGTCTGCCCGATGGCACCGGCATCAAACCATTTGCGCGCTTGAACATATCCGGGGGCGAACCGGCGGTTGTAATCGATGGCAAGGTAGACCCCTTTTTCGTCTGCCTTCGCGACCATCTGTTCTGCTTCATCAATGTAAAGAGACAATGGTTTTTCAGAGATAACGTGTTTCCCGGCTTCCAGACATTCCATCACAGGTTCAAAGTGCAGGTAATCCGCGGTTACAACGTCTACGAGGTCACACTCTTCATTCGCAAGCATCTCTTTGATGGAAGGGTACCACTTCTCTATGCCGAGTTCTTCAGCACGTGCTTTCGCTTTAGCAGTGTCTATGTCGCATACCGCCACCAATTCTGCACCCGGGTGCTGAATATACCCCAGTTGATGACGATGCCCGATGCCACCGCACCCAACCGCTGCTACTTTCAGTTTCCCTGCCATGATTGTATTCTCCTTTACGCGCTGGGACGCGTCATGAGCATAGTCTGCTCTTACCAAAGTTCTGATGGAGACTGACAACCTTCTACTCAAAACTTTGCTTCTGTATATTGTAGTGGCTTACAAATTTCGACCTAAGGATATGATATACAATGCAAAAAAAAATAACAAGGGAAATTTTCCAAGGGGCTATTGCGAAAGGAGTCGTTTTTGTGTTATACTGTTCCTATCATATTTTGAGGGAGGACCCCGTGATGAACTGTCCGCGCTGCAAACGGAAAGATGCTGTCAAAAATGGGAAAGTTAGGGAACGCCAACGCTATAAATGTAGATCTTGTGGATTCCAGTTTACACGGTTTACCTCTCGTGGGAGACCCCCATGGCAGAGAGCCTTAGCGGTGTTTCTATACTGTCGCGGGATTTCTATCAGCACTATCGCGCGGAAGTTTTCAGTATCGCCGAGTACCGTCTTCAAATGGATTCGGAAGTTCGGCACACCGCTCGGACCTACCCCTGAATCTGACGCAGATGGGGCGGTTCTTCTTGATGAGGCTGAAATAGCGAAGTATCTGAAAACGCAGAGCGAAAACTGCGACTCTGGAAAGATTTTTGTCGTTATACCCGAGGACGTGTCATCTGAGGATGTAATCGTCGGCATCAAACGAGATTGACAATCTCACCAATCTATTAACCGATAACCAAATGCAGAATATATATTTGAGATGGTGGGGATGCGGCGCATTTGACGTGCGTTTTGGAGATGTGAATATCGCTTTCGATCCATACCTGTTTGACCGGAACTTAGCGAATACTCAACCCATATACGACTACATCTTCATATCCCACGAACACTTTGATCATTGTCACCCCGTAACCTTACAGAAATTGTGTTGCGGGGCGCGTTTTAAAAAATTATTCGTCAACCTCGGTTGTATGACCCCCGCGCAACCGATCGCTGAGAAATACGGTGATGCCGCATTTGCACGGGATCTACCGATTACCAAGCATGTCCCCGCCGATAAGGTCCAGGTTCTCTACCCAAAACATCTCAGCGAAAAACAGGGACTCTCGCGCGCCTTTCAGGGGTCAGATACACTTGATCTCGGGGATATTCGCGTCGAAACGATTGAAAGCGGCGAGAACCAAACGCCGAATCTACCGACAAACGGGTATCTGATAACACACACAACAAAGGATGTCTCTGTCTTACACACTGGCGATTTGCACGAACCCTATCCAGCGTTGGTGAACCTTCAAGGCAAGGTGGATTTCCTTATCCACATGAAACTCGGTCTCGGCGAAGGACTTGCGTCTCGACTCATAGAACTTGTGGACTTAATCCAACCGCGTTTCGTGATACCCACGCATTACCGAACTGATCGAAAATCCGACCCGATACCAGCCGGACATTGGCCCCCAAACGTCACCGATGAAATGGCGTTTATCGAATCAATTCGTGAAATAGTCGGAGACAGAACGCACCTCCTCCCTTTCACCGCAGGCATAGAATACGAAGTAGAAATGCCAGAAAAACGGGTTATCTGGAAATGGGACTGGTTCAACACATGGGACGTTCCCCCTTGGCGAGAATAAAATTCCTCCAACTCAAGCGGTTTTTTTGAAAACGAGGAGACATTGTAGTGAAACTCACACGACTTTCGATTTTGGTGTTGCTTTTTGTTTCGACGGTATCTCTCCCGATCACCTTCGCTCAAGCGTATAACCAATGGCATTTACCCGAGGGTGTGAAAGCACGACTCGGTAAAGGCGCGATAACGGGTAACGTCCAGTATTCTCCGGATGACACGCTGCTCGCCGTCAGCAGTTCCATCGGTGTTTGGCTTTACGATGTGGATACCCATGAAGAAGTTAACTTACTCACAGGGCATACGGCTTGGGTCTCCTGCGTTGCGTTCTCTCCGGACGGACAAACGCTTGCCAGCGGAAGTTGGGACAGAACAATTCGGTTGTGGAATCCGCATACAGGTCAACACAAGGCAACCCTCATGAGAGACAATATGGGCGATGTTACGTCCATTGCCTTCTCACCAGATGGAAGCACCTTAGCAAGTGGGGGTGGAAGATGGAACAAAACGATTCAATTGTGGGATACAGAGACGGGAAATCATATAGGGACGCTTAGGGGACATAAGGGAAATGTCACTTCCCTCATATTTAGTCTTGACGGGCAAATGCTTGTCAGCGGCGGTGGTTGGGAAGACAACACACTTCGATTATGGGATGTAAAAACTGAGTACCCACTCGCTACTTTCGCAGCGCATAAAGGTTGGGTGAAGTCCGTTGCGTTCTCTCCAGATGGGGAAACGCTTGCAACTGGGGGTGTGGATGACACGATTCAATTGTGGGATTCGCATACCGGTGAACCTAAGGCAACCCTCACAGAACACACGAGTGATGTCAATTGGGTGGTGTTTTCCCAAGATGGGCAGACGCTTGCGAGTGCGAGTAATGACAAAACAGTTCGATTGTGGGATGCTGTTACTGGCGACCTCAAGGCGACCTTGACGGAACATACGCATTGGGTGAAATCCGTTGCCTTCAGTCCGGATGGCAGAACACTCGTCAGTGTGGGCGATGATCAGGTGATTCAGTTTTGGGATTATATCACTGAACAACACGAAGCGACCCTCACGGGACACACGCTGGCGGTTAATGCGGTTGCCTTCAGTCCGGATGGCAAAACACTCGCCAGTGCGAACGATGACAAATCGATCTATTTGTGGGACGCACACACAGGGCATCTCCAAAATACCCTCACGGGGCATGGAGGACGGGTCTTTTCGGTTGTGTTTTCTCCGGATGGTAGAATACTCGCCAGTGGTGGCGGAAACCCTGACACCACGATTCATGTGTGGGATGCACATACAGGGCAACCCATGGCACCTATCACAGGACATAAGTATGGCATCGAGGCTATTGCCTTCAGTCCTGATGGGCACACCCTTGCCAGTGCGAGTTGGGACAACACCGTTCGCTTGTGGAATACTCAGACAGGCGGGAATAGAGCGATACTTGGGGATATGCAGGATGTCTATGCTGTTGCATACAGTCCTGATGGGCGCACGCTTGTGAGTGGCGGTAAGAACACCACAATTCACTTGTGGGATGTCAGAACTGCGCAACGCCAAGCAACTTTGACAGGGCATACGGAACCTGTTCAAGCTGTTGTATTTAGTCCAGATGGTAGCACACTCGTCAGTGCGGGTCGGGATAGAAGTATCCGATTGTGGGATATGCAGACCGAAAAACCCAAGGCAACTTTCGCTGGGAATTTAGGGGCGATCAAATCCCTCGCGTTCTCTGTGGACGGTCGCACACTTGTGAGTGGGAGTTGGAACAGTACAATTCGATTATGGGATGTAGACAGTGGGCGCCGCTTAGGGGTGCTTACAGGGCACACGAACAGAGTTAACACCCTCGCGTTCTCTATGGACGGTCGCACACTTGTCAGCGGGAGCGACGATGGCACGGTTTTGCTGTGGGATTTTGCCCCATTTCTCTTTCAAATACCGGGGGATGTCAACAGTGATGGCGTCGTGAACATCCAAGATTTGGTGCTGGTGGCATCGAATTTCGGGAAAACCGGCGTGCATACCGCCGATGTGAATGGCGATGGTGTCGTGAATGTCCAGGATTTAGTACGGGTTTCATTATACTTTGAGCAGAATTAATTGGAGAGAATATATCGTGTCAACAACATCACGCGTTCGGGTCGCTTTCTATGGATGTGGGAACTTCGCGAACCGAACCCGAATCCCGAACCTATTACAGACACATTCAGTGGATATCGTCGCTGCGTGTGATAGCAACTCACAAGCGGCACAGGAAACCGCCAAACGTTTCAAGATTCCAAACGTCTATCAAGACGCTCACGAAATGCTTGACACCGAGGCAATTGACGTGCTATACTCTATCGTGCCGGCGTATGTCCGAACCAATGTTGAGTCGACCGCTGCAGAAAAGGGGATCCACATCTTCAGTGAAAAGCCGCAGGCACTCACGATGCAGGTGGCACACCGAATCAACACTGCCATTCAGCAAGCAGGCGTGATTAGCACCGTTGGCTTTCGTGAACGCTATCGTCCGATCTTCCAAGAAGCACGCCGATACTTGCGTGACAAGCACGTCGTGCATGTCCGGTTTCAGAGTTTCGGGGGATTACCACCTTCAACAGCAGGGAGTCCCAAAACATGGTGGGAGGAGATGGACAAATCTGGGGGCAGTGCCCTTGATTGGGGGGTTCACGCAACCGATTATACCCGATTCATGACGGGGTTGAATGTTGCGAAATCTCAAGCGTTTTATTGTGAGCGTCCGCCCTACGCGAATGCGCTATCTACAAGTTTCAATTACTGTCTTGAGAACGGTGCTACGATGACGCTCAACTTTGTCGCAGCAGGTTCGGGTCCCAAAGATGAGCCGAGATTTACGATCTTCTATGAAGGCGGATGCCTCGAAATTCACGGATACGATAGGATTGTGGTAAATGCCGAGGTCCTTTACCAAGCCGACGAATTCGATCCGTGGTTGGAACAGGACAAAACCTTTATCCGTGCCGTTCAGGCTGCGGATTCCAGTCTTCTACAGAGTGATTATTACGATGGGCTTTTCTCTTTAGCCCCTATTTTAGCAGGGTGGGAGTCTTCCCGGCGCGGCGGCGTGTGTATTGATGTCGCGGCGTTCATGGAGGACATCTATTAACGGAGGAATGGAGACAAGGATGGAGAACCGCCTTCCCATCTTTTGGCTCTTTAGAAACGTAAAAATTCCCAAACCCAGCCACGAATTAACCGAAAACCTACAAGAACAACGGACGCAGCAGTCCAGGAGGTCCTAATTAAAAAAATGGATGCCAAATTGAAAAAGATTCAGATTACGCCAATGAAATTCGATAAACAGGGCGAAATACAAAAAGAAGAATTTGCCACGCTCACCATTGAAGTACCGATGGATAGCACAGCACAACGTGCCGAAATTATAGAATTATGCCAACTTCTCGACCAAGAATGGGTTATTGTTAACGTTGAAGGCAAAACAGTCATCGCTGTCAACACTGCCGGATAGGCATTTCGTTCGTAGTTGTGCGATTTTGCGGCGTACTCGCCCCGGTTCATGCCACAGGGAAACCTGAATACCCTTGATTCATGCGACGGGCATTATCGCACGTTCCGAGACCCTTATTCATGATGAAGAAATTACTTTTTACACCCGGTCCGACGCCAATTCCGCCCGAAGCCCTATTGGCGATGGCGCAACCGATTGATTATCACCGCAGCGAGGCTGCTGTAACGCTCATTAAAGACATCCTTGAAAAACTCAAACACGTTTTTCAGACCGAGAATGATGTCCTCTTTTTAACATCATCCGGAACCGGTGCGATGGAGGGGGCAATCGCGAATCTTTTAGCGCGTGAAGACAAAGTTATTGTCATTCGGAGCGGTAAATTCGGCGAACGATGGAGCGAGATATGCACCGCTTATGGCATCGAAGTCCTTCCGATTGATGTGCCCTGGGGGACTTCTGTTGAACCCCAGGCAGTTGAGGCACTCCTAACGGAGCATCCGGATGTCAAAGCGGTTTTTGCAACCCTCTGTGAGACGTCGACGGGTGCTTTGCACGACATTGAGGCGTTGGCAGGTCTAACGCGAGTGCGTCCGACCCTTCTGGTTGTTGATGCCGTCAGCGCGCTCGCTGCCGACGATTTACAGATGGATAATTGGGGAGTGGACGTTGTTGTGTCCTGCTCCCAAAAAGGCTTGATGACACCTCCCGGTCTGGCGTTCGCTGCACTCAATCAGCGTGCTTGGGATGCCATTGCGTGTTCTGATCTTCCGAAATACTATTTTGATTTCCGAAAGGCGCACCAAAGCGGTTTAGAGGGATCTGTCCCCTACACACCCGGGGTAACACTGCTGGCGGCACTTCAATGTGCCTTAAATCGCTTATGTGCGGAGGGAATCCGCAATACCATTGCCCGTCACAACCGCTTGGCAGTCGCGACCCGAAGTGCGGTTAAAGCACTCGGACTTTCCCTCTTTGCAGCGTCTCCTGCGAATACTTTGACCTCTATTCGCTTACCATCGGAAATCGATGGGAAGGCATTTGTCAATCTGATGCGCGATACGTATGGTGTCACCTATGCGGGCGGTCAGAGTCAGTTGAGTGGGAAAATCGTCCGGATCGCACATCTCGGTTGGATGGATGAGAACGATGTTGTTGTGGCTATCTCTGCCTTCGAGCGAGGTCTCCACGCCATCGGATATGAGGTCCCACTGGGTGCTGGTGTCACTGCTGCACAGGAAGCTTTTCGTAAGGAAAATTAGAAATATGGATGGAACTACACTTTTTGATGCTTCTTACGAACACCGAAAAAAGCCGCTGCTCACCCAGACGCTGGAACGTTTGCGTCCCATCTATAGCAAGTCTGAATTGGACGCTTTACGTATTGACAGTATGAGTCGAGAGGGTTTAGCGCAACGCTCTGGACGCGGATTTGTCAATCGGGATATTCTTGAGACCGTGCTCGGCAATTTACTGGAATGCGTCGCACCCGGATCGCATAACGCGCCGCAGCTGCGTAACCAAAGACGTGAACTCTCAGAAGCGATTGAAGAGGTAGCCGACCAGTTATATGCGATGGTCGCACAATCGTTTTTGGCTGTTACGGACGAAACCCGTCTCGGTGCTGCGCTTGAAACGGCTTTTTCACTCCTCTGGGAACTGCCACGTCTCAAGAGTCGCGCCCTCTGGAATCGCTTCGCCTCTCTTAAAGATCCCGCTGTCTGGGATGCTTATCTTCTTCACACCGGTATCTCGCGCGAGAAACTCGCCGCGCTTGATTTTCGTTCACAAATTGACACCGCAATTCAGGAACGAACCTTTGAGCCCTACCAAGACTTTCTGGGAAGTTTGAATCTCGCATCTGTTTTGGATTATCAACTCCAGTTGGTAGGGAGTACGTATCCGGGGTGGCGTGTGCTTTTTTACCACGATGTCGCACACGCTTTAACGCGAAGCGATGACCTTGAGGAGGGTCCAAACATTCACAGAATCCCGGTTCCGTTGTTGCCGCGCGCCATCTCGGAACTCGGTGGACGCTACTATCAAGCCGATTTACACCCAGAAACCCAGATAGGTGATGCCAATTTCTTGGAACACCCGCATCGCGGTGTAACGACCGGACAGACGGGCATCATCGGTTCGGGGTGCGTTATCTATCCCAGCACGTTCGGTGGATTAAGTGTCAAAGTGAAACAACGGCATCCCGTCATCGGTGATTTTGTTGAAATCGGCACGGATACGAGCCTGCTCGGACCTGTTCAGGTTTCTGACCATTCCACTGTGGGAACGAATACCGAGATTTATGGGTTCGTTGAAATCGAACAGCGGTGTCGCATCGGTTCATCAGTCGTTATCGGGACGATCCGAGGCGCGGCGGAGTATCCCGGAAGAATCTATATAGGAGATGAGGTGCGCATCGGCGACGGCACTGTCATTGAGAATACATCGGAAATGGACCTGATTATACCCAACCGCTCGCAGATTCCCGCGCGAAGCCACGTCGCAAATGATGGGTTTGGATTTCCAAGATATGTGGTTTGAGGAAAAAAGATGAAAAAAATAGAACGCGCTTTAATCAGCGTCTACGACAAAACAAACCTTTTAGAGATAGCCAATGCCCTATCACAACGGGGTGTGGAAATTCTCTCTACGGGTGGCACAGCCAGACACCTGCGAGATGCGGGGATTGAAATTCTTGATGTTTCTGACTATACCGGTTTTCCTGAAATGCTTGAGGGTAGGGTCAAAACGCTCCACCCCAAAATTCATGGTGGACTCCTTGCGGATTGGGATAACGCTGAACACACTGCCCAAGCGACGGCACACGGCATTACCGCCATTGACATGGTAATTTGCAATTTGTATCCGTTCGAGGCAACCGTTGCCAAGCCTGACGTGACGCTCCCTGAAGCGATTGAGAACATCGACATCGGGGGTCCGACGATGATCCGCGCCGCAGCGAAGAACTACCGGCACGTTGCTGTCCTCACAGAGGCGAGTCAGTACTCCCAAATTATCGTCGATTTGGATGAAAACGATGGCTGCCTTTCGGAGGCGCGGCGGTTTGAACTGGCAAAAGCAGCTTTTGCCCATACCGCACACTATGATACCGCAATTGCCGCCTATCTCGCTGACGTAGATTCACAACCAGACGAATTCGCGGATAACCTGACCCTCCGTTTCAAGAAGGAACGCACGCTCCGCTACGGCGAAAATCCACATCAGCGTGCCGCTTTCTACAAAACTGAAGCCAGTCCAGGGGCATGTGCCGCGTGGGCGAACCAACGCAGTGGACAGCCACTCTCCTTCAATAACCTCCTCGATTTAGAAGCCGCCTTAGAGATCGTCAAGGACTTTGAGACCCCTGCGTGTGCGATTATTAAACACAATAACCCGTGTGGATTGGCGACGGCGGGCACTCTGCAAGATGCCTTCACGCACGCTCTGGAATGTGATCGGACCTCTGCCTTCGGTTCGATTGTCGGATTAAATCGGAAGGTGACACTCCAAACCGCAAACATTATCCGCGAAGCCGCGAATGCGGGTGTGAAAATTGACGCAATTATCGCACCGAGTTATACCGAAAAGGCACTGCGAGCGTTGTCTCGCGTCAAACGCCGCCCGATTCTTGAAGCCGGATCGCTCTCGGCAACGGAACCTGTCTTGCAGATTCGCAACATTACGGGGGGTGTGCTGGTCCAAGACCCGGATGTTCACGACTTAGATGCTGACGATTTAGAGGTCGTAACCTCTTCTGCGCCAACGGAAGCAGAGATAGAATCCCTCCTCTTCGCGTGGAAGGCGTGCAAACATGTCAAATCGAATTGCATCCTCCTTGCCACTGGTACACAAAGTGTCGGTATCGGCGCAGGGCAGATGAGCCGAGTCGATGCTGCGATCATCGCTATCCGGAAGGCGGGTGAAAAGGCGAAAGGGGCGGTGTTAGCCTCGGATGCCTACTTCCCATTCCCTGATGGTGTTCAAATTGCCGGTGAGGTAGGCATTCGTGCGATTATTCAGCCCGGCGGTTCTGTCAATGACACACCTGTGATTGAAACGGCTGATGCCTACGGCATGGCAATGGTCCTGACAGGCGTGCGGCATTTCCGGCATTAGTTACTGTTAAAGTCGGCTGAATATGGATGCCTAACTTGAGGTGAAATATGGTGGATTTAGAAGCAGTCTGGTATCGGGTGTTACAGGACACCTCTGTTGAACATTCCTCTATACACGGTCCCGATCATTGGGCACGCGTTGAAAGGAATGGTCTTTATGTAGCACAGAAAACAGGGGCTAATAAGATAATCGTGCAGTTGTTCGCAGTATTCCATGACTGCATGCGACAGAACGACCATATTGATCCCGGACATGGACATAGGGGTGCTGAATATGCCGTTCAAATCAAGGATGAACTCATCAATATTCCCCAGGACGACTTTGATAAGTTTTATTATGCATGTGAATGGCATACGGATAAGAGAACGACAGATGATGTGACTGTCGCAGCATGCTGGGACGCTGATCGATTGGATATAGGTCGAGTCGGATATATATTAGATCCTCAATACATGAATTCCAAACCCGCTCAAGAGATAGTTACACGTGATGACCTGACTCCATTAAATCGCATTGAAGTAAGGAATTGGATGAAATTGACTTACGAGACAAATGCCTAAAAACATTGAGGAATTTTTGAACGATACGGGTAATAATTAAGGAGCAACGCATGAAAACCTATGCATTTGAGGTTGTCATAGAAGAGGACGAATGGCTCGACGAGCGAATTAAAGATCCTGTTTGGCGAGCGTACATTCCCGCATTGGTGCATCAGGGTGCTTCAAGTTGGGGATATACGCAAAAAGAGGCTTTAAAGAATCTGCAAGACGCTGTTGATTTACTCATTGAATCTCTTTTGGAGCATGGCGAAGAGGATATTTTAGAGTCAATAGTGCAGCAGGAGAAAGAAAGCGCTTCTGAATCCTGTTCATACATTCAAGTCAGCGATGTACCTTTAATCCTGCTACACCCAACCGAATAATAAATCGTTATAGGAAATTAAAAATTGTCTGCGACATTAACACTCCCAAACACAATAATTACAGGTGCAGGCGCGTCCGAGAACGTTGGCGAACAGGTGAAGCAGCTCGGCGCGACGAATGCTCTCATCGTGACAGATCCGGGTATCGCTAAGATCGGATACGCCGACAAGATCGCACAAAATTTACGTGCTGCTGGTATAAGTAGCACCTGTTTCTCGGATGTCACACCCGATCCAACTTTACAGAACGTGCAAGACGGCTTAAAGCAATATGCTGATGAAGCCTGTGATGTCATTGTAAGCATCGGTGGCGGAAGTGCGATTGACTGCGGAAAAGGCATCGCCATGAAGCTGACGAACGACGCGGACTTCGCCGATTACATGGGGGTGGACAAGATCCCGAATCCGGGTGCCCCTCTCATCGCGATACCGACCACAGGCGGAACAGGCAGTGAAGTCTCCAAAGTTACTGTCATCACCGATACTGAACGGAATGTCAAGATGATGCTGAGTAGTCCGTGCCTGTTGGCATCTATTGCCCTTGTGGATCCGATGTTATCCTTGACAACCCCACCGCACCTGACCGCGGCGGTCGGTGTGGATGCATTAACGCACGCAATAGAGGCATACATCTCCAAACGCGCCCAACCGATAACCGATGCCCTCGCCTTGAAGGCAATTGATATGATTTCCTGTTCATTGCGACAGGCATGGGCAGACGGTGAAAACATCCCCGCTCGCACGGATATGATGATCGGGGCGTCTATCGCAGGGATGGCGTTCAGCAATTCATCTGTGGCTTTGGTTCACGGGATGTCGCGTCCCATCGGTGCGTATTTCCACATCCACCACGGATTGTCAAATTCGGTATTGTTACGGGATGTGATGGCATTTAGCGTCGTCGGTGCTCCTGCCCGCTTTGCCGATATTGCGTCTGCCATGGGTGAGTCGATTGATGGATTGTCTCCGATGCAACAAGCGGACGCAGCGATTGACGCTGTGGAACGGCTTGTCACTGATATTCAGATGCCACGACTCGGTGAAATCGGCATTGACAAGGAGAAGTTCGAGGCGGTCATTGAACAGATGGCAGCGGACGCGATTGCGAGTGGAAGCCCTGCTAACAATCCACGACAGGCTACGGTTGAAGAGATCGTCGCACTATACCGTCAGTGTTTTTAGAAAAAGGAGTGAATTGTGAACAAGCTTAAGATCGTTGTTCCCGGTGATTCACCACCGCAAATCCAAGGTTCACCACATCTGGAACGTCTCGAACCCTATGGCGATGTCGTTCTTTATACCGACCGACCTGAAACCTCCGAAGAGAAAATTCGCCGTGCTGAAGATGCAGATATCCTTATCAATTCACGCGGCATCGTCAAATGGCCCGCGGAAATCCTCTGCCAACTCCCCAAACTCAAATTGATTTCGCTCTGCTCCATCGGCACTGATATGATTGGGCTTGATGAAACAAAAAAGCGTGGAATTACCGTTTGCAATCAACCCGGACGCACCGCCCCGGTTGTAGCGGAACACGGGTTCGGACTGATGTTCGCGCTTGCCAAACGGGCGGCATTCCTCACGGCGTCTATGAAGGCGGGTGAATGGCCCCGGATGGACAACGTCTATCTTCAAGGAAAGACCTTGGGAATTATAGGCACTGGGCATATCGGTGCGGAGATGGCACGCCTCGGCACCGCAGTTGGAATGAACGTTATCGCTTGGACGTACCACCCTTCAGCGGCACGCGCAGCAGAATTGGGCGTTCGGTTTGTTTCCCTGGAGGAACTGCTCCAGACTGCCGATGTTGTGAGTCTGCACGTCAGACTGACAGAGGAGAGCCAGCATCTCATTGGGGAACGTGAACTCGGTTTGATGAAACAGGGCGCGCTCCTTATCAACGTCGCACGTGGTGGCGTCATTGATACAGATGCGTTGGTTGTTGCGTTGAACGGTGGACACCTCGGGGGTGCCGCTATTGATGTCTACGATCAGGAACCACCTCCTGCGAACCACCCGCTTTTGGAATGCGAGCAGGTAATTTTGACCCCACATTGTGCGGACATGACCCCTGAAGGTGTTGAACTTCTTAATGAAGGCGCCGTGGACAATATCATCGCTTTCCTGCAAGGCACACCACAGAATGTGGTTGAATGAAATGGAGCATCGACCAGATTTGGTAGTTAAAAATATTGGGGTTGATACGGGTGGCACCTTCACAGACATTGTGATGCGTATTAATGGCGATCTGTTCACACACAAAGTCCTGTCCACCCCGCAGAATCCCGCCCTCGCCGTCATACAAGGTGTGAGTGAAATCTTGCATCAGCACGACACCGATACTGAGCGGAAACCGGACATTGTCCACGGATCGACAGTCGCGACGAACGCACTTCTTGAACGCAGGGGGGCGCGTATCGCCCTCGTCACGACGAAGGATTTTGAGGACATTTTAGAGATAGGGAGACAGGCACGTCCGGACCTCTATGATTTCTTCGTGGAACGACCTGCGCCGCTTGTCCCTGCCGATAGACGCTTCGGTATATCGGAACGCACACTGCACACAGGTGAAATCCAGACCGAGATTGAACCCAGCGATTTAGAGGGGCTCACGTCTGAACTCTCCGCATTGGAACTGGATGCCATCGCCGTCTGTTTCCTCTTTGCCTACGTCAACCCACACAACGAACAGATTGTTGCGAACTATCTTTCACGGCTCGGTATACCCGTCTCATGTTCACACGAAGTCTTACCGGAATATCGGGAGTATGCGCGATTCAGCACCACTGTAGCGAACGCTTATATCCGTCCGACTCTGGAAAGGCATCTCTCTACGCTGATCGATTCTGACTTGCTGCGTAGCTTTAACGAAACCGTAAGCCTGCAACAACGGCGCAGGCGGCTCCAGAAGGAAACCCTTCAAGGTCCAGATCCCGTTATTTCTCCGCAAGGAAAAATTGAAAATCCGCAAGGAAAAATTAAAAAATCTTTCCGTTTGATGCTTTCTAATGGCGGTTGTATTTCAGCAAGAAATTTTGAATCCGCGGGGATCCGCACGGTCCTTTCTGGGCCCGCCGGTGGTGTTATTGGGGCGTATCAAGTCGCCAAGGCTGCTGGCTACGACCAAATCATCACGTTTGATATGGGGGGCACTTCAACGGATGTAAGTCTCTGCAATAGCGGGATTTCCCTCACGACCGAGAGCACGATTAGTGGACTTCCGATCAAAGTGCCACTGATTGATATTCACACTGTCGGTGCCGGGGGTGGTTCTATTGCGACTGTGGATGCAGGCGGTGCCCTACGCGTGGGACCGGAAAGTGCCGGTGCAGATCCAGGTCCGATATGTTACGGAAACAACGGGGCAGATGTGACAGTAACCGATGCAAACCTTTACTTAGGACGTATCGCGGCGACCCAGTTCTTAGGCGGTGCGATGTCCCTTGATGCCGATGAGACCCGCACGCACATTGAAGAATTTGCAAAGCGTCTTGGCGTTCCGCCCCTACAAGCGGCGGATGGCATCCTAAAGGTCGCTAACGCGGCGATGGAACGCGCCATTAAGGTCATCTCTGTTGAGCGTGGGTTCGATACACGCGATTTTACACTCATCTCCTTCGGCGGTGCGGGCGGTTTACATGCAGCATTTATGGCGGAGAATCTCGGTATCAAGACCGTGCTTATTCCACCAAATGGCGGTTTGCTCTCCGCTTACGGGATGCTCTTCGCAGATGTCGTTAAAGATTACTCACAGACAGTGCTATGGCAGTTTTCGGAAGCACGCCATCGCGATGATCCTGGGACTTCCGAGAAAGAGAACCGCGGAGGTAACGCAAATCTTGTTCAGGCGTTGAACGCTGGTTTTGATACACTCTTGACCCGCGCAGAGAACGAGATGAAAAATGAGGGATTCGCGCCGCACCAACTTAAAATTGACCGATCGCTCGATATGCGGTATCAGGGACAGTCTTATGAGTTGAATATCCGATGTTTTATCGCAGAATCTGAGCCTGCAACCGAAGTCGTGGAGACCCTTGTTAAAAGGTTTCACGCTGCGCATGAGCATCGGTTTGGCTATGCCCGGACCGATGCCCCAGTGGAAGTGGTGAATCTTCGCCTTACAGCCACTGGGGAGACCGACAAACCGCCCATCGCATCAGTTCCGCTCGCCGATGCTGATGCCGCTGAAGCATTTACAGTCCAAAATCCTGTTATCTTTGAGGGTGAGATGCTCCTTACCAATTTCTACCGCCGTGAGGCGTTGCGTCCTGGCAATCGAATCGCAGGTCCCGCGATTGTCACAGAATTTAGCGCGACAACTGTAGTCCCCCCAGATTTCTCCGCCGTTGTTGATGCCTACCAGAATCTTGTTTTATCGAAAGAGTAAAGGTAGACAAATTTCTTTGACACGGTGCCTCTTATTTGATATACTTTCGACACGAAATGGAGGGGTATTTGCTTGGGTATTTCTCGGATTTCCCCAGGTCTACGGAAAGGTACTCTATCTATCAAACCGCCCTGACCGAACCGCAAGGAAAAATTAAAAAATGAAGATTACGGATGTAAAAACGATTCTGACGGCACCGAATGGTACTCGGCTTGTCGTTGTTAAGATTGAAACGAGTGAACCCGGTTTATACGGGATCGGGTGTGCGACGTTTACACAGCGTCCGCTCGCTGTAGCAACCGCAGTCGATGAATATCTCAAGCCCTTTCTCATCGGAAAAGATCCGACGAACATAGAGGACATCTTCCAGACCAGTTTCGTCAGTTCCTATTGGCGGAACGGTCCAGTGCTGAACAACGCTCTTAGCGGTGTAGACATCGCTTTATGGGACATCATGGGCAAGCGTGCCAACATGCCTGTCTACCAATTGCTTGGCGGTAAATGCCGAGAAGCAGCGACACTTTATGCACACGCAGGCGGTGGCACTTTTGAGGAGGTGGAGGAAAACATCCGCCGTTATATGGAGCAGGGCTATCGCTATGTCCGCGCACAGGTGGCAATACCGGGGTATTCGACGTATGGGGCAGGGGCTGGAAGACGCAGTTCACCCGCTTTTGAACCGACACCTTATGTCAATACCGTCATCAAACTCTTCGATCATTTACGGACACATCTCGGCGAGGAGGTAGAACTCCTTCACGACGTGCATGAACGCATCCCGCCCATCCAAGCGATTAATCTCGCGAAAGGACTGGAGCCGTATAACCTCTTTTTCCTTGAAGACCCGTTCGCGCCTGAAGACGTTGACTATTTTCAACTCATGCGTCAACAGACGAGTATCCCGATTGCGATGGGTGAATTGTTCAACAATCCGAATGAATACGTTCACCTTATCAAGGATCGGCTTATCGACTTTATCCGGGTGCATATCTCGCAAATCGGGGGTATCAGTCCTGCGCGTAAGCTCGCTGCATTCTGTGAATTCTTCGGTATCCGCACGGCATGGCACGGTCCTGGCGATGTCTCTCCGGTTGGGCATGCCGCCAATGTTGCGCTGGATCTCGCATGCTATAATTTCGGTATTCAGGAGCAGCATGTCTTTGGCGAAAACACCAAAGAGGTCTTCCCGGGGTGTCCCGAAATTCGAGATGGCTGTTTTTGGGTAAATGAGGCACCGGGTCTGGGTATCGATGTAGATGAAGAACTCGCAGCACGCTTCCCGTTTCCAGAGCATCCACTCAACGGGGGGTGGGCACCCGTGCGGCGGATGGACGGCACAGTTATCCGGCCATAGGTCTCAATTTTAGGAAAAACATAAGTCTTGATCCCAGGCATGGTAGGTGCGGTTTCTAACCGCACCGGATTCCCAGCAAAGTGGCTGATTAGTCATCAAACCCCAACCGTTTTACTTCTGTCTGTAGCGAGATCCCTGTCTTTTCACGCACTTGTTGTTGGATATACGCAACCAAATCTAACACATTCGCCGCCGTTGCGTTGTCGATATTGAGAATGAAATTGCCGTGGACCGTGGACACCTCTGCACCCCCGATACGATGCCCTTTCAGACCGCTGATATCAATCAGCCGTCCTGCAGAATCGCCGGGTGGATTTTTGAACATACATCCGGCATTCTCTTCGGCGAAGGGTTGCGTTTCGACTTTCTGCTTGTAGAATGCTTGCATCCGTGCCGTGATTGTATCGGCGTCTCCGGGTTCGAGTTTCAGCATCGCGCCTGTAACACAGAAATAAGCGTCCAAGCCGCTGCGTCGGTATTCAAATTCTGCTTCGGCGTGGGTTAACGGGACAAGTTCACCCGTATCATCCATGACCGTGACATCTGTAACGACATCTCCGAAACTGCTCCCCCATGCGCCGGCGTTCATAATCAAGGCACCGCCGACGGAACCGGGGATACCGAGCGCAAATTCCACACCACTCAGACCGCCTCGAGACATCACCTTTGAGAGTCTCGGCAGCGAAAGACCTGCGCCGACCGAAACGACGTTCCCATCGACCTGTAGTTTCGCCAACTCCCCGATTAACCTAATACTGATGCCGTTGAAGCCGGTGTCGCTCACCAGCAGATTTGAGCCACGACCAATAATCGCGACTGGAACCTCCCACTGTCGATGAAAGCGTGCCAGTGCTGCCAATTGGCTTACCGTGCTAACTTCGATGTAAGCGGTCGCTTCGCCACCGATGCCGAAGTAGGTATGTTTTGCGAGGGGTTCCCCAAGCCGGACCCGTGAACCTGAATCCTTTACGATGTCCAACAGCGCATCTTTCCACTCCATATCGCGATTCCTTTAGTAATTTTTGATGAACAACTCTCTTCCTTTTGCCGCGTTCCGTTTGCGGTAATTGTTCATCCCGTATTGCAGCGTCCATTCCTGAACTTCGGCAAAATCGAAGAGGTCCCTGATGACGGGCGAGTCGTCATAGGTGATCAACCATTTGTGGGGGCACTGCCTCATGTTCTCAGCGAATTGCACATGGTCAAAAGTCGTATGCAGTGCGCCTCTCACCCCGTACAATTTTGACTCCGTTGCTTTCCAATAGGGCGGATCGAGAAAAAGAAATACATCGGGGTCTCCATCTTGAAAAAGTGCCTCGGTATAATCTCCGTTCGTGATTTTGACACCGGAGAGATAGGGGCAAATGTTTTTTACACGTTCGATAGATGAATCCGTAAAACGTTTTTCGTAAGCGGATTGTGAATATCCGCCGGAATCCACCGTGCCAGAAAAGGTAATGCGATTGAGCACAAAGAAGCGCACCGCACGTTGAAACTCACAGAGAAGTTCTCGGTTTTGATTCAGTTCATCTTTTGCCTCTGTTAATTCTTTAAACAGAGTGCGTCCATCTGTAGCGGTTGTGTGTTTTTTTATGAGTGCGTCAACTAAACTGGGTCCATGGTCTCTTACCTGTTTCCAAAAACAGTAGAGGTCATAGTTAAGATCGTTGATCCAATAGGACTTAATACGATTTTGAAAGAGGCTTCGGATCGCAAAGAAGACGGATCCCCCACCCACAAAAGGCTCTCGGAATTCCGATATATTCACCGGAATCAGTGGCAAAATCTGTTTGAGTGCTCTTGACTTACCCCCTGGATACCGCAGTGGGCTTTTAGCTAATTTACGCATGGCGACCGGTTATCCATACTTGTAATCTGTTATTTTGACTTGCTTCTTGGTTAAGCAAAATGAGTCTTTTTTGATGTGTTTGCGTCAAACGATTTGCTGCAGAAAAATTAAACACATCCTCTGTAGCGCAAGGTAGAAGTAGGTTACCAATGAGATCACCTGTTAGTTTCAATCGGGTGGTAAACTGGATATTTGTTCTTTCATCAATTGCTACTTCTTCCATATTCGCAAAAAGAATTAGTTTGAACAGTCCGTCCTTGATATCATTTTCAGACGGAAGTTTCCCTTTGCTATTGTTCTTGGATTCTTGTATGACTAACTGATTGTTCTCCCAGTAAACTTCATCAGCGGTTAAATAATATTGTCCCCCAAGATAGTTTGAAATGTCGAAAACGCCTTTGGTATTTTCTTCAAGAGATTCTAAGATGTGCGTTGTTACGGATTCTCTATGGGCAGCTTCGTAGGAGCGTGGAAGACTGTCCTCTTTAAAGGATATTAAACTGAAATGACCATCTACCTTAAATTTTTCAAGGGTCTGTAGATGGTTTTTGGGACTGTGAACGGCGACGTTTCTCTCCCGGGATATTTTCTTGTATCCGTCAACTGCGTTCAGATAAATTGACGCAAAGTCTTTTTCAAAGTGGGTCGTGTTCCAATGTAACGCAGTCATCTGATACCGACTCACCTCGAACAATTTCTCACGCACGCTTTCGACGTTCAGAATCTGATTAGTAATTCGGTCGGTTGTGCCTGGTTTCCTCTCCGCATCTTCATACCACGCTAAGATAATGTAGATGTTCAAGAGATTCATCCATGAAAATGTAATATAGTTAATCCGATCATTGTTCGTACTCGCCCCCTCATCTTTGATAATGGGAATAATTGTTACCTTTTTTGTATTGAAATGGAACGTGTTATAAATCCGTGCGAAAGGGTAAGAGCGCGTCCGTTTCGGCGAAATCCATTTTGAAAAAGCCAAATTATTTCCTGATGTTCCCAAATTGATGAGTCCGGATGCCTGTGCTTGATTCACATCAAAGTGGCTTATATCGTATGCCTCAAATTTCTCTGGATTGAGATGTGGTGTATATGTCGCATCTCTTATGAAGCCTTTCAGATAGAGTGTCGGCACGAGTTTTCTCCGTGTATTTCCGGCGATTGAATTTGGGATAATGCCAATTATACACGAATATAAAGGACAATTTCAAGGGGAATTGCCCAAGTTATAGGGCTATTTAGTTTTCTCTTTCGTAGCGCAAACTGTTAGTTTGCGACACCCATAGACACAAACTAACAGTTTGTGCTACAAGGATCCCTGAATCTTGGTAGGGTCTTTCACCTAATCGCACGGGGCATCTTTGGGAAATGACCAAAATAAAAAATTGATCTTCATGAAACCTCGCCTACCAATATTAATTTGCTATAAACATATCCTGGTATTTGCAGAGAGAAATAAAAAACGAACCTTTTCCGAACAGACTTGACTAAAAAAGCAGAACACAATTGTGAACGCCTTTCAAAAAGTATTGGAGGCACTCACAAAATCAAAACTTCAATAGGAGAAATGAAAATGAAGCAGAAAATGTTGACAATCGGTGCAATCGCAGTTATCGCAATCGTAGGTTTGTTTGTTTTTGAACACGCAACATCAGCACAGCGTCCCGACCGGAACGCACAGGGGCAACGCGGAAACCGTCAGGGTGGCGACCGAGGCGGCAGGGGCATGACGGGAATGATGAACCCGGCGTCTTTAGTCGATAATTCTTGGGTCGATTTGACCTTCACGCTGAAAGTCGATGATGAGACACTTGTGAAGGCACGTCCTATCTATCAGATGGCTCGCGATAAATTTCAAGCGAAGATAAAAGAGGCACAGGCGTCTGGAGACATGAGAGCCGCTATGTCGGAGATGCAAAGTTTTGCGGCAACCGTCGGGAAAGAGTTCCAAGCGAACCTCAAAGAGGTATTGACCGAAGAGCAGATGAAGAAACTCAATGAATTGACGAAAAAGCGTCAGATGGACCAGCAGAGTCGTATGAACCGTTGGCGTGGCGGCGGTGGTGGCGGCGGCAGACAGTAATCATCGCACAGTAGCAAACGCACATTTCATTCGTTATTGCATGTTAGGTCGGGTTTTTTGCCCGACCTTTCTCTTTTTAAAGAGTCGTCAGTTATCAGTTACAAGAGGCGTTTGTTAAACGATGACCCTCTTAACTGAAGACTGACAACTGAAAGGTTTTTCGCAGAAAAACCGACTGATAACTATAAATCAATTACCCCTGTGTTCTTCAACCCAATCGAGAATCATCTCTCGGTTTTCAGCGTCCCCGTGTTGCTGGAACCACTTGGCGAGATGTCTACCGGTTTCAATAAGGCGTGAATCTATCTCTTCAGATGTGTCAAGTTTTTTGGTAGCATTCAGCGCAAATTGATATTTTTCGACCGCTGCAGTCGATTGTTTGCGATGCATCAAGGCGATGGCAAGCAGACATCGGACCTTGACGAGGGTAGCCTCTCTCGTTTGATTGCTACGTTTGCGGATTAACTGGGATTCTAACGACAATAGATTCCTGAAGGCAGGCATGTTAATCGGATCTTTCCGCAGGACAGTTTCAAAACCAACGAACGCTTTCGCATGTTCGCCTGCCACGAGATAGAGATAGCCGATGGTGTTGTAAATCTCGGTGTCGCGCGCGGATTCAGGGATTGCCTCGAATTCAGCGAGTGCGTCGGTGTATTGCCGTTGCCGCATGAGGGCGTTGCCCCGTCGGATTTTCAGGTTAATCTGCTCCTCTTTTGCCTGTGGATTCCCTGGTGCTTGTGCCAAAACGCGCGATATTTCCGTAGCGGCACGCTCGTAGTTCTCAGCACCTTGATAGGCGTTCGCCAGGCTCAACCGTAAATTCAGATCGGTCGGTGAGAGTTGAAGTGCCTTTTCAAGCAGTTGAATCGCTGTTGCGTAGTCTTCCATATCGCTGAGGCTTCGTGCATAGTGATGGGACGCTGCAATGAGGTTATGTAGGGCGTGATCGGCGTTCGGATTGATGTTATAAACGTGCTGAAATACCGATAACGCATCGGCGTAGTCGCCTTTTTTGAGATATAACTCCCCAAGCAAATTCCGAATATGCATGTCGTTCGGATGAAGTTTCTGCAATTCGAGATACACCGCCACGGCTGCATCTAATTCGCCTGCTTCACTATGTGCCTTCGCCTTTCGGGTAAATGCGTCGCTCAGGTTCGTTCGAGCGATTTGGAGCGTCGGCATCAACCGTAAAGCGTTGCGATACGCCTCAATTGCCGCGTCCCATTCTCCACGGTTTCGTAGCGATACACCGTAATTGTTATAGCAGTGTGCGAAGTTTTGCTGTGTCAGGGCATCCACCGGATTCAGGTCGATCGCTTTTTGATAGTAGTTGATAGCCCTTTCAAAGTGTCCGGCTTGCGCGTATCCGTTCCCCATGAGTTGATAGGTAGGTGCGTCGAGGGGCTCCATCTGTAACACCCTTTCAAAGGCGGTGGTAGCGGTCTCAAAGTCTTTTGATGCGAGTGCTTTGAAACCTTTGGCTCGGAGGAGTTGATGTAGGTTTCGCCGTGCGGCTTTGTGATACGGTGCGATGTGCAGTGCCTTTTCGAAGGCGTGGACCGCCTTTTCAACGTCCTTTTTGTCGTAGTAGAAGATGCCGAGCGTATTGTAATCTGCCGCCGAGGGTTTCCCCGCGACCCGTTCCTCAACAAGTGCTATTGCTTGATCGGTTTTCCCTGTTTCGTGGTAGATTTGAATGAGTTTTTCTATTGCGGGTTGAAACTTCGGATTTAATGCGCTACAGGTTTGGAAGGTCGCGATAGCAGCCGGTATATCGCCTTTGTCGAAGTAGACGGCTCCGAGCAGATAGCGTGTCCGCAGCTGCGTTTGAGGGTCTGCGTAGGGTTTCTGTTCAATCTCGGTTTTCAGGACCTTGATAGCGACATCGTGTTGGGACAGATTAAGCGGGGTATTATAGAGTTTACGCAGCGTGGCTATATCGCGCTCACTCGGCAGTTGTGCGGTCGCTGTCGGATAACAGATGTCTCCCGGATGCGGACTGTGTCCCCACAAGCCGATTGCATGCCCGAATTCATGAACGCATACCGTGCGCATCTCTTCCTGCGACAATTCCCCGACAGTTCCGTAACCTTCTAACATGAGGATAACCTCTACTGTAAAACTGATCTCATGTGTTGTCTCGGTTTCTCGGTCTTCAACCGTAGTGATAGAACCCACCTCTAACCCATTAGAAAAAGTGCCGATTTGGACGCTATCTTTGAGGCGTGTGAGTTCTGCACTGCCGAGTCGGGTATCTTGGAAATCGGCGAGGAGACCGGTATATCCCCAGCTGACGCGGATATCTGCGTTCTGTGGTGTCTCAGTTTCTTCAAAGCGGATAGCACCCTCGCTGGCGGTGTGCCAAGTTTCCATCGCATATCGGATTTCAGGGAGGTATGGACTCTCTCTAAGGACAGGGGAGATATACACCCGGATCGGCATCTCTGTAAAACGCGTGATCCTTCCTTGAGAAAAAAGCGTGATGTAGTCAAAATAGTCCGCATAGTCCGCGTTTCCCGATTGTGGTGCTACATGTGCTGTTGTATGTGTTGTGAAAGCAGATACTATGAAGGTAATAACGAAGAATGTCTGTAAAATTCTGGTTGGCATAGAAAACCTTTTTCTTTCGTGATTTAACTCCGACTCGCCAGTTTGTTTGAGAAGATGCTGATTAATCCACCCAACATCAAATACCCGAAAATGACTTCCAGTGTAACGAGCAAACGCGCAGCGGCGTTATCCGCAACGATATCCCCGAAACCGAGCGTCGTGAAGGTAACAATGCTGAAATAGAAACAGTTCCAGAAGGTTAACGGCTCACCACTATAAGCACCTGTCGATTGATGGAAGCGAGGGGTCCAGTCTTGCAGCCAAGGTGGCATCCACGTCGGGAGCGGCATATACGCAAGCGCGAACAGAAACGCAAAAAAAAGAGACCAGAACGCCCAGAGGACCAAGCTCCGACCGTAGTCGGAACTCCATCGCCATAACTTTGCCAATATCGGATTTGCCTGATTGAACGCACGTATGAACTGCCGGTCGGCGACGTACCTTTTGAAAAAAGGGTTCGCGACCTCGTCGATGTGTCGGCTATCTAAATAGAATTCGGTCGGACGGTGCTGTTTTCTGCCAAGTTTGGCTTTCACGGCGTGGAAAAAAGTGTCTGGGGTATATTTAACGTCGCCAAAGGCAGCGACGGAGACAAACTGTGCGGCGGTAAAGTGGGCAGTCCCGAAAAATGTGGCGTTGTTGAACACCGTCGTCTCAGGAAACCATGTTCCTGTGCAGTCGAGGATGCCTTCGAACAATACGCGACGAAAATTGACTTCAGTGAGGAAATTAGCCTCATGGAAAACCGCGTTTTCACGGAATTGAACCCTGTGGAAATCAGCGACGTTATAAAATCGCGCCCGCCAAAAACTGGCACTCTTGTGGAAGATTGCGCTGTGGAAATCAGCACGCCGTTGGAAGATGGCTTCACGGAATGCGCAGGGACCGTGTAAAATCGCTTCATCGAAATCAAGATCCGACTCAAAAAGCGTGCGCCGAAAGTCCACCTCTTGGTGGAAAACGACTGTCCGAAAGTTGACGATGTTCTTAAACGTACACCCGATGCAGGAGAGCCTCTTATTGAGGAGTATCCGGTCATTCGCGTCCCGTTCCAATTCGATAGAAAAGAGGTCAACAACCCCTTCGATCGTGCAATTCGTGAAGGTAACGGATACGGCATCGCTTTGTAATGCGCCAAGGAAGGTCTGTGCTTTGATTGTTTCTCCGTGCTTCTCGTACATCTGTCTATTTTTACCTTGATATTTATTTTATCTAATACGGTGGACGGTGTAAGCTGTGTTAAAAATCTGAAAGGAGATCGGCAAGTGGATTTTGGAGAATCGACTTCTTTTTCGATTGGACAATAGAATGGCTTCTCCCGTCTTTAAGATGATAAACTTCCACATCTTCAGGCATTAACCAACATAGTTTTGGGACACGCGCCTCCATTGCAGCAGCAGCCTCTGGATTTTTCTTTGACCGTCGCCCGGCGGTTAGAAGGTTTTTAAGCACCGCCAAAAGATATGGACTGTGGGTTGTCATAACGATTTGGCTGTCAATGTAATTTCGCATCAGGGCGATAATATGCATGAGGTGTTTCTGGGTTGTTGGATGGAGATGCGCTTCGGGTTCTTCAATCACGCGAAAAATCATTTCATTGTAAAGCATACTCATGAAGGCATCTTGTAGGATCCGAATGAGATTTTGATGCCCTGTCGAGGCGTTTTCTAAGAATGTTGTGTTCTCACCGGCTGGGTGCAAAAAAAGGCGGGATTGAGAAATTTTGTCTGTCGTTTCGTATTCACCGTTTAAGATAAAGGAAATTTTCTTGAGCAGGAATTCCATCATCGGTTTATCGACATCTCTCGATTCTTCCTCAATCCTTTCGTCAAAAAGGCTCCGGAAGTTCTGTGTGCTGAAGATATCGAGGAATTCTTCATTTTTTTCCAAGAAGCGTGCGATGAGATGGAGATTGGCACGTGAACGGGTTGCAGCGCGCGTATGGAGGTCGCTTTTTATGCCACCATAGAAGATTCTTTTAAGGGCATCTGGGTAGTTGGCAGCGATATTTCTATCTGCCGGAATGAAGAGACCGTCACGGTGTTTACCGGCTAATTTCTCCGTGATCTTGCTCATTCCGATCGCCATATTCAAAATGTAATGGAATTGATCGGCGTTCTTATTGAGTTGAGGGTCACTTTCTGAAGACGCATCTGTTTCTTTGGGAGCGTCAGACGCCGTTTCAGTGCTGTCGGATTGTTTTGGGTCAAGGCTTTTCAGTTTCTCCAATAGGTTGTAACACAGGTCTTCAACTTCGTCCATAACGGTGGGTAATTCAATATGGAGCGATTTCTCATCGGTTAGCGTCAGTCTGATGGCACTTTCAGGTGTATAGTGATAAACGATTTCAAAGTCGCTATCGACATTTGGCTGGCGCGGTGGAGGGACGGACGGATGGGTCTCCTCTTTTCCATCTTGTCTTTCTTCCGTTGCAGTCTCTTGCTGATTACTACTCAGTTTTGCAAACCCTTTGGCATCACCAAAAAACTCACGGAATTTACGAGCAATTTGTGTCCGAAATACCGTCGCCAGTTCTTGTCCTGGCGTTTTCAAATGTTCTGGAGGGTAGGAATTAATTTGTCTGATGTGTTGACGAAAGTCGCCGATTAACTCTTGGAAAAGATAGATCAGTTTCGCGAGAACGCTTTTCCCGCTGGCAGTTTCACCGATGAAAACCACCAAAGTTTTATCCATATCGATTTCTGCTTCGCGGATATTTATGAAATTTTTGACAAATAGTTTGGGCATGAAGCCTCCAAGGAAGGAATAGGATGTTGCTTGTTCGGATTGCATCAATGGCGATTTAATAACGCCCGCCATCTTGAACGACATTCTTAACTGCGACTGGCGAGTTTATTGGCGAAGATACTAATCAAACCTCCCAGCATGATATATCCGAAGATAACCTCGAGCGTAACGAGAATACGCGCCAAGGTATTGTCCGCAACAACGTCCCCGAATCCCAGAGTTGTAAACGTGACAATACTGAAGTAAAAGGATTTCCAAAAGGTTAAGGGGACCCCCGTGTCTGTCCCAGTGACTTGATGGAATTGTGGCATCCGCTCCTGTAACCATTCTGGGAACCATGAGGGGCCCGGCATCATATACAGAAACGAAAAGGAGAGGGCGATGAGCAGGGACCACACCGCCCAAAGTGCTAAACTCCGCCCGTAATCCGAACTCCATCTCCAAATTTGAGACCAAAACGGATGCCTCTCTTTAAAAGCACGTATGAACTGCTGATCGGCTACGTAGCGTTTGAAAAAAGGGTTCAAAACCTCGTTAATATCTTCGCTATCCAGATAGAATCCCGTTGGCTCATCAGGCTGCCGTTTCCACTTATTCTTAAGCCATTGCCATATTGTGTCTGTCGCATAACGGACATCCTGATATGAAGCCGAGATAGCGAACCTTGCGGAAGTGAAATCTATTTTTCCGAGGAATTTTGAATGATTAAAAACAGTCGTTTCGGAAAAACGTGCTTGTGCGAAGTCCAATCCTTTATTGAAAGAGGTCCCACTGAAGTGCCCAGCCTCTTGGAACACTGCCTTCCTAAAAACGGCGTTTTCTTGGAACGCCACCTTTTGAAAATCAGCAGCTTGCTGGAAACAGGTTTGCCGAAAGTTCGTCTTTCCGTGAAAAGATGTTCCCTGGAAGAGTGCCGGACCCGCAAACTTCGACTCTCCAAAGTCGCATGTATTTTGAAAAACTGCACCCCGAAAATGAACAGCCTCTTGGAAAACGGAATTTCCGAAAAAGACCTCTTTTTGGAAATGGGTTTTCTCAAATTTGACGACGTTTTTAAACGTGCATCCGATGCAGACAATTTCCTTATTCACCACGGACGGTCCATCAGATTTCACCGCGGATTCGGTTGAAAAAATAACGGTTCCTTCGATGACACAACTCATCAAAAAGACGCTTTCATAATCCTCGTTTAAAATTGAGAGGAACGTTTTGGCATCGAGCGTCTGTTCAGTCCCGTGATACGTCTGCATACCTATACTCCCTCTATCCTTACAGAACGGCGGACGCGAAAATTGCGTAAGGGATAAAAAAGAAAGCTGCGGTACTGTCCTTTAGAGAACTATCGGATGTGCGATGGATGCCGAGGCTTATGCTAAAATCTCACGGACGAGCCGCGCTCTCTCCTCAACGCCCGTTAATCGATGGTCAAGCCCTTGGAACTTGAAGGTTAACCGCTCGTGGTCGATACCGAGTTGATGGAGGATCGTCGCATTTATATCGCGAACGTGGACAGGGTCTTTGACGATATTGTAACTGAAGTCATCGGTTTCGCCGTGGACAACACCGCCTTTGATACCACCGCCAGCCATCCAGCGCGTAAAGCATTTCGGGTGATGGTCGCGTCCGTAGTTATCCGGTGTGAGCGTGCCTTGACAATAGACAGTTCGTCCAAATTCGCCGCCCCAGACGACTAAGGTTTCATCGAGCATCCCACGCTGTTTTAAGTCTGTGATAAGTCCAGCCGAGGGCTGATCGATATCGCGGGCTTGGTTGCGGATGTTTTTGGGGAGCTCCCCGTGTTGATCCCAACCCCGGTGGAATACTTGCGCAAGCCGGACATCGCGCTCCATCATCCGACGGGCAAGGATACAGCAGTTGGCAAAGGTTCCAGGGGTTTTGACCTCAGGTCCATACAGTTCTAAGACGTGCTCGGGTTCCTGAGACAAATCCGTAAGTTCAGGGACACTCGTCTGCATCCGAAACGCCATTTCGTATTGTGAGATGCGGGCATGTGTTTCGGGATCACCCACTTCCTCATAGAGTTCCTTGTTGAGTTCAACGAGGGTATCTAACATCCGTTTTCGCGTCTTTTCATTGACGCCTTCCGGATTCGAGAGGAAGAGGACGGGGTCACCTTGACTCCGCAGGAGCACACCTTGGTGTTCCGACGGGAGGAAACCGGATCCCCACAGTCGATTATAAAGTGCTTGTGCGCCCTTCGGACCGCTCCATGTGGCGTTCATTACGATAAACGCCGGCAAATTTTCGTTTTCACTCCCAAGCCCGTAACTCAACCATGCCCCAAGACTCGGTTTACCCGGACTTTCATCACCCGTACAGAAGAAGGTGATAGCCGGATCGTGGTTAATCGCCTCGGTATGGACCGTCTTGATAATCGCAAGGTCTTTCGCCACCGATCCCGTGTGCGGTAGCAGTTCACTAATCCATACACCGTCACCCCCGTTGTCATACTTCTTGAATTCAAATATAGAGGGTGCGATCGGGAATTTATCCTGTCCTGAGGTCATCGTTGTGAGGCGTTGACCCATCCGGACGGATTCTGGGAGATCCGTATCGAACCATTTTCCCATATTCGGTTTATAGTCGTAGAGATCCAGTTGGGAGGGTGCCCCGGACATGAATAGGTAAATGGCACGTTTGGCTTTCGGTGCAAAGTGTGGTAACTCTGGTAAACCGCCAAATCTCGGTTTCGCCTGGCTCTCAAGCGCGTTGGCAATGGCATTTGGTAGCAGCGTAGCGAGTGCCGCACCACCGAGACCTGACGCACATTTACCGAAGAATTGGCGACGGGTTTCAAGTTTCAAATATTCTTTAACCGGGTCCATTGTCTATCTCCTTGCTTAATCTACCCTTTATTCAGGACTTCGTCCAGGTTGAGAATCAGGTTTGCAATCATTGTCCATGCAGCGACTTCGACTGCATCTAAGGTTTCATCGGGTGGCGACTCACCAACAGCAATGAGTTCTTTGGCTGCTTCTGGGTTCGTTTCCAACTCCGCATAGTGGGCTTGAAACGTCTTCAAGAGCAGTGCCGCCTCCTTCGGCTTCGGCAGGCGAGCCGTTGCCATCTCAAAGATATAGGCGATACGTGCTTCGGGTGTTTCGCCGCCCTCCTTGATAGTGCGCTCTGCGAACGCACGCGCCGCTTCAAAGAACTGCGGATCGTTCATCAGCATTAACGCCTGCATCGGTGTGTTGGTCCGTTCACGGCGGATTGTGCAGGCTTCACGTGAAGGCGCGTCAAGAATGTTCATCTGTGGCGGGGGTGCCGTCCGTTTCCAGAACGTGTAAAGACTCCTGCGGTATACCTTATCAGCCCCGGTATCTTGAACAAATGTGTCCGTGTTGGATCCGGTAAACCCGACGGCTTTCCAGAGTCCATCCGGTTGCGGGGGTTTTACACTCGGACCGCCAATTTTAGGATACAGCAAGCCGCTCAGGGCGAGGGCGTTATCTCTCACGATTTCGGCATCAAGTCGATACCTCGGACTCCGAGAGAGGAGGAGGTTATCTGCATCGCGTTCCAATTTTTCGGGCGTGACCTGTGCGCTCTGACGGTATGTCGCCGAAGTGAGCATCAATTTGAGCATGCCTTGCACATCCCACCCAGAGGCGATGAATTCCGTCGCGAGCCAGTCGAGAAGTTCCGGGTGCACCGGCGGTTTCCCTTGTGTCCCGAAATCTTCTGATGTTTCCACAATCCCCATCCCAAAGACGTTTTGCCAGAAACGGTTGATCGTGACACGGGCAGTCAGCGGATGCTCCGGTGAAAGCAACCATTTCGCAAAGCCGAAGCGGTTCGGTGCTGTATCTTCGGGCATGGCGGGTAGCACTGCTGGTGTTTGCGGATATACCTGTTCCTCTCGGTGCTGGTATTCACCGCGTGCTAAGACGTATGCCCCTCTCGGTTCCTCTCGCTCTTGCATGACGAGCGTCGTCGTAACCGAAGCATCGAGGGTGTCCCGTTTCCCTTGGACCTCCGATAGATCTGCAAAAAGCGTTTTCAGCTCCCCGAAGGCGCGCTTGGTATTTTCATTGATTGTCTTATCTGGCGTAACGCTCTGCCGATAGTAATCTCGAATCTGTTCTATCTGTGCGGTTTCACGTTCACCGCGAGATATTCCCGCGATGTCGACAATATCTGCTGGCACCATCGGGGGTTCGCTTTCCATACGGAAGTAGAAACCGGAGGGACCCGAGTAATTGACGACTTTCAGGAGCAGCTTATTGTTACCGGGCTTGAGGGTGACCTGTATCTGTTCTTGGTCGGCAGCGGCATCCCGTTGAACGTTTTTGGCGAGGAGTTCCTGACCGTTCATCCAAACCTTCAGGGCATCGTTGCTCCCAATATAGAGGAGTGCTTTCTGTTGTGTAACAGAGACGATGTTTCGGAAGAGATAGGTGGCACTGTTTTCGCCAACGATGTCGTTATGCACCTGTTCGTCGACCCAATGCGTCTGCTTCTCCCATTTGATGGTTTTTCCATCTACCTCATACGTATCGCCTGTGTTGACCTCTTTCGTTTCAGGTTCGTATGCCTTATAAAAAGCGAGGTTGCCGTGTCCAGCAGTGAACGGACCCGCGGCGTGCCAGTCGGCCAAAGTGATTTTGGAGCCGATAGGATAAATTGTTGTGACATCTGTAAGCGCGAGGCGGAAGCGTCCGAGTTGCTTCTGTCGCAAATCATATTCGTGTTTGAGACGGATTTTCAATCTACCACCTTCCATTCCAAAGGGGGCAGCGACAAGGAAGATGGCTTGCCGATTTTCACTCTGTCTGTCGAGTGCCCATCCCGTTTCCGGCTTATCGTCAATCGCATTGGCAACGACACCCTCGAGATTGTTTTCTCCGAGTGCTTGCTCGTGGTCTGCCCATGCATGCACGACTTGGATACGCGTCCACGGGTCATCGGTATCGACGCTTTCAGTCTCATTTTCTGCTGCTGCCCACGCTTCATCTGTTTGATCTTCGGCATCGGTTTCGAGGGTAGGCGTATTTTCTGCTTGTGCTTCAGTCTCGACGGTGCTTCCGGTCTCTGCTTGCGTTTCAGCATTAACCTCGGTATCCGTGCTTTCCGGTTCAGCGGGTGCCTCGCTATCTGCTGCGGCGGGCGCGGTGAAAAGCGCGAAATCCGTCAAAATAACATTGCCGTTACTACTTCTACCGAACCCACTTTCCGGCAGGGATTCGTGTGTGAGACCTTCTAAACGAACGGCACTCCATTTACCGGGTGGCAGTTCCGCAATAATCTCGTAGATTTCCTGTTCAGGATTGGTGCCACTGGCTAAGATAGAATTATCCTCTAAAACTTCAAGGGTCGCGTCCCCTTTTGAGTAGAGCGATGTCGGTTTCAGCGTTGTCCAGCGGGGTATCCTGTTTTCCCAAGCGATTTGCGTCGCGTCTATTTCAGGGATAGGTGCTTTCGTCTGCGCATCCAGTTCGGCGATCTGTTCATCAAACGCGACGAGTTCGGCTTCCTGCTCTGGCGTCGGCAACTTCACAACAGGGGGAGAGTCCTTACGGTTGCCGTCCATCGCCTTTTCGGTGATATTGTTGAAATAGGCGTAGAGTTGATAGAATTCCTTCTGCGTGATCGGATCGTATTTATGATCGTGGCACTGCGCGCATCCGACGGTTAATCCCATCCAGACGGTTGAGGTGGTGTCTGCTCTGTCAATCGCGTATTGGACATAATATTCCTCATCGATCGAGCCGCCTTCACTGGTCGTGACATGGCATCGATTAAAACCCGTGGCGATCTTTTGTTCAAGCGTCGGTTCCGGCAAGAGATCCCCGGCTAATTGTTCGATCGTGAACTGGTCAAAAGGCATATTTTCATTGAATGCCTCGATGACCCAGTCGCGATAGGGCCACATTTCACGGTAGTTATCTAAATGAAGTCCGTGTGTGTCGCCGTAACGTGCGACATCTAACCAGAAGCGTCCGAAATGTTCACCGTATTCCGGCTTTGCCATGAAGGCATCAATCACTTTTTCGTAAGCCTCGGGTGAATCGTCTGCGAGAAATTGGTGAATTTCCTCACGCGTCGGGGGTAAGCCGGTGAGGTCGAGGCTTAGGCGACGGATGAGCGTCCGCTTATCGGCTTCGTTTGCGGGGTGTAAACCTTCTTTTTCAAGGCGTGAGAGTATGAACGCATCAATGGGATTTCGGACCCAGGCGCCGTCCTTGACAGCAGGTGGCGTTGGACGGACGGGGGTGGTGAATGCCCAGTGCTCTTCCCATTTCGCACCTTCTTGGATCCACTGTGTAATCGCTTCAATTTGTTCCGGTGTCAGCGTCTTGTTGAAACCCGCAGGCGGCATGCGGTAATTGTCATCGTTGGAGGTGATGCGAATGTGGAGTTCGCTCTCTTCGGGTTTACCCGGAACGATGACCGGATATCCGCTCGGTTCGGAGAACGCTCCGGCTTTCGTATCAATCCGTAGGTTGGCTTGCCGACTCTTCGCGTCTGGTCCGTGGCAGGCATAGCAGTTATCCGAAAGGATTGGGCGGATGTCGAGATTGTAATTAAGGGGGGCTTGTGGCGTTTCGTGATGTTCCGCAGAGACAGTCGGAAGTCCTAATACGGCGAGACAGAAACATACCAACAAGGCTCCCGTTAGTGGAATCGTATTGTTAGCAGTCTTCACTGGTATTCTCTCCCTTTTCAGCGTTGTAGGCAGCAATGCGGCATAAAAAACGCACGCTGCAGCTTGCTATAACGGTATTAGCAATTGTGACGCTTCGTTAACAAAAAGGTTTAGCAATATTACGCTATTTTACGATGTGGTTGCATTTTTGTCAAATATTTCCGGTTCTGATTGTCGAAATCTTGTGTATACTCAATCGTAAGGGGAAGTCCTACGGGACCCCAATCTTCTCAAAGATGATAACATGCTGCCACGGCAGGTCATCGAGCGTTTCTACCCACACGAGCGGATGGGGGGTCGCTTCTTTAATCACCTGCAACTCACTCATCTTGTGCAAACGCTTGATCGGCACACGCCGGTCTTCGGCGCGGTATTCCACAAAAACAACCCTGCCGCCAGTCTTGAGACCCCGACAGATATTCTGCAGCATCTCATACGGATGCGAAAACTCGTGATAGACATCCACCATAATCGCCACGTCTACGGATTCCGGCGGCAATTTCGCGTCGGTGATGGTGCCCAAGACCCCTTTGACGTTCGTGATTCCTGCCGCCGCCATTTTCTCGTCAAGCAGGTCGAGCATCTCCTGTTGAATGTCAACGCCGTAAATGGTGCCTGTCTCACCGATTTTCGGAGCGATCCGCCGAGCGATGTAACCCGTCCCAACGCCGATATCCGCCACGACATCCCCTTCTTTGAGTTTCAACAGTTCGACGAGGATGTTTGGCATCTCTTCGCGTTCACGTTCCGGACGCTCCAACCAGTCTGCGCCTTGATGTCCCATCACGTGAGAGATTTCGCGTCCCATATAGAATTTGCCGATACCGTCTCGGCTTGGCGTTCTCTGTTCATAACGCGTGCTGGCTGGACGCTCCGCATTTTGCGCATTTATGGCGTGACTCAGTAGGAGCGCCACGCTAACAATCAGCAATTTCATAGAGGATTGTTTAGTCAACTCGCCAAGTTTTCTGAGCATCAATTTGACTCCCTATTTTTTGAATCCTGTCCATCCTTAAAAGGCAACTCACCACCTTCCGAGGTAGAGCCCTCGGTTTTCCATCGGTATCGGCACTCGGAGCCCCTGCTGCCGTTGTGAGTCAACGATTGCGAAGACCATCTCAGTGCTTCGGTGTGCGAGGTGGATGTTGCCTTGTGTCTCGGTATCCGTCTCGATCGCCTCGACGATATCCTCGATGCAGCCAACAGTGCCGCTCTTGCGTTCGTAGGGTGGGAATTGTGCTTCCAAAATCTCGTTAAACTCCCCTTGCCGTTTGCGGAGATGGAAACCGAGTCCGTTATTGAGTGCACGCACTGTGCCTTCGCTACAGTTCACCTCAAATTCATAAGCCGTGCCGGGGATACTGATGCCGTTAATGCCGTTCTGAAAACGGATGAATCCCATGACGATCCCGGGGTCGGTGTCCGTGCGGTTGTCCTCAAAATCGGCATCATCAACGGCAACGTTGCCTTGGACGTATTCTATCGGAGAATCGCTTGCCAAGAAGAGAAGCATATCCGCAGCGTGCGTGTAACCCCAGAGGGCGGAACCTCCGCTATAAGCGATGATAGAGCGTCTTTCGCCGAGTTCACCGCTTTCGAGGAGCTCACGCATTTTGATATAGCCGGGTGTGTAACGCCGCTGCGTGCCGAGGTTGAACTTGACGTTGTATTTTTCGCAGACTTCTACCATGGCATCGGCTTCTTCCATAGACGCACACAGCGGTTTATCGCAATAGATGCCCTTCACGCCGTTTTCCGCTGCGAACTGCGTGATATCGGCATGATTCCCAGGGCGTGTCGCGATGCTGACGATATCCGGTTTCTCTTCAAGGATCATCTCTTGATAGTCTAAGTAGTATTTCGGGATATTCCATTTGTTGCAGACGTATTGTGCCTTCTCTTCGACGACATCTGCAGCTGCGACAATGTCTGTCCGCTCGAAAGCGGTATACCCTGCGGCGTGTGAATAGGGCAATGCACCGTGCGGTGTCGCACGGACCTCTTCATCAATTGTGCCACCCATTCTGCCACAGCCAACGATGCAAGCACGATATTGATTCGTTCCCATTTTTTAATTATTCCTTGCGGTTAAACAACGTGCGTTTGGACTTTGATATGCGTTTCTCAAATCTGAAGAAATACCCTATCAAAAACCCTGCGCCGTTGTTGCAGGCTACGGGTTTGGTAGAAAGATGAAAATTGTTTTGACCCGTAGCAGGTCCTGTTAGAAATACGTTAGATGCTTAACGCGACAACATCTTGTTTGACGATTTCTTTCGTATGTCCATAGGATGCGGTTTGCACCAGCTCCTGAACTTCGGGTGTTAACCGGTTGATGATTGTCTCCGGCAGCGTCGGATTCCCTTCATATTGCGGACGATAGCGGAGAATCAGGAAACGTCTGTCGCGATCCTTCGGTTTCCACTGCAGAACCCCGTGTGTCAAGAGTTCAGAGATGACAACGAAATCCCCTGCCTTGGGGGTGATATTTGTAAAAACGTCATCCGGTTCGGGGTCAATGCCGTCGGGTCCCGGGGTTAAAAGATCTTCGGGTCTCTCGAATTTGCTCTTATGCGAACCGGGGATAACAATAAGCCCGCCGTCACCGGGTTGCACATCTGTCAGATAGAAAAACGCCACGAAATCGTTGCAGTAAATGTGGCTGTTCTGAACCTCGTAACGGGTGAGCCAGTGCCGTCCCTCACGTGCGCAATGCAAACCTGCTGGATTTGTCCCCATCGGTTGCCTGTCTGGGTTGTGCTGTTCGAGGGTAAGCGTGCCGGTGACAAACCGGGGTTTGTCGAAGGTGAACTCTTTGATAAGGGGCCAGATAGCCGGATGCACCGCCATCGCTTCAAGCGACCGATCAAAGGCGAATCCGTGTTCATATCTGCCGCCTTTGCCGGGTTCCAAGTCGCGCGGACGCGTCGTGAATCCTTCGGGACGTTCATCGAGCGGTGTATGGATATATTGATCCACAGCCGCTTGTGCCGCCTTCAGGGCATCGCCTTTGACTGCGCCTTTGAGGTGTAAGTAGCCCGTAACGTCAAACAGATAACGTTGTTCCGGTGTCATTTTTCACTCCTGTTGGGTTGTTTGGACATGTTCGCTTTCCTGAATTATACACACCCTTTTAGTTTCCGTCAAATGTCTTTTTGTTAAAAGATACACTTGCACACTGCAACTTTCTGTAGTAAAATGTCTGAAAACGAAACAGAGGTTGTGTATGAAACTCGGATTTGTGAGTGCAATTTTGCCGGAGCAGACATTGACAGAAGTTGTCCAGTTCGCGGCGGACACCGGCTATGATTGCGTTGAATTGATGTGCTGGCCCAAAGGAAAAGCCGAACGCCGTTACGCCGGTGTTACGCATGTGGATGCAGCGGCACTTTCTGAACAGGAAGCGGATGAAATCGGACAATGCGTCTCGGATGCCGGGATAACCATCAGCGGATTAGGCTACTATCCCAACCCATTAACACCCGATGAAGCGGAAGCCGCTATCTATAGCGAACACCTCAAAAAACTGATTCTGGCGGCGGAACGTCTGTCCGTAGACATCGTGAATACTTTTATCGGCAGAGACCAGACCCGCACGATACATGAAAATTGGCACCGCTTCAAACAGGTATGGACCCCCTTAATCCAATTCGCAGCCGACCACGGTATCCGCATCGGGATTGAGAATTGCCCAATGTTCTTCACCGAAGACGAATGGCCCGCCGGACAAAACCTCGCCTATTGTCCCGAAGTGTGGGAACGGATGTTTGAAGAGATTCCCGCCCCGAATTTCGGACTCAATTTCGATCCCTCCCACTGTATCTGGCTTCAGATGGACTACCTGAAACCGCTCGTTACCTTTGCGGATCGGATCTTCCACGTGCATGCAAAGGACGCTCGGTTGGACAGAGCGAAACTTGACGAGGTCGGCATCCTCGCAACGCCGTTGTCGTATCATACGCCGAAACTGCCGGGATTGGGAGATGTCGATTGGGGCGGTTTCTTCTCCGTTTTGAGCGATACCGGTTATGAAGGCGCAGTCTGCGTTGAAGTAGAAGATCGAGCCTACGAAGCGACCTTGGAAACACGGCAGCGCGCCTTAAACCAAAGCCATATCTTCCTGAGACAATTCATCGGATAAATCTGCTACGGTATAGTCTCAAGAACTAAGCCCGTAAGCGAAGCGGAGGGGTTTTTGCTTGGGCATTTCTGCGTATTGCTTGGGTATTTCTGCGGATTTCTTTTAGATCTACGTAAAGGAAGATGGGACCTATGACTTACCTGACCGAACCGCAAGGTAAATTAGAAAAATGGTTAGATACAGAGCGTGCAACACTGGAGGAAGCCGGTTTACGCCGCCACCTCCGCACCGTCAGAAGTGCCCCAACAGGGACAATTAATCTGGATGGGCGCGATGTTGTATTGCTCGGTTCAAACAACTATCTGGGATTAAGCACGCATCCCAAGGTGATCGCTGCCGCTGTCGAGGCGACGCAGGCGTTTGGCACCGGGGCAAGCGGTTCACGTCTCATCTCAGGGAATAGCGAACGCTACACGAGTTTGGAAACCAATCTTGCGGAGACAAAAGGGACCGAAGCCGCACTCGTCTTCAGTTCCGGCTATGCCGCGAATACGAGTGTGATTCCCGTGCTTGCCGGAGAAGGCGACCTCATCCTCAGCGATGCGCTTAACCATGCCAGTATCATAGACGGATGCCGTCTCAGTCGCGCCACCAAAAAAGTCTATCGGCACTGCGATATGGAACACCTCAAATCCCTGCTATCAGAATCCCAAGCATTTCAGCGACGACTCATTGTGACAGACGGCGTTTTCAGCATGGACGGCGATATTGCGCCCCTACCCGATATTTGTAACCTCGCTGCAGCGCACGATGCGATGGTGCTGGTAGATGATGCGCACGGGCTTGGCGTCTTAGGGAAGAACGGAAGCGGGACCCTCGCGCATTTCGGATTGGAAGCGGAAAACATTATTCAGATGGGCACGCTCAGCAAGGCGGTTGGTGCCCTCGGTGGGTATATCGCGGGGAGCCATGCCTTGATTGAGGTACTCGTCAACCGGGCCCGTGGCTTCATCTTCACGACAGGACTTCCACCGGCGACGTTGGCTGCTGCAGATGCAGCCCTCGATGTTATGCGATCTGAACCCCAATTGCGACAACGCCTATTCTCGCATGCAAAACGCCTCAAGACGGTGTTGATTGATTTAGGGTATACCCTATTGCCGAGCGAAACACAAATCCTACCCGTTGTATTGGGGCGTCCGCAACGGGCAACAGATGTGGCAGAAGCGCTACTCACAGAGGGGGTGTTCGCACCAGCGATCCGTCCTCCGGCTGTGCCGACGGGAACGAGTCGATTAAGGCTGACTGTCATGGCAACGCATACGGAAGCGGAGATTCAACGCGCGATTGATGCATTTGCAGCAGTCCTTTCCTGAATTTCATCTCTTGAAATTTTTTTCCCTTCATGCTAAAATTAGGCAAATCTTAAGTAAAGACGGTGAATCAAAAATGAGTGCAAAAGCACACATCATCGACTTTGAGAAACAGAACCCTATCGACCGGGGAACCGGTGTGAAAACCGTCCCGTTAGCCGGTAAATGGATTGATTCCACATCACTCACCAACGGCGTGACAATGTTTGACCCAGGCGCAGCGATCGCACGCCACTACCACAACTGCGATGAATCCGTTACGATTCTCGAAGGCGAAGCCTCCTGCGAGGTTGATGGTGAAGTCTTTGCCATGAAAGCCTTTGACACGACATTTGTTCCAGCGGGTATCCCGCATCGGTTTTGGAATGAGAGCGATGCACCCATGAAAATCCTATGGACCTATGCGTCTGTCAGCGTGACCCGCACCTTTACAGAGACAGGCGAAACCGTGGCGCATTTGTCCGCGGGGGATCAGGCGGTTGTCAAATAATGGTTTTTAATTATCCGCAAGGAAAAATTAAAATACGAACCGGTGATTATTTTCTATGTCCTTCTTAAAATCGGATCCCGAGTCCGTAACGAAGTGGAGGACGACTCGAACACGAAAAGCATTAGATTCACAGATGCTATGACTTATCCGCAAGGAAAAATTAAAAATGTCCGTTCAAACCTATATTAAGGACAATCAAGCCGCGCTTTGTGCCTTGCTTCAGGAACTCGTCAGAATTCCCACTGTCAACCCACCCGGCGAAAATTATGCCGAAATTGTTGGGCTACTGGACGCGAAGTGTCAGGCATTGGGGATGCAGACACAGATTGCCGAGGTCCCCACAGCGCGTGCTGCACAGGTTATCCCGAATGCCGAAAGCCATCCACGACTAAACCTCATTGCTCGTTGGGATGTCGGGGCGGAGAAGACAGTCCATTTCAACGCACACTACGATGTGGTCCCCGTTGCAGGAGATTGGCGTTTCAATGACCCATTCAGCGGCGAGATTGAGGGTGAATGGCTTTACGGACGTGGTGCCGACGATATGAAAGATGCCATTGCTGCCCTTCTGTTCGCGATTCAGGCTGTTCAAGAGACGGGTGTCAAACCGCAGTTTAACATCGAGTGCTCGTTCACCTGTGATGAGGAGACCGGCGGCGAGTTAGGCGCGGGGTATGTCGTTGAGGAAGGGTTGGTTCATGCGGATTACGTCGTCAATTGCGAAGGCGGTTCGGAGATGAACATCGGCAACGGGCATAACGGGGTCCTCTGGTTAGAGGTTGAAGTCCAAGGCAAAGCCGCGCACGGCGCACAGCCAGATAAGGGGATAAACGCCTTTGAAAAGGCTGCTGAACTCGTGACAGCGTTACAACGGGTTAAGCGGAATTTGAGGTCGCCTGAGCGTGCATTTAAACTCACGGATGGCAGTGATCGTTATCCGACAGTGAACATCGGTGGAACGTTCCGCGGCACCGATGGCGATAAAGTCAACACCGTTCCGGCGCGGGTTACGTTCTCTATTGATCGGCGGATTACACCGAACGAGGATCTTGAATTTGCCGAACTCGAGTTGCGGGAGGCGATTTCTGGGGCGTGCCAATACTATCCCGATTTGGTCGCAGACGCACGAGCCATCTTGCGTATTGAGTCGTGTTTGACGGATATCGACTCACCGATAGCGCTGGCATTCGCCGATGCCGTGCGCAGAGTCCGTTTCAATCAGCCGAGATTTAAAGGCACTACCGGATTTACGGACTTGCACTATTTTGTCAATACAGGCTTACCCGGCGTTGGCTACGGACCCAGTGGCGAGGGCGGGCACGCCATCAATGAACGCGTGCATATTCCCGATCTCGTGCGGACTTCTGCTATCTATGCAACCTTCATGACACGTGCGGACCTGTGATGAACAAAAGATTTCAACGCCACATTGAAGATTTTATCTGCGTGCAGTGTGGTGCTGCTGTCAAGGGGAACGGCTATACCAATCACTGCCCAGAATGCCTCTGGAGCCGACACGTTGACGTGAACCCCGGTGACCGAGCCGCGTCCTGTCTCGGCTTGATGGAACCAGTAGGCTTTACGATAAAACACGGTGATTATATTCTCACCCACCGCTGCACAACGTGTGGTATAGAGAAAAAAAACAAAACATCAAAAAACGACAACTTCGAGGCGATCCTGAACCTACAGGGGGAATTAAACAATGTCTAAAAAAGGAATCCTCGCAATTATATCTATCTGTATTGCCGCTATCGCTGCCATTGTTCTGGCGGTGATGCTCCATTCAACTTCGGGCAAACTCAAACAGACACAGGCGGAACTGGCTGCTACCAATGCCACCTTGCAGAGAACTGAAACCGCAAAAGCCGATCTGGAAAAAAAGTTAACGGAAACCCAAGGGGTGTTGGAAGAAACCCGTTCAGAACTCAGCCAAACGCAGGAAATATTGCAAAACGAAAGCGAAGCCGCTCGGAAAATTGCCGCCGAACGGAACGCACTCCAACAGGACAAAAGCGCGCTTGAACGCGAAAAAGAGGGGCTCCGCGCAAAACTGACCGAGATTGAATCGGAATTACAACGCATTCGGACGCAATCGCAACGTTCAATTGCCGCTATCCAAGAGAAATTTAAAGATACGGTCGGGGCGGTGTTAGATGACGCAGGACGGTTGAAACTCGATGTTAAAGGGAAAATTCTGTTTGAGACAGGCAGTGCGATCCTGAGCACAGAGGGGAAGGCGCTTCTTGATGCGATTGCTGAGGATGTCCTCCTCAATACGAATTATGCCGATTATGCCGTGCGGGTCGAGGGACATACTGACAATACACCGATCGGGGGTTCTGAACTCCGAAACTGGAACCTCTCCACCGAACGGGCAATCGCTGCCGTGAAGTATTTACAGGTGCATGCGGAGGTCGATGCCCAACGCTTGGCGGCGACAGGATACGCGTTCTACCAACCGATAGATACCGCCGACACACCCGAAGCAAAAGCCAAAAATCGCAGAATCGAAATTATACTCGTGCCACCCCAAGATTTCTTATCCGAACTCCTGACATCACTCCAAAAGGTAATGGAATCTATTGAGACGAAGGCATCTCAGTAATTTCTGCTTGCTATTTAGAACCTCGTGAAACGGCGCGTTTCGCTTCAATAGCGAGTTCTGTCGCGCGTTTAATCAACCCTCTTGTTTCATTGATCTGATCGACCAGTCGCTCGTTTGTCCACGAAACAGCGGCAAGATACCGCAATTCGTCTGGGGTGTTCAAGGTCTCGGCACCGAGCGCGACCTGAAGTCCGCTTGGAGTGATATACCGCATCCCTGCGTTTACACCCGCGCCATCGAATTCCAAGTTCATCGTGATATCGCCTCTCGCGAAAGCCGGTTGAAATTCTTTGCTCAGTCCAACAAACAGACCGATAGGACTTTCTCCGAAAGCAAATTGCTGGGTGCCAACGCCGAGGTGTCCAGAGAACTGATGAATCCGTGGCAGATTAAAGGTCTTGCTGATGGCGAGGAATGCTGAAGGATTTTCGTTCTCTTTCGCTTCCGAATTTCCCGAAAAAAGTCTATCGCTGAGCGTCTCGACCCCTATCGCTACACTCGGAATCGTGCCAACCTCTTGTTCTTTTAAGAGTTGGACCTTGAGGGTCGCAGTCCAATCGATGAAAGAGGCAGTGTCGTGTTCGTTCCATAGGTATTTTAACCCGACGCCGACCCGATCAAACAGTCCGAAGTTAAGACGAATCGCAATAGCGTTGCCGAGGGCGTTATTCTCTCCAATTGCGCGCAGGGTTTCAGAGGAATGCGGGAACGCCATATAGGTGCCTGCCCCGAATATCCCGTGTTTCAGCACATTCCCCGTTGGGATGTCCACCAATCCGCTTTCTGTAAATATTTCACCGCTGGCTGGCTGCGAGATCGTGATAAAGGCAAGAAGGAACAGGAGGAATAAGATTTGGTATTTAACCATTGGTGTTATCTATCCCATATACCGGATGCCGGAAGGCGTGCCGATGATGATTTTGTCGGCGCGGTTCACAAAGATTCCATTCTCCACGACACCCGGAATATTGTTCAGTTGCAACTCAACCGCTTCAGGCGCAGGAATCCCATCAAAGTGGCAATCGAGGATATAGTTTCCGTTGTCAGTGATAAGAGGAGACTGGTTTCCATCTTGAGCAGGCGCGAGACGTAACGTTGATTTTCCGCAAATCCGGTTGACTTCGGTTTGTGTTGCCTCCCATCCGAATCGCACAATTTCGACAGGCAGCGGAAAGGTCGTGCCGAGGACACGCGATACTTTGCTTTCATCAACAACAATCAATATCTCTTTAGATGCGTTGGCGATGATTTTTTCTCTGACGAGTGCCGCGCCGCCACCTTTGATGAGGTTGAGGTCTTGGTCTACCTCATCGGCACCATCAATTGTCAGATCGAGACTCGGATGTGAAGCGAGCGTCGCGAGGGGTATCTGTTGTGCTGTCGCAATTTTTTCAGTGCCTGCGGAGGTCGGAATCCCAATAATATCAAGCCCTTCCCGCACCATCGCACCCAGTTTCAGGAGGGCATAGTAAACGGTGGAACCCGTCCCTAATCCAACAACCGTGCCGGATCGGACGCGCTCTGTCGCTTTTTCTGCAGCAATTTTTTTCTGATTTTCTCTATCCATAATACATATAAGTTTACCAGAAAATCGTGTTCAAATCAAGAGATAATCTGAAGTCCAGTCGGAGGGATCTCCGAATCCGAACCGTGACCTCCAGCAGCGAATGGTTTGACTTATTTCGCTGATTTTGGTAAAATAACCGTTATGAGGAATAAAATTCGCCGTAGCCAATTGGTCGTTGGACAATTAGTCGCTGAGCCCGGAACCCGAACAGAAGGACATATCAAAGTCGGTAGCATGCCCGATGGAACGGCTGTCCGATTGCCTGTTGTGCTAATCAACGGGAGGTACCCCGGCAAAACACTTTACATTCAAGCGATTAGTGACGGTGATGAGCTCAACGGAATCGCTGTTATTCACAGAGTGCTCTCTACGATCACACCAGAGCAGTTATATGGGAAGATTATCGCCGTCCCCCTCGTCAATTTTCACGCGTTTCATGCGAAACAGTCGCTCAGTCCTGTAGACAACCGTAAAATGAACCGCTGTTTTCCGGGTAGGCGCGATGGAACATCAAGCGAACGGACAGCATATCACCTTTTTCGGCGCGCCATCCAGCAAGCCGATTATTGTCTTGATCTGCACCAAGGGGGAGTACACCCGATGATCGACGAGGTCCGGGTGCGTGTTGACGAGAAACACGCGCTTCACAGTGCCTGCCTTGAACTCGCACGCGTTTTCGGCATAGGACATATTCTCAATCAGAAGGGACCCCACGGACAACTCGCGCAAGCGGCACCAGAGGTCGGCATTCCAACAATCGATCCCGAATTAGGGGGCACTCACGGATGGGATGCAGAGAGCATCGAAAAGGGCGTGCGCGGCGTGTTCAATGTTTTACAATATTATAAATTCATTGCCGGAACACCACAGATTCCTGACCGACAGATCGTTGTTAAAAAGTTTGTACCCGTCCTCAGCAATGAAGGCGGATTCGTCTATTACAAGGCGGAATTGTATGATCGACTTGCGATGTATCAACCTATAGCAGACATCTGCGATGTGTTTGGCAAGGTCCGGGAGTCTATCCGCGCGCCAGTCGAGGGTATTTTCTGGGCAAAACCCGTCTATCCAATGGTCGCCAGCGGTGGCATCATCGGCAAAATCGGCACACCGATCGAATATCTCTAAAGCAGGACTTACGCACACTGCTCTTTTGGAGCATAACCTGTTAGGTTGTGTGGTCAAAGCCGGTAGTCCGTAATGAAATGGAGGGGTGTTTTTGCTTGGGTATTTCTGCGTATTGCTTGGGCATTTCCCCTATATAGATGGATATATAGATGGAACGCACATAACAGTTCAAACGTCCTTTATTACTCCGCAAGGTAAAATTAAAATATGAGGAGTGCATAGTTTGTATAAGCAGAATCGCGAAGCCTTTATAGAAAAAATGGGGCGTGGCGGGGTCGCTATCTTCGCCAGTACACCCCCCGCAATCTGGAATCACGACACCGAATATAATTATCGTCCGGATCCGAATTTTTATTACCTTACGGGGTTTGAAGAACCAGAGTCGATCTGTGTCATCGCGCCCGATCATCCGAAACATCAGTATATCCTGTTCGTGCGTCCGAAAGATAAGCAGGCGGAAATCTGGAACGGTAAGCGAGTTGGCGTTAAGGACGCTCGTAAACGCTACGGGGCAGATAAAGCCTATCCGATAGAGAAATTCAGTAAAAAAATCGGGAAATACCTACAGGGTGCCGAACGGCTTTACTATACGCTCGGCGCCAATGCGGATGTTGACGGTGAAATTCTCGCCCGTTTCACGCAGTCGGTCAGGTCACGCATCCGATCGGGCAAGGGGTTTGATACGCTTGTCGACCCGAGTCCTATTCTCAGCGAGCTGCGGTTAATCAAAAATGAGACGGAATTGCAGCGGACCCGATTGGCGACGGAGATTACCGTAGCCGGACACGTCGCCGCGATGAAAGCCGTTCGTCCGGGGTTGTATGAATACGAGTTGGAAGCACTCGTTGAATCCACGTTCCGTATGAACGGTGCAAACGGTGTCGCCTTTCCCACTATCGTTGCGAGTGGCGGAAACGCGACAACGCTCCACTATACAACGAATGACTGTCGGATTGAAGACGAAACCCTCGTCCTCATTGACGCAGGGGCAGAATACGGTCACTACTCTGGCGATGTGACCCGGACCTTTCCCGCGAACGGCACCTTCACTGAAGCACAGCGAGAGATTTATCAGATTGTGCTTGACGCACACACTGCCATTATTGATTCTATCCGTCCGGGGGTTTCCATTGACGCACCGCACCAAAAGTCGATTGAGTTATTGACGGAAGGCATGCTCAGTCTCGGTCTCCTCAAGGGGAAGGCAAAGAAATTGATAAAGAAAGAGGCATACCGACAGTTTTACATGTACCGGATCGGACACATGCTCGGTTTGGATGTCCACGATGTCAATTGCGTCCACGACTCCAACGGTGATTCCAAAACCTTCCAACCCGGCATGGTGATGACAATTGAGCCGGGACTCTACGTCGCTGACGATACAAAGGATGTCCCCCCTGCGTATCTCGGCATCGGGGTCCGCATAGAGGACGATATCCTCATCACAGAGGACGGGTGTGAAGTGCTGACGGACGGTGTCCCGAAAGAGATTGACGAAGTCGAAGCACTTGTCCAAGCGAGAAAGTGGTAGCCTCACTGCGCAGCGTCCTCAACGGATTTTCGATTGACTTCGACGCGCGGATTGTGTTACACTGCACTTTGTAGGAGAGATTTGTAACTCTAAAATTTTGTTTGGAGGAAACAGATGCCAAAACATGGAATTCCGAAGGCAAGAAAAATGAGAGGCATGAACAAATATCAGAAGAAAGCACACCGCCGGGGTGAAGACCGACTGCGCGGTAATGAGGTCGAATACTACCTCTCCCTCGCGTATTCTTCAAACGCCGATGATCGCGTTGAGGCGATGGACAATCTCTGTCCGTGTCACGTTCGGAGAAGCATTGACAAAGTGTGGGTGGCGCTCTACAAAGGCTTGGTGGATCCCGATCTGCGCGTCCGAAAAGCCGCGTGGCATACACTTGACGACGGCGGGAATCCGAACGATCCGAGACTGCAACCGCTCCTTGAAAGGATCGCTAAAGAGGAAACGGATCCGAGGCTCCGCCAAAATGCCCTGGACCTCATTGCTGCTACCCGAAAAGTTGAGGAGCAGAAGGAAGTGTTGTTGGGACAGAAAGCGCATACCTTTGTTGGACGGTGTGATTGGTGTGGCGAGTCAAACGTGCCGGTCAGTTATGATTACGAGACCGAGTTTGAGACAAACGGCACCAAACGTTTCGCCTTAGTCTGTGAGGCATGCGAATCCGTGTAACGTTTCGGACGTATAGTGAATTATGCACGAAAACCATCGCTACTGCCGCTGACGAGGTTTCCTAACCTCTTTAAAAATAAAAAGTGAAGAAAAATTGATTCCGACGCAACAAAAGAAATAACATCTCAATTTATGGGAGTGTTTGCCACTTTTTGACGAACCGCAAGGTAAATTAGAGATATGTATTTTTAGTTGCGAGCGCGTAAGCCCGTAATGAATGGAGGGCTGGCTCTACGTCAAGGAACGTCAAGTGTGAGATCCACCCTCATCGAACCGCAAGGTAAATTTAAAAAATGATTCCTGATGATGTTTACGTCCACCAGACAGTGGAGGGCGATGCCGAGGCGTTCAACGAGCTCGTCAATCGGCATCATTCAAAGATTTATGGGCTTGCATACCGAATGCTCGGCAATCCCGAAGATGCCGCTGACGCGACACAGGAGACGTTTTTAGAGGCATACAAGTCAATTAAAGCGTTTCGATTTCAATCGCAGTTCGGGACATGGCTCTACAGTATCGGCATCAATACCTGCCAGCAGTATATCCGTAAATCGCAATCGCATGAACGCAAACTTACCGCTTATACCAGAGAAGCGGAAATAGATGGCGCGGTTTCTGAAACCGGATCCCCTGAAGGGGCAGTGGTCAATACAGAACAGAGCGAAATGGTTCAAGGCGCCATCAGTCGGTTACCGAAGAAACAGCGCGAGGTCGTCATATTATACTATATGCAGCACCTCAAGTACCGGGAGATCGCTGAGATATTGAAGTGCTCGGAAGGCACTGTGGCTTCACGGTTGAATCAGGCACTGAAAAATCTCAAGCGGAAATTGAGCAAATATTATCTCTTGGAAGGGGGGTCTTGATGAATTTGAATTGCAAACAGACTCTTAACAATTTGCCACACCTCGTTCTAAAGGGAGAGACACGGACAGCAGCGCCGATTTCTGAGGGAATTTCGCGGCGGACCTTGTTGGAGCATCTGCGGACCTGTCCAGAATGCCAAAGGGAATACGAAGCGTTGTGGCACACCGCAAGCGTGCTGGAGACGACAGAAGCTCCGGTGCCACCGTCGGAATTAGTCGGGAACATTCAACGCAGCGTCCGGCAACTCTATCGACAACAGCAACTCGCCTTCTTCGCGGGTCCATTAGCATGGTGCCTTGACCGATTGAAGGTGGATCTCTCGCCTCGGTTCGTCAATGCTGTCGTCTTACTCTTCTTTCTCGTCGCTTCCGGTTTTGTCATGAAACTGGCATTCTTTACGGAATCACAGGAACCGGAATTCGGTCTAACCGCAATGGAGAGGACACGGCTTCAACACGTCAAGATCTCACCGTCTCCATGGGCACTGGTTAAAGACACTGAAACAAAGGTAGGGAACCTGGACACGCCGAAACAGTCTGTGATTGCTGTCCAGCATGCACGTGATTACTTCTTCAGTCCAACACGGGATGCATCGAGGATGTGGCGCCCCGATACCGTAGATTATGAAGAACAAACAGGTGAAGCCAGCGGTGTGAGTTATTCCCAAAATGCCGCAAGTCAGAAACTTACTGTATTTTGGAATCACATTAAAACCGAGTTGTAGGTATACCAGCACGCCTGTGCTGCTCGGAGTGCCTTCATTTTCAAAATCCTCCCGTTAACGCAGGCGCGGTTTATTCACCGCGCCTACGCTCTTCTTTAGGCTCCATAATTACGCTTATCAGCATGAAAAAAGATTGACACACAACCGTTTTTTGTGTATAATCACCTAAAGTTAGGTGTGAAATCGCAAGCCTGTAACATTGGCGCAAAGGTAAAATTAAAAAAGAATGGCTTCAGTGCAAAATACATCCCATGAAAAACCGCTCCTGGAAATTTCAGGCTTAAAAACGGTTTTCCCAACAGATGATGGCATCGTCAACGCCGTGAACGATGTCAGTTTTAAAATTGATCGCGGGCAGACCGTCGGGGTTGTCGGCGAAAGTGGCTGCGGAAAAAGCATCACCGGACTCTCGCTGCTGCAACTCGTGCCGTCACCGGGACGTATTGAAGCCGGTGAAATCCAATTTTATCGCAACGGTGAAGAGGCTCCGTTAGACATTGCACAGGTGTCGCCAAAAAGCGAATTGATGCGCGAAATCCGCGGCAACGAAATTGCCATCATTTTCCAGGAACCCATGACCTCCCTCAATCCGGTCTATACGATCGGGAACCAGATTGCTGAAGCGATTGTCTTACACGAACAGGTCGATAAAAAGACAGCACGTGAACGCGCAATTGAGATGATCGCGCGCGTCGGTATACCTGCCCCTACACAACGCGTCGATGAATACCCACACCAACTCTCGGGTGGCATGCGTCAACGCGTCATGATTGCAATGGCACTCTGTTGTTCACCGACACTCCTCATTGCAGATGAACCCACGACCGCACTCGATGTGACGATCCAAGCGCAGGTGCTGGGTCTCATGCAGGAACTCCAAGCGGAAATGGGGATGGCAATTATGCTCATCACCCACGACCTCGGCGTTATCGCCGATCTCGCGGATGAAGTCGTTGTCATGTATGCAGGGCGCGTCGTCGAAAAAGGCACCGTTGATGACATCTTCTATAATCCGCTGCATCCATACACGCAGGGATTGCTAAAGTCCATACCCATCCTCGGGAAGACGCCGCAGAAAACCTTGCCCTCCATACCGGGGACAGTGCCACACCCTTTGACACTGCCGGTCGGATGCTCGTTTCAAGCCCGGTGTTCGGAGCGGATGCCAGCGTGTGAACAGATGCCAGAACTCGCGGAAATCAATGGAAAAACGCAAAATGATGGGCATGCTGTCCGATGCTGGCTCCATAGTGCGTAAGTCCTATCTTGGAAACATGAAACCAAAACGGTAGCCTGCAACAACGGCGCAGGGTTTTTGCTTGGGTGTTTCCACTAGATATACGCCGGGGAACGTTATTTATCCAACTCACCTCACCGAACCGCAAGGTATAATTAAAAAATGAAATTGCTTCAGGTGAACGATCTCAGAAAATATTTTCCGATACAGAAAGGTATCTTTCAGCGCACTATCGGTTATGTCAAAGCGGTCGATGGTATCAGTTTTGATGTCCAACGCGGTGAGACGCTCGGACTCGTCGGTGAAAGTGGCTGTGGGAAAACCACAGCAGGACGATGCTTACTCCGATTGATTCCACCCACAAGCGGGAGTTTCATTTTCGGTGAGGAAGAGGTAGATTTAGCGAAGTTGACCCACCACGAGATGCGTCCGTATCGTAGACGTATCCAGATGATCTTCCAAGACCCGCATGCATCCCTCAATCCACGGATGACGGTAGGAGACATCGTCGGGGAACCAATGCGCGTCAACCGGACCGAGAAAGGAACAGCACTCCAAGACCGGATTGTTGAATTACTGGAATCTGTAGGTTTGAGATCGCAGGATACGCGCCGATACCCACACGCCTTCAGTGGTGGGCAACGTCAACGTATCGGTATTGCGCGGGCGTTAGCACTTCAACCTGAACTCATCGTGGCAGATGAACCCGTCTCGGCGTTAGATGTTTCCGTCCAAGCACAAATTCTCAACTTGCTGGCGGAGCTCCGTGAAAAATTCCAGCTCTCTTATATCTTTATCGCGCACGATCTGAGTGTCGTTGAACATATCAGCGACCGCGTCGCTGTCATGTATCTCGGAAAAATCGTGGAGATCAGTGATGCTGAAACCCTCTATCAATCGCCGAAACATCCGTATACGGAGGCATTAATATCCGCTGTGCCACTCCCAGATCCGAGTGCGCAGCGCAAACGTGAACACATCCGTCTTGAAGGGGATGTCCCCGATCCGTCTCAACCGCCCACTGGATGCTATTTTCACCCGCGGTGCCGATACGCAACCGATATATGCAAACAGGAAACCCCGGAACTCCGTCAGGTAGCATCGGGAGTTCAAGTGGCATGTCATCACAGTGATACGTTGGCGTTACAGGGAGTGTAGTGATGTCAAAACAAAAGATGTCTGTAGACCAACTCTCCGCATGCAGAAAGCGACTGGAGCAACTGCAAATCCCGCAGAATGCAGCGAAAGCTCTAATTATCTTACTGATTTTTGTTGCTGGATGTTCAGGTAACCCGTTAGAGGATACCTCCGATTTTCCCAGTGGAATTGAAGCGAAAGAGGCACCGATGTGGGCAAAGCTCGTTGCTGAAGACAAACTCCCCTCTCTCGCGGAACGGCTCCCAGAAAACCCGCTCGTCGCCAAAACAAATTTTGATGGCTATGAACGTCCCGGTCCCTATGGCGGCACGTGGCACCGGTTCCATACACATCCAGATTTGGGAACGTGGAAGATGACAGCCGGGTATGCGCCACTCATCCGATGGAAATTTGATGCCTCTGGTCTGGAACCCGGGCTTGCTGAAACATGGGAGTTTAATGAGGATGGAAGTATCTTGACGTTGCATCTCCGCAAAGGGGTCAAATGGTCAGACGGACATCCGTATACCTCTGCCTCGTTTGCTTTCTACTATGACCTCTGTCTTGATGAACGGTACAAATACAGCCCACCAGTCTGGTGCAAGGTCAACGGTATTCCGATGGAAGTCGAAACGCCCGATGATTACACGATTGTAATGAAATTCGCAGGTCCCAATTGGCTCGTGCCGCTCTGGTTGGCGACGGGTTTTTGGTGGTGTAATCAGTATAACATTCCCAAGCACTACATGATGCAGTTCCACCCGGATGGCAATCCGGAATACAAAGACTTCATCCGATTTGAGAAGGAAAACATCCCACACCAAAACCCGGAGCGTCCCACGTTATGGCCCTGGCGGGTCATAAAATATGAGAAGGGTGGTTTCCGTGTTGAGCTCGAGCGCAATCCGTATTACTATGTCGTTGATGAACTCGGCAGGCAGCTCCCTTATATTGATACCGTCAAAACGAGTTTGGTGCCTGAGCCACAGGTGCGCGTGCTCAAAATCCTCGCAGGGGAGATCGACTGTCAATACCGCGGGATGGAACTCCGCGATCTCGCACTCTATTTGAAGGGACAGGAGAAGGGAAACTATAAGGTCCGTCGCTGGAAAAGCACGGCTGGCGCACAACCCGCTATTTTGATTAACTGGACCGCCCCCGATCCTGTGTTAAGAAAACTCATTCGAGATCAGCGTTTCCGCAAGGCACTCGCTTATGGTGTTGATCGTGTGAAATGTAACGAAATCGCATGGCGCGGTTTGTTGGAACCTCAAGCGGCAACCGTCAGCCAAGAAGGGTGGCACTTCGCCGATGAAGACGGACAGACCCTCTTTGAAGAATGGAAACGCGCCGATGCAGACTTTGATATTGATGCAGGAAACCAGCTTCTCGATGAAATGGGACTCATCGCACGTGATGAGGACGGTTATAGACTCCGTCCCGATGGCAAACCGATTGAGATGCTCATGGACGTGCCGAGTTCTAATCTGAATAGTCAACAGAACGATATCGGATTGATTATTCAGGAAGGCTGGGAGCAGCTCGGTTTGAAAACGCTGCTGTATACGCCGCCGGGCGCCGAATTAAGTTTGCGGCGCACGCTCGGTAAATTCACAATCAGTATGCACGGTGAAGCGGAGATGGATCTCTTCACGTATCCCGATTGGGTGTTTCCGACACTTCCGAAGTATTGGCATCCGAAGGTAGGGAAGTGGTATGAAACCGGGGGTGAAAAGGGTGAACCCGCGACCGGACCCCTAAAAAAGTTGCTTGATTTATACGACGAAATTAAAAAGGAACCCGATGAAAAGCAACGGCATCAATACGTCCGGGATGCAGTCAGGATTCACATTGACGAGGGACCGTTTCACCTCGGTTCTGCGGCGCGTTCGCCATCGCTTTTAGTTGTATCAAACCATTTTCACAACGTCCCAAACGACGGCATTTTGGGTCCATGGGCGATTGTTACCCCAGCGACCAGTTATCCCGAACAGTGTTGGCTTTCTAAGGAGACACACCCATAATTACCTATATCATTCGCCGATGTTTGATCGCAATCCCGACACTCATGGCGATTTCCATCATCTCTTTTATCATCATCCAGCTCCCGCAAGGCGATTACCTCGACCGAGAAATTCAGCGGTTAGAAGAGGAGTTCGGCGATAGCAGTTCACTGGCACATGTTGAGGAATTGCGGGAACGCTACGGTTTGAACGAACCGCTCTGGAAACGCTACTTTATCTGGATAACCGGTTTTGTACGCGGGAACTTCGGCGAGTCGTTTGAGTATAAACGAGAAGTCCACGAACTGATATGGGATAGGATCGCCTTCACCCTGATTATTTCTGTGGGATCGCTTATTTTTACCTATGTTGTCGCTATTCCCCTCGGTGTCTATTCCGCAACGCACCAATACAAGTGGTCAGACCACTTTCTCACCTTCCTCAGTTTTGTCGGGATGTCCATACCGGCGTTTCTCTTGGCACTCTCGTTGATGGTATTCGCCTTTGACATCTTCGGTGTTCCACTGTTTGGGTTATTCTCGGCTTATTATGAAGGCGCGCCGTGGACCTGGGGCAAACTTAACGACCTGTTCAAACACCTCTGGATCCCTGTTATCGTCGTCGGGATTAACGGGACCGCGAGTTTGATGCGGATCATGCGGGGTAACCTGCTCGACGTTCTCGGACAGCCTTTCGTCCAAACAGCGAGAGCGAAAGGGCTCAAAGAGATCGTTGTGGTGAGTAAACATGCAGTGCGGATTGCGATCAATCCACTCATCAGCATTTTAGGGATGAGTCTACCCGGCATTCTCTCCGGTTCAGCGATTGTCTCAATCGTCTTGGGGTTACCGACAGTCGGACCGATTCTTTTACGCAGTTTATTGAACGAGGACATCTATCTCGCGGGGACGTTGATTATGATGCTGAGTCTCCTTTTGGTTATCGGCAACCTGCTCGCGGATATAGCCCTCGCTTGGGTAGATCCAAGGATACGCTATGAATAATTTTTAATTTTACCTTTACATTACGGGCTACACAGTTTGGATTAATATATGCAATCTACAATTGAGACTGGTGAAGAAGTTAAAGATGCAGCCGAAGTAGGACAGCTGAGTTATCGCCAACTGATATGGCGACGGTTTCGCAAGAATCGGATGGGGGTTATTGCGGGGGTCCTCTTGCTGGTCTTTTATATTCTCGCCATTGGCGCCGATTTCTTCGCACCCTACCACTACAACGATATTAATATGCGACTGCGCCATGTGCCGCCCCAACGTCTCCATTTCTCGGTCGAAGATGGGTTCTATGTTCACGGCTTAAAGTCCGTCCGTAATCCAGAAAGTCTTGAGTTGGAATTCACCAAAGACTTGGCACGACGTCACCCCGTTGAATTCTTCTTCAAGGATGCTGATGGCAAACGGCACCTGTTCAGTTCCGCGGGTCCCATGTTCCTGTTAGGCACGGATCGGATGGGACGCGACCTGCTCTCGCGTATTATGTATGGGGCACGCGTCTCTATGACACTCGGCTTGGTCGGTGTGTTTTTGAGCATCATTCTCGGTTCTATCCTCGGCACTATCTCTGGCTATTGGGGCGGATGGGTAGACAACCTCATCCAACGCGTTATTGAGGTCCTTTCGGCGTTCCCGGACATCCCGCTATGGATGGCACTCGGTGCCGCACTGCCGCCCGGTTGGTCGAGTATCCAAATCTATTTCGGTATTACCATTATTTTATCGATTATACGGTGGGGCGGATTGGCACGGCAGGTCCGCGGTAAGGTCTTGGCGTATCGGGAAAGCGATTTCGTGATGGCGGCGCGTGCCGCGGGCGCGGGACATTGGCACATCATCACAAGGCACTTGTTACCCGGGTGTTACAGTCATATCATCGTTATCGCTACACTTGCTATTCCGGGTATGATCCTTGGAGAAACCGCCCTCAGTTTTTTGGGATTAGGAATTCGTCCACCGATGACGAGTTGGGGGGTCCTCTTGGAGGAAGCGCAGCGTGTTACCGTTCTACTCCATTATCCGTGGCTCATTTTCCCAGCACTCCCAGTACTGATTGTCGTGATTGCCTTTAACTTCTTAGGAGATGCCCTCCGCGACGCAGCGGATCCATATTCGGATTAATTAATCGCTCTTGGGCTGCTGCGTCTGTTTGCTTCGCATTGTCCCGCAGGTTTCCGCTATAGGCTTGTGCAGAATACAGGTTTTCAGCGAATTCACGACTCTGTTTGGGCATTCTGGCGTTTCTTTTTTTTGGGGAACATTAAACCAGAACGGTAGCCTGCAACAACGGAGCAGGCGGATATATAGAGAGGAACTTTCAATGCAAAACCCACTTGATCCAACCGCAAGGAAAATTAAAAAAACAGACCTCGGATTTTTCGCAACAGATGTTTCATTCACCGACAAAGCAGCGATCGTTACAGGTTCCAGCCGCGGTATCGGACGCGCAATCGCCATTGAGTTAGCACGCCAAGGTGCTGATGTCCTTATCAACTACAACCAGAATCGGGATGCCGCCGAATCCGTCCAACAGGAAGTAGAGGCACTCGGTAGAAAAGCAGTTATTATTCAAGCCGACATCAGTGACCTCGAGGCACACGAAAAGCTACTCGATACTGCGCACGATGCCTTCGGAAGGGTAGATATCCTCATCAACAACGCCGGTATCACCCGGATCGCTGACATTCTTGAAGAAACACCGGAACAGTTCGACCTGATTGTTAACACCAACCTCAAGGCGACCCATTTTCTGACGCAACGCGTCGCGAACTACATGGTGACAAACGAGATTCGCGGCTGTATTATCTATACGCTCTCGATTTCCGATATAATGGCGTCCGACAACCGAACCGCCTACTGTATCTCAAAAGCAGGGTTGGAGATGAGCATGCGTGCCTTTGCGGGACGCTTAGCGGGACACGGTATTAAAGTGAACGGCATTGCTGCGGGTGTAATTGATACCGATCTCTCGCGCGTTCGTATACCCGATTATGAGGAAGCGGCGGAGAAAGGCTATATCTTCATGGTCCGCGCTGGCGCGCCTGAGGATGTCGCGCACGCCACGATTTCTGCGATGCGGCTTTACGATACCGGGGTCGTCCTCCCCGCCGCTGGTGGCGTGATGACACCCCTATTGAATCTCCGCTCCATGGCAGAATTAAATATGAACAAAGAGAAGTCGGATTAAGGAGACTGAGATGTCTGATTTTCCCGGTCGTCCAATGCGTCCGCATCGATGGCACGTAAGAAAGGGTGGATACATCACGAAATCCCAGTTGCGCCATCGCGGCACAATACTGACCGAGGGTGAACTGATGGCGTTTGAGCAGGAGAGGGAACTGAAGACACCTGGTATCATAACCTTCGACGACTTAAACCAACCGAGATTTTTCCACTTTGATTCGATCGTCGAGGCTGAGCGGGAGAAGATGCTTCTTAATATCCACGATCGCGCACTACGAGAAATTTATTGTGAGATTCACGGCATAAAGATGCCCAGCCACCCAGAGACACATTTTTCGAGAACCGAGTTGTTAGACCGCGGACACTGGACGGAAGAACGCATCAACATGTTTTTAGAACCGGAGTCGTTTTCCACATCTCTTCTTAACGTTCGTATCGAATATGTGATCTATTCTAAGACGGCCGTCCGCAAAGTGGAGAGATCCGAAGAATATAAAGCTTTGTGGCAGGGAGAAAAAGAAAAGCGAGCCGCGAGACGCAAAGAAATCCGTGAGAAAGTAAAAATCACGCAATCACGCCTGATCTCCGAACGTGGCTGGACGAAAGGCTTAATAAGCGACCTGCTGGGCGAACCGGATCTGCTCGTAGACAATCCACATTACAAAACGGCACCACAAATGCGGTTGTATTTCCTCGATCGCGTCAAAGAAATCGAAGAAACAAGCCCGATTTTTGCGAAACGACGCAAAGATCGGGGTCCCAAAAATCCCTTGATGTCTAATAGGATCCCGAAACTTTAGGTCGGGGATGTGGGACCTGCTTCTGAATTCCACAAGTGTTTCTGTATGACGCTGCGGAGGTTCCTCATCCTTTTAGGACGAGGTCTATCACGGAGGGACTTGTGTTCACGTATTACAGAATCCCAATGTCCCGTAGGATCGACTTTTTGATTTTGCAGACCATCGTATACGCTGGATCGAAGACGTTCCCCATATCGTATTCTACCGCTTGCCCTAACAGGGTGTGTGCGGCACGTTTCTCCAAACCGAGTTCATCCAACCACCGGAGCAGTTCCGTCGTTGCGTGTTGCACCGCCTGATCCAACGGACGCGCATTCCCCGCCGCCAAAATATAATCGTTGTTTTCTGCACGGGGCCAGTTGATGCTTTTTCCCTTGAGCACTTCAACCGTGAACTGGACATCAAAAGAGATTTCGATCCCGGTCCCGACGATTTCACCATCACCTTGCACAGCGTGTCCATCACCAAGAAAAAAGAGCGCGCCGGGTACGAACACTGGAAAATAAACGGTAACACCCTCCTGAAAACCGCGATAGTCCATGTTGCCGCCGTGTGTGGAAGAGGTCGCTGTCGAGATTGCTTGACCTCGCGGCGGCGCAACCCCGAAACACCCCACCATCGGTTCAAGCGGTAGCGTGAGTTTACCCAACTCGGTCTCTGGCGTTGTTAACGTCGCCGTCCATTTCTCCACATCTACATGCCACTCTGCGAGACCCCGACCGCCTTCAGGCATCTCGGACGCTGCGTAGTCCGGGTCGAGAACATTCGGAGCGACAGTCATAGCCGTCCGTCCGATGGGACGATTCGGGAGGATCCGATCGAAATGAACCGCTAACGTATCCCCCGGTTCTGCCGATTCAATATAAAAAGGACCTGTTTGTGGGTTTCCTCTTTCGGTTACCTGCGTATCGGTGGCATCGTAGCCCGCGTTATCCACAGTGGTTGTGAAAACGGTATCCCCGCTCTCAATATGAAGCACCGGTTTGTGGGCACCAATTGCCGTGTAATAGACCGTCGGTTCGAAGTGATGTGTCGCCATTTTTTAATTTTTCCTTATAGCCTTTTTTCAAATAAACTAAGGCGCGGTTTTCACACCGCGCCTTTTTCACGTGTCCGCTCCGCCAGGGTTTAGTAAGCGGCGTTAGACCTGCAGCTCCTCAAGACTTTCTGCCGTCATCGCCTGATCGAAGAGTGTATCAAGGGCTGAAATGCTGTCGAGAGCGGTGATCCGTTGGATGATCGGCTCCGGGACGTTGTGAAATTGGGAGTGTAGCAACCGCAGGACGGCGTCCCGTTTGCCTTCGAGGATGCCCTCGGCTTTACCTTGTTCTATACCTTGTTCTATACCTTGTTCTATACCTTGTTCTATACCTTGTTCTATACCTTGTTCTATCAGTGCTTCAGCAGCAGTCTGTGCCATGATGGTTACCTCCCTTTCATTTCGACTCTTGGCTTTGACGATATCTACAAACGCCTCCCGCTCAGCCTCGGAACGGCGATGGAAAATCAAAAGGATTAAATAGTTGAGTGCCTCCCGCAACTGTGCATCTTGTGTCCCTCCCAAACGACTGATCTCAGAAACCGCCGCTGCTAAGGCTTCACGGAAGGCGGGTTCATCGGCATGCTCCTCTTGAAGCACCCGCAGCACCCAACCGAAAGGATGTCCCGACTCCGTCAGCGTCTCCCCAGCCAGACGTTTTACATCTAAAAACAGCGTCTCAAACGTAGGGACAAACCGCTCCAGGACCTGCGGGACCTTGAGAACCTCTGTCAAGGGCATCGGTGCACGCCACCGCTCCGAACCCGTGTAAAAAACGATCGGTAAGATCGGAGACCACGCCTGTTCACCCGCAGATCGAGAGCCCAGCTGCCGATATTCCGATTCCCAGATACGACCCATGTAAATCAACAGGCGCAGCCGCATCAACGCCTCCGAACTCGATTGATGCTCTATCAGAATACAGATATGCACCGCCTCATCCGAGGTCGATGCCTGAAACGGAACACGCAGCAACACATCCGCCTCCCGTTGGCGCAACGCAGCCGACAGAAAACTTCGGTTCTGCTGAACACCGCTCTCGAAATCCAGAAACCTTACCAACTCCGGAGCGAGAAGTTCTACTAAATATCTAACATAGTCGGGATCCTGCAGCAATCGCCGCATACTCCGATCCGGAAAGTGGTACACCAGACCCGCTGAGACATCGGAAGCTCCTGATGCAGACATACACACCTACATTTCTCATCCCATCGGGGCAGGATGAAGACTTTATTAAGAGTGTAACACCGATACAAGAAAAAATCAACGCAATTATAGGGAATCCGAAAAATAGATAGACACGATTTCCCCTGATAAGGGATGGTGAATGCCATAAGGAAAACCTGAATACCGTTGATTCTGATTCTTTAGAGGATTTTTTCAGCACAAAAGAGACAAAAAGTCCCCCTGATAAGGGGGATTTAGGGGGTTTCTTAAATAACGCTGTGAAGGCGGTGTAGAGAGTTTGGCAATCGTCTGAGTCGCGAGGGGGGCGCGGATGACGCGGATTTTTGGGGAATCTTCCTGTCAGTCTATAGAGGAATTGGGGTGAAGAACCCCTTCAAGAAGAAAAGGAGAGATAAAGGGTAAAAACGTTACGCAGCCAACACATTGAGGGGGCTGCCGAATTGCACAAAAGGACGCAAAAGGTTAAGTTCAAATTAAGACTGGATTTACTAATCCTTGGATCCGTATCATAGTGGTCAAAAATGGTTTGACATCCCTGAACTGCTGTGGTAAACTCTTAGAAATTCAAAGGAAAAAAGGAATATCATGAAACAAATCTTTAAAAACGTGGTAAAAAACCAAACAAGCAAGACAGTCTTAACCATTCTCTTACTCTTAATATTGGTCGTAAATGCCAATGCCCAACACGACTGGACAGAACAGGTTGCCGCCTATAAGCCGATGGTGGTGAACATCGAAACCTCCTCTGAGATAGTCTTTGAGACGGAAGCAAAAGGCACAAGTTTCGCCACCGGTTTTGTTGTAGATGCCGAACGTGGGATTATCGCCACAAATCGCCATGTCACCGGTAGCAGCCCCGCATACATTAAAATCAATTTTCACGACGGTAGTTTTACCGAAGCCCGTATCCTCTATTACGATCCGACACACGACTTCGGATTTTATCAGATTAATCCTGATGAGGTTGATTTTGAGCTGCAAGCCGTTGAACTCGGTGAATGGGGAGAACTTGCCCTCGGAGATGAACTCCTGCTCATCGGGAACAATGAGAAAGAGGAATATACGATCAAATTCGGCAGAATTACGAACCTCAACGTCAACAAAGGCGACCGGCACTCCAGCTATATCCACACCACGTTTGACCGGACGGGCGGCTCAAGCGGAAGTCCTGTGTGGAATACCGCGGGTGAGGTCATTGCTATTCACGCACGCGGCACAGACACTTCCAGTTTTGAATTACCGATTGATTATCTCTACGATGCGCTTGAATTGATCCGCAACAAAGTGGCAATCCAGCGTGGCGAGGTCGGTGTCGATTTAGAACTCGTCTCTATTGGAGAAGCCATCAAACACTTCAATTTCCCAACTGCTTTGCGAAAAGAGATAGGTCCCTCCAAAGCCGGAACCCCCAAGGTCATTCAGATTGAATCCATGGTCCCACGCACAACAGGGGAAACCATCCTCCGCGCCTCCGATATTATCTATCGTATAGATAATGAACTGATCAGAGATGACCTCTATACCTTTGATGCGATCCTGAACCGGAACGTCGGCAAAAGTGTTGCGTTAGAAGTCTATCGGAACGGCGAAAACTTGAAACTTGATGTCCCTGTGGAGGACTTGGAGGCGAAGAAGGTGCGTCGTTTTGTTAGGTTTGGCGGTGCTGTCTTTCACGATATTACGCCGCAACTCCGACGGATCCTCTTCTTAGAAGCCGATGGTGTCTATTTGCCGCACGCCGCTGCTGGCAGTAGCTTCTCACGTGTCGGTTTACAGGAGCGGAATGGGAACTCTAAAGTCGTGATTCTTGATATAAACGGAAAACAGATCCGTAACCTCGACGACTTCATTGAGGCGTGCCAAACCATTACCGATGGACAGCATACCTACGTTGTCGTCCGAGATTTCAATCTGTTTGACAGTTCACCGACCCCGAAGAGTTTGACGGTCAACCTCAAATTTGGTCCATTGCAGCAGTTTGAATGGAATCCAGAGGCATTGGAGTGGGAAGAGGTTTTTGAATTGAACGCAAGGTGAAATTAAAAACTGACGACTAATTCAATAAAATCAGATGCAGAAGGTTTCTCGAAAATTCGGGCGTAATTGATGTAAAAGATCTCTTTCCATGTAATTCCGATGCCGCCTGTGAGTGAACCGTTTGAGATGCCGAGACGGAGAGGGAGTATCGGAAAGGGATGCCACTCCGCACCGATGTATAATTCCGGTGTTCTGCCTTCGGTGGGGAGCGCGAAGTCGATTGAAAATTCGCAGGGCGCACTTCGCAACCAATGCTCGGCATAACGATAGGAGATACCAAGAGTCAGCCATTGAATGCCATACCCCTCGAGATTCTGCGCGAGGCACCCGAACTTGAGATTCGGACGTGGTTTGAAAAGCAATCCGAGGTCGTATGCCGTCTCGTAGCCGAAGAATTGGTAGACCTTCGAGGGGTGTCGTCGTTTAAACTTAAAGCTGAGTCCCGCAGCAAGATATGGACCGAGTTGACGAGCGATACCGTAGTAGTTGAAATCGGGAACACCACTGTCGACACCGATGGCGATTTTATTTCCCCAAAATAGGCTATAGCCGCGGTAGCTATAGCCGATACCCTTCGGGTCGAATCGGTAGTCGCTTCGGTCGTGAAACTTGTTGACGGCGAAGAGTTTCACGCCCTGCCACTGAATGAGTCCGGCGGGGTTCCAAAAGCCTGCGCTCGCATCGTCAGCGACAGCAGTGAAGGCATTGCCCATCCCTAATGCACGCGCGCCGACATAGAGGGGGCGCGCCGCTTCAAAGGGTCTTTTGTCAGAGGTCGTCTCCGCACAGACTGGGACTATCAACCAGAGAAGACATAGCGTAATGTAGGTAGTTTTCATCGTTCGTAATTTAGCATGAAAAACACAATATCGCAAGGGAATGGTAATCGACTGATAAAATGAACACGCCGTTTGGCACGCTTTACCTCGTTAGCACACCCATCGGGAATTTGGAAGATATTACCCTGCGCGCGCTCCGTATCCTCAAAGAGGTGGACCTCATCGCCGCTGAAGATACCCGCCAAACACGCCGCCTGCTGACACACTACGATATCCAGACACCGCTCACCAGTTACTTTGAGGGCAACCAGCAGATGAAGGGAGAGAAGTTGACCGAACGTTTGAAGGCGGGTGAGACAATCGCGCTCGTTTCAGATGCTGGCACGCCGATCATCTCCGATCCAGGATATCCGCTCTTACGTGGATGTATCGCCGCAGAAATCCCGATCGTTCCTATTCCTGGGGCATCGGCGGTCGTCACAGCGGCATCCATCTCCGGGCTACCCTTACATAACTTTACTTTTGAGGGGTTCCTCTCTCCAAAATCTGGGAAAAGAAAGCGTCAGTTGGGTGTACTTGCTGATGAAGAAAGGACGTTAATTCTTTTTGAATCCCCACATCGGCTCCGACGTTTCCTTGAGGATGTCCTTGAAGTGATGGGTGAACGCGACCTTGTCATCGCACGCGAGTTGACAAAACGGTTTGAAGAGGTATTTCGTGGGACTGTGAGTGAAGCGTTGGAGAAATTCCGAAATACCGAGCCGCGCGGGGAATTTACCATTGTTATTGCCGGCTTTTCCGCAAAGGAGAAAAAATGACTACTGTCCCGCAGGTTTCCTCCATAAACTTGCGCCCAATCTCACAAATTGCAGTTATCGGTGCAGGACTGATGGGACACGGCATCGCGCAGGAATTTGCAAGCGCGGGATACCGTGTCCGTTTGCACGATGTCACCAACGAGCAACTCGAAATCGCACGCACCCAAATTGAGCAAAATCTAAATCTACTCGCTTCAAATGCCATTATTCAAGAGGACAATATTTCCCAAACCCTACATCGAATCCAGACCTCCACGGAACTTGAAGCAGTCGCGGAAAATGCTGACTTCGTCGTGGAAGCCGTTACTGAAAATTTGGCACTCAAGCAGCAAATATTCGGTCAATTGGACGCGATATGTCCACCGCACACAATTTTGGCGAGCAATACGACGGCATTAATGCCGAGCCAAATCGGTGTAAACGCCGAGCGCAAGGCTCAGATACTCAACACCCACTATTTTAATCCGCCTTATCTGATTCCACTCGTCGAGCTGATTCGCAGTCCTGATACATCTGATGAAACGGTTGAGGCAACGTTTGAACTCCTGACAGCGATCGGTAAAACACCTGCGATTATTGAGAAGGAGGCACTCGGTTTCGTCGGACCCAGACTGCAGGCTGCTTTGATTCGGGAAGCGTTCGCTATCGTGGAGCAAGGTATCGCCAGCGCAGAGACCGTGGATCTCGTCGTCCGCAACAGTTTTGGCAGGAGACTCAGCGTCGCTGGTCCCTTTGAAGTCTTTGAACTCGCAGGCTGGGACCTCGTCCTTGCCGCTTTTGAGGAACTCTATAAGGATCTGAATAGCGCATCTGACATCAATCCACTCCTCCGACAGATGGTTGAATCCGGGAAGCTCGGCGTGAAATCTAAGGAAGGCTTTTACAGTTGGACAGATGAGAAGATACAGCAACTTCGGGAGCGAATGAATAACGCATTGATACAGCAAGCAAAGTAGTAGGCAGACGCCGTTCTGCCGTTCACAAAAGATGTGTAAGATAATAGGCAGCCTCCGCTCGGTTTTCGTCTACAAAAAGTCTCGTATTATATTACTGCTTGTGGTGCTGATTGGATTCGTGCTTGGTGGCATCTACCATAGACGAATTTGGGAGTATTGCCTCGAGCTCACTGCAGCGTTTCAGAGTATTGAGACAGCGCGAGCATATATCGCGGGGTATGGCGCGCTTGCACCTGTCGTATCGGCGATACTCATGGTCTTTCAGAGCGTCATCGCGCCTTTGCCAGCGTTTCTGATTACCTTTGCAAACGGCACGCTCTTTGGATTTTGGTGGGGCTCACTTTTGTCGTGGAGCAGTTCGATGGTTGGCGCGGCCTTCTGTTTCTATATTGCCCGTTATCTCGGTATCCAACGGATTACGCGGCTCATCAGTCAACCAGCAGTTGAGAAAGCAAACGATTTCGTTGAAAAATATGGCACTTACGCCATTCTTATTGCTCGCTTGATGCCGTTCATCTCTTTTGATGTTATCAGTTATTTTGCAGGGGCAACTCGGATGCGGTTTCTCGGATTTTGGATCGCCACCGGGATCGGTCAAATGCCAGCCACCTTGGTGTATTCTTACCTCGGTGAGAGTGCATCGCCACACATCAAATGGATTCTTTTCGCTTTTGGTATCGTCATCGCAATCTCAATTGTAAAATGGCTCCTAAAAACCCGAACTTAAACTGCTGACGAAGATTAAGTCAGGTGTCCTTTTTTCTTGGAGGGCTTTGTAAGCCCGATTTTCTGTGAAGGGTTTAGGGAGATTTATCCTATAAGATGAAGTGGGTCTGAACTTCCTTGTGGGAGGGCTTTGTAAGCCCGATCTTCTATGGAGTCATCGAGGTTGGAAACCTCTCCCACAAAGGTTTGAGGTTGAGAACCTCTCCTATAGCCATAAAAAGGAGAACGAAAGATGGTTCGCATCGGTGTAGTCGGAGTCGGAGGCATGGGAAACGCCCATTGCAACTCGCTCCCGAATGTTGAAAATTGTGAATTTGTAGGTGTAGCAGATCTCCGCTTGGACGCAGCAGAAGCCGTTGCCCAACAGCATCAGATTCGCGCCTTCCAAGACTATCACGAATTATTTGATGTTGTGGATGCCGTCGTCGTTGCAACACCGCCTATCGCGCATACGCAGGTGATTGTTGATGCCGCTGCGGCAGGCGTGCATGCGTTCTGCGAAAAACCGCTCTCATTGACCCTCGCAGATGCGGACACAATGATCGAGGCATCGGACAAAGCGGGAACGCACCTGATGGTCGGGCAAGTGTTACGTTTCTATCCTGTCCACGAACTCGGTAGGCAGATGATCGATGCCGGTGACATCGGAGACATTACCTACATAGAGACTGATTACACGGGTCCCTATAATGCCCCGCGCAATCGTCCTGAAAGTTGGTACGGCACTGTCGGTGGACTTCTGGAAAACGGCATCCACAAATCCGATCTGATTAATTGGTTCGGTGGCACTGCGCTCACTGTCGCTGCTGAGGTCGGCAGTTTTTCTGGGCATGACGATTGGGAAGATTACACCGTCTCCCTCATCCGTTACGATTCCGGAGCGGTCGGTATTTTACGATGGGGTGGCTTCCTCGGTGCACGCGGCACCAACGAAACCATTATTGACGGCTCCGAAGGCTCGCTCCGATTAGATATGGCAGCCGATCTCGCTTATCTCAAAAAACGCGGTGAGGAGTGGAAAGAAATCGTTCCTGATCGAGAGGGACCGCACGGTGTTGTGGGTGAATTGACGCATTTTGTCGATTGTGTCCGAGAGAACAGAACCCCGATGATTGACGGTAGGGGTGGGAAACACGCCGTAGAGGTCGTTTTGGCAACCTATCAATCCGCGAAAGAGGGGACCAAGGTCGCGTTGCCGATGGAATAATGAAAACCCTATAACCTCCCATACCCCGTCTTATCAGGGGACCATGATTCAAGAATTTTCAGGATTATCCGAAGCGCGGAGCCCGTAAGCGTAGCGGAGGGGTTTTTGCTTGGGCATTTCCCCTAGGTCTACGGAGTGGTACTTTCAATACCCAATTCACTTGACCGAACCGCAAGGTAAAATTAAATATGCTTTTCCTTGTTCTCAACATCGTTCTACTTTCTGGCTTTGGGCTCTTTCTCAAGCATGCCAAAGATAATCAACAACGCTTAAATCCTATCGGCTTTGTCAACTATCTCGTTGCTTTCTTTATCAGCATCTGGGTCCTTTCACAGGAACAGGATTTTGAGTTCTCAAAGTTAACCTTCGCCTTAGGTATATCAAACGGTGTAACCTACGCTGCCGGGTTTGAGTTGTTTACACTTGGAATCCGACTCAGTGGGATTGTTGTCACGGCGGCACTCGTTAGGTTGTCAATCGTGCTCCCGATTTTAGTGTCGATGCTGTTCTGGAAGGAGATCCCCAATCTCTGGCAAGCCATAGGACTCCTCTTAACCTTCGTGGCGATTCCGCTCCTCAGCCAGCGGGAAAAAGAGCCAACCTACACATTTACGCCTGATAGACCGGAAGTGCCACAAGGCCTGGGGTTCGCTGTTGCGATTACGATTCTGATTATCACCGGTATCTCACGGCTCACCATGAAAGCCTTCAACGAAATGTGCCCTGTTGATGAGAAATCCCTCTACATGAGTCTGTTGTTCGGTGTTGCCACACTTATTTATCTGGGGATATGCCTCTATCAGAAAACGTGGCCGAATTGGTGGGAGGTCTTCTACGGCGTGTTAATAGGTATCTGTAATGTCGCTGGAAGTTGGGCGCTCCTCATTGCATTGGACAAGGTGAGTGCGTTGATTGCGTTTCCGATGTCGAGTTCGGGTGGCGTGCTGTTCACGATGTTCGTTGGTATGGTATTCCTCCGTGAGCGATTGGGTCGAATCCCTCTCATCGGTGCATTACTCGCAATGGTTGCACTGATTTTCGTTAATTTGAAACCGTAATTCATCGTCTTGACATGTATGATAGTGTCTCGCCATCCACAGTTTGCTGCTATCTCAAAGCAAGTATGTAGAGTGAAGGGCTATTTAGTTTTCCACCAGGATACACTCAAAGTCCCTGCCTCCTGATAAGGGGGATATGGGGGGTTGGGGGATTTAGGAGGTTTCTTTGGACAAAAAACCGAGAACTGAATGACCCCGCTGTAGAGTGAAGACAAATTTGACTTTGGGCGCAAAATGTGGTATCATTTATCAAAAATGGGAATTCTGAAAAAGAATGCGGGAGAGCGTAGAGCTTATCATTCGAGGTGTCCACCTGTTAGCGGCGATTGTCTGGTTCGGGGGTATTATTTTTTCTACTTTCGTCGCGATGCCAATTCTACAACGCAACTTACCACCGCAAAACTTGTTGGCAATTCACAATCGTTTTCGGATCTTGATCCGATTGATGATTCATGTGCTACTGACGACAGGCGCGATGGTATTCTTTATTGTTGCATGGAATAATGGCTTTTTCACAGGGAGTGGTGACGGTAATTTCGGAACCTATATGTTAACGTTTGTCGCGAAACTTGCGGCGTTCGGCGTAATGGCACTCTGTTGGGGCTTATATAGTTCACTCTACCGACGACACCTTGAGGCTACCCCTCCTGATGACAAAACATATCATGACCCAAGCCCGTATATCAATGTGTGGAGAGGTTTGATGCTGGTAACCGGATTAATTGTCTTCGCGCTCACATTGCTGTTAAAAAACTAATTTCAAATCTAAAAACATGACAGACACAAAAGTTCAGGCGGTTTCATGGAATATCACCCGATTGTGTAATCTAAAGTGCACACACTGCTATCTTCCCGCAGGATTTGTAGACACAAACGAGTTAGCCAACGGAAACTTCCACCTATCCGATATTCAAGGCTCTCATGAATACACCAGGGACGCGGAATTGAGCCAAGCACAATGTTTTCGCGTCATTGATGAGATAGCCGAAATCAACCCGCACATCCTCCTGATTCTCACCGGTGGTGAACCCCTATTACGCCCGGATATCTTGGAGATATCGAAGTATGCCTCCGATACCGGGTTTCTTGTTGTAATGGGCACAAACGGCGTCCTTTTGAACGATAGCGTCGTCGAGAAGATGCAGCAGCACGGTGTTACCGGAGCAGGTATTAGCCTCGACTCTATCCAGCCGGCAAACCACGATCGGTTTCGTGGAATGGAGGGCGCGTGGAAAGCGACGATGAACGGTGTAGAAGCACTCAAACGCGCACAACTCGACTTCCTCGTTCAGACCTCCGTGACACAGTGGAATTACGACGAGATTCCAGAAATTGTAGAATACGCGTATCAACTCGGTGCGAAGGTGCTGAATCTTTACTTCCTCGTCCGAACCGGAAGGGGTAAGACGGTGATGGACATTACACCCGCACAATACGAAAAAGCGTTTGAAACGTTTTTCGAGTTACAGGCGGCGTATGCTGGAAAAATGCTCATCGCCGCGAAATGCGCACCACATTACAAACGCGTCATCTATGAACAAAAATCCGACTCTGCGTTCCTTCAAGGTTACCCCAGTGGCACCTGTCCGTGTGGTATCTACTACTGCCGTATCACGCCTGAAGGCGATCTGACCCCCTGTCCCTATCTACCTGTGAGTGTCGGTAACCTCAAAGATGAGAGTTTCGTCAAACTCTGGAATGAATCGAAGACCTTTCAGGAGCTGCGAAATCGGGATTTGCTTGAGGGGAAATGCGGTGCGTGTGAATTCAAAGAAGTTTGCGGCGGTTGCAGGGCGCGTGCATACGCCACGACTGGCAACTATCTCGCCGAAGACGCGTCGTGTGAATATCAGCCCGGTCAATATGGCACGCCGCCTGTCCAAATAGAAAAAAAGATTGCTTTTGCAACGGAAACCGATTACGATTTACAGTGGACACCCGCAGCGGAAAAAAGGTTGAAGCGTGTGCCGTCATTTGCGCGTGGAATGGTCGTCAAAAGCGTTGAAAAATACGCACGCGAACACGGGCATCGCGAGGTTACCCCTGAACTGATGCAAGCCGTCAAGAAACGATTTGATAAAACGGGTATCCCATCCTTCAGACCGAAACGTTTTTAATTTTTCCTTGCGGTTAAACGTCGTGCGTTTGAACTTTGAAGTGCCTTTCTCAAATCCGCCCTCCGCTTTGCTTACGGGCTTCGTTTTTGGTGTTATAGAGAGAAGGAGAGTCGCATGCTCACAACAAAGCAAATAGCATTTTTTCAAGAACATGGATACTTAATCCTCAAGGGTTTAATCGACCCTGAAGTGGTTGACGGATGGCGGACGCAGGTATGGGAGCATTTTAATTCCAGCTTGGAAACGCCAGAGACGTGGCCCAACGACTATGAGATTCCGGGTTTCACCTTCTCACCGTTATTTGGGCATCTGCCTGTGATGCAAGGGATCACCGAGCAGCTTGGGGGCGGACAATTTTTTACAGGCGGTGGCGGCTCACCGATTATCAAATGGCCCAATCCTAAACAAGAGTGGGCACTGCCCAACGATGGACACATCGATGCGTATGGTGCTGTCGCTGGCTGGAGTCCCTTTATGCTGGGGGCAACGACCTATCTCTATGATGCTAAACCCAAAAGTGGGGCTTTCGTCTTTTGGCCCCAGAGCCATTATTCAACCCATAAGTACTTCCTGCAATATCCAGAGCAGATTGATGGCAGTTTCTACGATATTGAGGGGTGGGGTTGGCACGTACTCTCGGATTTATCGCCGGACGGACCCCGCGAGTTTATTGGTGCTGCGGGTGATGTTGTGTTGTGGCACGCCTTTCTCTGCCACACCGGATCGGAAAATGTGAGAGACGTTCCCCGTTTTGGTCTCTTTGCACGGTATGCACATCACAAACAGGAGGAGATTAAATACGAAATTCCAGAGGATCTCTGGAAATATTGGGCAATTTAAAAATGGTTATCAGCCATCAGTCTTTTACTGATAGAGGGAACCCAGATGCTTACAGCAGAACAGATAGCATTTTTTCAGGAACACGGATACCTTGTCCTTAAGAATTTAATCGATCCCGAGATAATTGAGGGATGGCGAACCCAGATATGGGAGCATTTTAATTCCAGTTTGGAAACACCGGAGACATGGCCCAACGATTATGTGGTGCAGAACTTCAGTTTCTCGCCGTTGTTTGGACAGTTGCCTGTGATGCAAGAGATTACCGAGCAGCTCGGTGGTGGGCAATTTACAGGGGGTGGGGGTTCACCCCTCGTCAAATGGCCCGCCCCTGAAGAGAAATGGTCGATGCCCGGTAGCGGACACATTGACGCATACGGTCCCGGTGGCTGGAGTCCTTTTATGATCGGGGCAACAACCTACCTTTATGATGTCAAACCCGGCGGGGGTGCCTTCGTCTTTTGGCCCCAAAGCCACTATTCAACCCACAAGTACTTCCTGCAATATCCGGAACAGATTGATGGCAGTTTCTACGATATTGAGGAGTGGGGATGGCATGTGCTGTCGGATTTATCCCCAGAAGGACCGCGTGAGTTTATTGGTGCGGCGGGTGATGTTGTGCTGTGGCATGCGTTTCTCTGCCATACCGGGTCAGCAAATGTCAAAGATATTCCCCGTTTTGGGATCTTCGCACGCTACTCCCATAAAAAACGGGAGGAGATTAAATACGAAATTCCAGAAGACCTCTGGAAGTATTGGGTAATTTGAGAAGTGGTTGTCAACGATGAGTTATCAGTAGTCAATCTTTAGCCAAAGCGCGTAAGCCTAAGCAACGCGCTGGGCTGGATATACGGAAAGGAACGTTTTCATGAAACTTTCCTAACCGAACCGCAAGGAAAATTGAAAGATGAGTGAACAAACAAATGCACACGAGCGGCTTACGGTTGTAGAACAACGCTTGGCACGTCTGGAAAGTCTGCTCGTCAGTATCAACGAGAAGTTGGGACAGCGTTCCGAGGTCAGTACTGTTGATACGGAGAACACTGAAGAGTTCAAGCAGTGGGTGACCAATTACGTCTCAATGCGACTGCAACAACTCGTGCCAGAGACCTGCGATCATCCAGCTGAAGCCGCACTTCAGGACGGTCCCTACTTGGATAATACGACAGTCGCTTGTACAGAGGAAGTCGAGCATCGGGTCAAACGGATACCAATCCCGTTTGTCCGCGAGATGGTCGTCCAGCGCGTCGCTGAAAATGCACGGGAAGCCGGTGTTGAACGTGTGGATATCGAGTTTTTCGAGAAAGCGGCGACATTTTGACAATGCGAAGCCACAGAGGAGTTTCCTCTGCCCAATTTTGATTGGAAGGACTTCTTAAAGGCACCGCTGTAGAGAAAATAATCTTAAAAGCCGTAAATGTTCCCAACTCGGTCACGATTCACTGGGAGCCATCGTGAAACATTGTCCTGCAAGCCTCTATAGGCTTGCACAGGGAACGATGCCCAGGAGACCATAATTAAAAAAATGGAATGGGTTTTTAATACCTTCTCAGAATATCTTGAGAACGACTTTAGAAAACGCATCGGGAAGCTGGAGCCGACTGTCTCGGACCTTTGGCAAGCCTTTCAAGTGCTTTTTCCTGCTACGTCGGCGCAATTACTCGTGCAAGAACCTGTCGGCAATACAGTGCGGTTTAAACCCCTCGCTTTCTATCATGCCGACGAAATGGGTCCGTTGATTGAAGCTCCATTGGAATATCTCAGGAAAAATTTCGGCGGTGGTAAATTTAAAATCAACTTTTATCACGGTATGCAGTTCATTGCGACCATTAATTTCAAGCCAGAGGGTCCTGAAATCTGGCGCGAGTTACCAGAACTGGAAGGGAACCCTACGGTCGAGGAAACTGTGACGCCTGAAAATGTGTGAATTGGAGAAGTAGTGGGCACACCTCATGTGTCGTAACCAAGGACAATGGATATGAGTCAGCAACAAGAATTTGGGGCATGCCCCTCGTGTGGAAATGCGAATCTCCGTCGGTTGGATGGTAATTCATGGTTCTGTTTGGATTGTGACTGGGATAACTTGGGTGTTATCCCGACAGGAAACGACGAATTGCTCACCTCTCTCCTGCACGGAGACATCCATTCGCGACGACTCGCCGCGCAAGCATTGATTAATATCGGTGATGCCGACCGACACCTTGCCGCACGCACGGATGCGAACGCACTCTTAGAAGCACTGGATGACGAAGATGCCGATGTTCGCTATTTCGTCGCGGTCGCTCTCGGTAAACTGGAGGCGAGCCTCAGTCTTGGTAAGTTGAAACAACTTGCCCGAGACGATGCCTCCGCACTTGTGCGGGAAGGGGCTAAAACCGCTGTTGAGCAGATAGAGTCACGTCTGTCTTAATGGCTATCGGCTATCAATCCTCGGCCAGCACGCGGAAACCCAACCAACGGGCCGGGTTGGATATACGGAAAGGGACGTTTTTGATACAACCTCCCTCATCGAACCGCAAGGAAAATTAAAAATATGGAAAGAATTCGATTGGGTTATATCGGCTGTGGGTTCATGGCACAGAAGGTCCACATCCCAAATTTTACAAGCATCCCGGACTGCGAACTCATTGGACTCGCAGAGGTGCGTACGGAACTCGGGAAAAAAGTCCAGAGCCGTTTCGGTATTCCCCAACTTTACCGGGACCATGATGAACTCGCGCAAAACCCCGATATTGAAGCAGTCGCCGTGTCTGCGGACTTCGCATTACAAGGTGAAATCGCGAAGGATCTCCTTTTGGCAGGGAAGCACGTCTTCATGGAGAAACCGATGGCTGTCTCCGTTGAACAAGCCGAGGCGATTGTAGCTGCGTCACAAAAGTCTGGCAAAAAGTTGATGGTCGGCTACATGAAACGCTACGATGCCGGAAACGAGATCGTCAAGGCAAGAGTCGCGCAATTCCGAGAAACAAACGAACTCGGACGCTTGACGTATGCAAGGAATCACGGATTCGGTGGAGATTGGGTGTGCAATCTTGATACCCACATGGATGGCACAACAGAAACGAAACCGAGCGCGCCCGTCAAAACCCCAGAATGGATACCGGAGCAGTACCGAGGTTCTTATTTGGGATACCTCCAACAGTACACGCATAATATCAATCTGATGCGCTGGTTTCTTGATGCTGGCGATAAAGTGAGCGTCAAAGTCGTTGATTTGGACGCGAATGGTTATTCTGGTATTGTTATCTTCGATATGGACGGGATCCGTGTGACGTTAGAGACCGGACATGTCTCGCATTACCGCTGGGATGAGCACAGTCAAATCTATTTTGAGAACGGATGGGTCCATACGTGGGCACCCCCGTTGCTCTTGAAAAACACGCCTGCAGAGGTCGAGGTCTATCGTGCTGGGGAAGAACAAGAAATCACCCGTCCGATTCCGAGACCGAGCTGGACCTGGGCATATCACAGAGAAGCAGAATACTTTGTAGCGAACCTCCGCAACGATAAACCCTTCCGCTCTTCAGCCGAGGATACCCTTACAGATGTTAGACTCTTTGAGGACATCTACCGGATCTTTGTTGAACAGCAAAATGGCGCGTAGGCGAAATGCTTCTTGGGACGAGGAATGCTGTTAGCAAGCCAACATCGGCGGCTTGCGGATTTTATAGTGAGAACGTTGTTAAACGATTTTTTTTCTTTCTCGCTTGGCGCCAGTTTAAAAAATTCGCAGCAGAATCTCTGTATCATTAATGTTCACTGCGAGCGCATAGTTCGCCTGTAGGTATGCCGCAATCAAGGGATGCCGTTCTTCGACGGGGATATCGTCAACGGCATCGAACCAACCTCCCGTTTTAAAGATCACTAAACGCGTTTTGTCCCTTTCAAGTGCTGAGATAATTTCTTGCTGCATTCCAGCGGTCGAGGCATACGAGGCTTGATGGAATCGGGTAACGCTCAGTCGGTTTGCGAAGAAGTAGTAGGCACCCTGACTCGTAAAATCGAAAATCTTTTCGTTCTCTGCTGTGTTTTCCTGAATATAAGCGACCACCTTTTGAACCTGTTCAACCTGATCGTTCGGAATGTCTACCTTTCCTGCGCGCGCTAATTCCGGCGTTACGACGCGTTCTTTGAACGGATTTTGACGCAGCCTCTGCCATTTCTCATGAAAACCTACCAGCGGCTGATGGATTTCCCCAACATACCAGCAGAATATTGCTGTCGGAATCAGAATCCATGCGGCTTTCAAGGCGTGCCCCCAATGTCCGTTACCCCTTAAAAACGATAGACACGCACGAAACATTTTGAAAATGCCACCTTCTAATGGAAACAGGCAGAGCAGCCATAAAAAAGTTGCGCCATAAATCAGATGTCCATCATCTGAACGTCCCAATGCAGTTCGGAAGAAGGCGATACCACCGAGCAAGAGGAGTAGGAGTTTCATCGCGTTCGGTTCCGATACAGTCCCACATAAGTACCGATAGGTCAGATGCGCCGCGACAATCAAGAAGATACAGACAGGCAGATACCATCGAAAACCATCACTTAAGGCGAAAACACGCCATCCGTCCGTTGATAATAGTGTAAGCGTTTCAGATAGAGATGGGAAAGCGAGTCCCCATGTTGCGAGCTGATAACGACACTGGATATAGGAATTCCAGATGACATCATCGAAGGCACCATGGAACAGAAAATAAATGCCTACCGAGAAAAAACCTAACAGCACCCCGCAGCCGTAACTGATGAAAGGGGGTAGGTACTCTGTCATGTTTTTTTCCCGCTCCGTTTGTCTGCTTCCACTTTCTGTGCCAAAGCCGCCTTGGAACACATATATCACAAGGAACAATCCGATTGCACCCAGTGTATAAAGTCCAATTTCAGTGCTGTACCAGAACGCCAAACTCGTGGAGAGTCCAGCGAGGAGCAATCTCCAGACATAAGTAGGGACCTTGTTGGTGCGAGTCCTGTGGAAGTGCGTCAGAGAATTCGCTACGAAGGCGAAACTAATTAAACCGAGGCTGTGCCGCGCAGTTACCCAAAATTCTGTTCCAGAGGCAATCAGCACGCAGATGAAAGCGGTCAAGAATCTGCCACGGAATACTTGCAAACCAAGCACATAGAGTGCAACATAGCCGAGTGGATCCAGTATATTCTCCATTGAACGCACGCCGAACAGGGTCGGCTCAAAGAGTTGACTACCAAACCATGACAAATAAACATTTTGGAAGAGTCCGTGCTGGATATAGATGTCCCGAAACGGCACCGCGCCGTGCAGCATTTCATTGAGAGGCGCCAGCCGTTCACCTTCGTGGAACAAATCTATTTTGCCGTGGATGTCTCCAGAGTAGGTAAGGAGATAAATGAAAATCGGGAGGATGATGTATTCAAGTCCACCCCGCTTTTTAATTATACCTTGCGGTTCGTTCAGTGGTGGTGGAGATTTCAAGTCCTTTTCCGCAGCACCCTCGTTTGTATCATCAGGAACATCTGGATTCCACAGCGTAGGGAAGTACCGCTTGGACAACAACACCGCTTTAAGCGAAATGGATAAACTAATTGGTAGAAGTAAGCCTGTTAGTGTGCTCTGACCGATGTGGTAGACCTGTAACCAACAGAGCCATAACGGGATGGATGCTAACGCGTTTGCTTTCAGCACACGCGCTATCGGTTGGGCGGTTCGTTCGGCACACCAGCGCGAATAGACACACCACCCGAGCCAATACAGGTATATTGCCGCTGGAATGCCCAGCAGTGCCAACAGATAGAAAAAGTATTCTTGTTGTTTCGGGTATTCATTAACACTGAGCCAGCCGACGATCTCGGAATTTGAGTGATATTCAAAAACAGTGTATTTTTGGAGGGTTATTCCTAAACCGATTGCAACGGAGGCAGCGGAGAAGGCAATAAGTCCAATGTAGGCGCGGAGGGGAGGGGCTTTAACAACGCGCATGTCCGGCATCAATTGCTGACTTTTGTTTGCAAGCCGCACCAAAAGGTCTCGCATTTGAGTGGTTTTCGGTTTTCAATCTGTGGTTAAGAGGTTTGCGGGAGGGGTTTACAACCCCGATAGCAAAATCCCCTTGTAACCGATGACCCTTAACTGATAACCGACAACCCGTTCCTCCGTGTTAAGTTTCTCCAAACGATCCGTCAACCTCAGTAAAATCGTTTGCTGTTTCGTCCCACGCGAAAGCCTTTACTGTGCGTATTCCGGTGTCGTAAACGGAGATAACCAGGTATGTCGCACCCGGATAAGCGGGTTCATCCCATACGATTGCATCTGCTTTGTCTTTTTCCGAGAAGTACGCCTCGTGATTTGGATGTGAGTGGTAGAACGCCTTAATGTGCCGTTGCTGTGTGTCAGCCTCTTTGTGGACGGCGATTAAGTCATCAGGATGTATGACGTAGGCTGTGCGAGCATCGCGTGGATATGTGTCTGGGTTTTCCTGATGCAGTTGGTTCTGTATGTTCCGGCATTTCCGGACGAATTCTTGCGTTTCGGTCCCCAGAATGACACCGCAACATTCATTAGGAAACTCCGATTTCGCGTGGTCACAAATCTCGCTGAGGGTTTCTTGCTTCAAAGTTATCATTTTTTAACGATTGTTTCTGAGTGGAGTGTCCGTTGTCGACCCCCACGGAATACCATACGGGTATTCTGTGTTGATTCTCTAAAATTGTTAAGAAACTTACGTTGGGTTATGAAAGGTCCTTTACTAATTTTATATCTGAAAGGACATCGGACGCAGCAGCTCAGAAGCAAGTAATTAAAAAAGTCCGCCAGCGATCGCTGGAATAATTGAGATTTCGGCATCATCTTCGACAGCGGTCGCTTTTCCATCGAGGAAGCGGATGTCTTCATCGTTGAGGTAAATGTTTACAAACCGACGGATATTGCCGCCGTCATCACAGAGACGTTCTTTCATCCCTGGATAGTTGACTTCAAGGTTATCAATGATGCCTTCAATATTGGCACCTTCTGCTTCAACCTCTGCCAAGTTTTGCGTCAAGCGTCTCAGCGGGGTTGGAATACGGACTGTTACAGACATGAAATAAATTTTCTCCTTTTTAATTAGAACTTACGCACTCCCCCGGTAGGTGCGGTTTCTAACCGCACCGAATCCCGTGAAAATAGGTGAAATTTGGTCATTTTGCGTAAGTCCTATTAATTTTACCTTGCGGTTCGGTCAGTTAAATCGAGTAGTGGAGTCCACACTCTTTGGTATCTTCTTCTGAAGTGGGTGCGTTCTGCCAACGCCACCGTCCCGCGCGTTTCGATTCACCCGGCTTTATGGGTGTTGTGCAAATGACGCATCCCAGCGATTCATAATAATGACCTTCGGCATCCGCTTCGAGCAACGGATTCACGGGAATTTCGTTGTCACGGACAAACTGCCACACTTCATCCGTTGTCCACTGAATAAGCGGATTCACCTTAAGCACTGGATGTTTCGTTGAGGATATAATTTCTGATCTTCGGAGTTGTTGTCTCGCATCCGACTGATCTCGCCGTAGACCCGTTATCCAGACATCCAATGTTTCCAAGAGCCGTTGCATCGGACGCACTTTTCGGATGTGACAACAGTATTCCTGCTTCGCTTTACTGTCAAAAAACAGATATTCCCCATGCGCTGTCACCATTTGACGGACTTCTTCGGGATCGGGTTGGATCTGTTCGATCTGGATACCGTAACGCGCTTCCACCTGTTCAAGGAAAGTGTACGTCTCGGGGAAAAGTCGAAGTGTGTCAAGCGTACAGACTCGAAACGGCAAGTGGTTCTCAGCAGCGAGGTGAATCAGCACCATGCCGGAAAGTTGTCCACTCGTAACGATCGCAGCGCGTTCTTTGAATCGCTTAAACAGAGAGAAAAGGATTTCTTGAGGGGCCTCCGTCAAGGCAATTTCTTGACAGAGGGCATCGTCTACTGAATAATTCAATTTTTCTTTAATTACCCTTTAGGACATACAAAGTTAGTGTTTTATCCAGTTGCAATTGGAACGATTTAAGGGAGTGCCTCCATGATGTCCGATTCGATTTCAAAGTAACGGCTCAAACTGAAATAACGTTCCCCTGTGTCGGGGAGAATCGTAACGACAGTTTTATCCGGTCCTTGATCTTTTGCTACCTGTAAGGCAGCGTAGACATTCGCACCCGACGACATACCGACTAACAAACCCTCACTCGTTGAAATGGATTTCATCGTTTGATACGCTTCTTCTTCCGAGACTGTGATGACCTCATCAATGACATCTATATTGAGCACTTCGGGGATCATTCCCGCGCCGAGACCATCAATTCGCGTCGGATTTGGGGGACCCCCGGAAAGCACGGCTGAAACCCGCGGCTCCACTGCGACAACCTTTGCCTGCGGACATTTCGTCTTCAGCACTTCTCCAACACCTGTCAATGTGCCGCCTGTTCCAACCCCAGTCACAAAGAAATCGATGTCGCTCCCGATGGCTTTGAGAATTTCAACTGCAGTCGTGCGCCGATGGATCTCTGGGTTCGCAGGATTTGTGAACTGGTTCGGCATATAGTGCCGTGAGTGCCGTCTGATAATCTCTTCTGCCTCCCAGATGGCACTTGCCATACCACCGTGTTCGGGTGTTAGCACAATTTTCGCACCGAAGGCGGAAAGCAGCTCGTATTTTTCACGACTGACGTTTTCGGGCATTGTCAAAGTGACAGGATACCCTCTCGATATACCGACGATAGAGAGGCCCAAACCTGTGTTACCCGCGGTAGGCTCAACGATGGTATCTCCTTTTCTGAGGATACCGCGTTCTTCCGCATCGACGACCATTGCATAACTAATCCTGTCCTTGATGCTCCCACCCGGATTATATGCCTCCAATTTCGCGAAGATAGTCGCATCGTCCTTACCGGGCAAGGTATTCAGACGGATCGTTGGTGTATTCCCGATGAGGTCTGTCAGATTTTTGGCGATTCTCATTTTTCGTCCAGATAACAACACACGATACCGCTGCCATACCCCTATTTTAAGCGTAAAAGCCTAAAAAATTTCACTTTAAAGTATACCATAAACACCGCAAAAAGTCAAATTTTTGACATAGGTAACATATCAATCTGTTTTCAAGTATCCACTATAGTGGAGGATTACTTTCGTTCATTCTTACTTCTGATTTTCACGCCATTTTGCAAAGTCTGCCTCGATCTCCTCCGACCATTTTCGGTCGATTTCCCCTGGCGTGTACACACCCTCACGTAGTCGTTGATGCCCGAACCGATCGCGGAGTGCCACCTCCTCGCCTTGCTCAACGACCTGTTGTGCGAAGTGCGGTGGAATAAAGATAACCCCACCACGCCTCCCTAAAACCACATCTCCCGGTAAAACTGTCGCTTCCGCAATACGGATAGGGATGTTAATACCGGTCAGTGTGACGTTCGCAATGCCTGTCGGATCTACGCCTCGCACGAACGTCGCAAAATCGGGGAGTTCGTAAATGCCATCCAGGTCCCGGATGCCGCCGTCAATGACCATACCGGTGCCTGTTTTCGCATAGATGGAATTGCCGAGATTGTCACCGGCGAAGGTCCCGTCTTTCACTTTCCCGAAGAGGTCGACAACGATAACATCGTCGCGGACGAGTGTATCAATTACCCATGAATTTTGACCCCCGACGCGTCCTTCTTTTTCGCCTTGCGTAGAGATAGCAGCGTTGAAGTCAGGGCGGATCGGCACAAAGGCGCATGTCACCGCTCTACCGACAAGGACCCGATCCGGATGAAGATTCATCCAATCGCCAGCGAATTGGAGCTTATAGTCGTTACCGTGCAGGACACCCCACGCCTGCTCGATACTGATAGCTTTCATCCGTTGAAGGATATCGTCCGAGACACGGGGCCGTCCGTCAGGAAATCGGTCGCCTTCCCATAAGTGTGTCATCGCGAGGATGCTCTCTTTATTGATGAGTTGCACGTCAAGTCACTCTCCTATATTTACTCGGGACTTACACAGTTTTGACCACAGTATGCACGGTGAGACGGAGAACCCTAAAAAAACACTGACAGTCTCGTGGAAACACAACCTAACAGGTTATGCTACAAACGAGCAGCATACGTAAGTCCTACTTGCTTTCTTATCATAAAGTCCATAATTATTTCGGGATGAGGGATCAGCGGTTGGCGATTTGTCGGCGGAGGTGTTCGAGTTCGTTCTCTATTTCCTGCCGCCGTTGCGCCTCCGCTGCAGCGAGGGCTGCTGCGGATATTTCGCAGCCCCTAAAACGATATACACATCCGGAGCCACGCACTTTCTCATATCCCCTTCACGGTAGTAGATGAAGTTATCAACGCCAACGTATATGTCCGGATGAATTGCAAAATAGCGAGAGAGTTGATCGTAAAAGATATTAATCTGTTCACCGTGAAATCCTGTTGTTGGTATCGGCACCTCGTCTTCGTATGGATAGCCTTCTATGTAAACCGTGGGTTGACCCGCCGCCTTAGGAAAAACGGGCATGTATTTTCTTTGCTTGAATACGAAGTCTTTTACTGTTTCCATGATCCCCTCCCTACACTAAAAAAGGCATCAGATATGGATTCAATCTTCCTATATAACCTAACACAATCCGCTCAACATGTCAAGCAGTTGTAGGCAACCCACGGTTTCGCTAATTCTTAAACTGGACCTACAGACCTGCGTTTTCCCACACCTGATCCAATGATTCCGCAGTCGCTTTCGCCGCATCTGCGGGTTCCATGCCGTTCACCTTTTGACTGAACGGTTCCGGTGTCACAGGTCCTTCATAGCCGATCTCTGTCAGGACTTGCATCAGTTCGGTGAGCGGGATAACCCCAGTCTCGGCCGGAAGACATCTGATATTATCGATCTGATCGTAGGGATCAATGCCAGCAGGTGCGTCGTTGATGTGGACGTAAACGACATCCGATACAGAGAGTTTGCGAACATCGTCCATCGTGGAACGACACGTATACCAGTGCCATGTATCGAATAACAGTCCAACGTTTCCTGTGCCAACAGCGGCGGCAAGCCCTAACATCGCATCCATTGAGTAGGTGAAGAGGTACTTGGATCCTTGGCGACTCGTTGCCGGTCCAATGAACTCAAGTCCGACTGAATGCCCGTGTTCTTTAAGAATCTCAGCGATAGGACGGAGCCGTTTGACAGAAAAATCCCAATTCTCCTGAAAGGTCATATCATTTGAAGCGGGTCCGACAACAGTCGTTGTGCGATAGCAGCCGAGTTCTGCTGCGAGTGCTGCGCGTTCAGGGAGCTGTGCTAAACCCGCATCGTAGTCCGCATCAGGACCCCGCCAATTTACACCGAACCCCCATCCGCCCATAGCGATACCCGCCTCCGACCAGAGGTCTTTGACGTGTTGAACGGAGTGTTCTTGTGCGACTTGACTGGCTTCGTCAATGTTCAGGTCGAGACCTTCAAAACCAGAATTTTTTGCTAATGCTAAGCCTTCTGTCATATTTGCCCGGATGCCGATTGCACCGGTACTCAAATTTTTAAACATGTTTTAATTTTTCCTTGCGGATAAGTAACGTTGTTTGGATATTGACGTTTTCCGCGTTCGAGTTGAAGAAATCCACAGAAATACCCTATCAAAAACCCTGCGTGTTTTTGCCTGGGCGTTTCTGCGTATTGTTGCAGGCTTGGATTTGAAACTATACCACATATATCCTTATTTCAGTCGCGCCCGTACCAGAAACCTGCGCGTAAGCGGAGCGGAGCGCAGTCCAGAGGACCATAGTTAAGAAAATTTTTCGCCCCTTAAAACTTTTGCGGCAACAGCCCATGGATAATCGGTGTCCTCCGCGTTTGCGTCGCGGTACGTAGGGATCCAAACCCAACGTTCTTCGCCGGATGTATTAGGATGGCTGGCGTGAAGCGTAAGGTCGTGAAAAAAGACTGCACCGCCTGCTTCAATCTCCGCCGTAACGGCGCGACTTTCATCAACTGCTCCTGGACGGAGTCGATTCCCAAACCCGTTGCCATCACTGGCATCACCGTCGTGAACGAGGGCGGATTTATGTGAACCCGGAAAGAGTTTGAGACACCCGTTTTCAACAGTCGCATCGTCAAGGGCAACCCAGATGGAGAGTTTATGGGCACCGTACCAGTAGGACCAATCTTGGTGCCACGGACTGGCGAAGGTCGTCGTCTCGCTCTTAAAAACCATCTTATCGCTGAGGAACTCGATATCCGGCGCGAAAATACTTTCTAAAATATCGAGTATCCGTTCATCACCGACTGCGGTTTGAAAGACGGGACTCCGCGCAGCTAAACCGACATACACACCGTGTCCGGCGACTGCACCTGTTTCCGCCTTAACGGCTTTTAGAATGTCAATGCACTCCAATTTGAGACGTTGAACTTCACGCCGCGTAAACAGATTCGGTGCGATGGCGAAACCGTTTCTCGCAAAATCGTCGCGAAGTGTCATCATGTTGAGAGTCATTTTTTAATTTTACCTTACGGTTGTGTACTAAAAAACCTTAACGAGAGATAGCAGCCTGCAACACCGGCGCAGGCGGGTATGAGAAAAAGCCGACAATGAACAAATTACCTCATTTAACGCCTTGCGAATAATTAAAAGTAAACTTCACGTCCTGTTTCGGCACTTGTAAGTAAACCTTCCATCATCTGCTGAACAATCAGTCCATGTCGGAGCGGTGCCTGACACTTTACGTCGTCCAAGATGCATTCAATGAAGTGGTCAGCGATCGCATCCCATGATGTGTTGTATTGACCCGGTGGCAAATTGACGCTTATATCCTCAGAAGTGCCGGATTCATCCGTGCGATAGAGTTTCAAGGGACTCATCGTCGCCCCGGCTTCTGTCCCGAAGAGTTCTATCTGGAATTCATCGGGTTGGTGTGATGCCCAGAAACTTTCTACCTGTAAGCCGAGCCCATTTTCAAAAGTAATGAAACCCCCCGCGTAGTCATCAGACTCATATTGTTCGTAGATTTCTTTTCCAGGGCGGCTACGATTCCAGTATCCACGACCCCGCGGTCCAAATTTCGCGCCAGCGGCACCGAGCACTGCGATCGGTTTCGGCAATCCGAGAATCCACCACGCTGAATCGAGAACGTGAACACCCATATCACGAAACGCACCGCCTCCCTTTTTGATGAAACCGAGGTTCCATGCCGGAATACCGTTGCGCCGAACACTGCGGGCACGGGCGTAGTAGAGTTCACCGAAATAGTCGTCGCGTGCGAGATTGCCCAAGTGTTGACAGGCATCTCCGAAGCGCGTTGAGAGCGACATCATATTGACAACGCCGGCTGCTTCCGCTTCCGTGACGAGTTTTTGTGCGGCTTCCTCAGAATCGGCGAGAGGTTTCGTTACCATGACGTGTTTACCGTTTCGCACGGCTTCCAATGCGATCGGCACATGCCACTGATTCGGTGTGCCAACAAACACTGCGTCGATGTCCCTATCTTTGCACATCTCTTTGTAATCTGTGTAGAATTTAACCTCGTCCGGTAGATCTTCGGCGAAGGCTTTCATCCGATCTTCAAGCAAATCGCAGAGCGCCACAACAGTGCCGCGCGGATTTTTGGCGAGGGCTGTCCCGTTGGGTTTGCCTATGCCCATCCCGACGACGGCGATTCGGACTGATTTGTTTTCTGATGCCATTTTTTAAACTATTGCTCCTGGTCTGCTCTCCACTACGTTCCGAGCAGGTTTCTGGTCTGGGTAGGCACAAGACCTATCCCTACGGTTTAATGATAACTGATAACCATTTCAATACGGCCTACCTCGTGAATTCAAGGGTGGACTCACTTCGTTTTTGACGGGTTGAATCGTCCGTAGATACGCCCAGATCGCTTTCAGGTCTTCATCGTTCATTTGAGCGTAATGCTTCGTCGGCATCGGCGGAAAGATCTTCCGGTTGCCTGCCACGCCTTGATGGAGTCCCGTCCGCATCGCTTGGATGAACATTTCCTCTGTCCATTCGCCTACCCCAGTTTCATTATCCGGGGTCAAATTTGAAGCGAAACTCGTTCCAAATGGACCTGAGAATGCTGTCATTTGCGTTGATGTAAGAATGAAGATGCCCTGTTGCATCATGCTGAAATCGTAGCGTGGATACGGCGCGTTCGCTGGATGCCCAGCGAGATACATGTTCATGTTGTATTCAGCCCCGGCGCGGGGTGTATGACAATGTGCGCATGCACCCAGTGTATCCACAAGGTATTTCCCGCGCTGGACCCTATCGCTCTGGCTTTGAACAGAATTGATGTTCAGCGCGATGATGCTGCCGACAACGAGCAGGATCGCACAAAAGATTAAGAGGTTTCGGTGCATTCAATAAGTTCTCCTTTGAATTTCAAGCTCCGTGCAAGTCTCACTCCAATTTAGCAAATTCCGCAAATACATGCAATGAAAAAGACGCGGTTGAAAACTGTGCCTATGTCATAAGATAAAATTGAAATTTAGAAGCGATAGGATACCTTCGCGTAGTAAAATCCACCGTTGAAACCGAACGGTGCCGCCCTACGATCGTACATGAAAACTCCTTGTGAATCCGCAATGACTGTCCCAGCACTATCTGTTAGAGTCCCACCACGTGCTTGACCTACCTCATTCAGGTCAGGCAGCTGATTAAGGAAATTGTTTATCCCTAATGTCAGTGTTAAGGATTCGTTGAGCTGATATAACCCTTGGATATCGGTGAGCCACTTTCCACCGTAGGTTTGTCGCTGCGCACTCTCTCCGCTTCCTTCTTGGACACTATAACTCCCAAAGTAGCGTAAGGCAGATCCAATCTTAAGGGGACCCATAATATAATCTGCTGTGAAATTTATGCGTGTATTTGGTTGCCATTCCTCAATAATGGAGCGTTCTCGTTCCGGAAAGAGAATTGCTTCAAGCCCCATCAGAATAGGACCCGGAGCTTCCACGTCACCGATAACTGCAGTATCCGCCCATGTTGCCGATAACTTGAAATTCAAAATGGATTCGTTGTCAAAAGCGTGTAGGTAACCAGCGGCTATGTCAATACCACGGGTCCGCGTTTGCGCGACATTCGTAAAGACTTGTGCTTGGTTGACGCCTGTCTGTGCTAAGGCAGGGACAGCATCAGCCTTGAAGCTGCCACTCAGCACAATCCGGTCATCAATATTAATCTGGAATGCATCAAACGTCAGCCATAGATTTTGAATTGGTTTGACGACAATGCCGCCTGAAACATTGACTGAGGTTTCCTCTTTAAGTTCCGGGATGTTGAGTGTGCGTGCGGTGTCACTATCGTTCCGAAAAGTGCCTACTTCGAAAGGCAGTATTTCTGTTGTGTCCCCATCGCCATCAGCATCGTTGTTGTCCGCCTTGAATTGTGTGCTAATATTGTTAAAATAGAGTTGTTGAAGGAGCGGGGCACGGAAGCCAGTGCTGCCCGCGGCGCGGACCGCAACCTGTTCTGTCAAGTCGTAGCGGGTTGTCGCTTTTCCTGTGACGGTAGTACCGAAATCGCTGTACTGCTCACCACGCACCGCTGCCCCGACGAGCAAACCTGTTCCCGGTTGTCCGCTTAAATAGGATTCAAAGTCGGCATAACCTGCGATGTTGGTTCGATTTTCGTCCACTTCATTGTCAGGTCGGAAGCCGGGGAAAACCTGAATACCCGCTGCGGCATTTTCTGCACCGAGACCTGCATTGAACCAAGAGACAAGTTCACCCGCTCGGATCCCATAGCCTTCCCTCCGAAACTCGATACCCCCTGCGAGGTTCACCAGTGAGGATTGATACATAAGCGGATAGGTAACATCTACATTAAAAGCAGTTTGATCGAGCCGAAATCCGCCGGAATCGGCAGCAGTTGGACTCGCAGTCCCATAAGATGCATTTAGGGAGTTAGAAACGAAAAAATCAAATGTGTTCAGACCGTGATTGATGCCGATGTCAATATCTAAGTCCGTTGGGGCATGCTTCCAAGCCACTCCCAACGCGACGGATACATCTTCAATCGTTGTGTTAATTTCGGGAAGAAATCCATCTGGGTAGATCGCCTTCACATTACGGCTGACATCTTTGGCATTACGATAGAAACCTGAACTATTATTTTCGCGCGTGGAGTAACCACCGAATGCGTATAACTCTAATCCTTCTGTCAGCGGTAACCCAAAATTGTAAACCCCAACTTTTTGTGAGGCATCAGAATCCCCGATCCGAAAATTTTTTCGATTGAAATGGTATTCGCGCCGGTCAAACCAGACCTGTTTTTCACCTGTTACATTACCGTTTGTATCCTTTACCTCAAGTGTGGCATCGGGCGGTCTGCCGGGATTTGCTTCCACCCAATCGTATTGTCGCGTCCCCGTAAGTCCAGCACGATTCGTCCGATAGCGTTCCCGCCATTCCACGGTTAGGTTAAGAAATCCAGAATCGCCTACTTTCGCTCCGTAGTTCCCACTTCCAGTCCATGTGTCGCCATCACCTTCATAGGTTTGCCCCCAATAGATGTCAGCATCACCTGTATCAACATCTTCTTTCAACACAATGTTGATAACGCCGGCGATAGCGTCGGAGCCGTACTGTGCCGCCGCGCCATCCCGCAGTACTTCGATACGTTCTATCGCTGCTGGTGGAATCGCGTTGAAATCTGTTCCGGCAGTGCCGCGACCGACGGAACTGTTTATGTGCAGTAAGGCACTTTTGTGCCGCCGTTTACCATTGACCAGGACCAACACTTGATCCGGTCCCAAGCCGCGCAATGTCGCCGGCCTCAGCGCGTCAGTGCCGTCGCTAATGGTTGAACTTGGGAAATTGAAGGAGGGGACTAACATCTGGAGGACACGACCGGTTTCGGATTGACCGGTAAGGTTGAGCTGTTCCCGGTTAACGACTTCTATAGGGACCGGGGCTTGTAAAGCCCTTCTACCTATACTCCGAGTCCCGACGACCACGACGGACTCGATGGTTTGGATGGGAGCCAGACTGACAATTGCTTCGGTTTGTCCAGCAGTGGTGTTAATCCGTTTACTCGAAAATCCGATTGCTGTTACAGTCAGCGACTGTGCATCTGTCACGTTGCTAAACATAGCAGTTCCGGATTTGTTAGTTGTTTGTTCTTGGTTCCCGAGTTGTACTTTTGCTTCTCGTATAGCAGTTCCGTTCTGATCTTGAACGATTACCTTGAATGTATCACCATTGACAGCGGTTGGTATCACTGATGTGATCCCGAATAGAATAGCGGCAACGTACCAGAGATACCGTTTATTATCTGAAATTGTCATTTCGCATAACCTCATTTATTACGATGATAAAACAGTGCGAGGTTCAGAAAAGCCTAAGCGTATTTCTGCTTACAGTCATGATTTAATTATGTATTCTTTTTTCCCAAGATGCAAATTAAAGTTGTCAAGTACCCAAGTCTAAAGACTTGGGCTTGCCAAAGAGCGCTTAGCTCCAGCAAGCCTGTTGTAATAACGGGTTTCTCGTTTCACAGAGGATGGCATCCCATACCTCTCCACGAAGGGCGCAAGCCGCCCTGTGTAAAATGTTCAACGCCGCGTTGTGGTCGCGGTCAAGTTTCAAACCACACGATTTACAATCGAACAGACGCTCAGACAACTTCAGTTTCACAGGCGATTTCTGACAACACGCCGAACACGTTTGGCTTGTGTAGTGTGGCGGCACTTGATGGAAATGTTTACCGTCGCGTTTTGCCACCCACTCACACCACTCAAAGAACATCCCCCAAGACGCATCCGAAATAGACTTGGCGAGACGTCGGTTCTTTACCATGTTACTCGGTTTAAGTTTTTCTGCAACAACGGCATCAAAGTCTCTGTGGTGAAAAAGTTTGTAAACAGCTTTCGCAATAAAATCAAGCCGTTGACAAGCAACAATATCGTATTGCTTCGCCAGAGCGTCTTTTGCCTTATACCATCTTCGGCTTCGGTACTGTTTACGCGACAAATCCCGCTGAAGTTTCGCAAGTTTGCGTTCGCAAGTCCGATAAAAGCGCGGGTTCTCCTCTTTTTCACCGTCAGAGGTCGTCAGAAAGTCGTGTGTGCCAACGTCTACACCACACGCAGATTTGGGAACACAAGGAACCGTGTCAGGCACTTCACAAACGATAAAGACATACCACCCGCGCGCCGTCTTTTTCAACGTGACCTCTTTCGGGTCTCCGATGAGTGGACGGTGCTGGCGGATCTTGACTTCACCGAGTTTTGGCACTTTCAAACGGTTATGCCGAGAGCTTGTTTCACGAATCGGATTTTGACGAACGCGCTCACCACTCTTAAGTTTGTGCTTCCGCAAATTCCACGTCAGCGAACGAACAGAACGCTTGAACTTCGGATACCCCTTTTTCTCCGCACCTTCCCGGCACCGGCGTTGAAAATGCTCATGTGCAGCATTGACACGTTTGATCGTGGAAACTTGCATATCCTGCGGATGTTCAGAATAGTGAGAAGTGGTCGCGCGGAGGTCCCTCAGATGGTTAATCTGGTCATACATCGACACAGACTTACTGCCATAGTCCCACATCTGATTCCTCATCTGGAGCATATAGTTCTGCAACTGTTTCTGGTGGCGCATCTCCGCAAAGAGCCACTGCTCCTCTGTTTTCGTAGGGTTTGCACGATATTTAAGGGTTCGTTTCATGGTTTATCAAGTCTCAAGTCTTTAACCCCTGCTAAGTGGGTAGGCAGACACGTAACCTTGCGGTTACGCTTAGCATGTCTGCCAACTTGATACATATATTAAACCATAATTTACTGAGACTGTCAAGTGTTTTTTTCAAAAAACGCTATGGTCTAACACACGAGGGCAGTTTTTCCTCCCAAGTCTAAAGACTTGGGTTTCCAAAACCGTAAAATTAGATGAAAATATGGAATGTTAATTTTTTTAACCACAAACGCTGCTTTTATGCTAAAATCATGAGAAACTTGGACAACTGTTTGTGTGAGGGACCGGGAGAACATGCAGGGTATGATGATGAATTATCCCTTGACGCTTGCGCAGATTTTGGAACATGCGCGCCATATACACGGCAGTAAGCGGGTTACGACACTGCTGCCCGATCAGACATTCCATAGTTACACCTATACTGCGTTATATGAGCGTGTAAAGCGGTTGACGAATGCTCTCACGCAATTGGATGTTATACAACCGGGCGACAGGGTTGGGACGTACGCTTCCAATACCTATCAACATCTGGAACTCTACTATGCGATTCCGTGCATCGGTGCTGTGCTGCATCCCCTCAATGTTCGTCTCACTGCCGTTCAATTGGCACGAATCGTGCAGGAGGCAGAAGACAAGATTATTTTTGTAGATGGTGTGTATGCCGAGCAGTTTGAGGCGCTAAGGGAGAAAATTGGATGTGAACAGGTTGTTCACTTTAATCCGAGTGCCATGCCTCCCGATGTTGCTTATGAGCAGTTGCTCTCTGAAGCCGAGCCAGTCTATTCATGGGATATCCCTGACGAAAACTGGGCGATGGGGCTTTGCTACACCAGTGGAACGCAAGGAGAACCGAGAGGCGTTCTCTACACCCATCGCTCCATGTTTCTCCACACGCTTGCCGTGAATCAAGCCGATGTCTTCGGATTAACAGAGGCGGATGTCGTGATGCCCCTTGTCCCGATGTTCCATGCGATGGCGTGGGGACTGCCCTACGCGGCTATGTTCGCTGGGGCGGATATAGTACTGCCCGGTGCTAAGCCGCTGTGCCTCGCGGACCTCATTGCCGAGACAGGTGTCACCGTTGCCGCAGGGGTCCCGACAATCTGGGCAAAGGTGTATCCCGAATTGGCGAAAAGGCGGCAGGACCTTTCCACCTTGCGACGATTGATTGTCGGCGGTGAGGCGATGCCTCCGACACTCATTGAGGCATACGAAAAGAATCTCGGTGTTGAGGTGTGCCACGCGTGGGGAATGACAGAGATGTCACCAACGGGAACCTTCTCGAAACTGCGGGGAGCACATCAAAATTTGTCGGATGCTGAAAAATGGCGAATTAAAGCGAAGCAAGGACGACCGATACCGGGTGTTGAACTCCGCCTCGCAGCTGAAACATCTAACGGTTTCACGAAACTCCCTTGGAATGGCGAGGTCGTCGGGGAACTACAAGTGCGGAGTCCATGGACGGCGGGTCGTTACTACAATATTCAGCCGACTGCAGAGCATTTCACGCCTGACGGATGGTTACGCACGGGAGACGTTGCCACTATTGACGTAGAGGGTTACATGCAGATTGTGGACCGCGCCAAGGCACTCATCCGAAGCGGCGGAGAATCTATTTCAAGTGTTGCCTTAGAAACCTCACTTCTAAAGCATCCATCCGTTCATGAAGCGGCAGTTATCGGTGTGCCGGATGAGAAGTGGGGTGAACGTCCACTCGCCGTTGTCGTCCTCACACCGGTAGGTGCGGTTTCTAATCGCACCGATACAGATCTTGAAATCACCCTCAAACAACATCTCGTCCCAGAATTTCCAAAATTCTGGATTCCTGATAGGTTTATCGTTGTTGATGAAATCCCGAAAACGAGCGTCGGAAAATTTGATAAGCAAGCACTCCGTAAACGACTGCTAAGTGCAGAAACAAAGGAGAAACTGTCATGAAAATGAAAGCTGCTATCTACACAGGTATTGAAGGAATTGAGATACGTGAAGTTGAACGGGACGAACCCCCTCCAGGCTTTGTCCTCGTTGATACGAAACAGACCGGTATCTGCGGAAGTGACCTGCACAGTTATTACGGGAATTGGGGGCAATCGCACGAATACGCCGCAGGGCATGAGACATGTGGTGTCGTCGTGGCACTCGGCGACGGTGTAACGAAATTTGACCTTGGCGACAAGGTCGCCGTGGAATGTTTTGCACACTGCGGCGTCTGCAAGTATTGTGAAACCGGACAGTATAATCTCTGCGTCAATAGGACCGGGGTCTCGCCGAGTATGCACGGTGGGTTTGCTGAATACACCTCGACGCACCAGTCTGGATTGTTTAAATTACCGAAAGACATGACGTTTGAGCAGGGCGCACTCGTTGAACCGCTCGCCGTCTCACATCGTGCTATCGCACGGACAGGTGCCAATTTCAGAGATACAGTCGCGATTATCGGTGGCGGGACTATCGGACAATTCGCTTTAGCGGATGCAGTCGCCGCGGGTGTGAAAGAGACGTTGATTACCGTCAAGTACGAGCAGCAAGCAGAACTGGCAAAAGCCCTCGGCGCGGATCATGTCGTAAACGTCAACGACACCGACGTCCGAGAATACGTCAAGGATGCCACAAACGGCATCGGTTTTGACGCAGTGGTTGAAACCGTAGGCGGTGGGGAAAACTTTGACACCGCTATGAATATCGTTCGGAAACAGGGGGCTGTTGTGCTCGTCGCAGGATACTATAAACCGCTTGAAGTGGATCTTTCCAAGATCGTCTGGTCAGAAGCATTCGTTACAGGGTCTAACTGCTACGGTTATAGTGGGATGGAGACCGACTTTGAGGCAGCGATTGAGTTGATTGACTCTGGCAAGGTCGATGCGACAAAATTGGTGACACACTCCTATCCACTTGACGAGATCGTCGAAGCATTCCGAGTGTCTGCCGATAAGACCTCCGGCGCAGTGAAAGTGCATGTCTATCAGCAATGACATCGCGGATTTTAAGTGTATGTCCTCTGTCTGCTTTCCACGACGTTCCGACCAAGTTTTTGGTGGGTCCATAATGATTCTCAGAATTTGGACAGAACTTGTAGCCTGCAACAACGGCGCAGGCGGATCTACGGAACGGCACTTCAGTTGTCTAACCTACCTCACCGAACCGCAAGGAATAATTAAAAAATGCAGAACGGGAATCACGCATTGAATGCCCAAGAACGGGAACAGTTTTGGCGGCAGGGCTACCTCGGTCCTTACAAACTCTGTAGTTCTGAAGAGATGCTCAGCATGCACTCAAAGATCGAGAAAGTCCTTGAAACCGCACCGCCAGATCACAACCAAGTGGAGCATAACCGGCATCTTGACTCTGAATTAATTCACAATCTCGCCACGCATCCGACTATCATCAAGCGGATGGCATCTCTCTATGGACCCAATCTTCTGCTCTGGCGGACGAACTTTTTCATCAAGGAACCGGGTGCGAAAGAGATTCCGTGGCATCAGGACTTTAACTATTGGCCCCTTGAACCCCCGATTATTATTTCTGCGTGGATTGCTGTCGATTCCGCAACATTAGAAAATAGTTGTCTCCAGATCGTTCCCGGCTCACACCGGAAAGTAGTCCCGCACGTAAAAGCAACCTCAGATATGGCGTTCAATCAGATGGGTGACCTTGGATTCGTTGATACCAGCACGATTGTCAACCTTGAGATGCAACCCGGCGAATTTGTCCTCTTTAATGAGCGGACCTTGCATCACTCGGAGGCAAATCGTTCTGATAAACGGCGTATCGGTTTAGCCGTTCGGGTCATCCTGCCGATTGTCAAAGTTTTCGATTGGGACGCGCCACAGCACGAACTCATCGTCGTTCACGGTGAAGATCCCGTCCAATTTAATCATAGGAGCTCCGATCCCGACGTATCGCTGTAGGCGCGCGTTCCAGCTCGCGATCTGACTGACAGTTAACCACTGAAAACGAATAAAGGAGAAATCTTAAATGAATCGTCAAATTACCCTCGCTTCTCGACCTGTAGGATACCCGAAGGAATCGGATTTTAACTTAGTTGAAGTGCCGATTCCAACGCCTGGAGATGGCGAGGTATTGGTAAAGACGCTCTACCTCTCAGTTGATCCGTATATGCGGGGACGGATTAATGCAGCGAAATCTTATGCCGCCAATGTGGAAATCGATGAGGTCATGGTGGGGAGTGTGATCGCTGAGGTTATTGAGACGGAGCACCCGAATTTCGAGGTGGGTGATATCGTCAACGCGGGTATCGGGTGGCAGGAATACGGTGTCGTTGGTGGTGATGGACTGCGAAAGATTGATCCAACAATCGCACCCATCTCAACAGCCGGGGGGATTCTCGGTATGCCGGGTCTAACAGCCTACTTCGGCTTACTTGAAGTTGGAAAACTTCAAGAGCGGGAGACGGTCTTTGTCTCTGGTGCCGCTGGCGCCGTCGGCTCCGTCGTCGGACAGATCGCAAAAATCAAGGGATGTCGGGTTGTCGGGTCCGCCGGAACCGATGAAAAAGTCGCTTATATTGTTGATGAACTCGGCTTTGATGATGCTTTTAATTATAAAGAGGTTACCGACTATCATGAGGAGCTCCAGCGGCTTTTCCCAGATGGCATTGATGTCTATTTTGACAACGTCGGTGGCGTTATCACGGATGCCGTTTTCCTCAATTTAAGAATCAAGGGGCGCGTGGTGATCTGTGGACAGATTTCACAGTATAATTTAGAGAAGCCGGAGACAGGTCCCCGTTTTCTCTGGCACATGATCACCAAGCGGGCGAGAATCGAAGGTTTCCTCGTCTCTGAGTTCGCCGATCAGCACGCGGAAGCACTCGTTGAAATGTCAGAATGGGTGCAACAGGGCAAATTGAAATACCATGAAACGATTGAGGACGGTGGGATCGAAAACGCGCCCGCAGCGTTCATTAGTATGCTAAAAGGCGGCAATATCGGGAAACAACTCGTTAAAATCGCTGATTTTTAATTTATAGACCCCTGGGCACCGCTCCATTTCATTACGCGGTGGTTTTCAGTGAATTATAGTGAATCCTAAAAATAAATAGACACTTTCCTCTCCCGGTAGGTGCGGTTTCCTAACCGCACCGATGCTGAGTGTATAAGTAATTACAGAATTTACTATAAAGATAGGACTTACGCACACTGCTCTTTTGTAGCATAACCTGTTAGGTTGTGCCACAGACCGCCTGTATTTTTTCAGAGCCTTCATATTACAGACCGCGCTATGATCAAAATTGCGTAAGTCCTGTAAAGATCGGAAACCCGCTCGTAATGAAATGGAGAGCGGTCCAGGGTCCATAAATTAATACCCTTTTTCCTTGTCGATTATGCTCAGGAGCGGTTTCCCAACGAGAAGCCGTTCCAGATTATCACAGAATAGCCCGACACTCCGGTCCAAACGGATCGGTGAACCCCCCGCGACGTGTGGTGTAACAATTACATTCGGCAGATCCCATAACGGGCTGTCAGTGGGCAGCGGCTCTTCAGGCGTGACATCCAACCCCGCACCCCCGATACTCTCTGAAGTGAGTGCACGGAGCAGTGCCGGTCCGTCTACAATCTTACCACGCGTGACGTTGATAAGCAGCGCATGCGATTTCATCTGTTCAAACGCCGCATCATCGAACATACCGTGCGTCTCTGGGGTCAGCGGCGCACAGATAGCGACGACATCTGATGCCGCAAGGAGATCATGGAACCGATCCATCTTCCAGACCTCATGCACAAACGAAGGGGCTTCAACCGCCTCTGGATCCACAGCGATGACCCGCATATCGAACCCTTGCGCCCGACGCGCAACGTCAATCCCCGTGCCACCGAGTCCGACAATCCCTAACGTCGCCTCGCTGAGTTCCCAGGTCGCCAGACGGATCGACATCCGATTCTCCCACGTCCGTTCGCGAACCGAACGTCCGATACCTCTGAGGAGACCGAGAAGTAACGCCCACGTCTGATCTGCCAGATGTGGACCGACAAACCCTTTCGCACTCGTGAGGATAACATCGCTTTCGACAAACTCTGGAAATAGCAAGCCGTCAACGCCAGCCGAAAGCACTTGGACCCATTTCAGCTGTTTCGCATTCTCAAAAAGCGAACGGTTGAAACCACCGAGCACAATATCGGTATCCACAATTTCGCGCAATGCCTCTTCTGAATTCTGTGGAAGCACAAGCGAAAGATCGTCAGAGACCGATGCGATCTGCTGCTGTTGTTCCGATGTAATATCGGTATTAATCAAAATTTTCATTTGACATCTCTCCTGTATCGTGATATTCTATATACGAAATAACGAGATTCCTGCAGAGTTAACAGCAAGTTTTAACTTGCAAGCTACACCAAAAAACACATTTCTCAAAAAAGGAGAATTCTGTCGTGATTGCCTCATCTTTTATAGGTATGCGTAAAAGATACGTCCGTTCCGTTTCTATTCCCATTTTTGCCATTGGTCTTTTTCTCATTGCGATCTTCGTCGCCAGTTGTGGCGATGAAGGCGATACCACCGAAGACACCCCCGGTATGACGGATGTCCTCCAACCCGCTTCAACACCGCCTCCGACAGCTCAAACGCCACAGCCTGGGGTTGTTGACCAACCAGTCGTTGAAGAGCCGGTTGTTGCAGGGATTTCCTTCAAGGACGATATTCAGCCGATACTCGCTGAACGCTGCGCCGTTCCGGGATGCCACGCTGCAGCCGGTGCAGCAAGAGGGCTTGATCTCACCCAATACGATACCTTCAAAAAGGGCGGAAACACGGGTCCCGGATTTGTCGCCGGCGACGGTAAAGGTAGCCTTGTCGTCAAGCGCATTGATGGCGGTGGGATGCCTCCCATACCCCCACCTTTAGACGGAGACCAGGTCCAACTTTTCATTGATTGGATTGATGAAGGTGCCGAAAATAATTAATATTACGGTAGCATAGCATTTCTGTCCCCTTCTGTCAAGTCTAAAGAATTTAGGACTTACGCATGCCGCTCTTTTGTAGCATAACTTGTTAGGTTGTGCCACGAGACTGTCAGTGTTTTTTCAGGGCTTTCCCTCTCACGGCGCGCTGTGGTCAAAACTGCGTAAGTCTTGGAATTGTTATATAACGTTACACGTTTGAAAGGCGCGTCTGCTATGCATCTTCTCTCCTACGATGGGTTTCCCTCTATTACGCCACGTTTTACAACCCTGGTTCTTCAATTTTGATAGGCGTGCTTTCAAGCGCGCCTATTCCTGTCCTGAACGTCCTCCACTTTACACTGGCTTCTTGTAACCACACAACATTTCCAAAAAATTGCACTTTATGCAACCTTCCCGGGTCCCATCCGCGTTACTGTAGTATAAATCCCTAATTTATGACGGATAGGACTATTCCATTTCTGTCAACATGCCCCTATAACCTACTCCTTCAAGAAGGAGGTAGAGCAATGTATGAGTATTCAGTCTATGTCACATCCGTGACCGATGGTGATACCTTTAACACTGCAACCCAACGCATTCGCTTAGCAAATATAAACGCCCCCGAAAATAGCACCCCCCAAGGACAAAAATCTACTGCTTATCTGAAGTTCCTCATAGAGGGGAAACAAGTCAGAATCAAGTCGGTAGCTACCGATATTTACGATCGCATAGTTGCCCACGTCTGGCGATACTCGGATGGTTTGTACATCAATCGGAGGATGGTTGATAGTGGACACGCGAGTTGGGAGTAGGTTAAGGGATTTATCGCTGTTAGCGGTGGTTTCCGAGAGATCGCGCGCCGGTGCCGCTGCATTTTGAAACTACGCAAAATCTGCAGAGGGTAGGTATGCAAAATTTGCCGACTGCGAAAAATTTTCATAGTCACATTTTTCGAAAACCCACGAACGACGTGAGTTCTTCCAATTGGCACGAGAATTGCATCATAGAGAGTGCTGGGTGATACGTAAAAAATTCGTTAGAGACTTATGTTGTTTTGACAGAGTCTTAACCGAGTACGCAAAACAGGGATTGCTCTTTACTCGCGGCGCGAAGCCTCCAGTACTTTTCCCGAAGAAAGATAAAGGTGCCAGTCCGAATCTATGTTGGTACTTCCTGAATTCAATCCCGAAATCTTTTCAGACATGAAGAATACTAATTTTTATGAAAGCCTATGCAGCCTTGCTCTAACGGAATTCTAACAACACTCTGAAACAAATTGAAACAGGAATAGGACAAGTTTATGAGTACAGCAACTTACGAAATCATCCTACTCTCTATTGCACTTGCCTTTTGTAGTTACGCTTGTTATACAGACGTAAAAACCCATAAAATACCGAACGTCTGTTCAATATGCCTCATTTACGCAGGTATTCTTGGACAATTAATGGCATGGTTCTTGGGATTCACCACACTTTTGAACTTTGCGATACTGTTTGTTGCCAGTGGTGCGATCGCCATCGGATTCTATACGTTTGGTGTCTTTTCGCCCGGCGATTCCAAGTTTTTCTGGGGTCTGTGTTTGATACTCCCTTCTTGGTGGTTTGGACCTATCCAGGAGATGTTGATGTTTCCACCGGTGGTATTGGCACTCAATATCATCATCCCCTATACCATGGTCGCAGTGAGCTACCTCATCGTCAAATTATCTCGAGTCCGGGGGACAGGTGAAGTGCTACTTCAACTCATGAAATCCTCCCTTAATCGGGATTCGGTGTTGGAGAAACTTTATGGTTTGCTTCAATTCATCCTTATTGGTGCTGGACTCACTTACCTCTTTGAAAAAGCGGGCTGGCAAGTGGATCGGATGATGCAACTCCTGTTGGTGCTCGCTATCTTTGCTGGTGTACAAAAGGTGTTGGGTTCATTGTTGAAAACGCCAACCGCTGTTGTCATTGTACTCTTTGGCAGCGGCTGGTTGATGTTCAAAAATATGCCTACCCTCGGGCTACTGCTGGGTGGAATTGCTTTTTTCTTGGTTTTCTATCTGCTTATTTTCGTAGTCGCAAAGCAACTTGTGCTTCAATTGGCAAGTGCGGCATTTGATCGGGTTGTTGAGGTATCCGACCTGCAGGTGGGAATGATCCTCAGCGAACACATCGTCAAAATGGAACAGGAAGGTGGGCGTGTTCATTATGAGAAACAGATGGACAGAAGTGAGCGCCAAGGAGCCAAACTCATAACGACTGATCCAGTCGGGCTCTCCGCCGGGACAATCTGTGAATTGCAGAGTTTAGTTAAAGAAAACGCTTTTGCACACTTTGATAACAAGATTCGGATTCAGCCCGCGATTCGTTTTGCACCTGTCATTGCCTTCGGCGGATTGTTGACAGTGCTCTGTAAAGGTCCCTTTCACCTTGGGATAATCTCCCTTATAAATAGGTTCTTTTAAAAATGAAACTTGCTATCGTCACTTTAATTCTACTAACGCTTGCCATCACAGCGCCACCACTGTATACACATTGGGCGGAATCCCGCAGACAGCAACAGATTCAGGAAACTAAGCAACAGGCACGCCAGCCAATAGGTGATGCCATTGAAACTGTCCTTACAGTCCTCAAAAGTCCAGAACCGCCTTCTGTTGTTATCTTGTATACGGGTGGCACGAAGAGCCATCTGGAACCGTGTGGATGCTATCAAGAGCAATCAGGGGGACTACCGAGGCGCGCCTATCTTGTGTCAGAAATTCGCAAGCATGGGATTCCAGCACTCTTAGTTGACGCGGGGGATATTTTCGATGGCACCGAGGATATAGATTTCCAGCGGTGTCAGGTAAACCTCAAAGCGATGTCCGCAATGGGATACGATGTGGTCGCCCTGAGTCAGAACGATCTCGATTATGGAGAAGCGTTTTTCATCGAACAACGTGCTGCCACGTCCTTTCCATTTCTCGGTGAAAATGACATTTACACCCAATCATCTGTTGTAAAACCCTTTGGTGAATTTTCTATTGCCTTCATGTCCGCTTCAACCGAGAGCGAATTGCCAAACGCAGATGTTTCTATTGCCTTGGGGACGCATCCGTCCGAAGAACTATCTAATGTTGATATTCTTATCAGTCCTGAAAGAATAGAACACAGACAACAAACGGATGGACCTCTTTGGGTCGGATCAACATCTGAGGGAAAAACATTAGGATTTTTGGCACTCTGGGTAAATGCGGAGGGTGAACTGAACCGTCATCACACAGCACAACTTGCACTGACTGGGGATGTCCCAGAAGATGAATCTGTGCGCCAACTGCTTACCGATTTTTATCGAGAGGTCGCACAATCGTCTGAGCACCAACCCCTTTTTGCCGAACAACGACTGGAGCAAGATCCGCAAAACGGATATGTCTCAGCGACTGCCTGTCAGCGGTGCCATGAGCAAGAATATCTCCAGTGGTCTGCGACACGGCATGCTTTCGCTTTTGAAACGCTGTTGAAAAAAGAACGATACTTCGATCCGAATTGTGTTTCCTGTCATACGACCGGCTTCGGTTACCAGACAGGTTTTCAGATTGGTGATGAGACATCGACGTTTAAGGGTGTGCAATGTGAAACGTGCCACGGTCCCGGCAAACAGCACGTCGGCAATCCAAAGAAAACTAACATCCGGCGAGCGGCTGAGACATCACTCTGTCTTACGTGCCACGACACAAAACATTCGCCTGGGTTTGCAGAAGTGGTAGCACTCCACACCAAAGATGTAGATCACAGTCGCCAGCCGATGAACCTTGAGGAATTATTGGCATCCCGTGTTTCCCGAATGGGCAAACCGACCTTGGAACTTTTCATAATGAGTTACTGTCCGTTCGGTGTTCAGGCGGAAGAGAAAATTTTTCCGATCGTGAAGGAGTTTGGCGACAAGATTGACTTTAAACTCCGCTTTATCGCCCAAGAGAAGGAAACTGTTTCTTTTCAAGAGGTAACGCCGTTCACGAGCCTTCATGGATACCCTGAAGTGGCAGAAAATATCCGGCAGCTCCTCATAGCACAGGAATACCCCGATAAGTATCTCGACTATATCTTGTGCCGTGGCAAAAAACTGGACAAGAGCTGGGAGGACTGTGCTGAGAAATACGGCATTGATGTCGCAAAGATTCAAGCATTATTTGACAGTCCTGAAGCAGAACAACTCTTTCGAGAAAACATTCGGCGGGCCGCGGAACTCGGTGTTAGAGCCTCCCCGACGATTTTCGTTGATGGGCATAAATTCCGTGCCAATCAGCTGTTACGGGCGAGTGGCACACCCTGCCAATAATCTCAACGTATGAGTTCAATAGACACCGTCCGAATAACTAACAAGGATGATGAACCTTTTGAAAAGCCGTTAGAAAGCGTGTCCAGGGGGAGGGCTTCACTCCCAAACGAGAGTATTCATCCTGGAGATGGTGTTCCCAAACAGTATTGGGAATTCAATCTTGCTGGAAGAGAAGCACCGGCAGAAAGGAGAAAAACCGATATGAAAATCAACCTTCGCGATAGATTTCGTGACTTCCTTGCATCCGAGGAAGGGCGTGTAGGTGTCAAGGCACCGCTCGCAGTAGGTATCGCAGGCGGGAGTCTGTTGTTAGCGCAAGCCATGCTTGCCACCGACGCTGAGGCACATATCGAGTGTTCCAACGATGGCAATTGCAATCCCGGAGAAGTTTGTGTATTTTCGTGGGAATGGGGTGATGGGGCGTGGGAACTGCACTCTGAGTGTTTGTAGAACTGAGTATTAGAGCCTCCCCGACGATTTTCGTTAATGGGCATAAATTCCGTGCCAATCAACTGTTACGGGCGAGTGGCACACCGTGCCAGTAACCTCAGTGTACGAACTGGATAGACACCGCCCGAACAATCAATAAGGATTTTGAAAAGCCATTAGAAAGCATGTCCAGGGGGAGGGCTCCACTCCCTTAGCGAGACGATTCGCCCTGGAGATGGGATTCCCGACGCTGGTTGGGAATCCAATCTTGCCGGAAACGAGCACCGGCGGAAAGGAGAAAAACCGATATGAAAATCAACCTTCGCGATAGATTTCGTGACTTCCTTGCATCCGAGGAAGGGCGTGTAGGTGTCAAGGCACCGCTCGCAGTAGGTATCGCAGGCGGGAGTTTGTTATTAGCACAAGCCATGCTCGCCACTGACGCTCAAGCACATGTGGAGTGTTATGACGATGACGATTGCGATGCCGGAAAAAAGTGTGACAAATGGAAAGAATGGGACTGGTCTCCCGGCTGCGGGTGTCACTTATGGATGACGCACTCTGCGTGTGTTAATTGATAAACACACCAATTACGCGTTTCGTCGGTTCTGCTGTTTTCTATCAGTAGAACCGACTTTTCAGAAATTTACAAGGAATTTATTATGAACTTTCTACAGCAGACGCTATGGAGGAAAGCCTCATGAAACGCTTATGTTATGCGTTTAGCATATTCCTTGTCTTTACTTCTTTCTCGGTTTCCGCTCCTGCAAAGGCTCTAGAAACTGCGAAAGTTGTATTTACATCACGGCGTGATGGCAACTTTGAGATTTATAGCATGAACCCAGATGGTTCTGATCAGATAAACTTAACACAACACCGTGCCCGGGATTCCGCGCCTGTCTGGTCGCCGACAGGTGAACAGATTCTTTTCCACTCAGATCGAGACGGGATAGAGGATCTCTACCTTATGGATCCAGATGGAACGAATGTGCGTCAGGTATTCAAAAGATTAATAGGCAGAGAATTTCCAACCTGGTCCCCTGATGGAAAGGCACTTGCTTATCACCGATTTCATACGCTTTCTATCTACACCGCCTCAATTGATGGAAAAGATGAGGAGGAACTCGCAAAAGGCTTATGGCCGGCGTGGTCTCCCAACGGTGCTGAGATAGCTTTTACGACAGGCGAGTTTGCTTGGAGGGACAACGGCAATCTCGGATTATTGAAGTCCAGGGTCCAAATTATCAATCCACAAACGCATGTGAAAGAGGAACTGATTCCGGGGAAAATACGGATGTTTGATCCTGTCTGGGCGCCCGATAGTTCTCAGATAGCCTTTTCTTGGAGTGGTAGGGAAGTGGGGGACCCTATGGGTATCTATGTTGTGAACCGAGATGGTAATGGGCATAGGAAGATTATTGATGCCGGAGATAACGCGTCATCGTTTTACCCTACCTGGTCGCCGCACGGAAATGAACTCATTTATAGTAAATGGGTTGGTGCTGTCAGACAACTCTTCAAAATCGCTTTGGAGGGTGGTGTCCCAGAGAAGTTGACACACCGGGGAGATAATTTTCACGCGGATTGGTTCGATCCGGCATTTGCTTTACCGGTCTCACCCCAGCCGTCCCTTTTGACAACCACGTGGGGGAAACTCAAAACACAGGACTAATATCAGACAAAAATAGTTCCTTTTGAAAAGCCGTTAAAGCATGTCCGGAGGGAGGGCTTCACTCCCACAACGGTAGTATTCGTCCTGGAGATGGTGTTCCCAAACAGTGTTGGGAATCCAATCTCGCTGGAACAGAAGAACCGACGGAAAGGAGAAAAACCGATATGAAAAAGAACCTTTGGAGCAGCCTTAAACAAAGAGCAGATTAAAAATTTATGAGGGTGAGTATATTATGACTGCAACACAGAGTTTATTTCAATACCCAAAACCGACGCATCGTTTGCATCCGTTTACGCGTCAAGATCGGCTTTTCATCGTTGATTTAGATGTCGGACAGGTTTTAGAAGCTAACAGCCTTATTTGGGAGATATTGCAGCTGTGTCCAAAATCAACAACAGATGAGATTCTCGAAGTTCTATCTGAAAGGTATGAACCTACCCTCATTTATCAAGCCTTTGAGCAACTACACAATTTTGAGAAAATGGGGCTTCTTGTTGGAAATATAGGGACAGAAACGCTTAGAAAGAAAAACCGCCTCAGAATCTTCGTGGCAAGTCCTGTTGAAACATGGGCATCCGATAAAACATACATTAAGAGTGGATACCGTCTCGCATCTAAAGAAATTCTGAGCGCGTTGTCAAAATATGCGGATCTTTTTTTCCATGCCTCAAAATCGGAGCTCCTTTCAGACGGGGTTTATACTATTTCTGTAAGTGCCTCAAGACACAACTTTTTATTTCAGCTTCAGCAAAACCAGATTGATGGGATTTTCATACCTATGATCCCATTGGATATGGTGGAACAGATGCCACTACATCTGTTTTCGGCGGGAGTTCCCGTGGTAAGCAGGCTTGGCTCACCCCGCGGACACAATGGGTCAATGATTGATTCTATCCTATGCACTTATGCTGCAATGAACGAGCATGACGCTTTCATCACGCCAACTCGCTCTATCAAGGATTTCTATGCGCAACATGTTCTTGACGCGGACTGTTTTCATGTCATCCCGAATGGCGTTGATTCGGATCTTTTTCGTCCGATGGATAAAGCAGAAGCTCGCGCTCAAGTGGCAGAGATGCTCAATCGACCAGAGATTAAAAATAAGAAGATCGTCGGTTTTTTTGGGCGCTTCCAGCCTGAAAAAGGTGCAGGCATCTTTATCAAAATAGCCAAAATGCTTCCAGATGTCCTGTTTTTTGTGGTTGCCCCGACTTTACATGCGTATCAGCTGCAGAAATTACCGCCGAATTTGATTTATATCGGCGAGCAGCCGCCGAGAGAGATGCTTCCGTTGTATTTAAACACTTTCGATGTTCATTGCTTCCCTTCTATCGTTGGAGAAGAGGCATTTGGCAACGCTGTTCTTGAAACAATGGCGTGTGGCGTGCCACCAGTGGTAACAAACTTCGCGGGTTTGCCTGAAGTCGTCGGGGATGCCGGTCGTGTTGTGGCATGTCAGACTTTCGATCAAGACATAGGCAGTTTTGCAGGGTGTGTTGAACCCGAAGCACTCTTGACAGCGATTCAGGAGCTTTTGAATGACGATGTCCATCGAATAGAGCTGGGTAAACAAGTTCGCGAGCGGGCATTGGAATTTAAATGGGACACAATAGCAAAGCGACTTGCCATGCTCTACGAAAGTCTGAAAAGAAAAATGCAATTTTCTTCACGAACGCGTTTCAAAACTTCGTTTGTGCCTTCCTATGATTTCTTAGACAACCGGTTGCAGTGCCAGTCGATTTTGACAAACATAACTGAGCAGCATAACCAGGAGCCCCTGATGCACAGCAGTTACCATCAAGATTGGAAGGCGGCATTGGCTTTGACTTTATTGGAGCGTCATACGGTTCATGAAGTAGAGGCAGTCCTTATGCACATCGTGAAAGACAGACACTTGGTAACTAATATTCTCGATCGCGTCAAAGGATTTAGGCAAGCAACATCTTTATAGAAGTTGATGAAAGGTTGATACTTATGATAGATTTTCCTGTAAGACTTCATGAAATAGAGAAGTTTCAGATTGGTGATCGGAACTACGTCGTTGACTTGGATCGAAATGAAGTGGTATGTGTTGATCTCGTTGTTTGGAACGTGTTGGAATTGTGTGGTTCAAGCAGTCGAGAAGAAATCATCAGACACCTAAAGAAGCAACACACTGAGGCGGAAATCTTTAAAGCTTTCGAGTGCATAAGAGATTTTGCGAAATCGAATCTACTTGTCTCAAAGACAGTACATGGGATGCCGGATGCGGACCGAAAATTACGCCTCTTGACGTTCCTAAGTCAGATACCGACTTCACAGTCTGCGGATGTGAGAAACTCTCTGCTTTTAGAATCGCTTTCACAGGATATGGAGGTTACCGTTGGACTTCCGAAGGATCAACGGGATCCCTCCTATAGCGATGATGAAGTTTTTCAGTTTATGCCAATAGAAACGAATCTTAAACGCGCGCGAACCTATTATATAAACGCAACCTATGATGTAACAATAGCGTTCGCCCCTATTGATTTTGGACTTTTATCTGTGCAGGCGAACGGCGTTATGCCTTTCTTTTCTTGGAATAATGTTCCAACTATTGTGCGTGTCCACAGTGGTGTTAGAGACGAAGCTGCTTTTATAAATTTTGTTTTGGCTGTATACGGAGCGAAGCGTCCCTTTGATGCCATCGTCGTTGATGCGCCTTGGCTCATACATCGGTTTCAAGAGATATTGTCATCTGATGTTGATTTTTGTGTTATTCCCGATCCGATTGATCTGGAAAGGTTTCAGCCATATCAAGAAAAGATGATCGGAAAACGATGTATAAGTGTCATTTTTGACACGCAAGAGGTCTTCCAAAAACCCGTTGTTGGCATCATCGCTGGAGAAGTGCCTGAAGTCAATTATCGTGTTGGGAAATTCATCGCTCAGTTGTGTCCAGAGCTTTTCTTTCTTGTATTCGCACCTGAATTACCAGATCTGTATTTAAATAATCTGCCCAGTAACCTCGTTTTTTATACAGAAACCGAACAATTCGGAACAGATCCACACTTGCTCCCGATGCTATTTAACGCTATGGATATTTGCTTCTTCCATACGACCTTACAAAATTCGAGTTCGCTACTGTTTCAGATTTTGGCTTGCGGAGTCCCCACGCTCATAGGGACGAGTATTGCTATACCGGAGTTTGGGAACGCTTGTGCTTTTATAAATTCTAAAAGAAGGATTACGGACCGCGAATACTTGAAATACGTTCTCGAGAACTTAAAGCAGTTATTGGCAGATCCGTCAGAAATGGTTCGGCTCTCCAAGGAAGGACAGAAACTGGCGGAAAGTTTTTCTACTGATGCTATTTCAGCGCAATTTATTAACCTCATTCACTTATTAACACAGCGACAGATTGAGACTGAGACTACGTTCACTTACAGTTCTTTCCGTAATCTGTTCTGTTATAACTATGATAGCAATCATGGGACTGTCCGATCTCGAGCACTTCCGAGCCCACGCTATTCCGCAGAAAGTATTGAGGTGGCACTTGCCAAGGAGTTTCTCAAATCTCATTCACATCTGCAGACTGAGACGCTTCTGACCGAAATATGCGATGGGGACCGAGAAAGGGCATGTCACATCTTAGACTCACTTTCCGGTTCGGTGCTGTAGTCTGGGTTGTTACTGACGCTATTCATACCATCCATGCCTGTTCATTAGGCATCAGAGTCTCTGCAACGATTTTAGTGGATGATCATCAATTGCGAGCAAGCCGCCTGTTATGGACAAATGACACACGGTGCGAATAAAATCCGATAACAGACACATTTTTTAGAACGGAGGAAAAACTATGACTATGAAACTTACACAATTCACCTGATTTTGACAACAAACACTTTCCTCTTCCAAGCTTCCAACCCACCTTTCTGGCAAAATTTTACACACCTGCTTTTAGCCGAATTCCTTGCCAAAAATGGACATCTCTGATAAATTAACCCAAGTCGCTATTTATAAGGTTTTCGGTATGCAGAGCCCTTTTTCATTAAAAATCGTTGCTGATCCGCACAGTTTTGTCGCGTATCCTATTAGGTTGCGCACCCTTATGCACAAACCAACAGTTTATGCTACAAAAACGGCAACTTGCGTAAAATTATGAGGAAGAAAACGCTAAGAAGAAAAGGATTTCCATCGGATTATCTAACAATAACTGGAGAATTCTTAAAAGGCGAAAAATATTTATCGTAAAAGTTACATTTTATGCAACCTTTCGATCTTCTATACGCGTTACTATGTAACAAAGTCCTTATGCCCATTTTTTGGAGAAGATATAGATGGAGACGAATGATTTTGCTCTAATTCAGCGAGTTTTAGAGGGAGACGACAACGCTTTCACCGTGCTTGTCAACAGGTACCAGAAAACGATCCACACCTTCGTGTGGCGGAAGATCGGTGACTTTCACACAGCCGAGGAGCTCACACAAGATATTTTCCTGAAGGCTTACAAAAAATTGTCACTCCTGAAACCTCCGTATCATTTTTCGGGGTGGCTTTATGTAATTGCGACGCGTCGCTGTATCGCATGGATGCGGAAGAAACAGGAACCAACAACATCTCTGGATGCGATGCCGCTAGCCAAACTTGAGGAACTCTCCTATACAACGTATGAGACGACAGGTGCTGAAGCTGCAGCCGTTGAACACCAGCGCGACCTTGTCAAGCGTCTTCTCCAAAAACTTCCAGAGAGCGAACGCACCGTTGTAACCATGCATTACCTGGCAGAAATGCCGTGTGAAAAGATTAGTGAGTTTTTGGGGGTATCCCCGAACACCATCAAAAGTCGGCTCCACCGGGCTCGCAAGCGATTGCAGGGGCAAGAGCATCTCCTCCACGATGTCTCCGGTATTTTTCAAGTGCCGCCAACCCTCACTGCGAACATCATGCGAGAAGTCGCTCGCATCCAGCCGACGGTGCCTTCTACGAGTAAACCTTGGGTGCCGTGGGGGGTCTCCTTCGCATCAACTTTCCTTATTTTTTTGATGATCGGTGTGGGTACACGTGCACTGTATCGTTTCCAGCACCCTTACAGTTTAGACGCAACATCGGAGATGACGATTGAATTCGTAGAGGCACCCGTTATGCTTCCGTTACAACTAAAGCCGGATGCGAGAAACCAATTCGGAAACACCGATACGCTCGGTAAAAACAGTGGAGCCGGACGACAACCGGGCCCCAGCTTGCTGGCTACCTTGTCTCCCAAGGAGGCGGATGCTCCTACCGCGAAACCGCAATGGACTCAAGCGAACGGAACAGGGGAGGTTTCAAATCCCGGACTCTTTCTCGCGGCTGACCAATCCCTCTATGCTGTTACGAAGGCCGGTCTCTACCGATTCACACCACGGATGGACGCGTGGGCACTTGTCAGTGCCAGTAGTCCGAAGCGAGAATTCAACAAGGTCATAACAGAATACCGGGATACCCTCTATCTCCTGACATCCGATGAACTTTTAATTTCAACCGATAAGGGTAAAACATGGAGTGTTCTCGGCTCACGACCCGAGGGACGTCCTGTCGCACTGGTTATCACCGATGGCACTCAGCAACACAAGCCAGGGAATGCTGATATGACGATGTACCTCGTTCTCAGAACAGAGGTGTTTCGTTCCCGGGATGCCGGGAAGCAGTGGGAATTCATAGGACATGTTTTGCGATCCGATAATGCACGGGAAGCAGATAATTTCCAGTTCCGTATTTGGGACGCACTCGCCATTGATAACACCCTCTTTGTCGGAACCAGTCGCGGACTTTTCCGATTGACCGGTAATTGGAAAAAATTGCCGGTGCCGACTGAACACGGTATTAATTCCTTGGCAGTTGCCGAGGAGAGGCTCTACGTCGGGACAACCGGAAATGTAAAGCATAGCCCTGAAGCCCAAGTCCTTTATTCGACCGACCTCGGCGATTCATGGACCGATATTACGCCGAATACCTATGAATATTCAGCTAAGATGCAAACCGCAGTCAGAGTTGTTCCCAGCGGAAAGAAGATTCTGTTAATGAGTTTTGGTGGGATATTATGCTCTTATGATGTCGGTGAGACGTGGATGGATCTTGGAAATGACCGACATGCATTTGGAGCTTCTCCTACTATCGCGTTGGATGAAAGCAATTTTTACAGAACCTATTACGGCGGAATAACGCGCTCGACGGATGGAGGGGACACATGGCATCCTTTTGTGAAGGGGATCGCGAATTTCAATGTTCAGCATTTAAGTTCCGTTAAAAACGTTCTCTGTGGGGTCACCGGTGAAAGGATCATTAAATCAAAAAACGGTGGTGAATCTTGGGAAACCCTTAACGTGGAGAGTGAAGGTGAACCTCTGATCTATCCGAAGATACAGACAAGCAATACAACTCTTTATCTTAGCAGTACTCCTGGTAACCGGACGCAACTTTTTTACCTCCCCGTTAGCAGCGATGTCCTGATACCCGTCCCAGGTATGCCGGATTTCGAGGAAGACGATCTCTACACTGAATGGCAGAAAAGGCTCCAAAAAGCCAGAGAAACAAAGGTTAAGGTTCGTGAAACACAACAATTATGGGACGCGAACCTATCTTCTATCTTGACAGAAGACAGAACGAACGGAAATTTTACCCTCGCCGGAGAAGCCGTCTTTATGGAACGCCGACGGAAACTTTTCAGGTGGCAGCCCGGCGAGACGGAGTGGCACCACACCGGTTTGGAAGATGGTGGAGAACTCTCACCTCTTGAGAAAGGTTTCGCTCTTGCCGCTTTGGGTGATACCATTTATGCCGGTAAGCGGGAGGGGGACCTCTTCCGATCTCTGGATGGCGGAGATACTTGGAAGAACATTACTCAAAGCCTCGCCTTTCCCTTTGCATATTTCAAAGATATCGTATTTGTAGGTTCAACCCTCTACATCTCAACGGATGCAGGGGTGATGCGTTCACACAACGGCGAAAAATGGTGTGCCCTCACTGATATTGACGGGTACACACTCCTTGTGGATCAGATCGCGACGGATGGTTCGGCCCTTTACGGTGTGTGCGCCGGCGGCGTTTATCAAGTAGATGGCCGAATGAACACTTGGAAACAAATTGCTCCAGAAATACCATACACAGTTACCTCCTTTGCTGTTGATGGTAATACTACACTGTACGTCGGTACACAACATAATGGGATATTCCGTTTTCAGCGTGACAATTGGTAGATCCCCTCTATTACGCCACGTTTTACGACTGTGATTCTTTAATGTTGATAGGTGTGCTTTCACGCGCGTCTATCCGCATTATAAACTTATTCCACCTTGCATTGCCTCATTAACGCGGGACATTTCCAAAAAATTGCACTTTATGCAACCTTTCGGCACTCTATCCGCGTTACTTAATATCATAAAGCCCTAATGTGTGAGGGATAGAAATATTCAGTTTTCCACTTTTCGATCCGTTAGAAGCGGTTTCCTAACCGCTCACAAACGCTATGGAGGAAACATCATGAAATACTTATGTTATGTGCTTAGCATATTCCTTATCTTTGCTCCGCTCTCCACTGTTCTCGCAAAAGCCCCGGAAACTGCCAAAATCGTATTTAGATCGATGCGTGATGGCAACTTTGAGATTTATAGCATGAACCCAGATGGTTCTGATCAGATAAACTTAACACAACACCGTGCCAATGATTACGCGCCCGTCTGGTCCCCGACAGGTAGACAGATTCTTTTCACCTCGGATCGAGACGGGATACCGGATCTCTACTTGATGAATCCAGATGGGACGAATGTGCGTCAGGTGTTCAAAAAAATAATAGGGAGAGAGTTTCCAACGTGGTTGCCTGATGGAAAAGCATTGGCTTATCACCGATTTCATACATTCTCTATCTACACCGCTTCAATTGATGGAAAAAATGAGGAAAAACTTGCCGATGGCTTGTGGCCTAAGTGGTCTCCCAACGGTTCTGAGATAGCTTTTACGGCCGGCGAGTTTGTTTGGGCTGACAACGGCAATCTCAGATTTCCGGATGCCAGCGTCGAGATTATCAATCTACAAACCCATGTAAAGGAGAAACTTCTTCCGAAGAGTATTTCGACGTATCGCCCTATCTGGGGACCCGATAGTGATCAGATTACCTTTTCTTGGAACGGTAGGCAAGAGAACGGTTTTTTGGAAGCGAATAGAAGAGTGCATACCATAGATATCTATGTTGTAAACCGAGATGGTAGCGGACTCAGGAAGATTATTGGTTCTGGAGAAAACATTGGAGTGTCTAATCCTACTTGGTCCCCGCGCGGGAATGAACTCATTTACAACATTTACAATCATCAGGGTCGTGGCTCCAGACAACTCTTCAAAACCACTTTGGATGGCGGTGTTCGAGAACAACTCACACACCGGGGGAATAACCTCCGCGCGGATTGGTTCGATCCGGCGTTCGCTTTGCCGGTGTCACCTCAACCGTCCCTTTTGACGACCACGTGGGGGAAACTCAAAACACGAGACTAATGTCATACAGAAATACCTTCTTTTTCCAAAATTGTAGACAAAATAAAAAACTCGACACCGGTGGTACCATCAAAAACACAACCTCCAGAGTATTGATGTGACGATGTACCTCATCCTCAGGACGAAGGTGTTTCGTTCCGATGGTAGATTTCCCTCCACTGCCGATTGCCATGTCACTCACGTTAATTCTATTTTTTATTTTTATTGACAGAAATTTGCTTTTTTGCTATATTTTAGACAACGGTTTCGCCAGAAATCGTCCTATTTGTGAAAATTTGTCTTTGCAAGACGAAAATGAAATTGCGACAGACGACTTAACTTGCGGAAGATCAATCAATAAAGGAGTGACAAAATGACAAAAACCCACCTTGTGATGGTGTTCATCGCGCTTTTTTCAGTCATGCTGATTAGCCATGCGAGCGCACAGGTAATTTTCTATGCTGATTTTGAAGTGAGCGGTTCTAAATCAATCCCGGATGTCAGCGTCAACGATCCGGCAAATTGGGTGCCAGAAAACGCTGGAACCACTTGGGTCGCATCGGATGAGTTCCCGGATGGCAGCGGTGCCTTGCATCAAAGTGCCGAAGGGTGCGGCATTTCCGGGAATACACCGCTCCCCGGTGTCGATGACTTCTCTGACGGTATCATCCAAGCCGTTTTTTCATGGCAAGACGATGACGGCGTAGGTTTCCAATTCCGACGCGTCGGTGACGACAGCGGCTATCTCGTCGCATTCGGCTATAACGAAACACCCCAAATTATCATCGGTAGCCTTGCGGACGGATGCTGTCCTTCCTCGCAATGTCTCGACCAGTGCAGCTGCGAAAACGGTGGAAATGAACTCGTCGGTGTCGACCACGGCTTAGGTGCCGACCTCTCCCAGGACAACAGCGTTGCCTATTTGGCACGTGTTGAAGTCACTGGCAGTCTTATCCAGGTCTGGTATATGGAACTTGACGATGCCCCCGGTCTCTTTGTGCCTTCCAGTGAACTCGGCGATCCAGTCGCTGAATACGATGGCGCAGATGATTTAGGACCCGGGACCGTCGGTATCTGGCACGAAAGTTGGGGCAATGGCAGAGTCGGTAGCGTCCTTGTTACCGGTGCAGGCGGCACCACGGATGTCGATCCACATGCCAAACTCTCTACGACGTGGGGCGACGTTAAAAGCAGTTATTAGTCTCCTTCCTTAATATAGACTAATACTATAAAGTCCACTGCGGTGCAGGGCAAGGTTCCCTTACGGTAGTCTCCCTGCGCGACTCATCTTTGTCGGGTGAGGTCAATGCCTCACCCAACACCACTTTAATTTTACGACGAGGCACCTTCGGTAATGCGGGTATCTAACCAACGCTTTATCGCCTTAAGTTAGCCGCGAAACCGTAAGTCCGCAACAATACGCAAAAACACCTTGTATTACATTGCAAAAACACGCGGGCGACTCGTGAGAAAGGGATGTCACGTTTGAAATCCCGTTCTCCCGTAAGGTAAAATTAAAAGCCTTGTCACAATACTGTTGCTCGCCAATAAACGGCAACACAACCCTTTATGACAACAGAGGAGATATTCATGAAAACCCGTTTTTTTCTTTTGATTCTCGTTTTGAGTCTATTTGTTTCATTTCACGCCAGCGGTCAAGTTGTGTTTTACGCCGATTTTGAGCCGGGCTCCAAGGACGCAAAACCGGATGCCGGTGTGAACGATGTCAAGAATTATAAACCCGAAAACGCCGGCACTATCTGGGCTGCGGATGATTTTGAAGGCGGCAAACTCGGTGGAAAAAAATCCATGAAGCAAACCGCTGAGGGATGTGGCATTTCTGGTAACACAGAACTGCCTGGGTTAAAAAACTTTACCGATGGTATTATCCAAGTCGTCTTTTCTTTTGGCGATGATGATAGTTTCGGTGTGCAGTTCCGTAGAAAAGGGGACGATAAAGGCTATATCGCTGTCTGGGGCTATAATGAGACAGCGGCGGTCCTTTTCATGAGTCTGGAAGACGGGTGTTGCCCCTCTGGGCAATGTCTCGACCAGTGTGGCTGTGAGAACGGTGGTAAGGAAATAGAGAGTGTGCCACACGGCTTAGGCGGTGGACTCGACCAGACGAATGCCGTCGCCTATTTGGGACGCGTTGAGGTCAAAGGCAACAACGTCAAAGTCTGGTACATGAAACTCGATGAAGTCGATGATCTGTTCGCACCCTCCGAAGAACTCGGGGATCCCATTCTTGAATCCAACAAAGCCACTAACAAAAGTGCCGGATCCGTAGGTGTTTGGCACGAAAGTTGGGGGATGGGCAGAATCGACAGCATTCTCGTTACAAATGCCAACGGCTTCGATATTGATGCCAAAGGCAAACTCACTACCAGTTGGGGTGCGGTTAAAGCCGCTTATTAATATCGTATAGAGCGAGGGGATGACTTCCAAATCCCCTCGCCTTTTTTCTTTTCGCAAACACATTCCAAGGTCCCTATACCTCGCATCCTTCCATTGAACCTTAGGAGTCCTGCCATGAAAGTCACGAACGTTGAACGTGTGCTTGTAGATGTTCCCTTCACCCCCCGCCAACAACAGATTACCACACAGAGCGTGTCCACTGTTTACAACTGGTCAATCCTTGAGTTGTGTAAGGTTACCACGGATACCGGGCATGTCGGTTGGGGCGAGACTGTCGTCCACTATACCTATTCCCGAGTCAGCAATGATAGTGTTGAACGTGTGCTTGGACAGAGTCCTGCCGAACGCATGAATGACGATTCACTCGGTGCAGGCTTACAGATGGCACTCTTCGATGTCGTCGGCAAAATTTTGGAAGTGCCGGTCTACCAACTCCTCGGCATGCAGTGTCGCGAGGCTGTTCCGATTTCGTGGTGGTGTATCGACTCGTCTCCTGAGAACTGGGCATCGGAAGCCGCAGATGCCGTGGAAAACGGTTATACCAGTTTCAAAAATAAGCCGCGTCCGTGGTGGGATATCGCCGCGCAGGTAGAGGCAGTCGCAGCAGGCGTTCCATCCGACTTCAAACTCGACCTCGATCCTAACGGTTCTTGGCGCGACGCAGAGACGGCTATCCCGATCCTGCAAAAACTCGCTTCACACCCTAACGTCGCCATGTTTGAAACGCCTATCCCGCAGAACGATGTTGACGGAAACAAACGGATCCGCCAAGAAGTTGGGTGTCAGGTCGCTATGCACTTCGGGTCACCCCCCTATACCACCTGTGTCCGTGAGGACGTAAACACTGGATTTGTCATCGGTGGCGGTAAATCACAAGTAATGCGTGAGGGACAACTCAGTGCCGCCGCAGATATGCCGTTTTGGCTCCAGATCGTTGGAAATGGCTTGACAACGACGTGGGCAGGACATCTCGGGAGTGTACTCACACATGCGACATGGCCCGCAATCACCTGTATTAACCTCTATAGCGACCATCTGCTCACACAACCGATACACGTCTCGGAGGGATGCCACAAGGTCCCTGATGCCCCTGGGTTGGGCGTTGAAGTCGATGAAGACGCAGTCGAACGTTTCCGCGTGCCGGATGATCAGTTAGACGCTGAGGGTTACACGATTCATCCTGTCCCGCGTATCATCAAAACCGCTGTTTATCCTGATGGCAGTTGCATCCACATGTCCGGTGATGGTCTGAGTTATTTCAATGCCGGCAACGGTGAGGCACAGGTCGAAGGTGCGCGTCTGGAGTTAACCTTTGACGACGGCACTGACACATGGGCAGACCTCTTCGAGAAAGCACGTGAGACCCCTGTACATGGGGATTGGTAAGTGTAACGTTGTGGTAATAACTGCATGACAACAAACTATTGTTCTGGTTCTTCATACTCTCCTTGAAACAGCGGTGAAAACATGGTATACTTCCTAATGAGGCTTGCGTGATGGAGCATGATTTACATGATGGTATAAGGGCGCAAGCCAGTGCCAGCCATCAACGCTTGGAAGATGCGAAAGTGCTCTTGCGGGCTTCTCGGTGGCGGGGTGCAATGTACATTGCAGGTTATGCTGTGGAATGTCTCTTGAAGACGAAGTTGATGCAAATCTATGAATGCCAAAATTTGCGCGAGTTAGAAGCAGAACTCCAGCGGCGTTCGATACTCTCTGGACGTAGTACAGTTTTTACGCATCAATTGGAAGAGTTGTTTAAACTTACCCCTGGTTATAATCGTCTACAACAAAATCAAAATGTGGTTTCCTTATTTAATTTAGTCAACCGTTGGACCCCAACGTGGCGTTATACCCGCCAAACAACTGGTGATGCTGCAACTTTTTTCATTGAAGCTGTTGAAGAAGTCATGCACTGGATAAGCAATAACATCTAGCGAAGGATATATACATGGCATGCGAAATATTAAAGCAGAAGATTTACGATAAACTCAAAGGTGGGTACTTCTGTGACAAAAATGATCTGGTTGATGTCTCCGATGGTTTTGACGACCTGATCCATGTCGTCATCATTAGCAGGAAGTTTGATGGAAAGTTGGTGAAAGAGCGGCATAACCTCATCTGGGACGAATTGGTAAAACATCTTTCAAATGAGGAATGGGGACACGTTTCTCTCTCAGTCGGAGCGAGTCCTGAAGATGTTAAAACCTTCTTATAGCAATCGTCTCTGTTTCCGCGACAGACAACAGAGATTAACGCTTCTCGCAGAGGCGAATTAACATTGACTTCTCTCCCTCAACAACGTGCCCTGACCTGGCGCGTCATCACCATCTTTGCCATTAGCGCACCGATTAACTGCTATTTCCTCATCCAGATGGAACTCGTGCGCTATACCTTCCCGACGTGGGTAGTCCCGCTGTCCAATGTCATTTTCATCCTCACCGCAGTGATGCTGATGAACAGTGTCATCCGTCTCCTAAGAAGCAACTTGGCACTTGGACAAGGCGAACTGTTATTCTTGTATGTGACACTCAGCTTCTCGACATCCTTGGCTGGCTGCGATGTCTTTCAGGCGATCCTCTCTGTCCTCGGACATAGTTTCTGGTTTGCAACCGAAGAGAACGAGTGGCGCACCCTGTTTTGGCACCATCTCCCAGAATGGCTCACCGTTTCGGATAGAGATGCGCTCCGTGGTTATTACCTTGGGGAATCCAGCCTATATCATCCCCTTCACTTGCGGGTGTGGGTGCCGGTCGTGATAGCATGGTTATTGCTGTTTTCGGTGATAGCATTCATCTTTCTCTGCCTCAATACGATCCTCCGTCGGCAGTGGGCACAGCGTGAGCGCCTCACCTTCCCGATTATTCAACTCCCACTTGCGATGACCAATCCCACGTCCGGTTTCTTCCGAAACAAGCGGATGTGGATCGGCTTTGCAATCGCTGCCGGTATCAGTCTTTTCAACGGATTGAGCCATCTCTATCCCGTGATTCCGCATATTCCAGTGACACGCCGTTTTTTCTCGTTTCAGGAGGCACCCTTGAGCCTCTATGGCACCATCATCACCGCCTTTTACCCGTTTGCCATCGGCATTATGTTCCTCATGCCGTTGGATGTCCTCTTTTCGACGAGCCTCTTCTATTTTCTCTATCGGAACGAAGTCGCTTTGGCAAAAGCGGTCGGATGGAGTAGTATTCCGCGCTTTCCGTATCTTAACGAGCAGACGATCGGGGCATTTATAGGACTCTGTTTCTTTTTTGGGTGGACAGGGAAACGGCATTTCGGTGCCGTTTTGAGAAGCGTGCTACCATCACGAGGACGAGAACCGCCTATCGAGCAGCACGACGAACCGATGTCGTATCGGGTGGCTGTCTGGGGCTTTGTGCTTGGCGTTTTGTTGTTTGCGTTCCTCCTCTACAAGGCAGGCATGGCGGTCTGGATCGCCCTCACTTTTGCTGTTCTGTTCCTCATAACACCCTTGGTCACAACACGCATCCGTGCCGAGTCCGGTATTTTTGTCCATGCCTACCACTGGCAGGCACCCCGATACATCTTGAACACTCTTTTGGGGACGCACCGTCTCGGTGCGCGGAACTTAACGGCACTCTCCGTCTGCTTTTTCAATCGAGATTACCGTCCGCAGCAGATGCCGCATCAGTTGGAGGCTTTTAAAATCGCGGAACTTGCCAATATTAACCAACGTCGGATGCTCTTGACGGTTATCATCGCGACTGTTTTCGGTGTGATTGTCGCTTTATGGGTGCAGCTACATTTCTATTACAAATTCGGTGCGGATTCCGGATACTTTGGACCCTGGGCACTCGGTTACGGAAGAGAATACTTCGGACGGTTAACAAACTGGATTACGTATCCCCTCGACACAGACTGGCTCGGCGTAATATTCATGGGCATCGGGTTTTCTGTGATGATGGTGCTGACGTATCTTCGGGTCAAGTTCTTTTGGCTGCCGCTGCATCCGCTCGGTTATGTGATGGCGAGCAACCAAGAGATGTCCGACCTCTGGATTCCGTTATTGATCGCTTTGACGTTGAAATGGCTTATCCTCCGACATGGGGGTATCCAGAGTTATCGACGCGCCATCCCCTTCTTTCTGGGGTTAGTTCTCGGTGATTATCTCATGGGAAGCACGTGGAGCCTCCTGAACATCCTTCTGAACACCACGATGTATCAGTTCTATCCATAGGTTATCACAGATCAAAAATGACCTGAGCGAACCAACTGCCATCACACTTTCGCACGACCTGCAGCTGATGGTATGTAACACTCTTAATTTCTGTATAAACCTCGTGTTTATCGAAATTTGCAGGTTCACCGTAAACCGTCGCTGATACTGCTGTTTCACTACACTCTTTGATGTCGGCACGTTTAAAGAAAGTCTCCTTTGTTTCGTGTTGGAAGATGAGTTCGTCGAGCCATCTCACAAAAAGGTCTTCCACGGATTCAGCCGTGAGATGAATCTCCACTGCGTCTGTCTCATCGACGGTATCCACGACGGCTATTGTTTCAAAGAGCCCCTGTGCCGCATTTCTCAGCAGATCCGATAGACTTTTCCCTCTAACCAACAGTCCCATATCTGCTGTATGTTCAAGATATTCATAAGGTTTCATGCAATTCTCCATCGCTACGATTTTTTATCCTCATTCCAACATCATACCCTTAAAATCCGACCCTGTCAATTCTTGAAGTTACACACTGAATCCCGCTGTCCAAAACACAAATCCGTTGACACAAAAGGATTTTTAGGGTATAATTATAGAGATTCAGGCGTGACTTGACCTGCCTGCCTCGGTTTCGGAATAGCACCCGCTATGCCGTTTGCCTTGTAAAACTGAACCCACGCGCACCGCAGACAGTATTTAACAGCAGATTTTGATTCGCAAGCTGCGCTAAAAAAATGAGGGATGACAATGTCAGCAGCAAATTTGAAACAACGGATCCATAACGGAGAACTCGTCTATGGCGCTAACGTCTCTATGGCAATATCTGCCGACGCACTCGTCGCTAAAGTCGAAGAGGGCGGCTACGATTTTGTCGCCGTGGATAGCCAACACTCTCCATACAACGAGGATCGGCTCGTCGCCTTCTGTAACATGGCGAATGAACTCGGAATTCCCGCCAACTTTCGGATTAAGCACACCCGAAACACGTATCTCATCGGCAACTACCTTGATTTAGGTCCCTCAGGTATTGAGGTGCCACAGGTCGAATTAGACGAAACCGTAAACGAAGCCGTCGCTGCTTTCTACTATCCGCAGCAGGGACTTCGAAGTTGGGGCGGTGCCCCCCGGGTGAATTCCGAAGGTAAAGAACGGCTTGAATACGCCGACTGGTGGAACACCAACGGTATCCTCTGGATGCAGATTGAGTCCATAGAAGCCGTCACACATGCGCGATCTCTCGCGAAGCCGGGGGTTGACTGTCTCTCCTTTGGTCCTGCGGATCTGACGTTCAGCATTGAGAGCCACCCGAATCATGCACTCCAGACCGTGGATGCTTGTGTGGAATACGTCGCGAAGGCTTTAGAGGGAACGACAACCGCTGTTTGCTTTCGGAACGGGAGTCCGAGCACCCGCCAGAAGTATGCCGACATGGGCGTTACCGTCTTTTTGGAATAGTAATGCTGAATTACGGATTGGTAAGCACAGCAGTAGCGGAAGACAGGGAGCGGCTACGTGAAGGGGTCCGACTGTTAGCGGAGGTTGCACATAAGCACGGTATACCCATAACATGGGCAGTTGATACCAAATCTGCGCCAGGCGTCGCGAGGTTGCTCACAACGTTCCACACAGAGCACGGCGACGCTCCCTTGTTGATGCTCGATATCAGACCGATCTGGGAAACGAACTGGGAGGCTGCAAGAAACGCCAATCCGGGTGCCAGCACGGAAGCCATGGCATCGCATCTCGTCACGATGCGAGAGAAGTTACCGGAATATATAATCAGGGAACGGGAAAGACTCACGCGAACGCTCCCTTGGGCGGAGATGAATATCGCAGGGGCAGTCTTCAAGAATGATACGTTCCTGCGAGCCCTTGAACAGACGGGCTTCCGAGGGCTTTGGGGCTACCATTGGAATCAGCAAAAGGTGGATGCGGCAGCCTCGAATGTTCCCGAAATTGAGGGGTCCGACCGCGGCGGTTTTGGGTGTTTTTACCCGCTTGAAGTCTCAGCGTCTCTTGATGCGATTGTCGCACGAGGGACCCCTGACCAATCGTTTGAAAAGATTGTTGGTATCCCTTACCATACCGCAGGTCATCTTGATGCAGACGCACATAATCTCCGCGCAGCACTCTTAAACGGAACGGCGCAACACCATTATGAGGTTTATGTCGAAAGCACGGCGTGGAATCAATGGCTGGGTTATGTAGAACATATCGACCCGCTTACCGTTGCACACCTCGGAGAAGAGGGGTTGGAACGCCTCGATGCATACTTCGCACACGTGGTGAGTCTTCAAGACACAAAGCCGCTGCTCCTTTCGCAAATGGTTGAAGATTACATCGAACAGTGTCAGAAAACCGAACCGACAGCGGTTGTCGGGGCAACTACGGAGATCCGAGAGGAAACGACTGACCCGAAGTCTACGTTAAATATATTTTACTACGACGCGGCATGTGAATTGACCTTTGTTGAGGGTGATATGGTGCCCGTTGAGATCAAAAACTATGCTGCCGAACGGGTATTGCAGTCCGAGGCGAATACACCTGTCCTAACAGGCTTTTTACCGACGCGACACCGGACACAACTACACATCGCCATTGTGGTAGAGGCGACGCGGACGATGCCTTATGGGATAGTCGTCTGGGGTGACCACGAAGGTCTACAATTAACGGAGTCCAACGTCGATGATGTCAGATGGATAGGGGAACATTCGCTTTTTATACGTCTCACATTACAATCCGGAAAGAACGAATTTAGCGTTAAGTTAACGATCTAATCTTCTGATTCTGGTGCGTTCCGCAAGGTAAAATTAAAAAAGGAAAATTAAAAACATGGAAAAAGTATTAGGGCTCAAATGCCGTGAATGTGGGGAGAAGTATCCCAAGGAACCGCTCCACGTTTGCGAGTTCTGTTTCGGGCCCCTGGAAGTAGACTATAACTATGAAGAGATACAAAAATCTATTTCAAGGCGTTCAATAGAAAATGGTCCAGAAAGCATGTGGCGTTATGCAGATCTACTGCCGATAGATGGTGAACCGACAGATGGCACTCACACCGGATTTACGCCGCTCGTCCGAGCGAAGAATCTTGGAGACGCGCTCGGCGTCAAAGAACTCTATATCAAAGATGACACCGTCTGCCATCCGACCTTTTCCTTCAAAGATCGGGTTGTCGCCGTCGCCTTGAGCAAAGCAAAAGAATTCGATTTTGAGACGGTTTCTTGTGCCTCTACTGGCAACCTCGCCAACGCAGTCGCCGCACACGCTGCCATTGCAAAACTAAATTGCTTCATTTTCATCCCCGCGGATCTCGAAGTTGGCAAGGTCGTTGCATCCCTCGTCTATGGTCCCACAGTCGTCGGTATCACTGGCACGTATGACGATGTCAACCGACTCTGTAGTGAAATTGGCGGGGTCTATCCGTGGGCATTTGTTAATATCAACATCCGTCCTTTCTACGCTGAAGGCTCGAAAACCCTCTGCTTTGAATTGATCGAACAACTCGGTTGGAAGGCGCCGGCGCATATCGTCGCACCTGCCGCTGGGGGGTCTCTCATTACAAAGATTGGCAAAGCTTTAAAAGAATTCCACATTTTGGGATTAATAGATACACCGAACACTAAAATCCATGTCGCCCAAGCCGAGGGGTGTGGACCCATCGTCAATACATACAAAGAGAATGGCGATTTTGTAAAGCCTGTGAGACCCAATACAATCGCTAAATCGCTCGCGATTGGAAACCCCGCAGACGGCATCTATGCTGTGGATACCGTCCGAAACTCCGGGGGTGTCGGCGAACACGCCACCGATATTGAGATCGTGGAGGCCATAAAACTCCTCGCTTCCACAGAGGGTATTTTCACGGAAACCGCTGGGGGTGTCACACTCGCCGCCGCGAAAAAATTGATAGAAAGTGGACACATCGGACCTGATGAGCCAACAGTTCTCGCTATCACAGGCAACGGACTCAAAACCGTTGAAGCCCTTGAGAACAAAACGGATACATCCCATATGATTGCCCCACAACTCAACGCTTTTCAGAAATTGATGACGGAAATTGGATAGATCTGGGGAAAGTTTCAAAGTCTATAAAGTGTTCTAAAGTCCGTTGCCAGTGGGGGTTGACATCCCCGTTAGGGCTAAAGTAAAAGAATGGAAACACTGCAGGGGATACTTGAACGCATCGTCTATGAAAGCCCTGACACCGGCTATACAGTCGGAAGACTTTCGGCGCGCGACCATGCCGAACTCATCACAGTCGTCGGCAATTTGGCATCTATCAATCCTGGTGAGAGTCTCCTCCTCCAGGGACAGTGGGTAGATAACCCCAGATACGGCAGACAGTTCCAAATCGAGAAGTATGAAACCATCCTCCCCGCAAACGTTGTCGGCTTAAGAAAATATCTCGGTTCAGGTCTCATCAAAGGTATCGGTCCGAAGATGGCAGGACTCATCGTCCGTAAGTTCGGTATGGATACGATGGATGTCATTGAGAACGAACCTGAAAAATTGGCACGCGTTCCCGGTATCGGGCGGAAGCGCGTAAAAATCATCAAGGAAGCGTGGGAAGCGCAACGCGAAATAAAAAATGTGATGATCTTCCTACAATCGCACGATGTTAGCACGGCGCACGCCGCTAAAATTTATAAAACATACGAAAACGACGCAATCCCGATCGTCACTGAAGACCCGTATCGCCTCGCTGATGACATTTACGGTATCGGGTTTGTAACGGCAGACACGATCGCACAGAAACTCGGCATCGATAAGGATGCGCCGCAGCGGGTGCAAGCGGGGATCAAATATGTTCTCAGCCAGAAGGCGGATGATGGACACGTCTTCCAACGGCGTGCCGAACTTATTGAAGCGTGCCAAACCATGCTTGAGCAGGAGCTGGAAGCCATTGAGCAAGGGATCTCCACCCTCGTCGAAAAAGAGGAAATTATTAATCCCGGTTTTACAGATGTAGTGGTTTCCGAAGAACAGAATAGTATAGACGAGACACAAGAGAACTATGAGATTTCCGAAACGGATCAGGAACCCCTTTCAACCGATAACCATTCCCCTATCTATCTCGCCCCCTTTTACTATGCCGAACTCGGTGTCGCAAACCAGTTTTTGAGGCTCTTGGCGAGTCAAGAACAGAGCACCGTTCAGCTGTCCCCTAACACGACACTGTTCCTCACGCAATTAGAGGACGAAATGGACATCCGTTTCGCGCCACAACAACGCAAGGCGATCTATACCGCCATGACGACCCGCGCCATGATCCTGACTGGGGGACCCGGCACTGGTAAAACCACGACTGTTCTCGGCATGATTCGCCTGTTTGAAGCAGAGGGGAGACGCATCACCCTGACAGCACCCACCGGACGTGCAGCAAAACGGCTCAGTGAAACGACCGGCAGCGAAGCTAAAACCATTCATCGGCTCCTTGAATTCTCTCCGCGAAACAATGGATTTAAACGAAATCGACAAAACCCATTGGACACAGATGTCGTCATTGTTGACGAAACCTCTATGGTCGACCTCGTCCTCATGAACCGTTTGATGCAGGCAATTCGTCCGGGCACTACCGTCATTCTCATCGGGGATATCGATCAACTTCCCTCCGTCGGCGCGGGCAATGTCCTCAGAGAACTCATTGAGTCTCAAAGGATACCCGTCATCCAACTCACCGAGATATTCCGTCAGGCACAGGAGAGCATGATCGTCACCAATGCCCATCGCATCAATAAGGGCGATTTTCCAGAACTCACGGGCGATACGGATCGGAACTTTTTCTTCATGGAGGAGGAGGATCCCGAAGCGATTACCGAATTGGTATGTTCCCTCATTTCTGATCGGCTGCCGCAACACTACGATTACCACCCGATAGACGACATCCAACTCCTATGCCCGATGCGGCGCGGGATGCTTGGCACTGAAAGCTTCAACAAACGCCTCCAGGAAGTATTGAACCCGGAGTATACAACCCCAGCCTCCCATCCGTTAGAAAAAGCGAGGTTCGGCTTTCAGACTTATAGGCAGCCGTCCCGTAGGAGCGAAGGTGCCGCGCCTGTATCTCGAACCGCGGGCGGTTTCCGCATCGGGGATAAGGTGATGCAAGTCCGCAACAACTACGACTATGAGGTGTTCAACGGCGATATCGGCAGAGTCGTCGCCATTGAGCATCTCGACAAAAAAGTGTACCTCCAATTTCCTGATAAACAGGTCGCTTACGATACCGCAGACCTCGGCGAACTCGTCTTAGCGTATGCCACGACTGTCCATAAAGCGCAGGGGAGTGAATATCCCGCCGTTGTTATCCCCTTACACACGCAGCACTATCTCATGTTACAGCGGAATCTGCTCTACACCGGTATCACCCGTGCGAAGGAGTGTGTCGTAATAGTCGGCACCAAACGCGCACTCGGCATCTGCATCCGCAACAATCAAGTCATGCAACGCAACAGTTACCTCGCCGAACGCCTTCAAGAGGGAATTAACTGAAAACGACAATCACATCCACCTTCTCGCTGGCGAGGTTTCCAAACCTCGCCTCATTCAAACCAAGGTAGGTGCGGTTTCCAACCGCACCTGTTCAAAAAAAATAAGTTTCCTATTTCACTAATATGAGTTTCTTGCGGACAGTTGGATGTTTCAATGCTATAATCTATCTATGAAATAGACTGTGGTAATTACGCTTGTAATTTCTCGTTTACCAGGCTATATGAGATTCTTAAAACAGTTCCTCGTCTTGGAAGTGTAGAGCCGAATTCGATAAGGAAGGAATATAAATATGACGCTGAAGAAACAGATTGATAACATACGTAGTGAATTAGAACGACGGCAGTTTACGAGTGAAACTGCCGTGCGTTTGGGTATTATAGACCCACTGCTCAAGGAGTTGGGGTGGCCGACGTCCAAGACTCAAGTTGTTTTTCCTGAATATCCAGTTGATCGCGGAAGAGTTGACTACGCACTATGTCATCCACCCGCAATGCCACGCATTTTCATTGAAGCAAAGCAAGTTGGGAAGCTTGACGGCGCTGAAAGGCAACTCTTTGAATACGCTGTTCATCAAGGTGTTCGTGTTGCGATCCTCACCGATGGGCGGAAATGGATCTTTTTTTACCCACCTGGTGAAGGAACTTACGAGGAACGTAAGGTAATCGAATTGGACCTTCTCGAGGGAGATCGTGAGGAAAACGCCTACCGTCTGAATAGATACCTAAGTTACGAGTCAGTACAAACAGGTGGTGCATTTGTAGCAATTGAGGAAGACTATCGGAACTTTTCTCGGCAACGCGAGTTGGCGCGGCATTTGCCAGAGGTATGGCACAAGATATTGGGAGAAAAGAATCAGGTATTGCTGCAACTTCTGATAGAAAATATGAAAAAAGTTTGTAGGTACTTACCAACCGAGGAAGAAGTACTTACCTTTCTACAAAATTTAACAGTAGGATCCCAGGGAGAGCACGTTCCCCCAATGCCTATTCCATCCGTCCCTCTTGCAGATAGTCAAGCCCCAGTTCTTGACCAAGAAGATCACGCTCCCCCAATGCACGTTTCGACTCCAGAATCGAAACGGTCTCTACAATGGACAAGACTGGTTGTTACAATGCCCGATGGTGAAAGGATTGAGCGTCCTAAGATAAGAGACACTTTTGTTGAGGTAATTGAAAGGTTAGGAATTGAAAAGGTAGCGGCACTTGACATAATCCGGCGAAAGATCCCTCTCGTCTCAGCGTCTGAATATCCGGGCCGCACCCAAAGGCAATCAGGTTCATATTACATCTATGCGGGCGCAACGACACAAGATAAAAGACGAGATCTTATGAAAATTGCCACAGGTTTAGGTGTTGAACTGAAGGTAGAAATTCTTCCAAAAGAGTGATAAATCATCGCTTACAACTCATCCTTAACGGATTTATAGCTCGAACTAGAGAGGTTACAATACTAATTATCCAACTGTAAGGAGAAAAGGCATGAAACGAATTCCACTATTTCTTATCGGTTTCCTATTACTTTCTATACAACCCCTCACGCATGCCGAGGTGACGTTACCACGTGTCATCGGCAGTAACATGGTATTACAACGCGACATGGAAGTCCCTATCTGGGGCTGGGCAGCCCTGGACGAGGAAATCACGATAACTCTCAGTGCCGAAAACGGGGATGCCGATCCGCTTTTCTCGACAACTGTGATGGTCTCCGACGCGGAAGGCAACTGGCGAACCGAACTCCCAGCAATGGATGCCGGGGGTCCCTATACCCTTCGTGTTGCTGGAAATAATGCCCTTGAATTGACGAACGTTCTTTTTGGAGAGGTTTGGGTCTGCTCCGGACAGTCGAACATGGAATGGTCTGTGCGCGCCTCAAAAGATGCCGATGCGGAAATCGCTGCGGCGGACTATCCAAAGATCCGACTGTTTGACATTCCGCACAGACCCTCAGGATTACTTCAGCAAGATGTGGAGGTTTCCGACTGGCATGAAACCACCCCACAAACAATCGAGAATTTCTCCGCTGTCGCTTACTATTTCGGCAGAAAACTTTACAAGAACCTCAATGTCCCGATTGGATTAATCAGTACCAATTGGGGCGGCACCCGCATTGAGCCGTGGACACCGCCTGTTGGCTTCTCAACCGTCCCTGCCCTTGAATCCATATCCAAAGAGATTCAGGAAGCGGATGCGAACTATCGCGAGCAACTTCCACAAAAGATGAAGGAGATTGAGGCATGGATCGCAGAAACGCGGAAGGCGTTAGAAACCGACGCTCGTCTTACACAGATACCCGAAAATAGACATGCGTTGAGACATCACGCCAGACCCACCGGACTCTACAACGGCATGGTGCATCCGATCGTCCCTTACGCGCTCCGTGGCGCAATCTGGTACCAAGGCGAGTCGAACCTTCAGGACGGAATGCTCTACCATGAAAAGATGAAAGCGCTCATCAATGGGTGGCGTGAGGTTTGGGGACAGGGAGATTTCCCCTTCTATTTCGTGCAACTTGCCCCGTTTAATTACGGTTGGGGAGCCGGTCCATTTTTGCTACCCGCAATTTGGGAAGCACAAGCCGCAACGTTATCCGTTCCACATACCGGTATGGCTGTAACAACGGATGTCGGTAACCTCAAGGACATCCATCCTCAAAACAAGCAGGAGGTCGGCAGACGGCTTGCGTTGTGGGCACTTGCGAAAACCTACGGCAGAGAGGATGTAACCTATTCCGGTCCGCTTTACAAGTCGATGGCAGTGGAAGGAGACACGATCCGACTGCGTTTTGACTTTGTTGGGAGTGGCTTGATGGCGAAAGACGAACAACCCCTGACATGGTTTGAAATCGCAGGCGAGGACAAACAATTCGTTGAAGCGAAAGCGACGGTTGATGGGAACACAATTGTCGTCTCCAGCAGTGTCGTTGCGAATCCGATTGCCGTTCGATTCGGTTGGCATCAAAGTGCGGAACCGAATCTCGTCAACAAAGAGGGGTTGCCTGCCTCGCCATTTCGCACACATCCATGGTGATTGGCTTTTAGCCATTAAAAAGATGATTTCTGTCAGCAATCAGCAAACGGGTGTAATTTCACCAGAAAACCTCTGTAAGGGTTGGCGGATTTAGTCTGGGAATAGACGAAATCCGTAGCGCAAGTCGCGTGTGGACTTGCGGGACAATGTATTATATTTCCAACCCCTACGCCGACTGCTGATCGCCGACTGCCCAAAAAACGGAGGTCTATAGATAAAAAGATGAAAATTACCGCGATTAAAACCTTTATGGCACGCTTTGGCAATCGACCTCGCGGGCTCATCAAAGTCGAAACGGACGAAGGACTTTACGGGTGGGGTGAAGCCTACTCCACAGGTCCCGACCTCTCTGTTGAGCCAATCGCTGATTACATCTTCGAGATGATTCAAGGGAACGACCCGAGGCGAATTGAATATATAATGATGAAACTGCATCAACAGTTCCGATTCCCGCCAGGCGGTGCTGGGCTTGCTGTTATTTCTGCTGTCGATCATGCCCTCTGGGACATCAGCGGGAAAGCGGCAGGTTTGCCGGTATACATGCTCCTCGGTGGACACGCTCGGGACCGCATCCGCGTTTACCGTGGCATCGGCGGTAGGGATGGCGTTGAAGCCGCAGATCAAGCACACAAGCTTCATGAAGAGTGGGGATTTACGGCTTTCAAGACGAGTCCATACCAGCTCGATCCCGATGCAGATCGCTGGGGACGCGTCTGTGAAGCAGCCGCTACCTATTTTGAGCAAATTCGGGATAACACACCCGCGGATTGGGAATTCGCCTTCGACCCACACGCCAAAATCTTTGAACCGATTCGCGCGCTCCAACTCGCAAACGCCCTCGCGCCCTACGATCCCTATTTCTATGAGGAACCCCTCCGACCCGAGCATATACCCGCATGGACACGCCTACGCGCCCAGATGCAAGTGCCACTCGCAACGGGGGAATCCCTCTATACGCGCTTTGAGTTTCTGGATGTTATTGCAGCGCAAGGGGCTGACATAATTCAGCCGGATGTATGTGTCTGTGGTGGGTTACTGGAGATGCGGAAGATTGCTGCGATTGCCGAAGCACACTACGTCAGTATCGCACCGCATAACCCGATGGGACCGCTCGCAACGGCAGTGAATGTCCACTTCGCCGCCGCAACCGCGAATTTCAAAATCCTTGAGTATCTCCTACCCACCGAGACGGAATGGAACGCGTGGGTAGACGAACCTTATCTGCCAAAAGATGGGTACTTGGAATTGCGGGACCGTCCCGGCTTGGGTGTAGAGGTCAACGAATCCGCAATCACCGACAACGAATACATCCATTGGCAACGCACCTGTCCCATCCGGCCTGATGGTTCGACAGGTTATATTTAGGAATAGTTTTCAGTCGTCGGTTCGGTTTTTCTACGAAAAACCTTTCAGTTTTCAGTTAAGAGGTTTTCGTTTAGCGAGGGAAACACCCCAGCAAAAACACCCTCTTGTAACTGATAACTGACGACTATTAAAACTGATTGCTGGCTGCTATATACGTCTGCAAATGCTTCAACGCGCGCCCATTGTCCATCACTGACTGGGCGCGAGCGAACGCATCTTTAGGTTCTGGACAAATTCCTAACAGGTAATCTACCATCGCCGTGTTTAGGAGAATCCTGTCGTAGATATGCCCTTTCTCACCGGAGAGTGCCGCCACACCGGCTTCCGCAAATGCCGTCGCGCTGACAACCTCTGGACGTGGACTTCTCGTATAGTCAAATCCATAAATCCCCGGATCGATATCCAACGCGAAATCTTCACGGACATCGTTTGCACGACGGAAACCTTGGGAGTAGTTGATTGCCATCCTCTCGCTGGTGGAAGGCTTCCCGAGTCGGAGCGCGTAGTGGCTTGTTCCTTCCTCTCCCTTCACAGCTACCGCCGCATCAAATCCACGCTCCCATGCCAATTGGAGAAGGGGTTTCTCATATCCGATATGATAGTAGCCGAGCACCATGTAGTTTGCCTCTCGTGCCGAAAAAAACTGTTGCGCCTTCTCAGTCGCAGCCCAAGGTGGACGTTTCTTGATGTGCACCCGCAGTTCGCGCAGGTTATAGGCGGCAGGGCAATACTCACGCTGGCTGATGTATCCGAAACCCACCGATGCGTCTGTAATCAGTGAAGCCGTCTGTGCAAGCGATAAGTGCGTGTTGGCACCGAGTGCCTTCAGGATGGTTTCCTCTGTTACACCGTTTTTTGGGGGCATTGCATCCACACTGTGGAGGAGTGATGCGTCGCCGAGTGCGGCACGCACTGCCGCGACGAACAGGGTCGGACGAAAGTAACGCCTTGCCCCGTCATAGGGTTGCCCAAAATGCGTTAATTCCGCAATGTCAATCGGTTCGACCGCTTCGGGTCCGAAGAACGCTTCAAGATACCCTCGCACTTCCTGATAGGTCTCGCGGTTCATTCTTTGTCCGATCAGTGCAGCACCTTTGAAAGCGGGTTTCACGTCGTCGCTAAGGATGGCTTTACACATTTCTCGGGTTTCGGTATACCCTAAATGTTTTGCCCGTAGAATCTTTTCTAACGCGTTTACGACGATTGCCTCTGTCGGATTCGCTGGGACGTAGCCGTGCGCAGGGTTCATGAGGTATTGAATTTCCGGGGGCAGTTGCTCTGTAAGTGCTGAACGGTATTTATGGAACGCCGCGTGCTCTGCTGGACTCCATTGTGTTGCTTTGGGGAAATAAGCGCGGAGCGTCATCGCCGCAAAGAACGCGCCCATCTGCGCCTCTGAAGCTGCGTCTGACGCTGGGAGTTCACCCCTTAAGGATTTCAGGAGCGTTTCAAGAAGTGGCTCCGGTTGCGGAAAATCCGAAGTGTTTATACCTAAAGGACGCGTCTGGTGGGGTCCCGTGCAAACCCGTGCTTGCGCTTCAAGCAGAACCTCGTTCGGACCCGGGTATACCGGTGTATATGAATGAGAATCAAAATCCGCCATTTTGCAATATCCTCCGAGCGTGGCACCCATTCTATTTGGTGGTGCAAGATGTGAAGTAAGAGAGTTCGTTCTATTATACTGCATTTTTAGGTTTAAAACAAATGTCATGCGTCTCAACGGACTGACTGTCAATCGTTGACGATTGGCGGTTGAGGTCTGAATGGCTCTGCGAAGGTCTGCAAAAGACTTGACGAGACCCAGAAAGGAAAGTATAATGTAATGTAGGCAGACTTAAGTGGGCTTTTGAATTAACCAGAGACCACCGCGTAATGAAATAGAGCGGTGCCCAGAAGCAATAAATTAAATCACGCAGATTTCTGATAAGATTAGTAACCTCTCATCATCTAAAGCGAGTTCTCGAATTAACCAGAGACCACCGCGTAATGAAATAGAGCGGTGCCCAGAAGCAATAAATTAAAATATGTTATTGACAATATCAACTACATATTCTCCTGCGACAGACCTCGGCTATCTGTTGCATAAACACCCAGCGCGAATTCAATCCTTTACGCTTCCCTTTGGCCAAGCACATGTCTTTTATCCAGAGGCACGAACCGAAAAATGCACGGCAGCACTACTGCTCGACGTTGATTCGGTTGGACTTATCCGCCGCTCCCGCGGGCAATTTGCGGAAAATTTCGCGCTATCGCAATACGTCAACGATCGTCCGTATGTCGCTTCCTCGTTTTTAAGTGTAGCGATATCGAGGGTGTTTGGCAGCGCGTTGTCAGGTAAATGCAAAGAACGCCCAGAACTCGTAAAGACTGAGATTCCGCTAAGCGCGAGCTTGTCCATTCTGCCGTGTCGCGGTGGAGAGATATTGTTGCGACGGCTTTTCGAGCCGCTCGGTTATACAATCGAGGCGGAACGGCACACGCTAAATACACAATTTCCAGAGTGGGGCGACAGTCGTTATTTTACGGTAACACTCGAAAAGACCTGTTCCTTGAGCGAACTCCTCACACACCTTTACGTTTTGATGCCTGTACTTGACGACGAAAAGCACTACTGGGTCGGCGAGGCAGAGGTCAAAAAACTGTTAAAGCATGGGGATAACTGGCTCACCGCGCATCCAGAACAGGAATCTATCGTCCTGCGTTACCTGAAACATCAACGGAAACTCACGCAGGAGGCACTCGCCCAATTGCGTGAAGAAGATGCGCAAGAGACTGACGAATCCGGTCAAGCACAGGAAGAGCAGGTTGAAGAACGTATCGGTCTGAACGAAGTCCGTTTGGCTATGGTCACTGAAGTCCTCAAACAGTGTGGCGCAAGGCGCGTTCTCGATCTGGGATGCGGTGAAGGAAAACTTCTCCGTAAGTTATTGGCTGAAGAACAGTTTGAAGAGATTGTCGGGGTGGACGTTTCGCATCGCATACTAAAAATCGCGCAGGAACGGCTCCATTACGATCGGTTACCCGATAAGCAGAAAAAACGACTTCGCCTATTTCAAGGATCCCTCGGATATCGAGATAAACGTCTATCTGAATACGATGCAGCTGCGGTTATAGAGGTCATCGAACACTTAGATGTGCCGAGACTGGCGGCTTTTGAGCGAGTGATTTTTGAATTTACGTGTCCTCGAACCGTTGTGTTGACGACGCCCAATATAGAATACAACGTGAAGTTTGAGAACCTCGAGGCTGGACCCTTTCGGCATAAGGACCACCGTTTCGAGTGGACACGAAACGAGTTTCAATCTTGGGCATCAGATGTTGCGAAACGCTTCCGTTATGCCGTTGAATTTCACCCAGTCGGACCGGAGTCAGAAGACATTGGTCCACCAACGCAAATGGCGGTCTTTACTCGGCGAACGTGATGAATAGGATGGACGCAATTCCCTAAGTCCAAAGCCGCAAGCCCGTAATGTAATGGAGGGGTGTTTTTGCTTGGGTATTTCTGCGTATTGCTTGGGTGTTTCCTCATAGGTATACGGAGAGGCACTTCATTTATCAAACCCTCCTGACCGAACCGCAAGGTAAAATTAAAAAATGAGAATTCCTGAACCCTCACTTATAATCCTTATTGGACCTTCCGGGTCAGGCAAGTCCACCTTTGCTCGTAAGCACTTCAAGCCGACCGAGATTCTTTCATCGGATTTCTGCCGAGGGCTTGTTTCGGACGACGAAACCGACCAGACGGCAACAAACGATGCATTTGAAGTGCTGCGTTTCATCGCCGCGAAACGGCTCGCTGCTGGTAAATTGACAGTCATTGATGCAACGAACGTCCAAGTCGAAGCACGCAAACCTTTGCTTGCGCTGGCACGCGAATACCATTACTTAACTGTTGCGATTGTGTTTAATATACCCCCAAAACTCTGTCAAGAGAGAAATGAGGGACGTCCCGATCGCAATTTAAAACCGCATGTCATCCGTCAGCAGAACCAGCAACTGCGTCGCTCACTGCGCTATCTCAAACGTGAAGGTTTTCGGAATTTCGTCTATGTGATGTCCACACCCGAAGCTGTTGAAGCCATCCGTATAGAACGGCAGCCCTTGTGGACCAACCGCACAAATGAGCATGGACCGTTTGACATTATAGGTGATATTCACGGCTGTTTTGATGAACTTGTTCAATTACTCAAGGAACTTGATTATGAAATCTCAACGCAGTCAGACGGTGAAACTATTGTTGCGCCACCACAAGGCAGGAAAGCGATTTTCGTTGGGGATTTTGTTGACCGGGGTCCGAAGGTCGCTGAAGTATTACGCTTGGTCATGGGAATGCAAAAGACTGGCGCGGCTATCTGTGTCCCCGGAAATCATGACGTAAAATTGGTGCGTGCACTACGTGGCAAAAATGTGAACCCAACACACGGATTGGCGGAGTCGCTCTCTCAGTTGGAAAAAACATCAACCGCATTTAAGACGCAGGTCGCGGAATTCTTGGATGGTTTGGTAAGCCACTGTGTACTTGACAACGGAAGATTGGTCGTTGCGCATGCTGGAATGAAGGCGAAATTACAAGGCAGAGCATCGGGGCGCGTGCGTGAATTCGCACTCTATGGGGAAACGACTGGAGAAACCGATACGTTCGGCTTGCCGATTCGGAGCAATTGGGCTGACGAGTATCGCGGCGATGCGATGGTAGTCTATGGACACACGCCAGTCGTCGAGCCACAGTGGGTAAATCGAACAATTAACATTGATACTGGATGTGTTTTTGGCGGCAAACTGACTGCGTTGCGATACCCTGAAAAAGAACTCGTGTCTGTCCCCGCACACCGAACATATTATGAACCGACGAAACCGCTACAGACGCACCCCGCTGAGGGGCTTGAAAAGAATTCCGTTGAAGCTCTCCAGAAGAGAGTTCCCATATCTATAGCCGGTGATATCCTAAACATCGATGATGTCCTCGGAAAGCGTGTTATCGGCACACGGTTACATCACACTGTAACAATCCGCGAAGAGAATGCCATAACCGCACTTGAGGTGATGAGTCGTTTCGCTATAGACCCAAAATGGCTTATATACCTTCCAGCGACGATGTCCCCAACTGAGACGACAAACAGACCCGGTTTGCTTGAACATCCAACGGAGGCGTTCACTTATTATCGCAGACAGGGTGTATCCAACGTCATCTGGGAAGAAAAACACATGGGATCACGCGCTGTTGTTGTCGTTTGCCGGGATCCAGAGACCGCCAAAAAACGGTTTGGTGTTACGGACGACACCCTTGGTATCTGTTACACACGCACCGGCAGAAACTTCTTTAATGATGCTGCCGTTGAAGCCGAGCTGTTGAAACAGGTGAAAATTGCGGTAGACAACGTCGGTTATTGGAAGACGCTGAACACAGATTGGATCTGTTTTGATTGCGAGTTAATGCCGTGGTCGGTTAAGGCGCAGCAGTTGTTGCAGCAGCAATATGCCCCGGTCGGAACGTCGGCTCGTATTGCTTTAGGAGAAGCCATTACTTCCTTAGAAGCCGCTGCTGAACGGGGCATTGAGGTGAATTCTGTATTGGATAACTATCGGCAACGCGCAGGGGCAGTTGACGCATACATCAACGCTTATCAGCAATACTGCTGGAACGTCCAAGCTGTCTCGGACCTGAAACTGGCACCTTTCCACCTACTCGCGACGGAAGGTGCGGTGTACTTCGACAAAGACCATCTGTGGCACATGGAAATGCTTACAGAACTCTGTCAAAATTCTGAGGACAACTTGTTGCTCGCAACTCCCTACGGAATGGTTGATCTGACCGATGACGCGAGCCAAACTGCAGCCGTCCGTCGCTGGGAGGAACTCACTGCGCAAGGCGGTGAAGGCGCAGTCATCAAACCTCTGGATTTTATCGTCCAAGGCAAACGAGGATTGGTCCAACCCGCTATAAAGTGCCGAGGTCGTGAATACCTGCGAATAATCTATGGACCGGAATATACACTGCCGCAAAACTTAGAGCGACTTCGGACCCGGGGACTCTCTCACAAGCGTTCCCTTGCACTTCGAGAGTTTGCATTGGGGGTTGAGGCACTTGAGCGGTTTGTTCGTCGTGAACCGTTGTCTCGTGTTCATGAATGCGTTTTCGGAATTCTGTCGCTTGAGAGCGAGGCGGTTGATCCAAGACTCTAAAGCATTATCGTTAAGATAACCCTCTTCTCCAAATTTTTTGATGAAAATCTCCAAAGGTTGCAACGAACTTTACAAAATAAGGAAATTTACTGGAATAGCAGAAAAAATGAAGATTCAATTGATATATTGCCTATTAATCTTCTGCCTGAGTTTGTCGATAGGGGGAGGCTGTGCGACGCAAGAAGATCCGAATCCCATAGCACCTGAAGATACCACCGAAATTGTCCTCAAAGATCATCAACTGATTGAGAATGAAACGTGGGACCCCGAGAAGACGTATATTGTACAAGGAACAGTAGAGATTCCTCAGAATATAACCCTCAACATCCCACCCGGCACAACTGTTAAATTTAAACGGGATGCCCTTCTCATCGTAAGAGGTATTTTAAAGATCGGGACCCCTTTAGATCAAGACCCAGTAACTCGACTTGTGCATCTCACATCGGACAATGTCGGACCTGCCCCCGGCGATTGGAACGGTATCCTTTTCGACCACACACACGATTTAGAGAGTTTTGTCAGAGGGGCGGTTATCGCGTATGCCACAGTCGCTCTTGACATCCAAACGGCATCGCCAACTGTTGCAGCGTGCGTTTTTCGTCAAAATAAAACCGCCATCGCTCTCGACGGGAGTGACGGTCGCGTTCAACACAACGACATTCTTGACAATCACATCGGCATCAGCACTATCGGACGCCAAACGCGTCCGAGAATTGAAAGAAACAATATCACCAAAAACGAGACCGGTATCTTCTGTGAGAATGTCCAATCTATTATTCAAAACAATAATCTGAACACGAATATTTTTGCACTCCGTTTAAATGTGAAATTTGACTTAGTGGTGACCAGCAATTGGTGGGGAAACTCAGATACGACTGAGATAGCCAATGTCATTGTGGATGGTGCTGATCCGGTACTGACTACCAAACAGATAGGAACAGTCCATTATGAACCCTTCGCAGATACACAAATCGCCGATGCAGGCTTTCCATATCCGGGACTCCTCACTGGGGAATAGTTTTTAACTGATAACTGATAACTACTAAAATAGATGCGTGATTTTCTTAAAAATATAGTGGCAACCCTAATCTGTTTATTGGGTATACATATCCTCATTCGGGAATGCCTCTGCCGCAACCGGGTCGCTATCCTCATGTATCACGATGCGAAGTCGGCTGTTTTCGCGAGACATATTGCGTATCTCTTGCGCCATTATACGGTTATCTCACTTGATACCTTGGTCTCTGCTATTCATCAGAAGGATTTCTCACGGATCCCCGCGAAGAGCGTTGTAATTACCATCGACGATGGCCACGCGGATAATATCAAACTCTTACCTCTTTTCAAGCAGTACCGTATTTGTCCGACACTCTTTGTTTGCACACGGATTGTTGATACGCATCGGCATTTCTGGTTTAAAGTGGAAGGGCAATCCAAAACGGAGAGAGAAAAACTGAAAAGACTGCCGAATGTAGAACGGTTAGCGTGCCTCAAGCATACCGCTGACTTTGAACCCGAAAAGACGTATCCAGAGAGGCAGGCACTGAATATCGCCGAAATGAAGGAGATGATAGCAGACGTTGACTTTCAACCGCATACGCAGTTCCATCCGATTTTACCACACTGTACAGAAGCGGAATGTAGACAAGAAATTCTGGGTAGCAAGCTGGATTTAGAGAAACTTTTGGATATTGAATGTTCCCATTTCAGTTACCCGAACGGTGATTATACCGAACGCGAAATTGAGATTGTGAAGACGGCGGGGTTCCGATCGGCGCGAACGACCGATATAGGCTGGAATACGCAGAAGACTGCACCGTATCGACTGAAAACCGTTCCGATTGCCGATGATGCTGGACTGACCCTTTTCCGCGCGCAACTCACAACAATCCCGCAACGGCTTAATAGTTGGGTAAATGCTGTATTGCCTTAAGTGGACCTACTGCGATTAAAATAGGCACAACACAGAGGGCTTTATCTACTGAATATCAGCGGACTTTAGAGGCGTTCCACGGTAATTTGGGACTTGACATTTTACATTCAGTGTGTTACAATATTAGCGTCTTGGATGCGGATTTTTCCACAGTTTCTGAAGGTTTTTACTCCCGCATCACTGGTTTAGGCAAAGATTATACCTATTTTGTGTAGGGAGGTGATTTCTATGATTTTCCTAACGGGGAACAGCGGTTATATTGGCGGACACTTGCATCAAGCGTATCCTTCGGCAAACACCCTTGATGAAAGTCAGTGTTTTCAGCGATGGGAGACGTTATTTGCCGAAGGGCGTGATTCGATAGAACAGGCAACGACGATTATTCATTGCGGCGCAATAGCTGATTCACTTTATCAAGACCCGAACATCTTTAAATGGAACTATGAAGCGACAAAGCAACTCGCTGATATGGCGCGTCAGAAAAATGCCTTTCTCATTTTTATATCCTCTTGCACGGCGATCGCTCCGGAATCTTACTATGGATGGTCCAAGCGGGTCGCTGAGGACTACATCCGGGTAAACAATGAAAAGTATTGTATTTTAAGGCTCTACAATGTCTATGGCGATGAGGACAATCGCCCACCTAAAAACCATTCTGTACCTGAAAAACTCATGCGGCGGACGCTTCGCTATGTATTCTGTCCTTTTCGCCGGGATTATATCCACGTAGCGGATGTCGTTCGTGCTGTCCGTTATGTTGAAAATTTAAATATTATCGGCACCTACGATGTTGGAACAGGCAAAGCTGTTGAAGTGAAAGAATTGGCAGAGTTAACCGATGGCGGATTCTATACAGAAACGACGGCCGCGGCTGTTTTGGGAGAAAACCATCCACCGCTCGAACTGCAAGCACGTCCAGACTATATGCTCCCTGGCTTTAAAACAGTCCGAGATGTGTATTCTCAGTTTGTCGGAACCTAAATAGAAAATCAAAATTCAATACATACGGCATTTGTTGTAAGCTTCTGTCTTAGTTGAGCTATGAACATGGACGACACAATTCAACCACCACTCACATTGTTACACGTAATGTGCGTATCCCACAGTCCGATAAAATGAAAACAGTAACACCACCCTTAGCAGAATGCACACTATCCTGAATGTCTCACAAAATCATTATGTCCGTGCGGGTTCCGATCGCTACTTTTTTGTGCTCGCTGAGTTGTTAAGAAAGCATGGACACCAAATCATCCCTTTTACGGCGGCAGATCCTGAAAATGAACCGTCTGAGTGGGAACGTTATTTCCCACGCGGTGCTGACTTCAAGCATCCGGGAGTAGGAGACCTATTGCGCTTTTTATATTCACACGATGCCGTTAAATCAATCCGCCGGTTATTGAAAGACACGGACATCGACCTCGCGCATTTCCACATCTACTACGGTAAACTGACGACTTCAATCTTGGGCGAGCTCAAAAAAGCGGGGATCCCGCTCATTCAGACGTTACATGATTTTAAGTTGACGTGTCCAGTTCATAGTCATATCTCAAACGATGAAATTTGTGAGGCTTGTGCGGGTAAACACTTTTGGCGCGCCCTCCCCAAACGATGCAATAAGGGATCGATCGCTCGCACTGCGTTAAGCGTTACCGAATCTTATTTCTCTCAGATACTGGGTTCACATAACAAGTTTGACCATTTCATTTCCGTATGTCACTTCAACCGAAAAAAAATGATCTCCTACGGTATTCCTGAAGATAAGATATCAACTGTACACAACTTTGTCGAGGTCTCTGACATCACGCCGAGTTTCAAAGCGGGGAACTATCTTCTCTATTTCGGGCGATTGTATCGAAGCAAAGGGATTTTTACGTTAATGGAAGCAGCGATGCCACTCAAACACGTCCCGCTTTATATTGTTGGAGATGGTGAGGCGATGCCTGAACTTCAGCGTATGCGTGAACAGAATGAATGTGACCATATTCACCTGCTCGGTTTTAAGCAGGGTGATGAACTCCGAGAACTGATTCAGAATTGTATTGGTATGGTCTTGCCATCCGAGCTGTATGAAAACTGCCCGATGTCTATTTTGGAAGCGTATGCCTACGGCAAACCAGCGATCGGGGCTGATATCGGTGGAATTCCTGAACTCATCGTAGACGGTGTTGATGGATTTCTTTTTCCGTCGGGCAGACAAGAGGCACTGCGAGAACGGCTACTGTGGATGTTCGAGCATAAAAGCGAAGCGACAGAGATGGGGCGTGCGGCACGCCACAAGGTGGAAACCGAGTTTAATGCTGACATTCATTATGAAAAGATTATGGGCATCTATCAACGGTTTTTATAAGGGACTGCATCATAAGGAGAAAAATGCGGATTTTAATAACATTATTGCTCATTTTTTCCCTGCTGTCCACGGCGTTCAGTGAAATACGATTTGAAGATGTATCACAGCAGGTAGGAATCACCCGAATCGGTGAAAGTTGGGGGAATGCTTGGGGAGATTTTGATGGCGACGGATACCTCGACTTATGGGCGACGAATCATCGACATAAACCGAGTTTATATCGGAATAATGGGGACGGCACCTTTACAAATATTATTGACGAGGTTTGGGACGCGAATCCCACTGCGGATACACACGGCGTAGCATGGGCAGACTTTGATAACGATGGTGACCAAGATCTGGTTGTCTTGTCAGGGAGTGGAGGCGGTTTAGGTGGGGTCCACAATAACCACGCGAACCACTTCTATGTGAACGAGAACGGACTGTTGATAGAACGCGCCAAAGAACTTGGGGTGGATTATCCACTTTTGCGGAGTCGGACACCGCTCTGGCTTGATTCTAACCATGATGGACGACTTGATCTCCTTATGACGGGGATTCCCAGACAGGAGAGGGGCGGGGGCTCCATCACGTCTGCTTTGTTCGGACAAACCGCGAATGGCTTTGAAAACATCAGCACCCTCGCGGGGTTTTCTTTCTCAGAAAGTGCCGCACTCGCGCAATACGCTGACATAACTGCAGACGGAAATATGGAAATCGTCCTGAGTTATCACAGATACCCGCTCGCGATATATGATACATCCGGAACTTCCTTTAATGACCTCATTGGAACACTCGGTATTTCCAGGGGGTATTCTGTACATGATGCCGCAATTGCAGATTTCAACGGAGATTTACGGCCTGATATCTTTCTTGCCCGTGGACTCTACCAATCCTACGCAGGACAGATAGATCCCCATAAATTAGAATTGAATCTGCGCGGCAATCCGAATGAGATAGGGGTTAGCTTCAAAACGGAAGGTGATGTCTTTTTTCAGATTTATTCGGAATGGGGACCGCGATTGCCCTTAGTGAACATCGGTGCCGATGGACACTGGGTGACAAAGTTTGAAGGAGGCGAGTTTCAAGAGGTAACGCCAAACCTCCGATCCGCGACCTTTAAAATTACACTCTCTCCAGATGATCCAAGGGTCGTCGGGCTGAAACCGCGCCCTGAAAATGCCAACTATGGGGTTTACATAGGTTATCAACCGGATACAAAAAGATGGACGCTCCTCTCTCAGAAGAAACCTGCCATAATCCTGGTAGAAGCGATACAACCTATATCAGAATTCCAAACTATTAACTTTTCACTGACAGACTTGCGCGGTCAACCGTCGTCTCAGCTCCTGATTAACCAAGGAGGCGAATTCCAGAGTGCCGCAAACATGGAGGCTTTCAATAGTTTTGAAGACGGACGATGCGTCGCAGCAGGCGACTTTGATAACGATATGGATGTGGACATCTATGTTGTCCGTTCATGGGCATCTGCTAATGTTCCCAATCGCCTCTATACAAACCTTGGTAATGGTCGCTTCCGTAAAAGTCTTGATACCGATGAAGTTTCCGGGAGTTCGAAGGGGAGAGGACAAAGTGCCGCTGTCGCAGATTACGATAAGGATGGTTACCTCGACCTTTTTGTCACAAACGGGCGAGCCGAATATCCATTTAGTGAGGGACCCGATCAACTGCTCCGAAACGTTGGGGGTGGCAATAACTGGTTACAAATTGATTTAGAGGGGACGGTTTCCAATCGCGATGGAATCGGCGCAAGGCTTTTCGCAACTACGCCTGACGACAAAACGCAACTCCGAGAAAATGGAGGCGGCATTCACTGGGCACAACAGGACCAGAAACGCATCCATTTTGGACTGGCACAGAACCAGACTGTCAGTGAACTGGTCATTCATTGGCCCAGCGGTATCGTTCAAAAACTGACAGATGTAACAGTCAACCAAGTGTTACACGTCGTTGAAGATGGGGTTCAAACATCAATTCCCGGCGATGTCAATCGGGATGGACACGTGGATATACTTGACCTCCTTAAGGTCATGGTACACTTCGGAGAAAAGCCGCCTACAGACATACGAGTTGATACCAATAAAGATAAGCAAGTAGACCTTGAAGATCTGGTTTGGATTATCAAGATTATTGAAGAAAATCAAAGCGTCGCTGCAGCACCGACTCAGAAGCATCAAACTGACCCGGGATCCACTGCTCTATCAAATAGTGTTGCTTCGTTATCAAATGCCGCTATCGTGTTCCTCCATTCTTTTTACCAAAAAATTGAAGAAATCCCAGGAGACGCTACACAAATAGCATTGGTAAAACGCTTTTTAGAACAACTGTTGAGGTCTGTTGATGGTCCCTTAGAGACCAGACTCTATGCCAACTATCCGAACCCCTTTAATCCAGAAACTTGGATCCCTTACCAGCTCGCAACAGATAGTGATATCACGATACGCATCTACGACACAACGGGGCGTATCGTGCGGACACTTTTTATTGGACATCAAATATCAGGGTATTACCTGAGTCGAAGTAAAGCCGCATATTGGGATGGCAAAAACGAATTAGGGGAGCGCGTGGCGAGTGGCGTTTACGTATGTGAGTTAAAAACACCAACAGTCACACAGACAAGACGACTCGTCATACTGAAATAGGGAATGGTTGTCAGTTATCAGTTATCAGTTGTCAGTTAAGAGCAATACTCTCGCAGGAAGCAGAAACAGGACTGCCACAAGGTGTTTAACTGAAGACTGTTAACTGAAGATTGCTAACCACTAAATAAAAAATATGAAAAAGACAGTGTTAGTCACAGGTGGTGCGGGCTTTATGGGCGCGCACGTAATTAATGAACTTCTTCGCCAGGGAGACACAGACGTTGTTGCCCTTGATGACTTGAGCGGCGGCTTCCGTGAGAACCTGAACCCTGCCGCAACCTTTGTTGAAGGGAGTATCCTCGATGTGTCGCTGATAAATCGACTCTGTGAGCAATACCAATTCGACTATATCTATCATCTCGCCGCCTATGCAGCAGAAGGGCTCAGTCACTTCATCAAACGCTTTAACTACCAGAACAACCTCATCGGGAGTGTCAATCTCATCAATGCAGCCGTAAATTACAACGTCAAGCGGTTTGTGTTCACCTCCTCCATCGCTGTTTACGGCGCGAACCAACTCCCCATGCACGAGGCACTTATCCCAATGCCCGAAGATTCCTACGGTATCGCCAAATACGCCGTTGAACAGGAACTTGCCACCGCAAAGCGACTCTTCGATTTGGAGTATACTATTTTCCGCCCGCACAACGTCTACGGTGAACTCCAGAATATCGGGGACAAGTATCGAAACGTCATTGGTATTTTCATGAATAATATTATGCAAGGGGAACCGTTAGTTATCTTTGGAGATGGTGAGCAGACGCGCGCCTTCACACATATCGCCGATGTCGCCCCACATATCGCTCGCGTTGTGGACATACCCGAAGCCTCTGGAGAGGTTTTTAACGTCGGATCGGATAAGCATGTATCCGTCAACGAATTGGCAGACTTGGTGATGACAGCGATGGGAAAGGAAGTCTCTGTTATCAACGTGCGTGCCAGAGAAGAGGTGAAGCACGCGTATTGCACACACGAGAAATTCCACGGTGTCTTCGGAGAAACATCACAAGTCGCCCTTCCTGAAGGGTTAGAGAGAATGGCAGCCTGGGCGCAGTCCGTTGGTCCCCGCACTTCCGCTGCGTTTACTAATATCGAAATTCGCAAAAATCTACCCGAAAGTTGGAATTTTTAACTATTGCTCTTGGACTGTTCTCCATTTCATTACGAGCAGGTATTTGGTTCATTCGCAACTGGGTTTGGGAACTTGTCCACTAACACGAAACCTGCAACAACGGCACAGACGACTCGAATACGAACCCTTCAATGTCCAGACCACGTTACTTAGCCGCAAGGAACATTAAAAAAACGTTTTGGGTGATGGGGATCACCTTTGCTGGAATGGGGTTGAGTCTTCTCGTCCGGGTCCTCTTGATTCCAAAACGCTTTGGATTCAGTGATACAGCGGACGCACTCACTGCCGCATTAACGGTTGTACTGTTGGTGGATACTATTGTCCGAGAGGGGGCTAAATTCAGTCTCGTTCCGGTTTTCGTCACACGCGAGAAGGAGATGACTCGCCCGGAATACCAACGTTTCACGAACAGTCTCCTAATTTTGTTGATCGGTATTGGCTTCGGGATTTTCGTTCTGGTCGAACTTTTTGCACCCTGGATAGCAGCCGGATTGTTACAGAAATCGACTGTTGATATCCAGGAGACTACGACACTGTTGCGATTTTGTGCGCCTCTCCTTATCTTCGGATGTGGCAGCACTGTTTTGGGGGCTTTCCTAAATAGCCAGCAACATTTCAAAACAGTTGCCCTCCGAAATGCTTTACCTGCGGGCACCGCGGCGTTTATATTTCTGATTCTGTGGAATACACAGCGCCTCGAAAACTATGTGGCGATGGCATACACAGGCGGATTTATCGCATATTTTGCGTGGTTGTGCCTTGGGGCATATCGAACCGGGCACCGGTATGCGTTTACAGGCGTTTCTGTGGACACGCTGCGTTCTTTGAAAAACACGGTTGCCCTACCGACACTCGGCTTCGGGATACGGCAAATCGTAAACCGTTTACTCGTTGAGGTGTATCTTGTTTCACAACTTGGCAGTGGTGCTATCACGCTCTATAAGTCTGCCTTCCAAATCTGTTCGGCGTTACAGACGCTCATCGGTATCAGTATTGCGACAACCGGCTTGCCCGATATGGCGACAGTGGTAGCACGCCGGCGCGGTGATAGCGATCGCACGGCTGCCGAACACGACGCAGCAAACAATAAAGTGGAATTAGGGCGGACGCTCAACCGAAACGCACGCATGGCTATCATCATCGGATTTCCAGTAACCCTGGTCCTGTTGGTATTCCATGGAAAGATCAGTTGGCTCTTGTATGGGAGAGGCACAATCGATGAAACGTCAATTGAATTGATAGGACAACTCCTCTTTTGGCTCAGCACAGGAATGGTATTCTCTTGCCTGATACCTGTGCTGAATGCCGGGCTTTACGCCCAAAAGGCATACCCTGCTATTTTCACAAATATGGTGACGATGGCAATTCTCAATTTTCTGATAGCATACGGGTTAATGGAAGCGTGGTGGCTGCTATCCGTTGCGTTATCCGTATCAATCACTGCGCTTCTGGCTGTTGGAAATCTGACGTATCTCCTCCGAAGAACACGGGTGTCTTGGTTGTAAAAAAAAATGGGCTTAACGAAGAATGCTGCGGACTATCGCTATCTCATCATAGGGGGGACCACGAAGGCAGCGACAACGTCGCTGTTCATCTATCTTGCCGACCACCCATCTATTTGTGCTGCTACCTACAAGGAAACCCGGTTTTTTCTCAGCAGCGACTATCCGCTTCCGTCAAAATACCGATATAGAGAAGATCAACAGGGGGGGGCTGTGGAAGAATACAATCTTTTGTTTCCTGATGTTGATGGAACGCAGCTTCGGATGGAGTCGACCCCTGACTATCTATATTGTAATGCAGCCCGTGAGAGAATTGCCACATCGCTACCCGATGCAAAGTTAGTCTTCAGTCTCCGTGAACCAATTTCCAGGTTGATCTCTTGGTATCGATTTGCGAAACAAATTGGCAAGTTGCCCCAAACTTTGAGTTTTGACGCGTATGTTGAATTGCTTTTCACTACTACGAATCGCCATGAAGAGACGGGAGAACAGCACTTGCAAACACTTCAGCAGGGGTGTTATACTATCTATCTGGAGCATTATTTTAACCGGTTCGGTCCGGAGCGTGTCCACATCCTCTTTTATGAGAAACTTGCCACACAACCCGCGGACACTATGGCAAAATTATGTGACTTCGCTGGTATTGATGCCGGTTTTTATGGCGATTACGGCTTTAAAGTAACAAATCGGACGCAGCAGATGCGAAATTCTGAGTTGCATCGAAAATATAGGGACTTCCGGTTTCGATTGCGACAGTGGACGCATGACAAACCGATCATTCACATCCCGTTGCGATCCATAAGACGAACAATTGAACCGCTCTATCTCCGATTGAACGCGCAGACGGAGGAGAAGACGCAGGTGTCAGAAGAAACACGACACCGTTTGATTGATTATTACACGTCGGATGTTCAGGCTCTCGGCGAATTGATTGGGAAATCGATACCATGGAAAACTTGGGAAAAATCCAGTTGATGATTGTTGGCGCACAGAAGGCGGGGACCTCTTCGCTCCTCCGCTACTTGGCGCAGCATCCCGATATCCACACGCATGCCCAACCGGAAATGACGTTCTTCCTGCAGGCGCGTGAATATACGCGCGGGTATGAATGGGCTTTTGGGAAATACTTTACTGGACAGAATTCCCCCGATGGGATTCAGGATAAGCATCTGATCGCGAAGAATGTGATGGTGATGCATTCACCGGAAGTCATGCAACGGATTTATGAACACAATCCTGAGATACACCTCGTGGTCCTCCTACGGGAACCTGTCGCGCGAGCGTATTCTGCCTATTGGTGGGCTCGACGGAGAGGATGGGAGAACATCAAAACTTATGAAGAGGCACTTGCTGCCGAGGAAACCCGCCTGAACGAAGGCTGGTTTAAATGGAGACAATGCGCTTATCAATACAACGGCATCTATTACCCGCATGTCAAGAATTTGATAACCCAATTCGGTGCCAGTCACGTGCATTGCGTCTTAACTGATGATTTAAAGGATAACGCCGAAGCTGTCTGTCAGCAACTCTTTGCGTGTATAGGGATCAGTGCGGATTTCAGCCCCACAATCGGTGAACGGCATAACCAAGCCGCGCTGCCGCGTTCGGAGCGGTTCAACTTTCTGTTTACACAATTTCTGGCATCTCATAATCCGCTCAGGAGAGCTATTCGCAAACTCGTTCCAGATGCTACCGCTTACAAGTTGAGAAAAGCCGTTCTGGATTGGAACGACAGGTCTCCCACGGAAAATATGGGTTCAGTACCGCCTCCGATTAATCCACAGACGCGTGAACGCCAGATGGCGTATTTTCAGCCATTTAACGATCAATTGGCTGAGTTGTTAGGCAGAGACCTTCCTTCTTGGAATTCTTAATTTTACCTTGCGGAGAAACAACAAGCGTTTGGACTTTGACGTGCGTTTCTCAAATCTGAAGAAATACCCTATCAAAAACCCTGCGTGTTTTTGCTTGGGGTTTTGCTTGGAGTTTTTGCTTGGGCATTTCTGCGTATTGTTGCAGGCTACTGTCTTGGGTAAACCCAAGCGCATAGTTCGTAATGAAATTATGCCTTAAATGGCATAATTTGTCTTAGCTTTACATTTGGAGAACGGATATACGGAAAGACACTTCATTTGTCAAACCTACCTGACCGAACCGCAAGGAATAATTAAAAAATGATTTATTTTTTGACGGGATACATCGCCTTTGAAGAGTTTATACTGAAGTTTTTGCCCGTTAGTGATACTGTCTATTCTTATTTAAGGTTTTTGAGTGAAATCCTGATCTATGTTGCCTTTGGAAAACTCGTCATCCATAAACTGCATCGGGGCATTCCCTTCGTCAAAACAGCAATTGATTTACCGATTATAGGCTTTTACAGCGTCGTCTTGTTGTCAATACTCATAAACGGATCCCCCTTGATAGGCAGTCTTTACAACATTCGACCCTTTGCGCGTTATATTGTACTTTTTTATCTGGTGGCGAACTCTGCCCTCTCCGAAAGGCGTATTACGACCCTGTTACGCATAATTCTGGGTGTCGGTATTTTTCAGGTTACCGCCGGTGTCATTCAATGGTTGGGAGGGACCGCTGCATTTGATTTTTTTCTGCCGCGGGAGGCGACGCTCACTATAGGCGGCTTCGTGAAGGAATACCGGCTACTCGAACTTGGTAGAGAGATTGGTAGTGTCTATGGGACTTTAGGCGATACTGTGATTTATGGTATCTTTATGATTCTCGTTCTCATCGTCTATCTCTCCCGTATTCGGCGACTTGAATACCTGAACCTGCTCGGTGCAATTATACTCTTTTTCTTCATCGCGCGTTCGTATTCGCGTGCCGCAACCTTCTCTGCCCTTCTCGCAGGGGGGGCGTGGTTCTACTTCCACCACGGGTGGAAAAAGACACTTCGCTTAGCGGTAGCGACTGTTCTCATCTTCGGAATCCTGCTGGCAGTGGCAAACCCGTTCAATCTTGAATACGTAAATCCCCGTAAAGCGAGGGTTGGGCTCGTCGGCAATGTAACAGGTGTATTTTCTGGGTCTTATGTCCGTGTTGCACAAAAACAGAGACTCGGGGCATTGATCGGAAATGTTCCAACAGTTCTCGTGAACAAACCGATCTTAGGGTATGGAGCCGACCAGAACACCACGATAGAAGGACTCAATATGAGCAAACGCTCCTACCTTCTCAAGATACTCAGTAAAAGCGGGTTCAAAGATGTTTATTGGGTAGCTATCCTCTGTTTCTATGGCATATTGGGATTGGGTTTTTTCGCTTTGATATTTTACCAACTCTTTCGCGCCGCACTCAGTCTTTACAAAAGAACTGTCAGTCCATCATCTGTTGTAGACGCGGGGTCCCCTGCTTCGAACCTGACCCAACGGATTGCGATTATTATGCTTTGTCTTGTCGCTGTTACGGTATTCTTGCTTTTCTTTAATCGAACCCTTGAATATCGAGGGTATGGATTTTACTTCTGGCTCTGCGCTGGACTTATGTTCGCCAGCGATAGATCACTCCCAACCTATAGACCGCTGAGGGTAACATTATGACCAAAGTTTGCAAGGTGCTGGGGATGCTGACGCTATTTCTGGTAATCGGTTGTCAAACCCAAAAATCGCTGCCTGATACACTCTCTTTGGAAATTAATACACGTAACGGACAACCGCTCCGTCAAGCACTTTACGGCTTCAATACAAACATGATAAACGGCGATTACGGCTACCTTGATGACGATTTTGTTGCCTTAACGAAGGAACTTGCACCAAAGACACTACGATTTCCTGGTGGCGCGGTTGGGAACTTCTATCATTGGGAACCGGGCGGCTTTTTTGAGGATGAAATGGTATCGACACTGAGTCCGAAGCTTAATGGACGGATGAAGAGAAATTACGTCAGACTTCAAAGGCTGCGAAACGGTAAAATCCTTTTCGACGATTTCATGCGGTTATGCAACACGCTGAATATAACGCCTATTGTTGTTGTAAACTTATGGACAGGCAGCCCAGAGGAAAGCGCAGCATGGGTCCGCTACGCGAAAGACAAGGATTATCAGATTACGCATTGGGAACTCGGGAACGAATACTATCTACCGCATTACCTCAACAAATACCCGACCGTTGGAACCTACATAACAGAAGCCAAGAAGCATGCTGCAGCAATGAAAGCCGTCAACCCTGATATAAAGGTATCCGTGTGTGCTACCCCGATCGCCTTCCACAAAGAGGGCTGGTTCGTCAAGAAACAACAACGGAAATGGGATGAAGGTCTCGCAGCCGATAATAGTTTTTATGATGCTTATACCGTCCATGTCTATGCCTATAAGGCTGTCCGAAAGAAAGACATCGAAGAGATGCGAGGCTACTTGATGGGGTGGATTCACTTTGATGTCACCGAGGCAATTGACTACTATGAAAAACTATTTCCGAATAAGGAGATGTGGATAACTGAGTGGAACATCGCGAACCCCGCAAACCGAGTGGCCAATACGCAGCTCCATGCGATGTATGTGGGTGATTTTTTTCTAAAGATGTTAGCGATTCCGAACGTCACACAAGCGAACTTTCACGTCATCGCGGGTCCTGGAAAAGGCTTCCCCGCGTTTTCACTGATAACGCCTGGGCACCCAAATAACCAGTTTTGGAAATATGGGGGTGAACCAGAGTCCGATTTCGGTAACACTATTCGACGGACTGTTTATCCGGCTTTTCAACTCATCGGTGAAGCGTTCGCTGCGGCTGACACACAGTTCCACCTTTCAATTCAAAATCAACCCGTTCTGGCAGGCGCCATAGAATATACGGGTAAACAGATACCCGGTATTCAGGCGCAAGCCATCGGTGGGAGTGCTGTGGAACATCTGACAATCCTCGTTAGCAATCGGACAGGTGAGCAATACGAACCGCAGCTCCTAATTGACGGTAAGCGTTACAAAGGCGACATTACCTACCGTTATGTTGCTGATGAGAGGCTCAATGCGACCAACGGTGGAAACGCCGAAATGGAAGGCTCCGGCGAAATTGAGGTGAATATTCAAGAATGGCATGGGAAATCAAAAGAACTTATCATTCCAAAAAACAGTTTCGGAATCTTAAAATTAAAAGATAAAAACTGACAGTCGTTCTTCGGAGACCAAGACTTGTAGCCCGTAATGAAATGGTTTTTTAATTATTCGCAAGGCGTTAAATTAAGCAATTGGTTTAATGAAAATTTTTCCTGTATCCATCTGCACCGTTGTTGCCGGCTGCTGCCTTAAGTTAATTTTCGTAACCGTAGCCCGTAATGTAATGGAGGGCGGATAAGTGGAGCGCATGTAATAGTTCAAACGTCCTTCATTTCTCCGCAAGGAATAATTAAAAATCCGCAAGGTAAAATTAAAAAATGGTATTTGTTGTAGGGAATAGTCGCAGCGGCACAACGATGATGGGACGGATTTTAGGGAAGCATCCAAGTGTTTATACTTTTGGTGAACTCCACTTCTTTGGTCAGTTGTGTGCACCTCCGTTTTCATCAGCATCGCGTAAGGAGGAGATAGAAGAACTGGCTTCGCAGTTACATTGTATTCAGCGAGAGGGATATCGCACGCATGGAAATCCACGCCGTTTCTTAAGCGAGGCACAGGCATTTCTTGAGAGGCTAACCCCTTACCCTAAAACGCAAGCCGCACTCTTTGAAGCTTTTCTCTATTATGTTGCCACTGCAAATGGGGGGACGATCCCTTGTGACCAAACACCGCGTAATGTTTTTTATATTGCCGATATCCTTCAGCTGTACCCAAACGCACGGATTATCAATATGATCCGTGACCCGCGGGATGTCCTATTATCTCAAAAAGGGAAGTGGAAACGCCGGTTTCTCGGTGGGAGCGATCTGCCAATGAAAGAAATGTTCCGCGATTGGGTGAACTATCATCCAATAACTATTAGTTACATCTGGCGAACTGCCGTCACCGCTGCTGAGCAGTTTTTACAACACGAACGAGTGACCTCCATCTATTTTGAGGAACTCCTCGCGCACCCTAAAGCAACTGTCAAACATCTCTGTGATTTTGTCGGTATTACTTACACGGAGGCTATGCTTCAAGTCCCACAAGTCGGATCTTCTGTCGCGGAGGACCAGCCCGAGCAACTCGGTATCAATCCGCATCGGGCACACAGTTGGCACAGCGACACAGCTGGCCGAGGACTCAGTTCGGCTGAAATCTACCTCAACCAAAAGATAAATGCAGCCCTCATGAAGAAACATAACTATAGTCCTGTGTCTATCCGTCCGAATATCGCAAGTTTAGCATTGCATCTATTGACGTTCCCTGTGAAGTTAGCCGGGGCATTCTTTTTTAACCTTGATCGTATGAAAAATATCCGTCAAACGCTGAAAAGACGTATATGATTGCACAAATAGATTCACGTTATATTAAAACGCGTCCAACGAAAGTAATAACGCGTCTCATGAGTTACGCATTCTTTGAGGGACGTCCTGTAACCACAAAGGGGCGCTGGATAAATCCGCTCGTCTTTTCTCTTTTGAAAAGGTTCGCCACGAACAATAACAGATATAAATCTGTTGAAAAACCGATCTTCATCTTGGGGACCGGGCGCAGTGGCACGACGATACTCGGTATTGTGCTGTCCATGCACAGAGAAATCGGCTATCTCAATGAACCCAAAGCGATGTGGCACCTCATCCATCCGCATGAAGATGTTATTGGGAACTACAGTCAAGCGGAGGCAAAATATCGACTCACCGCTGAAGATGCGACACACGAAATGCGTCAACGTGCTACCCAGATGTTCGGTGCTTATTTGACGGCAACTCGCTCGAAACGTCTTGTTGATAAGTACCCGGAACTTATCTTCAGGGTAGATTTCGTGCGTGCACTGTTTCCTGATGCGCGTTTCATCTTCCTCATCCGCAATGGGTGGGATACGTGTCATTCAATTGCAACTTGGTCAAAGCGACTCGGTGTTCAGGTCAATAGTGAGAAACACGATTGGTGGGGTGTGGATGACCGAAAGTGGCGGCTCTTAATTGAGCAACTCGTTAAAACAGATCCGGTTTTCGCTGAAATGGAAATCGATGACATTAAACATTTTGAGCGACATCTCGACAGAGCCGCCATAGAATGGATCGTCACCATGCAGGAGGGGATCCGTCTCATGCAAGCAACACCTGATTATATCCATCTCGTCCGTTTCGAGGATTTGACATTAGAGCCAGACAAAACACTTACCGCGTTATGCGACTTCTGTGAATTGCCAACAGACAGCACGTTCTACGAGTATGCTCGGCAAACCTTGCGTCCAGTACCCGCCAGAAAGCCCTTTGACGTTCATGCGAAAATCGCGCCTGTTTTTCATGACATGATGGGACAGTTAAGGTATAATGGTTAGGTGAATTTTTTGACAGAAATAGACTGTCAAAATCAGTTAACCGTAACAGTTCACGGTTTACTTGAAAAGGAGTTGGAATGAGATTACTGACGCTGCTGATTGCGTTAATACTTTGTGCGTCTGTATTACTTATCGGGTGCGAACAAATAATCAAACAATCAGTTGTGGAAAATGCCGTCCCTCCACAAATCTCTTTAGAAAAAGCACAAGCCGCAATGAAAGAAGTCAATGAAAGACGGGCAGCGGTGCAACAAAGAGCCAAAGAAACAGGCGATTTTTCTATTGTATTCACTGCTTCTGATGACATCTTTAGGGAAAAACTCGGTTTTAGAAAGGAACTTTGGGTCGATTTGGTAGCGATATATCGCCAGGAGAACCTTGAAAATGCTGCAGTGTTGAATGGACTTGAGAACCTGCAAGGTGCCTTTGCTGAAAAACTGAAAGCGGGAACGCTTGGAATGTTTTACTTTCAGTACATCAGTGCCTTTGATGAGATCATCATTGAATATCTCCGTCTATCTTTTGAATTCCCTGAAAAGAGTGAACAGGAACTCCTTGCGCTATTCAGAGTATCTATGAGAGATCAAAAAGCAATTATAGTATTTCCATAGGAATGATTCACATAATGCAAAAAGATTCGACCAATTGAGGACTGGAGTGCCCCTTGACAAACTATCCTTTTACTCGGCGTGATTTCCTCTCAACGGCTTTGAAAGTAGGGACTGCCGCTTTCACAACTGGACTCTTACCGAAACAAAACATTAAGGCGCAAGGACGATACAATGTCCTGTTCATCATTGTAGACGATCTGCGACCCCTGCTCGGATGTTACGGCCATCCAGAGATACACACACCTAACATTGATCGACTCGCTCAGCGCGGCACGGTTTTCAACCGTGCTTATTGTCAAACGCCTTTGTGTCATCCTTCTCGAACATCAGTGCTGACTGGACTCAGACCCGAAACAACAGAAGTATTTGCCAATGCTGTAAATTTTCGAGAAAAACTACCTGATGTTGTGACCCTGCCACAATACTTTAAGGCAGCCGGCTATCACACACAGTCTATCGGTAAGATTGAACATAACGCCTTAGCACGAGATGACGCCTATTCGTGGAGTGTCCCGTCATGGGTGCCGCCGTGGTTACCATGGGTGCCTTTCGATCCAATATATAGTCCCTCTTGGCAAGCATTTGACGTTGACGATAACGATCTCGCAGATGGCAGAATCGCGGAACAGGCAGTGAATGTTTTAGCGGAACTTCAACATACCCAATTTTTTCTTGCTGTCGGTTTTGAGAAACCACACTTGCCCTTCTATGCCCCGAGAAAATACTATGAACTCTACGCTCAAGAGGATTTCATCCTGCCTACGGCTGCCACCCTCCCAATTGACGCGCCATCGGTTGCAAATAACAGGTTAGATGGTCTCAGAGAATATCAGGATGTTCCGGATGATGGACCTATATCAGAGGCAAAGGCATCAGAGTTGGTTCTGGGATATGCCGCCTCCATCAGTTACATGGATGCGCAAGTCGGACGTGTCCTTCAGCAACTGGATGCCCTCCGTCTTTCCGAAAATACGGTTATCGTTTTTGTAGGCGACCATGGATTCCATCTTGGGGAGCATGGGACATGGCGCAAGAACACGCTTTTTGAGGTTGCCCTCCGTTCACCCTTGATTATCAGTGTGCCAGGGCAACAACCGAACCGAGTCGATGCGCTGACTGAACTTGTTGACATCTATCCGACGCTGTGTGATGTCTGCCAACTCCCAATACCTTCAGGGTTAGAAGGTTCCAGTTTCATGCCGGTTGTTAGACAGCCCACGCTTCCATGGAAAACGGCTGCCTTTAGTCAACTCAGACGCGGCGGCATCAGGGGACGGTCTATTCGGACGGAGCAATATCGATATACCGAGTGGGGAAACAAAGGCAGGCGCGGGATAGAACTTTACGATTACGGTGCTGACCTGAATGAGACCGTCAATATCGCGGAACTACCAGAAAACGTAGAGCTCGCTGCACAGCTCAGCGAACGGCTGCACACCGGCTGGCAGGGGGCTTTGCCGGATAGTCAACTACAAACCCCTATTCCACAAACGCTACCGTGGGATATCAATAACGATGGTGTGGTCAATATTCAAGACCTCGTCTTGGTCTCAAACAATTTTGGTGCAGTGTCTCCGCGACATCCGAAGGTTGATGTCAATGGGGACGGGCGTGTTAATATTCTCGACTTAATTCGCGTTGCCGCACACCTCGGTAAACCCAACGGATAGCAGGACCCTTAACTACTGAAAAATATGATAATTTTACGTAATTTACCAATTGTTTGCCTTACAATATTACTCATAGTTTCACCGATGGTAGAGCCTGCCTCACTTATTAATGTGCCGCTCAATCCGGACTTGTCAGACTTTAATCGTGAAACCTATCGCTTTGTGCATCGTTTACTTAATAAACGGGCTTTGCCCGGCATACGGCGCGGTTCGTTACCGCTCACCCGCAAACAGGTTGTGTCTTATCTGTTAGAAGCGGATCGGAAACAGAAAAATGGCGAAATCGCATTGAGTACCATTGACCAAGACCGACTAAACACGCTATTGACCTTTTATCACGAGGCATCGGAGGGGATTGTAACCCCGATTCATCCGAAACAGGTTATAGAGAATATAGGAGGGGAAAAAACACGCAAGCAGAAACACCCCGATTCCGAAACCGAAAACCCGTCCAGAAACCGACGATTGCACCTAATGACAATGGCGGGCAAAAACTACCGTTTCTCTTTCGACATGAGAGCCTCACAACGTGTTATCGCTTATCTTGTCGATAATCTGTCGGTAGGGACTGGGTCACCCAGCCCCTACGAAGGAAACATGCATGTTACCACCTTCTATCCACATCTCTATGGACAGGTGGGGGAAACGTTCGCCTTTACGACCGATATAGCGCATAGGTTCGTCTACGGTGAATTTTTTGATGATTTCTTTCCTGATGAGACGAAAATCAGACAGTTGGAGGGTGGACTCAAGAATCGGACTGCAATTAACGCCTATCTGAAGTTTGATTTACCGTGGTTCGAGCTGCAGCTCGGACAGGATACACTTCAGTGGGGACCTGGCTATCATGACAGTCTTTTAGTCTCCAAAAATCCGCTCGCTATGGACATGATTAAGCTCCAAGCCACCTACGAACCTGTCACCTTCACAGCGTTCACGGGTATATTGGAAGATATGTCAGCGGAGATCAATGATAAGTATATTTCAGGTCATAGAGTTGAGGGATACTTTTGGGATAGGTTCGGTTTTGGTCTTTCTGAAGTTGTCGTCTATGGCGACCGTTTTGAACCCGGGTATCTCAACCCGGTCAATATCTACTTGATTAACGAACAACCGATTTCACGGGCAGATGGGCGCGTCCCCGGCAGTGGAGACAACGTCCTTATGAGTGTTGATATGCGGCTTCGCCTTGTGGACGATTTTGAAATTTATGGCGAACTCATGGTTGATGATGGGAATCCGGCAGCGAATTTTAAGCATTGGGATACAAAGTTTGGTATCCTCGGCGGTATATATCTAACGGACCCTTTTGGCATCGCAGATACCGACTTCCATGCCGAATACGCCTTTATAAACCAATACGCATATACGCACGTAAACCCTGTGAATGTCTACAAACACTTTACCACACCCATCGGACATCAGATCGGTTCTGATGCAGACAATCTATGGGTAGAACTGCGTCGCCGGTGGACAGATAGGCTTGAAACGACTTTCGGCTATGAATTAGAACGCCACGGATCTGGTAATATTGACAAGCAACATCCGGCGGATGCCCCAAAAGACGATGTGTGGACCCCGTTATCTGGTGTCACAGAGAGTGAGCATCGTTTTTCGGTTGGGGCTAACTGGGTCGTTATCGGACATTACTCGCTCTATGCAGAGTGGGCACGCGTGTGGAGACGGAACTTGGGAAATCGTAGAGATGTGCGCGAAAATGCAAATGAAATTGAAGCCAAATTCCTCTACCGGTTTCCCTAATAAGAAAAGAAAAAAATGAAGATTTGTCCCGTTCCAATCATCAAAGGATACAAGCATTGCCTGTAAACTTCCGATCGTGAAAACAAATTGGACTTTCGCGTCCAAAATGGGTATAATATATAAGGGAAATTAGAAAAATGAGGATTCGGGTGTTGGGCATACGCGGGCTCCCCGCTACCTACAGTGGACTGGAAACTATCATGGGTGAACTCGCCCCCCGCTGGGTAGAAGCCGGTCATGAAGTTATTGTCTACTGTCGGAAGGCACTTTTCAAGGAGAGACCTGCGGAATGGCAGGGCATCAAGCTCGTTTATTTGCCAAGCATAGAGCATAAGATGTTCAGTACCCTGAGCCACAGTTTTCTCGCAACCGTGCACGCTTCGGTTACCGCATCTGATGTCATTTTGACATGGAATGCCGGCAATGGTCCCTTCGGATGGTTCTTCCGGATCGCAGGCAAAACCGCTGTTATCAACGTTGATGGAATGGAATGGCTCCGTCCAAAATGGAAAGGGATTGGTGCCCTTTACTTCAAGTGGGCGGCAAAGATGGCGACGGCAGCGTTCCCAATTGTTATTACGGATGCCTCTGAAATGAAGCGTCTCTATCTTGAGGAATTAGGGGCAGAAACCACTTATATCGCTTATGGTGCGAATATTGAGCCCTCGGAACGTCCAGAAATTCTGGAGACCTATGGACTTGAACCCCGGAATTATTATCTTATTGCCAGTCGACTCGTCCCGGATAACAATGCCGACCTCATTTTAGAGGCGTTCGTTGCTTCAAAGAGCGGAAAACAACTCGCGATAGCCGGGGGTGCCGATTACAAAGGCAACAAACTCGAAAACGAATTTCTCTCGAAGCTAAAAGGTATTGCGAACGAGAACGTCAAGTTTCTTGGACATATTGACGATTCTGAGCATATTAAAGAGCTTCACCATCACTGCTTTGCCTACGTCCATGGACACCAGTTCGGAGGTATTAATCCTTCTATTCTAAAGGCGTTGGGGTTTTCTAACTGCATTCTTGCACTGAATACGCCTTTCAATGATGAAGTGCTGGAAGGTGGGCATTATGGGGTGCTTTTTGACAAAAACGTCGCGTCGCTCACAGAAAAAATTCAGATGTTGGAACAAAATCCCAAACAGGTTGAAGATTTCCGACGGCGCGCACCGGAACAGATCCGAAAACGATTTAATTGGGAAAACATAGCGCAGCAATATCTTGATGTTTTTGAAAAGCTCCAGAGGACTTAACCATGCCATTCCTATCAAGAAACATAGACCAGATAGGAAAAGATGCAAGCGAAACCGGCTTGCATGCTTCGCCAGAAATATCAAAAACAGGGACTCTTGTGGAACGACTCTCCTCTTTCTACGCAACGCGTGGCAAACATTTGTTTGATGCTATTGCCGCATTTTTCCTTATCATTATCTTTGCCCCTCTCATGGCACTGATTGCCATTCTCATTAAACTCACCTCACGCGGTGCCGTCTTTTTCTCACACAAGCGGGTTGGTCTAAACAACGAACAGTTTGTTATCCACAAGTTTCGGAGCCTCCATGTGGATACGCCCTCCTATTCCGAGAAACCTGGTGCGATTGATGACAAACGCATTACACCCGTCGGCAGATGGCTCCGTAAAACGAGTTTGGATGAGTTACCCCAACTGTTCAATGTGCTAAAGGGCGAAATGAGCCTCGTGGGTCCGCGTCCAGAAATGCCCTTTCTTGCCGAACATTATGAATCTTGGGAAAATCAGCGCCACCTCGTCCGTCCCGGGATGACAGGTCTCTGGCAGCTGAGTCCACGTCGGCAAGGAGCCATCCGAGATGGCATCCCTGTTGATTTGGAATACATTCAGAATCTATCTTTCTGGAACGATTTTAAAATCCTCCTCCGAACCTTCAAAGTCTTTTGGGATAACAATACCTACTAATCCAATGAAAATAAAGTTCGGAGACCTCGGTAGAATCCTGCGACGTAGTTTTCAACTGAAATGTCCCCGGTGCGGTGAAGGCACGCTGTTTCAAACCTATTTCAGAATGTGTGTCCATTGCAGCGTCTGTGATTTGAAGTTTGAACGAGAATCGGGTTACTTTATCGGTGCCATGTACCTCAATTACGGCGCAACAGTCCTTATCGCTTTTCCAAGCTATTTTCTATTTGAGACATTGACTTCTATTCCTTTCTACGTTAATTTAGGTGTATGGGCACTCTTTTCCGCGATCTTCCCCGTTCTCTTCTACCGTTATTCAAAGAGTTTGTGGCTGAACTTTGACTATGCTTTTTCCGCATAGATCCAAGATGTAAGGTTTCATCTCGTGAAAATTTGACCGCGGGTGTATGCGCCTGCATCAGAGGCGAGGAAGGTGAGGACCCGTGCGACTCCCGCTGGGTCACCAAGTGAGTTACGGGCATTCGCGACCGCCGCATCTGGGTCTTGCCCATCCCGCTTTGCCGATTCTGCGATCTGTCCGAGTTTGAGTGGGGTTGCGAGTCCACCCGGACAAATGGTATGCATACGGATATTCATTGACGCAACCTGATTTTCTACCGTCATGACAAGCCCGTTGACACCCCCCTTGCTGGAAGCATAAGCAACCGAGGAACTGCCACCGCGGACCCCGGCACCAGAGGCGATACACAGGATAACACCTCCCCCGCGTTTCATTATTGGAACGGCATGTTTGAGAGCGAAGAAAGTGCCTTTGAGATTCACATCGATAACTGAATCGAAGGTCGCAGCTTCAAAATCATCGATGCGGACACTCGGTCCACGCAGGACACCTGCGGAAGTTACCAAGATGTCAATCCCGCCATATTCCGTATCAGCGATTTCCATCAAATCCGCTACTTCAGTTTCGACGGTGACATCGGTGCGTTGAAATTTAGCAATCCCACCTGCTTCAACAATTGTATTGAGTGTTTTTTGAGCGTCTTTTTCATTGATGTCGCCGCAAACGACTTTCGCGCCTGCTTTAGCATATTCAATCGCGGTTGCGGCACCAATACCTGTGGAGGCGCCGGTAATCACAGCCACCTTATCGTTAAGTCGAATGTCCATCGTTTATCTCCTTGGAAATAGCAGAAATAATCCCCGTATCATTGGATTCAATAGTGAAGATTATAGGGTGAATGTGCTGATAGTGCAAGTATTTTTGTTTTGATATAGGGGGAGACACACGTAGAGTTTACGGTGTTAGATGGGAGATCACCGCGGAGACATCTAACTTTTAAACTGGAAACGGTAGGGGATGCGGAGACGTTGACTGACAACCTCTTTGCCCCGTTTCGCTGGCACGAATCGGGACGCTTTGAGTGCCGTAATTGCTGCTTCTTCACATCCTAATCCACCGACCTCAACTACCTTGATAACTTTGATGTTTCTCGCTATGCCATCTGGACCGATTGTCGCTTCCAGCACAACGAGTCCTTCCTTGTGGGAAAGCCGGGCAGATTCGGGATATATCGGATCGATTTTACGGAAGAACCGGGCATCTTGTGTGGGTTCCTCCTGCAGTGCTGGAACTGGTGGTAGTTCAGAGACTTCAGTACTTGCAATGACGGTTGGTGTCAAGGTCCACTCTGGACGGGGGATCCCTTTGGAGGTCAAACGGATCGGTTGTGAACCCCGATTGGGTGCCCGAAGCGGTAAGCTACCCTGAAGTGTTTTTACACCGTCTATTCCAATTTCTGTCGGCGTTGTCTGATGAACACTCGAAACCCGGAGCATATCAACAGCGAGTTGTGTTTTGCTTTGTGGTATGTGGACGGCTTCTGAAATCGTCCGAATACGCTCGGGCTGCGGGCGAATGAAATCTATCTGTGTTAATACTGGCACTTTGAGTTTCCGACGTGGCTCACGGATCTGTTGCGTTTCTGGGAACGAGACAAATTCAGCGACAATCGCATCGCCATGTTTGTCTACTGTCCCGATGATAGATAGCGCTGCAATTGCAACGCCTATCAAGTGAACGCAGATAGATAAAGATAGAGACTTGTTCAGAAATTGGACAGACTTGTTCATGATTTAAACACCTATGTCCTAACTTCGCATCGGTGAGTTCCACGCTTGAAAGTTTGCAAGTGTGCTAAAGTTGCGGTGTGCCTGAAACTGTTGAGGTATTCTACGACTTGGAAACAACGTTACAGACTTTAGAGACCCTTTTCAACTTCTTGACGGAATCGAGTATTTACACCGATGTATAGCAAAATCTGTGCCAATCTTCACTAATTTGTGAAGGAACGAAAAAACTTGCAATTTTCCACTGTTTGTTGTAAAATTTTAAAATAGACGATTGAATTTATGGCGACAGGCAATGTCAAAATTAATTGAGGAGGAACAATATCCATGGAAGTGAGAATCGAATACTGCACGGCTTGAAACTACCAACCACGGGCAGCCAGTTTGGCAGATGCCTTGAAACAGAAATATGGTGCGGCGGTTAAGACAGTCGATCTAATCCCCGGTAGTGGTGGGGCTTTTGAAGTCTCGCTGAACGGGACACTGCTCTATTCAAAGTTAGAAACCGGACAGTTTCCGACGACGGAGCAGATAACAGCCGCAATGGACGCAGCGGCGTAGCCAGCGTCTTTGGAAAGGCGGAGGTGGTTATTTACTACCTCCGTTTTTTTGTTACTCTACAGCAACGATTGCGATCTTCCAGCGGTCTGCTTGCTGAATCAGCACATCGGCATCTATCATAAAAGTTCGGCACGCTTCCACTGCTAACACACTCGCTTTAACGTCATGCAGCACCTCAAGTGTTTGCAGTCCCACCGTCGGCACATCAATCCGAAAATCATGGTTCTCAGCTGCAGCTTTCGCAACAACGATTCCCTGCTTTCCCAAATTTCGCCCCTCTGAATAGTCGCGTCCGTTCCTTCAATGGCTTCCATAGCAAGGACAATCTGATTCTTAACCGCAACCGTTTGCCCAATATCCATGTTTGCTATCTGGCGAGCGATACCAATACCGAGTTCAATATCTGCCCATTGGCTCGCGGTCGGTTGTCGAGTTGTTAAAACGCTGGGCTGTGGAAGCAGGTGTTGGAGATACTGATCTTGGGTGAGGATGGTAAGTCCGACAGATTCGAGATAGTTAAGTGCGGCGTTGACGATTACGGAAGGTTTTTCGCGCCGGTTCTGGACCAGAATTTTAATCGTGGTCGTATCAATTTGAAAGGGACGAAGGAGGATGTTTTGTTCGACTTTCCCGATGATCACAACCTCTTTCACGCCTGAATTGAGAAGGGTTCGGGCGATCCTTTGAATCTGACCGACGCCATACGTATGAAGTTCACATTCGATTCCGGCAAAGCGTTGCGCATCAGACTTGGTGATTTGGATGATAACGGGTTGTCGTTCATGGGCAGCAGCGGCACGTGCTAATAGCACGGGAAGTTCACCTGCGCCTGCAATGATACCCAATTTTTCCATTTTTAATTTTACCTTGCGGAGAAACGTCAAACTTGAAACCCACCTAACCGAACCGCAAGGAACATTAAAAAGATGTCCGGTTCGGTTGACTAAACCCTATACCACGTTTGGAGGTTTCTATAAATTTGAGTAAATATTCAACTTCCGGCGTTGGCTCAAGTGTTTCTCTGACTTTGGTGACAGCATGCTTGAGGGGGAGTCCTGATCGGAACAAAATGCGGAACGCCTTCTTTAACGCCGCGAGTGTTTCAGGTGTGAGTTGTGATAAAGGGTTAATCCGTGAGGTTCGGATACCGATACGGTTGAGGTCTCGGACACGCGCCGGTTGTCCGGCGGAGAGAGCAAAGGGGGGAATATCCTGGACGATCTTTGAGAAACCGCCTGCCATTGCCATCTTGCCTACGCGCACGTATTGGTGCAGTGCCGCATGCGCTCCCAGTCGAACGTCATCTTCAATCACGACATGCCCCGCAAGCGAGACAAAGTTTGCCATGATTATTCGATTACCGACGATAGCATCGTGTGCGAGGTTAACCCAATTCATCAGCAGATTATTGTCCCCAACAATAGTTGCTTCCTCTTCAAAAGATGACCTGGAGATCGAGACGTATTCGCGGAGTATATTGCGGTTCCCGATTTTCACATAACTCCGCCACCCCCCGTATTTCAGATCTTTGGATTCGTTACCGATGGTAGCCCCGAAGAAGATTTTGCATTCTTCGCCAATAGTTGTCCATTTTTCAATCTGAACGTGGGGACCAATCACGGTACCGCGCCCTATATGGACCTCTTCACCGACAAGACTGTAGGGGCCAATCTTAACCCCTTCTTCCAATATTGCTTTTGGAGAGATAATAGCCGTAGGGTGAATGTTGGTTTCTAGCACAGATGTCCCTCCGTTTAGTAGTTATCAGCAGTCAGTTGACAACCATAAATCAGACAGATGCCAATACGATTGACAGTTCTGCTTCTGTAGCGAGTTTGTCTTCTACGTAGACGCGTCCTTCAATGCGTGCAATTCGGCTCCGTAGCTGGGCAACCTCTATTTCCAGTCGGAGTTGGTCCCCCGGAATGACAGCGCGTCGGAATGTCGCCTTGTTGATTGAGCGGAAATAGCCAAGTTCCCCTTCCTTACCGATGTCTCGAAGGACGAGCCATGCTGCGAGTTGTGCGAGGGCTTCAATTTGTAACACCCCTGGCATCACAGGACGCGTCGGAAAATGCCCCTCATAAATCGGTTCGTTATAAGTCACGTTCTTGATGCCTACGGCGCGTTTTTTACTTTCGTATTCAATAACTCTATCCACCATGCACATTGGATGTCGGTGGGGCAGCACTTCATAGATATCCATCACCTCAATCGGTTCTTGAACAGGTGTCTGTTGAAGGTGACCCGCATCGGCGAGGGCTTGCACGAATTCCGCATGAAACAGATGTCCGGTCCGCATTGCCAAGACATGTGCCTTCGGCATGTGTCCAGCTAAGTAGAGGTCGCCAATCAAATCAAGGATTTTATGGCGCACAAACTCGTCTTCAAACCGCAGGGGTGTACTGGATTCACCTGCGGCATTGATAACGACGACATTGTCGTAACTTGCCCCCTTCCCAATACCGAGTGCTTGTAGTGCTTCAATTTCATCTTCGAAACAAAAACTCCGGGCGGGTGCAATGTCGCGAGCGTATGATTCTGGGGTTATTTTGAGTGTCGTTGTTTGTGGTTTCGTCTGTGGATGTGCGTAAACGAATGTCACCTCGAACGCGTCGGCAGGGAGTAACACGAGTTGCTTATCCGCTACAGAGACCGCAAACGGCTCTGTGACTTCAATAAACTTTCGGGGTATATCTTGTGGGACAAGTCCTACTGCTTGAATATTTTCGACGTATGGCACCGCACTCCCATCAAGCCCAGGGGGTTCCGATGCGTCAAGTTCCACTGTCGCGTTGTCAACGCCGAGACCACCGAGGGCTGAGAGGATGTGTTCGACGCTGCTAACGGCTGTATCACCGCTGCGTAAACTGGTGCATCGCGGCAGAATATCCGCCCAGTTTTCCTGACATACCTTCACTTCTGGAGCACCAGCGAGATCCACCCGTCGAAAGACGATGCCAGAGTCCGCAGGGGCTGGTTTCAAGGTTAATGTCACAGGTTCTCCCAACATTAACCCTTTTCCTGTCATTGTTATTTCATTTTGAATTGTTTGCTGTAAATCAGCTGTTGCCATTCGCTTTTATTCCTATACACATTTCGCCCCGCTGGGGCTTGCGTTTTCGCATGAAAGACGGAGGGTTCTTCGGTTTGAGTCCCCATCTTTTCACCGGTCCACCCTGCCATCCGAGTGACTGCCGATGGAGAACCGACCACTGTTTTGTTATCACTGCGGAACATGCTTACGAGAAGCACGCCGCATTTTTCGTATCATTCTATTGTGTTCTGAAAGCGTCTTTGAAAAGTGGTGCTTTCCTTCGCCTATCGCCACGAAGTAGAGATAGGCTGTTTTTTCAGGGCGCAGTGCGGCTACAATTGAATCAATCCCCGGATTCGCAATGGGACCAGGGGGTAAACCCTTGTATTTATAGGTGTTATAAGGCGACTCCACCTGTAGATCGGCTTTCGTTAAGGGACTTTTGGGGTTCCCTAAGGCGTAAAGCACTGTTGGATCTGCCTGAAGTTTCCACTTTCGTGTAAGCCGGTTATGAAAGACACTTGAAATACGGGGACGTTCCGAATCGGATTGTGCTTCCTTTTCAATGACAGAAGCAAGCGTTACGATTTCGTGACGGGTACGCCCTAAATTTTGTGCCTCCTCCTCAAATTTTTCTGTCCATTGCTGTTTAAATTCATCGAGCATCATCTCAACAACTTTCTCAGTTGTTGTGCCTTTTGCGAATTTGTATGTATTCGGAAAAAGATAGCCCTCCGCAGTTTTGTCTGTAAGCCCATACCGATCCAACAAATGCTGGGATTCGGAGGCTTTCCGAAATGCCGCCGCTGTGCCAAAGCCGCTCGTTTCCCAAAGTTCGGCAATGGCAGCCGTTGTTAAACCCTCTGGCACTGTCCAGCTAACCAGTGTAACCTGCCCTTTTTCAAATTCATCGAGGAGGTCCCACAGTGCCATGTTCCGCCGTAACACATAGGTTCCAGCTTGTAGGCGTTTACCGGTCCCTCTATATCGGACAGCTAAACGAAAGACATGTTCGCTGCGTATCAACTTTTGCGCAATTAATCGCTTTGCGATTGTCCGGGAACTACTCCCCACTGGCACGTCAAAATTGACAACTTCTTCTGACGATGTAGGGGGACGCGTCAGGGATACCCCAATCAGCAGGATAATGAGACAGAGAACACTAAGACAGCAGAGCGTCAGTATGCCTACATGAGTCTTTCGTGTTCTTGAGAGAATTTTAAACGATGGGGCTCTGGACATCGTTAGAAATCTCCCGCTCGCTATTCAAATAGTCTGTGAGAATAATTACCGCTGCCACCTCATCGATAAGTTCTTTTTCTGTTTTTGTATCTTTGTTAAGTTCACGCAAAATATCTTCTGCTTCAGCGGTTGTAAAGCGTTCATCCTGAAATTTGATCGGAATGTCAATGACCTGCTCCAGACGTTGTGCAAACTTCTGGATCTTCTTCGCTTGCGTTCCAATGGAGCCGTCAAGAGAGATGGGCAAGCCGATCACGATACATTCCACCTTATGGATGGAAACCAGATCCGAGATCGCAATTAAATCAACCCGCCGATTCTTTCGGGTGAGCGTACACAGTGGATGTGCTGCAACACCGAGAGCGTCACTGAGCGCAACCCCAATCCGTGTATCACCGACATCTAATCCGAGTAAAATTTCCATTTTTCAACGAAACTCCTGTGCAAAGAAACAAAAAATTAGAAACGACCCGAATCCAAAAAAGGTGGCAGTCAAATAGCCCATAATACCGAGAAAGAACTTCCATTCCCAGATTTCAGTGAGTCTCACAATACCGCTCTTAAAATTTTACACGAAATATTTTGTTGCGTCAAGAAAAATCTCATGTGCCTCAACATCACATGCAGAAACTTGATAAATTGCCATAATACTGGTATAATTCTGCTGAGGACAAGGGAAGGGAAATCGCAAGCGATATTAAAAACTGAAATTGATTCCTTTTTGCCGCTTGCAGAGGGAAGATCGCTCACACCCTATTGTATACAGAACAGGAAATCGAATGTCTAAGCATCAACTTTATTACGGCGATAACCTCGAAATTCTTCAGAAGTATGTTCCTGATGAAAGCGTCAACCTGATTTATATTGATCCGCCGTTTAACACGGGAAAACTTCAACAGCGGACGGAGATCCAAGTCGAACGGGATGCCGATGGCGATCGGGTCGGTTTTCAAGGAAGAACATACCGAACCCGCAAAGGCGAGACCACGCATTACACCGATAAGTTCGAGAGTTCGGATGCCTATTTGCAGTTTTTGCGACCTCGGTTTGAAGAGGCGTATCGTGCGCTTCATCCGCACGGCAGTTTCTTCCTCCATATCGATTATCGCGAAGTGCATTATTGTAAGGTGATGCTTGATGAGATTTTCGGACGCGCATCTTTCGTCAATGAGATTATTTGGGCTTACGATTACGGGGGAAGACCCAAATCGAAGTGGCCTGCGAAACACGATAACATCTTGTGGTATGTTAAAGCACCGGAGCACTACACTTTCAACTTCGATGAAATGGACAGAATTCCGTATATGGCACCTGGGTTAGTCGGAAAAGCAAAGGCAGCACGCGGTAAAACACCGACCGATGTTTGGTGGCATACGATCGTCAGTACCAATGGGAGTGAAAAGACGGGTTATCCGACCCAAAAACCGCTCGGAATTCTCAATCGTATCGTCAAGGTGCATTCTTCACCCGGTGATACCCTTTTAGATTTTTTTGCGGGCAGCGGCACTCTCGGTGAGTCTGCAGCTCTTCACAATCGCTCCTCAATTTTAATCGATAATAATATTCCCGCAATCCGTCTAATCATGGATAGAATGGCGCTTTATGATGTCGAACTCGTCAATGCTAATTATACAGCATTGTGCCAGCATCAGATAAAATAGCGGTATCTGAGTGTCTCGTTCCGTCCAAAAGTCAGAGATTGTTTCTTTGACTATCTTTTTACAGCCCAGTGTTTCTAATAAGAGTGACGGCTACATTATGGCGATAGGCACAGAGGCGGGTTAGATTTTCATAAAGATAAAAGTTTCCGCTTGATTTTCTCGACAAACTGGATATAATGGAACGATGGAGGGTGGATAATGAAAAGGCTTAAGGAGATTTCAGAAGAGATTCGAGAGAATATAAACCAATTTCTGGAAGCAATAGATGGTACCAAATCCCTGCTGGATACAGCCATTGTTGACATGAAAGTGCGACTTGATGAGGCAAAAGATCTGGTAGCAATAGCGATCGCAGATGAACAGACACTCAAACGCGCCTATCAGGAGGCTATTGATACAGCAAACGTATGGGGTAAAAAGGTTGACGCTGCTTTACAGGATCAGGACACAGCACGGGCAAGGGAAGCACAACGCCGCAGGCAACACCACTTGAACCTCGCGGACGGTTATAAACGCCAAATTGCTGCGCAGGCAGCAGTCGTAACGACCCTCAAAACAGCACTTCACGAATTTTATCAGCAATTCCGAAGCGCAGCGGGGCACGCTGAAACCCTATCCCACCGTCAGAAACAAGCAGAGACCCGCTCGGAACTCTATAAATTAATCGCGACAGCGGAAAATGCACTCTCCACTGCTCTCGCGCGGGCTGAACACAAATTGAAAATAACCGAAGAAAAAGCAGAAATTTGGGAAAACCGAAATCGCCGCGATGCCACTGATGTGACAAAAAACGCAGATGATTCTGACATTGATCGAGTGCTTGCAGAACTTAAAAGTGATGTCTTAGGCAGTAATCGCAAATGATTAAAACCTTAAGTTTAACGAAATATTTCGGTAAATTGTGTGCTGTAGATGCATTGACACTTGAGGTAGATGCCGGTGAAATATTCGGATTCCTTGGGCCGAATGGAGCCGGGAAGACGACGACAATCAATATGCTCACGGGCTTACTCCGCCCGACATCTGGCACGGCAACGCTCGGCGGTTTTGACATTCAGAAACAGAGTTTACAGGCAAAGGCGATTCTTGGACTGATGCCCGATACGCCGCAACTTTATGAGGCATTGAGCGGTAGACAGTTTGTTCGGATGATAGCGGATTTGTATGAAGTGCCGCCGGAGCAAGCCGAAAATGAGATGGGTATGCTACTGGAGCAACTCGAGCTGACCGAGGCTGCTGACGATCAAATCAAGGGGTATTCCTACGGCATGCAGAAGAAAATCCTGCTCATCTCGGTCCTTGTGCATCACCCGCAAATTCTTTTTCTTGATGAACCGACCAGTGGCTTGGATCCGAGGAGTGCCCGAACTGTCAGGGAACTCTTGCGCGAGCGTTGTGAGCAGGGCTCTACTGTGTTTATGACGACACACATTCTTGAAATTGCCGAACGTATTTGCGATAGAGTCGGTATTATCAGTAAGGGACAACTGATTGCTGTGGGGACCCTTGCGGAGTTGCAGCAGAAAAGGCAGGGGGACCCCGGACGACCCCTCGATGCCGGTCAGGATAGGACGGAGACCCTTGAGGATATTTTTCTCGATCTTACCGCAGATTTTTAATTATACCTTGCGGTTCGGTTAGGCGGATTTCAAGTTTGACGTTCCTTTCCGTAGACCCGCCTGCGTGTTTTTGCTTGGGGTTTTTGATAGGGTGTTTCTGCGTATTTCTGCGTATTGTTGCAGGCTGCTGTCTTAGGGAAACGAAAGCGCGGAGTTCGTAATGAAATGGAGAACGGATTTGAGCAACGCCCGTCAAAGTTCTAACGTTTGTCGTTTCTCCGCAAGGTAAAATTAAAAATGTTGAGAGATGTGATAATTCTGCTGAGCGCGGATTTGCAAGGGTGGTTAAATGGACTAAGTCGTGGTGGCGAGGCGTGGCGAAAAACCGCTTTAAAGGGGGTCGGGTATCTCGTCTTCATCGTTGCACTCTCGGTGTTAGGAAATTCCCTCTTCACGCATTTACGACGCACTGAGGCGGAACCGAGACTTCTGCTGGGTGTGATTAATGGGTTCATGCTCTTCGGGATTATCGTTGTTGCCAAGGAATTGATGGAGAGTTCGCTGAAGAGTCTATATGAAGCACCGGACACGGCATTGTTACACGCTGCACCGATTCAACCGCTCGCAATTTTCGGGTATAAGTTCATTCATCTGACTCTCACGCGCTTTCTGAGTATCCTCTGTTTTTTGGGACCTCCGTGGGTAGCGTTCGGCCTGATATTTGAATTACCGTGGCATTTCTACGCAGTTCTGTTTCCAGTGTGCGTGTGTCTTTTGTTAATGATTGCGAGTTATGTCACCGTCAGTGTGATGTTGATTGCGCGTTTCTTTTCGTCTGGATGGCTTCTCGCAACACTCAAGGTGCTCGGCACTGCAATCGGCGTAGCGGTAGGTTTTCTGTTATCGTTAACACTGTTTTTCGAGTTTGAGCCGATCCATCTAAAGCAATTGTTGCTCGATTGGGCTTCCGAGAGAACAACGGATACGACTGCTGCGTGGTATCCACACGAGTGGATTGGAAAACTGCTGTTGAGTTGGGTGACTGAATCCACAATAGGTGTCCGGTTGAGATGGGCACTGGGTGGTGTTGGAGGAAGTCTTACTGGTGTCGGAATGGCAGTGCTTGTCGCACAACTGATTTATCAACGCGGGTGGGAAAATATTCGGCAGCTGAAAGTTTCCAAGCGTAAATCCGTGCGGAGCACCAATGCTTCTAAAGCATCGTATCTGGAACGCATGCGGCTTGCGATCGGACGTGGTAAGATACGATCTATGATGCTAAAGGACTTTCTCATTTTCGTCCGACATAGTGGACGGTTAATTGCCATTGCGATGCTCACGCTGTTTTTGGTGGTTCACATCGCTATCTTACTCGTGCAGGAAGGCAGTGCAGATACGAACGCTGGACTGGTGCTTACTGTGCAGATAGTTCTGTATAGTATGCTGATTACCTTCGGTATCAGCTGTAACGGTCTTCGAGATGAAGCAAAGACCTGGTGGATGCTGAAAGCCGCCCCTGTTACGCCGCGGTTGGTGTTCACGAGTAAATTCCTGACTGCGTTTCTCTGTGCGTTGGTTTATGCTGAATTCTGGTCTCTGTTTGCTGTGTGTCTCCTCCAGATTCCAAAGGATACGTGGATGCCAGTAATGCTAACGCCTCTCTTAACGCTCCCGACAGCGTGCGCCTTGAATACAGCGGTTGGGACTTTATCGTGGATGGCAGAATTGACAACCACCCTCTCAAAAACACGGAAGCCGATCCTTCGGGTTTTAACGTTCACAGTGGTGCTTATTATTGATGTGGCACTTGTTCTTGCAGTGGTCGTAGCATGGTATACCGGAAGTCTCGTCGTATTTGTTGGGTTGGTAATCCTCCTTGTGGGTGTCTTCGGAATATCTTATAGATGGGGAATAGGAAATCTCCGCAAATTGCTGGTTGCACAGCAATTTTTTTAGTTAGGAAAAAATATGTTGATAGAATATGAAGGCATAACGCCGAACGTGCATTCTTCTGTTTTCGTCGCTCCAGGGGCGATGATTATAGGCGATGTAACAATTGGAGAAGAATCGAGCATCTGGTTTAACAGTGTGCTCCGTGGGGATTTAGAACCGATCCGAATCGGGTGTCGCACTAACGTTCAGGACGGTTCAGTGATACACATGGACAAGGAGATTCCGTGTCTCATCGGTGATGACGTTACGATCGGGCATGGCGCAATCCTCCATAGTTGCACGATTGGAGACGGTGCACTGATCGGCATGGGCGCGATTCTCCTGACGGGTTCGGTGATTGGCGAAAATGCCGTTATCGCAGCTGGGACGCTTGTCCGAGAAGGACAGGAAATCCCACCGGGTGCAGTGGCGATGGGAGTTCCAGCAAAGGTGCGCCGTGAGGCGACCGAGGCGGAACTTGAACGCGTCCGACGCGGCAAGGACGATTACGTTTTACGTGGCAAACTGATGCAAAATCTTTAGGAAACTTTTCATAACCTAAAGTAAGTTCTTTACTAATTTTAGATCGTTGCCGACAACGGAGGCAACGCCTAGGAGCAATCGTTAGAAAAGTAACTTTTCATAACCTAAAGTAGGTTTTTTATTAATTTTAGATCGTTGCCGACAACGGCGGCAACACCCAGGAGCAATCGTTAGAAAAATGGCAAAACGAACGTGTTTAATGATTGGTGGCAGTGGTATGGCGGGTGGCTGGATCAACAATTTCACGAATAATTTCAGCGACCGGATCGAAATCGTTGGTTTAGCGGATGTGAGTACAGATGTTCTCACAGCACAGGGCGAGGCATTAGGACTCGGCACTTCACAACTCTTCACAGACTTTAACGAGGCGTGTGCAGAAGTCAAGGCTGACTTCTGTGGTATTGCGGTTCCACCGCAATTTCACAGTCCCGCTGCAATTGCGGCTATGGAAAATGGGATGCCGGTTATCTGTGAAAAACCGATTGCGGACACCTTAGACGCAGCAAAAGCGATGGTGCACACCGCCCAAAAAACAGGACTCCCGTGCGCGATTATCCAAAACTATCGGTATGCAGACAATAAACAGGAATTGATTCGCATCCGTGATGAGGGTAGATTGGGACGGCTGCAACACATTGTCGGGAGATATGCGTGCGATTATCGGCGTTATCTTTCGTGGGGCAAAGCGTGGCGACACGATATGGATTTCGGGCTTCTTTTTGAAGGTTCTGTCCATCATCTTGACATGCTTCGGTTCCTCTCCGGTGGCGATTGTGAAACCTTAATCGGATTTGGATGGAATCCGGAATGGTCGAGTTTTCAGCATTACTCCAGCGGTTTCTATGTGATGCGGATGGATAACGGTGTCCATACCTCTTATGAAGGCAACAGTTCATCGGCGGGTATCGTCAATTGTTGGAACCATGAACACTATCGCGCTGAATTTGAGGAGGGTGCTGTGGAAATCGCAGGCGGCAACCAGATGACGATCCACCGTGTGGGTGGAGAGACCGAAGTCTATGAGGCACCCGCAATTCCCTACCAAGCGCATCAGCATCTCTTTGATGAATTCCTGAACTGGCTCGATGGGGGCGAACCTTCTGATACACGGATTGAGGACAATATCAAAAGTTTCGTGCTTGTCATCGCCGCAATGGAAACAACGCTTGACGGACAACCCAAGCAGATCGCCGATTACCTGAGCGACTTAGAGATTTAGATGTCGTGTATGCGTAAGGGCTTAGGTGCTGGCTGTGTTCAATCCAAACCCTGAAATACCACGCGTTCTTGAAGATATTCCTGAGTCCGAGCAACGCGCCCTGCTTGAAAAGGCTGCAACGTGGATTGTCCGGCGCGGTCTCACCGCGCCCGCAATTCTCTTTTTAGAGACCGGTAAGCCGCTGAACTTTTTGGGGAGCCAACTCTTAATTGGGCTGAGTCCCTTCGTTCAGGCGATCTTCAAGGGCGACGAGTACCATAAATTTGCACTGATTCTGGAAAAAGATGCGAATGTTGAATTGTTGATTGAATTGATTGAGGCGCACTCATGATTCTGTCGCCCATAAAATAGTGAGTCGTTCTCCATATCGTTCACGCAAAATCAGTCTTACCGAACCGCATAGGAGTGATAAGAGTAGTTATCTAAAGCGCGTAAGCCCAAGCATCGCGCCGGGCTGGATATATGGAAAAGATCGTTCCTGCAAAGCCAACCTTATCAAACCGCATAGGAGTGATAAGGGTAGTTATCTAAAGCGCGTAAGCCCAAGCATCGCGCCGGGCTGGGTATATGGAGAAGATCGTTCCTGCCAAACCAGCCTTATCAAACCGCAAGGAAAAATTAAAAAATGGCAATTGAATTGAGAATGCTTCAGATGGATCAGACGATGACCAAAGGGAAAATCGGGAAATGGCTGGTGAAGGAGGGCGATACCGTCACACAAGGACAGCCGCTGTTAGAGATCGAAACCGATAAGGTCGTCCATGAGCAGGAATCCCCCACGGATGGGGTTATCGCGCAATTGCTGGCTGAAGAGGGTGCCAATGTCCCCGTCAACGCCCTGTTAGCGATTATCGGCGCACCCGGAGAGGAAGTGGCACGTGTTGAGGCGGACATGGGGACAGCCGAAGTGGACACCCCACCGGAACCGCAAGCATCGGTGCAACCCGCACAACCCAAGGCAACGCCACCGACAACGACTGTTCAACCGAAAGCCTCGCCAGCGGCACGCCAACTCGCCGAAAAACTCGCGATTGACTTGACCGAAGTCAAAGCCTCTGGACCCGGGGGACGCATCCTTGAAAGCGATGTCCAGCGATATATTGACCTGAGAGGACCGGTACCAACCGAAAAAACCACCCGACTGAAGGCATCACCGCTTGCCCGGCGATTGGCGAAGGAGCACGGTGTCGATCTGGGTTCAATTGTCGGTTCGGGACCCGATGGCAGAATTGTCCGTGACGATGTGTTGCAAGCGAGCGCAGCCGCCGCTGAAGCCCTTGTTATAGAGGCACCCGCTCTCCAACAGGCGACAGAGGTTATTCCTATGGATGGCATCCGTGAAATTATCGCAGAGCGGATGACCATGAGCCTTCAAACCAACGCCAGCGTCACACTCCACACAGAGGTTGACGCAACGGCTTTCGTCGAACTCCGTGGAATGCTCAACGATAAGCTGCAGGCGAGAGAGGTGAATCTCACCTATACGGATCTGCTCGTTAAGGTCGTCGCAAACGCTTTGGGGGAACATCCGCGACTCAACGCAACACTCACGGATGAAGGCATTCATCTATTGCCGGAAATTAACATCGGTGTGGCAGTCGCATTGGAAGACGGGTTGGTAGTCCCTGTCGTCAGAAATGCCGACAAGGAGCGATTATCCGAAATTTCTGAACAGGTGAGAGATTTCGCGGAGCGGGCGCGCAGTAATCAACTGACACCCGGTGAACTTCAGGGTGGGACCTTTACCATTACGAATCTTGGGAATTTCGGGATTGATGCGTTCACGCCTATCATCAATCCACCGGAGAGTGCGATTCTTGGGGTGGGACGGATTCTGAAGAAACCTGTTGTTCACGATGATGAAATTGTTGTTCGTAGCATGCTGACACTGAGTTTAACGTTCGACCACCGTGTGGTAGACGGTGCGCCTGCAGCGCAATTCCTACAAACAGTCTCCAGTTATATTCAAGACCCGTATCTGTTGTTGGTCTAATGCAATTATAGGTAGGTTTTTTACCAATATGCCGTTCGTTACACCAAAAGGCATCTTTCTTGTAGCATAAACTGTTAGTTTGTGCCATCTGGATTATAGCCAACCTAAAGGGATAGGGGCTATCCGTAGGAATCACACCCCATATGAAGTTTAATGAATATTTGGGTAATTCTATGTTCTCCGAAACTTGGTAGGTGCGGTTTCCTAACCGCACGGGATATCGGAAAAACTACTCGATTAAATTCTCAATCTTCATAAGGGGTGCTATGTGAATAGAAAATTAGGCATTCAGATACTGGTACTCCGGCGGAGTGCTATGTCTACTTTTCAATTCCAGCTTTCTCAAACATCAAATCCAAATAGGATTTCTCATCTTTGAAAAGTTTTCCCGTGGAACCGTCTTCTGTTTTTTCGTGCCAATTTAATCGCTCGATGTTATACGCCATCATATTTTCTTTAACCCACTCATCCGATTGCTCCTTTCCTAAATCAGAACTATCCCGTAACAGTAGAAACGAATTGAGACAGAATTTTCGACCCTGTTCAGCCTCTAATTGCTTTTCGAGTGCGACGAGCGTTGCGTCCTCAGACTTTTGAGCGAGTTTAACTTTCGGATGGCTCTTGTAATTACCCTTTGTTCCCCCGATGATCTCGCGCTCACCCTTTGGATCAATAAACAGAATGTGTGTTATATTTTGTTGTGTATCAAGCACCCATAGCACAAAATCAGGATAATAACTCCCTGCGTCGCTTTCCAAATAGATACCGATCTTCTGCGCATTCCGCATCAGATAAAATTCATATCTCTTATTCCGTCCGTAATATAACTTGATATAATCTGTCAGGTCTTCAACAAATTTCCTTTCGCCAGCGTTCAGTCTATCGGGTGATACTTTAACATCTCGATGCTCGTTTTCTACTTCTTCCTGCGGACGCATAAGAGGTTCGTAAATATGCCGATGCCCTCGAGGCAAAGGTAATTGCAGTTTGTTTTTGATTTGAGCGTGTGGATTTTCTTGAAGTGCATCTGATTCTGCGTTTTCAACCTGCTCCAAAAAGGTGTCCAATTCATTTTGTGTTGGAAATTCTTTTGTCACTGTGTACTCATAGATGAAATCACCCCGTTCTAATGGTTCATAAGCATAGTTTGTGCGATTGATATGAGCGTTTATGCGGTTTCGCAGATTACGGGCAACATCAATTACAATTTGGCGGTTGAGCCGATCTGTCCAAGCAATTGGGTCTTGCCCCTGTTCCCGATAACGAATTTCCCCGATCAGTGATAGGAAATCAATGATAGCAGGCGCATAATTTTCTTTGTTATAGAGTTGCAGCTGGTTTTTCTCCGATTCACGATGAATAACGGTGGCAAGTTTTGCTTGATTCAGATAACAAGAATACTTTTTATTATTCTCTCGTAGATCTTCATAGACGTTTAGCGCATTTTTCCGTTTATCCGTTCGGTAATCTAACGTCAGGGGCCGCCAGTTAGTGATAGTACCGGACTTTTCGGTGCCACCATCAAAATAGGTATAATGTATTTCACTACCATTGAACGTTACGCTTTTTATACCACTACCTATTGTCTTGCTCTGCTTAAAAATGGGTAATTTATGGCGATATTCCTCAAAGTCAACTGATGTGCTACTATCTATTTTAAAAAGCATCGAATTGACTTGAATTTTAAAGACGTGCTGAAGCGAGACCCCTCCTGCATGAACTTCATCAAGAAATTGCTTAAGGTAACTTTGCTTCAAACTATAGACAGTTAAAGTTTCCAATCGCCGGATATTAGATTCCGCGTTTTGATAGGGAAAATGATAGTCCGGTTTATGGTCAACATACTGACGTTTTCCGTCTCCACCTTTCCCTCGTAACCGGACACCGCGGCCGAAAATCTGTATAATTAGGTTGCCTTTGGAGCTTCCCAAGTTAATCAGATCAATTACAGAGAGGCGATAAGAGTTCCAGCCTTCTGCAAACTTGCGGCTCCCAATCAGTACATTTATCGGACTGGTTTCGTTATCAAGGTTTTCAAAATGGAGATTTGAATCTTCAATTGCCTCAACGCGCGTTTCAATGCGATTGTTTTCAATGTTATTGTAAAAACTCGTAGCATCGCCGACGTTAATCATCCCCCATTTTTCGCCATCTCCGTAAGAGAGAAGCAATTCGCTATTGTTGTCTGAATTGTGTGCAACGACCAAAGGCCCGATAATGGCACCACCAAAAATGGATCTGAATTTTTGGCGTTCTGAATTACTCAGTGCCGCAAAATAATCCAGAACTTTCTGGATGTCAGAGACTTCATCGCCTTTGCCTTCGTCTTTCGGATTTTCGACGGTGTGTCCCATAAACGCCATCAAGGGCCGATATGCAGTCAGGTCATTGTCATATTGTTCGTCATTTTGGATGCTATGAAATATTTGTAACTTTTCTTGCATCACCCGGAGGCATTCGTTTAAGTTGTCTTTAATTTCTTCATCAGATTCAGCAGCTACTGCATCCGCGGCAATCGGTTTGAAAAAATGGTCCTTGCCATATCCATCGTCATAGAAGCGAGCATAATCGTATCGGTAGATAATTGCATTATCATATTCGGGCTGCAATTCTGTAGCGAGGTTGTGGAATGTGGCGGAATATTCAAATAGGAAAGAGTTTCCCACGTTGAGACGGTTTCGGAGCTCTCTGAATTTGCCAGACTGCTGACTGGTCAAACCGATGTGTGCTTCGTCCACTAAAAGCAGCCGCCGGACTTCTTCGCTATCTGGTAGTTGGAAATAGTCATCCTCCTTCTGCAACAGTCCCTGCGTAGTGTCAATTGTAAGTTCAATCCGGTTGTTATAGGGTTCATTGAGTTGACGGATGTATGGCTCTAACTCTCGCTCATGCTGCTTAATCAGATTTGCTAAGGGGGTTGTTAGAAAAATCTGAAGACGGGCATTATCTTTTTGGCAAAAGTGGTGCAGATATTGGAGGATATTGAGGTGCATGACGAGCGTTTTACCACTGCCGGTCGCCATCCAATATGCCAGCATTCGCTGTGTTTCTTGTCTACTATTTTCATTGTATCCATCCGATTGCTGGTCGACAAAAAAGCATTCGGTGAAGAGTAGAGCCAACACCTGATAGTAACGGAGTTTAAAAGTCTGTCCTGTCAGATGGTTGTAATCTTCTAAGAAATCCTGAATCCGCTCTAACGGTTCAATAGGCAGTTGCAACGCTTGTTCACGGTCATACAACTGAATTATTTCCTTTATCCCGTCATTTCGGATGTCAATTCCATTTTCGGTTAAGATTTTTGTTTCGTATTCGTGATAAAGTGCCATTATTTTTTTTCGCAATAAGTAGTTATGGGAATAAAAATAAATTATAAAAAAGTACGATGAGCTCTTTATTTTACTGGGTTTATCGCTTGTTTTAATTTCCTAAATATGCTATAATATAGATAGTTAAAAAGGGGAGCGACAACTCTGTACTGCCTACGGTTTTTTAGACCACTCCCTAAAGGAGGATTGTGCTACAATACAATCTCACTGAAAGGAGTATCCAATGGCGAAACGAAGAAGATTCACCCCTGAGTTTAAAGCAACAGTTGTTTTTGAAGTCCTCAGCGGTGAAAGTTCCCAAGCAGAAGTGTGTCGACGCCATAATCTCAACGAAAATCAACTCTCACAGTGGAAGCAACAGGCGCTTGAAAATGCGCCCTCCCTGTTTGCGTCCACGGACAAGCAGTCCGGCGATGCCGAAAAGTGGATCGCTCACCTTTAGCAGCTCGTTGGGAGAATGGCGGTCGCCTTAGACATCCAAAAAAAACTATTGACGGAGTTGGACTAACGTTATCCGAAAAGTGGGGCTTCATTTCCGTATCGCAGCGGGAGTATTCTGTGCGAGATATTTGTGGCATCCTTGGTGTTAACCGAAGCAGTTTCTATTATCAACAGAGAGGATCCGTCCGAAGCGGACCTGCGGGCTGAAATAGAGAAACTTGCTGGACGGTATCCGAGATACGGATATAGACGTATCAGACAGCTACTCCTGCGTCCGGGATACACCGTTGGGACCCGCCGCGTCGCTCGGTTGATGAAAGAGAAGAATCTCTTGGTCTGTGTCAAGCGTGCGGCTCAAACCACAAAATCGATTCAGGGGGATAAACCCTGGAGCAACCTGCTCGAAACCCTTGATGTCTCTCATCAGGATCAAGTCTGGGTGGCCGATATTACCTATGTTAGTCTTAAGGAACGTTTCATCTATGTTTCGCTGCTCATGGATGTTTTCACATGGATGATCAAAGCGTGGCAGATCAGTCAGCACTTGAGTCAATCTCTGACGCTCAAACCCCTCAAAGAGGCATTGTACGACAGCGTTCCTGAGATTCATCATTCCGATCAAGTCGTGCAGTATCTTTCAAAAGCTTATATTACCACGCTCGAAGCACATGGCGTTAAGATTTCCGTGGTTTCCCACCGAGGGTGCCCTTGGGAGAACGGATAGGTTTCCGAAAGACTCATTCGCATCCTCAAAGAGGAAGAAGTTGACATCAATGAGTATCAAAACATCGCCGAGGCGAGAGATCGCATTGGACATTTTATCGAACACGTGTATCACCAGAAACGCCCACATTCGGCGTTAGGAAACCATTTGACACCTATGGAATTTCAACGCAAAATCTTATCTTAACTTTGCGAAAAAGTGGCCCAAATAAGCGTATGCACTACATTGCCTTGAAGATTAGCATCATCTATTAAACACTCAAGGGCACCCAACACATTCTGATAACGAGAGGTTTTTTTGTCACATACTCCCTGGGATTTTTCAACGCAAGGCGGAAAGCCGGGTACCTTTTTAACTCTGCGTGCACGAATTTTTCAGCTTCCGTTTTTTATCTATACTTCAGATCGCGTACAAAGCCGCGCCAGCCGTGAGGTTGCACCTTTCAAATTCTTAAATTCCAATCCTGCGAAAATACCTGTCTAGTTCCGGTTTGGAATTCAGGTATAACACGGCTCGGCAAGCGGTTTTGATGTCTTGTGAAATAAAACTTACATCTTATTAAAGGCAGAATAGGGGTTAGTACCTTTGGTAACGAAGAGGGTTAAAGTCAGCTGTCTTCTGGCGGCCTGAATACTAATTTACTGGCGAGAGCAAGTGCTCTTAGAATTACATCCCTATCCTCTTTGTTGAGAGGAATCGGTTGAATATTCGCATGCAGTTCATGAACTTGCGTGTCTGCAACTACCTCAAGGTTATGTTCATAAACAACATCTGCCAAAAAGTCTACCCTTGCTATTATTTCACGCGGCCCTTTGACATATTTCTTGCCAATTTCCCACACTTTGCTATCTTCTTCAATAAGGGATGAGATACGGTACACAGATATTTCTTCAGGTGACTTGCTCTGAGGAATAAACGCCCTATACTTGACCTTTAGGGTTTTCTTATAATAAAGTTCATCGTCATTAATGAAACGAGTCAACTTTTCACATCGGGGAACATTCATATCGGATCCTTTATTCAGAACATAGGATCAATAACTTTGTTAGGAAGTCATTGCGCGAAGCGAAGTTTGACAAGAGGCAAGTGCCTTTAATTGTAATGGGTTCACTCGAGACTTCTCCAGACGCACCATAAACAACCTGATTGTCCCCATATATACTTATTGTTCCTATCCCTTTGCTATCCCTAGACCACCATTCAAACCCAATTCCACCATCTATTAACCAACCGATGTCAGGCATAGGGACTGCCCAAACAAGAATCTTATCTAGTAACTGATTCGCATTTTCATAAGCTGAATCTGGGACAAGATCAATTTCACTATCTAACGCATGAGCTTCTTCAACTTTATCTCGAATTTCTTGTAATTGTTGTTTCGCCACACTCCACCCGGGAAAATCTACATTTACAACGGAAATCCGATTAATCATTTCCTTTTTGTTATTTGTCAGATTCTCATCCTCTTGAGTTTGCAGATCTGCGCTGCGTGCCGATTCTACAACAGGTACAGCCTTTTTCACTACAGATTCAGTTTTGTTCTCCAACTCCAAAATTTTGCTATCCGTTTGGTAAATTTCATTCAAATAGTTCAAATACAGATCTACTTCTGATAGATTACCTGGTATTGATGGACTAATAGGTGTAGGTAGAAAACCCATTATAATCATAGTTTTCGCCCCCATATATTTGTTTGAATGTCTTCCGTAAATACGCTGAAGAATTTATCAAGAATTTGGTCATGTGCCAATTGAAACCATGCTCTCATTGAGTATTCCGTGTTTTCTCGAAAACCACGTGCTATGAAATCAGTTTGTAACATGTGCTTTCGTTCAGGATTTTTTGTCCCACTAACAATTCCAAAATGTAATCGACCGTGTAAATCCTGAATCGGGAACGATGTTCGTAAATTCATAGATTCAACACCAGACCAAAACGAACTTGATTCTTGGGAACCAAGAAATATATTGTAAATTTTTGCTAAGTCATCCAGAGTACGCCAACCTTCTCCTTCTATAAGTTGATCGACATAAGTCAGTTCATACTGTAAAGGCTTTACTGATCCAACTCCCAGGTTTGTGATGATTTGGCAAAATCGGTTATAAAATCCATCAAAGTTTTCAAAGACGGATGGAAAACCAGGATATTGTTGTCCACCGTCAATTTTACGCCAGTTGAATGTAAACCGATCGCGTTGCACTTGTAAGAGCCGGTTATTATTGTTCTCAATGAACCAAATCCGTGGGAGGATTGGAACACTACCAAAGTTCACCTGCGCTTCTCCACCTGGTGGATTCGGAAACTGCTCAATTGTGGGAGGAACAGGGGGCTGTTCTACAATCTGCCGGAACTGGTCATTTTTAAATTCCTGCCAGATGTTCCCGAGGTGAGGTGCGAGCAAACCGTCGAGCTGCTCAAAATGAACACTTAACGCTATTTCCGCTATTGGTGGTCGCTCAAATTCAAGATTCTTTTCTGATGCTACCATAATGTATTACCTATTAATGATTTGATCATTTGATTCATACTATCTAATTTTAGCATAAAGTTCCTTTAAAGTGCAATACCAACTTTAAGTTCTGTACTGCCTACGGTTTTTTGGACCACTCCCTAAAGGAAGATTGTGATATAGTACAATTCTCATTGAAAGGAGTATCCAATGGCCAAACGAAACGAAGAAGTTTCACCCCTAAGTTTAAAGCGAAAGTTGTTCTTGAAGCACTTAGCGGTGAAAGTTCACAAGCAGAAGTGTGTCGTCGACACAATCTCAGTAAAGATCAATTCTCAAAATGGAAGCAGCAGCTTGACTGATCCCCAAACTGCTGACTGCGTTTTATTACGTATCAATAGTATCCCACACCGCGCCTGTGTCAAAATCCGATGTTGAGATGAAATAAATCTGTCGCAGTTCCGAATTCTCAAGCAACGCTTGCTGATTCGCATCGCAGTTAACATCTAACTGCGTGACACCCACTAACCGTTCATCTGCAAGAATTTCCAATAATTGCGGTGTATCGTCCTCCTCGGTTACGTTGCGAAATACCACGGCTCGCGTGCCACTCCGAACAACTCGGTATACCTGATCATTTAAATCAAACCGCAGCCGATGTTGAATGGAAAGTCCTTTTAAGTAACAGTAAGTTTCCAAGACATCTACAATGCCTTCCGTGCTATCCTTACCGTAAGTGATCCGATTAGAAAAGGGAGAACGCATATCCATCATCAACCGGATCTGCTGTTCTTCGGGACGATAAAGGTATTTAACAGGAACCTCTATCTCGGTGTTATCATTTGGCGGTAAGGTTATGAGGTTGTTAAGGACATCCTCATACTGTTCCAACCTTTGGTACTTCACGATGCCGACGGTGCCATCAATTTTCTTTTTTGCATCTGGTTTGCCATCTTTCCAATTTTCGGAAAACATGACGCGACGAATGCGTTCCTTCAATGTGCTATCAAAATAATCACCCATCTCAACAAGGATAAATTTGCGAATTCTTTTGTCAGTTTTGTTGAGTTGCCTTTTATTCGTTTTGTTGAGATTGAGGACAGCATGCCCCGTTGTACCACTGCCCGCGAAAAAATCAAGTGTGATTCCTTTTCCATTCTGTGTAACCGACCAGATGAGATTCTCATACAAACCTACAGGATGACAGAAAGGGAATTTTAATCCTAAAGCCTCTATTTGTTGTTTACCTGTTTCACCTGAAGCAATGAGTGAGGATAGTTCAACTACAATATGGTCTTTCAAGTAGTATTTTCGTTGCGGCTGAGTTGTTTCATCATGGCCAAAAGAAATTTCTTTTTTATCTAACAATCCTTGCATAAAATCTGGTGTATTTCCCCATCCGTTTTTTGGAATTGAACAAGGTTTATGAGTGATTGGATGTATTAAAGGCTCAAAGAACTTGGGATCGGTTCGACGCTCTGGGGCTCCCATGTGAACATTTCGAAAAACTAATTCGTTTTCATCTATATTTGAATAAGCCCGATCCCCTTCGCTGAATTCATGAGGGGTCTTTATCCAAACTTTAAATTCTTCACAGCAATCTTCTGTTGGACCATTGTGTTTGTTTACCAAGGCAGATGCTTTCTTGAGAATTGCTTCTCGATTGAAGTTGTAATATTGGAGTTTTATATTACCCTTAGAACGACAAACTACATATTCATGCTGGGTCGCAATTCGGTCTGGACCACTAACCGGGTTCCTTTTGTCCCATACAACGGTCCCTTGATTTTTCATCTTCAAGATATTAAATACCTTGAACAGGTTTTCATATTCGTGTTCATCAATGTGGCAAAGTATGCAGCTATCCGGTGCCATTAACTGTTCAGCGAGGGACAACCGATTTTCCATCATGGTTAACCAACTGGAATGCTGATAGTTGTTTTTGTAGAGGAAACCGCTTGTATTGGTATTATAGGGTGGATCGATGTGGATACACCTTATGGAACCTCGGTATTTCTCCATTAGTAGGTCTAACGCTTGAAAGTTTTCGCTATTGAGTAGGACACCATTAATCTGATTTTCTAAATCAGGAAATAGAGATAGGATATCGTCAACAAAGGTGTCATCGAAATACTGTGTGTCCAATGGCAACGTTGGATATAAGCCTTCAATTAATGGCAATTGCTCTGTAAGGTCAATACCGAAGGTTTCACGCCAGGCGACAAGCTGCCTCTCGTTTTCCAGAATCTGTGAAATGAGTGCTTCCCGTTGGACTGTGTCATTTTTTGTTGCCTCTGAAATTTTACCTATAGAGATAAAATAGTCGGTAGAGACAACCTTTTTCTTCATCAGAAATAGCTGCTTCTGAAATGTCTCCACGGCAACGAGCAGTGCTATTACTTTGTCCGTAACGTTGCGGAATGCTGTTGCTACGGCGAAGGCTTGGTTCTCAGGACTCGGATTCAAAAGTGTGTCCAGATCGCTGAGGATGGTGTTTTGGATATAACGGCGTTGCTCTGTTTTTAGAAATTTATCCAGATCCTGGTGGATAAAGTAATCGGAATCCATGCCCACGAAGAAGGTGTTCAGGTTTTTATCAAAGGTGTGGAATCGGAAGACCTTCGGACGTTCTTGCAGGGCTTCTTGGCGCAGCGTTTTATTTCGTCCGAGTTCCTTAAAGTCGGGATGGCTTGCCAACTTCTCGGCGTAGTTTGCTAAGTTGAGATGTAACGCCTTAATACCTTGCAATCTGCCATCGTTTACCTTGTCGTAAGTGTTGGCAAGATCCTTAAAGATTGGTTTCCCTTGTTTCTCACCTTTCTTAGGGCGTTCGTGGAGATAGATGTCCACATCGTCCGTTTCACCGAAAATCTGTGCGCTCATCTTGCGATAAATCTCAACTTTAGGCGTTGAAGTTTCTGCCAAGTGAAGGATGATGCGCCATGTCTGCTCGGTGTCGTCAGATTTAGGAGGATCAATTCTATCAAAGCGATAATGTTTGAAATCGTCGCGGTTATTGTTTTGTGCAATATTGGAACTCGCTTCTCCCTCTAACCGATACTCAATCCGTTTGCCTTCAACATTAAAGGTAACACTATTGAATCCTGTCGCCGTTTTAACGTAGTAACTGTCCCGACATTTCCAATGGAAAAGGGTATCTGTCCCGTCGTAATCTGCCGCGTCAGGATAATCTACCTTATACTGTGCGGTGCTCCTGTCGTTATAACCGAAGTCACCATCTCGGTAGTAGCCTTCAAAAAAATTGTGGATATGGTTATAGACACGGAAGGCGAGTTTGGATTTAAGATCCTCTGGATCGGTTTGGAGTGAAGTGATGAGTTCGTCCTGCTGTTTATATTCGAGAAAACCAATGAGGAGTTGGAGATTGTCGGATATATCGTTAAGATAAGCTTGTTCCGTTGCACCACCTTCTCTGCTGACATATTCTTTCACTGCAGTAAGTTGGTTATTGTAAAGCGCGTCAGTAACCTCTGAGAGTGTCTTGTCCACTATAACAACTAACTTTTCGTCAATGAATTGATTGATCTCATCGCGTTTAATTTTAAGGATACGGAAGATACCAAAGTCAAGGTCGTTATGTGTGAAATGGAACATCTCGCGGAGTTTTTCGCGGAGGGTATTGAGGGCTTCAGTTGTTGGATTTGATTCGGGCATTAGCGTATTGTCCTTTTACCATTCTGATTCATAGATTTGTTCACAATCTTCTTCAATTGCTTGCTTTATTTCTTTAAGGTCTTCGGGCGGAAACAGCCCTACAAATTCAAGGAGTTCTTTACCGGATATGCCCTTCGGCGATTCCCCGGACAATTCAAGTGTGAAGTCTAAAACCTGTCTCTGTTGTCCAGGTGTGAGTTTATCTAACCGATCCACAATCTCTTGGATAGTCGTCGAATGTTCCATCGTGTTGCCTCCTTTTTGATTAAGCGAATGTGTTTTCTGTGCCTACTAATTTCTTGAGAAAATTTTATCACAGGTCGTATAAGAAAATCAATGCTTTTTGGTATACTGTTCTTGCGATAACGATACCATTCCGCCAATTGTAGCAAAAGTCAATAGAAAAGCCGGACTGAGAACAGTGAGGTCTGCGAACCGTATCTCTCATTCACGAAGGCGTAATCTACACTAATATTACCGCGCTGACAGCCGAATCCGGCGGTGGGTCCATCGCCGAAACGCCATCCCAACCGCAGCGCGAATTCACCGTATCTTATATCATTCCGGTACTCACATCCGATAAGCGGGGCCCCGTTGGCGATCTCAAAAGCCGCTAACACAGCCTCCAGGTGTCTGTAGGGTGCCCCAGAGCCGAAATTGACGCTTACCGCAGCACCGACACGCCATTCACGGAGCACCGACTCACTGTAGGTGGTTTTGGAGGGCGTCTCTTCAAGTCGGCGATACGACAGGTTCGAGAACAGGTTCGGGAAGACGATACCGATTCTAATCATTTCCCTCATAAAGTCATACTGGATGCCGAGATCGGTGCCCCATCCTGTACCGCGCCCTAACGGCATCTGATCCAGATTGACCGAAGTGCTAAAATATTTCGCATTCATGCCGATATGCAGCCTTTTCCATATACGGATTGCAGCGGACAACAGCACAATCCGTTCTTGAGAGATGCCTTCTGTATCGCTTGAGTTTAGGAGTGCTGCGCCGAGGGTGTGTCCCCTCCGAATCGGGTGTGCCACGCCGACGAAACTGTAACCTAATACACCGTGCAGATCAAGGTAACTGACACCGATTTCGGGAGTCCGTAATCGTGCCAAACCGGCTGGGTTCCATATCAGTGCACTGCTATCCTGCGTCGCTGCCGAGTACGCACTTCCCATCCCCGCGGGTCCCGCCATGAGTTCGATATTCTCGAACGCCGCGTGAACCGATCCATTCAGCAGCAAAATTAGCATTAACAGCAGACAGTGGAAGCGTTTAATAGTGGAATGGAGAGCGTAATTCGCGTTTTTCGTCCGTCTGTCTCCTTAAATTTTGATAGTATGCTAAACACAGACTATTTTACCGAAAGGGTGTGCCTTTGTCAATCAACGGCATTAATAGTGAGTCTATATTAACCCAAATTGCTCTAACGAATTTTGGATGTCTCAACAGGGTGTTTCAGAGAAAAATTGGGCTTTCGCACTCCAGCGGAGTGCTGTATCTATCAATAAGTGACTTGAAGACAATCACAGCCCAAAGCAACTAACGTTTCAACTTTTCCATACGCAATCACCCTAAGGATTAGGAAGTTTTTTGACGAAGGCATGTGATTTTTAATGTTCTGTTCAACTCAGCCTATGCGCTGGTTATGTAAACCGACGACCCGTTTGATTTGACATGATCCCACTATGAATGGTATACTATAGGGATTAGCGCGTGTGTTTGATGTTTCAGCCATTCCCGATTGCCCCTTTTTGTGCATGCTGAAGCGAGAAATTGCCCCATTTCGTGCGAAATGTCACGCTTGAGGCAGAAAATGGAATGGCATAGAAATTGCTCATCTGTTATTGTCGACTGACAGCGATTTTGAGGAGGAACCTTAATGTTTTTATTTAGAAATGTACGAATAAGTCTTGCGAGTTTTATGGCGGTCTTTTTACTGACAGCACTACCCGGTTTCGCTGATATTGACCCAAAGAATATCAGGGGAATGTGGCTTTTTGACGAAGGGAAGGGTGGTGTCGCCATTGATTCGTCAGAGCACGGAAACGATGGCGAGATTCATGGCGCAAAATGGGTAGACGGGAAATTCGGAAAAGCCCTCGAATTTGATGGTGCCAGCAATTGGGTTGAAGTTCCACACTCAGACACTGTCGCGTTTAAGGCGGGTGTCTCGTTCACGATTACCCTCTATTACAAAGGGAGTAAGGTTGGCGGCTCACTCGTCGGTAAAAACTATGAGGATACATCGCAGGCAGTGCCGTGGTATCTTCTTTGGGACAATGGGTCTAAGAACACCGTGAGTCTCTATTTGCGTGATAGTGCCTCGACAAGTTTCCCTTGCCACGGCACCACAGTTATCGCCGACGAGAAGTGGCACTTCATCGCCGGACGCGCCGATGCTTCCAGCGGCAAGTCCTCAATATGGGTGGATGGCAAAATGGAGGCCGAGATTGATTTCAACAAAAAAGATGGATACGGCACCAGTGACGGCGTGTTTCACATCGCAAGACATTATGATCGGTATACTGAAGGTATTATTGACGATGTTGCCCTCTTCGATGTTGCTTTGGAAGAGGAAGATATGAAAGAACTCATGGACAATGGCGTTGAAACCGCGGCTGCGGTTGAACCCGTGAACAAGTTAACAACGACGTGGGGCAGAATTAAGCAACAGATGAGCGAATAGGAAGAAATTAAGAATAATAACGAACCGGAGCCTGCAACAACACGCAGGGTTTTGGCTGGGGTATTTTTTCAGATTTAAGGAACGCACTGCACAGACCTAACGCTCGTTGTTTAACCGCAAGGAAAAATTAAAAAATGAAATTTATACACACGCTTGCTTTGGTATTCCTGCTGCTCGCAGGATTGAATTGCGGAACAGAAAATCCCGTTAAGGAAACGGTAGACACCGCCGTCGTGGAAACACCGACAGGGACGCTACAGGGCGAGGTCCACCCTATTGATGGGGTATTGATTCAAGTGCGTTTACTAAGAGATGGGCAACTCTTAGCGCAAACTCAGGCGCAGGCGACCTATGAACTGCCATCAATTGAAGCTGGAAACTACACGCTCCAAATATCGGCAAAGGGATATGAAACCGAGGAGGTAAATGTCACTGTCACCGCTGGACAAGTCGTTTCGCTGGATAAGGTGGCACTTGTGGCGTTGGCGACTCCGGTTTCGCATCTTCGCGGTGTTTTAACGGATAAAGCAACAAGTGAACCGCTCGGTGCAGTCAATCTCCAACTTACTGATAAATCAGGCAAAGTTTACGAAGCACTGACAACAGGAGCAGGTATTTTCACCTTTGAAAACCTCCCTGTAGAACAAGCCTTCACCTTAGCGGTCGCACATGCGGGTTACGAAGAGACCGAAGTTCCCGTGCATCCGATACCTGCGGCGGAGACCTTGGAGTTACAGGTTCAACTGACACGGCGGGCTGAACCGGAGAAGTTGGATCCAGGTCGCGGCTTGAGCACTGGAAGTCAGGCACCCGCCTTTGAATTACCCGATGGCGATGGCAAATTGCACGCACTCGCCGATTATGTCGGAAACACGAACGTAGTGCTGGTGTTTTACCGCGGCGGCTGGTGACCGTTCTGTAGAGGTCAACTCGGAGAGTTGCAAAAAAACTATGCTAACATTCGGGCGGCGGGCGCGGAACTCATCGCTATCAGTTCCGATGATGAAGGCGATACCAAAAAGACAGTCCAAGGCAGTGGACTTGAATTCCCTGTCCTCTCGGATAAGGATAGAGGGGTCATCAGTGCCTACAACGTCTTGGATCCTGGGAACAATAGGATAGCGCGTCCTGCATCCTATGTCCTTCGCAAAGATGGGACAGTCGCTTGGAAATCTATTGACGGGGTAGCCGTGCGTGTGCCAACAGCGCAGATTCTCACGGAATTGGGGAAACTTTGATGAAACCTTACGACACCGTTATAGAAAACATTATTGCCGACAGTCAGGAAGCTGCACGGCACCGAGATACACTTGACCGCCGACAATTCTTAACACGGCTCGCTACGGGTGTTGGCGGCATCGGTGGTGCACTCAGTGCACTTCCGGCGTTCGCACAGTTGAGTAGTGGGCAGTTACAGCCCGATACCACGACAGCAACGCCTCTCACGCCTGTCGTTGAGGCTGTGAGTCAAAACGTCTGGGATGGCGATCGGCTCGATGAGGATGCTGTCAGTGAACTGGTTGATCAGGCGATGATGAAGTTCACTGGACGTGCTTCTGCGAAGGAGGCGTGGCGAGATATCGTCCTACCCGACGACATCGTTGGCATAAAAATCAATCCGCTCGGTGGACCGCAATTCAGCACACATCCTATCATTGTTGATAAGATTGTTGAAGGGGTATACGGTGCCGGTGTCCTCAAAAAACAAATTATTATCTGGGACCGGTTTGAAAGCCACCTCTTGAACGCTGGGTATCCCATCAAACAAGATGAAGGTGAAGTGCAGACTTTTGCCTCTGATACAGAGGGTATCGGGTATGACGACGAAGTATTTTACGAAAGTGAAAAAGACAGCGTTAACCGCCGAGAAAACGAAAGTACTCGCTCCCGGTATTCCCAAATCGTTACGCAGCATGTTGATGTGTTGATTAATGTTCCTGTTTTGAAACACCATGAAATGGCAGGGATCAGTGGGTGTTTAAAGAACCTCGCGTTTGGTAGTGTTGATAACACGCGCCGGTTCCATGGAAAACCGATCTATTGCAATCCGGCTATCGCCGAGATTTTAGAGCATAAGGTCCTGAAAGATAAACTCGTCCTCAATATCGTTGATGGGCTGGTTGCATCGTTCGACCGAGGACCGACATATCACGCCGAAAGCGCGTGGAACTATGGCAGTCTCTTTGTCGGTGCAGATCCGGTTATTCTTGATGTCCTTGTCCTTCAGACTGTCAATCAGAAGCGCGAGGAGTTGGAGTTGGGGTCTGTGTCTAAGTTAGCAAACCATATTAACACAGCGAGTGTCCTCGGTTTAGGCACGAATACACTTGACCAAGCCGACCTCCGGAGAGTTGAGATTTAACCATGAAATACATACAGGATGTAGGAGGGGTTTGTAACCCCGATTCCCTTCTGATTCTCTTCTGCATCGCGGTCGTCCTTTTCCAAGCGACAGGATGCACGGTGACGTTCACACAGAGCGATACGCTCCAACTCAGTCTGTCCGAACCAGCGGCGGGAACGATGGACATCGTTGCCGAGTTTGAAGCAGGTGAGGCTGACAGTGTCGCCGGTGATGTGACGCAGAAAGCGGGGAGTGTGTGTGCGGGTGGGGCGTGTATTATCTATTGATAGGTTTCTGACCGTGCTTCAGTGCTTGCTTTGAAGACAGCATTATATGTGATTCTGAATCTCTCTAAGACTTCAGGGATTGTTTTGAAATCGCTAAATTCCATGGGTTCCGTCCTTTTTGGAGTGTCTAAGCGGATAACTCTATACAAATTAGGCCCAAGACGCACTTCTGAAACGAAGTGGAAGGTTTTTTATCTACCTTGCGGTTTAGCAGATGTTGACGGAGAGCCGTCCCCGTTTCGTTACAGGCTAAGTTTGGGTGTCTCTTCTTCTGAGTCCCAAATTGCAAGTCTGAAACGAAGTGGAAGACGACTCCTCTCAAAAGAACGTCAAGTACCAATTCACATCATTTAACCGCAAGGAATAATTAAAAGTCCGATTTAATTTCGCCCCACGTTGTCGTTAGACTCCCAGCGGGGTCAACAGGAAGCACGCCTTCTTCGAGAAAGATCGTCCACATGAGGACTGGATCTCCAATAACCTCATCAATACCGAGCAACTCCACTGTTCCGTCCGGATGCGGTTCATTGGATTTGTAGATAAAATACTCGGTTGGGGCGTGTGGAGCGTCCAACATGAGGATTTCTTCAGTATCCGTATATCCCTTTGTAAACCAGCCTTTCGGATCCTGCCCACGGTCTTCCGGACGTGTATGTCGGCTATCCCATGCCTGATAGATATAAGCCGGCCGGTCGATTTCAAACGTGAGTCGGTAGTCCTGTCCGCCGGGACAGTCTGCTGACGTGGAGACCTGCGTGAGTCCACGAAAGTCTTTCGGGATATTCGTAATCGTATAGTCCCTATCGTGGAAAAATTTTCCACCCTCTTCCAACTCGACGGCTTTATAAATCCCGCCCTTGTTATCCTTTATTTCTGTGACGACCACTGGATCGGCAGCGAAGGCACTGAGTGCAACTGCGATACAGAGTGCCGCGATACAAACATAAGTCAGTTTCATCTTTGATACTCCTTTGTCATGCGTTTGAGAGTCTCGTGGAAACTTGAAAAAAAATAACATTTGTGTCATACTTAATAATTATATAACAATTTTTCTCAATTTACCAAACAAAACGAATTTGCGCGGCGCCAGCAGGGAATCGTCCCACTTTGAAAGTCCTTCTCTTTAGACTTAAAAGGTCCCGACCCAGGCGCAAATTAACCGAAAACCTGCCCGGAACAGAGTGGCGGGCAGCCCAGGAGGCCATAACTAAAAAAATGGTTGAACACATCGTTCTACTGAAGTTAAAATCAGGGATTACCGAAGCACAGTTGGAAACTTTGTCCGATACGCTATTGGGAATGGCTGGTGAAATTCCCGGCATTGAATCCATAACTGCTGGCACGAACAACAGTCCTGAAGGTAAGAGTCAGGGGTATGCATACGGTTTTATCGTGCGTTTTACAGACGAAGCGGCACGCGACGCATATCTGCCACATCCGTTTCACCGCCAAGTCGCGAGCGAACACATCCGTCCACTTGTTGAGGATGTCCTCGTTTTCGATTATACTGCACCCCAATAACCAAAGTGTGTAGGGGCGAGGTCACCTCGCCCGCACAGAAAGCGGATATACGGAAAAGAACTAATTAACCGGAACTCACCTAACCGAACCACAAGGAAGATTAAAAAAATGAGTTTGAACATAGTCGTCGTTGTTTCAGATACACTGCGAACCGCATATCTCAGTCCTTATGGTAACGATTGGATTCATACGCCAAATTTAGCGAGATTTGCCGAACAGAGCGTCAGATTTACGAACGCCCACCCGGAATGCTTACCGACAATCCCGACGCGCCGCACCTTACACACCGGTAGACGTGCGTATCCATTCAGCACGTATACCCCCGTGCCGTGGGACAATGTTTATACGCCCGGTTGGCAGCCCATGTCTTCCGATGAACCCGCGATTGCTGAATCGCTTGTCCGGAACGGGTATCATACCGGTTTCTTTGCCGATGTGCCGCATTATTTCGTGCCGGGCATGAATTTCACGCGCGGGTTCCGACAATGGGAATTCGTCCGCGGTCAAGCCGAAGACAGGTACCGGGGGGCTGCCCACGCCGATCCTGCATTGATCTCCCGCTATCGCGGCAATCCAGAACGTATCCGTGCCCATATCGTGAACGTCCAACCTGAACGTCCAGAGGAGACGTGGCACGCCGCGCGGTTGTTCCGCTCCGCAATTGAATTCGTTGAACACAATCATCAGAATACGCCGTTTTATCTTTATGTAGATAGTTTCACACCGCACGAAACATGGGAAGCACCCATCCACTACTACGACCTCTATGGTAAGCGCGAAGACCGCGAGCCTATCTGTCTCAATCTCCCCTACGGTTCACTCAACGACGCGGAACTTGAGGAACGGTTGCCGAGTGTTAAAGCCAACTACGCCGGTTTGGTAACGCTCGTAGATACTTGGTTCGGAAGGTTAGTAGATACCATTGATCGGCTCGGACTCCGTGAGAACACACTCATCGTTTTCCTCGCAGACCACGGGACGAACTTCGCAGAGAATCCAGACAAAGCCACCGGAAAACCGGCGAACTTTATGTATCCGGGCACGATGGACATTCCTATGATGGTGAGCCACCCGTCTGGTGTGAATGCTGGCACGACGTGTGATGAATTCGTCTATACGCTTGATGTTCCTGCTACCGTCATGGCAGCCAGTCAAGTCGAACCCGCTGGCGAGATTCAAGGACAGAATTTACTTCCGCTCGTTGAAGGGAAAAGCGGTTGGACATCGCGTGAATACTTGACCTGTCGCTATGTCAACTCCGTTTGGTATAAGGATGCGAGGAGTTGGTATTTCTCCAGCGTCGACTTCGATCAGGATGTCCGGCTGTTCGACCTTGAAGCAGATGTCGCCTGTCAGCATAACATCGCTGACCAAGGTGCCGATCGGATCGCCCTTGCGAAAGAGCGGATTTTGGCGGATGCAGGTGGACACTTGCCTCACTATAAACGCCAAGGCAGAACGGATGCCCTCGGCAGACCACAATTTGCGGAGGCATAGTCTTTAGGGAAAGGATGCACGTCATTAGCAAAAAGGCACTGCGCGAGTTCTGGAAGCAATATCCTGATAGTCAAACGCCGCTCATGCGTTGGTTTAAACTCATGACCAGAAATCCGTTCGGAAGTTTTACCGAATTGCGCGCAGTGTTCCCAAGTGCAGATCTCGTGGATGGTTTAACGGTTTTTAATATCGGCGGTAACAAATATCGACTGATTACTGCTATCCACTTCAATCGAGGAAAAGTTTATGTTCGCCATGTATTGACGCATGGAGAATATGATAAGGGAGGATGGAAAACGTGAGTGTTATTGCAAAAGATATTCAGACACATTGGCGCATTGTTCAACCTTTGTTTTCAATTCGCGATGAGGACGAATACGATAAAGCCATTGCAACCTTAAATGCCCTGATTGATGAGGTAGGGACCGATGAACAACACCCTCTCTATGAGCTTCTTGATACGTTGGGGACAGTCATACATGCTTACGAGGAGAAACATCATTCAATTCCCGAATGTAGTGGTGTTGAGGTGCTTAAGTTGTTGATGGAAGAACATCAGCTTGAACCAGCAGATCTATCGAATCTCGGTTCACCTGACTTTGTTTTGGAAATCCTTAACGGTAAGCGGGATATGACAATCACACACATTCGGACTTTAGCAAAGAGGTTTCAGGTTTCGCCTACAGTCTTTGTATGAAACTTTATTCTTAGTAAGCAAGGGTGCCCAATGCAGACCCGTTTCTCCGGACTCAGTCATCATCTATACGTTCATCACGGGCATATTAACGCCGGTATTCTCCGAGATGGTGCCCGCGCGCTCCTCATTGATCCGAGTGGCACTACGCTTTGCACAACACTCTCGGATCTCGGAATCACCGACGTTGAACAGATTCTATTTACGCATCACCATCGCGATAGCACAGCAGGTTTCCCGATGTCTGATAATGTTCGCGTCGGAATTCCGGCGAAAGAGGCGGCGTGGTTTAGCGAGGTCGAAACCTTTTGGAACGATCCGCAATATCGATGGCATCTCTACAATTACCGTCCACACAATCTCATGCTCGCCAACCCTATTCCTGTGACGGATACGTATGCTGAGGGTGCGCAGTTTGAATGGGGACCGGCATCCCTGACAGCTTTTGAAACACCGGGACATACCGATGGAAGTGTCACCTATCTCATTGATGTTGATGGGGAGCGATTCGCCTTTTCGGGTGATCTCATTTATGACGAGGGGCAATTGTGGGAACTCTACAGTTTGCAAAAAGGACAGCAAACGAGTGACTATCACGGTTTTCTCGGTGCCCGCGACGCGTTAACGGAGAGTCTTGAGAAAATCCGAGAGGCATCACCAACGGCACTTGTTCCTACGCATGGGGTTGTTATGCACAATCCAGACAGGGCAATCGATGCCCTCCTACAGCGGTTGGCACACTGTTACGATAGATACGTCGCAATCTCCGCCCTCCGGCACTACTTTCCGAAACTCTTTGCTGAATTTGAGGGACGCGCGGGACACATGCCTATCCGAGAGGGTAAGCCACCCCCCGAATTTCTACGCCATTTCGGCACAACGTGGCTGATTATCTCCGAAAACGGTGAGGCGTTCGTGATGGATTGCGGCGCGCCGAATGTTATCAAACAGATCCAACAATTACAAGCAGAGGGTGAAATGTCGGAAGTTACCCAATTTTGGGTAACGCACTACCACGATGACCATGTTGATGCCATCCCTGAATTTCAAGCGACCTTCCCTTGTGAAACGATAACGGATTCGGTTGTCGCGCGAGTAATCACAAATCCGAGCGGTTTCCGACTCCCGTGTATTTCGCCTGCGGTTACCCGGGTTGATCGCATTACCCGTGATGGAGATTCTTGGCAGTGGAATGAGTTCACAATGACGGCATACCATTTTCCGGGACAGACCTATTATCACGGTGGATTGCTCGTTGAGGGACGCGGGGTTCGGATGTTTTTTGCAGGGGATTCCTTCACGATGGCGGGAATTGATGACTATTGTTCAGGGAATCGGAATTTGCTCGGCAAAGATGCCGGTTACGAAAAATGTCTGCGGCGTATTCAGCAACTCAAACCGACGCATATTTTTAACTGCCATGTCGATCCAGCCTTTGATTTTACGGATGCTGAGATTCAGTGTATGCTGGACACACTCGCCGAACGTGAAAAATGCTATACCGCACTCTTCCCTTGGGACCACGCCAACTACGGCATGGACGAACATTGGGTCCGGTGTTATCCTTATGAACAGGAGATTGCGCGTGGAGAAACAGCACAGTTCCGCGTGGAGATAACGAACCATTCTTATGAACCACGCACAGCAATTGTCCAGCCGATCCTTCCGGGGGCATGGAATACGGAACTTTCTCCCGCAGAAACAACAATTCCAGCGAGATCAGACGGGCACATCGATTTTTCCATTCCAATTCCACAGAGTGAGTGGGAGGGGTTTGTAACCCCGACAAGCAGAATTGTCATTCCAGTGGACATTACCTATGACGAACGTCCACTCGGTCAATTTCGAGAAGCAATCTTCGTTCTGACAGGAGATTAGAAATCCATGCTAAACTTATCGCATTCAACCATCGACATCGCTATTACCTGTAGCGACTTTGAAGCCTCGCTGGACTTTTATCACAACAAGTTGGGACTTGAGATTGTACTGGAGTTGGAGATTCCAGATGACCTTGCGCGCGGGGTAGGGCTTGCGCCGACGGGTTTTCGCCAGGTCCGACTTCAAGCCGGTAACACACTTATCAAACTGATGGATATTGAATCACCACCCCCGACCCCCACGGACGAATTCGCGGCAGGTGTCCGCTGGCTTACCTTTTTTGTTGAAGATATTCACGGAACCGTGGAAAGCTTAAAACAGAACGGTGTTGAATTTCTGTCTGAACCGATAGGCGCGCCGGATGCAGTCGGCGTGGCATGTGCAAAAGATCCGGACGGCATTCTGGTTGAATTGGTCCAAATATAAGACTATTTCTAATGAACCACTTTTCAAAAAACTTGTAGCATAAACTGTTAGTTTGTGCAGTCTTGTTTCTCTATGAGAAAAGTCGTAGATGCAACATCTATTCTCAGAAATGGTATGAGACACAATATGAAGACCTTAACGGATTCGCAAATCCACGATTTTAACGAAAATGGCTATCTGTTAATCGAAGATGCCCTTGCTCCGGACGACCTGAACCCACTGATCGCGGAGTTTACAGAAATTGTTGACACTGGCGCATCAGAACTCTACGCGGAAGGCGAAATTGACTCCGAATTTGAAACGGAGGGGTTTGACACCCGTTTGGCAAAGATCACGGCACAGTCGCCCGCGGTGTTTCAGAAAGTGTTCAGCGGGGCACACACGGGACCCGCACTCTTCGATCTGCTTATCAATCCGAAGCTGCTTGACATCGCCGAGTCGCTCGTCGGACCGGAGATTATGTGTCACCCAGCATATCGGGTGCGTCCGAAGCTCCCTGAACACGATCGGACGCTCGTCCCGTGGCATCAGGACGCTGGCTATATGGAGCCGAAGTGCGATTCTGTCTTGCAGCTCACGATCTGGATTCCATTGATAGATGCTACCGTGGAGAACGGATGTTTGGAAGTCATCCCGCATGCCCATCGGGATGGTGTTTTCCGGCATCGTCACTCTGAACGTTTCTATCTTGAAATTCCGCCGGATGAATTGCCTGAAGTTGATCCGGTAGTGGTCCCTGTTAAGTTTGGCAGCATACTTCTACTCACCAATCTGACACCGCACCGCTCCATTCCGAATGTCAGTCATCAGGTCCGATGGAGTGTTGATTCCCGCTATCAGGATGCGGCAAAACCGACCGGCTATCAACCCGAGGCAGGTTTTCTCGCGCGGAGTCGGTTGCACCCTAAGGATATTGTGACCACGCCTGAGGAATTTAAACGCGTTCGTGATGAACATCAACCCGGTCCTGGTCCAAATCGATGGGCAACTTCTGCAAGGGAGTAAGCACACGGCGTGTGCCGTAACAGCCGAAAAGGAGAAGAGTCATGCATAATCTCAAACGATTATCCCCATTTTTCATTATTCTGGTTTTTCTGATAAGTGGTGCCACTCCTACAGTCGAAAAGCAGAAACCGAAGGAGGTTGAACTCCGGGGCAAAATCGTCTGCTTGGCGGAGGAGATGCACACGCACTATGCCGTAGAACTCTTGAAAACCCGCGATCATCTATACGGTGTCAAGACCGAGGATGGAGAATACTATACGCTTTTACCGACATCGTTGGCGGAGGCGCTCTTTGTGGATGAGCAGCTCCATGAGAAAGATCTGATTCTCAAGGGTCGCGTCTTTCCCAACACGCAACTATTGGAAGTCATGCGGTTTTATTCTGTCAAAGATGGTGTTGTGCATGAACTCTATTACTACTGCGATATATGCTATATTCGAGCGGTTGCCCCCGGGAATTGCGATTGCTGTCAAGCACCGGTTGTGCTTATTGAAAAACCGCTAAATGTCGATTCTACGATACCCTCGCCGTAGACAGATTTTTTGTCTCTCATCAAATCGAATGGATTTTCAGGAATGATTTCTTTATACACAGTTAACGTGCCAATTTTATGCACCTTTTCCACTCTAAAATTGTGTCTTTAACGGGAGAAAAGGTTCTCTTTCCGAATGTCTGAATCTCGAACGCACGTTCTAAACGTATAAGGAGAAAACTATGTTCGCAAAATGCAGGTATTTGCAATGGGCGCTTATCTTTTTCCTCGTTGGTACCTCTAACAGTTTTGCTGGGGATTGGCAACAGGTATCCGAACTGCCAACATGGAGAAGAGGCATGGCAGCCGCTGCTGTGAAGGGTAAAATTTATCTGACCGGCGGTTTCGATCACCATAAAAATTTAGGCGGTGGTGCCCCTGCGCTTTCAGCGGTAGATGTCTATGACACACGGACGAACACATGGCAAAAAGCTGCGAGTATGCCGACAGCGCGGATTTCTGCCAGAGCTGCCGTTTTTTCCACCGACATCTATGTGTTTGGAGGTAAGGAGAAGATGCGCGGGGAATACACAAAAATCGTTGAGATGTATGACACACGCACCGATACATGGGTCAGGAAACGGGATATGCCAACGCTCCGTAAGGGGTTCGTCACCGCGGTTGTTGACGGGAAGATATATATCATTGGCGGGAGCATCCAGAACAAAAAACTCGGCAAGCGGGAAGCTACAGGTATTGTTGAGGTTTATGATCCTTTGATCAATAAATGGGAGAAGCGAGCGAGTATGCCGACAGAACGAGAATGGGCCCAGGCTGAAGTTGTAGACGGTAAAGTTTATGTTCTCGGCGGTGAACTTTCGTTCGCGGGACCCCTTGGTGCTCGTCTTGTTAATGCTATTGAAGCGTATAATCCGAAAACCAACACGTGGCGTAAACGTCCTGATATACCCATGCCGAAATGTTGGTTTGAAACCGCTGTCGTCGATAACGAGATTTGGACAATAGGCGGCTACGATCCGAACAATGGGTTTAGACACATTGATGCTGTGGATATCTATAATCCAACAGTCAACAAGTGGCGCAAAGCACAACCCCTAACGGTCCCAAAATCAACAACGGCGGCTGTTGTGAATGGCACCATTTATCTCTTAGGAGGTTGGTTAGACAGCAGAAACAGCATATTTTCGCCGATCGTTGAGGCGTATGACACCGGCTTTCTGGCGGTGGACCCAAAAGGCAAACTGCCGGGACGCTGGGCGGAACTCAAGAAACAGACCGCAAGGAACAATTAAAAAATGGAAAAACGACCTAAAATCGCTGCGATTGCGACGATTTATCACAAATACTCGCACACGCAGCACATCGTCGATCGGTTCTTGGAAGGCTACGGCTGGAACAGCCGACATCATCACCCGCCGATGGATCTCGTCTCTCTCTTCGTTGAACAGGTTAAGGACAACGACCTCAGTCGCGAACGACTGGAGCGTTTCCCATCAATGAAGGGATATCCCACCATTGCGGAGGCACTCACCCTCGGCGGTGAGGAACTCGCAGTCGACGGTGTCCTGATTATCGGTGAGCATGGCGAATATCCCACCAACGAAAAGGGACAACGGCTCTATCCGCGCTATGAACACTTCATGCAGATCGCTGAGGTCTATGAGAAGAGCGGGCGCGGGGTGCCGACCTTTAACGACAAACACCTCTCATGGAACTGGGAGTGGGCGCGTGAGATGTACGACATCTCTCAATCTATGGGCTTCGCGTTTATGGCAGGCTCATCCTTGCCGGTTACGTGGCGCACCCCTTCCATTGACATGCCACTCGGTGTCCCGGTCTCCGAGGCAGTATGTGTCGGCTACGGGGGTGTGGACAGTTACGACTTCCACGCTTTAGAGACGTTACAGTGTATGGTAGAGCGGCGCGAAGGTGGTGAAAGCGGTGTCAAATGGCTGCAAGCGTATCGCGGCGATGCGTTCTGGGAGGCACATCACACCGAATGCTGGTCGCGGGAACTTTTTGAAACGGCGCTCTGTCGGAGTCATACCCTCACACCCTCACGTCAGGGGTTTAACAACCCGTTTCCAAATCTTGATGAGTTGAAGGAGATCGTGAAAGACCCGATAGCGTATCAGTACGAACACGAAGACGGACTCAAGTCTACCATGATTCTGATGAACGGATTGATCCAAGATTTCAACTTTGCCGCTTATATCGGGACGGACAACGAGGTACTTTCAACACAGATGTATCTCCCGATGCCACCGGCACGGACGACCTTGGCGAACTTCTTCTCGCCGTTGGTTAACAATATTGAGAAAATGTTCCTGACGGGTGAGGCAACTTATCCCGTTGAACGCACGCTATTGACAACGGGACTTGTTGCGGCAGGTGTTGACAGTCTCTTTACAGAGGGCACGCGGCAGGAGACCCTGCATTTAGACATTGCGTATCAACCCACTGAAGAATCAACTTTCTGGAGGACATGAGATTATGAGGCGGATTGCAGTTATCACGACTATCTACCGTTACCTATCGCATGCGCAACATTTTGCAGATCGGTTTCTTGTTGGTTATCCGAGACAGGGGAAATGGCATCGTCCCGATATGGAAGTCGTCTCCCTGTTTGTCGATCAGAAACCAGAAGGCGATCAAAGCCTCGACCGTGCCCGAGAGTTCGGTTTCTCTGTGTATCCCACGATTGCCGAAGCACTCCGGTGCGGTGGCGATAAACTCGCTGTGGATGCGGTTCTTTCGATCGGTGAACACGGCGATTATCCGCACAATGAGAAAAACCAGGTGCTGTATCCACGTTATGAATTTTTCAAAGCGTGTGTCAAAGTCTTTGAGGAAGATGGGCGTGCCGTGCCTATCTTCAACGACAAGCATCTCTCCTACAGTTTTGAAAAAGCAAAAGAGATGGTGGACGATGGCCATCGCCTCGGTTTTGGGGTGCTCGCGGGTTCGTCATTGCCCGTCACATGGCGGTTACCGGATGTGGAATTGCCGTTGGAGTGTGAGATAGAGGAGGCACTCATGGTAGGCGTTGGAGGCTCGGATCCGATGGACTATCACGCCTTGGAGGCGATGCAATGTATGATAGAACGCCGAAAGGGTGGCGAAACCGGGGTCGCGGCTGTCCAATTAATAGAGGGTGAGGAAGTCTGGAAGGCCGGCAAGGACGGACGCTGGTCTTTGGAGTTGTTGGAAGCGGCACTTTCGAGAAGTGATACGCCGTGCGGTTTAACGGATGAAGACGGTAGAACGCAAGATCTGATCGGTACGGGTGAAATCTACCGGCTCGTCGAAAATCCGTCTGCCTATTTTATTGAATATAACGATGGGTTGAGGGCAACGCTGCTGATGCTCAATGGTGCGGTGCGGGATTACTGCTTTGCCGCGAAACTGCAGGACGAACCCGTGCCGGTGTCAACGCAATTCTTCTTAACACCGACCCCGAACGTTACCTATTCTGCGTGTCTTATCGCCAAGATCGAGGAACTTTTTGAAACGGGGGTCGCGCCGTATCCAGCGGAACGGACCTTATTGGTGAGCGGTGCTTTGGAGAGTTGTCTGACCTCGCGTGTTCAAGGGCATATCCGTTTAGAGACCCCACATCTTAATGTTGAATACCGTGCCTCTGCGGAATCACAGCATGCCCGGCGGTAAAAAGTAAGGGCGGGTCCCTGGACCTGCCCACGCCTAATGTATGAGGTGCAGCCTAATCCATAGTATCAACCGCGAGATCCCACAACAACACGATGCTATCCGAACTGGCACTCGCCAGTGTTTTTCCATCCGGACTGAACGCTATTCTAATAACAGCCTGCCGATGTGCATCCAGTGTCCGAAGATGTGTGCCAGTTTCCACGTCCCACAGACGGATAGTTTCGTCTAAACCTGAACTCGCCAGTGTCTTTCCATTCGGACTGAACCCGATGCTATAAACATGTCCCTGATGCGCTTCTATCGTCCGAATCAGTTCACCGGACCTTGGATTCCAGAAACGCACGGTCTGGTCCGTACTGCAACTCGCCAATATCTTACCATCTGGACTGAACACTACGTAATTTACAGAACCACTATGTTTGTCTAAAGTAAAAAGAAGGGTGCCGGTATGTACATCCCATACACGCACAATCTCATCATCACTCCCGCTTGCTAACACGGATCCATCTGGACTGAACGCGATGTGATAGACATGGCCTCGATCATCTAACGTCGCGTGTAAGTTTTCACGCAGCTTTTGTGCTGCTTCCTTGTCACCCTTTAGCATACGATCAGTAAGTTTTTGTATCTCTTCCGGATCAACCAATATTTGACGTTTTGACATCATACGTATAGGTTTTCCTGTGTGCCTATCCCACAAATACACAGTGTTTTGACGACTCGCACTCGCCAGTGTTTTTCCATCCGGACTGAAGGCAACGGTTGTGACATCTGCTTTATGTTCCACCAACGGTGGCAGTTTTGCACCTGTTTTTATATCCCACAATTTCACGATATTCGACAATTTCGCGGTCTTGTTCCAACCACTACTTGCGAGTGTTTTTCCATCCGGACTGAATACAACGTTTGCGCGAAGGTGAGTATCGCTTTCCAACGGCGGAAGCGGTGCCCCTGTTTGCGCATTCCAGAAATAAACGATATAATCCCAAGTGCCACCTGCCAGCGTTTTTCCGTCCGGACTGAAGGCGAGGCTATGTACATCCATCATTGTATGCTCTACTATCTTTCGAAGTTCTTTACCGGTTTGCACATCCCACAACCGCACGGTGTCGTCCGTGCTACCACTCATCAGCGTTTTCCCATCGGGGCTAAATATAACGCGCTCGCTACCCCATTCATGCCCTGACAACACTCGAAGTTGTGTTCCTGTCTGCACATCCCATAAACGGATGGTTTTGTCGGTACTTGTAGTTGCGAGTATCTTCCCATCCGGACTGAAGGCTACACTATTGACAGGGAAACTATGCCCAGCCAATTTATCAAGGAGTGCACCCGTCTGCACATCCCACAGACAAACGGTATTGTCCTGACTTGCACTCGCCAGTGTCTTTCCATCTGGACTAAATACTGCGGTATAGACATCTCCCTGATGCTCTTTCAGCGTGCGAATAGAATTTCCCGTTTGTACATCCCACAGACGAGCCGTATGGTCCAAACCTGAACTTGCCAGTGTCTCTCCATCCGGACTAAACGCTACGCTTAGGACGCCACCTTCATGCGCTGCCAGCACCCGAAGATTTGTACCGGTTTCCACATCCCATAGACGGATGGTCTCGTCTATACTGCCGCTTGCGAGCATCTTTCCATCTGGGCTGAATGCTACGCTGTTGGTAAAGTTTTCATGTCCTCGCATCGTCCGAAATTCCACTCCAGTCTCCGTATTCCATAGACGGACGGTGTGGTCTTCGCTTGTGCTTGCCAACATCTTTCCATCTGGGCTAAACGCTACGCTCAATACCCAAGCTGTATGCCCTATCAACAGATTAAGTACTTTGCCCGTTTCTACGTCATACGTCCAAATACCGATGTTACACGCGACCGCTAAACGTTTTCCATCATCGGAACTTGCGATCTTTCCTGTTAATGAGCCTTTCCCGTGCCGTGCTTTCACGCCTTTGGGCAAGTACTGTAAATACAAATCCTGTGGGTCTTGTGCTATGGTATTTTGAGGAATAACACATATCGCCAGTCCAATCACTAAAATGAAAGTCAGTGTATTTTGCATGAGAGGGTTATCCTTTTTCAGAGAATGTCAAGTCCCAATATCAAAGACAAAACGTTACATCCGAATGCCGGTTTTAAATTAAAACTTCTTTTTTTCTGATTTCCTCGTAGGTTGGGTTGAGCGAAACCGGGAAAAACGATACTAATCACCCACGTACAGTTCAGCACCCTACACCCCCATATAAATCAAGGAGATAGCGAAACCCAACGAAAATCTACCACCACGTTTTCAGAAAGAGCATTGGGTTTCACTCGGTGCCTCGGTGTATATGCGGATATATCAGATTTGATATATTTTCGGAGACCGACCTGTGATTTCTAAGTTCTGCTCAACCCAACCTACGATACTATTGCGTCAAAACTTGGGTAAGTTGCAGTGTCATAAAATATAGTAAAATGTAGTCAAATCTATACATTTTTATACAAATCTATACATTAATAATTTTCATTATAAAGAAGAGCAGATGTTAAATAAAAGAGAGCAGATATTGGTCAGAAAACTCAATGCTATTATCCTAACCGAGGCGGATTTACCCACCATGGGACTGGATAACTCGTCTACTTCCGCTATCGGCGGTATGGCAAAGCAACCGCCGATTGTAGACGGATTCAAACAATCCTGCACTTTAGCGCATTTTCCAACGCTGTATCTAACCCGCACCGAATTTTTTTATCTCACGCCATCGACCAGCGCTTCTTAAGGGGTAAAGGCAAGTTCTAAGCGCGTCCGCAGCACGTCAGTCATCCTGAACAATGGCATGCTGGCAATTCACAACGCTGGCAGGCGCAAAACGCTCAAGACCGAAGACCCAGAGAGGTAACTCATGTACGATCAACGATTCGATCAAGTCACAAATGTCCTTGTACACCACTCTACGAAAATCCAACCTGGAGAGGTTGTACTCGTCGAAGCGATTGACATCCCTGAATATGCCGTAATTTCCGTAGTTAACGCAGTATACGAAGCAGGCGGCACCCCACTCGTCGAACTCAAGAACAGCCGAATCCAACGCGAGCTCATTCTTCGTGGAGATGCAGCTGGGATGAAATTAATTGGGGATTACGAAATCTACCGAATGAAAAAAGTCGATGCCTTCATCGGTATACGCGGGTCACACAACATTTCCGAAATGTCTGATGTGCCTGAAAAGGCAACACAACGCTTTAAAAAGAATTGGTTGCAACCGCTCAACGCTATCAGGGTCCCCCAAACGAAATGGGTAGTTCTGCGGTATCCGCATCCCGCTATGGCACAGCAAGCACAAATGTCTACACAGGCATTCGAGGACTATTTTTTCAAGGTTTGCACACTCGATTACGGAAAAATGGAACAGGCGATGACGCCACTCACATCCCTGATGGAGGCAACCGACGAGGTCCACATCGCTGACGATAACGGGACTGATCTCCGATTCAGCATCAAGGACATTGGTGCCGTCGGATGCGCCGGTGAATATAATGTGCCGGACGGTGAAGTGTTTTCCGCGCCTGTTCGAGACTCCGTCAACGGCACTATCCAGTTCAACACCCCCACAATCCACCAGGGGAAAATTTTTACCGACATCCGACTTCGCTTCAAAAATGGTGAAATCGTTGAGGCAACAGCAAACGACACGAAAACGCTCAACGAAATTCTTGATACGGACGAAGGCGCACGTTATCTCGGTGAGTTCGCTATCGCTTTCAATCCGCACATCGAAAAACCAATACTGGATATCTTGTTCGACGAAAAAATCACGGGATCCCTTCACATCACGCCTGGTCAAGCATACGAGGAAGCAGACAACGGGAACAGGTCCGCAGTCCATTGGGATATGGTCATGATCCAAACACCCAAGCACGGCGGGGGAGATATCTATTTTGACGGGAACCACATTCGTCGTGATGGCAGGTTTATTCACCCGGAATTGGTGAAGTTAAACCCCGAACACCTCAAATAATCCGACTGGCTCCCTATACCCTTAGGAAGCCATGGATAGCCCACATCTGCGGACGGACGCGCAACTGGTTCCGTCCGCTTTTTGTTTTAAGACGACTGCAAAAGTGCTTGGAAAAACTCTTGGAAGTCCTTGACTGTTACATTCTCATTAACTTTCAACTTCCGGTTTTCTACAATGAATGGTTTCAGGAGCGGATCGAAATATCCATCGCTATTCTCGGTATCTACGAGTTCTATTAATATTGCGCGTTGAGCGGCGTTGAGGGAGGCTATCCACTGCTTTAGGATCACTTTAAAGTAATGCGTTTGCCAAAATGTTCCTTTCTTGATTTGTGTGTTATTCAGTTTGCTGCTGCCGAGGACTCGGTGGAAGAGTTCATATATGACTCGGCTTTTGTGGGTGTCGCGAGAAGTGGCTCGTGGATCCACGAGGTCTTTGACCTGTAATTTGTCATCAGTAGCCGTCAGCTTGAGGAAGTCGCTGGCTCGATTTTTGAGTACGTTAAAGTCTTGGCGATTTGAAACAGTGGCGTGATGTTTTCCGGTTCGTAGATCGATGGTATCGAAATTTTCGTTTCCCAAGTACCTGCTTATCAGAATGAAGAGGTTTTGTCCGCTCATTTCCCATGCGTTTCTCTGTTTCTTCAGCCCTGTTTTTGTCGTATCGTAATAGATTTTCCCGTCACCTGAGAGGAATTCGGTTATAAATGGCAAGAGTGAATTGAGGGCGACTTGCGTCTCTTCATCTATTATAGGGTCAGTGGTAGGTGGATCTTTGGTTGAGGATTTTTTCTCGGCGGGAGTCGGCTTCTTCTTAAAAACTTCATGTGCTATCGAGTTTCGCAGCCAATTGTGATATCCGCCGATAGGCGCAGCGGTAGGAATCGCGTTAATATCGCTCATGGCGTCGGAGACAGCACTCCGCATTTTGGTGTCCTTACTCGGGTCCTTGGTAAAAGATCCGAGTATTTTTTTAAGGTGAACTGCTTTTAGGGTATCTTTCATCTGCTCCCAGAATGCCTCACGTGCGATTTCAAATTGTTGTTTTCCTGCGCCACGCGCCGCGCCGGGCATAATACCGTTTATCAGTGCATTCCGCTTGTCTTCGGTGAAACCATCCCATAGTGTTTGGAGACGCTCGAATTCCTCTTTATCAGCGAGGATAGCATCGTAGTATTGATCAGAGAAACGATCATTTAATTCACTGACGGGTATACCGGCGATTCTTGGAATAACGATGGCTAAGGTGTCAAAAACTGCGCCTTTGTCATCATTGACGGCTTTAAATGGGTTCCTATAGTTAAATGCTTTGCTGTTATAGAGGCGAGAATTGGTGAGTACATCACAGACATAATCACCGATATAGACATAATCATCGATGCGGTTTTCGCTTTTGATGTTGTGTTCGCTTTGGTTTCGGTGGAGTTGTTCTGCGATAGATTCGATGTTTGTTGGATCGAGTACCCAGCGTTCTAATTCGGTTTTAATGTTGGTATAAGTGAGTTTAACCATGAGACGTTCCTTTTTAGGACCGGCATGTGTTTATGATAGCGTAGCGGCTGTCATGACTGTATGCGAGAGGATTCGTCGTTTTTAGGTACGGAAGAAATTTTCAGGATTTAATGCTTCCAGGGCAGGGTGAATAAACCAGCCATCTCGACGAATGAGGTTCCCGTCAAAATAGATATCTCCCCCACCGTACACGAGTGTTTGGATCATGACCATATCCCAATGGATTGCGGACCTGTTCCCGTTGTCTGCTTCTTCGTAAGCCTGACCGATGCCGATGTGGAACGATCCAGCAATTTTCTCATCATAGAAGGAACTACCCGCCATGGGGAACCGTATGACAGGATTAAATGCGATAGAAAATTCTCCGATGTACCTGGCACCTTCATCAGTATCCAGAATGTCATTCAACATATAGGAGTCATTTGCTGCTGCATCGACGATTTTTCCGTTTTCGAAACGGAGTCGGATGTCATCAAAGGCAGCACCGTGATAGATTGTGCGGGTATTGAACTGGATAGTGCCGTTGACCGAATCTCGGACAGGCGCGGTGAAGCATTCACCGTCGGGTAAATTCATCTCACCCGTGCACGGAATAACGGGAATGTCCTTGATACTAAATCGGAGATCGGTACCGTTGTCGTCGATGATGTGAACCTCATCGGTCGCCTCCATGATTGCCTTGAGTGGCGCCGTTGCCCGTTCCATATAGGCGTAGTCAAGCGTACAGACATGAAAACAAAAGTCCTCAAGTGCTTCTGTATTGATTCCAGCCTGCTGGGCTGTTTCAGGATGTGGCCATTGTAGGACGACCCATTTTTTCTTCATCCTGATCTTAAAGTGGACCGGGGTCAGCCAATACTGGGCATAACGTTGGAGTGCCTGTGCGGGGACATCTGCCATCTCATAACTGTTGTGGCTGCCCTGTAAACCGATGTATGCGTCTACCCTTTCCATGCGATAGGCTTCACAATCAGCGATCTCCTTTATGCCGACATCGGTGCTATCCAGAATGATTTCACGTCGGATACGGTTTTCCTTGAGTTCAACAATCGGAATCGCCTCAGCCGTACGCACCGCTCGGATGAGGGCAATGACCATCTCTTGTGGGACGTCAATACTCTCAATGAGTACGATTTCGCGGGGTTGAACTTTGATGGAATGACGCGTTAATGTATTTGCGAGTGCATCAAATCGTGGATCGTACATACAAATTCGCCTCGTTAGGGGGTAGTTTCGGATCCGATAGATACGGATTCCGCTCCTGTAATGCCAGGAGTAACTCTCGTGGGTGCATGGGTAGAGACATCGGGGGGGGTATGTCCCGATCGCGGGCGAGTGTGATAGGATGTGTGGGGTGCGGAAGGGTCTGTTTGAATCGGGGTGTGTACCAGCCTTGTCTGATCTGTTCGTCATTTTGCATGATCCCCAAAACACATAAATCAATAGCGAAATCAAGGTGTCCTTGGCGAGCTGCAGAGAGGGCGCGTCTTTGGTATGCTGCCGAATGGGGTGTGCTCTTTTTGATTTCGGATATTTCTTTTTTCAGTTTAATGTCGTGGCGTTCAGATCGGGCAATGCGCGCCTTATCGTTTATAGACTGCTGGATTGCATCGAGTGTCCATATCCCTGGCAAGCAGGAACGCAGGGTGCTTGATGTGTATTGAGTGGCGAAGGTGTCCGGGGCTGTTGTCTGTATGAAATCGAGTAACATGAGTTGTAAGCGGGTCAGTTCTGTGGTTTCGTCTTCAGTGCTAAATGCCTTGAGAAGGTCGGTTAAATGGGATTGGGTATCAGGTGTTTGGTCCTGATTTGGAGAGGTTCCAGATTTGAGCATTTTCAGAGGTTCATCAAGCGTCATTTCTATATTCGGCGCGAGTCCTATACGGAATTCATCTGTTTGTGTGAGATTGATATACTGGCAGTGCTCCAAAGATTTTTTAAGTTCAACAGCACTCCCGGCACCGGTTACATCGCAATGTTCGTGGAATCCGAAGTTTCCTTTATGATTCGCGCTTGTCGAGAGGCACGCGACGAGTCCGGAATCAAAAGCTAAGGAAACGGCTATTGCATCTTGATAGATTGAAGAGTGCTCGGCGCTGAGACTGATGGGTATTTCTGAATTGTTGCTGCGTTTGGCGAGGTAGCACAGGAGGTCTGCATGGTGGAAGACTACGTCGCGCATCAATGCCGCAAATCCGCTGGATCCGTAGAAGCCAGAATGAAGAGTGGCATTCATTTGCGTTAGCGGTGCAATGTGCGGGACGAGTTGGTAGAGGTAGCGAACCCCGCGGGCATATCGTCGAGAGACGGAAATCCATATGGGTATCCCGTATAAACGTGAATACGCCAGCAATTCAATCGTGTCTAAAAGCGAGATGCCTGATGGGGGATGTATCATGATACTGATAGGATTCTCGCAGATTTGGTGGAATTCGGAGATATGGCGCATCAGGTTGACAACGTAATCTTTGGCTGCAGTCGGCTGGATGAGGATTAAGATTCTACCGGGAAACCGCTCCTGCTGAAGTATCGTATCGAGTTCATCAACGGAGTGCAGCGGTACATTGAGGCGATTCGCGGCGTTTTCGACGCGTTTCTTGGCGTGTGGGGTCTTCGTGTCATGACATATCGTTATATCGTCGACGGGAAGCCCGAGAATCGCTTTATATATTGGGTCATTGTCATATGCACCCGTGTCAAGGACAAGTAATTTCATCATCTGTCTGATCTCCAAATATCAGGAAAGTGCGTTCAATGTTTTCTTCAACGCTGTCTGTATGTGTTGCTCGACGATTGATGGTTCTAAACGCAATACGTTGCTGATAGCCGAGATGCCAGCAGGATCCCGCTTATGATAGAAGGTGCTCAGCAAAACACATTGCCGCTCAGGTACAGAGAGTTCCTCATTGATACATGTTGCCCAGAGGTCTCCAGGTTCGGATATTCGCGTTTTTGTATCGCTTGAAAACGTGAGAATCTCCGCCTCACAAGCATCAAATGTGAGTTGTTGGAAGCCGGGCCAATGTTTTTCGTTATTCCCTTTCCATGGGTTATCCACATCGAAATTTTCATTTTCAACACAGTCGTAAGCGAGGTGACGGACCACCTCTTCCATCTTTAAGGCGCTGAGTCTATCAGCGACGATATAATACGCAAGTTTATTGATGCCAGCACTCCAGAATCTGTCATAAATTATGTAGAATGTCCTCTCGTCAGGGATAGCGTCATCGAAGAATGCGTGAAGTGCTGCGTCGGGTTTGTTTTCTACCCAACGGGTCTCCTGTTTGCGTTTTTTTATTTTATTCTCTGCACGCTTAGAAAGGAATTTTACTTTACTCTCTTCGAAAGACAAACTTTCAGCGATGCTGAGTGGCGAGGCACCGGGGAGTCGTAACAGCAATACCACTTGTCGCTCTTCAAGGGTAAGCGCGCCTAAAAGCCAGGCGACCATTTCGGGTCCATCAATTTCTGGAGATCCGAGGCGTAACCCGAAATCTTGTGATGCGATGCGATGGTTTTGGGGTGGATTACAGATATATTCCTTGGCAAACTTCGCGATGACTTCTTGTGAGTATTGCCCATTGTTTCTGCTTGATGACGTGCGTATCTGAGATGCAATGTAATCTGCAGCATCGGTGTAGCAGACATACGCGAAGACGTCATTCTTGAGGGATAGTTCATCGAAGCCAACACTTGCTGATTCCATAATGTCCCACGCTGGAAACTTGCTGAGGGTGTGATTCTTTCTTTCAAAAGCAGGCGAACTGCGACGACGCACAGGTTTCCTCACCCTTTAGGGTGTAAGTGCCTTGACGTTATGTTAGCACGACTGCCAAATCGCTTACAAGAAAAAAGGAAACACGCAGCCTTCAAAGGCACATCCGTTTGTCGTCATGCGATTTGCGGCGTACTCGCCTCGGTTCATGCCACACGGAAATCTGAATACCGTTGATTCGTGTGACGTGCATTATCGCATATCTGCGTAAGTCCTATTTTCTCCTACCTAAGTAACAAGCGCTCGTCGAAGGTATGGGATACTTTTTTGAGCCAGCGCAGGAGACGAGGCATTTTGCTTAAGAATCTTGCTGTTTTTGCTGTGGGAATAGGTCAACATCTAAGCCGTTGATCTTTTTCAGGGTTAGGTCCCAATTCGGGATAAGATCTTTCCAACTCCCCCTTAAAAGCGCGGTCGATTCACCGAGACCTTTCCACAACCGTGTCGCAAAATCGGGCATGATTGGGGCACTCAAGAGCGCGAGACTCTTTGCGGCTGTTAACTCCAAAGCCACAGCCGTGCGTCTCTCTTCTCTGCATGGGTTTACGTCTTCTGCCGTGCCAAAGTCTTCGGCTGTGCGTGCCAATTCACAGAGGATACGTGTTGCTCGCTGCGGTGAAAAGGTCTTCGCTTCATAAGCAGCGGCGGCATCAACGATAAATTCCTGGAGTGTTTCGTAGAATCGGCGCTGTGAGTCTGTCCAGGTACGGATCGTTGGCACGGGACCGGCGACCTCAGCCGACACCTTCGATTGAAGATTTTGCAACCACGATTGCCATCCATCCATCAACTCGCGTTGCACTGTGTCTTTAAAGTCGCTGAGCGTGAAGTTCGTCTGCTCGGTTTCGGGACGAGTGTAAGAGAGGTAGAAGCGGACTGTGTCAGGCGAGACTTGATTGAGAAGGTCTCTGCCCCAAATTACGTGATTCCGACTCGTTGAAAATTTGAGTCCATCTAAACGATAGAATTCATTCGTTACGAAAGTCTTGGGCGGTCGAATGGATGGATCATAAGCAAAAAAGAGTGCCGGAAATAGAATGGCGTGCAAAAATCCATTATCAAAACCGAAAAACTGAACGATCTCTAAGTCCTCCGACTGACCCCATTCTTCCCAACTCCGTGATGCGCCAATCCGTTCACCTAATTCTTCGATGGCTGCCATGTAGCCGGGGGCCACCGCAGCGCAACTATAAATTTTCTGTCCCTCAAAACCAGTCACTCGGAGCGGAATTCCCCAATCTGAGAGATAACTGACCGGAAAGTCAGGCAATCCAGTCGCAAGCGCCTGCTCACAGAGAGACGTCAGATGTGGATTCATCTCAGCAGATTTATAATAATCTCTGAGTTGCTGTTCGTATTGACGCAGCGGAAAATATAAGCGCGGGAGCGGGCGCACTCCCGGCAGGTCGTTACAGACATTACATCTGGCATCCATCAGATCATGACAATCATTCGGGTGCCCACAGGCTTCACAGGTATTGCCACTCGATTCGGCATCACAATGGGGACATCTCCCACGAACATAGGCTTCAAAAAGATGTCTCTCACAGTTTTCACAATACTGAGAAGGAATTTCCTTGGTGAATAATTTGCCTTCTGAGTAAAGTTTTTCAAAGAACATCTGAACGCGTCTAATATGATAAGCGGACTCCCGCGGGTGTGCCAAAAGATCTATCTCAATCTGTGCCGCTTGTAGCGTTTGGGTTATCATTCCCCGAAATCGGTCGGCTGTCTCGGGCGCCGACTTCCGAATCTGCTCCGCCTTGAAAGGGAGATAGCTTTGGTGATCGTCTGTCCCGGAGAGGTAATAGGCCTCGATGCCACGCATTTTCAAATAACGAACGTGAATATCAGCCCCCAAGTAGGGACCCGAGAGATGACCTATGTGCAAGTCACCATTCGGCGTCGGGGGGGCCGCTCTAACAAAAATCTTCTTATGAGAAGATTCCAGCGTCTTCGCTGCTTCTGGGTATCGGTCATCGGGGTTTAGTTTGCTGGGGAACATGTTTTTTCTCCTCTCGTTTAGAGAATGAAGCCCAACAGGATTGCAGTTGTAGCAACTCGGTTATTCGTTAATGATCTCAAAGTTCAAACTGTCAGCCAATTCTCTTGCCAAATTATTGAGGTTTTCGTGGGTATCTGCGCAATAAATATAATGACCGTGTCGCGTTCGTGAATTGACCACTCGGTTAACGCGGTCCCCGGGTTTTAGCTTGAATTCGTATTCAGAGACTTCGCAATAATGTCTCAGCTTTCGGTGCAGATTTGTCGAAGCGAGTTTCCCCTCCGGAAGGAGAATATGATCCGTCGCGGCAACGCATGAACCGCTGAAATCACAGAACGGGAGCCTGCCCTGAATCAAGGACAATGCCGTTAAGTTGAAGATATCAACCCCTGTTGTTAAGCGGATTAACTCCGGAATCCTATCTCCACCCGGACGCAGGTGTGTTTCTATAATGGCGGGACCTGAACTTGTCAGTATCAGTTCTGTGTGAGAAACGCCAAACTGTGGATTTAAGAGAGATAACAGCGCTAACACACATGAAGTTAACTCGACGTACACTGTCTCGGAAAGCGGTGCCGGAAATATGTGTCCCATCTCTATGAAATGTGGCGGACCCGTGGTTCGTTTTTCCGTTACGCCGATAATGACGTGATGCCCTTGATAGGAGATTGCTTCAACACTGTACTCGGGACCTACCACGTATTCCTCAACAATTAGGGGTCCCTCATATTCAGCGGCTGCTAAGTATTCAACGTAATCCGCTATATCGGCAGCAGTTCTGAGTAACCCGACCCCTTGACTGCCTGTCCCCACTACCGGTTTAGAAACCATCGGAAAGGGAAGTCGCCTGGATACATCGGCGAGTTCACTCGGATCTTGGACGACCTGATGCTGAACCGCAGTAAAATGTGGATGCGCATTGAGAAGTGCCCGCATTTTAGTTTTATCGACCACAAATTCCACCGAACTTGACGTATTCCCGAAAACCTCAAGCAGATCAACAATCCGAGCTGCCAGTGGCACTTTTGCTTCATTGATGGAGAGAACCCCATCAATCGGCTGATCCGTGTGGATCGTGGCAGCGATCTTCAAACATGCGTCAATATCTGCGAAATTGACGACATATAATTCGCACCCATCCGGGTATGCTTCTCGGTCGACCGCCTCTTCAATTAGAATCGAGACCTGAAGATTCGGGTGAACGATCTGTTTTGTAATTGTTGCATCTGTGCCAACTAAAAGGAGGTGGTTATCTGTTTTCATGGGTGTATACCTTACCTAATTTGATAATCCACTTTTTTCACGGCAGTGTGCAAGTTAGCCACGAGATCCTCATACCTGGCTGCACGCCCGAGGACAGCACATAGATGAATCGTAAAATTGTGTGGCGGCAAATCCACAACATTGCCAACTTCAAGTCTCGGTATGACCGAAATCACGCCTTCGGTTTCTAATGCATCCGGAATACCGTGTATCGCCTTAATGATCCCAGCACGTTTGGGAAGGACAAGCACTTTGCCTGCGTAGCCATCTGCGTGGGCATCGATAGCATCCAGATTTGCTGGTGTTCCGAGTGCCATTTTGATAACTTCTCCAACAAATGGAACACCAGTCGCCATTTCGATTAAATGCGAAACAATATATCCGCCTGCAGACCTACCGGCAACCTCGAGTATTTTCACGCCGGTTGCGGTGACACGCGCTTCAAGATGAAACGCACTATTATTGATACCGAGCAAGGAGATAGCCTCACGGGCAGCCGCTTTTATTGCTTTCCGGGTTGTTTCGCTTTTGTTTGAAGGGAAAAACTCCGTGTATTCGATGGAATGATCTGGTGTTACATCTTTATCGGTGACACCAGCAATTTGAATCTTATTGTCCTGCACTAACCCATCGACACAGACTTCTGGGCCATCAAGATACTCTTCGACAATGTATCGGTTGGGATAGTAAGAGTAGATTGTCCGATCCGCAGGGACGGTATTCCGCCGCATTTCCTCCCACTTTTGCTCGATCTCATTAGGCGTATTAATCTTCAAAATCGATTTGCTACCCGAAGCGCCTACGGGTTTGAAGACGAGCGGTGTCCCGATACTCTCAGTCGCCATGCGCAGATCATTCAAAGATTCTACGGAATGGAATTTCGGACAGAGTCCATTCCCCGCACTGAGGGCTTTTCTCATTTCAAATTTATTACGGACTCTCTCAGCGGCATGCGTAGACAGAGCAGGTAGACCGAACTTTTTGCCTATTGCCGCGACGAGCCCAACGTCCTGATCTATCCAAGTCACAACGCCATGGAAGGGCTTTTTCCTGTTGTATTCTTCAAGAACGGTAAGAGTAGACGGAACATCATACGTATTATGAATAACCACGTCATCGGCCAAACCGTCAGGAATGTTCGGGGTTTTTGCCGTCAGTAAGACGGGCGAAACGCCCATTTTATTGGCAACCCACAATGGCACGAGTCTTTCCACTCTTTCTGTTCGCAGGTTAACAAACAGAATTCTTTTTTTATTCACAATCAATCTCCTAAGATGCAATTTCGAGGTGCCTGAGTGCCTGATTCGCAATCCCGGGCGCCAATCGAAATCCGGATCCGGATCCACCGCCAATCGAAATGCGTCCGTCTTGATTCGGGTCGGGTTTGATGAGCGGTGCACCGTTTGGGGTATAAGCGTCACAAAATGAGCGTCCGCCGACGATGCGAGAACTCATTTGATGACTTCTCTTAACTATGTTGCTGACACCTGCACGTACATCGTCGTGGGTCAAACGCAGATCGCTGTTGCTATCGGGGTCGCAATCCCACGTATTATTGCGGAAACTGCAGAGCGTATAGCCCTTTTCAAGAAGCGGCAGGAAAAACATGTCTTGCTCTGGAAAAGACACCGCAGGGGTATCAATACTCGGGCGCATATCTAAATGGAGGGCGGTCACTTTCTTGAGGCGTACGTCGTTAGCCGCCGGCGATAGGGACCAAGGTCCCGTGGCGACTGCGACCCGAACCGCAGACATTGTCTTGCCGAACTTTGTCGTTACGACAAAATGCCCGTTCTCTTTTTGGATATTGTTAACCGCAACACCCTCATAACACGCACTCTTATCCGTGCCAAGAAACTGCTGAACAAGATGCTGAACTGCGTCGTGTGCAAATCCATACCACGCTTGGTTATCACTGACATACACCTGCTCGTCTGGATTTATCCTTAGATCGGGATATGCCTGTTTTAGGTGAGCGATTTCGTCGGGCACGGCACGTCTGGGTGGCCTATCTATGAACCGTGCTGCGAACAAATCGGTGGTCTCCCAACTCACGATCCAAAAGAGTTTAACGGGATGTCGTATCCGGACACCGACATCGACTTCAAGCTGCCTATACATCACGTCACTAAACGCAACCAGTGCGGCGTCAAATCCTTCTCGGAGAATAGGCACACTGAGTCCAGCCGAGTAACGGGTCACACCACTCCCGACGAAGGATTTATCTAATAGGAGTATTCTCCACTGAGGGTATCGTTTACGTGCTAACCAAGCCAGGTTTGATCCGAGAATGCCCGCACCGATGATAATTAAATCAAACATATTATGAGTTACTCTATTCTCCCCACCAAATGGAAAAGACTTCAATAGGGATGCTCCCGTTATTAGAGAGCTGATGTGGCGCATTTGATTCAAAATAGACGGCATCACCCGCTGCGATCTCAGTTGATTCGCCCTTATAATTCAGGATTCCGGACCCCCGGATGATGAACCACATTTCTTTCTCTGAATGCTGATCGAGCGATGTCTTGCCATCACAAACTATGGAGAAACGTGCCGTGTTGAACGGCGGGACTGCCTCTGGTGATGAAGGCATTTTGAACTTAGTGAGCAGGATTTCTTCTCTCACCTCTATCCGTTGGGCTTCGAGGTAACAGGGATTCCTTTTTGATACTTTAGGCGTATCCATCGTATCCTTCCTTGATGCTTAAGTTTAACGCGCGTTTGATAAAGAGAACCTGTTGGTATTTGGTATAATGAAGGACCTTATCTTCAACCTACCATGTAATCAACGATAGGTCTTTGGGCATGTTATAGATAGGCGTTCCGACAAGAGAGTTAATAATTGTAGCACTTCGCCATGCCATCAAGCTTAAGTTCGGGTCAGCTACACCGTGTGTATGCCGCGCACCGTTTTGTATATAAATTCGGCGGTCCGGTGGACCCTCCCATATTAGCGAAAAATCGGGACGAACGTCAAACCCATCAGAGCCGATCGATATTCTGCCCTCCAGGGGTTCGAGATAAGCGGGCACAGCCTTGCTGTAGCCTGTGCAAAAAATGACGAAGTCCGATGCAATTGACTCCGATTTCCCGTTGCTCTTATTTTTCCAGCAGCTCGTCCATCCATTATCACTCGGATGGAGGCTTTTCAAGTCCCGGTGTGGTAAGAAATTAAAGGCATTCGACTTTTTCTCTATGAACCTGAGTCTGTATGCCTGTTGGTACAACTGCTTCAACAATGGTAGGGCGATTCCATCGCTCGCCATCTTCTGGTCATTCAAAATGCGCTGTCGGTTCGAGGCACTGAGATTGTAAAAATGTTCTACATAATCCGGCGTGAAAAACTCATTGGTAAAGTTCGATTCGTCAAGGGGCAAGTAATTCAATCGCCGTGAAATCCACACCACTTTTTTCGGGGCTTGCTCCGAAATTGAAAGAAGGTGTGACACGATTTCCGCACCACTTTGTCCACCGCCAATGACCGCTACGGTCTTATCCTTTAGGGCTGGCGCGCGCGTCAAGAAATCCTTGGCGTGAAATACTGTTTGCCCGAGGTGACGTTCGGCAAAAGACGGGACATTCGGAACCAAGCCAGTGCCCAGGATGACGTTTCTGGCATAGAGGACGGATCCCGCGGTGTGAATGCGGAAGAGTCCGTCGTGCAGATCAATTGATCCGACGCGGGAGCCAAATCGCAAGGTTGGTAGCTGGCGACACACCCATTGAAGATATTGATTAAACTCGGTACGGGTGACGCGATCGAAGTCGGCGTTCAGGAAATGATAGAAGCGATTCTGCGCCGAAAGAAAGGACAAAAACGAATATGGGTTTGTTGGGTCGGCTGGCGTTACGAGATCTTTCAGACAGGAGACCTGGACAGTTGACCCTGGAAACAACATTCCGGGATGCCATTGAAAATTTGGGCGTGCCTCCAGGAAGCGGTTTGATAGTTCGCCAAGCGGATATAGCAAGGCGGCGACGCTCAGATTGAACGGGCCGATTCCAATGCCGACAACCTTAAAAATTTCTCTTTTCATGGTCAGGAACCTCGTCTCAGTTAATGTAAACCTCTAAATAACTGTCAATGGAAAACTGTGCTTTATTCTTAAGGGGCAAAATCCGAGAGGGTGAAAGCAGTCTCCCGAAAAATCCTTATTCATCGTGTTATTTTATTCGTAATAACCGTGCTAATTCCTAATTTATAGGGATCGGTGCTCTATTTCTTTCGTGAATTCAATTCGGATAATACAGTTGAATCCATTGAATCTAACCGAATGAATTTCAAAGTGTCTTTACCCCTTAAGCAGCATTGGTCGATGGCGTGAGATAAAAAAATTTAATGATCTTGTCCCTCCCAGCTTGACATGCACCAAACAGTGCATCCCGCCGACAACGCGTTGCCCTGTTAACTCTTCTTTTGTATTCATGCGTGTTATGATAGGATAAATCTCAACTGTTTAGGGAGGTTAATGGGATGGTTTATTTTTTGCAAGATATGCGGCGTGATCGCATCAAAATCGGTTACAGCGATAACACAGACCTTAGGATTCACCAGCTTCGGCTGGAAAACAACAGACGCAGCGACAGTAACCGTCGTATAATGCATCGGAATTATCACGAGAAAAGGCGTGATGATATGGGACAGCTTCGGGTGTTGGCAAAACTTGAAGGTGGACGAGAACGGGAACGAGAACTGCACGCGCGATTTAAGGCAGCCCGTCTTAAAAAGAATACCCGAATGAGCGAATGGTTTCGGATGAGCGACGATTTATGTTGATTTGTTTCGACTTTGAACCCAAGACTCCAGTTGCTTTCTGAGTCCGGTAAGCGATGGAAAGCGGGGATTGACATTTCATCTTGAAAGGCGCAGACGCTCTCATAAATCCAAGAGGTTAGCACAAGAGATAGAAAACATTGTATCTGACGAGAAACGGAGTTGTGAGTAAACGGTATCTTCGTAACCACAGGTTACGTAAACCGTCGCCACGAGTTGCGAGGAGACGGTTGGAAAATGGCGAGTTTTGTTCGCAGAGTCGAACAAAAGGTTACCTTCTGCCACTTGCTGCAGAAGTCGCCATTTTCCTATAATAAATTGTTTTAACATGTGATTACCTGCTGAAAATAAGAACAGAACGGAGCAGTTCAGAGGCTCACTTCCGTATGAACATTTTGCGAGTGACAGTGGATTCTCCGGAAACCCTGAGCGTATAGAAATAGACACCGCTTGCCACAGGTTCACCGAGTTCGTTTCTGCCATCCCAATACGCTGCCCGGCTACGGTTCTGGTAGACACCCGCGGGTTGATAGCCGAATGACAAGCTGCGAACCAAAGTGCCGTTCACCGAATAGATAGTCACTGTGACATCAGCTGGTTTAGAGAGTTGATACGGTATCCACGTTTCAGGATTGAACGGGTTCGGATAATTGGGCAGGAGTCCTGTCCGTTTCGGTGTCAACGTTTCCATCAGGTGCTTTAGGACGATCACGCCTCTTTGGAAGGTTGGATCGCGCAAGTCAATGTGTTGGACGTGGGTCAACCAAAGTCGGATGTCCTCAGCGTGTAGAGGCAGCTTCCCGTGTTGTATCCCTATAACAGCAGAAGCAGCGGGTGCAGCTGCCTCCGTGCCCATTAAGGCTGCAGCCAAAACAATATCACGGATGTCAACGGCACCGTCGCCGTTAACATCTGCTACGTCAGGTCCTGTTCGTCCCAAACGCGTGGCGATGCGGACGAGGTCCAGGATATTTACGACTCCGTTCCCATCAACATCTGCGCGAACGGCGTGTTTTTCAGGAGGTATTGCAGGTTCCTCTCCGGTAACGAGTGCTGCAAATTCTGATAAAGCAGTCGGGTTTTGCAACAGTATCTGAAAGTCCGGATCACGAAGCATCCTTCTGACACCGGCGTTTTCTTTAATGAACCTTATCACTTCATCCTCCACACCGAACTGCGCAAGGAGGTCTGGATTCTCAGCAACAGTATTTATTGTAAGCGGGGTCAAAAGAACTTGTATTTCCGGTTCTTGAAACCGCCTCAATACAGTCGGCAGCACTCTTTGAAGCTCCGGATCTTGGAGCGTAATACTGTATTTTTCGGACAGGTGTATGGCGAGAGAAGTATCGGCAGTCCTCATAGGAAGGACAGTGTGAAACTCGTTCTGTTCAAGGTAGACCTCAAAGAACATTCCCCAATTCCACAGATTATCACTGACCTTGACCATCAGGAGATTGTCTCCGGCTTTTAGATTAACACGGAACAGGTCTTGAATGCCGGTTGTGCGTCTATCCACCTTGTTTACGTGGACCACTTCACCGTTGAGCCAAATTTTAACAGCGTCGTCACTGCCAACCCCCATCGCGACGTTTCTTCGTTCTCGCGGCGAGAGGATATTAATCAAAGCGTATGCAGAGTGGTAATTCAGCCCTCGGTCGTTGCTCAATCCTATCCTATTGATAACACTGTTAACGTTATCTGAATAGCAGCCCCACCGCCAGACTAAGCAATCGATCTCTGGGAAGATCCGTCCACGGGTCCATTGCAACTGTCCGAGGGAATCCCCTTCGTTTACACCGTATGCAGCGACGAGGGTTTCGGTAAGCCTTCCCTGACTTGCAGCAGCCAGCTGATCGCTATCTATATCTCCACCTTTGGCAATCATCCACAGCCAAGGTCCCTCTATATAAGCCGCCACAGGACGGCAAAGGACACCTATGAATAAAACAAAAAGACCTGTCAGAACGCAGCTTGTGGGTTTGCGATGCGGATTCATAAATGTTTGTTCTCTCAAAGGGACTCCCTTATAAATAGGACTTACGCACTTCCCCGGTAGGTGCGGTTTCTAACAGCACCGGATCCTTGAAAAAGAGATGTGAAACCCAAAAATTGAATGGCTCTGGGAGGTTAAAAGTGTTAGACAAAATCTAATATTTTGCTATAATGCGTGTAGTATACTATATCCAATCATCATACGCAAGGATAACGACTCATGAAATTTAAACGCGAAAAAATTTTAGCGCAATTGCGCAACAACATTGACGCAGGCAAACCCATCATCGGAGCGGGTGCTGGCACAGGTATCTCCGCGAAGTGCGAAGCAGCAGGTGGCATTGACCTGATTATTATCTATAACTCTGGCAGATTCAGAATGGCGGGGAGAGGTTCACTCGCAGGTATGATGCCTTATGGCGACGCGAACCAGATTGTCGTTGAGATGGCGAGCGAAGTGCTACCCGTCGTTCCAGACACACCCGTCCTCGCCGGGGTCTGTGGGACGGATCCATTTCGCTTGATGGATGTCTTCTTAGGTCAGATAGACGCGATCGGGTTTTCCGGTGTGCAAAACTTCCCCACGGTCGGGCTGATTGACGGCACATTCCGTCAACTGCTTGAGGAGACCGATATGGGATACGGACCCGAGGTGGCGATGATCCGGACGGCGCATCAGATGGGAATGCTCACCACGCCGTATGCCTTCAACGAAACCGAGGCAGAGCAGATGGCGGATGCGGGTGCGGATATCCTCGTCGCACACATGGGGTTGACAACGAAGGGGTCTATCGGTGCGCAAACCGCTCTCACGCTTGCGGATGCCGCCGAACGGGTGCAAGCCATCCACGATGCCGCAAAAGGGGTTAACCCGGAGATTCTCGTTATCTGCCACGGCGGTCCCATCGCTGAGCCAGAGGACGCAACTTACGTTCTGGAGAACACCGAAGGGGTCGTGGGGTTCTACGGCGCGTCAAGTGCCGAGCGTCTCCCGACGGAACGTGCGATTACAGCACAGATTGAGGAATTCAAGAAAATTCGGTTATAGTTCCGCGTCCCTTGATACTCACAACGCCTAAAGGCGTGTGCTTCTTTGCTTCCTTGTTGAATTTAGAAGATTCTCGAGTGCGAGAAGGAGATTTTATGTTCAAATACGTTTCGTTTTTTATCATTCTGTCCATAGTACTTTGTAGCACCGTGTTCGCAACAGAACCCAATGCGCCGGTCATCGAACAGCAAGCCCGTCTCGATGCCGAAATGGATGTCGCCCGTGATGCCAAACCCTTTCAATGGGACCTGGCGGTTTTTTCTGTGGGTTTTTCGCGCTCGGTGCGTCTGTCGCCTACGCGCCGACAGTCCCCACAGCGAACCTTATGGGAAAATCACCAGAGTATATCATCGCTTACACAGAGGCGTATAAATCCACAATGCGACTGAAAAATATCACAGCTGCCGGGATTGGGTGTTTGGGAAATGTGAGTGTTTTGCTGCTTGTTTTACTATTAACATCTGAATAGTGAGCGTATGGGGGTGGATCCGCTGACCATGAAATCACTTCTCCTAAGTTTCGCCACAGTGTTATCTTTTGCTGGCGCGGGTATCGGACTTTTTACCAAGTTCTCAGGACTGCCATTGATATTCGCCGCACTCTATATCATAGATCGATCGGATATCAACATCACTATTCTCCCCAAAAATAAGGGATGGCGATGGCTATGGATAGGATCGGGTATCGTCTGCACACTGATAGAGATAAGGAGGCTATTGACATCATGAAAACTTCGAGTGTATTGTTACTCATAGCGTTGATATTCACTTCGTGTGCTATGCGAATTTTCTATACAGAACACGAGGTTGAAACGACCTCTGATAGGTATATAGGCAAACCTGTCGAGAATTTACTGATAGATTCCCCTGATATTCAAATCGATCAGATTGGCGCAAATAAATTTCGCTATCTTGAGTATTACCCTGTGGGGATATTACGTTACATGAGGGTTCAGTATATCGCAATAGATGGCATCATCCGCAATGTAACATGGGAAGAGGTTGTGAGTGAGAGATCGGAGCTAGTAAACAAGGGTCAAAACATTAGGCGTAGGATGGACGATTTTGAATGAAACTCTTTCTTGATATGATTACAGATTTCATCACAATTGTCGTTGCAATGTTGAAATTAGGATTGTGAATTTCTCAACCTATCAACTTGGAGGAAAATCAAATGTTTATCAGGTTTTTGGTTATTTTCGCTATATTGATGCTACCCAATATCTCACATCCGCATCTGGAAAAGGATACAGATAAAGACGGCTGTCATGAGTTCCAGGACGATTATCATTGCCATTCCGCAGATAAGAGGATTATCTTTAACTCTAATGAGTCAGGATACTACACCGTCAAAAAGTTCATAGACGGCGATACGCTTGATATGGCAAACGATACCGGTACTATGCGGGTTCGCTTATTTGGGGTAGACACGCCAGAGACATATAAAGGGAGGAAGCTTACAAAAGATGCACAGGCTGTGTTGTCTGAGAAAGGTATTACAGAGGACAGCGATAATTACGCCTGTGAACTGGAAAAGGAAAAGAAGAGACAAGTGAAGTTGGGTAAAGCAGCAACAGAATACGTCAAGCAGAAACTAAAAGGCGAAAATGTATTCTGTATGTTTGACAATAGTGATACTTTCCCATTTATTGAATCAGGAGATTTCTGTCGATATTTAGCCTATATTTTTTATGAAGATGATCAGGGTACGCACTTCTTAAACATAGACTTAATCGCAGAAGGGCATGCACACCGAGATTATCTCAAGGACCCTTTCAGATATCGTTGGGTGTTTATTGAAGGAAAAACGATAGAAAAGGCGAAGGCACTACAACTTCTATTTAAAGGTGAGAAATTACCGACTGTTCAGGGTCGTAACACACCGTCCCCTCAGTTGCCAACAAAACTGACAATGTCATGGGCGAAACACAAAGGGATATAGGTTGCGAATTCGCAACCTATAAGGAACTGAATGTACTGCCTACGGTTTTTTGGGCCACTCCCTAAAGGAAGATTGTGCTATAATGCAATCTCATTGAAAGGAGTCTCTCATGGCGAAACGAAGAACCTTCACCCCTGAGTTTAAAGCGGAACTTGTTTTTGAAGTCCTCAGCGGTACGACTTCCCAAGCCGAAGTGTGTCGACGTCATAATCTCAACGAAAATCAACTCTCACAGTGGAAGCGACAGGTGCTTGAAAATGCGCCCTCGCTGTTTGGGGCTACGGATGAGCAATCCAGTGATGCCGAGAAGCGTATTGCCCACCTTGAGCAGCTCGTTGGGAGAATGGCGGTGGCGTTAGACATTCAAAAAAAGCTATTGACCTTGTTGGACTAACGTTATCTGAAAAGCGAGGCTTCATTCCGGCATTGCAGCAGGAGCATTCCGTGCGAGATATTTGTGGCATCCTCGGTGTCAACCGGGGCAGTTTCTATTATCAACCCAAAGAAGATCCGTCCGAAGCGGTGCTGCTCACTGAAATAGAGAAGCTTTCGGGACAGTATCCGACATACGGGTATAGGCGTATCACGCAGGTGCTCCGGCGTCAGGGATACACCGTTGGGACCCGCCGCGTCGCTCGATTGATGAAAGAGAAGAATCTCTTGGTCTCCATCAAGCGTGTGGGTCAAACCACAAAATCGCTGCAGGGGGAGAAACCGTGGAGCAACCTGCTTGAAACCCTTGAGGTCTCTCATCAGGATCAGGTCTGGGTGGCAGATATTACCTACGTCCGTTTCAAAGGACGCTTCATCTATCTCTCCCTGCTCATGGATGTCTTCACGCGTATGATCAGAGGGTGGCACGTCAGCCGCCACCTGACCCAACCGCTGACGTTGAACCCTTTAGAGCAGGCATTACGCCACAGCGTCCCGGAGATTCACCATTCCGATCAAGGGGCGCAGTATCTTTCAAAAGCTTATGTGACCACGCTCGAAGCACATGGCGTTGAGATTTCCGTCGCCCAGCGTGGCCGCCCTTGGGAGAACGGCTATGCGGAAAGACTCATCCGCACCCTCAAGGAGGAAGAAGTTCACCTCAACGCCTATGAGAATATAACCGAGGCGAGAAACCGCATCGGTCATTTTATCGAACACAAGTATCACCAAAAACGCCCGCATTCGGCGTTAGGCGGTTCGACCCCTATGGAATTCGAGCAACAAACCTTGGATTAAATTTGCGAAATTGTGGCCCGAATAAACGGTGGCACTTCAAACAGCCGGTTTGGCGCGTTCAACAGCTTGCACAAATGATTGGCTGTTAGCGGTTGTCCCGTTCCAAGCGAGCAGAAGCAGGACGATTCCATAGATAACAAAACTGATTCGTGTTTTCATTATAAACTCCTCGATTGATTTTCAATTGCGAAGTGCAATTGGGGTGATCTTCCACCCTAAATGTGTTTGCTTTTTTATTCTCAGAAGTTTATTCGCTTTGCTATTCTTTTTTTATTTCGCCTAAAAGATTTTCATAAAGACGTTTTGATGGATGTTCCGCTTCTGTTGCTATTTTCAACGCAGCTCTGGCATCTGTTACCGCATGAAACAGTCGACCTTGGGAATAATGAGATGTCGCACGACCGAAATATGCTTCGTGGAAATCAGGCTGAATTAAAATAGCTATCGTATAGTCCGTGCGTGCCTGAAATTCAGAGTGTTGCTCACTGCTTCGTTTTGCTTCCCCACGATAGTAGTAGGCATCCGCATAGTCAGGTTTACTGATTATGCTCCGATTAAAGTCGGTAATCGCCTCGTCGTAATCACCGAGCGAAAACTTTGCTATTCCACGATAGTAGTAGGCGAATGTAGCCAGGTAATTGTCGGGATCTCTACTTATATAAACATTAAGATCGGCAATCGCCGCCTTGTATTGCTTGAGACCGTTCTTCGCTTGTCCGAGGTGGTAATAGACATCATGATAATGGGCTGCATTCGGGTCTCGTCTTATAGCTTGATTAAAGTCCATGATTGCCTCAGCATATTGATGGAGTTTTAATTTTGCCTGTCCCCGTAGGCAGTAGGCGTCTGCCCTATCCGGTTTTAGACGGATAAATTCATTTAAGTATGAAACGGCTGATGTAAAGTCTGAAACTTCTAATGTAACGAGTCCTTCGGCAAAGCTTACCATGCCCCAATGTAAATAATCTTCTGCGGTTAGATTTTTCTGTACTTGTGGTAACGGTGTTCCAAGTCCTTTTGCCTTAAGTAATTCCTTGACGTAATTAGAGGGGATAGCGAAGTTTATATCTTGTCCGCTTTCATAAGACATATAAGCGATCCCGATAACTTCTTGATCCCTGTTTAGCACGGGACCGCCACTGCTACCGGGGGAGATAGGAGCGGTAAACTGTAAGCGTTTTTTCTTGTGTATTGTCCCGATCCTGCTGATGCGTCCTTCAGAGAATGTGCCTTCCAACCCTTGTGGATTGCCAACGGTATAAACGTACATACCTACCTTCATTTTGTCGCTATCACCGAGCGGAAGTGGTTTGATACCGGGTATTGCTACCTGTAGGATAGCGAGATCGTTTTCACGGTCTATTGCGACGACACTTTCAATAGGATATGTTTCCGCTTTATTTACGATCTTCGCTGTGCCTTGGATTGCGCCGATCAAAACATGGTAGTTTGTCACGATATATGTATGTGTTGACGACGGAATGAAAAAACCCGTCCCGATAGAGACCTGTCCATCCTGCCTTGTCAGTCGCAAGAGGACAGTTGAGGCGGATGCTTTTTGATAAAGTTCTGGCACACCATCTTCGGCAAGGCGTTCTGACACATCTTGCGCGATCGCGAAGGGGCTTATGATAAGGCAAACGAACATCGTAGACAGACCTAATACCGATAAATACATTTGAGTCGCTTTCATACTTTTCACCTTTCTAATTATTACTAAGGTTTGGACAATTTTGAGAATTAAGATGTTTGAAAGCAGAAAAGCAGGTATCCTTTCATAAACACCAAATCGTTTTGAAAGGACGTAAAAAATGCACCTGCTTCTCCACTTAGAAAGTATTGTATCGGATTTTCACCATTTATTCAACTCACAAAACTTTGACCTCTTCAAAGCGTTCATCTATGGGTTTATTACCCATCCGAGAGAGGGGACCTTGATGCATCTTTATCAATGTAGTGGTTCACAGACGCGGTATTGGTCTTTCCCAAAGTTCCTTTCGCGTGGGAAATGGGATGCGGATGCTGTTGCGATCCATCTCATCAGGTATATCCAGGAGGTCTTTGGAAAGTCCTGGGTCTACGTCTATGATGAAACCCGAGCACTGAAAACGGGCATCTCGCAATGGGGCCTGCACTTTTTTCGCAACTTCGGTTATCACAGGCGTAGCGTGAATCAATCGAAGTTTCACCACGGGCATGAGTTTGGAGCACTCGGTTTACTCTGTGAGACAGCGACGCAGTGGGTGCTTTTTCCGGTTTGGGTGAAACTCATCGTCCCACAGACGGTTCGAGACAAAGGGGATGCGGTGTTGAAACGTATCGCCTCGAAACTCCGTCGGGGTCTGATTCTCTTTGATAGCGGGTTCGCCCGTCGGAAAGTCTTCAAAATGCTCTTGGCCCTCGGACATCATCTCTTGTGTCGTGCGAAGTCGAATGCGGTGTTCTATCGTTTACCGAAACCTCCGAAACGTCCGCAGCGGGGACGTCCGAGGAAATACGGAGACCGTCTGAACATCCGCCGCTTGCGATATAAAGAGACCGTCATCCTCAAAAAAACGTATGAAGTCGCTTCAGAGGTTGTTCAGACGAAAATGTGTCCGACCGAGGTGCGTCTCGTTGTGATCCGCAGGCGTCCGAAACGCTCCCAACCGTATCGGTATTTCTGCGTCTTTACAACCGACTTGACGCTTGAGATACCTAAGATTGTTGAATACTACCGACACAGATGGCAGATAGAAACGGCGTTTCGAGATGCGAAGCAGCACTTCAGTTTCGATGCGTATCAGGTCAAGTCCCGCAAAAGCATCAATAGGTTCGTGCAGTTGAGTTTCGTTGCAGCGTCGCTGACGAAGTTGATCTTCTTGAAAGGGTCTGAGTGTGGCTCGGATCGCATCAGTGTCAAGGAGGTCTGCGAGCATCTCGGTATTCATTGGTATCATCCGAAGAAACTCACGCAAGGGTTACGGGTTGCTTATTTACAATCGCACCTCAGAGCGTTGGAATATTCTGCGAGTTGGCAAGAAAAGACGAACTCGCAGAATATTCATCCCATATCTGAGCAAGATACCCCGCTGCCTTTCGACAAAGCAGCTTGAAACTTACAATATTGTCCAAACTTTAGTAATTATTATGAATGTTTTGGCTTGTTATCTCCGACATAGGCAATTTAAGTTGTCTATGTAAATTTTTTAAGACCGTATCATTCCACTGTCTCAAAACTGCGAATCTTGATTTCAACGCGTTTCGTCAATTGTCTTACGCTATTATACCCGACACTTCCACTAACCGTTTCTGTTTCTCCCGCAGGAATCCCCACATTCAGGCGGTTCGGGGGACCATATTTTGAAAAATAGTTTGAATGAATTGGAACCTCTTTATCATCGTAAAAGATGATCAAACCCTCCACATTTTTCACAACCTTATCAAGTGAGTTGTACAGATGAAAATCATAGTGATAGGAGGCTGACTTAAATCTTGTTGTGCCTTTTGTATCAAGTGCCTCATGTATCTCGATTGGTATAGTCCAACGGAACTTTCCACCCGTTATCCCTTTCTTCGGCGGCGGATCGTAATTGGGTATTATATTTGAATCAAGGATTCTCACTTCTGTCCTTTTGACCAATGGTTTGATGCTGGAAGGAATAAAAGTTATGTAATGTTCCTTCCACATCTCCGCATATCTTCCTTGGATCTCACCAGAGTCTAAAGGTAAAAACTCACGCTGAATCCGTATAGCCCCCCCAGCAGACACAAAACCTGACATAAACAGTCCAGCCAGATGAAATATATCTACGCAGATGAGTTCGTCATTTTTACCATAGAATATTACCATACAAACCTCCACTTCTATATCCTCGCGGCGTTGGTTACGCAAAGAAAACGCGTAGAAGTTGTCCCCCCATGTCAAACGATAACCGGAAACACCATCTGTGCTTAAAGGTTTTATCTTCTCTGATTTCTTAGCTTTCTCTACAAGGGGCGTGAGATAGTTTGAAGGCACAGCAAGATTTAGGCTTTGATTTTGGTTCTTGTCTCCAGGAATAGTTGCCATCGTCACTCCTATGACCTCACCTTTGTCATTCAACACTGCACCGCCACTACTTCCAGGGGAAATGGAAGCACTCATCAGGAAATATTTACTCCCTGGCAGTATGTTGTTTATCGTATCTGTTGTAACAGTGCCTTCTATGCCCGCTGGGTTGCCTACGACAATAACCTTATCCAACACATCAACGGTTTTACTCTCACCAATAGGTAGCGGGTTCCCCACAACACCAAAAACCTTCAAAATAACAAGATCGTTTTCTTTGTCAGCTGCGACAATGCCAACTATGTCGAACTTTTCTGTTTGGAAAATCGGACTGACATACCCACTTTTGGCACCTTCAATAACGTGGTAAGAGGTTGCAATATGGTTGGGTGTTACGAAGAACCCACTCCCATAATTATTATTATCCATCATCACACTTACAGTAGAAACTCGTGCATCTTTAGCAATATCCTGTGGTGTTTGCGCGGTTGCCAGATTAATTGTGAAAGACAGTATCAGTGTAAAAGTTATCGTTGTGATCCGTAATACACTTTTCATAAATAGACTCCTTTTTGTCATTCAAAGACAAGTTTCGTTTCGTTTACAATACCTATTATTAGGTTTCATCATAGTGCGGGGGTTTTGTGTCTCCCCGCAGGACGTTCAATGAAAACAATTACGCTAATCTTTCTTAATGCGAATTTTACCATTTATCAACCACAAAGTGACACCATCTGCAAGTCGCATACCATTAATATTACCTCCCAATTTGCTATTCATACGAAAACCAGGACGCTGCTTTTGCAGAATGAGCGTTCCATCTGTATCTTTTGAAAGTTGGTAGCCATTGTCCATTAGCCACTGCTTTGACTCTTCTTCATCTAAATGATCTTCTAAAGAAGGATGATCTTCTAAAGAAGGGCCAGGGATGCCAAGCGGTAGGGAGTGAATAACGATGCGTTTACCATTCGGGTCAACTGCTATTATAGTACCGATAAAAGGATGTTCCGATACAGCATGTGGCTCCCTAAACTCAATCTGATTTGGAATACTTATCTCGTCCCTATATCTTTCTATCCACGCCTCTGACGCTGTAACGCTCCGAATTTCATACCCTAATACATCCTTATATATCCCTAACCAAAGTAACCAATATTCCCAATCAACTCCTTTTTCCGTAAGAAAAACGATGCGTTTATCATTCGGGTCAACTGCTATTATAGTACCGATAAAAGGATGTTCCGATACAATATGTGGCTCCTCAAACTCAATCTGATTTGGAATACTTATCTCGTCCCTATGTCTTTCTATCCACGCCTCTGACGCTGTAACACTCCGAACTTCAAGCCCTGATGCCTTTTGTGCGTTTTTGAAACGTTCCCACCGCTGCTGTTTCGATGGAGGACCACAGCCCACTATAAACGCAATTATAAATATCGTAACGATCGCAAATATGGTTTTATATTTCATTGTAATTGACTCCTATCATCGAATACAAACGATGCTTGTTCGTCTTACCTTTTTGTTCTGACTTCAACCTTGACAACGTTGACTTGGAAGTTGAATATACTTCATCGGCAGACTGCTTATAAGCGTTCCTACCTCACTCATTGAGATAATTACGCAAGAAATCCTCCACTTGAGTTTTGAGATCTGTATCGCCTGCTTTTATCGCAAGCTGCAAAGCAGTGCGGAGATCTTGGTTCGCGCCCTGTGTCCGATCTAAAAGATACTTCTCACGTCCCCGATTATAGTATGCTTGGGCATCATCGGGATTTAGGCGTATGACAATATCGTAATCTGCAATTGCATCGGAATGTTGTCCCAAGTTAGCCTTCGCAAGTCCCCGATTATAATATGCTATGGCATCATCAGGTTCGAGTCGAATAGCGATGTCATAATCCGAAATCGCATCGGAGTGTTGTCCCAACTCAGCTTTCGCAGCTCCCCGACCGTTGTATGCTTTGGAAGAATCGGGCTTTAATTTTACAACCATGTCATAATCTGTGATGGCATCAAAGTATTGTTCCAACCTTGCCTTTGCATTTCCCCGATTGCCGTATGCTTCAAAAAAATCGGGTTTGAGAGCTATAGCAGTGTCAAAATCGGAAATCGCAGCAGTGTGTTGTCCCAACTTACTTTTCCCCATTCCCCGATTGTTGTATGCTGAGACATAATTAGGTTTGAGTCGAATAACTACGGTATAGTCTGCAATGGCACCAAGATAATTTCCAGTTTTGTACTTTGCATTGCCCCATAGGAAGTAAGTCTCCGCAGATATGATCTGTTTTCCTTGCGTTAAAGGTTTTGCAAGCTTTGACTGATCCAGCAATTTTTTGAGATAATTTGACGGTATAGCAAAATTAATATTCTGTGCATCCAAATCTCGGTGCCCAGCAACGGACACCCCAATAATTTCACCTTTACGGTTTAGCACAGGACCACCGCTACTCCCCGGAGAAATCGGGGCAGTCATTTGGAGCCGTTCTTTTCTGTCCTTATCTCGTCGGCTGATAATACCATTGGAGAACGTGCCTTCCAAACCTTTCGGGTTACCCGCAACATAGACTGTCTCACCAATCCTAACAGTATCGCTATCGCCCAGCGAAAGCGGTTTGATCCCATACGCAGTTACCTTTAGAAGTACAAGGTCGTTTGCCTTGTCTCTTGCTGTAAAGCCTTCAATATTGTATCGGGTAGACTTGTCTACCAACCTTGCGGTGCCTTTTGCTGCACCTTCAATCACGTGGTAGTTCGTAGCAATTAGATTGGGTTTGACAAAAAAACCGCTGCCAAAGCCCAAGGTTTTGCCATCTTTATCCTTCATTTCCAAGTATACGGTCGCTGCTAACGCTTTTTCGGCAATATCTTCGGCAGGTAGGGGTGTTTGGGCAGGTGTGGTGCTCACTATGCAAAATAGCAGCAAAACTACAATTGCAGTTAGAGATCGTTTGAATAAGAACCCATTTTTATCTTTCAACAGTTTTTTCACAGTTTACTCCTTTTCACCCAATAAGGGTTGATTGATACATAGCTTGAAGTTTCTGTCCGATTTACTGGAAGGGTAGGCTTTTGAGAGTCCAACTGCCATCCCTATCCTTTTTCCGTCTTTGTTGTCAATGGCTATACCACCGCTACCGTTAGATTTTGCGTACTTGAATCTAAACCGAGGGCGGGTCGTGATTTTTTGCGATCCGGCACTAAAACGGCTTTTTCCATAACGGCTTCCCTTCCATTGTTAGATCTGAATCTATAAATGTGTACCAATTATTGCCTTCAATGCGCTGCTCAATGTGGAACCGCACCCTTACAGCTTTTCCTATTGGGAGCGTGTCGAGAATCTCCTGGAAAGTATTAAAGTCTTCAAGTGAGCGAATTTTTCTATCATTGATTTGATAGATTAGGGATCCAGGGACGCATCCGTTTTCTGCCAATGCGGTCCCTGGCTCAACCTCTGTTATAATAACACCACGACGTGTGTAATTCTCAAGTGTTTTGCGATCCGGCTGTTCGACTTTACCAACCCAGCTATTGGTAAAACTATTAGCGTAAAAGGGACTCAATTTAACTTGTTTAAAAACACCATCTCGGATAAGACGACAAACAACATCTTCATCTAACAAACGCACCAGTGCCTTAAAGTGACGTTTATTTTTTATGTTTTGCCCATCCAAAGATTTGATAACATCACCTACCTCAATACCGGCAGTGAAGGCAGCCTTTCCGGGTTCGACAGCGGATACGTAAACTCCACTTATCTTATCCAGTTTTAATTTTTCGGTTTTCTTTAAATCGAGAGTCACCGACTGTGTTTCGAGTCCAAGGTAAACTGGCATAACATATCCGAATTTAATAACTCGTTCATAAACTTTTTTTACTGTGTTTGCTGATATAGCAAATCCAATTCCGAGAGAGCCTCCACTATTTATCTCCGTGATAAAAGTGTTTATGCCGATGAGCTGCCCATTTATATCGACTAAGGGACCACCACTATTTCCTGGGTTAATAGATGCATCTGTCTGTATAAGATTCGGCCTCAGATACTCATCGGAAAGATTAACTTTGTCAGTTCCGCTGACAATTCCAACGGTTGCATTGGATTCCAGAATATTTATAGGCACTTCAAGGTCATTAAACTTGTCCCCGAAGTGCCAACTTACTACATGTTGTTGACTTCCCTCACTAAAAACTGAGAAAGGGTAGCCAATCGCAATCGTCCACTCGCCTATTTGTACATCGTCGGAATTACCCCACTCAATTTCTTCCAAGGGGTATTTGTCGGGATCAACTTTCAAAATCGCCAAATCTAAAAGGTGATCGTAACCGAATACGGTGGCCAAAAGTATAGAACCGTCAGAAAGAATAACTAAAATCTCATCTTCAACCACATCTTCAACCACATCTTCAATTACATGGTAATTGGTCAGAATGTGCCCTTTGTCCTTATCAACTATAACGCCAGAGCCTCCTTTTGTTTTTTTAATTCCTATACTGAACTCGCTAAAGGTATATGTTCGGACATCAACAACAGCAGGTTTGACGCGTTCAACAGCTTGCACAAATGATTGACCGTGTGCGATTGGCACGTTACAAACCAGCAGCAGTACGATTCCATAGATAACAAAACTGATTCGTGTTTTCATTATAAACTCCTTGATTGTTTTTCAATTGCGAAGTGCAATCAGGGTATCAGATAGAAGGGTGTGATCTTCCACCCTTCCATATTTCTTAAACAACAGCCATTTCCCTTTTTTTTCTGACAAAAAGGTATCGCAGATGGATCTAATCAATTCGCAATAGTAGACTTATGTACTGCACCCCTAAATTCGGGCCACTCCCTAAACCAAGATTGTGGTATAATCTCCACAACTTGAAAGGAGGCCCCAATGGCGAAACGAAAACGAAGAACCTTCACCCCTGAGTTTAAAGGTCAAGTTGTTCTTGAAGCACTTAGCGGTGAAAGTTCGCAAGCAGAAGTGTGTCGTCGACACAACCTGAGTGAAGATCAACTCTCGAAGTGGAAGCAGCAAGTCGTTGAAAACGTAGGTTCTCTGTTTGTCTCCACAGAGAAGCAGTCGAGCGAGGCAGCGGATCGGATCGCCCACCTTGAACAACTCGTTGGACGGTTGACGGTGGCCCTCGATATTCAAAAAAAAGCAGCGACGTGGTTAGACCAAAACTGACGGAGCAGCGAAAAATGGTTGAAGCATTGCGGACCGATTATTCCATGCGACAGATCTGTGAGGTGCTGGGTTTCCACCGAAGCAATCTCTATTATGCCCCGAAAAGCGACCCTTCTGAAGAAGTCCTGCGTTCGGAAATAGAGACGTTGGCGCTGCGGTATCCGACATACGGATATAGGCGTATCACAAAACTCCTACAGCGTCAGGGACACACCGTTGGGTATAAACGTGTTGCGCGCTTGATGAAAGACGCGAATCTCTCAGTTGCTGTCAAACGTCTCGGTTTCCAAACCACGACCTGTGTTGAAGGGGTGCATCCGTATGTAAAGGGTCCTTGAAACCCTCGAGATCTCTCGATGCGATCAGGTCTGGGTGGCAGATATTACCTACGTCCGTCTCAAAGGACGCTTCATCTATCTCTCCCTGCTCATGGATGTCTTCACCCGTATGATCAGAGGGTGGCAGGTGAGTCGCCACCTGACCCAACCGCTGACGTTGAACCCTTTAGAGGAGGCATTACGCCACAGCGTCCCAGAGATTCACCATTCCGATCAAGGGGCGCAGTATCTTTCAAAAGCTTATGTGACCACGCTCCAGGAACATGGCGTTGAGATTTCGGTGGCACACCGAGGCCGGCCTTGGGAGAACGGATATGCTGAAAGACTCATCCGCACCCTCAAGGAGGAAGAAGTTCACCTCAACGCCTATGAGAATATAACCGAGGCGAGAAACCGCATCGGTCATTTTATCGAACACAAGTATCACCGAAAACGCCCGCATTCGGGGTTAGACGGTTCGACTCCTATGGAATTCGAGCAACAAACCTTGGATTAAATTTACGAAATTGTGGCCCGAATAAACGGTGGCACTTCAAAGATTACCATTACATACGCACCCAGTATTATATATTGTGCTGTTTTTCTTGCTGACGGCTCATAAGGCATTATTATACTGCTGACTATCATAGACATAGGCAGTATTATAGCCATTGCCAGTATAGATATCAGCACTGCTGTTGTTGTATCCATTGAGTTCACCTTAGGTATAATATTATCTACTTGCAGAGGGGAAAACTTGTGAATTACCAGACCGCCAAAAACAAGGAATAGGAACCCTGCCAATATCTTTACCAATAGACCAATTATGGTCCCTGTGGCGATTTTTTCCTTATTCCTTTTCCAAAATCCCATATAGGTTGCTCCTTCAAAATCACCCGCACTGTTCTCTCAAGGCGGCCCACGTCATGCTGAGGGGTCGCCGGTACATGTTTAGAGTGGTATCGCACTTCGCACTCACCTCCCACACTACCGGGTCGGTTAGGACTCTGCCAGAGGGTAGCAGAGGTAGTGATTCCTAACCAAGTGCTAATAGTAGTTATACCACTTTTTCTGGTCAATATCAAGTTTATTTTCAACGGTGCAGGTGTGGCTTTATTCACAAGCGTACGGTGAAGTCTCAGATGGCATGTGTTGTGTGTCAACATAGCGAAATGGGGGGGCGGGGGTCCTAAGTCTGATAACTTGCCTCATTTTTGATAGTTGTGTTATACTTTTGATTAACTTGGCGGATAGGAGTTTCACCTCGGCACCCCTCGTGTCGAGTCCTATGTGCGTTCCAACAAGCAATGATAAAATGTAGGTTGAGTTCCTACTTGGTGAGCCTAACACCACATACCTTACCCTAACCGCATATCGGAAACGATTTTGTGGGAAGCAAGGGAAAAAGGCGAACATTTGAGGGAAAGGCAACTCGTAAGAGACCCGAAACTAATGCGTCAGGTAAAGAACTGACATGCGTAAACGAAAGTTGAATATCTGATAATCCTCATCACGACAAACATAGACTGCCTTGAAAAACTATGGTGTCCAAAAGAGTATTTCTATAGGATAAATACTTGAAGGTGTAATCTGTAGGATATTATACCGATTGGGCTAAAACGGACACAACATTAGGATGCCTAATGCCTTGGGGTAGAGGATAACGCTAAATCAGTTTATGAAGTTTATCACTGGGAAGTTGGAAAGAACCTAAGTCGACTCCAGAAGTCGATAAGGTTGAGGAGGCTATAGAAGCATAGCCAGAGTTAGTTCTTTGAAAGTTCTCAGAAGTATCTAACCGAAAAGGAGTGGAATATATGCCAAAAGCATACCAACCTTCAGGTGAGTGCTTATTTTTCACAGAAAATATTAGAAACTGCGAAAAAACAGTCCTCACGATACAAAGGAGAATGGACAAAGCGGTTGCGGATAATGATAAAGACACCACATGAAACCCGTCTCATTGGGTGGGGATAATGGCTATAGCAACCTACGGCTCATCCACACCCAATGCCATAGAGAACTTCATGCGAAATACTCTCGTGAAAAAATGAGTAATCTCACTGACAAGAGAATCGACTATATCATCGAAAAGATATAATCTAAACTCATACTCACGAAAGAATATCAATTATCACTAACTGGGAGAGCCGTGTGCGGTAAAAGTCGCACGCACGGTTCGGAGGGGGCTGTTAGAGGGCGACCTCTAATGGCTACCCTACCCAATCTCGTGAAACAGGTTGCATGCCGAGTTGCCAACGCCCCATATCCCGCGCTTGTTGCCGCGCTCTTGCTTTCGGGTCGATGCCTCTGCACGATCGTGAAACGGTTGAGATGTTTACGTGGATGCTCTCGGCAATGTCTTCTATAGAGTGTCCGTCCCGACGCATTTCCTGTGCTTGCGTGATCGCGGCGGCGTTGGGATTGGGTAACGCGACGCTCTGATATTCGGTGATATGCCATTTATCACTTGACAAAATGGTATAAAATAGAGAAAAGAAGATAAAAAAATGGAAAAATGGATAGAATGACGAATTGGGGGTTCCTTGCGATCCCGTTGTTTATTGCCTTGGTTGTGATGCTATTAAATCATTTAGGTTGTAGCATTACTGGCAGATAATAGAGGAACAATCTATCCAGTATGGTCTGAACATTCAGATTAGCATATACGATTTGTTCTCTGACAGACAACGATGTTTTCTTCGTGCATCGTTGTAGAGGTTTCACCTGCAATGTTGGAGGGACTGTTCTTCTTCGGCATCCGTTTGTTGGGTATGTTTCTGACGATGGTCGTCTTATGTACAAACCCATGCTGACGAAAGGCATCAACGACAAATTCGTCCGTCGGTAACACAACGCCCTTGACGCAACGATTTCCAACGACATAGCAAATTGTAGCGTGTGGCGAACATGCCTGTGCTATTGACCTAATGCTACGCTCAAGATCAATATAAAACGCAGACACTTCCTTCGCTCGCTTTTCATCAATCAAACGGATTTTCTCAACAGCAGACGATACCGGAGAGCTTCTCAATGTTTCTTGTGAACGAATACCGCCCATTGCGATTTTGTCAACTTTGCGAGCATTCGGTAATCCTATCCATTCCGCTGCGAGCCGAGAAAATTGCCCATACGCTACGGTGGTCTGTGAGTCTCCATAAGGCGGGGATGTAATTACTATATCATACCCCTCAGGTGGACGAAGGTTTGGAAGTTCACCTTCAACGGTATTTGCCGTAGATACCGATGCCTTAACATTTTTTCGTTTTTCAAGGTAGGATGCCAACCCTTGTCGATTTCTACGCAATTTCTTGCTAAAGATGCCTAAAACGTCGGGCTTGAAATCCTTAAGTTTGTTCTCAGGCATGCGATATAATTTAAACTCGCCATTCCGGGTATAGGATACCTCTCGAACCGTTTCCGAAAAAGCGACGAGTATGAAGTTCTGCAGTGTTTTATCTTTTACACGACGAATTCCAGCTTGCAGGTAGGCAAGAGTTCTAATGACTTCTTCAGAGAACCAATAGGTCAGATTTGGAATGTTGGGAATCGGAGTATCGGGGATATTATCTTCTCGAAATTCAATCGCAAAGAGATTCTTGTTCAATCTGCTTATCGTCTCGTCTAAGGCGGACAAACAAACGGGTTTTGACTTGGTTGTAGCGATCAAGCGTACAAGGGGATTAATATCACATCCGACGCTGTGCATACCGAATAGAGATGCCTCAACCAGGGAAGTGCCAGTACCACAATAGGGATCGAGAAGCCATCCATCTTCTACACCATACTGCTTAAGGAGTTTCCGTGCGATCTGCGGAATCATCATGGCGGGATAGGTGTGGAAACAGTGTGTATACTCTTTTGTATCCGCCTCTCGAAAGTCCCACGATTTGTCTTTATTTTTTCGATTCAATACACTCATAGCAGTTTTTCCATATTATCAAAGCATGAATCCCAGTATCGTCGATGAAGTCTAAAAGCAGTTCCATGATTTCTAACGACCCCATTTTGGGCTATATGCATTCTTAGGTCAACGACTATAGGACCGTTCTTAATATATTCTAAGAATTTTTCCACGCTTATACCGGTTAGTAAATATGCCTCTTTATACCAAAATTCTTCATTTGCACCTGATTTACGACTCTCCGCCTCAACCAACAGCACATTCGACAATTTCTTTTTCAAATCCTCAATCAAAGAATCCAATTGCCATTCAATAGCACACAAACCGTCTATATGATAAAGCCTAACAGTATCTTGCTCAACTTTGACGTAAAAACCTCGATTGTTAGGTTTATTCTTAGCAGTGGTGTATAACGCCCATCGTCCATCTTTATAATAACCGTACTGCTTAATCAGGTTCTCCTGTTCTATTTTCCAAATGCTGTCATTGAAAGTGAACATAGTCAACAGACTGGTAGACTTAATTCTTCTGCTTTTCAATTCTATATTTTCCAAGTCAGAATACCTAAGATTATTTTCCGCAACTCCAAATAAGGTTTCTTTTAGTTCTATATTCCCTAAGTCGGGAGACCTAAGATTATTTTCCACAACTCCAAGTAAGGTTTCCAGTGTGTAACCGATGCCAGTGTTTCCTTTTCGCAGCGAAATGACATAGCCCATCCGGTTAATCTCTGATAGTTTTTCTTTTAGCGGGGTTATATCCATTGAAGAACCTCAATCTATTGTCAAAACCCATATCAAGATTTGATTTGTGGGTTAACTCACTCGCCGTCCATCTGGGGCAGAATTTCAAGGTTGTCGCCATAGTAGAATGTGTTCATGTTTCATATTCTCAGTAACCTGCCAGGCACAAAGCGCACTCAGCGCCGCTGCCGCCGCACTCACATATACAGAATCATTTGACTCAACTATTTTTTCCATCTAAAATGGATTTTCCAGCCCCAGTCCTTTATCGCCCTGCAACAGTGGGAGGGTGGCAGAAACAGATGAGATTCTGTTCGTTGCAGTGCCACTCGAACTGGTTTGAATAGTATAACCCAAGTTGCTACCTATGTAAAAAGTTGTTTGATATTTGTAGCGATGATAAACAAAAAAACTTTCAACTCGAACCCGTCAGCCGTCACGGCGTGAATCGATTTGGGTAAAAGCTGTTCCATGAGACTGTTTGAAGTCTCAACACGCTTGCGATAGGCGTGCTGAAGATAAACTTCCCACGGTGGATATTGACGTTTCGAGTTCTTCTTGCGTAGGGGTTTCAGGCGGATGTCCGCCGCTTCGAGAGCATCCTCAATGCCGTAATCGCAATACGCTTTGTCAGCATAGACGACAGACCCCGGAGGCAAATCAAACCGATATTTCCCTAAACCTCGCACATCACTGAAACGTCCGGGCGTCAAGAACGCTTCAACAATATATCCAGTTTCAGAGACCATCAGATGTGCCTTGATCCCATAAAAGTAGCGATGCTTGCTTGCGATTTTCCCTCGCCATGTTTCGCCTTGATACAGACGTGAGCGAGAAATGCGGATGTTGTCGCAGGCGACTATGGGATAGGTATCAATGCTATAAATGCGATTGGCATTCTCTGCTTTGAAGAGCTCTGCGAAGTATTCAAACAACGTTTGAAACTTCGCAGAGACCCGATGAAGTCTGCGATTATAGCGTGAGTGTCCTAACATGTTTGGAATATATCCAAGTGTTTTCAAGGCGGCGCAAGCGGTGTGTTGATTCCCTCCAAAGTATCTTGCGGCGATCAGAGCGGTCGTCATGACTTCAGCATCTGACATTTTAGCAAGTGGATGTTCTTGATGTCCGTCTGCGATTAAAAAGTCGTCACAAATCGTATAAACTGCTACAATAGTCAAGTCCATGGGGTGCTCCTTTTGGGTTTTTGGGATAAAAACACTATAAAGGACATCCCATGGATTTACAACTCATTACTAACTGGCAACTTGGGTTAGTATAACACAAAAGGGAGGAAATTACAAAGTCTTTGGATGGGTCTAAAAACCCGCTTTTTTATTTATCACACGAATAGCCCTTGAACTTCAGATACTTCTTAAGTCCGTTATCCGAAAGCCAAAACCCTTTCTGATCGTGTGTCTTTTGCACGAGCATTATGAGGTTGGACCCAAAGCTAAAGTTTTGGGATTGTTAAGAAGTCCTTTCAAATTATGTAAGATTTCTGTCCATAAATTCGTCTTTAATGTACAGAGACTCTAAACCGGACCGCGATGCTTAACGAACAAGACGCCACATTTGATGCAGCCATTTCGCAAGTATAAACACGACCACATCTATTCATTGAAAGGGATCCTCATGGAAAGAGAAGACGATGTTCAACTCATTTACAATATTTTATCCGGCGACGACGAGGCATTCAGCACCTTAGTCCAAAAATACCAACAGAGTGTCCACGCGTTCGTGTGGCGGAAAATCGGCGATTTTCACCACGCTGAAGAGATTACGCAGGACACCTTCCTACAAGTCTACAAGAAACTTCCAACACTCAAGGATCCCCATCAATTTGCTGGATGGTTGTACGTTATCGCAAACCGGCTTTGCATCGATTGGATGCGGAAGAAAAAACTTACGGTGCAATCACTGGAAGACACACCTACGGTAGAAATCGAGAAATCCGCTTACACACGTTACCTGTCGGAACAACGGCAGATAGCGACCTCTGAGCGTCGCCGTGAGACCGTCAAAAAGCTTTTGGCAAGACTGCCAGAGAGTGAACGCACCGTCGTGACACTCTACTATCTCGGTGAAATGAAGGTCAAAGAGATGAGTAAGTTTTTAGGCATCTCTGTAAGCACGATTAACACGCGTCTGCATCGGGCGCGAAAGCGTTTACAGGAATCCGAAACGTTTTTGACATCTACTGCAGGAGAGAATTCCGAAGGGCACAAGCGGAACATAGAACTTTGCACACAAAATTTGATTGCAATCGGCAAGGCAATTCAGACCTACCGGAAGGAACACGGAGATTTTCCTGAGTGGCTCTCAGATCTTCATCCGAAATACGTGCCAGATGCATCGGTCTTTATCTGTCCCGCCGATCACGAAGATGGGAAGGCAGGTTTTCTTCCGAACACAGATTTGGTTGCAATCAGCAAGATAATTGGAAGGATAGGTTTTCTCCAGGACATAGATCCGAGAATGCCAGTGAGTTACGGGTATGAGCTTGCTCCGGAATATCGAGATAAGAAAAATGAACAACGTTTGGTATTCGGTGATGTCATACCACTTGTCCGTTGCTGGCATCACGTGAATGAAGATTCTGGGGTTTTGAACTTAAGCTTTGCTTCTCAGATTTATAGGTCTTCCAAGATTTGGGAACACACGCCGGAGGATATGTACGGTAGCCACGCAGCGGCACTCACTGCTATTGAAGAAATACTTGCGCGCTCCTCTGATGATAAGCGTTACCCTGATGGTCAGCGTTTCTTTGATCTCTATCCGCAGCTTGTCAGACTCCACACCCTATTAGGAAACGAACAATCAGCGGCTGCCCTTATTGAACGTCTCAAGTCCGGAATGATACAAGACCTTCAAGGGTATCAGACGCTGTTTGATATACTCAAGACGGTGGAGCGATACGAGGATCTGCTTGTGTTTTTTCAGGTAGCTGCGCAGCAGTTTCCAGACAATAAATTCATTTTATGGAAACTTGCCGACATTCATAGGAGGTTAGGCAATACTGAACTCGCTGAAGTGTATGAGCGTAAGTCTAATCCGAGATACGAATTGGTTGGAAAACCTGCCCCTGACTTTTCTGTGATCGCCCTTGATGGAAATCCGATTTCGCTTCGGGAATATCGTGGGAAAGTTGTCTTGCTTCACTTTTGGAAGGTCTGGAGGGATTTTGGCACCGCGGAAACGTCAGATATCAAGAAAGTTTACGATACTTATAAGGAGGCAGGATTCGATATTATTGGGGTCTGCCTTGATAGTGAAGAAGCGATAATGCGTAGTTTGCGTAACTACACTAAAGTAAATGGCATTCAGGGGCGACAAATTTTCGACACGGCAGCGGACTCACTTTTACAACAATATGATATTAGCGGCACTCCTGAAATGTGGCTTCTTGATAGGAACGGCAAGTTAATTACACATGAAGCGAGAGTGGAGAATTTAGAGATGCTCGTCGCTGAAGCAGTGAAGGCACAATCCCAAGACTAAACCGCTTGCTTTTCTCACCATCAACTGGAGGCTTTTAGATGTCCTCCATCTGGATAATCGCCAAAAGAGAGTTCACACAAAACATTCTCTCCCTTCGTCTATTCATAGGGTTAGTCATCTGTCTCGCGCTTTTTGTCGCCAGCACTTATGTATTGATGGAGGACTACGAGAAGCGACTCAGCGTCCACAATGCCGCAGAGATTGAACACCGGAATGCACTTGAGGCGGTGAAGGTTTATTCTCACCTGAGGGTGGATGTCGCAAAACCGCCTGAACCCTTAAGCGTTATCTGCTTAGGGATGGAACGGCAGCTCGGAAACACCATAAAGGTCTCCTACGAAGATGTCCCGACAGAGGCGAAAATCCTCGGCGGCGGCAATCCGCTTCTGAACGTCTTTTCCGCCGTTGACGCAGTACGCATGGTGCAGATTGCGTTCAGCCTGTTTGTGATTTCCATCGCTTACGATGTCATCTGCGGTGAGCGTGAAAGCGGAACACTCGCACTGGTCGCATCAAACCCAATCTCGAAATACCATATCCTAATTGGGAAATACCTCGGTGGGATGGTGAGTCTCCTCGTGCCACTCGCGATCGGCTGGATAGCCGCGGCACTATTGATAAACGTAAACCCGATGATAGAATTTCATATCGCTGAATGGAGCCGACTCGCCGGACTCTTCGCGGCTTTGGCGTTATACCTTTCCGTCTTTTTCCTACTCTCCATGCTGGTTTCAGCAATCACCGATCGCTCGGCGAGGGCACTCGTCTGGTTGCTATTCCTATGGATTGTGATTGTGTTCATCATCCCAAACGGAGCGGTATATGTCGCAAAGCAGGTGCGACCGATACCTTCTAAATCTGTGGTTAACATAGAGCGCACGGCACTCAGAACAGCGTTTTGGGAGAAAATTATGGATTACGGTGCAAAGCATCGGAGTAGTTCGTATTTTGCAACAGGATACGGTGTAGTCAGCGGCAACCTGCCATTCGCTTTCCAAGTCCTGACAGCCTCCAGAGAAGCGATGCTCTGGTATCTCGAGGGTGCCAGATTTTACATTCCACACCGCATTGAATACGCAGAGCAGATAGGAACCCTCCATCAGGAATACTACCGTTTGCTGAAAAGACAGACCGTTTTGGCTGAAAATCTTTCCAGACTTTCACCAGCATGGGTCTACTATAACATCTCTGCGGGTCTGTCCGGCACGGATTTGCGGCGGCATGAACGGTTCATCCAGCAAGCGCAGGACTACCGGAAGGCACTGATGACATACATGCAGGAACAGGAGGCTTTCTCAAGTATCAGCTGGTTCACGCCCGTCGATCTCAACGATATGCCCTCACAAGCTGGACGCGTAGCATCAGACGAAGACACGTTTTTCGCAGACATCACACCGAAAAGTTGGGATGACGTGGAATCACTTGACTTAAACGGCATGCCTGTCTTTACCAGTGGACCCGTGTGGGGAAACGTCGTCCTCGGCGGTGCTCTCCCGGATTTGGTCTACCTGATTCTTCTGAACATTCTGCTGTTTCTGAGTACCGGCGCGATGTTCCTGAAAAGCGAGATGAGGTGAGAAGATGCTCCGTGAAATTATCTGGCGAGAACTTTTAGATCACCTACAGAGTCTCCGTTTCGCCCTGACGTTACTTCTGGTGATCGTTTTGATGTTGATGGCAAGCGTGCTGTATATCCACGACTATCGCCAACAGGTCGCAGATTACCGTGAAAATGTCAGCGAAAACCTGGACCTGCTGAAAAAGAAAGCGGAGAAAGACTTACACGAGGTCGTCAGTGATTCACCAAACCTACTGATATATCGTGCGCCGAGTCCATTGGGATTTATCGCTGAAGGACACGAAAAAGACCTGCCGAATGCCTTTGGAGTGGATGCGTTTGAACTTGTCGGTCCCCAAACGATCCTGCGCAGAAATTACACACTCCAGAGATTTGACGTATTGGATTGGGTGTTCACCGTCGGCGTTATCCTGAGTTTCGCAGCCTTCGCAATGACTTACGACAGTATCTCAAGTGAGGCGGAAACAAGCACGCTCCGTCTCTGTCTTTCCAATTCGCTCCCTCGCGCAACGCTGCTTTTCGGAAAATACATCGGCACAATCATTAGCCTCTTGATTCCTTTGATCACTGGGATTTGCATGAACACACTCGTCATTGCTCTTTTCGGGGTTCTGCCTTTTGAACCGACCTATTGGCTACAGATTGGCGGGGTCGTCCTGTTTTCAGTCCTCTATATTTCCGTTTTCGCGACCCTTGGGCTGTTTATTTCCTGCCTAACAAGAAGTTCGTCGGTCAGTCTCGTCCTACTGCTTTTGGTTTGGGTGTGTTTTGTGGTGTTTGTTCCGAGGACAGGTGGATTGCTCGCAAGTCGATTGGTGGAACTCCCTGATGAGAAAACGATAGCCAGACAGGCAAATGATACGACGCACGAGATTCGTAAGCGATACGGCGAAGGTAGGTTTAGCGCACACTGGTCGCCGGGTGAGCCTTTGACCCGTTCTGCCAGAATCGCCGATGCCCAGCAAGCGATCTACAATGAATACCGCCAGCAACAACTCCATCAAGTGAAACTGGCACAGAATATATCCCGTATCTCACCAACGGCAATCTATCAAATCGGATGTGAGGTGTTGGTCGGGACCGGCATCAAACATTACGAGCGGTTTTTCAAGAAGGCGATGGAATATCGGCGCAGCCTCCTGCAGTTCACCTACGAAGAATATCCGTTCAACCCCAATATCTTTCTTGAAGATACCGATAGGCAGAAATTGAGGGAGACGCAAATGAGCTCGGACAAGATTCCAAAATTTGCCGACACCCCTGCTGATTTTTACACCGCGTTTACCGAAGCAAGTTTGGATATTCTACTGCTATTTCTATTCAACCTCGTTTTCTTTATGGGAGCATTTCTATCTTTCGCGCGCTATGATGTGTAAGTCCTTTGAACTTCCACCGCCCGCACCGCAAGCGGAGGGGACGCAAATGTCTACAATGGCACAACGCCAGCGTATTTAATGCCGCTTATTTTTACTGGACCAGATAGTTCTCATTTATATAGCGCGTAATCAACTCGATCTCTTCTTCCTCAAGGTAAAGCCCAATCTCTATCATCCGTGTTATGAGTTCGAGTGTCTCCTCTTCAGAGTAAGGTGGATAGTCTTCAATATCGGTGATGGGATGACATTGAGAGCATCTGTCTTCGAAGAGGGCTTGCGCTTCTACTGCGTCATAGGTGTCGGTTTCCGCTGTATCCGTTTCAACTTCTATATCCATTTCCATAGTGAAAGTTGCAATTTGGGCAGCTGCCTTCGCTTCATCCGCACGCATCTGTTCTTGCCGTTGTTGCCGAGCCGAAGTTTGAATATCAGGTGTAATCGCGATGAGATACGCCGAAACTGTCCATTCCTCTTCTGTGTGAATGGGTTCACCGATCATCGGCTTTATCGCCATGCGATTGACGAGACGGACCCAGTCCGTCGGAATACGCGGTTTTGCGAGAATGGTGCGTAAATCGTGGCAGACAACGCATTTACGCTGTAACACATGCTGCCCCTCCCGCAATTTCCGTTTTGATGCGAGTTGGTCGAGCGGTGCTTCGGCTGGCAATCCGGCGGTTTCAAGCAACTTACGGGTTCGCGCGATACCCTCCTCACTGAATGCCATTGTTTGTGTTCGCAATGCTGCTTCTCGGAATGTGAACGGCACTGACAATCCAATCAATAGATAAGTGCAAATCAGCAGGGTCGTCCCGATATACGGCATGGATTCCTCAAAGTGCCGGAAAAATCGGAGGATGGCAATCTTGACGAGGATTAACACACCGATGGTGATACCGAGCATCAGGTGCGCGACGGTTCGAGGGGGTAGTTCGACTTGGTAGTTCCACAAACGCGGCACCATGTGCCACATCATAAAGACATAGAGGATCGCATACGCATAGCCGATGAGCCGGTGAAGCAGCATCAAGGAGCGGGGCGCGGCACTCGTATGCGTCTCTTTGTCGAATGGGTAACCCCATAACTTAAACATTAAAAAGACGGAGGCGTTCGCGAGGCCGAGGAAAATAAGCCCCAAGATTGCACTCATTGAAGTAGACATTTTAAACTTTCCTTGCGGGTAAGCGACGCGGTTTGTGGCTTGAGAGTTTCCGCGTTCGAGCTGAAGAAACGCCCAAGCAAAAACCCCGCGCCGTTGTTGCGGGCTTGGTTTTTGGTGCTATTCTGTGGCTATCCTTATTTCAGTTGTGACCTTATCAGAAGTCTGCGCGTAAGCGGAGCGGAGCGCAGTCCAGGATCCCATACATTAAAAACCTTCTTACGTTTCTATTCTAATACGGGACGGTTTAATCGCGAATGATAAGGGGGTTCCATAACAGCGCGCTGGCGTTCATTCGCCCATTCCGGTATTTCATAGGCAGGCACATACGCCATGTTCCCCGCGGTATAACGGGTTAAAATGGAGCGGCGCGGGTGTTCAGCAGTCCACGGGAGTGTTCCGTGTGTCACCGCCTCCGTGAAGATTGCTACATCGCCAGCATTGCAGACGAGTTGTCGGATGTGCTCTTGGTGTTCTTGGTAGAGCCGCATATTTTTCGGGCACGGATAGTTGCTCTTATGGCTTCCCGGTATAACGATTAATCCACCTGCTCCGGGTGGCACGTCTGTCAATTGGAAGGTGACGACAGTCAAGCCGTTGTGCATGCGTCCATCACGGAAAATATAGTATTGGTTCGGATCAAAACCGGGACCGGAAGATCCATGAAAAATAAAGCCTTCTGCCCCTTTGTCCATTGAGAGCAGGAACATCTGATGATCCATCCGGAAGCCTCTTCCGAGTATCTCGTTAAGATAAGGGACGAGTGTCGGGTGTGCGAGCATGTGTCGGAACGGATTGCACCACGGTTCCTCCCAATTGAGCATACCGCTGAGTTCCCCTCTGCCCTGTTCACCTTTCAGTTCTGGGGAGCCACCATCGAGCGTCTGGTCACGTGGACGGATGCGGGCTTGGTCGCTGTGTTTGTCAATCGCTTCGTTGGCGAGGGCTACCTCTTCGGGTGTTAGCACGTTCTTGATAACAAGGTAGCCGTTCAGATCGAATAAATATTTCTCATCAGCATTCATATTTCTAATTTTCCTTGCGGTTAAACAGCGTGAGATTGGACTTTGACGCGCCTTTCTCAAATCCGCCTGCTCCGTTGTTGCAGGCTACAGGTTTTGCGCTAATTTCGCACTGAATACTTTTTTAATTTTCCTTGCGGTTAAACGCGGTCCAGGATCCCATACATTAAAAACCTTCCTACACTTCCAAGGTGGGGCGATTTAATCGCGAATGATAGGGAGGCTCCATGACAGCGCGCTGGCGTTCATTCGCCCATTCCGGTATTTCATAGGCAGGCACATACGCCATGTTCCCCGCGGTATAACGGGTTAAAATGGAGCGGCGCGGATGGTCGGCTGTCCACGGGAGTGTTCCGTGTGTCACCGCCTCCGTGAAGATTGCCACATCGCCAGCATTGCAGACGAGTTGTCGGATGTGTTCTTGGTGTTCTTGATAGAGCCGCATCTCTTTTGGACACGGATAGTTGCTCTTATGGCTTCCCGGTATAACGATTAACCCTCCCGCTCCGGGCGGCACGTCTGTCAATTGGAAGGTGACGACAGTCAAGCCGTTGTGCATGCGTCCATCACGAAAAATATAGTATTGGTTCGGATCGAAGCCAGGACCGGAGGAGCCATGGAACGTATGTCCCTCTGCACCCTTGTCCATTGAGAGCAGGAACATCTGATGATCCATGCGGAAGCCCCTTCCGAGTATCTCGTTAAGATACGGGACGAGTGTCGGGTGTGCGAGCATGTGTCGGAACGGATTGCACCACGGTTCTTCCCATCCAAGCATGCCGCCGAGTTCGCCTCTGCCCTGCTCACCTTTCAGTTCTGGAGAGCCGCCATCGAGTGCTTGTTCGCGTGGACGGATGCGTCCTTGCTCACTATGTCTATCGATTGCTTCGTTGGCGAGGGCTACCTCTTCAGGTGTTAGCACGTTCTTGATAACAAGGTAGCCGTTCAGATCGAATAGATATTTCTCATCAGCATTCATTTTTTTGTAGTCGTCAGTTGTCAGTCGTCAGTTGTCGGTTACGTCTTCCGTAATGTGAGAGTCTTCTGACAAATTCCAACCGGCTCCTTCTTTTCAAGTTATGTTACCCTCATCAGCACCCTCTTTCACCGATAACTGATAACTGAAAACTATTTTATACCGCATAAGCGACAGAGCCGTCTTCACGCAAAAGTGTCGTGCCGGTATTCATCGGTTGATAAGGGTTCTCCTCGATTAAACTATCGTCAAGTTCGATGCCCAAACCCGGCGCTTCAGGGATGGGAATGTATCCGCCTTCCCGCTGATACGCCACTTTGTAAACGGCGAAATCTTCGGATTCATCACCTTTCGTATACTCCTGTGTGATGAAGTTCGGGATGCTCGTGTCTAAGTGAAGTGATGCAGCGGTGATGAGCGGTCCGAGGAAGTTGTGTGTGACGACCGCGCTGTGATACGCTTCCGCAAGTGCCGCGATTTTCTTGCAATGTGTTATACCGCCTGCCAAACCGAGATCCGGACGGACGTATTGCGGTCCCCCTGCCTCCAAGAGTTCACGGAATTCCCAGATACTGACATTGCGTTCGCCGACAGCGAGCGGCGTTGTCATCCGTTTCGCTAATTCCGCTTGCGTTGTAATCGTATCTATCTGGATCGGGTCTTCGATGAAATAGAGGTTGAAGGGTGCCAGTGCCGATTCTAAGACGATACTGTTCATCGGTGTCAGTTTCCGGTGCACTTCAACAATCAGATCGAGATCCGGTCCCCCGCCTTCACGTGCAGCGGCGACGATGTCACGGGCGGTCTTGACGAGTCGATCGACGGTCATATCTTGGAAACCACCGACCACTGGGTCAAATTTGAGTGCCGTGAAACCTTCTTCGACGGCTGCTTTCGCTGCATCATACATCGTTTCGGGTGTGCTGCCGCCACCGAGAAGGTGTAATCGGATTTTATCACGGCAGTTGCCGCCTAACAGTTCCCAGATCGGAACCCCGAAATGTTTGCCCTTGATGTCCCACAAGGCGATGTCCACCGCACTAATAGCACCGCTCAACGCTGTCCCACGAAACGGTCCCATGCGATAGAGATATTGCCAATGATGTTCAATCCGCAGCGGATTCTGCCCGATGAGGTGTTTCTTAAACGTGTTGATAATGCTATCAACGGCTTCTGGATACCCCCAACACGCTGTCTGTCCGACACCGCTGATGCCCGTATCTGTATGGATCCGGATCACATAGCCGTTCCTAATAAAAAACGACTCGATTTTATCAATTTTCATGTATCCCTCCTGAATTGGCTTTTGTGTTACTGTGTTGCATTGTATCACGAGCGTATGAATTTAACAATAGAGAAAACATGATGGCACAGAGCCATTCAATTGTCACAAATCTCTCTTGTGGGAGGGGTTTGTAACCCCGATTTGTGCCGAAAGTCACATATCTATTCTTGATAAGGCATTCAGAAACCGAAAACTGAATGGCTCTGCATGATGGCAAAATGCCTTTGAACTTCCAAATCAAACATTGACACAAATTTGTGCGCATGCTAATATAATAGCAAATTTCGGAAACCGACAAACTGCACGCTTCAACGAGGAGACACGTTATGACGATGTATCGAACTGGGATCGTTGGTGGAAGGCGGGGTGTACATCATGCCCGACGTTATGAAGGCATCGAAAATATGAAGGTAATTGCCATCTGCGAAATCGACGAGGAACGGTTAAAAATAGCGGTGGAAGAACTGAACGTCCCAGGTTACACAGACTACGTTGAGATGTTGGAAAAGGAGAAACCCGATATTGTCCACGCCGTTACAGAACCTACGGTGCCACGGCATATCTGGGTAGAACCTGCCGCCGAAGCGGGCGTTAAGGCGTTGGTGATAGAAAAGCCGCTCGCACTCAGACCCAGCGAAGCAGAGGCACTCGCTACCGCGTATGAGAAGACAGGTTTGAAGATTATCGTCAATCACCAACGGCGGTATCTCCCCTTCGCTGAAAAACTGTTGGAGTTTTTTGCTGACGATAGTCTCGGCGACATACACTTCATCCGTGCCTGCACCGAGGGCGACATCACCGATATGGATACACACTTGATGGATGTCGTGCTTTTCGCGCTAAAAGACATCCCGATTACACACGTGTGGGGTGCCGTTCAAGGCGCAGAAACCTATCACATTCCGCATCGGCAATGCCCCGAAGATTTGATGGCGATTTATACGTTTGAGAACGGTGCCCGTGTCTTTTTTGAGTCCGCACGGACAGCCTTTGGAACCATTGATTTCCCCGGCAGTAATCCGCGGTGCAACCTCGATTTTTGGGGGACGAAAGGCAGAATGTGGTGGCGAGAAAACGGTTCATGGGGCTATCAGTTTGACGGTATGACGGAGCACTTTGTTGAGCAAACCCACTTCGGCGAAGATGACAAATTCGGACAACGCGACTTTACCCAAGCCGTCGCGACGTGGCTGGATGACGAAAATCAACCACATCGGAACAGATTGGAATATGCCCTGCTCGGTTTGATTTGATTATGGCGGCGTATCGCTCCGCACTCATCGGTGAACGGATTGCGTGGCCCCCGAAACTCTCCGATGAAGAGTGGGTAGAACTGAAAAATAGGGTGACTGGTGCGTAAAATTGGGTCCGCAGCCTGCAACAACGGCGCAGGGTGTTTTTGATAGGGTATTTCTGCGTATTGCTTGGGTATTTCTGCAGCTCTCCGGAGAAGAACGTAAAGTTACCAATTCACCTAACCGAACCGCAAGGAAAATTTAAAAGATATGCTCAATCAAACTCAGGTTGACACATTTCGTGAAAAAGGCTTTCTCCTCGGAAACCGCGTTTTAAGTGATGAACAGGTTGACGAATTGCGTGAAGAATTGGCGCGCGTTATTGATGATTATGAAAGGGACGATGTCGCGCAACCCGTACGCATCGCCAATCTCGGTGGCAAGGAAGAGAGTCCCGTCTGGCAGATCGTCAATATTTGGGAAGCCAGTTCTGCCTATCACCGACTCGTTCACAATCCAATGATTGTGGAAGAGATTGGGCAGCTCATGTCGGCGACGGAGTTGCGCGTCTGGCACGACCAAATCCAATACAAACCGCCGAAAGTCGGGGGTGTGAACCGTTGGCATCAAGATTCACCGTTGTGGGGTATTCTCACCCCGAAAACGAGTCAAGTCAGTGCTTGGGTTGCGTTGGACGATGTCGATGAAAGCAACGGGTGTATGCGGATGGTCCGAGGGTCCTATCATTGGGGGAGCCAGATGCCATTCTTGCGTGAAGTGCCAGACATAGATTCAATGCCGGATCAATTTGAAGGTAGCATATTGGAAGTGGAACTGTGTCCTGTGCCGAAGGGACATGTCCATTATCATCACGCTTTAACGTGGCACGGATCGCATGACAACACCAGTAATGACCCCCGGCGTGCGATTGCGGTGCATTACATGACGAGTGAAACCCGTTACGATCAGGATGGCACTCACATCATGAAACGTTTTGTTACCGTCAATGGTGGTGATAAATTGGCAGGTCACCATTTTCCGCTTGTAATGGATGATGGGAAGCCAACGAAAGCCAACATATAAATCTTTTCTATCTATAGGAGACAGGTATGCTCAACCAGACCCAGGTTGACACATTTCTTGAGAAAGGTTTTCTCCTCGGAAGCCGTGCTTTAAGTGATGAACAGGTTGAGGAGTTGCGTGAGGAATTAGCACGCGTTATTGATGATTATGAAAAGGACGACGTGACGCAACCCGTGCACATCGTTAACCTTGGCGGCAGAGAAGAGAGTCCCGTCTGGCAAGTCGTTAATATTTGGGAGGCGAGTTCTGCTTACCATCGACTCGTTCACAATCCCGTGATTGTGGAAGAGATTGGACAACTCACCGCAGCGACCGAATTGCGTGTCTGGCACGATCAGATCCAATACAAACCGCCGCAGGTCGGGGGTGTCAACATGTGGCATCAGGATTCACCCTATTGGCCGATTCTTATGCCGAAAACGAGTCAGGTGACCGCTTGGGTTGCGTTGGACGATGTTGATGAGAGTAATGGGTGTATGCGCATGGTCCCCGGCTCCTATCATTGGGGCGATCAGATTCCGTTCCTCCATTCCATCAAAGACATCGATTCGATGCCGGATCGCTTTGAGGCGTATGAATTAGAGGTGGAGCTTTGCCCGGTCCCGAAGGGGTATGTCCATTACCATCACTCCTTGACATGGCACGGGTCGCATGACAACGCCAGCGATAGTCCTCGGCGTGCGATTGCCGTGCATTATATGACAGGCGAAACGGTATATGATGCCAGCGGAACCCATGTTATGAAACCTTTTGTCACCGTCAATGATGGCGATAAATTGGAAGGCGATAGTTTTCCACTCGTGATGGATGCTGGAAAACCAACGAGTCCCAGTGTGTAAGTCTTTTTTATTGCATGAAAAAAACCAAAAACAGAGTCCATAATGTAATGGCATTTTATATTACTTTGCAGTTTGATAAGGTAATGTTGATGATTGAAAACGTTGCGCCATAGATCCGCTTTCCATTTCCTTCAAATCCAAACTCGACTGACCGAACCGCAAGGAAATATAAAAAACCGAACCGCAAGGAAAGTTAAAAATATGAAAGTTGTTGATGCAGTTGCAAAAGTCCTTAAAGCAGAAGGCGTAGAGTACCTCTTCGCCTATCCCGTTAACCCGATCATCGAAGCGGCGGCGAAATTAGACATCCGTCCGATTATCGTGAGACAGGAACGTATTGGACTTCACATGGCAGACGCGATGAGCCGCATAACCTCCGGCGAGAAGATTGGCGTGTTCTGTATGCAGAGCGGTCCCGGTTCCGAAAACGCCTTCGGGGGTGTCGCCCAAGCCTATGGCGATTCCGCACCGATTGTTGTTCTACCGGGTGGTTATTCTCGAGGCGTAACCCAAATCCAACCGAATTTCAATTCTGCCCTGAACTATCGACATGTAACGAAGTCGTGTGAGCAGGTCACGATGCCTGAAGCCGTCCCGGAAGCGATGCGGCGTGCTTTTACGCAAGTCCGAAACGGCAGACCGCGCCCCGCACTCGTTGAATTTCCATCGGATCTGTTTGGTGAGGAGATTTCCGATTCCTTTGATCCGACGCCTGTGCCTACTGTGCGCTACGGTCCTGACAGCGCGGCGATTGAAGCCGCTGCGGAGGCACTGCTGGATGCCGAGTGTCCTGTTATCTACGCAGGACAGGGTGTGCATTACGCCCAGGCTTGGGATTCTTTAAAGGAATTGGCGGAGCTCCTCGGAGCACCCGTAACGACGAGTTTAGGGGGCAAAAGCGCGTTTCCTGAAGACCATCCATTAGCATTGGGTTCCGGCGGACGAGCGATTCCGAAACCGGTGCATCACTTCCTCCAAAAAACGGATCTGATTTTGGGGATCGGGTGCAGTTTCACGCGAACCGGCTTCGGGGTCAGAATTCCCGATGGAAAACGGGTTATTCACGCGACATTGGATCCAGCCGACATTAACAAAGATGTTCCCGTTGAAACGGCGCTTGTCGGTGATGCAGGTTTGATTTTAGAGGGTTTGGTAGCAGCGGTCCGAGATCGTTCTAACGGGGCATCCGAAGAGCAAACGGCTGCCGTCACTGGAGAAATTAGTGCGGTTAAAGCGGAATGGCTTGACCAGTGGAAGGCGAAACTCACCTCGGATGAGGTGCCGATGACACCGTATCGCGTTATCTCGGATCTTCTGCACACTGTCGATGTCGAAAACACGATTATTACGCACGATGCAGGAAGTCCGCGCGACCAAATGTCCCCCTTCTGGCAGTCTGTCGCACCCCTCACTTATATCGGTTGGGGCAAGACGACGCAGCTGGGGTACGGTCTCGGACTCGCCATGGGTGCGAAACTCGCCAGACCGGAGGCACTCTGTGTTAACGTCTGGGGTGATGCCGCTATTGGATTCACTGGTATGGATTTCGAGACGGCTGTGCGGGAAAGAATCCCGATTCTCTCCGTGCTTTTCAACAATTTCTCTATGGCGATTGAGATCCCGATTATGCCCGTGTCTACCGAAAAATTCCGTAGCACGGACATCTCTGGTCACTACGCAGACATGGCGAAGGCGTTCGGTGGCTACGGTGAACGTGTTGAAACGCCTGACCAGATTATTCCGGCTATTCAGCGTGGCATCCAAAAAACGCAGGAAGGCGTTCCTGCCCTGCTTGAGTTTATTACAGCGAAAGAAATTCAGATTTCTTCTTTCTAAATGACGATCGATGGGAATAGAAATCGGCTGTCGGTTATCGGTGGACTCACCAATGACTTTTTGCTAACTGCCGACGGTTGACAGCCATAAAAAAGGAGTTCCCGCTCATGAAACCGATTATCACAGTTTTTTGCTGCATCGCCTTATGTTTTGGTGTTGATGCGTGGGCGATAAACGATGACAAGGCGCTCATGCTGTATTTCACTTTCGACGAAGACGAAGGTGGCAAGGTGACGGATATAAGTGGCAATAACATCGAAGGCACTCTTGAAGGGTCAGTCTGGTCGAAAGACGGTAAGATTGGCGGTGCTGTCCATCTTGAAGATTCCGAACAGTTTGTAGAGGTTGACGCGGTCCCTGAACTTGACATCACCGATGAACTCACGATTCAAGCATGGTTTTTCCCTGAAGAATCTCAAGGGGACTCTAACCTGATGGGACGCAGGAGCGGGGCAAACGTCGGCGGCTATTGCCTCCAGTGGAGCGCGCAGTTTACCGGATCCCCACAAATTGAGACGTGGATTAACATCGGTGGGTGGCAAGGTTCACGGAATAAACAGACCATTAAGCCCGATTTGGAGAAATGGCATCACGTTTCTTCTACCTTTGATGGCGATATGATTCGCCAATACATTGACGGCAAATTGGATGTTGAATTCGCGCCACCGAAGGGGAAAATTAACAGCATTGAAGTCGTTTTCCGTATCGGTAAGGCACAGACGGGGTTACCCGGTATGGTTGGCAGGGTTGATGAGGTTGCCATCTATAACCGCGCCCTTACTGTTGATGAGATTAACCAGGATATGGAAAACGGGGTTTACTTTGCTGTGTCGCCCAAGGATAAACTTGCCACAACATGGGCCAAACTGAAGATGTAGTTGAATCAATATTCTCTGTCATAGCGGCAGTGCCATAATGCCTGCCTGTTGCCAAGTTTTACGAAAGGGGTGGGTTTTGACCCGCCCTTTTGTTCATTCTAAAGGGAGGAACCACCGATGAGAACCCAGATTCTGATGATGCTATGCGTTTTTCTAAGTCTATCTCTCTGCTTTGCGGGTTATGCTGCAGGTGGAAAAGGTAACGTGAAGCAACTCGGCGAGAAATTATATGTCTGGCATTTCGATGAAGGCACAGGAAAACAGGCGAAGGATGAAACTGCCGGCTTGGTCGGTGAATTCACCGGCAATATAAAGTGGGCTGAAGGCATTTCCGGAGACGCTGTGCAAATGGCGGGCAAGGTCGGTAAAGCCGATTTCATAGAGGTCGCACATTCCGATGAGATTGATATAGACGAAGCGATCACGATGATGGCGTGGGTTTATCCTGATGACCTCCCAGCGGGTGATCAGGCGAACAAATTCACCATCTTCTACAAGAACACCTATTATTTGCAAATTGAACCTGGAGAGGGGAAGCTCGCTTACTATTTCTACGAGACCAGTAGTCCCGGTTACCATATTTCTGATGGCAAGGTGAAGGCGGAAGAGTGGAGCCATGTTGCCATTGTCTGGGATGGGAAGGAAGCCCGTTTCTATATCAATGGAGAATCTGATGGAACGGCTATCGCGCAGAAGGGACCGGGGCTGAGTAGGGCAGATAAACCCTTACGGTTCGGCGGCGAGAATAACGGGTGTTGTCCCCGTTTCTTCCAAGGACGTATTGATGAGTTGATGTTAGCCAATTATGCCCTTTCCGAAGCCGACCTCCAGAAAATCGTCAAGGATACGCTTGATGTTTCTGTCCGCGGCAAATTGGCAACGGTATGGGGTAAGTTGAAGATTTAAGGACGTGCTGCCTGTAGTTTTCCGCGTTTAAGGAAGTTCAGTTACGATCTCCTTAAGCGCGCCTTCTTGCTGGGCGAGTGCTTTGAGGTCCGGGTTGAGTGTTACGGCGTGCGTAAGCGAGGCTACCGACTTTTGGGATTCGCCCTCTAACGCGTAAGCGCACGCAAGATTGTAATGAAGTAGGGCGGTCTTCGGGAAAGTTTGGAGGGCGTGTAAGCATATCTCACGCGCGTCGGTTGGTAAATTCTGCCGGAGATAGGCAGTTGTCAGGTTAACATAGCCTTCTGCGATGTCGGGTGCCATCGCAATCACTTTTTTAAAGTGATCGACGGCGGGAGCATATTGCCCGTCATATAGATAGGCTTGCCCAAGATTATTGTAAACCGAGGGTTCTTTGGTGAAAAAGAGGGTGCGTGTCTTGTTTTTGATTGCCTTCTGATACGCTTCGATCGCTTGCTTTGCTTCGCCGTTGCGCATCAGGAAAGTTGCCTTCCGGTAATGATCGTTGAATTGGGTTTGGTGATGCCAGACCCACAGGAACAGCACTGTCACTGCGAGGCAAAACGTCATACAGACGATTCTGAAAGTTTTGTTGGTAGGTGTCTGCTCATCATCCTGCTCTTCTGTAGATGAGTGCTCTGGAACTTGATTTTCATTGGAAGTCATAATTTTTTCCATGCTTGGTAGGTATGGTATGTGAGGTCATAGTTTAAAAAATGAAGACATACGGATTTGGTATTATTGGGTGCGGAATGATTTCCGATTTTCATTCCGCCGCAATTTCTGAATTAGAACACGGTCGACTCGTCGCAGTCAGTTCACGGGATGCTGAGAACGCCAAACGGCTCACCGATCGTTACAACGTTGACAGTTACGCCGATTATGCCGAGATGCTCAAACGGGACGACTTGGACATTGTTTGCGTCTGCACGCCGAGCGGTGCGCATTTGGAACCCGCTGTCGCCGCTGCAGAAGCCGGTAAACACGTCATCGTTGAAAAACCGTTGGAAATCACGCTCCCACGGTGCGATCAGATTATTGAAGCGTGTGACGCATCGGGTGTCCGGCTCTGTGCCATCTTCAATTCCCGCTTCACCGAAAGTACGCAACTCGTTAAATCCACAATTGAGAGCGGACGGTTCGGCAAGTTAACCTTAGGCGATGCCTACATCAAGTGGTACCGTTCCCAAGAGTATTACGACAGTGGAGGTTGGCGAGGCACGTGGGATCTTGATGGCGGTGGCGCGCTCATGAACCAGTCGATCCACGCCATTGACCTCCTCCAGTATTTTATGGGACCCGTTAAATCTGTGCAAGCATTTACCGATACCTTAGCACACGAACGAATAGAGGTCGAAGATGCCGCTGTCGCCGCACTCCGATTTGAAAACGGGGCACTCGGTGTCATTGAAGGCACAACCGCCGCTTTCCCCGGCATGCTCAAGAAAACTGAAATCTCCGGCACACAAGGAACTGTCGTTTTAGCCGAAGAGGACATTGTAACGTGGGAATTCGACCCGGAACTCCCGGAAGATGCGGAGATCCGAGAGAAATTCGCCCAAAGAACAGACACCGGCGGTGGGGCATCCGACCCCAGAGCCATTAACCATGCCAATCATAGACGACAAATGGAAAACCTCATTAATGGCCTTGAACACGATGCCTCGCATCTCGTTGATGGACGCGAGGGACGCAAAGCCGTTGAGATTATCCTCGCTATCTATCAGTCCAGCCGTGAGGGACGTCCCGTTGAATTGCCGCTTTAATAGTCGAAAACTATTTTAATCGCCTCGTCTTTCCTGTTCAGTGCCATCTCGAATCCGAGTTGTGCCTCTGTAAAGGGGAGATGGTGTGTAATAATGGGTGACACATCTAAACGTCCTTGGGCAATCATGTCCATCGCCAGCGGGAAGTCGTTCGGGGCATCCGGTCCGACGGAACCGATGAATCTAATATTTTTCCGGAAGAAATCTGCGAAATGGAAATCGTAAATTTGGTCGTCCGGGACCCCGAAGGCGAGAAGTGTCCCGTCGCGCTTCAGGAGTGAAAGACACTCGTTAATGGTTTCCGTTTGGTGTCCAACGACCTCAATGACCAGATCCGCCATCCTGCCCTCCGTGATTTCCGCAACGACAGCGACGGGATCCTCCTCAGCAGCGTTAATCGTGTGTGTGGCGTGCATCTTCTTGGAGACCGAGAGTCGGAAATCGACCAAATCTGTCGTAATCACTGTCTTCGCGCCAAGATTGCTCAATATATGTGTAAAGAGGAGTCCCATCGGTCCCTGTCCGATAACGACGGTGTCGAGATTCAGTAGGTTCGGCAGTTTCCGACATGCCCAAACAACTGTGCCGAGCGGTTGGGACATTAGGATGCAGTCCTTTCGCGGGAAATCCGTCAACGGCAACGTAACACTTTCATCCGATAGGAAGTACTCTGAAAGTCCTCCGATGTAGCGTGGCAGCGCGAGGACCTCGTCTCCTGCCTTGAATTTGTCGGATGTGCTTTCTGTAACAATGCCGATTGCCTCGTGAATTGACAGTCCCGGTCCAAGTGGATAACTGTCTGCTGGATGTTCGAGGACGAACGACGGCATGTCAGTCCCACAGATGGCGCTATGGACGGTTTTTATCATCACTGTGCCATCGGGGTAATCGGCGAGGTTCGGTTGTTCTATGTCAACAATTTCGATCTGACGTGGTGCAACGATTTGCCCAGCTTTCATATTTTTAATTTTCCTTGCGGTTCGATAAGGCGGATTAGGACTTTGACGCGCCTTACCGTAGATCCGCCCTCCATTTCATTACGGGCTATGATTTTCTAACTTACAGAAGAATCGGCTTCCTCTATAGACATGATTTTCTGCCCTCTGCTACGGGTTTGGGGATTTATTCTCTAAATAGACTAAATCCATCCTTATATTACATTCCGAGACCTACAGTTTCGGACAGGTTCGGACCCCTAACTCGTGCTGTCTTGTATCGGAGTCGAGTTGGGGGTTCGGGGTAATCCTATACACTAAACTATTAGCGTGCGGGTCGTTATTGTTACAACTTCGCTAATGCCATCAACACGTGTTGATGGAGTTTTCCGTTGGTTGCGATGATACCTCGATTCTCATGCATCCGTTTTCCTGTCAAAAAGTTGAGGGGACTCCCGTTCGCGTCTGTTACCGTCCCTCCTGCTTCTTCGACGACGATCAGTCCTGCAGCGTGGTCCCAGATGCATTCACGGTAATCCGGATAAGCCGGATTCGGAAGACGGATATAGAGCGACGCTTCGCCACGGGAAACGATCCCGTATTTCGCTTGGCTGTCCATGCGGACAGGCGATTTTGTAATCCCGAGGACATTCGCAATGCTACTGTGTGCATCACTGTCCCCGTGTGTGGACTCGACGCTCTCTGCGAAACGATGGGTCGTTTCCGATACGTGTACTTGCTCTATGAAATCTCCCGCTTTCGTGTAGAGCCGCGTGCCTTCACCGCGGATGGCGACAAAGAGGCCGCCGTGTTCTGCGCCTCCATCGTTCTCGGAGGTCACACGATCCCGATCATCGTGATGGGGTGCCTCCGCCAACCTGTAGGGCAGGTTTGGACAGCCTAAAACCCCGAGTTGAACTGTGCCGTCGACGATATAAGCCAAGGCGATCGCGTATTGATCCCGGCGCAGAAAGCCCTTCGTGCCGTCAATTGGGTCAAGGGTCCAGAAGTTCGGTCCTACCTCACCACTTCCTCGATCAATCCATTCACAGACGGTCTCTGCCGAGGGCACTGCATCTTCGTAAAATCGGTTCACGTAAGCTGTGACGCGTTCTAAAAGTGCAGCGTTCTCTTTCAGTGCCTGCGCGCTTTCCTCAGCAACGATAACGTCGTCGGGAAAAGCGTCGCCGATTGCCTTACATATCAGTGCCTGTGATCCGAAGTCGGCGACAGTTACGGGACTTCGGTCTGTCTTTTGGATTGCATCTGTTGATACCATCTCAGCTTGCACCTGCTCACAGAGTTGCATGGCTTTTATCACGGCGTCAATGGCAATTTGTACTTTGGCTTTATCAGTTTCTGTCGGCAAAGCGAATGTTTGATGTGTCATCAGTTTCCCGGAGCTATTGGTTTTCGGAGTTAATAGTTGTTGGTTATCAGTTGTCGGTTGTCGGACAAGAGGAACCTTTGTTAAAAGAGTACCTCTTAACTGAAAACCGAAAGGATTTTTTTGAAAAAAATCCGAACCGAAAACTGATAACTATTAACAGCGTCTGTTGAATTGGTTCATTGCTGTAAAAATATCATCTTTGACGAAGGTTTCAAGGGCACCAACGGCGCGGTCGACGGTATGCGCTATTTCAATCTCTTCGTCTTCTGTAAAATCTGTAAGGACATAATCGGTCAAGTCACCGATGGGTTCGCCGATGCCAATGCGTAAGCGCGGAAATGCGGTAGTGCCCAAATGCTGAATAATGGACTTCATTCCCTTTTGTCCGCCATCACTCCCTTTCTGCCGCATCCGAAGCACACCGAGATCTAAGTGAATATCATCATAGATAATGCACAATTCCGAGAGAGGAATCTCGAACTGTCTGATGAGTGCCGCGACAGCGACGCCACTGTTGTTCATATATGTCATCGGTTTGGCAAGGATAATAGGGAGATCGTGCCACGTCGCCTGCATAACGAGGGATTTGCAAATTAAATTCCTTGGCAGCTTTCCAGCGAAGAGCCGGGTCTGTAGGGTCTCAATCACGCGAAAACCGACGTTATGTTTGGTCTGCTCGTAACGTATCCCTGGATTGCCGAGTCCAACAATAAGTTTTACTTTCGTGTCCATATTTTTTAATAATTTTCAGTCGTCAGAGGAAGTAGTTATCAGTTATCAATTACAAGGGGAACCTTTGTTAAACGAAACCCTCTTTAACTGATGACCGACGACTGAAAGAAACTCTGTAGAACAGAGTTTCGCACTGATAACTATTAAAACAGATGTAAAGGTTGTGAAAGGTTGAGGTGCCCCGCGAGAGTTTTCACTTCCTCGCCATCAATTAAAATCTGCACCTGTTTAATTTCTTCAGGAAATGCGTCGAAAACAGTTTTAAGAATTGCTGTGACGGTCAAAAGTTCGGCTGTTGTCCCGCCAATATGTCCATCGGTAAGATGGTTTGAAAAATCCAAGTATGCGGTTTTTTGGCTATCGATGTAGGCTTCGTTCAGAAGGGTTCCACGCGGGATCGTGTTTCTAAAGTTAGGAGGTGTTTCCTGAATGAGTGCTGCAACTATCTGGCTCAAGCGTTTGGTAAGTTCGGCATGGAGTCTTCGTTCGATTTTAACTGGGACAAGCGTCAGGGCAGTGGGATCAAGGAGAAATAGGTTGACCTCTTGTGGTGGTGGTGGTATGTCTGACGGATTCGCAGCGATAGGCAATGGGGGTGGGGCTATCGGAATCGCCGATTGCTTTGAGCGTTGAATTAGAAATAGCGTCATACCGAGACCAACTGCGATAAGGACCAAGGTTATGCCCCATATCACTAAAAGTCTTGAAAACCCTGCACTCCTGTTATGTTTCACTTTTTTAATTTTCCTTGCGGATAAGTTTTGATGTTTGGGACTTTGAGCGTTTTTGTGTTCGAGTTGAAGAAACGCCCTAACAAAAACCCCTCCACTTCGTTCCGGGCTGCGTTTTTTGTTTTAATGGCTATCAGTTGTCGGCTGCGAGTAGGGGTCAGTCCTGAACCGATTGATGTGTTACCGTTCTTGTTCTAATGCTGTTGGAGACGGACTGATAGAAGAAATGTATCGTTGGAAAGCACGGACAATTGCTTCGGCAACGCCTGTGATATATTCAACATTAGAGAGTTTCTCTAAATCTTCCACGTTGGAGAGATAGCCGAGTTCCAAAAGGACCGCTGGCATGTAGGTTTCGGATAATGCTACCAGTGGGAGTTCGATAATTTCCACGGGCGTTTCCGTTAGAAAATTCAATTCCGTTTGCAACGCATGTGCGACGTCTTGGCTCTGCTTTAGAAAATCGGCTTGCGCCAGGATTTTTAACCGTTGTCCTGTTTGTAGGGGCGGGGCAACCCCACCTCTACTGCTTGGAAATCGAAGATACCCTTTGAGATTGTTGAGGTAAATCTTGATTCCTTTTTCATGTGGTGAAAAAGATGCATTACAGTGTAGGCTGAGAAAGAGTTGTCCTTGGTTCCGTTTTGCGACCTGAATGCGTTCAAAGTGTGTCTTTTTCATATCTGTTTGGCGTGTGAGATAGACCTGTATGCCTTGCGCTTTGCTGATTGAGGAGAGTTGTTTTGCGAGTGCAAGGACGATGTCTTTCTCAAGGAGACCTGTACTACTTTCGCATCCGCGGTCATCTGCACCGCCGTGTCCTGGGTCGATGATAATTGCCCAGTTCACGGAATTATCTGTCCGTGTTGGTGTCCATGTTCCCTTGGGTCTTAACTGGACCCTTTTCAAGTTGGGGTTATAGAGGGCTTCAAGATTATAGAAATCTGGTAAGAGTTGCGTAAAAAAGGCGATGGGCAACATCGGCTGTTGTGCGATGATTATCGGTGGCGTTGGAAGGTTGCGTGTCATCCCACCGGGGTCGATACCGACGATAGGGTTCCCGATTTGTAAACGGATTTGCTTGTCTTGGATTTTCAGGGTAAGTCGTTTTCGCGGATGATTGTATTGATCCGCCATGTCGGGATCGAAGACCTGTCTGACGGCATCAACGGGAAGGTAAATCTGCTCTGCTTGGAGTTGGGCAGTCACCTCGGCGATGGTTGCTCCATTAACATCAATGAAGCGAACGGAAGGTTCTTGGGCAATACAGTTGGGGGCGATAATCCACGCGAGGACACTGAAAAAAAGCGCGCAAACCGTTTTTCTAATGTGCCTTGCGGTTCGGTTAGGTAAACTTAGAGGTTTCACGTTCCTTTCCGTATATCCGCTTTCTGTGCGGGCGAGGTTACCCCGCCCCTGCGCGTTCCAAGCTGCGCGCTTTGGATTTCATTGGGTAGTGTGGTTTTTGCGTGTAGACAACGTTATTCATCGTCATCATCGCGCCTACGGGAAATAACTTCTGGTTCCGTAGGTTCTTCAGCGGCGTCTTCCTCTATTCCTTCGCCCTCTTCACCCTCTGTTAATTCATCCTCAAGGTGGATGCGCGGTTGGCTCACCATTGCAAGAATCCGTTCAGGTTCATCTAAGATGTCAATTTCCTCGTCCAAGGTTAAATCGCTCACATGGACGGAGTCCCCGATTTCCAAATGACCGACATCAATCGTAATATCGTTCGGTATTTGCATCGGTAGGCAGTGAAGGCTCACTTCGCGGAGAGGGGATTCAAGGACGCCACCCTGTTGAACACCGGGTGGGTTGCCTACGAGAATCACTGGGACGGCTGATGTCACGGGTTCATCCAGAGAGATTCTGATGAAATCCGCATGGAGTAAGGTCTGTTTATCTACCGGATGACGCTGAATTTCTTTGATAATGACCGTTTCAGGGTCGCCTGCCTCGACTTCCATATTGATGATGACGTTTTCACCGTAGGTGCGTAGGAATTGTTTGAAGGTGCGCGCGTTGACTTGGATCGCCAACGTGTCTTGCGCGCGACCGTATAGCACAGCAGGGACCCCACCCTCTTTCCGAAGGTCCCGGGCACTCTGCTTTCCAAAGGTGTTGCGTTGTTGTACTTCTAATTTCGCTTGTTGCATTTTTTAGTTATACCTTAACCTAATCATTAAAAAACTTTTACCTTCATAGATTCAGTAACCGTGTCAGAAAAGAGACAGGGCGGGTAGGATTCGAACCTACGCATGCAGGTTCCAAAGACCTGTGCCTTACCGCTTGGCCACCGCCCTTTAATCATTAATATACAGATACACCGACCGGACTGGTTACCGTGGTTGTACAAAAATTTACCTTGTCTTTGAAGTATGACGCACACCGACGCGCTGCACCACCGTTTTGCATCACGGCAAACACCGTAGCACCGCTCCCCGACATCAGCGCGCCACAAACCTCAGTCTGCGTAGATACCTCAGTTTTTAGCGCGGCGATTTCGGGATATTCGGAAAAAACCGGAACCTCAAGTAGGTTGTATAGGTTTTGCCCGATACCGGCGAGGTCGCCCTTCTCCAAACAAGCCTTTATAATTATACCTCTTTTTTCTCGTGTTGTCAAGGAAAAATTCAATTTCTTAAATACAGTCGCTGTCGAAATTTCGATGCCGGGATTTAGAAGGAGGAGCGGGACATCCGAGAGCGCGGGAAGGCGTGTTAACTGATCGCCAATGCCGAGTCCTAACGCGGCCCCACCATGCAGGCAGAACGGGACATCTGCCCCCAACTGTGCCCCAAACTGCATGAGGCTTTCCTGTGTAAGACCGAGTGCAAAGAGTTCGTTTACACCGTGGAGGACAGCAGCGGCGTTGGCACTTCCGCCTGCGAGTCCAGCCGCAACCGGGATCCGCTTATGGATCTCAATCCCAATCCCGTCAATACCGCCTACCGAATCACTGAGGAGATTCGCGGCGCGATATGCCAAATTGCGTGAATCACGCGGGACCCCTGGGTGTTCACAGTAAACTGTTATGCCTTTGGTCCTCTGTTTGCGGATGATGACGTCATCGTGCAACGCGATTGAATGGAAGATCGTTTCGAGGTTATGATACCCATCTTCGCGTTTGCCTACGACATCCAGATAGAGGTTAATTTTCGCATGCGCGCCGATCCTTATCTCTTGCACGGTTTTTGCCCACTACTCCCGTAATTCTGACAGGGGGATAATTTCAATGTCCTCGCCCAGGAAAGGTTCGGAGTCAAACTTGCTGTCTTTAATCTCGACGTTCAGTTCAACTTTGGCGATTGTCACGGTGACCCGTGTCTGTTCAAGTGGACGTTCGATTTCCACCTTGTGAGGTCGAAGGATACCGCTCACCTCACGGTAGTCAGCGAAAGTGGCACGTTGTTCAAGCGTGCCATTTTCATCGTGGATCTGCCATTCTGTAACTCGGGGTTCACCGTCACGAATAAAGAGCGTGATAGTCTCCACGTATCCAGTTTGAATGCTCGGACGCTTAATGATGAATTTTGCCCCTGAGCTTTCAACGGATATGAAGGTAGTGGTGCGTCCGTCAAGAAACGGATTGGCGAAAATAGCACTCAACACATCTGACACACGTAAATCCACGCCGAAAATTTCTCGCAAAACCCCATCGGATAACGGTCCGACGTATGCTTTCTGTTCGTTCAGTAGGGCAAGTAGAAACTCGTTCTTGTCTTGATTGGCAATTGCGATGCCGCGTGGCTCATTGTAAGGTCCCAAGGCTTGAATCTGGAGCAATTCTCCGCCGTTCTCCGATTTTTTATACCACAACAATTCCCGGAGTTCCTCGCTCCGTTCGCCTTCCTTGATCCTCACCATCATTCGGGTGATCTTTAAGGAACCGGTCAGATCGTATCTCGCTTGCAGTGTGTTGAGGATAGCGTCCAATTCCGTGCGGGTCGCTGGTGACAATTCAATTGTGGTCGTGCTACCTGTGCATCCTACGACAGCAAGGAGAAGACAGAACACATAGATTTTTGTCCATGTAGCGGTATTGCGCTTTGCGATTTTTAAAGTTTCCTTGCGGGTCGATTGGGGCAGTTTCATACTTGAAGTGCCTTTCCGTAGAGTCGCCCTCCACTACGTTACGGGCTTCGTTTTCGCGACTCATGATAGAAGATATAGCATCTTAAAGGACTTCTGACATCGACTTTTCGACGATGTTAACGGCTTCCTCAACGTGCCCCGCGTTGATATTGAGCGGTGGTAAGAACCGAAGGACATAATCGTTGGTGCAGATGGTGACCAGTCCGTTTTCAATACACTGCGCAGCGATCGGTGTCGCATCGACGTCCATCACTAAGCCGCGGAGCAAGCCTTTCCCGCGGACTTCTTTGATCGGATACTTATCCTTTAGTTCCATCAGTCCACCGGCAAGGTAATTCCCCATTTTAACGGCGTTTACGGCGAGGTTCTCTTCCAGAATGGTTCTGACGGTTGTCGCTGCTGCCGCCGTGACTAACGGATTTCCGCCGAATGTTGCGGCATGCGTGCCAGGGACGAAACTCTCTGCTATGTGTCGTTTCGCCAACATCGCACCGATCGGGACACCGCTACCGAGCGCCTTTGCCATCGTAATTACATCTGGCACAACGCCGTAGCTTTGGTATCCGAAAAAGGTGCCTAATCTCCCCATCGCTGTCTGGACTTCGTCGAACATGAGTAGCAGGTTATGTTTATCACAGAGTTCTCGTAACCCGTGGAGATACCCATCACTGGGGATATTCACACCGCCTTCCGACTGGATCGGTTCGACTAAAATGGCGCAGGTTTTCTCGCTGATCGCCGCTTCGGTGGCTTCGAGATCATCGAAAGGAACATATTTGAAACCTTCCAGCATCGGCTCAAATCCGACGTGATATTTCGTTTGTGCCGTGGCAGTAATCGTCGCCATCGTCCGTCCATGGAACGAATTTTCCATTGTGATGATTTCGTAGGCATCTGTTCTACCGCTGTCTTTGGCGTATTTCCGCGCCAGTTTAATTGCCGCTTCGTTCGCTTCGGCACCGCTGTTGCAGAAGAAGCACTGGTCCATGTCGGAGTTATCGATCAGTAGTTTCGCCAGTTCTGCTTGCGGTTGAATATAGTAGAGATTGGATGTGTGTAGCAGGTTGCCTGCCTGTTCACGGATGGCGGCGACGACCTTCGGGTGGCAGTGCCCTAACCCGTTGACAGCGAGTCCGCCGAGGAAGTCGAGGTATTTTTTGCCATCGGCATCCCAGAGGTAGGGACCCTCGCCTTTGACGAATGCAAGACTTCTGTCACCGTAGGTATTGATGATATATTCTGTCGCCATCTCTTTAATTTCAGATGTTGTCATTTTTCTAACTATGGCCTCCTGTTCTGCTCTCCAAGTGTAAAGCTAAGACAAATTATGCCATTTAAGGCATAATTTCATTACGAGCAGGTTTCTGGTTAATTCGTAATTCTTCTGAGGATTTGTGCGTTTTTGGACCTTTAAAACAGAACTTACGCAAATTACGTGAAAGAGCAATATATTTCCCCAAAAAATGTATCGCAGTGAGAGTGTTTCAGTGATTTAACCCCCTAAATCCCAATCTCCCTTATCAAGGAGGTGGGGAAGTTTTAAAGAGGAGGTGCGTAAGTCGAATAGAGTTACCAGTTCGTGTAGGCACCGTCATCACGTTGGTAGCCGTGAGGCGGTCCATACGCTTGTGTTGAAACGTTGGTAAGTGCGTCTTCGTTGAATTCGATACCGAGTCCCGGACGTTCAGGCGGTAGGAGGTAGCCTGATTCCCACGGCACTTGCACCGGGAATACGTCGGTTAGCGCCGACATCGGGGCACGTGGGAGCTCCTGCACACCGACGAGTGACGAGGACAAACAGAGATGCAGACCTGCTGCAGCGGATACGGGTCCCAATGGGTTGTGGGGTGCTATATAGATGTAATGCGTTTCACACCATCCCGCGATTTTGCGCGCCTCTGTTAACCCACCGGCAATACAGAGATCGACACGGCAGTAGTCCATGAGGTCTTCTTCGATGACTTCTCGGAATGTCCATTTGCTGTCGAATTGCTCACCAATGGCGAGTGGGACCGAAGTCTGCTGCCGGAGCCGTCTCAGACTCGCGGGGTTCTCGGCGCGAAGTGGATCTTCAATGAAAAACGGATTGTATTGTGCGACCTTGTTACAGAAATCAAGGCTATCTGCTGGATCGAGACGGGTATGCACATCGATCAGTATTTCGAGATCATCGCCGAATTCCCGACGCACGGCTTCCACCTGCTTAACGGTGTTTCGGATGGCGCGTCTGGGTTCAAACGTCCCACCACTGTCAGAGTGATCAACCACACTCCAGCGGACGAACTTCCAACCGGCTTCGTAGGTTTGTCGGCAGCTCTCGATGATTGCCTCAATTGAGCCGCCGCCGTTATGCGGGTAGCAGACGACTTTGTCTCTCGTACGTCCGCCCAAAAGTTCATAGACGGGAACGTTCAAGGCTTTTCCTTTGATGTCCCAGAGCGCGATGTCTACGGCACTGACTGCGGAGGATTGGACGACACCGCCGGGGAAAAAGCCGCCGCGGAACATCACTTGCCATAGGTGTTCGATTCGAAACGGGTCTGCACCGATGAGAAAGGGTTCAAACGAGCGAATGACTTCGGCTAAGGCGAGCGAGCGACGGCGGAGTCCACCCTCACCGACACCGTAGATACCTGCATCGGTTTCGACTTTCACGAAGAAGTGTCCGTCTGCTGAAACGAACGATTTAACTTTAGTAATCTTCATATTTTAATTGATTGCTCCTGGTCCGCTCTCCATTACATTACGAGCGGGTTTCTGGTTAATTTCCACTGGGTTTGGGAGTTTGACGTTTCTTTTATTTTTCAAACATTAAACCCAAACCATAGCCTGCAACAACGACGCAGGGTGTTTTTGATAGGGGTTTTTGCTTGGGCGTTTCTGCGTATTTCTGCGTATTGCTTGGATATTTCCCTTAGATATAGGGAAAGGCATGTGAATGTACAAATCCACTTTACCAAACCGCAAGGTATAATTAAAAATCCTACACCGCATCCAATGTTGGTGTATTGTCCTGACAGTGAACAGGTCGGAAGAGGGTCTGGCGTTTAAATGGCATCTCTTCAACGTGCTTCGGATGTGGTTCCCACTTATGCCACTTGTTTCCGACTGTGTTGTAGCAGTGGAAAAGCGCGACCCGATCAATGGATTCATCGGTCCATCTCGCACCTGTATGTGTGATCGCTTCTGTGAAGATAAGCACGGAGCCAGCAGGACAGGTATAGTCTTCCCACAGCGGTGAATTGCGATCTTTCGTTGACTCTGGCGCAGGAAATGCGCCTTTATGACTCCCTGTGAGAAACATCGTGCCACCACCGCCTTCCTGGACGGGATTGAGCTCCCAGACGACGCGCGTCAGTCCGCTGTGTGCACTGTCGTGGTGTAGATGATAGGTATGCGAGTTGCCGGGAAAGTTGAGCATCCCACGCCCACCGTGTGGACTGAAATTGTCGTGTCCATTCGGACGGATTGTTAGAAATGTGCCCTCTAATCGGAATCCGTAACAGTTCTCGTTCGCATACCCCGAAGTAAGAAATTCGTTCATGAATCCGAGCACAACCGGATGATCGGTCAGCGACTCAAGGGGACCACCGATGGGAGAGCGGTGGTGTTCAGGAATTATTGATTCGGGTTCCTGTTTGAGCTGATAACAGAACTCACGCATCTCTTTAACCTCGGTCTCGCTGAGAACGCTTGGGAATAAAAGCCAACCGCGGGTATCAAAGAGAAAACGTTGTTCTTCCGTGAGTGGGATCGGTGGTAGATTATCAGCATTCGTCGTAGGATTCGGCATAATTTTCCTCATCGTCTGAATCGCGGATTATCGCGGATTTATCAGATTTCGCGGATTTTGGGGTTCCGTGTATCCAACGTCTTCAGTAGAGTGTTGCGTTCATGTGTAGAGGCGTTCGTCTTCTAATGATAACCAGGTGCCGTAATCACGAGGCATATCCCTTATTTCACCCAGACCGGCTTCAGCATGCCATTTTAGCAAGGGGTGCTCTCGGTTTTTCTGGGGCAGCTCCACACGTGTGCCGTAGATAGCCGACTCAAAGATTGCCATGAGAATCTCGATGACATGGCGACCCTCTTCGCCGTTGGACTCGTGTTCACGATTTTCGTCAAGTGCCTTCACATATTCGTCAACGAAACAGTAATCGTCGGCATTTGCCCCCTTATCTGGATCAAAATGGTCTGGATAGATAGAAGCAAGTGCCTCCCATTGGTCGTGCGTGCCGTCAGGGACGAAATGCGGTGTCGGGAGCCACCACGAACCTTTCAATTCCGACCAGAAGAGTCTGCCTTCAGTGCCGTAGAGTTCCATGACGTAGGCATCGGTATCCACTTTCGGAAATCGGTGCTGAAGAAGGGTGCCGGTGACATTTCCGTCGAATTGGAGCGTCGCTGTGGCGTATTCGCCTGCGACTGTCCCCATGCCAGCCGGTGAAGGGAGCACATCGTCGTGTTCAATGGCGCGTCCGCCCGTTGTTGCCTGTGTCACGACGCTCCGGCAATGCCCACCGAAACGCATCATGTTGTTGACGACATGTGTTCCGATGTTCATTAACCCGTAACCAGCATAATAGCCTTTTCCACTGGCGTAAATATAACGGAGATCACCGATTTTTCCTGCGTCTAAGGCTTTTGCAACTGCCTGCATCGAGGGACCGGTACGCCGTTGATGATGCACAGCAACGCGAGCGTTTTTCTCTTTCGCCTTCGCCAATACTTCATCCGCTTGAACCAGATCAATGCAGAGCGGTTTCTCTACTTCAATGTTCACGCCGTGTTCAAGGACACGCATGCAGAGCGGATAGTGTGCCTCTGTTGCTGTGGGGATTGCGACAATATCGGGATTTGTCTGCTGGATCATCTCGTCTAAATCGGTGAAATGTGCGGAGACGTTCACGATGTCGCCGAGGGCATCTAACCGCTCTTGGACGAGGTCGCAGAGTGCCACGATTTCAGTGCGTGGGTGTGCGTGATATGCTTTTGCTGCCGAGGTGCCGCGACTCCGACACCCCAATATGGCAACCCGATAAGTTTTCATTTTTTAAACTATGGCTCCTGGACTGCGCTCCATGCTATTACGCGCAGGTTTTTGATTAATTTGTGACGCTTCTGCGGATTTGAAGGTTTCTCTACTTTAAAGTTTCGTACTCGCTCTGACAGTGGTTTGACAATCTTAATCTATTTAGATTTTGCTGTCAAGTTTTTTATAAGCCGTCAGCTATCGGCAGTTGGCAATCAGTGGTCAGCCGTCAGATTTACCATATATAGTCGATACGGTCTCCCTACTGGCGAGGTTTGGAACCTCGCCTACCCAAGAGCGCGGTAGGTGCGGTTTGAAACCGCACCGATTTAGGGTGTATAAGTAATTCTAAAATCTACTATAACCCAAGTTGCCAGTTAGTAATGAGTTGTAAATCCATGGGATGTCCTTTATAGTGTTTTTATCCCAAAAACCCAAAAGGAGCACCCCATGGACTTGACTATTGTAGCAGTTTATACGATTTGTGACGACTTTTTAATCGCAGACGGACATCAAGAACATCCACTTGCTAAAATGTCAGATGCTGAAGTCATGACGACCGCTCTGATCGCCGCAAGATACTTTGGAGGGAATCAACACACCGCTTGCGCCGCCTTGAAAACACTTGGATATATTCCAAACATGTTAGGACACTCACGCTATAATCGCAGACTTCATCGGGTCTCTGCGAAGTTTCAAACGTTGTTTGAATACTTCGCAGAGCTCTTCAAAGCAGAGAATGCCAATCGCATTTATAGCATTGATACCTATCCCATAGTCGCCTGCGACAACATCCGCATTTCTCGCTCACGTCTGTATCAAGGCGAAACATGGCGAGGGAAAATCGCAAGCAAGCATCGCTACTTTTATGGGATCAAGGCACATCTGATGGTCTCTGAAACTGGATATATTGTTGAAGCGTTCTTGACGCCCGGACGTTTCAGTGATGTGCGAGGTTTAGGGAAATATCGGTTTGATTTGCCTCCGGGGTCTGTCGTCTATGCTGACAAAGCGTATTGCGATTACGGCATTGAGGATGCTCTCGAAGCGGCGGACATCCGCCTGAAACCCCTACGCAAGAAGAACTCGAAACGTCAATATCCACCGTGGGAAGTTTATCTTCAGCACGCCTATCGCAAGCGTGTTGAGACTTCAAACAGTCTCATGGAACAGCTTTTACCCAAATCGATTCACGCCGTGACGGCTGACGGGTTCGAGTTGAAAGTTTTTTTGTTTATCATCGCTACAAATATCAAACAACTTTTTACATAGGTAGCAACTTGGGTTACTATAGTATAATTGCCTATTCTACATTCCACTGCATGGCACGTTTCATGAAGACCAACGGATCCTGCGACCACTCTCCATAACCGATGTTCTTATTATCTGTGAGATAGTCAAGTTTTGCATCAATGCAGGCGGCGAGATCAGCATTTTCAAGGGCGAGCGTAAATCCGCCATACTCTATCTGCTCATCAAAGGCGGTGACGACAAGTTCGCCATGTGAGGCGTGTGCAGCCTCCTGACTACCAACCTCACCCCGCGCAATCGCATCAATACGCCCCGCGATGAGTGCCTCAAGCAACGCTGATTCCCCTAAGGCATCGCCGAGATAAATGACCTGCGGCAGGGTTTCCGTAGGTGGATAGATGTGTTGCCTATCCGATAGGTTCGGAGAGGCACCGGCGGCTGTAATCGTGTAAGCCGCTGTGCCATCGGCAACTACAGTCCTGTTACGAGTCTCAATTCGGGTACCCGATAGTAGAGCACCGTTGGCATCAACGAGCCCGGTAAGTTGAAGTAAACGCGCCTCGCCCGTTGTGCCGGGAAGGGCACCAACACGAACTTCACTGTTGAGGGCTGCATGCGTGGAGAGACGTTCCGCATCTTCAGCACGCACCAAAAGCGTTTGCCGAAACGTGATATGTCCGGATGTGAAGGTGACGACGGGTATACCTGTAGCATCTTGCCGCCGAGATTCCAGAATGGTGATGCCGCCTCCGATAATATCATACGCGGGTTCAGCGGACTTTAGCCAGATGCCATCCCATTCGGCGATAGCCGTTCGTGAGAACGTCAAACCCACCCCTTCCATCGCTTCAAGTGCAGTCAATAGATCCGCTTCGTAACCAAGATGTGTATTGAACGCAGCCGAACCAGGATTTTCGTCAGCACTGTAACTAATGGGTGCGAAATGGGCATAAAAACCGACCTTCAACACGCGAGGCCCGCCCGTACAAGGGCCTGTGACTGTTATCCTTTGTGGCGTAACGAGTTGTCGCGCCTTCTCGCAACCTGAAAGCATTGCTGTTATGAATATGAGTAAGATAAAAAATCGGAAACGCATTAAAATCCTCCTATTTTGATAATTTTAGAATATTCAGAGTAAATGTGAAAAATTGATAGGACAGGAAAAGGCTATAAACCTACGTCTTGAGTGGGTTCTTCGAGTCTTTGCAGAAGATCTATCAAAAGTTACTCTGAAATTTTATGTGGGATATTAGTCTTGTGTTTTGAGTTTTCCCCATGTTATTGTTAAGTCGGAGGGTTGAGGTGAGACAGGCAAAGCAAACGCTGGATCGAACCAATCCGCGTGGAAGTTAGCACCTCGGTGTGTGAGTTGTTCTGAGACACCGCTGTCCAAAGTAACTTTGAAAAGTTCTACGCTATTATCAACCGTCTTGTTATAAATGAGTTCATTCCCGCCCGGTGACCAGGTCGGGTACGCTGCATTTCCATCTGCAATCTTCTTGAGTCCGCTACTATCTCGGTTCACAACATAGATACCCATAGCGTCCCCTATCCGATTCACTTCGTCTTGCCTACCGCTCCAAGCAAAGGCTATCTGAGCACTATCGGGTCCCCAGGCAGGAAAACGCATCCAAATCTCCTCTGGAAGAAGCACCTTTTCTACATGCGTTTGTAGATTGATAATCTGGACACTGACCTTCGGTAATCTCAGATTGTCGTTGTCGTCCCAAAAAAACTTGCTTGCCATAAAGGCTATCTCAGAGCCGTTCGGAGACCATGCAGGCCATAAGCCATCTGTAAGTTTTGTCTCATCTTTTCCGTCAATTAAAGCGGTATAGATAGAGAATGTGTGAAATCGGTGATAAGCAAGTGCTTTTCCATCAGGCGACCAAGTTGGGTATTCTCTCCCTATTGATTTTCGGAATACTTGGTGCACATTCGTTCCATCTGCATCCATAAGGTAAAGATCCTCTATCCCACCTCGATCCGAGGTGAAAAGAATCTGTTCACCTGTTGGTGACCAGGTGGGCGCGAGATCATTGGCACGGTGCTGAGTTAAGTTTGTCTGATCAGAGCCATCCGGGTTCATGCTATAAATCTCAAAATTGCCATCACGCCTTGATGCAAATACAATTTTGGCAGTTTCCGGGGCTTTTGCCAGAACAGCGGAGAGGGGAGCAAAGATGAAAAATGTGCTAAGTGCATAACATAAGAGTTTCATGATGCTTCCTCCATGCGGGTTTCGATTATTTTTTAGATTCTTCTTGAAATCGAAACGCAGGTTTCTCGCAACAATACGCAGAAACACCCAAGCAAAAACACGCGGGCGACTCAAAAGAATGGCATATCAAAGCTTTAACCCGCGTTATTCATCCGCAAGGTAAAATTAAAATTCCTCAATGCGAATCTGTTGGTTGGGTTTGACATCCTTGCGTGTGCTGACAGTACCGCTGGGCCACTTCACTTCAACCGTTTCGATAAGGGTATCGTCATTTATCCCGAAGATGGCAGTGAGTTCGCTCTGTGAACAGTAACTGGAGCCACTCTTGACTGTGTGTGTCTGTGTTCCCAACGCCGAGGTTATGCGGATCTGTGCGCCGATGCCGTCGCGGTTGCCTGTTTGTCCGACGAGCTGAATTTTGATCCACCCCTTGCGGTTGCCACCGTCGTTTCGGAAGAGGTATGCGGGTCCGTTGGAGGTCGTAACGAGCAGATCCCAGTCTCCGTCGTTGTCGATATCGCCGTAGGCGCCGCCTCTGCCAACCATTGGCTTTGCCAAATCCGTGCCGACCTGATGCAGCACATCGGTGAATTTGCCCTGAGAGTCGTTATGAAATAGATGCGGGCGTTGGGCGTAGGTAACTTGCGTCTGAATGGCGTTGATGTCGGTTTCGACGTGTCCGTTGGCGGTGAAGATGTCGAGGTTGCCATCCAGATCGAAGTCGAAGAAGAAACATGCGAAGGTGAGCGTCAATAGGGTGACATTTCCGATATGCGCGGCAGGGGCATCGTCGATGAAAAAGTCGCCTTCGTTGTGATAGAGGTTGAGCATTTCATTGGAAAAGTTGCCAATAACGAGGCTCTCTCTGCCAGTGCGATCATAATCTGCGGCATCAATACCCATTGCGCCGGTTGCAACACCGCTTTCGTTATAGGCGATTCCCGCAAGCATTCCGCTTTCGATGAAGGTGCCGTCGCCGTTGTTTTGATAGAGTTTATTGGGTTGTGTGTCGTTCGCCTCGAAGATGTCCGGTAAGCCATCGGCATTGTAGTCGAAGATGCAAACACCGAGGGATTTGCTCGTGTTGTCCTCAATCCGTGCGATACGGGAGACATCAGCGAAGGTGCCGTCCCCCCGATTTCTGAAGAGTTTGCTGGACTGACCTGTGTAGGATTCGGGGGTGCAGTAGGATTTATTGATGCCGTCGAGGGTACAAAACAGATCGTTTTCGATACTCCATTCGACATAGTTGGCGACGTAGACATCGAGGTGTCCGTCCTTGTTATAATCGAACCATGCGCAGCTTGTACCGAAACCGGGGTTATTGATACCAGCGGCTTCCGTAACGTCGACAAAGGTGCCGTCACCCCTGTTTTGGAAGAGCCGATCGGTTTCAAGGGTGCTAATATAGATATCTGGATCGCCATCATTATCGTAATCGGCGACGGCGACCCCCATCCCGTAAAGCGGTGTCGCGAGCCCTGCGGTTTCCGTGACATCAGTGAAGGTGCCGTCTTGGTCGTTGCGGTAGAGTGCCATGGTTTGCCGCTTCTGGGTTGCCTCGCCTTCCCAATCCTTTCCATTGACGAGCAGGATGTCCTGCCAACCGTCGGTGTTATAGTCGATAAAGGCGCATCCTGAACCCATGGTTTCGGGGAGGTATTTCTTGCCGAAGGCACCCGTGTTATGGACAAAGTCGATGCCTGCTTCGTGTGTGATGTCGGTGAATTGCGGCAAAGGTTGTGCAAGGGCGTTGAAAGGAAAAAAAATCAGGAAAGTTATCAAGTGTGCTAAAAGTGCTACGGCATTAAACCAACTTTCTAAATTTACGGATTTTAGTACACCTGCAAACTTTTTGGCGTAGTATAGTTCCTGTTTTATCATTAGATAAGAATCCATTGACCCTCCTGCCATGAGGTTTGGATGGCAGTTTGCACGTCAGCGACTGCGGCAGCTTCTCGGAAACTGGGGTTGCCCTGTTTGCCTGTGTGGATGGCTTGCAAAAACTGATATGCCTCGATTGTCTTCAGATCGTCGTAGCCTAATCCAACGGCGGGACCGGGATTAAAATAGCTATGAAACGGGTGGCTCGGACCGCTTAATACGCGGATGTATCCGTCTGGGTAACCCTCCTCGGCGGGTAGGTACACCTCAAGTTCGTTCATCTGCTCGAAGTTCCAGCGCAAGGCACCCGCTGTCCCGTGCACCTCAAACGCCATTTCGCATTTTGGACCGGTGATAACCCGACACGCCTCCAGTGAACCTCTGACCCCGTTTTCAAACCTGACCAATGCCCCGACATAATCTTCGTTCGTGACGGCAGCGGTTTCGCCGTCTGTCCCGAGGGTGAAATGTGTACCGGTGCCTGCTGTTGCTACGGGACGTTCCGGGATAAAGGTCTCGTGTTGTGAGACGACGCTGTCAATACGACCGACGATGAAGTGTGCCATGTCGATGACGTGAGAAAGTAGATCCCCCAACGTTCCCAATCCAGCGATTTCCTTCTGGAAACGCCATGAAAGGACTGCGCGGGGATGACTTGCGTAACCCGCGAAGAATCTACCGCGATAGTGGGTTAAAGTGCCGAGTTTTCCCTCTGAAATTAATTGATGTGCGTATTGAACGACGGGTGCCCATCTGTAGTTATAGCCGACACAGGTGATTACACCTGCCCGCTGTGCGGCGGCGTAGATTGCTTTCGTTTCCGCTGGGTTTCGTCCGACGGGTTTCTCACAGAAGACGTGTTTTCCTGCGGCTGTCGCTGCCTCAACGATCTCAAGGTGCATGCTGTTCGGCGCGGCGATATTGACAATCTCTATATCTTCGTCATCTATGACGTGTCGAAAGTCGGTGGTTGTGCGTTCAAACCCGAAACGTGTTTTCGCCTCGGTTGTGCGTTCGACGACATCATCGGCACAGGTGACAAGTCTCGGATGGAGCGGACTGTCGTGGAACCGATCCGCGATCTGACGATATGCCCGGGCGTGTGTCATGCCCATCCATCCCATGCCGATAATGCCAATGCCTATTGTGTTCTTTTCCATTTTTTAAATTTATTAAGTTCCTCGAGCACGGAAACCGTTAAATCACGAACCGCGCCATTTATCCGCAAGGTATAATTAAAAACCTTTTTTGAGTTGCCCCCATGTGGTTGCGAGCTTGGTTTTCGGGTTGACAGGACGTGCCCTTCCGGGTCCCCCATTCTTGATATTCGGACCTGTGATTTCAACATCGTCAAAGTGGGCTTGCCCGTCTGCGATAACAAGTCCGGCTTGTCCGCCTTTCAGGGGATCGTCGTCAATGATACTGAATACTTCGTCGTTCACTTTAAATTCAAGTGTGCCGTCTTCGTGGACGGTGGCAGTGAGTTCATACCACGTATCGATTTGGGCATCAAAAGCAAAGATGACGCTGGACCAGTCGTCTGGGAGTGCTTTGACGATTCTGGCGTTGCCGAAAACGTAGTCGATAAAAAAGAGGTAACGGGTATCTTCCTCACCCCTGTCGTGAAGTGTCAATCCGATACTTGGGGGTTCGTTTTTGTCTTCCACTAACTTTGCACGGCAGGAGAACGAATAGTTTTTCCATGTGAGTTCACCTGTAATCCAGAGGCTCATGAAACCGGGCAAAAATATTTCTCCGACGGCTTCGCCGTTACTAACCCACCATTTTTCAACCTGTCGGTCGATATTAAAAATTTTCCATTCACGGGTGTCTTTGTCTTCAAAATCGTCTCGCCATGTCCCCGCAAAGGCAGGGTGCCATGCTTGGACTGAAAGGCAGATGATTGTAGCGATCGCGAGTATCGGTGTTAATTTTCTCATTTTAAGCCTCCATGATTATGCACTGTCCATCTGAATCTGCATAAGGGCACGCGCAACAGTGTTCGAGATTCTTTTCATAAACCCCGTCCTGCAGTGCTAAGATTCTTTCCTCCCACTGTTTTTGGAGTTCCTGCAATTGTGCTGGACTGAAGTGCCTCTGTTCCGACTGACCGGGCTCGGTAAAAAAGATATTAATTGTCACAGTCGATTGATTTGGATAACACCGATGCAGGAGTAGACTGTAAAGTTCCATTTCTGGATCGGGTGTATCTAAATTTTGAGCCGCGTCGGTTTTATAATTGATTATCTGATAGTTTCCTGTTTCGTCTTTAAAGAGTCTGTCGAACGTGCCATCAACGATATGTCCGTTAATGTCTGCGTGAATGTGCTGATTAACCTGAACCGTGGATGCCGAGAATGCCGTTTCACCGAGTTCCGAGTTGATAAAATTGTTAACGTGCTGTAGGAGAGAACTCCGATTCCCGATTTTGGATTCAGTCGTTACTTCAGGATAATTCTCAAGAACTTTGTCAATCGTAGTGTCAAGTTCTTCTATGTCTGATTGTCGCCTGATGCGTGCCAGCGTGGAACGGAGCGCGGCATTGATCTCGTCTTCGTCCACATCCGGTGTTTCTTGCCCGTTCGTTGGAATTTGTAGGACGTTTTGTAACTGATACCGTAGCGGACACCGTGCATAGTTCGCGAGTTCAGAGACAGAGAAAGCCGCGGAAGTCCCAGTCAGTTCCGGTTTTCGTGGCAGCTCAGGGAAATCAACGGATGTTGTTTCATCGGAGATTTCATCTGTGGATTCAGTCTCTGTAACCCCCTGATGGATCGAGATTTGGAGTTGGAAGGATTCAGTGTTTTTGCTGTTTCCTGCGAACACTTCCAGTGTAACGGGTAGGCTCAGCGAATCGTCTTCTTCACCGATGTTGAGATGTTTGTAGAGCCATTCGAGCATTTGTTGTGGTTTTCCGCTGGCTGAAAGGGTGCCTGATAAGATGAGCCGATCTGTTGCGCGTGTCGTGCCTACATAAAACAGGCGTTTCTTTTCCGCGCCTTCTTTCTCGTTTGTCCGGTTTTTCATGTGTGTAACAATGTCTGGCTCAGTTTTGCTGTAGTCTTTATCGGGATTAAGGGGACTGAAACCGATACCGAATGCCTCATCAATAAAAGGTTCTCTGTCGGTTTGGGGTCCCCGATCAAGTCTTGGAAGTATAACGATAGGGAATTGAAGTCCCTTGGCGGCATGGATAGTCATAATTCTGACCGCGCCACTGCTTGCTTCAACGGGGGCTTGTCCCTCTTGAGGTTCTTCGGTTATTAAAATATCCAGAAATTCGATAAAATCTGGGAGTATCTGTTTATTCTCATCACCGTCAAAGTTTCTGGCGAGTTCCAAGAGTTTTTGGTAGTTTGACCAACGTTGTTGTCCCTGCTTTCCGGTTTTCAGGGTCCCAATCATTCCTGTCTCATTAACGATGGTTACGATGAGTTGGTTTACAGGCATTCGGCGCGCGAATTGCTTATGCTTTTTTAAAGTGGCTATTGCGGTGCGGAGATTATGGGACCGATCTTGATAGTTCTGCGCTTGCTCCCAAAAATTTTCTCCTTTCTGTAGTGAAATTTCGTAGAGTTCGGTGTCGGAGATACCGAAAGCGGGACCGCGTAGAACCGCAGCAAGAGATGTTTGGTTTTCTGTTGGATCGTTAAGGAAATTGAGGTAGTTCCAGATGTCGTAGATTTCCTGTCGTTGGTAAAAACCGACCCCGCCAGTTGTGAGATGAGGGATGTCGGCTTCAAGCAGGGCGTTTTCAATATCGGGGAGATGTCTTCTACTGCGGATGAGGATGGCGATGTCGTCATAGGCAATTGAACGCTCTACTTCCGCTCCATTCTTGCCGCGTTCCGAAATTTTAACCTTGCTACTTCTCATGTTTTTGATGTGCCGTGCGATAAGCGTGTATTCATCTGCTGAATCCTCATCCTGTTTTCCAATAAGAATTTCGACTGCACCATTTGTCTTGACGGGTCGAGCTTGGGTAAGGGCTTCATATTCCACCTCAAATTCATTTTCTTGTCCATCCCCCATCAAGTGATCGAAAAAATAGTTAACGAACCCGACGGTATCCCGTAAGGAACGGAAGTTCTCTGTGAGTCGGATATCCCTCCCTTCGGCTTTGATGATTTCCTGCTTTGTCTTTTCAAACACGCGGACATCTGCACCGCGGAACCCATAAATACTCTGTTTTGGGTCGCCAACGATGAAGAGGTTCGCGCTTTTAAGTTCGTTTGTCAGCAGCATCACCAACTCGTACTGTAGTTCGTTTGTATCCTGATATTCGTCTACCATATAGTATTTATGCCGTTTGATGAGTGCCTGTCGGATACCTTCGTTGTTTTGGAGTAGAGCACGGGTTCTCAACTGTAGATCGTTGAAGTCGAGTGTGCCTTGGGAGAGTTTAGCAGTTTGGTAATCTATGGCGATTCTTTTATAGAGTGTGAGTAGGTCGCGCGTTGTGCTGATGAGGAAATCGTCGTCGGTTTCAACTTCATTGGCTTTGGCTTCATCATCGATTTCAACGTCGTCTGTTTTATCATCTTTTTCTTTTTCAAGGATTGGAATGTTTTCAATCTTTTTCGAGGTTGCTACCAGCAGATCAATTTCCTCCGCAATTGCTGTTTTGTCAATGTTTTTGGGCAGAAAGCTTTGTGTCGCAATCTTGGTATTCTTATTTTTTCCAGTTGTAATTAATTCCGCAATTTCCTTAAGTAAGTTCGGCACTTCGGGAGAGTTTGGGTGCGTCTTGTATTGTCCTTCTAATTGGTGTATTAGATTCTTAGCTCCGTCTGCTTTCTTACCTCTCGCGACCTGCAAAACGGTATTTAAACATCGGCAGAATTCAGGGAGGTCAATTGTTGACATGAGTCTTTCGCGAATCTGCTGTTCTCTTTCGCAAGCCCGCGCTTGTAAGGCTTCACGTATCTCTGTATCATCTGGATGCCTATAGATTTCCTGGATTAGGTGTTCGAGGGTATCATATTGATTTATCATGGTGGAGAAGAAATCCACCAATTTCTGCTGCCCTCCGTAGCGTTGTAGCAAATGTGTAAACGCGTCGCGATGTTCATCTCCCTCGTCTGTAGCGATCTTCTTGAGGGTCTTCTTCACGGTTTCCTGCAGTAGGAGTTTCTGATCGATGCCTTGTAGGATACTGAAGTTGGCTGGGACCCCCGCTTGGAAAGGGAATTCTTGCAGGATGCGTGAGCAGAATGCGTGGATCGTTGAGATGTATGCCGTGCTCATCTCTTCGCGAAAACCTTGTAATGCATTGTCTGGTGCTGAGCCCTCATGCTCTTCTTGAGGAGACAGTTCTTCGATAACGCGCTCCTTCATTTCAGCGGCGGCTTTCTCTGTGAAGGTGATGGCGACAATTTCTCGAGGTGTAACATTACCTTCACGTAAAATTTTGAGGTAACGTTCGACCAATACCGTGGTTTTTCCAGACCCGGCACCGGCGGTTACGCAGATGTGTTTTTCTATATTAAGGGCTTGTTGTTGGCTCGGTGTAAGTCGCATAATTTTAATTTATGGTACTCTGGGCCGCTCTCCATTTCATTACGAGCGGGTTTCTGGTGCGTTCGTGACTGAAATAAGGATATGTACAGTATAGCGTCAAGAGCCAAGCCTGCAACAACGGCGCAGGCGGATATACGTCAAGGATCGTTGATTCTTCAACCTTCCTTATCGAACCGCAAGGTATAATTAAAAATCGGGCAGTGGGATAACTGCGTCTGCTGATATTGACAGTTGCACGGTGTCTCCCGGCTTTTTCGTTTCTGTGCCGGGATTGTGGTGGACGGCTTTAAGGGGAATATCTTCGGAGGCCATCAGTTGATATTCCTCTACCCTGCCTAAATAGTTGACCGCAATCACTTTCGCTGTTATCCTGTTTTCGATAGGGTTTCCGCCATTCTGACCGTTGTCAATCACAAGTGCCTCTGGTCGAATGGAGCACTGCACGGGTGTCCCTTGTGTGAGTTTGTGATAAACGGTCGTAGAGTGGAGGATTCCGGCGGATGTTTCTATAGTCGCACTCCCATTTGATGCCTGTTCGATCTTGCCTGAAATAAAATTGGTTTCCCCAACGAAACTTGCAACAAAAGCATTCTTTGGAAACTGGTATACTTCGCGCGGCGTGCCGACTTGGATGACAACACCGTCCTGCATAATTGCCATCCGATCCGCCATAGAGAGGGCATCCACCTGATCGTGTGTGACGTAGAACATTGTAATATTGGTGCGGTCGTGGATCTGCTTTATTTCGTCGCGCATTTGCTGTCGGAGTGCGGCATCGAGGTTGCTAATCGGTTCGTCGAGGAGGAGGACACTCGGTTCAATAACGAGGGCACGGGCAAGAGCAATGCGCTGCTGTTGTCCACCAGAGAGCGTGTTGACGGCACGGTCCCGAAAATCTTCCATCTGGACCATTTCGAGTGCGCGCGTGATTTTTTCGGTGCGTTCCGTTTTTTCGAGTTTCCGAAGTGTGAGTCCGTATTCAATGTTTTCGGCGACCGACATGTGGGGCCACAAGGCATAGTTCTGGAATACCATCCCTGTATTGCGTTGGTGTGGCGGCACGTCGTTCATGACGGTATCGTCGAATCGGAGTTCACCGGTGTCGGGTTTGTAGAATCCGGCGACGATTCGGAGAAAGGTGGATTTGCCGCATCCGGAGGGACCGAGAAGGAAAAAGAATTCTCCCTTCTCAATCTTCAAGCTCACGTCGTTGACCGCGATCGTCGTGTCGAATGCCTTCGTAACATGGGTTAATTGAACTGCAACTGCCATATTTTTAATTTTCCTTGCGGATAAATAACGGTGTCTGAGGCTTTAAGGATTTTCGTGTTCGAGTCGCCTGCGTGTTTTTGCTTGGGGTCTTTGCTTGGGCATTTCTGCGTATTTCTGCGTATTTTTGCGTATTGTTGCAGGCTTGTGGTTGTGTTCTACGCGAAAACCTGCGCGTAAGCGTAGCGGAGCGCAGTCCAGGATCCCATAAATTAAAAATCTTTCACGCATCGAAATCCAATAGTGCTTCCAGACGAAAGGTGATACCACCGATCTGCGACACGGAGATCTTCAGGACTCCCGCCCCATCCGCCTCCGCGTAGGATACGAAAGTTCTCGGTATCTGGCGCAATCTCTCTGCCGAAGCGAGGGTTGTTTTCTGGACTGATGCTATAGAATTCGCTGTTGTATTCATCGAAGCACCACTCCCACGCATTGCCTGCCATATCGTAGAGGTTATAGCCGTTGGGGGGGAAACTCCCAACCGGTGCTGTCCATTTCCATCTATCCGCGCCGCCGACATTGCCGAAGTTGGCATCTGCATAGGTTATTATATCACCATTCGGGTATCGTTTACCAGTCAGACCTCCGCGTGCGGCGTATTCCCACTCTGCTTCGGTAGGCAGCCGTTTATTTGCCCACGCTGCATACGCAGCCGCATCGCGCCAATTCACCCGAACAACAGGCGCATCGGGGGCATTGAATCTTGGGTTATGCGACAGCGGTGGCTGCGGGTAGCCTGTGCTTTGGACGAATTTTTGGTAGCGGGCATTTGTTACCTCGTGGATGTCCATGTAAAATGCGTCGAGGGTGACGGTATGCACGGGGTGTTCATCGCTATCCCCGATGGTAGAACCCATCTGAAACGTGCCTGCCGGAATCAGCACCATTGTCGCGCCATCGACGCCAGAGACGATTTCTGTTGCGTTTTCAGGGGTGGAGGAACCTTCTTCGCTTTGCCCGCAGGCGGACATGCCAACGCTAATGATACTAATGAGAAGAATCCCCACGGCTCTCATAACGCCTTTGCAACCTGTGTAGCAGTTTCGACGATCCACGCCTGTTCTCTTTCATAAACTGTCCGCAGATCCAACCAGAAGAGACCCTCCTTGATTCTACCGATCACAGGGATTGTAGCGTTTCGGAACTGCGCAGCGAGCATTTCAGCGGAAACTTCCGAGGGTTCAAGGACAAGGGCGATACTCGGTAATGTCTCGACAGGAAGTGCCCCACTCCCGATCTGTCCATAGGTTTCGGAGACCTGAATATCCACTTTTTCTCCGAAGCGGGATTCTAACGTCGCTTTGAGCTCGGTTGCAAGGGTGTGGAGGGTCTCCGTTGGTCGGGTATAGCGGTTGAGCATCGGAAACCGTTCCGTTAGCGTGTCGTCCGCTGTGAGATAGAGTTGCAACGTCGCTGACAAGCCAGCAATGATAAGTTTATCGACTCGGAGTGCCCGCATCATCGGATTTTTACGCATCTTCTCGATCCATTCCGCTTTACCGACGATAATCCCGGCTTGGGGTCCACCGAGGAGCTTATCCCCGCTAAAGGTGACAACGTCGACACCGCTGGCGATGCGTTCTCCGACGAGCGGTTCATGCGGGAGTCCATAAGTCGTCATATCAATGAGCGCACCGCTCCCAAGGTCTTCCATCGTTGGGATGCCGTGCTGTGTACCGAGTTCCGTCAGTTCTTCCATTGAAGGTGTTGACGTGAAACCGAGAATTTTGTAGTTGCTCGGATGCACCTTGAGTAAAAGTCCTGTATTTTCATTGATAGCCTCGGCATAATCGCGGAGATGGGTTCGGTTGGTAGTACCGACCTCTCGGAGGATTGCACCGCTTGCCGCCATTACGTCAGGAACTCGAAATGCGCCACCGATTTCGATGAGTTCTCCGCGTGAGACGATGACCTCTTTACCGCGTGCCATCGTCTGGAGTGCAAGCAGAACCGCCGCGGCGTTATTGTTGACGATTGTAGATGCCTCGCAACCTGTCAATTGCTGTAGGAGCGGTTCGGTAATCCTATCTCGATGCCCGCGTCTTCCTGTTGCGATGTCGTATTCGAGGTTGACGTAATTTTGTGCGGCTTGCTGGATGGCTTCACAGGTAGCCGTGCTTAGTAGCGATCTGCCCAAGTTGGTGTGTGTAACCGTGCCTGTTGCGTTGACGACGGGACGCATACGCTCGCCTATCTTTTCCAGAATTTTCTGATGTGTCCGCTCGGCGTATTCCGCGTGTTCTGGGAGTTGCGTATGGTTTCCGCTCAGGATGTCGTTTCGGATGTCGGCGACGACAGCACGCAGTGCCTCCGTCACAAGCGAACGCGTGTAGGTGGCTTGCAGGTCAAGCATCTCCTGTGTGTTCAGGAGTTTTTCGATGGCGGGCAAATGCCGTAGAAGGTTTTTATGTGTGTTTGCGTTCAACCGCTGTCTCCATAAATAGGTCTCTGGATTTTCGGGATTAGTATAGCATATTGTGGAAACGTTGTCAAATGCACAGGACTTACTTTTCCATTTAAAATTTGACTGCATTCCCTCAATTCTGGTAAACTTTACACGTTAGGACGACAATTTATTCTAAATATAGTAGGTTTTAGCATTACTTTTTGAAACCACACCATAAGCGTCAATTTAGTGTGTAGTCCCGTAGGTTGGGTAGAGCGAATCAACAAAGGCAATACGCACACCCAAGCACACCTCAATACTATACACCGACATAGAACTTCAAAAATGGAGCGAAACCCAACTTTGTATGCCAAAATGTTCGCAAGCGTCAGCAGGGATCGTTGGGTTTCACTCTCTATCTTTGGACGGGTAGGCACTTGGGCAGGTGAAGTATTGTTCTTGAAGGGAGGGTCTCCTGGTCCTATCCGTTCTACCCCGCCGAATGCCACACGCGCATTCGGCGTTGATTTCCTACAAGGAATGATCTCCTTAAATTGACCCCTATGGTGCGGTTAGAAACCGCACCTACCCGCGGAGAAGCCCCCTTTAGGTTAAACATAACCCAAAGCGTCTCTTCAAACCCGGGGTCCCCACCCGTTACTGGGAAGGGGGGACGGGGTGCTATGTCTATAGAAAATCGGACCTTCAAGGAGCTGCACCCCGTAGGGGTGCCATGCCTATAAAATGAAAAGCCTATCATTTTTACTGCTCTTCCTCATCGTAACCGGCATCACAGGCTGTAGCGACACCGAAAACCCACTCGAACCCGCAGACCTGACGGAAAACACCGCAACCGGTATCTTCGCCAAAGCAAAACACATCGAATTCGTCCCCGCAGCACCCACCGCACCACAGACACCCGTCCCACCCGGCACACCCACCGTCACCGAAATCGGCTACTACAGCGACTGGCAGCTCACCCAACCGATTACCGAGGCCGTCGCTGTCGGAACAAACGTGTTCATCAAGATCGTTTTCTCAGAACCCATGAAACATGTCGTCTCGGACGAGAAACAAGCGCGCCCAATCCTCTATCACAGACGGACGGGGAAAAAAGAAGAATTGGTGCGATTCAAGATAGCGGCACACGGTGCGACGGGTGAGGATTCATCGCCGGTGATGCGAAACCCTTTCAGTCTGGCACAGAGGATTACGTCTGCAAATACAGCGTCGTCGCAGCAGATGCCGGCAGAGGGGTAGCGATTATGATCGGCAAGGCGAGTGTGGACGTGGAAGGCAACCCTCTCGCGGCGTTCTACACACATCCCGTGAAGTTGCAGGTAAAACCCACTGCAGCAGCACCCGAACAGCCGGAACAAGCGTCTGATGCGACACCAGCACCGACTACCCCTGAATCGACAGAGACAACGCCACTAACGATCGTTTCCATAACACACTACCGCGATGGCAGTGATACGCCGATTGCTGAAGATGAACGGGTAGCGTTAGGGACGACCCTCCTCACAGAGATCGTGTTCTCTGCGTCGGTCCGGGTTGACGACACATTGCAGATTACCTACACCACGAGCAAGGGCGAAAAAAAGTATCTCGCTTCGGAAACCGGTATTCATTGGCGTGGCACGTGCCGTCCCGGCAAGCGTGAAAACAGTGTCCGTTGTAAAGCCGCTGTCAGCGTTGACCCGTTTATCGTTCGGGTGCAGGCTGCCTCCGACCTCGAGGGCAACCTGCTCGGTGAACCGGTGGCTGCCTCAGAGATAGACGTAGATGCGATCCACCTTTCAAGCAATAGGATAGACGAGAACCAACCGATCGGTTCCCTCGTTGGCACGTTTAGGGTTCCCGTCGGAAAACGTCTATCATACAGTGTTGTAGAGGGCAACAGAGATTTCACCGTCGCCGATGGCACGAAGTTAGTGACAAACCGCGTCTTCAACCATGAAGTGCAATGAGGTTACGAGATAACCGTGCGGGAAACTGACAGAGACACAGACGAAAGTCTGGAGAAACCCTACACCATCTTCATCAACGCCCTCAACGAGGCACCGACAGACCTACAACTGACGAACAACACCTTTTATAGAGGGGACGGCATCGGCACGAAGATAGGACGACTCGTCATCATAGATGAGGACAGAGAGGACGCGCATCAGGTTAGGATTACACAAGGCGGTGCGTATGTAGGGTATGACGACGACTATCTGCGCGTCCTACAGCTCTTTGACCAATCGACGAAAGAGATAGCCGTTGAAGTGACAGATCAAGCAGGTTTAGCATACACAGAGACCTTCGAGATAAGAATGGAAGCGAGACCTACGCAGCCATCAGAACCATCAGGTGAGTCAATTGAAACCACGGAACCCTCAGAACCGTCAGGTGGATCAAGTGAAACTGCGAAATCCTCTGATGATATACAGGAACCGAGTGTTAGTCCCGAGTTTTGAAGTTCGGGTCTGTGGTGTTTGGGACTATGTGCTTACCTCCCTTTCACGGAACACATGATATGTATATAGATGAGGGGACAGAAAACATTCTATAGACATGGCACTCCGGAATCAACGGTATGAATGCCGTATAGCATTCCCCGGGAGTGCAGGGTTCTGGACGTGGTGATTTCTATAGACATATCACGCCTCTGGCGTGAGGAAATGCCTTACTTGTCAAGAGTGCTCTTTGCTCCAGCGGAGCAATATTGCTTCGCAGTGAGAATAGAAAAGCGTGTTTCCTCAAACCCGGTAGGTGCGGTTTCTAACCGCACCGGGCGTTGTTGCAAATTACCCGGGTAAGTTCTTAATCCTCATCTGGCGTGAGGATATGCGTTACGTGTCAAGAGGTTTCTTTGCTCCAGCGGAGCAACATGTCTATAGAAAAGCATGCCTCAAGTGACCGCACTCCCGGGGAATGCTATACGGCATTCATACCGTTGATTCCGGAGTGCTATGTTTGAAGTATAAGATGCAGCCTAAGATGCAGCCAGAGTTTCTTAGACGCTTAGCCGAGCAATCGAACGAAGTGTTTAGACTCCGCAAACTAAACCTGTGCCGTAATCAATTCAGACGATGCATCTGGTGGATTTTGGACGGGTAGTGTAAATAAGGGCTGTGGAACAACCTCTCCCGCTTTCTGCAGTCCTTCAATATGAAAAATGTTTCTTGTAAATACTTCAGTCCACGGTAGTGCGCTTTGAGATCTAAGACGCTAAAGTCAGTGTTTTGTATTGGTGAAGCGAGGAGAAAAAACACGCGCAATGAATTGCACTATTACAAACCTAAGGAGGATATACGCATGAAGTATATGCGGTTGTTATTGATTCAATTTGTACTGCTTGTATTGGGATTGGTCGGTTATTGCATTGCTACTGAGATTGGCTTTGAAGCCGAAGACGCAGATGAAATTGTAGAAATCATGGAAATTTATGAAGATAAGAAAGCTTCAGGCGGTATGTATATCTCGGCGGGAAAGGGCGGGGGAGGTCGCCACCCCGGTAAAGCCGATTTCGTGATTAACGTTAGAACACCCGGTCAGTACACGATGTGGGGGCGGGTGATTGCCCAAGATACGGCGAAGGACTCTTTCCATGTCACAGTCGATCAGAAGAAAAGCCCACAACCGGGGGATGCCAACATGATCTGGGATACAGGTCAGCATCAGGAGTGGACGTGGTCAAAAGTAAAATGGCGCGAAAAGAATCCGTTGACCTTTGATCTGAAACCGGGGAAACATACCGTTACATTTTGGTCTAGGGAAGGCGATACCCGTTTGGATGCCGTTTACATGGCAATAGATCCCAACGCTGCCCCCAAACTATCGAATGAAATTGAGGGGTTTGCTGTGCATCCCCGGAATCGATTAACGATAACTTGGGCGGAGCTAAAAAAACGGTAGGGCTGGACTCAAGCACTGTGACATCAGATGAATGACCCTGGTGGTTCATATTGAATCGTCATGTCTCTTTACCCCAACGCGTTTTATTGGGCGGCACAGGTTTTCGTTCAATTCAATCTACGTGCTGATGTTCAGGGGTTGGGTAGCGGTTCATAACTATTGGTGTGTTCGTGAATCCGTTGGCGTTCACGGTTGACATCCGGGTCTGCGCGGCGAGGGATACCGGTGATTGCATCGACGGATTCGTCCGCCTTGAACCGTAGGTAGAGTTTTTGCGATTTGGCGGCGAGCGAGGGGTTCTTGAGGGCACGGTAACACCGCATCATGTTGTAATGTGCGTCCAGATCTTCTGGATCCACGGTGAGCGTCTTCTGGAATTCTGATAGCGCGATTTCGTAGTTGCGTTTCAGGAAATGCATACGTCCGAGTTTATTTCGGACACGGGTATCCCGCGGGAATTGCGAAGCAGCCTGCTGGAGATGTTCAATCGCTGTATCGTAATTGCCATAAGTTTCCTGAATGAGTGCGTAAAAGTAGTGGACCTTCGCGCGATGTGGGTTTTCAGCGGGCAAGGTCTGCTGGATTTCAAACGCCTTTTCAAGCATCACTTCTGCGCCTTGCATGTCTCCCTCTTGGATTCTAGCTCTTGCCACGTTTACCCATCCATCGAGGTATGTTGGTTCTATCTCGGTTACCTTTAAAAATGCGGTTTCTGCGGCTTTCAGATCGCCTTGTAGGAGTAACCCGATGCCGTAGTCGTTCCACCGTTCACGCGTATTTTCAGGTTGGGATGACATAGAGACTACATCTGCTGCTTCGGCTGACGGCACAGGGACTGTGCCTGCTACTTTTAAGGTTGCTGTTGTAGATGCCATGACAACGGTGGGTAGGTTTGGGATCTCCTTAATTTTTCCTGCGACATCCGAGGTGTCACCTGTCCAGACCCACTTGCCGTCGTCGTAGCCTTTATCTACCTGGAAATCTGTATCTTCTGGGTCGCGCACGCCAGCGTAAGCCCACTGTGTATGCCACCAATTGAATTTGCGGTAATTGAGTTTCGCTTCCACTGTGAGTAGGTTGCCACAATCGGACGGGATTTCGAGTCGGTAGCGCGCAGTATCGGCGGCACCCGGCGGGATTGTGTTTGAATAGAGGATTGTTCGGGTTGCCCAAGCATTTCGTTTATTAATCAGGTTTCCGTGTGCATCCAGCATATAGGCACGATAAAAGTGCGCGCCTGGGTCAACCGGTCCGTTTCCGTCGGGAGCGTCGATTCTGCCGTTCCAGAAGACAATTTTACCGTTTTCGTCGGTGACTTTCACTTCCAGCCAGATGTCGAATGCGTCGATGGTGCCAGTTGGAAAGCGGTGACCGACTCCCCGTGTGCGGACGACGACATCGATCCGTGTGTTCTCGCCTCGGACGACTTCAGTGCCGTCACGTGGGATGGGGGTGCCAGCTGCGAATAAATCTAACGTTACCACGTCATCTTGCAAAAAGTCTGTGACGATTTTGAGTTGTTCTGGGTGTTGATTCACAAAGGGCAGCGCTGTGTTCGCGGCGGGGAATCGGTGGTTATGCACCTTGCCATTGATATTCCCGGCATCTGTAGAGTCAACGAGTGGCATGTGGCAATCGACGCATTTCTTCGCCGTTTCGGGATAGTAGAAGGACAACGCGCCTTGATGTGAGACCCCGCTTTTCTGCCACTGATCGTAGTCGTTAAAACCGCGGAGCCATCGAAAGTTGTTGACCGGTTCGTCGAGATGCACTTTATGACAGGTTGAACAGAATTCGGCGGTGTTCTCACGGTGGAAGGGTTTGAGGAAACTTTTCTTGTGAGGCTCCGGATCCAGCCGAATGAGGTAGTTGTGCAGATTGCGGATAATAGGATTCTCACTGGCGGCAATCTCGTGAAGGGGTGGGTATTTAATCACATACCCACTGTTACCCATCGTGTCTTTGACTTTTTCGATGGAATGGCACGCTGTGCAGGCGAGTCCTGCTTGAGCAGCGGGTGTGTGGAGGTTTTCACGAATGGGTCTATCCATCACACCGTTGAGTAAAATTGCTGGGTCGTGGCATCCCCCGCACCATTTAGAGGGTTGGATACCGTTGACCTCCTGCATATAGATAATTGACTTGCGATACCACTGGTTATTGAAGGAGGAGAAGTGGTGAGCGGATTCGTTCCACTGCCGATAGATATCTGGGTGGCAGCCCTTGGTGGCACAGGTTTCCGATGTGAGAAAGAAGTCGGTTGGAATCAGACCGCCGGTCTCTGTTTCAACGGAGGCGGGGAAAAAATGACCGGTTGTGCCACCGCCTTCCTCATACATACTCGTGGGAGGGAGTGCGGGATTCTCGACGAGATATGTTTCATTGGGTAAATAGTGTTGTGTGAGTTTCGCGCCTATCGGGAAAAGGACGACAACAATGAGCACCCCGAGGCTAATTTTTTTGAATAATGGCGTGAGGCGCTCTTTGTCTCTTAAAAGATGGATACAGAGGAGCAGACTCCCGATGCTTACACTGATAATGTGTGTGATGAGTAGCCACCGATAGGGAGTTGTTGCGCCGACAATCATCAGATAGCCACCACTGATGATACCAACGACTATTCCGATAATCCCTATTTGTCCGAGTGTTGAGAGGTGCCTGAATTGTCGGTGGACATAGATACTGAATGGAATTATGAGAACAACACCGAGTCCAACGTGGAACAGGACGTTGAAAATATAAAAGAGCGTCGGTTCACCGAAGCTGAAGAGGTACGCGCTGTTTATGAGTAGAATGAGGAAAGTAATCAGAAAAAATTTTCGCATTTTTATCCGGCAGTGTAGCCGCCATCAATCGGTAAGGCGATGCCTGTAACGAAGGCAGACTCGTCGGAGGCAAGGTAGAGTGCACCGTAGGCGATCTCTTCGGGTTGCGCGAGCCTGCGCATCGGATGTCTGTCTCCAAGACTCTGATATTCCTCTGGTGTTTTAATGACACCGGCGACTAACGGTGTTTCAACGAAGCCGGGACAGATACAGTTAACGCGGATATTATCCTCGGCGTAATCGAGTGCCATCCCACGGGTGAGGTTTGTTACACCCCCTTTGGAAGCGACATACGCGGCGCGAACGTCCGCGCCGACGAGTCCATAGATAGAGGACAAGTTGATAATGGAACCGCCACCATTTTTCAGCATGGCAGGAATCGCTGCCTTGGCACAGAGATAGACACCCGTGAGGTTCACATCTAAACACCGGTGCCAATCCTCCTCTGGCAAATCGGCGACAGGGAGTCGCATCGCAATTCCGGCACTGCTGAGCAAGATATCGAGTTTTCCGTAGATATTAAGGGTTTCCTGCACCATACGCTTGGTGTTATCAGAAATTGTTACATCGGTTTCGACATAAATCGCTTCGTCGCCTGCATCTCGAATGGTGGAAACAGTCTCGTTCGCGCCGTCTGCATCGATGTCGGCGACGACGACTTTCGCGCCGTGTTCAGCGAAAAGGATCGCTGTAGCTTTTCCGATGCCGGAGGCGGCACCTGTAGTGATGGCTACCTTGTCTTTAAGTCGCATTTTAATTTATGGGCCTCTGTACTGCCCTCCACTCTGTTAAGGGCAGGTTCTTGTTAGATTCAGCAGTAAGCGCAACTAACGGGCGCGCTGGATATACGCCGAGGGTCGTTATTCGTTTAACCTACCTCACCGATCCGCAAGGAAAAATTAAAGACCTTTTTCCGTCCATTCGGCGGGGTTCACTTCCGGTTCACCGATCTGGTTTCTGATCATACCGATGTTCTCAACCTCAAGTTCAACGACATCACCCGGTTGGATCCAGCGGTCGAGTTCCCACCCACACCCTTTTCCCACGGTGCCGGAACCTAAAAACTCACCGGGATGGAGCGTCTCTGACTGTGAAACGAACGAAATCATTTCTTCGAATGAGTAATACATATCCGAGGTATTGCCGTCTGCCCAGACTTCGCCGTTGACTCTGGCGATCATTCGGAGGTTGTACGGATCGCCGATTTCATCGGGTGTAACGAGGCAAGGTCCCATGATGTTGCTGTTATCGAAATCCTTGCCTTTGGCGGGACCGAGTGCCAGGGTCATGTGTCGAAATTGAATGTCCCGCGCACTGATGTCGTTGTAAATGGTATAACCCGCAATGTACTCGGAGGCTTCTGCCACGGAAATGTTTTTCCCGGTTTTGCCGATATAGACACCCCACTCCAGTTCAAAATCGAGTTTTTGGGTGTAGTTGGGCCAGGTAACAACGACTTCGTGTCCGGCAATGGAGGAAGGACTCGTGCTGCCGCGGTAGTAGTTGGGCAGTTTGAACCATTCAGGTGAAATTTCTTTACCGGTAATCCGCGCAGCAGCATCCATGTGGGTTTTGAATACACCGAAATCCCGCAGGCTTGCAGGGCATGGAAACGGAGCGAGCAGCTGCACATCAGCAACGGGGACAGCGGCATCGGAGAGGTCTGTGCGTTCAATATATCCTTGCGCGTCGGCAAGGCAATTCTGTTCAAAGAATTGGGACATATCTGCGGCAACCTCAGTAAGGTCAACAATCCGGTCGCCATCAATCCACGCACCGAGTTTTGGTAGGGTGTTCGTCGATTGGGTTTGAAAGGTAACAAGTTTCATAATTATTTTTTTTGCGGTGATTATGCCTCGCTGTTAAAATAGGTCTGTAACAGAGATTATACGATAGATGCATCTATAAATCAATATTTTTTCGAGAAGGGATTCCCTTGCGTATGAGACGGAGATGTGGCATAATTAGCCGTATACGTTTACCTGTAGGCGCGATAGGTTCCTGTTGTAGATAGACCCAACAGAAGGGGGAATGCCCATGGTTACCCGGCAAGACATTCAGTCGGTATGCAATGACATCGTGCGCGAATTCGCGCCGTTACAAGTGGTCCTTTTCGGCTCTTATGCCTACGGCATGCCTACCGAGCGGTCGGATGTCGATCTGTTGGTGGTGATGCCGGTAGCGAAATCGGAAACCCGCCGGCAAGAGATAGAGATTCGGGAACGTCTCGCGCGCCCTTTCCACCTGCATGTGCTCGTGCATTCGCCTGAGAACCTGGCGTATCGTCTCGCTTATAACGACTGGTTCCTCCAAGAGATCACTGAAAAAGGCGAGGTGCTTTATGAAACTCCCGATTTTTTCTTGAAACCCGTAAAGAAGGAAACACACGTGATAAATCCATTGACAGAGGAATGGGTACAGAAAGCGGAAGGCGATTATACTGTGGCGCAGCAAGTGCTTCAAGGACAGAATCCAGTAAACGATGCGATCTGTTTCCATGCCCAGCAATGTATTGAAAAGTATCTAAAGGCGTGGCTCCAGGAGGCGAACATCCCGTTTCCAAGGACCCACGATTTAAAAGAATTATTGGGACTAATTTTCCCGACTCGTCCGGATTGGGACGCGTGGCAGGAAGATTTTTCAAAACTGTCCGAACATGCGGTGGATCCCCGTTACCCCGGAAAATTCGCGACCGCGGACGAAGCGGCACACGCCATGCGTATCTGTGATGAGGTCCGACAAGCCGTGCGAGAGCAGTTAAAACTACCTCTTGATGTGGAAAATAATTAAGGGAGTTTAGGTTTTATGAGCAGATGTGCTGGTGGTGGTTCGCCTGTCAATGTCTCTAAAAACTCGACAAGGTCTCTTTTTTCCTGTTCGCTGAGATGGAGCGGTTCCACTGGGGCTGCGCGCCTACCTGCAAATTCGTTTGTGGTGCCACCTGCGTCGTTGAATTCAATGACAGAGGCGAGTGTTGGAAATTCACCAGTGTGGAAGTAGGGCGGCGTGAGTGCGACGTTACGGAGGGTTGGCGTTTTGAATTCACCTTGGTGTTCCAGTCTTGGCTCCAGGAGGTTCAGCGTGTTTGCAGCACCCACCCGTGAATCGCTATAAATGCCTGCACTGTTAAACGGATCGGCTAAGAGTTTCGCGATGCCTTGGAAACGTCCGATATCTTCCGGTAACGGTCCTTGGGGTATCCCCAAGTTATGAAAATCGTCATCTCTGAAATGTGGGGTGCCGTGGCAGAGGACACAGACCCCTTTTCCGATGAATATCTTTAAGCCGCGTTTCGCTTCAATTGTGATCGCCTCTTCATCGCCTGCCACATACCGATCAAACGGGGCGTTCCGACGAATCAAAAGGCGTTCATAGGCTTCAATTGCCTTACCGATGTTTGCGAAAACGGTGTTCACAGCAATCTGATCCGCCTTGGACATGGTATCAAACGCTGCATCGCCGGGTTTACCCTGAGGTGGGAAACGTTTGGCATCTTCAAGCGCAGGAAGTGCCCCGAAGACGGCTTCATATGCTGCTGCATAGTGTCGTTTGATGAGGTGTGCGTACTGAAGTCGTGTGCCTGCTTGTTCTTCCTCCCCTTCAAATGCAAACAGTGCTTGTGCCCAGAGCGTCTCGGCACGTCCGTCCCAAAATTGCCACTTGTTATAGGCTGCATTGAGGACAGTTGGGGCGTTTCTTGTGCCGCGTCTATTACCCAATGAAGTGGCTTCAACATCAGCGAAACCATGGAACGGTGAGTGGCAGGTTGCACAGGAAATCGTGCCTTCCTTTGAGAAGCGGGCATCGAAGAAAAACATCTGCCCTAACTGCGCCGCGTCTGGATTGTCAGCGAAGCGATTTGTGGGGCTGGGTGGAGGTTTGTCAGGTAGCGGCGATAGACTTTCAATCACTGCCCATTCGTTCTCGGTAAAGAGATTGCGCGTCTCCGTGAGGTGTTCTGACTCGGATTCGGGTTGCATCTCCTCGATACTTTCCTCACCACACCCGAAGAGCAGTAGGACGAAGCTACCTATAATCCAGACGGTTATTAAACGCATGATTAATATTTCCAAGCCACTGGATAGACAACTATCGGTAGGTTATCATAGCAGAATAGTCTTGGAGTGTAGTAGGTGATCTTCATAAGGATTTTTTCAAAATGTGGTGTTTCAACAGGCGTGTTTCTCTAAGCGTGTGTTCCTTGACTACGGATTGTTTTTAGCAACGGATGCCCCACTCCAACACGCTACCAGTTTTTAGAGTGAGTTATTATTTATCGCAATTAGTAGTTTTGGGATTGGTTAAATTGAGTATAACATTTCGCCTTGTTGTTTTTATTCAACGATACCAACTGTTCCATTAAGTGCATTTACACCTGTAAAATTATCTACACCCCGATGTTCAATAAAACAAGTTATTGGGCTGACTTTTTTATCCGTGTTAAAATCCTCTATCCATTGCATTAGTTCGTCTGTAATTTGGTACTCGGGGTTTCCAACAATTCTTTTTTCTACAATTATACTCCTATCTATTCCCATATCTCTGTTGCTATATCTAAAAAGAAGCATGTGAGCATTTAGGCTTTCTTTGAGAATCGGACTATTATTTAGACTTACAATTAAAGGATCAATAATTTCAGGATCATCTGCATAAATAGGGATAACTCCGTTATCATTTTTTATCCATGTTCTTACGTGTTTATTGATTGAATCTTCCAACTCGTCATGGTCTAATCCTATCTCATTCTTATCATCTATGAAACATATCTTATCTTTATAGTATACAACGTTATTTTTTACAATGTTCTTTACTATATCTAATTCCTTTTTTTCCTTGTGGCATTTTTGTATGGTTTCGTTTGTAATATCAAATTCTATTCTTTTGTGAGCGGTATACTTTTTCACAGGGTATATATCTAACTTACGTAGAACGTTATTAATGTCTCCGATCAGAAGGTCTGAATGCATAGTGGTTGTTATTTGATTCAATTTAAAATCAATACGCAATTCGTAATACTGGCTAATAGATTCAAAAATCTGTGAAAGTATTTCAAGGAACTTCTTGATTAACGGTATATCCATGGACAAATTTTGTAATTGTAAAAAAAGTTCACCAGCGTCTTTAGTAGGCAGATAATCCAAATCTATATGAGCGAATAATTTGTTTCGCAATTTTTTGAGTTTTTCATAATCATTACGGCTGTTCTTATAGCATGTTCCTAACAAAACTTGAATTTTTTTGCCAATATCAGTTTTTTTCAAATCTTCGTCATTAGCGAAGAAAAAGAAGGATATAGTGTCATCTTTCGTATCTTTATCTATTAAATTACAGATACCTATTACTATGTTTGCATAGATTCTCTTAAGGTAATCAAACCAGAACATTGGATTTTCATTATATATCGTTTCTATATTGCTGACTACACCCTGTATTAGTGGGTCTCCCATAAATCGGAATGAGAATATTTTTGGTGACAAACCGTCAAGAATGCGACAACTCCTATTTAATTCAACCCATATTTCATAGTAACCTCTTATCATATTCCCAATCTTATCGCAAACGGATTTTCCCAGTTCAGGGTGCTTTTCTTTGCATTTCATGGGGATATGATCGGATAAAAACCAAATTCTATTTTGAATGTCAATTTTGTTAACCCTAATTATTTTGGTGTTGACATCATGGTATAGATGACTTTTTAATAATGAATATCCCTTTTTGGTTGTATGAAGTGCGAATGTATCTCTTTCTATATTATCTTCATTTGTTTGTCGCTGTTTAAGAAATACGTAGTCCTCAACTACGGGCAAATAGATAAAATCATTACAGGAGCATACAAGGTAATTTTGTTTGACGTTAGAAAATAAGTGTTGTTTGTTGTCAGGATTTACCAATACATAATCTTGTTCAAATTCTATTTTTTCATTGCACTCGCTACAGTATTCGTGGTTGCAGTATTTATGGCGGAATATGCGATGGAAACTCTTATCTTTAAAAGCATCTTTCTGCTTTTTTGCCAATGATTGCATAAGGTGATTTTGGTGTTCATCAGAATATGTTTTTATTTCTTCTGCTATTTCGTTATAGCATACTTGGCAGAACTTTTCATTGATGTCCGAAAAATCTGTATAGTAATATTCTTTAGTGGTAAAATCGCAAGATTCTTCGGGATTAAAAATATAAAAAACTGTTCTTTTATCTTCGTCAGACAAATCATAATCTTCGCCTATAACATCCATGTGTATCTCCTTTTTGGCTTTGGTTAATTTTGGGTTTACGAAAAACGCAACAAGTAATTTTTAGCGTAATAAGTAGTTTCAGGCTTGGTTAATTTGAGTTTCACGTTCTATATTTAATATAATCCTCAGCAATCTGGTTAATTTCCCCCTCCGCTTCTTTTTGTAATTTCATAGCTTCCTGCTTCTTTTTTTCCATTGAGGCTATTAAATCCACTTCATTTACAGAAGGTTTGGGAATTTTGATCCGTGCTAACTCGCTAAAGGGTAAGGATGCTCGTGTTGCCCCTAAACAATAATTCATAATCACTTTTAGGTATCGTGGGTGTTTCAGAACAGATACCAGATAATTAGGGTTATTTTTCAAAGTATCTTGTGATCTGATAACGACATAAGCTGGGCTAACCAACGCCTCATTTACGTGATTAGGAACGACTCCAATACTACCTATATTAACACGATGGGGATTATAAACAATATCACCCGATTGAGCAAGTTTATATTTTTGGGTTGCTTCAGAACCTAATAACGGATCTTTTAAGAAAACTCCGTTTTTTGATATTTCCAACATAGCAAATTCTTGATTAGGAGAATCATTTGGATACACCCATTCAACAATTTCTGTAACGATGCCATCCCTTAAATACACTCCTTCGCCCTGTATGTCTGGTATGTCCTCCATATAGAAGTATGGGCGCAGATTCCAATTGTTTTGCCTGATTTTTTCACGACTTTGTAAAGTAGAAACACCTTCTATTTCCCTGAAGTCGTCCCATATACTAAGACACTTTGTTATATCGCTGTTACCTACTATTGGTTTGCGTTTGGCATTCAATTCAAATCCATCATTATGAATTGCAAAGAAAAAACAATTTTTGAAATGGTTATCTCCTTTTTTAAAATATAGGATATTTGTTTTTTCTGGTGTGTATGGCATAAAAACCCCCCTTGGAAGGGATATGATACTCAATTCTGAAACCTGCTTAGCAATAAGTTCTCGGACTTTTTTTATTTTACCACCTTTATAGAGAAACGTTTCTGGCACAATAATTGCCGCCCTACCTTCCGGCTTTAATGCTTTCCATATATGTTGAATACATACAAGATCGCCATCTTGTTTTGATGAGGAAGTCGGGATTGGATAATGGTGTCCAGCTTCTGTTTCTTGTGAATAGGGAATGTTTGACATAACAATATCGTATTTTTCTTCAATTGGCTTTCCTAAGCTATCCATTTTCTCAATATTATTGTGTCCATCACCAAATAGAATCATGTTCATTTTGGCAATCCGGGCTGTAGAAGTCAACTCTCTGCCAAAAATCGTGTTTTGTTTAAGGGTTTCAGCAATATCCTTATGACTCGTATCAGTTTGTGAGGATAAATACTTGAACGCTTCAAGAAGGAACCCACCTGTTCCACAAAATGGATCATAAATTGTTTCACCATACTTTGGCTTAAGTATTCTAAGTATTAATCTTACAATATGTCTTGGTGTAAAATACTCTCCTAAATCCTTAACCCCGTTGGTGACACTTTTGAGAAAGTATTCAAAAGCATCGCCTTTAATGTCACTATCAATTGAAGTTAAATTAATCGTGCTAATACGTTCAACAATACTTTTGAGATTGCTTGGTGTTTGAATTGCAAATTGGTTGTTAAAAATCTCTCCGAATTCGGCTTGCAATTTTTTCCAAACTGTATCTGTAATATAATCCAATAATTGCTCATCAGGGTAACTTTGAAATTCGCTCCAACAATATCTTTTTCCAATCAAATTCCTAAGTCTCTCGGATTCATCAATAAATTTGAGGAAAAGAATCTCGGAAAAAGTAGAAAAACGCTCATATCCTTCGCGTAACCCTTCTTTCCGCAGTATGTTATTTGCATCCTCATAGGTTTTAATCAAACCATCATGAGTAACACTCATTCCAAGAGGAGTTGATACGATTTCTGAACCTTCCTGAATAAATCTTATAGCAGTCAATTCGTCAATAAAGTCTTGAATTTCTTCCCCATCTATTTTCAAGGGATAACCTTGAGGGATATGCTGTGCAATTGCAAAGGTCTTGTTGCAAGCAAAAGCCAGTGGAGCGGATAATAGATTGGCATATTCAATAGATTGTTGAAGTCCCTGATCTAAATCAATTCCTGGACGTTTTGCTTCAATAATGGCAATCGGTTTATCCGTATTAGATTGATACAAGATATAATCAGGACGCTTTCCTTGTAAAAGGCGGGCTTGCTCTACAGTTTTAGCACGCTCTTGAAAAACATTACAGTTGGGATTTTCCGCTTCAAGGATCCAACCTAAATGTTTCAAACGGGTGTTAATAGACTGACGCGTGTCCATCTCAAGTGGATAAGTATTCATAAAACAACCTTTCATAATCGCATAGATTCATTCACAAACTTCGTCCAAATGCACTCAAGGTTTCGGTAGTTGTAGACTGTACTGCCTACCCTACATTAAATTTGCGAAATTGTGGCCTGAATAAACGGTGGCACTTCATAAATCTTGCCTAAATTATATCATATCGGACTGGAACATTATTTTAGTCTCTCTACACGTACTGCCTTTTTAATTCCTTCTACTTTCATCTTATATACACCACCTGACTTAAAGATTAATACTTCTGGCATGTAGGCGTAACGATAGTGGTAGTGATACTCAATTTGTTGCCATATCTGTCCGTTTGTCAGTTTTACAATAGTTTCTCCATCCCATCCCTCAAATTCTCCATCGACTTTGCTCTCAATGACAGATGGAGTTGTAGAAAAAGTTCGGGATGCGCCTCCACCTATTAGCTTGCCTGCGGAGATGATAGCACGTAATGGGATAAATTTCGAGGTCTCAGGTTCGACAAGCATTACGGGGGTCACATCTTTCTTTGCCCATTGGTTGCCTATGATAGTTCCTTCATAGGGCACAAAACCACCAGTGCCAGGTTTTACCAAAAGGACCGGCTTAACTTGTGCCTTGGACCATCTGTTTCCAATTGAACTGTTCCCCATTGGTTTGAAACCTCTAATGTCAGGTTCGACGATAATGACTGGAGTCACCTTGGATTTTGTCCAACTCACACCTATTCCTGCCCCTATTGCAAAACAACATATACTCATCAAAAGAGGAATAGCGATTGCAGACGTACAAATCTTTTTACAGAAGTCATTCATTTTACGATCTCCTTGTTATTCCTTAGTTAATAAACTGGGTTTTGTAACGAAAGGCACATTCTATACTGTCAGGGACAGGAACAGTTCCTCAAGAGACATTTCGGTCGTATGCATTTCAAGCAGGTGCCACCCGCGTTTGACGATGGTCGCTGCGACTGCTGAACGGATATCGGTCGCCAGTGTATAGTAAAGGTGGAACCTCGCTGTGTCATCCGTATCGGTATCGATCTGCTCGATTTGAATCACGTTTGGTATGTCGTGGAGGACGGCGGATACATCGTCTGCTGATGCGCCTGCTATCTCAACGGCGAGAATGGAGGAGGCAGCTTGCAAATTCTCTGGGCTACTGGTGGATTCATCGTCTTGTCTGGGAACAGCACGTCCCTCTTTCAACAGGACATCACCCGTAATTTTACCGCGGCTGATGATAATCAACCGTTCGCATGTGAGACTGGCTTCGGGTAAGATGTGCGTGCTGAACAGGATGGTCCGTTCCCTGCCGAGTGCTTTGATTAATTCACGAATTTCGACAATCTGCCGTGGGTCTAATCCAGAAGTAGGTTCATCAAGAATTAGGACATCTGGTTCATGAATGAGTGCTTGTGCTAAGCCAACGCGTTGTCGGAAACCGCGGGAGAGTTGCCCGATAATCTGGTGTCGGCGTTCGGTAAGACCACATGCCTCGATAGCGGTATCCAGTTGCCCGTTGATACTGCTACGGGGGACGCTCCGGATCTTTGCCATATACGTCAAGTACTTCGTCACCGTCATTTCCGGATAGAGTGGAACGTTTTCGGGGAGATAACCGATGCGCTTCCGAACCTCTCGCGATTCTTTAAAAACATCATATCCGGCGACGGTAACGCGTCCGCTACTCGCTGGCATAAAACAGGTGAGGATTCGCATTGTCGTTGTTTTTCCTGCGCCATTGGGACCGAGGAAGCCGACAATTTGTCCCTTGTCTACTTGGAAGGAGATGTCCTTGAGTGCTTGGAAAGGACCGTAGTTTTTGGTAATATTTTGAACTTCAATCATTTTTTAACTTGGCCCTGACGGGAGTTATCAGGTGAAACTTGGCATTCATAGTGCTTGAAAGAACCCGCATCGCGCCGATGTTGCGATGCTGCCTCCAGGGGTTAAGGTTTTTTCGATCCCTCTAAAGGAAATCTCCCCGTTGAATACTGAAGTTTAGATCCCGATCTCTGCCCAATAGATACAGATTGTTATCTGGATTAACGGCTTCTGATTCAGCGATGACATCCGGTAAGTCAACCGGTACCGACTTCACGTCAACTCTGTCGGGATATACCAGGACCTGTCGCCACATCATCGGATAACAGATAATGCCAGAGGAAACGATACACAGCATGCCTTGTTCTCTGAAGACGCGATTGAGATGCAGATGTCCACAGAAAAATGCCAAAATTTGTCTCTCAAAGGGGGCGGTAATTTCGAGGACCTCTGCGGAGTTGGCAACCCTTGAACCAATTCCTTGGAATTCGACGTTCGGAAACGGGAGTTGATGTGAAAAGATGAAAACCTCTTGGTTGTAATCACGGGCTCTTTTCAATTCGCGCTCTGCCCACGCCAGTTGGTTGGTGCTGATGTACCCGTGTGTGAGGTCTTCGGGAACCTCTTGTGAATCGAGGAGGATAAATCGGATATTTTCGTGCACAAAACTGATGGAACCCATGCCGTTGGTGCTGAAGTGTGCCAAGTAGGGGTCTTTGGAACCGGTTTCGGGATGCAAATCATGGTTACCGGGGATGTAGTAGCAGGGGGCATTTAGGCGTTGCCCGAGTGCTTGTGCGCCCTCAAGTGTGGCTTCGAATTCCTCTGCGGACATGCCGAAACTTTGACCCCCACACACAACGTCCCCACCGTGAATGACAAAGGCAGGCGCAAACGCGTTCAGTTGTTCAACCAACTTTTCGTAAAGTTGCAGACTCTTTTTTTGTTGCTGGAGTCCGCTGGCGAAATTTCTTGGGGCGTTTAGGTACAAATGTGTATCCGTAATAAAGGCAAATTTAAAAAGTATCATGACATATCTCGTCTTTCGGTAAGGCTTCCTATCTGTACGGGCTGGGTTACCCAGCCCCTACGGTAACACAGATGTTCTTGACGGACAAGAGTTCCTGGAGAAATACCCAAGCAAAAACAACTCACCTGCGCCGCGCCTACCGACACTATGATAATTAGGAATGCGGACGTTTGGATAAAATTGCGACATACGTCGGTGTATTGGCTGCGTCAATATAGCGTTCAACCCGCCACGCTGTTCCGTCAAGGATGTCTTCGATCTCCGACTTTGAAACAAACAGATAATCAAACCACGGCGTGGTATATTGCCGGTAACGAATTCGTAGTTTTAACTGGCCGCTCATCCGTCCTCTATCTCGGTTGAATTGGTGATAGGCTAAGTGGCACGGTTCCTCTGTTTGATAAGGATCCATTGTTTCAGCGATAATTTTCGCAGTATTCGTTGTCATGGCGGCAAAGCGTTTCAAGAGCCACTTTGCTCTTTTACGGCTTCCGACGAGTCCGAAATTGTGGCCCATCATGAGAATCGTGTCAAAGATGCCGATTTTGGAACTCAGCTGTGTGACAGATGTGACGAGGGCATTTTTGAGTCCACGACTTTGACAGGTTTGGATGGCTAAGGGTGAGATGTCGGTTCCTAAAACATCGAGACCTTGTTCCTGAAGATAGATAGAATGCCGTCCTGCCCCACATCCGATATCCAGAACGCTGCCTGTAGCGTGTGCTATTCCCGTTCTTTGGTGTTCAGCCCAGTCGTTATATTCAGCAAAGTAGTTAAAGGGTCCCAGACGGCTTACATCAATGAACCCGTCTTCTCTCTCCACAATTTCGACATTTTCTCTGCCGTTATGGTAATCTGAAAGCAGATGCCCGTAGGCATCTTAAGTATCGGTTAGCATATTACCGCTCCTTGACGTAACCGGTTGTCCCGTTCGGATTGACCCATTCGGTCTCCCAATGCGTTTCAATACCTTCGCGCCATGTTTGGGCGGCTTCCGTCAATTCAGTGGTGACTTCTGGGTGTTCATCTTTCAAGTTTTTCGTTTCACCCATGTCGGTGTCAAGGTTTGCGAGATGTACATCGTCTTCTGGCGGTGCGCCTTCTACCAATTGACCGTTGAGTACCAATTTCCAGTTACCACGCCGCACGGCGGTCTGCTTACCCATCTCCCAATAAATTTCACGATGTAGCGTGGATTCATTGGTTGTTACCATAGGTAGGACATCCAGTCCATCGAGTTCGTACTCGGAAGGATCTCCGCCTGCTGCTGCGAGAAAGGTCGGAAATACGTCCATTGCTGCGCCGATCTCATTGATGACCTGCCCTGCCGGGATTCGCTGGGGCCAGTTCATGATTCCAGGGGAACGAATACCCCCTTCATAAAGGCTAAATTTATGTCCTTTCAGTTTACCTGCAGTGCCGCCGTAATACGGATCCTGCGTGCCGTCTAACCAATTTCGGGTTTCACGTGAGGGACCGTTGTCGCTTTGGAAATAGGAGAAGGTGTTTTCGGCGAGTCCGAGTCTCTCAAGTTCGGCAAAAATTTCGCCAACGCTATCGTCAACGGCACTGAGCATCGCCGCCATAATCTGTCTGTCCCAGGGCAAATTTGGGAACCGATCTACATATTTTTCCGGTGCGTGCATCGGATAGTGCGGGGCGTTGTAAGGCACGTAAAGGAAAAAGGGTTTGCCGAGTTCAACGGATTTTCGGATATATCTGATGGCGTATTCGGTGATGAGTTCGGTGAAGTATTCACCATTCCGATATATCTCTTCGCCGTTTTCCCAGAGGTCATGTGTCTGGTCGATGCCGGGTTGTCCTAAGCCCCAATAGAAGATGTGTGAGAAGAAATCGATGCATCCTGCCATGAACCCGAACCAATCGTCGAATCCGTGATGTTCAGGGCGCGAGCCTTCTGCGAGCCCGAGATGCCATTTTCCAGACATCGCCGTGTAATAGCCTCGCGCCTTCAATGCCGTTGCGAGTGACGGCACGGAAGGCGGTAACCCTGTAGCAGTGCGATGCCCTGCTAAAATGGAACGCACCCCCGCATGGCACGGGTATCGTCCTGTCAGTAATGCTGCGCGCGAAGGAGAACAGACGGGTGAATTTGAGTACCAATCCGTGAAGCGTGCTCCCTCTGTCGCCATTCTGTCGAGATGTGGCGTTTTGAAATCAGTCGCACCCATGCAGGACAGGTCGCCGTATCCTTGATCATCGGTTAGGAAGATAATAAAGTTAGGTTGCATTTTTCCTCTTCTCTATAGGGTTACTTTTTCCAGAAGCTCCGATCGAGACTCCGATATTGTATGGCTTCGGAGACATGAACTGCCTCTATATGCAGGTTCCTCTCTAAGTCAGCGATGGTGCGGGCTACCTTCAAAATTCGGTCGTATGCCCGTGCACTGAGTCCTAATTGGTTAATCGCGACCCGTAGGAGCTCTTGTGCTTGGGAATCAATTTGGCAGTATTCTCGTATCTGCTTAGATTCCATGCTTGCGTTGGCGTGTATTGCCGTGTCTGCAAAGCGTTGCTGTTGGATGTGCCGTGCCTTTTCAACCCGTTCTTGGACGTGTGCCGAGGGTTCACCGGTTGTTTCGTTAGCGAGTTCTGCGTATTTCACCGCTGGCACTTCAACTTGGATGTCGATTCTATCTAAGAGGGGTCCAGAGATACGGGAGACGTAGTTTTGAATCTGAGTGGGTGAACACTTGCAATCTCTGGTCGGATCGCTGAAAAATCCGCAGGGACAGGGGTTCATGGCGGCGACGAGCATGAAGTTCGCGGGATAAGTAAGGGATGCGGATGCACGGGAGATGGTTACTTGCCGGTCCTCAAGCGGTTGTCGCATGACTTCAAGGACGTTTCGTCGGAATTCAGGGAGTTCATCTAAAAAGAGGACACCGTTGTGTGCGAGACTCACCTCACCGGGACGCGGTATGTTTCCACCGCCGATTAAACCTGCGTCTGAAATTGTATGGTGGGGTGAACGGTATGGGCGCGTCACAACCAAAGGTGTGTCGTTCGGTAGAATACCGATGATACTTTGGATTTTCGTCGTTTCTAAGGATTCGTCGATAGACAGTCTCGGCAGAATGGATGGAATTCGCTTCGCTATCATGGTCTTTCCAGAACCGGGGGGTCCGATCATGATGAGGTTATGCCCACCTGCGGCGGCGACTTCGATGGCGCGTTTGACGTGTTCCTGCCCTTTCACATCGAGCAGATCAAGAAGTGCGTCAGGATGTGCCTTGTGTCCGTGAGTGCTAAGCGTGTGGGGTTCTGGTGCGATCTCTTTCTCCGAATTGAGGAATGCAGCAGCCTCTGCTAAGCTTGTGACCGGATAGACATTCACACCTTCCACAATCGCGGCTTCTTTCGCGTTTTCAGCTGGCAAGATGAGGTCTTGAATGCCATTCTCTTTTGCCGCAATAGCGATCGGGAGTCCGCCTTGTATCCCGCGAATGCTGCCGTCAAGTGCGAGTTCGCCTAAAATTATTGCGTTTTCAAGTCTCGCGAGGTTTACTTGATTGGTAGCTCCCATAACACCGATTGCGATGGGAAGGTCAAACGCCGATCCTGCTTTTCGGATATCCGCAGGTGCTAAGTTCGCCGTGATTCGGGTGGGTGGGAAGTAGAAGTCGGAGTTCTTAATGGCGGCGGTAACCCGATCCCGACTCTCTTTGATGGCGTTGTCCGGTAAGCCAACAGTACTGAAAGCCGGCATTCCACCTGAGACATCTACCTCAACTTTCACGATGTAAGCATCGATTCCCAGCATTGCACTGCTTAGGACGGTTGCGAGCATATATGTGTTTCCTTCCGATTTGTGAGAGTTTCAATGTGTTTTGTGTGCGTGTCTTTTACAGCGGTGAGATTCAATGTCCAGCAAATTTTGACACTATTATATCACGTGGAAGATAACAGGTCAACGTTTTTCCGCTAACTTGAATCTCCGGTGAGTTTGTGCAATGTTTGTAACTGCTTCTGATTGGCTATGACCAGCAAAGCGTCCCCGGCTGCAATCTTCTTATCTCCGGGCGGGTTATAGAGGAACGTCCCGTCGTTATCATGGATTGCGATAACAACTAAACCGGTTTGTTCGTGGATGCTGGCGGCTTTGAGTAAGATCCCGTCCAGAGCGGCGCCTTCTTGAATAATGGATTCGGTGAACTGGGCACCGTCTCGGTTTTGGGTAATATTTTCCAAAAACCCTACGAGTTGTGGTTGGAGGATGCCGGAGGCGAGACGGAGTCCGCCGATGTGATCCGGTAGGACGACCTCATCTGCGCCTGCGGTCATGAGTTTTCCGGGAGAATTGTCTTCGACGGCTTTAGAGGCGATCCTTAACCGGGGGTTCAGTTTTCTCGCAGAGATCACGACGAACAGATTATCTTGGTCACGGCTGAGGCATGTGACGAGCCCTTTGGCACGTTCGATTCCCGCCCGTATGAGCAATTCGTCATCGGTTGCGTCGCCGTGGAGGTATAGAAAGTTTCGTGTGTCAGAGAGGTGGATGAGTCGCTCTTCCTCGAATTCGATACCGACGAAATCTACTTCTGCCTTTAGCATCTCGTCAAGCACATGGACCCCGGTATCGCCGAGTCCACAGACAATATAGTGGTTTGTTAATTTATCGACAGTTCGAACCATTTTTTGTTGTCGGAAAAAACTTTGGAGTTGCCCTTCAATCAGGAATGCGGTGGCGATCGTAACACTATAGGTGAACACGCCGAACCCGCCAATGAGTAGAAATAGGGTGAAAATTCGTCCAGCATCGCTCATCCCCATGTTCTCATAACCGACGGTTGTTAGGGTGATGACGGTCATGTAGATTGCATCGAGAAGTTGCCACGCCCCTTGAGGATTATCCCTTTCGAGCAATAGATAGCCGACCGTCCCTATCCCGAGCAAGCCGATCAGCAGTGCCATGGCAAAGAGGATCTTGCGTTGATAATTCATTCTCGCTTTTCGTTTTAATTCTGATACTATTTTTTAGCACTGCGTTTGACAGCAGGATTCGGATCGTGCCGTGCGATGTCGAAGAGCGTGCGGTATTCTACTCTATCGAGCATCGGTAAAAGTCTTGCCACTTCCATCCGAACGCATGCCTCAGAGTCTTTGAGGCCCCGTTCAAACCAGCGTTCAGCATCATTAGAATCATGTTTTGCAAGTGCTGCGAGTGCGCTCGCTCGGATGCGTTTATTCTTAGATTCGGCATGTGCCAGAATAGGAGCGATGTAGCCGTCATCACAGCGTTGCATAATTCGCAGGGCGTTGCATACCACGTCCACCGATTCGTCTTCGAGATGCAGGACACACCAATCGAATAGGTCTTCAGTTTCAATTTTTTCAAGGAATTGAAGTCCACGTATCCTTCGTTTCAGATTCTGATCAGAAATGTCGGTTATTGCTTTGGTGTAGTGTGTATCAACTTTCACCGGCTGAACCGGTTTTTCCTGCGTGTCTGGGTACAGCACGGTAACTTCAATAGTGTCATTCTGAAGATGCTGAATGGGGAGTCCTTCGGGACTGAAAGGAATCCTATCAAAAAACGTGGGCAACCATTGTTTGCCTTTTACAAAAAAATCTTGTCGGTTAATGCGGTTTCCGGTTCCCGATTGCATTCGATTATTCATCCAGTGTGCCAACCGGACGATTCCCCAATGGTTTTGACTCACGCCGTTGTGGGAGTAGAGCCCCAATTGACGGTTGATCCATTGTGAGAGTGCTACCGGACACGCCAGCAACTCAAAAAGATTGGATTGTAGGAGTTGAACGGATAGATGTTCGTTAACGGCTATAATGCCACCCCGTATTTGAACTTTGCCCGGACTGAGATGCGTGCGCAGGTGTTGGGCATCCAACTCGGTTTTGATGACGACTGGACGCCCATTTTTCCGTCGTGCCTTTTGTTCGGCGCGATTTTTCCCATAACTCCGATTATTTGTGAACCAGACGGCTCCGCCGCGCGGACGGAACCCGTTTTCAATGATCCCTCTTGCACTGCTTAACGTTGTGCCGTGGTAGAATTCCATAGACGATTCTCCTTAAGCGTTTAAGGGAGTTAATCTAATTTACGGCAGATCCTTCAAAAAAACTGACAGTGTTGAGGTTTGTCTCAGTGATTACTGGACCTTCGATTAAGATGGATTTTCAATGTTTTCTGTGGAGACCTCTTCCTCGGTTTCTTCAGTTTGTCCCTCTTGCTGTGTGACTGTTTCTTGTCTATTGATGGCACGGACATAGCCCATTCTGAGTTCATAGAGGGTATTTGCCAAGAAGTTGGCTTCTGGCGCAGTGAGGTTTCCCTTCGTTTTTTCCTCAAGCATCTCAATCGTATCAATAATATGTTTCACGAGCGGGAGGTTCGTAACGACCTCGTCGGTTTCGGGATTCGGGATTCCCTCTAAGTAGAGCCGTCCTGTTTCTACAAGGTTGGCAAGATAACTAATAAAATCGACAGAGGGAATTTGTTGACCTTCCGCCTGAGCCGCAGTTTCTTCCATATAATGCTCCTGATTCCGATTCGCCCGGTATAGGCGGGGTGTTTATCCGAAGGATTTCCCTATTCGTCGTCAAAGATGATGATTTGTGCAAGTAAACTTCCTGCTTGATTATTGTTGTTTAGGCTTTCGTTCATTGCGAGGAAAATAACACCGTCGGCGGGGGCGGGATTGTCGTAGCGTGAGCCAACAGCGAAGACGACATCTCCGATCTTAGCGATGAGTGCACCGATATTCGTGCCGGGAAGTAGATAATCGCTGGAACCCGGGGTCTTCGGAACGCCGTCTCCACCGCACCATCCGGTCCGATTTTGCAAATCTGGTGACCACGCGCCTTCTGCATCAATAATCAATCGTTGCCCTTTTTCCACGCGCACGTAACTTTCCTGCCAAACCGGACTTGGGCGAGCCGTGCGGATAACTGTTAATGCCATAGATGCCTCCTTGTTGTAGTGCTAAAGTGTGCCTTTAAAGACCACACTGGTGGAAAGTTGGAAGACTGGAAGGGAATTGGGGTGGATGGAACGATGGATACCGATTCTTCCCTTCTTCCGTTGTTCCATTCCAGTTTCTTCCACGCTTCCCGTTTTCTTGCATTCCTTTACTCAGCGGGCATTTCCTTGTCTCGGATGGTAATGTTCGTAATCACGTCATCGACTACGATGCTGTCAACCACGTCCATCCCACTGGTAACTGTTCCGAAAATGGTGTAATCACTGTCGAGAATCGCGTCCCCTCGGCAGATAAAGAATTCCGATGCGTAGGAAACGCTTGCCCCCTCCTCTTTTGCCATAGCGACAACGCCGCGCGACATCTCTTGCGAACCGTTCTCAATGGGGAGTGTATCTCCAGCGGCAAGTTTTGAACCTGCTTGGATGAGGAGTTCTTCTGCACGATTAAACTTCTCACCTTTGTAATACATCACCTGCGCGTTTTTGATGAAGTTCTTGGAAGTTTCCGGTGCTTCGGCTGCGAGAAATTCAAATTCAATGGTCCCCTTTGCCGTTTCAACGACTGCGACGACCGTTGCGGGATCGATCTGCGGTTTTGCCGCGGTTGTTGCGGTGCCTGTACCCGCGCGACGGGCACGCGGAACGGGGGCTGGCTTATCTTCTTGTGCGCAACTCAGCACAAAAGTAGCGAAGAATGTCGCTAAAATAAAAAGTGCTGCGGATGCGAACTGCCGATGTTGCTTATTCTGCTGTTGCCTGAACATATTTTGACTTCGCCTCCAATCGGATTTTTGTCATGACATCGCCGATTGATAACTGATCGACGACATCTATCCCTTGAATTACACCCCCGAAGGTAGTGTAGTTTCCGTCAAGATGGGGTTGGGGTTTCAAGCAGATATAGAATTGGCTTCCGGCTGAGTCTGGAGCGGAGGGCCGAGCCATTGCCAATGTGCCTCTGGCATGTGGGCGTTGGTTCGGGTTTGTGTACTCGTCAACAATAGTCCAACCGGGGCCACCTGTTCCATCGCCTTCTGGACACCCGCCCTGAATGATATTCAAACCGCGGGTATCGACTTTCCGATGAAATGTTAAGCCATCGTAGAACTTCTGATTGATCAGTTTGATGAAATTATCCACTGCCACAGGGGCAGCATCGGGGTAAAACTCGAGCACAAAAGTGCCTTTGTCGGTTGTGACGACTGCGACCTGTTCTTCAGGCGTTAGGTTCTGGCTGAAGGGAAGCGCGCAGCCGATTACAGTCAGTAGTAAAAGAAAAAACGTTGGACTTTTATAAAGCAGATTTTGGTGCGTGAACTGCGCCAACAGATGGCGTGTTGCTTTCATTAACCCTCCTTTATTGTGCGGATGCGTCGGTTTTGAGACGTGCCCAAACGGTTGTCAATTTGTCCTGTGCGTCGACATGCAGCGAGACAGGTTCTTCCATATCTTTGAGCAACTCTGCTTTGGTTAAGGCATAGTTGTACACTTTGATTTCATCTAAGGCACCGGTGAGGAAGCGGCCACTTCCGCCGCGGGCACCGATAAAGAGCGGATCGTCATTGGGCTTTAGTTCACCCTTACACGGCATCTCTGCTTCAAGTTCGCCATCAATGTAAAGTAGAATATCATCACCATCCCATGTGCCGGCGAGGAAATGCCATTCTCCATCTTGGATACTCGGACCAATATTATCGTCGTTACACGCGTCGGGTAAGTCGAAGAATTGAAGGATTGTTCCGCCGTTGTACAGGGCTGCAAGGTTATACAAACCGGAGACCCAAGCCACTCCTTTTTCAACGCCGCTCTGAATTGCCTCCCCCCCTTTAACAATCACCCAAAATTCAATGGTAATTCCGTTAACGATATCAAGGCTCGCATGATCGGGAATTTGACCGGAGGTTTTTCCGTCGAATTCCAATGCTTGTCCGAAAACGCCGTCAATCAATTTCGGCTTGCCTTTAAAAGTTGCGTCATTCCCAAATTCGGACCGATCCTTTGCAACGTCCCCATTTAATTCATCGAAGGAAAGATGCAAAACCAACTCTTGGGCACTGCAAACCGCTGGAACGCTTATCAAAATGAGAGCGAGTAACCCAAACATAGCGCACTGTTTCAAATTACTACCTCCTGAAGTAGCATTATAAACAACCTCTCTTCAGGTGTCAACAAAAATTGGAAATTTCTAAACGGTTGATACAATTTTAAGATAACAACAGTAAAAAAAAAAGTCAAGAGATAACCGTTTTCTTGAAACAATTTTTCACTTGTGTTAGTATGAGGGTAAGTACTACCGCAAAGATGGAGGAATAAACAATGGGATGGACAAAGTATTGGGGATTTGTGATAGTAGCGATGCTAATGAGCACGCTTGTTGTCTTCGCAGTCCATGATGAAGCGAAGGGACCTGAAAAGTTCGGGCGTTACGAGTTTAAGGCGCAGGACAAAAAAGCGGCAACGGATGAATGTGATGCCGGCGGCAAGCCGGGACCTGAATTTGTGCCGACAGTTCGCGACAAGGAACCCAACTTGGCACTCCTCAAAGATGCGAAACCGGAAGCCTCTTCGCAACTCGAGGGATGGTGTCCTCGCAGACACTGTGTTGAATACCTCAACGACGGTTTTTACAATAACTGCCGGAGTTGGATTATCGGTGCGATACCCGGTTGGGCGCAGATTGATATGGGGGATGTGGCGAATGTGAACCGTATCTACTTCGGTAGCGATCATTCGCAGGGATTTCTTGACCGGACATCGGCTGACTTTGATATCTTGGTCGCAACCACGAAAGCGGATCCAAACTCCGATGCGAACTCATGGACGAAGGTTTATACGCACAAAGGCGATCCGGTTAGCGAAACGACTGAGTTTACCTTCAAAGATGTAGAGGCACGGTGGTTACGTCTCCATATTCGCACGAATGGCGGGGCTCGCGTTGATGAAATCGAAATTTACGGCGGCAAAGACCCGATGGCTGTTGAACCGGACGGGAAGGCTGCCACAACGTGGGGAGAGATTAAGACAGAATAACCGCATCGGTTGTAGGCAGAATTTAGGACATTTCACTAATGCCCAAATTGTGCCTACAAAAGACAAGTGTTACTCCATAGCAAGGGGATAAAAAGGCGGGACGCACGTATGAAAGTCTATGCATGGTCCACTACTCTGATTATCATGCTGATGTTGTGTGTCGGCATCAGTTATGCTGATATTTTGTTTCATGATGACTTTGAGCGTCTCGAAATTGATCTCAGCACTTGGGCACCGCAAGTGAGTTGGAGCATTGAAGATAACGACACCCGACACGATGTGCTTGGAAGAAAAGTACTTGACATTTGGGGTGGGGGTGTGGGGTTGACGCTTACTGATTTCCCTGAAGAATTTGATTATTACGCCGATTTCAATGCCAAAAATGGCGGTTCATTGGGGTTTGTTTTCCACGCGAAGGATGACGATAACTTCTACATGCACGAAATTTCAATCCTCGGTTCTAAACACTTACCACAACATATCGGGCACCGAAAAGAAGGTGGCGTTTGGGATTTTGAAGTAAGTCGTTTCGCAGACCAGAAAAAACGTAAACAGAACATTTGGTATCGCGTGAAGTTTGAAGTTCGCGAAAACCCCAAATTTAAGGTATACCTCGGTAAAGTCGGTGCTAAATGGAATAATCTCGTTTTTATCGGAGAATGGACCGATACTGAAAAAAAGTTTGAAAACGGCAAAACTGGCTTCTATACGCTCGGTGGCAATCGGGGTGCCGCTGCGCATTACGCGCGATTTGATAACATTTTCGTTACGACCCCAGGGTTCAACATCTTTCCCGTTGAACCGAAAGGGAAACTCGCAGTAACGTGGGGAAATCTCAAAATACAATGAACGTTCAAAAACCGTTAGCAATAGGCATCATCGGTGCTGGCAATATGGGAAGACATCATCAAGGCGCGATAACCAATTACGGTGCGCGGGTTGTCGCTGTCCATGATGCAAGACTTGAGGCGGCGCGCGAACTCGCAGCGCATGCCGAATCAGCACTTGCCACGACGGCGTTGGATGCCTTTTTCGATGTGGACATGGACGGCGTGGTTATCACGACACCCCCTCCTATCCGACTTGAACCGATCCAAATGGCATGTGACCGCGGTATCCCTATGATGGTTGAAAAACCGCCCGCCTTGAACATGGCTGAGGGCAGGAAATGTCTCGCATGCATTGAGAAAGCGGATGTCATCGCTGCGGTTGGATTCCAACTCCGCTATCATCCACTCTATGAACGGCTGAAAGCCTTGATCGCTTCGGAATCGGTCCACCTCGTGCGGACGGTGTGCACCGTTAATTATTACCTGAGTTTCCGGATGTCGCCTTGGTTTTTACAATATGATATAAGCGGGGGTCCCTTGCCGGAACAGGCGGTGCACGTGTTGGATTGTGCACGTTTTGTGATGGGAAATCCGAAACCTGTGCAAGCACATGCCCTCGCTGCGAAAAACATGGCGTTGGAACGAACCGAATTCGATGCCGAAAATGCCATTCAGATGACCTATCAACTGGACAACGGCGTTTTCGGAACACACATGAATCACTGTGGCACTGAAGAGTTTAGTTTTGAAGTTGAAGTCGTCGGACCGCATTTGCGATTACAAGCGAAGATGACGGATAACGTTATCTGTGGATACCTTAATGGTGAGGTCGTCAACGAATCAGTGACTTCCGAAAACAGTCTGGGTTTAGACAAATCCGGAGCGTGGTTGCGTGCCATTGAAACAGGCGATAGAACGCTCATTCGTTCGCCATTCGCTGATGCAATTGAGACACTCGCCCTAATTGATGCCGCGGTCCAGAGTCGGGGCACCGGCAGATTTATTAATGTGAAGGACCTGTAATTGTAGCCTGCAACAATCCGCAGAAATACCCAAGCAAAAACACGCAGGCGAGACTACGGGAAGGAACATTATCTACCCAAGGTCCTAACCGAACCGCAAGGAATAATTAAAATGATAAATTGGATTTATTCTCGGAGTAGCTGAACCTCGTGTAAAAAGGTTCAAGAGTTTCTTGACGAACACGGATTACAACCAGAAAGTCGGACGGATGCCCGAAAAGAGCGAATGGATGCAACAGCGGTCTGGGATTTAATGGGCAGCGCGGCGCAAATCGTTGTTGCGAAAGGACAGCGCGTGGAAACCTTTGTACCAACCGCAGACACACAGGAATCAATCCTGAAAGTCGTGATGGGACGGAGCGGTAACCTGCGCGCGCCTACAGTGCGAAGTGGGGATAGTTTCTTTGTCGGATTTAACAACGCGCTCTATGCGCAGATAATGCCACCTGCGCGCTGAGACGCGTAGAGGTAAGATCGTCTTGCCGCTACAGAGCGGATCTACGGGGAAGTCCTTCAAATGCTGAACTCACCTGATCGAACCGCAAGGAAAATTAAAAGTATTTGCAGAGGTGTGTTTCTTTTTATGATTGTAGCCTGCAACAACGGCGCAGGCGGATATACGGGGAAGCCCTTTAAATGCTGAACTCACCTGATCGAACCGCAAGGAAAATTAAAAGTATTTGCAGAGGTGTGTTTCTTGTGATGGTTGTAGCCTGCAACAACGGCGCAGGCGGATATACGGAGAAGTCCTTCAAATGTTGAACTCGCCTGACCGAACCGCAAGGAAAATTAAAAAGATTTTGATTACGGGTGCGAATGGCTATCTGGCGCAATTTGTTATTGATCGGTTGTGTGGTCCGTATGAACTCACGCTCACTGATATTGTTGAATTGGATCGGACGGTTTCAGGCACAACTTTTATCAAAGCAGATGTGACAAATGCTGCCGAAATTGAGGCAGTGTGTGCGGATCAAGATGCTGTCGTCCATCTCGTTGCGCTGGTCCGGGGACGGTCTGATAAACCCGCCTCACTGTTTGCGGATGTTATGGTGAAAGGAACATGGAACGTCGCGGAAGCCTGTGTAAAGCAGGGTGTCAAAAAGTTGGTTAACATCTCAAGTATTTCGGCATGCCCTCCTGCGCCAAGCGCAAGGTTACCTTACGAGGTGGACGATGCCTTCCAGTTCGGTCAGGGAGATCTTTACTACGCGTTGGCGAAGTACCTCGGCGAGCGGATCGGTGCGGCGTATCATCAAGCATACGGGTTGGACGTGATCCATGTCCGCCCGGGGGTGATAGATGGAGACGGACAGAATCCGGGACCTGCAGCGCCTGAAGTTGTGACGGATCCTTGGTTCGTTTACGTGGATCCGAGGGATGTTGCACAGTGTGTTGCCTGCGCCATTGAAACAGAGACGGTGAAGTATGGCGCGTATAACGCGGTCGCGGGTCGTGCGGATTCCCGTTTCGCGTGGAGACAGGCAGCGGACGATTTAGGATATTCACCTGAACACAATTGGCCGGAGATCCCTGGGGACGATACGTAGATGTCCTTATTTGATAATCATTTCATTTCTCATCTGTTAATAATCCCCTGTCCCTCTTTAATGCGGAGAATTTGATTCGACTTCACATGAGAAAACCGCTCTGTAAGCCCGCTCTGCCAGTGGATTTCAAGGACTTCCACCACTGAATTTTTTCCCAATCCAAAATGGACACGCAGATCGCTTTGTGAGAGGTAACTCGCACCGCTCCGTGCTTCTTTGGTAAGAGACAACTTCCCCACTTTCACAACTATTTTTGTGCCGATACCGGACGTATTGCTGTGGGTCCCAATGGGCTGGACTATCAACCAGTGATTGCTGTTACCCCCCTCGTTTCGGAGAAGCGTTGCGGGTTGATTGGAGTTATTGAGAAAAATATCGATATCCCCGTCATTGTCATAATCCGCGAATGCGGCAGCGCGGCTGACTTTTTTGGGGAGTTCTGCCAATCCAACCTCGGTAGACGTATCGGTGAAATGATGTGTGCCGTTCTGTCTACGCACGTTGCGGAAAACCAAATCCATCTGCGGATAGGTGCTCTCTGAAAAAAGCGAGATGTTCTCCTGAAGATGTCCATTCGCAACAAATAGGTCCAGGAAACCGTCGTTGTCATAGTCTAAGAATTCGACCGCCCATTTAAAATACGGGAGCGTCACTGCTCCAATTCCTGAGACAAAAGAGACATCGGTAAAAAACGCTGCGTTTTCGTTTTGATAGAGAAGTGCAGGCAGTCCAGAGGCGTTACTGACGACGAGATCAAGATAACCGTCGTTATTGTAGTCACCGAATGCGTTTCCCATACCACTGCCGGGGAAGCCGTTTTCATCATATCCTGTTCCGGTGAGATCAGCGGTTTCCATAAAGGTGCCATCGCCGTTGTTGTGGTAAAAGAGGTCTGCTTCCATATCGTTAGCGATGTGCAGGTCGGGATAACCGTCATTATCGTAATCTCCGACTGCGACTGCGAGACCGAGGGCACGATGTGAGATGCCTGCAGCTTTGGTGACATCTGTGAAGGTGCCGTCGCCGTTATTGCGATAGAGGATATCTAACTCGCTTACAAAATGGCTGCCAGCGATCTGATCTGTGGGGCTACAATAGGTCCTAATCCCCTGCGTTTCCCACCATTCATTTTCCGCGACAGAAAATTTCATGTAATTGACGACGTATAGGTCAATATACCCGTCTAAATCGTAATCCAGAAAGGCACAACTTGTGCCCCAGCGTTCATCGCCGACTCCCGCTTTTTGCGTCACATCGGTAAAGGTGCCATCGCCGTTGTTGTAATAGAGGCGATTCGGTCCATAGTTGGTTACATAAATTTCGGGATAGCCGTCGTTGTTGACATCAGCGGCTGCGCATCCGACGCCGTAGCCGGTGTCTCCAACGCCTGTGCTGTCTGTAATATCAGTAAAGGTGCCGTTGCCGTTATTTCGATAGAGTCTGTTTCGTGGGGCGTGTGTCTGAGGCGTTTTTTCGGGGACTGGTGGAGGGATGTGTGTAGCGTTCACTACATAGAGATCCAATGCCCCATCAACATCAAAGTCGAAAAAGACCGCACCGGATCCAAGAGTTTCGAGGAGATACTTCTCACCGGTTCTGCCATCGACATGCCGAAATGTGATTCCTGCAGCATCGGTCGCGTCAACGAATTGGACTTCTGCAGAAGTGGATAGACTCAGAAGGAAAAAGAGAATGATATAGCAGAAGCATCTCATCGTTCGGTGGTGTATTTTTCCTGTCCTTTCGTTGAGCGAGCACGTGCGTGTCGCGCCTCGCTTTCCAATCCAAGGGCGGCGCAAACTTGCGAAAGCGTATCCCAATAGTTCGACGCCGTCGGGACCAGACGAACAGCGGTTCGGGCATGAGAGAGGGCTTGATCCAAATCTATCCCCGATTCTATATAGCAGACAGCGACATTATTATGTGCAATCGCGAGTGTGGTGTCGAGGGTGAGTGCTTGTTTGTAAGCCGCTATAGCGAGGTTCGTTTTTCCTTGTTTATGGTAGGCATGCCCTAAATTGTAGTGCGCAGTGGCTAAATCGGGGGCAAGAGAAATGGCGTGTTTGTAATTCGCAATTGCATCCTCAGGGCGACGACGTGCGAGATAAACAATACCGAGATTATTATAACCTCTTGCGTCGTTGGGGTGTCTTTTCACCCATATTTCGGCTTCTTTGAGGAGCGGATCTGTTTGGCGAAGAGCTTTGAAAAATGCCATCGCCGCGGTGGCTTTTTTCTTTTCGCCGCGTTTGATATAAATTTGAGCGAGTTGATAATGTGCTTCTGTGTTATCCGCTTGGATTTCAATAGCCTTTTCGACCGCGGTGATGGCATCCTCCCAACGTTCCTGCCTTGCATAAACCTTACCTAATCCCAAAATGGCACTCGGATTTCCGTTTAGATTCAGACGTGTGGCTTGTTTATAGGCGCGAACGGCTTGTCCGAAACCACCTTGTTTCAAGTAGACCTCGCCGAGTCCAGTATACGCATCTCCCCATTCTGGGTCCATAGCAATCGCGCGCTTAAACGCCTTGAGGGCACGTGGGAGATCGCCTTTCTTGAGGTAAACCAGCCCTATATTATAGTGCGGTTCAGCCGTCATAGGAGACAACGCAAGTGCGCTCTCATAGGCATCAAGTGCGGCATCGTATTGCTTCAGTTCGGAATATGCGACACCGAGTCTATTGAAAATAATAGGGGAATTTGGATTAAGCGCGATGGCTTTTCTGTATTCGGAGATGGCACGCTCGAATTCTCCGAGATCGTGGTAGGTCGTGGCACTCTTATAATATGCTTCGGCAGGTGACGTGTCGGATAAAGCGATATTTATAAAAGCCGGGCTGGACAACCCAGCCCCTACGAGGATGAATATAGCGATATATTTTCGCATACGCTTTCCTCTGATGTAAGGGCGGCGTTGGAACCGCCCTGGTCAAGCGTATTTCTAATCGCGATCGGCTTTAATGCTGCCCCATGTCGTCGCGAGTTTCTCTGCGGGTTCTACTGGCAGAAATTCGCCATCCATAATTTCGCTGATTTCTGCCTCAGTGATGATCCGGTTGAAAAGAAACACCTCGTCAATGACGCCTGTGAAAAATTCTTGACCCGGATGGCGGGCACCCACCATAATAGAGCCGTCAATTTCATCGACAGGTGGTGGTTTCGCGCCACCACCGGCTTCTTTCCCATCATTATAGATGACCACTTTTGATTTAGTGTCATGCGTGACTGCCATGTGCACCCAGTCTTCGGGTTGAACATCGGTGCTGACGGCTTTCTGTGCCCAAGTACCGCCCGATGTTGACCAGAAAAAAGTTTTGCGACTCCCATTCTGAAAAATTGTTGCCCATTTCAAGGAGCCGGCTGCCACCATGTAATTCCAGTCCCGAATTTGGGCTTTGCCACGCTTAACCCAGAAAGCGACAGAGAACTGTTCTCTTAACTGTAAAGTGTCGTTGATAGGCACGATTACATGTTCTCCCTTGGTTCCATCGAATTCCAAGGCTTTACCGAACTGTCCATCTACCCATGTGGGATTCTGGACAAATTCACCATCGTGACCATATATGGAACCATCTGCGGCTGTCCCTCCCTTTCCTTCGTCAAAAGAGAGGTATAAAACGAGAGATTTGTCCTCTAACCCAGCATGTAAAGGTGTCGTAAAGGCGAACAAAACGCATATTGCGACGAGTCCACCTATGAATTGTTCAAATTTGCGCACAGTGGATTCCTCCTTTTAGCAAGCACCACACTTCTTACAAACGGTCGTATCGCATTCACTCGTCGTGAATCCTTTTTCGTGCTTGTGGAACTCAAGTTGTAGGAATTGCGGTTTAACGTTAAGGTCAAGGTGGTCCCAAGGATTGATTTCATGCAGCGGGCGTTGACGTGTCGCGTAAAAATGTGGAACTAATTCGTGTTTGCGGAAGGCTTGGTTCCATGGCATCCCGTGTGCAAGCTCGAGGATGACTTTTCCGAGTCTCCGATCGCCGCGTGCGAAAACAGCCTCTTGATGTGCGAGTCTGGCACTGGCGGAACCAACTTTGATGCTACCCAGTCGATTAATTTCGCGTTTCAGAAAATCAAGTTTTCGGGAGATAGTTTTCGGAGGTTCCATCGCTACCCACTGGAAAGGTGTATGTGGTTTTGGGACCATGGGTGAAATTGTAAAGTGGATACGCGCTATTTTTCCTGTTCGTTTCGCGTGGGGGAGAACTATGGTTCGCATCTCCTTTGCCATATCGACAATGGCTTCCACATCTGCTGGTGTTTCATGAGGAACACCGATAAGGAAGTATAGGCGAAGGTTGAGAATATCACGTTTCAATGCTTCCTCAAACACATAGTAGAGGCGTTCACGTGGAATCGCTTTATTAACAACCTTTTGGAGTTCTTCCGTCGCAACTTCTGGCGCAATGGTGATGGTCCCTTGTTCACTGTCTGCGAGTGCGTCGAGCAGCGGCGTGCGAACTGTTTCGGCGCGCAGTGAAGCGCAGGAGATCCGAAAGCCACGTTCGACGAGACCCGTAGCGATTTCATCGATGTGCGGATGATCAGAAATCGAGGCACCGACGAGTCCGATTCTGTCTGTAATGCCGCGTGCGCGTTCTGCAAGCGCCAGCGTGCTGTCTACAGAACGATGTCTTGGCCATCGACGGGCATAATCTGCAACACAGAAACGGCACTGCCTACCGCACCCGCGCACAATTTCAATGAGATGTGCATTTGCGAATTCGGTGTTGGGGGTGTGGATGTGCGTGCAGGTTTCGACATCATCGAGTTTTGGAACGGCGCCTGCGCGAATCTGAGCCGATACGCCGGGCTTCGGGGAGACGGCATCAATCGTCCCGTCTTCGCGATAGGTTACGTCATAAAAATGTGGGACGTAAAGCCCGGGAACAGTCGCAAGTGTTTCGAGTAATTCGCGCTTCGGTGCACCGGATCTTTTCCACGCATCGAAATGTGCCATGAGTTGGTGGATGATAAGTTCGGCTTCCCCGACGACAAAAACGTCAACAAAATCGGCAATCGGTTCTGGATTGTAGGCGATATTAATGCCACCCGCAATAACGAGTGGATCCCATTCCGTTCGTGCTTCGGCAAGGGGCGGGATGTTCGCCAATTCTAACGCGCGAGGAATGTTCACATAATCTGATTCAAAGGAGACTGAAAACCCAATGATGTCAAATTGGTTCAAAGGGGTCTGCGTTTCAAACGAGAAAAGTGCCTTTTTTTGAGAGGCAAGTTTCCGCAGATAATTAGGTTCAGGGATAAAAACGCGTTCGCAAGCGGTGTCTGGTCGGCCGTTAAGCGTCGCGTACATAACCTGCACACCGAGACTTGACATACCGAGAGCATACGTGCTCGGATAGACAAGCGCGAATGTGTTAGGTTTTCTGAAGTTGTTATGTGCGCCGTGTTCTTCACTGCGCAAGTGTTGATAATGTTGATGTAGGTTCACTATCTATTGTTCCCACGTCTGTTTTGAACGCGCAGAAAAGCCGGAATTTCCCAATCTCTTTCCTGCTGCCGCGAGTTTCCTTTGGCTCTGCCTCGGGCGGGTTTCTGCGGGTTATTTTGAGGTCGGTTCTCCTCCTCTGTCGGAGGTTCAACAGGGGCACTTGCCCCCCGCCTCGGAATCTTGGGTCTATCGGATTGTGTCCTGGCATTCCTTGATCTTACCCTGTTTGGACTGGTGCGACGCTGCTTAGAAGTCGCTTGGGGCTGCCTTTGATAGGTATCTGCGTCGTCATAACGTGAGTCTGTGCTTCTGTCGCCGATGCCATAGTCTTCCCCTTCAGCAAGATCAAATCCTGTTGCGATGACGGTTACAAGGACTTCATCGCCGAGTTCCAATTCATCTTTATAAACAAGTCCAAAAATAATTTGGGCATCGGGAGCGGTATCTTGAATGACCCCCATAGCGTCATCGAGTTCGTGCATCATGAAGTCCGGGGGTGCGGTTATATTCACAATCATCCCGACGGCACCCGCAATATTCGTTTGCTCAAGGAGATCTGAACTGATGGCTTCTTCTGCGGCAATTTCGGCGCGATTGTCTCCCGTCGCGTACCCCATGCCCATTAAGGCACTTCCTGCGTCTCGCATGATGGATTCAACGTCGGCAAAGTCAACGTTAATTTCCCCGGATTCCGTAACGATGTCGGATATGCTTTTAACGCCGTGTAAAAGGATCTGGTCCCCCAGGCGAAATGCCTCTCGAATTGGGACTTTCCGCTCTACAGTATCGATGAGACGCTGGTTTGGGACGACGATTACAGAATCAGCCGCTTCTTGGAGTTCCGCGAGGCCTGCGTCGGCGGTGGCTGCGCGGCGTTGTCCCTCAAAGTTGAAAGGACGTGTCACGACCCCGATCGTAAGGGCGCCACGTTCTTTTGCCAGTGTAGCAATGAGCGGGGCTGCGCCAGTCCCAGTGCCCCCCCCCATACCTGCGGTGATGAAGACCATATTTGCGTTCTCTACGATATTTTGGAGATGTTCGGCGTCTTCTTCGGCGGCTTTTCTGCCAACGTCGGGGTTCGCACCGGAACCTAAACCATCGGTCGTGTTAACGCCAATTTGGATTTGCGTCGCACCCCGGCAGGTCACGAGTGCTTGTTGATCCGTATTGACGGCATAAAATTCGATGCCAGTAAGTCCTGCTTCAATCATACGTTTGACAGCGTTTCCACCTGCTCCACCGACTCCAATGACTTTAATCCTGGCGCGTAGACTTTCAAATTCTTCCTGTTCAAATTCTATCATGTTGAATTTCAATTGCTGTATGCAATGAGACAGCAACCTAATTCCTCCTATCAGTATAGCCTCAATCTCCAGACAGAGGTTCCTTATTAACTTTCATGAATTTGCTTTTTCACATTAAATTATACGCTATTAGCGAAGTTAAGTCAAGCGTTTCTAATAGTTTGGTATAAGACGGGGTTATCCTCTTCAATAATGTGGAGAACGTTTAATATCCAAACCATTCTTTGACACGCTGCAGGAATGATCCAAAGGCGTTTCCTCTATAACGTGCGTTATGGTCACGTTCTAACTGTCGCAACGTCTCACCGTAAAGCGCGAGTCCTATTCCTGTCGAGTACATTGGGTGGTTCACTCGGTCGGTCAAGCCTTGCAAGCCGCGTGGGTATCCGATCTGGACGCGCAATTGGAGCATGGCTTCAGCGAGTTCTTGCAAACCATCCATCAGCGCAGTACCCCCAGTGAGGACGAGTCCACCTGGAATCTGAATATTACCTAATTCGTCACCGATTGCGTCCAAGATTTCAGCCATACGGTACTCAATAATTTCGGCAAGTTCGATCCGGTCAATGAAAAACGATGGCGTTGATTCGCTATCGACTGGAATGGATCTGGCTTCATCAGGGTCAATTAATTCTGTCCACGCGCAGCCCCGTTGAAGTTTAAGTGCCTCCGCCTCTGGAAGGGTGACTTTTAAGTATTGCGCAATATCGCTGGTAACGTGCTGGCCGCCAACGGGAATTACGGCTGTATGTTCAATAGAATCCTCTTTGTAAACGATAATTTCAGTTGTTCCGTCACCGATATCAACGAGTGCAATACCGACTTCACGCTCATCCTTTGAGATGGTGGCTTGCGTTGCTGCAAGCGGTGCGGCGACAAGCGTTTCAACGATAGGCACGCCTGCTTTTTCGATGCTATTGAGCAGATTCTGAATAGCTGTTGTGCCGCCTGTAATAATGTAGGCGTAAGCTTCAAGACGGGCACCTGACATACCGACAGGTTCCCGAATACGGCTCTGGGCATCAACGACGAAATTCTGTTGGAGTACATGCAGTATTTCCCTGTCTGCGGGAATGGAGATTGCCTTCGCAGCTATCATCGCTCGGTCAACATCGTCCTGCGAAATCTCGGTATTTGCTACAGAGACAACCCCGTGTGACGTTTGCCCGATAACATGTTCACCGGAAATACCGACGCAGACAGAGTCTATTTTTACGCCCGCCATCAATTCAGCACTGGAGATGGCTTTACGAATCGCCTCGGCTGTTTGGTTGATGTCAACAACAACTCCCCTCCGAAGTCCTTCCGAAGTGGCGTGACCAACGCCGATAATTCCTATTTTGGGGCTCTCGCCGTACAGTGTATTCCCAACAACTACCGAAATTTTGCTTGAACCGATATCAAGTCCTGCGATAATATTTTGTTTTGGCATTTAAATGTTTTCACCTCCTTCTTTAAATATCAAGGGGAACCGTAAACAGATACGGAGTCATGCTATAAGGATAGGACTACCTGTTTTTGGCATAACCCCCCAAGTAGAGTGTATCTTGGTACCTTACGTCCAAATATGGCTTTTTGGCACTCGGACGCTTACCAATACGTTCAAGAATCTGAGTTCTATGCTGTTTTAAAAGCAGGGCAGTATGATGAAGCCCGGATTCGAGGGCATCTCCAGCAAGCCATACAGGTATGGGCAGCGCATCAATCTGTAGCTGAATTTTTTGGAAATCATTTGCGTCAATAATCCGTATTTGTGCCGCAAGTGCGGGTTCCTGAAGTAGGACAGTTTTTAAAATTGCTAATCCTAATTGAACCTCGCTGCTTTGAACGATAGTCCCAATTCTCGGGAGTTCATTGCTCACTACCGAAAGTATTACCATCTCTTCAGGTATCCCTTCAGACCTCCATTGACCTGTTTCTTTAACCTCTATAGTTTTTAACACATGTCCTTCGCTATCTACCAAAAAAAACGAAATATCACCATTGCGTAGCGCACTGACAGTGAAGGGTTGGTTTCCTAATGTGTGTGCCTTGAGCATGTCCGCTTGCAGAGCGTTACTGACCCCCAGGAGCGCGAAAGGTTCACGTTCAGTGACTTCGATGGTGAGTACCCGCTTCATTACATGTTTAACGACATGAACTTCTTTAATGTAACTTAAATTTTCCTTTAGATAACGGGCTGTTTGTTCTTCGGAAGCCGTGACGATATTTTCTAACTTCTCGCCTAATACATCATAGATTTGTACATCAGTATAGTGCATATTTCCTGAAAGTTCAAGTGAAACGTATTCAGCACTAAAGAAACCGAGCACTATTTTTCCCGCAAACGATAAAGTAACGATGACCGCGATGACGAGAATTATACGCCGCCATACATATATTTTGGCATTTGGATATTTACCAAGCCGTCGCGCAGGCATGGAAGTCTGCCATGTATATTCATTCCGCTTTTTACCAATTTTTAAATGATTGAGTCTGGTCATTTTTTAATGTATTGGCTTCTGAGCGCTATTCCCCTATAAACATGCCAACCCTACAAGGTTCAAAAATGTAATGGAACGGTCCCCGGCGTTAATCGTTTGAAAGTCTATTTAAAAGCTCGTGTCCTACTTTACTAATGTCCCCGGCTCCCAGTGTAATAACAATATCTTCTGGTTGTGTTATTTTCATTAAGAGGTCGGTAACTTCATCTGTATCTGGGATATAGAAGACATGACGATGTCCGTGTGATTGTATCGCTTCTGCCAGTTTTTCAGCCGTGACGTTTTCAATAGGTGCCTCACCGGCACTATAGATTGAAGTGACAATGAGCACGTCTGCCTGATAAAAAGAGCGAGAAAACTCATCTGCTAAATCTCTGACGCGCTGGTATCGGTGTGGTTGAAAAACTGCGACGATACGCCGCTTATAACCTTCGCGCGCACCACTTAAGGCGGCTTTCAGTTTCGCTGGATTATGTGCATAATCGTCAACGACGATGACGTTATTCGCTTCACCGAGAACTTCAAAGCGGCGATGGACTCCCTGAAATGACTCAAGCCGCTCCCGGATTTGATCGAACGGAATATCAAGTTCAAGCCCAACGGCTATCGCTGCTAAGGAGTTAGAAATATTATGGCGCCCCGGCATTTTGAGGTGGATTTCGCCATATAGGTGTCCGTTTTTGCGAACTCGGTAACGAGATGTCGGACCTTCTGCGGTAATGCCTTCAGCCGTCACATCCGCTCGCGTTTCAAGTCCATAAGTAATATAACGCTTTTTCACACGCGGGATAAACCTCTGGATGTTCTCAGCATCTAAACAGAGGACTGCAGTCCCGTAGAACGGAACCTTATTGATAAATTTGAGGAAGGTTTCACCGATCTCGTCAACGCTACGGTAATAATCCAGATGGTCAGCATCGACTGACGTAACAACAGCAACAGTGGGATAAAACATCTCAATAGAGCCGTATGCCTCATCTGCTTCGACTACCATAACATCACCTTTGCCGCTTCGCGCATGACTGCCATTCATGAGTTTCCCACCTACAACGACCGTCGGATCGAGACTGGCAAGGACTGTTGCAGTCATCGCTGTTGTGGTTGTTTTTCCATGTGTTCCGCTGACGGCGATGCTATAGCGCATGCGAGTAATTTCATTTAGCATCTCCGCGCCCCTGACGATTGGGATATTCTGCGTTTCTGCAGCGCGGAGTTCTGGATTGTCCGGGGGAATAGCCGGAGACATAACGATGACATCGGCACCCTGTATGTGTGAGGCTGCATGCTCATAATGGATAGTTGCCCCGCGTTCGCGCAAGTGTTCCGTCGTATATGATTTTTGGATATCTGAACCTGTTACGTGGAGTCCAAGGTCCAGCAGGATCTCAGTGATGCCACTTAAGCCAGCACCTCCGATGCCAATGATATGGATGTGTCGTGTTTTTCCAAACATTTTTTAATTGTTCGCAAAGCGTTAAACCCAGCGATTGGGTTCATAAGGGTTGTCGTTAAGGAGTCGCCTGCGTATTTTGGCAGGCTGCCGTCATTTTTTATTCGTATTGGAAGTTAAAAACCTTTTACAACCTAAAACATGCACATAACTTAGAAGGGAACCACTGCGAAGTGTAATGGAGCAGTGCCCAGATTCAATTAATTGAGAAAATTGACTTGGCAATGGCATCGCTGGCGTCCGGTTTGCCAAGGGCTCGACTTGCGGTTACCATCCGTTCGCGTATATTTCCCTCCAAGGTCATATTCGTTAGATTTTTAACCAGTGTCTCTACTGTGAAAGTGCCTTGTTCAAGGACGACAGCCGCACCGGCTTCTGCAACGGTGTGAGCGTTTAAGACTTGGTTGTTTCCGGTTTGCGAAGGTAAGGGGATGAAGATTGCAGGGATACCGCATGCGGTAACCTCGGCAATAGTCATTCCTCCTGCTCGGCACACCATAACGTCTGCGATACTATAAATTTCCTCAACAGTATCGAAAAAAGGTTTAACACAGTATAGGAATTCCGAACCTTCAACTCGCGCTTTATTGTCTCGTATGGGAGTCGAGGTGGCGGTTCGGTGTGAAGCGAGTATCTGATCATACAAGTTTTGAACCTTTTCTACTTCCATGGCACCCGTTTGATGAACTATCTGGATCTGATCGGCATATTCGGCTAAATGTGGCAACGCGGCTACCATTACTTCATTGATAGCATGGGCACCCTGACTCCCACCCATCACAAAGATAGTTTTCCGCTCTGGGTGCAACCCGAATTTTCTATAGGTTTCTTCGCGCCTCGGGAATGCAGCGATAGCTGGACGGATCGGATTTCCTGTTATCTCTATACGTGTGGTTTGTCGAAACGCATTGCTCACGCGAACCGATTCCATAGCAAGGTAGGCGACATCTGCCCATCGTGCCAATATACCGTTTGTTAAGCCGACAGAAGCATTCTGTTCTTGGATAGCAATCGGAATCTTACACAGCAGACCGGCTAACAGAACCGGACCTGAAACGTATCCGCCCGTTCCTATAACGATGTCTGGTTTCAATGCTTTCATATATCGCAATGACTGAATAAGTCCATGAAACGTCTTCCAAAGAGTTGGTAACCACTGTAAAGTGAGGCGACGCGGAAACCCTGCAGCCGAAATAGGCAAGAAGCGGAAACCATGTTGTGGGACAAGCGTTGATTCCAACTTGTCCGAACCCCCAATGAACGCGATGTCTACAGTGGCATCCAAGCGTTGCAGTGCCTGAGCAATACCGATAGCCGGATAGATATGCCCGCCTGTCCCGCCCCCCGCGATAACGATTTTTTTGTTTTTAATTTTTCCTTGCGGTTCGGTCAGGGCATCTGAGCTTTGGATATTCCTTTCCGTTTATCTGAAGAAACGCCCCGGCAAAAACCCCTCCATTTCATTACGGGCTACGCACTTTATTCGCGCTCCATTTCACTGTTTTTGCTGCTGCTCCGTGATATATTCAACAGGATCCCAACGCTTACCAGACTCAGAACAATTGATGAACCCCCGTAACTGATAAATGGCAATGTGATCCCTTTTGTCGGCAGCAAGCCCGTCACAACACCAATGTTAATGAATGCTTGTAGCCCGATGAGTGTCGTAATTCCGACGGCAAGCAAAGAACCAAAGAGGTCGCTCGCATGTCGGGCAATGTGGAGGCCTCGCCATATAAAAAGCATGAAGATAAAAGTCACAGCCACGGCACCGATAAATCCGAATTCCTCACCTAACACTGCGAAAATAAAATCTGTGTGTGGATACGGAAGACGTGATATTTTTTGAAGACTGCTATCGATTCCTAAACCGAGGAGTCCACCACTTTCGAGGGCGTCGAGTGAACGCGTTAACTGGTAGTTCGTTGCATCAGGAGATTTCAACATTGCCACGTAATCCATGAGCCGTTTTAATTTATAGGAATCCCGAATTATGAGCAAACCGAAGAGCCCCCCTCCGACCACTCCCAGTGTGGCCACATGCCAGAGTCGCATACCGCCGACGAATAGCACCATGCAAACGGTGACGACCAATAAAGCCGCCGAACCGAAATCCGGTTGGAGGTATACGAGCCCAAAAGCAGCACCTACAATTAAGATATTCGGAAGTACACCGTTAAAAAAACTCTTGACACGTTCTGGGTTGCGACTTATGAAGTTTGCCACATGTATCACCAACGCTATTTTTGCAAATTCCACAGGCTGAAAATTGATAGGCAATCCTATGTTGATCCAGCGTTTAAATCTACCGCCCGCTGCACCTTGCACGCTTGTTCCTAAACCTGGGACGAAAACCAATAATAACCCGATAAAGGAGAGTATCAAAAAAAGATTTGCGAACCGCGCATAAAATCGGTAAGGTAGATGGGAACTAAAGAACATACCGACTAAACCAAGCCCACAAGCGATGATGTGTATCTGTAAATAGCGGTAACTATAACCATCATAATGTCTTGAGGAGAGAAGATGGCTTGCGCTGTATACCATCAGAATCCCTATCGCAATCAGAAAAAGCGTAATAGCGATCAACCCTTTATCCATTCGTCCCGATCTCGGCGGTGGGGGTGCTTCTACCTGTTTCTGCTGTTCCTCTACGACGGAATAGACGCGCGTGTTTGCCCATTTGAACCCAGATTTTGGTTTGGATTTACGATTCTTATTGCGACGGGTAGAGTTTTGATAATTGCGTCCCATTTTTTCCACCGTTATAACAACCCCGGAGTGTGCCTATACTACCTTGGAGTTAAAGGGCATCAACTGCTTCTTTAAAGTCAGTGCCTCTTGCTTTATAATCGGAATACATGTCAAAACTTGCATTTGCCGGAGACAACAGCACGACATCGCCCGGCACCGCGTGTTTATGTGCCACCTGCACAGCCTCTGCCATTGTCTTCGCTTTCATTATTTTCGTTGTATCGGCGAGGGTCTTTTCAATCTGTTGGGTGTACTCGCCGAGCATGACTGCACCTTTAACCCGAGTTTGAACGATTTCACGCAGCGGTGTGTAATCATTACCCTTGTCGTATCCTCCCATTATGAGTAGAACTTGAGCGTCTGCTAATGATTCAAGGGCTGCTTTGACGGCTGCTACGTTTGTCGCTTTTGAGTCATTTATAAACCGGACACCTTCTAAGGTCCGCACCCACTCAAACGCATGGGATAAGGCGGGGTGCGATCGATCAAAGCATCGCAGGGCTTCTCGGATTTCTGCCCCTGTTACACCAAATATCCGCCCGACAGCGATGGCGGCGAGGACGTTCTGGACGTTGTGTGCGCCTGGGAGTGGAATGTCCGCGATGTTACATATTTTCTCGCGTATTCCATGCTGCTGCACGAAAAGTTCCGAACCCTCTCTAAATGTTCCTGAGAACGACGAAGTTTCGGGGGTGCCTTTGTCGGTAAAATAGACGGCTTCCGCTGATGTTGATGCTGCGAAATCCTTGACAGATGCCTCTGAATCATTGAGAATTATCCAATCCGCAGTTGTTTGATTTTCAGAGATTTTCTGTTTTGCCGCGCGATAGGCGGACATTGTTCCGTGTCTGTCTAAGTGGTCGCGAGACAGGTTAAGCACGACGCTAACCTTTGGATGAAATGTCACGGTGCTCTCCAACTGAAAACTGCTGACTTCAACAACGACTATATCTCGACTTGTCAGGTTTTGAACTTCCGCGGCTAACGGAACACCGATGTTGCCAGTAACGCAAACGTTTGGAAATCTACCACCAGCTTTTAGTATGGCAGCTGTGAGGAGTGTCGTTGTTGATTTACCTTTCGTGCCAGTGATGGCGACGATTGTTGCCGGGCACACACTCGCGGCGACTTCCAATTCTGCAAGGATTGGAAGGTTTCTCGATCGCGCATCGCACAGGATCGGAATGTCAAGCGGCACTCCCGGAGAAACTACGATGAGGGCTGCATCTGTAATGCATTCCAAAGGGTGCCCACCGAAATATGTTTGATACGGATTGCAGGTGTTTGAAAGCCTACTGTTAGCGGTCTGTGCTTTGCTGGGTTCAGGGGGCGCATTGAGCGCAGCAATTTCTGCTGATAACGCTTCACGAGCGCGTGTGTCTGTAAGCGTAACAACCGCACCCCGTGAATAGAGTAATTTCGCTGCAGCGATCCCGCTCCGATTCAAACCAAAAACTGTGACACGTTTTCCATGTAATTGCATTTTTTTTCGGGTTATCGGTATTCAGTTACAAGTGGGTTTGGTTAAATCCTATCCGTCTTTAACTGATAACTGACAACCAAAATTACCGAAGTTTCAATGTACTTAAGGCTATTAAGACCAAAATAAGTCCGACAATCCAAAATCGGATGACAACTTTGGATTCCTTCCACCCTGAGAGCAGAAAGTGATAGTGGATAGGAGACATCTTGAACACACGTTTACCAAATGTCCGGAAGGACCAGACTTGGATAATAACCGATAATGTTTCAGCGACGAAAATAGCACCCACGATCACGAGTAGAAATTCTTGCTTTATAAGCACTGCCACCGTTCCAAGTGTGGCACCGAGTGCCAGCGATCCAGTATCTCCCATAAAGACTTGTGCAGGATGCCCATTATACCATAAAAATCCCAGACCCGCCCCGACTAACGCTGCACAGAAAACAGTTGTAACTTCACCACCGACGGGTAGGTGAAAGATGTTCAGATAGGCTGCGATCTCACTGTGGCTCGTCATGTATCCGACTATGCCTAAGGTCCCCGCAACGAACAGCGTACATCCAATTGCTAATCCATCCATACCATCTGTGAGATTAACGGCATTAGAAGCCCCAACGATAACCAGCGTTACGAACGGGATAAACAAAATCCCTAAGCTTGGGTGAACATCTTTGAAAAAAGGGAGTGCCAGCGATGTTCGTGTTGTTATATCTCCAGTATGCGCGGGTCCCCACTGGTAAAGATAACCAGCAATCACTAATGCGCCTACTGTTTGAAGTCCAATCTTATGCCAACCTCGAAGTCCTAAGGATTGTTGTTTTACCAATTTGCCGTAATCATCTAAGAATCCAAGTCCACCGAACCAGAGCATTGTCAGCATCATCAAGTAGATATAGGGTTGATCCAAACGCGACCAGAACACTACCGATATCAGCACAGAAACGATAATAAGCACGCCCCCCATTGTTGGGGTACCTGCTTTACTCTGGTGATCTTTGGGTCCCTCTTCGCGTATGTGTTCGCCGATCCGCAGTTGTTTGAGTCGATTTATCATGAACGGTCCCAAGACAAGCGCGATAATCAGCGATGTTGCCGTTGCATAAATGGCTCGGATACTGATGTAGCGAAAAATGTTGAATGGCGAAAAGACCTCAACGAGATTCTCGTATAGCAGATGGTAAAACATTTTTAGGTGTCAGGTGTCAGTCGTCAGTTAAGAGCAATTTATGGTATTCAAAACTATTGCAGCTGCCACACGCTCTCCTGGCAACCGATAACCATTTTACACAGTGCCTCCTAACTTGTCGCCTTTCTTCAATTTGGCAAAGCTCGCCCCTGCTTGGCTTAGGAGGTTCGTCGTATATGTATAGGTTAGTGCATTTTTCTCTGCGTGTACCGTCAGTGCTAAATCGATGAGATCTGATACGAGTTGCGGAAACGCAATACCTTGATGCGTCCACAAGTAGTAACTATATGATCCCGGAATGGTGTTGATTTCATTCACGTAAACGTTCTCGTTTGCATCTATGAGAAAGTCGATACGTGCTACACCCGCGCAATCTAAAACCTGAAAGGTTTGTATTGCCAGATTTTGTATATGTAACGTCAATTTTTCTGAAATGGGTGCAGGAATTTTTCTGTCTGCACCTGCCATTCCTGAAGATTCACCATTTTGATGGATGTATTTATCGTCAAAACTGAGAAAGTTGGTTTCCTGTGTCACAGGCTGCTCGCAAACAGAGGGAATTGGATCGTCTGTGCCCATTACAGCACAGTTGATTTCGAGTGGATTCTTGACCGCTTTCTCGACGAGAATTCTGCGCGAATAATGCCCCGCCACTTCCGCAGCGGCGCAAAGTTCATCTTGATTCTTAACATGGCTGACCCCAATACTTGAGCCGCTCATTGCAGGTTTCACAAACAGTGGATAAGAAAGCGAGGCTTCCACCTCTTTAATGAGTTCGGCACGGCGTGTTTCCCAATCATGATGGGTCCAACATAAATACGGAAGTATCGGAAGCCCATTTTCACTGAGAATCGCCTTCATCATGATTTTATCCATACCGACAGCAGCACCGACGACTCGCGCACCAACGTAAGGCAGGTTCATAAGTTCAAGTAGACCTTGAAGCGTTCCATCTTCGCCGTGCATACCGTGTATTGATGGAAACACGACATCTACCGGAAGGACCGTTCTTTTCTGAATGTTTTGACCGAGCCAATGTTTTGCGGTAACAACAAATTGCGGGTTCGGATGAAATTCAACGCTGACTTTGTCGAAGTCGGTTGGATGTGGCAGATTTCCATCGGTAAAGGTGGACAAATCGCGAAGGGCATCCCCGGTTAACCACTCGCCATTTTTTGTGACATAAATCGGGATAACGTGATGCCCGCCCCATTCACCACTGCGGTCTTGTAGGGCAAGGCAAACCTGATGGGCGGTTACGATTGAGACTTCATGTTCAGGTGTGCATCCGCCAAATATAAGGGCTACATTGTATTTTGACATTTAATTTTTCCTTGCGGTTCGGTCAGGGGCATCTGAACTTTCGGCGTTCCTTTCCGTTTATTAAAAAAACTGTCAACCCGTAGCCGCCTGCTGTTCCTCATTATAACTGTCCGGGAGGTCGTTTTCAAAAAGGACAACATCACCGGCTCGAACCTGTGTTGCTAAATGTTGTTTGACTTCTTCCAAATTGAGTGCGACAATGATTTGTTGGTTCGGATATTGGACGGCTTTCAAACCGTCTAAAATCGGAGTCGTCCGCTTGGGACCCACTAAAATGATCAAATCACAGACATCGGCTGCGTGTTCTCCGAGACGTTTATTTTCTTCGTATTCCCTTTCGCCGAGTTCTACCATCCCAGGTGTCACTAAAACTTTTTTACCACCTTGGATTTCAGTGAGAACTTCAAGAGCCGCTTTCGCGCCGACCGGGTTCGAGTTGAAACTATCGTCAATAATGGTTACGTTGCCTTCGCTGGCAGTCAGTTGCAAGCGGTGTGGGACGGGTTCAACATTGGCGATTGCTACCCGAATTTCCGCAAGCGTCATTCCACATTCCACTGCAACTGCCGTTGCAGCGAGGATATTGGATACGTTATGCCGCCCCAAAAGTCGAGTCTGAATTTCGGTTTCCGTATCGTCGGATGTGTGTATTGTGAAAGCGAGCCCTTCGTCGGTGTGTTGGATGTTCCTGGCGGTTAACGCAGCAGTCGATGTAGGGGGTGGGTCTCCCAACCCGTGCGGGCGGGGTAACCCCGCCCCTACGGGAAAGGGTTCTGTCGCGTACCGAAGCACTGGATTTCCATCTTGTTCCCTTCTATCGGCAAGTCCAGCGCAGATTTCATTATCGCAGTTGAAAACCGCAAGTCCACCCGAGGGGAGGGACTCAATCAACTCATATTTCGTTTTGGCAATATTCTCTATACTTTTGAAGCGTTCTAAGTGCTGAGGTCCAACAGCGGTGAGAATGCCGATTTGAGGAGAGGCTAAGTTACACAACTCTCGGATGTCGCCACGTTTATAAGCCCCCATTTCGACAATAAATATCTCATGTTCGGCGGTAAGGTCCCCGCGGATGACTTTGCAAATACCCATGGGTGTATTGTAACTGTCGGGTGTCATCAATGCGTTAAATTTTTGGGACAAAATCTGATGTAAAATATATTTTGTGCTTGTCTTGCCGTAACTTCCTGTGATTCCGATAACTTTGGGTTGAAGCGTCTTGATTCGCTTTTTCGCTGAAAGGAAATACGCCCCGTGTATGGTCCGCTCCAAAGGATAGAGAAGAAGATTCGCAATTGTTAAATTAATGACGGTTACTTCGCTAAAGAGGAAGATCGCAATTCGCCACGGACTCGTCTGCGTTATAAGCACGAGTGTTGTCGCGATACCAACAAGCAAGCAGATTGAGAGTCCAAACACCCGTTTCGCGCGTGCCGTGTAAACGAGCGGTTTTTTTGCTTCAACCTTTTTCCGTTGCGTGATCATATAGATTTGGAATCCACCCCAAGCCAAACATAGCACAGGAAACAGCCATGTATCACTGTATTGTGGATAGAACGCCGTCAGGATGAGAAGTCCGCCAATAGTGAGAATCTCCTTGATTTCAAAACAATTCCTCGGATGCTGACCTATCCACTTCAGGTACCGACCCGTCTTATAGCCATCGAGTTGGAGCATATGGAGGCCATGCGTGGTCCTGACAACAGCCCTTACTAAACAGGTTAGCGTCGCAAAGTAGAAAAACACTGTACTCATTTTTTTTAATGTTCCTTGCGGTTAAACGATGTGGTTTGTGCTGTGACGCTTTTCCCTCAAGAGGCTCCATCACTTAAAAAACTTGCGACAATTCGGCAGAACTGCGGGAACTGATCAAGATACGAAAAGTGTCCTGCTTCCTTGAGGACAACCAATCCGGCATCGGGTATTTCTTTTTCCATAATGTGTCCGAAAGCCACGGGTGTATCCTTATCGTTTTCCCCCCAGATGAGCAGGGTTGACGCGGTTATCCGTGGCAAAAATGCGCGCAGATCTTGATTCACAACTTTGACAAGTGTGGCACGCATATCTCCAGCGTTCTGGTAATCTTTAGAGCCGGCACGTGCGGACATCGCGTCTGCAACGATAACACCATATCTGCCGCATCGGCGGAGCAATTTACCGATTTTTGCCAAACCTACGCGAAGATGGTATTTGGCGGTTCGAGGCGGTATGATTCCCGCGCTGTCAACTAAAATAAGTTTATCGACTTTTTCAGGGTACTCCGCTGAGACGATAATCGAAATTCTACCGCCAAAGGAGTGACCGATGAAGTGCGCCTTTGGAATGCCAAGTTTCTCCATGAACGCTATAACGAACTGTGCATAGTCGGTGCTGTTCCACGCTGTAGGTGGAATTTGACTCTCGCCGAACCCTGGCAAATCGAGTGCGTAGACTTTGTGGGATTGTGCGAGCCACTCAAAAACGGGTTGAAAACTCGCGGCTTCTCCACCCCAGCCATGCAGGAGGAGAACCCCGTCGCCCTCTCCGGCAACCTGATATGCGATTTTTAAATTATTGAGTACGAGCTGCTGTGTGCTTCGTCCTTGCAGATTTTGAATCATCAGAATTCTTCGGGAAACCTGAAACCCCGCTCAGACAGAATCGCTTAAAAAATCTGAAGCCACAACCCTATCGTCAAAGGGAAATCTTTTGCCATTAATTTCCTGGTAATCTTCATGTCCTTTACCCGCGATGACAACAACATCACCGGATTTTGCCGTCGCGATTGCGTGGTGAATAGCGTCCCGTCTCTCTGGAATGCACACATATTTGGTGTCATGTGGTAAATTTGATACAATTTGCGTGATGATTTCATCAGGGTCCTCAGTGCGCGGATTGTCGGAGGTAATCACACTATAATCCGCAATTTGTGCCGAAATATTTCCCATCTTCGGACGCTTGCCGTTATCCCTATCGCCGCCGCATCCGAAAACACAAATTAAATTACGTTCAGCGACGCGCTTGGCAGCAGTCAGTACATTTTCTAAGCCATCGGGGGTGTGTGCATAGTCAACGATGACAGCGAAATCCTGTCCTCGATCAATAAGTTCAAACCGTCCAGGAACGACAGTCGCGGCGAGACCTTCCTGGATCGCTGGGATCGGACAATTGTAACGGAGCCCGACAGCGATGGCGGCAAGAGCGTTGTAAAGGTTATATTCTCCCAGTAGGCGCAACTTCGCCGGAATCCGTCCATCTGGCGTAACGGCTGTAAACGTCAATTGATTATGGGAAAAATTAATATCCGCTGCGTATAGATCTGATTTTTCACCAAGGCCGTATGTCAAAGGTTTCCGCAAATCAGCGCAAATGTGGACAATACGCTCCGCTACCGGTGAATCACTGTTCAAAATAGCAACACCTTCCTTGTCGAGTTGCTCGAACAGCATCAATTTCGCCTTTAAATATGCTTCCATCGTTTGATGGTAATCAAGGTGGTCCTGGGTGAAGTTGGTAAAAACTGCGGTATCAAAGGTAAGCCCTGCGAGCCGTTGGAGTGCTAACCCTTGCGAGGAGGTTTCCATCGTAACAGACTCGACATTATCCTGAGTAAACTGCTTGAAAAGCGCGTGGAGTGCGAACGCATCGGGAGTCGTAAGAGAAGCGGGGAATATTTTCTCTTTGCCTTGGGCGTTTGTGTACTGGTGTCCAACCGTTCCAATGAGTGCCGTTTTCTGCCCGCTCGCCTTGAATATGGCGTGTATGAGGTGTGCTGTTGAGGTTTTACCGTTGGTGCCTGTAATACCGATGAGTTTGAGGTGTTTGGCAGGGTTCCCGTGCCAATTGGCGGCAATCAAGGACATCGCTTGGCGTCCGCAGGGAACTTGCAGGTATGTGATCGGAAACCTTCCTTGTGTCTCTATCGCTGTTATCGGTTTTTCACCAACGACAACTGCTGCTCCTTTTTGAAGCGCATCTGGAATGAAGTCGTGGCTATCCACGTTGATGCCTTGATAACAGACGAAAGCATTACCCGGTTCGACGTTCCGATTGTCGCTGACAACACCGGTAATATCAATATCCGGCGATCCAGAACTTGTGGTAATGTTAAGTCCGCGGAGCAGTTTATGAAGCCTCACAGCCCCTCTCCTTTCAGCGTCGGTGATTGTTTTGTCACAACAGATGAAAAGTCGGGGAACCTTTGAAGTTCGGGTCCGAAGAACTCAGTTTGCTTCAAGTATTGCATTGTTTGGGCAGCGATTTGCTGGAAAAGCGGGCCTGCGATTTGTCCGCTAAAACGTGCGCCTTTCGGTTCATCGAGCATGACGATTATTGATACCATCGGATTCTCTGCTGGTAGGAATCCCATAAAAGACATGATCTCTTTGCCAGCATAGCCTTTACCGTCTTTTTCAGCCTTTTGAGCTGTTCCTGTTTTTCCCGCTACGCGATAGCCTTCAACACGTGCCCGTCTGCCACTTCCATCTTCAACGACCCCGACGAGTATCTCTGTCATCTGTTTTGCGACTGTCGGGCGGATTACCTGTCGGACATCAATGGCGTATTTCTTTTCAATCACCTTTCCATTACTGTCCCGAATTTCTCGGGTAATATGTGGGCGGAGGAGTTTTCCACCGTTCGCAATGACGTTTAAAGCGCTCACCATCTGAAGAGGGGTCACCATAATTCCTTGGCCAAAAGGGACGGAGCCAAGAGAATGCGTATCCCAGTGCTTTACGGCGTAAAGACTTCCCTTGTGCTCATAAGGTAGGTCTACACCGGTTGCTTTTCCAAAGCCGTATTTTTCAATGTAGGTACTAAGGTTCTCATGTCCCAATTCCTTGACGACTTTAATCATACCGATATTACTGGATTTGTGGAGAACTTCTTCTAAGGTAAGCCATCCTTTCCCGGATACGTCTCGGATGATTCTACCGTTTGGGAGTCGGTACCGTCCGTTTTCGCAAAAAACCGTCGACTCAGGGCTCATAATGCCCTCGTTCAAAACAGCGGAGGATGCAATGATTTTAAAAATCGAACCGGGTTCATACGCGAACCAAACACCGAGATTCCTTTTTGCTTGCTCACTGCCGAGGGTATAATGATTCAAATCATACGTGGGGTAGCTTGCGAGTGCCAATATCTCTGCTGTTTTTGATGCCAAGACGATGGCGGTCCCTCGTGGTGCGTTCCATTTTCGACACGCTGCTGCTAATTCCTTCTCGGCGACATACTGAATATATTCGTCAAGGGTCAGAACCACGCTATACCCATAATCGTCGGTAGAATCACCGTTGGTTAACAAGTTTATGGGTTCGTTACGGGCGGCTTCTGCCCGTCGCGCTGCTTGTCGTTCCCGCGCGTTCAAAAGGTAATTGTTGTACTGGTACTCAATTCCCTCACCCATATTTTGGTCGTTTATATGTCCAATAACTTGGGCGGCGAGTGTCCCTTTCGGATAGCTACGTTGCTGTTCGACCTCATGCTTTATGCCACGGATGTCTTTCTCAATTGCTCGAATTTCGTCAAGTAACCCGTAATCCATATCCTTTTTGAGCCATACAAACCGTTTATCCTTGCGGCGAAGTTTGGTAAGCAATTCGGATTCGGGAACCCCTAAAACCGGGGCGAGCCTCTGAGCAGCGTCACTCGGATCGATTTTCATATACGTCGGATCCGCATAGACGGAGAGGCTGTGACGGCTCAAGGCGAAAACATTCCCATGTCTGTCCAAAATTTTGCCGCGTTTTACCGCTGCTGCGCGCGCGGAGCCCCAAGGGTGTCCAGAAGGCCCCTGGTGGAGGGCATCGTTGGAGAGCTGGACGTTGAACAGTTTACCGACCAATAACAGGAAACCCACCTGCAGTATAATCAGCACGAAAACCAATCGGCGAATGGATAAATGTGAATTGTTTTTCATTTTTTAATTATACCTTGTGGTTAAACGCTGTGAGTTGGCGTTCTAACGTTCTTTTCTCGAATCCGCTCTCCAAATGTAAAGCTAAGACAAATTATGCCATTTAAGGAGGACCTAATTTCATTACGAGCTACGCGCTTTGTTCTATAGAGATAGGAGCACCTTCCACTGTTTATCCAATCTTCCAACCTTGTAACTGACGATTGATAACTATCCTTCAACTATTTATCCCAAACGACTTGCGAGGCTTCGGTAGGTTCAACCATTCCGAGTTCGGTCGCAATTTGCCGAATCCTTTGCACACCGGTTAAGGTTGATTCTTTCAATTCGAGTCGATGAATTTCGTCCTGAATTTGGCGTTTCTGTCGCTCGTAAGTGGGTTGTCGTTGCAAAGCAACCTTCTTCGCGTAAGATGAGAACCAGATGCTGCCAGCGAAGGTACAGAAAGATAGCACCAGAACAATGTATGCTAACGGGAATCTCCTTTTCGGTTTTGGGGCTTCTGTATTGGTGATGCGTGTTGAATGACTATTATGTAATGTTTGCATTTATTTAATTTTTAAATTATATCTTGCGGTTCGGTGAGGTAGGTTTGATACATAGCGTGCCTTTTCGTAGATCTGAAGAAATATCCTATCAAAAACCCCTCCATTTCATTACAGACTACGCGCTTTATTGTATAGAGATAGAAGTGCTTCCATAGGTGGCAAAGGTTCTCTTTTTTAAACGTTGAATACTGTGTTTAAGATACATTTTTTGTTTTAGGACCGGAAATGGAGATACCTTACCCTACAATTTGCGAGCGACGCGTAGTTTAGCACTTCGCGCTCGCGGGTTGTGTTGAACTTCAACCGCGTCTGGTGATATAGGACGCTTCGTGAGAATTTCCAAAGATGCGGTGTGTTCACAAATACAGATCGGCGTTTTCGGCGGACAGATACACGTCCGTGCGCATTTCTGAAAACAGTGTTTGACAATTCTATCTTCAAGCGAATGAAACGTGATAATACATAGACAACCGCCCTGTCGCAAAAGTTGTATCGCAACGTCTAAACCCGTTTCGAGATTTTCCAATTCGGCGTTGATATGAATGCGAAGTGCCTGAAATACACGGGTCGCAGGATGGATTTTGGATACGCCTTTCGGGACAGCTCGCTTGACAATCTCTGCGAGTTGCGTTGTTGTCATTATCGGTGTTGCTTGTCTCGCCTGAATAATCCGATGGGCAATCCGTCTCGCGAATCGTTCTTCGCCATACCGCTTGAAAATATCAACAAGGATATCCATTGGACTGTTGTTGACGACCCGCATCGCTGTAATATCCGTTTCCCGTTCGCTATTTAACATCTGCCGCGCATTCATGCGCATATCTAACGGACCGGTGTGGTTGAAACTGAAACCTCGGTGGGGTGTGTCGAGCTGCAGGGACGACACACCTAAGTCAAGCACGATACCGTCTACAGCATGAATCGAGTGTCTGGTTTCCAATAAGACATCCATCTCAGCAAAATTACCGTTAATGAGAGAAAAACGCTCCCCGAAGACGCGTAATCTACTTTTTGCGATACTGAGAGCCTCAACGTCTAAATCGATGCCGATCACACGTCCGTTAGGTGCGGAAGTCTCTAAAATAGCAGCACTATGCCCACCTAATCCGACAGTGCCATCTATGTAAATACCATCCGATTTTGGACTGAGAAAATCAATCACTTTATCACATAAAACGGGTATGTGGTGTGTATCCATAGTGTTAAGTTAGTGACCTTTCATTACAACATCTATAGCAAGAAACATGCCAATTTATTTTACGTGCTAACCCTTCAAGCATCTATCCGGTTTTGATAGATAGCCGCTACGAGTTCCATCGTCTTGACTGCGTCCGCGAAACAGGTTAACGGTTGCTGGTTCTGCTGGATACAGTCGACAAAATGTCTGCTCTCTCCATAAAATCCGTAAGCCCTGTGTGTAGCGTCGGATCCTGCGGCTTCTTCAGGGGTAATTTCCGTTGGGTTTCCGTTGGGTGTGTGAAGGATGGCGCGTCCGCCGGGATCCGGATTGATATAGGCGGAAATCTCACGCGCATGCATCTCAAATGTATGGATACGCCCGCCGACTGCCCAGTTGGTACACAGATACCCTGAGGCACCGCTGCTGAATTTAACAAGGGCATTGAAACTGTTTTCGCGCTCGGAATAGAAACTGTTGATGTCGCTCGCGACGGCTTTTACTTCACCGCCACCAAGCCATCGGAGTGCGTCCACGGCGTGGATCGCATCACATGTTAGGACGTCTATCACGCCGTCGTAATAGCGTGCGTCCGGTGTATTTTTGTGAAAGGTTGACATGCACTGAAGGATCGGACCCTGCTTTTCAACGATCGTTTTGACTTTTTGCAGGAGAGGGATAAAGCGACGGTTAAACCCTACCATTGACTTGCAGTCGTTTTTCTCTGCAGCGCGTGCCATTTCCTTGGTTTGATGAAGCGTAACACCGGGCGGTTTCTCAATAAAAACGTGATGCTGTTGTGACAGGCAGTGAATAACGAGCGGAAATAGGTGTTGCGGCGGCATGAGGATATATACCGCATCGGGACTCGTCTTCTCAAGCATCCGTTTATAGTCAGTGAACGTATTCTCAATCTCAAAGCGTTCGGCTGTTGCCTGAAGTTTTGATGGAATCACGTCACACAATCCAACAAGATTCACATCTTCACACTCGCTCAGCGACGGATAATGGACACCGTTTGCCATTCCACCTGCGCCAATTAGCGCAATGTTGACTTTTTTCATCTGGAATCCTCCTAACGAATCTTTCCTTGCATATTATAAGAGGGAATGTTAAAATGCAACTAACTTCTAAACATTGACGCTACTTAAAAACCAACGCAGATATTGAAACACAATGAGCACGGATCCTATTAAACTTGAGCTTTACAAGAATATGCTGACCTCGGTTGCTGAGGAGATGGGCGTAACGCTGCAACGCACGGCATTCTCACCGAATATCAAGGAACGCCTTGATTTTTCGTGTGCCGTGTTTGATAACACAGGTAAGATGGTCGCACAAGCCGCGCATATCCCTGTGCACCTCGGTTCCATGCCCCTTTCCGTTCTTGCTGCGATTGACGCTATGGAAATGATGCCCGGCGATATGATTGCCCTTAATGATCCGTATCGCGGTGGCACCCACCTACCGGATATTACGCTCGTCGCGCCTGTTTTCTCAGATGCAGATATTGTTGAAGAAGCATCAGATGAACGAACCGCAAGGGAAATTAAAAAACCTGTTTTCTTTGTCGCGAATCGCGCACATCACGCCGATGTGGGCGGGATGACCCCCGGTTCCATGCCAATTGCGACGAGTGTCATTCAGGAAGGCATCCGAATTCCACCCATTAAACTCATCCGAGGTGGAGAATTAGACACCGACCTTTGGGAATTCATTCTCGCGAATGTCCGCACACCTGGGGAACGCCGCGGCGATATGGAAGCGCAGCTCGCTGCGAACCGTGTTGGTGAACGGCGACTCCGGGAGATGGTGGACAAGTATGGCGCGCCGGAGATTACGCAATACATGCAGGAACTCTGTGCGTATGCAAGTCGGATGGTCAGGGCACGCCTTCGGGAAATTCCGAATGGACGCTACACATATACGGATGCACTTGATAATGACGGCATTACCGATGAACCTATTGAGATACAGGTCGCGATTGAGATAGAAGATGATACCGCAGTGGTTGATTTCACGGGCACGGCGGAGCAGGTTCGAGGTTCAGTTAACGCGATTTATGCGATTACGCTCTCCGCTGTTTTTTATGCCTTTCGGTGTATCGCCGGTGCAGATGTTCCTGCCAACGCTGGGTGTTTGGAACCGATTCGGGTCATTGCGCCAGAGGGAACCGTTGTGAACGCAAAGTTTCCGGCGGCAGTTGCAGGGGGGAATGTAGAAACATCGCAGCGTATTGTTGATGTGCTGCTCGGGGCATTGGCGAAAGCCTGTCCGGATCAGATTCCCGCTGCGAGTTCCGGCACCATGAATAACCTCACGATAGGTGGGTATGATGTTTCGCGCGGGAAGGACTTTACTTATTATGAAACGATTGCGGGCGGAATGGGCGCGCGCCCAAATCGAGACGGAATTGATGCTATCCACACACACATGACGAATACGATGAACACACCTATAGAGGCGATTGAGACGAACTATCCGATGCAGGTGGCGGCATACTCGATTCGGCGCGGAACAGGCGGAGCAGGGAAGTTCCGAGGGGGGTCAGGCGTCATTCGAGCACTACGACTTCTTACGGACGCTGAGGTCACCATCCTTTCAGAGCGGCGAAAACGAGGTCCCTACGGCTTGCAAGGTGGTGAATCGGGAACACCGGGGCGTAACGTGCTAATTTCCGATGGAGAGGAACATCCGTTAGCGAGTAAGGTCTCCATTTCTACGCGCGAAGGAGATGTCATTCGGATAGAAACGCCGGGCGGCGGTGGGTTTTCATCTTAGTAGGGGAACGACAATGAAAAAATTAACGCAATCAGCGTTTCAGAGAGCAAAGAACTTTATAATGGATCAGGGAAGAGCGTTGGACCAAAGGCGTTTTGAATTCCATTTTGAAGGCGGATCCGCTGATGCCGTCCTTGCCGCGCTAACACCTTATCAAAATGACGATGGAGGTTTCGGCCACAGTCTGGAACCTGACATCCGAACACCGTTTTCGTCTGCGATTGTGACCACGGTAGGTTTCCAGATTCTCAGAGAAATTCGAGCCCCTGCAAGTCACACAGTGGTGCGGAAGGGAATCCAATATTTTATCGCCACCTATCAGGAGTCCCAGCAGGTATGGCCTATCGTTCCACCTGAAGTGAATGATGCACCTCACGCGCCTTGGTGGCACTATGAAAAGAGTACTGAAACTTTCGGTCGGTTTCTGGTTAATCCCCGCGCTGAGATAGTCGGATATTTGCACGAATTTAGCGCGGGCGTGCCAACGAACTTGCTGAAAACATTAACAGCCGCCGTTCTCGAACATCTGGATTCCCTACCCGACGAAATGGAGATGCACGATTCCCTCTGTTTCGTCAGGCTCGCGGAGACGGAGGCTTTGTCGAGCAGGGAGAAGGTCTGGGCGAAACTCGCTCGAGCGGCGGCGCATGGTGTTGCCCGGAACGCCGAGGAGTTGACTGGCTATGTCCTCAAACCTCTGTGGTTGGTGCCCTCTCCAGAATCCCCGTTAGCTGCTGGGCTCAAAGATGAAGTGGAGATGAACTTAGACTTTGAAATCGAACAGCAGGGCGAGGACGGCTCTTGGTCCCCGAATTTCTCTTGGGGCGATCAATATCCAGAGGCGTGGCGAGTCGCCAAGCGGGAATGGCAATCGCGGTTCACAGTCGATACTTTAAAAACATTGAAGGATTTTGGTCGTATTGCGCAAATAGATGCTTAGAATGTAGATAGGCGTATGATATTTTCGACCTTCCCTTTGTAAGTCCTACGACAGCCGCTTCGTGTTATAGTGGATCCGAAAAATAAATGGACACTTTCCTCCGCCGGTAGGTGCGGTTTCCTAACCAGGGTTCCCACCCGTTACTGGGAAGGGACACCGATTCCGAAGTGCCTACTTAATTGTGGGCTTTACTATAAAACAAAAAACTTGAGTTGAGAGTAAGCCGGATTCTGTATGTGATGATCATTCATCTGGGATGGATGTTACCATCCACCTCAAGCGGTTACCTGGGGACGAGACGGGCACGCCTATATATGTCCCCCATTTACCTTGCTCCAGACGGGGTTTACCAAGCTCCATAAGTCACCTTATGGACTGGTGCGCTTTTACCGCACCGTTTCACCTGTACAACGTGCTTTCACCTACGCGCCAACTTCCTCACCTTCGTCTGAAGGTGATCTGCTTTAAAATCAACAGTCCCACCATTTGTAGGACATATCACTTGATTTTAACGCAACCCATTTTTTGACAACGTCAAAAAATGATCAAGAAGGCCCATAGTTAAAAAAACGTTGTAGTCTACTCTCTGTTGCACTTTCCATAGCGTCGCCGCTCCTGGGTGTTACCCAGCATCCTGCCCTGTGGAGTCCGGACTTTCCTCATCCCAATGGGACGCGACCATCTACTCAACTCAAGCCTTCCTATTATAACCTATCTGTCAACTTAAAACAATAAAATCAAAGCACGGCTGTGTTAAAAAGACAAAAAAAGAGGCGCGCCTCCAAGGCACGCCTACAATTTGTTTTGTTAATACAGGAGATTACGAACATCCACTCGTTGCACCACAGTTTGCGCAGCGATAGCAGACCCCACTTCTCATCATCAGAGCACCGCACTCGAGACAGGGCGGTGCATCCGCATATTCGAGAACGACCTGCTTCTCATGTTCCAACCACGAGTCGGTTTCACCGTTACTACCGTGTCCGTAGGGATGGAGTTCCTCAGGAGGGACCATCTCTTCATCCATATCTATCATGTTCCCCGCTTGTGGTTCCTGCGTGAGAAACTGTGTGCCGAGCCACCGGAAAACGTAATCTATAATCGACTTTGCCATCGGAATGTCTGGGTTCGATGTAAAGCCTGACGGTTCAAATCGGACATGGCTGAACTTATTCACGAGCGACTCTAACGGCACGCCGTACTGCAACGCAATAGAGGTGAGGACCGCTACAGAGTCCATCAGTCCAGAGACGGCTGTTCCTTCTTTGCTCATACGGAGGAAGACTTCTCCGGGGCTACCATCTTCGTAGAACCCAACATGGATATAGCCTTCATGACCGCCTACGCTAAATTTGTGGGTCATAGAGGAGCGCGTGTCAGAGAGACGTTTCCTGATGGGGCGTTCAGTAGAAGTTTCAGCGATAGCCTCATCGGTTTCACTCTCCGCATCCTGTTGGCTGCGGGTTGAAAGCGGTTGGCTACCTTTGCTACCATCACGATAAACGGCGAGACATTTGACACCGCGCCGCCACGCTTCCACGTATAGCGTTTTGATGTCGTCTACCGTTGCGTCGTTCGGGACGTTGACGGTCTTGGAGATGGCACCAGAGATAAAGGGTTGCACAGCCGCCATCATTTTCAGCGGTCCCATGTGATTTATGTAACGAGTTCCGTGCTTACCACACTGGACAGCGCAATCGAAAACCGCATAGTGTGTCGGTGAAAGGTGTGGCGCGCCCTCAACCGTGCCTGTGCCACAGATGACCTCTTCAGCAATACTGATTTCGTCTTCACTGAATCCGATTGCAGAGAGAAGATTAAAACTGGGATCTGCGGCTTCTTCTTCGGTTATACCTAATCGTTCAAGACACGCTTCTCCGAGAAAACCTGGGGCAAAGGCGAGGTTCAGGTCGAACGCACTCGGTAACATCTCCGCAACACGGGCGATATCTTCCTGTGTGAAGCCTTTCCGTTTCAATGTGTCCGCATTGATGTGTGGGGTTCCTTCAAAAGTACCCGTGCCGACGAGATACTTAATGATGGCTTCAGTTTGCTGAAGCGTATAATCTAAGTTGTGCAAGGCATCACGAACGCTCTGATTGACAATTTTCATGTACCCGCCGCCTGCCAACTTCTTGAATTTGACGAGCGCAAACTCCGGTTCAATCCCGGTCGTATCACAATCCATCAGGAAAGAGATCGTTCCCGTCGGAGCGATAACACTAATTTGGGAGTTCCGATACCCCCAACGTTCTCCCTTTTCAAGACAGACATCCCAATCCGCTTTTGCGGCATCCAAAAGGTCGGATGGGCATGCCATCGCATCGATACTGTAGGCGGCATCACGGTGCATCCGCATAACGTCCAACATAGCGTCGCTATTGTTCGCGTGTCCCGCAAAAGGACCGATACTCCCTGCAATCTCTGCACTTGTTTGATACCCCGTACCACTCAGGATGGCGGTAATCGCACCTGCGTAAGCACACGCTTGGTCACTGTCGTAGGGAATCCCTAAACGCATCAAAAGTGCCCCTAAGTTCGCATAACCGAGTCCGAGCGGACGATATTCATGAGAACGGTGCGCTATATTTTCGGTTGGATATGAAGAAAGATCTACGATGATTTCCATCGCAGTGATGAACACACGCACAGTTGCCTGGAAGCCTTCGATGTCAAAGGTGTTATCATCTCTCAAGAATTTTGCAAGGTTAATACTGGCAAGGTTGCAGGCGGAATCGTCTAAGAAGAGGTATTCACTGCAGGGATTACTTGCATTAATCCTGCCCGTATTTTTACATGTATGCCATTTCTGAATCGTGCTGTCGAACTGGACCCCCGGATCTGCGCATGCCCAAGCGGCATAAGCGATCTTCTCCATCAGCGTTCTGGCATCGTATTCGTCGGCAACTTCACCGCTTGTCCGGTACGTCGTTTTCCATGAATCTCCCTGTAAGTAGGCGTTCATGAAATCATCTGGAATCCGGACAGAATTGTTACTGTTCTGTCCGCTGACGGTGCTATATGCCTCACCGTTGAAATCGGCTGGATATCCTGCAGCGATGAGTGCCTTCGCTTTGTTCTCTTCTCTTAGTTTCCAGTCGATGTAATCAGCAATTTCTGGGTGATCCATGTCGAGGATAACCATTTTGGCTGCGCGTCTTGTAGTGCCACCAGATTTGATACTACCTGCCCATCGATCGAAGCCTTCAAGGAATGACAGGACCCCTGAACTCTCACCCCCGCCGGAGAGGAGTTCACCCTTCGCGCGAACTTTGCTGAAGTTCGAGCCGGTGCCACTGCCGTATTTAAAGAGACGCACTTCGGCTCTCTGGAGCTCCAACATAGAGTCCAGAGAATCGTCAACGCTTTGGATGAAGCAGGCGGAATTTTGCGGGTGTTGATAGGCATTGGTCGTAACCTCGACTTTCTGTGCGTCTCGGTTCCAATAGTAGCTGCCGCCGCCCCCCTCGATATGATATTCATGCCACAAGCCGCAATTAAACCAAACAGGCGAATTGAAAGCACCCCGTTGTGTAACGAGGATATGCGTCAATTCCATCTCAAACGCCGCTGCGTCTTCAGGCGTAGCAAAATACCCACCGAATTCCTCGCCTGCGCGACGGAGCGTGCGCGCCACACGGGTAACCAATTGGCGAGCACTGTCTTCGGCTTCAGCACTGGGTAATCCGGCTTTTCGGAAATATTTCGATGATGCAATATCTGTCGCGAGCTGCGTCCAGTCTACCGGCACCTCAACCTGTTCTTGTTTAAAGATAACATCACCCTTTTCATTGTAAATGACCGCGTCACGGCGTTCCCAGTCCAACAAGTCGTAGGGATGAACGCCGGGCGTGGTAAAATAGGGTGTGAAAGTGAGTCCCATCCGATTACCTCCGCTATGATGCTTTGGAGAGGTTGCCTCTTCATCAACCCCGTTCGGATTATCAACGGTCATACTCGTAATACCCCTTTGGCTATCGGTGTATGAGGAAGCACACACCCACAACCTTATGATAATGCGCGCATGGCAGCACGCCTATAAATATTTATGATTAATTTCCTTTTAAAACAATTCTATGATAGCGTTTCTTGCCGGCACGTAGGAGGAGTGCCTCGTCTTCAAGCAGATCGGTCCCAACAACCGTATCTATCGCGCGGTACTGTTTTTCGTTGATGTAGGCACCTCCCTGTTGGACGAGCCGCCGCGCTTCGCTCCGTGAATTCGCTAACCCGACTTCATGGAAGAGTTCCATGATGGGAATCCCACTGTCAAGTCGTTCCGGTGAGATAACCGAAGTCGGCATCGCGACTTCATCAAGGTTCCCACCCCCAAACGCAGCACGTGATGTCGCTTGCGCTTTGTCCGCCTCTACCTGTCCGTGGGCAAGTTTTGTGGCTTGATATGCCAGAACTTCCTTGGCTTCCCGAATGGCTGCATCTTCCAAATTACCGAGTTGTCGAATCTCGTCCATTGGGAGGAAGGTGAAATACGCTAAAAACCGAGAGACATCGCGGTCGTCGACGTTAATCCAATATTGATAAAATTCATAAGGTGATGTCCGTTGTGCATCAAGCCAAACCGCACCGCCTGCGGTTTTTCCCATCTTCGCGCCGCTGGCTGTCGTGAGTAGCGGAAAAGTGACTGCGTGAACACGTTCGCCTTTGACGCGACGGACGAGATCGACACCTGCGAGAATATTGCCCCACTGGTCGTCCCCACCGAGTTGGAGACGGCACCCGTACTCCTGAAAAAGACGTAGATAGTCATAAGCTTGGAGCAGTTGATAGTTAAATTCGAGGAATGAAAGTCCGAGTTCACGGTCAAGACGTTGCTGATACCCTTCTGCCTTGATCATCTCATTCACCCGAAAGTGTTTGCCGATGTCCCGTAGAAATTCGATATAATTTACAGATAATAACCAGTCAGCGTTATTAAGAAACCTTCCGGTTTTTGATAAAGTTTGGGCTCCCTCATTATTTGCTATTCCGTCATCAAGATTTAAGTAGCGTTGCAGCTGCGCAAGGATGCCTTTGCCGTTCGTTGAGATTTGTTCCTGCGACAACATCGGACGCATTTCAGTCTTGTCTGTGGGATCGCCAATCATTGTCGTGCCGCCCCCGATAATTGCAATCGGTTTATGCCCGGCGCGTTGCAGGTGTGCCATCGCCATTATCGGGACGAGACTCCCGACATGCAGACTTGATGCTGTTGGATCAAAGCCGACGTAGTAGGTGACCTGTTCTTCACCTAACAGGCGCGCAACCTGTTCAGCATTCGTGGTTTGTTTGATAAAACCCCGTTCATTCAGGGCTTCAAAGACGTTGTCCATTTTTTAATTTTCCTTGCGGTTCGATTAGATGTGTCAGTATTTTCACGTTCCTTTCCGTCTTTTTAATTTTCCTTGCGATTCGGTTGGGTGTGTCGGTGTTTTCACGTTCCTTTCCGTAGACCCGCTTTCCACTTCGTTTCAAGCTACGCGCTTTTGTCTTGTACGAAAGCATACATTTTTTTAAATGGGACTTACGCATGCTGCTCTTTTGTAGCATAACCTGTTAGGTTGTGCCATCGGAACATCTATGTTTTTTTCCGACTCTTCCCATCTCACAGCGCGTCCTACGGTCAAAATTGCGCAAGTCCTGCTAAAAAAGGATTCGGAAATTTGATGGCAGATTTATGATTACAATCTAACGCATGCAGAAATTGGGGAAAGGATTCCTTACCGAAATATCCTCGTCCAGTTATTATATAAAATTTTTGTGTCCCTGACAAACAATTTTTTTATCAGGTTTTGACGTTTTTGAAACTTTTAGGATTAACCGGAAGCGATCTCAACGCGCCTATAAATGTCCGACAAACGGAGTTCACAGCCTATAGAGAAAAGCGATAGGACATCCTCAAGTTCCACAAATTCGGTCTGTAGCCATTCATTTTCTTGACGATAATAATATTCAACGTGAACTTCATCTTGGGAGATGAGAATGTAATCTTTTAAGGAGGCAATTTGCTGATAATGCTCAAATTTCTTCCCTCTATCGTAACCTTCCGTTGATGGAGAAAGCACTTCTACAATGAGCGTTGGATTCAGAAGGGTATCAAAAGTATCATCTTCAGCACGCGGCTCACCGCAAACAACGACGACATCGGGATAAAAGTAGGAATCTATTTGGGTAACCTTCACCCGCATATCGCTGGTGGCGACTCGACACTCCCCTTCCATCAATTGGATGTTAAGAGAAGTTGCTATGTTCACCGTAATGAAATTATGCGCGAAACTTGCGCCGGACATGGCGACTATCTGTCCATTCAGATATTCGTGTTTCGTCGTCGCCTTGCGTTCAAAAGCGAGGTATTCTTCTGGGGTCAGATAAGTTTGTACTGCAGCGGATGCCATGCGTGCCTCCATAAATCTTGCCAAAGAAAACCTCTATTCTTCCTCGTCTTCCGCGTAAGAATGCCCGCTGAAAATTGCCCGGACCTGTTTCGCTGTTTTGGGACCCGAGAGCAGTTTCCCTATCCGATCCCCCTCTTCTGCAAGTAATGCCTTGACGTTCGTCAGGACCGCCTCCAACTGATCCCCTGGAAACTTGCACGCCCCGTTCTCGTCCATGTGGATGATTTCGCCGGGCGCGACATCCATGCCGCCTATTGAGACGGGGACGTTAACAGCCTGAACCGCCATCGCACCGTGTCCCGGTGTGATGCCGCTTAACAGATACTGGAATTCCATTGGGCGGATTTCGTCAATATCGCGTGAGGGTCCGTTTGAAATGGCACCTAAGCAGCCGACGGATTTCATCGCTGCTGTCATGTTGCCGCCTGCTAAACCGACCTTATTGGCGAGCTCAGGCGGGAACTTCTGCTCAAATGCGAAAATTGTCGGTTGTTTGGAGGCACCGAGTGCATCGATGACATCCATAAAGGAGAGTTCCGAGTAGTTCGGATCCGGGACGCTGTAGACGCACGTCACCGCATAACCGGCAAGGGCGCCAAGCTCAGGATACATACAACGGATGGTTGTATCCGTATACCAATTCTCTGTCCACGGATTATAGAGTCCAAGACAATGCGGACTCCCCGGATAGGTAGCAACCACGTTTGTGATTGAAGGCGTATCATATTTGCGCAGTTCTGCCAACATTTCCTGTTCTGTTAGTGCCATTTTAATGATTCCTTGCGGTTCGGTGAGTTCACTGAGGTTAATAATGTCCGTTAACGTATATCTGGGGAAATACTTTATCAAAAACACCCCGCGTGTTTTTGCTTGGGGTTTTTGATAGGGGTCTTTGCTTGGGCATTTCTGCGTATTTCTGCGTATTGTTGCACGCTACAATAACGCTTACGGGCTGCTTTAGGGATTTCGCCTATTTCCAGACGAAATCCCTCAGCCCCTACGTTTCAGGCTTGGTGTTTTGGGTCTTGATTTGTAAGTAGGTTTTAGACAGGCATTGTTCTACCGGCGTATGCCCGTCCGATGCGTGCAGCTTCTTCGCCGCCACCGGTGATCCGGACACCCGCGTCGATGCTCGCCTCGATTGTATCGGGTGAAGTGCTTTCCAAAAACGCGATGCCGGCGGCTTTGCACGCCTCGAAAACGCGATTTCGGGCATCTTCCAATTCTTGTGGACGTGGGTTCGGCGCATTCTTGTAGCCAAACGACATACTCATGTCACCCGGACCCCATTCAGCGAAGGCGATTCCGGGGACCTGTGCCGTGATTTCGACGTTCGCTAACGCCCGCTTGTTTTCGAATTTGAGACCCAATAGAAGTTCACCGTCCGGGTTCAGGGGCCATGGATCAGCGACATCCAAGTATTTGTCAACGGAAATGCCCCAAATCGGTGCCGCGGAACCTTGCCCGGCGGAGCCGCGCCTTCCAACATCCAATTGTGTGCCAACGCCAATGGTCTGGAATGGGTAACGGCACGCTTCAACAAACGCTTTGACGGCTTCTGGGGATTCAGCATGACAAAGTAGCAAGCCGTGCACACCGCGTGCAAGGAGTTGCCGCATCTGCCAACCGTTGGCGCGTATCACATCTGCGCTGATACCATCTACTGGCAATTCAACAATAATGGCCGGGGTTTGGTGCCCGCTATTGGTGGGACCGCCGTCAGCGAGCCCACGCATGAAACTATCCAATCCCGCGAGATCGAAACTCCCATGCTCCATGCCGACATTGATGTAATCTGCCCAAGTTTTTGACATCGCGCGACCCGCGTCATAGTTCAGGTCCGCGCCCGTGTGACTGCCCGTATAGAAGACAGGCTGGTCGTCTGCTAACAGTTCAATCGCTTTATTAACGCGTTTCGGCATTGCGAATTCTCCTTAATAAAGTAACGTAAAAAATGAAAAAATAGTTTCGATCGCGTCCCACTTATTTTGGTACAAAATTGTATCAAAAACGCGACGATCTGTCAACAGAATTTTTTGAAAAATCGATCGCGATGACAGCCAAAAATTCTGAAAATCCTTGACAAATCTACGAGATTCGGGTAATCTAAAGGGCGCATCCTGCATTAAATTTTTCTAAGGAGTGGTCAATATTATGAGAGCACTTGTCGTTAAGTTATCGTCAGATAAAAAACGCGAAAAAATTGTTGTCACCGATTGGGAAGAGCCTGCACCCCCTACCGGAAACGAAGTGCTGTGTCAAGCCGTCTTCACTGGGCTGACCAACGGCACAGAACGGAATCAACTGATCGGTGGGAACTATTCAGCTTCCGATAGCCGACTGCCAACCACCGACGGATACCAGAACGTCGGCAGAGTCATTGAAACTGGACCGGATGTAACGCAACTTCAGGTTGGCGACCTTATCTATGCCAGTGTGAACCATGTCGAACGGTTCACGATTCCAGAAGATGGACTTTTGTTAAAATTACCAGAGGATATTGACCCAAGCGAAGCCGCTCTCTTCGGTATCTCTGGTGTCGCGATGCATTGCTGTAGGCGTGTTGATCCGCGTATCGGAGAAAAAGTTCTGATTGTCGGACAGGGCTGCATCGGTATGTTTGCGGCGCAGATCGCTAACGCCATGGGTGCCCGCGTCACGGTTTGCGACATTGAGGAATCTCGACTGGAACAGAGCCGCCAACTCGGTGTAGCAGAGGCGGTTCTCAACACAAGTGGCGAGGGTTGGGATGCTCAAATTCAAGAGGGTTCCTTTGATGCCGTCATGGATTTCGCGGGGGTTCCAGATATGGTAACACCGATGATACAGGCTTGTAAAATCCGCGGTAGATTGCTCTTGGTTGCTGGGCGCTTTGATGTCAATTACACCTTTAACGTCGGGCAACATAAGGAAATTAGTATCCTTCAGTGCAGCCACTTCACGTGTGACGATCTGGAAAATCTCTGTCGCTTGCTCCGCCAAGGTTCTGTCAAGATTGCCCCACTCATTCGACATAAGGTGGGTGTTGACGACGCACCACAGATATATAGATCGCTCCGCGATGAACCGATGCGTTTGTTAGGGAGTGTGTTTCAATGGGAATAGGGGTAAACTGTGTAAGTCCTATATGATGTATTAAACTTCTACGAACAGTCTAAAGTATTGCTCTCTGCTCATCCCAACAGTTCGCATATTATTTCTGATGATAGTAACCGGGATCTCATCATAACGTGGAATGACAACAGCACGTTTAGCATCGGGATGGTGATAGATGAGATGTGCCCCTTTTTGTCTAACATAGATGCACCCAAATTTCTCAAAAATTTTAACTTGGGTCCGCCAATTTGTCGGCGAAAGTTTTGACATTAAAAGGCTCCGAGAGGAACGGTGCGCTGATTAAAAGCAACCACCTGTTTATCGAGTTGAAGGGTGGATTGTGAAGTATTCACATCGTAACCTGCATCCTCTAAAAATTCCTTAAGTGTCCCGAGCGTAGCTGCTTCTTCGAGTTGTATTTCGATGACTTCAAGGAGATTTTTTCGCGCTTCTTCAAGGTCCATTCCACAACTCACAACATCCAACTCTGGGCAGTAAGCGGTGTACATATTACCTTCTTTCCAAATTTCTTCGGTTACCACAAGATTTTTCATTGCATCCTCCATATTCATAAATTGAAACTGTTCACAGTCTCAATACAGTATACACAAAAAATCTTGAAAAAGCAAGGGATGCAGAATTATTGAAAATTATCCAAATGGCCCCGCCTAAATCCCTCCGAAAATATTAAAATTAAAAAAAATGCAACTTTTTTGCAACTCGTTTGTAGTAACAGCAACCTCAAAATGCGCGGAGCTGAAACATGACAGAAGATAAATTCCTTGAGCTTGTTCATGAACACAAGACTCGGGTTTATCAACACACCCTCTATCTACTCGGAAATCGGGAAGATGCAGAGGATATAACACAAGAGACGTTTATCACGGCGTGGAAACACCGTAACAAATTGCGTCCGAAAACTGCACACTCATGGTTGCTAAAATGTGCGCAGAATCTCTGTTTCAACCTGCTAAAGCGAGACAAATTTCAGGTGCATTTAACAGGCGGAGACGACACAGATCCTGAAACAGAACTCGAAACTTTGATGCATACGCATTCTGGTCGATCAAATCCATCACCAGATGAGATTGTGATCCAACAAGAGCTCAAAGACTCCGTCCAGTGTGCGATTCAAAAATTGCCACCAGATATGCGGTCAATCATAATTATGCGGGAACTGAACGGCATGAGTTTCAAAGAAATTGCAGAGGTCTTAGAACAACCCGAAGGAACTGTGAAATCAACCGCATTTCGTGCCCGCAAGCGATTGCGGGAGTTACTGCGTCCCTATTGGAGAGATAACGAATGAACCAATTTCCTTCCCATCCAGATTTAACGTGTACGGAAGTTCAGGATACCTTAGAAGCGTATCTTGGCGATGAATTGGATGCAGACACGTCGGCGACAGTCGCAGCACATGTCGCATCCTGTTCAATGTGTCAAGCTGAAGTTCGTTTCGCACAGGCGATTAGCGGCGCATTGCACGAACTTCCGAAACCAGAGCCACCGCCGGAAATCTTCAACGCCGTTGAGGCTTACGTGCGCGCGCATCCCAACGAGGGATCGGGGTGGCTACATCGGATATTCCAACTGTTTACGTTCTCGAATGATTTAACTTCGATGCTCGCTCGCGCAGGTGCGGTGGCATGTCTCATCGGAGTCGTCTTGTTCGGGACCCACCAGTACCAACAGCATCTGAAAGTGCAGCAGGCCTCCCGTGACTTGGCTTATGCACTCAGTAAGTTGAATTACGCAGTGGAGCGAACCGGCACCATTGTTAACGAGAAACTCCCGGATGTGCGGATTGATGAAGTTTCAAGTCTTCCGTTTGTTCAGATTGAAACAGCCTCCCGTCATGTGTCAAAACAAAAAAGAAATATTTCATCGGCAATCCATCGGAGTCTGGATAGTCTTGACCGATTACCACACGGCGCTCTGGATACAAAAACCGATCAACGTTCATATTAAGGAGAAAAAAACATGAAAAGATCCACCCTTACAGCCCTCTTAGCAGGTATAGTCTTTTTAGCAGTTTGCTGTTTCTTCACCAATGGGCACGCCCAGAACAGCAACGTAGAAGAAACAGTTCGGGGTCAGATAGAAATGAATCTGCCGGATGCCCCTGTCCCAAAGGTGGAAATTACCTTGGACAAGAGCCTCTTGAGCCTCTTTATCAATTTCGGTATCGCAAGTCATCCAGAACTTTCCGGAGATAAATCGATAGATGTGTCAGAATATACGGCGTATGCCGAAATGCTAAAAGGTGCCTCTATCCGGGCTTACGATGGAGAGATGAGAGACCTCAACCGAATCGTGGACCACTACCGTAGCATCCTTGCCAATGAGAAGTGGGAGCATCTCATCAAAATCAGGGATACATTCGATCTCAGCCTGCTCTACTCGGAAAAACCGGGCGTAGTGAACGGTATTTTCGTTATGTTCACTGATAATGGCAATTCGAGCTTTGTGAACATCTATGGAGAGATCGACTTTCAGAAACTCGGCACTCTATTTGGGCAACTTCTGGAATCTAATTCGGGGGAGTCGATCTCCGAAACAGTTCGCAATTGGATAAACGTCCCGATGTCCCATGGGTGGGAAGTAAAGCGCAACGCCGAGAAACCGGAGCATGCCCTGAAATCAGAAAATACAACAACTAACCGTTAAAATGGATAAGGAGTAGAACCCATGAAACTGCAAAAGCACTTTATACGACTGTTCACGCTCCTGTTTTTGGTTGCATCGCTAACACTGATGCATTCAGCAGTCGCGCAACAGAAAAAGTCGGACAAGACCGATGGAAAAGGACTTATCCTTTTCGATTTCCCAGAACCGCTTGCGGCGAAAGTCGAAGTTAACTTAACCTCGAAACTCATCAGTCTGGTAACCAAATCGGTGAGCAATCAACCTGAAGTCGCTGAATTAATTCAGATGTTGGACGGCATCTATGTTCGGACCTACGATAGGGCAACAATTGATGAGAAGAAATTAGTTAGCTATTTCAAGGAAAAACTGAAAAAGGATGAGTGGGAGGTCCTCGTCAAAATTGAGGAGCGTGGTGAAACGGTGGAGATTAATCTACTGTTTGACGAAGAGAAGGTTTACGGGATTTTCGCTATCATTATCCCGAAAAGGTCTGGAGAAGCCACCTTTGTCAACATCGTCGGGGAGATCGCACCAGAACGCATTGAGGAATTGCTCGGGAATCTCAGCAATTTCGGGGCGGTAGACATCGATTTTGGCGATAAATTGAAAGGACAATGGAAAAGAGAGGACACCGGAAACAAAGCGACAATCATGATTCTCGGTAGTACATTTTTCACAAATCCGAGGATCAATAGATTCAATGTAAAAATGGATGATGTCCTCGCACCCAAACGCCAAAGCGAAATGGAACAACTGGTGACGCAACTGAAAGCATTTGGTCCCACCAAGATAGCCCTTTATACAGATCAAAGCTTTGATGCTGAGCTTAACGCAAACTATCAAGGTTATCTGGAAGGCACCTATGAACTCACACGGAGCTATAAGGAGCAGATCGGTTTTCGGTTAGCGAAACAGATGAGGCACTCGAGGCTTTATTCTATTGCTGATTGGCCAAAACACCGGCCGATCCTTGATAAAGTTGACAACCACTTGATGGACTTCGACGCGTTCGCGGAGATGCACAATCAGGAGCATCTCCTACCGACCATGATCTCAGATGGACAGAAAGTTCGGCGGGGGGCAGACGGAACACTCTGGGTTGAACAGGAGGAATACGAACCACTGATTGACATGTATATACGGATGAACGAACCTGACGAGATAATCTCCGACCATCAAGGGTATCTGCGCACCGCACGCATTGGACTCGAAGACCAATACCCAGGTGCGAATTGGGTTGCACATTGGTGGTATGCGCATAATCTCAAGAATTTTGTGAACCTGACGCGAATCACTGAGTCTACTGACGATCGCATTCTGCTAATTGTTGGTGCTGGACACGTCTATCTGATTCAACAGTTTTTGGAGGAATCGGGAGATTACATTGTTGAGAGTCCGCTGCAATACTTGAATCCAAACGAAGCGGAAACGCCTTAATCTGTTGTTCTCTTTTTTGAGGCAGGGTTACCGATACCACAGATCGGAGAAAATTTTATGAAAGTCTTAGTGAGGTGCCAATTTTATTTCATGATGTTACTTGCCGCTGTGCTTTTTACAGTCGGCAGGGCCGCAAGCGATGATCAGACTAATTTATCTACAGAGGATGTTACGCAAATGACGAAAAAACCGACGATTATGATTCTCGGCAGTAGCCATCTGGCAAATCCGGGAGCAGACGCATTTAATTTCAAGATGGATGATGTCCTCGCGCCTCAACGCCAACGCGAGATTGAACAACTGGTGGCGCAACTCAAGGCGTTCCGTCCCACTAAAATAGCTCTTGAGGCGGATGAAAGATTCGACTCCGAGATTAACACAAACTATCGTGGCTATTTGGAAGGCACATACGAACTCAAGCGTGGAGAAGGCGACCAGATCGGGTTCCGGTTAGCCAAACAGATGGGACATCCAAAGTTGTACGGTGTTGATTATTGGCCAGAGCAAAACCCGTTTTTTCCAGATGATTTTGACTCGGATTTGATAGATGTTGACAAGTTCGCAAAGGCACACAATCAAGAACATTTACTGCCAAGCATAGAGGACTTGGCTGCTCCGGACGCGAAAATAACCCGTCAAGAGGAAGATGGTAGGGTCTGGATTGAACCTCGGAAATACGTCCCGATCGTTGACATGTACATACAGCATAACGAACCTGAAGGTATACGTAACGACCATCAGTTATATCTGCGAAAAATAGCGCGGATTGGATTAGGGGACCAATATCCGGGTGCGAATTGGGTGGCACACAGTTGGTATGCCCGGAATCTCAAGATTTTTGTGAATCTCACCCGCATCACTGAATCTGCTGATGACCGGATTCTGCTGATTATCGGTGCTGGGCATGTTTTCCTCGTCCAGCAATTCCTTGAGGATTCAGGCGATTACATCGTCGAAAGTCCACTCAAATATCTAAAGACAGAGGAAAGGCAAACTCCATAACCTGTCATTCCAAGCGTTGAATTGTTGCAAATTTGGTGACCCTTTTCAGGTGGGTTAATTCCGCTACACATAGAAGGAAATTTTATGCAAGTTTTAGCGAAATGCCAATTTTATTTGATGACGTTACTCGTTGCTGTATTACTTACAGTCGGTACAGCCGCAAGTGATGATCGAACAGACTTATCTACGGGAGAAACTAAGCAAATGACGGAAAAACCGACCCTTATGATTCTTGGTAGTTGGCACTTTTCGGATGATGTCCTCGCGACCAAACGCCAACGCGAGATTGAACAGGTGGTTGAATACCTCAAAGAATTTAAACCTACCAAGATAGCGGTTGAGTTGGATCCAAGCCGTTGCGACGCTGAAAACAAACGCTATCAAGGTTATTTAAACGGGACCTACGCACTCGGACCCTATGAGGGAGATCAGATTGGATATAGGTTAGCAAAAGAGTTCGGACATTCAAAGATGTATTGTGTTGATTATTGGCCCAAACGAGATCCGATCTTTGAAAGCATTAAAGGGCATTTGATAAACCGCAGCGAGTTTGCAAAAGTTCACAATCAGGAGTACCTTCTCGGATCCCCTGAGGATCACCGTTTCGGAGATCCTACAGATCCAGGAAAACTTGAGAAATATGAACCGATAATTGACAAGTACATACGCTTCAATCAGCCCGTAAGGACCCGCGCGAGCCAGCGAGCATACTTACATGATGCACGTATTGGGTTAGGCGACAAATATCCGGGTGCGGATTGGCTTGCCCATATTTGGTATGCTCGGAACCTCAAAATCTTTGTAAATTTAACCCGTATCACCGAATCTGCTGACGATCGCATTCTGCTGATTATCGGTGTCGGGCATGTCTTCCTCGTCCAACAATTCCTTGAAGATTCCGGGGATTACATCGTTGAGAATCCACTCAAATACCTAAAGGCGGAGGATGCTGATTGATGAAACATCAGACGAAACCGACAATCATGATCCTTGGCAGTTCGCACTTGGCAAATCCCGGAATGGATGGAACCAATTATAAAATGGATGATGTGCTCGCCCCCAAACGCCAACACGAAATCAAGCAGTTGGTCGAACAACTCAAGGCGTTTAATCCTACCAAGATAGCACTTGAGGTAGATTTTTCACGGAATGCTGAAATCAATGCAGAGTATCAAGGTTATCTGAAAGGAACATATCAACTGACGCGCGGTGAAGGAAACCAGATCGGTTATCGATTAGCAAAACAACTCGGGCATTCAAAGATATACTGCGTGGATTACTTTCGAAGTAGTAAAGAAAATCCAATCTTTAAAGGTGGTATTGATAGTGATTTGATAGATCGCGGGGCATTTGCGAAAGCGCACAATCAGAGACACCTTTTCGGATCCCATCCCGGATCTCCGGGAAAAGTTACACGAGATGAGGATGGGACAGTCTGGATTGAACCTGAAGAATACGAACCGGTAACCGACATGTATATACGCATCAACCAGCCTGAACGGAGCCGTGTGAGCCAGCGAGCGTATTTACATGATGCCCGTATTGGACTTGGCGAGCAGTATCCCGGTGCCAATTGGCTTGCCCATATTTGGTATGATCGGAACCTCAAAATCTTTGTGAATTTAACCCGTATCACCGAATCTACTGATGATCGCATTCTGCTGATTATCGGTGCTGGTCATGTTTTCCTCGTGCAGCAATTCCTTGAAGATTCAGGGGATTATATCGTTGAGAGCCCGTTAGACTATTTAAGTCCGGAAGGGACGCAATAAGATAGATTTCTGTAGGTTGGGTAGAGCGGTGAAGCTCCAGAACCATCTGATTTGTACGGAGAATGCCACTTTTCAATAACCCTTTCACATAGATAGATATAGCGAAACCCAACAGCCCAAACTTTATCGGTGTAAGAATGTGTTGGGTTTCACTCATATTTTAGGAGTTTCGGGTTTATTGATGAACTTGACGGTTATCTTCTGTGTGCGATTTTTAGTAGATGCTCGTTCAACCCAACCTACATAATGAACCCATCTCTCGTTTATATCAAATTCACGTTATCGTGACAAACTGTTTAAAGCATTGCTCGTTTAGCAATTATTGGGAGTGACTCGCGTTCAAGCGAAAATTTTATACGAGGTAAACAGAAAACCATGTGGGACAAAGTAAAATTAACCCGTCCTTCATTTCGGGATCTACTCTGGCTGTTCGGACAGGTGTTGAAAGCATCCCCTTTTATTGCCGCAGTATGGATAACCCTTGTACTCATCAACGCAGGTGCTGGCGCAGCCCAGCTCCTCGTGCTCCGAGAAACCGTTAACACCCTCGTCGATGCAGATCTCATGAACAGTGCGGTTCCATGGCTGGCTGCGCTCTGTTGCCTCTTTTTCGTGGAGCAGGCCGTCTCAACACTCCTCCCGCTTTTACGTGAACAACTCCGCATTAGAGCCGGTTTCGCTTTGCAGCGGGATGCCTTGCAAAAAACGGGCAAACTGCCACTGGAAGCATTCGATGACGAGGAATCGCATAACCTCATCAATCGTGTCGTGACTGGCGGGGATTCCAGCGTTGTCCAATTGATGCAAAACGGCTTAAACTTTATTGAATACCTCCCTGTCCTACTCACCAGTGCCGTTGTTTTAGGATTGATTTCGCTTTGGATTCCCCTGATTATCATCGGCGGTGCAATATTGCTGCGGGTTTTTGAAATTCAGATGGGCGCCCGAGTGCGCCACTTTGAAGTAGAAAATACACGCAACAAACGACTTGCGGATTACTACGTCCAACTTCTCACAGAACGACGCAGTGCTGCCGAAATTCGCTTATGGGGAATCGGCGAAACCCTTCTCCAACGTTGGCAGACGATCCTCGCACAGTATCTTCGGGAACGCTTGCACATCAATTTTCAAAATGCCTCCCAAGGTATTTTCCAGGTATTTATTTTCGTTGCCATTGTCGCTGGAGCACTGCTCGTTACATCGCTTTCGCAAGGAAGGGTCGAAGCCGGACTCGCCGCTTTAGTATTAGAGGCACTCCGGAATATCACTGCAGGTATGAACTCCATGCAGTATTTCGTCATCGGTTTTGTCCAACACGCTGGCTACGGAGAAGACCTTCGCCGTCTGTTAGAAAAGAAAGAGGAGGGGGATGCTCCTGAAACACAAACCTCTTATCCGCATCCGATGCGTGAAGGTATCCGCTTGCATAGCGTCGCGTATCGTTACCCCGGAGCAGACACAGACGCGCTCTCTGATGTTAACGTTCACATTCGTCCGGGCGAGATTCTCGCCATAGTCGGTGAAAACGGTGCGGGGAAAACAACTTTGGCGCACATCTTAGCAGGCTTGCGTTCTCCGACAGCAGGACACGTCACAATAGACGGTATAAATACCGCCACAATCTCATCCGAAGACCGCCGGCGTGCTTGCACCGTCGTGTTTCAGCAGCCGGCACGCTATCCGACCACCCTACACGAGAATCTGGTGTTGGATAATAGGGACGCGGTGACCGCGCCCCTACATGCCTCCGATACGCAGGCTGAGGCGGTCTTAACCCGAGTCGGATTGCCAGCGGAAAGGTTCCCGCTAAGTTCACTTTTGGGTCCCGAATTTGGGGGTGTGGACTTCTCTGGCGGCGAATGGCAACGCGTCGCGATCGCTCGGAGTCTGATAAAAGAAACGGGTGAATTTGTCATTTTTGACGAACCCACGGCAGCTCTTGATCCGCTCGCTGAGTTGGAAATTTTTCAACAGTTCGTTGAATTGGTAGCGGGTAAAACCGCCTTGCTCATCGCCCATCGACTCGGACCCACGCGGCTTGCCGATCGCGTGATTGTTTTGGATAAGGGACGCATTGTAGAAATCGGAAACCCCGCTGAACTCCTACAGCAAAATGGAAAATACGCCGAAATGTTCGCAGCACAAAGTGAGTGGTATCAATAATGAGAAACACAAACAGATTACCGAGACGCGCAGTTCTTAGATTAATTTGGCAATTTATACGGATAGCACCACTTCCCCTCTGTGTTACCCTTCTGCTCCGTTTGGTAAACGCCGGAAATCTCGGTTTTGCACCCGTTATCATCGCTGGATTTACAAACGCGTTGATAAGTGCTGACGGACTCCTTTTATGGATGGGTGTTTATCTCGTGCTAATGACCTTGGAGATATTAACCGATGTTTTCAACGGTGTAACACAGACGTGGTTCTCCGATAAGGCTGTCCTCCATTTCCAGCAAGACCTGCTGCGTCAGGCTGGACAAATACCACTGCTCCATTTTTTGGACCCTGATTTTCACGATAATCTTAGCCGGGCAACGCAAGGTTTCAGCGATCGCGTTGTCAGTTGGTTTCGGAGTGTTCTGGACAATGTTCATAGTGTCGCGAGCGTGTGTGGACTCTTGGGGGCTGTCTTCATTATAAGCAGTAATGTATGGTGTATGATTGCTCTGTTTGTCAGTTCTTTCATCATCCTCTTCACAAGGAAACCTATTGCGAGGCTTGAACTTGAGCAGGACCGGGCGACGGCACGTCCCAACCGAACACAGACAGCGTGGGCGGCTCGACTCTACGAACGTGTCAACAGTCCAGAGGTCCGTCTCTTTACACTCCAACGCTGGTTACTTTCAAAATGGGAAAACGCGTATCATCAGCTCGCTGCGGTGGAAATAGGGGCACTTAAAAAGAAAACCGCTTGGAACGCACTCGCCAGTCTCAGTTCTGTCTTCGGATATTGTGTGATTGTTTTTGTTGCTGCCCGAACCGCCCGTGACGGAGACCCTGAAAAAATCGCCGGTATCTTCACAGGCTTAATTGCCGCCGCCGCTATGTTACAAGGGTTTCTCTCGTATATGGCACGCTCTATGGGGAATCTCGCCGAACAGAGCGGTGTCTTACGTGACCTTGCGACGCTGTTCACAACGCAATCCACCGAAGAGAGTAGCGTTTCTGATACGACAGAGGAACGTAAGGATGCTCCGTCACCCACCGCAGAAGTGGGAGAGATGACAATCGCCATGAACGATCTCTCGTTCCAATACCCACGCGCAGCAACGCAGACACTCAGGGAGATTACCGCGAAAATCGCCCCCGGTGAAACCGTGGCGCTTGTCGGGAAAAATGGCGCGGGAAAGACAACACTCGCAAATATATTGCTCGGTTTATACGCCCCAGATAGCGGAACCCTCGCGTTTTCACAAGGTGCTACGGCTTCCGAAAAACCCACAACGAGTGCTGTCTTTCAAGATTTCACGAAGTTCCTACTGCCTGTTAGGGATAATGTCGGTTTCGCTGACCTGAATCGCATGCAAGACGACACCCTCATGCGGCACGCGCTCGACAGAGCAGGTTCTACTTTCGCACGCGACCTCGATACGTGGCTCGGACATGAGTTCGGTGGACGCGATGTATCCGGTGGAGAATGGCTGCGTCTCGCCGTTGCGCGTGGACTTTTCCGACAGAGCCAATTCGTCGTGTTTGATGAACCCACTGCCGCCATTGACCCTGTCGCCGAAGTTGAAATGATCCGCGAACTTCTCACCAAAGACGCATCCCGTACCACCCTTGTCATCTCGCATCGACTTGGGGTTGCCCGCCTCTGTGACAGGATTCTCGTTTTAGATGAAGGACAACTCATTGAAGATGGCACACACGAAGAGTTACTCGCCATGAACGGATTATACGCCGAAATGTGGAACGCACAAGCATCTTGGTATGCTTAGACACCGCAATTCAATAACACTTTCCCAACCCGATCGATCCCCAAAACCGCATCCACGACCCGACCCTAAGCCTTTCCAATTCAACGGAAAAAAGTGCAACTTTTTCCCGTCCCATTTGTAGTACCAACCATAAGTTCCTACCGCGTCTTTGTGAGCGGACCCAATCAAGATGTTGCTCGCTATTGACGTGGTAGACTCCGAGTATTTCTTACATTTGGGACCTTTAATCTTTGTTTGGGAATGCTCTACTAAAATTGGGTAGGGAAACCGAAGCACAGGAACCTACTCTTAATACAAATTACGGTCAATTAGATAGAATATACAAAGGAATAAGAGGTAAACACATGAAGACGAATTTGTTAGTTATTATCACCCTAACACTCACCATAGGCTCTCAACTCTGGGCTGTTCCAAACGACACAGCGATAAAAAAAGAACTTCCGGCAGTCAAAATGGAACACCCACCTACGATTGACGGTGTTCTTGATGATAAATGCTGGCAGGGGGCACCGAAAGCGAATACCTTCATCGATGAACGCACCGAAAAGCCGGCGAAAAGCCAATCTGTGGGGCATCTGGTTTATACAGACACCGCCATTTATGTTGGACTTCATCTCTACGATGATATGCCCGATAAAATTGTTGCCCATCAAACCAAAGATCAGACCCGGTTTCAAGGCGAAGACTCGGTATCTTTCAGTCTCGACCCGTTCCATACGCACCAGTTTTCTGACAGAAATTTCTTCATGGTCAATCCACTCGGCACGAAATACGCGCATCTCGCTACGGGACGCGCGGAGAAAAGCGAATGGATTGGATTGTGGAACGCTGCCGCACAGATTGTGGAAGATGGTTGGATCGTGGAGATGGAAATCCCGTGGCAAATGCTGGATTATCCTGAAACAGCCGAACCCATCGGAATGGGTATCAACATCGATCGCTTCCAGCAGCGGACAGGCGAAAAATCCTGGTGGTCTAATTTAAGTATTTACGAATTTGGGGAAAACGATGGACATTGGGTGGATGTCTTACCTCCACCCCGAAAACGCGATTTGAAGGTGCTCCCGTATATAATTGGGGGTGTCAGCGAAATGGGGACAGATGCCAGCGAATACACCGCACGCATCGGCGGAGATGTCCGGTATGAAGTCACACCGCAACTGCGGCTCATCGGGACTGTCAATCCCGATTTTGATAACATTGAACAAGCCGTGGAGAGCATCGATTTCTCTTATGGTGAACGTTATATTGAGGACCGACGTCCCTTCTTCTCCGAAGGCGGGAATCTATACCAATTTGACAAATTTTTCTACTCTCGGCGCGTCGCCGATATGGATGCCGGGCTTAACCTCTTCGGCAAGGTAGAGAAAAACACCAGCATCGGGGTCCTGAGTACCTATCACAAAAACAACCAAAACGGTGTCTTCCGCGTCTCACGTACCTTCACAGAGACAGCCAATGCGAATGCCGCCGTCCTGACACACCACACCAAAGACGGGGAGGCGAACACCGTCGGATATCTTTCGGGGGATATGCGATACAATAGGGTGTCGGCGAAATCCTACTTTGCGCAAAGCTGGACTGGTGAAACATCCGAAAACACAGGACACATTGAACTGGGTTATAATGGGCGAATTCTGCAAACCTATCTTCAGAGTTTCTTTGTATCGCCTAATTTCGTCAATCACCTCGGTTACCACCCTTTCACAGGATACCGCGGGGTGGTCCTCGGTAACCGGATTCTAAACGAATGGCGGGACGGATATTTTCGCGCTATCCAACTTACCGCAAGAACAGAAGTTTCTAACACCTATGGTCAAGAAACGTCCCCGACAGCAGACAACGTATTCCGACGCACGCTTAACCTCAATGCGACACTCCTCACGCGCAACGACCACGCGCTTGTCGCTGGTTGGAAGGGTGGAAGGTTTGGGGAATTCACCGATAACCTCTTCAGCATCGGTGCCCTCGCAAATTCCAGAAACCAATTCAACACGGTGGCCCTTATCTACTCTGGCGGACAAAGTGCGGGCCAAACGCTTCATGGCATCAGTGCACAGCTGAAATTCCGCGCATACGGTTTCACTGCCGCACTCATAACGCAAATCCAACGCCACTTTGAGACTATCCATCAAAACATACTGACTGTCTCATATGACTTCACACCTGCCCTGAGCCTCGGGAGTCGGCTGATATGGCAGGCAGAACACAGAAACGTCTACTTCGCACTTCGCAGAAGTGGCTACGCTGGCACAGACTTTTTCATCATCGTCGGCGACCCGAACGCTCAAGAATTCAAACAGAGGTTCTCCGCAAAAGTTCTCCGGTCGTTTTAGTGCCTTCAATCAAGCCTCGGATTGATACACGAGGGCGGACTTTCCTCTTGGGGTCCCTGACCGTTACTCGGAAGGGGACCTAAAAAGTCCGTGAATTTCAGTATTAGGTGAATTATAAAAATATTCTTTCTAAACTTCGGTTGTTTATGTTGGAAAAAGTGCAACTATTTTGGAGCTCATTTGTAGTAACGATAACCTCACTTTTTAACAGCAAGTTCAGGTTTATCAGCACATCCTCTATCTACTCGGAAATCGGGAAGATGTGGAGGATATAATCGAATCAACCGCACAGCGGAAAATAGGAAAAAGTTTTATGAAAGTCTTAGTAAAATGCCAATTCTATTTGATGATGTCATTCGTCGCTTTATTGCTTACAGTCGGTACAGCCATAAGCAATGATCAGACAGACTTGTCTACAGGAGGTACTACGCAAATGACCCAAAAACCCACAATCATGATTCTCGGTACTGCACACTTATCGAATCCCGGAATGGATGGCATCAATCTCAAAATGGATGATGTCCTTGCCCCCAAACGCCAACGCGAGATTCAGCAGTTAATCGAACAACTCAAGGCGTTTAGTCCTACCAAGATAGCAATGGAAGTGGATTTCTCACGGGATGCTGAAATTAATTCAGATTACCAAGGTTATCTGGAGGGAATATTTCAACTGAGACGTAACGAAGGGCACCAGATTGGCTTTCGGTTAGCAAAACAACTGGGACATTCAAAGATATACTGTGTGGATTATTTCCGAAGCAGTAAAGACAATCCAATCTTTAGAGGTGGTATTGATAGTAATTTGATAAACACAATTGACTTTGCCAAAAAACATAATCAGGAGCACCTCCTCGGATCCCATCCCGTAGATCCAGGAAAAGTTATAGTGGATGAGGATGGTACAGTCTGGATTGAACCGGAGAAATATGAGCCAATAACTGACATGCTTATACGTCTGAATCAGCCGACATGGAGCCGGGCAAGCCAGCGAGCATATTTACATGATGCGCGTGTTGGATTGGGGGACGAATATCCGGCGGTGAATTGGCTTGTCCATATTTGGTATGATAGAAATCTCAAGATTTTCGTGAATATAACGCGGATCACCGAATCTGCCGATGATCGCATTCTGTTGATGATGGGTGCCGGACATATCTTTCTGGTGCAGCAGTTCCTTGAGGATTCGGGGGATTATATTGTTGAGAGTCCACTGAAATACTTGAATGCGGACAATGCGGAGAAACCTTCATCCGAGGAGACCAATTGAGGATATGTTGTGTAAGTCGCTCTTTTCTTGTGTGGGTCTTGCTAAGTAGTCCGGACAACCCCGCACGAGTGATTATTGGGTAAGGCTACTTGTTCTAAAAACAGATAGGAGAAATTTTTATGCAACGCTTATTCAAATGTCAATTCTATTTGATAATGTTACTTGCCGTTATGTTACTTATGGTAGACACAGTCCTAAGTGATGATCACATAGATGTATCTACACAAGAAATTCAGCAAACAACCCAAAAACCGACAGTCATGATCCTCGGTAGCACGCACTTGGCGAATTATGGATTGGATGTTTATAATACGAAAATGGATGATGTCCGCGCCCCCAAACGCCAACGTGAGATCGAACAACTCGTCGAACAACTCAAGGAATTTAAACCTACCAAGATAGCTCTTGAACGGGATGAAAAAACGCATGGTGCTGGAACGCAGACAGAGTATCAAGGCTACCTGAAAGGCACATACAAACTCAAGCGTGGAGAAGGCGACCAGATTGGCTTCCGATTGGCAAAGCAGATGGGACATCCGAAGCTTTATTGTGTTGATTATCGATTAGATTACCGAAAAGATGACCCGATCATTCCTTTTGATGAATTCGATTGGAATTTGTTAAACTATATTGGATTCGCAAAGGAACACAATCTGAAACACCTTCTCCCTCCGCCGCCTGATGAAGGGAAAATGACGCAAGATGAAAAGGGCGTAACTTGGATTGAACCTCAGAAATACGTCTCAATCATTGACATGTACATACGGGATAACGATCCCGAAGGTATACGTAACGACCATCAACGATATATACGGTGGATCGCGCGTGTCGGGCTCGGCGACCAATACCCGGGTGCCAATTGGCTTTCCCACTATTGGTATGATCGGAATATGAAGATTTATGTCAACTTGACGCGCATCACCGAATCTGCTGACGACCGGATCTTGCTGATTATTGGTGGTGGACATGTCTATCTGATTCAGCAGTTTCTTGAGGAATCAGGGGACTACATTATTGAAAGCCCATTGAAATACTTGGGTGACGCTGCAGAGAAACTTGTATCCGAGGAAGCCGATTGAGCAAATGATCTATCTAACGCGTGCCTTGCTTGTGTGGGGATTACTGGATAATCCATACAACCCCACACAAGCGATAGTAGGTTTCTCGTTTCATAGAGGATGGCATTCGCAATGACCCTCTCCACAAAATGCGCGAGTCTCCCTAAACTAAAAAACGTGCGTTCGGCGTAAAACCTCATAAAAATAATGCACCCTTTTTGTCTCGAAACCGCGTCATTAATAACAGAACTTGCGCAAATTAAGCCGATAAAATTAAGACAATCTTTTCGCACCTAAATTGTATCTATAATAATTGAGAAGAAAGAACACTTTTTTACGAATACACAACACCTAAAAAATCTAATCCGGAATCGGTAAACACAGATTTCACTGTAATTTGGAGAATGAAATGCGTATAGTCGAAGCAGTATCCGTCGCAATTGCTGCGATGCGTAACAACAAAATGCGTTCATTGCTGACGATGCTCGGCATTATCATCGGCATCGCCTCGGTATTAGCGATGATAGCGATTGGTGATGGTGCCAAGGCGATTGTCCGGCAAGATGCACAAAAGTTAGGTGGGGCAAATCAGTTCTTTGTGTTCCGGAGTTCGTACAAGCGTGTAAACAATCGCTGGGTCCGTATCCGCAGCAATGAATACCTGAAATATGAAGATGTTTTAGCAATCGAGGCGGAGTGTCCAACCGTTAGTGCAGCCACACCGCAAATCTGGAACTGGGGCGGTGTGCTCATCCAAGCTTCAGGCGGCTCTGAGGTTCGCGCAGGCTGGAACGGCGTAGATGCCACCTATAACAGCGCAATGGATTGGGACGTTAAAGAGGGACGTTTTATTACCGATGAAGACGTTAAAAACGCATCGAAAGTTTGTGTGCTTGGAGGTGATGTCGCGACCGCCTTGTTCGGTGATAAATCTCCATTGGGACAAGAAATTAAAATCGCACGCGACAGCAACTATTACAACCGGTGGGGACAAAAAGAGGGTAGACGGTTCACTGAACGCTTTACGGTTGTTGGCACATTCGTGCCACGCGGCACAAGTCTCCGGTTCGGGGTCAGTTTCGACAACCTCGCCTTTATTCCCATATCTACCATACAAGAACGTTTCACCGGCAATGACCAGATTCCGAACATTACAGTCTATGCACATACCGTCAAGGAGGTTCCTAAGGCAGTTGAAGAGGTCAAAACTGTCATTCGGAAACGGCACAAGAACCAAGACGACTTCATCAGCATCTTTGAAATGCATGCCGGTATGGCGCAGTTGGAGAAAATTAGTAAAATTATAAAAATCACCTTAGGCAGCATCGCAGGATTTTCACTACTTGTGGGTGGCATCGGTATTATGAACATGATGTTAGTCGCTGTCACCGAACGCACTCGTGAAATTGGACTTCGGAAGGCACTCGGTGCAAAATCTCTGGATATCCTGCTTCAGTTCCTCACAGAGGCAGTGATTATGTGTGGTGTCGGCGGTGCAATTGGCGTTGGGTTAGGCATGCTCGCGGGTGAAGGCATGGCACTGCTCGCCGTCAAAATCGTCAGAATTGTTCCCGAATGGCCTGCTGTTATCTCCTTGGAGTGGATCCTGATTTCGGTATCCGTCTCAGCGATAATCGGTATTTCCTTTGGTCTGTATCCTGCGTTAAAGGCATCGTCGCTTACCCCGATTGAGGCACTTCGTAAAGCTTAGGGTTTGGAACGACAAAGATATTTATGGTAAAGCCTATATTAAAGAGGAGAACGCACGGATGAAACCCATAATTATGATTCTCGGCAGTAGCCATCTGTCAAATCCGGGATGGGATGGCGTTAATCCAAAAATAGATGATGTGCTCGTGCCCAAACGCCAAACCGAAATTGAGCAGTTGGTCGCGCATCTCCGGAAGTTTCAACCTACCAAGATTGCTCTTGAAATAGATGTCTCACGGGATGCTGAAATCAACGCGAGTTATCAAGACTATCTGGAAGGCATCTATGAACTCAAACGCTATGAAAGCGACCAAATCGGATTTCGGTTAGCCAAGCAGATGGAACATCCAAAGGTATACTGTGTAGATTATTTTCGAGAGGATCCAATCGTTCAGGAGGACATTGATGAACGTTTGGTGGACTACGACGCGTTTGCAGAGGCGAACGGTCAGAAACATCTTCTATCTTCGCCGTCGCCTACTGAAGGAAAAATCACTCAAGACGCAGAAGGCAGAACTTGGATTGTGCGTGAAAAATATGAACCTATGATTGACATGTATATCAGGATCAATCAAGATGAGGGGATACGCAAGAACCTCCGCGACTACTTAAGGATTGCTCGAATCGGTCTACAAGACGAATACCCTGGAGTGAATTGGGTGGCACATGCTTGGTATCCTCGAAATCTCAAAATTTTCGTCAACCTCACGCGAATTACGGAATTAGAGAATGAACGTATTTTGTTAATCATTGGTGCTGGACATTTAGGATTCCTTAAACAGATTGTTGAAGATTCTGAAGTCTATAACTTAGAAAGTCCACTGGAATACTTGGAGACAGGCGAGGCGGAAATGCCTTAATCTAAGTCAGTTCATCCTAAGGACTTATGGTAGTACTTCTTCACTGAAACAGGATAAAACCGAGGAGGAACACCCCAAACAGCAGGAAATTATTTTTTTTGAATGAAGACGGAATTTAGTTAAAAAATATGTGTAGTTAGAAAATGAGGGCAATTAACTTTCCTTTCAAAACGGTGATATGTTTCTGAAAGGATGCTCTCTTTTTCTTTTTTAACGACTTTCTCGCCTCTTTTGCAGAATTATGCACCCTTTTTTTTCTCAGTTCGCGTCACTATAGTGTGAGGTAAATTGATAGGGTATCTTTTCACAATTTTGTACCCTTTCAAAGGGAAAAGTACCATAACAGTGACAGTTCGCGTTTAGAGGAGACAAAACGTTGGAAGCATCGAAAAAGAAGGGGAATTTAGGAAGTGGCGGAATCGCTGTCCGTTTGTTAGGCTATCTCAAATCGTATTGGGGATTAGCCCTTCTGTGTGTGTTTTTCCGGGGAGTCATGCGCGCTACCTTTTTGGTCAACCCATGGATAGAAGGGCAACTTTTTGACCGTGTCTTTGGTGAGAAAGATGCCGACTTTCTGCCAATCCTTGTTGCGGGATGGATGGCTATTGCGGTCATCACCTACCTCACAATGATTGGATCCGAGTATTTTTTGGCAAAGGTCAGGGGGCAAACCCGCAGGGATATGCAACTGCAAGTCTACCAACATCTGCGATTCTTACCGTGCCATTTTTACGATGACCACACAACGGGACAGATTATGGCTTACGTCGATTCCGATACAGCATCTGCGGCTGAAGGGATTCTGGCGAGCGGATGGATTATTCTCGCAGGGATTGAATTTGCTATTACCCTAACCGTTGTGTTCTGGGTCAACCCATGGTTGGGCATTTTTAGTGTTCCGTTTACCTTCGCTGTGGCCGGTCTCCCAGTTCTCTTCCGAAAACCTGTCCAAAATGCCTCAAAGCAGGTCTTACAGGAACGGGAAAGTATTTCATCCCGACTCCAAGAAGGCATTGCGGGATCACGGGAGATTAAATCTCTCGGGCATGAGATGCGAGATATGGGGCGCATCCGCGGTTCAATAGAAACCCTCATTCGTGCGGAAGTCCATCAAAGGTTAATCGGAGGCCTGACAGCACTCGGTGCCCTCGCTTCTTGGGTAGGCAATCCGCTTTTCTTTCTCATCGGTGGAAAAATGGTGCTTGACGGACACATCAGCCTCGGATTTTTGTGGATGGCAAATCGTTATTTAAATCTGCTCACCGTTCCGTTATATCAAGGGCAGAATGAATATCAAACGCTGCTCAGAACCGGCGAAGGCGCGAAACGGATTTTTGCGTTCCTTGACGAAAACCCAACCGAACCGACTGATGGTATTGAGGATATTGAAGTGCGCGGGCAGGTTCGGTTTGAAGCCGTCCACTTCAGCTATAACGAAACCTCGGAGGTCCTACAGAACGTTAGTTTTGAGGTGCAGCCGGGTCAAATCGCTGCACTTGTGGGACCCAGCGGGGCAGGAAAAAGCACAATTCTCAATCTCATTCCGCGTCTCTACACCCCTACCCAAGGACAAATTTGTGTGGATGAACACGATATCGCGACGCTTAATCTGCATGCCCTGCGCTCCCAGATCGGCACGGTGTTTCAAGACCCTTATCTCTTCTCGGGTTCAATTGAGGAAAACATCCGAATGGGGGCACGACACCCAGAGCAAGTGAAAGAAGAGGATATTATTGCCGCCGCCACAGCCGCAAACGCCCATGGATTTATCACGCAGCTCAACGATGGTTACGCCACGGAGATAGGTGAGCGTGGTATCAGACTCTCTGGGGGTGAACGACAACGGATTGCGATCGCTCGTGTGCTGATGCGGAATCCCAAACTTCTCCTTTTAGATGAAGCCACTTCCGCACTCGACTCGGAGACGGAACGGGTCGTTACGGAAGCCTTAGAGCGGTTGATGAACGGAAGGACTTCGTTTGTGATTGCACACCGATTGTCGACTGTGCTGAATGCCGATGTGATTCTCGCCATGGAGAACGGCAAAATTGTGGAAATAGGCACACATCAGGAGTTACTGGCTCACGGCGGACTTTATGCTCGGTTGTATCATTTACAATTTGCGGCATCCGGATAAGAAATAGATATTTCAAGAGGAGAACTCCTCTGATATAATGTTATATAAGTTCCGTTCATAAATGACTTTTCTGGAGATGTTTGGTGAGAAACGATAATACTGTATTGATTCAACGCATCCTCGCGGGTGACGCGACTGCCTTTGAGCATCTGGTAAGAAAGTATCAGAAACAGGTACACACGCTCGCATGGCGGAAAATTGGGGATTTCCATATCGCCGAGGATATTACGCAGGAAACCTTCCTGCAAGTCTATCAGAAATTGGAAACCTTGAAGGATCCGACGCGCTTTCCAAGATGGCTTTATGTCATTGCGGATCGTCTCTGTATCGCTTGGCTCCGAAAAAACCAGCGACACACCGAACCGCTGGAAGACACTGATCTCTCAATAATAGGGACAGAGGCGTACTCCCAGTATATCGCGACAGAACACGCCAGAACTTTCGCTGAAGCGCGACACGACTTGGTGGAGGAGCTGCTTGCGAAGTTAAAGGAGAACAACCGGACAACCATTACCCTTCACTACCTTGAGGGCATGACATACGCAGAGATAAGTAACGTTTTGGGTGTATCCGAAAATACGGTTAAGAGTCGTCTCCGCCGTGCCCGGCAACACTTAAGACAGTATAAATTCATGGTTCCAGCAGCGTTGGACATCACCGTTGAAACGGAACGTTGCTCCCGAAAACATTTGAACGGAGATTTTGGAATGAAATTAACTTTTCAAAAAGATGACCTTTTGTACCCCCTACAGATGCTGCAGGGGCTCGCCGGTGAGCAGGATACCTCACCTATGCCATCAAATGTTCTCATCCGTGCGGAAGGGAACACGGTTGAATGCATAGCGACGGACATGGAAGTCGGCATCAGAATGAAGGTGGAAGGGACAGTTAGGGAGGAGGGGACAATCACTGTCTCCGCCGAAAAATTGGGCGATATCGTTGAAGGGTGGCCCACTGAGAAACCGATAGACTTGGCAACCACGACAGACGGCAGAGTTGAAATTACTTGTGGGAATGACCTTTACAAAATCGTCGAGCTTGCTGATGCGGAATTTCCACAACTCCCGTCTGTTGATGATGAAGCCTTGGCGATTGATGGAGAAATCCTACGGTCTGTCCTTCACAAAACTGAATTTGCTGCATCCACGGATAAAGTTCGGCGGACCTTCCTAAACGGACTCTATTTTAACCTCTTTGAGGACAGAACGGAAGTCGTTGCTACTAATGGGGTACAGCTCGCCCTGGCCCATTGTGAACCCTTCGGGTTGTCTGAGGGTAACGATGGGTTTATCGTCCCACTCAAAGCCGTCAAGGGCATTGAACGAACGTTTGCTGATTCCCCAGAGGTAAGGATTTCACGCGTTGCGAACCAGATTCTTTTTTCGGATGAGCGCACCACGTTGACGGCGCAGTTGGTAGATGGTGAATATCCGAAGTATGAAAAAATCATTCCAGAGTCTCCTAAGATGCATACGGTTGTGCAGAAAGAGCCGATTTTGCGTGCAACACGTCAGGTTTCAGCGTTTTCGGATCCGAAATGCCCTGCGGTCTGTTTAGAGATAGATGAGCAACAGATTCGAATTTCGCCGAGGGATTCTGACCCAGATGGGAAGCATGAAACGTTAGCAGTGGAGTCCAGCACAGGAAGCATCCGTATCGGTTTTGATGCCCGGATACTGATAGAGGCACTCACGCACATTGGAACGGAGTCTTTGACCATGGAGTTCTCGGGTGAATTAGAACCTGCCATTGTTAGACCGATGGGTGAAGATGGACATTTTTGCCTCATCATGCCGATGCTCTTGAAGTCCTAAACATCTCCTAAGGAAAAACGATGTTACGAACGCTGATACGCCAAGAGCTCCTGATGCATCTGATGAGTGCGCGTTTTTTTGCCGCGGTCGTCATTACCCTCCTGCTTGTTGTCGCCAATACGTTTGTCTTAATTGGTGCGCATGAAGAACGTCTCGCCGATTATAGTCAGAGGGAGGCGGTGAATCAAGAGAACATCACCTCAACACCTACCTATTCGTATTTAAACTTGAAGGTTCAACGTCCGCCCAACCCGTTGAGCTTCTTTAGTGCTGGCTTAGAAACGCGTTTTGGTAGCGACCTCGACATAGCGTTTGACAGCGTGCCATCCCTCTCAAACCCTATCGTTGATGTTAGACCCGAGGAAAAACAATGGACATTTGGCAGCGAACCATCCGTCTCAAGTCCGGGAGCACCCCTCGGTTTAAATAACCCATATCTGTATCTCTTTTCACAGATAGATCTCGTCTTTATCTTTCAGGTTGTCTTGAGTCTACTGTCCCTACTTTTCGCTTATGACGCGATTGCGGGTGATTGGGAAACCGGTACCTTGCGTTTGGTGCTCTCACACCCTATCGGACGTGGGAATGTGCTGCTTGCCAAGTATATTGCGGGGATGGTTTGCCTACTACTCCCCGTGCTGATGAGCCTGCTGCTCACACTGATTCAGTGTTCGTTCACGCGTTCCCTGCAATTCAGCATAGATGATTTTCTGCGAATTGGCGGTATTGTTTTGACGACAATCGTCTACCTGTCGGTTTTTTATCTCATCGGTTTGCTCGTTTCCACGACAACCCGTCGTGCCGCCACATCCCTAATGCTCTGTATGTTTTTATGGGTAATTTTGGTACTCGTCTATCCAAACTGGAGCCGATTTGCGTTGAATTCGGAGGGCGACATGCGTGCAGAAAAAATATCCGCTGACCGGCAGATAGCACAGATTCGGGAAGAGGCAGATCGGGAACGAGATCGGTTCTTAGTCGGTAGTCCGCTTAAGGGAGACCCTCCACTATTTTTTCAGACATTTGCAGGGACCGATTTCTTTACAAAGGGAGCGTGGTATCGCGGGGACTTGCCTCGGATGAATGTCGAATTGAGAGATGCCGAAGATCCTCTGGTAACACACTTGCGCGGTTATTATGAATTTGCCGCACCCCTGCAAATCCGGAATGCTGAAGAGGTCGGCTTCGTCGTTCAGCAACTGGTGGCGCAGACATCCCTCCGACAAGCACAGTTGGACGAACGTTTCATGAAGCTCAGCCCTGCGAGTCTCTACACGTTTGCTACCGCCGCATGGGCAGGCACCGATTTAGACAGTATGGCGGATTATGTTCGAGCCGCGCGAGCGTACCGACGCACGCTCGTTGATACTTTTCATGAGAGGGAGGCATTTGGGAGCCTGCGATGGTTTACCACGAACCAAGGGGATATAGACTGGTCAATCTTACCCCACTTTCACTTTGAGCGTGCAGATGTCGGCATCAACGCGCAGCGCGCCCTGCCTGAGCTGTTTTTACTGTTATGCACCAATATCGTCCTATTCATGACGGCATTTTTGATTTTTATCAAAGTTGAAGTATAGAATAGTTGGTGGACTTCAGCTATCGGTTTTTAGTCAGTTTGGAGATTAGATTCAACCGACGACTCAAGGCACATAAGCCCAACCAGCGGGCGGGCTGGATATACGGAGAGAATCGTTCATCCCGCAACTGCTCTAATCGAACCGCAAGGAATAGTAAAAGATGATTTGGCATATTGTCACACGCGAACTTTTAGACCATCTCACGAGTCTCCGCTTTGCTTTAACCACGTTCATCCTCGTGGCATTGATGGTAACCAACGCCGTTGTACATCTGCAGACCCATCCGGAACGGGTTCAAAACTATTCCGAGAAGGTTAACGCCTCTCAGACCGAGTTGAAATCCCGAACAGAGTTGTATGCGCTGCTGCAAAAGGGGCCCGGTAAACTTTACAAACGTCCTTCATCGCTTGCCTTCATCGCTGATGGGGGAGAGGCGTTGCTACCGGACGAAAGCGTGAGCGGTGGTTTCTGGCGGCTATACGGGCTTGCCTATATTTGGTCGATGGGCGTTCCACGTCTGAATATGGAGACACTCAGCAATCACCGCCCCACCGCCACGGTGATAGATTGGGTGTTTATCATCACGTATCTGCTCTCTTTCATTCCGCTCCTGTTTACCTTTGACGCGCTTTCAGGAGAACGGGAACGTGGGACATTGCGGTTGTGTCTTGCAAATTCCATTTCGCGCGCTGCCCTGTTGGTGGGTAAATTCCTTGGCTCCCTCATCACAGTCCTCATTGCCTTCTATTGTGCCGTGTTGTTCAATCTCGCCATCATTTCTACTGGGAGTTGGACGCAGTTCGGTGCCGCAGACTGGGGACGTGTGGGGCTTATCGTACTGATCGCTTCTTGCTATGCTGGTATTTTCGCTGCAATTGGGCTTATCATCTCGGCGATGACACGAGAAAGTCGGTTAAGTCTCGTTCTCCTGTTGCTCATCTGGGTGACTGTTGTGGTGTTTATGCCATCAACCCTTGGCACGCTCTCGACGAAATGGATGCCTCCCGTTCAAACGCACCATCAATTTCAGAGGGCAAAAGGGGCTGCCATTGACCAAATTAGGAGCGATTTCCTGAATAAAAGGGAAGCTTTAAGAGAACGCCGTCAATCGGCAGAAACCTCGCAGAAGGAAGTTACAGGGGTAGACACTTCAGAATTAGAGATACAGCGGGAGTTCGTCAACAAAGACATGGGGATTCGGGAACGGTTGAGCCGCCAGCATCTCGCGGCGCAAAGTGCGCAAGTCTTGCACGCAAGACGGATAACCCGATGTTCTCCTGCAGCGGTCGTCCAGTATGCCCTTGAATCCATGGCGGGTACAGGCTTTACTCGCCACTTGCAATTCTTAGAACACTGCCGTCTTCATATCCGACAGTTCCGAAACTTTATCGTTGAAATGGATCGGGCGGATTCAGAAAGCCTTCATTTCGTTGGTGTCCGAAGAGGCATGTCGGAAAAATCTGTCTCGCCAGAGGCTATTCCGGTATTTGAGGATAAGTTAACTTTTCAAGATACCCTCAATCCTGCAATAATAGATATACTGCTGCTGGTTTTATTACTCGGTGTATTTCTTTCAGGCACATTCCTCGTTTTTCTGCGTTCGGAAGTATAAGTTACCGTGAAAGGTGCGGTAAAAAAATTAGGTGATTAACTTTTTTTAAACCATCTCCCGAAAAAGCCTACTCTTTAAGTTAAGGAAAGTTAAAATCAATAACAAGCGAGAAATACCGCGAGGCATATCGCCTCCTTGTAGGTGAAGAACTGTAGCAGATAGGAGGGGTAGCGGATGCCAGGACCCCTTGATGGTAGGAGAGTATGCGATTTGTTTATAAGGACGCTACACGCTTGGATTCTCTTTCTGGATCTCTTAGCATAGGCAGCTACAGCAGTACAAATAATCCCCGGTTTGGATCCCTGGCAAAGGTCTGGATATCCGCGTAATAGTTTATTAGATGATCTGTGACCGTCTTTGTCGAACAATTTCCTATTCCGATCCAAATCACTTTTGGTGGATGCCCGCGAATCGCACTCCTCATCCTGAAATCTATATCCTTTGACAGGATGAGGTAATTGTTGTCGCGGGCATAATCCCATAACTCGGCATCTTGTGCCTCATCTAATCCAGCATCTTGGACATGAGTGGAATCAGGAAATAGATTCGTTAGCAGCGTCACAAGTTTCGGTGATAGATTCTGATCGATTAGCAATTTCATTTTTATAAACGATCATCTGTGATTTTTCTTTGTCCGCAGCGTACGCGAAACAGGCGCGGATATCAGTTTCAGTTAAGTAGGGGAAATCGTCAAGAACTTCCTCGACTGTCATTCCTGAGGCAAGGTACTCGAAAATATCGTAGACGGTGATTCGCATCCCTCGAATACAAGGCTGTCCGCTGCGCTTGCCCGGTTCAAAGGTTATAATGTCCATGTAATTCATTTTGTCTCCTTTGATGGAGTTTTTTGCGTATTGACGCCTGTACCAGTTGTCGTTTGGATAATCGCTTTAAATGCGATACTTGCCTTTCAGACCTCTTGACCAGAGTTGTCAGCATGCTTGATTTAACCACTTCTGATTTACGTCTTCATATATACGTCTTCATATAGTAGTATACCGCCAACGCGGGTTTCCTGCAAGAAAAACGGATAGGTCAATTCTTAAAATGGTCCAAACTTTAGTTTTTTAAACCGCCTTCCGAAAAAGTCCACTCTTTAGGTTAAAATCAAGAGGAAACTGTTTATGCGATACGATCTATCAACGCACACCCTTTTAACAGATGAAGAACTCATTCGGCTGGCACAAGTCGGTGATGAGTTGGCATTTGCAGAACTGATGTCGCGTTATAGTCGACACATCTGGAAAGTGATTATCGCAAATTCGAGACAACCCCGCGATGCTGAGGAGATTCTCATGGATGTCTGGAGAGCCGTCTGGGAAAATATCAGCAAACTGCGAAGTGTCGAGAGTTTTAGTGGCTGGTTGCGTCGGATTGCTTACAACGCTTGCAAGCGGTATTACGCTTCTGCCGGTCGTTCGGGAAATGAAATTCCTTCCGATTCTACCAATCTAAGGGATCGCATTGATCAGGATGCAGTCGCGCGTTTCAGGGAAACGGAACGCTACGATGCTATAAGGGAAGCCGTGCATCACCTTCCAGATAAAGTGCGCCGCGTTGCGGTCCTATACTATCTGGAATTGTGGAACGTCAAAGAGATCCACGCTGAACTCGGATTGGCGATAGGCACAATCAAGACCAAATTAAGACAGACACGTGAACTCTTACGAAAGGAGTTCGGTGTCGAACCTAAAAGAGGGAGAACCATGTCATCTAAACGAGAAGAATCCGAACGGATTCACACCAGAATCAAGGTCATTGGTGTTGGTGGAGCCGGCGGCAACGCCGTTAGACGAATGATTGAAGACGGTTTGACGGACATTGAATTTTATACCGTGAATACAGACTCGCAAGCACTCGACAAGCACCCTGAAGCAACACCGGTGCAGATCGGTGCTAACACTACCCAAGGACTTGGATGTGGCGCGAACCCAGAGATAGGTAGAAGAGCCGCTGAAGAGGACAGAGAAACGCTCAATGCCATCGTTGCGGACGCCGATATTGTCTTTGTTATAGCCGGTATGGGCGGCGGAACAGGAGCGGGGGCTTCGCCTCTGATTGCCGCTCTCGCTCGGGAGCAAGGTGCTTTGGCTGTAGGTGTTGTGACCTGTCCATTCAACTTTGAGGGTCAACGTCGCGCCGAACAAGCGAAACGTTCACTACAGAAAATTCAAGAGAATGCTGACTCTGTCGTTGTCGTGCAAAACCAGCAATTGCTCGATTCGATAGAGCAGAAAGGGAAACTGTCAATGACAATACGCGAGGCGTTCCATCTCAGCGATGAGACGCTGCTCCGAAGTGTTGAAAAAAGCATCTCGGAATTCCATGCCAGCACTGTCTGAAACTAATATCGACAGTCCGGTTTTAGTGCTATAAATTAGCTATTAATTTGAAGATGTAAGTAGCGTGGGGGTTTAACCTTTCAGAACGCTTTGATGAGGATTAAGAATCAAATTCTTAATCCTCATCGCATTGTAAAGTCAATTCCTAAAAATATTTTGAATCGGAGGGAACTAATTGATGAAAATGCCGAAGTTTACGAGGGCAAACGCTCGCGTAGTGCCCGGGTGTATCACAAACAGACAGGTAAAACAGAAAAATTACGCGATTATATTGCATATTATACTATTGTTTACCTTAATCACAAACCTACAAACATCACAAACCTACAAACTTCGGCAGTTGAAAGCACACAGACCGTCCAGAAAGAACTCCCCGCAGCCAAAACAGATCAGCCTCCCACTATTGATGGTGTTCTTGATGATGCCTGCTGGCAAGACGCGCCGCAAGCCATCGGTTTCACCGACGAACGGACCGAAAAACCGGCAAAGAACCAATCCATGGGTCGCCTCGTTTATACGGACACCGCCATTTATGTTGGACTTCATCTCTACGATGATATGCCCGACAAAATTGTGGCGCGCCAGACAAAAGACCAGACGCGGATCCGCGGAGAGGACTGGGTCTCCTTCAGTCTTGACCCGTTTCACACCCATCAGTTTTCGGACAGAAATTTCTTCATCGTAAATCCGCTCGGCACGAAATACGCACATCTCGCGACGGGACGCGCCGAGAAAAGTGAGTGGATTGGTCTATGGAAAACCGCGGCACAGATTGTAGAAGACGGATGGATTGTAGAAATGGAAATCCCATGGCAGATGCTCGATTATCCTGATACAACCGAACCCGTTCGGATGGGTATTAACATTGACAGGCTACAACAACGCACCGGAGAACGTTCTTGGTGGTGCAACTTAGGCGTTCAAGAATTTCGGGAAAACGATGGACACTGGATTGATGTGCTACCCCCGCCTCGAAAACGTGAACTCAAGGTGTTACCCTATCTGATTGGTGGTATCAGTGAGACGGAAACTTCTGTAGGAGCGACCTCCGGGACGCGAAGGGAATATACGGCTCGCGCAGGTGCAGATCTCCGCTATGAGGTTACACCCCAACTGCGACTCATCGGCACAGCAAACCCTGATTTCGAGAACATTGAGCAGGCAGTAGAAGGTATCGACTTCTCCTACGGTGAACGCTATGTGCCCGATCGGAGACCTTTCTTCTCGGAAGGTGGTAATGTTTATCGCCTCGGTCGCCTGTTCCATTCACGACGGATAGTGGATATGGATGGCGGGCTTAAACTCTTCGGGAAAATCGGGAAAAACACCTCAGTAGGCACCTTAGGTACCTATCACCGGAACAACCAGAACATTATTCTGCAAGCCTCTCAATCCCTAACCGCAACATCCAATATCAGCGCGGCGTTCCTTTCCCATCATCACCGTGACACTGGAGCGAACAATGTAGGTTATCTTTCCGGAGATGTACGCCACGGTAAACTTTCAGTCGGTTCCAGTCTCATCCAAACTTCGGCGGGCGAATCGGACGGAAGGAATGGGTTCGTCAGTTTAGGCTACAATGGACCGCTTTTTCAACCCTACCTGTCCGTATTTTTTGTGGATCCAGATTTCATCAATAGACTCGGTTACCGTCCTTTCACCGGCTACCGCGGCGTAGGTTTGGGTAGTTTCATCCAAAACGAATGGCGCGAAGGACTCTTCCGCAGAGCATCCGCTTCTATCCAAAGTCAAATCTCTAATACTTACGAAGGCGAAGTCTTCCGGCGTGACCTCTCTGTATCTTCACTTGTCCTAATGCATAGTGACTACGCGCTCGCCGCTGGCTGGAGAGGCGGACAATTTGAAGAATTCAACGACAGTGTTTTCAGCATTGGATTCCGTGCGCGTGCTTCCGACAGGTTCAACAATGTTGGTATTACCTACCATTGGGGTGAGCAAGCAGGTGAACGAATTCATCGCATCAGCGGAAATCTGAATCTCCGCGCCTACGGTTTCACCGCAGGACTCTCCTCACAAATCCAGTGGCATTTTGAGAGACGTTATCAGCAGATATTCACCCTCACATACGATTTCAGTCCCGCCTTAAGTCTCGGCAGTCGCCTCATCTGGCAAGTAGAAGGCATTAATATCTACTTCGCATTACGCCGTTCTGGCTATGCCGGCACCGATTTTTTCATCATCCTCGGAGATCCGAATGCCTCGGAATTCAAGCAGCGTTTCGTTGCTAAAGTGATCCGCGCATTTTAAACCTCTTCATATTTTCACTGCCGAATCTCCCCAAAAAGCATTTTGTGGCATTCCTGCCTTATAATGAGAGCACCATCGTTTTCAAATGAAAAAAAATGCAACTGTTTTGGAACTCGTTTGTAGTAACGACAACCTCAAAATGCTTTGGTAAATTTTTTACTGTCTTTTTTACCTAAACGAACTCTATATAGGCAAAAGGAGGAGAACTGCAAAGGCTGAGGGATTCGGAGAATGGATCTTCTATCTCTCCATTTTTGAAAATAATGCAACCTTTTGACATCTAAGGTGCGTCACTTAAATCAGCGGATGAAAAAGGAAAATTTTAGCAAAATTGCCACTTGTGAATTCAAATGCAAGTCTCTAATAAGTAAGGAGAAAAAAATGCGTTTCCTAATGATTAATCTACTCCTCGTCTGTTTGTTACTCTTCGGCATCGGTTACCTTGCTTTCGGTTGTGATGAGACTGTCGTGCCAGCTGAACCGGGCGATCCTCATACAGAGGAGGGACCTTGGGGAGCGTCTTTTGAAACATTCCATAAACGCCTCAAAACGGACACGGACTTGGATTTGGGTTAAAACGACGGTTTTTTAGTAAAATTCGGGTTAAGTCAACGCATCCTTAAATTGAACGTTTGAATAGTATTGAAAAAACAATTAACAGTGACAAATTTTACAAATAAAAAAAGGAGAAAAAAATGACAACGCAAATTCGCCAGCAAAATGGCATCTCGATTTTGAAACCCTCTGGAAAGGTGGGCGGACGTTCCGTATCAGACTTACGGAAAGCTATCTTGCCGCAAATAGAAGCTTCTGATACCCCACGTATCCTCATCAATTTCGAGCAGGTCAACCGGATCGATAGTTCAGGTCTTGGCACCTTGATGGAGGCATACACTGCTGCCTCACAGAAACAAGGACGCGTGGGTGTCGTCAATGTCGGAAAACATATCAGAAATCTCATTGTTCTGAGTCGTGTGATGCGTCTGTTTGAACATTTCGACAGTGAGGACGCCGCTGTTGCTGGATTGTCGGCTTAGCAATCTTCCCGCCAAACCCCCATGCTTTAGCTTGGGGATGTAGGCGGGTATTGGGTTTGTCGATCAAAATAAAATTGACATTCTCCAAAAAATGTTGTATAATTGTAGTATCAGGTTGGCGAGCATTCCAAGCGTTGCCTCTCGGTAACGTGCTTGCCTCCCACTTGGAAGGGGATAAACACCTGCTACCTGATAATCCAATGAGAAAATCGTATAAACATAAACTTCAGAATCAATCAAACACCATCAAGATTGGCAACATGATTGATGATATGTGGCAAATCCATGTGCATATCATGCTTTTATCGCGTAGGTATTACCGTATGTTCGGTAAAAACTTGTCTGCATTTCGGCTAAAAGCACATGTTACGAAACTCAAAAAGCGGACAAAATCGCATTGGAAAGACCTACCGAGTCAAGTTGTGCAAGACGTTGTGCTACGTTATGGCAAATCTCAAGATGCTTTTTTCCAAAACATAGAAGACCGTAAAGCAGGACTCACAACGCGTAAAGTCGGTAGACCTAAAATGAAACCGCGTCATAAATATAACTCTATGACGTTCACACAAGCTGGATACGAACTTCAAGGAAATCGTATCAAAATCAATTGTATAAATACGTGGTTCTCTTTTCACAAACATAGAGTGATAAACGGACTTATAAAGACAATCACAATCAAGCGTGATAGGTGTGGTGACTATTGGATATGCTTTTCGTGTGAGAATGTTGACGATTCCGACCCCAAACCCAAGACGGGTAAGAGCGCAGGGTTTGATTATGGAAACAAAACATTCCTCACAAGCAGCGAAGGCGATAAAATAGAATCTCCGCAGTTTTTCAAACAATCCCTCAACACATTGCAATCTCTCAGCAAAGCGCTGAGTTGTAAAGTCAAAGGTTCTGGTAACTATTATCGTGCGTGTCGTGCGTTGGCACGGCACCACAGAAAAGTTGCCCGACAAAGAGAAGATTGGCAATGGAAACTTGCGACCGACCTTTGCACGAAGTTTGATACGCTTTGTTTTGAAACGCTGAACCTTGAGGGTATGAAACGGCTTTGGGGACGCAAAGTCTCTGACCACGCCTTCTACCAGTTTCTACAAATACTGGAACAGAAGTGTGCGAAGCACGGTAAAACCTTCGTCCAAATCTCTCAATGGACAGCAACGACCAAACCGTGTAGTGATTGTGGATACCATAACAAAGACCTCTCTCTTTCGGATAGACAGTGGACATGCCCCGACTGTGGTTCCCACCACGATAGAGATGTAAATGCTGCTATCAATATCAAACGGGCAGGCTTGGCTGCCTAAAGTGGAGCGACAGTCAGACGGTGGACTCTTAGAGAAAGCCGCAGTTGCTATGAAGCACAAGCCCCAACCTTTAGGTTGTGGGTACCATTGACCTTCCGAAGTCCAGTAGAATATCCACAGGGAACTGGTTTTTTTACCGGTTCCCTTTTTTGTTGCCTGATACTCACAAAACAGATTCTAAAAAAATCAGGTTCTTTCATTTTTTTTGACAGGATGCACGTTTTCTGCTCAAACTTTCGTCTTTAATAATAGAAGGTCTGAATCATATTGTATTGCTTAATTTCAGGAGAGATAGTAAAGCCAACAATTAAATGGACACTCAGGAATTGTCGAGGTTAGAAAACCTTGCCAGTGGAAATCGTGAGGTATCGGATTCTATTGTGTTCACATATTTTTCGGATCTACTAGTGTTCTGTCAACGTTATTTTGACTTTTTGTAGGTCGGGTAGAACGAAGTGAAACCCGACAAAATCAGGCAATATCACCTGTCAGTTTAGATGTGACAAACTACTAGATCTAGCACAAAATACCTTGGTGAGAATATTCCGCCAAAGTATAGGATCGCGGGAGAAGCAAAATGAATTGGAAAAGTATCGTTACCATTTTCTTCGGTTTGTTCACTTGTTTAATCACTTTTACACTAATAACCCGAAGCGAGGGAGAAAATATGACTGATACCTTGAAAGATATTCGCCGCAAGTTTGATGCCTTTATGGTGCAAGCAAAATCTGACCCTACATCCGGAGAGGATATACTTACGGAAGCATACAATCAAATTGAAGAAGCACTTAAGGGTGAAATCACACCTGAGTTGGTGCATCTCACGGATGACATATATCAATATATGGGTAAACTCGGATTAGAGAAACGTATCTCTCTGCACCGTAGGTATCTCGGTGTTGCTCCAGATAACACAGAACGTTTCTGGTCGCATTGGCACTTAGTGGATAGCCTCGCTGTTCTTCAGAGAAACAAGGAAACCGTTGAGGAGCAGATTCGACTTTATCGTTGGACGTGTGAGCATCTATCGGATGAATATGTATTAGAGGCGCTTTACGATACGACTCAAGCTAAATGTTGGAAAGAAGAGGGGCGTATTGATGAGTGGTTTCAACTGTATGACGAAGCCTCTGAACGCTTAGAGAATCCTAAAGTAAGTCGGTACAAACGTTGTCTTTTCTTACAAGCTGGGGCAGAAGTCTCATTCTTCAATGACAGGTTGGATGAAGCACTTCTTGAAATGGAAAAGTTGGAGCGTCTCAACAACACCCCTGGTTTGGAACGCTATTTTCAGTTCTGGTTGACTGTAATAACTACACGACTTCTGGTATACGGCGAACAGGAAGATTGGGAACGTTTCAATCAAGTCTTTATAGAAGCCGACGCGTTTATGGAAAAAGAGATAGAAAAACGGAATGCTGGTTAGTCTGTAAATATTGGGAACCTTAGATGGGTTGCTCATGATGTTGGATGGTGCTTGTTGTGGGCGAAGAAGTACAATGAGGCGCGACGTTTCCTACAAATCGCCGTTGATTTCGGAAACAATAACGCTTGGAGTCACTTCTTTCTTGCAGTAAGTATTTGGGCTTCTGAGAGGGACAGACAGAAAACCTTACATCATTTAAAAACTGCTCAAGATTTCACGCTAAATCCTTTGAACCGGGATATGTATTACCCGACTTTCCTGGAAACCCCCGAATTTTCAGATGTAAGGGATGACAAAGAGTTTCTGAGAGCACTCGGACAGGAGTAAGAGAAGATTCGTTGAACGTGCGTTTGACTTAAGAATTTAGAGGAACCCAGTACGATATATCACACCTTAGGATAGCATCGCTGGAGAATCACAATGAATTGCAAAAATATCGTTAATATTTTCTTGGGTTTGTTCACCTGTTTAATCGCTTTTACAACAACAGCCATTGGCGACGGAGAAAAAATGAATCCTTTGACCCTTGATGATTTATTTAAGTTTAACACATTCGTTAGGTACGTTCCCATTGATATTACCGCCGACGGAAACTGGCTTGCTTACAACACACAGAACCGTGAACAGTATGAAGGGGGCGGCGGAAACACAGCGTATTCTAAAACAGGCGTGATGGTTGAAATGGCGTCCGGAACGATTTGGGTAACGAATACGCGCACGGGTGAACATCGTAACCTCACACCCGATTGGGGTTCAAGCTGGGCACCAAGATGGTCTCCTGACGGAACGCGTCTTGCGTTTTACTCAGATCGGATGGGTAAGCCGCATCTATATGTCTGGAACCGAGAATCTGACGATATGCAGGTGTTCTCATCGGGAACCGTTCAGACGTTCTTTGGCTTTGAGGTGCCGAAATGGACACCTGATGGACGTTTTGTGCTTTTCAAATCTATTTCTTCAACAGACATGCCCATTGACGATGAATCTTTATCAGATGAACCTCAAGTCTTACCTAAAACTTCGCAGGAACCGTCCTTCGTTGAAGTCTGGGACTGGCCCAAAAAACAACTTCAAGAAGCGGAGGATGAGTCTACACAAGTAAACCAACTGATTGTAGACAGTCTGGTTGGGAGAAAAATCTTAGACTTGGTTATTGCTGATACGAAGACGGGCAAGACGTTCTTGTTGATGAAGGGACATAACATTACGAGTTTCGATATTGCTCCGAATGGGAAGTCCATTGCCGTTACGGTTTACTTAGGCTACGAGACCTCTACTAATCAACGAAATATATATGATCTCTACGTCTTACCACTGCCAAAGGAAGGAAGTGAGTCCCTATCCACAGAGGTTGTGCCCCTTGTGCAGAAAATACCGCTTGGGGACGGGATTACTGTCAGTTGGTCGCCGGATTCAAAATACATTGCATGGACAACGGTAACTGAAGGAGGTAAATTCGCATCAGGAAAGGCATACGTTGTTGATGTAAAAACGGGTGTCGTCCGTAATCTCACAGAAGATTTTGACGATTACCTTACACATCCGTTTCGACCACCGCTATGGATAGGAGAAAGCGAAGCACTCCTTTGTGTCAATGGGAATGTATGGAAAGTGCCTCTTAATGGAAGTGCGGTACAAAATTTGACAGAAAACTTTGGTTCTTTTGAGGATGTATTTTATCCAAACGAAGGGTATACACCCTGGACGGTGGACAACGCCATCATAATAAAGACTTTTGATCAAGGAGGTTTCTATCGTCTGAGTCTTACGGATGGCACAATTACACTTCTCCACAAAGACGAACATCGGAATGTTCACGCAGGCCGCTTTCATCAAGATGTAGCCGAGGAAACCGGCGAATGTGTTTACGTTGTTGAGAGTAACCGGGAACCGCCGAATATCTGGATGCGCGACGCTACTTTTGGATCCCCGCGGCAAATTACAGACCTTAATCCACACTTAAAGACAATTGACTTTGGCAGAAACGAGCTTATTGAATGGGCACTTGAAGACGGACGAAGGGTTAAAGGGATCCTCGTCCTACCGCCTGAGGCATCTGAGAAAAATCCAGTGCCGATGATTGTAAGTGTCTACGCAGGAGGTTTCCCTTCGCTCACCTTCAACACGTTTGCTTTCGGGCAGACCGTAGGGGGTGTCCACCCGGGTATGTTTGTCTCGCGAGGCTACGCGCTTTTCTTACCTGACTTCCCTGTACAGAAGATCGAGCCGTCCAAACAGTTCTCGGATGTTATTCTTCGGGGGGTTGACGCGGCAATCGCCACGAAAAAGGTGGATGCCGAAAGGTTGGGGGTTATCGGACACAGTTTCGGTGGATATACCGTGAATGTGCTTATCACACAGACGACGCGGTTTAAGGCGGCGGTCGCTTCTGCTTCTGAGGGCAACTTAATTAGTGGGTTCCTTACCAGCACTGTCTCAGGTCGGTACGAGAGTGGACAGGTTGGAATGGGCGGATCCCTTTGGGAATTCCCGCAGCGCTATATTCAGGGTTCGCCAGTCTTTCATCTGGATCGGGTTGAAACGCCTTTGCTTCTGATTCACGGAGATCAAGATTTCATACGTTTTGAACGGGCGCAGGAGATATTCACGGGTCTTGCATATCTTGGCAAAGAGGTTGTACTGTTGAAATATAAGGAAGCAGACCACTGGCACGGCTTTTGGTCGAATGAAAAACTCTCCGATTATTGGGAACGGGTCCTAAACTGGTTCGACGAATATCTAAAATAATTTGGGTTGGCTTTAATTTCACAAATTTTTGCCTTAATGCACGTTTTCTGCTCAAACTTCCGTCTTTAATAATAGAGTGTGCGAGCCCCAATGTATTGCTTAATTTTACAAAAACCAGTATTTGATTAAATCTCTTGGCGCAGGCAAACACGATCCAATCTGTTCGTGAGGAGGAAGTTTCGTGGAAAGAGAAGACGATGTCCAACTAATCCGCAAAATTTTATCGGGCGACGACGCGGCGTTTAGCATCTTGGTCGAAAAGTACCAAAAGAGCGTTCATGCGCTGGCATGGCGGAAAATCCAAGATTTTCACTATGCGGAAGAGATTATGCAGGATACCTTCCTGAGAGCATACAGAAAACTTCCGACCCTCAAGAATCCCGATCAATTTGCGGGGTGGCTCCATGTTATCGCAAATCGGCTTTGCATTGATTGGATACGAAAGCAAAAGTCTGTGATGCAATCCCTGGAGGACACGTCTGTTGCAGAAATCGAGGAGTCCTCTTATACACATCATATATCGGAACAGCGGATGACAGAGAAAACCGAGCATTACCATGAACTTGTAAAAAGACTTTTGGAAAAACTGCCGGAGAAGGAACGCGCCGTTGTAACACTCTATTATCTTGACGAAATGTCAACGAGAGAGATCGGCAGATTCATGGGAGTGTCGGTGAATACAATTACGAGTCGACTCCATCGAGCGCGAAAACGTCTACAAACAGATCCAGAATTCTTTGGTCATTTACAACTATCAGATAATCTGAAGGAGAACATCATGAGTCAATTAGAAGAAATTCGGGGTAAGTTTGATTCATTCATGGAAAAAGTGAAATCTGATCCCGCATCAAGAGGTGATATTCTTACAGAGGCCTGCAACGAGATTGAAGCGGCACTTAAGGATGAAATCACACCGGAAGTGGTACATCTCGCTGTCGATGAGATATACCTATACATGGGCAAACTCGGAATGGAAAAACGGATCTCTCTACTCCGTAGGTATATGGATAACGCACCGGATGATACCGAGTGTTTCTGGTCGCATGATGAGTTAGTCAGTAGTCTTGCTTTTCTTGGAAGAAATCAAGAAGCTATTGAAGAACAAACTCGACTTTACCGTTGGGCATGCAAGCAGTCAGAAAAGTATGTGCTGAAGGTTATTTCCGATCTGAGCACTGCCGGATGTTGGGCGGCGGAAGGTCGTCTTGATGACTGGATTCAACTTTATAATGAAGCCTCTGAACGCTTGGAAAACCCTGAAGTGAGCTACTACAGCCGCTGCGATTTTCTGCAAACCGGAGCAGATGTCTTACGATGCAACGACAGATTCGATGAGGCACTCCTTGAAATAGAAAAGTTGGAACGTGCAAACAACGAACCCGGTTCAGAACATTATTTTCAGTTCTGGTTGACCGCGAAAGAAAATCGACTGCTCGTGTATGGTAAACAGGAAGATTGGAATCGTTTTGATCAAGTCTTTACGGAAGTGAATGCGTATCTGGAAGGAGAGTTGAAGAAACGGGATGCAGGTCATCCTGTAAATCTTGACCATCTTATGTGGTTTACGCATGATTTCGGTTGTTGTTTGTTGTGGTTGAAGAAGTATGACGAGGCGAAACGGTTACTGCAGATCACCATTGATTTGGAAAATAACAACCATTACGGGCACTTCCAACTTGCTGTGAGTATCTGGGCTTCTGAGAAGGATCGAGGGAAGACTTTACATCACTTAAAAGTCGCTCAGAACTACTATGTGGTGAATTGGTATAATCAGGATACCTACTATCCGACTTTCCTTGAAACCCCTGAATTTTCGGACGTAAAGGATGATCCAGAATTTCTGGAAGTTCTGGGACAGACATAGGGCAACACTCATGAAACTTCGTGATGCTATCCTCGCCGGTGTAAAACCTCTCGCGCAAAATAGACTCAGGGCGGGGTTGTCCATTCTCGGCATCTTCATCGGGATTGCGGGGGTGTTGTGCATGATCGCTATCGGCGATGGTGCGAAACGGATCATCGCGCAAAACCTTGAAATGATGGGCGGTGCCAATCAAATTGCATTCTGGACACGGACGACTATTTGGAAAGGTCCTCGGCTCGTCCGACGCACGACGGAGCGATATACCCTTGAGGACGCTTCTGCGGTTGAGGCGGAATGCCCCGATGTGCTGTATGTCTTGCCTAAAGTGGAAGACTTCAACACCTTTGTTAGCAGCCGAAACGGGAATCAAGCGAAAACGCGTTTAGAAGGTATCACAACAGACTACGCCCGCGGCATGGGATGGGACGTTCATGCCGGTAGATTCTTTTCCGACAGCGATATAGAAAATGCGAAGCAGGTCTGTGTCTTGGGTGCTAACGCCGCCAGTGAACTTTTTGGAAAGACATCCCCCATCGGACAAGAGGTGAAGGTTCGGTATCATTGGCGGCAATCGCAGATTCGGTTACGGGTTATCGGGGTGATGGCAACAAAAGGCATGAGTCTCAGCGACACGTATTCTTTAGACGATGCGATTTCTGTGCCGTTGACAACCTATCAACAACGGGTGAAGGGTTTTCGTTACGTTGACTACTTGCTCGTCTTTTTTAGAAAAGGGGCAGAGATGGACAGTATTATTGATTCTGTTAAAAGCACGCTGCGTAAAAGACATCGAGGGAAAGATGAATTTATCGGCGTTTGGATAGCGAAATTGACGGCTCACCAACTGTTCCACATTCAAAAAGTGATAAAAATCACCTTGGGCAGCATTGCGGGTTTCTCGCTGTTCGTCAGCGGGGTCGGCATCATGAATATATGTCTCGTCTCTGTCGGTGAAAAGACGCGGGAGATAGGTTTACGGAGGTCGGTGGGTGCGAGGCGAATTCACATTTTTTGTCAATTTTTGACGGAATCGATCTGTCTCTGTTTATGCGGTGGGGTGCTCGGCATCGCCGGCGGTTGGGCTGCGGCGCACGGGATGGCATGGCTTGCCGTGCGGATTGTACCAGTTGTGGATGTGTGGCCCGTTGTATTATCCTTACCGTGGGTACTCACTTCCGTTATTTTTTCGATTGTCATGGGTGTAGGTTTCGGGGTCTATCCAGCGATGCGAGCGGCGCAGCTTTCACCTACCGACGCACTCCACACCGAGAATTAACATTTACGCAGTGCATCCAGTCACGTCCTGCAAATTCCTAACGCAGAAAGCATTCCATTTTTTTTTGCATTCCCTACATCTCCGTGTTATAATATATACCGTTGCTTGATAAGAGGCTACCATCTGATAAACGTGTTCCATTTTTTGAAGGTGCAGCGATGTTAATATTTAAGGAACGGCTGAAACATCTGAAAAATGACAACATCGGGATGTTCGACCTCGCTTCCATCGGGATAACGCTTGCGCTCGCTATATGTATCGGCTATTTCGGGGGCAAGTGGATCGGTGGCAAATTAGGCAACGCAGCAGTTGGATCCTACATCGGTTTCGGAATGGGAGTTACCGCTGGATTCATGGAAATGTTTCGCTCGGTAGCACGCTGGAACCGCCAACTCGAACGCCTGGAAAAGCAGCGTCGTGCCACTTCAGAACAAACACAGGACACTGAAGAAGGATAAAATCTGAAAGCAATCGAGATCCGGGAATTTCGGCGATCCTAATGTGCCGTGATTTTGACAAAGGAGTCACTTGGATGGGGCCGGCTTTGGAAATTGGTGACCGATTTATCCGCCAAGTCTATATCTTGACAATCTGTCTCACCGTCGTCATTTCGGTGGTATTGTTAGGATTCAAACGCGCCGCGCTCCCCAGCTTTCTGATCGGCAGTGCTATCAGTCTGAGTCTCTTCTGGTCCATTGAATTTGTGGTTCGACGGCTTGTTCGTCCCGGGAAAACGAAGCGCACAAAATACTTGCTGGGTTTCATCGCAATCGGTAAATACACGGTACTCGCTGGACTCCTCTATCTCTTGTTTAAAATGGAATGGATGAATATATACGCATTCGCTGGAGGGATTGCTTTAGTTCAAGGTGCCATCATTATCAAAGCGATCGGTTTGATGGTGGCGATCCTTTCAAATAAGGATCCGAATCAGTCTTGAGGTAAAATTTACAAGTAGATTTCAAGCGGAAAGTATCCGAAACGCTCCGCGCGCTTAAAAGACATAAAAACAAAATATGAAAAAAATACCATTTATCTGCTGGGTTGTCGGACTCAGTTTGGCGGCAGGAACCGGGAGTTTCGCAGCCGAGAACGGCCACCGGAGTCTGCTCTATCCGATTTCAAAAATTTTACCAGATAACATTATTCCTGAACCGACTCGGTGGCATCAGCCCGATCTAATTCCTAACACATACTTTGCGGTTCTCGTCTTAGTGTTGTTTTTTATCTTCGTCACCCGGAAGTTGAAACGGGTACCTGAAGGGAAAGGACAAACCCTGTTAGAGATGTTTGTAGCGGGTATCACTGATTTCTTCGGGGGTATTTTAGGCGAACACGGCAAAAAGTATATTCCATTCGTTGGTTCTTTCTTCATCTTCATTCTCTTCCTGAATTATCTTGGAGTCATTCCAGGGCTTCAACCACCAACAGCAGATTTGAATACGACGCTTGCGCTCGGCATAACGGCTGTGTTGGGTGTTCAAATTATCGCGATTAAAGAGAACGGGATAGGCGGCTATCTGAAACATTTAGCCGGTAACCCGCCTTGGTTGGGGGTTTTAATGTTCCCGCTTGAAGTTATTGCGCAGTTATCGCGTGCGGGTTCACTTGCTGTCAGACTTTTCGGAAACATTTTTGGCGAAAAATCGGTTGTCATTGAACTGACGAAACTCGGACTTATCGTGCTGATTGCAGATGCCATACCGATTATCCCGGTGCAAGTGCCTATGCTGTTCTTCGGGCTATTTGCAGGTTTCCTGCAGGCATTCGTTTTTACCATCTTAACATCTATCTACATCGTGCTGTTCATAGAACACGACGACGAAGCGCATGAAGCGCATCATTAATTCTCTGGGACACGTGTAGACTGTCCCTTATCCGTCCAAGGAGGACATTTCATGATTTATTTAGCAGTGTTGGCGTTCGGTGTAACGTTAGGCTTGCCGATCGCCGTCATTTTTGCCTCGAGAGCACAAGGAAGTGCGACAAGTACCGCTCTTGAAGGTATCGCACGTCAACCGGATGCCGCGCCGCGTATCCAAACGGCAATGATTATCGGTTTGGCACTCATCGAGTCGCTCGTTATCTATTCGCTTTTAATGTTCTTTATCTTGCAAGCAAAACTCCCTGAAGGTGAAATGCTGAGAGAGATGATAGATGCAGACGCGAAACGAGTTGCAACAGATGTCGGAAGCGCAAATTAAAATAACTCCTGACTGAGGACGTACAGCACGACTCGCAAGCCGAACCGGAAACGTCCTGACAAAATTTGTGAGTGCATACGTCTTCAGTTCCAAAAATAGAGTACAGCAAATTGATGCAAAATACCAAGTACAGGGCTATAAATTACGTCCTATATACCGCAATTTTAATGGGCATCTGCGTCAATAATGCGTTCGCTGCGGAGGCTCCTGCTGGTGACGGTGGACTGTTGAGTCTGCTCGGGATTGACCCAAAAACGATCACCATCCAAGTCATCGGTTTTTTGATTGTGCTTGCGGTACTTTGGAAGTTTGTTTTCGGCAAAGTCGGCGGACTTTTAGAGGATCGCAGAAATGAGATTAGCACGCAGTTGGAACAACTGCGAACGGATCGGGACGAGTTAGACCGGCTCACCGCAGAGACGCGTCAACGTTTAGCCGATATTGAGACCGAAGCGCAAGCCAAAATTCAAGCGGCGATTGAACAAGGAAATACTGAGCGTCAGCAAATTCTCGCACAAGCACGGCAAGAGGCAGACGATGAAGTCGCAAGAGCCAGAGCGGAGATTCAGCGTGAAAAAGATGAAGCGATTTCGGAGCTACGAGGCGTTGTCGCTGAACTCGCCATTGAAGCCGCCAGCAAAATCATAAGCGAAGAACTCAACGCAGAGCGACATCAGCATATCATTGACGCATCTATTAGCAGGTTGCCTTCTTAACTATTAAGTCTGGGCATCGTTCCCTGTGCAAGCCTCTATAGGCTTGCAGGACAATGTTTCACGATGGTTTTCGGTTAATTCCAACCGTCCTTGGGTTGTGAAGGGCTTCAGTGAACGCAATCCAGGTGCAATTTTACCAGAAACCTGCCCGAAACGAAGTGGAGGGGTGTTTTTGCTTGGGCGTTTCTTTAGCCCAGAGGGACATAATTAGAAAGATGAGAGACATTCGGGTCGCAAAACCTTATGCACGTGCCTTATACGATGCAGCCGTGGAACAAAACGCCTTGGCACCTATTATTGCAGATGTAGACAGGTTACGGGAGTTGATTGAGCAGTCTGAGGAATTTACGCAATTAATCCACAGTCCTATTCTGTCCCCGCAATTTAAAAGCGAGACGTTTCAGCAGCTTTTCACCGATACGATGCAGCCGCTGACTGTTAATTTTTTCAAACTGCTCGCCTTGAAGCAGCGTGAACGCTATCTCGTCGCGATAATGGATGTCTTTTCAGCAATCGTTGACGAGGCTGCGGGTAGGCTCGTCGCACAAGTGACAACGGCTGTTCCTATAACAACAGAACAGGGAGAACGGCTCGCGCAGCAGTTAAGCACATATTCTGGAAAACAGGTGCGATTGGAAACCGTAACGGACCCACAAATTCTGGGTGGATTCATCGTGCAGTTAGACGACACCGTTTTTGATGCAAGCGTTACAACACAACTCCAACGCCTGAAGCAGCAACTTGCAAGAGGATCTTGAACGATGGAGCCTGGACCACAAGTGTAGCCTGCAACAGCGGCGCAGGGTGTTTTTGATAGGGGTTTTGCTTGGGTGTTTCTGCGTATTGCTTGGGTGTTTCCCCTAGATGTACGGAGAGGAGATTGAACCTCTAATTCACCTGACCGAACCGCAAGGAATAATTAAAAAATGGCAAGAGAAGTCCGACCGGACGAAATATCAAATATCCTTAAACAACAACTGCAACAGTTTGAACAGGACGTGGATGTCTATGACTCCGGCACTGTGCTGGAGGTAGGCGACGGCATTGCACGGGTGCACGGACTTGCCAACGCTATGGCAAGTGAAATGATCGAATTTCCGAATAACGTCTACGGGATCGCTTTCAACCTCGAAGAAGACAACGTGGGGTGCGTTCTGTTCGGAGAAGACCAACTCATACACGAAGGGGATACCGCCAAACGCACAGGACGACTTCCCGAAGTCCCGGTAGGCGAAGCGCTCCTCGGACGGGTCGTCGACGCACTCGGTCAACCGATTGATGGTTTGGGTGACATCGAAACGGAACATCGACTTCCTGTCGAACAGAAGGGACTGGGTATTGTTCAACGGCAACCCGTGAGCGAACCGCTTTACACAGGCTTAAAAGCGATTGACAGCTTAACCCCGATCGGGAGAGGGCAACGTGAACTGATTATTGGGGACCGTCGAACCGGCAAGACCGCTATTGCCTTGGATACTATCTTGAGCCAGAAGGATACGGATGTTTACTGTATCTATGTTGCTATCGGTCAAAAGGGTTCCACTTTGGCACAAGTTGCAGCGACGCTTCGTGAACATAACGCGATGGAGTATACGACAATCGTCTCCGCCCCCGCAAGTGCGCCGTCCCCGCTTCAGTATCTCGCACCCTATTCCGGGACCGCAATGGGTGAATACTTCAGGGACAACGGCAAACACGCCCTTATTATTTACGACGACCTAACAAAGCACGCCTGGGCATACCGACAGATGTCATTGCTCTCACGACGACCTCCTGGTCGAGAAGCCTATCCGGGGGATGTCTTCTACTTACACTCACGCCTCTTAGAACGCGCCGCAAAATTGAGCGATGAATTGGGCGGAGGTTCTCTCACTGCCCTACCGATTATTGAGATCTTTGAAGGCGATTTGACGACATATATCCCTACAAACGTTATTTCCATCACCGATGGACAAATATATCTCACAACGGATCTGTTTAACCAAGGCGTGAGACCCGCGATTGATGTCGGGCTATCCGTTTCGCGAGTCGGTGGAGATGCACAAGTGAAAGCCATGAAAGCAGACGAGGTTGCAGGGACCCTTAAATTGGATCTCGCCAGTTTCCGGGAAGTTGCCGCCTTTGCGCAATTTGGATCGGACTTGGACGCATTAACGCAATCCTTGCTGCTCCGCGGCACACGGCTCGTTGAATTGTTGAAACAACCGCAATATGAACCGATGCCTGTAGCGCGCGAAGTCGCCTCTATCTTCTGTGGCACCAACGGCTATCTCGACGATGTTGAAGAGACGGAAGTCGCAAGGTTTGAATCCGAATTTTTGCAATACCTTGACCGCAATCACGCCGAGCTTCTCGCGGAAGTTGCAGAAACGGGATTGCTGGGTGATGAACTCCTTGAGACCTTACACACTGCTGTGAAAACATTCAAAGAAAATTTTTAATTTTTCCTTGCGGTTCGGTCAGGTGGGTTGGAGGAATGGCGTTGATTTCTGTATATCCGCTCTCCACTTCGTTACGAGCTGCGCGCGAAAGAAATGCCAAACCCAGTCGAGACTTTACCAGAAACCCGCTCGTAATAAAATTATGCCTTAAATGGCATAATTTGTCTTAGCTTTACATTTGGAGAGCGGCCCAGAGGCCCATAGTTAAAAATATGGCAACTTTACGAGAAATTCGACGGCGTATCGCCAGCATTCAGAACATTGAGCAAGTCACCGATGCCATGCGCGTCGTGGCTGCTGCGCGGCTCCGCCGTGCCCAAGAAAATATTAATGCGACGCGTCCGTATGCCGATAAACTTAACACGATCTTAGGACACTTAATTTCGCAGATGGATACTGAAAATCAGGCACTCACGCACCCACTGCTTGAAACGCGTGAGGTGAAACATGTCTGTATTATTTCTGTCTCCGCAGATCGTGGGTTGTGTGGAAGTTTCAATAGTAACGTTATTCGGACAACGACACAACGCATGGAGCATTATCAAGAGAGTGGTGCGGATGTGACACTTATCTGTATCGGCAGACGATCGCAGGAACATTTTAACCGGCGCGGTTACGACATCACCGATGCCTACGTCAACATTTTCCGTCAGCTTGAATTCCAAACCGCTGTTGACGTTGTTCACGAATTTGAACATCTGTATACTGAGAAAAAGATCGATAAAGTCGAGGTTATCTACAATAATTTCAAGTCTGCTATTCTCCAGACGGTGCTTGTTGAGCAGCTGCTTCCATTAGAACCCGAAATACCAGAGGGTGATGAACTCTTTCTGGATTATATCTATGAGCCGGGACAAGTGGAACTCTTTGAAATGCTACTCGGCAAACACCTGAACATGCAAATGTGGAAAGTGCTTCTGGATTCCAACGCCGCGGAGCAAGCCGCGCGAATGGCAGCGATGGAAAATGCCACACAGAAGGCAAAAGAACTTATTGATGAACTGATTCTCCAGCGTAATAGGGCACGTCAAACACAGATCACGACAGAAATTTCCGAGATTGTAAGTGGGGCAGCCGCATTGGAAGGTTAAAGGTTTTTAAACTATAGGACCTCCGTTCCATTGCGTGCAGGTTTCTGGTTAAGGTTTAACTATTTACCGAACCGCAAGGGAGAATTAAAAAATGCCGATCAATGTCAACAAACAAATTGAGGAAGCGATGGAACGTGGCGAATTCTCGGATTTGCCCGGCAAAGGCAAACCCCTCAAGTTGGATGCGAATCCCTTTCTCACACCACAAACGCGGATGGCGAACCGACTCCTGAAAGAGAACGGGTTCTCGCCACGGTGGGTCGAATTAGAAAAAGAAATCAAAAAAGAAAAAGCACAACTCGAAAGAGTCTTCATAAATCTGAAAGCCCGCCGAGAGCGATTGGCGGCTATTGTCCAGCAGTATCCGCATCGGCGTGAAGTTATCAGTCGGACTTTTGAACAGGAACGCGCTCGCGCTATTGCGCAATATAGTGAAAAACTCGAAAACCTGAATCAGAAAATTCAACGCGTGAATCTCCTCATGCCAACTCGAAATCGGCAATACGCCTTAATCAATCGGGCACAGGCGCTCGCCTGCTTCCAAGAGGTGTGTCCGAGTCTCTGACTGTGCATAGAAGTGCGCAGTGTTCAAGAAAACTATAGTTTGAAAGTGCCGTGCAAAACAGAAATGCCAGAAATTTGGGTGTAACGAAAAGTCAACGACTCTGAATTAAGTTCGTCTTAAAAGATGATTCAAATTAGGCAGCCTGCAACAACGGCGCAGGTTTTTTAAATTATCGGGTTTCCGCCTTGGGCTTCGTTACGCTTACGCGCGGGTTCTCAGTCATTCACGGGTAGGCACAAGACCTACCCCTACAAATCGGAACCGTAGCTCGTAATGAAATGGAGAGCGGATATTCAGGAAAGCACGTCCTTGGCTCAAACGGACGTTGTTCTCCCGCAAGGAAAATTAAAAAATGAACCAAGGAAAAATTTTAGAAGTTGTCGGTGCGCGAGTTGACATAGATTTTTCGGAAGGCGAATTGCCAGATATCCTAAACGCTGTTAAAGTTCAACGTTATGATGGGAGTGAACTCGTCCTTGAAGTTCAGCAGCATTTAGGCGAAAATCGGGTGCGTGCAGTGGCAATGGATACAACGGACGGTTTAGTCCGCGGCACCCTCGCAACCGATAGCGGCGGACCGATCACCGTCCCTGTTGGCGATGCTGTGCTCGGTAGAGTTTTCGATGTGACAGGACAACCGATTGATGAAAGAGGTGAGGTCGGTGAATCCGAGCGATACTCCATCCACAGACCACCCCCTGCGCAAGAGGAACTCAGCACAACTACGGAAATGTTAGAAACCGGCATCAAAGTCATCGACCTGATTCAACCCGTTGTTCGGGGTGGAAAGGTCGGATTCCTCGGCGGTGCTGGCGTGGGTAAGACGGTGCTGGTTGCTGAACTGATTTACAACATCGCGACACAACACGGGGGGTACTCCGTCTTCTGTGGCGTTGGTGAACGGACACGCGAAGGCAATCAGTTCTGGCTTGAGCTTGATGAATACGGTGTGATTGATAAAACGGCGATGGTGTTCGGACAGATGAATGAGCCCCCGGGCGCACGCCTCCGCGTCGGACTTGCCGGACTGTCTATGGCAGAATACTTCCGTGACCAGCAAGGGCAAGACGTTCTCATCTTTATCGACAACGTCTTCCGCTACACACTCGCAGGCGGTGAAGTCTCAGCACTCCTCGGACGGATGCCTTCCGCTGTCGGCTACCAACCGACACTGGCAACCGAGATGGGTGAATTGCAGGAACGGATTACTTCCACACAACACGGGTCTATCACCTCATTCCAAGCCGTTTACGTTCCCGCTGATGACTATACCGATCCGGCTGTCGTTTCTGTTTTCGCACACCTTGACGCTGTGACGAGATTGGAACGGACGATCGTCCAGAAAGGGAGATACCCCGCAGTCGATCCACTGACATCCAGTTCGCGTATCTTATCAGAAGACATTACCGGTGAAGAACATTATCAGACCGCCTTTAGAGTCAAGCAGGTTTTACAGGAATATGGCGATCTGCAAGACATTATCGCTATTCTCGGGGTAGATGAACTCTCAGATGAACAGAAACTGGTCGTCAACAGGGCACGGAAAATCGAGATGTTCCTGACGCAGCCGATGTTTGTTGCAGAACGTTTCACTGGAACCCCAGGGAAATATGTCAAAATTGAGGATACCGTCCAAGGGTGCCAAGCGATTCTGAACGGCGATTGCGACGAACTGCCCGAGCAGTCACTCCGCTATATCGGGACGATTGACGAGGCATTCGAACAGGCAAAAAGCGCAGATTTAGAAGCAGCAGACTAATGGCTATCAGTTATCGGTTATCAGTTAAGAGAGGAATCTCCTAACTGATAACTATACTTCTGACAACGAGAATAGAGTAGACATGCTAAGTAGAAGTTTTCATCTTGAAATTCGGACACCCGAACAGTCGGTTTATGAAGGGGATGTGACGAGCGTGAGTGCCCCAGGCGTTGAGGGCAATTTTCAGATTCTCGCCGGACACATTCCGTTCCTTACGGCGTTAGAGGTGGGTGAGATCCGTATTCGTGAATCATCGGACACACCGCAATTAATGGCGACGAGCGGCGGTGTCTTCGAGGTGCTCCGCACGGGTGTTACTGTCTTAGTTGAGACAGCGGAATGGGCATCAGAGATCGATGTAGCGCGTGCTGAAAGCGCGCTTGAACGCGCCCAAACGCAACTCACAACAAATGCCCCTGACCTGAACCGCCCGCGTGCAGAAGCAGCACTCGCCCGCGCCCAAAACCGAGTCAAAGTTGCAAGCAACCTATAGATATTGACTTGCTGTATCTTGTAGTCTCAATTCCCAGTCGGATGGGTGGGATTTTTAAATGTTACCAGTGGCGTGCGGTACCCACGGATTGATAGGAAAATTGTGTAGGTCCTGAACAAGAGGGCGAAAGAATGAGAAATTTTGGAACCCGAGGCCCCGTCAACGCAGAAGAAAATTACATCGTCAGCCGCACCGAAGAAACTACAGATTTCAGTAACCGCGTCAAAGAGGGACGCTACATCGTTCTTTTTGCACCGCGCCAGTCGGGAAAGACTACCTTTTTTCAAGGTGCCTTGGATACACTCCCTACCGCCTCTACAGAAATTGCAAGAACCGTTGCAGAGCCAACCTATTTCCCAATCCGGCTGAATTTTGAAGAGTATGAAGACTACGCCCCTTCCACTTTTTACGCCTCCTTTTATAGGGAAATTCGCAAAGAAATTGAGGGTGTTTTCCGAAAACGCGGAAGTCCGCTGGCTGATACGTTAAGCCAATTTTTAGAGAACGCGAGAATAACCGACCATGTTGAAATGCGGGAGTTCTTTGAACACCTCGTTAGTTTTCTTGGCGATCAGAAGGTCGTCCTTATCATAGATGAATTTGATGGCATTCCTCGAGCTGCAGTAAAGGGTTTCCTGCATTCGCTCCGCCACATCTACCTCCCCGGCAAGCCTCGATGTCCCCATAGTGTCGGTATTATCGGTGTTAAAAGCATCACGCAACTCAGTTATGATCGATCGATCTCGCCCTTCAATATCCAAGATGAGTTCCATCTATCCAATTTCACACTGGCCCAAGTACAAGAACTCCTCGCGCAGTATACCCATGAGACTGGGCAAGCCTTCGCGCCAGAGGTTATTGAAAGCCTCCATAAACAGACTGCGGGTCAACCCTTCCTTGTCAATCGATTCGCGCAGATACTCACAGCGGAATTAGACATTCCCAAAACCGAGCTAGTAACGATGGGGCATTTCGCAGCGGCACACGCTCGACTCCTTCGCGAACGAAACACCAACATCGATCATCTGACAACGAATATCCGTAAAAACCGCCACTTTGAAAGAATACTTATGGAGATCATGACGTATGAGGAAGGCATACGCTTTAATCTACACGATGAACTCATCAGTGAGCTCGCAACTTATGGCGTTATCGGGGAAGGACCGGATGGAAGATGTGAGATTCTCAACCCGATTTATCTACATCATATCATGCAGGCATTTACGCCCGCAGTGAACGGCTTGGAGCGCGACTACTTCGCAGAAGAAAACATCAACGGGTTTCTCAATTATCTCACCCCTGCGGGACAGATTGAGATGGAACCGCTCTTGGATAATTTCCGGGATTTTATTGTTCGCGTAGGCTTTAGGATTCTGCAAGTCCCTGAAACCCCGCAGGAGTATGTCGGAAGGCACCTGCTCCTGACGTATTTGGATGCGTTTGTCAAGACAGTGGGCGGCATTATGTCATTTGAAGTACCAACCGGGCGCGGAAAGATGGATCTCCTTATCACCCACGATCAGCGAAAATATATCGTCGAAACCAAGATTTGGCGAGGCGACACCCGGTATCAGGCAGGGAAAAAGCAACTCGCCGCGTATCTCAAACTGGAAAACGTACAGGAGGGATACTATGTTGTCTTTGATCACCGGAAGGAACCGGAACCCCGCGTAGAAACCGACCGCTTTGACGGCTTAACGGTTCGGAGTTATGTCATCCCTGTCGTTCAAGAGGCACCCTCACACGTACTTATGTAAACACCATTCTGTGAACCTTTAAAGCAGTTTCAAGCAAAGTTCTAACGTATTATTTGGAGTGCTTTCTCAATCTCGGATTTAAGACGTACATCGTCTGACTTTTCTGCAAGCCGCAACGCAGTTTGGAGATCTTGTTTCGCCTCCCAAGTACGCCCCAGCAAAGCCTTTGAAATTCCTCGATTCAGATATGCCGTGGCAAGATCGGGTTTTAGTCGGATAGCGGCATCAAAGTCCACAATCGCAGCTTCGTATTGTTCCAACTTAGCCTTCACAACTCCGCGATCTATGTATGCCTCGGGATGGTTGGATTTTAGTTGTATAGCAGTATCATAATCTTGAATCGCAGCAAAGTGTTGCCCCAAATGACTCTTCGCATTTCCCCGCATTCCATATACGAGGACAAGATCAGGTCTGAGCCCGATAGCCTCGGTAAAGTCAGCAATAGCCCCTTCATAATCATCTACTTCCATCTTCCTAAGCCCCCACGAGATATAGGTTTTAGCAGATATATTTGGTGGTGGCGGTGCAGGTGATTTTGACTGATCCAGCAGTTTCCTAAGATAATTTGAAGGGATTGCAAAATTGAGGTTCTGTGCATACAAATCGCGATGAACGGCAACAGATACCCCAATAACTTCACCTTTACGATTTAGCACAGGCCCACCACTACTCCTTGGAGAAATCGGAGCAGTCATCTGGAGGCGTTCTTTCGTATACTTATCACGTCGACTACTGATAATACCATCCGAAAAAGTGCCTTCTAACCCTTTCGGGTTACCCGCAACATACACTGTGTCACCGATTTCAACGGTATCGCTATTACCGGGGAAAAGCGGTTTGACACCGTAAGCGGTAACTTTTATGAGAGCAAGGTCATTTACTTGGTCAGTTGCAGTAACGCCTTCAATATTGTATCTGGTGGACTTACCGACCAACTTCGCTGTGCCTTTTGCCGCTCCTTCAATAACGTGGTAGTTAGTGGCAATTATGTTAGGTTTGACGAAAAAACCGCTGCCGAATCCGAGAGTTTTCCCGCTTTTATCCTGCATTTCCAAGTATACCGTTGCTGCTAACGCTTTTTTGGCAATATCTTGGGCAGAAAGGGTGTTTTGGGCAGGTGCGGCGGTTATTGTACAAAAAAGAAGAAGCAAAACAACAATAGCGGCTAAGGGAACGTCCACAAATAAATTATTCCTATGTTTCATAAAATGTTCCTTTTCAATTGGAGCGGCAAAAAGTTGTCACAGTTTGTGGAACAGATGCTCATCAAGCAACACGCGCATCTGCGAACTCCAGAGTCATCTCTAAATAAGCCACTGCCTGCTCACGTGAGACTGTCGGGAAATCGTCACGGAATATATCAAGCGAGTCGCCTGCGACAAGATGTTGAATCACGCTTTCAACTGGCACACGGGTGCCAGCAAAAACTAAGGTGCCGGGCATCACACCTGGATCTTGGGAGACAATCCAAACTTCGTCTGCGATGATCAACGTTTCGACAAGCACTTTCAAAGTATCCCACTGTTCGCAGAGAGAGATACCAATTACAAATGAGGCATCCGCTACAACTATCAACCTGCTTGCATCGGTTACTTTGTTTGTTGTATTAAGCATTCGACAGTCTTCAATTCCTGTTGGATTTCCTGATCATCGTATTCAGCAATCGGGATGTCCGCCTGACTCAGAAGCCGAATAAAATCCCATAAGTGTAATTCTGCCAATTTTGCAGCTTGTCCTAAAGAGAGAACCTTACGCTCGAAAAGAGAGATCGCGAGCAACCGTTTTGCTTCCTCAGTCAGTTTCTCTTGGTTATAGCCGGAAATAGAAAGTGGGGTTGAAAGTTCACTGGGGACATTCAACGTGATAGAACGCATGATTCTTACCTCTATATCGTATTAAGGATACTGCCAAAATGTAGTTCGTTTTTGATTACAAAACATCGCCGGTAGTTACGCTAACATTATAACATCTTTCACAAGAGAACGTAATTTTAATTTCACTTTATCCAAATTTGCCATATCGATCCTACCCAATGCTATGCGCGCATTCGGTGTTGATTTGGCACTTTGTCAGCGCGTCTGATTACCCTTAAACCGTCAGCGTAACCTCATCCTGCTTCGCAATTTCTTTGATGTGCCCATATCCCGCAGATGCCACCAATTCCAGTGTTTCTGGAGACAACCGATCCAAGATAGGTTGCGGGAAGCTATGCCTACCCGTGTATTGTGGGAAATACCGCAGGACGAGGAAGCGACGATCTCGATCCTTCGGCTTCCAACGCAATACACCGTGCGTTAGCAACTCCGAGATAATCACGATATCGCCCGCCTTGGGTGTGATATTGAGGAATACGGGATCGTCAAGCGGATCAATACCATCTTCTTCATCGAGGATCAGTAACTGCTCCGGTCGCTTAAATTCACTCTTATGCGACCCGGGAATCACGATGAGGCCCCCATCGCCTGGATAGACATCCGTAAAATACGGAAAACAGACAAAGTTATCGCAGTAGATGTGTCCGTTATCGACCTCGTAACGCGTGCTATACCACCCGTAATCGTCACGCGCACAGTGCAATCCGCCCGGATTCACTTGTGCCCGCTCTCCGGCTTCCCACAAATCGTGCCTATCGTGCTTCAAGGAACCCCTACCGAATCGTGGCTGATTGTCTGTTAGTTCTTTAATAATCGGCCATAGTGCTTTATGCACCGTTAAACGTTCAAGCGATTTATCGAAGGCGAACCCGTGTTGATGGAGCCCTTGTATCTCAAAGCCCGGGGGCAGTTCATCGGTAGGGGTTGTGATATATCTATCAACCGCCTCAGCAGCTTCCGCCAACGCATCGCCAGTGATAACGTTTTCCAAATGGAGATATCCGGTTACATCAAACAGATAGCGTTGTCTCGGTGTCATTTTTTAATTTTTCCTTGCGGTTCGGTTAGGTGGGTTGGCGGTTTTCGCGTTCCTCTCCGTAGACCCGCTTTCCACTTCGTTTCAAGCTACGCGCTATTTTAACTGCTAACGGCTTTTTATAATGCCATGTCAAACTTTGTGCCGGTGACGTTGCCCTTTACGTAAGCCTCACGAAAGAGCGTCTGGCGTTTCGGAGGCATTTCGTCAAGCAGTGCCTGTGGAGGCTTTGAGAGGCTCCATCGCTTATCCACAGAGTTATAAGCGTTGAAGACGGCGACTCGGTCGGTGTCCGGGTTTTGCCACGGCTGTCCACTATGCGTGAGCGCTTCTGTGAAGATGATGACAGAGCCAGCAGGACAAGAATAGGTGTCCCAGAACGCCCAATCTTGTGTATGGGCACCCTCTGGTGCAGTATAAGCCGCCTTGTGGCTCCCCGTAATAAACATCGTGCCGCCGTCACCTTTCTCCACGGGATTGAGTTCCCAGACGACGCGCGTCAAACCGCTATACGCCTGACCCGGAAGGCATGAATACTGGTGACAATCTCCCGGCATTCGCCATAAACCATTGCCGTTGTGGGCATGGAATTTAAAGGGGGTTTCGTCTGCTGTGGAACGCAATGCCAAGAAACTCATCTCCATACGGAACCCGTAGCAGGTATCCGACGCGAGATAGGGCGACGCGAGAAATTCATTTCCGAATGCCACGATGACCGGATGATCTGTCAATTTTTCCAGAGGACCCCCGTAGGTTGAGCGATGGTGTTGAGGAATCGTTTCGGGGTCGTGCTTTAAGCGGTAACAGAAATCACGCATCTCTTCGATCTCTGATTCCGTTAACACGCCCGGCACTAAAAGCCATCCGTTTTTGTCAAACAGATATTTCTGTTCTTGTGTTAAAGGAACAACCGCTTTACCATCAGCGTTTGTTTGCGTAAGATCGGCGGGTGCTGTTGCCAAAGGACTGCCTAAATCTTTGTTAAATTTACCTAACTGTTCCACCCTAAATTCCTCCCTCTCTAACTGCCTGCAGGGGCAGAATGCCCTGTGCGGATGCAAAACTAATGGATACGTGCCCCTGTGAAATAGTCTGGGTTTGCTCCCATTTTTTCCAAAAGTGGAGCGGTGATTGCGTCAAGACTCTCAATCACATCAGCAGACGGCGTGTATTCGATGACGTTCAGGTTTTGCGTCAGTTCATTTATGTTTCGAGTGCCGACGAGCATGCACGTGATACCGGGACGTGCCATCGCCCACGCAATCGCCAGTCGGGCCATCGGGATCTGTTCCGCTTCCGCTATGTGTCGGATAGCCTCTAAGGTCTCAAACATTTCTTCCTCGGCACCTTCTTCGCCGTGCGACGCCTGTTCTCGGTCATCTCGGAAATGACGGAAGCGAGAATGCACCGGTGGGATCTCGTCTGCGCTCTTATACTGTCCCGTCAAAATCCCTTGTAGCAGTGGCATATATCCCAAAATCCCGACGTTCTGCTCTCGGCACAAAGGAAGCAATTCGGGTTCTATTGCCCGTGAGAGTAAATTATAGCAGAGTTGATTCACGGCGATGGTCGCGCCTGTGTTAAGAGCCGCTGTGAGTTGCTCCACGCCGAAATTGCTTACGCCGATGGCACGGATAAGCCCATCTTCTTGTAGGCGCGTGAGTTCAGCCATGCTTTCTTCAATGGCAATCTCATCGTCGGGCCAATGAATCATATAGATGTCAACATAATCGGTTTGCAATCGTTGAAGACTCGCTTCGCAGTGTTCACGTATCGTAGCAGGGTCTGGTCTGCTGACCTTTGTGCCGATAATCGCCTCATGCCGTCTGTCCTTGAGTGCGACAGCGAGTGCCTCCTCGCTGCGTCCGTTGTTATATCCCTCTGCCGTATCGAAAAAGTTAATACCAGCATCCAATGCTGCGTTGGCAACAGCGGTAACGTCTGATTGTGCCTGTGGTCCCCAATAGTCGCCGCCACCATAAGACCAGCATCCAATGCCCATCGTTGAGATTTCAATTCCAGATTTTCCACACGTCCGCATCTCCATTTTTCAGCCTCCATTTTTTAAATTATTCCTTGCGGATAAGTTTCATTGTTTGAAACTGAAAAGTTTTTGTGTGCGAGTCGCTTTCCATTTCAAGCTCGGGTTTGATGAGGCTCGATAACTATTCTGCACAGAGTTCGGTGACCAACTGCGCGTTCTGACCGATCTGATCCCCGAATTGTTGATACATGCCGAGTAAAAGCGGATCGATCGGTTTGGTGTTTTCTATCGCGAATTTCACTTCTTCCCGAATCTGATTTGGGTTTCCGATGGTCCTACCCGCGGCAAGCACTTTGAAAATAAGGCACGGCTTTTCAGTCCGTTGTATTGCTTTGCACATTTCGTCGCGATCCTCGCGCGCGTAGATTTCCCCCAGCGGCGCGTAGCCGAATTTCTCCCTGAACTTGTCAGCACCCCCGTGCAGGTTATAAAGCCCGGTCATATAATAGTCTATGTCCCAATCCTCGTCCTCAGCGATATGTAGGAGCTTCGGATCATGCACAGACAACCCAACGAGAACACCGGTATCCCGAACCCGTTTGAGGATGTCCTGCAGGTGATCGAGTCTGTTTTCGCGTAGACATCTGTGACCAACGCCACCCCCGTGCGGTGCCATGCCGAATGGATCGTGCTTTGCCGCTTCAAAGACAGCGTCCGGTTCCTCATACCAAAGTCCACCTGGACTGAGACAGAACCAGTTCAGTGTACCCCCTTCATCTCGGTACCGCTGTAGGTCAGAGAGCGAGCGTTCCGTTAGGCTATTCTGCCACGCATTGAGTCCAGCCGCTTCTGCCCTTTTGAGCGTTGCCACGACCCGTTCGGGGGTGTGATATTCCTGTTGATGCTGCGAGAGCAGTTGGTTAAAGTGAGAGTAACCATAGATTGGATTATCCCCAATTATCAACTTACTGATTTGATGATTACAAAACGAGACTTTCGGTAGAGTTGCCACTGTTTATCCTCCAAGCAAGAAACACACTATAAAATGTGTCTAACCGAACAGAAATCCTTCCAAAGCAGATGCGTCAATTTCACGCGCGAGATGCATCGTCAAGTCCAACGCTGCGGTGTAGTCATCAATGTTAATGATTGAGACGTGGCTGTGGATATAACGCGACGGCACGCCGAGCACGATGGACGGCACGCCTCTGCCGGATTGATGAATTGCGCCGCCATCCGTTCCACCGGATTGACGTACCCCAAGTTGATACGGTATCTCATGTTTCTTTGCTGTCTCAATCGCAAAATCAGCCAACTTCGGATTGACAATCATTGAAGAATCAATTATCCGAATTTGGACACCCCCGCCAAGTTTCCCTTGTGTCGCACCGACGCTTAATCCTGGCGTATCATCAGCGGGAGGACCTTCAAGCACAATTGCGAGATCGGGTTCCACACTTGCCGCGACCGTCCTCGCACCTCTCAGTCCTACCTCTTCTTGCACACTCCCTGCTCCGATGACGGTGTTTGGGTGTTCATCAAGTTTCAAAAGTGCCTCAATTACGATCGCAACGCCGACGCGATTATCGAACGCTTTGGCAGAGAACAATTTATCATTTTTCAACGGTATAAAGGGACCGTAGGGTGCAATTGGGCATCCCGGTAATACACCAAATTCCTCAGCCGCCTGTTCTTCGCTCTCCGCACCGATGTCGATAAAGAGGTCTTTCATGTCTAAGACTTTATCGCGCGACCCTGAGAGCAGATGCGGCGGTGTGGAGCCGACCACGCCCGGCACTTTACCCAACTTCGTTGTAATCGTGACACGTTGTGCTAAGAGTGTATGTGCCCACCATCCACCGAGCGGTAGAAACTTGACGAACCCGTTATCTGTGACACTTTGCACCACAAAACCGATCTCGTCTAAATGTGAATCCAGCAGAATACGCGGAGATTCGGCATTTCCATCCCGCGTGCAGAAGATGCTTCCCAATCTGTCCGTCCCAATTGGACCCACACCGGAGACAGCATCACGAAAAATCTCGCGCACTTCTGTTTCGTAACCCGGGATTCCATCGGCTTGTGTCAATGATTTGAGGAGTTCAATTGATGTTTCGTTCATCTATGCATTCCTTTGGCGATTATGCTATTATTTGCGAGCATTATAGCACGTCTCCGATTTTGTGCCAACTTTTAAGTGGTTGGATCCAAGGATATGAGATTGGCGCGCTGTTCTGATTTGTGTTATAATTTTTTCAATTGACGTATTTATGGTGCTAAATTAAAAACACATTTCTTATCGGGACTTTAACCATGAAACACTATACCCCCATTTTCATACTACTACTTTTCGTTACGCTCTGTGCGACCGCTGCAGATTATGCAGACGACGCAATCCGGACCCTACTGCCCTTCGATGCCATTCCAGCTATCACCGATCCGCAATTCGTATCGGCTAACGACGCAAAATTAGACGCGGATGCCCCCGTCATTGGCGTAACCTTCAACGACGAAAGCCATGCCTATTCGCTCTATCTGCTGAACGGACATGAAATCGTCAACGATGTTGTTGGCGGACTGAAAATCGCCACGACGTGGTGACCGCTCTGTAAAACGGCTATCGTGTATAGCCGGGACCTTGATGGGAAAACCTATACGTTTGGTGTCAGCGGTAAATTGTGGCGGGATGCACTGTTGATGTATGACCATCAGACCCGTTCCCTCTGGTCACATATCACCGGGGAGGCGATAAAGGGACCACTCACGGGTAAGCGATTGAAACCACTCGCCTCTATGCCACAGATCGCATGGAAAGCATGGCAACTGAATTATCCGAACACGCGCGTGTTGTCTGTGCCGACCAGAGATGGGATGCGCGAGAACCGACGTCAGGATGTCTACGCCGATTATCACGCCAGCCAGCGCGCAGGGGTCAGCGGGATGGACTACACCGATAATCGGTTACCGAATAAATCCCTTGTCATCGGCGTTCAGGCACAGACAAAGGATGGCGACACGCAATTTCGGGCGTATCCGTTGACACATTTTACGAAAACTGCCGTTATCAACGATACACTCGGCGGGGTCCCCCTGCTCATCTTTCATGACAAAAAATCTTTCGCGACAGCAGTCTTCAAACGGGATGTAGCAGCGGACGCGCGAACCTTTACGCCACAAGATCGATACTTCGTAGAGGATAACACAGGGACGCGTTGGAATCTCGTTACAGGTGAGGCAATATCGGGGAAAGATGAGGGCAAGCGTTTAGAGCGACTGCCGGCTGTTAACATCTATTGGTTCGCGTGGGCACGCTACTATCCTGAAACTTCGATCTATCGGTAACTATCGTAGATTTCACAGTTGACCGTGCAACTTCAATTGGCGCGCTTACAAAGCGCGCCTATCGGTAGATACCTCTATCTTTTTATTTCCCCATAATCTGGCAACCCTAAAGACTTTAATCGTCCAGTTCGACGATTTCACCTGTCATATTGCGGTGCATCGTCGGACGGATGACTAATTCCGGGATGTTGCTCCGTTGGGGTAGCGTCGCGATCAGCAGAATCGCCGCTGAAGTCTCGTCGACATCTACCATCGTGGCGCGAGCGGCAGCGTCTGGGGGAACCGGACGATTGTCCAGAATCGGCGTTGCTACCTCACCCGGAACGACAACGCTCGCTCGGATACCGGTGTTCCGCAAATCGGCGTTGAGGAATTCCGTGAAATTGATAACCGCTGCCTTCGCAGCACCGTAAGCAAAACCGCTAAACGGACCCGGGGTGACCGCCGCGAGCGACGAGATATTGATAATCGTCCCCGATTTCGCTTTTAGCATCGCTGGTACAACCGCTTTCGTACAGAAAAATGTGCCCATTAGATTTGAATCAATAACCGAACGCATCTCCTCAGGGGGCGTGTTGAGGAGTCGTCGATGCTGTGAACTGTGTCCTGCGTTGTTCACAAGCACGTCAATCCGCCCGAATTTGTCAAGCACATCGGCAACCATCTGTTCAACAGCGTCGTAGTCAGCGACATCGAGTGCGTAACTCACCGCTGTTCCGCCCGCGTCCGAAATTTCAGCACTGACAGATTCTAATTTCGATGCTGTTCTACCGTTAATGACAACCGTCGCACCCTCTTCTGCCATTGAAAGGGCAGCACCGCGCCCTATACCGCTGCCACCACCCGTAATAATACAGACATTTCCTTCTAAACGCATTCTTTTCCTCCATTCGGCAAAACGGGTTTCACCGCCGCTTTTACCTCTTTTGATAACGATTCTAATTCATACTGTGCATCCGAGATTTTATCGCGATGTTCGTCGAGTGGGTATCCACCCTTTCCGGTCTCATTGAAATAGGCACTCAGTTGGTAACGTTGGAAGATGTTCATCCGTGGGTAATCCTCTGTCCATGGACTCGCATCGTGGAGCAGGTTTGTGGAGAAGATCGCCACATCGCCTGCCTCCATCGGAAGTGTGATTGAAGTGGGAGGATCGTGCTTCACAGGCAAATTCTCTGGGGTCTGAAACAGGGATTTATGACTGCCGGGAACGAGACAAAAGCCAGTTCCAGGTGGCACATCTACGAGTGCTACCCACGTCGCAATGTGGCTACAATAAATGTGTCCAGCGGCGGCTTGATAATCGTTGTGCGGGTTGCGAAACCCGGGTGGGAATTTGAAACCGCTGTCGTCACGATGAAAGTGTTGCGGGGCATCGTGTTTCGTCATCATCGTGAAATTGCAATGAAACAGGCGTGGGGCATTCATTGTCAACCCCGCCACAACCCGCATAATGTCAGGGTTCATCGCAAGGTCTTCAAAGAGACGATGCCCATACTGGATATGTCCGATGTGTGTTTTGCAAGGCTCTTGCCGTCCGCGGTCCAGCGGTCGTGGGATGTCGGTTTCATCAATTGTCAACCAATGCCGAAGCACATCTAACATCTCTGCAATTGCGTCTTTTGGGATAACGTTCCGTAAAACGAGAAATCCGTGTAAATCGAAATACCACTTCTCCGCTTCCGTCAAAGTGGAATGGATGGTATGCATTAATTTTCTCCGCAGTTTTTAGTGGTAAGTTTGCTTAAGCCTGCCCCAGACGGTTGTCTGTTTCCCCGCGCTCGGTGATACAGAATGAAATCCCTCTGGCACCCATACAGGAGATAGATAGAATCTTGCCCCCCTTATAAGCGGCGTTCCAACGCCATCAGTATCTCTGACGTTCATGATATGAATGTCAGCAGAAGGTTCCCACCGCTTTCCTACATCTGAGATACTATACACAATCCAGTCGCCATTCGGAGACCAAGCAGGACGAGAAATTTGTGGGACCGGTGCCCGTTTCTCTCCTACGGGTGGCGCTTGCGTCAATTTTCGGAGGCCTTCCGCATCTATATCAAGGACTGAAAGGGTAAGCGGAACCCGGGGTGTAGACTTTTCTAAGAGAGGTCGCGGTACACCGGGGACCGGATCTGCCCAGAACTGAAGTTCCCATGTGCCAAAGGCAATCTGTTTGCCATCAGGAGACCACGTGAATCCCGCAGTCCACGATATCGGGACAAGCCCCCTCAACCTTGGCGGTATCAGCAACTTCAGTCCTCTCCCCTCGGAAGTCATTATATAGAGATCGAACCTCCGATCGGGCTGAGAAAAGAAAACGATCCGTCGACCGTCGGGGGACCAAGCAGGACTCCCGTTTTTACCGATTTTCGTCAATCGTCTTATCTTTTCACCGGTGGTATCAATTTTGTAAATGTCCGAACTCCCGCCACGATCAGAGACAAAGGCAATCCATCTGCCATCCGGAGACCACGTAGGGCGTGAGTCGATGCCGGGGTCGTGTGTCAGTCGCCGATGTTCCTTCGTCTCGGTATCCATAATATAAATCTCAGGGTTTCCATCTCGGTTGGAGACATACCCTAAAAACCGTCCATCCGGCGACCATGTGGGGTCGAAGTCATCGGCTGGGTGGTCCGTCAAATTGCCAAGATACGTACCATTGGTGTCCATGATATGGATGTCAAAGTTGTCTGTTTGGTTAGAAACATAGGATATCAACTCGACTCCAGCAGCCTCTGTCCAGTTGTCCATAAACAGCAGGCCGCCGCTTAGCAACAATACCAGTGCTAATACCACATAAGTTAAGACGCGTTTCATGTCAACATATCCTTTCATAATATGGCATCTACTTGGAAGTGCCTTCCATTTGCTTGAGTTTCCCCCAAAGCGTTGTTTGCTTCTCCACACTCGGTGATACAGAGAGGAATCCCTCCGGCACCCACGCAGGGGATAGATTTCGTCCGGCATCCTTTACAAGCGGTTTTCCGCGTCCATTTCCGTCCGCGTCTATAATATAGATGTTAGCGGTCTGCCAGAATACTGTATCTGAAAAGACGTAAGCAATCCACTTACCATCAGGGGACCATGCGGGGGAATCAATCTCGGGAAGTGGAAAGGTCGGTGGCGGCTGTTTGCCTGCTATCACTGGTCTTACTATCACTGGTTTTACTATGGGACCCCCTTGGGTGAGTTGGCGAAAATTTTTACCATCTGTGTCAATCACACACAACTGCATGCGATCATCTCGGGGAACTACAATACTAAAAGCAATCTGTTTTCCATCGGGGGACCAAGCACACTCATTTTGAAATATTCCGTTAAGTGCCTGTACCTTTTGGTCATTAACGCGTCTCAATTCTCTTCCATCGGCATCCATTATGTAGAGACTTTTCCTGTCTTCACCTCGATGGTAGGACACGAAGGCAATCTGTTTGCTATCGGGAGACCATGCGGGTCGAAGGTTTTTCCCTTGGTCTGTCAATTGCACCAGATTTGCACCGTTGGCATCTATTCTGTAGATATGGCTGGTTATTTTAAATTTGACCGGCGGAATAATTTCATCGCTACGAGAGACAAAGGCAATCCATTTTCCATCGGGCGACCACGCCGGTGCCCATTCTTTCTCATGGTGGTCTGTGAGTCGTCGGTGTTCTCCTGTTCTTGTGTCCATGACATAGATCTTGAAATCTCCATCTCGGTTGGAGACATAAGCCAAGAAACGTCCATCAGGCGACCACGCAGGTTCCAAGTCACGTGCCGGGTGGTTTGTCAAGTTGCGGAGGTTTTTGCCGTCAATGTCCGCGACATAGATGTCAAAGTTCCCTGATCGGTTGGAAGCAAAAGATATCCACTCACTTCCGGCAGCTGCCCAGTTGGCTATGAACAACAGACATCCACTTAGCAAAAACGTCATTCCTAATACCACGTAATTTCGTATGCATTTCATATGGACAAGTCCGTCCTCTAATGTAGCAGCGACTTGGTTTGCTTAAGCCTGCCCCAGAGTGTTGTCTGTTTCTCTGCACTTGGGGAAACAGAGAGAAACCTCTCCGGCACCCACGCAGGAGACACATCGATTCCCGCTTCCTTTACAAGCGGTGTTCCACGCTCGTTACCCTTCGCGTCAATAATATAGATGTCAGCAGTTTGCCCGAGTATTGTATCTGAATAAACGTAGGCAATCCGTTTACCATCAGGAGACCACGCGGGGGAATTAACCTCTGGAAGCGGAATACGTGGTAGTTGGACGTTCACAGGTTTCTGTCTTTCTGCTTTCAGCGGCTTTACTATGGGATCGCCTTGCGTAAGTTGGCGAAAGTTTTCTCCATCCACGTCAATCACGCAGAGGTGATATCGCCCGGCTTGAAGGACATAGAGACTAAAAGCGATCTGTTTTCCATCCGGGGACCAAGCACATCTACTTGTAAACATGCCTCTGTTTCTGTCAGCAACCCTTCTCAACCGTTTCCCATTGGCATTCATTACATAGAGACCGTTCCTCATACCTACTTTATCGTGGGATAAAGAGACAAAAGCGATCTGTTTTCCATCCGGGGACCAGGCAGGTCGCCCGTAGTATCCAGGATCTGTTAACTCTATCGGATGTGCACCGTTGACATCCGTTTTGTAGATGTGTGACCTGCCAGCATCACCAGCGACATAGGCAATCCACTTTCCATCTGGCGACCACGCCGGGTACAATTCTCTCTCGTGGTGGTCTGTAAGCCGCCGATGTTCCCGGTTTTTTGTGTCCATGATATAAGTCTTGAGATTTCCATCTCTATTGGAGGTATATGCCAAGAAATGCCCATCTGGGGACCATGTCAGATCCGGCGGCCACGGCAGTCCACTATTATTCTTGCGGACCAGATTTATTGTGAACCTGCGAAGTCTCTCTCCATTAGTATCCATAATATAAATATCTAAGTTCCCCGATCGATTGGAAGCAAAGGATATCCGCTCACTTCCCGCGGCATCTGTCCAATTGGCTATGAACAACAGACATCCACTTAGCAACAACGCCATTCCTAATGCTACATAGTTTTGCGCGTGTTTCATGGTAACGAGTTCCTCCTATTCCTAAAAATACAGATTAGCAGAATTCGGCAAAATTTTCAAGATTGTGGTTGATTTTGCGTTTCACAGGCCATTGAATTTGCGGTCTTCTCTAAATTTCATATCTCTTTGGAAAAAGTCAGAAGGGTTTGTGATTTCAAAAGACTTGACAAAAATCTGAAAACCCCTATAATAGACATCACAATTTAGTTGAGTCCCAAGGAGATCATCCCAGTGTCTTTAAAACAACGCATCCATAATAAAGAGGCGATTAACATCGCATCCGGTGTCCCGTTCGGTTGCACCCGCGACGAGATGGAAGCCGTTCTCGGTCAAGGCAACTACGATTTAGTCAGTGTTGACCATCAGCATGGACCCGCAAATGAAGACCAACTCGTTGAATATTGTGCGATGGCGAGTGAATTCGATGTTGGTGTCCAACTGCGTATCAAACATACGCGCAACGCGTATCTCATAGGGAATCTGTTGGATTTGGGTCCGCTTGCTATTGTTGTACCACAGGTCGAGAGCGTTGAAACGGTGGACGAAGCGATTGATTTCTTCTACTATCCTCAGATGGGAAAACGGAGTTGGGGTCCCAGCGGTGCTTACGGCATAAAACAGGGCTTGGACCGCCTTGAATACGCCGAATGGTGGAACAACACAGGCATTCTCATCTTACAGATCGAATCTGTTGATGCCGTCATTAACGTCAGTAAATTCGCTAAACCCGGCGTGGATATGGTAACCTTCGGTGAGAACGACCTGAATTTTAGCATTGAATCCTATCCGAGTTCCCCGTTTCAGAACCTTCAGGAGTGCATTGCACACGTGGAAACGCAGTTGGCGGATACACACGTCAAAGTAGGGGCTGGAAGTTCGCCATCGGGTTCACTGTAGATACAATTTCATAATCGTTGTTAACCCTTACGTTGGAAAGTGGCGGGTTTCGTGTACTGAAGCACGCAAACAAGGGTTTGCTGTCGAGAGATTGCTATCAAGGAGTGTTATAATGTCAAAACGGATTAAAATCGGGATTATTGGATGCGGTATGGTAGCCGGTTCGCATGTAAACGGATATCTTGACCATCCACAGCATGCCGAAATCGTTGCTGTTTGCGATACGGTGGAAGCGAATGTGAAACGGCGACATGCGGAAGTCCTTTCCGGTGCAGCCTCGCGCGCCGAAGCCGCAAAAGCCGACGCAGAAAAGGCAGATGCTGCACTCTGGGCGGAATACGCGAATAACGGTGTCAAAATCTTTAGCGATTACAACGAAATGTTAAGGGAGTGTGATTTAGACGCTGTCAGTCTTGCCCTACCGCCGTTTGTCCATGAACCTGCCACAGTCGCAGCAGCGCAAGCTGGAAAGCACGTCTTCTGCGAAAAACCGATGGCACGCACCGCAACAGAGGCAAGAAATATGCGGGATGCCTGTGACGCCGCTGGCGTTAAACTCGCATATCAAAGCGGTGGCACATGCCTGGATCCGACAAGTTACGCCATTCGGGACTATGTCACCTCTGGGAAACTCGGTGATGTCTATTACGGCAGACTCACCAGTTACCGTGTCCGTGGCAGACCGAATGTAGATATGTTCGGTTACGGCAGATGGTTCCTCCACTCCGTTTACAGCGGTGGCGGCACCATATATGACACAGGGGTCTATCTCATCAATCGTTCTCTCTATCTCCTCGGTTCACCGCAGCCCGCCACAATTAGCGGTATCGCCTATCGTGGGATGCTTCCCGAATACACAGGCGAAGAGATCAATGATGTCGAGGAACACGCCTCGGTGTTTGTCCGGTTTACGAATGGAATGTCGTTCACGTATGAAAACGGCTGGTCGAGCAATATGGCGGGTCAACCACAAGGTATCTTCATTTTCGGCTCTAAAGGTTCGTTTAGCAACGATACGCTCTTCCTTGAAAAGGGGGAGTGGGATACCGATGATCAGGGCAATCGCAGACGTTATCAGGGCAATCTTGTCGAAACGCCGTTGGAGTTACCAGATGGAGCCTTCCCCGATAAGTTCCGTGATTTCCTTGATGCCTGTAACAGTGATGTCCAACCTGTCAGTAATGGGGATGTCGGTCTGAAGGTTACAGAGATTATGAGTGGCGCGCTCTTATCTGCGAAACTCGGTCGCGAGATCAGCGTAGAAGAACTTTATGAATTGGAAGGACTCCGGGCAGAACCGATACCCGGTTGGCACATTCCATAGGGACACATTCAGCGAATTTAAGGTTGACAAGTTACCCTTCAATCGGATATCCTTTAAAGGGTGTCCTTAGGGTGTGCGGGAACATAATTAGCCTCGTAAACGTAGCCTGTAACAGTGTCCCGCAGGTCTCCTTTGTAGGAAACTTGCGCTACGAGAACATACGGAAAGGGGCGTTCATGCCCAAACCCGCTTGATCGAACCGCTTTTATCTTTTCTTTATTAGCCTCGAAAGCGTAGCCCGTAACGTAGTGGAGGGCGGATATACGGAGAGGGACGTTCAGGTACAAATCCACTTGATCGAACCGCAAGGAATAATTAAAAATGGAATAATTAAAAATGGAGGATTAAATTTGAAAGGTTTTGAGTTTTTTGAACCCACCACCCTCGCCGAGGCATCGCAGCTATTCGCTCAGGAGCACGCGCAGCTCCTTGCGGGCGGAACAGACCTCGTTATCGGTATGAAGGCACTCACCGAAACGCCGCAGTCTGTGATTAGTTTGCAGAAGATTCCGGGATTGGATGGCATTACGACAGAGGGCGACAGTATTAGCATCGGTGCAATGACGAAGGTGCGGGAGGTCGAATTATCATCAGATATTCAGAATCACCACACCGCCTTGGCAGAAGGTGCCTCGGAAATCGGTTCTATCCAGATCCGTAATCTCGCAACTATCGGTGGAAATATTGCGCACGCGTCTCCTGCTGCAGATACCGTTGCCGGTTTGCTGGTCGCTGATGCACAGGTTGACATCGCAAGTGCGGATGGCGAGCGGAGTGTGGCAATTGACGAGCTTTTCACGGGGCCCGGACAGACTGTCTTAGCACCAGGAGAGATTATCACACGCTTTCGTTTACCGAGCCCAGCGTCTGGTTCCCACTACATCAAGCATAAAATCCGCGAAGTGATGGATTTGGCGTTCATCGGGGTTGCCGCCGCTGTCAATCTGGATAACGGAACAATCACGGATGCCCGAATCGGTCTCGCAGCGGTCGCACCTACGCCGATTCGTGCGACGGAGGCAGAGAATCTTTTAAGAGGAAACGAACTGACAGCGGAACTTCTGCAACAAGCCGGTGAAGCCGCGGCGGCTGCCGCCAGTCCGATATCCGATCTGCGATGCTCCGCGGAACATCGCAAAGAAATGGTCGATGTTCTTACGAGGCGAACCTTACAAGAGGCAGTCGCGAGGGCATAAATCGAATTAGCGGTTAGCAATTGGGAATCAGCAGCCTGCAACAATACGCAGAAATACCCCGCTGAATGCCACACGCGCATTCAGCGTTGATTCGCAAAAACACGCAGGCGACTCCGGGGAAGATAACATCGCAGTCTTAATTCACGTTGTTTAACCGCAAGGTAAAATTAAAAAAGGAGAAAAGATATGGCAAAACATCCTGTCAGTCTAAAGGTTAACGGGGACGAATACGATTTACTCATTGAGCCGCGCAAAACCCTATTGGCTGTGCTTCGCGATACGATCGGTTTGACGGGAACCAAAGAGGGATGTAGTACAGGCGACTGTGGTGCCTGCACCGTTATTGTTGATGGTAAAGCCGTCACGTCCTGCATGGTGCTCGGTGTCACCGTTTCTGAAAAAGAGATTACCACCATCGAAGGTTTAGCCAGTGACGGTGAACTTCATCCTGTCCAACAGGCGTTTATTAACACAGGCGGCTATCAGTGCGGTTTCTGTACCCCCGGTTTCATCATGGCAGCGAAGGCACTCTTAGACGAAAATCCGGAGAGGTCCGAAGAAGAATTCAGGTATGCACTCGGTGGGAATATCTGCCGTTGCACCGGATACACAAAGATTCTTGAAGCAGTTCTGAAAGCAGCGGAAGAAGTTCGAACATCTGCATAAAAGTTATCGGTCATCAGTTATCGGTTCTCAGTTAAGATACCCCTTTTGGCGGGGATAACCTTGTTACTGCCACAAAACCGGAACTGACAACTGACCACTGAAAACTGAAAACTACTACGAAGGGAGAATGAAATGTCAGAATATACTGTTGTCGGGCAAAAGGTGGCACGCGTTGATGCTGTTGAAAAGGTAACCGGTGCTGCCCAATACGGGGCAGATGTGCATCCACCCGGTATGCTCTACGGCAAAATCGTCCGCAGTAAACATGCCCATGCCAACATACTCAGCATTGACACCAGCGAAGCCGAAAAACTTCCCGGTGTCAGGGCGATTGTTACGCAAGACGACGTGCCGAGCGGTCGGAGAGTTTTCGCGACTGACAAAGTGCTTTACTTGGGTGAACCGCTTGCTGCGGTTGCAGCAACCGATCCCGATGTTGCCGAGGAAGCCGCTGAACTCGTTAAAATCGAATACGAAGTGCTACCGGTTGTGCAAGATGTTATGGAAGCGATTCAGCCATCAGCACCCCGCTTGCACGGCGATGCGACAAAGGATGGTCCCAATCGACGGGGAATCAGCACACAGATCCGGAGACTCTCTCGCGATAAAGAGAACGATCACAGCGACGAAATCAGCAGACTTGAGGCAGCGTTAGAGGAATATCCTGATGAAGTTTACTACAACATCTCTGCTGAAAGCCACTCCGAAGCGGGGGATGTTGAGAAAGGATTTGCTGAATCTGATATCGTCGTTGAAGATACCTATGTGATTCCGCGGGTCCACCAAACTTACATGGAACCGCACGTCTCTGTCGCCAGCGCAGACTCATCCGGCAAAATCACTGTCTGGGCATCCACGCAAGGTCCGTTCGCTATCCGTTCGGGGATCGCTGGAACACTCGGTATCCCATTGACGCAGATTAATGTCATCGGCACAACAATGGGTGGCGGTTTTGGTGGACGTTTTGGTGTTATTATTACGCACGTTCCCGCCGTGCTGCTCTCGCAGAAAACGGGGCGTCCCGTCCGGGTCCAGATGACGCGTGAAGAGGAATTCATTGATGGTAGACCTGCACCCGGATGTGTTATTAAAATCAAGACAGGTGCGACGAACGAGGGACACATCTTGGCACGGGAAGCACTCGCTTTTTGGGATTCCGGTTCCGTCTCCGGCGCATCTATCGGTAGCACGATTCGAGTGCGCGGGGTCTACAAAATCCCGAATCTCAAGGTAGACGCTTATGGGGTTCACACCAACAAATCTGGGACTGCTGCTTACAGGGCACCGGGTGCCCCACAAGCGATTTTCGCAGGTGAATCCCAACTCGACGAAATCGCTGAACGTATCGGCATGGATCCCGTTAAATTCCGTCTGATGAACATGCGCGAGGAAGGTGATCTTGTCCCCGCAGGGGCAAGCGAACCCAAAGTGGGTTACAAAGAGACTTTAGAAGCCGTCGCGGATGCCGCTGGCTGGTGGGATCGGGAAGCCGAAGAGAACCAAGGGTGGGGCGTTGCTGTTGGTGATTGGACAAACGGCTGTGGACCGGGAGGCGTTTATGTTTCTGTCCATGAAGACGGGAGTGTCCGTGTCTTCCATGGATCTATGGACATCACTGGAACGGATACCATGATTTCGCAAATTATTGCCGAGATCCTGACAGTGCCGTATGAAAGCGTCACGATTCGACGCGGTGATACAGATTCCGCACCGTATTCTACCGGTTCCGGTGGAAGTGTTGTCACCTTTACAATGGGTAACACTGCAAAATTGGCAGCGGAAGACGCTCACCAACGGATTCTTGAACTCGCCTCAGAGCGGCTCAATATGAATGTAGACAACCTTGAACTCAAAGACGGGGCTGTCCATGTTGTCTCCGCAGATCCGCCGAAATCCATTTCGTTAGGTGAACTTGGAGCGTATAGCTTGTCTACAACCGGCGGACCTATCGTTGGAAAAGGTTCCTTCGCTCGACAACCCAGCACACCGGCGCTCGCAGCGCAGATTGCGAAAGTCGAAGTAGACCCGGACACCGGCAGAACGAGAGTCCTCAAACTTATCGCTTCGCAGGATGTCGGCTATGCCATCAACCCAATGGCTGTTGAAGGGCAAATCGAAGGGGGCACGGTCCAAGGTTACGCTTGGGCAATGATGGAAGAGATGCAGTACGGCGAAAACGGTAACGTTAATCCCGGCTTTGTCGATTACCGCGTCCCAACCTCAGCAGATCTCCCAACGGTCGAGTCTGTCATTGTTGAAGTGCCCGCACCCAACGGTCCCTATGGTGCCAAGGGTGTTGGTGAACCCCCTATCACGCCAACATTGGCTACGATGGCAAACGCCGTCAAAGATGCCATTGGTGTGCGGGTTACCGAATTGCCGATCAAGCCAGAGAAGGTTGTCCAGGCATTGAAGAGCAACGGACATGGCACGTAGTTTGTCTAATGGCAGTCTTTGCGAGGCATTCGTGCCTCGCACATCCAAATATAGATAGGTGCATAGTGAAAGGGCACCTATCTATTGGTAAATTTGTGAAAAAGGAGAAAGGCGTTTCCGCCGTTGACTGAGGTCAAAGGTTGCTACGCCTGACACATTGATGACCCCGCTTCTTAAAAAAGTGCTCAGCGAAGTCTATAAACTGCAACCTGAAGAACAAGATGCTATTGCTGCTGTGATTCTTGAAGAATTGGAGGACGAAAGGCAATGGCAGGAGACTTTTGCTGAATCACAAGATAAACTTGCCCAACTCGCGCGTAAAGTCCGTGCTGACATTAAGGCAGGACGGATCAAAAATATGGGAATTGACGAGTTGTGAACTCACATCTAACAGAGGATTTTCTTGTGTGCTTTCGGCAGTTACCTCAGGATGTGAAAGAAAAAGCTCGCAAGAATTATCGTTTGTGGCGGCAAAACCCTAACCATCCAAGTTTGCGATTCAAGCGAGTACATACCAGAGAACCGATTTACGCAGTTCGAATCGGAATTGAGTGGCGCGCTTTAGGCTTGCGCGAAGATCATGCAATCTATTGGTTCTGGATCGGCCCTCACGCGGAATATGATAGATTACTTCGTCAATTTTGATTCTAAATAAAGCATTACTTTTGGAACCTGAAAAACTTATGTTTGGTGAAATTAGAAACGAACACGATGAACGTCTTGACTATACTTTTCACGAAGGCGAAGGCGACAGAATTGTGGTGATTGGACACGGTGTCACCGGCAACAAGGACAGACCCGCACTCATCGCTTTGGCGGAGGGACTCGTGGATGCTGGCATCTCTGCGCTGCGCTTCTCCTTCTCCGGCAACGGTGAATCGGAGGGTGCCTTTACAGATTCCACTATCACAAAAGAGGTGGCAGACCTCGGAAGCGTCATTGACGCACTTGATGGATACAACGTCTGCTACGTCGGACACAGCATGGGGGGTGCGGTGGGCGTCCTGCGTACTTCCACCGATGAACGCATCCAACTGTTGGTTTCACTTGCGGGGATGGTGCACACGAAAGCGTTTGCAGAACGTGAATTCGGAGATGCTACACCCGATGCGGGCTTTATGTGGGATGAACCCGACTGTCCGCTCTCACAAACCTATGTAGATGACATGGCAACGATAGACAGTGTCGCAAAAAACGCGAGTCAATTTGCGGTTCCATGGCTGTTGGTTCACGGCACTGAGGACGACATCGTTCCGATTGAAGATAGCCACGACATCCTACAGTACGCAAACGAAGATACAGAGCTTCTCGAACTCCCGGGCGTGGACCACGTCTTCTCTGATGACGGTACTGCTATTATGGTCGAAAAGGTCGTCGCGTGGATTTGCCAGAACTTACCGCAATAAAAAAATAAAGGCTGGGGTTGAGAAATACCAAGTTCGGAGGGAATTTTATGGCAAGCCTCAGAGATTTTTTCAGAGATTTGCTAAATTGGGAAGAGCAACGGTAAATATTAAATTTGAAGCTTCGGTGAACCACAAAATATTGACAAGTAGGGATCACGACAGTAAAATAATCTAACCGGTGAATCTGCTGTCATGAGGAAATAGGTCATGGCAATGCAATTAGCTGTTGATTTCAACAGACCCAGCGATTATACGGTTCATCTCCCTACCCATGTAGACGAATTTTGGACATCGAAACAGCGCACTGGGCATTCCCTGCACGAAGTGTCCTATCGCGCCTGTTACAAACCGCAGTTACCCGAATGTTTCATCAAGAAGTTCTGCAAAATAGAGGCTGTCGTCTACGATCCGTTTATGGGGCGTGGGACAACGCTGATAGAAGCGCAACTGCACGGACATCGTGTGATCGGCAATGATATCAATCCGTTGGCGAAAATTCTCACGGCACCACGTCTGAACCCACCGACATTAGAGCAGATCGAAGCGCGATTACACGAGGTTCATCTCTCCACTGATGCGGAAGTTGATACAGAGCTACTCGTATTTTTTCACGAGGATACACTCCGAGAGATTTACGGTTGGCGGACGTATTTCCGACAGGAACGCTTTGACTCTGTGGATGCATGGTTGCAAATGGTTGCCTGTAGCCGTTTGACAGGACATTCTACCGGTTTTTTTTCGGTTTTCACCCTGCCGCCGAACTTAGCGACCTCAATTGTGGCACAGCGGAAAATCAACGAGAAACGGAATCAGGTTCCCGAATATCGGAACACGAAGGAACTCATACTTCGAAAATCTAAGCAATTATTGCGGCACAGCCTGCCAGACTGTTTTCGGAGGGATGACGCGATACTGCTGACCGAATCCGCCGATAATACGCCCCAAATAGTAGATGCATCGGTTGACTTGGTTGTCACTTCACCCCCCTTCCTTGATACGATTGACTATATGCAAGACAACTGGTTACGGATGTGGTTTTGTGGTATAGAGATCGAACAGGGTAAAATTTGGCAACTGAAGTCGCTGGAGGATTGGGTCGCTCGGATGACAGATGTCTTAGCGGAGCTCTATAGGGTTTTGAAACACGGAGGGCGGATAGCGTTTGAAGTTGGAGAGGTCCGTAACGGAACGGTCTTTTTAGAAAATGCCGTTGTCAAAGCATCGCTTGATGTGGGACTTGTACCTGAAATGCTCATGATTAACGCGCAACATTTCACGAAAACAGCGAATTGCTGGGGGGTCTCCAATAATAAGAAGGGCACAAACAGCAATCGAATTGTTATTTTGAAAAAAGGTTGAAAAATTTCAAAGCTTTATCGCAAACTTTGGAGAAATTAATTATGTCAACACCTCGACTCTCAGTCTCAACGTGGAGTTTGCATCGACAGCTCGGGAAACCCGGATTCACCGGACCCGCGCATGACATGCAAATCCCTATCGAAACCCATAACAAGGGACCTATTCCCCTCTTGGAATTACCCGCACGTGTCGCCGAATTCGGCATTAACACCTTGGAAATTTGTCATTTCCATCTGCCTTCTGTCGAGAAAACCTACCTCGCTGAACTTCGTGCTGCGCTCGCAGCTGCAGACGTTGAGCTTTTCTCTCTACTGATTGACGATGGGGACATCACCCACCCCTCTGACGCAGCACGCGACATCGCATGGATTGAAAAGTGGATCGACATCGCTGGTGAACTCGGTGCGACGTGTGCACGTGTCATTGGCGGTAAAGCCGACCCATCCCCAGAAACCGTGGCGCAAAGTCGAGATGTCCTCGCGCAACTCACCGAACGGGCAGACACCGCTGGTATCCGTTTGATGAGCGAAAACTGGTTCTCTGTCTTCTCTACGCCTGAAAACGTCAATACCATTTTAGGCGCATTAGATGGTAAGGTAGGACTCTGTCTCGATTTCGGGAACTGGCGTGGCGATACGAAGTATGAAGATCTCGCCGCGATCGCCGCGTGGGCAGAATCGTGTCATACCAAAGCACATTTCGCGGCGCCGCGTGAGATGGACAAGGAAGATTACGTACAGTGTCTTGATCTTGCCCAAAAAGCCGGTTTCGCTGGACCCCATACCCTCATCTACGACGGACCCGGTGATGACGAATGGGAAGGCTTAGCGATTGAACGCGAAGTCGTGAATCCGTACCTCAATTAAGACTGGGAGGATCCAAGGATGGCTTCTAATGCTATTGCTACGATTTGATCCAAAACACCGAGTCCGTAATGTAATGGAGGACGGCTTTTCAGCGAAAAGCGTCAAAGTCCAAACCACGTGATTTAACCGCAAGGTAAAATTAAAAAATGTTTTCACTTTCACAGACACAACACAGCTTAACCATTGCTTGGGACGGACAAGAGGTCTTGGGCTACCATTTTCCTGAAGACGGCAACCGTCCCTTTTGCCACCCCTTAAATCTACCCGGTGCCCCGCCGCTCACGATGAACGAACCTGGGGACCATGTCCACCATCAGGGCTTATGGGTGGCGTGGAAAAAGGTGAACGAAGTCAATTTTTGGGAACAACCGACACCCGGTAGCGATCCAACAGGCTTCGGTAAAATTGTCCATCAGCGGGTTGTTTCACAAAATGCAGATGCCGACAGCGCGAGTTTAACCACGGAGAACGCGTGGATAGATTGGCAAGGCACGACGCATCTAACGGAGGAACGAGAGATAACCGTTCATCCACCCACAGCCGATGTGATGCAGATTTCCGTGTCATTGACGTTGCGTCCGAATGAGCGAGAGGTCGTTTTGGATCTGCGGCGCGGTGAACCCGGGGCAGACGGCAGATTCTACAGTGGTATGGCGATCCGATTTGATAATATCATCACACCGGGGAACCTGTTGGATGCCGATGGACGCACTGAACCGATGGACATCTTCGGCGAACAGAGCCGTTGGTGCAGTTTCACTTCGCAACATCCCGCTGACGACAAAACTTATGGTGTCGCCATTGTCGACCATCCCGATAATCCTCGGTATCCGACGACGTGGTGGGTACGCAACCGAGAGAATTACTGTCTAATCCATCCTTCACTCGTTTACTACGAGCCGCTCCATCTTGCCTCCGATGAAACCTTGAAGTTGCAGTATCGCGTGGTCCTCTATCGCGGCAAACCCAATGTAGGATTGTTTGAGTCGGTTACCTGATTTCTTGGGCAGTGCTTTGGCAAAACAAAAAAGAACAGACCGCAATCATGGAAAAAACAGCGTGCAAATCCAATTCTACAGGGAGGCTTAAAACTGTTGCTGACTCACGACGGGATTTTCTTGCCAAAATAGGCAAGGGGGCACTCCTCGCGAGTCTGGGAATGTTTGGAGCAGGATGTGAAGCCGTTGACCGAGGATTATTCGGTAGAGGACTCGCACCGATTGTCTTGGTGGAAGCACAAGAGGCAGGACTCCCGAAGTCGGACATGCTCGTCCATTCGCAGAATCCTTTTAACGGTGAGTTCGCGCCGCACCGCCTCAACGACGACGTTACCCCAACCGAGCGACATTTCGTTCGTAATAACAGTGGCATTCCAGAGCGAGCGGTAAGACAAGATCTCCGTGGATGGAAATTGGTCATAGATGGCGAAGTCCATAAAGCATTGGCGCTGTCAATGGATGACCTTGCGAGTTTTCCGCAGGTCACCCTGGAAGTCGTATTGGAATGTGCGGGGAACGGAAGAAGTCTGTTTGAACCGAAGGTGAGTGGAACCTCATGGCAACGTGGGGCAATCGCTTGTAGCGAATGGATGGGTATCCGTTTGCGCGATGTTCTGCAAGCCGCGGGTTTGAAATCCAGTGCTGTCTATACTGGAAACTATGGCGAAGATATCCCCAGTGACGGAAGCGAACCCTTCTCACGCGGAATTCCGATTGAGAAAGCGATGGATGAACACACACTCATCGCTCTTAAGATGAATGGAGAAACCTTGCCAGCAGCCCACGGATTCCCTGCGAGATTGATTGTGCCTGGGTGGATCGGCAGTGCCATGCAAAAATGGCTCAACCGTATCTGGGTGCGGGATCAAGTTCACGACTCCGAAAAAATGAGCGGCTATTCCTATCGCATCCCCACTTACCCGATAGCACCCGGAGATAACCCCCCAGTCGCGGATATGCGTGTTGCGACCGCATGGCAGGTGAAGTCGCTCATCACCCGTCCCGAACCGCATCTGGAATTTGGGGTAGGCGTTCCTATAAAGGCGAGGGGGCATGCATGGGCAGGCGAAAATCAGGTTGATACGGTCCTCGTCTCCACAGATTTCGGCCTTCAGTGGCAGGAAACCCAGTTGATTCAACCCTCAAACAGATACGCGTGGTATCATTGGGAAACCGAGCTCACCTTCGCAAACAAAGGCTATTATGAAATATGGGCACGCGCTTATGACGAGACCGGTGCCGCGCAGCCTTTCACACAACCCTGGAACCCGAAAGGCTACCTCGGAAATGTTATCCACAGGGTGCCTGTCTCAGTAGTCGCCTAAAGCGGAGTACGTAAAAATTGGTGCTCCATCTTTTCTGATTATAGTAAAGCTCGAAAATATGTGAACACAAAGGGGCTGACACCCCACGGTCTCCGATGGCGAGGTTTCCTAACCTCATCCCTTCTTAGTGTCCATTTAATTGTAGACTTTACTATAGACCAAAATTGTAGCCCGTAAGCGTAGCGGAGGGGTTTTTGCTTGGGTATTTCTTCAGATATACGTCGATCAATTTTGTTAACCGAATCTACCTGACCGAACCGCAAGGAAAATTAAAAATATGAAACTTGGTGTTATGTCTGACAGCCACGACAACATTCCAAACGTCGAACGCGCTGTCGCACTCTTCAATGAAATCGGCGTAGACTTGGTCGTCCATGCAGGCGATTTCATCGCTCCGTTTGCTGTTGCGCCGTTAGCCGATCTAAACTGCCGCGTTGTCGGTGTATTTGGAAACAATGACGGCGAGCGTGTCGTCGTTGCGCAACGGTTTGAGGAAATCGGTGAGATACATCCCAATCTTGCGAGTGTATCGCTCGGCGACAAAAAAATCGCCGTGATGCACTATCCCGAACTCGCCATCCCAATTGCCAAAAGTGGCGATTACGACATCGTCGTCTACGGACACACCCACCAGATAGACATCCAAAAGGGAGAAACGCTCCTGCTCAATCCCGGTGAGACTGGTGGTTGGATGACGGGGAAAGCAACGGTTGCCGTCGTCGATCTCGAAACACTTGAGGCGACAATTCACGAACTGTAGAGACGGTGATGAAATACAAAGATCTACGCACGCCGCTGCATGAAGAAGCCCGAGCACTCAAGCAAAAGTGCCTTATCTGGTCTGAGAATCATGAACACGCCGTTGCCTCTATAGACGATGAGATTCACCCACAAGCAAAGCGTGTTTGGTTGGAATTTGAAGGGCTTGATGTTATCTATGCCTACGAAAGGCACTGGAAAACAGGCGACTGGGGACTCGTTGAGCGGAAAAAGGGGAACATCCCGTTAGTCAACAACAATCCGTTTGAGCCTGACAGCGAAAGCATTTTTCCTGTCAATAAACATTGAGAAATATACAGTAAACGGTTCTCTGTGTAATTTCAAGTGAGATTTCAATGCTTCTATGTTGCGACCTCTTCACTATTCAGCGAGACTAATTTTCACTGTTATAGTATAGTAACCCAAGTTGCTACTAACAAGTTTTGAAGGCTCAAGAAGATTTTTCAGGCACTTTCCTCACCCCCGGGGAATGCCATAAGGCATTCATACCGTTGATTCCGGGGTGGTATGTCTATAGAAAGGGTGTATTCAAGCGACTGCACTCCAGCGGAGTGCTATGTGAATGAAGAAGTGGCAACTTGCGTTAAAAATATTAACATTTATATCGTTTTTCAAAACGTCTCTAAACGTCTATGTAGTATTCTCAAAAATCACGGACGCTTTCTCTCAGCAATCAACGGTTGATCTTGATTTTACGAAGTCTTTGTGTTGACATTTTGGATAACACATCGTATCTTCCGAGTGAGTTGTGTTCGCTTTTTGGTGAGGATATGAGTTTTAGGCACAGAAGTCAAGGAAAAATTAGACTGATTTTTCCTTGACTTCTCTTTTTACATCGGTTATAATTAAGGCACTGAAAATGTGATGTAGCGTGATTCAGAGGGTATCTCGCTGGCTTTTACGTCATTATTTAACCAAAACCCTCAATAAGGTTACAAAGGAAATCTCATGAGCGACAAAGGAGTCACTTATAAACCTTTCTTTTTTAGGGCAATCAATACAACAGAAAAAAAATCAAAAAAATCAGACAGAATCTTGAATCTTGACAATTACCATAACATCGAGCGTAATGGTCGTAATGTTTCAGCAGTCAATTATAGCGGAGAAGGTCTTAGACGCACCCCTATAGCACAATGTAACAACGAAGGTGGGGCGCGATATGTTATGGACCGTATTCAGCGTAGATGTACCGTCACCGAAGAAGAAGTAATTAGTGCTGAAAAAGGATATAACAAGACAACACAGTATTTTTAATTCACTAAATCATACTTCAGACAAAGGGTCTCTCTGTCCAAAAAACACCCCAATTCACAGATGGAAACTATCGTTTTTATAGTGCCTTGATAGGTCAGGATATAAGGACAACTCTATCGTGATCAAGGCACCATTGACGGTGATTTCTGTGCGATTGACATAGAGGCAATCCTTCACAAAACTAAACACTACTAGTGCTTTGTCAACTTTCAAATGAAGGGTAAATCCGGTTCGTAGTGAGGCGATTCATCGCCTCTCCCATAGCGCATTGTCCCGCAAGTCCACACGCGACTTGCGCTATTGCGCCACTACGAACCGCCTCTCAGTTTAGACGTGACAGACTACTATACATATTTTTGTCAAGTGCTGCCTCGCGATAAATTGTGAGGAGACCTGTTTCTCGATCTCAACATTGAGTTACTTAGGCGTGGTGCTGCATACATCCCAGCAAGCAAGCATATTTAGTGGCTTGTTTTGAAAGGATTTTAGCACAGCCTTGACATTTCTGTCACGTAAAAAGGGAGCGGTGTTTCCTGTCCGCGCGAAAGCGCCAGGTTTCTACACCGAAAATTTTGATGCAGCAGATGGACCTCCTCCAACTCGAAAATGTTCATAAACGGTTCGGGGACTTTGTAGCCGTATCGGATATCTCCTTCAGCATTGAAAAGGGGAGCATATACGGACTCTTGGGTCCCAACGGTGCGGGAAAAACAACCACCCTCCGCATGATAATGGACATTATTGCACCGGATGCTGGCAGCATTACGTTCAGTGGCAATCGGAACATCCGAGATTTTTTGAACCAGATTGGGTATCTGCCGGAGGAACGTGGTTTGTACCGTAAAATGAAGGTGCAAGATGTCATCCTCTTTATCGCTGAATTAAAAGGCTTATATAAGCAACAGGCGCTCGGCGAAATTGAACGATGGTTAGAGAAGATGCAACTATCGGAGTGGGGAAACAAGCGGGTTGATGAGCTCTCAAAAGGGATGGCTCAGAAAATTCAGTTCATCACCACAGTAATTCACAAACCGGAGTTGATTATTCTTGATGAACCTTTTTCCGGTCTGGACCCTATTAACATGACGCTTCTCAAGGATATGATGCTTGAACTGCGGGATAACGGCAGCACAATTATCTTTTCGACCCATGTGATGGAACAGGTGGAAAAACTATGTGATCGCATTTGTCTTATTCATCAGGGCAAAGTCTTGCTTGAAGGCGAGCTTCGCACTGTTAAGCGCGCGTTCGGCAAAAATTCCGTTGAAATTGAATATGTGGGGAATCTTGAACCGATTCGCAACTCCCCTTGGATTCAAGATTGTAACGATTTTGGGCAGTATGCTGAAGTCAAGTTAAAAGCACCGGAGAGCTATCGCCCATTTCTCCGAGAACTGGTTGAGAAAGGTGTTGATGTGACGCGCTTTGAGTTAGTAGAACCGACGTTACACGAGATTTTCGTCCAAAGCGTTGAGGCACACGGGGGAACAGTCCAGGATGCCGAATAAAGTTGTCACCGTCATTAAACGTGAATATATGACGCGCGTTAAATCCAAGGGGTTTCTTGTTTCCTTATTTCTTATGCCCGTGTTGATGTGTGGGATGGTGGTATTGTCCAGTTTTCTCGCAATCATGGAGGATAAAACCAAAGAGATGAGAAAACTCGCGGTTATTGATGAGACGGGTGAAATCTTTGCGGAGATGCAGGCGGCTATCGCCGGACACTCGACTTTTCAACATAAAGGGGAACTCGTATATCAACTCCATAAGGCATCGGCTACGACGGAGGAAGAAAGAACCGCACTCCGAGAACGCGTTAGCACAAAAGATCTATACGCTTATCTTGAAATCCCGAAAGATGTTTTTGCAAAAGGGGAGGTCCGTTTCTATGCCAGAACAGCAACGAATTTTGAGGTGCAAAACGCGCTCCGCCGTATCATTTCAGACATCGTCCGCGACAGACGGTTCGCCGAAAGTGGGTATTCTCGGGATGAAGTCCGTCGACTGATGCGCTCCGTCGGATTCAACGCTTACGCCGTTAAGAGCAGCGGAGGGAAGGACGGGGGGGCAAAGGTTGAAAGTCCTATAGAGACAGGGGCTCGGCTCGGACTTGGCTACCTCCTTGTTTTTGTGCTTTACCTGTTTGTTATCATCTACGCCAACTCGGTCATGCGGAGTGTACTTGAAGAAAAGACAACTCGAATTGTTGAGGTAATTGTTTCATCGGTAAAACCGCATCAACTCCTACTCGGAAAACTCGTCGGTGTCTGCTCCGTCTGTTTGACAATGTTTGCTATCTGGGTGCTATTTGGTGTGTTATTGGTGATGAATATAGAGTCGCTGCTCGGCATCTTTGGCATTGATAGCCTGCCAATACAGTTTCTCTTAGTAATTGGGACTATCAAGGCGAGTAGTACCGAGATACTTACCTATTTCTTCGTCTATTTCATTATCGGTTTCTTTATGTATTCAACGCTTTATGCTGTTGTTGGTGCGATTTGCGGCAGTGAAGAGGAGGCGCAGCAGACAGGGGGACCGCTCACGATGCTCATCGTTGTTCCCTTCATACTGATGTTCCAATTGTTTAGGATCCCTGATTCGACCGTCAGTGTCCTGCTCTCACACATCCCATTTTTCTCGCCAATACTGATGTTCATGCGCATCAACGTGCTAATGCCGCCGTTATGGGAGATCCTGTTAAACATCTTATTGGTATGTGCTACCGTTCTGCTCGTCACACTGATTAGTGGGAAAATTTATCGGATCGGAATTCTGATGTACGGCAAACGTCCCACCTTGAGACAGTTATGGCAGTGGGCGCGGTATTAAGAATTTCTATGGACGTTCACACAATTGTCCTTCGCTGGCGAGGTTCCTGACCTCACTCCATAATGTCCAAGTAACAATGGATTTTACTATACTAACGCAAGTTGCCACCTGTTTGACATAGCACTCCCACGGAGTGCGGTGGACCTGAATATACTGTTTTCTATAGACATATTACCCCTACGGGGTAGAAAAGGGTCTGAAAAACCTCATCAAGATCCGCAGAAATACCGGATTTAGTCTGGGAATAGACTGGATTTAGTCTACGGATAGACTAAATCCGTTCCTTGTATTACATTTCCATTCCTTGTATTACATTGCAAAAACCCTAAAATGTGTTAGTAGCAACTTGGGTTCTAATACTTATATGAACATTAAACCCATCCGATCCAAAGCAGATTATGAGACTGCACTGAAGACTATTGAGCAGCTTTGGGATGCAACGCACGGTTCACCAGAGGCGGATAAACTTGATGTGCTTGTTACACTGGTGGAAGCTTATGAAGAGAAGCACTACCCAATTCCACCGCCAGATCCTATTGAGGCAATTCTTCATTATATGGAGAGCCAAGGACTGTCTGAACCCGACCTTGAAGTCTATCTCGGTTCGCATACCTGTGTGTCAGAAGTCTTGAGTCGAGAACGTGCTTTATCACTTGACATGATTCGGAAATTGCATAAGGGACTCGGAATTCCCGCAGATATTTTGGTACAGCCTTACACACAGATTGATGAAGTTGCTGACTGAAATAAAGCCTTACTCGACGTATCCCAAATCTCGCAACCTACCTTCCAGAATCTCCGTCTCTTCAGTCGTGGATTCTTGTGCCAATAGGTGCTGATAATTGGAGTTCATCAAAATCTCGTCGTAAGCGTCCCGAAAACGGTCTGCATCCTCACAGGCGAGATCCTCACCACTCAGCACATGCCGATACACAAACTCACCCGTCTGCTCATCTTCCCGATAGAGATATTCACCATCCGTCAACGACCAGAGTCGCACGCCGTCCGAATATCTGCTAATTTCCTCGTTATCGACCGATGTTCGAGATGTCACGCGATGGTGCGGCATTTCCAAGTTGTTTTTACTAAGGAACCCGATACCGTAGAGACTATCCAGCTCCGACAATACCAATCGATTTGCATCAATTTCCGATGGAGATAGTAGGTCGCGTCCGTATCCGTGGTAGTCCACATCGATGCCTGCCAGATTTGTGATCGTCGGGAACAGGTCGATCGCTGAAATCGGTGGGTTCGGAAAATTGAGGTTTGACACACCGGGGATATGCGCCAACAGCGGCACGTGTAACACGTTCTGATTGAGTGTGCCGCCGTGATCGGTAATTTCCTCACAGATGCCTTCGCCGTGATCCCCGAAGATGAAAACCGCCCAATCCGAGAGTTGAAGTTGCTTCAGAATTTCAACTAACTTGAATTCGAGGATATGCGTCGCAGCGGCGTAATAAAACCCCAACGCCTCATCTATCCTGCCACGATCCACGAGTGATTTGAGGCTCGGCGCACCCGGGATCCCGCTCATACCGTAACCGCCGTGTGTATACCAGAAGTGCAGAAAACAGAATTGCGGCACGTCCGAAGGCTGCTGGATCTGCTCGACAAGGTCTTCAAGTGAACCGAGATGTTGCGCGTTCGCGTTCGGATCAACCGACGTAATGAAGGGCTCAAAATCAAGGAAACGGAACACTTCCGGACGCTCGGAGCGTCCCGTGATATGATAGCCAGCGTCATTAAAGATCTGGAACAGATTCGGGATACCCTCAAACATCTTAAGATAGGTTTGTCCGTAGACCCCGTGTTCAAACGGATAAAGCCCGGTAAAATAGGAGGTATGTGAGGGACGCGTCGCCGGGGCTGGCACGAAAAACTTTTCAGCGAGCGAGAAATCCTGCGTCAACAGATCGAACTTCGGCGTGTTGAGAAGCGGATTCGTCCGACTAAGGGCATCGAACCGCCAACAATCAATTGAGATGAGTAGAAATTTATTGACAGCGTTGTTCTGCATATTTCAATCCATTAAACGGGTGTTATATTGCCGCTCGGTATGCTGATACCCACCAAACAGATCGGGTTGAAAAGGCGTTGGCGTGTAGATATAGACAGCATCGCCATAGGGATCATAGAGGATAACCTCTTCGCGCGCATCGCCACAGACATCCGCAGGAAAACAGTGATACCATCCCATTTTCCCACCACTCGGTGGCGGCAGTTCAGGGAACGTCACCACCTTATCTCCTGCACTATCATAAAGCGCAGCGGGACTATAAATCAATTCACAGGTTTCCGACCCGTGCCAGCGGATAATTTCCAAGCCTGTGTTGTTCGGCGTTTCATCGACGTTAAACCTGTTCTGAATCTGCCCATTGTTGTCTACTATCATCAGGTCGGTGTGATGTCCGTTATATCGGATAACCAAGGCGTTTTCAGACGCGTCTGGTAGTAATTTGCCACATCGGATCTCTTGTCCGTGTGGCACACTGTCAAAGCCGAGTGAGAGAATCGGAGTGCCCTCGGAGTCAACCACCTGTCCACCCCCGGAGAGGATCGCTCGGTTAATGCCGTTCCATTCGGAAACTAAAACCGAGTCCATATTGTCGCCAAAAAAGTGATTCCAGAGGACTGTGCCATCAGCAGCGAGCCCGAAATTGCCACCATTGACTTCGTCGAGTCCATCGCCATTGAAGTCGCCGACTGCCGGGATATATGCGGAGTGCTTCGGATAACGGAACCACGCATCGGTATACTGCCAAAGCAATTCCAATTTATGGTTGAAAGCGAGCAGGTTCACACCTACTTTCACAACGAAATCTTGAGGTTGCGCATTTCCGCAGAGGTTGGCAATCATCAATCGTTGATGGACGTAGTTGGAGATATGGCGTTCACCTTCGGCATAAGCATTGCACTGGTCCAACGCATCCGGCGCGGCGGTCCGTTTGACAGCACCCGTCGCACCGTCTAAAATCATAAGACGAATCGCCGATAAATCCCATTTACTCACTTCTGAGGCATCCGTATCTACCCAGAAGCAGATAACCTCTGCCTGTCCATCGGCATCTATATCGTGAATAGCAACAGGACCGGGCCGATCGGGTGAGAGAGTCGTTAGCATAGTATCCTGCGCATCCGCGTCTCTGATTTCGAGGTGTTTGTCACCGAGGGACCAAAGGGGTTCACCTTCCAGTGTGAACGCACCGAGGAAGCACGGATGAATGCCACCGAGCGATTTGTACACAAGAAAATCGACTGTTCCATTACCCGTCAGATCGCCGATCCGGATATCGCCACCCCAAGGGCTTCCCGATGTTTCATTCAGGAATGCGTCTGGAATTGCGACCCGTTTGTAAAGGTGTGCTGATTGTGCAGTATCCATTTTTAGACAAAAGCCTTGAAAACCCCAACATAGAGAGCGAGGACTTTCTCTGGGTCGGGACCTGTGTAAGCACATTCATTGGAGATGTAGCCTGAAAAACCGATGCGATCGAGCCATTGGAACATCTGCCGATAAAGATCGAACGTCTCTGGCTCTTCCACCCGGTGCGTATGCACCGCAGTAATGTGTGGACCTACACGCGAAAAGAGGGGATCAATACTCCCTGCATCGCAACCGATGAATTGTGAATTGAAGACGAAGCCGACGTTCGGAAGATTCACACCTTCAATGACTTCCATTGCCGAATCTGGGTCTGTGAATGAGCCGTGCATCTCAATGGAGACAGTAATATCTTTTTCAGCGGCGTAAGCACCGAGGGCTTTCAGTCCATCCGTGACGTAACCGGTAACTGCCTCACGGTTCTCCTCAGTATATCGGTCGCCGAGCACTCGGACATGGTCACACGCCATAAATTCCGCCATGTCAATCACGCGTGTAACGCGGCGAACGGTTTCTTCACGGTCAGCGGCGTTTTCAGAGTGAAAATTTTGGCAACTCGTGAGTGAGGAGATAACAACGTCACTCGCATCGACCTGTGCCTTGAGTCCGTCCCAAGCCTCTCTTGGCGTATCCCATTCAAATCCGTGTTTCTGCTTGTAATCCATTAACAATTCGACACCGTGATAACCGGTCGCGGCAGCAGTGTCGAGTATGCGTCCGAGTTCCCACTCTTGGCAGGTTTGATAAGTATTCAATGACCATCTCATATTTTTAATTTTCCTTTTTTAAACTTTCCTTGCGGTTAAGTGACGTAGGATTAGTATTTGAAGTGCCTTTCTATAGAACCGCCCTCCATTACATTACGGGCTCACGTTTTTGGCTACATACATCGGTAAATCCCGTGCAAAAAAATAATTTAAGACGATAGCCTGCAACAACGGCGCAGGCGGATATAAGAAGAAATGCGGAATAAACAAATGCCCTCATTTAACGCCTTGCGAACAATTAAAAATTATTGCTGTATCGGAATTGGAAACCAGAGTCCCCCAGTTTTCGTCGTTAGTGCTCTATGCGTAGTGTGATTAATGCCAATGACATCTATGATAATATCGTTCTGAAAACATTGTGCTAACACTTCTGGTAGCGTATAAGACCCTTTGCTCGGTTCATCGGTAACAAGAATAAATCGGCGGTTCACCCCTTCTCGAAAATTGACGCGGCGGATCGTTTTGATAATCGCATTGTGTGCCCGTTCATCACCAGCGGCGGCGACAACGTGTGAGGTTAACAACCGTTTGTATTTCTCGCTGTCTCGCGTTTGCGGATGAATAATCGTATCACCTTCAAGATACCTGAAAATAACGATACCGAGGGTGAAATCAACGCCTTTCTCTTCAAACACCGTTACCATCCGATTCAGTTGTCTGCCGACTGCACGGATATTATCTATCATGCTGCCACTAATGTCAAGCAGAAAAACGAGGTCAACAGCGGTTTCGATTTTACTGTCAGCGACGCTCTCCGCGATACCTTCTAAGGCTTCCCCCATCCGTGCGTCTCTGTCAATCGGTTGAGCAGGACCCTTATGATCCGTTGTGCTTTTTATTTCAGATTCTCCATGAACGGTTTTGGAATTGGGCGCGAGTGTAGGTGCTTGTGTCTGTGTGGTCGCAATCGTTTTCCACGCAAGCGTTTCTGGGGTCTGCTCGCGCAGGGATGTCTCAGCCATCGGTAACCGAGCGTCTGTCCTCAGCACGGGAATAGATGCCCTCGAAGCCATGGGTGGCGCCGAATGCACCGGTTTGGCAACGTTTTGGTTAAGAGCGGGTGAGGTTTTCGAACGCGTAGGCGTTGACCGCCGCGTAGCCGGCATAGAACGTTTGCGAGTACTGTTCACATGAAAACGTTGGAGGGATGTCACCGCGATGGCTTCCGAAGTAAGCGGTTCCGAAGGTTGCATCGGTCGATACCACTGAATATAACCGAGACCGATAATCCCCGTCGCAATGGCATGTAGAACCAACGAAAATAGAAAGGCCCGCCGGGTTTTTCTACGCTTCTGTTGAAGTTTATCTGAATAGGTGTCGAGTAGCATCATACCCCGTTTCCTGTACGGGCTGAATCCCCCAGCCCCTACGCTTCCTTAAAAAATTGAGATTGTTCCCTGATTCCCATCAACTTGGAGCGTCTGTCCCTCAGTAATGCGGCGCGTTGCGTTCGGGATGTTCGCCACAGCAGGCACGCCGTATTCTCTGGCAACGACTGCCCCGTGTGAAAGTATCCCACCGCGTTCCATCACCAGTCCCGCTGCATGCAGGAAAAGCGGTGTCCATGCCGGATCGGTTGAGGGGCACACCAGAATATAATTCCTATCGGATGGGCGGACATCTGTCGGTGTCAGAAGCACACGTGCCTGTCCTGTCGCGATGCCTGCTGAAACGCCGACTCCGGTAAGTGTATCAACCGTTTCGAGGGGTGTCGCGGTGCCGATCTGATCCAATGCGTCACTGAAGATAACGTCTGGGACCTCAATTTGTAACATCAATTCACGCTTTGTCTTGCGTGCGATGATAACGTCACTAAATACCTCACCGTCTATGAGTCGTCGTAATTCATCTGGCACGAGATAGAAGATGCCGCCATTGAGTTGATAGCGACGATCCAATTCAAGCAGCGCACGGCGAATCTGTTCATAACCGAGCATGAGATAAAATTTCGCTGTCTCTCTGAAAGGCATGTAACGTCTTGTAAAATCGAGTTCACGCGCAACCTGCTTTCTTAAACCGGTTTTATTTTCGAGGTGTGCGGCGAGTTCCTTTTCTGCGGATTCACGTTGTTCTCTCTGTGGTTTTGGACCGTCATCCATAGAAAAGGTGGCTTCTGTGGGAGGGGTTTGTAACCCCGATTTCTCGAAAGCGTCATCCATAGAAAAGGTGGCTTCTGTGGGAGGGGTTTGTAACCCCGATTTCTCGAAAGCGTCAATTATCTGTTCAAGATAGGTCGTATCTTCGCGCCAGCGGGGTTGTGCTAATTCAAACTCATCGACGGCGCGATGCCCGTAATCTTTTAGGAAGTCTGTAAGGGTCAAGTCTCCCGTTGCCACTTCCGACAATTTCGACGCAAGCCGCGGGTGGGAAGCCTGCGAGACAACAGTTTCATCTGTGAGATTGCCAGAAGTCCCACTCATAAGTCTGTTCACAAGGATTTTCGTTTCTGTTTCATTCAAGCATTTCTGAAGAGCCACCTCTAACCGTTGCAGTGAAAACCCAGCGAGGAGTGTAGCGGTGAGGGCTTTCGGTGCGAAATCGTCCAATGTTTTGGCACGCCATTCTTCAAACTTGGTCACTAATTCGGTGTCCGTTAAGTCTGAATACGAAATGTTTCGTTCTGCTTCCACTTCCTTTTGAAACGCTGGAAATACCTCTTCTATTAGCAATCGGGCGAAGTCAGAGCGGTGCTGATGTAGATGCATCTCTGCCCTGCTCATACGAATGATATGGAGTGGCAGTTTCACCCAGAATGAAGTGTTACTCCGCGTAATATCGGTTTGTGCCTGCGCATACATCGCTTCTTGTGGATTTTGCTTCAAGGCGTTGAAATCGTGCGCAAATGGAAAGCCGTCGAAGTGGAGTTCCGCCTCACGGTTCAAATTAACGTAAATCCGTCCACAAATCAGATCAAGAATCCCTTCAGCGTTGACCCGCTCACTTGGATAAAACCCCAAGCCTCGATACGCTTTACCTAACCCACCCGCACCCGACATGAATTTCTTCATGATCTCCCACGTCATCGGGAGTGGCGCGGGTAGCACTTCCGCAAGATTATGGTGGCACCAAACCGTTCCCTGTTCTTCGGCACGTGCCTCCAATATCTGGATTTCCGCCTGACGGACTTTCTCAACGGCTGCTGCATCGGTTTCAGAGGCTCGCGAGCACAGCGCGCTCCTACGAGGTGTGATAGATGTGGCGGATGTGGTAATGTGGCGCGACTGCAACAGCACGAACTGCCCATCTATAAGTGCCCATTCGATATCCATTGGGTGTCCATAGTGGGTTTCGACCCGCATGCCGAGTTGGGTCAGTTCCTTCAGTTGTGTGTCTGTTAGGCTTGCGGCATCCTGCTGTGCAGAGGGGACCACGCTCACACCAGTAGCCGTTACCATTTCGTTCTTCGTAGCGATGCTTCTTTCCAAAACCTCGCCTGTATCCCTCGACACGTGGAAACTATCAGGCGTGATCGCACCAGAGACAACCGACTCACCCAATCCCCAATTCGATTCAATAATAGCGGCATTCGCATTAAACGGCGCAACAGTGAAAAGGACACCGGAAACATCTGCCTCGCACATCTCTTGAATGACGACTGCCATTGCCAACTCTTCATCGGTAATCTTCTGCGTCTGCCGATAGGAAATGGCTCGTTCCGACCAGAGTGATGCCCAACACGCTTTAAGGGCATCTAAAAGTGCATCGGGGGTTACATTCAAAAACGTATCTTGCTGTCCCGCAAAACTCGCTTCTGCCAGATCCTCTGCTGTGGCGCTGGAACGCACAGCAAATGTAGGTGTCCGCAATTTTTCTCGCGCCGTCCGGATTTCTGCGATGAGCTTTGGCCTCAGTTCAATATCTTTGATGCTTCCTTCATTCTGTTCCAATAGACCTTCAACGGATAGGTGATAGGCCTCTGTGGTAACACAAAAACCGTTCGGCACTGGAAATCCAGCCCGTGTCAGTTTTCCGAGATTCAACCCTTTTCCGCCGACACGAAGTAAGTTAGCATCGTCAATCTCTGAGAAGTGTTTGATAAATTGCATGCACTTAAATTGGTGTGTGAAGGATAGAAGCAAGTGAACATAGTATATCAGAATCTATCTACCGAATGCAAATGGGTTTAGGGTTCGCTGGACAGAATTCCCTTTGACAAATCTCCACAAATTCAGTAAACTGCAAAAAGATGTTTCAAAACGTAACCGAAATTCTCACTTTAATCGCTTCTACTGCCGTGCAGTGGTTCTTCTATCGGAAACCTTGGTTTCCAAAGGACTTCGCACCCGAACGGATCCTCGTTATCAAACTTGATCATCTTGGCGATGTGCTGTTGGCGACACCGGTGTTTTCCAATCTCCATCGGGTGTATCCGAACGCTGAGCTGCATGCCCTTACCGGTGCTTGGAGTCGCGTGGTTTTAGAGAAACATTCGGATGTCAATAAGGTTATAGAATACAATTCACCCGCTTTTTGCCGCACAGGGCAGCCGACATCCTTCAAAGGAACGTTTAAGCTCTACCGCGAGTTACGTCGCCAAAAATATGATCTGATGGTCGAACTCCGTGGTGATTGGCGGACTGTTTGGTTCGCGTTCGGACGGCTTACACCGAAGCGACTCAGTCGTGCAGCCCTACAAATTGCGAACAGATTGGGTTTTACGCAATTCAGTGGGACCCACGAGACGACGCGTAACCTCGATGTCTTAAAGCAAGCAGGCATCCCAACGCCCGTCCAAACCGCAAGTTTCTCAGTAACGGCGGAAGATGAAAAATGGGCATCCGATTTCCTTGCCACATATCGGATTGACAGGCAACGCCCGTTGATTGCGATCCATCCTGGGTCCCCGATTGCACTCAAAAGATGGTTGCCTGACCGATATGCCGAAGTATCAGATTGGTTGATTGCCCAAAAACGTGCGCAAATTCTGTTTGTCGGCGTGGAGGAGGAAATACCGATTGTCATCGAAATTCAAGCACTTATGCGAGGTGAATCAATCAATATTGCTGGCAAAACGACACTAACACAATTGGCATCAATCTTGCACACATGCAATGTGTTTATCGGCAACGATAGCGGTCCGATGCATCTCGCTGCTGCAGTTGGCACCCAGACAATCGGACTGTATGGGCCTGGAGATCCAACCCGTTTCGGTCCAACGGGTAAAAAGTGTCAAACGATTCGACGGAGGTCAGACTGCCCATGTGTGGGAACGACCTGCCAGTTCGGAAAAGCAGGGTGCATGTCTGAAATTCAGGTCACCGATGTAATTCGAACCCTTGAAACGGCTGCATATTTAACCCTGGATAGAAAACTCACATCTGCGGTAACAAATTAACTTGACATATTTTTGTAAAGAAGTTATAATGTCTTAAACAACATCCGTAAAAAGTCGTCTTAATCCATTAAGCATCTGGTTCTTGCCTGATGCACACTTAGAGAACTTAGAGAATTGGAAAGACAATTTTGGGGTGTAATTGGACAACATTGTTTGTAAGCGACGCGATGAATCTAAAGGAGGAATTTAGAAAAATGCAATCGAGATTAATGTGGCTCGTGCTTGTCCTTTTCGCAGTAGGCATCATGAGCGTCGGCATCGTTGGCTGTGGTGGCGACACTGAAGAATCCGCTGAAAAGCCGACAGAAAGTGCCTCATCCACCGCGAGTTCTGGTGAGGCAGTAGTCGCTGCGAAACCGCCTATCGACTTCGCAGCAGAAAAAGCCGCAATTCAAGAGGTTTATAGTGCCTTCTACACAGCCTTTAACGACAACGATCTCAAAGCCATTGGCGAGACCTTCCGGACGAATGATGGCAAGGTTGCCTTCGGAACAATCTTTGCTGGAAATGAACCTGTGCCAATCGCCTTCGGCTGGAGAAATGTTGAAATCGCTATTGAAGGTTTATGGATCGGCATCGGGACAAAGGGATCCAAATGGGGTCGGGACGATGTGTTGAAGGATTTTTGGATTCGCTATAAAGGCAGCAAAATTGAAGCGAGTGCCATAGGCTACAATTGTTACAAAGGCTCGTTTCCTGGCGAAACGCACCTCTATCTGATGAAAGAGGAAAAGGATGGCTGGAAAATCCACGAGTTGGATAGCAGCACCGAAAATAACCTTGGCATCTTTGGCTTTCACAAAGGTAAACCCCGTCTTAAGGAAGCAGGCCGCTTCTTTACGACAGCTGCCGACAAGGTTGAATAAAACCAATTTTGGTGCACACGGTTGCTAAAGACTGCCCCTTTTTGTGCAGCACTGAAGAAGACTGCCCCTTTTTGTGCAGCTTAACACACTGGATGCAGGGATTTATACCCAATTCAATGTTTTTCGCATTGGCACGGAAATTGCATATATCCCTGCATCAACAACTTTTGTTTTTTCTTAGGATACGAAATATCCCTTGGAGGTAATAACGAATGAGTGCAAAAAGAACCTCAGGTGCCTTGATGACTTCATTGGTACTTCACGCGGTCATTGCGTTCATTGCTGGCATTTATCTTGTCACGCAAACTGAACAGTTCAAAGATCTCGTGGGTGCTGAAGTGCTCCAACCCAAGGAGCCGCCGAAGCCTAAGGTCCGGAAACCTGTTGTGAAACCTGTTATTAAGCCGACGGTTCCAACGCAGAACACCGTTGTCGTCGAACAGGTGCAGGTACAACCCCGTGTAACGACTGCGTTTGTTGCTAAGTCGAATTTCCAACCGCAGACGGTCCTCGAATTTTCAAACACAACCGTCAAAGTGGACGCCCCGATTAATCCGAATGTACCGAGAGTGGTTACGCCGAACGCACCCGTGCCGACAGTTGTAACACACACCGACTTACCTGTTTCGGATGCCCCCGGTGCCTTGGCGTTCTCCGCACCCGTCGCAACTGCCCCCTCCGCTGGACCGGCTAACATCGGTCGTGGTGTCGCAGGCAGCGTCGTGCAGGTGAAAGTCGCTTTTGAACGTCCACCCGGACTCGCAATGGTTGAAAACGTCGGTGCCGCACGCGATGCCCTCGGCGATGTCGTTGAAAACATCACCCTCGGTAACGTTGAAGTCCCACCCCTGGCAAGAGGCGAACCCGGTGGACGCGTTATCGGTAAAGGTAAGGACATCCGCGGTGTCTTCCGTTTCACACGGATCCGTCACAGTCTCTCTGACTGGTGGGCTGATGCTTCTTCCCTCAACGCATTGACGAAGTGGCTCAACGAACGGACGAAAATTAAAACTGACATGAACGTTGAAGGTGGCGCATTGAAACTTACCGATGCCAACCTCTTCAAAACACCGTTCGTCTTTATGACAGGACACGATCCGTCACTCACCCGTTCTCGTAACTTGCTTGGACGGCAGTATGGTGGTGGTAAAATGGATAGCCGTCTCACGGAGACTGAAGCCGCGGGTATGCGTCGCTATCTCGTTGAAAAAGGTGGATTCCTCGTCTTTGACGATTGTGGTGTGAACGCTCCTGCGCAGGCGATGATTCGTCTCTTCCTCGCACAGATGCGTTATGTCATGCCTGAGTATCAGATTGAACGTATTGCTAACGAGCACGAGATTTACGATAACTTCTATGAAATGGGTGGTCCCCCTGTCGGATACGACATTTTCTGGTGGGGTACACGTCCGCCGAAACGGAACTTCCTCGAAGGTATCTCCGTCGGTGAAAAGTTATCGGTTATCATGGTGCGCCGTGATTACATGTGCGCCATGGAGTCTGTCAGTCTCCCGACCCGTAGTGTTCACTATTCACCCGGTGTCTATCGTTTCATGACGAACGTTGTGGTGTATGCGTTGACGCACGGTCAGATTTCTGACTACTCCGGTTATGTGCCTGAAGATACATTAGCGAAACAGGAACTTCCGACAAGCGCACCTGAAGCTGCGAAGGTCAGCGGTTTCGAGTAGAATCTTTGTATCGAAGCGTGGTTTTTAACCTCGCACTATATTTGGACGATGTTTGGGCTGTTTAGTTGTTCTCTAAGGACAACTGGACAGCCCTTACATATTGCAACTCAATCCTCTTTTCAGCGGTCTGAACATAAAGCCCAATTCTCCCCTAACAGCAATTTCCTCAGCACAATTCCTAAAAAATTCAGACTTTTTTTAATTTTTTTCATATAATGCACGTTTTCTGTCCCAAAATCGCGTCTTAACACTACAATGGCGCGATAGTGTGAATGGCAATGCATTGTTTAATTTTGCAAAACCCAGCATTTGATTGTGCCTTTTGGCGAATGCGAATACACCCAATCTATTTGTTAGGAGGACTCGCGTGGAAAGAGAAGACGATGCTCAGTTGATTTGCAAGGTTTTATCAGGCGACGACGAAGCATTCAACACTTTAGTCCAGAAGTATCAAAAAAGCGTTCATGCCTTTGTGTGGCGGAAGATCGAAGATTTTCACTATGCTGAAGAAATTACACAAGACACCTTCCTCCAGGCACATAAAAAACTTTCGACACTCAGGGATCCCAATCAATTCGCTGGGTGGGTCTATACCATTGCGAATCGGCTTTGCATTGCCTGGATGCGAAAACAAAAACCCGCGATGCAATTGCTGAGTGACACGTCTGTGAAAGAGATAGATAACTTAGCGTATGAGCGTTATGTATCAGAACAGCGAGAATCAGAAGCGACCGCGCATCGTTATGAAATCGTCGAAAATCTTCTGAAAAAACTACCGGAGAGTGAACACACGGTGATGACACTCTACTACCTCGGCGAAATGACAATAAAAGAAATTGGCAAATCCTTGGGGGTGTCTGCGAACACGATTACGAGTCGGCTCCAGCGGGCACGTAAGCGGCTACAGGTGGAGCAGGAGGTATTGATTGTGGATTTGGAAATGTATCATTCTCAATGGAGACGAATCGTCGAAACGTTTTCAGCGGAGGACGCAAAGAAGAGAATTCTTCCTGAAATCGAAACGCTGCTGAGGGAACACCCAGAAACTCCGGAGTTATTAAATACTGCATACTGGGGGTATATGGAGCTTCCGGGGCGTTCAAAGAATGTCCCAAACAGTTTGTTTGACAAGATGTTGCGATACCCCAAAACTGAAAATTATTTAACAGCATTGTTGGGATTAGCTGAACGGAGCGAAGACGCATCTCAACAGTGGTACTATTACCAACGTGTCATTAATGCGTTTACTACCTCAGATACCCCCATATTGTCCTGGCATTGGTCAGCGTATAAAGGACTATTACGGTTAGCAGAGGCGGATCGCTCTCTGGCGAATGATGACGACCTTAATGAACTTATTGACGGCTGCTTGGAAGCACATCTCTCTTATTGCCAAGAGACACAGCAGTGGTTCGGTTGGGCTTATACCGAATCGGTTAAATATCGGCTGAAGTTTGACAACCGATTGGACAAAGCGCGGGAAGTTTTAGCGCGTGCTGACATCAGGTTGGGGGAGGCAGAGGAACAGAAGTGGCTCGTCGAAAACAACAAAGGGTCTGTGGAAGAAGAGCGTAAGAACATCTCGCGTTTACGCTGTGAAATCTATATCCGACAGGAACGATGGAGAGAAGCGCATGATGGACTTGTCGCAAACGCACCGGATTATTTGGAATCCCTCTGGGCAAGGTTTAATGAGGATACCATGAATTACTTCTATATGTTGGGACGGTCAGCGGAAGGAGTGGGAGACTATGAGGAAGCGCGGCGTTACTACGCCGATGCATATTTTGCACCTATGCCTCGCGTTGAGAAGGTAAGACATTACTATGACTTCGCCGACCCACACTTTGTGCCTATGCCTCGGGCGGAAAGTCAGAGGGGCCTGGAACGCCTCTATCATGAAATAAAACGCGAGGAAACTACCGATACGCTTGAGGCATTCCTCAAAGACACCGAAGCAGAATACCGGATTCGAGAAGGGGCGGATCTCGAAAAAATCCGGCAGAAACTTATCACCAACAGACTGAAGAAAAAAGCGACGGATTTTCGTTTGGAAACGTTGGAAGGCGAGACCTACACACTCTCGGCGATGTCTGATAAGATTGTGCTGCTTGCTGTTGGGGGTTCGTTGTATGGAGGCAACATGGTGATTCCGGAAGTTGAATTAGTCTATGAGCGATTCAGCAACGTCGATGATGTCGTTATCTGGGACATCAGTGACGGTGAAGCTCCTCAAAAAGTTCGGGAGTTTTTAGAGCAGTATCAACCCCCCTGGCCCCTGCTACTTGACCCGCATCGGCAAGTAAAGAAGGCGTATCAGATTGAAAGAATCCCCTCGTTTATCTTGATTGATAAAGCGGGGAATTGTCAATACAGTTTTATAGGTCTGGATCTCATAGGCGGTCAACCCTTAATTTGGATGATTGAAGCACTCCTCTCAGATTAGGTGATAATTCCATGTTCCTGACACTCATTCGGCGAGAGTTGCTCGCCAACCTTATAACGTTTCGGTTCCTTGTTGCGATGGTTGTCACGCTGTCGTTGGTGGTTGCGAATACCGTTGTCCTGATTGCCGATTACGAACGCCGTCTGACAAGTTATGATACCGCCGTGAAGGAACACCATCAGAGGTTTTTAAGAAGAACAAGTACCTATTCGCGGGTGGAAGGCGCAATCCGCGTAGACCGACCCCCCAATCCACTGAGCATTTTCAATGCGGGTTTAGATCGACGGCTCGGCAACTCTATCGCTATCGGGCATACCTTTGTCCCAACCCTTTGGGATACCCGATCACACAGCGCGGATAATCCTTTCCTCAACCTGTTTTCCAGTGTCGATTTAGTTCTGATTTTTCAGGTAATTCTCAGCCTACTGGCACTGCTTTTCGCTCACGATGCAATCGCTGGAGAACGAGAAGCAGGCACGCTCCGCTTGACGCTGGCAAACTCTGTCAGTCGTCCGATTATTCTGCTGGCAAAGTACATCAGTGCGTTGGCGTGTCTGACGCTTCCTGTCGTCATGAGTTTGCTACTGGCACTCATCTTATTTTCTGTATCTGGGTCGATTTCGCTGACGGGAGATGATTGGTTTCGGATTGGCGGTATTTTACTTACCTCAATCATCTATCTCTCCGCTTTTTATCTTATAGGATTGTTAATCTCGGCAAGCACACGCCGAACTGCGACTGCCCTGATGGTGTCAATGGTGATATGGAGCACCTTGGTCCTCATCTATCCAAGCCTCACCGTATTTACAGTCAATCGGTTTTGGCAGACCCCTTCTCAATTGGAGTCCTCTTATCGTGAAATTGAGCAGATTTGGGAGAGTTTTGAAAGAGAGCGGATGGATTTCTTAAGGAACGATGAAATTGAAGGGGAAGACTTGAACACCAATATACTTTATTCAGGAAGTTGGGGGGCTCCGCATATTTCAGATCCGACGACACTCAGGTATTCTAAGGCAGAAATGCGCAATATTCGGATCAAGCCAGAGGCAGAATCCCTGATGCCTCATGTCAAAGCTTACTTTCAATTCTCAGAGCCCCGACGAATTCGCGCAGCAGAAAGGACATGGCAGATTCGACAGGCAGCTTTAAATCAGATCTACGTTCGTAAAGCAAATGTGGCAAAAAACTTGATGCGTTTCTCACCGGCGGCGATGTATGATTTCGCAACCGAAGCCTGGACAGGAACGGATTTCCACGGTATTGAGGATTTTATCACGGCAGTCCAGCGGTATCGGCAAACAATTATCGATTATTTCTATGATCAGAAGGCTTTTTCTTCCCGGAAATGGTTCGCTGTTGACCAAGGAGCAGTCGATTGGAGCGATTTACCACGGTTTTCTTATCGTCGGAGCGATATATGGAAGGGTATACAGCACGCCAGCGGCGATATTGCGTGCTTACTGCTCATCAACGTTGTACTGTTTATGACAACGTTCCTAACCTTTGTACGGCAAGAAGTGTAGAATTAACAAATTTACCCAGAGCTTGTAGTCCCAACCAACAGACAGGGACGAGTTCCGAAAAGGAATATCCTTCGCTGAGTCTCACTTGACTGAACCGCAAGGAAAATTAAAGAGATGATTTGGCACCTTGTAAAACGTGAACTTTATGACCATCTGAATAGCCTACGATTTGCCTTTACAACGGTGTTGCTTATCGCACTGATGCTCGTCAACGCAATCGGGTATTTTGGCGAATACACAGCGCAATCCACAGAATATCAGAAAAAGGTCTCAGCGTCTTTAGATAAAATGAAGTCTAACGCAGACACTCTTTATAAACTGTTTACGGAAGGACCAGGCGCGCTCTACAAAAAACCGTCTCCACTCTCCTTTTGTGCGGACGGTGGTGAAGCATTTATACCTGAATCCGCTGACGGAGTTGGCAGAGGTCTGTTCTTAGTATCGAGTCGTTTTTCAATCAGAACGCTATGGCGAATGGAATACCCGCAATCCAACCCAAACCTGTGGAATATTATGCCGGATTATACAAATGTTGATTGGAATACTATCGTCTCTATCGTGCTGAGTTTGATTGCCATCCTATTCACTTTCGACGCAATATCTTCGGACCGAGAACGAGGCACCTTGCGCTTGACACTCTCCAATAGTGTTTCACGCGGCACCGTATTGGTAAGCAAGTTCCTTGCAGCATTGCTAACTATCAGTATCCCTTTTTTAATTGCCGCATTCATTAACCTTTTTTTACTTTACACGTCGGGAAGTATTCCACTTGGACCAAGCGAGTGCGGACGATTAGGAGTCATTATCTGCATCGCTTTTGTTTACGTGTCAATCTTCCTTGGACTGGGGCTGCTCATATCCTCTCGCGTAAGCAATTCGTCAACGAGTCTCACGGTTCTCTTACTAATTTGGGTTGTTTGGGTCGTCCTGCTGCCCGCTACGACCGGCGCGCTTACCAGTGGCTTACAGCCGACAATGACCCGGAACGAATTCGCCGCCCGTCGGCAGCATCTGTCCAATAATTTTTATCAACAGTACGACGAACTTGATCGCAAAGTACCCTCGCGAGAGATTCCAGCAACAGAAGAAACACTGTTGTGGTCGAAATACCTCACTGAGGATGCGAGAGACAACGAGAGATTGAACGCGGAACACTTAGACGCTCAAATCGCTCAAATTCGACTCGCGAGATCCATAACACGTATATCTCCAGCATCAAGTGTACAGTATGCTATTGAATCCCTTGCCGGGACCGGTTTCACACGGCACATTCAATTCTTGAAGCAAGTGCGCCGATACGCCGATGAATTCCGAGCGTTTCTCATAGACATTGATCGTACTGATCCGGAGAGTCCGCACGCAATCGGTCCCGAAGAAGGCACCTCACAAAAGTCCGTGCGCTTTGAATCAATTCCTAAATTTGAAGATCACATCAGTTTCAGTGGTGCCTATAACGCCGCAACTACAGACATTCTGTTATTACTCCTATTTTTTATAGTGTTGTTCGCGGGGGCATTCCTTTCCTTCCTTCGTGTTGACATTTAACGAGTTTTTCCCTGTTTTATAGTAAAATCCAAAAATAAGTTTACATTTTGGAAAACCCGCGCCCTGTTTCATGACCCCTGTAGGAGGGAACTCCGATTCCCGACTCTTCTCCTGGGGGTGTATAAGTAATTACGGGCTCTACTATAATAGATGAGAATTCAAGAGACGGACAGAGAATGTATTGGTCCCTATTCATCAGCGGAAAGTTTCACCGTGGCACTTGTAAATGGGGCAATCGGGTGCTGCATCAATTTATGCTAAATTTTTAGCATTTTTGCTTGACATCATTTTTCGTAAATGCTAAAATATTAGCATATTCTCAAAGAGGTGACAAATATGGAAGATTACCGCACCGTCAAATTGAGTCGTCGAGAACGTCAAATAATGGATATCGTTTACCAACGCGGTAGCGTTTCCGTTGCCGATGTCCTTGAAGACCTCCCGGATCCGCCAAGTTACTCTACAGTACGGGCATTGTTGCGGATTCTGGAGGAGAAAGGCTATCTCACGCACGGGAAAAGCGGCAGACGCTACATCTACCGTCCGACGCAACCACGCCATCTGGCGGGACGTTCCGCACTCAAACAGATTTTTCATACGTTTTTTGATAAGTCTATTGAGAAAACGGTCATGGCATTGGTTTCTGATGCTGACCTCTCGGATGAGGAACTTGACCGTTTGAGCCAACTCATTGAGCAAGCGAAAAGGGGAGACGCCTCATCATGATGAGATTCGTTGAAATACTCTATGCAGACCCATTGCTGAAATTTCTCGCTGACACCACAATGAAAAGTTTCGTGATTTTCATTGTGGCGGGTTTATTCGTATGCTATTTCCGTCAGAAATCAGCAGCGGTGCGCGGTTTCGTTTGGGGCATGGCAATCGTTGGATGCTTTATTGTTCCGTTGTTTTCTCTCACGCTTCCAAAGTGGGAGATCAATGTCTTACCAGAGACGTCTATCCAATCTGAGACTTATCGGTTGACAAATAATACTCGGTCTTCCACCGTACCTGTTTCAATACCTGTATCGGTTGCATCGAGCCAGCCCTCATCAGAGGCAGTGGGACCAACGCGAGGTGGCTCAACACCATCTCAATCGAATCCTAGGTCCGCTCGAAACGGTATCTTCACCACAATGCATTGGACAGATTGGATAGCGGTGATCTGGGGAGGTGCTGGACTCTTTCTTCTTATCCGTTTAATTGTCGGAATCGGTGCTGTTTGGCATATCTCTGCTCGTGGTAGTAGTTTTAGCCGTGCTACTGAGCAGTTACGATCCAATTGGAATCGACAAGCCAATGTTCGTCTCAGCAACAGGATTACAATCCCGATGGTGTGGGGCTTCCTGTGTCCTGTGATTTTGCTACCGGTTGATGCAGAGCATTGGCAGACCGATCGACTCCGTGCCGTTCTCCTACACGAATTGGCACATATCAAACGCTGGGATTGGGTGATGCAAATGGTTGCACAAGTCGCGTGTGCAATCTATTGGTTCAATCCGCTTGTATGGTTTATGGCGCATCGAATGCGAATAGAAGCAGAACAAGCGTGCGATGACGATGTACTGAATGCTGGGTACCGATCAACTGCCTACGCGCAACATCTGCTTGATATTACACGCAATATGAAAATTGCAAAGGCGACTTCGCGCGCGGCTGTCGCAGTAGCACGTTCCCCAAAGATTGAAGGGCGACTCCGAACCGTTCTTGCTGAAAACTTAAATCGTCATCCGATGTCAAAAAGTGCCATAGGCATAGGACTGTTTGTGCTCCTCTGTTTTGCCGTCCCGATGGGTGCAATGCGTTTGGCACAAGCAGTTAGCACGAAGGAGATATCCGCGTCTCAACCAATACCGAGCGAAAGTCGTTCTGATGAATCGGCGAATGTAGAGCAAACTGACAGAAACGTTGAAACCTGCAAGCAGCAACTTCTCGCAATTGGCAGGGCGATTCAAGCCTACCAGAAGGAGCATGGGGATTTTCCTGAGTGGCTCTCGGAATTACATCCGAAATACTTGCCGGACGAAAATATCTTACTTTGTCCAGCAGATGAATACGGTGGCAAAACGTATTTCCTTATTAATAGGGATCCGAAAATGTCCATGAGTTACGACTATCAGTTTCACCCTCAGTACCGAGCGGAGAAAACTGAGGAACGCCTGATGTATGGAGACGTTTTACCGCTTGTCCGTTGCCGACATCATAAGAATCAAGTGTTTGAGTGTCTGAATTTAAGTTTCGCTTTCAAAGTATTCTGGTCATCGGGTGTGTACACGCCCGATCAATTGTATGAAACTGTTGAGGAAGCCATTGAAGCATTAGAGAAAGGGCTTCAGCGACAAGCCAGCAATGAACAGTTCTTTCATGTCTACCGTACACTCGCGCATCTCTATATTGAAGTCGGACGCGAAGAAGATGCAGAACACGTCATTAATCGTTTCAAATCGGTTATAAAACCTGACAACCTTCAGGCACATTTTATTCTCAGCAGGATGCTTGAAACGGCGAATCAGCCTGAAGAAGTGCTTAAGGTCTTTGAGAATCTTGAGAAACGGTATCCAGAAAACCACCGCGTTCTGAAAGAGCTTACGAGAATTCATGAAGTGCTCGGTAATTCCGATCTCGCCGCAAAATATCAGAAAAAGGCGGATCCGATGTCAGAGCTTGTAGGAAAAGTGGTGCCTGACTTTTCCGCAACAGACCTTGATGGCAAACCAATCTCGCTTCAACAATATCGCGGAAAGGTTGTCTTACTCGATTTCTGGGCAGTCTGGTGCGGTCCCTGCCTAACCGAGATGCCGAATGTCAAAAGGGTTTATAATTCCTATAAGAACCAGGAGTTTGACATCATCGGGGTCAGTCTTGACACTGATGAGACGAGACTCCGAAACTACCTGAAAAAGAATAACATTCCCTGGCGGCAAATTTTCAGTGGACAAAAGTGGAGAAGTCTGCTTGCCCGACAGTATCATATTCGTTCTATCCCGGCACCGTGGCTCATTGCCAAGGATGGCACCTTGATTTCACGGAATGCCAGAGGGATGCGGTTAGAACAACTCGTAGTGGCAGCACTCGAGGACAAAACCGAGAATAAGTAGCCTAATTTGTGTCTTATACCATTTCTAAATATTTCTCATTAACAAAAAGTCGGTTCGTAGTTGCGCAATTCATTGCGCTCTTGCATGCAGAAACTTTTATTGCGTTTCAAAACCACTGAAATGCGACTTTATTTTTTAGATTTGGTGTTATAATCGAGGGTTTACTTAAACCCAGGTCAGTTCCCGTAGATATGGGAACTGTTCAATAGTATTGCGTAAGGAATCTAAAAAGGAGAACGCTGAAATGAAAGCAATTTTGACTATGACAATGATGCTGGGTTTACTGATAACTTTTGCGAATGCACATCCACCCTTAGAAAAACTGAGTGGAAATCTGATTATGGAACAGCACGAGGAAAATATTGAAATCTGCACCCAAAATTTGGTTGCGATAGGCGAGGCGGTTAAAGCCTATAAGAAAGAACACGACGATTTCCCAGAGTGGCTCTCAGAACTCCATCCTAAGTATTTACCAGATGCAAGCCTCTTGCTGTGTCCAGCAGATGAGCTGGGTGGCAAGCCAATCTTTACTAGCAATGCAGACCCAAAGATGCCCGTAAGTTACGGCTATCAGTTCCACCCTGAATATCGAGCAATGAAAAGTGAAGAACGTTTCGTGTATGGAGACGTTATACCCTTGGCTCGTTGTCGGCATCATAAGAATCAAGCGTTTACGTGCCTAAACTTGAGTTTCGCTTTTAAAGTGTTTTGGTCATCGGGTGTGTACACCCCGGAAGAGATATACGGTAGTCCCGAAACAGCGATTGCTGCCTTTGAAGACACACTTGCCCAATACCCGGATGATCCGCGTTTCTTCGAGCTCTACCCACGGCTTGTCGGACTCTACATCAAGGTAGGAGATGAACAATCGGCAGCTCTCCTTATTGAGCGTCTCAAATCAGAGATGGTCCCGGACATTGATGGATATCACATGGTATTTGACGTACTTGTGAAAGCAGGACTATATGAAGAGCTGCTTAAAATTTTTAAAGCGGCTGAGCAACAACATCCAGACGAGCAACCTATCCTCGGGAGACTTGCCTACATTTATAAGAAATTAGGTAATACTGAACTCGCCGACGTGTATGACCGCAAGGCTGATCCCAAGTATGAATTGTGGGGAAAATTGGTGCCTGACTTTTCCACAACCGACCTTGATGGGAACCCGATCTCGCTGCAGCAATATCGCGGGAAAGTTGTCTTGCTCGACTTTTGGGGAGTCTGGTGTGGTCCCTGCATCGCGGAAATGCCAAATCTCAAAAGAGTCTACGCTACCTATAAGGATCAGGGATTTGACATCATCGGTGTTAGTCTTGATGATGAAGAATCGCAACTGCGGGACTACCTTAAAGAGAATGACATTCAATGGCGGCAGATTTGCAGCGGTGAAAGGTGGGAGGATGATCCACTCGCGCAGCAATATGAAATTACCGGCGTTCCAGAACCGTGGCTTATTGATAGGAATGGCAAATTAATTTCGCATAAGGCGAGAGGTGAAGATTTAGAACGGCTTGTGGTGGAAGCACTCAAAGACAAATCCGAAAACCAGTAAAGTGTTTACTCAATCTTTCTAACAACAGGAGTGGAGATAATGATAGACTTGCGTAAGGTGCTGAGAACTTCAGCACATATCCCAGTGCAGGCACATTGGGATCCAATCGAGAATACATCGAATAACTTGCATCGGTCAACAGAAGAAAGGTTTAATCGAGCCAAGGCGCAATGGCAAGAGCCGGTGGATATGACGTGGGAACAGTGGTTGAAGGTGTTCAATCCCGGACCCACACATCCGCTTAAGGACTACAGCACGTCAGATTTCCAAGTCTTTCTGCCACCCTCAACCGTCAATGTCGGGGATGTCTGGGATCTGGATCTGGAGCGGATTCTCCCTTTCCTCCGCCAGTTTCATCCAGGCGCAACAATGGATGTCGGATATGATGGGAACGGCGCGAAAGCCTGCTTACGGGCACTATCATCTGATTATGCTGACATCGTTTTCCGAATCCATGCGCGCTTTACATTGAACGCGTCTATCGAGGCTTACTTGAGACCAGCGCAATTTGCTGGACATCTGCTCATCAATCGCAACAGCGGAACAATTTGTCAATGGACGCTATCGCTTCCCAACCGCAACAGTAATGTAGATATCGGTGCTTTTAGAACGAACGATATAGGGTTTGTGCCGCGCATGGAACTCCGCAGTTTATCAGAGACGCAACCAGAATTGATGGCTTGGGAGGCAGCCATCACTATGGAAGAAGCCGATAAAAAGTTTCAAAACGCACTCTACAAGTTCGCTGAGATTGAATGGATCCCGATTGAAGATGCGGTTGACCTCGCAAAAGCCTCGAATCGTCCGATCCATGCGGTTCTCCTATTCGGTGTTCTTGACGATGAGTCCTGCTGAGGGACGGGCAAAGTTTTGAGAGCGGGTCCGCTCTCCTCACCGGAAATTATTGAATTTCTGAACACACACTTTGTGAACGTCTGGGTTTTGCACAGGGAGTTGCCCGAGTTACAGACAGGTGCCAAAGGCGCAGCAGCGGGTGACTTGGCAACGAAACTTCGACAGCATTACTCTGATTCTGTGGACAGCCTAACACTCACACCTGAATTGGAAGTGATTGAGCATCTCCCCAGTAAGAATTTATTTCATCCCCAGTATCGTCCATCTCGAAGTGAGCGGATACCCCGGTATTTAGAACTACTGAGGTCATCTGTGGGTGTGGCAGTTGTGGCACAAAAGCCGAGGAAACTTGGAAAGCACGGTCTATCCCGTAGACTGACCGAGGCTTATGAAAAATTTGGAAAGCCAGCACCTGATTTTTCTACGACAGATCTTGATAACAAACCCATTTCGCTCCAGCAATACCGCGGAAAAGTCGTCTTACTCGATTTTTGGGCGGTCTGGAACGGTTTCTGTGTCGGAGAAATGCTGAGGGTCAAGAAGATTTACGATACCTATAAGGATCAGGGGTTTGACATCATTGGGATCAGTCTCGACACCGATGAAGCGAAACTGCGAAATTACCTGAAAGAAAATGACATCCCATGGCGGCAGATTTACACTGGTCTGGAACGCCAGAGTCCCCTCGCACAGCAGTATGACGTGCGCTCTATTCCGGCGCGGTGGCTTATTGATAGGGCTGGTAAGCTGATTGCCCATGAAGCCACCCACAAGTTGATCTCCCCCAAAGGTAGAGAGTCAGATTTAGAACAACTTGTGGCAGCGGCAGTCGAAAACCGATAGTCTTCGTTTTCCCAGGCCCGGTAGGTGCGGTTTCCTAACCGCACCGGGAACTCTGCTACACAAATGTTGTTCCGTGAAGTCCGCGACAATCCGCGATTTAGACAATTGACCACAGATAGCCAATGAAAAAACTGGATTTAGCATTCCGAGTTATGCTATCATAGCGGGAACAACATTCCCAACTGAGGTGACAAATTGAAACTCGGTGTGTCCACTTACTCTTATTGGCATTTCAAACCTGAACGGGTACCGATTGAACACGTCATTGAGGAAGCCGCACGGCTTGAACTCGATGGCGTTGAAATCTTACATCAACAGATGGCATCGGAAGCGAATCCGTATCTGCAGAAACTGAAAAGACTCGCCTTCATTCACGGACTCGATCTATACGCACTCTCCATCCATCAAGGCTTCGTTTCCCCGGACGAGGCAACTCGACAAAAAAATATAAATCACACGATTCACTGCATCCGATTGGCACATGAACTCGGTATCCCCGCAATTCGCCTCAACTCAGGACGCTGGGGCACTGTTCCCTCTTTCGATGAATTGATGAAAACCGAAGGACAAGAACCGACACTCCCCGGACACACAGAAGACGAGGCGTTTGAATGGGTAATCATCGCTGTTGAAGAGTGTCTTCCAGATGCCGAAAAATATGGAGTGGTTCTTGGACTCGAAAACCATTGGGGACTCACCTGCACGCCTGAAGGGGTCAATCGCATCGTTGCTGCCATCGACTCAGACTGGCTGAAAGTGACAATGGATTGCGGAAATTTCCTGTCAGATCCGTATCAAAAACTAAAACAAATTGCAGATGACGCAGTGCTTGTCCATGCCAAAACCTATTACGGTGGCGGGGAATGGTATACATTGGATTTGGATTATGCTAAAATAGGCAATATTCTAAAAGAAGTTGGATTTCGGGGATACGTATCCATTGAATTTGAAGGAAAAGCCGATGCACACATCGGTGTCCCACAGAGCGTGGAAATGCTCCGCGCGAATTTCTGTAAATAGCAGCGCAGGATCTTTCCATACAGTGAATAATATAGGCTCGTCTTCCCTTGGAGAATCTTCTCATGCACAGAAAAATCGTAGTTCCAATTTTAGCTTTCGCATTGTTCGGAATAGTAGGAGGGAATATGGCAATGGCAAACACGGGTGAAATGGCGGGGGCAACAAACGCTTCGGAAACCTGGCGTGCCTTGCAACGTCTACAGACAACTGCTACCGTTCTACACACCGTCGCGCATCCTGATGACGAAAACGGCGCGTTGTTAACGTGGCTCAGCCGCGCACGCGGTGTCAGAACGGGGTTATACTCAACCACGCGTGGTGAGGGCGGTGCCAACCTCATTGGACCCGAATTGTTCGACGCGCTGGGTATCGTCCGAACCGAGGAGCATCTCGCGGCTGTGCGCTACTACGGCATCGACCTCTTTTTCAGCAGTGCTGTCGATTTCGGCTATTCCAAACGCCTGGACGAGACCCTGGAAAAATGGGACTATCAGATGCTTTTGGAGGATATGGTTCGCCTCATCCGTCTCTATCGTCCCGATGTTATCATCTCTCGGTTTCAAGGCAATCGCCAAGATGGACATGGACATCATCAGGTATCCGGGGTCGTGACTCTGGAGGCGTTCCGTGCCGCAGGCGATGCGAATCGATTCCCTGAACACCTTTCCGAGGGGCTACACCCGTGGCAACCGAAGAAACTCTATATCTCGCGTTCCAGATGGCGCCGCAGTAACACTGAAACTCCCGAGACACCTATGCTAAAAATCGATACAGGTGAATATAATGCCTTGTTAGGACTCTCTTATGCGCAAATTGCGCGTCAGGGACTTAGTTTCCAACGGTCACAAGGTATGGGACAGACCCGCGCCTCCAAGGGATCTGCCGTTACGGAATTACGCTTAGTGGATACGACCCTAACCGCCGAAAAAGAAAAACCCGAAGAGAGTCTCTTTGACGGGATTGACACGACCCTTAAGGGCATGGCGAAGGTGGCAAACACATCTGCCTTGGACGCAGAATTCACACAACTTCAAGAAAGCATTGATGCCGCAGTTCATGATTATGATGCCCGCCAGCCTTGGACAGTCGTTCCGCATCTCGCAAACGGATTAAAAACGACTCGTGCCTTAATCGAAAACGTCCAGCGTATAGACCTTAATGACAACACTCGATCACATCTGCTGTTCCTACTTCGGAATAAGGAACAGGAGTTTATGACTGCGGCAAGTACTGCCCTCGGTCTGTCTTTAGAGGTGCTGGTTCAACCCCCAGCGGAAACCCGTTCGTCTGAAACCTTTAACGTTGCAATTCCCGGACAAAAGTTTTCAATTGGAATACGAATGGTGAATCCCAGTCCGATTGCCGCTGGACTCGTCAATGTCTCACTCCACACCCCTGAAGGCTGGAACGTGCATCGTTCCCAGAGGGACTCGGATAGCAGTGATGGGATAATACCTATACAGAGAAACGAACCGATCTCTATCGCGTTTGAGGTGCAAGTGCCACAGAACGTGGATTACACACAACCGTATTGGACCCGAACATCTGAATATCATGATGCTGTCTATACACTGAAACGTCCTGAATTTCGCTTCCTCCCTTTCGCATCACCTGAAGTTAATGGTGTTGTAACCTATCGTGTGGATGGAGTGGACTTTACGCTGGCGCAGCCAGCACAAACCGTTTCAATTAATAGACCGTGGGGCGAAAGACGACGTTTGCTAACGGTCGCTCCTGCTATCAGTCTATCTGTTTCACCACATATCGGTGTGATTCCGATCTCCGAACCCGATGTGGCAAGTGGGGAAACGACGTTTACCGCAACAGTGGAGATGCTAAATAATGTAAAGGGTGTGGCAGAAGGCACACTTTCCCTCAAATTGCAAGAGGGATGGCGATCATCACCTGAGAACGCACCTTTCGCGTTTACGCACGAAGGGGCGAGCAAAACGTTTGCTTTTCAGGTATCTGCCAAGGATGTTGAAGTTGATGGAGAGTACACGATCCAGGCAATCGCTGCATACAATGGCGAGGAATATACCACCGGCTATCAGACAATCGACCATCCAGACCTTGAACCGCGGCACCTGTATCGTCCTGCTGTCATGACCCTTCACAGTATCCCACTCAAAGTCCCATCGAATGTGAGTGTTGGGTATATCATGGGGGTAGGCGACAGAGTGCCCGAGGCACTGCAGCAGATCGGTATTGACGTGGAGATGCTCGACAGAGAAGAACTCCGCACCGGCGATCTGAATCAATTTGACACGATCCTCATTGGCATCCGGGCATATGCCGTTCGGCAGGATCTCATCGCCTATAACAGCAGACTCCTCGATTACGTGCACGGCGGCGGCAACCTCATCGTTCAATATCAGACCCCGGAATTTGATGCAGCTCCTTTTGGTCCCTATCCGTACACGATGGGCAGACGACCGGAGGAAGTCTCCGAAGAGGACGCACCGGTAACCATTTTGATGCCCGACCATCCGATCTTTCAACATCCGCATCGGATTACAGCAGCTGATTTCGATGGATGGGTTGAGGAGCGCGGTTCCAAGTTTCTTACCGAATGGGACGCAAACTATCAGGCACTCCTCACATGCAACGACCGCGAGCAAGCACCGCAGCACGGCGGGTTCCTCACAGCGAAATACGGACAAGGGACTTACACTTATGCCGCTTACGCCTTCTATAGGCAACTCCCAGCAGGTGTAGGAGGCGCGTACCGCCTTTTCATCAACATGCTCACCCCTCGGTAGGAGGGAACTCCGATTCCCGATTCATATTAAGCATCTTCCCACGGTGCTACATCGTCGATAGGCGGCGGTGCCGGGAAACGGCTCTCGACATCAATAGGTCTCCTCGCGTCAGACGATTCGATGATCCGCTCGCATACCTCTAAGGCGTGTCGTGCTTGCGCGCCGTTACAACGCGGGTTCCGGTCGGATCTGATTGCGTCCGCGAAATCCGCAACGCCTTTGCCCCAATCTAATCCAGTAAACGCTTTCGGTGGCGAGGCTTCATCTTGCCATCGATCCTGGGGCGTGAACTTTTGGATACCGCGTCCATCGTCGTGTGCCTGAAGGGAGAACCCACCTGCTGTGCCGTGGATTTCGTAGGGTGGGATCCCAGAAGAGACAGTGAAACTGTGATAGATGAGTCCGTGTGCGCCGTTCTCGAATTCAAGCACAGCGAATCCGTGATCCTTCTCATTTACTTCAAATTCGGTGCCTTTCCGTGGACCTTGGTGCAACATCCGTTTTGGGACAGCGACGCGTGCGAAGCCATGCACGGTTTTGACCGGCGCGATCATCGTTGTCATTGCAGTGAGCGGATAAGGCGCGACATCTCGGAAGGGACCGGCATGCATGATGAAAGCGTCTGCGTTCGGATGCCAGTGTTCCAAGGGACCCCCGAAGTTCCCGATCGCAGAGATCACATCACCGATTTCACCCTCACGAATCCGTTGCCAGACGTTCTGCTGGACGTAACCGAGGATTGCCGATGGTGCACACGCCAGTTTTAACCCCATCGCTTCCGCCGTTTCTACCAGTTCGTTCGCCTCATCGGTTCGGATAGAAATCGGTTTCTCAGAGTAGACGTGTTTTCCTGCTTTCAGTGCCGCTAATGAAACTGGATAATGGGAGATGTGAATTGTCAAATTCACAATCGCTTCTACGTTTGGATCGTTCAGCACTTCCTCAAGTGATTTGTAGACGTATCCACCGTTGCGTTCTGCCAGTGCTGCGGCACGTTCCTTATCTTGGTCATAGTAGCCAACGAGTTCAATACGATGTGGGTAGGCTTGGCATCGTGGCTGGTAGCCTCCCGCCGCTATCATACCACACCCAACAATCACTGTCCGAAGTGGAGTCGTGTTAGACATTCAATGTTCTCCTTGTAGCGTATCAATTTTATCACTATATCCGAGATATAAAGTCTATCAGATTCAAGCCTTCCTTTCAAGTCTATCATCATAAGGAGATAAAATGAACCAAAAACACATTGAACGCTGGCAGGTAGAATTTGAAAAAGCAGATACAAAAACAGTTCAGAAAATGCTCGCTGAAGCACCGGAACTCGTGAACGTAAAAGTGAATAAGATATCACCGCTCCTCAATGCGAGTGTGAGGATCAAAGACCTCGATAAAGTCAAGGCACTTGTAGAGGCAGGTGCAGACGTGAACAACAATGACCTCGGCACACATTGGCCAAGCCGTGATTACGAGATTAACCGGTATCTCATCAGTCAGGGAACTGACATCAACCAACCGTCCTATCTTGGATTTCATGCCGTCGGTGTCACCGACTTCGATTCCTTTCTGCTCATGGTGGAAAACGGATTGGATCCGAATTTCGCATGGCCCTACAACGGAGAAACCTTACTCCATGTGCAAGCCCGCCACGATGACGATACGCATCTCGCCCAAGCCTATATCCTGATTAAAGCAGGCGCGGATGTCAATGCACAAGCACTGAATGGACTTGATGATGAACCCATCATGGATAACGAGCATTTCGTTGAATACGGCAAGGAAACCGCACTACATTTCGCCGCCCGACTGGGGAATCTGCGGATGGTTCGGCTCCTGTTAGATCACGGTGCCAACCCGTCGCTGAAAACAGTCAGTCGAATGCAGCATCCGAAACAGTTTACCGAATGGATGGATGAAGTCACAGCACTGGTCTGGCCACTCCGTGAATTCAAAAGGGTTGTGTTCCAACCCTATGAAGGAGAGACACCGCTCGACATGGCGTTGCGTGAGGGCAACGAAGAAATTGTCAACACACTCCTGCGATAATTGGAAACCCGTCCGTGGAACCTCTGTTAAACCCGCTCTCCGAAGTCGGTACATCGGATTTGGTCCTCGTAAAGATACAATGTCCCGAAATGCCCGATTTTTCTCTTGACGCAAAAGGTAGATACGATGTAAAATATATGAGGTAGTTTGCAAGCCTATATCACAAAATTTTGGGGTGATGAACGTGTTAAGATATGGTCAACTCGCGCTTGTCGTTATTCTCCTCTGTTGGGTTCTATCCGGATGTGCTATAATATCGCGGGATGTTACGCGGACAGAGGCTTACAATCGATTCGCAATCAAGGCAGCACAAGCGCAGCTCTGGAATGAAGCCGTTTTTCGGTGGAAGCAGGTTATCAGTATCGATCCAGCGGATTCTAAAGCACATAATAACCTCGGCGTTGCTTACGAAGCACTCGGAAACATGGAAGAGGCTATTGCCGCGTATGAGCGCGCAGCGGAATTAGAACCCAATAATAAATACTACAGACTCAACTATCGGCGGTGCCGGATACACCTCCGGCGAAGTGGAGGGGACGATAAAGATGCACCCCAGTTAGAAGAACCGCCCCACCTACTGGACGAGGATACACAGGATGCAGATAGCGAAAGGGATAGGGATCCTATTAGGTATGTTGACGATTTTCGGATGTAGCAGTGCTGTAACGCGCGTCTCTATTCCGGTCAAGGTCCAATCTGAAATCGACATCATCCGCTACTCCAACTTTGCCGTTTTACCGTTTGTCAGCGAGAAACAGGTGGAACGGAACGAAAAACTGCCGCCAGAGGTTGGTGAGGAGATCGCTGCAATACTCCGAAGAGGTTTAGCACGCCAAAAACATTTTGAGGTCGTCAACTCACAAGAAACGGCGAGAATGCTCACTGGGGAAACCGTTGGAGAAGATTGGCTGACGGATACGAAGCACTTGCGTCAGCTCGGTGAGTACTTTGAGGTAAAAGCAGTGATCATCGGGAGTTTCCGATTTTATTCCGATAGCCGTCCAAGACGTTATTATGGAGAACGCTACTCCGTGAGACGCCAACGTTACATCTTGGATTATCAGGATTACATGCAGAAAACCTATCTGCTCTCACTCCGTGTCATGATTGTTGATGTTGAAACCGGACAGGTCGTCTGGGATGAGTCCTACCGGAGAAGCACCGCTGAGGCGCATACCATCGGATCGTTCGTTTTCTCACAGGTTGGACCGCAAGCGAATACGATTCGGGAACTCGGTAGACGTGCTGTATCAGAATTTACACGCCAAATCTCTCCACATTATGAGAGCGAAGATAGATATTTAGTCAATTAGTCGTCAGTCGTCAGTTATCAGTTACAAGCGGAAACCTTTATTAAACGAAAACCTCTTAACTGAAAACTGAAAGCGAACGTAGTGAGCGTACTGACAACTGATAACTATAAAAAAGGTGAATAGTGTGAAGGACAGTAAAAACAGAACTGCATCGGCAGGAGTGGAAGGCAGGAAGAAGAGATGGGTAGGCATGCTTGCCCTGTTGATACTTGTTGTTCTGAGCTTGTTATCACCTTGTGTTGCGTGGTCTCAGAGTTTTGGGAAGAACAAGATTACCGGACAACGTTTCGATTGGCACATTCACCGGACAGAGCATTTCGACATCCACTACTACCCAAGTGAAGCGAAACTCGTGCCTATTATGGCGGCTATTGCCGAAGAAGCTTACGAAAAGCACAGCGAAGATTTTGAACATGAACTGCAAGGCAGGACACCCCTCATCCTTTACAAATCCCATAAAGACTTTCAGGAAACCAACATAATTCTCCAGGAACTGCACGAAGGGATTGGCGGTTTCGCTGAGCTATTTAAACACCGTATCGTTATACCGTTCACCGGATCCTTGGAAGCGTTTCGAGAGGTAATTTTTCACGAGCTCATTCATATTTTTCAATACGATATTATCTATCAGAAGCCACATGCCCGTATCTATAGCGGTGAGTTCCTCTATTCCCCGCCAATTTGGTTTATAGAGGGAATGGCGGACTATTTTGCAGAAGACAATGATGCGATTGGAGAGATGGTCGTCCGAGATGCCAGCATGAATAACAATATCGTGCCACTACCGCAGCTTCACAATTTCAACCGACTCAGTTCCCCTTACATTGGATATAAGTTAGGGCAATTAGCGGTGGCGTATCTCACAGAAACGTATGGACGGGAGAAAATCGCTGAGATTTTGCAGGGGTTACGCCAAAGTCGCACAAAGGACATCAACCGTGTTTTCCAAGAGGTACTCGGCGTAGAACTCGAAGAATTTGATAAGGCGTGGCGGCAGACAGTCCGCAAACGCTACTGGCCCCTCGTTGAGGATCGGGAATTGCCCGATCTGGTCGCAAAGAACCTTACCGAGGAATCTCGATACTCCCATAACATTAAACCTGTCTGGTCGCCAAGCGGCGATATTATCGCTTACGTCACAGGAAACGAAGGGTTTCTGGAAATCGTCCTGATGTCCGCAAAAACGGGTGAACGCATCGAACGCGTCACCAAGCGGTTTTTCCGGGAGAAATACGAGGAAATCCGAACCGATTTCGGTGGATTTGGGAGAAGCCTCGCGTGGGCACCTGATGGCGACAGGATCGCATTTATCGCCAAACATCACGATGCAAATTACCTCCTTGAAGTCAATATTTTGACTGAGGAACTGACGCAATACTTCGAGTTGGATTTCGATAACGTCATTTCACCCGACTACGATGGCAGCGGTGAACGGATAATCTTTTCTGCCCTAAAAGACGGGCAGTCGGATCTCTATATAATCGAATTGCTGACGGGTGAAGTGGACAGACTTACCTTCGACCCATTTAACGATACGCATCCATCGTGGCATCCAATAACTGGCGAAATCGTCTACACTTCCGAACGAGGCGCGAAAAATAGACTGGTGCTGATAAACCGCAATCAAGGGACAGAACGCCTGTTGACCGATGGCACTTATAACGCCATCAGCCCAAGTTGGACACCCGATGGAAAATCAATCCTTTTCTGTTCAGATCGGCAGGGCATTTACGATATACACAAACTTGAAATGAGTCATCCGTCATCGGTTAACAGTGATCCGTTAAAAGAGGGTTCGGTTAAATCAGATTCCTCTTTAACTGATGACGCTCACAGCGAGGCAAACGTAGAAACGGATAACGATTCCTCTGATAGCCATTCCGTCGTCTCTGCTGAAAACGATAGTGTGAAACCTGTGGGTTCTCGACCTGTGGAACTTGAGTTGACGCGCCTTACCAATATGATGACAGGGTGTTTCAATCCAAGTTTGGCGCCCAATGGTAAACATCTGCTGTTTAGCGCCTACCAGAATGGAAAATACGATGTCTGTATCATGGAGATTGCCAAGACGATTGCGGAAAAAATTGGGGTTTCGAGCGTGGCAGAACCCTCTGCAATTTTAACCGAAGAAGAACCAGAAAATTATAGGATTGCCAGACGAAAATATAGCACAAGCTCCTCTTTTGCTTTAGATGCGATCTTCCCGGATTTCAGTTTCGGGGCGGATGGCATCCTGAGAAGTACGGTCCAGGTCGTTGGCAGCGACATGTTAGGGAACCATCGTATCGGGCTTAGCGTCATGAACCAATCCAGCTACCTGACACCGGATTTTATCGCACAATACGGTTTTTTGACACACCGAACGGATGTTGGGGCGATGATTTATAACTATCATGAGTACCATATCTTGGGCGGTATACAGAGCAGACGCGGCATTCTGCAGCGGATTACTGGACTTGGCGCATACCTCAATTATCCGTTTGACAGATACCATCGACTTGACTTTGCGTTCTCAATGTACTCGAAGCCGTTCTCCTTCAACTTCCAAACGCGCGAACCTTTGGATCCCTTCGACGATAGAGGCTTGCTCACGATGGGTTCCGTTGCATTTGTTGGGGATACAACGATGTGGCGGGAATGGGCACCTTATACAGGTTCGCGATACCGCATTGAACTTGAGCAATCCTTCCCCGCACTCGGTAGTGAATTGTCACTCACAAATGTTATTTTTGATGCCCGACGCTATTTCGGTTTTGGCAGACGCTCTACCTTTGCAGCACGGTTACTGCTCGGTGGTAGTTTCGGTGGTGATAGATCCTATTTTTATCTCGGTGGGATTGATACGCTACGCGGCTATAATTATGAGGAGTTAGTCGGAACACGCATCGGACTCCTCAACTTCGAGGTCCGTATTCCCTTCATAGATGTGCTTCATTTCGGATGGCCCGTCCAATGGACGATTGGAGGGATCCGCGGGATTGCCTTCGCAGATTTGGGAGGGGCTTGGTCGGATTGGCAATATGGACCGGAGAATCCCTTCCAGATATTTGTTCGCGATAAAAATCGTATTCACCTTAAGGATGTTAAAGCCTCAATCGGGGCTGGACTGCGTTTGCAACTCGGTGTATTTTCAGTAGACTTCGCAGCAGCGTGGCATACGGATCTGACGAGCGTTGAACCCGGTATGAAGTACCATCTCGGACTCGGGCAAGCTTTTTAAGTTGTTTAACTCTGGTCGCTTTCCTCCGTTGTCGGAAACCTGAATTGTAGCCTGCAACAACGGCGCAGGCGGATTTCACCAACGGACGAAAAGACCGAACGTTCTTTGTTTAACCGCAAGGAAAATTAAAAAAACCGCAAGGAATAATTAAAAAATGGATTCACGAACCAAACGCTTTATTATCACTGTCGCTATTCTCGCCGTCGTTGGTGGATTAGGTGCCATCTGGGTTAACCTGTATCCCGACTTCCTATGGTTTGAGGTAGTGAACTATTTCAGCGTTTACACTAAAATTCTTACAACAAAAATCTGGGTCGGTGCAATTGTTGGCGTTTGCTATTTAGCGATCCTTCTAACGAACATTGCCTTAATCTATCGATTCACACCCGCACATCTCAGTCCGGCTTTTATGGGCGGTGCGGATTTCATGGGCGGAGGCACAGAAAATCCCGGTGATACGCGAAAAATGATTTACGGGGCACTCACACTGCTTGCCGTCCTTTTTAGTATCATGATGGGGTACGCAGCCAGCGACCGGTGGGAAATCTATCTACGCTATGCCAATGCTGAAAGTCTTACTTTCCCTGCCGCTACGCCTATTGTTGTAGAAGAAAGTCTCAATTCTGCCGAAATTCCTGTCTCGCCACTCGAACTCCAAGCGAAAAATATAAGGGTCGGGGATCAGATAAGCTTACAGGTAAACGGGACAAATCAGGACGCACGGGTTGAAGCTATTTTGAATGATGCTATCCGTTTGAATACGCCTGTTCAAATTGAACCCGGACATAAAGCATTCTTGACCTCTCCTGCGCGCGATCCTATCTTTGATAAAGATGTCGCCTATTACGTTTTCAGGATGCCGGCGGAACGCTATGTGTGCGGAACGCTTTTCGGTATCTTTATGTTGGTGACGATATTTGCGATCGTCATCTACTTTTTTCACGGGCTAATCACGGGAGATACCAGTCAGTTTCGATTCCGTCCACCTTTCAATGTGAAAGCACATTTGTTCACGCTTGTGGGGTTGACACTCCTCTTCCGAGCATGGAACTACCGGTTTGCTATGTTTGATCTCCTCTACACGACAAACGATGTCGTCCGAGGGGGTGGTGGATACGCCGCAATGAAGGCACGACTTCCTATTTTATATTTCTTGATTGGACTGACAATCCTGTGTGCCATCATTTTCATCATTAGTATCTTCTTAAAACGCAACACCCTCGCTTTTGGTGGATTCGCCGTGTTTCTGATTGCTGGATTCCTTGGACAGGTCTATCCGGTCGCTATACAGAGATGGCAGGTTGAACCCAGAAAACAGGTGTTAGAGGCGGACTATATCAACTACAACATCAAAGCAACGCTCCAAGCGTATGGTTTGGCTGAGAATACTGTGACGGAAGAAGAATACCCGTTAACAGAACAACTCAGTTATGATGATATAAGAAGTCCCGAAAACGCTTCTGTTTTCAATAGCATTCGTCTCTGGGATTGGCGACCCTTGCGCAGAACTTTCCGACAACTCCAAGAATTGCGGACACAGTATGATTTTAACGATGTTGATATCGATCGCTATGTCGTCGATGGTGAGATTCGGCAGGTAATGCTCTCTGGACGGGAACTCAATATCAACGAGCTCCCTATCGAAATTAGAAATGACTGGTATAAACAGACCTATACCTACACGCACGGCTATGGTGCCGTTGTGAGTCCCGTCAACGAAATTGAGAATGGCAAACCTAACATGTACATTCAAGGATTGCCACCAATTGACTATGACGAGCAGTGGCAACATCGGTTCACCGAAACACCGGGACCCCGTATCTATTATGGTGAACGCACGGATCGCTATGTCATCGTTCATCCGGAACGCAGTCAAGGACTTGAGTTTGACTATCCGCAGGAAGGTCAACAATACGCCGAATACGCCTATCAAGGAAAGGGCGGGGTCCAACTGAGCTCTTTCTGGCGTAAAATGGTATACATGCTTAAGTTCGATAACGAAATTAACTTCGTGCTACCCGGTGAAATTTCACCGACAAGTCGAATCCTCTACGAACGAAACATCAAAAAACGGATCCAAAAAATCGCACCCTTCTTACGATACGACGGAGATCCTTACATCATTCTCCATAACGGTAGATTGGTTTGGATGATTGATGCCTATACGATCACGCACCGGTATCCGTATTCCGTTTCCATGCGAGAATTCGTCAGCGAGAGAAGACGACAAATTGCTGATGCACAGCAAAACGCTGAACCGTGGGGCAACTACATCCGAAACTCTGTTAAAGTCGTCGTTGATGCTTACGATGGCACTGTCGATTTTTACGTTATGGAGCGGGAGCAGGATCCAATCGCAGAATGTTATCGACGGATTTTCCCGAACCTTTTCAAGTCGTTTGAGGAGATGCCGGAGGCGCTTAAGGCGCATATCCGATACCCGACCTCCATGTTCCTTATCCAAGCCCGCGTTTATCAGGATTACCACATGAAAGATCCCGTAACCTTCTACGCAGGTGAAGATAAATGGGAGATCGGCAGGGAGCTTTATGACAATACAGATGCCCAAACACGACAGGCTTCCGCGCCTCCGCAACCAAGGAGTCCTTTCGCACCACAGCAGGTCCCTCAAAGTTCCGGAGCAAATGGGCAACCCGTTGAACCCTATTATGTCGTTATCAGACTGCCGGGGCAGGAGCAATCGGAATTCATGTTAATGTTGCCGTTCACACCGCTCAACAAACCGAATCTGACTGCATGGCTCGCTGCCCGATGTGATTTGCCTCAATATGGGCAACTCCTTGTTTACCGGTTCCCGAAAGGGAAACAGGTTGCTGGACCGATGCAGGTGGAGAACTTTATTAGCCAAGAACCAGAAATTTCACAGCAGATTAGCCTCTGGAATACGCAGGGGTCCCGCGTCTTACGTGGAAATCTGTTGATTCTGCCGATGAATAACTCTCTGCTTTATGTTGAGCCTATCTATATACAATCCGAAGATGAAAAAACTGCTATTCCTGAATTACGGCGCGTCGTTATCGGATACGGGAACGAAGTCGTATGGGGTGAAACTCTTGAGGAGGCTCTCGTCAAGATGTTTGGAGAGGGAACAGGGTTCCAGACCACGGCTGCGACAACGGACGACATTGAGGCGGGAACCGATATTAGCACAGACCAGACCTCATTGCCAGGACTCATTGAACAAGCGAACCGTTATTTCAATGCAGGACAGGATGCGCTACGGGCTGGTGATTGGACAGAATATGGACGGTATCAGCGACTTTTGGAGGAAACTTTACGTCAACTTGCTGAGTAGCTATTGGCGATAACTAAAAGGGTTGCGTAGCAACCCGTACTGAAAACTATTAAAGGAGGTGAAACAGATGGCTCTCGATTGGAAACCACGGCACCGAGACATGATTATTGGAGATATCCCATGGTTAGCCAGAATCAGTGATAAAGCCAATGCAAAACTGCAGGGGATCCTCGGTGAGTATATCTACCCGTGACCGCAGGATAAGATGTTCCTGGAGGAACACGAGATAAGTGCTGAGGCCTTCACTGAAATGGTGAAAAATAACCCCTCAGACGAGGAAATGATTGCAGCTATGAAGAAATTGGATGCCTAACTATGGAAATCTATAGGCGTGTCGCCGCTACTGGGTGTTTAAAAGGAATTCCCTCTTGAACCCCGTAGGGGTGGCATGTCTATAGGAAATTAAAAATGGATTTAACAAAGTACCGAGACCAGATTAACGAGATTGACGACCAAATTTTAGGACTGCTACAGAAGCGAGCTGAGATTTCCAAGCGGGTCGGTGCCGTGAAGGCAGAAACAGGCATTGCGGAGGTCTATGTTCCGCATCGGCAGAAGCAGATTATTGAACGTTTGAAGAAACGGAATCAGGGCAAGTTCCCTGAAGCCGCACTTGAAACGATCTGGACCGAGATTTTATCTGCGTCCCGTTCCTTGCAAGATCTGGAGAGAGTGGCGTTCCTCGGGCCGGTTGGCAGTTTCGGGCACTTGGCGGCTCTCTCGCATTTCGGTACATCAACTGAGTTTATCCCTGTTCACCCACAGGTTGAAATTTTTACTGAGGTTGAAGCGGGGAGGGCGGACTACGGGGTGGTGGCTATTGAAAATTCAGCACACGGCACTGTTCGTGATGTTTTGGAACGCTTCCAACGGACACCCTTGTGGATTTGTGCAGAGACCTTCCAACCGATAAAACAGCACCTTTTATCAAGGTCACCGCTCGCGGAAGTTCGGTGTATCTACTCACATCCACAACCTTTCGCACAATGTAAGACATGGTTAAGGCAGCATCTCAGTAATGCTGAGCAGATCGAGGTTGTGAGTACATCGGAGGCGGCACAGCGCGCCGCACAAGAGCCGTCAGCAGCTGCCATTGCAAGTGAACTCGCAAGTGAACTTTATGAGGTTCCAATCATCGCAAACTCGATTATGGATGAACCTGATAACACAACCCGCTTCTTTGTCATCGGAAAGCATATTCCAGATCCAAGCGGACATGATCGGACTGCCCTGTTTTTCGCAATTCCGGACAAGGTTGGCGCGCTACACCAAGCCTTGGGTATTTTAGAACAGGCACAATTGAATCTGAGTTATTTAGAATCTTTGCCGTCCCGAGCCAAACCCTGGGAATATATCTTCTTTACCGAGATGGAAGGGCATATTGCTGAAGAGCGCGTCATCGTCGCGATTGAGCAACTTGAGGAGTTGTGCCGGAACGTCAACGTTCTCGGATCTTATCCACGCGGAACTTTTTAATTTATTCTGCTTGACTCACCCAAACCTGTAGCCCGTAAGCGTAGCGGAGGGCGGATATACGGAGAGGTGCTTGAAAATCCTTGGGGAAACACTCAAGCAAAAACACTCACCTCACCGATCCGCAAGGAAAAATTAAAAATCCGCAAGGTATAATTAAAAAGCAAATTCATACGCGCGCGAACGAACTCGGATTTGAACTCGTCGGAATTACACCCGCAGCGCACAGTGAAACGATCGCAAGGTATCAGCAGTGGATAGAAAGCGGGTACGCCGGAGAGATGCGTTATCTTGAGAAGCATCTCCCGCTTAAAACAGATGTCCGGCGATTGTTGGCAGAGGCGAAATCTGTTATTAGCCTCGCCATGAACTATTATACACTCGATCCGTCGGAGGCACTTACACAAGATCCCGGACGGGGCCAGATCTCCCGCTACGCGTGGGGTGATGATTATCATGAACTTATTCGTGAACGCCTTTTAGAACTTGTCACTTTTATTAAACAGACGGCTGAAACCGAATTACGAACCCGCGTATGTGTGGATACCGCGCCTATTATTGAAAGGGAGTACGCACAGAAAGCAGGCATCGGATGGATCGGTAAAAATACGAACTTGATTCATTGGCGTTCCGGTTCTTGGTATTTTCTGGCGGAGGTCCTCATCGATGTTGCCTTTGAATACGACACGCCGGATCTGCGTGGAAGTTGTGGCACTTGCACGCTTTGTATTGAAGCGTGCCCAACGGACGCAATTGTTGAACCGAATCTGCTCGATTCTCGGCGCTGTATCTCTTATCTGACAATCGAGTTGAAGGGGAGCATACCGAAGGCACTACGCCCCAAGGTCGGGAATTTAATTTTTGGCTGCGACATCTGCCAAGAAGTCTGTCCTTGGAACAGTAAGGCGGTACCGACAACCGAACGGGCATTTCAGCCGCGCGATGGAAACCTCGTCCCCGAGTTACTCTCGCTTGTTGGTATGACGCAACAGGAATTTAGTCAACGGTTCAAAGGGAGTCCAATCAAACGTGCGAAACGTCGAGGGTTCTTGCGAAATGTCCTTGTTGCCATCGGTAATTGGGGCGCACGGCGTGCTGTTCCGGCACTGGAAGGCGCATTAGCGGATCACGAACCTTTAGTTCGCGGTCACGCGGCTTGGGCATTGGGAAAAATCGGAGGCAAAACCGCCAAACGGGTATTGCAAACGCGACTCACTGTTGAAACGGATCAAGGGGTTATCACTGAAATTCAGGACGCACTTCAGTAGTTATCAGTTATCGGTTCGGATTTTTCTCACGAAAAATCCTTTCAGTCGTCGGTTTTCAGTTAAGAGGTTTTCGTTTAACAAACCCCCTTATAACCGACAACCGATAACTGACAACCGACAACCCTTAAATCTGACGACTGACAACTATAAAAGGGAGAGATGACAAAAATGCGTGAGACAACTGGACATCAAATTCCAGCCCCCGGTGCTGGCACAAATGGACTCGCATGGCACGAAACATCGCTCTGGAGTGTTGAAGGGGTTGGACCTATCCACAAGATCAATCCTGAAACCGGCGACGTTGAATTGACGCTTACACCTCCCTACCCCGGCAGTTCTGGTATAGAATGGGACGGTGAGCATCTCTGGTATAACAGTATATGGCAACAAACTTTCTACAAACTCACAATTCCTGAACTGGAAGTCGTTACAACATTTTCATCGCCTGGGGAAGGACCACACGGATTGGCTTATGATGGCGAGCATCTCTGGAGTGTTGACATGAACACGAGCCGGTTCATCAAACAATGCCCTGAGACTGGTGAAATCCTTGCTGAGTTTCAGACACCAGGGGGGCGCGCACACGGATTGGCGTGGGATGGTGAGGCACTTTGGAACGCCGATACGAACGACCATATTGTGTACCGAATCCATCCGGAATCCGGTGAGGTGCTTAATAAAATCTCATGTCCAAGCGAACCGCATGGACTTACCTGGGATGGCACGGCTTTGTGGTATGGGGATGATAAAGCGCAGACAATCTATAGTCTCAGTATATCGGTGTAACATTGGGGCGTTCACGGATAGGCGTGTTCGGCAAATGAGGTAGGTTCAATTTTGGGGGTTAACACTCAGATTTTTACGATTTTCCCAGAATTATGCACCCTTTTTGGCTATAAATTGTGTCACCAATAATTAAGTACAAGGAAGGTTCATTACAACAGAATTAATTAAAGAAAAACGTTACCAATCAAAACAGTTTACCTTAACGCACGTCTGTTTTGTCGGTTCAGGGCATCAGGTAATGTCTAATAGTGGGGGAAGAGAATTGAGAAAATTACAAATAACCATGCTAACCCTATTCTTCGGAATTGGGTTGATTGTGCAAAGCAGTGCTGACCGAGTACAACTCAACACGAGTGCTGCTGTGATCCAGGATCGTTTCGGTGCGAGTGTCGGTATTAGCGGTAATTATGCAGTAGTGGGGGTTCCAAATGACGATACCGACTTCGGCAGGGACACGGGATCGCTTCAGGTCTTTTTGCGCACTGAAACCGGATGGGTTCAACATGAAAAACTGTTCGCCAGCGATGCCGAGGCGGGAGACCGATTCGGCACAGCACTCGCGATGAGTGGCGATTACCTCGTCGCTGGTGCCCCGATGAACGATGGAGTCGGAAGGAACTCCGGTGCCGCTTATGTCTTTAGACGGCAGGGGACTGAATGGGTAGAGCAAGCCAAACTCCTCTCATCTGAGGAAACGCGTGGCGACTATTTCGGTATCTCGGTGGCGATTGATGGAGATACCGTTCTCGTTGGCGCACACCGGACAAACGAACCTTTGGCAGATGGCGGGGCTGTCTACGTTTTTGAGCGGAACGGAGAGATTTGGAATCAGACAGCCAAACTTACTGCACCGGATGCCTCTAACTTCGCATACTTCGGTTTTTCCATTGGAATTGATGGAGATACCGCTATTATTGGTGCAACTCGGGACGATGAAGCCGGGCAGGATGCCGGTGCTGCTTATGTATTCGTCCGGAACCAATTCGGATGGCTACCCCAAGCGAAACTTATCGGAAACAACACCGAGGCGGAAGATAACTTTGGATACGCAGTCGATGTTGATGGAGATTTTGCCATTGTAGCCTCACCTAAAAACAAAGGGACTGGTTCTGCTTACATCTATAGGCGTGAAGGGACCGAGTGGGAGCAAAAAAGAAACCGCGTTCGTATTCGTATGATTCCCACCGACCCTGATGGCGCGAGCGCTTTCGGTGTTTCTGTAGACATCAAAGGGGACACCGCTGTCATTGGCGCGACAGGAGGCAATGTTGGTACCGATGTCACGGGTGCCGCTTATGTCTTTACGCAAAATGAACCCCCATTTTGGAATCAACACACAAAGTTAGTCGCAGGGGACAGAGAAGGTGGTGACCAGCTCGGATTCGCTGTCGCAATTGGTGAGAATGAAGTGATTGCCGGCGCGCCACTGCAAGACGCGGGTGGGTTGTCCTCCGGTGCCGCGTATATCTTTGAACAAAGAGAAGATGGGTCGTGGGTAGAAAGCGGTAAGCTCAGTGATGGTGAGACGGCTTCAGAAGATCAATTCGGAATATCTGTTGCTATCAGCGGTAACTTCGCTATCTCTGGCGCGCAGCAGGATGATGACATCGCACCGAACGCGGGGGCGGTGTACGTCTTTGAGCGCGCTGGCACACTCTGGCTGCAACGCAAGAAACTTACGACCGACGACGCAAAGGCGGGCGATATGTTCGGGAATGCTGTCGCAATGGATGGCGCAACTGTCCTTGTTGGCGCACCCGGGGTCGATGAGGCAGGACCGGAGGCTGGCGCGGCATACATTTTCGTGCAGGTCGGCGATGAATGGATTCAACAGGCGCGATTAATCGGTAGCGACATCGGAATCTTTGATCGGTTCGGATCTGCTGTTGCGGTACATGGGGATACTGCTGTCGTGGGTGCCTATGGAAAAGATGAGGTTGGCACGGATTCGGGTGCCGCTTATGTCTTTGTCCGAAACGGAGCCTCTTGGACACAACAGGCGAAACTCGTCCACCGAGGGGCTGTGCCGGGCGACCAGTTTGGCTTTGCTGTTTCTGTCTATGACGATAATGTTCTCGTCGGTGCCCATCAGAGCGACGCAGCGGGACCAGATTCGGGTGCCGTCTATCTCTTTACACGCAATGGGGGCACATGGATACAAGACTTGCTGATTCTGCCAAATGATATTGGTATCGGCGACAGATTCGGTTACTCTATCGGTTTAACGAACGGGGCTGCTATCATCGGTTCCCCCAGAGAGGATCGAAATCTTAATGACCTCGGAGCCGCTTATGTTTTTGTGGAGACACGAGATGCTTGGGTCCAACAGGCAAAGTTAACCGCCTCCGATGGCGGTGCTGGAGATGAATTCGGCTCAGCTGTCGCAATTCACGAAGATACCGCAATCGTCGGGGCATGGAAGAATAACCATCCCGTGCTGGATCCTCATGAAGATCCAACAAAGTTAATGGACAGAGGGGCGGCTTATTCCTTTTTGCGCGACGGGTTGTCTTGGGTAGAGAAACGCCGGATTGAAGCCGCTGGCACAAACCAATCGGATCTGTTTGGAGCCGCTGTTGCGATCAAAGGCTCGTTTGCTATCGTCGGTGCCTCAGGGAGCGACAATGCTGGTGATAACTCAGGCTCCGCGTTTATCTTTAACCCAATTGACCTCGGATTCCGCGCTGCGGATGTCCCATTCTCTGTGGATCCGTCTTCGCATTTGCTCTCGATGCTCGGGTTTATCAAACAGACAACAATTCTTCAGAATTATCCGAATCCTTTTAACCCAGAGACGTGGTTCCCCTACGATCTGGCAGAGGCAGCAGAAGTCACTCTCAAAATCTACGATGTCCGTGGAGGGCTTGTCCGTCAATTGAATATTGGGTTGCAGGAACCGGGCAGTTATCGGAGTCAAGAAAAAGCCGCGTACTGGGATGGGAGAGACCAGTATGGCACGAAGGTCGCAAGCGGCATCTATTTCTACACATTTACCGCTGGCGATTTCCAACGCACCCGCCGAATGGTAATTCTGAAGTAGCGGTCGGCAAAGTGAGAGGGATGCTTCAATGAAGTTTAAAAAAATATTTCGGTAATTTGATGTCTTCCCGAGACCCGGTAGGTGCGGTTTCCCAACCGCACCGGGCATTGTTAGGAAATTACCGAATTAAAAAGTTAATCTTCATAAAAGCGCCAAAACGATGGAGTCAAACACTAAATGAGCCAACAGACTGGCTATGATGATCTACAAACCCATATCCGTCAACTAAAAACACCCGCAATCGAGACATGGGAAAATCAGTATAGCCACCGAGATTACACGATTGAGATGACCAACTTAGAGTTCACTGCGGTATGTCCTAAAACCGGGTTACCGGATTTCGCAACCCTCTGTATCACTTACGTACCAGACCAGCACTGCGTTGAACTAAAATCGTTGAAGGAATACTTCCTTTTCTACCGAGATGTCGGTATCTTTCATGAACACGTCGTGAACAAGGTTCTGGAGGACTTTGTTGAAGCCTGCCAACCGCGGAAAGCAGAAGTTGTTGGAGACTTCAACATCCGCGGCGGCATCAAAACAGTCGTGCGTGCGACTTACAAGGCGAGTTAAAAAGTCTGGAAGGACGTAGGTTGGGTTGAGCGGTAAAGCCGAGATATATCCTATTTATACGGTAGAATTCTACTCTGCGATACTCTCCTCATGTAGATAAGTATAGCGAAACCCAACAAACCAATCGTTCTGATGGTAAAAGGTGTTGGGTTTCACTCGTGTTTTGATGAACTTGAAAGCAATCTTCTCCGAGCGATTTTAGTGCGCTCCCGTTCAACCCAACCTACGCGTTTAAGTCAACTCACGTCATGATCTATCGGGCGAATCCTTATGTAATAGGTACGGAACGACCGATCCGCGCCGATTCATAGAGCGCATCAAAGATTTTCGCAACGTTCAACACCTCTTCAGCAGGCACAGGAGACGGCAATCCGTCTCGAATAGCCGTGTGAAACGATTCAAATTCACTCGGTAATCCTTTGAGCAGTTTCGGGGTATAATTCACCATCTCATCTTCTTTATCCAAGTAAATCTGAAGTGGTTCGTAAGTCGCGCCGGCTAAATCTCCCATGAAGAACGTCCCGCCGATGTTCTCGATATGCGATGCCCACGCCGTTTCCAAAGTCACCGTCAAGCCGCCTTCAAAGTTGATGGTGCCCATCGCGAAATCTTCCACCTCAAATTCTTCAGGGTTCCATTTCCCCCACGGATTGATAACGTTCTCTTTATGCCCAAACTTCGTTGCTGTCACGCCGAACGCCTCAATGGGTTTCGGACAGCCGATCATCCAGAGCAACACATCAAGGATATGCACCCCGATATCAATCAGGGGTCCACCACCCGCAATGGCTTTACTCAGAAACGAGGGGGATGCAGGAACCCCGCGCCGCCGCACTGACATTGCACGGGCATAGTAGATGTCTCCAAAGAAACCTTCATCATAGAGTTTGCGGAGGGTGCGTGCCTCAGCACGGAACCGAGATTGTAACCCGATCTGTAGGACTTTACCGCTCGCTTTTTGCGCGTCCACCATTGCTTGTCCGTCAACCGCATTGGCAGCGATTGGTTTTTCACAGATGACGTGTTTTCCCGCCTTCAATGCTGCAATCGTTGGACCCGCATGGAAATTGTTCGGCGTGCAAACGCTCACGGCGTCCAACTCATCCATCGCTGCCAATTCCTCGTAATCACTGAAAACGTGCGGAATATCGTGTTGTTTGGCGAACGCTTTCGCTCGGGTTTCGTCGATGTCGCACGCTGCGATAATCGAAACACCTTTGACCCCTTTATGGCCCGGAAGGTGTTTACCGCCAGCAATGCCACCACAACCAACAATACCTACCTTGACTTCTTTCATCTTTTAATTTTTCCTTGCGGTTAAATGAAGTGGGTTTAGTGTTTGATGTTCTTTTCTCAAAAATCCACCCTCCACTTCGTTATGGGCTATGTACTTAGGACAATCAAGACCCTGTACTTCTGGTTTTCTTCTTCTCAAATCGTGGTGATCTGCGGGGCTTGTTCCAAGTTCAGATTATGTGCAGCTGCCCATTCTGAACCAGCCCAGTGAACGCCGTTCGGATCGCGCCTGCCCTGTGTATCCGTGGAAGCACCGAGAAACTGCCTGCCGAGATCGTCTAAGTTTTCCACCAGTGTTTCATCCGGTTGCAGGCTATCGTTGTAATAGCGCAGATAGTAATCCGGCTTAATCCAGCGATAATGATACCCATAGATGGCGACTTTAGAGATATTCTCTCTGAAATTCAGTCCCGCGGCATGATAGATACGGCTTTCAAACAGAAACGCATCTCCTGCGTGGAGGAGCGGTTCGTCATATACAGGTGGGTCAACTGTACCTTCGGGGATACCCAACGGTTTACTCAGTTTATGGCTCTTTCGGATAAACCATGTCGCACCCGAGTTCGGCACACTGAAGTCCGTTAAGCAGTAGCCTACCTTCAAACCGACGCGCGGACACCCTGCGTGCCCAACGTCCAGATGCACACCGACATCTCGATGCCAATTGCGGTTGTCAGGTTTTTCGGGTGCTTGTGGGTGTTTGTAAATGAGTGCCGTGTTCGTAATATGGATATTTGTACCGAGCAGTTGCAGGATCAATGGCACTGCCTTCGACTGTGTTGCAAGGTCAGCGAATGCAGGTTCTTGCACCAACCCGTCCCGCCGATGTGCGTAGTAGCCGTGGTACTCAAACGATTCCATGAGCCGGTCACCTGTCTCGGTTAAGCGTTGAATCATTTCACTGTCAATTGCTGAACGCACGATGAGGTAACCGTTCTCCTCAAATTCTTGGCGTTGTGTCTCTGTCAACTGAACAAATTCCATTTTTTAATTTTTCCTTGCGGTTCGGTCAGTTGGGTTTCATCCTTAACGTTCCATTCCGTATATCCAGTGTTCTGTCAACGTTATCTTGACAGGTATTATTTCCTCGTAGGGGCGGGGTTTCCCCGCCCGATATACTGCGCGTTTTCTTTAGCCTGATAGAAAGTTGATAGACATTTGGAAGTATGCTATCATAAATGCAAAACGATGTCTATTGCAATAATTAAAAAAATGGAAGTGAATCTTCTTCGCCTTTCTTTCCTAATTTTCCTATCGGTGGCGTGTCTTGCTCTGGGCGAACAGGACAGACCCAGTGAAGCGACACATACATATCAGGTAGGCTTGCGGGCACTTACGCAGGGGAAAAACCGTGAGGCGTTTGCAGCGTTTCAGCGGGCAGTAGAACTGGATCCAGTGCTTGCTGAGGGGCACTATCAACTCGGGGTACTTTACGGTAAACAATCGCAATGGAAACCAGCCATTGATGCGTTCCAGACTGCGATTAACCTTACCCCCGATTTCGCCGCTGCCCACGTTCGTCTCGGCGAGGCATACCTTATCGGCATGGCGAGTGCTAAAGAGGCTACTGAACCCTTGGAACGCGCACTACAGTTGCAGCCTGACCTCTCGCGCGCGCGGAGGCTTTTAGGCGCGGCATACCTCCGGCAGGACCGAATCGACGATGCGATGCGTCACCTTAAACAGTTGGCGCAAGATAGTGAAGCCCGGTATCTCCTCGGTCTTGCCTATTTCCAAAAGGAAGATTTTACACAGGCAATACCGCATTTTGAAGCCGTCATAAAACGCAAAAGTCGACACGCCAAAGCGCATTTCAATCTTGGAAATTGTTATCTCCGCACGGGTAAAATTGCTGAAGGGCGCACGACACTCCGCGCATTTGAAAAACTCACCCGCGAAGAGGAACAACTATCATCGCTGCAACGTTTAGTCCACAACGATCCGCAACGCCTTCAACCGCGTTATGAGCTTGCAGAACTCCTTATAAAGAGAACGGAATGGGAACTTGCGACGAGGGAACTTAAAGCATGTCTCGCCATTGCGCCGCACGATGAAAAAGCATCTGAGCTGCTCGGTTACATTTACCTGCAAACAGAGGCGTATCTGGAGGCACTTGAAGTCTATGGAGGTCTCGTTGAGGCACACCCAGAGAGCGCGATATATCGGAACAGTCTCGGCATTGTCTATATGATGCAGAAAAGACCTCGACAGGCGATCGAACAGTTTGAAACGGCGACACGACTCGGCACAACGAATCCACAACTTTACCGAAACTTAGCAAACGCTTATCGTCAAATCGGCGAACGGGCGAAAGCAGAACAAGCGTATCAACATTACCGCTCCTTAACAAAGTGAACTTCGGAAGAGATGGAAGGCGGAAAGGCGGGAAGGATGGGGACCCCAACCTTTCGATCTTCCAGTCTTGTAATCGACGGACGCTATGAATACATCACAATCTTGGCTTTCAAATGCCACCAATTTTCGACCCGCATGGTTGAAGAAAAAAAGTATAGAGCGGACAGAGCGTGCCGACGCGTGCGTTATCGGTTCTGGAGCAGGGGGTGCGGTCGTCGCCAAGGAACTCGCTGAAGCCGGGCTATCGGTAATTATTTTAGAGGCAGGGGAAAATCACGATCCAAGTACCTTCGGCAGTTACGAGCCGGAAATGCTGCGGCGTCTTTTCTGGGATAGCGGTTTACGGGGCACACAAGACAACGCAATTGTCATTTCGCAAGGCAAAGGCGTTGGCGGTTCAACGGTACATAATCTCTGTTATGCCGTTCGTCCACCCCAAGCACTCTTATACAGGTGGCAAGTTCCAGAAATTTGGCCCCACTACAATCAAGTGGAGCAGACGCTCGGCGTTACACAGATGCAGGAAACAGACGTGAATGTATTGAACGCTGTTGTCCGCTATGGGTGTGAGGCGATGCGGTGGCGCGGTGGATTACAAAGCCATAATCGCGGTGAATGCGCTGCATGTGGTGCTCGGTGTCTTTTTGGGTGTCCTGTCTCCAAAGCTCCGCAAAATGGTTCGAGAGGGACGGGCAAGCAGAGCATGGCGGTCACGTATATCCCTTTAGCACGTGCCGCAGGTGCGAAACTTCACAGCGACTGTATGGCTGAGAAAATTCATGAGGAGAAAGGCAGGGTCATTGGTGTATCCGCTCGATTGCCATCGGGCAGATTGCATGTTCAAAGCGATATAGTGGTGCTCGCCGCTGGCGCAATCAACTCGCCACAACTCTGGTTAAAAAGCAGACTGCCTAACGCGAACCGACGGGTCGGAAAAAATCTCCACTTGCATCCTGCTGTCTTCGTCGGTGGTGTCTTTAACGAAACGATTGATGGACATCTCGGCATCCCACAAAGTTACTATATTGATCACTTTCTGGATTTGAGACGCAGACCGGATAGTGGCTATCTGCTCATGCCGGCTTTCGGTTCACAGATGATAGTAGCGGCAAGCCTGCCGGGGTTCGGTGAAAATCATCGAGAATTCATGGAACGCTATCGTCACATTGCTGCGCTCCTCGTCCTTTTGCATGACAGAACAGCTGGACGGGTATCGGTAGATTATAAGGGGGCTCCGAACATTGCATACCGACTGCGCCGTTCGGATAGGAAGGTATTGGTGGAAGGAATAATCAACGCCGCGCGTCTCCTTTTCGCCGCAGGTGCAACAGAGGTTCTACTGCCTTACACACAACATTTTCCTATCAAAACAGAGGTCGATCTTGAGATTATCCGCCGACGCGGCATCGTGCCAAACGACATCATGTTGGCTTCCAGTCATCCCCAGGGGACACTTCAGATGGGCGAAAATCCGAACAGAAGCGTCGTTAATCTTTCAGGGGAAGCCCACGCCGTGAAAGGTTTATTTGTTGCCGATGCGAGTCTCTTCCCGACCTCCGTTGGTATACCACCGACGTTGACGATCGCCGCGCTCGCTACACATGTCGCAGGTCAGATAATTAAGAGGAACATGGTATAAGATTCTCGCTTTGGAAGGATGAGAAAATGGAACAAAAAGACTGTAAAGCTGAAGGGAAAGAGGACGCGAAAACTGGAGTGGATGAGAGAGAAGGATGGGACGGAAATCTTTCATCCAGTTCTCCGCGCTTTCTATCTGCCATTCCGTCCCTTTCACTCGGCAACTTTCCAACACCGGTGGCGCGGCTCTCGAACCTGGAGCGTGCCCTCGGTTTCAAGTCACTCTGGATAAAGCGGGACGACCTCAGTGGTCGGTTAGGTGGCGGTAACAAGGTCCGTAAATTGGAATACATGTTCGCAGCAGCACAGGCATCTCCTGATGAGGACGAGAAAAAAACGCTCTTTACAATCGGGCCGACAGGTTCTAACCATGTCCGAGCGACAGCGGTTTATGGGAAAGCATCGGGATTTCGTGTAGAATGTTTGCTCTTTAAACAACCCCCGACTGAGTATTCTGAGGCAAACTATCGCAAAATTTGTGAAAATGCCTACCGAGTCTACGAAGTGAAACGTATGAGCACGATGTTCGCGTGTTATGCATATCAACAGGCTAAAACGGTGCTTGGGATCGGAGAGGAACGCTATTTCATTCCAGCGGGTGGATCCTCACCGCTCGGTTCTGTCGGTTATGTGAGAGCGGTTTCGGAATTGAAGTCCCAGATTGAGGCGGATATCTTACCAGAGCCGCGGTTCATCTTCGTTCCAGTAGGGACTTGCGGAACCATAGCAGGTTTGATCGTCGGTGTGCGACTTGCGGGATTGCGCACTCAAATCGTCGGTGTTCGTGTTGCTGACGCAGTAGTTGCAAACACATGGGCAATCTCCCGTATGGTGCGCCGTATCCTGCGTCTCATCGGTGCAGTGGACGCTCATGAGATCAATCCACGCCGTATTGAACTCTGGCACAACGATTTTGGAAAAGGGTATGCTGTTCCAACGGAAGCCGGCACGCAGGCAGTCGCAATGATGGCTGAGCATGAAGGCATTACGCTTGAGAATACCTACACCGGTAAGACGTTAGCAGGACTCGCTCGCTACATAAAGGAGCACGGATGCGAAGACGAGCACGTCCTGTTCTGGAACACGTATGGCACAACGTAATACTAAAGGAAAAAATATATGGTAAACGAGAACGGTAAACCCAGTTTCGTTCAGGCGGGTATGTCCATCATCGACTGCGACCTCCACAATCGGCTCCCGTCACATCAGATGCTCTATCCCTACCTATCCGATTACTGGTGCGACTATTGCGAGGAATCCGGCTTCCCCGGACCCGATGCAGACGACTATCCTGAGGGTGTCCCCACTTCATCACGCCCCGAAATTATACATCCCTCAGAGGATCATCCCGCCTCGGATTTAGCACGCCTGCGTAAGCATGCACTCGATTTCTGGGAGGTCGAATACGGCATACTCACCTGTGGGTATCGGGTCCAGAGCGTACACAACGAAGACTTCGCAGCGGCACTCGCTTCAGCAGTCAACGATTGGCAGATCGAACACTATCTGGATCCTGAACCTCGCTTACGTGGCTCCTTGATTGTGCCGAGCCAAAACCCAGAACTCGCCGCGAGAGAAATTGAGCGTTTGGGAGGACATCCGAGGTTCGTCCAGGTGATGCTACCCGCCCGATCGCAAGCCCCTTACGGCAACAGACGCTATCATCCGATCTACGCCGCGGCAGTGCGTCATGGATTGGCAATCGGCATCCATTACGGCGGCGCGCCCGGCCTACCACCGACCTCCGTGGGATGGACCTCGACCTATTTGGAGGAATACGTCGGTATGTCCCAGGTATTTCAGGCACAGGTGCTGAGTCTCGTGTCAGAGGGAGTCTTTGAGGTGTTTCCCGACCTACGCGTTGCGCTCATAGAGACCGGTGTCACCTGGATGCCATCACTTCTATGGCGGTTTGATAAGGAGTGGCGCGGCTTACGACATCTGACACCCTGGGTCAAACAGCCACCGTCAGCGTATATCCGCCAACACATGCGCATGACGCTCCAACCGATCGATGCGCCACCAACCGCGGCGGAACTCCTTCAGATCGTCGGTCAACTCGATTCCGAGGATATGTTGATGTTCTCAAGCGACTATCCGCACTATCACTTCGACACTCCGGAGGAGGCCTTCCCTACGCAATTACCCCAATCATTGGCGCGCAAAATCTTGTCCGAAAATGCGAAGGAATTCTATCGTTTTTGAGCGTGTACTGAGTGCTGTCCACGAAAATGCCTTTCCGGGACAGCTTCTGTGTATTCTTCACAATTAGCGATTTAACAAGTTTCCCACCCAATTCCCCAAAACATCTTGTCATAAATCCATATCCCATTCACTTTTTTTCAGATTATGCACGTTTTCCGTCCTAAAAACGTATCTTTAATTATAAAATGCTAACACAATGTGTGGGTTCCCGATATTATAGTAAATTCCAAAAATAAATACACACTTTCAACCGCCGGTAGGTGCGGTTTCTAACCGCACCGAGTTTGGTGTAAAAGTAATTACAGAATCTACTATAAAAGACGCGGCTTATTCAATCTGTTCATTGATTATGGGGTATCCTGATGGAAAGAGAAGACGATATTCAACTCATTCGTAGAATTTTGTCAGGCGACGATACGGCATTTGAAACCTTAGTTCAAAAGTATCAAGGGAGTATTCATGCACTTGCGTGGCGGAAGATTGGTGATTTTCACATCGCTGAAGAGATTACCCAAGACACTTTCCTCCAAGTCTACAAGAACCTCTCGCAGCTAAGGAATCCGAATCAACTCTTAGGGTGGATGTATGTCATTGCCAATCGACTCTGTCTTAAATGGCTCGAAAAGAATAAATCTGTCATGCAATCGCTGGAGGACACACCTGTGGAAGAAATCGAGAGAGTTTCTTATACCCATCACGTAGCAGAACAGCGAGAAACAGAACGCACGGAACAACACCATGAACTCGTTAAAAAACTACTCGCGAAGCTCCCGGAGAGCGAGCGCACCGTCGTGACGCTCTATTATCTCGGTAAAATGACGACCAAGGAGATTAGCAAATTCTTAGGCGTGTCCGTGAACACAATTACAAGCCGCCTCCAGCGAGCGCGAAAGCGTTTGCAAGAACAGCAGGAGGCTTTAATTCAAGAGGTTCTCGGGGGCGTACAAATACCAACAAGGGTAAGCGAGAACATCATGCGGCAAGTCTCTGAGATGAACCCGACACCGGTTCCAGCGCCTAAACCTTTTCTCCCATGGATGGCTTTGGGGGCAGCTGCACTTTTGATCGCTTTGCTCCTCGGCGCGAGCAACCGATACCTCACCCGTTTCCAGAAGCCGTATAGTTTTGAAGCACAATCTGAACCCACGATTGAGATCGTTGACGCGCCTATCATCCTTGATATAGCAGCGAAACCCGCTGTGCGAAGTCAAGTCGGACGCGCTACAACTCCTGACAAAACTAACAGTGCCGGCACCCAAGTCTCTAATGTGACCTCAACATCTGCTACGATGGAGAATTTCACTAAGCTTTCTACCGCACAGTGGCAGCAGGGAAACGCACCGCCAGCGGGTCCTGTCCGCAATATTTTCGCCACATCTGACGGGACTGTCTATGCCGTTATACAAACAGGGATATACAGATTAACAGCGGATGCAACCGTATGGACAAACGTCAATACGAGTGTCCCAATTGGTGAAGCGTTCATGCCGATGGCAGCGTATGAAGGGACGCTTTATATTGTCTCTGTTGATGAGATATTTGCTTCAGATAACAGGGGTGAGACGTGGAGAACCCTCGGTCCCCGACCCGAGGGAGATGCCGTTGAACTCATTATTACAGATACCGAAGCGTCCAGTTCACAAGTGCCTTTTACGATGTATCTCGCCCTGAGAGATAGTGGAATTTTCCGATCCACAGATGGTGGCGCGCACTGGCGTCCTCTGAACGACGGATTGACAGCGGAAAAAATTTCCGCAATGACTGCTGTTGAAAAAACAGTGTTTGCGGGGACAGAAAGTGGTCTCTACCGTCTTGATTCAGGGATCTGGGAAAAACTGCCATTGGATACATCGGGAGCCATCTGTTCCTTGGCAGTCTCTGGGAATAATCTCTATGCTGGGATAGGGCATGAAGTGTTGGTGAGATTAACGCGGACGGAGTTACAACAGATAGATCACGGAGATTTACATTTTACCGAGATCTTCCATTCGACTGACGTGGGTGCGTCGTGGACTGAAATAAGGCTTGGGAGTAAACATCTTCGCAAAACTTCGCCAGCAGGTATAACGATTTTAGCAAGGGGAAAAACACTCTTGGCATTGAGTTACGCGCAATCTCGTTCAACAGATAGTGGACAAACGTGGACGGAACTTGAAGCTGACCAGAATTTTTTGGGGAGGAGTCGCCTTCCAGCGATTATGGTCAACGATAAAACGTATTACAAAGCGAATGTATGGGGCATTCACCGCACGACGGATGGTGGTGCGTCATGGCATCCATTTATGAATGGTGTGATGGGAACTGTTATAATCGATCTCGTCGCGTTTAACAACAGATTGTACGCCCATACCGGCTATGAGGTTTATCGATCAACAGATGACGGTGTGTCTTGGAAAAAACTTTGGAATCATGGGCAAGAAGTTGTACTCAACATCCCCACTACCAGAATAAGTTATGAGTCAAAACTGATACCTGTTGGCAATGTTCTTTATTCTCTTACAGGTGTAGGGGACAATTTGAGTATTTTCCGTTTATCTACCGATGGCGATATGCTAATTCCGGTTCAAGGTGTCCCTGTTTTCGATCGTAAAAAACTTGCCTATGAAAAATATCATAAGTCAAAGGACCAAGAGGATCTTCGGTGGGGTCGTCTGAAAACTGAGACTGCTGCAGCCAGTCGTGATACCTTTTATGTAGAATTCTTAGGAGAGCTTTTCAAATGGAAATTGGGTAATTCGGAATGGACAAGCACCGGATTAGTAGATGGTGAGCATCTACGTTATGACGATTTTAGAAAAGGATTCAAATTAGCGGTTTTAGGGGAAACCGTCTACGTAGGTAAACGGGACGGTAAGTTGTTTCAGTCGCTTGATCAAGGAGAGAGTTGGAGAGATGTCACACCGAGCCTGCCGCTCCGTTTTACTCGCTTCAAAGATATGGTCTTTGTAGGGGCAACCCTTTACGTCGCAACAGATAATGGCGTTATGAGTTCCCAAACTGGGGAACAGTGGCTTGTGCTAACCGATAACGCAGGAGAGCGTCCTGTCATAAATAGGTTTGCTATAGATGGGAGCAAAATTTATGGTATCGGTGATGCTGGCGGCTATCGTTTGAATATGCATATGCAATGGGAACAGATTTCTTCGGAAGTGCCAGATGAAATCAGTGCTCTTGCCATCGCTAATGATAAACTCTATAGTGCTACCGATTATGTCTATAGAATTAAAGAGAAAGGACTTTTTTACATCTCGCTTGAAGAGAATCAAGAGAAATAAGTAACATCTAACTTCACCTCATCAACAAATCGAGTTGTAAATGAGGGATAAAATTAAAATCAAGGAGAATTACGAAGATGAGATATCTACAAAATCTGCCTCTTTTTGCTTACCTCTTTTTGCTCGCACTCATCCCGTTGCGTGCCAAAGCATTCCCACCCCCTTCCCCCGCCGGTGGAAACTATTTAGTCCTCGATGGGATTGACGACCATGCGGTTTTAGACTTTAAAACTTTCGGTCTCCTCTTACCGAAAGGAACAGACGAGTTCACCTTTGAAGCCTGGGTCTATCCAACCACACCCCCTGACACAGATACATATGCAATGATTCTCAGTCAGCAGTTGCGGATGGATGTCGTGAGTGGCGATCAAGACGGATGGGATGACATTAAGAAGCGTATTGATTGGCAGAAGGGAGATTTAATCTTAGCAATTCAAGCGCATATTGATAAAGGGCGAGGGCGTGCCGCGACACCCTTCCATCCGGTAGCACTTTCTCCGAACCAATGGCATCACATCGCTTATCAGGCGAAAGGGGAAGAGACAGCAACCATCGTTAACGATTTCGTACACATCTTACCTCAAAGAACAACGCTCGCACACGATCTCGCAGAATTCAAGCGTCCAAAGGATTTTACACTCGGAGGATTCGGAAAGAAAATTGAGTTTCATCCCGATCACTTTTGGGGACCCTTCGCGGGATGTATTGATGAGGTCCGTATCTCAACGGTTGCGCGTTACAATGTTGACAGAAAGGGTTTCACACCGCGTCATAAATTCAAACAGGACCGAAAGACGATCGCGCTGTGGCATTTTGATGAACTCGGAGGCGCACGGAAATTCTTAGACGCATCGAGCAACGCATACCATCTGGTGGGGAAAAATGACGCGAAGACTGGGAACACACTCGCAGTTGAACCCGAAGGAAAACTCACGACGACATGGGGACGACTGAAGCAGTAGCACGGAATATTGCGAATTGTTTATCTATAAGGAAGCGAATTTCAATGAGAAAATTTTATCGGCCCACGTTCGCGACAGTGATTGTGTTCGCGCTGTTTGTAAGCATCTCCTACCTGGCATTCGCACAAGGACAGGTTAACATCAAAGGTGGCCCTTTAAAAGAGGCGGATTGGCTCAAAAACCCAACCCAAGCCGCGTTGAATGAAGACCATTCAAAGAACAGAAACTGGATCACGAAGTATTACGGACCCACTGGGAACTACGAAAACAATGGTGGATTCGCTGTCTCCGCCCGGAAAGATCTTATCGAGGAAGGCACCAAAGGTAAATTAACGCAGCCCAAACTTTCGACCATTGAGGGTTTGAAACTGACGCAAACTTTTCAGCTCCTATGGGGTAAGGAGCACGGTGGAACCCGACGCTGGGAAGTCTTTGAAATTGATCCGACGAACTCCCACCACATGAACAGAGGGGGTCCGATAGATAACATTGATACCTACGGTATGATTGTTATTGAGGCTCCTGAGGACATGAAAGCCGTGATGTCGCCTGCTCATGACGACCACGCACAGATCTGGATTAACGGCGAGAAGTGGTACAATAATTCGCGGTGGACAGGTGCTGCACGGCAAGTTGACTATAATATCGAAATTGAATTGCAAAGAGGTGGAAATGTCCTCGTTTACCGGTGTGGTGAAAAAGATGGTAATGCGTATATGAACCTGCATTTCGACGATAAAACACATGCCACTGTTGACATCTATCCGGACAAAGCAGTAGATCAGAAAAGTTTCTTCGACGAAGTCGCTGGTGCCCTCGCTATTGATCCCGTCGGAAAATTGGCAACAACTTGGGGAAATATGAAACGCAAATAGAACACGCCACTGTTTCTAACCTTATCCTTACATGAGGCGGGTTGTAACACTATCTTGTGCTACAATCCGCCGTGCTTTTTTAATCGCCATTTCGCTGAGCATCAGAAAAGGTCAAAAAGATCTCAACTTTCAGCGAGTTATGTGGTATTATAGGATGTGTTTATGGTCAAGTACAATTACTAGCTGAATCCGCACGAGATACTTCAAAAATAATCGTAAAATCGTTTACCGAGAGGAGATGGCTATGGCAACTCACGAGACACTTGAAGCAAAGGTCGATCAACTGTTTGCAGAATGGAGCCAATCGGATTCCCCCGGTGCCGCTTTAGCGATTGTCAAAGACGGTGAAATCATCTATAAACAGGGCTACGGGACAGCGAATCTGGAATATGACATCCCAATCACGACGACGACCATCTTCGATATCGCTTCGGTGTCTAAACAGTTTGCGGCGTTCGCTATCGCCACATTATCACACGAAGGGAAACTTTCGTTAGATGACGACATCCGAACGTATCTGCCCGATGTCCCGGATTTCGGGAACACAATCACAATTCGGCATCTCTTGCATCACACCAGCGGCCTACGGGATTGGGTCCAGTCACTTGTCATTGCAGGTGATCTGATGGATGACGTGATTTCGTTTAAGCACATCTTGAAGATGGCTCGGCATCAGAAGACACTCAATTTTGAGCCCGGATCAGAGTTTTTATACAGCAACACCGGTTACAATCTGCTCGCAGAAATCGTAGAAAGGGTGACTGGAGATTCATTCCGTGACTGGACGGACACTCACATCTTCAAGCCTCTCGCGATGACGAACTCTCACTTCCACGATGACTACGAAATGATTCTGAAAAACCGAGCGTATTCATATCAAGCTGATGAAAAGGGTGGGTTTAAACATGCTATCAACAATACAACCGCTCTGGGTTCAAGTTCTCTCTATTCGACGGTGGAAGATCTGGCAAAATGGATTCTGAATTTTGACGATACACAGATTGGTGAACAAGCAGTGATTGAGCGGATGCACCAGCGTGGCGTGCTGAATAACGAAAAGCAAATTGATTATGCCTTTGGACTGAACATCGGTGAATACAGAGGGTTAAAGACGGTCGGACACGGCGGATCATGGCGAGGATTTCGAAGTCATTTGATGCGGTTTCCAGATCAGAGGTTTGGCGTGGTCATCCTATGCAATCTGGACACCTTTAATCCACTCAGTTTAGCAGAAAAGGTCGCCGATCTCTATCTTGCCGATGTCCTTGCTCCCGTAGAGACCTCTGAACCAGAGAAAGCGACGGAACCTGATGAGAGTATTAAATCTGAACCTCTATCACCGGAACAGTTGAAAGAATTCGAGGGAGATTATTATACCGAAGAACTCGATACAACCTACACCATCGTTAGAAATGAGGACGGACTTGTAGCGCAACACAGACGGCACGATGTCATAGTCCTAACCTACACCGACGGACATTTCCTCGGGGACGCATGGTTTTTTCCAGAGATTCACTTTATCCGAGACGATACCGAGAGCATTACAGGATTTAGGTTGACAGGAAACAGGGTCAGAAACTTATACTTTCAGAAAAAGGCGCATTAAAGAAGCGTCAGTTGTTGGGATTGGGAACTGCTTACATGAATGGTCGCTCCTGCAGCAAAGAAATCGCAAAAAGTTGACACATTTCTGAAGAAGGTGTATAATTAACAAAAAGGAGGGAAAAGATGGCAAAAACAGAGGCACGCAAACAACAGCTGAAACCATCCGTTATCGACTGTGATGTGCATAACACCCTCGCTTCCGAGACGGTATTGTACCCGTATCTCTCCGAACGGTGGCGGAAACATCACGGTATGGTCGGGACAACCGACCGCGTCGGCGCATATATCCCGCGCGCCCACCCCTTCGGTGCGAGATACGATGCATGGACACCCTCCGGACACCGTCCCGGATCCGATCTTGATTTCCTACGTGAGCAACTACTGGACGCATTCAACATCGAATACGGTATCCTCAACTGCCTGACCCCGGTCTGTGAGATGCCCAATCTCGCCTTCGCCGCGGCGTGGGCACGTGCCGTGAACGACTGGCAGATCGAAGAATGGCTTGAAAAAGAACCGAGACTCCGCGCCTCAATCATTGTCGCCTGCGACGACGCAGAATTCGCCACTGCCGAGATCAATAGAGTGGCTGACCATCCCGGGTTCGTGCAAATACTGCTGCTCGCTCGCACGATGGAACCTTTAGGAAGACGGAGATACTGGAAGATGTATGAAACGGCAGTCCAGCACGACCTTCCCATCGGTATCCACTTCACCGGTGTCGGTGTCGGACCGATTACCGCTGTCGGGAGACCCTCACACTACATTGAAGACCACGCAGGAATGACACAGGCATTTCAGACACAGGTAACAAGTCTCGTCTGTGAAGGGGTCTTTGAACAATTCCCGACGCTCAAGGTAGCTCTCATTGAGGGCGGTTTCGCGTGGCTACCCCCGTTGATGTGGCGACTCGATCGGGCATGGAAAAAACTACGGGACGAGGTGCCTGAGTTGAAACGGTTGCCTTCTGAGTACATCCGAGAACACTTCTGGATTACAACGCAGCCGATTGAAGAACCACCCAAACAGGAATACTTCGATCAACTGCTCGCACAACTCGACTTAGATGATAGGTTGATGTTCGCAACCGATTATCCGCATTGGGACTTTGATTCTCCTGATCAAGCACTCCCGAAAAACCTCTCACCAACGCTCAGGCGTAAAATCATGGCAGAAAATGCTCGCGCCTTCTATGGGTTTTAAGACGCGGAAGGTTATCGGATTGTCACGACGTGTGGGACTTCCTCAAACTGCAAATTATGTGCTGCTGCCCACTCCGCCGCTGCACTCCCACCGCCACCGAGAAATTGATTGCCAAGATCGTCAAGGTTCTCCATCACCGACGCTTCAGGTTGCAGTGTGTCGTTGTAATATAATAAATAAGGTTCCGGCTTGAGCCATGCGTAGTGGTATCCGTAGATAACAACCTTAGCGACATTCTCCGTAAAGTTGACACCGGCGGTGTGATAGATTCGGTTTTCAAAGAAAAATGCATCGCCTGCACGCAAAATGGGTTCATCGCAGGGTTCGATTGGATCAATTTCGCCTTCAGGGATACCCAACGGTTCGTCGGATAGATGGCTTTTTGGAACAAACAGAGTCCCACCAGAATTCGGCACGGTGAAATCCGTCAAACAGTAGCCGACTTTCAAGCCGACGCGTGGGCAATTCTTGTATCCGAGGTCTAAAAATATACCCGCATCTCGATGCCATCCACGGCTCTCCAGTTTCTCAGGCGGTTGCGGATGTTTGTAGATGAGTGCAGTATTCGTGATATGGATATTTGTGCCGAGCAGTTGGATGATTAACGGAATCGCTGTTGTCTGCGATGTGAGTTCTGCGAAGACAGGCTCCTGCACCAAACCGTCCCGCTTATGTGCATAGTAGCCGTTATATTCAAACGACTCCATGAGTCGGTCTCCTGCCTCAGTCAAACGATCTATCATGTCGCTGTCAAGTACCGACCGCACGATAAAGTATCCGTTCCCCTCAAATTCCTCACGTTGTGCGTCTGTCAACTGGACGAATTCCATTTTTTAGTTTCCTTGCGGTTAAATCAGATAACATTCGAGCTCTGATGTTCCTTGCTCGAATCCGACCTCCTGGTGCAGGTCTCCTATAAAGGAAACCTACAGGACAATGTTACGGACTACGCGCTTGGTATTATAAAGACTGTGCATTCTGCACGCTTTCTTCTAAATATAGTAACATAAATTGAAACGGATGTCTACTGATGCCCTTCTTCTGTAGGAGGGAACTCCGATTCCCGGCCTTTTCTAATAACTGACCGCTGATTGCTGACAATTACACTTTCAGAGATACACAGAAAACATGATTCGCGTTTCGCATCTCACGAAAAAATAATGGAAAACGATATAAAATATTAACTTGACAAAACTTAACAAAAATTAGTATAATTTAATAGAGAACTTACTAAACCTAAAAAAGGAAGGTGAATATGAATAATCTTGGACATAGATTTGGTGGAAATTGGACGGAACAAAAACTGGAATGTGTGAGAAAATATCTGCATGCCTACACAACAATTATGAGCAAACAACACTTCCAATATGCTTACATTGATGCTTTTGCTGGGACTGGATACCGTGACATGGAAAATGATGAGGATGCTGAAGAGTTGATGTTTCCGGATCTTGTTGCCCCTGAAGTAGTGAGTTTTCATGATGGTTCAGCACGGAACGCCTTAGAAGTGGAACCGCCGTTCATGAAATATGTTTTCATAGAGAAAAATATAAACAGATACGCGGAATTAGAGGAATTAAAAAAAGAATTTCTGCTCAAAGCGGAATTTTCAGAAAATATGATTGAGTGTGTGCACAGGGATGCGAATGAGTATTTGAAAGATTTATGCCGAAAAAATTGGAAAAACCATCGGGCACTGGTCTTTCTTGATCCTTATGGGATGCAAGTAGATTGGGAAACCATAGAATCTATCGCTCAAACTCAATCTATTGACTTGTGGATTTTATTCCCACTTGGTACTGTAAACCGATTGCTGAAAAGGAATGGGGAAATTCGATCTTCTCTACGAGAGAGGCTTGACCTGTTTTTTGGTGAACCTGATTGGTACGAAGTGTTCTATCAATTAGCTGAGCAAATCTCGTTCTTTGATGAGGAGCAGTGGCAAAAAACGGGCGATATTTTTACAACAATTGAGCAGTATTTCATTGAACGATTGCAAGGAATATTTAATGGCGTAGCTGCTAATCCACTTCTTTTGCGCAATTCAAAGAATGTTCCATTATATCTCCTCTGCTTCGCTGCGGGAAACCCAAAAGGGGCTCCAATAGCAGTTAAGATTGCCCAAGAAATCTTAGAGGGCATGCAAAACCCGTCACAACTAACGCTCTTAGGATAAGAGGTGAACCAATGGCATCCCAATCTTCAAAAATCGAGTGGACAGAATCTACATGGAATCCTGTGCGCGGTTGCACCCGTGTTTCCGAGGGCTGTCGATTCTGTTACGCCGAACGGATAGCGGCACGATTCTCGGGAAAAGGTATGGCTTATGAAGGTTTGGCTGAGAATACCAAAGCAGGACCGCGGTGGACAACAGAAGTGCGCCCCGTTCCGAAGCTGCTTAACGAACCACTGAAGTGGAAAACACCGCGTCGAATCTTTGTCAACTCCATGAGTGACCTGTTTCATGAGAAGATCGAATTGTCCTACATTCAGAAAGTTTTTTCTGTAATGGAAAAAGCACATTGGCACCAATTCCAAGTCTTAACGAAGCGATCCGAACGACTACTGGAATTCAGTCTGAAGTTGCCGTGGCCCTCGAATGTCTGGATGGGGGTTAGCGTTGAGGACAATCGAGTAACACATCGAATCGACGCGCTTCGCCAAACCAACGCGCAAATCAAATTTCTCTCACTTGAACCGCTGCTTGGAGCGCTTCCAAATTTAACGTTGGAAGGAATAGACTGGGTTATCGTAGGCGGTGAGTCCGGCCCTGGCGCACGCGATATGGAGAAAAAATGGGTTATTGACATCCGTGACCAATGTGCAGAGGCTCAAGTCCCGTTTTTCTTTAAGCAGTGGGGTGGCAAGCGCAAATCGAAAACAGGGCGGGAATTGGATAAACGGACTTATGATGAGATGCCGGTTTGACATTCTCGCTGCTTCCGGCATCTTAGAACTTTAGTTTCAAACCCTCGGCAAATCGTCCGCGAGTAAAGCCTCGGAAACAGATTTTTTCGCTGCCTTACGCGCTGGACGTTCAACATGAAAATGACGGAACCATTCTTTAAAATCTTCATCAAGGAAGTTCCCGTCATACTCTGCTTTGAACTCATCGTGGCAGTCTTCCATATAGACGCGTAGATAGCCACTGGCGCGTTCAAGTGCTTTCCAATCAAAGATATTTGAGGGCATTTCAACAACATCCCCCTTGAGCATATCACTTCGCATCTTTACGTAGTAAGCGTATCGAGTGCTTATCATAAAATCAATGAATCTATCTAAGATTTTTGAGGGAATCTGTAATACTTTACCTTTCAATAACTTATGCCGAATGCCGACCTCTTTTTCCAAGTCTCGATTAAGCATAAATCCAATAATAGCATCAAAAATTTTTTCTAACATTTCTATTAATCCTTTACCATATAGCAAATTATAAACGTAACATCCACTCGGGTTTGGTTCGTGCTAAGTCGTATGTATCGGAAGAAAATTTTAACATTAATGTGAAAAAGCGTCAAGCAAAAAAAATTAAATCCGTCCAGCAATCTGAAAACGGTAAGTCCAAACGCGTAGTCCGTAAGCGAAGCGGAGGGGTTTTTGCTTGGGGTGTTTTTGCTTGGGGTCTTTGATAGGGTGTTTCTGCGTATTTCTGCGTATTGCTTGGGTATTTCTGCGTATTTCTTCAGATGTACGGAGAGGTACTTTCAGACCCCAACTCACCTGACCGAACCGCAAGGTAAAATTAAAAAATTGCATTACGATCCGAAGTCTGTTATACTTGCATTATGCTTATATTCTATCTGGCAATTGCGGTGGCGACGGTTCCACTTGGGGCGGGAATCGCTTTTGTTTCACGAGGGCAGCAGCGACATTTCGGACACATTTTTGGATTGACAGCGGGCGCAGTACTCGGCATCGTCTTGGCGATGATGATACACCTTTACACCGAGGTCGGTTACATCACGATCCTTGTGATGTGGGGCGGGTTTTTCTTAATTTCGGCAATAGAACATCTCACGACACATCAACACGCGGACACGGAGCGGCACACAAACGGCACAGACAAAAGATGGGGCATCAACTTAACCGTTCTTGGGTTATCGTTGCACTCACTGGCAGATGGACTTAATTTGGTTATCGCTGCGAGGGAGGAGATGCTCGGCGGCGCGCTCGCGTTCGGCATATTGATCCATCGCTTACCCGTCGGGACGCTTATCGCCGTCGCGCTCCTGCGGAATCAGACTTTTGTTAAGGCACTCATTCGACTGACACCGCTGATACTTGGACCGGTTGTTGGAGCAGTGCTCGGGGAGCAACTCCTCCGAGGGGCTTTCGGTGAATTGACAGACTACCTGACAGCATTCGCTGTCGGTACGCTCTTACACGTCGTAATGGACGGATTTCGTGGCAACTATACCACCGCAAAGACCAGTTTGAGTCGTTTTGCCAAAGTGCTTTTTGTCATCGGTTTCGTCTTAACCTTTTGCGTTATCTATTTCTTTCAGGGATTTGAGGGTGAACATTTTCACTAAATGGAAACCATCGGCGCATTGGAAACCATCAACAGTTAGCAATTGGTTTTCAGCGGGCCCACTGACAGTTATTCTAATGACGGCGATCTTCTGTGGTGTCGTGTTCGTCCTGCCAGCGAGGAGTGATCAAATTCCGATTGCAGTATCCGGTGAACCGAGGGCGACGCTTCAGGTGGGCGCGGGTGCTTCGGAACAGGAGCAGTTCGCAGCTGCTGAAATCCAATCCTTCATCCAGCAATTCACAGGTGCCACACTCGACATCCGGACCAATCGCCAACAAACGGAAACGCAAACCGTGATTGTAATCGGCACTCCAAAGTCGAATCCAACGATCGCAGGATTACAGGCGAATGTAGAATTGACATTGGCAAAAGAACTCGGAGACGAAGGGTATCGTATCAAAACAGTAGAGGTCGGCAGAGAGATCGTCATTGTTGTGACGGCACACACTGAGAGAGGTGTGATTTATGGGGCGTATGCCTTCATAGAAAACTGTATTACGGCGTTAACGGGTTTACAGCCTGTCCATCCCGAGCTACCGGTTGCCAAGGCGCAAGCACTGCTCGTGCCGTTCATGAACGAAACCTCATCGCCATTTTATCCAGTGCGTGCTGTGTTGGAGATAGAGGATCCTGATTGGCTCGCACGCCACCGTATCAACATGAGTGGTGGCGAGGGTGTATGGACAGGCACGGGTATTGAAGATGGATTCGGAACCGCGTTTAAATACGTTGACACACCTGCCTTTGAAGCCTTGCAAGATGAACCGATAGGACAACGGCGAGAACGCATTGCGACACTACAGGATCGGTTTAATGCACTCCAACAACGCGGTATTGATGCCTATCTTTTCATGTATGTGACGGGCGAACCGACAGAGGCATTGATTCAACAGCGTCCTGATGTCCTTGGACCGCCGGTGCTTTACGGTGCGTCTCGCAATGAAGTCTCTTATCGACCCTTCTGTTGGTCTAAACCCGAGTTTCATACGCTCGCGCGGGAGCTGACACAGGCGATCGTGCGCACCTATCCCGCGCTTGCGGGTTTTCATCTACGTTCTTGGGGATATGAGACCCGCGGCTGTGATTGTCCTGAATGTGGTGATAGAACGGAACAGGGACAAGCAAAACTTTGGCAAGTCTACTTTACGATTATCAGTGCCGCACGGGAGATACGTCCAGACTTCAAATTTTATATTTCCGGGTATGACAGCAGTTGGCTTAAAGATGCCGCAGGCGTTTATGCACAGCAGTTACCGAAAGGCACTATTTTCTCGCGGAAATGGGGCGCAGATGGCGAACCCGTCGCGAGTGCAGGCGTGCCGATCCCACAAGTGCGGGCACTCGGAGAAATCGGTCACCGTTTTATCGTCCTTTCGCATGAAGTAGAGGAGGTAATGCCGTTCTGGATGCTGGAGAGCGATCTGTTCGTGCAAGGTGTCCGACAACTTGCCAATAACCCTGAAGTCGTCGGACTCGGGGGGTTTACTGTCCAAGGCGCAACACAAGGGTTAGGATACCTTGATCGGCTTGTCAGCGCAAGCCTCAATTGGGATATCAATCTTGACCATTATCAACTCCTCCGAAATGAGTTGATGGCCCGATACGGAAACCCCGAAGCCGCGGCACACATTCTCAGCGCCTTGCGAGTCAACGGATGGAACATGGCAAGTTATTTCTCAGATTATGCTGGATCCTTGACCGTTGGGGGTACTTATGGCAGCGGCTCTGCTGGACTCGCAACACGGTTCTGGACCTTGATTGGACCGCGGGCTGTTGAAGATACGTTGGCTATCCCAGAACTGGACATCGCGAGACTCGCCGTAAATCGGTTCACTGCACTTTTAGCACCACAACAGCAAGCCGCAAACGAGATACGGGTAGCGAGTGAGATCGCAGAACCCTTTGATGTGGAAGCGACCGAGGATTTACGGGATGCCGTTCGCTTGATGGAACTCTGGGTGCTGTTCTTTGAAAGTCGAGCTAAGTTGGTAGAAGCAATAGCACTCGGCTACGAACCCGGGACGGAGGAGGCGATCCGTGCAAAAATCACGAGTGCAATAGAATTTTCAAAATCCATACAACCACATATTAGAGGGATTGAGGAATTTATTCCGCTCTTCGGGTATTCGCACCGGACGATTGAAGCAGAGTTGTTGAGTGCCTTAAACGCAGAAGTTGCTTGGTTAACGAGTTTTGATTATAAGACACTCCAGAAACACGATGCGGGTTTCTCACCCGAGGAAACCCCTTTCCGAATTTGGGATGTTCACAACTATCCGAATCCTCTGAAAGAAGAAACAACGTTTACCTATCAATTATCGTTGGATGCAGATGAGGTTTCTGTTAAAATTTACACCACATCCGGACGGGTCGTGAATATCTTGAAGGGGGCTTCTGGGAATGAAGGCTACAACGAATTTATGTGGGATGCCCGAGACGCTGACGGTATATTGCTTGCCAATGGTGTCTATTTTTTCAGGATACGTGCTGTCGTCGGAGACCAGACAGCACAGACATTCGGACGTTTAGCAGTGTTACGGTGAAACAAGAAGGAGGTTAAAGATGCTGCGTATATGTGTATGTCTGACGCTCTTACTTTCAGTGATGGGTTGTAAACCACAAACTTTTCAAGAACATCTTTTAGAACCGCCACCCCCTCTCATCAATTTCGCGCTGAGCCGAAACGGAGCAACCGCGCATGCCTCACAATCCGTTCCCAACCATCGCGCAGAAGAGGTTATTGATGGTGATACCAACTCCGAGACATGGGAGGAAGGGAGTGGGTGGGGGAGCAGTTTAGAACATCTACGCACTTCAGATCTAAATAAGCGTCCTTATGTGTCCGTGACGCTCGCGAAACCCGTCGATATTCGTGAGGTTGTTATGTGGACAATCGACTCCGAGGAATATCCCGCACCGCAATTCGGGTTGAAGGACTATCGGATTGAGTATTGGCACGGCACGGGGTGGGGGCTTATTCCATCAGGCGATACCAAAGATAAGCAGTATACAGCGCGAGATAATACCAAAGGGAAGCGGGTTCATGAAGTTCACCAACGCCTAATTGCGAGCAAAATACGGCTCGTTCCCGTTTCTTCAAATGATACAGTGCGCAACTACCAGCACATGGCAGGCAGGCGACCTGTGTATGAAGTAGACGGTATTGCACGTGTTATGGAATTGGAGGTTTGGGGGTATGCCGCTCCAGAGGTCCATACGCTCAAGCAGATCGCACAAGGGATTCCACCGGAATCAATGGCGCATCCTGTAGCAACAGAGACACAGGAAGGTGAACCGCAAACCGAACCAACGATCAAAGAGATTATTCAGCGCGTCCTAAACCAATATGAACTCGGATACGACATGTCCGACCTAACGCAGGTTATGTCCTGTTTTTCGGAAGCGTATCTCTCCAATGGTCGCACATACCAAGACGTTAAAACAAAGGCGGCACACTTTTTTGAGGTCTATCATCAGATTGACATGACACTGACCGATGTTGACATCCATCCGAACATTGTTGACGATACAGCGATTGTAACAGGGGACTACACGTTGCAATATGCCCCGAAAGAGAACGGTCAGGTGGAACAGACATCTGGCAAGCTCACGTTGGTTTTCGCGAATGAAGCGAAGACGTGGCGTATTATCCGGGCAGAATAATCCACGACGATTCCAACCTCCGATGACACTGGGTGAAAACGCTCTTTAAATAATCGCTTCTTGACTGCCTTCCACTCCTTTTAGGCAGCTTTTTGCTAAGACCGAGCGGTTTCTTTACCGGGCTGCACCTTCACCAGAAACCATCGTGAAACGAAGTGGAACGATGTCCAGGAGGACAGAATTAAAAAAATGGTACAAGAGCAGTCCAATCTTTGGGCAAAATCATACATCAATGACGGATATCTACTGCTTCCAGATCTCATTACGTCGGAAGAATGCGATGACCTGAAAGCAGAGATGCTGAAAATCTTTCGTGGAGATTACCCGTGTGAGGCGATCCCACCCATGCCGGAGACAGCCCGTGAAATGGAAGTTTTGGATAGAATTATGTGTGTCGGTGAACCCCATGTTTTTAGCCCATTGGTTCGGCGTTACATTGAACATCCAACAATTTGTGAAATCCTCCGAGTGATTGTTGGTGCACACATCCCGTTTTGGGAGGAGGGTGTGAAATGTATGCAGTCAATGATGTTAGGCAAGGTGCCGGGGCATACAGGGAATCCATGGCATCAGGACGAGCACCCGATTCCGACACGTGATCGATCGCTGGTCGGGGTCTGGATTACATTAGATGATGCTACGATTGAAAACGGGTGTCTCTGGGTTCTGCCGAACAGCCATCGTTCCGGTATAATTTATGACCGTTTCCCACACAACAAACGCCACGAATTCGACAGTTGTCATGAAGCCACTGGCTTTGATGACACAGACGAAATCCCGATTGAGATGTCAGCCGGTAGCGTTCTCTTTTTCAACGGTTACCTCTTGCACCGCTCCAAAAAGAATCGGAGCGATACATTCCGGCGAATTCTGGTGAGTCACTACTGTTCAACGGCATCATGGTTAGGTTGGAAGGGGCAGCGGAATTATCGCGGTGTTGTTACTGTCGCAGGCGAAGATCCGTATATTGACGAAGGCTATGTCACACCGAACGTCTGGGCGCGATGGGAATAGTCGGACATATTCTTCTGTTAAACATCGTTACCGTCCTGAATGCAGTATGAAATTAACCAGAAACCTGTACGTAATAAAATTATGCCTTAAATGGCATAATTTGTCTTAGCTTTACATTTGGAGCACAGCCCAGGAGCAATAGTTAAAAAAATGGAATTGACAGAATATCAGGTGAATTTTTTCAATACCTTCGGCTATCTCGCAATACCCGGCATGTTTGCCCCAAGCGAGATGGAATGGATTATCGAAGAATTTGAAATATCAATTCAAGAATGTGGGGGCGGCAAAGATCATGATGGAACACGCCGCACAATGTTCGGAGGTCCGATTGAACATCGACCTCGCCTCTGCACATTGCTCGACGATGAACGGGTTAAAGGACTCATTGGCGGTGTGATCGGTGAAGACTTCAACTACGCTGGCGGCGACGGGAACTATTACACCGGCGACACCGGTTGGCATCCGGATGGCAGTTGGGGACGTCTCTTCGCGTGTAAGGTGGCGTTTTACCTCGATCCCTTGACGAAAGACACCGGATGTTTACGTATCATTCCCGGCAGCCAAAACCCCGCACACTTTGTCAGAGCGGAAAAGATTGACCCAAATCAATCAGAGGCGTTATACGGTATCCATCCGCGTGATTTTCCGACCAGCATCGCTTTGGAAAGCACACCCGGTGATGTCGTGATTTTCAACCATGACACCTATCATGCAGCATTTGGAGGCGGAACCCGACGGCGGATGTTCACGATGAATTGCACGCAACATTGCACGACCGAACCGGATTTAGAAACCCTGCATCAGTACTTAAGCGTCCATTCGGCAGGCGGATATAACATTGAAACGGGCGCGGGGATGTATTTCCCGACAATGGTTGACACTGCAGACGCGGAACGACAGACCCATCTCCAGCAATGTAGCGATATTCATGACGAATTGTTTCCGCAATATGCCCGACGCGCATAGGTTTTGGTGTTTCCATTGCAATCCTTACGATTTTGTGGTATTCTATGCTATAGATTTACTGCAAGTAAAGGTTAAAAATGGTTCCAGCTTTATTTCGCAAGCATTTAGGGCATATCGGTAGAAATGTTATCTCCGCAGTGTTCATTTGTGGGATAAGCACATTGTGTGTCGCTGCACCGCCAAAGGCGCGTACCCACTTGCCTTCAAGCTCCATTGCTATGAGCGATGATGCCCTCGCCACCTTCTTTAATCCAGCCGGACTTGCCGCGGGACGCGGCCTGAATTTATACTACCTCCGAACATATCAAAGCGATTGGGCTGGCGACGATGCGTTCTTTCTTGCTGTCCCAGGCGCAGGTTTCGGTATAGAATTCGGCACCGCCGATGCCGATACCGATTTCACGCGCTATACATTTTCGGGGGGGTATCACCTCGGAAGCGCACTCTATTGGGGAACAAGTTATAGTTGGATGAATTCGGACGATAGCAGGTATGACAGATTCCGTTCGCTCTCCATGGGTTTAATGTATCGACGACGTTATTTCTCGATTGGGGCAACGGCACGCGATCTCAATCGTCCTAAATTGCTTGGAGAAAAACTCGGACGCACTTACGATTTAGGGGTAGCACTCCGTCCGGGAACCTGGCGCACAACACTCTCAATTGACATGCAGAAAACGCAAGGTATTGAGGGTCTAGAACTCCGTTATGCTTTGGAGGTCCGTCCTATTCGCGAATTCATGCTCCGTGGCACCGTAAATAACGACCTGAGTTTTGATGTGCGTTTCGGTGTAAATATCGGAAATTGGGGATTTGGAACCGGGAACGCCTTTGACAACAATCGAGAAGCATGGTCGGGTGTTGGCTATTTTCATTTTTCCAATGCACCGATAGCCAAACCGCTGCCCCGCCGCAGGACGTTCCTTGACTTACCGATGCGCTCCCTCCAACGGGTCCTACCTATCGCAAAATGGGATGACGATGTCGCTGGGGTCCTTGTCCGCATCAACGGAAGTGGTTACGGTATTGCGCAGCTGCAAGAGATGTCAGATGCCATCTTGGATTTTAGGGAGTCTGGTCGTATTGTTCTCTGCTATCTCTCTAATTGTTCCACTGGCGACTATATTGTCGCGTCTGTATGTGACGGTATTCTGATCCATCCATCTGCTGAGGTCCGGTTAATTGGTATACGCACGGAACGTTCCTTCTACAAAGGCGCGTTAGACATGCTCGGTATTCGGGCGGATCTTGAGCATGTCGGTGAATACAAATCCGCATCCGAGGCGTTCACTCGGCACGAAATGTCCGAAGCACACCGCGAGATCCAAAACATCATTTTGGATGACCTCTATGAACAACTCGTAGCGGCAATCGCAACCGGACGTGGATGGACGCGTGAAAACGTCAAAGAACGTATCGACGCGGGACCTTACACAGCACGTCAAGCCTTTGCGATTGAACTCGTGGATAGACTCGTCTATGAAGATGAATTGCATGATGTTGTGACTGAACTCACTGATGCCAAAACCGATTTGGTGCCGCTGAGTGGATACCTAAGAAGTGGACTGTCCTCACAAGAGTGGCAGGTGCCAAAACCGAAGATCGCAATCATTAAGGCTGAAGGATTGATGTTGACGGGTGATAGTTTCGTCGATCCCTTAATGGGCACGCAGGTGATGGGGGCGGACACAATCACAGATATTATCAAGTGGGTAAAAGACGACGATTCCATAAAAGCAGTTGTGTTGCGAATTGACAGCGGGGGTGGGCTTGTTGTTGCCGCTGATATTATATGGCGTGAGTTGATAAAACTCAAAGAGGTGAAACCGTTCGTGGTGTCAATGGGAAATGTGGCGGCATCAGGTGGGTATTACATCGCTGCGCCCGCGAATGCGATCATTGCTGAACCCGGAACGATTACCGGGTCTATCGGCGTTGTTGGCGGTAAGTATAGTTTCAAAGGGCTTTATGAAAAACTCGGCATCCGTAAAGAGATCCTCAAACGGGGAGAGCACGCTGATTTTTACACAGATTACGGGGACTATCCACTTGCTGAAAAAGCAATCGTCCAGAAACAGATTAAAGAGATTTATGACGATTTCGTTAAAAAGGTGGCACTCGGGCGAACCGAACTCACAGTCGAGGATGTAGATAGACTCGGACGAGGACGCATCTGGTCAGGTAGACAAGCGAAGGAGAATGGACTTGTGGACGAGTTGGGCGGTTTAAGCCTCGCTATCGCAATCGCGCGCGAGCACGCAGAATTGGGTGAAAAATCAATTGAGGTCGTCGAATTTCCGAAAAAGACATGGATGTCACAACTACTCAACAACCTCGGATTTCCGTTAATCTCGTTATTGCGGGAGGGGTTTGTAACCCCGAATTCCTTTAAGAACAGTGTTCCACAGGTCTCCTCTGTAGGAAACTTGCGCATGGAGGATAAAGATGTGGAGACGGAGTCTCGGCTGCAGTTTATTACACAGTATGGTGGCTTGAGCACCACCGCGAGACTCCTAAATATAATCAGGAAACATCGATTATTTCTGCTCATGCCTTATCATATAAGTGTGGAATAATTGTCAGCTGTCAGTTATCGGTTATCAGTTAAACGAACATCTCTTAACTGAAAACTGAAAAGATTTTTGAAAAAAATCCGTACTGACGACTGACCACTACTAAAAAGATGCTCTTCGCCAAGAACTACACGACACTACGTCGCAAAATGGTTCGAAATCAGATTGAAGCGCGTGGCATCCACAATCCGCGAGTCCTCGCTGTTATGCGGAAGGTGGAGCGGCACCTGTTTGTAAAACCGCAGTATCTGAATGTGGCATATCAGGATGGGGCGTTACCGATCGATTGTGATCAAACGATATCGCAACCCTACATCGTGGCATTGATGACGGATTTGCTTGAACTCACCGTAGCTTCAAAAGTCCTTGAGATCGGAACGGGGTGTGGCTATCAGACAGCAGTGCTGGCAGAATTGGCGAGAGAGGTTTATTCCGTTGAAATTATACCGGGACTTGTCAAAAGTGCGAAAGCGCGATTAGAGGCACTCGACTATCGGAACGTTCATCTCAAAAAAGGAGATGGGTATTACGGTTGGCAAGAACACGCCCCTTATGATGCTGTGCTTGTCGCGGCAGCACCTCCGAACGTGCCGAAGCGGCTCATTCAGCAACTCAAACCCGGCGGTAGGATGGTAATCCCTGTCGGCGGTTCCGAGCAAAATCTCCTTTTAATTCAAAAAGGACGCCAAACCGATGAGAATTCGGGGTTATCTCTCGAAACCACTGAGATTATTCCTGTCCGTTTTGTCCCGATGATAGATGGACTGAATTAAAGTGGGAGGGGTTTGTAACCCCGAATTCCATATTAAAGTGGGAGGGGTTTGTAACCCGAATTCCATATTAAAGTGGGAGGGGTTTATAACCCCGAATTCCGAGGAAAATAATAGATTGAAGCATATATTCTGTCTAATGTTACTTATTGTATTGCTTTTTCCTGCGGTCGCCGCTGCTGCATTCAATAATATTGGTGTCGGCGCGAGACCGTTAGGTTTAGGCGGAGCGTTTGTCGCGCTTGCCGATGATAGTAACGCTGCGGATTACAACGCCGCAGGATTGGGTTATATTAATGATATACACTTCGGTGTAACACACGCACAACGCTTTAATGGACTTATCACCTACAACACTGCCAGTGGTATTATCCCATTCGGAAGGTTGGGGGCAATTGGCGCGAGTCTCGGTGTTTTAGCAGAGGACTCCGAAGTGTATCGTGAGCAGACGTTGCGCCTCTCTTATGGAAATGCGCTTTTCAAACAATTCGCAATCGGTGCGAATCTAAAACTCCTCGGCACTTCTTTTGACGAGGCAAACGAATTCGTCACAGAGAATCCATATTTCGTCAATACCTCCAGTTCAGCCGTTTCTTTTGATCTCGGCGTAATCGCAAAACCTTTCCAGAGTCTGAGTCTTGGTGCATCCATAGAGAACTTGCTCCCCGCGGATATGAGCATATCTGACACCCAAACAGATCCAGTGCCGTTAAACATTCGTGCGGGTTTGGCGTACAAACTTGCGTCCATCGCAGAGATGAGCGCGCAAGGTGCCGCAGTCAGCAACTTGTTAAGAGGCAGTCTTGGGAGTTTTGAGGTAGCGTCTCGCAATGGCGAAATTTATATACGCACAGGAATAGAAGTCTGGTTGAATAGATCCGTTGCTGTTCGCGGCGGTTATGGTGTGAAAAGCGGGAGCAGTTCAGCAACGACCCTGAGTTTCGGTGGAAGTGCTAAACTTCCAATCAGTGGGACTGCACTCCAGATCGATTATGGGTTTCAACTGCTAAGTGGAAATTTTCAAGACAATACAACACAGCGGTTCTCTCTTAATCTGTTACTCTAAGGACTGACAACTATTAATAACAAAAATGAAAAACATATCCATTGCTTTGATATTTATCGGTAGTCTGCTCTTGGTTTCCGCTAACGGTTATGGAGCAGTTACCTCCGTTGGAGAGATTAACGTCGAAGGGCAAAAGGAAGGCATTGTGCCTGCAAGTTCAACCGTGCCATTGCGCGTGACGCTTGTAATTGACCGGTCGTTGGCGGAGCCGGGTGAAGAAATTAAAACGATTGAAATCACAATGCCACGGGGCTTTCTGACCGAATCCTCCTTTTTCAGAGGTATCTCGCGGGATGGCAACCAAATTGTAGCAAGGGCTGTCGTCTCAGGCGGAAGTGTGCTACGCGTTGAACTCGCAGATGCTATCGTTGATTTTCAGAACTCACTCTATGAAATTACCTTTGAGTGTCAGACCCCGAATACACTGATCCCTGAGGCAGTTTTCAGAGCGCGTCTTCGCAACCTTCAAGACGGCCCCATCGGTGAATTCATCCGACCCGGGCAGGCAGACGGAAAACTCAACAACGACGATTTTACCTTACAGGTTATTCCGAATGTCCCACCTGACCCGGTTATAGGTTTCACCGCTGAAGCCGATAAAACCGGAGAAAACGATGTGACCCTCCGTTGGCAGAAATCAACGGATTCAGATGTCAACGGTTATCTCATTTACAGAGACAAGGACGATTCTACGATTCAGGTCGAAAACCGATCCTCGACGACGTTTCGCGATGTAAACGTTTCTCCCGGAAACCATACCTATCAGATTACCGCTTACAAAACACTTTTCTTGCAGTCGGAACGCTCACCGATACAAACAGTAAATGTATCACCGGATACGGCTGCACCGGAGCCACCAACGATGCTTAGCATTATCCCTTCAAGCGATGGTGTCGAGGTGTTGTGGAAACCGAGCGTCAGTCGTGATGTAACAACCTACCGAATTACCGAGGGACTTACCACCCTTACAGAAATCAATGAGTTAAAAACGGAATATAAATTTATTGACGACCGCCAGCTACCTATAGGGAGTTTTACGTATGCCGTCATCGCCATTGACGAGGCAAATAACGAATCCATCCCCTTGGAAAAAAGGCTTCGTATTTTTGATAAACCGTATCCGAATCCTTTTACACCGCTTTCTCCAGACGAAGATTTCAATCGGGTTGTCTTCCCCGCTCGTGCGCTTGAAGAAACATCGGGTGAATTCACAGTCCTCATCTTTGACATTGACGGAATGCTCGTTAAGTCTTTGACCGCACTACCGGGTGAAACGGAGCTGATTTGGGATGGACACGACGAATCTGGTGAGGTTGTGGAAAGCGGCGTTTACGTCTACCAACTTCAGGTAGGAGAGAGTTTTAAGACTGGAACTTTAATTGTTGCGAAGTAGGTTTTAATTTACCTTTCGGTCTGGTTCGGTAAACTGCCGCTTTCAACGTTTCAGTCCCTTGGATGCTTGGGAAAAATTTGTTGACTTAATTTCTAATTCGAGGTTATATTATAATTTTATTAGCAAGTCGTTGACTTGCTAAGCTGCATCACGCTCTGTGAGGCAAGTTTTTGGGGATATGCAAGCTTCACCCAAAACAATCTGCTATTAACATATATTTTTATGAAAAAAGGAGATAGAATAAAAATGAACAGGCTTGAGTCACGCCTACTGACGGGAATAATACTGCTCGCGACCCTCGGTATTTTGGGAACCGTTCTGCCGGCGTTAGGGAATTGGAGTATTTTACAAGAACGTGATCCAGAAGTTCGGGATTACATGTCAATCACTTTCACAGGCAAGAGTACGGGGTGGGTGGTCGGTGCCGCCTCCTTTGAAGACTTTGAAAATCCAGGTTTCATCGGATATACGATGGATGGTGGTAAATCGTGGCAAAAATCGGAAATCAAAATCCCTGCCGATTTAGCAGAAGTGTACTTCCTCGATGATAAATACGGTTGGGCCGTCGGCGCAAACGGGACCATAGTCGGTACCGATAATGGTAGAGACTGGGAACTGCAAACCAGTAAGGTTGGCAACGGACTTAAAGGCATCTATTTTGTGAGTAAAGAGGCCGGGTACGCAGTCGGAGAAAGCGACACCATCCTTTCTACGAAAAATGGCGGACGCTCATGGAAAGTACTTCAAGGTGGGCAACTCGGGGCAGTTGGCGATGATGACGCAAATATGTACAACGCCATTCAATTTCTTGATGAGCAGACTGGATGGGTTGCCGGGGTCCGCGTGAGTCCGAGTACACAGGGGCAACATGCCTTGATTCAGAAAACAACGGATGGTGCACAGACGTGGGTCACACAAGCAACCAACAGAGAGGATATCCTTGAAGACATCTTTTTCCTTGATGCGTCAATGGGGTGGGCTGTTGGTGAAAATGGTGTAATTCTTCATACCAGTGACGGCGGCGAATCATGGACAGATCAAACCAGTGGCACAGAAGAAACACTACGAAGTGTTGGGTTCGCAGATGAGAAGAACGGTTGGGCTGTTGGTGGCGACTTCGGCGTTGGTGCCATCCTACGCACCAGTGATGGTGGTGATACTTGGGAACTTGAAGATTCCAAGGAAAAATTGGTCAAAGTTTTTGTGCTTGACGGACAAAACGTGTGGATAGCGAGTTCCACCGGAGCTATAATGCAAGCAAAGTAATAGGTGTCAGTACGGATTTTTTCTCAAAAAATCCTTTTCAGTCATCGGCCCTCAGTTAAGGTTTTGTGGTGATTACAGTAACTTTACGGTTTCCGCACCACATCTCTCTAACTGACAACTGAAAACTGAAAACCATTAGCGAGGTATAATTTTGGAAGTATCCACATTCGCAACGCGGATGAGTCGATTAGGAACGGAATCCGCATTTGAAGTCTTAGCTAAAGCCAAACAGTTAGAGGCACAGGGCAAAGACATTATTCACTTGGAAATAGGACAGCCAGATTTTCCAACACCGATTAATATTATTGAGGCAGCATACAAAGCGATGAAGGACGGGCATACCGGCTACTGCCCGTCTGCTGGGGTGCCAGAGTTTCGTGAGGTTGTCGCACAACATATAACGGAAACGCGCGGTGTTAACATACACCCTGACGAAGTCACAGTGACACCGGGCGCGAAACCTATTATTTTCTTCACTATTTTAGCGTTAATTGATGACGGGGATGAGGTCATCTATCCCGAACCGGGTTTCCCCGTCTATGAATCTGTTATCGACTTCATCGGCGGAAAAGCCGTCCCGTTACCTCTTCGTGAGGAGGTAGACTTCCGATTCCGGCTTGACGATCTTGAAGCTGCGATCTCTGATCGAACGAAGCTCCTGATTCTCAACTCACCTCAAAATCCTACAGGGGGCACGTTAACCGCTGAAGACCTGGACGCAATCGCAGAACTCGCACAGAAACACAATTTTTATGTGTTGACAGACGAAGTCTATTCACGTATTCTCTATGAAGGTGAACATCACAGCGTTCTCAGTCTGCCCGGTATGAAGGAACGGACAATTCTGATCGAAGGGCATTCTAAAACTTACGCAATGACAGGATGGCGGTTGGGATACGGTATTGCTCCCCAAGCAATCGCTGATAAAATCACCCAGCTAACTATTAATTCCAATTCCTGTACTGCCACCTTCACACAACTCGCTGGGATAGAAGCACTGACAGGACAACAAGCCTCTGTTACACAGATGGTTGCAGAATTTCAGAAACGACGTGACGCGATTGTAGATGGACTGAATGCCATTGAAGGGATCAGTTGTATCAAACCGCTCGGGGCCTTCTATGTCTTTCCTAACGTTACGCAACTGCCACTTTCATGTGAAGCACTCGCCGATTATCTCATGGAGGAAGCGGATGTCGCCCTATTGCCCGGAACCTCTTTCGGCAAATATGGTGATGGTTACCTTCGTCTTTCGTATGCCAATTCGTTAGATAATATCCAAGAGGCATTGGGCAGAATGGAAACTGCAATCTCAAAGTTGTAGCGAGTAGTTATCAGTTATCGAAGGTGTAATTAAAAATGCCTCCTACTTTTAACCGAAAAGTTACCGCGCGGATCCCGGCAAGCACAACGAATCTGGGACCCGGATTCGACGTGTTAGGGCTTGCTCTCCAACTCTATAGCACTGTTACGTTAGAACCTTCTGAAACCAGTACTGAAGTGATTGTCAGCGGCGTAGATGCGGATAAAATATCCAGTACGCCGGCGCATGTCGCGTTTCAAGCCGTAGAACTCGTTTTCCATCGAAGTGCGACGAAACGTCCGAAAGGCTTCAGATTGCAGATAGAAAATGGGATACCTGCGATTCGGGGTCTCGGCGGCAGTGGAACAGCCATTCTTGGCGGGTTGCTTACTGCAAACGCCCTCTGCGACACTCCATTTTCTGACGCAGAATTGCTCAACTTTGCGACTGAATTGGAAGGGCATCCCGATAACGTCGCTGCCTCACTGTATGGCGGACTTGTCGTTTCAGCACAGGAGGGTGATCAGGTGCATACTGTTCGATTAGAATGTCCGTCCCTCCTGTCGATTGTATTGGCGATTCCTGATTTTCCACTTTCAACCGAGCAAGCACGTGGGGTTCTACCGAAATCAGTGGATTTCGCAGATGCAATCTATAATACAAGCCGGAGCACACTGCTAATCGCCAGTATTGCCACAAGACAATTTGAAATGTTGCGTGTGGCAATGAAGGATAGGTTGCATCAACCTTACCGCACTTCACTGATTCCAGGGTTTGATGATGTGGCAGGAGCCGCTACCGCTGCTGGCGCACTGAGCGTCGCATTGAGCGGCGCAGGACCAACGATCGCAGCCTATTGTCTGGAGCACACAGAACAGGTTGCTGAGAAAATGCAAGCCGCCTTTGAAAAGCACCAGATCGCGTCTGATATTAAAATTTTGAAGCCGGATCCTCGCGGAGCAAGCGTTTTTTTTAACGATTAAATCTGGGCATCGCGCCAAAGAACGAAGTGCGTAGTTCGTAATGTAATGGAGAACGGATATAAGAAAGGCATGCCAAGTTCAAACCCACGTTGTTTAACCGCAAGGAATAATTAAAAAATGTCAAATTTTCATGCGGAAAACATTGCATCAATACTGAATAAATTCAACTCCAACATGGAGCAGGGACTGAGTGCCGAAGCCTTTCAGAAGGCGAAAGCACAGCACGGTAAAAACGAGGGGTCCCCAGAGAAAGACGCTTTTCCTTTTGCAGCATTTCTTAAAGCGTTGTTCACGTGGCGTGTAATTGTTTTGGGAATCGCCACAGTCATCCTCAGTGTTTCCCTGACCAACGGGACGAGCAGCGTTACACTTCATGCAGTCGGCGTTGTTGGAGCAGTTCTGGTTATTCATGCCGTGTCCGCATACACGATGGAATATCGCATTCGCAGCCGTGATACCAGCCATAATAGGTTGATGGTGCATAGTATCAAGGTGATTCGACAAGGGAAATTAGATGAGTGCGCCCCAGAGGACATCGTGCCTGGGGATCTACTGCCTTTCAGCGCAGGGGACTATGTACCTGCTGATGCCAGGATCATTGAATCAGAAGGTCTTATGATTGATGAGTCCGGACTCTTTGGAACTGAGGAACCTGTGCAAAAGGTGGCGATAGATGTTCAAGATAACGCTTTACCCCCTCAAAGACAAAAAAATATGGCGTTCGGCGGGACGTATGTTGTAGCAGGGCATGGACTCGCAATCGTTGTGCAGACAGGGAAGCAATTGGAAATATGGAAACAACGTCCGGATGCACGTCCAACGCTCGTCTCGCATACCCTCGCAGAGGGTGAGACAAGAGGTTTATATACAGCTGTAAAAGTTATCGGCATGGGTGTGGGAGGGGTGGCTGTCGCAATCGCGTGGTGGTTTGAATATCAGAATCGTGCTACCAATTGGCAATCTCTCATCCATTTAGGGATGCTATTTGCCGTCGCATCTGCCCCGCAAGATGTGATTCAACTGCTCCGTTTATTCTTTTCTAAACACGCCCAAAGATTGTTGCAGAAAGGAGTTGTGCTACGGAATTCACGGAGCCTTGAAAAACTAAGTCGCATTACCACTTTTTTTGCGAATGAAAATGGACTTTCCACCACACGCTCCCTAACAATTTCAAGTCTTTTCGTTGATGAACAATTGGTGGATGGCAAAACATGGAAGGATTGGTTAAATTCGCTCAAGGAGCTTACCCCCGCAGAGCGACAAAACACGATTGAGACACTGGCACCCGGCGGAAAAATTCCGCAAGGGGCTCCGCACTTAGTGTTCACAGCCGGACTCGGGACTTCTGATGGACAGGATACAGACAGTGTTAACCTCCTTAACACGCAGGCAACTTCAGAAGTTATGTCTTCCCGGAGGGGCGTATCGCCCAAGATCGCCATCCAAAGGGATGTGAAGAAACTCGGCTACCAACTGAAAAATGTCAGGACTCGACTTCCCTTGGTGAATACGTATCCTGGCACGCGTAACTATCCCTATCAAATGCAAGTCTTCGAGTCAGCACCCGAGGATTATCTTAATATCATCTTTGGAGATGCCCGAACAGTGCTTGACACTTGCGGTTATGTACTCGTTAATGGCGAAGCAATACCCTTATCGGACGATAGGCACGAAATGTATCATGAAATTATAGACTATCTGATGAGTACGAAATCGCATGTCTATGGTGTAGCCTATCATTCCTCTGATGTTATTCTGAAGCCGCAGGAAATGGAGTACAATCCTATCTTTTTAGGATTTATCAGTTTTTCTGCTAACAATGATGAACGGACGAAGACGACCCTGAAGTCCAGCCTTGATACTGGACTTAAAATTATCCTCATCACTGAAAGCGAGGAGCAAGAGACGGTCGATCTTGCGAAGGATCTTGGGCTTGTTCATAACCGGAAAGCCGTCGTGTCAAGAGAGGAACTTGAGAAGGTCTCGCGTGAACAACTCGATGGTGAAACAGCAAAGTGGATTGCTTATTCGCAACCAACATGGTATCAGCGTCGGAATATCGTCCTTAGTTTAAAACGTCAAAGCCATGCAGTCGGATTTCTGGGACAAAATAGGGAAGACCTCCGCGCAATGACCGTTGCGGATATTACACTTGCGAGTCGGGTTGATGCGTCGCATGTTGTGCAAGCCGCAGCCGATGGACTCATTAACAAGGGAGGGTTTCAGGCTGTAAAAGATGTGCTGCTGCATGCTCGCGAGGCTTACCATAACGCTGCCGGTTTTCTACGATGGAACTTTTCTTGTACGCTCTCCCTACTTCTCACACTCTCTTTTGGGACGGTTCTACACTATCTCTATAAGATGCCGATGCCATTGACGTTAACACAGATAATTTGGACCCAATTTCTCCTGACCCTATTACCATCATTCGTTATAGGCACAGAACGGATATTTGCTGATGCCAACGATACCAACCGGCATCACCGTCCAACGCGGTTTTCGGGGTCGCGCTTCCTTTCAAAAACGACAGGTATAGACATCGTTTGCCGTGCTGTGACTATTAGTCTGATGACAATCATTCCCTTCTTCTTTATTCTCTGGCGTTCCCCTATAGCGTCCGATACATTCGGTGTTTCAACATTAATGAGGGATGTCCTTTCTGTTGGAGATATGAGAGATCCAAGTGCTTTAGGTATTGCGACCGCGCGAACAGCAGCGTGTACCACCCTTATTTTCACGCAGCTGGCTACATGTTGGCAAGCTTTACGGTATCCATGGGAATCGCTGGTTCAAAGGGTCTTCGCGAACTTTCGTCTCATCATTATTTCACTTGTTATTATAGCACTCCATTTGGCGACGCTCTATATTGAACCTGTAGCGCAATTTTTAGGAATGGCACCCCTCAAATGGGAATGGCAGTGGACGCTCCTATTTAGTCTAACTTTGCTGCTATTGCCGCTGAATTTGGCAGTAGGTTCGCGATCTGACAACTTTTAAAATTGTCAGTCCGGGTGGCTACGCAGCCCTTTTCAGTTTTTGGTTAAAAGGATTTGGTTAAATCAGATCCCTTTACTACACCCAAAACCCGTAAGTCGGAATGCCGGCGATAATCCCTAAGATTGTCCAGAGACTCCCGACCGTAAACTCCCCCAAAATTAACCCTAAGAAAAAGGGAGCTATCTTGCGATGCCGGACGACACCGCCATACTGAAGAATAAGCCACTTGATTAACCAACTCATGAAAAGGCAGCTCCACGTAACATTCATCCCCCAACTCGTAGAGATAGCGAAACCTGCGGGATGAAAGGGCCACCATACGAATCGCATCCGAAAGAACATTAACACTGTTGTTAAGAGGAACCCCAGACCCATAAATCCGCTTTCAGGGATGAGTGTCTCTTCTGGGGCTTGCAACCATCCCGCAAGCCGACGATACGGCTCTATGCCAAAAGCACTGAGAGAGGGCCAATAAGCGCGTACCTCCATGCCGAGGCGATACCCGCGGTCGATTAGCGCCCAAAATCCTGCTAACGATCCTAAAATAGTCGCAAGCGTCAAGGCGAAAATGATACGGTTCATCGTCATGTTTGTCCGTTCCATGATCTTGAAACCTTCGAGCTGGTGCGGCATTGGATGGCTTCGATGCGCACGATTGATAAACCAAAACATCGAAAACATAATGAGGTTGTCTCTCCCCAACCGCCTTGTTCCGACAGTCCGACTCAAAATCTCATCAGGACCGGAGTAGTGCAGATCATGCACAGGCGTGCCTAATTCGGCGCGCATCCGCGTAATAGCAATGGAGATCATATAATAAATAACGAAGAATGCAAACATCACCCAAATTTCAGCACCCCCATAGTAGCAAAAAAGCACAAGGAATGCCATTACTGCGATAAGGCCAAGCGTCGCACCGCGATATGACATCGGTTCTTGACCGGTGTCCTCCGAAATCCTTCCAAATCCAAAAACTGTTTTGGCAACGTCCAAAAGGTGTCTGCGGCTTGCCCAAATAGCTAAAGCACACAAAGCAAGGTAGCCACCTGATGCCTGCTCGTTCATGTACGGAAAGCGAGGCAGACTCCGTAATCCAAGGGCAGCACCGAGGACACGCATGAAACGCCAATACCAGAAGAAAAACCAACACGAGAACGAGAGATCAAGAGGAATAAAGAAGCCGAGTCCGATCGCGAACGGATACAGTGAAAACGGGATTCTCCCCATAGCGTTCCACGGGCTCTCCGTAAAAATTTGGAAACTTCGCACACGGGTCCGTAGTTCAGGGAGGATCGGGTACAGAAAGTTGACACCATTCCAGAAAGCAAGCGCACCAGCAATTCCAAAACCGAGCCACATCAATTTATTCTGAAAGAGGCGATTCCGTGGTGTTTCTGTCAATTGGAGCGGGAGTTGGATGATCGGATAACTTAATTTCTCGTGTTCAATCCATTGTTTACGAACAATTATATTGATGCAAAGCATTCCGAAAATCAACACAGTAATAAAGGCAGTCCACCAGAGGACCGGCGTTGCCCAGCCAAGCAATGTTTCAACTGTGTAGAGCGGGAGTTCACCCTCATAATAACCGTGTAAAAGGGGTGTGTCGCTAACGGTGAGCCACTTTGGCAGGAACGGGACAAACAACTGTTGCCATTCGTTTTCCGGGGTAGCAAAACGGAAGGCATGCCCTAACATCGGGACCAAAATCTCAAGCATATCGTGACCAGTAATTCCCGAAGCAATGGAAAGCATCAGGTAAACAATGACTAACTCGCTTTGTGCCAATGCTAAACTGGGGATGAAACGGCGCAACACGGCGTTCATGCCGATAATCAGGAATAGACTGAAGATCACATTAAAAAAGAGGGAAATCGTCACAGGATGACCTGAATACCGAATAACCTCCATCTCAATAACCCAGTAGCAGTTAATCGGTATTAGAATAACAGCAATAAGAATAGATTTGAGTGTGACACCGTGGGCGGGAATTCGTGGTAGTGTTAGCGAATTTTTAATTATTCCTTGCGGTTCGTTGAGATGGGTTTGATGAATGAAGGGTTTCCCTTCCGTAAAACCGCCCTCCACTTCGTTACGGGCTGCGCGTCAGTGATTAAGAGTTAGCACATAAATATGCTGCAAGTTTGATAGTAGATGGATACGTATTGTTTTAGCGATCGCTACAAACGCCCGACTGCCATCTGTGAATATTTCCCAATAAATTTATCACACTTTCTTCAACATGTCAACTTTAAAATCTCTGTTGATTATAGACTTTTCTAAATAACGCTTCTGTGTTATAATAAATGTCGCAATATGGGGAACCTACAGGTTGTGCCTACATTGCATCTGTAACGACTCAGGATATGTATATGAACCCATTCCACTATATTAAAAATCGAGTTGAAAGATTTTTTTACAGGGCTTATCAGAGGCGTTTGGAATCCGAAGCCAATGCATGGAATATCCCACGCCATATCGGTGTAATTTTAGATGGAAATCGCCGCTATGCGAAAGCCAGTGGACTTGAGGATGTCATTGAAGGGCATCATGAAGGTGCGGACAAACTCGAAGAGGTACTCCATTGGTGTGACGAACTCGGCGTTGAAATTTTCTCTATCTGGATTTTCTCTCTTGATAATTTCAAACGCGCCGCACATGAAGTTGAAGGAATTCTTGGACTGATTGAAGGGAAAATGCGGGAGCTTGTCACTATTAAGGGACTCCATACGAACCAGATCAAAGTGCGTGCGATGGGACAGATAGAACTGTTACCCAGTAGTCTGCAAGAAGCAATTCGGGAGGCAGAGGAGGCAACGCAACATTACGACAAATTTATCTTAAATGTCGCTGTCGCTTATGGCGGGCGAGAGGAAATTATTGAAGCGTTTCGGAGGCACCTAAAAGCCGAGGGTGAGAGTGATAAACCTATCCACCAGATCGCAGACGAACTCACAGTGGATAAGATTACACCCTATCTTTACACCTCAAACCTTCCTGATCCTGAGTTAATTATTCGCACCAGCGGAGAAGTGCGGTTATCGGGATTTTTGCTGTGGCAGAGCGTCTACTCAGAATTCTATTTCTGTGATACATATTGGCCCTCATTTCGGAAAATTGACTTTCTCCGTGCTTTACGGGCTTATAGCGAACGAAAACGACGATTTGGCAAGTGATTTTTAAACTATTGAATATGGGTGCTTAGATTGCCACAGTTAGAAAAAGGAGAGAAGGCATGAGATTTGGGGTCTGTACAGGTTTGGAGAATGTCAATCGACTCGCAGAAGTCGGATATGACTATATTGAATTAGGCGTGCGTCCGGGGTTGATGCCTGAGGCAGATGAGACTGAATTCCAGAAAATTCGTGAACAGGTAGCGAAGGCACCCTTAAAGCCGGAATCCTATTCGGGGTTCATTCCGGGTGACTTGCGCGTCGTAGGCGATGTCGTCGATTTTCCGCGTTTATCTCGTTATGTAGAGACTGCGTGTCGGAGAGGCAGTGAAATTGGCGGTGAAGTTATCGTCTACGGCAGCAGCGGTTCCCGTAGTATAGAGGAAGGCTATTCGCGTGAACGTGCCTTAGCACAAATTGCTGAGTTCCTGGATATGGCGGCGGATCACGCCGAAGCGCATAACATGACGATCGTTATTGAACCAATTTGTTGGCGAGAAGGAAACATCCTTCGGACCGTCGCAGATGGACTCGCTATGGCAAAACGCGTGAATCGTCCGGGTGTCAAGGCGTTGGCGGATCTCTATCACATCCATCAGGAAGAAGAGCCGATGCAAAACACCATCGACGCTGCTGAATGGCTCGCGCACGTTCACATAGCCGAACCTGTTAAACGTTCCTATCCCGGAAACGACGATTTCGATTTCACAGATTTCTTCACGGCACTCCAAAAAGCGGGCTATGACGGTCGCGTCTCATGTGAGTGCAAGTTTGACAATTTTGACGAGGATGTTGAGGTAGCTTTAGAGACCATGAAAACGTATATCTGAGGAATAAATACTTCCACACTTTTGGGAGGTGGGATCCATCCTTACACGCGAACAAGGCAGAGTCATCCGGGCGCGGACAGGGTTTTATGATGTCCAATACGATGATATTATCCTGCGCTGCACACTCCGCGGCACCCTCAAACGGAGACACCGCTCTGAAACCGGACGCAGACTGTATGCCGACCCAGTTGCTGTGGGTGATTGGGTCCTTTTCACGCAACTTGATATGGAAGAGGGAGTGGTAGAGGATATTCTGCCGCGTCAGACAAAGTTCTCGCGGCAATACGCCGGAAAACACGGGGACATTGAACAGGTTATCGTTGCGAATGCACATCAAATCGTAGCCGTTGTCTCCACACTGATGCCGCCCCTTAACTTTCGGACACTGGATAGATTCCTTATCTTGGCGGAGGCAGGCGACATGGAAGCCGTGGTATGTCTCAACAAGATGGACTTAGTGGATGAAGCACAACGGACGGAACTCGCAACGACCTTTGCCGTTTATGAGAAATTGGGTTATCGGGTCATCTATACCAGTATCAATGTTCCTGAGAGCCTGGATGCACTCCAAAATGTGCTGAGCGATAAATTTAGTGTTATTGTCGGTGCATCTGGTGTCGGCAAATCCAGCCTACTGAACGCACTTCAACCGAGTTTAGACTTGCGGACAGGTGAAGTCGGTATCAGAACCCAGAAAGGACGGCATACAACGACCCTTGTCGAACTCTTTCCCTTAGACCTCGGGGGTGAAGTCGCCGACACACCCGGTATACGGGAAGTCGGATTGTGGGGGGTAGATACGGAGAATTTAGAGTACTATTTCCCAGAAATGGAACCGTATCTCGGCACCTGTAAATACAACGATTGTGCCCACGTTGCGGAACCCGATTGTGCTGTTCAGGACGCCGTTGAAGCCGGTGAAATACATGAAGAACGGTATCGGAGTTATGTCGTCTTGCGAACAGAAGGGACAGACGGGTAGCAGTCGACAAAAAATTGTCAGTAAAGAGGGATATGGGTTAAAGATCACGGAGCTTGGAACGCGTAGGGGTTGGGTCGCCCAACCCGTACAGAAAGCGGATCTACGGAAAGAAACGTCAAAGTGCTAAACTCACCTGATCGAACCGCAAGGTAAAATTAAAAGTGTGCACGGGCGTGAGCCAACCGCTCTGGAACACCAATATCGATCCAGTCGGCATCCGTTTCTAAGGTATAGAGATTGGAAACGTATGGAAAAACGTCTCGTTCCATAGAGAAGTTTTCTCGGTCGCTTGGAAACGTATCAGCAATCCTGTGATCGAAAAGATATACCCCACTGTTGATATACCCAGCACAACGGGTAGACTGTTTCTCACGAAACGCCTGAATTTTTCCCTCACCGTCCGATACAATCTCGCCGTAGGGACGGATGTCCGGGACATGCACACTTAACAGCACTCCTGCCATTCCTTGCTCAAATCGAACCAACATTTCCCGTAGCGAAAAGTTAGCGATCAGAATATCGCCGTTTAGGACAAAAAAGGGCGATGTATCGATCTGCTGCATCGCATTCTGAATCGCGCCGCCAGTGCCGAGCTGCTTTTCTTCTTTGGCATAACGGATACACATCCCAGCGTAAGCGTCTCCTACGCGCCCATAAAGCACATCGTGAAGGTGTCCCGACGCGAGGATGACCGAGGTGACCCCTACATCTCTCAGCAATTGGATTTGCCATTCCAATACTGTTTTCCCAGCGATCTCCAGCAGAATCTTCGGCAGGGTTTTCGCTGTCTCACCGAGCCGCGTCGCGAGACCGCCGCACAGAATAATCGCTTGCATGTTTTTAATTTGCCTTACCTACTCCGACCTGTGTCCTGCGAAGCCGCGTGGGTTTTCAAAAGCATCTGTCCACAAATCGCACCATTCTTGGTGTTCAGATAGGACAGTTTCGGGATTTTTACGACTCCGGACGATGAAGTCTGGATGCGCCGTGCGTCCCGTATGATGTCCTGTGGTCTGATAACGTAAATCCAGCGACCAACGGCACCGATCGGACGTGTTCGGTTGCGAGCGATGTGGGGTGAAGCGGCTCAATAAGATAACATCACCACGATAACATTCCAACATAAGCGGTTCAACGTCCGGCATCAACTCCGGTTTGATCATGGTCCCGCCCTCTTTTTGGTGGCTCAGATAGCCTTTGTCTTCAGTAATACCCGGCAACGCTTCAAGACATCCCATCTCTATTGTGCTGTCCCCCAGTGGAAGCCAACATGTGATGATGGCGGATCCCTCCGCTTCTGGCATCATCACACCAGCATCCTGGTGCCACGGCACACCGCCTGCCCAACTCGCATTCCCGTCTATAACGGGCGGTTTCGCACGTAGATGCTGAATCGGATTACACGTAATTTCGGGACCCACAATGCCTTCAACGACATCTAAAAGGTTGTCGTTCTTCAGGAATTCAAAGATGGCTTTGCCACGGTAGTGCATGATGTCCAAGCCGCTCACCATCTCGTTGGATTGTGCTAACAACTTACCGAACCGTTTATCAAAGGGTTCGTCTTCATGCAAGTCTTCGATTTTACCTTCCTGCTTTAAGGCAAGGGCGCGTTCCGAAATCCAATCTGAAATCTCGTCAATCACCGGCTGGAGGTCTTCGTCAGTCAAGACATTTTTGGCGATCAGAACGCCTTGTGTCCAGAAGGTTTCGCACTGTTCTGGCGTGAGTCTCATAAAAAATCTCTCCCTACCGCAAGGAATAATTAAAAATATAAAAAGTTTGGCAAATATGATACCATAATGGGAAAAATTCAACAAGGAGCATTCAGAATGAAAGGAAAACGGATTGTAATGCCAGCGAAACGTTCAGCAGCGCTGAAGGATTTCGAGCTTGACGAGACACTCACGCCGAACCAAATTCTGTTAAAAACGCACTATAGTTTGATTAGTCCCGGCACTGAAGGGGCAGGGTATACTGGACTCGAAAGTGGAACACAGTTCCCACACGGCTCCGGCTATACATCGATCGGCGAAGTCCTCAAAGTCGGTGAAAACGTGACCAAGTGTGCCGTCGGAGACCTCACCTTCTGCTACGGTCCACACGCCTCTATTGCCAAAACCGAGTCAGTCCTTTTAGCGTTTAAACCCCCTTTAGACATAGACGAGAAATTAGTTCCGTTCGTCCGAATGGCGACAGTCGCGATGACCTCTCTACGGGTATCTTCCGCCGAATTCGGGGATACCGTTGCGGTTATCGGTTTAGGGTTGGTCGGCAACTCTGCCTCGCAACTTTTCAATCTGGCAGGCATGAAAGTCATTAGCATCGAGCGGGTGCCGCGTCGACTTGAAATCGCCCGGCAGTGCGGGATCCAGCACCTGATTAACCCAGATGAAGAAGATGCGCTGGAACGGATTATAGATTTGACAAACGGCGAGAAAGCAGCGGTCACTGTCGAGGCGATCGGAAACCCACGACTCGTCGAAACAGCATATCAGTTGACCGGCAGACAGGGAGAGGTCATCTTACTCGGTTCGCCGCGCGGTGAATACGTCACGGATGCAACCGCCATTTTAAACTATAGCCACAGTATCGGCTTAGGCGCGATTACGCTCAGAAGTGCACACGAGTGGGTCTATCCGACGATGCACTCTGGAGAATCGAAGCACTCGCTTGAACGCAACTCGCGCTTGGTCTATTCACTGATGTGTGAAGGCAAGTTCAAAGTAGAAGAATTGTTGACGCACGTCATTGATCCAGAAGAAGCACAATCCGCTTATGATGGATTGGCGGATCGCAAAGATGAATATTTAGGCGTAATTATGGATTGGACATAGCATTTCCACAGAACCCATGTTATAGAAGCAAAAATGATGATCGAGTTAACTTCACCATATTCCAAACGGGAAGTCCGTTTCCTCGAACTTTGGAGACCGGACCAGTGGCAGATCAAATGCTACGGCATCACCCATCCTGATCGAGACATGCCCGATGCGGCTGTGTTAGCAGCTGCGAAGGACCTTCTGATGGATGTCTTAGCAAATACCGACAATCAAGAACATCACGGGGTTGGATTCCTGATCGTCCATGTTGCGCGAGAAGCAGTTTTCCTGCTCCTCGACTTGTGGACAGGCGAAAACATGCTGAGACAATACCTTTTCGCATCCAGTTACGACAATCCCACAGAGTTTGACGATTTAGCCGATACGGGCCTCATGGCCTGCGTATGGGGGATGCCCATTCAGAACTTTGAAAGGCAAGCCTGGATTGAGTGTGTGCTGGACAATCCACGAGGACCAAATCTGGCGGCATACGTCAGCAAAAGGCTAAACGGTCTTGTCTGAATTAGCCCAATTTAAACCGGCCACCGGTCTTGAAATTGAGAGACCATTGCGTCAGGTGCGCCGTGCTGCCCTAAGAAGTCCAAAAATGCTTGATAGAGTCGGCGCGCCTCCGATGTATCCGATTCAAACCGATTATTCATCTGTTCCGGATCGGAGGGTAGATGGAATAACTGCTGTGGCGCGCCTTGGTTCTCTAAAAGCAGAGACCAAGTCCCATCCGTGATGCTTCCATGCGGACTACCGCCATCAGGACTCCAGCCCCCGACCCAGGCACCATGCGTGACAGTATACTCGCGTCCTGTGTCGGTATCTCCCATGATAACGGGCAGAAGACTGTTACCTTCCACTTGTGCTTCGTGTTCCACATTCAACACATCAATAACGGTAGGCGGAATATCAATAATGCTGGCGAGCGCATTGGTGTGACGGGGTGTTGCATCTGGGTGATAAATCATGAGTGGGATATGGATAACCTCTTCATACATGCTGAGGTTCTTCGCGAGGAGTCCGTGTTCACCCAAGAGGAAACCGTGATCCGCCATGAAGATTATCATCGTGTTTTCCATCAAGCCCATATAGTCGATTTTCCGCAGGAGTTGTCCGATCCAGTTGTCAGCCAGTGATGCTTCTGCCCGGTAGAGGGCGTTGAGCCGTTCCGTCTCTCGTTCATTCATCGGATTGGGACCGTAGGGGGGATAGATCGGTTCCGGTCCGTCGTAATCGCTCGCATCGAAACGCTTTAGATACCATTCGGGGGCATCCCACGGTTCATGCGGATCGAAAGTGTCCACCATCAGATAGAAGTTTTCGTGCTGATGGTTACGTTCCAACCAGTCGCAAGCCGTCTGCATCGTCTGCGCAACGTAAGTGTCCGCCTCGGTCTGCCGGAACGCCATATTTCTCAGGTGATTGCCGAGTCCACCCGGCAATTTGTTCGGATGTGTTCGTGTGTACTCACGATACTGCAACGATTTTTTCGATTCGTAATCGTAGGGCTGCGTCTCTAAATGGTCACCCTCTTGCCCGCGAATCCACTTCCATCCCGTAAACCCACGGTTGTAAAAGAAACCGTTGTTGATGTGATGCGGCGTATCCGCAATCATCATACTCACAATCCCAGCGTTCGTTAAGTCATCAGCGATGACGGGAACATCTCGTTTGAGAGGTTCCCATCCCCTTCGACAGATACTGACTTGTCCTGTCACGAGTTCGCCACGAATCGGGACAGTCGGAAAACCACAGACATACGCTTTGTCAAAAACGACACATTTTTCCGCGAAAGCATTCAGGGAGGGTGTGTATCCCTTTCCACCATAGATAGCAAGGTTATCACGTCGAAATGTATCTGAAATAATGTGGATAATATTCATATTGATTTCTCCATTGGTAAAAACGGTAATCACAAAAAATCCTGATTCTGACTGCTATTATACACCATCTTCAGTTTCGGATGTGGTTTTTTCGCGGTTCGCCATTTGCACAACAGCGGGCAGTAATCCGTAGATACCCCAGAAGGGAACCCCAATGGCGTCCCCGTTCAACAGATTGTTTACTGTGAAGTGCACCATTAATGAAATTTCTGCCGCCATTAATCCAATGACCATGGCACGGTAAAAGCCGTCTTCTAACGTTTGGAGGGCACGAAACCCGTAGCGTAGGAAGGCAAAGTTCAGCCATACCCATATCCCTAATCCAACGATTCCCAATTCCGCCATCACTTGGAGATATTCGCTGTGAGCACCGAGTTGATACTGTGCCGTATAACTTCCAACAAGTGCCACATCCTCCTCGTATAACATCGCAAACGCCCCGTATCCTTTCCCCAAAATAGGGCTTTCAGCGAACATCACGAAAGCCTGTCCCCATCGTAAGAGACGCGCTCGGTTTGAAGCGTAACTGAGATCGATCGCGGATGTGACACGTTCAACGAGAATATTATAGATGCCGGGAAGATTCAGACACGCCAGTAAGATAAAGCATGCGGCACCGATAAACAGAATCTTTTTATGCGTAACGCCTTTTCCCAGTTGCAGCAGCATGAAACCGATCGCAACGATGACCGATAGCCAGACCCCACGCGAAAAGCAGAACAAGAGTCCCACACCGAAGCATAAGAACCATGCCGTCCAGAGCACACGGTCATACCCACTATTGTCAAAGAGAAGACGACTCAGACAGACGAGAAAAAAAAGCGCAGCAAACGCACCGTAGACGGAATAATTTGTAAACGGCGCACTCCGATACGCACTTGTCCACTGCCAGGCGTCTATGTGATAGATGAGGACAATAACTGTCCAGATGACGGCAACCGCAGCGGACGGAAAACTGGCGACAAAAAGCCGTTTCAGGGAGTTCCTGTTTTGGATGACAGTGTACACTATCACACTGAACAGCATGTAGACTGTCGCACGGAGTGCTCCCTTAAGTGTGCCAAAAAGATCGGGCGTGTTGATTGCAGAAAGAAATGTAACAAGGATGTAGAAGCAGAGAGGGGCAAAAAAAGGGAAGGTATTTTCCGATTTAACCCCGTAGCCGGGAACTCCGATTCTCGACCGGATTACCCGATCCAGTATGCGTCGCACGTAGTAAACGGCAACCAGCATCCCTAAGAGGGGTTCTGTCGGTGTTTGAATCTCAAAGCGACCTGGGAGAATATAGCGAAATGAAAATGGCAGGGCGATTAGCAACAGATAGACCGCAAGCTCCATGCCTAAAAAGACGAAAGCACAAGTTACAGCCAGCAAACTGAGAAGTGGGAGCGGCGTATCCGAGTAACCACCGATAATACAACCGAATACGAGACAGACGACATAAGGGAGAATGCGCTTGCCGTTCATGGTTTCCATTTAAAGCCGCATTTTAATGCCTAAACCGATCGCAGTGCCGTCTAAAATCAGGTCGAGTGGGGTAGTACCAGTTGTTTCTACTGTTTTGAGTATCCGTTTCACCTCAAAGTTGAGGGATAGGTTCTGTTCCCACTCCAGCAGTTCTACCCCGATGAGGACATACCCGGTTGGTCCTGAAGAGCTATTGTCAAAGCGGATACCCTGTTGTTCAATGAGGTCGATCGCACTACCACTCAGGTGTGTTCCCAAATAACCGATACCACCCCCCAAGTAAATTGGGAGGTATTCGGAGAGCAGCACTGGACGATAGATAAACTGATACGAAATCGGGATGAGGGTGGTAGAGAGGTTCGCGGAGGTAGGCGGTGGAATGTCAAGTTCCATTTGCCAATAGCCGAATTCCAAACGTGAATCGAACTCAGCACTATGTTCAAATACAACCGAAACCGTTGGTAACAGCGCACCCGGAACTCTCGATACGCCGACGCTCTGGAGAATATCCGCCAAGCTGCCCAACTCCGGTTTGTATGAAAATAGGGACACCTGAAACGATGGCGCGTGCAGATATTCTGCCAAAAAATCTCGGACAGGGGAGGGTCTCAAAGGTTGTCCATCGGCGGTATCTGCAAGTGTTAAGCAGGGAATTAACAACAGAAACAAACAGCAGGCAAATACCAAACGCATAAGTAATAAAGTCCTTATCCACTGCGCATAGAGAGCAGTGATATGACAGCAATAGGCGAGTACGCGGAGGTCACGCGATCACTATCATTGTGATGGCGTGCCTCCGTTAGCGACCCGCCTATATATTGATACAAGAGCCTTGGGGCTGCATTCATTAGGGCAGCGGAACTAAAGCGGCTTCCACCGAATGAATCGTTTAGAATTAATGTGAATGGCCTGCAGGAACCAGAATAACTTCGACCCGACGATTCATGGCTCTGCCCGCGGCAGTGTTCTGTGGCGCAACGGGATCCGTGTGTGCTTTGCCAACAGCTTCAATTCTGCCAGCCTCAATTCCTTTGGATTTCAGGTATTTTGCAGCGGAGTTCGCACGTGCCTGTGAGAGATCCCAATTACTTCCGTAATTTCCCTTCAGCACTGGCATGCCGTCCGCGTGTCCAACAACCTTGACCTTTGCGTCCGACGCTTCCATGAGTTGTTCAACGATACCGTCAAGCATCTGCTCCGCGTCGCCGGATAAACTGGTGCGACCACTGGCGAAAGTGACGGTAACCAGCAGTGTGGGGGCTGAGGCAACTTCTTCTGCCACCATCGCTAAACCTTCTTCCAAAGCCATCACTCGAGAGGCGAGTTTCTCTACCGTCTCATCCTGAGCCATATTGGCTTTTTTAAGTGCCATGAACTCTTCTTCATGGTCTGCCTTTACAGCTTCGACAGATGCCATCGATTCTTGGGCTTGCGCATCAAGCGCCGCTGTCAGATCTGCACGGAGTTGCGCATCCTGTTCTTTGGCACTTTGATTCGCAGCAGCAATGGTATCGGCATCCCCTTGTTGGGATACGGCAATCGCCTCATCTTTTGCTTTGGAAATGGCTTCCGTTAGATCTTTGCCCTGCTGATCAACCTTGCCATCCAGCATTGTAATTTTGTTTGACATGTCTGCTTCACTTTGCTCCATCTTTGAGACATGTTCATTCTTCCACATTTCAAACTCTTCCTGATCTAACTTGCCGCAACTACTCACAACAAGTGCAACACCCAGAAGAGCGATAATTGTGAAAGCGGTTCTACTTATCATGGATTCCTGCTCCTTTTACTACAGATAATTGCAGATAACTGGTTATGTCTGTAGAGGTAGTTCCTGTTTCAACGTCCACTGCCGCCGCCAGCATCGTAGTGCTGAGTGTATAAGGTCTTACACGGACTCCGCAGGCATTTTACATCTCGACCAATATGGGGGACCTGTAAGCAGTTCATTCTCACAGGCACTTTTAATATAAATTATACAACTTTTTCGTAAAAAAAGTCAAGAGTTTTTTTCACAAACACCGAGGCGATTGGAGCAGAGCTTTAAAATGCGCTTGATTTTTGATGCGAGATACGTTAAAATTCTATGACTCGCCAGAGATTCCGTTCGCCGACTCACAGACACTTCGGCTACGAAATTAGCCCAAAGTGCGTAGCCTGCAACATCGGCGCAGGGTATTTGCTTGGGTGTTTCTGCGGATTTCTTCAGATTTGAGAAAGACACGTTGTAGTCCAATACCACATTGTTTAACCGCAAGGTAAATTAGAAAAATGGTATCCAGTGCAAAATTAGTCAAAGTGCGTAGCCTGCAACAACGGCGCAGGCGGATTTGAGAAAGACACGTTGTAGTCCAATACCACGTTGTTTAACCGCAAGGTAAATTAGAAAAATGGTATCCAGTGCAGAATTAGTCAAAGTGCGTAGCCTGCAACAACGGCGCAGGCGGATTTGAGAAAGACACGTTGTAGTCCAATACCACGTTGTTTAACCGCAAGGAAAAATTAAAAGTGGGACAGATAAGTATCATCTTAATTGCCGGGCTCCTCTTTCTTTTTTCGTTTGAGCCGCCGCAGACAAGCATGAATATCAGTGATATGCAGGTCGTCCTCTGGACAATTGTCTTGACAGGGTTCCCTATTCTTATCACATGTTTTGTGACCTCCTATGTCGCAAGAACCTTTCCCGCGGACGAAGAAGAGAACCTACCAACACTCTATCGGCTGCGCCGCTTCATGATTGTTTTTGAGTGCCTCAGTTTAGCGGCATACCTCTGCAATCTGTATCTGTTGAATCTGCCGATGCTGATTGACAAATACTTCGCCTTCTTTCCCATGGCACATCTGCGCCAGACCCTCGCCTTGCTGCCGCTACTGATCGGACTGATATGTATCCGCCTTGCGTTTTATCAGGTGAATAAACTACAACCCGGTCATTACAGAGAGATTCTCAGTCTGCAATTCAAGTTTCTGCTTTTCCCGCTGTTGCCGATGTTCCTGTATTTGGTGATGATGGACGCGATTCACTGGCTTCCATATTCAGCAAAGGTATTCATTGTTGAGCATCCGTATATTCTAATCGGGCTGATCCTACCGGTAATTATTTCTGCGTATATCTTTGCCCCATTATTGATGCAGTTTCTATGGAAAACAGAACCCCTCGCGGTGGATTCGGTGCTAAAGCAGAGGTTAGATCGTTTGACGAGGCAGAGCGGTATAAAATACCGGGAGGTTGTCGTATGGCAAACCGGTTCGCTGTTAATTGCCAACGCAGCTGTGGCGGGAACGCTTCCATGGAATCGTCGGATTTTTCTGACAGACGCGCTTCTTGAATACTTTACGGATGAAGAAATTGAAACGGTTGTCGCTCATGAACTTGGACATATCCGCTATCGGCACATCCCAACGTATATGCTGTTTTCACTCTTCTATCTCTTGAATTATCCCTTTTTCTATGTGCTTGTTGAAGAACCGCTGTTAACATACCTTGGGGAATCACAGTCCCTTTTGTCAGTGGTATCGACCTTGTGTTCGCTGGCTTTTCTAATCATTTATTTCATAGTTATCTTCCGGTATTTGTCAAGGCGGTGCGAACATCAAGCCGACCTGTATGCGGTTCGGCTTACAGAGAAACCAGAGGCATTCAAAGACGCCTTGGTGAAACTCGCAGTCCTGAATTCAGTGCCGAAATCAATTCAGCGTTTCTTTGAAATCTTCAATACCCACCCGTCCATCTATCGACGCGTTGAATTCATCAACCAGTGGATAGAGCATAATTCTGCGGTTCAACGTTACAAAAATTATTTGGTTGAAGTCAAAGTTTTAATCCTCTTGCTACCGGTATTGGGCATTCTCGCTGTGTTGTTGCTGCGTTAGGGCGGTCAACGGATACCCCGCAAATAAGCGCAAACCTCTATAGGAAACCTGTGGGACAATATTAACCGCCGCGAGTTATTCTTCTGAGTGCTGCGGTTCCGCCACCTCTTCAATCGCAAATTGTAACCGCTCGACTATTCGGTACAAGGGCAATTCATACTTCTTCTGAAGACGACGTTTTTCATCAGCGATATGAAAAGCGACTAACAAGGGAACCCTCTGTTCGTCAAAACCTTTTCTGAGATAGGATTCAACTAAATCTTTGACGTATTCAACCAGTTCGTTGATTGCTGTTGGCGTTAGGTCTTCTGTCGGTTTTATGGTATAAGGTGTGCCGAGTATAACAAAACGAATCGGCGCGAAATCCTGTTCTTGTTGCATTGTAGTTTTATTGCCCCTTTCGTATATCTTGGTGAACCATATAGGATTGTGAGGTTACGCTATAGACCTTGCACCCCACCCGGATGCTTAAAAGGAATGCCTGTGAACCGCTCCAGCGGAGGGTTTCCCCGTCTATAGGGCTTGACGCATTGTCTCAGTGCACGGCGCAACACCCGTCCATTTCTCAAAAGCGATAGCTCCCTGATGAACTAACATCCCAATACCGCCAAGCGTTTGACAGCCGCGCTCGGTCGCGGCTTGCATCAAAGGTGTTACCGGCGGCGTATACACAATGTCATAAACAATAGTATTCGGTTGAAGCCAGTCAGCGGAAATCAGTAAGGGATGTGTTACATCCATGCTTATCGTCGCGGTGTTGACAAGGAGTTTGCTCTCCCGAACAGATAGCGGCAATCGTTCATCTGTGAGCCCCATTCCTCGCATGGAAACCCCTGTCTTCTGATCCATCTCTGTTGCTAAAGAAACCGCTTTTTCCACCGTGCGGTTGGCGATTGTAATTGCAGCCACGCCTCTCAGTGCTAACGCAACAACGACAGCCCTCGCAGCACCGCCTGCTCCTAAAACCACGACCTTCTCGCCTACCGGCGTCCCAGACGTGTTTCCGTCCTCGTCTAACGCTTGTAAGACACCGGGGGCATCTGTATTATCGCCATGTATGTTCCCGTCAGCAAACGTCAGGGTGTTCACAGCACCGATGAGTTCCGCTTCCCGAGAGATTGATGTCAGGAACGGGATGACGGCTTGTTTGTGGGGGAGCGTTACGTTAATGCCGACGACATTAATCGCTTTAAACCCAGCAATCGCAGCTGCCAAATCATCGGGGCGGACATGAAACGGGACATATACATAATCGAGACCTGCTTTCGCAAAAGCCGCATTGTGCATTTGTGGTGAACGGCTGTGCGCAACGGGATCACCAATAACACCGACAATACGCGTATGTCCGGTCAATTTTTTTATTCTGCCTTGCGGTTCGATGACGTGCGTCTGGGATTTCATTCTTCAAGTAGGCCTTCAACTTTCTGTTTCGCCGTTTCCATTTTCGGATAGCGAATGTCGCGATAGCCACGAACTTCCTCCACACATTCTAACGCTTGGAGATGCTTTTCATACGTCTCAGGGTCAGTCGGTGAGAAGGTGTCAATGACGCGGGTAATATACCAGTCTCGAAACGCTTTTTCCTTGGCGTGCCATTCTGGAAGCCAACGTCTTAAGAACTTCATCCGTTTCATCAGATGCAATTGCCAATTGCGTGTGTCAATATCCCCTTCAAGATCAAGTCCCATCACGGTGAAATGTGGGCGATTGAGATGGACGTATTGAATCCTATCGCCGTTTGCTGGGTCAACCTTATACAATTCCTTATCCCGCTGCAATTTTTCTTCGCTCGTTAGCAGATGTGCGACGTAGACCTCGTCCTTAATGAGCATCACCTTGTGGAGATAGCGAATCGCGGCTTTTGTCGCGCGATAGTCATACACTTCTGAGTCGTGGGCATAGACCTGTTTAATTTTTTCAACGTATATTCGCGCGTAGTTAATATCCTCGAACTGGATCAAATCATAGATGTAGAGTGCGAGGGTTCGGTGGATGCTGTCTGAATCGAGATTAAGCGTTTCAATAGTATTTTTAACAAGTGTTACGTATTCTCGCGTTAAACGTTTCCCATTCCGTTTTTTTGTCAGGATCCGTTGTTTTTCGGAGAGCATTTCGGCATAAGTTCCCAGCGGATACCTTTCTGAACGTGTATCCGCAAGAGATTCGGTGTTTTCTAATGCCAGACGGCGTCCAACAGTGAACGCTTTCATATTGGTATCCAAATCGGCGTGCGGGACCATCTGCTTCAGTGCCAATCGGAGGGGTTCCAATTCGAGAGGTATCATTTGCCGTTGGAAGGCTGTTCCCAAAAGCATCATGTTCGCATACAGTTTGTTCCCGAACAATTCCTCAGAGACTGTGAATAGATCCGTCCCAAAATATGTGTCCGCATTCGTATAGGTCTGGAGGGACGCTTCAAGGGTCTCTGGATCGAAATCGTCTTTGCCGATGAGCGTGGTTATCGTTTCAGTTTTCGCTGTATTCACGACAGCAGTGGTTCGATGTGGTGACGCAATGCGGAAGAGCGATTGCGCAGTGATACCGCGGACGGCTTCTAAAATATCAAGCCCTAATAGCAGATCCGCCTTACCATAAGGAATCATTGGCGAGGCGTGAACACCCGGTTGCATATATGTGATGTGTGTATAAACGCCGCCATTGCGGATTGCCAATCCTTTCCTATCGCAAAACGTCACGTTGTAGCCTTGAAGATAACCCGCAACGACGAGGACTTTTGAAATCGTGCCGATCCCCATGCCCCCAACACCTGCGGCGTACATGTTCCACCGCTGCTCGAACGTCCGTAGGGGAGGCGGTGGTAAAGGTTCATCACTCAAGAGGGCACGATTTCTGGAGTCTGTTGTTTGATCTTGCGGCGGATGTTTGCGTGTGACGATAACCTCTTCAAACGCCGGACATGCGTATTTAATTCGGGCACAAGCACCATCGGAAACACAATTTGACTGGTCGATGGCGATTTTCTCGCCGTAATCGGTATCGACTATTTTTAGAGCCGGACATCCTGTGGCAGTGGTACATTCTCGACAAAACTCACAGACCTCAGGCGTTATATTAATATGCTTTTCGTATTTAAGAAAACCATCTTTGGCGACTGTTTGCCGTTGTTCGCGGCGGATGCGACGCTGATAGGTAATCGCACACTCCTTATCGGCGATGATAATTTTGACACCCAATTTGAGAATGGTTTTCTCCAGATGTTTTTTGTAGTTCACCCTGTCTTCCGGGTTGGTCCGCACGATTTCTATATCGGAATTACCCACGAGTCCTTGTGCCACTTGCTCAATATCTTGTGCGAACGTCGGATTGCCGAGGAGGTCCAGCTCACCCGCAGGTGTCGGTTGATGTCCCGTCATCGCTGTTGTCTGATTGTCTAAAATAATGTAGGCGATGTCTTGGTCGTTTTTGATTGAATCCGAAATAGCTGCCATCCCGCCGTGGAAAAAGGTCGAATCCCCCATGAAAACGATCTGCTTGTTTTTGATAAATGGGTCAATGCCAGCCCCCGCACCGCCACCCAATGCCATCGCGGAAAGATTGTGCATTAAACGGGGAAACGGTTCATATTTGAGCATTGAATAGCAACCGATATCCCCATGAAAAACGAGATCAACCGGTCCTGAATCGTGATGTTTCTTCATATAGCCCACATCCATGAATTGTTCCGTAATTTCAAGGAAGACGCTCGAAGAATCACGATGCGGACAGCCCGGACAAAAGGTAGGAGTCCGCTGGGGAATGTCGATCTGCTGGGCGGAGACCTGTTGTTGGAGTGTTTCTTCACCTGAGATGTGTTCCAAATCGATTTTTGGATCGTGATAGGTTGCTGTATGGCTTTCGGTAAAGAGGTTGTGGGAGGGGTTTGTAACCCCGATTCCTCTCTTGTTGACTGCTGATTGCCGACTGCCATTACCGAAGAGATGTTTGAGAAGTGGGATAAGTTTTTGAATAAGGATAGAGGTATCTAAACCAGAAGTTACCGGAATTCCTGCCAGACCGTTGGGAAATTGTTTGCCCCACACGTTTACATATCGATCCATATCGCCATTCTGATACCCTTGCGTGATGAATGCTTTTATTTCGTTCTCTAAAAGCGGACGTTTTTCCTCAACCACGTAGATTTCGTCAACCTGTGCAGCGAACTCTCTGATGAGGTCTGTGTCAATAGGATGCGTCATACCGAGTTTGAGAATCGGGATCTCACCGTCCAACCCCAGTTCCCCGAGGGCGTGGAGGAGGCAACTATACGCTAAACCTGCACTGACAAATCCGAAACGGTGTTTCTTCCGTAGGGGCGCGGTTCCCTCGCTCTCACCTATGAACTGGATTGTGTTAAGTCCGAGGTTCCGTGCTGTCTCAAGAGCGGTGGGAATCCGCTCTCTCAATGCCTCCACTTCGATCTGTGCAGTATGTGGCGGTAGAACAACCCGTTTATCGGGATCGATGTATTGGGTATCCAAGTTAATCTGCTTCAAATCACTAATTTCAGGATAAATGTTAGGATGGAGTTCTACATTGCCCCCGCCGCTCGCCTGATTTTCGGTCGTTAAGTAGCAGACGTAGAGGTTCGATGCCGCGGAAATCTGGAAGGCGCAGTGAATCCAGTCCTTAAGTTCCTGAAATGTCGCGGGTTCAATCAGAGGTGTTTGGACATGACGTGCCAAAAATCGGGAATCAGCGGGGACCTGTGTGCTGTGGGACCATGTATCATCACCGACCACGACAACGGCACCCCCGGTTGTTCCCGCAAGGTTACTAATCGCCAGGGCATCAGAGGCGACATGAAAGCCGACACTTTTCATAAATGTAATCGCGCGGACATCCGCCATCTGCGAACCGTTGAGGCGCGCGATACTCAATGCCTCGTTGTTGGCTATCTGCGCGACGATGCCGTTGGTTTTCAACAATTCAGCATTGCGTTCAATAGTGTCAAATACTTCGGCGAGTGGGGAGCCGGGGTAACCCGTGAGGAGGCTAACACCGCTCTCTAAGGCACCCTTAACTAATAACTCGCATCCGGTATAGACATGTGTTCCACTGGCTTGTGTAAACCTGTCGTCCATTTTTTAAATGTTCCTTGCGGTTCGGTCCGATTGGGTTGGCTCATGAATTAAAAACTATTTTTCAGACAATAGTTCTCGGGCATGTGCAAGTCCTATTTCGGTTTCTTCACCGCCGTGCATTCGGGCGATTTCGTTAACCTGTTCTGCTGCGGTCAACGATTTCGCAGTAATCAGGGTCCGCTCGCCGATCACCTGCTTTTCGACCCGGAAATGTCTATCTGCAAAACGGGCAATCTGCGGCAAATGTGTAATGCAGATAACCTGAGAAGATGCTGAGAGTTCCTTCAACTTTTTGCCAACGACGTCTGCCACCTTGCCGCCAATACCGCTGTCGATTTCGTCAAAGAGCAGTGTAGGGATCTCGTCGACCTGAACGAGCACTGTTTTGAGGGCGAGCATGATACGCGAGATTTCACCCCCTGATGCGATTCTGGCGATCGGACGCGCTTCGGACCCTACATTCGGTGCAATTAAGAATTCCACGTCGTCCATCCCGTCGGCGCGGAACGCATAGCGTTGCCCGTCTATCTGAAACGGACCCCGCGCATCCGGCATAAGCCGAACGGAGGCATGAAATTCCGCTTTGTCCATCCCGAGTGTGCGTAACTCCTTTTCGATCCGTTCTGAAAGATGCTGAGCAACGTGCTGCCGCTTCGCCGAGAGCGTGGTGCATAGATGTTGTGCTTCTTGAATGGCTTTGTCGATCTCCGTCTGCAGCAAATCCTGTTTCTCTGTCCCGAGGTGTAGCGTCTCTAATTTTTCTTCCGCATCGGCGTGATACGCCAATATCTCTGCAATGGTGTTTCCGTAGCGGCGTTTGAGTTTCGCTATCAACGCTAACCGATCGGTCACTTCGTCCAACCGCATTGAATTCGACTCGATCGTTTCTGCATAGTATCGGACCTGTGAAGTGATGTCCTCCAACTCATAAAGCGATGATTCCAACCGATCTCCCAATTCCGAAAGGCTGTCATCGATTTCGGACAATTTTATCAGTTCCTTGGCGGCATCTCTCAAGCGTTCAAGAGGACTCCCGTAACTTCCCATCTCAGAACCGCCGCTATCCAGTTGTTGATACACGTAGTTTGCCGACTTACGCAACGCCTCTGCGTTCTTAAGGATCCGCGCTTCATCTGCCAATTTTTCGTCTTCGCCTTCCTCCAGATGTGCCGAAGTCAGTTCTTTAATTTCAAATTCAAGGAGTTCCTTTTCCCGTTCTGAGGCTTTCAAGGTCTCCGCCAGAGACGCTGCTTCTTTTTGTAGGGTTCGTAACCGTGCGTATATCTTGCCGACGTGTCGTTGTGCCTCACTGTTGCCGCCGAAATCGTCTAAGAGTTTAAGATGCGTTTGTGTTCTGAATAACGATTGATGTTCGTGTTGACCGTGTATATCGACAAGTAGTGTTCCGAGGGCTTGCAGTTGCTTCAAATTCACCAAGCGTCCGTTGACTTGGCAACGACTCCTACCGTTCGCTGTGATTCTTCTGGAGAGGATCACAGCGTCTGATGGATCCAATATATCGGTAAAAGCACCTTTCAAGACGGGATCAGCCGTTTCATCTGTGTTTGTGTGCCAGATCGGATGTTCATCGTCGGGAGCAACGCTTGCTATCACTTCCGCGAAATCGGTATCTTCACGGACAATATCCGCGGAGGCTCTCTCACCCAATACCAATCCGATCGACCTGAGAATAACCGACTTACCGGCACCCGTCTCGCCTGTGAAAATGTTCAGACCCGGTGCCAGTTCCAAATCAAGTTCATCTATGAGGGCAATGTTGCGAATAGAGAGTGTTTCGATCATTTTTTAAACCATTAACGTTGGGCATTGTTCCCCTACGTTCCACAACGGTTTTCGGTTAATTCCAACTCGGATAAGGATATGTCCGTCCCTTATTATAGTGAATTCTAAAAATAAGTTTACACTTTCCATCCCCCGGTAGGGGCGGTTTCCTAACCGCACCAATTTATAGTGTAAAATTAATTCTAAAATCTACTATAAATAACCCAACTTGCTCACAAATTTTGGACATTTCAACAGCCCGGGACAATTATAGGACTTACGTAGTTCCTCTTAAAGTCCCCCTGATAAGGGGGATTTAGGGGGTTAAATCCCTGATATACCACCTTTTTTCGTAAAATATTTCGCTTTTTTGCGCAATTTGCGTAAGTCCTGAATTATTTAAAAATTCTCTCACCCAACATGAGTTTTTCGCGTAAAGCTCTGTAGTAACTATGGTTCTGTGAACGGATGAGTTGAATTGTTCGCTCCGCTTTTTTCACGCTGATGACGGCACCCGCCGTGAGACTGTATGTCTCGCGTTGACCGTCCACAAAAACATCTACACTCTGGTATGCAGCACGCATTTTGACGGTTATTTCCGCATTACCATCGGCGATGAAGGGACGCACTGTCAAACTATGGGGTGCGATGGGTGTCAGCAGGATCGCCTCCACCTGTGGTGCGACGATAGTCCCAGCACAGGAGAGCGAGTATCCGGTCGAGCCGCTCGGCGTTGCGATGATTAGCCCATCGGCGTTATACGGTATAAAGAGTTCTCCATCGACGTAAGCATCTAATTCAATGAGATGCGTGTAGTGCCGAATCACAACATCGTTGAGTGCGAAAGTTTTAATGTTACCTTGCGGTTCAGTCAGCTGGGTTTCATGTTTGACGTGTCTTTCTGTATATCCGCCCTCTGTCCGGGCGAGGTCACCTCGTCCCTGCGCGTTACGGGCTGCGTTTTTGGTGGTAATGGTCCCCTGCAGTTCGTTGGCGTCGGCTTGGAGACCGTTCACAATGACCTCTAACATCATCCGGTGTTCTATCCGATAAGCCCCCGTCAAAAGGGCGTTCAGGGTCGGATACAGTTCATCGAGGGAGGCGTCTGTCAGAAATCCAAGGGTCCCGATGTTGATCGCTAAGATAGGCACATTTTCAATTTTCGGTGTATGCGCTGCGCTCAGGAGCGTCCCATCTCCACCGAGAACGAGAAGCACATCGGCTTGCTCTACAACCTCTGTTTTGGAGATGCCCGTTTGCGGATGTCCTAATGCAACGGCTTGTTCGTCTGATAAGAGGGGAACGGTGTCCTGTTCCTCTAACCACATAGACACGCCTTCGACGACACCCGCCGCGTTTGCTTTGGTCGTATTGACGAATAAACCGACATTTTTTATTTTTTTCATTTACATTTAATTCTCTAAACGCGTAAATAAATAAATAACCCCACAACCGACAAGAAAAGCCGCCAGCGTAATAAGTAGGTTCATATCAAGGAGCGGTAAGATGTGAGCCGTGTCTATCCGTTCCCCATCTATCAGTGTGAACTCGCGAAAGGGCCATAACCCGTAAAGTGAACCTACCATCAGTCCGATGAGAAAGGCGATCGTCAGGTTGCGATAGCGTTCCAGCAGATAGTTAAGCAAACGTGTAAATGCCAAGAGTCCGAACAAGCATCCAACGGCTGTAAAACCGATGATGAGTAGGGGCGAGGTCACCTCGTCCATCCGCGCCAAAGTCCCGTTGAGCAATTCTGGAATACCCTCTAACATTGTGTTTATCGCCGTCAAGAGGGGGAAGTAGACCCCGAGTGCGAGCATCAGAAACGAGCCGCTGATACCGGGCAGAATCATTGCTGAAATCGCCAGCGCGCCGCTCCCAAAAAAAAGCACGAGTTCCCAGGACGTTGGCAGCGCAGTGCCGCGTTCGGATACCGCGCGCCCTGTCGTTGTTTCTATCCCAGATTTATACGCCACCCGATCTAACTGTTTTTCGGTTGTCCCGATAGACAGACTGAATATCAAGGCAACAGCGATCAGGAGGACTAACAGTTCTTTCCAACCGAACGCCTTGAGCATACGCATCGGTATCAGGATAGAGATCAGAATTAACCCGCTAAAGAATCCGTAAGTCGCATCGTGGTGATGGTTTAATAGATAAACAATCAGTTTTGATGTGAGCAGCACGGCGGCGATCGCACCGATACCTAACAGTGATAGAAAACCGAAATCAATTCGACGGAGTTCTGCCTTTGCGTCTTCCAGCGCGTTTTTTCTTAAGGTCGCACCGCCCAACAGTTTTTTTACCGTTGAAAGCCCAATACGCCGTAGGGCACCGATGAGCCGTTCATAGATACCTAAAACGAGGGCAAGTGTCCCGCCACTCATACCGGGGATGATGTTGGCGATGCCTATCAAGAAACCGTTAATAAAGAGCCGAAGTGAATCCATGTATTAGTTGTCGGTTGTCAGTTATCAGTTGTCTGTTAAGAGGTGCTTTGGTGCATCCAGAACCATTTATGGTAAATCCTATAAATAAGCAAACATTTGCAAGTCAATGTGTCATGAGAAAGACCGCTAATTCCCCCCTGATAAGGGGGGTTAGGGGGGTTAAGTCCTCATCTCTAATGTCTAAGTAATTCTAAAACCTACCATAGTTTTCCGTTTTTTGGGACATTTCGGGTCCCAGGGCCCGGTAGGAGCGGTTTGTAACCGCTCCGGATCGCTCCAAAAAGGCGCGAAATCCGATAATTTCTTAAAACTGAATGACCTTGCGGTTCATCAAGACCCACTTGTAACCGAAAACCGATGACGCATAACCCCCACCGACGCGTCATAAACTCCGCAGCAACAACTTTGTAAAAAGCCATATCTCTCGAAGCGGTTTGATGTGGCTGACCTCGTCGCCATACCGTGTCTGAATCGGTAAACTTTCGATTCGGAACCCGAGCCGCCCTGCTTTTATCAGGAGTTCCGATTCTGTTTCGTAACGCTCTGTCTCCAAGTGAACCTGTCGCAGGACTTCCGCACGAATAAGCCGATATCCCGATTGAAAATCTGGTACCCGTTGCCCACACAACTTTGAACCGACATAAGAAATGAAGCAGTTATTAATCCGTCTGTGAAGCGGCATGGATGTCCGCAAGTCCTTAGTTTCTCTTGCCCCTATGAGTATGTCCGGACGCGTATCGTCAAAGTGTTCCAAGAAACGGGGTATATCCGCAGGCTGATGTTGCCCATCGCTATCCATCGTGAAAACCGACTCGTATCCGTGTTCGAGGGCATAGGCGAACCCCTTTCGTAAGGCGTTCCCTTTCCCACGGTTCGTAGGGTTTGTCAAACAGACTACCCCGCGTGCAGCTGCGATCTCTGCTGTTTCATCTGATGAACCATCGTCAATAACAACAATCTCACTGATAAACGCAGAGGATTCCTGAATTATCCGTCCAATCGTCTTAGATTCATTGTAAGCCGGTAGCAACAGACATGCTTTCATATTCTTTAGGACTTACGCAGTTCCTCTTTTGTAGCATAGGCTGTTAGCCTGTGCCATGAGAACGTCTATGTTTTTTTTTAAAGTTCTCCCTCTAACGGCGTGTGCTATGATCAAAATTGCGTAAGTCCTGTTTCTAAATTATTATACGCTAAAAACGATTTTCTGTCAAACGATTATATGTCTGTTTTCATTTGCAATTTACTGCGAACTGATATATAATACTTCACATAAATTGATGAATTAGGGAGACAACACGAGGATGCGAGACATCAAGCCGACGCACAAACCGATAAAAGCCTTTTACGCCGAACTCAAACAATACGAAAGTCTCGGCGCGACGAATGAAACCGAAATCCGACTCGCCTTTGCAACGCTCCTCCAACACTATGCCCGACAGAACAATCTAACGCTTATCTGTGAGAAATCGCTCCGAACGCCGCAAAACAGGACGATTTACGTCGATGGGATGCTCACCGATAACGACTTCGGCTTGCCACGCGGCTACTGGGAAGCGAAAGACCTCCACGACCCCTTCACTACAGTGATTAGAGAGAAATTCGATGTAGACTATCCACAAGATAACATTCTCTTTACGACCCAAGAACGCGCCGTCCTCTATCAAAATGGACAAGAGGTCATGGATGTAGACGTCGCCGACCCAGAAGCATTTATCCGAGCCCTTCACACCTTCTTCAGGTACGAACAAACAGATATTACCAATTGGGAACGTGCCGTTGTTGAATTCAAAGACAGAGTGCCAGCACTCGGGAAACGCGCAGCTGCACTCATCCAAAACGAAGGGGAGATCAACGCACGATTTCAGGAGGCGTTTGCGGATTTTTGCCGCCAGTGTCAAGAGGCGATTAATCCGAACCTCTCAAAATCTGCTGTGGAGGAGATGCTCATCCAACACCTCTTAACGGAGCGGATTTTCCGCACTGTTTTTGACAATCCCGATTTTACACGCCGAAATATCATCGCATGTGAAATTGAAAATGTGATTGATGCCCTCATACAGCAATCCTATAACCGCTCCGAACTCCTCCGAGAACTCAATCCATTCTACAGGGCAATTGAACGTGCCGCCGCAACCTTCATCGACTTCTCGCAGAAACAGCACTTTCTCAATACCGTATACGAGCAATTTTTTCAAGGCTTCTCTGTCAAGGTTGCGGATACACACGGCATCGTCTATACACCGCAGCCGATTGTCAATTTCATGGTAAAAAGCGTTTCACATCTCCTTGAAACCGAGTTTGGACGTTCACTTTCGGATACAGGGGTTCACCTCATCGACCCATTCGTCGGCACTGGCAACTTCGTCGTGCGGCTCATACAAGAAATCAACAAAACCGCACTCAAAGCGAAATATAGCGATGAACTCCACTGCAATGAAGTATTGTTGATGCCGTATTACATTGCGAGTATGAACATTGAGCATGAGTTCTACGTTGCCACAAAACAGTATCAGCCTTTTGATAACCTCTGTCTTGTGGACACCTTTGACTTGACAACGGAACGCCAGTTATCCATGTTCGCACCAGAGAACACCCGTCGGGTCGAAAAACAGAAGCAAACCGAGATGTTTGTCGTGATCGGAAATCCGCCCTACAATGCGCGCCAGATGGATGAAAACGATGCCAATCGGAATCGGAAATATCCTGTGTTGGATAAACAGATTCAGGAGACGTATGCCCAAGCCTCCAGCGCGACGAACAAAACTTCACTCTATGATCCCTATGTCAAAGCAATTTTCTGGGCATTGGATCGGATTGAAGGGGAGGGGATTGTCGCATTTGTAACGAACCATAACTTTATCACCGGTCAGGCATTCGATGGGATGCGGAAACACCTCACTGAGGCGTGTGATGCGATCTATCTGCTGGATTTGGGGGGCAATGTCCGTAAAGGTCACGCAGGCGATTCCAATGTCTTTGACATTCAGGTAGGGGTGAGTATCAACCTGTTTGTGAAAAAGGGGCAACAACAGTCAAAATCTGCTGACATTTTTTACAACGGCGAACCCGCTGAGATGAACAAGGACGCAACGTTTGAATTTCTGGATACCTGTGAACACCTCGGCAACGTCAATTGGCAAATGATTCAACCCGATGCGCGCCATACTTGGCTCACCGAGGGACTGCGTGAGGATTTTGAAACCTTTGTGCCAATCGGAAGTAAGGCAGCAAAAGCAGAGAAGGGTGAGGTTTCAGGTGTGATCTTCCACCAATTTAGCAATGGGGTAAAAACCAGTCGCGATGCGTGGGTCATTAACTTCAACCAAGATGCTCTTGTCGAGAATATACAGCGGACAATCGGGTTTTACAATTCGCAGGTGTTCAACTGGGAACTGAGAGGGAATCCAGATGAAGATGTTGACGATTTTGTGAGTTATGATAACAAGCAGATTAGTTGGAGTTCAGGCTTAAAATCGCAACTAAAGGGTGGACATACCGCTGAGTTTACCCTGTCAAAAATCAGACGGCATCTCTATAGACCATTTACGAAGACGAATCTATTCTTTGATAGAATGCTGAATGAGCGAGTCTTTGTCTTTCCGCGTATCTTTCCGACCCCTGATACAGAAAAAGAAAATCGAGTGATTTCCGTCAATACGTCGCGCGAAAAACCTTTTACCTGTCTCATGACCGACTGCATCGCTGAACATGTGATGACAGGTGGTTTTGGATCAGCTGGACAGTACTTTCCCTTCTATATCTATAATGAAGATGGCACAAACCGGCGAGAGAATATCACAGAGTGGGCATTGACGCAGTTCCGGAAACATTACAGAGACGAGGAAATCAGCAAGTGGGACATTTTCCACTATATCTACGCGCTCCTGCACCATCCTACGTATCGCGAGCGGTATCAGGCGAACCTCAAGCGGGATTTGCCGCATATCCCCTTCGCACCCAAATTTTGGGAATTCGTCGAGACAGGTCGGCGGTTAGCAGAAATCCATGTCCACTACGAAGACCACCCCCAGTATAAGTTAGACCTGATTGAAACCCCGGACATGCCGCTCGATTGGCATGTAAAACAAATGCGGTTCTCCAAAGACAAAACAGAAATAAAATACAACGATTTTCTCACGTTAGACGGAATTCCTGCAGAGGCGTTTCAGTATCGGTTAGGAAACCGTTCGGCGTTAGAGTGGGTCGTCGACCAGTATCGCGTAAAAACAGATAGACGAAGCGGTATTGAGAACAATCCGAATCGTGCGGATGACGAGGAGTATATCGTGGATCTGATCCGGAAAGTTATCAGTGTGAGTTTGGAGACGGTGCAGATTGTTGAGGGGTTGTCTGCGTTGGATATTGGTGGAGAGGAATCATAATGGATATAAAAATTGGGATTATAGTGGTTGTATTGGTGTTAGGTGTGATGTGGGCAGGAGAGTTGATGGTATTACCTGCACAAAATTCGACGGGACCTGCAACCCAGCAAACTCAATCTCTGAATGATACACCAGAAGGGAAAGGATCGACACAAGTCCCTCAGGATTCCGTTATTCAGCAAACACAATCTTCGAAGGATGCAATAGATGGAGAGGCACCAAATGGTATTCGTATATTGGGGAGTATCCGTCTTGATCCTACAATCAACTTCGGCACACTCCTTAACGTTATTCTTGGGTTCTGTGGTCTTATTATTACATCCCTTAGTGTTGTTATTGCGTTCCTTGTCTTTAGACGATCCAAACCCCCTCTGGAATTGACGAGTGAAGAAGTAAGCAAGCCCGAGAATGCTAATGAGGTTGAGGGATACATCAGGGCTATTGAACGGAATTCCAAAGCTTCTCTTATAGACAAAGCTGTGGCAGACGCTTATGTGTTACAGCGGGCAGAAAAAATTGAGGAGGCGATTGAAAAGTGGCGATCCATTGCTAACATAGCAGAAGGACACGATAAAGCACTTTCAGCTCGTGCTTGGCTTTCCGTGGGTTTCCTATATGTAACGAAAAATATGGAACAGCAGGCTCTCTCAGCCTTAGACACAGCACTTAGTTTGAAACCTGATTATGCCAGAGCTTACAATATTCGAGGGGCTACACGGGCGCTACTTGGAAAATATCAAGATGCTCTTGCTGACTATAACAAGGCAATCCAATTAGATCCGAATCTTGCCGAAGCCTATAATAATCGAGGGCTCAGGAAAGAATCAATTGGAGAACATCAAGACGCTCTCGCTGATTATAACAAGGCAATCCAACTAAAACCGGACGCGAGAGTCTATGCTAACCGTGGTTCACTGAAAGGGGTACTTGGAAAATATCAGGATGCTCTCGCTGATTATAACAAGGCAATCCAGTTAGATTCTGAATTTGCTGAAGCCTATCATTATCGCGGCCTAGCGAAGGCTCAACTTGAGGGACATCAAGATGTCCTTGTTGACTACGATAAGGCAATCCAGCTAAAACCGGATTATGCGATGGCCTACTGTAGCCGAGCAGCGGAGAAAGCGCGACGTGAAGAATTTGAGGGCACAATTGCGGATTATACCGAGGTAATCCACATAGAACCCAGTCACGCAGAAGCCTATACCAATCGGGGTGCAGCAAAGGTTGGGTTGAATCATATTGATGAGGCAAGGTCGGATTTCAAAATAGCACTGGAATTGGCAAAACTGCAAAAGAACGATAATCTCAAAACTCACATTGAAGCAGTACTTCAAGATCTTGACGATTCAACACCACAAGATAATGAAAATTAAATTGCATCGTCCTTTGTCAGAAGTATTTAGTTTTTGCCTGATTTGTCCTTTTTGACAATTCGTCTTTTCTATGTTATAATATTTATGAACGATCTGGCACAATTACCTAAAGACTTAACACCCCCTACAAATACCTAATGTATATTATCGGTCGCGAAAAATTGAACAAATTTGCACAGAGACATCCAAATGCCAGGTCCGCGCTTAACCGGTGGTATAGACTCATAGAGGAAGGAACTTTCAGCTCGATTGTCGAATTACGCGAAACGTTTCCTCATGCCGATCCGGTGCCAGCACGTTCAGGACGGATTGCTCAGTCCGGTGAAAGAACGACCTTGACGGTTTTTAACATTGGCGGTAACAAAGCACGGCTTACAGCGTTTGTGCACTATAGAAAGCAAACTGTCTCTATCAGAAGGGTGGAAACGCACGCGGAATATAGCAAAAGGAACTTAATGGGGTAAATTATGTTAACCGTAACACAACCCACATTTGGTATGTCGTCAAGACCGAGTCCTTTGCCATTGGATTCCATCCTGCTCAATGAAACATTGAGCAGACCTCAATCGTTCAAGAGGGCTGAGCCGATACAAATTCAGGTCGAAATTCAATTGTCGGCACCTGTTGTGTCCACGACCTACTCTGAGAGTGCCTATCAATGGCTAGTAGAGGTCTTAGATGGATTAATCGATTTTGGAAGACGGCACGGACATTACGGTATCATCAAATTGACCGAAGACGAGTATCAATGGTTGGATGATATATTAGAAGAATTAATCTATTCCGTTGGTGAGAATCAAAATCATCCCTTGGCACCACTGATGAGATTCATTATTCGAATCATTGCCAACTATGAGGATGTCTACGTTCCAAAACTAACGGAACGATTTCCAGACTTGGCGGAAGAGGTACCAATAGAAACAACAAGCGAAAATAAGCAGCTCGCTGCGAACACGCTTAAACTGAGCGACAACGAACTCGCTGCGGACGCTTTCTTTTCCATTGGTTACTTCCTTGGGGAAAGTGGTCGGACGCAAAAATCTATCGAGGCCTATGAGAAAGTAATTGCGCTGAAACCTGATTTTTGGGAAGCCTTCTACAATCGGGGTATTACTAAGAATAACCTCAGCCAATATGAGAAGGCAATAACTGACTTCAGTAAGGTGATAGAATCAAATCCCAATTTTGCTGATGCTTACTATAATCGGGGTATTGCGAGGGGGAAGATTGGCCAATCTGATAAGTCAATTGCTGACTTTGATAAGGTACTCGAATTAAATCCCAGTTTTGCTAATGCCTATTATAATCGCGGGACAATGAAATCCGAATCTGAGGACTATGAAGGGGCAATCGCTGACTTTAATAAAGGGGTCAAGTTAAAACCTGACTCCGTTAAATTATATTTCAATCGGGGAACAGCGAAGGTTAATTTGCACCAATATGAGTCTGCCATTGCTGATTTTGATAAAGTGATTGGGTTGGATCCAAAAATGGCTGAGGTCTACTATAATAGGGCATGTGCAAAGGATTTCCTTAATCAACATGAATCTGCGATTGTTGATTTTGACAAATCTTTGGAATTGAAGCCAAATAATATTGCTGCTCTCAATAATAGAGGACTTGCGAAGGATCGGCTTGGCAATCACGAGTCTGCCATTGCTGATTTTGACAAAGCAATTGAGCTAGCCCCCAATCATCCTGTAGCTTATAACAACAAAGGGGCTACAAAGAGTTTCCTCGGCAACTACGAGTCTGCCATTGTTGATTTTAATAAAGCAATTGAATTAAATCCTGATGATGCTGAAACTTACTACAACAGAGGATATGTAAAGCATCTCCTCGGCAACTACGAGTCTGCTGTCGCTGATTTTAATGAAGCAATTGAATTGGGATTTAACTCTGCTAATATTTATTACTATCGGGCTTTTGGGAGAAACTTACTTGGCCAATGTGACTTGGCTATCTCTGACTGCAATAAGGCGATTAAGTTAAGTCCTAATTTTGTTGAGATCTATAATGTTCGAGGTCTTTCACAGGTCAAACTGGGTCAACACGATGAGGCTCTGGCTGATTATACGGAGGCGATTCGTCTGAAACCTGATTACACCGATGCCTACAACAATAGGGGTATTTTACAAGCCGAACTCGGTCAGCACGAGGATGCTATTGCCGACTACACCAAGGCGATTCACATAAAGCCTGATTATGCAACCGCTTACTACAATCGAGCGATTGAGAAATCCGTATGCGAAGAATTTGAGGATGCTATTGCTGACTACACCAAGGCGATTCACATAAAGCCTGATTATATTGAAGCTTATGTCAATCGAGGAGCAGTAAAGGTTAACTTGAAGGAAATTGATGAGGCGAGATTAGATTTCCATACTGCTTTGGAGTTAGCAAAACGGCAGGGAAGTTCTGATCTCAAAGCTGTTATTGAGGAAAGGTTACGACAACCTGATATGGTGGAGAAGGAAACTGTCTTGAAGAGTAGTAAGGAATCCACAGTCAATCAGGCAACCTCAAAGCGGCGTAACAAAAAACCTCGGCGTGATGATTAAAGAAATGCCTCCTTCTGAAAATACCTAATGAATATCGTTGGACGAAATGTAATAATCGAATTTGCGCAAAGACATCCGAATGCCAAATCCGCGCTCAACCGCTGGTATCACCTGATGCGTCAGGAAACTTTTAATTCATTCATTGATTTGCGTAGGATTTTTCCGCAGGCAGATCAGGTGAAAGTGCAAAAAAATAGATTCAATCCGCAAGGTAAAATATGGACAGTCTTCAACATAGGGGGTAACAATTTTCGCCTTATCGCCTCTATACAATATAACCCAACGGATCGGAGAGTTACGATCGATAAAATTCTAACCCATGCAGAGTACGATAAAGGGAGATGGAAGGAGTAAACCATGTTGACAGGAATGCAAACTTTTCTCCACGTGGCGTTACTGCCCACGTCTTTGGGAGTCCTACGTATATCTCAATTGACGGACAACTCTAAACGCTTGCAGACGCAAACCCCACAACCTACAGTCCTTTCCTCTTACTCCGAAAGTGATTATCATTGGCTGGTGGGGGTGTTAGATAAACTGATTGCGTTTATACATCGTGCCGAGGATCGCAGGGTCCCCGAATTGATTGAAAACGATTATGAATGGGCGCATGCATTGCTTATAGAATTAGTCGATGCGGTGGGTGAAAGTGATACCCATCCTTTACGCCCCTTAATGGAATTTGTTTGGCAACTCATTGAGAAATATGAAGATAAATACGTCCCAGAACTGACAAAACTGTTTCCAGAATTGGCAAAGGAGACACCTATAGAAACAGGGAGTGAAAGCGAACAACCTGCTTCAAGCATTCCTAAACAGGACCAAAGTGAACTCGCTGCATATGCCTTCTTCTCGATTGGTTATCTCTTTCAGCATGGAAATCGATTGGAAAAAGCTCTCGCTGCTTATGACAGGGCAATAGCGTTGAAACCTGATTTTGTTGAGGCTTATCACAATAGAGCATCGGGGCTGCAACAGCTCGGCAAGTATAAGAAGGCAATTATTGACTTGGAACAGGCAATTGGGTTGGATCCAGATTCGGCGGAACTTCATTATAAACGCGGTTGTACAAAAGGCAGTTCTAACCAATCTGAATCCGCGATTGCTGATTTTGATAAAGCCATTAAACTAAATCCGAATTATGCTGAAGCTTATTGCTGTAGGGGCTTGATGAAAAGTGGACTTGGTGAATACAAATCCGCGATTGCTGATTTTGATAAAGCCATTGAACTGAAACTGAACCCAGATTTCGTTCGCATCCATTACATAAGAGGTATTGTAAATGCCCAATTTGAGCAATATAAAGAGGCAATCGTTGACTTTGATGAAGCGATCCGTCTATACCCAGATTATGCAGAGGCATATGATAGTCGAGGGGTAGTAAAAAACTTGCTTAAGCGATATGAATCTGCTATTTTCGACCATACCACAGCTATTGATATGGCACCTAATTTTGCAGAAGCATACCTTCATCGTGGGATGGTAAGGGGTAAGTTGGGGGATATTAATGGAGCAGAATCGGATCTCCAGACTGCTCTAAAATTAGCAAAGCAACAAAGGCGAGCAACTCTCAAAGCATCTATTGAGACGGGGCTGCAGCAACTTGACATAGTAGGAAAAAAAAATACTTCAGATACTAATCCGGAATCCACTGCCAAAGAGGGGCTCTCAACGCAGGGTGACAAGAAGCCGCGCCGCGGTGGACAGTGGAAGGGGAAAGTGAAGATAGCCGAGGACTTCGACGAACTCCCTGAATCCTTTCGGTGGGAAGACGAATGAAATAGCAGAAAAATAAATCCTATCTTTTGGCAGATGTGATGTATTAAAGAAAACTCTTATCGCACACAGTAAAACCGCTTATGAAACAGTGTTTGTCTCACTACTATCAGACAGGATTGATCAAATCAGGCGATCCTATCCGTATCCGATTGATCCCGAAATCTAAGCGATTCCCTTCAAGGGAGTTTCTGGGTCGAACCAGATCCGAGAGGATGAGGGCTCTCTTTGGATGAAATCGCTCAGCAGGACAACATCACGGTGGAGTCTCGCACCGGGTTTCTTATCGTAAATCTCCGAAACGTATCCTAATAGAGGGAATTACCAGGGGTTCGCCGTCATTCAGGCGCGGATCTATTATCGTCTTGATGCCAATCGTTTTGGTACCATCTGGGTCGATCATCATAACTTGCGTCAGCGTCAGCGGGGGGAATTAGCAGAGGTTCGCCGTCATTCAGATTCGGATCGATTATCGTCTTGGTGCCATCTGGATCGATTATCGTTACGCTAATACTGCCGCCATCGTCAACACGGCTAAAATCTATTATTTTTTTCCCGGTGTACCTGAATACAGGTAGATCAGAGGAGAATCCGAACTTCTCGTCTCTTTTTTTGCTTTCTTTTTGGCGTTTGAGTGCTTCCGCAGTGGATGGAGACTGGTATAAGTGGAACTCTGCGCTAAAGAAATCTATCGCCTCATCACGCGTAAGTGGAGTGCCGCTTAATATTTTTTGGTGTAACCGCATATACGTACGAACTTGCGGAATATCCCCAAATTTCTTGATGAGAGGATTGTGCGGGCTGGGATCGTCCGGATCATCCTTCAATGGATTGACGAGGATAAAAGGTTCTTTGGAATCCTGGGTATCAAAGGATGTGTTTTGAACAGTCCTGTTGACGTGTCTGGCACCACAACCTGATAACAAGAGTGTTAGCATAAAAATCCCAACTAATGTTTTCACTGTAAAACTTCTACAAAACGCCATCCATGTCCCCTCCCGTTCATAGCAATCTACGTTAATGAAATAGCAGAAAAATAAACCCTATCTTTTCCCAAACGTGATATACTAAAGAAAATTCCTCATGACACAAGGTAAAAACCGTTTATGAACTTTCCAACACTGTCAGAGTCGAAACGCCTTGACATGCTCCAACCGCCGATAGGTAAGGTGCGCATGGTTCTTGACACTGACACCTATAACGAAATTGACGACCAGTTCGCGGTTGTCCACGCACTCCTCTCACCCAAACACCTCAACGTTGAAGCACTCTACGCCGTGCCTTTCCACAACAACCGCTCCAGCAGCCCCGAAGACGGCATGGAAAAAAGCTACGCTGAAATCCTGAGACTCTTGGACTTTCTCAATGTCCCCGCTGACGGTTTCGCCTATCGCGGTGCCCAAGCGTTTCTCCCCGATACCGAGACACCCGTGCCGAGCGATGCCGCGACCGATATGATTGAGCGTGCGATGGCAGCAACGCCTGAAGATCCGCTTTACGTCGTCGCTGTCGGGGCAATAACCAACGTGGCTTCTGCTATCCTCATGGAGCCTGAAATTATCGAACGTATCGTCGTCATCTGGCTGGGGGGGAATCCGTTGTATTGGCCCCACACCCGAGAATTCAACCTGATGCAAGACCTGCGGAGCGCGCAAGTGGTTTTGGACTGCGGCGTGCCATTCGTTTGGCTACCCGCGCGGGGGGTCGTCTCACATCTACACACGACAGTCGCAGAGATGGAACGCTACGTGCAGGGGAGAGGCAAAGTCGGAGACTACCTCGTAGAAATCTTTAAGGACTATTCCAGTAACCACTTCGCTTGGTCAAAAGTGATTTGGGATATATCCGCAACGGCATACCTCATCAACCCGACATGGGTGCCGACGGAAATTGTCCACAGTCCTATCTTGACCGAAGCCGCGACGTGGAGTTTTGATAACAGTCGTCACCTCATGCGTGTCGCCTCGAGCGTTGATCGGGATGCGATTTTCCGGGATCTATTTGAGAAATTACAGGCGCATACGCTCTAATCGGTAGCAGTTCTGTGAAACCGCGTCAGGACAAGCCTATTTCAGAGATGTTTTGGTGCGGTTGAAATGCAGATCGTATTTAGGCGAATACGTCACAAAACCGCACCTACCTTGTTGGGTGGCTTATGGCAGTGGGACGTTCCATTCGTCTGCACCGATAACTTCAAGTTGATCGTGGGGTTTGAAGTAATCGGTTGGATGATGATCTTCACCCATGTCACCGAACAATCTCCGACGACGCGGGGTCATCCGTGCGAGAACCTCCGCAGGAAGCCTGTCATAGTCATAAGGGCGGGACCACATCTGTCCATAACGGAAGGTCACACTTTTGCGGATGCGTTCCGTCTGATTCGGACCCACACCGTGCCACAATGCCCAGGGAAAGATGACCGCGTCTCCTGCCTCCGCGAGAACCTGAATCGCGCCTTCGGGATATGTGCCTTTTTTATATCCGTTCTCGGGGAAAGGGACCTTGTGGCTTCCGGGCACACACATAAAGTTTCCCTGATTCGGTTCCATCAGATCCGTTAAGAAAAATTGGATTTTGAACTGTAGCGGCAAACTATCCGGATGCGGATGAATCCGTTGCAACGAAGGACCTGCATCCGTATGAAACGCCATCAGAGCCTCCGCATCAGGATGTCGGACGTAGATTTGCGTTCCCATGATTTGGAGATAGGGTCCCATCATTGAAAGGATAGTCCCGAAAAGGCGCGGATGATCGGTAAGCGGATCCAGAGCATCTGTCCGTTCAATCGCACGGATAATCGTATAAGCGCCCTTTCCAAACCGATTATTGCCTTGTAGATTTGGCGTTTCTTGGACGTATGTCTCGATCGCTGAATCCACGGATGTCAAAATCGTCTCAATCTCAGCCGGTGAAAGCACATTCTTGATGAGCAGAAATCCCTCCGTTTGCCACTCTTTTTGTTGGACCTCTGTCAAGTATGGGGATACCATGTCGTTGCTCCTTTTAATGGCGTGCGTTACAAGTCGGTTGCGTTTAAAAAAATTATAGACAATTTACGATGTTGTGTCAACCCCATTTTTGTCAAGAGAACTCAACGTTTTTACTGAATTTGCGTCTAATATGTTAACGGAATGTCTGTAGATTTATTACATAATTTAGGACTTACGCATTTCCTCTTAAAGTCCCCCAACCCCCCTGATAAGGGGGGATAAAGGGGGGTTGGGGATTTAGGGGGTTAAATTACTGAAATAACGCCTTCTTCCAAGAAACCTGACCAACGAGAACAACAGCGTCTGGTTCCGATAAAAAAGTATGAACAATTTCACAAAAATCCTTACTACCATTCGTCGTCCCTTTCAACAAGAACTTCGAAAAGGGTGTCGCAACGATGTCGTCGTTAACGGATTGGGAAGTTATGTCCAGTTGTGGATAAAAAACGGTGAGACCTTCACACGATCAACAACTGAAAAAGAGGTCCTGAAGAATTTAGCGAACCTCTTTGAAAATTACGCCGATGCCTCGTCCACCGAACGGCAACGTATACTTGAAGACGCAACGAAACGCATTGACACCGCACTCGGACACGGACAACAAAACGCCGCAGATGTGGGCAGGACAGGTGCTCAACCCTCGCAAACACGCCAGCAATCGAAGTCGCCACGCATAAGTTCCAAAAAAAGTGCCCAAACCGATATGTTGTCTCTGTTTGCGGAAGTAGAAAGTAACCCAGAAAGCGCTCCGCCACGGACACCGGAACATTCAGTCTCCACGGTGCCAACGGGAGATTTGCCCCTTTTCCAAGACACAGACCCACCGTCACAGCCAAATAGCCAACAGCAAGAGACTAAAATGAAGGAGCCGAAGGGTGGAAAAACAGGTCCTCATCCTTCCACCCCTCCACCCTTCCAGCCAAATGCTGACAGCCCCTCAGAACCTGTCCCAATCTCAGACATCCCCGTTTCAATGGACATCGATTCGCTTGACTTTCTATCCCAACCGCTTCAGTATCTCAAAGGGATTGGTCCCCGTCGCGCCGAGATGCTTCGAGACGAGCTCAGTATCCAAACGGTGGGTGAGTTTCTCGCATACTACCCGCGCGATTACATCGACCGTTCCAAGATGGTAGAGATTTACAGGGTCGGAAGAACGGAAGATGACGAACCGGAAACCATACAAGGCAAAGTCGTCAATCACACCTCGTCCCCGACGGCGAGAGGAAGACGGATCGGTAAGATTTCAATTTACGACGGCACTGGCGTAGCACTCCTCGTTAACTTCGGGAGACGTATCGGCATTATGAAGGCATTGCTCCCCGTTGACACCGAGGTTGTCGTCAGTGGTAAATTCTCTCGCCGTTACAATGAGATCCAAGCCACTGACTATGAATTTGAACTGTTTGAAGAAGAAAACTTAATCCATACAAATCGCATCGTTCCGAAATACCCGCTCACTGCGAAACTCACGGCGAAGATGCTACGGGCGTGGATGCGGATGGCGTTGGATGAACATGGACAACAGATACCTGAAATCTTTCCACTCGCACTTCGGACTCGACAAAACTTGATTGACAGGCAATCCGCCATTAACGAGATACATTTCCCGACCTCGGACGCACATCGGGAAGCGGCGCAGAAACGGCTCGCGTTTGAGGAGTTTTTTCTCCTCAGTATCGGGATGGAGATGAAAAAAGAACGGCGTATCTCGGAGGACGGTATCGCGTTTCGAGTTGGAAGGGAAGGCGAACCTGAAACGTCTCGTTCCATATTACGGGATTTCCTTGCTTCGCTGCCTTACCAACTCACACGGGCACAAAAACGGGTTTTCACTGAGATTCAAAACGATATGCGGCAGCAAACCGTCATGAATCGGCTCATTCAAGGCGATGTCGGTTCAGGAAAGACGGTCGTCGCAGCGATGGCGTTGCTCTCCGCTATCGAAAATGGGTATCAGGGGGCACTGATGGTGCCGACTGAAATCCTCGCCGAGCAACACTATTATAATCTCTCGGAGATGCTCGAAAATTTGCGCAAAGATACCGGTCAAACTGAGGATGGGCGCATAAACGTTGTGCTTCTTAAAAGTGACCTACCCAAACCAGAGCGCGAGGCGGCGTTAGCAGCAATCGCTGATGGCACCGCAGACCTCATCGTTGGGACGCAGGCACTGATACAGGAAGGCGTCGATTTTCACAAACTGGGACTCGTTATCATCGACGAGCAGCACCGGTTCGGTGTGATGCAACGCGCGACGCTCCGTAACAAGGCACAAGCAGCAAATGGAACTCAAAAACATGGCATCGTTGTCCCGCCAGCCCCGGATGTCCTCGTCATGACGGCGACCCCGATTCCAAGAACGTTGGCGTTGACACTCTATGGAGATCTGAACGTCTCTGTTATCGATGAGATGCCTCCCGGTAGACAGACAATTAAGACCTATTGGATAAAAGAGAAGGATCGTGAGAAATTATACAGCACCGTTCGGAAGGAGATCCAACGCGGCAGACAGGCATACGTCGTCTATCCACTCGTTGAGGAGTCCGAAAAATTGGAGGAACTCAAAGCCGCCACAGAGATGGCAGCGCATCTTCAAAGTGAGGTATTCCCCGATCTGCGTCTCGGACTTTTGCATGGACAAATGAAATCCATTGAGAAGCAGGAAGTGATGACGAACTTCAAGGATCGACATATCGATATTCTCGTCTCAACAACGGTGATTGAGGTGGGTATTGATGTGCCAAACGCGACGTTGATGGTCATTGAGAACGCCGAACGGTTTGGGTTGTCACAATTGCATCAATTGCGTGGACGTGTCGGACGGGGTAAACATCAATCGGCGTGTTACCTTGTCGCTTCACCCAGGGGGGACGACTCTTTTCAGCGGATTCAAGCGATGATTCGAACAAACAACGGCTTTCGGATTGCCGAAGCAGACCTGAACATCCGGGGTCCAGGCGAGTTCTTCGGCACCCGCCAATCGGGCATCCCAAATTTCAAGATTGCGAACATCATTCACGATGCCACGCTTTTAGAGGTGGCGAAAAAAGAAGCGGAATTGCTCATTAAAGCCGATCCAGCACTGAACGCATCTGAACATCAGTTGTTGAAGCGGATGTTACAGAAACACTGGCGCGGCAACCTGGAGATTGCCTCTGTCGGGTAATTTGTAAAGGAGTTCCTAATGACACACGACATAACAGACATGACCCCTGCAGCATTCAGTACCTGGCTCACGCCAATTATTGATTGTCCACTCTTTGAATCCCGTGAACGACTCATCGCCTTGCTCGCTGGGAATTCCGACAGAGATGCATTGGAAACTGAGCTCCGTGAATTCTATGAAGGTTATTGTGGTTTGGCGTTTGAGTTAGAGGCACCCGAGGCGCAGCTGCTTGCAATACTGCGCGAGTGCGATACGTTCGCACCTCTGCAGGCGCGCGTCGCAGCCGTGGAAGCTGTACGAAAAACTTCGCCCGCAGGACGTATAGCAAAACGGATGAGTGATCTGCCCTTAATCACTGATCCCGACCCCGAGATTGAGGTGACGGAATTACCGGATGAGGCGTTCCGTAGACTGATGGAGACGCTCGCGAATTGGGAACTTTTTGCAGCGCGTGAACGAATTGTTAAACTACAGAAAGCGTTACCATCGGTTCAGGAGACAGAACAACTGAAATCAGCATTCTTTGAATTTTTTGTGTGCTACCTGGAGTTAGAGCAGTTTCTTGAGGATTACCACTATGATCCAGATGAGGGATTAGAATTGCGTCCGGAGGTGGCTGAAAGGTTGAAACGTAGTGTAGCCGAACATGAGTCCGGTAAAGTCAAATCGATTCCGATAGAGGAAGTGGCGAAAAAACTGGGGTTGAAGTGGTAATGTACCGTTTGGAAATTATGCCAAAAGCGGAAGCAGACTTTGCGCGTTTAGATGCCACAGTTGAGCAGCGAATTCTTGATAAGCTGAGATCGCTCTGCGAAAATTGCGACACACATCGCCACGAGGCTCTCCGAGGGCCATATAGAGGAAAATTCCGTTTACGCGCTGCTGGTGCTTACCGAGTTATCTATACCTTCAATCGGCAAACACGAGTGATTGTTGTCCATGAAGTCGGGCATCGAAGCAGTGTTTATTAACAGAAGTGTTATACCGAAACGGAAACTGGGCGGATCCAGCCATTTTAAACACATGCGACGATCAACCGGTACAACTGGGGGACAGTGACCGAGAAATCCCCGGAGATATGGTACCCCTCACCCCCGTCTTTTACCGTGCGGATGAGAATGGTTTTCTTGGGACGATGGTAGTAGTGGGCATCCGTAGGGTGCCCTTCGTCTTGGAAATCGGGAAAATCAATGAGATCAAAATTCGCAGTCGTGAAGTGTCGAATCTCCTCACCGTGCTGAGCGGCAATATTGCGAGCCATGGAAAGGCTTTTGAGGTAGACTTCGGGTCCCATGACAGCCGAGCCTAAATTCAGAAAAACCCCGTCTTCTAACTGAGAAACACTGTGTGCAAAACGGAGAAAATCTTCTCCCGTTGTCCATCCCATCGCCGCGTAGTCAGCGGCAGGATGCTGATCGATGATGTCGTATCCGATACCTTTGTGAACGGTAAAGGGTATGCCTAACCGATACGCCGCTGCAAACATGCTCACATCGCGATGTGGAAAAGGAATGCCCATTTCGCCTTCTTGGATGAGTCTCCCCACAGCTTCTCCAAAACCGATCTTATCTCGGTAACCCCGAACAATCGCTGCATTCAGATAGCGTCCGGTTTCCTCCCAATTCCCGAACTTCCCATCCCAGATATAGTCCTCCACATCTTCCAGCGTGGCACCGATGTGCGCAAGCTCAAAATCGTGGATAGCACACGCCCCGTTCGTCGCCAGGTGTGTGATGATACCGCGTTCCATCAAGTCGATGATGAAACGGGAGTTCCCGCGTCGCATGACGTGCGCACCCATCATCCAAATCACCTGTTTCCGGCGATGGTGTGCCTCAACGATACAATCGGCAACGGCAGAAAGGTGCGGGTTTTCGTAGCGCGGGGTCTCCACATCTAACGGGTAGACATCTGCGACGGTCATCTTGTGCTGGCGTTCGCCAAGCGGGAGAACTGTAAGTGAATCTCGATTCAGTTTATCCATATTAGGGTTCTTGCCGCTACTGCCCAAACTTAGCGGAGACAATTTTTGAGATACCCGCCTGTTCCATCGTCACGCCGTACATGGCATCCGCGATTTCCATCGTGCGCCGGTTGTGCGTGATAATGACAAACTGCGTGTTCTCAGCGTAGGCACGGATAAGATTGGCGAAGCGGAGGACATTTGCTTCGTCGAGGGCGGCATCAACTTCATCGAGGACACAGAAAGGACTCGGCTTGATTTTGAAGACGGCAAACAGGAGTCCAATCGCCACCAATGAACGTTCTCCACCCGAAAGCTGCGTGATGCTCTGTGGACGTTTGCCCGGCGGACGCGCAATAATATCAATACCCGAATCGAGCACGTCGGACGGATCCGTCAATAACAATTCGGTCTCACCCCCGCCAAAGAGTTGTGTGAAGACCTCTTGGAAGTTCGTCTGCACGGCTTCAAACGTCTCAAGGAACACCTCTCTCGATGTCTGGTTAATTTTCTGTATCACCTGATACGTGTCTTGAACCGATTGTTCAAGATCTGCGCGCTGCGAAATAAGAAAATCGTGGCGTTTCTTATATTCCTCGTAAGCCTCAATCGCTTTGAGATTGACGGCACCCATTCCAGAAATTTCTGCTTTCAACTTTTCGATGCTATCCAACAGATCGATCTCGTCCATCGCTGGGTGGGAGGGGTTTGTAACCCCGACTTCGTCCGGTGGGTGGGAGGGGTTTGTAACCCCGACTTCCTTGCTGTCCGGTGGGTGGGAGGGGTTTGTAACCCCGACTTCCTTATTCATTATCGGCGGCAGGGCATCGATGGAAACCTGATACTTATCGTGGATACGGGTTGAGACCGATTTTATGCGCATTTCAAGTTGCGTTGTGGCGACTTCGAGTTTATGACGCGCACGGTTCTGTTTCTCAAAGTTTCTACGGGTTGACCGCATCTCCTTTTGGAGAACCTCTACCTCCTGAAGAAGTGCCTCGCGTTCTTCAGTGAGTTCATCCACATCTGCTTCGGCTTCGGCGCGGTCCCCTTCTAAACGGAGGAACTCGCCTTGCGCTGCGGCTACCTGCTCCACGAGGTCACTTTTTCTCTGTTCATCTGTGTCAATAATTGCCTGTTGCTCAGCGATATCCTTTTCTATGCGCGCCTGTGTTTCCTTGAACGTTTGGATTTCCGATGCCAAACTCTCAAGTTTCTGACGCTGTCCTGCCAAGAAGACTTGCATCTCCTGACAGGTGTTTGCCACCTCAGTATGTTTCCGGTTTTCGCTTTCAATCTGCTCGGACATGCGTTCGATCCATCGCTCGGTCCGTGTGCTCTTTTGCGTCAAGGTCGCGATTTCAGTTTCAAGGGCTTGTTGTGCTTCGCGCGATGCCGCTACTGCACTCCCCAATTCGCGGTTTTCAACCTCAAGCGCAGCGAGTTGCTGTTCGAACCGGGTAACTTGAAGATTCGCCTGCTCTAAGTCTTTCGTCAATGACGCTTTCTCAACCCGTTTATCCTGCCACTGTGCGGTGAGTGTCTGCCGCGTTTTTTGAAGATTCGCTATTGCTGCGGCGTATGCCTTACGCCTCTGGTTTTTCTTATTCGAACTTTGCGTCAACTTCCCGATCTCGTCCGCAAGCGTCTCAAGTTCGCGTGAACGGCTCAGGAGACCGCTTTTTCTCTGGTCTGTTTGACCGCCGGTGATGGCACCAGAGGTATTAATGACTTCGCCATCTAACGTGACGAGACGTGCACCCGGACGGAACCGACGGGTCAAGGCGATTGCCGAATCCAAATCTTCAATAACGAGCGTATTGCCCAAGAGATGTCGCATCGCAACCTCGTATTTGAGGTCGTAATCGATCAATTCCTCAGCGATTCCGATAACACCGGGCTGGTCCAGGAGTTCATCATCATTAAACCTACGTCCACGTAGGATGTCCAGCGGGAGGAACGTTACCCTCCCTGCGCGATGCTTTTTAAGGAAGGCGATCCCCTTTTGCGCATCCTCAGCGGTTTCAGTGATAACGTTCTGGATAGCACTCCCGAGAGCCACCTCTATCGCAACTTCATATTCAGTATCCGTTGTGAGGAGTTCAGCAACGACACCACACACCCCCTGAAACTGATCGGAATAGTGAGTTTTCGCCTGCATGATCGCCCGGACACCGGTATAGTATCCCTCGTAAGCAGATTGCAATTCCTGTAAGGATTTGTGCCGTGAGACGTTGACACCTAAGGTATTTTGTAAGTCTCGGATTTCGGCTTCAATCTTACGGAGCGCATCTTGATTCTCGCTGAGATCCATCTCTACCTGATTTTTCTGGGTCTCAATTTGAACGAGTGCTGCCTTTAATTGTGTTTCGGCATACTGGACTTCATCGCGCGTATCGGTGGCAGTGCTGAGTTCAGCGGTCAACGCCGTCTTATTTTCTTTGAGACGGTTGAGATTCCCTTCGGTATTTGTCAACGTATGCTCGAGGGTTAAGCGTTCGCGCTCGCGTTCTCCCAACTCCGCTGCGATCTCTCGCAAGGTGTCTTGTGTTTCTTGGACGGAATCCTTTGCCCGACTGATACGTCCCGCGAGTTCTGTGAGCAGCTGCTGACGCGCTGCCAATCGGCTCTCTTCTATCTTGCAGGATGCCTCAAGTTTTTGATATTCTTGGGTGCGTTCCCGCTGCTGTGTCAGTGTGCCTGTTTGCTGTGCTTTTAAAGATTCAAGCGTTTGGAGGGCTCGCTCCCGTTGGCGTTGAATGTTGAGTTGGCGTTCTTTGTGAAGTACGATCTGGCGTTCGATCTGCTCGATCTGTGTCTCAATCTCGCGAAGGGCTATCTGTCCTTCACGTATAGCGTCATCCAACTCAGATCGACGGTTTGTGGAGTTCTCGATACGTTCCTCAGCGGCTTTAAGGGTTTCAGACGCACTCGCAACGGTGGTTAAGACCGCATCCAAGTCGGCTTGGGTTTGGCTATAATCTGTCTGGAGTTTATCATATTCCCGGTGCGCCAGTTCCAATTCAAACTGCTTCAACTGCGCCTGCTGTGTGTTATAGAGTCGTGCTTGTTCTGCCTGCTCCTTGAGGGACTCAGTTTCGCGCTGTAACTCCTGAATCACATCGTTGATACGGGCAAGGTTTTGCTCGGTCTGTTCAAGTTTACGGAGTGCTGTTTTTTTGCGGTGTTTATACTTTGTAATGCCGGCGACTTCATCGAAAAGGAAGCGACGTTCTTCGGGACGGACGTTCAGGATGAGGTCGATCTTGCTCTGTTCCATAACGGAGTAAGCGTCTACGCCGATACCTGTGTCCATGAAGAGTTCGCTGATGTCTCGGAGACGACACGGATTCTGATTTATCAGATAGCGGCTTTCACCATTACGAGTCAGGTGCCGAGACACCTGAACTTCTGGAGATGTGAGGGCAAGTTTGAGAGCGTCTTGTGTTGGGGGATTGGAGGTCTCTGAGCCATTTCCATTTGACTGTTGTGAAGCAAGTTTTCCGTTTGCAAGCGGTGCCGAAAAATGCAGTGCCACCTCTGTTTTCTGTGCGGGTGCGAAATTCGCACCACCGTTGAACAGTAGGTCGCGCATAGAAGCACACCGAAGTGAGCGGGCACTCTGTTCCCCAAGCACCCATCGGATCGCATCGGAAACGTTGCTTTTTCCGCAACCGTTAGGTCCGACAATCGTCGTGATACCGGGTTCAAGTATCAGCTCAACTTCTTCGGCGAAACTCTTAAATCCACGAATTTTAATGCTGTTTAAGTGCAAAGGTTTACCCTCCCACTATAATTTAGGTAATATCTCAAGGGGCAATAGTTATCAAAGCGGACTTTTTAGGACTTACGCATGATGCTCTTTTGTAGCATAACCTGTTAGGTTGTGCCACGAGGACATCTGTGTTTTTTTCGGGTACTCCCTCTAACAAAACGTCCTATGGTCCAAATTGCGTAAGTCCTGTTTTTTTAGTCTGCTTCGCAGTGAGAATTATCCGTTAAAGAGATTTTTGATAATCCAAACACGTCTCGTGATAACTGCTGATAACTAATATTGTGTAAACGCAATCTTAATAAAAAAGTTTCACGATTTTGCCAATTTGGGGGAACCCCGTTTGTAGTAGGGCAATTCATTGCCCGTTCCCTTTATAGCGCGTAGGTTGGGTTGAACGGGAATTATTAAAAATCGCACGGAGCAGATAACTCTCAAATTCATCAAGAAACCTGAAACCATCAAAGGACGAGTGAAACCCAACATATTCTCTACACATTTAAGGTTCTCGCCAGGGTCAAAACATCAATCTCGGCGGGATCGGCAGTCCATAACTCACGCACTACTTCACGAATCGTGGCACCCGTAGTGAAAACATCGTCAAAGATTAGGAGTCGCTTGTCACGGATAATATCTGGGTTCCGAATTTTGAAAGCATCCCTAAGATTCTGCTGGCGTGCTTCTCTATCTAAACTGCTTTGTGCCCTCGTGTGTTGGTGTCGAACCAATGTATCTGTGAGGAGTGGCACGCCTCCTGCTTTTGCAATCCCGTTCGCAAGGAGCGTCGCCTGATTGAAACCGCGTTCCCGCAGCCGTTTCTTATGGATTGGGACGGGCAAGATAAAATCGTATTCCGCAATATTACAGTCCGACGGCATATGTGCGTTTATCAGTTGAATGAGGGGTCGTGCGAACACCTTTTTCTTTTCAAATTTAAAGAAATGTATGGCTTCTTGGAGTGTTGTCTGGTAAAAGGCGAGGGTTCTCAATTTTCCGTAGCGTGGTGGGGTAGTCGCACACGCGTCGCAGAGTCCATTGATACCCGGTGTGCCACATATATCGCACCAAGGTGCTTCAAGGAATTGGATATCCTGCCAGCAGTTATTACAGATATAGGGTATGGACGTAATCCCAAGAAATTCCTTACAAACCCGACATTCTGCGGGATAGAGGAAAGTTATTGCGGTTTCAGATATATCCCGTAATAAACCAGGGACGTGCAAGCCGATCGATTTTATTCCCATAAAACGCTACCTTTGATGTTCTTGGGCATCTATTCACGTTTACGTCATATATGATAATATATAATATATAATAACATATATAATTTAGGAATGCAAGTTTATTTTTCATTTATGGTAGACCTTAGAATTAATTAGACATCCAGCATTGGTGCAGTTAGATGAAGTTTCAAAAAATAAATTGGTAATTCTGTGTTTGCCCGGACCCGGTAGGTGCGGAATGTAATACATTGTCCCGCAAGTCCACACGCCACTTGCGCTACGGAAATGTAATACAAGGAACGGATTTAGTCTCTCCCCAGACTAAATCCGGTCTATCCGTTTTTTGGCAGGACTATTAGGGCAAGCCAGCCAAGAATGAAGATCGAGAGGATGCTGAGAATCTCGCCAAGGGTTTCAAGCACAGTGCTTTTGGTGGACGGGCGAGGTGACCTTGGGGAAACACCCAAGCAAAAACCCCCTACGAATGTTTCGATCGATCGGTTGGCAGGTTCAATCAAGAAACTGCTGCGTTTGACGTGAAGTTTTCTCATGTTGACGTATGTGTGCCGGTGTCGTATAATAGCAACAGGCACACTCCTCCTTAATTCGCGTTAGAGGTGGTTATGTGCTAAAGAGGGCGGTGTTGGCGCACTGCCCTTTCTCTGTAGGGGTTGGGTTACCCAACCCCTACTGTCTCGGTTTGTCGCTAAAATTGTTTGTCCTCGTGATTGCAGGTCTGTAGAGCGGACTCCCACTCGTAACGTTTCGCCCAGGTGTTGATGCGTCTACGATTGAGTTCCAGTGCGTTGACGACTTCGGTGACGGCTTTTTTCGGGGTGCGTCCGTCCGTGCGCGCTGTCTTGTAAATCTCGAACGCTTTTTCAACTAACTCCCCGGCATCGCGGAGGGGGTCGCGGGTCGGTTTACGAGCGAAAGCGCGCGTCCCTTTGAAATGGAGGGCGTCGAGGGCGGCGTGCCACTCAGGGCGTTGCACCCATCCATAAACGGTTTTGATTTTCACGTCCGTCACGTGCGCTAACATCTGTGCCGTGCAGTCCGGTGTTCTCGTGAAGTGAAACGCCGCGACGTGAAGTCTAATCAGATTTGCGAGTTTCAAAATGTGCCTCCTTTGTGGGGGGCGCGGACACTGGGGACCGCGGCGGTTAGATTACGGGTTAATATCGATGGTTCTATTGTCAGTTTTTTTATTTTGAATTCCTTTTTGGGTTGACTCGGCGGGTATCTTGTGGTAGGCTTTAAATGGTAGGCTTAAAATACCAAACCGAGTTGATGCTTGGATTTTGGTTCGGGGGCGTTTCAACGCCCCCCATTTTTCTTGTATATAGTGTAACGCATTTTCGCATTTATTGTCAAGGGGAAATTGCGTTTTTTATCATATTTCTCACTTTTTTGCGTAAAATTGCGAGTTTTCTACAAAAAAATCGTGAACAATTGCGATTTATTTTCTGTTTTAGGGTGTGAATTAGGGGCAAAATCGCGAAAAAACGCGCCGCGGCAAGCAACGCAGGGTTATAAGTGTCAGGCTTTGGTCTCTATCCTCTCTCGGCGAGTCAATACCAAAACAGGCGAGATCTCCTCTCAGACGCAGTATGGCATCACAAGTCTAACGCCTCAGAAAGCTTCCGCAGAAACGTTGCTGAAACTCCGGCGAGGACACTGGACGATAAAAAACAAAGTTCGTTGACTGCGAGATGCCGTCCTCGATGAGGACGCTTCACAAGCACGAACCGGCAGTATTCCAGAAGTCATGGCTGCCTTACGCAACACCGTTCTGTCGGTCTTATGCCTCAACGGACATACAAAAATCGCTGAAATGCTCCGATTTTTCGCTTCAAAACCTAAACGCGCAGTTAAACTCATATAGAGAGAAAATGGAAAACTGGATAGCCCTGATAAATACCCCAGGGCTATTTAGGTTTCCGCAAGGAAGGTCGAAAGTCCCCCTGATAAGGGGGATTTAGGGGGTTTCTTTGGACAAAAAATCGAAAACTGAATGACCCTATAAATACCCCAGGGGTATTCAGTTTTCGGTTTTTTTGTAATATTTTTCACATGTGTTAATAGTATAAAATAAACAGATACAGCGTGACTTTTCACGCTGTATCTGCTATACTTCACCGTAAAAAACCATCACATTTTTTGAGGTGAATCATGACAAGAAGTTCCTCTTGCCACTTACTTGACATATTAGCAGAAGTTCCGGATCCACGCCATAAAAAAGGGAAACGCTACAACTTGGTGTCTATCCTCGCGCTGCTCGTCATCGGTGTCATGTCGAATCATAAAGGGTATACGTCTATAGCGACTTGGGCACGGAGTCAAGGTGCCCTGGCAAAAGCGTTAGGTTTCAAATCAGAGAAGACCCCGTGTGCTGGAACGCTTCATAATCTTTTGAAGCGTCTTGACATTGTGAGTCTCGAAGCCTTACTCACGAAATGGGTGTTTTCAAAACTTGAAAGTCTTCAAGTTTTCGAAACACAGGATTTACAAGGGGTGGCGATAGATGGTAAAGAGTTATGTGGCTCCAAAGACCCAGAAACTCAATACCGCACACATTTACTCGCCGCCGTCTGTCATGAGTTAGGGATTACCCTCGCACAAGCCGCCGTCTGTGGAAAAACAAATGAGATTCCCATCTCAACGCAACTCCTTAAAGCCTTTGAGGTCACAGGGAAAGTCGTGACAACAGACGCACTTTTGACACAAAGACCCTTTTGTAAGGAGATTATCAAATATCAGGCAAACTATGCAATGCCCGTCAAAGAGAATCACAAACAGATGTATCACGACATTCGAGAACTCTTTGAACCCCTCTCGGAGACAGACACACCCCAGGTCCAGGCACGACGGTTTCAGAACCTACACACCGAGGCAGACGCACATCTTGATACCCACACAGACCTTGAAACATCACACGGGGTTATCACGACACGCACCCTCACAGCAAGCACACTCTTGACGGATTATATCAACTGGCCAGGACTCGCACAAGTCTATCAATACCAATCCAAGCGGGAGAATACCAAAACAGGCGAGACCACCTACCAGACGCAGTATGGCATCACGAGTCTCACACCCCAAGACGCATCCGCAAAAACTTTGCTCAAACTCCGACGCCAACACTGGACGATAGAAAACAAAGTCCATTGGGTGCGAGACGTCGTTCTCGGGGAGGATGCTTCACAAGCAAGAACGGGGAGCCTCCCACACGTTATGGCTGCCCTACGCAACACTGCCCTGTCTCTCTTACGCTTTGACGGACACACAAAAATTGCCGAAACACTGCGATTTTTCGCCGCAAAACCTAAACTCGCAGTTAAACTCATACAGTGACAAAACTTAAAACTAAATACCCCTGATAAATACCCCGTGAAGTATTGACAGAAAATGCCTATCGGGGTATAATTGATTATCGTCGGATTGATGGAATCAAGAATGTGATTTTAAAACAGGAAACGAATATGTCAGAAACGACACAAACCTATTTAGGATTAGAGAACACCAGCAGACAAACCAACCCCGGCTTCCAAAGCGCCCTCAATTACATCCGTGAGCGAGCCACATCCGAATACCGCAAAGGCGAACTTTTTGAACGGTTGATGCTCACATATTTCAGTGAAGATCCCGACTACAAAGACCAATTCTCTGAAGTCTATCTCTATAAACAGTGGGCAGCACAGCGGACAGACTTTGACGCAAACGATATAGGCATCGACCTCGTTGCAAAAGAACACGATGGTGGATACTGCGCCATCCAGTGCAAATGCTACGCAGAAGATACACGGATCTCAAAACCCGCCCTCGACTCATTCATCTCTGCTTCCGCAAGCGAACGCTTCACCTCACGACTCATCGTTGATACCGGCGGCGAGTGGGGACCCAACGCGCTCAGAACCATTGGTCCAATTAAGGATAAACTCCGAATCATCCGCTACAGCGATCTTGAAAGCAGTCCGTTTGATTGGCCCGACCTGAGCCTCCAGGATCCCGAACAACTCACCTATAGACAGAGACGTTTCCATCTCAAAGGCCATCAAAAAGAGGCATTTGATGCCGTTATCAACGGCTTCAAGGCATCAGACCGCGGCAAACTCATTATGGCGTGTGGCACGGGTAAAACCTTTACCGCACTCAGAATCGCCGAGGAGATCGCTGGTATCGCCGGCAGCGTGTTGTATCTCGTGCCGTCTATCAGCCTGCTATCACAGGCGATGCGGGAATGGTCGGAGCAACGCGGCATAGACCACAGTTATGTCGGCATTTGCTCGGATACTCGCGCAGGACAAACAAGCGAGGATTCCTCTATACTGCAACTCAAGATTCCCGTTACCACAGACCCATCATCTATCTCCCACACATTACAGAATCCCGATGGCGACAAGATGACCGTCGTCTTCTGCACCTATCAGTCGTTACCGCTCGTTGAGAAGGCACAAGAGGATGGCGCGCCCCCGTTTGACATTATCTTCTGCGACGAAGCACACAGAACCACCGGCGTTGAAGCACCGGACGACAAAACATCGCCATTCGTCCTCGTCCATGATGCCGATCGAATTCGTGCCAGTAAACGCCTCTATATGACAGCCACCCCACGTCTCTATACCGAAGGCGCGAAAACAAAGGCAGCACGCCACGACACTGAAGTTTTCTCTATGGATGAGCTGGAAATCTACGGACCTGAGTTTCACCGCCTTCCTTTCTCCAAAGCCGTTGAGATTGATGAACTCTCCGACTATAAGGTTGTTGTGCTTGCCGTATCTGAGGGAGAAGTGAACGCTGCACTACGAGGCGATACCCGTGCAGGTGGAAGCCATATTAACATCAACGATGCAACGAAGATCGTCGGATGCTGGCGAGCATTACAAAATCCTGAGTCCAAAGAGCACGGCACTGACGCCGCGAAACCCTTGAAACGCGTGATCGCGTTCACGAACAGAATCAGCGAATCAAAGGCAATGGTCAAGCATTGGAATGAGATTATTGAGGGTGCTACCGAACAACTGCCCGAAGATCAGCAACCGACCGATTTTATATGCGAAACGAAACACGTTGACGGGACGGACCACGCACTCAACCGAAAGGCGCGTCTCGACTGGTTGAAAGGCGATGTTGATGGGAGTTGTCGTATCCTCTCCAATGCACGCTGCCTCTCCGAGGGCATTGATGTTCCCGCCCTCGATGCTGTGCTCTTCATGACTTCCCGGAAATCTTACGTTGACATCATTCAGGCGGTTGGACGCGTCATGCGCAAAGCACCCGGTAAGCAGTATGGCTATATCGTCTTACCTGTCGCCATCCCAGACGGCGTAGATCCCGCCGACGCGCTTGATGACAACGAACGCTTCTCAACGGTGTGGGGTGTCCTACGCGCACTCCGTTCCCACGATGACAGGCTCAACGCCGAAATCAACAGAATTGACCTGAACAAAACGCTCCCTGATCGGATTATCTTTGGGGGTGACGGTGAGGGAGCACTGACCGGTCAGCAGATGTTTCTACCGATCGATATTCCACCTGAAGCGATACTTCCGAAGATTGTGGAGAAGTGTGGCGATAAGAAATACTGGGAAAGTTGGGCAAAGGATGTCGCAGACATTTTCGGTCGGATCGTTGGGCGCGTCGAAAACCTATTGGAGAACCCTGAAAACGGGGCACTTCGCGAGTGGTTCGATGCCTTCCATGCGGAGTTGAGAAGCTCCATAAACAAGTCAATTACTCGGAGCAATGCGATTGATATGATGGCGCAGCACATCTTGACAAAGCCGGTTTTCGACGCGCTTTTTGAGGGATACGACTTTTCGTCTGGCAACCCTGTCGCGATTGCACTGGATAATCTGCGGAAGGATTTTGCGGAGTTCGGACTTGAAAACGAGACGCGGGATTTGGAAGGGTTCTACGAAAGCGTCCGATTGCGTGCCCGCGGTATTGACAATAGCGCGGGACGGCAGAAGGTGCTGTCTGAGCTTTACGAAAATTTCTTTGTCACCGCCTTGAGAAAGGAAGCCGATCGGCTCGGTATCGTCTATACACCGATTGAAGTCGTAGATTTCATTTTACACAGTGCCAATGAGATATTACAAGACGAGTTCGGACGGAGCCTCAACGATGAAGGGGTCCATGTGTTGGATCCGTTCACTGGCACCGGCACTTTTCTGGCGCGTCTGCTGCAATCCGAGCTTATCCAGCCTGACGCTCTTGAGCGGAAGTATCGCGAGGAACTCCATGCGAATGAGCTTGTGCTGCTCGCCTATTACATCGCTGCCGTCAATATTGAGGAGGTCTTCCGTGGACAGCGCGGGGAGGAGATCGGATACGAGCCGTTCAAGGGTATCGTGCTGACGGATACGTTCAATCTGAATAAAGCGGAGGACCCCACGCTTTTCCCGAAGGAGTGGTTACCCGATAACAATGAACGCGCCGAGCGTCAACAGCAGTTGCCGATTCAAGTTATCGTTGGCAATCCGCCATGGTCGGCAGGACAGCAGAGCGCTGCAGATGACAACCGGAACGTAGAATATCCAGAACTTGAAGACCGCATCAGCAAAACCTACGCAGAGCACTCTACCGCGACAAATAAGAGACATCTTTACGACACATACAAGATGGCAATCCGATGGGCATCCGACAGGATTCAGAAACACGGTGTCCTCGCCTTTGTCACTAACGGGTCATGGATTGATGGAAATGTTGAAGCAGGAATCCGAGCATGTTTAGCGGAGGAGTTCAGTTCAATCCACGTTCTAAATCTACGCGGGAATGCAAGAACATCTGGTGAACGCAGGCGTGCTGAAGGGGGAAATGTGTTTGGTGGAGGTTCACGCGCACCCGTTGCTATTACAATTCTCGTCAAGAATCGGAAGACAACACACGAGGGGTGTAAAATCCACTATCGCGATATTGGTCCGTATCTCACATACGAGCAGAAACTGACAGCACTGCAAGAGGCAGTATCTATAACAGGGCTCGGTGATTGGCAGCTAATCACACCAGATAAACACTATGACTGGATTGGACAGCGTAACGAGGCCTTCCAACAATTCTACCCACTCGGGTCGGAGAACGCGAGGGCGGGCAAGGCAGATGACGCTATTTTTAGATTGTATTCGCTGGGATTAGGAACGAACAGGGACGCATATATCTACAACTTTACACACCATGCTTGCGCGGAGAACGCCCAGCGAATGACACAAGACTATCTCAATGCGCTCTCCGAGATCAAGGAAAACCCTGAAATCACTGCGGATGAGGCAGCATCTAAATATTCATCATACATTAAATGGAATGATGATCTGAAGAAAAAGTTGACCCGAGAGGTGTGGACTAAATTTGACAATAATTACATCCGGAAAGCTATGTACAAACCGTTTGTTGCTATGAATTGTTACACCGATTATACCTTCATGCAGAGAAAGTTTCAGATGGATCGGATCTTCCCAGAGAGTTTTAGTGAAAACCGTGTAATATGCGTTCCTGGCAAGGGTTGGAAAAACCAGTTTTCCGTGCTAATGACTGACACAATGACAGATCTCAACTTTTGTGAAGCAGGTGCGCGATGCTTCCCGCGGTGGCAATACCCACGTCCTATGGACACATCAAACACAACAAGCACGTTTCAAGGTTTTGATGAAGCACCGGAACGTATTGACAATATCTCGGATACTGCCCTGCGTACTTTCCAAGAACACTATCGCGACGACACCATCTCCAAAGACGACATCTTCGGCTATATTTACGGTGTCCTGCACGCGCCGAGTTATCGAAGACAGTTTGAGAATAATTTGAAGAAGGAAATGCCACGCATCCCATTTGCTCCTGATTTCCGTGCCTTCGCGGAAGCGGGTGCCGCTCTGGCAGACCTCCACCTCAATTACGAAACCTGCGAACAATACCCACATCTAAAAGTTGAACCCATTACTCCTTCCTTACTTTGGGAAGAGAAACCCGAACATTTTCTACTTGGCAGGCGGGCGATGCGGTTCGCCGATAAAGAAACGAAAACGGCACTCATTATCAACGAGCATGTCCAATTGTCAGGTATCCCAGAGGCAGCACATCGGTATGTCGTCAACGGTCGGACACCGCTGGAGTGGTTTATTGACCGTTACAAGATCAAGACGGATCGTGAGAGCGGGATTGTCAACGACCCAAACGGCTGGTTCGATAACCCTCGCGATCTTATCACAGCGATTGAGCGCATCATCCACGTCAGCGTCGAATCCACCAAAATCATTGAGGCGTTGCCCTCCGAAGTGGTTGGTGAGAGCGAATAGGTTTGTCGTTTTCCTTGCGAAAGCCTCAAAAATGTGTTAAAATTAAGGTATGAACATCGGTGGAAAAATAAAATGCCGGTGAGACAAAAAGCATGTACCGCCCACCATTAAAAAGGGTATGGGCAGGGTAGTACCTTTCGTCAACTTTGTGTTTATATGTGCCCTAAGCACATTCCTGCAAGAGACTTGGCTTAACGGCGAAGGTTTTCTTGGGGCGTTTGATACAGTTATCAACAGTCTTCCACAAACAATCGTAGCCGGTAAAACGGCAGAATTTATTATTCAAAGAGGTGTTGATATGATCAAATATCTTACAGATTATTTAGCAGCCCTGAACCAATCCACAGCAGAAAGTGAAACGCAAGGTAAAGCGAAAGTACCCAGTGAGTGGGTGAATTAGAACACCTACAAAGTAGAAACAGGGGGATAAATTGACAAGTCCCCCTACGGATGTTTCTAACAATCTGCCCCTGATGTTACGAATGTGAAATTCAGGCTTCCCCTTACCTATTGGCGATCAAACTCTTCACTCAGGCATTCTATAATTCCCCAAGGACTAAAAAAAATGAGAAAAAAGAAAAACATAATAGGCACTTGCGCGCTCTGTAATACAAAAAACATTACACTAACAGAAGAACACATCTTTCCAGGGGCTAAACGAAACCGCTCCAATAATCTGCCATTCCAGGCCGTACTCAATGATGCAATTAGCACACCCATAGCACAAGGTCAGTCAACTATGAATTTTGAAGAACTAAAGAAAAAAGGGGTGGTTAGGCACAAGCAAGGGGGACAAAGCATACATAGTTTATGTGAAACGTGTAATAACAACACAGGATCTTGGTACGGAAACGCATATATAGACTGGAAAAACCAATGGGACCAGATTGTAAAGCCTAATCTAAATCATCTTCCTCAAAGGATAGAAGGGAAAATCACATTTAATCCTCTAAGACTCTTAAAACAAATCGTAAGCTGCTTCATATCGATAGATTATCCGAATCACAAAGGCGATCTCTCCATAGAAGATAACCTCCGAAACATGGAACCAGAACTCTTTGACTTTGTGCTGGATCGACAAAAGAGATGTAACTTTAATAACTTGCGAATCTTCGTGCATCTGATTTCTGAGAACATCGGTCAAGGGCACTACACAGCGCATATTATAGCTCATGACCTCGTTCGGAAAAAAGATAACTATCCATATACTCTAAACCTGATTGATGGGTACATACAATACTCGATGCTATTTGATGTCAACAGTCCGTACGAACCAAAACATTTCGGCAGGCAGATACTGGATATTTCCAAATACAGTATGTACACAGATCACGAAACAACAAAATTCTTGAAATTAGAGGACATAGAGTGGATATTGAAAATCAGAGCACTACCGAAAACAGAGCAAACCTAATCATAGGCGAAGATTTTGCAGACAGTTAGGGGAGAAAAAATCATTATGTTTGCTCATCCATATTCTATTTACATAGATAAACGTCCCTTACGAATCGTATTTCTCGTGGACCCATCGCCAGATAGTATAGAGAAAGTTGATCGAATCATAGGATATAATCGAGGTCTGTGGGGTGGGCGGTACAACCCAATCATCTTAACCGATGGGAACACAATTGAAGACAAATGGTGGAAGTTTCTGCGTGATGTCGACCCAGATATTATTAAGCCCCTGGTTCCCCTAAGCATTGGACTCATAGAAAAGTTTGAGAGATTCTTGTCTCCGTTGACGATCGAAAAATTTACAGAAGATACACAATCAGACTTAGTAGCGGGGGTAAATACACGTATCACCCCCGCAGGAATTGACATCAATTCATCGAATATTTACAAAGATCTGGTATTACTTGGAGAACCAGTACTTGGAACTTTCGATGTAGACGAAATGGACGACGACATTGGGAAATTTTTTCTTCTCCGTAATTTCGGCACGTACGAACGCACAAACGTAAGGCACCACATCGGTGGTAGGTTCTGGATTCCCATGTCATTCGGGGACATATTATCGCAAGGGATAGTTCCTCCAGAAATTCACGTGGGATTTGAGAGAAGCAATATACCTTTTTCCAATGCAGTGATCAGCAAAGAATCGTTACAACGATCAGAATGCTGGGTACTACTGGATAAGGAAAATAAACAGAGACATTACGTCCAGAATATAAGTGGTAGACTGTGCGTTTTCCCTGAAACGCGAAGTTTTGGTGCTGAGTTTGGTGAAATTAAAAAAGAGGTGTTTTTGATAACTAGCCGAAGTAGTCTTGTTGATACCCTGTTAGATCTCTCTCGGGCTCAAAATGTAGTATATCGCGATCAAATCTGTGCTTTTCCTAACACAGAACGAGATATCCAGAACGGATGGCAGAGTCACTTTGAAGTTGTTGTAGGGGACACTTTACAAGATATTGTCCATTTTTGGAACAGACCTTGGTTGCTAAGTAGACAGAGGCGTAAGTATATGAATCAATTGTGGTTACCTCTGACCTTAATAACCGACCCAATTATGGAGGATGCTCTATGCTCCTGGATCAAAAGAAACATAAGGAGGCAAGGTAATAACCTTGAACCAGTCGATTTTGTCAGTTTCAGCACTGAACAGCCGGAACTTGAAAGTATTGCTGACAAATTCCAGAGCAAACTGGGGACATTTACTCAAGCGAAGTACTATGCAGAACCTCAAATACCCAGTCTCGCTTCGGAACATTTATCATTCTTCTTGGACGAAAATCCACTTTCCTCCAGAGACACCAGTATTCAAACTCATAGAGCACAAGGTAATCAAGACATTCTTGAATTAACTGAACCCAACGGACTTGACCAATACCATTCAGACGGACATTGGATGGCAGATTTCTATATTGGGTTCACTCATGATAGGTATGGAAATAACGACGATGTAATAAGGCGGATGGATGGGCACATTCTACTCTGGATGTTTCCAAACCGAAATCATTTGACGTATTCCATGTTTGACAGATTTAGCAGAATCAGACTGAGTGGGTTTCCTTCAGTGCAGATGAAAAAAGGGGAGAATATTTTAAAACTAACACTTACGGAGTCGGAATCAGTAGTCAAGTCTCTGTTTTATAATAGTAATCGTCATGTGTATGTTGATAGTGATCCACGCGCTCAGGTAACAATGGCACCATACCATCATGTTAATGTATCCGACAAAGGAAAGTACTTACAAGGGGTCTTGGAACTTTTCGGTAATTTAACCTTCGCATATTATATGTTCAGGAATCCATATTGGCGATCAATGTTTGACCTTTTGTCTAAGAACACTAATGCTGAACAGAACACACAAGTATCTGTAGCCAACAAATTGAAAAAACTTATAGATGGGTCGGAGCCGCTAACATCTAACAACCAACACGCAATTGAGGTGCTTGCAAGGCAGATTGCAAATCTTGCTAAAGATCTCACCTTAAAACAGAAAGAGTCTTCTTTAAAGGCATTTAAAAAAGAAGCTAAGGTATGGAGAGATAAGTATATTGAAGGCGTGAAATCGACAGATAACTACTCTGAAAATGACCTAATAGGGCTACGCTTTAGCTCAGGAGATATAAAAAACTCTCTTTCACAATTAACAGAAAGGAATATTATTCAGATTGGAGTAAAACCGCAATGTCCTAATTGCGGTATGAGAAACTGGTACCACGTAGACGATATCGGACAGCAATTAATTTGTCAAGGATGCAGGATACCTTTTCCTTTTCATCCGGAATCTATTTGGCAGTATAGGTTGAATAGTCTCGTCCATTCTGCGCATACCCTACATGGAACCACACCTCTGATTTTGGTTTTGGGACAATTGCTTTATGAAAGCAAAGACTCTTTCCTCTATTCTCCGAATTTGAATTTATTCGCCGAACCGAAGCACAGTTCATCTGAAGATTTAGATTTAATCGCAGAAGTAGATATCGCATGCATTCAGGATGGCAAATTCATTATCGGCGAAGTCAAACAGTCAATAGGTCTTTTCAACAAAAATGATTTTGATAAGACAGCTGAAATTGCTAAGAGAGTAAAGCCAGACACCGTTTTGTTTTCATGTGTAGATAATCAGCAACCAACTAAAAATATAACTACCCACATTGAAAGAATCAAAAAAGAACTATGTCCGCTTGAAATTGATGTAATATGGTATGAATTGGAATTTTTGGATGGTACATACCACGTGTAGAGGTTGTAGATTTGGTAAAACTCGTGACACCATTATGATTGCTGTAGATGGAGAAACAAGGTGGAAACTGTACTGCCTACGGTTTTTTGGGCCACTCCCTAAAGGAAGATTGTGATATACTAACAATCTCATTGAAAGGAGTCTCTCATGTCGAAACGAAGAACCTTCACCCCTGAGTTTAAAGCGGAAGTTGTTTTTGAAGTCCTCAGCGGTAGCAGTTCGCAAGCAGAAGTCTGTCGACGTCATAATCTCAACGAAAATCAACTCTCACAGTGGAAGCGACAGGTGCTTGAAAATGCGCCCTCCCTGTTTGCGTCCACGGATAAGCAGTCAAGCGATGCTGAGAAGCGTATCGCCCACCTTGAACAACTCGTTGGAAGAATGGCGGTTGCGTTAGACATCCAAAAAAAACTATTGACCTTGTTGGACTAACGTTATCCGAAAAGCGATGCTTCATTTCCGTATTGCAGCAGGAGCATTCCGTGCGAGATATTTGTGGCACCCTCGGTGTCAACCGCAGTAGTCTCTATTATAACCCAAGTTGCTACCTATGTAAAAAGTTGTTTGATATTTGTAGCGATGATAAACAAAAAAACTTTCAACTCGAACCCGTCAGCCGTCACGGCGTGAATCGATTTGGGTAAAAGCTGTTCCATGAGACTGTTTGAAGTCTCAACACGCTTGCGATAGGCGTGCTGAAGATAAACTTCCCACGGTGGATATTGACGTTTCGAGTTCTTCTTGCGTAGGGGTTTCAGGCGGATGTCCGCCGCTTCGAGAGCATCCTCAATGCCGTAATCGCAATACGCTTTGTCAGCATAGACGACAGACCCCGGAGGCAAATCAAACCGATATTTCCCTAAACCTCGCACATCACTGAAACGTCCGGGCGTCAAGAACGCTTCAACAATATATCCAGTTTCAGAGACCATCAGATGTGCCTTGATCCCATAAAAGTAGCGATGCTTGCTTGCGATTTTCCCTCGCCATGTTTCGCCTTGATACAGACGTGAGCGAGAAATGCGGATGTTGTCGCAGGCGACTATGGGATAGGTATCAATGCTATAAATGCGATTGGCATTCTCTGCTTTGAAGAGCTCTGCGAAGTATTCAAACAACGTTTGAAACTTCGCAGAGACCCGATGAAGTCTGCGATTATAGCGTGAGTGTCCTAACATGTTTGGAATATATCCAAGTGTTTTCAAGGCGGCGCAAGCGGTGTGTTGATTCCCTCCAAAGTATCTTGCGGCGATCAGAGCGGTCGTCATGACTTCAGCATCTGACATTTTAGCAAGTGGATGTTCTTGATGTCCGTCTGCGATTAAAAAGTCGTCACAAATCGTATAAACTGCTACAATAGTCAAGTCCATGGGGTGCTCCTTTTGGGTTTTTGGGATAAAAACACTATAAAGGACATCCCATGGATTTACAACTCATTACTAACTGGCAACTTGGGTTATTATAGGACCCCAAGAGGATCCCTCCGAAGCGGTGCTGCTTGCGGAAATAGAGAAACTTTCGGGACAGTATCCGAGATACGGGTATAGGCGTATCACGCAGGTGCTCCGGCGTCAGGGATACACCGTTGGGACCCGCCGCGTCGCTCGATTGATGAAAGAGAAGAATCTCTTGGTGTCTCTCAAGCGGGATTCCGGTCAAACCACAAAATCGCTGCAGGGGGAGAAACCGTGGAGCAACCTGCTTGAAGACCTTGAGGTCTCGCATCAGGATCAGGTCTGGGTAGCAGATATTACCTACGTCCGTTTCAAAGGACGCTTCATCTATCTCTCCCTACTCATGGATGTCTTCACCCGAGTGATCAAAGCGTGGCAGCTCAGTCAACACTTGAACTAATCTCTGACGCTCAAACCGCTCAAAGAGGCATTGTGCCACAGCGTCCCAGAGATTCACCATTCCGATCAAGGCGTGCAGTATCTTTCAAAAGCTTATGTGACCACCCTCCAGGCACACGGTGTTAAGATTTCGATCGCACACCGAGGCCGCCCTTGGGAGAACGGATATGCGGAAAGACTCATTCGCACCCTCAAAGAGGAGGAAATTGACACCAATGACTATCAAAGCCTTACCGAGGCGAGAGATCGCATCGGATATTTTATCGAATACAAGTATAACCAAGAACGCCCACATTCGGCGTTAGGGGGGTTGCCCCCTATCGAATTTCAACGCAAAACCTTATCTTAAATTTGCGAAATTGTGGCCTAAATAAGCGTATGCACTTCATGTATATCATCTTTGTGAAGAATGTTTTAAAGCCTATGATGATGGTGTTAATGGAAAGAAACCCGCATACAAGGTAGAGTTAGACAGTTGACAAGGGTATACCGATGGCTACTTACACGGACGCAGAATATATCAAAAAAAGAACTTTGGCGGGACACTCTGGGGGAAAAAACACAGATGTAGTATTTGTAGACAACGACACCACTCATCAGTGGTGGAAGCAACGGGAAACGCATTATTGCCTGGAATATCAAGACAGGTATGCAACTTTGGAAGCAGGAAAAAACGCGGGGTGATGTTTTAAATGTTGCTGTGCCGTTGCATGATCCCACTATCTTTGTTTATAATGACGGGAATTATATAATCAAGGTATGCAGTACAAAAATTGGTGAAATTCAGAGCGAGTTAGGTGGAGAACTTGAAGAGTATAAACACACCCCCGTTAATCCTGCCAAAGACCACGAAATTTTTGATTTAGTCTTCAAACCAAAGAGTCATATTCTTGCTAGTGGTAGAAATGACGGAACAGTTAGATTTTGGAATGCGGACAATCAGCAGCTCATTCGCACGCTACGCGCTCATATATCGGCGCATGGGAGGACATCTCTTACTTGGGGTCCTTATGGACAAATCATCGCTATTGGATACGGCAACGGGACCATAGAGTTAGTCAATCTTGACAGTGGAAACTTTGACAACCCCACACAGTCATTCTATCATGACAAAACTGACACTATACGCTATGGTTCTCGGTTTATGGAAGGTTGCTACTCAACGAAAGTTTTGCACGCTTTTAGGACACACAACACAAGTTACTGATCATGAATGGAGTCCTGAGATCAAGACTCTCGCTTGGAGCCCAGATGAAACACATCTCGCCAGCGCACAAAGTCTCAGTCGGAACATCAGATTATCGAAAACCCATACAGGCGAAAACTTCGGAATTCTACGAGTAGATACACATGTCAGTTCGATCGTCTTTAGTCCTGATGGTCAAACACTTGCCAGCGGAGACACAATTTCTGGTGCTGTTGCAATTTGGGAACGGGTGAATTGAGTCCCGAAAACACGAAATCAGCAAACGGACACAGGAGAAGAAAATGAAAGTTGTATTCAATAATGGAGATGCTGTAAATCTCTCAGCCATAGAATCGCTGGATGTCAGTGATACCGATGACAACGTTGAAATCGTCGTTCACTATCAGACAAGAAGGACAGAGAAAGTCAGCTATATTACTTTTCGCAGCCCCATACACTTTAATCCTAACAAGAAGACAAGCAGAGAACTCATCAAGGAAATCGTCGCAGAAATAAAAGCCCTCATTGGGAATCAAACTTTGTCTATTGAACACGTCATAGACTTAAAAGTTTGGCGTATCGGCTGTCTGAGCGTGAATCTGAACACCACAACGGATTCTCAAAAGACAATTGCTTTGGCACGACTCTGCGTTAGTTGGGGTGTTGGTAGAAGAAACGCCCCAACCCATAAGCAGTTGGAAGTAAGAACGGGATTAGATACCGATACCATTCAAGACATCGCAGCCACAGACAACTACAAACAGTGTGTTAAGGAACTCTTGCTCAAGGGTTCGCTCTTTGAGCCCCGTACTGCTGAAGAATTCAAGACGTGGGTAGAAGAATATTATGACATGCCCCGACGTTTCGGTAAGCGCATGCGCCTAAGTGAAGAAGCCTCTAAAACGCTCATCAACGAGATCGCCAGCACGTATGGGTTTAAAGACCTGCTATGAAAAAGAAAGGGACAAAGACAAAGATTATGGATGATATAACCCAAGCGAGATACAATTTTGTTTTAGCATTCCAATACTGCTATAATGGTAGGGAATTTCCATTTTTTAGAGGAATTAGTACAAGCAAACAGAAAGATATACACACTGGATACTGTGCCATTGATTTACTGGATGAAGCACTCGATCTACACCCCAATTTTCAAGAAGCCCGTGATCTCAGAGGCGATATTTGGCATGCTATTCTTACCAATAATCCACCAAATGATTACAGCAAGTATCTTAACTCAAAGGCGTGGGCTGAGACACGTGAGAAATTCTTTGAACAGGTTGGTTGGCAATGTATTTGTGGTGATACGGCTACACAGGTACATCACAAGACTTATGCTAATATTGGTAAGGAAAATCTTCTAAGGGACCTGGTAGGTTTATGTGATAGGTGCCATACAAACCTCCATCAATCGAGGAAGGTTAATGGGTCAAATGCTTGCAGGGCGAGAGCGTATTGGGATAAATTCAAAACTTACGTGAAAGAAAATGGGAATCAACTACAGTTGTTTCCTGAACCCAATCTACCTACGATTTATGGCATTCAGATTGATCGAAAAACTCGGGAGTCTGCGGACATATGTAAAGCCGGTGCCTTTTGGCTCGTAGCATATAGAAGTCGTAATAAACTACAAGCAAACCTCTACATGCGATCATTGATACGTTATGATCGTTTGAAAAAACAGAAGGATAATATTGAAGCAAAATTTGAGGACAGTCTTGGCGAGTTAAAATGGGAAGATCGCGAAAAGTGCATTGGATTCCTTGATGATACCGTGAGATATGTAAACGAGGTTGACACAAAGCGAGAGTTTCCATGGCTACATGATAGACTCGTAAAGTTACACGAGGTATTCCAACCTTATATCTTGGAATTCCAGAAACAGAAATAAGATGGTTTCACATGCCTATTCTTTTTAAAGGAGACAGATTATGCCAGAAGAAACAGCAGAAGAATCTATTGAAGGAAATTACCAGCAAATCAGGAAGGAATTGGCAGCAGCACTTCTACAGAAGATTAGCGAGAACACCCCTACTTTTTTTGAAGAATTAGTTATTGATCTTCTCGTAAAAATGGGATATGGCGGTTCACGCGAAGACGCTGGTAGAGCCGTTGGACGCAGCGGTGATGGCGGGATTGACGGCATCATCAACGAGGATAGGCTTGGTCTTGATATAGTATATATTCAAGCGAAACAGTGGAAAGAGAATGTAAGTCGCCCCGAAATTCAAAAGTTTGCGGGGGCACTACAAGGTCAACGTGCTCGAAAAGGAGTCTTTATTACAACATCAAGTTTTACCAAAGGTGCTGAAGAATATGTGAAAACAATTGACTCCAAGATCATTTTGATTGATGGAAATCAACTTGCACAGTATATGATTGATCACAATGTCGGAGTTTCCGTAGAGAAAACTTACCAAATCAAACGCGTAGATTCTGATTATTTTATAGATCCGGCAAAGCAGCCCACACCGGACAGTTATAGGGAGCCTGAACACAAGCCTCAGCAAATAATACCTAAGAATAAGAATACTAAAACACCTTTATCTGAAACCCATCAACGTCAGATGAGATACTGGACAGGTTTGCGAGATTACCTCCTAGAGAAAGGCAGTTCCGTTAGTTTTCCGTCTCCGAAACCGTCGCGTTACCTTGACTTGAGTATAGGGCGGACAAACTTCTGGTTAATGATATGGCAGACACCGACTCGGAGTGAGATAGGTATATGGCTCAACATCGGCGGGGGAAGCAGAGAGGCATACTTCCGCTTGCTAGAGGAAGAACAAGCCGACATTCACACCGAAATGGACGAAGAACTTCAATGGATTGAACTCTCAGGAAAACAACGGAATCGGATTTGCTTACATAAAGAGGATACCGATCCACAAGACGAAAGCGATTGGCCCGAGCAGTTTGAATGGTTTTCCGCTAAATTAGAACGGTTCAACCAAGTTTTCCGGGAACGCATTAGAGGACTTGATGCTGCCGACTGGATACCAGAGGATGATGCCCCATAATTTCTATGGATTTTTCAATCGGAGACAAACGTGAAAGAACTCTTGTTAGCGGATGCACATCAGTTATCGGCATCTCACTCTGAATACGAAGCCACCCGACAGCAGATAGAGCAGGCAGAGTACGAAACCTTCACGCTGCGTGAATCAGACTTTTATGACCTCGTTTTCATGGAAGCGAATGATTCTGTGTGGGCAAACAATCAGAAGTTGGTAAACGCGTTAACACCGAAAGGCAAGTCGCGCACGCTGAAAAAAATTGTAGACAGGATTCTGAAGGTATATCCGCATGAGAGTCCCATCCAAGTCTTTAAACAACTCTCTGAGGACGAGCCGTGGTTCGAGGGATGCTTTCTTATCAGTGCGCGGTTCGATCCGCGCTTGATGGGGGAATTGTTGATTCGACCGCTGGCGACTTATGAGAAACCGGCACATTCCCCGAAAATTCGGTTTTACCTTGAAGACGGGAATCATCGGGCGTTGGTGTATGCCGTTTTCTTGCGGCTGCAGGTAGAAACGTATCAACCGGTTCGTGTCATTTTCAGCAAAGATTGGACGCACCTCTATCCGTGGGCACAGTTGACTTCATGACTGGGATGTGTATGCATGATTTGAGAAATTTGTGGAGTAAGATGGCGTGATAGAATCATCTATGGGAGCGGAGGCGGATGTGTCGAGTTTTATAGAAAAGTCTGCAACCTTGAAATACAATAACAAGGTGTAAATTGGACGAAGAATTGGATTTCATCATCGCTGCCCTCAAACAACAAGGTGGACACTAACAGGAAATCTGATGACGACGTTGCGATTTAATTGCAGAAAGAATTGGATATGCCACCCCTATCCGATTTGGTGCTCCCAGAACTCAGGGGCGTGCCGATTTATGTGATTTTTCACACAAAGGAGATATTATGACATCCCAATTGGAATCTAAGAAAGCTAGGGTTATGACAGAGAAATCCGCTATAATTATAGCACAGACGATAAAAAAGCATCTCGATGTCTTGGAAAATGATCCTTCCGCCCAAAGGCGTTGGATTTGGGAACTTTTGCAGAACGCACATGATGCTTCAATAACATCCGATGAAAGACTGATTGCCGAGATTCGAAACAATTCCGAAGAACTTGTTTTTTTCCACAATGGTAGCCCCTTCACTATGGAGCAGATATACCATCTCATTTTTCATGGTTCAACGAAAGTTGAGGATGAAGAAACAATCGGGCAGTATGGAAGTGGCTTTCTGACCACACACATATTATCGTGGAATATAGATGTTTCAGGTTTTTTTCACGATGATGAGGATGATGAGGATGATGGATGGTTTAATTTTTATCTCAAGCGTGAACCCAAAGTGGAAAATCTTGTAAAATCAATGACCCACACGTGGCATAATTTCGGAACTATTACATCACTTCAAGTACCAATGCCCGACGTTTTTACGACTTGCTTCAAATACCCTATTACTAAGAACCGGGCAAAAGGGGTAGTAAAACAAGGTATTGTAAAACTAACACAATGTGCCCCGTTAGTGATTGTTTTCAATAAGGTGTTCCGTCGCATTGACATCAATAGCAAAGAGCATAGCGAAACTCAATCATTTGAAATCTTACAACCTCGTTTATCGAATGTTTCTGGTCTTTGGAAAATCAATGTGACACGCAGGATTAACGAAAATCAAACGAAATTGAAATACCTTTTGGCAGAAGGGGAAAAAGTTTCGGTTGCTGCCCAACTGAGACTAATTGGTGACCGTCCGGAATGTCGCCCCGTTGGAGATACTCCACGTTTATTTGCGGGTTTACCTTTGGTGGGGACTGAATCCTTCCCTTTTCCAGCTGTCATCAATGGCAATCGGGAGTTTTTTGAACCGACAGAAAAGAGAGATGGAGTGCTTCTTGGATTAGGAAACCAATATGACACCGATACAAATAAAAACAATCAAACTGTTATAAAGGAAGCCTGTGAATTGCTTGTCAGTTTAATCAAAAATGCTGCATCTCAAGGATTAAATCATGTACATCAATGGGCAAAAATCCCCTCCACCGAAAAACTTGTTGCTCCTGAACAATCATGGCTAAAAAATCAGATTAAAGAAGGGCTCATTGAAAAAATCCGAAAAACGCCCGCGGTGCGTACTCCTTCTGGCAAAACTATAGAAACGGCAGCATCTACGATACCAGTGACAGAAGGTGGCGAAAGCATAGAACGACTTTGGGATATATTGAAAGATCGCAAGGATTATCGTGCGGGACTACCGAAGCGAGATGAATCAAAAGGCTGGTGCGACGTATTTGAAAGTTGGGCAGATGTTTATAAGAAAGACATTTCTAAGGTGTTCCCTGAAGTCATTGATGCTCACGCTCTAGCAGGTGATCTTGAAAACTATACGTGTCTGAGAGATCTTCAAAAGTTGCTTCAAGAGGATGTTTCGGCAATCGAATGGTTAGATCGACTTTATGAGTTTCTCAAGGATAATGAACTTTTTGACGAAAAAATTCGCAGGCTTCATATTTTCCCGAATCAAGATGGTGAATTCTGTCTACTTCGCGACCTACGTCTAGATGAGAATGTAGACGAGGAACTAAAAGACATTGACCAGTTCCTTAAAAGGGAAATTCGCAAGAAACTCCGTTCTGATGCTCTACACTCATTAAAGGGTGAGAGCGGGGCCGGGAAGTGGAATAACGAGTTAGTTATTGAACAACTCATTGACCAACTTCAGGAACTCCATGACCAACTTCAGGAACTTTGTCCTAAAATGAAAGACAATTTTAAGAAGGCAGCGACACACCTCTTTGCGTGGATAGTTCGTCGAGATCGAAAAGAGTACTGGGAATATTTACAGGATGTTCCGGTGTTCACAGCCGATGGGAAATCTCATTATTCTCTGCGAACTGTCACTCCTAATGACATACCGCCGTTTGCTCCAGTTAATGCTTGGCAGAAAGACCTCCGAGAGTTCTCTGATATTTTTCCAAAAAGTCGTATACTCGCTCCCGAATACTTTGAAGTCCTATCCAACTCGAACGACTGGCGAAGAACCAATGAGGAAAACATTGTTAGAATTGGTGAGGACGAGGATATAATAACCTACGAGGCGGGAAAAAAAGTAAATTTCAAAGATCTTTGCCTCCAAGATGACGAAAAACTGGATCAACAGGAAGATAGAGAGCATAAAACAGCTGATTGTATCGTCGTAACAAACGTTAAAGAACTAAACAGCATTATGGATCCGCTGCGTGATAACCAAGAACATGCTGTCAAATTCTGGCGATTTCTCACAGAATGGCTTATCAAGAAAGATACTCAAGGTTTCAAAGAGGAAATATTGGAGTGTGAGTCCTGCACAACCACTTATGGCAAGGTCAGCACTCATAAATGCTATAAGGCTGCTTGGCTGACAACTGTGCGAGATAGGCGCTGGGTTCGACGGGCTTCTCCGTCCCCTAAATTGCTGGCAGACTTACTTCGCGGAAACGAGTTAGCAATTAGAGATTTAAGTCAAAACCCGGACATTGATAAACTGCTATACGCAATCGGTGTGCCTCCTGCTGACTTACAGTTAGATCTTCTTGCCGAGGACCCTGTAAAACGTGATAAGGCTGTTAACTTTGCCGCAGAGGTATATGGAATGCCGGAAGACAAAATCGATGGGGCACATAAGGTTCTACAGTACATAAAGGAGGATAGCGACTCTATCCTAAAAGATATTGAGAAGAATGAAAATAAAAGGAGGGCCATCAATGAGAACAGAAGTGTAGGGAAGCAGGTAGAAGAATTTGTAGGGCAAGTCTTAACAGAAAAATTTCCGAAAAAAAAGTTCAATGTCAAACCAACCCACATCGGAGCGGATTTTGAGATTGTGGAGTTAGAGGTTACTCAGGGTGCTCGAAAATTGTGGATTGAGGTGAAATCCACGAGAAATAAGAGCAATTCCCAAGAAGTCAAAATGAGTTCAGAACAGGCAAAGAAAGCCGTGAAAAAAAATGCGAATTTTCTGCTTTGCGTTGTCCCAATACCTGAAAGCGTTGAAATTGATTTAGAGACTGTCAAGGAAAATATGCGATTCATAGCCAATATTGGTGATCGCGTATCTCAATTGTACGGTGATATCGATTTCTTAGAGGCAGTCCAGGAGTACATTACTGAAGACCTTACTGCCGAAACACTTGCTGATGTTAGATTGACTGTTGATAGTGGTGAAATAGGTGTTCTCATCAAGAACTCTGTGTGGGAAAAGAATGGATTTCCACCTGACGAACTCGTAGAACACCTTATACGAACAAATAACAATATCGTCACATAACTATACATGGAGTAAATCATCTATAAAATCTATGTGATAGTGAAGGTATTATATGGTGAATATCAAAGGTGCACCCGATGGCGAAACGAAAACGAAGAAGATTCACCCCTGAGTTTAAAGCCTAAGTCGTTCTTGAGGCCCTCCATAGTGAAAGTTTCCAAGCAGAACTGTGTCAACGACATAACATCAACGAAGAACAACTCTCAATCTGGAAGCGTCAACTCCTTGAAAACGCGGCATCTCTCTTTGAGCCGAGCGATAAGTCGTCCAAGGAGACTACGAAGCGGATCGTGCAACTGGAACGACACGTTGGAAAATTAAGCGTGGCACTGGACCTCGAAAAGAAAGTCTTGGCGTTGTTGAGCGAACGGGATCTGAAAAACGACAAATAGTTGAGACGTTGCGGACGGATTCTTCGGTGCGACAGATATGTGAGACACTCGGTTTCGACCGGAGCAGTTTGAGATTTCGTTAGTACAGAGGGAACATCCTTAGGGGAATGATTATGCCGAGAGGAACCTATCTGAACTCTTGAGGAGGAAGGGGTACATCTCGATGGCTACGAGGATATAATCGAGGTTTGACAGCGCATTGGGCATTTTATCACACAAGTGTATCATCAGATTGCTTTCCACAGTGCTGTTTCTAGCAGTGTAGTTAGGATAGGATATGCGGAGTGCATCCTCCGAGTCGAAATCTAACCGATATTCTATTATTGGTTGTCAAGGCGCACTTGGCCCTAATAAGCGTTGGCACTTCAAATTACCAATGGATATTAAAATTCACACCAAGACAAATAAAGAGATTGAGTTATATGAAGCTTCCTACGCTTTGGTTATCGGAAACGGCAATTACGCTGAATGGGATACACTTCCGGGGGCACTCGAAGATGTGAAAGAGGTTAAAGAGGTCCTAGAAACACATGGTTTTAATGTAACACTGGAAACAAATTTGAATAAGAGAGAATTTGAAATCGCTGTTGCTAAGTTTGTTTTCGAGTCTGGAAAAGATTTAAACAGCCGTCTACTCTTTTACTACGCTGGTCACGGTCACACACAAAAGACTGTAAACGACGAAGATCTTGGCTATCTTGTCATGATTGATGCACCTTCATCTGCTTCGGATAAAGTTGGTTTTGAAGTCGCAAGTATAGATATGGGTTCACTAATAACGCAGGCAAAGAAAATTAAATCTCGTCATGTCCTGTTTATGTTTGATAGTTGTTTCTCCGGGACAATCCTTGATGTTCGGGATGGACCTCAACTTCCCGAAGGTATCTGTGACAGTATCAAATACCCGGTTCGTCAGTTTATCACAGCAGGCAGGGCAGGCGAAAGCGTTCCGGATTACAGTTATTTTAAACGAGCATTTTTGGATCTGATCCAAGGGGATGTTCGCGAACCATTCCTTGATGGTTATATAACAGGAGAAGAATTGGGGTATTACCTGAAACATAAAGTGCCTGAGTACAATGAAGGGCAGCATCCACAATACGGCAAAATTCCGGATCCAAATTTGGATAAAGGTGATTTCGTGTTTGTGCTTCCCCAAACTAACAACGGTAGCAAGGTACTAGAAACAGTATCAAAACTAACTGTCACCAGCGCCCCGAATGGAGCAACAATTTATGTTGACAATATCTGTATAGGCAAGACTCCAATGCACGGTTACCAAATAGACACCGGCATACGTCGAGAAAAGGAAATCGAAATCGGCTTAGAACTTTCAGGATACGCAACCTGTGTCAAAAAAGCTACCCTAATGGGTGGACAACCTTTTGTTTGGGGTGTCCCTTTGGAGGAAATGTTAAAACAGCCCGATATACAACCGACTATTGTTGGAAAAGATGGAGCTGAGATGATGTTGATTCCCGCTAGTGAGTTCCAGATGATTGGTAATATCCATGTTAAGGGATTATCTACGAATTTATATGTTGATGCGTTCTATATGGACAAATATGAAGTAACGAATGCGCAGTATAAAAAATTCTTGGATGATAGTCCGATGTGGCGAAAACATAACGTCCTTGATAAATATCACAATGGAAGTTACCTAGGCTACTGGGAAGGGGACAATTACCCAATTGGTAAGGACAACCACCCGGTTACGCATGTGAGTTGGTACGCGGCGATGGCCTATGCACAATGGGCAGGCAAGCGTTTGCCGACTGAGGCGGAATGGGAGAAAGCAGGACGCGGGGGTTTGTCTAATGTGTATTACCCGTGGGGGGATGCTATTGATGCTAGCAAGGCAAACTACGATGGGAATTTTGATGGTCCCACCGCCGTTGGTACCTATCCTGCAAACGGTTATGGCTTACATGATATATCTGGTAACGTGTGGGAGTGGTGCCTTGATGAACACGCCTATTATATAACCCCTAGCGGTAGAATGCGTATCTACTTTAAACTAATTTCAGCCGAGGAAATGGAAGATATTTTAGACAATTATACTAACGTTGTAAATATCAGCGAGCGAGTATTACGAGGCGGTTCCTGGGATGACTTCGCACATAACGTCGAGGTTGGAGGTCGTCATGGACTTAAAGCAACTTGGGCTTACGGCAAACTTGGATTTAGGTGTGTCATGCCTGCAACCCTTTAAGTCCTACTATGCCTGATGAGTGATGAAGGATGGTATCTTGACCAAACGCGAGGCAGTCATAGACAGTATAAAAACGTCCAACCAACCCCGGCTGAAGTGCCACCGTTTATTTGGGCCGAAAATTAGCTAAAGTTAAGACAAGTTTTTTCGTTGAAATTCCATACTTTTGTAAAAATCGGTAGGCACTCTTCAGTAGGCAGAGGATGAGAAAAAAGAGTCCTATCAGCAGACGGAGCAGGAAGACGACTACACCTACCGCCATAACACTAAACACGAGTGTTCCAATAACCCCAAGTATCCACATAGATCTGTTGCTTTTGAGGAAGTAAACAGTCTTTGATATTCCTAAAGGACTAATCCTTACCACACGCCCTTTGAAACGCTCGAATGTGCCCGATTGCCGTTCGTCGGAATCGGGCATCGCATTCTTTCGGAAAACGTCGCAGTGCCTCGTCAGCGAGGTGTTCAAGATCCACTGGAGAAATTGCTTCGATAGCAAAGCCTCGATCGCTGCCAGCTATCAGGTAAATCTTCTGTGCAAAGATCTGGCTCTTCGTTGGCTTAGGTCCTAAATTGTAAACCACCGTCTGTACCCCCCCTCAATTTCCGATGCAATACGTGCCTTGTCCGACAATGTTGGGTATATCACCTAATTTAAACCAATTGACCTACGTAGATAAGACATATTATCTGCTATTGGTATAATATTATACCTATTTTGACAGAAAATAACAATAAATTGTCAGTAAAATTCAATAAAATAGCATATAATTGTCGGTAAATATCCGAAAATAGAAGGATTTTAACAGTAATTTGGAAGTATATGGCAGGAAAAACCTAAAAATAGGAACAGATAAAGGCAAAAAGAGCAGCAAATATTGCTCTCCTGGATGGAATTAGGAGAGTAGTCGGTACGAATAGTATGATACAATGGCGGCAGCAACAGACGGAACACCGGTTTCGGATTACGAATACCAGTCTTGTGTTTCGACAGGCGCGTTTAAGGGAAACGACGCGCCCAACCGAGTCCGATCTAAACTGAAAATTGAAGGGAAGTAAGGCAGGGAGTCTTGAAAATAAGACCCTATGAAATATCTTCTAACAACGCAGCGAGGATCTCCGCCGTTCGGGTTCTCGGCGGAACGGGTATAATGCGAAGTGCTTGTCCTAATTTGCGATTCTTATCTACCCATTCAAGCCTCTCTCTTGCATCAGCATCTCCAAAGTATGCAGCACTGAAGTCTTGAACCAAGATTTGTTGCATTTCCAAAGCAAGGGAGCCTGTCTTAATACCGAAAAATCTTTCCAATGCTAACAGGTGTTTCTGACTCGGTTGTCTTCTACCTGTTTCCCAATGTTTTACTGTCTCGATATCAACACCGATTTCACTCGCGAGTTCTTCTTGTGTGGCTTTTGCCACCTTTTCGCGCAAATAGCGCAAGAAATACGGATTAATGTCTGGTTGGGTGTCTTGGGTGTTTCCTTGTGCGTTGGTTTTCACAGGTTGTCTCCTATCAAACTCGTAATATGGTATAGTCTACTGATAGTATAGCACATTCCAATGTATTTTTCATATCTTGCTTTTGAGAATGCCCACACAATCATTTGCATTTACTCGCCATTATAGAGTATAATATATATGTAATCCTGTAAATCGCAGAAATCACAAAAATCACGGTCAATCACAGTTCAGACGGCAGACACCCCACGTTCCCAAAATCCGCGTCCACTGCGTCAATCCGAGATTCAGACGAAAAAATGAAAAATGTTACACTTTTCGCCAAATTATTTTTTTCGCGACAGAGAATCGCAACAGAGAAACACCCAAGGAACCCACGTCACCCGTGGATTTACAGCCGAAACGCCCACAGAAATGCCAATTTAAAAATGTTATAAAAACGTAACATTTGCATCGCGCCGCAATCTTAGCGGAAAGTCCAGAGGGCTTTGGCGTCAAACGGAGAGTGAACCTCGCGAAGGAAAACAAGAAATATGACAGAAAGACCGATCGTATTTTACAATCGAGGACAGCAGATAAACGGGATACTGCATTCACCAACAGGTTACGAAACACCGTGCCCGGCAGTTGCCTTTTTTCATGGATTCACGGGAACGAAGGTCGAGCCGCACCGGATATTCGTCAAAACTGCGCGGGACCTCGCCGCGATTGGGTTTTATGTGCTTCGGTTCGATTTTCGGGGTTCCGGGGACAGTGCAGGCGATTTCTCAGAGATGACGATCGGTGGCGAGATTTCGGATGCCGTCAAGTCAATTGATGTGCTCGCCGCTATGCAAGGGGTAGACCCTGAACGCATCGGTATTTTGGGATTGAGCATGGGAGGGTGTGTTGCGGCGTGTGTCTCCGGGCAGGATGTGCGCGTGAAATCGACGGTGATGTGGGCACCGCTCTCGGACGATCCGCCAGACCGAAAACAGGAAATATTGGAGAGAGGCAAGAACACACTGACACCAGAGGAAATCGCGCAGTTAAATCCGAACATCGTCGGGAAAGCGTTCTATGAAGAACTCCCCGATATATCCCCTTCCGTTACCCTCCAACAATTTACAGGCGCGCTCCTTGTGATCCACGGCAGCGGTGATGATGTCGTGCCCGCCTCCCACGGCAGACGCTACTACGAATTGATGCGCGGACGCGATGCTCTGACGGAACTTGAGATCGTTGATAAAGCCGATCATACTTTCAATACGGTTGCCTGGGAACAAGCGGTCATCGCCAGATCGGTCGCATGGTTTCAACGGACGCTATCGTAACCTAAGTTGTGTAGAATTTTACCAAATAGGAGTATGAAAAATGAAACAGGAGCGCTTGACAATCGATGAGATGGTGCAGCAGTACCCTGATCAATGGCTATTTATAGTCGATTGTGAACATAGCACAAGCACCGAACTTATATCAGGGATAGTTGCCGTTCACAGTCCCTCACGTGATGTTATTAACGAGGCATCAGCAAAATATAAAGGTGGCGCGGCGATACGCTACACAGGCAAACCACCAGAAGGGAGATTGTACCTTCTGTAATGCAAAGAATTCGCTTTCAACTTGACATAGATTATCCGGAGGTGAGACTGATGCGGATTGCCTCCAATGCGACTGTTGCGTCTTCCAGATTCGGAGGCTCATCGGCAGCCCCTCGGATCTCGGAGAACCATAACCCCTGGAGCGTCTGTTGCCGTGAATCCGGTATAAGAATCGGTGTCACGCCAGAAGGTGTTGTGCAGTGCCACTCGCCACCCGCATCACTAATTGTGCCTTCCGTGAGGACGTATCGCTCGTGTTCTTCGGCGGCGTTGATAGCGATACCACCTGCCCAGGTCCACTGTCCGATACCACCGCGTTTGAATTCAACAGTGAGCGTGTTGACAAACCCCTCGTATTGTCCATTCTCCCTTAATCCTTCGTAGACGGCATTCCTTTTAACGGACGCAGCACCCCCAAAGAAATCCACGATCGGATAGATATGATAGATGAAAAAGTGCGCGGGGGTTCCTGACACCGGCAGATTGAAGAGTATCTCAGGACGCGCACCGCGACCAGGTGTGAGACGCACGAAAGAGGTGAGCAGCAGATCGCCGAGTTCGCCTGTTTTTTGCTTGAGGGCTTTGTGGGTGTTGGAGACTGCCTCCGGATGCGATACCCGAAGTACACGACCCCGCTTTTCTGCGAGCTGCAGTGCCGCTTCTCCTTCGCCAACATCACTGGCGAGCGGATACTCCACGAAGACGTGTTTATCTGATCGCAACGCCGCGAGGGTCATCTCACCGTGGCTGTCGTTGTGGGTGCAGATGACGACACCCTCTATGTCTTCACGTTCAACAAGGCGTTGCCATTCGGGTATAAAGACTGTCGTGTGTTCTTTGGCGAGTTGAGTGCCTGTCTGTTCGTTTCTGGAGGCGATCGCCACGATTTCAGCATCTGGAATTGAAGCAAATCGTGTGAGGTGATTCCGTGCCATCCCACCCGAACCGATAATTCCGATTTTAATCTTGGTCATATTTTTCAATGATTTTCCATAAGAAAGGCGCGATTAAAAACCGCGCCTACCGAGTTTGAGACTGTTTCAACCGTGCCTATGCCCAGCCTTGGCTTTCGCCACCGACACGAGCAACACTAATCTTCTCATAATAACCACTCTTCCGATACGCCGTCAACGGGTGTGGATCGCGTCCCATCTCCAAACGGACCTGTTCCAATAGAGGGTTTACATCCGTTTCATAAGCGCGCTGGAGGATAGATTCTGCTTCAACCAGATCGGCGGCATCCTGCGCGGCGGCGAGTGCCTCCCGATCAACCAGCAGCGCCTTTGCATACGCCTTTTGCAAATTGCACACGGATTGGATACTCGCTTCTACCTTCGGTTTCAGGTTATGACTCTGATCGATCATGTAAGCGATGTCGGTTTCCGTGTTCGGATCGAGTTCTGCGGCGACCAGTTCGGTGTAAATCAGAAAGACTTCCTGCGGATTGATAGAACCTACTGTCAGGTCGTCGTCTGCGTATTTCCGGCAGTTGAAATGGAATCCACCGAGTTTGCCTTCATCAATCAGGTAGGCGACGATGAACTCAATATTCGTCCCTTGGGGGTGATGCCCTAAGTCGATGAGGACTTGCGCTTTCTCACCGAGTTTCGTTGCCATGAGGTAGGCGGTTCCCCAGTCGGGGAGATCGGTATGGTAGAATGCGGGTTCAAAGAACTTATACTCGATGAGCATACGGGTGGCATCTGGCAGGGCATCGTAGACCTCGGCTAACGCGTCCTCCATCCATCGCTTGCGTTTCCTGAAGTTCGACTGTCCGGGAAAGTTCGTCCCATCTGCGAACCACAAACTAAGCAGATCGGACCCGGTTTTCTCCATGATGTCAACGCATTCCAGCATGTGATCTATCGCAAGTCGGCGAATATCTGCATCCGGGTTGCAGACGCTACCGAGTTTATACGCCTGATCCTGAAAGACGTTCGGATTGATTGCGCCAATGCCGATACCGACATCCGCGGCATACTGTTTCAAAGCACCCCAATCGTCCGTCTTGTCCCACGGGATGTGGAGTGCGACGGTCGGGGCGATACCGGTGAAACGGTGAACGGTCGCTGCGTCTTCCAGACGTTCAGCGGCATTTCGGGCTGCCCCGGGCTGTTCAAAGACACCGAACCGAGTGCCGGAATTGCCGTAACCCCATGATGGCGTTTCGATGTGTTGCTGCTTCAGATGGGCTTTGACAGCCTCTACCTGAATTCCCTGTTTCTCTAACGTTTCAGCTAAAATATCATAAGCGGGATTGCTCATTCTGTTTTTCCTTTCTTGAATAGTTGTCAGTTTTCAGTTATCGGTTTTCGGTTAAGAGGTTGCCATCGGTAGTCCGGAAGTTTGCAAGTGTACTAAAGTTGGGAAGTTGCAAGGGTTTCCGTTTGGAAGGTCAAAGCCCCTCTTACAACTTTAGGCACTTTAGAACACTTTACCGACTTTAAAGCTTTCCGACAACTAAGAACTATACTGTCAATTCCTGAAATATCTGTAAAAGTTTCTCCTGCGTAGCGTTCGGATCTTCAATGATGATGCGCGCACCGCCAATAACGTCCATGAATCCCAATTCACGCGGATATCGAGGGACAACGTGCAGATGAAAATGCGCGATGCTCGCACCGGAGGCATCCCCCATGTTATAGCCAACGTTGAAGCCGCGCGGCTGATAAGCACACGTGAGTGCCTCGAAACAGAGACATTGCAGTGCGTGCAGTTCTTGAACCTCTTCCTGATTCAACTCTCGGACGTCGAGCACATGCCGATTCGGAAAAATTAAGAGGTGTCCCGGACTGTAAGGATAGAGGTTCAGCGAGATGGTAAAGCGTTCGGTTTGATGGACCTCAAGCCGTTGGACTTTATCATTTTTCTCGACAATTGCGCACAGAATACACGGGACATTTGGACGGTTTTTCCCTTTGGCATAAGGCATTTTGTTCGGGACGAAGAGGTTATGTCGCATAAAGAGGTTCCCTATTTCTTTTATAGCAGACGATGTTATGTGATTCCTGGGTTTTCTCAGTGGCAAAAAAAGGTTAAATTTTGACACATATTATGATATACTATTTCGGTAACGCTTGCAAGCAGATAATTATTAGCAGTCAGCGGTCGCAAAGCGGAGAAAAACTGTTTTGCCGCGCCCGATGAGGACCAACGAAATGCCTACCCGACATCCACTTCTGGAAGTTTCGGAAATTGACACACATATTGAAGCATACCTGAAGCAGATCGGGGACGTCACGTTCCGGTTTCCTGAACACGATTCGAGATGCCAATCCTTCCGAGTGGTCGTGGACGACCAACAGTGGTTCGTCAAACACGGCAACACGCCACAAACCATCAGATGGCTCAAGCAAGCTGTGCGTTTCCACGCCGCTGTCCAGCACGAGGCACTCCCGCGATTGCACAACGCTTTCGCTACACCCAATGGATTCACACTGGTCTACAATTGGGTGGATGGGGAGGGGTTACGTCCTGAAAGGGAACTGCGTCCTGATGAAATACACCCGCTGGACAGGTTTTGTGCGTTGCCAGCCACTGAGATCATTGATGCCCTCAACGTCATCTATGATGTCCATGTCCTTATTGAAAGACAGGGGTTTATCGCTGAAGACTTTTACGACGGCTGTATTATCTATGACTTTGAGGAAAAGCGGATACACCTATACGATTTCGACCATTACCATCCAGCGCCTTTTATAAACGATCAAGGGCGGTTGTATGGCTCAACTCGGTTCATGGCACCCGAGGAGTTTCAGAAGGGCGCAAGAATCGATGAAAGGACAAACGTCTTTATGTTAGGGCGGACGGCGTTCGTGTTGCTCGCGAATAACAGTGATGCACGGGACGACTGGAAAGGGAACAGTGCTATGTGGCATGTCGCAAAAAAAGCAACACATCCACACAAACAGTTGAGGTATGAGTCTGTCCAAGCGTTCGTTTCGGCGTGGCACGCCGCGCTACAGTAGTAGGCACACGCCGTGTGCCGTCACACCGTTACATAGTAGTAGGCACACGCCGTGTGCCGTTACACCCATCAAGAAATTTGATTGTTTAGGAAAAATTAAAAATGAGGAAAATTACGGACGACGAAATTCAATTCTTCAACGATAACGGTTATCTCATCCGAAAAGGTGTAATCCAACCCGATGAACTTGCCGTTATACAACGCGAAAGTCAACGACTGATTGATGAGATTTTGGCGGGTGGACCGGCGGATCCATGGTGTAATCGTGGACCTGAGGGGATTCCTTACTATCTGACCTATCTACACTCGCACCCGAACGAATTCTCCCTGCGACTCTTGGGGCACCCGTTCATTGGGGATCTGCTGCATCGGATCGTCGGACCCGATTTTATCCCGTGCTATGAATCTTTAGTCTTTAAACTGCCGAAACACGGTTCTTCTGTGCGATGGCATCGGGACGGCAATGCAATCCGTGAGAATCATCCGATCTTTAACATCGACATCTACATAGATGATTCCACCGTTGATAACGGATGTGTCTGGGTTATCCCGAAGAGCCACCTCTGGGGGATCGAAGAAGCACAGGAGGTTATCGACAGGGGTGAAGCCAATTTTGAACGTGAAGACGCAGTGCCAGCAGAAGTTGAACCCGGGGATATTCTGCTCCACCATACCAAAGTCTTGCACGGCAGTAAAATTAACACGAGCGGGACGCTGCGTCGGGTGATTTACTTCGATCAACGGACCCCACAGTGGAATGAACGGTATAAATGGTGGCAGTCGGAGTTCTTGACGCAACGTTGTAAACTCTATCAACGCGCCCTCCACGAACGCCGAACGAATCCGTATCCCTCGGATACCGAACAGTTTGGTTATACAGTGCCATCGGATATGCCGACATGGGATCCAGCGGACAATTTCGATCTGCGGATTCAGCACCGTGCTTATACGTATCAGGAATAGCATAAAGTTTAGTAAGTGTTGCCAGAAACCGCCTACCAACAATGGTAGGCAGGCGATTAGAAGGGACGTAGTTAAAAAATGAACGTTTTGCTTGTAGGGGGTTCGGGACACGTTGGGACGATGACGCTCCCTTACATGAAGCCCCATCACAATTTTCGAGTCCTTGACCTGAATCCGCCCAAAGATACATCCATTGATTACATCCAAGGTTCCGTTACCGATCCTGCTATCGTTCAGGAAGCGTTGAAAGGGATGGACACGTTCGTCTACATGGTGATGCTGCAACCCACGAGCGACCGGTCCTCTGCCGCTGATTTCAGTGACATTGTCGCAAACTACGAGGTGAACGCGAAGGGGCTGCATATCGTCCTACACGCCGCGAAAGAAGCAGGCATTCGACACGCCGTCTACACGAGTACCTTCACTGTGCATGAGCGGACACGAAACAATTTTCCGTATGAGGATGTCGTGCCTCGCGATAATCCCGGGGTCTATGGGTTAACCAAGGGTTTCGGCGAGCAGGTCTGCGAATACTTCTCACGGGAACACGGCATGTCGCTTGTCGCGCTGCGGATCACGGGTCCCTCTACGCGGGAACAGTGGCTTGAACGTTATGCCCAACCCAAAGAGTCTTCAGTGCATATCTGGTGGACGGATGAGCAAGATTTGGCGACAGCGTATCTCGCTGCTATCTCGGTTGAACACGAAGGGTTTGATGCTTTCTTCATTGCCGGGGATCATGAACAGAAGGAGATTAACCTCTCGAAAGCGAAACGCCTGCTCGGTTGGGAACCTCTAACGCATACACGTGTGTGAATGATGTGAATGACTCCGTAATTTGACAAAAACCTTATTGTATGATACAATATAATACGGCTAAGCCGAAAGTCTACGTTGAAACAACGGTTTGAATTGGATGAGGAAATTCAAGTGAAAGAGAAACCGGACACACGCATGGATCCTGTTTTAGAAGAGTGCTACCGGATGAAGGAGGCATTCGCTGCCAAATTCAATTCTATGGAAGAGCTCTATAATTATTTGAAAGCGAACCAAAAAAAATTCAAAGCACTCGGTTGGAAATATTTGCCCCCACCACCGCCGCGGACCGAATCGAATAAAAAAGACTAATTTGTTGACACGAAGGAAAATTGCCTATGACGCACCCTGAACTCACCTTAACGGAACGCCGTCCGTTCCACACCCAGCGCCGAGATACTTGGTGGCTGCAACCCTTAGCCGTATTTGTCGGGTTGGGGGCATTCATTGTCTATGCGACCTTCCGGGTTTTGGAGGGGGAGCATTTTATTTCTGGTCCCTACCTGTCGCCTTTCTACTCACCACTACTTTTCGGTACGGATGCGCATAGCCTTGAGCACAGTTGGTTTGGTGAAATGCCATCCTGGATGCCGGCATTGATTACACCTGCCGCCTTGATTTTGTGGGCACCTGCAGGCTTCCGATTCACCTGTTACTATTACCGAGGGGCGTATTACAAAGCGTTTTGGGCAGATCCGCCCTCTTGCACGGTATCGGAACCGCGTAAAGGCTATCGGGGTGAGCACTCCTTCCCGCTGATTATCCAGAATATCCATCGGTATTTTCTCTATCTCGCCCTCATTTTCCTCGTCATCCTCAGTTATGATGTTTGGGTGGCACTCTGGTTTCCTGATGGAAATGGTGGAAAAACCCTCGGCATCGGCATCGGGACGCTCGTTTTGGCAGGCAACGTCATCTTTTTAGGCGGTTATACGCTCGGATGCCACTCTTTACGCCACTTAGTCGGTGGGGTTGTTGATTTGCTCTCTAAAGCACCAATTCGTCGACGAGCGTATAATTGTGTGACCTGCTTGAACGAGCGACACATGCTCTGGGCGTGGATGAGTCTCTTTTGGGTAGGGTTTTCGGATGTATACGTCCGTTTTATAGCACCGGCACTCGGTCAGGACTGGATTACATTTTGATAGTAGAGAAGAAAAAGGAAGTATTAGCGTGGCATCTTACGAAACTCATGAATATGATGTATTGATAATCGGAGCCGGTGGTGCTGGACTGCGTGCAGCGATTGAAGCCGCCGCAGGTGACCTAAAAGTAGGGCTTGTGTGCAAATCTTTGCTTGGTAAAGCGCATACTGTTATGGCAGAAGGTGGCGTCGCAGCTGCTTTAGCAAACGTCGATGAAAGAGACAGTTGGCGTGTGCATTTCGCTGACACCATGCGCGGTGGACAATATCTCTCTAACGCACGAATGGCGGAACTCCATGCGAAGGAATCACCTGATCGAGTGCGCGAGCTGGAAGCCTGGGGTGCCCTGTTTGACCGAACGCAAGATGGCGGCATCCTTCAACGGAATTTCGGTGGACACCAATACCCACGTCTCGCACACGTCGGTGATCGAACTGGATTGGAAATGATCCGCGCCCTGCAGGATCACGGTATCCATCAAGGTATTGAAGTGCACATGGAAAATACCGTGGTTTCGCTCCTCAAAACCGGTGAAAGGGTCTCAGGGGCATTCGGTTACGAACGTGAAAAAGGACGGTTCAAAGTCTTCTCCGCAAACGCAGTCGTTTTGGCAACGGGAGGCGTTGGGAAGGCATACAAGATCACAAGCAATAGCTGGGAGTATACAGGCGATGGACATTCCCTTGCATACCACGCCGGAGCGGAACTCATAGATATGGAGTTCGTCCAATTCCATCCGACGGGCATGGTGTGGCCCCCCAGTGTCCGGGGTATCCTGGTCACGGAGGGCGTGCGTGGCGAAGGGGGTATCCTCACAAACAGTGAGGGCAAACGCTTCATGTTCGATGACATCCCAGAACTCTATGTGAACCAGACAGCGGATAGTCCTGAAGAAGGCTGGCGGTATACGCAAGGCGACCGAGAGGCACGCCGTCCTCCTGAACTTCTCACACGCGATCATGTCGCACGGTGCATCGTCCGGGAGGTCCAAGAGGGACGCGGAAGTCCACACGGGGGTGTATTCTTGGATATCGCGTGGATTAAGGAAAAAATCTCGAACGCTCCAGAGCATATCCGCAGAAAACTGCCGAGTATGTACCATCAATTCAAGGAACTTGCCGACATCGACATTACACAGGAGCCGATGGAAGTCGGTCCCACAACGCACTATATCATGGGTGGCATTCGGGTCGATGCGGATTCACAGATGACAGCGGTTCCAGGGCTCTTTGCTGCGGGTGAATGCGCTGCCGGATTACACGGTGCCAACAGACTCGGCGGTAATTCACTGTCCGATCTACTCGTCTTCGGTAAACGTGCCGGGGAGTACGCTGCACAGTTTGCAGAGGAGAACGAAGCAGTCCCCCTGGATACTGCAGAAATTGATGCAATCGCTGCACACACACTGAAACCCTTTGAGAACCCAGCAGATGATGGCAGTGGTGAAAAGATGGGACCCTACGACATTCAGGCACAACTCCAAGAAAAGATGCAGGAACTGGTGGGTATTGCCCGAAGTCAGGAAAGCCTCACACAAGCCTTGGAAGAGATCCAAAACCTCCGTGAGCAGGCTGAGAACGTTCATGCTATCGGCAATCGAGAGTACAACTCCGGATGGCATACTGCCCTTGATCTCGACTGCTTAATCACAATCTCTGAATCGATTGCACTTGCAGCACTTGAGCGTAGGGCAAGCATCGGGGCGCATTCACGGGACGATCATCCAGAGAAAGAGGAACCCGGCGCGGGGAAATATAACACCATCGTCAATAAGGCACCCGATGGCACAATGGAGATTCGCCGCCAACCGGTTGATGAACTCCGAGCCGACCTGCAGGAAATCATAGACGAAATCGGATAATTTTTAATTTATTGCTCCTGGACTGCGCTCCATTTCATTACGAGCAGGTTTTCAGTGAATTCAAGTGATTCATCAAACGGTGACGAAAGTTTCAAAGTTGCGAAGTGTACTAAAGTTTCAAAGCGAAAACAGTTCTCTTTAAACTTCCGAACTTTACAGACTTTAGCACACTTTACGGACCCTTTCCTGCTTTACAGATTTTAGAACACTTTATAACTTTCTACCAGACATGTAGCCTGCAACAACGGCGCAGGCGGATTTAGGAAAGGTACGTGAAGTTCCCAACCTACGTTGTTTAACCGCAAGGAAAATTAAAAAAAACGCAAGGAAAATTAAAAATATGGCGAAAGCAACATTTAGAATCTGGCGTGGCAATACGGATGGCGCGGAATTTGTCGATTACGACACCGAGGTCTCCGAAGGGATGGTGGTTTTAGACGCTGTCCACCGTATCCAAGCCGAGCAGGCAAATGACATGGCGGTGCGATGGAATTGTAAGGCAGGAAAATGCGGATCCTGCTCCGCCGAAATCAACGGACAACCGAAATTGATGTGCATGACACGCCTCAACGATCTGTCCCTTGATGAACCCGTTATCGTCGAACCGATGCGGGCATTCCCGCTCATTAAAGACCTCGTGACAGACGTATCATGGAACTTCAGAGTTAAAGAGAAGATGAAGCCGTTCACGCCGCGACCCCCTGATGCCGAAGATGGCACGTGGCGGATGGAACAGGAAGACATCGATCACATCCAAGAGTTTCGGAAATGCATCGAATGCTTCCTCTGCCAGGATGTCTGCCACGTCCTCCGAGAACACGATCTTCATGACGAGTTCATCGGACCGAGATTCTTCGTTTACGCCGCTTCCTTGGAAATGCACCCAATTGACACTGAGAACCGACTCGAAGAATTGAAGGATTCGGATGGTATCGGGTATTGTAACATTACCAAATGTTGCACGAAGGTCTGCCCAGAGCATATCACGATTACGGACAACGCCATTATTCCGCTCAAAGAACGCGTTGTTGACCAATTCTACGATCCGATCAAAAAATTGTTCCGCGTCTTTAGTCGTTGAGAGACTTATTTGTGCGTCTAAACCACAGTGAAACGAATCGCCATTCTCAAATTCGTATAGCAAAAATCTCTTGACAGATATAACCCGGAGATGTTAAAATCATGGGAACCAGCAAAAATGATATTTTAAGAGTTGGTGTGATTGGGCCCGGCGGTGCAGGACGGGGAAACACACTCGGTTTCGCAACACGTCCCGACGCTGAAATCGTTGCCGCTGTGGACACCCACGAAGCGAGTTTGGACGCTTTAGAAACTGCGCTCCAAGAACGGGTTGATGGCTATAAAGCGAATAGTTTTAACCGTTACCTCGGTGAATACGAGTTCGTGGAAATGCTCAATCACGAAGATCTGGATATAGTCGGTGTATTCTCGCCGCACTCCCTTCACGATATTCACACGAAATACGCGCTCCGCGCCGGATGCCACGTTATCGTCGAGAAACCGATGGCGAATGTCGTTGGCGATGCAATCGCTGTAACCAAGATCGCAATCGGCAGTGGATTACATCTCGTGGGTGGGTATCAACGCCATTACGAGGATACCTACATGGCAGCGAGACGCGCTATCGCTGAAGGACGCATCGGTAACCTTCAGAAATTTGAGGTCTACATGGCACAGCGGTGGGGGGCCGGTGGGTGGCGCGGGGATCCACGCTTCTCTGGCGGTGGGCAGCCGAATGACTCAGGAAGTCACCTCCAAGATATATTCTTATGGATGACGGGGACTTTACCTGCTGAGGTTTACGGGACAACTGACATGAAATTTGAGGACGACGATGGAAACCTTGTTCCAAAGTTCGTTGAAATTAATTCCTACTCTGATGTCACGCTCGATAACGGTGCCGAAGGCACAATCACTATCCTCGGCAACACGCGCGTTGGGTTTGAAGAATGGGTAATTCTGGAAGGGGATGAAGGAACGATCGAAATCAAAAACGGCATCCGTTACACACCCAAAAATGGCGAACCAACACCCCTTGCTTATCCGCGCCCAGAAGGGTATCCCCACAACAAGGTCGATCAGCTCGTCGGATTGGTAAAAGGCGAATACCAGACAAATTACACCTCTGGCATCAACGGGATACGCACCAGTTGGTTGACAAATGCCATCCTTGATGCCGGTAAGGGGCCCGACCCAAAAAACAGGGTGAATTGTGACGACCTCATTCAGAAAGAGGGATACACTCGGCAAGAAGTCTTAGAATTGATTGATGAATGTGCATCCAAATCGTGTTATTAAACACGGATGCTTATTCACGTAGGAGTCTTTGAACCGGGTCAATATGAAAAAAGGAGAAAGATCGTGAAATTTTCAGCACAACTCGCACGCAAGATTTATGATCGCTGGCAAAGACTTGCTGTTAAAAGTATGCAGTATTGCTCGCTCATTGCTATTATTTTGGTAGCAGTGATCCAAATCAGTTGTGTAACCGGTAGTGCGCTGCGCACCGCAGAAAAACTCGCTGAACAGAAAGACTACTCAGGGGCAATAGAGGCGTATCAAAGTGTTGTGGATACCAAACCCGGCACACCCGAAGCACATCAGGCACAACTCGCTATAGGCAAAATTTTCACTGATCAGATGGATCAACCCGCAGAAGGCATCAAAGCCTATGAAGCCGTCATTGCTGCTGCACCGAAGAGCGATCAAGCCGCTGAGGCGCATTATGAACTCGGGATGCACTATTTCCGGCAGAAGGATTATAAAGCCTCTCAAACCCAATTTGACGCAATCATCAACAATTTTCCGAACCTTGAATTGAGCCACAACGCCCAACTCATGCTGGCGAAAAGTTTTGAAGAAGCAAAGGACTTTGAACAGGCAGTAGAGGTTTTCGATAACTTCGCGAACCGGAACCCTCGAAGTCAACGCGCAGCACTCGCTATTGCCAATAAAGGACGGATTCAACGACAGTATCTCAAAAACGAAGATGAAGCGAAACGCACTTATCAATCACTCGTTAAAAGATATGGTAAGGTCGAAGGTGCCGAGAAAGAGATTGAGATAGCGAAACAGGAACTGACCGACCTCAAAGCCAGAATTCCAGAGCCTGACGACCCACTGGCAACGCAGCTTGACAGAGCCTATGCACGGCAAGATGCCAGACGTGAAAGGGATCGACCCCGTGGCGGTGTTGAGAGAAGTCGTGCCATGGGGAATATTGATATGCAAATCGCAGATTCTGGATTCGGGGTGAGCGCATCAGAGGTCATGCGGAATTTCGGCGGTCAAGGCGGTATCTCAGGCGATGAACAAGGCAGTTACTATGATGCCGAACTCATGATTGCCAACTTCTTCTACGGAGATGAAAGTTACCGTGACGCAGGTGCCCTGTATTTCGATGCAATCGCCCGCGCAGAATCGGCGAATGTGAAACTTGACCCATATACCTACCTCAAACTCTCGATTTGTTATCGAAAAGTCGGGATGCATCAACGAGCGCGGGAGGTCCTCAAGAAAGCTGCCAGCCGAGATGGTGGCGTCATTCAAGCCGTCATCGACACCGGACGTAATCACTACACTTCCGACTCGTATGAGAAAGCGATAGAGACCTACAATTCTGTTCTTGGAATGGCGCGTGGCAAAGATTCCGAGATTTACTGGTTGCTCTCGCTGGCACACAAAAAGTTGGGTGAACCTGAGAAAGAACGGGAGGTCCTTGAAAAGTCTGTTGCGGCGAATACACAGAATTTGGATGCGCTGCAAAGCCTTGCTGAAGTCCTCCATTATCGGTTGAAGGATCGGAAAGCCGCTGCAATTTTTCAGGATCTCGTTGATCAGAAAGGTGATTCCTACATCGGATCTAAAACCCTCGGTGATCTCACTTATAAGTACGGGAATTATGTGCAATCCCGTGCGAAGTATAGAGCCGCCGCGCGGACAGCAAAGCGGTTACTCAACAAATCAGAAAGCAAGGTCGAACAACAAAAACTTCGCAATCAGGTCGTTTATGCGACGATCCTCGCCGCACGTGCAACTTACCACCTGAAGAAATTGGAAGACGCGCAGAAGATGATAGATGAATTGGCAGTAGAGTATCCCGAACACGCCTTAATTCCTTACGGTAGGGGTGAGTTGGCACTTTTAGACGGGGATGCGGAAACCGCTGTTGCTGAATTCAAAGCCTCGATTGAGAAAAACCCGCTTTCTGATATTCCACTGATGGCACTCGGCAATTACTACGTCTCACAAGGGTTTAATGACGACGCTATTGCCCTTTGGGAAAACTACTTGGCGGAAAATCAGTATAACCAGCAAGTCCGTCGCAGCCTTACTAAATTGAAAGGTGAAGGCGCGGAATAAGTTTGGTGAAGTGCGTGGTTTTCCAACCGCGCACGCCATCATAATTTCAGAAAATCCGTATTTTTACAAAAAAACTTGACCTTTTATTAGCAATTGTGTATAATTAACAATGAAGGTCCTTAACTTCCTAAGCGCAAGCACGCTTTAAGGGTGCAATTCGCAGCTTTCCCCTGATGAAACAGTGTAACCCCCGAAAAAAGCGTATAATTATTCTATAGCATTAGCTCCGATTCCATTTTAACCTCTATTTTGCCTCCTGTTTTAGCGATAGTTTTCAAACTGCGTCCCTGTTTTTCACATGTCGCACATTTGAGTGGAGACAAAGAATTCGCTGGGTAGTTAAATGGACACTGTGGTGGAAAGATTACCTTGGAACCGGGCACAATGAGGAGTATTTGAAACTATGGAGAGCTTGGACATTCGCAAGCTCCAAGAAATGGAGTTCTCGGAACTCAAAGACTTTGCCTTGACTCTCGGAGTGAACGAATACAACGGGTCTCGGAAAGAGGAATTGATTAACGAAATTATAGAGGCGAAATCTGAAGGGGACACCCAGTTTTACGGCGGTGGTGTCTTGGAAATCCTTGATGACCGCGACCAGCACTACGGCTTTCTCCGTTCATCGCGCTCCAATTATTTGCAGAGTAACGAGGATATTTATGTGTCCTCCTCGCAAATTCGACGATTCGATTTACAAACCGGACACGTCGTTGAAGGGGTAATCCGTCCTCCAAAGAAGACGGAAAACAAAGCAGAACGCTACTTCGCAATGTTACAAATTGAGAAGGTTAACGGGGAAATACCAGAAGCCGTCAAGCAGAAAATCCTTTTCAATAACCTCACGCCTATTCACCCGTACCAAAAATTGAAACTTGAACATAGTCAATCAGAGTACGGGACTCGCATCGTGGACCTCATCGCCCCGATTGGGAAGGGACAACGCGGGTTGATTGTCGCACCGCCGTATAGTGGTAAGACCACGCTACTCAAGAATATTGCCGCCGGCATTGAAGCAAACCATCCCGAAGTCATTCTCATCTTTTTGTTGATTGATGAGCGGCCCGAGGAGGTTACAGATGTCGCTCGCTCCGTCAAAGGAGAAGTCATTAGTTCTACTTTCGATGAGCATCCCGAACGGCACATTCAGGTCGCAGATATGGCGATTGAAAAGGCGAAGCGGTGGGCGGAGTACGGAAAAGATGTCGTCGTTCTGTTAGATAGCATGACCCGACTGGCACGGGCGCACAATGTGATGACACCCCACAGCGGAAAAACGTTGTCCGGGGGTTTAGATGCAATGGCGTTTGTGAAGCCGCGTCAGTTCTGCGGCGCCGCTCGGAAATTTGAAGAAGGCGGAAGTCTAACGGTGATCGCATCGGTGCTCGTTGATACGGAAAGCCGGCAAGATGAATACATCTACGAAGAATTCAAGGGCACTGCCAACATGGAAATACACATGGAGCGTTCTTTGTTAGATCTCCGTATCTATCCACCAATTAACATCGAAAAGTCGAAAACACGCCGTGAGGAACTCTTATTGGCACCCGATGTTCTTAACAAGGTCTGGGTGCTGCGGAAATTCACGAGTCAGATGGACGACGCAGAGTCGCTTGAGATGCTCATTGAGCAATTCAGCAAGACGGGTACAAACGCAGAATTCCTCCAACGAATGGTGGACAATGCGACTTACAGTAATACGTCAGTGAGAACGAATGCGCGTTCAAAGCGATCAGCGTGAGTTTCTATATATCTGCACTTCCGCGCCTCAGCAGCGCGGTCCCAAGAATATGAGAGAATCGTAAATTACGAATCCAAAGGAGTACATTATGAAAGCCGGAATACACCCAGAACTGGTGGAATGCGTCGTTACATGCGTTTGCGGCGCGGTCCATAAAACGCTCGCTATCCAACCAACGATGCGGGTAGATGTTTGTGGAGAATGCCACCCATTCTACACTGGACAACAGGCTCGATTTATCGACACTGCCGGACGCGTTGAAAGTTTCCGCCGACGTTACGGACTCACCGAGACAGAACCTACGCAAATTACCTGAAAAAAGCCGTTATCTTAGTAATTTAACCCCCTCCCACCCTTGCTGGCGAGGTTTCCTAACCTCGCCAATGTATAGATAATTGTTGGTTTTACTATAAAATCTTGGTAAACGAAAGTGCCTAGCTTGAAACGAAGTGGAAAGCGGATTCACCAAAGGAACGTCCACTCCCGAACCTACTTGCTTTAACCGCAAGGAAAAATTAAAAGATGTTTGAGAAACTCAAGGATATTGAAAACAGATACGCTGAAGTCGAAAAAGCACTCGGAGACCCGGCACAAATTTCAAATCAACAAAGATTAATGGAGTTATCTAAAACGCACGCCGAACTCTCGCCAATTGTGTCCACCTATCAGGAGTATCAGCAATTAGAATCTGCCCTTGACGATACGCTGCTTCTCATGGAAGCCGAAACGGATGCGGAGATGCTCGGATTAGCGCAGGAAGAGTTAGACGTTCTCACTGCCAAAAAAGAGCAGCTTACTGAGGCGCTTAAGGTGCTTCTGGTTCCAAAAGATCCGAACGATGAGAAAAACGTCATCATCGAAATCCGAGCGGGGACCGGGGGTGAGGAAGCCAGTCTTTTCGCAGCCGAATTGTTTCGGATGTACACCCGCTATGCCGAACGTCAGAGCTGGCGGTTGGAACTCCTCAGTTCAAACGCAACGGGCTTAAAAGGATTCAAAGAGGTCGTCTTCTCAATTGTGGGGCAGAACGCATACAGTCAACTGAAATTTGAGGGCGGTATACATCGGGTGCAGCGAATTCCTGCCACTGAGGCAAGTGGGCGCATTCATACATCTGCCGCCACCGTAGCGGTGCTCCCTGAAGCCGAGGAACTCGATTTGGCGATTGATGAGGCAACCGAATTACGTATTGATACCTACCGATCTTCGGGACCCGGCGGACAAAGCGTTAACACAACCGACTCCGCTATTCGGATTACCCACTTACCAACCGGACTCGTTGTGACATGCCAAGACGAAAAGTCTCAACATAAAAATCGCGCAAAGGCGATGAAGATTCTCCGGGCACGCCTCCAAGAGCAGAAACAATCTGAACTTAACAATGAAAGAGCCGAAACCCGTAGGTCTATGGTTGGCAGTGGCGACAGAAGCGAAAAAATTCGGACCTATAATTTCCCACAATCTCGGGTAACTGACCACCGAATCCAATTCAGTTCCTATCAACTTGATTCCGTTTTAGATGGTGCGCTACAGACCTTTATTGAACGGCTCACAACTGCCGATCAAGCGGAAAGGTTGAAAGAGGATTAAAGCCTCCAGTTAAGGAACACGAAACTATGCCGAGTAAAATGTGGAGCGTAGTGGATCTTCTCGATTGGACAACCGGGTACTTCCAGCAACACGGCATTCCAAATCCGAGATTAGATGCCGAAGTATTGCTGGGGCACTTGCTAAAAAAAAGTCGCCTGCAGCTCTATCTTCACTTTGAAATGCCCGTCTTTCAAGAACACCTCACACCCTTCCGAGAGTTAATAAAAAAGAGGATCGCCCACACCCCTGTGAGTTACCTCACGAATCGCAAGGAGTTTATGTCCTTGGATTTCTATGTGGATGAACGGGTCCTCATTCCACGCCCGGAAACAGAACAACTCGTTGAGACCATCCTCACAGCAGAAACCGAAAATTTCCAACGTTTACTGGAACTTGGGACAGGGAGCGGTGTAATTGCGACCAGTCTGGCGGTGCAACACGCAGAGTGGGAAATCGTAGCAACCGACATCTCTGAACCCGCCCTCGCCGTTGCTCGGAAGAACGCTGAAATACACGCTTGCACAGCGCAAATTAAGTTTTTGTCTGGAGACCTGTTCGAACCGGTAGCGGCAATATGTGCGAATGGCGACGCACAATTTGATTGGATAGTCTGCAATCCGCCCTATATCAAAAATACGGAGCGCGATACCTTGCGTCCGGATGTCCGGGATCATGAACCGGAAATCGCCCTCTTTGCCGGAGATGACGGGCTTGACGTTATTCGTCGATTAATTGCTGAGGCACCGAAATATCTCGCACCCACGGGAAAACTGATCCTTGAAATCGGGGCAACACAAGCCAACACCATTCAGACGCTTCTTGAGGCTGAATCTGCCTACGCCACATATGAATTGTTCAAGGACTATGCAGGGAAGGAACGAATTGTTCTGGCAAGCGTTCCATAGAGACGCATTTTGTGTTTTTATGCTGCTATGGATGCGTGTTTTGGCGGGATTCCGCTAATTTATCCATAAATTTTAAAAAAACTTGTTTTTTCTTGACATATTTTGTGAAAATAGTATAAAATAAATTAACTCTTTTCTCATAAATCTATGAGTGAACGTTAGTAGTGCGTTAATTCTCCACGGCGTGCCACTCTTTTCTTTTTTTGAAACGTTATAGAATTCATTAACGTTACATTGTATAGCCTGCTGAAAAGGATCCTTATAGGCGAAGGAGCAGATTTGAATGGCGCGCCAAATATCTAATGACTTATCTGCTGTCGAAGATACCTATCTCGCGACGCAAGCGAAAGCAGGCAACGAAGCCGCATTTAGGCAATTGTTCGACAAGCATTATAAGTGGGTTTATAATAAAGCCTACCGAATGCTTGGAAATTATCAAGATGCTGAAGAGGTCGCCTCGGATGTGTTCGTCAAAGTTTGGCAAAAGCTGGGCAAATGGGACACAGAGCAGGGTAGTTTTCAGGCATGGTTAAATACGGTAGCGCGAAATACAATTATCGATGCGATACGGAAGCGGGACAGGATTCGGGAACACCCGCTCAGTGGTTCACCCGATGAGGATGAACAACCGCTGAGTAAATATGAAGACCCGCGCCCGGGTCCCGAACAAGAATTAGAAGCCTCGGAAGCGCAACAGATTTTGGAGAGTGCCCTTGAACAGGTAACGAAACCAAATCATCGGATTGCGTGGATGTTACGGCATTTAGAAGGCTATAGTATCGCAGAGATTGCCCGCATTCTCAACCGCAAGGACGGCACTGTGAAAATCTGGATTTTTCGGTGCACGGAAGAATTGCGGAAGATTCTGATTGCAAAAGGCATTCAGTGGATATATTAATTGGAGGATTAATTTATGCGCTTCTGGAAGATATGGCGGAGGGCCGGCATCTCGGCAGATGACTTGAAAAAGGCTGAGATGTTGGAAGCTTATACGTGCTGGCTGAAAAATGAGAAGCTTTCACGTAAGCAGAAACGTCTTCTAAAGGAAATTAACAACTTTCCGGACCTTCAGCCATTGAAGCAATTAATAGACTTCTCATACTACCGCTTTGAGGAGAGAGAGAACATCATGCCGCCGCCTGGTGCCGAGCAACGCGCCCGCGAACGTGTGATGGCAGAAATTCGAGGTGAAGCCGTAGAAGCCGAGCCTGTAGATGTAGAAGGGCTCGAACTGCAACCCAGTTATAGCCTACAGGGGATGGGCAATGAAGATACCGAAATCTCACAGGTTGGGGCATCTTTACCGGACGCGGAGGCACTGCAGAAATGGGATACGCAACAATCCGTTGATTCCCCAGAGCTGTTAAAGCGTTACAACGCAATCCGGACGCTTTCTCGTATACACGTCCGATTTGAGCAGAAGGATGACGAGGTCTACGTCACGGATTTGGGGAGTTCCGATACGACTTACCTTGATAACGCACCCGTTGAAGCACCGACCCGTATTCAAGACGGTTCTACGCTGAAATGTGGGAAAATTAGTTTCAAGGTCGTTGATATTGAACGGTCATGATTTTACTGGGAGAGGGATTGCGTTGTGCATTGAGGGATAAACCTTTAATGCACCACCGTTCCTTATGAAGGTTGTGCACGTTGGACATACCAATTCATTGGCATTATCACATTTTCAACAGGCAGCGCTTAGTTATGGACAGGCCTGTTATGTTGAAGCGATCCACCACTATCTCGCTGGCTTGAAATTGGGGGCAGCACAGCATCACTATATCTATGCCGACCTCGCAAAAGCATACGAGATGGTAGGAGAGTGGGATACGGCATTGGCGTGCTTGGACATCGCGCTGCGATTATGTCCTGATTCGCCGACGGCTCTTAGGCGTAAAACGCGCATTCTTGACGAGAAAGCCTGTTATAATACACTTGTCTCTTTGGATGACTTTAACGAACCACCCCCTCTACAATTCCTTGAACAGTTACAACTCTGTCCCGCGAAGTTCCCTAAACAGGTTGTCCATTCCGAATTTTTCGATCTCACGTGTCATTCCGAAATGAACTCCCAGACAATCTGGAACATCTGTCGCCTGATTTATCGAATTTATTCGGAATTGGGTGAAATGTTAGGACACTATCCCGCTTCACCCGTCTCTATATCGATTGAAAATACGAACGGACGTGCGACCTCTCAACATTCAATGCCAAGATGGGCGAGTGGGTGCTATGATGGCGGCATCCGTCTGGCATACTGCGCAGCGGGGGAGCCAGTGCTCAGTATCTTATATGCGCTGTTACGACATGAATGGGTCCACTTGTTGGTTCATCATGTAGCACACGGGCATTGTCCTGTATGGCTTGACGAGGGACTCGCACAAAACATTGCCCGACCTATGTTTGAATCTGAACGCCGTGACTTCCAGCAAGCCGGGCAGATGAAACGTTTACTCCCCTTTGCGCTATTGAATAAACCGTTTAACCAACTTCCCACAAAATATCGGAAGTTGGCGTATATCCAATCCACTGCAGTCGCGGAATTTCTCATCCAGCAGTTCGGTTTCCCCAAAATTCGCAAGCTGCTTCACCAGTTAGGCAACGGCACGCCGATAGCGATTGCAAGTGAACACGTCTTTGGGTGCGGTTTGACAGAGATCCCTTTTCTGCAAGAGAGCAAATAGATACCCAACCCAGTTTTTTAATTTTTCCTTGCGGTTCGGTCAGGTGAGTTTGAGGTTTGACGCCTCTCGGCGTAGACCAAGCAAAAACACCCCGCTATGTCCGTTACCGGCTGCAGGTTTTGCAACCCTGCCTTCTGATCGACGATTGCTGATCACCAGGGCTCATAGATAAAAAGATGACCAAACTCGATATCGGTATTCTCATTCTTGTTGGATTGGCGGGTGTAAGTTGCTATCGTGCAGGTTTCACCCGAAGTGTATGGGGGATATTCGTCATCGGCATCGGGTTCTTTACTGCCTGTCAATTTTGGAGTCAACTTGCGGTAGTTGTCCAGAAGTTGGTAGCAAATCCGAGTTGGGCGAAGTGGCTGAGCATTGTTGCTATTGTGCTGATCGTCTCTATTCTGGTGGACTCTCTTTTTGAGCGGATTCAGCGGATTCTCGAAAGCGGTGTTTTGGGATGGGTGAACCATCTGCTCGGATTCGGATTCGGTATCGTTTCTGGTGGACTTGTTATAGCCTTCGCACTCATCCTTTTCAACGCTTATGGTCCCAATGGCTTCAAAAACGAGATTGCGAATTCTCGATTTGCCCCATACCTTACAGATATCGGAAATAGCGTTTGGGCAATTAGCAAGGAGCATGTGCAAAAGCAACTTGATACCGAATGAAAATCTTTCTCTCCATTTTAGGGCGATATAGGCGTGTCGCTTGTGCCTTGTCGCTTATTTTCTTATGTGCATTTCCGGTCCCTGCTGAAGCTGTAGAGTCCGCTTTTGCGGATTCACTCTTCCAAGAAAGGGATTATCTCAACGCCGCTCACGAGTATAAGCGACTCCTCTTTTTAAATCCCGATGCCCCTCAAATTGATTTCATAGCGTTCCGTGTTGCCGCCTCCTACCAGAATGCAGGCAAATTGGAGAACGCAATCCGCGCCTACCAACTTCTGATTGATACCTATCCGAAAAGTATTCTTGTCGAGCGCGCGAAAAACAATATTGCGCAGTGTCATGTTCTATCGGGCAATAGCGAGCAGGGGCTTTCTTCCCTTAAACGGTTTCTTTCGGAACATAAGGAGAGCAGTTTAGCACCCCGCGCACAATTTACAATTGGAATGCTCCATGCAGATAAGGGAGAATGGACACAAGCGAGTCGCGTGTGGAGCGACATATATTCAACCTATCCTGAGACGCCTTTCGCTGAAGTGAGCGATAGATTGGCGCGGCGGATAAAAAACGCTGATACGCTTCCGCACCGTTCGCCGACGGTCGCTGGTATGCTCTCAGCGTTAGTACCGGGAAGTGGGCAGGTTTATACCGGGAGAACGACTGACGGACTTTACACCTTTGTGGGTATGGTGGTATTAGGGAGTGCGAGTTTCTATTACGCCGACCAAGAGCGTTATGAAGTTGCCATACCTGTCGGGGTGCTGAGTCTGTTTTTCTATGGCAATGGTATCTATCAGAGTATTCAATCTGCACGGGTCTTCAACGTCCGACACGAGGCACAATTTCGGAACCGACTTCAACAGGAAATTCGGGGTTCAGGGTTATTCGGAGCAATATCGCCTTTAAAAGACAAGATGGAATTAGTCGTGTGGAAGTATCGATTTTAATATGATAACTGCAAGTTTTTTAATCTCTCTTATAGTCTTTGCGGCTGGTGGGACTACCGAGGAGACGATCCAGCAATATCGTTACGCGGAGCACCTTTTTGAATCGGGCGATTATCGGGCAGCACGGTTGGCATACAAACGCCTCCTCTTCTATCGACCTGACACGGAATTCAGGGATGTGGCGGATTACCGGATCGCACAGAGTTATTACTATCAAAACCGACCTGAACGTGCTGAACACCTGTTTCGTGAATTTTTAGTCGTTTATCCGAATTCACCTTTTCGGTTTCGGAGCCAGTTGATGATTGGGCAGCTCCATTTTGATGACGGTGAATACTCACTGGCACGAACAGCACTCTTTGAACTTCTGCACTCGACTGAGGATACGGAAACAGTGGCAGCAGCACACTATCTGCGCGGTTGGTGTTACGTTCGGACATCCGATTGGGACAAGGCTATTGCGGAATTGCGACGAGTAGGAACCCCACAGGCTGCTGCACCGCATGGAAAAAATGCGCGTCAATTGGCGGACATACTTCTTGAAAAAACACCACTTCCACACAAATCGCCGCAATTAGCCGGATGGTTGTCCACAATCGTTCCCGGGAGCGGGCAGCTCTATGTAGGGAGAGTCAAAGAAGGGGTTCTCGCAGCAGTTTTGGGGGGGACATTCATGTATCTTGTCGCAGATGCCATTCGTGAACGCCGTTATGTTGACGGTGCGGGTATCTCCTTGATCGGATGCCAATTTTATTGGGGCAATCGCGTTGAAGCACAACGATTTGCCTCCGAATATAATTCGCAGCGTGAGCGTGAGTTAATTGAGGCATTGAAAAAATCATCGGGACGATAGATACGCTGCCTCGTTCACCACGCGGCTTGCTTGAGAAATTCCAGTGCCATTAACGTATGTCCCTCCGCATTTGGATGGACACCGTCTTGCGTTGTCCAGAGGGCACCGGGACGGGCAGCGACCGCGTTCTCAAAAGCGGTACTCGTCGGAATCAACCGTGCATCAAATTCTTCCGCCAGTCTATGGATGCTCGCGTTGTAAGCGTCTGTGTCCAATGGACGCGGTGTCTCAACGTCTTCTGCGACATAGAAAATTTCAAAGAGAAAAAGTGCGGCATCTAATTCAGTTTTCGCACGTGTGAGAATCCGTCGATAGCAGTCCTCCCACATCGGCAGATAGTCTGACGTTAAAACACCTTCCGCGTACTGCCGACTCGCATTGTTGATGCCGATTTTCACCGAAAGCCATTCCGGTTTTTCGGCAATTACGTCGATATCCCATCGGCTTTCCAAACCTTCCACGATATCCCCACCAATACCTTTGTTGACGTAGGTGATGCGACGTTCCGGGTATTTCGCGGTGATGAGTTCGGTTATTTTGCGGACATAGCCGTGTCCCAATGGCGCGTAGGCATCACGCCGTCCGCAGTCTGTAATGCTATCCCCGATAAAAAGCACTTTATCTCCAGATTGAAATAATAAATTATTCACAAAGTGTCTCCCAGATGTGTTATACTAAATTAATTATTGGCTGTCGGAGTTAAGGGTTATTGAAGGAATGGTTATCAGTTACCAGAGGATGCCATTAAAGGAGAACCTCTTAACTGACAACTGAAAGGTTTTTCGGAGACGGGGAAACCCATAAGGGCTTCATACCGTTGATTCACCGCACCGACAACTGACAACCAATAACTATAATTTACCACATTTTGAGCGATATACCAACATGAAAGATATCGGCGTTTTACACGTCATCACGGATACGACGCTACAATCTCGATTTACGCACGCGGAATTGGCGGAGTTGGCAATCGAAGGCGGTGCAGATACCGTGCAATTCCGGCAGAAACAAGGGACGACGCGCGAATTAATAGCGATGGCACAATCCATGCAAGCCGTATGTTCAAGACACACTGTGCCGTTGATTGTGAACGATAGAGCCGATATTGCCTTGGCTGTTGGAGCGACGGGGGCACACTTTGGGCAAGACGATATGCCTGTTTCTATCGGAAGACGGATTCTATCGCCAGACGCAATCCTTGGTGCATCTGCCCGAACCGAAGAGAAAATACTCGCCGCAATTTCAGAAGGGGCTGACTACATCGGGTTTGGACCTATCTATGGAACCACTTCAAAGCCAGACGCGGAAACGGCGAAGGGGTTAGAGAGGCTCCGCCGAATGTGCGACATCGCGGCGTGTCCGGTTATCGCGATCGGCGGGATTGGTATTCAGACTGCAGGTGAAGTCATTCGGGCAGGGGCGCACGGCATCGCCGTAATTTCCGCTGTTTGCGCCCACCCTGAACCACAAGTCGCAACGCGGGCGTTGCTGAACGAAATTCAGGAGGCGAAGTAGATTACAATATGGATAACAGAGTCGAAGTTGAACGCCTCTCTAAACTTTTCAGAGAAATTGATGAGACTTATAGTCCTGACCTCGATAAGATCGATGAAGCCTTCGTTCAAAAATTGTGGCATGAACAACGCTTTTTCGATACCAACATGGCATCAATTGATAGACGCACGATTCGCGTGCTAAAACCTGGAATCTGGAATCATAACGAAGGTCCCGACTTTATGCACGCTGAAGTTGAGATTGATGGAAAACTCCATGTCGGCGATGTCGAGATTCATGTCCAATCTTCGGAGTGGTATGCACATAAACATCACCTCAATTCCAGATATAACCGCGTTATTTTACATGCCGTGTTCTTTAACGACGACTTCAATCTGCGAACGCGGCTCCAGAACAACAAGCGCGTTCCAACGTTGGAGCTACTGAAATGGATTGCCGTGGATACCGGCGATCTCCATGATGATACCCAAGACGCGACAACGGCGGATGGGCTTTGTCGAGTAACGGGAAAACAACTCAATATAGAGGTCCTGAAAGGGGTCTTTGAATCTTTAGGACGTGAACGATTTTTGGAAAAGACGGAGTCGATGCGTTTGTTAAGAACGCGCCTTGATTTCGAACAACTTCTCTACGAAGGGATCATGGAGGCGTTGGGATACGAACGCAACAGCAAGGCGTTAAGAGAATTGGCACAACACGTCCCATTCTCCGATCTCGATCAGAAATCTGAACTGGAGATTCAGGCGATCCTTTTTGGAGTCGCCGGACTCTTACCCTCACAAAGGGAGAAACCGCTACCACCGGAAGTAACAGATGATCCGAGTGTTACAGCGTTAGAAGCGTTGTGGCGTGGGTCGGAATATGCTGAACTTCCGCCACGCATGACAGAAGCACGCTGGAGTTTTACCGGGAGACCTCTGAACTATCCTACCCGACGCATTGCCGCGATAAGCCAGTTGATCCATCGTTCACAAGGCAGTCTGATGATGTATTTTCTGCCGACATGTGAAAAGGCTGTGGCTGCGAATACACTAAGGTCTTTACAAACTATTGGAAAAGAACTCCGTGGGTTGCTGACGCTTGAACCGACCGGTTACTGGGAAACGCATTATAATTTCGGGACAGACGGTGCCTGTAATGCCGCCTTAATTGGTAGAATTCGGGCTGTGGACATTATTACCAACAAAATTTTACCGGTTGCCTATGTGTGGGCAGTTGAAGCAGAAAGTAAAAAACTCCAAGAAGCTGTTTTAAAACTCTACAGTGTTACGCCCAAGTCGTCCGGAAATAAGATCATCAAGGAAATTAATAAACAAATTTTTACTGAAACACAGCAGATGCGTGATATAGAACCGAAGGCTAAAATTCAACAAGGCATTATCCGTCTCTATAAAAACTACTGTGCTGATCGGCTCTGTGATCTATGCCCTATTTTGGAGCATGACGCGGTTTTCTCGGAGGAAAGTTAGTATGGATTCGCAGGCTACCCCCTTAACGGATGAATCCTATTGGACGACGCTTTGGGACGGTCAACAGCATAAGATTCGTCATCTGCGATGGGTGTATGTCGCGAACCGTCAACTCGCGAAGTTGTTCGATCGGGCACTTGTAGGTGTTAAACAGCCGACGCTCATTGAGTTGGGATGCGCCGATTCATTGTGGCTCCCTTATCTCGCGCAAAAGTATGGAAGCGACTGTTACGGTGTCGATTTTTCAGAGTTGGGGTGTCAACTCGCCCAACGCAATCTTGCCCTCGCGGGTGTGGAAGGAACAATTCTCTGTGAGGATTTGTTCGCATTCGCTAAAAGACATCACTCGACGTTTGACTTCGTTTACTCAATGGGATTGATTGAACATTTTAGCACACCGCAAGCGATCTTAGAGGAGATGTATAATCTGCTCAAACCGGGTGGAACAATGCTCACGGTGACGCCGAATCTCCGTGGTATGTATACACCGATAGCCCGCGTCGCGAGTCCGAAACTTCTTGCGACGCACAAAGTAATTTTGCCGACTGACCTCGCTTCGGCATTGCGAGACACAGGGTTTCAGGTCACGGAATTTGGATATACGGGCGGTCCCTTGAAATTGAGCGTTGTCGATTATTCGCCGTGGCGAGCAGTCATCGGTAGATGGGGGCATGAAGTGCTTTGTAAGTGTGTGAATCTGACGGATATTGTCCTTGGTAATCTCTTAGTGGGGCTTCGTGTGCCGAACCAACAATTAACTTCGCCGTATGTATACGCACTTTCCAAAAAGCCGAAGTGAGGATGATTTAAAAATAGGGTATCATTTTTTTATTAGCAAGTTTCACCGTTGAATTTGATGTTTTGAAGTTTAATAGGATTGGAAGGTTGGAAGTTGAAGAAGAAGCAAACATGTGGGAGGGCTTTGTAAGCCCGAAACTACAATCTAACCCAATAAATAGGAGAATCTCTCATGAAAACGTTATGTCTTTTGGCGATCACGTTGCTTTGTGTCTCTGCGGCGATGGCAGAGGAGACCTTCTTTTCTGCATTGGAGAGCAAAGCGGAAGTTGAAAAAGAGGGGGGCACCGTTGATGGCGGAACCTTCAAGCCCGGTAAATTTGGTAACGGTTTCGTTAGCGAATCGGTTGGTGATGTTATCCATTTCCCTGTGGAAGACCGTTTTGTCAACCTTGACGAAGGCACCGTTGAGTTGTGGGTAACGATGGGTATGGACACCAGTTCCATCACGGGTGAGCTTTTCACGTTCATGACTTACAAACGCGGCACCGACGCGGTATTCCTGCAGTTTAACAATGGTGGGATCGCACAGATGCGGATTAAGAGCGCAGGATCATGGCATAACGCCAACAGTGCGGCACTCAAGTGGCAAGAGGGAGAGCATCACCACATGGCAGGCACATGGGGACCCGACGGCTTGAAACTCTATTTAGATGGCAGGCTCGAAGGTGAAGCTCCCTTCAAAAAGGGACCGACTGTGTTCGCTGAAACCTTTGAGATTAACAACGCCTCTCCGCCTGACCCCAAGTTCCCAACGAATTGTGTCGTTGATGGCGTGCGACTCTCCGATCATCAGAAGGAACCCGATGAGTTTGTGATGGATGATCCGGCGGCTATTCAGCCGATCGGGAAGCTCGCAACGACGTGGGCACGGTTGAGAGGGGACTTGTAAGCATGTACAAAACGGAAAGTCCACTTTATACAGCGGGGACAGAGGGATACCATACATTCCGAATCCCCGCGCTTGTCCGGTCGAACAAGGGAACGCTATTGGCGTTCTGTGAGGGCAGGCGCACAGGGGGCGGAGATTCTGGAGATATCGATATTGTCCTCAAACGGAGTTTCGATAACGGCGAGCGTTGGCAACCGATGCAAGTCGCCGTTTCCACAGGAACCGATACCGATGGCAATCCTGCCCCGGTGGTTGATCGCGACACGGGGACGATCTATCTGCTTTTCTGCAAAAATCTCGCTGACGGTGCGGAAGGGAAAATTGTTGCCGGCGAAGCACCCCGCACCGTTTGGGTGACCTCCAGTGACGACGACGGAGAAACCTGGTCAGAACCAAAAGAAATCACAGCCACGACGAAGCACGAAGACTGGACGTGGTATGCAACCGGTCCCTGCCACGGGATTCAACTCGCAAACGGCAGATTCGTCATTCCGTGTGACCATGTGCTCGGAAACAGCCGGGATTACGCACAATACGGCTACTCGCACCTGATTGTTAGCGACGATCACGGTGAAACGTGGCGGATTGGAGGCAAGGCGCAACCGGGGACGAATGAATCAGTGGTCGTTGAAACTGTGGACGGTGGACTCTATTTCAACTGTCGAAACTACGTCGCACCGAAGCGGCGGGCATACGCGAGGAGCAGTGACGGCGGCGATACATTCACAGAATTCGGTTACGAAGAGGACCTTATTGAACCGATCTGTCAGGCGAGTATGGTGCGCTATACGGATGCGAATCAGCACGACAAGAACCGCGTCCTATTCTCTAACCCCGCCAGCACGACCCGTGAACGGATGACGATTCGTATCAGTTACGATGAGTGTCAAAGTTGGAGTAGCGGCAAGGTCTTGCACGCGGGTCCTGCAGCATATTCCGATCTCTGTATCGCCGCGGACATGCGTATCTGTTGTCTCTATGAGCGTGGTGAAGAGAGGGCGAACGAGGCGTTGTCATTCGCAAAGTTCGATCTGGCGTGGCTGACCGATGGAGAGGATGCGTTGGCGTGATGCGATCTTAAGTTTGGGTTGGAAGGATGGAAGAGCAACCCCCTCACAATCCGCCATCCTTCTACGCTTTCACTCGACCAGCGGTTTGGCAGGACTTCAACGCTGGACTTTTATCGTGAATTTGGCTTTGAAGCGTCGTCCTTCTCTTTATTTTCCAATGAAACACCAATGGCCACTTGCGAAATATAACCCTCAAGAGCTACCGCACGTATTCCTCCCCACGATGCTCCGCAATCCATGTCTTTAAAGGCACGTCTGCGTCTGTGGGCTGCCACCACCCTTTAATGTCTACACCGTCTCCCAGCAACTGCCGTCGAATCGGATCGCATCTCTCAAGGATTTCGGGTGGCATGAGGTTGTAATCCAAGCCACGCAACCAACGATAACTATACCCCATAAACAGAACCTTCCGAGTTGCATCGGAGAAATTCCAACCGCGTGAGTGCCACATCCGCCGATCGAATAGCACTGCCGTCCCGCGCTTGACGGTCAGATCTATCGCACCTTCGGGATCACCATCAGGATCGTTGTCGCTGTTCGGTGGACGGGTGTCCAGTTTATGACTACACGGGACAATGCGCATCGCGCCGTTGTCGCGGTGGGTAACGTCGCTCAACCAGTAACTGACTTTCAGTGAGAGTCGGGGGTGCGGACGCTCCATCTCTGGCACAGGTCTACCCCCGTCTTGATGCCAATGTGCCCCTTTGCGAATCCGCGGCTTGTCGGGCGGTTCAGGCGGATACATGATGAGGTGTGAGATGTAAAGTTGGATGTTCCATCCCAGAATGTCCCAGAGCAGCGGAAAGACCTTCTTGTTATCAAGCAACTCCAGCAGGACATCGTCTTCAATGACGGTGCGGAACTTCGACAACAATTCATTCGGTGCTAAACCCGTTTTGGCACGCTCTTCCGCATCAAGCCGATCTGCAACAACCTCTAATGCGTCTACCATCTCAGGACTTATAGCGTCTTCGACAATAAGGTAACCCTCGTCATTGAATGCCTTGAGTTGTTCTTCCGTAGCACAGTAGTCAAGCCAACTTGTATCCATTGTTATCCCCTTTAGCTGCTAACGGCGGATTTGGGTTTTAATCCGTCCCCACGTCGTTGTGAGTTTTCCAGTGACTTCAACGGCAAACACGATACCTTCCATATCCGCTTGAATCTGTTCTTCCGTGATTGCGATGTTGAGAATGCGGAGTTCATCAAGCGTTCCATCAAGCCAAATATTTTCATTTGCTTTCTTCCCGATCCAGACTGAGGCTTCATTTTCGTTGATGTCCCCTTTTCGCGGGACTTCTCCCTCCAGTTCACCATCCAGATATATACGAATCTCCGAGCCATCGTAGACCATAGCGAGATGATGCCATGTGTCCACCTTCATCGGTGTCACGCCTTGTACGACAACGGGATCGCCGGGAGCGGTATAAACGAATCCGCGGATTTTTCCGCCGGGTGTATCAAAACCCCAACCGCTTTCAGGGACAGAGCCTTTCCGCGCAATCGGTGGATGTCCAGCTGGAAATGAAGCCGGTTTGAACCACGCCTCGATTGTCAGTTCATCGCCGCCAGGGAAGAGACTCTCATGATGTGGCACTTCAATAAGACTACTCGCGCCATCAAAGGTCAACGCGCCACCGAGTTTTCCATCCTTCGTCCATTCAGCATCGGTGATTTCACCATGATTCTCAAACTCGGAGAGGTCTGTTGCTTCATCAGCTGTCTCTTCATCAAAGAGGTATAATAACACGGTCTCCTCTTCAAATGCAGCGAAACAATTCACTCCAAAACAGAGGGCAAGTGCAATGACTGTTAGGATTTGATTCATCAGAAGTCCCTCCTATGTTTAATCGGATCAGTTCATAAACAATAGTAGTGCAACCTTCAATCCTTCTCCTACAAACCGAACCACAACCGAAAGAACGATTATAAACTATCGTCGTTTAATCCTCTACCCTCTCAATAATTTCCCCTGTTTCCCGATCCCTGAAAATGCGTTTCATTCTGCCATCTGGCATCCGTTCACTCTTGAGAGGGGCATATCGCTCATCAGTGTCCGACTCGGCGGTTTGTGCATCGGCGGTTTCCGTTGTGCCACGCCACTCCTGAATTTCAACGGCTTCCCACTGTTTCGATTTCGCGGATTTATAACAAGCATCGATAATAGCGTTCACGACGTAACCGTCATAGAAGGTTTCCATCGGTTCACGTCCTTCATCAATCGCGTTGAACATATCGAGGAACATATCGCGATAGCCAAGCTCCGCAACCTCATCGCCGACAGGGAAGAGCCAACCCGTGTCGCTCTCCGCTTTCTCAGCGACGTATCCCCCCTGCCCGACAGCCGTGAACATCTCATAACCTGTGCGGAGCCAGTGGTTGAGCCAGATGGTTCCTTCACTTCCAGAGACCTCGTCACGTAAATCCATGCCGCCTCGGAATGCCCAGCCGACCTCGAATTGTCCCATCGCGCCGCTCTCAAATCGGATAAGTGCAATGCCGTGGTCTTCCGCATCAATCGGATGCACGAGCGTGTCTGCCCAGCACATTACCTCAAGCGGTCTGTTATTTTTCCCGACGAAGTTTCGGATGATCTCGATGCAGTGGCATCCCATATCCACAATGGCACCGCCGCCTGCTTGCTCCAGATCCCAGAACCAATCACTATGTGGACCGGGATGCGTCTCGCGGGAACGCACCCACAGGACCTTACCGAGGGCACCGTTTTGGACGGACTCTAACGCTTTGAGGGTTTTCGGGGGGTAGACGAGATCTTCGAGATAACCGCCAAATACACCGGCGTTTTCAACGATGTCCAACATCGCTTTAGCCTCTTCAGCGGTGCGTCCGAGCGGTTTGGTGCAGAGGATGCTTTTGCCGGCTGCTGCCGCGAGTTCGACTGTCTTCAAGTGCAGATTGTTGGGTAATCCGATGACAACGGTATCCGTTTCCGGATGGTTGATGGCGTCTGACAGATCGGTTGTTGCGTGCGGGATGTTCCACTCTTCGGCGAACGCTGTCGCACGTTCTTCGCGCCGTGAATAGACGCTGTGGACGCGGTCTGTGCCGCGTTGGTTGTGGAGCGTCATCGTGTAGAACATTCCGATGAGTCCAGTACCGAGCATCGTGACGTTATGGCTCTTCATTTTTCTCATTTTCCTTGCGGAGTAATAGCGTGCGTTTAGAAGTTGACGTGCGTTCTATTTATCTGAAGAAACACCCCGCTGAATGCTACACGCGCATTCGGCGTTGATTCGCAAAAACCCTTCCATTCCATTACGGGCTACGGTTATGTGCAAAAAATTGGATTAAGACCGTAACCCGCAACAACGGCGCGGGCGGATTTAAGGAAGAACCCTCAGTAAACAAATCACTTCGTTGAACGCCTTGCGAATAATTAAAAACTATTGGGCTTTGTATCCTGCGATGACCCCTCCATCGTTAACTGTCCAACAGTTATTCGAGTCAGTTGCATGAACGCCTTTAAAACTATCAATTCCACCCACTGAGGCAGGGGGCTTATTCCAGGTTTTGCCGCCATCGGTGGTGTGTAAAATAGTGTTATAGCCGCCGACTACCCAGCCGACCATGGCATCAACGAAGATAATATCGTGGAGATCGTCGTATGAGTCGGTTGTTTGCTGATTCCACGTTGCACCGCCGTCTGCGGTATGCAGAATTAAGCCTCCCTGTCCGCATATCCAACCCGTGTTTTCATCAACGAAGTGGATACCAAACAGGTTATCATCGACGCTGGCAAGGTTCCGTTTCTCCCAGGTTTCGCCGCCATCCGTGGTATGCAGGAGCGTCCCGAAGGAACCGATGACCCATCCCGTTGTAGGGGAGACGAACCAGATATTCTCAAGGTTGTTCCGGGTCTCGCCGACGCGTGCCCGTTCGGAACTCCCTACCCAGGTTTCGCCGCCATCGGTTGTTTTGAGGATCGTGTTCTCGCTTCCGGCAATGAAACCGGTGGTTTCACTAATCATCTGGATACCCATTAGATTGGCGCGAAGGCGTCCTGGTCTGCCATCACGTCCGGGGGTATCGCTCATTGCCGTTTTCCGTGCCCAAGTTTTACCACCGTCTTCGGTCTTCAGGATAGTCGCTCTACCGCCAGTGATATAGCCGACGTTTTCATCTGCAAAGTAGATATTGTAGAGCGGCGCACCACCGCCACCACCGAACATACCCGCTGGCGGACCACCGCCACCACCCGGGCGTCCGCCTGGTCTTTGCCCGGCACCGGGGGGACGCATATCAACTTCGATTTTGCCCCAGATTTTGCCACCGTCCGTCGTCACCAATATTAAACCGCCATCTCCAACGACCAAACCTCTCTGGTTATCCATGAAATAGACATCTTGTAACCTCGCGTCAATTCCATCATCTCGGACGAAGTTGTCTTCACGCAGGATCGTCCACGCTGCTTCGGAAACTGTTGCGAAACAAAAAAGCATCGCAACTCCGAATAAAGCGATAATCGTTCTGATCATGATAATTCTCCTTTTTTAGCTGACTGAAATGCATCGTAAATCTGGCGTGCTCTGCTTTCAACATCCCCTAAGTAATTTTGACCTATTTGTTCGCTGTAAAGTTCGGTTAATTCACCACTTGCTTCACCGAAGGCTTTGGCGAACTTCCGACACGCTTCCTTATCGCTGCCAGAGGCGTAGGCTTTGGTTTTCGCATCCGTGCCGGACTTTCGAACTTCAACACATTTATCGTGAAACTTGAGATAACTTCCGTCGCCAACAAATCTGACATCCTCAAGCGTTGAGAAATCAAGGCTCGGCAGGGCATCTGAGAGGATGGCACGTGCGTGTTCTATATCTATTTTCCCATCTCGGAGCGCAATGGCGATGCCGAGAAAAAACAGGTCGTTTTTATCGCGTTTCGCCTCGCCTTCACGCTTCGCTGCCCGGAGTTTTTCAGGATTCGGCTCCGATTCGTTGTAATACGTGATGTCCTCTCTCACGTCATACATCGCTGTGATTTCGCTCTCTGCAAAGACAGCTGCGAGATAGTCAGAGAGGGAAATATTTGCCCGTTTGCAGTGTGCTGCGAGTGCCGTAACCAGAACCATGGATTCACCTGCCGATTTTTCACGCATCGCAATTGCTGTACGACCGCTCTGGCTCTGGATGAGTTTTTCGGGACCGGTGATCATTCCTCCGCTCTCTTCACCCGCGAAAATCAATCGCGGTTGGATACCGAGTGAAATCGTTTTACCGTAGACATCTTGAACAACAACGGGTGCCTCTGGTGCATCAGCCAATTGTCGTTCAATCTTTTTCATAATCGCGGCGATCTCCTTGAAACCGACAGGGACGTTAATGACCTTCACAGTGTTCGCATCACCCCACTGATCCCAAGCGAGCGCAGAGGGGGTTGTCTTAATCATGAACCGTGGATGATCTTCCCAAAGACCGGAGGTTTTCAGTTGCTTGGCGTAGAAGTCCATCAACATAAGGAACGCTTGATTCGGTGTATAAATCGTCAAGAGTCGGTCGGCACCGAGCTCAAGAAAATCAATGCCGAGTTGTTCCAACGTTTCTGAGCGTGATGCATCCTCTATTTCACAGACGATGAGTCGGTCGCCATCCGGATCGGTCGCTTCGATAATGGTTCCGATAGGCTGCGATTTGAGTTTCGTTGCGTAATCTGTGGATGTAACGACATCGAGGATACTAAAGTCGCAACCGAGATCGTAAAATTCAGTTTCACCCGTTTTCGGATTCCGATCCAGCTTTCCGATGTTGTGATAGAGCGGGTCCGCCTCAACGTGGAGCCAGCGAACAGAGTTAGCAATCCCTAACCGTTCAAAGATGGCACGCATCGGACGATACATACACCCGCCAACACAATCGATAACAATCGAAGGTTTCGTCTCGCGGATGAGTTTGAGATTCGCATCTGTAGCAACGCCACCTTTGAGATAGCTGACATAAAGCTGCACGCCGTCGTGAAGTTCTTCCAGTCGTTCAAAATCGATATGAGCATCGCTAACGGCACTGAACTGAATGGGATAGCCGCCCGTCTCAGCGATTGTGAGGATCTCTTCAATTTTGTTGACGAACCGCATGGATTCCTCGGGCAGGTATTGGCTTCCCTGATTGTTGAGGTCTTTGGTGGCGTTTTTTGTGCTGACGGAATGGCTTGACGTGACATGTTCGCCACCGTCCAAATCCAGCATAAAGATTAAAAAGGATGCCATCCAGATAGGGAGCGTGCCAAATGATTTCGGCACATACGTCCGAATCCCTTGTGCAGCCTGGATACGGGCGATATATTCGACATATTTCTGCGAGTTGTAGCGCACCTCGCATCCTGCGAGCTTCTCAACCAACCTTCCATCTGCGGTTTCATTCGCGACGAGACTTTTTCCGAGCGTTGCTAAAATAATCCCAATCTGGTTAATCGGGAAGCGGGTGTCCCATGGGTATAAAATATTCTGTGGACCGCGGATACCGGCGGTCGAGACTTGTGCCTCTTTCGCGTAGTTACGGAACCATTCCCAGAGGTTCAAACGCGCAATCAGTTCCTTATCAAGTTGGAACGTGAATGCATTGGGTTCATCTTGCGGAAACAGGGGTGTTTTTATGGAATCCGGCGTATTCTGTTCAACGACTGCGAAGAGTTGTTGTTCAGTGCGATCCCTCTTATGGCGATAGCTTTCGTCGACTGTGATAACCATCAACGCCCTCCTAACAGGGATAGGAATTTGGTAAACATGTTATCACATTTCCACATTTTTTTCAAATCTGAATTTCGGATTTTTTCCAGATTCCATCCAGTGGAAAATGAGGTCTCAGGTAAGGTAAAACTTGATGAGGGTATATTCAACGAAAATCGCCTGACTTGATGAACATATACAACTAACGCACCGATTTGTGGAATTATGCACCCTTTCCATCCTGAAATTGTGTCTTTAAATAATTAAAAGGTTTTTTCTAACCTCACTTATGTTTGTTGTGTTTGTTGAATTCATATTACGCTTAATAATATAATAATGGAGTGTTATATTTTTTGGGACTTTGAAGGAGGAATTGATGAGAAATCCATACGTGTCGTTCTTTTTCGCGTTAAGTTACGTAATGTTATGCCTGAATATCTACCCTGTTTTGGCAAAAGCACCGACCACCGCCAAAGTCGCCTTCGGATCCGCCCGTGATGGCAACCGAGAAATCTACATCATGAACCCTGATGGAACGCAGCAGACGAATCTCACGCGACACAAAGCAGATGATGTCTCGCCTGCCTGGTCGCCGACAGGCGAGCAGATTCTTTTTGCATCGGATCGTGAAAGTCCCCAGGTTCCGCCGAGTTGGGACCTCTATGTGATGGATGCAGATGGAAAAAACGTGCAGCGGGTCTTTGAAAAATCGGAGAATAGGATAGGCCCGACGTGGGCACCTGATGGGAAACAGATCGCCTACAGGCGTTTTGATCGTGGTGTCGGGTACGTTTACATAGCGACCATTGATGGGAAAAATGAGGAACGGGTGGCGATTGGCGGCTCGTCTTCATGGTCACCAGATGGCGCAGAAATCGTCTTTGTCACCAAAGCGGGGCAGGAACGCTGGGAAATAAATATCCTCAACATGCACACCCGAAAACAAAAAGTTTTCTTTCCATTTGAGGCAAGACTTACATGGGTAAGATCCCCTAAATGGTCCCCTTCGGGGGATAAACTCGCCTTTTCCTGGTACGATGAGGTTTTACAGGAAAAGGAGACAGTCTATATAGTAAACCGTGACGGTAGTGCACTTGAGAAAATTGTTCAAAACCCTGGGCGGGGTGCAGTTTCACCCGTTTGGTCTCCACACGGAGATGCGCTTCTGTACACACAACGCGTTGCAAATCTTCGCTCGGAACTTTTCAAAGTATCTTTGGATGGCACTCCCCCTAAGCAACTCGTAAACATAGGATTCTGGAATCATGCAGCGGATTGGTTCGATCCGGCATTTGCATTGTCTGTCTCACCCCAAACATCGTTGTTAACAACAGTGTGGGGACAGGTGAAAAGCAAATAACCTTTTTTACCCGTTCGCGGGTTTGTGCTTCAATTTTAAGTATGAGGATCTCTTATATTGGTCTGGTGGAGGAATTCTGATGAAACATAAACGTTTTTTTCTGTCTGCTGTAGTAAGTTTTAGTTTACTAAGTATAAACATTTGCGGAATATATGCCGCGGCTCCACCGACTGCAAAGATCGTGTTCTCATCGTGGCGTCATAGGAATCTGGACATCTATCTCATGAATCCCGATGGCAGCGAGGAGGAGCGCCTCACGAATCATCTCGCAAGGGATGGCGGTCCGAAATGGTCTCCAACTGGCGAACACATTCTTTTTTACTCTGACCGAGACAGTGCTCCAGGAGACTGGGATCTGTATCTGATGGATGCCGATGGGTCGAATGTGCGGCGCGTGTTTAAGAAGGAGGCAGTGAGAACCGTTCCAACGTGGTCGTCGGATGGCAAACAGATTGCTTATAACCGCTGGGAGCGGGGCAAGTTCTATATTTATATCGCACCAATAGATGGTAAAAAAGAGGAACGTATCGCACTTGGCAGCCAACCCGTATGGTCTCCCGATGGCACGGAGATAGCCTTTATTGAAGGGGCACCCAGAGACCCTAAGCGGATTAGTATGTTAGACGTGCGGACGCGTAAACACAAGTTCTTTTTCCCACAAAAGGGACCCGCGTGGGTTCGGCATCCTGCATGGTCTCCAGAGGGAGATAGACTCGCGTTCGCGTGGTATAATCGCGTTGAGCTCCAGCGAGATGACGCTCATATAGAAACGATTTATGTTCTAAATCGTGTCAGCATGGAGACCCAACAAATTGTTGGTGAAGCCGGGGGACTTGCTGTTAATCCCGTATGGTCTCCACAAGGGGACGAGCTCCTTTATGAGCAGTTTGATACAAACAATAGGGTCTTGCAAATCTTCAAAATTGCATTGAGTGGCGGGCCTCCGGTGCGGCTCACCAATCCTAACTTCTCGTATTTTGTGGGAGATTGGTTCGATCCTGCGTTCGCATTGCCGGTTGCCCCGAAACCCCAATTGGCAACAGAGATATGGGGACGATTAAAGCAATAGTCGTCCATAATAATGTGTTTTAAGCTTACCTCGTGAAGGGGATACTGATGAAATATAAACGTTTTTTTCTATCTGCTGTCGTGATCGTTAGTTTACTAAGCGTCAGCGTTTCTGGGATATGTTCAAAAGTGCCTACAACCGCTAAAGTTGTATTTACTTCAGCGCGTGACGGCAATCGCGAAATCTATATGATGAATCCTGATGGGAGCGATCAGGTGCGGCTGACCAACCATCGTTCAGATGATGCCATACCCACTTGGTCTCCAACCGGGGAACACATTCTTTTTGCCTCTGACCGTGATCGGTTTACGCTCAGTCGAGACCTGTATCTCATGGATCCTGATGGCAAAAATGTGAGGCGGGTATTCGGCAAGTCGGAAGACAGATCTTCAGCGACGTGGTCGCCGGATGGTAAACAGATTGCTTACAGAAGGCGAGAACTGAATGGATCGTATATCTACATCGGTACAATAGATGGGAAAAAAGAAGAACGCGTGGCAATCGGAGGTGGTATGCCGGCGTGGTCACCTGATGGTACTCAGATAGCCTTTCTCTCTGGATTTGAGAACAAGCAGGTGCGAATCAATATACTTAACGTGCGCACGAAAAAACAGAAGGTGCTTTTTCCACGCGAGGCAAAACCTTCCTGGATAAATGGCGATTTAGTATGGTCTTCAACAACGGATCAGTTGGCTTTTTCTTGGAATCCGGGAGCGGAAAAGAAAAACGTTGACATGGAAACGATTTACACACTAAATAGCGACGGGACCGGACTTAAACGAATTACAAGTAATTCTCCCCCGAGAGAAACTTCGCCGGTTTGGTCTCCGCAAGGGGATGCCCTTCTGTATGACAAAGCCGATAAGCATAACCGCTTGCAAATCTTCAAAATAGCGTTGGGCAGCGATGTTTCGGAGCAGCTTACAGATACTTTTATACCAAAGGTATTTGGAAAGTTCTTTCAAGCAAATAGTCCGGGGGATTGGTTCGATCCAGCATTTGCCCTGCCAGTCGCACCCAAACCGAATTTATTAACGACAATGTGGGGACAAATCAAACAGAAATAGCACTTTGTTAGTCTTATCGCTCTCGTTCTGAAACCAGTAGATCGAACGAATTGCTCTGCCATCCACCTTCCATGACGATGTTGTCTCTCGTTTCGCGCAAGCGATCGACCATGCGCGCTTTCATACGACGGAGCACGTGTTTATAACCGAGATGGTTTGCTAAATTGTGGAGTTCGTGTGGGTCGCTCTTCATGTCGTAGAGTTCGTCCTCGCTGTAGGGGTTATAGACGTATTTCCACGAATCCGTCCGGATCATTCTAACAGAGGCGAGTGTCGGTTCGTAACCGTGAAATTCGGCGAACACATCATCGGGCCAATCCTCTACATTTTCTCCTCGCAACAGCGGCACAATCGATCTACCGTCGAGTTCCGGCGAAGCTTGCGAGCCGATATTAAGACGTTCGGGCATCTTTGCACCCCCGAGTTCCAAAAACGTCGGCATGAGATCCACAAGATTCACGAATTCATCGCACGTCGTTCCGGGTGATGTTGCGCCGGGGTACCGAATGACGAGCGGAATGTGGTGTGTTTCTTCATACATGTGGAACCCCTTGTTGAAAAGCCGATGGCTGCCGAGCATATCGCCGTGATCGGTTGAAAAGATGACGACGGTATTTTCTGCTAAGCCGTTTGCCTCAAGACAGTCGAGAATGCGTCGGACCTGATCGTCAATGAAGGTGCAGTATCCCCAATAAGCCGCGATGACCTTCTGCCAATCGGGCCACGTCAAGTGACTGGCGTTCCACCGGAGCATCTCCTTCTGCTGGATGAGCGGTTTGTTGATGAATTGTTCGTCAAAGTTGCCCCACCGTTCAGCAGTGTCCGGATCATACATCGTGTCGTAAGGTGCTGGCACGGCATACGGGAAGTGCGGTCCAAAGAAATTCGCGGCAATCATAAAAGGGTGTTCGGAATCGGAGTAACCGTTGATGAGCTCAATCGTTTTGTCTGCGGTCCACGCTTCCATTGTCCTTTCAGCGGGGAGCGGGTGTCTCCCATAGAAAGGTGCCTCCCCGCCCCACTCATACGGCTGGACAGCATCCCTATCGATTCGGAAATCAATCCCATCCTCTCGGAGCCATTGGTGCCACTCGCTATACGGATGCCACTTATCGTAACCCCAAAACGCTGTGTCGCCTTCCTTCGCAAGATGCCATTTACCAATGCAGCTGACCCGATACCCTGCCTCGCCAAGGAGTTTAGGATACGCGGGTTTGTCGAGGATCTGGTTCGCAAACACGGCATTGAAATTGCCCATATTTGACAACTGTCCGTGATTGTGGGGGTAAAGTCCGGTGAGTAGAGAGCCGCGTGCTGGTGAACAGAGCGCGATAGGGGTGTAGGCATTGGTGAACCGCATGCCTGTTGCGGCGATTTCATCGATAGCAGGTGTTCTGCAAATAGGTGCTCCGTTGCAACCGAGTGAATCGAAACGTTGCTGGTCGGTGAGAAGAAAAAGAATATTGGGTTGTCGTGCCATTTTTTAATTATTCCTTGCGGTTCAACAACGTAGGTTGGGAACTTCACGTGCCTTTCTCAAATCTGAAGAACACTCCAGCAAAAACCCTGCGTGTTTTTGCTTGGGGTCTTTGCTTGGGGTTTTTGCTTGGGCATTTCTGCGTATTTCTGCGTATTTCTGCGTATTGTCGCAGGCTACAAGTTTGGTCTAAGATAAAGGAACGTCAAAATGCCCAAATATGGTTGAGATTTAACCAGAAACCTGCTCGTAACGAAGTGGAGAGCAGTCCAGAGGCCCATAGTTAAAAAGGTTGGGAGACGATAGCGATGTTCTTCGGTCCCTTGAAGTCGAGTTCAATTCGCTCAAACTGAACAGAATGTCGCCGATAGAAATCCTCAATTGCCGTCAACAACTCGTATTGCCCACGCCGTTCTTCATCCCAGAAGTTGCAACAGGGAATTATCACAGCAGGTCGGACGAGGGCTGCTTCCCCCAATTGACGTAATGCCCCATCGGGATGGAGTCCAACCAACAGGTCATAATAATCTGCCATTTCAGGATCAAACTGATCAGGACGATGGTCGATGCCTTTAAGGACTGTGCGGCGCGGGTCAATGAGTTCACATGCAAAATTTTTCTTTTTCGTGAGAAGGCGGGTTAATATCCCCTTCCCACCAGCAACATCGGCAATAGCGTGGATTGTGTTGCCGTATCGTTCGGCAATGAAATCTGCAACAACCTCAAATCGCTCAGGATCCCCATATACCGGGTGTTGTTTTCTACTCATTTCAGGTTCTCCGGATTCAATGCTTCTAATTCAGGATGAACAAACCGCCCGTCCTTCCGAATCAGGTTTCCGTCGAAGTACATCTCTCCACCCCCATGTTCCGGGGTCTGGATCATGACCATATCCCAATGGACAGCGGAACGGACACTGTTATCCGCCTCCTCGTAAGCCTGTCCGGGTGTGAAATGAAACGATCCGGCGATTTTCTCATCGAACAGAATGTCAAGCATCGGGTTCGTGATATACGGATTGAAGGCGATGGAAAACTCACCAATATACCGCGCGCCCTCATCTGTGTCAAGAATATCGTTCAGTCTTTCGGTATTATTCGCCGTTGCTTCAATGATTTTACCGTTTTCAAAGCCGAGGCGAATATCAGTGAAGGTCGTTCCCTGATAGATTGTGGGTGTATTGAAATGGATAGTGCCGTTGACGGAATCTCGCACAGGTGCCGTGAAGCATTCACCATCGGGAATATTCTTTTCGCCAGCACACGGGATCACAGGAATATCCTTGATGCTGAACCGGAGATCGGTGTCCTCACCGACGATGTGAACTTCATCCGTTTCCTCCATCAGAGACGTGAGAGGTTTCATCGCCTGTTCCATTCGGCTGTAGTCAAGTGTGCAAACGTCGAAATAGTAGTCCTCGAACGCTTCTGTACTCATCTGTGCTTGTTGTGCCATTGCTGGATAAGGCCACCGTAGAACGACCCATTTGGTGTGTGGCACGCGGATATCGTTGAGGGGACGTATCCAATGCTTTTGATAGCGTTGCATTGCCTCTGCTGGGACGTCAGACAGCTCTGTGATATTGTGGCTCCCACGGATACCGATATACGCCTGGACCTTTTTTATCCGATATATTTCGTATTCACCGATCAGTTTTATGCCGGCATCGTCTCCGTTGAGAATAATTTCACGTTGGATGCGGTTCTGCTTGAGTTCCACGAGGGGGATCCCACCCGCTTTCCGAACTGCTCGGATGAGGGCAATGACCATCTCTTGTGGGATATCAATGCCTTCAATGAGCACAAAATCACCGGGTTGGATTCTCGTGGAATGGGTTGTAAGAACATTTGCGAGTTTATCAAGTCGTGGATCGTGCATATCTACCTCAAATTTTTAATTATACCTTGCGGACAAGGGACGTGGTTTGGAACCTTAGTGCGTTCTGTGTTCGAGTTGAAGAAATCCGCAGAAATACCCAATCAAAAACCCCAAGCAAAAACCCCTCCAAATATAAAGCTAAGACAAATTATGCCATTTAAGGCATAATTTCATTACGGGCTAACGTTTTGGATTCCGTTGGTCTAAGGCATTTTCTTTCAGAACCTCTTTTACTTTCTCCGCGAGGGATGCCCACCACATACTATCCTCCGGGATGCGTAACAGGTGTGTGTTGCCCGGTGCGTCGTTTGCACCTAACCCCGGTTCGATAATCTCCGTGTGCGGATCCTGTTCAAGCCGCTTGGCAAAACTATTCTCCAAGCGTGCAGCAGAACGGATAGCAAGGATAGCGACGAGCTCCGCCGATGGCAGATCCAACAGAAAGTCGACGTTCCAGTGTAGGGTTTTACCGCGTTTTGGTAATAGGTCGCGAGGTCCCAAACCGCATTCATTGAATCGGTCTATCATTTTTTTTCGGATAGGATGTGGTGGCTGAGGGTTACGCCGCGTTGCGTGCCGGATAAGCCGCCGTGCTAATGAAATGGCTCCCTTCTCTGAGAGTGCAGAGCCGATGTAAAGGTAATCACCAGCAGGTAATGAAATAAGTTTCCCTTTCTTGAATCTCCCAAATTTTAATGCGGTATTCTCTTTAAGGCGGATTCGCAAGATATAGGTGCCTGCCTGTGAATCATCGCCAATGATAACAATACTTGGGATTTCCATCGCTGCACCCTATGGGCTATATTTCCGTCAATAATCTTGAGAGTAGTTTATCACAATTGGGAATAGATAGCAAGTTTTGGAAACCCGTAAGATTTGAGGTATTGAAACAAAAGCGAAAATCTATTAGAATGGAGTTCAGACGGAAACGGAAATTTATTTTTTCAGGATCTCTTGGAGGTAATTCGATGAAAGGTTCGTCTCTGTTGTTCTGTTTAGTGTTAAGTGTTGTCTTATTATACGGAGAGGTTTGCCCTATTTCGGCACAGGCACCGGGAACTGCCAAAATCGTATTTGTGTCTACCCGTGATCTTAACCGCGAGATTTACCTAATGAATCCCGATGGGAGCGAACAGGTGAACTTAACGAAAAATCTGGCAGACGATCTTTTTCCTGTCTGGTCCCCGACTGGCGAACAGATTTTATTCGTATCCGATCGCGATGGTATTCGAGATCTATATCTCATGGATGCTGATGGCGGTAACGTCGAAAAAGTATTCAAACGGACAGCACGCAGAGAAAACCCAACGTGGTCACCCGATGGAAAACAGATTGCTTACGAGCGGGGTGGGGTTATCTATATCGCTACGATAGGTAAGCAAATGGAAGAATTGGTCGCCGACGGTTTTGATCCGGCGTGGTCACCTGATGGTAGAGAGATTGCCTTAACATTAAATCCGTTTGGGTCCCATCGTCTTGTCCTTCTGAATATTCACACACGGCGGCAAAGGCAAGTGCTTCCGCAAGGGGTCTCAGCATGGCAAGCAAATCCGGCATGGACAGTTACGGGCGACAAACTCTCTTTTTCTTGGAATAAGAATCCGCTTCCAGTCCCACCAGATGCAATGCCCGGGAAACCTTTCCGCGTCCCACCGGAATGGCTCAATCAGGAGACAATTTACATTATGAATTCTGATGGAACTGACGTGCAGCAAATTGTTAACGAAGCCGGTCCGAAAGCGAGAAATCCCGTCTGGTCGCCACTCGGAGATGAAATCGTTTATACACAAGAGATTGCTGGTCACCTCCAACTCTTTAAAATTGATGTAGGCAGTCGAGAAGTGACGCAGCTTACACATATTGGAGCACCGTATCAGGCAAACGCGTTAGCCGATTGGTTTGATCCTATAACATTGGATGTGTTCCCCCGACCGCAGCTGCTACCCATCGAGTGGGGAAAAATAAAAAAATGAAAACACGTCAATTATCTGTTGGATATATTACCGTCATTGTGTTAATAGTACTACATCTGCTGCCGGTCTGGGGTTTCAAGTATTTCCCGACGCAAGATGGAGCGAGTCATATCTACAATTCCTACGTGGTGAAGGAATACCACAATCACGAAAACTACCGATTACGCGAAGTCTATGAACTGAACGCCACGATCTTCCCGAACTGGACATCCCACGCGCTCCTTGTCGTCCTGTTATACGTTTTTCCACCCCTCGTTTGTGAAAAGATAGTGCTTACGCTCTGCATCGGTCTCCTACCGCTCTCCCTTTTCTATTTCCTCAACCGTGTCGAGAAAAAGAATATAGTGTTTGGACTGCTTGGGTTTATTTTTGCCTACAACTACCTACTCCACATGGGTTTCTACAACTTTGTCCTCAGTATGTCCCTGTTCTTCTTCACGATGGGTTACTGGTGGCGAGTCAAGGATAACCTCCGGCTGACAAACATCATTGTCATATACGTATTGTCGTTGGTGACCTACCTCACCCACTATCACTCTTACGCGGTGCTTATTATGTCATTGACGTTCTTTCCTCTCTTCTTATCGGCTTATGATGTGTTACATCGGGTATGGAGTCATAAGGAGGCATCACAGCCACTCATGCACCGACTCAAGGTGAGTGTAGGGATGCACAAATCGACACTGACTTTCATAGGGAGTCTTATACCTGCTTACTTTATCCTGTTCTCTTACTACTTCTACCTTTCCAACAACCACGGAGGTAACAGCAACCATAAGGGTTTTGAATGGTTAAACGACTACTTCTTTGGCATGAAATCCTTGGTATCTTTCCGAGACGATCATGTGCTCATCGGACGTGTACTGCTGATCTTTTTTGCTATCGCTATTGTCCTGACAATCACCAACAGAATCTGGCAGTGTTACAAATTCCATAAATCAGAAGCATGGAAAGAGACTGGCGAACGGCTCTGGACCCGTGCTGTGTCACAAATGGACGGGTTTTTAGTCATGTCTGTCGTTATCACGGTGATGTTTTTCATAGCCCCTTGGTCTGGCTACAGCGGCGGCTGGATAAATGACCGATTTCATCTGTACATATTCCTCATCTTGATTCCATTCTTTGCCATCAATTTGCATCGGCATATAAACTATGCTGCGGGAGCGATTATCATTGCTTTATCCTTATGGCACCTCGGTTACAACGTTCACACTTATACCTTGTTGAACCGCGACATTGCCAATGCTATCTCGTTGGAGGGTATCAACGAAAAGGATACAATTCTCACGAGTGAACCCGGGGAATGGGGTGGTTTTTCAGATTCGCTCGGTTTTGAACCGAAATACGTTGAACCCTTCGGTCATCTTGAGTGTCTGCTGGCGGTGCATAAAGGAATCGCTTATCTCGATAACTACGAGGCGAATACAGACCATTTTCCACTACGGTATAAAGAAGCGTATAAGGAAAAGGAACATCTTGCCGACTTCGCTATCATTTGGCGGACAGAATACGGCGACGTTGGCGGTTTGGAAGAAGAATATGATCTTATCGATGCTAACGACTACAACCGACTCTACCGTCGCAAACGCACGCCGCCCGATCCACAGATGTGGAATGGCGGAACCGTTGTCTCCTTTGACATGCAGCCTGAAGAGGGTCAGACAGCACCCGGACATATTCCCGTATATGTGGATACAACTTACACTGATGGAAAATACGGCTGGTTAACAGTGTCAGCGCGTGAAGCGTCACAAAGCAAATTTGGGGTTTCACAACCTTATGCAGATAGCATTTTGGGAAAAGAAGATGCCGTTTTCCGAGTCGCGCTGCCTAATGGGACATACGAAGTGATATGTTATTTCAGTGCAAATATAGTAAATGAAGAGGATAGATCTGAACCATTAGAAGTAAATCTTATCGCGAATGGTAAGAAACAGATTCAGCGATTACAGATTCCTGTAGGAAATGAGACGATTGATAGTCGTTACACTATCACAATTACGGATGAACATTTAACGCAAGTGATATATACCCATGTAAAAGGTAGATATAATAGGTGGGTCTGGAGCGGTTTTACGATTCGATCAACAGATGGCGAGCCGCACTTCCGTCTTCCCGAAGAAACCGAGGAACAATGATTGGGTGAAATGTCTGGTTTTCCTTTTAGGATTTCGTGCGTCAGGTTCAACGCGATCTCGACTTGATTTGACCCCATGTCGTCGTTAGAGAGGTGCTATCTGGATTGACATCAAGCGCACGCGTCCTGCTGACGGAAGCTCCATTCGCTCCGATTAATATTCTTCCATTTTTCGACTCATCTTGAAAGCGAGTTTCACCTTCTCGCTCATCAAAATTCCAGAGTGCTACAGTGTCTCTATCGCTTACAAAACGATGCGGTGGATCGAACGGTTCCGCGATACCCGGTATCTTAGGTAGGTCATACCGGGCGATCCTCGAAAATCTTATAGCATCAATTTCGCCATGAAAGTGAGTTGTTGGAGGGGCCCCACGGAACGGGAAAAACGCTTGGGCATACCCACCTACGAAGAAATCTTTAGATTTTCCGATATCCTTCGCAGTCACTCGATCCAGCGGAGCGGTTATACCGAGCTGATAAATCCGGTTGTTATATGCCCGACCAAGTGTTCTATCCTTGAAAATGATTGCCACATAGTTCCATCGGTTTATCTCCATTGGAACATAAAAAAACGTGATTCCATGACCTCTTTCACTATCCAGATATGCTTGAACGTGCCAACACAACTTACCCACATCATCCCTACACTCCAGATGGTTTAAGGCCACTCCGAAGTAGACTTGTTGACTGAGAATGATATCGCTACCACCACCGTGATTTGGTCCAGATTTCGGATAAAACCACATCTCAACAGTGAACTCACGCGTGTCTTTTGGAAACAGATACCCATGTTCCGCAAACAGGAGGACGGCATAGTCATCTATGCCATCCAGCGACAAAACACGACCAGAGGGCTGGAAGGAAAAGAGGGGCACAACTAAATTGAGAAACAAGACTGCGATGAGTAGAGACTTAAAGTGAGTAACCATGACAGAATTCTCCTTCTACTATTATGCACTTTTCACTATCTGAATCAGTAATAGATAGTTTTGCGATTATTAGTGACACAATTTGCAGGCAAAAAGGGTGCATAAAATAATAAAAACACAGTGTGAGGAGTTACAATTCGTTGCTCTATGCCAGCGGTTTTCCCCAGGTGACTCTCGCTTCTAATTGGAAATTGAGAAGACCTGTATCATCAGCAAAGTCAGATAAGATGTGCGATAGCTCGGCACCAAATGCTCTGACATTTTCCGGTCCCATGTGTTCCTTAGACATGCTTTCTCTCGAATGAAAGGACTGAACATAGTCTGTAAGCGGCTGCGAGAAACTAACGGGTGTTGTGTACTTATCTTCAATCAGGTGTAGATGCCTTCTATCCACGAGTTCTTGGATTAAGTCAATTGGCTCATGGTGTCTATTGGTGGAATATTTGTGGATGAGTGAAAGTTCTGCGTCGTGCCAAGGCGATTCAAGCGGACGGTCTCCATCGATGATTACGAGGTACCCATCTGTCGTCAGCATTTCTTTGAATCTCGGGAAAACTACACTCCATTCCATCCAGTGAATACTGGCTCCAGCCGTTACCATATCGTAAGGCGGATACAGCTGCACTTCCTCAACGCGTCCATTGATCCACCGAAGGTTTGGATGATCACCGTTGATGAGAGACTGTCCTACTCGGATCATCTCCTGTGAGAAGTCAACTGCATCAACACCGTCCACATGATTGACAAGCAACCGTGCTATTTTTCCGGGACCACATCCAGCATCCAGAACTTTCCTACGCGATTCCCCCAGCAAATTGAGAAGTATCTTATACGTTTCCTCTGGATACGGAGGTCGAAGTTCGTATACTTCTGCCAAGCTACGGTTCTTGAATCGGGACGCGTAATCGTCTCCGTATTGTCTCAGTCTTGTCGTTTTCACGTTTTACTCCCACCCCTATTGGATTGAAAGTCAACTGCCAGTGCATCCCCGACAGGAACATAACCGATTTTAGCGTAGATACTGTTAGAGGTTGGATTTGCTAAATCGGTGTATAGGCTACAAAATGAATAGTGATCCGCGAGCATCTTCTGTGTTAGCGACCACACGCACGAAGTCGCATATCCCTTATTGAGATGCTCTGGTGGTGTGTATACTCTATTGACTGTTATGCCATTTCTCGTCGGACGCGCCGCGGCGGCGATAGAAACCGGCTCATCGTCATCCCAAATGTATAATTGCCCGGCCTTGATATGCTGTTCAGCGCGTTTTTTGACGCTGTCGAGATCAGCAGGCTCACCTATTTCCTCCGAAAAGGCGACAAACCAGTGTGCCATGCGTAAGTGGTCATCCATACGTGCCAAACGGAACTTTCCCGGTGAAAGTGGGACATCTGTGACTTTTCTTGCTTCAAATACACGAGTTCGCATAGTTATCTTGGACGATACGCAACACAGGTCTTTAACCCAACAATCGGCGAAGGCTTGGGCTTCGGATACGGGACCAACAACGCCGGGTATCTGCGCTCCAATCTCACCCAGATGGTGGATAAGATGAATGATAGCGGATTGAACCTCTGTGCTGATTCTACTCAAGATGATTCGGTGCGGTGGTGTCATTAATACGACCCCAACGACTTTTCCCTGTTCCAAAATACTCAGCAGCAGCGGGAATTCGGGTCCGTAATAGTATGGATCCTCAGCGAGCCTATAAGCCAAACCGATAGGGAGATTGTTTTCGCTCTCATTCTGTTCGAGGTAGGTCCCCGAAAGTGAGATTAATTCGCTTGCGTGGTTATGAGATATTATTTCGATCATATTTTAACCTTCCTATTGGATGGGCGAAAAATCAACTGACAGTGCATCTCCGACAGGTACATAACCGATTTTGGCGTAGATGCTGTTAGAGGTTGGATTTGATAGATCGGTATATAGGCAGCAAAATGAATAGCGATCGGTGAGCATCTTCTGTGTTAACAACAAAACAGATGAAGTCGCATATCCTTTATTGCGGTGCTCAGGTGGCGTGTACACTGTGTGAATTGCTATGCCATTTCTTGTCGGCCGGTCCACGGCGACAATAGAAACAGGTGCCTTGAGATCCCATATATGTAGTTGCTGATTCTGGATGAGTTTCTCGGTCCAATTTTTGGCATTGTCAAAACTAATAGGTTTCCCTACTGCTTCCGAGTAATCTGTAATCCAGTGTGCCATGAGCGGGTAGTCTTTCCGACGTGCGAGACGTAACTTCCCCGGTGAAAGTGGCAGATTCGCGACACTTCTTGCTTCGAATATACGCATCCGCATGCTTATTCTGGCTGACACATCAAGTATACCTTCAACCCAACACTCAGAAAAAGCTTGGGCTTCTGCCGCAGGTCCAATAATTCCCGATATTTGGACATCAGTTTCACGGAGGTGGCGCACAAGATGAAGGACAGCAGCTTCGATCTTCGTGCCAATCCTACTCAAGATCATACTATAAGAGCGTATCATTATTGCGACACCGACGGCTTTCCCGTGCTCCAAGATACTTAACAAAAGGGGCGGCTCAGAGTCGTAATTGTCCGGCCCTTCAGCGAGCCTATACGCGTAACCGAGCGATCTGTTGTTTTCGCTCTCATTCTGTTCCAGGTAAGTCCCGGAAAGTGAAATCAGTTCGCTTGCATGGGTATGAGATATTATTTCTATCATTGTTTGTCTATGTCTGTTGTATTGAATTCGTCAGGCTCCGTCTCACAATCACGATTCCAGCCATATCGTCTTCTAATTCGCGATGGGTTTGAAAACCGGCATCAAGGAACATGTCAAGGCGCCCGTGGAAGTTTGCGTAGCTGTCGGTGGTTTGGCGGTCTGGGTATGCCTCCACAATCTGTAGAGACCGCTTGGCGAGCAGATCACACGCCGCTTCGAGCAGAAGACTTGAGAGTCCTGTGCCTCGGAAGCGTTTGGTTACAACAAAGCACACAATGGACCCGACGGATTCGTCATCAGGACTCGCCAAAACATCCATGGTCGCTAGATGAGCAAGAGAACACTTTTCGGCTGCGTGGCACCATCCGATCGGACGATTATCCAAATAAGCAAGGATACCTGTCGTTTCACGGTGTTGGATGAGTTCAGCCTTCCACTCACGATTTGCTGCCGCAGTTCTCGTAGACCAATCCTCACCATCAATACCGACCCAATGGAAATAGCAGCAATAGCACGAAGCCCCTTCGGGATTGTCGGCGAATGCGTCTCCGTCAAAGTAGTCAAGAAAGTCGTCAGCACGGTCTGGTGTAAGTTCGCGGAGTTCAAGGTTCGCCAAATCTATCTTAGTTGGCATTTATGTTGATACCTCCTAAAGTCAAATAGTGTCATATCGTTCTTTGTCTCCATCTGAATCTAACATAGCAGAGCAGGAAGATCCCCTATTGCGTCTGCCCGGACTAAAGGAGATGGGCAAGACCATTTCAGATCTCGATCTTGATACCACGCTGCCTGAATCGCCTTCATGCCGACAGATGCCGCACCCCAAAGTTCATCGTAACCGCCATCGCCAACAAAATACGCTTCAGAAGGTTGAACACACATGCGTGAGCAAGCCAGCTCGAATATCTCCCGATCGGGTTTCATTACCCCAACACTGCAAGAAAACACGACAGGATCCATGAGATCTTGAAGTGGACAGAATCGCCAAGCGAGGACCTCTTCTGGTAAAGCATTGCTGATAAGTCCAACTTTTAGTCCACGCGCCCAGACGGCGCGCAACATTTCAAATATCTGAGGCTCGACTCGACGCAAGACTTTTGTTTTCCAGACCTCATGCTCTTGGGCAGCCATGATAATCTCATTTTTCGTCAGTGGCGACTCGACTGCTATACACATATCGGTGAACCTCGCCAGACAATCAGGAAATTTTCCGATCATCGCGGCATCCTCATTTTCCTCCCACCAAAGCGAAGATTTATCTTCGGTCGTACCCAGCCGTTCATGAAACGGAGCCCGTGCTTGGAAATCCTTTCTCGTTTTCTCTGTTATGAGTGTTTCAAACAAATCAAAGAAGACTGCTTTCAAATTACTGCTCCATTGGGTCGATAATTTTTCGCATATTATTTCTGTGTCACTTCTCCAATACATCAAGACAGGATTTTAAGCGACGATCTTGATCGGCATATTGTTTTAGCCACTCAATGACCGTTTTGCCGTCCCCGAGTCTGGCGTGTAAATCGGCGCCATGTTCTACGAGATATTGCGTCGTTTCTACATGTCCATGACCGGCTGCGCAGTAGAGCGGAAAATGCCCGTGATCTGACGTTACATTGACATCTGCACCACTACTGACCAATTGTTCTACAATTTCCAGATCCCCGTTTCGAGTCGCATGGTGCAAGGCTGTATCGCCACGGGCGTAACGCTCCTCCACTAACTTTGGGGTGTCTCGGAGCATTGCGTTAACTCGCTGCACATTGGCTAAGAAAACGGCGTATATAAACTGGCGCGCGGTTTCGTTCGATGGTTTGGCATGTGCATCCAATCCTCCGTACGCAATGAGTAATGATACAATTTCCTTATTGTTTGGCACTTCTCCGGCATAGTGAATTGCATAACCATCGTGAGCTGCCAAATCAGCACCACAGTCTATGAGATATTTAACAACATCGTAGTGCCGTCTTAATCCAGCATGAAATATAGGACGCCATTCGTATTTGTCGTCTTGGTTGACCAGACGAGGGTCCTGTTCAACGATTTTCTTTACGGTATCGAGATCCCCGTTGGCTGCTGCGTCGTGAATTGAAATGAGTGTCATATCTATTCTCCGTGTGTTAGATTAATTACCACACATACAAATGGGGTTCTTTCTCCCGAATCAATGCCTTCACCTGAGTCGATTCGATTTGCAGGGCAATCTCTTCGCTCCCCATGTAATTGCGCCATTCTGTATCGGGAAGTAAATCCATTTTGTAAAGGATTTCCCGAATTGATTGACATATCGTGTGGATGATCTCGCTGCGCGTTTCATGATTGTTTGCTGATTCGAGTTTCTTGAGAGAGGGTTCTATCATGTCCATCCATTTCGGAAGGCTTTGTGCCTGCCAGTGTAGCCATTTCCAGTATACGGGAAAGTGCCTATTGAGCAGACACAGGAGTCTGAGAGTGCCTTCGACGAAAGCACCCTGGCCAATGAGTAAACCTATACCATCCCCGCGTTTCGCTAAACGATAGCATGAGTTGTAGTCGCCATTGTGCCAAAGTCCCCATAGATCACTCGCGATCTTCCACTTCCAGATGTCTGCCGGGTAGTACGCCTTTTGGAAAGCGGATATGCGTTTGCTAAGGGCATTAGAGGGGTCATAGAGAACAAAACCAGACGACGCATAGCAGAGGTTGTTATCATCAGCGGCAGCCCATTCCTCGATCGTCACAGGTGGATAGGCAGATTCGTGAAAATCGTGATAGACTGCGTCGATGGTGCTTATCCGTATTGTCTTCGGTTGCAATTTGGTCGTGTCAATTCCTAAAAACGCATCTGGAATAGCCGCCTCCAGGGCTTGAGCAATAGAAGAGCCATATTCTGCAATATCCTCTTCCAGCAGCAGGAGTTGGCACTTGCTCGGTCCCCAGTCGTGATCGCGTGACAGTTCGTCATCGGCACCCAGAACGTCAGATCCTAATCCGATGACTCCGGCACTGAGACGAGGAAGGACCTCCGGAAAGCGTTTTTTTAAGATGGGTAGAAAGATTTCATCAAATAAAATTTTACAGTATACGTGTCCCTTCAGCGGTAACGCATAGTTTTCAGGATTGAATTGCGAAAAGTTTTGTTCCTTCATCAGTTATCTCTTAGGTAATGCGACGGTTTGATTCAATGTTTGCTATAGGACAAACGTAAAATTGTGATGCTCACTGATAAACTGCTGGCGAGGTTTCAAACCTTAGCCGAGTGCATTCACCACAGCGTCGCCAACCTGTGAGGTCGTGGCTTGACCGTCAAGGTCCTGTGGGAGGGTTCTCCCTTCTTCGATGACCTTTAGGACAGCTGCATCTATCGTTTCTGCCGCTTCCACCTCACCGATGAAACGCAACATCATCGAACCAGATATAATTGCTGCCAGCGGATTCGAGATGCCCATCCCCATGATGTCGGGGGCACTCCCGTGAACCGGTTCGAACATCGACGGGAATCGGCGTTGCGGGTCGATATTGCCGCTCGGTGCTAATCCCATGCTTCCCGTGATAATCGCGCCGATGTCCGTGAGGATGTCCCCAAACAGATTGCTGGCGACGACGACATCAAAGTCCTCGGGTCTCCGCACGAAATCCATGCATGCCGCGTCCACAAGCAACGATTCCGTCTCTATATCGGGATACTTTGCAGCCACTCGCTCGAAGGCTGTATCCCATACAATCATGCCGTAACCTTGGGCGTTCGACTTGGTAACTGAAGTGACTTTGCGTTTTTTGTCTCGTACCCGAGCTTGCTCGAAGGCATAAGTGATAATGCGCTCGCAGCCGTGACGCGTAAATACACCAACCTGCACGCCGACCTCTTCGGGGAACCCTTGGTACTGGAACCCACCGACGTTGGCATACTCCCCTTCTGTATTCTCTCGTATCACCACTAAATCAATATCCCAAGCCTCTTTACCCTTGAGGGGTGTGTTAATGCCGGGATAGAGGACACTCGGTCGCTCACAGACGTATTGATCGAATCTACGTCGGATTGGCAGCAAAAGCCCATTGAGTGTAACGTGATCTTGGATGTCGGGGTGTCCGACTGCGCCGAGATAAATCTGGTCGAACGTCGTCAAGGTGTCAAGCGCATCTGCTGGCATCATGTGCCCATGCTTGAAATAGTAGTCTGAGCCCCAAGGGAACTCCACAAAATCCCATTTGATGTTATACCTGTCGGCGATGGCGTTGAGGACCTTGAGGCCTTCCTCCATCACTTCAATCCCAATGCCATCTCCGCGAATTACCGCAATCTTGTATTCAGCCATATTTTCTCCTGCTAAAGTGGTGCCTGTGTCGTGGTTTGGCAAAGGTTATCTTGGACCACAACTGAAGATAGAGGGTTAGGCAGTATTATGTCCATCTGAAGACACAAAATCAAAAGCCAACGCATCTCCGATTGGCACATAACCGATTTTGATGTAGATGCTGTTAGAAGTTGGATTTGCTAAATCGGTATAGAGGCTGCAAAATGAATAGCCATCCGAAAGTAGTTTCTTGGTCAATAATAGAACAGATGAAGTCGCATACCCTTTGCTGCGATGCTCAGGTGGGGTGTATACCACACCGATTGTTGTCCCATTTCTCATCGGGCGGGATACGCCAGCAATAGACACTGGACCGTTGTTATCCCAAATGTATAGTTGCTGATCCGTGATGAGTTTTTCGGCGCGACTTTTAGCACCCTCAAAACTGGTAGGTTCACCGATTGCTTCCGAGAGGGCGGCAATCCATTTCGCCATGAGTGGATGGTCATCGGGACGAGCGAAACGCAACTCCCCCGGTGAAAGTGGTAGATTTGTGACGCTTCTCGCTTCAAATACACGCATTCGCTTGTCTATGCTGGCTGATACATTGAGCGCGCCTTTGACCCAACACTCAGAAAAGGCTTGGGCTTCTGCCTTCGGTCCAACGACCCCCGGTATCTGGATATTAATTTCACGGAGGTGCCGCACAAGAGATACAATAACGGGTTGGATATTTGTGTCAATTCTGCTTAAGATGATTCTCTTGGGGGGTGTCATGAGTGAAACGCCGACGACTCTTCCATGCTCCAAAATACTCAATAGCAGCGGCAATTCGGATCCGTAATAGTATGGGTCTTCAGCGAGCCTATACGCCAAACCGATCGGCAAATTATTTTCACTCTCATTCTGTTCTAGGTATGCCCCCGATAGTGAAATCAGTTCGCTTGCATGGTTGTGAGATTGTATTTCGATCATGCTGTTTCGATTGCCTGAGACCAACACTTGGCCATTCTCTTAAGTTCGGGCAAATGCCCAGGCCAATCATGTAAAGTCGCTGGATCAAAATCAGCCCCGTTCGGCCATACCAACGTATGAACTTCAGGATCAATCCGCACTTGGTTGAATAAAGAGCTATCGCGAAGTGGACCGAATAATTCACCTTCTAATGTGGGTTGGAAGTCTATAACTTGCTCTGTATCGTCATCAAAACAGACGCGAAGTGTGTAGGGTGCCTGTATTTCAAAAAAAACCACGCGGTATATTGGATGACTCATACCGCCCTCCTTTATTGAAGTGGATCAATCCTGAATGGTGTTCGCCCTGATTGTAATCGTTCCCAATCTGACAACAATTCTTTCTGATGTAACTCTGCCCAAGCCTCGACCAGACGGTGCTGTCGCCTGGGAAGTTGACCCGCGATCAATTCAATCCTGTCAATCGCATATACACCAACCTCTCCTTGATAATAAGCGTGAAAATGGGGACGATGATGAGGTGTTCGAGGCTCTACGTACATTCGTATTATGATACCGAAAAATCGACAAATCTCAGGCATTCAAATCCTTTTTTGGGTTGATTGCTTGCATTTCCAAATGGGCTGATTGTGTGAAGACTATCACGTACTTGACTCGCTGTTTGAACAATATTTTAACCGACTCCGTCCGATTATTCAACCCATTTTTGGTTTAGACATTGCATAAGATGAAAGTTTATGCTATGCTCTCATGCAAAGAAGGAAATCAGAACTATCTCTGACACTTAAGCAAAGGAGAAACCGATGCCGAACACTCAAGAAATTGGTTGGAATGCTGTTAGTAAAACCGGGGTCGTTGCCGCAGGTGGTGCGAAAGCGGTTGCCGCGGGGATCGAGATTCTGGAAGCAGACGGCAATGCGGCAGACGCAGCAGCAGGAACGATTCTTGCGCTCAATGTCACGGACCACGGTGCCTGTTCCATTGGGGGTGAGGTGCCGCTCCTTATCTTCGATTCGAAGAAACAGGAAGTGAAATCTCTCTCCGGGCAGGGACGGGCACCGCTTTCACAGACCGCCATTGATTGGTACATGGAAAACGGGATTCCAAACGGCGACATCAAAATGGCACCCGTCCCGTCGGTTGTGGACCTCTGCACAACAATACTCAAACTTTACGGGACCAAGACGTTTGAGGACATCGTCGCACCTACATTGGCACTCCTTGATGCTGGTGAGGCAGATTGGCACCCTGATTTGGCGGGCACTCTGCGTCGGATGGTTGAATCGGAACAGAAGACATCCGGGAGCCGTGAGGACAAAATCCAAGCGGCAAGCGATCGTTTCTACGGACGAAACGGTGCTGATACCGACATTGCTGATGCATTAGAAGGTTTTTACATTGACAAGGGCGGGTTTCTCCGTAAGACAGACCTCGCTGCGCATGTTACGCTTATTGAGGACCCTGTAGCAGTCGATTACCGCGGGTATAGGGTCTACAAGTGCGGTCCTTGGACACAAGGTCCCTATCTCTGTCAGGCGTTGCGTTTATTGGAAGGCTTCGATCTCAAAGCGATGGGTAATGCTTCGACGGACTATGTGCATGTGGTTACGGAGGCACTTAAATTGGCGATGGCGGATCGCGACGCGTATTATGGCGACCCAGAATTTGTTGATGTTCCAATGGCCGCATTGCTTTCGGATGCCTATACCGAAATTCGCCGGCCGCTCATTGATATGCAGAAAGCCTCACACGAGGTGAGACCCGGTGATGTGGATAATATGGAATCCCTAAAGGCGGGTGGTGTCTTTCGACCCGGTGTGGGTGGAACGACGACCTGTGCGGTTGCTGACCGATGGGGGAATGTCGTCGCTGCGACACCGAGTGCCAACGTCTATCATGCAGGCGGCATGGTCGGACCGACAGGGGTCAGTTACGGCAACCGTTTACGCAGCCTCAATACAACGCCTGGACATCCGAATTGTATCCAGCCCGGGAAGCGTCCGAGAATTACACTGACCCCGACACTCGTTCTCAAAGAGGGTACCCCGATTTTAGCGATAAGCGTTGCCGGTGGCGATCTGCAGGATCAGGCGACGATGAATTTACTGCTCAATTTCGTTGAGTTTGGCATGCAGCCCGAAGCGGCTGTCACAGCGCCGCGTTTTGCCACTGCGCATCACGAAGACTCGTTTGATCCGAATCCCAACCGTATAGAGACGTTCGGGCAGGCGGGTTCGTTAACGATCAACGATAGTGTGAGTGAGAGCGTTCGAGAGGAGCTTGCCGGTCGCGGTCATCAAATTAAAGCGCACGGAGGTGCCATTGCCGCGCCTTCCATGGTCCATATCGACACAGATAGCGGAACCTGCTACGCTGCTGGTGACCCAGCTGCTGGACGACATGCGGCAGGCTTAGGATAAAAATGATAGCGTGCTGTTCCTGAAAAAATTCTCGTGGGTGATATCTTCAACGAATAGACTGATGTTACGCATCAAAGTCCCCTCTCAAGATACGCTCGGAAGGGGATAAGGCATCTTCATCGTCTAATGCTACCTCAATCTCCGACTTTTTCCATAGGGGACCCACATGCATCATATTGAAAGGCTCAATTTCTGTATTCCCGTTGACTTTGCGACAAACATATAAAGATTCGGCGGGAACGAGATCGGGCAGAAGCGATGAATGCGTTGTCACAATAAATTGGACATCTTCAAGACGCATACGAGTTTCCAAAAACCGGGCGATACGTTGAATTCTACGAGGATGAACACCGTTCTCCGGTTCCTCAAATCCTATCAATGTAGGAGGTGCCTCAGCACTAACAAGTGCTAAGAGTCCTAAAATTCGGAGTGTGCCTTCCGACAGGACGCGGGCAGAAATGTGCTTTTCACCTTCACGAAGATCCAATTCGACCTCGCCTAATTCGTTAACACTGACATCAATTCCCGTTATAGATGGAATCATCGTATGAAGCGATTTCTCGACGGATTGAAATTGTTGCTTATTACGAGCTTGCAAGGTATTGAGAAAGGCTGCGAGATCCTCCCCCATCGATCCGATATCGTGAACCGCCTTGATTGGGTTTGGGAGTCGCATTTGTTCCTTGGGCTCAAGGTAGAACGTAATCCAGTTTGCCAACTCTCGCTGCATGGCAATCAAATGCGGATAGTGCGGTGGATAGTGTGATCTCGAAAGAATACTGTAGTCAAGATAGCGTTCATAATAGAGGGGGTGCGCCTGCCCCTCCATCCGTAGATGCAATCGATTTTCCATTCGCTCTAAGAAAGGCTTTCTGTTCTGTTTTGGTCGTCCCTCGTCGGTTAATGCTGTGAGATGTTCATCCGCCACGCGTAGAATTCCTTGCTTTGGGAGCATTTCAATCTCAATCCGATACCGCAAGTCCTCCTCGCGCACGGGCGGCAGTCGGTCTGAAGTAGATTTATTTACACTTTGTGTATTTTTCGCTGCTGTTTCCCTTATTTCCTGAATACGCCGATTGACACTGTCAATAACAGCAGCAGAAAGTTGAACATCTACCTCTACAGTAAAGGATACACTGTCTTTTTCCAGAAGGCTCTTGATGCCCTCGTCCCCAAAAGTAAACGATTCCAACGGATGTCCTCGGTACGGCGGGTCAAATGCTTCTTCCAAGGTTTGGGAGGTCGTTATCCGGGACAGAAGTTGCAGGGCATCAAGGAAATTGCTTTTTCCCGAAGCATTAGGACCAACGAGCACGGAAAGCGGTTTGAGATTTAACTCAAGATCCACGAGTGATTTATACCCTTGAATTCTGATTCGCTTCAGCATAGTAACATGCCTCCGTTCAATATCCTAAACTCCGTAGATATTCGCGATTTACAACTGCGGCTTCAGCGGGTGGACGCGGCGGATAAGGACGGTCCAGTTCGACAGAGACCCATCCATCATAACCAACGGATTCGAGTCCTTTTAGTGCAGCTTTGACATCAAGTCCCAGATTTCCCGCGCCCAGTTCAGCAAAACGTGCTTGTTCACCGAAACGGTGTGTTCTATAATCCCATGTTTCTGGATCGTCTGCATGGCAGTCTTTGAGATGTACATGCCCAATCCGATTCCGCAAATTTTCGCTCTCAAAAACCTGCATCGGATCACTTCCGGCGGCGAGCATGTGTCCTGTATCAAATAATAACCAGAGGCTCGGTGCGGCTGTCAAAAGGCGTTCCGCATCCTCGACCGTCTCAAGCAGAGTACCGAGATGTGCGTGATGGAAGCCTTTGATATTGTGTGCGTCACAGAACGCGAGGACATCGTCTAACGTTCGGGCGGCGTTCTCGAAGTCAGTATCGCTTGGGTCGGGTCCACCCCATTCTGAGCGTCTCAACGAAGGGACTTCAGCGGCATCATTGCCCAGAGCGATATTAAACTTAACCCTGTCAAGTCCTGCCCCGCCGGCGTTGACAATATGGAGTCCGAGACTCCGTGCGAGCGTCGCCATTTCAACGAGTTCATCGGCTGTTTCTATTCCTAAACCTTCTACGCCGTCCCACCCAGCGTCAGCGACTTCACGCAGTACTTTCTCTGGGTTATCTCGCTGTTCACCCCCAAATTGGATAAGATGGCAGGCAAGTCTAAATCTTCCCATGGATATTTCTCCTTACTTACTATTGTTGAGTGCCGTTAAGGACAATTTTCGATCGGGATTCTGATACAACCACATCTCCATGTTCTTCTTAAGAGCAGTCCATTCGCTGTCCAGCATTGAGTACCAAGCAGTATCCCTGTTTCGACCTTTTATAATCAGGTGCTGTCTGAAAATGCCTTCAAACTTAAAACCGAGACGCAGTGCTGCCGATCGAGAACGCGCATTTAAAGAATCGCATTTCCATTCAACGCGTCGGTATTTCAGCCTATCGAAAGCCTCGTGGAGCATTAAGTATATGGCTTCCGTGTTTACGTTTGATCTCTGAGAGGTCGGGGAATACCATAAGTGTCCGAGTTCCAATCGTCGCATATCCGAAGCGATATTCAGGAAACTTACCATTCCCACGCGTTGCTTCGATTCATGGTGGTGGACGGTAAAGAAGAGTGGATCCGTCGATGCTGCGCCTTCCTCAAGCCAACGCTGCATGCTGTATCTGTTGTTAAAGGGACCGTAGCTCATGTAGGTCCATAACTGTTCCGTTATATCTGAGCCGTGAGAACACGTATAGAGTTCCGCAACATCGGCTTGTGGATCGACTGGAGACAGGGTAATGAATTTACCGACGTAGTCTGTCTTTTGAGGCAAGTCAACATGAGCGATAGGTTGGACGGTGTTTCCAACTGGAAGCGACGATTGTGGCATAGCAATTTCTATTTGTATGTATACTCCCACCGGTGATATTGACCAAAATCGGCAGCAGAGGTTAATAGATCCGGCGCGAGCGTGTGTTTAAAACTGTCTGGTATAAACAATCCTGTATTTAAGCGGTCCTCATGAAAAATAGAATTTCGAGCCGCACGAACCACATTGTGTTGTTCCTTCATGGAGAGCCGAGGTTCAATAAATCCTTCAATCCACAAGCCACGGTAGGTTAATGTATCAACGGGTATGAAATGAACAGTCTCCAGCACGTTAGTGGCGGACTCACAAGCCAACGGATCCCAAAGAAAAAGACTACGCACTTGAGCCTCTGTTACAAAACCCGCCTTGGAAAAAGCACGTTGGCTTGCAGAGTTATCCACGCGGATGGATGCCGCAGCGCAATGCACTCCCAGATGAGACCCGTAGGTTAACGCTTCCTCAATGAGAGAAGGACCTATCCCCTTGCCTCGACGCGTCGAACGAACAAGAATGAGATCTATTTCCCATCGAGGGACTGGAATAGGGACCAGAAACGCCGAGAGGAAACCTGCGACTTCGCCACTATCCGTTGCAACGAAGATTTGATGCTCAGGCGACGAGATGTGATCCATGCACACGTCAAAGAGCAGCGATTCTTCCCATGTTTCCTGTAATATTAGGTGAATTGCTTGGGCATCATCTGGACGTGCCAATCTAATGTCCAACATGTTCCTTTCTTCGTTTAAAATTGGACGCTTATCTCGCAACTTTTTTGAGCAGCCCCCAAGTCGTCGCAGCCTTATCCAACGGCGATACACTCAAGACCTGCTCCATATCTTGCTGAATTTCATCTTCAGTTAGGACACGGTTATAGATAACGAATTCATCAAGCCGTCCCCCATAGGGCCACGGACCATCTAAGCGATTACCGAACCAGTGATCGTTTGGAGAAACCGGAATTTCGCCTTGCACTTTATAAGTATTGTCAAGTTTGCCGTTGATATAGAGCCGAAGTTCTTTATTGAACTCGTAAACCGCGGCGACGTGCGACCACTTATCGTTTGGAATCTCGTTCTTTGTGCTGTTCCATGTGCGTCCACCAGCGCCGGGGCATCCCATCCACACTGAGGGTTTACCCTGATGGATACTCAGATAATACGTGTGAGGTCCCGCCTGCCCACGCACATTACGGTAATCGCCGACGCTCTCTGGGTATACCCATACCTCCATCGTCAAGTTCTTGGTAATCGCCAGACTGTCAGACGCTTCGGCGGCGACGACCCCTTTCTGAATCTGTTCGTTAAAAAATACCCCCGAATTGACCTTTCCATCTTTCTCCCATTTGGCATCGCCTTCGAGCGTGCCGTGGTTCCCCTTGCCGCTCAGGTCTTCAATCTCTTTTCCCTTTCCCGCATCGAACGAATAGTAGAGGACCATTGCGTCGTCCTCAATCGCTTCGGTTACGAAGGAAAATATCAAAATGAAAGCCACGCTCAGAATATAGGAAACTATTCGTTTCACTTTAAACCTCCATGTGTTTACGGACAACAATAGAATTGAATATCCTGCCTTCATGAGGCTCTAATCTTCGGTAGTACTCTAACTTAAATGATCGTTGTAGGACTTCAAGAAGTGCCTCTGTCTTCCAAAAAGAGAAAAACCGTTTCGGCTCATATCTGTCTTTTTCCCAGATACCCTCAAAGTTTTGGTCTCCCCAAATACCAATATACATTATACCGTTTTCATTGAGTCGTCCTGAAATTAAATCTAAAACCTGATCAAAGTCCCGCTTCGGTATGTGTAGGAGACAGTTCATCGTATACACCGCATCAAAACGCTCGTGAATCTCATCAAGATTATAGCAATCCAAGACTCGCGCAGGGACCCCCTTTTCTGCGGTGAGTTTCACCATTGTTGGTGCATTGTCCACCGCCAGAACGCGGAGCCCTTGATTTTGAAAAAACAACGTATCCCCGCCGGGACCACACCCAATTTCAAGGAGCGTTTCTCGTCCCTCATCCTGCAAGAATTTTAGAAACTCTGACCGCTCCCGGACCTTGAATGCGTCAGGAGCATGAGCGGCTCTTTCATGGGCGTACTTCTCGTATGACTTCACAAGTCCGTCAGTGAATCGCATCATGTCGATAACCTCTCTGGTATAGGTTACCTGATTTCTTGATTTAGTACTGCTATTACGTCGTTCTTCAAGTCATCCAGACTGCGCCATCCATCTAAAACAAGATCGCTATCTGCCTTATGCTTATATGTATCCAAATATGGATAGCGCGCCCTTTCCAGGTAGTTCGATAGATCGGCATATAGGCGGTTCAGCGTTTCGTCTGCGGATTCGTCACTGTTGATCGTATAGTCCCTCAAAATTCGTCTCGCCATAGCTATGTCAGGCGGAGTGTCAATAAAAACAGCAAGATCAATGGTATCACGGAAGCGAGAGTGACGGCGACCGAATGGAAAATCCAAAATAATTAATCTGGTCCTTCCTTGGCGAATTTCGGCATTGACTGCCATTTGCATTCCAGGACAGTCAAATTCCTCGACATCACCGCCGCGTCGACTCCAGCCGTAGAAATCACTCGGATAAGTATTTGAATCATCAAAATCGTCGAAGTGAAAAAGAGACGAATTAGGTAGTGACTTGTGGAGAGCGACCGACAGTGCTGTCTTTCCACCGCCAGATACCGAACTGATTGATATAACAAACGGCTTTTTCATACAGCCGAACTACTTCCAGTCGTCATCTGGCGGGTAGATCATGGAACTTCCGCTGCCTGCGCCTTTAAATTCGTTCTCAGCGAACCAGTCTTTGACGGTATCGCGCCACTTAATAAAGTGTGGTGCTTTCAGATGTTCTTGAAACGCTGCTTCGTCTACATAAACCTCATAGAGCCAGATCCGGTTCGGATCGGCACCGTCCTGAATCACGTCAAATCGCAGGCATCCGGGTTCATTCGCAACAGAACCTTTCGCGTCATCTATCATCGATTCGATGAATGCGTCTCTGTGCCCTTCCTTAATCTGAATCGGTGCGATGATAACAAACATACTTTTTCCTCCTATAAACAATTTTCAATGTGGATTCTATTTTCACTTTGGCATGCAGATGCCGAAGTCACATTAGCCTATCACGATTAGGAATAGATGTCAATTGAAAGGTTGTCAGTTATGAGTTTTCGGTTGTTGGAAAGGGTTGGGATCAGGAGGTCGATCCTACAAGGGGTATTGCTATATTCAGAAACCATTCCTAAGTTCACGGTCGAAATGTTATGCTGAGGCAACTGTTAGCGCCTTCAGTTTGTCCGAATCTAATTCGACCCCTAAGCCCGGTCCTTCAGGTGGATAGAGATGGCTGGCTTCTGCCCGAATGCGTTCCTTCGCTGGCGATGCTGTATAGAGCACGGGTCCCATCGGATCACAAGGCAGAGTAAGGTTGGGCATTGAAACACCGACGTGGATGTTCATTTTCTCTCCCGAAGGTCAAGAACGGCTTCGTAGTGTTTGGTAATCTCACCGTCATACTTCGTTTCGATGAGATCGACTATTCCATCAAACAGAAGACGTTTATTTTCTTCTGGCAACGCGATGTGCCCTGAATAGGTCCCCAAGAGTTTAATGTATTGCTCAGATGAATACGTTTGCGTCCATGGGTAGACGCGTTTAATTGGAGTTTGAAAGGCTTCCACGCCGGGAAAGTGTGTGGCGTGTGTCGGACGATTCGTGGTCAGCGGCGCGTAGTATTTATCGTAGAGACGCTGACTTTCCGCAAAGAATCCTTCGTCCTTTCTGACGTGCTGGTTTGAAAAAACGGCGAGGAATCCCTTTGATTTAAGCACCTCGGATGCCTTCAGGTATCTCACTTTTGGATCTACCCAATGAAAGGCGGTGGCAGAGATAATCAGGTCAAACTTTCCATCTGATTCCCATTCCTCAAATGCGTGTTCTACAAACGAAACGTTTGGGAATGCCTTCAACTTTTCTTTCGCAACGGCGATTAAATCGGCACCAATATCCAGGCAGACCAATTCGTATCCGCGTTCTGCAAAGGGACACGTCGCTTTCCCCGTCCCGCAGCCAACCTCAAGGATTCTGCTACTATTTTTGATGTCAGAGATATCAACAACATCCGAGATCAGCTCCTCGGGATATCCGGGTCGAACATCTTCATAGAGCGTTGGAGCGGTATTAAATGTGGTCTTGAGTTCGGTATTTGACATGGAATTTTCCTTTCTTCAACATCCCTGCCTTGCGGGCAGTAACGCCGCTAAACCTCTTTCAATTAAATTGAGTGAAATCTGGAAGGTTGGGTTCAAAAAGATATGCTAATTTCGCAAACACAGCCCGATCCCCAGGCAAGCTATCAGCAACCACAAAGAAGAAGTGGCTTTCCGGCGTAAATTCGTAATCGAAGATGGAATTGAAGTTGTAGGTGATCTCATCTACCATCCGTTCATCTACACGTTCAACGAAGATGCGCCAACCAATCTTTTGGGTAAATTGGTAATTGCTGCGGAGTCGGAAAATGAGCGTATTTCGGTGTGCGCGCCAAAAGAAATTGTCCAAATCCAGATCGATGGTAAGTTTGCCAGAAAGGTTGACCCCTCCAGAGAAACTCGTGAACCGATTGAATTCATCGCGACGGGTACCGAACCGATTTATGACCGACAATTGTCCCCACGGTGCTTGGTAATCGATTTCTGATCGGATAAACTTGGTGTCAAAAAGCTGACCGACTTCGCGAAGTCGTCCGAACCCACCAGAGGTGAAAAAGTTAAACCGTCCGATGTCAATATAGAAACGCGATTCGCTCAGCCGTTCCCGTAGTAACCTTTGGGCATTAATTTGGTAAAAATGACGTGTATCAACCCAAAAGGATTCCACGAAACGCGCCTCTGGAAACTCATATCTGTATCTGAGACGAGCACGCACACGGCGAAACGCTTCCTCTTCGAGTCCCATCTCGTTTGGACGAAAGCCGTCCTGAATCTCTTCAAGCTGCGCCTCGCCCAGCCAGCCTTCGTGGGTCCATTCCGTGGCGGCGTGGTACGCCCAGTGCATCTCGCCATCAATCCAATCGACAGCGTATTGTGACGCTGCCGTCCAATCTCGATGCAATCCAAACCGTCCATTAAGCGATAGGAGTGCGACATCTCGATCGGCTTGGTGTTTGTGGATCCCCATCGCGCCGACGACAGTTCGTTCACCGATATCGTGATTAATCCGACCGGCTAAGAGATTTACCTGCTTTTTCTCATCTCCGTCGTACCGATCGATCATTTTGCCGTAGGTATTGATGATCGCGAAATTGGAACCCCCAATCCTGCCCGTCGTTTTCGCACCCACATCGATTTCTTGGACGCGCCGGGTATAGAATAAATCCAGCGGCAACTCAAATAACTCGGCACCCTCCCTGAAAAATGGGCGGCGTTCTGGAAGAAACAACTCCCGATCGCTTGAGACGTTGATTTGCGTCGGATCGCTCTCCAACTGTGAAAAATCAGGATTGAGTGTCACATTCGAGGTCAGATGTGTTGAGATTGGAAGGATCAGGTCCAGCCCACCATCAAGGTCGTTGGGACGATCCACGAGTGCACGATAGCTGCCATAAGGAAGAATCCCAACTTTTTGTTCTGTTTTAACCCTTTCTAAATCCAATCCGGTCAAAGTGCCATATTCCGACACACGCGAGAAAAAAGCCGTCTCTGCCCATGAATGAGATTGACCATTTATCGGACGCACCCGCCAAAAGTTGATGCCCCAGGTGGTATTCCGTCGATTAAAACGGACCTCACGGAACGGAATCGCAAATTCTGCTGTCCAATGATCCGGGTGTTTTTTTACTTTTGCATCCCATTTTGCGTCCCAACTCATGTCAAAAACGCTTTCATTGCCGACTCTCTCATCTGCCTGTGTGCCGAGTGTATTGATTGCAAAAATATAGCAGTTGCGCCGGTCGTGATAGGTATCGAGCATCACCTCGATACAGTCGTTCTGCCAGACGAAGGAATCCCGACGCGTTAGGGTTTCCCGGAGGCTTTTCATGTCCGGTTCCTCACAACGCACACCGATATAGAGCATGTTTTCATCGTAGAGGACCCGAATTTCGGTGTCTAATTCGGCGGGATATGTCTCTCCCTCCTTTGCCCGGAAGAAATTGGTTGCAATATCGGCGTGTTGCCAGACGGGTTCTATTAAGTTTCCATCAATAACGGGCGGAGTCTCCGTCCATACCGCGCGAAGCGCGCGTCTTGTTTTTTGTGTGTTTGCGAAAAGCGATATAGGCACCAAAAGCAGCATCGGCATCCAAATGAGTGCGCGTGCCCAACGCCCTCGTCCAATGTGTTCCATTATCCCCTCATTTTTTATAGTGTGTGTTTATGATGTGTTTAGCAGTTTTGCGAACTATGGTAGATTTTAGGATTAATTAGGCGCGCTGTACAGACGAGGTTAGGAAACCTCACCTACCGCGGGGTGAAAGGGTCTATTTATTTTTAGGTTTCACCATAAATCAAATCTCCCTCATCAAGGGTTTAACCCACACTGACGAAAATTCATCAGAAATTTGTGAGTCCCAACCCCGTTGCCTTTTCGGTATGTCCTGGATCTAATCTTTTGTGTCTAATAGTTTACGCAGTGCGGCGTGATATAATGCTTTGCTTTGATTCGCGAACGGTCCTGGATGGGTCAGGTTTTCTGGAAAGTGTGAGAACAGACGCGCTTCACTGACTTCCTCAAGGTCGAGTGGGTTACCTAATGTCTCTATTTCTCCCAGATAAGCGATTCCCCAGTATTCGTGATTAAACATAAAACAGTGAATGTAACACAGCACTTCAAGATTTTTCAGCGTTGCACCCGTTTCTTCCAGAAGTTCTCGATGTGCGGTTTCCTCAGCCGTTTCCCCGGGTTCGGCGCGCCCTCCCGGCAGCGTCCAAATGTTGTTATCACGCCATTTACAGAAGAGTATCTGGTTCTGTTGATGTGCGAGGCAATTGACAAACTCAATCTTTCCTACATCTGCTGGCGGTTCTCCGAAATAGAGCAACATGTAGCCATCTTGTTCCACGATCTTTTGAATCATCTTGTTCCTTTCTCAACACGAAAATCATTGGTAGTATTTGGATGAGTAGAAACTGCGCGATCTGACTGGATTTAGGTGCATTCCGAAACTTGGGAATACCAAATTTACGAATAAGGTTTCCATGAAATTAAAAGACAATCGGAAACTATAAAACGTTTGTTCGATTGCTGCAGCCTGCTTTTTCAATCGTTTCCGCGCACGACTCAGACGGCTCTTAATTGTGTTCTGGGATACGCCCAAAAACTTGCTAATCTCCTCACAGGTCATTTCAGCGAGATAGTAAAGACGGATCACTGTCCGATCGGCCTCTCGGAGTTTATCGAGGAGTTTTTGAATCAAGGCGCGATGTGATTCTTTTCCGCTTTCCGCCTGCTGTTGTGCTGTATACTCGGCATAACACAATTCTGCGAGTTCTTCGGGATCAGCTGATGTTAGCGACTCCAGTTGCGGTTGAGCGGCTTGTTTTCGGAGCCACGTGACGCACAGATTATTGGCGATGACATAGAGCCATTTTGCGAATCGGTCTGGGTGTGTCAAGGTGGCGAGTTTTTGATACGCCGTGAGGAAAACCTCCTGCGTAATGTCTTCTGCGATGTGAAAATCGCCGATTTTTCTCCAGACAAGCGCGTGAATCTTCGATTGATATTTCTCTACCAAAGCCGCAAAAGCATGATGATCGCCTTCCAGAGTGAGTTGAACCAACTTATCGTCGTTATGTTGCATGGGGAACCTCCATAAAAAATCTTTCTTCTCTGATTAAAGACGAAAATTGGGGGTCGAAAAGTTGCACCTTTGGAAAAAAATTGCGTTTTTTTGCAGATAACGCTCATTTTTCAACTTCCCGCGTAAGTATTGAGGAAGCAGGTGGAAGATGGGAAAGGAGCATTGGTCAAAACGGGTGTAAACTTTCCCTATGTAAAAAGAATAACACATTTCACAAAAAGTTGAGCAAAAAATCATGTCATTTGCTGTATATTTCCTTTACAACAGTTTCGATCGTGGGTTCCTCAATCTTTATGTCACGCGGATAAAGACGGTCCAAGATTTTTTGAATAATATCGACTGCTGAGATCTCATCTTTATCAAAAGAAATCGTTAGAGAATAATCATTTCGCTTTGTGAATTCGAGGTGGGCAATCTTGAGTTGATCGCGAATGTCGTCTACATCAACGCGCGCATAAAGATCGACCTGAATTTTTCGTTTTCTGGCTAATTCTTCTTTTGCCTGTTGTAGGTCTCCATCAAAGATAATCTTCCCTTGATCAATGATGAGGCTTCTTTGGCAGAGGTACTCAATATCACTCAGATCGTGTGTCGTTAGGATCATAGTCGTTCCGAGACTCGCATTCATCTCTTTGATGAATTCCCGAATATTCGATTTCACGGCAACATCAAGTCCAATTGTAGGTTCATCGAGAAAAACAACGGGTGGATTATGTAATAAAGACGCAGCAATATCGCACCGCACCCGCTGTCCGAGGCTTAATTTTCGGACAGGGATGTGGAGTAAAGGACTGATGCCTAACACCTCATCAAACTTTTTTAACTGTTCTTGGAAATCCGTTTTGCTGACTTCATAGATGTCTCTGAGAAGCGTAAACGCTTCAATGACAGCTATATCCCACCATAATTGGGTGCGTTGTCCAAAAACGACACCAATATTTTTCACATGTTGTTGTCTGTGCTTGTAAGGCACAAGACCGTTCACCGCCACTTTTCCGTCCGTTGGGGTGAGGATACCTGTTAAGATTTTAATCGTCGTTGATTTGCCAGCACCATTGGGTCCAATATAACCAAGGATTTCTCCCGGTTCGACCTGAAAGCTAATGTTATCTACTGCTTGAACGAATTCGTAGTCCCTTTTAAAAAGGTTGATGAAAGCACCTTTTAATCCTTCCTTCCGCTTAAAGGTTTTATAACTTTTGGTTAGGTTTTGGACCTCTATTAAAGCCATCAGACACTCCTCCCAATAATTAAGAACCCGAACTTTCGTACCTTCGCAATCCTAAATTCCATACCAGAGTCCCCATTCCCCAAGTTAGAAAGGCAATGACAGGGGTTAGGTAGACGTAAAGGACGTAATCCTGTCTGTCTAAAAAGAGCGTTGCAGGATAAAACGAAGTAAATGCCAAAGGCAATATCCAACTCAGAAACACTTGTAATGCTGGGCTATAAATGGTAATCGGATATTTCGCGAATTCACGGACAGTCATTAAGGGCCAGGCAAGTGCTCCTGTTGGGTCCTTTATCCAGAAGGTTAAACTCACTAAAATGAGCACCAGCCCTGTGAAGATTAAGGTGGCTGAGAGCACCAATCCGAAAAAGATGAAACACTCAACGGCAGATAATGACATATTTAACTTAGCGGCGGCGTATAGTAGAGCACCGACTCCCATTGCCAAGGTGGAAAACGAGCCGATGTCCAATCGCTCAATGATAATTTGGAACAAAGGTGGCAACGGACGAAGCAATACGCGATCAAAATTTCCATCAAGAATATAAAAGCGTCCCAATTGGATGAGATTTGAAAAGAACATCGAAAACAGAGCGATTGAGGTTTGCGCAAACCCATAGATAAACAGGATTTCCCCATAGCTCCAGCCATTGATATCCGGAATATGATTGAAGATTATTAGAATGAAAATCAGAGAAGTGATCTGAGTCGAGAGAGCGAACACCATCTGGATCAAAATATCTGATCGATAGGTGAGCCTACCTTTGAAATACTGCCCAAAGTAACGAAGATAAATTTTCCCATAAAAGAAGATCCGAGGCATTGACATAAAGTTTAACCCCCTTGTATGGTCAGTTTTCGCACCGAAGTTTTGAAGAAAAAGAAGCCTGCTATGGATAAGGAAGATGCCCAAATGGTTTGGACAATCAACGCGCTTACTATTTCCTCGATGCCCAATCGACCCAAATAGATCTGCATCGGTATGTAGAAAATCATTTTGAAGGGCAGGTAATCTAATATTGAAACAACCCATCTCGGAAACATTGCCAACGGTATCAGTGTCCCCGATAGAAGTTCAATGCTCGCAGTCGTGGCAAAGAGAACGCCCGAGTTGTTTTCTATGTGAAAGGTGGTGAGACCTACCAAAAAGGCGATTCCAGCGTAAATCAAAACCCCCAGAATCAAACTGAGAATGAATGGCACTGCGCTATCAGGGGGTGTCAGTCCGACCAGTAACGCCCAGATCGTTAGGACAGTAGCACCCCTGAAAAGAAGCTGAAAAAGAATTCCGCCAAAAGCCCGGAAATAGATGTAGAGCTGGTAACCCACAGGCTTTAAGAGATTCATAATGAGTTCCCCACTATGATACTGCCCACTCATCTCACGAGAAATCCCACCAGAAAGCTCATTGATAATAAACCGAAACACACCGGCAATCGCTACGTATGTGACCATGTCCTCTAAGGCATATCCGCGGATCGTCCTGCCATTCGCGAGGATCGCCTTCCAGAGAAAATAATTGACAATGATTATCAGAAGATATTCCGTTAGAACCAAGAAAAAATGGGCACGGTAGCTTAATCGATCAATAAAACGAATTTTGCTAAACCGTGTATAAATTCTCAAGCGTGTCCAAAATTTTCTGAGGTGTGCCATTGTGATGTGTTCCGATATAAAGAGTTGATGTGATTTGTTAGAGATCCCATAGATAAGAAACTTTCGCAACGATGACGCTATTTTCTAACCGGAGCCTTCTGATCAAGGTCCCCCAGCTTTCATTACAAGCCAAGAAGAAATGGCTTTTGGGACTGTATTCCCAACCAATAAGTCCACTGATTCCACTTTCCAAAGTGCTCAAAAATCAATCAAAACGACTCTAACTTAGTCTTTCACTGCTGCTGCGACGAGTCTCTCTAAATCCGCCCCTCTCGCTTTATGTGTAATTAATCTGCCTTCCCTATCAATGAGCCACATTTCAGGAATGTCGCCGATACCATATTGTAGCGCAAGTGAATCTTCGCCAGCCCCTTGGTCGAAAATCTGTCGCCAAGGGATGTCGTTTGCTTTAACGTAGTTTTGTAGTATTACTTCCTCATCATCAAGGTTGACCCCGATAATGTCAAATCTCTCATCTTTATAGGTATCATAAATCTGCTTGATATCTGGCATTTCCGAAACAGCGGGTGGAGACCAGAGTACCCAAAAATTGAGCAAAACAACTTTTCCACGATAGTCCTGAAGCGAGATCGGATTCCCATTAAGGTCGGTCGCAGAAAAGTCAGGGACAGGCATCCCAAGCAATTCGTATCTCGGATCAAACTTGCGATCATACGCTTCGGCGAGTTCAGTATTGCCTAACCTGTCATGGATGAAGGAAAGTCTTTCAAGGATGAATCTCTCATCTGGATATTGCTGCTCGGCTGCCGTAAAGATCTCAAGTAGAACCTCATATCGTTCCATCATCACAAGTATGTTCCACAGGTTCCACAGAGTAGGATAACTCGGAATTTCGAGTTTCATGACCGATTTCAACTGCTCAATGACGACATCCGCCGCCGATTCGTCCCCAGTTTTGGTGTAGAGACGGACCAGGGCCGGATAAAGTGAGAAGAAACGTGTATCATCGGGGTATCGCTCAAGTGTTTCTTCAAAAGTAGTGATCGCTATTTCATCGCTGCCATACATATCTTCCGGCGTATATTCCCAATTCAGGGATGACTTGTAAACCATATAAGAGAAGCTTAAATTCAAAACATGCAAATCCTCGTTCGCGTGATGCCGACAACGGACAAGCGGCATGGCATCACCATACACCCTACGTTGTTCACTTTTTTTCCCTCGATATTCGGGATAGAACTGATAGTCATAACTTACCGACATTTTCGGATCTATGTTCCAAGGACGACCTGCCTTCCCACCGTATTTATCCTCAGGACAGGTCAGGACGTTTGAATCTACCAGATATTTCGGGTACAGATCAGAGAGCCACTCAGGAAAATCGTCGTGTGCTTTTTGATAGATTTCGATCGCCTTGCCAATCGCAATTAAATTTTGCGTGCAAAGTTCTATGTTTGTCTGATTCATCACAAAATCCTCTCCGGTAGCAGAGGTCAAAAGCGTTTCAGCAGTCTGCGAACCTGTATTGTTGTCGTTACCGTTGGACAGAGTTCCTCCTGTCTGGCTCCGGACATCCGGTTTGGAATCTATGTTAAGGACGATAGATGCGTCAACGATTTCGATAGTATGTTCCGATTCCGCTTCAAAACTATACGGATGTTGAAAATGAAGAAGATATTGGTTGCCTACACCGATCATCAGTAATATCACTGTTACAGTTGAAACCGCAATTGCCCACGGCACTAACGGCTTACCCCGAGATGGGACGACGGGTTTAATATGTGCTATCTCCCGCACGATATTTTCGGTTAGATGTGCCGACAGTTGGAAACTATCCAACGCCTCTCGAATTATGGGTTCTTCCTTCTTCAAACGTTGGCGCGCTCGACTGAGCCGACTCTTAATTGTATTCGCAGATACACCCAAGAACTTGCTAATTTCTTCACACGTCATTTCTCCAAAGTAATACAGGGTCATCACAGTCCGTTCGCTCTCCTGTAACTTGGAAAGCAACTGTTTAACGACTTTGTGCTGTGCTTCAGTCTCGGTTTTTGCCTGTTCGTCTGCTACATATCGGGAGTATGCTGCTTCCCCCTTCATTGCCATGTTAATGCCCTCCACCAATCGGACATGCAATTGATTCTTGCGGAACCACGCAATGCAGCGATGGTTCGTAACCACATACAACCACCCCGGGAACCGATCCGGTTCTCTCAGGGTTGCCAGATCTCTATAGACTTGTAGAAAGGTTTCCTGCGTGATATCTTCAGCAATGTGAAAATCGCCGATTTTATGCCATGCAAGCGTGTGCACATGTTTACGGTATTTTTTCACGATCAAGGTGAAAGCGGTTTCGTCGCCTGCGAGCGTGCGGCGAATTAGTTCAGCATCGTTGTCTCTCATCATGCACCCCCACGAGTAGATTCTCAAGGTGAGATTCAAGAATTCGGTATAGAATTCTTCAAGTTAATATATAATGGCGCGCGTCAAGGGAAAATGGTTGCATAATTCTGCAGAAAAAGAGAGGATTTTGGGAAGATAGGAAAAACTGACTCAACTACATTGTTAATGGACAACACAAAAGTCTCGCACCCGATCTGCCAGTTCTGATGGATGATACAATGCTGGATAGCCTGCTGCTCGACGCATCACAATACCCTTTCCGAGTAAGTCTGTATGCTGTCGGAGGAACCACGCAGCGCAAAACGGCGACATCCCAACCTGAGCTGCACCTCGAAGTTCATCACTATTGCCATCGCCTATGAATATGCAGTCTGATGGACACAGATGGTGTTCTCGGTAACCTCACCGCTCTGCTCAAGAACCGTGAATCCATGACGCTCAAGTTCTAAACGCAGATTTTTGGGAGTTCGGTAACGTCGTTGATGGATGTACCAAGCATCATTCACACAAATCGTCCCTTCATAGTCTTCGGGTCCGACATTGGGTCTGAAAGGATCGGGATGAAATGGACTGTAGCAGGTTTCTGTATCCCTATCCCATAGCGCGTCCTGGTCAAAGCGGGTGTAAATTTTCCCTGTTGAATTATCAACAATCTGTGTTTTGGCATCTTCCCGATCCGGTTCAAAAACACTACAACTCATCAGAAAGTAGCCGTTCTTGGCGAGTCGAGCCTTGATTCCTGAAAACATCGCATCCCGATCTGGGTCGGTAACAATGCCTTGTGAGCAGAAACTGTCAATGATGAGTTGGTATGGCTCGCCTTGGCGTGGGAGTTGGCAGACATCTAATACCTCATACTGGATCTCTAAACGGTACTCGGCAGCGATCGCTTTGGCTTTGTCAATGGCATCGGGGATAACATCAATCCCATGCACTTGGTATCCCAAGTGCGCTAAGAAACATGCCACGGGACCTGTCCCGCATCCCAGTTCAAGGATTCGGGCATCGAATTTGAGATCTAAACGTGACAAGGTCTCTATTAAGAAGGATTTGGAGGAAAAATCGTTGAAATCGTTGGGGTTCCCGTAAAGTTCTCCCCTTGACAGGAGTCCTTTTGCTTTCAGCTCGGCATAATCCGCCAGATGTTCGTGGTAAAAGTATTTTTGTTTCATGGTCTATCAATTGTTTGGAATTTGATAGCATAGGATTCAAACAAACGATGTCGGAAGTTCAGAGAGCTTGGTTATTATCCTCACATCAAGTCTGGATTCCGTTTGTTCCAAGGTGTGTTTATTGACCCTGAAATCAAACGCATTGCCTTCGTTATTCCTTTGTATGTGTATCGGAACCATACCCGCGGCACGCGCAGCTGTGGTGTCATCTTCTGTATCTCCGACATAAATGACCTCTTCAGGTTTCAGTCCAGTCTGCTCAAGTGCCGCGTCAAATATCCGCGGATCGGGTTTCTTGATGCCCACTTCAGCGGAAATAACAATCGAATCAAAATAGGGTGTAAGACCAAGTGTGCTGAGGACTGAATGGACGTGTGGTGGATGGTCGAAATTAGACACAAGGGCAAGTTTTTTGGAGCGATGGAGTATGGGCAGGACAGAATGCACTTCAGGATCAAGTGATATATGTTTTTGCCAAGCATTGGCGACTCTGTTTGCTATCACTTTTATCTCTTCAGCGGCGGGATTCAGTTTTAAATCGAAGCACAGATGTTGGATACGTTGTTCAAACACCGTCAAATTGTGTTGGCGCGGCGTTGGCTCACTTTTGCTATAAAACTGATCACAAGTTTTGGCGAGTGATTCAATTGAAAGGGACAATCCGCGCAACTTGAGCTGCGCATGAAGTGCCTTTAACCAATCAGACCATGCGACATCCATATTTCCGTATACCAAGAGAGTTCCATATAAGTCAAAGAAGATCCCGTTAATTGCCATTTTAGTTGCATCTCCCGAGATAGATTTCGTTATTTCATGGATTTTGTTGAAAACAGCGCGGATGCGTACAATTAAAAAAATTAGCCTGTCCTGAGAAGTTTCTTGGCAGACTCAGACCAATGCTGCTTAATCTCTTTGGACACTGGAAGTCGTTCGCTTGCATGCGGGAATACGCGCGTATAACCGATGTCGAGCATGGGACGGTGGGTGTCGGTCCTGTTCGGCATTCCAACGTGCCACAGTCGCATATCACGAAGAATTAGAGAACCCATGGGCATTACCGCTTGTAGCGCGGGTAGGTGCTTACTTCGTTCTCCGAGGTAGCGGACATCTGAGGGTGGGGAGTCCATAATCAGATGTGAGCCGGGCCAGATCTTTGTGGCTCCATTTTCTTCCAAAAAATCAACGAATGGAATGTTAACATAGATCCCGGAGACAGGTAGCACACACGGCAATTCAGGAAATAGATGATTGCCGTCGCGGTGGGGAGCCTTCTCCACTTGGTTTCTGTCTATATCCGGGGGCACGTCATGAATCCCACAGCGAAATAGGGCGACCTTCTTGCCCATCGCGGCTTCAATGATTTGGAGCGAGAACGGATTTGTGATGAACTGATGATGCAGAAACGGCATTTCCAGTACGTGACGGGCTTTACGGGTCATGCCACGTCGGATTGCATCGAAGTAGGCGATTTGTGCCGTTTTGACGATCTCAAGTGGCACAGCATTTTCAAGGATCACAGCACCTACTTCCCGCAGCAGCCGAGTCGCTAAATCGAGATGAGCGGTACACATTTTTCCGTCTGATTGTTCTGCATCCGTCAACTGGATTCGCATTTCCTTACTCATAAAAAAACACAGATTATTTGCCCTTAATCGCGAAAAAAGGGATGTAGCGACTTACTTTACACCAACTCGCCACGTAGCAGAGGATGGTCTTTCATCACCTCACCGTCGCGATTCCGCGTCCCCGATGGCATGTAATGGAGGACCATCGCCCGACGGTCTCGGGATGAGCGGTTCGGATCGGTTTGGTGGAGAGTCATGCAGTGGTGAACCATTCCACATCCGGCTTTAACTGGCACTGGCACCGCACGATCTACATCGGCATCCACCTGCAACAACGCCGGTAACTTACCTTTCTCCGACGCAGCACGTCCATGTGCCGCCAGTCCTTCTACATAACTGCCGGGGATAACGTTCATACAACCGTTCTCCTCGTCGGCATCATCGAGAGCTATCCAGATGCTCACCAGATTGGGCGGGTCGCACTGCCAATATGCATTGTCTTGATGCCAGTACACTTCACCCCCGTGATGGGCGGGTTTGTAGAGAGCCTGATCGTGGAATAACTGGATATCGGGTCCAATTAAACTCTCGGCGATGTCCAACAGTGGTTCGTGGTAGAGTAACTTCCGAAATTCCTCATCCAAACGCCACATCTCCATGATCTGCAACATTTCCTCGTCGCGATCGGCGTCTTCATCGCTCTCCGAGTCCCCGACGACTGCGAGGTTACGCAACCCCTCGCCGATTGTGTCGCGTTTCTCCGCAAACAGCGCGTCGTAGTGTTCGCGTAGCACAGTAAGGTGTGCGTCATCAATGAGTCGTTTTTCTATGTTCAGATAGCCTACGTGTCTGAATTGTTCGACCTCTTGGGGTGTGAGTTTCATTTTTTGAATTTTCCTTGCGGTTCGTTGAGGTCCGGCTGTGTAGAAGTCGGTTCGTTCCGTATATCCAGCCCGGCCCGTTGGTTGGGCTTATGTGCTTCCTCTAAAAGAATTCAGTCTACATTAGATGCTTCAAGGATTTTCTGATAGGTCTGCGATGCTACGTTGTATGCCTCGCGGGCGGCATCGCGTTCCTCCTCTCGAATACGATCAACCTTTGCGTTCCAGCAGACTTCCACGGCATCCAAACACCACTGCGCGCTTCTACGACTGGCTCGAATGGGTTTCCCATCGACAATAACGAAAACCGGATTCGTATGGGACGACGGGAAAATCCGTAACGCAACCCAACTCGATCTATCAATGGGTGCCTCAAATTGGACAGGGATGATTTCACCGTTAGCCACAATTTCTTGCGTCTCGACTGATTGACCGTTGACGATGAGTTCGACAGGCACCTTTCGGTCTTCCCCAATGCGAGCACGTTCAATATCCCAATAGGGTTGCTGATCCAAAGGACGATTCTGTATCTCAGGATTCGGTTCTTCATTGAGCCGCGCAGCAACGCGAGCAGTAACGGTTACCGTGCTGGGTGCTTCCAGATCCAACTGGCTAATGTGTCCGGTCGGGGCCTTTTCCCCAACCCGTATGCCACCGACAGTGAAGTCCAGCAAGTGACTTTTACCGTCTCCGACGTAGGAACGCCCGTCTCGCAATCCTGCAGCCCAGGCATCAAAGTCGAGAGAACCGGCAGGCATTTTCACGTATATGCGACCTAATCCGACGCGCTCACCATAAATACAAGGGAAATCCGTCTCGCCACTGATTCGTGTGCGGAAACCACAGTTCAGGGTGTGATACCAGATATTCAGTTCCCAAATCGCAGGTGTATCCACTGTGGATATGAAATCAACAGCATCGTGAACGACGTCCACGATATACTCGTTCGCGCCGATACCATCAAAAGGGGGCATATTGTAATTGGGAAGCTCGTCTCCATCAACCTTCAATCCCCAACCACTATGACTGAAACCCGTTACCGCGCCCTGTTCTTTTGCCCACTGGAGGACGGGGAGGTCCCAACTCGGCCATTCCTCAATGCGCTCAGTGCCGCTGTAATCATCTTCAGTCAAGGCAAGCAACGAGAGATGCCCAGCGTGTGAGGACGGAAAGCCAGAAACCTCTACATCGTAGCGTATCACGTAGTCGTCTGTTGAGAGTTCGTGGGTTTTCCCTTCAAAAAACTGCTTTTGGAAATACCAACAGGGTCCCCACGAGAGCACACAGCCGACGTTGAGGTCCTCTCCGAGAATGTGTCGCATCATATCTTCCGGTGTAACACCCTCGGTGGGGCTTTCGTAGTGTGCACAACCTGCGGCGTGGACGTGATGATCACCGGAACGCCAACCTTCTGCCGCGATGTGGATCCATCTTTCCAGACGAAATGTCTCTTGATGCGCCTCGGTGTTCGGAACGGTGATGGCTTGCGTCTTTACTCGATATTCCGGTCCCCGTGTATACTCGACAGTATATTTACCGGGGGGTAGGAGAACCGATTCGCCGTTGTGTCGATAAATTTGGTTGTGGAAGAAGAAATCGGGTGCCAATCGTCGCCCACGCGATGGATACACTCGGTTCAACTCGTCACGAATAATAAAAGAGGCAGTTGTCGGTTTTCCGTCGAAGTCTAAGACTTCAAGCGTTACGTTTACCGCCGGTACACAGTCGAATAGGATAGGCACTTCGCTGCGGAAGCCGATGTCCTGTGTTCCTTGACCGACGTTGAAACCGAGCATCGCCTCCCGTTTTCCGGCATCTCGGCTATAGAGTTGGACGATACGATACTCCAGTTCCAATCCGGAAAGGCTCGCCTTCAAGGGTGGGTTGGCATAGACCTCAATATCGAGAAACCGATGCGGAATATCGCTTTTCGGCACGGTCGTCTCCGGGTCAGCACTTCCAGTTGAACGCTTATATAGGGGTGCCGCGTTCTCGCTCTCTGCGACTAAGGGTGCTGTCACACCCGCCTCGTTGTGGACTTTTACTAAAAAGGTCCGCCACCCTTGTTGCATCAGTTCCTTGTCTACCGGACCTTCCTTAACCTTCACACGGCTTTCAGGATTGATATTGACCCCGGTCAAGCAGTATGCATCAAGAATTTTTTGGATGTCAACAATCGCTTGTGTGTGGTCATCGAAAACTAAGGCTTTCTGGATTGCTGAAAGATCGTCTTCAGAGAGGGGTGAGCCGAGATAGTCCAACGCCTCAATTAGTCGTTGGGTCGCTGATGCGAGCGGTTGAAACTCCACTTCAGGGACGAGACTCAGTTCATCGGTGAAACCTACGGAAATAACAACTGAAAACAGCATCCAACTGATAAGTATCAAGTAAAACGGACTGCAGATTCCTTTTTTTACAAGAGGGTTGTATCCATTTATCATCCATTGCATGGGGCATTCCTCCTAATCGCTGTTTGGTTTCTATTGCTAATGCCGTAACCTATCATATTATGGGGCGGATGTCAAGTTCACAATTGTCTGAATCGCAACTCTAAAGTGACGTATGCCAGATCAATTGGACCTCATGTTACGTGATAATCCACCCCATACTGCACCAAACCTAATCGTCGTGCCACACTTTGGGATGCCACATTGTCCCACGATGTGCTATAGAGAGGGATACGATTCAACACACGGACAGCAAGTGCCCAAGCCGCGACAACTGCCGTCGCGTATCCACGCCGACGATAATTAACCAACGTATCAACACCTGCTTCATGAGCACATGATGATAAACGGACACTTCGGCAAATTGACACCGCCTGCGAATCCTCTATGATTGCTAAGTAGGGGTGTGAATTATTGAGCTCCGACACCATTTCGGTGAAGTCTCCCTTTAGGAGTCCTGAATTTTTACGTGATAACTGGACAACACTTGTTGGGGGTGTAATGTGTTCAGGAAAGCGGTAAGCGGGTCCAACCCAGACCCGTTCAATCGGTGCGTGACTTTGAAGAATATCCTCGAATTGCCTATGGCTTTTTGGAATTTTCTGGGAATTCATCGGCATCGGTTCAGCAGCAGCGACTTCCTTCAGGTGTGCCACCACATTGTCAGGCAGATCGTGTCGGAACCTATAGATTGAACCTTCGCTGGTGTATCCTAAGAAGAAACGAGGTGCTGGTTTTCCGTCACCATCAGATTCATTGATACGTTGAAGATATCCGTTTTCATCCTGTGTGAATAGCACCTCAGCTTGTATTTCCATCAGTTCTCTATCAGATATATGTTCTTCCATGATTGAAATTCACTAAAGCATTTACGTAAGCTTTGGTTGATTCATGCAAGCGTTCAATCCGTTCCTTTGGGATAGGTCCGCTATCCTCTTCAATACACAGATCGGATATAACGCGGATACCGATATATTTGACGTTATTAATCGCACAGACATCCACAATCGCCGACGATTCCCAATTCACTGCGACGGCTCCGCTCTCTATAGCAATCCTGTCCCTAACTTCACGATTATATACGTCCATATCCCCGCAGATTACCGGGGCTTTTGTAAGCGTAATATTGGGATTCGTTGATAGGGTGTTTGTGAATGTGTTTATTGAAGACGCAGAAGCTTGAAACAAGCGTTCCCGCCATGTCTCTTGTTCTTTCTGGATCTCTGACCGATTTGGCACGTCGTGTTCGGAGACACCCGTGACCACTACAATGTCCCCGATATCCAAGGTATCTACCAATCCGCCGGCAAATCCGAACTCAAAGAAGGTGTCTACCTGATATGTGTCTATTATCATTTGGCACATGGATGCCGCGCGGACTTTGCCCATCCCCGACTGCATGACGACCCATTTTTTGTTTCCATCAGACCCTTCAAACTGGAGTCTGCTGTTCCAATCGACCGAATCACCAACCTCCTGACCCAAGACGTTCAGAAGCGTATGCGTTTCGTCGGCGTAAGCCGTCATGATACATAGTTTTGCACTCACAAATTTCACTCCATTAATTAATTGCTCGGTTTTCGGAATTCACGGTAACTTTCATACCGAGACTGCGAGATGTCCCCTTTTTTCAGGGCATCTTCCACGCGACAGCCTTCCTCATAAGTATGTGTGCAAAGGTTCTTCCTACAACGCTCCCGTAGCGAGTTTATTTCTGGAAAATAGCGGTCGATCAAGCGGGGCTCGATGTCCCAAAAATTTAGTTCTCGCAGTCCGGGTGTATCGGCGATAAAACCGCCGAAATCCAAGTTGTAAAGTTGGGTGGCAACAGTCGTATGTCTACCGCCCCGTCTCGGATTCACTGTGTTGGTTTTCAGTTTCAAATTGGGCTGAATAGCATTCAGGAGCGAAGATTTTCCGACCCCCGATAATCCGGTAAATGCTGAAATCTTGCCTTTCATCCACGCTTTCAAATCCTCGATGCCCTCGCCGGTGGTTGCACTCGTGTGGAGTGTCCGATAACCGATTTTTTCGTAAACTGTGGCTATCGACGCCACTTCTGATCGATTTTCGACCATGTCGATTTTATTGAAACAGATAAGCGGTTCAATTCCTGACGCCTCGGCGATAACGAGGAATTTGTCCAGCATTCGCTGCCAGATGGGAGGTTCTTTTACGGAGGAAACGATGACAAGTCCATCGAGATTCGGAATGAGGATAACCCTTTTAGATTGTGTTCCCCTGCGTTTATATTGGCGCTTGCGGCGCATAACGGCTGCAATCGTGCCATGGGTTTCATCGATCACCTGAATTTTGACGCGATCCCCAACGTAGACCTGCTGGTTTGTGCTAAACGCATCTCGTTTTCCGCGTAGCGAACATTGATATTGATCCGCATCGCACTGCACGATGTAAACACCGTTGCTCGCACGCATCACGATACCTTCGGGAAGTCCGATCAATTTTTCGGTATCGAAGAGATAGCCTGTCCGTTTGAGGAGTTCCTCGTCGGGTATAATGCGTGCGGACTTGATCGCACTGAGACGCCTGACTCGATCTTTGACGAGCATCTTTTCCGACTTGAGCAGCAATGCGACAACGACGGGTTGGTCTGCGTCAGTGTCAAGTGCATTCTCGGCATCCCGAATCGCTGGATTCATACCGAGGTACACCCGGCTATAGCTGGCGCGCTCCCGCCAATCAAAAGCCGAGTAATCCCCGTCGATAATCTTTTCCGCTTCACTTAAAGTTGTGCCTGCGTAAACAGACATTGCCATTATGTTTTAATTCCCTTTGTGTTGTCTACCCCGAATCGCTTCAAATTTTTGCGAATGATTCAAAGAGACGTTCGTTAAAACTCTGATGGAATGTGATAATGTTTCATTTGCATACAATTTTGGATGCACTTTGGGAGGCATCACGTGAACGGTGTGCTGATTTTTCTTGACGTGTTTCATAAAATTGGTTATTCTTTTGATGCGTAAAGAATTGATCAAATGCGGTAGAAGGACCGATTGAATCATTTTATTAAGGACAAGGAGAACACCAATGAAGACGTATCGTGCTGCTGTTATCGGTTGTAGTCGGATGGGGGCATTTATTGATAACGAGGTCCCCGATTATGAAGCGATTAAGTTACCGTATTCCCATGCTGCAGGCTTTTTTGCCGAAGAACGAACCGACCTTGTCGCATGTGTGGATCTGCGTCCAGAGGTCATGGAGCATTTTGGGAACCGATACAATGTTCCAAAAGCGAGGCAATACACCGATTATCGGGATATGCTTGAAAAAGAGCAGCCTGAGATTGTCAGTGTTGCCACGCAACCCGAGCATCGCTCAGAAATTGTTATTTACGCCGCAGAACATGGTGTGAAAGCCATCTACGCAGAAAAAGCGATGGCAGCGTCTATGGACGAGGCAGCCGCAATGGTAGCTGCCGTAGAAGAAAACAATGTCGCCTTTAACCTCGGCACAAATCGTAGGTGGCATACAGGTTTCGACAAGATGAAAGAGATCATTGACAGTGGCGAAATTGGTAACCTACGCACCTTAATTATCTATTCGAACGGCACACTTTTCAATTCAGCCAGTCATCACTTCGACCTAATTTTACGCTTGAATGGCGATGCGTCTGCGAGTTGGATCACGGGTTATCTCCCGCAAGGCGATTCAGTTTTTGATGGCGATGAACTGCGAGTTGATCCGTCTGGCGGTGGAACAATCCAGTTTGAAAATGGTGTGACGGCACATGCGCTACTCACGCCACGGAGTAGTGAATGGGAAGCAATTTGTGATGGTGGAACCGTTACGTGCTGGAACAATGGTTGGCAGTGGCATCTCCGTAAACAGCAGGACATACCGGGGTGGCGGGCATGTCAGGTCCCGGAAGCCTTTCCCGAATTTGAACACACCAGTAGCACGGCAAACTTGATTAAAGACCTTGTTCATGCCCTGGATACAGGGGAACCGACCCGAGGGGGTGTCCGGTGCGCGTATGCCAGCACGGAACTGATTTTTGGCATCATTGAGTCACATCTACACAACGGTGCGCGTATTGAACTTCCGTTGAAAGACTCAAAAGTCCGTCTACAAAGAAACCCAACTGCCAGACAGCCACGGGTCGAATAACCATAGCAAGCTTGGAAATATGCTCTTTACATGACCCCTTATTAGCATCTCTCTGGGGGAGTTTACCAGAAAGGCTATTTTTATGCAGATTTTTGCCAACCGAATAGATCGGTTCTAACCGCGCCTACAAGGAGAACAGGGATTAAAATCTTCCAGTATACTAAACGGTATTGAAGACACCTGTTATTCCACTGGGTGAGTGCTATACTTGAGAGCCCCATCTGCATCTGCAAATCGCATATAGAGTCCCCAACCCACGTGGTCCTGATCAATTTTGCACAGAATCGTATTCCATCCCGTTTTCAGTTGGCAAGGGATGACATCTTCATCTGGAATTGCTTGGCGCAGGACATCATTGCGGTGAATCTCTGTGCCGTTTAACCAGACAACGATTCCGTCATCGCTACCGAGTAGCAGGACAGATTCTGTCGCTTCCGGGGTGTAGACATAGGTAAAGGCATATCCAACCACTATAGGATCAACGCTGATGTTTTTACGCAAATCAAGATAGCCATCTGCTTCGGTTGTTGCTTCCTGCCAACGAATGGTTTTGCCGTCAACTCCCTCAAAAGTTTCCTCAAAGTCAAGTGCAATCTCAGGTCGGAGGGGTTCATCAATAGTGTTAATATCCGCCTTCGGAAACGGACCCAGGACGAGGTAAGTTTTGATATAAGGCGCGTCATGTCGTATTTGATAGGAATCAATACCGATCTTGTAGCCTGTGGATTCAGGTGATTTCCCGATGACGCTGAACACGATATGATTGTTTGCGGAATTTAGCGAAGTTGTGCCAAAGGTTACCAGTGTTCCAGCTATCCGTTCTGGGTTGTAGCAATCATACAGTGGACCTAACACTGTCCCGTTAACGCTTAATTCCATCTGTCCATATTCCGGTCCACGTGTCAGAACAGCACTGATTTCGTATAGACTTCTATATTCGGCTTCAATTTGTTGATTTAATGCTGCCCCAACAGCTTCGGCATTCAAAGCGACGTGCCCGCCGTCGATTTGAATGCCCATCGCACGGTAGCTTTCTACCTGAAATTCATCCGCGTCTGTTAATAAGGCGGCTGCCGATTGTGTGTTTTTTGGAGGCAATGTCCACTCTCTCTCATACCAAAATTGTGGCAAACGGTAGATGTCGCGCGCCTCATTCGTTAAGACGAGATTGTAACCGTCAAAGCAAACTGCCTCTCCCAGAAAACCATGCGGAAGGTGCCACGATGTGCTCTGAATCATCTGTGCCAGATCATTCGCTGTACCCTGATATATCCAGAGGGCATCGTAGGTACAGATGGCGAGGCGTGTCCCATCTTCAGATATGCCTGCACCCGTAACCCATTTCGCTTCGGCGAATTCTCCAACGCTTTCTAAGATATGTTCTGTATCTGCTTCCAGGGTCGGAAAGCGGTATAGCACTGCGCGCTCCCGCTCTTTAGAAACAATGTAAGGGACACCATCAACAATAAATAACCCTTCGGCATCTACATTTTCATTAGGGTACCGATACGGATAACTTGCGATAACCTCTGTCTCTGTGTCAGTGAATGGATTCGGTTCGGTAACGACAAATACCTTCAGGTCTGTTCGTAGCCGACTGTTATTACCGATTTCACCGATCCAGAGTTGATTGTGGTCATCGATACCGAGTGCTTCCCAATCAAAATTTTCGGAACCTTGCACGGATATTTCTTGGATTAATTCGCCGTTCAGTTTTGTGGCATAGAGTACTGCGGGGTTTCCAGAATCGTTGAGTGTCCAATAGACTCCCTCAAACTGACGACTCGCAACGATACCTGAGCTTTCTTGGATAGCGGGATGTGTGTATTGTCCTGTGGGTTGCCACGGTGGAATGCCAAGAGTGTCGGGCACTTCTGCGATGGAGGCGTAATTTCCGATGGCAATCGTTAAAATTAGTAGGAGACACGACAGTTTCACGTAGAAACCTCCTTTTGTAACATTTTATCATTTTAGGTGGAGATACTAACGGCGTACGCAATATCCTTCAAAGCCATTCAATTTTTCTGTAGGAACGATTTCAAATTGCGATGTTTAACCCAAAATGTTCAGCAAATTGAAAATAAATGGCTGTGTGAAGGATATTAGAGTTATTTAGTTCTCAGGGAGCACACTTTATGTAGTAGGAAATCTTAACCACGCGATCCTCATTTTCTCTTATAAGTGCGATTGAGAACCGCTGGCTTGCATATACTGGTGGTGCAATTCATTGTCCCTCTTTGGTTTTTCCATTGGGCGCGAAATAGGTTTAAATGAGTTTACCAGTACACATGTCAAATAAAAACTGAATGGCTCTGAATTTGGGACAGAGTAATTCAGTTTTCGGAGAGACCACGTTTATGAGATGTATTCTACTGTTAATAATATCAGATCTACTTTGCATTGTCAAATTTTTCTGTTTGAGGTCCACTGACCGGTTTACATATTTTGATAATTTACTACAGAAAATCGGTATGATCCAATAATTAGTGTCAGTCTGCGGTTCAGGTGAAAGAAAATGGTTGCTATCTATTCTTTGCCAAGTGGGATATGAAAAATTCCTCGCTCATTGATGGCAGTATAGAGTCGATTGTTAATAACGGCGAGAGAAATAACTTCACCTAAAACTTCTGAGGAAATCTGTTTCCACTTGCCAAGGTTATCCAAACGATAGACGCCCGCATCGCCGGCACCATAAACTGTTATGCCATCTATAGCAAATCTGTTTATGATGGAACGCTCTCCGAGATTATCAGTTATCACATGCCAGTGTTCTCCGGTCTGTGAAGCCAAGACGCCTGCGTCTGTTGCGACATAAACCGTTGAACCGACAAAGAGGATCTCGTTGAAGTGCGTAAAGCGAAGGGGCAGGCTTAGCGTAATGTCTTTCCAGTTTTTTCCGCTATCCAACGATTGAAACAGTTGACCATCTCGCTTACCGACGTAGACGGTTTCTTCTGAAACTGCTACCTTGAAACCATTTTTCAGATCCGCATTAGGGTGTTTATCAGTATTGATTAATCCGGTATCCGTCCATTTAGGGTCCCCGAGTTTCCACTTGAAAAGTCTTTGTCTGTATTCTGCGTAGAACACATCGTTACTGACGGCAATCACTGTGGCTGCCTCTTCTTCCGGCAGAGGAGATAGTGAATCATGGTTGTGGGTAGAAAAGTCTTGGACTGGAATTAGCGTATTACCGTCTGCAGATAAACGGTAAATTCGCAAGATGTGCCTTTCAGGCGAAACGAAATAAAGTGTGTTACCGTCAACCATTAACTGCGAATCGAAAGAGATGTAACCGCGTGAGCTGTCCTGTTTTAAGGGGGCAGACGAAGTCTCCTCCGTAGTAAACTCCCCGGCAATCGAAAGTTTTTTCCAAGTTCCACCTTCATCTGTTGATTGATAAACTTCATAGCCAGTATGGGCGTATAATCTGTTGTTGAAGACAATTAGGTTGTTTGCCCGTGTTCCTACGATTCCATCCATAAAGAGATGCCACGATTTACCGCTGTCGGTTGTGCGATGAATGCCGAAGGCACCCGCTTTGTAAAATGTCGTCTCGTTTGCCGCTACGGATACCGGAAGACTGCTGATCGTGTGCGTATCCGTGTCAACTTTGAACGCTGTCCACGTCCGTCCACCGTCTGTAGAACGGGATTGTGTGGCTCCCAAGGCTAAGATCGTTTCACCGGCAGCTAAAACGGTTATACCGGGTGCTTCCGCCTGCGAGCCAGTTTTATCTATATGCGTTATTTCGGTCCATGACGCTCCCAAGTCAGCCGAATGGAAGATTCTAACTGAATGTGACTCGCTTTTCGGTGCCGCTGGTTTCCCTACCTTTATTGGCGTGAATCCGAGTCGATAGGGACCTGTTTCAGCGTGAAGATTGTTGTTAAACACTGCCAAGGAATAGACGGTTTGTGATGCGTCTACCGGCACCTTTTTCCAAATATCTGAATTGTGATGGGGCAAATCAGGCCCCATTGCAACGTAAAGATTGTTATTAAACACTGTCAAGGAGTAGACGGTTTGTGATGTGCCGACCGGCACCTTTTTCCAAATATCTGAATCGAGACGGTAGAGTCCGCGATTCGTGCCAACAAACACTATTTTTTCAAGGGTCGCTATGGCAGAAATCCTTTCGTTTCTGAGTCCGTCATTGAAGCGATTCCATTTCACACCACCATCTGTAGAACGAAAAATCTGTTTATGTTGAAGGGCAAGATACATCGTCGGAGGTGCCTGTGGCACATCCGTGATAATGAGTCCAATAGCATATCCCTTGGGTCGAGAACCCATCGAATTCCACGTCTCACCCCTATCGTCTGAAGTAAAGATCTCATCAGTGGAGACGATATAAAGGGTTCCTTCGTGCGCTGCCATCGGCATGAGAGATTCATCAATCGGGATATTTGTATTGATAGGTGTCCACGTCGTTGCGCCTCCTGCGAGTCTATACAACCCCGTTGGTGAAACGGCATACAAGGTGCCTTCAGGTTCAGGGAAGATATTACGGATGTGCCCTCCTGGGGGTGCATTTCCTTGTATCCATTGTGCTCTGGAAAATTTGGAGGAATTTTCTGACGCATTAGGGGTTGAAACGTTCTCGAAGGTCTGCGAACTGGTCCCCGTGCTCTGGTCTGAGGAGACAGCTCGTCCAACCTGATTTCGCACATCAGGTTTCGATTCAACATCAAAGACGACAGGTGCCTCAATGATTTCAATGGTAGGTTCAGATTGCGCCTCAAAGTTATAGGGTTTCTGAAAACGGGCGAGATATCGGTTGCTGACCCCCAGCGTCAATATAATCATAACCACGGCTGTGCCGAAGGCACTCCACGGTAGCAACGGTTTTCCAGCTGGCGCGGGTGTGGGTTTCATATCAGCGATTTGCCGCTTGATGCCCTCGCTTAAACGCGTCGGTATTTGCGTGCCGCCGAGGACTTCTTTGATGAGATGTTCTTGGTCGTTTTGTAAACGCTTCCGGCCGCGCTGGAGCCGACTGGTGATGGTGTTTACGGACACTCCCAAGAATCTGCTAATCTCCTTGGTGGTCATCTCACCGAGATAGTAGAGGGTAACGACAGTGCGCTCACTCTCCGGCAGTTTTGCGAGCAGTTTTTTGGCGCGTTCAAGGCGATACTCGCCGGCTGCTGTCTCACGTCGCTCCGATTCATAGTGGGTATACGACGCATTCTCGATTTCGTTCGTAGGCGTGTCCTCTAAGGATTGTAGCGCAGATTTCTGTTTTTGAATCCAATTGAGACAAAGCCGGTTTGCGATGACATACAGCCATCCAGCGAATTGGTGAGGATTCTTGAGCGTCGAGAGGTTTTTGTATGCGCGAAGGAAAGTGTCTTGGGTTACCTCCTCAGCGTCCTGAAAATCACCGATTTTTCGCCACGCAAGGGCGTGAACACTCTTTTGGTACTTTCGCACCAAAGCATTAAATGCTTCATCATTACCTGCCAATGTATCTTGAATAAGTTGCGCATCATTTTCTCTTTCCACCAGAAACCCTCCTAAACTGTAGATTCGACTGTCCGTATTTGACAATAGATTTAATTAGAACGATTTATATAATCTTACTAAAGTTTGGACAATATTGTAAGTTTCAAGCTGCTTTATCGAAAGGCAACGGGGTATCGTGTTGAGATATAGGCTGAATATTCTGTGAGTTCGTCTTTTCTTGGGAACTCGCAGAATATGCCAACGCTCTGAGGTGCGATTGTAAATAAGCGACCCGTAACCCTTGCGTGAGATGCCGCGGATGATACCAATGAATACCGAGATGCTCGCAAACCTCCTTGACCCTGATGCGATCCGAGAGGGGCAGAGACGGACGCAAGAAGATGAGCTGCGTTAGCGAAGCTGCAACGAAACTCAACTGCACGAACCGATTGATGCTTTTACGGGATTTGACCTGATACGCATCGAACCCGAAATGCTGCTTCGCATCTCGAAATGCTGTTTCTATCTGCCACCTTTGGCGGTAGTATTCAACAATCTTAGGGACCTCCAGCGCCACGTCTGTTGTAAAGACACAGAAATACCGATACGGGTGTGAGCGTTTCGGGCGCGTGCGGATCACAACGAGACGCACCGGTGTCGGACACATTTTCGTCCGAACGACCTCTGAAGCGACTTCATACGTTTTTTCCATGACTGAAATGTCTTTATACCGTAAGCGGCGGATGTTCAGACGGTCTCCGTATTTCTTCGGACGCCCGCGTTTGGGACGTTTCGGACGTTTCGGTAGACGATAGAACACCGCATTTGACTTCGCACGACACAAGATATGATGTCCCAGGCCTAAGAGCATTTCAAAGACTTTCCGACGGGCGAACCCGCTATCAAAGAGAATCAGACCCCGGCGGAGTTTCGAGGCAATACGTTTCAACACCGCATCGCCTCTATCTCGAACCGTCTGCGGGACGATGAGTTTCACCCAAACCGGAAAAAGCAGCCACTGTGTCGCCGTCTCACAGAGTAAACCGAGAGCTCCAAACTCATGTCCGAAGTGAAACTTCGATTGATTCACGCTACGTCCGTGATACTTGAAGTTTCGGAAAAAATGCAACCCATATTGCCAACCCCCTGTTTTCTCAGCATGCGTCTGATCATAGACATAAACAGAGTTAGGGAACACGCCTTGGATCCTTTTTATGAGGCACGCAGCAATAGCATCCGCGTCCCATTTCCCCCGGGACAGAAACTTCGGAAACGACCAATACCGCGTCTCGCAACCGCTTGACTGATACAAAGCTGTCAGCGTGCCGCCATGGGGATGGGTCATAAACCCAAAGATGAATGCTTGGAAAAGCGCAAAGTTTTGTTGATTGAACAAATGTCGAAAATCCGATATAATCCTTTCTAAGTGGAGAAGCAGGTCCATTTTTATCTTCCTTTCAAAACAAGGGTATGTTTATGAAAGGATACCTGCTTTTCTGCTTTCAAACATCTTAATTTTTTAAAATTGTCCAAACTTTAGTAATCTTACCAATTGAAGGCAATTTTTGTAAATAGTTGGTTGACTGTCTCTTTGGCGTGCTGGTCTCCGTAGACAATGTATAACACAAGATTCTCAATAAAAGTATATTTAAAGACCGCATTGAAATTTGGCTTATGCTCACGCGCTGAACGCAGTCGAATCGTTACCCACCTTTCAGTGCCGATTTCAAGGTTCATACTTGCCCGAAGAGAAAACTCGCGAGTCTTGTGTCCGTCTGGAAACGTCTGCCAGAGGTTTTCACCTTCAATACCTACCGACAAAAAGCGGAACGGGATTAAGTTCATCGCGGTCGTGACAAATGTTGCCGTGGCACCCTCAAACTCGCCATGTTGGTAGACAACAAAAATACGATCGGGTTTCTGACGGTTATATGTTGTTTGTGCTGCCACTATCCAGTTCGAGTGAACATCATAGGACCAGTTTCTGTAGAAAAACCCTGTCTCTATCTTTTCTCCCAAATCGAAACCGATCAGTTGAAAATGATTGCCTCGTGTTTTTTCACCGTTTTGATTCCACGTCACCGATTGGACGGATTCAAAGTTAACGCTCCGCAAAAAACCTTTCTCAATGGGCCAACGGTATACACCCCAAAAACTTGGTTGTCGGATGTCCGTGAGTCGAACGTATCCATTGACGGGATTAAAGTCTGCTGTAAAATCGCGATAAGCGAGACTAATAATAGGGTTTCCTTTGCGGGATATTTCCGCGATAAAGGCGCGTGCATTGTCTTTTTGGGACTCCCAATTTCCCGCATAACTTGTAACAAATCTGAGAGCCTTTGGTAAGCGAACAGAGCCATCAAAGGCGACGGATCTGTTATAGGTCCCCGGTATCTCTTTCGAGGCAAAAAAGAGCCCAAGCGAAGATGCGTTGCCTGCGTCCCAAAGCCCGCGTAGTAACATATTGTGACTATCATCGGATTTCTCCTTGACATTCATCAAGCCGTATGTTGCTCTACCTGTTTTTCCGATCAGTTTTCCCCCGTATGCCATCTCGCCAATGCGACGGCTATAAAAAAGGGCAATAGGGGCCCTGAAAATTCGTCCGTCTTCTTGAAAGAACGGACGCCGATCGGTTAATCGTTGCTCCAAATCAGATAAAACGATACCCTGAACCTCTGATTCAATATGACTGAAGTCCGGATTGACTGTGCCAATGACAGAGGTACTGGTTGTCAGTTTATAGGAAACATCACCGCCTACCGCTGCTGTGAGTCGCTGAGAGAGATTCTCAGATTTAGAAAAGTCGCCAGATTTGCCTGAGAAGTACCCGCCGATCTGAAACTTCTTTCCAGTATCCTTCGGATCGAATTCAAGATGGGTCAACGTCCCGAATTGATTCGCGTCAGAAACGTTAACGCCTGTATCCGCCCAAATACTGGTCCGATCGAGACTTTGATGGCGGCGCACAAGGTTAAGTCCCCATATCTGTTTTTCAGACTGAGGTAAATCAAGTATCTCAAATGGAATTTTCATCTCAACTGTCCACATAGACGATTCTACGGTTGCAGCGGCAAACCATTCACCATCCCAACCTAAGTCTCCCTGTTTCTCGTCCCGTTGTATACCAAGTGGACTTACAGCAAAACAATAGGAACGACGTCGGTCATGATGTGTATCAAGATATACGGCAACATGATCTTCATACTGAAAACTTCCATCCCTTCGCGTCTGATTCGCTATTATGGATGGTTCTTCTTGGACACACCGAAAACCGACATAGAGTGCTTCATTGTCGAATCCGAGATAGACTTCCGTTTTGGCCGGCACTGTGGTCTCTAACTCCGCAACTTTGAATGCGTCGACTGCTGGCACGTGTTGCCAACACGTATCATCAAGTTTACCATCAACCGTGGGAGGCGTGTGAAATTTAATCGCTTCTATCGTCTGAGACTCGGCAACGAGGGGTGTCACTATGAAAAAAGCCATAGCACTCAGTAAAATTTTCCAATAGGGTGTGAAGTAAATCATCAATTCTTTTATCCTACATTAATTGGGAGTGTCTGATATTCTAAGCGACTCCGGCACCGGACGGGGAAAATGACTCAGGAAAACCTCATTCTGCCCATACATTTCAGCTAATTCCTTGCTCATTGCCAGATAGTCTTCTGAGATTTCTTTATATCCTAAATCGCAAATTTGATGAAAATTTTTGACAAGTTCGTTGTATGCTTTCGGAGATATAAGCCCTACGGCGAGCCTCCAGTGGAGATAAACTTCCAGAGTCGGATGCTTTTGACAGAAGTGCTTATAGTTCCGGGCGTGTTCTCTCCACCGTTTTGGATAGTCACTCGGATGGAGTTGATGATAATTGGTAGCCGCCTCGTTATAGACGAATCTCGCGCCACACTGATAGAGGCGATATCCCATCTCAGTATCCTCTAACCCCCAACCGCGAAAGGATTCGTCAAACAATCCAGCTTTCATCATAAGTGCTTTCGGAAGAGAAACATTGATCGTCACGCATAACACCCAAGGGATGACGAAGTCTTCAAGCGTCTCAGAATAGACATCGTAAACACTATCCCAGTTGTGGTAGGATTTTCGGAAGACATACTGCTGAACGCGGTCAAAATTTGCGCCGATATCTTCTTTGAGAATGAACGGAATCGCTGATTTGCTTTCTTGTGCGCGTGTAACGTTTTCTCGTACCTCTTTAAAATGTCCCGAAGCGTTCAAAAGGGCATCTAAGTGCGGACGGTACATTTTGTTTTCCCACCGTGTGAGCATATCGTATTTTCCACCGATGACAACGGTAGAACCATCGGAGTGATGAGACTTCACGTGTTGGGCGATAAAATCGGGGACTGGAATCGCATCAGCGTCATTTAGGATAAGAGTATCGCCTGTCGCCATTTCAATACCGACGTTCCGGGCTTTACACCTACCTGCATTATCCTGCCGTAAATAACGGAGCGGATAGGATGTCTCACAGGAATCAACAAGGGACCCCGTGTCGTCCGATGAACCATCATCAACAACAATAAGTTCGTATTTATCGAAGGGATACGTCTGATAATTAAAGGCGGTCAGCGTTAATTCAAGTGCGTCTCTGCTATTATAGGTTGGAATGATAACACTCACATCAATACTCATGACGGATTTCTCCTTTTTTCCATAAGTTGGTACATCACGAATGTTTCCGCTTAGATGTCCGTTTCTGGTGAATCTAAAATGGATTTGAACTGCTCGCGATATAATCGGCTATAGAGTTTGCCGGAGGCTAACAGATCAGCATGACTTCCAACTTCGACGATCTCTCCCTGATCCATAACGACAATCTGGTCTGCATTCCGAATTGTAGAGAGACGGTGAGCGATGACAAAGGTCGTCCGCTGTTTCATAACATTTTGGAGTGCTTCTTGAATGAGTGCTTCGGATTGTGAGTCAAGCGCGCTGGTTGCCTCATCAAGGATTAAAATTTTAGGGTTTCTTAAGATTGCCATAGCAATAGCGACACGCTGTTTTTGACCACCAGACAGCTTAAAACCACGTTCACCGATCTGCGTCTCGTATCCGTCCGGGAGAGACACAATAAACTCATGTATATTCGCAGCTTGCGCTGCGGCGTAGACCGCCTCGTCTGTTGCAGAGGGGCACCCATATCGGATATTCTCTTTGATACTCACATCAAAGAGAACCGGTTCTTGTGGGACAATTCCGATCTGCTGTCTTAGGAATTTCAAGTCTAAAGTTTGCAAATCATGTCCATCAAGCAGAATACAACCGGCATTCGGTTCATACAAGCGAGGAATTAGATTCGTCAGTGTGGTTTTGCCGGAACCCGAAGGACCTACAAGCGCGACAATGCTACCTGGACGAACATCCAAATTGATGGCTTTAAGGACTTCAATCTCTTGATATGCAAAATGCACAGACTGAAACTGAATGTGCCCGACGACATCATCAAGTTTTTTCTTCTCCAGAGTTTCGTCTCCGCTGTGTTCATCCGTTAAATCAAGAACTTGGAAAAGACGCTGGAGGACCGCTTTCGTCGCAGCGAGTCCAAGGTGGAAGTGGAGGATACGATATACCGGAGCAGACAGGTATTCAAGATATGCCGAGAAGGCAACCAACTCACCGATCGTCAATCGGTTCTCTAAGACTTCCAGACCCCCAAAGCAGATAATCACGATGGGTTGGATTCTCACGACTAACTGACTAATGTTGCCCGCAATCGATTCCAAAATTGAGACCTTCGCTTGGGCAAAAAGCAACAATTTGGATTCTCGAAAGAAGGAACGGTTATGATGTTTCTCTGCCGAAAAGGACTTTACCAGTCGAATCGCTGCCAAGGTCTGTTGCACATACGAAAGCGTTGCTGCTGTTGCCTCTTGTCTCTTTAGGGTGGCTTTATGAAAATGGGGTCGAAAGTAGACGTAAGTGAGCCCATTCAGCGGAACAACGATCAAGGCAATCAGTGCCAGCCTCCAATTGAAGTAAAACATTATGGAGATTATGGCGACTGCTGACAAGGTGTCTGTAAAGAAATGAAGGACATTATACGTGGCACTCGTCAGAATCGCGTCTACATCGTTAATGATCATCGAACCATACTCACCTGTTTGTCTTTTGGTGAGACTTGGCATCGGAAGGCGCAAAAGGTGTTGGAAAAAACGATTCCGAAAATCAAGCAGGATCCGTCTTGTGGTATAGATGTAGAATCGGTCACGTATCAGAGAAAGTAGAACATACACGCAGATGGAACCAACACCGCCAAGACAGACGATCCAGAGCAATCTTTGATCTTGCTGTGTAATGGCTCTGTCTATTACCAATTTCGTAAAAAGAGGTATCAACAGTGAGAAACCCACCATTACCGTCATGCACAACGTGGTCTTAGCAATCTGGGGCCAGTATGGGAAAACACCTTCTAAAAATCGTTTTCCAACAGCCTTCGGATTCTCTGTCGACATTTTTTTATACTCCTTGAATGTCGGTTTTCTAAAATTCAAAAATCCAACACGTTTGTATCACTGTGCACTTAATTATTAAAGACAAAATTTTGGAATAGAAAACGTGCATCTTGTAAAAAAAACTGGATTTTTTGGAAATATTCCGTGAAATAAGTTCTTGAGACACAATAAATTGCCCATTGCGTGTGTTTCGGAAAAACGAAACGGCATGTTGGGGTTGCTTTTTGCAATACAGTCGTAAATTCTGGAAATCTGTGAACTATGCAAAAAAAACACCTTATGCTGCCGGGATCGGTGTGCATAAGGCTTCAATGGGATTTTAAAATAAAAAACGATTCCCTTCAATCTATATTTCGGTTATTGCTTTTCTTCTTTACACGGTTCGCTAAGGCGCGAGAGATGCGCACCGAATATCGTCTAACTCCTGAGCACTGAAAACACCGGCTTGATAGAGATTCCGATATTCTTCGGAGACGCTCTGACCGAATATCAGGAGATCATCCGTGTTAATCGTCACCGGCACGCCGTTATCAAATAAGATGCGAATGGGATGTGAAGCAAGATCCGACACACCCCCTAACATCACGTTACTCGTTGGACACACGTTCAATTGAATTTGATTCTTTGAGAGCCATCGCATAACTTCAACGGATTCCGCAGCACCGATGCCGTGTTGAACCTCATCCAGATCCAAGACTTCGACGGTTCGTCGGACTTCTTCCGCACCCCCGAACTCGCCAACGTGCGCTTTAAGTTTCATCCCTACTTCGCGTGCCTTGGTATATAAAGACTTCACGGCTTCAGGCGCACACGCCTCTTCGTGGCTATATAGATCGATTGATTGAAAAAACTCCAATTCTATTGCTTGATGTGCCAATTTCATCCGTTTTGGATCGTTAGCACACTCGCGCGCAAAACCGAGTTCAGGACGCAAATCAATCTGATCCCGATACCGATTAACTAACGCTTCAATAGATGTGCGAAGTTCGGGCAACCCGCCCGGATAAAACTTAAGCAATCGGATGTCGAAACTCATTTCAAGTCTAACGACCCCATCTTGGATTGCATCACGAATCGCTGACACCACGATGAACTCAAAACCTTGGCGGTGTTCTAAGTGCGGTGCTAAAGCAGCATCTATGTATTCCATCATCCCACCAAGCCCTTTCATTTTGAGAGAGGGTTTGGTTAACGGATGTCCGAGCCAACGTTCGGCATTCTCTCGACGTGTACTTAAGAAAGAATGGGAGTGAACGTCAGTTTTAGGTGCTGCTTTTATGGCGGTCAAGTTATCTGTAGAGAGTGCCTCAACGAAATCAATAGACATATAAACCTACATGCTCCAGTTACGGCACACGGCGTGTGCCTGCTACCTTTTTTTCATCTGAAAATATATAGAATCTTCACCGACAATGGTGAATCCCAGTCGCTGATAAAGGGCGATAGCGCGGGTATTAACCTTTAGCACCTGAAGTGTTACAGACTTCTGCTCAAGCCTGGCATCATCAATAATACGTGTGAGACACGCGGAACCGATACCTTTCCCTTGGTACTCAGGAAGGATGAAGATTTGATTAACCTTGAGTGTGTCTGGAGTATTAGATGTTACCAAAAAACCGACATCACTCCCATGAAACTGGATAATAATATGAAGATCGTGTGAAGCAAACTCTGTATTATGTCGTTCCTGTTGATAATTATCGTCCCAACCCCAGACCTGTTCTATATATTCCCGGAATGCTGCTTCCTTTACGGCAAAAACGAATTCACTGTCGCTTGCGTCTGCTTTGCGAAAATTTAACGCATCCATAATTATAGTTCTCCTTCCAAGCAGAACATGCCCTACATCTCTTTCTTCGCGACGATGGCAAAACTCACGTTGTAAGCCATCTCGTGCGTCCAACTTCCGGGCGTAGCATTAATATCCGGCTGCATCCAAGAACGCTCCTCAACCCGCTCAATCCGAAAGCCGTTGTCCACGAGTCCGTTGAATATATCGCTCAAGTAGTGCCGGAAATCGTATGCGCCGTCTGGATACCTATAAACGCGTTCAGAATACGGTTCAGTAACCCGGTAGAATTCACCATCCCACTCCCAAAAATGATTAGCAGGATTACCGAAATCTACGCGATACTGACCTCCCGGACGGATGATCCTCGACACGCCTCTATAGATTTCATGAACGGATGGCACCCAGCTCATGGAGGGTCCTTGGTAGATAAGGTCATACGACGCATCGTCAATTGTGGCAAGATCACGGATATTGGTGCAAATTGTCTCGACTGGATAACTGTAATGCCTCGCGGCAGTGATATCTCCCGCAAGCTGGCCCTGTGTAAAATCGATCACAGTCACATGGGCACCAAGCAGACCGAATACCGCTGATTGCTGTCCTCCACCTGCGGCAAGACACAACACATCCTTGCGCGCAACATCTCTGAGTAGGTACGCAGGATAGATTTGGTAAAGGTGATACGGAACCGGATCGAGTTGATCCTCAGCATATTGCAGAATATCATCTCTATCAAGGTCAAGCCACGGCACAGTAAAGCCGTTCTTTTTCAAGACTGCGGCTTCCCACCGTGCTCGATTGGCAATCGTAATTTCGTCATTCATTTGGATTCACCCATCGGTAAATATGGCGTTGCTCCATTCACAAACAAATCGGCGCTTTCATGAGGAAGATGCGTTTTGATATAGTCATCCTCCTTCGGCATCCAATTCTGTTCCCAAATAGTGCGTGCCTTTTCACCGTCTCGCGCAATGCCACGGGCAAGACGGATTGCTTTCGGGCATTCCACCCATATTTTCAAATCGTACAGATTGGCTAACTCACGTCGCATCGTATAGACCCCCTCGACAAGCACCACATCGGACGCAGAAATTGTATGCCATTCCGCAAGAACGTCTGTTTCCCAATCGTACCGCTGGTAATGTGCTGAATGTTCCTCTCTAATAGGAGTGAGCACCTGATCACGGAGACGCTCCCAATCGAAGTCGCAACCAATTACCCCTACTTGTTGATTTGCACGTTGATGAGAAGGGAGGTAGAAATCATCGTGTTTGACCACTGCCACGAGCCAACCCAGAGTTTTGAGTTGTTCTTTCAACAGGCGCGCCAAAGTGCTTTTTCCAGCACCGCCAGGTCCATCAATCGCCACAAGCGGACAAATGCCTTGATGTTGGAGCATTTTCAAACAATCTACAATATTTGCCAATGAATTGAGATTCACATCTTCATCTTCCTGACTATCTACGGCTGAAAAACATATTCTCTTCGATTCTCCAGATGACAGGAGAGGTGATTTCTACACTGTTTCCCGACGGATCACGAAAGTAGAGAGACCTGCCTTTTTCCCAACAGATCTCTTTCTCGATGCTTACTCCCTGTGTTGTAAGGTGTTCCTTCCATTGATCAATTTCATGATCTCGAACGGCAAAGGCTATGTGTCCCATCCCTTTCATTCCGTGCTCAGGAGCATCAAGTGGACCCTCTCCAGAATGGACCGTTTCTTCTGCGTTAAAAAGAAGCACCATTCGATCGCCACACCGGAGAAAGACGTGGCGCTCCGCGAATCTTGAATACAGAGAAAGTCCCAAAATTTTTGTATAAAACTGTTCAGCCGCAGCCAAGTCTGTTACATATAGAGCGACTTCAAGAATCTCTGAGACTTTTAAGGTCGGGGTCATAGAGGTGTTCCTGCTGAGTATTACATTTGTGAACAACGCAATTCGACGCAATCTGTAGGTGCGATTTATGCCATCACACTCTCTATCCATGCTTCATCAATTTCAAGACCGAAGCCGGGGGCATCTGATGGAGCGACATAGCCGTCTTTGATAACAGAAGTGCCGGGCAACTTGACCATCTCCTCCAGAGGGACACCGGGGGCAGATACACCCTCGGAGCGTTCACCCCACGTGATGGCGGGCATCGCAAAGGCGAGATGTTGACCATAGGGATAGTTCATGCCACCGTGTGTAATCACGGAAATTCCATTCGCCTCAGCAATGTGACAAATCTTTGCTGCCGATGTAATGCCGCCGCACCACAAAACGTCCGGTTGGAAGATGTCAACCAGCCGTCGTCCTGCTGCCTCCGCAAAGACAGTCGGCAGATACCAGTGTTCGCCAGTAGCGAGCGTTTGCCAAGGGAGGCGTTGACGCACCGTCTCGTAGCCGACAAAATCATCAGAACGGATATAGTCCTCCATCCACTTCAACCCGTAAGGCTTCATCGTTTCACAGACGCGCACGGTATGTTCTATGTCAAAACCGGTCCAAGCGTCCAACATCAAGTCAACATTGTCGCCAATCGCTTCCCGCGTCGTTGCTACCAATTCTTCAAGCTTGCCTAAGCCTTCTTTTCCTTGCTCTGGACCCCACGGTGTGAAGAGTTTTGTGGCTTTGAATCCGAGTTCCATGTACCATTCCTGATCGAACCCAGAGGCGTAGCAGAAAATCTTTTCTTTTTGCGGACCGCCGAGGAGTTCGTAGACCGGTCGTCCCAAAATTTTACCCTTGAGGTCCCACAACGCGCAATCCACCGCACTGATGGCGTAACTCGTCAAGCCGGTTGCACCGAAGGCAGCTGACAATCGCACCATCATATCCCATAATTTCTCGGTTGCCATACAATTTTCGCCAACGAGGAAGGGGGCAAAGTGATCTGAGATGATTCGGGTCACGGGACCCCCGTAAAGTGAGAGACCGAAACCCCAAGTCCCATCTTCCGCCGTTATAATGCAGGCGGGACGTTTCCATTCCGAGTAGGAAACGTGTCCCTCTTTTCTGTTGAATGAAGGGTAACGCGTGATGGGTCGGTTCAATTGATATGTTCCGGATCGACTCGGTGTACGCGGTGTTGTTGTCGGTTTCGGATTTAGTTCGATTTCTACGACGCGAATTTCTTTAATATTCATAGAATCTCCTTGCTACATCGGATGAAATTATAAACTCAGTAACTCCGCTAATTATGACAATTTAGGACTTCAAAGAATCACAACTCTGAAACATTCAAGTTTAATATACACCATCTTCAGAGGAATCACAACGGAGAAATTCGCAAGAAGAAAATTTCACTTGTATCATGATCCACAAATAGATTAGGACGGTCAGACCTATGCTGCTTAGGCTAATTCAGGTCAATTTATTGCTTCAACTTTGACTTTATGATCAGTAGGTGTTTTTGATAGGGTATTTCCTGCAGGTAGAGCGTCAGCGAAACCCGACATCTTCAGGTGTTCTTCATGGAATCCTAAGATCTGCCCTCAAACTCAATATTGACAGACTAATTAGGGTTGATCTACCGAGTTCTTTACCCATCGGTAGGCGCGTCCAATTTCAAAAACGAGAAGTCCAAACTCAATCTTCTCTGTAATCGCAGCATCATCTGTCTGATAATACTTCAGAACCGCATCAATAACCTTTTTGGCAACAATACCATCAGGCGGTAAATCCGAATACATCTCTATAGCGAACTCAGATAAATCTATTGCTGGATCGTGCAGTAAAGCATCAGCCCAATCAATAATGGCGAGTTGTTCAAGATTTTCCTGTATAAAAAACAGATGGTTTATTTGGAGATCGGTGTGAACGACAGTCCACCTCTGATCTAAGGCTTCCTGCAGGTTTTCCAGCTTTTCACTCCATTGATGTGTATCGACTGCTGTGGTATTTTCTGCGATAAATGCGAGTTTTTGCCTTGTGTCACGAATTGCCGTTGCAAAAGGGTCATCAGCGTGTGGGATATAGTCTAAGACCTCATCTGGAAATTTGTGCCTGTGTAGAAGGGTGAGAGAAGTACCGAGAGATTTGCCAAAGGATTCTAATTCTCTGGCGGTAAATTCTTCAAGTGCTTCTATGGATAGTGAGGAACCGTTGATTCTTGAAAACATCGCATAGAATCCCTTGTCGTGTACCATGATCGGTTTTGCGACAGTGAAAGGCATGGATAATGTGTGTAGGTATTCTGTGAGTTTAACTTCTTTTAGAAGCCTGGCTCGGTAGGCGTTGCGGGCAATCTTGAGGATAGCATCGTCGCGATAGTAGAACGTAAAGTTATCACCACCACGGTGGCGGTCGGATACAGGTTTCAGGTATTCAACAGATATGCCTGTAGCGAATCTTTTAAGAAAATCGCACACATTATTTGCTGTAATCTCAGTTGTTTGATTCATCAATCTTCGGGCAGGAGACCCAATGCTTTAGCGTTGGGAGGAATGTCCGCTCCTATAGTTGAAATTGAGCCGTGTTAGGACTTGAAAACTGTTTCGCTTCGCACCTGTTGTTAACCGTTTTCCGTCAAGGTTATAGATAGCAAACAATCCTTTTGCGTTGATACCTGCCAAACGAGTGAGTCCATATGTGACATGTTTGATCAATGTATTTTTTATCACCCCATCCCCTAAGAGCGTTCCGCCATATCTATGGCGTTGCCGACCTTTTGATTCTTGTTCACGGTGCAGACATCTGCGTTTTATCGGGATCGGCGATATAGAAAATATATCCGTGTTATCCGGTATACTCTCACCGCCAACCGTGTGATATGCCAGACACCAACTATCAACACAGTGTGCGTCAAAGGTTTCCGATAGTTTCTCGCTTGACTTTTTCAGGCCTAACCGATCGCGTATCTCCTTTGTTTGCCACCCTTGAAGTGTTAGCAGCTCCCAACGTTTTTTGATTTCAGCGTAGAACCACTGTTTACCAACTTCAAGCGGACTAAATGATGTGTTCCATTTCTTGGAGCGTTCTATCGTCCGGGCTTTGATGTCCTCAACACAGATATGGGTAATCGGATAGAGTTTCGATAACCAGTCAAGGATACGGAGTTTCCAATCCCATCTCGCACGCGTGCCGGCGGGAATACGATCTTTATTCGCAAGTCTATTCATGCGGTTCTTTCGGTTAGGACATTTTCGAGACCGACGCCCTCTCCGCAACTCACGACGCTTTTCAACTTTCTTACCGACTTTGCTATGAGCATCTGCTTGCACATTGAGATAGGTGTGTGATTCAGACTTCACAGTAAAGCCTTCTTTCTTACTGCCGGGGTCCACACCTATGGCTATCTCTTGAAAATACCTATCAGAAGGATCAACGTTGAGACGCACACAAAATACGCCATTCTTGCAAAACGGTGTCGCCTTCTTGTCTCTAATCCACTTCCTTGCCCGCGAAGGCTTGGTAGGCATAAGTGGTTTTTGGTGCTTATCAACAACAGGAACAAACATAGTTTGTAAATCTCCACTGGAGTTTATATTGCCCCTTCCAGATCGCAATATCCAAGTGGAATCAGACGAGGGGAGTATCCGAAACATTGAACTGGCTACCATGCCAAGATACTGCGATATTTTACTGTAGAAAATAGTTTAACTTGTGGAGTGAACGTTGGGTATACGCTTCGCACAAGCCCCATGCTTTAGCTTGGGGTTATTGACTGGAATATCTCTATATCGGATAGGTTGAGAACGATTGTTAAGGTCGCGCTTGAATACAGTTAACCGTTTGTGTCTATTAATTAGAGTTTAGCAGATTTGATACCTCCAAAGATTCGCTCCAACACTGTTTGAACTTCCTGATGTTTTTCGTCCGTATGCGAGACTGCAGGTGTCCGAAGTTGATGGTTCGGATAGAGTCCATGAAGATAAAGTGCCGATTTTATACTGGGCAACCATTCCAATCTCGATGCTACTTTGAGCCAAGGCTCCTCATAGCGAAACACAATCTCCTTGGCGTCATCGTTGTGCCCTGTGGTCAGGGCATTATAGAATTCCAAGGCAATGTCCGGTCGGAACGGAGCAATAGTGCAGAGATACGCCGTTGAACCGATCGGGTAGCCGAACATGAAATTACGCATCTGCCCACCGCTGATCACCGCAAAATTCTCGTCGGCGGTTGCACGAATGATGTCATAGTAAGCATAGAACGGATGACCGTCATTCTTGATACCGACCACTTCCGGACGTTTTGCTAACTCAGCAACGATGTCCACAGGATAAGGATCTTGCCATGCTCCCCAAACCAATAAAGGAATTGGCGCTGCATCCTGAATGCTATCAAAGTAGCCAACGATAACCTCGCGCTTCATCCCCAATCCAGGATGAATCTGGACCTTGACAGCGTCTACGCCTGCATCGTCGCAGTGTTTCAAAAACTCTCTGCACTGTCCGGGATGCCACCAACCCGTTGAAGCGATGAAAAGCGAGCGACCTGATATTTCTTCTGCGAACTCCGCAGTCAACTGCCAGATTTCTGCGTCTGTCAGGCTACAGAATTCGCTACTGCCATACGTGAGGAGAACCACTGGAACGTTCTGCTCGCACAACCAATTGACATACTTCCGCATCGCGCCAATATCCAGCGAATCATCGTCACCGAAGCAGGTATTCACCGGTACGACGGGACCTTTCAACTGTTCCACCACACGAATCGTTCTGTCCATGAAGCTTCCTCACTCAAATCGGTAAGTGCCAAATTTCCTCAAAAAATTCGGGAATTGTCAACAAGCCAGCAGTCCATAGAAACACTCTATCTCGTTCTGTGAGCTCGTTTAGACATATCCAGGCAACGTCCACAAGAACCTGGTTCCCTTTAAGTTCAGGGTCAGTTCCCAAAGATACTGCCTGCGTGCCTATCTCTATTAAATAGGTGTAATATTGATCATTAGGTGCAAAGGTAACGACGGATGTTGGACGGATCACTCTGCCCTGTACTCGACACTCCTCCCAAAGTTCCCGCAGTGCAGCTTGTTCCGGCGTTTCACCTGCTTCCAAACGTCCACCCGGAAGGCACCACCATTCTTCTCCTTCGTGACGGTGCTTGACCATTAAAATTCTTTTTTCCCTGTGCACGATGCATTGTGCCCGCGACATTCACCACTCCTTGATCGGGTCAAAATTTTAGAACTTGACTATACATGACTGCGTTACCATCTGCCCAAAAATCTTTCAAAACAACTTCTAATCGAAATCCGTGTGATTCGTAGAAACCTCGACCTTCTTCGTTCCTTTCCTCGCAGAAAAGATATACCTTCCATAAAGGGTGGTTAATTTTCGTAAAATATTGATGCATATCTTCAAATGCAGCCTCTAACAACTGCGTCCCCCAACCCTTTCGTTTATTCTCTTCCTCAAATATACCGAATTCCGTAATCTCAATATTATGTCCTGATGCAACACGCCAAACGAGTTCACCCAGAATTGTGCCGTCTTCTGCCAACAAACGGACGGCGCGATAGCCTTGCAGGTAATCGCTGTAGTGATCAGGTATATGATTTTGTGCTGAGACAATATCAATGTACAAAGTTTAACCTCATACGCTGACAAAAACCGTTGTGTTAGCTGTAGACATTCATCAATGTTCAAGTTCGCGATAGGCTTTCAGTAATGCCTCTTGAATGTTTAGAAACTCAAAATATCCGGGGGGTAATGGATATTCTGCAACGTCAAACGGCTCAAATGGATTGTCAATCTTCCGCCTTGCAAAGGTATAAAGGGCTTTCTGTTCCCCTGTCGCTTCAGTTACCCGTTCAAACGGAATACCACAGTCATTTCGCCAGAGTTCAGGTTCAACCGCATCGACCATTTCCTGAATGGGTGAAACTCGTGTTCCAAACTTGGAATTCAGAAAGCGAGCCAACCGCTCAGCTTGGGCGCGTGGCTGACGCATAATATCTTCGTAGCCAAGAAAGAGTCGGTGTTGTGTATCCTCTGTGTGCTGTAGGATTTGCATCATTATATGTTGCCAGCGTAGCAAATTCATCGCGACAAAGGAGGTACGGGTTTTCACGTTAGATGGCATAATAAACTTCTGCCAGGATACTGCGGTGTCAAAAGGATTGCGAACCGTGATTATATAAATCACAGTGCCCCATATCTGTTTCCAAAACGGCAAAAAATGGCTGAGAGCAGGATCTTTCCAAAACCAAGGACGCTCTGTGGACATTTCAGCCATCAGTGCAACGGCTTTCTTTCTGAACACTGAGTCAGTGGCTTTTTTCTCTATTCGCTGTTGGAAGTCGTGATCCCACCAAGTCGCCCCAGCATCGAAATCCCCTAACTCAGCAAGCAGATCCCATAAGGGCAGGAATTCCCAATACCCTCTGGGGGCATGTGCATCAGCCTTATGTAACTTTTCGGGGGGACCCGCATACGCACCCCACCTGTGCACCATTTCTGCAACGACAGATGTCCCACTACGCTCAGCACCGAGTACAATAATAGGAGGACTTTCGGAACTGTGCATTCAAGGACCTCTTCAAATTTACCCATAACACCTATTGACTGGAATTGATTGATGATTCGTTGACTGCGGGGAGCACATATTCGTTCACAATTTTGAATGCCTGACTCGCAATTGACGAGCCGTAGTTACCACCTGTAAAAACGATTACAAGGTGTATATCCGGGATCACGAATATAAACTGGCCTCCATTACCTTGGGCGATATAGCCTTTGAGAGTTCTGCCTTGGATGGAAAAGTTATCAAGCCACCAGCCGAATCCATACCGCTTGTATTTAAAATGTGGTTTCGTAGACTCGCTGATCCAGGAAGCACGGACGATCTGCTGGTCCTTCCATCGGCCTTGGTCGAGATAGAGCTGCCCGATTTTGGCCATGTCACGTGGGCACAGCAACAATCCTGCGTGAGTCTGCGGTAACCCGTTCGCCGTTCGCCACCAGTCATGACGATCGATTCCCAACGGACGAAAGAGATACTTCTCTGCAAACCGATCCGCGTGCATTCCTGATACGTTCTTGATTACACCCGCGAGGAGGATCGTGCAACCGCTATTATAATTAAAACGCGCACCGGGTTCGTCGGACATCTCTTTTGACAGCACATATTCTATGAAATCGGAACTGTTCTCCATCTGCGCTTCGGAGTTGGGTGAATCGGGTTCTGACTGATGTGCGCCAGATTGATCCCATTCAAATCCAGCCGTCATCGTCAACAAATGTTTCAATGTTATCCTGTTTTTCTCGTCGGTCTGATAGTCGGCGTATTCTGGAAAGAATTGAAATATGGGTACATCAACGGACTCTATGTATCCGCGGTCAATTGCAATGCCGATTAACGCTGACGTAACGCTCTTTGAAACCGATCGCAGATCGTGGAGGGTGTCTTTATCGAACTCAATAAATCCTTTTCGTCCATCGATGCCAGCAAAGTATTCCTCATATACCAAACTCCTATTTCGGACGATTAGAAGACTATGAATATTCTTATAGTCTTGGTTTCGTATACGGTTTGCCGCCTCGATAATCGGTTCAGGATTGAGACCTGCTGCCTCGAGGGTCGAGACACGCCAAGTGTTGGGTATTAAAGATTCTTCTCTGGAGTGCCTTGATCCACAACCACTCAGGAATAAGACAGAGCAAAGGGATAGGACCAGAATGCTTGACTTCGAAATGGTCAAGTCGGTTGTTTTGATCATTCGGTAACCTGCTCTCCTTTTAGTAGGTTAGACTGAAACTCCCATACAGACTAAATCATGCGATTTTTCTTGCAAGAAACCGTTTTTTCGTGTATGATGACTTGTGAAGACATTGTTGTCTTTTGGGATTCTGCTTATTTAAAGTATAGCATCTTTAGTCGTTTTTCTCTACCAAAAACTGTGTCTCTACTTTCCACTGCTGAAAGGGTGGGATACAGGACAATGAACAGTATATAAGGAGATAAGAGGTGGAACACAGAATAAGCGTTATTATGGTTTTGGTTGTTGTCGTGAGCCTTTGGTCTACAGGCGCGTTCGCGGCGGATCTGACGGAAGGACTCGTCGGTTATTGGCCCCTTGATGGAAATGGGGACGACCTATCGGGCAACGGGAATGATGCCCAATTGGAAAAAGGCGCGAAGTGGTCTGACGACGGTTGGGTGAACGGTTCCGTTGAATTCGATGGTGGTGGCGGACACGTCATTGTTGATGATGCGTTTGAATTGACAACGACCGCAATCACAGTAATCGCCCGAATCAACGGCTGGAAAACGATAGATTGGTCGGGAATTGTCGTCGGTCGAAGTGATCCAGCCTCGTGGTGGATGGGTGTCGCCGCGAACAATACCCTAACCTATGTATGGAACAACAACTCCGCACTGACGTGGAACTGGCAAGGCGCACCGGAAATCCCGGAAAATAAATGGGCGTTGGTCGCGATAGCAATTGAACCTGATAAAGCAACGAGTTACATTTATCACAGAGATAGTGATAAACTCGATGCCGAGGTAAACGACATTCCCCATATCGAACAGACAGTCCGCAACTTAAAGTTCGGATGGGATGAATGCTGTGGTGCCAGATACTTCAAAGGGTTAATCGACGAAGTGATGATCTATGATCGGACGTTGAATGCCGACGACCTCAAAAGGCTTGCCACCGTCGGGCTGTCTGTCGAGAGTAAAGGGAAACTCGCGATTACCTGGGCAGCACTCAAAAGAGATTAAACCAAGGTCAACTTGATGGTCGTTTGCTGAAGTTGAATTCACGTTAAGGGTTAAGAAAATTACTGCAAGGACAACGGACGCAGCAGCTCAGAAGCACATAGTTTAAAAATTGGAAAAAGTACCTTTCCGGCAATATGCCGCGCTCCTTTCACAATACCTCAAACCCCAGTGGATACGCGTGACGTTACTCGCGTTTTTTATGTTCACTGGGATAGGTCTCGGTCTACTGAATCCACAAATTCTCCGCTATTTCATTGATACAGCAGAAGCGGGCGGCGAAACACGAAGCCTGATCATCGCGGGTTGTATTTTCTTCGCAATTGGGCTCCTCGGACAAGTGGTGATGTTAATCAACACGTATTTAGGACAAGACGTTGGCTGGCGGGCAACAAACCAAATGCGTGGCGACCTCGCACACCACTGCCTACACCTCGACATGTCCTTCCACCATGAGCGAATCCCTGGCGTGATGGTCGAGCGCGTCGACGGAGATACCGCAGCGCTCTCAAACTTTTTTTCTGAGTTTATACTTCAAGTGATCGGGAGTCTGTTATTTCTCGCTGGCGTTCTGATTCTGGTCGCTCGTGAGGATTGGCGCATCGGGATCGCACTCACAGGTTTTGTCGTCATTGCTATCATCGTCTACAACCTGACTCGGAACATTGCTGTTCCCATTTACGCTGCTGAACGAGAGGGGTACTCCAGACTGTTCGGCTTTCTCGAAGAACGGCTGACAGGTATTGAAGATCTCCGCACAAACGGTGGTATTGACTATACCATGGACCGGTTTTACGATGTGAATCGTGATGTGTATGATCGAGCAGTAAAAGCGCATGTGATGGGAGAAGTCCTACAAACCATAAGCGGTGTCCTTTTCGCATTAGGCATCGCGCTGACAATGGGGATGGGTATCTACCTGTATCGGATAGAGGCATTTACGATAGGCACCGCCTACCTTGTCGTCCATTATACGATGATGCTTCGAGGTCCATTGATTATGATTGGTCGTCAGATGAACGAGCTTCAACGAGCAACCGCTGGATTCAGACGGATTGAAGCACTCTATCGCACGGCTCCCACGATTGCGGATGGTACAGAGGCACTTCCGGCATCAGGCGCGCTCGACATTGAATTTGACCAGGTCACATTCGGTTACACCGAAGATGAGCCCGTGCTGAAAGATGTTTCGTTCCAACTGACCCCAGGGAAATCGCTCGGATTGTTGGGACGCACAGGGAGCGGTAAGACAACAATCACCCGACTTCTGTTTCGGTTCTATGAAATTAATAGTGGACACATTCGCGTCGGAGGTAAACCGATTGAGAAGATTCTGTTGGATGATCTGCGGAACCAGATCGGTATGGTTACACAAGATGTGCAACTCTTCAATGCCACCGTGCGTGAGAACTTAACGCTCTTTGATCCCGAAATTCCTGACGACCGCATCCGGTCGGTCATTGAAGAATTGGGGTTGTCAGAGTGGTATCAATCTCTGCCAGACGGACTTGATACACTGCTTGAAGGCACAGGGCTTTCTGCAGGTGAATCACAGTTGCTGGCATTTGCGAGGGTTTTCCTCAAGGATCCGAAAGTTGTTATCCTCGATGAGCCGTCTTCGCGGCTTGATCCAGCAACGGAGCAGCGCATTGACAGTGCGGTGCAACGGCTGTTGAAAGGACGCACCAGTATCATCATCGCGCATCGACTCGGAACGGTCCAGCAGGTGGACGAAATTATGATTCTCGCCGATGGGGAGATTCAGGAACACGGTGAACGAAAACAACTCGTCCAAGACCCTGACTCGGTCTTCTCACAATTGCTGAAAACAGGGTTAGAGACTTTTAATTAATTGTGTTTGGGCCGCTGCGTCCGTTTGCTTCGCAGTGAGAATGCGGGTATCTGGTTAATTCGGAACTGGATTTGGGAATTTGTACCAAAGAGCCGAGCCTGCAACAACGGCGCAGGCGACTCGAACACGGAAATCGTCAAAGCACAAACAGCGTTACTTATCCGCAAGGTATAATTAAAAAATGACGACAGGGCAAGCATCAATTCGCCTCATTCGTTACCGTCCTTTCCTCTTTCTCGGCACCATCCTTTTTCGTGGGTTGGACGACCTAATGCCGCTTGCCGACGGGCTTATTCGGAAGGCGTTTTTTGATGCGCTCTCTGGAGAATCAGAGGCGGGCCTCAACGCGTGGACCTGTGTCGTGCTTTTCGTTGTTGCGCATCTTGCCGATCGCGGTGTCCTTATATCGTCAGCATTTGTATGGGCGCGTTGGCGTTACGCTATCTCAACGCTCCTGCGAAAAAATCTGATGACCGCTATCATGAACATGTCCGCGCCGCATAGCGTCTCAACAGCCTCTGGTGAAACGACAAATCGGCTTCGGGATGATGTTCAAGCGATCCAGCATTATTTGGAACAGTATATCCATTTATGGGGGAATCTCATCTTCGCGATCTCGGCAATTATCGTGATGGCTCGAATTGACGTTGCCGTGACATTCATCACGGTGATCCCAGCGATCCTAATTATTACAATCGTCAACGTATCAAGACGCTTCATTCAACGATATCGAACTGCGCAGCGCGTCGCTACGGAACAATCAACAAATTTCATTAACGAAGTCTTCCAATCCATCTTGGCAGTAAAGGTCGCGCGAACAGAGTCAAATGTAATCGCACACTTTCGGGCGCTAAACGATGCGCGCCGCAAGGCGACACTGGTGGATAATTTGTTCAATCAGTTCCTACGCTCCATTAGTTTCAATATTAACAACCTTGCCACCGGCGTGGTTTTGATTCTGATTGCGGAACAGATGATGACAGGGGAATTTTCAGTCGGAGATTTGGCTCTCTTCGTCACCTACATTGGTGAGGTTGCCAGAAGCGGGTCGCTCGTTGGCAGTATAATGGCGCAGCACAAACGGGCAGAGGTTTCATTCTCCCGTATGGAACAGACTGTTGATGAGATGCCGAGGGAAGATTTAGTAGAACACACACCGGTGTATCTGCGAGAGAATCAACCCCCACTTCCAATCCCTCAAAAGACCGAGACGGATCGACTTGATGAACTTACCGTCTCTGGACTTACCTACCGCTATAACGGTGAAGCTGCTGGAATTACTGAGGTCGATTTGAAAATTCCTGCAGGCTCGTTCACGGTCGTTACGGGACAGATCGGTTCGGGCAAAACAACGCTGATCCAGACACTCTTGGGGGTCCTGCCTAAACAGGCAGGCGAAATTCGCTGGAATGGCGAAATCGTTGAGGATCCGAAGGCGTTTTTCGTTCCGCCGCGTTGCGCGTATACACCCCAGACCCCGAGACTTTTCAGTGAAAAACTGAGTGACAACATTCTCATGGGGTTGCCGTGGGATTGGGATGCCCTCAATCGTTCGATTCGGCTCGGTGTCATGGATACAGATTTGCCAACGCTGGAAGATGGTCTCGATACTATCGTTGGACCCCGCGGCGTAAAATTATCGGGTGGACAGATGCAACGCACTGCGGCGGCACGGATGTTCATGCGCGACTCGGATCTGCTCGTTTTTGACGATCTTTCGTCTGGGCTTGATGTTGAAACGGAACAGACCCTCTGGGAACGCCTTTTTGAGACGACTGCGGAAGCACGCCATCACGATGCGCGTGATCGTGTGACTTCCAAGCGGACGACCTGCCTCGTCGTTTCTCACCGACGTCCCGCGCTCCGACGCGCAGATCAGATTGTTGTGCTAAAAGACGGGCGCGTTGAGGCAGTCGGAACGTTGGATGAACTGCTCACCTCCTCCGAGGAGATGCGGAAGTTATGGGCAGGTTTTTAATTTTACCTTGTGGAGAAACGACGTGGTTTGGAACTTTGACAGGCTATTCTCTGGAGTCGCCTTCTTGGCGCAAGCCGCGTGTGGGCTTGCGGGACAATGTTACAGGCTACGGATTTTGTGCTATACCGAGAACCTGCGCGTAATATGATAACGCCCAGGACGAAAACCCGATGGTTAGAAAAGAGGAAAATGACGTGAATTCAAACACCGTTCACACGCTTGACACCGGAAACCCAGAACTGTTCATTGACGATGCCCTGATCGCTTCTAAACATAACGTAACGCGCACACTCCATCAATGCGTGAAGCATGACGTTTCTGTCCTTAAACCTGATCCCGAGAATCCGTGGGAACACGGGGGTCCCGATCAATCCAGACGCGTTCACCTCTACGGCACCACGATGTATGATGCCGCGTTCGGGAAATATCGGATGTGGTATATGTGTCGCATGGGACCGCATTGGCGGTTTGAAGCGAACGAGATCCCAGGACTTTACGTCCCACGTCCAGACCGAAACCCCTCGACATACAGGGGGCAGACCCACGATGCCTACGGACGGAAGTTCGTTGAAAATGACCGTGGGGATCTTACCTGCTACGCGGAAAGTGCCGATGGATTGACGTGGACGAAACCGAATCTTGGACTCTTTGAATTCAACGGAAATCCGAACAATAATATCGTGTGGGATCTACACGGCGCGTGTGTTTTCCGAGATGATGACCAACCGGATCCCCAGAAACGGTATAAGATGATCGGTTTTTGCAGACGGTATCGCAATATCTTTCTCCTCACGTCTCCTGATGGTATTCGATGGGACGATTCGGATTACTTGGAACCGGTTGCAGATCGGGACAACGAAGGTGCGTTCAATGTAATCTACGATAAGAAAAAAGAGATGTTCCGGGCTTACGCCCTGATACGCGGAGACGACAAAGACGCACGCCGTATGATCGCGTATACCGAAAGTCCACGCTTAGAGGGACCTTGGGAACCCCTTGAACCGATGTTCGGGGCAACTGCTGAGGACGATGAAATCGGTGTCCAGCGGTATGGTGCCGATCGTGCTGAAATCCACAACATGTCGGGTTTCCTCTATCACAACATCTACATCGGGCTTGTTGGGGTGCTGTATGTGACGGGACCGGGTGCAGCGGAGCATGAAATTCCGATTGACGGACCGATTGACGCGCAACTCGTGAGTAGTCGAGATGGGTTTAATTGGGAGTATCCGGATTCGATTCGGACGCCAATTATTCCACGCGGCGAAAGCGGCACGTTCGACATGGGTATGATTATGGGAACCGCGATAGAGCCGATTATCACCGAGGATGAAATTCACTGGTATTATACGGGAACCGTCCACACCCACGGTGCCCAGATGAAAGACAGGCACAAGGAGATTGGACTGGCGAAGTGGCGATTGGATGGTTTCGTCTCGCTTGATGCGGATGCGGAGGGTGGTGTTATTGAGACCGTCCCGTTGCAGATTCCCAACGGCGGACTTGAAATTAACGCCGATGCAAGTGGCGGACAAATTGCTGTTGAAGTGCTGACAGCCGATGGACAGGTACAACCCGGTTTTTCGATGGATGATTGTGTTCCGATAACAGAGGATAACGTCCGACATTCCGTGCAATGGAAATCAGGGACATTGGCGAATGCAGAGCAACCGCTACGGTTTCGTTTCGTGCTAAACCAGGCAAGTCTTTATGCGTTCCGAGTTGGGGTAAACGCATAGCTTCTCCATTTGTGCTGAGATGTCGTCTGTTATTGCTGTCCGACATTTGGGTCTAATTCCTTAGCCTTTTCAAAATCTGCCTTCGCTGATTTGTGTTGCCCAAGTGCCTCTTTGGCAAGCCCGCGCTCATGGAAGTATTCTGCATTCTCTGGATCAAGTCGGAGTGCGGCATCAAAGTCCCCTATCGCGTCTTCAGCGTTGCCAAGAGCAACTCTTGCAACACCCCGATTGCCGTAGGCGGCGGCATTTTCTGGGTTCAGTTGGATTGCTTGTGTGCAGTCTTGAACTGTCGCCATGTATAATGCCTCCGCATCCGTTATATCTTCTTGATCCGCTTTCGTTTTACCGAGGCGAAACTGGGCATATCCTCGATTGATATATGGATCCGGATCCTCTGGGTTCAGCTGTATCGCATGTGTGCAGTCTTGAATCGCCGACACATATAATGCTTGTGCCTCCGATATGTTCCCTTGATCTGCTTTAGATTCACCAAGAGATGCCTTTGCAGCACCGAGATTGTTATACGGATCGGCATGCTCTGAATTCAGTTTGATGACCTGTGTCCAATCGTGAATCGCACCTTGGTAGTATTTCTGTTTCTTTGCTGTATCTGTCTCTGATTGCGCAAGGCGAAACCTTCCTCCCGCACGGTTGTGGTAGGCATTAGCGTCTTCTGGATCTCGCTTGATGGCTTGCGTGCTGTCTTCAATTCCTGCCTCATATAACCCTCTGGCTTTCTCTGCATCTCCTTTTTCAGATTCAAGATCGCCGAGCCTGAATTTGGCAAGTCCTCGATTGTAATAAGCATAAGCATTCTCAGGACTTACTTCGATGACTGTATCAAAGTCGGCGATCGCTTTGTCATAGTGACCCTCAATGTAGTTTCTTGTTCCCTGAGAGGAGTGTACATAAACAAGGACAGATCCTTGTTTCCGCCAGAGTACCAACGGTTCAGCAGGACCCGACTGGACGAGTAGTGCCTTCAGGACGTTTGAAGGGATAGCGTAACTGTAGGGATCTACTGCACCAGAGACGATTCCTATGACCCGTCCTTTACTGTCTATTACGGGAGAACCACTGTTGCCGGGGGAAATTTTAACGTTCATCTGAAGCCATTTATCGCTATCCCGGATGCTATGTAAAGTTCCGTCCGAGACCGTCCATTTTCCTCTGGGGTATCCGACAGCGGATATAGCCTCACCCCTCTGGATGGTGTCACTGTTCCCAAGTGGAAGCGGTGTCCCTTCCTCTGCCACTTTTAGGATGGCAATGTCATTTTTGACATCGAACGCTGTAACGCCTTCAACAGTCCAATTTTTCTCATCGTCAACCGAGCGGACGAGAACGAATTCGCGGTGTGCGAGAACGTGAACGTTCGTCGCAACCTTGTTACGTGTCACGAAGAAACCGGTGGCATGGCTATCTCTCCCGCCTACACGAACCGTAGCATGCTCCCGCTTGAGGGTTTCAGACTGCTCCAAATCTGTTTTGGCATCTTTGTGTTGCCCAAGCATCTCTTTTGCGAGTCCACGACCGTAGTAGGCTTTGGCATGATCAGGTTTAAGTTTAATGGCTTGCGTATGATCATCAATCGCCGTGTGATAGTGCTGCTCTGCGGCTACCACGTTTCCCTTTCCAGATTCAAACTGACCGAGGTTTTTTCTTGCGGTTCCGCGATTGGTGTAACTTGCGGCATCATTCGGCACTCGTTTGATGGCTTGTGTATAGTCAGCAATCGCTGCATGGTAGTGTCGTTGTGCTACTGCCTTCCCTGCGTCGGCTTCGGAGTCGGCAAGCAACCTTTTCGCGAGTCCTCGATTTTTGTAAGCCGCAGCGAGTTCTGGATTAAGTTGAAGGGCTTTATCGGAGTCGTCAATTGCTGAACGATAGTGTCGTTGTGCTTCCGTTGCATTTCCCTTTTCAGCTTCAAGCGCACCGAGATGCAGTTTTCCCTCACTACGCTTGGTGTAAGCAGTAGCGAACTCTGGATTTAACGTGATCGCTTCATTGAGTACCTCTATCATCGCACTATAGTTGTCGTCCCTGAATTTACGTTTTGCTTTCTCTACGTAACTATATGCCCGTATTCCGTCTCTCTGCTGCCACTGTTTGACAGATTCCACTGTGTCCGATTGGGTAAGCAATACCTTGAGGGCATTTGAGGGGACAGCATAACCGAACTCTCTTTCTATAACCTCAATTCCTACGACTTCGTTTTCACTATTCAGGATAGGACCGCCACTGACATCTGGTTCAGGCTGAAGCGTCGTTGAAAACCACCGGTCGTAATCCCGAATGCCAAGTATAGTCCCTTGTGTGCCCTTACCGTCATTGTGTCCCCTTGCGAGGAGACCGGCATCAGAAATAGTGTCACCCGTCTCAACGGTGTCGCTGTCGCCAAGTAGGAGTAGCGTGCCTTCGATCGAAACTTTTAAGATAACGAGGTTATTTTTAACATCATACGCTGTAACGCCTCGGATGGCCCGTGCGCCACCGCTACCTCTTACATGGACGGCAACGGGATTAGCATCGGCGATCAGATGAATGTTTGTCGCTATCTTGTCAGGTGTTACAAAGAACCCGTTACCCACGCCTCTAATTTGGGATCTACTCACGACGCGAACGATAGAATGCCGCACATCTTCCGATTTTGAAGGTTCCAGAGGGGCTAAGATTTTTTCTCTAATCTCTTGAGGAGCCCTTGTGCAGGCACACAAAAGTGTTAGAGCCAGTAAACCCAAGGCAAATTTTCTGTTCCTTTTCATGAATAGAATCCTTTTCGGTAAAGGGTGAGCGCACTTGTGTAAGCATCGCGATAGCGAAAATGAAGTGTAGTTTACTTCATCTTTTGGTCTCAGCACATCTTACTATCTATCATAAACTGCTTGTGTTCGTTTTGTCAAACTTCCTTGAAGCCATTTCGTCTTCTACAACTTTAATGTCAGCATCTCGGGGGTTGCGTCCTTTCGCTACTGTTTGATTTCCATTTTTAGTTATGAATCGTTCTGCTTTCTTCAAAAAATGTGAATTTACCTGAGAATAGAAGGTTAAATGTTCTTAAACTTCTGTTCTATTAAGGAGATTGACCCTTAGGTAGAAACTTTCAATTGATAGCGGACGGAATTAGGAACAGGAAAAGAGATGAATAGACCACCAGAAACTTTTATTCGCGTAGACGAAGAACGACTTTTCAACTTCGCCATCGCCTGCTTTGAAAAAGTCGGTATCACACACGAACACGCCGTACTCATCAGCCGCTTGCTTGTCAACTCTGACTTACGAGGGGTCCGCAGTCACGGCACGCGGGCGGTTAATGGTTATTGTGCTGGCTTTGAAAACGGGAGTCTCAACCCACATCCTAACATCCGAATCATCAATGAAACACCAACTGCGGTTGTGCTTGATGGAAACGGCACACTTGGCTATCTTCCCATGGTACGTGCGACCGAGCGCGCCATCTCCAAAGCGAAAAAAGTGGGTATCGGTATGGGACTTGTTCGCTATATTGGGCACTACGGATCGGCAGGACACTATTCACGCCTGTGTAACGAAGCCGGTTGTATCGGTTTTTCAGTGCAGGGGTTTCAGAACCAAGGCAATTCTGGAAGCCAATATCCAAAACCCCAGCTTGGCTATTGTGGAAATCCCCCTATCTGTTTCGCTATCCCTTCTGGTGATGAACCCCCGGTTGTGCTCGACGCAGCAACCTGTATTATGGCAGATTATCAACGCGGTCCTGAGTTTGATGCCCTGCTTTCAATTATCCCAGCGGCTTTCTTCAAGAGTATCGGCTATACCGCTGTGGCAAGTTTGCTCGGTGGCGGGTTGACCGGCTTTACTGAACCTCCACCGGAAGACACCGCAAAATGGAGCAATGGCAGAATGGGAGGAGGTATGGTACTCGCCATACATATCGAATCCGTTGTGCCATCTAATGTTTTCTACGCAGAGGTTGACCGCATGGCGCGTGATGTTCGTGAAACTTACGAACCAATGCCTGGAACTGACAGGGCACTCCTACCGGGGGCAATTGAGATAGAACGCACAGAACAGCATCGACGTGAAGGTATCCGTTACGGCGAGATGGAACAAGAAGCTGCACGCGTGGTTAGTGAACGATTAGGCGTGCCTTTACCTTGGGATGAGTAGACTTCACATTGCCTGACAAATATATCGTTTTTGCTGGACTACAAAAGGGAAACGAATCATCTATAGGAACCATAGATTATTTGATCTCTATACACAGCGTGTGTTATCATACTTACTTAACATACGTAAATTTGAAACAGGATTATCGGATGTTTTATCTGTTGCTTACCACAGGCTTTGTTCTGGGAATAAATCAAACCCCTCTTACACTACATAAAAACTGTCTTTGCCCACTCGCTGGCTCTGGTGGTACTATTTTGATCCATCGCGCAGAGGTGGGCTTATAAGGAGTAGACAAAACATCTCCAAATTGTACAACATAACGCCCATCACTGAACGTTATGAAAGTAAGGTTTCGGTGAGGGTGTTTCTTTTTTAAATGACAAGAAAATATCACGTTTATAGGTAAAAAACTTTAAAAGAGGAGAAAAAATGCGTCACAGAATCGTTCTTGTGATATTGGCGGCGATTGCAGCAGCGAATTTAAGTGTTGAAGCCAGCAAAGAAATTAAACCGTCGTTCACCCAAGACACCATCGAAATCGACGGGCATCTCACTGAAGAGGATTGGGCGCGGGCACAGATCATTGATGACTTTACACAACAATCCCCCGATGAAGGGCAGCCGAGTACCGAACGCACAGAGGTCCGCATGCTGTATAGTGCGGAGAAACTTTATATTGGGTTTGAGTGTTATGACTCCCAACCTGAAAAAGTGGTTGCGAACGAAATGCGGCGGGATGGGCAGCTGTGGCAGAATGATAACGTTTATGTGATGCTTGACACCTACGGTGATAAAAGACAGTGCGTCTTTTTTCGGATGAATGCGCTCGGGGCACAGTCAGATACCGCAGTCACAGATGGTGGCGAAAATCTTAACGGGAGTTGGGACTGTATCTGGGAGGCTGCGGGACGGCGGCACGATAAAGGCTGGACGGTTGAGATCGCGATTCCGTTCAATCAGTTACGATTCAAAAAAAGCGATTCGATGGTGTGGGGCGTGAATTTTGGACGCAATATCGCGCGGAAGAATGAAACGACACAGTGGATACAGGTCCCTCGAAGTGAGAGTTGGCCCGGCACCTATCATCCGACGTATCAAGGCAAACTGATTGGGCTACAGGGCATCGCGTCACCCTCCTATTTTAATGTCAAGCCGTATCTCCTCGGTGGCTTGGCGAGGAATCTCGACGACACAAAGTGGCAACGAACTACCGAACGCGATCTCGGCTTAGACATGAAATACGGGGTGACATCGAACCTGACGTTAGACTTAACGGTGAATACCGATTTCGCACAGGTAGAAGCCGATCAAGAGGAGGTTAACCTCACGCGTTTCAGCCTTTTTTTTCCTGAACGGCGAGAGTTCTTTCTCGAAGGAAGCGGACTCTTCGCTTTTGGCGCGGGTATTGGGGATTTCGGGCCCCCACCCCTGTCGGTTTTTTACAGTCGGCGGATCGGCATTGAAGATGACAAACAAGTTCGACTGCTTGGCGGTGGTAAACTGACGGGAAAGGTGGGAGCATACAGTGTGGGCGCGCTCAATATGACGACCGCCGCCTCAGAAGAATCACCGTTGACGAACTTCTCTGTCTTGAGAATGCAGCGCGATATTCTCAGCGATTCAAACGTTGGTTTCATTCTCACCAATCGGCAGAGCGACATCGGCGAGTATCATCGCAACGGCGGGGTAGACCTTTTTTTTAGACCTCACGATCAGTGGAGGATGCGGGCAATGACCGTTGGAAGTTGGTCGCCGGATCCCGATGAACGCGATGTCGCATGGTATCTCTCGAACGACTGGCGCAACGACTCTTTTCACGTCAATGCGTCTTATCTCGACATCGGTCCCCAATTTACCAGTAAAATGGGGTTCATGCATCGACGAGACATCCGTTCGTTGATGTTGAATGCCGATTACGAAGTCCAAGTGAGACGATACAGTGTCCGAAATGTCGGCGCAATGTTCACTGGTAGTTATCTATTAGACCACGATAACAGGCTCATCGGTTGGGATGTGGGAGTCGGTGGGGATATGATTTCGGAATCCGACGATGGACTCAACCTCGATTTTCGGCGATTTTTTGACCGTGTTGAGGAACCTTTCAGCATCGGTGATGTTGAGATTCCCGCTGGCGATTATGAAATGAATCAGGTTTCACTAACCACTTTCACCGAGACCAGTCGTCCGCTCGCGCTCTTCGGACAGATGGATTACGGGGATTACTTTCACGGCGATCGTGTGAGTCTCAGCATTGATAGTCAGTGGCGGATGACCTATCAGCTCGCGATTGAAATGCGATACCAACGCAACTGGATTAACCTACCCGAAAGCGATCTGTTTACGACAAACGTTGTCGGCACACGCATCAGTTATGCGTTGAATACGCGTTTCTTTACCAAATTATACGCGCAATGGAACGACAGTGCAGAGCGGGCAAGTGCGAATTTTCTGCTCAATTACATCTACCGGCCCGGTAGCGATTTTTACTTCGTGTTCGATCAGGCGTGGAAGGCATCGCAAGGCTTGCAAGATCACGAATGGACAGTCTTGAGTAAATTTACCTATCTGTTCAGTTTATAGTGTTTGTAGGTGTGATCTCTACGCGAAATCAGATGCCTTTGTCTTGATATTTCTGATTCAAATCTGCTATAATTGTCCGTGTCAATACAATACGCAATTTCAGAATTCAACGCGATGGTATTGGAACATCTCGATCTCTGCCTTGCTATAAAAGAGGGACTCATCTATAATCCCGCACATGACGATGAATGGATTACAGAGATTCTCTAATGATGGATAAGGAGTGTTTTAGGTATGTTACAACCCGGTAACTTTGCGGGCCACAGTATTCACTTGGAAACTAAACGGCTCAGACTTCGCCCCTTTAAAGAGGCAGATTTTGATACTGCGGTTCCCTTTTACAACGACCCTGATTTCTTACAAGCGATGGAAGGGGAACCACCGGATGAACCCATAACGAAAGACTATCTCAAAGCCGCGGGTACAGCGATGGCAAAAGACGGTTTTTTGTTCGCAATCGTTGAAAAGGCAAGCGGACGCACCATCGGTGAGGTCTGTTTGCAATGGATGAACTTGGAGCGGGGGGAAATTGAGGGTGAGAAAGTCATGCGCCTCCCCATCGGGATTTGGGACAAGACTTTATGGGGGAAAGGCTACGGAAAAGAGGTCGTGCGATGCTTAGTCGCTCACGCGTTTGAGAAATTGGGGATTGATCGGTTCTGTCCGATGGATGTCGACGTGGACAATGCCCGTTCAAAAGCGTTGTGGCAGGCACTGGGATTCACCGTTTCACGAGAAGTGGATGACGGAAAAACGGTGGACTTTGAGATGACACGCGCAGAATATGAGAAACGTGTTCAACAGAATTTCAAATTAGAGGAGTCTTGATGTTCAGCACACAACTTGCTAAGCGGGCATCAGAAAATAATCCAATCCGTGTCGGTATCATCGGAGCGGGAAAATTCGGTGCTGGGTTGGTGGCACAACTATCGCAGATGCAGGGTATCGTGACAAGCGCAATTGCCGATATCGACTTAGGGCACGCGAAAGGCGCGTATAAAGCCAGCAATGTCCCGTCCGACGCGATTCAACAGGTCGGAAACGTTGACACGATGAACGATGCGATCCGCAGCGGTAAATCGGTAATTACTGAAGATGGACTGCACATTATTCAGTCGGATCTCATTGATGTCGTCGTGGAAGCCACCGGTATCCCTGAAGTCGGTGCACGGATGGCGTATCACACCTTGATGCATCGGAAGCATCTAGTGATGGTTAACGTTGAAACCGATGTGACGGTCGGCCCATTTCTGAGACGCTTGGCGGATACCGCGGGGGTTGTTTATACGCTCGTCGATGGGGACCAACCCGGTGTGACGATGAACATCGTTGAATGGTCAAAAACACTCGGTTTTGAAATCGTGGCTGCCGGACGCGGCACGGTGTTCTATGACGATGATCGGGTCGGGATACCAGATACCGTTCCTCAGAGATTCGGATTTAGTCAGGAACATATTGAACGTCGCACGATTAACTTCAAGATGTTCAATTCCTTTCGAGATGGATCGAAAGCGCAGATTGAAATGACCTCGTTGGCGAACATGGCGGGACTCCCACCGGATGTCCGCGGTATGCACGAACCTTCAGTGAATATTGAAGACATTGCCAAGGTCTTCAGCCTTCAAGAGGAGGGAGGTATCCTAAACCGACACGGGGTCGTAGAACTCGCAAACAGTGTTGCGACCGATGGCAGGACTATGCTTGATGACCCACTTCGGATGGGAGTGTTCGTTGTCATTCGGACCGACCATCCGTTCACGCAAGAAGATCTTGCTGGCTACAATCTCTATCCCGGTGGGAACGGAAAGAACTATCTTCTCTATCGTCCATATCACTTGGTGGCTGTTGAAGCACCGATTTCGATTGCAAAAGCTGCGCTCTATGGGCAACCGACAGGCACGCCGCTGCCGACACCCATTGCGGATGTGATTACGGTTGCCAAACGCAATTTGAAAGCCGGGGAAGTCCTTGATGGCAGTGGTGGGTATACCGTCAACGGACTCATTGAAAAGGCGGAAGTTGCACGCGCTGAGAATCTACTTCCCCTCGGTTTGGCGTATGATGTCAAACTCAAAAGCGATGTTTCTCAAGGGGAAGCGATCTCTTATGATATGGTGGAGCTCAACGAAGCGTCTTTCGTTCTCAAGCTCCGTCGTCTCCAAGACGCGACCGTCTGAAAGACGCGTTGAAGGATGAATCCTTGATCCTGACCCGTAGGGAACATTTAAAAAGAGGCTATGCCCACGGATCCAGCACAACCTTACCACATTCACCTGTTGCTTGCAATTCCCACGCTTTCTGAACGTCCTGCATCGGGAAAGTGTGTGTGATGAAGGTATCTATTTGTTCAGGCACGCTCTGAATCACCTGCATCAATTTTGGATAGACCCCGAGGTTATAGTGCCAATTCCCACGTAGCACCAGACCTTTCCGAATCATATCTCGGCTCGCGCCAAGCGGAAAATCACCACCTTCTCCAACGAACGTGACCTGTCCTTTCCTGCGGGCGGCATCGACCATCAACCGGTGTGCCGCAGACGCGCCTGAGCAGTCCAATGCTTTGTCAACACCGACGCCATTCGTAAAGTCTTGGATCTGATCGAGGATATCTTCATCCATCGGATTGAAGACAACGTCTGCACCTAATTTTTTCGCGAGTGCGGCGCGATACGGGTGACTTTCAACACCGATAACACGCGCCCCGCGATACCGGGCATTCACAATCCCGCCAAGTCCGACGGGACCCAATCCAGTAACCATGACTGTATCTAATGAATTGACCTGCATCTGCTCCATGGCACCGAATGTCGGTCCCAATCCACAGCACGCCATTCCAGCGTGTTCGTAGCTCACACCGTCTGGAATTGGAGATAGTAGATCTTCCATTTTGTGCATATACTGCGCGTAAGTCGCTGAAGCAGGTTCTGTACCGAGAGTCTCCTGGATGTTCCGCCCTTTGAGGCAGTGGATATGCTCACCAATCGCGCACATCTCGCACTTACCGCAAGAATTCTGAGGTTGAACAACCACGCGGTCGCCTACTTTGACACGACCGGGTTGTGCGACTTCGACGACTTCTCCAGCGGCTTCGTGTCCAAAGTTTTGACCCGTGCCACCAGATATGAATCCTTTATATTCTGTACACATTGGGACGGCACGAATTTTAACAACGACGATATCTCCTGCTGCCTGAGGGTCGGGTTTATCTACCACGCCTCCCCTACCTTCACCAAACATTGCTGCAACTTGCATAAAAATATGGTAACCGAAGCTCTCCACAGCCCGGTAGGGCCTGACAAAAATTATTATGGAGAGAAAAGGTTGTCCTCCTCGTAAAAATGTTGATTGGGATAGGATAGCATGGCGCGTGCAATCCGTCAAGACATATTTCAGAATTTAACTACATTGTCACCAACGATTGTGATAAAATAAAAACGGAAACGGCAAAAAAATCTGCAACTTCTTAAGGAGGAAAAATGGCATCCGAAAAGACAGGTTTGACACCGGCACAAAAAACGTTTTATCAGGAGAATGGGTATCTCGTTCTTGAGCGTGTTTTCTCACAAGAAGAATGTCAGCGTTTTGTTAAACACATGGAAGACCTTCACGCAGGACGTAAGCACCTTGAGGGATTTTTTCAACAGGATAAATACGGTGCCCGAACCTTTAATCAGCATCTTTACGATCCCGTCGTATTGGATCTGCTGATCAATCCCCGTTTACATAAACCGCTCGCGGACTGTTTTGGCGGCGAACCGGAAGGCATCCAAACGATGCATTTTTATGAAGGATCCGAGCATCCATTGCATCAAGACCAGTATTATCTACCCGATTGCATGTCTGCATGGATTGCGATGGTGCGTGTCGATGAAAACAATGGACCGCTAATAGTCCAGCCGGGTTCAAATCGGGGTCGGTTGATTACGAAAAGTGATGTGCCGATGGCATTGCTACCGGGGGAGACTTACGAGTTGCAACAGCACAACCGTTATTTTCCAGCCGTCAAACAGGTTTTCAACGAAAATGGAACCGACGTAGTTCAGGTGATGGTGGACGCTGGGGATGTAGTCCTATTTGACGGAAAGTTAATCCACGGGGGCGCGGAGATTTTGGAGCCGGGAACCCGTAGGCATGCGTTGGCGTGCCATTATATCCCTTACGCCTCCGAAAACTGGGAACGCGACTGGCCCAGATTCTCATTCGATGGCAGTCAGAGAATTCATTATCAGTAAAGTGGGAATAGCAAAGAAGGCATTGAAAGTTGACATTTCACACCTTCTGTGTTATCCTTAACGACGAAAGTTTTGGCAATTTGATAATCTTTTAGGAGGTAGCACCATGCGGAAAAAAATCATATCTGCTCCAACGCCCTTCTTGACTTTTTGGATCTGTTTGATCTTAGTAAGCGTCTGTTGTCTTCCAATAGTTGCGCAGGAAGCGGCACAAACCACAAAACCAACGACACAGCAAGCGCCCGCAAAAAAGAAGAAAGAGTTTGAAGATTTTTCAAAGGTTACCGAAGACAGTAAAAGTTATGAGGGGTTCTTCAAACTATACCAGAAAAAAGAGAACCTCTATTGCGAAATTCAACCCTCTCAATTGGACAAGCCTTTTTTGTGTATGATTAGCGTTGCACGCGGTCTGGGGCAAGGGTTCCTACTTTCAGGAATGACGCTGGAAGAATGGATGCTCGTTTGGCAGCGTGTCGGGGATAAAGTGCATCTGGTGCGAAAAAATGTGCGTTTCCGTGCGGAAAAAGGGACACCGATTGCAGAAGCGGTTGATTTGGGACATAACGATTCGGTGCTGTTCTCCCTCAAGATTGAAAGCATCCATCCGCAACGGAAGAGTGTGCTGGTGAACATCTCTCCAGTTTTCATATCCGACCTACCGCCTTTGGCACGCCGTATTGCCTCTGATGCCCGCTTCGACAAAGCGCGCAGCACGTGGGGAGCAGTCAAGGCGTTCCCGAAGAACGTTGAGTTGAAAGTCAATGCTGTCTACAGTTCCCAAACGAATATGAGTACCATTCCGGACAGTCGTGGTATCCAGTTGACCTTGCATTACAGTCTCGCTGGACTTCCAGAGAACAATTATCGTCCCCGATTGGCTGATGATCGCCTCGGACATTTTATGACAGCGGTCAAAGACTATTCCTCTAAAACCAGTGATGCCCCTTTTATTCGGTATGTCAACCGCTGGCATTTGGAGAAAGCGGACAAGGAGACGAAACTTTCACCCCCGAAAGAACCGATCATCTTCTACATCGAAAAAACCGTGCCGCATCGCTACCGTCCCTATGTCCGACAGGGGATTCTGGAATGGAACAAGGCGTTTGAAAAAATAGGCTTTGCCGATGCGATTGAAGCGCGGATTCAACAAGACCATGAGGACTGGGACCCTGAAGATGCGCGGTACAATACTATTCGTTGGATGGTTGGCGCAGGGTTCGCGATCGGTCCCTCTCGCGTGAACCCGTTGACAGGCCAGATCTTGGATGCCGATATCCTTATCGGTGAGAGTTGGATCCGATACTGGCAACGAGAGTATATGACGTTTTTCGATGAAGTGGCGCATGAACGCGACCACCCGATGGACCACTCTTCACACTTTCAATGTCAGATCGCATCGGGCTTAGCACGACAGATGGGCTTTATGGCGAGCGTCTTGCAGGCGCGAGGTTTGGCTGACGAAGACGGTGAACTCCCAGAGGAGTTCATTGGGGAGGCACTCAAGACTTTAACGATGCACGAAGTCGGGCATACGTTGGGATTCCGCCACAACTTTAAAGCGAGTACGATATTCTCCCTTGACGATCTGAACAAAAAGAAGGGCGAGGCACTTATCGGCTCCGTTATGGAATACGATGCTGTGAATATCGCACCTGAAGGTCAGGAACAGGGAGATTACTATACAAAGACAATCGGACCTTGGGATTACTGGGTGGTCGAATACGCCTATAAACCCATTGATGCCAGCAAACCCGAAGGTGAATTGAAAGCGTTGGGTGAGATCGCTTCCCGTGTTGCATCATCAGAACTCACTTATGGCACAGATGAGGATGCGTATGGGTATCGCTTCAGGGACCTCGATCCACTGGTAAATCGGTGGGACCTCGGTGATGACCCGCTTGCGTTTGCCAAGCAACGGCGTGAAATTGTTGTGGGACTCTGGGATAAAATTGCAGATAAAGTTACAAAAGAAGGGATGGGCTATCAACGTGTCAGGCGAGCATTCGGAAGCCTGCTGTATGAACACGGTTTCACCATGTATCTCGCAAGTCGATACATCGGTGGACAGTATCACCATCGCGATCATCGCGGTGATGAAAATGGACGTCTACCTTTTGTTCCTGTGCCAGCAGTGAAACAACGTGAGGCACTCCAATTCATCAAGGAATATGCCCTTTCAGATAAAGCCTTCAGTTTCTCGCCCGAACTCCTCAATAGCCTCGCAATCACCCGTTGGAGTGATTGGGGCGGAGACAGTTGGACCTCTACACGTTTCGATTATCCGGTGCATGATGTTATTCTCCGAAATCAAACCCTCATCTTGGAACGAATGCTTTATCCCTCGGTGCTCTCTCGCGTTCAGGATGCTGAACTTAAGTTTCCTAAGGGTGAGGACGCGTTCACACTGCCGGAACTCTTTTCAGGCATTACGGATGCCGTCTGGGTCGAACTCGGCAGGGATGCGGGTGCGAAGCAGTGGTCGAATTCGGATGCGTTCATCTCCAGTTTCCGTCGGGGTTTGCAGCGTGAGCACTTGAAGCAACTCATCAAACTGGTATTGGAAGCCGATAGTGGCACGCCTGAAGATGCGAGGTCGCTTGCACGTCTCCACCTCGGACAGATCAGGAGTAAGATACAGCGCGTACTTCAAAATGCCAGAGACACTCTTGACGATTACAGTTTTGCGCATCTTGAAGAATCACAAGTCCGAGTTGAGAAGGCATTAGATGCCAGTTTCCGAGTCGAGAAACGTTAGGAGGAATGGATGGAGATTCTTCAGTATACATCCGATATGCAAGAACCTTTAACCCAATTTTACAACCGTATGACCGCCAGCGTGCCGAAGTGCTATCCCGTAAAGGAGGAGGAATTTGCTGCGGCGATACGCGGGGTTGCCACCGGTAAAGCCGATAAAAAGGAGGGGGGACTCGATTCCGAAACCGTCTTTGTCGCAGTCGTAAACGGGACTGTGCAGGCGTTTATCCATGTCGGTATTGGTCAGGTTGGAGAAAATAGAGAAGAGGATATAGGCGTTATTCGGTTTATGGGTTATGAACGCGGTGCCCGACGCGTTGGACAAGCCGTGCTTGAGGAGGCGGAGGCACATCTGAAAGGGTTTAACATTTCCCAAATCTTCGCCTTTCCGCAAGACTGTCGGTACCGTTTCTATCATTTTGACCACGCCTATCTATCAGATGCGCTGGATCAAGTTCAAGGACTCCTCGGATTTAACGGATACCACCGTTCCAGTGGCGAGGTTTTTTTGGATTGGGAAGACTATTCCGTTACACCCGTCCCTTCGAGTCTACCGGTAGTGCTTTCTGTCGAATGGCAAGACGGACGCGGACAGTTCCCGAACTGCACGGTGCTCGCCCACCAAAACGGTGAACAGGTTGGCATCTGTGAATCCCTCTGCGGGGGTGAGTTCTCAAGCCACACGGATGCGCAAGCTTGGCTGCATACCGTTTGGCTCGGTATTGAGGACGATTTTCAGGGGCAAGGTTTGGGGCGTTACCTGCTCCAATACGCGCTGCAAGAGATGAAAAAGATCGGATACCGACATGCGGCGATCAGTACTGCTTGGGATAACCACCGCGCGTTCCTCTTTTACAGCAACTGCGGTTATCGGACCGTAGATTGGACCTACGAATTCGTCAAAAATCTCTCCGAAGCACCAACACAGAAGTGGTAGTTTGTAATTCAGACAATCAGTCCAACTTTAGTCGCAGCATTTCATTCCCTGTTTTCTGGAAATGATACGGAACACGTTCAACCGAGCAAGCAATATCTTCTTTTTCAAGGACATCGATAATGGGTGATAAAAAGGGGGAAGGATTGCTATTAACATCAACGATAGGAAAGATTCTCACCTCAGTTCCGATGCGAAGGAGTTCCCGAATCGCATTGAGGTGAAATGCTAAATCTCTGTTTGCGGAATAGAAAAAGAGGAGATGTGCGGAGAGTACGAGGTCGAAGCGACCGTCAGGGAAGGGTAAATTCGGGAGTGATGCATCTATATAGCGTCCGTGTTGCTTGCCGTTCTCAAAGTCTCGGCAGAACGTCTCCATTGCCTGCGTTCTGATTTCAGCCAATTCATCAACAGACGAGATGTGTGTCCAGACGAATTTATCCCGGTTCTGTCGGGCTTGCGCGATAACATCGTCGTAGGTATCCTGAATTCGCTGGCGTAATTCCCCCTCAGAATACCGGTAAATTGGATCGACCGAGACGATCGGCGTGCCGCGCTGGTGCATCAAGGCATTGAACGACGCGGGACCCCCGCCTACATCAACAATGTCCCGCGCCAAGTTGTCCTCAGAGAGGTTAAACATACCCAAGTATTCGTCAAACGATCTCCCCCACGGCACGATGTCTTCGTAATGGAAATCCATTATTGAGCAGCCCCAGCATTGATTTCTTGGAGAACTGCCGCCGCTCGCTGTGCTAATTCGGTCGTCGCATCGCGCTTGAGTGATCGGTTTAAGTGTAGGATGGCGCGTTCATCTCCGTCTCTTGCCAATTCCAACGCTTCCTCAAACCCTTTGTTCCCGTAACTGAAGTCCCTTGGAAGAACCGTCAGATCCCGGTCTTTCCAATAATACTTCAGTTCATCGGATTCCCAATTGCGGTAAACATCTTCCCACTGAAGGGAGTTAAAGATGTTCAGGTGCGGTTCGAGCATGTGCTCAGCGATCGGATCATCGACAGCCTGATAGCGATTGTCGAGCGACACGCGGAGCCGATCCTCGGTCAGATTCGGCAATGCCTTGTGAATGGTCAAAGCAGGGAAGATGAGCGTATCACCGGCCTCATAGTTTGTGGAATGCCATTCACCGGACAACTCGTCCTCATTGACGCACAAACTGCCAGCACCGAGTGAAAAGTGGTGCTCCATGACCTTATTGACTTTATGCGAGCCCGGTAGAACTGCTAAGCCTCCCAATTCTATCGGACAATCCCCAATGGGTGCCCAACAGGTATAAGTCTGAAAATTCCCCTGGAAGTGGACGAAGTCTTGGTGTATCGGTGTGGTGTGCGCTGTGTACTTGGGGAACCAAAGGCGCGCAATTTTCTGTGGATGCGGTAGCACCTCTCTACCGACAATCTTCTCCACCATATCCACGACTTCGTGCCAGTGTCCCGACCGGTGGAACGCCTCTAACTTATACACTTCATGGTATACATCCGTATACTCAGAATCGCCTTCGGTACACTGGGTGGATATATCGGCGATGCCGTCCATAGGGTCAGTTCCTGCAACGAGCCAACCACCTTCCTGCATCGTTGTTAGCATTTCTCGCCGCAACGTCCAGAGTTTGTCGGGATCTTGCAGCTTCTTGAAGAAGACATACCCTTCTTCCGAGATCCGGTGACGCAATTCTTCCGGATCATTCATCGCATCGTTGGATACGCGAAGTTCTCTTAATAATTCCGTCATCTGACTTTCTCCTTGGGTCTACCCCCATTAGAGTGCTGAATTTTGCCATTTTTGTGATGAATGACCAATTCAGTCTTCTGATTCCGACTAACTTGCTGTCCGTATGCCACTGCATCCTTTTTGGTATTGAAGTGCTTCAATGCTTTCAGAGCACTGCCGCGTATGACATCCCAACCTCCTTCACGATTGGAAACGACATAATGCTCTTTGTCAGTCCGACCGTAAGTAACAGCCTCTACTGCCCGTCTAACTTTCATTCTTGAGAGTTTTCCTCGCTTGGGAGTGCTTTTGATGGTTCGTTCTCTTGCCATTTTAATCACCTTCTTAAACCGTGTTGCGATAAGTGACTCGCGTTAGTCTTCAACCATTCCTCAATCACCAAAGTATAGTCATTAAAAATCATCTCTTCAACTGTTAATTGAAACCTTTGAGCCGTTTCAGGCAAACCCTTTACGAAGTCTTGATAGCGTTCCCAAATAACGCTGCCACTTGGAATTGTTCGACGCCCCGAGGCAGTGCGGAGCCAATCTCGGACGCATTTGACAATTCCTTCAGGCGCGTTATTATGAGCATATATATCTTGCCCAGCGATGTCAGAGATAAATTGTTGGTACCGATATGGTTCTCTATCCAACACAAGGCATTTTTTTCTTTTTTCTTCTTCAATGCCAAATTTCTTCGCGCCGAGAAAAATTCCCAATTCCAATGGCATATTGAACCGAGGAAAATTGGAATCGTCGTCCAACTCTATTCTGGATATATCATGAATGCCGTAACAACTGTCTGCAATGATACTATAAATCTTATTAATGCGGACCTCGCTTGCATCTCCTTCTTCAAGGGCACACCTTGCAATGAAACCACAATCATGGACGGCAAACACCATTGCATCAAACAACGACTTGTAGGCGGAATCGAATAGACAATTGATAAAAACATTGTCATTATAATGGGATGATTTCATGAGTTCCTACGTCGGTGCTACCTATTCATTTATAGTATAACACACATACAATGAAAAATCAATTTTTAGATTCAGTGAGTCGTGATCGGTAGATCGCTCCTATGTTCTATTTTTCTCAAGCCACTTGACGGCAAAGTCAACCACGGCACGTTGTGGCATGAGTTGGCAGTTCGCATTGCCGATCTTGCCGTGTTGAACCACTTTTCCCGCATCAGACCGCAAAAAATCCTCACCGATCCGATCAAAATCCGAAGCATCTATATCGATATTTTCAAAGGTTGTCCACGTCCTCGAACCTGCCTCTGAGATTGGGGCACCCTCTTGGACGAGGCGTTTGGTTGGAAAGTCTGCTCGGTATTCTGCGAGATGTATAGACGTGTTGTTTGAATGCCCAACACCGAGGAGAAGGACGGAACCCTGCAATTCGTAAATTCTGGCAAGTGGTGAATTTTCTCCCAACCCAAGTCCTAAAGAATGATTATCTGTGACATAAAGGGCTTGAGGACCGCTTGCACAAAAGGAGCTCTGCGGGTGCCCACTACGGAGAACGCCTTTTTGCCTTCGGAATGTTTCCACAATTTTGCCCATCGAACGGGTCGGGGTCAAATCGGGATCGTAGGCGGGCATCGTCTCCCGTATTGTTTGCCACCACGACTCCGGCACGGGCGGGTTCTCCCACTGACTTGGGTCGCTGAGGTCAGTCGAGTGTGTTGGCATCACAAGTGTGCCGGTTTCCCCCAAGACTTCCTGAAGCGCGATAATAACGGCGACGGGACCACCGCAAACCCATCCCATCGCGCTCAAGGACGAATGGACGAGTAAGACCATCCCCTTTTTGATACCGAGTGCTTTAAAATCCGCTTGCAGTGATTCTATCGTGATAGGGGTCTTCGTCTTGTGAACCACTTGATTTTCGGGCATTGCCAATCACCTTCTATTTTGTCCCTATTGCAAGGACATGCGCACTCATACCGAGTATTGAAGGCTCCGCTTCGACCTTGCGAATCATATCTAAGACCATAGCGCGTTGCTGAGGATCCGTCCAGTAGCTTTCAACGGATCTGAAAAGCCATGCCGGTCCTTCCACGGCCAGCGTTGCCTGATGCTGAAAGCCGGCTTCGACCACTTCAGAACTGAATTCTTCCGGACGGTGGAGATACGCGTCTGTAAAGTACTTAAGGCTCTCGGTCGGGTTACGATGGTAACCCGTTTCAAGGTCGTTTTGGACGATGTCCATGTGAACAGGCGTCCTGAGTCGATCGTCAAAAAAACTGTGGAGCATAGACGCAAAGCGTGAGATACCGGCAGCAAGCATAACGCCTCCCTTTCGCAGAACACGATGTGCCTCGCCGAGGGCAAGCAGCCGATCACTTTTATCAATCAGATGATAGAGCGGTCCCAATAACAGAACGGCGTCCGCTGACATCGAGGGGAACCGCAGTTCCCGCGCATCACCAAGCGATATGCTGGCAATCGGGTGTTCCGGCTGTTGGTTTGAGGCATCTTTCGCTTGTTCAATATGTAAATCCACAGGATCCACGAGGTGGACCTCATAGCCTACCTTTGCTAACCAACAGGCGTAGGGCCCCGAACCGCCACCGATGTCCAAAACGACTGCTGGTGGTTCAGGTAGAGAGCGGGTGATGATCTCTTGCGTCCGCGTAAACTCTATCTGTCCTGTGACATTGTTTGTGAGTCTTTTCGATTCTTGCGTCTGTCTATAGAATGAGAGAATCTCGTCAGAAAGTTGATACAATTTTTAATTCCTCATCAAGTCAGTCATCTCAATGTTTGGCAACATAGACAGCACCTTTTGAAGGCGACTGCCACGTAAGTTGGACCTCAGAGAATCCCGCCTCTTGAAGAATGTGGGTTTGTGTCTCTGGGGACAGTGTAATATCGTAATTCCACTCGGCGCGGTCGCCACCTGGGAGTTTCACAATCCACCTGTTGTACCAATAGAGTATATTCTTTTCCTCTTCAACCGTAGCAACCTGATCGCCTTCTATGTAAATACCAGTTGTTCGCAGAGCCTTTCGTGCCTTTTTGTAGATGGCAACCTTCCGTTCTGGAACGAAGTGATGCATAGTTAGCGTGGAAATAGCGTAGTCGTATGCGTTATTCCCAAATGAAAGTTCTAACAAAGAACCTTGCTTCAACCTCAACTGCTCGGCTTTCTTAGCGAATTTCACGCCGAGTTGCTCAAGCATATTAGGTGCTCTGTCAACCGCCGTAACTTTGGCATTAGGGGCTCTCGCGAAAACGAATTCAAGTTGAATACCCGTCCCACAACCGAGATCCAGGATGTCAATCGGTTCATCCGTCTGTGGTATCTGAAGGGCGACAGCCTGATAGAACGGATCGTCGGGTGCAGCACCAAACTTCTGATCCCAAATATCAGCAGTTGAATTGAAGAACCCTGGGAGTTCTTCAATACCGTCGGTTGTCCATTGGGGGACATCATCACCTGAAGGTCCAGGGGCAATGCGTAGTTGTGCCGCCCGCCGCTGAAATTCATCGTTTACGGATTGAATTCGGTGCTTGTCTTTTGGCATGTTAGTTACCTTGCTTTGTTTTGTGTGGTGAAGAGAGTCCTTAACCAATCATCGGGTCTGTTTCACCCATGCCCATGTTGTCGTTAGTTTATGGTCGGGGTCAACAGAAAGCGGTTCGAGATCCAAGGCGTTGGTAACATCAACGTAGTTCGGTTTTCCAAACCCACCGTCACCATTGTTGCCGTTTTTGGTATTATCGTTGGCGTTGCCTTCATCGAAGGTATAGTGTGCGTTCAGGCCCTCTTCATCGCCGTTGAGCACCTTCATCATGAATTCATTAATCTCTTCCTCGGTTCGAGCGACTTCCCAGATACGGATTTCATCAATGGACCCTGTACAGAACCAACTTTTGCTATCACCAACACCGATATACAGAGCAGCGTCAGTTGCTGCTAATTCCTTTGCTCCGAAAGGTGCGGCACCCTTCTCCTCCCCATCAATATATGTCCGCATCTCTTTACCGTCCCAGACGCCAGCGACATGTTGCCATTCGTTCGGCTCCAATCCAGGGACATCCAGGATTTTTGTGCCAGGCCAGAGGACAAACCGTAATCCGTTTCCGTTTTGGACAATTTCTGGAAAGATGTAATCCCGTTGGCCGCCCCAGTCCTTGGCAAGGCACTCACCGGTGGGTTTGCTCATGTTCATCCACGCCTCAATCGTTATCGCGGTTTTAGGATTTAAGCTGTCACTGTTTGGGACTTCGATAGCCGTCGCGCCATCTAACGCCAGTGCCAGATTTTTCGCCCAAAGTGTGCTGGGCATTGCCAAACTGATAACGAGGATCATAAAAAACAGAACTTTCATGGTTTTCCTCCTGCGTTGCCAATTTCATCAATTAGCAATTAGCAATCATTTATTTTATTTCTGAGTTTAGCTTACGCCCACCGAAAATGGCATGTCCAGCCTTCATCCAGAATACATCAACATTAGTGAAGCCAGCCTGTTCAAGCCATTTGAGTTGATCAAAAAGGGAGGAGGGTTTGTCAATCGAATCTGGATCGGGTTCGGGTTGTGCGTAATGATTCCAGCCAAGTTCACAGAAGGAATCATAACCTTTCAGATCACTATCAAGATCAAGTGATCGTTGACGCACCACTTCGTCCCAGGTATCCCCCGCGAACTTTCGTCCAAACCGGTCCATGGGTTCAGTCAGATCGGCGATAATAAAACTTCCGCCCGGTGCGAGGACAGATGTCATGTCTTTGAACAATGTCTGCTTTTCAGCACTGTCCAAGTGATGGATCGCCAGAGAGGATACAACGGCATGGACAGGAAAAAGGAACTCGCGCCAATCACTTGCCGCCAAATCGAATTGCTTTGCCTTAAAACGTTCTCCATAATCGACGAGAGACTGTTCTATGTGTGCAATCATTTTAGGAGAACCGTCTAAGCCGTAGACGTGAGATTCAGGAAATTTATCTAACAAGGCACGCGTGAGCAGCCCTTCCCCGCAGCAGAGATCCAGTATATACGTGGGTTCCGATGGCGGAGGAATTACCTCACAAATGCAATTAATTTGGATCTCCCGGTCAGGGACGAAGTATTTTCCGTAGTCAATAAAATCTTGGGAATTATTCTCTCCCCATTGAGGTTTCGTGAGGGAGTTTGACATGAAATTTACCTTTGTGAGGCCAGATCGTCAAGCATCTGGCGGATCTTATGTTCACCACTATCAATGAACAGAGGTGCTAACGGACCTCTCCCGTGCAGCGTCTGAAGTAGGGTATCAATCTGTATCATACGCTGTTGCGGTGTGTGGCACTTGAGCCACTTTTTAACGAATTCGCGTGCGGGTCTCGGATTGCCGGTTCGGAGTGAACGAGTGCTTTTACGCCACGCCTGCCATCTGAAGGTATATTGACAGTTCGGACATTCGAGTTTCTCGTCCTTCTTTTTTAAACTCTTCCGGTAATCCCGCCATCGACGTTTGTAACTGCAAACTGTACATTCAATATTCCCATGCTGATGAACTGCGATGCCTTGACACTTCGGGCATTTTAACTCAGATTCGGATCGCCGTTTTTGGGTAGTTCGATCCATCGAAGGTGGATCCGGTCTGCGGACAAGACCAAAACAGTGCGGACACGGTAAGAGGACACGGGTTCTCACGGATTGCTTATAAGCTTCTGAGGTCCATGTTTCACCACAAGCGCATCTCAACACAACCTCTTTCTGTAGAACAGTGCGGCAGTCGAAACATCGCGGGACGTTTCGGAGTGCCTGACGGCAGTCGCGCCAAAGCAGTCGCTTGTCACAGTGTGGACAGCGAAACCAGTGTTCGTGCGTGCCACCTTCACCCTTACTAAAGAGCGGATCAATGCGGCGCGTTACCTTTGTGCTACACTTCGGACACGGCACACGTCCGCCTCGGTAAACGTCGGCGACTGTAGCGATATCAACACAGCGAGCGTAGAGTTTCCACCCTACATCGTGTAGCAATGTATCATCGTAGATGCCGAGCCGAGCATACCGATAGAGTTGACGGATTTTGATGGGTTTTACACGGGGTGCCCAGTCCATTTCTGCCTCCACTAAACCGATATTTGAGCGACCTCACCGGTTTCAATGCTGCGGCTGATTGCCTCTAAAACACGCATGTTCTGATAGGAATCTTCGAGGCTTGCGTGGGGTTGTGTCCCTGCCTGCAGCGATTCTGCCCAATGCTGCATTTCTTCAAGATAACCCGGTCTGCCGATGCTGTGGAATGCGGTGTTGAGGTCCCATTCCTCGGTCGGTGTGTCGGCATAGCCACCCCCCGCGTCGAGCCATGTCGGCATACGGTAACGGCGCAGTCTGCGTGTCTCCAACACTTGGATCGCCTGATTGCCGGTGCCTTTGACGAAAACCATGGCTTCTAAAACCGGGCCAGTGCCGAGCGTCATTGTGCCGATGCCGCCGTTCGCGTAACGAAGGTTCACGGACATTGAAACCGTGCTGGATGCGGCATCAACTGCGCCTGTGGCGTAGACTTCGCTGACCTGTCCCATAAAGAAACGCATGCAGTCGGTCGGATGAATCACCTGATCGAGCATGAAGGGCCACGCAAACGGGGATCCCGCTTCCTGAAGACGCGGTCCCGGGGCGAGGTATCGGGTATGGTATTGACAGGCTTCACCGAACGCATCTTCGTCCATCAACTGCTTGGCAATTTGGTGTGCCGGCGCATGTCGCCACATCGTGCCTACCATCCCAGTTTTGCCGCTCTCAACTGACGCATTGACGAGCATCTTCGCGCCTTCAGCCGTTGTCGCAGGCGGTTTTTCCGTGTAGATGTGATAACCGCGTTGGAGACACTCAATACCTATGTCACGGTGCAGTTTATCCTCCGGTCTACCGACAACAGCCACTGCGTAGAGGTCTTCATTTTTGAACATCTCATTGTAATCGGTATAATGACGGAGTGCCCCGAACCTTCGGGCGTTCGATGCTGCTTTCTCTTCGACGAGATCACAAGTAGCGACAAATTCAAATTCTGGCACCATCGGTATGCACTGTTGCAATTGCGATGACATGCCACCACAGCCAATAAAAGCAATTCGGATTTTATCCATTTTTTAATTTTCCTTGCGGTTCGTTTAGGCAGGTTGCGTGAGGGATCGTCCTCCCTCCTTACAAACTATGCTATTCCTAATAGGTCCGCCAATTCGTTAAAATCACTGGCGACGAGGTCGGATGGATGGGCATTTACGCCTTGTGTTCTACCGGGTCCGTATTCCAACGGACGCGGCACCAACGCTGTTTGAAAACCGACGGCTTGCGAGGCGCGGAGGTCGCCAGGGTGTGCGGCGACCATCATCACTTCAGGCGGAGACAAACCGAGCAGCGCAGCGGCAGTTTCGTAAACTTCAGGATCAGGCTTGTAGTGCCCCGTTAACTCGGCAGACAGGATACAATCCCACGGTAGTCCCGCAAATTTTGCCATATTGGTGAGCAGGGCAACGTTGCCGTTAGAGAGCGTAGCGATAATATACCGCGTGCGGAGTCGTTGCAAGCCGCTAACCGCATCGGGCCACGGTTTGAGTCGATGCCAGACTCGGTTCAGGTGGTCTTTATCGGCTTCGGTCAAGCCCTCGATTTTAAATTCGTCAAGGAGGCTATCCAAAATGAGTCGATGCAGTGCGTCAATATTCTGCCACGGTAATTCGCCTTGTCGAACCTTGTTCATCGCGGGACCGTAACCGGCGCGCCATTTCAAGGCGAATTGTGCCCAATCGATGTCAATGCCGTGAGTGTCCCCGAATTCTTCGCCTTCGGCGACAATTGAACTGTACCAGTCCACAACCGTGCCGAAGACATCAAAGGTGAGTGCCTTCACGTGGGAACGTGCGTTTTCCATGGTATTACGTTCCTTTCTGTTCTCTGAGACTTGCTAAGAGGGGAGAGACTATTTCTGTGCTGTCTAAAGTCACATCATATATCAATCCGTCGCAATTGTCCATTGAATTATTGACGTTTCCGTAAGTATTCCTCTAAAAAAAAGCACTCTGGCGTGAAGTCGAACGCCAGAGTGCCAAGGGAGTTTATATGTTGAAGTCTAAGAACCTCTATTAGAAGCTGGTCCTGTAAGGTGCCAAAAATTTCCGGAGTTGTCGAATCGCAGCGTTTTTGCGTGAGGCAACAGTGCCAATCGGACATTGAACGATCTCGGCAACTTCTTGGTAAGACAATCCTTGAACCTCTGTCAGCCGAAACACTAATTGATGTTCTTGCGACAGTTTGTTGATTGCAGCTTGGATTGCCTCGTAAGTCTCCTTGGCGATAAGCAACGCCTCTGGAGAATAGTTGGAGTCTGCGATAGCAACCGCAATGGGGTGAGAGTTTTCATCTTCATCGCTATAAGGGGCATCTAAAGATTCAATCTGCGGTGTTCTCTGATCCTTCGCTAACTCTTTCAAACATACGTTCTTGGCGATGTGATAAAGGAACGTTCTAAATTTCGCAATCGGGCGATACGTTGGCACACAGCGCCACACCCGTAGGAACGTTTCTTGACAGAGGTCTTCCGCAAGTGTCCGGTTTTTGACAAATCGATAGATAAAATTTAAAGTGTTTGTATAGTGACGCTCGGTTAAAATTCGGAATGCATCTCTGTTTCCGTCCTTCACAGAGAGCATCAACTGTTCGTCAGTGTGTAACATGCTTGTCTCCTCAAAAGAGGAGTTTCTCAAGCGAAGGCGCGCACCCCTCCTTCCGTTCCGTAACGGAGGATGCCTGCTTGTTCACTCCTCGGTCTGTGCCTTCTCCATAATCGGGTCTTCGTCCAACAACGGCATGCAGTGGCAATTTTAAATGCCCGTGTCTTCAGGGAGATCCAATCCCCCAAAGAATTGTCACGTTCATCTCCAGCGTGAGGCATTGCCTCCGTTAAACACAAAACGTACTGACGCATTTTGAAAACTCCTTTCTAAGTTTATTCGTCAGATAGGGTAGTGTTTATACCCTTTTTTTCGACCATTAAAAAGATTATTTAAACTTTAACCCTTATGTTTTGAAATAATTCATTTAAAATTTAAAAAAATATTCACACCTTTAAATTTAATCCCTAAAGCCTGTGAGAATATCCGTTACATCCCTGTTGGCTGAAAGGGTTCCAACGACAGTGATGGTTGTCCTGTGGTGATCAGTTCAGCGATAAGTTGTCCTGTAATCGGCGCGAGAAGAATACCATTTTTGAAATGTCCTGATGCCAAAACAACGTTGTCATACCCCGGTAGGTAACCGAGAAGGGGTCCCTTTTTGGCGTAAGGACGTAGACCCACCCATGTTTGCACGAAGGTGCTCTGCGCGAGTTGCGGCGCGATGGCGATTCCTGCGTCAATCATCTGCTTCGCACCGTCCACGGTTGCGGTTTTGTCATAGCCGACAAATTCGACCGTCGCTCCGAGTAGAATCTTGCCGTCGGCTCTCGGGACGATATAGATACCGAGTCCATCGATGGTTCGCTCGAAAGGCGGGGGCATCGCTTCAACGAGGACGATCTGTCCTTTCGCGGGTTCAACATGAATCGGAACGTCGAGTTGAGCCGTAAGCGTGCCTGTCCAGCAGCCTGCGGCAATCACGAACGTGTCTGCGTAATGGGTTTCACCGTTCACGACGACACCCACGACGTGTTCCGCGTCGTCCTCCCTCACTCGAATAAAATCGGTGACAGGATTCCCCATTTGGAATTGTGTACCGAGTTTCGCTGCAGCCTTGGCGAGTGCAATCACCATCTTCGGATTACGGACGTGCGCGTCTTCCGGGAAGAAAACGGCACCCGCGATAGATTTTGAGAGCGCAGGCTCCAACTGCCAGGCTTCTTCCGCCGTCAAAACTTCTGCTGTAAAACCGCGTTTCACCCGCCGATCTGCGAGACCGATTAATCCTGCCGCTTCATCTGGATTGAAGAATACCGACAGCGTCCCACATTCGATCAACTCAATATCTATCTGGGTCTCTGCTCGAAGTTCTTCCGCTAATGCGGGGTAGCGTGCAAGGCTCGCTCGGCACAAGGTGGGATACGGTGCATCTGTTGAGGCATGTGAGGTTAAGATTCCCGCACCTGCCCATGAGGCTTCTGTGCCGACAGCGGATGCTTTGTCGATGACTAACGATTTCACGTTTCGTTTAGCGAGGTCGTAAGCGATGTTGCATCCGATAATGCCGCCACCGATAATAATGACATCGGTATGATTTCGACTCAAGGTCTCCTCCACTTTCCCAGAGAATCAAACAACAACTTAAGAATAGTTTAGCACATTAGCGAACGTTTGTCAATTTCACTTGCCGATGTCTTAGGGATATTCCAGCTCTACTGTCTATACACATTTTCGGATGCACTTTTGGGGAAAATAACGCACGTTGCTACAGACGAGATAGACCCTGCAGTGTCCCGAAACCTGTGGACATACAAAAACACGTCAATGCTCCCAACTCTATAGTGAACCCCAACGCATACCTTGGAAAGTTGGGGTTCTGCAGTAAAGGGGTAGCAGGAAAAGGATAGAGTTATATCCACCAGGCCGGGTTCCTGAAAACTCTCTGAAAAAAAGGTTGACCTTCGACGGGAAATAACAGTATAATACTTCTATGCCGTACTATATCTCACAACTCGATGCGCTCTTTGAAGAAGTTATGACGGCAGAGGCACTTGATGATATTCAATGGTGAAGACGAGAAAGAAAGTGAAAGGTTTTTTATTAAATGACCCTTGGAAAAGTTACCGGGACAATCGTCGCGACGCAGAAAGATGAAAAATTAATCGGAAGCAAACTGATGGTTGTCCAAAATGTGGATCTCAACGGAGAGGTCGATCGGATATATACCGTCGCGGTGGATGCAGTCGGGGCAGGTATCGGCGAAATCGTCCTCGTTGCTACTGGCAGCTCCGCGCGTCAGACCCAAGTGACGGGCAACAAACCGGTCGACGCTGTAATCATGGCGATTGTTGATACCGTGGAAGTTGCTGGAAAAGTCCGATACCAAAAGTAGAAACGATGCAGATCGCGATTGAACGGGCACGCGTCCGCGCGGAAACACGCCACCGTCGTGAGGCACTCCCCTCAGAAGAGCGAACACGGTTCAGCCAGCGTATCCTTGATGCCACTGCACGCTGGATACAGCGTGAGGGTTTTGATGCCGTGATGCTCTACCTGAATATGAGAAGCGAGGTTGAAACCGCCGGTTTGCTTGAGAAGTTACTGGATTCAGACAAGCAGGTATGTGCCCCTGTCGTAGATACAGAACAGATGGAACTCATCCCGCGACGGATTCAGCACCTGAAAACAGAGGTGGTGCGCCATCGTTATGGCATGTTGGAACCGAGTAAAGCATGCCCACTCTTTCCAATTGAACACCTTCAACTCATCGTTGTTCCCGGTATCGCTTTTGATCGGAATGGATATCGCCTCGGATACGGCAAGGGTTTCTATGACCGGTTTCTCACGAGGTGTCCACACGCTGTGGCGATCGGATTGGCGTATGGGGTGCAACTGGTGGAAGATACGTTCCCACAGACGTGGGATGTACCCGTCCAGCACATTTTCACAGAGACCGGCAGGATAGGGATATAATTACTTCGCATCAACGAAAGGTCTTAATTTCTCCAGCGTTTTTGCCCCGATACCCTTGACATTCTGGAGAGCATCTACACTGGTAAACGTGCCGTATTGCTTGCGATAGTCGACGATCCGTTGTGCCATCTGTGGACCGATATTCGGGAGGGTCTGCAGCTCTTTCGTAGAGGCGGTGTTGATGTTGAGAAGTTCGGGCTTGCTGGATGCTAACGTCTCTGTTGTTTGGCTGTGTGGACGTTCCTCGTTCGGGACGGCAATTAAATCCGGTTTTCCAAGGAACACCGCAGGCGCAAACCGCCGCACCCCCCAAAATCCGCTGCCGACTAAAATCAGTATCACCAGAAAAGTGACCGCCTTCCAATAATGGCGTTCAACAACATCCGATGTAGGCGGTGTATCTAACCTCGAATCTTTATTCATAACTTCCAATGTGGGAGGGGTTTCCAACCCCGAATCTTTATTGGATGTGGGAGGGGTTTCCAACCCCGAATCTTTATTCATTTCCATGTTCCTTGAGAGATAGCACCTGATTTGCAGAGACATTTTGGATTAACTGCTTTGTTCCACGCTGCCACAGCACCTCAATGCTGTCCACCCGTTCGTAATCCCCGATCCCGAAATGCAGTGTGAGGTCCTGTTGTGAAAGATAACCGTCTCCGCTCCGCACCTCACGCGTCTGTGTGAGGTTTCCTGTCGTGATCTTAACCCGCGTTCCAATCGCATCCGTGGAACCGTGTGTCGCTGTCAATCGGAGCTGCAAATAGTTTTTTTGGTTACCGCCATCGTTGCGTAAAAGGCGGGGTGCCGTGTTAGAATTGGTCACCACGATGTCGATATCACCATCTAAGTCGTAGTCTGCAAAGGTGGCACCGCGGCTGACGTCCTCTAACTTCATACCAGTACCGAGACTTTCAGAGGCTTCGGTAAATGTGCCGTTCGCGTTATTTTGAAAAAGCAGGTTGCGTTGCCCATACGTGCCTTCCTGTCCGAGTTCAGCGAGATTCTCGTGGAGATGCCCGTTAGCAACGAAAAGGTCTTGGTATCCATCGTTGTCGTAATCGATAAAAGCCGTTGCCCAACCGAGGTAGGAATAGGTGAGTTGTGCGGTTTTTGTCGTAGCCGTTGCGTCTGTGAAGAAGCCGTCTGCGTCGTTATGGTAGAGGGTATTCGTCTGTTGGGCATAATTCGTGACGGTGAGATCGAGCCAACCGTCGTTATTCCAATCGCCGAAGGCTGTGCCCATACCGTTTTCAGCGACACCGTCTTCGCTGAGGGCAACGCCGACCATGAAACCGACCTCTTCAAAAGTGCCGTCCCCAGTATTGTGATAAAATAGGTTTTCTGTGGAATCGTTAGCGACATAGATGTCAGGCGTGCCGTCGTTGTTATAGTCTCCCCAGACGACCCCTAACCCTTTGCCCGTGGTATTGTAGATACCCGCTGTTTTTGTTACGTCGGTGAACGTGCCGTCACCGTTGTTGCGATAGAGTGTATCGGATTGGGCGGTGAAGTTATCGGGTTCACAGTAGGCGCGAATCCCTTTTTCCTTGAATCCACACCACGGATTCTCATCGATGTCAAAGACGATGTAGTTGACGACATAGAGATCCAAGTTGCCGTCTCGGTCGTAGTCAGCAAAGGCGCAGCCTGTGCTCCAACGCGGTTCCGGCACACCTGCGGATTCCGCGACTTCCGTAAACGTGCCATCGCCATTATTACGGTAGAGCCGATTGACCCCGTAGTTTGTGACGTAAAGATCCAGGTTCCCGTCGTTATCATAGTCGCCCACGGCACATCCGTGTCCGTAACCGGTATCCCCGACGCCGGCTTTTTCGGTGACATCTGTGAACGTGCCGTCGCCGTTATTTTGATAAAGACAATTGGTCGGAATCTCTGGCGAGACGTAACCGGGGAGGGGTGCGCTATTAACGAAGTATAGATCGGGGTCTCCGTCCTTGTCGTAGTCAAAGAAAGCGGCACCGGAACCGAGTGTCTCCATGAAATACTTCTGCCCGCTCCGTCCATCGACATGTTTCCAACGGATACCCGCTTCCTGCGTTACATCAACGAATTGAATGTGAGTATCGGCGTTCACAGGGCGGATAGGAATGCCTTGTGCGACAATTGCGATTCCGATGAGAATTAAAATGCCTATACTGTTACTTCGTCTTTCCATCTGCCTCCTTCATCTGTGCCAAGGTCTGTCGAAAAGCATCGTTTTCAGGTTCCATTTCGATGGCGGTCTGAATCGCTTTCAGTGCTTTTTGATGCGCCCCTGCCTGAAAGTAGGCTAAGGCAAGGGTCTGTAGGTATTGTGGGATCGGAGCTAAACGGACTGCCTTCTCAGCCAAAGCGATGGTTTCTTGGATTTTAGCCGCTCTTTTCGCCGTCGGTAGGGACTGGGTTCCCCGGTTTCCCCTACTGAAGGCACCTTCAAGATAAAGCCTTGCCAATCCGTTTAGGGCGTAATGTGCGTCTGCGTCTAACTTTAAAGCGTTCTGATACGCGGCGCGTGCGTCCTCAAATTCGCCGCGACGGTGGTGGATGACAGCGATCCCGACTTGGGCATGCACCAATGAAGCGTCATAGACGACGGCTGTTTTGTATTCAGCAAGTGCGTCCTCAAACCTGTCTTGCACATAATAGACTGCCCCCAATCCAGCGTGCAGGGCGGCTTGCTCTGGCGCAACCGCAATCGCGCTGAGATAGGCGTTTTCTGATTCGCTTAACCTGCCCTCGCGGAAATAGAGTTTGCCGAGTTTATAGTGTGCCGTGGCGTATTCTGGCTGAAGTTTGACCGCTGCCTCATACGCCTCAAGTGCCTTATCGAATTTTCCATGCTTTTCATAAGTGCGTCCGAGTTGATACTGTTTGCGCGGGTTGCTCGGTTCAAGGAGAATCGCGCGCTCGCGGGTGTCAATCTCTTGCGCAATTGCGTTTAGACGCCGGTAGGTTTCCATGGCGCGTTTGCCTTCCGCTGCCTGCTTTAATCGGAACAGTGCCTGCGCGAGGTTATAATACGCCCCGATATGGTCGGGTTGTTGGGCGATGACCCTGCGGTATAAGTCAGCGGCGCGCTGGAATTCCCGGTGCTTTGATGCAATTAGACCCAGACTATAGGAAGCCGCCGTAAAATTGGGATTCAAACGGATCGCCTTCTCTAACAGTGGACGTGCTTTATCCAGTTCTCCCTGTTTTTGATAAATGGCACCTAAGTTCCCGTTTGCCATGGAAAGTTCAGGATTCAAGGCTAACGCCGATGCGTAATACTGGATTGCCTGTTCCTGTTGTTTGACGGCTTCATAGCAGGAGGCGAGATTTGTCATGGCTTCCGCGAGTTTCGGTGAGAGGTTGAGCGTCCGGTGGTAGGCGTCTATGGCTTCTGCAAACCGCGAGGCTTTCTGATAAGCCGTTGCGAGTCCAATCTGTATTTGGAGGGAGTCTGGGTGGTTTCGGCTGAGTTTTCCATAGAGGTCAATTGCTGCGTCATTACGCCCGGTTCTCGTGTAGAGCAAAGCGAGATTTGCTTCGGCTTGTAGCAGTCCTGGCGCGATATCCAGTGCCTGTTTGAGAACGCCTTCCGCTTCAGCGAATTTGCTGACTTGCATGTAAACGGTTCCAAGTCCGGCGTATGCTTGCGCAGAGGTCGGATCGCGTTGGATGGCGTGTTGAAAATATCGGATTGCCTGCGTATATTGTCCTTGCTGTGCGGCTTGCATACCGTGGACGTAAAGATCTTGGGGTGTTTGTGCGGCAGCATTCCACGCGACGCTAACGAAAACGATGAGGAGAAGGGTAACGAACGGGACTCCCTTGTTCGGCATGATGGTTTATCCTCCACTGTCAATTTTAGTCGGAGCAATCCTTCATGTCAAGTGTTTCTTGCGTTTCACTCAAAATACTCGTCTTCATCAAATTTCGTCCACGATTCAAATATGGGAAAAGGTCGAGGAAAATCAGCGTTCTCAATGTTTAGTTTGAACCGAATCTTTTTCTTATCAAAGAGATTACGGATGGAAATGGAAATCCCTGAAGTTCCGATGCAGGTGTCGCACTGTGTCGGAAGGATTTGCACCGAACGCGGTGCCGCGAAATAAATCCTGTATTCTGAACCTGATTTTTCAACGGTGTAATCCTCCGCCAAAATCTCCCACTCGCTCAAGGCAGTGTTACCTTCGGCATATTGTGCCCAGAGACTGACACCGCTAAAGAAATCGAGAATAATGCCTTTTCTCTGATTCGCGTCTCTGGAAGGGTCAAATTGCCGGAATGAACGCCCCTTTAGTTCCGCTTTTACCAATTGTTCCTCTTCGCTATCCACAGGTTGCAAGGGGTTTGCGCATGAGAAGAGGGGTATCAGGCAGATGAATGTGAAAATAATAAACTCAAGATGTGTCTTTTTGTTTATTTTACAGGCATTGTGTTGACGCATGTCTATTTCTCCCATTTTCTTTTTGATTAAGTAAATTTTAGCGTTAAACACACACGGTTTTCAAAAGAAATAAGGGGACACTTGAAAAAATCGGATTGTGCTTGATTCGTAACCGCGCCTCTGGTAGAATGGGCAATAAATTCTTGACGGGAGGGGATGTTATGCAGGAAATTGTGGTAGATTCAGCGAAGTTACACGATTTCGCTCGAACGCTTTGCGAAAAGGCGGGTTTGCGTTCCGAGGATGGAGAGACAATCGCGAAACATCAGGTCCTCACGGATTTGCGAGGTGTGCATTCACACGGTACTCGCGCTTTACCGGGTTACCTTAACCTCGTGCTTGACGGAAAGATGAACCCACAACCTGACCTCCGCATCGCAACTGAGGGACCGAGTTTCGCTGTTGTTGACGGAGATAACGGCATGGGACATCTCGCAAGCACGTTCGCAATGGCGACGGCGATAGAGAAAGCGAAGACAACGGGTATCGCTGCCGCGGGGGTTCGCAACGCCGGTCATTTCGGTGCGGCGGCATGCTACGCAATTATGGCGGCATCGAACCAGATGATTGGGTTTTCAACGACGAACACAGGGGGTGCCTCTATTGTAGCGCCGGGGGGTGCGGAAGCCGTAGTCGCCAATAATGCCATGAGTTACGCCTTGCCTACTGGCGATGGGCATCCGATTGTGTTGGATATGGCATGTGGCGTTTCCGCATGGGGGAAGATCGGCACGCTCCGAATGTATGGAAAACCGATTCCTGAAGGGTGGCTCATAGATGAAACAGGCGAACCCACCAACGATCCAGAAAAGGGACGTTTCCTCGCACCCGCAGCGGGACCCCGGGGTTACGGATTGGCACTCATCATGGGGATCTTGGCGGGTCCTTTGAGCGGTGGCTTGATGGCTTGTAATAAGGCAGGCGACCCCTCTGAACACTTCTTTTTTGCAATGGACGTTGCGAGTTTCACAGACTACGAGGGTTACGTTGCGGAAATCCAGCGGGGTATTGACAAAATTCACGCCTCGAAAACGGCAGAAGGCGTGGAACAGGCATATCTCCCCGGCGAAATTGAGTGGAATAACTACGATAATTACCTTGAAAACGGCATTCCGATCCATGTAGACCATTTACGCGGTCTCGCTGGCATTGCTGAGAAGGTAGAGGTTCCCATCTGCTGGGAATGGTAGGGGAAGAACAAGCGAAGTGTTCTGAGGTGAGAGGAAGTTTGCGAGTGTGCTAAAGCAGGAAGAAGTTTGCGACTGTGCTAAAGTTTGCAAGTTCGGAAGTTGGAAGAGATGTTTGGAACATCCAAGTGCCTCTTACAACTTTACAGACTTTAGAACACTTTAGAACACTTTACGGACTTTAAAAGAGGGTGTGAAATATGGCAGAAACCAAAGAACGTGTAGCGGGCGGCACGCTCCCTGATTGGGAAGTCGATGATTTACCTGCACCGCCCCCGTATCAATTTGGGAAAGCATTTCGGAATATCTTGGGTCCCGGTATCATTGCATTAGGTGGTTCAATTGGGAGTGGTGAATGGTTACTGGGACCTGCGATTACCGCACAATACGGTGGCACATTGCTCTGGATCGCAACAATCGCCATCCTACTTCAAGTCATTCTGAATACAGAGGCGATCCGCTATACGCTCTATACCGGTGAACCGATGATGAGCGGTTATATGCGCTGTAAACCCGGCGCTGGCTTCTGGATGTCTTTCTATTCGGGTATCAACTTTTTCGGGATTTGGCCCGGTTGGGCGATGACGGCTGCGACGGCACTCGCTGCTGCGTGGCTCGGCTATATGCCGCAGGATGCAGATGGGGGGACGGTGCGTATATTCGCATATCTCATCTTTTTCTCCTGTCTCGGAATTGTGTTATTCGGCGGGAAGATTTACAACTCCCTTGAGAAGGTGTCACTCTTTATGGTGGTTTGGATTATCGGCTACCTTGTCATCGTCGATCTGTTTATGGTGTCACCGAGCACATGGTGGAAAGTTATCAAGGGTTTCTTGAGTTTCGGCGCATTTCCAACTGGCGGAGAAGAGGGACAGATCAATTGGTTGTTGGTCGGTGCGTTCGCGGCGTATGCAGGCAGCGGTGGCTTAGGCAATGTCGGCATTACCCATTACGTGCGCGATAAAGGCTGGGGCATGAGCAGTCTCGTGGGTGCGATTCCCTCCATGATTGGTGGACAACACGTGACGCTTTCGCACTGGGGCAAAGTGTTTCGCATCACACCGGAAAACCTCGAACGGTTTAAGGAGTGGTGGAAATACGTCCGATTTGAGCAGTATTACATCTGGATGATCGGATGTTTTGTCGGTATCGCACTCCCCGCAATGCTGACCTTGCAGTATGTGCCTTTAGGGCAGGAGATGGGGCAGTGGTCGGCAGCGGCGATGCAAGCGCAGGGACTTGAGGCAAAAGGCGGTAGAATTATGTGGTATCTCACACTGCTCTGCGGTTTCTGGGTGCTGTTTTCGACGCAGCTCGGGGGTGTGGACGGTGTGCCGCGTGGGTTTACCGATATTATTTGGACCGGCGTGAGACGGGCGCGAAATTTGGGTGAGAACAGTGCAAAATGGATCTATTATCCGATCCTTGCTGTCTATATTGTTTGGGGTATCATCGCCATGTATCTCGCCAAGCCGTTCTTTATGATTCTGGTATCGGCAACGATTGGCGGGTATCTCCTTGTGTTTTCAGCGATACATACGCTTTACGTGAACCGGAAATTCTTGCCACCTGAGATACAAGCACCCTTATGGAAGCAAATTGGACTCCTCTTGTGTGCAGGCTACTATTCGATCTTCGGGACGATCACCGTCTATCAAAAAGTGCTTGTGCCTTATATTTTTCCGATTTTCGGATAGGTTTCGGCGGTTGGCTTGAACCGATATATGTGGGCACCCACGAGGGGTGCCCTTACTTAAAATGATCCTGATCGTAACACTAATAGCGGGACTTCAGTATGCCCCATGTTGTTGCCACTTTGCCTTCAGGTTCAACCCCCCACGGTGTTACATTGTCTTGGAAATACTCGTATTCCACCTCTAAGGTCCCAACGCCTGAAGCAACACCCGCATAAATCCCGAGCCACAGCGGGGGTGTCATCTTAAAGTCGCCTGCGCCAAAGTCCGTCCAATCGTCATTTGCGTCCATCTTATACCACGCCGTGTAAGTATTTTTCTCTTTCTTGAGCCTGAGGAACAACTCCGTATCCCCAAAGTCCGGACGCCACGGTGGATCGGGTGGACCTCCAGGCACACCCGCCTCCCGGGTTTGGAACTGGAGTTGCCCTTTGGCCCCCGCATCCCGCGACCAGAATTTGATGGTGACCCAGTTATTGTCCTTCGGGCTTTTGACGAGAAGTCCATTCACACCGGAATCGGTGTCCCATTTGGAAAAGAAGTGGGTTTCGACGTCGAACATCTCAGCATCCGTTTCCTGATAGAGAAAGTGGGATTCATCTGATGCCCAGATGTTTCGATTGGTTTCACTGTCGATATACAGATAATCCGCGCGGGTTTCACCGACATCCCAATCCGGCGGTTCGTTTTGCCATTTCCAATTTGGATTTTGCAACTTCCCCTTCTCGAAGGGATCCCCGAAGGATTCGTCTGCGGCGTTTGCTATGCAGGCAACACTGAACATGAGTAAGCAAACGAGCGCGCTATAACAGAAAATTTGGTTTTTCATAATGTAATCTCCTTTTTGTAGCACAAACTTTTAGTTTGTGCCTGTGTGTCGCAAACTAAATGAAGTTTCAGAAAATATTTCGGTAATTTGATATTTTCCCCAGGCCTGGTAGGTGCGGTTTCCAACCGCACTGGATTCGTTTTAAAAATTACCGAATTAATAAATTAATCTTCATAAAGTTTGCGCTACGACATTGTGGGTTTTACTATAAATCATACCTCAATAATTGCGTCCACAAGACTCTCAACGGATGCCTCCTTCGCAACCACATCAACCCGTATATCACGCGCCAGTGCCGTTTGCTGCGTTGTGGGTCCGATCACGGCGACCTTGACATTCGTGAGTAAGGTTGTAGGTGTGTGTGCGGGAAACATCTCCAAAAAATTCGTAACAGTTGATGAACTGGTAAATGTGACAAAGTCGATGCTCCCGTTCAGGAGGTCTGCTTCGATGTCGTCTCGCCTTTTATCACCATCGCCCACCACTTTGAGGGTATCATAAAGCGGCACATCGTTGACGTGTGCCCCCTTCTCGCGCAAACCGTTGGGTAGATCAGCAGTGGCAATCTTCGCGCGTGGCAGGAGGATTTTCTTTCCATTCACATCTCTCATTTCAGAGGCAATCGCACTGCCGCGAGCGTGAGAAGGAACTAAATCGGGATGGATCCCGATGCGATTTAGAGCCTCCACTGTTTTCGCACCAACTGCGCAGATACTGCTTTCACCGAACGCTCGGGCATCCTTTCCGTTTTCCCGTAGACGTTCATAGAAAATTTCAACGGCGTTGACACTCGTGAAGATAACCCAATCGTATGCGTTGGGAGGGGGTATGTCCACATCCTCAAGGGGTTGAATCTGTATCGTGGGGAATTGGATGACCTCTGCGCCGTTTGCTTCCAAAAGACCTGCGAATTCGCTTGCCTGTGCACGGGCACGTGTAACAAGGATCCGTTTCCCGAAGAGAGGTTTGGTATCAAACCATCGGAGTTGCCCGCGTAATCGGTTCACCTCTCCCACAACGATAACCGCCGGACTTTTGAGTTGCGCCGCTTCCACTTTTTGCACGATGTCGGTAAGCGTGCCTTGGACGACGTATTGTTGCGGAGTCGTTCCGACGCGGACTAAACTGACGGGGGTTTGCGGATCTCTACCGTGTGCGATCAGCCGCTCCACAATCTGACGGAGGTGCGCAACTCCCATGTAGACAACGAGCGTATCGACGGCTGTGGCGAGGTGTGCCCAATTGATGTTTGAATCTGGACGTAGTGCCGCGGAATGCCCCGTCACAAAAGCGACCGATGAGGCATAGTCACGATGTGTGACCGGGATGCCTGCATACGCAGAGGCGGCAATCGCAGATGTGATACCCGGCACGATCTCGAATGGGATACCGGCTTCCGTGAGAGCAACGGCTTCTTCGCCACCGCGTCCGAAGATATACGGATCGCCCCCTTTCAGGCGAATAACAGTTTTACCCGCTTTGGCGTGTTCAACCAGCAAATGATTGAGTTCATCTTGGCGCGTTGTTCGGATTCTTGGGTCAGGGGCTTTGATTTTTTCGGCGTACACAGGGCAGTGTTCCAACAGCGCATCGTTTAGCAACAGGTCATAGATGACAACATCGGCGCGTTGAAGGCATTCCACACCTTTGAGTGTGATGAGTTTTCTATCGCCGGGACCAGCCCCTACGATGTAAACAATACCCGTGCTCGGTTTGTTCATTTATCGTTCCCCTGTTCCATCAACAGTTCTGTTGCCCCACTGTTCCGAAGTTTTTCGGCAACAATTCCGCCCAGGTGTTGTGCTATATCTGGTGTTCCCGTAGTGCTCTCCACAATGCGTCGCGTGCCGTCTGGATGACAAACCGCGCCGATGAGTGAGAGTTCACCCTCGACATGTTTCGCATGCGCGCCAATCGGCACTTGGCATCCGCCACCGAGACTTTCCAAAACGGCTCTTTCCGCTGTGGTTTCTGTCGTTGCTGAAGGGTCATTCAGGGGCAGCAGCAGTTGTTCAACCCTATCGTCGCCTTCCCGCACTTCAATCCCAAGCGCGCCCTGTCCAACCGCCGGGACCATTTGTTCCGTGTCAAAGAATTGTGTGATAATTTCTGGATTGAGGAGCCGTTTGATGCCTGCCGCAGCGAGGATGATTCCGTCGAGGTCGGTTTCGTAAAGTTTGCGCAACCGCGTATCAATGTTGCCGCGCACATCAACGACTTGCAGATCTGGACGGATATAGAGGAGTTGCGCTTTTCGGCGTGGGCTTGTAGTGCCGATCTTCGCGCCTTCCGGCAAGTCTTCTAAAGGCGATCCTGTGTCTGTGACGAGGACATCGCGTGGGTCTTCTCGCGTCGGAATGGCGGCAATGCAAAGCCCCTCTGGCAATTCTGTCGGGAGGTCTTTCAAACTGTGGACAGCGAGATCGATGCCGCCGGTTAAGAGAGCGTTTTCTATCTCTTTGGTGAAAATACCTTTGCCGAGTCCAACTAACGAGCGGTTTTGGATTGTATCACCGGTGGTTTTGATGGTCTTCAGGGAGACTTCCAAGGTGGGGAAATGGCGTTCCAGTTGATTTTTGACGAAGTGTGCCTGCCAAAGCGCGAGTTGACTGCCGCGTGTCCCAATTATGAGTTTTTTAATTTTCCCTTGCGGAGCAATTGAGGGGGTTTCCTGTTTGACGGATTTCCTTTCGGACGAGTCGCCCGCGTCGTTGTTGCTTCTAATTTTCATTTTACTAACCACTGATGGCTATTCTGGGTTCTCATCGTTAACATCCAAAGCGAACAATTCCTGTAGGGACTGAACATATTGTCCGTGATCGGCATCGCCGTCGTTGACAGCACCACGCAGGTTCTTCATCGGATGATGGAGCAGTTTTTTGACGATTGCCTGCGTCATGGAGGCGATGGCTTCCTCTTGCTCGTCGGAGAGTGTTGTTTTGTAGAAACACGCTTGCAATTCGGTGTCGGCTATCTGTTGAAACTGCTGGTGCAATGCTTTAATCGTAGGATTGACTTGAAAGACTTGCAATTGGTCGTAGAAGCGTTTGGCTTCTTCAGAGACAATCTGTTCTGCGTGGATTGCTTCCTGTTGCCGGTCTTTGAGGTTAGAGGCGACAACGGCTTCCAGATCATCGATATTGTAGAGGAACGCCGAGTCGAGTTTGCTCACATCCGGATCGATGTCGCGTGGGACAGCGATATCGATGAGGAACATATATCGGTGTTTCCGCTTCCGCATAATGTTGACGAGAGACTGTCGCTTGATGAGATAGTCGGGAGCGTTGGTAGAACTAATGACAATATCGGCATCAATGAGGAAATTGAGATCGCTATCGTAGGCAAGAGGGGTTCCCTTAAACTTCTCCGCAACTTTTACTGCCCGTTGGTATGTCCGATTTGCAACAATCACGTTGGAGACCCCATTTGCAATGAGATGCTTTGCTGTGAGTTCGCTCATCTCTCCTGCCCCGATAATCGCGACGGTCTTGCCTTCGAGGGTGTTGAAAATCTTTTTGGCGAGTTCAACGGCGGCGTAACTGATGGAGACGGCACCGGTGGTGATTGTCGTTTCGGATCGGATGCGTTTGCCAACGCTGAAGGCTTTCGTGAAAAGGCGATTGAGAATAGTCCCCGAGCTGCCTGCAGAACGTGAGGTGTCGTAGGCATCTTTAACTTGACCCAGTATTTGAGACTCACCGACAACCATCGAGTCCAGACTCGATATGACTCTGAAAAGATGTTGGATTGTTTCCAAATTATGATGGAGATACGTCCATTTCTTCAGTGATTCCGTATCAATCTGATGGCATCGAGAGAGGAATTCAGCCAATACTTTGCCGGCGGCTTCGGCAGTCCGCACTGAATTCAGGACTGCATAGACTTCTACCCGATTGCAGGTCGAGAGAATTACTGCCTCTTGGATCTGATCGGATTCACGCACGTACTGATGGGATTCAATGAGTTGTTCTTCGGAAAACGCCAATCTTTCCCTGAATTCAATGGGCGCGACATGATGGCTGGTTCCGATAGAGACGAGCTGGTTCATTCCTGTTACCAAAAAAATCTAAAAACGTGAAACATCCTTCATACGTTTGCTAAATTATATCACATATTGGGTGTTGTGTCAAATTTAGAGTTTCGATTCGGAGGGTGCGTCGTAGGGCCACCATTGATTGCCCATTATATACATCGTTAGGACGTGAGATGAATCGCACGACTACAAACCCCCTTAGCGATAGGTATGCATGCTGTCTAAAAAGAGATCCACACCAACGTATGTGCAAAGGACGGCAACGAAACCGATGAGTGCGGCATACGCCGCCCTGCGTCCGTGCCAGCCCCAGAGTTGGCGGATACCGATTTGGGCGACATAGATAAACCACGTCACTAAGGTGGAGATGACCTTTGCATCGAGCCATCTCCACGGCACATCTCGGATGTATTGCGTCCAGAGGCTCCCGACAATGACTCCCATTGTCAGTAGAATGACACCCAAAATGGCGCAACGATACCCGAGGACATCGGAAGTATCGAGGGAGGGAAGTAGATTGTCAAAGAGCTTGTCTGTCTTTCTGCGGATTTTCCGTTCTGTTATGAGATACATGAGTCCGAACCCAAAGGCAGCGATGAACGCGGCATAAGCGAGAAAGATGAGTGTTGTGTGTGCCAGAAGCCAGTAATTTTGCAACGGCTCAGGCAGCGCAGCTGTATGCGTGGCGAAACTGTATGAGATGAGTATAGCGATGAACGCAACCGGCATCACGAAACTACCGAGGGTGCGGAGATGTGTCAAACGCACGATGATGAGATAAATCAGGGTGATTGCCCATGCAAAGAAGGCGGTGGAGTCCGTCCAGTGGGTCATTGGAAAATGCCCCTGCTGGAGCCACCAGAGCGCGATAAAGACGGTCAAAAAAGCGAAGCCGATGAGGGTGCACCAAAAAGCGATCTGCTCAATTGTTGGACGAATGGCAGAGGCGTCAGTCCGAGCCCCAATCGCCAGCGAGAGGGTCTGGAAAATGCCTGCCGCTAAGTATATTAAAAGGGTAATGAGAAATAGAAAATTTATCATGTTTTTCGTGCAATTTTAACAACGTCTCTGTTCTTTGTCAAGTCGTTTGGAGGTGAAGGTGTTGGCATGTTCCAGTTTACCGTGACGAACCCAGTTGAAAAGGCATTCGGCAGAGCATTCAGGATTTGTGAGACCGAGGCAGCATGTTGTAAGAGGGGTTTGTAAACCCGATACCGCCTCTTCAACGGTGTCGATAAGCCCTTCAAAGAAGTCTGCACGCTTTTTAGGGGTCGGGAAAGCCTTGAGAATCTCAGCGCGGCGCGTTCCAAGGAATTCAATAAATGCCCCGTAGCCCTTGTTGTCAAACTGGTTGGTGAGTTTTTTATGTAGGCGTTTCGTCTTGTCAATACTTGTGCTGCTTCGCGCCGATACGCTAATTATCAGGTTGTCGTCTATGATGAGTTCGGGTGTAAAGTGGGTGCCAGCGTTCGGTTCATTGAGATATTCTCGAATGCCAATTCCCTCTTGATAAGGGGGGTTGGTATTCAGAAGGGGATCTACAGTAGAGGACTTGTCTGCAATGACGAGGAACGCGTCTTCAAGATGATAGGGTTTCATCTCGTCGGGCGAGATGTGGACGACAGAGGCACCACATCGGTCTAACAGAGAGATACGGCGTTCAACTTCGGGTGTTTTCTGTTCGGACACGACAACACATCTACGATTTTCCAACAGGAAATAGACGGGATACGGGAGTGCTTGTCCTTCTTTGTTATTCTCAATCGGCACAGGTTTGCCATCTTCGTATCCGAGTGTGTATAGCGAAGTAGCGTCCAGGACCTCCTCAAAGTGTTCACGGATCCGGCGGCTCGTCGCGGGACTTTTACCGCTCGTTGAGATGCTCAGCATAATCTCACCATCTGTCACGACAGAGGCAGCGGCGAAGGTACATTGTGGAATGACATCGACGACGTTGACCAAACGAATTTTATTCTTGTCGTGCGCTTCCGCGAAGACGGCAGAATTAATGTCTGTAAAATCGGTGGCGGCACAGACGAGAAAATAACCATTCGTATCACCGGTCTGCAACTGCCGTTTGTGCCAGCGAATTGTGCCGATGTTTGCGAGGAACGTCAACAATTCCGTGGCATCCGGACTGATGACGGTGACATCGCCACCGCTGAGGAGCATGGCGACAACTTTCCGCTCCGCGACAGTGCCACCACCGACAACGAGGCATTTCTTGTCCTGAAGGTTTATATGGGCAGGATAGAACATTATTCAGACGTTTCCGCTCCTTTGCCTTAGGACTCGCGTGAAACAACATAATCTGCGAGGTGTTCCAGGGCGCTGCGAGCAGGAGTCTCCGGTAAGGGGGACAATGCCGCTTTGGCGCGATCGGCATAGCCTTGGGCGATCTTCAAACAGTGGGTCTCGACCCCGTATCGTTGGAACAGTGCCTCGACAAAGGCAATCGCCTCGGTTTCATCGGTCCCAGGGTTTAGCACTTTTTCAAGCGTCTGTTTCTCATCGTCATCGCAGACAGATCTTGCATAGATGATGGGGAAGGTGAGTTTTCCTTCGCGGAGGTCGCCGAACGCGTCTTTCCCCAATGTATCGGAATCTTCTGTGAAATCGAGCAGGTCATCTACAATTTGGAAGGCTGTCCCTATCTGTTGTCCGTAGGTGGTGAGTGCCTCAATCTGCTGGGTTTCTGCTGGGTTTCCGAGATGTGCGCCGAGGGTGCAGGACGCAGCGATCAGTTTACCGGTTTTGAAACTGATAATTTTGAGGTATTCGGCTTCGGAGATGTCGAAATCGCCGCTTTTGTATGCGTGTATGACCTCACCTTCACACATTGCCTGGGTGGTATCGGCAAGGATTGCCATCGCTGGATCGTCCGCACGGCGGGATACAAGCATTGAAAGCACGCGTGCGTGGAGGTAATCTCCGACGAGGACTGCGACTTTGTTACCCCATTTCGTCTGTAGCGTCTCACGTCCCCGGCGGATCGCGGCTTCGTCGAGGACATCGTCGTGAACGAGCGATGCAACATGGATGAGTTCGACAACGGCGGCAAGCGTGTGCGCATCGCTGCCTTCGTATCCGCAGACTTTGGCAGAAAGCACAACGAGAATCGGGCGGAGGCGTTTACCGCCACCCTCCACAACGTGTTGAACTGCCATGTCAACGAACGTATATTCACTGACGGTATCTTCGGTGAGTTTCGCCTCAACGGCACTGAGATCCTCGGCAATCAATTCAACGATTTGATCAAAGTTGGACATAATGGATAGTTGTCAGTGCGGGTTGCTACGCAACCCTTTCAATTATCAGTTATCGGAGTTAAGGGTTATCGGTTATCGGTTATCGGTTATCGGTTACAAGAGGCTTTCAGTAACAATTAACCCGAGTTTGGACTATTCCAACACGCGGGAAGATTGTTACAAAAACACCTCTTAACTGACAACTGATGACTGACAACTGACAACCATTAAGCGAGATTCGCTAATGCCTGTGTTGCGGCTTCAACGGTGTTGTTGATGTCCTCTTCGGAGTGAACTAAGGAGACAAATCCTGCCTCAAATTGGGAGGGTGCGACAGAGACACCGCGTTCTATAAGTCCCCAGAAGTAGTGTTGAAAACGGTCGGTATCCGCTGTGCGTGCACCATCGGCATCTGTGACACTTTCTGGCGTGAAGTAGAGCATTAGCATCGAACCGACCCGACTGTGCCAAGCATCAATCCCGTGTTTTTGGGTTGCCTCGGCGAGACCCGCTGCGAGGGCAGCGGCACTGTTTTCGAGGTGTTCATAAACCCCTGGTTCAGCGAGACGTTTCAACGTTGCTATACCTGCGGTAACGGCTAACGGATTTCCAGAGAGTGTTCCCGCCTGATAGACCTCGCCTTCTGGGGCAACGCATCGCATGATGTCCCGTTTTCCGCCGTATGCCCCGACAGGCAACCCGCCACCGATAATCTTTCCGAGACAGGTCATGTCGGGTGTAACGTTATAGTAGGATTGCGCACCGCCGTAAGCGACTCGGAAGCCGGTGATAACTTCGTCGAAGATAAACACGATGCCGTGTTCTTCAGTGATTTCACGGAGCTGATCGAGATACCCCTCACGCGGTGGGATGATGCCCATATTGCCCATAATCGGTTCGAGAATCAGACAGGCGATTTCGTCCGAGTTGGCTTCTATCGCTTCACGGACAGCGTCCGGGTTATTGAAGGGGACTGTGAGTGTATTGCGTGCGAAATCTTCCGGGACACCGCCGCTATCGGAAAGCCCAAACGTTGCAACACCCGACCCGGCTTTCGCTAATAGATAGTCCACGTGACCGTGATAGCAGCCGTCAATTTTGAGAATTTTATCGCGACCGGTATACCCGCGGGCGACCCGGATTGCGCTCATGGTGGCTTCGGTCCCAGAATTGACGAGTCGCACCTGTTCGATCGAGGGGACTGCATTGACAAGGGTTTCCGCGAGTTCTGTCTCGCGGGGCGTCGGTGCCCCGAAACTCGTGCCGTTCACCGCAGTTGAACGGATAGCCTCTATGACACTCGGATACGCGTGTCCGAGAACCAAGGGACCCCAAGAGGCGACATAGTCAATATATTCGTTCCCATCGATGTCGTAGATTTTCGAGCCTTCGCCGCGTTCGATGAAACGGGGATGTCTGCCGACTTTGCTGAAATTTCGGACAGGACTGTTAACCCCACCGGGGATGAATTGTTGTGATTTTTGCCATGCAGCTAAGGATTTACTGCTCTCCAAAGTGTTTCCTCCAAAATCTTTTAATAGTTGTCAGTTATCAGTTTTCGTGGGGGTTTTTGCGGATTTCCCGCAGGTTGCGCGGAAAGAGGAAAGTCTGTCCCATATTGCGTAAACCCTAATCGTTGAGCCATTCGACAACGGACTTTGCAAAGTAGGTTAAAATCATATCCGCCCCTGCGCGCTTGATGCTGTTGAGGACCTCCAAAGCGACCCGCTCTTCGTCAATCCAACCGTTTTGTGCCGCGGCTTTAATCATGGCGTATTCACCGCTGACGTTGTAAGCCGCAACAGGGACCTGAAATTCTGTTTTGACCCGATGGATAACGTCGAGGTAGGAGAGAGCGGGTTTCACCATGAGGATGTCCGCACCTTCTTGGATATCCAATGCGACCTCGCGCAACGCCTCCTCCGTATTCGCTGGATCCATCTGATACGAACGCCGATCGCCAAATTGGGGGGTCGATTCCGCCGCTTCCCGAAACGGTCCGTAGAAAGCAGAGGCGTATTTGGCAGAATATGCCATAATCGGGATGTTTTCATAACCGTTTTCGTTTAACGCCTCACGAATCACGCCGACACGACCGTCCATCATATCTGAGGGTGCGATAACATCGGCACCGGCGCGGGCATGCGACAGGCTCTCCTTAACGAGGAGTTCCAGGGTCGGATCGTTCTGCACTTCCCCGGCTTCGATGACACCGCAGTGTCCGTGATCGGTGTATTCACAGAGACATACATCTGTCATGACAAGCAGATCCGGCACAGCGTCTTTGATGGCTCGGACGGCTTGTTGGATGATCCCATCGTCGGCGTATGCCTCAGAGCCGAGCGGGTCTTTTGCCTCTGGGATTCCGAACAGAATTGTCCCGGGGATTCCGAGCGCTGCGAGTTCTTTCGCGGCGATGATGAGGGTGTCAACCGAGTATTGGTAGCACCCGGGCATGGCGGAAATTTCGGTCGCAGTATTATGTCCATGGACGACAAACATCGGATAGATAAGATCGTTAGCGGAGAGCGCAGTCTCGCGAACCAATCGGCGTAGGTTCTCATTTGCGCGAAGTCGCCTCGGACGATAGATAGGAAAAGTGCTCATTCGTTCTCCGAACTTGAGGATTTGATTTCGTAACTGACTAATTCAAGCGTCTGGTCTTCAGGCGTTACCAGACCCATCTCTTCATTCTCCGCAGATGCCTCGTGTTGGTGTTCAAATTTGACGATGCCCACGTTAGGTGCCAACCAGAGAGTTGTTAGGGTTACGTCTTGTTGTTCTTGAGGTCCTTGCGGTTGTTGTGGGACTTCCACAGACATGGCTGTCTCCGTTGAAGCATCTGTTCGATATTCAATGACCAAGCAATCTTCAAAGGTGCCAGCTTCCGTTTCCACGGTTTCCGTGCCGGTGACGTTTCCTGACTCTATGAGAGTCGTGTAAGTTTTGACAGTCTGTGTTGAACCCCCGGGTATCTCTATAGGCATACCTTGGATATCAATTGTCATCGTGAGGACGACGTTTATTTCTATGGCTGTCCACTCCTCACCAAAGGTGGCGGGTGTCGGCAGGAAATAGAAGTAATCTTGGGATTCTACCTCCACATCGTAATCTAAGTCAAATGTGATATTTAATTCCGCAGGCATCTGTTCCTGCAGTGCCTGACGCATCATCACGATGGCGTCTTCCATCTGTTCCATCGTGGCGGCTTTGAGCGCGTTTTCTATTTCAGCACCGACAAAAAACGCCACCCAGTCGGCACCGACTTGGTAGAAATAGGGGTGAATGTAATGCTCAAAGTCTGCCCAGTCCTCCAAAGCAGGATCGTAACTGAAGGCACGATAGAATTCGCCATCAATCTCTTCTGGCTCTATTGCGTAGCGCGTCAACTCGTCACCGTTCTGGTTTTCGTAAACCCAGTAACTGCCCGGGGCATCTGGGAAGTAGTAGTTCGCCCATTCGTTTCCTATCAACGTCGTGCTGAAACCGAAGAGAAGCAAAATGGCGAGAATGAACCGAAAGTTTTTCAAAATGGGAGGTTCCTCCAAGGTTCTGATTATTCCAACTTAATTATTAAAAGTATACAAGATCTCTCGGCAAACGGCAAGCCAAATTCTCTAACAACGGTGTGTTTTTGCTTGGGTATTTCTGCGGATTTCCCCTAACGTGCCTCGTATTCAAAGGGGAAAGTGACGGGTGCTCCATTGTTTGCCCATGAACGTTCCATCGCGACATCGATCTCCCGATCCTTGCGCCCGTTATAAGCACCGTATTCAGGGTCTGTATCGTTACGAACTGCGTTTACGAGACTCATCAGTTCAGAGGCGACAGTGATTTCACCGTCGCTGAGCGGATAATTTTGCAACGGATTTTCCCACACCACTTCGGGATCGGTGTCTGCCACAAGGGCTGCTAAGGTTTCGTAGCCATTAATAGTATTCGTTCTACGTGAGACGGTAATCGCGCGCTGTGCGTCGGCGGTTTCGGTTAAGATAACGGCATCGTTTCGGAAGCACATCCCACGTTCCGCATAGAACTTCGACCCGTTAAAGCCGCGCAGTGGCGAACCGTAGGAGAGACTACTGAAATTGAAAATGCCGACGGCACCATCTGCGAACTCGATGACTGCGTGTTGCCAATCCTCACTGTCGCGCGTCGGTTGTCCCTGCCGCCAAACGTGCTCTTGGACGTTATATCCTTTTCGGAAGCCGTAAACTTGAACGGGTTCATTGTCGAAACCGACGTAGCTGCGGATGAGCCCGATACCGTGGTAGCCGTGCCCTCGAAAGTCGTTATAGGCGGCGTTGACTTTCCCGAAAACTCCCGCAAGAATCATCTCCCGTTTTATCCGCTCTGAAGGGACACGGTAGTAGTTTTCGTTGACTTCCAATTTTGTCCCGTTCTCTTGGGCAGCGGCGATCATCTTGTCTGCCCATCCGAGATCGGTGTCAATCGGTGTTTCGGTGCAATAACTGACGCCTCGCTCGGAGCAAAGCAGCCCTGGAATGTGGTTGTTGCTGGGTGTGATTACAATTGCACAGATGTCGGGTTTCACTGTCTCCAGCATCTGCTCGGTATTCGTGTAGGCGGGGACACTGTATTTCTCGCCCTGTTCCGTGACGCTCTCTTCGTGTGGATCGCAAACAGCAACGAGTTCAAGGTCGTCCGTCAATTTTGAGATAAGGGGAAGGTAGGTTCCGGCACCGCGTCTGCCCGTACCGATATGCGCGATTTTGAGCTTATCCATGGTTTTCCTCCTCCCAGGGATGTGAGTCGGTAATCGTCTGTGTCACTCCACCCAGAAGACATGGCTCCGTTCAAAGAGATCGTCATCTAAATAGATTTCAACAAACCACTCGCCTGTAATATCGGGTAAGTCAATATAAAACCACGTAATTTTATCCCCGGTTGTTGATGTGAGGGTTTGCTGTTCTGTCCAGAAGGGTGGATCGTCCAGGTCGTCTTCCGGTGAGAACCATGAAACTTTAACGGTGTGGTGTTCTATAATGTTAGCCCATAAGATCCATAAGAACACTTGGTCGTTGACCTCAGCGGAGAAGGTGGTCGTGATGCCGTCGGGCCTGTCCTCGAAGACAGCGATCGCCAGAACAGAGTCTATAATGGTCGGCTCGTCCCGTCCTACATCGGTGAGTCCGCTTCCGCCAGAGGGATCTTCACTACAACCGCTCACGATAAGCGTCAGCGACAGTAGAACCATCCCGAATGTCGAATAAGGCGTTGTGAGCAATGTCTTGATATAAGTGCAGGCTTGACGCACGGGTTCTTCTCCTATCTTGGGGCGGTCCCAGTTGATGAATTTGATATAAATACCAATTCGCATTATAGCAGGCCTCGGTTTTTTTGTCAAAAAGAAATTAGGCATCTGTGTTGACAGGTATTCTTTTTGATGATAGACTGAGACAATAATAGAGAAGGATCTTTCATAGAATCGATCTGACCGAACTGCCAGGAAAATTAGAAAATATGAAACAAAGGCGCGTAGCTTGAAACGAAGTGGAAAGGTTTTTGCTTGGGCATTTCCGCTATAGCTACGGAAAGGAACGTAAAAATACCCACACACCTAAACGAACCGCAAGGAAAATTAAAAAAAGGAAAATTAGAAAAATGAGATTTGATACGATTATTGCAGGTGGGAACATCGTCGATGGAACGGGTGAGCGGGAACCCTTTATCGCGGATATCGGCATTCAGGGTGACCAGATAGCTGCCATCGGTGATCTCTCTGAAGCTGAAACACCGCGTCGAATTGCTGCGGAGCGACAGGTTGTCTGCCCGGGTTTCGTTGATGTGCATGTGCATTCTGAGATCGCGCTGCTCGGCGGTCGAGACCAGTTCGCCGCTGTCAGTCAAGGTGTGACGACGCATTTAGCCGCGCCGGATGGTTTCGGATGGGCACCTTTATCACCAGAACAGGCACAAGAGATGTGGCACTACACACGGTTCGCTTATGGCGATGCGGAGGTTCCACTCAATTGGCAAACCCCGGACGCGTATCTCAGCATATTTGAGGGACGAATCCCGGCGAACCTCTATCCACAGGTGCCGCACTGTGCGGTTCGGATCGGTGCCATGGGATGGGAGCCGCGCCCAGCGACTACTGACGAGTTGAAAGTGATGGAACGCATAACGCGTGAGTGGTTGGAGGCGGGTGCGTGTTGTCTCTGCTTAGGACTCGACTATCAACCCTCCGCGAATGCCGATTTGCACGAACTGGTGTATCTCTCAAAAATTGCGGCGGCTTACGATGCCATCTACGCTGCGCACATCCGCTACCGCATCCTCGGTAGAAGACAGGCGTGGGAGGAGACGATTGAGATTGCACAACGTGCCGAAATTCCTGTGCATATTTCGCATGAGCGTGTTGATGATGAAGCCGCCGACGTGCTGGAACGGGTAGAGAAGGAGCAGATAGATTTGACGTTTGAGTCTTACCTCTATCCTGCCGGTATGACACACCTCGCTATGATGCTCCCGATGGAATATCAGACCGGCGCGCCTGTTGACATGTTAACACATCTACAAGACCCCGAAGTCCGAGAGAAGTCGATCGCATACCTGCGGGGTGAATTGCGCAACGGCAACCAGATCGTGGGTTACAACCGATCGGGTAGATTCATCGGGATGACGCTCGCCGAAGCCGCTGAAAGCGAAGGGAAGTCGCATGAAGCGTTCGCCTTCGATTTCATTCAAGAAGAAGCCGCGATTGAAACCTTTGTGATGCCGTGGGCAACACCGCCCGAAGAGAATGAACGCATTTTGAACCGCACGGCGAGCCATCCGCGCATGATGATTGCCAGCGACGGGGTCTACAACATTCCGCATCCACATCCACGGAGTTACGGATGCTTCGTGCAATATCTCGGCAAATTCGTTCGCGAACGCCAGTTGGTTTCATTGAAAGAAGCCATCTATAAAATGAGCGGTTTTCCAGCGGAGCGTTTTCGACTCGCCGACCGCGGGAGAATCCGTCAAGGGCTTGCCGCCGATATCGTTGTCTTCGATCCGGAGACTGTCGCAGACAGGTCTACGTGGTCGGACCCGGTGCAATCTCCCGTCGGTGTAAACTATGTGTTCGTCAATGGCGTTTCGGTTGTTGGAGATGGGGACGTGACAGGACAACTGCCCGGTAGAGTTCTGCGTCAACAACGATGAACCGTGCAACGGGGAGGGGAAAACCGTGGATACGTACGATTTGACGATTATCGGTGGCGGAAGTGCTGGACTCGTGCTTGCCGTGGCGGGTACCAAATTGGGTAAGAAGACCGCGCTCGTGGAGAAACACCGCATCGGTGGCGACTGCCTCTGGACGGGATGTGTGCCTTCCAAAGCACTCCTGAAAGCAGCGAAGGTCGCGAATTACGTCAAAGACGCTGAGAAATACGGCATTGCAGGCACCCCTACAACGCTTGACTGGCAACGTGTGATGGCGTATGTGAGAAGCACCCAACACGCCATAGAGGAGGAACACGACAATCCTGAGCGATTCCGTGAGATGGGCGTTGATGTCATCTTCGGCGACGGGCATTTTGCGTCCGTTGAGAGTTTTGTTGTGGAGGATACTGAAAGCGGTCAGACCCGCACCCTCGAGAGTAAAAAGTTCGTGATTAGCACAGGGTCCCGCCCTGTTGCACCGCCTATACCGGGCTTGGAATCTTGCGACTATCTCGACAGTGAGAACGTCTGGGATCTTGAGGCGTTCCCCAATCGGTTGCTCGTTGTGGGTGCGGGTCCCATCGGTATTGAGCTCGGGCAGGCGTTTCATCGCCTCGGTGCGGATGTGACGATAGCGCAACGGAGTGAACGCATTCTGACGAAAGAGGATGTGGATGTTTCTGAACAGATGCTGTGTTACCTCCGCGAGGAAGGGATCACGATCCGACTGAATACGAGTATCGCAGGCGTTGTGAAAAATCGGGAAGGCACAACTGTTACGTTTAGCGATAGTGAAAATGGAACTGTAGAGGAGTCTTTTGATAACATTTTGATTGCCGCGGGACGCGCACCGAACGTTGAGGGTTTAGCACTTGACAAAATCGGGGTGCAGGTCGGCACACGTGGGATTGAAGTGAACAGTAAACTTCAAACGAGCGTGAAAAATATCTATGCCGCAGGCGATGTGATCGGACATTACCTGTTCACACATGTTGCGGCGTTTCAGGCGCAGCTGCTCCTCCGAAATATCTTTTTCCCACTCTCTCAAACGATTAACTATGCTGTCGTGCCGTGGACAACCTTCTGTGATCCAGAAGTTGCCCGTTGCGGGTTAACAGAAGCGGAAGCACGCGAGAAATATGGGGACGTTGATGTATTTACGCTGGACCAAGGGGATGTCGACAGAGCCGTCGCTGAAGGTGAGACACACGGCTTCAGCAAAGTCATCGCGAGTCGGTGGGCTGGAAAAATATTAGGCGTGCATCTCGTTGGTACAAACGCCGGGGAGGTCATCCACGAGTATATCCTTGCGATGCAAGAGGGGATTCCGTTGCGGAAATTGAGCGGGATGATCCATGTGTATCCGACGTTTTCGAGCAGTGTGTGGCGTGTGGCGGGCAAATGGTTCTCGGAAAGCACACTGATTCAGACGTTGCGGAAGTTGGTTCCGTCAGGTTGATTAAATCGATAAGTGAGAAACTACTTTTTCAGTTTCCCCCATGTTGTTGTTAGCAATTGTGGTTGTGGTGATACAGGTAGTGCAACAACTGGATCAAACCAATCCGCATAAGTATTCGCCTGAAAAAGATTTCCAATTCGTGTGAGTTGTGTTCGGACACGGGTTGCTAAGTCTACTTTGAAGAGTTGAAGACGATTGTCGATTTCTTGTTCATAGACGAGATTGTCCCCGCGTGGATTCCAAACAGGATTCATTGCCGCTTTACCTACTTCAGGAACAATTTGCTCAAGTCCAGTGCCGTCTCGATTCACAATATAGATAGTTTCCTTGTCAACTAAGTCGAAAAGTTTACCGTGCGGTAGAATCTGATTCAACCAAGAAAAAACTATCTGATCACCTGTCGCAGACCACGCTGGCAAATGTTGCCACGCTCTGACATTTTGCTCGAGGACTTGCTTCTGTCTTCGGGTATGGACGTTGACGAGGGTAAGACGCTGGCTTCCGAGATCCCCTCTCGCGAAGGCTATCTCCGTGCCATCGGGTGACCATGCCGGATCGCGGCCGTTCACGAATTGCTCTTCTTCTTGTTTCCCAAGTGTAGCCATGTAGATGAATCCCACACGCATGTAAGCAATCCGCTTGCCGTCGGGAGACCAGGTCGGGTGTTCTCTATGTGCAGGTTTCTTAAACACGCGTCGGACGTTTGAGCCATCGGCATCCATCAGATACAGGTCCCAAACCCCATCCCGATCTGATACGAAAAGTATTTCCTCACCCGTGGGTGACCAAGTCGGCTGCAGGTCTACTGCAAAGTTTTGTGTTAACCTCGCTTTTTCAGTCCCATCAGGATTCATAATGTAGATTTCAAGATTCCCGTCACGGCTTGAAACAAACGCGATTTTCGCTGTGTCAGGTGCTTTGGCAAGAACTGGACAGACACTTACGCATAACATGACGACACTGAGTGCACATAAAATAAACAGATGTTTCTCTCGCATTATAAGCCCCTTAGTTGAAACGGATGCCCCTTGGCGTGAGGAAAGCGACTGAAACCCTTTCTGAGATATGAAAAATTTCTGGGTAGCACCTTGGGTTAATGTATTAAAAACGCTTTAGACGTCCCCAGGCCGTCGCGAGTTTTGCTTTCGGCGTTACCGGTAATCCACCGCTGTCTGGGATACTGTCGCCGGTGATAACAACATTATCGAATCTCGCTGTCCAATTTGCGAGACCTAAACCAACTGCACCACTCAAAAAGTCTCGGAACCCATCTAATCGCATGGGTCGCAATTCCGGCAGATCCTCACCCCCATGATCCTTCTCGTTATGCCTTCTTCTATTCTCATCACGTTGTCGAAAAGTTTCACGGTTCGGAAGTTGTATGGGTCCAAGAACATGCTTTCCGTTAATCCAAAAGTTTAGAGTATCTCCCTCAACATCCAGCTTAAGTTTCGACCATTGTTTTAATCCCAAAGGTTGGTGAGGTTTAAAATCGAAGAAAAAAAGAGGGGAAGGATCTCGAAAATTGCCAGCCGCACACACAGCTGTGGAGATGTTTTTCGGGAAGGGGTGAGTACCGATAAAGCACCACACTGCCCAGTCTCCGTTGATCCGAGCAGCAATAGTAATATTGCCACGACCTGGTTTTTTGAGCGGTTTGACATCAAATTCGATAGTGTAGTCGCGCCATGTCTCATCACCGACTGTGAGTAGACGGGTCCAACCATCAGGACTTACTGCATGAAGTTCACCCTTAACGATTTTCCAAGAACCCGGCACAGCATTTCTCATGAGAAGTTCTTTCCATACGCCGAAGTTATTATCAAAATCCTCCTGAAACACTCCCGCCATTGCCGAGAAGGTGAAAAGGAAAATCATACTTGCAATCATTGCCAGTTTCATGCCTGCCTCCTTTTACGACCTGTAACCCAAATTGCTACCTAAAATCTTTATCAAACTCACCTTTACAGTATTAACGTGAATTCGACGTAAGCGCAGTAAGAAAAAGAGCCCTTCAATTATTTAAAGACACATTGTTGGGGTGGAAAAGGTGCATAATCTTATAAGGGTAGAAGAAATTTGAGAATACTAATGATTTTTCGGAGGGAATTTTCCAAATGTTTATGTCAAACGCACATTAATTAAAGGGTAGACTTCAGTTCCCTTTCTTCACATCTCCCCACGTTGTGGTTAGCAATTGTGGTTGCGGTGATACAGGCAAGGCATACGCCGGATCAAACCAATCAGAGGGTACATTCCGGACGCCAACATCTGTTAATTGTTCGGGCTGCCCACCGTCCAACACGATTTTGAAGGTGTGTGTCTGTTCTAAGCGTCGTCTGTAGAGAAGGGCATCTCCGTGTGGCGACCAGACCGGTGCCGCAGCTCCCAGGCCGGGTTGATTTACAATCTTCTGAAGTCCGGTTCCGTCACGATTCAGTGTCCAGATCGTCCCTTTATCATTTGGTCCCTTTGGGTGCCACATAAAGGCGATTTTGGTTCCATTTGGGGACCAAGCAGGTTCTCTCGCTGTGCTGATGTCATCGAGTGGGAAGAAGTGCTTCTGCTTTCGGGTCCGTACATTGAGAATATATATGTTCAAGCGGTCGGGTGCGACTCTGACAACATAGGCGATTTCTGTCCCATCTGGCGACCAAGCCGGTGTGCCACCAATCGCCACGCGTTCCTCATTTTTCCCGTCACTTGTAGCGATGTAGATGTATCCCACACCACCGTCATAGCGTTTGTAAGCGATCTGTTTTCCATCTGGTGACCATTCAGGATGCCGCCTCTCCTCGGATTTTTCAAACATCGGTTGGACATTTCTCCCATCGGCATCCATCAGATAGAGATCCAGGCTTTCTGCGGATCCATCGCGGTTAGAGGCAAAAAGGATCTGTCCTCCCGTTGGCGACCAGGCACCACTAACATCAGCAGCGCGGTGATTTGTGATATTAATTTGCTCGCTGCCATCGGTATTCATCAGGTAGAGCTCCCAATTTCCATCACGGACTGTTCCAAATATAATTTTCGGCGTGTCGGGTGCCTTGGCAAAAACTGGACAAATGCTCGCGCAGAACATAACGACACTGAGGGCACATAAAACAAACAGACGTTTCTCTTCCATGATAGATTCCTTTGAAAGATCAGGTTCATTTCCTCTTTACTTTTCCCCAGATCGTCGTTAGCAACTGCGGTTGTGGCGAGACAGGCAAGGCATACGCCGGGTCAAACCAACCGCCCATATAATTCCATCCCTCGTGGGTGAGTTGGACCGGCTTCCCACCATCCAAGGCGACTTTGAAAATGTGTAACTCCTTGTTAATAAGTTGTGTATGTAGGAGTTCGGTGCCATCGGGAGACCAGATCGGATCAGAAGCTCTCGTTGTAAGGTCGCCCACGATCTCTTGGGGATCTGTCCCATCGCGGTTCACAATGTAGATTGCCCTTTCTCTGAAGTCTTTAATGTGCCAGGAGAAAGCGAGTTTGTCGCCACTGGGGGACCAGGCAGGACCCTTAACCCACATCGGTTCCTTGGGGAAAGGGAAGAACTTGAGTCTTTTCGTTTGGACGTTGAGGAGGCTGAAACGTCTCGGTTCTTTCAATGCGCCGCTGCGAAAGACGATTTGCGTGCCGTCTGGAGACCAAGTGGGCTGCGTGCCAATTGCCATACGTTCTTCTTTTTTACCATCTATTGTGCCGATGTATATGAAACTGTTCCCGGGGGGTCCGTGAGTGTAGGCAATCTGTTTTTCATCGGGACCCCACGCGGGTATTTCTCTCCTTGCCGATTTCCCAAAAACGCGCCGCACATTAGCACCATCCGGATCCATGAGATACAGATCGCGAGGGCCATCTCGATCGGAGACGAAAAGGATGTGTTCGCCTGTTGGGGACCAGATGGGTGAGACGTCATCTGCGCGGTGGTTGGTAATGTTGACTTGCTCACTTCCATCTGGATTCATCAGATAGATGTCCCGATGATTATCGCCACGCCACGCAGCAAAGACGATTTTCGGTGTGTCGGGTACCTTAGCCAAAATAGGACAGAAGGGCGCGCAGAATATAAAGACACTTAGGACATATAAAACAAAAAAACGCTTTTCTCGCATTATGAACTCCTTAGTTGAAATGGACACCCTCTGGCGTAAGGAAAGCGACTGAAAAACCCTTTTCTGGAATGTGAAAAAATCTCTGGGTAGCACCTTGGGTGAATGTATTAAAAACGCTTTAGACGTCCCCAGACCGTCGCGAGTTTTGCCTTCGGCGTTACCGATAATCCACCGCTGTCCGGTATACTGTCGCCGGTGATTACAATGTTGTCGAATCTCGCTATCTGGTTCGAGAGACCCAAACCCGCTGCGCCCATCGAGAAGTCGTGGAATCCGTTTAAATCTAATGGATGAAATATCTTTATATTTCCCGGTTTAGGGGGATGCGCCTTTTTGGCAGCTTCACGATTCTTGAAGGTTTGATGGTTTGGAAGTTGAACGGGTCCAATAACCAGTTTACCGTTAATCCAAAAGTTTAGGGTATTTTCTTCAACTGCCAATTTTAACTGGGACCACCTGTTTAATTTTAAAGAGCGATGGAGCTCGGAATGGCTATAAAATATTGTGTTTCGGTCATGAAAATTACCAGTACCAAGCAGAGCCTCGGAGGCGTGTTCGCGAAATGACGGCAAATCGCCGATGACACACCATGCCACCCAACTCCCCTTGATTCGGGCGGCAATAGCGATATTGCTGCGACCCGGTTTACCGAGCGGTTTGACATCAAATTCGATGGTGTAATCGCGCCAGGTCTCATCACCAATTGTGAGCAAACGCGTGCTCTCATCAGGGCTTACCGCATGGAGTTCACCGTCAACGATTCCCCAAGAACCGGGAGGCGGATCGTCCACATCAAGAAAAAGAAAATCCTGCGTCAAAATAAGTTCCTGCCACGCATCCAAGTTACCGTTATCAAAATTCTCCTGAAACACCCCTGCCTTTGCTGAGAAGGTAAAGAGGAAAATCATACTTGCAATCATTACCAGTTTCATGCCTGCCTCCTTTTACAACCTGTAACCCAAATTGCTACCTATCATAACCGTAGCACTTTCTTCGGCTTGCGGTCACTTAAATATGCTGTCTATAGACATATTGAAGAAATCCGTAGCTCTTTATCAGACTCACGTTTACATCCTTAACGTGGATTCGACGACTCACGTTTACATCCTTAACGTGGATTCGACGTAAGCGCCGTTAGAAAAAGAGCCCTTCGATTATTAAAGACACACTGTTAGGGTGGAAGAAATTTGAGACAACTAATGATTTTTCGGAGAGAATTTTCCAAATGTTTATGTCAAACGCACATTAATTAAAGAGTGGACTTCAGTTCCCTTCCTTCACGTCTCCCCACAGGGTTGTTAGCAACTGGGGTTGCGGTGATACAGGCAAGGCATACGCCGGATCAAACCAATCTCCTAAATAACTCCAAGACTCGCCATCGGTCAGTCGGACTGATACCCCTGTGTCCAAACTAATTTTGTAGATTTGCATATCTATGTTGGTATCAATGGCATTGTAAAGGAGTTCGCTCCCATTCGGAGACCATACCGGGTTGACAGCTCTTCTTCCTTCTTCAATCACCTGCTGAAGACCGGTGCCATCACGATTCACAATATAGATCGTTACCAATTTGAAGTCTTCTCGCCGAACCTCAACGCGATTGTGCCAAGAAAAGGCAAGTTTATCGCCAAGCGGAGACCAAGCAGGATACCGAACCCACTTTGGTTCTTTAGGGAAAGGGAAGAATGTTTGTCTGTTCGTTCGCACTTTGAGTAAACTGAAACGTCTCGGTTTGTCCAAGGCACCACTGCGAAAGATGATTTCTGTGCCATCGGGAGACCATACCGGTGTGTAACCGATTGCCACACGCTCTTCCTCTTTTCCATCGATTGTGCCAATATAGAGCAAACTGTTCCCAATTTCTCCATAACTGTAGGCGATTCGTTTGCCATCGGGCGACCATGTGGGACTCCTTCGTATCTTCCATTTGTCGAAAACTTTTCGGACATTAGAGCCATCTGGTTCCATAAGATACAAATCCCAAGTCCCCCATGCCTTCTGCTCGCGATCAGATGTGAAAAGAATGTGTTCACCTGTTGGCGACCAAACTGGAGAGATATCGTCTGCGCGATGCTTGGTGAGATTCACCTTCTCGCTGCCATCAGGATTCATAAGGTAAATATCCCGATTCTCCCCTACACCGGCTGTCGCAAACACAATTTTTGCCGTATTGGGTGCTTTGGCAAGCACTGGACAGACGCTTACGCATGACATGACGATGCTGAGTGCACATAAAACAGGTAGGCATTTCTCTCGCATTATGGATTCCTTTTCTTTAGGTCTCCCCATGTTGTCGTTATCAACTGTGGTTGTGGTGAAACAGGCAACGCATACGCTGGATCAAACCAATCGCCCATATAATTCCATCCCTCGTGGGTGAGTTGGACTGACACTCCGGAGCCCAAACTAATTTTGTAGATATGTAGGTCATCGTTGGCATCATTGGCATTGTAAAGGAGTTCGCTCCCGTTCGGAGACCATACCGGGTTGATGGCTCTTTTCCCTTCTTCAATCACCTGCTGAAGACCGGTGCCATCACGATTCATAATATAGATCGTTTCCACTCTGAAATCTTCTAGCCGAACCTCAACGCGATTATACCAAGAAAAGGCGAGTTTATCGCCACTTGGGGACCATGCGGGACCCCGGACCCACTTTGGTTCCTTGGGGAAAGGGAAGAGTGTTTGTCTGTTCGTTTTGACATGGAGTAGACTGAAACGTCTCGGTTTGTTCAACGCACCGCTGCGAAAGACGATTTGTGTGCCATCTGGAGACCAGGTGGGCTGCGCGCCAATTGCCACACGCTCTTCTTTTTTCCCATCTATTGTGCCGATGTATATGAAACTGTTCCCGGGGGGTCCGTGAGTGTAGACAATCTGTTTTTCATCGGGACCCCACGCCGGTCCTCCTCTCGTTGCCGATTTCCCAAAAACGCGTCGCACATTGGCACCATCTGGATCCATGAGATACAGGTCGCGAGGGCCATCTCGATCAGAGACGAAAAGGATGTGTTCGCCTGTTGGGGACCAGATGGGTGAGACATCATCTGCGCGGTGATTGGTAATGTTGACTTGCTCACTTCCATCCGGATTCATCAGATAGATGTCCCGATGATTGTCGCCACGCCACCCAGTAAAGACGATTTTCGATGTGTCGGGTGCCTTAGCCAAAATAGGACAGAGGGGCGCGTAGAATATAAAGACACTTAGGACATATAAAACAAAAAAACGCTTTTCTCGCATTATGAACTCCTTAGTTGAAACGGATACCCTCTGGCGTGAGGAAAGCGACTGAAAAACCCTTTTCTGGGATGTGAAAAATCTCTTGGTAGCACCTTGGGGTAATGTATTAAAAACGCTTTAGACGTCCCCAGACCGTCGCGAGTTTTGTTTTCGATTACCACCTAAAATCTTTATCAAACTCACCTTTACAGTATGAACGTGAATTCGACGTAAGCGCCGTTAGAAAAAAAGCCCTTCAATTATTAAAGACACACTGTTAGGGTGGAAAAGGTGCATAATCTTACAGGGGTGGAAGGGATTTGAGACAACTAATGATTTTTCGGAGAGAATTTTCCAAATGTTTATGTCAAACGCACATTAATTAAAGAGCGGACTTCAGTTCCCTTTCTTCACGTCTCCCCATTGGGTTGTTAGCAACTGGGGTTGTGGAGAGACTGGCAACGCAAACGCCGGATCAAACCAATCTCCTGGGTTATTGAGACTAACATCTGTCAGTTGTTCCGAAGTACCATCCGCCAGTATAATTTTAAAAATGTGTCTTTCCCACTCTCCGACCTGTTGTGAATAGATTAATGCCTTGCCGCCCGGATCCCACACGGATGCCGTAACCCCTTGTTCGGGATGATTCACAAGTTCTTGGAGCCCCGTTCCATCGCGATTGAGTGTATAGATTTCTCCATCATCTTGAGGTCGCTTTTGATGCCACATAAAGGCGATTTTGGTTCCATCTGGGGACCAAGCAGGTTCTCTCGCTGTGCTGATGTCATCGGGTGGGAAGAAGCGCTTCTGCTTTCGGGTCCGTACGTTGAGAATATATATGTTCAAGCGATCGGGTGCGACTCTGACGACATAGGCAATTTCTGTGCCGTCTGGCGACCAAGCCGGTGTGCCACCAATCGCCACGCGTTCCTCATTTTTTCCATCACTTGTAGCGATGTAGATGTACCCTACACCCCCGTCAAAACGTTTATAGGCGATCTGTTTCCCATCCGGCGACCACTCAGGATGCCGCCTCTCCTCCGATTTCTCAAATACTGATCGGACATTCTTTCCATCCGGATCCATCAAGTAAAGATCCCAACTTCCGTGAGACCGATCACGGTCAGAAATAAAAAGAATCTGTTCTCCCGTCGGGGACCAGGTCCCACTGCCATCAATGGCGCGATGGTTTGTGATATTAATTTGCTCGCTGCCATCGGTATTCATCAGGTAGAGCTCCCAATTTCCATCACGGACTGTTCCAAATATAATTTTCGGCGTGTCGGGTGCCTTAGCAAAAACTGGACAAATGCTCGCGCAGAACATGACGACACTGAGTGCATATAAAACAAACGGACGTTTCTCTCGCATGATAGACTCCTTTGAAAGACCGACTTCAGTTTCCTTTCTTCACGCCTCCCCACTGGGTTGTTAGCAACTGCGGTTGTGGTAAGACAGGCAACGCATATGCAGGATCGAACCAATCTCCTATAAAATGCCAAAACTTTGGATCCGTAAGTTGCACTGGCTCGCCTCCGTCCAATCCAACTTTGAAGATTTGCATCTGCTTCCCCTGGATATACCGCGTATAAAGGAGTTCATCTCCCCGTGGTGACCAAACCGGCGAACTTTTCATACCGACTCCTTCGGAGACAATCTTTTGAAGACCGGTCCCATCGCGGTTTATGATGTAAATTGTCTGTGTGTTAGCGAGAGCTCCTAAAGGTGCCTCGTGAACCCAAGCAAACGCAATTTTGTCACCCAATGGAGACCAAGCCGGAGAAGTGATCCACGAAAATTTTACGGGTTTGGGGAAGAGTGCTTTCTGTTTATATGTGCTAACGTTGAGCAGACTGATTTGCATACGTTTGGGCCCCCCTCCCGTGAGAAAAGCGATCTCCGTGCCATCGGGAGACCAAGCTGGGCTGCTACCAATCGCCACACGTTCCTCTTTTTTACCATCTATTGAAGCGATGTAAATGAACCATTTGCCCGGCTCGCGTCGCGTATAAGCGATCTGTTTTCCGTCTGGTGCCCATGTCGGGTGCCTTCTATCCGCGGATTTGCCAAAGACCCGTTTCACATTTTTCCCATCTGCATCCATAAGATACAGGTCGCGGCCCCCATCTCGGTCTGAGGCAAAAAGGATTTGATCGCCTGTAGGAGACCATACGGATGAGACATCAAACGCCTTATTATGGGTGAGTCTCACTTGCTCGGTGCCATCCGGATTCATCAGATAAATTTCTGAATTTTGTTTGCCATCGATTAGCGAAAACGCAATTTTAGAGGTTTGGGGTGCCTGTGCCAAGACGTCGCAAAGGCTTGAACAGAAAAGCATGAGACTCAAAGCAGAAAGAAGTCGTGCGAATTTCATGAAATATCCCCCAATCTAAATCTATATTTAATTTTATTGTCGAATTCACGTTATTATAACACAAATTTCTCTCAGGGTGTGGAGATATTTTGTCGAAGGTCAAGATTCGGAGATCACTGCTACTGGGGAGTTTTTTATAGGAGGGAATTCTGATTCCTAACAATATCGGAAACCATCGACTGACGGATGCCAAGTGGAAGGGTAGAAGAAGAGTGACGAACAAGTTCTAATGATTTAGCATCGTTTAAACTGGCAGGATTAATTTTGACGTTCTGTCTTCAACGCTCCCCAGTGAGTTGGGAGTTTGTCATTCGCGGTGACGGCACGAAAGGCCGTCCCAAATACCATGACACTGGCAAAATTCACCTTATTTTCTCCTGTGCCACCGAAGACATAGATGTTGCCGTTGGCTACCGCTGCGCCGAAAGGTAAAACCGGTATTGGCATCGGTGGAATATCGTTCCATTCCTCTGTCTCTGGATGATAGGTATCGACAGTTGCCATATATTGCGGAACCCTGTTTTGCCAAGTGAAACCACCAATCAAATGAATCACATCATCAAGAACAACCGTCGAGAATGCCAGCCTTAGATCCGGCATCTCATTCTTCCATTCCCAGTGGTTGATTTTCGGATTATATTCCTCAATGACCTTTAAAAAGGGACCTCCGGGACCCGCTTGCGGCCATCCACTGCCACCGATAGCATAAATGTGATTGTTGACAACTCCCACACCGAAACCATCACGTCTCCTCTGCATTTTCGCCCGCTTCATCCATGTATCAGTGGCAGGAGTGTAGGCTTCTACGAGGTCTATACGCCACGGAGCCTCAGGTTCCAGGTCCAAAATGTGAACACGTCCGCCCATACTATAGATGTTACCGCCAACAACACCCATACCAAAACCCACACGGGCCCCGGAGATCCCTTGCTTTCTCGTCCATGTATCATTCTGTGGGTCGTATGCCTCTACGATATCCAGAAATTTTAGGTTGACTGCACGATTGTCTGCCCCATTATAGCCCCCGCACACATAAATTATCCCGTTGACCACTGCTGTCTCAGCGTGCGTGCGTGGTGTTGACATATCGGCGACTTGTTCCCAAGTATTCGTTTGTGGGTCATACACCTCGACCGTTGATAGTCCATAGGGACCGCGCCGATTTTGAAAAGGCGTGCCACCAATGAGATAAATCTTCCCATCGACCACGGCAGTCGCGAAACCAGTTCGCTGGGTTGGGAGTTCAGAAATTACGTGCCATTTTTCTCCAGCAATGTTCTCTACGGTTACAAGGCATAAAACAATAACCCCCAAAACAACAATCCATCGCAGATACTGAAACGTTTTGAACATCATTGATTTCTCCTTCTCAACGAACCGATATTAAGGTGAGTGATAGTATTGTGCTTTGAGTCCATCGGGGTGTGTAGATAGTTTTCCTGTTACTGTATGCTCTTAAGAGTGCCCCATGTTTTGAGAAGTTTTCCTATTGGATCGACGCTTTGAGGGAACCCTTCTGGGGCATAGACCTCAATGGTGGCAAATGGGGCATCATCAGGATCTGCTCCGGTCAGGATATAGATTTTCCCATTTATGACTTCAGCCGCATGTCCGAATTTGCTAACCGGCATGTCGGGTTTCTGGGTCCAACGCCCCGTTTCAGGGTGATAAATTTCGATTGTTTTAAAATATTTTATATCTCGTCCGTTGCCTCGAAAAAATCCACCTATCACATAAATTTTTCCGTTGATGACACTTGCGGTATGACTTGATTTTGCAGCAGGCATATCCCCTATTTCGCGCCATTGATTTGTTTTTGGATTATATACTTCCATACTGGAGAGAAAGGGACCTGGGTGAAATGGAATCTGGGGCCACCCTGTTCCACCCATGACGTAAATCCTTCCGTCCACAACACTGATTGCTGCACCAGAACGCACATGGTTCATTTTTTTTGCTTTCGCCCATGTGTCTGTTGCTGGATCATAGACCTCCACGGTATCTAAACGCCACTGTTTTCTATTGGCTGCTGTTCCACCGATGGCATATATTTTTCCATCCACAACACAGGTGCTCGCACTCCTTGGTGTTGGCATATCCGATTTCTGTGTCCATGTGTCGGTAGCAGGATCATACATTTCCACAGTTGAAAGGTCTATAAGATCATGTCCCCAACCGGGACCAATCCGACGTTTGTGTGTTTTTTCCCCGCCGATGGCATATATTTTTCCATCAACGACACAAGTGCTGGTAATTCTGGATGTAGGCATATCTGCCTTCTGCGTCCATGTATCAGTTTTCGGATCATACATTTCTACGGTTGAGACGGCCAGGTCTCCAAATCCATCAATCTCACCTCCGATTGCGTATATCTTTCCATTTACAACGCATGTAGAAAAATAAGATCGCTGTGTTGGCATATCTGCTTTCTGCGCCCAATTTTCTTCGGCAGTAAGATTGGCAACGCTGATAACTAACAGCGCACACAGAATCAGGATTCCGAAAGTCAAATAGGTTTTCACGGTTGCCTCCATTTGTAGGACGGATTTCAATACCCAGAACTTGCCTCTGTGACGCTATCCGTCTCAAGCGGTATATGAAACATCCCACGCTCTTGCGTAACACTATAAAGCCTGTTATTACTGACGACGAGAGCGAGAATTTTATCGGGAACATTTGACGAAATCTGTTTCCATTGACCACTGGCATCTAAATGATAGACTCCTGCTGCACCGATGCCGTAGACTTTGGTGCCATCTGTCGTAAATCTGTCTATGATAAGATGCCTGTCAGCACTATCGGTCAGAACGCTCCAGTGTTCCCCAGTCTGTGAAACCAAGGTGCCTTTGTCTGTTGTGACGTAGATCGCTGATCCGATGAAAGTTACCTCTTTGAAACGGGTAAAGCGAAGCGGCAAACTGGATGTAATGTCTTTCCAACTCTTCCCTCCATCGAGCGACTGAAACAGATGTCCGTCCCGTTGACCGACGTAGACGGTTTCATCGGAAACCGCTATTTTGAATCCGTTTCTGTGCCTGCTATGGAACACTGGACTTGGGTCTACCAATCCGGTGTTTATCCACGCCGGAGCTCCCAGTTTCCATTTGAAAAGTTTGCTTTGGTATTCCACATAGAACGCATCGCGGCTGGCAGTAGCCGTCTCCGTTTGCAGACGGGATATAGCATGAGAAATGGATTGACGGTCAAAAATGGGGACACTTTGAATTGGGATGAGCGTATCACCCTCTGTAGATAAACGGAAAATTTGGAAGTCTTCTGCTTCAGATGAAAGAAAATAAAGCATGTTGCCGACAACCACGAACTTTGACTCAGAAGCGACTTTGGTTCTCGGGTTGAGAACAGCTTTGTGTCCATCGACGGGAACTTTTTTCCAAGACTCCCCTGCATCGGAGGATTGATAGACTTCGTAGCCGGTATGTGCGTATAATCTGTTGTTAAACGCAACCAAATCGATGATAAGTGTTCCTGTCATTCCGTTTAAAAAGAGGTGCCATGATTTACCGCCATCAGTCGTGCGATGAATGCCCCATGCATGGGTTTTATAAAATGTGTTCTCGCTCACCATTACAGCTGGAAGGCTGCTGTATAGCACCCAACTTTGGTCAAGTCCAAGTTGGGTCCAAGTTTTACCATTATCTACTGAACGAGATTGATAGCTCCCTAATGCCAAAAGCGTTTCGCCTACGGCTAAAACTGTTATCCCTGCTGGTGCACTTCCATAGTCGTATTCACTTCCATCCATTATTTCAGTCCACGAGGTTCCCAAGTCAGCTGAATGAAAAATCTTGACGGGGTGCGACCTATTATTCCTTCTGTTCCGACTCTCTCGTGATATCTCTATTGGTGTTAATTTCACCAATAGTTCCGAACCTGTTCCAACATAAAGATTATTTCCAGAGACTGTTAAGGAACAAACAGCGCGTGATGTATCCACCGGCAGCTTATTCCAGATACCGGCATCGAGACGGTAGAGTCCGTTTTCTGTTCCAGCAAACACGGTGTTGTCAACAGCGGCAATGGTGGAGATTTTTTCGCTTGTTAATCCATCTCGAAGGGGCTGCCATTGCATTCCATTGTCTGTTGATCGAAAAACCCCTTCATCTCTCAAAGCAAGATACATGGTAATGCGGGGGTGTGCCTCATCTGTAATGAGGATTCCGACTGCCTCTCCTTTAGGTCGAAGACCGAGTGTATTCCATGTCTCACCCCTATCCGCCGAAGTGAATATCTCGGCAGCGGAAACAATATAAAGGTTCCCCTCGTGGGCTGCCATCGGCATTAGCGATTCATCAATTGGAACACTCCTGTTGATGCGTGACCATGTGGTCGCGTCTTCTGTTAATCTGTAGAGTCCTGACGATGCGACAGCATAGACGATTCCTTCAGGCGTAGCGAAGATATTGCGGATATAACCGGCTGGCGGTCCATTTGTCTGTGCCCACTGTGAGATAGAAAACTTAGAAGACCCCGATTGGGCGTTCGCTGTTGAGATCTTCTCAGAAGTTTGCGAACCTGCGTTGCCATTTTTATCCGTGGATACAATCCGTCCGGCTTGATTTCGCACGTCCGGTTTCACATCAATATCAAGGACGATAGGGGCATCAACGATTTCAATTGTGGGTTCAGATGCCGCCTCAAAACTATAAGGCTTCTGAAAACGGGTGAGGTATTGATCGCTTGCACCGACCAGCAATAGCACTAAAACCGCGGCTGTTCCCAAAGCCATCCACGGGAGCAACGGTTTCGCAGCCGAAGGCGGTGTAGGTTTCAAGTCAGCGACTTGCCGCATGATGTTCTGGCTTAAACCCGTCGATATGTGGACACCACTGAAAACTTCTTGAATGAGGTGTTCCTGATCTGCTTGTAAACGTTCCCGTGCTCGCCGGAGTCGACTCTTAATCGTGTTCACTGACACCCCTAAGAAGTTGCCGATCTCTTTTGCCGTCATCTCACCGAGATAATAGAGCGTCATCACCGTGCGTTCGCTTTCGGGAAGTCTTTCGAGGAGTTTTTGGACGATTTCATACCGGCGTTCGGTCGCTTCCGATTCACGTTCCTCAGAGGCATAATGTTCATACGTTAGCCGATTAATTTCCCGCACGGGCGTACCCTCCAGTGACTGCATCGCCGATTTGTTCCTTTGGAGCCAGTTAATGCAAAGTCGATTTGCAATGACATACAACCATCCAGCAAATTGATGCGGATTTTTGAGGGTCGAGAGTTTTTTGTATGCTTGGAGGAAGGTGTCCTGCGTAATCTCTTCAGCATAGTGAAAATCACTAATCTTTCGCCACGCAAGCGCGTGAACACTCTTCTGATATTTTTGCACTAACGTGCTGAAGGCATCATCGTTGCCTGATAAAATGTTGTGAATCAACTGAACATCTTCTTTTGTTTCCACGAGACTTCCTCCCAGTGAACAGATTTGGACATTTCCGCTTAGACTGCAGATTTCATTGCTTCAGGCGTCCCCATGTTGTTGTGAGTTTTGCGTGGGGTTCGACGGCGAGTGGGATACTGGTCCTCGCCCCACCTTCACCCACCAGATGATGGGCATTGCCCGATGCATCAGAGAATTTTCGTGTTCCGCTCGATTCATCAAAATGCCACAACGCGATTGTGTCATGATCTTTTTTGAATTTATTACGCGGCGTGAACCCTTTTCTCTTGACGTCGTAACGAGCCTTCGATGAGATACGGACCTCATCAATATATCCCGCAAAGGGTCCCCAAAAGTGATCGACGTGAAACTCAACTTTCCTTCCAAATCCTCCGAGTGTAAAATCCTTTGGACGCTTGAATCCTACGAGATCGTGTGCAAGCGTTGTTCTTTGCGGTAAGATGTGTATGAAATCGTTAACGATGGTCGCTGTTTCTCTCCCTTTCGCCTGATAAGCGATATGATGCCATTGGTTCGGGGCAAGTGCTACCGGACGGAACGGTGTCGTGGCACCTGGTACAATATCAACATACGCCTGCATTGCTAAGACTAAATCCCCCTTCTTGATGTCCCGCCATCCCTCGGCAGCGACCGCGACTTGCATCCGTATTTGTTGACTGAGAATCATTGCGTGGGTATCCATATCAGGCAGCGGTGTCGTTGGATAGACCCAGGCTTCAACGGTGAATTCGTCTGTGCCTTTTGGTAGAAGGACACCGAAGGTTTTAAAGTCTAAAACCGCATAGTCGTCCACGCCATCGAGGACTAAATAGTTTCCACCTGCGGGTGAAGCCGGTGGGAATGCTTTTGCACTCAGCGGAATTAAAGCGAGCAACAAGAGGCATATCAGGGTGTGTCGATGTATCATTTTTCTCTCCTTTTTCGTCGAAAAAAAACGTGTGAGTCTCATATCTTGCAAAATCAAGACGATGTTGTTAAAGACACAATTTTAAGGCGAAAAGGGTGCATAATGTGAAGAAAAATGAAAAAATTGCTTGAAATTGTGGATTTTTTTACGGATTTAAGTAAAAAAAGATTGTTGTCTGAGTAAGGGGATAAAAAAGGAGCCGGAAACCACATTCCTAATCGGTTCTAAGAGTTTCAGGGATTTCAACTGAACTAACGCATGCAACGGGAACTTGCAAGGCACACCGTATAGGAATTATGGCTCCGGCTTACCCAAGGAGGCTCACATAGACATAAGCAAGTTCCGTGCCAATGAAAAAGGGGCTGTTTTGGGCAATTTTTCGGAATATTGCCTATTTTTTGGACATGCTATGATAAAAAAATGCACAGCGTAGTGAAGGTACATGGGAATCACTAACACTAAAATTTAGCCTTTCACGACACCGATGGGACGGAGGCGTGCGACACGACGGGAAAGTCCTGCTTTGTCAACGACACGGACGACCTCGTCTACATCTTTATAGGCTTCAGGGGCCTCTTCTTGGAGGGTGCGTCTGCCTTCTGCTCGGACGTAGATACCTTGTGCCTCCAAATCTTTCTGGATAGAACGTCCCTTCGTCAAGGCTATTGCCTTTCGGCGTGAGAGAACCCTACCGGCACCGTGGCAGGTCGTGCCCCATGTCTCTGCCATTGCACCCGGATTCCCGACAAGCACATAGGAGGCGGTTCCCATGTCGCCGGGAATTAAGACGGGTTGACCGACTTTCTGGTATTTATCGGGGATCTCAGGATGCCCCGCTGGAAATGCACGCGTCGCGCCTTTGCGATGGACAAAGAGTTCGCGTTCTTTACCATTAACTTTGTGTTTCTCAAACTTTCCGATGTTGTGTGCCACATCGTAGACGAGTTCTAAGCCGAGCTCGTCTTCTGTCGTCTCAAAAAACTGCATGAAGGTCTGGCGGACGAGGTGCATAATACACTGTCGATTGTTCCATGCGTAGTTGGCACTACACGCCATCGCCGTGATGTAATCCTGTCCCTCTGGTGAGTTGATCGGTGCGGAGGCGAGTTGTCGGTCGGGAAGATTTATGCCGTATCGCTCAGCGACTTTGACCCAACTTTTAACGTGTTCATCGCAGATCTGGTAGCCGAAACCGCGCGAACCTGTATGGATCATAACGCAGATGTTTCCCTCGCTCAACCCCATTGCGTCAGCGGCTTCCCGGTAAAAAATACGATCGACGGTTTGCACTTCAAGGAAGTGGTTACCCGAACCGAGGGTGCCGAGTTGGTTTTTACCGCGTTCCAACGCACGCTGGCTCGCAGCGTCGGCGTTTGCGTGTTGGAGGAAACCGGTCGCTTCTGTAAAGTCGAGATCTCCCGCGTGACCATATTCCCGCTCAATTGCCCAAAGCGCGCCTTTCTCTAACATCTGCCGCTCTTCTTGGAGGGTAAGCCGAATTTTGCCACTTGAACCTACGCCGCACGGAACGTTTTGAAACAACTTGGCGACGAGTGCTTTCCGCTTTCCTTCAAGTTGTGAGACATCGAGGTTCGTCCGAATGAGACGGACACCGCAGTTGATGTCATATCCGATACCACCCGGAGAGACGACACCATCTGCTTTTGGATCGGTCGCCGCGACGCCGCCGATGACAAAGCCGTAGCCCCAGTGCAAATCGGGCATAGCGAGGGAGTGTCCGACAATCCCCGGGAGATGCGCGACGTTTGCGACCTGCTGCAGTGCCTCCTCATTTTTGGCGTGTTCGAGGAGTTTCTCGTTGGCGTAGACAATGCCGTCCACACGCATGCCTTTCATGTAGCTTTTCGGGATCCGCCAGCGATATTCATCGAGTTTTTGGAGCGTTACATTTTGTGCCATAATAAATTGGGTAGACCTCAAGACTACCCTTGTCCACGAAGTTTAAAGCGAACGCAATTCAGGTAATTCTACCCACTTCCGGGTCTGCCACGATTCCATGCCCTTTTCTGCCAATTGCACACCCTTCGCGCCAGCGAGCAGCGTCCACGGGAAGGGTTCATCGGCGACAACGTGTCGGAGGAAGAGTTCCCACTGCGCTCGGAATGCGTTTTCATACTCTTCCTGTTCAGGAACCTTGAGCCATCCGTCGAAGAATTTGATCGGTTGTTCAATATCGGGATTCCAGACAGGGCGCGGGGTGCCAGAGAGGGGTTGAATCCAACAGTCTCTCAAACCGACAATCGCAGATCCATTCAAGCCGTCCACGTGTATCGTCAGCAGATCGTCGCGGCGAACCCTGACTGCCCAAGACGAGTTAAAATGCGCGATGATTCCGTTTTCCAACTCAAACGTTGCATAAGCGGCATCTTCTGCTGTACACGTATAGGGTTTACCTTCCTCATCCCACCGTTGCGGTAGATGCGTGGCAGCGATGCAAGAAACCCCTTTAACGGCACCGAAAAGGTTATCGATGACGTATCGCCAGTGGCTGAACATGTCGAGGATAATACCGCCACCGTCTTCAACGCGGTAGTTCCACGAAGGACGCTGCGTCGGGATGGCATCGCCTTGGAAGACCCAATAGCCGAATTCGCCGCGGACAGCAATAATCCTTCCGAAAAAGTCGGCGTCTATCAAGCGTTTCAGTTTCTGGATACCCGGTAGCCAGAGTTTATCCTGAACGACTCCATTTTTAAGTCCGGCTTTTGCCGCCTGTTCATAGAGACGGTAGGCATCGGCAGTCGTCGTAGCCGTCGGTTTTTCACAATAGATATGTTTTCCAGCGGATATTGCAGCTTCGACCGCATCCACTCGACGAGACGTGACCTGCGCGTCGAAATAGACAGAATACGCGTCATCGGCGAGAGCCGCATCAAGATCCGTGCTCCACTTCTCAACGCCAGTGGTTTCGGAGAGTTTCTCTAATTTTGCTGGGTTTCTGCCGACGAGAAATGGATCGGGCATAATCACTTCGCCGTCGCCAATCGGGATGCCACCCTCTTCTGCGATTGCCAAGATGGAACGGATGAGGTGTTGGTTCGTTCCCATTCTGCCGGTAACGCCGTTCATGATGATGCCGACACGATGGGTTTTTGGGCTATGATTCGTCATGTATAATCCTTATATGTACACAGGGTATATCCATAGGTGCGGTTGGAAACCAAACCTATCAAAGACGAGAATGGCTACTAAGACTTCGCCGGTTCAGTGCATTGGGGGGCTGCGCCTTCAGGGAGTGGGGGTGCGTCAACGCCGGCTTTCGGGAGTGTGCCAGCGAGTTCCTGTTTCCAATGCGCCACATCGCCCGCGGGTCCATAGCAGTAGACCATCTTCATCGGTGTGTCGCTGGTGTTTGTCAATTGATGGAAAACCCACGACGGAATAAAGACAGTCTGACCCGTGGAGAGGATATGGCGTTCCTCTCCGAGGCACATTTCGCCTTCACCTTCAACGATGAAATAGATCTCCTCCTGTTCGTGGTTGTGCCACGGCACTTGCCCACCATTTGGTTCTAAGACGACGAACCCCATACAGAATTCATCTATCTGAATAGGGGACGCACCGCCGACGAGGTTTTTGGTGCGTCTCCGAGCGGGATAGGTGCGTCCTTCAATTTCATTTAAGTCTGCGATTAGCATTATGTGTTGTCCTTTTCAATGCTGATGGCACAGGAACTGTGCCTGTTACTTCTGCCTATTCAAAAAGTTCTGCCACTTGACAAGAAAATCCTTCAACGACATTCTCACCGGTGAGGGTATCATTCCGAGTGAGGAGTGTGATGTCTGTTTCCGAACGATAGATGGTTACTGTTTTGGAGATAGGCTTCAGCACCCATACCAACTGTGTGCCCGCTTCTAAATAGACGAATGCCTTTTCTTCAACCCGATGAAATAGATCTGTTGGAGAAACCACTTCAACGGCGAGGTCTGGTGGAACGGGAGATGCTTTGCTCCGATCAGCGGGTATGTGTGCGTTTGAAAGAAATGCAATATCTGGCATCAGCACACGTTCACCAACCCGGAAACCTGTATCTGGTATATAAATACGTCCTAATTGATTTTCACGCACGTACGAGTTTAAGAGCGAAATTAGGTTCATACTAATGTCGCCATGCTCTATTGACGTAGGTGGCACCGGTATTAATTCTCCTTTAATGTACTCGTATCCCTCTAAATCGCTTTCAAGGAATTCCTCCAACGTCATCTTAGGGATTTCAGGAGGAAGATTTTCTTGTGAGAATTGGGTACCTGCGTGTGTATTCATTTCTTTCCTCCTCTCCATTTTCTGTTTAATCCATTCGGGTTTGCGTGGAGGGCGCGCTTTAAAGCGCGCCTCCGTCGCTATACTTTAAGCGTCAGTCTCAATCACAGCCTGTGCCGCGGCAAGACGTGCAATCGGTACCCGGAACGGGGAACACGATACATAATCGAATTCTAATCCGTGACAGAACTTCACAGAATGTGGTTCGCCACCATGCTCACCACAGATACCGACTTTCAAGTCAGGACGTGTTGCGCGCCCTCTTTCGGAACCGATTTGCAAGAGACTACCGACACCCTCTTGGTCCAGAACCTGGAACGGGTCGTATTCAAGCACGCCGTTTCTGACGTAGTCATCGAGGAATTTCGCTGCGTCGTCACGGCTCATCCCGAAGGTCGTTTGGGTGAGGTCGTTCGTCCCGTAGGAGAAAAACTCCGCTTCGGCGGCGATTTTATCAGCGGTGAGTGCTGCGCGAGGCAATTCGATCATCGTGCCGATAAGGTACTCGACGCGGGTGCCTGATTCCTTGAAGACGGCTTCAGCGGTATCCACGACGACTTCGCGCTGTAGGGATAATTCGTTGATGTGCCCAACGAGCGGGATCATAATCTCTGGCAACACAGTGATACCCCGTTTTGAGACATCAACAGCGGCTTCAAAGATCGCGCGAGCTTGCATTTCGGTTATCTCTGGATAGACGATACCGAGTCTGCATCCACGGTGTCCAAGCATCGGATTGAATTCGTGTAATTCTTCAACACGCTCACGGAGTTTTTGTGGCTCAACGTTAATTCGCGCTGCGAGTTCAAGGATTTCGGATTCGCTTTTTGGTAAGAACTCGTGAAGCGGCGGATCGAGCGTCCGGATCGTAACCGGATAGCCTGCCATCGCTTCAAAGATACCGATGAAATCTGAACGTTGATGCGGCAGCAATTTCGCCAACGCTACTTCGCGTTCTGCTGTCTCATCAGCGAGAATCATTTCACGAATGGCATCAATTCCCGCACCGAAGAACATGTGCTCAGTCCGGCAAAGCCCGATGCCTTCTGCACCGAATTGTCTGGCGTTTGTGGCATCTTCGGGGGTATCCGCATTCGTGCGGACACCTAACGAGCGGACTTCGTCTGCCCACTCCATGAGTGTTCCGAATTGTCCACTCAATTCGGGTTGGATGAGTGCCACCTGTCCATTGAGAACATCACCTGTGGATCCGTTTAGTGTGATGTAATCTCCTTCAGCGTAACGTTTCCCTTCAGCATAAAATTCCAGGGCTTCTTCGTTGATAAACAGAGCGGAGCAACCGGCGACACAGGATTTCCCCATACCGCGTGCGACGACGGCGGCGTGACTGGTCATGCCACCGCGTGCCGTGAGGATACCCTCTGCGGCGTCCATACCCCCGATATCCTCTGGTGATGTTTCAGTTCGGACGAGGATGACCTTTTCTCCAGCGGCGGCAAGTTCTTCGGCGTGTAGTGCGGTGAAAACGACCTTACCGACAGCAGCCCCTGGGGAGGCAGGTAAACCTTGAGCGATAATCTCAACGTCTGCCGCTGGGTCAACGCTCGGATGCAACAGTTGGTCCAAGTCGTTCGCGGGGACACGTGTCAAGGCGGTCTGTTTATCGATCAAGCCTTCCTCAACCATCTCAACAGCGATACGGACGGCGGCTTGACCCGTGCGTTTTCCATTACGGGTCTGGAGCATGTAGAGCTTGCTGTCTTGAATCGTAAATTCCACATCTTGCATGTCGGTATAATGCTTCTCAAGCCGCAAACCGATATCGACTAATTCATTATAAGCCTCGGGCAAGATGTTTCTCAATTCGGCAACTGGAAGTGGTGTGCGGATGCCAGCCACTACGTCTTCGCCCTGCGCATTAATGAGAAATTCGCCATAAAATTGGTTCGCGCCGGTCGACGGATTACGCGTGAAAGCGACCCCTGAGCCGGAGGTTCCGCCCATATTTCCGAACACCATCGCTTGGACGTTGACAGCCGTGCGTCCGAGTTCTTCAGAAATATCGTTGAGACGGCGGTAGGTAATCGCCCGTTGGTTTCCAGAGGATTCAAAGACGGCATCCCGTGCCATGTCTAATTGCTTACGGGGTTCATCAGGAAAATCGTTACCTGTGTGCTGTTTGACAGCGTTCTTGAATTCCTGAACGAGTGCTACTAAATCGTCGGCTTCTAATTCGGTGTCTAATGTAACACCTTTCGCCTTTTTCTTTTCTTCAAGTAGATGCTCAAACTCATCGTGATCGACATTAAGGACAACGTTTCCGAACATCTGGACGAACCGTCGGTATGAATCGTAAGCAAAACGTTCGTTTTCAGATCTGGCGATAAGTCCCTTAACGGCATCGTCATTTAAGCCGAGGTTAAGAATCGTGTCCATCATACCGGGCATTGAGACGGCGGCACCAGAACGGACAGAGAGCAAGAGTGGATTTTCGGTATCACCGAACTTCGCGCCGAGCGCGGCTTCTAATTTCGCAAGATTTTCATCAATCTGTGCCTCAAGTCCAGCGGGGTACTGTTTATCGTTTTCGTAGTATAATTTACAAACCTCAGTGGAGATGGTGAAACCTGGGGGGACGGGTATACCGAGATTGCTCATCTCTGCGAGATTCGCCCCTTTGCCGCCAAGCAGCATGCGCATTGTGGCGTTGCCATCACTTTCACCGCCTCCAAAGAAGTAGACATACTTCGGTTGTGACATCAAAAGCCTCCTATTATTAGTTGTGAGTTATCGGTTATCAGTTTTCAGTGAATCAGAAAGTTTGCAAGTGTGCTAAAGTTTGCAAGTGTCTAAAGTTGTAAAAGACACTTGGATGGTCAAACATCTCTTGAAACTTTACAGACTGTAGGCATTTTAGAACACTTTACAGACTTATTGAAGACCGACAACTATTTAGATTGAATAAATTGTTCGACTTGCTTCGTCAAATTCGGGTTTAAAAGGATCTGTTGAGAGGTAAAGGATCTGATACGGTTCATAAAGTTGAATGTAGCTCCAATTGACACCGCAGAGGACTTTTCCCTCGTTAACTTTCTTGATAAATTTTCCTCGAAATTTCGCTCGCGTCCGTTCAGGTGGAAATTGCTCAGCGTGGCGAATCTGTTCATCTCTAACGATTCGCTCGGTTTCTGATCGGTTTTCAAGGGCGTAGTAGAGACTTTCGCCCTGACGCACGTTGTGGTATTTTAAATCTAAGTGTTTTACCTGCGGGGCATCCCATTCAAGTCCACGCTTTGTGAGATAGGTCTGCAGCCACTTCCACTTAATGACCCAGTCCAATTCTCTGTCCAACTGCATCGGATCGCTTTCCAAGCAGGTCAGGACATACTCCCAGCGTGCCATTATTTGGTTCGTCGTTGAATCGGATTCGGCTTGTTCCAGATATCGCTTTGCGCATTCTAAATATTGCCACTGTAGTTCGACAGCAGTGAGTCGCTTTCCATTTTGGAGTTCGATGGGGTGTGTACATGTAATATCGTTGGAAATATCACGAATCGCTTTGACAGGATTGCGGAGTGCGAAGCGCTGCTCAATGAAGTTATCTTCAATCATGCGGAGGATAATGCCGGTTGTTCCTACCTTCAAAAAAGTCGAAAACTCGGACATATTGGAATCTCCGACGATGACGTGTAGGCGTCTGTACTTTTCTCGGTCGGCATGAGGTTCATCGCGTGTGTTGATAATCCCACGTGCCGTTGTTGTGCCGATAGAAATTTCCTCTCGGATGTGTTCGGCACGTTGCGAAATTGCGTAGTAACCCCGATAACTCGGTTTGATTTTTCCCGCGCCTGCGAAAACCTGTCGGGTTACAAAGAAGGGGATCAACTGCGATGCCAACTGACGGAAATCCACATGTCGTTCCATCAAATAATTTTCGTGGCATCCATAAGTATTTCCGGGGGTATCCAAATTATTTTTAAAGATAGAAATCTTTCCATAGAACCCGTCGTTGCGCATGCTCCGTTCCGCAGTGCTGGCGAGTCGTGTGATAATGCGTTCCCCGGCTTTATCGTGAGCGACGAGTTCAGTAACATCATCGCATTCAGGGGTCGCGTATTCCGGGTGGCATCCGATGTCTTGGTAGAACCTGGCACCGTTTTCCAGGAAGACATCGGGATACATCCTCCCAGCGACGATTTCACGGAAGAGGTACATCACGACGTTCTGAACGGTGAGGGTCTTTCTACGCGGGGCATCAGGGGTCCAGATGATCCCGAATTCAGTTTCTAATCCGTAAATTCTACGTTTCATTTTTTTATTTACCTTGCGGTTCGGTCAGGCAGTTTTTTTCAAGAACGATCCGTTCTGTATATCCGCCCGGCGCGTTGCTTGGGCTTACAATCTTTGGACCCTGCGCATAGCCTCACAGCAAAAAAATCAGGAGAACAACCTTGCCACCTCATCAGTAGAGAGTCGTCGAAATTTTCGGCGTCCGGCGGTTCGTTCAAGACATGCCACTTCTATGGTTTCGGGGGTGATTTCATAGTCATCTTCGCTATCGGTTTCAACGGTTTGAAAGGTCTCTGTTACCAATTGGAGTGCGGCTGACATTTCCAAACCATCTGTATACTTCTGTTCCAAAATTTCTGTGATCGTTGTGGCACGTCCGCCAATAACGGCGTACTTCTCCTCTTCGGAATAGATGCCATCAAATGCAATATGGTAAATCTGATTTCGCTGCGTCTCGGAATTTGTTGAGGCATCGGGAATTCCTATCTCACATACCAGGAGTTCGATCTCCAAGGGTTTCGCGTCCCAGGCTTGTGCGACGGCACCCATGTGCTGTGAATAGAGGTTCGTCAGCCATTTCGCGGTGACATCTTCGCGATAGTAGCGAAAACCTTTAATTTCTGATTCGCGAATGCCAGCGACGCGTAATGCCTCGTATTCAGCGATTCTACCTGCCGCCGCGAGTGCAATCCTGTCATAAATTTCGGCAATCTTAAAGGTCGTTTTGCGTGGATTCTCGGCAACCATCAGGAGTCCATCCCGGAATTCTAAGACGACGACCTCTTTCGCCTGGGCGATGCCGCGACGGACGAAATCCTCTTTATCCTGACGGATTTGTTCCGGTGAAACGTAATAAGGTGTGGACATGTCTGTATCTTTCAGATTCCAAGGAGCAAAGGCGAACGCAGGTGTCTCGTTACACGTGGGGATCGGGGTTCCCGGTCAATCCGTGTTGTGAGATTCCTTCGTTCCCTACATGAGGCGCGATATGAGGTCCCGGTAGAGTGCTTCTACGGTAGTCTCAGGAATCTCGGCGACTCCTTCTTCAGTAATAGTGTAAAGCGTTGGGAAAATTTTCCGGATGAGATCAGGACCGCCTGTTGCGATATCTTCATCGGCAGCGTCCCAAAGTGCTTCCGCGACAATCTCTAATGCCGCTTGACGCGAAATCTCTGGCGTGTACCGTTTTTTTAGGGTTGTACGGGCATCCTTACCACCGGAACCGATTGCGTAATAGGTGTCTTCCTCGTAACGACCCCCGATAGCATCGTATTTAAAAATTCTACCGCGTTGCCGTTTCAAATCATAACCGGCGAAGAGTGGCAAGACAATTAAGCCCTGCATGGCAAGCGCTAAGTTAGAGCGGACCAAGTGTGAAAGGAAATTGGCTTGCCCTTCAAGACTGAGGTTCATCCCTTCTGTCTTTTCGTAAAATTCGACCTCAACTTGGAAGAGCTTTGCCATCTCAATACAGGGACCAGCGGCACCCGCAACAGCGATTGCCGAGTGCCGATCCACTGGATAGACTTTCTGAATTCGTCGCTCGCCGACCTGATACCCTTCTGTTGCCTGTCGGTCGCCAGCCATAATGACACCAGCATTATAAACAACCGCTAAAACGGTGGTGCCTTCGTAAGAACGCAACGACGACTCGGATATGTGAGCACCTGGAACGGCATCAGACGCATCGGACATCGCCAATAATTCAGGATGGCGACGCTTGAGGATTTGGAGAAAGTCAGAAGTGCCATAATCATCGAGGTCAAGCACTCCTACTGCCCTCCTCGTTGGATATAGTTTTCGACAAATTCCTGTGAATCTTCTTCCAGGATTTCATCGATTTCGTCAAGAAGTGAGTCTAAGTCTTCGACGAACTCCTCGTCCATTTCGCTTGATTTGACATTCAGTTCAATCTCTTCGGTTTCATCGACAGGATGATTGACCTGTTCCTGTTGTTTTTCAGTCGACATGATGTTCTGTTCCTTTTAACCTGAGCATTTCTATAAAAATCTATAGAAATCTCGGTTTGCACGCCCCTTTGGAGCATGGTGAAACCTACAAAGTTAGTGCCCAGACACTAACGCTCTTAGCTTCCGAGTGTCCTCACAGGGTCTGGGTTCGTCTCACTCGCGTATGAACCCATCGCAGTAGAACCGACAGGACGATTATCGGGTCTGTTTGGTTTTTACACGATGCTACTGGATACGGTAGGAGGGAATTGAACCCCCGAAACGCCTACGTTTACCGCTTTGATTGGAGTTTTTTAACGAGTTCGTCTGCTGTGCAGTTGTTCAGCAACTCCCCAACGATCTTTTGTGTGCCAAAATGCGGACGATCCATCATAATTTTATCAAAACTTCTTCGATCTTTACCAATAAAAATCATTGAGTTCCAACTTGCGCTGTAAATGTGATCTGGAAACTTCCGTAAACAGGTACCCCGAAAATATGCACGGGTATCCACGGGCGGATAGTGCATCGCGTGCATAATCTCTTCGTGGCTGAGCAACCGTTTCACATGTCCGTTTTTCAGCAATCTAATATAAAGTCCTTTGTCTGGACGGATATCGTGATACTGTAAGTCAAGCATTTGGACGTGCGCGTCCGTCCATTGGTATCCGTGTCGTTTGCGATACGCCTCTATTAATTTCTTTTTTATTATCCAGTCGAGGTGTTGGCTGAGCCGCATCGGATTGATTTCTAAGTTGTCAAGCACATATTGCCATTTTTCGAGAACATCTTCAACAACAGGGGTCCGCTCCTCGGTTGTGAGATGTTGTTGTGCAAGTTTGAGGTATGCACGCTGGACTTGTATCGGTGTCCACTGCTCGCCATCTGCAAGTTCTATCTGATTTTTGCACGAAAGGTCTCGTGAAATACTTTTTATTGCCGCGACGGGATCCTTTAAACCGAATTGTTTGCCGACAACACCTTTCTCAATCAACTGAAGCACTATGGAGGTAATGCCAACTTTGAGATAGATGCTGAGTTCGGACATATTAGAATCGCCGACGATAACGTGCAAACGTCGATAGATTTTGTCATCAGCATGGGGTTCATCGCGCGTGTTAATCAAAGGGCGATTCACCATAGTGCTAAGGCCTACCTCTTTCTCAAAAAAATCGGCGCGTTGAGAAATCTGATAATCTGTTTCGCGACTTCCGTTTTCTGCCCCGACTTTGCCGCTACCTGTGATAATAATACGGGTAACGAGGAACGGGGTCAACCCATCAACAATCTCATCAAACGGCACTTTACGGGACATAAGATAGTTTTCATGGGAACCGTAACTGTGCCCTTTGTAATCGGTATTATTTTTATAGATAATAATTTCTTGGTTGTCAAGCAAAAGGCGTTCAGCCGTTACCCTGCTGACTTCCAATATTAATTCTCCCGCCTTTTCGTAGAGCAGTAGGTCGCGTGCGTTGGCACATTCCGGCGTGCAATACTCCGGGTGGGCATGGTCCACATAATAACGCCCGCCGTTTATCAATATATCATTGACGACACTATTTGTGTCTGCCTCGCTGATAGGTGTTTCCGCCTCCGCGAGAAACCCGCGAGCGTCCATCAAAGGGCTTTCTTGTTCATAATCCCACGTGACAGAAGAAGTCGCGCTCGGAATATCACCCCTTGAAGTTTTATAGGCGTTAACTACCAAGGTGGAAGCAGCAACCGGATCTTGCTCGCGTGCATTTTTGACTGAGATACCATACTCAGTCTCTGTTCCCATTACTATTGGTATTTCCATTTTTTTATGGGTTATCAGTTGTCAGTTATGGATTAAAGAAGATACTGGTAACAATCCTTGCAAATCTGGAGGACTCCAAATTGGAATGAATTGTTACGTAAAGAACCTCTGGACTAACAACTGAAAGGTTTTTCGTAGAAAACCGTCCTGATGACTGATAACTCTTAGAGGAATGTACCGCCTCGGGTCACCCGAACGCTCTGTTTTTTCTCCTGTGTGGGTTCATTAATCAAAGCACGGATATTAACAATCTTTTCACCTTTCCTGCCCGAGATTTTTGCCCAATCATCAGGATTCGTAGTATTTGGAAGATCTTCATTTTCGTGGTATTCTTCTCGGATCGCTGCGCTGAGATCTTCGAGACGTATCCCTTTGTCAGTTCCATCAGAACCGATAAAACGTTTGATTGCTGTTTTCTTGGCACGTGAAACGATGTTTTCGATCATTGCCCCGCTCACAAAGTCTTTAAAGAAGAGGGTTTCCCGTTCGCCGCGGGCATAAGTCACTTCAATAAACCGATTTTCATCAGTCGTTGCGTACATATCGTTTGCAGCTTCATTGATGAAGTGCTTCGCGATCGCCTCGGTATCCCCATTAAACTGCTGACGAGTTTCTTCAGAGAACGGAATATCGGGTGTCAGATATATGGCGAAGATGTCTTTAGCGCCGTCAAGATTGGGACGATCGATTTTAATTTTCACGTCGAGCCGACCCGGTCTTAGAACAGCAGGATCGAGAAGATCCTGTCGATTGCTCGCGCCAATGACAATGACATCCCGTAGGTTCTCAACACCATCAATTTCCGAGAGGAACTGCGGCACGAGCGTTGATTCCATATCCGATGAGATACCCATGCCTCTGGATCGGAACAGAGAGTCCATTTCATCAAAGAAGATGATAACCGGAAACCCTTCTCGCGATTTATCGCGCGCTTTTTGGAAGACTTCTCGGATTTTACGTTCAGTTTCACCGACGTACTTATTTAAAAGTTCGGGTCCCTTAATATTAATGAAATAGCCGCGAACCTCGTCCCTGCCTGTTTCTTTTCGGACCCGCTCAGCGATGCTGCTCGCGACGGCGCGAGCTATCAAAGTTTTACCGCAACCGGGGGGTCCATAAAGGAGCACCCCTTTTGGGGGCGAGAGATTAAATTCCTTGTATTCCTTCGGATATAGGTATGGCAGCTCAATAGCATCGCGAATCGCCTCTATCTGTGTATCAAGTCCACCGATATCGGTGTAACCGATGTCTGGGACCTCTTCAAGTAGCAGATCTTCGACTTCTCGTTTTGGAAGTTTTTCCATGAGCATACTGGTCGTATGGTTGAGAAGGACGTGATCTCCGGCTTTCAGGGGTTCCTCTTTGAGGGATTCCGCTATTCTGACGACTCGTTCTTCATCGGTGCGGAGGCTCACGATGGCGCGTTCATCCGCAATCCGTTCTTTGATTTTAACGACATCGCCATGCTTTTCGGCAGTTTTAATATTAACGACGTTCATTCCACTATTAACAATAACCTCTTGTCCGACCGCAAGGTCTGTATCCCTGAGTGCCGGATCGAGATTCACGCGCCATTTTCTACCGCTAATGTCGATATCGACGGTGCCATCTTCGTTTGAAGCGAGGAAGACTCCGTAATTATTGGGGGGTGCGCTGAGTTGGGCGACCTTTTCTTTGAGGATCTGGAGTTTCTCTTTCGCCTCTTGTAGCATGTTCGTGAGTTTCTTATTGCGACGGTGTGCCGTCATTAACTCACGCTGCATTTCATAGAGTCGAGTTTCAAGGTCCTTGACATAGACAGCACGCTGTTGTTGTTGCATGCTGGCAAGCTCAGCTTCGAGCATGTCAATCGTCCCTTGGAGTGTGCGAATTTGCTGTTGATACCAAACAGCATCGCAATTCTCTTGCTCCTCAAAGGAATCCATGGAATTTCCTCTTTTGATAGCCATACATGAAGTTCTCACTTTCCAAAACGATTTTTCGACTCCACTCGTAGCGGTGAAAGTCAGATACGCGGATAACTGTGTTCAGACGGGTTTCTGTTTGATCGACCCACCCTGTTTATTTAGAGTATAGCGTACCGAAAAAATTGTGTCAAGAAAAATTGATGTTTTTGTTTTTTCGGGAGTTTTCAAGGATTTTGTATAGCGAGGTGTGCATACCTCGCTATACAAACAATGCGTCCTCAGGCGTGCTACAGTATGAAAACTTTGCCATGCCTTTCTTACGCCGTCGTATCATCAGTTTCGTCTTCGGGAATCGCGCCGGCGGTAGATTCTGGTGCCACACTCAGTGTTTCCCGTATCTTCGCCTCGATTTCCGTCGCAATCTCTGGGTTCTCTTCCAGGTATTTCTTGGCATTCGTTCTACCCTGACCGATGCGTTCACCGTTGTAGGCAAACCAGGAACCACTCTTTTGAATCAATTCATTATCAACAGCAATATCCAAGAGATTTCCTTCTTTAGAGATGCCTTTTCCGAAAGTAACATCGTATTCTGCCTCTTTGAAAGGGGGCGCCACTTTATTTTTCACCACTTTGACCCGGACACCACTTCCAAGAATTTCATTCCCATCTTTAATCTGGGTACCGCGTCGGAGTTCTAAACGGACGGAAGCGTGGAACTTGAGAGCAAGTCCCCCGGGTGTTGTATCTGGGTTCCCGAACATGATCCCGATTTTCTGCCGAATCTGGTTTGTGAAGATAACACAGGTTTGGGATTTGTTCGTGACACCCGACAGTTTCCGTAGGGCTTTAGACATTAAACGGGGCAATAAACCGACGTGTGCGTCGCTCATTTCACCCTCAATTTCGGCTTGAGGGGTCAAAGCCGCTACCGAGTCAACGACTACCAAGTCGATCGCACCGCTGCGGATAAGCGTTTCGACGATTTCTAAGGCTTGTTCGCCGGCATCGGGTTGTGCGATGAGTAGATTTTCCATGTTGACCCCGATATTGCGAGCATAGGTGGTATCGAGGGCGTGCTCAACATCAATGAACACCGCCGTGCCCCCTAACTTTTGTGCTTCGGCGACAATATGGAGTGCCAAGGTGGTTTTCCCAGTGCCTTCGTGTCCGAATACCTCGATGATTCTGCCGCGCGGGACACCGCCTACACCGAGAGCAAGGTCAAGCGCGAGAGAACCGGTCGGGATGGCTTCAACGGGCACAACTTCGTTATCCGCGAAGCGCATGATAGACCCTTTACCGAATTCACGCTCTACCTGTGAAATCGCTTGATCAATGGCTTTTTGTTTCTGTTCATCTTGCATGTTTTTACATTCTCCTTATATTGCACCTGCTGTGGAAAATAGGTGCTTTGAGCATCGCATTACGCCGAAAAATGATGGACGCTTAAAGGCGTATAGATCGCCCCATTTGGGTGAAGTCGGCTCTGCATGAGTGTGATTTCGTTTACACGTATTGATCCGCCAACGATTGTATCATATTTACGTGGAATGTTCTTTAACGGTTTAAGATTTGTCGCGGTTCTCAGCCGCGCCAGCGTAAGGTGTGAGTGAAAACGAGTGTCTGTTGAGAAACCGAGATGTGTCAATTCACGGTTCACGGCTTTTGCAAGGCGTGACACGGTCGATGCCCCCTGCTTTACGCCCATCCAAATGACACGTGGACGAGCGAGATTCGGGAACCCCCCGATGCCTCCGAAGGCAATGGAGAATGACGGATGCGTATCTGTCACGCGCTGAATGGCGTCACTTATATCATCGGTTGCTTCAGGATGAACATCGCCGAGGAATTTCAAGGTGAGGTGAAAGTTTCCGGGTTTTGTCCATGAAGCCTTGTGAATCTGCGACTGAAGGTCTGTTTGCACCGACTTCAGCAATGCCTGTATCGATTCTGGGATCTCAATTGCTACAAAACAGCGAATGACTGTGCTTTTGGCGGTATCCATCACGCACCTGCTTTTGGGTCGTAACGGGTTGCTTGGAACAGGGCGAATAAAGGTTTACGATTGTTAACGAGAAATTCCAGACCGGATCCGACTGTGAGCACTAAAGGGATATACATCATAAAATAGATGGGACCTCGACTTTGCACAATCAGTGCCGGGTTCAGGTAATCTTGAAATGCGAGTAGCGTTAACCCGATAATGATGACGATCAGCTGTGAAGTCATCTTGTATTTTCCCCACTGGTTTGCAGAGACGACCTGCCCGTACTTTGCCATGAAAACAATCCGCAGGAAGGTAACGAGAACTTCACGACCGATGATAACAAAAACCATCCATACCGGAATGAGTCCACTGTCAACGTGCTTGAATAGCGCTAAACAGATTAAAGCAGCACCGATTAACAACTTATCAGCGAGCGGGTCCATAAATTTTCCGAAGCCCGTCACACCTTGCTTTCGGGCAATTTTACCGTCAAGATGATCGGTCAGTGCTGCGACAGCAAAAATAGCGAGCGCAGCCCCCATCCTATCAGCCTGAAAACAGTATATGAACGGGGGGATGAGGAAAAGCCGTAAAATGGTTAGGAGATTTGCCAACCGCAAAAGGGTACCGAAATTCATAATGTGTTCTCGAAAAGTAGGAATTATCTCGGCATAAGAGATCCGTTCCTAATTTTCGGAGAGATCTATTACCTCGGCATCTTTAGGCACCACAAACTTGAAAAGATCCGGTGCGAGTTTTTTATCTCGTTTGATCTCTGTAAGCGTAACAATCACACTTTGACGCGTCCCATCTTCAAATTCGGTTTCGTAGCCAAATTGCACAGGGAGCCACTCACCGGATTTCACCCAGATTTGAAGGGTTTCCTTGGCGTTCGTGTTCACCATGTGAACTTTAGGTGCCAATTCAATTTGATGGACACCTTTTGGATTCGCAAATTCGTCAGGAACAAGCGTCATATCGTAGTTTTTCTGAACATCTTCAAGGGATGCCCCAATACCCGGCAACAGCTCCCGACGTTCTGGATTGTTCCACTTCATCTTATTGACTTGATTGAGTATCGGTGTATATGTCCAGCCGTATTCGCCGTCTAAAACAGTGAGTTGGACCACCTTTGACGTATCGTTCCGGTCAACATACTCTTTACGAAGCAGATTCGGTTTCCCGAATATAAACCGTCCACGAGCGACACTTTTGTTCTTCGCGAAGAGCGTCGTTTCCTCAAAGTTCGCACTGAAATTATTAGATTTCGCATACGCCGTTTTGAAATTCTGGAAGATTTCATCAACAGTTTGCGGATGTGCCTCGCTAACGAACAGCACTGAGAGTGCCATCAGTATTAATAGTAAATTTTGAAGTCGCACAAACTTTCCCAGCATAGCGATCCAAAGGGTTCGTTGGATCATTACCCATCTCCTGTTTTACCTAATTACCTTGTTGGAGAACTGATTTCTACCTCAATATTATAGCATAATCTATTTGCGGGTGTCAACACTATTTATGCCGCGTTCTCAATTCGCTAAGCGCGTCCAATCCGTCAGGATAACCTCTATATCGTTAGGGTCGTCTAAGGCATGCGTGACGAGACGTTCTAAAACTTCGGAGACGGGGGATTCTCGGAATATTGCCTGAAACCAGTTGCCGAAGGTTTTTATCGCGTCCGGGGATTCGGAACACACCCAGAAAACAACCCGGCAAAAGTCGAGGCCTTCGTCTACCCATTTTTCAGAGATCCAGACATCTTTTGGGAATCCGTGAAAAATTGGCAGAAGATCCGCTATTAAGACGGGTAGGTCTTCATTGAGGTAAGAAATCTCTGGCAGTATATCAAAATGGATGGCATATTTATGTGTGTATGATGAATCTTGACGTTTCTGATTTTGTTTTTGCACGGTTTTTTTCTATAGCCTTTGGAAGTTATAGCCTTTAAAAAAGTGGACAAACCTGTCTATCCTGTGGTATTATACTATACAACACGGTGAATGGGTAAACGCTTTCAGCCGAGCGAATACGAAAAAGGACATAATATATGCTATGGTAGATTCTCAACGAATAACCTATTTTAAAAATGAACTGAAGAAGCGGATCCTGGTGCTCGACGGTGCGATGGGGTCGCTGCTGCAAACGTACCGGTTAACAGAAGCCGACTTCCGTGGCGAGGCGTTCGCTGATCATACCAGTGAACTCATAGGTTGCAACGACCTGCTCTCCCTAACGCAGCCCCATATCGTACGGGAAATACACGCCGACTATTGCCGTGCCGGTGCGGATATTCTCGCGACAAATACCTTTAACAGTACATCGGTATCGCTGGCGGACTACCAGCTTCAGGACTACGCTTATCAAATCAACTACGCCGCGGCACGCATTGCCCGCGAGGTCGCAGATAAATGGACATCCCCGGACAAACAGCGTTTCGTTGCCGGCAGTATGGGACCTACGAATCGGAGCTGTTCTATCTCCCCAGACGTGAACGATCCCGGCTATCGGAATATCACTTTCTCACAACTCATCTCTGCTTACACGACGCAAGCGGAAGGCTTGATTGATGGCGGTGCAGACTTCCTCCTCCTTGAGACCGTCATGGATACGCTTAACTGCAAAGCCGCGCTTTTTGCCATACACGCCCTTGCTGAAACGCGAGGCGTTGAGATCCCTCTCATTGTCTCTTCTGACAGGAGCGGCGGTGGCGGCAGAAACCTCTCCGGACAAACGGTCGAAGCCTTTTGGAACTCTGTCCAGCATGCGAACCTACTTGCTGTCGGGTTGAACTGCGGCTTCGGTTCTCAACAAATACGTCCCTACCTCGCAGAGATGGCAAAAATAGCCGACATCCCGACTATCTGTTATCCGAACGCAGGGCTCCCCGATGAACTCGGATGCTACACACAGTCCCCAGAAGAGATGGGGAAATGGGTTCGCGAATTCGCAGAAAACGGGTTTGTCAATATCGTCGGTGGTTGCTGTGGGTCTCACCCTGAACATATTGAAACGATTACGAAGATCGCTGCTGAGTACCCGCCGCGAGACCCGATGCCACAAGAACGCGCCTGCCGACTCAGCGGCTTGGAGGCTTTCAATATCACCGCGGACTCTCTTTTTGTTAACGTAGGCGAGCGGACAAACGTAACAGGATCCCGACGATTTGAAACGCTGATAAAAAAAGAGGACTATGAGGCTGCCTTGGAAGTTGCGCGCGATCAAGTAGAAAACGGGGCGCAACTTATTGACATCAACATGGACGCGGGTATGTTAGATGCCGAAGCGGCAATGGTGAAGTTCCTGAACCTCATTGCGGCAGAACCTGATATCAGTCGTGTGCCGATTATGCTGGATTCCAGTCGATGGGAGGTGATAGAGGCGGGGTTGGCATGTATTCAGGGGAAAGGGATCGTCAATTCGATCAGTTTGAAAGAAGGCGAGGAAGATTTCTTAGAAAAAGCGCGCACGGTGCGTCAATACGGTGCGGCGGTGATTGTGATGGCGTTTGACGAAGAAGGTCAAGCGGATACCTACGAACGGAAGGTCGAAATCTGTCGGAGAGCCTATCGGCTCCTGACGGAGGAGGTCGGTTTCCCTCCGGAGGACATCATCTTCGACCCGAATATTTTCGCTGTTGCGACGGGTATTAAAGAACACAACGAATATGCGCGGGCGTTTATTGAAGCCTGCAAAGAAATCAAAGCTACGTGTCCACACGCCCTCGTCAGTGGGGGGGTCAGTAATATTTCATTTGCGTTCCGGGGTAACGATCCCGTCAGAGAGGCGATGCATGCGGCGTTCCTCTATTATGCAATCAACGCTGGCATGGATATGGGAATCGTCAACGCTGGGCAGCTCGCCGTCTATGACGATCTGCCGAAACCGCTCTTAGAAGCCGTAGAGGATGTCCTGTTCAACCGCCGAGAGGACGCGACGGATAGACTTGTGAATCTGGCGAACACGCTCCACGGGAAAGGGAAAAAGAAGCGGGTCAGTCGAAGGTGGCGAAAATCGCCGGTTGAAGAGCGGCTCCGACACGCCCTTGTCGAAGGCATCCTTGCCTACGTGGAAACCGACACAGAGGAGGCACGGCAGAACTATGAACGTCCGATACAGGTGATTGAGGGTCCCTTGATGGACGGTATGAACCGCGTCGGTGAACTCTTTGGGGACGGCAAAATGTTCCTACCGCAAGTGGTAAAAAGCGCGCGTGTGATGAAAAAGGCGGTGGCACAACTCATCCCGTATATTGAGCAGGAACAGGCGGAAGGGGGCATCCAATCGAGAGGCAAAATTGTAATGGCGACCGTGAAAGGCGACGTTCACGATATCGGGAAAAATATCGTCGGCGTTGTGCTCGGATGTAATAACTATGACATTGTTGACCTCGGGGTGATGGTCCCCGCGGAAGATATTCTGGAGGCGGCACGCCGAGAAAGCGCTGATATTATCGGATTGAGTGGACTCATCACACCTTCATTAGATGAAATGGTAAACGTCGCTGAAGAGATGGAACGTGAAGGCTTCCGCATTCCACTCCTCATTGGGGGGGCAACGACCTCAAAGATACATACCGCTGTTCAGATTGAACCTGTCTATACCGGCTTAACAGTCCATGTCAAAGACGCTTCCCGAAGCGTTGGGGTCGTCAGCGACTTGATGAGCCCTGAGAAACAGCGGACATTTACCGATCAGACGCGTGAGGAATACGCAGATATTCGAGAACGGCGATCGAAAAACCGGAAACAGGCGAACTTACTTCCGTTCAATATAGCACAGGAACGCAGAGCCGCGCTGGACTGGCAAAATTACCGACCGCCTACGCCGCGCCTGATAGGTACGCAAGTCTTTGACGACTATCCGTTAGCGAAACTGGCTGACTATATCGACTGGAGTCCGTTCTTTACGACGTGGGGACTCCGCGGTAAATATCCCAATATATTAGACAACCCGGAAGTCGGTGAGGAGGCGCGTAAACTTCTTAAAGATGCTGAAAACCTGCTTCATATCATCCTGAGAGAAAAACGGTTTAAGGCACGTGCCGTCGTCGGCTTGTTTCCTGCAAACGGGGTCGGCGAGGATACCGAGATTTACGCAGGTGCGGCGAGCACAGAAACGCTCGGGACTTTAGCGGCACCGACTTGATGCACAAGACCGTCTTGCGGTGCAAGACAGGACTCAGATGCGGCGAGCACAGAAACGCTCGCGACGCTGCATCACCTCCGTCAACAGACGGAACAACCCTTTATGAGACCGAATCTCAGTCTTGGTGATTTCATCGCACCGAAAGGGACTGGCGTTCAGGATTATATCGGGGCATTTGCGGTGACAACGGGTATCGGTGTCTCCGAATTCTGTGCTGAATTTGAGCGGGAACAGGACGATTATAACAGCATCATGGCGAAGGCGCTCGCAGACCGCTTGGCAGAGGCGTTCGCAGAGCAGATGCACCAATACGTGCGTACGACACTTTGGGGGTACGCACCAGATGAGGCATTGGATAATGAAGCCTTGATTGCTGAGAGATATCGCGGGATTCGTCCGGCACCTGGATACCCTGCATGTCCAGATCACAATCAGAAGCGAGTGCTGTTCGACCTGCTGAATGTCCCAGAAAATACGGGTATTTCTCTCACTGAAAGTCTGGCGATGTTTCCGGCAGCGTCTGTGAGTGGGTGGTATTATTCGCATCCTGAGTCTCGATATTTCAGCATCAGTCGGATTGGTGAGGATCAAGTTGCGGATTATGCGGAACGCACCGGTATGGACATCGAAACGGCAAAGCGTTGGTTGAAGCCTGTACTTACATAAAATTGCCTGTATGGTTTAAAGAAACAGGGGGGTGAAACTCAGTTCACCACCCCATTTTTTTGTGAGTCCATGCATTAACACTGCGATTTGATACCCAAATAACAGGCGATCACACCTTAGTCTGATACAGACCGATGCAGTTTCCGTTTGGATCGAGGAATAGCGCGAAGGAACCCATGCCGCTTGGAATCGGACGCGGCGGCACAAGTATCTGCCTCCCACTACTTTCCACCTTCTCAAGCGATGCCTGAAGATCGTCCACCTGAATATAAATGGTGACACCGTTATCAGAGCACATATCGTCGGTCGTTGAGAAGATGTGTCCATCTACGCCGTTCTCCGCTTCTGGATCCACGCTGTAAACGCCGTGTGTGTTATAGTTAATATGCCAACCGAACAAGGAACTGTAAAACTCGCTTAGCGATTCACCGTCCCTCCCCGATATTTCAAAATGAACGACTGGGTTTCCCATTAAATCTATTCCTTAGTAGTCTCTGCAATAATTACAATCTTCTTTGCAACAAGCCGATGCAGTTGTGGCTCGGATTACAGCACATCTGTTCTTGCCACAAGCATCGGCAAATTATCAACCAACGCAATCTTTGGTTTCGGCGTCTATTAATCGGTTTTGATATCAGCCCAGGTCGTTGTGAGTTTACCGGCAGGTTCAATATCAGCCGCTGTTGCTAATCCGTCATTCATGAGGGTTTTAATGTCATCTTCATCCAACGCCACACTGAAGATGGCAACGTCATCAACGATTCCGGCGAAGAACTCGCCCCATTGACCGTGTTGTCCGGTGGGTAAATAGATACCGATTAGAAAGGGTTTGTCGGTTAGCGGGTTCCTTCCTAAGTTTGGTGTCGTTACCCCATCGCCAATCTGATCTGCGTCTATATATACGCCAAACCCATCACCATCCCAGGTAACAGTAACGTGATGCCAGTCTGTATCTGGTTTCCAAGGGGCATCGATAAAGTGAAGCGTGCCGGCTGGGTCATGTGTGTGATGTCGGATTCTACCAGCATCCCACCAAAATCCGGGTGCCCAATCATCTTTGGTTATCACAGCCATACCGCCACCGGGAGGTTTATCTAATTTAAACCAAAAGGCAATCGTATGTTCGGCACCGACATTTAAAGAATCATCGTGTTCAATCTCTACATAAGCGTCCGAGCCATTAAGACTTAAACCCTTGCCAAACTTACCATTAACCCATTTGGCACCGCCCTCAATCGCGCCGTGATTCCCCGTTCCAGAGGAATCTTCGACGGTCTTACCATTTCCCTCATCAAAGAGCCACATTCCGACACAATCTGCAAAGTCAATTTCAGCAAAACTGATACCGACAAACATCAGGCTCATCGCCATTAAACTGACACATAATCGTTTTAACCTTGTAACTGTAGTTTCCATCTTTTGCTATTTCCTCCATCTATTTTCAGAGCGAGAGCCAATAAATTATCCACTGGCTATTACCCAAAAATGAGTCTCGCCCGATAGGTATTGGTCACTGAGGCAGCCAGAATAATCTGGCTTCCCTCTTTATAATTGTGTATGCAATTATATCATTTAGGCGTTTCACTTGTCAAGTGGCACTTTACCAAGTTTTTGACATTTCAGTTGATATGCAGGCAAATTTTTGTTATAATTAAGTTTCAAGATTTAGGAGGTAAATATCATGAATTTAACACTTAAATTAACGACCGAGCAGGTCATTGATTTGGTTCAGCAAATGCCACCGGAAGAAAAATTCTTGGTTGTTCGCGCACTTACCAAGGAAACGCCAGCAGAACGCGAGGCGCGAATGAAGTATGCCGAATCAAAGGTTAGAAAATTATGCGCCGAACGCGGATTAGATTGGGACGCTATGGATGATGAAGAACGTTTGTATTTTATTGACGACCTTGTTCATGAGGACCGTGAATGCAACCGGTAGTTGTTTACGATACAAACGTTCTAATCTCGGGTATGGTTTGGGGTGGTGTGCCTTATCGATGTATTGAGTTGGCACAGCAAGGGAAAGTTAAAGGGGTAATCTGCGATGAGATCCTTGATGAATTTGAAGATAAGTTAATGATCAAACTTGATATTTCTTCGGCCCGGACTTCTGTGATGAAGACTAGGCTTCTCGGCTTTCTCCAATCCATCGAAATTTCCAATTACCTTAAAGGAGTTACCGCAGATCCAGATGATAACATGATAATAGAATGTGCTGTCGTCGGGAGTGCCACCCATATTGTCACAGGTGACCAAAAGCATCTGTTACCGCTTAAAAGTTATGAGAACATTCTTATTGTAAAACCGGCAGATTTCCTTGCACAGTTTGAGTGAAAGTGAACAGAAAGATTAAGAAATGAAGTGTGATATATGTGGGAAAAAAGGGGCGCGGCAGCGTTATGTCTCTCGAAGTTATGGGAAAGGCGAGTCCCTCCTTGTCATCGAAGATGTGCCTACTATCCATTGTCCAAATTGCGGCGAGGGTTACATGACTGCGCAGACGCTACAAGTAATCGAACGGATTAGGAAACTTCGTCAGACCGTTGTACCAAAACGTCCCGTGTCAGTTGCCGTTTTTAAGTAATCTCGGAAAAGAATATGCAAACATCTCATAAATACTTAGACCCAGTTGCGCTCTCTCGAATTGGCGGTATGGAACTCGTCGCGAGGCTTGTCGTTGAGGGGTTTGTTACTGGATTGCACAAAAGTCCATATCAGGGGTTCAGCGTAGAATTCGCAGAACACCGGCAGTATATGCCCGGCGATGAGATCCGTTATATAGACTGGAAAGTCTACGGGAAATCGGATCGGTATTATGTCAAAAAGTTTGAAGAGGAGACAAACCTCCGCGCGTATATCCTCCTTGATACAAGTGCGTCGATGAACTATAAACACGCCGAGGACGGATTGACGAAGTTTGAATACGGTTGTTATCTCGCCGCGACGCTCACTTATCTTATGCTCAAGCAGCGCGACTCTGTCGGTTTAGCACTCTTCGACACCGAGATTCAGCGATACATTCCACCAAGGGGTGCCGCCACACATCTACGAGCGATTATGTCCGCTTTGGAAAGTGCGACTCCCGGTCAGGAGACGCAGTTGAGTGGTCTCTTCCACGAACTCGCCAAACGGATTGTGAGACGCGGCTTGGTGATTGTCATCTCCGATCTGCTGGATGAACCTTCGCAGGTCATCTCTGCCCTGAAACACCTGCGTCATCAGAAACATGAAGTCATCGTGTTCCACCTTCTCGATCCTGCCGAACTTACCTTCCCTTACACGGGTTCTGTCGTCTTTCGAGACATGGAAACCGGGCAGACGCTTTCAACGCAAGCGGATACGCTGAAAACGGATTATCTTGAAAAATTGAACCAGTTTATTCAGAGTTACCGTCGCGGCTGTGGCGCGAGCCAGATCGATTACGTTCAGATGGACACCGCGACACCGTTCGACTACGCGCTATCGGCATATCTATCAAGGAGAAAATCATGAAAACCTATCGGATCGGAATTTTAGGATGTAGAGGACGCGGGACGGCAGCAGCACGGGCATATCATGCGCATCCACGCACGGAGATTGTCGGCCTCTGTGATCTGGTTCAGGAACGGCTCGACACGCTCGGCGAAGAAGTCAACGTCACCGCACAGTTCACCGATTTAGATGAGATGATTCGGCAAATCCAACCCGATATTGTGGCAATCCCCACCGGCACGGAATTTCACTACGATCTGTGCATGCGCGTGCTGGAACATGGTGTCAATATTGAGGTTGAAAAACCGATGTGTGTTGACCTCGTGCAGGCGGATGCCGTTATCGCCAAAGCCAAGGAAAAAGGTGTGCAGGTCGCCGTCCACCACCAAGGCAGGGTCGGGGCACCGATGCAGGCACTCTCACAAGCCTTTGATGCGGGAAAGATCGGCGACTTGCGCTATATGTATGGCAGCGGGAAAGGCTACTACGGCGGTTACGGTTTGATGAATATCGGCACGCACATGCTCAACAACATGCTCCACTTCGGGAAACGGTGCCAGAGTATTGTCGCACACCTGACGACGGGCGGGAAACCGATTATGCCTACAGATGTGGTGCCGTCGCCGAGCGGCATGGGAACAATCGCGGGCGAATATATCACGGCGACGCTGCAGTATGAGGGCAATGTCACAGGGACCCTCCTCCAACACCGCTTTGACAAAATGGATACCAATGGATACACGATGGAACTTTACGGCACTGAAGGCAGGCTCTTCTGGGGACTCGGTGGGGCGTGGTGGTTACCGACACCGCACTATGTTCCCGATGGCACACATGACCGGTGGGAAGCGTTAGAACTTATCTATCCTGATCACTACGATCCTGAAAGTAGTGCGTCGGAAGCGGATTACTGGTTTGTGGAGGATTACGTCAACGCTTTAGATGAAGGGAGAGCACATACGTGCAGCGGCACTGAGGGACGACACATCATTGAGATGATGATGGGGGTCTTTGAGTCGGCGGCGTATGGCACCAGTGTTGATCTTCCGCAACCGGATCGACGGCACCCGTTGTTACGATGGCGCGAGGAATCCGGTTTAGAGCCACCTGCGGAGATGCCCAGAGCCTATTGGGATTGGCTAACGCTGGAATCCGAACGAATTGGTTAGAAATCACGGTAGGTGCGGTTTTCAACCGCACCGAACCCAAACCTGAGAACACATCTACAGTATCTCCGCGATGATTGCATTCGTCTGCAATCCCGATTCGCCTGAACACCGGATCGGTTCACCCGTCTTCAGGTGATTGACAAAGTCTTCCACAAGTCCCGTGTGTGTAAGGGAACGGTGTCTGGTCCATCGCAATCTGCTCATCCGATTTTTCCAACGTCAGGTTCCCACTGTTCAACGGCGAACACCTTAAAGCCCCTTCCGTGCCGTAGACCTCAACATCGTCGATCGAGACACCGACGTTCCAGTTGATATTCGCAACCGCATGCGCGCCACTCTCGAAACGGAGCGTAAACACAGTGGAATCATCGACCTCAATATCCAGATGCACCGTCTCCGCGTAGCCTTGCACGGATTCAACTTCTCCCATCAGATACTGAAGGAGCGAGATACGGTGGCTCCCGAGATCCATCAGCACGCCGCCACCGCTGATTTTGGGATCCACTCGCCAGCTATGCAGGTCGTGCCGAGTCGGGTCATAAAAACCGGTGTGATTGATTCGCGTCAGCACCACATCCCCGATAGCACCCTCATCCATCAACGCCTTCATTTTCACGATATTCGGATAGAAGTTTCGGTAGTAAGCGAGCATCAGGGTAACACCCGCGTCGTGGCAGGCATCCACCATCCGTTGGCATTCCTCAACCGTCATTGCCATCGGTTTCTCGCAGAGAACGTGCTTACCTGCTTCTGCCACACGGAGTGTCTGTTCGCAGTGGAGATATGGGTGTGTCGCGATGTAGATCGCGTTGAGTTCGTCATCTGCCAAGAGTGCATCTATGTCGGTATAGAAACGTTTCGCGCCGTGTCTCTCCGCGAAGGATTCCGCTTTCGCGCCGTCCCGCCGCATCACTGCGATGAGTTCCGAATCATCGACGGTGTAAAGGGGCGGTCCGCCTTTATATTCAGCGACATCCCCACAACCGAGTATACCCCATCTGAGTGTTGCCATGAAATCAGTTCCTTTCTCAATCCAGAGTGTGGTCGTCGCCGATAGTATACTGCAAAGTCTCATATCTGTCAACTACGTTTTATGCTACTTCCAGGGCTATTTAGTTTTCCACAAAGAAGGTCAAAAGTCCCCCTGATAAGGGGGATTTAGGGGGTTTCTTTGGACAAAAAACCGAGAACTAAATGACCCTGATGCTACTTCAACCAACCGTTCAGAGTTTTACGTCTCCACTGGCTGTATTGCCAAGATACCAAATGGGTTGGATTAAAACACAAAATGGCTGCGAAATGCTGCGAAATGCTGCGAAATTTTGATTCCATACAGGTTCGATTAAAAGGGTGTGTAAAGTTTTTGGCGGCGTATTGATTTTTCCAAAGAGGAAGGAGAGCCATTTATTGCTCGTTGTCCGTTCAGAACGTGCGATTCATCGCACGACTACAAACCGGGCAACTTTTCTATGAGAATCTTCTGTGTTGAATACTGGGTGTGAATCTGTTAGGATATTATGGCAAGAAAACAGAAGGATAGACAATGGAGAAAAAAACACTGCTTGAAAGAATTTATCCGTTTTTTATTGTCGATGACCTTACTGCATCAATCGACTTTTACAACCAGAAACTCGGTTTTGAGACAGATCTCCTCATCCCGGAAGAGGACCCGTTCTTTGCGATCGTGAGTCGTGATGACGTGCGGATTCTTCTGAAACATATCACTGAAGATATTCATCCTGTCCCGAACCACACCCGGCACGAGTGGGCGAGATGGGACGCTTTCATTCTGGTTTCCGATCCTGATGCTTTGTTTGCTGAGTTTGAGTCGCGTGGACTGGCGTTCCACGAACCTCTCGCAGACACGGATGACGGTCTCCGAGCGTTTGAACTCAGGGACAGTGATGGTTATGTTTTGTGTTTTGGGAAACCGCTTTAAGTGGAGAATAGATTACCTTTTTATTAAGGATCGCTAATGTTCGCGCTCTAAATTATAGATATCGGTCTTTCCAATTTGCCTCATTATGTGCCATTAAGTTCTTGAAGCCGTTTCTCTATATTCATTTTGAGATCCGCTTCTCCCGGCTGTTCTGTGAGTTCTAAGGCAGTCTGGAAGTCTGCCTTCGCATCTTCAATGTGTTTCATGTCCACATGTACATTACCTCGGTTGTAGTAAAATTCGGCATCATCTGATTTGAGATGAATTGCCTTGTTATAATCATCAATGGCTGATTTATGCTGGCCTAAGGCCCGCTTTGCATTACCTCGACTGTCGTAGGCTTCAGCAAAATCTGGTTTGAGACGGATTGCCTCATTACAGTCATCAACTGCCAATCTATGCCGCCCCATTTCTGACTTCGCAGAGCCTCGGTTATTGTAGGCTACGGCAAAATCTGGTTTGAGACGGATTGCTTTGTTATAGTCATCGACTGCGGATTCATACAGCTCCAGTTCTACTTTCACAAGACCTCGGTTGTTGTAAGTTTCGGCATCATTTGGTTTGAGACGGATTGCTTTGTTATAGTCATCGACTGCGGATTCATGCTGTCCCAGTTCTACTTTCACAAGACCTCGGTTGTTGTAAGTTTCGGCATCATTTGGTTTGAGGCGGATTGCTTCGTTATAATCATTAATCGCTGATTCGTGCTGACCCAATCTCATCATCGCAAAGCCTCGATTGTAGTAGATTTCCGCCCTATTCGGTTTGAGACGGATTGCTTCGTTATAGTCATCAACTGCGGATTCATACAGCTCCAGTTCTACTTTCACAAGACCTCGGTTGTTGTAGGCGTTGACGAAATCCGGTTTGAAATGGATCGCTTTATCGTAAGCGGAAAGAGATTCTTCGTTCCTATCTTTCTCTGCATAGAGATATCCAACCGAAAACCATGAGCGCGCGACAAGATCGATATCAATTCCTTCTGCGATATTAGCAATTGAACGCCATTTTTCGATAGCGTCCTCAATTCTGCCTCTTGATTGCAAGTCATATATATCGGCTATGGTTCTATCTATAAGGGATGGGTCAGGATCCGACTGAACATCTCGAATATCCTTTTCAACTTCCTTTGCTTTATTAGGGTTATTGAAGTCTTGACTTGTTCTTTTTCTCAATTCTGCTTCGGATTGGGCGCGATGTTCTTTGATTTCGTCAACATACTTCTTCGCATCCGATTCAAGTTCCCGAAATCGATTACGACCGATATAAGAAACGATTGCAATTGCAATAGGAATTATAACAGCGAAAAAAGTAAGGACTATAGTAATAAACCCTAACCACCAATCAACAGATTTAGCTCGAGCGTCCAGATATTCTGTCCTCAATTCATTAAAAAGACGCTGCAGTTCAACCTTGGTAGCAGGATCGACGTTTTCCATAGTGCTGGGCGAGGTGGGATCCCTTGGTTGAACTTTGGGAGTAGTTTCAATCTTATTTGTCGTATCAAGTGATTTTGTTTCCTCAGATACAGAAACATCATTCGTTTGTGGAAACAGAGTTGTTGTACCTGCTACAAGTATCAGGACCGCTATTATCACAAGCCAGTACCATGTTTTAGAAAATCGTGCCATAGTATACTCTCCTACTAAAAACCTATATTACTCATTTCACCACGCATAAATAACTACCATTTGGCTTTTTCAATGATCACTAAAAGGCTGCGGGCACGTTGGTAATTTTTATCTCTTGGTTTTATAGAGATTTCCTTTTTTGTGAAATTCAAGAACCTGTTGCTCAAAATCAGACTGCTCAATTTGTCGAAACCGGTTGTGCCGTAGATTCTCATAGAATACCCATGAATCTTTATTTCTGCTGGATGCGAATATACCGAACGGCGTGTCGGTTGCACAGAGGTAACTTTTCAACAGTTCGGTGTAACTTGTCCGACCCGATAATTTACACTCTGCAATAGCGATAAAATTCCCTTTCTCATCACGGAGCACAATGTCGGCTCTGCCATGGATTGCTCCTATCTGAATCCTACACTCTCTGAGCATAGAAAATTTAGCGAACCTCGGTTCAGAAAAATACCCAACGACTGCCTCTACTACATCAAGGTCTCGGAGCCGCTCCTCAACAGCAATGCTAAAGCCACTCTCTTTCTGTTTTTCTGCCAGTTCCAATCCCTTTTGGAGATCCACCTTCGCGCCTATAAAATCATTTATGTCGGATTTCGCTTCCCCGCGACCGGCATAAATACTGGCATAGTCTGGATTTATACGGATTGCCAAGTCGTAGGCAGAAATAGCCTCCTTTGTCTTACCACCTTTCCAAAGTAGACACCCTATTGAAAAGAAAACGATGACAAAATCTGTTTCGATTTGTCCTAAGATAGTAGCGGTGGTGTTCCTGTCTTCGTCGGTTGTTTTATCAGAGTTCTCTTGTATTAGTTCCGGGAAAAGATCCGTTAGCTTTGGAAAATGTTGATCTTCGTAGACTTTAATAAGCACACCAACCAATGCCATCGCTGCCGATAAAGGATGATTTTCATCCTCGCCGACACCATAGACGCAATCGTCCAGTATTGTTGAAAGTCGTTGGTACTCAGTGTTTGTTATCACAATGCGGTTAAGATCTTCATTCTGATTCACAATGTCGGCTAATAAATCCAATAAACTTATGAGCCACTGTGCGGCACTTTCGGGGTAGGGAGCAGTATCAATAAATTCTTGGGTGAAAGGTTGTGTTGATGCAAGTAATACACGCTTTGGGAGATCTTGCGCGCTTAAAATGGGTGGTCCAAAAGGCGTGAACGTTGACAATATATTCTGTGGCATTTGTATTCCGGTTGACATCGTTTGTTCCCTCCTTCTGTTCCATGTATCGTACTCGGCGTGTGTTAGCACCTTATGTCAATGCCTCATATCTGCCTCATGTACTCGTCATGTTTTCCGACCCAGTACCAGATTAAAGTGCCTTCTTCTTCGCGCGCCAAAATGCGATATTGCTTACTGATTCGTGCTGACCAAAGTCCGCCAACCTTTTTCAAATAGAGAGAAGGATGCCTCGGATTTTCAAGTAACAATTCAATTTTTCGGAGGGTGCTTTTTTGAATGTTTGGTGGTAGTCTGTTGTATGCCTTCCAAAAATCCTCGTGTACGACCTGATTGTTCATATTTCTCTGCGCGTTTTGATGGGGGATATAGTGGATGGTTTTATCAGCGATTCAATGCGATTTCTCGGTTTTTGCGTACCTATAAACGAATATGGTGGGTTTCAAGATTTCAGACACAGCATTCTATTTTTCTGTGGCGTTCTGTGAGAGAAAGACCTCTAAGTCTTCACATTTGCCCGCATGAAAATCTTTACTGACCCGTTCCAGTGTAGCGTCAAGTTTTCCCGCTTTTACATCTTTCTCTAACTGTTTGTCCCATATTTGCCAATCGGCTTCAAGGGTTTGATAAAGTGTGTTTTCGAGGGATTCCAGCAATGTGTTTTGTGTATTCGCCTCACACTTTACCTTCGGATGTTCCTTTATCCACCCTATCCACCGTTTGCCGTTTTTTTGGATTTTGGCGGTATAGATCTCGCCATCTTCCACATCGTGAATTTTGACAGTTTGGATATGGCTCATGTTTTGCGCCTCCGACAAAGTCTGTTTGTACTTAGGGACTTGCGCCCTGCCCTCGTAGGTGTGGTTTCCTAACCGCACCGAGCCGATGTCTGTAGGGATAGGTTTTGGATTGTCCTATCCTGTGTATAGCAACGGGCGGGTCTTGGTTCAATTTTGCGGCTATCCTGTGTGCGATATTTAGTAACACAATATTATGCGATAATTTGGATGAAAAGTCAAGTTTGTTTTCAATGTTTAACGCGCTGTTCGCTGAGTTTCAATCCTGTGGGTTAGTGTTTCACGAAACTCTCGCAGACACCGAAGACGGCCTCCGAGTATTGGAATTAATCTAATCTACAATGATCTTTGTTTCATTCAGTTAGTTTTTTCAGATTCAATACACTCAGTTATCACTTCTATTGCTCTGTTGTTGTCCCCGAAAATAGCATCTTCCAATTTTCTATAAGTACTGATACCAGGTTTGATACAAGAAGCCAATTGCCTTTGGAAATGTCCAGTAGTTTCACCGCTTAGAACATTGGGTGCCAATTCGCGAACTTGTCTATGTAGTTCTTGTATTGCCCGCTTCATCTTATCTGTTTCTTTTCCTGGCCATTTTTCTTTTTTTTCCATTATCCTATTCCATTCCTTAATCAGATCATTTGGATCTAATTGATGGTTTTCGGAGAATTTACGAAGCACATCAGGTTGAATAAAACAGTGTTCAATAGTCCGAAATGGCAAAACCCTAATTCCGTTTTCTAAGTAATCTACGCGTATCATTTCTGCATCTGATAGCTCGTCGCGATCTCTTAGCCCGAGGATTTTCACATCCTTATCTCTGATAAATTCAGTCATATGAGTAGAAGAAATTATCTCATTCTCTACATTCTCTTTTCCTCCCACGGACCTGAAATCAACAATTGGCCATCGTCCCTCGAAAATTTTCCTATAATAATCCTCATCTGTATATTCCCCAGGCTTAGTCTTTTTCTCACCCTCACAAAAAATAATTGTTTCGGGCAATAACCTATCTTTTAAATTTCCTATTGAGTGTTCTAATACCCTTGATCGCATTCTCTCTGTTGGTTCAATAGGGCTTAATGTTTCTTCCTGATCAAAGTTTTTCGCAGTGAAATCAAGGAAAGCAACCGATGATGGATCCTTATTATAAAGTTCCAGCGATTTTTCCAATATCTCAATAGAATGCGTAGAAATCCACAATTGTCCTTTATCTGGAGTTAATCTAAATAATTCTTCAATAAGTTTCCCCCGAACTGCTGAAGCAACATGCAATTCAGGTTCATCTATAACAGATATAACGTCATCGCCAAATTCCTTTTTTATCACAATATGATTTAAAACAAGGTCTACAACCGCACTTTCCCCAGAGGATAATTGATCTAAAGTTAAGGTGGTGGAATCCTTTTGAAATATAAATCCACGGTTTTGTATTATGTCACCGAGATTTCTTATTTTCCAATCCGCATCTAATACAGTTTTCAAGGAATCTTCAATAGGGGAAAAAGTATCGTGGATAATTTGATCCCATCTACTATAATCTCGGCGGACAATAAAATCAGAACTGTCTTTTACCCAGTGGGAACATAGGATGCGCCAATTCGAAATAAAGAATGGATCGCCATCAACTAACCGTTGCCAAGTACGTTGTTTTAGATCCGTCGAAGCGTTCGTTCCACTATCCTGCGTTCCTATATTTCGGTATGGTGTTCTTACATTAAAACAGTTTACCCATTCATCTTTGCTGTAATCTGTTTGATTGTGAAACTCTATATTTATGAGATTTTCTTTAACTAAGTCTAATGTTATTCGAGGGACCTGATGCACAGATTGAAGGTTTATTTCCGAAGGGGTCGCTAAATTTCTTGTATAATACATACCATGGAAGTTTAACTTGGATAACTGTGTTTCTACGAGGATATGTTCTCCCCCTATTTGAGGGTACACTTTGCTAATTGTTCTATCCTGCTTGATATAGTAATTGAAATTTGAATCATTCCAAGGGATTTGATGAAGTCCGTAGATCTTCCTGGCTACTTCCATAGATTCGATTAATGATGATTTGCCGCACCCATTTGGCCCTAGCAGTACAACTAACTTCACTGTGTCCGGCAAATTATCTATGGTCAAATTTGAAAACTTTTTGAAATTTTGAAGTTTGATATTTCTAATTTTCATTTTTCGATTCCTTTCATTTTTACACGTTTCATCGTGCATAGATAACCTTTTCATCAAGAACCTGCAACGCTTCTTGTTCCAAGTGATAGGCTTCCGTCCGTTTCCGGTTGACTTCTAAAACCGTGTCATTGATTTCCCGCTGTATTTTTTGATCGTGAAATAATGGAACGCTGACTTGCGAAATATGGGACTTTTCTAAATGCCTCACTACAGCACCATAAGCAAATCTGTGAATTAATTCACGAGCATAACCGCTTGATAACCAAGCGTACAGATAACCTGAAGTTTCTTTGTTTACTGGTACCACGCGAATAAGGTCATGTGTCATAGCCCGCCCATCCGAATGTTCTGGGACTAATACGATCTCCGTGTCTTTGAATTCAAGGACCATGATGGGTATGTGTTGTGTTTTGGAAAACCACTTTGAATGGATAAGGAATAAAGAGAATATTTAGTCCTCTACTCTTTAGTATATGGTAGATGTCCAATTAAAAGTCCGCCACACGAGGTTGGAAAACTCTGTCTAATTTTTCAAGATTCAAACGAAGCCACTTAAACTGGTTGGGCCAATCTGTTTCTTCAGGTGAATCCATGTTCTTGTACAAGCCTGCTTGAGGAACTGAGGGATTGTAACTAGGCGATTTTTTCCATTCAAGAGCTGCACCTAACTCAGTTTCAATCTCATTTTGCTGCTCTTTCAACTTATCAAAATATAATTGAGCATTTGGCCCCTTCAGGTGGAGGTTAACACCAAAATATTTATTATTCTGATGTCTCCATGCTGCAAGCCAGATGTCGGAAACTTCTCCGATGCGAAAACCAAAATATTGAGGATTTTCGCTTGATCCTTGAGGATCAAGCGAACTGTTGTTTTCAGTCAAGTGTTCATGGAATTTAGACCAAAATCGTGTACGTGAATCCCCCTCTACCACTGGACAAATCCAATTGTTAGGTTTGGCAATAACGGTGAACTTCGGTGTCGGAAGCGAATTATCAACCTGGATTAATTCAAGCTTTACCCCAAAGAATTGAAAATGATCGCTCATATTCTCATTTAGCCAATTAAGAGTATTACTGTGCTCACTCGCGAATTCCGCTGCAACCCAGATAACCGTAGACGCGCGCAACATAGATACATAAGTCAAGACCTTACCGAGATGATCATGGTCGGTCTCTTCTAGTTGATTTTCAATAATTACAAGTGAATTATCAGTTGTGTTACGGCATACAATATCCGCATAAAATTGCCCTACCTCCATCTCTTTCTCCAAAGGGTCAAGTTTCATATTCAAAACATCGGCTAGTCGGGTTAGGTTTTCCTCCTTAAACAGCCACGGTGTGAAATGTTCATCCTCGCGGGGCCAAATTCGGCGTAAGTCAATAGATTTAAGGTTGCCAAGCTCAGGCATAGTTTAGTATCTCTCCTATTTTGAGTTATCAAGTTCCTGAAGTGCCTTCATAATGATTTCCCAGAGAGTCTCTTCTCTCTGATTTTCCGATAATTCTAAGGCAACTTCAAAGTCAACCTTTGCCTCCTCAATATATCCCAGTTTTGCCTTCGCATAGCCTCGATTAATATAAGCTGGAACTAAATCCGGATTTAGTCGAATAGCTTCGTCAGAATCCTCAATAGCCGATTCATATTGACCAAGTGAAAACTTTCCAATCCCTCGATTGAAATAGGTTTCAGCATCCGCCGGATTTAGTCGAATTGCCTCGTTATAGTCCTCAATGGCATACCCATATTGACGAAAAAATGACTTAATCTGACCCCGATTGCGGTAGGGTTCAAAATCATTCGGGCTTAAGCAAATAGCTTCATCAAAATCTACAATAGCGGCATCGTATTGGCGAAGGAAACCTTTCGCAGCACCACGGGCATTGTAGGCTTTGGCATAATTTGGTTTTATACGGATAGCTTCGTCGAAATCAACGATTGCTTCTTCATATTGGGCAAAACTAATTTTTGTAGTTCCTCTATTGTAGTAAGCTGCAGCAGAATTTGGATCTAAGCGGATAGCTTCATCATGGTCGGCAAGGGCTTCGTTATGTTGGCCAAGTTTAGCCTTTAGACTGCCTCGATTTGTATAGGCCCTGGGCAAGTTGGGACTTAGGCGAATAGCTTCATCAAAGTCAGCAATTGCTTCTTCATGTTGGGCAAGTTCAACCTTCACAACTCCTCGGTTGGTGTACGCTTCTGCATCATCCCTCTTTCGGTGAATAGTTTCATCAAAGTCAGCAATTGCTTCTTGAAGTTGACCCATTTCACTCCTAGCATTACCCCGATTGTAGTAAGCACCAGCAAAGTCAGAATCCAGAGTTATGGCTTTATCGTAATCTTTAATGGCTTCCTCATGTAGACCCATTTTAATTTTTGCTACGCCCCGATTAATATAGGCCTCGGCATAACCTGACTTCAGGTAAAGTGCTTTACTATGATCTGCGATAGCTTCTTCATGTAGCCCTAATTCAGACTTGACAAGACCTCGATTTGTATAGGCTTCAGTGTAATCTGGTTTCAGATGAATTGCTTTGTCATAAGCAGGAAGTGCTTCCCTGTCTAGTGCTTGTTCAGTGAGAAGATAACCAACAGAAAACCAGGCGCGAGCGGCAAGATCGTTATCAGCTCCTTCCGCGTAATTAGCGATATCCTGCCATTTTTGGCAAGCTTCATTAATTCTCCCGTCCGCCTGCAATCTATAAGTGTGAGCTATAGCTTTATCCACAAAAGATGCTTTACGATTTCGTTCAACACTTCGGACGACCTTCTCAACTCGCGAAGATTTGTTGGGTTGTTTATCCTTAAGGAGCTTACTAATGTTTTCACTGGTTGCCAGTAATATTTGAATCGGTTGCTGTCTGCGGCGAATTAGGGCAATAACTGCAGCGATACTACCTATGAACGCCCCAAGACCACCTAGGACAGCAGCTAAGAATAAAATAATTTCTTTGGTGTCCATATCGCTTCCCAGCAATCCATTTCCCTCTGTCGTATCGCTTGATGATTGATTTTTGTCAACCACACTATCTTGGGAGGTCTGTGACAGCACTCCGGCTATGCCCGCTATGAAAGTCAATACTAAGATTGCTGCAGCTACTGTAAGTCTGCACCACATTTTAGGAAATTGTACCATAGAAAACTCTCCTACTGAAATCTCTTGTTATCCCTTTCACCGGGCATAAATAACCTTCTCATCAAGCACCCTCAACGCTTTCTGCTCCAAGTGATAGGCTTTCGTCCGTTTCCGATTGGCTGCCAGAACCGTGTCGTTTATTTCTTTTTGAATTTTCTCATTCCTTAAAAATGGCACTATAATTGACTCTACATGGGCTGGCTCAATAATGTCCACAACTGCACCATATATCTGTCTTTTTATCAACGCCTCGCCATACGGGGACGAGAGAAAGCAATATAAGAATCCAACTATTTCTGGTGACGCAGGTACTATTTTAATAAGGTTGCTACTTATGAACCAACCATCCCAATGACTGGGGACTATGGTTATCTTGCCCGGTGTCCCTTTTGCACTAACGATTATCATATTTTCAGTGAGGAGCATATCTGTTTTCAGTTCTTCATTATATTGATTTGATGCTAAATATTTCTTATCAGCTGGGTCTATTGAACCAAGGTGCTTTCCACCAATAAGAACCGTTCCTTCACCTTCATCAACATATATTCGCTTAAAATGACTTGGCAAGATAATCGACTCACTAATTCGACTATCTCCGACCGTGAGAACTTCCTTCGCCGTTTTTGCTATATGCTGTTCTATTGCCTTCACAACCGGAACATAGTAAGATCCATCTAACCGATCAATTACCTCACTTGAGGATACGGAATAATTAAGAACACTCGCCATTTTATCAAACTGCTCGGCGCGTTTTTGTAATGCTTCAATGGATGGCAACTGCAACGCCATTTTCAGCAAGATTTGTGCTTCATCCATCAATTCGTTAGATTCATCTCGTAATTTAAAGGACTCCTCAATTAAGTCGTGAATTTCCTGTTTGAGGATAGGAGGCGGATTGGGAATAGGGATATGATTCAGGTGTTCAGGCTCAAGTTGACTGATTACAGCACCGAACATATTTGATTTTACAAGAACTCCTCCTTCCTTAGACTTTAAGAAAGTATAAACATAGCCGGAGTATTCTTTACAAATAATTCTTATTGCATGTTCACTCACAAAGTAATTTTCTAAAGTGGAATTCACATAATTTACATTTCCAATTGTGCCCGATCTGGAGAGAAGAATATGACCTTTTCTTAAAGCAAATTTGTCAGTTCTATTCCCTCTTAACAGAAACTTGACAGGCTTAGGGTAGATGGATAACATTTCCGAACTACCCAAAAAACCAACAGCATTTTCATTACTTTTATCAATATAGACTCTTTTTGAACGACCTCCATAGAAAGCATCTTCAATAAGGGCATTTAAATGGATAGTATCCCACTTGCCTTGTTCTAAATCTTTCCTGATCTGTCTTGCTTTGATACCGTAAGTGCCTGCCTTTAATCGGAAATCTGAATCAATAACTTCTTGAACATTCACCGAGGTCCATTTAATCGGTTTCTCTGTTGGTATTCCCTTTGGTTGTGTTACCACCCTATCCCCTCCTCCTTTTTCCACTGTTCAAAGAGCCATGGGACTTCGCGGCTCTGGTCATCAATAATGCGGGTTTGCCGTTCGGTTTGAAGATTCGCAATAGCACCTTCAGCGTTTCTGTAATTTATTGAAGCAGTGTTCTCTTCAGGCACCCAGATTTCATTGCCGTCTTCGTCTCTTTTAAAGAGCGTATTTCCGCGCCGGTCATGACCAACTTTCTCTACCATCGCCATGAAAATGTTGTAGGGAGCGATTTGTCGGGCATATCGTTCTTCGTTAATTTCCTCCTGCGTTTTCTTCTGCAGAATTAGTACTGAAGTCTGCGTGCCGTTTCTGGGTTGGAAGGTATCAACATGTAAATCAATGCTGGCGACAATCCGTGTTTTTTCGAGCAACCACCGGCGGATATGACCAAGTCCGGGATTGCTTAAGATAGAGTCAGGCAGGACGATTGCCAACCTTCCGCCGGGCTTCAGAAACTGAAGACAGCGTTCTATGAAAAGTTGCTCAGGCGGGACTGACGTTTGGAGGGTATCGGAGCGTGCCCACCCAGTTTCTACATTTTTGCGCCAGATATGCCCGATGTCAAACTGTTCAAGGATATGGGAATCGTTGATCGGAATGTTGCTGCCGAAGGGTGGATTTGTAACAATAACATCAAAGAATCCAATGGAATCGGCGTTTGTAATGCTGTCGACTTGGATCTGTAAGGCATCGGCTAATTCCTGTTTAAGTTCCTGCGCCCACTCATGCGGTGGTAACAGGGAGTCGTTTCGGTAGATATTACCGCTACCGTCATTATTCATCACCATGTTCATTTTTGTGGCTTTCACGAGGTCTGGGTTGATGTCAAACCCATAGAAATCCGAGGCAACGATCTGTTTTATCCGGTCATCAACGATTCTTTTTTGATACTCTGACCATTCAATTTCACCCAGTCCAAAGTCATCAACGACCTCGCGCTTTAATTGATCAATGATATGGTTCATTGCGGTGACCAAGAAGCCACCGGTGCCACATGAAGTATCGCACACCTTTTCTTCAGGTTTTGGGTTGACCATTTCAACCGCCATCCGCATGATATTCCGGGGTGTAAAGAATTCGCCGCGATCGCCCCTTAAATTCGCACCTACAAGTTCCTCATAGGCTTTTCCTTTCACATCAACATGTGTTTCAAGGAGACTATAGGATTGGAGTTCCGAGACAATCCATGCGAGGGAGCGCGGTTGTAGTTTGATTTCATCGTTGGCTTCAAAAATCTGTGGGAATTGCTGTTTGACTTTCTGAAAAATTTTGGAAATGCGCTTTTGCACGGTGAGCTGTCCGTCCCGGTTTCCTCGTTCCCCGGATCTCGCGTAAAACTCAAGTGATCGTCCAACATTCTGTTCATCGAGTGTTTTGCAGAAAATCAATTTTAGCAATTCGAAAAAAGCGGGTTGTTTTTGCAAACCGTCGGTAGCATAGATGTGGTTATGACAGGTTTTGAAAACCATCAAAAGGTTATCTTCGTATGCTTTTTTCAAGGCGTTGCGTTTTGGTCTGTCAACATCCTCCAGAGAACCATCGGCTGCGGGAATATCGTTGTATTCCTGAAATTCGTAGTGATCTCCTACTCTAACCTTTCGGAGGACCTCCTTATATCTACCATTCGTCCAGAGTCCCCATTCACAATTCGGACAGGCACTCATATAGGACTTGAGCTGATCAACGCCGTCTTTTCTGTTTTTTGGCTCTACCGTCTCTTTTTTACACTCGACAATTAGCCACACCTGATCCTGTGTCATCTCCATGCTGTCTTTGGGAAACACAACAATATCGGCGCGCGGACGACGAGAACCGAGTTTCAAACCGAATTCGATTTTGATCTGTTCCCGTTTGTATTTGTGCTCGTTAATCAATCTTTTTTCAATTGTTTGGCGGACATATTCTTCTGGTGTATCCTTGCGAGGTTTTCCATCAACATAATCACGGATAGAACCGTCAGGGATGCTGATAGCTTGCGTTTCAGCAGGATTTGTGTTCATAGATTTTGCTCCTTGTAAGGTGTTCTACTATCCGCTGGTGATGCCAACATTAGATAAGGAATTATATCACATACATGAATTGATTTCAAGTTGCTTTTACGGGCAATTCAGAGTCATTCAGTTTTCGGTGGTGTGTTGAAAGAGTGAAATGATGGGAACCTGTATCAGAACATCGAATACCTCTGGATTTGATGGGGATGAGGGGCAGTCAGATTTAAGAATTTATTGGATTTTCTGGCGTTTGAACCCTTCTTTTCGATGTCCAGAGCGGTTAGAAACCGCTCCTACCGGGTCCTGATACCCAAAAAGGTCGCAAAAAATGGAAAACCAAATAGCCCTATTCCTTTACATCTCGTCACTTACCCCCATTTTTTTCTGAAGGTTTGTAGTGAAAGGTTTTCGTTGGGAAAAGTGTGAGAAAGTCAGTGGGTTTATGATAAAATACCTCCTTACAGCAACTGTTTGTAAACCGACTTCACAAAACATGTAAGGAGGTATTTTATGAAAAAGAGATACCCAAAACGGGTAAATCCAGAAACGATGATAACACGTTTTGAAGAAATATTCAAATCTGTGGGTCTGAAAAAGCCGACGTTCCGAAATCTCCTGTTCGTCTTGATAGCGATCGGTGTTGCGCAAACGTTTCGGATCAATGAGATTGCGTCTCGATTGCCTATCGGTGTTGCCCGGGAGAAGTCGAAACAGAAAAGGTTTCTGCGTTTCCTTGACACACCGCTGCGTGTCGATGCGCTGAAGACGGCTTGGTTTGTGTCGGTGGTGGGTTGGTTTTTCAAGGATGCGGGTGGCCATCTGTATTTGCTCGTTGATGAAACGGATTTGATTGCCGAGTGGAAAGCACTCGTCGTTGCGATTCCGTTTCGACATCGTGCGATCCCTGTTTTCTACTTCATCTATACCGATCAACAAATCCGAGACGGTATCTATAAGAGTCATAATGAGATCATCCAATACTTCTGTGAATATGTTTATCAAGTGGCATTAGGGGCGGTATCGAAGCAGAATCAACGTTCCGTTCTGGTGTTTGACCGTGGTTTTGCGCGTGCGCAATACGTCATTAAGTTTCTCAAGACACGAGATATCCCGTTCGTGATGCGTGTTCCGAGGCATGTGGGTATCCGGGTTGATGGCAGTCTCAAGAAACTTGATGACCTTGAAGCGGGCTGGTATCGGCATATCCTTTATCAGGCACATCAGCAGATACCGCTTCAACTTTATATCCTCAGAGACGCGGTCTTCAAAGATCCGATGTATCTTATCTCAAATCGCCTCAGTGGTCATCAAATTCATCACTGCTACAAACGCCGCATGCAGATTGAACACGGCTTCCGAGATATAAAGTCGTGCTTCAGTTTTGGTAAACTCGTCTTGAAAAAACCGACACAAACTCGCCTGGATGTCCTTTGGTTGTGTGCTTGCCTCTCCTATGGATTGCTTTTTATCAGTTATGAGAAGGTCGCCTCTACACATTGGCAGAAGGCACATAATAGTAATAACAGAAAAACTTTTTCTGTTATTACTGTTATCAAAAAGACTCTCACTGACTTATGGAACCAACACTTTCTTATCTCGTTTTTCACGCAGATACGCCCCAAAGCGGGTCCACTTCTAATGAGCTACTGACAGTGTTTCTCACACACAAACCTAACCACATCAACTATTCCCTACTCTCGAAAAAAAATGGGGGTAAGTGACCTTTACATCTCCCCTTGCAAACTTACCCAAAGCACAGTATAATAGACGCAAACTTGTGCTGTAGGGCTATTCTCCAGCACATCCGCAGGAACGGGAATGGAAACCAACGGCAACGGGAAACCCCATCATGTTAAACGACTTGTCAAACCGCATATTCTACTGATTGGGTTGGTGCTCGTGGCTTTTAATAGCTACTGGTGCCTGATGGGGACGGAAGTGTGGCACTCTACGCAGCTGACGATCGCCTCCCTGTTCTTTAATGCGGTTTTCACCCTCCTCGTTTTTGTGCTTGTCAATCTACTGCTCCAGCGATTTATGCCGCGTCTGGCGATGTCGGAAGCCGACCTGCAAACCATCTACGTGATGGTCGTGATGGTATCGACGATCAGCGGGCATACGATGATGGGCTACCTCATCCCAGCCCTTACGCATACGTTTCGGTTTGCAACCCCCGAAAATGAGTGGCTATCGCTTTTTGGAAACAATATTCCCAGTTGGATCGCAATCAAAAGCGCACGTATCTTAGACGGGTTCTACGAGGGCGATTCTACCCTCTATAATTCTGCTACGCTGAACGCATGGATCCCACCGGTGCTGGCGTGGTCGAGTTTCGTGATTGCGCTCTGGTTGACGTTGTTGGCGGTAACGGTCTTTCTCCGAAAACAGTGGACGGAAAACGAACGTCTGAACTACCCGATCGTTCAACTCCCACTGGCACTCACAAGCAACCCGAAACGCTTTTTTACTTCTCCGTGGATGTGGCTCGGTTTCGTACTCGCAGGGAGTGCAGAACTCCTAAATGGACTGAGTTTCCTGTTTCCAGAGATCCCTTCCCTCCCTATTAGAAACAGAGTCCTTGGACAATTCAGCTCAAAGCCGTGGAGTGCGATGGGACCGATTCGCATTTCCCTCTATCCATTTAGCATCGGTTTGATGTTCTTCACGCCCCTGGATCTCTCGTTTTCGTGCTGGTTTTTCTGGTTACTGACCCGTCTTCAGATGATAGTGACGGATATGCTCGGTGCACGCGATATCTACAGGTTTGAACAGCAGACGGGAGCATGGCTTGCGTTCGGATGCATCCCGTTATGGATGGGACGACGGCACTATGGACGGATTATCCGTAAAGTTTTCGGGATCACGCAACGCCGTGGCGAATCACCCCCTGACGATTCTGGAGAACCGATGCGTTATCGGACTGCGGCGGGACTGTTCACCGTCGGATTGCTGTTCCTTTTCTTCTTCTGTTTCCAGATGGGGATGACGTTCTGGGCGATTGGGCTCTTTTTCCTCTTTTACTTTCCAATGATTATCGGTATCACCCGTGTTCGCGCCGAAATCGGACCGCCGTTGCATCAACTCATCCTTGTCGATCCGGGACGGACGATGGTCCTCGGATTGGGCACACGCCGACTCGGGGCAGGCAACTTGACCGGACTCACGTTTCTCTATCCGTTTGTCCGCTGTTTCCGCGCGCATCCGACCCCGAGTGAATTGGAGGCGTTTCGTCTGGCAGAACGGAGCCAAATTGGGTATCGGCAGTTACTCATTGGGATGATCTTGGCGATTGTATTCGGGGTCCTGATAACGTTTTGGGCGTATCTGCACGTCCTCTACGATATGGGTGCTGGGAGCAAGGCGCGCGGCTGGATCGTCTATATGGGGTGGGAGACGTTCAACCGCTTGCAAACGTGGCTTGTCAGTCCACGAGAGACAGGCGTGCCGGAACTCAGTGTTATTAGCGGTAGTTTCCTGTTCACGATCTTCCTGATGATGATGAAGATCCGGTTTCTGTGGTGGCCCCTGCATCCGGGCGGTTATGTGTTGGTCAGTGGCACCGGAATGGGACGGTTGTGGTTTACAATCTTCTTGGGTTGGTTAGCGAAAGCGATCGTGTTGAAGATTGGCGGTGTGAAACTCTACCGACAGGCGATACCCTTCTTTTTAGGGTTAATCTTGGGGGATTACACACTCGGATGTGTCTGGAGCCTCATTGGGCTGATGCTGGAAATACCGACGTATATTGTCTGGCATTGAGGCACATCGCCGCTTGCAAACTTATGCAAAACCCTGTATAATAGAAGGAAACTTCTGCTGAGGTGCTACGCAATTGAGCGACGTTCCCAAAACACATCCCCGTTACCTTTCATTGACATTACGAGATACCATCGTTGCAGGTGTGGAACAAGGGATTACCTCTGTCCACGGGCTTATCGCGCACGGGCGTGGGGAGGCTTTCGATTACCTCATCGGGGAAACGACACAACCCTTCGCGACGGAAGCGATTCATGCGGCGGCGGCGATGCTATATCTTGCTGAACACCCTGTCATCTCCGTCAATGGCAATGTCGCGGCGTTGGCACCGGATGGGCTTATTGCGTTGGGACGGGTGCTGAATGCTCCGTTAGAAGTGAACATTTTCCACACGGAAACAGGACGCGAGCAGAGGATCCGAGAACATCTGCTGAAGCACGGCGCGCCGGACGTGTTGATGCCGACGACCGAGGCGCAACTCTCCTATATCGACTCCAATCGGAAGTTCGTGCATCCAGATGGGATTTTTAAAGCGGATGTCGTCTTTGTGCCGCTTGAGGACGGCGACCGATGCGAAGCACTCCGAAAGATGGGTAAAGCCGTCGTGACCGTCGATCTGAACCCGATGTCGCGCACGGCGAAGCAAGCGAGTATCACAATCGTGGATAATGTCGTGCGGGCATTGCCACTGTTATGTGAAGAGATTCGGAACTTCACGGATCCCTCAGCACAGGACACCCTGAAAAGATACAGCAACGCAGCAGTGTTACAGGAAGCATTACGGCACATCAGCAGGAGCGGGAATGGAGACTAACCGAAACGGAAAAACCAATCTCGTCAAACCGCATATTCTGCTGATTGGACTGATGCTTGTCGTCTTTAATAGTTACTGGTGCCTGATGGGGACCGAGGTATGGCACTCTACGCAGCTGACGATCGCCTCACTGTTTTTCAATGCCGTTTTTACCCTCCTTGTTTTCGTTCTCGTCAACCTACTGTTCCAGCGATTCCTACCGCGTCTGGCGATGTCGGAAGCGGATTTGCAAACTATCTACGTGATGGTCGTGATGCTGACGACTATCAGTGGGCATACCATGATGGGTTACCTCATCCCCGTCCTTGCGCACGCTTTTCAGTTCGCAACGCCAGAAAACGAATGGATTCCGTTATTCGGGCATCACGTTCCGACATGGATCGCCGTTAAAAGCCCACGTATTTTGGACGGTTTCTACGAGGGGGATTCTACACTCTATAACTCCGTCACCTTAAACGCATGGATACCTCCGGTGTTGGCGTGGTCGGGTTTCGTGATTGCGCTCTGGTTGACGTTGTTGGCGGTGACGGTTTTTCTGCGGAAGCAGTGGACGGAAAATGAACGACTGAACTATCCGATCGTCCAGCTTCCTTTAGCACTCACGAGCAATCCGAAACGGTTCTTTACTTCTCCGTGGATGTGGCTCGGTTTCGCACTCGCAGGGAGCGCGGAATTGCTGAACGGTTTGAACTATCTCTTTCCTGATATACCCGCTTTACCGATTAAAGGCAAAACGATCGGGCAATTCAGCTCAAAGCCGTGGAGTGCGATGGGACCGATTCGTATCTCCTTCTACCCGTTTAGTATCGGTTTGATGTTCTTCACACCATTAGACCTCTCGTTTTCCTGCTGGTTCTTCTGGCTCCTCGGTCGCCTCCAACTGATTGTAACGGACGCGCTCGGGGCGCGGAATATCTATCATCTCGAACAACAAACGGGGGCGTGGATAGCGTTCGGATGTATCCCATTGTGGATAGGACGGCGACACTACGGACGCATCCTTCGGAAGGTCTTCGGTATTGCCCAACGCCGTGGCGAAGCAGCGCCTGACGATTCGCGTGAACCGATGCGCTATCGGACTGCGGCGGGACTGTTCACGGTCGGGATGCTGTGTCTCTTCTTTTTCTGTTTCCAGATGGGGATGACGTTCTGGGCGATTGGACTCTTTTTTCTGTTCTATTTTCCACTGGTTATCGGTATCACGCGCATCCGCGCTGAAATTGGACCCCCGTTGCATCAACTCATCTTTGTCGATCCGGGGCGGACGATGGTGCTTGCGTTGGGCACGCGGCGTCTCGGGGCAGGCAACCTGACGGGACTCACGTTCCTCTATCCGTTTGTCCGCTGTTTCCGTGCGCATCCGACACCGAGTGAGTTGGAGGCGTTTCGTCTGGCAGAACGGAGCCAGATTGGGTACCGACAACTCCTTATCGGTATGATCTTGGCGATTGTGTTCGGTATCCTGATAACGTTCTGGGCGTATCTGCACGTCCTCTACGATATGGGTGCCGGGAGCAAAGCACGCGGCTGGATTGTCTATATGGGATGGGAGACGTTCAACCGCTTACAGACGTGGCTTGTCAGTCCACGGGAGACGGCTGTGCCGGAACTCGGGGTTGTCGGTGGGAGTTTCCTGTTCACGATCTTCCTGATGCTGATGAAGATCCGATTTCTCTGGTGGCCCCTGCATCCGGGCGGCTATGTCCTCGTCAGCGGGACGGGGATGGGTGGTCTGTGGTTTCCGATTTTCCTGAGTTGGTTGGCGAAAGCGGTTGTGCTGAAGATCGGCGGTGTGAAACTCTACCGACAGGCAGTGCCGTTCTTTTTGGGACTCATCTTAGGGGATTACACACTCGGGTGTGTCTGGAGTTTAATCGGATTGGTGCTGGAGATACCGACGTATATTGTGTGGCATTGATGTATTGATTGCTATGCTACATAGTCTTATCCGCCTAATCTTTTCTTGACAGTTTGTGTCAAATATGTTATCATTTCTTTAGTTGAACGAAACTCCCTTAAATATCGGCGGAGTGTCGTCGATTATCCTTATTTTGGTAATATCCCCTATGAAAACTACCCATAATATCCTTTTTCAAGATGCGCGAAATTTGAGAGAAATCCCTTCAGAAAGTGTTGATCTCGTTGTTACCTCCCCACCGTATCCCATGATTGAGATGTGGGATGAAATGTTTAGTCGTCAGAATCCAGAGATTCAAAAGGCATTGGCATGCGGTGATGGGAAGCAGGCGTATGCGTTGATGCACGAGGTTCTTGATGCTGTATGGAGTGAAATGTTCAGGGTTTTAAAAGGGGGTAGATTTGCATGCATCAATATCGGGGATGCGACACGGAAGGTAAAAGATGATTTTTGTTTGTATCCAAACCACGCGAGAATCTTGAATTACCTCTTAAGTATCGGATTTTCAGCACTCCCTGATATCCTCTGGCGGAAACAGGCGAATACGCCGAATAAATTTATGGGATCGGGCATGCTACCTGCGGGTGCGTATGTGACGCTGGAACACGAGTATATTCTAATCGTCAGAAAGGGTTCCAAACGAGAATTTAAAACAGAGGAGGAGAAACAAAATCGACGCGAAAGTGCTCTGTTTTGGGAAGAACGCAATATCTGGTATTCGGATGTGTGGACGGATATTAAAGGAACAGGACAGAAACTTCCGAAGGCGATGTCGCGATTGAGAAGCGCAGCATTTCCATTTGATTTGGCGTATCGGTTGATCAATATGTACTCTGTAAAAGGTGATGTGATACTCGATCCATTTCTAGGGACAGGCACTACGACTGCGGCTGCAATGACATCCGGACGCAACAGCATTGGTGTTGAAATCGACAAAAGTTTTCAACATGCCATTCGTCCGGTTGCCAGTCATATCGTTGATTTTTCAAACGATTATTTGTGTGACAGATTAATGAGACACTTTGAGTTTGTTAAGAACCGGGTCCAAAACTCAGGAGCGTTAAAATATACAAACAAGTATTACAATTGTCCGGTGGTGACAAGCCAGGAGCAGTGTATTTTGCTGAACGGCTTAAAAGAGGTTCACACACGCCGAGAGAATGTTTTTGATGTCACATACACGACGAAACCCCAGACTTGGAATTTGGAACGATCTTCAGAAGCCTTGGTCGGTAATAAAATCAAGCCTCACGTAAAACCTTTTCAACTCAATATGTTGGATGCACAATAAATTTACATTGTCAAATAGGTATCTATGAAAATCAAACTGAAAAACGTTGAGATTCAGGAATATGTGAGTGCCCCTGCGTCTGAATTTCCGAAGTACACAACCCAATTAATGAATGTCGCGAATCAGAATTCTCAAGCGACACGACCGAGGCATGTTGGACAATTGAGTGAACTGATTCAGGAATTCCCGGGACAAACTTTTGAAGAGTGGGTTACATGGTATCAAGAACAATATCCCGAGGCGATTGAGAATGCGACGGATAGAATCATCTCAATGGTAGAAAACTTCAACGAGGCTGTCGGCAAAATTGATCGGAACTTGGTGAGATCATGGGTAGAGGATCTGGTTCTTGTCAAGACATTCACAGGACTGAAATTTCAGGAGGCAATCCTGAAAAAATTGTCAGAAATCAAGGGATGCGACTACCGTTTGGCGGAACCTGATGAAGAATCCCAAGGCATAGATGGGTTCGTAGGCGAAGAAGCGTATTCTATCAAGCCCAGCACCTATGATGCAATCCCGACTTTGGCGGAATCCATAGAGGTGAAAATGATTTTTTACGAGAAAAAGAAAGACGGTGTGGTTTTTGAAATACCAGAAGAATAGGGATCAATTACCGTTTTTCTCCTGCCCTTTGTATTGCAACTGATACAGCCGATAATAGATACCTTCCTGTTGCAATAACGCGTTGTGCGTGCCGGTCTCTCGGATTTCACCGCGATGCATCACGATAATTTTGTCCGCATTCTGGATCGTTGAGAGTCGGTGGGCGATGACGACGGAGGTGCGATCTGCCATCAAACGCCGAAGTGCGTCCTCAATCAGTATTTCGGTTTCGGTGTCAACGCTTGAGGTCGCTTCGTCAAGAATGAGGATGCTCGGATCGGATGCCAAAGCCCGCGCAAAGGCGACCAACTGTTTCTGTCCAACGGATAACCCACCGCCATCCTCTTTAATCTCTGTGCCGTAGACCTGCGGCATCTTCTGAACGAACCGATCTAAATGCACGTCTTCCGCCGCACGTTTTATCCGCTCCGACGAGATTGACGGGTTCCCAAGACTGATGTTCCGTTCGATGGAGTCGGAAAAGAGGAAGATATTCTGTTGCACAATGCTGACGGCTTCCCGTAATTCCTCGATATTCATCTCTCGGATATCTACGCCGTCAATCAGGATCTGTCCCTTGTTAATTTCATAGAATCGGCAGAGCAGATTGATGATGGAGGTTTTCCCCGCACCCGTATGCCCCACGAGTGCGACTTTTTCACCCGGCTTGACCTTGAAGGAGACATCCCGCAAAACGTAGTCCTCCTCGTTGTAGGCGAACCAGACGTTTCGGAATTCAATCTCGCCCTTCAAAGTCTTGGTGCCGCTTTTAGAGGCGGCAGAGACGATAGAGGGTTGTGTATCCAGGAGCTGGAAGATGCGTTCAGCAGATGCCATCGCGTTTTGGAAGATGGTGTATTTTTCGCTGAGTTCTCGGATGGGCCAGAAGAAGCGTTCAGCGTAACGGATGAAGGCTAACAGCACGCCGAAACTCAACGCACCTTGCACGACCTGTCCACCCCCGTACCAGATGATGACGGCTATCGCAAGCGAAGCGGTCACTTCAATCAGCGGATGAAAAATTGAAAAATAGAAGATACTTCGGAGGTTCGCAGCGAGGTATCTCCGGTTGCGCTCGTTAAAACGGAGATGGCTCCGCCGCTCCTGTGCGAAAAGTTTCATCGTCGTCATACCCACGATGTTCTCTTGCAAAAAAGCGTTGATCCGTGCGAGTTGTTTCCGTTGTTCCCGAAACGCACGCCGCGAATAAATCTGGTAGACAAGCGTCGCACCGAAGATGATTGGGATTACGGTGAACGTCACGAGTGCGAGCTTCCAGTTATAAAGGAGCATTGCCACCATGATCCCCAAAATCTGGAGCAGATTCGCGAAGACAGTAATCACACCAGAGGCGAAAAGTTCGTTGAGGACCTGCACATCCCCCATGACGCGTGTCATCAGTCTACCCACCGGATTTTTATCAAAAAATTGAACATCCAAGCGTTGTAGGTGTGAAAAGAGCGTTTGTCGCAGATCGTGCATCACGTGTTGCCCAATCATCTGCATGCGGTATTCCTCGAAGTAACTAAAGACGAACTCGCCAATCAATGCCACTACGAAAAAAATCGCGATTGTGCTTAATCCTGATATTACGCCGGGACTGATGTGTTCGTCGATACCGCGCTGCAGTAGGTACGGTCCAGCCAAACGTGAAAGCGTGTTCCCGACCATGAGCAATCCGATGATGAGCAGCTGGAATTTGTAGGGTTTGAGATACGCCAAGAGACGCCTCATCAGCACCCGGTCATAGACTTTCCCGAGATCTTGCTCCTCATCGCTATATTCGTACAGTTCGCCTCCCATGCCGAACATAGGTGGATTCCTCCTTTGTAGTTCCTCAAGTTTCCAGTTACGGTAGGTGCGGTTTCTAACCGCACCGTATTCTCGCGTCCCGATTAGGGTAGGTGCGGTTTCTAACCGCACTGGATTTATGATAATTCAATGGCTATAGACTGTATGATGAAAGCTTAAAATTCCTCAAGTTCCTCTTGTAAGAGTTGTGTTTCGTAGATACCGGCGTAAATCCCGTTATGCGCAATCAGTTGCTCGTGCGTGCCCGTTTCAACGATACTCCCGTCATTGAGGACGATAATGTGGTCGGCATTTTTGACGGTAGAGATCCGATGCGAAATGAGGATAGTCGTGCGGTTCTTCATAATTTCGTCGAGTCGGCTGAGAATGGTATCCTCCGTCTGCGTGTCCACGTTTGCGAAGGCATCATCAAGGATAAGGATTTTGGGTTTGATGATGATTGCGCGCGCCAGTGCACTCCGTTGGCGTTGCCCACCTGAAATCGTTATCCCACGTTCACCGAGGAAGGTCTCCAATCCATCAGGGAATTCCTCAATTTGTGCGAGAAGGTCTGCGGAGTGTGCCGCTGCTTTCACTTCTTCATCGTCCGCTGCTTCGAGACCGTAGGTAATATTGTTTCGCAGATAGTCTGAGAAAAGAAAGGGTTCCTGCTCCACAAATCCGATATTGGAACGAAGCACGTTTAACGGTATATCCTGAATGTCCACGCCGTCGATAAAGATCGTGCCACGTTCTGCTTGACGAATACGGGGGATGAGGTTGACGAGCGTGGATTTCCCAGACCCTGTTCCACCGACGATCGCGAGCGTCATGCCACGCGCAACTTTAAGATTGATATCTTTAAGGACGGGTGTTCCGTCGGGGTAATCAAAATTCAGGTTTCTAAACTCAATTTCGCCTTCAATGTTTTTGATACTCCATTTCACCTGCTCACCGTCGAAGATTTCTGGCTTTTCATTGAGGACTGCGTTCATCCGATCCATGGACGCCGCACCGCGTTCAAAGGTGTTGACAATGAAACCGAGAGTAATCATCGGGCGGACGAGCATCATGAGATAGGCACTGAACGCTACAAATTCGCCGAGTGTAATTTTCTCTTCAATCACATGGAGACCGCCCATCCAGAGGAGGACCACACCCCCGATCCCCGGTAGAAAGCGAAAGAGCGGGAAGAAGAATGTCATCAATCGGATTTGCCGCTGGTTACGTTCGACAAACTCGTGATTCAGTTCTTGGAAATGCTCAACCTCACTCGCCTCCAGTGTATATGCTTTCACAACCCGCACACCAGACAAATTCTCTTGGACTTTGGTATTCAGCGTTGCGAACGCCTCTTGGATACTCTCATAATGGGCGTGTAACCGTTTGCCGAGGGAGCGAATCAAAACTGCGAGAATGGGATAAGGGAGCAGCGCAACAACGGTCAGACTTACATCGATCCGCAGCATGATAGTGAGTGCGAGTCCGAAAAACACTATCGCGTCAGCAGTGTACATGATCGCACTGCTCAGGACCATCCTGATGGCGTTTAAGTCGCTGGTGGCGCGGGTCATCAGATCGCCAGTGCGGACGTTATCGTAATAGGAGGCGGAGAGCTTTTGGAGATGAAGAAAAAAGTCGGCACGGAGGTGAAATTCCGTCTGCCTGGCGACCCCTTGGATGATGCGGCGTTGGGCGAAACGGAGGATACCGGCAAAGAGCGCGACCCCGAAGATAAGAAGTCCGAAAAAAAGGATCCGCCTCGGGGATACTGTAAAGTTTGGGTCCTCAACCGCGAGTTGTAACTCGTCAAATACTCTATGCAGGATCTCTGGGCTGATTAGGAGGAGTCCATTCGTCACAACCACAAAGCAGAAGCTGAATATGACGGCGTATCGATACCGAATGATATACTTCTTGAGACCTAATAGACTGCGAATGATGTGACTCCTTTCCGACGGATGCGTTTTGCGACGTGGCGTTGTGTTAAGAGGGTGTTTCTTATTTTGACGTGAATTTCGGCTATCTGTATTAATCAAGTTTCAAACTCAAAATTGGTAGGAGCGGTTTCTAACCCTCCCGGGTTGGATGGTGACCATCTACTGAGGTATGGATGCGATTTGGATAAATGAAAATAAAAATATATTGACAGCATTGTCTCTTGCAGTTTATGATATGCAAAACGGACTCTATCATAGGAGGAAAATAGATTTGGCGGCAGATATTGGACTCATCGGATTAGCAGTGATGGGCGAAAACCTCGCCCTGAACATGGAAAGCAAAGGGTTTGAGGTGGTGGTTTTCAACCGGACGGTTTCACGGGTAGATGCTTTCATGGCAGGTGCTGCGAAGGACAAAAATGTCACAGGGGCGCATTCCATTCCAGAACTCATTGGGAAGTTAGACAGTCCCCGAAAAATTATCTTGATGGTGAAAGCAGGCGAACCCGTCGATGCGTTTATAGGGCAATTGGTCCCGCATCTTTCAAAGGGTGACCTCATTATTGACGGCGGAAACTCCAATTTCAACGACACTGTCCGTCGGCATGCGACGTTGGCGGAACAGGACATTCTATTTATCGGCACGGGTATCTCTGGTGGCGAAGAAGGCGCACTCAAAGGACCGGCGATGATGCCGGGCGGTTCAGCTGAGGCTTATGCACTCGTAGAACCCATCTTTACGAAAATCGCAGCACAGGTGGAAGGCACACCGTGTTGCTCCTATATCGGACCCGATGGCGCGGGGCATTACGTCAAGATGGTGCATAACGGTATCGAATACGGCGACATGCAGCTGATATGTGAAGCCTATTCCCTGATGAAGGGGGTTTTGGGCATGAACGCCGACGAGATGCACGAAGTCTTCAGCGAATGGAATCGCGGTGAATTAAATTCTTACCTCATCGAAATTACCGCAGACATCTTCACACAACTCGATAGAAGCGGCACGCCTTTCGTTGATGTCGTGCTTGACCAAGCAGGGCAGAAAGGCACCGGTAAATGGACGAGTATCTCAGCATTGGATCTCGGTATCTCCGCACCGACGATCGCGGAGGCGGTTTTTGCGCGGTGTATCTCTGCCGTTAAAAGCGAACGGGTCGCCGCGGAACAGGTGATCCAAGGACCCGCCGGCACCTATCAAGGCGACCGGGACGAGGCACTCAAAGCGATTCACGACGCGCTTTACGCCGCGAAGATCTGCTCTTATGCCCAAGGTTTCGCCTTGATGCGGGAGGCAAGCGAGGAGTTTGGATGGGATTTGGACCTCGGCACGATTAGTCTCGGATGGCGTGGCGGATGTATCATTCGGGCGAAGTTCCTGCATCGGATCGCAGAAGCGTTTGAACGGAATCCTGATCTGCCGAACCTTATGCTGGATTCCTACTTCCGAGATGTGCTTGAAACCGCACAACCCAACTGGCGAAGTGTCATTGGCACAGCCACGCAACTCGGTGTTCCTATTCCGGCATTCAGTTCCGCTTTAGCCTATTTCGATAGTTACCGCAGCGGCAGACTTTCTGCGAACCTGATTCAGGCGATGCGCGACTACTTCGGGGCACACACCTACCACAAACTCGATGCAGATGGAAACACCGTTCTCGGTGAGGGTGGGGAACCGACGGTATTCCATACCGAATGGATGCTGGAAGGCCGCCCGGAAGTTATTGTTGAATAGTTTTCAGAGACTTAGTTATCAGTTTTCGGTTAAGCGTTTGGATGTTGAAAACGTTCTCTCTTCTATGTTGAACTGACGAATTCTAAGCCTGAAACGTAGTGGAAGGCGGATACACGGAATAGAACGTGAATTCCCCAACAGAGCTGACCGAACCGCAAGGAAAATTAGAAAAATGAGGCACGGACCACAACAAGCATTATACGATTTTGAACCCCAACACGAGTTTTTCGTTGGAATTGATTCTGACGGGTGTGTCTTCAATAGTATGGAGGTCAAACACAACGACTGTTTCAGCGTGAACCTCGTCAAACATTTCGGTTTGGCATCTCTTTCGCGACAGGTGCATCAGGCATGGGATTTCGTGAATCTCTATTCAAAGACGCGTGGCACGAACCGGTTTAAGGCGATCCTGCTGGTCTGCGATTTCTTGCGCGAGATGCCACTCGTGCAAAAGATGGGGGTTGCAGTGCCAGAACTGTCTCACCTCCGGGAATGGTCGGAAACGGAGACGAAACTTGGGAACCCGGCACTGCAAGCCGCGATTGACAGCGCTACGGGGGAACGACTTGACGAATTGAGCCAGGTGATGGCGTGGAGTCTCGGGGTGAACGAAAGCGTCGCAGAGATTGTCTACAACCTCCCACCCTTTCCTGGGGTGCGCGAGACGTTGCAACGACTTCAGGGCAAATCGGATGTCATCGTCGTCTCCGCAACACCCGATGAGGCACTCATCCGAGAATGGGCTGAGCACGAGATTGATGCCTACGTTGCCCTGATTGCCGGACAGGAGATGGGAACAAAGACGGAGCATCTCACAATAACCACGAAGGACCGGTATCCCGAAAACCACGTCTTAATGCTCGGCGATTCACCCGGTGACCTGAAAGCAGCGAGAGATGTGGGAGCGTTGTTCTTCCCTGTCAATCCGGGTTCCGAGGACGAATCGTGGCAATTGTTCCTTGATGAAGCGATGGGTAAATTCTTCAACGGGCAATACGCCGGTGCTTATGAAGACGCGTTAATTGATAAATTTCAGGAATTGTTGCCAGAAACCCCTCCGTGGTAATAAAAAAGAGGGAAGGATGGAAGCACGGGAAAGTAGTAGGCAAACTCCGCTTTGCCGTCCACGGAAGGATGGGACGTGTGCTTGTCCGCTGCTACCCTTTTACTCTCCTAATCACTTATTGATACATTTAGGGCTTATGCAAACAGGCGATAAATCACCTTACTACAAACATAAACCTCTTATCCATACGTGTGTTTCTCACAAGGAGTATTGTTCGTAGTAGCGTAATTTATTGCGCCTCGCGTAAGTCCTAACCTTATGAAAGGACCCTTTAGTATATGAAAATTCTACTCCAAGGACGTGTTGAAGGTGCACTCCTCGAGAGACTCGAAAGCATCATTGGCGATGACCATACCTATGTTGCTCCGGATTCACGCGAGGCGCTTATTGAAGAAGGCGAAGACGCTGAAGTCTTTTTCGGCTACTGCAGTGAGGATATTTTTCCGCATCTGCCCAACATCAAATGGATTCAATCTTCCAGTGCTGGTATGGATCGGCACATGTATCCCGCGCTTCGTGAGAGTGATGTTATCCTGACGAACGCTGCAGGATTGTACGCGAAACACGTCGCCGACCAAGCCTTCGCGCTCCTGCTCGGTTTGGCGCGCGGTATTCACGAATCTGTTCGGAATCAGGACAAACACCAATGGGGCGGTGCAAGGACGATGCCGATGATAGAGATTGATGGATTCAAGATCGGCATCGTCGGGATGGGCGGTATCGGAATGGAGATGGCGAAACGTGCAAAAGGGTTCGATATGCACGTGACAGCTGTCGATGCCTACCGCACCGATAAACCGGATAATGTCGATGAATTGGTGCCACTGGATCAGCTCTCAAATGTGATGAGCGAGGTAGATGTCGTTATGATTGCGTGTCCGTTGACGGAGGAGACACGGGGACTCATCAATAAAGAGAACCTATCCGTGATGCAACCGACAGCATTCTTTATTAACGTCGCCCGCGGTCCGATTGTCAATGAACCCGACCTAATTGAGATTCTGCAAGCCGGTACAATTGCGGCAGCAGGTTTAGATGTCACTGAGGTCGAACCGCTCCAGGAAGACAGCCCCTTGTGGGATTTCAACAACGTTATCATATCGCCGCACTCTGCGGGAGGGTCACAGCACCGCATGCGCCGTATCACGGGGTTCTTCTTGGATAACTTGGAACGGTATCTGAAGGGTGAAGAGTTGCGAAACATTGTGAACAAGCAACTTGGTTTCTAACAAGAATATCTAATTTCTCCAGTGCCTCGATCTCGCGATCGGGGCATTGCTATACTGATTAAGGAACCTGATGATGTTAACAACTGTTTTTGTTATGCAGCTATTCCTGATTGTCCTCTTAGTAGTGGGCTTCATTGTCTGTTATCGAAAGTTAACCGGAAAAACGGTTATAGTTAAATATGACCCTGTAGTATATTACGAGGAAAAACTATTCAAGCAAAAGGTAGTAGCAGGTTACAGTATGCAAATTTATTACGATGGTCTTCCTGTTGGTGAGCCAAGCGAAAGAATAGTCTATGAGGCGAACAAAGTTGATAGAGATGCCATTGAAAAAGCCATCAAGGGCGCACTGCCAATTCTAGCAAGCAGCGTGGGGGCAGCTCTTGGAGTTTCCCCTATAAAACTTAGCGATATCCAAGAAGCAATTAATAAGGTTTTGGATTAGAATTTTAACCACCTGTGTAGCAGTGCGATAAATTGCACGACTACGAACCTGCCCTAACATGCAAAAAGGATATAATACTATTCGTGTTTTAAAACGCAAACCATACAAAAGGAACACAGATGCGAAGGTTCGGCACACAGGGACCCGTGAACCCGGAACAGCACTACGTTGTCTCCCGTGCTGAGGAGCTCGCGGAGTTTATCAAGCGCGTCAAAGAGGGACGCTATATCGTCATCTTCGCCCCACGACAAACGGGCAAGACAACTTTTTTCTACGCCGCCATGGACCTCCTTGCCGCCGAGGAACCCACCTATATCCCTATCCACTTAGATTTTGAGGCGTATAAAACCTCACGCCTACTGATTTTTACAGCAATCTCACCGAAGACATCCGCGAGGAGATAGAGAATATTTACCACAAACGTGGAGAAGTGCCATCCGAAGCCCTAAAACCTTTCCTTGACAAAGCCCAAATAACCAACCATTTATCAATGATGGAGTTCTTTGAACAGGTTCAGCGTTTCTTGAAGGACGGGGAACATTGGCAGAAAGTTGTCCTTATTATCGACGAGTTTGATGGCATCCCCACCTCTGCCTTGAGAGGTTTTCTGCACGCCCTTCGGCATACTTACATCACTCACACTACACTTCAGTGTCCCCACAGTCTGGGTATCATCGGTGTCAAAAGCATTGCACAGCTTGACTATGATCGCTCCGTCTCCCCGTTCAATATCCACGACGATTTTGCGTTGCCTAACTTCACGTTTGATCAGGTGCAGGAACTCTTGGAGCAATACACTGGCGAGACCAGGCAAGCCTTCGCTCCAGAAGTGATTGAATCCATCCACAGACAGACAGGCGGTCAACCCTTCCTTGTCAATCGACTTGCACAGATACTTACCGAGGAGATGGATATCCCGAAAACTGAAGCATTGACAATGACACATTTTTCAGAGGCGCACATACAACTCTTGGACGAAAATAACACCAACCTGACACATTTGACAACCAATATCCGCCGAAACCCTCGCTTCGAAAGTTTTTTGATGCGAATCCTTTTGTCCGAGGAAGGGGTGCCTTTCAACCTGCGTAATGAACTTATTAATGAACTCGCGATGTACGGAGTACTCACGAGAGGCACCGACAGGATGTGTAAAATTGCCAATCCAATTTATCTACATTGCATTCTACAAGCATTCAAGCCGGTAGTTAACGGATTGGAGCGCGACTACTTCCCAGAAAACACCGATGATTTTCAGTATCTCGCGCCCACTGGGCACATTCAGATGGAGCGGCTCTTGGATAACTTTCGGGACTTTATCGCTCGTGCGAGGTTCAGAATTCTGCAAGTCCCTGAAACACCGCAAGAATTCATTGGACAGCACCTGCTTTTTGCCTATCTTGACCAGTTCGTTACGGGTGTGAATGGGGCAATGTATATGGAAGTTCCGACAGGTCGGGGTAGGATGGATCTGCTCATTCTTCACAACGAAAAAAAATATATCGTTGAAACAAAGATATGGCGAAGCGATCGGCTCTATACTGAAGGCAAACGGCAACTCGCGGCGTATCCGTCAGCGGAGGGAGTCGCGGAGGGTTACTATGTGGTGTTCGATCATCGTGAGACCCCGGAACCGCGAACAGAGACAGAGACGATAAATGGATTGACGATTCGGAGTTACGTGATACCTGTGGTGCAAGAACGTCCTTCAGGGGAGAATTTGGGGTAGAGGTCTTTTGCCATCGTTTTTTGACTTACCCGTTTATGGTAACAAGAACGCTTGCCTATTCAGCACACAACGACTATAATACCGATAGAGAATGGAACATCCTGATGAAGGAGAGAAATCAATGGACGTATTAACTGAAAGATTAGACGCGAAGTTACGCGAATGGGAACCCAATATTGCGGCGACGGTCAGGGAACGAATTTTGGAAATCATTGCCCTTGCAGACCAAGACGCGTTGGATATAATGCGATCGCGTGCTGTAGAACAGGAGGTTCTGGACCTACTCGATGAACCCATACCTCGATGAAGTTTCGGCTAAAATTTGGGAATTGAGTTCCCTAAAACAATTAAAAGTATTCGAAGTTCCACTGTTTTATAGACATAGCACTCCGCTGGAGTGCGAAGGGGATCCCTCCCACTTTGCTGGGAGAAATTTCCATCATGTAGAGGTTCGTCTTACGAACTGTCAGGTTCAATCCGCACCGCACAGAATTTCAACTCCGGTTGCTTGGATACTGGGTCAAACGCGGGGTTCGTTACATAATTTGAATTGGTTTCTGGGTGGAAGAGATCTCCCCAATGGAACGGCGTGAAAAGCAATCCGCGTCGAATCGTCTCTGTGACACGTGCCTTCGCATAACACCGTCCGCGTCGCCCGACGAGATACACCCATTCACCGTCCTGCACATCATTCTCTATCGCATCATCTGGATGGATTTCCACAAAGGGGTCCGGGTCTTTGCGCACGAGCTGCGTCACCTTGCCCGTTCGAGTGCGGGTATGCCACTGGCTCTCAATCCGTCCTGTCGTTAAACCGAGAGGGAACTCCTCATCGGTGTTTTCATCGGGGGGTTGATAGACAGGCGTATGGAATTGTGCCTTCTCGGACTCGGTTAAAAACTTCCTACGCGTATACCGGCGAGGGGTCCCAGGGTGTCGCGGGTAAGGACAGGGCCAGCGAAGTGAAGTTTTCGCGAGCCGTTCATTCGTCATCCCCATCTGATCGCACGGTGTGCCTGCTGTCAAAAGCCGATATTCATCCCATACCTCTTCCGGTGTATAGAAGTCGAAATTCCGCTTAAATCCCAATGCTTTTGCGACCTGCGTGAATATCCACCAGTCGGGTTTCGCTTCACCGGGAGGCGTGAGGAACTGCTCACTTCGGACGACAAGCCGTTCACTGTTCGTCATGGTGCCTTGCTTTTCACCCCACTGCGCTGCGGGAAGTATCACATCGGCGTATTCCGAGGTCTCTGTGGGGTAATAACAATCCTGCACGATAACCAAATCGGCACGGCGGAGTCCTGCTTGGGACACCTTTGTATCGGGCATGCTCACCGCGGGATTCGTGCAAGCGATCCAAAGGGCGCGGACTTTACCCTCAGCCGCCGCCTCAAACATCGGGACTGCTGTTAGACCGGGGTTCGGGTCGATGCTGCCGGGGGGAACACGCCATGACCCTTCCAGATAGGCACGGTGCATCTCGTTCGTGACGACGCGGTAGCCGGGCAACTGATGTGATAGATAGCCGACCTCTCTACCGCCCATCGCGTTCGGTTGTCCGGTGAGTGAAAACGGACCGGCACCTCTAATACCGACTTCACCTAACTGGAGGTGTAGATTGATGAGAGCGACATTTTTGTCAACACCGCTTGTGCTTTGATTGGTGCCTTGACAGTAGAAACTAAGCAAACGACTCGGCTTAGAGAGATATTCGACAATCTCATCGATACGTGCTGGGTGAATATCGCAGACAGCGAGAAGTGCGTCTTCGTCTAAGCTATCCAAGTGGTTTTCGTAAGCACTGAAGTTTTCGGTGCTCCTTCGGACGAACCGTCGATTGACCCGTCCTATCGCAAGGAGCCGTTTGGCGATGAGTTGGAGGAAGGCGACATCGCTTCCCGGAGCGAGTGGCACATGGATGTCCGAGAACTCCGCTGTCTTGCTGCGTCGCGGATCCACAGTGATAATCCGGGTATTCGGCTCAACTGCCCGCCGTTTCCGAATCATCTGGAAGAGGACGGGATGGTTGACCGCCATATTCGCACCAATAATCAGAAAAACATCGGCATGCTGAATATCGTCGTAACAGGTCGGCGGTCCATCGGAACCGAATGACTGCATATAACCGACGACCGCTGAAGACATACAGAGCCGACTGTTCGTGTCTACGTTATTTGTCCGGAGGAAGCCTTTGAACAGTTTATTGAAAACGTAGGACGCCTCTGTGTCTAACTGTCCGGAGCCGTAGAGTGCGATGGAATCTTTGCCGTGTTCCAGTTGGATTTCGTGAAGTCGGTTTGCTGTGAAGGCGATAGCTTCGTCCCACGAAACCCGACGTGGCGGTTCGTTCCGGCGGTCGCGAATCATGGGATATGCGAGTCTGCCGTCGTGGTGTTGAAAGACTTGTTTGAGGTGGGCGCCTTTTGGACAGAGCATTCCGTAGTTTGGAGCGATGTCGTCGTCCGCTGCAATTCTCGTGATTTTGTTATCACGCACGGTTGCGCGGATGACGCAACCGACACCACAATACGGACACACTGCTTTTCCTGTTGAATTTTCCATGTTTTTAATTATTAGGTTTCTGCTCCGATTTTTCCGTTATCAAAATCGGGTTTTCGGTTGATTTGAAGGTCACTGGTGATGAAACGGTATTTTTTTCAAGTAATGAATGGGCAATCCCGAAGGATCGCCCGAATGCAACCTATCGAAGCAGGATTAGGATAACGCACCCGCTTCCGCTTTCAGGCGTTGTCTCTCAGCAAGTGCGGCATCGAATGCTTTCTTCTCTGCGTCTTGGACTGCGGGTGAGAATCTCACCAACGCTGTCGCAACGGAGGCGACTCCGACCATTATGCCGAGGTATAACAAACCTTGCTGCATTGTGATGCTCTCAGAACGGAACAGGAAACCCGCGGCGACTGCGCCAGCGTTTCCACCCGCACCCACAATACCGGCAACGGCTCCTAACGCCTTTCGATTGATGAAGGGAACGATCCCGTATGTTGCCCCTTCGGACATCTGCACAAAGAGACTGAAAACAATCATCGCTCCGACAGCGAGCACGAGGACTGCCATCTGCGAGAACACTATCAGCATGATCCCTTCGCCTAACAGGACAACGAAGAGGAACATGACGCGTCCGCGGAGTCCTGTCTTTTTCGCAAAGAAATCGGAAAAAGCGCCGCCGACTGTTCGTGCAAAGATGTTCATCAGACCGAATAACCCTGCGATGAGTCCAGCGGTTTTGACATCTAACTGGAACTGGTCGTGATAGTAGAGGGCAGCGACGTTGTTGATGGTGAGTTCTACCCCGAAACAGGCAGCGTAAATGACAAAGAGTGCCCAGACGCGATAGTCTTTAATCGCCAGCATGAAAGACTCCATGCCTTTGCCTTTTGCGGGTTCGAGGTCACCTCGGTCACGGAGCTCTTTATAGTTTCCATCGGGTGCGTCTTGGGTAAGGAAGTAATACGCGAAACCGGTGATAAACAGAGCGATCCCGGGAATAATCATTGCCAACCGCCATCCGAGGAATTTGTCCACACCGAAACTGAGCACGGCGGTAAAGATGAGAGGCATCACCATCTGCGTGACACCGCCGCCGAGGTTCCCCCAGCCTGCCGTTGTCGCATTCGCTGTCCCGACACAGTTCGGGGCGAACATTGTTGATGTATGATACTGCGTGATGACGAACGCAGCACCGATGGCACCGATCGCCAAGCGGAAGAGTAGAAACGTTTCGTAGCTTTGGGCGAGACCGATACCCATGACCGGGAGTGAGCCGAGGATCAACAGCCACGTGTACGCCTTTCGAGAGCCGATCCGGTCGCACAGCGGTCCGATTAAGATTCGCACGATAACTGTGATTGCAACGGAGGCGATAATCGTGTTCCCAATTTGTGCTTTTGTTAGCATCAGATCTTCACGCACAATCGCCATTAGCGGTGCAATGCCAAACCACCCAAAGAAGGCGAGAAAGAATGCAAACCATGTGGTATGGAACGTGCGCATCTGAACGGTTTTTAAACTGAAAAGTTTTATCTGTGTTGCTTTATTTTTTATCTCCATATTTTTAATTTTCCTTTTTTTAATTTTCCTTGCGGTTCGGTCAGGTGGATTAGAGGTTTCAATCTCTTTTCCGTATATCCGCCGCGCCGTTGTTGCGGGCTACCGTTTTGTTAGGCTGGCACAAACTAATTTTTTAATTTTCCTTGCGGTTCGGTCAGGTAGGTTTCAGGTTTGAAATGCCTTTCCGTATATCCGCCCGCGTGTTTTTGCTTGAGGTCTTTGCTTGGAGTCTTTGCTTGGGCATTTCTGCGTATTTCTGCGTATTTCTGCGTATTGTTGCAGGCTACGGTTTCGTTAAAACTGCACATTGGGTGGGAAGACCTCGCCGCTACAGTTGTTTATGCTACAACGTGTCTCATTCTTAATCGGAAATCTGCGCGTAATGAAGTTCAGCCCGGGGGCATAATTTAAAAATCTATCTACGTGAAAGGTAAGGGATGAGTCCCTCAAGCACTTGCGGTAGTTCATCGCAAGGCACGTTTTCTAATAACTTCGGCGCGATTTTCGGATTCGCCCCGGCATCTCCTTTAAGAAATACGTCCACTGCATCGGTGACGACGCCGTCAATTTTGGTTTTCTTACCGAGGAGTCCGATGTCTGCGGCGGCGTGGTTGCCGCATCCGTTTGGACATCCCGACCAATGTATCGTAAGTGGTTTCGTATTGCCGAGTTTCGCCTCCAGATGTCGGATCGCTTCCATGGCGCGTTCTTTGGTTTCAATCAGCGAGAAGTGGCAGTAGTCAATACCGGTGCAACTTACCATGCCGCGCATGACTTCCGAAGGATCATAGCGCAGTTCCTGTAGGAGCGGTTCTGCGGTGAGGTCTCCGATTTTTGCGTCTGGCACGTTGGTGATAATCAAATTCTGTCCTTGTGTGAGACGGATGTCGCCGTTGCCGTATTCGTCTGCGATCCGTGCGACCTCGAAAAGGTGCGTTGTTGTAATCCGTCCGACTGGGACAACAAGCCCGACGTAGTTGAGCCCCGGCTGTTTCTGTGAGAAGATACCGGTGTGATCCGTCTTTTTCTTACCGCGTGCCTCTTTCCCGGCAGTCAGGAGCGGCTGCTTTCTGTGCCGACGTCTTTCTAATTCTTCTCGGAATTTTCCTACCCCCCAATCTGCAATCAGAAAAGCAAGTCGGGATTTATTGCGAGCCGTCCGGGGTCCGTGATCTCGAAAAATTAACGTAATATCCGCACACAAAACGGAGGCTTCTTTCGGCGGAATAAACACGTCAAGAGGTTGCGCGGGTGTGTAGCCACCGGAGCCCATCTTTCCACCGACTGCGACATTAAAGCCGTTTGTTTTTTCACCGTCAATCTCTTTGACTGCTGGTGTGAGGGCGATATCCTGTGAGGCGGTATGCGTGCAGTTATCCAAGCAGCCTGTGATACCGACGTTAAACTTCCGCGGGATATCGGTGAATTCCTTATTCCCGACAAAGAGTTTTGTGAATTCCCTGCAGACCTGCGATGCATCAAAGAGTTCGTTCGGTGTCAACCCCGCAACGGGACATCCGATGACACCGCGAATGTTGTCGAAACCCGTTTGGAGTGAACCTAAACCGACCTCTTCAAGCCGATTCCAGATATGTTGGACATTCTTGATCGTGAAACCTCGAAGTTGGATCTGCTGGCGCGTCGTGAGATCGACAAACCCGGGTCCGTGTGCTTCACTGATTTCAGCAATAGCGCGAAGCTGATCGGAATTGCTGAAACCGCTTGACATACGGAGACGCATCATGAATTCGCCGGGGGTTTGCTTTCGGAAAAAGACACCTACCCACTTAAGCCGATCCCGTTCGTTCGGGGGAATAGATTCCCAACCGTCCCGAATGTAGTTGGGAATGTCATTAATGACCTCAAGTCCGTTTTTGTCTCGCTTCAGGGTTTCCGCAGCGTTTATCTTGGACCTTGATTTCTTGGAAACCCTCGCGCTTTTCAAACTCGGCGCTGAACGCACCCCTTGATCTGTGGGAGTCGCTTTCTTTTTTGATTTGTTCACCATTTTCTAATCTTCCTTGCGGTTTGATGAGGTGGGTTGAATAACCAACGTCCTCTGCTGGATTAGGTGATAAAATAAAAAAGGCATCCATCAGCCGTAGGGGCGAGGTCACCTCGTCCGTCAGACTGAATGGACACCTGTGTCCAGACCTAAATTGTGCCATCGCGGCGCAATTTGTCTTTATTTTATATGCCACCTTCGGTTAGGTTTATCGTTATCATCACAGTAGTGCGGAACACATCGGTCGTATGCTGATGTGAATACTTTGTTCACCCTTGAACAGGCACTACGCTACAATTTGTTCGTCAATACATCGGCGACAGATAGCACGTCTTGTGAGATTTCTGCGAGCCGTTTTCTACGATTCATCGCCATCTTCCGCAAAATTTGATACGCTTGTGATTCGTTGCAGCCACGTTGCTGTGCGACCACTTCCTTTGCACGTTCAATGATTTTACGTTCGGCAAGGTTTATTTTCGTTTTTTCAAGTTCTTCTTGCAATGCCCGATACTCATAGAACCGGGCGACAGCTGCTTCAATAATGGTTTTTACTCGGGCACCCGTAAGTTTCCCGACAGCATACGCGGAGACACCCGCACGCGTCGCCGCTTGAATTGTTTCCGATCGTTCATCACGTGAAAACATGACGGTCGGACACGGATAACTCTCATGGAGAGATGCAACCCAACCGAGAACCGTTTGCCCTGGGAAGTCAACGCCGATCAATATGATGTCTGGCTTTATCCGTGTAACCTGCTCAGTCAAACCTTCCTGTAGACGCACAGGGACAGCAACTTTGTAACGGCTTGCTTCCAGTATCTGGATTAACGAGTGTGCGCGCTCTGGATTGTTATCAATGATTAAGATTCGTCCCTTTGTAGGGGACGGGTTACCCGTCCTGGACGCAGGTGGGGTCCCCGGCGTTGAGGTAGCTGCTTCCATTCTCCACCCTTTCCCAAGTTAATTCCGCGTGAATGTGCTGAAACAACGAGGAATATTAACCTCAATACACCATTAGCAAAAACCTTGCCAAAAGGTCGGATTCCTAATTTCTGTAGGGTTCATAAGGCTCCTTCAAAACGGAAACCTCTCAGAAAGTCCATGGGACGCGAATTTTTGCCTATTTTTTTAGCAGAGAACTCGCCTTTTTTCCTGTTTTTTGGGCAATATGGAAAAAGAAGATTGGAAGGCTGGAAGAAGGGAAGATTGGAAGAGATACTATAAGGACAACGCCATTCATACGCTCGCGCGTCGAACAGTATAGATAGAAACTTGAGAGGTTTGTCCGTCTAACGTGACAGGATAGGAGGTTTTTTGATAGACAAAGCCGTTGTCAGTGAGTCGTTTGAAAAAACCGGACGCGTTGCTACGATTCGGTTCGGAAAAGAGGGCGACCCCATTATGGGCGAGATACTCTTGGAGTAGCGTCACGATCGGTATCCAATGCGGTTCTTCATAAATGACATCGGCGGCGAGAATGAACAGAAATTTGCGATTGAAACAAGGGGTGTTCCAATCCATTTGGACGAAATCGGCACGTTGGCTCACACCGTTCTGCTCGGCGTTGTGGCATGCGAAGCGGAGTGCCTCTTGTTCCGCATCCGTGAAAATCACGCGCCCCCCCATCTGGCAGGCGACGATTCCTCCCAACCCGAATCCACATCCGATTTCTAAGACATGTGCATCTTTTAGGCGAGTGCCGATTTTTTCTATATGGCGGGCGAGACCGATCGAAGACTCCCAAAGATAGGTCCAATAGGGGAGGTAGAGCTTGCCTTGGTCGTCCTCTCGACTGAGTTGTTCGAGAAACCAATCGGGATCTTTTACGATTGTGAGTTGGACCCGACCGGTTTTCAACTTAATGATGCTGCTTGTTAGCGGATAGTCTCGCAATTCGGTGTTCATTTTCTTGCAAGGAATTCTATTGGGTTTAGACGCAGTGGGTACTGCTGCTAAAGAGTTTGGCGATTTCGTCCGTCTGAAAAATAGGGAGTCGTTGTTGTGTGCCGGTGGCATCTTCCAACCACAACCCATGCTCAGGTGGCGAAAACTTTCCAATAATGTCCGCGTTGATACCAGCCATACGGAGGGCTTGACAAATTGTTTCGCCTTTTTCGGGTTCCGAGGCGATTAACATGGCACCGGATGAAATAACACCGAGTGGGTTGAGTCCAAACAGCTCACACAGTGTCCGTGTTGTGTTTCCGTATAGAATGGAGGAGCCGAGCAGTTTATCCGAATAGACGGTCACCCCTAACCCAGCCGCAGTTGCCAATTCATAAACGGCAGTCGTGACACCCCCCTCTGTGACATCGTGCATGGCGTGCACGCCGCCTGTAGCGATTGCGATGTGGGCATCCTTTAGCACAGAAATTCCGGGATCCGTGAGATAGTTCTTCGCCTGCTCCAAGAATTGGGCATCGCATTTTTCACGCAGCTGCTCTTCACGCTCGCGTGCGATGATTGCCGTCGCTTCAATACCGAGGCCTTTTGTGAGAATCAGGAGATCCCCTACACAGGCATCCGCCGAAGTGAACAGGGCATTTTTATCGGTAACCCCCATCATCTGCCCGATGACGACGGGTTGTGTTACGGCTGGTGTGACTTCGGTATGTCCACCGCAGAGCGAGATGTCAAACGCCGCGCATGCCTGCGTGATTTGCGACATGATGTCGCGAACCGTTGTCGAAGTGGTTGCATCTTCGGGTAACAGTAGCGTTACCAATAGCCATTTCGGCACGGCACCCATCGCGGCGATGTCATTGCTATTGACGCATACCACGTACCATCCAATATCTTCAGTCGCAAAGGTGATTGGATCGCTGGTTGCGACGAGATAGGTGTCCCCTAACGCCATTACTGCGGCATCTTCACCGAGTTGTGGACCGACGACCACGCTTGTATTTCTATCGGGCGTGGGCAGAAGTTCTTTTAAAAAATCGGGTTTCAGTTTTCCGACGGGTAGGTTCATGTCTTTCGCTCTCAAATAAAAATTTTATAGGTCCGCAAACCGAATGAGGGTCCGATAATTGCCCAGATGCTACCGATGACGTAATCGCCTAAGATGAGTCCTAAAAAGAGCGGTGCGACTTTGCGATGCAACCGTAAACCCCCGTGCCGTAAAATCATCAATTTCAGGAACCACGCCACGAAGAAGGCGAACCAGAAGTAATCCATCGCGAAACTAATCGCAAGGGCATAGCCCGCGGGGTGGAAGGGCCACCACAAGAAATGCATCCGCATATACATCATCACGAACGTCAGGAGCGCGCCGATGCCCATGAAACCGATGCCGATCAGATTCGGTTCTGTTGGGTTATGTAACCAGCGTTGCAGTCTACTGAATGATTCTCTACCGACCCATCCTTTGAAACCGCCTGCTTTCGCAACCGCACCGTTACGGAAGGTGATGTCCAGGTTTGCCCAGAAGGTCACCAGAATACCGACGACAATCGCGATTAGCATCGCCATCCACAAACGTCGGTTACCCATTCCGGTTGATTCTGCGAGTTTAAACGCCTCAATCTGATTCGGCATCGGGTGATTACGGTAACCGCGATTGAACCAGTAGAAAAGGGACATGATGGTGAGGCTGCTTGTGTCAAACTGCCGAGTGCCGCCGACTGTCGCCAGCATGTCGTGTGGATTGACGTAGTAAATTTCGTGAGGGGTGCCGAGTTCCGCTCTAACACGGGTGATCGCAAAGGAGAGCAGGAAATAGACCCCAAAGAAAACACCCGCAACCCACAAGGACATCCCTGCTATAGAGGAAAAGATACCGAGGGCGACGAGCGAGCCGAGGATACCTAAAAAAGCAGCGCGGTAAGGCATCGGTTCGTCAGAATCATCAAGGCGCGAGTTAAACCCAAACACCTTTTTCATGACCTCCGTCAAGTGACGCCGCGTGACCCAGACAGCGAGTAGGAAAAGCGCGATCCAGGCACCATACGCCTGCTCATTGAGCGCAGGGAAATAGCGTGTGCCGAGTGCGGCACCGATAACAAATTCCGCTAAGCGAATAACAAAGAAAAACCAGCACGAAAACGAGAGATCCAGTGGTAGAAAAAACGCCAATCCTACTGCGAAGGGGTAAACGGAGATTCGAGTGCCGCGAATAACGTTCCATGGACGGTCGGTGAAGATGTCGCGGAAGACGGCTGTGCGTTTGATATAAGGGATCTCTGGGAACTGTGGAAAGAGGTAGTTAATCCCGTTAATCACACCGATGACGACGGCGATGCTGAATCCAATCCACATCATCCGATTTTTGAGGAGGCTGATGCCGCCATCTTCCGAAAGCCCGAGCGGGAGTTGAATAATCGGATACGCCAACTTTTCCTGCTCTGCCCACCGCTTCCGAACGAGTGTGTTAATGCAGAGCATCATGAACATCATAATCAGGAAAAAGAGTCCCCAGAAGAGCAGCGGTTTGGTCCAGACGGTGAAGTTGTGGTTTGTATAGAAGGTGGCTTCTCCCTCGTAAAACCCTTGCAAACTTTGCGCGTCGGAAACGGTGAGCCACGCCGGGAGATACCGAAAAAAGAGCGTCTGCCACTCGTTTTCCTCAGTCGCAAACCGAAACGGATGCGCGATGCTGCCGAACATATTTTGCATCGTGTCGTGCCCCGCAAACGTGCAGGAGATCGCGACCATAATGTAGATAGCGAGCAGTTCCCCTTGCTGCAGCATCTGACGCGGTGCGATGCGTTTCAACACAAGGTTGGCGACAACACAGACGAACATGATGAAAACGGGTTGGATAAATAGCGGGAGGCACGAACCGTCGAGGGAGTAATATTTCACCTCCACAAGCGTCATCCAATAGACATTGACTGGGATGAGGAGGACACCTAAGAGAAGCGAGCGCCCTGTAATGCGTGTTTTGATTTTTCCTTGCGGTTCGGTGAGATGGGTTAGGGGTTTCAAATGTCTCTCCGGATATCCGCTCTCCAAATGTAAATGCAGGGGTCCCCATAGCGAATAGCGTGTGGGGGACAAATTATGCCATTTAAGGAGGACCTAATTTCATTACGCGCTACGGTTTCGGGAACTGTTCAATCTTCAACCCCGTAGCGGTGCATCTCTATAGGTTTTAACGATTTCTGAGATGACCCTGGCTCTGTTTTTCCAATTCATGCGAGCAGGCGGGATCAGGTAGATACCGTCGATTGCGGTGTCATCTTGGTTACGGATTTCCTGAACCAATTCTAAGCTCAGTTGCATACCGAGTTCATGTCCAGCGGTGTCTCCGAGGTCTCGGAATTTGTCGACAATAAACTGTGGGATGTAAAGTCCCAAATTGTCGCGTAGATAGGATGCGCTTCGGAAACTCGTGAGGGGTAGAATACCGTAGAGGATCTTTATATCGAGATGTTCCGTTGCCTGCTGTGCACGGATAATATCCTGGTATGTCCAAACCGGTTGTGTGTAAGCAAACTTCGCACCCTGTGCGATTTTATTTGCGAGATGCTTGACGTGGGGTTGTAGATTCTCAGCGATTGTGAAGCCGCCTCCGTAGTAGAAACCGCACGGTTTACCGATTGACGAACCGTCGGCGAGTTCCCCGTGATTGAGTCGGTTGATGAGTCGCATCAATTGAACTGCCCCGCGAACGTCCGGTACGAGACTGGCGGTCTCATAGGGACCGGCTTTCGGATGGTCGCCGGATAAGGCGACAATGCCTCGGATCCCCAATGCCTCCGCTTCCAGTAAATGTGATTGCATACTGATGAGATTACGGGATCGGGTCGTCCAATGGATAAGCGTCGGAATCTGGGTTGCCTGCTGGAGTTGATAGGCTGTCGCGATAGCTCCGATGTTCACGGCGGCACCGGAATTGTCGGTTACATCAAATAGGTCTACACCGATTGCAGCGAGATTTTTTGCTTCTTTCAGCATCGCTCGCAATTGCGGAAAAGTATTGGCGCGCATTTCTACACTTACGATGCGTTTGCGCGTTTCAAAGACTTGCTGGATAGGGTTATCGGTTGGTGATTTAGACGTTGACGTAATCTGTGGAAGCACGAAAATACGCTGCTCTCGTTGGACAGGTTTTCGCCCTGTGACAGCCTGTCGGATTTTTGCCGTGTATGTCGGGGTTGTGCCGCAACAGCCGCCGATCATGTTCGCGCCAAGGTCGATTAACTTGCCAACGTAGTCCCTGAAAACCTCAGCCTCGACTGTGTAAGAGAGGGCAATTTCACCCTGCTCTACTCTCGGGTTACCCGCATTCGGTTGCACGACAATAGGGGCTTTGATGACAGGCGCGAGGAGCTCCATTGCCTCAACGAGATCGTGAGGTCCTCTACAATTGATGCCGACTGCATGCGCGCCGAGTTGTTCCAGCTCTTGGGCAAAGACGCGAACATCTAACCCAGTGCCTACAGTTCCACCTGAAACGCCACTGATTTCAACGATGACAGGAACATTGTATGTGAGGGCTTGCTTTGTAGCGATTTCTGCCTGTTTGGGAGAGACAAAGGTTTCGAGGACGAGAAGGTCTATCCCCGCATCCACAAGCGCGTCCATCTGTTCCTTAAAAAGCCGTCGGATCGCTTTCGTTGATGGGACCGGCGTATCTAAGGTTTGAAGCGGAATTTGACCGACAGAGCCAGCAACATAGGCGTGCTCCTGTGCTGCTGCTCGTGCCAGAGACACACCTGTTCTGTTAATTTCTTCAACCTGTTCAGCTAAGCCGTGGACTGCTAATGCTTTCCTGTTTGCTTGATAGGTGTTCGTCTGAATAACATCAGCACCCGCGTCGACATAGGCGCGATGAACCGCTACAATTTTCTCAGCATGTTCTGTAGAAATATTGCAGGCATCGACGCACTGTAAATATGAAGGAATCCGTTTACGGAGTTCGGTTCCGATAGCACCGTCGCACACCAGAATTTGGTGTGCGATGGCTTCCATGAAGTTATTTTTTCTTGCCATTAACTATTCAATTATATCTCCCGCACTTTCGGTCGGGATATAGTAATAGCCGAAGATAATGCACATCTCGTCTTCAGATGTGAGTCCGAAAATGAGAGGTTCGTCCGTGTCGTAGTTGTTATGGACACACCGAAAGTGAAGACCATCATCTGGATCTAAGAGAAGAACCGGATTAAACAGGTCGATAGGCGCATCGTCGTAAGCGACGCTCCGGTGCAGCAAATCGTCAGTTGATTCCTGAAAAATTTCAAACAATTCACCGTGCCGATGCATATGAGATGTCAGCAAAAAGACACTCAATGACGTCTCCGAATCGTGTCCTCGTTTAAAAAGCTCATCTTCAACAAGCCATGTCATTTTAGAGACGCGGGTTGTTCCGGGTGGGACGTTAATGGACCGATTGTTGACGAAAATTTCAACAGCCTCGTACCGAACTTCCTCTTCCGGAATCGTGTAGATATTAACATAAGTTTCGCCGAGCAATGTCTCGTCGCCGAGCAGATTGATGTAGTGCGAATTCAGGTCGTAAATGGTGTCCCCAGGCATTCGCAATCCAACCCCCTCAGGAAACTGAAACAGCGTATCATCGGTTTGCGTTCCGACGACAAAGAGTCTATCAGCACCGAAGACGCCGAATACCGGATCTGGGTTGTCCGTGTCAAGTTCCCGGAAAGTGTCTTCAGGATTAACCGAAATATCGGGTATGATCCCATTCTCTAAGAGACCCTTTGCCATCCCGTCCTCTGTGATCCGATATATGATGAAGTGATGGCTCCCAGCAGGATAGAAAATCTCCACTCTGTTAATAAAAATGTCTCCCTCTACTGAATTTCCGTTTTCATCAGTGATTTGGGTGGCGTAGTAAACTTCCCGTTCAGTGCCGGGTTCAATTTTGAACGGTGGCAAACGGAGTTGATACCCTTCACCGGGGGCAGGCGGCGCAGGTGCTTCAAATTTCTCGTCAGGATCCCGCAGCACACCGAGGTCCCCGATCCCTGCTATTTTACCGGTCTGTGGTGCCCCTGCCTCAATCCACATCCGAACCGCATCTATTTTACCGGCGTGAAGCATACCACCAAGGAACGGCATCCGGGCGCCCTGTTCCGGGACTGTCGGTCCCATCAGTTTCGTTAAAAGGAAACTGTTCTCTGGATTCCCTGGATCAACGAGTTTCATACCGGCTGCTGCTGCCGCAGGATTCTGTGGCACAGCGCCAACTAAATTTTCGTAGGAGAATCCGTAGCTAAGATTCAAATTAAAAGCATTCGCCGGCGCAGCGTGGCAAGCACTGTTCGCACAACTCTTGTCAAAGACATATTCCTGAATGTCGTGATACGCCGAGTTTTCATCCGGGGCGGTTTGTCCAAAACTACTGCTCACGCGAACGAGGTCTAAAACATTGACAATCCCGTCGCGATTGACATCAGGATCCTGTTCCGCATTGCGATCCCTGGGTTGTCCGAAGGAACCCGCGACAAGTACCAGGTCTTGGATGTTCACCACGCCGTCTTTGTTAACGTCTTCTAACAAGGTAGGGAGATTACTGTGTCCAAATACCAAGAAGGACACGCCGCCTATCAGTAAGAAGATGAGTATGGGATAAACTATTTTTTTAAACATAATTAGCAATTTAACCTCCAGATGTTTTGAAAATTTCTGTTTCTGAAATGAAACGGTATTTTAAGAGTGTCCATGCGGCAAAGAATCCATCCAACCAGAATCGGAGTTTCTTTCCCTGCTTTTTTGTGCGCGGAACATAGGAGACCGGCACCTCATGGATACGATAGCCTGCCCGTAAAATCTTCGCTGTGACCTCCGGGCAGAATTCAAATCCCTCACAGGTTAACTCTAAACGTGTGATCAATTCTGTTGAGAAGGCTTTGTAGCCTGTCGATTCATCGGTAATGCGGCATCCGTAAAGGAGATTTGTATAGGTAGCAAGAATACGGTTCGCGATGAAGTTCTGGAGACTGGCGTTTCCGCGTCCGTTCAGAAACCGTGATCCGTAAACTACTTGAACGTTCTCCTTTTCAAGCGGTTTCACAAGTTCAGGGATATCCGCTGGATCCAATTCCATATCTGCATCTTGAATAACGACCACTTCCCCTTTCACATGCGGGAGTCCGCTCCGAATTGCGAATCCTTTACCTCTGTTCTCTTGGCAATGCACGACGGTCAGTTCGTGAGTCGCGCGCAATTCCTCAAGTACCGTGTAAGTCCCGTCTGTGGAGCCGTCGTTGACAACAATAATCTGTTTCTCAAGGGGCAGGGCACGGAGTGCCGCCAGCACCTGTCCGATTGTCTGCTCTTCATTAAACGCAGGAATGATTACAGATACCAATTTTTTAATTTTCCTTGCGGTTCGGTGGGGTGGGTTAGAGGTTTCAAGTGCCTCTCCGTATACCCGCAGTCAACTGCTTCGCAGTGAGAATGCCTGCTGCGTTTTTTGTCCCGAAATTGTAGCACGCAACAACGGCGCGTGCGGAACCGACAAGAAAACCTTTTTACGAGATCGCCTCGACCGTATGCAAGTTAAATTAGAGAAGTGACTTCACCATGCCGCCGTCTACCTGAATTGTCGTTCCAGTGATGTAACTTGCGCGTTCGGATGCGAGAAAAACAACTAAGGTTGCAAATTCGTCTGGGTCCCCGATTCTACCGATCGGGATATCCGCGGTCATGTTCGCGAGTGCCTGATCAAATGTAATGCCCCCTTCTTCAGCACGGACGGTCGCCAGTTGTCGAATGCGGTCTGTAAAGATGATACCGGGGCAGACATTGTTAACAAGGATTTTATCGGGTGCTAACTCCGTCGCGAGGGTTTTTGCGAATCCAATGACCCCTGTTCGTGCCATATTGGACAGCATCAGTCCATCGACAGGTTGCTTAACAGAGACAGAAGTGAGATTGATAATCCGCCCCCCGCCGCGTGCCCGCATCGTCGGAACAACGGCGCGGCAAAGGTTTATCGTGCTCATCAGGTTCAAGTGGACGGCATCTTGATAGTCCTGTGCTCCCAAGTCATCAAACCGTCCCGCTCTGGGACCGCCTGCGTTGTTAACCAGAATATCGATCCCACCGAAGTGTCCAATCGCTGTCTGAATGAGATTTTCAACCTGATCGGGTTGACTGACATCGGTCGGGACCGCTAAAACTTCGGTGTCGGTCTGGTTGCGAATGTCAGCTGCTGTTGCTTCCAGAGCATCTCTGTCTCTTGCGCAAATAGCGACCTTCGCTCCCTCGTGTGCTAAACCGAGTGCAATTGCGCGCCCAAGTCCTTTGCTTGAGGCACCTACGACTGCAATTTTGTCTATAAGTCCAAGATCCATTTTTTAAACTATGGGCCCCTGGGACCGCTCTCCAAATGTAAAGCAAAGACAAATTATGCCATTTAAGGCATAATTTCATTACGAGCGGGTTTCCGGTTAATTCACGGCTGGAATTGAGGATTTGTACCTAACTTCTCTTCGTTAATATCGCACGTCTTCGCTGAATCCGACGCATCCTAATTTTAGCCACCGCTACAAGGCCCTACATCCTTTCAGAAAGTGGGTTGACTTTACGAGGTTAAGTATAACACTCTCGGTGTACGATGTCAAGCACAATTGCCTACTTCCTGATGAACATCTTCCGTGTCGCTGTAAAATCCCCTGCCGACAGTGTATAGAAATAGACACCGCTCGCCACGCGTTCTCCGTGTTCATTTCTTCCATCCCAATACGCCGCACGGCTTTTGCTATGATACGTTCCCGCAGCTTGGTGTCCCAAGGCTAACGTCCGCACCAGGGTCCCATCCACAGAGGAGATGTGCAACGTCACTTCCGCAGGATCAGATAACTGATAGGGTATCCACGTCTCTGGGTTAAACGGGTTCGGGTAGTTTGCGAAGATACGGGTTTCTGTTGGAATCGCTAGGGTTGCGAGAAGTTGTTCAGGCGCGGCAATTCCATCTCTGTTGACATCTATGTGGTTTTGGGAAAGTAGAGCCGCGTTTGCCTTGAGTGTGTAGTCCTGACGTGTAATATTTCCATACACATCGATTACTTGGAGGACAACGTTGTTGATTTGGCGTGCCGTTAAGGTTGGCACCCTGAATCTGAGGGTACGCCTTTGGGTGTGTAAATTCTTACAACTGTGTAACTTGACACCGGGGGCTGGGTCCTTCGCGGTCGTCGGAACGAGTAACTGGACTTGATGGATACCATCTGCATCGCTTACCTCAAATTGGAGCGTGAAGTTTCTCGTGTTTGGAAGATAAACCGAGGGGGTCAGCATCTGAATTGATGTCGGTTCATTGAAGGCGGTTTGGTCGGTGTTAAAAAAGCGATGTGTGTCCAACCAGCCGGCGGCACATTTAGACAATCGATCGGGTGCGATGCCATAGGACATGACATAAGCATCGTTGCGAAAGTCGTGCTCTAAGCCGAAAGCGTGTCCGAGTTCATGCGCTGCCACAATATTACCATACGCGCCATCAAAACAGGGACCGGATGCAGGAATGACAGCATATCCGCCTTTCCCTCTTATCAAGTTTTCGTTTTTATACCAGTCTCCACCGCCGATCCCGCATTTATTCTTCCCACCAATGGATTGACTACTGATGTCCGCAACGATCAGATACACATGCCTGCCCATATCGAACTGAGAAGATATTTCCGCGTGGATTTTGTGTGCAGTGTTTGTGTGGTAATACCGGTCCCTGAACTGTCCATCAATGCGATAGACAAGCATTTCCCCACTTTCATCGGTTTCAAACGTGAAGGTTTTTCGACCAAATCCGTTAATTTCCATCTGATTTGCATAAAAGCGTTGGACATTCCTGAGGCGTGTGTTTACCTTTGTCCAAATGCCGGGTTGGATGCTGCGGTCGCGCGGAAGGAAATAGAGAATCCGCACCATATCTGGGGTTATGGCGCGGTAGGGCGTGACATCCCAGAGTCGGAGTGTATCGTCCTCACCCCCACTCATAACTGAATTTCCATCTGGGGAAAAGGCGACGGCTTTCACCCATCCTCTGTGTCCTGTGAGTGCCGCACTTTTCTCACCACTGTCAACCTTCCAAAGGTTCACAGATTCATAGCTGATGCCCGTGAGCATGCTGCTGTCAGGTGAAAAACTAATATCGGAGATTGTGCTATTAGATGTCAGTGTGCCATACGGTTTCCAATTCGGTACTGTCCATAATTTGACTTTCCCTTCGTATCCTGCCCCGGCAAGGATTTGGTCGTTCGGGGAAAACTGGACGGTATAGACGGAATTGGAACCAACATGGAGTTGCGTAACAGCACGTTGATTTCGAAGGTCCCAGACGTTAATCTGTCCCCTGTTATCTCCCGTGGCGAGTAGCGTGCCATCGCTGGAAAAAGCAACCGCCCAGAGCCATTCGTGGTGTTGAAGTGTGGTTATCTCGAACCAACTGAGAGTGTCCCAAAGTTTGACATGCACGCCCGCTGTGGCGAGTCGTCGTCCATCCGGTGAAAACGCCACGGCTTTGATTTGTGAGCGTGTCCGGTCGCTGATGTGTTGAAGACTCCTGATTTCTATCCGCTGTGAAACGTCCCACACTTTGCATGTGTAGTCATCGCTGCCGCTGACAAGCCACCGTCCATTCGGGGAAAATGTCAGGGCATTGACAGTGTCCGCATGAAAGCCTAATGTTGTCACGGTATCGTCTTGGAGGTCCCACAACTTAACCGCGCCAGTATCCCCCGCACTCGCAAACAGCGCGGGATTTCCGGGGGCGTATGCAACCGTTTGAACGCTACCACCGTGCCTAAATACGGTGTGTGCTTCTTGGGCAACAGCAGTGAATGCCAGCGTTAGTAACACAACTATTACCAAAAACAGAGATGTGAATCGCATTCAAAGCTTCCTTGTTTGAAAATAGCAGGTACTTTACCAGTTTTCGGATCTGCTTAACCCAATCTACACGCTAAATCATAGGGTTTCTATCATCGGAACATTCCATTTTTCGGCGCATTCGCGGAGTTGCTGATAGATGGTATCGGGTATATCAATGCCGTTTGCGAGGCGGTGTGCTCGGGTATTCGCTTCAAAGTCCCCGGGGACGAATACCTCATTGAAACCAGATGCAGGCGGGGTCGCCTTGATTGTATCTAAAAACGCACGCACCCCTTTTTGATATTCTTCAAGGGGTGTAAACGCGTTGACATCAATCACCTGCATGTAAAGACCCCCCATCTGTCCGGCTTCAGTATTGAACGCGCCTCCCAATCCGCCGAGCAGTGCCACAAAAAGAGAAAGGGCATACCCTTTATGCCTCCCAAAAGCGAGGAGATGTCCACCATCGCGGTATTCATCGGTTTTGACGGTAGGATTTCCGTGTTTGTCAACAACGCATCCTTCCGGGAGATCCCGGTTTTCGCTATCAGCAACGTAGGTTTTACCGTTTGCGATCATGCTGGTTGCGAAGTCGATCAGAAAGGGGACATCATCACCTGTAGGAACACCGATGGCGATCGGGTTTGTGCCGAGCGCGCCAACCGCGCCACCGAAAGGGAGAATGCGTCCGCCACCTTTTGAACCGCCACCGACGGTGACGATTCCGATATATCCCGCTTCAGCGGCTTCTTGTGCGTATTCCCCGACTCTACCGATATGTCCCGTCCGGGTGAGCGTCGCAAAACAGGTCCGACCGATTTTCGCTTTTTCGATTGCGCGTCGGATCGCAGAACGAGCGGTATAGTGTCCGAAGCCATTCCCACCGTCAATATGGAGTGTATTGTCGGTTTCCTGTAACACATCTGGCTCAGCATCAGGACGGATCCCACCGCCCTCAATCCCGTCGAGATAGGAGGGAATCCGAAGCACGCCGTGTGAATCGTGTCCAGCGAGATTCGCTTTTATCAGAATCTCGGCAACGTTATCGGCGATGTGCTGCGGTGTGCCTGCCGCTACAAATAGGTCGCTTGTGAATGCCTGAAGGTGTGCGACTTCAAATATGTGCCTCTTCATTTTTTAAATTTTCCTTGCGGTTCGGTCAAGTGGATTTGTGCTTGCACGTGCTTTTGCGTATATCTAGGGGAAATACCCTATCAAAAACCCTGCGCCGTTGTTGCAGGCTATAGTTTCGTTAAACCAGCACAATCTAACAGATTCTACTACAAGAGTTGCGACTTAACCAGCAATCTGCGCGTAATGGAATGGAGCGCAGCCCAGGATCCCATAAATTAAAAGCCTTGCGGTTCGGTAAGGCGGGGCTGAATCTTAGCGCGCCTTTTTACGAAACAGGACCGTAGTGTGCCTTGTCGTCTTCCTCAACAGTGTCCTCGCCGATGGAAACGCCGAGTTTGTCTGCACACTCTTGAAGTTGGTTGTAGATGGTATCGGGTATTTCAACCCCTTCTACTAACCGCTGTGTGCGGAATCGGTGTTCAAAATCACCGGGGACGAGGACTTCATCGAAGCCTTGTGCTGGGGGTGTAGACTTAATGCTATCTAAGAAGGCGCGCACGCCTTTCTGATATTCCGCAACCGGTGTGAAGGCGTTGACATCTATGGCTTGCATGAAAATGCCGCCCATCCTGCCGCTTTCTGTGTCATAAGTCCCCGCCAATCCCCCGAGGAGGCAGGTGAACATCGCGAGGGCGTAGCCCTTGTGTTTTCCGAATGCGAGAAGTGCGCCACCATCGTAGAAGTCAGCAGGTTTGACACTCGGCATCCCGTTTTTATCGAGAATACACCCCTCTGGTAAGTCGATGCCTTTGCTCCGGGCGACCTGTATCTTTCCCTCGGCAATCACGCTTGTTGCGTAGTCAACGATGAAGGGACCGTCATCGCCGGTTGGCACCCCTAAAGCGATAGGATTTGTGCTGAAAGTACCTTGTGCACCGCCGTAAGGGACTGTCGGGCCTCCGCCTTTGCCGCCTGAGCCAACGCTGATGAGTCCGATGCATCCGGCTTTTGCTGCCGCTTCTGCATACTCACCCAAGCGTCCGATATGCCCAGTATTGCTGATGCTGACAGAGCAGGAGACAGCGGTTTTGGCCTTCTCTATCGCTTTGCTAATTGACCAGCGTGAGACGTAGTGTCCGAAGCTGCGTTGTCCATCAACACGTAAGGTATTCGGCGTCTCTGCGAGGACTTCGGGTTCCGCAGTGGGGTCCAGTTGTCCGGCATCAATGCCACGTAGATACGCCGGCACGCGTAGCACGCCGTGTGAGTCGTGCCCCGCGAGGTTGGCGTTGACGAGGATTTCGGAGACATCCTCTGCAATGTGTCGCGATGCACCGGCGGCGACGAAGATGTTGCGTGCGATTGCGTGCAGATGTGGTGCCTGAAGTAAATGCGTTTTTTCCATATTTTTAATTTTCCTTGCGGTTAAACAACATGAATTGGGCGTTGACGTTCTTTTCTCAAGGGTCGCCTGCGCCGTTGTTGCAGGCTTGGTTTTTGTTTCAACGGAGTGAGATGAAAGTCGCAAAAAACATGCATCCTATTTTATGGGATCTGCTTTTTTTGTCAATTCTTTTAACCCATTTCAACGAGGGTGCCCAATCCTTTGGCTTCTGCTTCTGCAAGGATCACGGATCCTGCGACTGCATCTTGCACCGCCACACCTACCGATTTGAAAAACGTGATTTCGTCGTCTGATTGGCGTCCCTGTTTATCACCGTTGATGATTTCACCGATTTCGGCGTCAATTGTAGCGTTCGGAATAATCAGGTCTCCCGCCTCTTCCAAACAGGCTTCCCGCGAATCGACAACAATTCGGTTGGACCTCCTTAGGGTCGTTGTATCAACCTCCCGTTTTTCTGGCACAAACGTGCCAACGGCTGTGATGTGTGTCCCTGGTCGCAGGGCATTGCCGTCAAAAAGTGGGGTTGCCGATGTCGTCGCACAAATAACGATGTCTGTGTCCTCTACGACCTGTTGCGGATTTGATACGTGGTTGACTTCCGGGGCATCCGTCCACGCTGCGATTTCAGTGGCGAGTTGTTGCGCGGAGGCTTCTGTCCGACTGATGAGATTGACGCTCGTAATGTCTCTGACCGCCATCACCGCCTGCAATTGCGCCCGCGCTTGGACACCTGCTCCGAATAAGCCGACCGTTTTCGCGTTCTGTCGAGCAAGCAGGTCTGCCGCTACGCCACCCCCGGCTCCTGTTCGGATAGCGGTGAGATTGCTACCGTCCATGAAGGCTTTTGGGAGTCCTGTCGCTGGGTCAAGCACTAAGACTGTCGCCGTGATACGGGGCAAGTCGAGGTTCGGATTGTCGTCATAAACCGAGACGACTTTAATGCCGAACTCGTTGTGTTCCGGTAGGTGGGCAGGCATTAAGAGGGTAACGCCTTTGTCAGTGGAGATGTGCTGTCGTGGGGGCGCGGTCACTTTGCCTGCTGACAGTTGACCGTAGGCGTGCCGCATTGCCTCAATGGCTTTGGGCATCGGCAAGGCTATTCGGACATCTGCGGCGGATAAAATTCTGGTCTGCATACAATTTTTTTATTATTCCTTGCGGTTAAATAACGGGCGTTAAGACTTTTGCATGCGTTTCTTAGACCCGCACTCCATTACATTACGTGCTATCCTTTCCGTAGGAACGAAATAACCACGCGCTGCTATCTGATAAGGGCGGATATAGGGGTTACGAAAACCCTCCTTTATTCTATGCGAACCACCGCTTCGCCTAATACATCCATATCAGGGATGATACCTAAGCCGGGTTGTGTTGAGGCTGCCATCCTACCGTTGATGCGTTGCGGTGCGCCTTCCGCCGTGCTGACGGTGACGTAACTGTTGAAATCTGTTGCCGTGAAAAGAAACGCTGTCGGTGTACTGTGCGCGAGATGCGCAATGGCGGCGGTTGTAATGTCGCCACCCCAGCTATCCTCAATTGTCATCGCAATGCCGAGTTCAACGCATAGGTCTCTGGCGAGTTTCGCTTTGGTCAGTCCGCCGAATTTGCTAATCTTAATGTTGACGACATCCATCCCCCGATCGGCATGACCGCGTAACAGGGCGTGAATACTGTCTATCGTCTCGTCAAGCACAAAGGGGTGACCTGTCCGCTGACGGATAGCAAGGCACTCTTCATAGGAGAGACACGGTTGTTCGATATAGACATCCACGTCGCGCACGCCTTGGACGACACGGGCGGCTTCGTGCATCAGCCAACCCGTATTCGCATCTGCTATGAGGACGTCTCCGGGTTGCATCAATTCGGCGACCGCTCGGATACGTTCAATATCGGTGTTCGGATCGCTGCCTACTTTCAACTGGAATTTGCGGTATCCTTCCGCACGATAGGTGGCGACCTTTGCTGCCATCTCGTCGGGAGATTGTTGCGAAATCGCGCGATACAGCATGAAATCTGCTCCATACCTTCCGCCGAGAAGGGTGCAGACGGATTGGTTTGCGACCTTGCCGAGAATATCCCAACACGCCATGTCGATTGCTGATTTCACATACGGATGCCCCTTGAGTGCAGTATCCATGTGTTGGTTGAGCGGAAGTAGTTGTGTCGGATCTTCACCGATGAGGTGCGGTGCGAGTTCGGTGATCCCAGTGCGGGTCCCCGACGCATAGGCAGGGAGATAAAACGGACCGAGTGGACACACCTCACCGTAGCCGGTGATGCCTTCGTCCGTTTCGATTGAGACGATAGTGCTGTCAAATACGGATACAGATTTCCCGCCTGACCAATTGTAACTGCCTTCGTAGAGTGGAAGGTCAACTTGATAGGCATTAATACATCGAATTTTCATTTTTTTAACTATGCGCCAGGCGCGAAATAACGCGGTTGATGACTTAATGGTTATTGCTTAAGGTCCGCAAGCGCCGTTGTTGCTTGCTCACGACATCTCATCTTTTTAATTATGTGCCAAATGTGAAACGACGTGATTGATAATTGGAGCAGGCGTGAGCAGAAGGAGTATCAAAATCTCTCACTGCACCGCAATCTATTGTGAAGATGATAACATGTTTGACAAAAACCGTCAAGGGAAGATACTACTCGAAACCACCGACCTTCGCAGCGGCGGGTGGACGCGTCGGAAGTTCTTTTTCAGTGAGCGCGGACTCAGGAACATAACCGGAGTAGTCAGAGATTGAACCGTGTGTCAGCGCATACACGACAACGTTCGTCATGAAGCGATAGACCCCTGGGGAATAGTGGACGCTCCGCGTCGGGTAGCTGACCGTCTCCATCGCACACATGTAATCACGACGGACAACGATGACCGATAATTTCTCACCGACAGAGATACCTTCAAGGAAGTTTCGTTTCGGTGGACGTGTGCCCCACCAGAAGATGTCGTATCCGACAGGGGGACCGCCCATTACGTAGAAGTTATTATAGACTTCGTGGTTGTTGGAGATGCGCTCGACGTGATATTCAGGCATGACGTAGCGCATCTGTGAGAGGAAAAGGCGAACCATCGCTTGGGCAGGCGCGTTCACGCCGCAATCATCAAAGACGAGGAATCCACCTTTCTCGACAAGATAGCGACGCATACCAGCGGCTTCAGACTCGCTGAGGCGACCATCTATTCTACCGGTTCCGTGTTTCCATCCAAATATTTCCCGAGAACGGACGAGTCCTGGATCGTGTCCTGTCATAAAGGCGAGCGGTGTTTTGAAAAGGTTGGCATCGTTAAGTTTCACCGCACCTCCCTCAACGCTCATATCGGTTTTGATTTTGGTCCGCTCGTTGAGCCATTGCGTTAAAGCGTTGAGCGCGGAGGCATCCGCCCACCAGTCAGAGAGATCGTGCCGGACGCGTGCAAAACGGAGAACACCTCGGATGTCCTTGCCTTTACCGATGACGCGCCCACCCGGTTCACCTTTCGGAAGGAGCGGGACGACGTAACTGGAAAGTGTGATGTTTTCGACGACATCGCTGAGGGCATCGCGTGCCGCACCGACGTTTTCAACCATTGAAAGTCCCGGTGAGCGTTCAAGCGTTACTTTCAACCGTCCTGCGATACCGCTACTGACGTTTCTCACTTGAGCGGAGGGAACTTTTACTATAGGGGCAGAGAATGCCAGGGCATCGGGAGCATCTGATACCAACAAATCACCGTGTATCACATCTGTCTGCACTATTGGATTTAGGATGACCTCTTTGGGGACGTTCGGATCTGTTGGCGGTTGGACTTTAACGGTTTGGATTGAAAATTCGAGGACTGTCTGCGGTTGGAAATTTGACTCACGAGGAAATATAGTCGTTACGCGGGGTTGCACTTGAATCTGCTCGACAACAATGTTTTGTCTTGGAACCGTCGGCTTAACGATAGGTTTCACGACGAATTTTTTTTCCACTTTAGGCTTCGGTGGTTCTTTGGGATAGAGAATTTCGATGCCCATCAAATCTTTAAACTGCTCGGTTTGTGCGATCAGATAGAGTCCAGCAACAATCGCGATGACGATGTGAAGCACCAATGAACTCATAAGAGCGGATGATGTTATTTTTCCGCGCATGCGTCCTTACCTCCAAACAACTAAAATTACTGATATGAAGGTAGGAGCAATTCCTGTGCCAATATAAAGGGGTATTGAATTTGCGGTAAGTCGTGTCGTTATACGGGGTGAGCTGCACGAAAAAGGACAGTTGTCATTTTAAGTTGCACAAAATGGGGCTATTTTCAGGGTTTCTGCAGATATACTATCGTTATGGATGTACCGAAGGGCGAAGATATTGGTAGATGGGATTCGGTGCGGTTGGAAACCGCACCTACCTCGGTTGGGTGAACATGGAGAGTCTATCCTCTATACAGAGTGCGCATTTGCTGGATGACTTTCGGTAATTTGACAATGACTTCATCAATCTCGGTTTCGGTTGTGTTCCTACCCAAGGAAAAGCGGACGGTGCCTTGTGCCAAACGCGGGGGTAAGCCGAGCGCGGCGAGGACGTGAGAGGGTTCCATAGAGCCGGAGGTACACGCGGAACCCGTCGAGACACAGATACCCTCCATGTCCAAGCGTAAGATGAGGCTTTCACCCTCCACGGCTTCAAATGAGACGTTGAGTGTGCCAGGGGCACAGTGGTTGGGATGTCCGTTGTAGTGCAGGCGATCGATGTGTGCATCCAGACCTTCGCGGAGTTTTTGAGTTAAGGCGTTGAGATGCTGGGCATAGGTGTGCTGTTCCTGTTTCGCAAGGTCGGCAGCAATGCCTAAGCCGACAATGGCAGGGACGTTTTCAGAACCGGCGCGTCGGTTACGTTCATGCGATCCCCCGTGAACGAGGGTTGCCAGTCGTGTGCCGCGGCGGATGTAGAGGACACCAATGCCTTTGGGGGCGTAAATCTTGTGTCCAGAAAACGCCAGGAGGTTCACACCGAGTTCTTGGACGTTCATTTCCAGTTTACCGACCGATTGCACGGCATCGGTATGGAGCGGTATCTCGTATTCCTGTGCGATCTCGCATATCTCTTCAAGCGGTTGGACGGTGCCGTTCTCGTTGTTGACGTGCATGATGGAGATTAAGACTGTTGTGTCGCGGAGTGCCTCGCGAAGTTGCTCAATACGAATCCGTCCGTATCTGTCTACGGGGAGATAGGTTACCTCGAAACCGCGTTGCTCCAGATATTGACAGGTATGCAAGACGGCGTGATGCTCCACAGAGGAGGTGATGATATGGTTTCCCTTACCGCGGCTCTTTTGTAATTCGGTCAGCCCTTTAATGGCGTGGTTATCTGCTTCAGTGCCGCTTCCGGTGAAAACGATCTCACTCGGACTTTTGGCGCCGATGAGATCGGCGACCTGCTCACGGGCGGTGTCGATAGCAGTGCGTGCTTCACGTCCATACGCGTGAATGCTGGAACCGTTACCGAATGCCTCGGTGAGATACGGCATCATTGCGTCCATGACTTCCGGACGGAGGGGTGTTGTGGCGTTATAGTCTAAATAGATGCGTTGCATGTCTTTAATCCATCTTACTATCTGGAGTGCTCATTTATACGTTCGGTGATTCCAAAAAGTTATCCGATTCGGGTTGATCTTAATATTTGGTGCTGAATCGCGTCCTCGGACTTGCCCGTTCTCATCTAAAAATGAGAGATTGAGTGTATGCGTGCCTGCGGGGAGTGGCATCCGCACGATAAAAATCTGATTCGGAAGTGTTTGCCAAGAACGTGTATCCGCCTGTTCCGTCACAGCACCAGCAAGGTTTACAAGCAGCCCTAAGGCTTCATTTTCCTTATTTGCCTTTCTATACGCCAAGTATTTCAGCAAGGCGCGTCCTAACGTCCGGAGGAGAATGATAGGGCGTTGTGTATTAAAAGTTTCTATGGCGATGTTCTCTACATCTTCTACAAGCACACCGCTCGCTTTCACCGCTCCAACGGCGACTTCGATCCCTGAGAAAAGGGGGCGATGGGAGTCAATTGTCGGGATAGCGACGCGTAGCAGATATTCCAATTCAATCTCTTTATACACCCTTCCCTGGCGTCCCATAAGCGTCGGCACAAACTTTTCATCATCCACATCGTCTGTTTTGAGGATCGGGAATGTCAAAGCGTCCTCACCTTTCGCGGGGACGTAACCGCTTTCATAAAAAAGAATCAGTTCGCCGGTGTTTTCAGGACGCTGGGAAAACTTCCCATACTGTTCCTGATAACGCTCCAGTTCGTCAGCGAAACCGAGTTTACGCGCCAACCCGACCAGTGAACGACCGATGTCCGCTGGCATCTCTACACCGGTTTTTTCCGCTACGTTTCTATAGTATTCTGCAGCTTGTTTGTAAGAGATGTAGGCGTCATTCCATTCACCAGTGGCTTCAAAGAGGACACCGGAGAGGTGTGCGAGAAGTCCTGCTCCGAAGAAATCGTAATCCTCGTTTTCACCTTTGAAATAGTTAATGAGAGCCGTGGCACGGCGACATTCTACCAGTGCACCGTCTAACTGATTCAGATAAACATAGTTGAGTGCCCGGTAATAGTGGCTCAAAAGCCGTTCATAACGACTGCCCGGATATGGACGCATCTGATCAGAGGTGACGAGCGAAACAGCCTCTTTTGAAACGCTTTTGGTATAACGGTCCTCAGCGATATCCCCTGCTCGATCGAACGCCGCGTTGCTTTCTTGGAAGTGGTTGGCGTAATGGGCAACCAGTCCTAATTCAAACAGAAATGGGATATCAGACTTTTTCGGTGCATTTTTCTGAAGGTAGATATAAGCATTTTCTGGTTGTCCGCTTTCCAGTGATTCTATGACTTCTTGAAACTTATAGCCACCACACCCTATCATCAGGGAGATAGCAAGCAGAAAAGGGAGTATTTTGATCATCAGTTTTCGTAGATTTTAAAATATTGTAGTGGACGGGCACGGGGACCTGACCAAGCAGACAGCACGCGAAGTCCACATTACATTTTAAACTTGTCGCGCCCAACAAACTTTTTGATTTTCTTGTTGCCGATCCAAATCTTTTCGTTAGTCTCAATATTCGTCAACGTCAGATCTGTTTGATAGAAGATGACTTGGTCTCCCCCTTCACGGTCTTCGATGGTATTGATTTCACCAGTCATCATGTAATCAGCGCCGAGTTCGCGTCCCATCCTTTTAACGGTTTCGATTGCAGAGAATTCGCCTTGGTCGGCGCGCTCTTCGCGAATTTCACCGCGTTCACTTGCGCTTGAGACAGTCCGCACTTTTCCGGAGTTGATGAAAGCCCGCTCAATATCGGTTATGAACGTAGCGACAGGGATGTGTTCCATGCTCTTGTTGCGGATACCCCCAACAATTACAACCGGTTTCGCACCGCTGTTTATACCGTGATCATTAATCCAAGGGTGTGTTAAGCAGTCCTGAATGATGTCATCGGCGACCATACGTGAATCGGTATCGTTCCAGCGTCCAGAGAGATCGATTGTGGTATCGGCATCAACACGAGTGACCTGTTTGGATGTGCTACAGCTGCTGAAAATTGTGATCCCAACGAAAAGCGTAAAAATTATAAGGCTATATCTGAAAGGCTTGACTGTCAAAATTTTATGCATTACGATATGCTCCTTTTTTTATAAACGTGAGTTTGATAAAAGTGCCAAGTTGGGTTTCGCTATCAGTATTGACACAGCAGGGCCTTGAAAAACGGGAACCAAGTTCTCCACATTCTGCGGTTTTTCGGCGTATCTACCGCTCCACCCAACCTACAGATCTATTTTCAAACTGGCGTTTATAATTATCAGTTGTCAATTGTCGGTTGGTTATCGGTTAAAGAGCAAACGCTTACAACCGATAACCGACAACTATTTAAAAGTCTAAGTCAGCTTCTTGAACCATTTTATCGACGAAAGTATCAAGTGCCATTGCACCAATGTTGCCTTCCTCTCGGCTGCGGACGCTGACCGTGCGGCTTTCCTGTTCACGTCCACCGATAATTAACATGTAAGGCACACGTTGCAAGCGGGCTTGACGGATCTTCGCGCCAATCTTATCATCGCTATTGTCCAATACGACACGACAGCCTTTTTGTGCCAGAAGTTGTTCGACCTCTGTGCCGTAATCAACGAAGCGTTGACTGATTGTCATCACAACGCACTGGACGGGAGAGAGCCATGTCGGAAATGCGCCGGCGTAATGCTCAATCAGCATCGCGATAAAGCGTTCAAAACTCCCGCAAATTGCGCGATGGATGACCACAGGACGCTTTTCAGACCCATCTGGTGCGATGTAGGTGAGGTCAAATCGTTCAGGCAGTTGGAAATCGAGTTGCACAGTAGCGCACTGGACATCTCGGTTGAGTGAATCCCGGACCTGAAAATCGAGTTTAGGCCCGTAGAATGCCGCTTCCCCAGGATCGAGACTATACTCGATCTGGTTGTTTTTCAACACATCTTCAAGTAGGGTTTCGGCGCGATTCCAGACCTCTATATCGCCCATAAATTTCTCAGGGTTGCGTGTACTAAAATCGCATCGGAACGGCAGACCGAAAGTGCCGTAAATACGTTGGAAGAGCCCGAGGATCCGCTCGTATTCATTGGCGATGTCCTTCTCCTCAACGAAGATGTGTCCGTCATCTTGACAGAGTTGCCGAACCCGCGACAAGCCGGTCAACGTCCCTGTGGCTTCGTTGCGATGCAGCACGCCTTGGTCGTAGATGCGATAGGGGAGATCGCGATAACTGTGGCGGGCGCTTTTATAGATTAACATGTGTGCCGGACAGTTCATCGGTTTGAGCGCGCTTGTTGCCTCACCCTCTTCGTTTTCGACGAGGAACATATCGTCTTTAAAATGCTCCCAATGACCGGAGGTTTGCCAGAGGCTGCTATCGTAGATGAGCGGTGTCCGCACCTCCTGATAGCCTTCACTGAGATAGAGTTTCCGCACTTTTTCCGAGAGGATATTATAGATGAGCGCGCCTTTCGGAAGCCAAAACGCACTGCCGGGGGCTTCGGGATGCATCTGGAAAAGTTCCAGTTCGCGTCCGAGTTTACGATGGTCGCGTTTGGCGGCTTCTTCGCGTTGTGTCAAGTATGCCTGAAGGTCGGCTTTTGTCTCCCATGCGGTGCCGTAAATTCGTTGCAACTGCTCACGGTTGCTATCACCGCGCCAATAGGCTCCTGAAACACGGAGCAGTTTGAAATACCGGCATTCGCTTGTTTTTTCAACATGTGGACCCTTGCAAAGGTCTGTGAAATCACCGTTGTGGTAAATGGAAACGCCTGCTTCGTCAACACCCTCATCGGTAGCACTCACTTCACGATCCGAAATCCCGTCGATTAATTCGAGTTTGAATTTCTGATCACGTTCGCCGAACCACTGGCGGGCATCGTCATAAGCCCACGTCTCTTGCTGGAACGGCACATTGGATTTAATCATCGCCTTCATGTGCTTTTCGATTTCGGGGAAATCTTCGGGTGTGATGGGGCGCGGCACCTCCATATCGTAATAGAACTCGTTCTCTATCGGGGGTCCGATTGCGAGTTTAACGGTCCGTTCGCCATCAGGGAATAGTTGTTGGACGGCATACGCCATGATGTGCGCGGTCGAATGACGTAAGCGTTGTAGATAATCTTCAGGTTGATTGGGTTCACGCATTGCGGTTCACTCTCAATATGTGGATTTGTGTAGATTTCAAAATTGTTCTCAATAGACTTAACGCCTTTTTTCATAACCTGTTTACCAAATAATAATTTTACACGATTTGAACGGGGAATGCCAACAAAAAACGTGAGGATGGAAGTGTTCCGTTTTAAGCGGATATTATTTCGGGGAAATATTGTCCAGATTCAGATGCGTCGATATAAAGGTTTTGGAAGGATGGGCGATGCTGGACTTGAACCAGCGACCTCTTGCATGTCAAGCAAACGCTCTAGCCACCTGAGCTAATCGCCCATTTGAAAAAAATGGAGGTGGCGGTCGGAATCGAACCGACGAATAAGAGTTTTGCAGACTCTGGCCTTACCACTTGGCTACGCCACCATAAGAAGATGGAGCGGGAGACGAGATTTGAACTCGCGACCTCCACCTTGGCAAGGTGGAGCTCTACCACTGAGCTACTCCCGCATCACTTTGGCAATTCGCGCAGAAGGAGTTGCGCGTCCCGAAAGCATATATAGTTTAATATATTTGTTTTTGAATGTCAAGTTAATTTTTGATTAAAGTAGCAAAAATTTGAATTTTTGACAAAAATTTTTGACAACCCTGAGATACGCAATAGATTAAGTACGATAGTCGGCGTTGATTCGGATATAGTCGTAGGAATAATCGCAGGTCCACATGGTTATTTCTGTATCACCAGCACGGAGATCAATCGTGATACGCACGGGGTCTTGTGCGAACAGAGCGGTGGCTTCGTCTTCATCGTAGCCAGCATCCATCCCATTTTTGACGAGTCGATAATCCGCAAGATAGACATCCACCTGATATGGGTCGAAGTCCGCCCCCGATTTTCCGATCGCCATCATAATCCGTCCCCAATTTGCGTCGTTGGCGAAAACCGCTGTCTTGACAAGCGGTGATTCCGCAACGGCACGCGCCGCTTTTTCAGCGTCGTCCCGATTTTTGGCGTTTTTGACGATCACCTCAACGAGTTTCGTCGCACCTTCACCATCGCGGGCAAGCATCTTCACCAATTCAGTGCAGACGAACAGGAGGCCTTTACAAAACGCTTCGTAATCTTTCCCGTCTGCTTTAACAATCTCGGCGTTTTCAGCGTGTCCAGTGGCGAGAATCAGGACCGTATCGTTTGTGCTGCGATCGGTGTCGACGGTTAAGAGATTATAGGTGTCGTCTACGACACGATTTAGGGCGATTTGGAGCGTTTCGGCGTTGATTTGTGCATCTGTTGTCAGATAGGAGAGCATCGTCGCCATATTCGGTGCAATCATCCCGGAGCCTTTTGCAATCCCGCCAATCCTCACAGGTGTATCGCCGACTTCGATCTCTACGGCGACAGATTTCGGATGTGTATCCGTTGTCATAATTGCTTCAGCGGCATCGGCACCCCCTTCACTACTCAGTGTGCTTGCAGCGACTTGGATTCCGTTCTCGATTTTGTCCATTGGCAATTGCTGTCCGATAACACCTGTAGAGGAGACGAGAACGAGGTTCGCATCTATACCGAGTTGTTCGGCGGTTAGAGTAGCCATCCGTCGTGCGTTCGCCATGCCAACTTCGCCGGTGCAGGCGTTGGCGTTCCCGCTATTGACAATAACGGCTTGTGCGCACCCGTCGCTGAGATGCTCGCGGCATAAAAGAACGGGTGCCGCGGTGACGCTATTTTTTGTGAAGACTCCGGCTGCTGCTGCTGGGGCATCGGTAACGATGAGTGCCACGTCCTTCGCGTCTGCGGCTTTAATGCCTGCATGGAGACCTGCTGCGCGGATACCGGACACTGCCGTGATTCCACCATCAATCCGTTTCATGAGCTGCTCCTTCGGAAATAATGTAGGGGAAATATTATACTGTGTCTTGAAGGAAATGTCAAATATTAAGGGTAAATTAATAAACGTAATCCAAGTCCAAAACAACGTTTTGGACGACTCGAACACAGGGAACATCAAGTCTAAGAGACCGAAACTTATCCGCAAGGTAAAATTAAAAAGCAAATAAAATGGGTATATGATATAATTATTCGCAAACACCGAAAAAGCGAGGCGAAAAAGATGCACACTATTTTAGAACGCTACCAAAAAACTTTTGCAAAAGATCGGGAAATGTCAGATGCCGCAAATCATCTGTTCCCGGACGGTGTAACGCACGACGGACGGTATATGTCGCCCTTTCCGGTTTATATCACGCGTGCCGATGGCTCGAAAAAATGGGGACTCGAAGACAAACAGTTTATTGACTATTGGGCGGGACACGGTGCTCTACTCCTCGGACATAATCCACCTGAGGTTGTGGAAGCAGTGACGACACAGATGCAACGTGGGACGCACTACGGCGCATGCCACCCGCTGGAGATGGAATGGGGTTCGCTCGTCACACAACTGATACCCTCAGCCGAACGCGTCCGGTTCGTCAGTTCCGGGACGGAGGCGACGCTGATGGCGATCCGGCTTGCACGCACGTATACCGGTAAGAATAAGGTGCTGAAATTTGCTGGACATTTCCACGGTTGGCACGACAGTGTCATCTTAGGGGCATACCCGCCTTTCGATATGAACGTCCCCGGTATCCCAGAAGAGGTGCGTAATACAACGCTATTATGTCCACCGAACGACATTGATGCTGTTGAGACGCTGTTAAAAACGGACAAAGACATCGCCTGTATCATCCTTGAACCGACAGGGGCATCCTTCGGTATTGTCCCTACGAACGGCACATTTCTGAAACAGCTCCGTGAGGTGACAGAGGCACACGGTGTGCTGCTGATTTTCGATGAGGTTATCACGGGATTTCGGGTCGCACCCGGTGGCGCACAGGCACATTACAACGTCACGCCGGATATGACAACACTCGCAAAGATTTTGGCGGGTGGACTCCCTGGGGGCGCGCTTGCCGGCAAAACGGAGGTTCTTGAACTCATTTCGATGAAGTCGGAACGCGATGGTTTGAAGATGCCGCATCCTGGCACCTTTAATGCGAATCCACTCTCCGCCGCCGCGGGCATTGCCATGCTCAACATCATCAAGACAGGCGAACCGCATAAACGGGCGAATCGGACCGCAGCTCGTCTCCGCACTGAACTGAACGGTGTCATTGATGCCTATGAACTGGACTGGGTGGTTTACGGCGAATTTTCGGGAATTAAACTGCTCGTCGGACACGGTGAAAAGGGGATGCGGACTTCAGATTTCGATCCATACACCTGGGAGTATCGGAAACTGAAAGGGAGTAGCGATGCGGACCTGCTGATGCGTCTCCGGTGTGGTCTACTGCTCAACGGGATTGATCTCGCCAGTAATGGCGGGATGACGACCGCAGCGCACACGGGGGAAGATATTACCGAGACAGTCGCTGCGTTTGCGCAAACGCTTGAATGGCTGAAAGCGGAGAAAGCGTTGTAAAGGTTTTTAATTTATGGTCGTCTGGACTGCGCTCCATTCCATTACGCGCAGATTTCTGGTTACACCTCAACTGGGCTGGGGAATTTTGACTGCTATTTTATCTTGAAAATATTGAATCAAAACCTTAGCCCGTAATGAAATGGAGGGCGGATCTACGGAGAGAAACGTTAGTCATTCGACTCACCTCACCGAACCGCAAGGTAAATTAGAAAAATGAAAACAATTACGTATCGCGACGCGCTCAAGGAAGCACTCGTAGAGGAGATGGAGCGCGATGATGCCGTCTTTCTGATGGGCGAAGATATCGCTGAATACGGCGGTGCCTACAAAGTGACGGACGGACTGTTCCAAGACTTTGGGAAAGACCGAATCCGAAACACACCGATCTCGGAAGCCGCCATCATCGGAACTGCACTCGGTGCCGCGGTTACAGGGATGCGTCCCGTTGCAGAGTTGATGTATATTGACTTCACAGCGGTAGGCATGGACCAGATCGTGAATCAAGTTGCAAAAATCCGTTATATGGTGGGTGGGCAGTTAGATGTGCCGCTCGTGATTCGGACGCAGGGCGGTGCGGGTCGATCCTCCGCAGCGCAGCATGCCCAGAGTCTTGAAGCGTGGTTCGTGCATATTCCAGGACTGCTCGTCGTCATGCCCTCTACACCTTACGATGCGAAAGGTTTGCTGAAAACAGCCATCCGAGACGACAACCCGATTATGTTTATTGAGCACAAACTCCTCTACACAGAGGAGGGGGAGATCCCTGACGAGGAATACACAATTCCGCTGGGTGTGGCGGATGTCAAGCGTGAGGGTGAAGACATTACAATTCTTGCGACATCACGGATGGTCTTAAACGCGCTCATCGCCGCCGATACACTTGCTGCTGAGGGTATCTCTGCTGAAATCATCGATCCAAGAACGTTGATGCCACTTGATAAAGACAGTATTCTGGACTCTGTGAAGAAAACGAATCGGTTGCTTATCGCGCACGAGGCGGTTGGTAGAGCAGGATTCGGGGCAGAGATCGCCGCGCTTGTCGTGCGAGAGGCGTTTGACTATCTCGATGCGCCGATTGAGCGGGTCGCAGCTGCACCTGTGCCTGTTCCGTTCGCACCGGTGATGGAAAATTTTGTTATTCCCAACGCCGAGCAGATTACGGATGCAGCACGGAAACTTGTGCGTTATGAAATTTAAATAATTTCAATTTAGGGATTTCATAGGTTGGGTTGAGCGGTAAAAGACAAGCATCTATCTCGTTTACATGGAGGACTCCGCTTTTTCATGTCCCGTTGGTATGGATGGACGATAGCGAAACCCAACAATTTAAACTATAAGTGTAAGAATGCGTTGGGTTTCACTCTGTCCTTGCGTGTATATGACGGTGTATTGGATTTGACATGTATCTGGGATATTAACATTGGGCTTATCAGTTCCGTTCAACCCAACCTACAGCAAACTACAGTGTTTCGGACGTTGTGCCTCCTGATTTTTCAACCTTCTCCAACTTCTGATACATCCGCACCAAACCGAATGCGATCGGTGCCCACAACGCCGCTACGACCATAGCCGTGATGGAGTATGCAACCCCCGCGATCGTCTCTATGCCTAACTTCACCAACACAATCACACCGGCACTCCCACCTTTCGAGAAACGGTATCCAAACGAATCAATAACCTGCTTCGCGCGATAGCGAGAGTCGTAAGAGAGGGGCATATAGAACAATTCCTTTCCTGCTCGGAAAAGCGAGTAATCTAAGGCTTTAAACGTCACATACGCCGCTGTTCCGGTTCGGAGTGAAGGAGAAACCGTCAATATGAGACTACTGACGAAGTGAACTACCGGAATCGTGAGGTGAATATAACGGAGCGCGATGAATCTGAGTGCAAGTGGCACAGCCACGAGTTGCAAAATACCCGCCGCCAGTCCGAGATTTCCGTAGACCGACCCGAAAAAGGCAGTCCGCAGATCCGTATCAGGTCTCTCCATTTCCGCCAATGCATTGAACCGCAGATCCAACACGGTGGACACTATTTGTGTGCTTATGATTAATACCCCAATGAAAATCAGGTATCTGGAACGGAGAAGCGTTCTTATACCGATGTGTCCGAGTTTGCCCCCCGTCTCTTCTGCACTGGGTTTGGGTTCACCGCCAAATTTATAGGCAAGCACCCCAAGAGCCGCTGTGGGGACAAGGGAACCTGCTGTGAACAGCAATAATGCTTTAGTGCCTAACACAGTTGCCAATTTGCTCACAAGTGTGCCACCGAGAAACGAGCCAACGGAGGCAACGGCACAGAAGGGGCCATTAATGCGCTTCGCCTGTTCAGTTGTTAGTACACTGTTCACAAACGACCAGAACTGTTCGATGACTATCACGATATACGCTTCACGGAACACGTAGATGATCGCCGCGGCGAAACTCATACCGCGGGAAAGCGCAGCATAACATCCAAGGATTAAAATCGCAGAAAAGAGTGAGGTTATTGCCAAAGCACGGGTCGCGCCCAACCACGAGAGCAGACGACCGTAGCAGTATAGCATCACGATCATACTCGGCGGGACCGCTACCATACCCCGCGGAAGGTTCTCGGCACCATACGCTTCAATAAACAGAGACGAGGACACGGAACGGATAAATTCATAACCGAATAACACAAAACAGGCGGCACCGCTGATTGAAATCGCAGCGTAGATAAGTCGTCGTGGAAACATTATGTGGGGTCGTCCTTCAAGAAATTTTTTATCGCTCTGGGATGCTATCCTCGGCTGGACGTGGATTATGGACCCAATGCCCGTTCGGATCGCTGCCTCTGGCGACAATCGCGCGTTGATTCCAATCGTTTGCGGCGCGGACTTCAGGCGGCACGAACCGCATCGTCAGTCCACAACGCCGTCGATCTGAGGTGTTCGGTTCGGAGCCGTGCAATAGCAGGTCCGAATGCAACGACATCTGCCCGGCTTTCATCTCGAATGGGAACGGTGCCTCTCCGTATTGCGTTGCCCCGTGCACCGTCTGCCCCAGCACATTCTTTTCCTCAACAGTGCTCGGTTCAAATGCGATCTGCCCGTGCAGATGCGATTTCGGAATGACGGTCATCGCACCGTTCTCGACAGATGCATCGTCAATCGCGAGCCACACGGTGACGGTCTTACTCGGGGAGAGGGGCCAATAGGAAGCATCCTGATGCCAACTCACCTGCTTTACATCACCCGGTAGCTTGCAGAAGTAGTGCGTTCCCCAACAGATGAGCGTCTCCCCCAATAGGTCTTGCACGTAATTGAGAATTCTGTCTTCCGTAATCAGATCGTGGATACCGGGACAGGTGGTATGCCATCCGTTGATGGAGTAACTGTTCATCCCCGCAGCGAACGCCTTTTCCATGAGCTGATCGAAATAGGCGCGGTGTTCCGTCATCTCCGCTGCGGAAAAGACATCCAGGGGTGAGATAAACCCTTTCTCATTGAATCGTTCAATTTGGGCATGCGTTAGGGTCGATGGATTCTCGTTTTCAACCGGAAAAAACTGAAGTGTTCGATTGAGTTCCGGCATTGCATCCGTAATTGGCATCGGCGCGTCCTCTCTTCTCCAAATAGATTAGAAGTTTGTAGTGTGTGCTTTCAGCTGTCCCCAACGAGTGGCAAGTTTGCCATTCGGCTCAACCGCGAAGGCGGGGATCTCCTCTCCGTCAATCATCAGATTGTCGTAATGGGCGTTTGCCTCGTATGTAATGAAGCCGATGCGTCCACTGTCCCGAAATTTCGCATCGTCGTCGCCCTCAAACAGAAGTTCATCATCGACATAACATTCGTAATTCTGTCCCTCTGAAATGACCTTAAGACGATAGGTCTCGCCAACTTCTGGTTCAAGGGGTAGAGGGGTGGCAATGTGATCCCATTGATTCTCTCTCCATCGGGAAAATTGGCATTTATGTTGGTCTGTGCGAATCCAGAATCGCATACCGTTATCGCCATCTGCATCCGCGCGGATTAGCAAACCCGCGGCATTCACCCCCACATTTTTCACCAACGTTACATCCACCTCAACCGTGTAATCTCCCCAATTTTCATCGCCGAACATCGTCTTGGCGTATTGTGCGCCAGAGGTCTCGGCATAGGCATCCTTCACAATTTTCCATTCGCCACTGACCTCGTTCCAGCCATCGGGAAGTCCATTGTCGAAACTTTCCTGCCATACCCCTGCCGGAGCCGTAGCAGTTAATGTGGTAACCATGAATATCACGAACACGATATATAAATAGCGCATCGGTTCCTCCAGTCTATAGGATAGTAATCCTGAAAATCCTAATTCCGACAACCAAACTGTTGACAATTATATCTAAGCTCAACGAATACGTCAATTGAAAACGGCATGCTTGTGTTAAATGCCGACTTATTTTATGCAACAGACAGAAAATTGGACACGCAATAACGCTGGTTCACACGAAAATTCAACTTGACATTTGGGGTGAGTAAGTTTATATTAATGCACACAATGTATTCACAAATAAGTTGTCTATCCCTTTGGACAGAAGAACAAACATATCTACAGAGACCTACCTATTAGAGAAACACGATGCAAATGGACGAAAAACGAGCGAGTGGACGCTACTACACGCGGGGGAATCCGTTTCAGTTGGAACCGTTCCAGACGTGGGCAATTGCCTCCAATTTAGAACGACAGTCAGTCTTAGAACCCTTTGCCGGCGCTAAAGACATTCCACGGTTGATTGACGCAGCGCATCTGCGATGCCGAGATTGGGCATTTTTTGACATCGAACCCGGAGCGAAAGGGATCGTGCAACGCGACACGCTCGCCGACTTTCCTGAAGGGTTTGATGTCTGCATCACCAATCCGCCGTGGTTGGCGCGCAACTCGGCAACAAGACGCGGCTTACCTTTTCCGGAAGCAACCCGTTACAATGATCTCTACAAATACGCCCTTGAGCAGTGCTTGACACATTGTGGATGGGTCGCGGCAATTATTCCAGAGGCTTTTATTCGGAGTGGTCTATTCTTGGAAAGGTTGCACGATTTCATCTCGTTGGTCCCACAAGCACAAGAGAAAACAAATTACCCCCCTGATAAGGAGGGTAGGGGGGTTTCGGTTATGTTCGAGGACACGGAGCATCCTGTCGGTCTCGCACTGTTTGCCCCGGATACAACATCGGACGTTAGGATCTGGCGTAACAATCGGTTTCTCGGCACTATGCGCAAACTGCGCGAACATCTTCCGCAACCCTCTTCTAATCGTGCGATTGTGTTTAACGACCCGAAGGGGAATCTCGGACTCATCGCGATAGACAACACCGTTTCCGCCTCGATCCGTTTCTGTCCACCAGAGGAACTCAAAGACTATCCGATTCGTGTCCAGTGTCGTTCCATTACAAAAATTGGCGTGCCATGGCACGTAGATATTGATATACTCAATGCCTGTTTGACAACAATCCGTCAGAAAACCCACGATGTTTTTCTGACAGCGTTCAAGGGCATACGCCGCGATGGACACTACCGACGCCGGTTAGATTGGGCATTGACGCGGGCAATAGTTGACACACAGCGTCTACAACCTGCAATAAACGTGGAGTAGAAAATGAGTACTCAAAAGTTGATATGCTTATTGCTATTGATAACACTCATCACCCTCGCGGGGTGCATACCCGGCGATGGAAAACACACCGTCGAGAAACCCGCAGGATTCTTTTGGGGTATCTGGCACGGATGGATTGCCCCAATCTCACTGATATGGGGATTGCTGTTTAATCCAGAAATCCGCCTCTATGAACCCAACAACACAGGATGGGCTTACGATTTCGGGTTTTATATTGCCATTATCAGCGGTTTCGGGGGTATCTCTTTCACACGCCGTAAACGTAACAAGACCGTAGTCCAGACAAACGATAATTCTGGATAGCAAACAAACACCAGAGGAGACCTGAATGTTTAGAATAACACAGATTAACAACCGCAGAAATCGCCTTGATAGAGAAAGGAAATAACCCATGAAAGTCTTAGTCATTGGAGGCACAGGCAATATCAGTCGTGGGATTGTTGCCGCGCTGCAGAACCGGAACCATGAAGTTGTCCTGTTCAATCGTGGACAACACGCTGATCCACCGCCGTCAGAGGTTCGCGTAATTCACGGCGACCGAAAAAATCGTGAGGATTTCGAGGCGAAAGTCGGCGCGGAGAAATGGGATGCCGTCATTGATATGATTAGCTTCAACGCCGAAGATGCCGCCTCCGCACTTCGGGCATGTCAAGGACGTGTTGGACACTTCGTTCACTGTTCAACGGTGATGACTTATGGACCACCGTTCAGCGGAATTAATCTTCCAGAGACGGCACCGCTGCAAGGCACATCGGGCTATGGACTTGGGAAGATTGAAGCGGATAACCTCCTGCTTGAGGCGCACGCACGTGATGGGTTCCCCGTAACCATTTTCAAGCCGTCCTATACACACGGACCCGGTATGAACCTCCATCGGCAAGTGGGTGGAGACGGCAGTTGGATAGACAGATTGCGGAAGGGGAAACCGATCCTCTCCGCAGGCGACGGATTGAACTATTTTCAATTCCTGTCATCTCGCGACGCCGGAATTGCGTTTACTGATATATTAGGCAAATCCGATGGCTTCGGCGAAATATACAATATCGTCCATCCACAGGCGCGAACGTGGGACGAATGGCACCGTGCCGCGGCGGAGGCGCTCGGTGTTGACATAGAGATCGTGCATGTATCCCAAGAGACACTCATCGCGATGGCACCGGAGCGGTTCAGCGGTTTGCGGGGCAACTTCGGGCACACCCAAATCTTCAGCCACGAGAAGTTGGCAGCAGTATTACCTGAATTTACGCCACAAGTTCCGGTTACAGAGAGTGTGGCAGAAAACATCGCGTGGATGGATAAACACAATCTGGTTCCAGATAGCGATGCCGACGATCTGGAGGATCGGATTATTGAGACGGTTCGCAATCTACCGCGTATTCGGTAGTGCAAAGGTGCAAATATGCTACAAATACAGTCCAATAAAATTGGGGCAGCATTAGGTTCAGAGAGACTTGACCGTGTTGAACATGACCTGCGTGAAGTCGGTTTCCATATCATCGAAAATGTGATTACCGACGAAGAGGCAGACGCAGCGCGCGAGGCAGTCTGGAAAATGGTGGAAGAGGATATCGCCAACGGACATGATCACAGTTATGGGGATGGTAAAATTCGACGCGTCTGGGCAATCGTCGGGAAATCGCCAATCTTCCGCTATTTCATCCAGCACCCAACTGTGGTTGCAGTGTGGAAACGGATGCTCGGCGAAGATGTTATCGCTTCCACGTTTACGGCGAACATCGTTGGACCCGGCGCGCCTGCAGGCGGTTGGCATATCGACTATCCCTATTGGGCGATGCAATCCCCGTTCCCGTCCGGTTCGTTGACGGGACAGACGGTCTGGATGTTAGATGATTTCACGGAAGAGAACGGGGCAACGGCGTGTGTTCCAGAGTCACACAAAACGCTCCGCCGCCCAGAGTTGGGAGAAGCTGAAGGACTTAAGATGCGTATCGCTGTCGCACCGAAAGGCTCTATCATGTTCACGAACGGCGCGATTTGGCATCAGTCTCGGGCGAACCTGACGGATACACCGCGCGTCGGATTGCTCGGTATGTATAACCGTTCGGTTATCTATCCGCAGGAGGATATGCCGCGTCAGCTGACTGATGCGGAATTGGCAGACGAGAGCGATGTGCTAAAACAGTTGTTAGGTAGGCATATACCGTTCCGTGATCCTAATCACGGACAGAATTGGCATCGCACGGATGACGGGTTTCGTCAGGTATAGCAAGAGTGTGGAATTCTGAATTGTTTCATTTTGCTGACTGCTTTAAATTTCAGGGAGGGCATTTATGCCAGTTGTAGCTCATGATGTTTTGAGAAAGTTTGTGTATGACATATATCGCGGTGCGGGTGGCACAGAGGAAGACGCACGTATCGTCAGTGACCACGTCGTCGATTCTAACCTCGTCGGACACGATTCACACGGTGTTATCAACGCCCCGAACTATATCGGCGGCATGGAAGGGGGTCCCGCCGCAGATAAGATGGAGATTGTCAGAGAGAGCGGTGCAGCGACCGTTATCAATGCCAACGGTGCGCTCGGTATGGTTGCCGCTCGTAAGGCGATGGAAATGGCTATTAGAAAAGCAGAAAGCTGCACCATCGGCGCGGTTGGCTTACATCGCTGTGGACACGCAGGACGGATGGGTGAATATCCACCGATTGCGGCACGTGCTGGTATGATCGGGATCGTTCTGCTCAACGGCGGCGGACGTTTCATGCATCCGCACGGTGGGACTTCTCGCAGACTGCCACCGAATCCGATTGCGATCTCAGTGCCCCGTCAGGGCGGCGAACCCCTTCTCCTTGATATGACGCTCAGTGTCGTCGCAGGCGGGAAATTGCTCGTTCAGACGGCGCGTGGTGAATCTATACCGGAAGGCTGGATGATAGATGCCGAAGGTAAACCGCTCACCGACCCGAATGCGTTTCGTGAACGTCCACAGGACACAGCCGTTATGCCACTCGGTGGTTTCCAGTTCGGACACAAAGGGTTTGGTCTCGGTGTGATGATAGATGCCATTGCCGGTGGGTTGTCTTGGGCAGGATGTAGCCGTGAAGAACCGACCCGCGGCGCGAGTGGTATTGTGATGTTTGCGATTAAAATTGAAGATTTCATCGATTTAGCGGATTATGAACAAGAGATCGCGTATCTTGTAGAGTGGGTGAAGTCTTCCGCCCGGTTGCCCGGTATTGACGAAATCTATGTCCCTGGAGAATTCGAGGAACGGAGCCGCGAGAAACGCCTGCGTGAAGGTATACCCATAGAAGAGCCGACTTGGAATCGCCTCGTTGAAGCCGCAGAACGCTTCGATGTTGCGGTTCCCGTATAGTGGTAGGCACACGCCGTGTGCCGTAAACATGCAACAGGAGGAGAAAATGAAAGTCTACGGCTTGTTTGTTTTGCTTATCGGTATTGCGGGGTGTGCTGCCCTGAATCAGCCCATTGGTGAGATGACGGCGTCACGCCTCACCTGTGAATCTAACCCAGAGTTTGTAGATGGTAATCTGGAGACGGAGAGCGCATTCGCAGTGAGGGGATTTGTCCGAAAAGCGTATATCCTTCACGAAGGGCAGGGGCGCGGGCTTGCCTATGCACAACGGCGTTACATAACACAGGTTGAAGGGCAGCGTCGGACAGAGGCGATTATCAAACTGGATGCGCCGACCTATGTTTCCCATGTGGAGATCTATCCGGCATCGCGACTGATTCCGAATTTCGCGATGATGACAACGACCGATGACCCCCCGCGCTTTGATATCGCCTTTGAACGGGTGTCCGACAAGCAGCATCAGGACATAGAAGGGCTGAACCCAGTGCGTTATCGTATCGGACGAGAGGTGCTTTATCTACGAATGAGTGCAGATGGGATAGAGGACAGACAGAATTCCGAACGAACCGCGAACTCAGGCGTTGAGATTCCACTGAAAGGGGCTTCCATCCGGGAAGTCAAATTTTACATCCATCAGACCCCCTAACGGGGAAGGAGCAAGAAAATGAAGAAATGGGCGTTTAGCATTTTATTGTTGCTGTCGTTCAGCATCGCTGGTTGTGCAGGACTTCAAGGGAAATCGGGAACGGAAATTCTACCGTCGCGTTTAACTTGGCTTCAGGACACGCCTATTGAGGAAATCGCATCTTCTCGACTGACCTGCGACACCCATCCCGAAATAGTAGATGGTAACTTGGAAACAGTCGGGACTTTTGAAGTGCGAGGGACTGTGGAAAAAAAATATGATATCGTGGAGGGCGAGTCGGGTTTCTACGGCAAAAACCAGTATGTAACAGAGCTTGACGGAACAATCCGATGTGAGATTTTGATTAAACTGGAAAAACCGATGTATGTGAGTTCTGTGGAAGTTTATCCGGCGTCGCCTATTCCCACTTTGGCACTCAGCACCGCCTTGGATGAATCGGAACGTCACTTCGGTGAATCCGGTACAGGTTTCAAGCCTGTGCATGACAAACAGTATGAAGATGTAGAAGGCACAAAACCGGTGAAATTCCAAGTGGAAAGGGAATTGCTTTACCTACGCGTGACGGCAGATGCAGTAGAGGATCGACAGGATGCCACGCGGTTTGATGACAGAGTAAGTAACGAAGGAATTGACATTCCATTGAAAGGGGCTTCCATTCGCGAAATCAAACTCTACGGACGACAGCCGTTGTATAGTAAAACAGAAAAGTAAGTGGACATGCTGGATGGATCATTGAAACGCAAAAGCGTCATCTTCGCTGGCGAGGTATCCTAACCTCGCCAATTATCCGATGTCTACTGAATCGCTGACTTTGCCATAAGAAGAGTTTCCTATCTGATAAAGAGGGCCGAGAAATGAAATTGCGAATGTTCGGCGTTCTATTGTTGCTGGTGTTCGATGTTATAGGCTGTGCATTGTTGCAAGAAGCACCCCCTATCGAAATACCAGCTTCGCGGCTTTCTTGTGCACAAAATCCTGAGATGGTGGATGGCGACCTATCGACGGTAGGCACCTTCGCGCCAAAAGGGTCCATCAAAAAGGAGTTTGTGCGAAACTTGCGATACGCGCAGCGGCAGTACCAACGTCGAGTGATAGGCAGCCTCAAAACGGAGACGTTGATTAAACTCGACGCGCCGACCTATATCAAGTATATTGAAGTCTATCCCGCATCAACCATCCCAAATTTCACTTTGGATACCACTCCTGAAGAAAAATCGCCGAAATGGACGCTGTCATTTACGGCTGTTGAGGATAAACGCTCTCAGCGCGTAGAAGGCACACTACCCGTGAGATTCCAGATTCAACGAAAAGTGCTTTATTTACGATTGACGGCGAATGCGTTGGAAGACGCAGATAATGTATCCCACGGCAACGAGATAGGCGAGTTGCGGATACCCCTCAAAGGTGCCTTGATTCGAGAGGTTAAATTTTTCGAGCGGCAATAAAATTCGCTTGACTTTTGTTTGAGAATCTTGTAAAATAAAAGTGAATGACGAGGTTTGTCTATCGTTGTTCCCCGCAAGGTAAATTAGAAAATTGTGTATAACTCCTGAAATTTGACATTTTTTAGCAGGTGTGCTAAAGTTTAGACAGAACACACGGCGAAACCTATAGGTTTCCCGTTCAAATAGCCGGAGGATTAGAATTCGATTGCAAAAACAAGAATCAAAGGGTGTTCCCATACAGAGCAACGCTGAAGTGCAAGCCCTCTTCGGACAGAGTGATGCCTTCTTGAAAATCATCGAAGATGGGTTTGATGTGCGCGTTGTTTTGAAAAGCGACAGTGTCGCTGTCATTGGTGAAGATATTACAGAAGTTAATCGGGTGACAACGGTTCTCGAATCCCTACTTCACCGCATCCGGAAAGGAGAACGCATTCAGACAGCCGATGTCAACTATGTAATTCGAGCGTCGAGTGCGGGTGAACGAGATATTTTAGGGGAAACTGGAGCCGAGTCTATTCCAGTATTTTCGAAACGCGGTGTGATTCGTCCGAAAACTGCTGGGCAGAAACGATATGTTGAGGCAATTAAGCACAACGATTTGGTCTTCGGCATCGGACCGGCAGGAACGGGAAAGACGTATCTCGCTATGGCGATGGCGGTTTCCGCACTCAAAAGCGGACAGGTGAGTCGTATTATCTTGACGCGTCCCGCAGTTGAAGCCGGTGAACGTCTCGGTTTCCTACCCGGTGACATCGCAGACAAAGTGCATCCCTATCTACGCCCGTTATACGATGCCCTCTACGATATGATGCCTGCAGATACACTCGACAAATACATTGAACGCAATGTGATTGAAGTCGCACCTATTGCGTTCATGCGAGGTAGGACCCTCAATAACTCGTTTGTCGTCTTGGATGAAGCACAAAATGCTACTATTGAGCAGATGAAGATGTTTTTGACCCGACTCGGTTTCGATTCAAAGGCGGTAGTTACGGGCGATATTACGCAGACCGATCTTCCGAACCATAAGGTCTCAGGACTCGCAGACGCACAAGAGGTGCTTTCGGATATCAAAGGTATCCAGTTCGTCTATTTCTCTAAAGTTGATGTCGTCCGACATGAATTGGTCCAACGGATTGTTGAGGCGTATGAGCAGGCATCGCCGCACAATACGAGACGCAACGGGGTGAATCCATCGGATGTCTCCAGTGAAGAAGGATAACCGTTTTGATTCGGGTTACCAATACCAGTCGCGATACCACTTTTGATGTAGAAGTGGTTTACAACGCAGTGCGGGCAACGTTAAAGGCGCATGACGCAGAACCGTGTGAGGTCAGTGTCCTTTTGACAGATGATAGTGACATGAGACAACTCAACCGCGAATATCGTGGTACTGATGCACCGACAGATGTATTAGCGTTTTCAATGCGTGAAGGTGAAGATGGTGATGTAAATCCAAGTTTGCTTGGGGATCTTGTTGTCTCCCTTGAAACCGCTGCGCGGCAAGCATTGACGAGAGATGGACTGAGTGGAGATTGCGGTAATCTTGAAACCGAAACCGCGTTGCTCACCGTCCACGGCATGCTACATCTGCTCGGTTACGACCATCAAACGCCAGAAGAAGCCGAGATCATGTTTGAGAAACAGGAGAGTATCTTTCGGTTACTACAGGAAAGGTAAAATTTAAAAATCTGATCACCGCGAAATTGGTCCGTTATTAGGAGTGTGATTTTACGTTTGGACGACCTAGCCTTAGTCATCAAACTTGTTAGCTTAGGCATACTTTTAATTCTCAATGCGCTGTTTTCAGCTGCCGAAGCGTTACTTGCTCGGTTAACGCGAGATGATATTCTCAAGTTTGCCGAGGAGGGCGGCAAACGCTACGAACTACTAACCTCCCTATTGCGCAACCCACGCCGCTACTCGTTGACCATTATCACCGCTAAAACGATTCTGATAGTGGTGAGCGTTATGGTATTTATGACGTTTTGGGAATACCAATATCCAGTGGCGAATGCGGCTCTCGCAGTCGCCTGTTTCGTCGTCTTTACTGAATTGTTTCCGAAAAATTATGTGCAAGGTAGCACGGGGGAAGCCACGATTCGAGCACTCAGTGTGCTCCGTGCGCTCTATTGGGGCGGATTCGTGGTTTTAATCCCATTGAATTTCCTCGCAAACCTTATCGTCCGCGTCTTTGGGGGTAAGGGTGCCACAGCACAAGACAGCCTCGTATCTCCAGAGGTTTTAGAGACCCTCGATAACGTCGCCGATAGCCAAGAAATTTTAGAACCAGACGACCGAGAAATGATCTCTCGGATTTTAGACTTGCCAGATAAAGTTGTTCGAGAAATCATGGTTGCACGGACCGACATGATCTGTCTTGAAGTTACCACCCCCGGGGACGAGGTTTTACAGACAACAATCGCTTGCCGACATACCCGTATCCCAATCTATGAGGAAACCATCGATCGGATCATCGGAATTTTGCACGTTAAAGATATGTTGGATTGCTGGGAGGAAGGCAAACCGATCAATCTGAGGGAGTTGATCGTCGATCGAAGTCCTTTTTTCACACCGGAGAGCAAGAATATTTCGGAGCTCTTCCGAGAACTACGGGCGCATAAACAGCACATCGCAATCGTTGTCGATGAATACGGCGGCACCGCCGGGATCGTAACCTTAGAAAACATCATTGAAGAAATTGTCGGCGAGATCCACGATGAAGACGAGATGGACGAACAGGATGACTACGTCCAGATGGATGCCAACACCTATTCGATTGATGCGAGACTGAATCTTATTGAGTTGAACGAAAGACTCGGGACAGAACTTGAAGCGGAAAACATTGATACGATCGGTGGGTTCGTTGTAGACCATCTCGGACGTGTGCCTGAACGGGGAACACAATTTACCTACCGCGGTATCCGTTTTACCATATTTGAGGCGGATGAACGACGCGTCCGTAGGATTCATCTTCAGATGCCGGATATCCACACCGGCGATGCCTCTTAGGCGCGTAGGAAATGCTGGGGTCCATTCCATAGGTGACTTTTTAAACGGTGTTGGTCTTCGAAGGGAATCGGATTTGTCTGAACGTTGCAGGTTTGAAATTAAAATTTGACAACGCCCAGCAGGCACGGTATAATTATAAACATAAGAACGGGGCGTAGCGCAGCCCGGCTAGCGCGCCTGCTTCGGGAGCAGGAGGTCGGAGGTTCAAATCCTCTCGCCCCGACTTTAGTCCTTCAGCGAAAGCGCATCTACCACACCCGAAACCATGGCAGCTCAAAAAACCCAGGCGATTGTCATTCGCACCTTTCCCCTCCAAGAATTCCATAAGATCATTACCTTCTACACGCCTGATTTCGGGAAAGTTAAGGCAGTCGCTTACGGCGTAAAAAGTCCAAAAAGTCGCCTCAGTGGAAGCTTAGAACTTCTCAACCACGGAACCCTCCTCTTTCAGCATCGCGAAAATCGGGAATTGCAAAACATCACCGACTTCAATCTGATTGACGGGTTTGACGCGATTCGTTCCGATTTCACACGCATCACCTACGGATGTTATTTCGCTGAACTCGTAGACAGCATCGCATCAGAGGGGATCGCCAGCCCTGAGATTTTCAATCTCCTCCATACCACTTACCATGCCTTAGTTCATGCGGATGATATTCCTTTGCTCGCCAGAGGGTTTGAGATTAAGTTTCTCGATTGTGCGGGGTATGGACCGGAACTTTCACGGTGTGTGCATTGCGGTTCATCTGTGAGAGAGGGAACGACAGACAGATTCGGCATCGCTTTCAGCGTCCGATACGGTGGTGTGCTTTGTGGTGAGTGCAAAAATCGAGACGGTGCTGCCTTTGCAATCGCACTCGGGAGTTGCGAATTGTTGAAAGTGCTTCGGAAATCTGAATGGGAGCGGTTCAACCGAATCCGCGCCTCTACCCGCAATCATCAGGAACTTAAGCGTCTGCTTGGCAATTTCATTGAATATCATACCGAACGCACCTTAAAAAGCCTCAGATTTATTGAGAATGTTTTGTAGACCCCAAACGATTTATACGCTGGGTTTCTCGATCAAAATTTTATATATTGAGTCTGGAAACATGCAGAACAGATAAGGAGTTATCAAATTGAAGAAAAATAGTATCTTAAAAACTTTTAGCGGCGAGTTACGGAAACTTGCAAGTTTCACTAAAGTGACGCTTTTCTTACTTGTTGCGGGATATATGGCGGTAGGCGTGAACTTTGATGCCGCTGCTGCGATCACTGGAAAAATTGCGGGTGTCATCACCGCTGAGGCGACGAATGAACCGCTGGCGAATGTCACAGTAACACTCGTCGGAACGAGCACCACCGCGACGACCAACACCGCTGGTTACTATGTTATGACCAACATCCCACCGGGGAGTTATGATGTAAGGGTTGAGCTCACGGATTATGCGGTGGAGACTGTGGCGGGGACAGGTGTGCTCGCCGGTCTTACAACGACGTTAGACTTTACGCTAAAGAGTGCCGCGGTGCAACTTGAGGGTATAACGGTGACGGCTGTCAAGCCACTCGTCAAGCGGGACGTTACGCAGACGACGAGGATCATTGAATCGGACGATATTGAAGCGATGCCCCGCGATACCGTGAATGGCATTTTACAGACTTTACCTGGTGTTGCCGTGCTAAACTCAACCGGTTCGACGCATGTTCGGGGCGGGAGGTCGATGGAGATTCGGTATCTCATTGACGGTATCCCAATTAATAATCCGATCAGCAGAAGTTTGGGTTTGAGTATCGGCACGAATTCCCTTGAGCAGATGGAAGTCATCACCGGCGGATTCAATGCCGAGCACGGTGACGCACAATCCGGTATTGTTAATCTCATCACGAAGGTCGGAACAAATAAATTCTCTGGTAGAATCCGGTACCGGGTCGGACAGTGGGGGACCCATCACGGCGATCCGTTATACGGTCCATGGCTCGACCCAGACAACGGATTTCGACCGGTTGCGATTGAACCCTTCAGAGGTATTTTCTTCGGTCAACCCTACGACTATCAAACGCCCTACCGTGGACAGGATGTCACCGTTGCGGAGTTAGCGGAACGGGAAGGTGATGCACAGGTCGTCTTTACGGAGATTTTCCCGGGCGTATATGCCGACAGGACGGAAAACCCACTCCAGCCCGTAATAGATCCGGAAACGGGGGAACCGCAAGTTAACGCCGATACGGGTGAAACAATCATGACACGCCAACCTTACAAGGATGCCGATGGCACTGTTATCGACTATGAGAAGAGACAGGTCACTTTGTTGGACGGCTACGTCGTGGACCTGGAACAGTATAGCGGGTTGTTCAATAACACAAAGAAGTATGATCTATCGCCGAGCCATATCGGTGAATTTGCGCTCAGCGGACCGATATGGGGAAATCGGTTGACGTTCGCTGCCTCCAGCCAACTTTCACGAAATCACAGTTATTTTCCGAATAGCAACGGGACATCATATATCTTCCAAGGGAAACTGAAGTTTGAAGTAACGCCGAGTATTAAACTCACCGCAAGTGGGCTTTTCAATCGCGGCGAAAATCATTCATACGGGGGTTCGCTCCGCTTTTGGCCCAGTGCCGCTCCAGTGTCAAATTCAAGCGCGCGGAATACGTCTGTGCGGCTCTCACATAATATCAACTCTGGGACTTTTTATACGCTGACGGTTGGGCAATTTCATCGAACGGGTGAGGCGCATCAACCCGGAAAGGTGTGGGATCCGTTGGAAAAGACGTTCAATGAAAACGCTTGGGATCCCGATAAATCCTTTGAGCAGAATCAGGAAGAAGGTAGGATCAGAAACCCGCCTCAACAGGCATATAACGATACAACCTATTTCGTGGCAGGGGACAGCAATTCTTGGGGTTCCAGCAGGGCAACAACCTCAATCCTAAGAGCGGATTTTGCCAGCCAAGTCACGGCGAACCATCAAATCCAGACAGGCGTTGAGTTCTTGGGATACGATCTCTATAATCTCAGCACAACAAATTACGGAAGCTCCAACCTCTATATGGAGTATTATGATGTCCAGCCTCAATCCTTGAGTATGTATCTCCAAGACAAGATGGAATATGAAGGCATGATCGTCAACGCCGGTTTACGATATGACCTGTATGCTCCATCGGGTGTTTCACCCGCAGATCCGTTTGATCCACTCGAACTGAACGACGATGGCACCATCAAACTCGATAAAAGCACCTATAAAGTTGGACTCCCGATCATCAAAGATCCTGTTGAGGCTTCCACCAAACACATGATCGCCCCACGCCTCGGCATCTCCTTCCCAGTTACCGACCGATCGAAGTTGCACTTTACCTACGGGCATTACTATCAGATTCCACGAGGTGATGATCTCTACGAAAATCTCAATTTTGATATGCGGGGTGCAATCCGAAGAAGAGGGAATCCTGACTTGAATCCAGAGCGAACGATCGCCTATGAAGTCGGTATCATACGGCAATTCACCGATGACTTAACGATTGACATCACGGGGTTCACCAAGGATATTGACAAACTCGTCAATAGTGTACACGTTGACATTACCAACGATTACAGTTACTTCCTCAACGGTGAATTTGACGGTATGCTCCACGGCATCTATGGACGGGTTCAAGGGTTTGAACTCACGATTCGCAAGTGGCGCGCAGGCGGCGGTCGGGTCTCTGGCATGCTCAGTTATACCTATTCCGTCGCGAAGGGGAAAGGCTCCAGCCGAAACTTGGGTTACCTCACCTACTACCGACAACAGCCTGACGTAACGGAAAGCCATCCGTTGGCATGGGATCAACGTCATATCTTGTCTGGACTGTTGAACATTGAATTGCCTTTTGATGCTGCCGTCAATTTCGTTGGCAGATACGGGAGCGGTTTGCCCTACACACCGAATCCGAGAGCCCCTGTCAAGCCCGACATCAACTCGAAGCGTTACCCGCCGACCTATAATGTTGACGCGCTGATTAGCAAACGGAGTCGGATTGGCGGGTTGACCTACACCTTCTTCGCGGACATCCGGAACATCTTCAACACAAAGAATCTGGACGATCTCTTAGACGCAGTAACATACGACCGATACGGTATCCCGCTTGACAGCCAGAAGCATTCGCATCCCCTGTCATGGAGTTCACCACGTTTGATTATGATGGGTGTGAGTTTGGATTTTTAGGAGAGTAAGATAATACGGAGGTAAACAATGCGAATGCAATAAATCGCAGAAGCCATAAAAACATTAAGTTCCGCTGATCGGTATCACTTACGAGAACTATTGAAAGAGCAGGACGAAGCCGATAAACTGGAAGTATTTCATCAAGTCTTGCTGTCGAAAGGCTTGGTTAAGGAGATGAAGAACCCTCCTGTCATGCACACGATTGAACGGCAGCTCATTGAGGTCAAAGGGAAACCTGTCTCACAAACAATTATTGAGGAGCGGAAGTAGGCAGTGATCTACTATATGGATAGTAGTTGTCTTGTTAAGCATTTATGGCATTCCGCTCGACAACCAGGAGCGTTCGCATCCGTTGTCATGGAGTTCATCATGTCTGATTATAATGGGCATGAGTTTGGATTTTTAGGAGAGAAAAATGATGAATTGGGATCCTGAAAAACTCCGAGACGATTTCTTAATTGTGGCCAAACTGGGTGGAATTGGAATACAACCGAGTGATATCGGTATTGAAACCTTGACGATGCCACATAAACCGCCGAGTAATCTACCGAAAGGGAAAATGGCGGTATATGTATTCTTTAATAAAGAATATGTTTTGAAAGTTGGCAAAGCCGGTTCTCGGTCTCAGGCCCGATATACGAGTCAACATTACAATCCAGGTTCAGCACCAAGTACTTTAGCTGCATCAATTCTGAAAGATGAAAACTCTGTTCAAAGATACGGTTTGAATGAGGAAAATATATCTAACTGGATCAAGGAAAGCACAGACCGGGTGAATTTCCTACTTGATGCTGATATGGGCAAGTGGGTTCTCAACTTGTTAGAGGCGTTTGTTCAGTGTCGTTTGCAGCCTCGCTATGAGGGTTTTGCGAGCCAATCCTAATATGGAACAATAGATAATAGTTAAGTTGACACGATGGAATTTGAATGGGACCCTAATAAAGCAACAAGCAATTTTGCTAAACATAATATATCTTTTTACGAAGCATCAACTGTGTTTAGCGACCCATTGTCCCTTACATTTCCCGATCCAGATCGCCTGCGTGATGAAGCCAGATATATCACGATTGGTGAATCAGTTCAAGGACAATTACTTATTATTTCTCATACGGATCGCGAGCAACGGATCCGAATTATTAGTGCTCGTAAGGTTACCCGTCGAGAAAGGAGGATATACGAAAGTGACTGACAAAAATGGACTTAACGACGAATTGCGTCCCGAATACGACGAAACGCTGCTAAAAGATGGTATTCGTGGGAAATATGCGAAACAATATGCTGCTGGGACGAACATTGTCCGGCTTGATCCAGATGTTGCCGCTGCTTTTCCCAACGAGGAAGCTGTTAATGAAGCTTTACGATTCGTATTGAAAGTGATGGATGACGCGAAACATCTAACCCGCCATGCAGAGTAATAACCGATTGGGCGGGTCAACCCTTTTCCAGGGAATTTAGGTTCTGATTGATAAAAAGGAAAAAGGCTTAGCAATGAACCTTCAAAAAACGATACCACTTTCATCTATCTACAACCGGGAAGAAAAATTCTCAGCTGATCTTGCTGGTACACTCAAAGCACTCAAAGTTGGCGAGTTTGAAGATGCAGAGACGGAATCCAATGTTGGTACACGCCGGGCGGACATTGTCGCGTCTGGGGAAGATGGGATCCTCGTTGTAGAAAACCAATTTGGAGGGGCGGATTGGGATCATTGGGGTAGACTTGAGGCTTATGCCCGACTGAAAAATGCTGATGTCGCTGTATTAGTGGCCGAAAACTTTGAAGAACTCATGATCGTCACGTGTAATCTACGCAATGAAGATAGCGAAATTGGCTGGTATCTAATTCAGGTACAAGCAAATACTCACAAGGAATTATCCTTTCATCAGGTTGCTCGACCCGCAATAGATATTCAAACCGAGAGACAATTGGACACTGAATATGATGAATTCTGGGCACCCATCCGCAACGGTGAACTTGGCGAACTTTTTGCCGGAAAACCTGAATCTATCAATAATAAGAGTTGGATGAACGCGGGTTGGATGGGAAAGTCTATCCGCGATGATATACGCTTGTGGTTCAAGCTTAATAGCAGAGATTGCTATATTGGGTTGTACTTCTATGGAACAAATCCTTCTGAAAGTAGAAACGAGGTAATGGCGTTATTTCCAACATCAGATTACGGTTGCAAAAATACAGACACATCCGCGGAAACAAAAGTTAAATTCCCCGTCCTTAACAAAGGCAAAAGGGATAGAGACGATTGGGATGAAATTCGTGAGAAGTTCGTTAGCCTTGGCACTGACATCTACAACAAAATTAGCGAATCTGATTTGTAGTATGACTTGGATAAAACATCTTTGTAGCGTAAACTGTTAGTTTGCGCCGGACAAACGCTCTCATGCCAGCAGGGCGCGATGTGTAAAAAAAGGATGATATATGCCGTTTGTTGCTGAGCTGTATTTTGATCCACCAACCGAAGAACGCATTCGCGGCGCATGGAAAACCCTTGATGAAGCAGGGATTAGTGATTCTATGCCCAAAGGTGGTTATCGTCCGCATGTATCGCTTGGAGTTTGCAACCATCTTGAAACAAATTCACTTGCCCAGGAACTTACGACATTTGCCGTGGGTATTACGCCGTTTCGACTGTCGTTCCCAAACATAGGTATCTTTTCTACATCGGAAGGGGTTGTCTACTTAGGGGCAACGGTCAGCGCGCAATTGCTGAAGGTCCACACAGCATTTCATGAAATCTTCAAAAGATACGCAAAGGAACAACGGGAATATTATACTGTTGGACAATGGGTGCCACACTGCACACTTGCTTTCGGTTTGCCAGAGGACAAGATTATTAAGGCAGTAAACGTTTGTCGACAAATTGATTTACCGGTTTCCACGGAAGTCACAGGAATTGGATTGGTGGAGATATCCACTACGGGGTGTCGAACACTGCACGTGTGCGATCTCAATCCGTAGAAAGAATAGGAGCGTTTCAGAGAGATTCAAAACGTAGCAGATGAATTTTGGGGGAGTCCGCTTCAAAAGCGAATTTACACTCGTAAAAATCGTCCTAATCTGCATTCTGGTTGCCTCAGCGGTTTTGGTGCTGCGAAACCTCGGGCACAGTGGCATTACGTATTGGGACGAAGGGTTTCACGCCGTTGTGGCACGGAATTTGACGAAACATCCGCTCAAATTCACGCTCTACGATCAACCGTGGCTCCCTTACAACTACAAAGGGTGGGGTGAAAACCATATCTGGCTACACAAACCACCGGTAGCGATGTGGACGATCTGGCTCTCGCACCTGATTTTCGGTATCAATACGTTCGCACTCCGATTGCCATCGGCAATCAGTTTAGTTGTAACGACGTGGTTGACGTTCCGAATCGCTTCGGATCTCTTTGACAAACGGGCAGGACTCATAGCGGCGTTTCTTCAAGCGTTTAACCCGTTTCTCTTTGAGTCGGTTCACGGCTATCGTTATTCGGATCACATTGACATCGCTTTGTTACTCTGGGTCCAAGTCTCGTGTTGGTTCTTGCTCCGCGCCATTCGGACAGGAAAACGGCGGAATTACATCTTATCCGGCGTTGCGATGGGTGTCGCGTATCTGTCGAAAAGTTACCTCGCACTTATCACCTTTGGCGTTGCGTTGGTCGTTTGGGCGGTCAGTTGGTATACTGGACGGGGCAGTACTGCAAGGAAAATTAAGATAAGGGATGTTGGGTTACAACTTTTAGCGGCAATTGCAACAGTCGCACCGTGGGTCATCTATTGCCTCATTTACTATCGCAAGGAATTCCTTTGGGAACATAAACGCGTATTGGATCATCTCAACACCGATGTCGAAAGCTGGGGGGCAAGTTGGGATCGACCGCTGTTTGATTACATGCCGCTCTTTTATCCGGTATTCTATGCTGCTCTTGTTGCGGCGGTGTTATGTCTAATTGTGGTCCTGTTCAAACGTTGGGATTTGGCAGAACTTTTTGTGTTAGCCTGGGGTATCGGTGTGATTGTTCCGCACACGCTTGCGGAGACGAAAACGCCATCGGCGACGATGATTGCTGTACCACCGCTGCTGATGTGTCTTGCAGCAGTGATCAGTCGGGCATGGCAACGACGGGATTGGATTTACACCGCTATTTGGATGGCGGGGATGCTTGTGATTACTATCATCTCTGGTGGGCGGACTCTCGTCAAAAGCAGAGATCAGTTCGATGGACTCAAGCAATTCGCGCCTTTTATCCAGACGAATTTCTGGATTGTTGAGCAACTGATCGGGTTCGGAGTATTGCTCGCAATTTTCGCGGGTGTGTATATGGTGGTTCGTCACCGCAACCTGCAGCGATGGATGTGGCTGGGGCTCCGGACAACAGCACTGATAATCGCGTTGTTCTATGCAGGACGGTATGTGCATGCCGCTTACAGGGTTACGGAGCGGAACAGTCAGGTTCCTCTATACGAAGTGAGCGGGCAACGTCTCCAACGTGAAATGCCAGAGAACGCTTGCTTCTTTCTTGACGATGAACGCGTCGGCGCGCATTTCGATCTGATGTATTACGCTGATAGGTCAACGTATCAGATTTACAATAAGCATAGAAAAGAAGGTCCTCGCGATTTCAAGAGCCAAGCTGAGATAGCACGTGAAGCGGGTGCGATCCCGTATCTTTTCTCTGTCAAAGAAACGGTTTACAATTATCCGTTGTTCATCGAAGGCAAAGTGGACATCGGGAACGGAAAAATGCAACAGTATCAGGTTTTTGAAATTACGGAGACCGACTAACAATGGAAATTAAACCAATTAAGACCGAAACGAAAACCTTCAGGGACCAGAAACTATTACTTATCCGCAAGGAAAATTAAAAAAATGAAATTATTACGATTTATATGTATATCTACAATTTTTTCACTCGTCGCTTTCTCAGCGCGAGCAGACGTAGATTGGAAAGCGCTCGATGTCGGCAACCTATCGTCGGCTATCTATAACACCGCAGTTGTTGGGTTTCCGAGTAACCCGACAGCGAACCCTTCAGGCTGGTGGCCCGCAGGCACAAACGATTCCTATATCTATGAAGGAGACATCTGGATCGGTGCCAAGAAAAACGGTGAGGTCGGCGTTGCTGAGTCGGATGGCAGGCACAGCGAAATTTGGCCCACTGACGATGTGCCAGAGGTTATCTCAAACAAACCCGGCGTGACCACAAAAGGAACGCCAACGAACCAATCCATCATGTTCAAATGCTCTGACACAAACCCTGAGGCAAATAAGGATTTGATTTTGGGTTTAGAACTCGTGGTCAACGGGTTTCAATGGAGTTACGCACCGCTCTACGATTTCTTTATTCTGGAGTATAATGTCAAAAATGTTGGGAGCGACACGCTCGAAGACGTATTTATGGCGTTCCGATACGACGTAGACATCTCCAGTAACGAGACAGGCACGGCGAGTTACTCCGCTGACGACTTCGTCGCCCTTGACCAGACACCAGATGCCCTCAATCCTGTGGACCATCCCAATCGTTACCTCTCTTACGGGTTCTCCAACGCCTCTGCACCTGGGTATATCGGCTTACGGGTATTGGATGCGTATATCGGGGAGAATGCTGAGGATCCGGCGGCAAAAATCCCTTTCACGGCACACAAACGGATTACGATCTCCACCGACCCAACGACGGATGCAGAGATGTACGCGCTTATCAGCACGCCCGGTGTTGAACCGCTTCCCGCAAACTACGACGATCAACGGTTTATCCAATCCTATGGACCCGTCGCATCTTTTGCCCCTGGGGATTCCTTCAACGTCATTATCGCTGTGGCAATCGGTGAGGGACTTTCGGGTTTGCAAGCGTCTTCCGACTGGGCACAGAAGTTATATGACGATGGCTACGTCGCACCCGCACCGCCACCGTCCCCGTTGGTAACCGCGTATCCCGCCGATAAACAGGTGACGCTCGTCTGGGAAAGCGAGGGACGTTGGGTCGATGCTGGTGTCAACAAGCGCATCGAAGAATATGTTGATGTGACCGATCCGGAGAAAATTTTTGAGGGGTATCGGGTTTATAGGCGTGGTGTTTCTTATGATGAATCCACTGGTAACCCCGTTGAAGATTGGACGATGCTCATGGAGTTCGACAAACCGAGTGCTACCGGCAATTTCTTTACCGTGTCGCATGTGGGTAAGCAGTCAGATGCAATCATTGAGGGCATGGGCGATGAGCCTTTCTTCGCGGATTTCTTCAAAAACGCCGTCTACGTCATCAAATTCAACTCCAGCACAGATTTTGAAGTGATCAATACAACGCTGTGGGAGGTTATGGCGTATAACCCGGCCTTCCCGGGGAACGGCGGCGGATATGTCGTCATCAAAGACCCAAATACAGGTGAACCGCATCCCGACGGGACGTATCGTTCCGGGGCTCGAATCTATTTTGGTGGACTCTACGTGCAGATTAGCGACGGTCCCTCAGGACCCCCCGTCGCTGGCGACGTTTTCCAAATCGTCTCGACCCCTTCACAAGCGCTCGGTGAGGACGCAGGCATCAAGAATTTTTACACCGATGAAAGTTTAACCAACGGACTTGAATACACGTATGCCGTGACCTCCTATGATACAGGCAACCCAAAAACGGGGTTAATCGCGATGGAGAGTAGCCAGATTGAGACGATGGTTCACGTTGTTCCGCGCGCCCAACCCTCCGGATATCGAGAACCTACGGCTGATATAGAACAGCACGGACAGGGAACCGTTACTGTTGAACCGATGGTGCTTGCACCTAACAAGGTAACAGGGCATCAATACAAGATAGTCTGGTACGGTGCCAAGCAAACGGGGCCCGCGGCATATATCACCGGTCCCGGATACCAACCCCCCGCCTACGAGATCGTCAATATGACGACCGACGAAACTGTTGTTGAGCTACAATCCTTTGACTGGTTCGATCCGCTCCATCAAGAGGCTGTTGAAGTCCTTTCACCGATGTTCGATGGCATCGTTTTGAAGATAACTGGGGCGAACGTATCCTACGGAACTCCAATGGAAAATCCGATTAACGACGTTAAACTGACAGCGGGCACAGTGACAGGGTGGGAGGTGAACATCCAATCCCCGGGTTTCGGTGAGAATACCTGGCCGAATATTTTCTGGGCAACCTATTACCGTCCACACACGTATACAATTACGTTTGTTGATGATACCCACGTCAAGGTGGTGGATGAAAATACGGGTGAAGAAATTCAATTCAACGACCAGCGCGCCGCTGGATACGCTATTCTCACAGGTACGGGCTGGCGGGATACATATAATCCAGCGGAAACACCCGGTTTCTTCCGAATCTACATTCGCGGCGGATATGTCTTTATAAAAGATCCGAACGCTGAAATCTCCGCTGGCGATGTTTTTACCGTTGAAATGGGAGGTATTAGCGCACCACAGGATGCGGATCAGTTCCTGCTCAATACAAAAGGGGAGACCCTCTCTCCTGAAGACATTGCAGCCGATCTCGGGAAAGTTCGGGTCGTTCCAAACCCCTATTTCGTTACAAACAGAGCGGTCCTGTCCGAAGGAACAGACAAGATTTTCTTCACGCACCTTCCACCGCAGTGTACGATACGGATTTACACATTAGCGGGTGAATTAGTCCGAACCCTTGAACACGAGAGCACTGCCCTTTATAACCCGGGTGAACGGACACAGGGTGACAAGGGCGGGACAGCGTCATTTGAACTCCTCAATCGCTACAATCAGGCACTCGCAAGCGGTGTTTATATCTATCATGTTGAAGCCAGAGACGAAAGTGGTGAAGTCGTCGGGAACAAGATCGGCAGATTTGCGATCATTCGATAGCTCGTTCCTTTTTAATAATCAGCTGAGGATTTTGGTTCTACAGAACGCGCAGCCCGTAATGAAATGGAGGGGTTTTTGCTTGGGTATTTCTTCAGATGTACGGCGGAGAACGTGAAAACTATAACTCACTTGACCGAACCGCAAGGAAAATTAAAAAAATGCGACATGTGATTTACAAGTTATTGTTCATACTTCTTTTACTCTGGGGGCTTCCCGCGCACGCCACAACCAATGTCGGCACGGCGGGTGCCCAGTTTCTGAAAATCGGTCCCGGTGCGCGGGTAGACAGTCTTGGAGGGGCGTTTGGCGCGCTCGCCAACGACGTAACCAGCATCTACTGGAACCCCGCAGGAATAAGCCAACTCGAAAAAACCAGTTTTTCAGACACGCATACCGTCTGGCTTGCCGATGTCCGGTATAACTATCTGGCGTTCGCAACGCCGATAAAAAATATCGGCACTTTAGGCGCGAGCGTCACATTTCTCAACGTTCCTGATACCGAGATTACTACGCTCGCAAAGCCCGATGGGACGGGACTCTGGTATTCTGCTTATGATACTGCTGTTTCGTTGGCGTATGCTCGACAACTTTATGAGCAGGAATCCGGGGTTAAGTTGTCTGTCGGTATTAACGCCAAATACATCCATCAGCAGATCCATCGCGAAAGTGCCAAAGGGGTCGCTATTGATGTCGGGACCTTGTATCATACCGGTTGGCGAAGTTTACGGATCGGGATGTGTTTCTCGAACTTTGGACCGGAGATGCGCTTCGGCGGTCCCGATTTGACAAGCGGGGCAGAAGTCGCAGGGGACCCACGGATAGCAAGCTACCGTCCATTTCCAGACACAACGAATCCGGAACGGAAAGCGGAATTAGAGACGATTGAATTCCCGCTGCCCTCCAATTTCCGGCTCGGACTTGCCTACGATATTATTGATGCCGGTAGCAATCTTCTCACCCTCGCACTCGATGCCAACCATCCCAACGACAACAGCGAGCGATTGAACATCGGTATGGAGTACTGGTACAGAAAAATGGCGGCAATTCGTGGCGGTTACAAGTTCCGGTTGGGTGAAGACCGCGCCGACGATGAAGAGGGGCTTACACTCGGTTTGGGTATCCATCTGAACCTTGGTAGACGGATGCTTTCTCTCGATTATGCTTATGCTGATTTCGGACGTTTACAACAGGTACACCGAGTGAGTGTGGGGCTCCAATTTTAAGGATACCAAATATGACAAACACACCGAATATTGTCTATCTTCTCGCAGATCAGATTCGCGCGTGCTCATTGCCGGTATATGGCGATACGCAGATCGAGACACCACACATTGATCGACTTGCACAGGAAGGCACCGTTTTTTCGAACGCAATCGCTACTGCGCCTGTCTGCACCCCCTACCGTTCCATGATGCTCACTGGACGGCACCCACAGACAACCGGTCATCTCATTAATTTTGTCAGAACCCGGCACGATGAAATCGGACTCGGAGACGTTTTCAGCAGAAACGGTTACCGGACAGCGTGGGTCGGAAAATGGCATCTCCACACCGGTTCATTCCCAGAGATCGGGGGACGCGACTATGTCCCTGAAGGGCGTGACCGTCTCGGATTCCAACACTGGCGCGGCTATAATTTTCACACCGACTATTTCAACGGGACAGTGAACCTTGACGATTGGCGGAACGAAAAATGGGAAGGCTACGAAACCGATGCCCTGAACCGATACGCTTTCCAGTTCATGGATGACGTGGATGACGATACCCCGTTCTGTCTGTTTATCTCCCCACATCAGGCACACTCCACACCTTACGAATTCGCACCACCAGAATACTATGACCGGCTACCCACCGAACTCCAACTACCGGACAATGTTCCAGATTCGGTCAAAGAACAATCCTTAGAAATTTATCGGCACTATCTCGCCATGACGTTAACAGTGGACGATATGCTCGGTGAACTAATGGCGTATCTCGAGAGAACGGGACGTGTCGAGAACACACTACTCGTCTTCGGTTCTGACCACGGCACACAAGGCGGCGGACAAGGCATCAATTTCTGGGCGAAGCGGGAGCCTTACGAAGAATCCATCAAAGTGCCACTGATTATGCGGCTGCCCGGCGTTTTCGAGGGGCATCGCACCTGTGATACACTCACCTCCCCCGTAGACCTATTCCCATCGCTTTGTGGTTTATGTGGCATTCAACCCCCCCGAACCGTCGAAGGCTACGATCTATCAGCGTCTTGGCGCGGTAATGCCGATGCTTTTGAACAGGATGCCGTCTTGACGATGAACTTCGGATCGACCTACGATTACCTAATTGACGGTAACGAGTGGCGTGGTGTCCGTACTAAAACGCATAGTTACGCCCGTTGGTTCGATGGTAAACGGATGCTGTATGACGTGGAGGCGGATCCGCTACAGATGAACAATCTGATTGACGCACCCGAAGCAGAATCGTTAGCAGACGAAATGGAGAACACCCTCACAAACCTGATGGATGCTCGGAACGACGAACTCCAACCCGCGACGCGTTATACGGATTGGTATGATGCACAGCGTCGCATCGTTCGCAACGCTCACGGTCCTCTCGGCGACCCAGAGGACGAACCCGATTGGTCCCTACTGCGTTGAATTAAAAATGTCTATTATGATATACTGAATGTTTGAATAACTAATCCAAACGGAGTGTGGAAAGAAAAAACAGGTATGACTCTTCAAGAAATAATTTTAGCGTTAGAGAAATTTTGGGCAGACCACGGGTGCATCATCCAGCAACCGTGCGATATAGAAGTCGGTGCAGGCACATTTAACCCCGCAACATTTTTGCGATGCCTCGGTCCAGAACCGTGGCGAGTGGCGTATGTGGAGCCTGTGCGCCGTCCAACCGATGGCAGATATGCCGAAAACCCTTTCCGTGTCGGGGCATATTATCAGTATCAGGTGATACTCAAACCAGCACCTGAGAATGTGCTTCCCCTCTACCTTGAGAGCCTTTATAGTCTCGGCATTTCATCCCGCAAGAACGACATCCGATTTGTAGAAGACGACTGGGAATCACCGACACTCGGTGCCTCTGGGCTCGGCTGGGAGGTCTGGTGGAACGGCGCGGAAGTCACACAATTTACCTACTTCCAACAGATGGGTAGCATTGATCTCGATCCGATATGTGCTGAGATTACTTACGGACTTGAGCGCATCGCTCTCTACTTACAGGATGTCGATGACTTTTTTGACATCCGCTGGAACGAACACGTCAATTACGGTGATGTCCACCGGCAGAGTGAGGTGGAATACTCGACTTACAACTTTGAGCGTGCGGATGTAGACATGCTTTTTGAGTTGTTTAGCACGTATGAGAAGGAAACCTACGCGTGTTTAGATGCGGGGTTAGTGCTACCTGCAACCGATCACGTCTTGAAATGTTCACATACCTTCAACATGTTGGATGCACGTGGGGTCATCAGCGTCACGGAGCGGGTGAGTTACATTGAACGTGTTCGACGGCTTGCACAGCGGATCGCACGCGCGTATGTCAAACAGCGTGAAGAGATGGAACACCCCCTCATGGGACGTTTTAACATAGAGACACCCCCCACTGCGGTAGGTGCGGTTTCTAACCAGGGTTCCCACCCATTACTGGGAAAGGACCCTGAATCTGACAAGGAACAGGAGACCGCTGACCTCCTCTTTGAAATCGGCACGGAAGAGATACCTGCGAGTTATGTCCCACCTGTCCTTGAACAACTACGCGAGATCGCGACTGCATCCCTCACAAACCACAGGATCCCATTTGGCGAAGTTCAAACACTCGGCACCCCGCGTCGTATCACGCTCAGTATCAAGGACGTAAAAACGCTGCAGGAGAGCCAAGAGACAGAGGTCGTGGGACCCCCGAAACGTATCGCCTACGATGAAAACGGCGAACCGACAAAAGCCGCAATCGGTTTCGCAAAAACACAAGGCGTTGACTTGACAGCACTCCGTATTGTTGAAACGGAACGCGGTGAATATGTCGCTGCCTCCAAACTCGAAACGGGTGGCCCAACACGAGACATCTTGAAAACGCTGTTGACGGAATGGATCGAAGCCCTCCGTTTTCCGAAAACCATGCGTTGGGAGACCGACTCAGAAGAACCGCGTGCATTCGCTCGCTTTGCGCGTCCGATCCGATGGCTCGTAGCGTTGCTCGGTGATGCAGTTATAGACTGCCCCTACGGTGCCGCACACGCAGGACGGTTAACCTACGGGCACCGCTCCTTACATCCTGAACCGATAACTTTAACTTCTGCTGACTTAGACACGTATGTTGAAAAACTGCGTGCTGTTGATGTCATCGTCTGTCCAAAAGAGCGCAGGGACACAATCGAGAAACAGGTCAGAGACGTTTTTGAGGTTGAGGGATGCCTTCCAAAATTGGATGAAGAATTGCTGGATACAGTGAACTATCTTGTAGAGAACCCACAACCGATCGTGGGCAATTTTAGTGAGTCGCATTTGGAAATACCGTCTGAGGTGTTGATTACCGCAATGAAGACCCATCAACGCTATTTTCCGATGTGGCGAAGTGAATCTGTCCTCGCCGCGAAATTCGTCACGATTTCCAACGGGACGGACGGGAATATTGACGGGGTTCGGCACGGGAATGAGCGCGTCCTCCACGCCAGACTCAACGATGCAGAGTTCTTCTACAACGAAGACCAGAAAACCAGTCTCGCCGATAAGGTTGAACGTTTAGACGCGGTTGTCTTCCACGCCAAGCTCGGTTCACTCTTGGATAAAGCCGATCGGCTTAAAGCGTTAGTTCAGTTCATCGGGGCAGAATTGCAAGTCTCGGAAACAACCGTCGGTCATGCAGAACGCGCAGCGTGGCTCTGTAAAGCGGATTTAACGACGCAAATGGTGATCGAATTCCCATCATTGCAGGGAATTACGGGGAGATATTACGCAGAAAACGGTGGAGAAGCGGAACCTGTTACGACGGCTATTGCTGAGCATTACCAACCGCTCGGTGCTGATACGCCGCTCCCTGAAACCGAAGTCGGCGCGCTCGTCGCAATCGCCGATAAGCTCGACACGATTGTCGGATACTTCGGTATAGACGAACGCCCCACGGGTTCACAAGACCCGTACTCCTTAAGACGACATGCCCTCGGCACAATCCGAATCCTCCGAGACCGGAAACTACAGATCTCTTTAGATGCTGTTGTTGAAAAAGCGATCTCCCTGTATACCGTCGAATTAGCCGAAGATACACGAACGAGTGTTCTTCACTTCATTAAAGAACGCCTACGCGTTATTTTGCTGGAGACGCATCAATATGCGCCAGATCTCGCCGATGCTGTCTTGGCGATTGGGACCGTTGACATCATTGATATTCTCGAACGCGCCAGGGCACTTGCCGAATTTCGCTTGACACCAAATTTTGAGGAAGTGTATAATGCACTCAATCGAGTATTGAGAATTTTACCGCCGGACGCGCCAGAAACCGTAGACGCTGCGCTCCTACACGACGATGCTGAGAAGCAGTTGTATGCCTGTATTACCGAAGCGGAACTCGGTTTCCAGCAAAGCATTCGGGAATACGACTACGCGAAGCTACTGACGCAACTCGCTGCTTTACAACCCGCGATAGATACATTCTTTGATGATGTGTTGGTTATGGCGGAGGAACCATCGCTGCGCGCGAACAGATTGGCGTTATTGAACCGAATCGGACGGAATATCTACGCTGTTGCAGACCTGACAAAACTCGTGATCGCTGGAATTTAATTTATTACTCCTGGGCCGCTCTCCAAATGTAAATGCAGGGGTCCCCATAGCGAATAGCGTATGGGGGACAAATTATGCCATTTAAGGAGAACCTAATTTCATTACGAGCGGGTTTCCGATTAGTTTTACTGGGTTTGGGAATTTTGACTTTAAGGAAAAATTAAAAAATGAAGCAACACCTCTTATGTAACATATTGAAGATTTGTATCCATCTCTCGCTCATCGTAGCTACTGCCCTCGTGATAGGGTGTGGTGAGAGAGAGAACAGGGACATTATTGAAGCGCGAGCCGCTATCGTTCGCGGAGATTATGCTGCTGCACAAGCCGCGGTCCAGAAGACAGATGCTGCAAATCAGGAGGCGCGACATCTCAAGGCTTTCCTGCAAAACCGCACGCGCACTGAGACGGAAGGGTGGCACCAAGCGATTGCGCAATCGAACGCTTATCTTGAAACGCTTGCGGCAGACATCCTCGCTACCTCGTTGATGGAAGATCCGGATTCTGACGACCTTGATCGACAAGAGAGACTTGTCCGTTCGCAGAACGCCATCTCTGGGCTCTTCGCTGTATCGCTTGTTGAAGCAGTCGGAAAACGTCCGGAATTGCTCTCTGAACTCGTATCGCATTCGGATGCGGCTGTCGTTATAGCGCTTTTAGCCGCAGAAAAATGCTATCAACCGAACGCGCTCGCAGCGGTCTCAGAACTCATGACAAAGCTCGGAAACGGAGAAGCGGTTGTTGAACGCTTGCAGCAGGCGATGCATCATAAAGATACAGCCATACAAAAGGAGGCTGTCCGTTATCTTGGAGCGATGCGGAATCCTGAACTCATCCCAATTTTTGAAGGAGCCCTTGCCGAAACGAAAAATGACCCTGAAGTCGCCTACAGAGCAATCGTCGCCTTTGAACAATCCATCGGTGTCGTAGAGGTTGGGGCACCCAACCCTTACGCAGCCATTGTGCCGGGACTTCAACTCGCCCTCAGACACAACAGTGCGCAGGTCCGAATGCACGCTGCGAAACTCCTCGGGAACCTCCAAACAGAAACGGCTGTGCCTGATCTCGTCCGACTTCTCGCAGATCCGAACAGTTACGTCAAAGATACCGCCATAGACGCGCTGAATCGTATCGGGGAACCCGCCGTGGCACCGCTCCTTGAGGTGTTAGACACTGGTGCCCGAAACCTTATTCCCGATGAAGACCTCGGCTTTGCCACGGAGTATCGGTACATCGCGAGTGCTTATATTGATAGTTTATGGATGAAAAAATATAGGATCGGAACCTTATCAGCCGCGATCCAAGCACTCGGGTTGCTCAAGATGGGGGATGGCGTAAAGCCGCTCATAGACGAATTAGAAAACGAGGATTTGCAAGATGAAGCGTTGGCGGCACTCGTCGAAATGCGCGGCGTTGCCGTGCTACCGATGATCGATGCACTCAAAAACGGCACAGACGAAATCCGAGTGCAGGTCGCGGATGCGCTCGGACAAATCGGAGACCGGCGCGCAATTGTTCCGCTCGTTGAAGCATTGGACAGCGATCCATACAAAGAGGTAAAGGCATTCGCAGCGGTCGGGCTTGGTAATATGCGGGCACGTGGTGAGAATAATAGGGTAGTCGTCGCTCTTACGAACGCACTCTCCTATGACGATACTACTGCGACAAATGCGGCGGAGGCACTCGGAAAAATTGATGTATCCACAGAGGATACCGTTCAAAAATTGATTCTCATAGCGATGGAAAAAAATATGCGTGAGACCTTACGCATTGCCGCGCTTACGGCACTCTGGCGGCTCAAGCCTCAAGAAGCAACGCAGCCGATGCTACTTCTGATGTTCAGTGACGAGACCAGTCCAGTCTTACGTGCGAATGCTGTCAAGGTGTTGAGCCGAATTCAAGCCCCTGAAACGATTCCTGTGTTACTTTGGGTGCTTTCCACACAATTTGACGAAATTTCAGATTTTCAACGGCACATGAAACGGGAATACAAAACGCTGGATACACTCCGAACACAAGTTGACACCTTCCAGATTCAATGGACGCCTGACTATCCACGCGCAAACTATCGGACATGGGGTGAACTTAAACCGATTCCAAGTCTTGTGCGAAGTGAGGTCGCTCGAGCACTCGGTATCATCAAGGGGGACACTGTCGTAGAACCTCTGGCAAACGCACTTCGGGACGATGGACGCGCAACCGTCCGACAAAGCGCAGCGTGGGCACTCGGTGAAGTTAAAGGGGATGATGCTATCCCACCGCTGGTTACTGCGTTGAAAAAGGATAAACAGGGGGCTGTCCGACAGGAAGCAGCGATCGCACTCGGGAAAATAAAAGGACTGAAGGTTGTTGATCCGCTCGTAGATGCCCTGAAAAACGATAAATATGAAACCACGCGTTTTGAAGCCGCAAAGGCACTCCGAGAGATTCAAGCCGGGGATAAAGGGCTTGTTGATGTCGTCAAAAAGGGCTTGGGAAGTTTTGATGATGGATACGAAGTGCAATCTGTTCAGGACGAAGTCATTGGCGCATTGGTCAAAGATAACAACATTCCAACAGCTGAATTCGCACTCGATGCTCTGAAATCTGCAGATGATGAGTGGGTCCGATGGAAACTCGTTCATGTGATCGGAGCGTCTGCGAAAAAAGTTGGCGTTGATGCCATGGTCGAAGAACTGAAACACCCGAGTTATGTCGTCCGTAGACGCGCCGCAGAGTCGCTCGGTGGGTTCAAAGAACGCCGCGTCGTCGAACCGTTGATCGCTATTCTCGAAAATATGGATGAGATGAAGTCCATTCGTGCGGCCGCCGCAGTCTCGCTTGGTGCGCTGAAAGATGAACGTGCGTCCACGTCGCTGCTGACGGCACTTTCCGACGCAAATGCCGAGGTCCGATTGCAAACCGCCGTCGCCTTGGGAAAACTCAAGGATACTAAAGCGATTCCGCGACTGAGTGAGATCGTTGAGGATCCATTAGAACCGGATACTGTCCGTGATGCTGCTGTGGCGGCACTCGGCAATATTGGGAACATGGCAGCTGAAGCCGTCCTGATGCGTGCTTTGGATGTCCGGATCGGAGATATATCAAAGAATGCTGTTGTTGCTTTGGGACAGCTCAAAAGTGAAGCAGCGGTTCCGGAGTTAATCGCTATTTTGGAGGACAAGCGAGTCGTGTTGGATGCGAGTACCGACGCGTTGGCTAAGGCGTCTGCTCGGACAAAAGCCGCAACAGCACTTGGTGAAATTGGAGGCGCGCGTGCCGCTGAAGCGGTCGGGAGACGGCTCGTTGATGATGCGGAATATATCGTCGCTCTTGAGGATGCCGCAAATAGGAAAGCCATCGGCGCAGACGATCTGAAACGGAACTGGAGTTGGGAAGTCTTCGTCAACGCCGCTAAAAAACTGGATTTACCAGCGTTTGTCGCACCGAAAATGGCAGCCCGTGCTGAGGATGCGTGGGAAAATCACCAAGTCAGAAATGCGGCAATGGTTGCGCTCGGTCGGTGCAAGACAGCGGATGTCGCCTTGGACCTTTCACAACTCAGACAGCGGTTGACCGATCCGGATGTGGACACCCGAAAAGCGACAGCACTGAGTGTCGGGCAAGCCGGAATTAGCGAACTCATACCGGAACTCGTGCAGATAATGAAAGGCGGAAGCGAACCCGAAAAGGATGTCCGCCGAGCAGCAACGCAGGGACTTGGTGAGTTGGCTGATGAAACAACAACCGACGCACTTATTGAAGTGATGAACAACGATGAAAACCACGTCGAAATTCGACGCGATGCATCACGAGCATTGGGTAAAATCGCGACGGACACGGCGGTGACAGCGTTGGTGGAAAAACTAACCGCACTCCATGAAGCTCAAATTACAAGAGGCTTCCGTCTTGATGCTATCAAGGCACTCGGGGAGGCTAAGAACTCGAAGGCAGTAACGCTGCTTGAATTGATTCTCCAAGACCAGGATGCCGAGATTCACTTCCAAGCGGCAGCAGCACTCTTTGAAATTACAGGTAAAGGCTACGGCTATAACCGATAACTATTAAAAAGGAGATTTCATGGCTTTTTTTGAACTACGACAGTATAGAACGAAACCCGGTCAACGCGAGAATTGGGTGAAATACATGGAAGAGACGGTCCTTCCGTTCCAAATTTCTAAAGGGATGGTTGTGATTGGCAGTTTCATCGGTGAAGAAGAGGACGATCTCTACGTCTGGATTCGGCGGTTTGAGAGCGAAGCGCAGCGAGAACAGCTTTATGCAGCGGTTTATGAAGACGACCGATGGCTAAATGAAATCTCAGCCCGCGTCGGCGAACTGATTGACAGAGAACAGATCCTGGTGACACGGTTGGAACCCACTTCACGCTCGGCACACCAATAAGGAAAATAGGGCTTACGTAATTTATTATAAAGTGCGCGTAAGCCCAACCAACGGGCGGGCTGGTTTGACGGAAAGGCATACGAAGGCCCCAATCCATCTAACCGAACCGCAAGGAAAATTAAAAAATGGGACCCGAAGATAAATATCTGTTCGACCTTTGGGGGTATGTGAACATCGAAAACGTTTTAGGGACAGACGAGCTTGCAGAACTCAATGCCCTTATCGATGCACAAGATTACCCAGATCCGGTGGATGATGATGTCTATTCACAGAGGTTCGGAGGATTCTTGAACTGGGAGAACCCCGCGTTCCGCAAACTCCTGAATCATCCGCGTATTATGCCGTTCTTAGCAGAGATCGTGGGTCCAAAATTCCGATTGGATCATGTCTACGGCATCTTGATGATAGAGGGGAACCCGGGTGGAATGCTTCACGGTGGCGGGACCCCTTATGATCCAGCGCAGTATTACGTCTTCCGAAACGATCGGATGTATAACGGATTAACCGTTGTGTCATGGGCTTTAACGGATATGCTGCCCGGACATGGAGGTTTCTGTTGTATCCCCGGTAGCCATAAGAGCAACTATCCGTGTCCCTCACAATTCCGACCCGTGAAGGACAACAAGACGTGTATGGCACCTGTGCATCAGAAGGCGGGGGATGTTGTCATCTTCACAGAGGCGTTGACGCACGGGACTCTTCCGTGGACCGCTTCGCACGAACGACGCTCTATTCTGTTCAAGTACTCACCCGGGCATGCCTCGTGGGGACAAGGCAGATACGATGATGAACTCCGCAACCTCATGTCAGACGATGACCAGAGGTTGATGCTTGAACCGCCTTACGTTGCCAACCGAAAACCTGTGGTTTAACGCGTAACTCAGGTTAAAGGCAGAAAAACGTTGGGTTTCGCTCGGTATCTCTACGATGTTACTGACAACTGACTACCAATCCGCGACGCTGCCATCGGTGTCGTAATAAAATTCGCCACCGAGCTCCTCTGGATAGGTATCAAGTATCCGTTCCGCTTCCTTTTCATCAATCTCAAAACCGAGCCCCGGCTGTGTCGGCAACGCAATATGGCCATCTGTGACCTGCCATTCTTCAGTCAATAAACCTGCCCCCAGACCGTCGTCGATCTGTTCCTGAATTAGGAAGTTCGGGACAACGGCATCAACGTGAAGGGAGGCGGAGAAAGCGACGGGTCCGATCGCACAATGCGGCGCGATGTGCATGTAATAGACCTCCGCCATGTTTGCAATCTTTTTCAGTTCGGTGATGCCGCCAGCATGTGAAGTATCGGGTTGTAAGTAAGCGACCGCCTGTTTCTCAAATACCTCTCGGAACCCCCAGCGGGTGAGCAGGCGTTCCCCGGTCGCGATCGGAAAGGGCACATGGTCGGATACCTGTTTAAGTGCGTCAACATTCTCTTGCGGGATGGGTTCCTCGACGAACATGGGGCGCATCCCTTTGAGTTCGTGACAAATCTCGATGGCAAGGGCGGGGGTCATCTTACCGTGAAAGTCGAAGGCGAGTTCGACATCGGGGCCCACCCATTCACGCATGAGATAGGCACGCGCCACAAATTCATCAATCACTGCAGGAGGTTCATGCCCACGCCATTTACCACCGGGACCACTTTTAAACGCTGTATAGCCCCCTTTTTGCTGTAAGAATTCAAGGCGTTCTTTCGCGGAGGCTTTTCCTTCATCTGTCAAGCTTCCGATACCCCAGTGTGCATAAACGCGGATACGATCGCGCACCGCACCACCTAAGAGTTGATAGGCAGGTAAGCCGTGGTATTTACCGGCGATGTCCCACAACGCCTGATCGATACCGGACAGGGCAGACATGAGAATATTTCCGCCTCGGAAAAAGGCGGAGCGGTAAACGTGTTGCCAATGGTGTTCAATACGGAGCGGGTCTTTGCCGATAAAATAATCGGAGAGTTCTTCGACAGCCGCCCACGTACTTTTGGGTTTACCTTCAAGTGTGGTTTCTCCCCATCCGACGATGCCGGTGTCCGTTGTAATCTTCACGAGACGCATCCGGCGACGTGGGTAGAATTGTTCAATCTTAGCAATCTTCATTTTTTAATTTATGGCCTCCTGGGCACTGCTCCATTTCATTACGCAGTGGTTTTCGGTGTATTTCACTAAGGGTTAAGAGTTTTGGGGTTTCTATCCTCTTGAAAAATAAAGTAAAATTGTAGCCTGCAACAATACGCAGAAATACGCAGAAATGCCCAAGCAAAGACCCCAAGCAAAGACCCCAAGCAAAAACACGCAGGCGGGTCTACGGAGAGGTACTTCATAAGCGAAACCTACCTGACCGAACCGCAAGGAATAATTAAATATGTCACGACCCAATGTTCTTTTTATGATCGCGGACGACCATCGATGGGATGCTATCGGTGGCATGGGCGACCCAACGGTCCAAACGCCAACAATGGACGCCCTCATGACACGCGGGACAACTTTCCGACAAACTCACATTATGGGATCGCTTGTCGGAGCCGTTTGTGTGCCAAGCCGCGCCGCCGTCCTCACGAGTGCTAACCTTTTCCGGAGTGGTGGCAATCAAATTAACCGAGATTTAGCAGTTTGGCCACAGGTCATGCGAGACGCAGGCTATGACACATTTTTTAGTGGCAAATGGCACAATGACCGACAAACATTTACCGACAGTTTCGATGCCGGTGCAAAGATTTTCTTTGGCGGAATGAGTGATCAATATAAAGTGCCAGTTTTCGATTTCGATCCAACAGGAAAATACCCGGAGGATGTCAAGTACATTGGAGAAAAGTTTTCTACGGAACTCTTCACAGATGCCGCTGTGGAATTCCTGCAAGCCTACGATGCAGAGAACCCTTTCTTTCTTTACCTCTCCTTTACTTCACCGCACGATCCGAGAACAGCACCGGGAGAATACGCAACGATGTATTCACCAGAGGATATTCCTGTTCCTGAGAACTTCCTTCCCGAACATCCGTTCGATAACGGTGAAATGCGCATTCGGGATGAAGTGTTAGCACCCTTCCCGCGCACGCCAGAAATCGTTCAGCAACACATCGCCGACTATTACGGGATGATTACGCACATGGATGCCGAAATGGGACGCGTGCTAAGCACATTAGAGGCAACCGGACACCTTGACGACACAATCATCATCTACACCGCCGACCATGGACTCGCTGTTGGGCAACACGGGCTGTTGGGCAAACAGAATCTCTATAACCATAGCATCCACGTGCCTTCCATCTTTGCTGGACCGGGGATCCCCGAAGGAGAAACGGTTGATGCGCTAACCTATCTGTATGATGTGTTTCCCACTGTCTGCGATCTCACCGATGTTACCTGTCCAGATACGACTGAGGGGCGCAGTTTAGTGCCATTGATGCATGGTCGTGTAGAACGAGTGCGCGCTACAGTCTTCGCGGCATATAGAGACATTCACCGCGCCATCAGGGATGGACGTTGGAAATTGATTCGTTACTATGTCTCTAAAGAGACAGGTGCCGGCACGGATTGCATCCAATTTTTCGATTTAGAGCAGGATCCTTGGGAGACGACAAACTTTGCCGATCTGCCTGAACATGCCGATCGCATTCGGTCACTCGCTGCGGATATGAAAATGTGGCAAATTGAGACGAACGATTTCATGAAAGATACGCCGGTATTGCCGGTGTAAACTCGAATATTGATAGACCTACAACAAAATTCGATGACCAATTTTGATTAATCGTGCTGCTTGCTCCGTTATGTCGGCGATCAACCGGGACGCGTCTGTGACGGCATTTTCAAGAGACATCGGTTCTTGGACAATGCCTAACATCGCATCAATACCGGCATCGTGAACGGCTTCAGCCCCTTCAGCGATACCACCCGCAATCGCTATAACCGGAATCCCGTATGCTTTTGCAACCTTCGCAACACCGACAGGTGTTTTCCCGAACGCTGTCTGAAAGTCCAGTTGTCCTTCTCCGGTGAAAACGACGGTCGCCCCTTTTACCCGTTCCTTGAGGTTCACGGCATCAATCATAATATCGACACCGAGTCGCAGTTCGGCATTGAGGAATGCCATCAATCCTGCGCCTAATCCACCGGCTGCGCCCGCGCCGGGAATGTCATTAAAGGATTTTCCGAGCGTCTGGGTCAAGACCTCGTCAAAATGTGCGAGATGCCCATCTAACGTTTCAATCATTTCAGGGGTCGCCCCCTTCTGCGGGCCATAGATGTGTGATGCCCCATCTGGTCCAGTCAGAGGGTTGTTAACATCACAGGCGACAACGGTTTCGGTTTCGGCGATAGCAGGATGTAAGCAGGTTACATCTATTGACCTTAATGCGCTGAGATTCCCACCACCGCGCTGAAGCTGTTTTCCATTGGTATCCAACAATCGGACACCGAGTGCCTCCGCCATGCCAGCACCGCCATCGTTCGTTGCACTCCCACCGATACCGATGATTAAACGTCTGCATCCCGCTTCCAGAGCGGCGTGAATGAGTTCTCCAGTGCCGTAGGTCGTGGTCCGAAGTGGATTCCGTTCGTGCGGTTTGACGAGTGTGAGACCAGAGGCGGATGCCATCTCAATAACGGCGGTCTCTCCGTCGGAGAGGATACCGAATCGGGCATTGACCTCGTTTTCGAGGGGAGCCAGTACACGGCGTGTTTGAAAGTATCCACCGGTGGCATCTACAAGCGATTGCACTGTACCTTCACCGCCGTCCGCCATCGGTATTTTCTCAATGACGGCATCGGGAAACACGCGCTGGAGTCCCTGTTCCATGGCATTCGCAGCTTCCAGAGCACTGACACTCCCTTTAAATGAATCGGGCGCAACTACAATTTTCATGTTTTTAATTTTACCTTGCGGAGGCATGAAGGATGTTTGGGCTGTTGCGTGCCTTTCACATATCTAGAAGAAATGCCCAAGCAATACGCAGAAATACCCTATCAAAAACCCCAAGCAAAAACACCCCTCCATTTCATTACGGACTACAATTATGAAAAATTGGATTAAAACTATCTTCTCTTAAAAGCGGTGTAGACTTCCGAACCGAGTTGATAGTTTATCACAGGTGCCGCGAATTGTCAAGTTCAGGCAGCACAACGGCAGAACGATTCAATTCTCCTGTAGGAGGGATCTCCGAATTCCGATTTTTTCTAACTTGATTTTTCTATGAAGCACGGGTATAATGAAAGCACTAAAAGGAGAAGCATCATGGACTGGCAATTGGAAACGACTGTCTCTGATGGGCAGGTCGAATTTTACAAAGAAAATGGTTACATCACATTCGGGCGTATCTTCACAAAAAAGGAACTTGATACACTCCGAGATTATGTAGATGAAATGATCGAGAATTTGCCCGAAGGGAGACGTCCGGAACAGATGGACGTGCCTCATTTTGAGCATCCGTTTTTGTTTAAATATCTGACGCATCCACGGGTGTTGAAGGTGATAGAGCGGTTTATTGGACCGGATATTGTGCTCTGGTCGAGTCACTTCATTAGTAAACGCGAACACGATGGCATGGCGGTCCCGTGGCATCAGGATGGGGTCTACTGGGGCAAGTCTCTTGAGCCGATGGACGTTATCACGATGTGGCTCGCGGTAGATGAATCGAAGGTCGAAAACGGCTGTATGCGTGTTATCCCTGGTAGCCACAAATTACGGGATCGCCGCTATGAAGAGGTAGATCGCAGAAATAATCTCTTCGGCAGCGAAGTTGTGGAGGATGACTTAGATACATCAAAGGTGGTCAATTTGGAACTGGAGGTTGGCGAGTGCCATTTTCACGACGCATGGACCATCCATAACTCCAGTCCGAACGTCTCGCAGAAACGGCGATGCGGTTACACAATGCGCTACATGCCTGCGAGTGTCCGCTATCCGGGGGCAGAGTGGCGCCGCAAGCATTATATTTATCTGCTGCAAGGCGAAGATAGGACAAACGGTTTTAATACCTACACACCTGTACCCGAATTCTAACGATTGAAGGATACCTGAATCGCTCATCTGAAGCAAACTCTGGAGAACTTTCATACGATACGCGCTATCCGCGATCCTTTTAATTTTTTCACTATTGCTAATACTTAGATTTTCAGGATGCCAACGGATTCAACGGGTTGTTGTTCCTAAGAAAATAACAACCAACAAAGCTTGTCCGGAGGGTGAACGCCTTCTGACTGTCGGTTTCTATGCCCATTTTGCCCCTGTGAGTTACGGTGCTGACGCTGGTCCGATTTCTGATGGATTCAATACACATCAGTGATATGAAGCCGACCTATTAACGGCACTTGAAGCCATGGAATCCACAAATTTTGCTTTTTCTCGAACAGCTATCCCTGAATGGCCGGATATCTGGCTCAAGGCTGCCGATCCGGAATATGATATTGTCGGAGGGGGTATCACAATTCTTGATTCTCGGACTCAGGATGCAAGCGGCACCCCGCATGTGGTCTTTACATCAGTAAGCCGGAACTATCTTTACCCACCTTTGGAGAATATGCCACAGGTCATCTGACTCCTGCCCGTCAAACCGCCTTTATTTTTTCGTTTAAAACTGTTCTTTTTACTATCATAGCGCATTTTTTTGCTCAAATTCCCAAAAAATATAAAAGTTATCAAAAATTATGCAATTTACCCTAAACTTTTTTGATTTCATATCTATAGTTACTAAAGTTTGGACAATATTGTAAGTTTCAAGCTGCTTTATCGAAAGGCAACGGGGTATCGTGTTGAGATATAGGCTGAATATTCTGTGAGTTCGTCTTTTCTTGGGAACTCGCAGAATATGCCAACGCTCTGAGGTGCGATTGTAAATAAGCGACCCGTAACCCTTGCGTGAGATGCCGCGGATGATACCAATGAATACCGAGATGCTCGCAAACCTCCTTGACCCTGATGCGATCCGAGAGGGGCAGAGACGGACGCAAGAAGATGAGCTGCGTTAGCGAAGCTGCAACGAAACTCAACTGCACGAACCGATTGATGCTTTTACGGGATTTGACCTGATACGCATCGAACCCGAAATGCTGCTTCGCATCTCGAAATGCTGTTTCTATCTGCCACCTTTGGCGGTAGTATTCAACAATCTTAGGGACCTCCAGCGCCACGTCTGTTGTAAAGACACAGAAATACCGATACGGGTGTGAGCGTTTCGGGCGCGTGCGGATCACAACGAGACGCACCGGTGTCGGACACATTTTCGTCCGAACGACCTCTGAAGCGACTTCATACGTTTTTTCCATGACTGAAATGTCTTTATACCGTAAGCGGCGGATGTTCAGACGGTCTCCGTATTTCTTCGGACGCCCGCGTTTGGGACGTTTCGGACGTTTCGGTAGACGATAGAACACCGCATTTGACTTCGCACGACACAAGATATGATGTCCCAGGCCTAAGAGCATTTCAAAGACTTTCCGACGGGCGAACCCGCTATCAAAGAGAATCAGACCCCGGCGGAGTTTCGAGGCAATACGTTTCAACACCGCATCGCCTCTATCTCGAACCGTCTGCGGGACGATGAGTTTCACCCAAACCGGAAAAAGCAGCCACTGTGTCGCCGTCTCACAGAGTAAACCGAGAGCCCCAAACTCATGTCCGAAGTGAAACTTCGATTGATTCACGCTACGTCCGTGATACTTGAAGTTTCGGAAAAAATGCAACCCATATTGCCAACCCCCTGTTTTCTCAGCATGCGTCTGATCATAGACATAAACAGAGTTAGGGAACACGCCTTGGATCCTTTTTATGAGGCACGCAGCAATAGCATCCGCGTCCCATTTCCCCCGGGACAGAAACTTCGGAAACGACCAATACCGCGTCTCGCAACCGCTTGACTGATACAAAGCTGTCAGCGTGCCGCCATGGGGATGGGTCATAAACCCAAAGATGAATGCTTGGAAAAGCGCAAAGTTTTGTTGATTGAACAAATGTCGAAAATCCGATATAATCCTTTCTAAGTGGAGAAGCAGGTCCATTTTTATCTTCCTTTCAAAACAAGGGTATGTTTATGAAAGGATACCTGCTTTTCTGCTTTCAAACATCTTAATTTTTTAAAATTGTCCAAACTTTAGTATAGTTAAGTAACAGGAGTTACAAAGCTCCGTAGTTTAAAGTAACGGCGTTCATAAAGCAAACGGCGAGTATTTGCATAAGATTAGATAAAATGGCTGTATTGGCAAGGAACGTTCTCCAGCGGCTATGAGACCCCGTCCTAATTTATTTCTACAGTGATGCTCTGAAAAAAATCTATTTGTCAAACAAAAAGGAGAAAACCCATGGCAATTACGATCCATCTGAAAGGTGGTGTTCCAATTTTGGAACCCAATGGGAAAATTGTGGGTCCCGTGGTATCGGAATTGCGAGAAAAACTCGCTTTGTGGTTAGATGATGCCAATGCCCCCTATCTGCTGATCAATTTCGAGCATATCCACAAGATAGATAGTTCCTGTCTCGGCATGCTGGTGCATGTGCATGACATGGCAGCACGGAAAGGAACCCGCATCGGGCTTATCAATGTTGGAAAACACATCAAGAACCTGCTAATTCTCAGTCGGCTCATGAATGTTTTTGAGCATTTTGATACCGAAGATGCTGCAATTACAGCATTCGCGCCTACCCTGAAGTGGAAGCGTCATTTGAATCCATAGTCTTTTTGGGTTGAATTTTTCTTGTGAGAGCAGTATAATAACTCGCAAGCGTAATGGGCTGTCGGCATCACTGGTTTTTGCCGGATATGTGGAAATGTGCGCACTTCGGAAAGTGGAGGATAAACAGATGGCTTTAAGGTGTCAATTGACAGGTATTAAATGTCCGCCCTACAAACATAAAGGCATCTTCCTACCAGATAATGAAACGGTGAAATCGTTTTTGCCGGATTTGACGTATTGTGCGGTGTGTATAGCCAATGCAGCACCGCGGCGCGTTGACCTTCAAGACGATTTGTTGCAGGTCGCTTCCCTAACACTCATTGATAAGGGACCCGCGTTTAATCCGGAGCATAAAAGTGGTGCCAATTTCAGGAGTTTTATCCGCGTGCGCATCTGCGGTGCCCTAATGGATGCAAAAAAAAGAGAAGTGAGACACAATACCCGCGAAGTGTCTATGCCTGATGAGGAGTGGAACCCCCACGAAGCATCAGATTCAGCGGACGAGCCGGAAATCGAATCTCTGGGGCGATTTTCCGACCCTCACGCAGAATTTGAGAATAAACTCGTTCGAGACATCAGTTTTGCATCTGTGCTGCCCGAACTCTTGAAAATACTCACACCTCGAGAACGTAAAGTTTTCATCTGTCTCCGTGAAAATCGGCAAAACCACGAAATTGCTGAAGTGTTAAATGTTTCTAAATCCCGCGTTAGCCAACTCGTGGCACAAGTAACGCTGAAATTAACAAACGCTGCACAAAGGTTTGGGTTGGTAGAATAGCCGTTTTTCGAGATGCTATTTTAACAGAAATTATGCGTCCCTATTTTGATGTCCATTGTCATATCGGTATGACTGTGTCCCGCGCTCCGACTGTAGGACAGAGCGTCGGACGCTGTCTTGCCAGGATGGCTTCGGCAGATGTTATTGGTGCGATTCCGTGTCCAACGGGTGGGAGTCCACAGGCACGGGGTGTATTGGACACACGCACACAACACGAAACAATCGCCAACGCGTGCAAGCTCTATCCCGAACGCTTTCCGATTGGACTTGGGATTGCTGAAGTCCGACACGAACAAGCAGGTGCTGATGAATTGGACAGAGCCATGCAGGAAGACGGTTTGGTCGGATTTATGTGCCATCCAGGGCTCTCTGGACATTCACTCGGCGGTGAGCTGCACGTCTTCCTTGAAGTGGTCGCGATGCACAATGGGCTGTGTCTGCTACATCAGGCGGGTTCCACGCAAAATATTGCTGCTTACGCGCAGCGGTTTCCGTCGATAACGTTTATTATCGGGCATGTTTCGATGAACAAAGCCGGACATCTCGATGCGATTGCGCACTGTGGGAAATGTGAGAATATCTGGTTCGATGTGGCGCAGAAGCCGGAAGGGGCGGATGCGAGTTGGGACCTGGTCCACCTCGTCAACCATCTTGGTAATGACAGGATTATGTTCGGGAGTGATCTGCCGTATTACGATTTTCGTCTGGTGCAAGCGCAGATTGAATCCGCACGGCTTGACGATGAAACAAAGGAACGGATTGCCTACCAGAACGCGGGGCGGTTAGTCCAAAAATTCCGTGCGGACTGGACACCGACGTTGACCCCAATAACACCGCCACAGGTCTATTCTGAAGCTGAGATGTGGGATGCCAATGGCGCACGATTACGCTAACCTGTAAGAGCGAGCAGTGCTAACGATTCCTTATCGCTACTTGACGATTTCGACTGCCCGAATCCGACGGTGGAGCACGAAGAGGCAAATGGCTATCAAGGCAATCTGGATGAGGAGTGCCCATACCCAATGCACGGCGTAATTGTATGAACCGGCAAATAGGACTGTGCCGAGGATGTCGTAATGTGCCCAAATGGAGACTAACGCTATTTTACTGGTGCGGGTAATCTCTGTGAGTATTTCGTAGATAATAGGCGAGCCGAACCACACGGCACAGAAACCGATGATGGCATAGCGAGGATTTGAGGTGAGCGATGAGAACAACAACATTAATAGACTGGAAGAGAGCATGATAATCACCGAGTAGGCAATGATCGAAAGAGGGATCCAATAGTTCTCTTTCAGGAAGGAAGTATCGGTCAGCAGGACGTGTTCAAGAAACAGCAAGAGTCCCGGAACCAACGTGAGGCAACCGATCAAAATACCGATGACAGCACATTTCCCAATCAGGTAATCTATCCATGAGATAGGTTTGGAGAGGTAGAGCGTGAGCGCGTTGTTCTTCAGGTCGGTAGCGATTAACCCCGAGCCACCGAAAATAGCGATCAGCGCGATGAGAAATGAGGAAGGGGGACCTGCGCTGGGGTTTCGGAATAGGAATTGCTGAAAAAACCCGTTGTCAATGTTAAACGAAAACTCCGCTCCCGGTACCTGATTCAGGATGTAGATAAGGACTGCGTGAACCAAGATGTAAATTGCGGGAGGAATAGCGACAATTAACCGGACAATTTTACGTTGTGCCAGCAGTTTTAGTTCTGCCTTTGTGATAATCCACCACCGTGTATAAGGACGGGGGTTCAATGTGCCTTCCCAATGTCGGTAGTCTTGTGTATGAATGGGCATTCTTTTAATTTACCTTGCGGATAAGTAATACCGTTAAGGACTTGATCAGTTTTCGTGTTCGAGTTGAAGAAATTCCCAAGCAAAAACACCTCCACTTCGTTTCGGACTTGTTTTTTTCAGGAACCATCGGTGTCTGTAGCGTGCAGTCTCCTTAGTACTTATAGATGGCGGTTCTCTCTAAAGTGTCCGAGAAGGGTCCCTGTTTGTCAGTCTGAATTTCAACGGTAATGACGCCTAAATACGTATCGCGTTCCGGATCTTCGTCAATAAAGCCACGCGGGATTTCCGCAGTCATGAGTCGATCGAGTCTATTGAGTTCCTGTGACCAACGGAGGTCGAGGAGTCGTCCATCGTAGACTTTTTTATGTGACTTCCCGTCGCGTATGGAGTAAACCTTGGCGTTGGTCGTGAAATCTGCCTCAGAAACGGTGCTTACACCTACACTCGGACTGAGAATACTCTGATTCCATATCAGCGGTATACCGTTTCTATCCACCAGATAGATCCGTAGATCGATCCTATCAACGCGTGGATCTGATTGGAGCCGGATGCCCTCAAAATTCTGAATTACCCCGCTCCCGCACGAGAGTGTAGCGAAAACACAGATGCCGACGAGCACGATTCTCTGACTCTTTAATATAAGTTTGCGGGGCAGATTAAAACGAAGCACATCAATCCTCCTCTATTGTATCTGTAAGGGCAGCTTGCAGGCTCCCCATGGAAATCATTTCGATCTATTATAGCGTTTTTAGAGACGGATGTCAATCTTAAAAGTTGTCGGTTGTCGGTTATTAGTCATCGGTTAAAGAGGATTCTGATAATCCCAAGAACATTATGTAACTGCTAACCCGTCCCTGAAGGGTCCTAAAAATCCCACCTTGTATCTTTTCCCAAAAGTGATATAATAGTAATCGTGACAACGACTAACGTCTTAATCGGTTCAGAGAATGCTGGATCTCGCCATACCAAGTTCGGAGGAACCCCATGAAAGCCGCAGTATTGTATGAAACGGACACACACTTAAAGATTGAAGAGTTCGATTTACCACGTCCGAGCGCGAATCAGGTCCGGGTGCGATTGGTCGCCAGTGGCGTTTGTCATTCCGATTGGCATGTCATTAAGGGCGATTGGCCCTTCGTCAGGTTACCTGTCATCCTTGGGCATGAAGGGGCGGGTGTCGTAGAAGAGATCGGAAGCGACGTGACCCAGGTCCAAGTCGGCGACCATGTAATCCTTTCATGGAAACGGAACTGTGGATACTGCGAAATGTGTCAGAAGGGGTATCCGAATTTGTGTGCACTCCCCTCTGACGGGTCAGGTAGACCCGCAATAAGAACGAGTGGGCGTGAAATCGACCAGATGTCGGGATTAGGAACATTCGGGACTGAAACGATTGTTCCACAGGACGCAGTTGTTCCGATTGATAAGGATATGCCGTTTGCACAAGCCGCGCTCATCGGGTGTGGCGTGATGACAGGGGTCGGCGCGGCTATCAATACTGCAGAAGTTTCACCCGGCAGCTCAGTCGCTGTCTTTGGATGTGGAGGGGTCGGACTCAATTGCATACAAGGTGCTGCGATGTCTGGGGGTGAGCCTATTATTGCCGTTGATGTCCTCGACAACAAGCTGGAACTCGGCAAGAAGTTTGGCGCAACACACACGGTTAACGCCTCGGCGGTAGACCCTGTAGAACGGATTAAGGAAATTACAGATGGGCGCGGTGTCCACTATGCTTTTGAGGCAATCGGGTTGATCGGGGAGACGTTCCGACAGGCGATCCTCTGCACACGGAGTAGAGGTGTGACGGTGTTTGTCGGGCATGCCCCGGAGAACACATCCGTCGAATTCGACGCACGGATGCTGATAGCTGAGAAAACGGTTATCGGTTCGATGTATGGAACTGCGCGCCCGCATGTGGATTTCCCACGGTTGGTTTCGCTCTATAAAGCAGGGCAACTGAAGTTGGACGAACTCGTCACGCGCACCTATCCGTTGGAAGGGATTAACGATGCATTCGAGGCTTTGGCAAGAGGCGAAGTCGCACGGAGTGTGCTGGATTTGACTTGATGAAATACGATGCAGAAGGAACGCACTATTCAAGAATACGTTCCATACGTTCGCGAATCCAGGCTTTGTGCTCAGGATGTGTGTGGATGTAGAAGGTGCCGTTCTGAATTGCGTTATAGACCTGTTCCGCCACCTCCGCGGGTGATAATCCTGCCTCCATCTCAGCGCGGGTATTCCGTGAACCGCCAATGATTATCTCCTGTGGACGCTCTGTCTCTGCTGTATTTTGCAATGCCTCCGGACGGTTTCGGACGGAATCCAGAATCCCTGTGCGAACCCATCCGGGACACAGCACATGCACCTGAATATTAGCCCCTTTCTGTGCCAATTCATCGGCGAGGGTTTCGGAAAGCACGACGACACCATGTTTGCTCACCTTATAGATACCTTCGCCACTGCCCCCGACCAGCCCCAAGATAGAAGCAGTATTTACAATATGACACGCGTCTCCTTGCGCCAGCATACGGGGGACAAACGCTCGGATGCCGTGAATCACGCCCCAGAGGTTAACGCCTAACACCCATTCCCAATCGGCGAGGCTATGTTCCCAGACAGGTCGGCTACAGACGACACCGGCATTGTTGCAGAGGATATGCACCGCGCCGAAAGCGTCTAACGTCTGCGCAGCAAGGTTTTCGACCTCTGCTGCGTTTGAGACATCCGTTTTGACGGTGAGAACCGTCGCACCTTTCGCCTTTAAATCTGCCTCAAGTTTCGCTAACGGTTCCTCTTCGATGTCGGCGAGGACGACTTTCATCCGTTCAGCTGCGAACCGTTCTGCCAGTCCTCTCCCAATACCGCTCGCTGCGCCGGTGATAACAGCAACATTTTGCATCACATTTAAATCTCCATTACATACATATTGTATAGGGTGTCCCGTGCTTGAGTTGATGGATACGATCCAAGAACGGCAATTTCAATCGCATCGAACGCGAATCCTGCAGCTTCAAGGGCACGAAGTGGACGGATGAGTCCGATTGGTCGGTGCCTGAGTTCAGAGCAAGAGGTCAAGAGGACTGCGCCGGGGGCGCGCATCGCTGAGGGGATTCGCGTTTCCGTTTTCATACTAAATAGGATAGCACGTCATCACGCAATTGGCAATATGTTTGTAGGCGAGGTCTCCGAATTCCGACCTTCCAACTCCAATTCCGCTAAACGCTTGAAAAGTGCATCCAAACGGGGATATAGATGAAGCTTGTATGATCATTTGAAGATTAAAAAGAAGCGAGTGCCACTCCAGCAAAATGTGAAAATGGAAACAACAAGTGATTTGGACGCTGATTCGACATGAACTTTTAATCAATTTAATGACGTTCCGGTTTTTGGTAACCCTGATTTCGTATCTGCTCCTTGTGCTCGCCGGCAGCATTGTCTTAACAGACAACTATGAACGAAGGCTTGCGAGTTACAACGCCACAGTCCAAGAACACAAGGAGCGAGCTGCGCGTGCGGAAACCTACTCAGATTTTACGCCCTTTCTTGACAGATCCCCGAATCCGTTGAGTCTCTTCAATCAAGGACTTGACAAGCGTGCGGGAAATTCTATCCAGATCCGCCTTGGAGAGGTCCCCTTCTTATGGGCGGATGTCTACCGCAGTGCCGGCTTCAATAATCCGTTCCGACATCTCCTTGCTGATATAGATCTGGTTTCTATCTTTCAAATTCTTTCAAGTCTCCTTGCCCTGATGTTTGCTTACGACGCGATTGCTGGCGACCGCGAGAATGGTACGTTACGCCTAATCCTTGTCAACCCTGTTGGACGCGGCTTGATTGTATTGTCAAAATATTTGGGGGCTATGTTATGCTTGACACTACCTCTATTAATGAGTTTCTTATTGGCACTCCTGCTGCAACTTCAATCCAATGCTATCCATTACACCCCTGATGAGTTTCTACGCGTCGGAGGCATCTTCCTCACAACGATCATTTATACCTCCACGTTCTATCTCCTTGGATTGCTTATCTCCAGCATGATTCACCGCACGGCGACATCCCTTATTGTTTCAATGTTCATCTGGGTAGTACTGACGTTGCTCTATCCGAATGTGAGCCTATTTCTTGTGAACCGCTTTATGGATACCTCGGAGAGAATGGAGCAAGCACATCAACACATTGAACAGTTCGCTGAGCGTTTCTATCGCGAGGAAGAAAAGTTACAGAACCCTTTTGAGCATCTCGGACGAGGGTGGCATAGCAGTTACACCCATCGAAGTAAGACGATCACATCTATTCCGGTGGAAAGCGAGCCGGATGTTCCCGCCGTGAAAGCCTATTTTGAAACCGTAACGGCATTGCAGATGAACACAGCGAAAGCAGTCTGGCGGGTCCGAGAGCAAGCCTTTTCTGAAACGTATATCCGTAAATCGCGCACCGCCCGAAACGTCCTCCGATTTTCACCTACAGGTTTATATCAACTCTCAACCGCTGCATGGGCAGGCACAGATATCGCCAGAATAGAAGACTTCTTTAACGCAGGTCGGCAGTATAGAGAGACGCTCTTAGACTATTTTTACGACCAAAAGGCATTCCATTCACGCCAATGGTTTGCGAGTGATAAAGGCGCTGTCCGATGGGCAGATGTCCCTCGATTCTCGTATCACCCGCCAAGTGTTTCTGGAGATGCCAGTAACCGGGCACTCCCAAACCTCTTCTTCCTTTTCCTTCTTAACCCTGTGCTATTTATGACCGCTTTTGCTGTCTTCTGCCGACAGGAGATATGACATGCTGTGGTATATTATCAAACGCGAATTATTTGAGCAGATCAGCAGTCTCCGTTTCGCACTCGCGATGCTACTGACCGTTTTTTTGATGATCGTCAACGCCTTGGGGCATATAGGCGCGTCTAAAGTACAGCAAGCAGAATATCGGCAAAATGTCTCAAAGGCTTTGGCAGGGATAGAACGCGATAGCCGTCAGTTCTACAACCTCGTCATCCGCGGACCCGGTGAACTTTACAAGAAACCTTCACCACTCTCGTTCTGTGCACACGGTAGTGAAAATAATCTACCGGAGTCTGTATTGGGGTGGAGTGCCGGTTGGGGCTGGAATTCCGTTATAGATGGACAGAACTATCCTTTTTCGGGTATCTGGAGACTGAAGTATACCAGTTTTCCGCCAATCCGAGCAGCCGACATCTTTCCGACCTTCTTAAGAATCGACTGGACGCTTATCATCGCGAACATTCTCAGTTTCCTTGCACTGATTTTTACCTTCGACGCGGTTGCTGGTGAAATGGCACAAGGCACCCTCCGGTTGACCTTGTCAAATTCCGTTGCACGCCGAACGCTGCTCACTGGGAAATTCTTAAGCAATCTGTTCAGCCTTGGTGCTGTTTTCATGAGCGGGGTACTGGTTAATCTCCTACTGCTCTATCTCTCTGGAAACCTACAATTAAACACCCAAGAATGGTACAGAATCGGTGGTATTTTCGTCGTAGGTTTGATATATATATCTGTCTTTATTGCTTTGGGGCTTTTCATCTCAACACTTCTTAACATCCCTTCAACAAGCCTCGTCATCCTGCTGCTCGTATGGGTAATTTGGGTTATCCTCGTACCGTCAATGCTTGGGACAATTATGAGCGGACTAAACCTACCATCAATTCGGAAGGGACCGAACCCTATATATTTCACGCGTAGTGGACTCTATGAACGCTACAAGGCACGCGGATTAGAGGAAGACGCCCCAACCCGTCAACGTCCACCAACACCAGCAACGATGCTGTGGGCGGAGTTTCTCAATGAAGAACTCCAAGAGGGAAAACGCTTAAATAAAATGTTCTTGCGTGCCCAAATCAATCAAATTCAGATTGCAAGGGAGGTTAATCGGATCTCACCCACTGCGGTCACACAATATGCAATCGAATCCCTCGCAGGAACAGGGTTCCAAAGGTATCTGAATTTTTTGAAAAATGCCGAGCGTTATGCCGATGAATTCAATGATTTCCTCATCTCTGCCGATCGCTCGGATCCAGATAGTTTACACATCCCTTTTGTTAGAGAAGGTATGTCTGATAAGCCCGTTCCCTTTGAAAGTATTCCTAAATTTCAGGACCGAGTGCGTTTAGAGGATGCCTTCAAGGGCGCGATTCTGGACGTGATGCTGCTATTACTCTTTTTCATGGTGTTATTTGCAGCAGCACACGTCTCATTTCAGCGTAAAGAGATATAACGCGGACTTATCCTGTGAGCCGCCGCAGGACGTTGTGCGTAATGCGTTCAACTGTAGTATCACCGCCCGCCAATCCGTGCGACCAGTCGGTTGTAGCAGCGGTGAAGACCGTCCCGCCTTTCGTGTAAATACCCATCGTTGCGGCACCGGTTCTCCCTCTTTCCCAGCGTTCGTACCATTCACAATCATCAGGATGCCAGCGAACAGGAGCCGTTGCGAGGATCGTAAAGCCTTCAGGCGTGCCGTCCTGATAGGTCGGGACCGGCAAACCCTCTACGAGGGTCCACTCGCATCCATCGCATTCGTAACCGACAATGGTGTTTTCGCCGCCAAAGGTGTCGTCGCGTGAAAGGTCCGTGCCTTCAAATACCCAGTGTTCCGGACGATGGACGGTGTATTCCCCTGGACCGTCCATAAATTGACCGTGACTCAGGTGATAACCCCCCTGAAGGAAGCCGACACCTGTCAATTGGTTCTCAGGACGATCCACCAGATAGTGGCTCCACAACGTGCTCAGGGTACTGAGGTCATCGGTCTTAAAAACCGGATCTTGGTTATAGGTTTGCTTCCAGCAAACGAGTGCTCTGCCGTCATCTTCGGATCGAACCTGCCAGCAGACAGAATTCCCGCTGAAGAAGGCGGCATTTCCGCCGTTTGCGATGAATGCCTCAAGGCTATCGCGCATCGGGGCAGACCAGTATTCATCGTGCCCAACACTCAAGACGAGTTTGTAGTGCGCTAACATTTCAGGGCGGAATTCCAAATCGGAGTTCGCGGCGTAATCAAATGTATATCCGTTCTGCTCTGCCCAGACGATAAAGGGCAATTCCCAGTTACTGAAGATACCGCGAGTGGGTCGATCAAACGAGACGCGGTTCCCTTGTATCTTACTTGCGCCGTGATACCCGTAAAGACTAAACCCACCCCAGTTGTTGTATGCGTTATAGGTGTTAGTAGAGAGTTGGAGCAGAATCGGCGTGTTCGCTCCCGGTTTCGAGGGGCGGATAATAAAGAAGAGCGTGCTTTCAGCCGTGCGATGATTTCTATAGACATGACCACCGCCGCCATCAGTCGCACGGAGTGTGCCTTCGTAATACCCGCTCTGCCACGTTTCAGGCACTTCGAGCGTAAAAATAGGGGACCATCCGCATCCCTGCGATGACGCATCTGTGGGGATGGGTTGCGCTTCACCCGGAAGTTCCGCTTGACGCCAGACGACCTCGCGCGTCGCGCCGATACGAGCAATCTCAAGTGAATAGTTTTCTGCACTCGTTGAGATGTGGAACGCGATTTTTTCACCTGCGGTATAACTGAGGTGATGGGTGTATCCGTCAATATACAGCGGTCTGATTTGGTTCTCGGTCTGCGTTAAAGTTGCCATTCTGCGTCCTCCTTTGATGTGTAGGGTATCATTTTTGAAGTGAGGTGTCAAGGGTGTGTAAATATTTTGTTGAAGATTGGAAGTGATTGAATCCGCCTGACCGGTAGGAGCGGTTTCCTAATCGCTCCAGAATCGATTCATACTCAATAAATTCTTAAAACTAAATACCCCTATTTTTCGCGAAAAAATTTGACAAAATTTTATTTTTTTCATATAATTACGGCAATTGGATAACACAATAAACAGAAAAAATGCAAAACGCGTATTTTTCCACAACTTTACGTAGGTAACGACCATGCAGAACGCAGACCTTGATTTGGACATCTACAAAGTTATTCACCCCATAATTCCATTCGGTGGGACAGTGCTCTGCTGTGCCTGCACGTGCGCTGTTGGAGCGTTGCGTCGCGGGCTTTTTTTATTGCCGCATCGGGTTTTGCCCGGTGCATGTTATCCCCGCTAATTGTGTTCTCCCGAATTTCGCACATTCCTATCGTAGGAGTTGGTCCCCGTACCCACTCGACGTTATCGCGTGCGATAGAATTGGCGAGACACCGAAAACGACAATCATGTTTATACCAAAAGGAGTGTAAAAATGTCTATTCAGCGGTTTAGTAATCTTGAGTTTCAAAGATGGGATGCCCTGGGATATGCCATCTACCGACTTATTGAGAAAGGGATCTATGATTGGTTAGTCAATACTCATTCTGGGGGCCGCCATCGTATGCACGGCTGGTCGGGAGAAGTGGGGACTAACAGGTTCTTGCCATGGCATCGTGCCTACCTCATTATTTTCGAGAGGGAACTCCGCAAGATTAATCCTACCTTGTCAATTCCGTATTGGGATTGGAATGCGGATCGTGGGAGATTGGTAGGATTTTCTGATATGTTAGGTCGGTCATCAGGGAGAAATCTCACCCCTACATGGTTTACCCACACGGCTGATATTGAAGGAATTTTGTCCTTGTCCGATTATTATGAGTTCTCTTCCGAACTTGAAAGGAGACCGCACAACACCGGACACGTGTGGATCGGCGGTGACATGGCACGGCTGGTGTCTCCAAGGGATCCCGCGTTTTGGTTTCATCACGCACAGATAGATCGTATCTGGCACCTTTGGCAGCAGAAGCATCCAGACGAAATAGCAAATCTGTCTGAAACGGAGGCAGAACTGGATCCGTGGCCTGACCAGTTTAATATCCATTCGATCAACGACATCAGTGATCTTGGTCCTGACAGTTATGAATATGTAGAACCAGGAGGCACTACCTCGTAAATGCCGGAAGGCTTGCTTTGGACAGCAGGGAAACTTGCGTTTGTGCTGCGCGGAATCGATAACATTCCGCTCTTATAGGACTTGATATCTGAGGGAAACGGGCTGCTATAAACATAAGGTTTCCCTTACAAGGCTAAAAATTTGAGGTGTGAACAAGTTTTCTTCGTAGTTGACGAACCACTATGAGGTAACACGTAAAACGTAAAGGAGACAAAATCATGAGTCAAGAAATTAACCCAGGTTCCGGTACCCTGGTCTATTCCGTCGAAAAAGTAGAGCTGGCCCCTGAGGGGGATAGCAATCCCAATACAGTTAAAATCACTGCAGAGGGCACAGTTCGGTCTGCGGGTTGGAAGAACCCGCAGCTCATTCCGCGTGTCCATGCGCTACCACCCGAAGATGGGATATGGCACTTTTCCTTCACCGCCGAGGCACCTGGGGGCATTGTACCGCAGGTCATGGCACCGATTAGTGCCGTTTATGTCATAGAGAATGTTCCTGGTGGGTTCAAGGGTGTTCGCGTTCAGGCAGAAACGAATTATATTGAAGTGGCATTTATTTAGATAACCTAAGTTGCCCCTTGTAGCATGATGCACGTCGCATCTGGGCGAGTACGCCGCAAATCTGTTAGATTGTGCCTCTAAGAACGCAAACTAAAAGTTTACACTACAAAATGCCTCCGAAAAATGAACCGATTTCAGTGAAAAACGGAGACTGTATCTCTAAAATCCCGTAGGTAGCAACTTGGGTTTAGATAGATCAAGATGGAACGATTACGGAGTTGTCGATTAGGATGCAACATCTTAAACGATCCGCATCATCCGTAAAATCCGCGTCAATCCGCGATTCAGACAAAGTAGTAGGCACACGCCGTGTGCCGTAGCAAAACTGGTGAACGGCACAGAGGCCTGTGCCTACTACCTTTAAAAAAGGAAAAATCCAATGAAAAAACGAACAATTTTACCATTAGCACTTTTGTTAACTTTCGCCCTATGGCTAACCCCTACACCCGCCGCAGAGGAGTGGGTCCTCCATAAAACACTTACCGATTTCGGAGGGGACATCAACTTTAACTGTGTTGCTTTTTCTCCATCTGGTAACCACCTTGCTATTGGCACCGATTTCAATAATTCAAAACTCAATGCCAGAATCTACAATGGAAATACCTTCGTGTATCTAAATGGAAGGGATTATAAGACAGATAGGCATTCTAATATTACGGCAGTAGCATGTCGGAAGGGCTGGTATGAAGCTGCTTTTGGGATTGGCGTATATATAGAGAGGCATAACACACGGAGTGGTGCTCATATCAGGAGAGATTTCCCACGGATAGCTGGTGGAAAAACTGATCGAATTCTCAGCCTCGCCTATAGTCCTGATGGAGAATACCTAGCTATTGGAAACGATGCGGGTCAGGTCATCATTGACCACGGAGATGGAGCAAAGAACCCGCACCGCGCCATAAGGCTCCTGCGAGGACACACGGCGCAGGTGAACTCAGTTGCTTGGAGCTCCGATGGGCAGACTCTCGCCAGCGGTAGCGATGATGGCACCGTCCGCTTGTGGAATCCAAATAACGGTGTTAACTTCGCCGTCTTGCGAGGGCATAGGAAGCCAGTCCGCGCGGTCGCCTGGAGCCGTGATGGTCGGACGCTTGCCAGCGGCGGTACAGACTCTACTGTCCGCATCTGGAACGTTGGTACCGAGAGGACCATCCGCACTATCCGTTATCGGAATTGGGTCAACGGGCTGCGGTTCCATCCGCGACAGCAAATTCTTGGCGTTGTTGGATCGAAAGGAGTAGGTTTATATGATCCAAGTAGTGGGCGAGAGATACAATATCTGGGTGGGCATACAGATTGGGCTGTGGCACTTGATTTTCATCCCAGTGGAACTTACTTGGCATCTGGTGGTTTCGACAACACTGTCCGCATCTGGAAAAAGATTCCAGTGCTTCCCTACGATGTTAACAAAGATGGAAAGGTTGATATAAACGACCTCATTGCAGTGGCTCGGGATTACGGGAAAACCGGGTCGCGTCCTACCGATGTCAACAACGACAAGCGGGTGGATATCAAAGACCTCACCGCCGTTGCGAAGGCAGTCAACCCCAATTTCGCCGCACCTACCCTTGCCCAAGAAGTAACCACGCTTCCGTTCACTGCGAAAGAGATTCAGCAGTGGATCCAAGATGCCAAAAAGCAGGGAGTTGATACCGAGGGGATCGCTACCTTGGAGCAGCTCCTGACAGCCGTCTTGCATCAGGCAAATCCTCCCAAAGAAACCGCACTCTTGGCAAACTACCCGAACCCCTTCAACCCGGAAACATGGATCCCCTATCAATTAGCAAAACCAGCTGAGGTCACGGTGTCTATCCATGCCGCAGATGGGAAACTGGTTCGGACGTTAGCATTGGGACAATTGCCGGCGGGTGTGTATCAAGCCAGGGATCGCGCCGCCTATTGGGATGGCAAAAACGAACAAGGCGAGTCTGTCGCAAGCGGAGTCTATTTCTATACCCTGAAGGCAGGTGAATTCTCTGCCACGCGTAAGATGTTGATACGGAAGTAGTGTCACATTCACAAAGTTTGTCGTGCGAGGCCGCTGTGCCTCGACACGGCATGTATAGTGTATAAAAGCAGAAGGTCTATTACCAAACCCCTATTTTAACCCTGTCCATTTCACCCACCATACTTGCACCCTTCCAAGCTTAATCCCAATAAAATTGTTTGACGACATCGTGATTTGCAGGTATACTTAAAGTGTAGTAAAAATTTCGCCTGAAAAACGCTTAACATCTATTTTTACGCATCTTACGGAAAAAGGAGAATATCCATGGCAACTGACAGAAAAGAAAACCGCCTCCCCTCTGTCCCTACAGACGCGTCAATATTTTATCCTGAAGAAGATGGAGAACCGATGGCAGTGAGTGATCTTCACAGACAAATCCTCATGCGGACTTTACAAATCCTTGAAACGCATTTCAAACAAAATCCGGGGGTCTATGTCTCTGGTGATATACTCATGTATTACGTGGAGGGTGACCCGCGTAAATCGGTTTCCCCGGATGTGCTGGTCGCTTTCGATTTAGGCAAGAAACGCCGACAGAACTATCTCGTCTGGGTAGAGGGGAAGGTGCCTGAGTTTGTGATGGAGTTCTCCAGCAAAAATACATACCGAAATGACTTAGGACGCAAGATGGAGCTCTATGCTTCATTAGGCATCCAAGACTATCTTTTATGTGATATAGAGGGGTTATATTTGCCATCGCCGCTGATGGGTTTTACCTTGGTTGATGGTCTGTATGTCCCGATCTCTGCAGATGTGGAGGGTGGGCTGCACTCCCCCGCCCTGAATTTAGATTTCCATATTAATGATTTGGATGCTGATCTGTATACCTCTGCACTGAATTCAGGTTTCCCTGCCGATGTTGCGGGTTTAGGTATTTACGATCCAGTTGCGGATGCTTGGCTTCAGACACCTGCAGAGTCAGCGTTAGCACTCGCGGAACTCGAAGCCCAACGCGCTGAAACTGCCGAGGCACGCGCTGAAACTGCTGAAACTCGTGCTGAACAGGAAACCATCGCACGACAACAGGCAGAAGCGGAAGCTTCACAACTCCGAGAGGAACTCGCGCGCTTAAAAGCACAGAGGAGTTAGCAAATAGGAATAAAGTATGAAATCAGACCAAAAACAAACGACTCCACTATCGCCTCAGCAGATGGATCAGTGGGCAAACGATGGATATTTGCTCTTAAAAGGCGTTGTCCCGGAATCTGCCATCGATGGCGTGCGAGAGAGTTTTGCCCGTGTGGTAGACGGCATCATTCGCGAGTTGAAAGCGGATCGGATTATCGAAGATGAAGGAGCAGAACTCCCGTTTGAGACGCGATTCGCACAAGTCGCGGGTGAACACGCCAACCGCTTTGGGCGTTCTTGGCGGAACCAGGTTGCCACACCAGAGGTTTTCGAGCTGCACCACGCACCACGCCTCGTGGACGCGATCGGTCAACTCATAGGCACGGATGTCATCGGACATCCCGTCTTCAACGCCCGTCCCAAACTCCCCGGTCAGCAGTTGACTGTCGTTCCATGGCATCAAGATAGTGGCTATTTTGGGACAGTGAGTGAAACTTCGCTTATCCCGACTGCCTGGATACCGTTGGTGCCAGTAGATGAGGGTAACGGCTGTTTACAAGTGGTTGCAGGTTCACATCGATTAGGCGTAGTGAATCATCACACAGAAGAGCGGGAAGGGAAATTTCTTGAGGTCGTGGATGAACTTATCGAGGACTCGCGCGTCGTGACATGTCCAATGGAATTAGGGGATGCCTTAGTATTCCACAATCTAACGCTCCACCGATCCCTACCGCACACCACCAGCGAGAGTATCCGTTGGGCAATCGATATCCGTTATCTCCGAGATGGCGATCATCCGGGCACAATTTACTGGCAGGATCCCGATTTCAAGTGGGTTATCCGTAGCGAAACGCAGCCTGTGACACCGGTTACACAATGGCTTGAAATGTGGTAGGGGAAAAAAGCGTATGAAACGTGTGCCTTTCCAAATTTTACGAGATGAATTTTATCGTGCGCTTGCAGCAATCGGATTTGATGGCGAGCGAGGGATGCTGTGTGCGCGACTGTTCGCCGAAAATCAACGTGACGGCGTATACTCGCACGGACTCAATCGCTTCCCCGGATTCGTTGCTGGCCTGGAGAGCAAACAGATCGATTTCCGGGCGCAGCCAGAGAAAATTGAGGGGTTCGGTGCCTTAGAACGGTGGGATGGCAAGATGGGGGTTGGACTCGTCAATGCTCACTTCTGTATGCAACGGGCAACGGAACTCGCTGATGTCCACGGTATTGGGTGTGTTGGACTTTCAAATACAAATCACTGGATGCGTGGGGGTGCCTATGCCTTACAAGCCGCAGAATCCGGATACGTTGGGCTATGCTGGACGAATACGACGCGACTCATGCCGCCGTGGGGTTCTGCGGAAAAGAAGATCGGGAACAATCCGATGGCGATTGCTGTGCCGCGAAAAGAGGGGCACATTCTGCTGGATATGGCGATGAGCCAGTATTCAAATGGGAAATTGGAGGTGCTGCAGCTACAAGGAAAACGATTACCGTTACCGGGTGGATACGACACCAAAGGGGAGTTAACAGTTGAACCGGGAGAGATTCTTGATTCCGCACGGGCACTTCCGATCGGCTATTGGAAGGGATCGGGTTTGGCATTGGTGCTTGACACGATGGCATCCGTTATTTCGGGTGGACAAGCGACACACGAAATAGGAAAGCAGGGTTCGGAATACGCCGTCTCTCAGGTGTATATTGCGATTAATGCTACCGGGATGATGGGGCAAGCGATGTTGGACGAAACGGTTGCAGCGATTATTGATGACTTCCAAACGGCTATCCCTTTAGACGAAAATGAGAGTGTGAGGTATCCTGGGGAAGGCATGTTGCGGACACGGCAGGAAAGCCTTGAGAAAGGGGTCCTTGTGGATGAGGCACAGTGGCAGGCGTTATTAGAGATGACTGTCTCTTAAAATTAGCTCCACAAACACAAACCTACCTCACCGAACCGCAAGGAAAATTAAAGAGGTGATTTTTTTCGAAGTTGGACGAAGTCGGAGTCTCAAGCATCGCGCCGGGACGGATATACGTAAAGGAACATTCAAATACAAACCTACCTCACCGAACCGCAAGGAAAATTAAAGAGGTGATTTTTCTCGAAGTTGGACGAAGTCGGAGTCCCAAGCATCGCGCCGGGACGGATATACGTAAAGGAACATTCAAATACAAACCCACCTAACCGAACCGCAAGGAAAATTAAAAATATGGCTTGCACTCTTTTTTTAACAGCGTATAATACATCTTAGCACGAAATCTGAAATGACACCCAAATCACCAATCTAAACTGGATTCGGGAGATAACTCATGGCACTACGGGCAGGGATTGTCGGTTGTGGCGGGATTAGTCGAAGCCACGCGGGCGCGCACGCGAACTTGGAAGGTGTTGATCTCGTCGCGATGTGTGACATAAACCGAGATGCGCTCAACAGCCGAGCCGACGAATACGGTGTTTCAAACCGATATACTGATTACGAAGAGATGTTCGCACGCGAGGGACTCGATCTCGTGAGTGTGTGTACACACGCACCGTTACACGCACCGATTGCGATTGCTGCCGCGAAAGAAGGCATCCACGTTTTATGTGAGAAACCGTTGTCCATTGATTTGGAAATGGCAGACCAGATGCGCACGGCATGTCGTGAGGCGGGTGTGCACTTGGCGGTGAGTCATCAGTTCCGATTTACTCCACTTTTTCGGCACGCGAAATCTCTGGTCGATGCCGGTAAAATTGGAGACCTCCGTTCGATTCGTGAAATTGGCAAAGGACGTGAAGCGGGATTCGAGTTGATGGAGATGGGTGTCCACTATTTTGACGAGATGGATTTTTTCTTAGACGGTATCTCTTGGATTCAGGCGCATATCACATATCAGGGACACGATGTAACGGAAGCGGACATTATGCACAGCAGCGAATTGTGCAAAACCGACCGACGCGACAATGGTATCGTTGCCGGCGATACAATGCTCGTGCATATCGGGGGTGGAAACAGTGCCTACGGTATCATGGAACTTTATTGCCGCGAACCCAGACACGGGTGGATGATGGGACCGCATCTGCTTGGTTCAGAGGGACAGTTGATGGTAAAACCTCGCCCAGACACCGGTATAGATGAAATGTGGTACTGTCCGTTTGATGTCTCTTTTGCAGCGCATACACCCGCATGGGAACAGATAGAACTTGACCCATCAGCGTTTCTTATCTCCGGGAAACCGTGGCAGTCGCGCCACACCATCTGGAGCGCAAAAAATATGCGAGACGCAATTCTTAATGAAAACCAACCAGAACTCGGTGGATGTAACGCCCTGACTTCCCTTGAGTGTGTCAGCGCAACCTACGTCTCCCATTTCAGTGGACAAAAGGTACAACTGCCGTTAGAGGAGCGGAGTCATCCGCTTATGACACGTCTTAACAGAGGAGCAGCGAACTAAATGAAACTTGCCTTTTTTAATGATTATCAGCTCGGTGTAATAACAGAAGATGGAATCGTTGACATCGGCGGGGCACTCAGTAGTGTTTCCTACCATACGCCGCAAGAACTCATACGAACGGTGATTGAGGATTTTGATAATCTACGTCCGACAATAGAGGAAGCAGTTGAAAGTGGCACTGCTACCGTTTTGGATGATGTCAGTTTTCAAGCACCCGTCCCGCGTCCGGGACAACTCGTCTGCCTTGCCGGCAATTACATTGAGCCGGATAGTCCGTCGCGCGGGGATTTCAACGCCTTTCTGAAGTCACCGACCGGCATCATTGCCACGAAAGGGATGGTAGACCTACCAGAGGCTGATGTGACCGTGTTTCACTTTGAACCGGAATTAGCCATTGTGATTGGTAAGACGGCGAAACATCTGTCTGAAGATAACGCCTTGGACTGTGTGTTTGGTTACACGCAGTTTATTGATGTTTCCGCGCGGGGGTTGCCAGGGGGGTTCTTCTTGGGAAAAAGTTGGCACACGTTTGCACCGATGGGTCCAGCGATCGTTACTGCTGATGAGGTGGCTGACGGGAACGCACTCGGCGTGCAACTCTGGATTAACGACGGGCTCCAGCATGATTTCTCTACAAATTCCATGGCACGCTTTATCCCTGAATTGCTCGCAGAGGTGACCAGTGTGGTAACGTTGGAACCGGGTGATGTTGTATCGACAGGGACACACCACGAGGCACTCACCGCAATTGGAGACGGAGACACGGTAAAGTTATCCGTAGAAGGTTTCGGTCCAGCGTTAACCGTTCGTGTGAGCGACCCACTCAAGCGGACGACTTGGCGCGGTTAGGATATTCATGACGCAGGTTTTTGTTCACAGTCCCTGCAAAAAAGTGTTGACAACTGCTCCAATTTGTGTGTATAATAGTCTAAGGTATGATTTAGAGGCTTCCCTCTAACCACGAAATCCTTTTTCTAATAGAAATCGCAAGTTTTGGCTTGCCGACTGCGTTACTTTCAACAGTAAAATTTAGCGCGATCCGAAATGAGAGCCTTCTTGACCATAAGGAGACAGAATTAATGAAAAAACCCAGGATTTTCAACAGCAAGTTTTGGCTTGCCAGCGTCGCCAAAAGAGCCGTACCTGTTGTCCTCGCGATTGTCTGCGCGTGGATAGCGGGATGTGCTGGCTGTAATCCAGAACCGATGCCGAGTGGAGTGAGTCCTACAGAGGGACCCGAAACCGGCGGGACGACTGTCCAGATTACTGGCGAAAAATTTGATATGAAAAACGGCGTAACCGTGACGTTCGGTGGAAAAAATGCGCAAAGTGTAACCGTCCCAAGTGAAATGCAAATCACGGCAGTAACTCCGGGAGGCATGGCAGGAGAATCTGTGTCCATCGTTGTTACCAATAAAGGTAAACCGGAAGTACCGGTCACACTTTCACAGAAATTTACTTACACGGACGCGACCCCGCCGACAGTGACAATGAACGAGCCTGTAGATGGCACGGTTATCTCTGAATACGAGAATTCCCTGAATGTGATGGATAGCCTGTCGGTTTCCTTCAGCGAATCGATTGACAGCAACAGCGTTGTCGTGGATGTGGCGGTTACGAAAACGGAAGATTCGATGAGTGAACCGATGAACGCGACACTGTCGGGGACAGTGACAGGAAGTGGCGATTCTGTGACGTTTACCTCCGATATGCCGATGCGCGCAGGACGTATGTACACTGTCACCGTCTCCGGTGCTACCGATATGGCGGGCAACGCCCTCGAAAGTTCGCACAGTTTCAGTTTCAGCATCACCAGTCCTGAAGTACTTGACAGATACCGTGTGAAGGAAGAGGATATTCAGGAAGAGAACGGCGAAGCGGCACTCAAGCGCATCGCTTCGCGTCCTGAGATTTTTGATGACGCGGAGATGTGGAAACGGTTGGTCACCGCGAACCAAGACGATTATATCTTCGATCGGAGAAAACTGAGCGTGGGACAACTGTTATTGATTCCACGTGGGCGCGCTTGGGGCGATAAGTAGTCCTAAACGAACCGCAAGGAAAGCTTAAAAGATCGAAAAGCCGTGTACCCGCTGCACGGCTTTTTTGTTTAGTGAAAGAGGAAATCATGTTTGGTCCACAAAGAGATTCTGAGAACCGTATCGCCGAGCACCGAAGCAATTTAGTGGGTATAAAACACCTTCACCGATTAAATCTACCGCTTACGAACCCATCGCGACCGCAACCGAATCAACCGATTGACATTTATGTGACAACTTCTGGCGGTGTCACCTACGATTCGGTTCGCTGTTGGGTGGATGTAGCTGGTGAGGAATCTACCTTTGAACTCGCCTCAAGTGGGTCGGTATGGAACACACTTGAATGGCGATATGTGCGCCACTGGCATGGGCAGATTCCACCACAACCCAGCGGGACGGTTGTCCGCTATAGAATTGGTGGACGCGTCATGGGATCAGATGGATGGATCTTTGCGGATAACCAAGCGCGGGTGTTCTCCGAAGCAACCGAATTCGCCCTCTCTATTGACGATTCCGACGTGCCGAAGTGGGTCCGCGATGCCGTTATCTATCACATCTTCCTTGATCGATTCTATCCGGGGGACGGTGTGCAGTGGAAGAAACCGACAAATCTCTCCGGGTTTTTCGGTGGAACGCTCCGGGGGGCAATTCAGAAACTTGACTACATTCAATCGCTTGGATGCAATGCAATCTGGCTTTCACCCCTCTTTGCAAGTCCATCTCACCACGGCTACGATGCGACAGATTATTATACCGTTGAACCTCGATTCGGCACGAACGCAGAACTGATAGAACTCATCGAAAAAGCACATCAACGTGGCATACGGATTATTCTCGATTTTGTTGCCAACCACTGGTCGAACCACCATCCGACGTTTCAAGCGGCGCAGCGGGACCCAGACAGTGAGTATCGAGCGTGGTACACATGGCAGCGCTGGCCCGACGAATACGCAAGTTTCTTCACTGTGAAGGGAATGCCACAACTAAACTTAAAATACAAACCCGCGAGCGATTATTTATTGAAGTGCGCACAGCATTGGCTTCAGCAAGGTGTTGATGGATATCGACTTGACTACGCGCCAGGTCCGCCACGGACGTTCTGGGCAGATTTTCGCCGAGCTTGTAAAGCCGTGAAGCCTGACGCTTTTCTGTTCGGGGAGGTCGTGAGTCATTCCGAAGTCATCGCGTCCTATATCCCACATTTTGATGGGTGCCTCGATTTCCTGCTTGCGGATGCCCTCCGACGAACATTTGTCCTTGAAACTTCGACCCTGCTGGAATTTGAAGCATTTTTAGCAGCGCATGAGACATACTTTCCAGTCCACTTTTCACTGCCAGCGTTTCTGGATAACCACGATATGACGCGTATCCTCTATTTGGCAAGGGAAGATAAGGCGAAAGTCAAATTGGCGGCATTGTTGCTTTTCACACTCTCCGCACCGCCTGTAATTTACAACGGAACCGAAGTCGGCGTTTCGCAAAGGAACCCACTTGGACGGTTCGAGGAGGCACGGTTGCCAACGCCGTGGGGGGATGAAGCAGACGAAGACCTGTTGGATTATTTCCGACGCTTGGGAGCGTTACGAAACCAGTTTTCGGGACTTACTTCTGGTAGGCGACAGGTTGTTCATTTGAACGTTCAAAAGGGGACTTACGCGTATCTACGCACTTCAGAAATGGATTCTATCCTAATCGCATTGAATACGGGACGATGTTCTCAAACAATAGATGTTCCGGTTTCGTCGTTTCAAATTTCTGCGAAGGACCTGCTCAATGGAAATCGAGTGACAGTCTCAGAGGATGCCGTAAGCGTTTCACTACCAGCGCAAAGCGGAGCGTTCATCGTCTGAGGTTTAGGTGAGAAAGTAAAAAGGGAACCGACAACTACAGAGTGCTGTTCTCGGTCCCCTTTTTATGGGTGTTATGAGATGTGACTATTGGGCATCACCGGCACCATTGCCATTACCGGCATGATCACCCTCACCATCATCTGCTCCGTTGCCATTACCGGTACCATTTCCATTACCAGCATCAGCCTCGGGCATTTCAGGCATTTCAGGCATTTCAGGCATCTCAGGCATTTCGGGTGTTTCACCAGCACCTTCAGGCATTTCAGGTGTCTCAGGCATCTCAGGCATTTCATCCATGGAGAGCGAAACGAAGACACTGTCGTTATCGGCTTTGGCGTGACACCCGTGGCAGCCGTTACCTGCATCTTCAAGGTTGGACCCTCTGACCTGCATATACTCACCATCTTCACTGGGACGGGCATATTTTTCATATCTCCAACCCCCGTGACCGGCATACATCTCGTCATCACTTTTCATCATCATGGCGACTTTATCGACAAACGTTTCGGTATCATCCATGATTGCCTTGAAAATTATGGTGCCAGCGGGATATGCTGTTCCTGCCTTGTTCGCGATAGCACCCGTTCCGCCATTGGTTGCACTCAGTGCTGCGGTATATGCTGTTCCTACCTTGTTCGCGATAGCACCGATCTCGTTGATGTAGACGGTCCGGGAGGTCGTAACACCAGTTGTCGCGTGAGGTGGATTGTGTGCCGCACCAGTCTCGCTCGGGGTCGTAGCTTCTGCCATCGGCACGGGGGCTGGAAGTGTGACATGTGCCCACGACGTATAAGTTCCTGCGTCCAGTATTTTCTTCATATCTGTCCTCATATCATCGACGACGACAGGATCCAACATTTGCTGTGCTCTGTCACAGGATACGAAAGCGACAGAAACGATTAAGATCGCAATCAAAGCGATCTGAACTTTTGACATTATTAAAACTCCTTATTTTTTCAAAGTGGAGGTCGACGAAGAATTGCAGGCTTTTAAGCGGCAAAGCCCATCCACTCCGTTGTGGTGCTCTTCGAGATCACAGACTACACAACTTCACTTTAAATGATACAATGTTCCGCTCTGATTTTCAAGAGAAATGCAGCATAGATAGCGTCTTTTGATGTTCATCAGGAATACGGAACTGAGAGGGCATCACGTTCGTGTATTTTCCTAATTGTAGGGGCTTTACTATGAAACAGGAGGGGAATCTAAAAATTTGGGACTTGGTAGGTTGGACGGGAGAGAAGGGATTCGTAACGACAGAACAGGGTTGGTTAAGAATCCCTTTTTATGAGATATGACTACTGCTCGGTGCTATCTTCTTCCGTGCTTTCACCTGTGTCGCTAGCATCTGTGCTATCAGCATCCGTCACAACTTCAAGCGTTGCGTCGGTAGTGCCGTCCGCGTCAGCATCTGTCATGTCAGTATCTGTCATGTCAGTATCTGTCATGTCAGTATCCGTATCTTCCATGTCGGTCGAAGTGTCCATATCGGTATCTGTCATGTCAGTATCCATATCCGTATCTTCCATGTCGGTCGAAGTGTCCATATCAGTATCTGTCATGTCAGTATCTGTCATGTCAGTATCCGTATCTTCCATGTCGGTGGTGCTGTCCTCTGTTTCTGCCATCATGTCATCGGTAGCGGGTTTTAATACCTGCTGCGCTCTCTCACAGGATACAAAGGCGAAACAACAAACCAAAATGGCGATTAAAATCATCTGAAATCTTAGCATTGTTAGTGCTCCTTATTCTATATGCTGAAGTAATCGATTATGGAGGAGTCTCGAATCTTTTTAGTGCAGCTTCAAGACGATGAAGCCTGTTCAGGTTAAACGGGACTCTCCAAATTTATGTACCATACAATTTTGATAAATTATACTATGTTCCACTTTAATTTTCAACAAAAAACGTGGAAGTCATTATTCGGAAGTTAACGCTATGGAGCGACTTTTAGGATTTCTGAGCGAATTTTTAGAACATAGGGGTGTTTGGGGGATTGGGCAAAGGCGGTTTCAATTTCGCGACGTGCATCGGGAAGGCGGTTGAGGCGATAATAGACGAAAGCAAGTGTGGCACGGTGTGTCGGTTGATCGTCGCTTTCAACTGCGGTCTCGGCGAGGGTAAGTGCTTCAGCGAGTTCCCTGTTTTCCGTTGCGAGTAGGGACGCTAATGCCTCTTTGGGAAACGGAACGTCTGGCGCAAGTTGGAGGGCGCGACGGAAATCTGTCTCTGCCATACTGGATTTATTCTGTTTTTGGTAAATCTTGCCACGCCACAAGTATCCAGGTGCCCATGTCGGTTCGTGTTGTATTCCCATCGTGAGCGCGTTTACGGAAGCTTGTAAGTCTCCTGTTCTCTCGTGCAGGTTTGAGAGTTGAACGTAGGTGTCCATAAAATCCGGTTCGTGTTGGATAAGCGAGAGATAGTGTGAAACCGCTGCGGCTTGGTTGCCGAGTCTGGCATCTATCATGCCGAGGTGCAGAAGTGCCTGGCGTGAGGTAGGTTCCATCATGAGAACCTGTTGATACGATTTCTTGGCATCTACAAATTTTCCGAGTTGCATCTGAACGTAGGCATAATCTTTCAAAGCGGGGATAAAGGTGTCATCCGTTTCGATGGCTTTTTGAAGAGGCGTTAAGGCACGCTGCGGTTGTCTCTTCTCAATGAACCAATGTGCTTGACCGCGATAGCGTTCCGCCAGCGTTCGACGATAACGCGCTTCGGCAATTTCGGCTTCTCCGGTGTTCCCCATATTACCGAGAACATCTGCGAGCGATTTGTAAAAAATAGGTTCTTCTGGAGCATATCGGATGGCACGTTCATAGAAACGTTGGGCGACAGCGAATTGTCTGCGTCTCGCGCCGACCTCACCGCGCCCGAAAGCAGCACTGGCGAGTGTCTCGTCTTGGGTGAGTGCTTCCCGAAATACGGCATCGGCTTCATCGACGCGGTTGAGTTTGAGAAGAACGTGCCCAAGGTTATTGTAGGCAGCGGTCGCCTCTGGATGTAGTTGCACAGCGACGATATAGTATCGCCGTGCCTGCTCTAAATTTCCACGCTCAGTTTCAATCTGTCCTAAAGCAAGATACCACGCCACTGGGGCATCTTCACCCGCGCCTTTAACGGCTTTTTGGAACCACATATCGGCTTCGTCGAGTTGTTTATTGCGATGATATGCAGCAGCGAGTTTGCCTTGCACCGTAAGCTGTAGGCGAGATATTGTAATATTGCCTTGCGGGTGTGTTGAAAGGACTCGCAAGGCACGTTGGAAAGCAGTAATAGCGGTGGGATAGTCCTTCAGTTTTGCGGCGGCATCTCCCGCGCCGATGTGGACAATCGGAGAATCTGGTGCCGTTTTGCCGAGTGCCTGATATAAACGGAGTGCCTCGCGCCATTCCTCCGCTTGAAGTGCCCGCTCGGCATCTTTCAACTGCTTCTGGAATTCTTTAGGATTGTCCGCTATATCGTCTCCAGAGGTCAACGCAGCGGGTATAAACAGAAGTGTGGCAATGACAAAATATGCCCAGCTGTTTGGGGGCTGTTTACCTGTCACACGTCTTCGGGGCTGATTGTGCCGCATCCGTTCACTTCACCTCACTCTTTTCTTGTGCAAGGTCATCATCCAAAATATGCCAAGTTTCCTCTTCTTTTCTTTGGATTAGCCATGTTTCAAATTGTTCATTTGCCAATTCCCGCCGAATCCGCTCTGTAATTTCCTCACTGACGTCTTGGTATGTTTTTTGATACGCTGAATTATTCCGGATACGTTCGACGATCTGGTATCCCTCCGAAACGCGGAAGGGTGTGCTCCGTTCAGAAACTTGTAATTTCGTTACGAGAGCCCCCAAGGGTGTGTCTATTTCAAGCGTTGTGACCTCGAACCTGAGTTCTAACTGTGTTTCATAAGTTTCACGGACTGCCTGAAATGTCTGTCCCTGTTGTAAACGTTCATTGAGTGTTTGCACCAGGGTCTCGGCTTCCTGTTTTTCTACCTCGGATCCATTCTTTGGCATGACGATAAGTAGTGATTTGAAGGTAACTGTCGGTGGCACAATAAACTCGGCACCATTGGCATTGTAATACGATTTGGCTAATTGCGCGACCCTTTCGCTGTTGACGGTATTGAAAAATATGCGGCGAAAGAATTCATCGTAAATCAACTGATCGTAGACCCATACTTCTATTGCTGATTTTTCCAATTGGGAGTGCTGCAAAGTGCTTTGAAGTGCTGTATCCGAAGCATATTCGACAGAAATTTCTGCTATTTTTGCGGCAACTTGTGTATTACGTTCAGTGACGACGATGCCGCGCCGTTCAGCTTCTTGTAGGACGAATGTCCGGTTGATAAGGGTATAGAGTCCCGCGCGTTTCTCAGCAAGGGTCGGCGGCGCGGCGGCGCGTATTCCTAAAAAAAATGTAGCAATACGAAATTCATCTTCGAGCTCGCTACGTGTGATAGCATCCTCGTTAACGACCGCGACAATTGAATCAATGAGTGTTTGGGCGTGGACGTTACCACCGATACAGAATAGGAGCAGAAAGATGATGTAGCGCATCATATTACCGCGGATTCCTCGGCGTTAGCCACGCCTCTTCAATGTGCAAGCCGAGTCCGGGACCATCATTCGGAGCGATATAACTATCCGTTGGGAGCGACTCACCTTCGAAGCGTTTCGTTTCCTCTAACGGAACACCCGGCGGCGTGCCGAGATAGTATTCTACCCACGGCGTATTCGGCATAGCAGCGGAAAGATGGAGGCCGGATTGACGGAGTCCACCGCCGTGGAAGATAACAGTGAGACCAGCGGCATCTGCGAGATGACAAATTTTGACGCATTCGGTTATCCCGCCTACCCAGAAGGTATCGGGTTGCAGAATATCCAAGCACCGTTTTTCGATAATCTGCTGAAACGGGAAACGGGTATAGTGGTGTTCGCCACTTGCTAAACTCACCCAATCGACCGCCTCTCTGACTTTGACTAAGCCCTCGATATCTTCTGGGATGAGGAACTCCTCAATCCATTTGAGGCGATACGGACGGAGACGGTGTGCTAAGCGGATGGTATAATCGACATCGAAAGCCATGTAGCAGTCGAGCATGATTTCAACATCGTCACCGACTGTTTCTCTGGTCTTCGCGACCAGTTTTTCGTTTTCTTTCAAGCCCCATTCGCCGTCTACCGGTCCGTAGGGACACGCCAATTTCACGGCTTTGAATCCGAGTTCCAACTGCCAATCGGTATCGTTGCCTGTGGCGTAAGCGAACATCTTTTCGCGCAACGGTCCACCGAGCAGCTCATAGACGGGCTGATTTTTGATTTTGCCGTTCAGGTCCCACAAGGCGATGTCAACCCCACTCATCGCGCAACTGGTTAAGCCTTGCGAACCGTAAGGTTTAGACATACGGAACATCATGTCCCAAATCTTTTCAACGGCGAAGCAGTTTTCACCGATTAGCATGGGTGCGAAGTGTTCATCAATGATTGCGGCGACGGGTGTCCCGAAAGAGGTTTCGCCGATACCCCAAGTGCCGTCTTCGGCGGTGACTTTGACGTAGACCTGGTCCCATGTCTTCGGCATCCAGCTGGAACGGTGGCGTTTGTATTGTGGGTAGCGCGACATCGGGTTGGCGACTTCGGCGTGGACATTCCACGATTCACGGCGGGGTTCCGTGCGTTTGATGTCTCGTTCTGGCACGTTGATTCGGACTGTCTGTATGTCTTTGATTTTCATGGTCTCACTCCGTTCAAGGTTTATCGCAGGATACCACGATTCAGCGTTTAATTCAAGAGGTTTTGGAGCAAGATAAGGGAGATTATTTCGTCGGTTCTATCAAACCGCAACCGATTTTGGCACCACCGCCTGGCAGGATTGTGGGGAGCGTCGTCTGCACGTTGGCGTGGGAGTGTGCTGGTGTCCCCGGTGGATGGAAATGCGGTTGGACCGTCTCCATATTCATGTCCGTTTGCATGTTCATGGGTTGCGCGTGCGGATGGGTTAGGAAAGTGTCACCCGTTTCATGAATCATAATCAGTTTGCCGAGGATATCGGTATTTGGATCCCCTCCAAGGGACCAGAACGGGGTCTTAAATTCCAGAATACCCATGCCCGCCTCGCCGACTGTGATGTTCCCGACTTCGCCTACGCCGATAGGGGGTGTATCAAGTGTTGCTTGGACGACAGGGATACCGGACGTACCCGCTGGAATCCCCATAGGATGCCAATGTGGTCCTATATCGTCGCAGCTGCTACCTGTATGGAGATGGATGGCGTGCAAGCCCGATGTAGCACCCTGAATTTCGATGACAACGTGAACCCCTTCATCCATTTCTGTGAAGGTCGCTGTGCCGGTTAGACCACTCCCCTCTATTTCGGAGATGGTGGCAACTGCCATTTTGTCAATGGATTCTGTGGTGATCATCTGGGTTGGAATTTTTTCGCAACCCGTTACAAGACATGTCGCGATGATAAGGGTGATTATTATTTTATACGTATGGCGTTTAAAGTCCATAGAGGTCAAATGGCTCCTTTCGGTGTGGTGCTATAAGTATTATATTACATTTTGGTGTTGAAGTCAATCAAGCTTTACGTTTCAGTAGGGTCATTTAGTTTTAAAAATTATTTTTCAGTAAATTCAGTGCTTTCTTAGGATGTGCGGCAAAATATCGCATTGTTTTGCTGATCGCCTCGTGTCCGGCGAGTCGCAATATAGAGACTGTGGTGTTTCGTAGCGCCGCCATGACGGCAGGAATCGCACCGGATCGGACTTGTGATGCGTCTTCGCCGAGGACGACATCCCGGACGTAATGCGACTTATTCTCAATCGTCCAATGTCCACGGCGTAAGGTGAGCAAGTCCGCCGCCGAAGCTTTTGTAGGTTTCAGACTCGTGATGCCATAGTGTGTCTGAAGTGAGACTTCCCGTGTCCGTAGGTCTTTGCGTTGATAGGTATACTCAAAGACTTGCGAGATGCCGGGCCAGCGCAAATATGCGTTGAGGGCGGTGCTACAGGTTAATCGGCGTATTTCGAGGCGTCCATGTGCTTTATCAAGGGTCTGAACGGTATCAAGCGTTTCCTGCCATTGTTGATGTTCTGCCTGGAGTTGTTGATATGCCGAAATCCGCAAAGTTTTAGCGTCGGGAGGACGTTGAAACAAGCGTTTTATCGCCTCAAACATATCTTTCTGATTCTCCTTGACGGGTAAAACGTAGTCGCCTCCCGACGCTAAAACCGCCTCACAAAAACTTCGGCGGGTCAACAAGGCGTCGGCTGTCACGACTTTCTGAGAAACATCAAAAGATTTGAGAATCTCCAGCGAGGTCGGCAGTTCGTGAGTCTTGGCAGACATCGCTTTTTGAGTCAGAGTAATGCCAAGCTCATGAGAGACGATAGACAGCAAGTGAGTTATCTTGGCATCCTGTTTTTTACTGCCTCGTAAGGTCTTGCCATCTATGGCGACAGCCGTCAAGCAGCTTTGACCTTTCCAGTGGAAGTCCTCAAGTGCCGCAGTTGCCCAGCGTCTCAGGATTGATTCTAAGGCATCAAGGTCTAAGCGATGAAAAAGATTATACAGTGTTGCGGCACACGGGGTTTTCTTATGTCGAAAGCCGAGGGCTTTTCTCAGATGCTTGTAGGTGCGTCCGTATTCAGCAATCGCAGCATAACTGCGATACCCAGACATCATCGCAATGATGGAGAGGGCGAGGATCGCCCGCAGCGGGTGGCGTTTGCCTTTTTCCTTGCGTGGGTCTGGCAATGTTGCTAACATATCAAGCAAGTGGTGAGAAGGTTTTCTCGTCATGATCTTCACCTCAATGTTGTGGTAAACGTTTAAGGTGAAGCATAGCATGTATGGCGTGAAAACTCACGTCGTACATGCATACAAAAAAAGTAACTCATCCAAAAAACTTAAAACTAAATGACCCTGACGTTTCAGCAACTGAGATTATGCTTGACATTCCATCCGATATTGATACAATAAAGGCATACTACCCAAAACATGGAGGAATGAGATGGGTTATAAATTAGATCCGAACGCGATGTATCGGATGCCGACACATTTTGGACCGAGGACGGGACCGAGATACGGACCCGATGGTAGAAAATTTGAGTGTAAAGATAACCCGAAATCAACGTCAGTTTCGGTAAGTTTCCTGACAAACAGTGAACAACTTGAGGCTTTTCTACCACCAGGCTTCTCGCTCAACGGCGAACCCGTTGTGTCTGTGTCTGGGGGCTATATGAAGGAAATTGAATGGCTTGCAGGACGGGGTTACAATACACTCGGTGTGAGTTTCCCAGTGGTTTACGAAGGTGAAGTGGACAGGGCGACGGGGTCTCTGTTGACAGTGCTGTGGGAAAATCTGACGGATCCGATTTTAACGGGACGTGAGGAATTAGGGTTCTCCAAGATCTATTGCGCACTTCCAGATCCCATAACCTTTAACGGTGAGACACACTGCACCGCCAGCTGGCTCGGTTTTAAGTTCATGGACATGCGCGTGAGGGCGACGGAACAGGTCCCGATCCCCTCCGCATCCCCGCCGCCGCAAGCGAGTGATGAGCAACCGCTTACTGGTAGCTTACATTACAAATACATGCCGAGAACGGGTGTATGGGGCACCGAGGATATTGCCTATGCCGTGCTGACACCATCGCATACACCGAACCGGGTCGTGCAGGAGCAGTGGCGCGGCGAGGGAACCGTCGAATTCCACAAGGCGCGCTGGGAAGACCTACCGACGCAATACAACATTGTCAACGCCTTCCACGACTTGGAAGTCAAGGAGTGGCGTGGTGCCTCTATCGTCAAGAGCGTTGGTGGAAAGGACCTGAGCGACCAACGCATCTTGCGTTAATGCTTAGTCCATTACCGTCCCGCCTGCGACGGTGATGGAAACCCCTGATAGGTAGGCGGCTTCGTCTGAGGCGAGGAAAGCAGCCATTTTGGCGACATCTGCTCCCTCGGCGAGTCGCCCAATGGGGACAGCTGCCTTAGAGCGGCGTGTGTATTCCGAAAGTTGTTCATCAGCGGAAAGATTCTGAGGCATTAGCACAGATGCAAGATGCCCAAATCGCTCTGTGTCCACAAGCCCAGGGCAAATCGCGTTTACGTTGACCTGATAGGGTGCCAGCTCAGACGCGAGCGATTGTGTGAAACCGATCACAGCGAATTTCGAGGCACTGTATGCGGCGAAGCGCGCCGATCCCCGTTTCCCGGTAACAGAAGACATATTGATAATTTTGCCGCCCGTTCCTTGGGCGATGAGATGACGTGCTACCGCTTGCGAACAGAGGAATACGCCTTTCACATTGACACGCTGGACTCTGTCCCAATCCTCTTCAGCCAGATCTACGACAGGCACACGATCCTTGCCAGCTATCGTCCCGGCATTGTTGACGAGAATGTCGATTTTGCCAAAGTGTGCGACGGTCTGGTCCACCATCCCTTTGACCTGTTCTGTGTCTGTAACGTCCGCAACGACGCTGATAGCGCGTCGTCCCATCCCCTCTATCTCACGAGCAACATCGGGTAGACCCTGCCAATCCGGTTGATCTGCGGCGTAGGGATGTTCGGTCATGTCGTTGACAGCGACATCGGCACCTTCTTTCGCCAAGCGGGTCGCAATGGCGCGTCCAATACCGTATTTGCCCCCTGCCCCCGTCACTAAGGCGGTTTTTCCATTTAAGTTGTACATTATAGATGTAACTCCTTTAACTAATCTGTGTCATTTAATGTGGCGCTGCGTATGCCTCAAGGCGACCAGAGGACATAAGTTGGCATATCGAACAGTGTCCCGATGAGTGCCCAGCCCCCTACGAATACATAATCGCCCATGACCAATCCGAGAAAGAACGGAATTGCGCGTTGATGGGCACGTAGACCGAAGATTGAAACAATAATAACCTTTATCATCCAACCGATATACACGGAGAACCAGAAATCAGCGAGTCCGCCCCAGGTTGCGGCTGTCATCACGTATCCGATCGGATGGAAGGGCCACCAGATAAATTTATGCCGCAGGAAATAGAGGATCCATGTCATCCCTGCACCGATCCCCATGGATTGGGTGCCATCCCAATTCGGACCGGTAGGATTGTTAAGCCACCGTTCTAAACGTCTACCGAAAACCTCCTCACCAATACCGATGACGTAACCGTGGACAGCAAATGCCCCGGTCTCATAAAGAAGATAGAGAAACGCCCAAAACGAGGCGAGGGTGCCGATAACAATCGCGAACATCATCACCCAAACTAATCTTCGACTGTTTATGCCTGCACGTTCTGCGAGTTTGAATCCTTCTAATTGGTTTGGCATCGGGTGTGAAACATTGAGGCGGTTGAGCCAGTAGTAGAAGGATATGATTGTGAGATTGCCCGTCCCGACGAATCGCGCGCCGAAGGTGACGACCATCAACCGTGCTGGATCGAGGGCGAGGATCTCATGGGAGGGGGGTCCAAATTCGGCACGCACGCGTGTAACGCCGAGTGCCATTAAGGTGAAAATGACAATAAAGCCGAGGACACCGCCCAAGGACATACCCGCTTTTACCGAAAATAGCGTGAGTCCGATACTCCCGAGGATTAATCCAGCGACAGCAACACGGTAAGGCATCGGCTCGTTTGAATCGTCATACGCTTTTTTGGTCATCAAGCAATTCAGGATCACATCGCGGAGATGTTTCCGGGTTCCCCAGAGTGCCAAGATACCGACGGCGAGCCATGCGCCACCCGCTCGTTCTGCAAAATAGAGTTCACCTTCACCTAACATCCCCGTCCGAACCACCCGTTCCGCTTTGCCGAACAGGTAGAAGAACCATGCGGACATCGAGATGTCCAACGGGACAAAAAATGTGAGTCCTATAATAAACGGGTAGATAGATAAAGGGACCCACCCGACGGCGTTCCACGGCTTATCCGTGAACAGATGCGTAATCGAAATAGAACTCAGCTGAATAGCGGGGACTTGGGGAAAGAGATGGCTTAATCCTGCGAGGAGTTCAATAAAGGCGGCGACCGAAAAGCCTACCCACATCGTGGTGTTTCTGTAAAAACTTTTCCGCCCCTGTGCCATCTGGAGCGGTAATTGGATGATTGGGTATGCCAACTTTTCACGCTCCGTCCACTGAACGCGGATGATGCTATTGAGACATATGAGCGTGAACCAGAGGAGTGCGACAAATCCTGTCCAGACGAGGATCGGCACCATCCAGCCCCGTAGATGCTTCGGGAGATAAAAACTCAAGCCTCCCTTAAAGTAGGCATCCAGTGCGTAGTCTTCAGGCACAAACCATGTCGGGATATAACGCCAAAAGAGAGATGCCCATTCGTTTTCGATGGTAGCGAACCGGAACGGATGGGCAAGTGTGCCGATCAGGAACGTCATCATGGAGTGGCCCCCGATTGTTGATACCATGACGACCATAATATAGATAACAAGGAGTTCCTGTGCAGTCAAGGCGTGTTTCGGCGCAAGTTTTTTCCAAACAAGGTTGAAAGCGATGACGGCGAAAAGGGTGAAGAGTGCGTTGAAAAAAAGCGAGACGAAGTTGAGGAGGAACTGCGGTTGGATCATCTCCGCGGCATAGGCGAGCCAGTAGGCGTTCCCGATAACGAGGAGTGTGCCGATCAGAAGCGCGCGGAGCGTAATTCCAGATGTAAAGGAAGCGTTAGATTTCGGCATTTTCATGTCAACTTTCGGTGGGTAACCTTCTTGGTAATACCGTGCTGTTCAAGCCGAAGTTTCGCCAATTTGAAAGATTCAGGGCTTAAATCAATGCCGATCCAGTGGCGTTGTAGGCGTTCTGCGGCAATACATGTGGTAGCACACCCGCAGAAAGGATCGAGCACCATATCGTTCGGATTGCTACTGGCCCCAATAATGCGTTCTAACAAAGCGATCGGTTTCTGTGTGGGGTACCCGATACGCTCCTTATTGCGTGCCGTTAAGTTTGGAATATCTACCCAGATGTTATTCAGTGTTTTCCCTTTTTGTTCGTCAAGATACCGTTTGTATCGGGGAACATTTCCGGGACGTGTTTGCACGACGCGTCCGGCTTCGATTTCCTTTAGCATCCGAGATTCCGACCACCGCCAGGTTCTGGTGACACCCATCACGTCATAAGTGAGATGAGAATCGGGATTTTGCGTCTGAGCAGTTATAGAAGTATGCGATACGAGTCGTCCGGTGCCGGGTTCAACATAATAATATTGACGTTTGGTTTTTTCGTCGAGATCCTGCATATCGTAGGGGATCGTGACGGCATCAGGATTCCATACGAAATCGTTGCTTTTTGAGTATCGGAGGATGAGATCGGAGTCGCGTGCCAATCCTTTTTTGAGGTTCCCTTTGCTGGTTACGGCTCTTTGCCAAACGATCTCGTTCCTAAAATTGTCTTTCCCGAAAATGCCATCCATCATCATTTTCAGGTAGTGGCTTGCGTTGTCATCGCAATGAAGATAGAGCGTTCCTGTCGGTTTCAGAATTCGATACATCTCTAACATCCTGATACCCATCATAATCAGATAGGCTTTCATGGATATCCCGTGCGTGAATTCGGCGGTGCTGATGGCGTGATAAAGATCGGGTGCTTTCTCTGCCAGTTCACCGTGCCACGCGCTATCTAAATCGTTTGGTGTCCAGGAATCTTTGAATGCTGCACCTGCTGCTTCGCTTTCTGTTGCTGCTTCAAAGGTTCGATTGGAGTTGAAAGGTGGGTCGAGATAGATCAGGTCAATGGTATCAGCGTCAAAACCACGCAGCACATACAGATTGTCACCTTCAAAGATGGTTCGATTTTTTAATTTTACCTTGCGGTTCGGTAAAGTAGGTTTATGCATTCACGTGCCTTTGCGTATATCCACCACCTACGATGTTGTGCAGGTATGTTTAGAGGCGCGTCTGCAGCGCGCCTCTGGAGGGTGTAACGTTTATCGGCGTGCTTTGAGAGCACCCCACGTCACGGCGAGTTTATCGCTGGGTTCAACTGCGAGTCCCGTGTCAGACTTGAAATTCTGATTGACTTCGGCTTCGTCAAGGATTCGATCGTAGACGCTGAATTCGTCTATGATACCGGTAAAAACCCCGAATTCACCATCGGCTCTCCCATCTAAACCGATAAACATGTGAATGCTTCCCCATTCATCCTCAGGGAATTGGGCGAGATTCAGCACACCCTCGGTCGTTGCTTCGCCATCAACGAAGAATTGGATCTTACTATCCTCTGGTGTACCTGCGACAGCGATGTGATGCCACTTGTTATCGTCAATAGTGTTTCCTAAGTCTTCGACGTTACCAACCCAACCGGTGTCGAGGTTAAGGACGCTATTGCGAAGCCATAAGGTTTTGGGACCTTTATCGTCAGTGCCGGGACCGCCTGTTTTGGCAAAGATTACGCCGGGACCGGAATTGTCGGTTTTTACCCATGCCGACCAGGTGAAATCGACGTTGAAATCGAACGCTTCCGGACTATCAATTTCGACAAAATTTCCCTCATCTCCGTCGAATTCCAGTGCGTCGCCGATTTTACCACCGACTTTTTTCAGGCTCCCCTTGATAGAGCCGTTGTAATTGCCGGTTCCATCCTTAACGGTCTTTCCGTCGATATTGTTTGCATCGAAGCTCCAATAACTCACCAGTCCATCTTCGACAATTTGGGCGGACAGGGGGGTTCCGATAAAACTGATAGTCAGGATTAGTAAGAAAAGAATAGCCTTTTGCAACATAATTGAATCTCCTTTGATTCTTGTGTGTATGGGAAACGTGCAAACAAGCCTTACATGGGAGTGGCTTCTATCCTCTGAAAATTTTTCTGAGAATCAGAAACGCGCCACCAACGACAATGATGAACAAGGCGACGGAGAACAGGAAGGCGAAGATCGCTTGCAAAATTTGGAAAAGAATCAGGATACATACAACGAAAATGACGATCCCGAAAATGACAAATAAAATTGTTCCCATACGTTAAATGTGTGTGGATCTGAATCCACGTTGTAGATGGTTATGGATGGTCATCAGTAGAAAGTCTTCAAAAGTTGTAAAGTGTGCTAAAGTTGTGAAGTTGTCAGAAGCGATGAAACCAACTTCACAACTTCTCAACTTGCAAACTTTCACATCTAACTAACAAGCCCTTCTCCTGAAAACCCAACCAGTAACCACTGATAACTATATTAATAGCGTGCTTTGAGCGCGCCCCAAACAGTTGGAAGTTTGCCAGTTGCCTGAACAGCGAGTATCTCATCGGGTGTGCATTCGTCAGCCGTCTCACAAATAGCCCAATTGTCAAATGAGACAATGGTCAATGCGGGCGCGCCTCTGCTGGAACCCCCGTTGAGGCCAACTTGTCCACTCTCAGGTCTGACGTTTCCAAAATCGAGTTTACTTTCAAGGAGCCAATCTTTGGGTTCATCTTTGCCATCTTCCCAGATTTTACCCGTGAACCCGTCGTCGGATATTTCGGCTTTCATCCAGTACCATGTACCGAGGTCTACCTCTCCGAAAGGCGGTTCGGTATCGTTCTGTTTCCAAGCGAGATGGTCGTTGAGGAACTCCATATTATTGAGGAAATGGTGAATCAGGAAGGCGTAACCGGAGGCATCTCCTGGATCAAGACGGAATCCGAGTCCACACCGAGCAAGGTCCCCATCTCCCCAATCATCGACGCGAATCATCACTAAACCTGTATGTGGTTCTGGGAAACCGCCGTCTAAGACGAGGTAGGTATGATCGCCAGGGGCTTCATGGGTTTGACTGATAACGCCACCCTTTTCTACCCAATCGCCGTCATGGTTTTTGAATTCATATTTTCCGTCAATTTTTCCATCTTCAAAATCGTCAAGGTATAACACTTCACCAAAGCTGGTTGAACTCCATGCGAGTATAGCAGTACACGCCAGTATGGAGAGGAAAGATTTGTGGGTTAATAACCTTTTAGCAATACGCATCGGAACATCCTCCTTTACAGTAATTCTTTGTTGGTTTAACGTGAGGTCAGGAAAACAATCACCGCTGTCCGAATTTTGATATCCTTATGGAGTTGACCTGCGTTTGCCGCCATCCATATAAAGCGCGCTTCCAAACATATAGGAACAGGCTTCAGAGGCTAAGAAGGTTACAACATTCGCAACCTCTTCGGGTTCGGCAATTCGTCCTGCAGGTAGTTCTCCTCCGAGTTCCTTTAACAACACTTCGACATCGCGTCCCTCACGCTTGGCTCTTGCCTCCTGCTGTGTGCGTGCTCGACCGGTGTTTGTCAATCCCGGACAAACGGTATTTACCGAAATGCCATCACCCGCAACGGCATCTGAGAGCGCACGCGTAATGTTAAGAATAGTGATGTTCGCAGCACCAGTGGGTATGTTGCCACGCGTTGGACTTGTACCGGCTGAACCTGCGATGTTAATGATGCGTCCCCACTGATTTTCCTTCATGTAGGGGATAACCAATTGAGACATTCGAAGGTAACTATAGGTTTTCAATGACAGTGCTTCATCAATCAGGTGAGGTGACAATCCCAAAATATCGGCATTCCGAGCGGCACCGACATTGTTGACGAGGATATCAACACCACCGAAATGATTCACTGTCTCCTGCACCACCTTCTCACAATTCGCGGGTATATTTAAATCGCCGGCGACAGCATGCCCTTCGGATCCAGTCTGTTTAAGTGCCGCGAGCGTTTGATTGAGTGCGTCGTGGGTTCGGGCAGCAATACAAACGTGAGCACCTTCTCGGGCAAGTGCAAGCGCGCACTGCCTACCGATGCCTCGACTACCGCCGGTAACGATTGCGCGTTTTCCACGCAGTCCTAAGTCCATGTATCGTGCGTCCTTTACGTTGTTCCTGGTTTCTTAAGGGGTTGCGAGAATCTACTGTGATGCTTTCAATCTTCCCCATGTGCTGGTAAGTTTGTCGCGTGGTTCGACAGCGAGACTTGAACCGTCTTTATCAAAAACTTCCACATCGTCGATGAGGGTTTCAGATCTCCATTCGCGGATGCCGAAACCGCCTTTTGGATAAGGCACCTTACCGTATTCAGTAACCTGTTTGCCATCGAGTGAGACTGTTAGTTTTTTGTCCGACACAGTGACCGACAGTTCATGCCATTCCTCGAGTTCGATATCAATGTCAGCTTTGGCGACGATGGGCCAACCGCCACCCCTTTCAAAAACATTGAGGATGTTTTCTCGCGGATCTCCACAACACAACCGTTTTCTTGCCGCTTCGACGAGCATATATTCGCTTGCCAACTGTGCGCGCACAATCAGACCGAATGCTGCAAATTCTGCTGTTTCACCGACAATGTTGAATTTTGCTCGCAGTGTGTAGTCGGTCAGATCCTCGAACCCTTCAAGGAAAAGGGCATCGGCATGGGTCTGATCGTTCCTTGTGTCAAAAACGAGGACGGTGTTGTCTGGATTGCCTGGATCTTTTTCAATTGTTATCGCTGGCACGTCGGGCCATTCGATCTCCGCGTTTCCCTCAAAATCATCAAAAAACAGAGTTTCTGCCATTGCGTTTCTAAGCAGCAGAAGAATGACCCAAAAACCAACAACACACAGTTTTTGGACTCTCATCTTGAGGTGCTCCTTCGGGATATAACTAACGGGGAGATGCCCACCTCATTTTGGCGGACATCTCATTTTCAACACATTCTGTAAGCGCACGTTTTGATGCGTATCTATTGGGAAGATTTGAGGGACCCCCAAGTTGTCGCTATTTTCCCAGCAGCTTCAACGGCTAACGCGCCTTCAATACCCTCACCGAGTTTTACGACATCGTCATCAGAGAGCACCGTGTCAAAGATGACAACTTCGTCAATAATACCGTTCCATTGGCAGCGTTTACCACAGCCTGGATCGGCTCCGATGTAGACCTCTTCAGGAGATGCCCACGGGGGTCCCTTGGCATCTTCGGAGTTCTGGAGTTTACCGTTGACGTAGACGTGGAGTTGGGAGCCATCCCATGTGCCGACGAGGTGTATCCACTCTTTAGACGAGAGTTCGTCACCGAGGACTTCAAGTTTCCCGCCACCGTTGGCGGCACGAATATGGAAGGCTGCCTGCGTGCTATTTTGCCCGTTTTCATGTGCCCCTGTTCCGAGTAAGTACTGGGACCAGGTCGAACATCCAAGCCCTTTCCATATTACACATTTCCCGGTCGGATCCTCTGCGGCATAGACCCAAGAATGGATTGAGAACCCTTTAGAATCCTTGAAATCCAAGGCGCCTAACGTTTTATCTTCACCTTTCGTGCCGAGTTTGACCCAAGTGTCTGCACCGTTAAATTCTAACCCGCCCCCAAATTTGCCTTTCGCCCATTTCAGGTCGCCGACAAATTCACCGTGGGTGTCGTTACCGGAAAGATCTTTTACCTCTTTACCTTTACCTTCTTCAAAGGTCCACATCCCCGCAATGTCGCCTTCATCAAACGCCGCATGGCTCGTCGCCATTACCGAGAAGCTGAGAGCAATAGCAACAATTGCAGTGAGTGTATAATTCAGATAGCGTTTTGCCAAAAACATATTCATTTCCCTTTTGAGAGCGATTCGATGATCGTTTCTCCGTTATTTTTTCAGACTGCCCCATGTGACAGCTAATTTCTCTTTCGCGTCTACGGCAAGCGTCGTCTCGAAGCCGTCATTCATAACCGCTTGGACGTCATCTTCATCGAGGAAAGTGTTGAAGATGATGAATTCGTCTAACAGCCCTTCCCATTGCCGGGACTGGTTCCAGTCACCAATTCGGGCAGGATCGAGGACACCGGGGTTTCCACCCCAATCGTTTTCGATATCGAGTTCACCGTTGACGAAAAAGCGGATTTTCTTTTCCTTCGCACTGTAAGCGGTTGCGATGTGGACCCATTTATCCATCTGATCGCCTGCCAACATATAGTTCGCAAAAGTGTCGTTCCCGCCTGGGTTACTGTGAATGGAGAACTCGACTTTATTGTTCGGATGCATCTGGTAGTGGATGTCCCCGGCTTTCCAACCGTTGACGTTGAAGAAAACACGCCATGCACCCTCGCGTCCAGTGGATTTGACCCAGTGTGCGAAGGTAATTTCTTCAAAGGAGCCGATCCGCTTCGGGATTTCGACCCAATCACCTGCGCCGTCGAGTTCGATGGCATCACCGAATTTCCCAGCGACAAAGTTTCCACCTTTAACCTCACCATCAAACCCATTCCCGGATATATCTTCCGCATCACCCTCAAACAGCCATGCTGCCGCGATCATATCTTCGGTGATTTCTGCGGAACTCAGCATGCTGCTACCCAGTATGAGTAGCACACTGAGGGTAACTGTGATAATTCTTGGATTTAACAAAACAACCTCCTATGTGTTGCGAAAAGAACCGATAAACCTTGGACATTCCAGATTCTTCCGAAACATTCTTACTCTGTGTATACTTTACTTTAAATTATAGCATAAAACATATGGAGAGACAACCTATTTTTAAGACTGGAAATCTTAGCAGGAGGATTAAACAAATCTGTCTTTGTGTGGACTGGTTTCCCATTGGGCGCGCCACGTTTGCCATGACGTAGGACATTGCTTACTTTCATACTCGCGAACTGGACAGGCAATCGCTTCGTGCCAGAGTCCGTTGAGCGAGGTACCGGTGCGGCTGAACCGAAAATCTGTCGACCACCGGATACTGTCGCTGTGATTAACTAACGATCGATGGAAGACCAGGTTGTTAAAGACGAGTAGGTCCCCCTTCTTCATCTCTAAAGTGTCGATGTCGGTATCAGATGAGGTAGGCGGAAGGACCGGGACAGCAAACGCCTCGTCCGGCACGCGGTGATAGGTTTGTAAGCCTGACTTATGGCTTCCCGGTAGGAATTGTAGTGGACCCTTCTTCAATTTAACATCCACGAGCGGAAGCCAAACGGTCAGATGCGTATCGTTTTCCGTGTCTGGCATATACGCACTGTCTTGATGCCAAGGGAGCGTCGTCAGTTTTTCATTCGGGAGTTTCGGACGCACCCAAAAATCGCCGTTGAATTGAATATCACTTCCGATAAGATGTTCCAAGACATCCAGCACTTTCTGATGGGTTATCAGATTAAAAAGTGCCTCGCTGAAGACAAGCGTATGCCAGCCAAAGACCTCGTTTTCTCGACCACACGCCTTTAGAACAGCATGCCAACGGTGCTCAAAAGACATCTCTTCGTAGATATCCGGGATGACCCCTTCTTTATAGAGCTCGGTGGCACGTGCATCGACAACTTCAGAGACAACAGCGATTAACGGGGCAAGATCTGATTCAGATAGTGCCGATTGGACAACAAGGTAGCCGTGTTCCGCAAATTTTTCAGAGTTCGTTTCCATCGTTTTTAGCGTAGTGTTTTGATTGATCCCCAAGTCGTCGTAAGTTTCCGTCCCGGTTTCACAGGGAGCAGCTCCATAGAATCCTCAACAGAGATGGCTGTGTTCCAAAATGCTACGTCGTCAACGGCACCCCCAAAAAGGTGAGACACACGATTTTTGAAAGGGACATGGTTATGCCTCCGTAATTGACGGATAGATTCCACAAGAAACGCAATCTCTTACTGTAGGAGCGAGTTTTACTCGCGATTCCCACTGTAGGAGCGAGTTTTACTCGCGATGTCCATCCGTCATTTGAAACCTGACAGAGTACTACAGTTTCGCTCTCAGTTTGTCCATGAGACCATCGGGTGGATTGAAGGGGAGATCGATCACTTCGTTCGTGATGCCGCTATAGTAAATTCCCAAAAGTAGGTTAAACTCGGCAAGCGATTGCTCCAGATGGGTGGGATGGACTTTGCTCTCATCATCGAGCCAATCGAAGACTGCCTCGGTGAGATTCCCCTGTGCGACGACATCCTGTTCTCCATAGTTGAGTGGACCTCCCTCATAACCGTTTTCTGGGGTTGAGCGTTCCCAACTACTGAACCGCCAATGCACGAAGCCTTTTGTTCCAATAACAAAGACGCGTTTGTGGAAGAAGACGACCGGATCGTCGGAAGCAGTCGGTGCGATGGCTGTCCCGAACGCAACAGAGACATGCAGCCCGTTCTCGTATTGGACGCGCGCACTCGCATATTGCGGAGAGGGTTGTGCTGAATCTAAGTGTTCGGCACCAGAGATTTGTCCGAGGACTCGCACGGGACGGGAGTTGTCAATATAGGAGGACACCAGCTGCAACACATGCGGACCCTGATCGACGGGGGTGCTCCTTGCACTTGCATCAATGAACTTGATATCCCCGATGTGACCCTCTGCGACATCCCGCTTCAATTCCAGGTTTTGGGGGTGAAAATTGAGTTGTGTGTTGACGACGAATTTCGTTTTCGTTTCCTTGGAAAGCCCCGAAATTTGCTTCCAGTCCTCGCTTTCAACGGCAATCGGTTTTTCGATGATCGCCGCTGGCACTCCTGCGTCCGAGGCTTGTTTCATCAGTGGATAGCGGATACGCTCATTGCTACCTCGTAGCACGGGAGCTGTGACGATGTGAAGGACATCGGGTTTCTCTTTTTCAAGCATCTCATCGAGATCGGTGTATCGTGAAGAGATACCGAAGTCATCTCCGAATTTGTTGAGCAACTCTGTGTTCATATCACAGATTGCGGCGAGTTTCCCATTTTTAACGAAGCGATAGGCATCAGCATGCGCGCGGGCGCGACCGCCGCACCCTAACATTGCGGTTTTATACACAAAAATATCTCCTTTAATAATATTTCTAATATCAAGCCAACTTTTTAGAGGTTCTCTCGGAGCGAGTCCATCAAACCGTCTGGGGGTTCAAACGGGAGATCAATAATCTCGTTTGTTATCCCGCTGTAGTAAAGACCGAGAAGAAGATTGAACTCGGCAAGCGATTGCTTGAGATGCGTTGGGTGTACGTTGTTCTCATCGTCGAGCCAGTCAAAGACAGCCTCAGTGAGATTGCCTTGTGCAGCGAGGTCTTGTTCGCCATAGTTAAGGGGACCCCCTTCGTAGCCGTCCTCTGGTGTTGCGCGTTCCCAACTGCTGAAGCGCCAATGCACGAAGCCTTTTGTTCCAACGACAAAAACACGTTTATGTGCAACAGTACTCTCGCTGTCTGATGCCAACGTTCCCATGCCGGTGCCAAACGCAAGAGAGACATGGAGACCGTTCTCATATATGGCTTGCCCAGCGGCATGCATAGGAGACGGCTGCGCCGAGTCTAACTGTTCTCTCCCCGAGATTTGACCCAATACACGCACCGGACGGGAGTTGTCAATATAGGACGACACTAACTGCAGCACATGCGGTGCCTGATCGACGGGTGTGCTACGCGCACTGGCATCAATGAACTTAATTTCACCAATACGTCCGTCTGCGACATCCCGTTTTAGCTCCAAGTTTTGTGGATGGAAGTTGAGCTGCGTATTGACGACAAACTTCGTTTTCGTCTCTTCCGCCAATCCGGCAATCTGCTTCCAATCTTCGCTTTCAACAGCAATTGGTTTTTCCACAATCGCCGCTGGTACACCAGCATCCGATGCTTGTTTCATCAGTGGGTAGCGGATACGTTCACTTGTCCCACGCAGTACGGGTGCGGTGACAATGTGGAGGACATCGGGTTTCTCTTTTCCAAGCATCTCATCGAGGTCGGTGTAGCGTGATGAAACCCCAAAATCGTCTCCGAAACTATTGAGTAGTTCTTCGTTCATATCGCAGATTGCAGCGATTTTGCCGCGTTTGACGAAACGGTAGGCACTTGCATGGGCACGAGCGCGACCGCCACACCCTAAGAACGCAGTTTTATACATAAAAAGTCTCCTTCAATACGATCTCCAAAGTCAAGCCAAATGATTAGATGTTAACAGGAAAGAATACAGGTTAACGCTTTATAGTTTTTCTCGAAGGACATCAATTAACCCATCGGGCGGTTCAAACGGGAGATCAATAATCTGATTCGTTACGCCACTGTAGTAAATGCCGAGAAGGAGGTTGAACTCCGCAAGAGATTGCTTGAGGTGCGTCGGATGTTGTTTGTTCTCATCGTCGAGCCAATCGAAAACGGCTTCGGTGAGGTTGCCCTGTGCGACGACATCCTGCTCCCCGTAGTCGAGGGGACCGCTCTCGTACCCGCCCTCTGGTGTTGCGCGTTCCCAACTGCTGAAGCGCCAATGCACGAAGCCTTTCGTGCCGACGACAAAGACGCGTTTGTGGGTGTGGTTTCCTGCATCTGGCTCTTTCGGCACTTTCTGTCCTACACCTGTTCCGAATGCGAGAGAGACGTGAAGTCCGTTTTCATAAAGTGCCTGAGCAGCGGCATGCATAGGGGAGGGCTGCGTGGAGTCTAAATCCTGAGCCCCGGAAACCTGTCCGAGCACGCGCACCGGACGCGAGTTGTCGATATAGGAGGAAACGAGCTGCAACACATGGGGTGCTTGATCGACGGGAGTACTCCGCGCACTCGCATCAATGAATTTGATGTCTCCGATACGACCTTCTGCGACATCCCGTTTCAATTCCAAGTTTTGTGGATGGAAGTTAAGTTGTGTATTGACGACAAACTTCGTTTGTGTCTCTTCTGCTAAGCCTGCGAGTTGCTTCCAGTCCTCGCTCTCAACGGCAATCGGTTTTTCCACAATCGCGGCTGGCACCCCAGCATCCGAGGCGTGTTTCATCAACGAGTACCGGATCCGTTGATTGGTGCCGCGCAGCACGGGTGCCGTGACAATATGAAGAACATCGGGTTTTTCTTTCTCGAGCATCTCATCGAGATCGGTGTAGCGGGAAGAGATACCGAAATCTTCACCGAAACTGGTGAGTAATTCTTCATTCATATCACAGATTGCGGCGAGTTTGCCGTTTTTGACGAAGCGATAGGCATCTGCATGTGCACGCGCGCGTCCACCACAGCCTAACATTGCAGTTTTATACATGGAAAGGTCTCCTCTAAAGGTTCCGTCTGAATTCGGAGTGGGTTTACAATTTTTCCCGGAGTGCGTTCATTAATCCGTCCGGGGGTTCAAAAGGTAAATCTATAATCTCGTTTATTATCCCGCTGTAATACATCCCTAAGATGAGGTTATTCTCAACGAGGGATTGCTTGAGATGCGTCGGATGGATATTGTTTTCATCGTCTAACCAATCGAAAACGGCTTCGGTGAAGTTGCCCTGCGCGACAACATCTTGTTCTCCATAGTTCAGCGGACCGCTCTCATAGCCGCCGTCCACTGTTGAACGTTCCCAACTGCTGAACCGCCAGTGCACAAAGCCGTTCGTCCCGGCAACAAAAACGCGTTTGTGACCGTAGATACCCGGATCATTGGATACCTTTTGTCCGAACACTGTTCCAAATGCGAGAGAGACGTGGACACCGTTCTCATACAAAGCATGCCCAACGGTATGCGTTGGAGACGGATGCCCCCCAGGCGCAAAATTTAAATTCTCGCTTCCAGCGATTTGTCCAAGAACCCGCACAGGATGCGAATTATCAATGTAGGAGGACACCAACTGTAGCACATGTCCCCCCTGTTCGGCGGCTCTACTCCGCGCACTGGCATCAATAAACCGAATCTCACCGATACGTCCTTCTGCGACATCTCTTTTGAGTTCCAGATTTTTCGGATGGAAGTCGAGTTGTGTATTGACGACAAACTTCGTTTGTGTCTCTTCTGCTAACCGTGAAATCTCATTCCAATCCCGGCCTTCAACAGCAATCGGTTTCTCAACAATCGCCGCGGGAACACCGTGGTCAGACACCTGTTTCATCAACGGATAGCGGAGCCGTTCGTTGCTATTCGGAACCACGGGACTTGTGACGATGTGAAGGACATCGGGTTTCTCTTTTTGGAGCATCTCGTCCAAGTCGGTGTATCGCGAAGTGATGCCGAAGTCATCCCCGAATGTGTTGAGTCGTTCTGCGTCCATATCGCAGATTGCGGCAAGTTTCCCGCGCTTGACGAAGCGGTAAGCGTCTGCGTGTCCACGGGCGCGACCCCCGCACCCTAACATCGCTGTTTTATACATGGGGTGTCTCCATAGGTGTCCATGATCAGAAAGGTCAAAGCCGTAGACTATAGAAAATAATAGATTGTATCAGATTAACAATAGAGGCGGTTTTTGTCAAACGTTATTTCAGGGATTGCGACGCTGCGGCGATGTCCACTTTTTCACCGCTCTTTGCGCTGTCGTAAAACGCATCCAAGATTTGCATGAAGGTATACGCATCGGGGGCAGAGACATCCGGCGCGACCTCGCCTGCGATTGCCATGGCGAAGTGGTTGAGTTCGTAATAGAAAACATGAACCTCTTCAGGGAGTTCACCGTGATCGATGTCGAGCGGGGCATCAACGGTTTCTCGGACGAATTCGCCATCTTTAAATCTCGCGATGCCACCGTTCGTGATTGCGCCGGTGGTGCCGTAGAGTTCAACGACGCTGGCGGAGTCGGAGTGGCTCATCCGAGAACAATCGATCTGGATGGTTTTTCCGCCTTCACATCCGAGGATACCGGTGAAATAATCCTCTGCCGCTCCCTCCGGTCCGTCGTATTGCGGATACAGCACGTGCTTCGCAGCAAATGCCCACTCCGGTTTCGGGCATCCCATCCACCACCACGTGAGATTGAGTTCGTGCGAATAGTGTTGCCCTAACGAACCGCCTTTCTGCCCGTAGACATGTAGCCAGCGACTGTTGGCATCAAGGTCAGGGATAAAGTTGTATTTCCCGAAGACGCGAGCGTGATACAGGTCCCCGATCGCACCGTTCAGTACAGCATGCCGAATCTTACGGTTGTTCGGGAAGTGGCGCATAAAGTAGCAAAATTGGAGTGTTTTCCCTGCGCGTTGTGCGGCTGTCTCCATCTCCAAAATTTCGGGTGCCCGGATTGCGTGCGGTTTTTGCACTAAGACGTGCTTACCCGCACTAAGTGTATCCAGAACTTGTTGGAGTCTGCCATCGGGAGAAGTCGCGAGATAGACGGCTTCAACGTCGGGGTTGTCAAGGAGTTCGCGATAGTCGGCATAGCGGTGTGGCACGGCATTGTCATTGCCTGCTTGTTCGCGACGGGTTGGATCGCGTTCTGCGATTGCGATAACGTTAAGCCGAGAGGTCGCATTGGCGGCTTCGATGGCTCGGCAGCCTGCCCACCCACACCCAACGAGTCCCATTTGAATAAATTGGTTTGTCATAGGTAGTGTTGCCTCCTGTGCTTCTTATATCAACTGCTAAAATAGACGCGGTAACTCTGAGATACTCTCAAGCACCCATGTCGGTTTCGCGACAGGATTTTCCAATTGATCGGCTTTAAATTTTCCAGTCTTCACAAGGACACTCCGCATCTTCATGCTTTCCGCCCCGACAATGTCGGTGGTAATATCATCGCCTACCACGACTACATCCTTTGGCGCGAGTCGAAGATTCCCAAGCACGGTTTTGAAGAACGTCTCGCTCGGCTTGCCCATGATTGTCGCGGTTTTACTCGCGGCAGCCTCCAAAAGCGTCACGAACGCACCGCAGTCCAAACGTATCCCTTCAGGAGAGAACCAGTAGAGTCCCTTCTGTAACGCGATGAGTTCCGCGCCGTCCATCAACAGGTGAAAAGCGTGATTTAAAGCGTGAAAATCAAAGCCTTCACCGTAGTCCCCAACAACGACAAAATCGGGGGCATGATCGTCTACAGGTATCTCCTTGAAATATGCTTTGACGGCATCATCCACCATAAAGTGGCAACGTGCCTCGGACTGTGCGCGTAAGTGGAGGAGGCAGGCGTAAGTCGCATTAAAAATCTCATCTTCGTAGATGTTGAACCCTAAATCTCGCATCTGCGCGTGGAGCATCTTTGGCGTTTTGGCAGTCGTGTTCGTCAGAAATCGGAGTTGATATTTCTCCTGACGCAAGTCGTTAACGGCTTCAATGGCACCGGGACACGGTTTGCCCTTAAAATAGAGCGTTCCATCCAGGTCAATCAAAAAAGCCTTCGGAGGCGTTGTGTTCAATGGCTGTGTTGTATCTGTCATGCGTTACGGTTCTATGATCTTATAGTGTTCCACCTGTCCACCGGTGATTGTTTGGATCGTGAGGCTTTTGACAGGGTGTCGGTTTTCATCGTAATGCGAAATGGTTGTTGCACCTTTGTAACCGCTGACTGCCGCGAACGCATCGCGAACCGCAACACGGTCAAGTGAACCAGCTGTTTCTATTGCGCGTGCCAAGAGTCGCATCGCATCGTAGCCTGATGCTGCAATGCCATCGGGTGGACTCTCAAACAGTGCTGTGTAACTCCCTACAAACGCTTGAACATCTGGGTCCTGTGTGGCTACGGAGAAATTCGTCGGATAATAACTGCCGTCCAACACGGTATTATCATCTAAGATGCTGAGAAAGCGTTCCCGATCATCCCACGCACTGCCACCGAGAAAGGCGCCTGTGATACCGATTTCGCGTGCTTTGCTGATCAACGAGGGCACTTCTGGCTGAAAGCCGGGACAGAAGATGACATCGGGTTGAACGGTGTGGATCTCTGTGAGCAGGGCAGTAAAGGTGGTGTCCCCTACGATATAGGCACCGCTGTAGACAATCTCCCCGCCGATTTCCTGAAAAGCTGCCTCAAACGCCGCGACGAGATCGGTGGTGTAGACATCACCTTCCTCAATAATTGTCGCTGCTGTTTTGGCACCGAGTTCGTCAGGATTCATCGCGAAACTCGCCATCACTTTCCCTTGGAATGGGTTGGGAACGGTGATTAAAAAAACGTAATCGCCTGCTGCTGGCACATTCGCACCACTGGAACCCGGAAGCATGAGCCGCTGTGCCTGTTGTGCGATTGGACCGACTTCCACGGAATTACTGGAGTAAACGGGACCTAAGAGTGCGAAAACATCTTCCATCTCAATTAGTTCCTGCGCCGCATTAACGCTGGCATCGGGTGTTGGCGGTTCCGTGGCAATAGGTTGGTTGTTTCGACTGATGAATTCTACCTGCATACCGAGCACGCCACCCATTTCATTCATCTGAACGCGGGCGGTTTCGGCACCTTGGCTGAAAGTGGTGAAGGTATTTGATGGCTGAATTACGCCAATTTTTAATGTTGTTTCGGTCGCAGTTGTTGTCGCATCGGGTTGAACGACTTGGCTGATACGTTCGCACCCTAATAGGTAGATACTTAGAAGAGCGGATAGAATAACCGAGGTTAGAGCAAAAATTCTCACACGCATACTGTAGTGTTTCTCCTTTTGGCAGAAAATAGAAAATGTTTGAAAAATATTTGGGTTTGTGGTAATCTCTTACCCAATAAAAACAATAACAGACACTACCGATTCTGTCAAGTTTAGAAACATACCGAAACATATCTATTGAGGAGAAATGAAAAGATTCGTTTTGAGAGCGTTAACAGAAGCGCGCAGCCTGCAACAACGGCGCAGGGTATTTGCTTGGGTATTGCTTGGGTATTTCTGCGTATTTCTTCAGCGCTAACGTGAAAACCGTCAAAGTCCAAAGTGCCGTTCCTGTTCCGCAAGGAAAATTAAAAACCGCGAGGAAGAGTTAAAACAATCATTTTGAGAGCGTTAACAGAAGCGCGCAGCCTGCAACAACGGCGCAGGCGGCTCTAACGTGAAAACCGTCAAAGTCCCAAAAGCCGTTATGCCTCCGCAAGGAAAATTAAAAAAAGGAAAGTTAAAAATATGGAACTCGGTTTTTTCACAATGCCTTTGCATCCACCCGGTAGCGACACCACCAAAACGCTCGATCATGATATTGAGCAGATGGTAATACTGGACGAGTTGGGGTATAAGGAAGCTTATGTGGGTGAGCATTTTACGTTTACGTGGGAGAATATTCCGTCCCCCGACCTCTTCATTGCAAAAGCGGCTGCGATGACAGAAAACATCGTCTTCGGCACCGGGATTACCTGTATGCCGATACACAATCCTGCCGTTGTCGCACATCGCATCGCGCAACTTGATCATCAAACGCATGGACGCTTTCTTTGGGGTGTTGGGTCGAGTTCCACGCCAAGCGACGCGGAGATGTTCTTGGCCGATGGGGACAGACGCCAGTCAACCCGGGAAGGGATTGAAGCCGTCCTCAAGATTTGGACAGATCCAGAGCCCGGACATTACAAAAGCGATTTCTGGGAATTTAAAATTCCCCAAGACCGTCCGAATATCGTCAGTGTTCACATGAAGCCTTACCAGAAACCGCATCCGCCGATCGCAATGGCCGGATCGTCCGCGAGATCTGACACACTTGTTCTTGCGGGTGAACGGGGGTGGATCCCGATGAGTATTAATCTCGCACATGTTCCTATTATCAAGACCCACTGGGATGCGGTCGAAGAGGGCGCGGAAAAGGCTGGCTTGTCGCCGTCTCGTTCGACGTGGCGTATCGCCCGCGAGGTCTACGTTGCGGATACCACCGAACAGGCCCGGAAAGAGGCACTTGAAGGCACACTTGGACGCGATTTTAGGGATTATTGGTTCAACTTATTTAGCCCAGGTAACTTCAAACCGGATCCAGATATGGACGATGCCGACATGACCCTTGAACATTTGTTAGATACCTTGTGGATTGTTGGGAGTCCGGATCACGTTGCAAACCGTTTACGTGAACTCTATGAGGAGGTCGGTGGTTTTGGGGTTTTACTCGCCATGGGACACGAGTGGGAGCCGAAGGAACAGTGGTTGAACTCAATGACGCTCCTCAAGAATGAAGTGATGCCGCAACTGGCGGATCTGACGTAGCACTTGAACCGCGCAGTGTAATTCTCTTCCTGATGGGTGTTCAATAGGTGTGTGGAGGTTTTGACCCTAAATTGGCCATGTTGTTTTTTTATCCTATAGAGATCGGTATTGTCCGTAGCAGCACTCCAGCGGAGTGCTATGTGTTTTGACGAGATATCTTGGTGGTTAGTTTTTACAGCGGAACGCTGCCAAAATATTTACACATCCTTGTTCAATCAGGAGACTTCTTATGACGACCCTTATGGCAGGTGCCGCAGAAACTGTCATTACCTCCATTAAGGACAGACCCGATGTTTATGCCGAGTTGTATGCGCGCGTCTTGGTGCTCGCCGATGGTGAGAAACAACTCGCTATCGTAACAGCCGACTACGGGCAGTTTTCACTGCAATACAACAAAGTGCTACTTGAAACAATCCAGGATGCTACAGGCATACCGCCAGCGCATGTCGTCATTAACTGTAGCCATACGCATAACGCGCCAGGGGTTGACGGACGGGAGATGAGTGAAGCATCTGAGGCGTGGTTGGCGACCTGTCTTGCCGAATTGTTGAAAGATGCGGTGGGGAAGCTTGAACCGACGACCTTACGCGTCGGACGCGCGCCCGTCCAAGTCGGGTACAACCGTCGCATCATGAACGACGAGGGTTATATTGTCATGGCACCCAACCCGGAGGGTCCCGTTGTGCCGTGGGTTGACGTGTTAGGGGCTTACGACGCGAATGGAGACATCATCGCAGTGCTGTTCTCTCATGCCGCACATCCGGTGATTGTCCACTGGTCGAGCGAGGAGATGGGGGCGGATTTCCCCGGCTATGCCGTTGAACATCTCCGCAATTTCTTGGAATTGAAGCCGAAAAGCATTTTACTCTTCGCACAAGGTTGCGCCGCGGACATCAACGGCTATCCGTTGCGAGGCGGGTTTGAGGCGTGCGATGTCGCTGGATTCACACTCGCGTTTGCGACGCACCAAGCCTTAAAGACTGCGAAGGAGATCCCCGCAGCACCCCTTAAAGCCTGTTCAAAATTGGTCAGTTTACCCTTCCGAGATCCGCCATCGGTTGCGGAATGCGAACAGTTAATCGAAGAATTCCCTGACGATGAACGTTTTGTCGCCCTGTTAGAAGTCGCTGAGAGCGGTGAAAAGCGGGCCCTGCCCTTTCCAATAAGCGCGTTTGCTATCGGCGATGCGCTCTGTTTCCTATCTGTATCGCATGAACTCTTTTCGGAGTATCAACTTTTTGCCGACGAAACCTCACCCTTCTCACACACCTTCGTCTTTGGTTACACAAACGGCAGTGAGGTCTATATTGCGACCAGAGCCGCTTACGAGTTGGGACTGAAGGCGGGGTATGAAGCGGGACCCCGAAACCACGCCCTCAGCGGTCCGTATCGGTTAGCACTGTTGCCGTCTGTCGAAGAACGGATTCGTGAGGAGATAACGGACCTACTGGGAAAAGTGAAAGAGTCATAAAGAGCACAGTTTACAATCTGTGAGTGTCATGTGCCCCAGGGCAATACCGGTGTTCAGAAGTTTCTTGTGTGTAGTGTGATATTGATACCGGTGTGAATGATTGTCTCCTTTACTGGTCAAAAGCGTTTGAGACAGCAACGAGATCGAGGACATTAACGGCACCATCGCCATTAACGTCTACCTTCGGATTTCTGGGTCTTTCTCTGCCAATATGTTGTGCGACCATTATCAAATCCAGCACATTCACAACCCCGTCTTCATTGATATCACCGACTACATCCATGCCTATATCTATGTTCCACGTCTGTTCCCAGCTCTGTCCTTTTCGGACACTTTTCAAGAAACCTTGTGTTCTAACCAAGCCTTTATCTCTCAACATCCAAGGTGTACGGATGCGGATGGTTGGTAAGACACCCCATACTACGTAAGCCTCCTGAAAGGATCTATAGAGTTCAGGCTCTCCGTCTGGGTTTGGCACATGAAAGCCGTAGGGGATCGTCCAAGGCGAAAACAGAAAAGAACTGATCGGGTGTGGCTGTTTGACACTTGGGATATTATGACGTTGTGCTAAATTTGTATTGAAGAAAGTGCCTTCATGAACATTTTCCCCACCCAGCACAATTCCCGGCATCGCTTCTGCCAATTCCTGATGTAGCAACACGTTCCCCTCTGCGGCGGTTAATCCGTCTATAAGTCCATTGGCATCATTTACAACAACGGTGTTGATGTCCAAATGCAATGCATCTATTAGATAGGTTTCGTACAGTGCTTTCATTTGTTCAACGACATATTTTCTAAACGCTTTTGACGCCGGATTGATATAAGCCGTTGGGTAATCGTATGTTGGGTCATCTAACTTATAACCGAGTTTATGTCCTCGTATTGGGTGTCGAAATTGATATTTCTCAAACTCTGGATAGCGCGGACTATTCGGTGAACACCCATGAAAAGTTATGCGCGGCATGACTCGGAATCTATACCCGTGCGCTGCTTTGAGAAAATCACCGAATTCGGGATCGGGTACATAATCAGGTTCCAGTCCCCGGCTTGGATCGGCCCATCCTATTATATATAATAGAGTCGTTGAAGGATTTACGTGTTCTGCAAGCCGTGATAGAATAGATGGATCCAAAGGCGCGTAGATGACTAATTCAAGTTCTTTGACCCATGCGGGAGATTGCTTGGGTTGGAAAGTGGTTTCCATCCAGTTTCGGTAAATTTCTGCTGGGACTTGCCAATCGCCTCGGTATGCGTTCAATCGCCACTCAACGGATGTGATCTCATGCTTGCCTCGGAAGGGTGCGAAATTGTCTGTCTGAAAACTGATGCCGAAATGTTCGGCAGTTCGCCTATAACCGACCCCTTTAAACCGAAATGTTGTATCTGTACTGCGCACAAAAAACCCGCCGTCTCCACCTTGCAGGATAGCGAGTTGCGCTTCCCATTCCCTTGGATACCCACCTCCACCACCGCGAATCTCAGAGGATGTATCAATAATTTCACCACCATTTGCTGGTAATATGATGTTGATCTGCTGGTTATTAAGGTATCCGCACCCCCACATAATGCCTATAAGCCCACCGGATGCCGCGGCACCAGTTTGATGAATCACCAAATCTTGGGTCTCTGGGTCTATACCAATGCGGAGCCGACATGTTTGACCTGTTCTATAATCCCTCTGATAAGTGATTTCTATAGCAAGAGGAGTTAACCTTTTGGATTCTACTTCCCAAGAATCATCTATCCATTGAGCCCTTCCATATTCTCCTTCATTATATTGTATTGAGATACCACTTTGCTCATTTGGATCGTCTTGCGGTGGCAGTGTATACGTCTCATTGGTGAGTTTGTTGTGAAAGTGTATCAGCACGCCATCTCTAAAGCGCACCTGATAACGATCCGTCTCTGCAAACACTTCACCTTGTTCACCCAACGTCAAGGTATTTGCCAACGTAGTGGCGACTAAAACAAACTGTAGTATCAAGATATAGGCACATTTAGTACAGAAATTTCTCATAACTTTATCTTCTTACGACTCTCTCCAATCTCTATCTCTATGGCATTTCCGTCCCTTAATCAACGGATTTTAAGGGGAAAGGCATGAGTCCTATGAAAATTAAGAATTAAATTCGGTAATGTGAGGTGTTGATTGTCTGAATCGTGGATTGTTGTAGACTTCGCAGATTCTACTGATTTTTGGTCATTTGATACTATTTTAAGATAACCATTTTCCGCAGATACGATAAACCATCCGCTTGGAATTGATAGAAATAGATACCACTGGCAACGCGTTCGCCGACAGTGTTTCTGCCGTCCCAATAGGCGGCGCGACTCTGACGCGTGTAGTAGCCTTGTGGTTGGTGACCGAGATCGAGTTGGCGGACTATTGTGCCGCGTGTATCGTAGATTGTGATCTGCACGTTGCTGGAGTTTGCCAAGTGATACGGTATCCATGTCTCTGGGTTAAACGGGTTCGGATAGTTTGGAAGTAGTGCTGTCTCTTCTGGAAGCAACACTGCTAAAAGGCTTTGAAGGAAAGCGATACCCTCTCGGAAGGCAATGGAGCCATCGTCTGCAACGTGTGCCTGTTCGATCCATGACTGTATCATCGCAAGGTTTAGTTCCCCGTTCTTCATCGCAGCAATAGCAGAGGGTGCGGCGGCAGCTGACTTACCCATCTGTTGTGCCACAAGGATGATATCCAGGATGCTGACGACCCCATCACCATTCACGTCCACTTCCGAGTTGGCGGGTGCCGTTTCTCCTAAGTGTTTGGCGACTATAATTATATCCAGGACACTCACCTGTCCATCTCGGTTTATATCTCCAGTAGTGAGTCGCTCCTCCATAACGATGACAACCTGACGAGGCTCAGCAGGGATAGCCTCGCCTGTGCTGGAGCCAAACTGAAAGTTATCCAATACCAATTGCGTCTGTCCATCTAACTTTGCTGAGAAGGTTACCGACAGTAACACACCCGTCCCGGTGACACCCGCCCCGCTGAGACTTGCTGAACTGAGACCGCTGATTCTCCCAGCGGTGTTATTAATTGTTCCTCTTTGAAAGAAGGTCGTTGCGCCTCCTGTCTTCAGAAATTCACCTTCGTTTACCTCAATTGCCTTGAGTGCTGCAGCGTCGAATGCGATATCAAATTGCCATCCCGCTAAGTCGGGCACATTTTCTGCGCTAATATCAAGGGTAAACGTATCGCCGACATGGATTGTTGGCTTGGAAAAGGTATATTTAACACCGGAGTTTGACACTGTATATTCTGTCCCGGGTTCAAACCCAAAACAGCCCTGACCATCGCTGAGAAGGGCGACCAACAAAACATTTTTTCCCTGCTGAAGTGTCACACGGTAATCATCCGTATATTCAGTGTCTCCCCTTCCCGAGTGTCGCGTATGCTGGTGAATCAAAGTTCCATTGAGCCAAACTTGGAGCTCAGAGGGGCTGCCGACATATAGTCTTGTTCCCTGTTCCCGTGGCGAAAATAAGAGCACAGATCCGTAGATGGCACCGTCAGGAACAGGAGGTTTCAACATATCCTCCATCCGCCCTGTAGATGGGAGTTTGTAGGAGGCCCACACACTACTACCGATAGATTGTCCTTCTACTGCCCCACGCGCAGCAATCTTTGCCTCTGTTACTTTCCCACCACTCACTTCTGATAGTAAGTCTCTCTGCAGTAAAGACCAACGGTGGTTCGTAACATCCACGTCTGACAGGACAGCCCACAACCAGGGACCCTCTATTTTCGGGCCCCCTCCTGAGAACCCGGGGTTGCCGTACCAAATGAGTTTTATCTGCTCACGTACCCCATCCAACGGTGAAAAATCGGATATTTGGTTATTGCTAAGATCTAACCACTTCAGATTGGGTAATGCTGATAGTGCCGATATGTCTGAGATGTCGTTACGTCCAAGATGTGCCCGTTCCAAGGTGGTGAGTTTCTCTAAAAATGAGAGATTAGAGATTCCGCAGTCGTGTAGCCATAGTTCTTTTATAGTTTTCAATCCTGATAGAGGAGATAGGTCTACTTTACTACCGCGTCCAAGATCTATTTTTGCGAGTTTTGGTAACTTTGTTAGAGGTGATAAGTCCGGAACAGGTTCGCCTGAACCCCAGTAGAAAAAAGTTTCCAAGTTGATTAGTTCCGCGATGGGTGATAGATTACCGGGCGGTTCAACACGCAACCTTATCCCAGTGAGGCTTTTTAAATTCGCGAGGGGTGATAGATCTGAGACCGGATTATTATACATAGATAACCACTGTAAGTTTGTTAATCCTGATAGTGGTGAGATGTCCGAAATTTCATTGGCATATATTCCGAGTGATCCTAAATTTTTTAGTTCTGTAAGTGGTGAAATGTCCGAAACCTTATTTCCTTGTATCCCTAATCGACTCAGTTGAGTTAACCCCGCAATCGGAGAGAGGTCGGATACCAGATTGCCACGAATTTCTAAAGCCTCCAGATTTGTTGCGAACTCAAGTCCCCTCAAATCCTTAATGTCCTTCCCGTTTGCATGAATACCCTCTAATGTTGCCATCTCTTCCACTGTAATGGTGTCCTTGGGGGTTTTACCGAGTGCTTCTGCAACCGCAGTGCGAAGATTTGGATCTGGAATATCGACGGTAGTACCAGGAATACGTTCAGTCTGCGGCACAATTGGTTTAACCCCACTGCTTTCAGGTGAACCCAGCATTGCAACGATTTCGCTGAAATTCGATGTCCAGGTATCCCTTTTCACACTGCCACTCGCACCCGTCAGCACCCCCAAGCCTAAATTTTTCAGACTCGTATGCTCGCCAACCTTTTGGAGGAAATCGGCTGTTTCTAATCCTATCGAGGCAGCAGCATGTGACACGTCAAGCGGTCTCTGGAACGCCTCATGGAACCGTTGAACAGGCTCGATGCCACCGAAGACACCGCCTGTCGCTTCAAGTGCCTGCCGGTAACGATTGGTATCTTCATCTACGAAGGCATCCATTGTCGCTTTGTCTACGTAGAGACTGAGGGCTCGCGCCTTGTTAAAAGGTGGATTCGCATTTTGCCTGACAACGGCACGCACTTGATCCTTAAACGTCTTCATCCCTTCCGTATGGCAACCGATACAAGAGAGTCCGTTACGCACAGTCGGATCGCTCGCCGCAGGATTGGAAACGATGTTGATAGGTGCCGCATCCAGTCGTCTGCCGCCAGCATCCGCCAAATAATATGCCTGCAATCCGTTCGGTAAATTGAAGATAATCTCGCCGCCATCATGTGTGAAAGACAGGGGATTCGTAAAGATGTTCTGTGTTCCGACACTTCCAGCAAAGTCGTAACTTTTCCAATACGCACCATACCGGGAAAGGTGCCGTTCAACAACGCGGTTGTTATTGGAGACACCCGAATCGCTGAAACCCGCACGCCAGACGCGCTTACCCGCAGCATTTTGAAGATTTTCAACCACATTTACCTCAAGCCGTGCCTCCAACTCTCGATCGGTTTTAGGAAGTCCTAAGATGTCATGGTAGAGGGGTGGTAAAGAGGCGGTCGCAAGAAACCAATCTACGTGGATAAATGGGACTTCACAGTCCATCTCTTCGCGCAGGTTCGTTAGTTTCTCACGGAGTGCCGTTTGTGTTGGCGCGTTGAATTCAATCTTATATGGATATTTCGCCTCAATCAAAGTCCATCGATTGGTCCCGATCTCCCATTCATAGTCTCGAAGATCAATGTAGAAGATCGTTCCTTCTAAACCAATAAGTTCGGGGGGTTCAACCTTACGTCCCCAAGATAGACTGTTTACGAGTTTCGAGAGTGCCCGTTGATAGGCATGGAGTGCCTCAGTTGTTTCGCCAGCGTTGTAGAGATGCGTCAACGTAAAATAGCGTGCGAAGGTGCGGTCGAACGGCAAAAGCGAGTTGACGTGCTTCTCAATGGTATCCAGCATCTTCGTGGGCGTGATGAAGGAGCCATCTGTCGCAGAGGTACTTTCCCAATCCGGCGCGCCGGCTTGAATCCAGTTGCCAATCGTCCGAATTGCGGCATCGGGAAGTTTCGGTTGACCCAGTGGCATCCGTTTTGCAAGATCGTCTACAAGCAGCCGCCTATAGAGTTCAGATTCAAGCGGTTTCCCCGGAACAACTGCCCTGGTTTCTATGAGTGCTGTATGCTCGATAATGATTTCCTCTGTAAACGCTCCATGTTCTCCATGACAGTTGAGACAACTTTGCTCAAAAATCGCATACGCCTGTTGCGCGAGATCTTGTTGCGCATCAACACTGTGAAAGTTACCCAAAATGAGGGTTAACACAGAAATGAATGTAATAATTTTGCAGTTTTTCATGTATTTTCCTCTGCTCCGTATGCGCTTCTATTTCAAGATGAGCATCTTGCGCAGGAGCGACAGATGATCTGTCTGTAGTTGATAGAAATAGACGCCACTGGCAACACGTTCACCGACAGCGTTTCTGCCGTCCCAGTATGCAGCTCGACTCCGGCTCGCGTAATAGCCTTCCCGCTGATGTCCGAGGTCTAAACGCCGGATGACGGTACCGCGTGTGTCATAGATGGTAATCCGAACGTCACTCGGGTTCGCCAACTGATACGGTATCCATGTCTCAGGATTGAAGGGGTTTGGATAGTTCGCAAGCAGTGTCGTCTCTTCTGGAATAAGCGACGCTAAGAGGCGTTGAAGGTTCGCAATGCCCTCTCGGAAGGCAATTGAGCCGTCGTCTTCAATTTGTGCCTGTGTTATCCATGCTTGTATCATCGCCGGATCTAATAACTCCAAAGCGTCTATAGCAATAGCAGAAGGGGCTGCAGCAGCGGTCGTCTCGCCAAGATGTTGTGCGACGAGAATGAGGTCTTGGATGTTAATAATGCCATCCTGGTTTACGTCAATCCGTAAGTTAGCAGGTGTGCTTGCCCCCAAATCCTGCGCCACGAGAATAAGATCTAACACACTCACACGTCCATCCTGATTCACATCCCATGCAGGATAACCTCCGACAGTGATTGTAATATCGGGTGGAAGGGATCGGATGATGTTGCCTGTAATAGAGCCAAATTCAAAGTTATCCAATGTTACTTGCGTTCTGCCACCCGCTTTTGTCCTAAATGTTACAGAGAGCAATGTGCCTGTACCACTCACACCATTTTCAGATTGTCGCGCCGCAAACATCCCTTTGATTTTGCCCACCCTATTATCAATTGTACCACCTTGGAAGAAAGTATCTCCACCTTCTAACATCAGGAAATCGCCTTCAACGACTTCAGTTGCTTCAAGGACATTCGGATCAAAGGTAATATCTGCTTGCCATCCTGCTAAATTGGTAACCTTTTCTGCGTTGAGATTTACCGTTAACATATCGTCAATGAGAGGGGTTGTCTCTGTTGCTGAAAACGTAAAACCGACCCCGGAAGGTATTAATGTATATTTTGTACCTTTTTCAAAACCGAAGTGCCCCGTAATCGTTCCGCCATTGCCAACTGCAACTAACAAGACATTTGCTCCCGGTTTAAGGGTGACAGGAAAAAACTGAACGAAACCGTCACTGTCGTCCCACCAATAATCGTATTTTACAGGTCTGTTTAACTGCTCGTAGATTAATTCACCATTTAGCCAAACCTTGTGGCGACCTGCACTTCCCACAAACATTCTTGTTTTTTGTTCCCGCGGGGAATCTAAGATTGCGGAACCGTAGACAATCATAACTTCCGTCTCCCATTCATACTCTTCGGGCAAGCCAAAAGCACGAACCATTTCCCACATATTATTTGCAATCTCATCAGTACCTATAGAAGAAATTTTATGAGTTGTCCACTCATAATTTCCGACTGCTTTTCCTTCCGTTGCCCCTTTCGTAGCAATCTGATGTTCTGTTACAGAACCCTCACTCGCTTCTGACAATAAGTCTGTCCTGTTATCAAGTTGTTGTTCTGGAATCGGCACCCATAACCAGGGTCCCTCTATTTTCGCACCTCCTATAGGGGCACCTGGATTTTTAACCCAACTTATATGAGTGCGCGCAGCTAACCCATCTAAAGAGGATAGGTCAGTTATTTGATTGACACGTAAATCTAACCATTCTAAATTGATGAGTCGTGAAAGTGAAGAGACGTCTGTGATCCTGTTTGCGTGAAGGTACAGTTCTCTTAATCCTGTTAAACCCGCTAATGGTGATAAATCAACTATTTCATTCCGGGGTAAATCTAACCTTACCAAGTTGGTTAGCCCTGAAAGTGAAGAGACGTCTGTGATTCTGTTCTCGGCAAGTCGTAAACGTCTTAATCCTCTTAAACCCGATAATGGCGATAAAGAATAATCGGACACTCTTCTGGTGTGGTTAAGGTTTAGATATTCCAATTTAGTTAACCTCGCCAAGGAGGATATATCTGAAAGTGAATCACAACGATGAAGGTCCAGCCATTCTAAATTGATTAGGTCTGCCAAGGGTGAAACATCCGATAGTGTCTTATTGTTAGCTATTTGTAGTCGTATTAGGCTGGTTAATCCTGCCAAGGGTGAGAGGTCTTCTGTTCCGGTTCCATAGAGACTCATTCTTTTCAAGCTTGTAAGGTGTGCCAGCGGTGAAATGTCTGATATTGGAGTATTAAACAATTCTAACCATTTTAGCTTTGTTAATTCTGCAAGTGGCGAAAAATCTTCTATATCCATATCCCAAGCAGCTAAACCAATAAGGTTTTTCAATCCTGCGAGTGGTGATAAATCAGATATAGGATTACTTGAAATCCATAGTTCTTCCAGATTTATAGCGTGCTCAATGCCCGTCAGATCTTTAATATCCCTATTACTCGCTCTTAAGGTTGTTAATATTGCCATCTCTTCAAGCGTAATTGGAACAGTATCGGTAATCTCTTTCCCGAGTGCCTCTGCGATGACTGCACGGAGGTTCGGGTCGGAAATGTATACACCAGTACCGGGGATCCGCTCCGGACGCGATTCAGTTGGCAGAAGAACGCTATCAGGGGTATTCAACACAGAAAGCACTTGGTCAAAATTAGATCTCCAAGCGTCCCGTTTCATCGTACTCTTTTCCAACACCTGCAATCCTAAGTTTTGTAGACTCACATTTTCACGAATCTTTTCAAGGAACACCTCGGTCTTTAATCCGACAGAGGCGGCAGCGTGCGCTGCATCAAGTGGTCTTTGAAATGCTTCGTGGAACCGCTGAACGGGTTCAATCCCACCAAATACACCGCCTGTCGCTTCAAGTGCCTGTCGATAACGGACAGTATCTTCGCTCACCAAACGATCCATGGTGGCTTTATCAGTATAGAGTTGCAACGCTCTGTCCTTGTTGAAAGGTGGGTTCGCGTTCCGTTGAATAACACCCCGGACCGTATCTTGAAAATCTTTCATCCCTTTCGTATGGCAACCGATACAAGAGAGTCCGTTACGCACAATCGGATCGCTCGCCGCAGGATTGGAAACGATGTCTATTGGGGCTTCATCGAGGCGTCTACCACCAGCATCTGCGAGGTAGTATGCCTGCAACCCATTCGGTAAATTGAAGATAATTTCACCCCCATCGTGTGTGAAAGAGAGCGGATGCGTAAATATATTCTGTGTCCCGACACTTCCCGCAAAGTCGTAGCTTTTCCAATACGCACCGTATCGGGAATCATGACGTTCAACGACCCGGTTGTGATTCGACACGCCAGAATCGTTGAAACCCGCACGCCAAACACGTTTTCCTGGGGCGTTCCGAATATTTTCAACGACATTTACTTCCAATCGAGTTTCCAGTTCACGATCCGTATCGGGAAGTCCCAGAATATCATGGTAGAGCGGGGGTAAAGCGGCTGTTGCGATGAACCAATCGACATGAACGAACGGCACTTCGCATGCCATCGCTTCCCGCAGGTCTGTCAGTTTTTCACGGAGTGCTGTCTGTGTTGGCGCGTTGAATTCAATCTCATAAGGATATTCCGCCTCAATCAACGTCCATCGATTGGTTCCGATCTCCCATTCGTAGTCTCGAAGATCAATATAGAAGATCGTTTCCTCTGAATCAATGGGTTGTGGAATTTTAATAGTGCGTCCCCAAGAGAGGCTGTTCACGAGTTTCGAGAGTGCGCGTTGATAGGCGTGGAGAGCTTCCGCACTCTCACCAGCGTTATAGAGATGTGTCAACGTAAAATAGCGTGCGAAGGTGCGGTCAAATGGCGAAAGCGAGTTGACGTGCTTCTCAATGGTATCAAGCATCTTCTTGGGCGTGATGAAGGAGCCATCTGTCGCAGAGGTACTTTCCCAATCCGGCGCGCCGGCTTGAATCCAGTTGCCAATCGTCCGAATTGTGGCATCGGGAAGTTTCGGTTGACCCAGTGGCATCCGTTTTGCAAGATCGTCTACGAGCAACCGCCTATAGAGTTCAGATTCAAGCGGTTTCCCCGGAATAACTGCTCCGGTTTCTATGAGTGCTGTGTGATTAATAATGATTTCCTCTGTAAATGCGCCGTGTTCTCCATGGCAGTTGAGACAATCTTGCTCAAAAATCGCATACGCCTGTTGCGCGAGATCTTGTTGCGCATCAACACTATGAAAGTTCCCCAAAATGAGGGCTAACACAGAAATGAATGTAATAAAAATTTTTCGATTTTTCACGTATTTTCCTCCATGCACTTAGATTCGATTAAACGAAAGTGAGACACAACCGCAAGTCGTGTCGGGTTTCTCCAAATCTTTATGTCGCACTCACGTTCCAATATTAAAGACACAATTTTTAGGCAAAACGTTACATCACGTGAAAAAAGGATTTTATCAGATAGTGATTTACGACTGAGAACACACGCCGGGGGAGTGCCGCGTCTTTGACAAAAGATGTGCCGGAGTGTCCTTTATGATATATGCAAAGTGGGGGTTACTTCCGTATCAGCAATTTCCGCGTCGCTGTGAAGTCGCCGGCAGTGAGGGTATAGAAATAGACGCCACTGGCAACGCGTTCACCGACAGTGTTTCTGCCGTCCCAATAGGCAGCGCGACTCTGACGCGTGTAGGAACCTTCACGTTGATGTCCGAGATCCAAATGTCGGACGACGGTGCCGCGTGCGTCATAGATGGTAATCCGCACGTCACTGGGGTTCGCCAAGTGATACGGTATCCACGTCTCTGGGTTGAACGGGTTCGGATAGTTCGCAAGCAACTGCGTTTGTTCAACAGTCGTCCTTATCGCAGGCGCAGCGGCAACACCCATCTCGTCTACAGAATCAATCCCTAAGCCAAGGTCAGTAAGTTCACCTAACCCTGTAACGACATCTTGAATATTCTCACCGTTGAGATCGGCACGCCGCAGTTTGTCCTGCTCCGTCCAATACACTTTACCGCCTACGACATCCACAGCAACTTGACCCAGAGATACCAAACCTGTGATGAGATTCGATTCAAAGTTTGACCCATTGAGGTTCATGCGTTGAAGTTTGCCCCAACCGTTGGTCAGGTAAAGTTTCCTGTTCACAGCATCAAGCGTCATGCCGCGCGGCGCACTCGTCAATGTCTTCACTAATTGCACATTCGGGTTTCCATCCAGATTGGCACGCTGGATTTTTCCAGTCGTCTTACCGGTCTGTTCCGTCCAATAGAGTTTACCGTCCACGCTATCTAAGACGAGGTTCTGCGGAGCCATCAAACCTGTAATAAGGTTGGATTGAAAGTTGGACCCATCGAGATTCATGCGTTGTATTTTCCCCCAAGCATTGCTCAAGTAGAGTTTTCCGCCTGCGGTATCCAGTGCGATGTCGAGGGGTGCGCTTGTCAAGTCCTTCACGAGTTGAACGTTTGTGCCGTCGAGGTTTGCGCTTTGTATTTTCCCAGTTCGGTTGCTTGTTTTATCTGTCCAATAGAGTTTTTCATTGGCTGTATCTATAGTGAGGCTGGTTGGGTTCTGGGCACCTGAAACCAGGTTTTTAACTTCAGTGTCTACAAGTCTCTGGATGTTGCCTATTTTTGCGTTTATCCAATAGAGGGGTGGGTATTCTCCGGGTGCGACTTGCACAACGGTTTTCAGATAAATCTCGCCATCTAAGTCAGGTAGCACATGCGCACGTTTCTCCTTTACACCGCTGGCAACGCCTGACACCGCTTCCGAGAATTCAACCTGCTGTTCCTTACCACTGCGGTTATAGACTGCCCAACCGTTGGTGAATTCTCGGATAAACAGTCCTTCAATACTTTCATAGAGTTGTCCCTTCTCACCTACAGGTTGACCGAGATCCGCATCCCAAAAATCATACCAATAGTGCTGGTGCGTATGGTCCCCCGGTTCGCCACGCGCGTGTTCAGCGGAATGCCCGTCCCATATCTCATAGAGATGTGTATGGATTTGAGAGACAATTCCACTCACAAGGTTGACATAACCATTTGAATGGGTAAGACTCAATGTTGTAAAGACACGCATCCAACGCTGATTTGTAGGGCTGTCAAGTGGTGTTCTTTTATCTGCCCAACCTTCTAAGCAATTGATTTGAGGGTATTGAAAATTCTGCTCTGACCATAGCAAAGTGCTTTCCATTTCAGCGAGTCCTTCGTGGTTGCGGCCATCAATTGTTTCCATGAAAGTGCCGTTCACATACGGTGCCGAACGCGGAATCTTGCTACGGTTAGTATTAACGATGATAAGGAAATCGTCTCTGCTGATTCCTTCACGGATACGCCGAAGTAGCGAAATCGCTGCTTCCCCGACATCACCCGCGTAATAGGAGACACCAAGATTTCCTTTCCATTCATCTCCGTGCCATTCATCCCTCCACCAATCCAAGAAAATACCATCAAAAAGACCGCATTTAGCAATCTCAATCGCTTGCTCGACAAAGTAGTCTTGCACTTCCGGTAGGGTGAAATCAATCATAAAGAAACCCCAGTCAACATCTTCAAATCTGTTTCCTGATTCATCCCTCAACCAAAAAGGCGAATCTTCTGGATATGCACTCGGATGTGCAGCGTAATAGTCTAATGTAACAAGAAAGATCATGTTTGGATTCCGAGCAAGCATCGTATCCCGTTGTTCCTTTGCTGACTCAAAGTGTCCAAAGAGCCTTTCCCCTTCAGAAGTCGCCCGCCACTGGACCCCAAATCTCAACCCAGCGAAGCGTAAGTCATGGTATGCTAAACGTTCATCCCATGATAGGCTTGGCAAGTTGATAATATTCTGCCACGCTGAGAAAATCGAAGGATAGTCCCGATTCTCAATGCGATCAGAAACAGGGATACTCGGGACGTTACAAGCTTCGTCGCGTATGAATTCTATCAAGTTTGACGTTGGGATAACGGAAAAATCGCCAGCCAAATTGTTGTTAATTATGAGTTTTTCCAGATTTACCAATCCCGAAAGGGGGGAGAAATCTTCAATCTGATTGCTGTTAAGCCAAAGTTCGTTTAGGTTCACCAATCCCGCAAGCGGCGAGACATCTACGATTTGGTTTCTCCACAAACGTAGTACTTCAAGATGGACAAGCCCTGCAAGCGGCGAGATATCCCAAATAACGTTGCCTCCCAAGTCCAGGAATGTGAGGTTCGTTAAATTCGCAAGTGGATAGAGGTCTTGGATACGATTTTGCGGAAGAAGCAGAAATTCAAGGTTTATAGCGTATTCCAAACCTGTAAGATTGCTGATCTTTTCGGTTATTTGAAGTTTGGATGTATCTAACGAGACCAATTGGAGCATATCCGCTTTCGTCAAGGGTGTATCGGTATCTATTTCAAGGCGCTGACGAACCGCCATTCGTAGATGTGGATCTGGCATCCACATCTCGGGTGCCTCTTGGGCATAGCTTACAACAGGTATTAGCACTAACCATAACCATAAAGATTTACGAAGTGTATATGTTTTCATTAGAAAGATTCCTTATAAACAATTATTTTAGAATTACTTAAACACTCTGGAACCAGCGAGGTTAGAAGACCTCATCAGCAGAGACAGTGGTCTACTGATTCAGGTAGATTTCACCGTCTAAATCATGAAGGTAATGTGTCCTACTTCTGATGCTGCTGTGGATACCTGTCGCTGGTTCTGGCAACTGGATACTGTTCATTTTTCCACTGCGATTGTAGACCGCCCAACCATTGGTGAACTCCCGGATGAAAAGACCCTGAGTATTTTCATAGAGTTGTCCCTTTTCGCCTATAGGTTGACCGAGATCTGCATTCCAGAATGGATACCAATGATTTGAATGTGAATCGCCAACATTGTAAAGCACATAACCATCAGAGTGTATTAGGCTCATTGTTGTAAATAAACGCATCCACCGCAGATTCTCTGGACTATCAGGGGCTTCTGTGCGAATACCCCAACCCTCTAACCCATTAATGTTGGGTTCACGATAGTTTGTTGCTGCCCATTTTAGCAAGTTTTCAATGTGCCTGATATCTTCACGTGCATACCCTTCTTCCTGAATGCGACGGGGACGTAACGCCATAAAAGCACCATTGATGTAAGGTGCCCATCTCGGAATTTCTTCCCACTTGCTATTGGCCATTATTAGGAAATCATCTCCGACTTCTGCTCGGATTCGTTGGAGTATAGTGTCCCTTGCGAGATGTTCTTCTTCTATCGTATAATAGTTATCAAGGCTGTGTTCCTCATTCCAATGGTTGAGCATAATACCATCATAAATCCCACACTCAGCGACCGCGATGGCTTTCTCTACAACCATATCCTGTACATCAGGGTGTGTGAAATCCAGCAAGAAATCGACGATTTCATCTTTGGGTACATCTTCAAAATCAATTCCGCTACTTGCACGAGGATTCCCTTTCGCATCCCGCAGCCAGTAGGGAAAGTCTAATGGAAAGGCATCGGAGCGTTCGGTGAAATACCCAACTGGCGTCAAGAGAACGCTGTTTGGATTCTTTGCAAGTAATTCGCCGTGCATCTGGTGGGCACGTTCTACATCGCCACACAACTTCCAACCTTCAGGCGTTCTTGCCCAACTTAACCCAAACATAGGACAACAGAAATACAAATCATAATGTGCTAATTCTTCTACGACATGTCCCTCTGACCGGAAGGGGAGGTTTACAATTTCCGACCACGCCCCGAAAATGGATGGAAATGTGCGCGAGGCAATGCGTTCACGTACCGACACATTCGGTTTCGGGAACGTATACGTATTTTGCCAGTCCATATACTCTATTTTCGGCAAATTGACGAGGGGGGTATAATCTAAGATAGGATTGCGAAGTATCCGCAATTCTTTGAGGTTCATCAAATTTGCTAACGGGGTGATGTCTGTAATATCATTTTCAAATAAAACCAGTGTTTCTAACGAGGCTAAGCTCTCCAAAAGAGACACATCCTTGATTCGACAACCACCTAAGTTTAAATATTGTAGTTTTATTAAGTTCGCCAGAGGCGTTAAATCTTCAATTGAATTGCCATGTAGAGATAAAACACGTAGATTTGTGGCATGTTCTAACCCGCTAAGGTCTAAGATGCCACGTCTGCGACCTTGGGCAAAATCTGTTAGTTGAAGCATATGTACTTGTGTAAGCGCTACGTCTGGATCGAGGTTGAGTGCTTCCCGCACAGCCTTTTGTAGGTTCGCATCTGGCATCCAGTGTGATTCAGGAATTCTGCGTGAATCCTTTGGTGTGTTGGATGTTGAGACTGCCTCAGAACTCTGTAAGCTGGTGCCGCGGGTTTCGGTGGCGACAGCAGTGCGCCCAACCTGATTTCGCAACGCGGGTTTCGCGTCGCTCTCAAGAACAATGGATGCGTCAATGATGGCAATGGTCGGTTCGGATGTCGCCTCAAAACTATAGGGTTTCTGGAAACGGGTGAGGTATTGATTGCTCGTGCCGAGGAGTAATGCGAGCAGAAGGAAAGCGGTTCCGAAAGCGATCCACGGCATAACGGGTTTTGGCGTTGTTTGCGGCGCGAGTTTCACGTCAGCGATCCGCTGCATAATGTTTTGGCTGACACTCGCCGGTATCTGCACACCACCGAGGACTTCTTGAACGAGGCGTGCTTCTTCCTCTTGTAACCGCTTTCGTGCCCGATACAGCCGATTATGAATCGCACTTGCAGAAACGCCCAAGAACTTACTAATTTCTTTCACCGTCATTTCGCCAAGATAGAAAAGCGTCATGACTGTCCGTTCACTCTCTGGAAGTTTTTCGAGAAGTGTTTTGACGATAGCACGGTGACGCTCGGTGATTTCTGTCTGCCGTTGTTCCGATACGTGATGGGTATAAGAGGATTTCTCAACTTCTTCCACAGGTGTGTCCTCCAACGATTGTATCGTAAGTTTTTTCTGCCGCATCCGATCAATACAGAGCCGGTTTGCGATCACATACAACCATCCAGCGAATTTATAAGGATCCTTGAGGGTCGGGAGTTTTTTGTATACCTGAAGGAACGTATCTTGTGTAATCTCCTCGGCATCGTGAAAATCGCCGATCTTCCGCCACGCGAGGGCATGGACACTTTTCTGATGTCTGTGAACTAAGACATCAAACGCCGCTTCATCGCCTGATAATATTCTTTGAATGAGTTGAACATCGCTTTCTTTTTCCACGAGGTGTTCTCCTAATAAACAGTTGGATCGTGTCCGTATCCGTCAAAGGGCTTAATCAGATGCCAAATCTTGTAAAATTACGCAGGACGGTCGGGTTCCTATCCTCTATTATTAAAGACGAAGTTTTGGACAGGAAATTCGCATAATTTGAAAAAAAATAAATTAAATCAGGATTTTTTAGAAGTTGTTCTACGAGTATCGGGTTCTGAACGCAGGATAAACCCTGACTGCGGAGGGAAAGCACACGGTGGATGTCCTTGACAGAATTTTTTGAGAGAAAGGAGATAGCGAAACCCAACGCCATCCCGTCCCCTATGTAGGATCTGAGAAAGAACACGTTGGGTTTCACTGCGTTTTTGGAGTTATATGTGAGGCTGTCAGATTTGATGTATTTTCAAGTTCACGCAATTTGCGTTCGTCCTATTAAAAATAGGTTTCTAACTGGGCGCGTGCGTTTGCGACCCCCTCAATAATCGGTTGTGGGGTTTCCGCCTTCAATCCCAAATAGATGAGCATAATCTCCTCAGTGTAGCCGACGCGGTCTATCTCCTTACAGATGGCGGGGAAATCCATCTCTGGTGCCCAGAACGGCTCGCTGCCTGTGCTCGAATCCATACCACAGTTGAAATAGACACTGAACAACCGTTCCGACAGGGTGCGTAAGGCGACAACGGGATCGTCCCCGGCGCGATGAAAATGGTAGGGGCTATAGTAAAAACCGAAGTTTTCAGCGGAGATCGCATTGAGGATGTGTTGCGTGCGTTCCAGATTGTAAGCCAGACTCCCTTCGTGGGCGTAGAGCATAAGGGTTAGATTGCGAGCCTGTGCTGCTTCGGTGACCCTTTTGAGCAAATCAATGATCGTTTCAATCTCACCAGCAGTGGCATCTTCCTTTCCACCACTCGCAATGCTGACCATTGGAATGGAAAGCCGTTGGGCAGTGTCGAGAATTTCAATTAATGCCTCAAGTCCGTCTGGCGCGTCAACCGCCACAGTGCTCAACATAGATTTAAAACGGAGCCCGGTCTCCTCTCGGAGTGAAGCGATGGTTTCGACATCCGCCTCCGAGAAATGGGATTGGGCGAGTTCAATAGCAGACACGCCATTTTGGGATAACCCACCTACAAATTCCGTCAACTGGAAAGCGGAAAATGGGAGAGTGCTGGCACAATAGGCTCTCATTTACCCATCTCCTTGAGTGCCTTCAGGCAGCGTTCGACAGCCTCAAGCGGCGGAAAGGCATCGCTTTCATACTCAACGATATACCATTTCGTGCCGCCGGTGGCTTCGCAAACTCGGAAAATCTCATCCCATGGCACACTGTCCTCGCCAATGACTGGACGGAAACCAGCATGTCTGTCTACTTCACCCAGTGATTCAGTGTAGGGTTTGAGATGAACGGTGCCAGCGCGCCCGGGGTATCTCTCCAAAATGCCGACGAGATCCGCACCACCAGAGAGGGCGTTGCCCATATCCAGCTGCATTACAACGCCTTCGTTCGTGTTGCCGAAGAAGGTGTCCCACGGCAGTTCGCCATCCAGCGGCGTGAATTCCACGTGGTGGTTATGATAACCCGTCACCATACCGTGTGCGGCGAGTTTATCGGCAATGCCGTTGAAAATACCCGCTAATTTCAACCAGTCCGCCCGCGATTGACGGAGTTCCCCCGGAATACCCGGAACAATGACATAAGGGTTTTCCAAGACCTTGTTGAATTCAATCGTTGCGTCGAGGGTGTCCTCTTGGACGAGGTTGAAGGGGGTGTGCCAACCGCAGCAGATCAAACCGAACTCATCGAGCAAGCCTTTCAATTCTTCTGCGGAATGTCGCGGTGGACCCGCGAATTCGACACCTTCGTATCCCATCTCGGCGACCGCTTTTATCGTGCCGCGGACATCTTCTGCTAATTCGTTTCGGACAGAAAACAGTTCTAAACCAATTGGTACTCTTGACATGATTTTCCTTTCTTTTATAATGGAATTTGTATGTAGTAAAGCCTACGATTACGGCACACGGGGTGTGCCTACTACTTTTATAAAATGATGCGTCTATCGTGCGGTGTAATTCGGCGCGAGTGGACATGTCCGAGAGAGTGCCAGTAGTGCGACGCGTGCCAAGCCGTGAATCAGATACGCCGCTCCCATCTGCGACTCATACCAGTCAATCCCAGAGGCACCGAAGGGGAGTGTCTCTGGAAAATAGATCTCCAACACCGTTTCTGCCAATTCAATCCCGCCTTCCAACCATACCGATTCACCTGTGATGTCGTAGAGATCGGCAAACAACTCCAGTGTGAGACCCGCATCGGATGCCGGAATCTTAAACCCTTCGGTGTGAACGCGAGCGACCGGAAATTTCTCGTCGAGATAGGTGTTGCCAACCACGCGCGCCCATTCCATCAACTTCTCATTCTGCGTCAATCGCCATCCACCGAGACAAAGCACCGCCATGCTACACACGGTTCCAGCACCGTAGACGCTCCCCCAAGCCAACATACGTTCAAAAATCCGATGCGTCTCACATTCGCAAAGACTCACGAATTCGCGAGTTTCGAGATTGTGTGGTGCCGCGAGAAATCCGTCAATGTAGACCAAACCGTATTGCCGCATCTGGGTTGCCAATTCCGGTAAGAGTGGTTCTAACAACGCTGCAGATTCCAGTAGGCTGACCCCTAACGAGAACGTCTGTGTCGGCGCGTTCTTCTCAAAAAACCGTTCAGCTTCCGTCGGTGAGCGGCTCTCAATGCGTAAAAGTCCACGCGTGTCCCGTTTTTCCCACCAGTAATCGGTATAGTTTTGAAGTTGTTGGCGGGTTTCGGGACGCTGGTTTTGGGTGTACGCGAACGCCAGATCGAAGATGTAAAAGCCTGAATGGCGTGGAAAATCGCACGCACGGTCACCGCGAACGAGATGTGCTTTTGTATCAATGTTTGCATGCCGTATGTATTCAAGTCCATCACCCTCTGTCCAGTGATAATCCAACCCGTCGGCGAAGCTTTGGATACAGTCAGGATTGAACGTATTCAGTTTCTGCCAGAGCCAGAGCGGTGCTTGACGTAGATGGTCATGAATAGCAGTACCACCCTCCGGATTACGCGAACATCCGACACGTTCCTCAAGCAGTTGCCAAAAGGCGTGTTCACCCCAAGGGAATAACCCAGTTACGGTATTTGTGCAATTCTGGGCAAAATGCCTCAGGTATCGATCAACGGCTTCAGTGTATTCCGGTTTGGACTGACTTTCAGCGAGTGCGTTCATCGTGGCGAGCAACGGCTCATCGTGAATCAAATTGGAACCCAGATGTGCCCTATCGCCGTTCCGTTGTCCCGGAATCTTAGGCGGTTTCTCCATGAGCATCTCGCCGGTCTGCGGGTGCAGAATTGAGGGAAACTGACCTTTGTAGGGCTCGCTACTTTCGATAAGTTGGTCAATAGCATGACATATTTTCGTTAGAATCGCTTCTGGGTTCATAGCAAATAGGATCTCCACCTCTACTGAATGGGAATATCGTATCATGAACGCGTTAAATGATCAAGTTTGGTTTAAGGATTGGTAGATGGTTTTTGGACTACGGACGAGTGTGTTTGTAGTAGTGCGATTCATCGCACGTTCAGAAAATATGTATAACGGGCAATAAATTGCCCTACTACGAACCAATTAACTGGAGATGTGGCAAACTGAATGTCTTTGGACGACAACTCTTTTTTCTTGCCATCTGCTCCCTTGTCTTGTATAATCATCATTGTTTAGACATTCCTATTCTTTGGACTGAATCTACGACAAACCGTTATTTAACAGGAGACACTTATGCACGTTGGACTTATGGGCGGGACAATTCGACGCGAAACGCTCAGCGAGACGCTGGACGCTATTGTGGAACACGATGTCCGTCATTTACAATATCATGTGCCGGCAGGATTATCGCTTGAAGAGGTTCGCAAGGAGATAGACGACCGACAGATCACGATCTCGGCACTTGGGGGGACCTACAACATGATCGATCCCGATGTTGAGAAACGGCATGCCGGATTGCAGATGTTGCGTTCTGTCGCTGAGCAGTGTGCTCCGATGGGGACATCCGTGATTACGATCTGTACCGGCTCGCGGAACCCGGACAGTATGTGGCGCGCACACCCTGATAACAATACACCGGAGGCGTGGCACGATCTCGTTGAATCTATGAAGCAGGCACTGGCGGTCGCCGAGGAATACGAAGTAGTACTTGCGCTTGAACCTGAAGTCGCGAACGTGGTCGATTCTGCCCAGAAAGCACGACGGCTCCTTGATGAGATGCAATCGCCCTATCTGAAAGTTTGTATGGACGGCGCGAACATCTTCCACAAAGGGGAACTCCCGAAGATGCGTGAGATTCTTGATGAGGCGTTCGCACTGCTTAAGGACGATATTGCTTTAGCACACGCAAAAGACTTGGACCGCGATGGTGAGGCAGGACATCTCGCCGCTGGGACAGGGCTGCTGGACTATGATCAATATCTCGGTCTGCTAAAGGAGAGCGGTTATGATGGAGCGGTCGTGCTACACGGGTTGTCGGAAGAACAGGTGCCTTTCTGTACAGGGTTTTTGCGGGAAAAGATCGCAGCCTTAGAATAGCGGTCAGCACGCTACTATTGCTTCAATATTCAGTTTATGATTCGTAGGTCGGGTAGAGCGTCAGCGAAACCCGACATCTTCAGGCATTCTTCATGGAATCCGAAAACCCTTTCAGTTTGCTTCGCAGTGAGAATTTTCGGAAAGAGACGAAAGAACTATCATATCCGTCTTTACTGATTGCTGATCGCTGACTGCTAATTGCCATTCTTAAATCTTCCCGGACATCCGTTCTGCCAACCGAGCGAGTGCGGGTGACGTATCCAATTTTTCGAGTTCCGCTTCGATCAAGGTAAAATGTTCCGTCTCAACGAGTGCGGTTTTGATGGCTTCATCAAACTCACCTTCGGTTCGGACATAGTAGCCGCGTCCTGTTCCAAAGAGGGTTGGCATGGCGCTATAGTTCCAACTGCCTATGTCGTTAAAGGGACCGTCAAGGAGATGCCGTTCGGTCCCGTACCCGTGATTGTTGAGGACAAGCACAATCGGATTGAGTCCGTAACGGACGGTCGTTGAGAGTTCAGTGCCTGTCATTTGGAAGGCACCATCTCCAACGATAACGAGACACCGCGCCTGCGGCATACTCAGCTGCGCCCCAACGGATGCGGGCACTGCGAACCCCATTGAGGTGTAGTAGGCGGGACTGATGAAGTTGGTATGTTGATGGATGCGCAGCTCGGCAGCCCCGAAGAGACTGTCACCGACATCAGCGATAACCGTCAGTTCGTCGTTTATGAATTCATTCAGGTGTTGGAACAACCGGCAAGTTGTTAAAGGTTTATCGGGTTCGACCTTAAACGATTCCGTATCTGGAAACGCCCAGCCCAAATTCGGTTTCCGTCGCCTTCGGAGTTTCGGCGAATTGAGACCGTCAATAAAATCGTCGAACATCACCTCTTCGTAATTGTGATAACGGATTGCGATTTTTTCCGAGGTGGCGTAGATTGAGTGTGCTCGATCGAGATTTGCGGTGTAAATCCCAAGGTTCACATCCGTCATGAATGCACCGAGGATGATCACGCAATCCGAGTCTTCAACAAATTGTCGAACCTCTTGTCTCCCCATCGCACCTTCGTATATCCCCAAATAGAGCGGGTGAGATTCCGGCACTACCGACTTTCCAAGGAGCGTTGCCACGACTGGAATCCGCTTTTCATCTATGAGTCGGAGTAATTTATTTTGGTAGCCGAATCTGTGGAGTTCTACACCCGCGAGAATGACAGGTCTTTTACTGTGGTTGATGAAATCAATAGCCTCTTCAACGGCGACCTCCAGTGTTTCCGGATCGCTGAGATGTCCGCCCGTTGAGGGACGTTGGTAAAGCGTGCCGCGCACATCGATCATGTCGCGGGGGAGTTCAATGTATCCGGGACGTTTGTAGCGGTAAACGGCATCGAGCACCCTGTCGATTTCGTTGAAGGCGGTAAAGGGTTCATCAAGGAGTGCCGTTGCGACGGTTATCTCGTCATAGATGCGTTGCTGTGTATGGAAATCCCTGACCTTATGGTGGAGGAGTTCATCTTTTCCGTGTTCTCTGATGCCCGGTGCACCACTGATAACAACAACGGGTGATTTCTCTGCGTAGGCACCCGCGACAGCGTTCACCATGGATAACCCACCGACGCAATAGGTAACACAGGCGGCACCCATACCTTTTATCCGGGCATAAGCATCGGCGGCATAGCCTGCTGCGTCCTCACGGGTCATACCGATATGCTGCATTGAACTCTGCTCGATGAGGTCATAGAACCGCAGCACATAATCCCCGGGAATACCGAAGATGTGTTCAATGTCGTAGCCTTCTAATTTTCTGAGTAGGTATTCGCCGATCGTTGGAGGTCTGTTATACATGGTGGCACCTCGCTGTGTATAGTGTTTTTTTTAGAACTCCTCAGTAGAAACAAGGGAAACATCGGGAACTTTCCGGATATTTACTGTGACTTTCTCGCGTCTTGGACTGCCATCAGCATTTCTGAAACCTTTCTGGAATGAACCGCCACATTGACTCAGTGTTTCAGCGTCAAAACAGACGAAGTGGATTTCTGATAAGATAAATTCTGTTTTACGTCTTCTTGACATTGCTCCCCTGTTTATTCGATTCACTTCATACTTGCTGATTCCCTCTTTCAGTTCATCATGCCATCTTTTAAAGGTTCTTTCTTCATCGTTGTATTCCACTTCACCTATTGCGAGAATCACTCCGTAGTGCCCATAATCACTTATCGTATTTGCTATCGCTTCAGCATCATTTGTAATAACAGTATGATTTGTGGTATTCGCCGCATGTGCCTTAAAGTCCCAAGAGATTTCACAAAATGCATCAAACTCTGTATTGCCATATTTTTTTCCAGGTATATCGATTATGCCATCAAAATGGGTTTCACATAAAAATTCAAAGTAAAATCCCATCCATTCCATCTGCCTCCACTGTGTTGAACCTCCCTCCTTCATTTCAAGAATAGCACTTCTGCCATCCCAAACTGTCGGCATATTTTGAGAGGCGTTTCGCAGTCTTTCAACTGTTTCGACTATCTTTTGGCTTGCCATGATAAAATTATGCCTCCCTACTGAATAAGTCCGATACGGGTTCTTCTTCTGTTTTCTGAATTAAGTATTTCCCTGACTCAAGCCTGTCGCTGGCGAATTCATAATATGCTGGAACAATCTCGAAACCTATGTAATGCCGTCCCTTCATTTTACTAACGACAGCAACCTGTCCTGAACCTAAAAACGGATCTAAAACGACATCACCTTTTTCACTGGAATAATCAAGGATTTTGTCAATGAGTTCAGCGGGCAATTTTGTTGGTGTTTTCACTGCACCTTGCCAATACTCTCTCTTAATTTCCCAGACATCCTCTTTATCTTTATAGTGCGCCGATCCACCGTTTGCAGTCTTTGCATCCTTATCAAATCGGCGATAGGGATAAAACTTTCGTTTTTTATCGTTTTTGCACAAGAAAAGACAATGGTAATGGGAGGTTACGTATTTACGCTTGGTAACAACACCAAACTGATATTTCCAAATTAGGTGATTGACAGTCGTCAGCTGACACTCGTCGATTGCTATCAAGAGGTCCTTTAGATGATTCCAACCGGAGAAGATATACATGCTTCCAGAATCCTTTAGCACTCGCGTCGCAGCAGAGAGCCAATCAAGCGTAAAATCAAGATAATCGCTTCCTTCAATTTCATTGTAACCTTGAAGGACTCGATTCTCTTTCCGATTGTAATTGTGACGAGTCGCTTTGAAGTCAATCGCGAAGGGCGGATCCGTTATGACGAGATCGACACATTCCTTCGGCATTTCGGACATCAGTTGAATACAATCACCCTGTTTAATTGTGTCAATCCATTCAGATTGTTTCATTTCTCGACCGCCATTAAAATTTCGAGGAATGCTGTCATATATCCGATGGCGTATGCTCTGCCGCGGTGTCCCCAGTCTGTGTCATCAACGATATGTGGCACATGGTCGGTAATCATGAAGCCTGTAAAACCGACCTCCTTCAACGTCCGCATCACGTCAAACATATCGCAGTTGCCGTTGTTAACGAAGGATTCCGCAAATTTTGGGACATGCCCTTGCACATCTCGGAAATGCACATAAAAAATCTTGTCGCGTTCTCCGAAATAACGGATCGCATCCGGGACACCCGGTCCCATTTCCGACCAGGAACCGACACAAAAATCGAGTCCGTGTATGGGGCTGTCGGCGATTTCCATCCCGCGTTTGAAACCTTCAAAGTTACGGAACAGGCGCGGCACACCCGCAAGGGATTCGACAGGCGGATCGTCTGGATGAAGCGCGAGTTTAACGCCTGCCTCTTCTGCGACGGGCAGAATGGCGTTCATGTAGTACTCGTAATTCTCCCATATCTCGTCTTCCGTGTAAACACGACCGTGCGTTAAAGGCGCGTCTTTAACCTGTTCCATATCGAAACTGGTAACAGCAGCACCGCCTCTTCCCAGTGTCGTTCGGGAGGTCCGCCAGACTTCGTTGGGCATCCAATGGTACCCGAATATTTCGACACCCGCCTTGCCGAGGTTGCGGATTGTTGTTGCCATGTTCTCAATCTGGGCGTCGCGTCCGGGCAAACCGAGCATCGCTTTGTCGTAGAACGAGACAGGCACGTTCTCAAGTGCGGCTAACCGTAGCCCAGCATTTTCTATCTCTGTCCGGAGATGAAGGACGTCCATGAATTCCCAGCGTTCTGTGCCGGGGAGTTGGGGTGTATTCAGCAGCACATCTTCAACCCCAAGTTGCTTGATGAATTTCAGCCGTTCTTCGCTGAGGGCATTGAACTGACCTAAGCCGAGACGCATTTTCTGTGCCATAGTTATTTGCTCCTTTTTAATCTATTGCTCCTGGACGGAGTTTCCTTCGTCGACTCCGATCTAAAATTGTTAAGAAACCTGCTTTAGGTTGTGACAGGTTTTTTAACAATTGGAATACTGTCCTGACAACGGAAGGACAGCCCAGGAGCAATTGTTAAAAATTTTTGTCGCTATCCAGTAAAATGGTGACGGGACCGTCGTTAATGAGCTGGACATCCATCATCGCTTGAAAAGTGCCGCCTTGCGTGGGGACGTTGCATTTCTTTAAAGCGGTGATAAATTCTTCATAAAGCGCATTCGCGACTTCAGGACGAGCGGCGTTGATAAAACTCGGGCGTCGTCCTTTGCGGCAATCCCCGTAGAGGGTGAATTGCGAGACAACAAGTGCAGCCCCTCCCGTTTCAAGGAGCGAACAATTCATTTTTCCCGCTGCGTCCTCGAAGATACGTAGATTGGCGACCTTGTTGGCGATATATTCTAATTCTTTTGTCGTATCCTCGTGGGCAACGCCGAGGAAAATGAGAACGCCTGCTCCTATTTCAGAGACGCGTTCCCCATCTACCGTAACACTCGCGGATTTGACGCGTTGAACAACTGCTCGCATTTTTTTAATTTTTCCTTGATAATTCTTTCAGTTTTTATGCTAAAAGAGCAAATTTTCGCCTTCAAACGCCTGTGTCTCCTCGCCGCCGAACGTTAGGTTAAACTGGAATCCGGGTTGGCTGTTGAATCCGAGTTGGAACGCAAGCGTATTCGATATTTCATAGCGGAATCCCATCCCGATGAGGTTTGTCACGTGTATGCCGGCATACGGGAGTTCGCGCGAGAAGTCGGCTATCAACCACATATTATCTGAGACAGCGATCTCACCGCCGACTTGCCAATTGAGTGTAAAAAAGTCAGTCGTTTTAAGTGCCTTTGAGGTTAAAAAGACGCCGACACCGGCGTGGAGTTTAAAGAGGCTGCCGAATCTTTGTGTGCCTACGAGATAGGTGTTGATACCGACAAACGGAAATCCATCGGCAGGGCTGTGGTCGAGGAATTCGTTGTCTGTGTTGAGGCGATCATCTGCGGTGAACCCGAAATGCGCGTCGCCACCGACAGAAATACTGGGTAGATTGTCGTTTCGGTCGGGTTTGATGTTATATTTGAGTCCAAGGCTGCCGTCGAAGAGCGGCTGGTCGTAGACGCGACGATTGATGTTTGGGTCGTCAGCGGTCTCAGTGGCGGTGTTGTAGAAGTCGTGGACGATCTTCCGCACGCCACCTGTCGAGAAGGTGCCGCCGAGCACGAGGTCGAGTTCGTCGCTTAACCCGTAAGCGAATTTAACAGGGATCAGGAAGGTCTCGATTTCCAGGCTGACGCGATGGGTTTCCTCAAATCCACCGATATCAACCATCTGTCCGAAGTCCGGTAGCAGATCCACTTTGGGATATTGAAAGAATCCGAACGTGGTACTGGAGCCTCCCTTACCCACTGGCTCCGCAGTTTGGATAGTGCTGAGGTGTGAGATGGGAGGCAACTGTGCCCAGAGGGGTGTTGTTATGCCTGTGAGCAGCAATAAAGTACAGATGATGAGAATGAAGGCTTGCGTGTTGTGCTGTCTCTTTTTCGGCGCATAACGGGTAAGCCCGGAATTTAATTTAGAAAAATTGGCGTGCATGGATGTATCCTTTAGTGTTGTGTCGTTATTCGAGAGGCTTTGCATAGGCACTGCACCTATCGCGATTTCGCCTCCACAAGCGCGCTTTCGTCGCGGCGTCCGTCAGGTCCGGGTGTATTGTCATAGGCGGTGATATAGTACTTCTTGAATTCTAATGCTTGACCTACGAGAATCGGGTCTTCACCGGGGATAGTGAAAGTGCGCTCCTTGGGTCCGACTGCGGGGCGCGGGAGGAGTTTCCCAGCGGCATCTCTGGTATAGAGTTGGTACCCAGCAAGATCGGGTTCCGTGTTCGGTGTCCATGAGATAACCGCATCGTATTTTGTATTAAAGAGAGAACGCGCCAGATAACGCACCCGAACGTCTTTTGGAGAGGCAGGCGGCACATTTGGGACTGCTGCCGTAATCGTCGTGATTGCCTCCGCGCCGAATTCATCAACTCCCGCAACGCGATAGACCTTTCGAGTGCCATCGACTTCAAAATCGTGGTCAAAATAGTAGAGTCGATCTCGCTTCGGCTCGGCAATAAGCTCGAAACGTAGCGGTTTGTCATCTTCGGTGTCGAGGGCAGCGTAGACGCGGAAGATAGAAAAGTCGTAAGGGAATTCATAGCCGTCCCAAAAGAGTTTGATGGTAAGGTCGGTCGGATCGCCGAGGGTTACGTTCGGGGCAGGCGGCGGCACGCTTGGGGTCGCCAAAGCGGTTTTCCAGATGCGGCGTGGATCTTCAGTCTCAGCGGGCGGATTTGCTGGGTCCGGCGTTTCAACGCCGTTGGCATCGACGTAACTGATGCGATATTCGTAGGCGAGAAGCCGTCCAGACGCATCACGTCGGTCGTTTTCGAGATTTTGGGTGTCAGTAAATTCATTTGCAGGGGCATCCACAGATCCGACTTGCTGGAATTCTGTATCTGCACCCCCCGTGGAACGTCTGTAGATGCGGTATCCTTTGACACCCGCCTGTCCAGTGTCGTTCCATGTGACCCGGACCTGCTGATCGCCAGCGTAAAGCGTGAGACCATCCGGCGCGCCGGATGTCCGCAGGTTCTCAGGGTCGAGTGGATTCGCAAAGTCTTCATTACTCGTGCAAGCATTAAAGAAAACCAACGCAAGCAACGCAGGAATACTTAACACAACCATAATCTTACTGGTTGGTCGTCTGCCGAAAAAATCTGGACTGTGATTTTTATGATTCATGTGATTCACCGTGATTATTGGAGATTTTATCCCTATGGATTTGGAGAACACTTCTTTATCGATGGCTATTAAAAAAGGTGCAGAAGGCTGAGACTCGCGCGCCGAGTTTGGAAATCGTAGTGCGGATGCAACTGGAACGGGGTCCTCGGCAGTAACAGACTCGTGTTTTCGGGAAGGCGGTTGCTGATACCTCTCAGACGTGTGAGCGGGATTCCAATATCGGTCTTCCAGTTTTCCGCTGGAGATGCTTCCTCCTCTACAAGTTCGGGTGTATCCAGTTGGTTGTAGATTGAGAAAAGCACAGCAAGCCCCACAAATCCAAGACCGACGCGGGACATAATCGTGCCGGCGTTCCGCCGGGTGCGGAAAGCGTCTTTGTGTGTCTGGATGTCCGATTGGATTGCGGCGTTGAGATAGCTATCGTAATGGTTCTGAGAGGAGGCTTTTAGGAAACTGCTTCCGAACTGGAGACTCATACCTGAAGCAAAGAGGGCAATTGGGAGAACGTTCGAGCGGCGCGCAGCATCGGCGTGCTGACCCGTTAAGATGAAAATGAGAACGCAACTGCTGACAAATGCGATGTATTTCTGAGAGGTGCTATAACGTTTCATCAAGCTTATTCCTTTGTTGAGAGATCCATTTCTATTATAAAGTTTACTCCATTTTTTCTTGAAAGTCAATGCTTTTTGTTAGGATACGGGAGTAGCGGTGTGAGGGATGCGCCTGCCGAAATGATAGCGCATTGAGCCCTCGGTTCTCAGTAACGAGGAATCTCTGTTTCCAGTTTACATCAAAGTAAAACTGAATATCCATACGCGGATGGCAGAACCATTCAATTCTCTGGTAGAAAGGGGAAGCACCCAAGCAAAAACACTCCGATTCCCGAACCCTCTTCTGTAGGAGCGAGCTGTGCTCGCGAAGTCTTCCGGAAATCAACCCAAATGCCGAAAACTGAATGGCTCTGACGGGGATGGTGAATTCTATTGACAATCGGTAAAATGCATAGTAAAATTAAAGAGAACCTTTCTGAAATCAAGATTGTCTCAATTGTAATAAATAGATAGAAGAAACGGGTAGATAGGTAGGGACGCTGTCCTAAAGTTCAACGGAGAAGAGGAATGCCATTGAAAATCGTTAGCAATCGAAAAAGCATCGTTGCGAAGTTAGGGCTCGGTTGTGTCGTGTGTCTACTCCTCGGGTTTGGGATATTACTTTACGCGCAAGACAAAACGAAAGTGGAATTTATTGCTACAAAGCCGGATATAAACCCGATCAAAAAAACGGAAAGCGACTCGGCGAAAACACAAGCACTGCTGAAAATGAAGGAGCAAGCCGCAGCACCAGCCAATAGGTTCCGTGCACGTCAAAATCGAGGGAGCATCGACTTCGGGGAAAATGCGGCGTTCTACAAAGTAATTATTGACAACAATCTCTTTCGTCCCCTTGGCTGGACCCCACCGAATAACGAACCCGCCTATAGTTTAATTGGGACCGCTGTTGGGACAGAGGGTGCCGTGTCGCAGGCAACGCTGCTCGAGAAAAGATCGAACCGGTATCACTTTGTGACGATAGGGACGAAACTCGGTGATATGACCGTAAAGGACATTCAGGCAAAGCAGGTAACCCTGGACAACGCCGGGAAACCGATAACGTTGAAGGCAGGGGAACTGCAGTTTCTTACAACTGCGCGCGGGCGCGAAACTGGTAAAGCTACGCAAACCAGCGAGGGGCAGTCCGAAAAAGCGGGAAGTAATAATCAGGAAAACCAAGCCACTGCTAAAATGGAAGCTGAAAAACGTAGACAAATGGAGCTGAAAGAGCAAGCCGCGGCTTGGGGGATGAAACCAGGTGAATTAGCAGAGAAAATCAGGAATGCGTCGCCAGAGGAACGGCGAGAGATAATGCAGAAAATGCGACAAGATCGTGCGGAGCGCGGTGGTAGGAGAGGACGGGCGCGCGATCGGTAGTCTATAACTTACACATATTCGTCTTTTGCAAAGGCGCGGCTTTAAACCGCGCCTTTCTTTATTCCGATACCTATGCTGCGTCTTGGGCGTTCTCTGGCATGTTTTCGAGTCGAGAGAGCCAGTAGCCGATATCAAACGAGTCATCACCGGTGAGGAAACGCCATTGCTTGATACGGTTGACGATTTCAAGCCGGACATCGTTCCCATACCATCTGTGGTTTCTGCCTAAAGCACCGTGAATCCCCGGTGTGTCCATATCGTCTGTGTTCCAGAGTTGGCACTGACGGACCATTGGGTTGAGACGAAGCTTGAACATATAGCGCGTGCGGTCTGTGAGATTCGGTTGCGCGCAGTGCCACATCCCGTGATGCACCACAATCAGTGTACCAGCATTACAAGCGATAGGCAGTTGCCCGAGGAAGTTTTGATACCGCGCGATGTCCGTTTCACAGACACGGCGATAATGACTCCCCGGTAAAATCATTGTCCCTCCCATTTCGCGCGGCGTGTCGTGCGAGAAATAGAAGAATTGGATGTCAAAGTGCATCCGTAGGTCGATAATCGCGTCGGCATGCCAAATTTGCCCGATATCGTTTTGAGGGCGGACGATGTGAACAGCGTGGTGATCGTAGAGCGGATTCTCACCTACCAGGCTGTGGATGATGCCCTGTACTTCCGGAAGTCGGAAAACTTTGCCAACCGCAGAATCATCGTCCCAGACTTCGTTTAAAACCGTGCCGCCGCGTCCACGCACAATAATACCCTCTTCCATTTCGGCATGGGCGGCTTCGTTCAAGGCGCGCGGGATGAGTTCGTCGAAGCGGAGATACCCGTCCGCTACGAAATTCGCCATCTGTTCCGTATTGAGCAAATACTTTTTGTCACTCATGAGATTTTCTCCAATTTCTCCAGGATATATTCAAACCTGAGATATGAAGTATGATATTCCATGCCGGGGTAGGCAGGGAATTGTTGTGGAAACTGAATCACCCGCCAGCCGTCTTGCATCGCCTCCACAACCGAGTTATAAGGTGGGGTCTCGCTGTCCCCTGTGGTATAGCGTTTTTGACCGGTGCCGTCGTAGAGTGCCCAAGCGACAACGCCACTGTTCAGGTCAGGCGTGTGCAGATGCAGCACGAGGAGTTGTTGTCTCAATTCAGACATACTTTTAACTTTCCTTGCGGATTTTTAATTGTTCCTTGCGGAGAAACAACGTAGGTTCTAGCTCTTACGTCCCAGTCTTAGATCCGCCTGCATGTTTTTGCTGGGGTGTTTCTGCGTATTGTTGCAGGCTTGCGATTATGTCCTACGCGAGAAGCTGCGCGTAAGTGTAGCGGAGTGCAGGGCGAAAACATAAGAAATAAAAAACTTTATCTCTTGGAATTTACCGAGCTGCTTGTAAATTAGACGACGGTTTCGGGAAGTATCGTTGCATCCTTTGGAACGATAACAATCCCATCTCGGATATAATAATTGTCGCCATCCAAATTATCGACGCCATCTCGGTTGACGAGTACAGAATTATCGCCGATACGCGCATTTTTGTCAATGATTGCATTCTGGATGAGGCAATTCTGACCAATGCCGATATTCGGGATGCCTGCCTGTGCGTTCTCTGCTCGGGCTGCGTCCGATTCGTAGTAGTCTGCTCCCATGAGTACCGACTGATAAATCCGACTGCGGTTAGAGATGATACTCCGGATACCGACAATGGTTCTATCAATTTCAGAGTCATCGATGATAGAGCCTTCGGCGAGGATCGAGGAGCGGACGCTACTGCTGTTGACTTTGGTGCTTGGTAGGTGCCGCCTATTGGTATAGATCGGTGCCTGTTCATCGTAGAAATTGAACGCAGGCGCGGTGTCGGTGAGCGCGATGTTCGCCGAATAGAAGGAGCGAATGGTCCCTATGTCCTCCCAATAACCATCGAAAAAGTAAGCAGAAACTGGAAGTGTCTGAATGCTTTTCGGGATAATATCCTTGCCGAAGTCGACGTTTGTGTCATCTCGGAGGATCGCTTGCAAGACCTCTCTATTAAAAATGTAGATTCCCATTGAGGCGATGTATTCTCTACCGTGGGGTTCAATTCCTCGGGATGTAAAGACTTCGGGGGCAACGCGGAGTCGATCCAGTTCCTCTTCGGTTTGGGGTTTCTCGACGAAATCAACGATGCGTCCGTTCGCGTCCGCCTGAAGGATGCCAAGCCCGCTCGTATCCTCTCTTTTCACCGGAATTACGGACACAGTGATGGCGGCGTTAGATTCTGTGTGAACTTTGAGCATCTCACGGTAATCCATTCGATATAGGTGGTCACCGGCGAGAATCAAGACATAATTGTCTGCGAAACGTGGGTTGAGAATGTAAGGTTCGTTGTGTTTGACTGCGTCCGCTGTTCCCTGATACCATTCTTCGCCCATCAGTGTTTGTTGTGCTGCGAGGATTTGGACGAACCCGCGGCGGTATGTATCAAAGCGATACGTCTGCGCGATATGTCGATTCAAGGAGACGGAGTTAAACTGCGTCAGGACATAGATGCGTTCCAAACCTGAATGGAAGCAATTACTAATAGGTATGTCCACGAGTCGAAATTTGCCTGCGATCGGGACACTCGGTTTCGCCCGGTCACGGGTCAGCGGAAATAGACGGGTGCCGCGACCGCCTCCAAGAATAACTGCAATAACGTTCCCATTACTCATAAGCGTTTTCTCCTCATTAGGACTTACGCAAAATGCCCCAATTCCACCTATTTTCACAGGATTCGGTGCGGTTAGAAACCGCACCTACCGGGGGAGTGCGTAAGTACTCCTCATTACAAACTTCCCTTGGTAGATAGGACCCCTGTGATACGTTCATCAAGACGTGTGGCGATGTGTAAGGCTTTCGCAACTGCCTTAAAGATGGCTTCAATGATGTGGTGTTGATTGGTGCCATAGGGGACGTTGATATGCAAAGTTGTCCCACTATGGTTCACAAACCCGTGAAAAAATTCTTCGGTGAGTTCAATATCAAAATCGCCGACTTTCCCAGACGCAAGCGGTGTTTCATAATAGAGATACGGACGTCCGCAAACATCCAAGTCTACTTTGGCAAGGGATTCGTACATCGGGACGGTGAAACTGCCGAAACGTTGCATTCCGGCTTTATCTAAGACCGCTTTTTGGAGGGCTTGCCCTAAGCAGATACCGACATCTTCGGTCGTATGGTGGGCATCCACGTGTAAATCACCTTCCGCGTGGATTTCCAGATCGAAGAAGCCGTGTTTGGCAAAGAGTTCCAACATGTGATCCAGGAATCCAACCCCGGTGTTAATATCGGAGGTGCCTGTTCCGTCAAGGTCAAGCCGGAGGCGGATACGGGTTTCTGCTGTTTCGCGGGCAATTTCTGCTGTTCTATCCATCTTTTAATTATCCCTTGCGGTTAAACAACGTGGATTAGGGCTTTGCCGTACTTTTTTAGGAGTCGCCCTCCATTACATTACGGGCTTGGTTTTTGGTGTTACAAAGGATTTTTAATCATTTCAAGCTGCGTACTCTTATTATACGCTTGGAAATGGTTTTGAGCAACGCAAAATATGTTACCCGCCCCCTGAAAATTAAAAAATAAATAAGGTAATTTCATAAAGAGGCTCGGTGCGGTTAGGAAACCGCACCTACCGTGATTGAGGTTTACGTTTATGCCCATGTAATAAGCCCGAGTTCATGCGGAGATTGCAAGTCCTCATGGTAAGGTAACGCACGGATGGTATAACCGTGTAATCCCGTCTGCTTCAAGGTGAGTGTCCCTTCAAAGAGATAGGCACCGCCGCCGAGGTCGGTTTTATACGTCATTGGACGCACACTTCCATTGTGAATTTCGCCTGCTTCGTCTAACACGCCGTGGTAAATTTGGACAGCGAGTTCGTGTGGAAATAGCACGTCGGTGTGGACAACCGCTTCTACCGTTGTGGATTCACCGACACCCAACTCAGGATTTTGCGTCACAGAAGTTATCGCATCGGCGTGTCGCTCCTCAATCCGTAGGTCGCCCCAATGATCCTGAATATGTGTTTTCCAGCGGGTTAAGGCGATACTCCGCTTTCCACCAGCTTCATTGAGATGCTGCCAACGCTGATGCGCTGGGAAGTACAACTGCTCTGCGTACTCGGCTACCATGCGTTTCGTATTGAAGATAGGCGCGAGGTTCTGCATTGCAGTCTTCATCCGAGCCACCCATTCGTAAGGCACATCGTCAACAGGATTGCGCTGATAAAAGAGGGGCACAATCTCTTTCTCAAGGAGTTCATAGACAGCGTTAGCGTGTGCTGTGTCGGTGGATTTTGCGTCCTCATGCGTGACACCCGCATCGATTGTCCAGCCCCCACCGAGATGATTTGCCTCTGCCCACCATCCATCGGCAATACTGAGATTGAGGACGCCGTTCGCGGCTGCTTTCATACCGCTTGTACCGCTCGCTTCATTGGGACGTAACGGGTTGTTGAGCCAGATGTCGACCCCTTCAACGAGATACCGTCCGACACAGATGTCGTAATTCTCAATGAAGACGATTTTATGGTAAAATCGGGGTTCTGATGCGATCCGGGAGATGCGCTGAATGAGCAGTTTCCCTTCATAGTCATGGGGGTGTGCCTTACCCGCAAAAATCAGTTGAACCGGACGTTCTGGATGGTTGAGAATTTTGTCAAGACGGTCGACATCTTGGAAAAGTAAAGTCGCACGCTTATAGGTTGCAAACCGGCGTGCAAACCCAATCGTTAATGCCGCTGAGTTAAGAATCTTCGTTGCGACCTTCTCGCTTTCCTGAGAACGTTTGCCATCCACAAAAGTTGGCGCACTTCCAAGCGCGTGTTTCGCCTCTTGTCGCTGGCGCGCGAATGTGATAAGCCGTTCGCGGCGACGTTCATGGGTTCGCCACAACTCAGGATCCGGAATCTGTGAGATCTGTGTCCAGACGGCTTGATTCGTAAGTTCAACGATCCAACGCGGGCCCAAGTACCTGTCAAAAAGGCTCTGCATATCACCAGAGACCCAAGAACGGGTATGGATTCCGTTTGTTATCGCACCAATAGGCACTTCATGCACGGGTGTCCCGGACCAGAGATCTTTCCACATGTCACGGGAGACCTGACCGTGTAATTGGCTCACGCCGTTGATCATGGCTGAGAGTCGGAGCGCGAGGAGTGCCGGACTGAATTCACTGTGTGTATTGGTCGGATTTGTTCTGCCAAGACCCAGAAAAGTGTCAGCAGAAACCCCGAGTTCACCATAGTAACCACTGAAGTAGTGATTCACCAACTCAGGTGGGAACCAGTCAATACCCGCGGGAACGGGTGTGTGCGTTGTGAAGATGTTTCCTGATTTCGTGGCTTCGCAGGCTTCTTCAAAACGGATACCTGTTTCCTGCATGAGTTGCCGGATACGTTCGATGGTCAGGAACGCAGCGTGTCCTTCGTTCATGTGGCAGACAGTCGGTTGTATACCGAGGGCAGTCAAAGCACGGTATCCGCCGATACCTAATAGGATCTCCTGTTTAATCCGAAGACGTTCGTCCCCCCCGTAGAGGTAATCTGTTATGCTTCGTAATTCCTCACTCTGATTTTCCGGGATGTTTGTGTCGAGGAGATATAAGGGAACGCGTCCGACTTGGGCACACCAGACTTTCGCGAGGGCTGTGCCTTCTGGATACGCAACTTCCACGAGAAGCGGGGTCCCATCGGCGCACTTTGCGGGCTGGATGGGCATGTTGTAGAAGTCATTTGTTGGGTAATCAGCCATCTGCCAGCCATCTGCCGTGAGCGTCTGACGGAAATACCCGTGCTGATAGAGCAGTCCGACTGCAACAAAAGGCAGACCTAAGTAACTTGTGGACTTCAGATGGTCGCCCGCTAAGACACCTAAACCGCCGGAATAGAGCGGCATGCACTCCGTTAATCCGTATTCCATTGAAAAATAGGCGATTTTTAGCGTATGGAGGGTCTCGTCGTTATGATTTGTTTCAAACCATGACGCAGTGTTATGGTATTCTTTAAACTTTTTGTGGATAACGTCAAGGCGGGCGAGGAATACACTGTCTTTTGCAGTGGCATCTAACTGTTCTTGGGAAATTTGACCGAGCATCGCAACCGGATTGTGATACGTCTTTTCCCATAGCTCGGTGTCAAGGTGTCGAAATAAACCCAAGGCTTCACGATCCCAGGTCCACCATAGGTTTAAGGCAAGTTCACGCAGAGGTTCAAGATTCGGCGGTAACGTCGGCACCACTGTTAACTGTCGAAGTGGCTTCATTTAATTCCGTACTCCTTCCGAAATCTATACGACTTCTGCGTTTGAGTGTTGTGTTTTTAAAGTGATATAGGTGCCCTGTTTCCGTCGCTCGAAATCTAATTTTCCTTCGCGAGCGAGCCAACCGACACCCATTAAAACCGTCCGTTCGGTTTCGCCGAGTTCGCGTGTTAATTTTGTAATAGTGGCTTCGTCGTTATCTTCGAGATAGTGCCATATAGCACCCGCCACGCTTCCAATATTTTCTAACATGCCTACCTCCGTAAAGGGTTTTAATTTTACCTACGGTTAAACGAGGGGTTTAGGACTTTGACGCTCTATTCTCAGAATTTGAAAACGCCCAAGCAAAACCCCTCCATTCGTTACGGGCTTAGTTTTCTCCTCTAACGTTGAACACACCTTAACCAGTGGATTTGTGCGACTTGCACCGAAGTCTCTCACGCAGCGTTGTCGCACAACCTTCACTCTAATATTATAGTGGCTTTTGGCGAGGTTGTCAAGAACAAAGGTTTACGGAATTTGACACCTGTTCTCATCTCATGATATAATCTTTCATAAAGAATACGATTTTATGATTTTTTTATCCTTTTGGGTTTGGCTTGCAAGCCCACATAAAAAAGATTAGGCGAGGTAAAAAATTGAGTATTGTTGTTCATGTGACACACGAAGCCATCCAAAAAATGGGCGGTATCGGGGCGGTTTTAGAAGGGTTGCTAACAACCCGCAGTTATAACGAAGCGATTCAACGCACTTTTCTTGTCGGTCCCCTCTTTTCTGGTGCCGATTTGGAGGACTTGGATGCCGTCCTGTATCGTGCAAGTGAGGGGATAGCAAACACACTCCACGCAGATGCGCTCAGTGAAATTGAGCAGATCTATCATGTAGAACTGGTTTACGGACAGCGAAAGTTTGTAGATAAAAATAAGGACGTTACGACCCTCACGGATGTCCTCTTGGTGAACGTATCAAATAGCAACGAAGTTCGGACGAGTCAGTTTAAGTGGCATCTCTATGAGCATTTTGACATCGAATCCAGTCGGTACGAGAGTGAATGGGAATATGAAGAGTATATCCGTCTTGCAGAACCTGCGTATGATGCCTTACGGGTGCTTATCGGCGGAAAGACGAAGACCCCAGTATTCGTCATCTCGCACGAGTTTATGGGAATGCCGCTTGCCCTCAAAACCCTGATTGAACGCGATACCAACGAAGACGCTGCGAACATGCGCACCGTCTTTTATGCCCATGAAGTCGCAACGATACGTCCCATTGTTGAGGGGCATCCCGGGCATGATATACGCTTTTACAACGTATTAGAGCAGGCAAAAGCAAAAGGACAATCGATCCGTGAGGTCTTTGACGATCCGTTTTGGTATTTCAAACACGCCTTGATCGATAAAGCGCATCTCTGTGATACAATCTTCGCAGTTGGGGATCTGGTTGTGGATGAGCTCCGATTCTTGGCAGAGCCGTTTGAGGCGTTCCCAATTAACCTCGTCTACAACGGCATTCCAGCGTTTGAGGTGAGCCTACAAGAAAAATTGACATCAAAGGCACTGCTCCAAAAATACGCAAAGACCCTTCTTGAGTATCGTCCCGATTACGTCTTCACACATGTAACGCGACTCGTCAAAAGTAAAGGATTGTGGCGCGATTTACAGGTGCTCATGCACTTGGATGATTTACTCGCTTCTAATGATAAAACAGCCGTGTTGTTCATCCTTTCCACAGAAATTGCGACAGGTCGTCCCTACGAAAGTATTCATGAGATGGAGGAGGCGTATGGGTGGCCCGTATACCACAAAATCGGTTATCCCGATCTCGTTGGTGCGGAAATTGAACTCAACAACGGCGTTTCTGCCTTCAATCTACAGTCTAAGGCGATTAAAGTCGTTTTCGTCAATCAGTTCGGGTGGAGTCAAGCCGCTTGTGGGAAACGGATGCCGATAGAAATGGAATTTATGGACATCCGCAAGGGGAGTGATGCAGAGTTTGGGCAATCCATTTACGAACCGTTCGGAATTGCGCAGGTAGAGCCACTGAGTTTCGGCGCGATCTGTGTGGTTAGCAATGTATGTGGGTGTTGCGGTTTCATTCAGCGTGCGACCGATAACCGTGAGGTCCCAAATGTCGTGGTTGCCGACTATACGCAGCTGAATATTCCACCGAAGTCGTTAGATGATGTAATTCATATCGGATTGGCGGAACGGAATGCAATCGAGATGGAGAATAGCAGAGACATTGCAGCGAAACTCTTAGGACGCTTGCCGCGTAAACCGCGTGACGTAGAAGATATGCTTCGAGAAGGTTACAATATTGCTTCCCGCATGAGTTGGGAAGTCGTTGTTAAGGATTATTTCCTGCCTGGATTGGACAGGGCACTTTAAGGAGGAAAGTCAATGTCAAATCAAACCGCAATGAACGCACCAGTGCCGATGACCTCTGAACAAAAATTTTTCTTCGATCTCCGCGGTTGGATTCTGTTGCCGTCGGTATTATCGGAGTCGGAAATTGAAGAGATGAAAGCAGAAGTCTATGCCGGTGCGAGACAGAGTTATCAAGGGGCACTCCAAACCCTCCTCGACCATCCGGCAGTCGTGGGCATCCTGAACGAGATTCTGTCCGAAGATCCTTTTGTGGTGGACGATTGTTACGGATTTCGATGTGAAGGGTCATTCACGACTGTGAGACCCCCCGGTTGGGGTGTGTCGGAACGTGGCGATAATGGGCTCCCACACGTTGTGCGGCCACCACAACAGGCAAACGCGATGCGGTATCAAGTCGCTGGTGGCAAGATTTTCGCGGGATTGACGCGCGTCGTCTGGGAACTTGAGGAGGTCAAGTCGGGGCAAGGTGCTACCTCTTTTCTCAGTGGCTCGCATAAGGCGCACTTCAATTACGGCGGTCCTGACCGATATCGTCCGAATATCAGTGAGTCGCCGTGGGAGGCGAATATGCGCGAAGTGATGGACGACTACAGTTGTCCACCCGGCTCCGTCGTCATCTTCACCGAAAGCCTTGTCCATGCTGCGAATGATTGGACGAATCCGTCGAACCCTCGGTGTGCAGTCTTCAATTGTTACAACTCCATCTGGGCGCAATGGCATCGGCTCAATCTGAGCCATGAGATCATTGAAACGATGCCACCGAAGCGGCAGTCCTTGTTCCGAGGCACATGGGCGATCGGCGGTGGTCCCGACGGGAACCGTGCGTATTCGTTGGATAATAATACCACGTGATGACAGTGCTTTTAAGAGGTGCGGTTAGAAACCGCACCTACCGAGAAATTTTAAATAAAAAAAGCTAAAGTGTCTGGCTTTAGCAACCCAACATAGACATGCCGTAGCGGCAGAGGTCACGGTTGGCTGTCCCTAGTTTTCCAGAGGGGAAAACACCGTCCATACGGCACGTATTCGGGTAAAGATATTATCAGAGGATGGTGTTATACCTTAATCTGCGGCTTCATCACGAGTCGATTTTGTAGACGCGGGCTTCTCAGCAGGGGGTTCCGGATCAACAAACTTGTATTTGCCAGACTTCCGCATTTCCTCGCCTACTTTTTGGTAGTAAGCGAGTAATCGATAAGGATCATGCCCACATTCTTCTGAAATTTTCATCCGCATTTCGCGAACTTCCTTAACGACTTCATTCATTTCTGGGTTTAGAAGATCTTCGTTCTTTACCATTTTATGCAGAGCCTCCTAAATAATCAAGGGGTGTTGTCAATTTGGGTGTCACTAAACCTAATTCTCGGTTAATCCGGGCAATAAAATCAAATTTATTGGGGTTAGCAAGATGTATGTAATTCCATGTGAGCATCGCATCAACTTGATAAAATGAGGCAATTGCTAAATGTAGTGCGTCACCTTGCGGCCCTTTTGGCATTATCAACCTATCAATATAAATTTGTGTAATTTGCAAAATTTCAACGGTAGGAACGTAAATCTCAACACCGGCAAGCAATGCCAGTCTATCTTGTGTTGCTTCGCCTGCTCCTAATCTAAGTTCGGTTTCGACAGCAGTACTTGAAGTTAAAATAAATAGATTCGCATATTCATCCCACCACTGCCGAGTCAATTTCTGTCTGGTAAGTGACACATCATCGGTTCGCAATGTATAGTAAGAACTGGGAATTGTCGTTTCAATATAGATACGCTTTTGCATTGCTGATAACCAATGATTATTATATCACATAAAAGTCTAATTGTCAAAACAAATACTATTTTTGAATTTGACTTTTTTCAGCCGCTAACACCAACGCGCTCCGAGCAGGGACATACAGTTGAATTGATTGTGTATGCCCCTCCATGGCGACATCTTGCCACGGATAATGCCTTCCCTCTACGGCACCATAGCCACTGTAAGCAGTATCATCGGTGTTCAGAATAAGGCGATAATCCTTGCGTTGAGGCACGGGGATACGCCAATCTGTGACCGAGGCAGTCGGATGGAAGTTGAAGACGAAGATGAGTCCGCCGCGTTCATAGACGATCTGTTTCGCGTTCTCGTTAATATATAAAAGAGAGATGTTTTCATCGACAAGCAGCGAGTGGGTTGTGTCAAGGTGTTGCATGGCGCGATCAAAAGCGTTGAGGTGTTTATAGCGAAGGGTGTCGTCGTCGACGAGGTGCCACTGCCTGCGCGCATACCAGTAGGAGTTATCGTTCCCTGCACGCGGAAAGTCAATCCATTCAGGATGTCCGAATTCGTTCCCCATGAAGTTGAGATACCCCTCGCCACCTAAGCTAAAGGTCAGCAGTCGGATGAGTTTGTGGAGGGCGATGCCACGAGCGATGCGATGGCTTGTTGTGAAAACGTTCATGTGTGTGTAAAGTTCGGTTTCCATGAGTTGCATGGCAAGCGTCTTATCCCCAACGATGGCTTGGTCGTGACTTTCGACATAAGCGATATGTTTCTCACTGGTCCGACGGTTACGCAACATGCCGTAAATCTCGCCGATATGCCAGTCTTCATCCTCTTTCTCTTTCAATAACCGAATCCAGTAGTCTGGGGTGCCCATTGCGAGCCGGTAATCGAAGCCGAGTCCACCCTCCTCGATCGGACGTGCGAGACCCGGCATCCCACTCATATCTTCAGCAATTGAAATTGCGGTCGGATTGACAGCGTGAACCATCTCGTTTGCCAACATCAGGTAGGCAATAGCGTCGAGTTCAACTTCGGCACTGAAATAATCCGCGTAGCCCTTGAATTCCCGATCTAACCCGTGGTCGCTATAGAGCATGCTTGTAATGCCGTCAAATCTGAATCCATCGAACCGGTAGGTCTCCAGCCAGTAGCGGATGTTGCTCAGGAGAAAGCGTTGCACTTCGTATTTACTGTAATCAAAGCATCGCGAATCCCATGCGGTATGTTCACCCTTCTCACCGGCGTGGAAATAATGGTGTGCCGTGCCGTCGAAACGGTTCAATCCTTCATTGAGGTTTTTGACGGCATGGCTATGGACCAGATCCATGATAACCCGTAGACCCATACCGTGTGCGGTATCAATCAGTGCCTTCAGTTCCTCCGGTGTCCCGAAACGGCTGGAAACCGCGAAGAAATTGCTTACGTGATACCCGAAACTCGCGTAATAGGGATGTTCCATGACCGCCATCAGTTGCACGGCGGTATAGCCTAAATCAGCAATCCGGGGTAACACGTTTTGCGTGAACTCATCGAACGTTCCCACCTTTTCTGCTTCCTGCGCCATACCAATGTGTGCTTCGTAGATCCGCAAGCTCTCGGTGTGGGCATCGAAACGGGGCACGCAATGTTTCCACTGATAGGGATAGGGCGGCACCCAATACTGTCCGGTGAAATCGGCATCTTCCTCCTGAATAACACGCTGCGCGTAAGCGGGGATGCGGTCGAGTCCACCGAGTTCTGATACGACATGCACCTTGATTCGACTGCCGTGTGTGAGCCGATCGGCGTAGTCTCTATCGGGTAGGAAGATGTGCCACACGCCATAGTCATCCACAGACATCGGATGCGCGCCGCGATCCCAGCCGTTAAAGTCGCCGATAAGGGCAAGGGCGTGTGCCCCCGGTGCCCATTCGCGATACCAGACCCCAGTCTCACCGCCATTTTCCCCGCGATTGAAGCCGAAATATTGGTGTCCTTGGCTTATTTCGCCTAAGATGCCCCCAGTTTTCTCAATCTCTGCTTTGAAACGTTGATAGTGTGCGAACCGCTCACGGAGTTGGGCAGTGTAGGGTTTGAGCAAGGGATCTCTTTCGATAAGGGCAGTGCCGTCGGTTTTTCGCCCTTTTGGCAGTCGTTTTTCCATAATATATTCAGTTTATCACAGGATGGCTTGTAATGCAAATGCGATGTATGCTACGATGTGAGCATGCGAATCCCTTTCTACCAAACCACAAGCCTGAAACGAAGTGGAAGGCGACTCGATCGAGAGCCATCGCAGGAGTCCAATTCCTGTTACGTACCCGCAAGGAAAATTAAAAAATTCATATTGGTAGTTTTGATGCTGTGGTACACTTCAGAAGCTACGGCGGTTGAGGATCCCTTTGAAATTCGGGTGTTTGACGGTCAAATGGAAGTGATGCAACCGTATAGACTGATTTCTGGGAAGCAGTACCGACTTCAGGCAGTCTCCGCTGATGAGGAAGTCCTTGCCGCACAGTGGTTTCTCGCCGGGAATTTAGGTAGAATTACGACAGGAAATCAACCCGCGCTAACCGCTGTTTTTGTAGGCGAGGGATATCTTATGTGCCGTGTGAACGGAGTGGAACAGCGCGTCCGGGTAAGCGTCCTTCCAGCAACGGGCACCATCGGAAACCGGGGTGGAACACTTAAGAGTCCAACGGGCGTGGAAATCGCACTGCCCGAAGGCGCACTCCTGATTGAACGACACATTGGGATAGAGATCGTGACATCGCCAGGATTAACGCCAACTGCGCAGCAGCTGATTCGGGTCGTTCAAATCTCACCCGCACGGCTTGTCTTGAAACGTCCTGCGCAGCTTACGTTTCTCTTTGGCGGCGATGTGTTTCCAGATATAAAGCCACACCTCTATTTTTGGGAGCCGTTTGGGAAACAGTGGGTCCCTTTACAAAGTCGCGTGAACACTGTTCACGGGAGTGTGACCGCCTCTATTAACCACTTCGGTATCTATACACTGATGGTGCCGACTCCCGTCAATGTGGAACGCCCAGATCGGTTCCAAATTCAGAACGTCAAGCTTTCGCCGCGTGTATTTTTCGCACCCGACAGGAATCGGCTAACAATAGCGTATCAACTCAACGCACCGGATGCGATGCAAGCGTTTGTAACGATGGATATCTTCGATCTTCGGGGCAAACGGGTTCGGCGACTCCTTGAGAACGCGCCGCACTACATCGGTCCTCACATTGCGCAGTGGGATGGATTGACAGATGATGGAAGGCTCGTCCGAAACGGACGTTATTTTCTTATAATTCGTGCGAGGATGGGCTCACAGCGCACGGTATACCGGAAGTTAGTCGTGGTCTTTAAATAGATAATCCATCTATTCCGATGAAAACAACTTTTCAATTTCTACCGACAGATCCTTCTTCTTGAGCGTTGAGAGCCTTTGAAACGCTGCGTCTGTCAGTTCCTCAAAAAGTCGGTCGATCTCTGCATACAATTCGGATGTATCCTCTGTCATTCCCATATCAGTGGGAGTATCCAAGTCGACGGCATACGCGTTTCCGTGGTGGTCGACAATCTGAACGACACCGCGTTTCGCGCCTTCGGGCCATGTGAATGAACCATCTGCCTCAAAGATCCAGTGGTTACCGCCAACCCTTCCAGGACCAGACGCGACACCAAATCGCATCGTTGGGTCTTTTTGTCTCGGACGAAACGGAAGGTCTTGGACTTCTTGAAGATATATCTCAACGCTGTTTTTGGTGAGGCGTTTTTCGAGTGCGTCAAGATGCGATATTATAGATTTTCTGCTACCGGCGGGCAAATCTGTTAACTTGGTTTTGGCAATCAGGGCGAGAATACCGAAGTGCCGTATATATGGCTCAACATCAATATCGGTAAGGAGAGGTCCATAGTCCCTGAAAAAGAGTTCAGGGTTATTTCGGTACAACGTCATACTATGTGCTTCCAATTGAAGCCCTTCGCGTTTCGGCAGCGCGTATCCTTTTCCTTCGACAGTTTTGAGCTCTATTGAATAGACAAGTTCAGAAAAGCGTTTTTGTTCCTCTGGGGTGAGTCTTCCTGAATATTCATAGAGAGGCGCGAAAAGTTCCCGCGCTTTTGCGTAGTTGGCTTGGCGTTGCGTATGCCAATAGAAGAGCCCTACGCACAAGGTCAGGATACCCAGCAGACTGGTGAAGAGTATCAGTTTTTTGTTCAATTTGTTTCCCCTTTATAGTTCAAAAATAGACACGGAATGAGGAGAAGAAAAGGTTGGGGTAGCTACCAAATTCCGATCGCAATTGCGTAGAATCGCCGTTCTTTGGTCGTTTTCCAAGGCTGATGAAACCACCGACAGAGAGATGGATGTCCTCTGCGACATTGTATGAGACCTGTGGTGCGATCCAGGTCGATGGATCGGATAGGTTGAACAACAGTTGACCGCTGAAACTGATGAGTGGCGTGAGTTGACGGGTGACACCGGGCGCAAGATAGTGGACACCCAGCAAGTAAACCCCACCACGCGTATAGGCGGGTTTCTCTAAATTGGTAAGAAAATTCTCGGGGTTCTCCGCCCCTGCTCCGTTGAAATGGTATTCGATGAATGCATACGTCTCGCCACCGAAGCTATAGTCGAAACCGACGGAGCTCCGAAGATAGTTCTTCCATGCATCCGAGCCGTCATCAAACGGTTCGGTGAATACGTAAGCCGTTTCCACCCAAAATCCCGCACCCCCTATACCGCGTGCTATATCGAAACCCACAAGCAGATCCCTTTGAAATTCCAATAATAGAATTGAAAAATCTGTTTCTACAGCGTTCAATTGTGTTCGGAGAAAGACCGCACTTTTGTCAAAATTGAATGTGTCCCCGAAAATGTATCCTGTATCTACTTCCCCCATGACCCCTATGGGAATACGAACCCGAATTGTATCCACACCCACACGATCTTCCGTATCCAGTTGATCGTAGGTGTAAGGCGCGATGATGTCGGTCGGATTGATGATTCGGGCACTGCCCCACGCGATGGCGTCTCGCCCGACGGAGAAATCCGCAAAATCTGTGCTGAACTGAACAGAAGCCCGATCGAGGTTATGGTAGATGCCGACACTACCGACGGATTCATCTGTCCTCGGGTAAATCGGTGAGTCAAGGTCCGCAACGCGGTAACGGGACGAAGCGATACCAACGGCGATCGGAGACTCAGAAAAGAGTAAAGGGTCTTGAACCCGCGGCGTAAAGTCGTAGGCGAAGTCATAAGAGAGTGAATCTGTTGGGGCGTAAGAGAGGTTGAAGCGCAGCCGATTGACCACAACTCCTGTCAGCGGTGCGTCTGGGAAGGGTGAATTGAATACGGTGAAAAAATTTTTGTAATAACCGCCGACTCGAAACTCAGCATCGGCGATCCCAGAGAGTGGTCCTGTCATCAAACAGATGGTAAACACCACAATTCCTTTTAACTGACCACTGATAACTGACCACTGACAACTATTTCGTTTCATCGCTGTCTATTTGCCCGTCGCGAAGCGTAATTAGACGTTGGGCACTCTCCATCACCATTGGATCATGGGTTGAGAAGATGAACGTCATACCGGTTTCCGCGTTAAGGCGATGCATCATCTCAAGCAGATCGGCACCCGTTTTCGAGTCGAGGTTGGCGGTCGGCTCATCGGCAAGGATAATTGTAGGTTCAGAGACCATGGCGCGCGCAATAGCGACGCGTTGCTGCTGTCCACCTGAAAGTTGCGTCGGCATCCGGTCGGCAACTCCGTCTAATCCGACTGACGTGAGCATTGCGATAACCCGCGCATGCCGCTCTGCTTTCGGGACACCTGCCAGGAGCATGATGTATTCAACGTTTTCTTCAACCGATAGCACAGGAATCAGGTTGTAAGCCTGAAAGATGAACCCGATATTATCCCGTCGAAAGTCAGAGAGTTCGTTGCCACTCATCTCTGATAACACCTTGCCAGCAAGCCACACTTTCCCGTCTGTGGGACTGTCCAGCCCAGAGATAATGTTGAGAAAGGTTGTTTTGCCTGAACCAGAGGGACCCACCAGTGCCGTGAATTCTCCCGATTGGATGGTTAAATCAATCCCGTTAAGCGCGTTAACAGGAATTCCATCCGCTGCATACACCTTTGTCACATCTTCTGTGACGATAACATCTGTCTGCTGTATCTGTTTCATTTTTTTATGATTGAACCTGAGTTGCCTTCTGTTGTCATGGTAAATTTCCGGCGTTTAACAAACCTCTTCTAACCTAAAGTGGGTTTTTTAACAATTTTAGATCGAGGTTGACAACGGAAACCTCGACCAGACATAATCGTTTAAAAGCTTCGGCGCATTGCGTCTACGGGCGCCATTTTCGCGACGTGCCGAGCCGGATACAGCCCGGCAATGAGGGTAAAAATAAAAACCCATATAGGATAAATAATGAACTGCTGAATTTCCAGGACCGGATAGATGAACTCTTGCATTGTCACGCCCATCATTTCAATGCCGGTATAATCGATACCGACATGTGCGAGGACACCTGTCAGAACGAAGCCGAGTATTGTTCCCAGTCCAATACTCACGATCGCCAAGGCACCCGCCTCAAATAAGATAACACGCGCCATCCCGAAGGGACGGGTTCCCACGGCACGTAACACACCAAACTCAAACATCCGTTCATATAACGACATGAAAAGTGTGTTGATGATTCCGAAGACAACCACGCCAAACAGTATAACGCCCATGATATATTTACTGTATTTTGTCATTTCTAACACGACGGTCAATTGCGACATCAGTTCCGTCCAGCTTAACACTTCGTTGCCGTGCTGGGAATAGGTATCCCAAAATGGGAGTGTCGTGTCCTGAGAGTAGGCGATGGAAGTAAATTTAATCGCGATTTCATGGACATCGTTACCGAGAGCAAGCATCTCCTGCGCTTTTTCGAGTCGAACGAACGCCATACCGCTGTTCATCGCTGCGTCGGCAAAGTGATAGATACCCGAAATACGGAACATCTCTTGTGAGAGTTCTCCGCTTTCGGCTTGTGCTACCGTCACGACCACGCGGTCCCCAAGTCCGATTTCTAAGATTTCAGCGAGTTTTGCACCGATGACAATATCGCGGCTATTATCCCCTTCAAAGTAAGCACCCTCTGTTATCGCATCGTCAATCAAGGACAAGAATTTTTCTGTCGGCGGATGGACACCGACGAGGCTAATCGCGCTGACATTCGCTGGGGATGTGATCATACTCGAAGCAAGTGTCCGTTGCGTAAAATGCGCAACAATCTCTTCTTTAGCAAGACTTTCAGTCACCGAACCGAGTGCCTGAACTGTCAATGATACCTCTTGCGCGTCTCGAAAACCTTCCCGATGGATCTGCGCATCCCCGAGGAAAGAGGCGGTTGCTGTTCGTATCATCGTCTCTTCCATCCCTATCATGAAGGCATCAATAAAAATTAGAGCGGTCAGACCGATACCGATCGCTGTCGCGGCGATGAGAGTGCGGCGTTTATTCCGAAAGATATTTCGCCATGCAAGCTTTACTAAAATCATGTTTTAATTTTACCTTGCGGAGGAACGGCGTAGGTTGAAACTTTTAGGACTTACGCCGTTTGTTTGTTTTCGCTGTCGCCTTTGGTTCGTAGTAGCGCAATTCATTGCGCTTTCTTCGGTAATACCCTTTCAAGGTCAGCATAGACTCCAAATTTGCGTAAGTCTTGGCTTTTTAAAAAGCCGAATGCTGATTGCTGACTGCTGAAAGCTATACTAATGTGTCCGCATCGCGTGTGCAGGCAGAATTCGAGCGGCTTTTATCGCAGGAAACAGACTGACAATCGCTGCTGAAAGCATAACGGTGAAAGCTGGAACAATAAGACATCGGGTGTTGACTTCAGCATATAACGTCTCGAATTTCATACCTCCGAAGCTAATTGGCTCGGGATATGTAATGCCGTATATAGATAGCAGGTAATTGGCGAAAACCCCAAGGAGCACACCAACTGCGATACTGCCGATAGCGATGATAATCACTTCGCAGATGACCAGCCAGAAGATTTGCGACGGCTTCGTCCCGACCGCCTTCAGCACACCGTATTCACGTGTCCGCTCCAACACTGACATGAGCACCGTGTTCAGCACGCCGATTGCCACAATAAGCATAATCACCCAGCGTGCAATCGCGTCTCCCTGTTGATCGGCTTTCATGGCGCGATAAAAGGATTTCGCGACCACTTGCCACGGTGCGACATCAAGCCTTGGATCGTCGAGACTCGCTTCGATTGCGTTCCTAACTTTATCCACCTGATTGATATTTGAAACAATTACGACAATTTCGTGGACGCGTCCCTCAAGCACAAACAATTCCTGCGCATCGTCGATGTGTAGATAACACGCCACGCGGTCTGTCATGTCGTCTCCACTCTCTGCGATACCAACGATTTTATACACATCATTTGCGATGGAACCGTCCGCACCCTGCGAAAAAATCACAATCTCACTACCGACCTTCGCAGAAAGGATCTTCGCCAAACCCTTTCCAATAACCGCTTCATGCGCAGCGATTTCCGCTAACGCCTTACCTTCAATCACCTTTTTGTCAAATCGGGTCGCTTGGATCTCCCGCGCCACATCAATACCAATAATTTGGACACCCGTGCTCTTTTCACCGACCGAACCGAGTCCGGCGGCATACATTCTCGGGGTCCACGCGTCAACACCCGCAGTCCCCTGAATCGTCTCACCGATAGCGGCATAACCGTCAATCGTCTCGTAGAGCGACGGCTTATCAAGATACCCTTCGCGATGCACCTGAATATGCCCGGTGCGATTTCGTGTGAACATCTCAATAATACCGCCATACGCCCCATCGGACAAGCCGATGGTTACCGACAAGAGCGTAAAACCGACAATCATTGCGAGTCCGGTCAGGATTGTCCGCCGCTTTTGGCGGAAGGTGTTACGAAACGCAATTTTGAGTATCATATAGAATAGGTGTCAGTTATCAGTCGGGAATCGGAGTTCCCTCCTACAATCGGAACCGAAGCCTGCAACAACGGCGCAGGCGACCCGCGAGAAAAGCACTTCAAAGATGAAACCTACGTCATTTTCCCGCAAGGTAAAATTAAAAAACCTATCTTCTTCTTTGAAGATTTCGACGCGTAAAAATTTTAGCGTCTATATCTGCGTCGAAAGTAGCATTCATCCATCGCACAACCGTCTTATGTCCCTCTTTGTTTTGGGGAATCATCTCCATCACAGAAGGCGCGATTTTATCACCAAAGGTTTTAATCTCTTTGAAATTCATGACCCGCATCAGGTTCCCTTTTTCGTCATAGAACCGCTGCCACACCGGTAGATAATCGCTGGATTGCACGGCAGCAACAATCTTTCCCCAAACGATCGGGGAATCTTCTTTCGGCATGAGTTGGACGTAAATATGGTCAGGAGACGCATCTTCAGGCGTAACGAACTGATAGGTATAATCGTCGAGCATTGAGGATTCCCTGACCAAGTCGTCATTCGTGAAGTCGGAACCCATCCACGATCCCATCATCATTGAGGGTGGAATCTTCATCACCTTATTGGTTTTCGGCAGATAGTTCCACATCTCATTGCCGATACGCAGGGTTGCGACACCTTGTTCCTTCTTCGGTGCCGTGATTCGGATAAACGTTTTATCCATCCCCTGTGACCAAACGTTCATCGCCAGCGTGCGTTCCCAATGCGGCGTGACGATGTGCATCTCCATCTCAGCCTGACTGGTTTCGCTACGATAGAGTTGATCTATCTTTTTAACAATGGTTTCGACATCGGGAGTAGATTCTTGGGCTGGCGCGAGCACGCAGAGAAGGAGCGTCGGGAAAAGGAAGGCGTATGTTATCAAGTTTCGTGTTGCTACCTGTGTCCTGTTTTGGGATTTTGCCATTTTTTTCTTATCCTTTTCGCTTTTTTGAATTTTATCATCATAACCCAAGTTGCTACTTACAGGATTTTGAGCATGCAGATAATGTTTTTCTGTGGTGTTTTGTAGCGTAGGCTATTAGCCTGCGTGCTTAAGATACGCAATCTAACAAATTATGCTACAACTGGCAACTGAGTTTATCATAGGACGGCAAACATAGAAACTGTGCTTTCTATTCTTTATTATAACACGAAATACTTGGGAAAACAAGTGCTTATCCGAAATCCCCGGAGGCGTTCAAATGTGGCACGTTTCAGAGTATTCAGCGTGAAATCTAAAAAATGCGCTACATCCTCGCTCCAGCGAAGCGATATGTCTATAGAATGGAAAAATGTGCTACATCCTCGCTCCAGCGGAGCGGTATGTCTATAGCACGCGTAGTCGTTCCAATCTTCCGCTCCAGCGGAGCGGTATGTGAGGGCTGAAATTCGGTTGGAACTATCCATCTTGCATGTTATCATTATCCTCAAGGAAAAAGATAAATTGTCTGAATCGCGGATTGACGCGGATTCCGCAGATTTCACGGATTTTAGGGCTGGGTCATCTAAAATTACGGCTGACGCGGTAGAGGAACTTGAAACTGCTTTAGCGAAGGTTTAAGTTGTTAGGACGGGGCGAATTATGGAACAGAAAATGACAAAAGAACACAATCAAGAATATGCCGAGACATATTACAATCGCGGCTTAGACCATGCCAAAAACGGTGAACTTAAACTTGCGATTGCAGACTATACGAAAGCAATAGAGCTTAACCCTGACTATGCCGATGCCTATTACCGCCGCAGCAAGGCGTGGTTACGCCTCGGAGAAGAAGAAAAAGCGAAATCCGACATGAAAACTGCCAGCGGCATCGGGATAAATAGTGCCACAGCCTTAGACGAAACGCTGCGAAATTATAAACGCGCATGGAAAATTCTCGGTAACGTATGAAATATTTGACAATTGAAGATATTCTGATCATTGCCGTGGGCATGTCGGGGACTATCCCAAATCTATCCTTCCCAGCATGTCTATACTCCTGAAAATTCCCGAATCTTGTAAATCCTGATTCTGACAATGCCTCCCCAGCTGAAAAAGTTTCCCCTATAGCATAACCTTTCAGTTCGTGCCTCGTTTGACAATCCCCAAAAGTTTTATGTAATTTGTAGTGAGATACAGGTATTAAGGTCTACTTCTTAGAGGTATCGCGCGGCTCTTAAAAGATATATTAGGATATTATTATTTTATTATTTTTAAATAGAAAAATATGTCCCAATATAACTATAGATAAACCCTGATGAGGATTGACTTTATATCGCTTTAAAATTTGACAAAAAGTGAAATGTTTGGTAATATATATTCTTAACGTATGTGAGAATATAGAGTTTGTGAACTGTTCTTGATTAGAAATGCTGTCTGCCTGTCTAAATGTTATATGTAGGAACTTGCGTTATCCTAACCGATAGCGTCCTTCAACCACAACGGGCACACAAAACGACACAAAGGAGAAGATTATGCTCAGCAAATATATCACTGTCACCATCCGAAAAGCGATTTCTTTGCTCGCGACAGGAGTCGGTATCTCCCAAAACCTATCTGCGCGTCGCGTCGTCACGTCGTCCGTAAAACCTGTTAACAAGCGGTTCGGCTGCCCCCCCCCACTTTACATCCATTAAGCAAATTACCCCATATCCTTCATAATACAGTATCCGCAGTTATGGCTGTGCTGGATGCTTCGCGCCCGCGCAGTCTTTGTCTTGCACAGCGTGTTTCGTCTCGGGCGATTTTTGTTGGTGCCTTACTTATCCTCACAAGCCTGTTTACAATTGAAACTGCCCAAGGTGCTGCACCATCAAAACTTACCATTACGGTAACAAATGGAGATGGTAAAAGTGAGTTGAGTTGGACAGTCCCATCTGAAGGTGCCACTAGTTACGAAGCCCGTATTCACCTAAACGGGTCCCCAGTGGGAGCTTGGTTTACTATGACTGTGTCTATAAATGGCACTACTGTGACATGGAATGTATCTAGATCAAACGGTAATACCGCCCACTACAAGATCAGAGCAGTCAATGCTGATGGAAACGGACCGGAATCAGATTTGATAACCGTAGCACCTAACATACCAAAACCTACAGACCTTGAAGTAACAGCAGAAGGCGATGGTCAGGTTACGCTGAGTTGGACAGCCCCAAAATTGGTTACTGTTACCCGCTATGAGTATACTCGAGACAGTGGGACCACTTGGACATCTGCTGGTACCGGCACGACCTATACTGTAACAGGGCTGGACAATGGAACTACATATACATTCAGCGTTAGGGTTGTTAGTGCTAATGGAAATGGAGCCGCCTCTGATTCAGTAACAGCAACACCTATGCTATCTGCCCCAGCTGCGCCTACAAACCTTCAAGCGACGGGTGGTGATCGTCAAGTTACGCTGAGCTGGAACGCGCCATCGGGTACTATTACCGGCTATCAATATAGTCAAAACGGTGGCGCTTGGACATCTACAGGTTGGACACCCGCAACTGGCACCAGCACAACCCGGACTGTAACTAACCTGACAAATGGGCAAACGTATACTTTCAAGGTCAGAGCCGTGAATAGTGCTGGAGATGGAGCAGAATCAGTGTCAGCATCAGCAACACCCCAAGCTCCACCACCGCCACCCCCACCGCCATTGACAGACACAACCCCACCTGTCGACATCAACGCAGGGACAACCGAGACGCTGACCGTCCAACGCGTGAACAGACGAACCGTAACGCTGAGTTGGGACATCCCGACTGCACTCAACGCACAGACAATCGCCTATGAGTATAGCACCAATGGCGGACAGACATGGACTCCTACAAATAGCAGGAACACCTCCATTATCATTACAGGCGACGGCTTCGGCGATCTGCCCCCGACGCAGTTCAAGATTCGAGCGATGAATGAGACTAACGGCACTCGGTCCTTCGTGATTATATCCGCCACTGCGATACAACGTCAGCGACGGGTTATACTGGAATGTCCCCTCGGATGGACACGCGGAAGCGTCTTTGGAAACACCAAAAAGGCACTCATCTATGAACTCAAGGTCGACGCAGACACGACAAACAGAACTTCCATTTATCAACTCAAATCCATCGCTATCTACGTCCATCCCGACGAAACCCTCGAAACCCTTGACGGATGGACACTGAAAATCGGCACGCTTTACAACCAGTTCGGTAAGGAATTCAAGCTGACTGCCGAAAACTCTGTGATAGATGAACACGACTTCGCGCATATTGAGAATCCTGAAGGGACGCCGATTCCGATGGGGATGCTTGGGTATATCGGTCAGAGTCTTCCGAGTTTTGACTATCGTTTGTATGACGCTACGGGGGTTCGTGTGGATTTCGGTATCTCGTGCTACAAGGGAGGCGGATTGACGTGGCGGCTGTGGAATACGAAGGACCCGCGTCTGCTGCGGGTGCTGCCGTTAGGGACAAGCGAGGAGTCGTTATCTGTGCAGATGCAGAATCTTAATTGGAATACCCCGTTCTTTAGATCGGAGTGGACGGCTGCGATTATGCCGGATTTACCGGATGCGCCAGCTGCGCCTTCGCAGATAAAAGGGAATATGGTTGGCACCTGGGCGGATCTGAAGAAACAGTAGGCAGAGATGCGCGAAAGATACAATCCGAGGCGTGAGGGGAATCGGTTTCCTACCGAATGCTATCACGCCTTTTTTTATTTGCAATTGACACAACTGTGACGCTAAGGCTATTCAGTTCTTCAAAAAGTGACTTGACAAAACCTATCTAAAAATGATAGACTGACTTTAAACAAGGGAACCTGAAAACGATACCCTTAAGTTCTTAAAGAAAAAGAAAGGAAGCAATATGGCATCACAAAATGAACTGCGGTCAATGTTAGACGCACCCGTTGGCTTAGCACCAAATACCTACCTACATTTTTATAACGGTGGAAAACTCCGCGCCGAGTTTATGGGTGAACCCGATCCGAAAGATGATTATTACTCCGAAGAATGGATCTTTTCCACAAACCGGGCAATTACACCCGGCAGAGAGAATCCGCCCGACAAAGGACTCAGTCGCATCCAACTCCCCAGTGGTGAGACCGTCCTACTGAAAGCACTGCTGGACGCCTTTCCAGAAGAGACACTCGGTAGCGCGCACGTCGACAAATACGGCACTGAATTAGGCGTGCTTCTCAAAATTTTTGATGTCGGTGAAGGGGCACATATCCCCATCCATTGGCATCCAAACCCCGACTTCTCGCAGAAACACCTCAATTCTCCCTTCGGCAAGAACGAAGCGTGGATCCTCATCGGCACACGTCCGGGCGCGAAGGCATGGATAGGTTGGAAGGAAGCGATAGACAAAGCAGAATTCCGCCGTCTGATGGAGGCACAAGACGTGCCGACGCTACGAAGTCTGATGCACGTCGTGGAACCGAAGGTCGGCGAAGTCTATTTCTTACGGACCCCGATTGTCCATTCACTCGGCACAGGACTCTGCGTTCTCGAACCACAAGAACCCACCGACTGGAATATCCTCGCGGAATGGGAAGGTTTTCCCTTTGAAAGAGATGATGGGCACCTCGGACTCGGATGGGATCTCGCTGTAGATGCCGCTGAGTTTGATAAATTGGAACTCGACTATCTCAACAACTACATTCGCCGCACACCAGAACCCGTCCGAGCGGAAGGCGATAACCGAGAAGATCGGATCGTGCCGGAGGAAGCCTCGAAATTCTTTGGATGCTCGCGTCTAACAGTGAATTCGACGCTCAGTATGCCAGCGGATAAAGGGTTTTACGCACTCGTGACGTTGGGCGGCGAAGGCGTGCTGCGTGGCGATTTTGAAGATGTCCCGCTCAAACGCGGCAAATCCGTCTTTATCCCACGATGCCTGTCCAGTTACGTCATCGTTAGCACGGGTGATACACCGATGGAGATCATCTGTTGTTATCCGCCGAGTCTTTAAATTATGAAGCGTGCCCGTCTGCCGAAGCATAGTGATCAGCAGTCAGTTAAAGAAGATTAGGACTTACGCAGTTGTCCCGTTTTTATGCTGTTTTTGGTTCGTAGTAGCGCAATTTATTGCGCATTTTTCGGGAATATTGCCTCACTTTTGGCATAGAAGCCAATTTTGCGTAAGTCCTGAAGATTTTTTTTAACCCAAAACCTCTTGTGACTGTTAACTGTTAACTGAAGACTATAAAATGTTAGACTTTAAACCCCCGAAGCCGAATACGGCTCTGATTCAGGTTGCGAAAGGACTCGTCCCGCTCGTCAACCGCTTATTTTTGAAGGGGTTAACGCTGGATATAGACGCAGCATCCATTGCGCGTCTAAAAACAGTGGATGGACATCCGACTGTATTAGCCCCGAACCACGCGGCGCGCGCCGACCCTGCTGTGATGTTCTTCTTGTCCAAACGGCTCTCTCAGCAGTACTACTACATGACTGCCCGCGAGACCTATGGCACAGGCAAATTCAGCGGCTTACGCGGTTTTCTGATGCAACGGTTCGGGGCGTATTCCATCGTGCGTGGCACCGCTGACCGGAACGCATTCCGCACAACGCGGGAGCTCCTGTCAAAACGCGATTCGTCCCTTGTGATCTTCGCCGAAGGGGAAATCTCACGGCAGAACGATACCGTCATGCGCTTTGAGAGAGGCATTGTTCAGCTCTGCTTCTGGGCTTTGGACGATATGGCGAAGGCGGAAATCGACAAACCGCTGTATATGGTCCCGATCGGGATCAAATACCATTATCCACGGGACATGTGGGACGACATTGATGCCGCCCTCACGGAATTGGAGCGAAACATTCTCCCGCCTGCGGGTCGAACCCCGATTGAACGCTATGCACGATTACGGCGTATCGGTGTGGCGATATTCAGAACGCTTGCAGCGGAATATCAATATAAAGTGGACGAGACCCTGCCGCTTGATACACACATCCAGAAGATGAAAGAGCAGATCTTGTCCCATGCTGAACAGATCATGGGTATCGACTCCGATGCCGACGTTCTCACGAGGGTGCGGGCGTTGAAAAATTTAGTCGATGCCGAAGTCTATAAAGACATCGAGCAGATGACGGCGTATGAGCGGAAGATACACGAGGAGCTGCTCCAGAAATTCCAACGCTTCTATCCCGATCTGGAGCGGTTAATTAATTTTATAGCGATTTCAGATGGATATGTCGCAGAAGAACGCTCACCCGAGCGATTTCTTGAGGTGATTGTGCGTCTGGAGAGAGAAGTCTTTGGTACGTCGAAAATGCGGGGACCGCGGGTCGCCTCCGTCCGTGTCGGTGAACCCAAAAATCTCCGAGACTGTTACGATACCTACAAGGCACAGAAAAGAGAAACGGTGGAGCAGATAACCCTTGAACTTGAAACAACGGTTCGGACGTTGGTCACCGGTGTATCATAGTTGGGTTCTACCTGAAAAGCGCGGTGAGTTACCCGTAGCGGTATCCTCTATTGAGCGAAGCCAAGAACACAAAAGAGCGTTGGTAATACACGTCTTAAAATTAGCCTAAGATGAGAGTCTGCAACAACGGCGCAGACGGTGGGTACCAGAAGAACGGCATCTGCAAAATCGTATTATTTAACGCTTTGCGAATTATTAAAAATAAGGAGAGAAACATGGCAAAAAAATTGTCCATTGGAAGTTGGGCGTACGCCTTTGGCCCCTATGAAGACAATCCAATTCCGTTTGATACCGTCGTCAAGACGCTCAGCGACCTTGAATTTGATGGTATTGAAATTGGAGCATTTAAACCGCATATTGACATTAACGATTACCCGATGAAGAGTGATCGTGATGCCGTCAAAGGATTAATCTCCTATTACGGTTTGGAAGTCTCAGGATTAGCCGCCGACTTCTGGTCGCACCCGGGTCCCGCTACGGATGAGGGGCAGGAGGACGACAGATACTATAAGTTGTTCAAAGAGAGTCTCCAGCTCGCTTTGGATCTCGGATCACCTGCGATTCGTGTGGACACAGTAGATGATCCCGAAGCCGGAATTCCGGGCGTTGAGCCTGAGAAAGCCTGGGATCGGATCGTCTCCGTCTGGAGACGCTGTGCACAAGTCGCCGAAGATCACGGTGTGTTGATGCTCTGGGAATTTGAACCCGGATTTATGTTCAACAAACCCAGCGACATTGTCAATATGCCACAGGCAGTGGGTCATCCCAATTTCAAGGTGATGTTCGATACCTGTCATGCCCAAATGTGTGCAGTTGTTGGTGCCCGGCAGCCCGGAGAGCAGGAGACCCTCGGCGATAATGGGGTCATTGACTTGGCACGTCAACTCAAGGGACAGATCGGTCACTTCCACCTCATCGATTCCGACAACACGCTCCATGGCGACGAAACAAGCACACACGCGCCTTTCGGAGACGGTGTGCTTGATTTTGACGCGATTATTCCGGTCATCATGGATGAGACCGGCTACGACGGGGATTGGTTCTCTATCGATCTCTGTTTCTGGCCCAACGCCTGGGATGTCACGGAAGACGCAAAGAAATTCCTGACCCCGTATTTGGAAAGATATTAAAGGGGTATATGCTGAATCTGCGTTCATTAGATCCCCTCATCGAGCTTGCCTTTGAAGAGGACATCGGTATCGGTGATATAACAACAGAAGCAACAGTGCCGTCCACACAGGCGGGGATAGGAACCCTACTCGCCAAGAGTGCCGGCAGTGTCGCAGGACTCCCGGTTGCCGAACGCGTCTTCGCAAAATTAGATGAAACCCTGGCGTTTCGTGGGCTTGTCGCTGATGGGGACGCTGTGAAGGCGGGAACACCGATTGCCGAAGTGCAAGGGAGTGCCAAAACCATTCTCATCGGAGAGCGGACGGCACTCAACTTCCTGCAACGGCTCTCCGGGATAGCAACGCTCACCGCACAATTCGTGGAGGCGGTCGCTGGTTACGACACCAAAATTGTAGATACCCGGAAAACGGCAGCCGGATGGCGGGCGGTTCAGAAATACGCCGTGCGTGTCGGGGGCGGACAAAACCACCGTTTTGGGCTTTATGACGGCGTGCTCATCAAGGATAACCATATTGTCGCCGCTGGCGGGATTCGTAACGCCGTTCAGCGTGCGCGACAGGTTGTCCCACACACCGCAAAGATCGAGATCGAGGTTGAAACCCTCGACCAGGTCGATGAAGCGTTAGAAGCAGGCGCCGACATTTTGCTCCTGGATAACATGCCTCCGAGTCTGATGAAGGCGGTTGTACAAGAGGTGGGAGACCGCGCAGTGACAGAAGCCTCCGGGGGTATTACACTTGACAAAGTAAAAACTGTGGCAGCAGCCGGTGTAGATCTCATCTCTGTCGGGGCATTGACGCATTCAGCGATGCCGATGGATATCAGTCTGACGCTGACGCTCAGTGCTGGATAAGGGATTTTTTAACTATGGGACTCTGGGGACCATTCCATTTCATGGTAATTTTCGGTCAAGTCAAAACCCTTTGATTCCCCAGAATGGGTTGGAATTAACCCAAAACCGTTGCGTAATGAAATTATGCCTTAAATGGCATAATTTGTCCCCCATACGCTATTCGCTATGGGATGGCTTCGGCTTTCTGCATTTACATTTGGAGCAACGCCCAGAGTTAATAGTTTAAAAAGGAGATTTCGCTGGTAATGCAGGAATTCTTGAGCCGCGAAAACGCGGCTCGCGGTGCGCTTTTCTTTCTCCTGTGCACGTTTGCTGGGTTATTCCTAAGTTTTTTGTGGGGTGGGACGCAAGATATAGAGCAAGTTTTTCGCGAGATGCAGGTTGAGATGCTGCTCGGTGCGTGTCTGTGTATGTTCGTGGATTGGGTGTTCGGTGCACTCCGCTTCCATATTTTTATTCGAAAAGTCAAACCAGACATCAGATTCCGAGATAGTCTTCGCGCAAACTTAGCAACGCTCTGTGTTTCCTGTATTACACCCTTCCAAACAGGCGGAGTGGGACATCTCTATATCTACACGCGAGCAGGCGTGCCGTTGTCAGCCTCGATAACATCGGGTATCATCTGTTTCCTTTCTACGATAATCACGCTCATGTGCTTTGCAGCGGGTATAGCATGGTTAGATCCGCCTTTTTTACCAGAAGGGATTACGTGGATAAGCCTATTCAGTTGTTTGATGTTCGGCTTGGCATTTATTGGATTTCTGTTACTACTTTTCAAGCCAGAGTTTGTTTTTCGTTTTTTTCATTGGCTCTGTGGTGTTGCCCAGCGACGGTTCACGCGTCTCACGCCTATTCTTGAACGTGCTACTTTAAAAGTCGAAGAGCTTGTTACTGAACATAAGTCGTTTGCGGTGATGTTCTTACGGCACCATAAATGGACATGCGCATTCAGTGTCCTCTTAACCTGCGGTTTCTTCGGGGCACGGATCGTTGGCAGTTACATAGTCGTGGCAGCACTCAACGGGGAGACGACCCTCTGGGAACTCAGCATTGTTGGGTTGCTCCTAAATTTCGTCGTGCTCTTTGCACCAAGTCCTGGGGCAAGTGGGGTGGCAGAGGTTGTAACCCTCGGATTGATGGAAAATCTGATTCTCAAAGAATTGATACCGCTCTATGTGTTGTTGACGCGATTTTTCGCTATCTATTGTGCTGTGGTCATCGGGGGTATTGTCATTGGTTCGCAATTAGCAAAGGATTTTAGAAAGCGCGCGAAGACATAAATCTCTTAACTGACAACTGACAGGATTTTTCTAATGAAGTTTAATAAATTATTTGGGTAACCGGTAGGTGCGGTTTGTAACCGCACCGGGCATCAGTAAAAATTACCCGATTAAATTCTTGATCCTCATACGAAAAATCCGATCTGATAACTACTAAAAAGAAGGAAAGTTATGGAAACTACCACATTGAAAATTGAACCCACAACAACGAAACTCGGTTGGATTGGAACCGGTGTAATGGGCCGGTGGATGTGTCAACATCTGATGGACCTCGGATACGGGATGACCGTCTATAACCGGACGAAATCAAAGGCTGACCCCTTACTCGAAGCGGGTGCGGCATGGGCAGATTCCCCGAGCGACGTTGCAGCTGCCTCCGATATTATCTTCACAATTGTCGGTTTTCCTCCCGATGTCCGTGAAGTCTACCTCGGTGACAGCGGAATTTTAAAGGGCGCGAAACCCGGAAGTATCATCGTTGATATGACCACGACGGAACCCTCGCTCGCGCAGGAGATTGATGCCGCCGCGCAGGCACAGGACGTTTCATCCATCGATGCCCCTGTTTCAGGCGGGGATGTCGGTGCGCGAGAGGCGCGTCTCTCTATCATGGTGGGCGGCGATGAGGCGGCTGTGCAAGCCGTTATGCCTCTCTTCGAGGCGATGGGGAAAAATATCGTCCATCAAGGCGGCGCAGGGGCTGGACAACACACCAAAATGTGCAATCAGATCACGATTTCGGGGACAATGATCGGGGTCTGCGAAGGGTTAATCTACGGCTACAGAGCTGGATTGGATTTGGAGACGATGCTGTCCTCGATTAGTGGTGGTGCAGCGGCTTGCTGGTCTCTGGACAATTTAGCCCCGCGGGTTCTCCAGCGAAACTTTGATCCCGGCTTCTTTGTGGAGCATTTTATCAAAGATATGAGCATCGCCTTGGATGAGGCACGCAAGATGAACCTGAGTCTGCCCGGACTCGCGTTGGTGCATCAACTTTACACGGCTGTGCAGGCGCAGGGGCATGGTAGGTTAGGCACACAGGCACTGACGCTGGCGTTGGAGCAGATGTCTGGTGTCGAAATCAACTAAAGGGGCGTTCAGTGTAGGAGTGACCTCGCTGGTGTGGCATTCAGTGGAATATTTCCCTGAGAAACCGCACCAGCGAGGCACAGTCTTTTAAAGTCCGCTTATGCTGAAGCGGGATCCAGGCGCATTGGCATGATGAGGGAGACATAGTTATCAGTGCCTACCGGTTTCACAAGAACCGGATTCAACTCGCCTGAAAATTCCAGAGACAAGGACTCCGTTTCGATGTGAGACAACGCCTCTATCAATAACCGAGCATCGAACCCGATCCTGACACTTCCAGTGCTCGACTCCACCGGCAGGGTTTCGTAGGCTTCCCCTAACTCTGGCGTCTTCGCAGAGACTTGAACCTGTTCTGGATCGATTTCTAAGCAGATCGAATAGTTCTTCGGATTCGACAGGAGAGCGACCCGCCGTGTTGCGCTTAAGATGCCTTCTTTCGGAACGACGGCTCTGCCTTCGGTCGATTCGGGAATGATTTTCTCGTATTTCGGGTAATCCCCCTCCACGAGCCGCGTCGTTAAGGTCGCGTTTCCATCGGTAAAGAGGATTTGGTTTTCAAAAACTGAGATGCTGACCTCTCCAGCATCAGCGAAGGTTCGCGTAATCTCGCGGACGGCTTTCAACGGAACGATGAACCCGTTGGCTTCTCCCGGTGAGGTGAGAGGCTCACAGCGTGCCAATGCCAGGCGTTTACCATCCGTGGCGACTATCTCAGTGCCATGCTCCAGAAAATTGAAATAGAGTCCATTCAGGAAGTAACGCACCTCTTCTGTAGAGGCGGCAAACTCCGTTTTCTGCAGGACATCCCTTAATGTCTCTCCGCCGATCTTCAAGGCTTCCCCTTCAACTGAAGGGAGTTGGGGGAATTCTTCATCCGGCAGCCCGATGATTTTGTAAACACCCTCCCCACAGGTAATCTCAACGCGGTCGTTTGCTGTCGTTGCCAAGTGTATCGGTTTGTCCGCAGGTAACTCCTTAACAATATCTCCTAACTTCTTAGCGGAGACGGTGATTGCCCCCTCCTCTGTAATGGTCCCTTCAACCGCCATTCTAATGCCGACTTCCAGATCCGTTGCCATGCACTCAATCGTGCCGCCGGTGGCATTGATGAGGACATTTGAGAGGATTGGTAAGGTCGTCCGTCCACTTGCGACGCCTTGCAGGACCTGTAAGGCGTCTAAAAGATCATCCCTTTCAAAAGTTAATTCCATTCTAAACTCTCCTTCCTAAGTTATGACATGAAAAACACACGTAAAAATCGATAATTTTCTTTACTGATGCTCTGGATGGGGTCCCGTTTGAAATTTGGGGATAATCCCAGCCCTAATTTTTTGTTTGTATTGAATAGAATTGTGATGGTGTCAGTAGTGAGACAGGGCATATCATTGTGCGAAAGCCGACCTGTCTCACGAATATTACAAAGAACATTCTCGGAATTTGATTTGCAAGAAAAATCTTGACAAACTCCTATATTCAGTATAACATATTTAGCAGATATAACAAAGGAAAATTTTCCTTAAACACGGGCTCGCACTTTGCATTTTTCGATAGAGCCGATGCACGCTACAGTGCCCTGTCTACTCTACAACTCAAGTTCTCCTGACCAAGATATATATTAGAGCGGTTTAGTTTCGAGGTGTCGCGGTCGAGCAAGAAATGAAATCGCTGCCGTTTTTCTCCTGAGAATATGCACACTACAGATTCGCACGCCTCGCAGACAATCGCGAAACGAGCAGTGCTGATTGGTGCTGTCTTGATTATCGCGAATAGCTACTGGATAGCCTATGTCGAAATGATTTGGCATACTGCACATCTGACAACCGTCGCGATGTCGGTCAATGTCATGTTCGGCATTATAGCGATAACGTTTCTAAACATGATCGTGCGGCGTATCTTTCCACGCGCCGCCCTGCAGCCCCGGGATCTGCTTGTCATTTTTAGTATGCTCGCCGTAGGGAGTGCTTTTTCAGGACATGATTGTATTCCGCGTTTAATGGGACTCATCCCGTATGCGTTTCGCTTCGCTACCCCCGAAAACGATTGGGAGGCACTCCTCTTTCATTACCTTCCCGAATGGCTTGTCGTGAAAGACCCGAAAGCCGTCAACGATTTCTATGAGGGTGAAGTCAACTTTTTTACAGAGGGTTATGTCCAGTATTGGATCGTGCCGATTCTCGCTTGGTCGGTGGTTATTTTCCTGTTGATGCTAATCTTTTTGTGTTTGACCTCCCTGATTCGCAAGCAGTGGATAGAAAATGAGAAACTCGCGTATCCGATTATCCAAATTCCGCTTGAGATTACGACCAACCGGCGTATCTTCTCAAATCGCTTGCTCTGGCTCGGCTTCGGCATAGCCATGGGCATCAACCTACTCAATGGGCTGCAGTTCTTCTACCCTATTCTCCCAGAGATTCCTGTTCGGAAATACAATCTCAATGTTTACTTCACGCAGAAACCGTGGAGCGCAATGGGTAGCACACCCCTCAGGTTTCATCCCTACATAATTGGCTTCTCCTTTATTTTACCTTTGGATTTGGCGTTTTCGTGTACCTTTTTCTATCTGCTGAAGAAAGTCCAGTTGCTCTTTGGAAGTGCTGTCGGGGTTTCAGCATTGCCCGGCTATCCGTTTTTAGGAGAACAGGGTGCCGGGGCATTACTGGCGCTGCTTGCGGTTGCCTGTTGGCATGCCCGGAAACATTTTGCAGATGTGTGGTCACAGGTCATCCGACCCGATCGCGCCGCCTCACGAACAGAGGCGATCTCGCATCGCGCCGCCGTCATTACGTTAGGTATATGTCTGCTTTTGTTAGCGGTTTTTTGTGTCCGTAGTGGGATGACGCTATGGGCATTCGCGATTTTTATCGGGGTCTATTTAATGATTGTGGTGGGGTTAACCCGAATGCGTGCGGAATTGGGACCACCGATCCATGCGATTGGGTATCTAACACCACAGTATATGATAATTTCACTGCTCGGCACGCGACGTTTGCGGGCGGGCAACCTAACAATGCTCTCGTTGATGAATTGGTTGAGCGGGGCAAGTTATGCCTCCTTTCGGACACATCCGATGCCGGATCAGTTGGAGGCGTTTAAACTCGGAGAGCGCACGGGTATCCGAAACCGAACGATGTTCGGCGTATTAGTCGTTGCGAGTCTTGTGGGTATCCTGTCGAGTCTGATTCTCTATCCGTATGCGATTTACAGTGAGGGGGTGGCTGCAGGTTCGGAGCAGATTCATGCCGGTGGTGCGGATACATACAACTTCCTTTCTTCGTGGTTAGTGAATCCAAAACCGACGGATTGGCTGGCGACTTCTGTGCTCGGATTCGCCTTCGCTGCGAATGTAGGTATTATCTTTCTGCGTTCCCGTTTTGTGTGGTGTCCATTGCATCCCGCGGGATATGTTATCGGTGTTGCACCCGGAACAACGGATGTCATCTGGTTTCCGCTATTTCTGGCGATGGTAGCAAAGTGGGTCATCTTGCGGCACGGTGGTATCAACGCCTATCGAAAGGCAGTGCCGTTCTTCATCGGACTGGTGTTAGGTGAAGCGTTGATGGGATGTTTTTGGCCCCTGTTAAGTCTTGTGTTGAGGTCAGCAGTGTATAGTTGGATTTGAGGGTGTTGTATCGGAAGAATAGCGGGTTTAATGCCAATTTTTTCTTGACATTCGGAAATTTTTGTGCTACTATTTTAATAAATATATCCTATTTTTCAAATACATCGGTAACATCTTTTCGCGCCGATTGTTTCTACATTATCAAGCGTATGATCGAAGTTAGAGAACTCACAAAATCTTACGGTCCGACGGTTGCTGTCGACCACGTTTCATTTGACGCGCATGCCGGCGAGGTGTTAGGTTTCCTCGGTCCGAATGGGGCAGGAAAGACGACCACGATGCGTATTCTCACCTGTTATCTCTCTGCGGATGCAGGGAGTGCCACCGTTGCGGGATACGATGTCTTCGAGGAATCCGTTGAAGTCAGAAAACAGATAGGCTATCTCCCTGAAAGCGCGCCCCTTTATGCCGATATGGGGGTCATTGAATACCTCAACTTTATGACGCAGGTGCGGAACCTCCCAAAAAGCCAACGGAAAGATCGGATTCGGGCGGTTATTGACATCTGTGGACTTGAGGACGTTATCCAAAAAGACATCGGTGAACTTTCAAAAGGCTATCGGCAGCGCGTCGGTCTGGCACAAAGCCTCATCCACGATCCACCTATCCTGATTTTAGATGAACCTACCTCTGGGTTAGACCCAAGTCAAATCATTGAGATCCGTAACTTAATCAAAAACATCGGGCAAGAGAAACTGGTGCTCTTCAGCACACACATTTTGCCTGAAGTCTCTGCGACCTGCAGCCGGATTCTAATCATCAACAACGGGAAGATTGTCGCAAACGGGACCCCCGAGGAACTCTCCAGTCAAGCGAAAGGCGAAGAAATTGTGCATATCGCCATCCGAGGTTCACAGGAATCCATTGAGACACAACTCAACGAATTAGATTTTGTTTCACAGTGGAATCGTGTTGACACGGACAACGGTATCGTCGGGTATCAGATCCATGCCTCTCAGGGGAGCGATGCTGCCGAAGCACTTTTTCACGTGGTTGTGAAGAATGGATGGAGCCTTACAGAACTCCGTCAGGAATCCGTGGATTTAGAGGATGTCTTCCTGAATTTGACAGACAAGGAACAGGCATAATTAGTTGTCAGTTGTCAACCGTCGGTTAAGAGGTTTTCGTTTAGCAAGGGAAATCCGCAGAAATACGCAGAAACACCCTATCAAAGACCTCTATCAAAGACCTCAAGCAAAAACACCCTCTTGTAACCGAAGACCGATAACCGATAACCACTCTCCTGATAACTAAGGATTTCCATATTTTAAAAATCATGACGAACATTACAGCTATCCTTAAAAAGGAATTTAGAAGTTATTTCAATTCGCCCATCGCGTATATTTTCATCACATTTTTCCTCGGCATCTCTGCATGGCTTTTCTTCAGAGGGTTTTTTCTCGTTAACCAAGCGGAAATGCGCAGTTTTTTCGGGTTAATGCCGTGGATTTTCCTGTTTTTCATCCCTGCTGTTACGATGAAACTCTGGGCTGAAGAAAAGAAACTCGGCACAGTGGAAATCCTGATGACATTGCCACTTCGAGATTACGAAGTCGTCATCGGGAAATTCTTAGCAAGCTTTGCCCTTCTTACGGTAACGGTGTTACTCTCACTCGTTCTGCCGCTTTCGGTTATGTATTTGGGGAATCCAGATGGTGGGACGCTCATCGGGGGATACATCGGTCTCCTGCTGATGGGTGGGGCATATATATCCGTCGGGCTTTTCGCCTCAACGTTGACTGAAAATCAGATTATTGCGTTTATTTTTGGCATTACTGCCTGTTTTGTGTTGCTGATCATCGGTGAGGACATTGTGCTTTTCAATGCCCCGAATTGGTTGTTCCCGATTTTCAGTTATCTGGGTCTCGGTGCCCATTACAGTAGTATTCTTCGAGGCGTGCTCGATTCCCGCGACATTATCTATTATCTGTCGCTCATCGGTTTTTTTCTCTATTTAAGCACATTGTCGGTTGAAAGCCGCAAATGGCGTTAAAAGTAGTAGGCACACGCCGCTGTGCCGTGATTCAGTGGAAAAGGAGTAGACTGTTTTGGTGAATAAAAGAATCAAATACGGTGGCAACACCCTCGCTGTTGTAGCAATCATCTTCGGCATCCTCGTGCTGATTAATTTCCTGTCGACGCGTCGCTTCATTCGCGCCGATCTCACCGAGGACAAGCGTTATACTATCTCGGCAGCGACTAAAAATGTGCTCGACACGTTAGACGATATTGTGACGATCACCGCCTACTTTTCGACGAATCCCGCGGAGGTCGCCCAAATCCGTCGCGATGTCAGAGACGTCCTCGATGAATACAACGCGTTCTCCAAGAGACTCCAAATCGATTTCGTGAATCCTGCCGATTTTGACGATGGACAGAAACAGGAACTCCGTTTCAAGGGGATCCCCGAAGTCCAAATCAATGTTGTAAAAAAGGATAAAGCGGAAATTGCGAACGTCTATATGGGCATCTCTATCGGTTATAGCGGGAAAGAGGAGATCCTACCAGTCGTGCGATCAACCGCTAATTTGGAATACGAACTGACGTCCACTATTCTCAAAGTTACCACCAAGGAGGCGAAAACCGTAGGGTTTTTGAGCGGACACGGTGAATTTGACATTGATCATCAAAACCATCAACAGTTCCGCCAACTTTTGGATAAAAGTGCCCAAGGACAATATAATCTCACCTCCGTCACTCTACAAGGCGGACAGGTTTCCGTTGACGATAGCGTTTCGACATTGGTTATCGCGGGTGTCCAACAACCCTTGACGGAACGCGATAAATATGAGATAGATCAGTTCATTATGCGTGGGGGGCGGGCAATCTTCTTAGTCGATCCCATTCAATTGCAGCCTGGCACCTTACAAGCTGCTCCGTTGAGCACGGGTCTGAATGACCTCTTGGAACACTACGGTGTGAAACTTGGGAACAACCTCTTGCTTGATGCCAGATTCCACGACACTGCGCGGTTCCAACAAGGGTTCATGACAGTTATTCAACCGTATCCCTATTTTGTTAAAATTGTGAAACCGAATTTCTCGATGGAACACAGTATCACCAGCCAGTTGGAGGCGTTGACATTACCGTGGACGAGTTCTTTAGAGATGGTAACAAAGGAAGGGATCGCCGCAACGCCGTTGGCAAAGACGAGTGAAGCAGGGCGGAGCATCCAAGGCTATTACAATCTAATGCCGAACGCTCCGATTCCGCCCAATGCGGAGTCCCAAGTTTATACGGTTGCTGTCGCTTTGGAAGGCAAATTCAAGAGTTTCTATGCCGGTAAAGAAATTCCGCCGGTCCCAACCCAAGACGCGGCGGAATCGGGGTTAGAAATCCCTCCGACAACTGAGGACAGCGAAACGCCGATCCCAGTGGCAGACACAGCGGGACGAATCACCAAAACTGAGAGTGAACAGACCCAAATTGTTGTGGTAGGCACGGCGCAATTTCTCACGCAATTACGTCCCGATGGCGTTAACTTTTTCTTAAACACCGTGGATTGGTTGACCCTTGGTGATGCGCTCATCGGTATCCGTTCACACACCATTACGGATCGACCCTTGCGTGAGGTTTCTGAAATTGAGAAAAACTTTATTAAGTACCTCTGTATTGTGGGAGTCCCCCTGATCGTTATTGTTTTTGGACTCCTTCGATATTTCCTAAAGAGACGAGCAAAACGGTTCGTAGAGACCTACGGGTCTGTGTAGTTTGTGTTTTACAACGGTTTATACCAACCGGTGCAGAGGTTCAAAGATTTCCAACTTCACCGGAGACCGTTGCGTAATAAAATGGAGCAACGCCCAGGAGCAATAAATTAAAAAATGAAGACGAAGCAACTTCTTATTTTAGGTGCTATTTTTATCGTTTTGGCAACCGTTGTCCTGCTTTTCGAGAACCCTTTTGGGCAGAGCGAATATGAGAAAAAAGTCGAGACAGCGATGCCCCTGTTTCCCAATTTCAGTGAGGAACAGGTTGCGAAAATAGAAATCACCGCGACCGGCGAAACCACAACACTTTCAAAACAGAATGGCAATTGGGTTGTCGCTTCCATGGATAACTATCCAGCAGACAGTGAAGGTGTAACGGAATTACTCGCCAAGGTAGCAGAATTCAAAAATACACAACGCGTCTCCAATAATCCAGAAAAACAGTCCGAATTCGAGGTAGATAGCACGGGGGTCGAAGCAAAATTGGTGGATACGAGTGATAAGGTATTGGCGCATCTGTTTGTGGGGAAAACGACCCCGGGGTTCCTGAGCAGTTACGTGCGTCCTGCCGATGCCAACGAGGTCTATGTCGCACAAGGGTATCTCCAATCTGTCTTTGATAAAGGCACGCGGACTTGGAAAGATCGGACTATCTTCAATTTTAACAAAGGGATTGTTACACAGCTGAACATCGTTTCGCCGGAGGAGACCGTCGAACTGCGTCTCGATGCAGACGGGGCATGGCAGATGCTCAAGCCTGTAGCCGCTGCTGCGAAAACAACAGAGATTGACACACTTCTGACAACTTTCAGCGGTTTGGACACAGACGATTTCGCTGCAGCGACGGATGACCTTGCAGCATACGGTTTGGACACACCACAATCCACTATTTCCGTTGGACTCAACGATGGCACAACAGCAACCCTACACATTGGGAAAGAGGAAGAGGGTAAACTTTACGTCAAACGCGACGACACGGAGACTGTCTTCAGGCTCTTCAAGTCGAATGTGGATCGGCTCATAAAGAAATCCGAAACGCTCAAAGCTGAGGAAGCCGCTACAGAAGTTGAGACCGAACAGGGAGGTTTACCGTGAAGAGATTAGAATTTCTATTTTTGGGAGTAATTACGCTGCTCGCCATAACGCTCACCGGGTGCGAGCCACAAATTGTAGGAACTTTACTACAATCGCAGGAGAGTAGGAAAATCCACGTGACGGGGAATGGTTCAGTTGTTGGTGAACCCGATATAGCAACACTAAATTTAGGCGTATCCGTTGAGAAAAAGACGGTTGCAGAAGCCCGCGAGGCAGCTGCTGTCGCAATGACAGCTGTCATAGACGCACTGAAAGCCCGCGGCATCGCTGAAAACGATATTCAAACCGAAAGGTTTAGCATCTATCCGCAGTATGACTATACGGAGAATGGACGTGTCCTTCGTGGATATAGTGTGAACAACACTGTGAGTGCGAAAGTCCGAGCGTTAGAGAATCTCAGTGGCGTCATTGATGATGCTGCCCAAGCGGGGGGTGACATAGTTGTTGTAAACGCCATCCAATTCATGATTGAAGACACCACACCCCTGCAGACCCAGGCGCGCGGCTTAGCGGTGAAAGATGCAGAGGCAAAAGCACAAACCTTAGCGGACGCGAGCGGTGTTACGCTCGGAAAACCCATCACGATCACCGAGACATCCCACACTGCAAGCCCTCCGATCGCCTTTGCGAGGGAAGCGGCGTTCGCCGAGGATAGTGCGCTGAGTTCAACCCCTATTGAAGCCGGGGAACTCACTGTCACCGTGAATATAACGATAGTCTATGAAATCGAGTAATCTGCTATCAACTGTTCATAGGTTAAGATGCGTCCGGATTGGTTTCCTCTGAAGGCTTTCCCCACGGTTCGTTCTCGAAATCACGGACCGCAGCACCTAACTCGCCCCACAGATACTCGTCCCATAAATCCTCGGAAAGCATCTCCAATTGTCGGTGTCGGATGTAGTCACGGAACTCGTCGCTTTCAGGGGTTTGTGTGTGTTCTTTCATAATGCGTAGTTCCCTCACAAAAGGTGCATTTTGATGTATCTGTGTGTCTTAAATCCGAATGAGTTTCCCAACGAGACGACCCGTATGGTTGTCATCCTCGACAACAACTTTGCCGTTTACGAGCGTATAGTCATAACCCTGCGCTCGCTGCGTCCAACGTCCCGCGCCGACAGGTAAGTCATACACAAATTCAGGGACTTCCATACGGAGATTTTCTGCGTCAATCACATTGACATCGGCGTAATACCCTGGCTTTAACTGGCCACGTTCAGGGATTCCGAAGGCTTCTGCGCCATCAGAAGTCAATCGACGTACAGTTTCTTCCAGACTGAAGATTTGCCGTTCACCGTGCCAATATGTGAGTGCGTGCGTTGAGAGAGAAGCATCGCATATCGCGTTTACATGCGCGCCTGCATCACCGAGACCGAGAAGCGTGTCTCGGTAGCGCACGACTTCCTCAACGTGGGCGAGATTGTGGTTATTCGTTGCGAAGGCAAATAGCTGCCGTCCGCCGGTTTCGTGGAACAACCGAACAATTGTCTCTATCGGGCGTTCACCGTTTTCATGGGCAATATTGCGGAGTAGGTTCTCCGGTTTACGGACGTATTCGCACCCTGTCGGTCCAAAGCGGTATAACATTTTTCCGAGACGTTCATCACTTTCGGCAGGAATATCTAACAGTCCTGCCCGTATCTTTTCGTCTTGAATGGCTGTCAACCGTTCAGAATAAGGGAGACTATACAATTCACGCCATGCCTTCACGTCGCGAATCGGCATCCAATTGCAAAGTCCAACCATCACTGTGTTAACGCGGGAAGATACCATCGGACGCGCTTGTGCGCCAGCAGCGCGTTCTTCATCAAGCCATCCCAAGTATAGCGTCTGAATGGTCGGCACGGCTTCATGGGTAAACGCGCTGAAGATCACGGGGCACCCACTCTGGCGGTTCACCTCAGCAATGCGGTGGATCTCCTTTCGCGTTTCTGGATACTCCGTTGTTGGGTAGTCCTCATATTCCCCGAACCCGGGTGCCCATTGGAAAATCCCTTTGTTGTGTCTTCCAACGGCTTGCGCAAGCGAGACGAGTTCATCGAGGTGTGCGAATGTGCCGGGTATCGGAATACCCTCAGAGGTCTTGTGGGTGAGTGTTCGAGAGGTGGAGAATCCCAATGCCCCTGCCTCCATCGCTTCATCAACGGAGGCTTGCATAGTCTTCGTTTCATCGGGCGTTGGATTTCTGTCCCTTTTGAGGCTCTCTTCACCCATTGCGTGGTAGCGTGTTGCCGCATGCCCGATCATCCCGCAGACGTTTACCCCTTTTGGGCATGCATCTAAAGCATCATAGTATTCCCCGAAGGTTTCCCAATTCCAACGGAGGCTCGACATGATGCTTTCCGCAGGAATACCTTCAACACTTTCAAGCACCTTTGCTAAAACTGTATGGTCGGCTTGTTTGACGGGTGCGAAACTTACACCGCAACTTCCAAGGATCAGCGTAGTGATACCGTGCCAACAGGTCGGTGTCCCAAGTGGGTCCCACATGAACTGAGCATCCATGTGTGTATGCGTATCTATGAAGCCGGGTGTAACAAGTCTGTCCGTTGCATCAATTGTCTGATACGCCGCGTCGGGGACGTTGCCAACCTCTGTGATACGTTCACCACGAATAGCAATGTCGGCTTTGAAACCAGGTTTACCCGTTCCATCAATGACGGTTCCGTTGCGGATGACAAGGTCATACACTGTCTTTCTCCTTTTAATAGTTTTCAGGACGGGTTGCGTAGAAAATCCGAACCGACGACTGACAACGATTTAGACCGTATACTGTTTTAGCGTGTCGTCGTCTAAATTCTGCAAGACATCTTTCGTGTCGGGTTTTTGTCCCTTATCGAGTTCCTGTTCAGAGAATCCCTGCTCAGCAAGCACCTCTTCAACAACGTAGATGGGGGCTTCACAGCGGAGGGCAAGCGCGATTGCATCGCTCGGTCGACAATCCACGTCAATAGCATTCCCGTCGACCTCTAAGGTCAGACATGCGTAGAAAGTCCGTTCTTCGAAAGCGTGTACACACACGGTTGTAACTTTAGCTCCAAGCGTTTCAATCATCGTCTTAAGTAAGTCGTGTGTCATCGGTCGCGGGAGTTGCATTTTCTCGATATGCATCTGGATAGCGGCTGCCTCCGATTCACCGATCCAAATCAGCAATATCCGATTTGAGTCTCCCTCTTTCTCCTTCAGGACAACGATTGGTGCGCCAGTGCTCCGGTCAATTGAGAGGAAGTTAACTTTAACTTCAACGCGTGCTTGTTTTTCCTGTTCCATCTGTATATCCTTTCCTGTATTAGTTATCAACTTACTGGCTGTCGGTTCTCGGTTTTCGGTTTTCAGTTAAAGCGGGTGTTTTGCTTGGGGGTTTCCCTTCGTTAAACGAACCTCTTAACTGATAACCAATATGCTATTCTTCTGAATCCGATTGGGCATCGACTGCCACGTTGGAAGCGTAATCGCTAATAGTCTGGGCAATTCTTTCAGTATCTAAACCGCTGAAACCTACAATTTCCTTCAACAACGGCACCGCCGCACCAGCATTCACAATCGAACTGAGAATCCGATTCATGCCATTGCTGCCATTACCATTGCCACCGCCGAGATCAAGCACACGGATACTTTCGATCCGCTCCGCTGGTTTCATCAGTTCATTGGTTACTTCAGGTAGGGATTCCACGAGTGCTAATATTGCATCGCTCACGAGAACTTTGGAATCCGCCTGATTTTTCGCAGCAATCGATGCCTCTTCGCCATCGGCTTTTGCTTTTGCTTCAACAAGGAATGCCTCTGCGAGAATCCTTTGTGCTTGCGCTTTGACTTCCGCAGCTGCAAGTTCCGCCTTAGCAGATTCCACAACAGCATAAGCTTCCGCGTCCGTCGCTCGTTCTTTGGCGATCCGCTCCTCATCCGCTTCCTGTTCGGCGTGAATAAGCGCGATTTTGCTTTGCCGCTCCGCTTCCTCAATCGCTTCGGCGGTTAAGACACTCGCTTCAGCTTTTGCTTTTTGTGCACTGACATCCAAGAGTTCAATCAGTGCTGCCTCGCGCTGCTTCTCCTTCATTGAGATTTGAATTGCGTTTTCGGCTTGTGCCTCTTTTTCCTCGCGCTCTTTCTCAATGAGGACAATCCTGCTGGAAATACCCGTCTCTTCGACAGCGCGCTGTTGTTCAATCTTCGCCCTTTCGACGGTGAGTTCCCGTTGAATCTGTGCTTCTTCAATCAGCTGTTCCTGTTGGACACGGGCGACTTCAACTGCCTGTTTCTGTGCAATCTCTGTCTCTTGGACTTGACGCGTCTGTTCAATCTGTGCCGTGTCGAGCCGCTGCTTCTGGGAGATTTCCGTAGATTTTACGGCTTCTTCCTGCTTGATTCGCGCTTCCTCAATTGCTTGTTGCTGTTCAAGTTTATGTGCTTCGATCTCGCGTTCCTGCTCTGCTTTGTTCGTGGCGATTGCTTTGCGCTGCGCTTCCTGCGCAAACTCAAGCCGTTTCGCAACTTCTAAGGCTTGCGTTTCTGTCTCCTCTTCGCGCTGTTTGATTTCCAGTTCGGCTTTGAGTCGGTTCTCTTCACGTTTCACTTGGTTTTCGTGTTCGATTCGAGCAGTTTCAGTTTGTCTATCTTCAACCTCTTGTTTAATCGTTTGAATGGCGACAACATCAAAACGGTTATTTTCGTCAAGCGCATCGAGTGGGGTTTGATCGAGATTGGTTACTGCTACGCTTTCTAACTTAAAGCCGTTTTGTTCAAGATCGTCCCGACAGGCTTCCTGAACTTGGTCAGAGAATTGTTGGCGTTTTTCATGCAATTCCTGAAGGTCCATGGTTGCAGCGACACTTCGGAGAACACCGACAAGTTTACCTTCAAGAAGTTTATTAACTTCGGCGGGCGTTAACGTTTTGTCGCCAAGACTTGCTACCGCTTTGAGGACATCCTGTTCATTGGGTTCAATTTTGACATAGAACTCTGCTTCCAAATCAACCCGTAAACTATCTTTTGTGATAAGCGCGGCTTGTCCGGTGCGTTCGACTGGAAGTTGGAGTGTATTCAGGGAGATAAGTTGACTCGTGTTTGTAAGTGGATTGATAAGGTTACCCCCAAAGACGGCACGCTTTTTACGTCCTCCAGAGATGACCAATGCTGAGTCTGCTGGTGCTTTTTTATAGAAAGAGCGATAGACTAACAGGAAAATGACCAGTAAGGCAATCACGCTGCCGACGACAGTGATGAATAAGTTAGCATCCAACATGTTTCAATTCTCCTTCATACTTTATCACAGATCCATTTCGCTTTTTTTCACATCGAAGATTCGTTTGGTCCGGTCATAATTTATGAGAATGACAGTATCCCCTTTGACAGGCGTGATTCCGTCTGGTTCGACACGGCAACTGACAGTTAATTCCGGTCCGTCCGGAACTTGGACGCGAGCCGTCCCAAAAGTGGTTGTGATCTGCCCGCTAATCACTCGTCCTCTTAAACCGAGTAGCTGAACATCACTGATGGCTTTTTCGCTCTCTGGGAACAGTTTTGAAAGCGCGATGGAGATATACCGAGTTCCCAAGAAACAACAGAAAAACGCAATGATACACGATATCCAAACCCGGTTTGGCGTCTCTGGAATATTCAGGAGCGCGTTCGCAATAAGTCCAAAAATTCCCCACGTCACAAATAGCGACATCAGCACAATCATCAAGGGAACTCTACCGATATTCAGAAATCCAAACACATCCCCGAAGGAAGTCCCCTGAGAACCTGTATCTGCATCCATATCAGCATCTACATCTGCGTCCGCGTCGATGTCAGCATCCATATCAACCTCTGCGTCCACATCCCCGAAATCCATCGCTCCGGTGACAAGCCGAAAAAGTGCCAGGAGGAACACAATCGCTAAGGGGGCTGTAAACCAGACGTTATACGAAACGATGAGATAATTCAGGAATTCTATCATGGCATCCCTTTTTATGCTGTGAGTTGCTCGGCGATGCACGCGTAGGCACATTGTGCTGAACGGACGTTGATATTGTCAATCCAATGAACATTGCGGACGATACTAATTTCAAGTCTTGCTTGGCGAAGGAGCCGATGCTTGAAATCCCGAATGAGTTTGACACCACGAATTTCCGTGAATAATAAATTACATCGAACGTTTGCGTAAGAGACAGTGAAACTGCCTATATGGCGTTCATCTAAGACCAGCACCCGGCGCGAGGTGATGAAGACATAGTCTGGACGCAGTAAGTTAGAGCGACCGAGGACGCACAAGCGGATGTGTTCATCTTCACATATATGCGCTTGCACAATCTTTTGGATACGAGGTGGCATGTTCGCAAAATCAGCCATGTCATTTTGCAAGCACTATGGAGTTGATAAACGCGGAATGACGCGGTAGAAATGGAGGTGGCGGGAATCGAACCCGCGTCCGAAGGCAGTTCAATAGAGGCTACTACATGCTTATCACAGGATTTAAGATTCGCCTCTCAGACTCCCCTGTGCAGGATTCATAAGAGACTATCTCAAAAAGTGTTTCGCGACACATCCCTTTGAGAATGGGTGTGTGGCTAGCCCGTATTGCGGCGCTTTTGCTTCCCTGACGGGCAGCAGGTCGGCAAAGCGTAGCTACATTAAGCAGCTAATGCTAATTCTTCATCAGCATTTATAAATGTTCCGCCTGTTTAACGAGGCCTGCGGAGACCTCGGCATGCAACCTATATCTCATTTACCTTCGTCGAAACCTTTACACCCCCAGAAGAGTCGTTAACGATTCAGTAAGGTCGCTGATAGTCAACTCAATTGTATGCCCGAATCTCACTCGCCGTCGCTTCACGCTCAAGTTTATCGCGTTTATCGTAAAGTCGCTTACCCATAGCAACGGCTAACTCCAGTTTCACCTTACCGTTGCTAAAATACGCTCGCGTCGGAACGATCGTCATGCCCTTGGAACGGATTGAACGTTCAAGTTTAGTGATCTCTCGCCGATGCAATAAGAGTTTCCGTTTCCGCTTCGGCTCGTGGTTTTCCATATTCCCATGTTCATAAGGACCGATATGGGCATCGATCAGGAACACTTCACCATCTGTTATCTGTGCGTAACTATCTGCCAAGTTGAGCCGTCCTGCGCGAATTGATTTCACTTCGGTTCCTTGAAGAACGACACCGGCTTCATACCGATCGCGCAGATGGTAATCATACCGCGCTTTTCGGTTCACAGTGATCATGGGAGTTGTGGAATTTTTGCCATTTTTCATCATGGTTTTTAAGTATAACACAGAATTGACTTCTGTGCAAGGAAAACTTCAAGAATCATTAAGTCCCGAAAAATCTGAAGTTTTTTCGCAAAATAGGATTTTAGTGGAAAATAGCACACAAATCTGATAAACTATCCTATTAAGAACCCTGTTGTTGGGAAAACCGTGGCATATTGCCTCGGTATACCCGCAGAACTCAGGAAAGGAGTCTCTTGATGCCAGAACTTTACGATACCCGTGCACCGAATCCGCCCTCACGTGCGATATTGGTAGGGATAAAACTCCGAAATACCTTGATGCACGAGACTGAAGAATCGTTGCAAGAACTCCAGCAACTCACAGAGACTGCTGGTATTGAGGTGGTTGCTACGACAATTCAACCCCGTAATGTGCCAAATCCAACGTATTTCATTGGTGAAGGGAAGGTTGAAGACGAACTCAAGCCCCTCGTTGCAGAGTTAGACGCAGACGCAATTATCTTTGATGAGGAACTATCACCGGCGCAGAATCGGAATCTTGAGCGGGCACTTGAGGTCGCTACGATTGACCGGACAGGACTCATTCTTCAGGTTTTTGCGCAACGCGCACTCACCAAAGAAGCACGCTTACAAGTCGCATTGGCGCAACTCGAATACGCACTGCCACGCCTCACTCGGATGTGGACACACCTCTCACGACTTGCGACAGGTGGCGGTGGTAGTAGACGCCTCCGGGGTCCCGGTGAAACGCAGCTTGAAATGGATAGACGCTGGGTTCGTAGGAACATCGCACATGTGAGAAAGGCACTGGATGCCGTTGAAAAACAGCGTCATGTGCAGCGGCGAAACCGGTCCGAAAAAATCAAAGTATCCCTCGTGGGATATACCAATGCAGGGAAGTCAACCCTATTTAACCGACTGACAGGCGAAACCGTTTTGGCTGAAGATAAATTGTTCGCAACTTTAGATTCTACCACGCGGAAGCTCGATTTGCCGCAAAAGCAACAAATTCTGTTGAGCGACACCGTCGGATTTATCAAGAAATTACCACACCAGTTAGTTGCTGCATTCAAGGCGACGCTCGAAGAAGTCTTAGAGGCAGATCTTTTGCTGCATGTTATTGACGTCAGTCATCCAGAAGCGGAGGCACAGATAGCCGCTGTGAACGTAGTCCTTGAAGAATTGAAGGCTACCGACATGCCGATGTTCATGGTTTTCAATAAAATTGATAGGCTCAAAAGTGATGATGAGGGATTGCACATCTTACAGTGCCAATATCCCGATGCACTGCCTATTTCCGCGCAGCGCGGCGATGGCGTTCCAGCGTTAATAGAGGCTTTGTCACAGCGTTTTGCCGAACGTGGCACGGACATCTCTCTCTCTATTCCTTATACGGAAGGAAAGGCACTCGATTTACTGCATAAGCACGGCATAGTGCTTGATACTGAATACGCAACCGAAGCCGTTCACGTTAAGGCACGCTTGCCGAATCGCTATCTCAAATCGGTTTCTCAATTTTTAGTTTCTTCCTAAGAAAGGCATTGACGATGCGATGGCTCGACCAGACGGACATCGGGCACGACTTACAAATCTGTCCAGATTGCGACAGGGAATATGAAGTGCTTGACCAGTTTTTGGGGCATTCATTGGTGGATCGCTCGGACGACAATTTGATTGATACCGTGTTCAACGACGCGTATTATGTCGCCATTCGGTGTCCACAGTGTCTCGAAACTCGGCACCTCTGCATACAATCTCTAACAGCCACGCAATTTCACATCGAAAAGGAGAAGAAATGAAGATAGGCGTCACCCAAATTATCCTCGGCGGTATGTCCTTGGACGATACACTCTCCCTCTGTCAAGATGCCGGTTACGATGCCGTTGAACTCACTTTCGGTGAAGGACAAGACACCGACGTCAATATGAGCGATACGGAGTTACGCGGCATTGCTGCCAAGTGTGAGGATGCAGGTATTGAAATCAGTAGTATCACGGCAGGCTACGCCGACCGCGGGAATTTGCTCAGTGTGGATGCCACGCAGCGCGAAAAAGGCGCGGTCTCTCTCGCCCGCGGTTTGGAAGTCGCTGGTGCCCTCGGTGTCGGTGGGATTTTACTGCATCCTGGGCAACTGACTGTTGAGGGGACTTACCAGCAAGTCTGGGATAACCTCGTGGGTGTCTTGAAAGAGCTCGCACCTTCCGCGGAAACACACCGGGTCGCAATTGGGCTTGAGAACGTCTGGAACAAATTCCTGCTGAGTCCGAAAGAGATGCGCGATATTGTAGATGAAATAGACAGCGATTGGGTGGGGACGTATCTGGATACAGCGAATATGATGGCTTATGGTTACCCGGAACATTGGATCCGTGAACTCGCACATCGTATCAAGCGGGTGCACTTCAAGGATTTCTCTCGCGGCGCACACCAGTTTGTCAACCTCTTAGATGGCGATACGGATTGGCAAGCGGTTATGGCGGCGTTCCGTGCTATCGGTTACGATGGCTATGTTATCCACGAAGTCGGTGGCGATAGAGACGCACAAATTGACCTCGCGAAGCGGATGCGTGAAATCGTTGCGATGTAACCGAAACAGAAAAGGCGATGGCTCATGAGAAACCATCGCCGTATGCCGGAGGTCGGACTCGAACCGACATGGACCTAGGGCCCGCGGGATTTTGAGTCCCGTGCGTCTACCAATTTCACCACTCCGGCGATTCTATCATTGGCAACATATATTATACTATATTCCCGGCGGAAAGTCAAATTTGCGCCAAATCGTCTGAGAACTCATGGCGAACGAACAACGAAATCTCCCATCTCAAAGCAGATTCCAACGCTTCTTTTTCAGCGTGCAAGCCTTTCTCAATCAAGTGTTGGAAGGCGGGACATGGCAGGTTTTGTGGAATTGGGTGCTTTGGAAAGTTATACCCAAGCGCCGACACATTCTCAAACTGATACGCGAACTCCCACCTCTTGATTCAAATGATCCCTCAGAACTCCGATCCATCCGTGATGAAGTCTTCGCGAAAAGTTGCTTAGACCTACAACACACCGAAGAAGCACAGATCCTCTTGGACATCCTGAAGCATGCGCGCCAACCTCTCGGATGTGAACAAATCTTTTTCGCCGCGATCTATCCGGTTTTAGTGAAACGCGATATGGAAGCCATCCCGATTCTGACCGAAGATGTCCATCGGCTTGATGTAGAGATCGGATACCTCGGACACAATGAGGATTATTTTTTTTGGGTGCTCGAAATTGACGGCGCGAAATCTCTTAACCTTGACACGCCTCTCGATCCAAGGCTGGAGCTGCGAGACGATAAACGCTACGTCGTCTATCCGATCGGTAGCACAGGACTTGTTGATACCGACTATGCCGAGTATGCGAGACAGTGGCTCCTCGACTCGCCGCGTTTAGCGATGGCACTTCCGTTGCTCGCTGCAGCGTATGCCGACCAGTGGATCCTTAACGCACGCGTCTACCTTTCACACATTCTCACAGATTTGAGAAAACGGAATTATCAGGTTACAGCAACGGCAATACCCGATTTTGAACGGGCGCGGTTGTCACTTTTACGCCGTCTCTCCCTGGACCGGCTAAGAAAACGTCAATTTCTGTCCGAACGCCGAAGTCGGTAAGGTAGATGCCCGGCTCAATCGAGAAACAGATCCCAGAAATCAAGGCGCGTGCATCGCGCGTCTCTAAGTTATCTAAATTCACACCGTTCCCGTGGATAACCGTGCCGATGTTGTGTCCCGTGCGGTGAATAAAGAACTCACCATATCCTTTTTCGGTGATATACGCTCGGACGCAATCGTCCACTTCATAACCGTGAATCCGTTCATCGGCATCCCATTTCTCGCGGATAAACCGCACGGCTCTATCCCGTGCCTCCTTGACAATATCGAAGATTTCAACATATCTCGCCGGAACCGTTGTATCTGCATACGCCACCCATGTTGTATCTGCGAAGACTGCATCCGGATCTTTCTGTTTTGCCCATAAATCGATTAAGATAAAGTCGCCGATTTTAATCGCTTGGGTGTCTGTTGAAGTCGGGGCATAATGCGGATCGCTGCTCTTCGCGTTCGCAGCCACGATCGGTGGGTAGTCCGTAACCAAACCCATCTCATCGAATTGTCCGAGGATGACCTGCTGCACGTCGTATTCCGTAATTGTTTTTCCATCACGCAGTTGTGAACCGATCCATTTGAAGGCATAGTCTTTCGCCTGTAGCACGAGGCGTGCGGACGTCTGATGTCCGGTTGCCTGTGCCTCACTCAAACGCGCTTCCATCCGCTGTGCGAGTTCTGCCGATGTGTGCACCTCGACTCCGATTGAACGAATCCACTCCAAAGTGCCGGCGTCTACCCGTGAAACATAAGGGATTTCAGCATTTGGTGAATACTCCATTGCGACGGTTTTAACGCCAGCGAGCAAGGCACGAATCGCTGCGTTAAGTTCTTCCCAACCCGCGTAAAGCGCGATGCTCCCTTGGACACTTGTGAAGTTAGACGTCTCAATTTTATGGACCAGCCACCGCGGTTCACCCTGTGCCGGGATCAAACAGAACCATCTGCGTGTGATATGTGCATCTATCAAGCCTGCTACGTTTTGTGCAATCGGGTTTATCCCCCGAAAATCGTAGAGGAGCCATCCATCTAATTCTAATGCTGCCAATTCATCTTGAATTTCTTTTATTTTCATATTCTCTAACCTTTTTCGCAATTAGTAGTTTTGGAATTGGTTAAATTGAGTATAACGCTTCATCTTGTTATCTTTATTTAACGATACCAATTGTCCCATTATATTCATTTACACCCGTAAACATATCTACCCCTCGATGTTCAATAAAACAAGTTATTGGACTGACTTTCTTATCTGTGTTAAAATCCTTTAGCCATTGGATTAGTTCGTCTGCAATTTGGTAAGCAGTGTTCGCAACATTCCGTAATTCTACAATAGTGTCATTCTTGTTACCATAGTCGTCGGTATTATATCGGAAAAGCAGGCTATGAGTATTTAGACTTTCTTTGAGATTTGGACTATTATTTAGACTTACAATTAAAGGATCAACAGTTTCATGGTCATCCGGGCGTATAGAGATTTTTATGCCATTATCTGTCCTCTCCCATAGTATTACATATTTATTGATTAAATCTTTTAACTCATCATTGTCTAATCCCGTCTCATTTTCATCAGATTGAAAATATAGTCCGTTTTCCCCATAGTATATTTTTTGATTTTTTATCATGTTCTTTAATGTATCTAATTTCTTTTTTTCTTTATGACATTTTTCTATAATTTCTTTTGTAATATCAAATTTAATTTTTTCATGAGCAGTATACTTTTGCACAGGGTATATGTCTAATTTACGCAGAATGTTATTAAGGTCTATAGTAAGAGGGTCAGGATACATAGTAGTTGTTATTTCATGTAATTTAAAATCAATACGTAATTCGTAATACTCGCTAATAGATTCAAAAATCTGTGAAAGCATTTCAAGGAATTTCTTGATTAACGGTATATCTATGGGCAAATTTTCTAAATTAGAAAAAAGTTCATCTGCGTCTTTAGTAGGCAGATAATCCAAATCTATATGAGCGAATAATTTATTTCGCAATTTTTTGAGCCTTTCATAATCATTACGAATGTTCTTATAGCATGTTCCTAACAAAGCTGCCATGTCTTTCCCAATATCAGTTTTTTTCAAATCTTCGTCATTAACGAAGAAAAAGAAGGATATAGTGTCATTTTCAGTGTCCCTATCTATTAAATTACATATACCTATTACTATGTCTGTATAGATTCTCTTAAGGTAATCAAACCAAAAGACTGGATTCTCATTGTATATGGTTTCTATATTGCTAACTACATTCTGTGTTATTGGATCTCCCATAAATCGGAATGAAAAAAGGCTTGGTGACAAACCGGCAAGAATACGGCAACTTCTATTTAATTCAACCCATATTTCATAGTAACCTCTTATCATATTTTCAATTTTATGGCAAATGGATTTTCCCAGTTTAGAGTGCTTTTCTTTACATTTCGTGGGAATATGCTTGGATAAAAACCAAATTTTATCCTGAATATCATTTTTGTTTGCTTTAATTATTTTGGCGTTGGCATTACGAGATAAGGGGTTTTTTAATAATGAATATCCCGTTTTGATACTATCAAGTGAGGGTATTCTTGTATTATCTCCACTTGTTTGTCGCTGTTCAAGAAATACGTAGTCCTCAACTACAGGTAAATAGATAAAATTATTACAGGAGCATACAAGGTAATTTTGTTTGACGCTGGAAAATAAATGTTCCTTGTTATTAGGGTTTACCAACACATAATCTTGTTTTGATTCTATTTTTTCATTGCACTCGCTACAGTATTCGTGGTTGCAGCGTTTATGGCGAAAGAGTCTATAGAAAACTTCGTCTTTAAAAGCATCTTTCTGTGTTTTTGCCAATGATTGCGTAAGGCGATTTTGGAGTTCTTCAGAATATGTCTTTATTTCTTCTGCTATTTCGCTATAGCATGCTGGACAAAACTGTTCATTGAGGTCGCAAAATTCTGTGTACTCATATTTTTCAGTGGTGAAATTGCAAGATTCTTCAGCATTAAAAAGATAAAAAACTGTTCTTTTATCTTTGTCAGACAATTCATAATTTTCGTCTATAAAATCCATGTGTATCTCCTTTTTGGCTTGAGATATTGCAAAAAAACTAAAACTATTCGTAATTGGTCTTTTTAAGATTGGAAATTGTACTACCCCCCTAAATTCGGGCCACTCCCTAAACCAAGATTGTGGTATAATATCCACGACTTGAAAGGAGGCCCCGATGGCGAAACAAAAACGAAGAAACTTCACGCCTGAGTTTAAAGGCCAAGTTGTTCTTGAGGCACTTAGCGGTGAAAGTTCCCAAGCAGAAGTGGGTCGGCGACACAACCTGAGTGAAGATCAACTCTGGAAGTGGAAGCAGCAAGTCATTGAAAATGTGGCTTCTGTGTTTGCCTCAACGGATCAGCCATCCAGCGAGGCGGCGGAACGTATTGCCCACCTTGAACAGCTCGTTGGGCGGTTGACTGTGGCACTGGATATTCAAAAAAAGCAGCGACTTGGTTAGACCAAAACTGGCGGAGCAGCGAGAAATAGTTGAGACCCTACGGACGGATTATTCTGTTCGACAGATATGTGAGGTGCTCGGTTTCACCCGAACTAGCCTCTGTTATCAACTCAAGTAGAACCCGTCTGAAGACATCCTCTGCGATGAAATAGAGGCGTTGGTGCTGCGGTATCCGACTTATGGATACAGGCGCGTATCACACAGCTACTACAGCGGATGGGATACCTCGTTGGGTCTAAGCGTGTTGCGCGCGTGACGAAAGCTGCGAGCCTGTCAGTCGCAGTCAAGCGTGTCTGTCAAACCTCAACATCGCTTGACGAACCGCGGCCGTGGGTGAATCGCCTTCAGACCCTTAAGGTTTCACGATGTGATCAGGTCTGGGTTGGGGATATGACCTATGTTCGTCTGAAAAGTAGGTTCGTGTATGTTACACTACTCATGGATGTCTTTACGCTCATGATTAGAGAGTGGCATATCAGTCAGCACTTGACGCAACCGCTGAGACTCAAACCGATCAAAGAGGCATTACACCGAAGCGTCCTAGAGATCCATCATTCAGATCAAGGCGTTGAATATCTTTCAAATACCTACATCTCAACGCTGAGGGATCAGGGTGTTGAGATTTCGGTGGCGCGTCGCGGGCATCCTTGGGAGAACGGATATGCTGAAAGACTTATCCGCACCCTCAAGGAGGAAGAAGTCCACCTCAATGACTATGACGACTCACGCAAGCGAGAAACCGCATCGGTCATTTTATTGAACACGTGTATCACCAGAAACGTCCTCACTCGGCGTTAGGGTATTTGACACCTATGGAATTTCAGAAACAAAACTTGGATTAAATTTGCGAAATTGTGGTCTGAATAAACGGTGGCACTTCAATACTTTCCGGTTGGTTTAAATCTATACCTGCCAAATTATGGGGTACTGGACCTAGGATAACAACTTGTTGTATTTCATTTATATTGATGAATCGTACATTACCCTTTTTGGGCATACTATTATCTGAAGGATCCACACTAATTTGCAAAAAACGTTTTTCATCTTCAGAAGTTCCAACAATTTTATCTTCCACTAAAAATAATCCTTTGTATATTTATTAAGGAAAGTCTATTTTTATCATCTGTGCAATACGCCGTTCATACTCTTTATTAAAACGTTCACTTGCTTCTTCAGGTGTCATGTGTACTGCCTCCCTAAATTCGGGCCACTCCCTAAACCAAGATTGTGGTATAATCTCCACGACTTGAAAGGAGGCCCCAATGGCGAAACGAAAACGAAGAACCTTCACCCCTGAGTTTAAAGGTCAAGTTGTTCTTGAGGCACTCAGCGGTGAAAGTTCACAAGCAGAAGTGTGTCGTCGACACAACCTCAGTGAAGATCAACTCTCGAAGTGGAAGCAGCAAGTCGTTGAAAACGTAGGATCCCTGTTTGTGTCCACAGAGCAGCAGTCCAGCGAGGCAGAGGAGCGTATCGCCCACCTTGAACAGCTCGTTGGACGGTTGACCGTGGCACTCGACATTGAAAAAAAAGCCGCGACTTGGTTGCACCAAACCTCACGGAGCAGCGAAAAATGATTGAAGCCTTGCGGACGGATTATTCCGTGCGACAGATCTGTGAGGTGCTGGGTTTCCACCGAAGCAATCTCTATTATGCCCCGAAAATCGACCCTTACGAAGAAGTCCTGCGTGCGAAAATAGAGACGTTGGCACTGCGGTATCCGACGTACGGGTATAGGCGTATCAGAAAACTCCTACAGCGTCAGGGACACAGCGTTGGGTATAAACGTGTTGCTCGATTGATGAAAGACGCCAACCTCTCAGTTGCTGTCAAACGTCTCTGCCAAACCACGACCTGCGTTGAAGGGGTGTATTCGTATGTCAATCGCCTTGAAACCCTCGAGATATCTCGATGCGATCAAGTCTGGGTGGGCGATATTACCTACGTCCGTCTCAAGGGATACTTCGTCTATGTTTCTCTACTCATGGATGTCTTCACACGTATGATCAGAGGGTGGCAGGTGAGTCGCCACTTGACCCAACCGCTGACTTTGACGCCCTTAGAGCAGGCATTACGCCGCAGCGTCCCAGAGATTCACCATTCCGATCAGGGTGTGCAGTATCTTTCAAATACCTATATCTCAACGCTCACCGAGCATGGGATTAAGATTTCGGTGGCGCGTCGGGGATGTCCTTGGGAGAACGGATATGCCGAAAGACTCATCCGCACCCTCAAGGAGGAAGAAGTTCACCTCAATGACTATGAGAATATAACCGATGCGAGAAACCGCATCGGTCATTTTATCGAACACGTCTATCACCAAAAACGCCCCCATTCGGCGTTAGGGGATTTGACGCCTATGGAATTCGAGCAACAAAACTTGGATTAAATTTGCGAAATTGTGGCCCAAATAAAGGGTAGCACTTCAATGAACCCATTTTCAACTCCTTTCTTCAACATTTCAACTAATGATATTGTAGCTTTATGGAATGATATATCTGCTTCAGCAATTTTCTTAGCAGCTTCTAATTTATCTATAATTATGGTTTTATCAGTTATCTTACGCATTATTCATCTCCTTCTGGAATATACCAACCGTTACCAACCGTAGGGTGCCAGTATTTCGGCTATCTTACTTGCCAATAATTTATTATATCTCACCCCACAGATCAAATCATTTGACATTTTTTCTTTATGAATACCTAAGCCCCAGCGGGGCGAAATGTGCAGACTTTATTGAACGCATGCTTCATAAAAAACCTACCGAAAAACCTCATCAAGCCGCCAAACGAGTTTAAGCGCGTCCGTCCAACCTGTTTTGGCAAACATATCCAATAGATTCAGTAGGTCTCCCAAGCATTCTTCGTCGTCCCGTACTTCGTGCCGATAGTCGGCGAGGACAATCTCAACAAATTCAACAACATCCATAACTGCGATGGCATCAAGGTTATAACCGAACGGTTCGCTTGACTTTACAACCCTCACTGCTAAATGTAAAACCTCTTTGGGATTGCAGCCAAGGAAACTCCTTAAAAGTTTCATGAAATAGTGCGCTGTCGGTGCAAACATAATTCCGCTTGCTGGGTCTTGTGCAAAAGTAATGACCTGTTGCATCAAAGGTTTGACTTCATTGTAGTAATCACGACGTAAGTCGTCGGAGATTTCCTCAACTGGTTCTTCAGACTGATCTCTTTTATAAGCAACAGCAAAGTAGAGACGTGTAATAACTTCATCAATTACGTTGTACGTATCATGTAACCTTTTCACACTTTCCTCAGTTTCATCTTCCTTGACTATGCGATACAATCCCTTAATTCTATCAGAGGCCAGATCAATCACTTGGCCTAACCACTCAATAGCTCGTTTTGCTCTCCTACGTTCCTCTTCCGTTTCAAGGTGCTTCGGCTGGATGTAATCTCTCACGACCTCAGATACAGCACGACTCAGCGGATTAGCAAACCCAATCGGGTCTTTGAAATACGTGTCCTCAATTGTTTTAAATGCCCATGAATTTTGGCGATCAATTGCCAACCACATCAACAAAACAATAAAGGAATCTGATGGCTCTAATCCTTCTGTAGGCGGCGGTGTATGCTTTAAGAGTTTTGACATAACACGGGTCGTTTTGTCTTCATTTTCTTTCTCCCTTGCAACCATCCGAGTTAATGTATGGTAGAGAAACTTTTGCACGACGTGATTCCGCTCATGTGCTGCCCTATTGTCCATGATATGCCAGAACCTTTTCGGTGCTTTGTTATAAACAAGGAATAACTCCATCGCTGTTACCATCCGGACAGACGGTACAGGGTCACTCGCCAGTATTTCAATTGCCTCTAATATTTCTGGGTCAGGTTGGTGAAATGCGAACCTGAGTAACCCGCGAGCTGCTTCATGTCGTGGAAACGGGGAATAACCCGGGTGATCAAATTGGGCATCATGTTCAAGGTCCGGTTTAGGCTGTTCATGTTTTGTAGCCTCTAAAAGCACTTGTCGGCAAAAGGTAAAGGAATCACTTTCAAGTTTATTAGCGATCCGACCAAGAATTGCCATGCAATCCGTTAGGTTCTGCCAAAGTAAAGTGGTTACTTCCTTGTCAGCTTTTGTATTACTTTTCAGTGCTGCATATACCTCTTGGAACTGTGGTAGAATCAATCGGATGGCCGCTGGTGTCGGTATCTCATTTCTCCACTCTGAGCTGAAATCATCGAGTGGCTTGGAAAAACGTTGTAACTCTTGATTTTCAGGTATAGTCGTGTCAACACCTTGTGTTTGGAGCCACTTCTCCTCAGTAACGGGTCCCCACGAGGTGCTAAAACTAACCAAGGGTCGGTTCTTCGGAATATCGTTTTTACGCTCCATTTCTTCTCTAATTCTCTTTGCCTTATTGGTAGATAGCAAATCCACGGGAATTTGTGCAAGGAGGCGATTTCTCTCCTTTTTAAGAAGGGCGACCTGATTCTCATCGGTTGTTCCTATAGGATATTCCAAAATGTGTTCTTCAATTTGGCGAAGTTGCTCTGGTGTAAACTCAGGCGCAGCTGCTTCTAAAAATAGGCCAAGCTCATAAAATGCTTCGGAATGCCTCTGTATTGGGGTCGCAAGGCAGAGTTCAAAAAGGCGGGGGGCAAAGAATTTGGGAAATTGGGATCCTGTCTTTAAAAGCCGTTTCCAGAAGAAGGCAACTATCACCTCATCGCAGAAAACATCAAGGATTAAATCAAGACGTGAGTCTTTCGATATCGCCAATTCTCCGATGTATTCAAACAGAGTATCTGCCATTTCAATCGGCTCATCAGAGGAATTTCGTGCACCCCATATATGACTATCGTCTTCCAGAAAGCAAGCAGGTTTTCCCAGAAAATTGAACCTTTCTATCCTATCCTGAAGTGTCACACCTTCTTTAAGGTATCGGGCAATATGTTCTATAACAATAAAGAAGTTCAAACTTCGGATTACCGCTTGTGTGGCAGCTAACGGTGCTGCTCGAAGAAAATTGGGAAAATGCTTGATTAACCGATATTGGCACATCCTGTAGTCCTGACGGCGAGTGCTTGTCATAGGGGCAATGCTGCTACTACCGAAGTTAGTCTTAAGATCACTGAGTTCATAGTGCCTGAATATTGTGCGATAAATTGACGTAACAAACTCAGGGTCATGATCCCAAATACTATTAACATGCTCAGGCAGCCACGATAAAAACTTTATGGGAAAATTTTCCGCCTTCGTCAGTTGGAGAACCCTGTCGAGAAGTTCACGAGATTTTTCAATATTGGTGTGATATGTTTTGGCAACAAGAGGCACTGCCCAACGCCCCCCAAAGCGGTTATACCAATCATCCTCGATTGTACCTCTTTCCTGCCATACCCACTCAAGTAACCGCCGACCAATCCGGCCACAAGCCTCCACGATAGTTGTATTTTCAGCCTGTATCGCTCGATCAAGAATATCCGAAGTGAGGTTTGCCACCTCCCAAGCAAAGTTGAGGTGCAAGTATAGGGACACCTTATCGAAAAAATTGCTCCAAAGTGTGTCCCGCTTAATTTGTAGGGTTTGGAGTGCCTGCAAAAGCCGTGTTATTGCCTCGTTTGCGATTTCTTCTCTGTTCTTTAGTTTCTTTAAAAGTGGTATAAGTTGTTCAATCTCGCTGGCTTCATTCGCAATAACGCTTGTTGGAATTAAGCGAGCGACAAGGCGTAAATGGACAGACTGATCGCTTGGAAAAATGTGCCAGAACGCCTTCCAGAAGCTTGTGGGGTCATCATAGTACCACAGGCGGGTGAAAAAGTAGGTAAGACTCGGGCGCAGAAAGAGTGGACGTGATACATCCTCAAGAATGAAATCTTCAAGGTGTTGAGGTTCATCATCAATGAGCAGAACGCTAATTGCATAATCAAAGAGAATGTTGTGAGAGAAGGCAATCCGCTGTCCAGTTGATGAGACCTTTGCCAAAATTTCATCGCTCTGAAGTTTATCCCAAGCAGATTTTCTCACTGGATTATCAAGGTCCACATCGTCATAAATATCGTCTACCCTGACTGTCAATGAACGTTCCTTAACCATGCGGCGTGATATCCGTCGCAACACACGTTCACTATTTTCGTTCTCAATTCGCCGTTGCCAAAATAGACCGAGTAGCTGGACTTCAGAACGCACTTGGCTAAAATCGGGCAAACTCGGTGAAGCCTTCAGAATTTTTTCCAATAGCCAGAGGTTAAAGGGGATCGCAAGGATGTTCTTAAAGTCCTGAGAACCCTCGTTATATATGGATTTCGGGCACCCAATCTGATCAAGAACTTGTAGAATCTCACCCGCATTGAATGGTGGAATTGTGAAATGTCGACATAAGATGTCTTTGCTTTGATATTGGGTGTCATCAGGATTACCGAACAGATCTAAAAGTTCTCGCGATTTCATAGCGTCATAGGTGCGTACTGTAACGACAACATTCCACTTTACGAGTTCGTGAATCGCACGTCTGATTAGATTTAGAAAGCGTTTACGCGTCTGTTCATCCCGGGCAGCATCAAAGGCATCAAACAATAAAATGGCATTCTTACCTGAAACAGGGATAGATTTCAATTTTTCGATCAGATCGCCTTCATAAGACAACTCTTGCCGTAAAGTTTCGGCAGTTCCGTCTCCAAGTTGGTCGATCCGTAAAAGGAGGTGGGGCATTCCGGCAGCCTTTAGACGTTGGCGAAGTTTCTTCAGCACGTATGTTTTTCCGACACCCGGGCTGCCGATAATAACGCCATCCCCCTGCAAGGCGAAATTCTGCAAGTCGTTCAATAGTTGCTTCCGCTTAATTTTCATCGTCAATTCCTTGTTCCATACGTTGATTTACTGCTTCCAACCAGTCCACTTGATCCGTTGTTGGTTGACTCCTAACTGTACACGCTTCATGAATCTCATCAACGATCTGATCTAAACCTTGATGCAAATTGTCGGAATCCTCGTAAAATACAGTGCCAACACCGTACTCGCGTTTAAGTATATCAGAGGCGGATTTTGAACCTTCCGCACTGTCAGAAGATATACTCATAATTGCGAAGTGAGTAGATTTATTCCATGTCCATAAATCTTTACTGACAGTTTGTAATATCTTATTGAGATAGGGATCGTCCATACTAAAACCGACAAAAACTACACGCCGGGTTGCTAAAACTGCCCACAACAGCCTAAAACGAAGTTTTGATTCATTTTTTTCCTCATCTTCTTCGTCAGTGGGATTAAGACCATAAGCATCCTTATAATCTTCAATACTTAGAATTATACTGTCCGCTGGATTAAACGTCCCATGCAGGTGTGCAATACGCCGAATCATTCTTTTGTCATTATTCATCGCCATTAGGAATTCATGAATTCGGGCACCTGATCCTTCGTCAATAACCAATGAGTTATCAGAGGCAGACTCGGGATCTACTGTGCCTAATGCTGCTTCAAGTACAGTATCATAATTTGTTGTTAAAATTCCTCTAAAAGGTAATGAGACAAGCATCTTGTGAAAGTCATCAAATGGAGGAGATTTCCGCTTAAATGATTCATAAAGGAAATCATGATATCTACGTAGGCTGCCCGTTTTATTAAGGATGTGTGATTTGATGTCTTCAGCGTATGCTAATTTATCACCTTTCCGCGTTTGATCGAGACCGGTACCACATCTATTAGCTAAATTTTCTAACTCTTCCAGAAGGCCATCCCAAGTCACGTAACGGACACGCGCACTACTTCCGGAACCAACCATAAGCACAGCCTCGCCAGAGGCAACAAGTTCTATCAACTCACGCTTTCGTTCTTCGTTTTTGTCCCGTTCTTTGGACGTAAAAATTTCTGGATTGTTCATGCAAAGAATTACGGGTTTGCTCAATTTCAAATTGTAACTTACCCACAATAGATCCTCCTAACCTTCCATTGCTGCCCTCGTTAAAACAATAGCACATTTAACGACAAGAATCAAGGAAAATAGGATTTGTAGTTATGGGGTTATGGAGAACCCACGGCATGTACCTACGACTTTATCTCCAACGCAGGCAACCGCTCAACAATATCCACCGTCTCCAAACTAACGGTAATTACCTTCCTAATCAATTTGACAATATACTGTGGATCGTCCGCACGGTTCGGGTCGTTAACAATACCGCTCCGTTTGTCTGTCTTAACGCGATACTGATCGACTATCCACTCTAAGGCAGAGCGATTGCCGAGCCGGTAATCAAAAGCCTTTGGCGGAATGTTCCCAAGCGTCAGGAAATCGTTGTAGACAAGCGAAGTCTTGTCTTTGGAAAGTTTCATCTTCTCCACATGCCAATTGAGCCGCACATCTGGATTTTGGATGAACTTCAGTTTATCGTATTCCGGTTGGGATTCGTAGTTGACGTGGAGATCTGCCAGTCGCGCACCAGCCTTTGAAAATCCCCAGAAGTCTTTCGCAAACGGGATATGCGGCAGGTCGCGTTTGAGATTCGCTTCGTATTTCTCGCGATAGTCCGGGTGATGTAGGAGTCCGTAAGTGTAGTGGAAGATGTCCCACTTGGTGAGGGTGTCGTCACGGTAGTGCGTTCGGAAATGCGCTAATGTCCAATCGGTGATGTTCTCGCGGCGGTTGGTGCCATCCTCGTCGTAGGTGTAGAAGGGAAAGCATTGAAAACTGTCCCTTGCTGAGAGGGTGTGAACGTCGGGAATTAGGTTCGTCACCAGCGTATTGAAGCCCGCGCGGAAGCCATGATCGCTGACAATTATTATCCGATTTTCTGTTTCTGCCGCTGGTGTTGGTAAAATAAATGGAAATACAAGCACCCTATCATTCATCATTCGATCAAAGTAAAGAAGCGATTTCGTAAATGGACGATAGAGAGATTGTCGGAGTTTTGCTTCTGAAAATTCTGTGCTTTGCCCGCTTTGCAATTTCTGTTTTAAGGTGGAGCTCCACTTGATCCTCGTGTCATCAGACTCCAAAAAATCATCAAGGTCGGCATCGCGACCCATGTGTTGTCCCCACCGAGCCACCTCCGTATTGTAAATCTCAATCATCTTGCTCATGTTTTCAGTAAGAGCGTCTCGATTGAAGTTGCAAACCCATGCATCCCGATTCGTTTTCACACCGTTGCTATAGGTTTTGAAAATCACATCGCTTGCCTCACCTTTTTGGGATTTTGCTGCTTTGGTTCCCATCGGAATAAAGTCATCAAACTCGGCATGGAGACCTTCGGTGAGCCATGTATACCGAGAATCCGGTTGAATGGATTGCCACGGAATGGCACGAATATGTTGACACGCAATAAGAAAATCAAATTTCCGTTCCCTGTTCCACAGGTCATCCGTGCGATAGTAAAAGATGCGTGCTGATTCCGATGATTTCTCCTTTTTCTTCACAAACAGATTGATACTCACCCCTACCCGAATCCCAAATACATTCGCATCAGAGACCTTCAATCCCTTTCTCGCATTTCCGCCCAAATCCAAAATATAGATCGCATCACAATCGGCGGCGAGATGTTTCCGCATGCCGTCAAACGCCAAACCTTCAATAAAACTGTTGTTCGTTATAAAGGCGACAACACCTTCCTCGTCAATCCGATCCAACGACCATCGAATCGCCTTTATGTATGGATCGTAAAGCTGACTCCTGAGTGTCGCTTTGGAATCTTTTGCGTATGTATCCTTAATCGACGTATCCATCGCCTTATGCTCTCGATTTTTGTTGTTGTCGTTCTCATTGAGTTGACCAACATTATAAGGTGGATTGCCGATAACCACGAACATCGGGGTCTCTTTTTGCTTCTCGGCGCGTGCAGTGTTGTCGGGCGTGAACAGCTCCAGCTGCTCCCGGTCCTCTGCCAACTCAAAGGTATCCACAAGACATAGACCTTCGTACGGGACGTATCGGTGCGTCGCCGTGTAGAACTGATGCTCAATGTTAAGACTGGCGATGTAGTAGGGTAGGAGCATCACCTCGTTACATTGGAGTTCCGGCGGGTCGGCGGTGTATTTGCGTTCCAGTGAGATGGGGTCGAGTTCCTGCATGATGCGGACAATAAAGTTACCAGTGCCGACGAACGGATCGATGATGTTAACACCGCTGTCCGAAAGGGAACGGTTGAACTCGGTCTGCAAGACATGTTCAACGCTTTTCACCATGAAATCGACAATCGGTTGCGGTGTGTAGACGATGCCGTGCGTGTCTGCCACCTTGACGGAAAAGCCTTGAAAAAACTGCTCATAGACGGTGTTGAGGAATCCCTGTTTCTGCGGGAAGTCCGTGATCGTCGCAGCGATTTTCTCAATTGCAGTGTAGAATGGCTCCAAGGGACGCAGAAATTCTGATCGGTTCAGCGTGCGCTCGGTGAGCACATCAATAACAGTTTCAATTTCACGGGCGATAATGTTTCGACGCGTAAAGTCGGGATTATCGAAGACAGTGCGGAAGATGCGTTCTGTGAGTAGGTGCTGGATGAGCATCTCCTCTACAGCAGCAACCGAGAGGTTCGGATTGATCGAGGCTTGGCACTGCTGATGAAAACCGGTGAACACGTCCTGAAAGTGTGGGTTGTTCTGGCGTTCCTTTTGGATTAACGCTGCCAATTTGTCACCCAGTTCCGGCACCGTCTCTCTAAATTCTGCGACGGCGGTATGCCATGCCGAGATATTCTCTTCTTGATAAGCAAAAAAGGTCTTCAGAACGTGGACAAGGTTTCTCGGCTCGGTGATGTCCAAATCCAATTGGAGTCGTCCGTGTTGATAGAGAAGCGCGTGGGTTGGTGACTGAACGACGATATTTTCTGATGGGTAGCCTGCAGCGAGTTTCTTATTTGCCTCGGCGTGAAGGTCGTCCTGCGTATCTTTTGCCTCCCAGTAGCCGTGTGGTAAACCGTAGGTATCGACGACTTCACCATCAGGTATTATTCGTCTTTTCTCTGGCGTGTAATGCGTCTTTTCACAGAGGAGGGTGAGGTCGGATTGGTGGCAGTAGTGCTGTAGGAGATTTTGAAATGCAGCGCGGACAGTGCCTTCATTCTCTGCACCGTGTTGGGCGTATTTTTCGAGTTCATCGTAGTATGTTTTGATGGGCTTATGTGTCGGTTTGATATTGAAATCTGACATCTATTTTCTCCTGACGTTGTCGGTGGAAGAAACAATGTCAAATTGTATAGGCATTAGGACGAAATTGCAAGGAGAATTTTGTTGTATAGGGTTAACTCACAGTAGTTGGGTTTCGCTTGCTGAATCGTAGGTTGGGTTGAACGGGACTGGTGAAACTGGGGAAATCAAAGGGAAATCGCGTTTTGCTCATACACGACATATTGAAAAGATATCGAGTGAAACCCAACGCTTTTCTGTGAGATTGCTCAGGAGGAAACAATATGAAGTTGGGTTTCACTCGGTTTGTGAGTATATCTGACGCTATATGGTATTTGAGGCGTATATGGATTATCAAGATTGTCCTTATCAATACCGTTCAACCCAACCTACGAAGAATTTTGCCTATCACCCCAAGTTTAACGAGATTGGGCAGGCGCAGTGCCTGCCCAAACGATGAATTGTATGAATTGTATTTTTAAAATAGTTAAATTGTAACAAGCACGTCTCATCACTCGTGCTTACTAGTATCGAATGGTATTAAAATGCTGTCTGGACTCATGGATATCTGGAAAATTTGACAAGCACACTCACCCAAAAGATGGAAAGCACAATCAGGAAATTCATTAGATTTTCCTTCCTTGATTTTTCGAGATTTTCTACGGTTCTATAGAATATAATGACGTGTTTTGTAATACGTCATCTCCGTAAAAAGGTGACAAAAAAATTTGTAAAATGTTGACATTGGAGCCTTCACACCGTATAATGTTCTTAAAACTAACATGGAGGCCTTTGAAATGGAATTTGATTTCATGAATTCAGATCCGACAAGCATTTTTGCTGTTGCAATTGGCGTTAGCATTTTGACATCTTTAGTGCATATCATCTGTGCCGTGGCAGTCTATAAAGATGCAGCCCGATTAAAGCGGAGACAAGCCTTAGCTATAGCGGGTATAGGTCCTGCAATCTGGTGTGTGGCTACACTCGTTGGTGGTGTTATGACGGCGGGTATCTATTGGGTGTTGCACCATTCCCGCTTGAATCCTGCGATTCCGGTATCCTCCACAGAAAGCGACGAAACGGAAGTGTGAAACGAGGATGTGGAACATTCTTAAAACGGGAATCGATCATCTAATTATTAACCTATGAATCCATCCGAAACACAGAAATACTCCCAAGAATACTTAGCGCGGTGCCGTCACCCTGAGATTCAGGCACTTCGACCCGACACAGAAAACGCTAAGGATTTGTGGATACCAACCTCCGAACAACTGCAGCAACTCTTAAAACAGAAACTCCCATATCCAGAAAGGTCTGTTTTCCGACAGACCGAGGACGGTTGGGAATACGAGACCTATTTTCGGGAATGGGCAGCCGATTACGCCACCTATATTGATACACACCGACAGTTTGTGGGAACCGATCCAGAGGGTGTGCTTCTGCAGGTGTTAATGGCACTCCTCGGTATCGGGGAACGCTGGATGGTATAGAAAAATTTTCGTTATTTTTTAGGAGAGATACATGAACTTTGGACAACTATTGACGACGATTCAAGATTACAAACTAACAGGCATCTCAAATCTTGAAACTTTATCAACACTTCTCAACGATACATTCGGTGATTGGCTTGCATCGCAAGGCGTAAGTCATCTCATGATGTTGGGAGATAACACGGTATGCCTAAATGTGAGAGGCACGTTAAAACACACCACATCCATAGATGGAATTAAAACACACTCCCGATTTCTCGTGATTTCGCTGGACAAAGTGAATGACAATCCAGACGCAATAACGGATGCCCTCAAATGCTATACTTCAGAGGGGGATGGTGCTTATGTCTGGATCGTCCCCGATGGCTACATGGCGGCACTAACGCCAGCGGAACAGGAATGGGAAGCGCATGGCGGGGGATATTTTTCGCATGAATCTATATGTATCTCCAATACCGCTGATAACGATACACGCTGTCTCTTAGAAGTGCTTTATGAGGACCCCGCATTAGAAAACGTCTCCTGTGAATTTGAAGTGCCAGCGCACCGTTCCGTGCATTATCGACTCGATCAACTCAAAGACGAAAACGGTGAACCTCTGATTGTCAAAGATGCCCCTGTGAGTTACAAGATCACGAGCCGCGACACACGGGTTGTCGTCCAAGGTTCGCGAATCCTAACCAGCGGTGAAAACAGCATGTTTGCGAGTTTCGGAACAGTGATGGCGTGGTGCCCGCAGTAGAGAATCTCTTACACCTTTTGTTTCGGGTTCCAAAAGGCGCAAATCACTGCCGTAATCGGGATCGCAAGGACCAACCCCAGTGTTCCAGCGAGCAACCGGACAATCTCAGCAGAGACAACACCGATACTCAGCATCTGCACGGGAGGTGATTTGAAAAAGTCCAAATTCGGGGCTGTAACGGTAACCACAAGCAGCAACTCCACACCGAGATAAGCGAAAACCAACGTATTCACCATCGTCCCGAGGATGTCCGTCCCCACGTTCAAACCGGAAGCAATGAGCCGCCACGTCGGCATGTTCGGATTCGCCTTACGGATTTCCTCCATACTCGATGCAACCTCAATCGCGCCGTCAACAGCGACACCCAACACCCCCATCAGCATCCCTGCCAAGAGGATCTGCACGAAATCGAAGGGCGGGGTGCGTGTTGCCTCTACAATGTCCGCTGAAATTGCGTTCTCTAACCCGGAAAAATGGAGATGCTCCTGCGCAAACAGGACAATCAAACCCGCGACCAAGATACCACCCATCGTTCCAAGCACCGCCGAAAAGGTCTTCCGGCTCGGACCGATTACGAATACCAGCGACACAAACGCTACGACACCGGAAGTCAGCGTTACAATGAACACCGCATTCGCACCCCCCGAAATCAGCGGCAGCATGAAGAAATAGATAACGCCTGCAGAAATCAGCATGGCACACGCTGTCCGTATCCCCTCGATCCTTCCGACGAGGATAATTAGGAGTAGCATCCCACCCACTATCCAGATCAGAAATCGGTCTCTCCCGTAATCTTGAACGATGTTGACGAGGCCCACCTGTTCAGGGCTCCCAGCAACACGACAGAGAATAACGTCTCCCGGGTCCGCGGGGATACTCAGCAACGGCATATTGTGGTTCACGATGTTTCGTAACACCAAGCGTCTACCTTTGTACATCCCGCTCAGCATTTCCACTTCAAGGATATGATGTTCGATTTTCGAGGCATAGACATTGAGAGCGTTCTGCTCTCCATCCTCTATTGACCGGATACTATAGGTCTGCTCATATCCCATATCCGAAAGGAGCCAGCGACTGTCCTTCCACGGTTTAACCGAAACCGTGAGTTCGTCTGAAAGCGGGATTTTATAGGTGTTGAACGCCTCGCGCAAGACCTTCGGAACCCTCCGATTGTCCAGATCACTTGCCGCACTACTGTCAATCTCAAAAAGGAAATTCCCACTCGATTCAAGCAATTGAACGACTCTACCCTTCGCGTATTCCGATTTACCAATAATGTTCCCCTCTACATCCCGTTGCTCCAAAACCGTCGCGGAGAGTTCATGTGTGCGGTAATACACCAAAACCGTGCCGATCAGAACGATAGCCATTGCGATAGGGACAGCAATTCGCGCTTTACTACGCGGCGGATCGGCGCGGAACAATTCCTCCAATTCTTCTTCTGAAGGCAAGTCCTCGTGAATTTCGGATCTGTCTACCTGTGTGTACTGTGTGAGGAATCCAGCAACCGATGCCGCAATTGGAACCGTGAGCACCAACCCGATAGTTCCCACAACGGCTTGGACAATCGCAACCGATGTGGCTTCATCGTTGACGAGACGGAGAAATGGATAGAGGATACCGACTTCGGGGAAATCAATACGTGGCAGTAACATCGTCATCATGTGTGCCCCGAGGTAAGCAAAGATGAGCGTATCCGCCATCGTCCCCATAATGTCTCTGCCGACATTGAGCCCAGCACGGATCGCTTGTTGAACCGTGATGTTCGGATTCACCTGCTTGACTTCATGGACGCTTGAAGAGATGGACATGCTCACATCCATCATTGCACCGACCGCCCCTAAAATGATGCCAGCAGACAAAATGCCTGTGAAATTCCAATGATGCGATGCGGGTGTCCGCCATAACGCCACGCCGAGTTCCAAGAAACCGAATTCCTGCGCTAACCCCGTCAATGCCAGCGCATGTTGGCTGAGGATTGATAAAATGCCGACAGCGGCTAAACCCCCAAGCGTCCCAAGAACACCGGAAATTACCTTAAAACTGAATCCTGTAATGAGGAGGAAGGTCGAGAACGTGAGTAAGGTGGCAATTAAAAGAGCAACTGCGATTGGGTTGTAACCGCTGATGGTCAGCGGCACCAGGAGGTAAAGCACAGAGAAAGCGGTGACAAATAGGGTCAAAATCGCACGGACCCCTTTCATGCCCGCGACAAGTATCATCAAGACCCCTAACATCCCCGCCAGGTATAGCAGGAACGGGGTTCGGAAGTACTCGCGCATAGATACAGTGTCAATTTTCGGGCGCGTCGGGTCTCGGAGCGGGATGTCGAGGAACAGTACATCCCCTTTATGTAAGACACGATCTCCGAAGGCACGTCCCGTCCAAACGTTGTTCACCTGAACCGTCTCTCCACGAAACTGTCCGGAGAGGATACGGACGGATAAAACCTGATCCGCCTCGTCGCTTGTGTCTATTTTAACGACGCGCCCCAAACAGACCAACACCTGCAACGCACCGTCGTGCGTCACCTCCGCGAACCGATAGAGTTTTATGTGCAACGCCGCAACGCTCAACAGGATGAGCAATATGGTAATAATTTTAATGTTTCTTTCGCGCATGTTTGTTTTTATATTCCCAAAAATTTGTGAATCAGATCGAGCGGGTCCCATTAATGAATCTGTCTTCGCAAATAATATGCCAAATAGAAACACGGTAAACTGCCGATCCGAATGTTGAAACTGCACAAATTCGGGCATCTGATCGAGTAAGTTGCCCCCATCCGTGCAGTCCTGCACACCCCCGCGGACCGGTCGATCAAAGGTGCTTCCGAATGTTCTCGGCGACGCTCCGTGGAATCCCTTTCACAGAGAGTAACCCATCTAAACTCGCTGCTCGGATCGCTTCAATTGAACCGAAATGCTGGAGCAGTGCCTGTTTCCGTTTCGGACCGAGGTTCGGAATCTCGTCAAGCACTGATACACTTAGCGATTTCTGACGGAGCCGCCGGTGATACGTAACCGCGAACCGGTGTGCTTCATCCCGTAACCGTTGGATCATGTGCAAAGTTGGGTTATCCTCTCGCAATACAATTGGTTCCGATTTACCGGTAACGAAAATTTCTTCAATTCGCTTTGCAAGTGCAATTAACGGAATATCGGGGAGCCGAGATGACGCGAAGGGTTTCATAGCGGCTTGCGCTGCGCTCAACTGCCCTTTCCCGCCGTCAATCAGTATCAAATCCGGGAGTTTATTAAATTTTTCATCGTCTGCGAGCGCACGGCGGAAACGACGGGTGATGACCTCTTGCATCATCGCGAAATCGTTCTGTCCTTTAACGGAGCGAATCTTGAACCGACGGTATTCGCTTGAAGTCGGTTTTCCATCTTCCAAGACCACCATTGATCCGACCGCAAACCTGTCGCCGAGATTGGAAATATCGTATGCCTCGATGCGTCGGAGCGGATGTTTTAATCCAAGCAATTCCTGAAGTTCAACGAGTGCCGGCTCCACACCACTACTATAAACCACGTTCTGTTCACGCTGCGTCAGAAGGATCTCGGCGTTTTTCGTTGCCAAGATTTGCAACTTTCGGAGTCTACCTGCCCTCGGAACGTGCAATCCAACGCGGTTCCCCTGTTTCTTGCTAAGCCAATTTTCAATGAGTTCCATTGATTCAATCGGTATCGGCAGGACAACTGTTTTTGGCACAAAAACAGCGTTTTGATAATACTGTGAAATGAAGGCACTTAACGCGGTAGCGAGCGACTCTGGGTCGGCATCGTTGAGGTAGTAATGTTCGCGTTCAAGGAGCTTCCCATCTCGCACCCGTAGGAGTTGCACACAGGCAATCTCTGTCTTCGCAGCGATACCGATGACATCCTCATCCGCGGCAGAAACACTATCCATATTCTGTGTTGTAATTGCTTGTTGAACGTCTTTAAGCGTATCCCGATACTTCGCTGCTGTTTCAAAGTCGAGTGCCTCTGCAGCGGTTTGCATCTGCTCCGTTAATTCTTTGACCACAGCCTCTGTATTTCCACTTAGGAACTGACACACTTTCCGAACGATCTCATCGTAGTCTGAGACATTAATCTTATCTGCACAAGGACCCGGACAGCGTCCAATGTGATAGTCGAGGCACACCCGATATTTATTCCCGACTTCCGCGAGGGGTAAAGTACACGTGCGGATAGGAAACAACTTCGTCAATTGTTTGAGTGTCTGGCGGGTTGAACGCACATGCACAAACGGTCCGAAATATCGCGTCCCGTCGTTCTCGGCTTTGCGCGTGATGTGGATACGGGGAAAGGCTTCGTTGACGGTCACGCGGAGATACGGATAGCGTTTATCGTCTTTCAGTTTCACATTGTAGCGCGGTTGATGCGCCTTAATCAGGTTATTTTCTAAAATCAGTGCCTCTACTTCAGTCTCTGTGACAATGTAGTCGACCTCGGTAACATACCGCATCATCTGTGAGGTCAACGCGGATGTAAATTTCTCACGAAAATAGGAGCGCACCCGGGTCCGCAAACGAATTGCTTTCCCGACATAGATGACAGTGCCGTCGGAGGCTTTCATCAGATAAACCCCCGGCACGTTCGGAAGCGACTGCCACAATTCAGGCAGTGCCTGTGTTTTTCTGGTCTTTTCGCGTTCTTCTGCCTTCATCTTTTAATCTCTCATAAATCGATCGATGGATCTCCCTGCCTTCTAAAACATATTTCATTTCAAAGTTGGTTGGGATATCCTGATCTGGACTGCGGTTTGCTTCCACAGGACGTAACAACGATAAATCTGCAAGACGCTCCTGAATCTCTTGGAAATATTCCTCATAATCCGTGGCAATATAAAGCCTGCCCCTATTGGGCTTGAGGGTGCGTGTCAGCGCGGAAAGAAAGTCTTGATTCCGAAAAATCCGTCGTTTCCGCTGCCGCTTTTTGGGCCATGGGTCCGGAAAGTAGATATGGTATGCTTGAACCGATCCAGTCGGCACGTATCGCGTCAAAAAGTAGTTGGCATCTGTCCACGCAAGACGAACATTTGAAAACGTTCCTGACGCTCTGTCCACACCGAAATGCCGTATATGCTTTTCAAACCGTTCCTGCGTCAATGCGACGTACTTTTGTGCCCGTTCGATGCCAATGTAGTTGACTGTTGGATGCCGTTTGGATGCTTCGAGCAGGAAACGCCCTTTCCCGGATCCTATCTCTATTTCTACCGGATGTGGGTTCCCGAAGAACGCCTCCCAATCCATCGGCACAGGAAATTCACCTAACGGCACAACACGCTGCGTCACGATGTCGATGATTTGGGAGTGGATAGTTGTATTCTGGTAGTAAAGGTCGTTGTAGTCGGGATTTTCACGCATTCTTTTAACTTACCTTGCGGTTCGTTTAGGGCATCTTTGGAAATAACACTCTTTTCCGTATATCCAGTCCGCCCGTTGGTTGGACTTACGTGCGTTAGCGATATTTCATAGTGGATCAGAAAAATAGATAGATATTTCAGTCCAACTTCTTGCCGACAGCCGATAGCAAACTAAACTTCTGACAAGAATTTGTGAAGATGCGTTTTTACCAAGTTGTCCTGCGGTTGATACCCCAGTACCTCGACCGCTCCACTTATGTCGAGATAGCTCTGCTGATACCCGTCAGAATTCGCCGAACGTCCGTAGGTAATCAGATATTTAACAGGTCCCTCGTAGTCCACAGCCAGTCCGAAGAGTTGTACACAATCTCGTGGGGTCAGCAACGTGCTGCAGTGTCGTATTCCACTCGGTTCGTATGTGCCGCTGAAAGTCCCGATGCGGAAGCTAATGAACCACATATCGTGGGCATCAACGAGGTATCGTCCCGCGATCTCTGCCATACCCTTCATCGCGCCGTACCAACTATCCGGACGAAACTGATCACCTGTTGAGAACCGAGGCGGAGAATTCAATCGCTCATTCCATCCAGAAACGTGATTTGTGCTCGCATATATAATCTTCTGGATGCCGCCTTCGCGTGCGGCTTCAAACAGGGTCATGGATGCCCCGATGTCGCTGACTTCACCGGGCACCTTGCCGAGTGAATCTTGGCGGACATACGCCAGATGGACCAAGATGTCCTGATCACGACACAATTCTTGCATCGCCGCGTAATCCCGGATATCTGCCTGCACTGCGCGCGAATTGGCACCGGTAATCGGGTTAACATCCATCAACGTCAGTGTGTAGGCATCCTGTTGTTCCCATGCTTGCCAGAGCGCGCTGCCGACTGCGCCAGCCGCACCCGTAATCAGTACCCGTTTTTTCATATTTTAATTATTCCTTGCGGTTTTTTAATTTTACCTTGCGGTTCGGTCAGGTAGGTTTCAAATTTGAAGGGTTCCTTTCCGTATATCCGCCCTCCATTTCATTACGGGCTACGGGTTTTGGTTTACCCAAGACAGCAGCCTGCAACAATACGCAGAAATACGCAGAAATGCCCAAGCAAAGACTCCAAGCAAAGACCCCAAGCAAAAACACGCAGGCGGATTTGATCAATGCACATCAAAGTCCAAACGCCCGTTGTTACTCCGCAAGGTATAATTAAAAACTGTTTTCAGATTCCAGTGCTCCCATAATATCGGCGTGCACAGCTTTCGGATCCGCCACCGGTTGAACGTAGAACCGATCAATCGCTTGTCCGCCCAATCCTGAACATTTACACATCTCAACGTTCAGTCCGAGTTTTGCTAAGATACCGCTGAAGTAGTGAAGAAATCCGACTTTTTCTTCACCGACGACGACAATTTCTGAATAGTTCCGTGCCGTCTCAACGCTCACATCGTCAACTTGCCAAGTTTCGGCGAGATTGACGTAGTGCCTCTCAAAAACCTGTTCAAGCGTCATTTCCTCTGCGAGGAGGCCGCGGATGTCAAAATCGAGGTCCCGTTTGAGCTCCTCATCAAGCGGCATCGGTTCTCCCCGATGATGCAGCGGCTGATGGACGAGCCGATAGATTTCAAGTTCAATGTTGGTATCCTGTTTCGTGTAAACGCGCGCATCTCGGACATCTATACCGTTCGCAAAAAAGAGACCGCTCACCGTGTGTAACTTTCCAATGCGGCTCGGACTACAGAGGTGCAATTCAGTGAACCCGGGCCGATCAACAAATTGGATGATCCCCGTGCTGGGGGTTGCGCCTGTTTCTGTAGACTCCGCTTCGGAAACCTGCGAGGTCATCTTTATGTGCATGGCTATCTCTTCAGGAGAGACACTGATACGGTAAGAAACCGGCATGTGGTGAAGAAACTGCTGGAACTCCTCAACAGGTGCGAAGGCACCCCACTGTGTTTCTTCCTGTCCAACAAAGCGCGTGCGAGCTACCTCGTAGAGACTCTTCAGATTGTGTTTAACGACATGACTGAAGTTCTGCGAACCGTTCGCTTTGGAATCGCAATACGTGAGCAGATACAGAGCCGTCAAACGTTCTAACGAGTTAACCTTCTGGCAGAATTCGGAGATCGTGCTTTCATCCCAATGATGATAGCGTGCTAACACTATCATGGTCAAGTGTTCTCGAATGAGGAAGCAAATGTCATCCGTCTGCTGGGCATTGAACCCAAATTCGGGTGCGATACGTTCCGCTTTTTCTGCACCGGTTGCTGGATGGGTGGGATCGGGTTTATCTATATCGTGTAAGAAGAGTGCCATATAAAGTGGCGCCGAATCTGAAAGTGAGCGAAACGCCGTATTGAGCTCCTCTAATTCAGAAGTTGGGGACGGTGCTATCGGTGAACCGAACCCCCCACCAGCCCCAAACGGGCTGCTCGGTTCCGTTCTCCGAATTTCATCGAGATGTCCAATGGCAACGAGTGTATGTTTCCCGACTGTATACGGGTCAAGACTGCGTTCGCTCCGGGTCATCATCGCCTTTTCAAAAAGTTCTCCACCTTCTCCGAGATGCGACAGGATATTGAGTCTGTGCAGGCGTGTGAGGGTCTTCTCTACATCCCCTGGCATATTTATCAACTCTGCCATCCGGTTCTGGAAAGAATGCCAATCAAACGCGTGGACATACCGAGATATGAATGTAGCAAGGGAAGCATCAATCTCAAAATCGTATTGTTGGAAGTAGGTGAAGAGCGTAAAGAGTTCATTTGCATCGAGTTCACCGAAGTTATTGTCGATGCAATACAGCATCTCTGTTCTGACCGCGAGGACCTCTGAGACAGGGATCCCGTTGGCTAACATCTTTCGGATCAGCAGTTCTGCTTTGAAATGCAGATATTTTGCCATCGCGTAATACTCTGCCATGAACGCATAGCGTCCCTCATCGGTTTCATCTGCAAAACCGAGGACCCGCGCGATCTGTGCTTGAAGTTCATCGCCTTTTTCAGGGTGATAGGTGAGGTCGTCATGCGGCGCATCGGCGAGCACATGAAGGAGGTTCCGCACCTTGAACGTGAAATCCAGAGACGGGATGAGTTGTTCGTCATCGTAGCGTTCGTAGAGTTCAGGGATTGAGGTGAAATCCGGGAGCCCGCATATCCAGAGGGCATACTGAAGGGTGCGTAACCCACCGCGTCCCGTTTTCACATTCGGTTGATTCAGATAAATCGTATCCTCAGACGCTTCAAACGCATCTGCTTTTGATTTCAGCAGATCCAGCACAAGCGAAATATCCGATTTTCCAGCATATATCTCTTTTCGGAAACGCTCCGTCAGTGAGGCATTGCCAGCGATAAACCGCATGTCGATCAACGCAGCCATATCCTGATAGTTCCATTGGGTTATATCTGTCAACGGACGATAGATAAAGCTGAACTCAAACCCCGGTATTACGGAATGGAGGCTGTCGAAAAAATCGTAGAACCATCGGATCAGTTCGAGGGTGCTTTCATCGTAGATATCTTCTAAGTCGACAGAGGACGTATAAACAACGTCTACATCCGAAAAATAGCACAGTTCATTTCTGCCGTAACTGCCCACTCCATAGAGGGCGATATCCGGCATCCATTCCTCCAATTCCGTTTCTAAGTCGCTTATAACAACGTCTGGCAATTGCTTCAGCACGTCTATCTGCTTCTGGTATTCGTCCCGAACCTGAAAAGAGGCGACTTCATAGACCTTCTGAATGACTGTATCCCACATCGCCGCATGAATTTTGCAAGCCGAGAACCCGTTTTCTCCTTTCAAGATGCGGGTTTTTAATTGTTCCCGCTCCGCTTGAATGAAGGCAGCTAACTGTTTTTGCAAATCATCAAAAGACGCGTCCAGGTGCGGTACATAGTCATTGATTCGTTTTTCACTCTGTCTATTTTCCATTTTCTTCTTGTCTCCGATGTATCAGAGCAATCCAATTGTTGCAGCGTCCACTTGAAATCACGAAGTGAATAAAAGTTTTCCATTAAGCTAATTATATTCCAAACACCGAAAAAAAACAAGCGCGTTTTTTGGACGACCGTCTCTCACTGGCGCGCTTCTTAATTGCCTTATTTTTTCTTGACACACTTTTTGGGACTTGATAACATACACCATCAGGGAGTCTAAAAATGTGTGACACCAAATATCGCGTAGCCATCATCGGGTGTGGACGGATGGGGCAAAACTACGCGGAAGCATACACCACTTATCCCGACACAGAAATCGTCGCCATCGTCGATGCCAACGCACAGCGACGCGATGTGCTCGGTGCCCGCTTTGACGTTGCTGCACTTTATCCAGACGTAGAGACCTTATTGCGCGAGGTTGTCCCGGACATCGCGGTGGTCGTCACACCCACGAAATACATGAGAGATACCGTAGTTGCGTGTGCCGAAGCCGGTGTTAAAGGTATCTCTACCGAAAAACCGATTGCCGGACGTTTACAAGACGCCGACGTGATGGTTGAAACGTGTGCTGAGCGGGGTGTGATATTTGCTGGCGGCAACCTACAGCGAGCAATGAATGAGGTCCAAGAGGCGGCATCTCGGCTCCACAACGGCGAATTTGGGCACATCAGAGGCGCGAGCGTTCATGGGTTCGGTGGTGAAATTTCTGGTGGTGGCTGTCAACACATCTCCGTCCTACGGCTGTTCACCAATGCTGAGGTTGCGGAAATCATCGCGTGGGGAACCCCGCCTGAAGCGTTAGAGGCGGAAACCGATGAAGGTCTCATCATCAACGGGCGTTTTCTGCTGACGAATGGGGTGGAATGCAGCGTCTTCGGAACCCCAACGCCTTGCCGTGGCGTAGACGTTTGGACAGACGAATGCCTCGTCCGATGGGATTGGAATCCACCTGAAATTTTCAAAGGCTACGACCCGCACGGCAATCGCGTCCAAATCAATCCTAACTATAGCCCGTATCCGTGGAGTGAATTCAGTTACCTCACCGGTTCCATTCGCTCCTTCTTAGCGGCTGTTGGTGGCAACGGTCACCCGTGGATTACGGGTGCGGATCTCCGACAAGCATTGGAGGTTGCTATCGCTGCAAAACTCTCCGCGACCCAAAACGGTGCCCCCGTCAAACTTCCGCTTGAGGACAGATCTTTAGTGCTTTATCCGCGTCCGTATCGGTGGCTCGGCGGGGACGCAACAGGTAGACCTCAGAGCGTCGCAGAAGCGACAGGTTTTTAATTTTACCAATAAACGAATCGCCTGATTTAACACCTTGTGGATATTTGAAAAAGGAGGGAGCACCAATGAATGAAGATCAAAAATATCTCTTCGATTTGACCGGATACCTCATCATCGAAAACGCTTTAACGGCGGAAGAGGTTGCCGAGTGCAACGCTGCCATCGACCATCACATTGAAGCACTTAGGGAACGAGACACCTCTCTATCAGGCGGCTCAGCAGCGCTCGCTGGCACGGCACACCGAATGGACATGGGCGGTATGCTCGCATGGGAAAAACCTTGGTGTGAACCGTTCCGAAATTTGCTCGTCCATGCCAAGATTAAACCGTGCCTTGAAGAAATTTTAGGCAAACAGTATCGACTGGATCACGGTCCGGGTTTAATCGCCATGGAAAAAGGCACGGAAGGCGGCACTTTACACGGTGGTGGGATTGAACGTCCCAATTTCTCCGAAGCCTACTTCTTCAAATACGGACGCATATACACAGGTTTGACTGTCGTCGAATACATGCTCGCTGACGAGGGACCCGGCGATGGAGGTTTGGCAATCATACCGGGGAGTCATAAGGCGAATCTTCCGTGCCCCAGTATCATGAAACGATACGAGCAGTATCAGAAGCATGTGCTTGAAGTCAATGCCAAGGCTGGCGATGCCGTAATTTTTACTGAAACTTTGACACACGGCACGCTTCCCTGGAAAGGCAACCATCAACGACGCGCCCTGCTCTACAAGTTCAGTCCTGGATTCCAGTCTTATGGCACCGGAGCACACGAGATTACGTATCCCGATTATATTGAGGATATGTCCCCTGAGCAACGCGAAGTCATGGAGGCACCCCACATCCGCCGTTAAGCCATGGAAATGGTATACGTGTGGCTCATGTCCAAATGGGCTGCCTGTTGGCGAGTAATTAGAAAAAGCAAACAGCATTGCAACAACGGCGCAATGCGGATATGGAGCAAGAGGGGTTCCTGTCCAAATGACGTGCCTATACGCTTGGCGAATAATTAGAAAAAGGAGAAAACGATGTCAAAATTGCGAGTTGCTGTCATCGGATGCGGCGGTAGGGGCCGCGGACACATGAAAATCCTTTCGGAATTTGACGATACCGATCTCGTTGCCGTTTGCGATCCTATCGAAGCCGCACGCGACAATGCCGCCGACCTGTTCAACGTCTCAGCAAAGCACGAGAGTATTGAGGCGTTGTTGGATAACGAAAGCCTGGATGCCATCTTTGTCGCCACACCCGCACACCTCAACGGTGAGGCAGCACTCCCCTGTTTTGAGCGTGGTGTCCATACGCTTTTGGAGAAACCCCCGGGCATGAGTGTCGCAGAAACAGTCGCTTTAAGGACTGCAGCAGAACGGACAGGGGCGAAAGGGATGGTGGGGTGGAACCGCCGCTTTCACCCGATCATCGTTGAAGCGAAACGCCAAGTGACCGCACGCGGTCCTGTGACACAAATCGTCGGTGAATTTCACAAGAGCATTACCCGATTGGCGCAAGGGAACAGATTTCCAGAACACTTAATGGACAACATGTTTCTGGAGACACCCATCCACGCCCTTGATGCAATTCGCGCCATCGCCGAAGCCGATGTTCAAGAAGTTCATAGTGTCGTTCAGCGGACCATCTCAGATTACAAAGATGTCCACGCGGCACTCATCCTGTTCGATAACGGCTGTGTCGCCCAACACATCGCTAACTACACCACGGACGCTCGCCTTGAACGTTATGAGATTCACGGCAGAGACATCTCCGCTTATCTTGAAGGCGTCTCCCAAGGAACCGTTTTCTGTGATGGGGGGCAACACAAACTCACCGAAGCAGGCACCGGTGGTACTGTTGAACAGAACAGATATTTCTTGGATTGTGTCAAATCCGATACGCCGGTTTCGTTCCCTGCTGCGAATCTCGACGAGGCTGTGAAAACCATGGAACTCGCCGAAGCAATTCTCAGTGGATTGCGTTAAGGTAAATTAGAAAAACGGTAGCCTGCAATACCAGTGCAGGGTGTTTTTGATAGAGTTTTTCTGCGTATTGCTGGGGCGTTTCTTCAGGTTTGAGGAACGCACTTGACAGTGTGAAGGTATGTCATTCTTCCGTAAGGTAAGTTAAAAACGGTAGCCTGCAACAACGGCGCAGGCGGGTCTACGGAGAAGCGCGTTAGATATATAACCCGCCTGACCGAACCGCAAGGAATAATTAAAATATGCCGACATTAGACGAACACTTTGAAGCCTATAAAACCGAGGGGTTCACAATCTTTGAGAAGGTTTTTGACGAACCTCAGATGCAAAGGTGGCGGGAGAAACACCGAGAACTCTCCGCAGCCAACGACGGACAAACATGGTTCGGAAACACCCTTGAATTGGCACCCGAACTGATGTGGCCCGCTGTCTCGCATCCGACAATCCTTGAATTCATAGAAAAGGTGATGGGTCCCTTTGTGCAATTAGACAACCTCACACTTGCTGCGTTTGCGTCAATGGAAAAAGAGAAAGCGGAGGGCAGGGTCTCTGGCTGGCACCGCGACCGCTGGGCACACGTTCCTTTTACCGATGCCTATCACCGCCCGAACGCCATCAACGCTATATCCTATTTGCAGGATTTAACCGATGAATACGGACCTCTCCGTGTCATTGTCGGCTCACATCGAAAACCCATTACTATGGAAGATTCACAACGCAGTGTCCCACACCCCGACGAAACACTCGTCCACATGAAAGCCGGCGATGTCGTTATCACACATAACGGACTCATCCACTCCGGGACACCGAATACCTCTGGAAACTTACGCTACTTCTTCAGCATTTATTATAACCTAACATGGCTGAAACACACCGATCATCACACGGGTCCACATACCCAAAAGTTGTTGGAGACCGCAAAAGCTGCCAATAATCATCGACACATGCGACTCCTCGGTGTGGACGAGCAACTCCAACCCCGATGCAACTCCGGCTTCCTCCATGCCGACGAAGAACGCTGGGAAGAGTGGACAACCGCTGACCGTGACGCAATTAAGGAGGCATAACCGATGGCAACTCCAAGCGTAGTGCCACCAACACTCAACGTCGAACTGGATCACCAACTGCAACAAGAGGTCAACTTCTTCCTCAATTGGGGGTATCTCGTCGTTGACAACGCAGCAACACCAGAACAGATTGAAGCGTTGCGTGAGGCACTCGATGAGAGTTACGAACGCAACAACAAGAGCCAATTCATTGGTGAACTTCTTGAGGAAGACGATCGGTTCGCGTTTCTGTTAGACAATCCACCCGTCCTAAAGCGGATGGAAGCCATATTGGGGACGTGTGTCCAACTCCACAGTGCAACGGCACGCATTACGGAACCCGGAACACCGGATCAGCATTGGCATCGCGATGGTCCCTGGCCCGTCGCACCCAACGGAACGCCTTATGGGAGTCTCCCCGCACAGATTAACTGCGGCTATTATCTCGACGAGGTCACCGATGAAAACGGTCCTACCGTTATCCAACCTGGCAGCCACAGGGCACCCTTCCGTCCGCCACCCACACCTGTCGAATTGCCGGATGAAAAGCGTGTGCTCGTGTCCCCCGGACAAGCCGTTATGTTCGACGGATGGACCTGGCATCGGGGCGCGGCTAACAATTCTTCAAAATGTCGACGCGTCTGCCTCATGTGCTACCAGAACGCGTGGATGAAGTCGCGTGAACCCTTTGATGGTCCTCGCGTCACAAAACTCCGAGAAGAAGGCACACCGCAACAACAACTCTTACTCGGCGCAATCCCAAAATGGTAATATCGTTAGCCGTCGGAATCAGAGACACGGAAACTATATTGTAGCATAATCTGTTAGGTTGTGCAGTTCTAACGAGATGGGGTAGCCTGCAACAATCCGCAGAAATACGCAAGTAAAAACACGCAGGTGGCTCGAACACGGGAACCGTCAAGTTACAAGTTCCGTTACTTATCCGCAAGGTATAATTAAAAATTGTGCAGTTCTAACGAGACGGGTAGCCTGCAACATCGGCGCAGGCGGCTCTACGGAGAGGTGCTTGATTTATCAGACCAACCTGACCGAACCGCAAGGTATAATTAAAAAATGAATCTCGCTTATATTGTTATTGATACACTCCGCTACGACTACATCGGCGCAAACGGAAACGACTGGATAGAAACCCCCAACATAGATCGGTTCGCCTCGGAAGCCTTGGCTTATGACTACGCCTTCTGTGCCAGTTTCCCAACGATTCCCTACCGCACTGATGTCATCACTGGACAATACGGGGCACCCATCCATCCGTGGAAACCGCTCCGACACGAACGCCAAACCCTACCGTGGACGCTCGCAGAAAACGGCTACGCCACGCAACTCATTCACGACACACCACACCTCGTCAACGGCGGACATAACTTCGATTGGCCCTTCCACGCATGGACGTTCGTTCGAGGTGCCGAAGTGGACAGAGACTGGATCACGGATACCGTCGTATGGCCCGATAACTGGACGCGTCAACCCCTCTTTGATTGTATTGACGACAAAGCCGCTGAATCGGGAATGCTCCGCAGCTACGCACGCGCAAACAGAAACCGCAAAAAACCTGAAGATTGGAACTGCGCAAGACTCTTCAACACCGCTGCACAATTCCTCAAAGACAATGCCCAGCGAGACAATTTCTTCCTCTGGGTAGACTGCTTCGATCCACACGAACCTTGGGACGCGCCGCTTGAGTTCATGAAAAAATACGATACCCGTCCAGGTTACGACGGACGCGTTGATCCGCGCAGCCTCGGGGCACGGGGTAATGCGAAGCTCTCAGATGAAGCGATACAGCACATCAAAGCGCAATACGCCGCGAAAACGACATGGATGGACCACTGCTTCGGACAATTCCTGGATGCCCTTGAGTCCACGGGACTTGACAAGAATACCGCTGTCATCTTTACCGCTGACCACGGGACTAACGTCGGTGAACGTGGTAGATTCGGTAAAGGACAACCTGTTCGTCAGCAGGAGACGCATGTCCCGCTCTTTATTCGGTTGCCCGAGGGAGATACCGGGAGAAGCAACGTCATCGTCCAACCGCAAGACTTCTTCCCAACAATTCTCAATATTTTAGGTGAAGCACGTCCTGACGGCATTGAGGGGCACGACATTGTAACCCCAGCGCGTAACGGAGAAGCCGGTGAAAGGCAACTTGCACTCTCAGGTGGAAGTATTGAGCGGTGGGAGAACGCCACAGAGAACCCGAATCTCAACCTCTTTACTATCTTCGACCGTGAATGGAGTTTAGAGGTTGGCACGAAACCTGAAAACTCCAAACTCGTCCGACTCGGTGGATTGGACGATGTTGCCAGCGAACATCCCGATGTCGTCGCTAAACTACACGCCGCCGCTATTGATGAAATCGAACGCCGCGGCACCGATCCCGCACTCATGGCATGGTTGCGGAGTGGGGGTGAGGACACTTTTCCAACCGATGCCAACTACTGGGATGGTTACCCTGGACCCGCAGGTTACCGTCCCTACTTCGGGAAACTCTACACGGGTGAGTAATTTTTTCGGCTTTTTCCAATCACGGTGGGTATGGTTTTCTAAACGCTATAGTTATTTAGTTTTCCGTTTTTTTACGCGTTTTTGATCCTCCAGCCCAGTAGGTGCGGAATGTAATACATTGTCCCGCAAGTCCACACGCGACTTGCGCTACGGATTTAGTCTATCCGTAGACTAAATCCAGTCTATTCCCAGACTAAATCCCCCAACCGCACCCCGAACTTGACAACGCTTCAGACTTCTGATACCATACTAACAAAAAGCTAAGAAGATTACCCTTTAAGGGGTTCTGTAATGAAGAATTCGGAACTGCAGAAGCAAGCTATGATGTTAATCGAGCGACTCCCAAAGAAAAAACTCAAAGCTGCTATAGATTATATGACCTATCTCTATAACTAAGGAGGCGTGGGAAGCAACATACGAACTGGCAAGCGATCCTGAAATTGCCAAAGACCTAAAAGAAGCTGAAGCCGATGTGAAAGCCGGCAGACTCAAAAGTTGGGCTGATGTTAAGCGTGAAGTTTGAAGTCCAAAAAGCGTATGTCCCGTAATTCAAAACTATATCAGTATTGGAATCTATCTAACTTAACCCCTCTCAAAGGAGAAAACCATGCCACGCACATACAAAGCCTGTCTCATCGGATGCGGACGGATGGGCGCGACCATTGACGACGAAGTCGAAGGCAGAGACGATAGTTTTATTTGGCAACCCTTCTCGCATGCTGCCGCCGCTGTCGCCTGTGAACGAACAGACCTCGTCGCAGTCTCAGATGTCTTTGCCGAGAAAGCCGAAGCTATCAGGCAACGCTACGGAGCCGAGCGCGCCTATACAGACTACCAAGAGATGATCGAAAAGGAGAAACCCGACATCGTCTGTATCGCCACGCGTCCCGGTCCACACGCCGATATGACCGTCTTTGCCGCTGAAAATGGGGTCAAGGGTATCTATTGTGAAAAACCGCTCTGCTGTTCCATGGAAGAGGCGGACATCATGGTAGACATCGTTCAAAAGCACGGCGTCAAATTCAACTACGGCACACAGCGTCGTTACATGCCGATCTATCGGAAAGTGCGTGAACTCGTGGATGCCGGCGAAATCGGGGATGTCTTATGCTCTATCGCCCAATACGGAGCGGGTTCCGCGCTCTGGGGTTTAACCCACGCCGCAGACATGCTCCTTTTCCTCGCGGGTGACCCGGAGGTGGATTTCGTAACAGGCGCGATTATATGCAACGATTCAGATTGGGATGGCAATCGTCTCAACGCTGACCCGGGTATTGCCTGTGGTTACATCCGATATTCCAACGGGGTCCACGGCTATAACACCGCCGGCACCGGACCCGAATATGAGGTCTGTGGCACCGCCGGTAAGATCCGTATACAAAACAATAGTAGAGAAATCCAGTTCCGGAAAAAAGACGGGAGCTTCTTTGAAGAAGTGCCCTTCCCAGAGACATCCCGCGCGACGGGCACCGTCATGGGCATCACAGACATCGCCGAAGCACTCGACGAAGACCGAGAAACGAAAGGACCCGTCCACCTCGCGCGTCGGAGTATAGAGACGCTTATGGGCATGATCGAATCGCATCGCCTTGGGGGCAAACACATTACGCTCCCCATGGAAAACCGATCGCTCTACGTTACCAGGGATAACTGGTAATCGGTTCGCTCACTTCGTTCGCTTTCAGTTATCGGTTATCAGTTAAGAGGGTGTTTTTGCTTGGGTGTTTCCCCGCGTTTAAGGAAAATCTCTTGTAACTGACGACTGATAACTGACGACTGATAACTATTCACCCAAACATGAGTTTAGAAACCCAAATCCAGCAATTCCGCGCAACTTTCTATAAAGTCAAAGCCGAAGTCCAAAAGCGTATCGTCGGTCAAGACGCGATTATTGAAGGTGTCCTTTTCTGCTTGCTCGCCAACGGACACGCTCTCCTTGAAGGCATCCCCGGTTTAGGCAAAACACAACTCATCTATACTCTCAGTGAGGCACTCGACCTCTCCTTCAAGCGTATCCAATTCACACCCGATATGATGCCCTCCGACATCACAGGTACAACGCTCCTTGTTGAAGATGAAAAAGGGAGCAGGCAGTTTGAATTCCAGCAGGGACCCATTTTTTCGCAACTCATCCTCGCCGACGAGATTAACCGCGCCACACCGCGCACGCAATCTGCCCTCCTCGAAGCGATGCAAGAGCGCACTGTCACCGTCGGACGCACCAGCCACAAGTTGGACGAGCCGTTTTGCGTCCTCGCCACGCAGAACCCGTTGGAAATGGAGGGCACCTACCCGCTCCCAGAGGCACAACTCGACCGATTCTTGTTCAAACTCCTGATCGATTTTCCCGGTGAAGATGAGATCGTCGAAATCCTGCGTCGCACGACCTCCGGTGCCGAGATCACTATCGACACGGTGACGAATGCTGAGACACTCAACGAGATGCGTCAACTCGTGCCGCAGGTCATCATCGCGGAGCATGTCGAACGGCACATTATCCGACTCGTCCGCGGCACACATCCAGATTCCGAGGGTGCCCCGGAGATCGTCAAACGCTATGTCCATCTGGGTGCCGGGATTCGGAGTGTCCAGGCGATAGCCCTCACCGCCAAAATCAGAGCCATCCTTGATGAACGCTACAACGTCGCCTTTTCGGATATTGATGCTGTGTTGCTCCCCGCCCTCCGTCACCGAATCCTGCTCAACTTCGAGGGACAAGGCGAAGGCATTGAACCCGATGCGATTGTCAACGAAGTTCACAACACCATAACTCCGACACCATAATCTTTCCCTTTGATCGGGCCCAGAACGGATACCGTTCCCCGGTAGGTGCGGTTTCTTAACCGCACCGAAAATCCTTGACAGAACTTGGTATACTGAAGGAGACTACAGAACATTCCCGAAACCGTCTCTTTATCTTGGAGAAATACCTGGACCTCTTTAGAAGTTAGCGAATTCCACTACCCGACGCGAACGAGTTAATCCGCGCCCGCATTAAACACACCAAAAAGCCACTGAAAACTATCCATTACGTCTATCTGTGTATCAAAGAGGTAGTAGGATAAAGTTTATGACGTTGAGGGCAACAGATTTTGTTTTTTTGAAAAAGGAGATTTCTAATGTTTAAACGAGTTCTTTGTTTTTCTTTGTCTGTTTTACTTCTCGCAACACTCGGATGTGAGAGTCCCAAAGAGGAATCCACGGATGCTGCGGCGGTCTCGAAAACGCAGGAGGTCGAAGCGGTCGAACGCGCCAAGGCTGACTTTGAAAAGGTCAAGCAGGAGACAGATGCTGCTATAGAACGGTTCGATGCTGATTTTAAGAAAGTCAAGCAGGAAACAGATACCGCCATAAAACGTTTCAACACTGACTTCAAAGATGTGAAGGCAGAGACAGATACCACCGTAGAACGTTTCAACAGTGACTTCGAGAAGATGTGGAAGGAGATAGATGCCGCCATAAAACGTTTCAGTGCTAATCTTGAGAGGGTCCAGGAGGAGACGAATGCAGTAGTAAAACGTTCCGATTCTGACTTGGAAAAGGTTAAGGCAGAGACAGATGCGGCGATAGAACGCGCCAAGGCTGACTTTGAAAAAGTCAAGCAGGAGACGGATGCGGCGATAAGACGTTTCAATGCTGATTTTGAGAAAACGAAAAAAGAGACGGATGCGGCGATAGAACGTTTCAACGCTGATTTTGAGAAGGTCAAGAAAGAAACTGACGCTGCACTGGAACGTTCAGAGCAAATTTTCAAGAAGTAACTGCCGCTTTTTCCCTTGCCATCACGCCCAAATTATGCTAAAATACCCTTAGCATGAACCAACACGACTTAAAGCGTTCCCATAAGGAACTCCAGAATCTTCTCGGAACACGCTTCAGCACAGATAGTGCCATCCGAGACGCACACGCTCGCGATGCCTCCTATCACCGAGGCGCGCTCCCGGATGCCGTCGCTTTCCCGAAAACCAACGCCGAAGTTGCCGAAATTGTCAAAATCTGTGCAAAATATAAGATGCCGATAGTCCCCTACGGAACGGGGACCGGTGTTGAAGGTGCTGTCGTTACAACCGACGGCGCGCTCTGCATCGCGCTGAACGATATGAACCGCATCCTCCGCGTCAGCCAAGACGACAGAGATACCACCGTCCAAGCGGGTGTAACGCGCCTGCAATTGAACACACATCTCGCAGAGATCGGCACACAACTCCACTTTTCCGTCGATCCGGGTGCGGATGCCTCATTGGGCGGGATGGCAGCCACGCGCGCCTCCGGTACCAGTGCTGTCCGATACGGCACGATGCTCGATAACGTTCTTGGTTTGACCGTTGTCACTGCCGATGGATCGATCGTCCGGACGGGGAGCAGAGCGCGGAAGTCTGCTGCAGGCTACGATCTCACGCGTCTTTTCATCGGTTCTGAAGGTACACTCGGGATCATCACGGAAATCACGCTCAAGTTGACACGGTTACCGGAAGCCGTTGCATCCGCTGTTTGCGCTTTCCCAACCGTAACTGCAGCAGTGGACACCGTTATTGCGCTCATGGGGGCAGGGGTGAGTATTGCCCGTATTGAGCTTTTAGATGAACGCCAGATGGATGCCGTCAACACATACGCCGGGTTAGCATACCAAGTCGCACCCACGCTCTTCTTTGAATTTCACGGTTCCAAGCACACCGTCGCAGAGAGCTCAGGGATCGCTGGGACCATCGCAGCAGCGCATGGGAGTGGGGATTTCCGATGGGCAACAGACGAAAACGAACGTAAGCGCCTCTGGCAAGCCCGATACGATAGCTACTATGCCGCTTTGAACCGCCGTCCCGGTTCCGTCGGCTACGTCACTGATGTCTGTGTCCCGATATCTGAACTCGCCGAATGCATCGCCAAAACGAAAGCACTCCTCGCTGAATCGAGCCTTGACCCGTCGCTCCTCGGACACGTTGGAGATGGGAATTTTCATGTCGTCTTCCCGCTTGAAGCGGATAATGCCAATGAATTGACAGAGGCACAACGCCTCAGCCATCAGATTGTAGATGTTGCTTTAGAAATGGGAGGCACTTGCACCGGCGAACACGGTGTCGGTATCGGCAAAAGACAGGCACTACAAAAGGAACACGGATCAGCAATCGATTTAATGCGTGCTATCAAACACGCTTTGGATCCCCTAAACTTAATGAATCCTGGCAAGGTCTTCTTGTAGACGCGTTTCTAACCGTATAGCACAGAGGAAAATATGCAAAACAGTTGGAAAATCCTCATCACCGATTACGCTTGGCCCTCCATAGAACCTGAACGACAAGTCCTTGCCGAGATCGGGGCGGAACTCATCGCCGCGGAGACTGGCGATGAGGCGGAACTCCTACCCCTCGCGCCAACCATGGACGGCATCCTCACCTGCTGGAAACCTGTTCGCGCGCCTGTTATTGCCGCCGCTGAAAATTGTCAGATTATCGGGCGTTGCGGGATCGGACTCGACAACATTGATGTGGAAGCCGCTACGGAACACGGTATCATTGTGACCAATGTCCCTGCGTATTGTATCGACGAGGTATCCGACCACGCCATGGGGTTGCTGCTGGCGTGTGCCAGAAAAATTTCACGTTTTGATCGGGCGGTCAAGGGCGGCACATGGGAGCAGAACATCGGACCCTCGATGCGCAGAATTCGAGGGAAAACGCTCGGTGTCATCGGGTTCGGACGGATTGCGCGATCAATTGTGCCGAAGGCGAAAGCGTTCGGATTTACAATCAACGTATGCTCCCCACGGACCGATCCCGAATTGATTCAGCAGCACGGCGCGCAAAAAGTTTCGTTTTCAGAACTCCTCGCAACCTCTGATTTCATCACTATCCACGCACCACTGACCCTGGAAACGCAAGGCATGTTTGGCGAGGCGGAATTTCGGGCGATGAAACCGACGGCGTATCTGATTAACACTGCGCGTGGCGGTATTGTAGACACCGATGCACTCACGACTGCGATCCGCACCGCTGAAATCGCTGGAGCAGGCGTAGACGTATTGGCAACGGAACCACCTGAACAGACCGAAGAACTGCTTACGCTTGACAACGTCGTCGTTACACCGCACGCTGCTTTTATATCAGAAGAATCGATTTTTGACTTAGAGATTGCTGCCGCCACCTGTGTCGTGGAAGTACTAACCGGCAAACTACCAGAATCCGTCGTCAACCCATCGGTTCTGGAGCAATCGAACCTCCGCGCAAATTTCTGATGAGTTGTTAAACCTAAAATGTAGCCTGCAACAGTCCGCAGAAATACGCAGAAATACGCAGAAATGCCCAAGCAAAGACCCCAAGCAAAAACAGGCAGGTGGATATATGGAAAGGAACGAAAAAGTCCTAACTATACTCACCGAACCGCAAGGAAAAATTAAAAGTATGAAATCCCAGACACATCCAAACGAACCGCAAGGTATAATTAAAAAACTCCCTGACGCAACAGGGCATTTCGGACAATTCGGGGGTAGATACGTCCCCGAAACGCTCATGCCTGCCCTTTTAGAACTCGAAGAAGCATACATGGAACTCAAGAACAACCCTGACTTCCAACAAGAATTTCAGTACTACCTCCGTGAATACGTCGGACGGCCAAACCCACTCTATTACGCCGAGCATTTAACAGAAACACTGGGTGGCGCGAAAATATACCTCAAACGTGAAGACCTCAACCATACAGGGGCACACAAAATTAACAGCGCGATCGGTCAAATCCTCCTCGCACGCTGGATGGGCAAAAAACGCATCATCGCTGAAACCGGCGCCGGACAACACGGGGTTGCAACAGCCACTGTCGCCGCAAAGTTCGGTATGGAATGCGAAGTCTATATGGGTGAGGAAGACATAGAGCGGCAAGCACTCAATGTTTTCCGTATGCAACTCATGGGGGCAAAGGTCGTACCCGTTAACTCCGGGTCCCGCACTCTCAAGGATGCGATCAACGCCTGCTTCCGCGATTGGGTCACAAACGTCCGAAACACGTATCTACTTCTCGGATCAGTTGTCGGCGCGCACCCTTACCCGATGATCGTCCGAGACTTCCAATCCGTCATCGGCGACGAAGCGAGATCACAGATTTTAGAGCAAGAAGGCACACTCCCCCATTGTGTCGTCGCCTGTGTCGGGGGTGGGAGCAATTCACTCGGCATGTTCTATCCCTTCTACGCTGATGAATCCGTTCGGCTGATCGGTGTGGAAGCCGCAGGCGAAAGCATCCGAAGTGGACGGCACGCCGCGCCTCTCACGGCTGGCAGTGTCGGCGTCTTTCACGGTGCGAAGTGCTATCTATTGCAAGAAGATGACGGTCAGATAACCCCCGCACATTCCATCTCCGCAGGGTTAGATTACCCGGGTGTCGGGCCGGAACACAGTTATTATCGTGAGACCGGTAGAGCGGAATACGTCCCTGTTACCGATGCAGAGGCGGTAGAAGGATTCCGATTGTTATCGGAGACAGAAGGCATCATCCCCGCATTGGAATCCGCACATGCGATGGCCTATCTGCGTGAGCTTGCCCCTAAACTCGGTAAAGACAAGATCATCGCTGTCTGCCTTTCAGGTCGCGGTGACAAGGATGTGTATACTATCGCAAGTGAGTTGGGTATCAATCTCTAATTTTGTCTGAATCTATCTGACGTGCCACTATCGCGGTTTTTGACAACAGATCTGACGCAAGCGTGGTTTTAAAAATTGCTCCTTAGGTACACTCTATGGTATAATTATTTCATTCAGCCTTCAATTCGTATTCTTTGGCGAATTTTAAGTCGCTAAAGTGAGCGAGGTGGCACCATGGCGCGCGAAACTGTAAACGCTGCTTCAAATTTGTCCCTGCAGCAAAAGCTCCGCAAGTTCATCACGTGGTTCTCACATCGAAATGGTCCTGTCAGGAATTGGCGATATTTTCCGACCCGCGTGTTGCTCCGAAAACTGCAATCGGAATCTTCCGAAATGCGTGCTTATGCCGCTGAAGGATTAGGCGGTGTCGGTGATGTTCACGCCGTCGCGCCGCTCATCAACGCCTTAAGTGATAACAATTCAACCGTTCGCCGTTTCGCTATTTCTTCCCTTGGACATATCCGAGACCCACGCGCGATTGACGTGCTTATCCCATTTCTGCAAGACGAGGAAGCTGATATGCGATGCGCCGCTGTCGTCGCCCTCGGCGAATTGGGTCTCGATGAAGAGAGAGTTTCAAACCCGCCTGTTCAGATCATAGAGGCACTCATGGGCAGCATCTGGGACACCGACAGAGCCGTCTGTTCCGCCGCTGTCGTCGCTTTAGGCAGAATCGGTAATCCACAAGCCATTTCTGCGCTTAACGCATTGGCAGATGCCACTGAGAGTGAATGGGTCCGCCGCTACGTCAGCGAGGCATTGCATCAAATCGAAGAGCAGAACACCTAACTAAATACTCAAAACTTTTCCTTGATTTTAGTTACCCGATTTGGTATAATATATGTTAAGTTTATTGGTGTGAGAAATCGGATTTTCGCTTAGGCGTGTTAAGATTCTACATCAGCACATTCCACGACCCAGACATATCGCAACATCCATCTATCTTCAAAAATTATGGACGAAAATCAAAACTTCAAATCCGGGTACGTTAGCATTATCGGCGCACCTAACGTCGGTAAATCCACCCTGCTCAATACCATTTTAGGGCAAAAACTCGCTATCGTCACCCCGAAACCACAAACGACTCGGAATCAAATTCGTGGGATTGTCACCACCGATGCCCATCAAATTATCTTTGTTGATACACCCGGGCTGATGAACCCCAAGTACCGCTTACAAAGTGAAATGGTCAAAACCGCATATGGGGCTTTAGGAGACGCCGATGTCGTCCTTTTTGTGATTGATGTCGCCCGCCCAGACCCTGATATCGAAGACAGGATTCTAAGACGTCTCAAGCGTGTCAACGCAACAGTTATTTTGGTTCTCAATAAAGTAGATCTCGTCGCAAAGCCAACCTTACTCCCGATGTTTGAAGACTACAATCAGAAGTATGCGTTCGCACATATCATCCCGATCTCCGCATTAACTTCCGATGGGGTGCCGCGCCTTCTTGAGCAGATTGAGACGTATCTACCACTCGGACCCCGCTATTTTCCAGAGGACCAACTCAGTGACCTTCCTGAACGCTTTTTCATCGCCGAGACCGTTCGTGAAAAGATTATGCTCATGACGCAACGGGAAATCCCTTACGCCTCCGCTGTCATTGTTGAGGAGTTTGAAAGACGCCAAACGAAAAAGTCGGATGAAATCATCTATATCCGAGCCATCGTTTACGCAGAACGGCAGACCCAAAAGCAAATTATCATCGGTAAGGGTGGCAAGTTGATTAAACGGGTCGGTGAACTCGCACGCATCGACATTGAGAAATTCTTAGACACCCGCGTCTTTTTAGAAATCTACGTAACAGTTAAAGCCAATTGGCGCAAAGACCCGCGCAAGCTCAAAGAGTTGGGCGATTTCGCAAATATTTAACTGCGTTTTTCTGATTAAAAGCCTTAATCGCCTCCAACCCAGTCAGGAATTAACCAAAAACCTGCCTGAAACGAAGTGGAAGGCAGACCAGGAGCCAAATAGTTAAAAAGATGACAGAAGAGTCGATTTTTGTGCAGGGTGCGCGCGAGCACAATCTCAGAAATATTGATATCCAACTCCCAAAAGACAAACTCATCGTCTTCACAGGCGTGAGCGGTTCAGGTAAGTCTTCGATGGCAATTGACACCGTATACGCCGAAGGACAACGCCGATACATCGAGTCTTTATCGGCGTATGCCCGGCAGTTTTTAGGGCAGCTCGGCAAGCCGGATGTGGACGAGATTGTTGGATTATCCCCATCTATCGCCATTGATCAGGGGTCAACAGGACATAACCCGCGCTCCACGGTGGCAACCGTAACCGAAATCTATGACTACCTCCGTGTGCTCTATGCGCGTGTCGGACAATTCCACTGTCCCGACTGCGGACGTGAAGTCGGTTCACAAACTCCCGCAGATATCGTTCAGGCTTTGCTTGAGTATCCAGAGCGCACCAGACTCATCATCTTAGCCCCGATCCTCAGAGGTTCCCGCGGTGCCCACGAAAGAGAACTTGAGGATTTACGCAAAGCCGGTTTCGCGAGATTGCGAATCGACGGTGAAATATACGAACTCCGACCCGGGCTAACCCTCAATCCCAATCAACGTCACGACATCGATGTCGTCATCGACCGGATTGTTATCAAAGACGGGTGTGAACCGCGCGTCGCTCGAGCCGTGGAGACTGCACTCATGCGTGGTGACGGAAGTCTCCTTGTTCACGTCGTTCCCACTGAAATCCGGGGGGCTACGTTTGCGTCAGAAGAAGATGACCTACTGTTTAGTGAAGACTATACATGCGCGCATTGCCGGATCAGCTTTGTGAAACCCGAACCTCGACACTTCTCTTTCAATAATCCCGATGGAATGTGCGAGAAATGTCGCGGGTTAGGTGTGGAGATGGGTATCTTGCCAAGGTTGATTGTCTCGGATGATACCCTCTCTATCATGCAAGGTGCCATAAGCCTATGGGGACCCCTTAATACACGAAACACCGCTAAGGAAAAGGTGATCGCTGAAGCACTCGCAAAACACCTCGGATTTGATATTGAGACCCCTTGGAAAGACCTCACACCGGAACAACAGCATGCCGTCCTCTACGGCACCGGTGACGATATTCTTACGATTACGCCCCCCAATACGGGGAGACACAGAGGGCGAAAGCAACGACGGCAATATCGTGTCCATTTTCACGGGATTATTCCAACGGAAGAACAGAAATACCACTTTGAAGATAATGAAACCGATGAGGATACCTACCCCGATTATTTCGTCAAAATGTCCTGCAGGACCTGTGATGGAACCCGGCTGAACCCGTGGGTAAAAGCCGTAACGATAGGCGATACCTCCATTACGGACGTTCTTGAAATGTCCATTCAAGACGCATCCAAATTCTTCGATGCGTTGGTACTTCCAGAGCGTGAGACGTTCATCGCATCCGAACTCTTAAAAGAAATTCGAGGACGGATCGGATTCCTTATGGATGTCGGATTGGGATACCTAACCCTCGCTCGTCCCGCACCGACACTCTCCGGTGGCGAAGCACAACGGATTCGTCTCGCCAGCCAAGTAGGTGCTGGATTACGTGATGTCACCTACGTCCTTGATGAACCGAGCATCGGTTTACATCCACGCGATCATGCCGGTTTGCTGATGACACTCTTAAACTTGCGAGATCAGGGCAACACCGTTATCGTCGTTGAACACGATGAGGCGACCATGTTGGTGGCTGATCTGATTGTCGATTTCGGTCCCGGTGCGGGTATTAAGGGTGGGAAGATAACGGATATTGGCACACCGGCACAGTTCATGCAGGAAAGCAATACACTCACGGCGCAATATCTCCGAGGCGATAAGGTCATCGTGCAGCCGGAATCCCGTCGTCCGATAGGAGATAAGTGGGTGCAAATCTGCAACGCACGCCAGAACAATCTTCAAGGGATCAGCCCCAAAATACCGGTTGGGACGCTCTGTTGTGTAACAGGCGTGAGTGGGTCTGGGAAGAGCTCCTTAATTCACGATATTCTCTACAGCGCACTCGCCCGCGACCTCATGAAAGCAAAGACTGTGCCGGGGGATTACGACGATATTCGAGGCATCATTGAAGGAAAAAATGTTCCTGTCTCTGAGGTCATTGACAAAATTATCAACATTGACATGGCGCCTATCGGGCGAACACCCCGTTCCAACGCTGCGACCTATACGAAGGTTTTCGATGCGATACGCGCACTCTATGCGGGGTTGCCCGATGCGAAATTGCGCGGCTATAAACCGGGACGGTTTAGTTTCAACGTCGCTGGCGGCAGATGTGAAGCGTGTAGCGGTAACGGCGCGAAGAAGGTCGATATGGGACTCCTCTCCGATGTGTGGGTGGAGTGTGAGGTGTGTGAAGGAAAACGCTTCAACAGTGAAACCCTCGCCATTAAATACAAAGGGAAAAACATCTCTGAAGTCCTTGAAATGGATATTGACACGGCGCTTGCGCATTTTGCCGATATTCCGAGGGTCGCGAGGGGATTGAAACTGCTCCACGATGTCGGTTTGGATTACATTAAACTCGGACAACCCGCGCCCACGCTTTCAGGGGGTGAAGCACAACGCATCAAACTCTCGCGGGAACTCTCTAAACGCGGCACAGGTAAAACGCTCTACATCCTTGATGAACCCACAACCGGTTTACACTTTGACGATGTAAATAAACTGTTGACGATACTGCATCGGCTCGTAGATGACGGCAATACGGTTGTCGTTGTTGAGCATAATCTGGAAGTCGTCAATTCCGCAGATTACCTCATTGATTTGGGACCCGAAGGCGGCGTTGGGGGCGGCACTATCGTTGCTGTAGGAACCCCTGAACAGATCGCAGAGATGCCTGAATCTTATACCGGTCGGGCACTTCAGGGCGATTTCGATATCAGTTCTTCTTCCAACCCGAATGAACCGCAGGGTGTAATTGCAGATTCTAACGAAATCGTAGCCCGAAACGCCCAAGGGCGAGGTAACCTCGTCTGTACAGAAGTCGGATATACGGAACGGAACGTGCAACCCCCAATTCACTTGAACGAACCGCAAGGAAAAATTGAAAACATTGCTGTGCGTGGGGCTACAGAAAATAATCTCAAAAATATTGACATCGACATTCCACACCGAAAAATGACCGCATTGACCGGTGTGAGCGGTTCTGGTAAGACTTCGCTCGCACTTGATACGGTTTATGCCGAAGGACAGCGCCGCTATATCGAAACGCTCAGCACTTATGCCCGTCAGTTTATAGGACAGATGGAAAAGCCCAAAGTCTCAAAGATTGAGGGACTCTCACCCGCGATTGCGATTTCACACGCCAACGCTGGGCAGAACCCAAGATCCACTGTCGCAACGATTACAGAGATACACGATGGACTCCGCACGCTTTACGCCCGATGGGGCACACCCTACTGTCCCGATTGCCAAGTGGCGGTCCAGCCACAGACGGCGGAAGAAATAACGGAGCAGGTTTTTGGAATCCTCCGCGAACAGTGGGTAGATGTCCTCGCACCGCTCACGAATTTTTTGCTGCTTCCTGAAGGTCAAGAAGGCGTTTCACGCGGTAAAATCGTTGATGTTAATGCGAGTGAATCGGCATTCGGTTTGAGAGGAAACGAGGATTACGCCGATGTGTTTCGTCGATTGCAAAGGGCAGGATTTGTCCGTGTCCAAATTGATGGCGAAATTCACCGACTTGATGAAGTGCCAAAACTCAGTAGAGGTATTCACCATGAGATCTTTATCGTTATTGACCGCATCGAACTTGTAGACGAAGAGAAAAGCCGTTTTACAGAAGCGATAGAGTTGGCACTCCTTCAAAGTGGCGGGTTCGTGCTTATTGAGAAAAGAGAAGGCGGACAAACAACAGGACGGCATTTCCTGAGCGAACATGCGATGTGCCGTTCTTGCGGGAACAACTTTGGACAATTGACACCCCGACACTTCTCCTTTAACAACAAAATCGGAGCGTGCGATTTCTGTGATGGACGTGGAAGGAACATGCACCCACCTTATAAGACGTGCAACCAGTGCCACGGGACACGACTCAAGCCCTTTCCAAGTTGTGTCAGATTTGAAGATGTGACCGTCTCTGACTTGATGGCATTGTCAATTACCGAGGTTATTGAATTCTTCAACGCACGTCTGAAGCAGATTGACGTCCAAATCGCCGATGAGGCGCGAGGCGGTAAGGGGGATCTCCCGGGCACGAAGGGTGTATCGACCTCAAGAGCGACACATCCGTCACTTCACATGCATACGTCACCGGAATTTGAAGCCGAAGTCCTACACCAAATTCGGACGCGACTTCAGTTCTTGGAAGATATTGGTCTCGGCTATCTCGCCTTAGAACGTGGGGCACCGACACTTTCAGGTGGCGAAATGCGTAGAATCCAACTCGCGAGCCAACTCGGTAGCGGCCTCACCGGGGTAACCTATATTCTGGACGAACCGAGCATTGGTTTACACCCGCGCGACCAGGAACGCCTCATCGCTGCACTCAAGGAACTTCGCGATATCGGCAACAGCGTCCTTGTTGTTGAACACGACCGCGATACAATATTAGCCGCCGATCATGTAATTGATTTCGGTCCCCAAGCGGGCAAAGGTGGTGGCGAGATTGTCGCTATTGGGACCCCAGATACCTTTGTAGGGGCGAGGTCCCCTCGTCCGACCTCGAATCAACAACTGATAACCCGGGACCCGCAAGGTAAAATTGAAAAATCCTTGACGCACGCCTATCTTTCCAATGAAGTGGGGATTCCTGTTCCGAAAGAACGACGCAAAGGCACAGGCAAACAGTTAGCAATATTCGGGGCAAAAACGAACAATCTTAAGAACATTGATGTCAAGATTCCACTCGGAACGCTCACCTGTGTAACCGGTGTTTCTGGGTGCGGAAAGAGTTCGTTCGTTGAAGGCACCCTAAAACCCGCACTTGAAAGTCGGCGTTCTATCAAAACCGGTGATCCGAAAGACCGTCGCTATACCCATTATCTCGGCGATGGCAACCGAGAACCCATATATAACGACTATGGGCAACCGGAATATGAACGCATCCGGGGTGTGAGTCATATCAAACGTCTCATCAATGTAGACCAGAAGGCGATCGGGGAAACACCGCGTTCCAATCCAGCGACGTATACCGACCTGTTTACAAAGATCCGTGAACTCTTTGCTGAGCAACACGACGCAAAGATGCGTGGGTATAGTATGGGCACGTTCAGTTTCAACCTCGCACAGGGACAGTGCCATGTGTGTGAGGGACACCGTTTCAATCGCGTCGAGATGCATTTCCTCCCTGATGTGTGGATACCGTGTGAGGCATGTAATAGCACCGGTTATAGCATGGAGACCCTTGAAATCCGTTACAACGGCAAAAATATCGCTGAAGTCTTAAATATGACGGTAGATGAGGCGCTCGCCTTCTTCAGCGAGAGTCCACGCATCTGCCGCACACTCCAGATGTTAACGGATGTCGGACTCGGTTATATAGAATTAGGGCAATCCGCCACGACCCTCTCCGGCGGTGAAGCACAGCGCGTCAAACTTGCGAAAGAATTGGCACGTCGCCAAACGGGTTCGACGCTCTATATCATGGACGAACCCACGACCGGACTCCATTTCGACGACATCCAAAAACTCCTCAAAGTGCTAAACCGCCTCGTCGATGCTGGCAACACGATTATCGCTGTCGAACATAACATCGACGTCATCAAATCCGCCGATTGGATCGTTGACTTGGGACCCGAAGGCAGTAAAGATGGCGGAGAAGTCGTTGCGATGGGCACACCAGAGGAGGTCGCCTCGGTCCAGGAATCCCACACCGCGCGTTTCTTACGCGATGTATTGTAGAACATTTTTGATAAAACCTTGACAAATTCTGAAATGTATGGAATGATAGTACTGTATCTATTAAAGATGTCGTGTCCATGATGCAGATTCCAGATTACTATCAAGTCTTAGAGGTCGAACGGGATGCTACCGCTCGCGAAATAAAGAGTGCCTATCGGAAACTCGCAAAACGTTATCATCCGGATAAAAATCCGGAGCGGACTGCTTTTGCAGAAAAGATGTTCCGCGAAGTCTGTAATGCATATAACACGCTCCAAGACAAAAAACGGAAATCTGACTATGATCGGACCCTCCAAACGATCGAACGGCAGCAGAAGTCCCATGAAGTCTATCTTGACAGGCTGAATAGGCTCAACCAGACCTATGCTAAGTTGGAATTGCTGTTGCAAGCGTTGCTCCATCACAAGTATGAGACAGGCATCTCTATGTATGAGCAGCTGCAACACCGCTCTCAGGAAATTGGGAAAGAATGGCGTATCGACGACTTTCTCAGCTATGAAGAGAGTCGGGACTGTGAGTTTCTCGTCGCCGAGGCATACCAGAGACTCGGATTTTCTAATGGCGACCGAGATCGCTCCCACAAAATTGAGCAGGCAATGCTAATGTATGAATCCCTGTTGTCTGCCGAAACAAAGCGTCCCTGTTTCAGGCACTTCATCCGAGAAGTCAAAGACCGTCTCAAATTTATCTATCTCTATCATTTCAGTGTTGAAGGATACGACCAAACACATCCAATTCCGTTGACGAAAATCCGTGAACTACAACTCTCGAAACGCGAGACCGCTTGGATGTACAAAAAAATTGCGGAATTCTACGTTGAAATTGATCGGTTCCCAGAAGCGCGAACCGTTTTGAAAATGGCATTTGAATTGCAACCCCGCCTTACCGGTGCTAAGAAAATCTGTCAAACACTCAATATGGGATATTAGTTATCAGTTATCGGTTATCAGTTTTCAGTTAAGAGCGGTTTATGGCGGACAAAGCGTTGGCAACTGTCACACAAGTAAACTATACACCTAAGTTGTGTGCTTTGTGGCATAATCCTTGAGATTGTGGTAGTTGTTGTAGCATAGACTGTTAATCTGTGTCCGCAAGTTGACAGTTTACGCTACCAAAACGGTGTCTGCGTATCCAAAACTTTGTAAGTAGCAACTTAGATTATACACGGAGAAAATAGGAATGCCAAAAGAGGTCCGCTGGGAACGGATGTTCCCGGATCAATTGGAAGCTGCGTTCAACGACTGTCCCGCTGTTTATTTCACTTATGGACTCTGTGAACCACATGGTCCGCAGAACACTGTCGGGCTGGATGCGCTCAAGGCACATGCAATCGCGTGTCGTGCAGCGCAAACCCACGGCGGTATCGTCGCACCTCCCGACTATTGGCATATCCACGAACACGGTATGTATGCCAACTGGGCATATCAGAATGTTGGTGAAGTCCGCAGTTGGCTCACCGCGATGCCGGCGTGGCAACACTTCAAAAACGTCTGCTATCATGTCCGTGCCGCCGATGCCCTTGGATTCCACGCCGCTATCTTCCTCACAGGGCACTACGGACCGAATTGGCAGGACCTTAAGACCCTCCTCTCTCTAATTCAACCGCACTTCGCGATGCGACTCTATGGACTTCCCGATTTTGAGGCAAATACACCGGGGTTCGATCGTCAGGGTAACGGTGGAGATCATGCCGGTAGAGTTGAAACCTCACTGCTATGGGCGTTGGAACCAGACTGTGTTGATATGTCGCGGATGCCTGCCGCAGACACACAGGGACCGCATTTTGCGATGGGGGCGAATGCTTTTGAGTCAGACCGACGTATCGGTGAACGTATGGTCGATGATGAAGTCGCGTGGCTCGGAAAAAAGATGCAGGAATTGCTAACCGCTTATGAACAGCAGGAGATTACCGAACGCCAGCCTGTAACTTTTGAGGCAGTCGAGCAGATATGGACAGAAACCGTATCACCCGCTTTGAAAACCTTTGAGACCATGAAAAATCCAGAAGAATCGCCACCGGAAGATTCGCAATGGTTCCGCCAGTGCAAACTTCCGGAACTTTCGTGAGGGCGATGTTACAAACTTCGCACAAAAAGCGTAGCCCGTAAGCGAAGCGGAGGGCAAATATACGGAGGTAACCGTGAGTGCACAAACCCCCTTTACCGAACCGCAAGGTAAAATTAAAAAACTTGCTGATAATTACCGAAAAGACGGCTTCTTGACCGGCATTCACGTTTCCGATGAAGTTGAAGCAACGCGTCATCGGCAAGCCTACAATGCGCTGGAAGCGGAAGTCGGCGCAGAGAAATGTGAAATCGGTCTCGTTGATTGGCATTTCGACTACCAATTTATCTGGGAGATCGCAACACATCCAAAAATCGTAGATGTCATCGAAGCACTTATCGGTCCCGATGTGATGCTGTTAGCCACGCATTTCTTCTGCAAATACGGTCCCCGCGACAAATTCGTGGCGTGGCACCAAGACGTAACGTATTGGGGACTTGAACCTCCGGACGCCATCACCGCTTGGTATGCCATAGACGACAGCGATATAGGTAACGGCTGCATGCAGGTAATCCCCGGAAGCCATCAACGTGGCATCAAGGAACACGGGACATCTGAGCAGGCAGGCAATCTGCTGAGCATCAATCAGGAGGTTCCGGTCACGGAAGCGGAGGCAGAAACTGCCGTAGATTTGGTCCTAAAAGCTGGTGAGATGTCCATCCACCACGGGCAGATGATTCACGGTAGCCTACCGAATCATTCCACGCGTCGAAGGTGTGGCTTGACGATTCGCTACATTGATCCATCGGTGCGGCAGGCAGAAGAGAATTCGCTGAAACGTCCTTGGAGACCGATTCTACTGCGCGGCGAAGACCGATACCAGAATTTCACGACTGTCCCGAATCCATTTTAATAGTTTTCGGTTGTCAGTTATCGGTTATCAGTTAAGGGGTTTTCGTTTAATAGAATCCTCTTGTAACCGACGGCTATTAAAGCTCTGAAAAAATGCGATCTCGTATATATGATACAATTATCATCGGTGCCGGTGGGATGGGGAGCGCGACCGCATACCATCTCGCCAAATCTGGTGCAGATGTGCTTGTCTTAGAACAGTTTCAGCGTGGACACACGTTCGGCAGTTCGCACGGTGAAACCCGTATCATCCGGTTTTTCTACGATAAACCCTTCTACACCGAATTGATGAAAACCGCTTACGCTGAATGGCGCGACCTTGAATCGGTATCGGGGAAACCGCTGCTGTTTATCACAGGGAGTGTCGGTATCGGCGCAAAGGGAAACCCGTATGGACGCGCGACACGGCAAAGTTTAGATGCCGCAGGCGTTGAATCCGAGTGGTGGGATGCGGCACAGTTAGCAGAACGTTTTCCGCAATTCCGATTGACGGATGATATGGAGATCCTTTATCAGAAGGACACGGGTTTTCTCCGTGCCGCCGAGTGTGTCTCCACTCACTTGCGGTTGGCAGAACAACATGGTGCGGAAATCCGGGAGGAGACCCAGGTAACCGACATCGATTGGCAGACAGATGTCCCAACTGTTCGGACCGAAAATACCCAATTTCATGGTAGGAAAGTCATCGTGACAGCGGGGGCATGGGCTGGCACCCTACTCGCGGAATTGAATCTCCCGCTCACGGTTACAAAACAACAGGTGTGCTACTATCAGCCCACAGACAGCGAACGTTTCCAGCCAGACCGGTTTCCAGTCTTTACGGAAGTGACCCCTGATGGGGAATTCATCTATGCTGTTCCGGCTTTTGGTGCTTTTGATAAAGGGGGCGGGGTGAAAATTGCACGGCATGGAAGAGGACAGGTCATCTCCCCTGATACACCCGAACGCACGCCTGATGCAGATTACATCGCTCATATAGATGCTTACGTCCAAGAACGCCTCCCAGAACTTGGAAAAACCACGCATACCGAGGTCTGCCTCTATACTGAAACGCCAGACGAAGACTTTATCATTGACGCACACCCGCACTGTCCGGATCTGCTGATTGCAGCAGGTTTTTCAGGTCACGGCTTCAAGTTTTGTGCTCTCGTCGGACGTATTCTGAGCGAACTCGCCCAGACCGGTAAGACCGGTTTTGACATTTATCCATTTCGTATTGACCGAGAACACGAAATCTCAAGCGGTATTCCAAGGTTGCAATCATGACGAAGCAGATGCGAATACAACTAATTGTGGGTGTGGTTTCCGTTGGTGTTGTGTTAATCTGCGTTATGTTGTTCTTCCCCATGCCGCGCGATTCCGATCTCACCATCCAAGCACCCGCACCGCCGCGGGAAGTTGCACCTGCTCCCTTGCCGCCACCGATCCCTTCAGTCATTGCTGTAAAGGCGAATTTACCCATACAGGATGTCAGAACGTTAGCGGAATCCGCGCTCAGAGACTATCTCAGCAAACCCATCCAACGAAAAGATGGCGCGATTACCTCCGCGATTAAACTGGATATTGACCCTCTCACGATGACGGGATCGCCAGACGGGACTATATCCGTAAACGTTCCGTTCCAGTTCAGTGGATGGGCACGCGTTTCAAAAAAAATCTTCGGGCAGGTCGTCCAGAAACGTGAAGATATTGAAGGAACCGCGACCGCCTCACTCACTCTTACCCCAACACTTAACTCGGATTGGCGTATTACCGCCAAAACGACCTCTGATATTTCCATCCAGAAAGCCGAAATAAAGATTTTGGGCATCACAATTTCGGTGCGTCGGATTCTTACCGAATTGGTGCGGGAGGCAGTCCTTCCTAAATTAGAAAACCTCATTGTCAAATACATCACCAACATAGACGTAAAAACTCGCGTCGCCGGTTTATGGACAAAACTTCACGAGCCGATAGTTATCAATCAAGACCCGCACATCGCGCTCACCATAGAGCCGCTGAGAATCCTCGCGCAGCAGCTGTCGAGTGACGGGAAAATGCTCTCGTTCAGCCTCGGCATAGAAACCTATATTCAAGCGAATATGGGAGATGCATTAACGGATGCTCCTGATAATACGACCGCCGACTTGCCAGATATTCGGTTCGTGGATACCCTTGGATCCGGTTATCATATCATGGCACCGATTGAAATAACCTACGTCGCTGTTGAAGACTTCGCCAAGCCCTATGTTGAAAAATCTCACAAACTTAAAGGGATTGATACACTTGTTAAAAATTTGACCCTCTACGGCAGCGGCACCCAGCTCGCCGCAGGGATTGCATTCGATATGCCCGCATTCGACGCGGAGGGACAACTCTACCTGCTCGGAACGCCCGTGTATGACGCGACGGCGATGTCCGTTTCTGTTGCTGAATTCGACTATACACTAACGACACGAAGTCTACTCTTGGATATTGCCCAAACCGTCGGAGAGGGCTTCTTTCCAGATCTCCGAGCAACAGTCGAAGATAAACTTGTCTTTCCATTAGAAGATCGGTTCACCGAACTCCACAAGAAGTTAGCAGAGGTCATTGCAGAACGCCGGATCGGTTCATACGTCGTTTTGCGCGGCACCGTAGATACCATTACACCGGAGGCACTTTACCTCACGCAGACAGGTGTGCATATCCCATTCCGCTTACAGGGCGATCTTACCTGTGAGGTGAATATTAGTTCTTCGCAGTTTCCATAATTTTTGAGGAGCCCACGATGCCAGCAACTCTTAAAGCAGGAAGTGCCAGCACGAATATCACGCCGCCCCTCGGCACGAGAATACCGGGCGGTTTCCGACCGAGATACGCTGAGAATGTCGACGACGAACTTTTTGCCAAGGCAGTCGTCATTGATAACGGAACAACGCGTATTGCAATTGTTACTTGCGATCTCATCGCTATACCAGAGAAAGTCGCTGATGCCGCCAAAGCACGTATCGCCGATAGATGCGATATTCCACCGGCACACGTCATGATCAATGCGACACATACACATACTGCTGTCGCAATCGCAGATCTGCTGGGTGTTGATGAAGATACCGAGTATACCGAGTGGGTGCCGCTGAAAATCGCCGATGCCGTTGAACTCGCAGTGTGGCGACGCAAGCCAGCACGGGTCGGATTCGCCAGTGTTGATGAAGAACGCATCACCTTCAATCGGCGGTGGCACATGAGAGATGGGACGGTCCGTTTTAACCCCGGTATCGAACACCCAGATCTGGTGAAACCGACCGGAACAATCGACCCAGAGGTGGCGATGATGTTCGTTGAGGCGACCGATGATGGGACTCCGATCTCCGCGGTTGCGAACTTTTCGCTCCACTATATTGGCACGGACAACAGCAATGCCCTCTCCGCGGACTATTTCGGACACTTTGATCGGCGCATGCGACATTATCTCGGGGATACGTGTATCTCACTCCTTTGGAATGCCGCATCGGGACAGATTAACAATACCGATTTCAGTGGGCAGACGAAATGGACAGCGAGTGGACATCAACAGGCGGTGAAAATGGCGAACGTTCTCGCGGGACATTTTATTGTTGAGAAGCAACTCATGGAGATGCACGAAACCCTTGATCTCAGCGGCGACCTTGCCACGTTGACGTTCCAACGTAAACAGATTACGGCTGAAGACCTTAAAATTGCTGAACAGATATTGTCTGTGCCGCAGGGAACTTACGATGCCTACGAAACGGGTCCGTTTAGTTGGGTCGTCGGAGAGCCGATACCGAACGCACTGGTTGATGTCTACGCCCACGAATGCCAGCGGTTGGCGAAATTACCGTCACAGATGACCGCACCCGTCCAAGTCATCCGTCTCGGTGCGGCAGCGATTGTCGCATTGCCTGGGGAGGTGTTCGTTGAGACGGGCATGAATATCAAGTCGAGATCCGACGCAAATCCAACATTTCTCGTCAGCTTAGCGAATGGATATATCGGCTACATCTGCACGGATAAGGCATTGATAGAGGAAGGCGGATACGAGACATGGGCAGCGAAGTCCTCACTTCCGGATGTTGGGACAGCCCCAACGATGGAGACCCTCGTTGCCTCGATGTTGCGTTAAAAAAATAAAGAGGCAGGTGTGGGACCCGCCTCTCGGGAAAAAAATAAAATAGAAAGTTAAACAGCGGCAGGACCTCTTTCACCTGTGCGGATACGGATGGTTTCATCAATGGGCAGAACGAAGATTTTGCCATCGCCGATTTTACCGGTCGAAGCCGCCTGTTGCACAGCTTCAACGACTTTATCAACGTTCTCTTCTGCGACGACAATCTCGATTTTTAACTTCGGGACAAATTCGATCGTGTATTCGCTACCGCGGTACAATTCGGTATGCCCACGGCTACGCCCGAAACCACGAACTTCGCTGACTGTCATGCCCCGAACACCCACACTGCTGAGTGCCTCTTTGACCTCCTCCAATTTGAAGGGGCGGATAATACATTCTAGCTTTTTCATGCGATTCTCCTTGCTAAAAGTGAATAGGGTTGTGTAGCAGCTTTGCCTATCAATCAGGGCTTGCAATCTGCGCCCTAAGGTTTACAGATACGGGTACTATGGACGGATCTGTAAATCCGTCCTGTAGAGTGATATTTCAGATCCTCTGTGGAATCACGCCATCACGGTCGTTGTGATGGCGTGACACCCGAGTTCGCACGACCTAAATGTCGTGATAGAGGAAGAATTCGTAGGGATGCGGTCGCATGTTGATTGCATCGACCTCATTCTCGCGTTTGTAATCAATCCAGGTGTCCAAGACGTCTTGGGTGAACACATCACCTTTGAGGAGATATTCGTGGTCTTCCTCTAAGGCATCCAAGGAATCACCGAGGGACACTGGCGTAGACTCGATGTCCGCGAGTTCTTCGGGTTCAAGGTCATAGAGGTCTTTGTCCAGGGGTTCACCCGGATGGATGCGGTTCTGTATGCCGTCAAGCCCTGCCATGAGCAATGCGCTGAAGGCGAGATACGGGTTACAGGACGGGTCCGGTGTGCGGAACTCGACCCGTTTTGCCTTCTCGCTCTTTGAGTAGACAGGAATACGGACACATGCACTACGGTTCCGTTGTGAGTAGGCGATGTTCACGGGTGCTTCATATCCGGGGACCAATCGCTTATAGGAATTGGTTGTTGGAGCGATGATTGCACAGAGCGAGCGGGCATGCGTGAGCAAACCACCGATGTAATAGAGAGCATCCTCACTCAGAAGCGAATATCCCTGTGGATCGTAGAAGACGTTCTTGCCGTTTTTCCAGAGACTTTGGTGCACGTGCATTCCGGAACCGTTGTCTTGGAAGAGCGGTTTCGGCATGAAGGTCGCGACCAAATTGTTTTCGCGCGCCATATTCTTAATGATGTACTTATACAACGCAATCTTATCGCCAGTCTCGGTTAACTCACCAAAGCGGATATCAATTTCGCCTTGACCTGCGGTTCCGACTTCGTGGTGGTGAACTTCCACATCAACGCCAGCTTCCATGAGTTTGAGACAGATCTCTGAGCGGAGGTCTTGAAGTGTATCGGACGGCGGTACCGGGAAGTAACCCTCTTTATAACGCGGTTTATACCCAAGGTTCGGGTTCTCTTCACGTCCCGAATTCCAACTGCCTTCAACAGAATCGACAGAATAGAAGCCGGAATGTTGGTCTTGCCCGTAGCGGATGTCGTTCAGCAGATAGAATTCTGCCTCAGGACCCCAGTAACTTGTATCCGCAATTCCGGTGGATTGGAGATACGCCTCTGCTTTCTGAGCAATATGCCGGACGTCGCGTGTATAGTTCTCCAACGTAATCGGATCTTTGATGTTACACGTGATGCTTAGCGTCGGCACCTTGCAGACCGGATCGATGAGGGCGGTCGTCGGATCTGGGAAGAGCAACATATCGCTCTCGTTAATTGCCTGGAAACCGCGGATACTCGAACCGTCAAAACCGGCACCTTCTTCAAAAAGGTCTTCGGTCAACTCATCTGCCATCATGGAGAAGTGTTGCCACATCCCCGGCAGATCCATGAATTTCAGGTCGATTATCTTTATATCGTTGTCTTTTGCAAGTGCAACCACCTCACTTGGTGTCATTACATATCCTCCTAAGTTCGGCTAAGTTAGAGCCGAAACGCCTTCGGCGTAACCTGATAGCCGAAACTTGCTATCAAAAATCAAAACTTGCTCGATCCAAGGACCGAGCCTACAATCTGATGAAACGGGGTCAGGAAAATGCGGCACAAAAGCCTTGATGTTCCTAAACCCGTTTCGATAACTCAGAAAAATGTCCTAACTCTGTCAACTGAACGTGCAACTCATACCACTTGACGAGTGTCTTACTGATAGGTTAAGCAAAATTTATGCCAACCAACTGTAACCGGGTAGGGGACAACATTTGTTGACAGAAATAGGTTAATTCTCGCGTGAAATCACGAGACACAGAGGGCAAAGCGAGAGCGACAGCGTGAACACATTGCTGCCACGATTTTTTCCTCACACCTAATCATAAACATTCCAAGATATTGCTAAATTATTAGGCATAACATTGCCCGTTTTTTGCGCGCAGCTGCGGAGGCACTCCATCACGATGATCGTGGTCGCGTGACCTCCGAGTCCCAACTCAAAGATCGCCTTTCCTAAGAGGGCAACCGTGAAGTCGCTCCTACGAAAATTCAATATCTTTGGCAAAGCGGCTTGTCTCTGGACCGTCTTGCCAGGCATATTTGTTCGCAGGTTTGAGTTGATACGGGACATGGGCACTTGAGGAAAGCTGCGCAAAAGTGAACGCACAGATCCGCATCCCTGGATATAACTTGACCGGCATACGACCGAGGTTCCCTAACTCTAAAGTAGGAATGCCGATCCAACCCGGATCGAAAAGCCCGGCGGTGCTGTGGACGATAATACCGAGCCTTCCCAAACTACTTCTGCCTTCAAGCCGTGCCAGTACATCGTCTGCTAATTCAAGTGTTTCCTGCGTTGCTGCCAAGACGAACTCACCCGGCTGCATCGTGAAGGCATCCCCGTCAGGGACATCAACCCTTCGCATCAGGTCATTCGTATCAATCTCTGCACGCAGATCGATGTATGGGTATTTACTATGCTCAAACACACGAAAGGTGTTGCTCAATCTGAAGTCGATAGAACAGCTACCGAGTTGTGTTTCCAAGTCAGGCGCGGGGGAGATTTTGATTTTCCCCTTATTGATGTACTGGATAATATCTTTGTCTGATAAAAACATTACTTTAATGTATGTGCGTTGTTCTTCGATGAGATTCGCGTTTCTGTTAAAATGGTTTTCCGATTTCCCTACTGCTCAGGTAGAAAATCCTCTGGCGAGATACCACGATAGGCGTAGTCTAAAAGATTCACAGGATGCATTGCTTTCATGGATAAGCCACGTTTTTGAATACCGAGTTGAATCTGGAGCAAGCAACCCGGATTTCCTGTCGCAACGATATCCGCATCGGTTTCGGCGATGTGGTTCATCTTCCGTTCTAAAATTTCCTGTGACAGTTCCGGTTGTGTGATGTTATAGATGCCAGCACTCCCGCAACACCATTCGGATTCGGTTAATTCAATCAATTCCAACCCGGGTATCGCTTGGAGAACCTTTCGGGGTTGCGTCTGGACGCTTTGTCCGTGCAGGAGATGACACGGTTCATCGTAGGTAACGCGTTTTTCGATTTTTCCTTTCGGCGCGACCATCTCGATCTCGGCTAAGAATTCGCTGATGTCTCGCATCTTATGGCTAAAATGATCTGCTTTTTCAGCATAAGCCGTGTCGTGTTCTAAAAGTGCCTCGTATTCCTTGAGTGTCGCACCGCAGCCGGCTGAATTAATGATGATCGCGTCTAAATCCTCCGCTTCAAATGCATCAATGTTCTGTTTCGCGAGAGACGAAGCGACATCTCGCACACCGTTGTGAAGGTGTAACGCACCACAACAGGTCTGCTGGCGTGGGGTAACCACTTCACAGCCATTCTGTGTCAAGACCCGAATGGTTGCAATGTTCGTCTCAGTGAAGACTTGGTTCATGATGCACCCGGGTATGAATCCGACACGGTAACGAGTTTCGCCTTCCGCAGGTGTAATGTCGCGTATCGTATATTTCAATCGCGGTGATGGGATCTTCGGGAGTAATGATTCCATCTGACCGAGTTGTCCCATCAGTTTCAAGATACCCGTCTTTTGAACGAACCATCGGATACCGAGTCGCTGATAGAGCCACATCAACTCAAAGATCAGGTCCAATCGTTCTTTATTCGGTAGAATTTGTTTAAAGACGAGGTTCGTCCAGAACCGATAAGCGGCGGAGCGGGGTGCGTTCTGTTCATAGATAGCGCGTGCCTCCTCGAGCAGTTCTCCGAAGTGAACACCCGAAGGACAGGCGGTTTCACACGCTCGGCAGTCTAAGCACCGATAGATATATTCTGACCATTCTTCGTTGAGTGGGGTGGCATCTTCGTCTTTGAAGGCACTCCCCATAAGGTAGAGTCTACCCCTGGGTGAATCCGTTTCTAAACCTAATTCTCGATAGGTTGGGCAGGTTGGCAGACAGAGTCCGCAGTGTGTACAAGCATCCCACTTCTTCCAACTAAAAGTCTCTACGCCGATAAGTGGTTGTGTGTGTTGATAGGACATATATTACGAAGTCGTGACCCCCTCGTTTAGGCTCCCGGAGCGATACCCCTGCAGGTCGAGCGCGACGTGCGTATATCCGAGTGTTTTGAAGTGCGTACTGATGTCACTGCGCACGGTTTTTGAAAGCATCCGCGAGATCTCTTCCGTTTCAAGTTCAATGCGTGCGAGATCGCCGTGGTGTCGGACACGGAATTGACGGATACCTAAATCATAGAGAAATTGCTCGGCGGCGTCTACTTGTCGTAGCAGTTCGCGGGTGATACGCATCCCGTAAGGAAACCGTGAGGAGAGACACGCAAACGCGGGTTTGTCCCATGTTGGAAGATCCCATGCCTTTGAAATCTCGCGAATCTCTGCTTTGGTCAGATTAACATCGATCAAGGGGGCTTGGATGCCCATCTGCTTCGCAGCATCCATCCCTGGACGGTGGTCACCGACATCATCCGGGATCGCGCCGTAGACAATCGTCCCGACATTGTATTTTTCAGCGATGGGATGCAACTTATCGAACAATTCCGTCTTACAGAAAAAGCATCGGTTCGTCGGGTTGCTCGCATAACCTTCCAAATCCAATTCTTGTGTGTGGACGGTTTCAAAGCGGATCCCGATCTGTTTGGCGATATCTTGCGCGGCTCGCATTTCTCGGATCGGATAGGAATCCGAAATGGCGGTAACGGCAAGCGCGTTATCACCGAGTGCGTGTTGTGCCGCCTCCGCAAGAAATGTGCTATCAACACCACCGGAAAACGCAACGATGACCTTCTCATACGCGTGCAAGCACGCATAGAGGTCGTCCAACTTTGTTTGTAGGATAGGTTCAAGTTTCTGTTTTGGCATAAACTATTCAACATGTAACGGCACGCCGGAACGTGCCTACTACTTTTAAGAAGGGCGTTCAGCCCGTTGCAGTCTCAGTAACGCATCGCTCAGCAGACGACGCTTTAATCCGCCAAGCCGGTCAATAAAAAGAACCCCGTTGAGATGATCTATTTCGTGTAGCAAAACGCGCGCAAGTAAACCGTCGGCTTCAATACGGATGGACTCACGCTCGGCATTAATCCCCTCAACGACAATTCGCTCTGGACGTTTCACATCAGCCGTCACATCGGGGATGCTGAGGCATCCTTCTTCGGCAACAATTTCTCCCTCAGAACTGAGAATTTCGGGGTTAAACAGCACTAACGGTTCATATACTTCGTCGTCGACTTCACCTATATTAACGATGATGATCCTCTTCAAAACACCGACTTGCGTTGCAGCAAGTCCAATGCCGTTGCCTGTAGCCTCGAGCGTCATGAACATCTGTTCAGCGAACTGGAGTTCTGCATCTGTGATCTCTGCAACCGGTTTGGCTCTTTTACGAAGGACTGGATCGCCATAGTAGCGCAGTTGCAAGGGAGCTGTCTCACACAGGACTGCGTTATCTTCTCCATTCACGTCCGAGGCATCGACGTTCCTGGGCTTTCTTTTACGTTTCGGCATGTGTTAGGAAACTCTCCGTTTTTGGTGTATCTCCGACGAAAACAACATTTAATATGGTAGCACTTCTTGCAAATTCTGTCAAGCAAAAAGTTTTGCGTCACTTACCCCCATTTTTTTTCGAGAGTAGGGAATAGTTGATGTGGTTAGGTTTGTGTGTGAGAAACACTGTCAGTAACTCATTAGAAGTGGACCCGCTTTGGGGCGTATCTGCGTGAAAAACGAGATAAGAAAGTGTTGGTTCCATAAGTCAGTGAGAGTCTTTTTGATAACAGTAATAACAGAAAAAGTTTTTCTGTTATTACTGTTATGTGCCTTCTGCCAATGTGTAGAGGCAACCTTCTCATAACTGATAAAAAGCAATCCATAGGAGAGGCAAGCACACAACCAAAGGACATCCAGGCGAGTTTGTGTCGGTTTTTTCAAGACGAGTTTACCAAAACTGAAGCACGACTTTATATCTCGGAAGCCGTGTTCAATCTGCATGCGGCGTTTGTAGCAGTGATGAATTTGATGACCACTGAGGCGATTTGAGATAAGATACATCGGATCTTTGAAGACCGCGTCTCTGAGGATATAAAGTTGAAGGGGTATCTGCTGATGTGCCTGATAAAGGATATGCCGATACCAGCCCGCTTCAAGGTCATCAAGTTTCTTGAGACTGCCATCAACCCGGATACCCACATGCCTCGGAACACGCATCACGAACGGGATATCTCGTGTCTTGAGAAACTTAATGACGTATTGCGCACGCGCAAAACCACGGTCAAACACCAGAACGGAACGTTGATTCTGCTTCGATACCGCCCCTAATGCCACTTGATAAACATATTCACAGAAGTATTGGATGATCTCATTATGACTCTTATAGATACCGTCTCGGATTTGTTGATCGGTATAGATGAAGTAGAAAACAGGGATCGCACGATGCCGAAACGGAATCGCAACGACAAGTGCTTTCCACTCGGCAATCAAATCCGTTTCATCAACGAGCAAATACAGATGGCCACCCGCATCCTTGAAAAACCAACCCACCACCGACACAAACCAAGCCGTCTTCAGCGCATCGACGCGCAGCGGTGTGTCAAGGAAACGCAGAAACCTTTTCTGTTTCGACTTCTCCCGGGCAACACCGATAGGCAATCGAGACGCAATCTCATTGATCCGAAACGTTTGCGCAACACCGATCGCTATCAAGACGAACAGGAGATTTCGGAACGTCGGCTTTTTCAGACCAACAGATTTGAATATTTCTTCAAAACGTGTTATCATCGTTTCTGGATTTACCCGTTTTGGGTATCTCTTTTTCATAAAATACCTCCTTACATGTTTTGTGAAGTCGGTTTACAAACAGTTGCTGTAAGGAGGTATTTTATCATAAACCCACTGACTTTCTCACACTTTTCCCAACGAAAACCTTTCACTACAAACCTTCAGAAAAAAATGGGGGTAAGTGACAAAAGTTTTGCTTATTAGAGGCATTCAGTTTTCAGCGGTCAGTTATTAGAAAGAGTCGGGATTCGGAGATCCGTCCTACAAGAGGGAAAGTATATCAAAGTGCTGGCATGAGGTAGAGATAGAAGCCTTCGTCATCAACGATTGAACCTATAAATTCCGCTAAGAGATTAAGGTTATGCTGGGCAATTAGTTCTGGATCTAAAGCGCGATTCATGATAATGAGAATATCCTGAGATGCTTGGTTCCGCAAGGCGTTTGCTACCTCAACAACTTGGCTGTCTGGAATATCCACATCGGGCATGCGGACGTTATCCCATCTGACAAAAGAGCCTGGGCGATTGCCGTGTACGTAATGAATTTCGTCTTTCTCCAGGTATCCGACAATGGTGCTGGCGGCGTAATCTATCTCACCGACCATCTGCATGTCTTGCATGTCGTTTGCGTTGATATATTCAGCTACCTGTTGCCCGTAAGAGAAAACGTGTCGGTGTTCCAGTCCAATGGCGGTTATACCTCCGATAAAATGACAGATAAAGATGAAGGTGAAAAACGGAGAAAACAACCGTTGCGGTAATCCGTTGAGAATTTTAGATCGAAAGTCTATCTCAGGGCAGTCTTTATAAATCCAACCGGTCATTAGGAGTGTGATAAACAGGAATCCGTGGTGCCGCATGCTACCGTAATACTTAATATAAAAAAATGATAAGAGTCCAAACATCGCCACGAGATATATGAGGAGCGCAGTCGGACGCTTGAGTAATAACAGCACGCCGCAAAGCATCAGGAGGCAACAGAACGGGATTTGAATGGATTGGAAGACGGGGTAAATTTCTAATTGGTGCTTATTCCAAAAATTAAGTGAGAATTCGGGAATTGGAAGAAAGGCGTGAGAGATGAGTTTGATAACCTTGCTCAACTCTTCTGGTTCGTAGGCAAACTTCCATTCCACAGCGAACCCTGTATCTGGTGGCGGGTTGAGCTGCAAAACTGATGTCATAATACCGATTCCAATAAGGGTGAACCCGATCCAGACGGCTCGTTTATCTGCAGTCGTCTCGCCTTCTTGGACAAACGGGTTTAGGCGACAACAGTGACAAACGTATTCGCAGCAGAGCGCGACACCTACGGCTATGGTGAGAATTAAGGCATGGACACTCGTATGTGCCAGCAGGAATAGCACGCAACCCACCCAGATAAAGCGTTTGTAACGCGCCTTGAAAAGGATGCAGAAGACGGTTATTAGCAGAAGTCCGAGGGCATAGTTTCTCGCGAGAATCGCGTATTCATAAAGGACGAAGTAACCGAAACAGAAGAGGAATTTCTGGAGAAGGTTGAAGGGTGCGTAGCGGACGAAGAGATAAACGGTAATCCCCGCAATCAGGAGGTGGAACACCTGCATAATGACAGGTGAGTGTGTGATGCGTGTAAGGGGCATGAGACAGAGATGCCACAAGCCCGGATGCCCCTCATATTTGAGATGCGCGAAAAGCTCAAAGACGGAGCCACTATCACGGGCAAGCAGCCATGCCTGAATCTCGTCGCGCCACATTTCATGATGACTGGCGGTGAATGCGCTGACGCCAAGGAAAAGAAGTGCCAATCCCAAAGCGTAGTGTTTATCTTTTGTGGGCATTGGTATCACCATTATTCGACTGTAGTGTTACTGGATCGTGAGGCTTGAAATCGGCAGCCATAAGCCACCTGTGCTCTTTGCAATGAACTTCTGGAAGGGTTCGTCGCGTCCGATAACATCTACCTTGATTTTAGCAGTTTTCATCTTTACCATCACGTCTATTGAAGAGTACGCGCCGCTTACATATTCGTCTGTGACGAATATGAAATGCACCTCAGCGTCTTGTCGGAATGTAACCTCATCAGCGGCTCGGATGAGTGCGTCCAGACCGTTCTCGTCTCCTCGGAATTTCAGTTGTGCCAACACCTTCTTAATCTGAGAAACCGAACGCATTTGAGAGATCACTTCAAAGTCCAAACCGAGTAAACCATATCCGGTTCCAGCCCGGAAGGTAACGACGCCGATAGTGAAGTCGATATTCGCGTTGTCGAAGAGATCTGTCATAGAACTGAGGTGCTCACGCACTGCGGCAACATCGTTTTTCATGCTCCCACTGCCGTCAATAACAAAGACGATGTCAACGAGATCGGTGCCTCGGTTTGCGACGATATGTTTCCCAATCTTGGTGAGTGCTAAATCGGGAAGCGTGAGTCCTCCAATATCGGAGGTGGGTTGCTCATTCGTCCCGCCTAAAAATCCACGATTTGCACTACCGGCTTTTCCATGACCTGATATACGCGAACTCAATCCACTGCCTCCACCACTGCTGCCTAATCCTGATACAGGTTTCGCGCGTAACCCCTTTCCGTAGGTGCGTTCTCCTGGCACAGTAACGGCAAGTTCGGGTGTTTGTAGTTCAACAATGGCATCTTGAGGTGATACTGGTGCCGCTGCGGTCTGAAGCGTGGGAGGTTGGACCTCGACTGTTTCCATCTGTTGCCTGGCTTCAGGGACTGTAGAGGGTTGTAGGGGCAGGTGGCGAAGCCTTTTCAATGGACGCACGGAACTCCGCAATCGAATCTTGACGATGTCAAACTCTGTGACCGGTTTGGGCTGCCACTCGAGCCTTTGCCGATATAAGGTACCGAGTAGCATCATCAGGAGAATATGAAGCCCGATAGAAATGAGAAGGGCATTTGGAATGTTTTTCCTAAGAAGGACCTTCATTTTCTTTTCCCTGCCTTGGTGGTGCATTCAGGTACTGTCTGTGAGTCCAAGAATTATTATAGCACTATGTATACTCTTACTTCAAGTGAAGAAAAAAAGTTGACGAAAATGTTGAAATTTGGTATCATATAAATACTGACAAAAAGAGAGTTTCGGTTGATCCTGCTGAAATAATCCGAAAGGCACTAAAAAAACTAAAATGAAGCACTACGGCTTAACACTGAATCTCAAAAACGATCCGTCCGTTATTGAAACATATAAGGCATATCACCGAGATGCATGGCCCGAAGTGATTGATGCGCTGAAAGCAGTGGGTATCACGAAGATGGATATTTATCTGCTTGGATGCCGTCTGTTTATGGCAATGGAAACGATTGATACCTTTGATATAGAACGTGATTTTCCGCGCTATCTCGAAGAGAACCCGAAATGCAAAGCTTGGGACGAATTGATGAGAACCTTCCAGGAACCCGTAGCGGAGGCACAACCCGACGAATGGTGGGCACAGATGGAGCCTGTCTTTGAATTATAACGCCAAAATGAATATATCCTCTCCGATGCCCACGACTTTTCTATCGGTCGGTCACTTCTGTTATGATGTCTCGCCAAACGGTTATATCCTTGGTGGATCTGCTTCGTATTCAACACTAACTGCGCGAAATCTCGGGCACCATGCTCGGGCGGTTACAGCTGTTGGATCGGACTTTGATCGGGAGAATCCACTGTTGGAAGGCATAAAGACAGTCTATCATGAATCGCCTGAGACAACAATCTTTGATAACCAATACGATACGAAGGGGCGCAGGCAGCAATTTATCCTTGGGCGTGCGCAACGATTAAGGGGAAGCGACATTCCCCTTGAATGGCGGAACAGTGATATAGCCTACTTGTGTCCGATCGCAGATGAAGTTTCTACTGAAGTCGTTCACTGTTTCAGCGACGAAACGTTAATAGGAGCAACACCGCAAGGCTGGCTCCGACAGTGGGATGCCAGCGGTAGGGTTGACGCAAAGCGATGGGGAACAGCAAAGGACATCTTACCGCATATTGATATATTAATCCTGAGTGATGAGGATCTCCGGAGTTATCCAGATGAACTTGAAAAATATATCGGGTTAACTTCAATTGTGGTCCTGACCCAAGGTGCACAAGGGGCAACCCTTTTTCAAAATGGGACGCAGCTTGAATCCGCTGCTTACTCCGTTACAGAGGTGGATCCAACAGGCGCAGGTGATGTTTTCGCCACTGCTTTTTTGATTAACTATTATCAGAGTCGTTCTGTCAAAGAGGCACTCAACTTCGCACACTGTGTCGCATCTTTCGCTGTTGAAGGGATTGGTACCTCTTGTATACCGAAACTTCCGCAAGTTGTGTCGAGATTACAGACGTAGTTCGCGAAGATTAGGGTGTCCTAATGTGAGGGTCAACCTACAAAAAAGGCATCGGGATTCAGAAATCACTTTACAAAAATGGACGCTTTCATGAAGAGAGAAAACTATGGCAATTACCTACGACTTCATTGTATACAGTAGTAGAACATCAGCAACGGACTGGATTCTCGGGATGAAGGCTGTTCACGGAGAAGTGCCGCTGGATATCGTCATACCTCACGAGTATGGAACATCAGAACCTGACAATCCTGAAGTCGTTGGTGTTTTAACGGCCGAAGGATTGGAACGCGAGAGCACCGACGGGTTAGAACTTTACCGATACCTTCGACAACTGAATCCAAAGAAAAATAACTCATTCGGATACAATGAGGTAGTCATTCGGAATATACATGCGCGTCTCAGTGGCCTGAAGGTTGATGAAGAGATACGGGTGCAAGTTACATACAGCGAGCGAAGAGAAGCTTATACCCAGTTTTCGTATCATATTAAGTTAATAGGCATTTTTGGAGGGACAGATGCGTCCGAGTTGGTGAACCGACCGAATGAAGTGGCTACACCATTGTCAACGGAAAAGGACCCATCGCCGCAGGAGCAAATCAATTTTAGTAATACGGGACAGGCGGTTTATAAAACAACCAATACCTTAGACAAATTAATAAATTTTACGCAAAATCTCCAAAAAGAGTTGGCACAGACGCGCAAAGAACTCGAGGATATGTCAGATAAAATTCGACACCTCGAAGAGGAGCGAAAGCAGATTGAAGACGAAAGGCGGAGATTCAGCGAAACCCTGAACCTGATTGAAGACATTTTTGACCGACTCAACCGGTTGGAACTTTTCGATTCACGCATTCAAGACCTTGAGGAGGACCGGTATCAACTTCATAATCTTCAGCAAACCTTGCGGAAATTCCTCGTAGCGTTACATCAGCAAGCCCGGACAGCCCTGCAAGAATACCCCGATGGGACAGAGAACGGGTTAGACAAACGCCCTTGAAAGTATTCCCATTAGGACAATAAAAGGAGAGCATCCTTATGATGAAATTAGGGACTATGTCTCTGAATGTGAGAAATACGACAGCTTCTGCTTTCGCACAAATCGTGTACGATCTCGGTTTTGATGTTATCGAGTTACATTCAAGCGCGTTTGAATCCACCGATGCAAACTATCTACGAGACCTGAAGAAAGATCTGGCACGGAAAGGATTACCGTTAGGTTATATCGGGGTTAGCAACAACTTTGGGCGTCCCGTTGCTGAGCATCCCGAACAGGTTGCCCTCATAAAGCAGTGGATTGACGTTGCCGCTTTTATGAGTTGTCCAATCGTCCGAGTCTTTGCCGCTTATGTTCCTGAGGACTGCGATGATGAAGAGACTTTGTGGCCACCGATGATTGAAGCTTTCAAGGAGGTCGCTGAATACGGCTATGAATCAGGAATCCTCGTCGGGCTACAGAATCACAATCACAACAACGTTACACGCGATGGGGCTGCCGTTTTACGGGCGCTGAATGAAACGGATCATCCCTATTTCACACATATCTTAGACACTGGACAGTATGCAGGATCCCCCGGCGCGAGTGGGCATCGCGGCTCTCCACATCCTAACTATGACTGCTATGCAAGTATTGAGCAGACCGCACCTCATGCCATTTATGTCCGCACGAAGTTTTATCAAATTGATAGCGGCGTGGAGGAATGGTTGGATTATCCGCGCGTTTTAGATATTCTGCGCGGGGTTAACTATAACGGATGCCTCTCGGTCGTCTATGAAGGGGAGTCCGATCCCATTGACTCCATGCGTAAGGCGAGAAGTTATCTGGAATCTTTGCTGTAGGAGAAAAAATGAAAACGCGTGCCGCTGTGATGTATGAACATAACCAACCTGTCGTTGTTGAGGCGCTTGAATTAGATGATCCGAAGGACGACGAAGTTCTCGTTCGGACCGCTGCGAGTGGCGTTTGTCATTCCGATCTATCCGTGGTAACCGGGACCATCTACTACGACGCGGCTGTCGCGCTCGGACACGAAGGGGCTGGCGTGATTGAGCACGTTGGCAAGGATGTAAAGGGTTTCGAGTCTGGGGATCCGGTGGTTTTGTCTTTTGTGAGTTACTGCGGCAGTTGTCGGATGTGTCAGATGGGACGCGTCTGTCTGTGTGAAAGTTATGATGTGCCTCGTGGATTCTTATTGGATGGTACTTACCGCCTCCACAACAGTTCAGGCGATGGAATTCTCCAGATGGCACGGATCGCAACCATGTCAGAATACATGGTTGTCCCGCAACAGAATCTCGTCAAAATTGACCCACGGTATTCGTTAGAGAAAGCCGCGCTCGTGGGATGTGGTGTGACGACGGGTGTCGGGGCAGTGCTTAACACCGCAAAGGTGGAACCCGGCAGCACTGTAGCCGTTATCGGGACCGGTGGTGTTGGGTTGAATGCTATCCAAGGGGCAGTCCTCGCGCAAGCAGAACGGATTATCGCTGTCGATATTGCGGAGAAGAAACTCAACTTTGCAAAAAAATTCGGGGCAACGGATGTCGTTAACGCCGCTGAAAATGATGCAGTTGAAGCCGTTCGCGAGTTGACAGATGGCTTAGGGGTTGATTACGCATTTGAGGTTATTGGGAATCCGAAGACGATTCTGCAGGCTTATGATATGGTCCGACCTGCCGGGAGTGCCGTCATTGTAGGTATGGCACATCATGAATCCGAATTCAGCATTCCGGCACAACGTTTCGTCTCAAGTGAGAAACGATTAATCGGTTCATTTTATGGATCCTGTCAACCGCGGGTAGATATGCCGAAGCTTCTGGATCTGTACGCAGAAGGCAAATTGAAACTCGATGAACTCATTACACGCCACTATCGACTGGAGCAGATTAATGAGGCTTTTGCGGATATGGAAGCCGGAGAAAACGCGCGAGGCGTTATTGTTTTCAATTAATTGTCAGAACCAGGATTTACAGGATTCAGGGATTTGCAGAATAAGAAAACCATCCATAGCACAGTTCGCGACCAATTTAGCCAACATGCCGACTACTACGCACAGAGTCGTACGCATGCTACAGGAAATACGCTAAATGTTCTCCTCGACTTTGCAGACCCTAAAGGAACGGAGCAGACGTTAGACATCGCTACTGGAACAGGTTTCACAGCGTTTGCATTCGCACCCAAGGTGGCACATGTTGTCGCGACCGACCTAACCCCGGAAATGGTCGAGAAGGCAGTTGAACTCGCACAACAGCAAGCGATAAAAAATATTGCGTTTTCCGTTGCTGCTGCCGAGGCATTGCCGTTTGCTGATGCATCGTTGGATTTAGTAACCTGTCGAATCGCACCACATCACTTTCAAGATGTGCGGGCATTCTTAAGCGAGGTCCATCGGGTTTTACGGGCAGATGGTCTTTTCTGCATGACAGATACTGTCTCACCGGAATCAGAGAAGTTGAGAGCCTGGCAGAACCGCGTTGAGAGACTCCGAGATAACTCGCATGTGTATGGCTACCCACCTTCGCAATGGGATGCGATGATTACGGATGCTGGGTTTTCTCTCAAAAAAACAGCGCATACCCGAAACGCACAGATGTCGTTTCTTTGGTGGGTACGTCCAGAGAAAAACCCGCCAGAGGTCGTGCAGGAGATCCGTGATGCGTTTGCGCAACTCTCCCCTGATGAAGCGCGAGAGCACTACACTGTCCAGCCAGAAGGTGATGACTTCTATTTCTCGTGGCCCACATACACCGTTAAAGCGAGGCGGAAGTAGAACGTTGCATAATCGAGTTCGATATAAGAATAGTTAGATTCGCTTCAACTTAAAAGCATACCATTGGGTATGAAACGTTCTACTCAAGACGTTCACCCACTCCTTTTCCTCCTACGCGTGTGACAGATTCCCTTTTTCCCGCTATTGAACTTAAAAAGTCTGCGTCAAGCGCACCATTGACAAACGCCCGATTTCTGGGGAACCGATAAATTGTTGGTGCCTACGGTTAAGAATATTCTGAACCGTCAACGAGAGACGGGGTCTGGGACCGATAGGTAGATCGTAACCGGCGTTTAAATCAAATGTGTAATAGTATTCAAGATCACCGATGTAAACACCCGATCTCACAGGAAAGCCAGCCACATAGCGCATTCGTAGCCCGACACCTAATCCCAGATCCGCGTTAAGGTATTGAACGCTTGCCCCGAATTTATTCTTAGGCGCGTTGAGCGCAATATCACCAAGCCCATCAACATCTTCAAACAGATCTTTGCTGACAAACGAATAATTCACACCGAAACTCAAACTCGGATTGAGATAATAGGTAAAACTCAGATCTAACCCGTTGAGCGAGATGTCGCCATAATTCCGATAGGTGAGCATGATTGCGTTTGGGTCTGCTGCCTGTTCGGGTGTCACCGTGCCAAAAGGTATGAAAGCGGGACCGTTATTTTCGGTTCCGGCTACGAATAACGCCACTAATTCATCAACAGGCGAACCGTTGCCGTTTCCACCTTGAGTAGGTGCGTCGAACGCAAGCAGTGCCTGTTTTAAGTTAGCATTTGCGGGGTCGGCTAAGGCTACAGTAATCTGTTTACCGAGCGAAGCACCTAACGTGGTAGGGTCCAAGAACACATTTGGAGTTTCGACAACCAAAGGACCGGTGAAATCCTTAATCCTTGAGTGGTACACATCGGCAGAGAAAGCCAATTTATTCATGAGGATGCCTTTGTACCCGACCTCATAGGTTTGTGTAATCGTTGGTTTAAGCGGGTTCACATCGTTCACATCTTCAACATCGACAAAGTCACCTGCCTGCGGATCCAGTGAGCGTAAGACATTTTTTACACCAACGACCTGCTGCGGAATGAGGGCGTCAAGCCCATCGGAGAGTGCCTCAACAACCGGGACAGGGAGACCTTGTGCGGTTAGACCTGCTTCAAAAATCGGCTGCACGCCGCTCATGACGGCACTGCGTCCGATACTCCACATAACGTTGGTGAAGACAGGATCGTCAAGTGGAATGTGTGTCTCTGATGGAAGTTTTGCCAACGGCGAGAAGGGAGAACGGAATTCTGGACGACCGTCCCCACTTCTTTTGAAAGTGAATCCTGTTTCGGAGCGGACCCCTTGTGCCCGTATGTCAATATTCGGACTGAAGCCTAACACGGGTTGGAAGTTGGCACCTAATCCGAACGCGTCTCCAACTGATAGAATATCCAGAAACAGATCGGAGGTTCTCGGCGTATTGAAGGCGCGGTTATAGGTTACTCTCAAATTGTGATCGTCGTTGGGTTGATAAGCAAGTGCAACACGCGGTGAAAGGACGATGTCTTCGAGCTGGTTGTGGTCATCAACCCGTCCCGCAGCGATGAACTTTAACTGCGGCAGGATTTTGGTCTCTGACTGCAAATACGCACCTATCTCATTGATGCTGTCATCCTCTTCATTGATGCCATTGATTGTCCCTTCCGTATCGGGACGGGTCAGCAACACATCCATGCCATAAGTAAAACGCTGCCACTCGCCAAAACTATAGCCGTGCTGAATCTGCCCGACATATAGGTCGGAATTGTCAATAGTCGGATCACCACTCCGCACGACATAAGTATCCCCAGCATTGCTCCGATTCCAAAAAGCTTGCGCAAAGAGATCTTTGTGAATGAACCGTCCTTGCAGGTAACCGTAGGTCCAGTTTTGGGCTTGACCTGCACCAATCCCCGTCAATTCGATGCCAGTGGCTTGCGTGAAACCGCTGGCAAGAATTGCGGTGGTATCATTGTTTGGACTATAATCGACGCGAAATTCGCCGCTGGCTTTGTAAGTATCAAATATCAGTCCTCCTTCGCCTTCAATATCTTCTTTTGCGCGTCCTTCTTGCCAATCGTTTCCACGAAAATAGTTCCCTGAAAACTTATAACCGATCGCCTCATTGACCACGCCTGCATGTCTAAGAGAGCCCATGAGTATACTCCGTTCACCACCACCAATGCTGACGGTTGTTCCTTGGGAAGTGAATGGCGAACGAGTGATGATGTGCATGACACCATTAGCACTGTTGGGACCGTAAAGTGCTGCGCCAGGACCCGATACGACTTCAATCTGTTCAATATCCTCGCTTATAGTCGGAATGAAACTGTAACTATTGACCCGCAGTGAAGGAACACTCGCAATCCGATTGTCAACGAGGGACAGAAGTGAACCCGAGAAAACGTTGTTGAAACCACGGACGACAACATACGACGCTCCCAATCCAGCGGTCACAACATCCACCGCACGCACCGATTTTAAATGCTCCGTAACACTTGGCGCGACCCGGTCCTTTATTTCCGAATCCCCAATAAGAGCGACTGATGCTGGTGCCTCAAGCACCTTTTCCCGACGGCGCGATGCCGTAACGGAGACCTTTTCAAGTTGAATCACTTCTGAAGAGAGGGCAAGTTCTACCGACTTCGTTTCGTCGTCAGCAAGTGCGACATCCGTCATAACTGCCTCGGTATAACCGGGTGAGGAAGCAGTAATTGTATAGACCCCAGTGGCTAAATCTAAAATCTCAAGGGCACCAGTTGCGCTGCTAACACCTTGCGTAACAGCACCGTCTTCATGCGTGACGGTAATAGACACGTTGTTCAGTCTGTTGTCGGTTCGGGCATCTGTCACAGTGACGTTCAAAGTAGCGGCTTGCACCGACACCACAGTAATAATCAAAATAATGAATGAGATCAATAATAAAACACCAAGTCGATATGGGGATTCCATGATGCTGTCTCCTTTGTTTCAGGAATGTTGTTGGACACGACCTCAATAGACGTCCTATAAAAAGCCGAATGCTTCTGTATAAGCGTCCCTTATAGGAAATGTTCAATATCGGAAGGAGTCGGTAGTGCAGGAATTACGCCAACTTTTTGAGTTGCTAACGCGCCTGCGGCGTTTGCATATCGCATAATAGCGTTAAGTTGGTCATTTTCAAGTGATGTAAGGTCTGCATACTGCATCAGTTGGGTGAGCATCGCCGCGACGAATGCGTCTCCTGCACCGAGTGTATCCACAACATCTACCTCAAAACCATCAACGTAGCCTTCAGCGGAACCGTTCGTGTAATAGCACCCGCGTTCGCCTAACGTGACAACGAGTAGTTTCGCACCGAGTCCAAGGATACGATCAACCCCATTTGTCAATTCGACATCGTCCGTAATAAACTCCCACTCCTCTTCCGAAATTTTGACGATATCTGCGTAGGGCATCACTTCCCAGATCCAGTGCTTCGCATCGTTCTCGTTATCCCAGAGCATCAACCGTAAATTCGGATCGTAGGAGAGCGTCGCACCCCCCGATTTTGCGGACTGGATTGCGTGAAGGGTCGCTTCTCGACTCGGCGAGTGACTGAGGCTGACAGAACCGTAGTGGAATAGTTCTGTCGATTGGACATAGTTGGCGTCTATTTCATCGGGCGAGAGTTGGATGTCGGCACCCGGATGTCGATAGAAGGTGATGTCTTTCATACCATCAGAGCGCGTGGCGACGAAGGCTAAGGTTGTGCGAGATCCTTCACCTGCGATGAGGTAATCGGTATTGACCTTGTTCTGTTGGAGCGTTTCGCGTAGGAAATCGCCGAACGCATCTGCGCCCACTTTACCGATAAACCCGGCATCTATGCCGAGTTTCGTTAAGCCGACGGCAACATTCGCGGGGGCACCCCCTGGGGCTTTGACAAATCCCGGGGCTTCTGCGAGCGTCACATCAGGGGTTGTAGAGACAAAGTCGATGAGGAGTTCACCGATACATAAAGCTTTTGGCATATTTTTTAGTGGTTATCAGTTATCGGTTCGGATGAATCAACGGTATGAAGCCCTTATGGGCTTCCCCGTCTGCGAAAAACCGTTCGGTTGTTAGAGAAAGAGTTATCAATTATCGGTTCGGTTGTCGGTTGGGAGGTATTCGTTTAGCAAAGATCTCTCATAACCGACAACTGACAACTAATCAAAATGTAGTACGTAGGTTTTGTGCCTGTCCAGTCTGTGCGGATCGGTAGCCTGCATCGAAAATTTCTATGACGTGCCGGGCATGCTCCGCTGTGACGATCGTCGGTTTATCCTCACGAATCCAATCCACTAACTGCATAATATCCTCATAGACGTGCGATTCCTGAATGCTACGATGCGGTCCCACAACGTGTGGGAGTTCCCCATCCGGGGCATCAATGGGGTTCCCATTCAGCAAATTGCCTTCAATCGTGCCATGGGTGCCATGAATTGCCAACCTACCTCTGACGACAGAACCGGCGGCGGCACCGTAGACAAAGCCGTAGAATGCCTCGCCGAAGTCAAGCAAAATAAAGGTATTATCGTCCATATCGCATGGGAGCATCTCACCTCGGAATTCGCGTTCCTTGAGACGCACACCGGAGAACGCCGTTACACGTTTCGCAGGTCCGAGGATGCCGGTCAGTGTATGCAAGCCGTAGACAGTCATATCATAGAGCGGTCCGCCCCCCGGTTTGCGGAAATACCATGCCGGATTGATATTGGAAAGAGGGTCGTCACCATGTCTGACAGATTCGTTTTCGTGGTATCTTCCGAAGGCAGAACCAGCGGCTGCCCACGTCAACGTTCCGATGGCACCATCAGCAATAAGGCTGCGAATTTCTTGATGGATCGGGCGGAGCATCTCGCCAGGGGAAGCCACTAATTTCACGCCTTTACGCGCCGCCGATTCGATCAGGTCGTCCGCTTCATCGACGGTAGTCGTCATTGTTTTGTTGAAATGGGCATGGAGCCCGTGTTCAATGGCAAGTTTGCCCTGCTCATAATGCAAACCGATAGGCGATGCGATGCTGACTGCATCTACATGTCCGTCTGCTAAAAGGGCTTCATAGGTTTCATACGCATACGGGATGTTGAATTTCTCAGATGCCGCTTGTGCCCTACCGGGGACAGGGTCACAGACAGCCGTTACCTGTAATTTATCTTGAACATCGTCTTGCGTGAGATGGGGCAGAATGCCGCGCACGGAGATACTTCCTACACCGACGACCCCGATGCGTACTCTGTCACTGGTTGACATAATATTTCCTCCGAAAGCCAAAAATCGTAGCATGCAACAACGGCGCATGCGGAACCAACAAGAAGAGGCTTTTGCCAAATCGCCTTGACTGCGCGCAAGCAAAATTAGAAAAACGTGATATTTCCTCTGAAAGCCAAAAATCGTAGCACGCAACAACGGCGCATGCGGAACCAACAAGAAGAGGTTTTTGCCAAATCGCCTTGACTGCGCGCAAGCAAAATTAGAAATTATCGCCACGATGTTTCGTGGTGCCATCCAACAGCGTTTTTCAGTTTATCGCAATTGATAAACGATTGATGTCCTTGAAGCGTCCTCACCTTCGGTAGAAATTCGGGTTTAAAACGCTCAACTAACGCTTGAGAAGGTTCCAGAGCGGAAGTATCATCGGCATTCAGAAAATAGACATCGTGTGGGTGTAGCGTATCCGCTTTCTCCATGATCAGACGGTGTGCACTCGCGACATCTTCACTCCCTACCCAACACCAGAGCCACGGGGTCCACGCCGTTGTCGGTTTAGCATTCTCTACCATCTGCTTTCTCCGTTCTTCTGGACTGATACCCGCAGGACGCGTAACATAGGTGCGAATGCCGTAAGCGCGAGTATAACTTGCTAACAAATCTTCGCCACACCGTTTAGAGAAACTATAAGAATCTTCAGGATAACACGGGTGCTCTTCATCTATAGGCAGGTAGTCTATCGGAATATGGGTTTTACTAATTCGGAAGCCGTGTCCCAATGCACAATTGCTGCCGGACATCACGACCGTTTGGACACCTGCCTCAATCGCGGCTTGCATGAGGTAGTAAGTGCCGAGCATATTCGTTTTGAAGGTTGCATCGAAAGGGATGCCTCTCTGTTCGGCATCTGCGCGCATATCCGGATGATCGACGGGACCCGGTTGGGCACCGAGGTGTTGGATAGCATCTACACCTTCAACAGCACGCTGGCAGTCCTCAAAGTTGTTCAGGTCGCCTTGAATAAATGGGAGATGCGAGAATTCAGCAGGTGGCGGTCTGCGCGACATGAGGACGAGTGAATGCTGATCCGCCAATTCTCGGATTACAAACTCGCCAAGCCTACCACTCGCACCAGTTATCAATACTTTCATTTTTTTATTTTAACCCAAGTTGCCAGTTAGTAATGAGTTGTAAATCCATGGGATGTCCTTTATAGTGTTTTTATCCCAAAAACCCAAAAGGAGCACCCCATGGACTTGACTATTGTAGCAGTTTATACGATTTGTGACGACTTTTTAATCGCAGACGGACATCAAGAACATCCACTTGCTAAAATGTCAGATGCTGAAGTCATGACGACCGCTCTGATCGCCGCAAGATACTTTGGAGGGAATCAACACACCGCTTGCGCCGCCTTGAAAACACTTGGATATATTCCAAACATGTTAGGACACTCACGCTATAATCGCAGACTTCATCGGGTCTCTGCGAAGTTTCAAACGTTGTTTGAATACTTCGCAGAGCTCTTCAAAGCAGAGAATGCCAATCGCATTTATAGCATTGATACCTATCCCATAGTCGCCTGCGACAACATCCGCATTTCTCGCTCACGTCTGTATCAAGGCGAAACATGGCGAGGGAAAATCGCAAGCAAGCATCGCTACTTTTATGGGATCAAGGCACATCTGATGGTCTCTGAAACTGGATATATTGTTGAAGCGTTCTTGACGCCCGGACGTTTCAGTGATGTGCGAGGTTTAAGGAAATATCGGTTTGATTTGCCTCCGGGGTCTGTCGTCTATGCTGACAAAGCGTATTGCGATTACGGCATTGAGGATGCTCTCGAAGCGGCGGACATCCGCCTGAAACCCCTACGCAAGAAGAACTCGAAACGTCAATATCCACCGTGGGAAGTTTATCTTCAGCACGCCTATCGCAAGCGTGTTGAGACTTCAAACAGTCTCATGGAACAGCTTTTACCCAAATCGATTCACGCCGTGACGGCTGACGGGTTCGAGTTGAAAGTTTTTTTGTTTATCATCGCTACAAATATCAAACAACTTTTTACATAGGTAGCAACTTGGGTTATTTTAGGCTCCTCAGCATTGTTCCGCTACGTTTCACGAGGGGCTGATGTTGTTAAAAAAGTTGACACGTCTGCACGCGTCGTCTATGATTATGCACATTATAGCAGTGCTGAATATTTTGTCAAGTGGACCGCATCCATAGAGGGGAGGACTGTTAATGTATAACGCTGAAACACATTTTAAAAACTTATACGATACCGTGCCGAGACAGTATGAATTTCATGAGACCACCCAGGAAGGGTTGTTGACATGGCAGGCACTTTTTCGTCCGAAGTTGCGGGAAATCCTCGGCTTAGACAACATGGAATCCGATCTCGAGGGATACGTCCCGAAAGCAGAACAACTCGAAGTCTTGGATATGGATGACCATTTCCGAGAGAGTTGGTATCTGTGGGTCGAGCCGACGGTGCCGCTGCCGTTTTACCTACTTCGTCCGAAAACGATTGAGGGCAAAGTGCCGCTCATCCTTGCACCGCACGGACACAATCATCCGCATCTCTACGCTGGCATCGCACACACGGAAGCAGAGGAAGAACACATGCTCGAAGGGGAACGAGACATCGCTCGACAGGCAGCCGTTGAGGAGGGATATATTGCTATTGCGCCGACAACGCGAGCGTTTGGTGAGACGCGTACGGCAGCGGATAAGCGGGCGAATAATACACACTCCTGCCGACACCAGTTGGTTCATTGCATACTCGTTGGACGGACCCCGATTGGTGAGCGGGTATGGGATATGTCGCGCCTCATTGATTGGGCGATAGCGGATTTACCCATAGATGCCGAACGCATCGCGATTACTGGTAACTCCGGTGGTGGGACGGTATCGCTTTTCGCCGCGGCATGCGAAACACGTATTGCTGTGGCAGTGCCGAGTTGCTATTTCTGTACGTTTGAAGGGAGCATCGGCATGATCCGCCATTGCGAATGCAACTATGTGCCGGGAGTCATGCGACTTGGGGAGATGTACGATGTCGCAGGCTTAATCGCACCGCGTCCATTTTGCGCGATTGCGGGACGAGGAGACGGGATTTTCCCGATAGATCACGTCGAGTTTGCTTATGAACGCTTGAAGACTATCTACACAGTCGCTGGTGTTGCGGACAGATGCGAGCTTTTTATCGGAGAAGGTGGACACCGTTATTACAAAGCTGGCGCATGGTCCTTTGTGCGGCGGTATTTCCAGAATTAACGCGAACCCTTTTTAATTGCCCATAGTGTCTTCAAGATAATCTTGATGTCTAAGGCGAGAGACCAATTTTCGATGTAATACCGGTCATAGGAGATTCGCTCTTCAAGGGAGGTATTACCGCGTAAGCCGTTGACTTGTGCCCACCCGGTCATGCCAGATTTAACACGCTGTCGAGCGAGGTAGTGCGGAATCGATTCACGGAACGTATCAATTAATCCAGACATCTCTGGACGGGGACCGACGAGGCTCATATCGCCTTTGAGAACATTGAAGAATTGCGGCAATTCGTCTAAACTCCAGCGTCTCAAGAATTTTCCAAGTCGCGTTTGCCGGGGGTCATCGCTTTTTGCCCAGACATGTCCGACTTTTTCCTCAGCATCAACCTGCATGGAACGGAATTTGTAAATCTTGAACCGCGTTCCACCCCTACCAACCCGTTCCTGACGAAAAATTGCTTTGCCCGGTGAGGTCAAGCGTATAGCGATCGCAATTGTTAGCATGAGCGGGCTTAAGACTATCAACGCCGATGCGCTAAGGACGATGTCTATAAGACGCTTGACGATACCGCGTCCGCCCTGCATCGGTGTCTCCCTTAATTGTAGCACCGGTATATCCTGAAAAAAGGTAATCGTGTTCCTGCTGTCCCTGATGAATTCGGAGAGTTCAGGCAGGACGTTGATTTGGACGGGTATTCCTTCGCAGGCGTGGAGAATCTGCAGGATGGTGTCATTCGGCACAGTCGGGGATACGATGAAAAGCGTATCAAGTCGATGTTTTCGCACCAGTTCAAGGATGTCTTGGCTTTTCCCAAGGGGCTGCAATTGGTTTTCGGGTAAAAGGTTGTGGGAGGGGTTTGTAACCCCGATTTCTCCCTTATTGACTACTGACTGCTGACTATTGATTGCTGTTTCACCAATTATTCCTACTACTTCGTAACCGCTATCCGCTTTAGTATTCAGAACGTTAATGAACTTTTCGACGCGGACATCGTAGTTCCCGACGATTGCCAGTCGATTTACGCCAACCCCTTGGGCGTGAATGGATTGGCGAAAACGGTGAAGCACCAATCGTCCCAAAAACAACCATACGAGACTGAAACCGGTAGCCAAGAGCATGACCCAACGCGAGTAGGCATCGTGGTGATAGATGAAAAAGAGAGCGGCTAATGTGGCAATGAGCGAGATACCCGCGGCTTTGCAGAGCGTCCAAAATGCCGAAAACGTCGCGTTACTTTCCGGACGATAGAGTTTTAGTGCCTTCAACGTCATTAGCCATATTATTGCCATGAGAGGGATAAGCCGAAAGTAGTCGTCAAGGGGTGGGGAACCCCCTTTGTGCAAGGCGAGGACTTCAGGTGTCCACCCCGATTCAAACCGGACCCAGTATGCTACGACAATTGCAGTGGCGATGAAACAAATATCTAACAGGACTGTGATCGCGATAAGCAAATGGTCGAGCGTTTTACTGTTCATTGTTTGGTGTAAGATGCAGATCACAAACCCATATTGAAACATGGGCTGCGCTTAATGTGCCTCTCGTATTATGGGTCAGCGTTATGTATTGTTCTGAGGTGTGATTTGAAACCCTGTTAGTAGACGCCAGCAGCCCTGTTAAGTATATCAAATCTGTCCCATGCTTGCAAATTAAAATAGTGGGGCAACGTTCACTATAGGCTGGATGTGAGCAATTAGATGGATGGAAATTTTACTGATAAATTGCGGACAATATGCTATGCTATCCCTATATTTAGGAACAGGAGATACACAATGGCGAATCAACTAAAAGTGGGGATTGTTGGAGCACATCGTGGGAGTTCTTATTTTCAACCGTTTCAAGCGATAGCAGAAACAACCGTTACAGCAGTGTGTGACATCAATGAGGCGACACTCCAAAGCGTCGCAGAACGGTTTGATGTTCCTCAACAGTTTACGGATTATACAGCGATGCTGGACGCGGTGGATATTGTTGTCCTTGCTACACCGGAAAACCTACACGTTCCACAATCGATTGAAGCACTGGAAGCCGGAAAACACGTTATCAGTGAGGTGACCGCTGCCGTTAAATTGGAAGAATGTTACGATTTGGTTCGGGCAGTCCGGAGATCATCTGCCAAGTACACAATGGCTGAAAACACATGCTACTCCAAGCCAAATGTCCTCATCCGAAGTATGGTTGAGGCGGGCATGTTCGGTGAGGTTTATTTCGGAGAAGGGGAATACCTCCACAACATCAAGTCGCTCCATCACGATACAGCGGGCAATCCGACGTGGCGTTACTACTGGCAGGTCGGTATTAATCGGTGCAACTATGCGACACATAGCCTCGGTCCCGTGCTCCAGTGGTTTGGGAGTCGCGTCGCGAGTGTCTGTTGTCTGGGAACCGGCACTAACACCGATCCTGAGCACGCCATGGAGGATACGGTGATGATGCTTTGCAAGACCGATTGTGGTGGATTAATTAAAATTCGGATTGACATGCTCTCGAATCGACCTGCGAATTCCTATTTCAGTTTGCAGGGAACGAAAGGGTGCTATGAAGGTTCGCGTGGACTCAACGCTGCACCGAAGATTTGGTTGGATGAGTTCTCGGTAACTGAGCAGTGGAGACCGCTCTCGCAGTTTGAAGATTGTTTGCCCGAACGGTGGAAAAATCCACCTGCTGAGTCAGAAAATGCCGGAGACCTCGGCGAGTATTTTAAAGTGCGAGATTTTGTGGATAGCGTCCTCACCGACACACCACCACCGATGGATGTCTATACGGCGATGGATTTCACAGTGCCGGGTTTGGTTTCAGAGCAGTCGATCGCAAATGGCGGGACACCGATGGAAGTTCCAGACTTTCGGGAAATTGAATAGTCAAGCTTCCGTGGGTTGGGGTGAGCGAACTAAGAAGACAGATGTGCAGGGTTTAATCAATCACTTCGTTTTTCATCTGCTCGGTGGTGGCGATTTCCAGATAGATTTTATGGCTTGAATGTAATTTTCATTTTTTCCATGTTCAAGGATCCACTGTAGTTCCGATGGCATTTTATCCTGCTCATGATAGTCTATCAACTTATTGGCTACGCTTGAGAACGTTATTCTGCTCCAACGATAGTAGTATACCAATCCTAAGTAGAATTTGTATGTCTCGCACAAGTTGACAATACTTCCATGTTGAAGCAGCATGTAATTATACTCTTTCAATAGGCGAATCAGGAACTCGTCATTCTCGGCATAGAATCTTTCGTTATTCAAGACATAATCGGTTCCGTCCCATTCGTAGAGGCTCATCCATGGTAGATCAAGCGCGCCAGGAACCTCGTCAACATGTATACTATAAGGAATTTTGATTTCGTAGTTGCCATCATTATCCAAGTCAACGTACTCGGCAGCAGGCAGAAACCCTGGAACCGTGTAGCAGCTGAAGACTACCTTGAACTCGCCATCCTGAAACGAAATCACGGCAACAGCATCGCCAAATTCAACCCATATGTCTAAAGTGCCATCGCCTGTCAAATCAACGAGTCTAAAGGCAGCGTCGCGAGACTTAAGACCATCTTTCGGCGGTTCGGTGAAGACGAACGTGGGACTCTGAATTTCAATAGATTTCGCGGCTGGTACCTCCAACGCATGCGTCCCTGTATCAAAAAGTTTGAAAAAGGTTTTTTTCTTCAATACGCCTGCCTCGGTCTCATCAGCGATCAACAGAAAGGCTTGGACCCACCTGCCGCTGAATGGGTAGTATTCCGTTGTAGGAACATCAAGAAGTATTAAAACAACGGATTCTCTTTCGGGCGTGTCATCAATATTGGCGGTAGCTTTTAGCTGGGTGTTGTAAGAGAGTTCTTCCGGTGCGGTGGCAGGGAAAAAACGGTGATACTTTCGACCCTCACGCCAAGAATACCGTTGATACTGGACCTCAGAATTCGTCGTTTTAGAGGTATCCGCATTTACAGCAAAAAGACTGAGTATCAGCGAAATACAAAGTGCTAAAAGTGTAGTTTGAAGATGTCGCTTCATGGTTGTTGTCTCCGATCTGACCCTTCTAATATTAGACGAAAGAAGTTAATTTTTTCAAACCCAACCTATCTTCTCGGCTTTGCCAGCTTTTTCAACAGGAACTCAGCGGCTTGAATATAATCTTGCGCTTTATCCATTTGAATATAATCTCGCTTCTCAGCATGTTCGACGACCCATTGTAGATGCCTTCTTGCCATCGAGGCATTGCCGCGATAGTAGAATACCAATCCTAAGTAGAAACTGTATGGCTCATATCTTCCATATCGAACCAACAGATAATTATACTGGGCCAATAACGCGATGAGGAACTCATCATTCTCGGCATAGAATCTTTCGTTATTCAAGACGTAAGTGTTTCCATCCCACTCGTAGAGGCTTATCCAGGGCAGATATCGCAGCCAGGGCAGATCGACCATATATATGCTATAGGGGATCTTGATTTCGTAGATGCCATCATTATCCAAGTCCACATATTCTGGACTCTGATCCCTGGGATAGGTGTAGCGGCTGAAGACTACCTTGAACTCACCATCCTGAAACGAAATTACAGCAATAGCCCTGCCAAGGTCAAGCCATAAATCTAAAATGCCATCACCTGTCAAATCAATGGGTTTACAGCCGATACCGTTCCCTTTAGGAGCATCGCTCCACGGTTCTTTAAAGACGAATGCAGGGCTATGATATTCAACAGATTTCGCGGCTGGCACCTCCAACGCAAATTCCCCAGTATCATAGAGTTTAAAAAATGCTTTTTTCTTAGGCACCCCTACTTCGGTCTCATCAAGAATCAGCAGAAATGCGTATGCCCAGAAGCCGGCGAATGGTTCAAGCCTTCCGCCTCTATCAACAACTATTGGAACAATGGTCTCTTTTTCAGGAGTGTCATCAATATTAGCGGTGATTTTCCTCCGGGTATCGTAAAAGAGTTCTCCCTCTGCCGGACGCAAAAAAAAACGGTGATACCTTTGCCCTTCGGGATCACTTGGAAGATCGTAACCGTGATACTCGATCTCAGAGGTTTCAGGGGTTGGTGGGGCAGCACTAACTGCCCAACCACTCAGTATCAACCAGATAGAAAGTCCGAAAAGAAGGGGCTGGATGTATGTCGCCACAATTTTTTCTCCTATACATTGTCAGATCTTCAATCCGTATGATGTCAGATGAAGCAGGTGTCGGTAAACTATTAATGTGAATTCGGTATAAAATACACAAAAACTCTGATCCCATGAAATTCATTCAAAGATGGATCCGGGTGTGAGTTCCCACAACAGCACTGTGCCATCCAGACTTCCAGTAGCGAGCGTCTCTCCATCCGGCGAAAATGCAACGCTATTGACGCCACCCGTATGTCCCGTGAATATACGGACGCGAAGGAGATTGGCGGTGTTTGCCTCCCATAAACGCACCGTCTTGTCCTGGCTCCCAGTCGCGAAAATCTCTCCATCCGGCGAAAATGCAACGCTATTGATCCAATCCGCATGCCCTGTGAGTGTGCGGATTGGGGTGCCGGTGTTTGCCTCCCATAAACGCACCGTCTTGTCTCGACTCCCGCTAACGATGGTCTGTCCATCAGGCGAGAACGCAACGCCCTTGACCGAATTCGTATGATCCGTGAGTGTGCGAATGAGGGTAACAGTGTCTGTCTCCCATAAACGCACCGTCTTGTCCCAACCGCTGCTAACGATAGTCCCTCCATCCGGCGAAAACGCTACGCTACGAACCCTACTCGTATGTCCCGTGAATGTTTGGAGGAGTTTGCCGGTGTTCGCCTCCCATAAACGGAGGGTGCCGTCCCAACCTCCACTAATGAGTGTCTGTCCATCGGGTGAAAACGCGATGCTTTCAATCGAACTCGGATATCCCGAGCGTCTTCGGAGGAGTTTGCCTGTGTCCACATCCCATAAACGGAGCGTATCGTTCCGACTTGCACTAACGATCGTTCGTCCATCAGGAGAAAACGCAATGCTCTCGACCCAATCCACATGCCCTATGAGTGTTCGGAGGAGATCGCCGGTATCAGCATCCCATAATTGGACTGTCTTGTCCTGACTCCCAGTCGCGATCGTTCGTCCGTTGGGTGAAAACGCAACGCTAAGGACCGGACTCATATACCTCGTGAGTGTTCGGAGAAGTTTGCCCGTGTTCGCATCCCATAAATGCACCGTTCTGTCTTGACTCCCAGTCGCGATCGTTCGTCCGTTGGGTGAAAACGCAACGCTATTGACCCAATCCGTATGCTCGCTGAGTATGTTGATGACAGCGCGGGTGTTTACATTCCATAAACGGAGTGTCCTGTCACTACTACCGCTAACGAGCGTTCGTCCATCGGGTGAAAACGCTATACTATTCACTGAATCCACATGCCCTGTAAATGTGTGGATGAGATCGCCGGTATCAACATCCCATAAACGCATCGTTCTGTCCCGACTTCCACTAATGACGGTCTCTCCATCGGGTGAAAACGCAACGCTCTTAACCGAATAGGTATGCTCCATGAATGTGTGGATGAGATCGCCGGTATCAACATCCCATAAACGCACCATCCTGTCCCAACTCCCACTAACGATAGTCTCTCCATCGGGTGAAAACGCAACGCTACTGACCGAATCCTTAGGTCCCCTGAATATGCGGATGAGGTCTCCGGTATCAACATCCCATAAACGCACCGTCTGATCACTACTGCCACTAACGATAGTCCCTCCATCTGGACTAAACGCCACGCTGTTGACCCAACTTCTATGCCCTGTAAGGGTATGAATGGAATTGCCTGTGGTGGCATTCCATAGACGCACCGTATTGTCCCGACTCCCGCTAACGAGCGTCTGTCCATCTGAGCTAAAGGCTACGCTATTGACTGTATTCTTATGCCCCACGAGTAGGTCCAGTGCTACCCCTGTCTCCACGTCATAAAGCCAAATACCCACACTACTCGCTACAGCAAGGCAAGTGCCATCGGGGGTGTATGCAATCGCGGCGTACGCGGTTTCACTTATCCAGCCTTTACCGAAACGTGCCTTTGCTCCCTCAGGTAAACGTAATTGCATATAGCCCTGATACTCCGCGAAGGTTTTGGGTAAGTACAGCATTGAAATCAGAATAGGTGCCCAAAAAATAGAAAAAAACTTTGCTTTCATGGGAAGTCTCCTCTTTTTAAGGATATACGTATCAAAAAAGAAACCTTCTCTGAATCTGCACAACTCACGGGAAAAAGGTGGCAACTTAACGCACATATCTGAAATAATATGCAAGAATCATACCAACGCAGAAATGCTAAAATGGACAGATGATTTGGGAAATTGTGTGTTATTCAACACAACAGGGAAGGGTATTCAGAAAACTGTATCAAATTGAAAACACGATGTTTCAACGGTTTGGCTATGTTCTAATACCATTTCTAAAAATTCGTACTGCATTAGTGCGTTTATGAGATGTGGCACAATACAGCACAAACTAACAGTTTATGCTACAAGGGAGAGATATGTTAATCAAAAATGATGTAACAGATCGCGAACACCTGTTTCGGCTCTTCGGTCATGTGCTAACGCGGCAATACCAGAGCCGTTTCTTCGGATGCAGATGAGCGTCATTGATAACCTCACCAGCAAAGATAGATTAGATTTGGAAACGGCGGATTTACTCTTCTTCTACAGGAGAAAAGACGAGTCCGCAACTGCTACAGCGGTATCCACTGTCTGGTTCGGAGCCCACAAGTGGAAAGAGCATCCCACAACAGATAGGACACGGCTCATCAATTTCCATTTCGGCTTGTTCTATTACGCCGGAGCGGTTCTCAAATTCAACAATCATTTTTTTAATTTTCCTTGCGGTTCGATGAGGTGGGTTGGATAAATAACCTTAATCAGCTTACATCCGCCCTCCACTACGTTACGGACTACGGTTGAGAACTTTTGTAAGAGGGAATTCTGATTCCTGCTCTGTATATAGGCTGCAATTAACGCCCACACTCTCAAACCCTGTTTGGGATTAACCAGAAACCCGCAAGGACAACGAACGCAGCGGCCCAGGAGCAATCAATTAAAAAGTCCTCTTAATATCTTTGTAGGGTTGGATCAATCTCGGCTGCCCACTGGTCGATACCCCCTGCGAGATTTTTGGCATCACGAAATCCGTTTTGGTGTAGATACGCGGTGGCATAGAGACTCCGTGTTCCGTGGTGGCAATAGACAACAATTTCTTGGTCTGATGGGAGGTTCTCGACGTTGTGCGGCAATGTATTAAGTGGTATGAGTTGCGCGCCTTCAAGGTGCACGATGTCATATTCGCTCGGTTCGCGGACATCTAATAAAAACACGGATTCGTTTGCATCCAGTTTCTGTTTCAGTTCACGCGGCAAAATTTCGGGAAGGGACGGCGTAGTCTGCATTTTTTATACCTTGCGGTTAAAGGATACCAGTTAAGGCATGGTTTCCTAAGAGGTTTCTGGTCCAACGGGGGCACATTCCGGGCCAGGACACGTCTCGCGTAGGACTTCAAATGGATAGATACCCGTATCGTGTCCATCGTTCCAACTGAATTGGAGCGCGTAACGCCCGACTAACTGAATGTCAAGCGGTTGAATATCGTCTGAGACCTCAATGAGAGTAATATCTCCGTCGCCTTGCGGTGAAAAGAGGGAATGGACATCTCTGCCTTTGTGCCGGATGATAGCACATTCCGCGCACGGGCACATCTGCCTGAGATAGGTGTATGGATACCAACTGACATGTCCGTCCTTCCACTCTATCTGAAAGGCATTGGGATGTTTCTTGAGAAGTTTCGGTTGTTTCGCTAACCTGTTCATGATGTAGGCTGGGCACACGGCGGGAGAAAAGCGCGTGTGGCTTTTCTAAAGACCCGACTACTTTAAAAGATGCCGAGTTCATCCTTCGCGTCTTCGGTCATCATTTCTGGTGTCCAACGCGGTGTCCAAACGACATTAACGTTGACTTCCTCAACACCCTCCATCTGCTGCGTGACGTGCTGTGTGCCATTCACAATCTGTCCGCCAGCGGGGCATCCAGGACTCGTTAGGGTCATTGTAATGTCTATGGTTGTGTCATTGATGTCAACGCCGTAGATAAGTCCCATATCGACGATATTGATCCCAATTTCCGGATCGATAATTTGCTTGATACTTTCTAATACGCTTTCTTCGGATACCATCAGGATTTCCTCCTACGAAGTTTGGGTAATTAATTAGTCGACGCTGACGAGAACATCATCGTCCTCAACTTTGACGGTGTAACAGTCGACGGCTTCGACAGCAGGCATACAGAGTGGTTCACCTGTTTTTACACAAAAACGTGCCCCGTGTCGAGGGCATTCTATCTCATCTCCAGTGAACCAACCTTCCCCCAAGGGACCGCCGTCGTGTGTGCAAACATCCTCCATAGCATAGAACTCTCCATCAACATTAAAGAGTAACACAGGGACGAAGTCAACCTCGACTAATTGTTTCGTGCCGGGCGGCACTTCACTCGCTTTTGCAACTTTATAGAATTCTGCCATAATTTCCTTTTTCTCGGTAAAGGTAACGAATTAACAAAACGGTTCTTGTTTTTTATTTTTCTTCACCGGGCCAGCCTTTGATCCCGTAGGCACCCGCTTTGAGAACTTTGAGAGCCAATAACGCACATTTGATACGGACGGGACCCAAAGGGATACCGATCATCTCTAAGATGTCGTCTCGCGAGAGTTGCTTGACTTCCGTAAGACTTTTGCCCTCGATCTCCTCAGTTAGCATAGAGGCAGCCGCTATACTGATCGTGCAACCGTGCCCGGAAAAACGCACCTGTGTAATAATGTCGTCTTCAACAATGAGATCGAGGCGGATCTGATCCCCACAAAGTGGATTGTCTTCTTCATGAGAAATAGTACATCTCGGCAAGGTTCCATAGTTACTTGGATTTTCGTAATGGTCAAGCAGTTCTTCCTGATATACGTTCATCCCACGCTCCTTCTTTGACTCCGAATCATCAATTTTTGTGTTCTGCACAGCCCCTCGTATAACCGGTCCACTTCTTCGATTGTATTATAAAGGTAAAAACTCGCACGGACAGTGGCGATAACATCTAACCGCTTCATCAAGGGTTGTGCACAGTGGTGTCCTGCGCGGATAGCAATACCGTGCGTATCCAAGATACCAGCCACGTCATGCGGATGGACACCCTCTATATTAAAAGAGATAACACCTGCTTTTTGATGCGGTGAAGAGGGTCCATAGAGAGTGATCCCTTCGATTTCTTGTAAGCGATTGTGTGCGTATTTTAGGAGTTCTTGTTCATGGACCTGAAGAGCTGCTAAATTTGCTTGTGTTATGTAGTCTGCGGCATGTCCAAGCCCGATTGCTTCGGCGATACTTGGGGTCCCCGCCTCGAACTTGGCGGGAAGTTCAGCATAGCTGGATACGTCGCGTTCTACGCTCCGAATCATTGAACCACCACCGAGAAAAGGCGGCATCTCCTCAAGTAGTTCCAATTTACCGTATAAGACACCGATACCCGTCGGACCACACATTTTATGTCCAGAGAACGCCAGGAAATCACAATCCAGCTGCTGAACGTCTACCTGAAAATGCGGCACCGATTGTGCTGCATCAACAACGACTTTTGCGCCAACAGCGTGCGCAGCCGTAATAACGGACTGGATCGGATTAATCGTCCCGAGTACATTGGAAACATGCCCTATAGCGACAAGTTTCGTTTTTTCAGTGAGGAGGTCCTGAAGTTGTGTGAAGTCAAGCAACCCTTCATCAGTTATCTCCATGAATCGGAGCACGGCGCCAGTGCGCTGTGCCAGCAACTGCCAAGGCACGAGGTTGCTATGGTGTTCCATGACGGTGAGAACAATTTCGTCGCCTTCTTGGATGTTCGCGCTGCCCCAACTGTAAGCGACGAGGTTAATAGATTCCGTCGTGTTCCGCGTGAAGATAATCTGTCGTGCCCGCGGGGCGTTAACGAGTTGTGCTACCTTCTCACGAGCCGTTTCATACTGTGCCGTCGCCTCTTCCGAGATACGGTAGATACCGCGATGGATGTTAGAGCGATACGTATCGTAATAGGCATCCATCGCTTCAACGACCGGGCGCGGTGTTTGCGTCGACGCGGCGTTATCGAGAAAAGCCAACGGTGGGGTCGTCGCAAAAATCGGAAAATCTTCGCGGATTCTCTCCACATCAAGCGGACGAAACTGAGATGTATCCATGTTCATTACCTAAGTAGGGATGGAATCCAAAAATAGAAGGTTGGAAGATTGGAAGGTTGCGGATATCCATCCTTCCATCCCTCCATCAAAGTCTCTTCCAACCTTGCCTTTGTCCATGCGCCTATCTGCTTGGGAACCCAATACTGACAGCAGCAGGTCCATGATCCTCACACGCCTGATCGGTCGGAACATCGGTTTCAGCGTCGCTGGATTTGACAATCCCTTCTGAAACCAGATAGTGTTCGACTTCATCTCCGCTGACATCGGCGAGCATTATATCGTCAATTTGGACGCACGGCTGATAAGGCTGCCGCGTCTTCTGAACCATTTCACGATAGTTGTTTTCGTTGTTAATGATGTCTCTATCTTCATACTCCAAACCGTATTTGGCGAAGATGGCACGGACACCATTGCTCCACCCACAGACGGGCTTCATGTAAGCGATAATTTTGGGTTGACTCATTGTAAGTTACTCCTTTTTTTATAGGTTATCGGTTAACGAACCCCTCTTCTAACCGATAACTGACAACTGAAAGGATTTTCGTAGAAAATCCCGGTGAATGCCACACGGCATTCATACCGTTGATTCACTGATAACTATTCCTCTGAAAACTATTCAAGTTTACGCGCGACGGATGTATTCAGTTCTTCGCGAACGGATTCCAATGGAATACGTTCCATGACAGGGGCAAAAAACCCATCAACAATCAATTTTTCTGCTTGTGCGTAAGGGACACCGCGGCTCATTAGGTAAAAGACCTGCTCGGCGTCAATCTTCCCGGCGGTTGCGCCATGTGTACACCGCACCTCGTGTGCTTGAATTTCCAATCCGGGCAGCGTATCCGCATGCGCACGCTCACTCAGCAGTAAATTGTCGTTTTTCTGGTACGCATCGGTGTGGTTTGCCGACGGATAAACGTAAATGTTGCCACCCCACGCCGTCTGTGATCTATCTTTCAGGACTGTCCGATAGAGCAGATCACTGGAGGTGTGCGGCGAAATATGTTCTTGGGCAGTACTGACATCCAAGTGTTGCCTGGCATCCGTGAAAGCCAATCCCAACATTTGGGCAGTACACCCAGCGCCTTCTAAAACGACAGCTTGGTTTATCTTGTTCAATCTGCCACCGAAAGTGGCAGTTACCCAGCAAAGTTTCGCGTCTCTGGCAACCATAGCGCGGTGCGAAGCAAAGTTCCAAACCTGGCGATTCCAATGTTGAACCTGCACGTAAGTCACGTTCGCATTCTGTTCCGCGAAAATTTCTACCGCACCACTATGTAAGCCACTGATATTTGGGGCGGTTGACAAATTGTCCTCCAAGATCACAACCTCACTCCCCTCTTCAGCGATGATGAGCGTATGTGATAGGTCGGCATGTTCCGCCTCGGACATCTTGATATAAACCCGCAGTGGGACTTCGACCTTAACGCCTTTAGGAACATGCAGGACGTAACCACCTTGCCAAAAGGCACCGTGAAGTGCATCAAATTTGTTGTGTTGGGCAATGTTCCCGCTTTTTAACGTCGTTTCCAAAGTTACCGCCTTACTCATAAAGTAAGTGCGAAGCAATTCCGGTTGCTCTTGTAGTGCAGTGTGGAGATGTGCGAAGTATACCCCTTTTTTTTTCAGAGTTTCAGTAGCAGAGGCGTGTTGGAGGTGTCCATCAACTTGCACAAGCACACCTGCTGTTTCTTCGTCGATGTCATTAAAATCTTCGGCGGATGGCTTACCATTCGTTGGATCACTTGGATAATATTTTTCGAGCGCAAAACCGCGGAGATATCGCCGAGTGCGCCGCCAATAATCTTGGGTTCGCATATCGACGGTGCGTCGCCACACATCGTCTTTCGTCGTGTGCGGCATCGGTAAGGATTCATAATGTGCGTAAGCTTCCAACCGTTTCTTACGCATCCATTCAGGCTCAGTTGCTGCTATCTTTTGAAGAAAGTCTTTTGAAAAATGTCCCTTTTGCAATTTTATTTATCCATATTTTAGTGGCTATCAGCCATCAGTTGTCAGTAAAGAGGATTTTAATACACAAATCTCTTACTGATAACCGAGTGCTGATAGCCGATTACCGATCGCTATTTAACCCACTGAACCTTCCATCTGAAGTTGGATGAGGCGATTCATCTCGACAGCATATTCCATCGGAAGTTCCTTGACGAGCGGTTCAATGAACCCATTGACAATCATTGTGGAAGCTTCTTCTTCCGAAAGCCCACGGCTCATCAGGTAGAACAATTGCTCTTCCCCGATTTTGCTGACCCGCGCCTCGTGTTCGATGTTTGTATCGTTTTCACCGATCTCAATGACCGGATAGGTGTCTGAACGGGAGTCTTTATCAAGAATGAGTGCATCGCAGACGACGTGTGATTTACACCCCTTCGCGCCTTTCGCGACATCGACCCACCCGCGATAACTGGATCTACCACCGTCTTTACTGATACTCTTCGAGGTTATCTGAGAAGTGGTGTGCGGTGCGCAATGATAGACTTTTGCCCCAGCATCTTGGTGCTGTCCCTTACTCGCGAACGCGATAGAGAGGATGTCGCCGCGCGCCCCAGGTTCCATCATATAGACGCTCGGATACTTCATCGTCAACTTACTGCCAAGATTGCCATCGACCCATTCCATCTGCGCGTCCTCGTAGGCAAATGCCCGTTTCGTGACGAGATTATATACGTTGTTTGCCCAGTTCTGGATAGTCGTATAACGGACCCGAGAACCTTTCATACAGACGATCTCAACGACAGCACTGTGTAAGGATTCACTGCTATACGTCGGTGCGGTGCACCCCTCAACGTAATGAACCTGTGAACCTTCATCGGCGATGATGAGCGTGCGTTCAAACTGTCCCATGTTCTCACTGTTGATTCGGAAATAGGCTTGCAGCGGGTATTCTACCTTTACACCCGGCGGAACATAAACGAAACTTCCACCGCTCCAAACCGCACTATTGAGTGCCGCGAACTGGTTGTCCGCAGACGGAATAATGGTGCCGAAGTATTTCTTCACCAAATCCGGGTACTCTTTGAGAGCGGTATCGGTATCGAGGAAAATAACACCAATTTTGTCCAATTCTTCAACGATATTATGGTAAACGACTTCTGAGTCGTACTGCGCGCCGACACCTGCGAGGAACTTTCTTTCGGCTTCCGGGATACCAAGCCGGTCAAAAGTCTTTTTGATGTCATCCGGTACATCGTCCCAACTCCGCTCGCTCCTGTCGGAGGCTTTGACGTAATAGTAGATGTCGTCAAAATCCAGTTGGGAAAGGTCACCGCCCCATTTCGTCATCGGCTTCTGCTTGAAAATCCGGTAAGCATTGAGCCGATACTCGCGCATCCAGTCAGGTTCCTCTTTGATGTCGCACATCTGATTGATGACTTCTTCATCCAACCCCTTCCGGGACTTGAATGTAGGTTTAACATCATCGTGGAATCCGTATTGATATTCTTTACTGATTCCGAGTTCTTCTATGGTATTCGTTTCAGAATTTGCCATTTCGCTTCTCCTATTATGTTAGCGGGATGTCGCGCGCCGCTCCGAATTAAGCCTCAATAATACCGTATTTCTCACGAATCGGATCGTAACCCTCTGCTTCTAACGTCTGTGTGAGTTCCCAACCCCCGGATTCAACGATCTTACCGTCGAGCAGGATATGCACGAACTGCGGGCGGATATAGTCTAATAACCGCGGGTAGTGCGTGATAATCAGCACGCCCAACTCCGGTCCAATCAATTGACTGACACTTTCACCTACGACTCGAATAGCATCAATGTCCAGTCCGGAATCCGTCTCATCAAGAATCGCAATTTGGGGTTCAAGCATTGCGAGTTGTAGAATCTCGGCACGTTTCTTTTCGCCACCGGAAAATCCATCATTGAGGTATCGCCTTGCGAAAGAATCGTCAATACCGAGTTGTTTCATCTTTTCGCGAAGTTCACGGCGGAATTCGCGCATCGGGATGAGTCTGTCGTTCCCCGACCCATTCCCTTCTTTGGCACGGACTGCGCTCACTGCAAGTCGTAGGAAATTCGCTAAGCTAACCCCAGGGATCGCGGTTGGGTACTGAAAAGCGAGGAAAAGTCCGAGTTTCGCTCGATCGTTCGGCTCTAACTCCAGAATATCGATTCCGTTAAAAATCACTTCGCCAGAATCAACATCGTAGAGCGGATGTCCCATCAAGCCATTCGCGAGGGTACTTTTGCCGGAGCCGTTTGGACCCATCAGCGCGTGGATTTCCCCCTGTTTAACAGTTAAATTTAATCCTTTAATAATTGGTTTTCCCTGCACACTGATGTGCAAGTCTTTAATCACCAAGTCTCTGCTCATCCGTTATTTTGAACTCCTTAATGAAATTTGTAGGGACGATTCCAAAATTATTTTTTAGTGTATTGACTTCACGCCTATCGCGCGATTTTTTTAACGCACCTGTCTTAACAAGAAACGCTTTAACCACCGATTCTTGACATATTTCTTTCCGGTTTAATGAAATCTGATGCGTTAATCTTATGCCCTGCCTCTTTTTGTGCGACTGCGTCGAGGATTAACTCCGAAATCACCGCATCTGACACCCCTTCACGTAACGGTGTCAGCAGATCTGTTTCTGTTAATGAGAAGAGACACGTCCTGAACTTTCCGTCAGCAGTGAGGCGCACTCGGTTACAGTTTTCACAAAACGGTTCGCTCACGGAGGGGATGACCCCTACCTCGTTTCCGTTATCCGAGAAGCGATACCGTTGTGCAGTATCACTCTTTGACTCGCCGTTTAAGGTTACGGATGTAAGCGGATAGACGGCGTTAATTTTTTCGATAATCTCTTTTCCGGGGATGTACATGTTCCGTCCCCACACATCATCGGCATCGAGCGGCATAAATTCGATGAATCGGAGTTGATATTCGTTTTGCCGTGCGAAAGTGGCTAAATCGACAATCTCATCATCGGTAAAACCGCGCATTGCGACAGCGTTGACCTTAATCGGATTGAAACCACAGTCGTGTGCTGTTTTAAGCCCCTGAAGCACGCGTGAGAGCACCTTTCGGCGCGTCATCTGCTCGAATTTCTCTTCATTGAGCGTATCCAGACTGACATTGATACGGCGGAGCCCCGCATCGTAAAGGGCTTGTGCTTGGTTGATGAGACCGATGCCGTTTGTTGTCAAACTGATGTCTTTGAGCCCTTCCACTTGCGTCAATTGCCTTATGAGTGTAGGCACCTCGGGACGGACAAGCGGCTCACCACCCGTAATACGAATCTTGTTAACACCCAACGCGACGAAAATGTGAGTGAGGTGCAGAATCTCGTCGAACGTCATCAATGCCGCGTCTGGCATGAAGGTCATGTCTTCTGGCATACAGTAGATGCAACGGAAGTTACATACATCTGTAACCGAGATCCTGAGGTTCGTATGGATCCGTCCAAAGCGGTCGAGCATCTGTTGTTTCATATTGATTCAGACAGGTAGATTCAAATTTAATAATAGTATATCACATCTCTTTTTTGTTTGCAAGTTTTTTTATAGTAAAAACTATAAAAAATATTTCTCAGTCAAATGGCGGGCATTAAATCCCACATTCGAGTAGACTTTTTATCTTGACACCCTTATCGTTGTGGGGTTATAATATCTCTATATTTTTCAACGTTGGGGGAAAAAGCGATGAATGGAAAAGTGTTCCATGTCGGTGGTGTTGAACTTCATGTCGACAACCGCAATTTCGGATCAGATGGGGGTCCCTCTGTCCGTGTTTATGGCGAGGTGAGCGGCGAAAATGTGCAACTCCTCCGCTTTGACTGTTTTCGTAAGGATCCACACTATCATTATGACCCCTCTGGGAAAAACGACCAGCGGCATCTCGATAAAGCGGATGTGCCCGACTCAGTCGCATGGACGATTGAACAGTTGGGACAAAATCTCGTGGAGATGATTCACACAGCAGGTTACGCCAGTGTCGCTGAAGCGGTCGATCAGACCGCAGTAATACAGGTACTATCCGAGGTGGAGTCCTTGATGCGAAGCGAAGACTAATTTTGTTGATGTGCTTTAGCACACAAAGGAGAAGGTTAAGGTGACGAAGACTGTTACGATAAGCGTGTTCCTGCTCACGCTGCTCATCGGGCTGACTACTTTCGCAGGAACCCCAGTGGAATGGGGAAAGTGGAAGGAAGGAGAACTTCTCCTTGAAAACCACAGTTTTGAAGAGGATTTAGCCGCTTGGGGTTTAGAAGACGGCGCGTGTTGTGGGCGTGGTGGACTCTATACGATGGAAATTGATAAGAAGAACCCGCAACACGGAAAGCAATCGCTCAAAGTTATCGGACATAAAGCAACAGGGACCGCATGGCATGCGAAGGTTCGGCAAAAGGATGCCTCGATGAAATCCGGCGAGACGTACACCGTGATTTTTTGGGCGCGTGCCGAGAAACCGCGCGAGGTCCAACTCAGCGTCCAGATGCAACACGATCCGTGGACTTTCTACCAGGGCGGTGCTATCAATCTATTAGGAAAGGAATGGGAGGAGTACCATATTACCTTCAATTCGACTCATGATGTTGAGAGAGATATGTGGGTCGGTTTGTCGATTGCCCAATCGGATGTCGATTTCTGGATCGATAACTTCCGATATTTCGAAGGTGAACCAGAAGACGATCTGAATCGCGATACACCCTTTCCTGTTGACCCCAGAGAGAAATTGGCGACGCAGTGGGGCGAGATTAAAGCGGAACGGTTCTAAAAACGTTGGGTTGTTTTTATGAGGCGCGGTCGACAGACCGCGCCTTTTTTATTTGCATCGAAGTATCTCATAGTAGACTTTGGCACTATCGTGTAGTAAACCGTTTATCAGTCTACGATAAGAGAACGTTTCAACATCTGATTGGATTTCTTGGCTTCTAAAGGTCGAAAGGTTCGTTTTAAGTTTTTCCCACTTACCATACAGTTTCAAACGACGGGCCCCGGACAACGATCGATGATCGGGATTTTGGTATATTAAACACAGTTTATGCTGAGTGTATGCCGTCATCATCTGGATAAGTATATCGGATAAGCCGTCAATGTCTAATGTCGGACTTGAGAAAAAGTAGCAGAAATTAAATATAATCTGTGTCCTATCCCCCTTTTCAATGTACCTGTCCAGTAATCGAGGCAAAGAATCGGAGTCGCGAATTAACGCAATTTTGTCGAAGAAAGGCTCTCTATACGTATTGGGACCGTATGTGTTGATTGCTTCTGCTTTATTCAGCATCGTTTGCGAACTATCAATACCTATATAAGTGAGGTCGCACTGTTCGGCAAATGCTCGAAAAGCAATACCTGAAGTGAGTGGACCACAACCGAAGTCGATGAATACGACTTTCTTTGCTTCGTCTATCGGTGTGAGGAAATTCGTAAAGATGTGATAAGAGCCAAAGAGGTGTCTGGGCATGTGATGGACACAATAGATGGCTACCTTATCTTTTGGAAAATAATATTCATTGGAGGGTTTATCATAAGATGTTTCATCAAAGTCGCTCTGTCCCTGTCTCAGGATACGCGCTATATCTTCCCAGTAGTATACTCTGTTATTTTTAATGTCTTCCGAGAGTGCCGGCAGATCGTGTTCAAAGGGTTTTACGATGAGTTCTTCAAACAGATGCTTTAGGCTTTCAGCGGGTTTATAATGATTCTCGTGGGAGCAATATATGTAAGGCAAACGTTGAGGATCCTTCTCTCTTTAGGTTTTCGTTGTTTCTATAATAACCTTCCTAAATGTTAGCGATACCCGTCGCTGCCGCTCATGTTTTTCGCCACCCCACTCATCCCATTTTCTGGCGGGAATACCGTGCAACCAAGCATACCTTGCTTCACTACTCAACACGACCAAACTTCTCGGCGCGAGCCAGACCGGAATCTTTTTTGTCTTGTCATATTTGTTTGTGAAATTCATAATACAACCCGATCCCAAACTCAAAGAGACAATTATACCCCTAAAACACGGTTCACAATCAATGTGACTTGAGATGCCTTGCCCTGGCCGATATTCATTGATAATCACCTGATCCGCTACTTCAGGCATGTGTTTGTCTTCATACAATTTTTGACTGAGTCTTTTCAACCATTCCGGCAATTCACCAATATGCATATCATAGTTCACTTTCCGCGCTTTGTAGTCATACTTAAAACCGTAATGCTGAACCTGACGTTTTAAGTCATCAAGCCACTGTTGTTCGTCAATCCGATCCAACAACCAATTGTGTTGGTCCTCAGTGATATAGTCTGGTATATACCGTAACCCGTGTATTTCATCAAACAACAATACGTTTTGGGGAATAGGTTGTGGTTTAGGAGGTTGCGGTTCTGGGACAGACAAGAAAGTTAATTGTTCCATGGAGTACCTCCTTGATACGGATTATTGGAGTAGTCAGATGACTCGTTAGAAAGTATATCAAAGTAGAAATCGAGAGGGACAGGTGAACCATCCACTAGGCTATCATAACGAAACTGAGCGGTATTTGATTCCGTTATTTGACTATGAAACGTCGAAAGTTGAGTCTTGAGAGAATGCCAATTTTCATGTAAATATGATGATTGAAGGTCGCGCCCCGGGGGGATCGGAGGATTCTGATAGATTACAAACATTTTGTGTTGGTTATATTTCTGTATGATCTGAATGAGAACATTGGATAAATTCTCAACAGATAAATTCTCAATATCCAATGTATCACGTGCGAGCGAATAGCAGAAGTTAAATATGATTTGTGTTTGATCATCATTCGCTATGTACTGATTCAAGCGATCGAGTAATCGGTCGCAGTTAGGCATTAGCCAGCCTTTTCTAAAGAAATGCGTCCCTCCCTCTTGGTTGATTTCTTCCGCCTTCTCGCGCATTGCTTCCGATTTGTCAATGCCTATGCAAGTGATGTCGCGATGGCCTGCAAAAGCTGCCCAAAACGCGATACCTGAAGTTAAGGGACCGCAACCAAAGTCAATGAATATAACTTTATCGCCCACGTATCCCAGATGCTTCGCGAAAATATGGTAAGAACTGAAAAGGTGCATGGGCATATAGTAGACGCAATAGAGTAACACCATATCTTCTGGCGGAAGACCTTTAAATTCTTTGCTAAAATTGGCACTTCCTTGTTGCAGAATATCATTTCTATGGTACTTTTGAGTTTGATTTTTGACATGGTATTCCCATGCCTGAGTCAATGGATGATTTTCAAACGGTTGTACTACTAGCTCTTCAAACAAAGTTTGCAGACTTTCACCGGGTTTGTAATAGTTATCGTAGGGGCAATATATATAGGACATGCTTTAAGATTTTCACTGGAAGAGTGCCGCATATTTGATTGTCAAGTAGAATCTGATAAGAAGGATTCTCACTATTTCTCAACAGCACCCTACAGTTAGTATCTCCTGCTTCATAGTAATAGTATAACGGGGAACATCACATTTTTCAAGACCATCTTTGTTTTATCTTGGGACATTCAGCTTTCCGAATTTAGGTTGATGTTCGGAGGAAGTCGTGAGTTGGAGCTCGCTCCCACACAGAAAAGTCGGGAATCGGAGTTCCCTCCTACAGCAGAACTATGGTAAACCAGAAAAATAAACAGACATTTACCCAGGTCCGGTAGGTGCGGTTTCTAACCCCACCGATTCTGAATGTCTAATTAATTCTAAAGTTTACCATAAATGGCTCTGTATGGCATTTCGTTTTGGGAAATTATTAAGGAAGGAAGATCGACGACTATAGATCGGCGACTAATTCCTCGTGGTATGCGAAGAGTGCCGGTGTGCCACCGGTGTGCAAGAAGATGACAGTGTCATCGCGGCCGAGTTTGCCTTGTTGGATGTGGTCGATGAGGCACGCCATCGCTTTGGCGGTGTAGACGGGATCAAGGAAGATGCCTTCGGTTTTCGCGACCAATTTGAGGGCATCAATACATTCCGGCGTGAGATAGCCGTAAGCCTCTCCAATATAGTCATCTGTATTTTGAATATCTGCTTCCGTAACGCAGGGGTCCACGCCTAACAGGTCGGCGGCACTGTTTGCCGCACTACTGAGCCGTTCCAGTTTATTTTCCCAAACAATGGGGGCAATGCCGAACGGCTTCATTTTCAGCCCAAGCGTTTTGGTGCCGAGGACCAGACCCGCCTGTGTACCACCTACGGAAGCCGTATAAATCCAATCGGCATCAATACCCAACTGCTCTTGCTGTTGTGCAATTTCAGCGATGCACCATGTGAAAGCGACAGCGGCGAGCGCAGTGGAGCGCGGCGAGGCAACAACATAAGGCTTCAGCCCTTGTTTCTTGAGGTCTTCCGCCAGTTCGTATTTTACGACATCTAATTCAGGTCCGAATGGGACATCCACAACTTCGACTTCGGCGCCTGCTAAATTATCTAACAAAAGATTACCTTGAACGATACTCTTGTGGTCCCGTGCGAGACGCAAGTAGCAGTTGAGTCCAAGTTTACCGCAGGCAGCGGCGGCTTGTCTACAGTGATTGGATTGCGATGCTGCGCCGTGGACAATCGTATCGGCACCTTGCGCAACGGCATCCCCAATTGTGAAGGTAAGTTGTCTGACCTTGTTTCCACCGAATGCCAAGCCTGAACAGTCTTCGCGTTTAATGAAGATACGTGGACCGCCGAGTGCTTCAGAGAGTCGGGGGCATTCCTCAAGCGGTGTCGGAAAGTGACCGAGGTCCACTTGTGGAATCTGTGACACTTTCTGAATTAAGCTCTCACCAATTTTCATCAATCTACTCCGCTTCAATAACGACAGCCATTTGACTGACCCGTTTTCCATCCTTGGACCGCAAGCCTGGTGTGACGACCTCAACGATGGTTCCTGATACAAATTCGCTGCTGCAGGCACCTTTTACCCTGTGGTGGTTGGACGATACCTTCGTTTTCCCGATTTCAATTGGAATGACTTCGGAATCAACAAGGTCTAAGAACCAGGTGAGACGCTTGGGTAAGGCGTTCCCGCGCGCGCTTTTGGCGATCTCAACAAAAAGAAAATCGCGGACGAACTCGATGAGGAACTTCTTGAAAACGATCACCTCAATCTTTGAGGCGTGTGTCTTTTCTTGTTCGGTTAACTTCTTCGTAAAGCGTTGGAGATAGGCATCACATTCGCTCTGAATTTTCTCCAAATCGCTCGCGTTTTCGGCGAGGAGGTCAGGGAACAATGTGGGGGAAGGGGTGGAAATACCACGCGTCTGTTTGAGCGTCTGTTTGAGTTGCCTCCCGACATCAGTGAGGGTTTCAACGAGCTGTTCGGAATCAGGGGTACCACGTTCTGCCTCTTTCTGCCATGCGGTTATCTCGTTCACCATGAGGTTAAGCAGCAACATTGCGGTTTCCTCTTCACAGAGCGTTTCTGGATCCCAATCAATGAGATTCAGTCCGTAGCCTTCATTGTAATCCTTCTCTAATTTAGAGAGTTTATCCTGAAAATCGTTTTGAATAGCTTCGCCTCTTTGCTGATAGTAAGCCTTGCCGCGTCTGCCTTCGACAGGAAATCCGAGGGCTTCAGCAAACTGCCCGAAAATTCCTTTCCTTTTCTGTTTCAAAGCTGCTCTACTGGCATTAGCAGATGTTGTGATCGCCTCCGATTGCCGTTGCTTTGCACGCGCACTTGATGGCAGAGATGGGATTGTGATCTTAAACTCAAAGTTATTGTCTATAGGGAATGCCTGTGATTTAGGCACGATACGGACAGGCGAGGAGACTTTTGTCGGTTTCTGCGAGCAGACTTTTGTCGGTTCCCGTTCGTTTTCGGCGAGGATCAGCTGTTTCGGCTCTGTAGTATCCACTTCGGGATCGTTCGGGATCACGGTTTCTTCTACGGGGTTGGGCGAACGAGGAACAACTACTTTTTCAGCAAGTGGTGCTGTTACAGGCTCGGATTCGGGATTCGCGTGTGTGTCTATGTTCCTGTGGTCCCTTACGGAGGATATATTAATCACAGGCACGGGGTCCTCTGCTAACTCCTCTGCTGGGAATTTAATTCTGAGTTGGTCCAATTCTGCTAATATTTTTTCAATACGAGCGGAAATAGGCTCCGTATTGTCAACAAAAAAGGTGAGTCGATATGCTTCGAGTACCTCCGTTGGGAGGCACAGCAGGACAGGCGAATTGGCTAACTGAAACTGTCTCCAATTAGCGAGTCCACTCATGGCTAATTTCTGATACATCACACGCACTTGTCTTTCATCGCTAATCAGATTCCGGACACTCATATAGGTCCGAGTGCCTTCAGTGCTAAATGCTATCTCAATATCTCGGAAACGACCTGTTACGCTGTTCCTGGACATGTTATATTTCTCCTCGCAAGTCTCTCGTAATAGTGTGGTAAAACCGAAATGGAATACGACCGAACATGACTTCAAAAGTATGGTATCGGATTAAACAATTTAACGTTTTTTTTCCGTTGGCGTTACAAAATTTTTTCTTTGCTATTTGAGAAGTGTGTCAAAAGATGAGGAGGACTTTCTGTACTCCAACAATTACCCAAAGTCAGTATAGAGAATTCATCTCTTGATAAGCATTTTCCGAGTCGCTTGGAAAGTTCCAGCTTGAATTGCGTAAAAATATACCCCGCTCGCGACGGATTCACCGGAAGTGTTCCGACCATCCCAATGAACGGTGTGTGAACCCGCCTTGTGGTAGCCAAGTGCCTTAAAATAAATACGCTTCCCTTGAGCATCGTAGATATGAAGGGACACGTTCGTATCTGAGGCGAGTTGATACGGGATCCAGGTCTCCGGGTTAAATGGGTTGGGAAAGTTTTGACTCAAACGGTTGACTAACGCAGAATTAACGGCATGCGGCGTCCAGTCAGATTGCGTAGGTTCTTCCACAGCAAGCGAGCGGTTTCCTTCTATGTTCACACGAAAAATACGGAGTTCATACAGATCCGCGACATAAAGGGTATTCCCTACCAATTTCAATTCAAACGGGAATCTGAGTTCACGAAAACTTGAAGTGACTGTCAATCTACGTGTGTCAATCACCTCAACGCTATTGCTATTGAGTAGATAGAGAGTGTTTCCACTGACCGTTGCATCAATTGGAAGCGTATCATTCTCGTATGCGTCTTGCAGCTTCGGTTTGTTCGGTTCAGACACATCAAGCACTACGACACCGATGCCGCTGTCCAATAGGTAAGCCCGTTCATCCGCGATCGCAATACCTGTTGCATTGCCTTGTGTAGCGTAACTTCCAACCAAACGCGGAACTGCCGGTCCTGTAATGTCGAAAACGTGCAGCCCTCCTTCAAGGGCAGCGAGGTATGCGTGTGCGGGTTGGGTGGCATCGATGACAACACGATAAGCACTTCCCGGCATATCGCGTCTGGATATAATTCTACTTTGCTGCGGGACCCGGCTATCAACAACAATGAGGGATCCTGCGCAGAGATAGGCATAGCCTTCGTGCAACGCGATGTCCGAAACGGGCGAAGTTGTCGGGATATGCGCTGCAATCGTATCTGTGGCGAGATTGACAACGTACATTCCAGTCTCAGTGGCAACATATCCGTGACCATTTTGGACACGAATTTTGGTGCAGTCGGCAGCCTCAAACCGGTTGTTAGAGGTGATGGTATGCGTGGGCAACGGAAGTCTTTTTGTCACAGTGCCCTGATAAGGCGTCGTAAATTCGAGGGTCTTCAATCCACCTACACCGTTTGCAACGTAGACGGTTCGTTCTCCTGCGTCTGTTTCGAGAACGTCAAGTCCATAAGTTGTGCCGCCAGAGGCATATTGATGTAACCATTTCGGCGACGCTGATTCGCTGAGGTCTATTGTTTGGATGCCCCCCTTTCCGTCGGCGACATAAGCGAGTGTATCTTTAAGGACGATATCGGTCGCGTTGCCCGATGTAGGTTGTGTGGCGATACGCCGTGGCTGTTGTGGATTACGCACATTAATAACATGAAGTCCTGTTTGCCTGTCTGTGAGATAGACGGTATTGTCCTGAAATTGAACACCTGTTGCGAGTCCTGGCGTATTAAGGCGGAAATCTATTTCGGGATTTTCGTCATCGGTAACGTCCACTAAGATGAGGTTGCCTGAGGCGACATAGGCGTGGGTTGTCCCTCTTGTCTCTTCGACCTCGTGGGCAGTGGATAGAATTGGCACAACGCCGCGCACAACAAAATCACCGAATGGGCTTGGATCGAGAATAAGAAGTCCGTGTCTGTCATCGCTGAAATAGACAGTGCCGTTGTGGATGGCAACATTGATCGGCGTGCCTGCTGTGCGAAAGAAACGTCGGGGACGCGGTATTTGCATGTTGTGGATATCGCGTAAATTGAAAACAAGCATTCCGCGCTCACGATCGAGTACGTATAGTTTGTCATCAGCGACTCGGACTCTGCGTGCGCTCGTGAACCCGCCGAGCGTCTTTACAAGACTCGGCTTATTCGGGACTGCGATATCAATGACTTGGACACCGGCAGCACCGTCAGCAACATAAGCGGTGTCTCCCGCGACGGTGACAGATTGCGCCCTGCCCGGCGTAGCAATCTCACCAATTCGGGCGGGGTGTGTCGGTGCTATCAACGTGAAGATTTCAAGTCCCCAATCACTCGCTGCGTAGAGATGTGCGGCATTCCGACCCCCAATTGCAATGTCGGTATAATCACTGGCAAGATGGATTTGAGTCCTCGGTTCAAGGTGTGTCTCTGGTGTAAGCTGCGCTAACGAAACACTCTGTTGGGTGAGATTTCCAAGGGCGTGGGTGACAGCGTTAGGCATAGTGTCCGACACGCGCTGGCGCGGAATATCTACTGCGTCAACGTTGTTGTCGGCGGGCATGTCCACGGCGACATAGCGAAAGGTCTGTGGAACATCTCCCGTTACCATGAGCACAATCTCACCGTCGCGTAGGAGCCCCTCTCTGCGAAGATGCCCTCTGTTTTTCGTGTCAAATGCGAGGGGTGTAACCACCGGTCGTCCGTTGGATGGCAGATAAAGGGTGGTCGCGTAGAGGTTTCCTGAATCACTTCCAATCACCGATAGATCCAGGGTGTTGGGTAGATTCTCGAAGACAATATAGTGTGCCCCCCATTGATTGATGGGAATATTGTTCACCCTGTTCGGGTAACTGCGGACGCGCGGTACTACAGCACTCACCTTTCGATTACGTAGGGCAGCGTAACCGAGTTGTTTGCTTTGCGCCTGCGTGTTCACCCAATTCGCAAGCCCCCATTTCAGGAAGACTTCGGGGAATCTCTCTCTTTTTCCACCGCCTTCGAGGGCGGCGTTAATCGCGTGTTCACCGAGTGCGTCCGTCTCTATAATACGGCGGATGAGTTCCGGTCCTCCATACTGTTCATAGAGGTAAAGCATGAGCAGAAAGGCACCGCCGTAATACACATCCGCTGTGTTTGTATAGGCGAGCGAAACACTGGGGTTTGCCAAATAACCGTCGACAAAGATGTTATGCACAGTGCCGTAAACCGCCCATTCGACAAAGCTCGCAGTGCCTTCCTCTAACCACCGCTGGTCAGTCGTCCCACCGTTCTGAAACCAATTGATGAGATGTGCGAATTCGTGTGCCAGACTGCTATAAAAAGTGTGTCGATCCCGTTCTCTGAACTGAAAAACGTCCATATAGAGCATTTCGCGGCGGTTGCTATTTGGCAATGTCGGCAACTGATCGGCCGGCGCGAAATATCCACCGTAGTCCTTCCCAGATTGGTTCATACCGACATCGTGCATCAGCAGGGTAATGCGGTTATCTCTGTCGAGGCCGGGTTTCCATTCCGTTCCCATCCATTTGCGAACATTCGGGTAGATGCGGTTGTCGAATTCTCTTGCGACGGCAGCAGCTTCGGCATCCGTGAACAGATCGCGCACCGAATTGTCGACATAGACATAGAGATGTTCACTTTTGGCAATACAGGTGGCGACTACCTCTGTCTCAGGAATATGAATAAAAAATCGCTCTACCTGTCCAATTTGAACGGGTGCGGCGGGCGCAGCCGGAATCTCTTCAAGAGGGTGTTGATGGAGGTGCTCCTGATGCAGCAGCGGTGTCCCGCACAACCACGGATCCGCGAACACGGAAGTGCCAATGACAAAAAAGATAAGGAGGATTGATGATATTAAAAGTCTCATGAGATGTGTCGTGTTCTATTGCGTTTAAATTTTGGTGTAGGATTACTTTGACTACTCTCTATTTTACAATAAATTACACCGGAAATTCAATTGAGATCGGAAATTCCCTTTACAGATCAAAATCCTTCTGATATACTTTCCCCATAATAAACGCTCAAATGGAGATCCCAATGTATCGTGTCGGTATCATCGGATTGGGCAATATCGCCTCCCGTTATTCAACGCCAGATGACGCTTACCCCTATTGCCACACAGGCGGCATCCGTTTCTGTGAAACAACCGAATTGGTCGCAGTCGCGGACATGTCCCAGGAACGCCAAACGGAGTTTCAACGGGTGTGGGGACCCGCTTTCCCAGCCAATTCCATAAACTACTACGAAACAGATACGCAGATGCTTGAGAGTGAAGATTTAGACATCGTTGCTGTCTGTGTCCGCGGACCGCATCACTTCAAGGTCATGCAAAACGTCTTGAAAGCGGACATCAAAGCCATCTTCCTCGAAAAACCCGCTGGATGTTCGCTTGAAGAGGTGGATACGATGACCGCGGGTGCTGACGCGAAAGGCATCCCGATTGTTGTCGACTACACACGCCACTGGGCACCACACCTCATCCGTCTCCAGTCGCTTATCAAGGATGGACTCATCGGTGAGGTGCAAACCGTCATCGGGTATTGTGGGGGTGGTGTGCTCTCCTTCGCTATCCACACGACGGATATGATTTGCCAATTCGCGGGTTACGATCCCGTTGCGGTGGCTGGATTCGTTTCTGGGGGTGGGGACGTCCCAGAGCCTTACGAACCTGAACCTGCGATTGTGGGTTCAACGATTCAATTTGAGAGCGGTGTTGTCGGTTTCCATGTCGGGAACCATGGCACACGTGGCGGGTTCTCCGTTGATGTCCTCGGCAGCCAAGGCAGCGTTCAGGCAGGATTTTATAGCAGCACGACTGTGCATAAAGAAGGAAAGTTAGTTGATAACGCGACCCTCGATTTACCTGAAAACGCCGGTCCGTTCAATGTCGCATATAAACAGATTACCGATTACTTAGACGGTGGACCGCTACCCGATTGTGCGCGTGATGATTACACCGCTGTCAATGAAATCGGCTTCGCTACCATTGAGAGCAGCATTACTGGACAGACCGTCCAACTCCCGTGCCAGAACAGGAAACGGCTCATCTTCGCGAACGGCTAATATGAGGTTGATGATGGCACCATTCCGTAAACTTGATCCGCTATCTCGATTCTTTATGAAGTTTTACCGGGGTCGGCGTTATAAGGCATCACCGCATACACCGCTGCGTGTGCCATTGAATGAATGCAGAATCGCTCTCATTACCACCGCCGGTTTTTTGCTTGAAGGGCAAACAACCTTTGGGAACGGAGATTGTTCCTACCGCGAGATTCCAAATTCCGTTCAGACACAAGCACTCATAAACGGACATAAAAGTGCCGCTTACGATGAACGGGGTCTCGAAACAGATCCGAACCTTGCGTTTCCCCTTGATAGGTTCAGAGAGTTAGAGACTGAAGGCAAAATCGGATCCCTGAACCCTCGGCACTTCAGTTTTATGGGATCCATTACAAAACCGCATACCCTTATTACGCAAACTGCCCCTGAGGTTGCACAGAAGCTTAAAACCGATGGTGTGGACGTTGTGTTCTTAACCCCTGTTTGACCAATGTGCAATCAATCCGTCGGATTGATACAACGTGCCGTTGAAGCGGTGGGAATTTCTACGGTTTCAATTACCCTTATTGAGGATATAACGAAGAAGATAAAACCCCCGCGCGCCCTACTTGTTCCGTATGGTTTTGGACATCCGCTTGGTGAACCAAACAACCCAGAATTACAGCACGCGATTATCGCCGAGGCACTCGCGCTCTTAACGGACGAGACCCCACCGCCTATCCTTAAAAGTAGTAGGCACACTCCTGTTCTGTCAACGTTATTTTGACTTTTTGTAGGTGTTTTTGATAGGGTATTTCCTGCAGGTAGAACGTAGTGAAACCCGACAAAATCAGTCAAGAGCCCCTATCAGTTTAGATGTGACAGACTACTCCGTCTGCCGTAACAGGAAAGCTGCAGACAAAAAGGAGAAAATAGATGGATAAATTTAGAGTTGGCATTATCGGATGTGGGGGTATCTTCCGAAACCTCCACTCACCCTATTACCAAGAACCAACACGACGCGCAGACATCGTCGCAATCGCAGACATCAACGAAGCATCCGCAAACGAGCAAGCTGCCCTGTTTGACGCAGATGCCTACACAGACTACCGCGCCCTCCTTGATAGACAGGATATAGATGCCGTCGATGTGTGTGTCCATCCGCGTCCGCACCTCGAAATCACCCGTGCTGCTGCCGCTGCGGGTAAGCATATCTTGATGGAGAAACCGATGTGTTGCAACGTCGCCGAGGGTGAAGCGATGATCGCTGCCGCTGAAGAGGCGGGTGTTCTCCTGATGGTCGCCTATATGATGCGGTTCAATCCGGGGTACATGAAACTGAAATCGTTATTGGACGATGGCACGCTCGGCACACTACAAATGACGTATTCTAATCAGGTCGGTTGGTTTTCACCCGAACGGCATCCGTGGCTCTTTGTGAAAGCAGAGTCGGGCGGTATGTTGGTGGAGCAAGCCATCCACGAACTCGATATCTGGTTGTGGTTATACGGTCCCGCCTCCACTGTCTATGGGTTCACGAGTCATGTCCCACTCGGTGGGACCTATCCACCCGCCGAACAAGCCGTAGAGAACAACGCCGTGCTAACCGTGCATTTCAAGAACGGTGGTGTCGGTATGATGATGAAGAGTTGGGCGGCTGAAATCAGGAACAGTGGGAACGGTCTCGTCACAAGCAAAGGTTCTGCGACGTTGATTCAGAATGGACTCCGTTGGAAAACGCATGACATGACGGAGGCGGAAGAATTCACTGCGTCTGTGCCAGATGACGATACCTACCGAAACATGCCAGAGGAACGACGGCAGCAACGGTATTGGGGTGTCGCCGCAAAAGGAACGAGCATTGCCCATTGGCTCCAGTGCATCGCGGGTGAGGCGGAGCCGACGACCCACGGGCGTATCGGCAGAGACGGCATTGAGTTAGCAGAGGCAACCTATCGGTCCTCCCAAATCGGCGCACCCATTTCGTTGCCACTGTAATAGTGTCTCCCTTTTTTTGAAAAAACAATCCCACAATATCCTTCCATACGCTGTAGGGCGGACCTCCATATCCGCCCATTATCCGCCATCCAAAATTTGCTTTTCTGATCAGAATTTTTTCCTGCCCACAAAGATCCAATAATCTATAGTTAGATATAGGCTTTATTATTATTTTTTATTTGAATAATCTTAAGAATTGACTTATTATAGCCAAACACGCTGTTTATGAATCTATAGGATGTTCTTTGTAGTGTTTTTATTTAAACAAACAAAAGGAGTAAATTTAAGGAGTTTTTCATGCAAAGCGTACTTGTGAATTTCAAACGCCTCGCGTTAATGCTATCCACTGTTTTGTTCGTTTTTGGCGTGCATGGCGTGAGTGACGGTCAGAATCTAACCTTAAGCGCGTCACCTCAGCAACTGTCAGAAGTCGCATTGGATGAGGGCGTTGTAACGCTGAGTTTGCAAGGCGGAACTTATGTAAATTTTAGATGGACTATCGCAAATGCCTTGACGGTATCCGGAATTCCCGGAGTAACCATTGGAACGCTGGGTGTGGCATGGTTCGGCGTAGAGCGTGTCAGCGATACTGAAATCGAAGTTGAACTTGGGTTTGAAGGGAACATTGACACCGATAGCACACTCACCTTCACCGTTGGCGCAGGGGCGATAGAAGCCTACGACGGTCCCGCACTGACTGCGCAAGTCTCTGTCACTATGTCAGCGGAACAGGTCCCAGGGGAAGATATCTCGAACCCGCCACAGCAGGAGACAGCACCAGAAGATACGACCGATACATTGGAATACATACAGGGTCCTTGGCTCTGGATGATCGCCGAAGGTTCGGACATAGATACCGATTACCTGTCTACAGTGAGCAACGACGCAGTTTCTGAGGCTCTCGTTTCCACAAATGGTGTGAAGTCAGGAGACACCCTGGGCGACTTACAATGGACACCTGAAGTCATTCCTCCATCAGTTCACTGTGCAACAGAGTGGGTCTTTATTGTTCCTGTCTACCGTTGTAAATCCAATAATGTTCAGCATGTCGTGAATGCGACTGGGCTGAGTGCGGTTCAGGACCTGAACTACTACACGGCTTACGCCTTTATGAATATTATCTCACCACAAGATCAGACTGTGAAGATGGGAGTCGGCAGTGACGATGCCATCAAAGTGTGGCTCAATGGGGCCGTGGTTCACAGGAATAATGCCGATAGAAAAACGAGCGGCATACAAGACAAGTTCGATGTCAATTTGAAGGCAGGGAACAACCCGTTGTTAGTCAAAGTCAACGATAACGCGGAGAATTGGGGGATGTTCTTTAAAATCTATCTGGAACCCACAGAATACCAGACGTCTATCTATATGACGGACGAACTGCCAGCAGTTGCCGCCGATGTTAATGAAGATGAGCAGGTGGACATTGACGATTTAATTCTGGTGATACGCGCCTTGGGACAAACGGCTCCCATCAATCCCCGAGTCGATGTCAATAGGGATGGAAGTGTTGATAAAACGGATTTACTGATAATTGTCGACAACCTTGATGACTCGGCAATTCCTGCAGCACCTGCGCGCCGTGAGGCGTTTGCGGTTTCACCCGAAACGCTTCAGATGTGGTTAAATCTGCTGCAAGCCGATAGCGATGGCTCGGCTGTTTACCACAAAACGCTTGCCATTCTCCAAGGGCTTTTGGCTGCGGCGCGCCCCCACGAGACCGCCTTGCTGTCGAACTACCCAAACCCGTTCAATCCAGAGACGTGGATACCGTATCAGTTGTCAAAAGATGCGGAAGTCACACTGCGCATCTATGCTGTAAATGGCATATTAGTAAGGCAATTGTCACTCGGACATCAACCTGCAGGTCTGTATCAAAGCCGTTCCCATGCAGCATATTGGGATGGTAGAAACGCGTTCGGTGAACCCGTGGCAAGTGGACTCTATTTCTATACGCTTACCGCAGGCGATTTCACCGCTACGCGAAAGATGTTGATACGAAAATAAATGTGGCACAGAAACATTGAAAGCGGTCTTTTATCTTTCCAAGAAATTAAAATCGAATAGTTAACGAAAAGGAGTTTGTTATGAAAATGCTAACTGTAAATCGAAATACAATTGTCTCAATTTTCGCTGTTATTGTGTTGATGTTTGGTTGGCAAGGGGTGGGTTACGGTCAAAATGCGTCCCCTGTTGCGGAATTTTCTGATCGCAGCTTAGCCATAGTGGTGCGTAGAACGTTGAAACTTGACACCGGAGATGGCGTTGACATCCTCAAAATTCCTAAAGCGGAATTATTGAAACTCAAAACACTGTTGGCCGGCAAGTCATCAACAACAAATAAGCTGGGTTTACCAGTAATCACTGACCTCACCGGCTTGGAACATGCAACGCAACTCGTAACCTTATATCTCAGAGGTCAGGATGTAACTGATCTTACGCCGCTCACGGGACTGACGCAGCTCACCGATATAGATCTCTGGGGCAATCGAGTTCTTGATATCGAGCCTCTCACAGAACTGACGCAGCTCAGGGAGTTGGATCTTGGCGGTGGTTACAGGAGTAATGAGGTCGTTGATATTGCCCCTCTTGCAAAACTTACGCAGCTGAGGTGGCTAAGTCTTGCGAATAATCAAATCAATGACATCATGCCCCTCGCAAAACTTACACAGTTGACAGAGTTGCGTCTCAATGGGAATCATATTAATGATCTCGCGCCCCTTGCACAACTCACACAGTTAAGAGAGTTATATCTTGACAACAATGAAATTACCAACATTGAACCCCTTTCGCAACTCACCCGTCTGACAGTGCTGTTTCTTCTGGTTAACCAGATCGATGACATCACACCCCTTGCGCAACTCAAGCAACTGACAACGTTATATCTCCAATATAACGATATTAGGGACATCACGCCACTCGCCGAATTGGAATCGCTAACAGAGTTAGATATTAATAGCAATCAAATTCGAGATCTCAGTCCGCTTGCCCAATTACAATTGGCAGAGTTAGATCTCCAAAGCAATCAAATCAGTGATGTCACCCCACTTGCCGGACTTTCCGAATCGCTTACTGAGTTGTATCTTAATAATAATCGAATTCGAGATGTCGCTCCTCTTGCCAACTTGATATATCTTAAAAAACTATCGCTTGGGAATAACCCCGTCACAGACACATCCCCGCTTGGTGTTCTCTTAGATAAGAATCCTGATGTGGACATAGATATTGAAGTCGTCAGGGAAGCAGAAGTCCCAACAGTCACAGAAGCCTCAACGACCGATACCACGGTTAGCCTTTCTCCTGCGTCAGTCGCCTCTCCTGCTATCGGGCAACAGTTAGAATTCAGCCTAAGCATCGCGGAGGGCGAAACCGTCGCGGGCTATCAAGCAACCGTGCAATTCGATACAACTGCCCTCCGTTATGTCTCAAGTGCGAATGGGGATTACCTACCTGTGGGTGCATTCTTTGTCCAGCCCGTTGTGGCGGGAGATCTGGTCAAACTGAACGCCGCATCCCTCGCTGAAGAAAGCGACGGGGATGGCACCCTCGCGACCCTTACCTTTGAAGTCGTCGCTGTAAAGGCATCCGCTGTGAGGTTATCTGATGTGCTGCTATCCAACAAAGCAGGAGAAAGCGCTATTCCCAAGGTTGAAAATGCTCAGATAACTGAATCCACCGGACTCCAAGGGGATGTGAATAGTGATGGTATTGTAAACATCCAAGACCTTGTGTTAGTTGCTTCAAGTCTCGGTGCAGCAGGGCAGAACACCACAGACGTGAACGCCGACGGACTTGTCAATATCCAAGACCTTGTTCTGGTCGCGGGAGCGTTAGGCACAAGTGCCGCCGCACCGTCTCTGAATGCGCACGTCCTATCAACCCTTCCCGCCGCTGATGTGCAACAGTGGCTCTCACAAGCACAGCAGCTGCGCTTAACAGATGTGACATCCCTGAGAGGGATTCAATTCTTGGAACAACTCCTTGTTGCATTGACACCGAAAAAGACCTCCCTTCTCGCCAACTATCCAAATCCGTTCAACCCGGAGACGTGGATACCCTATCACTTGGCAAAGTATGCCGATGTCACGCTGACGATCTACGCCATAGATGGACAAGTCGTTAGAAGATTGGTGTTAGGACATCAAGCTGCGGGCATCTATCAAAGCCGCTCCCGTGCGGCATATTGGGACGGCAAAAACGCCTTCGGTGAACCCGTGGCGAGTGGACTCTATTTCTATACACTTACCGCAGGCGATTTCACCGCAACACGCAAAATGTTGATACGAAAGTGACACTGATTTACTAAACGCAGAAGGGTGGAAGATAACACCCTTTCATCCATAATCTGACTGCCCATTGCAGTTGGAAACCGATCAAAAGGAATTTATAATGAAAACTTTAGTTGTAAATCGAAATATAATCGTATCAATTTTAACGATGATGTTGTTGATATATGGCATACAAGGTCTGAGTTATGGTCAGGGTAAAGCACCCACTGTTACACCGGGTGAGAACAACACGTCACTTATAGTCTATTTTCCAGGTGTTTGTGACAAGGATGAAAACGCCTATCAGGTTCAGTTGCGTCGAAAGTTGCCACAAGGAGAGTGGACTACAAAATGCGTTATTGTTCATGAGTCAAGTGGTGGTGGTGGTTCTTTCTTCGGTATTGTTCATTTCGGGGGGGGTAGCGACTGTGTTGGGGACTGGGAAATCTTCGGAGCTCTTGAACCTGGTGTTACATACGAAGCACGTTACCGGGATACGAATCTGTCTGAATGTGTTGAGAATCCACCGAATCCGGGCCTATGGTCCGCAATTGGTGAAGGTACCACCCACTTGGTACCCCCTCCTCGTGCTGATTTTGTTGATACACTTTTAGCACGAGCTGTCCGTATGGCATTGCATCTTGATCTAGAAGGCGTACATATTGACTTTCTCAAAATTCCTAAAGCAGAATTGGCACAATTAACACATTTTGGAACTGACTTTATTGAATTAGCTGGCCTTGGCATAGTAGGAATGACAATCCCGAATAATGTGAGTGGCGCAAATGGATTTGAGGTGTTCCCGAGTGTGAGGGACCTAACTGGGTTGGAACATGCCACTCAACTTACCACGTTAGACCTTTCATCCAATCAAATCAGCGACATTACGCCTGTAGGATCACTTACACGATTGACGGAATTAGACCTTTCATCCAATCAAATCAGCGACATTACGCCTGTAGGATCACTTACGCGACTGACGGAATTAGACCTTTCATCCAATCAAATCAGCGACATTACGCCATTTGCGCGACTCACTCAACTCACGGAGTTGAACCTCAACGACAACCAAATTCGTGATGTTTCCGCACTTGCGCGACTCACACAACTGACAGAGTTATATCTTAGGGGGAACCAAATCACGGACACTTCTCCACTCACACAACTTACCCAACTGACAGAGTTGACACTCTGGGATAATCAAATCAGCGATATTTCACCGCTTATCGAGTTGCCCAGCCTCAGGTGGTTATCTCTCACGTCTAATCAAATTAACGATGTTACCCCACTCACAACTTTTGCATCTCTTGGAAGTTTACGGCATTTATTATTGCGCGGAAACCCAATTACGGATGTTTCTCCTATTCGGAAGGTCAAACGTGAGAACCTTGATATGCGTATATCCATTGATATACCTGTCATTCTTACGGATCCTGGCAGTGAACCAGACTTATATGTAATTGTCGATGGTGCTCTCATTCAGTTAAACCTTAAGGAAATAAACGCCCAAAAAGTCAGTCCTCAATCGTTAAGGATCTATGATATCGCCATAGATGCCATAGATGGCGAGGTATATTGGGCAACCAAGGATGATATCCAGCGAGCGAACCTTGATGGAACGAATGTCCAAAATGTCGTCCCTGGGTTGGATGAACCCGAAAATATTACCTTAGATATATCAGGTGGTAAAGTATACTGGACAGAAGAATATGACACCCGGATTCAGCGAGCGAATCTTGATGGAACAAACGTCCAAGATATCGTTGGCGGGTTGTATCGCCCTTATGGTATACGCTTAGATGTAGCGGGCGGTAAGATATACTGGATGGAAGAAGGGGATCACCGGATTTGGCGAGTGAATCTTGATGGAACAAACGTCCAAGATATCGTTGGCGGGTTGGATGAACCCGAAGATATCGCCATAGATGTATCAGAGGGTATGATATATTGGACAGAAGCCGGTGAGCGTCGGATTCAACGAGCGAACCTTGATGGATCAGATGCCGACGTTATTGTCCCCGATTTGGATGGTTCTCCGCGTGGTATCGCCGTAGATATTGCGGGCGACAGAGTATACTGGGCAGACTATTCCAATAATGAGATTTGGCGAGCAAACCTTGATGGAACAAATGCTCACATTGTAGCTATCGGGATGTCCAGTCCGACAGCTATTGCCGTCCACGATAGGACGATGAACATTCGGGCAACGCCGACGACAGCAATCACAGATGCAGCGGTTCGCATCTCGCCTGCCGCAGTGGCATCTCCTGCTGTCGGACAACAGTTAGAATTCAACCTGAATATCATAGGTGGGGAAGCAGTTGCGGGTTACCAAGCAACTGTGCAGTTTGATAGAACTGCTCTCCGCTATGTATCAAGTACCAATGGCAATTATTTGCCTGCGGGTGCGTTCTTTGTGGAACCAACTGTGGAGGGCAATCTTGTAAAACTCAACGCTGCATCTCTCGCTGGAGAGAGCAATGGTGACGGCACTCTTGCGACGATCACTTTTGAGGTGATTGCCGTAAAGGGATCTACTTTAACTTTATCTGATGTGCTGCTAACTAACAGTGCTGGTGAGGCTTTTGTGCCGACGGTTGAAAATGCAGAGATAACTGAATCAATTCAATCCAAAGGAGATGTCAACAGAGATGGAATGGTAAACATTCAGGATTTAGTGTTAGTTGCTTCTAATCTGGGAAAGACGAGACAGAATGCGGCAGATGTCAACGGAGATGGGATTGTTAATATCCAAGATCTTGTGCTCGTTGCTGGCGCGTTGGGTGCAAATGCCGCCGCACCATCTCTGCTACATCCCCAAACCTTAGAGACGTTCACAGCGGCAGATGTCAAACAGTGGTTATTCGAGATGCAGCAATTTAATCTTACAGATGCAACGTCACAACGCGGTATCCTGTTCTTACAACAACTCCTTATCGCGTTGACTCCCAAAGAGACAGCACTCTTGTCCAACTACCCGAATCCGTTCAATCCTGAGACGTGGATATCGTATCAACTCGCTAAGGATGCAGAAGTCACACTGCATATCTATGCTGTAAATGGCACATTAGTGAGGCAATTGTCGCTCGGACATCAAGCATCGGGTATGTATCAGAGTCGTTCCCGTGCGGCGTATTGGGATGGCAGAAACGCGTTGGGTGAACCTGTGGCGAGTGGCGTCTATTTCTATACACTCACCGCAGGTGATTTTTCTGCTACGCGGAAAATGTTGATAAGAAAGTAAAATTTTTCCGATGGACATGATAAAATAGAAGTATGAAGAGTCGCACGCTTCTATCTTGTGCTTCGTTATTTAAAAATCCCCTTGGATCTCGCAATCAAAAATCATAAAAAGGAGTTTGTAATGCAAACGCTGAGTATGAATCGAAAGATCGTAATGTCAATTGTTATTGTGATGTTGTTAATATATGGCATACAAACTACCAGCCATGGACAACAGCAGTTCACCCCAGTCAGCGAGCGGACCCCGCAGGTCCGTGATGCGATTGTGGCACTGGTGCCAGGCGTAGATGCTGCCGACGATGTAACCGCGGCGCATCTCTCTTTAATTAACAATCTCAATCTGAGCGAGCAGAATATTACGACGCTGAAAGCCGGTGATTTTGATGGACTGTCTTCGTTGGATTCACTCGCCCTCTATAAAAACAGACTCCGTAGTCTCCCCGCCGATCTCTTTTCTGGGATGGCTTCGCTGAGTAGACTGGACTTAGGTAGCAACGATCTGAGCAGTTTGCCTACGGATGTCTTTTCCGAACTATCTTCGCTGGGTTGGCTGAGTCTATCCTTCAACCAATTAAGCAGTCTGTCTTTAGACACTTTTTCCGGACTTTCCTCCCTGAATACACTTAACTTGTCTTACAACAAGTTGAGCAGTCTGTCTGCTGAGCACTTTTCTGGAGTGTCTTCGCTGAGGACGCTTAACTTATCTTCTAACAAACTCAGCGGTTTGCCTTCCGATCTCTTTTCTGGGGTATCTTCGCTGAGTTGGCTGAGTCTATCTTTCAACGAGTTAAGCGGTCTCCCGGTAGGTATCTTTTCTGGATTATCTGCGTTACGTTCGTTCTACTTAGGGGACAACGCAGTTAATTTATCCATTGTTGTATTCTTAGAACAGATTAAAGAGAACCAGTTCAAAGCGACTGCACCCACCGGTGCTCCCTTCACTATTGTACTGCCGCTAAGTGTTATGAATGGGACTATTGATGGTGGAGCAACCACCATCGAGATTCTTGCCGGCAACATAGAAAGCGAACCTCTCACTGTGACCCCCACCCCTGGCGCGTCCGACCCTATCGCCGTGGATATTGTCGTTTTCCCAGAATTGCCGACAGGTCATTACGGCTATAGTCTTGCCGAACCGAGTAGCTTAGCCGGTGATAACGACTCCCTTATTTTTGCTGTCGCTATCCCGCGTCCTAACTACGAGCCTAATGTCAACCATGCACCGATCTTTGCCGAGGGAATTAGCACGATGCGTTCGGTAGCAGAAAATACTAAGGCGGGTGTAAATATCGGCGGTCCCGTGGTTGCCACAGATGAAGATGACGACCCGTTAACCTACGGTCTTCAGGGACCTGATGCCGCAGCGTTTGGCATTGTAGGGACCACAGGACAGCTCCAGACGCGTGCCCCCCTCGACTATGAAACCAGAGATGCCTATGCAGTGACGGTTATCGTCTCCGATGGGAGAGGCGGGGCTGACACGATCGGTGTGACAATCAATGTCACTGACGAGAACGATGATCCGATTTTCATAGAAGGTGATAGCACAATACGTTCGGTAGCCGAGAACACGGAGGCAGGTGTAAATATTGGGGGTCCGGTATCTGCGACCGATGAGGATGGCGACCCTTTGATTTACACGATCGGTGGTATAGATGCAGCGTCGTTTGGTATTATCAGCACCTCTGGTCAGTTGCAGACGCGTGCACCCCTCGATTATGAGACCAAAGATGCCTACTCAGTGATGGTCATGGTTTCCGATGGCAATGGGGGCACCGACACGATCGGCGTTGTTATCAATGTCACTGATGAAAATGATGATCCGATTTTCATAGAAGGTGATGGCACGACGCGGTCTGTGGCGGAGAATACATCTGTAGGGGTAAATATTGGCACGCCAGTATCTGCGACCGATGAGGATGGCGACCCTTTGACTTACACGCTCGGTGGTGTGGATGCGGCATCGTTTGGTATTGTAGCAGCATCTGGTCAGTTACAGACGCGTGCGCCCCTGGACTATGAAACTCAAAACGCCTATTCAGTAGCGATTATGGTTTCCGATGGCAAGGGTGGCACCGACACGATCGGGGTCGCTATCAGTATTACTGACAAGGATGAGGCTGTTCCTGACGAGGACCCTGTGCCAGTCGTTGAGAGTATCGTTATTCCGCCAGTAGACGAGACACCCAAGACGCACGCACCAGTCTTCGCGGGAAGTCGGGCGACGCGTTCGATAGCCGAAAACACACCTGCTGGTGTGAACATTGGCAGTCCAGTATCTGCGACAGATGCGGATGATGACACTTTGACGTATAGTCTCAGTGGTACGGATGCGTCGTCGTTTGGTATTGTACGGGGTTCGGGTCAGTTACAAACGCGTGTGCCCCTGGACTATGAGACGAAGAATGCCTATTCGGTAACGGTCACCGTCTCCGATGGGGGGCGCACTGATACTATCATTGTTGCTATCATTATCATTGATGTAGACGAGACGCCGCCGACTGTGGATGAAACGCCTCAAGTTGGTAAGGTCGGTGGTGAGGTCAGCATTAGTGAAATTATGTTTGGTTCAGAAAGACGCTTTTCGCCACCGCAATGGATAGAATTGCACAATTCTGGGGCAAACATAATCAATCTCACAGGGTGGAAATTAATTATTCAGAACCGGAACTCACAGGAATTGACTGGACCAACAACCAGGGATGAACCGTTGGTGGATGCAACGATTACCTTTGAGGACGATTTCTGGGGCGATGCGCCGCGGATTTGGCCGGATGATGTCGTTCTGGTGGTACCAAACGAGAATAGTGAAAATTCAAAGAACCTCACTGAAGATCAGATTTATGACCTTAACTGGAGAACGGATCTCCCGCTCGGTTTGTGGAGTATAATTCTCAGCACAGAAGGCTTCTCTATAAAACTGATTGATGACAAAGGGAACTTGGTGGACGAGGCTGGAAATCTTGAGGGTGATGTCCTACAGTGGAAGCTGCCTTACGGCGAAAATAGAGGGAGGACCAGAGAAGGACACCGGACTTCGATGATTCGTCGCTATGCCGATAGTGTGGCACTTGACGGCACTCAAGCAGCGGGCTGGATTTCTGCCGTGGACACCAATTTAACAACCGATCAACAAACCTATTATGGGGAGGAAAACGACATTAGTTCCCCGGGCATTGGAATCGTCGTCAACGATGTCGCCTCACAGTTTGCGGGATATGATGCCAATCAGGATGGGGTCGTGAACGTTCTCGACTTGGTGTTTATTGCTGGGCGTTTCGGGCAATCTGGACCAAACAGCGCAGATGTGAACGGTGATGGGGTGGTCAGTATCCTTGACTTGATTCGGGTGGCGAGTGCACTTAATCAGGATCCCGCAGCACCCGCACTGCATTCCGAGGCTCTTTCACTGCTCACCGCTACTGATATACGCGAATGGCTGATCCAAGCACACGGTTCAGACCTCACGGATCCGAGGTTACAAAGTGGTGTCTTTTTCTTGGAACAACTCCTGTCGGTGTTGATTCCCAAAGAGACTGAACTGTTGCCGAACTATCCGAATCCATTTAACCCTGAGACTTGGATACCGTATCGGTTGGCAGAAGATGGTTTCGTCACGTTGACGATCTATGACCCGCGGGGGAGGGTTGTCCGTAGGCTCAATGTTGGGCATCAAACCGCCTCGGTCTACGAGCGTCGATCAAAAGCAATCTATTGGGATGGTCGAAACGCGGTCGGCGATCGGGTCGCAAGTGGAATTTATTTCTACACCCTTACTGCCGGGGATTATTCCGCTACACGCAAGATGGTCATTTTGAAGTAACACAGGAAAAGGGACCGGGTTTTTCTAAAAAACTCTGTCCCTACCCCAGCTGTCATGAAATTTGAAAAACACCTATTTATCCTCTTTTTTTCGATATGTATTCTACTTGGAATTATATTCCCTGCGATGGGCAGGGATGAGCTCCCAAAGCAACGCTCAGAGACGTCTGAAGAGCTGTCAAGGGTAAATCCAACGAATCCAGATAAAGCATTGGACGGGATGATCATTTTATATGGAACCCAGAAGAATGCCAATACAGGTGTTCCCGCACCGCCACTGCAGAAACTCTCCCGAAGTGATAACTATTTTGGAACGGAACAGCCACAATTTAGCGTAACCTACACCGGTTTTACGGACGAGGCAAGGGAAGCCTTCCAATATGCGGTTGATATTTGGAATGCCCTGATCCGGTCGCCTGTTCCGATCTGGATTGACGCAACTTTTACGGACTTCAGTGGGTATGAGGACGGAAGGATTATTTTGGGGGGTGCTCGCCCAGCTGCCTGGAAGTCGCCCGTTGCGTTAAATTTGTGGTTCGTTGATGCCCTTGCGGATAAGAGGGCTGGCAGGAATCTGGCAGATGGGGAACCAGACATCATAACGAGATTCAACAGTCACGAAGATGTCAATTGGTATTTTGGCACAGATGGCAACACACCCGCCGGTAAAATGGACTTCGTTAGCACTGTGGTTCATGAGATTGCTCACGGTCTCGGTTTTTTTAGTGCCGCCAGGACAGAAAACGTTTCAATCGGAACATTGTCTCCCTCTGGTGAGCGAGGGAAGCTGCGGAGTGGCAAACCTGATGAATTGCCGCATATTTATGATTTCTTCGTCGTCAATGGCTCCGGGGAGGCTATCATAACTTTTCGGGATCCATCCACGAATCTTCTGGAACAGTTTACCAGTAACAACCTCTTTTGGAGCGGTGCAAAGGGAATCGCAGCAAACGGGGACGGACATCCGCAGCTTCACGCACCCAGTACTTGGGATAGAGGATCAGGGTACGCCCACTTGGATGAGACGATATTTCCCGCCGGCGACGTAAACTCTTTAATGACCCCACATTTTGACCGACAAGAAGCCATTCACGATCCTGGTCCTATTGCATTAGGCATGCTTGAGGATATGGGATGGTCAATCAACAAAGCACCCGTGTTCACCGAAGGTTCCATTACCACACGCACGGTTGCAGAGAAGACAAGAGCAGGCGTAAGTATCGGTAATCCGGTAGTGGCTACGGATGCCAACAATGAGCCGCTCACCTATCAACTGAGTGGAATTGATGCCGTATCGTTTGACATTGATAGCAGATCTGGGCAGTTGAAAACCAAGTCCGCACTCCATCACGAAACCAAAGTCTCCTATACGGTAACAGTCACTGTCTCTGATGGCAGTTTGATAGATAAAATCACAGTTGTTATTACTGTTGTTAATATAGTCGTCGAAGTCCCTACAAACAGCGCACCGAACTTCATAGATGGTGGTCACACCAGTCGCGCAGTGGCGGAGCATACACCAAGAGGTGTGAATATCCGCGAGCCGATAGCGGCGATCGATGCGGATAACGATTCTCTAACCTACACCCTCACCGGTCCTGATGCAGCATCGTTTTACCTTGACCGCACAACTGGGCAATTGAGAACCCTTGCCGCTCTCGACTACGAAACCAAGCGCACTTATACCGTAAAGGTCACCGTCTCCGATGGTAATCTCACCGCCTCCATTACTGTCACTGTTGAGATCATCGACGTGGACGATCAGAAACGTCCAACCATAGCGTTAACTTCGCAACCTTTAAAGGAGACGACGCTGAATGGAAGCATAGTGACACTAAAGTTGAACAATCGGGTCTATGAAAGTTGGCTCAATGATGCTGTGACGGTAACGGGTGTTGCTGGGCTAACCATTAAATCTTTCAATGTAGAGCGTAAAAGCGATACGCAATTGGCGGTTCAGATAACATTTGACGGGACGGACTTTGATACGAACGCGACCCTCACCTTCAGCGTCAAAGCGGATGCTATCGCGAGTTACGACGGGCCTGCACTCACTGCGACGGTGGTTGTCACTGCGGTTACGGAGTCGGTGAACGCCGCGTCAGTCGCTCCGCTAACAGAGGCGACCCTGAACCGGGGTGTGGTCACGCTGACATTAAGGGGTCGAATCTACGAGTCTCGCCACACTGTCGGAAATAACCTGTCGGTATCGGGTATTACCGGTGTGACTGTTAGCAGCTTTGATATAGAGCGCATCAGCGATACCCAGGTGAATGTCAAATTGATATTCGATGGAACGGACTTTGATACCAATGCCGCCCTCATTTTCAAGGTCGGGGCGGATGCCGTGAGCGGATACAATGGTGCCGCGCTCGTTACGCAGTTACCCGTTATTGCGGTTATAGAGAAGAACCCAAGGATCACTCCTTATACGCCACGAGCGTTGACAGAGACAACGCTAAATGAGAGCGTTATCACACTTACACTGTCTACAGGTGTCTACGCGCAATCCAGAGCCGACATCAGTCGTGCTTTGCAAGTATTCGGCGTTGATGGGGTTACATTTCAGGGGTCCGATGTGGTGCGTGTCAGTGATACGAAGGTAACTGTTAAACTGAGGTTCAACGATATAGACTTTGACACCGACACCACGCTCACCTTCAGGGTTGGACCGGGTGCAATCGCTGCCTATAACGGTCCTCCACTTATCACGGAAATATCCGTCACTGCCGTAGTCGAAGAAAGACCGACACTCACGCTGCGAACCCCACAACCCATTACGGAGGCAACCCTTGACGAGAGTGTCATCCTATTGACGCTCAACAAGGGTACTTATGTGCAATCTGATGCTGATATCGAAAGTGCTGTAACTGTATCGGGGATTGTCGGCGTGACAGTTAAAACGTCTGGCGTGGAGCGTCTCAGCGATACAGAAATTACCCTTGAACTTGCGTTTGATGGCAATTTTGACACCAGTGCTCCGCTGACCTTCACGATCAAGGCGGATGCTATAGCCGGATACGATGGTGTCGCCCTAATTGCACAAATACTTGTCACCGGGAGTAAAGAATCGGCTGTTGCGTCGACACCTACCGCTTTAACAGAAGCGACGCTGAATGAGAGCATCATTACGCTCACCCTCAACGGTGCCACTTACGAACGATCTAATTTTGACCTCAGAGGGGCTGTGGAGGTATCTGGTATTGACGGGGTTACTTTTCATTGGTTTGATGTCGACCGGGTCAGCGATACGGCGTTGACAGTTGAATTGACCTTCAAGGGTAATTTTGACACCGATGCCACGCTGACCTTCACGATCAAGGCGGATGCTATAGCTGGATACGAAGGGCCATCGCTTACTGCGCAGCTGCCTGTTACCGGCGGTAAGGAATCAGTGGTCGCCACAACAGCCGCACCTTTAACGGAGGCGACCCTGCATGAAAGCGTGGTTACACTGACGTTGAGCGGCGGCATTTATGAACGGTCCACCTTCAGAATCAGAGGTGCTGTGTCAGTTTCTGGTGTTGCTGGTGTGACTGTTGGCACATTTGGAGTGGACCGGATCAGTGATACGAAGATTACCGTTGAACTTGAATTCAACGGGGACTTTGATGCCGATTCGACCCTGATCTTTATGATCGGGGCGGAGGCGCTACTGAGATATGACGGTCCTGACCTAATAGCACGAGTTCCTGTGAGTGGAGGTGAAGAGTCGGTGGTTGCAACAACAAAAGTGCCGTTGACAGAGGCGACCTTAGATGAGAGCGTCGTCACACTCACCCTCAAGGGGGCTAAGTATGAACGCTCTACTTGGAAAATCAGAGATGCCGTGAGTGTCTCCGGTATTGCTGGCGTAACCATACCTTGGCACGAACCGGACAGAAAGAATGACACACAACTCACAGTCGAACTTGCGTTTGATGGCACCGACTTTGACACGGATTCCACGTTAATCTTTACAGTGGATTCTGATGCGATAGTAGGATATAACGGTCCTGCACTTACTACGCAAATAACTGTTACTGCAAACATAGGAAACGCGCTTTTGGTGAACTTCCCGAATCCGTTCAATCCTGAGACGTGGATACCTTACCAGTTGGCAAAACCCGCAGAGGTTACCATCACTATTTACGCTGTGGATGGACAGGTAGTGCGGACATTAGCACTCGGGCATCAACCTGCGGGCATGTATCAAAGTCGTTCCCGCGCTGCCTACTGGGATGGCAGAAATGCGTTCGGTGAACCTGTGGCGAGTGGTGTCTATTTCTATACATTCACAGCCGGTGATTTCACCGCTACGCGCAAGATGCTGATTCGGAAGTAGTAGAAGATTGGAAGGCATGGAAGGGTGGGAGATAATACGTTTCCGTCCAATATTCAATTGCCTCATATCTATAGTAAAGGGAAAAAATGAAAATTCGTTTTACGTTTCACAAAACCGTTTCTCTCTTTTGCTTTGTGGTTTTTATTTCTGTGTGTTTTCTGCAGGAAGGCTCTCCCCAAGCCCAAATTGAACAAAACATTCCCTTAAAGGAGCAGCAGGAAGGCAGGACACTACTGGTCGCTGCCGCAACGCTCTATGGACTTTCTCTCTACGGACCGGGGACAGCACGTCTATTGGAATTGAATCAGGGAGCCAATTCGCTGGATTGGAACTGTTGATTGGCGGTGGATCTTTTGCAGGCGCGCTTGCAGCAACAAGAAATCATCGGCTCGGTGTCGGATGATCCAATTTAATCCTATTGACTTTTTGAGTATCGGTGATATATGATAAGTAATATTGGATTATATATAAAAATATGGTATGTAAACATTTTAATAAATGATCTATCTGTGATTGAAAGAATTATCATTTAATGGTAGGTTGGAGTAGTCTTAACAGAATTTTGACATCCAAAGTGCCTACAGTGGAAGTAAATAGACTGTTGATATGCAACCGTTCTACTGCGTTTTTTGATCTGCGAGACCCAGAACTGCTTTCATGCCTCTTACAGATTGAAACGAAGTTACTGAGGAAAGGAGTGATTCCATGAGGACCAAATTACTTTTATTTTTTTTGATGTTAGGTATTTTCTCAATCCCTTGTTCACCGAACATTTCCGCCGAAGACTATAGGCATTGGGCTTTACCCGAAGGAGCAAAAGCACGCCTCGGTACAGGCGAAATATCTGGTAATATCGTGTACTCTTCGGATGGTGTATACCTTGCGGTTGCGAATAGTATTGGTACTTGGCTTTACGATGTCCAAAGTGGGAAAGTCCTCAATCTTTTCATTGGGCATACAGGTATTGTCACAAGCATAGCGTTCGGCCCAGATGATAGCATGCTTGTGAGTGGAAGTGAGGACGAGACCATCCGTTTGTGGGATGTGGAAACCGGAGAAAACAAACGAACATTCATCGGGCATACGGATATTGTGACAAGCGTAGCATTCAGTCCCGATGGTCGCACTATTGCGAGTGCAAGTGGAAGTCGGGACGGAACTATCCGTCTGTGGGATGCAGAAACCGGAGAAAACAAGCAAAAATTTTCCGTGCGAGCACAAAGTTTAGCATTTAGCCCCGATGGTCGCACCCTCGCAAGTGGTGAGCATTGGGGGGATATTTATCTCTGGGACGTGGGCACTGGAAAACGCACGCAAAAACTTAGGGGACATAGAAGCACAGTTAACAGCGTCGCCTATTCGGTAGGTGGTCGAGTGCTGGCAAGTGGAAGTCGGGACGGAACTATCCGTCTGTGGGATGCAGAAACCGGGGAAGAAAAATACACACTTCCAGGAGATACGATCAATTCCGTCAACAGTATCGCCTATTCGGCGGATGGTCAAATGTTGGTAAGTGGTGGGTACGACGGCACTATGCGTCTATGGAATACAGGCACTGGGACCCTCCTAAAGGAATTTAGGAAAGATGCCTCTTGGGGATTGGCAAGAATTGGGAGTGTGGTGTTTTCGCCGGATGGTGGTACGGTCATGAGTAGTGCTGAAGGAACACTCCGTATGTGGGATGTAGAGAGTGGGCAGCTTGAACAGACTTTCACTCTTAATTCTGGACATAAGGGTAGAATCTACTCTGTAGTGTTTTCGCCGGATAGTAGCATGCTCGTCAGCGGCGGTAGTGATGGAACACTTCGTTTGTGGGACGCTCGGACGGGGCAACACAAACAAACTATTGAAAACCAAGATCCACCTGTTCCGTCAGATGTTTTTATTCCCTATGAGCCCAATTTGAGCGTTGGTGCTGTCTATTCTATAGTGTATTCGCCAGATGGCAAGACTTTAGCGAATGGAAGTGATGATGAAGCATTTCGATTGTGGGATGCTCACACCGGACGACATAGGGGAACTATCTACGGACATACAAGTATAGAGCCGCATAATAATATACTACATTCTCTTGAACCTCTCGATTTGCTTATATATCCTGTTGTGTGGGAGTGGCTCACAAAAACTCGTAGTCGGGAATTAAACTCTGTCTATGCGGTTGCATTCTCGCCAGATGGACAGACAATTGCAAGTGGGGCATCTGATGCAACGCTTCGTTTGTGGGATAGACACACTGGCCAATACAAACGCTCGTTTAAGGGGCATGGTCGTCCGGCACCCGCATACAAGTACGATCCGACGGGTATTTTTTCTGTGGTATTTTCACCAGATGGTGATACGCTTGCGAGTGCTGGTGATGACGATACGGTACGCTTGTGGGATATCCATACCGGGGAGAATAAACACACTTTAAGGCATACGGATAATGTCAATAGTGTGGCGTTGAGTCCGGATGGTGGAACTCTGGCAAGTGCGAGTTATAGAGAAGTCTGTCTCTGGAATATCCACACAGGCGAGCGTAAGTATACCCTCAAGGGACATCAGTATGATGTGAATTCTGTCGCATTTTCACCGGATGGTCGCACGCTGGCAAGTGGTGGTTGGGACAAGACAGTTCGCTTATGGAATGTCCACACAGGGAGGCACGAGAAAGTGCTTGTTGGACACACGGCACCAGTGAATTCCGTGGCGTTTTCGCCTGATGGGACAACACTCGCTTCTGGGGCGAGCGACCAGACTGTATTGCTGTGGGAGCATATATCTTCCACAAATACCGTGGTTCGAGTTCAGCCTTCGCCAGTATTATCTCCCGCTGTTGGAAAGCAACTTATCGTCCAACTTGATATCGTCGATGGAGAAAATGTGGCTGCCTACCAAAGCAACGTACGGTTTGACCCCACCGCTCTACGCTATATAAACAGTGACAATGGTGATTATCTACCAAACGGTGCTTTTACAGCACCTACAATTGTGAAGGGAAATTCAGTAACACTTGCAGCAACAGCACTCGCTGGTGCAAGCGATGGTGAGGGAACACTTGCCACTCTTACCTTTGAAGTGATTGAGGTTAAAGCCTCTACCTTAATTTTATCGCAAGTTATTCTCTCCAATAGTGCTGGTGAAAGTTCAAGCCCGATCATTGAGAGCGGACAGATCATTGAGAGCGGACAGGTAAGAGGACAGTCGCAACTTTCAGGTGATGTGAATGGTGATGGTATCGTAAACATCCAAGATCTGGTGTTAGTTGCTTCAAATCTCAGTAAGACAGGCGAAAGTGAGACAGATGTGAACAACGATGGTGTTGTTAATATTCAGGATCTCGTTCTCGTGGCTGGGGCATTGGGGACAAGTGCCGCCGCACCCTCTCTGAGTCCTCAGGCGCTATCAACGCTCACCGCCGCAGAAGTCAAAGTATGGTTATCTCAAGCGCGACAGCAAGACCTCACGGATCCGAGCGTGCGAAAAGGTATTCTGTTCTTAGAACAACTTCTCGCATCTCTGATACCCAAAGAAACTGCGCTCTTGGCAAACTATCCAAACCCGTTCAATCCCGAAACATGGATACCGTATCAGTTAGCTAAACCCGCAGAGGTGACATTGCACATCTATACCGCAAACGGACAGGTGGTTCGGCGGTTGGTATTGGGACATCAACCTGCGGGGATGTATCAGAGCCGGAGTCGTGCCGCCTACTGGGATGGCAGAAATGTGCTCGGTGAGTCTGTCGCCAGCGGTGTCTATTTCTATACCCTCACAGCCGGCGATTTCGCCGCTACGCGCAAGATGCTGATTCGGAAGTAGTAGAACATTGAAAGGCATGGAAGGGTCGGAGATAATACGCTTCCACCCAGTAATCCGATCTATAGAAAGAGGAAAAAATGAGAATTCGTTTTATGTTTTACAAAACCGTTGTTCTTTTTTGCTTTGGGACTTTTATTTTTCTACATTTCGTACCTGCAGGCTATTCCCAAGCGCAAACCGAACAGAGCATTTCCCTAAAAGAGCAGCAGGAAGGCAGGACACTACTGGTTGCCGCTTCAACACTCTATGGGCTTTCCCTCTACGGACCAGGGACAGCAATCCTCCTTGACCTTGAATCAGGGAGCCAAATCGCTGGATTGGAACTATTGATTGGCGGCGGATCTTTTGTCGGCGCGCTTGCAGCGACAAGAAATCATCGGCTTGGTGTCGGACGATCCAATCTAATCCTATCGGGCAGCCTCGCCGGGACGCTCTATGGGTTCGGGCTGCCCGTATTGTTTGAATCAGAGAACGAAAAGGCTTATTTTGCTGCTGCGATGCTCGCTACGCCAATAGGAGGACTGATTGCCCATAGGCTTACGGATCACAGATGGTTTAAAAAGGGTGAATCCTATTTGATGACCAACGGCGGATTTGTGGGTGGATTGTACGGGCTTGCAATCCCATATATTGCCAATATCGAGAGTCTTGAAAATTGGACCCAAGCCAAAATCTATGTTATGTCCGCAATGATTGGGGTTCCGACTGGAGCGTGGACCACAACAAAGTTGATTTACGACAAACCTATGAGTGAGGGACGTTCACATCTCATCTCCTTGGGGGGATTGGTCGGGACTGCCTATGCAACTGGGATTGTCTCCTTAATGGACATAGAATCACCACGACCCTACGTATTCGCCTCTATGGTCGGTTTACCAGTGGCAGCTTATCTTGGTTATCAGTTTACTGCTGAAGGTGAATACACAGCGGGTCGGGCAGCATTGATACAAATTGGCGCGTATGCGGGTGCCTTATTCGGCAATGGAGCCATTCTTTTGACTGAGGCGGAGAGCCATAAACCTTATGTTGTAGCCGGTATCCTTGGATCTGCCGCTGGGATGTGGATTGCACATCGTGCGACACGCGGGTGGGGTGAGAAAACCCCTTTTACGAGAAACGATTTCATACCTGAATCAGAAAAATTTGCCGTCTCATTGCCTTCAATGGATAAATGGTTGACCCTCAGTTTGATGGCATTCCGCAAGCCGACTGTCATGGCTGATTTTCCTGTGGAATTGCTACGAATCTCGTTCTAATCAAAACGCAGGATCACTTGATTACATCGAAATCCCCAACAGCCCTCGCGTCAACTGGAAATCCGTATTTCCTTTACTGTGCAGCTTCGGCGTATACTGCCGCGAAGCCACCTCTACGATTAACGCTAACAACGCATCAAGGTCAGCAGTCTCCAAATCCAAATCCGCGCCGTAGGTGGTTTGGGTTGCAGCATCTGTAGAAACCTGAAGGAGTGGCACCATCACATGCGATTGCAAAGGTGCCCCGACGATATGCGCAAGTGCCAGATCCACACCCGTCGCACCTAACCCCGTCAACGTCTCCGTCTGTTGATCGGTGGGAGTCTCCATGATATGGAAACCTGATTTCTCAACCCGCTGTCCGTACGCCAAAGTGGTAGGCAAGGTAGTAGACACACTGTGGGAGGGGTTTGTAACCCCGAACATGCGTAAAAAAGTCGCGTTTGCAGGCACAATGACCGTTCCACCTGAAGCGGCAACGCTGTGCGTTAATTGCGTCAGAGACGCCGAGACTTCTTCGGTTGCTGTTCCAGTTGATGTCACGGCGATGCAGAGATGTTCTAATCCCGCATCGACAACAGGAACAGCCGGTTTATCCACAAGTTCCTCCGAGAACCAATCTTGCACCTTGTCAATGACGGCATCAATCCCGCCATCCAATTGCACACTCGCCCAGCCGTAGCGTTCCGGGGATATTCCCAGCTGCTGAATCTCATGTCGGACGTGATCGTTGTGCGTCTTTTCACAACCGTGTTCGAGGAGTAAGCCGAGAGCGACCGTCGGGTGGGTGAGATGTCCAATCATCGTGCGGGTGTAAATCTCCTCAGAACGTCCACTGGAGACGCCGCAGCCTTCTGTATGCGGAAGCGCAACAAAACGCGATATACTTTGCGCCTTGCCAATTTCCCGTTCGTTGCAACGGTGCGCAATCATCTGTGCAATCTGACCCGAACAGAGACTGGTAGGCAAAATCAGTCCCACTTGATCCGTGCGGTATCCATTTTCTGTTTGGAGTGCCCGGAAAACCTCCAGACCTGGTAGGTGCGGTTTCCTAACCGCACCTCCTCCCAAAGTTTCAATCGGTATCGGATCGCCAGATTTCAACTCAGAATCCGTCAACAGTGGATTTAAATCCACGGGACCCGTCTGCTTCCAGTCACGCCACAGTGAGACTTGAGAGTGTCCGGCTTTTTCACCCACGGAACGTTCACCCGACGCGACATCCACCGTCAGGTCGAGCATAGACTCACCGAGTTCTTCCATCGGTGTGCCGTCAAGATACGCACCGGCATTCACGTCCATGTCCTTTTCAAGCATTTCATAGCGTCCCGTCGTCGTAACGATCTTAATTGTTGGCACGAACGGGAAATTCGTAATCGAGCCGTTCCCAGTGACAAAGAAAATCATGTTGGACCCGGATGCCACCTGTCCTGCGATGCTCTCCAGATCGTTGCCGGGGCTGTCCATGAAGTAGTAACCCGGATTCTCCATCAGTTGACTGTAATCGATGACGTAATCGAGACAGACATCGGGGTGCCGCTTCATTGCCGCGCCGATTGATTTAATGGCGATATTATAGAGTCCGCGGAAGTTATTGCCCCCAGATGGATTCGCCTCTGTGGAGTGTCCATGCCACGCGGCGCGCGTCTTGAAACGTTCGATTGTATTGAGGAATTTACGCGCTGTCGGCAGATCGCGAGCGTTCTGAAGCACATACGCCTCGGAACCGATCAGTTCGTCGGTTTCTGCGAGGTTAGCGCACCCGCCATAACGGATAACCTCTTTCGCAACGTAAGCAGCAAGCGGATTGCCAGATACACCAGAGAACGCGTCAGAACCGCCACACTGCAAGGCGATTTTGAGATGTTCCAAGGACTGTTCGGTCCGTGGAACGCTGTTCACGTCATCTAACCAGCCATCAATAATCTCAGCACCACCGGCTAAATCGGTGTCGAAACTTCCTTGGAGGCGATGGAAACCGTGAACGACATCATCCAGCACGTATCCCTCGCGTTGCATATACGTTTTAAGCATTTCGTTGGTAACCGCCTCGGTGCCGTAGTCAACGAGTAGTATCGCGCCGATGTTCGGATGGACGGTGAAACCTGCGAGCGTTCGGAGCAGCATATCAATATTATTGGGAGTTTTGCTTTCGCCGCCTTCCGTGTGGGTTACGGCAACAATACCGTCTATGTTCGGATAGGTTTCGGGGTTACAAACCCCTCCCACTGAACACATATCAGCAAGTCGTCTCGCAAAGCCAGAGGTGCGCGCAGTTGTTCCCATAACGACGATATAGTTTCGCGTGCCAACGCCACGATTGCCCGGACGCTGGTAACCGAGAAAGGGACGTTCGTTTGCATGACGCGGCACTTGTTGTCCTGAACGGAATTCTGCTTCGTCTAATTGATAGGGTGCCATTTTATCGCTAAAGTTAGGTATCTCTGGCAATTCAAAGGGTAGGTTTCTGATTGATAACGAATCAATCATCTTCTGATTGCACACGTAATCCCCGGGAGAGATAGAACGTGTTGCAAAACCGAAAGGTAGACCCCACGACAAAAGTGGCTCGGTTTCCAAAATTGGTTGGACGGCGAACCGATGTCCTTCTAAGAGGGTGTGCGATAGTTGAAACTGTTCTCCGTTGTGATGAATGCGCGTGCCGCCTTCTAAGGTTTGTGTTGCGATGGCGACGTTATCGTTCGGCAAAGGCAGCCGTGCGACAGAGGTAAAATCGTAATCCATTTTTGGCGAGTGCTCCTGGGTGGTGTTTTCTTTGTTAACACCGGTCCGAAATTGGTAAAAAAACCTGCTGTAGGTTACGAGCGGTAGATGCTTACTTCGATTGCGTCCTGTTTCACCCACGGGAGGTCAATGTCAAACCAGTGTGTTTCGGATTCATAGTGCTTTCGGACGTGTTCCAGATAATCCGCCATTGTCTCGGCACCGATACCGACGTTGTCAGCCACGACGGTCGCTGGATTTGTCAACTGCGGTTCAATTGCCTGAAAACAGGGGAAATAATTGTCGAAATTATTATCGAGGAGCAGAAAGTCAACCGGGTCTTGAATGCTTTTAAGGACTTCCTGTGCATCACCGATACGTGAATCGACGAGGTCAGCCATTCCGGCGCGCTCAAAATTCGCTCGCGCTTGCGCGGCACGGTTAGCATCTATTTCAATCGTTATCAAGCGTCCGGTCCCAGCGGCTTTCAACACGCGCAGGATCCAGAGTCCAGAATAACCGATAGCGGTTCCACATTCGACAATGAGGGACGGTTTCGCCTTTTCAACGCAGGCAGCGAGAAATTTCGCCTTTTCTTCCCCCAACATCGGGATTCTCTCTTCTTTACACTGTGCCTCAACTTCTTGTAAGACTTGATCAAACATGTAAACCTCCATCTGAAAGCAACTGTTCCGTTCTGAATTTGACATCTGTGGTATAAATATGCTAAATTTTTGTAGGTGTGTGTAGTACTTTATGAAAATAATCATACACGAAAACCCGTTTTCAGGTCAAGACACACCATAATATGTCTGATTTCTGGTCTCCGTTTTCAGGTACCAAAAAATTTGCAACCAAATCTGAAGTTCGGTGTATATTATGGATAAGCACCTCCGGAGGCACCTGATGCTTGACTTAGATGATGAATTAATGGAACGCTACCAAAAAGGCGATGAAGGCGCGTTTACGCTTCTCGTGCGCCGACATCAGCAGCCACTCGTTAATTTCATTGCTCGGTTCATCAATGATAGGGATAACGCTGAGGATTTAGCGCAGGAGACGTTTATTCGTATGTTTAAAGCGGCGCATCGCTATAAACCTGGGCGGGCACATTTTAAGACATGGATGTATCACATCGCTAAGAACCTTTGCAAAAATGAAATCCGAAATCGAGAACGGCGGGACAAATATAGAGTTGATAACGTTGTGAATAGCGGAAGTGAGGGGCATAACGACACAGAAGAAATTGATTTGATTGCAAATGCACCCGCGAATCCTGCTTTCCAGCCGGAAGTGGAACTTGAACGTAAAGAATTACGCAACGCACTCCAAAAAGCGATCGCAGAATTACCAGAACAGTACAGACTCCCTCTCGTCTTACGCGACCTGCAGGGACTGAGTTACGACGAAATCAGTGAGGTATTGGAACTCCGAAGCGGGACAACGAAATCTCGCATCAATCGTGCCCGGCTCATGCTTAAAGACAAGTTAAAACCGTTTATCTAATGTTCATAGGAGTCGTTTATTATGAACTGCCAACAGGCTGAGGAACATTTCTCTGCCCATTTTGAGGACACACTTGATTATCAGACGTTGCAGGGTTTTGAAGAACATCTCGCAGCATGTGAGGCGTGTCAGCAGGAGTATGCCAGATTTCAGGAATCTGTTAAGGCCGTCCAGCAATTGCCACAAATTGAACCTTCACCCTACTTTATGCCGACGTTGCTGCAACGGATCTCCGAAGAGCGGAGCGAAATTAAAGGGATTAAAGGAACCACGGCAACAGGTTGGAAACAACTGGTGGATGTATTTCGCCGTCCAGTATGGGCGTTCAGTGGCATTCTGGCGTTAATTCTCGTCGTAACTGGCACCTATCTCTACCAAGACGGGTCCCTATTTGATCGAGACTCCGATTCAACTGTGGTAACACCTGAGTCTCAAAAGGTGCAAGTTGCGACCTCACCGGTGGTGACGCGGCGTGCCGTAGGAGACGGCAGTCAGCGCCTACCGGGTGATGTTACCCGACCGTCGGTGCGCCCACTGCAGCAACATTACATCTTAAAACAGGTGAGTTATACCAACGCGTCCACACGGGGTGGGTTGTAAAAATTTTTCAGGTGTTCTAAAGTGTATCTAAAGTTAGAAAGTGGGTGGGCAGGTTCAAGTCCCACCACAACTTTAGCACACTTTGGAATTCCACGGATTTTAGCACACTTTCCATCAAGGAAGTAAAGCATGTACACACGAAAATTAAAACGCCAACTACTGGTAATCGAATCGCTGAGTCTCCTTCTCTCTGTCGTCGTTTCCGGTTTCGCCAATGAGGGGAGTGTGCTGCAGCGGCTTGAAAAGGATTTTCAGAGGATCGTCACGGATGCCCGTCCTACCGTTGTGAAGGTTGTCGCGACACAAGGCGTCCCGGTCCCACTTTCGTGGAACACTAAGGAGTTAGCACTGACGCGCCAAAATATCAGTTCTGGTATTGTCATTGATACCGCTGGACACATTGTGACGACCACTTTCGAGATGGGACCTCCGAGTAAGATTGAGGTTATCTTTAACAATAAAAGGGTGTCTTCAGCAAAACTCATCGGCACTGATGTATTCACTGATATTGCTGTGCTTCGGGCTACAGGTCCACTGCGCAAATCCACGCCACCAACGGATGCGGTCAGGTCTCCAGCGGTCCCTGAGGAATGGATCGAATTCACGTTGCCGCGTAAGTGGGGCGATTCTTCAAAAATTGATACAGGTTCCTGGGTTGTGACAATCGGGGGCAGTTATGGCCAGAGTCCCATTGTCTCCTTCGGTATTGTGGGAGGTTGGGATACCTTGCCGAATCAATTGTGTCGCGAATTAATTAAAATCAACGCGGCGGTTACACCCGGCAACAGCGGGGGAGCAGTCCTAAACACGTCAGGGGAGGTCATTGGAATGATACTTGCAGTCCTGATGGAACCAACGGCTACGCATTCTCCGTTTGACACGTTTTTCGAGAAGCAGAACGATGTAGACATTACACAATTTCTTGCTCGATCCCCGCTGGCGGCTCGGAATCAGGAAATCACTTTTGCTATGCCGATAGAGACGGTTCGCGCCGTTGCCAAAGAAATTATAGAACACGGGAAGGTTGCGCGGGGCTGGCTCGGTGTTGAAGTTGATATTGGTGATTTAGGGGTCCTTGTTACAGGTGTGATTGAAAACAGTCCAGCGCACAAAGGCGGGCTTTTACCTCAGGATCTTATCTTGGAATTTAACGAAGTCCCTGTCCACTCTTACGACGAGTTGTTAAAATGCGTTGTGAGCCAGCGACCGAATACGAAGGTCCACCTTAAAATCGGTAGGAATGGAACCGAACACTATTCTACAGTGATATTAGGTGAAACGCCTTAGCGCACGATTCGATCAAATTCAGCGAGGTATGCTTGGGCAATATCAGGATTTCCTTTGATAATCAGTAGATTCTCGCTATTGCGTTCTTCGGCGTTTTTGGAGAAGTTGTAGGAACCCGTAATCACAGTCTCCTCGTCAATAACAATTACCTTATGATGCATAGTCCCCTTATTTCTATCCTGAATCACTGACATACCTGCTGCCTTCATTTGTTCATATTCAGAGTATTGACTAATTTGTCGTTTTTCGAACACACCCTGTATGTCAATCCCCGATTCAAAACGATCCCGCATCGCACTGCCGAGTGCATCTTCCGTGAACGAAAACGCCATAAAATGAATCGACTTCTTGGCAGATCCGATCTCCTTCACAAGCGAGGAGATGATGTCGTTGTCTGGTGAAAAATGGGTGAATATCTGTGTCCCATCGCTGAGTGTCACTTTCGGATGCACAACTGACGCGCCAGTAGATTTCTCAGCCCGCATTTGCCGGAACAGCTCTCGGAACTCCTGTGTGAAGTTGTACGCCAACGGGGCAGAATCAATGAATATTACGTTATTCTTGTTTTTATATGCACCGTTATAGGTCGTGTTATAGGAGCCTGTCCAGACGTATTGCTCATCAATCACAATGAATTTGTGGTGCATGTAACTGTCGGGGTCTCCATCCTCGGCGACAGGGATGCCGGCTTCCTGCAATTGCGCAATTGCCTCCTCACCAATGTTGTCCGTTTCAGTGACGACTTGCACCTGGACCCCGCGGCGGTGTGCTTTGATTAAGCCATTGGCTACCCGTGCAGAGTCCAAGTGATAGAGCGCGGCATTAACCCGCGATGCGGCAGTAGTCAACTTCTCAACAAGGCGTTTTTCAAGGGAATAGTGACTGGCTCCCGTATCGACTTCACTGAAGTAGACCGCCCACGTTCCGACAGGCAGTTTGTTGCCCGTGTAATGTCTGATACCAACGCCGATTGCAGCAGCGCAAAGCAGAACAAGAAGGAGGGGTAAAAATTTGGAGGACCTCTTCTTGGATGCTGTGTTCGCTTCGGACGCACCCGAATCCCTGTTCATTGCATCCATCTAAACACCCCATCTCTGCCGTGATTTTTCCAAGGATTCGATCTTCGCGTCCTGTTGCTTCCATGCGTAATGCCCTTTCGGTTTTTCACCAACCCAGCGTTCATCAATGGGTTCAGCAGCAAGCTGATAACGGGTATCTGCTGTTATCCGAATTTTATCAGAGGTGTTAACGAGTGAAGCATGCATCAGGAACATACTGAAAATGATAACGTCTCCTGCTGAAAATGTTGTCGTCGCCCAGCGTCCCCCGAATTTCTCGACGATCTCAAGCGGTTTATCGCTGAAGTGTCCCTCAATCAGATCCCGATCCACATCTGACTGTCCATAAGTTGCTCGAATCTTTTCAAATCGGTTAGATCCGAGACAGAACACAATCGGACCCATGTCCAGAGACACATCGCCAAACGGAGTCCAGCAGGAGTAGAGGTCTTGTGTGCCTCTGCCCATAAAGACGATATCGTAATGAATCGGTGAACCTGATCCGGGGCCCGCCGTGCGAAGCCATTTAAAATCGAACGTTCGGGCATCGCCACCGAGGAATCGTTTGAAAAAGTTCATGATGGGTTCACCTTCAACAACGGCTTTAAATGCTGGCATCTGCGTCAATGCTTTATTGCCCATTGAGCCGGTTGATGGCGGTTCAGGGTAATCGGGGTTAAAGATCCCGTCCATCAATTCTGTATCCGGTGCGAGCATCCCTTTTGCTGCGAGTTTCTCCAGAATCTGCCGACGCGCCGTGAGGATCGCGTCCTTGTCGTGTAGTTCACGAATCAGGAGATATCCCTCGGCTGCCATCCGCTCCTGCAAGGCATCGGGGTTGTCAAGGATGTCGTTACTTTCTCGTAAATCGGTACTGATGTCTACTTCCTGATGTAAAAAAGGGAGCTTCATATTTTTAATTTTCCTTGCGGTTCGGTGAAATGGGTTTGATGTATGGAGTGCCTCTCCGTAGATCTAGTGAAAATATCCAAGCAAAAACCCTGCGTGTTTTTGCTTGGGCATTTCTGCGTATTGTTGCAGGCTACGCGCTTGGACTCACGAACCGAAAACGACTCATGCCTTCAAGGTTTCCTATCACAGTCTATCACGGCGCATCCCATAAATCACTGGTCGATTTTTAATTTTTCCTTGCGGTTCGGTGAAGCGGAGCCTCTTTCAACCACGCGTAATTAAATCGATAGTGTTGACGGCTGCTAATCAGATGGATAATCCCATTCTGTCCCTGACAAACGGCGAGGTAACCCCCGAGTTCGGCACTATTTAACCCCATCGTAAAGGGGCGTCCATCCATCGTCTCAATCTCTCGGTCTTCTCCATCATCTGAAATCAAACGCATACACTCCCACGTTTCGCCGTCGTCATAAGATAACGCCCCGAAGAGGCCGGTAACAAGGCGTTCATTGCCAGCAGCATCAACAATCGGCATGGGTGTCGGTGCTTTCCGCTCTCCTGTGAACGTGGCGAGAAAAATGGGTCCCTCTTGAAGTCGTAGCAGCACACACCGTTGTCCGCCAGAAACGACTGGGAACCGACTCGCACTGTAATGCCACGTCCTACCGCCATCTGCGGAAAGGCTCTTCGGCATCCGTCCGTTGATGGTGTCGCCTCTGCCGTAAGCCATCAATCTGCCATCTGTGAGTTCAACCACAGCAGCGTGAATACCAGCAATCCATCCGCCCTGTTTGCCATCAGCAAACTCGGGAATGGGTTGTCCTGCTCCTGGATCATACCATGTATCGCCGTCGTCCTCACTGAGCCATATTGCAGTGCCACCGTCTCCACCACTCACTGCATCGCAAGCGAGAAGGATAGAACCGTCCTGTCTTCGGAAGACAGAGGCAATCGGCATGTGTCGGAGGCGGTGTTCCGGTGATATAAAGCGTGGTTTCGACCACGTTGCACCGTTATCATCGGAGTGGCGTAGGACCAACGCTAAGGGACCCCACGTTGCGGCTGCCGAAAGGCCGTTGAAATGATAAATTCGTCCATTCTCGTTTCGCCAGAGGGATGTGGCGTGATTGTTCCGATCGGGCGGACCCCAGAAGGGTTCGGCTGGGTCCCATTCGGTTGCACCAAAGCGCAATCGACTCGCAGCGACTGTCAATTCGCGTCCGCGTTCTGTCACACATGAATACCACGCCGCGAACATATCACCGTTCAGGCATTCTGTAATTGCTGGGACGTGATTGTGCGCCGAAAAAAGCGGTCCGTTTGAACCTTCAGGAATTTTAACGAACGTCAATGGCTCCCCAAAATAGGGGGATTCTGGCGCGGGGGCACTCGTCCTTTCCTGTTTAACGTCGCGTCCCCATAATGCCACCTTCGGTGCTGGCGTTGGAGCAGTCTGTGGTATTTCACCACAAACAACACGGAATCCGATGTACCAGTGCTTATCTTCTGGCACTGCCCCCATCCGATTGGCTGAGCGTAGGTAGCAGAGCAACGTCGAGTGACTTCCACCCCGTGTGACGCGATATAAACCTGCTTCTCTGCCGACTGGGTCAACCTGTGGATCCGGTTCATAGGTCCCATACCAATCTTGGCACCACTCCTCTACATTTCCGTGCATATCGTATACACCCCACGCGTTGGACGGCGTTTGCCCAACATGCAGAGGCACAATTTCTTCTGAACCGCGACCCCGCCCTCCATCAGGGTACCAACTCTCTCCAACGTTTTTGTGGAATTCAGGTGGGAGTGCATCGCCGGTATGGAAATGGGTTGTTGTACCTGCGCGGCACACGTATTCCCATTCCGCTTCGGTCGGCAGTCGATACGGAAGTCCCTCCTTTTCGGAGAGCCATTCACAGAATCGCGTCGCATCGTGCCAATCCACAAACACAACCGCTTCATTGTCTTCTTTTGAAAAACCCGTGTTCTGAAGACTCTTCAACGCACGGTGTGCGGGATCGAATGCCTCATACTGTGCGTTTGTCACCTGAAAAATCCCGATGTAGAACGGCGTAGTGAGGGTTACCTGATGCACGGGGTGTTCGTCCCAATCCCCGTCGCGGAGGTATGCTTTTCCGGCTGTCAGTTCGTCTGATAGTTCAGCGTTCTTTGAACCCATCGTGAAGGTCCCCGGTTCAATTCTAACGAACCGCATCCCTATTGAATTTGTATACGTTTGATCGTCAATCTCCAATTTCTGCATAGTCCACCTTAAATTTACGCTTTGGCCTTGGTTACAAAGGTTACACTGACCTCAAAGGATTTGCCAACAGCATCTGAGACTTTACCTTTAATAACGTAAGTGGTTTCGTTTTCGAGCTCTCTACCTTTGACAAGCTCAAGTGTTCCTTTGTAACCCTTGACTTTGCCAACCCAACCCACATCATCGCCGCCTTCGGTCTGCAGCGTGATATGACCGGAGACATCTTCACTGAACTCAATCTCGATAATTCTGTCGCTGTTGAGAGCTTCGGGATCTACATCCTTGTCACCGTCCCCGACGGTGCCACCAATGACGATGGGCGCGCATCAGTCGGGACCGGTAACAGTATAGTTGAGTGCCTGAGTCCCGTCAGCCCAAGTGATTGTCAATGCAAGCGGACCAGGGGCGAAAGGGCCCGTGATAATCGCTGTTTTACCTTCGACTTTGACAGTGCCGGTACTGACTGTGACATCAACCGAAGGGTTGTCAAAGGTAACCGTAATCGTTCCATTCACGGCGATCTCACCGCCCGACGGAGTTGCACTGACGAAGTTCGCTGGTGCAGCTTCGATTTCTTCTTCGGTATCACCACCACAACCGACCATCAGCGAAAGGGACAACAGTCCTGCCAGCAATAAAGCGAAGGTTCTGGACAATTTTGTCATTAGGGTTAAATCCTTATATAAATATATAGCGAAATCACAGCAGAATAATATCACGTTTGGCATGGAAATTCAACGATTTTAATGAAAAATATAAGGATTGGTTGTCTGAATTAAACGGAAATTCGGCTTTATTTGGACTGAATTTGTCCTCAAAAAAACGCGATTATTTGGAAATTCTCTCTATCTTGTTTTGTATGTTTTTTTAGTCAAATTTATTTGCATTCTTAACAGGTTTGTAGTATAATTAATAGTAGAAAAATTCCTATTTTTAGACCGAAATTCGACTTCCAATTGCGCCGAAATAGGAGAACCCCATGCAATCCCAAGACGTTATCGAAGAACAGTATCGCGAAGCCGTGGATCTGCTTGTCGAAAAGGTTCAGAAGGATCCCTATATCCTCGCCGCTATTGTTGCAGGCAGTTTCTCTTATGCCCAAGTATGGGAAAAATCTGACCTCGATGTAGAACTCATCGGCAGAGACGCGATTCGTCCAACGCAATCTTTCTTTTCGCTCGTTGAAAACGGGGTCAATATCCACGCAAATGTAACCCCACGTAACGCTTTTAAGCGAGCAATAGAGAGTGCACAACAGGGGTCCTTCATGCACTCCTATTTCTCGCATAGCACGCTCCTCTTTTCGCACGATGCTTCCATCCAAGAGTGGTATGATAAAAACGCCAGCCGCACCAATATCGGTGAACGCGATAAACAGTTCGGGCTGCTGAACGTCATTGCCAACACACTCCCGAGCCTCGTCTATGCTGAAAAGCAGTTTTACGTCAACAAAGATTGCCTTACCTGTTTCCTATCGCTTTTGAATGTCGTGCAAGGATTGGCGCGGTTGGAAGTGCTTTTGAACAATGAAATCCCTGCACGCGAGGTGATTCAACCCGCACTCCGTTACAATCCAGATTTCTTTAATCGGGTCTATACGGATTTAATCAACTGTGAAAAGACGGAAGCGGTTCTTCAGGACACACTGGATGCAATCAACGCCTATCTTGATGCGCGACAGTTTATCTTCCAACCGATTCTTGCGTATCTCAGTGAGCAGAAAACACCGCGCACAATTACCGAATTGAACACAGACTTAGGACGCAGTGCACACGGCAAGAATGATGAGGAGTCCGAATTTGATGACGAGTCGTTCGATTTCGTCTGTCAATGGTTGGCTTGGAAGGGAATTATCAGACAAATCGCGATGCCCATCAAACTCACAGTGAAGAGTCAGGTCTCTGTGGAAGAACCTGCTTACTATTACGATGGAACTGTCGGCGCAAGCGATGCTTCTCAGGATGGTCCTGTAGGAGCGAGTGTTTTTGCTTGGGTGTTTCTGCATGCTCGCGATTCTTCTCAGGAACACCTACAAGCGAACATCCACGCACAGATTCACCAGGCATTGGACAGTTTAACGGACACGCTCAGAGAGGACATGTACATTCTCACCGCAGTTCTCACCAGTAATCTCGCCGAAGACAACGTCTGGGAGAAGACCACACCTCACCTCACGCTCATCCTCAGAGATGGAACAAAATTCAAGCAAGAAGCGTATCAGTTAATCGAAGATGGGATTCCGTTCCGGGTTCAACTCCACACCCGCAGCGACTATAGAAAGTTGTTGGAGGGAACGCTACAAGGGAGTTCACTTCATTCGATTCTCGCGGAAAGTCGTGTCCTTTTTTCTAAGGACAGTCTCTTTTCTGTAGAGGGGAATGCTAATTTCCGTGTGGGTGACCCTTCCAGTCTGCAAGTCGGTGAGCGGGATAAACACTCTCAACTTCTCAATGCCGCCGCCAACGTGGCAGCTATCCTCGCAAAAGCTGAAAAGTGGTTCCACCTCAAGCACGATATCGATTACACATTTCTTTACCTGACGTATGCGGTCAGGGAGTTGGCTCGTATTGAAGTCCTTCTGCACAACGAAACCCCGAGACGCAAGGTGATTTATCAAGCCGTTGCGCACAACCCCTCCTTTTTCAACCCGGTTTTCACGGATCTGATAGATAAGCCGAAAGACGAGACAATGCTTCGCGATGCCCTTGAACGGATTGACGCGTATTTAGAGGATAATCTACAAACACTGTTCAAGCCGTTGCTCGATTTCTTAGAGGAATCGGGTGAGGAGCGCACGATAACCGACATCTATACCCATTTCGGTAGCCGTCAACTCGCCTTTGAATTGGCGTGTGAATGGCTCGCACAGAAAGAGGTCATTGAACAGTTCTCAGCACCCATCCGTTTGACAAAGGACAGCCAAACTTCCGTAGAAGAACCCGCATACTATTTCGATGCAAATAATCCGTTTCTATAGGTATTCCTAACTATTAAGTTTTTACCGATCGCGCCTTCGTTGCAATCACGTCTGCGCTGGGTCTCAAGGCGATTGGTAACTTTTCCGGTGCAAGTCCGTAAAAATAAATAGTTCTTTGCAGAAACCTGATTCGACCGTAAGACCAATCAGAGTAGAAACTCAGGAAAAAAATAGGAGGTATCCATGAGACAGACTGTCGCCGTTAAAGGTGCCCGAGAAAATAATCTACAAAATATCGAAGTTGAGATCCCGCGAGACAAACTCGTCGTTGTCACGGGGATTAGCGGTTCCGGTAAATCCTCGTTGGCGTTTGATACCGTCTATGCCGAGGGACAACGTCGATTCTTGGAGTCGATGTCCACTTACGCCAAACGCTTTATCACACAACTCAAAAAACCCGATGTCGATTTCATTGATGGGTTGTCTCCAGTCGTTTCTATTGAACAGAAAACGATCACGATGAATCCGCGCTCTACCGTCGGCACGATGACCGATTTACAAGACTACCTCCGTATGCTCTTCGCAACTATCGGGGTCGCGCACTGTCCGTATTGTGGGGCAGAAATCCCGATCCGTTCGCATCATCAGATCTTAGAACGGCTGCTCTCAATGCCAGAAGGCACCGAGGTTGAGATTCACGCCCCGGTCTTCAAAATCTACGGCGAAGATTATGACTATCTCTTTGACGACATCCGGACGAAAGGGTGTAGACACGTCAGGATTGACGGCATTGAACACGACATCAGCGAAGAAATTGAACTCGATCCAGATCAGGAATATGACATCCAAGTGATCGTTGACAAATTCTTTATCAAAAAAGATATTGACAAACAGGTGCTCGCTTCTCTTGAACACGCCATGCTTGTCGGCGAAGGATTCATGCGTTTTGATGTGCAGTTGCCAGAGGGGGACGAAACTGATGCAATGGCGTTATTAGAGGATTTCGGATGCCCGAAGCACGGTGTCCTGATGGCTGAGTTGGGACCGCATCACTTTACCTTTAATGAACCGACAGGGGCGTGTGTAACCTGTTCGGGACTTGGCACCTATTTGCAGGTGCATCCGAACCTACTCGTTCCTGACAAGAGTCGAAGTATCGCCGAAGGTGCGTTCGTCCACCAAGCGTTTAACTACGATCCTGATAGGTGGGATGGGAGAACGATGTACAGTCTCGCTGGACACTACGGGTTCGACCTGAACGTTCCTTTCGCAGACCTCCCGGAGAAGGTGGTGGATATCCTCTATTATGGCACACACGGCGAAGAATTTCCAATCCTGCAACCCGAAGGCGCACGACCTGTTGAAAGACGCCATCTCGGTCGGAAAATCCGTTTCGATGGGATCATTACCCGGATTGATAGACACTATCGACGTTACCGAAAACAAGGCGAGGCGCACTCGGGTATGGAGGAGTATCTCCGAAAAGTCATGGTAGAACGCACCTGTCCTGATTGCCATGGGGCGAAACTCAAACGACAGCGGCTTCTCGTTACGATTGAAGGGAAAACAATTCACGAGGTCGGCGAGTTGCACTTTGAAGAATTACGGGATTTCTTGCTAACTATCACGGATATTCCCGAAAAGCAGCGAGAGGCAGGCACCCGCGTTATCAAAGAACTCGTCGTTCGGATTAATCTCTTGCTCGGCATCGGTCTCGATTACCTAAATCTCAATCGCCGTTCTGCGACGCTCTCTGGGGGTGAATCGCAGCGCATCCGTCTCTCCACACAGATCGGATCTGGATTGATGGGCATGCTCTACGTCCTCGACGAACCGAGCATCGGCTTACATCCAAAAGACAATGCCAAGATGATAGAGACCCTCCGAAAGTTGCGGGACATCGGCAACACCGTTATCGTCGTTGAACACGATGAAAGCACGATTCGCGCCGCGGATCATATTATTGAACTCGGCCCCGGACCGGGTATCCACGGTGGACAGGTCGTTGTTCAAGGTGAACTGGAAACCATTGTTGATTGCCCTGAATCTCTGACGGGTCTTTATATGAGCGGTCAACGAGAGATTCGACTCCCCGAAAAACGTCGTAACTTGAATGGGACATTCTTGAGCATCACGGGTGCCAGTGAAAACAATCTTAGGAACATTGACGTTGATATTCCGATCGGTGTGCTTATCTGCATCACGGGGGCTTCTGGTTCAGGCAAAAGCACGCTCGTTAACGAAATTCTCTACAAGAGGCTTCATTCCCTTTACCATGACAGTCGCACCCTCTATGGCGCACATGAAGAATTGGAGGGACACCAGTATCTGAGTGATGTTATCAACATCGATCAGTCCCCCATTGGACGTTCGCCGCGCTCAAATCCTGCCACCTATATCGGATTTTACGATAATATTCGCAAACTTTTCGCCAGTACCCCACTCTCGCTTGAGAGGGGCTATACCGCATCCCGATTCAGTTTCAACGTCAAAGGCGGACGCTGTGAGGAGTGCCACGGCGAAGGCACGATTACCACTAAACTCCACTTTATGCCGGATGTTGAGGTCGTTTGTCCAACCTGTAAAGGGGCACGCTATAATGAGGATACGCTTGATGTTACCTATAACGGAAAGAATATCTCTGAGATCCTCAATATGTCAATTGAGGAAGGCGTTACGTTTTTCGCCGATCAGCGGTTAATTCATCATAAATTGAATGTCCTTTACCAACTCGGTATGGGGTATCTCCAAATTGGTCACCCTGCTACGATCCTCTCCGGTGGAGAAGCACAACGGATAAAGTTGGCAAGCGAGCTCGGCAAACTCAAGCGAGGCAAGCATAATCTGTATATTTTAGATGAACCCACCACAGGACTCCACATCGCAGACGTGCAGAAACTCTTAGACAGTCTCAATCGTCTCGTTGATAGTGGGCATACCGTGCTGGTGATTGAGCATCACCTTGATGTTATTAAAACCGCTGATTATGTCATCGATCTCGGTCCAGAGGGCGGACATAAAGGTGGAGAGGTATTGGCACACGGCACACCTGAAGATATTGCGAAGGTTAAAGCCTCTTATACAGGTCAATTTTTGAAGGAATATCTTATCTGAGCAAGAGAGTTGCTTGTGAAGGACGGTTTCCTCGATCCTCCGTTCCGGTAGGTGCGGTTTCTAACCGCACCGGATCTGAGACGTAAATCGCTCGAACTCCCTACAATCTTTTGATATTTCCCCTTGCAAAATTAACCTAAATCGTGTATACTTTATGGAATAGAGTTGGGGCGCTGCTGCACCACTTGCGAGTATCTATTACAGCGTGCGCTTCCCCTAATACGACGAGGCAAGGGGTAACCATTGACCGATAACCTATTAAGTTCCTTAAATGAAGTCCAGCGCGAAGCCGTCCAACACACCGAAGGACCACTCCTCATCTTATCTGGTGCAGGCAGCGGAAAAACGCGCGTCATCACACACCGCATCGCCTATCTACTCGAACACCACGACGTCTCTCCGTACCGTATCCTCGCCGTAACTTTTACGAACAAGGCAGCAAAAGAGATGAAAGATCGGCTGGATGTACTCGTGAAAGGCAGTGTTAGCCGAGACCTCTGGGTAGCAACCTTCCACGCTACTTGTGCGCGTATCCTCCGCCGAGATATTGAGAAATTGGGCAGGAATGCCGGAACTGAAAGCGTGCTTGGATCCAAAGATCACGCCTACACCCGCGACTTTACCATTTTTGATACCGGAGAGCAAGCCACCCTCGTCAAAGATGTACTCCGACAGTTGAATTATAGTGACAAGCAGTACAACCCGCGCGCGATCCTCAGCCACATCAGTCGTGTGAAAAATGAGTCTATATCACCGGCGGCATACCGGCATATCGCAGATGGCTATTTCGAGCGAATCGTTTCGGAAGTCTATGTGCTCTATCAAGATGCCCTGCGTCTGAACAACTCGCTTGATTTCGATGACCTGTTACTTTTCACGGTGAGACTCCTGAATGAAAATCCCGAAGTCTGTCAATTTTATCAGAACAAATTTGAGTATATACTCGTTGATGAGTATCAGGATACGAATCGATGTCAGTATGAGCTGGTGAACTTATTGACTGGCACGAAACAGAATATCTGTGTCGTCGGAGACGATGACCAATCTATCTACGCCTTCCGTGGTGCGGACATCCGGAATATCCTCGATTTTGAGAAGGATTATCCAAACACACGTGTCCTCCGTTTGGAGCAAAACTATCGTTCCACGCAAAATATTTTGGATGCCGCATGGGGTGTTGTCCACAACAATAGAGCGCGAAAAGCAAAGAAGCTCTGGACAGATAACGACATGGGCGAACCCGTTACCTGCTACGAGGCGGTGGACGAAAACGACGAGGCGGGTTACGTCGGCACGCAGATTGAGGATTGGCACGCTGAGGGTGTGGATTACAAAGATTTTGCCGTCTTTTACCGAACCAATGCCCAGTCCAGAATCTTTGAGGAGGCGTTCCGCGCGGCAGACATTCCGTATCAGATTGTCGGGGGGGTCGGTTTCTATGATCGGATGGAGATCAAGGACCTCCTTGCCTACCTCCGTGTGGTCTGCAATCCCAACGACTCTATGAGTGTTCGACGTATCATCAACGTGCCGAGTCGCGGCATCGGCGCGACAACGCTTGACCGACTCATGAATTTTGCGGCACGCCAAGGAATCTCTCTCTTTGAGGCGATCCAACGTGTCGGTGAAATTACCGCGATTAACCGCGGCCTTCAGACGAAAGTGCAACGCTTCGCCAAAATTTTTGATGATTTTGAGGCTTCTATGCTACCCGCTGATGCGCTTGACTATGTGCTGAAAGTAACAGGCTACCTTAAAAATTTAAAGGCTCAGCAGACAATTGAAGCGCAGAACCGCGTTGAAAACATTGAGGAATTGATTAACGCCGTTATCGAATATGAACAGAGCACGCCTGAACCGACCCTTTCAGATTACTTGGAGAACGTAGCGCTCACGGCGGATATAGATGCTATGGAGACCGACACCACCGATATGGTGACGTTGATGACCTTGCACAGTGCGAAAGGTTTGGAGTTTCCGTTTGTTTTCATCGTCGGTATGGAAGAGGGGTATCTCCCGCATCAGCGTTCTCTCGATACGCGGGAGGAGTTGGAGGAAGAACGGCGACTCTGTTACGTTGGAATCACGCGCGCGATGGAGCAGTTATACCTCTTGCATGCCAGCTCGCGGAGGACATTTCGAGAGACGGAGTATCGCGTGCAATCTCGTTTTATCTCCGAAATTCCAGAACATCTCATCAAGCATGTTGATCGATACCGATCTCCTTTCCGTGAATCAGGAGGTCTGTATGAGGTCGTTTCTGAAGATGTGGTGGATTATCAGGTTGACCAGATTGTTCTCCATCCGCAATTCGGAAGGGGAAAGATAACGAAAATCAGTAGATCGGGGCATGGCGTTTATGTCACCGTTCGGTTTAGTCGTGGGGGTACGACAAGACGACTTGACCCATCGCTTACACCCTTGACAATATCTGACTATTAGTGAGGAATAAAATACGAAAAATGGCAACAATTACCGTTGAAGGCATCCGCCATGTCGCAAATTTGGCGCGTCTTGAGTTTAACGAAGAAGAGACAGAACACTTCACTGAGCAGCTTGCCCGCATCTTGGACTACATCGGGAAATTGAATGAGCTCGAGACGGACGATGTGCCACCGACGTCGCACATCCACCCACATCAAGTTTTTATTATGGGGTCGGAGGCTGAGGCATCTCATGTCGCCAAGCCGGATGTCGTCAAACCCTCATACCCCCGCGAAGAGGTGCTCGCGAATGCCCCTGAAGCTGAAGAGGGATACTTCGGCGTTCCCAGAGTGGTTGACCGCAGCCACTAAGTGTTTTTTAATAAATGCACCGCCGCCTGTTCTCTATTCCATTGCGAGTAGGTTCTCGTGGCATCTGAAACTGCAATCCTTGGCTAGTGAGTGGAATACCCAGGCAAAAATGCCTCGCTAAATAACATCAAAAACGTTAGCCCGTAACGAAGTGGAGGGCGACTCGAACACAGAACACATGAAGATACAAGCAACCGATACTTCTCCGCAAGGAAAATTAGAAAGATTGACGGCACACGTCCTACATGAGAAACTCAAAGCATGTGAGATCACTGCCGTAGAACTCACCGAATCTGTTTATGCACGTATCGCTGAGGTGGAGCCTCACGTCAAGGGATACTTGACCCTCACAAAGGATCTTGCCTTAGAGCAAGCGAGTCGTGCCGATACAGGATTTCAGAACGGGGACGATATGCCTGCCCTCGCTGGCATCCCGATTGCGATTAAAGATGTGATATGCACGCAGGGTGTCCGCACGACCTGTGCCTCTAAGATCCTTGAAACCTTCGTGCCACCCTACGACGCGACGGTCATGACGAAACTCCATGAACAGGGCATTGTGATGCTCGGTAAGACGAACATGGATGAATTTGCCATGGGGTCCTCTACTGAAAACTCGGCGTATCAGATTACGCACAATCCGTGGGATTTGGATACTATTCCCGGGGGTTCCAGTGGTGGCTCTGCTGCGGTTGTGTCTGCGGATACTGCTATCTGTTCACTGGGTTCGGATACGGGGGGATCGATCCGCCAACCCGCCGCGCTCTGTGGTGTTGTTGGAATGAAGCCAACGTATGGACGGGTCTCGCGTTACGGTTTAGTCGCATTCGCCTCCTCGCTCGATCAGATCGGTCCGTTTACCAAAGATGTCACCGATTGTGCCCTGCTACTCAACGCCATCTGTGGGAGTGATGCGATGGATGCAACCTCCGTTGATGTCCATGTGCCGGATTTCACACAGAGTCTCATTAACGACGTGAAAGGCTTAAAAATCGGTATCCCGAAGGAGTATTTCACGGAGGCGTTAGACGCAGAAATTGCCGATCGCGTGCACACTGCCATCGCTGTGCTTGAATCTGTCGGTGCCACGGTTGAGGAAATTTCTTTGCCACATACCGAATATGCCATTGCGACGTATTACATCATCGCCCCCGCTGAGGCGAGTGCCAATCTCGCAAGATACGACGGGGTCCGCTACGGTTACCGGAGTGAAAGTCCGGAGGATCTGATTGATATGTATAAAAGGACACGGAGTGAAGCGTTCGGTGAGGAAGTAAAGCGCCGGATTATGATCGGTACCTTCGCGCTGAGTGCTGGCTACCAAGACGCATATTATCGGAAGGCACAAAAAGCACGGACGCTCATCAAATCTGATTTTGACGCGGCGTTTGAGAAAGTTGACGTTATTGCAACGCCTACTTCGCCGACACCGGCATTCAAAATAGGCGAACGGACTGCGGATCCGTTGCAAATGTATCTTTCCGATGTGATGACGACACCTGCAAGTCATGCAGGGTTGCCCGGTATATCTGTCCCCTGCGGTTTTGTGGAAAATGGGTTACCCGTTGGGTTACAATTGCTCGGCGCACCTTTTGCAGAGGAAAAAGTCCTGCGGGTTGCTTATACTTTTGAGCAGAATACGGATCACCATCGACAGAAACCACCAATTATGACCGATGGAGTTGTTTCATAATGAACACCTTGACAGCACCGTTCGGCGGACTCCTTGGCGCGGCGATAGGCGGGGTCCTTTGGGCGAAATATATCCAGTGGACAGGACGGACCGCTGGCTTCGTTGCTATCGGTATCGGTATATTGACTGGCGTAGGGATACTCCTCACGAGCAGCCGAAGTCTTGAGCGTGATGCCAGAACGATGTGGCGTGTTGTCTGTGCTGCCGCTGCGGTTTTCGCGATACTCGGTATTTTTATCGGAAAATATCTGGATGTCCAGTGGAATGCGGTTGCCGAAATCGCGGAGCAACTGAGCCAAGAGCATAATATATCCATAGAGCAAGCCATGCCGACCGCGACGGTTGTGTTTAAGGGGCAGTCCGTTTGGGAACTGATGCAAGCCCGGATGAGTCGGATTGATCTGCTCTACTGTGCTGCCGCAGCCTTTATCGCTTTTCGGATTCCGAGCATCCAAAGGCTACGAAACTACTTTTATTAAAAAACTATAATGTCGGCGGGAGGGAACAAAAAGTGAAATTTTTAACGGTCGGTTTCGGGAACTCGCGAATTTCACCCGGAACCTGTTTTCGAATCTTGTTATCAGTGTTTCTTATCTGCGCGTTTCTACCGTTCGGTTGGAGTTCAGAAGAAACCTCGGATGATATATTGGTAGAGAATCTTGCGCTTTTCTCAGAGATCCTTGCTTATATTAAACAGGCACATCTCGAAACACCGGATTCCAAAGAACTGATAGAGGGTGCCATCAATGGCATGCTTCGCAAATTGGACCCATACAGTCAATTCATTCCCGACATCGCTGAGTTCCGAACGCAGAACCGCGGCAAATACGGCGGTCTTGGGATGCTTATCGGAATTCGGGAAGATATGTTGACTGTGGTTACACCGTTTAAGGGAAGTCCTGCTTCATTGGCGGGTTTGCAAAGCGGAGATGTTATTAGCCATATTGAAGGTGAATCGACGGCTGTTATGACCTTGAACGAGGCAGTTGACCAGCTGCGGGGTGAACCGGGAACCCCTGTCTCCATTACGGTCGTGCGTCAGAACGATAATCGCCCAGTTGAGGTTACTGTTACGCGTGAAGTCATTCGGATTCCGAGCGTTGAGCAGGATATCATCGGAGAGAATATTGGCTATATCAAAATCAATCAATTTCTTGATACGACAGCGAATGACGTAGATAACGCTTTTGTGGACTTCAAGGCACAGAATGTCCGGGGTGTCATTCTGGACCTCCGCTTAAATCCTGGCGGACTCCTCACTTCAGCCGTTGATATCGCGAGTGACTTTCTCACCCCCGGTCAACTTGTTGTTTATAGTAAAGGCATTGAGACGCGCGAGGACTTCAAGGCGAAAGGGGTAAAAAGGGAGTACTTTCCACTGATTGTACTCGTTGATGGGGGAAGCGCGAGTGCTTCGGAGATCGTCGCTGGCGCCATCAAAGACCACGGGCGTGGACTTGTCATGGGCAATAAGACCTTCGGGAAAGCATCCGTCCAACGTGTGTTTCCGCTGAGCAATTCAAAAGCTGCTGTGAAATTAACCGTCGCGAGTTACTTTACACCGAACGGGGTCAATATTGACAAGGTCGGTATTATCCCTGATGTTGAGTCCGCATGGTTTAGCCGTTCTGAACGCCAGATGCAGTTGAAACTCCGAGATCATGAGAAACTTAAAACTTTTATGGAAGAGAATGGCGATGATGTGTTAGCACAACTCGCAGCTGCTTCTCACGCCTCTCGTGATGACCGGCAGGCGGCAAAACTGCTGCGAAGTTATCAACGCTTGAGCGACGCACTCACCGAAGAACAAATTATCCTCAGTGATATCGGCATTAAATACGCACTTGCCCAGATTACAGAAAATTCTCGTGATGAACTGGAGCATGATCCGCAAATCGTCGCCGCTATGGAACAATTGAAAGTACTTGAACTCTTCGCGAAGGAGAACTAAGGAGGATATACGATGGAAACCGATGTTAGTCTTCTTAAAAGCGGAAACCTACAAACGCCGCTACCGAACTACGTTAATAACAGATGGCAAAAATCCGAGGCGGCTGAGCTGATCGATGTCACAAACCCAGCGACTGGGGAAGTTCTCACGCAGGTGCCGCTTTCGCCCGCGGAAGAGGTCCATCAAGCCGCTACAGCCGCCGCTGATGCACTCCATGAATGGCGGCGGACACCCCCCGTTGAACGGGTGCAATATCTTTTCGCCTTGAAAACCCTTTTAGAGGAGAACTTGGAGGACATCGCCAGAACGATTACGTTGGAATGCGGTAAGACGCTTGACGAGGCGAAGGGTGAAATGCGGCGCGCGATCGAGAATGTTGAAGTCGCCTGCGGGATCCCGACGCTCATGCAAGGCACCAACTTGGAAGATATTGCTACCGGTATCGACGAATTTATGATTCGTCAACCTGTTGGTGTGTGTGCTGCAATCGCACCTTTCAATTTTCCGGGGATGATTACTTTCTGGTTTCTACCGTATGCCATTGCCTGCGGCAACACTTACATCGTGAAACCTTCCGAAAAAGTGCCGATCACCATGCAAAAGGTGTTTCAGCTACTGGAACAGACGGGACTGCCGAAAGGCGTTGTCAATCTTGTGAATGGTGGACGCGAGACTGTGGATGCAATCTTAACGCATCCAGACATCCGAGGTATCAGTTTCGTCGGTGCGACTGCGACTGCTAAGGAAATCTATGCGAAGGCTGCTGCAAACGGCAAACGCGTTCAGTGTCAAGGGGGTGCGAAAAATCCGCTGATTGTTCTGCCTGATGCTGATCCGCAGTTTACTGTCAATGCGACAGCTGAGAGTGCCTTCGGATGTGCCGGGCAACGGTGCCTTGCCGCCTCCCTTACGTTCACTGTGGGTGAGGCGCGTTCCTGGTTCACAGAAGCCATTGCCGACACCGCTACGGATCGAGTGGTCGGAAATGGACTGGAAGAGGGGGTCGAAATGGGACCCGTCATCACTTCCGAGAGCAAAAGCCGAATTGAGGGGCTTATTCAAGCCGGGGCTGATGAGGGAGCGCAACTCCTCGTTGATGGCAGGTATCCGAGCATCCTCGGTGGTGAAAATGGCAATTTTATTCGTCCAACAATCCTCAATGACCTGAATCCACAGGGCGATATTGCCAGAACCGAAATCTTCGGACCGGTTTTAGGACTTATCCATGTTGACACAATCGACGACGCAATCCGACTCATCAATAGCGGGCGTTACGGGAACATGGCGTGTCTCTTTACGAGTAGTGGCGCGGCTGCCCGTCAATTCCGTTATGAAGCAGAGATTGGGAATGTCGGCATTAACATCGGCGTTGCCGCGCCGATGGCATTCTTCCCCTTCAGCGGGTGGAAGGATAGCTTCTTCGGTGACCTCCACGGTCAGAGTTGGGATGCCGTAGATTTTTTCACCCAGAAGAAGGTCGTCGTTGAACGTTGGGCATAACCTTTATATCCGTGACGCTCTCCAACAAGGTAGGTGCGGTTTCCTAACCGCACCTTTAAACCTCGTTATCCAATCTATGTAAAATTAAAAAGGTCGAGCGAACACGCCCGACCCAGGTTGATGGCGAACGAACCTTAGCGAGACCTACGGTGGTCGCGGTTTTCTCGCTGGCTACGACGGGATTGATTGACGCGTTTCCGTGCTTCTGTGCGCCGTTTCTTCGTTAGTTCCGTCAGCTTCGTCATCTGCTCTTCCGACAAGACCTCCTTGAGACTCGCGTAGAATTGGGTCTGCGTTTCCTTGATGCTTTCACGGAGTTTCTTCACTGCCTCCCGTTTCTCATCAGATTCACGGGCTTCTTTAATTTGTGCTTGGAGCGTCTCACGGGTTTTCTGATAGATCGGATGCACCTTCGCCAACGTCTCTGTGTCAAGTCCCACACCGAAAGTCAAATCTATCCACGACTGATTGAGCGTCGCCACCGGATTTAGTGTAGCGATCCGACCTCGGGTTGCCCGGGCAGTGTCTTTGCGATATTCTCGTTTGTTGTGAACCTCTCGATGTGCTGCTGCTGTGTTTTCAAAAACGAACATTCCGACCATTGCGATTGCTGCGATTGTGCTGACTGTGCAATATTGGCTTACAAGTTTCGCCATAAAAAACCATTTCCTTTTCATTTTTTTTTCTCCTATTTGAATTATAATTTTGTGAATGCCCAATTATCTTTTGAGGAAAGGCATTTACATCTTGCTTTTGCTTATTTAGTCAGATCCGTTCAGAAAAGGTTCGTTTTTTATTTTACAAGGGATGCTCATAGGATGGCGCATTGACAAAACGGTGCATCCCTAACGCCAAATCGATTTGTGTGTAGGAGGGTAGATGGACATGAAGGGACCTTCCATTGATTGAGACGTTCTGTCTGTTCTGACCGTCGTTAGCACTTACTGAGGTGAAATTGTGTTCACCCATCGCACCCGCTTGCACAATAACATCCCGCGGTTCTGTTGTGTTCAGGTTGACGAGTTGGAGTTCTGTTGTGTCCGCGGTCATTTTCGTAACCAGCGCGCCAACATCAGGCGGAAGTCCTGGTCGCTTCTGCTGTCCGTCAAAGTGCCGAACTCGCGTCACGAGCAAGCCGCCGTTGTAATGCGGCAACGGACCGCCACACGTGAGTTGAACCAATCCTTCGCAGGTGATTGGATTGCGTCGTTGGAAGTAAGCGTCTCCATAGTTGGCGGGGTCTTCGTCATCGTCGGCCATAAACGCAAGACGTGCTTCGACTTGGGAGAGATTGTGATTGAGGATTGTTTCTGGGTATTCGGGATATTCGCCTCGCATGTATGCGAGCCACGCACCGTCGTGTCCTCCGCTGTCCTTGATATGGTGCCACGCGTTGATGTCGAATTTCGAGCCTGTCCTTTTGGCGATTTTCTTTGCCCGTTCCTGATCCATCGGTTCCATTGACAGTGCCCATAAATGCGCTACATCCGATGGATGCATCGGCATGAATTCGAACCAACCGTCCACTTGCAAAGCCGTGCCATCCTCGTTTGTAATCGGATATTGCAGCCAAGTGCCCGGCACATAGTTCACCTTACCCGGGTCGCCGTACTTCTGTGGGACGTAAAGTTGATCGTTCTTCTCAATACCCCTTTCGATTAAAACGTCAATCTGCGACCGCGGAAAGTCAAGATACGTAAGATCTCGCCAAAGCAATGTGGCATTCTGTGCTGCGATACCTACCGCTTGTCCGACGCTATGCCATCCGTGGGGCCAACTCCAGCCGTAGTAAGAACCATACCACTTGCCATCTATGTGTTCTCCGATCCTTCCTGAAAGTCCAATATTGTCTGGGACAATACCGCCGTTTTCCGCTGTCCGCTCGATCCACATATCGACATATTCCCGAACCCATGCCTTGTATTTCTCTTCACCAGTCAGTAGGTAAGCATTCGTAGCAAGCGTTGTCGCCGCGAGGTTAACGACCGCGTCTCCTACACCCTGACGTTCATGGTTTATCCTTCCCATACGCTCACGTAACGCTTCATTTTCCCTAACGGCTTCATGACTCGTGCCTCCCGGAATATCGTAAAACGGCATATTATAGCCGTCCCAAGGCGAGTACGGATGTCCAGCAAAAGCCCAAAATGCAGGTCCTTTACTTCCATTCATGGCGCACCTGATGATCTTGTGTTGTTTGTCGTAGTTCGGAGCATCTGGATCCTCGTCCATGAAGAACCCCGCGAACCGTTTTGCGCGTTTAATATTTTTTGGGTTTGACGGATCCGCCATACAGAGCATATAAAAGAGGTAGTTTCCTTCGCCTTGGTGAAACCAGTCGTAACCGGGTTGGTATTCTTTCACCACCATCGGGTAGCCGTGCCCTGTCCCGTATCGCATCATATCGTTTGTGATGACATCGAATTCCGTGTCTGCGTCAGTCAAGAACCGTGCATCACCCCCGAGCATGTAAAAAAGGGACCAGTTATGAAAACTCTCATAGACATCGTCCAATCCGTCGATGCTCTGAAAATCTGGATGCGTGGGCCAGAACAACGTTCCGTCCGAACGCGTGTATTTCTCCAAGACTTTTGGTCCTGCGGCGTTCATTTTGTCAATGAGTTGGCGTTCAAGGAGAGCCCATGTCGGTGGTGTTTGGAGGGGTGTTCGCGCTTCAATCGTTGGGAACATGGTCTTTTACCTCTGATGTTTTGGTTTTGATTGGTTGTAGTATATCATATTTCTGTATGTGCATGAAATTTATGCCCTTTCGCAACTTATGTCTGTCATTCAATGCTCCCGTAGCAACGATCTCCTGATTGAGATTTTCCACTTGACATTTGGTCCCTTGTTGTGATACGCTAATTCAATAAAATGTCTTGTTTTGAGTTAGCTAGCCTGAGAGAGAACATTACCGAGCGAAGTCTGGATAGACGTGTGCAGCCCAATTTGCAATTTTTGAAAATTTATCTTGATACATGTTGCTTGAGTCGGCTTCTTGATCCGCCAACACAGGTCCGACTTATTGAAGAGGCCCAAGCTATTAGGCGAATTCTAATTCATTTTTTAAGGTCGCACTGGTACTGGATATCCAGCAAAATTGTAGTTGATGAAGTTGAGCAAACCCCAGATTTAGGAAAACGGATTCAGGTCGAAACTTGGCTAAATCTCGCACACCAAATTGTTATTGTTGGGGCGACAGAAATATCAAGGGGACGACAACTTGAATCGTTGGGTTTTAAGGAGCAAGATGCTTTGCACATCGCTTGTGCTGAAAGTAGTAAGGCAGATATCTTTCTAACAACCGATGATAGGCTCCTCAGGAGAGCACAACGCTATCAGACACGGCTTTATATTCGGGTTGAAAACCCGGTTACATGGTTAGAGGAGGTAACAGAAAGTGGACATTTTAGAGATGACCGATCTTGAAATCTATGAACTTGGTATTAAGGAACTTATAGAACAAATTGGCCCAGCATATACTGAACGATTTCTCCGACAGTGTAAACCGAACGAGTATGATTATTCTGTTGAGCGGCATAAATTGTTAGCAGATCAACCTGATATTGACACGATTGTGAAGCGAATCGAAAAAAGAAAAGTGGAACGAAAAGAAGAAGAGCGTATCAAAGCTGAAAGGGTTGCTGCATGGCGCAAGGGGATATTGGAACTCACCGATATTGAAATGTATGAACTTGCGGTTAAAATCCTTGTGGATAAACTACATGTGTACGGATATATAGGGTTTGTCCAGCAGCATTTCAAAAATCTCAGGGACGATCAACCTATTGACCTACTACAGCAGTCCTTGCTGAGCGGCGATACCAACGTAAAACCAAACCAACGGATACAAGAAACCGATCCGCAGGATTAATTGAATCCCTTTATTGCTCTACCTTTTGAGTAGAAAGGGCGGAATTATTCAGATAAAGAGATTCTTCTTGTGAAGGAAAGTGAATGAACGACAAATCCGATACTCAAAATGAACTCGACAGGGTCTTGGAAAAAATTCAAGAAATAGTGAAAAAGTCCGCTAATGGAGACTACATATACCGTGGTGAAGTTGAATGTTATGATAAAGTTTCCTCAGGTCTCTACCGAGAATACGAAGAAGAAATTGAGGCAGATTCCTTTGATATCAAGATTGTCCAGCAGGAAATTCTGGATGCAGCAAAGGAATATCTTGAAGAAACAGCCAGTGACTTTGAAATATTAACCGAACTTCAACATCACGGTGGAAAAACTAACCTGATTGATTTCACGACTGATTATCTTGTAGCACTTTTCTTTGCCTGTGACGGGTTTCATGATAAACCTGGAAGGATTGTTTTGCTTGAAAAACAATCAGAAGCTTGCGAGACCATAAAACCTACTAAAATCATCAATCGTGTTACATCCCAAAAAAGCATATTTGTTCAGTCTGGAACAGGTTTTATTGATTGTACACAGTACAAAGCAATCTATATCCCGGAAGATCTAAAAACACACATATTGGACTATTTACAAAAGCATCATGATATATCTACTAAAACCATTTACAACGACCTCCAAGGTTTTATTGAAAATCGACGCATCCATAGTAGTGATTACACTGAATTTTATAAGGGAATGACTTGTCAGAATAGAGGAGATATGGCAAAGAATCGGATAGAAAAGCACAATTGGTATGAAAAATCCGTTGAGCATTATAGCAAAGTTTTAGAACTTAACCCTGTACTTGTTTTTGCATATAACAATCGCGGTTTGGCTTACCACAAAAAAGCGGAGATTGATAACGCCATAAGAGATTTTAACAGGGTGATAGAACTAGCGCCTTATTATACAGAGGGATATAGAAATCGCGGCGGGGCTTTCGCTGAAAAGGAAGAGTTTGACAAGGCTATCGCGGACTTTAAAGTGGTTTTAACCCTAAAAAATGACTATGCAGAGGTGTATCATAATCTTGGTGTGGCTTATGAGAAAAAAGGTGAATATGACAAGGCTATTGAAAACCATAACAAAGCAATCGGGCTAAAACCGGACTTTGCCGACGCATATTACGCTCTGGGTATAGTCTATAGAGAAATGGGCGACCGTGACCGAGAATTCCAAAGCTATACTGCAGCAATTGAACTAAAACCGGACTTTGCCATGGCATTTAACAATCGCGGGATTATTTACGCTTTGAGAGGTAACGATGATAAGGCAATAGAAGATTATACTACAGCGATCACCTTGGATCAAAACCATGCTAACGCGTACTTTAATCGAGGAATTTCCTATGGTGATAAAGGAGATTATGGCAAGGCGATACAAGACTATGGCCGTGCAGTTGGACTTAAATCCAATTATGCTTCAGCATATTGCAACCGAGGTAAAGCAAGGTTACACTTACGAGAATGGGAGAAGGCCAAGACAGATCTGGCTACTGCGAAGAACATGGGAATGGACATAATCGCTTCATTTCATAACGACTATGAAAGTGTTGAAGACTTTGAGCAGAAGAACGATGTTCAATTGCCGGAAGACATCAAGGCAATGTTGACGCAGCGGTAAATCTGAAACCTAAATCTACCGTTTCCGGCAGGGAGTATCGTGACGTGCTAACGTACAAACCTAATGATGCTAAGTCATATTACAATCGCGGCAATGCTTATCGTAATAAGGTTGATTTTGATAAGGCCATTGCAGACTATACCAAAGCAATAGAACTCAATCTCGATTATGCCGAAGCCTATTACAACCGTGGTAAACTTTACGTCGAGAACGATATGTATGACAAGGCCATTGCTGACTTTAGCATGGCAATAAAATTTGACCCTAAACATTCCGACGCGCATGGGTATCGCGCCGACCTTTACCGTGATAAGGGCGAATATGACAAAGCCATTAAAGGGTATAGCATGGAAATAGAACTCCGCTCCGATGATCCTGAAGTCTATTATGATCGCGGTGAAGTTTATGGCGAAAAAGGGGAATATAACAAAGCCATTGGAGACTTTAGCAAGGCACTGAGACTACATCCAGAGTTCACAGAGGCTTACGCCAAACGTGCTTTGGCTTACTTCCGCATAAGCGAATTTGAATCTGCTCTTCAAGATTATGACAAGGTGCTGGAACTTGAACCGAAATTTATCCGGGGTTACGCTGCTCGCGGTATCATGTTATTGCATATAAGAGAATGGGAAAGTGCTAAATTGGACTTAACTTTTGCCAGAAATTTAAGAGTAAATATCGTCGCCGAATTTCATAAGATCTATGAAAATGTTACTAACTTTGAACGAAAGAGTGATATTCGGTTACCAAAAGATATTGCGGCAATGTTAAGGTGATAATAGAACCGAGACCTTGATATATGGTGTACAAGATGTTAACGTTCATATTGACTATCTAGACTTAGCAGATTATTCGTTTATGGTAAACCAGAAAAATAAACAGACATTTACCCAGGTCCGGTAGGTGCGGTTTCTAACCGCACCGGTTCTGAATGTCTAATTAATTCTAAAGTTTACGATAGTTATCAGCAATTTGTTGGAAATGGGGTATGAAATTTTGGCTCAGCTTTATTCGTTAAGTAAGTGTACTGTTGAGACCTTACTGAATTGGATTAAAAACGAAGAAATTGTCATTCCCGAAATCCAAAGACCTTTCCTTTGGAAGGATACTCAAGTACGTGATTTCGTAGATTCGCTTTACCGCGGGTATCCTGTTGGATATCTCATTACTTGGTTGAAATCAGGGATCCGCTTGAGAAGGCATCCTCAGTCAACTCGTGAATATATCTTAATTGATGGTCAGCAACGAGTAATGGCTCTTTGGACGGCATTGCTTGGAGGAGCGGTCCTTGATAAAAACTATGAAAGGCGATCTTTTAAGGTTGCCTTTCATCCTGTTGATGAGATCTTTGAGGAGGCGAAAGTTTTGCATAGTCGTGATTCAAAATGGATTTCTGATATTAGCACTATTTTTACTTCTCATACAGGTCTACTTGATTCCATCAACGCATACTGTAATGCAAACTCGGATGTAAATCGCGCTGAAATCGAGAGTACTATCAATCGCCTTTCGGGTATCCGCGATAACCGTCTTGGTGTTGTTAAGTTGAATTCAGACTTGGAGGTGGAGACTGTTGCGGATATTTTCAACCTCATCAATTCAACTGGAGTGCGTCTTACATCTCCAGATTTCATTATGTCTAAGATGGCCTCTAGCGAACGATATAACAGCCACCAACTTCGCAAGTCAATTGATTACTTCTGTCATCTGGCAGCATCCCCGGAAGCATATAACGATTTAGTTAGCGATCTTGATTTTGCCAATACACACTATTTTCGGGCAATGGAATGGCTTAAGGATTGGAGGGATGATCTCTACGTTCCCGACTACACTGATATGCTCAAGGTCGTTTTTACAGCGAAGTTTGGACGAGGAGACATAAAAGACTTAGTCCCGAGGCTATCGGGAAACACAGCAGGGGATTCGTTTCGTAAACTGGAAGATGGAATTTTGAAATACATGAATGGGCACAATTTCAAAAATTTCATTCTAATATTGCGCTCAACGGGGTTCGTAGAGCAATCAATGATTAAAGCAAAGAATGCTCTTAATTTCGCTCATGTTTTATATTTAACATTACGTGACGGGAATACAGATGAATCGGAAGTTAAGAGACTAGTAAGTCGTTGGTTTGTAATGTCAGTTCTGACTGGTCGCTATAGTGGTGAACCGCAAGCTACTTTCGGAAAGGATATCCGAGGTATAACTAGTGAAGAAGGGGCAAGCGCGTATCTTGAGAGATTGGAGCAAACAGAACTTTCTACAGCATTCTGGGATGTAGAGATCTTGGATAAGTTGAATACCTCAACAACTAAGAGTGTCTATTTCAATATGTTTCTGGCAAGTCAAATCAAGGAGAATGACAAAGGTTTTCTTTCTCGGGATATCCCTGTCCGTGATCTCCTTGGAATTCAGGGCGACATTCACCATATATTTCCGCAAAACTATTTACGGGAATTAGGTGTCACTAAGAAGAAAGACCAAAGCCAAATTGCGAACTTGGTGGTGATGAGGAGAGGCACTAATATTCGCCTTAGTGATACTGCCCCAACGGCGTATTTTTCGGAGTTGCAGGCAGGATTTAGAGAAGGTGAACTTTCCTACGGAGACTTGGAAAATCCAGAGGACTTGCAAGCGAATCTTAGAGCTCACTGCATTCCTTCCAATGGGGCGGACACAACAATTTTTCAAAACTACAATGAGTTTCTAAGGGAACGTAGGAAACTCATGGCGACCAAAATACGTAACTACTACTTTTCCTTATAACATGAATTGAAGGAATCTGAATGGTGAAGAACACAGTTGAACCCATCAAAGCAGCTCCAACAGCACGTGGAGGAACCAGCCTTGACGGAATGAGGAATATCCTTGAGGATGCGCTTTACGAGATGGGTTATGATGATGGCTTAGTGGATACACTCATAGAAAGCAATGTCATTGATTTCAGCATCGTTGACTACACAAGTGATATTAAATACCAACTCAAAGAGCATTATGGAGAATCTATTTTATGGGATAATAGCCTTGAGGAACTTGTTGTCTTGGAGGGATTAGAACTTTCCCTAACTGGAGAATTGGGTAGAAGTTGGCGTGCTTCTGATGCGGATACTTTTCAAGATCGAATCCGACATGTTATCACCGACCCAATTGAAAAGTTAGGAATGAAAGTGGTTACCCGCTATGAGTTAGTGAAGGACAGTATTCTCTCCGGAGAACTGGAACGTGTTAAACGACATTTGGCGATTGATTACGGGGAATTCAACGCGTATCTCCCCCATGTTAATCTTGTTATTTACACTCCCGGAAATGCTCACATTATTGCCGTAATCGTCTGCGAAGTTAATTTAGAAAAACAACGGATCTTTGATATGGCTTATTGGAAACTTAAACTTCAGGCAGACGAGGATAGTGCTACCATCAAATACTATCTTGTCACGGCTGACATAGACGAAACGCTAAAATCTTCAGATTTATCGCAACAGATTGGTCGCTCTATTATAGAGACGGATCTTGATGGCACGTATGTGCTAACAGCAGAGCCTTTTGAGGAGAACGACAAGGTCAAGCTTTTTGAACATTTCATTGAGGATATTAAACAGGTCATAGGAGAAAACCAATAACATAATGAAGATTGCAAATGCCCCGTGTTCATGGGGTGTGCTTGAGTTTGAGTTGGACGGTGAAGCACCCGGCTACGCACAAGTCTTAGACGAGATGCACACCATCGGTTACCTCGGCACCGAATTAGGGGATTGGGGGTTCATGCCGACGGATCCAAAACGCCTCCATGCCGAACTGAAGGAACGTGAATTAACACTGTTAGGCGCATTCGTAGCGGTCGCACTCGCTGATGAAAAAACACACGCAGCGGGTGAAGCAGCAGCACTGCGTCACGCCCGTTTGTTAGCAGATGTCAGCGGAAAAACACCCTTCATCGTGCTTTCGGACGACAACGCCACCACAAAATTGCGTACCCGCTACGCCGGTCGTATCCGTCCTGAACACGGGTTGACATCCGCGCAGTGGGATACGTTTATACAGGGCGCGCATCGTATCGCACGATCTGTCCGAGACGAGACAGGACTTCGCACGGTTTTCCATCCACACTGTGCCGGATATGTAGAGACAGCGGCAGAAGTGAACACGTTGATGGAACGCACCGATCCCAGCCTCATCGGATTGTGTTTCGATACAGGACATTACCGATTTGGTGGCGGTGATCCAATTGAAGCGTATGCCCGCCACGCCGATCGCGTCTGGCACGTCCATTTCAAGGATTGCCATCCCGATATCGCTGCCCGTTCCCGTAAGGAGGCGTGGGATTATTTTGAATCCGTTGGTAACGGTGTTTTTTGTGAGTTAGGCAACGGAGACGTTGATTTCCCCGCGTTCCTTGGGGAATTACGCAAGCGAGACTACGAGGGGTGGATCGTTGTGGAGCAGGATGTCTTACCGGGGATGGGGAGTCCTTACGAGAGTGCAGAACGAAATCTGCGGTATCTGAATTCAATTGTGTAGCAGTGATAGGATCTACATAAGAAAGGTCTTTAATGAACAAATCCTCAAAAATCGGTGTTGGTGTTATCGGTGCAGGACGCATCGGTGCACTTCACATTGAACACCTTGCCCAGAACATACCGGAAGCCGAACTGATCTTGATTTGCAGTTTGGATGCCCCCGGTGTTGAATCGCTCGCGAAACAGTTTAATGTGCCAAAGACAACTGACGATTATACCGCGCTTTTGGCGGATCCCCAGATTGAAGCAGTATTAGTGGCATCTGCTACCAATACACATGTCGAGATGAGTCAAGCTGCAGCGCAGGCGGGGAAACATGTCTTTTGTGAGAAACCGATCTCCTTGGATTTGGGGCAGATTGATGAGACTTTGGCGATTGTAGAAAGGGCAGGGGTTAAGTTTCAGGTCGGTTTCAACCGTCGATTTGATGCGAGTTTCGCGCGGGTCCGCGAAGCCGTTACTTCTGGAGAGATTGGCGAGCCGCACATCATGCGAATCACGAGCCGCGACCCCGCACCACCGCCGATTGAATACGTCAAGGTCTCTGGTGGGATCTTTCTTGACATGACCATCCACGATTTCGATATGGCGCGCTATCTCATTGGGGACGAGGTTGTTGAGGTGTATGCAGCGGGGGGTGTGCGCGTTGATCCCAAAATCGGCGAGGCGGGTGACATCGACACCGCCGTTATCACTTTACGGTTCCAAAACGGGGTTATCGCAACTATTGACAACAGTAGAGAGGCTGTCTACGGTTACGACCAGCGTGTTGAGGTTTTCGGTTCAAAAGGGATGGTTACGGCAGCGAACCCGCCGATAAATACCGTTACTTTTAGCGGTCGTGAAGGAACACGTGCTGCGTCCCCTCCGTATTTCTTTGTTGAACGCTACAAGCCAGCGTTCCTTTCAGAGTTGCGAGCGTTCTTTGCGTGCATTCAAGAAGACACGCCACCGCCGGTTACAGGGAACGATGGTCGGGCACCTGTCGTGATCGGTTTCGCAGCATTGAAGTCGCTTCGTGAAAATCGTCCTGTCCTGTTGTCGGAAATTTAACGGTTTTTTAGTGACCCTCCCCGCCGACTTCGCCGACTTCGATGTCAATCTCGTCTCGGTTCCTGATGCGTTCCACCAGTCCGTCTCGGATGTCCACAATCCGGTCAGAGACATCTAACATCTTCAGGTCGTGTGTTGCTGAAATAACAGTAACCCCTTGTTCTTTATTCAAGCGTTTGACGAGGTCGATAATCTCACGTCCAGTAATGGTGTCAAGGTTTGCTGTCGGTTCGTCCGCGAGGATGATACTCGGATCGTTCGCGAGTGCTCTGGCGATAGCGACACGTTGACGCTGACCCCCTGAAAGTTCGTCAGGGAGATGGTACATCCGATCCCCCAATCCTACCATATCCAGCAACTGTTCCGCTTTTTCATTGCGTTGTCTCTCAGGTATGCCAGCGAAAATCATCGGTAGCGTTACATTTCCATGCGCGCTCCGCACGTGCAGCAAATTGTAACTTTGAAAAATATAGCCCACGCGATGGCACCGAAACGCCGCAATTTGTCTTTGCGAAAGATGGGACATATTTTGCCCATCGATGTAAACTTGACCCTCCGTAGGACGATCGAGTGCACCAATCATGTTAAAAAGCGTGGATTTGCCTGAACCCGAGGGACCCATCAACGAAATATACTCTCCACGTTCAATTTCAATGTTGATGCCGTCCAAAGCACGAAGAATGTTTGAACCCATGCGATATTCTTTGACAACATCTTCAGTTTTCACAACGATATCAGCCATAATTGTCCTCCGTGCTTATACCTCGGTACGCATTGCTTCAGCAGGCGGAAGTTTCGCGGCGCGCCATGCAGGAAACGAGGAACCGATCACTGCCAAAATCATACCCAGAATACATCCCAGTAGGATGACGACGATAACACCGAGCCGCATTGTTCCATCTTCAGGCTGCGCAGGTAAGAGTGGAAAATAAAAGAATAAGTCTAACCCGTAGTCTTTAAGCCCTAAAAGCACTGCGCCCAGTGTTCCGATAAGCGCGCCGATGAGTGCTCCCGAAAACCCCTGAAATCCTGATTCAAGGAGGAACAGTCTAACCACGAACCCGTCTAACGCACCGAGACATTTCATCGTGCCGATCTCGCGAAAACGCTCTGTTACCGCCATGAGCATTGAGTTCGCAATACCTACCACACAGACAATCAGCGACATGATAATCAACCAGATATCTTTTGTGGAAATGCCTTTTTCCGTTGTCTCTTCAAAGGTATTAATTGCTGATTGTCGTCCGCTTTCCTGTAGTGCGAGACCGATTTCGTTATTTGTCCAAACCGAGACTAAAAATGCAATACCGAGTGTGATACCAGCCGTCGTAATGATTGAACGCCCAAAACGGATTTTCAAACTCTGAAAACTGATGCGTAAAGATTCTACAAACGGGAGATCAATTTGTTCTTCAATTGGTGTTCTTTGCTGCAAATGTCTATCTCCTTATCCTGGATTCGTATCTATTTATGTATATTTTATCAAATTTACAATTTTAGGTCAAGTTTTTCATGCATTAAGGTCAGGGACATTTAACGCTCAAGCCCTCTTTACGCCAGCAGAACAATATATCTATAGAAAAAGCTTACACACCCATTGGCGTATACAGGATTGACATTTCGGTTTCTCGTTGCTATACTGGATACCAAGGCAGGTACATATTGATGTTCCAAAAATTTTTCTCTTTCCCGCTACTATTATTAATTATCGGCATATTTTGTTGGAGCACACCGATTTTCGCACACGATGCGTTCTATCCACACCATCGCGAGGATTTTGAAAGCATGACGCGCCGTCGTGAGTTGCGAGGCACTGTTATCCTGAGTACCGCCGTTTTTCTTTGTGTGCTCGGAGCGGTCGTCTATGTCGCTTTACGAAAGAGTAAAGAGATGGATGACGCAGATGAGAGTGATACGAAAGCAGTTCAGGAACGTCTGGAAAACGCTGTAAACAGAGCGGCAAACGCAGCGAGGCGTGTTCTTAACTCAGGGGAAGACGTTGCAAAAGCTGCCGAAACAGCCCTCACAGTCTATGCTGAGGCATCTGGTGTAACATGGCAACCGCGTTCCTATGGACACAGTCGTTCAGAATCGGTTTTGTACCAGATTCGGTGCAAAATTGGCACTGATATTGTCACCCTCAGCATCAATTCTGAAGTGGTTCAATTAAAAGCAGAACACAACTTCTCTAAATCAGGGACCAGTTCGCAAGGAATCCCGAGAAGTGCAAGTGTTGTGCTGAGAATTGCAGATGAGGAAAAGCAGGAAGACGTTTTGGGTAGGGAATAACCGATAAATTACGCCTCGAGTCGATTGATAAGGGACGCACTATAACCCGCTCCGAAACCGTTATCGATATTCACGACGGTGACCCCCGACGCACAACTGTTTAGCATCCCTAATAGGGCGGCGAGTCCACCGAAACTGGCACCGTAGCCGATACTCGTCGGGACTGCGATGACAGGGCAATCCACCAATCCACCGACAACACTCGGAAGCGCACCTTCCATTCCCGCAACGACAATAATAACCCGCGCACCCAAGAGTTTCTCGTGATTGCTCATGAGTCGATGTAATCCTGCCACGCCGACATCATAAAGACGTTCCGGTTGGTTTCCCATCATCAGCGCGGTGTCGACGGCTTCCTCGGCTACAGGCAAATCGGAGGTGCCTGCAGAAACAACAAGTATACCCGGAGCCCCTGTATCTTCCGCGGATTGCGAGACGGTGATCGTCCGTCCAAGTTCATTATAGCGTGCCGTGGGTTGAACTGCTTGAACGGCTTTATACATGTCAGGTGTGGCACGCGTTGCGAGGAGGGGATGTCCTGCAGCGAGGATACGTTCACTAATCTGCTTGACATGTTCCACTGTTTTTCCTTGACAGAAGATGACTTCAGGAAATCCAGTGCGGAGCTGCCGATGGTGATCGATTTTTGAAAATCCTAAATCTTCAAAAGGAAGGGTGCGGAGAGATTGCAGGGCATCATCCACTGCCATCTCTCCACCTTTAACTTGTTCAAGTAGGATTCTCAACTTTTCAATTTCCATTCATTTAACGGATCACTGGACCTGTCGGTATGTGGCTCAGGTCCACGATCTTTTATTTCCATCCGTATGCATTGAAAAGGCGTTTAGGCTTCCTCGGTTTCTTCGGCATCGTCAACGCCCGGGATAGATCCGGCGATTTTGGATCGGACATCTGCGGAAACTTTACGTCCTGTTTCCACAGCACTTTTTACCTGTTCGCTGGCTTGGTGGATACGTTCCTTTCCACCGTCTACGATATGGTGAACACTTTCTTTTCCCTGTTCCATGATAGTCTGAACGCCTTGCCGCGCGCTATCACCGGCTTGGTTTGCGAACTCGACTGTTCGGTTCTTTGCTTCAATCGAGGTGTCACGAATTTTTTGTCGGGTCTCCTTGCCGGAACTCGGGGCATAGAGCAGACTGATAACCGCACCTGCCATAAAGCCGCTAACAAAGGCGAAGATCATTGCGATTCCGTTGTTCTGTCCATTGTTACTCATTTTTTTGTCCTTTCTATTAAATTGGGATTGTTTTGGTGCAGCTCGCAGATCTCCAAATTTGGAGTATTTTAAAGCAGCTTGCAAGTTTCCAAAACACATTGTTAAAGTTTACGAAAATCAGAGTGGAAAGTTTCAATTCTCATCTTATCTTTTCATGAGGACCTGTTGCAATTTAAATACGATGTTGCTTTTTTGTAGAAAACTGACAATTTTACCTGACTGAGTTATCCGTTAGACGCCACGGATATCGGAACGTCCTCTTCCGATTCGGAGGGTTGCGTGGCACTGAAACTATCCCATCCTGCTTTGATGCCTTGCCACAAACTTACGATATCAGCAAGTGAAACCGCTATCTGATTCCGGAAAAACGTGGCTTGTTCGATCGTCTGACCAGAAAAACTGCTCACTTTTTGAACCAATTCATCAAGTTCTTGAATGCTTTGGTTCAGGGCACCACTCATTTCTTGGATATTGTGCACGGTGGGTTGAATTTCGGACTCGCTAATTCCTTGTAAGGAAGCGGTCAATCCATTCAAATTTTGCAGCAGTTCCGGGAGTTCCTTGTTCACCTCTTTCACCGTCCTGTCCACGTCGGTAATCAATTCTCCGATCTCTTGATTAATGATGTTTTCTGTGGAGTTCAGCGTGTTTCGGATGCTATTTAAAGAGTTTCGGAAGCTACCGATGGCGGCACACATATACCCCGCGAGCGCTGTAAGGGCAATTAGGAAAATACCGAGACTGAATTTCCAAAAAAGTGAGGCAATCAAACTCCAATCCATGATGTCTCCTTTGTGTATTATTTGTGTATTATAAGACCCCGTTTCTCGTAAGTGCTTTTCACGCACATATCTGTCTTGCAGAAGGGGTATCTGCAAGTTTAAGGTTTAAGTTGTTGTCCGACAATGTCGCGGGTTTTCGCAATTGCTGCGTTCACCTTGCTCGGATTCTTGCCGCCACCTTGTGCGAGTTCTGGGCGGCCTCCACCGCGGCCGTCAGCCAGTTGGGTGAGTTCGGAGACGATTTTACCCGCATGCAAATCACGGTTCTTCACCAAGTCTGCTGTTACCCCAACCACAAAGGCGACTTCGTTTCCTGACACAGCCGCAAGCGCAACAACACCGGATTCTAAACGCGTTTTGAGTTCATCGACGAGTTTTCGTAACCCGTTCCTATCGGCGTCTGTTACGAGTGATGCAACGACTCGCACATCCTCAACAAGCGTCGCACCTTCGACCAAGGTGCCGACGTTCGCAAGGGCTTGCTGGCTTTTAAGTTGTTGGATTTGTTGTGCTAAATCCCGTTGTTCCTGAAGGAGGCGTTCGATCCGTTCGGGTAGCTCAGTTTTGGGCGTTTTCAGCAGATTCGCTACGTTGGTGAGCAGCACAGTATCTTCTTGAACCGTTGCTACCGCGACAGTACCTGTCAGTGCCTCAACGCGTCGGACCCCTGCAGCGATACTGCTTTCGCTCATCAGTTTTACGAAACCGAGTTCACCGGTTGCGTCAACATGGGTGCCACCGCAGAGTTCAACGCTGTAATTGCCCGCTTGCACGACACGCACAATGTCGCCGTATTTGTCGCCGAAGAAGGCCAAAGCCCCTTTCGATTTCGCTTCATCTAACGACATTTCATTGATGGACAGCGCGTCATTCCCACGAATTTTTTCGTTGACGAATTCCTCAATGTCTCGTAATTGTTCTGGTGAAACAGATTCGTAGTGTGAAAAATCAAACCGCAATCTACCAGCTTCAACAAGTGAACCGGCTTGCGCAACGTGTGTCCCAAGAACCTCCCGCAGTCCACTGTGTAGAAGGTGTGTCGCTGTATGACTCACGGCGACAGCATTTCGGCGTTCAATATCTATTTCTGCTTGCACTGCAGTGTATGGTGTGATTTCACCTTCAAGCACTTTACACTTATGAACAACTAAATCTGCTGAAGGTTTGAGCGTATCTTCTACAGCCAACTTGGCATTGCTATTCTCAATGGTGCCGACATCACCGACCTGTCCGCCCGATTCACCGTAAAAAGGCGTTCGGTTCAGCAGGACAAACACCTCATCTCCCTGTTGCGCGCTGGCGACTGATTCCGCGTTGGCGATTAAAGCAACGACTTCTGCATCGATGTTATTTTGTGTGTAACCGACGAATTCCGTTTCGCCGTGCTCTTTGAGAACTTCGGCGTAAACAGAGATTTCTTCGTCTTTGGTGCCACCTCTATCTTCCCATGCCGCCCGTCCACGCGCCCGTTGTTCTTCCATACTGTCTTCAAAGCCCACATCGTCAACCGTGAACCCACGTTCACGCGCGAGCATCTGTGTCAAATCAAGGGGAAAGCCGAAGGTGTCATACAACTCAAACGCCCGTTTTCCATCAATTTGTGTGTCGTTCTGTGCTTTGAGCGTGTCAAATGAGCGATCAAGGAGTTCCAAACCGCGTTCGATTGTTTGATGAAAACGGTATTCTTCACCCTGGATCGTGCGGGTGATAAACTCACGGCGCGGCAGCACATCAGGAAATACATCGCCAAGCAATTCGATGACGTTATCAACAAGCCGATAGATGAACGCTTCGTCCATCTCTAATTTCTTGCCGTAAAGCACAGCCCGTCGCAAGATCCTGCGGATGACATAGCCTCGCCCCTCGTTAGAGGGCATGACACCGTCGCCGATGGCAAAGGTCAAACACCGAATATGGTCAGCGATGACTCGGTGGGGGAGTCCACGTTCATCATCGAAATAGGCGGTGTCTGTCATATCCGCAATGGTCGCCAAAAGGGGTGTGAACAGATCCGTCTTGTAGTTTGTGTCAACGCCTTGCAAGATGGAGGTGATCCGTTCAAAACCCATACCTGTATCAACATGTGTTGCTGGCAGAGGTTCGAGCGTGCCGTCTTCGTTTCGGTTATACTGAATGAACACCAGATTCCAGAATTCTCTGAAGCGATCGCTCGTATTCGGACCCGCGTCTGGGTCGTTTGCGGTTTCAGGGTAGGCATCTACGCCCATGTCGACGAAGAGTTCGCTACACGGACCGCAGGGACCCGTCTCACCCATTTCCCAAAAGTTATCCTTATCGCAACGGCGGATACGCGAGAGGGGAAGGTCTGTCTCTTGGAGCCAGAGTTTTTCTGCTTCGTCGTCTTCAAGATAGACTGTTGCCCAGAGACGCTCCTTTGGGATCTGCCAAAGTTCGGTCACCAGTTCCCATGCAAAGGCGATAGCTTCCTGTTTGTAATAATCTCCGAATGACCAGTTTCCGAGCATCTCAAAGAAAGTATGGTGACTTGGCGAGTAACCAACCTCTTCGAGATCGTTGTGTTTACCACTGACGCGCAGACATTTTTGTGTGTCGACGGCGCGCGTGTATTCCCGCTGTCCAATACCGAGAAACACATCTTTAAATTGGTTCATACCCGCGTTCGTGAACAACAGCGTCGGGTCGTCTGCTGGTATCAAGGACGCACTCGGCACGATGGTATGCCCGTGTTTGCGGAAGTATTCAAGGAAACCGGTTCTGATTTCATCTGATGTCATTTTTGGATGCTCTCCTACGTTATCCTACTCCTAATTATAGTCTATTTCTTACAGAAAAGTCAAGACAAAAACGGATACAAAGATCCGTTCGGGAAACTTTGGTATGATGTGCGGAGGCGTTAAAAAATCTGCTCGAGTACATGTCGAACAATTTCCGATCCGAACCCGCGGCGCGCCAAAAATCCGTGTAACCGACGTTTAGCAACATGGATCGGCAGTCCTGTATACTGCTTCATCCGTTTTTGAGCAATCTGGAGTGCAACTTTCGTTTCGTCTTCAGTTTCTACGTTCGCTACAACCTGTTCCGCTGTCTCTCGGTCGATGCCTTTGTTGACAAGTTCTTTCTTGAGCAACGTTTTTCCACGGGGATTCGATTTCTGCCTGCGGACTATCCAATTCTCTGCATACTTCCGGTCGCGAATATGTCCCGAATGAATCAATTCTTCAATAGAAGTTTCAATTGCTTTCGCTGAGAAGCCTTCTCGCGCAAGTCGCTGTTCCATCTCGTTTTTGGTATAAATTTTAGGCTTTCCTATAGGGCGAGAATCCTCTGAAGCGTCTGCTGCACGGTGATCCTTCTCTTCGCGGATTAACCTGAGCGCGTGGTTCTTCGCACGCATTACTTCATCCGCTGCAATTAACTTTTCGATGATCTCAGCTTCAATTTCTAAACCGATACGTAATCCGAATTTTTCAACCAAAGATGTATGGATCACAACAAATGGCGTGTCATTCAGAAAAAGGTGTTGATGCGAAGGCAATTCAGGAACCGCTTGAATACTGGTGATTTTCTGTTTCATGTTTAATAGGAAATCAACCTGCGAAGAAGCAGGATGGCTATCCGCAATCGAAAACTTATAGCCGATAGCCGATAGCCGATAGCCGATAAGCGTCTACGCTCCGCCGTTACTGCCTGCCCAGAGCGCACCCCGTTCCAAGAGCGTTCCGAACATCTCATGCTGACACGCCGCTGCATCATGACCGAGCGCGAGATAAAACACTTTACCTTCGCCCCAGTTCTTTGTCCATGCCACGGGTGCCGCGCCACCTTGCCATAATGCTGACGCAAGTATGTGATTCCGAGGATCGTAATCAAGGATATACTGCTCATCTGTGACGACAAACTCGTCGAGCCCTTTTGTGATTTCGTGCTCACTATCGACGATGCTGACTTGGTAGTCGCGGTAGCGTGGATGTGTAACGAAATAACCCCCTACCATTGAGCGGTACTCTGGACACTCGCGGAACGAATCTGCTGCCGAGTGCACACCAACATATCCTTTACCGGAAGCGACGTGGTTGAGCAAACCGTTCTTCTGTGCGTCCGAGATCTCACCTATTGTGTAATAGAAAACGATGAGATCGTATGGATCTAAATTCGGTGAAACGAGAGCATCCAAGTCTTCCTCGACTCGGGTAATCTCAAATTCATCTCGTTGTGAGAGCACCTTCACAATTTCATCACTACAGCCTTTCCAGTCATGGATGGCGCCGCCTGCAAAGACGAGTGTGTTAATTTTTTCCATTATTAGCCTCCTTGCTATATGATAGTGCAATTATACCACGCGTGCAAAAAAGCAAGCAACTTTTTTTGGCATTCCGGTTTTAGTTATTGCTGTTCGTAAGGAAATTGAAAACAACACTCCTTATTTGCCAGAAGACCGCTCTTGTGATATAATCATAAAGTGTAAGAAAAATTCGCTATTTCGCTGGTCATTGTCAGCGATTTTTTATCGGAAAGGGATCTATATGCCAAAGAAAATCGCTATCTTTCCCGCAAGTTTCGACCCCGTCACGAATGGACACGTCGACCTCATTGATCGCATTTGCAATCTCAGCATCTTTGATGAACTGGTTGTTGCTATCGGTGTTAACCCTGCCAAACCGGCGCGCTTCACGCTTGAGGAACGCACCCAGATGCTTGAGACTGTCATTGAACCGTATCCGCAAGCCACGATTGATGGGTATACCGGGTTGACGGTGCATTACGCACAGACACGCGGCGCGTGCGCGATTGTTCGTGGACTGCGCGAAATCTCCGATTTTGAGTGGGAGTTCAAGATGGCGCGGATGAATCAACAGATCGCTCCAGACATTGATACCCTCTTTATGATGGCGAACACGCAGTATGCACATATCAGTTCGACGCTTGTGATGGAGGTTGTGCAGATGGCGCAGCGGAAGGTGAGTGAGGAGAAATTGCGGGAGATGGTACCGGCAGTTGTGGTCGAATTTATCAAGAAGAAATTTGATGTGCTATAAATAATTGTCAGTCGTCAGTAAAGAGGTTACCAATTATCCACAGTTTGGCATATTCCTGGGGCTTGAATTGTTACCAAAAAACCTCTTAACCGACAACTGATAACCGATAACTAACAACTATTAAAACCGATTGTCGAGACTCAAGCTTACATTGAAGCCTGGTGAATTTATACCGGAACCGTGCTGACGATACCGCTGATTCAGTAGATTATCAAGCGATAGGGTCAAACGCGTGTAATCGAAAAGCCTGATACCACCACGAACGTTCACTGTAAACCATCCCGGTGTTCCGGCATCTATGGCGGCACCGTTAGCGTCAAATTCCACTTCCGCCGGATCGCGCGTGGATCCCTGAATCCGTGGGTCACGGATGTCGCTTCTGTTCAACCGTCTCTGCTCGGCTGCACCCCGCACAAAGAACATTGCCCAGTACTGTGTATTCAGAGGTTCCCACTGGACTCCGAGGATGCCGTTCAACGGCGGTTCTCTACGGGTGCGCGCTTCCCAAGGCTTACTCGGATCCGGTGCGTTACCAGCAATCGTGAGGACTTCCCCACGGAGTAATGCTACATTACCAAAGACTGACAAAGTGGGCTGAATCGGAACGAGTCCAGCGAATTCAATGCCTTGAAACTGTGCCTCATCAATGTTATCAAAGACGAGTATGTCAATATCCGGATACTCTCTGATGAGATCCTGATGGAGTTGAGGTAAATTTTGACCGGCGTATGCCTCTTGAACGGGTTTGCGACCCACTAAATCGCTAACCCGGCTGTAGAACAGTGTTAAGGCACCACGGAAGTAGGGATGTTGTGCCTTGAAACCGGCCTCAGCTGTCCACGAAGTTTCGGGGCGCAGATCAGGACTCGGTGCCGTGACACCCTCATTAGTGACTTCCACCGCCGTTGTATCGTTCAACGAAGGCGCACGAAATGCCGTTCCAAAGGTGCTGACAAAGTTCAGATACTCTGTCAAACTGACAACCACGCCGGCACTGCCTGTCACACTGTTGTCGAAGACATTGAACGTATCGAAAGCCGGATCTCGGACGGAGAGGTCTGCATTGGTTTGATAAAATGTGGCGCGTCCGCCGAGTATGAGTTCAACACGTTCGTGCACCGTAATTTCATCTTGAAGATACAGACTTGCGTCCCAGAACTGAGAACCGTTAATGAAACGCCCTTTTTCATTATCAATATCTTCCTTACCTTTATCGGTTTTGACGGTCTGACTCTGTATCGTATCGAAATAGAATTCAGCACCCCCCACCAAACGTTGCTTGGGAAGAATTGAACTCACTGCTTGTGCACTCAAACCAATCGTGTTAACTGTATCATATCGCTGTCGTCGCGCTGTTGCACCGCGGACGACCTCGTTTCGTCCCTCTTTTTGACGGTGATATGAGGCTGTTAGGCGGAACGCATCTATGTTTCCTTCTGCTGGGCTTAATAAATAATTTGCATAAACGAGGTCACGATTTTGCGGCTCAAAAAAGAACTCAGCAAACTCTTGCGGCGCGATTTTGTCATACCGCGGGGTTTGCGGCTGCCGCCACATCTGGTAAGCAACGTTGACAGTGCTCGTATCGCTAAGTTGATACCCAAATTTTGCATCGGCATTAAAGGCTCTCCAACCCAACGGGCCTTCAGTTTCAATGAGCCATCTCTCAGGGATGTTATCCTTCGGGATCGCCTGTACCTCATCATACGCATAAAGCTTCACGCCACTTGGCATGTCTTCCACTATTTCGTACTTCCGATTCTTGTAGTGCAGGTCATAGCCGCTTCCAGGCGTTATATTACCGTAGTCCCGCACGCCGCCACCAACGATAAATCCAAAGGGTCCTTGGTTCCCTGAGACTTCTAACCGACCGAGTTTTTCCTGTGTCGCTGTCGAGTAGCGAGCAAGAAGGCGTGGCTGTATTGCCAGAGTTTTTTGCGCTGGATTCATCGGGACCGATTTCGTGAAGAAACTTACAACACCACCCATCGCGCCGCTTCCATACAGCGTGGAACTTGAACCGAGTAACACCTCTGCACGATCTAACATCTCTGGCGCGATGGTTGCTGTGTACTGATTGGGTCCTGAGCGGAATGTGGAATTATTCAGACGCACCCAGTCAACGTGTGTTGAACTTTGGTAACCCGTTAAACTCCGAAGCATTGGCGATCCTTGGCCAACCGTTGTTTCTTGAGCGATTACGCCAACGGCATCGCGAAGTAGGTTGGACGCGTGTTCGGCGTTGGTCCGTTCTAACTGTTTTAGGTTAAGAACAGTAATGGCGTTAGGCGTTTTGAAAGGCTCTTTCGCAGCGCGCGTCGCTGTCACAGTCACCTCTGGCACCTCCACTACCTCTTCGTCGCTATGTTTTTCAGCGAGCGCACTTGGAGTCCAGTTTATGCATAGGCTTAAGCTTATGAGTAAAAAGAGATAAAGCGATTTTTTCATGGTAACCTTCTCCTTTGAATTTTATTCCACTGTGTATCCGTCAGATGTCCGATGCTTTGACACCTATGTTTTGCTTATCGCAAGTTGTATGCCATTCGCAATTTGGCATAAAATTGGTGAATTTCGACCTATTTCCGTCATAATTTGTGCAATAGTGTTCATTTGTTGAACACTATTTACTTCTCTGGAGCGACCGCACACGCTGATTTAAAGAACGTCCTCAAAGGTTTTAATGCACATTGTTTCTCTGCAAAGTATAATTAAAAACTTGAATTTTTGTTGTAGGTTGTGATAAGTTACATCGCAAGCGATAACAGCGTCAGAACTATGAACAGAGTGGAGGACAGCCCAAGAGGCAATAAATTAAAATATGTCAAAACAGAAATTGAATTTTGCGTTCATCGGGTGTGGCGGCAATGCACGTGGACACGGACGCAGTGTCTCGAGTGTCGAAGGTGTAGAAATTGTTGCCCTTGCCGACCCAAGTGCAGCCTCGCTTGATGCGTTCAAAGAGACCGTCGGTTTAGACGAGTCCCTGCAGACTTACGCAGACCACGTTGAGATGTTAGATGCCGTCAAACCGGATGCCGTGGTTATTAGTTCGCCGCACGGTCTCCATTTCCAGCATATTATGGACGCACTTGATAGAGGGGGTCATGTCCACACCGAGAAACCGATGGTTTGCACGGTGGATCATGCCAAGCAGGTAATAGCGAAGGTGGAAGAGACCGGTTTGCACCTGATGATAGGTTACCAACGGCATTTGAGTCCTACCTATCAATACTGTCGCCAAGTCGTCCAGAGTGGTGAGCTCGGACGCGTTAACTTCGTCGCGGCGCATCAGTCACAGAACTGGTATCGGAATCAGCAGGGCAAATGGCGGCAAGACCCATTCCTCGGTGGGGGTGGGCAACTGAACGACTCAGGGAGCCATCTCATTGACATTCTCCTCTGGGTATTGGAAGCCAGTCCCGATACTGTCTTCGCGATGATAGACAACTTAAACATTGAGGTGGATGTGCTCACTGCGATGTCCATTAAGTTCGATACCGGTGCCTTGTGCAATATCAGCATTGTCGGACACGCGTATGGCGGCGTTCGAGAAGCTTTTTCCGTCTGGTTAGAGGAGGGCGCGCTCCATCTCCGCGAGGGGCAACTCTATCGTCAAGACGGGGATGGGACACCAGAACTTGTTGACACATCTGAAATGCCGGAACAAGCCAACAAGGATGTCGCTTTTATTGAACTCATCCGGGGTGAACGGACGGAGAACCCGATCGGTGTTGAAAACGGGTTGCGTGTCATCCAATTGACCGAAGCTGCGTGGCAATCCGCTGAACTCGGCACACCCGTCAAGGTGGATCTGAGTTGAGTCCCTTGTTTAAGGTTTGTTTTCGGCATCCCCCGAAGCCTTTTAGGAGGTTTAGCGAATCAACGCAGAATGCGCGTCACGGAAAATCGGAAACGACGATTTTTTACGAAATCCAAAACGCGTAGCCCGTAACGTAGTGGAGGGCGGGCTTACGCAAGGGGCGCTATAGTTCAAACCGATGCCATTTAACCGCAAGGAATAATTAAAAAATGCTGGAGGTCCAAAATCTGTCCAAATCCTTTGACAAGAAATCCATTCTGACGGAACTCACGTTCCAAGTGGCAGCTGGGGAATGCCTCGTTCTACTCGGTAAGAATGGTTCAGGGAAAACGCTCCTACTCAACATTTTGGCAACCTTAGTCGAACCGACATCAGGGACCGTTTCTATTGATGGGATTGATGCATTTGCGAACCTGAAACGGGTGCGTCCAAGCATCGGGTATATCCCTGTCGCGTTTGAAGGGTATCCTGAATTGTCCGTTGTAAATTACCTCAATTTTTTTGCCGCTGCATACAAATTGAAGAGACAGGAGCGTGTGGATGCAATCAATACAGTTCTCGAATTGATGGACATCCAGCATCTCCGTGAGGTTAAAGTTGGGACGCTATCGGCAGGAGAACGGCAACGGCTTTTATTCGCCAAAACCTTTTTACATGAACCACAGTTATGGTTGCTGGATGAGCCGCTCACACCGCTTGATCCGGGTGGACAGATCGAGATGACCGAGCTTCTCGGTGAACTCCAGGCGATGGGAAAAACTGTCGTCGTTGCCACCAATCGTCTTGAGGATGTCCGTCGGTTGTGTAGTTCTGACTCGCACGTCGAAAACCTCGTTGGCATTCTGGACAACGGTCAATTTGCTGCCTTCGACACATTTAGCAAATTGCAGCAGAAAGTCACAGAAGTAGACAGCGAGGAGAGTTTTTTGACGATGTACTTTTGAATAGAGATAAAAAACTTTCATAACCTGAAACAGGTTGTTTACCAATTTTAGATTCGGGGTGGACAACGGACCCCGCTCAGGAGCAATAGTTAAAAAAATGTCAGATATCGAAAAATTCTTTCAGGAGAACGGATACTATTTCGCCAAAGGGGTCTATTCCTCTCAAGAAATCAATGCGATGGAAAGGGACTTCGATCGGGTTGTGGATCAACTCCTCAAAAGCGATGAAAACGTCAACGCACGCTGGGGGGGTAGATTGATGGATGCCCTCGATGGTGGTGAATCTGTTATCATCCATACCCACAATATCCAGAGTTTCTCTGGGATCTGGTTGCAGGCGTTCATGCAGGAGAAGTTTCTTGATGTTACCGAAGCCATCCTCGGACCCGATATTATGCTTCACCACTCCAAACTCTTCTGCAAACCCCCAGAGACAGGGGCACCCTTCCCGATGCATCAAGATTGGCAGTATTTTCCATCCGTCAAAGACACGATGATAGCTGCCATCATCTATGTTTCAGAGGCTACAGATGAAATGGGGTGTGTCCGCGTCTATCCTGGGTCTCACAAGAAACTCGGACGCACAGATGGCATGATGGGCAGCGGAAAGAACGCTGAAGTTACAGAACGATACCCCATTGAGAACGCAACCGTTTTAGAAGCCGAACCCGGAGACGTGCTTTTCTTTAGTTACTTCACCCTGCACGGTTCGATGCCCAACCGATCGAACCGGACGCGAAAGAGTGTTCTCGTTCAAATGCTTGCCGGTGACGATGAGATCGAAGCCGAGAATCGCCACACCAACGTCCAATTAGTGCTTCGTGGCTGGAACCATCACGCAACCCGTTCCTCTGTTGGCCGGATTGGATAAATCAGGGGCACTTTGGCCTCCTTGGTTATTGGGGGACTAGCTGTTTTTAGGACTTTAACCGTTGACGCGTCTTCCACATTTTTTAAGGAAACCCGAGTTGATAGTTAAGCAAAATCACGGGATTGCGTAAGTCCTATTAGGAAACGAAACATAGCCCGTAATGAAATGGAGGGCGGATCTACGGAATGGTACTTCAAATTCCAAATCCGCTCTGACCGAACCGCAAGGAAAATTAAAAAGATGATTAGAGTCGCAAAGATTAGTATGGCGCATGTCCACGCTGGTGGCTATGCCCGAAAAATTAACGAAAACCCTGAAACCGAGCTCGTTGCCGTCTGGGACGAAGAGGAATACGGTGGAAGAGAAGCCGCTGAGCAATACGAAGTCCCCTTCTATACGGATCTCGATGAAGTTCTCAGCCGCGACGATGTAGACGCAGTCGCCGTTGACGCAATCACGTCCGACCACCCGCGGGTAATGATCGCTGCCGCTGAAGCCGGGAAACATATCTTTACAGAGAAAGCACTCGCAATTACTGTCGCGGAGTGTGATCCGATTATTGATGCCGTTGAGAAGGCGGGTGTAAAGTTCATGATTTCACTCCCTTCCCGGGCGAACCCTGAAATTCTGTTTGCGAAAAAGGCAATTGACGATGGACTCCTCGGTGACATCACGTTCGGTAGAGGACGGATTGCGCATTCCGCCGCATTGGATAGCTGGTTCAGTGGAACAAGTGCTTGGTTCGCAGATCCAGAACGCGCCGGTGGCGGTGCCCTCTTCGATTTAGGGTGTCACCGTGTCGATGTTATCCGATGGTTGATGGGTGAACCGAAGAGTGCTATCGCCAAGATTAACAACTTCACTGGCAACTTCCCGATTGATGACAACAGCGTTTCCGTTGTTGAGTTTGCGAACAAGGCACTCGGCGTAATTGACGTTGCGTGGACACATCGTTCCGGTCCAAATATGCTTGAAATCTACGGCACGGAAGGCTCATTTGCCGCAGGACATGGTGGTGAAATGCATTTTGAAACCCGCAAACTCTCTGATGAGGAGAAAGCGGAATACATTGCCAATGCCCCCGCCGCACCGCCTGAGCCGATACAACAGTGGATTAACGCTATTCTTCGCGATGAACCGATGACCATTACCATCCAAGATGGACGGAACCTCACCGAACTCATGCAAGCGTTCTATATGTCCTCTGAGCAGGGACAGTCAATCGATTTTCCTCTATAGACATGTCGCCCCGCTGGGGCTTCTTTAAAAGGAAGATTAGAAAACATGCAAGACTATCAACCTATTTCACTTTCCGCTTTGTGCAATGTCGGCACAGAGATTCTCGGCGAGAACGCAACGCCCACCCTCGGAGCACAGACGTTCCACGGACTTCCTTTCGACATCGCTGAAGGCACAACCTGTTTCTTGGGTTTCGGTGAGGACGTTAACACTGACGCCATCCAAGTTCCTGTCGGTGCAAGCCCGAAGCGAGTGATCTTTGTGCATCGGCTGCTTGAGTCACGTATCCCTGAAGGCGAACCGATCGGCAGACTGATTGCTAATTACGTTTTCCATTACACCGATGGTGAATCGGTGAGTGTGCCGATTCGTGAACGCTTTGAGATCGGCAGTGTGCCACAGGGATGGGGACAACAGACCTTCTTGGCTATACCTGACCGACAGGAGAGTTTAGCGTCACGACACGAGGGACCTTGGGGATCCGCGGGTAACCGACAAACCGAAGTCAGCCAAGGAACACCACGCGACTACTATTTATGGATATGGAAGAATCCCAGAGATGGCGTCGAAGTTGCGTCAATTGAAATACAACCGCAAGAGCGGCGTTTTATCGTTGCAGCAGTCACGCTCGGTTACCTTGACGAAGACCCGATCCCACGTCGTCCCCGCCGCGAGGTCAAAATCACGCTGCCGCAATCTGAGGATGCCGACAAACCCTTTGATATGGAAGTCAATGTTGACCGTGGCGTTGCCACTTACCCTTACCCGTTACCGGAAAACGCGCCCGATGCCTTTATCGACGACGATTTCAAAGGCTGGGGGGAATCCCAAAACAACAAAAGCAGCCCTGCTTACGTTGAAGTATCCGCCACTCCGTCCGCAAGCGTTGAAGTCAAAAATCAAGGTGAAACGCTTGGCACTGTCAAGTGGGGGGAAGTCGAAGAAAAGGGGATCGTTCAACCCAATGAACGGGTTAAGGTAGAGGTCATCGACGCCGGCAGAAACTGGGTGCATACCACCGTCATTGACGAGGATACAAATAAACCGGTTCCCTGTCGCATCCATTTCCGTTCCCCACACGGGGTGCCGTATGCGCCACACGGACACCATGCCCACGTCAATTCAAACATGGGGACATGGCACGTAGATGTCGGTGGTGATGTCCGGTTAGGACAGATCAGTTATGCCTATATTGACGGGACGTGTCAGGGGTGGCTACCGCGCGGGGACGTTATCGTTGATGTCGCTCGCGGCTTTGAATACACCCCGTTGCGAACTACCGTCAACATAAAACCCGGACAACGCGAGTTGACGCTTCGGTTAAAGCGGTGGTGTGATATGAACGCCGAACGCTATTTCAGCGGCGATACGCACGTCCATTTCCTGTCTACGCAGGGGGCGCATACCGAAGCACAAGGCGAAGATTTGGGGGTTGTCAACCTTCTCCTTTCGCAGTGGGGACATCTCTTTACGAATACAGAGGAATTCATCGGAAGACCCACAACCTCTGCTGATGGACGGAGCATTGTCTATGCGACGCAGGAAAATCGCCAGCACCTCCTCGGTCATCTCACGCTCCTCGGTTTAAAGGAACAGGTCGCGCCGTGGTGTTCAGACGGTCCTGGGGAAGCAGAACTCGGTGGAAATATGGAGGTCACGCTTTCGCACTGGGCAGATGCGTGCCACGCGCAGGGCGGCACCGTTGTTTTGCCACACATCCCAAATCCGAATTGTGAACCCGCGACACTCATTGCTACCGGACGTGTTGATGCTGTCGAGTACCTCACCAACGCTATGTATGGACACCTTGAGTATTACCGTTATCTCAACTGTGGCTATAAATTGCCGCTCGTTGGTGGGACGGATAAGATGAGTAGTGATGTGCCGGTAGGCGTTTATCGCACCTATGTCCACATCCCTGATAACGAGGAATTCAATTACGATAACTGGTGCAAATACATGAGTGCCGGAAATACATTCCTCAGCGGGGGTCCCATGATCCGTCTAACCGTCGATGGGCAACCGATCGGTAGCACGATTAACCTACCCGGTAACGGCGGCACGGTTGAGGTCGAAGCCTCCGCGGATTCCATCTTCCCGATCCATACCTTGCAGATTCTTCAGGCGGGACGCGTCGTTGCTTCGACTGAGGACAAAGACGGCAAAGCGCATCTACACCTGAAGGCGAATCTGAAAGTGGACAAACACTCTTGGATCGCGGCGAGATGCGGTGGACCGAACTACGCACAAGCCGTTCCGCACCACGACGGATGGGGACGCGGCATCATTGCCCACACCTCCCCCGTTTACATAGCGGTCGGTGGTGAGTGGTGGATGTTTGACCCGGAAACGGCGAATTACATGCTGACTTTGATTGAGGGCGGGTTGTCCTATATTCAAGAGACGGCGCGCCACCATGAACCCGGCACTGTGACACACCATCACGGCGAGGATGACCATTTAGAATTTCTCTCTCGTCCTTTCCAAGAAGCACGAGAAGCGATTCACCGCCGAATGCATCAATTGGGAATTCCACATTAAAGTAGAAAGTAGTAGGCACACGCCGTGTGCCGTTAAACACTTGAGGGAGACAAGCATGCCAAAAGAATTAATCGCGGTTGCCCCGCGGCAACCCGTTTTGAGAGAATATGAGGAGGGTCCCGTCCCCGCGGATAGTGTTCGGGTTCAAGTCGAATTCGGGGCACCCAAGCGCGGTACTGAGCTGACAGCCTACTACGGATACAACAACCCAAGTTTTCCCTTGAGACTTGGGAATATGTGTGTCGGAAAAATTGTTGAAATTGGGGACGACGTTGAAGGTTTCGAGATCGGAGAACGCGTCGCGAACCACGGGCACCTCAAGGAAACACACACATGGCGCGCAGGCAGTGTCCTCAAGATGCCTGACCGAATGACGTGGAAAGAGGCGGTCTGCTACGATCCAGCGCATTTCGCTATGTCCGCGATTCGTGATGGAAAAGTGCGTGTCGGTGAACGGGTCGCTGTCTTTGGGCTGGGTGCGATTGGGTTGATGACGGTGCAAATGGCGCGGATCGCAGGGGCTGATTTCGTGGCTGCTGTAGACCCGATTGAAAGACGGCGGAAAGTCGCTGAAAAGACGGGTGCGGAACTTGTCATTGATCCGACTGCCTCTAATGTTGGGGAGGTACTCAAAGAAGCGACCGGTGGGCTTGGCGTTGATGTGGCTGTAGAAACCAGCGCAATCTACGAGGCACTCGATGATGCCCTTCGCAGCGTCACTTTTGAGGGGACAATCGTCTATGCGGGACGTGCCAAAGCGTGTACAGGTGGACTTGACCTCGGTGCTGTCGCGCACGTCAACATTCCGAACATCATCTTTGCCCGCGCCAATAGTGATCCGAACCGCGATCATCCGCGTTGGAATTTCAAGCGGATTATTGATACCTGTTGGAAGTGGCTTGCTGCAGGACGATTTGACTGTGAAGATGTCGTTGACCCAGTGGTGCCGTTTGAAGATTCAGTCGAAGCCTACATAGAGATGGACAATCATCCTGAACGGAGCGTCAAATTGGGGGTCTCCTTCGGTTGAGGTTTTTAATTATTAACATGAGTTTGATAGTTAAAAATGCGAATAAGATTCCCGTAGGTGGGGTTGAACGGTAAAGACCACTCTGTTTATAGTAGAAATCTTGCTTTTCCATGAATCGGTGATTAATAGAGATAGAGCGAAACCCAACAGATAAGGCACGTTGGAAAGAGAAAAGCGTTGGGTTTCACGCATCCTTTGATAGATTCAAGTTTCTGAACTTCGAGTCCAGTCGCGTTATACACTACCGCAAGGTATAATTAAAAATTAGCAATTAGAAAAATGCCGAGTACCATCATCACAGCTGCGATCAAACGACGTTTTGTATAGGTTTCTTTTAAGGCGTACCCACCGAGCAGGACGACGAAAATGACAGAACACTGCCGAACCGCAGTCACATAGCTGACTTTCTCTGTCATCAAGACGTAGAGGATGAGCGAATAAGAAATTAGCGAAAGACTAACAACAGCAAGGCTCCGCTTCCATTCCCTGCGTCCAATCTCGAGAATCTGCTGGCGCGGAAACCGAATGAGGCAGGACAACCCATAGAAAACTTGCGAGATACTGTTCTCCATTAAATAGTAGGTCACGGCTCGCCACATAGGAACCTCCGTTGAGTAGCGATGAAATTCAAACATCCCTTGTTTGTCTATGAGTGAGTACCCAATGACGCTGGCGAGGGTGGCATAAGCCCAGAGGGCATCATGTTGGCGTAGGAAGCGAAAGAATGCTTTGAACTGTATACGTGCTTCGCGTTGTTGGTAGAGCAGTATGGAAGCCATCACACAGAGAATGCCTATCAAACCTGGCACGGAAATTCGTTCCTGTAAAAAAAGAAAGGCGAAGAGCGGTAGGAAAGCTGGGGCAGCACGCGCAATCGGATAGACGAATGAGATCTCACCAACGGTATACGCGTGCGTCAAAAACAGCTTATATAACAAATGAACAAAAGCGGAGGCAACAATATAGCCCCATACCGGTTTCGGGACTACCGGTTGCTTAATGCCAAAGGCAATAAAGGCTATAACTATGGTGTAAAATCCACACCAAAAAAAGAGGAGTCGTGTATCTCTGCTGGATTTGCCGTAGAAATTCCATAAAGCATGGCAAAATGCTGACAGTAGAATTAAGGCAATTGAATTAAAAGCCATTTTTTATTATGGGTCCGTGCGCTAAAATCCAATACGAAGAAAGTGTTTCTTTAACTCGAACACGAAAAGCGTCAAGGTACAAACAACCGACACTTATCCGCGAGGTATAATTAAAATCTTCTAACCCTATAGGAGGTAATTATGTTCAAAAAGTCGAAAAAACGCCAGTTTTTTATTTTGTTTGGGCTTGTTTTCGGTATACTTGCCCTCACAGCAACTGTTACCCTCACACAAGAATCGTGGTTTCCTTCCGAATGGGGTGCCGATGATCGGCGCGGTGCCGTGAATCGCCTAACGCCAGAGAAAGTATTGGAAGCCGCGAGTTTGATTAAAACGGGTGAAGTCTTTCAACTCGGTAGGGTCTACGAAAGCGGTATCCCTGTCTTCGGGACGCGGCATTATAGCCTCCGGATTCCGGCAATGTCGGGTCCACTCGGTGAGAACAAAACCACGTGGTTTGAGGAAATTTTTAGTGGCGAGATCGGTCAGATCGGCACACAATTTGACGGACTCGGGCACATCGGCATCGGTGATCTCTACTACAACGGGTTAAATCAACGCGATTTCGCCAAAGCCGAAGGTCTCACAGAACTCGGCGTTGAGAATGTTGGACCCATCGTGACGCGCGGTGTCCTCATTGATATCGCTGGTTATAAAGGCGTTGAGTGCCTGGGCGACAGTTATGAAATTACGCGCGCCGATCTGGAGGGTGCCTTGGAAAAGCAAGGGGTTCAGATTACCCCCGGCGATGTCGTTATCATCCACACGGGTTGGGGGAAGTTCTGGATGACGGATAACGATCGCTACGGTGCCACAGAGCCCGGTATCGGATTGGAGGCGGGGCAATACCTCGTCGATCAGAAAATCGTGATGTTGTGTGCCGATAACTGGGGAATTGAAGTCGTCCCGAATCCCGATGAAACCCTCGCGTTTCCAGTGCATCAGCTGTTTATCGTTAAACACGGAATTTACAACCTTGAGAACATAATCACGGAGGAGTTAGCGGCAGCGAAGGTGTATGAATTCGCCTTCAGTTTCGCACCGCTACGTCTCAAAGGTGCGACGGGTTCCCCCGGCAATCCGATCGCTATCCGATAATTTCTAATGATGGGGCAGCCCCTGCTGTCCCATACTTCTCCTTTTTCCTATCCCCGTATCTGCACAAATCCGTGCAGGTATCTCTCTGCATGCCCCATTTTGTGCAGTCAGCATACGTTTCAAACCCACTAAATCCGTAATATCTCCTGTTTTTTTTACTGTTTTAAATTGGCATAGAAATTGCTATTTACTTGGCAAGATTAAGGAGGAGGGTGTGTACTGCCATCGGAAATTTAGACCACTCTCTAATCACTGCCGCAGTAAGTACCCGTTTTTTTACAGTAAGAAGGAGACTTTCATGGGACGTCGATTACCATTTCTGTTTTTTATTTCCAGTTTAGCAGTGTTGTGCTGGGGGCTTCCCATTTCGGCAAAAGCCCCGAAAACCGCCAAAATCGCGTTTTGGGCTGACCTTGCAGGAACTCGTGATATCTACCTCATGAATCCAGATGGTAGCCAACGAACAAAAATAACACATCACCCCTCACAGAATATCACGCCTGTCTGGTCTCCAACTGGTGAGCAGATCCTCTTCACCTCTGACAGAGATGGCGTTTGGGACCTCTACCTTATGGATCCAGATGGAACAAATGTGCAACGCGTCTTTGGGAAAACGGCAATCAGAATAGGGGCAGAATGGTCGCCCGATGGCAAACAAATTGCCTACATGCACCTCATACGAGGTGAACGCGTCGTCCACATTGCGACGCTCGGTGAAGAAGACGAGGAACGCATCGCTATTGGGGGTTCTCCGACGTGGTCGCCAGAGGGAACAGAACTTGCCTTTGTTACCGGCTGGGGAACACGAAAGATGCAGATAAGTCTTTTCGACCTACGTACCGGCAAACAGAAAACTCTTTTTCCCGCCAAGGCAATACCGTCGGTTCTACCTATCGTGCAATGGTCCCCAAGAGGAGACAAGATCGCCTTTTCATGGCGGCATCGGGTACCGCTTGGGGACTTCATTGAAACAGAAACGATTTATACAGTGAAACGTGATGGAACAGACATCACCCAAATTGTTGATGAGGCAGGTCCAAAAGCAACCACACCCACTTGGTCTCCCAATAGCGATGCCTTGCTCTATAGACAGGTTGTTGAAGGCAGGGATGCCCAAATCTTCAAAGTGAATTTAGAGGGTGGACAGCCCGAACAACTAACGGATATCGGACGGAACTTTCTTGGAGATTGGTTTGATCCGGCGTATGCCCTGTCAGTTTCACCACAACCCCAGTTTCTAACGACAACATGGGCAACAGTGAAAAAGCACTTTATTAAAAAGTAGATTTTAGAATTATTTGGACACTACAGGTGGATTCCCGCCTATCCCTAATCCCTTATCAGGGAAGAATTTTGGAGCTGACCTAATAGGGCGCTGACTCGCGAGTGTCTTTATATTCCTAATAATTCACTTTCTATCGCATCACAAGGGGTTTAGAAAATGAACACATCTACACTACTCCTGTTCGTCGTCAGCATTTTACTCTTTGGTTGTACGGCATCAAAGTATTTGATGAATGCTCCCGAACCCTCACCAGAAATACAGCGGGCAGAAATACAGCAACTTCTGGAGCTGTGGCACGGAAGGCACATTTCAAAGGCGATTCGGGAATGGGGAACACCACATGGGATCAGTAACACCGACACAGGTTCAAAAATTTACATCTATCAGGTCCCATCGGTGACCTTTCTACAGCTGGCACACCACGAAATCATTTCCAGCAGACAATCAGTTAACATGGGACAGCGCATAGCACAAGCCCCCGAGACAACGGTTGAAATGTATCAACTTATGTTTCATACAGACGCAGAGGGTGCAATTTACAAAATTTCCGCAAAAAGGGATCTGAACCCCAGTGCGGGTTCCCGGAGTCCTCACTTTTCTCCAGAGGAGCTTGGAGTCACAAGATAACATGATGAAAATACCCATAGTTTCTATTGCATCGCATCCTATCACACGACTTGTTATCGGTGGTAACCCCTATAGCGGCATTTCGCACCATTCTCCAGCGGCATCGAAAGCCATGGAGGATTACTATACGACGCACCAAATTATGGCAGACCTTCGGCAAGCAGAAGAGAACGGCATTAACACCGTCCTCGCTCGCGCCGATAGGCACATCATGCGGACACTCAACGAGTACTGGAACGCAGGTGGCACCATTCAGTGGATCGCGCAGACGCCGAAAGATACAGAATACGCCAACCTCGACGACTACCTACAGATTATTGCACGCTATAGACCGATTGCTATCTACCATCACGGCGGCACAACCGATAAATTGTATTCAGAAGGACGACTCGGTTCCTTACGTGACGGACTCAAACGTATCCGCGACCTCGGTTATGCAGCCGGACTCGGCACGCACGATCCACAGGTCCTCAAGTACTGCTACACTGAAGGGTATGATGTTGACTTTTATGTTTGTGCATTGTATAATCATACGAGACACAGGGAGCTCTATCTGCCCGACGATCGATATGCAGCATTCGCCGCGATACAGGCAATACCGATGCCGATAATTGCTATAAAGGTATTAGCCGCGGGTCGGAACGAGCCACAGGAAGCCTTTGAACTCGCGCTTGAGAATATCAAGCCAACGGACGCGATGGCGGTCGGCATGTACACGCAATTTCAACCCGATCAAATTCGTCAAAACGCGTTGACTGTCACTCAGATCATCAGAGAATCAGAGAATGAAACGAATTGTAGAACCAGAAGTCATGGATACAGCGGAAGCCGCTGAAGCCTACGATGCGATGGAGCACGGTGAGGTTGACCAGGCTTTCGTAGATCGCGTTGTCGCGCTCGGTGCGAGTACTGGACATTTTCTGGATGTCGGCACCGGTCCCGCGCAGATTCCTATCCTCCTCGCGCAACATTGTCCCGATATACACATCACCGCTATTGATCTCTCCGAAGAGATGCTAAAGATAGCGAAGCGTCACGTCGCAGATGCTGGTCTCACCGATCAGATAACCCTTGAATACGTCGATGCCAAAACCCTACCTTACCCCGACAACACCTTTGACGGACTCATCTCCAACAGCATTGTGCATCACATCCACGATGCGATGTCGGCACTCAAAGAGATGGGGCGAGTTGCCCGTCCGCAAGGAACAGTTCTCATCCGCGATCTCATCCGTCCTGAAACACCCGCGGATGCGCAAGCCTTTGTAGATATGTATGCCGCTGACGATACCCCCTACCAACAGAAACTCTACTACGACTCCTTCCTCGCCGCGTTCACCATCGCCGAAGTCAACGAGATGCTGACACAGATGGACATGCCGGGTGCCATTGTCGTCCAAAGCACAGATCGGCATTGGTCCATTGAGCGTGCGGTTTAATATCCCATAGGACTTACCCAGAGTGCTCTTTTGTAGCATAACCTGTTAGGTTGTGCAATGGGTGTTGGCGTTTTTTCAGAATTCCGAATGGCTTGACCTTCGCTGTGGAATATGCTAATATACGATTATTAAACCTTGTTTAACGAAATCACAATGAAACGCGACGCTCCCACAAAAAACAACATGCGCCTTCTAACCACTGCAATTTTAATTGGGATAGTCTGTATCCTTTACGCTGAAGTCGCCGAGCCTGCCGAATTAACCATCCGTGATAACATTGTCCTCGTCAAAACCGACGCGTATGAAGTCCAATTTGAAAACGGCGTTATCACCCGGCTCCATAACAAACTCACAGAAGAAACTTACACCTTGCCTTTCAATGTTGATGGTATGCCCACGGGTATTCGCGGGCGGAGTGGATTACTCAGGAGGCAGGGAGGACATGTCTGGACGGACGAAATTTCGCTAACATCCGCTCGAAAAGTTGCACCACTCAAAGCAGAACTGGTATTTCAGCAGGGACAAAACGAAGTTCGCCTCTTCATAGCTGTCGATGAGAATACGGATGATTTACTGATTGAACAGACAGGCATGTCCGACACAGCAGGCGTCTATGGAGTTCAGTGGGGCTGTGGAAATCTAAATGTCAGGAATCTGGACCTCGTCCTTCCTGCAGAAGGCGGACAAATTATTGATGCTACCACTCCGATCACTTCCAAAGATTTTCAGTATCCTGGGAGTTGGGAGGTCCAACTCGCGATTCTTCAAGGGGAACAGGGTGGTTTTTTCGTTCGCAGCACAGATGCGACCTTTCAGTTTAAAACACTCCACTATCAAAAAGATTTGGGAGAGAGTTTTGCACTCGGTTTTGGAACCCAAAACCAGGCACCTTTCGACGCACTTACATCAGCAAAGTCTGTGATATGGAGACTCAATGCCTATAGCGGCGATTGGCGTGTGCCTGCGAAGCAGTATCGGGATTGGATGGAACAGACCTTCAAACCGTGGCGATTGGATGAGATGCCAGCATGGGTTCGAGAGATCGGTCTGGTCGTTACCTATATCAATCCTGGTTTGGATGTTAGCATATTAGATAAGTTAGCGGATCAGGTTGACCCCCCAAAAACCTTGCTGTATTTGAATGAGTGGCGAAAGGATGATTACGATGTTAATTATCCGGACTATACAGCGAAGGCAAATTTGGGGAATTTCGTCAAAGCTGCACATCGGCACGGGTTTCGAGTGATGCTTCACACAAATCTGGTTGGTGTCTCGACTTATCATCCCCTATACGCAGAATTTCAGAAATTTCAATTTCAAGATCCATGGACTGGAACCCGGCGCGGATGGTGGTGGGAACGAACGAATGCGCCCCAACGTCACGCTTTCATAAATCTCGCGAGTTCTGCATTTAGAAAAGTCCTGGTCCAACAACTGAAAAATGTCTGGGAAAAGTACGAAGTAGATGCCTTCCATTTGGACGTTAGTCACTTTGTAATAAACGATGCAAATGGATTGATTGAAGGGTTAAACGCTGGTCAAGGAAACGTCCTAATGCACGAGGAATTGGTGAAGGCGATGCCGGGCGTTGTTTTTAGCGGTGAGCATCTGCATGAAGTCACCTTTTTCCGTGAAAGTTTCGCGCAACGTTGGAAACTCCCACCACTATGGGATCCCACGCCACGGGGAACCCCACACCCAATTAGTACGTTTCTATTTTCTCTTTATACATTGCCTTACGGCTATTTGGGATTGCCTAACCCTGATGGAGGTCTACAACTTTACCAAAAGTATCTGGATGCGTATGAGAAATGGGGGGTTTTACCAACGCTTACCATCTGGTCAGAGCAGGACTTGGACTCTGAACGGGTTGAAACACAAAAATTACTATCAATTGCAAGAACTTGGCAAGAATTTAGCCTGAAGTCTGACTTTGAAAAGGACTGGGAGACTGATACACTCTTCCAGTATATAGGCAAGGATGGTGAAATCGCAACGCTCAAAGCCACAGATGGAGGGGCTACTTTTGACTTACCGCTTGGCGAGGTCGGATATGAAAGAGTCTTTGGCGTGACACAGGTAAAAACAGATCGGAGTTTACCACATTGGCATGCTTATAACGAAACGAAGATATTTGGATTGGATCCAAGGAAATCTTATCTTTTGAGCGAAACCTCACGCGATTTTTCTCAAGTACATATTAACACTTTACCAGAAGGTGTTTCTGTAATAGAGTCGCGTGTGACAGAAAATGCCGCTCTTTTCCGACTGGAAAAGACGGATGTCCGTCAGGAAATTGATTTATTGGCACCGTTTCATCTTGTAAGAACAGGCATTGTCGTGAATGGACAAGAATTACCGCAGCAGAAAGGAGCTACCTTCCGGAGAATTGAGGCATCCATTTCTGGTATACGTAAACCAGCGATTGAGGCACATCCGCCTTGGCAAGGTCTTATTGGTAATGCATTCGGAGAATGGGAACTCTCGTTGCCAGAGAGTCCACGCCTTCGTTTGGAATACGATATCGGGCTGCAAGATGGCTCTGAAAACTCCGACGGTGTAACCTTCATTGTTTCAGTGCAAGGCAATGAGATTTTTCGTCAACATCACAACGCGCAGAGATGGAAACATATCAGTATAGATATGACTCCCTATCGTGGTCAACGTGTTAAACTGCGTTTTACTATCACGCCAGGTCCCAAAGGAAATACAGGATGGGATTGGGCGAGGTGGGGGCAACCTAAAATCGTCTCTGAACCATCAGACACGCCTATAAAGGTAGGATTCTATCTTCCCACTGAACCGATAAGAAATGTCCCTGATACAGTGGAGGATAAAGGAAACGGACAATATTCGCTTGAAACCGAATTACCGGTACAGATTCTTTTTTTCTTTCAGTCCGGTGTTGAAGTGGTTTCCCCACATAATTTGAGGGACACTGATTTCGTTACTGGATTGCAGTTTGCGGGTATATTCCGACTTGGGAGTGTCTGGAATTCAGGTGAACCTACTATTGCAACTATCGGTGGAGTGCAAAAGCGGAGCATCTTTGCCCATCCACCTCCGGACGGACAAACTGTTCTCCAATTTTTACTTTTTTTGCCCAAAGTGCATGAGGTAATGTTTTCCTTTTCAATGGGCTTGCAAGATGAAAGTTGTAGTGATGGTGTATCTTTTAAGGTGCTGCTAAACGGGCGACAGCAATTTGAACACTTTACAGATATATCCGGTTGGGTAGATGCCCGTATCTCGCTTTCTGAGTTTGTGGGTGAAACTGTGTTGCTGGAATTGGTAACAGACTCTGAGGAAAACCCAAATTGTGACTGGGCACATTGGGCGGATCTGATGATTACCGCTGAAGGTGCCGGGTTGGATGCACCGAACCGAATGGCAGGAGCGAATCAGAGCGTTCAGGAGACAAAATTCCTACCCAATTATCCCAACCCTTTCAATCCTGAAACGTGGATACCGTATCAATTGGCAAAAGCGACAGATGTGAGTGTGAACATCTACGATGTCAGTGGTCATTTGGTCCGAACGATTGCTGTTGGGTTCAAACCTATCGGATACTACCTGACACGAGAACGTGCAGCCTATTGGGATGGACGGAATGCGGCAGGCGAACCCGTGTCAAGTGGAGTCTATTTCTTACACTTCATAGCGGGAGACTTCTCTGCGACCCAACGGATCGTGGTGTTGAAATGAGAGTCGTTTATCCGCGAAATCCGTATAATCCGTGATAATCCGTGATTCAGACAATTAACACATTTTCCTATCCTGCCCAGCTTAAAGTCTTGTCCCCTTGATAAGGCGGATTGAGGGGATTATCCTGATTCAGAGAATATTTTTTCTACACTTCCTTTTCACCTGATTAACGGATTGGAAAGGACCAAAACATTCATTTTTTCCTTGACGTTTGGTATGAAATTGTGGTATACTCTTAGTATCGTGTTGGCAAGCATTACGAGCGTTACCGCTTGGTAACGTGCTTGCCTCCCACTCGTAAGGGGATAAATGCACGATACACGATATACCATGAGATTGACTTTCAAATATCCTGTGTATCCAACAAAGGCACAGGAAACAATATTGTTTAAGTGGCTTGACCACCTGTGTGAACTTCAGAACGCTGCGCGCCATGATCGTAAGGTCGCTTGGGAAACTGAAGGCGAACGCGTTTCTTGCAACGACCAACAAAAGAAGTTGATGGTTGCTCGCGAGAAATACGCGGATTTTCGCGAAGTGCCACAAGATATGCAAATCTGCACTTTGGAACGCACAGATAAAGCTTTTGACGGTTTTTATAGACGCTGCGAGAAAGGTGCTGCGAAAAAAGGCTATCCAAGACACCGCAAACGCATAAAGTCTCTGACGTGGAAACTTCGCAAATATACCAAAGTGGTTCGTCGAAAAACAAAAGACGCTCCAAAACAGACGATCCGCGTTCGTCAAAACCCGATAAAAGAAACTAACTTCCGCCATAACCGCTTGAAAGTGCCGAAGTTAGGTGAAGTCAAAATCTACATGCACCGCCCGTTTGAAGGGGACCCCAAAGAAGTCACGCTCGTGAAAAAAGCAAGTGGCTGGTATGCTCATATCACCTGTGAACTCCCCGATACCCCGAAAGTTGAGCCGACCGATGCGATCGCTGTTGACGTTGGCACAACGCACTATCTGACGACTTCCGAAGGCGAAAAAGAAGATAACCCACGCTGGTATCGCCAAGCAGAAGAACTGCTGCACAAGCATAATCAGACGATGGCACGCCGAAAGAAAGGGAGCAACCGCTGGTATAAAGCCGTGCATGCGTCTGCCTTGCATCAAGAACGGACTGCTAATAAACGCAAAGATTTCATTGGAAAACTCGTCCACAAACTTTTTCATCATTGCGAAAATAACGTCCTTATCGCTGAAGCCCTCAGCATATCTAACATGGTTCGGAATAAGCACCTCAGCAAGAGCATTTCGGATGCGTCTTGGGGCATCTTCTTTAAGTGGTGTGCGGACATAGCCGAAAGAGACGGTTTGCACTTCCACCAAGTTGACCCAAAGAACACTTCGCAAACGTGCTCTGCCTGTGGTAAGAAGTCGCCAAAGAAACTCTCTTTAGCGGTACGGACCTTTGATTGTAGTTTTTGTGGCACTTCGTTAGACCGAGACCACAACGCTGCACTGAACATACTTTTTAAGGCAGCTGCTGCCTTTCGTGGAGAGCGGTGGGTTACCACCCTCAATGAAACGAGAAACACGAACGAAGCAACAAAGATGTCGGGCTTTAAGAAAGCAACACAGCTATTGCTGTTTGACGCTCTTAACAAGCCCAAGTCTTTAGGCTTGGGTAGTTGACACATATGTTATAATATCTATAAGTTCCCCAGGATACAAATCTAAAATTCTGCTTTTGCATAGGAGAAATCGCAATGCACAAAGTTATCTTTGTATCGTCGCTGCTGTTCTTGCTTTTGATTATTGCCAGTCTTGGTATCGCCAACGTAGCAGAAGACGGACTCGTCGCTTACTGGCCCTTTGATGAAGGCAAAGGCAAAGAAGCCATAGATGTCACAGGCAACGGACACGACGGAGAATTTCACGGTAAGCCGAAATGGGTTGAGGGAAAATTCGGGACCGCCCTCGAATTTAACGGTGTCGACGACCATGTCATCGTCGCAGACGATCCCGACTTCGCAATCGAGGAAAATATCACCCTCATGACATGGTTCAGCCCAAACGATTCACTCACCGGTCACCGCTTAATGAGTAAAAACAACTCCATCTTTGTCATCTTCGACTTCGGCAACGCAGACAGCATCGACTTTCTCGTCAAACCCAACAATACCTTCGCGCAATCCACAACAACCGATTGGAAAGTCGGTGAATGGTATCACTTCGCAGGGACGTTCGATGGAAAGACGATGAAGGTTTACATAAACGGCGAACTCGAAGGCGACGCTGCGAATGGTGTGCCAATCGCGCCCTCCGGCTTAGAACTCTGGATTGGCGGCGATGACCTTGGCAACGCCACCGACCACTTCCCCGGTAAAATTGATGAAGTCCGACTCTATGAGAAAACCCTGAGTGAAGACGACATCCAAAAAGTCATGGAAACCCCGCAAGATGTGGAAGCGCGTGGTAAACTCGCCACAACGTGGAGTCGACTCAAGGGTGGGGTAAGATAGCAACCCCTCAATTTCTGCTGGACAGTTTCCAGATGCCCAATATCGCAAGCAACGATAAGTTCGGAAATAGCAGTGGGGCGAATAGAGGGGCTCCATAAAGGAAGCCATCTATTTGCCCTGCTACTGAGGCTTGCAAATCCGCCGTAAGATGAAGATAGATTTGAATGACATCTTGATTTTTCCTCAAAAATTTGTTAAAATAATTTGACAAAAAGGTAGATTTACGGAGACACGCATGTCAACACTTACCGCACAAACACATCTGAGTCCTTTGAACATCTTGAAAATATGCTACCACTCGCTTCAATTGAATGCGCGCTGCCCTTGCGTGCCATCTACAGACGCGTCATGTTCAACGCCTCATAAAATAGTATAGCATGCTTAAGACAGAATTTCACATACATCGGCACTTAAGAAGGAATCTACATGACATCCCAGCAGAAACGCCCCGTCGTTCTCATCATTCGAGACGGCTGGGGCAATAATCCGTATCCCGAATTTCAGCACGCCAACGCCGTTCATCTCGCACAGACACCCGTAGATGACTGGCTGCGACAGAACTATCCGAACGTCCAAATCCATACCTCCGGCGAAGATGTCGGTTTACCCCCTGGTGTCATCGGCAACAGTGAAGTCGGGCATCAGAACATCGGGGCAGGACGCATCGTGAATCAAGAACTCCTCCGTATCAGCACTATGATCCGTTCCGGCGAGTTTGCCCAGAATAAAGTACTTTTGGACGCAATCGCGCATGCCAAAAAGCACGGAACACATCTCCATCTCATGGGGTTGGCGAGCGACGCGGGTGTTCACAGTTCACTTGAACATCTCTATGGTCTCCTCACACTCGCCAAGGCGAACGGACTCGAAGCTGACCAGGTTTTAATTCACAATTTCAGCGATGGACGCGACTGCCAGCCAGACCTCGGTATCCAATTCTGTGAGCAGATTGAAGCAAAGTTGAAGGAGATAGGCATTGGACGGATAGCTTCCGTTGTCGGGCGTTATTATGCAATGGATCGGGATGACCGGTGGGAACGCGTTGAGGTAGCATATCGTCTCCTAACCGAGGGAACCGACAACCGTGTTGCTGCCGCTGTAGATGCCTATCGGGACTATTATGACAACCCTGATGACACCAATCGTAAAGGCGATGAATTCGTTCGGCCGTCCGTAGTCGTTGGGAGCGATGGTAAACCACTTCCGCGTATCACTGATGGAGATGCCGTCGTTTTCTATAACTTCCGCGGGGATCGACCCAGAGAACTCACGAAAGCCTTTTGTCTTGATGAATTCCCGTTTCAAGCGGAAGGGAAAGACGGTGTCACGCGACAGATGGGCTTTAAACGGAATTGCAAACCTGACGTTAAATTTGTCACAATGACCGAGTACGAACGCGGGATGCCTATTGAAGCCGCTGTCAAAAAACCACCCAGAATGCAGAATACACTCGGTGCTTATGTGAGCGAGATGGGACTCACGCAGTTCCGATGCGCGGAGACTGAAAAATTCCCACACGTTACCTTCTTTTTCAACGACTACCGAGATGAACCCTACGAAGGCGAAGATCGACAGATTATCGCTTCGCCACGTGACGTAACGACCTACGATCAGAAACCGGAGATGTCCGCACCGGGTGTGACGGCAGAGATGTTGCGTCGGATCGCTTCCGACAAATACGACTTGATGGTCCTCAACTACGCCAACGGCGACATGGTGGGGCATACGGGTTCCCTCTCAGCCGCTATCAAGGCAGTTGAGACAGTTGACGTAGGGGTCGGAAAAATCGTTGATGCTGTGCTTAAAAAGGACGGCGCGCTCATCGTCACCGCCGACCATGGGAACTGTGAACAGATGGTTGATCCAGAGACCGGTGGTATCCATACCGCACATACTACATACGATGTAGATCTCATCGTTGTTGATAACCAACGCAAAGGACAGCAACTCCGTGCGGGCGGACGGCTTGCCGACATTGCACCAACAACGCTCCACCTTCTCGGTTTGGTACAACCTTCTGAAATGACAGGTGAATCCTTAGTGCCATAATAGCATTTACACAGTGTAGGGAGGAATCTCTGAATGAATGACCAACAACTACAACCCACCACAGCACAAGCCTATCTAACGGCTGAACGAGAGGCGGAATCCGATGCCAAAAAGGTAACATGGTTTTTCATCGGTTTTTTGGGGAATATACTCGGTATTATTATCGCATCTATCTATGAACCCACCCCGTCTGCCTCACGGCTCCTTGGGGAATCACCTGAATACGCGGCTTTGTATACGGATAGTTACAAAGCGAAGAGTCGAAAAATTCAAATACGGCAGTCTATAATCGGTTGTGTTGTTCCGGTTGGCTTCATGATCTTTATATGGATCTTGATGGGTACATTCTTTCCATAGGATACACATAACCTGACAAAATGTAGAGGATTTACGGTTTATGCTCGAGCGGAGCAATATGTGAGAACTAAAATAATTGGGTATAAGGAGGTTTTGGCATGTCCCCACTGATTGATCAGCAAGTTAACGACGATTTCAGGTTATTCGCTGGCAGTGCGAACCCGGCGTTGGCAAAAGATATCGCTGCGATTTTGGGTGTTGAACTCGGTAAAATTACAATCGAGCCGTTTCCTAACCTGGAGACTCGCGTTCAGATTGAGGAAAGTATCCGAGGCACCGATATTTATGTTGTGCAGCCAACGAGTCAACCTGCCAACGAAAATCTGATGGAACTGCTCATCACGATTGATGCCATGAAACGCGCATCAGCCCGACAGATTACCGCGATTATTCCATACTTTGGATACTCACGCCAAGATCACAAAACGACCGGGCGCGAACCGATCAGTGCGAAACTCGTGGCGAATCTCTTGACGACCGCTGGGGCGAGTCGCGTCATGGCTATTGATCTACACGTGCCACAGATACAAGGTTTCTTTGATATTCCTATGGATCACTTGACCGCCCTAACAACCTTGACGAATTATTTTCGCGAGAAACAGGTTGAAAATGGCGTCATTGTTGCCCCTGATGCAGGGCGCGCCAAATTGGCAGAAAAATACGCAGATATTCTTGGACTTCCGTTAGCCATCATGCACAAGCGGCGAACCGGCGTTGATGGACAGGGCGTTAAGTTCGTCGAGCTTGTTGGAGACGTTGAGGGCAAAACCCCAATTATTACCGACGATGAAATACAAACAGGCGGGACGATTCGCCAACAAGCCATAGCCTTGGCAGAGGCGGGGGCAGAACCCGCTTATGTGTGTATCGCACACCCTATATTGGTGGGTCCAGCCTTGGAACGGCTCAGTCATCCAGCAATTCGCGAAGTGGTCACTACCAATACAATCCCCGTTCCTGCTGAAAAACAACTCGATGGGAAAGTTAAGGTGCTTTCTATCGCGCCACTCCTGTCTCAAGCCATATTGAGAGTCCATCAACACCGATCGGTCAGTCAAGTTTTCCGAGATCAGCATCTCGATTTTCCTGTGTAAGGTCTATGGAGGCACGCATGTCATCTGTTTTGACGGGTGAATCCTTGGAAAGATGATTCCGATCCTCTACCTTAGCCACTGCGGTTCGAGCATTGGTGGTGGTGAAAAGCAACTTGCTTATCTTGTCGAGAATATGGACCGGACGCGCTACCGTCCACTCGTTGTTTGCCCTGATGGCGGTGTTTTTGTGGAACACTTGAGGCGTGCCAATGTGCCCACGGTGATTCTTGATCTGCCTCCGTGGCGTAAGGTGAAATCGTTAATAGCGAGATACGGAGCCGCAAAAAAATTGGTGCGTCTTGCCGAGACACACGGCACACACTTAGCTCATACCTCGGATTCGTGGTTTAACCCGTATCTGTGGTCGGTTAGAAAACATCTGAAAATCCCTGTCGTTTCGCACGTCCGGAATCTCCTTACGCCTACACAGGTCCGAAAATACAGATTCGACCGGATGGACAGTATCATCGCTATCTCCGAGCAGAGCAGTGTCCCGCTGATTCAAGCAGGGATTGATGCCAAAAAGATTGATGTCGTCCGTAATTGTGTTGATTTATCGGTTTTTCAACCGGTTTCTGAACCCGTTCACTCGGCGAAATATGTCGTTGGTATTGTCGGTAGAATTGAACCTTTCAAACGTCAGAAAACGTTTGTTGAGATCGCTGCTCGGGTTGTTGCACACTGCAAGGAGATTAGATTTCACGTCGTCGGTGCCGCACTGGATACGGCAGAACACCGCACCTACGAACGGGAAGTCCGTCAATTGATGGCCAAATATGGGTTACAGGAATTCGTTCACTTCGCAGGGCACCGCACCGATATGCCCACGGCGATGCAGGAACTCGATCTACTCGTCACCCTTTCGGCGGGAAGTGTCATCGCGGAGGCGATGGCGGTAGGCAAACCTGTCATTGGCACACCAGTTGGCAGCACGACTGAAATGATTGTTCATGGCGAAACGGGATACGTTATGCCATTAGATCCCATACAGGGAATTGTGGATAAGGTTGTTGAACTCGCCAAAGATCCAACCCGAAGCGGACGTATGGGGCAACGGGCAAGAAGATATGCTGAAGAAGCGTTCAGTGTTGAAAGGCATGTCCGAACGATGGAGAACATTTATAAGAAATTGTTAATTACTGATTTTACGGACAAATGATAGGTAGCAGCAGCCCGTAATGAAATGGAAGGGTTTTTGCTTGGGGTTTTTGATAGGGTGTTTCTGCGTATTTCTTCAGGTCTACACGAAGGATCGTCGTTGGTTCAATTCACCTGACTGAACCGCAAGGTATAATTAAAAAACGTTTTGATGTATAATAACAGCATTACTTCCTTAGGAGGAACGGAAAAATGCTCACACATGAACAGCGTGATTTTTACGACGAGAAGGGTTACTTGGGTGTTGAAGCGGTGTTAACAGCGGAAGAGGTTGCGGATCTCCAACGCGTCACTAATGAATTCGTCGAAAAATCGAGAGAGGTTACCGAACATACCGACATTTTCGACCTGGAACCGGGACATACGCCGGCGAACCCGCGCGTGCGGCGTATCAAAAATCCGGGGCTACACCACGTCGTTTACGATTACGCCTTACGGCACCCCAAGATTTTGGATATTGTGGAGCAACTCATCGGATCTGGGGTGCGGTATAATGGACATAAATTGAACATGAAGTATCCGGAGTTTGGAAGTCCGGTTGAATGGCATCAGGATTGGGCGTTCTACCCACACACAAACGACGATCTGCTCGCAGTCGGGGTCGTGATTGACGATATGACTGTAGAGAACGGCGCATTGATGATACTTCCAGGTTCCCACAAGGGACCGACGTTAGACCATCACCAGGACGGTGCTTTTATTGGAGCAGTAACAGATCCCGATTTCACACCGGAGGGTGCTGAACCTGTTGAGTTGAGGGCGGGTGGCATCACGATCCATCACGTTCGGGCACTGCACGGCTCTGCCCCGAATACTTCAGATAAACCGCGTCGCTTGATGCTTGCCCAATACTGTGCTGTAGATGCGTGGCCCCTGAAGGGCATTCCAGATTGGGAGACTTTCAACGACACGATTATCCGTGGTGAGCCGACGAATCAGCCACGTATGGTCGCTGCACCTGTGCGTATGCCGGAACCCTATGCAGAATTGAAAGGCTCCATCTACGAGGTGCAGTCCCTGCTTGATGATCCGCTTTATGCTAACAAGGGACAGTAGCTGAGACGTCGGCTAATTTCTGGAAAAAATAGAAAATGCGAGGTTGTTACACCTCGCATTGAATATAAATTTGCTTTCTCTGAACCGCAAGGAAAAATTAAAATTAGTTGGCGACTTGCGCGCTGAAACCTACGTCTGTAACCGCTTTCACGAGCGCGTCTTTCTCAACCTTGTCCTTCTCAATTTTCACCACAGCCTTATTTTCTTCCATAGAAACACTGACCACCTCAGTCACACCGGTAAGTTTTGTGAGTGCATCCTGCACCTTGCTGGTACACGCACCTCATGTCATACCGGTCACAGCCAGCGTTACTTCTTCAATGGCTGGTGCTGCTGTTTGCGTTGGTGTCTCTTCTGCTTCTTTCTTTGCTGTGTCTGCACACGCAACCACAAATAACAGTGCTGCGAAACAGACAAATAGCATACTCACATTTAACTGACGCATAAGTTTAATCCCCTTATGTGTAGGGACGATCTCTCGATCGCGCCTCTTCAACTTCAACGCTGATGGTTGAAACTTTATCCAATTAAGGCTGCAAGAGAAATAGAGTTTGCAACCTGCTCATATAGAGAAAGGGTGGGGAACCCCACCCTCCTCCGATTTAGCCTTATTGAGCGACTTCGGCACTGAAGCCGGCGCCTTGAACTGCAGTAGTGAGATCGGCAGTCTTAACTTTACCCTTTTCAACCTTCACAACCGCCGTGTTATCCGTTGAAGAAACGCTTACGACTTCAGAAACACCGGTGACTTTGCTGAGTGCATCCTGCACCTTACTGGTACACGCGCCTCACGTCATCCCTGTAACGTTCAGTGTAACTTCTTCAACGGCGGCTTCCATCATGTCGCCATCCGTCTTCATGTCGTCGGATTTCATTGCAGCACCGTCCATAGCGGCTGTCGTGGTTTCAGGCATCTCTGCTTCCTTGCTAATCAGACCACAGCCTACCATGAATACGAAAGCAATAAGACAAATAAGCGATAATCTTGCGATATGCATGGTTAACCTCCTTGAATTACTTAAGTGTTATTCTAACACATATCAATTTTTTAGGCAAGATTTTTTTCGAATTAATACAAATCCGTCCAAATTGCACACCAAATGCCCCAATATTTATCGTCGACGATAACCCGCTTTTTGGTTTTTTTTTGTTGCCATTGGGTTACCTCCGGTGGACGTCTAAAAATGTAAAGACCTTCTGAATCCGTTGTAGCTGCTTCTGAAATGCAGCAGCCCGCTCAAAGTGGAGGGTCTCCGATGCGCTATCCCGTTTGGCAACGAGACGTGTTTGCACTTTTTCATACTCCCCATCCAGCAAATCAACGATGTCTGTAATCATTTCTCCGTAGCGTTCGCGCGTAATGAGTGCTGCACAGGGGGCATCGCACCGTTTCAGATCGTACTGAAAACAGGCACGAAATCCCGGTATTGGTGTAATTTCACCTTCGCATGTCCGAACCGGAAAGATCCGTTGTAAAACGTCAATCGCTTCATCCGTCCATCGTCGACTCGACAACGGACCAAAATATCGCGCGCCATCCGGTTGGGTCTCGGACACTCTTTCAAGGCGCGGAAATGCCTCTCCGACATCTATCCGAATATACCAAGAGCTCCGTCCAAACTTCATAGCGGTATTATAGGAAGGTTGATATTCTTGGATGAGTCGCGATTCTAAGAAGAGTGCTTCCTGTTCCGAACGACAAATCTGATATCGAACGTCTGTCGTCCATCGGATAAGCCGTTTAATTTTGTTTGGACGTTTTTTAACCTTATGGAGATAGGAACGGACACGCTTCCGTAGACATTTCGCCTTGCCGATATAGAGGATTTTCCCGGAAGCCCCGCGAAAAAAATAAACGCCGGGGTCCAAAGGGGCATCGGCTACCATTTCTTGCGTTAGCATCATTCAATTCACAGTGTAATACTTGCTGTTATACTCTACCATATTTTCCAAAATTATTCAAGCGGCAGGTGTATGTAGATCCTTGACACATTTTTCCCTTTCTGTTAAACTCGTGTATCAGGGGGAAAAAAATGAAACACATATATTGGCTTGTTATCATTGGGATCTTGTGTGTAGGAGTAAATCCGCTTTCAGCAGAGCTGTTGGACGATGCAGTCGGCATCTGGCTTTTCGATGAAGGCAAAGGTGGTGTCGCAGCGGATACATCAGGCAACGGAAACGACGGCGCAATTACGGGCGCAAAATGGGCAGAGGGTAAATTTGGGGACGCGTTAGAATTTGAACCACCACATGTTGTAACCGTTGAAGCCTCTGATAGTCTCAATTTCAAGAACCAGATGACGATCGCAACGTGGGTCTATATGAATAAAGGGGTCTCGGATACCGCTATCCGGAGGAACGGTTCCTATCTATTGGAAGTTCAGTCCGGAGGTGAAAGGGTACCAGGTGGTTATGTCTTCGGCATTTGGTCGGGCGGTGGGTTTACTGGGGGTGTTTGGGGAAAAACCGTCGTTGAACCCGAAAAATGGTATCACATTGTTGGGCTCTACGACGGCAGTGAAATGAAGCTTTATGTAAATGGCACGCTTGAATCTGCCGTTAAACAGGGCGGTGATGTAGACCAGGCAGGTGAACTGTTGTTCGGCACCTTTGGCGGTGAAAAGTTTATCGGTAGATTGGACGAGGTCATCTTCTTTAACCGCGGTATCACAGAAGCTGAGATTGCCGAGTTGATGAAGGGTGTGGAAGCCGTCCTACCTGTCTCTCCAAACGGTCTGTTGACAACCACTTGGGGACGGCTCAAGGATCGCTGAAATTGTTGACAGACGTGCCTGCGAGTGTTATCATATGTGAAATGGAAAATTATAGGCGGGCATCTCGAACACATCCGTCCCTTACGACTGGAGAAAAATATTGCAATGACACGATGGAAACCAGCACCTGCAGAAAAAACGCAATATGAGAACGAAGGCTACTTTATCGAGCGCAATGTTATCTCAGAAGACTTAGCAGCAGAACTCCGTGGGGTCATTCGTAACGTTCTTATGCTGCCCAACGCTGGTGAGTTCGCCGATTACGATCCCATGGATCCAATGGAGGACTCACCGCAAGGACGTATCGCGCGCTTTCGGAAACTCGCTAACTTCTGTGTCGAATCTCCGCTGATATGGCACAACATCCACGCCGGTCCGACGGTGCTCAACATCGCACGCTATTTTCTCGGCGACGATATCATCATGAAGTACAATAGCTGCTTCCTCAAACCGGCGCGCACCGGTGCCGCAACCCCGTGGCACCAAGACAACGGACTCTGGCGCGACGGTGAAACGAAGCCTTTCAACTTCTGGATACCCCTTGAGCCCGCAACCCGGGAAAATGGATGCATGCAGTTTATCCCCGGTAGCCACAAAACCGAGATCGTCGAACACGTCTTGTATCCCGATAGCATACACGGTGAACTCCCACGCGAAGCCGTTCAGGAGATGATCGAAAAGCGCGGTATACATCATATTGAATTGGATACCGGAGATGCCGTCATTTGGCACAGCAGTATGTGGCACTATAGTCCACCGAACAAGAGCGAAAAGAGCCGTATTGCTGTCGCAGGGGTCTATACAAATCCAGAAATCGCCAAGGCGCGCAAACGCTCTTGGCATAACTACCGATGGGTGATGAAGAACGGTGAAGTCTGCACCCAATTCCCGCCGGAAATTGTCCCAGCGGAAAATGAACCCTTTGAACAACCGAAACCGTTCCCACCTGCTAAGGACGACTAACATAATGGCATCAAAGAAACCTAATATTGTCGTCTATCTGTCCGATGATCACGGTTGGGAATACCTCGGTTGTTACGGAAACGCCCAAATCCAAACCCCACATTTGGATAGTCTCGCCGAGGAGGGAGTCCGTTTTACAAACGCGTTCACACCGACACCGACATGTGCACCGTCTCGTTCCACCCTTTATACGGGGTTGTATCCAGCACGACACGGTGCAATGGGCAATCATACGGAGTGCCATGCCCATCTTGCAGCCTTACCGCAGACACTGCGAAGACTTGGGTATCGTGTGGCGATTGCTGGCAAAACGCATGTGAAACCGGAGACCCTCTTCGATTTTGAGTATATCGGTGGTTTTCTGCCAAAGCGTGCCGAGCATAATCGGAAATATCGAGCAGAAGGGCTTGATACCGCCCCAGTTGAACGTTTTCTTTCCAGCCATCGACACGAGAATCCCGATCAACCCTTATGTCTCATCCTCGGTGATAGCAATCCGCACGTCACGTGGGAACCAAACAGAATTTATGATCCTGACACCTTGTCGCTGCCGCCCTATATCGCTGATACACCGATCGCCCGAAATGCCCTTGCGAACTACTATCAGGACATCACTACGATGGACACCCGTATCGGCGAAGTCGATAAAATATTAGAAACACACGGGTATGCCGACAATACGCTCTTCATCTACACAACCGATCACGGGGCCGAGTGGCCCCACTGTAAGTGGACGCTGTATGACACCGGTATCCGTTTGCCGTTTCTCGCGAAGTGGCGCGGCGAGATTCCTGCTAACACTGTCTCCGATGCGATGGTTTCGCACGTTGATTTTTTTCCAACGCTCATAGACCTCGCTGGTGGTGAACCGCTGGACGGTTTAGACGGGAGAAGTTTTAAAGAAGTCCTGCTCGGACAACAAGCAACTTTCCGCGATAAAATTTACGGCACGCATACCCGCGACGGAAACATGAATGTATTCCCACAGCGGTGTGTCCGCAATAACCGCTATAAATACATCTTGAACCTGATGCCTGAAAACAGATGGACAACCCACTTCACTGAGGTTGAAGGCATCACGGAGAGCCATGCTGAGGTGTGGAACAGTTGGGTCGAAAAAGCCGAGACCGATCCTCAGACGGCACAACTCGTTTATCTCACGCAACATCACCCTGTAGAGGAATTGTATGATGTGACGACGGATCCATCCGAGTTCAACAACTTGGCTTTCAGGACGGACATGCGCCCAATTCTTGAAGAAATGCGTGCCGATGTCCGACACTGGATGCACGCACAAGATGATGAAGGGAGACGAGAAACGTGAAATCTAAACTGATGGACAACTGGAGGGTTTATCTGTCCAGAATGAAAAGTAGATTAAGAAAGCAGCCTGCAACAACGGCGCAGGCGGATAAGAGGGAAGACGGACAACAAACAAACTGCCGCATTTTAACCGCTTTGCGAACAATTAGGAAAGCTGATTTAGTGGGTTTCTCCGCGCTGTGTGCTGTCATTATTTTTTTATCCTTTGCTTGTGGCGATGCAGAACGAACGACCCACATTACAACAGCACCGGAGGATGCCGCTGAAAAACTCCCTATGGGCGAAGGGCTGGACCTCGGAGCACTTGCCCCCGAATTCTCACTTCCAGATGGGGATGGCGAATTCCACAGTCTTTCGGAATATCGCGGGCAGAAACTGGTTATTCTTTTCTATCGCACGGGGACATGAGGCGACTGTCGAACGCAACTCGGTGAGTTGCAGAAGGGTTATGAAGACATTCAAGCCGAAGGGGCCGAACTCATCGCTATCAGTGCCGATCCGATAACGACTGTTAACTCAACGCAGCAGACGCTTCAAATCACCTATCTATTGCTTTCGGATGAAAAAACGAAGACAATAGAGGCTTATAATGTCGTGGACCCGAGTGAAATCGAGGTAGCACGTCCAGCGGTCTATATTGTTAATCAAGATGGGAACATCGCGTGGAAATACCTTGATGCGAAGAGTGGTAAACGCATCGGGACTGAACCCATACTTGCACAACTAAAGAAATTTTAGGAGGCGTTTTTTGAAATGATTGATGTTTGCTATTTTGCTGATGAGGTTTCTAAAACCGATTTTGAGGAAGCCATTAAACTCGGTGTCGAAGCCGGTGCAAATACCGTTGAAATCCGAGGCGGTGTTTGGGGAAAACACGTGACCGAGATTGACGATGACGATATCAAACGTGTTCAGGATGTACTCAGCAATTATAATGTCCGTGTTGCGAGTGTCGGATCGCCCTTCGGTAAGTGCTCGATTGACGATCCACAGGCGTACGAACAACATCGACAACACTTTGATCGGATGGTGACGTTGGCACACGCATTTGATACCCAGGTCATTCGAGGATTTACATTTTGGAATCCCAATCGTGGGACCAAAGGCGCGCCGCGCCCAGATATTAACGACTATATGGAACGTATCGTCGAGAAACTTTCGCTCGTTGTTCCGGTTGCAGAGAGCGCGGACGTTACGCTCTGTTTTGAAAACGAAAGTGCGTGTCTCGCCGGAACTTGTGAAGAGACGCGTGCTGTCATCAATGCCCTCGGAAATAGTTCCGCCCTCACCTCGTGCTGGGATGTCAACAATGGGCTACACTGCGGAGAGAATCCATTACCGGATGGGTACGCCCATATTAAAGGATTGGTGCGACATCTCCATGTGAAACCGAACAGTGAGAAAAACCTTGATCCGATTGGTGACACAGGATTGTGCTATGAACAGGTGTTGGAGACGCTCGTCGCTGACGGATTCACTGGCGCAGCAAGCATTGAACATTGGGGACAACCAGAAGATATGTTGAAGGGCGTGCGGCAACTGCGTGCCTTGGTTGATACTATGTAACTGCTTATAGGCAAAGGGGAACACGATGCAATTGAAGCCGGATACGCCGCAGTTAACTTGGCAGGGAGTTGTCTCCCTACAAAAAACCGAAAATTGGGTGATGCCGTGGCGCACGCCGTACCCGATGCATGTCCTATTTCCAGAGCCGTTATTGGAACGCTCGGCAATGCCCGCAGGCGTTCGTATCAGTTTTCGGAGCAATACGACGCAGGTTTCAGGCAATATCGTGCCACAGAACGAAAGCGGGATACTCGATCTCTGCTGTGATGGTGAAATCGTCGCCTCGCTTGACCTGACCCAAAAAGGCAATTTCGCTTTTGAGGGGTTGTCCGGTGAGGAAAAATTGATTGAATTGTGGCTGCCGCAATTCGGACAGTTTCAACTCCGCAACTTGGAGATAGATGATGGGGCAACGCTGCGTCCCTTCGCTGACGCTCGACCCCGATGGGTGACGTATGGGAGTTCTATCACGCAATGCCGGACAGCCGCATCGGCGACACAGACGTGGCCCGCAATTGTCGCACGTCAACACGGTTTGAATTTAACCTGTCTCGGTTACGGTGGACAGTGTCATCTCGATGCCATGGTGGCACGGATGATCCGAGATATGCCTGCCGATTATATTTCTATGTGTCTCGGTATTAACATCCAAGGAGCATCCAGTTTGGGACCGCGGACGTTTCGTCCCGCAATTATCGGGGCAGTCCAGATTGTCCGTGAAAAACATCCAGATATCCCACTCATGCTGATGTCCCCTATCTATTCCCCGCCGAGGGAGGAGACGCCAAACGCCGTAGGATTTCATCTCAAGGGGATGCGTGAAGAAGTGCAAGCCGCTGCTGAGGCTCTGCAATCACACGGTGATCGGAATATCCATTACATTGACGGATTGCGTGTGTTTGGAGCAGATTACGAACACCTACTCCCCGATGCTCTACATCCAGATGCCGAGGGCTACCAAGTTATGGGCAAGAATTTCAGAACTGAAGTTGCCGAGAAATTTTTCGTATAAATGAAGAAGGGCGGGAACGTGTTCCCGCCACATCCTCAAGGTGTTGATCAACAATGCAATTCACAGACTTTTGGTGCCGATAACGTTCCCCAGTTTTGCTAATTGGATGACGGCGTTCTGTAATTCTTCAATTCGTGGATGCCGTGCTTATAGATCAGCACAGATGCTCCATTGACGTTCAGCAGAATATTGTATCGCGAAAACCATTTACAGAACCCTATGATAACGTCGCCAGTCCGCAGGACAATCCTGATCGGATCCCCAACAGCAACGACCATGTTAACAATTCTACGTTCGCTGATTTTTTTGATCGGCTTCTGGTTGAGTGCTTTCACCTGGTCATCAATTGAGTGATCCGACTTTATACGCGTCTGAGCGTCGGTAGCGTAAGCCATAACGACCTCTAATTTGGAGGTCGGTAGCTCGTCTTGGATCAGGAGATTGTAGTGGGTCACCTTACGAATCCTGACATAGCGTTTGCCAGCGTAGGTGACCAGGACCACAAGGCTCCGATTCTCTTGGAACGCTGTCGTCAGGAGATGGCTTTCAGAGAGTTGGGGACTCGGATTGGTCTGCATTTTGCGCTATTCCTATCTTTGTTGTTAAAACGGACTGCCATCTATCGGGCTTTCAGAGTCGCCCAAGTCGTCGCTAACTTACCTTTTGCAGAGACATCCAACGCAGTCTCCCAGCCTTCCTCCGCAAGCAGTTGAATGTCCTCCTCTTCTAACGCCACGCCTTTTTTCGTGATAAAGACTTCATCCAATCCACCAATGAGATTTTCGCTGCCCCAGCCGCCGAACTTCAGAATAGCCGGGTTATCCATGTTCGCCCCGACGTTCCGTTCTGTTTCCTTTTTGCCGTTCACATACAAAGAAACAACCCCTTTCTTGCGAACAGCCACGGTGTGATGCCAACCGTTTCCGACAATGTCGGTTTTACCATCGTCGATGTGGTTTCCGCCACCTTCAAAAATGAAGAAACCTGTATCTCTATCGATACTTGAACTCATCGCCCAGAATCCGGCACCACCGTTCCGCTTGATGACGACGTATGCATCTTTATTTTCCGAGTTCATCCAACACCCGACGGTAAAATCGTCATCTTCAAAGTTGAAGATGTCGTTATGCTCAATAATGACATATTTCGGGCTACCATCAAATTCCAATGCTTTGCCGAACTTTCCATTTATCCATTTAGGTCCGTCAAATTCCCCATCATTCCCGTTCTCGGTGAAATCTTTAGCAACTGATCCTTTACCTTCATCAAAGAGCCAGATGCCAGCAAAGTCGTCTATGTTAATCTCGGCATGACCAAACGAGATAGCAATGAGACCCAAGCAGATGCTACACAATATTGTGAATCCACGGAATTTCATGTTATCCTCCTATCTCCACAGCCTTTCCTGTTGCTGCGGAAGTATAAATTGCATCGGTTATCTTCTGAACAACAAGTGCTTTTTCCAAACTGGTTGCGGGCTGCCGGTTCTCTCGGATAGCGGCAGCGAAATCAGACAAGGGTGTGCTGTGTTCCGTTTCAGGTGTTTCATCTGTTTCTACGAGGGATGTAGACACCACACCCCCTTCTGTTGTCGTTCGATTGTGGATGACACTATCCGGTTTTTCATCCTGCATATTCAGTTTAAGGGAGCCTTCCGTGCCGATAATTTCCCAATCTGCATGCGAATGCATCGTCATAAACTCACCACGCTCCACGCTCAGCACAATGTCGTCCTCACAACGGATAATTGCAGTGTAGTGCGTTTCCGCATCGGAACCGGGAGCGATATGGGATGTGAACACCTGCGGCACGGTCCATGTTTGCGCAAATACAGTTTCGGGTTTGAGCTGCCACCCTGTAATACCGAGCAGGTAATCCAAATCGTAGCATCCCCAGTTAACAAGGATACCGCCACCGTTGAGTGCCTTAATCAACCGCCAGGCGGGACGGGGTGTGTCAGGCTTTTTTCCTGCCCCTATAATCGCGCGGCAGTGGACGGTCCGGAGCTCTCCCAGACCGCCGCTTGTGATAAGTTGCGTCGCAAGCCGAGCGGACGCAGTGAAACGCTTTCGTGAGGAACAGCACCCTGAGATTAAGTCACCCCGTGCAGCGATGAGTTGTTCAACCTCAGCGGCGTTCATCGCGATCGGTTTCTCAATCAGGACGTGCTTCCCTCTTTCATAAGCGCGCAAGGCTACGGCGGTCCGGTATTGCGTCGGAAATGCAAGAACAACGGCTTCGACATCATCATCGTCGAGCAAGTCAACGTCATTGCTATACATTTTGGGTGGGTTAAAACGTTCAACTGCATGTGTTCTGTTTGCTTCGATGAGGTCCGCTGCAGCAACTAACTCGATATGGGGTGCCTCTGATGCGATACTGAGGTGTCTGCTTCCGATCACACCGCACCCAATTACACCTACTTTTACGGGTTTCATCTATTCCTCTTTATAATAGGCTGAAAAAGCGTTTCTAAGAACAGGAGCAGTCTGCGTGACAGTAACTACGTCCCCTTCACCAAATGCCTCTTGGCTTGGACGGTGTGGACCTGATATAGGATCATCCATTGATAGACGCATGTGAGGATCAAAGTCAACCATATACAACTTGCCATCTGCACACTTCATAACAGTTTTGTCTATTAAATAATCAGATGGATTATCAGGTTCTGGATCCTCATTTTCTATTATTTCAACAGCTATTATTACACCTGTCACACTGACAAAATCCTTCCTGCTTGCAAACAGTGGCATTTCTTTAGATGGCGTAGATAAGTTCCTCATATCATCTATCTTACACTTAACTGATTGCAAAGATATATAATCAAGTATCTTAGCATCACCGAAATAATTTACTTCTCTTCCCTGAATAAATAAGGATTTACGCTTGGCTTTAAAGGCAATAAAACTTCCATCCTTCAAAGCATTTTGTCGTGGATAGGGTGAGGCAAAGTAAAGCCCCATATTCAAGTAACTAGATAGTCTACAATTATTAATATACCAAGTGCCATCATCATTCTTATCCAGATCTATGTCAGAGACGACAGCTATTTTATATTCTATATCACCACCAATCTTATTCAATATCTTCTGTGAATCAACACCAAAGGTTCCTTTACTACTACCATCGGTTGATGAAGTTTTGGATCTATTGTTGTTAACAGCACCTGATTCAGGTTGTGGTCTAACAGCACTTCGTTCAGGTTGTGATCTAACAGCGCCTTTTATACTCCCCGACTCCAAATTAGACTCCTTTCCATATTTGTCCAGTGTGGAAATCACACCATCGCTGTTATTAGGAACCTTGAGCACAATGCCACCTTTCCCATCTCTAGACCTTAACGTTGTTACACTATGCCCTTCAGGAGTAACGCCCATAATATTAATAATATTATCCTCATGCATAATGCCTACCGATCCACCACCTTCTGAAGTGATCAATACTCCAGATCGCTTTACAACATCACCAACGAAAAGACCTTTAGTCACGAACAATGTCCCCTCAATAACATCAAATTTCGCATCTTCAGATTGTGCTTCTATACCTTTAGGAATGCTCCCCAACGTAAAGCCGGCAAGGGCTATCAAAGCTCCCAACACCATATACTTCACTTTTTCATGCAACTGAAACTTCATATATTCTCCTCCCAAGAATTGCTGTAAAATTACTTATCATAATCTTAGTGACAAGACTCACAGTTGGAATAAGCCCGAACTTATTCATTTAGTGTGGTGTAAAAGCGAATTGATGTCAAGAAAATTCAAATATATTTGAAATCTCGTGAGAGGGATATTACCCCTTTTTGTTTGTGGAGGTGGACAAGTTTCCGGCTTGTAGTTATATGTCCTTGGCTAACTGCGTTGGTAAATCACAGCGAGGAACCGAGCAAGATATTCATTTTACCCATTCTGCAAAGTTGCTATAGCCATTATCTTTTACCCAATCGTAGATTTTATAAACTGACGAGAGTTTGTAAAATTTCCCTCGTTTGGGTGGTGGGGCTACAGTTTTTAAGATATAAGGGGCGAGGTCTTGGTATTGAACCCATTTTCTATTTTTCAACTCATAAACGTGCAACTTCCTTCCATCATCGCTGTATTTGTAGCCAAGGCAGGCAAATGGATTAGGACCTAAACGTTTTGTTCTTTGATTTTTATCTTTGATGCCGTTGATATGTACGCCCAAGATTTGATTTCCTTTTTCCATACTTTTTATGATTTCGTATCGAACCCACCTTCGCGCGTAAGTTCCACTACCAATCAAAACAGTTGTTACGGTAGTGCCCTGAAGTTCACCGTTGATTAGGCGTTTTAACGCCAAAGGACTTGTCTTTTTAGCTGTTTCCCAGATTGAGGCATCGAAGAAGCCTGCATCTTCTCTATCGGACTTAGTAATCCAGTGATTCCGAACAACATTTGCTCTGAAATCTATTACGTCCTGATAATGGAAACTAAAAAACACTCGTTTTGCCATACGTCCTCCTTATTTCAGGATGCGAATAATCGCAATGAGGATTAGGATTAAGATAACGATTAAGATCGGACCGAGAATCCTAAAATTGTTCGGGAAACACAAACGGATCGCCAACTATCAACTTCATCCTCGCTCGAAGATATATCCATTTCAAAATTTATATCCTTTTCATCTAATTTTCTGACCTTATCGTATAATGCTCGGAAGAGCTTTTCCCTTCTTAGATAGTAGCCATCTAAACCCCAAAAGGCAAATATAGGAAAGAGTACCAACGGGATATAATTAGGATCAGATTCCTTGATAGCAAAACCTAACACGGCAGCGATAAAAATCACAGTCCACCCTTTAAGTGAAAAGGAGTTATTTGCCAATCGGGTAATGATATTCTGAATCATCTCTAAATGCTTTATTTTCTTTTCCACTGTTTTTCCCTGTTCCGGATTATTACGCACAATCGTGTTTCCCAGTTGTCAAGCGGTTTTCAATTGTCTGCGTGTTATCTGGTTGAACTTATGGTTTTGTACTTGCTCACCAAGAGCCTCCAACGAATAAACAATTTTTACTTCCGGGCGAACCAATGAGGTCTGAATTTCAACATCGGTGCGCCGCGCGTATTGTGGGTGTACGCCGACATACAAGGGTTTTTCTGTCATTGACCATGCTCCTAATTCATAGAGAACAATTGGACAGAGCGTTTCGCATGGAAACCAACATAAAATTACGCTTGCATCTCGAAGAGCGTGGTGTTCCCACGTTATTTGCTCGCGGGACGCGTTTGGGTCCGAAATGGGGAAACACTTTCGGCGGGGATTTAGCAGCGTATAGTCTGTATGGTGCAGCAAGTGAACCATCTGTTGCTGCCAATCAGGGCAATTCGTAATGCCACCAGCGAGGAAGATACTTTTATGCAAGACGTTTTGAGAATAGGAGGACGGAGCTTCTATGTATTGCATGACTAATACCTCTTATTTTCCGGGGAAGGGCAAACACGTAATCTGCTCTTATGCTATGAGAGAAAGACAATTGTAAGGTACACGAGATTATAACTGTGACTCCAGAGAAGACCCTTACCAAGCCATTTTGATTTTCGCCCAACGGGTCGCAAGTTTACCTTGAGGTTCTACCGGGAGACCCTCCGCTTCAAAGATTTGTTCAACTTCATCTGCTGAGAGGGCTTTACTGTAAATCATGACTTCGTCGATGATACCTACAAAGCCGCCATCGCCTGCTTTACCAATCTCGGTTTCTGAACCGCCGGTGGTCATAGGTCCATTGTAATTTTGTTCTTTCTCTAATTCACCATCAACATAGAGTTCCATCTTTTTCTGGTTAACGATCCCCACCATGTGGTGCCATTCGCCTTTGTTGAAAGCTGCCGCGCCGAACCCGCCATCACCTTGCCATCCGGGCGTTACAATGAATTCCATCTCTTGCCCACCGTTTCTACCATCAAAACGCAATGCCCAACCGTTGATGTCGCGCTGCGCGACAATCGTCCCGCAACACCCAGCGACAACCCCTTTGACTGGGCTGTCGCTATCAGCATTCACCCAAGCAACGACGCTCATCTCTTCTGCACCGGCGAATTCTAATGAAGCAGTACCCGGAATATGGACGAAATTCTCGCCATTAAATTCGAGTGCCTTTCCGACTTTTCCGGGAACAGGTTTCGGATTCCCCTCGAGTTCGCCATCGTTGTCGCCTAAAACGTCTTCAACTTTGCCACCCGCGATAGTGCCTTCATCAAAAGACCAGTAACTTACGACACCGTCTAATGGAAGTTGCGCATGCGTTAAAGCGGTAACTGCAAAGAGACACGCAATGGATAGGATTAACACTGATATTCTTAGGAACATTTAATTTCATCTCCTCGTGTTTAAATTGAAAAGAGGCGAGCAAAGCATCACTCGCCTGTTGATTCGATTAATACTGCTGTTTAACGCTCGCCCAAGTCGTTGAGAGTTTGCCCTCAGGTTCAACCGGTGTCAATAGCAATGCCGAAAGCCCTTTGTCCACCATCAATGTGATTTCAGCGGCACTGAGTGCGACGTTGAAGATAGAGACTTCATCAATGACCGCATCGCCGAATCTACCGTCACAACAGGTATCCCGACCAATATAAAGCTCACCATCGTCAGCATCAATTGGATTGGTATCGATTTCCATCGTGCTTTCTGCTACACCGTCAATATAGATGTTCCACTCACCCGTTGCACTGTCAAAGGTGGTGGTATAGAGATGCCATTCAGTGATGTCATCCGGTCCGACTTCTCCATCCCGCCAGCCACCAGGCTTGTTCCAGCAGCCACCGTTACAAATCGGCCAGGAGACGTTTTTGGTATCCGCGTTGGGATGAATAATATACGCATTCCGTTTTTCGACCATCCAGCCGTGTTGATTCCAGTTGTCTGTCATACTTTTAACCCAGATCGAAACAGTGATAGCATCCGTCGGGTTCACGTGTGCAGGAACTTCAACGTAGGCATCTGAACCATTGAGTTCTAATCCTGAACCGAATACACCACTAACCCACGTCGGGTTACCTACCACGGTAGCGTCCAGCGCGCTACTTGAAGAATCCGCAGCAACGTCGCCGCTCCCTTCATCGAACAACCAGAGACCCGTCAAGTTGTTCATCCCAAGTTGGGCGGGTGCAGGAGAGGGCAGTAGACAAACGCTTAATATTAAGCCGAGGCCTACAAAGGTGAATCGCGTCATGAATTTCATGAAAATCTCCTAATCTATTTAGATATTTGCGTCTGCACAAACCGAATTGGACAAGTTTGTGAGAACTTTTTGGCTTTACATTAGTCTAAATTATTATGGCACGGAATCTAATGGGTGTCAATCCAAATTTTCTAAAGCGTAAGATCACTCTCCACATTGCTGTTTCTTCTATACAGTTCTATACAGAAGGTCAGCAAACTGGAAACCAATCCCCGATACTTTTCAATTGACATGAATTACTGTGTCGTGATATTATAATAGACATAGAATAAAGCGCTTAGGCTTTAGTTCACGGCTCTTGAATAGTATAAGGTATTACCTAAAACGAAGGGCGTTGTTTACAAGCCCATCTTGAGAAGTAAGGAGGTTGGCGTTCACTCCACACCGAAAGGGCGTGGGTTCCGACGCTATGAAATCTGATGAAATCGAGAAAGCAAATATTTTCTATCTTGGTAGTCCTGCTCTTGCTTTGCACCCTGCAGTTCGCATTTGCGCAACGATCATGGGTGAAAGTGAGCGAATCCGAGTGGCAGGCGGGATTTTCGGATGTCTTTTTTGTAGACGCACAGCATGGCTGGATCGTTGGTAGCAATTCAACAATTCTCCATACTACCGATGGGGGTATGACGTGGAACAGACAACCCAGTCAACCGCTGCCATTTGACATCATGCTGAAGAAAGTTCGATTTATCGACCCACAAACCGGTTGGGTTGTCGGAGACAATGGCACAGTCTTGAAAACCACGGATGGTGGCACGACGTGGATGAAAAAGAATACAGGCACCCGCACCGCGCTCTTGGCGGTCTCCTTCGCTGATGCCAAACATGGGTGGGCAAGTGGAGATGGGGGACTCATCATTAGCACGAAAAATGGTGGCACAACGTGGACGAAGCAGGAAATCGGCACGAATAATACCATCGAGGGTATCGACTTTGTAAGCGCGACAGTCGGTTGGGCAGCCGGCGGCGGTGGCACCCTCCTTCACACCAAAGATGGCGGACAGACTTGGGAATTCCAGACCAGTGCCACAGTCAACACGCTCGATGCTATTTCCATGTTGAGTGACAAAGCAGGTTGGGCAGTCGGTGCCGGAGGTGCTGTCGTCGCAACAGTTGACGGTGCCGAGTGGGTCGTGCAAGAGAGTAAAGTCCCGCATTCTAACGGGATGCCTGAACCCGTTTGGGATGTCCATTTCGCTGATAAAGACGTCGGTATTGCTGCCGCCGAATTCGGCGTAATTCTTCGAACAACGGATGGTGGTATCACTTGGGAACCGCTTGAGCCGAGACCCGTTGCTGCTCGCCTTGAAGGTATCCACATGCTGAGTCCAACCGAAGCATGGATAGTGGGCAAAGATGCGACTATCCTGCATACAACCGATGGTGGAGACACGTGGGATGTCGTTTCCAGCACGAGCGAACTTCGTGCAGCCTATTTTCACAACGATAAACTCGGTTGGGCGGTCGGCTTGTCGGGAAGCGTTTTGCACACCAACGATGGCGGCGAAACATGGAGACCTCAAAGTAGTGGGGATGTCTTTGAACTCTTCGGAGTCGGATTTGTAGATGAGAATAAGGGGTATATCGTCGGGAGCAACGCCGCTTTAGTTGAAACACTTGATGGTGGAAAGACATGGCACGGGGTTAGCGATCCAGGTGATGAAGGCCACGGCACTGCGCAGCGAATTCAGTTTGAAGGCATAATGAGTTGGCGGAGTGCTATGGGATCTTACGGTCTGAGTTTTGGCACCCCAACACACGCGTGGGCAGTCGGGGAAACCGGAAGGGTTATGCACACTCCCGATGCTGGGCAAACATGGATCGGTCAAGATATGGATCCCATGATGACAGGCGCAGGTTTTAACAATCTCTATGGCGTCCACTTCATAAATGAAAGTATCGGTTGGATCGTCGGGGATGCCGGAACCATCGCAAAGACGATGGATGGTGGACTCACGTGGGCATCTATCTTGCAAGGACCGAAATTGAACGATGTCTATGCCATCAACGAACAAACCGCTTGGATCGCCGGCGAACAAGGGGCAATCATGGCAACCACGGATGGGGGCGCAACATGGGTCGATCAGACAGTCCCAACGGATGCTAACTTGAATGCTGTTCTTTTCCGGGATGCCAATGAGGGCTGGGCAGCTGGAGACGGTGGAACAATTCTTCACACAACTGACGGGGGCGTTACGTGGTTGATGCAGGAATCACCGACGACAAGCCATCTCTGGGATCTCGTCCAAACACCAAGTGGTCAGGTTTGGGCAGTTGGCGATTCGACAACGATTGTCCGTTATTAAAGGCTGTTTGTATAACATGTGGGTGGGTTCCCGTTGCCCACCCACTTTTATTAATCGTAGGGGCTGGGTGACCCAGCCCCTACAGAGATGTGTTTTCGTAAATGTTCGTTGGAGGATGCAACCGCGATGAATACATTACGGTTCTGCCGCTTCGTGTGTGTTGGAACCTTTCTCTTCCTTTTCATTAATCTCTCCATTATAGCGCAAGAATCACAGGTTTTGACATTAGAGGAAAGTATTGAGCTTGCCAAACAGAGCAATCTGACCCTTCAGACTGCTGAGCAAAACCTTAAGGCTGCCGAGGCAGAAGTTCGCGCCGCACGCGCAGGACTCTTGCCAAGAATCACAGTTAGTGGAAATTATACCTATTTTAAAGATATACAAAAATCCGTAATTCAAGCCGAGGGTGGGTTTGGATTCCCTACACCGGGCGGAGAAATGGACGGTCCAGAACCTCCCAGTGCCGACAGCGAATCCGACTTGATTGAGTTGGAGTTCGGTGCCCATCACAACGCTCAAGGCACTGTCAGTTTGACGCAACCTATCTTCGCATGGGGACGCTATTATTACGGGTATCAAGCCGCGCAGCTCAACTATCAGGCAGTCCAACGCGACGTTGATGCCGCTTATAATCAACTCCGTTTAGATGTCTCTGAGGCATTCTATGGCGCATTGGTCGCCCAGGAGTTTGTAAGAGTTGCCCAACAAAGTGTTTCTTTGGTTGAAGAGCAACTCACAATCGCAGAGGCGTCGCTGAATGCGGGTGCTGCGACCAATTTCGATGTTCTGCGTGCCAAAGTCCAACTCGCAAATGCCAAATCACAACTCATCCGCGCCCAGAACGGTGTTCAAACCGCTAAAAATGCCTATAAAACCGTCCTTAATATACCTCTCTCTGGGGATGTATCGGTGAAAGGCACACTTGAAATCCCAGAAAACCATAAAATCCCAGGGTTAGACCTTGAGATCCTCATCCGACAGGCACTTGAAAATCGTCCCGAAGTGCATCGGACACAATTTGCTGAGGATGCTGTCCGTAAACAGATTGACGTTGCGAAAACCCGAAGCCGTCCGGATCTCGGATTCTTCACGAACTATCAAATTTCACAGAATGAAAGACTGACGCAAATGAATAGGATTTGGAGTCTCGGCTTTCAAATCAATATTCCAATTTTTGACGGCTTTGCGGCGGGCGCAGCGGTGCAACAAACCGAGAGTGCTCTAAAACAGGTTGAGTTAGGTGGAACGCAAATGAAATTGGGTGTTGAGTTTGAAGTTCGCACTGCGTATCTGAATCTTCGTGGTGCGGAAACGCTTATTGATGTCCAGCGTGAGGCAGTTGCGCAAGCGCAGGAGAGTGTTCGGATTGCGAATCTCCAATTTCAGAACGGGATTATTACGACAGTCGCCCTGACGGATACGCAGCTTGCTTTGACCCAGGCAGAAGTTAACCGCCTGCAGGCGTATCACGATTACATTGTCGGTTTAGCGAGGCTCGAAAAAGCGATAGGACAAAAATTACAATAAACAAAAAACTCTTAACGGTGTCGGAATGTAAATCAAGGGAATCTTGCTAATTTTTCACCTAACGCTACAGATCCCCAGTTACGTCCGGATCCACCGAAAACCATCGCAAAACGCGTAGGGACTGGGGGATTTAGTCTGGGAATAGACTAAATCCGTTCCTTGTATTACATTCCCAGCTCGTATAGAGCGATGCCCAGGGGACCATAGTTTAAAAATGAAGAAAGTATTGATTGGTATACTCATAGTATTCGCAATAGCCGTGGTGATTAGCCTACCGCGGTTTCTAAAACCAGAAAGACCTGAAATTCAACAGGCACAGGCCACAGTCCTGAAGCCGGTGGAAGTTACAAAAGCAGCACGGGGAGAGATTCGTTCGGAACTCGAATTGTCCGGCACTATTCAAGCCGAATCACAAATCAGCGTTTTTCCGAAAGTCGCAGGGCGGCTTGTTGCCCTAAACGTAGATGAGGGCGACAGGGTAAAAAAAGGCACATCTCTTGCCGTGGTAGAGCATGAGGAACTCGAACTCGCCGTGCAGCAAGCCGAAGCCACGCTGAAAGCTGCGGAAACGGCTCATGAACAAACAAAGCAGCTCGCCGAAGTGCGTGTAAACTCGCAGATTGCGCAGGCAAAAGCGCAGTTTCGCGCCGCAGAGATCGCGCTACAACAGGTAATCGACCTCTCTGAAATCCGAACCGTCACGCAAATAGAGCAGGCAGCCGCCGCATTGGAATCTCTTGTTGCGAACCTTCAGAAAATCAAAAGTGGTGCGCGTGATGAAGACCGGCGACAAGCGGAGGCAGGATTGAGTCAAGCCGAGGCGAACCTTGAGAACGCCAGAAGCAATCACGAACGCATGACGCAACTCTTTGAAAATGGCGCAATTAGTCAGCAATCCGTTGAAAGTGCGAAGACACAGTTAGACGTTGCCGTCGCTCAACATAAAATCGCTTCTGAACAACTTCAACTTATCGATAACGGTGCGCGTACGGAGGATATTCAAGCCATGGAGGCACAAGTTGAGCAGGCAGAAGCCTCCTTACGACTCGCACAGACCCAAGCATCTACGAAGACATGGGAGAAAGACATTGAACTTGCGCGTTCGCAAGTGGAAACCGCCCGGGCTGGACTCATCTCTGCGGAGGCTTTAAAGACTGCGAAAAGTTGGGAAGCCGAGATAACGTCAGCGAAAACCGCACGCACGCAAGCCGAGGTTGCGCTGAAGCTTGCGCAAAAACGTCTGAATGATGCGACGATTCGCGCCCCGATTTCCGGTGTGATCTCCAGACGCTCCTTGGATTTAGGGGGTATGGCACTTCCTGCCGCCCCCCTTTTTGACATTGTTAATATTGATACCGTCAAAGCAACCGTTGAGGTTATTGAAGTCCAGTTGAGCCAATTGGCGCTCAATCAACCAGCCTCCATAGAGATTGATGGTATAGATACCCAGATGTCGGGTAGTGTTGCTTTTATTAGTCCAACGCTCACCCCAGCGCGTCGGACGGCTACGGTTGAGGTCGATATTGACAATCCGGACGGGACTCTTAAACCCGGTATGTTCGCCAAGGTGACCGTCCCTATTAAAGTGCATGCCGATGCGCTTCTCATCTCGCGTGCTGCGCTCATTGAGGATGTGAATGCCAACACACAGAGCGTCTTCGTGATTGAGAATGGGGTCAGCCAGCGGCGTGTTGTGGAGATAGGTCTTCTGCGTGCGGGTGAAGCTGAAGTCCTGAGTGGGCTTACCGAAGGCGAAGCGGTTGTCACTGCTGGACAACATTCTCTAAAACAGGGGGAAAGTGTTAGAGTCGTTAATCCGTAGAGGCTGCAAAAAAGGACTTGATAAATTAACGGGATAGGTGTAGCATGGTTGGATAAATAGAATTATTTAGCGTGAAACTTACAATGAAGTGTGGTCGGCGAGAAAAATGAAAGTTGAACAACTCCACGGTCCCAGAGTGAATTCCTTTCAGGTCCTTGAGTTGGAGTATCTTTTACAGGAAGATTCCCCTGAACTCTTCTTTTCGCTTGGTTTGCAAAGGGACGGACATGTGATTCTCACCCGGGCACCTGCAAGGCTTGACATTATGGGAGGGATCGCTGATTACTGCGGCGCGAATGTTTTTGAGATGACGCTCAACCGCACAGCAATCGCCGCCTGCCAAGCCAGAGAAGATAGAAACCTCTGTGCTATCACACTCCGAGCAGGAGATCAATTCAAACCGAACTTTCATCTCTCGCTGGATAGTTTCTATACGAATGGAACGCTCAAAACGTATTCGCAGATTCAGGAACATTTCAGTGAGGAACCCGGAGCAGAATGGACGGGATATATACTCGGGGCTTTCTATGTCTTACTCAAAGAGGGTAAGATTGCGCAATTTCCGCACGGTGCCACGATAATTATCAAAAGCGATATTCCGATCGGTGGCGGGGTTGCCTCCTCCGCAGCTGTTGAAGTCGCTACATTGATGGCGATCAACCAGCTGTATGGCTTAGAATTAGATGCCATGGAAATAGCGCGCCTCGCACAAATCGTTGAAAATAGAATTGTTGGCGCGCCTTGTGGAATTATGGATCAGGTGACGGCTGCCGCTGGCACGTCAACAAAGATTCTCTCAATTCTTTGTCAACCGGACAAAATTCTCGAATTCGTTTCATGTCCATTAAACGTGAGTTTTGTCGGTATCTATACAAGAGTGCGCAGAAGCACGACGAGCACTGCTTATGTTGACACACGCACCGGGACTTTTATGGGGTTGACTATCCTCAAAGCAGCGTTTTCATCAGACGCCGCGGAAGGTAGCGTCGCTCGAAAGATATCCGAGGCGTTAGCAGATAACTACCTATGCAACCTTTCTGTCCAGGAGTTTCGCGAGCAATGTGAGCACTTGTTGCCTGAACAGATGCAGGGCGCGGAGTTTCTTGACAAATACGGTGAAACCGTTGATACCGCTACACAGGTGAATCCAGAGACATCGTATGCGGTGAGGAGTCGAGTCCAACACGCAATTTACGAGAACGCACGTGTGAGGCAATTTATTGCTGCTATAAAAAACGCCGATACAGATTCCGAGCGTATCCAAGACTACCTCAGCGAAGCAGGGAATCTCATGTACGAATCCAATGCCAGTTACCGTGATCTGGCAGGATTGGGCTCCCGTGAAGTTGATGGACTTGTGAACATCGCTCGGAAGATTGGAGAACAGGGCGGTATCTATGGTGCCAAGATTACCGGTGGCGGTGGCGGCGGGACTGTTGCCTTGCTATGCCACGGTAACGTGGAAAATTCGCTCACGCAAATTCTCGCGGCTTACAAATTAGCGTGGGGAATTGATGGCGAGCTTATCCGAGGAAACGCCGCTGGCGCGTTTGAATTTGGCCATATTCTCTGGGAGTTGAAGGAACTCGAACCGCCTACACATTTTTAACTATGGAAAACTTAGATAAACAGGACCAACGCCGTGCGTCCGGTGTTACATGGCGCGCTATCCTCATCGCTATCTTCTTAATTCCCCCGAACGTCTTTTGGGTCATTGAAGTTGAGTGTGTCTGGCATTCTGGGCATCCAACGACTATTTCTCTCTTCTGGAATGTTGTCCTCAACATCTTTTTCCTAATCTTGATAAATCTTTTCCTGAAGCGTGTCGCACCGAAATCCGCGCTAACGCAGGGCGAGATGATTACCATTTACGCCATGCTCTCTATCGCCTCCGGTTTGGCAGGTCATGATACTTTAGCACTGACAATTCCCGCACTCCCCCACGCATTCTGGTTCGCAACCATTGAGAATGATTGGGCGGATATGTTCCATACTTACATTCCACAACATCTCGTTGTTGCCGACAGAGAGATTATCCGGGGATTTTACGAAGGCAACACGCCCTTCTATAATGCTAAAATTGGTGGGGCATGGATAATGCCGACGCTGTGGTGGACCTCGCTTATTGTTGCACTCGGCACCATCATGATTTGTGTAAATGTGCTGATTCGGAAACAGTGGACAGAACATGAAAAATTAGCGTATCCAATTATCCAACTCCCGATGGCAATTACAGAAAGAGGTGGAGCCGCACAACTTTTCCGAAGTCGTATCCTATGGTATGGGTTTATCATCGCCGCAGTAATAAATGTCTGGCACGGTTTGGCGCACTTTTTTCCCGTCTTACCGGACTTCAGTGTGCGTCATAACGCCCGGAATTGGGGCAGAGTCTTCACTGAAAAACCCTGGAACGCTGTCGGCAATATCCCCGTGCCGCTCTACCCGTTTGTAATCGGATTGGGGTTCCTATTGCCACTGGATCTTTCGTTTTCTATGTGGTTCTTCTACCTATTTGAGAAAGCACAGCGGGTTTTCGGCAGCGCACTCGCAATCCCAGCTCCTTTCCCCTATGGGAGTGAACAATCCATTGGTGGTTGGATGGCGATCTTTGTTATCGCGCTGCTCGTAACGCGGCGGCACATTGTAAACGTCGTGCGCACCATCTTCGGCATGCCCGGCGGGATTGACGACTCACAAGAGCCGATCCGTTATCGGACAGCACTCCTGCTCATTGTCATCTCAAGCCTCTTTATCATCTGGTTCTGTCTGAAAGCGGGAATGACCCTCCCAATTATTCTCCCGTTCTTTGCCTTCTTTTCTGCCATTTCGATTGCTATTACGCGCGTCCGTGCGGAGCTCGGGCCTCCCGCACATGAGATGGCGGGGATGTGTAATGCACAACAGTTCTTAGTCAATATTCTCGGAACACGCCGCATCGGACCCAATAACCTGACGGTTTTTCCCTACTTTTGGTTTTTTAGTGGACGTGGATACCGTGAACACATTATGCCCCATCAGCTTGAAGCGTTTAAAATGGCAGAACGGGCGAATATGAACACGAAACGCTTGGTCCTTGCCATGGTTATTGCTGTTGTTCTTGGATCCCTCGCATCATTTTGGGCGACGCTCAGTGAACTCTATCGTCTCGGGGGTGCCGTCACAGGCGCAGGCGGTGGCATTGGACCGTCGGTGGGGCATATCGGTCAATTCGGCTGGCTTGCCGGGCTATTCGCTTTCCCGCGCGAACCCGACATCCCCGCAATGTCCTTCATGGCAGGCGGAATGGGACTCACCTTCTTCCTCATGGTGATGCGGATGCGGTTCATCTGGTGGCCCCTTCATCCGGCAGGTTATCCTATCTCCATGACCGGTGGTGTCGGCTATTTCTGGAGTTGTCTCGTTATCAGCAGTTTTCTCAAATGGATGGCACTCCGGTTCGGTGGACCGGGCACTTACCGAACGATGGTCTTTTTCTTTTTCGGAGTAATTCTCGGTGAATACTGTGTTGGCGCATTCTGGAGCGTCTTGAGTGTTATTATTCGTGAACCTATCTACGATTTCGCACCGGGTTAACGTATTGTAGCATAAACTGTTAGTTTGTGCCTCAGAACGTATCCCTGTGTTAGAGCTATTTAGTTTTTCCCAAAAAAGGGGGCAAGTCCCCCTGATAAGGGGCGGGGAATGCCATAAGGCATTCATACCCGGGGAAGCCCATATGGGCTTCATACCGTTGATTCTGATTCTTTAGGGGGTTTCTTGGGACAAAAAACCCAAAACTAAACGACCCTGTCCCTGTGTATGGAAACCTCTCATTAATTTAAGTTATGACAACAAGCCGATCTATTTATCTTCTTATACTCATACTGAGCCTCGGACCCCCCGCAGTTGCGAGAGCAGCAGACGAAGGGGCACATGCCGCCGAATTTCTCAGCCACGGCGTAGGTGCGCGTGCCTTGGGAATGGGCGGGGCATTCGTTGCCGTCGCCGATGACGCAACCGCGACTTACTGGAATCCCGCTGGGTTGACCAAAGTCAAGAAACACAGTTTCTCGGCGATGTATTCCGATACCTTTAGCACTGGAGACGGGGGTTGGCTCACCAGAGGTTTAGTTACCTACAACTTCGTCAACTACGTCTATCAAATCGAGGATATCGGCAGCATCGGATTGAGTTGGATCCGGCTCGGCGTTGACGATATACCGCGCACGACTTTCATTGATGTCAATAATAACGGGTTCCTCGGCGATTTTCAGGATAAAAATGGCAACGGTATCAAAGAGGACGGCGAACCTTATATCGACAAACCTGAAGTTGCCGAGTATTTCAGCAATACCGATAACGCTCTGCTCATCTCTTATGCCCGTCAAGTCCACCCGATGGCGGCTGTCGGTGGCAACCTCAAGCTCCTCAACCAATCCATTTTTCAGAACAGTGGAACCGGTTTCGGTATTGACATCGGTCTGATTGCGGAACCTTACAAAGGGTTGCGGGTCGGGGCAATGTTGTTAGATGCGACGGGTACCCAAGTCCGTTGGAATACTGCCGACACACCGACATTCACACGCACGCGCCGACTCCGATTCGGCACGGCTTACCACTTTGCCGTTCCACGTCTCGGTAAAGGGGCAATTGGCGCGGATTTTGAAACCGACCAAGCCGATCTGGAGGTAGGCGGTGCTGGCGGCGGGATGCTTCTACGCGTCGGTGCGGAATACTGGCTCTTCAATACCCTCGCACTCCGGGGCGGCTGGAATGGACATGGACTCTCTGCAGGGGCTGGACTCCGATTGGGGATAAATGCCATGTCGTTTTTTGTCAACTACGCCTTCAATACCCACACCCTCGGCGGTTCACAGCGCATCTCCGTCTCCGGGGAATTTTAATCCTTCTATCTTTGAGATAACTCGTTGCGATACGCTTCTGGAAGGGGTCTATGGAAGATCCCGTGCTGTTGCGTCGCAATATAAAGCCTATTCTTGTTGATAACGAGCGAGATCACTTTGTCCGGCACACTCGGAGAGATTTGCTCCCAGTGTCCACCGGTGTCCAAGCGATAGAGTCCTGTATCACCGGCACCATAAACTGTGGTGCCGTCCACAGCGAACCTATCTATAATGATACGTGTCCCCATTCCATCGGTGAGCACACGCCAAGATTCTTCTTCTTGTGAAGTCAAAACGCCTGTGTCGGTAGCGACGTAAACCGTTGAACCCGCAAAGACGATCGCATTGAAACGAGAAAAGCGGAGTGGAAGATTCGACGTAACGTCTTTCCAACTGTTCCCTGCATCCAGCGATTGAAACAGATGCCCTGCTCGCTTCCCTACGTAGACAGTTTCCCCTGAAACCGCTAACTGGAATCCTTTTCTCGAATCTTCACTCGACTGTTTGCCGAGGTCTATGAGTCCTGTATTAATCCATTCTGGCGTGCCGGGTTTCCGTTTGAAAAGCCTTCGCTGATGCTCTATGTAAAAAGTTTCACCACTAACTGCAAACCCACCGACTGTTGCAAAAGAGACAATATAAGATAACGCATTTGTTAACTTAGGATCCTTTTCCATATCATTAGGCAAATAGATTTTTTCTGCTTCTGCTATAGCTGCTACCAGTTCATTGGGCAGCATTGCTCCTTGAAAAGTGGTTACTTCTTGAATAGGAGCGAGTACATCACCCTCTACAGATAGACGAAAAACACGCAGATTGTATTTTTCAGGAACAATTCCATAAAGCCTTCCATCCGAATTTGCTATCTTTGAATTGTAAGAGAAATTGACGTGAGAACGCTTCTGTTCGGTTGATTCAAATGTCTGTTTATTGCTATCAATGTGAATACTGTGCCACGATTCACCGTCATCGGTTGATTGAACAACATCACTACCCGTATGCACGAAGAGTCTGTCGTTCAACCCTATCAAACTCTCTATCCTTGTCCCTGCGATACCATTCATAAATGGATGCCACGAGGCACCAGCATCGGTCGTGCGCTGAATTCCAAACTCTCCCGCTCTGTAAAAAGTATTATCATCAACCGCTACGGCTGGAAAAATATTCTGTGGCATTGCGTTTCTATCGAATCCAAGGTTTGTCCAGGTCTGACCCCCATTATTTGAACGGAAACTGAGGACAGCGTCTGAGACCAAGAGTCTCTTACCAGAAGCCAAGATTTTGACCCTACGCGGTACCCTCATAACAGCAGGTTCATCTTTAGGTGTTATCTCAGTCCATGATTCTCCTAAATCGGTTGACTGGAAAATCTTCCATAGGGGTGTGTTATCTTTATTTACTATTTGGACAGTATACTTTCCATCTGCCTTAGGGAGTCCTAATACGAAAGGATCGGAGCCCATTCCAGCATAGAGATTGTTTTCCATTACTGCCAAAGAGTGGACAGCATTGTAGATCTCCACTGGTAACTGCTCCCACACATCCGAATTAAAGCGATACAGACCTTCATTTGTTCCAGCAAACACTGTATTTCCAATTGCAGCGACTGCGTAAACGCGTTTGCCCGATAATCCATTGTCCAAAGGGGTCCACTGCTTGCCACCATCTGTAGACTGAAAAATACCATTGTCCCGTAAAGCCAGATACATTGAAACAAGATCTTGTGAACTATCCTCTTGTATTTCATCTGTAATGACGAGTCCAACGGCATGTCCCTGTGGACGGGGAGCTAAAGCGTTCCACGTCTCTCCGTTATCAATTGAAGTAAGTACTTGGTCAGGGGAGACGATATAGAGCACGTCTCTATGCTCAGTCATGGGCATCCCGAACCCTCTGACAGGTGTATCAATATTGATGGGTGTCCACGCAGTTGCCTCTGTTGTTAATCTGTAAATATTTGTTGGTGTGGTAGCATAGACTGTGCCGCCAGATGTAGCAAAGATTTCAAATACAGGGCTTCCTTGTGGTCCACTCGCCTGCGTCCATTGTGAGGTAGAGGCTCTGAACGAGTTATTTTGTGTGTTCGGTGCTAAGACATTCTCAGAAGTCTGTAGACCGACACTGGTATTTTCGCTCAAGGCAACATTCCTGCCTGTCTGTGTTTGCACCGCCGGTTTTGAATCGATTGCAAGCGTAAGGGGTGTATCGATGATTTCGACCGTAGGTTCAGAGAGTGCCTCAAAACTATACGGCTTTTGGAAACGGAGAAGGTATTGATTGCTGATACCCAGCATCAAGAGGCATACGAATACTGTAGCCGTCCCAAAAGCCATCCATGGGAGCAAAGGTTTCCCAGTCGGAGCCGGTATCGGTTCCATCTCAGCGACTTGCTGCATAATGTTTTGGGTTAAACCCGTGGGTATATGAACGCCGCCGAGAATTTCCTGAACCAGGAGTTCTTCTTCCTGTGCTAAGCGCTTTCTTGCACGCTGAAGCCGACTCGTAACTGTGTGCACGGACACCCCCAAAAATTTGCCTATTTCCTTGGACTTCATTCCACCGAGATAGTAGAGCGTTATCACGGTGCGTTCGCTCTCTGGCAGCTTCTCCAGGAGTGTTTTTACAAGGTCATGGCGACGCTCCGTCGCGTCTGCCTCTCGCTGTGCTAATACGTGATGGTTGTAAGAGGAGTGTTCGATTTCTTCCATTGGGGTGGATGTCAACGATTGTATTTTAGATTTGCTCCGTTGAATCCAATTAAGGCAGAGGCGATTCGCGATAACATACAGCCATCCGGCAAACTGACTTGGCTCCTTTAGGGTCGAAAGGTTTTTATACGCGCTTAGAAAGGTGTCTTGTGTAAGCTCTTCAGCGTAGTGAAAATCGCCAATCTTTCGCCACACGAGGGCGTGAATCCCCTTCTGATACTTTTCAACTAAAGTGTTGAATGCCGTATCATCACCTTCTAAAATTCTGTTGATTAATTGAACATCATTTTCTTCTTGCATGGAATTATCCTAACGAACACAAGGAGAACATAAATGGTTTCCCCACTATAAACCAAAACAGGGACCCATAATTTGAAAGTGAATGAAGCACTACAGTTATTATATGCATATTATGATGTTAAAACCACAATTTTAGTCTAAAAACGTGCCTAACATCAGAAAAAGTGGAAAACTATTTGAGAATAAAATATCACAGTATAACCGTAGGTTGGGTTGAACGGATGAACACTCAAAAATACGATGACTTCGCAGCAGTTGCTGCCATCAATAAACCTGGAAACACAAGAAAACGAGTGAAACCCAACGCTTTATCACACATGCCTCGGTTGGGTGTGTTGGGTTTTGCTATACCAACTTCCAAGAACAGGGGATTGAAGATCAGCAGTCTCGGTATAAATGATAGGTCTTTGAGGCTTTTACCGCTCAACCCAACCTACATTGAAGATCTTTTTCAAACTTACGTTACTTATAGAAAAATTTTCTGAAATGGAACGAATTCCAAACGCCAAATGTCTCAATTACACTGTTTCTACTCAGATTCCCATCGGAATTTCGTTTCCCGTTTTCCGCCGATACTTTCAAGTTCTTCACTAATTCTCGTCGTCTTTTCAATGAGAAGATTTTCGTCTCCGATAGTTTCAACGTTGAGTCTCAGTAACGGTTCGGTATTGGATTCTCGGAGGTTGAACCGCCAATCACCATGTTCAAGAGCAGAAGCATAAAGGTTTGTGAGAAACCTAACCGATAAACCGTCAATTGGTGTTTCGATGCACGGATCATTTCCCAAAAAATGTATCGTTTGTTGGATCATTGCCAGTGCGTCTTGGATGTGCTCACAGGTTTCAAATGAAAAATTGATTTCACCAGAGACAGGATACCTTGATTGGAGTCGGTCCACAGATTCAGCAAGAGTTGTCTCGTTTGTGCTGAGGTATTCAAGCACAAGCAAGAATGGAATCATGCCGTTATCGGCATAGAAATTATCTCGGAAGTAGTAATGCCCGCTCGCCTCCCCAGCAAAAAGCGCGTTCGTTTCACGCATACGGGCTTTAATAAACGAATGCCCACATCGACTCAGAAGCGGTATGCTATTTTTCGCGATAACACTGTTTTCTACTGCCCAAACGGCTCGCGGGTCAAAAATGACAACACCATTTCCTTTTTCCTCCAGAAGTTTTTCAGCAAGCAGTGCTGTAATATAGCAACCTTCGATGAATTCTCCATTTTCATCGAAAAAGAAGCATCTGTCGGCATCCACATCCCATGCAACTCCCAAATCTGCTTCCGCCTGTTTAACCACTTTGGTCGTTAATTCCCGATTTTCCGGTCTTAAGGGATCCGGACGTTGTGCCGGAATTTGAGAGAACGTTCCATCGGGCTCAGTGAATAACCGTTCACAGATATGGATCGGTGTCTCCGCTAAGAGGCGTTCGGCGATCTGACCGGCAAGTCCACTATTTGCATTGATGACGATCCGATTTCTGGACAACCGCTGCAAGTCCACAAACGAACGAAGGTGTGTGAGGTATGCCTCCAGAAACTGTATGGACTGGAGGGACCCACGAAGGTGCGTTTTCCCCTTCTCAAATGGCACATCACTCGCACTGGCATCTCGGAGATCATAAAGACCGGTGTCTGATGAAATTGGGGTCGCATGCCGACCAACCAGTTTCATACCGTTATATGCAGCAGGATTGTGGGATGCCGAGATGATAATGCCCCCATCTGTCTGGTAGTGCGCCACAGCGAAATAGAGCATATCGGTCGAAATTTGACCCAGATTGAGGACATCAACACCGGCATCCATGAGTCCTTCGGCGACCTGCTGCCACAACTGCGGCGAACTCTCACGGACATCGTGACCCACTGCGACGGTTTCTGGTCGAAAATGAATCGCAAAGGCGCGGGCAATTCGGTAAAAGTCGTTAGGCACAAAGTCAACACCGAAAATGCCACGGATATCATACGCTCGGAAAATATCACGATTCATCAGAAACCCCATTTTGAAAATGCTGTCGGGCATACGTGAGTCGTTCCAGTTACGAGAAGTGGCAGAAAAAACCGCCACGTCCTTCGTTTCTATGTTTAGGATGGCACGCATGCACTATTTGAGGATATACAAGTTCCCCCTGAATTCCGCTTTGTACACCAAACTACGCACTCTTCTCCTTCATCACAAACCAGAGTGCAATTGTCGCTGGCATTAACCGGTGAAGTAAATATTATTTGAGTCAGCAAGAAACTCCCAATTCCTACGGTTAACGCCAGCGGTGCCTTGACGCCAGCTTTCCCTTCCTCAGATTGCAAAAATGTATGAATCTTGCGACGTAGATTTTTCTGCATTGGGTTCACCTCCTTTCTCTCATCGGTAATTCTTATCAGGACTTTCATTTCGAGAATAAACAGCTTCCATATTTGAATGGTGTTTATCCAATTCGTGTCTTGCAATTACTGGCACGGCGTTCCACTTGCCCGCAAGAGTTGATTCACTCGAAATTGATGATTATCCACTAAAATCGTCGGTGAAGCACGGATGCCTAACTCCGCGGCGCGCTTGATGTTTTCTCGGAAAAGTTGCTCGGCTTCCGGTGTATCAAACAACTTCTGAATCTTCGCCACATCAATGCCGAGTTTCTCCGCGCAGTCCTCCCAACTCTTGTCCAATTTCTTGCCCCGACACAAGATGTAGTCGAGATACTTCTCAGGATACTCTTGTGCTATCAGAAGTTGCCGGATGTTTTCCGCCACTTCGGGGTAACCGTGTAGACTGGTAAATGGCGTTATATCCTGTGCGGAAAGTGCTTCTTTTTCCTTCGCAATAAATTGGAGTTTGAAGTCAATCTTGTTACCAAACGCCTTCACGATCGGGATAATCTTCTCTTCCGCTTGAACACCAAAGGGACAGTAACTCATCACAAACAGTTCCAAAGTCGGTTTTCCCACACGTGCTATGCGCGACCTTAAGAGCTCCTCCAAGTTCATTGGTGATCGGCTATGGTCGACATCCTTGGTATGCAGTGCCACTACCTCAGCGAACCCGGGAGAATGTTTCGTGTCGTGGCATTCCAAACACAGCGATGTATCCGCACCGCTGCGGATGTTGCTCTTCTTCGGATTGCCGATGTGCTGTTTGCCGGGACCGTGGCACGTTTCACACTGCACGCCTTTGAGCGTTGAATCTTGGTCGCCTATCTGAAATCCGGTTGGATAACCCAGTCCGGTGGTATGGCAGGAGACACATCCAGCATCGAAGTAGCGTTCCTTTTTTAGAAGGGTTTCAAAGGCGAAAGCGTGCCGCGTCGCCGACCATTGGAGGTATTCTTGTTCGTGGCACTTCTGACATGCTGTCGCTGAGGCGTATCCATTTTGTTTATCTTGTTCCAAATGTTGCTCAGCAAAAAGAGGCGTGATGTCAGACGATTGTGAGACTTCATGGTAAAAATCAGTTAGCAGTTGACGCACGGATTCAGATTCCTCTACATCGCCTGTCAGTGCCAATTGTGTGGCGTAATGGCGTGTGAGTTCTCCTGCTGAACCTATCCAGAGTGCTAAAAATCCTAACGTTTTACCTTCACGCTTGGAACCGACATAAAGCGTTCCATTCTCAGACTTCGTTATTTCAAGTTCGTCGGGTTGAATCACAACATCAATGTGCTTTGACATATCGGGATTCCCTAAAGCCACAACAACATCTGCTTCTGGGACTGCTTGTTCTTGGGCTACATCAGCGACGAAAGCAACCGTATGTTGTCCAACGCTTTTGATGACGAACGGTTGTGTGAAATCGTTTTCTGTGGACGTTAAAAATGGGAACGTAGCAATAGCACGTTGTTGCCTTAGATATGCATCTCCATAAGAAAGATCGGCTTGGCTCAGCGCAACTCCGTCATATCCCATCCCGGACATCGCTTTAAGGTTGACCTCGCACCGCTTCGCGTCTATCTCCTCCTTCCCATCAAAGATATTTCCAGTATCTACCAAAAGCGTTGGGAATCCATACTCCCGAATCTGTTCCACAATGTAAGCGCGCCTCGGTAGTCCACCAGACTGTTCTTGGTAACATCCGCACGGCTCCAGATGGCTCTTCGTGCCACCGGTGTATAAGATAACGGCAGAAGGAGGTTCGCTGCTTTTGAGTTTTGACAGAACTGTTTCTAATCGTTCTCCGAAAACAGGGCGCGCTTGCTGCTTGACTTCTTGTATCTGGTTGAGTCTTTGGGATTCTGCCCACTGTAGATAAAAAGGTGGCAAAGTTACGACTACAGTCAGGACAATTAAAATAATAATCGCACGTTTCATACGGATAAAATAAAGCAAATCAGTGGTGGTTGCTTTGTGCTCCTTTCGTGGTAAGAAATAGTGGTCAGTTTCTATCAGCCGCATGAGTAGGTCTTGTGCTTACTCCCTGACAGCCTAGGATCATTCAATTGTTAAATTGTCTGAGTCGCGAATGACACAGGTTTTTTTAAGTCTTTGTTCTCCAGAACCCTTATGAAATTTGGGAATTTCATCTTGAACGTTTCTTTAACCGATAGCCGTAAACTGCCGACTGATAACTATTCTACACTTTTTGGCGAATTATGCATTTTTTCGCAAAAAAACGCATTTTTTGTATTTTAACTTGAAAAAATACGTTAAATGATTTAAAATTAAGAAATATAAGGGGGTAAACGCAATTTTTACGTGTTATTTGTTTAAAACGATATAAATATGAAAAGTTCGCACAGTTACGCAAATACCAGTCAGTTACTGTAGGTTGGGTTGAGCGAAACATGGAAATTACACGCTTAGGACGCCGAAAACTCTACATTTTTCTGATATTTGAATACTCCGAAATACCAGCGAAACCCAACACTTTCGGGGACCTGCGACTCTTGATTACGTATAACGAACAACCAAAATCAAAACAGTTGTATCAGTTTCAGATAAAAGGGACCCTGGCAAAGAATCGTCAGCACCGCACCGATAGAGATAACTGGAGCGAAGCGAATCGAAGGTTGGACGTTTATCCGATTTCCAAATTCGGCAAGAGCACCCACCGCCGCAAGGTCTTGCAACTGGGCAATCTCCTCGGGGGTCAGCCCTGATGGATCCGGCGAAATAACGATGTTGTCGTCCTGACCGCTTGAGAATCCAACCTGCTTCTTTTCATAGCGGGCAGTGCCGTCTGGCTGTTCAACCCGAACAATTTGTTCAGCGGGGATCATACCGACTTGGAGACCATTCACATCAACAGCGTTGTCTAAGGTCACACTCGCCAAACTAAGAACCAACTGTTTGGCAATAACGAAAACGACGAGATATAACCCTAAGAAAAAAGCGAAACCGGAGAGAAACACCGACACAGACGGCGTTGCTTGCACCGCTAACCAAACGCACACAAAACTAATAACAGCATAGTAGACCGGCGTTTTCGGCAGGGGGGACAGGAGTTTCTGTATCAATGTGAATGCCACCAAAACCAAAACGAGATGTAGGAATCGGTCAGGTTCCCATCCAATCCACTGCAACAGATAGGTAAGCGCAGATCCGATCCCGATAAACAGAAGTAGACCGAAGAATCTTTCGAGCAGTGCTGCTTTCTGAAAGTTTGACTTAAAGAAATACCGAAAAAGGTCCAACTTATTCCGCATCAACACAAACTTGTAAAGTAGGTAACCCAATAGTCCTATTGAGTACGGAACAATGATATTGAGTGCGAGTATTAACGGTGGAAAACTCAAAGCACCGCTCAGGTTTCTGAACAGTGATAGCGGAAAAATTAAACAGAGTCCCCAAAAGAGTTTGGAATCTCCCGGGGAGAAGATACCGAACCAATAAAACGCAAAGGCGATAAGCCCGCTCCCAAAGAAGAGTCCTAAGATGTAGAGAGGCGTTGTTGTGCCGAGATACCACGCCATCAATTGGCTGAGGGTTCCTACATAGAGGAGTCCGAGGGAACAGAAGTTGCGGATCTTTTGCGTCTTCAGATCGGTATAACTCGCATACCCACAGAAAACGAGTGCCAAGAAAATCAGAAAGTATTCGTAGTGCGACATAATTATGAGTAAAAATAGCCTTTCTTTAGAGTTTTACGCTTAACGCGAATGTATCGATAAAAGTATCTGTTTGACGTTGGAACTCCTTCGTCTCAAAGTCAATAACCTTGAGTCCAACTTTTTCGTAGAGTGCTAAGACTTCATCTGGAGAATCAAAATCGTAAAGGTGCATCAACAAGGGTAGCTGCACTGGGAGTGCTGTTATGAGGTATCCGCCGGGTTTCAGCACACGCATCGCTTCCGACAAACCAGTTTCCGGATCTGGGATATGTTCAAGCACTTCAACAGCAATAACCCCATCGAAGGTATCGTCGGGATAGGGTAAGGAGCGGACATCTCCGACCGATAACTCACTTCTTTCAAGCACTCCGTTTTTTATCAAGAGTCTTTGAGCATGCTGAAGGCAGTGCTGGCTAATATCAACACCGTTAGTTTGTCATGAGGAATCCTGTTGTAGAATGAACGCTGTCAAAACTCCCGGACCGAAACCGAGATCACAAAAGCGAGATTTCTCTTCAAAGCGATCCAAATGTTTACCGATGAATGCCTTTCGCTCCAAAGCAGGCGGAAACGCAATATAGTTCAGGTGTTCTCTGATTGGGTAATATTTTGTTTCATAGAGTTTCGTTTTTACGGCTTCAAAATCCCTATCTGCTGTGAGTTCAGTAGGAATCTCAAGCGCGAAAAGTTCTTCAACAGTTATCTCGCCACTGTAGAGAATGTCGCTGACAATTTCTTCAGTGTGCGCCCAATTCGTTTCCGGTTGTTGAATCAGGGTGTCTGTCTGCTCCAAAATGGAGGAAAATAGATACTGGATGGTCTGTTCAAAACGAGCACGATGGTATTCCACGGCGTGTGGATATACGTCTATATGTGTTTGAAGGCGTGCCTCAAACGCGGTTTCAAATTCAGGATAGTTCATTCATCAGGTACCTTTTTTCTGTCGGACTTGAAGTTTGTTGATATTACGTTCACAATAGTTTATCGACAAGGTAGAGAAAGACTCTGTTTCCGATATATCCTACTCCTGTTTGAGTTTTCCCCATATTGTCGTGAGCAGTTGAGGTTGTGGTGAAACCGGCAACGCATACGCCGGGTCAAACCAATCTCCTAAGTAACTCCAAGACGGTCCATCTGTAAGTTGGACTGATACCTCTGTGTCCAAACTAATTTTGTAGATTTGCAGGTCTCTATTGGCATCAATGGCATCGTAAAGGAGTTCGTTCCCATTCGGAGACCATACCGGGTTGCCGGCATATTGACCTTCTTCAATAATCTGCTGAAGACCGGTGCCATCACGATTCACAATATAGATCGTTACCAATTTGAAGTCTTCTCGCCGAACCTCAACGCGATTGTTCCAAGAAAAGGCAAGTTTATCGCCAAGCGGGGACCATGCGGGACCCCGAACCCACTTTGGTTCCTTGGGGAAAGGGAAGAATGTTTGTCTGTTCGTTCGCACTTTGAGCAAACTGAAACGTCTCGGTTTGTCCAAGGCACCGCTGCGAAAGATGATTTCTGTGCCATCGGGCGACCATGCCGGTGAGTAGCCGATTGCCACACGCTCTTCCTCTTTTCCATTAATTGTGCCAATATAGAGCAAAGTGTTTCCAATTTCTCCATAACTATAGGCAATCCGTTTGCCATCTGGAGACCATGTGGGATGCCTTCGTATCTGCCATTTGTCAAACACCTTTTGTACATTAGAGCCATCTGGTTCCATGAGATACAAATCCCAAGTCCCCCATGCCTTGTGCTCGCGATCGGAAGTGAAAAGGATGTGTTCTCCAGTTGGCGACCAAACAGGAGAGATATCATCTGCGCGATGCTTGGTGAGATTCACCTGCTCGCTGCCATCAGGATTCATGAGATAGATGTCCCGATTCTCTCCTACACTGGCTTTGGCAAACACAATTTTTGCCGTATCCGGTGCCTTTGCGAAAACAGTACAGACCTTTAAACACAACACGGATACACTGAGAAAATAAAGGAGAAATCGGACTTTATATTTCATAAGAAATACCTCCTTAACGGGAATGAATCGCGGAGAGGTATGGGCTCGGTTTTGATAGTTTATCCCTATACTGCCCTTCAGCGTCTGAGGCAGGCGCACTTTCAAAGCGCGCCTCCTCATTGGTTCGTTAATATTCGTTAGAAATAATCAGTGACGAAGAAGACAAACGCCTCTCGTCCCAACCCTTTCTAAGAGTAATATTAACTTGGATGACAACTGCCGTGATCATGGCAGTAATATCCAGCAGGACAGTCTTTCGGTGTGTCGCAAGGTATGGCATCAGCTTCTGGTGTTCCTATGATAGCCTGTGCGAGCAGAACACTCCCCACCGCCGCACCGAGCGTCAATGGGGATTTGACTCCCACTTTGCCTTCCTCGGATTGGACAAACTCGCGGATTTTACCGCGCAAATTCTTCTTCATATCGGTTTTTCTCCTTTCTGCCGGTGCTTTTGTTCCGGCAAGATTGACTTCCCAACTTGGGTTGGGAAACCTATTTCCAACGAGAAGTGCTTGTTTACAAAAACCTGCTCCTTGTTGGAAAAACTTGTAGACTGATTCAATTGGGTAAATATCCACTTTTTTATCAAGGCGTTCCACGTCGGTTATGCCTGACAACCTATTCCTGTTTCACTTTTCCCCATATTGTGGTCAGCAGTTGAGGTTGTGGTGAAACCGATAACGCATACGCCGGATCAAACCAATCCCCCCCAGAATTGGCTTGGAGAAGAGAGAGACCGACAACATGCGTCAATTGTGTCCGAATCCCGCTATTCACGTTGACTTTGAAGACTTGGAAGCGGCCCTTAATTTTCTGTGTATAGAGAACTTCATCTCCATTTGGCGATATCGCTGGATACTGGGCAGAGGGACCTGCTTCTTTAACGAGCTGCTGGAGACCGGTGCCGTCGCGATTCACAATGAAGATCGTCTGCTTTGCCTTCCAAGCGTTGTGCAGATCCGCATCCAAGATGCGGGGTAGCGGATGCTTGTTCCCAGTAAAGGCAAGTCTGTCTCCCACAGCAGACCAAGAAGGATCGTATTGCCAAATCAGTGCTTTCTTGGGGAGCGGTTGTTCCTGCGCTCGTGTCTGGACGTTGATAAATGTCAGTTGAGACGCGAATGGCTGGTCTACAGAGTAGGCAATTTCAGTGCCATCGGGCGACCATGCGGGATACCAGCCTGTCGCAATATATTCATCCTCTTGTTCCCCAAGGCGCGCAATCTGGATATCAGCATTAATACTATCCCCCTTCATGTTCACATAAGCGATGTGTTTGCCATCTGGCGACCATGTTGGATTTCTTCTATAAAATTTCGTTTTTCTTTTGAAGACGCGTCGAACGTTTTTTCCATCTGGGTCCATCAGGTAAAGGTCTCGCTCCCCCCCGCGATCGGAGATAAAAAGAATCTTTTCGCCTGTAGGTGCCCAGACGGCTTGCAGATCATTTCCAGGATGTTGTGTGAGTCTCATCTGTTCGCTGCCATCTGGGTTCATGGTGTATATTTCTCTGTTTCCGTCGCGTGCAGAGGTGAACAAAATTTTAGGGGTCGTCGGTGCTTTTGCGAAAAGCGGAGTGCCGTTCGCACATAGTAGTATCACACTAAGCATGTAAGAGATGAATATGCGTTTCATCTGTATTCCTCCGAAATTTCTCAGGAGATCTAATAAACTCAGCATATGGGAGTGTGTGGCAGTAGAAACTACCACACACTGAAAAGTCAATAAGGTTGTGACGGTCTACGCCACAGCCTATATTGACGGTATTAAACACATGTCCCCTTTCCATCATCGAAAGGACCAACACATACCTTACCATCCGGGCAGTCATCGGGACCTTTGCATCTTTCGCATGCGGCGGCGGGTATTGTTCCCACGATAGCCTGTGCGAGCAGGACACTCCCCACCGCCGCACCGAGCGTCAATGGGGATTTGACTCCCACTTTGCCTTCCTCGGATTGGACAAACTCGCGGATTTTAACGCGGAGATTCTTTTTCATATCAGTTTTTCTCCTTTCTGCCGGTGCTTCCACTCCGGCGAGATTGACTTCCCAACGCCGGTCGGGAACCCATTTCCAAGACGAATGCATTCGCTACGGAAGTGAAGCCTTCCCTTGGAAATGTCTGAAAACTGCCTCGATTTCAGCAGGTGTATGCTGTTCCGCTAATATCTCTGCTAAGGCGGTTTTAAGGCAGTCATATCTATTGGTCCCCGCTCGGTACACACTGGACTCGGTGGTTCCAGACCCCGGATCATACCTACGGCAGAAAACCGGCGGAGACACATTTCTTTCGCTTCTAAAGGTATTCACGCTTTGCTGATGCCCCTCTTCAAGGCACTGAACGATTTCTTGTGCTACTTTTTCCCAAGTGAATTTTTGAGCCAAACCCTTTGCAACGTTTTCGCATTCGGTGCGCGTAGCGGAGGGTTTTAACCACTGGTTTAGCGCGCTGGATAGCTCAAACATCGGGACATGGAAATTACCGAAACCACGCCACTCCGATTTCACAACAGCACCCGCACCCGCAACCTCCGGTGGAAGTCCGTATGTCGTCATAGCGATACATGGCGTGCCATACGCCATCGCCTCTAAAACCAACGAAAGCGGTGTTCCCGGAAGTGCAGGGAAACAGACGAGATCGAGTGCTTGAAAGAAGATGGGCAATATAGAATGCGTCTCATCATCGTCCGCACTGAAAATTACCACGTTGCTTGGGGGATTCGTGTAATGTTCCGCCAAGAACGGGTCGTAGACAAAAATCGAAAGATGTGGATTCGCACGCGCAAGTGTGGAAATCAACTTTGCCCCATAGTGAGGTTCAAACCCGGAAATCAATCCTACAACCGGCTGTTGTGCAAATATCGGTTTTTCACAGAGCGCGGCGGTATGCTGCTTCGCCAAAGGTTTGCCTATCGGTTCCCCAACGTTGATACCATTCGGAATCACACGAACGCTTCCTCCCGACACACCACATTCCGTGAGCCACTCTTTTACCCATGATGCTCTGACGACTAACGTGTCTTTTGCGTTTTGGAAGGCACAAATATTCAGAAGTGTTTCAAGCGTTGAACCTTGCAATCTCTGGTCATCTTCTATGCAGTGAACGATTGGAACACCCGGAGTCCGATAGTATAACAGGTCATCCATCAAGAATTGGGAGAGGAGTAACATACCGTCATACCCATCCATCGCATACCATGGCGGACTGAAGGCATCACTCTCCTCTACCTCTATGTGCTGAATCTGGACCTCTCCAAAACCTTGGAAATCCTCCGGTTTCAGATCTGTCTTTCCTGCTTCGGAAAAGGTGAGTGTCTCCAATTCTGCAGCCTTTGCCAAGTGTATCAAAAGTTGGTAGCGATTTAGATTTGTTAGATAGTCCAGCGATGTTTTCTCTTTTGTAAAGTGAAAAGGGACTAATAACTTCGGCTTCCGATTCTCCTGTTTCCAACTGTTGAGAAGTTGCTCCGTCGCCTCATCTATTGGGCTTAAAAGGAATCCTTGCTGTCCAAGTCGTTCCAAACGTTCAATCCCGTTAAAGATAGAGGCGGTTTTATAGTTTTCCTTAAGCCCTTCAACAATCTTATACAGGCTCTGGGTCCCATAGCGATCCAGAATCTCCCATTCCAGATCATTGACCTGAATGATGTCGTTCGTCTCAAGGTCGGCAACATATTTGCGACTGCCTTTTTCAAATTTATAGTGCTGTTTCAGGCGGTAGTGCGCGTGAAGTGCCATAGTTTACTTTACTCCTTTCTGATCCTTAAGCCGTTGCATGAATTAAGCCTTGAACCCTTTTGAGAATCGCCTTCGCTTCTGCTTCATCCTCGATGAATCCAGCAAGGAGTGCCTCTGCTTCTCTTGCTGTATGGTTTTTCAAAAGCGTCATCACGAGCCCTTCTTCAACACACTGAGAATAGAGAGCATCTCCCATCAGAGAGCGTTCATAGTGCTTGTTCATACCCAATAGGATGGACTTATATTTCAGGGGTTTCCGTCGCTCTGAATCTGATGTTTCAATTTCGGTGCCAAAAACATTCAAAAGTCCGTTTGAACTAACGAGTTGTCTTTTTTGATGGAGTTCCTCAAAAAATTGGATAATGCGGCGCGCGGTTTTGTCCCAAGTGAAAGACAGGGCGCGTTCTCTCGCTTTTTGGGAAAGTGTTTCTCGCAACTCATCATCGCTTAACAACAGGTTAATCTTTTCTGAGAAGTCCACTGGCGATGGGTAACTTACGAGCGTCCCTATATCGCGATCAAAATTATCAGCGTCGGCAATCAAACCCGCATCTCCAACCACCGAAGGCACACCATCAAAATTGGGAACGATAGGCGGAACGCCGCACGCCATTGCTTCAAGCACTGTCAAGCCGAACGTCTCCTCACCTGACATTGATAGGAAACAGTAGACATCAAAAGCGTTGTAGACGAGCGGTAACCTCTCGCGCGGATGGAACCCAGCATAGACGAGATTCTCAGGAAGTTCCCTTGATTCATACCTTCCGAAGTGTGGTCCCGCAATTAAAAATAGCAGGTGTGGATTCATCTCAGATAGTTTTAAGTAGACGGATGCCCCTTTCTCAGACTGTACCCGTGAAAGGTAACCGACTGTCGGCGTTGTCAGAATGCGTTCATCTTTAACTTCCGCAGCGAGTTCTCTTTTCGCCTTTTCTTTGTCCATTGGACAGAACAGTGCTGAATCCACACCGTTCGCCAGCGTTTTGAAAACGCTCGTATCCCAGACGTAATTGGAATAAAATTCCGCCACATAATCCGAGGGGGCAGTGAAAGCATCAAAATCTCGCATAGCCGCGTAATGCCGCAGCATGGAATTGAGTGCCTTTCCACCATGCCCGCGCGGAGCATGACATTGCACAAGCATCGGCGGCAGTTCTGTATACTGATAAAGCGGTAGGAGCCACGTTTCGTGGTCGCGATGTAGCGTAAGAATGCCGAAATAAGTTTCATTAATACTTCGGCTGAGTTTGCCGAAGTCGGACACGCTGATATCAACTTCATACACATGATCAACCAATTTTCGATTTTGGTTGCCAGCAAAGTGGATATCTACGTATTTGGTGAGGTGTTGAAACATGTAGGACAGTGCCATATTAGTCCCTGCATACAACGTTTCAATATCGAAAAACGAATCTATGGTAATCCCGGGTATCGCAACAAGCAACTTTCGGCGTTCACTTTCTAACGCAAGGGTTTCTGTGAAATTTTCACCGCGATTGAATAGCAAGCCTTCTTTGTCGAGTTCCTCGAATCTTTCAAATGCCTCAAGAATGTCGTCCTCTATATAAGAGGTCTTCAGCGTCTGGACGATTTCTACGTTTGTCTGTGTTTCCGCAAGTTTTAAGATGTCCGCCATTACGTCAGAAAGCTCAACGGCACATGCTTTCTCGATGTCTGCTGCATAAAGGACACCCTCCGCCTCAAAGAGATGGAGTTGGCGCAAAGTTTTTGGAAAATCAAGCAATATTTCTTTTTCCCTTTCCTATTGTAATTAAACTTCTGAACTATTAAAGACACAATTCTTGTCCAAAAACGTGCATAATCTGAAAAAAAATGGAAATTGATCTAAAAATTAGAAAAAATTGCTTGCTAACTGCCGAAAAAAATAAAAAAAAAATCAAATTTTTCTGTGGTTATGCACGTTTTCTCTCAGAAATTGTGTCTTTAAGGGCAAGTCAGCGGATAAGGTGTTTTTACTTCATTCAACCGAAAAAAGATTATGGCTATTGGGCACAGGAATGTTTCTTACAGATGAAGATGTTGTAAAGTATAGGTTTTCAAACATGAGAAAATACAGGATTCCTTACATTTATGAAGTAAAAAGGAGTCGGAACTATGCGGATCATCATAGACTTTGAAGATGAATTCAATACGCTTGTCACGCGAGGTCAAATTCAGATTATAGGTTTAAAGGACATCGTAAATAGTATTAAAAAATACACGGAACATACCCAATCAGAAGCGTTTAACTCGGCAATCCACCAGATTGAAAATCAGGTCAATTCTATTTTGGAGGTATTGTTTAAAGTTCCGAAACCCGAATCGTTTGAATTTACGCAATTATACTGCTTCCAACTCCGAGATAAATTCAGATGGAAAGCCGTCGAATGGGAATACGGGACTGAGAATCGAGTCACCACGCAATCAAAAGAGATGTGTAACTATGCCCAGATACTCGCCAACCTATACGGCACCAAAGTCAGACTCTTACAGCTTACAGGTAAGTCAAGTGAGGGTGAGTTTAAAACAGACGAAAACTCTTGTGTCCTACTTGGTGTTTATAGTCCCACTAACTTGGGAGATTGATAATGAACTGCCACTGGTATGATTTCCCACGCGCGGCAATACTATAACCGTTAGCGCGTCGAAGAGGTAAATGAATAAGGGAAGGACAATAGATTTCTTTTTTAGGGAAATTGATGCAAATCGGAAGGACATGTTTACAGGAACCATATGCAATAAATACCCAACTCCAAAACCTGCTTTTTTTCAATTACGCACGTTTTTTGACCTATATCTTGGCACTATATAGTGCAGACTTTACCATAATTTGGAGGTATAAAATGCACATAGTTGAGAGCGTATCCGTCGGGATTTCTGCGATTCATAGGAACAAAATGCGTTCGTTGTTGACAATGCTTGGTATTATTATTGGTGTCGCTGCGGTGTTAGCAATGATATCGATTGGTGATGGTGCCAAGGAAATTGTGCTACAAGATGCCGAAAAAATGGGGGGCGCTAACCAATTTATGATGTTCCGCACATGGTATAAACGGGTCGGAAACAGATTGGTCAGAAACCGCAGCAATGAATACTTGGAATATGAAGATGCAGTGGCAATTGAAGCAGAATGCCCATCGGTGAGCCTCGTCACACCAATAGTGCGGAATTGGTCAAACTGGCTTATCCAAGCTGCAGACGGCGCAGAAATGCGTGCTGGTTATAACGGCGTAGATGCCTCCTATCAAATCGCAATGGATTGGAGGATTAAAGAGGGGCGATTTATCACAGATGAAGATGTGGAAAATGCAACGACAGTTTGTGTATTAGGAGATGAGGCTGCGACTACTTTATTCGGCAATAAATCCCCTTTAGGACAAGAAATTAAAATCGTAAGAAGGGGCAGTTATTACGATGCATGGGGACGAAAAACATGGAAACGGTTCACAGAGCGTTTTACAGTTGTTGGGACCTTCGTCCCAAGAGGCACAAGTCTTCGGTTTGGTTGGAGTTTTGATAACTTCGTTTTTATCCCCATATCAACCACGCAAGAACGTTTCACTGGAACTGACAATATTGATGAGTTCGTGGTCTACGCGCATACAGTCGAGGAAGTTCCAAAAGCCGTTGAAGAGGTAAAATCTGTGCTCCGAAAACGGCACAGAAATCAAGACGACTTTGTCCAAATCTTTGAGATGCACGCAGGTATGGCGCAATTAGAGAAAATCAGTAAGATCATTAAAATCACGTTAGGGAGCATTGCCGGTTTCTCACTGCTCGTAGGTGGTATCGGTATTATGAATATGATGCTTGTCGCTGTTACCGAACGCACCCGTGAAATCGGACTCCGAAAAGCACTCGGTGCAAAACGTCTTGACATTCTGCTTCAGTTTCTCATGAGTCAGTGATTATTTGCGCTGTCGGAGGCAAAATCGGTGTTGGCTTGGGCATTCTCGCGGGGGAAGGGATGGCGATGCTCGCTGTCAAAATTGTTAAAATTGTTCCTGAATGGCCGGCTGTTATCTCCTTGGAGTGGATACTGATCGCCGTATCGGTCTCAGCGATTATCGGTATCTCCTTCGGACTATATCCGGCGATAAAGGCATCATCCCTCTCACCTATTGAGGCACTCCGCACGGAGTAAAATAGCGAAATCCTACCGATTAACTGAAGGTCGTTGATTGTCTATTCTGGACCATATCTTATGATGTTAATTTTAAAAAAATTAACATTTTTTTCGATTATGCACGTTTTTTCACTAAAATTGTGTCTTATAATGATTACAAAAGGTAATCACGTGCAATTGGCAAATCTATACGCACTATTCATATAATACCTTCACCTCGCGTTTTTGAGTGTTTGCATAAATACTCCCGAATGTATCCAGAGAGGAACGTTGGTAGCAGAATTAAATGCGTTTAGGAAAAAGTTCGCTTTCTACATTGTAAAAGTGTGTTTTTTCTCTGTTTCATGTGTGCGAGATTTCTTATCCCGACCCGTTTAGGGTGACAAACAGAAAGGAGCAACCTATGATAAATTATGTGAAAAAAAGCATACAGGTCATAATTTTCACGGTTGTGTTAGTTTTTTCAGCATTGCTCGTTATCAACAGCGGCACTATTGTACGAAATGTTGCGGCTGAAAGCCATCACACTGATAGACAGCATTGGCCTGACATAGAGAAGGGTTGCGAAGACATTAATTATAAGTATCATGAATCCTATTCTGGATAGAGATTCCTAAAATATGGAGAGAAGCAGAGGGGTATTCTGATTCCTGATGCTTCTCTCCTAATATAAATCCTTTCCAAGAAGGCACACGGAAAAATCGAATGAAAATCTTTCTTCGGCAGTTGGTGAAAATCTTAATTATCTGTTGGCTCTTTTTACTATTTTGCTTTGCCACGAAAGCAAAGTTTATCAGAAATGGTGGCTGGCCTTTGGGACTTGAACAGCATTTTTTTAATCCTATAGATAACCCAATTACCCCCACGAAGGTTTTACTTGGAAAGCAGCTCTTCTTTGACAAAAGGCTTTCTAAGGACGGAAGCGTCAGTTGTGCGGTGTGCCATGATCCGGCACAGGGATTTTCAAATGGAAAGGCAATTGGTGAAGGGGTTTTTGGACGACGAGGAAACCGTAATGTCCCAAGTATTATTAACCGCCTTTTTGGACAGACACAATTTTGGGACGGACGCAGCGAAACGCTTGAATCCCAAGCACTGGGACCTTTGTTAAATCCGAATGAAATGGCTATTAATGAATCCTTGCTCATCAAACGATTAAGGTCGGATATGAAGTATCAAAAACTTTTCCAAGAAGCATTTAATGCCACTCCGACTCTAGAGAATGTAAGTCAAGCAATTGCCGCTTTTGAAAGGACACTTCTCTCAGGAGCAGCGCCATTTGACCGCTACGAATGGAATGGCGAGAAAAACGCGTTGAGCGCGAGTGCCAAACGAGGACTCGTACTATTTCGCGGAAAGGCGAGATGCTCGATATGTCATATCGGGACTAACTTCACCGACGAGATGTTTCACAATCTCGGGGCAGGTGAAGGGGTTGGTCGAAAAGATCCGGGACGTGCACAGGTTACAAAGAATCCAGCAGATTTTGGTAAATTCAAAACACCAACATTGCGCAATGTTATGTTAACGGCACCTTATATGCACGATGGTAGTTTGCCTACCCTTCAAGATGTCATTGCATTTTATGATGGGGGCGGAAGACCTAACTCCAATTTAGACAAAGAGATTAAACCTCTAAAGTTGACGGATCGAGAAAGGGCAGATCTATTAGAATTTTTAAAATGCCTCACCGGTTCCGTCATTTCAGTGAATGTCGAAGAATTGAAAGAGTTGACACAATGAAAATATGGTTTATTATATTTGTTAGTTTTCTCATTTTCCATATGATGTTTTCTCTGTTATTTGCAGAGACGGATAAAGGAACAGGTATTATCCGCGGACGAGTGCTATTGGATACGGATGCCCCTGACTTGCCTCAGATTGTCGTTGATAAAAGTGTCGATTTTTGCGGTGAGAAGGTGACTGACCCTCTCTTAATAGTCCAGGATCGAAGAGTTCAAGGAGCAGTTGTTTCCATAGATTGGGATGGAGAGATTCTGATAACAGAGCACCCCGAACCTGTTTCACTTCAAAGCAGTCGGTGTCTCTTTCAACCTCGTATTCAGGGGGCGCAAGTCGGCACATTTCTTACACTCAACAGCGGTGATGAGATCGTCCACAACCCTCACGGCTGGTGGAATGATACAAAAACAGTGTTTAATATTACTCTCTTGAATCCAAGTTTGAAGTTTAAGAGAAAACTCAAATGGGATGGGATCTATCGGGTAGAGTGCGATACACATACATGGATGAAGGCGTACATTTTGGTCTTTAAGCATCCATTTTACGCTGTAACAGATGCTAAAGGTGGTTTCATGTTAGAGAACATTCCTGTGGGAATCCACACACTTCGCATCTGGCACGAAGTGCTTGGTGAACAGACCTTGATAGTGACTGTGGAACCTAATAAAGACACCCAAGTGGTTTTCAGGCTCCCGCTCATAGATCATCGACCTGAAGCACTCAAGCCAAAAACAGTCGCACCATGGCCCCCGAGTCGTAGTTCCGAAGTACATCTCGCTCACTAAGAGAGATATTATGCGTCAAAATAGGTTCGTAGCGTTTGGACAACATCTCAAAAGTTGGGGAATCAGTTTTCTTATTGCCCTCTGTCTCCTTATTATCTTTCTTATTGGTATTGCCCCCAAGGAGCCTCCTCATCTTAAAAAAGCGCGATCCTTATCAGATCCAAACGCCTTTAGACAGATTCTTTCTCCTGTCAAACCAGTTCTAAATTTAATAGCACCTGAGAAACTAGGCGTTAAGCATTGGCAAATCGGAGATTATGCCCAATATCAATATCATCAGTATGAAGGACAACTACAGCCTTCATCACCCTTGTTTCCTACGGATGCAGAAAAGACTGTAACATTCCAAATTGTGGGTGATTTAAAAACGACTACTTCTCGGCGGTATTGGATGAAAACAACAGGCTTGCTTTTTTTTCGGCATATCCCCACTGATCTCTATCAATTGGTCCACCCCAATGATATACGAATGACAGCAGAAAATCAAGGGTACCGATTTATTAAGAATTACGTTCCATCCAAGGAAGTGTATGGTGATCCAAGTCAACTTCCTGTCGCGAAATACGTAAAACTGGGGAAATCGATAGTTGAAACCCAAGCCGGACATTTTGAATGTATCCATTATCGTGTGGAATTAGGACCTGATTTTCCGACACACGAAATTTGGGCAAATGCCGCGGTGGGTCCCTTAGGGATCGTTCGGATGCAGTCACAGAATGAAGTTCTTGAATTAATTTCTTTTGGACATAACGGAAATATCACAGTTCCCAAACTATTTCAGCCAGTTCTTCAAGGAATTTCAACATTAAATTATGGATGTACCTCTTGTCATGGTTCGGATAACTGCCACGAATCTATTTTCCCGCCAAAGTAAGCAGCTTGGCTTGCTTATCAAGGGATGGGTTCTACTATTAAGTATCATCATGTTAACCTTGAGCGGATGCCAGAGAAACCCTTCAGATACGGGACCTATTTGGGGGATATCAAAAGATCTTACCGAGACTTTACATCATCGCTTACAGGCAGGAATATTTGAAATCGAAAAGGATGCGGTTATCTGTGAACTTATTCCTGAGCACTCTTGGAGTCTGAGGATACCATTCAAACCCAGAACAGGGGCTAATGAAACTGCCCGTATTTCTTGGGAGCGCGGAAGCTTTTGGGTTCAGACAGATGATCACGCCTTGATTGTTATCTACCTGGATGAAGAAACTATTCTTAGCCATATACAGGTGACCCCTATGAAGGGGTTTCACACTCTTTTTCAATTCAGAGAATTCATCAATACTCCTATCCGGGATCCCCTTCGTTCACTATTTGGAATGTAGAGCATTAATTTCTCAAACTAAAGAAAAATCGGGACCAAAGAGTAGAACGTAAGAAACCCCAATCCTTGCTCGGAATAAAGGGGTTTACCTTTCCAAAATCAGGTGTTTTATGACACAAGTTGTTTGCAAGAATCATTTTAACCGCAGAGATATTTACACTGTCCTTTTACTGTTATACTTCTTAGGGAGTATCGCTTGTTCACCACCGAAAAATCATACCGAATTCTCGGATCCTTTTGAACTCAGCGCATTTCTCAAAAATCACATTCCTAAGTTACCTGGGCAAAACGTTCAGTTTCAGATTCTCTCGCAAAAAGGCGAACCTATTCCTTATGGGCTCTTAAAGTTTCAATGGACGGAAGGCGGGCGTATGAGTTTCCAAACAGACCAAGAAGGCGTTCTTAGTATGCAGTTCGAGAAAGACATCTTAGATCACGAAGTCATGGTCTCCCCAGAATCCACAGAAGCAAAGTTACGTGTGACATGGTAGATTGAGGAATCCTAAATAAATGAAAAGACTTTTCTCCATTTCTAACTTCATGCGCACCTTACATCGGTGTCAGTTAACCTCACATCCCCATCTATTGGCGGGAGTCCTCTTTTTTGTACTGACAGTTGGAATAACCCGGCCCCTCATAACAAAAATGAATACACATGTGACCCCCGGGCAGCAACCGGCCATGGCGGTTACTTACCTTAACCTCTGGACACTCGCATGGAACCATAAGTGGATCCTCGGCGAAACAGACAGTTATTGGGATGCGAATTTATTTCATCCACACCAGAAAACGCTTGCCTATTCAGAACCCCAATTCGCTACCGGTGTACTGAGCTTTCCAATTGTGTTTTTTGGGGGCAGCACGGTTCTCGCATATAATATAGCATTACTCGGCTTTCTGTGGGGAGCAGCAATGGCTACCTATGCCCTCTGTTGGTGGCTTTTAGGTTCGCTTAAAGAACATTCCAGAAACCAGATTCTAACAAAGTCCGCCACTAAGCACCGTTGGTTGGCTGCTGTTACAGCCGGGATCTTTTATGGCTTTCATTTTTATCTGTTTCGCGAAATTGGTGTATTACAACTTTTAGCAATCCTTTTCCTACCTCTAACATTTCTCGGGATTCATCGCTTTTTTTATCAACATAGATGGTCAGATGCTCTGCTTTCTTCTATTGGGTTTATCGGTACTTGGTATACTTGTGCCTACTATGGACTTTTTCTTACTGTGTTTGTTCCTTGCTTTGCCATTCGATTAGGTGGACGTGATCTCCTTTGCAAAAGGGTGCTGATGAAGGGAGCCATTACGCTTACGCTGCTTTTTGTCTCTCTAATGCCTTTGATTTACGGCATGTGGTCAGCGAAAGCTACTATGGGACTTGACAGAGCTGAATTCATCGTCCGAGATCTCTCCGCGGCGTTTAAGGAATACTTGAAACTTCCTCACTACAGTTGGCTTTATGGCAATATTCTGGGGACAGAACCAGGGCAAAGCCTATTTTTAGGAGCGGTTTTACTATGTCTCGCAAGTCTGGGTGTGATAGTAATCTTTCGGACAAAGTACAACAAAATAGACCCAAACACTGAACAACTACAACCTCGGATACATCGATATGGAAAATTTTATCTTTTCGTAGCACTTTTGGCATTTTTACTTTCTTTAGGAATGGCACTCGCCCCTAGACCCTCGATGGAATTAGGCGTTTACCAGTTCTTTGTATGGTTTTCTCCTTACAATCTCCTCTATCAATTTCTGCCCGGCTTTTCTTCTATTCGGTCTCCTTCTCGCTTTTATGTGTTTGTTGTCCTCTTTTTAGCACTTCTGGCGGGATATGGGTTGTTTTGGCTTTCCTACCATGCTCGTCTGAGGTGGAGACGAATTTTGGTCCCGTTCCTGATTGTCCTAATATTTTTAGAACTGTGGCCTATCCCATTGAGGCTTGTTAGAGTCCCCCGTGGTATAGAAGAACTGTCAGGAATTTACACGCAGGTTAGCAAATTACCAAGCGATTCTGTGTTAATTGAACTCCCTATAGTCATTGGGAAATCAGAGCGGGAGTTAGAAATGGATGCTCGTTCTATGTATTTCAGCAGCTTTCACGGGGTTCCTTTAGTGAACGGATACTCAGGTTTCACGCCCCAGGCCCATTTTGATCTTGTAACTGAGGTATTGCGCTCCACACCACAAGCCGCCCTTTTCGGTTTAAAGGCATTTGGGGTCCAGTATGTTCTAGCTCACACAGACCAGTTGAACAAACAGGAGAAAGTACAGCTCCAACAATTAGAAACAAAAGGACTAAATCTTCTTTCTCGCGAGGCGGATGATCTCTTATATCAAGTAGATTACAAATCAATAGAGACACTTGACACCCTACCTGAACTCGCCACAGTGAGAATTTACGAAAGTGAAAAATCAAGACATCAGGTCAATATTTGTTTTCATTATAAGGTAGATGCCCCACACTGCGTGTTGATCACACCTTGGCAAAATCGGTTTGAATGTCAGGTAGCATGGTATAGGATTGCAGACTTACAAAGCGGAGACACACAGCCTATTATGACCAGCCAAGTACCATACCGCGGCAGCAAATTGATTACCGCCGCGTCAAGGGCAATAGAACTGCAACTTCCAGCACCTCCGCCCGGAGAATATCAAGTGGTTGTGCAACAACGGCTTGCTTCACATGTCTCTGAGCATACTTTGATGTGTCAGATTCACCCAAGCGGGTTCGTCACTTGTCAAGGAGAAAATTAGTTTGAAAATAGGAATTTTAACGCTTGTCATCGCTTGTATCGCTGCGTTCATCACCTACAAGGTTTTTCGCGATTTTCAAAGTCGATGGAAAGAAGCAGAAGCCTTTCAAAGTGCCTTTCTCAAAGTACCGTTATCTGTGAGACACCTACTTATCTCCCCAAAACAACTGGGAGTTGAGAAATGGCAACCTGGAGATTATGCCACCTATCAACTTAAAACAAACACAGAAAAAAAGCAGATTTCTTTCTTTGTCGCAGCACATGCCTTTGAAAACAACGAGCAGTATTGGTTACGAACAGATGGACTCTTACAATTCAATGAAATGAACATCGCAGTGTGGAAACTCCAAAATGAACATTCACTTCATCCAGGAAGTGAGATAGACGCGTTTTGTGACATAGACGGTACGTTTCTGCTCCCTTTCTTTTCTACAATGTTTCCGGAATACCCTATCCACCTTGAGAATAGAGACGACGAACTTGTACATACGCCTATTGGTAAATTGAAGTGTCAGCATTATTTTGTCCATATCCGTTCCCCAAATGGGAAATGGACACCACTATTAGAGTTATGGGCACATCCCTCTGTCCGACCCCTCGGTATTGTCCGTGCCCGATGGCGCGATGAGACGCTCGATTTAGTAGATGTCAAACTTCACCACTCAATAGAACTTCCTGACGCGCTTTCAAATACCTCTAACTCACAGAAAATCCGAGAGCAGGGTTGTACCCAATGTCATCATCAAGGCATTGGTGGAAAGGATCTGAAAATAGTGTCACTGAATTCGATTACCGGAACAACATTGAATCTCACACAATCCCTATTTCACTACCACCAAACCGGACTCGTCAATCATGACGATCTTCTACAGTTACTATTAATCTCAGACGAGAGACGCTTAGCAAGAGGAGAAGTGGTGCGATTCACTTGGACAAAAGGAAGTTTTTGGATCGAAGCAAATCAACGCGGAGAGTTGACATTCACTTTAGATGCACTCGCTTACCAAAGGAACCTACGCGCCATTCCGCAGGCAGGATTTCTAGTCTTAAAGCTCCGAAAATGAGAAAAAGTCATTTTACCCTGTTAATCAGATGGTATGTAGGTTACAGTAGGAAAATCTTCTACCATGCTTCCGCACTCCAGAAAAAGAAAGTAGACAAACTCTTAAATATCAAGATAAGCGAAAAGGAGAATTCACTTATGAAAGGCATAGCGACACTCGCATATTCAGGTATCCAAATCGTTCGCCTGTTTCTCATCCTTAGTTATACCATCAGTGCATTATTCCTGTTTAGCCACAGGACCAGTGTATATGCGCAAGCTCCAGAGACCGAGAAAATCGTCTTCATCTCGAAACGCGATAGCAATGCCGAAATCTATATCATGAATCCCGATGGAAGCCAACAGGTGAACCTCACACAACACCCCGCAGAAGACTATGACCCAGCGTGGTCACCAAATGGAAAGCAGATAGTTTTCAGTTCTGATCGAACAGAGGGTGTTTTCGATTTGTACCTTATGAACGCAGATGGCAAAAATGTCCAGAAGGTGTTTAAAGACAATGAATATAGAAGAGAGCCAGTTTGGTCCCCTGATGGAAAACACATTGCCTACGCACAAGCAGACAAACGAAAGGCAATCTCAAGAATAACACAAGGATTTCAATTTGCACCTACAGCGGAACACACACTTTATATTGCTGCACCAAACGGGACTTCCATTGAGAAATTAACGAAAGGATTCGAGCCGAGTTGGTCCCCCGATGGGAGTCAACTCATCTTTGTAGTACTTGGGCTCGAACACGCTCCGTTGGGACTTTTCGATTTGCAGACGCGCACCCAAGAAGTACTCCGTCCAGAGGAGCTGCCTTGGATGACTTCACCGCGCTGGTCTCCACAAGTGGACAAGATCGCCTTTGGTAAACTGAGTGGAGCGAGATTCAATGAGCGAGGGTTTCTTGCGTTTCGGAAAAGCACACTCTACATCGCAAATCCCGATGGCACGGCACTACAACAGATAACTGATGAACTTGCCGCTTATAATCCCACATGGTCCCCACAAGGAAATCAACTCATCTATAACTCTTTTTTCACAGTCCAGTATCCAACTGGACAAGATTCAATTACTTTCCAACTCTACAAAATTGATCTGAAGGGTGGTAACCCAACGCAACTTACGTACGAGGGGGATAATTTGGATCCAGATTGGTTTAACCCTTTTTATACGGTTTCGCCTTGATTGCCATAGACTTAAAATTTGTGATATGGTATGGATATGGTATGTTTATGACTCATAATGTTTACCGGTCCCCTGAAAAAACAGACATAACCCTCAAAAACCAAGACAAGCGAAAAGGAGAATTCACTTATGAAAGGCATAGCGACACTCGCACGTTCAGGTATCCAAATCGTTCGCCTGTTTCTCATCCTTAGTTACACCATCAGTGCATTATTCCTGTTTAGTCACAGTCCCAGTGTATATGCCCAAGCCCCAGAGACCGAGAAAATCGTCTTCGTCTCGAAACGCGATGGCAATGCCGAAATCTATATCATGAATCCCGATGGAAGCCAACAGGTGAACCTCACACAACACCCCGCAGAAGACTATGACCCAGCGTGGTCACCAAATGGAAAGCAGATAGTTTTCAGTTCTGATCGAACAGAGGGTGTTTTCGATTTGTACCTTATGAACGCAGATGGTAAGAATGTCCAGAAGGTGTTTAAAGACAATGAATATAGAAGAGAGCCAGCTTGGTCCCCCGATGGAAAACACATCGCCTACGCACAAGCAGACAAACGAAAGGCAATCCTGGCATTCGGTGCCCGATTCGCACCTACAGCGGAACACACGCTTTATACTGCTGCACCAAACGGGACTTCCATTGAGAAATTAACGAAAGGATTCGATCCGAGTTGGTCCCCCGATGGGAGTCAACTCATCTTTGTCGTAACTGGGCTCAAACACACCCCATTGGGACTTTTCGATGTGCAGACGCGCACCCAAGAAGTACTCCGTCCAGAGGAGCTGCCTTGGACGACTTCACCACGCTGGTCTCCACAAGGGGACAAGATCGCCTTCGGTAAACTTGGTGGAGCGAGATTCAATGAGCGAGGAAATCTTGCGTTTCGGAAAAGCACACTCTACATCGCAAATCCTGATGGCACGGAACTACAACAGGTGGCCGATGGTCTTGCCCCTTTTAATCCTACATGGTCCCCACAAGGACATCAACTCATCTACAATGATATAGCAGAATTTTTCCAACTTTACAAAACCGATTTCAACGGTGGCAACCCAACGCAACTTACACGTGAAGGAAATAATTCAAGCCCAGCTTGGTCTAATCCAAACGTCTTAGAGATTTCACCTTCAGCGCATTCCTTAACAACGACATGGGGAAAAATTAAAGTGAACTAAAAATGGAGGGTTACATCGTGCGTTCTACACGCCGCTGTTCCGCGACAATTCTTACTTATTATTTTAACTGCCCTGAGATAGTGGGTATTATGACATTGGTTATTTCCTCATCAGTCAATTCAAAAACAAACATAGTATAGCCAATCCTATCGTTCGGTTCTCTTTGTTTAAGGTGATTAAGCAAGGCTATTCCTTGAAAACCTCTTAACATAATGAGTTCTTCCTTTGCTGGAGCAATCCCATAGGTGGTCTCGTAAAGGTCTTGAGATTCTGGTTCCAGAAGTTCTTTGTTATATAAATTGACTTTGCGATGTAAGGTCATCCACTGCTCGGTATCCATTGGATAGGAAAACGGATTGTCAAGGATATATCCACCAAACAAATAGGTTAGACTCACGACATAAAGTCCCTCCGAGAGAGGATCTAAGGGAACATTGGTTGACTCAGGCTGGGCATAAGGCGTAACGATCGGTTGATATTCAAGACCATAAGACGACGGAGAAATTGCACCAAAGTACTGCAGCCAAACTTCTTGATTTTCTCGCTCTTCAAGATACTCCGCAAGAAGTGGAAGATCTTGTCCCCAATCCAAGTTTGAATCAACGAGGTGCTTGTACCCATTTTTTGAACCACCAACGAACTCATTGAAGTAAGACAGAGGATCTGAACTCTGATAAGTAAAAGTAAACCCAAGCCATACAAGCAGAATGCAAAGCGTGTAACGAAGAATTTTACTTTTTCCAAAGTGTGGTGTGCTTAATCCAACCAGGGAAATCATACACGGATGGATAGAAAGCATGAGACGGATGCCTACGTTATAGGAAGAAATCATGGCTATTCCTATATAAAAAAGGACAGAAAGCGTCAGTCCCATCCATTCCAATACATTGTCAGGAACATCGACGGATGATTTGTCTGAAAGTCGGCGCACTTGTACGACAGCGCACCCTATCGCAAACAAGGAGCAAAGCAAAGATGGAATCGGAGTTTTCACAAAAAGGGCGTACGGAAAGTACCACCACCAGCCTTCATAGCTGATTTCACCCTTGAGATATCCTGTATTTTTCGTTGTCAACATCTTATTAATGGCAATGAGGTAAGCCTCTGGTAAGACCTTGTGTGCAGCCGCCCAATGTAACATAGGAACGCTTATAGAGTGTGTTCCCATCTGGTTTGAGAATGAAATTTCGTCTCCGCGACTATCTCGATACTGAAATCCATAAACACCCCAAACAACACCAACAACGTAGCCACCTAAGATTAACACAATTCCAATTAAAACAAGGCTCTTATGCCACCTCCGGGTTACTGACCTTCCAAACAGATGAAGGGACCAAGAGTCAGTGCTCCGAAAAATCAACAATGCTAACATGGTTGGAAGAATAAAAAAAGCTACCAATTTTGTGGTAAAAAGCACCCCCAAGGCACTTCCGGTTGCTACGAGCCGGATCAAAGTAACCTGACGGATCAAAGCGATATAACAAATTAAGCTGATAAAAAAAGCCGCTGCTGCCATCAGATCTGTACCAGCAATGCTACCATGTGCCAGTATATTTGGGCAAAAAACGTACAATGTCAGCGCAATTAGTGCCCCATTATTTCCAGTCCTAGCGCGAACCCAAACGAATAGTACTACTCCTAACATTAACATGGTTAGAAAAACAGGAATCCTCCCTAGCCATAACTGTGGGGTAGTAGCATCTGAGGCAAAAAGCATTTGGGGCAATGCTATTATCCGCTCTGGTAAGGTGGGGTTGGTGAAACCATAGCCATGGTCATACTTTTTCCAATAATCCAAACCAACTTGGATATGCAGTGGCTCATCGTAACAAGGCGACTTCATACGTTGAGAATAAATACCCTTTCCCAACTGAAGCGTCAGAAGTACAAGTACAAGTGTGAATATAAGATCTTTTGGGCTGCTTATGCTTTTTTTAAACGAATTGAGTACTAAAAGTTTTATCCATCCCTTTATTTTCATAACATAAACTCCACCAGACTAACATATATGAGTGCGAATAACCAAAGGATAGGGGTTCGCAATTCACGACTCATCAATTTGCATGAGGAAAAGTTTGGACAACTTAGTGGAAAAATCGGTCTAAACAACCGAATAAACAGACAGATATATTGTTGGGCAAACACTATATCCATTAATCTAACAATTAACAGCAATTTGATAGAACCAGTTGTAAAATACAGTTTTCCTCTAAAACTGGGGAATGCCTGCCGTGCTTTCAGGAATACCACTTGGCAAAGATCCTTTGCTATTTCACGGTCACGGACCCTCCAGTAAATAAAATTATGGATTTTCTGCTGGTATTCATGTACAGGCAGCAAAAGCCTTTGTTTCGCCATTCTGAGTGAATCTGATGAGTTCCACTTCCCCCACGTGGTCAAACTCTGCGGGCTTGTTAGAGGGTTCTTCATAAAACAGCCGGATTGTAAACACCTAATATCTTATAGCATTTTTCATCTGCTTTAAACTCATCTCCTACTGACTTACCTATAATATGGATAAGTCTGACCTTGGAGCCATATAGATTAGCAAGTATTTGTGCCTGGTAAGACATTTCTTTTGATTGAATAGGGACTTGATCCTCTGTCGCGTATTTCCATTGCACGGTTTTCCATCTGAACATCTTTCGGAGTTGAAAGCAGAATAATTGAGTAAATTCTAACGATTCTGATTTGGGGATGTCGAAGAACATCTTTAAAATAGAATCTACTTTTTCTTCAATCTGATTAACTGCTGTTTTAAGCTCTTGCGATTTTGTCTGTTCTGCGTGCATCTTAATCCTATCAACTATTTCTTGCAAACTAATAACCCGAAGTTTGCCTTGTGTAACAAGCGTATCAAAATCATGTTCGGAATCTGCCATGATCCTCACGATTTCGCTCCTTTTATTTTTCAAATGTAAAATTCCTTTTTTCTTAGATTTGAAAATTTGTGCTTTACATTTTCACACTACCTACAATGAACCTTTTCTAAGCTTATAAGGTGTGCATTCTTTGTTAGGTTAACCAAAAATACTTTTCCTATTTGCTTATTATTTTAAAGACACAATTTTGAAGGGAAAACGTGCATAACAGCAAAAAAAATGAATGTAACTGTACTGCATGGAAATTGATTCACTGTACTGCCTACGGTTTTTTAGACCACTCCCTAAAGGAAGATTGTGCTACAATAACAATCTCATTGAAAGGAGAATCCAATGGCCAAACGCAGAAGATTCACCTCTGAGTTTAAAGCGGAGGTCGTTCTTGAGGCACTCCGCGGTGAAAGTTCGCAATCGGTTTCACCCAGAGCAATCTCTATTATTAACCCAAAAGCGGTCCGTCTAAAGACATCCTCCGAGAGGAAATAGAGCGGTTATTTCTGCGGTATCCGACATAAGGGGACAGGCATATCACAAGGTTACTGCTACGTATGGGATACACCGTTGTGGAGGGCGGATGTTACCTATGTCCGACTCAAAGGACGCTTCGTGTATGTTTCCGTTCTCATGGATGTGTTTAGGCGAGTCGTCCGAGGGTGGCAACTGAGCCAACATTTGAACCACTCTCTAACTTTGAAACCGTTGGAACAGGCATTCCACCAAAGCGTGGTAGAGATTCATCACAGCGATCAAGGGGAGCAATATCTTTCAAGTGCTTATCTCTTGACTCTCAGGCAGCATAGCGTTGATTTCCTTAGCCCGGAGAGGGCGGCCTTGGGAGAACGGGGATGCTGAAAGACGCATCCGAACTCCCAAGGAGGAAGAAGTTGACTTGAACGACTATGAAAATATAACCGATGCCAGCGCACGCATCGGGCATTTATCGCACAGGTGTATCACCAGAAACACCCGCATTCAGCATTAGGGTATTTGATGCTTGTGAAATTTGAGAAACGAACCTTGTCTTAACTTTACTAATTTTGGGTCTGAATTAACGTTGGCACTTCAAAACATTGACTTTTGTACCAAGTGTTCCAAATCGACGATGCCTGACAACCTATTCCCGTTTCAGTTCTCCCCATATTGTGGTAAGTAACTGCGGTTGCGGCGAAACCGGCAACGCATACGCCGGATCAAACCAATCTCCTAAATAACTCCAAGACTCTCCATCGGTCAGTTGGACTGATACTCCTGTGTCCAAACTAATTTTGTAGATTTGTGGGTCTCTGTTGGCATCAATGGCATCGTAAAGGAGTTCGTTCCCATTCGGAGACCATACCGGGCTGATGGCATGTTGACCTTCTTCAATAATCTGCTGAAGACCGGTGCCATCACGATTCACAATATAGATCGTCTCTAAAACGAAATCCTCACGCCGAAGTTCAGCGCGATTGTTCCAAGTAAAGGCGAGTTTATCGCCAAGCGGAGACCAAGCGGGATACCGAACCCACTTGGGTTCCTTGGGGAAAGGGAAGAATGTTTGTCTGTTCGTTTTGACTTTGAGCAAACTGAAACGTCTCGGTTTGTCCAAAGCACCGCTGCGAAAGATGATTTCTGTGCCATCGGGCGACCATGCCGGTGAGTAACCAATCGCCACACGCTCTTCCGCTTTTCCATCGATTGTGCCAATATAGAGCAAAGTGTTTCCAATTTCTCCATAACTATAGGCGATGCGTTTGCCATCGGGCGACCATGTGGGATGCCTTCGTATCTTCCATTTGTCAAACACCTTTCGGACATTAGAGCCATCTGGTTCCATGAGATACAAATCCCAAGTCCCCCATGCCTTGTGCTCGCGATTGGAAGCGAAAAGAATGTGTTCACCCGTTGGCGACCAAACAGGAAAGATATCGTCTGCGCGATGATTCGTTAGATTCACCTTCTCGCTACCGTCTGGATTCATAAGGTAAATATCCCTTGTCTTCTCTACACCGCTTGTTTTGGCAAAGACGATTTTCGGTGTATCCGGTGCCTTTGCGAAAACAGCAGACACTTTCAAACACAACAGGAATACACCGAGAAAATAAAAGAGAAACCGGACTTTATATTTCATGAGAATATCTCCTTAACGGGAGTAAACAGCGGAGAAGTATGGACTCGGTTTTGATAGTTTATACCTATACTACCCTTCAGAGTCTGATTCAATTTGGTAAATATCCGCTTTTGTATCAAAATGTTCCACATTGGTTATGCCTGAAACCTATTCCTGTTTCACTTTTCCCCATATTGTGGTAAGCAGCTGGGGTTGTGGTGAAACCGGCAACGCATACGCTGGATCAAACCAATCTTCAGCGGCATTCCGACCAATATGCGTCAACTGCATTGGAGCCCCTCCACCTAAAGCAATTTTAAAGATTTGTGCACGATTGTTTCCAGGACGCTGGTCATAAAGAAGCATATCCCCATTTGGAGACCAAACTGGCGTATTCGCTCTATTGCCAGCTTCATCAACAATCTTCTTAACCCCTGTCCCATCACGGTTTACAATATAGATGGTTTGTCTATGAAAAAAACCTACAAATGGAAAGTGATTTAGCCAAGCAAAGGCAAGTTGCTTCCCGGAAGGTGACCACGCAGGCGTCCACATCCACGGTATAGCATTCTCAGGAAACAGGAGCCTCTGTTTCCACGTTTGGACATCGAACAGCCAAATTCGGGTGTGTCCCGCCTTGCCAGTAACAAACGCGATCTCTGTTCCATCCGGGGACCACGCGGGTTCATGACCAAACACTATTTTTTCTTCATGCGTCCCATCTATTTTAGCAGTGTAGATCCAACTTTCACCAGCTTCAACGCGTTGGTAAGCAATCTGTTTTCCATCCGGAGACCATGTTGGATGCTCTCTGTGTGCTACCTTCCTGAAGACCCGTCTGACGTTAGACCCATCCGGTTCCATTAAATATAAGTCGCGCTCCCGAACTCGATCTGAAACGAAGAGGATGTGTTCACCTGTGGGGGACCAGACGGCATTAAAGTCAAGTGCGCGGTTGCGCGTCAAGTTCATCTGTTCCGTGCCATCGGGATTCATGATATAGATGTCCAAGTTGTCATCACGGGAAGAGCTAAACACTATTTTAGCAGTCGTCGGGACTTTCCCCCACACTATACAAACCAGCGTTAGGCTGTATGCACACACCAGCAATAAACTAAAACCTTGTAGATCCTTTTTCATTCGGAGGCATTCCCTCTCTTTCTACCGGAAACCTCACATCGGCCGGATTCGCGTCCCAACCGTAGATGGGATATCCATCTCCAGCGAGAAGTAGCTGTTTACAAAAGACCGCTTCTCGCTGGAAAAACTTGTAAACTGATTCAATTGGGTAGACATATACTTTTGTATTAAAACGTTCCAAGTCGGTTATACCTGATAACCTATTCCCGTTTCAGTTCTCCCCATATTGTGCTTAGCAACTGGGGTTGTGGCGAGACAGACAAGGTCGCGGGATCAAACCAATCTCCTTTTTCATTTGATCGAAGGAATCCTCTTGCGATATGCGTTAATTGCTCGGAAGCGCGGTTCACCAAATCAATCTTGAAGAGTTGGTCTTGGTTGTTAATTTCCTGTGTGTAAATAAGTTCATCACCAGAAGGAGACCAGGCCGGATAAGTGGCTTTGGGACCCGCTTCGGGTACAACCCGTTCAAGTCCGGTGCCATCTCGATTCACAATATAGATAGTTTCTTTGTCAACTAAGTCGAAAAGTTTACCGTGCGGCAGAATCTGATTCAACCAAGAAAAGGCAATTTTTTTTCCTGTGGGGGACCAAGCTGGCCACTGCTGCCACGCTCTCGCAGCTTCCGGGAGAATCTTCTTTTGCCGTCCTGTCCAAACGTTGATGAGGGTTAGCCGATGCGAACCGAATGCACCTGACGCAAAAACGATCTCAGTGCCATCAGGAGACCATGCTGGATCAAAACCGTCTACAAGATATTCTTCAGCTTGTTTACCGAGGGTTGCGATGTAGATAGCATCTATGCCGCGTTCATAAGCAATCTGCCTGCCGTCCGGAGACCACGTAGGGGTTCGTCTATACGCTGTTTGCTTAAACACTTTACGGATATTGGAGCCATCCGCAGCCATCAGATATAGATCTCGAGTCCCATTACGATCTGAAGCGAAAAGTATTTCCTTGCCGTCCGGAGACCAGACAGCGAATAAATCTTCCACTGGGTCCCGGGTTAAATTCACCTGTTCACTTCCGTCCGGATTCATGATGTAGATTTCACCATTCCCATCACGAAATGACGCGAATACAATTTTGGCTGTTGCAGGGGCTTTTGCCCGGATGTTAGAGATATTTGAAAACATCAGTGTCAAACTAAGCAACCAAAAGATTAATCTGAATCTCATGAGATCTGTTTCCTGTTAAAGGCTAAATAGTTTCTTATCTTAGCAGTCCCTGGGGCTTTTGAACAGATGTTCAAAATGTTTGAACACACCAGTATCAGGATAAGTATCCAAATGCGAGATATGAGGTTCATTAGAGATATCCTCTCAAAAATCGGTTTCGTGATAGGGGATTAAAAATTCCCTTTATTATCGCAATATATTTGAACTGTTAGGACTCTTAAGTTTACCCCATAGTGTTGTTATCTTCTCCGCACTCGGTGAGACTGAGAACGAGGTCTCTCGTATCCACACTGGATCGTTATCACTTGACGGATGTGTCGTCAATTGACGAGGCTCACCACCCATCGCGTTTATTACATAGATATCTGTGTTACTTTTCTTTTCAGGTGGACGTGAAGCGTAGGCAATCCATTGTCCATCTGGAGACCAAGTCGGGTCCCCGTCCCAATTCACACCACGCGTCAGTTGACGAACATCGTTTCCTGCTGCATTTATGATATAAATATGAGAGGTCCACACACCGCTTGAGGCAGGAAAAGCAATCTCATCTCCATCCGGAGACCATGTTGGACCCGATTGAACAGCACGCGCAAGTCTACGTATCTGTTTTCCATCGGCAGACATCACATAAATATGAGCCTCTCTACCATCAGCAGAATAGAAAGCAATCGATTGACCGTTGGGCGACCATGCCGGACCGAAACTGTTTCTGTTGCGTAAGCGGGTCAGGCGGCGAGCGTTGCCTCCTTCAGCACTGATTCTATAAATCTCATAACTCACACCCCGGTTGGAAATAAAAGTAATCCATTTTCCATCAGGGGACCACATAGGAGATCTGTCTTCGCTAAGGTGGTCCGTCAACTGTCTACGGGTCTGTGTTTCCAAATCCAGCACGTAGATATCTGCATTTCTTTTATGGTAGGCGTGATAAGCCAGGTAACGACCGTCAGGTGACCATGCGGGACTCAACTCACTTATATCAGGAGTGTTTGTCAGGTTTTGGAGATTTTGTCCATCCGTATCTATGCTATAGATATCGTAGCTATCCCCTCTATAGGACGAGAAAGCGATATGTCCAACATCAGCACTGGGTGTGCTTAAAAACGACGAAGTCAGATTGAGTATCCATACTGTTAGTAGAGTATATAAAAACTTGGGCTTCATTTTTACTCCTCTTAGCGTCTACGTAGATGGACATAGCGGCACGGTGCCGCTATGTCTTGGATGAAGTTTCCTTGCTGTTAGGAAACTTCATAGTCAATGTTAGTGATCCTTTTCTTTGTGAACACACCTTCCTGCGGACAGTGCGGTCGGCATCCGGTTTTGTGTCAAAATGTTCCACGTCGGTTATGCCTGACAACCTATTCCTGTTTCAGTTCTCCCCATATTGTGGTAAGTAACTGCGGTTGTGGTGACACGGGCAACGCAAACGCTGGATCAAACCAATCTCCTACATAATTCCAAGACGTTCCATCGGTCAGTTGGACTGATACCCCTGTGTCCAAACTAATTTTGTAGATGTGTAGGTCATCGTTGGCATCATTGGCATTGTAAAGGAGTTCGCTCCCATTCGGAGACCATGCCGGGTTGACAGCTCTTCTCCCTTCTTCAATCACCTGCTGAAGACCGGTGCCATCACGATTCACAATATAGATCGTTACCAATTTGAAGTCTTCTAGCCGAACCTCAACGCGATTGTTCCAAGAAAAGGCGAGTTTATCGCCAAGCGGGGACCAAGCAGGATGCCGAACCCACTGTGGTTCTTTAGGGAAAGGGAAGAAAGTTTGTCTGTTCGTTTTGACTTTGAGCAAACTGAAACGTCTCGGTTTGTCCAAAGCACCGCTGCGAAAGATGATTTCTGTGCCATCTGGAGACCATGCCGGCGTGTACCCGATTGCCACACGCTCTTCTTTTTTACCATCGATTGTGCCAATATAGAGCAAATCGTTTCCAATTTCTCCATAACTGTAGGCAATTCGTTTGCCATCAGGAGACCACACCGGGCCACTTCTTAGCGCAGATTTGTCGAAAACTTTTCGGACATTAGAGCCATCTGGTTCCATGAGATACAAATCCCAAGTCCCCGGTGCCTTGTGCTCGCGATCGGAAGCGAAAAGAATGTGTTCACCTGTTGGCGACCAAACTGGAGAAATATCGTCTGCGCGATGCTTGGTGAGATTCACCTGCTCGCTACCGTCTGGATTCATCAGATAGATGTCCCGATTCTCTCCTACATTGGCTTTGGCAAACACAATTTTTGCCGTATCTGGCGCCTTTGCGAAAACAGCAGACACTTTCAAACACAATACGGATACACCGAGAAAATAAAAGAGAAACCGGACCTTATATTTCATGAGAAATACCTCCTTAACGGGAATGAGCCGCGGAGAAGTATGGATTCGGTTTTGATAGTTTATACCTATACTACCCTTCAGGGTCTGATTCAATTCGGTAAATATCCACTTTTGTATCAAAATGTTCCACGTCGGCTATGCCTGACAACCTATTCCCGTTTTAGTTCTCCCCATAGTGTCGTGAGCAGCTGGGGTTGTGGTGAAACCGGCAACGCATACGCCGGGTCAAACCAACTTCCCAGGTGATGTCCTGCTCCAATATGGGTCAGTTGTATCGTTTCATTACTCTCTAAATCTCTTTTGAATATTTGCAAAGCATCACCATCAGCAGCTTGAACGTAGAGAAGCGCATTTCCCGCTGGAGACCAAGCGGGTGCACCGGCTGACGAGCCTTGTGGAGGAACAATTTGTTGAACTTCTGTTCCATCACGGTTCATAATATAGATGGTTTCCACCTCAAACCCTTCGGGCATCCAGGCAAACGCGATCTTCTCACCATTTGGAGACCACACAGGACTGCGAACCCACATCGGAACTTTAGGGAAAGGGAGGAATGTTTGTTTTCTTGATCGGACCTTGAGCAAACTAATACGCCGGGGTTCGTCAAATGCTCCACTGAGAAAGACCATCTCTGAGCCATCAGGTGACCAGTCGGACAAACTGCTAATAGCCAATTCTTCCTCTTCTCTTCCATCTATTGTTGCGATATACACAAACCATTCACCCCGTTCAATCTTGGTATAAGCAATGTGTTTTCCATCAGATGACCACACTGGATGTCTTCTATCTGCTGATTTTTCAAACACGCTTCGGACGTTTTTACCATCTGGATCCATCAGATACAGATCCCAACTCCCGAGAAATCGGTCTCGATCTGATGCAAAAAGAATCTGTTCGCCTGTAGGAGACCATATCGGTGAGACATCATCCGCCTTATCACGACTTATATTTACTTGTTGTGTTCCATCGGGATTCATCAAGTAGATTTCTCGGTTGCCGTCCCTACCCGATGCAAACACAATTTTCGCCGTAGTTGGCACTTTTGCCAGCACAGGGTAAAAGCTGGGGCATAATAATACAACACTTAATATACAATAGATATAGAGGTGCTTATGTCTCATAAGATGTCCCTTTGAAAGTGGACGTAAGGGTATCAGTGTGCGCCCAACTCGTTTCCGGTTGTTGAATCAAGGTTTCCGTCTGTTCCAAAATAGAGGAAAATAGATACTGGATGGTCTGATGAAAACGGGCTTGATGGTATTCCACGGCGTGTGGATATGCGTTTGTATGTTTTTGAAATTGTGCCTCAAACGCGGTTTCAAATTCAGGATAGTTCATTCATCAATTACCTTTTTTCTATCGGACTTGAAGCTTGTTGATATTACGTTCACAATGATTTATCCGCAGGTTAGAGAAAGACTCTGTTTTCGATAGATCCTATTCCCGTTTTAGTTCTCCCCATATTGTTGTGAGCAGCTGCGGTTGTGGGGCAACCGGCAAAGCATACGCCGGATCGAACCAATCTCCGCCAGCATTCGCTTGAAAGATACCCCCAAGATGCGTCAGCTGCGTCCGAATCCCGCTGTTTACATCAACTTTGAAGATTTGTAACCGACCCTTAATTTCCTGTGTATAGAGAACTTCATCTCCATTTGGCGATAAAATAGGATCTGTTGCTTCAGGACCAGCCTCATTAACAAGTTGTTGGAGACCGGTGCCATCGCGGTTGACAATATAAATTGTTTCCTTATCAGTCCATCCGGGCGGCCAGTCATCGCCGGGTTTGTGATCGGGGGGTAATGGATTCTTATTCCAAGAAAAGACGAGTTTATCCCCTGTTTCCGACCAAGATGGATTATTTTGCCAATCCATTGCTTTTTTCGGTAGAAGGCGTCTTTTCCTTTTTGTGTGAACGTCAATAAGTGTAACTCGACGGCTATGACTCGCTGGGAGAAAAGCGATATAAGCAATTTCCGTTCCATCCGGCGACCACGCGGGAAAAAAGCCCTCAACAATGCTTTCGGTTTCCTGTTCACCTATGGTGGCAATGTAGATAGGGGACTTAATTCTGTTCCAGTCTATAGATACATAAGCGATCTGCTTGCTATCCGGCGACCATGCCGGATCCCTTCTATCAGTTTCTTTCTTGAAGACGCGTCGGACATTGCTTCCATCTGGATCCATCAGATATAGGTCTCGAACGCCCCCGCGATCGGAGATGAAAAGAATTTGTTCGCCCGTTGGGGACCAGACGGCTTGCAGATCATCTGCGGGATGCCGTGTTAAATTAACTTGTTCGCTACCATCTGGATTCATACTGTAGACTTCGCGATTACCGTCCCGTGTGGAGGTAAACAGGATTTTGGAGGTCGTCGGTGCTTTTGCGAAAACCGAACAAATATTCGCGCACAACAGCATCAGACTGAGAATAGAAAGAATGGGTGTACGTTTCATGCGTATTCCTCTTCCAATTATTCAAAAGTCCTAATCATGTAGAGGTTGTAGAAGCGTGTGGCAGTAAAACTACCATACGCTTCTGGAAGAACTTGTAGACTGATTCAATTGGGTAGACATACACTTTTGTATCAAAATGTTCCACATTGGTTATGCCTGAAACCTATTCCTGTTTCACTTCTGCCCATGTTGTCGTTAGCAGCTGCGGTTGTGGTGAAACCGGCAACGCAAACGCCGGATCAAACCAATCTCCGAGAAAATTTATGCCAATATGTGTCAGTTGTTCTACCTGCTTATCGTCTACTCCAATTTTAAAAACTTGGCGGTCTTCGTGAATATAAAGCACGGCATTCCCGTGTGGCGACCAAACTGGGTCGGCTGCCTGCGGCCCCGCTTCCTCAACAAGCTGCACAAGACCGGTGCCATCGCGATTGATGATGTAGATGGTTTGTGTGTCAGCAAAATCCCCCAGCGGCACCCGATGGAGCCACGAAAAAGCGAGTTTATCACCCTTTGGCGACCAAACCACACGTCCTGATATCCACGAAGGGCGTGCCTTCGGTGGAAAGATTACTTTTTGTTTTCGCGTGCCCAAGTTAAGTAGACTGATGTGGCTCCGATTGGGCTGACCACTGACAAAGGCAATCTCCGTGCCATCCGGGGACCAAGTCGGGCAACTTCCAATTGCCACTTTTTCCTCGTGTTTACCATCAATCGTAGCGATATAAATAAAACTCCCGCTGGGTTCTCTCCGTCTATAAGCAAACTGTTTCCCGTCAGGTGACCACATGGGTTGAGCTCTATCGGCTGACTTCGCAAATACGGCTTGCACATTGCGACCATCGGCATCCATTAGATAGATATCCCAATGTAACTTTTGCTTGTTCCGGTCTGATGTAAAAAGAATCTGTTCGCCTGTTGGGGACCAGACACCCAAAGTATCGATAGCGCGGTGGTTGGTTATTTTTACCTGCTGCGTCCCATCGGGATTCATCAAGTAGATGTCCCGATTGCCCTCCCGAGTGGAGCTAAACACGATTTTTGGGGTTTCGGGTGCTTGTGCCCAGATGCGATCAATGCTTGAACACACGAGGATCAGGCTTAAAAGAGCACCCATTGCTGTGAATTTCACAATACATCCCTCCTACAACAGACCGCTGAATTAAAACTTCTGCAATATTTAAGGACACAATTTTAATCTAAAAAGGTGCATAATTTGAAAAAAATGTGACTTTTCATCCAAAAATTGCTTGTAACTGCCGAAAAAAGTAAAAAGATTCAAATTTTTCTGTGGTTATGCACGTGTCCTCTCAGAAATTGTGTCTTTAAAGGAAAATAAGCAGATAAAAGTTTTTTAACGTCACACCTTGTGCTAATTAGATTTTTTATCGAGCTGTGTTTAGGCAAGGTTGATGGTGTTGTGTCTCTTCTATGAGGTGTGTATTCAATTTTTCTCTGATTTTTTAAACAATTAGGCAACCATTTTATCCGTTACCCGCGTCACTATATATCAAAAGGAGAATCTACCAGCGAAAAGGAGAATTCACTTATGAAATGCATAGCGACACTCGCACATTCAGGTATCCACATCGTTCGCCTGCTTCTCATCCTGAGCTACACCGTCGGTGCAGTATTCCTGTTTAGTCACGGTCCCAGTGTATATGCCCAAGCCCCAGAGACCGAGAAAATCGTCTTCGTCTCGAAACGCGATGGCAATGCCGAAATCTATATCATGAATCCCGATGGAAGCCAACAGGTGAACCTAACACAACATCCCGCAGAAGACTATGACCCCGCTTGGTCACCAAATGGAAAGCAGATAGTTTTCACTTCTGATCGAACAAATGGTGTCTTCGATTTGTATCTTATGAACCCAGATGGCGAGAATGTCCAGAAGGTGTTTAAAGACAATGAATATAGAAGAGAGCCAGCTTGGTCCCCCAATGGCAAACACATTGCCTACGCACAAGCAGACAAACAAAAGGCAATCCGCGCATTCGGTGCCCGATTCGCACCTAGAGCGGAACACACGCTTTATATTGCTGCACCAAACGGGACTTCCATTGAGAAATTAACGAAAGGATTCGAGCCGAGTTGGTCCCCCGATGGGACTCAACTCATCTTTGTAGTAGTTGGGCTCAAACACTGCTCATTGGGACTTTTCGATGTGCAGACGCGCACCCAAAAAGTACTCCGTCCAGAGAAGCTGCGTTGGCCGATTTCACCACGCTGGTCTCCACAAGTTGACAAGATCGCCTTCGGTAAACTTGGTGGAGCGAGATTCAATGAGCGAGGAGGTATTTCGTTTCGGAACAGCACACTCTACATCGCAAATCCGGACGGCACGGCACTACAACAAGTCGCCGATGGTAACGCTCTTGATCCGACATGGTCCCCACAAGGAAATCAACTCATCTACAGTAATGCTATAGCAGATTTTTTTCAAGTTTACAAAACCGATTTCAACGGTGGCAACCCAACGCAACTTACGCGTGAAGAAAATAATTTCGGCGCAGATTGGTCGAATCCAAACGTCTTAGAGATTTCACCTGCAGCGCATTCCTTAACAACGACATGGGGGAAAATTAAGGTGAACTAAGAAGGGAGGGTTACATCGTGCGTTCTACACGCCGCTGTTCCGTTGCCAGCGCACGCGTCGGGCATTTATCACAGGTGTATCATCAGAAACACCCGCATTCAGCATTAGGGTATTTGATGCCTGTGGAATTTGAGATTTGAATGAGAAGTTCCAAATCCGTTTCTATCGTAAATTTACATCCTCAGCCTTTCTGAACCTTTTCCAAAATGAATGTGGACTATCCATTTATACCAAATTAACCTTATTTTTACTATCTTTTCTTTTTGCAAACAGGAATTAAAAACAGGACTTACGCATGCTATGCTTTTGTAGGATGAACTTTTGATTTGTGTCAGGGGTGTTATGCCTTACACAGTTTCATGCGATACTGTGTATATGATGAATACTCTGAACCTTTGCCATGATTGCTGTTTCTCGCCTTAAAAACTTGACGAACTCCAGGATTTGTGATAGCATTTAAGCAACCTATAAAAAATTCTATTTGTCTGAAATTAATACCCAAATAACAAAAGGAGTATTTGTCAAGGCACCCACTACCTAAAGGCAGGGGCTTGTGCTTCGTAGACTATTGCCTTCCGTAGAAGGTCTTACGCAGTCTCCACAGAGGGACCCAAGGCAGCCCTCAAGATGTTTCGCGCAGCGTTAATGTCTCGGTCGTGGTGTGACCCACAGTCGGGGCATGTCCACTGCCTATCAGAGAGTGTTAGGTTTTCGTTGTGATGCCCACACTCACTACAGGGTTTTGTTGTGGCAGTCCACTGACCGACTTGAGAGAACTTACGACCATGTTTGAAGCATTTGAACGCTAATATCTCAACGAATTGGTAAAACGCAAGATCAGAGACTTTGCGTCCCCAGAGACGTTTCATTCCCTCAAGGTTCAGCGTCTCAGTAGCGATAAAGTCGAACCGCGCGCAGAGATCCGTGGCAAGTTTCCACTGAAAATCTTTGCGTTGGTCGGCAATTTTGCGATAAAGCCGTGCCAACTCACGGACGGCACGCCAATAGTTGCCAGAACCTTTTTTCTTTCGACTCACCGCTTTATTGAGCTTGCGGAGGGGGTTCAAGGACTGTTTCAGCGGTTGTGGATGTTGTTTTTTCTCACCAGTCGAGAGCGTCAAATACGTCTCCATACCGAAGTCTGCCCCGACGCTTTCACCTGTCGCAGGTTTGACTTCTTTGGAAATATCATCGGCGACAACATACAGCCAAAACGTGCCAACACTGTCGCGAAGGATTTGGACATAACTGACAATCCCGTTCCAATCGCGATGATGGTGATACAGGATATTCCTGCGGACAAACACAAACTTCTGTTTGGCTTCACTCCATTCCTTGAAGGAAATACGGACAGTGCCTTTGGGAACTTTCGGAGGTTCATCGTCTTCGCGTTCTTCAAAAATCGCATATCCTGTTTGAAACTTCGCAGAGCGGTATTTGCTACGTTTTTTGAACTTCGGAGGACCGACGCGTCTGCCTCGCTTCCCCTTTTTGAGAAAATCAAAAAACTTTTCCCAAGCGAGGTGCAAGCGAATAATAACAGCGTCAAGCGTATCACGCGGTATCCACGCCCACTGCTGATGGGTGCGTTGGAGCAACTTCGTCAGGTGCGGTTGCAGACGATACCGACCGGCATATTTCCCATAGATGCGGTAATACCGCTTTTCCAAAGCAAGGAAGTGGTTGTGGACATCCGCAAGGTCATCCAGCAGATTGCCCAAACGCAGATTCTGCAGATGTTCACGTATCTGATATTTATAGGTTCGCACAGTGTTACCAGCTACCAGTCTTTAACCCCGTTCAAGTGGGTTGGCAGACACATAACCTTGCAGTTACGCTTGAACTGTCTGCCAACTGGTATTTAAAAGTATAACATTTCTGACTATCTATGTCAAGAAAAAACAAAAAAAGAGGCGGACATTCCTCCCCAAGCTAAAGCATGGGGCTCCTGTCCGAATATTTATGAAATTTAGGTTTTTTTTCGTATGGATTATCCTCGGTATGGCGATGCTATGTTTCTCATATAACGGTTTTGCCCAAGATTCGCCGCAATGGCATCTACCCGAAGGTGCCACGGCGCGCCTCGGCAAAGGATGGCTCTATGAAATTCGGTATTCGCCGGACGGCACACGGTTCGCTGCTGGCGGTTCCCTCGGCGTTTGGATCTATGATACCGCAACCGATGAAGCAATCGCGCTTTTTACTGCGGATGGATATAGTATTTCGTCACTCATGTATTCTCCTGATGGCAGTATGATCGCCGGTGGAAGTTGGGACGGTGCTGTCCGCTTATGGGATCCTGAAACAGGTGAAGTCCTACATACCCTTGAAGAACATAGGCGGAGTGTCCGTACCCTCGTTTTCAGTCCCGATGGAACGATACTTGCCAGTGGCAGCAGAGACGATACCATCGGACTCTGGAATCCTCAAACAGGCGAACTCTTGAACACACTTGAAGGTCATACAGAAGGCGTTAACGGTCTTGTCTTTAGCTCTGACGGTGAGACGCTCATCAGTGGAAGTCGCGACGATACGATTCGTCTTTGGGATGTCGCCACGGGGGATTTAATACAAACGCTTGAAGCGCACCGCGATAACGTTGCCAGCGTCGCGCTCAGCCCAGATGGAAAGACCCTCGCCAGTGGCGATTTGAACGCAATTATCCACCTCTGGGACACTGCCACGTGGACGGTTAAACAGACCTTGGTTGGACATACATCGCATATCTATGACCTTATCTATAGTCCTGACGGGAGTCTGCTGGCGAGTGCGAGTGAAGATGATACCGTCCGTTTGTGGGATGCAGACGCAGGGACACACCTCATAACCTTGACCGATCATACCGCTGATGTCTACGCAGTCACTTTTACCCCGGATGGGAGTATGCTCACCAGTGGCGCATGGGATGCTTCAATCCGCTCATGGGATCCCGCTACAGGGGCACATCTAAAAACGATTACTGGACACACGGATGCTGTCGCGAGTGTTACCTTCAGTGCCGATGGCACCACCCTTGCGACTCGGAGTTGGGACAAAACCATTCGCTTATGGGATGCAACCACAGGTAAACTGCGTCATACACTGATTGGACACGGCGGGGATGTTGATGTTGTTGTGTTCAGCCCCGACGGCCTCACCCTCGCCAGCGGCAGCCAAGACGATACCGTCCGTTTGTGGGATGCAACCACAGGTGAACATATCAAGACGCTCAGGGGGCATTATTCTTACCTCATAAGCCTCGCATTCAGTCCGGATGGCAGTATACTCGCCAGCGGCAGTGAGGACGATAGCATCCGATTATGGGATGCAACCACAGGCGCGCACATAAGAACCCTATGGAAACACGAGGCAGGCGTGGAAACCTTGGCGTTCAGTCCGGATGGAACCATGCTCGCCAGTGGCAGTCGAGACAATACCATTCGTCTCTGGGATGTCGAGACGCATGAAGTCCTCCACACCATCACCGAACACGAAGATGATGTTTGGACAGTCGCGTTTAGTCCGGATGGCAAGACGCTCGCCAGTGGCGGTGGCGACACGGTTTCTCTCTGGGATGTTGCCACGGCTGAACGTCAGCAAACCTTTGTCAAGCCTATTGATCCTGAGACGATCGTTGAAGACCCGGACGCGTCGGAAGGGGATGCCCCGGCAGAGAATCCCGCAAATGCTACCAGCATTGTGTTCAGCCCAGATGGTGCCATACTGGTCAGTGGCAGTTATGACGCGACGATCCGTTTGTGGGACATTGCTACAGGAAAACAGCTCGAAACATTTGACGGTCATACATATTCGATCACAAGTGTCGCAGTGAGTCCTGATGGTAGCACAATCGCAAGTGGGAGTGTCGATGGAACGGTTCTCTTGTGGAAATTCCCCATGCTGACAGGAGCAGCGGAAGCCCTTGCTGATGTAAACGGGGACGGTTTCGTCAATATTCAAGATCTCGTGTTGATTGCAGCGGAATTCGGAGCGGCTGGCGAGAAAAGGACTGACCTAAATGGTGACGGTTTCGTCAACTTCCAGGATCTCGTTTTGGTGGCAAATGTTTTCGGGAATGTCGCCGGTGCACCTTCCGTGCACGTCTTGTCAGCGGCACAGGTCGAGCAATGGCTGCAGCTCGCCAAGCGAGAAGCCTCACAGTCGCTTGAAACTTCCATACCCGATCGCTTCGCATATCAGCGAGGGATTAGGGTACTGGAACAACTGTTGAGAACATTCGCTCCCCAAAGAACTGCGTTGTTTGCCAACTATCCGAATCCATTTAACCCGGAAACATGGATCCCGTATCAGCTTGCAGTGCCTGCGGATGTCAGCATTTCTATCTATGCTGCGAATGGTCAGCTGGTTCGGACGCTTTCATTAGGGCATCAACCTGTCGGTATCTATGAATCTCGTAGCCGTGCGGCATATTGGGATGGTAGGAATACGTTGGGCGAGTCGGTGGCAAGTGGTGTATATTTCTATACGCTAACAGCAGGCGATTTCACGGCTACACGAAAGATGTTAATCCTGAAGTAATCTTGACTTTCAGTCTGTTGGTTCGTAGTAGGGCAATTCATTGCCCGTCAACACACGTTCAGAACGTGCGATGAATCGCACTACTACAAACACACCCGTTTTTATGGTGGATCCTAAAAATAGATAGACACGATTCCCCCCTGATAAGGGGGGTTAGGGGGGTTGAGTCCTGGTTAAAGGTGTCTAAGTAATTCTAAAATCTACCATAGTAAAAACTATTAATTTTAAACCTGTCTATAAACGTCCCTGTTCAAAGACTGCATCCGTTCCTACCTCAATTCTAACCGGTGCTAAATACGGGCGGATGGCTTCCGTATCTACATGGACACCGAGTCCAGGTAGTTCTTTTATCCGAACCCTTCCATCCGATTCAACCTCGAACGGTTCCGCTATCAACCGCTGTGACAATTCCGATCCCGCCGCTGGATATTCTACTAAGTTAAAATCGGGGTTCGTCGCAAAGACGTGAAGTGCTGCTGCAAGGTTCAGGTGGCTCTTAAACGTGTGATTGACGTACTGGATACCGTGCGCTTCCGCGAGCTGACGGACCTGGAAGGAAGGCAGAATCCCGCCGATACGTCCCGCGTCAATCTGCACGAACTCGATCCCACCGTGAACGATAATATCTTCTGCCATCCGGTAGGTGTTCGATCCTTCACCTGCTGCGATACGAACAGACGGATTCCGACGCGTTAGCGCACCATAGGCATCGACTGCATCGGGCGCAAGCGGTTCCTCCAGCCACGTTGGGGAAAATTGTGAGAATGCCTCAGCACGCTGGTAAGCCGTTTCGTGATCGCTTCCCCAGACAACGCCAGCATCAATCATAATCTGGGCTTCTGTTCCCATTCCTTCACGTGCTGCACGCACGAGTGCGATGTCGTTTGCCTCGCCGAATTTTCCCATCGGTCCCCAACCGAACTTCGCAGCACGGTATCCCTGTTCGCGTAGCCGCGCCGCTATGCGATAGGTCGCTTCGGGGGTGTCGCCAAAAAGGACAGAGGCATACGGTAGCTTAGGGTATGTTGTGCTGGATGTTCTTGACATCTCGGCGAGGAGACGGTAGATAGGTGTATTTAACTGTTGTCCAACAACGTCCCACAACGCGATTTCAGCACCACTGTAAGCGTGCTGTATCTGTTGAATATCCAATCCGTTTCGGAGTGTCTTTTCACTCAGTCGGAGTATATCATCGGGGCCCTCAAGCGTTTCGCCAATGAGTGAACTGCGAATATTGATGATATTTCCGTGAGACATCGGGCAACAATACACCGCCAGACTGACTAATGGCGACGCATCACATTCACCCCAACCTTCAAGTCCTGTATTCGTTTGAATACGGACTAAAAGTGTGTCTTGTGTTCCATCTGCCGCAGTTGTGATGTCTGGCATCCGCAGATAAAAGGGATCGACGGCGGTGATTTTCATTCTCTATTCCTCACGATCTTCTATAGTGTCAATCGGAGGAATGGCAGCATCGTCCTGTTCGGTTCGTGGGGTAGGGAACACACGCATCACCGAAATCAGGAACCAACCGAGTAACCCGACCCCGGCGCCAATACACATCGCAATACCCGCGCCTCTTGGTGTGGCGATCTGATCCATCGTCTCTCGGTCAAGTTCGCAGGAGAGGTTTTTAATATGTCTGACAGCGATTGTCCGTTTCTCACCATCTTGGACGTACTCAATCATCGGTGCTGTGTTGCCGTCTATTGTAAGATCCGTGCTCCCTGAAGGGGTGTTGATCTCGATCACGTCTTCTCCAGGGTCGCCTATCCAACGCGCTTTCATACCCTGTATCCCGTCTGCATCCCGGATGGGTTCAACGCGCGTCCGATACAGCATACTCCCTAAGAGCGTGAAGGCGATGTCTTTGGATTTTGATAAAGCATTTCCCAATTTTTCTGAATTCACGACTTTCTCCAATCGTTTTGATATCCGTTACCTACACGGGGCACGCACAAATATCTATGTTAGGACTTACGCCCCCCGGTAGGTGCGGTTTCTAACCGGGGTCCCCGCCCGTTACTGGGGAGGGGGGTTCCCACCCGTTACTGGGAAGGGACACCGAATCCCGTGAAAATAGGTGGAATTTGGTCATTTTGCGTAAGTCCTATATGCGAATTAAATCTGCTAATTCATCGTTTAAGCGATAATAAGATTGCTAAGATGCATTATAGCGGAAAATCTCCTAAATGTCAAGACCTCTCTACTGCGTAATTAGGGTCATTTAGTTTTAAAAATTATTTTTCAGTAAATTCAGTGCTTTCTTAGGATGTGCGGCAAAATATCGCATTGTTTTGCTGATCGCCTCGTGTCCGGCGAGTCGCAATATAGAGACTGTGGTGTTTCGTAGCGCCGCCATGACGGCAGGAATCGCACCGGATCGGACTTGTGATGCGTCTTCGCCGAGGACGACATCCCGGACGTAATGCGACTTATTCTCAATCGTCCAATGTCCACGGCGTAAGGTGAGCAAGTCCGCCGCCGAAGCTTTTGTAGGTTTCAGACTCGTGATGCCATAGTGTGTCTGAAGTGAGACTTCCCGTGTCCGTAGGTCTTTGCGTTGATAGGTATACTCAAAGACTTGCGAGATGCCGGGCCAGCGCAAATATGCGTTGAGGGCGGTGCTACAGGTTAATCGGCGTATTTCGAGGCGTCCATGTGCTTTATCAAGGGTCTGAACGGTATCAAGCGTTTCCTGCCATTGTTGATGTTCTGCCTGGAGTTGTTGATATGCCGAAATCCGCAAAGTTTTAGCGTCGGGAGGACGTTGAAACAAGCGTTTTATCGCCTCAAACATATCTTTCTGATTCTCCTTGACGGGTAAAACGTAGTCGCCTCCCGACGCTAAAACCGCCTCACAAAAACTTCGGCGGGTCAACAAGGCGTCGGCTGTCACGACTTTCTGAGAAACATCAAAAGATTTGAGAATCTCCAGCGAGGTCGGCAGTTCGTGAGTCTTGGCAGACATCGCTTTTTGAGTCAGAGTAATGCCAAGCTCATGAGAGACGATAGACAGCAAGTGAGTTATCTTGGCATCCTGTTTTTTACTGCCTCGTAAGGTCTTGCCATCTATGGCGACAGCCGTCAAGCAGCTTTGACCTTTCCAGTGGAAGTCCTCAAGTGCCGCAGTTGCCCAGCGTCTCAGGATTGATTCTAAGGCATCAAGGTCTAAGCGATGAAAAAGATTATACAGTGTTGCGGCACACGGGGTTTTCTTATGTCGAAAGCCGAGGGCTTTTCTCAGATGCTTGTAGGTGCGTCCGTATTCAGCAATCGCAGCATAACTGCGATACCCAGACATCATCGCAATGATGGAGAGGGCGAGGATCGCCCGCAGCGGGTGGCGTTTGCCTTTTTCCTTGCGTGGGTCTGGCAATGTTGCTAACATATCAAGCAAGTGGTGAGAAGGTTTTCTCGTCATGATCTTCACCTCAATGTTGTGGTAAACGTTTAAGGTGAAGCATAGCATGTATGGCGTGAAAACTCACGTCGTACATGCATACAAAAAAAGTAACTCATCCAAAAAACTTAAAACTAAATGACCCTGACTGCGTAATAGGGCTATTTAGTTTTCCATTTTTTAATTCGATTTTTAACCCCCGACGCGGTAGGTGCGGTTTCCTAACCGCACCGGATTGTGAAAAAAGGCGTGAAGTCTGATAATTTCTTAAAACTGAATGATCCTGACCGCGTAAAAAACTATTGACGAATCAGATATTTTGTGCGAAAATATAAAGAAGGTTGTACCTGAAAACAGATATCCGTTAGAAACGCTATAAGCAAAGGTTGGTTCTTGGCAGGTTATCCTTTACAGTGTTCTACGACACCGAAAATAAAATCCATCTTGTACACGTGCACAGAGGAGTTTTCACATGCGGAGTGCCCCGGTTTCATCGAAAAGTCAAACGCCTTATGAACGACAAATTCCGCTTTTTCCGTTACAGACGGTCTTGTTCCCCGGCGGATTTTTACCGCTGCACATTTTTGAACCCCGTTACCGGACGATGGTTAAATTCTGTTTAGAACATCAGTCCGAGTTTGGAGTTGTGCTTATCAAAGAAGGAGAGGAGGTCGGTGAAGCCGCGACACCCTATGAAATTGGGACAGCCGCCCGTATCCTTCAAGTTGAACATTTAGACGACGGCCGCATGAATATTATCACAGCTGGTGAATACCGCTTTCAGATTCTGGAAGTTCAGGAGCATCTCTCCTATCTTACAGGTCGGGTCCAGATGTTAGATGACTTGGATACAGAAATTGAATCGGTATCTGAATTACTCACGACACAAGCTGAAGAATTGTATACGGCATACGAAAAGTTATCCAGTCGATTAATTTTCGCTTGGAGTGCCCCTGAAGAACAACCGGATGATCCGCGGGAACTGGCTTACCAAGTCGGCATACGGTTACGGATTTCCCTTGAAGAAAAGCAAACCTTGTTGGAGACAATTCCGTTAGAGCAGCTCCTCACACGCGAAATCGAAATTCTGACGGATCAAAATCGGCGGATCGCTTTTCAACTGGCGGCGCAAAACAATTGAGAAAGGCGCAATCACCTTGGACGAAGTTAGCAGACTTCCCGTATTGAGACGCTCGCTCCTACGGCACAGAACCCTATCTGCAACGCTATAATACAATGGCACTAAAGACTCCCATCCATCAATTTACTGAAACCCGGTCGATCCAGATTACATCCCGGGATTTCTTCTATGTTAGCAATCTCTTATCGGTTGCTCGGCTCCTCACGGTTCCTTTTATCTTTTACTTTATTTACCGTGCCCAGTGGGTCGTCGCTATTGCTTGTGGTGCTGTCGCCGTTATTACAGATCTGTTAGATGGATTCTTTGCCCGGCGTTTGAAGCAGCACACTGAACTCGGGTATATCTTAGATCCGGTGGCAGATAAGCTCGCGCTCTCCGCAGGAATCTTTGCCCTCGCTATATTCCATTCCAGGTTTCCCGTATGGGCATTTCTGGTGATTGTTGTCCGTGATACCTTAATCGTACTCGGCAATGCAGTCTTGGCATATAAGGCGAAGATGATCACCCGTTCTAACCTTTGGGGAAAATGTACCAGTTTCTTTTTGTCAGTTGTTATACTGCTGTATCTGCTCCGTCCGATAATTCCATATTTACCGAGGAATATTGAATTTTACGGACTTTGTCTGGCGTTAGTGTTTGTATTTATCTCAACAGTGAGTTATGCTCACCACATGTTCCGCGTGTTAGAAACACAGAACCGTTAGTAAATCCAAATCAAGATAAGAAAACCTAACAACTGCATCTTGGGACTGTGAAATGCACTTCCAGATGCATGTTAAAAGGAAATACCGTGATGGCTTACAAAGAACTCACAACGAGAAAACCTTTTATTGTTAACAAGAACTTAGGCAGTGCCGTTGAGGTCGAACCCGAGGAACTAACACAAACCACCGCCGATGGTGTACCCGTCATCGTTCCAACCCAGAAGCAAAAATACGATTTTGACCGCAATGGCTGGCTCTTAGTTCCGAGTGTTTTGTCGGATACCGACATCGCGGAGATGCGTGAATTCTGCCAACGTCTGTCCGAGGCACCAGAACGTATTCCAGAACCGGAACGGTGTGCACTCGGGGGTCCACTTCAAAAACTCGCTGATCATCCGGTTGTCGTTGGGTTTCTGAATGAATTCTTGGCATATCCACCCGCAGCGAGTGAGGATTGCTACGGGTTTCGACTGGAAGAAACAGCGGCATCCGTAGGAAATATCGCAACGCCTCCTGATATCCAGTCAGGACTTCACAAAGGAAATGGGTTATTTCGTTTACCTGGGGATTCTCATCTCTATCGGTGCGTGCCGGGACGCGGCTGGAGTGGGTTGACACGTGCTGTATGGGAACTCACTGAAGTCACTGCCCACACAAACAGCATTCGGTTTATTACGGGGAGCCATAAAGCCGCATATCCGATACCAGAAGCCTCGCAGAATCCAGATTCGCCGTTGTGGGAGACGTATGAATGCCCGCCCGGTTCTCTCTTTCTTTTCACGGAATCTATGACGCAGACGCAGGTTCACGTCAGTGCTGCTGAGCGGGTCACTATCTCGAATTTGTATAATACGGTGGCGAGTCGTTGGTCGAATTGGTTACCCCATCCGCAGCTCATTGAAGCGATGCCGGTCAAACGACAGACACTCTTCCGAGAGGCGTATGCAGGCGGCAACGTCGTGAATGGGGATTTTAATCAGCGGACATCTGCCTATCCCTCTGAAGTTTAAAGGAACGTTAATACCTATACCGCCCTAACCGAACCGCAAGGAAAAATTAAAAAATGGAAAAACAGACAGACAAAAATCAGCAACCTTGGCTCGGTGCGTTGTTGCCACCGGATACCTGCGAATTCCCGACCCGAAACGCCGACGGTTTGGCGATTCCTGAATTGACCCCTGAACAGCGTTATGCGTTTGATACGCACGGTTGGTTTCTGGTCCCAGAGGTATTTACGGGATCGGAACTCAAGGAGATGCGTGATTTCGGTTACCGCCTACACCACGACCCGGAATCTCTTCCAGAGCATGAGCGGAGTCCCGTTGGGGGTCCCTTGCAGAAACTCATCGACCATCCGCTTGTTGTTTCATTGCTCAACGAATTCACGGCGCATCCAGCCGTAACCAGTCCAGAGTGCTACGGTTTTGCTGTTGAAAGTGCGAGCCTTTTTTATCGCGCGCCCGGCATGGGACGCTTTGGACCGCACAACGGCAACGGTTTACTCCGTTTTCCCGGGGATGTCCACTACTACAACGCCTTCCCCGGCAAAGGTTACAGCCCACACACCCGTATTGTATGGGAATTGAACGAAGTGAAGAAGGGACAGGGCGGCACGCTTTTAGTAACCGGTAGCCACAAATCGGTTTACACCGCACCGGCTGATATCCAAAATCCTAATTCCGATATTTGGACGACTTACGGCTGTCCGGGCGGTTCACTCCTCTTTTTCACAGAAGCACTCACCCACAGTGCCACGGAGTGGACGAATACTGAAAACGATAGGATCGCCGTCTTCAACCTGTATAGTCCTGTTGACAGCGGTTTCGCGAAGGTATACAAGCCACCTCCAAAACTCCTCGCTGAAATGCCCCCGCTCCGGAAAACCCTGTTCCGGGACCGGTATGTCGTCGACAATCCCAACGGCACGTCATAGCAACGCAAAGGAAAACCAACGGAGTCATTATGTCTACAGAACAACCGAACGTCCTCTGGATTTATGGTGAAGACCTCTCGCCAGACCTCGGCTGTTACGGCACCCCTGCCGTTGCAACACCAAATGTTGATCGGCTCGCCTCCGAAGGGGTTCGCTATAAGAACGCTTTCGTCACATGTCCAGTCTGTTCCCCAAGCCGTTCCGCCCTGATTACAGGAACCTATCAGACACACTTTGACGCACACAACCATCGCAGCAATCGTGATAAGCCCTTGCGGACGGATATGAAACTGATCACCGATTGCTTCCGGGAAGCAGGCTATTTTACCTGCAACAGTCCAGGTCCCCCTTATGACCGCCCCGGAAAAACCGATTTCAACTTTCAGCGCGAACACCCCTTTGATGGCATTGACTGGCGCGAACGTCCTGAAGGGCAACCCTTTTACGCACAGATTAACATCCCTGATACACACCGCGTCTTCAAGCCCGACCGAGAACGTCCTATCTCTCCTGAGACTGTCGAATTGCCACCTTACTATCCCGACCATCCGCTTGTCCGAAAGGATTGGGCACTCTACCTTGAGAGCATTCAAATTTTAGATAAGAAGGTCGGGCAAATCCTCAAACGGCTGGATGATGAAGGACTCTCGGACAACACGATCATCTTCTTTATGAGTGATCACGGGCGGGCGCATATCCGTTGTAAGCAGTTCCTCTATGATGGGGGTATCCATATCCCACTTATTGTTCGATTGCCTGGAGGCGTTGAACCTGGGACTGTTGATGATAAACTCATCAGTGGCGTTGATTTTGCGCCAACAACGTTATCCCTCGCTGGGATTGACATTCCTGACTTCATGCAAGGGCAAGTTTTCCTCGGAACCGATGAAACATCCCGCGACGCAATCTTCGCAGCGAGAGATCGATGTGACGGAACGGATGACAGAATCCGGTGCATACGGACACACCGCTATAAACTCATTCGCAATTATCACCCTGAGCGTCCCTATATGCAATTCAACGGCTACAAGAAACAGCAGTATCCACTCTGGGCATTGATGCCGTTGTTATCAGCAAAGGGTAAGTTATCCGACGCGCAGCAGCATTTCATGAAACAGACGCGTCCGCCTGAAGAATTATACGATCTGGAAGCGGATCCCTATGAAATTAATAACCTCGCCGCGGATCCAGATTATGACACGATCCGAAACGAACTCGCCGCGCAGCTCGACACGTGGATGGTAGAAACAGGCGATATGGGAGATATTCCCGAATCCTCAGAGGTCACCACGTATTGGGACGAGAATATGGCGGAAAGGTTCCAGCAGGACATGGAAAAACGCGGACTCTCACACGATATAAGCGATGCGGATTACGTCGCATGGTGGGAAAACCATCTGCTAACGTAATACCATTTCTGATTGAAATCGTAGCATAGACTGTTAGTCTGTGCACTCAGCTAGTATTGCTTCAACTTTGACTTTATGACCAGTAGGTCGGGTAGAGCGTCAGCGAAACCCGACATCTTCGGGCATTCTTCATGGAATCTGAAGACCTGACCTCAAACTCAATATTGACAGACTACTAGGGTTAATGCGATATAAACTTTTAGAAATGGTATAAGGATATGTACGGAAACCTATCATCTACTTATCCGCAAGGAAAATTAGAAATATCCGCAAGGGAAAATTAAAAAATGAAACACAGATTCGGTTTTGATGCCCCAAAAAATAAACCGATCGAAGCATCGATCCAATGGGCAGCAGAAAATGGGTTTGGATATATCGACTTCCAAGCCGATGTTCCACCAAATGACATAGCCTCATTTGACGCAAAGCGCGTCCGCAAAGTTCGAGATCTCTGTGAAACACACGAAGTTGCTATAGGTATTCATCCTTCGTCGGCGATCAACAATGCCGAGTACGTGCCGATCATGTCTGAAGCAGTCGATAACTACCTTTTTGCCAATTTAGAACTTGCCCGACGCCTTGGGTGTGGGTGGCTCATTGGGCATGGTGGTTATCATTTCGGAGATGTCGCGCAACGCCGGGATGCTGCGATTGAACGCATCCAGCGATTGGTCGAACGGGCAGAACAGGCAGAGATAGTTATCTTTTTTGAGAATCACAACCGAGAACCCGAACACGCCGAAATCCATTATATCCCCCATAATGTTGAAGAGACACACTGGTTTTTCGATGCCCTTCGTTCTCCGTATCTCAAATGGGCGTTTAATGTCGCACACGGGCATCTCGTTCCTGAAGGATGGCGAGGGTTTTTGGAGGCTTTCGGTGTTGAAAACATCGGTCAGGTCCGACTTAATGACAATACCGGTGAGTATGAAATCCATCTCATCCCCGGGGAAGGGACGATTGATTTTGCGGATCTATTTGCGCAGTTGAAGGGGCGCGGCTATGAGGGGTGGTTTAGCCTCGGTTTCGGAGATGACACAGACAAAGTCCGCGTCCGAGATGAATTCGCTGCGCATTTGTAGGGGTAATTGTCAATCTCGACAACCTAACGATAAAATGAATAGACGGACACACCCCAAATAAGCCGAATCAGGACCCACGTGCCGCCGACAATGAACTGCCCGAGGATGAGTCCCAAAAACAGTGGTAACACGCGGTGATAGAGCCGAATCCCACCGAACCGCAAAATGAGATTCTTGATACCCCAGCTAATCAGCACGGAGAACCAAAGCCAACCGAAGGTCCACATGCTACTCGCCACCGCATAACCGGTCGGATGAAACGGGAACATCGGAAAACGGGTACGCATCCACCACAGCAACCCCGTAAATAGAAAACCGACGCCCATAAACGTCACCGCGGGGATGTCCGTTTCTGTCGGATAGTAGAGCCACGAGCGGAGCATATTGTAACCCCCGCTTCCCAATCCAGGGTTCGCACCTATCTTGTAAGAAACGACCAAGTATGCCCAAAACGAAGCGAGAATCCCAAAAAAGACACCGCACATCAGTGCCACGACCATCCGTCCTGCACGCATATTCGCCACTTCCACGAGTTTAAAACCTTCCAACGTATGAGGCATCGGATGGGCACGGTACCCACGATTAAACGCAAAATAGAGCGACATCATCGTTAAACTCGGTGGCGGAATCATGCGAGAACCGAGTGAATCTATGATAAATTGTCGGGGGTTAGCGACGAACATCTCATGGGTCGGCGGTCCGACCTCGGCACGGACGCGTGTGATCCCCAACGCAAGCAGATAATAAATGGCAAAATACAACGCTATCATCCAGATCGCCATACCGCCACGGTGTGAAAAGATGAAGAGAAAAAGAACGCCGCCAATCAACCCTGCCAGTGGCCATCGATAGTCCGTTGAATCTTGCATCTCCGGTGGAAGATTTGTATCTTTTTTCCCGATAAGGTTTCTAAATATGGCATAGAAGTGTTTGCGTCCACCGTAGAGTCCGAAACAGGCGATAGCGAGATACGCACCGACCCCTTGGGGTCCATCATAGGGAAAGCCGGGCAAAACTTGAAGCCCCATCGCTCGTCCCAAAATGCGTTCCCCTTTCCAAAACAGGTAGAAAAACCAGAGCGAAAACGACATCTCCAACGGCATTAAAAAAGCAAGACCTACACCGAATGAGAGAATATAGACAGGGGTCCAGCCCATTGCGTCCCACGGTTTTTCGGTGAAATAGATGCCGAGGTCTGCCTTACGAACCGGTATCTCTGGAAACGTTGGAAAGAACGCATGGATACCGTTAATCAGGTCGATACCCCCCGCAATCGCGAACCCTGCCCACAACATTCTGTTTTTAAAGAGTCTGCCATCTGAGTAGGTCATCTCTATCGGTAGGCGGACAATTGGGTAACTGAGCCGCTCCCGTTCAATCCACTGTTTCCGGAGGAGCAGGTCGATGCAAATCATCACCCAAATCAGGACAGATAAAAAAATAGTCCACCATAAAATCGGTTCCCACCATGCTGACAGATACCTTTGTGTATAAAAGGTTGTATCGCCATCGTAGAAATCTTGCAAGACGGACAACTCACTGAGGGTCATCCAATTCGGTAGGTGCCGCCAGAAGAGTTGTTGCCATTCATTTTCGGGGGTCGCAAACCAAAAACCGTTCGGAATCACAGGCACGACCGTCTGCATCATATCATGCCCCGCAATTGCCGATGAGATAGAGAGGATGACGTAGATGGTGAGCAGTTCTCCTTGTCGGAGCGCGAAACGGGGCAATAGCAATTTGAGCAAGAAATTGAGGCACGTCACCACCACCAATGTGACCACCACGTTGTAAATCAGCGACATCGTTGTGGGTAAGGTGCTCCAGTAACGGAGGTGGTTCGCCATGATAAAATAGGTGTTGGGCGGTATGAGGACAATGCCGATTAAGATCGCGCGGAAGGTTACACCGGGGTGGGCAGGTTGCGGTGTCTCTTGATGGGTTGAGGGATGTTTTGATGTATTTGTCATGCTTTCAATAATATATATTTTCAGAAACGCATCTGTCTCAGCAGAATAGGGAAAAGCAACACGGATAGCACACAAAACAATCCGATGTTCCACATCCACAAGTGTGTTGGATCCGCGTCGAGAATTGATAACATCGCACACAGCGGACTCAGCGTCGCAAACAACGGGATTGTGTTGAATGGCGCGACTGGAACCAGTGGAAGAAAAGTCGTGAGCAGAACCACCCCGTAACTTACGTGCTTTGCCCGAATGGAAGAATTCCATAACGCAAAGCTCACGCCGATAAGGGCATAAAAAATACAACTTACCAATAAGACTGCCCCACATCTCACCAATTGCGCCGCCGTCAAACCACCTATGTAGGTTGAGAGTGCCAACAGTGGAACGGTTAGCCAAATACTCCACAGCGTCCACACGACAATTGCGCTGAGTTTACCCGCAAGGATTTTCCAATTCGTCAATGGCGTTAGCGCGAGAAATGCGCCGTTCTGCCCATATTCCCGTAGGCGTGCTGGATAAGACATGTGAGTTCCTTCCATACACCACGCCTCAACCGCATGCCGTGGTACCCAAAATTGCATAATCAAAAGAGCGATGATGAAAAGCGTATACGTCTGTTTCCCGACATCAATCGGTTTTCCCGTGCGACTGTCGGCATAGAATTCAACCGTTGCCACGAACAAAAGCAGCGCAAGGGCACATATAATCAAAAACTGGATGCGCCGATATTTGGTAGAATTACAATAGCAATGGAGCTCTTTGAGGATGATGGGTAACATAATATCTTCTGAAAGTGCGCAAGGTTTTCGTTGACACGTTTCCCGATAACTGCTATCTTCATTTATGATAAACCTGAAAGATAAACAGACATTTTACCCCGGGCCCGGTAGGTGCGGTTTCTAACCGGGGTCCCCGCCCGTTACTGGGAAGGGACACCAGTTCTGAATGTCTAATTAATTCTAAGGTCTACCGAATCGCTCTTGTGGGAGGGGTTTGTAACCCCGATTTTTGTAAGTAGGAGCGTGAGCCCTATAACCAAGGAGGCTTCCATGTCCAAACTCAATATCGCTTTAGTTGGTGCAGGCAGGCGAGGCAGTGCTGCGCATCTACCTGTTATTTCGAAACTCAAACATATTTACAATCTCGTTGCAATTTGCGATATAGACGAGGAAGTGGCAACGCACTACGCCAAGCAATATGGCGCGACCCCATACACCAATGTCCGAGACCTCGTTGCCCATGAACAACTGGATGTCGTTGATATTACTGCCCCGGCTCCCGCACATCACGCGATTGCATGCTTTATGGCGGATGCCGGTGTTCACATCCTTTGTGAAACACCTATTACTGTTACACTCCCCACAGCAGACCTGATAATTGAACGTGCCAAAGCGAATAATGTCAAACTTGAGATCGCTGAAAACTATTACCGTGTACCGCGTGAGCGGTTTTTATCAAAGGTAATTGAAGCAGACGTTATCGGCGAAGTCGCTCGAATCTACCGAATTTTCCATGAAGGGGGGCATCATGGGATGAGCATGCTCCGCCTCCGTGCTGGGGCCCCTCCAAAATCTATGCTCGGTATCACACAAACAAGCCCTGTAATTCCGATTATTGACCGAATGAAGCGGCAGCATACGAGCGAAAACTGGAGCCTCGGCTTCATTGAATTCGACAACAACGCGACTGCCCTCATGGTGTATTCCAACGTTATCCACGCCCGATCCTTGGGACGCGGACAAACCGGTATTTCGCAGATCGATGGTAGCAAAGGTGCAATCGTCGGTGCGGATATCTACGTAACACCCGCAGAGGATCTACAATCTGGCGCGCAAGGGATCGCTTACCGTCCCGAGCAAACCACGATTGACGTGGATGGTGTTGAAGTCATTGAGAAGATCGAATTGCAATTGCCTGAACAAACCGTGACATGGGAAAACCCACTCAAGGACTATGCTATTTCCGAGAGACAAATGGCAGTCGCAGATGAACTCCTCAGCATCGCCACGGCTGTGCTTAACGATACGGAACCTGAATACGGCGCAGCACTCGCGCGGCAGGACCAAGAGATGAACATCGCCATGAACGAATCCGGGAATCGTAGCAAAGAAGCCATTATCTTCCCGCTGACCGACCTAACAGCAACAGAGCGCGACACCCATGAAAGGTATCAGCAGCAACACGGACATCCGATTGAAGACGTTGAAGCCGGAATAGATACGTTTTTCCCGCGCACCTAACATCATAGCATATTACGCGTGTGAATTCAAACATTTTCGCTGAACATTGGACCTCCACCCAGCAGGCGAGATTCCTAATCTCGCCACTACATCCCGAACCCGGTAGGTGCGGTTTCCCAACCGCCTACTATGTCCCGAACCCGGTAGGTGCGGTTTCCAACCGCACCGGATATTGCAAATCCCCCTTCGCTGGTGAGGTTTCCCAACTTCGCCTTTGTTCACGCACCTCTTGCTGTCCCCGTCCGCTTTCTTGATATTTAAACTTGAAACCTTACTAACTTAATGCTACACTTGTTTTAAGGTTTTACCAAAGACGAGGTAGATCCAGAATGACTTTAACGCTGATGTGAAATTGGTGGGCACAATATAACAGTTCATGAAAATACCAAATGCTAAATGTGCTGTTGTAGACATTCGCAAGTTGCGAGATTATTGTCTCAATCCACAGCATGATAAAGGAAAACATAAAGCCCGCCTATTTACTTCCTTGCTCGGTATGGACTCTGACGATGCAGAAGAGTTACGCAACACCTTGTTAGAAACAGTCAAGACACAAGACGCACAATTAGGAGAAACGGACGCGTATGGACGGCGGTATACGCTTGATTTCACGCTGAATTGGCGCGGTAAACAAGCGAGAATTCGGAGTGCTTGGATTGTTGAAACAGGTTCTGAGATTCCAAAATTGACGACAGCGTTTCCATTGAAAAATCAGGAATAAACCATGAGAGACAAATTTTCCGATAACATCTTGAATACAGATAGCGTGCCTGAACGCAACCAGGAGCCTACAGAAGAAGGCAAAATCAAACTTCTGGATGTCGTCGCGCTCACACAGGATGTCCCGGAGCATAATCTCAAGCGCGGAGAAGTCGGCACAGTCGTTGAAATCTTGGCAACCGGCGAGGCATTTGAGGTTGAATTTAGCGATGATAATGGGCAAATGTATAAGTGCCTGAGTTTCCCCCCTTCCCAACTCCGAGTGATTCACGATGAACCGATAAATGTAAATCCGAACCGTCAAGCAAATGATGCTCTACAAGGCTACTACTATCAACTTTGCCATACTGTAAATTCTTGGTTGGATCTTGCTGATAACGATATTCTCTACCTTGAAGTTGCGGAGGACTTTGATATAGAGTCAGATCGAACGTTTGCAGCAACGCAAGTCAAACACACGCAAGACAATATAACACTCAGGTCTCAACAAGTGATTGATGGGATCAACAACTATTGGGAACTGCGAACTAACAATCCAAATCGCCGTGTGAAATTCCGTCTTCTCACAAAATCCAAGATAGTTAAGGAACACGGTAATCCACTTGAAGCGGATAAACCAGGGCTTGAAGTATGGAGCCGCTGTTTCGGTGATGAAGTAGCTATCCAAAAAATATCTGACTTTTTACAGACTGACGGAAAAATATCAGAGGAAGTAAATGATTTTCTGAAGGTGTCATCACTTCAAGAAATTTATGAACAACTTATAGAACCTATTACTTGGGAAACAGACAGCAAACCTGTTAGTTTTGTTGATCAATCCATAAATGAAAAACTGGTTCATCATGGTGATCGACACGGTATTTCACCTTCCGCAGCAAAGAAAGTTTTTTATCCTCTTATTGATGAAACTTGGAAAGTAGCAGGACAATCGGAAAACCGCAAACTTACCCGATTACGTTTCTTGGAAATTTTCGAGGAAAAAACAAAGCGATTAGTTTCTGAACAGTATTTGCAGCACATAGAAATGTTAGCCGCAATGAAAGGTGCCGTTGGGACAGGATTCATTGGCGGCTCCTCTGATATTACGATTCAATCTCATTTTCATATACAAACCGGTATACCTCCGTCCTATCTTAATGTTGTTCTTTCGAGAAAAGACTTGATCACAAATATACGAACTAAACTCCAATCTGACAATATGGTTATAATCCACGGAGGAGTGGATAGGGGGAAAACGACCCTCGCAAAATTGGTCGCAAATGCTATAGATAATGATTGGTTTTGGCTGAAATTCACAAATAAAAATACTTCTCAAATCGTTCAACATCTGCAACAACTTGCTACTGCAGTAAGTAATGAACCTTCACAGGTCAACGTCGTCCTTGATGACCTGAACTTACAACCGCAAGGGTTGGAGGAATATGAAGATGTCTTGGGTGTGGTAATTTACAGAGTTCTGGAACGGGGCGCAAAATTGTTAATCACAAGTCAACATAAACCACCTGATAACCTCATCCGTAGCCTCGGTGTATCACCGTCAGTGGTCGTCAATACTCCTGATTTTACTACATCCGAAATTGAGCAATTTGCTGAACAACTGGGGTGTCCCGCTGAACACGCAAAAACTTGGTCGGAATGGGTTCAGATGCATACAAATGGGCATCCGAGGCTTGTACACGCTCGGCTCACTCAATTACAGCAAGAAGACTGGAAGTATCAAGGTAAAGTCGAAAGTATCTTGCAAACACCCCAAGAAGTGGTAAAAGAGCGTGAAGAAGCTCGACAACTCCTTATGGGTCTACCAGAAGATCAGCGGGAACTTCTCTATAGGCTTAGTTTACTTACTGAATTTAGGACAGATTACGCTATCAACATTGGGGAAATACCAAAACCCAAACCTATACCGTACCCAGGGGATATTTTTAGTCAATTGGTAGGGCCTTGGATAGACCAAATTAATCAAACCTACTACACAATCTCACCTCTGTTGACAAACGCAGCCAAAGCGGTCTGGTCTGAAAGCAAGGTAAACGACCTTCATGCCCAGATTGCAGACGCAATTCTTGAAGCCGAGGATCTGACTACGATAGAGGCGCGCTCCGTACTCATACATTGTTTTGCTGGACAGAATAGAGAAGGACTTATTGTTGTCATGCACGCATTGATGACTGCTCCAGTAGACAGTTGGGGAATGCTCAGCCAAGAATTTTCTTGGTTGAGGCGCATTAAAGTCGATCCTCACGAGGAATTATTCCCAGAGGACCCCTTCGTAAATCATCTGTTTCGGTCACTCCAATATCGTATTGCCGTTGAGATTGAACCAGAGTTTGCTCCGAAGATACTTGAAATTTGGGATAAAGAAACCAAACCATACGAACCATATCTGTCATATCTGCTGTCTCGCTTAATGTTAGCAATGCAAGTATTGATATATTATCAAGTGTCCCTTCCGGCCAAGCAGATGGTAGGGTATCTCAAAGAGATGATTGCTATCACTAATAGTAATGAAGAACTCAAGGGCATATATGATGATTCCATGGGACAATTAAAAGGGTATAAAACTGGGAAATCCAACTTTTTCAGTGTCCTATTTGGTTTTGTCTATGCGCGTCGACCTCTTTACGCTCCATTCCTCAGTGAACTTATTGACGCGTTGGATGAACTTCAGCCAGAAATTCGAGGTATGTTATTAGCTGATTTTGAGGATGACACTATTGATTCTCGCGTTCTGGTAGATGGTATCTGGGGATCAGAAGCAAACCTTGAAAATCCGGATTGGGAAAGGTGCCTATGTGTATATGACAAAGTAATTGAAAAAACAATTGCTTGGAATTATCCTCATTTTGCTGCGGCAGCAGCAAGGGGCAAAGCAACGATCTACGATGAATACTTAGATGAGTCAGATACTGCACATAATATCCTTCAAGACTTTATATCAAAAGTTGGTACTTCACCAGTAATAGAGGAAGAACGAGCAGTTATATATTTACATCAAAAACGCTATAAAGAGGCACTCAATATTTACGAACGTCTTCTTCCTGAGTGGAAACCATCGTCAGGACAGTTAGATGTTATCCCTGTAGAAGGATGTCGTCGTGCCTCTATCTGTGCTGCGTCATTGAATGACTGGAAGAAGGCGGCTACTTTTCTTGAAGAAGGGGTTAAAAGAACCCAAAATATTGAGAACACTACAAGACATATCGGTTTGTATGCCGATGCAGGATTTGCCCACTTTAAGGGAGGCAATATATTAAATAGTATAAAACTAATGAGTCTGACGTTGCAAAAATTTGAGACACTTCCTGAAAATAATACAGACCTCAAGTATCTTACCCTTAAAAAACGCTTGGTGTATACCATAGGATGGATGTCTGTGCATGGTGGGAAACATTATCCTTCAGAACTTGCAGAACCTCCAATAGGTTTCTGTAGTGACTCAGAGACAAACGAAGACATTTTAACTTCTCCTGATTTTCCAATTGGATTCGCTTGGCTCAATCTAGCACTTATTGAGTATAAGTTTGGCCATGGATCAGCTATTTTGGAACAAATATTGCAGTCCTTAGACCGAAATACACATCCGGCATTAAATTATTTCCTTTCCGCCTTTGAGTTGCAACATGACTTTAGAAACAAAACTTTTGACGATCTGCCACAATGTATACATCAATTGATGAATGCGTGTAACTTAATGCAAGAGTATGAAGAGAGTGACAATGGAATTAGAGAACTCGGAATTAACACTATACTGATTTCAGATTTACCCAATCTTGATTCTGTTGAGCATATCACTGTTATATTGGTTGCATCTGTTCTTGTTCAACTACCAATAGGTATAGAAGATATACACAAAACTCTGTCAATATGGCGCACAAATGCGTCAGATCTCCCTATAAAAGAAAATATATTTACCGCTCTTGATTTGATTAAATCAACGTTATTAGGAGATCAAAATAGTGCCTTAACAGTGCTGAAAACACAAGCGGATAAACCTGAAAAGCGGCTCGTAGCAGCACTAAAAATTGTTCAGAATAAAGAAACATGTCCAGGAGATCTTCTTTATGCACATACATTCATTACAACTTCGCTCATTGGTAAAACATGGGAAGGTTTTGTCGTGACAGATTTAGCAAAACTTCTTTCTGTACAATGGCTTCAAAAAAGGACGGAAGTACCTATAAGAACAGTATCACAAATGGAGGATGCCTGTAAGAGCGGTGAGACTGGCAAGAAAAAAATCGGGAAGATTTTACTTGCGGCAAGTCAAACTGTTTCAGACGAAGTGACACCTAAGGATTTACAGCAGTTCCGTGTCTGGGCTGATAGTCTATAGGAATCTGATTGACAAAGGAGTTTATGCATGCCCACACTCGAATTCAAAGGAAAACAACACATCTACGCCCATCACCTCACCGTCCCCTACCGACCTCTCGAACCTGACGAAACCCGTTCCTGCAACCTGACCGACACAGACGACAACCTCATCATCCACGGCGATAACCTACATGCCCTCAAAGCGTTACTCCCGCGCTATGCCAACCGTATCAAGTGTATCTATATCGACCCACCCTACAACACTGGCAACGAGGGATGGATCTATAACGACAACGTAAACAGTCCAGTAATGCAGCAATGGCTCACGGAGAACGCCCCTGTCGATAACGAAGACTTGGAACGGCACGACAAATGGCTCTGTATGATGTGGCCGAGGTTACATCTGCTGAAAGAACTCCTTGCCGAAGATGGTGTAATTTTTATCTCTATTGATGACAATGAAGTGCATCACCTGAGGATGCTAATGGACGAGATTTTTGGAGAACCAAACTTTGTCGCACAATTTTTTTGGATGCGAACGGCAACTTCTCCATTTCTCTCAAGGACTGTTCGACGAAAAATGGAGCCACTTATTTGCTATAGGAAGTCTGTGGATAAGCAATTAAATCTCTTCGGGGGGTACACAGAAGGTGGAGATATGCCGTTACTCAACGAAGCAAACAGTGTTCGCCAAATTAAATTTCCAAAAGATTCTTTCCGCAGAGTTAGTCTTAAGGATGGTATTTATAAACCCCAAAAATATGGCAGAATTAGACTTATTGAGGAAGTAGAGGTGAAAAACGGACAATTTCTGAGTGATCTGATAGCAGAAGGCAGATTTAAATGGGTACAAGAAACTGTTATGAGCGAAATTGAAACTGGCACAGTTTTTCTCATCAAGAGTGATAAGTTTTCTATCCGTTATGAAAGGGATGGGGAGCAACAAGCGAAGGTTCCTTCAAATATGATTACGCAAAATGAGTGCCAAGTAGGAACCAATGAAGAGGCGAACACGGAAATAGAAGAAATCCTCGGCAGTGATAAATTCAACTATCCTAAACCTACCTCACTTATAAAATATTTGATTAACATGGTTTGTGACGAAAACGACATCATTCTTGACTCATTCGCTGGCAGCGGCACGACTGCCCACGCTGTTCTTGGTCTTAACAGAGAAGATGGCGGCAATCGGAAATTTATCCTCATTGAGTGTGAAGACTACGCCAACACCATTACCGCCGAGCGCGTCCGCCGTGTCATTAACGGCGTTCCCGAGGCACGGGACGCTGCACTACGAGAAGGCTCAGGAGGCTCCTTTACCTACTGCACCTTAGGCAAACCCATTGAGGTAGAGACCATGCTCACCGGAGAAGCATTGCCCTCGTATACAGCACTTGCCGCTAATTTGCTGTATACCACCGCTGGTGTTTCCGTAGGAGCAGACGCATTGGAAATGCAAAATGATGACGGACTTTTCCACAGCGACGATGAAAACGACTACTATTTGCTCTACAAACCCGACCTTGAATATCTACGCAGCAACGCCGCTATTCTCAATCTGGAGCGAGCGGAACGTATCCGTGATGTGAGCCGTGAAACCGGTAGAAAATCGATTGTCTACGCCGCAGGAAATTACATCGGTCAGCGTGAACTCACACAGATGGGCATTATATTCTGCCAACTCCCTGATGCCCTGCATGAAAGGTAGTAAACACAATCTTTGGGTTCTCCGTAACAAAGGATTTACCAATTCTATTGACTTTTTATCCGTTCTGTGTTAGACTTCATAAGCATAGGAAGTATTATAGTAAAGTCCACAATTGCGTGAACACTGGGGCGAGGTTATAAACCTCGCCAGCGGGGCGTGGGACGGTGCTGCTACTTTCTAAAATGTTAACTTATTTTTCGACTTTACTATAAAGGTCTAAGTCCGTCATAAGACGAAAAACCCGCGCCTATAATGAAAGTTAGAGAAGTTATCAAATTACTTAAAGATGATGGGTGGTTTGCTCACAAAACAAGAGGAAGTCATAGACATTTTAAACATCCAACTAAGCTTGGAAAAGTGACAGTTCCAGGAAAGATGGGTAAAGACGTTCATCCCCGCACATTGAACTATATTTTGAAACAAGCTTCTTTAGAAAAAGGAGACTCCAACTAATGCGTTATCTTGTATTTTTTGAACAAGGCGATACGAATTATAGCGCGTATGTCCCTGATCTTCCCGTATGTGTGGCAGTAGGTGATACACTTGAAGAAACACGTAAGGAAATCTCTGAAGCCATACAATTTCACATCGAGTGTTTACAGGAAGATGAGGAAGTTGTCCCAAAGTCCACTTCAAAATTACCTGATCAAACGCCTTCAGGTGTTTCAGCGGAATTTGTTAACGTCGAAGTAAAATCAAAGAAGCAGTTCATTATACCGCCGGGCATAATCCCAAACGTGGAGAAATTGGCACAGTCGTTGAAAAATCTTCAAACAGCGGAGCGTTTGGAGTTGAATTTAGTGATGCCAACGGGCAAATGTATAAGTAGGGTCTATTTTCCTGGCATCTCAATTGGAGTTGCTCTCACACAAACGAATAAAAGCAAACCCCAAGTATCCACTGCTCGCGAGAGTTTCCAGCCTTAACGATTTAGACGGTGAGGTAAACGTAGAAATGCAACTTAATATTTCAGTTCGATTATCTGATAATTTGATAATTACTTATAGAAATAAATACTTTAATCCTAATTTTCAAGAAGAGGACGTTAATCATCAAATCCTTGAGAGCGTAGATTTACAAAGAAAAATTGCGAGTGATATTGTTAATTCTATTCGTAAAGAAAGACCAGATGAATTATTTAAACTGCTTGATCCAATATATAATACAGTAGAAGATTTTGACAATTCAGGTGTTATACAATTATCAATTACCAATAAAGACGATGTATATGAAGAAATACTAACTGAATTAGAAAATGGTATTGCCACTGATCTTAAAATGAATAAAGAATTTAGAAAAGAAATTTCCAAAGAAATTATTGATGCAATTCGCAATTTAGAACATATATAATTTACCCAATAAGACCGAAACTACTTATTGCATAAATAAATAGACACTTCAGTAAACAGCAGTGGAAAACACTCTACCCCATTGGCGAGGTTTTTCCCAACTTTGCCTTTCTCCCGGTGTATAAGTAACTCTAAAATTTGCCATAAATAGACAGAAGTCTCATTTTAAGGGATAATGCGATGCTGGAATTAAAGGAATATCAACGCGGTGTCCTTGACGCTTTAACTCGTTGGTTAGAAACACTTGAAGACACACAACGTGAGTTAGAAACGATGATCGAAATGTTTAGACAGGCACCGACCGACATTCCGATCCCTGATGAGTTGCGAAATTATCCCAAAACTGCATGGCAAAAATTGAAGGAGAACGGCGGTATCGCGGCAACTGCAGGGGAGCATGTTGACCGCACCGACGATGCCAACCGCTCCATTCCACATATCTGTTTCAAAGTGCCAACGGGTGGTGGTAAAACCCTACTCGCTGCCGCCGCTCTGGAACGCCTTCCTTGGCAGCGAGGTCTGGTCCTGTGGGTTGTGCCGAGCAAGGCGATCTATGAGCAGACAAAAGCCGCTTTGTGGGACAAACAACACCCCTACCGTAAGATGTTGAATCGAGCGAGCGCAGGTCGCGTCAAGATGCTGGAGAAAGAGGATACCTTCAATAGAGACGATATCGCCAACTACCTCTGTGTCATGCTGCTCATGCTCCCAGCAACCAACCGACAAAGAGGCAGGGAGTTCCTCCGTATGTTTCGGGATTCCGGACGTTACCCCAGTTTTTACCCCGACAGCGACGATATCTTCGGTAATGTTCGTCTGCTAAATGAATATCCCGATCTGGAGTGCCACACGGAAGGTGGACTCGTCAAACAGAGTCTATTTAACGTCTTCAAAATGCTACGTCCCGTTGTAGTTCTGGACGAGGCACATAAGGCATACGGCGCGCGAAATCGGGTAACAAACGAAGAATTCGCCAAATCCATCAACCGCCTCGATCCTCGCATGGTGATTGAACTCTCTGCCACACCCAACCGCGGCATCAGCAATCTACTCGTCGATATTGAGGGACCCGACCTGAAAAGAGAAGAGATGATTAAGCTGCCGGTCCAGGTGACATCGTTTCCAAATGCCGAGTGGCAATTAACCCTCAGTCAAGCCGCTGATGAACTGGAACGCCTTGACACCGAGGCGCAATCGTATGAAAATAGCACGGGACGGTATATTCGTCCAATCGCCGTTGTGCGTGTTGAGCGAACTGGGAGAGACCAGCGAGATGGAGAACGCATCCATGCTGAAGATGTCCGGGAGTATCTCATACACAACCTCGGTGTGCCTTCGGATGCGGTTCGTGTTAAATCCGCTGAAAACGATGAACTCGGACGCGAAAATCTACTCTCGGAATTTTCGCAGGTGCGCTGGATAATCACGAAATCCGCCCTGATGGAAGGTTGGGATTGTCCGTTCGCTTATCTGTTGGTAATGCTCGACAATACCCAAGCACAACGGGCAATTACGCAGCTCGTCGGACGAGTGATGCGGCAACCCCACGCACAACTTACTGGTAGAGAATCGCTGGATCAGTGCTACGTCTATTGCAATAATGTCGATGTCGGCACCGTCGTCACACAGGTGAAGAACGGCTTGGAATCGGAGGGATTGACAGGCTTAGGCGATGAGGTGATGGGCGCGTCGGATTCACGACAAGAGAGCGCAACGCAAGAGGTCCAACAGCAGACGGTGCAACGCCGGGACCAGTTCCAAGGTCGCGAAATCTATCTGCCTATGGTCCGCCATAGAGATAGCGATAGATGGATTCAGCTCAATTACCGAGCACATATCCTACCACATATAGACTGGCAAGCAATTGAACCTCCCGATCCGCGGTCATCTGCGCCTCAGCGTGTCCAACGGCAATCCGCAACAGTTGATATGGGTGAGGTCGCTCCTGTTTTCCGTCCCGAGCAAGAACCCTATATTGACAAAACTGTCAACATTTCCGATTTCGCACGCCGTCTATCCGACCTTATGCCAAATCTCTGGCAAGCGGCTTACATTGCCCAGCAGTTGCACGAACGCCTTAAAGCGGATGGTGAAACCGAAGCAGACATCTATGACCGGCGTTCTTACCTCGCGCATATGCTACGGGAACACGTGAAAAGTGAAGTCGAGGCGCAGGCGGAACAGGTCTTTCGCAGAAAACTGGATCAGGATGAGATCCGCTTTGACTTGGAGACCCAAGAACCCAACTATCGGATGGTGGATAGTTACAATATACAGGTTCGCGAGGATAGACCTCTCTTAAGAAGAGATTATGAGCCCCTGCAGTTAAGCCTCTTTGAGCCAGTTTTTGAGCACCAATTCGATAGCGAATTGGAAAAGAACTTCGCGTATTACCTTGACGAGGAGCGGGCATTACAGTGGTGGCATCGAGTCGCAGCGCGTCAACGGGGTGAGTATTACTTGCAAGGTTGGAAGCGTGGACGTATTTATCCTGACTTCGTCGCCATGACAAATGAAGTCGCTGGTGGAACGCGCGTCTTGATTTTCGACACAAAGGGTGAGCATCTTGAAGGTAACCTTGACACCGAGTACAAACGAAAAGTGTTGGAGACACTTGAAGGTGCCTTCAACACCGCCGGTAGAATGGTCGTCTACGACAGTCCCAGACGGCAAGGCATCTTCCAATTGGTGTTCAGCGAACAGGAATTTCTGGAAATATCCGCTCGGTTGAATGCTGAGTGATAGTCTTACGAGAGTAAGACTTACGCAAAATGTTACACTTCCGCCAAATTATTTTTTTTACAAAAAAAATAATTGGAACATAAACGTCTATGAACCCTCATTACCACTGGGTTTGTTGCTGATATCTTCTGTACACCAAAAGTTACAATAGTGTAACTTTTTTGAGGAGAATATAAATAACAATTAGGTTGAAGTAATTTTCTAATCCGTTAAAAATAGGGCATATTTGCCTGAAAGCGTCTCATCGCGTTCCGATTGCTGGCAAAGTCACAAACCACATTGGCTTCCTGAGAAATCTGAAATGCCCTCCTTTTTTCAGAGTGGCGTTCTGATCAGAAATGCCTAAAAAGCACACCCTACCTTGATTCTGACGGTTTTTTCCCAAGACATTTTGCTGATTTTACGCTGCATACTCTGAAACTCGCACGTTTTCTCATATTCCGGCAAGTTACCTCCCCAATACATCGTATCTAAAAAATAATTGAGAATAGATTGATTTTATGCTACACTATAAACTATCAGCAAACTACCATATTTCATTGGAGGAGGATAAAGATATGGGTGGAATCGGCGGAATGGAGATCTTTATAATCCTTGTCGTCGCACTCGTCATTTTTGGACCAAAAAAGTTGCCCGAAATGGGGCGTTCTCTCGGTAAAGCGATCCGAGAATTTAAGAGTGCGGGTAGTGATCTCCAAGATGAACTGACAAAAGCAGCAGATGAGATTGATAAAGAACCGGATCCGAATATTAAACCTCCGAAACCCTCTTGATGACTCGGACTGTGAGCGGCAGACACTATGGAATCTACGGAAGTTAACGAAGTTGCAATGACTTTCTGGGAACACTTGGAGGAACTCCGGCGTCGCATTATTATTTCTGCTATCGCAATCGCCGTTTTTACGGTCTTAAGTTTGTCCTTCAGCAAGCCCATTGAAAAGGTCATTAAGTTTCCATTGGGAACTTCGATGAACACGCTCATCGCGAATGCTATTGATGCCGTAGGCGGGACTGAGGGCTCAATACTCGGATTCTTCGCACTCGCTTTGCGATCCGGAACTTCGAGTGTCAATGCAATACTGATGAAGGTGGGTCCCTTGGAAGGTATCATGGCATACCTGAAATTAGGGATAACCACCGGCATTTTGCTGGCACTACCGATAATCATTTATCAGGTCTGGGCGTTCGTTTTTCCAGCACTCAATCGCGAGGAGCGACAATTCGCGGTCCCACTGTTTATGATTATCGTCGTATTTTTCATCTTCGGTGCGGCTTTCGCCTACTTTATTGTCACACCGGTCGTCCTGCAATTCTCCGCGCAGCTGCTCCCCGAGTTACCCAACATGTGGGACCTGGAAAAATATATCAACTTTATAACTCGCTTAATCTTAGGATTCGGTATCGCTTTTGAGTTACCGATAGTTATGGCGTTTCTGTCCCGTATCGGCATCATTGACGCACAGGGCTTCCGTGAGAAGCAAAGTTACGCGTTATTGGGTATCTGTGTCATGTCGGCTCTCTTGACACCTGCCGATCCGGGTTCAATGTTATTGATGGCAATACCACTCTTCGTTTTGTATCAACTTGGTATTTTCTTTGCATACCTTGTCGAAAAGGAGGCAGAAGTATAATGGCTAACGAGCCTTTACAGCAACAACTCGCTTTGTTATACCAATTACAGGAGCGCGATCAAGAACTGTTATCAATCCAGCGAAAACTTCAAGAGATCCCGCGTAGTATTAAACAGTTAGAGTCCGACGTTATAGAGTCTGAAGAAGATATGGCGGCGAAATCGGCAGAACTCGCAGAGACAGAGAGAGAACAACGCTCCAAAAACGCTGAAATTGAAATGAACGCTGTCCAACGCGAGAAATATCGAGATGAACAACGCATTGTTAAGACAAACGAGGCTTATAATGCGCTTGAGCGACAAATTGAATATCTTGATAAGGAGGACGGAGAAGCGGAGGATACGATCTTAGTTCTGATGGAGAAAAGCGATCAACTCAAAGAAGAATTGGCACAAGTGGAAGTTGAAGTAAACCGAGAAAGGCAGAAAACCGCTACTGAAACCGCACAACTCCAACAAGAACTCCAGAATTTAAAGACAGAGCGGGATGAAAAGTTGAAACGGCGGAAGGCGTTTCTTCCTAAAATTGAAAAAGGACTCAGAGACGAATATCACCGCTGGATGAAAGCCCAGTTTGCAAACCGGTCCGGCGCAGCACGAGCGAAAACCGGTTTTGTCGCACTCAGCAAAAACGGTATCTGTGACAGTTGCCGCATCGCTATTCAACCGCAGACCCTCAAGGAAGCGCAAAAGTATCAGAAACAAGTCTACTGTTCAAGTTGTAAAAGGCTGCTTTACGTCGAGCCTGCTACACCCGATGTGCCATTTCCATAGAAAGGAGATACCCACAACCGATGCCCTTTTTCGTTATTGATGAGCAACCCGAAAAGCAGGTCTTTGATGGCGCAAGTCTTCGGACACTTCACGGTGAAAAAATAATGATGTCCTTCGTCAATCTGCAACCGTATAGTGTTGTTGCAGAGCACAGTCATCCACATGAACAGATGGGGATGGTCCTCGAAGGAACATTTGAACTCTCCATTGACGGAGAGTCTCGAATACTCAAAAAAGGAGACGCTTACCTTATCCCTTCCAATGTGAAACACAGTGCCAAGGCGTTTGAAAAGCCCGCTGTTGCTCTCGACATCTTTAGTCCACCACGAGAAGATTACAAGTCATGAAAACGTATCGCGCGATTCAAGAATTTCAAACGACCGGCATTGTCACTGCTGGCATTAGTCTGCGCACTGGCGGCATTAGCAACACACCTTACGCCACCTTGAATCTCGCTGAACATGTCGGCGACGATCCGAGGGCAGTCGCAACCAACAGGAAAATCCTTTTTCAGCAAACGGGTTTAAAGAATTGGCAGTATTGTCGTCAAGTTCATGGGAACTGTGTGATTGCTGTTGATGACACAACGGAAGCCTCTCTTGAAAATCCCCCAGAGGCAGACGCGCTTGTCTCCGCGTGTCGCGGTGTGGCATTGGGGATTTTTACAGCGGATTGTGTCCCTATTTTCATTCTTGATATTGAAACGCCAGCAATCGGTCTCGCGCATGCAGGGTGGCGTGGCACCTTCGCACGAGTTGCGGTGAACACGCTTGCAGAAATGAAAACCTGTTTCGGAACTGTGATTGAAAACTGCCGGATTCATTTGGGACCCGCTATCCAGAAATGCTGCTATACCGTCAGCGCAGAATTGCTGACACAATTTGCTGAACGCTTCGGTTGCAGCGTCCACGATGGAACACACTTGAATCTACAGGCTGCCAATGTTAACCAATTAGTTGAAGCAGGTTTACCCTCCACTTCCATCACAATATCTCCACTTTGCACCGCTTGTCGCACAGACCTTTTTTATTCACATCGGGCTGAGAACGGACAAACAGGTAGGATGCTCTCATATATCCAACTTGATACTGAATAGAGACGGGCATCCTCGGATGGAAAATTTGCTTTTCTCGTAAAAATATAGTATCATTATTAATATATATTGTAGATGCCATAGATGAATAGCAGTATCAGCGTCGTCCCCAGTCGAAACCTCACTACAATTTGTAACGTTATTTTTCTTAGATGTTCCAACCTGTTTAGGGCAATGATTTCTTAAATTCGTTGTTAGGTAATAATTTGGCATACGCCGGAAAGAATTGAAGATGCGCGTGCTCTTCGCAACGTTATCAATCGTTACAGGTTTAATCGGACTTGTTTTTATTATACAAGGCGGCAACCACCCTTCCAAGTATCAGGAAGTTTTGTCCGAAAACGTGAGTGCCGTGCAAGTCACGCAGGTTTATACGGAGGCAACACATAAGATAACCGTTGGTATTGGGATTGTTAGTATAGCCGTCTTGGTCGCTGTCATTGGTATACTCTTTCATACAAGCAAGCCTTTAAATCCAGATCCGCCATCAACAGACAATCTTGAAAGTTGACAAACCCTTTTAATTGTGGAATTGAAAAATTGAACTCGATTGTTGATAATCTTTCCAGGGTCAATGAACGGATTGCCAATGCTGCAGAACGGAGTAAACGCACACGCGATTCAATAACGCTCGTTACTGTTACAAAAGGGCGTGCGGTGGCAGAAATTCAGACAGCTCTCGCTGCAGGGGCAACGGATATAGGTGAAAACCGTGTGCAGGAAGCGCAACAGAAGTACACGCCAGTCAATGCCTTTGTGGATGCTACAGGGGCTGATGCCAATCGTAACGCATGCCGATGGCACCTAATTGGACATCTGCAAAGAAATAAGGTTAAAACCGCAGTGGAGATGTTTTCACTGATTCATTCAGTTGACAGTTTGCGGCTTTTGGCGGAGATAGCACGTCGGTCTGAACAACGCTCACAACGAACAGATGTTTTAATTCAAGTAAATACCACGCGCGAGGCAAGTAAATACGGGGTGGCAGCGGAGGATGTACTTCAGTTCATGGAGGACGCACAGGTATATCCGGCCGCGCATATTGTTGGGTTGATGACAATGGGGCAGTTAACACCTTCACCGGACGCAAACCGTCCCGCGTTCGCCTTGCTGAGATCGCTTGCTGAAAAAATAGAAGCCCAAAAATTTCCCGGAGTTACCCTGGAGTATCTCTCTATGGGGATGACAAACGACTTTGAAGTAGCCGTTCAAGAAGGCGCGAACCTCGTTAGAATCGGCAGAGCAATCTTCGAGGTTTCAGAAAACAGCCAGTAGTTAAAGAGAGTTCTGATCGAACCGCAAGGAATAATTAGAGAGCATACCAACGAAACTGTAGCCCGTAGTGAAATGGAGGGGTTTTTGCTTGGGATTTTTGCTTGGGTGTTTCTGCGGATTTTTTCAGTTCTACGGCAAGGCGCGTTATAGACGAAACCTACCTGACCGAACCGCAAGGAATAATTAAAACATGGAGTTAGGTGTAATAGGCGTTGGAAAGATGGGCGGCATTATCGTCCGAAGTATCGCTGACACGGTCTTTCCCGCGAAACAGATCTGGGTTACCGACCTTGATAATACCCTCGTCCAGCAGCTGTGCGATGAAAAGGGAACTAACAGGGCAAGCGATATCGCTGCCTTGGTAGAAAACACCCAAGTTATTCTCTGCGCTGTCACGCCGCCAGCAGTCCCACACGTCTTACCACAGGTGGCACGCACCTTGTCAGCATCGCAATGGCTCATTAGCATCGCAGCGGGTGTTACGACGACAACGCTTGAATCCTACTTTGACAACGCGCCACCCGTCGTTCGGGTGATGCCGAATATTTCAGCATCCGTCGGTGCGGCAATCTCCGTACTCACGGCTGGCAGGGCAGCGAATCAGGAGCATCTCGAAATAGCACAGAAAATTTTCGACGCGTGTGGCACCTCTTTAGTGATGGATGAACGCCATCTTGATGCTGTCACGGGGGTAAGTGGGAGTGGACCTGCCTATGTCGCACTTTTCATTGAAGCGTTAGCAGATGCCGGTGTTCATGTCGGTTTACCGCGTGCGGATGCGCAGAAACTTGCCACCCATACAGTCTTAGGGGCAGCGACTATGTTAATTGAGACGCAGGAACACCCCGCTGCGCTCAAGAACCGTGTTACCACACCAGGTGGAACAACTGCCGCCGGACTGCACGCCTTAGAACGCGGCGGTTTACGAGCAACGCTTACAGAAGCTATCCTCGCTGCGACGGAGCGAGCAAAGCAACTTGGGAGTACGTAATCAGTTTACGAGGGCTTTTAGGAAATAATGGATATGTTCGCTTGGTTCATCAGTGAACTGCTTGAAATTTATACAATAGTGGTTTTCGCGAATGCCGTACTTTCTTGGTTTGTTTTTGGCACTCAGAACTCAGTCGTTAGGCAACTCTATTGGTGGACAAGTCGCCTCGTAGATCCAGTTTTAAATCCCATTCGGAACGCACTCGGACCGGTAACTCGGAATTTTGGTATTGACATTTCACCTTTTGTGCTAATTCTTCTGTTACAGTTTCTGGCACATGTGATCTGGTGATGGATGGCAGCAATGCCAAACAGTTAATTAGGACTTACACAAACTGCGCGTTTGTAGCATAAACTTTTAGTTTGTGTCATACGAAAAATATGAGAAAACGAAATTCCACCACAAAAAGCACGACGCGTAAACGCGGCAAATCCACGAAACCGAAAGAGAAACCGCAGTTGACAGACCGCGAAAGGGAAAACGCCGTTCTGGAAATTTGGCAGAACACGAATGTATACCCACTCGCGAGCAAAAAATCTGGGACTGTAGACCGCAGTGCCGTCAAGGCAAGTGCGACACAGCGCCGCCACTCCTCCCAGACAGACACCTATGTCCTTCGCGAGCTACCCACCTCCGTCAATGCACTCACTCTTAGCACCCTTTGTAGAAAAGTTTGTCAGGACATCTTCCTTAAAGCAGAATTAATGCAAGGACATCAGGTCACATACGTGCCTGCATGGGAGACCTATCCCCTTTGGATTGAGGAAGACGTTATTGAGGCTGCAAAATCCAAAACGCCAATCAAGTTATCCGTCCTCCGAAAGCGATGTCGCGCACGACATAAACAGGAATTGGAAGTCCAAAAACAGAAATTCCATCAACTCGGTATCTTCGCGGATTGGGATGCTGCACAGAAAACCCTCGAATCGCGACAGGAAGCAAGGCTTATTGCGCTTATTAGTCGACTCCGCGATTCTGACTATCTGCACGACTTGCCGCAGCTGAGTCCGTGGTGTCCCAACTGCACTGTCCCGATCAGTCAAACGAATCTCGTCCAAATACCGACACGCACTTTGAATGGCTACGTAAAGTTTCCTTTCACTGTCGGGTTAGAGGAATTTGGCGTAGATGTCTTCTTCTGTCTCCAAATACCGCACCTCTGGGAAATAGCGGGAATCGTTAAACTCGGAATTACCGAGGATACGACCTATTGGCTCACCCAATGGCAAGACGAATACCTACTTTTTGCGGAACCGCAGCTCAAACACTTTACGAAACACCTTCCAAAAGGACAATCCAAACCGAAACCTGTTACAAAAATCAAAGCCTCTGAACTCGCGCAATGCACTGTGGCGCATCCACTGTTTGCGTCAAAAGACTTGGAAATTACACTCATTCCTGAAGCCGTAGCAACGGATGCCGTTAATGATAAATCAATATCTTCCCTAAAATCCGGGGTTATGCCCTTAAACCCAGCACATCATCTGCCGAGTTACAACATCGCCCAGGCATTAAACATGAATACTATGCCTGTTTTTGATGAAACCGGACGGTTCACCGAAGAGGCTGGGCAATTGTGCGGTTTGTATCTGTTTGATGCTGAGAAATTTATTGTGCCACAATTGGAGAAGTGCGGGTATCTCCTTGATATCCAAAAAGACGAAATGCCTGAGCCGCATTGTCCGCGCTGTGAAGAAGTGGCTGTGTTCCGCCCTTGTTCAAAATGGGTGTTCTCTCTCTCCAGAAACCACGCCACTACCCAACTCCTCAACGCCCCAGAATATTGGGATAATTACGGCGACACGGATCATAAAGGTATTCGTGATGTCCAAAAAGCCGTCCTTGATTTTGAGGATTTGCAGGTTTCAGCACAACGCCAATGGGGAATGCCGCTGCCAATCCTCCTCTGCGACCAATGTGATGAGCCGCTGACCGATAAAAATACCCTCAATGCAATCCGGAATTCTATACAACGCGGGTTTGAATTCTGGTTCCGTTTGAGCGTTGAGGAACTTTTACCTGTTGATACACGGTGTCTAAACTGTAATTCAAGCGACTTTCGCAAAGAAGCCACGCTCATTGATAGCCATTTCGCCAATCTACTGCAGATCATTGACAATTCTGATTTCAAGAAACCGCTCGGTGGACACACCAGTGTCATGTTTGTACCGCAAAGCGATACAGCGGATTCAAAATGGACAAAATGGTTGGCTGAAATCAGTGTTATCTCCGCATCACTTAGCAGAAGCCGTCCAATTAAAGAAAGCCAACCTTTTAAGCAACTAAAGCTTAACACAATGCCGAAAGTTGGTGGGGAAATACAGATAGAAGATGGATTCCTCAAGGAATATCCAGCGGATGTAACACGCTTGGTTGCAATAACGCCGAAGGTCGGAACAGAGCAAGTCAATCCCAAACATCTTGATAAACTCGCAGAGGACTACCTCGGTCAATACCAGCAATTACAGGAACTGTTAGAGAATATCAGTAATTTCGTCTACCATTTTGGGAAAGGTTCTCAAGATGGTAGATTAAAAAAACGGAAAGCAGCGGAAAGGGTGGAAAATTGGCAGAAGGGTCCCCCCACCCTGCTATCCTTCCACCCTTCCAAACTTCTTCCGATCGATGCGTTGGCGATAATCGTTACCTCTCGGCTTTTACAGGAGGTCCAGCAGGCTTACCAAGACGGGAATTTTCATGAAATGTGGACGCTGTTAACCAATTTCTGCGAAGACGATCTGCGTTTTTATCTCCGCACCATAGAGTCGCGTCCCGCTAAAACTGGACCCGTGGCACAAGCCACCTTGGCACACATCGCGACTGTGCTCTTGCAACGGTTGGCACCCTTGACACCTTTTTTGGCGGAACATTTCTATCATCTCATTCCTACAGAGGGTATAACGAATAACCAGAGCATTTTTCAGAATAATTGGCACCTACTCTCACCGATTATTGAGAAAACGCTACAGGTTTCCGATATAGAGACGGATGATGCAAAAGCGGAATGGGAGGCGCTTAAGAATGCCCACGATGCAGGATCCTAAAAAAAATACGTGGCAGACACTTCTACCCTTAATCGGTGTGGCGATTCCAGTGTTGATAGTAGATTGGGTAAGTAAATGGCTGGTGCAGAACCATATCGCGCAGGTTACAGAGGTCATTCCGATTATTCCCGGATTTTTCAACCTTCGGCACGATAGAAATACAGGCGCAGCTTTTGGGGTGCTTGCTGGACACAGGGTCTTACTGATTCTCATTACTATTGTCGCTTTAGCCTTCATTTTTGCTTATTATCTTCGATTCAGAGAGAGCCGTTGGATGCAAGTCGCTCTCGGTTTTCTGCTCGGAGGTGCTGTTGGAAATTTCATTGATCGCCTCTATTTAGGGGAGGTTGTCGATTTCCTGCAATTCGGTATAGCTGATAAGGGGCTCTTTTGGCCGACTTTTAACATTGCGGATATTTCTGTCTGTATTGGAGCTGGGATGTTAATTGTTTACCTTTTTCAAAACCGCGATCAACACCAGGAAACTTGACCAGGATTTTTATGATTGATGTGATTCACTATGATGATGAAATCTCCGATAATCATAGGTTCGGCTTGTTTCAATCGTCAGGGAAAATAATCCATGTGTAAATTGAGTGTTCGATTATTCTTGTTTAGTCTAATCTTTCTTTCCTTAGGGATCCCACATGCAAAAGCGCAAATTCACTCCGAAGATCACGAGTCGGAGACAGGACATGCGCATTCAGAGGAATATAGCGAAAGTGCTTTGCGACGCTTTGAGATCATTACTTTGAGTTCCCTCCCATTTACCGCGATTCACAGTTACGGCGTAATGCGGTTGGTAAAAATGTTGCGTGAAAATCAATTCGCACCTGAGTTATCCACACAAGACTATCGCATAATAGGCATCGGGGCTGTTTCATTTTCTCTGTTTATTGGGGTATGGGATTGGTGGCATACCCGTAATGTTGACCGATCGGCACCGCGTGTGCCTGAACCAAAAACGCCGCCACCGCCTGAGGATGAGGATCCCGTGGACGGTCCTCTTACACGGTTGTCCGATGCCGACCCGTATGTAGCGAGATATAGAAATAAGTCGCTACAGGACTCGATGAATAAAGGACTCAACGGGTGGGCAAATGACCAGGCTGTCGGTTTCGCGTTGCCGCTCATTCAAATTCGTTTCTAACTCTTAGTTTTAAATGGGAGCAGTAGCCTGCAACAATACGCAGAAATACGCAGAAATGCCCAAGCAAAGACTCCAAGCAAAGACTCCAAGCAAAAACACGCAGGCGGATTTGAGAAAAGCACGCTATAGGTGGGATCTTCGTCGTTTAACCGCAAGGAATAATTAAAAAGTGCGTATTCTGTTTATGGGGACCAGTGAGTTTGCCGTTCCAGCACTCAAAGAACTCATCGCCCACAAATTTGAACTCATCGGTGTCGTCACACAACCCGACCGACCGAGCGGACGCGGAAAACGGCTCACTCCGTCACCTGTCAAAGGAGTTGCTACAGCGCATACGATACAGGTCTATCAACCTGAGAAGGCGAGAAATCCAGATTTTGTGCGGACGGTTAAACGTCTCGCTCCAGATGTGATTGTTGTTGCTGCCTTTGGGCAAATCCTTCCCCAAACTATTTTAGATATCCCGCCCTGTGGCACCATCAATTTGCATCCCTCTCTCCTTCCAAGGTATCGCGGTGCCGCCCCAATTCAGTGGGCACTCATTAATGGTGAAACCGAGACAGGTGTGACACTGATGTTACTCGATGCCGGGGAGGATACAGGTGATATTATCTCCGCAGACCGAGTCCCGATCCGAGACGAAGATACTGCTTTCACATTGACGAGACAGTTGGCGCAACTCGGGGCAAATCAGCTGGTCCGATGTTTATCCAATATGCCGATTGGAGAACCACCATTCGCAGTCCCACAGAACGACGCAGAAGCAACACATGCCCCGCGATTGACGAAAGAAATTGGACGAATTGATTGGAATCAACCGGCAATCGCAATTCACAATTTGGTCAGAGGGACAGCAATCTGGCCCGGTGCTTATACTTTCTTCCGCGAGAAACTGCGGCTGAAAATTGTGCGTTGTCAATCCCTGCCACAGGAACTTGATAGACGACCCGGAACCCTTGAAATAGCCGAAAGACAAAAACTCCTCGTTGCCACGGCAGAAGGAACGCTCCAATTGTTGGAAATTCAACCTGCAACCAAAAAATCTATGGAAGCCCACGATTTTATTAACGGGTATCAGTTGCAAACAGGCGAGTTTTTTAATTATTAAGGAAAAATTAAAATATGAATCGTCTAAACAATACCCTATTTGCATCATTCAAGGTTCTCCTATATTTCTTGATTGTCTTCGGTATAATTGGGGTCTTAGCCATTTTCTTCATTATTCCGAATTGGATCAGAACCGAAGAGGTCCTTGTTCCCAACATTACCGGCGAAAGCTACTATGAAGCCGTGCGAATTCTGGGTGAGGCGGGGTTACAGCCCGCAAAAACCATTCAAGAAGCGAGCAGCGATGCCCCGAAAGGTGAAATCGTCTCACAAAATCCAGAGGCAAACTTTAGAATAAAATCATATCAGCCCGTTGAAATCACAGTGAGCATAGGAGCGGAGTTAGTCCCCGTTCCCTCCGTCATTGGGAAATCGCGAGATGCCGCTCTTGATACCCTGACGAGTGCGGGTTTTCGTCCAAATCGAGTTGCCTTTGTCCATTCTGAAGATTATCTGCAGGATACGGTTATCGCACAAACACCGCCAGAAGGAGGCGGACAACGCCGCGGCAATCCTGTGAATCTTTTAGTGAGTCGTGGACCGAGACCACAAGTGGTCCAACTTCCGAATTTCCAAGGTCAGTTGGCTGCCAATGTGGTTGCTGCCTTGGAAGCAGTGGGACTCAAGATTGAGACTGAATACAGTTCACACCCCAAAATCCCCCAAGGTGCAATTATCACGCACGAACCTGTAGGCGGCGTGATGGTGAGAACTGGAGACCGCATCCTACTCGAAATTAGTGGTGTGCAAGGAACTACTGCAAACATTAGCAGACCCTTACCTTTCACGTATACGGTGAGTGAAGAAGGAAAACTTTCACGTCACATCAGAATTGTTATAATTGATGCGTACAGTGAGCGCATTGAGGTCGATCAACGCTACGCCCCCGGGACAGTGATTGATTTGGAACAGAAGGGGATTCGCGTCTTTGGCAAAGCACGGGTGATCGTCTACGAAGATGATGAAAAATTACCTGAAGTGGTTTATAGATAGAACGCCGCTAAAGGAGATTACAGATTTTTACGCCTAAAATTGCGCCTTCACTACTCGCTGCAGATTTCAGTCGTCTTGGCGAAGAGGTCAAGCGGATCGTCACAGCTGGGGCAGATATGCTCCACTTCGACGTGATGGACGGTGAATTTGTGCCAAACTTCGCTATCAGTCCACCCTTTATCGCGGCTGTTCGCGAGATCACCGATGTGCCTTTTGATGTCCACATTATGGTGACACACCCGCTGCGTTACATCGACGCCCTTGCGGCAGCAGGCGCAGATCTGGTTACCTTTCACATCGAAAGTGCCGATAAACCCAACGAAGTAATTTCGGCGATCAAGGCACACGGGCTTAAACCCGGTTTAGCACTTTGTCCGAAGACACCCGTCTCATCGGTTACACCTTACCTGTCGGACATTGACTTGGTCCTACCAATGAGTGTTGAACCTGGGTTCGGAGGCCAACCTTTTCAGCGAGATACACTCAAAAAAATAGCAACATTACATCAAATAGTTCAGGAAATGACGTTGCTTCTTGACATCTCTGTTGATGGTGGTGTAACGACAGAAATCGCGCCTCTCGCGATTCATCGCGGCGCGACGGTGCTCGTCGCAGGAACCGCTATCTTCCGCAGTCAGCAACCGGAGACGATTATTCAAAAGTTGCGCACCCCTGCAACCGATGACGAAAGTTTGTAGTCCCAAGCAACGCGCTGGGACGGTTCAACGGAGAGGGATTCAACGATGCCACCTCACCGAACCGCAGGGAACATTTAAAGGACGATTATTCAAAAGTTGCGCGCCCCTGCAACCGATGACGAAAGTTTGTAGTCCCAAGCAACGCGCCGGGACGGTTCAACGGAGAAGGATTCAACGATGCCAACTCACCTCACCGAACCGCAAGGAACATTTAAAGGACGGTTATTCAAAAGTTGCGCGCCCCCGCAACGGATGACGAAGGTTTGGAGTCGCAAGCAACGCGCTGGGACGGCTCAACGGAGAGGGGTTTGATGATGCTAACTCACCTCACCGAACCGCAAGGAACATTTAAAAGATGCAGACTTTCTATGTTTCCCCTTCTCAGATATCCAATAATGTCGCTACCATTACAGGTTCGGAGCATCATCATCTCCGCAATGTCCTCCGGACAAGACCGGGTGAAGTTGTCCGAGTCATTGATGGGAAAGGGAATGTGTATACCGCACAAATTCTTGAAACACACGATCCTCGTATTTCAAGCGAAGTCCGAATCCTCAGCCACGAATTCCACGCGGTTGTTCCACCAAAACTCACGCTCTTTCAAGGGCTTCCCAAAAACGATAAAATGGAGTTAATTCTCCAAAAAACGACAGAGCTCGGTGTTACACAAATTGTACCACTGCATTCAGAATATGCCTTGCAGAAACCGAGTCAAAACCGATATACGCGTTGGCATCGCGTACTGATCTCTGCTACGAAGCAGTCCGAACGCGCGTGGTTGCCTGAATTAAGCAACGCACAAGCATTTGAGACTTCCTTGGCACAACTCGATACGTTTTCACGCTGCTTGTTCTTCAGTCCACATCGTGATCAGAAATCGCAGGTCCGGCATATCCAGACAGTTTTGCGAGAGACACCGTGTCCGACTTCTATTGCCCTCTTTGTCGGACCGGAAGGCGGATTTTCCGATCAAGAGGTAACCCTTGCCATTGAAAGCGGATGTACACTTGTGACGCTTGGGAGGAACATCCTCCGCACAGAAACTGCCGCAATTGTAGCCGTCGCCATCGCCGCTTATGAATATCAACTGTAGGACTAATTTCTAAATAGCAGCGTTCTCACTAAAAAATTCATTGACAAATTTCACCGCTTTTTGTAAAATTACTGACTATGGATGCAAAAGAATTGACCAAAACCCTCATTGGGTATAATACAGTGAGCCCTCTCAGCAATGTTGAGGTCATGGATTTTCTCACCGAGACGCTGGAATCCATTGATTGCGAGGTCGAACGGGTTGAGTACAAAGACCGAGCAGGTGTACGGAAGGTGAATCTCATTGGTCGTAAAGGACCGATGAACGGTGAGCGCGGGCTTGCACTGCTCGGACATATAGATACTGTGCCTGCTATCGGTTGGTCGATGGATCCGTTTGAGGCACGGATTGCTGATGAGAAGATGTATGGCAGGGGCAGTTGTGATATGAAAGGCAGTGTCGCGTGTATGATTGAGGTCGCGTCACACTATGCGGCGTCGGATTTGAAGGCACCGCTCTATGTCGTCATCACTGCTGATGAAGAGGTCGGCTACCTCGGGGCAATTGCAGTTGCCGAAAAGTCGCAGATGTTCAAAGAGCACGGCTTCCCGAAGTATGGGGTCGTCGGTGAACCGACAGAACTCCATGCGGTATATGCCCACAAAGGGACTGTCCGCTTTACTGCCACAGCCCACGGTCGTGCAGCGCACAGCAGTACAGGCGAAGGTGACAACGCGAATCTAAAGTTAATTCCGTTTCTCGCAGAAATGCGGGATATTTATCACGAATTGACAAGCGATACCCAATATTTCAACGACGAATTCACGCCGGCTTTTACGGATTGGAATATCACTATCAGTGATGGCGAGTGTCCAGGGAATATTACTTCGCCGTTAAGTGTGTGTTGTATCAACTACCGTCCAATGCCTGGAGATAATGCACAGGTATGGATAGACCGCGCACGCGACTCGGCAGAGAAGCATGGATTGATATTTGATTTATATATCAATGCCCCTCCCGTGCGCACACCGCCTGACGCAGAGATCATTCAAGCAGCTCTTGAAATAACCGGCGGGACTGAACCTGGAACTGTTGCCTATGGCACCGATGCCGCTGTCTTCGCACAGCACATGGAGACTGTTGTTATCGGACCCGGCAGTATTTTGCAGGCGCATACCGTGGATGAGTGGATGGCATTGGACCAGTTCCCACAAGCGATTTCAATCTTTAGTCAATTTGTGAATCGGTTTTGTGCGGCTTAGGCGCGTCAAAGAAAACAGCGTCCGGTTTTACCCATTCCGCTTCACCATCTGCCCACACTTCACGCTTCCAGATTGGCACGATCTGTTTCAGGCGATCCATCGCGTATTTACACGCTTCAAACCCGTCTTTGCGATGCGGGGATGCCACCGCAACGGCTACGCTTACCTCACCGATTTCCAATTTCCCCACACGGTGAATCATTGCAACGCGATCGAGACCCCATTTTTCTGAGATTTCTTGTGCAATTTCTGCCATTTTCTTCTCTGCCATCGGTGGATACGCTTCATATTCGAGACATTTTACCGATCTACCATCGGTATTATTCCGAACTGTCCCGAAGAACAGCACGACCGCGCCTGCGTCTGGACCCTCCACGGCTTCACGCACTTCCTCGCCTGTGATAACTTCTGTCGTTATCTTAAACATTGCAGCCCCCTGTCACTGGTGGAATTAGGGCGACCTCGTCCCCTTCTGCGAGTTCAGTATGTTCCGTCGCATATTCCCAATTGACAGACATCTGCATCACTTCATAGAATTCAGCGATTTCGGGCCATTCTTCCTCAAGACGTTCTAATATCGTTTGTATAGTGGCACCGTCCGGGAGTTCCATCTCTTCCTCGGATCGATCTAACATTTCATGGCATACGGCGAAGTATTTGACTGTGACGTTCATATAAATTCCTTTTCCACAGAGTTTTGGAGGTTAATAACATATCGGTTACACGCAAAAGTATAGCACAAAGTCGGTTACAAAACAATCTTTTAAACTGATGAAAACTATTTTTGTAGGAGCAACCTCTTGGTCGCGATTTCTTATTGTGGGAGGGGTTTCTTATTGTGGGAGGGGTTTCTAACCCCGATCTTTTTAAATACTGATGGTTGGTGGCTAACTGTTGATCGCTGAATGCTGACTCTATTAAAATTATATTGATTTTTATCCGACGATGTGATACAATAAAACAAATTGTGTGAAAGTGATCCACCTAATCACCTTCAACGGAGGAGAGAAGGCACTATGAAACCGAAAGCTATTTATTATTTCATCTGTGTTTTGCTTGTCGCTGGAATCATGGCTTGCGGCGGCGACACGAATGATGAAACAGAAGCACCCGATAAGCAGACCCAGCCGACAGCAACATCCACCGAATCAACGCAACCCGATGTAGTTGTCGGAAGAGATATTGACTTTGCCCTTGAGGAACAGGCGATTCGTGATCTTTACGCCGAATACGCGCTTGCACACGGCGATCAGGATGTTGACGCGCTAACGGACGTGTGGCTACCCGGCGAGAGCAAAGACATTTTTACCGCTTGGACGTTCTGGGCGGGCACCTTTGAAAAAAACGAGGGCGGCAAGGCAGTCAGCAAAGCATGGGACGGCATATTCCGGCTCCGCGGCGGAAAGATGGCGGTTGACATCACCTATATCGCTATCGATAGCCGAGGGAAAGAAGCCGTCTTACGAGGTGCGTATACCTGGGGGAATCAGAAGGGTGATCTAATTTCTGCGCTGAAAAAGGATGGCACGGACTGGAAAATTCGTGCAATTGATTACACCGATGGAAGGTTTGGAAAACAGGTAAAATACCTGATTGAGCCTGCCCATACCTTCGGGGAGATTCCCGTAGAATAGTCATGGATAAAATTATCCTCAAAGGGATTCGATTTCATGGTCACCACGGCGTTCCCGAAGCGGAACGCCACGTCGGTGGCCATTATGAGATTGATGCAACCTTGGGGTGTCCACTTGCGAATCCCGGCAAGACAGACGCACTCGCTGACACCGTCGATTACGCTGAAGTCGTCACGCGCATCGTTGAGATCGGCACGCAGCAGTCGTTCCAACTCATCGAAGCGCTCGCTGAGAAGATCGCCACGGTCATTTTAGAACAATTCGCAGTGAATGAGGTCCATCTCATTGTCAAGAAGCTGCATCCTCCTATAGAGCAACCCATTGATTATTTTGCCGTTGAGATTTTTCGCAATGCCTAAATTCCATGCGATCATCTGTTTACTCCTCTTATGGATGACAGACCCTGCCACACAAGCCGGCGGTAAGAAAAAACCGCTATTTCCAGATATGGCAACGGGACTCCATCTCTATCGTTACGACTGGGATGTTGAAACATGTGTCCTTTATGTCGCTGAAATGTCCCGGCATGAGCCGACACTGCGTTTTGAGGTAGCACTCGCGAATGCCCAAGTACTCGGAAAAGAAACCGTTCGGTCTATGGCAAACCGTCGCAATCAACGAGGGGACCGGCGCGTCCTTGTCGCAGTCAACGGTGGGTTCGGCGTCCTTGGGGATATGCGTGGTTACGGCGGTGTATTAGAGAGCCTGCATATCCAAGACGGTGAACTCATCACCCAACCTAAAGATACCGAGGCGTGTTTCGGTGTAACCGAGTCGGGTGAATTTCTCAGCACTCCCGTGAAAATGAAAGCGAGCGTCCAAATAGGTGCCCATACGCTACCCCTCGAATGTGTTAATCAACGACGACTTGATGGGTGTCAGGTGACGCTTTACACACCACGGCTCGGTGAATCAACCCATACCAACCGACGCAGAGGCACAGAAATTATAATCGGCGGGCTTTCGCTCCCTTTAACCCCCAATTATACACACACCTACCGTGTGGACGGAGTCTCACGCGATGGAAATAGCACAATCCCCAGAGATGGCGGAATTCTTTGGATTAGCACACGGTTGAAGGGGTCAGGCGTTTCCGAGTTTAATACTGGCGCGAGCGGCACACTTACCCTTACGCTTTCACCACCTGAATGGAATCGAGTGCAACACGCGATTGGTGGACGGCTCCGACTCCTTAAGAATGGTAAAATAAATGAAACCCTTGTGGAGATGCATCACGCTGAAAGGCGGCATACGCCCGGCAAACGCACATCGGTGTTGAATTTGAGCCATGAACCGCGCACTGCGCTTGGATACAATGCAGACACACTCTTTTTGATAGTTGCTGACGGACGGCAACCGAAGTACAGCACCGGATTAACCCTCTACGAACTCGCCGGCATTCTCATTGACCTTGGGGCAACCGAAGCGATTAATCTGGATGGCGGTTCCTCCAGCACCTTTGTCGTTAACGACGCTGTTATCAACAAGCCGTCAGGACAGCGAGAACGCGAAGTCCTAAATGCCGTCTTTATCACAACGGATGTTCCATAGGAAGGTGGAAACATCCAAGCGAAAGCACTTTTAAAGTCCCCCTGATAAGGGGGATTTAGGGGGTTGGAGGGTCCTGATTGCCTACTGCTGATAGTTCGTTCTTTGTAAGAGGGAACTCCGATTCCCGATTTTCCCGTGTAGGAGCGATCTCTTGGTCGCGATAAACATTTTCGGAGAACCATTTTGAAAATCTATCGTAATGTGACCGACAAAATCTCAATATTTCTTTTTCTGCTATTTTATCCCATTTGGGTCGCCAATGCAGCGGATGCCCCAAAACTCCTAAAGGCAACACCGCTGTCACAGACCGCCATTCAATTACAATTTGATGGACAATTGCAGGCAGAGACCGCCGAAGACCTTAATAATTATCAAATTGCACCCGATGTCCAACTCGAATACGCCCTACTTGATTCACGACTGAATCGCGTCCTACTCCTTACTTCGCCGTTAGAGGTCGAGAAAGCCTATCACCTCACACTTCCGAGTTCACAAACAGGAATTGTAATAACACTTCCCCCTATAAACGAAATAACCTTTGGCACAGGTGATGCCGTCACGTTCTCTGGCGGCTTGCAAGATACGAGTTTGATTGTCAATAAAGATCGCAAAACGCGAAACAACAATGCCGGTGCCGAATCGACGCTCGTATGTGATCCGACTGGCACTGTTTTCTTCGTCGCTTTTGATCTGTATGATGCCTTTGAAGATATGGGGATCCGAGAACCGACACAAGTCTTGGAAGCGACAATAAGCCTGCATGTCCAGCAATGTGATACGGATACTGCACAGACCGTCATTTTCCGCCGTGTGTTGCTCCCATGGCGAGAGGGTAGGGGTATCTCCGAGCGTGCAAAAGATAACGAACTCACCTACAACAGCGCGTTGCATCGGAATCTCCCGTGGAACAGACCTCCCGCGCAAGCGATGTTGTCGGGCATAGACGGCGATACTGAAAGCGATTACAACGGCTCTGAGGATGTCGCCCATCGCATTGATGGCACATGTGAGATTCAGGGAGCAGGAAAGCGTTATACATTTAAAAGCGACCTCCTCACCGATGCAGTCCGCTTTTGGGTAGTGAATCCTGATTATAACTACGGCTATCTCTTCGCCTTGCGTGATGGCAGCGCGCCTATCGTTTTTTCGTCAAAAGAGACAGATGATGAAAACCTACGTCCAATGTTAACAATTCGGTATAGGACAGTGGACTAAAGGGAAATACCTCAAGTTGCTACTAACAAATTTTGGAACTTTCAACAGGTCCTTCTAACTTGTCTGGCGCACAATTCATCACCGGAACCCAATCGTAGTGAGCGGTTATCCACTTTCGCGAAATATATTGATTTTGCAATTTGCTATGAAAACTGTGAAATTACAGAGCAAGTGTTTTGCTTGGGAGAGGTATGGTTGGTCAGGGAATTTCGGACGTATCCCCAATTGCGAATTGGAAGGAGGCGGGAGGTAAAAGGTTTACCCCGGCAATCCGCCTCCAACGTCCAATGATAATTATACCTAATTTCCAAAAGAAAGTCAAGTAAAAATTATCAATCTTTCTGCCAAGACTTGCCTTTGGGTAGGAGATGTAGGCGGGCGTTGGATTTGAAAGCGAAAAAAAGATTTGACTTTTGCCTAAAATTGTAGTATAATTACATTAATTATATTATATCAGTTATAAAACGCAGGTATAGTATAATTCACTGACAAATTACTCTTGACAGTACTGTGGGCCAAGGGAGATCGGTCCTATCGGTCCACCTGCCGTTTTATGTATACAAAGGAGTATTGTTGCAAAACATCGAAAGAGATTGCAGCAATACTTCTTTTTCACGTCACACATACCTTCGCAAATGCACCAAAGTCCGATCCACCGCCCCCAAATTTTCCTCAATCAATTGCTTCCCAATATTCCCCGCAGTTTTCCTCGCGTTCGTATCGTTCAACCACACAGTAATCGCATCCGCTAATTCTGGTGCCGTGTGGACCCGTTTCGCACCGCCGCGTTCCACGAGCAAAGACGCTTCATACGCGTTCTGGATGGTCGGACCGAACAGAACAGGCTTCGCCATTGCAGCAGGTTCCATCACATTGTGAACGCTCCCGCGAAAACTGCCACCGACAAACGCTATGTCCGCCAACGTATACAACTTCGCAAGAAGTCCTACCCTATCAACGATAAGGACATCCACCGCCGCTAAATCGGCTTCAGATTTAAGTTCAGAAAAGCAGAGGTATATCAATTTTTCTCGATCCAGATGTCCACGGATCTCCCTTATCCGCGCAGGGGTCGGTTCATGTGGGACCAAGATTAAGTGAGGAAAAGAGTCGGGTGTCCTTTCACGGAGGCGTTGATATGCGGGCAATACCACCTTCTCGTCCTCCGCATAAGTGCTACCAGCGATAAGGATTGGACGTTTCGTTGCAATATGAGAAACCTGCGAACCGCTCCCTAAAGTCGCTTGTCCGGGGAAAAAATCCGTGTCGGACGCAACGGCTGTTGCCCGTCGGTAGACCTGCTCATAGCGAGTATCACCGGTGACAACGATCTCGTGCGTTGGTGAACACAGTTCTTGAAAACGCGCCGCATCCCCTTCCGAAATCGCACAATGCACTCGGATGTGCCGATGCACACTCCGAAAAAACGGTTTCGCGAAACGAGATAACCGTTTCGATGCGGCGTGCAGCGTCCCGGCAACCACAATAATCGGAATACTGTGTTGAGAGGCTTTCCAAACGAGGTTGGGCCAGATGTCGAATTTGGAAAACACGATCAACGTAGGTGCGATGAGACGTATCAAGCGTTGCGCGTTGCGCGGTGTATCCAACGGAAGGTAAACGGCGGCATCGGCGTAGGGATAGGATTTCGCGTTTGGCGCGACTGACGGTGAGAAGTAGGTTAAAACAATTCGGGTCTCGGCATGAATCGCTTCAATGAGCGGTTTCGCTTGTTCAAATTCGCCGACAGAGGTAAAGTGAAACCATGCTGTTTTCTTCAGAGGTCGAGCCGTCTGCAGTTGATCTGTCAGCTCCGCAAACACGCGTTTGCGTCCCTGAATCCCTTCCTGAATCTTAGGAGTGCAGCATCCCGCAACGTAGAAACCGACAAACATAATGGGGACAGCGAACAGGTTATAGACGACTTGCCAAAACATAGTGAACCTTGAAGGGGAGAAGGATAGGAAGGTGGGAGAATGGAAGGACAGTTCTGATTTACGAGCCTTCCATTCTCCAGAGGCGTGATTATGAACGGGACGGCTTATAGGATGTCTAAGATTTTCTTTTTCAGGGCATCTTTGGGCATCGCGCCGACAATCTGTCCATTCGGGACGACTTTACCGTCTTTGAACACAAGCAATGTTGGGATGCTCCGAACACCGTATTGCATCGCAGTCTGACGGTTATCATCAACGTTAACTTTTCCAACTTTAAAGGTCTCAGAGTTCTCACCCGCGAGTTCCTCCAAGATCGGTGCAATCATTTTGCAAGGACCGCACCATTCTGCCCAAAAGTCGACAACGACGGGTGTATCTGATTGAAGCACCATTCCTTCAAACGTATCGTCACTAATTTCAAATGTGTTTCCAGCCATGATAGCTCCTTTTTTTAGAATCTGGTAGGTGAACGCTACCTTCCTAATATTATTCTTGCGAATTAGTCTTATGAGTGCATTAATATGATACCCTATTCTGACGAAAATTGCCAATCAATTTTTCGTCCGTGCTACGTTTATTTTTTTCTTGCTAAAAAATGTGAGATATAATATACTGAGAGAAATCGATAATGAATTTTCTAATCAACGCGATGAATATAACGTTAATCCGAACTCACAATTGAAGGAGGTACCGCATGCCTGAGAAAGATAAAAAGCAGGGAACGAACATCTCGCGCAGGAACTTCTTGAAAGGCGTAGGTACAGGGACCGTTGCCGCAACTGTTGCACCGAGCGTCTTGATCGGAAGTGAAAAAGCCGCCGATGCCCAAGCCGGCGACGCTATCGCGAATGCAACCATCGAACTCAATATCAACGGTAAGTCGTATCAAGTCGAGGTTGAAGCGCGCACAACGCTTCTGACCGTTTTGCGCGACGGAATTGATACCGGCGGGAACAACATCGACTTAACCGGTGCCAAACTAATTTGCGATCGCGGTGAGTGTGGTGGCTGTACCGTCATGGTAGATGGGAAATCAGTCTACGCTTGCATGATGCTCGCAATTGATGCACAAGGCAAGCAGATAACAACCGTCGAGGGATTAGCAGACGGCGACGATTTGCACCCTGTTCAGGAAGCATTCATCCAACACGACGCGCTGATGTGTGGATTCTGCACACCCGGTTTCATCGTCTCATCCGCAGCACTGTTGAACGAGAACGCGAATCCGACGATGGAAGAAATTAAAGTCGGCTTGTCTGGAAACACGTGTCGCTGTGGAACCTATCCATTCATCTTTGATGCCGTCAAAACCGCATCAGGGAAGGTGTGATTTGAAAGCAAGGATTGACTTGCGAGACGCAAGAGCCTATCGCGCCAATGGGGCAGTTGGCTATAGGAGGAAAACACATGGCATCATGGGGAGAAGCAAGTGAATCTCGCCTCATCGGGAAACGGATAACCCGTTTGTCCGGTAAGGATAAAGTCACTGGAAAAGCGAAATATACTTTTGACATCAATGAACCGGGGATGCTGTACGGACGCATCTTGCGTTCTGAAACCGCACACGCCACCGTTATGGGGATTGACCTGAGCGAGGCAGAAGCATTACCTGGCGTTAAGGCTGTTATCCCGCTCATTGAGGTGGGGAATAAACTTCGGTACCAAGGGCAGGAAATTGCCGCTGTTGCCGCTGAAACGGATGACATCGCTAAGGACGCGATCCGTCTCATTCATGTCGACTTAGAGGAATTGCCGCACGTCGTCACAGAAGATGACGCGATGTCAGAAGGCGCGCCGCAAATCCGAGAGGATTGGGCGGGGAATCAGAGCGAACCGAATGTCAGAGAAGATGGCGACATCAATGCCGGATTTGATGAAGCCGCTGTTGAGGTTGAGGCGACCTATCACACGCCTGTTCAGACACACGTTTGTTTGGAAACGCATGGACACGTCGCAAAATGGGAAGATGAACAGAATCTTACCGTTTGGGCGTCTACACAGGGCGTTTTTGGCGTTCGTAACGATTTCGCGCAGCATTTTGAATTGCCGGCAAACCAGGTGAGGGTTATCACGGAACACATGGGTGGCGGATTTGGGAGCAAATTCGGACCCGGTATAGAAGGACGCACTGCGGTTGAATTGGCACGTATTACGGGTAAAGCCGTCAAGTTAATGCTGACTCGGAAAGCCGAGCATCTTGTTGCTGGCAATAGACCCTCAATGACACAGCAAGTCCGAGCCGGAGCGACAAGCGACGGACGGCTTATCGCTTACGATATGAAGGGCTACGGCACAGGTGGTATCTCCAGTGGGGCAGGTTTCACAGGACCTTACGTCTACCACGTCCCAAACAGTCGGGCAGAACGCGTTAACGTGGCTGTCAACGCTGGCAATCAACGCGCCATGCGCGCGCCCGGACACCCGCAAGGAGCGTTCGCAATGGACTCTCTGATGGATGAACTTGCCGAAAAACTCGGTATGGATCCAGTGGAGTTTCGGCGTATCAATGATCCGAATGAAGTGCGTCAGGCGCAATACACCCTCGGTGCACAAGAGATAGGGTGGCACCGCCGTAACAGTGTACCCGGCTCCGGCACAGGCGTGAAAAAGCGCGGCATGGGAGTTGGCAGCGGACAGTGGGGTGGCGGGGGCGGACGCGGCACAGAAGCGCGCGTCACTATCAATGCTGACGGCACCGTTGAAGCCGTCACAGGTACACAAGACATTGGAACCGGTATCCGCACTGTTATTGCGATGATTGTTGCCGAAGAATTCGGACTTGAGACGACCGATGTCCGTGTGAAGGTCGGCGATAGCCAACCCGGACTGCCCTCTGGTGGCAGTGGCGGTAGTCAAACAACGCCGTCCGTGGCACCTGTTATCAAAACCGCAGCAGCGACAGCGAGACAGAAATTGTTTGAACGCATCGCACCTTTACTTGACGCACCTGTGGGAGACCTGCGTGTCGGCACTGGCACTATCTACGTTGTTTCTGACAGAACCAAGACAATTACGTGGAAACAGGCAACTGGTCAACTCGGCATGGAAAGCATTAGCGAAGGTGGAACGTGGGAGGAGGACCTCCGCCAAAACGGTGCCGCAGGCACCCAGTTCGCTGAAGTTGAAATTGATACGCAGACGGGGGCTATCAGGGTTATCAAAATTGTTGCCGTTCAGGATTGTGGATTGGCGATTAACCGGTTGACGACGGAAAGCCAGGTTAATGGCGGTGTTATCATGGGATTAGGTCAGGCAATCCTTGAAGAGCGGTTCATGGACCCGGTGACAGGGCGGATGCTCAACGCCAACCTTGAGGATTACAAGGTGCCTGGAACGTTCGAGATCCCTGAGATTAAATCCATTGTTTTCGATACGCATCGCAAAGTTACAGGTGTTGGAGAACCCCCGTGTATTCCGACCCCCGGAGCTATCGCGAATGCCGTTTACAATGCGATTGGCGTTCGGATTCGGTCGTTACCGATAACACCCGATAAGATCCTTGACGCACTTGCCGAGAAGGCATAAGGAGGTAAGCAATGGAAAAGTTCAGTTACGTTAACGCTACCAGTCTGGAGCAGGTCACGTCACTCCTGAGTGAAAGCGGTTGGGGTGAAGTCATGCTTATCGCCGGCGGAACGGATCTGCTCGCAGAACTCAAAGAGTACATTGAGACCCCTAAGACGCTCGTTAATCTCAAAACGTTACCCGGAATGGATAGCATTGAAGCGGATGCATCCGGCTTGAAAATCGGTGCGTTAGCCACTGTTGCTGACATCGCTATGCATCCGACTATCCAGCATCACTATACGGTCCTATCGCAGGCTGCCGGTTCTGTGGCAACGCCACAGATTCGGAACGTCGGGACACTCGGTGGAAATCTCTGCCAGCGTCCACGGTGTTGGTATTACCGAGATGAAGCCACCGATTGCCTGAAAAAAGGTGGAGACATCTGTTATGCAGTCGATGGTTTGAGCAAATATCATGCGATCCTCGGTGGCGATCCTGTTTACATTGTGCATCCTTCGGATCTCGCACCAGCGTTGATCGCCTTGGGTGCCTCGGTCAAAATCGTCGGACCTGAGGGCGAGAAAACCATGTCGCTTGAGGAATTCTTCACCTTACCGGCTGCGAATCCGTTCAGGGAAAACGTGTTGGAACCCAACGAAATTGTTGTTGAGGTCAGCGTCCCCGCACCGAAGCCGAATACAAAGAGTTTCTATTTAAAGGCACGTGAGAAGGGTGCCCCCGATTTCGCGTTATCAAGCGTTGCTGGCGTTTTCGAGATGGACGGGAAGACCTGTAAAACCGCCAGTATCGTTCTCGGTGGTGTCGCACCCGCGCCTTGGCGCTCTAAAGAAGCGGAAGCGGCAGTCACCGGCAAAATGATCGACGAATCGGTGAGCCAGCAGGCGGGTGCCGATGCTGTCAAGGACGCAGAACCCTTGAACGACAATATGTATAAGGTGACCTTAACACGGAATCTCGTCAGCCGTGCCGCGATGATGGCTGCAAGTTAAAGGAGCAGTGATATGTTACAAGGAAAAGCACTTCCAATCTTTAATCGCCCGATATGTCAGTATCTTCGGACAAAGGCGATTTACATTCCGGGCGGTAACTTGCAGAACCTCGTTGAAAACAATCCCGGTTCACATTATTGGTGCAATTGCACTATGCAAGACGTAGGTCCCGATGACCAGTTTGTGTCGCCAGACGCTTGTAAGCAAGCGCGTCCCTGTTTTAACCCCATTGGTGGTAAGCCAGTGGTATAATAGTTATCGGTTATCGGAGGAATGGTTGTCGGTTATCAGTTATCAGTTACAAGAGGCATTTGCTAAACGAAAACCTCTTAACCCAAAACTGATAACTGAAAGGATTTTTCTCACGAAAAATCCGAACCGATAACTACTCCCAACTGACAACTCATAACTCTAAAAAAATGTTTTTGAAATCGTTAATGCAATGGATACATGTCGGCTCTGTTGTTCTCATGATAGGAGGATTCTTTTTTTTTCGCGTTGTTTTACTCCCGATTGCCAAACGGGTTTCCAAACCGGAAGCGTTAATTTCATCCGCATTGAGACGTTTCAGCGGTGTTGTCTGGACGGCATTATTGACTGTCCTCATATCGGGATTATATAATTTCATCACCTTCTTTCGCACTGCCCGCTCTATCTCCGCCACTGGAACGTTTATATCCGATTACTCCCTCTACATTCTCGTCTTGGGTGTCAAACTGTTTATCGTCTTTTTGATATTCACATTGGCAATCGTTCTGACGTTCCCCTATCCTGTCTTTGACGTATTTCAGAAAAAACCCGCACCGTGGCTTAACCTCACTGTAGTTTTAGGATTAATCGTTATTTTTCTTTCTGCTTTTTTACGCCGGTTAGGGTAAAATATTGATAACATCCTAATCTCCTGACCGAGGACTTTCCGTACAATACAATTGGAGGAAAAAAATGGCTGTTTTGAGTTCGTCGGAGGCACACCATCACGATGATCGTGATCGCGTGATCTCCGAAAAAGACCGCGCATTCTGGGAGAAAAACGGTTATGTTGTCATCCGCGATGCGGCACCCCCAGAATTAATACGGGATACGGCGCGAGCCGTCTGGAATTTCCTTGAGATGGATGCTGACGACCCGAATACTTGGTATCCCGATCCGCCTCGCAAAGGGATCATGGTAGAAATCTATCAGCACCCGGCGCTGTGGGCAACTCGGCAATACCCGCGTGTCCATCAGGCGTTCTCAGAGATTTGGGGGACTGAGAAATTATGGGTGAGTTTTGACCGTGCGAGCATGAGCCCACCGAATCTTCCCGGAAAATTTGAACGGACAAACTTAGGACTTCACTGGGATACATCTGTGGACCTTCCTTTCCGTTTCCACGTCCAAGGTGTGCTTTATCTGAGCGATACTGCCGCCGATCAGGGGGCATTTACGTGTGTCCCTGGATTCCACAATAAGATTGAGGCGTGGATAAAGAGTCTTCCAGAGGATGCCGATCCGAGACAACAAGATTTAGTAGCACTCGGTGCGGTCCCAGTGCCCGGAAAAGCTGGGGATCTCGTTATTTGGCACAGTGCATTGCCGCATAGTGCAGGCATCAATACTGCCGATGCACCACGCGTCGCGCAATACATCACTATGTCCCCGACAGGGGAAGCGAATCCAGAGGCACGCGAACGCCGGGTCAACGCCTGGAGAGAACGTATGGCGGGTTTTAGCGGCGAACGGGCAGAGAAGGAGAATGCATCAGGTGAGACTGCATATCTGACCGAACTCGGCAAAAAGTTGTTAGGGCTTGAAACGTGGGGATGAACCTGCCTCTCAACTCTCTTGTTCGCGGCTACCTGCGATGGTGTCCAATTACTGATGGTAAGCGTTCGTTGTTGAACCTAACAAGGGGTTTGATTACACCGAAGGATCCGATTGCTGTTTTTGACACCAAGTATGGGTTCCAGTTGAAAGCCAATCTTGCGAATCCGGAACACCAATATCTCTATTTTTACGGCACGCATGATGAGAGGCATGTCGTTACCAAACTCTTGAAGATGATTCAGCCCGGAGACATCTGTTGGGATATCGGAGCAAACATCGGATTTTATACGTGCCTCCTCGCCTCACGGGTTGAAGCGTCTGGTGCTGTCGTCGCATTTGAACCCGCCTTACGCACCTGCGGTTATCTCAGCGAAAATATCTCTCTGAATCGGTTCGCGAATGTTACTGTTCTCAATAAGGGACTCAGCGACAGAATAGAGCAACGGCACCTCTACTACTCCGAGGCGGGACTCGCCGAAGGCACGGCTTCCTTGAAGTATGCCAACGGACGAGCGGCATCGGAACGCGTAACGCTTGACACGATTGACAATCTTACCCGTGAGTTCCCAGTTCCGAATTTCATCAAAATTGATGTGGAAGGGTATCAATTAGAGGTGTTGCGCGGCGGAGAGCACTGCTTAAGAACGCACGCACCGCTCTTAATGGCGGAGTTGAAGGATGTTGGTGAAACAAACCAGATCCTGTTTGCGGAGATAGAAAATTACGTTGCCGATTTAGGGTATCACCTTTATGAGATCAGGAAATATTCTGTCCGGCGATGTCAGAAACTTTCTGACGCACCGAAAAGAAATTTCTTCCTCGTCAAAGAGCATTCCGCTGCCTTTTCCAGAATCTTACCGTGGCTCAGATGAGTAAAGCCTTTTTTTGTGTGTGCTGTCAAACTCGGTAGGTGCGGTTTTGCGGCGTAATCGCCCCCGGTGAAGCCCACACGGGCTTCATACCGTTGATTTGGAATGCCACACGGAGAACCTTCATACCGTTGATTCATGCGACCTGCATTCTAACCGCACCGTCCGCTAAAATTGTACAAATCCTAACACAGTTACACACCTACTTGCTCTAACCCGTTGTGAACCGTCCCAGCACCGGATACGCTGGATCGTTATACCCTTTGCCAGTATGTTCTCCGGGCGGAACAAGCTCGTTGATAGTTGCCTCGTCAGCTTCCGTTAGCGTGCAATCCAAACACCCCAAGTTATCCTCTAATTGTTTCATCGTGCGCGGTCCGATGATAGCAGAGGTAATTATCGGATTTGCCAGCACCCACGCCAATGAAAATTGCGTTAAGGTTTTACCGTGCGCATCTGCAAGGGGTTTGAGTTCTTGCGCGACTGCATAACTCTCCTCCCGGAGTTCCGTCTGCAAAATGCGTCTATCCTTGCGTGCTGCTCGTGAACCCGCAGGCGGCTTTTTACCGGGTAGATACTTCCCAGCCAGCACACCTCGCGCCAACGGACTATACGGCACAACTCCGACACCGTACTGCTCACAGAACGGCAGTAACTCTACCTCAGGATCTCGATTAACGATGTTATAGAGCGGTTGGACGCACACAAACTCTTCCAGTCCCTGTTTTTCGCTCGTCCAGAGTGCTTCGCAAATACGCCACGCCTGAAAGTTGGAACATGCAATGTAACGCACTTTTCCCTGTCTCACACAATCGTCCAAAGCCCGCAAGGATTCCGCAATTCGCGTCGAGGCATCCCAGCGGTGCAAGTAATAGACATCGATGTGGTCTGTGTCAAGGCGTTTCAGACTCGCTTCAACTGCCGACATGATATGAAAACGGTGTGAACCCGCTGCGTTCACATCCTCTCCCATATTGCCGTGAACTTTCGTGGCGATGACCCAATTCTCTCGATTATCGCGGACGGCTTTCCCAATGATCCGTTCCGATTCGCCATCGTTATAGACGTTGGCGGTGTCCATAAAATTAATGCCGGCGTCCAATGCTTTGTGGATAATCCGAATTGAATCCTTTTCATTCGTCGGTCCACCGAACATCATGGTCCCGAGGCAGAGCGGTGAGACTTTCACGCCTCCACGTCCGAGTGTTCTATATTCCATATTTTTCTCCTTTTTATGCCATCCGTATTCCGCCGTTGACATCAAGCGTCGCGCCCGTCACATACTGCCCCTCTTCCGAAGCGAGAAAAAGGATAGTACTCGCAATCTCCGAGGCATCAGCGACGCGTCCTAACGGGATTTGGTCTGTCATGTCGGGATGATTTTTTGCCATCTCCGTTGCTGCTACCCCCGGTGCGATGGAATTCACCGTGATTCCATACTCCCCGAGCACACGTGCTAACGATTTCGTCAGACACATGACACCCGCTTTTGAGGCGGAATACGGGGCAGAAGCAACCAAACCTCCGACCTGTCCCGCCAATGAACCCAGGTTAATGATCCGTCCGGAGCGTTGTGTTTTCATCGTTTCCATGACTGCCTGTGAACAGAGGAATGGACCCTTGAGGTTCACAGCCATCATCCGATCCCATTCCGCTTCCGTGCATGCATCGATACGCGTGTAGCTAAAAATACCGGCATTATTGACTAAAATATCGATCCGTCCGAAAGTGTCAAGTGTTTCCTGAACCATCTTACGCACGGAGTCGCCGTCGGCTACATCCGTTTGAATCACACGACACTGCCTACCGAGCGCAGTTATTTCCGTTGAAGCCGTTTCCGCATTCGCTAAGTTCACCTCAGGGATTACGATATCCGCACCTTCCTTGGCGAACGCGAGACATGTTGCTTTCCCGATACCGCCGCCACCTCCTGTAACAATCGCAACCTGTCCTTCTAAACGCATCTATGTTCTCCTTTTACTGTTTTTTTTTGAGAGGCACGCAGTCAGGTCGGCACTGCGCTCTTTTCTTTACTTGCAAAATTGCAACAGATATAGTAATATACTCGTATTATCACACGAAGCTTGTAAAAAGTCAACAGGATAGGTCGCGTTGAAAATTGGCATTCATTGTAATGGTTGTCCCTATTTGTTCTGAAAATTGGTATGAGGAGAATTGAAATATGAAAAAGACCACATTTCTACGGTGGTTCAAACCAACTTTGGTCTTGAGTTTCACTTATTTCTTTGCGTTTGGAGCAACCGCACAAAATTATTATCCCGCAGACGTGGGAAATACGTGGGTTTTGGAGAGTGTTGATGGTGAAGAACAAAGCACCTATACCCTTGAGGGACCCGAAACGGTTGACGGTGAAGAGCGGATTCTACTGAAGATTAGAAATGAGGAATTCAGCACTGGCGAGGTTGACACGGACACGTATTTTTTGAGTGTTGGTGACGAAGCGATTGAACTCCATAAAACTATCTTTGAATTAAAAGAGCCTCCTGCTATGGTGACTGCGGATTTTCCAACGCCTGTTACGTTTTTCCCTTTACAGTTGGAACTGGGAGATAAATGGCAGATAGCGGGAGATGCAGAAGTGAAAGTGGAAATCCTACCTAACCCCATACTTGGGGAAAGTATCACTAATTTTGAAGTTGTTGGATTTGAGGAGGTCGTTACACCCGCTGGAACATTCCAGAACTGCGCCAAGGTGCAGATAGATTTGAATTTCACTGCTGGCGGATTCTTAAATCTTGATTCAAATACGCACCAATGGTTCGCTCCCGATATAGGTCCCATCCAATACGAAAACAGCGACGGCTTACTTTTTGGTTTGGTGAGTTCCAATCTGCTAACCGAGCCTGCAGAACCTGATACCCCAGAGGAAGATACCACAACCGAACCCTCTGCTGCGGAAGATGCTATGCCCGAACCCTCTGCTGAGGAGGACACTGTGACTGAACAGCCTTCTCAGGAGGATACTATGCCTGAACCGTCGCCTTACGACGTAACAGGAGATGGGGTCGTGAATATCTTGGATCTCACTTTCGTGGCTTCGCGTTTCGGTGGAAATGATGCTGACGCAGATGTCACGGGCGACGGGGTTGTTAATATTCTGGATTTGGTACGTATCACACAAAATTTCAGCAATTGACCTTAAAAATCCTGTAATTAGTATCCTCATACGATGTTTTTTCTTGAAAACCTTTGAGGCGTGTGATAATATTGGCGTATTATTACACAGCGTTTGGAAAAATCTGCATGGTAAATTGGAAAGTTGCATTAGTTGTTGTTATCATTGTCGCTTTGGTGATAGCGGTCGGGATGTGGTTTGGGTATCGATACGTCTCAGAACACGATGACATCTCACCAGAGGGATGGCGTGAGCGTTCCAACAGGACGGATTCGCACCTTGATCAACCGCTTGTGCATCTATCCTCTTGGGCAAAAGTTTCGTAGAAACAATATTATCCATTGTAAACATTATTCAAATTGGTATCTGTTAAAAAAAGGAGAATCTAAATTATGAAACCTACCCAATTTGTGTTCTGGTTGATGCCGTTCTTGGTATTAAGCCTCGTCTGTAGTTTCGCACCTACGGCGACAGCACAAAATTATTTTCCGGCGGCGGTCGGCAATACGTGGGCTCTCTTGAGTACCGACGGTACGGAGCGACGCACCTATGCCTTTGAGGAGCCCGAAACTGTGAACGGTGAGGGACTTATCCTCCTGAATGTCATCAAGGAGACAGTCGGAACAGATGTAGTTGCGTTTGACAAGTCTTGGGTAAGTGTTGCAGCAGATGGAGAACTTCTCCTCCATCAAGTTGCTTTTGACCGAGGGACCTTCGGCATCGCCGAGTCGACTTATGATATACCGGTTACGAATTTCCCCGCCGCACTACCCTTGGGACATACGTGGGAGATTGTGACGGAAACAGTCCTGAAACTGGTGGGAGCAGCGACCACTACCAGTGTTTTGGAAGTCGTCGCAATTGAGGACGTTGAAACCCCGAGTGGCGTGTTCAAAGATTGTGTTAAGATCGAAACGAATCGAAGAGCCGTCACGGCACTTACCGTTCTGCGTGAGCATGAGATCCTATGGCTTGCACCCGATATGGGTCCCGTTAAATTCCAGGATACAAACGAAATTGTTTTTGAGTTGGAAAGTTACAATCTTGTTGAGGCACCAACTGCGGATGAGGTGCCTACAGTCGAAGATGCACCAGCTGTTGAAGAACCGACAGCCGAGGATCCCGCTGCTGAGGAAGACGCAGTCGAAGAACCTGCGGCTGAGGAAGAAACCCCCGCCGAGGCGGTTGCTCCTGAAATGCCAGTGAGCCAGATGTTCGAGATTACCCTCACGAACCTCACTACCGGTGAACACGGTGTCAGTGGACAAACGCTATCACCTGTGATTGTTGCAGCACACCCTGCGGGTGTAAAGATTGCCGAGGTCGGTCAACCCGCCAATGAAGCACTTGTGATGCTCGCTGAAGGTGGAAATCCCGCAGGTCTCGCTGCAATCGCAGCAGCAGCAGGGGCAAATGTCGTGATTGCTGAAGGGATGTATACGATGCCCGGTAAATCTACGACTGTTACCATAACTGCTGATATGACCAATTCTTCGCTCTCTATCGGATCAATGTTGGTCTCAACAAACGATGCGTTCATCGCTGCGATTGATGTACCCCTCTTTGACGAAGATGGGATGCCTGTTTCAGCGAGTCTTGATTTGATGGCATATGACGCTGGTAGTGAAGATAACACAGAGATGGCTTCGGATATTCCGGGACCCCTCGGTTTAGATGAAGCGACGGATCCCCCGGGAAGCAATGAACGTGTTCCGACGGAAGGTGGCGTCATAGCAGCCCACGAAGGTATTCAAGGTGTTGGGGATGTGACTGAAGCGTTTGCGTGGGAAGAGCCGACGGCGATGTTGACGATCACGCCAGTTGAGGCGCCTGCGGAACCGATGCCCGAGGAACCGATGCCTGAACCAGTCGTAGAAGGTCCTGGTTTTGATGTGACGCTTGAAGCGGGTTTGAACATGATTTCGATACCGCTGATGCCGGCAGAACCCTACACAGCAAAATCACTCGCAGAAATGCTGGGTGCGACAGCCGTTATTCAACTCGATGCAGCAACGCAGCATTTTGTCGGTTACACGATAGCCGATGAAGGTGATGGATTTGGCATTACGGGGGACAAAGGTTATATCGTGAACACACCGTCTGGTGGTATGGTAAAGTTCACGGGTGATGCGTGGGATAACCAACCTGAACCTGAAGAAGCCCCTGTTGAAGAACCAGTTGCTGAAGAAGAAACTCCCGCAGAGGAAGAAGTTGCTGAGGAACCCGCTGCTGAAGAAGAAGCGCCTGCTGATGACGCAGCCGCTGGTGAAGGCGAAGGTGATGCTGAAGTTGAAGCCGATGCTGGCGAAGGTGATGCTGAAGGGGACGCCGAAGCCGACGCCGGTGAAGGGGATGCCGAAGCCAATGGTGATGCAGCTCCCGCCGCTCCCGCTCTCGCAACCTATAAAAACGCATGGGCGTTCATCGTGACCAGCGACATCCAGGGTATGGAAACTGGAACGGCATATACCCTCGTCGCTGAGAATCTCCGCACTGGCACAATCGCCACGGAAAACGTCTCAAGCGCAACGAGACGTTCCTCTGCCGTCTGGGCAGACCTGAACCGCAAGAGCGTCGTTGAAGCCGGTGATAAACTCAAAGTCGCCCTTTACGACGACACCAACAGAATCGTCTCAGGTCCCTTCCAACGGACGGTGACGACGAGTGACATTCGCAACGCTTTCTTGAGTCTACAACTGCGGGTCGGAGATGTGCAGCCGCAAGACACGTTGCTTGCGCAGAACTTCCCGAATCCGTTCAATCCTGAAACATGGATCCCCTATCAGTTGAGCGAATCGACGGAAGTGAAGATTTCGATCTATGATATATCGGGTCGTTTGGTTCGTTCGTTAGATTTGGGTTGGCAGCCGACGGGTTCATATATGACGCCGTCGAGTGCTGCGTATTGGGATGGTAGGAATGCTGTCGGTGAGCGTGTTGCGAGTGGTATCTACTTCTACACGCTGCAGACGTCAGATTTCGCTGCGACCCGACGGATGGTTATCCTCAAATAGGGACGCAGTAAACATAATTCACTCAAACGCCTTGGTGTTTTCATCAAGGCGTTTTTTTTGCGCACCTGGCTATCTTGGTGGTATAATTGTAACTGCACCAACTTCGAAAAAGGGGAATCAAATGATTAGAAATACCGTCCTGCTCATTGTTCTGCTCTGTGTTTTCGCCAACGTGACAAACGCTCAAAATTATTACCCCGTTGATATCGGGAATACTTGGGTTTTGGAGAGCACAGACGGTGCTGAGCGCATCACTTACAAAATTATTGCGACCGATGAACCTGTCAACGACGCACAGGTCCGTATTCTTGACATCACAACAGAAGTATTAGGCACAAGTGCTGTCAGGACGAGTACTTTCCTTGTGGAGGTAGGCGAGGAAGGTATGAAGCTCCATAGAATTGTCTCCGAGTTGGGGGATGTTTTCGGTGTGGCGCGCGTAGGATTTTCACCGCCTGCCATATTTTTCCCGCCGACGCTTCAATTGGGTGAGATATGGGAAACACTCGGGGAAACGGAAGTCAGTATAGTCGGAGCCGTTACGGTCTCCAGTGTGAACGAAGTTGTCGCTGTTGAGAATGTTGTCACACCAGCGGGGACCTTTGAAGATTGCTTAAAAATTCGAGTACGCACCAAAATCGATGCTGCTTTAGGAATAAATCGCTCTACCTCCTACCAGTGGCTCGCACCAGATCAGGGACCTGTTAAATTTGAAACGGATCAGGATATTGTTTTTGAATTGGTCGACTCAAATCTGCACACGACCGAGAGACCTTGTGACGTGAATGCCGATGGCACGATAAATATTTTGGACCTTGTCTTTGTAGCTTCTCGCTTTGGACAGACGGATCCGAATGCTGATATAAACGCCGATGGCACGGTTAATATTCTCGATTTGACGCTTATTGCTCAGAAGTTTGGAAATTAAGGATGTGGATGTTTATTAACTTTCCAGCGGTCGTTGCGAAGTGGCAATGTCTATAATTCTTTCACATTTTGCACCTTTTCCACCCTAAAATTGTGTCTTTAATAATCAAAGGGTTCTTTTTTACTTTTAACGTGAGTTTGAAAAAGTTTAGAAGTTAGAAAGTTAGGGGGCGGATTTCCCCCAAGCCTGAAGACTTAGGTCTCCACTCCGTAAAATTTGATGAAAATACACACGAAAAGGTAGGTTTCGATGCTTACTACAATTATTTAGGAGAATCTCGATGCAATACCGATTCCGCTTTCCTTTATGTGTCTTAGCATTCATACTGAGCGTTACACAAGTCAGCACCGTTTTTGCCAGAGCACCATCAACCGCAAAGATTGTTTTTGCCTCCACTCGTGATGGTAATTCGGAAATCTATGTAATGAACCCAGATGGAAGTAAGCAGGTGAACTTAACCCGACATCCTTCAAGGGATCTCGCGCCTGTCTGGTCTCCAACGGGTGAACATATCGCTTTTAACTCACACCGGGGTGGCACTCGTGATATCTACATAATGGATGCAGATGGCAAAAATGTAAGAAAAGTGTTTCGGCGTTTGGCATATAGAGAATATCCTGTCTGGTCTCCGGATGGAAAAAAATTGGCTTATACGAACCCGTCCGACTGGAGCATTTATGTCGGTACAATAGAGGATGGACACGAGGAGCGCATCACTTCAACAAATTTTCTCGGAGGCTGGCCCGCTTGGTCCCCCGACAGTTCAGAAATAGCTTTTATATTGACAGAGGGTATATGGGCTTATAGCTTGAAGGTGGTCAACCTCGAGACGCGCGAGGAAAGAAGGCTGATGCCAAAGGAGGAAATCGGAAAATTTTTCGAGCCTGATTGGTCACCTGACGGTACGCGTATAGCGTTCCGTTGGTCTAAAAAAGGGATTTATGTGATGGATAGGAATGGAAGAGGCTTAAAACGTCTTGTTTCCAACGCGAGCAGCCCCACGTGGTCCCCGCTTGGAAACGAACTCGTTTATGGAAAGAAGCAGCAGCTCTTCAAATACAATCTCGGGAACCGTAGATCTAAGCAACTCACACGCGGCGCAATCAATTTCGGCGCAGACTGGTTTGACCCACAAGTTTTGCCTGTTCACCCTCAAGCCTCGTTGTTAACGACGAAATGGGCAACCATCAAACAGAGATAAACTCGGAGTGTCCGGAATTAGATTGAATCCTGTTTCGTTTCGCCTACGCTAAGTGTTGATGTGTTCCACACGCCCTCTTCACCAGTTTGCAATCGCCATGAGAACGTAAGCGACGTGTCACCGCCGTTGTAGAAGACGACTTCTGCGCTCTTTTCTGTTCCAAGGAGAGGTCGCACTAAAGAGAGAAGCGTCGGTGGATGGTTGTGTCTGTCACCGTGTCGAACCTCCAAAAGTTGTGCGACTTCACTCTGAACCTCGCGTGTGCCGAGAAGCAAAGGACCGTAGCATGCTGTGACCGCGCCTTGTCCCCAATTCCGTCCGTGTCCAGCCGCAACCGAGCACACCGCGCCTCCCATATCGGCGTGTTCCCTTCCACCCCGTAGCACACGCCTCGCAATATTTAAGCGCGTCGCAGCATTTCGCAACGCCCGCATCGCGTAACCGATCTCACCTGTTACTTGATAGGCGAGCGTTAGCGTGGCAGTTGAGGGTTCTTGAATCGGTTTCACGGATCCATTGTCCGACCATTCACCCCAATACGCCATATCCGCCCGTTTACCGACACCCGGTTCCCGACGACGCACCTCCTGTGGGAAGATCAACGCCAACAGTTCTGGGGATTCGTCAGGAAGTTCCCCTAATCCGGCACAGATCTGTTCATCAAATCCGGTATCCTCAAAAGTCCAACGGTAGTAGCTGAGTGCTGCTGCCGCGGGATCATTAAACGGGTCGCTCAACGATGGCACTAACGGTTCTACAATCCGCTTTGCCGCCGTTTTGAAAATTTCTTCTCCAGAGAGTCGATACAGATCACCTAATGCGTAGATGGCACCAGAAGCCAACAATACCTCAATACCTGCCAGTGGGTCACCTACGATGTGGTGCGTGCTTGCCACGAGTCGATGTAGATTCTTCTCATTGACCGCGGCTTCGTCAAGACCTTCTCCGTCAAGCGTCCACAGCATCGGCATCGGGGTCGGTGCCGCAACGAGCCGTTCGGCGCGTTTTCTTCCATATCGCAACGCCCACGCCAGATAGCGTTCTTCACCCGTCACACGATACGCCGCAATCGCGATATGAATGAATCGGAAATGTTCCGCCAGTTCATACGTGTCCTTTTCATCGTTTGTCACATCTCGGCTGCCGATGTTGTATCCGATAAACGTATCGCGGTCATAATCATACCAAGGTGGAATCTCTGGGACCCAATTCCCGATATGTTCCGCCGCATCTGTCAAGAGCGATGTCGCTTCCGGATCTTCTGGCACCAGACCGATGTAACGCGGCAGGAACAGGAGGAAGGGCTCCGGTCCGTGATGTGCCTCTGCCTTCGGTTCATAGCCGTGAACGCAATCACGTTTCACCCAACCGAGCAGTGCCGCCTTCAGTGCCTCGAAGTGCTGTAGGACGGTCGCATCACCCGTGATTAAATAGTGCGGAAACCATGCGAGCGCATAGTTTGCCTCGTCCTCGCCACCATCGTTCGGACCCGGTGGATCGAGCAGCATGCTCTGTTTCAGCCAGCGTCCCATTTCAGTTCTGAGTGTGGTATACGCCTCGTAGCATTCATGGATAGTCTGGTTCATCGTTAGCTCCTATAGCAGCGACTTCACAAATTCGATACTCCGTTTTGCGATTGTCTGCGGATCCGGGTTGAAGTCGAAAACCTCTGTTGAAACGTAGCCACCGTAATTAATCTCTTTTAAGGCTTCAATGATGGGTGGGTAATCTACGTTGCCAGAACCCGGTAGATAGCCGTTGTCGTCATTAGAATGGAAATGTGCGACGAGTGGCGCATGGTTACGGATCTGCGTCGGCATGTCCAGCCCCTCTTTCGCAGTGCTACACACATCCAGAATCATCTGGAAATTCGGATGATTGATATCCTTCACCATCTCGGCCGCTTTGTCGGGGTTCGTGATGAAGTTCGTCTGGTCGCTCGACAACGGTTCCATGCATAACATCACGTCTCTTTCGCCTGCCAGTTCAGCCCCTTCTGAGAACGTTGACCGCGCATATTCCCAAGCCTCTTCAAACGAGAGCGGATCCATCACGTTTCGTTGCTGTGGTGAACCGATCACCATCACTTTTCCATCTAAGTCTGCGCATAGATTAATCAGTGCGAGAAAATAGTCCCGTGTTTCTTTTCGAATATCTGCGTCGGGATGGTTAATATACAGACCAGGGGGTGAGACGAGTAGCCAGTGAAGTCCCGCAATCTCTATCTTCGCACTTTCTGCTGCCTTACGGATACGGGTCCGCTCGGTCTCGCTGATATCTAAAACTGAATCGGCTAAAGTGAACGGTGCGATCTCGACCGCCTCATAACCGAGTTCGGCGGAATAGGTGAAAACATCTTCGATTTTCCAATTTTCAAACATTTCGTTGCATATTGCAATTTTCATTTTTTAATTATTCCTTGCGGGTAAATGACGCAGGTTTGAACTTTAATGTGCCATTCTCGAAATCGCTCTCCATTTCATTTCGAGCGAAGTTTTTGGTGTTTCGGACTTCCCTATTCTAAAGGAGTTATGCTTTTTTGTCAAACTTTGCTTCAAAAACGCCGAACCAATTCCATACTCCAAAACCGCGGTTCATTGACAAAACCCGTCAGATTGTTGAAGTCAATACCACCCGTCGGAGACGTATCGTTGAGAATATTGCGTCCTATAAGTGCCACCTCTATATCGTTTGGGAATAGATAGGCAAGTCGGACACCGCCCTCCAAGAGCCAGTCATCAGCGAATTCCACCGATTCATAGAGAAAAAACCGCACTCGACTGCGATATGCCCAGTCCGTGGATGCGATCAGACGCGCGCCTCCCGGAAGAGGGAGCATGTAGCGCAGGGATACATCTGCAATCCAACTCGGTGCCTGCGGTAGACTGTTGCCGTTGATAGAAAAAGTCCCTTGAGCAGACGCGCGCGGATCAAGCACTATACATGGGGCACCACAGCCTTGTATCGCTAAATTCGGGTCGTCAATGCGCGTTTGGTTGTAACTCAGTCCCGCTGCAATCTCCAGCGTTGTGGTGGGTAAGAAGATCAATTCTGCTTCGAGACCCCGTCCAATCGTGCTATCAGCGTTCACCAACCGGTTGAAATTAGCCGCTCCACCCACCGCAGTCAGTTGCTGATCTTGCATAAAGTAGTGGAACGCCGCCAGATTCAGGTGCAACCGTTGTTCCCATAAGCGTAACTTCGTGCCACCTTCAAAGGAAAGGATGGTCTCTGTATCCGCCACCGTGACCGCGTCGCCGAACAGCAAACGTCCTTGGATACTCGGTGCACGAAACCCGCGCGCCGCACGCAAATACGTCTGGACGCCGGGGGCTGCTTGATAGCGCAGACTCAGATCCCCACTCCACACCGTGTCTTGAGGATTCTCGTGGATGGGACCAAGCGGTCCCGCCCCTGTAACAGTGGGAGCTATTTCTCGCCACGCTGTGTAGTTCTTCACATCGTCAGACAGTCGGATACCAGCACCCAGTTCCAGATCGTCAAGGCATTGGAAAGTCAGTGCCGCAAATACCGCCCGTGCTGTAGCCTCTTGTTCTTGACGGACCTTTCCGTCCAAGGTACCACCCGCCAAGGTATCGTAGTTGAAATCCTCCATCTCCACGAACTCACGGAAATAGTACACCCCGAACTGATAGACGAGACGACGCGCTGCCGGACTCATCAAACGGATCTCTTGGCTAAACTGGTGATGCGCCGGAATACCGGAGGCGGTTTCAGAAGGGAAGGGAATCTCACCGGGACCACTCGGTGGACTGAACACAGCACCGTACCCACCATCAATGTCTCCACGTGAGAAGTTGGTGAGTTGGTCCGCTCCGGTTAAGGAAACCAGTTGGAAGTCTCCAATATCATAGCGGACTTCAACTGCCAAGCCTCGCGTGCGCAACGTCTGTTCGTTCTGTCCGTCGTGAGCGATGCGGTCGCGGGCAAAATCTGGTATCAGACCTTCCGCTCCCTGCCTCAAAATATTGGCGCGGAAGAGGCGGGCAGTGCCATTGAGATCGCGGGCGTGTAACTTCAGCCATGCTTCCAGTTCCGGCATAGGGGTCCATAACAATTGGAAACGTCCAGCCAAATCACGGTGTCCCCCTAAGGCACCTTCTTCTCCCGTGTGCTCGTTATCTACCCAATCGTCCCGCCACTGCGCAAGGAGTGAAAGCCGAGCTGAAAGCACAGACGAAACGAGCGGACCCGACACGGCTCCCTCAAAATTACTGCTATTGAATCGTCCATAACTTAACCGCCCGTACCCATCCAGGGTCTGCGTGGGACGTGCCGATTCAAACTTCACGATACCCGCAGGTGTATTGCGTCCAAACAGTGTCCCTTGTGGTCCCCGCAACACCTCAATCCGATCTAAATCAAAGGCAGGAAATCCTTTCAACAGAGCGTTTTCGAGCACAACGCCGTCGTAGAGGACTGAAACTGGCTGTGATGCGTTCAGGTCAAAGTCCGTATTCCCAAGTCCGCGGATATAAAAGCGTGGAAAGATACGTCCGAATGATGATTCTATCTGTAAACTCGGGGTCCTATTCGACAAAAAACGGACATCCATCCCCGACGCACGTAAGGTGTTGGACTTCTCTCCCTGAATGCTCGAAACCGAAAGCGGCACCTCAAAAGATCGCTGCTCGCGCTTACGAGCCGTAACCACGACCTCTTCCATCTTAACAACTTCTTCGGCTTCCGCATTGGCAGCAGCTATGAGAGATATAGGCAATATCGCGAAGACAACCAAAGCCCAAAACTGTATACTATATTTCATAGTGTCCCTCAAAAGTGATAGCACCCACAACCTAACGGTTGGGGCTTCGGTTTCATCGCAACTGCGGTTTTCTCTAAGAGGCCACCGTCTAACTGTCGCTCCACCCGCAGGCATTTCCCCTCCGCTCTCAGCCGAATGGAGGGCGTATCACGTCTAAGTCGTGGCTATCCCTGCCCGCAATATGTTTATCGCAGCGTTTACGTCCCGGTCGTGGTGAGAGCCACATTCAGGACATGTCCACTGCCTATCAGAAAGTGTTAGGGTTTCGTTATGAAAACCACAATTGCTACACGGTTTCGTGGTCGCCATCCATTGACCGACTTGTTTCAAAACACGCTTATGTTTACGACTCTTATACTTCAATATCTCAACAAACTGGTAAAACGCAAGGTCGGAGACCTTACGCCCCCACAAGCGTTTCATACCGTCAAGGTTCAAGGTTTCAATCGCAATGGTATCAAAACGCTTACAAAGTTCAGTGGCAAGTTGCCAGTGAAAGTCTGTGCGTTGGTTTGTGATTTTACGATACAGACGTGCGATTTGTCGAACACACCGCCACCAGCCGTTAGAACCTTTTATCTTACGACTCAAGTCCTTGTTAAGACTACGAAGATTGTTCAAGGACTGTTTCAAAGGTTGTGGGTGTTGCTTTTTCTCACCCGTGCTCAGTGTCAAATATGCATCTTTCATGCCGAAGTCTGCCCCAACGCTCTGACCTGTTGTCGGCAGCCGTTTCATATCCGTGTAGTCTGTGGTTATGCAGAGCCAATAGTCACCGCAGTTATCACGCTTGATTGTAATACGATTGATAGAACCGTGCCACTGTCGGTGTTTGTGAAACGTGTAAGGCACGCGGTCAAATCGCCATTTACCGTTATCCCATCGGCGGAAGGTTATGGTAATCCGATTGTTTCTCAGTTTCCAACCTGCCGGTCCCGGAAAGGTAATAGATTTGAACTTATACCGTTTTTTGAGTTTCGGTCTACCCCCAAGTTTCTTGAAAAAACGATCATACGCATTATCAATACGTCTCAATTCCTGTTGAACCGCTTGACTCGGCAATGCTTTCAAATGTGGGTGCGTTGTCCGTTTCAGTTCCTTAAAGTGGCGATCCATAGCATTATAGTTCGCATAGGGCAGCCTATCTTTATATCGCTGACGCTGCCACTTATGGAAGTATTCATGCACTTGCCACATATCGTCAAGCAGGTTACCCATGCGAATACAATTGGCTTGGTGACCGAACTTATATTTATACGTTTTCATGGTCTTTCACGTATCACACCTTTAACCCCTGAACAGTGGGTAGGCAGACACGCCACCCAGCGGTGGCGCTGTTCATGTCTGCCAACGTGATACTACTAAGTGTATCACAATTTTAGGCGAAAGTCGAACTTTTTTGAACGACACCCCCTAACGCCCGCCTACATCCCGCAAGTTAAAGCATGGGGTCCTAGCGGGAAGATTGATAAAATGTAAGACTTACGCACTCCCCCGGTAGGTGCGGTTTCCCAACCGCACCGAATCCTGTGAAAGTAGATGAAATTCAGTCATTTCGCGTAGGTCCTAAAATGTAAAAATTCCGGATACATCAGCGATGTAATAGTAGAAAACACAAATCTAACGAACAATATTCAAACATACGCAGTAAGAAAAATCAACCGATGTTTGATACAGCAAATATTCCTTGACATTCGATCTCGTGTTCGTATAATAACCAGATAGCACTACATTGCAAATTTCAGATTCTGGAGATGAACGATGGCGAAAATACGGATGGCACAATACGGAACCAAACATGGACACGCACGCGGAAAACTGCAGGCGATGCTTGTCAATCCTGAGGTCGAGGTCGCAGGTGTATTTGAACCCGACACGGAACAACGCGAAAAACTTCAAGCCGGTGAAGGAGCGTTTGCCGATGTTCACTGGTTTGCGGATGCGGCAGAAATGTTGGACGACGCTACTATTGTTGCGATTGCTTCTGAAGGCAACAACGCCGAAAGTTTGGATCAGACCGAGCAGATTGTAAACGCTGGCAAACACGTCTGGTACGACAAGCCCGCTGGTGAAAACTGGGAGCAGTGGCAGCGTGTCATTAACACCGCCCAAGAGAAATCCCTACACGTCCAGATGGGCTATATGTTGCGGTATCACTCCGCCTTTAAACAGGTTGCAGAGTGGGTTAAATCTGGCTTTTTAGGGGATGTTTTTTCCGTTCGTGCACACATGTCAACCAATATTCCCCATACGTCACGTGCGCGTATCAGCCAACACGTCGGCGGGATCTTTTTTGATTTGGGTGGGCATGTACTCGACCAAGTGCTTTGGCTCCTCGGGCGACCAGAGAAAGTGACCGCTTTCCTCCGAAACGATGGCGGTTCGCTCGAACCTTTCAAGGATAATACCCTAACTGTCTATGAATTTGAGAAAGCGATGGCATTCATCTCTATTTCCGCTTTGGAACCGAGACCCGTTGCGCGTCGATTTGAAGTCTATGGGAGCAATGGGAGTGCGATCATCGTTGAACCCTTTGAACCCGGATTGACGATTCGGCTCTGTTTAGAGGAAGCAAAGGACGGATATTCACAAGGCGAGCAGATCGTCGAGATAGACGGCGAGAGCCGTCAGCGCACCTATGAACTTGAGCTTGACGCGTTTTTAGCGACCCTCGCAGGAACACAACCGCCTGACCGTCCGGTATCACACGAACTGTTGGTCCAGGAAACGCTGCTGCGAGCCACAGGCGTTATATCCAGTTAACCCAACAAAATTGAGAAGGCGCGCTCACAAAGCGCGCCTAACGGAGAAACGTTTATCGTAGGATCGGATAGCAACTAATCTTCCAATCCACCCGCCCATTTGAGACATCCTATGATGTGTTCATGGAACCATTCTTCGCTCCAAAGGGCATCCGGATGTCCGAGTGCCGTATACATCACGCGCCCTTTTCCGTAGGTATGGCACCAACCGAGTGCGTAATCGTGGTCCTCACGGTTGCCGCGAGAGAGATCGATGGAATCGTTGTCCAAACGCATCAGGACCCGTGTTTTGGAGCGGTCCCAATCTTTGAACGTGTAGATTTCATCAACGACCTTGAAGTTGCTCCCGAGCATACGCGTTGCTGGATGGTTCCCGTCTTCCACAATCACGTTTACTTCTTGATGCCACGGGTGTCCCGCGAAATAGCCACCGAGCATCTCACCGTATTCGGGCCAATCATAACAGGTGTCTGTCGCGTTGTGGATGCCGAAGAAGGCTTTGCCGTTCCGCACGAAACGCAACAGTGCCTCTTTTTGGGCGTCATCAAACGGAAGATTACCTGTCGTTGCGAATGCGAGGATGTCTTGGTTTTCAAGGTTTTCGGCGTTAATTCGGTCGCATCGGTGTGTTGTCGTGACGTTCCAACCGTTTGCTGCACCAATTTGCTTCAGTGCGACTTCCGCATCGGGTAAATAAGTGTGCTCAAAGCCAGCGGAATGGCGTAACATTAGAATGTTCATCAAATTTACGGATTGGAAACCCAAACTTTTAAGTTTGGGAGGAAAATCCGCCCTCTTGGAAAGGACCAAAGCGTTGTTTTTTTTTCTTGACGTTTGATCCGAAATTGTAGTATAATAGTTGTATCGTGTTGGAAACCAGCATAATGAGCGTTACCCCCTTGGTAACGTGCTGGTTTCCTCCCACTCATTAGGGGATAAACACACGATACACGATATACCATGAAATTAACTTTTGAATATCCTGTGTATCCTACGAAAACACAAGAAACAACATTGTTAGGGTGGTTTGACCATCTGTGTGAACTTCAGAATTCTGCGCGTGATAATCGTAAATACGCGCACGAAGAAGAAGGTCGTTTTGTTTCGCAAAGTGAGCAACAAGCCCTTTTGACTGTAGCCCGTGAGACATACAGCGATTTTCGGGAAGTGCCTCAAGATTTTCAAGTGTCCGTCCTCAAGCGTGTAGATAAAGCCTTTGATGCGTTCCGCAGACGGTGTAAAGCAGGTGCGAAGAAAAAGGGATACCCTCGCTATAAGATGCGTGTGCGTTCTCTGACGTGGTGCTTGCGAAAGCATAAACTCAAAACAGGTGAACGTGTCCGTCAAAACCCGATAAAAGAAACCGATTTTCGCCATAACCGCTTGAAAGTGCCGAAGTTGGGTGAAGTCAAGATACGCATGCACCGCCCGCTTGAAGGCGATCCCAAAGAAGTGACACTCGTGAAAAAAGCGAGTGGCTGGTATGCTCATATCACCTGTGAACTCCCCGATACTCCGAAAGTTGAACCGACGGATGCGATTGCGGTTGACGTTGGCACGACACACTACCTGACGACTTCCGAAGGCGAGAAGGAAGAGAACCCGCGCTATTATCGTAAAGCAGAGCACTTACTCCGAAAACATTCTAAAGACCTATCGCGTAAAAAGTTAGGTAGCAACCGAAGAAAGAAACACCAACACAAACTCGCTTTACACCATGAGCGAACCGCGAACAAACGCAAAGACTTTATCGGCAAACTCGTCTATAAACTCTACCACCACAAAGAACATAACGTGTTGATAGCCGAAAATCTAAATACCTCCAATATGGTAAAGAACAAACACCTTAGCAAGAGCATTTCGGATGCGTCTTGGGGTATCTTCTTTAAGTGGTGTGCAGACATAGCCGAAAGAGACGGTTTGCACTTCCACCAAGTCGATCCCAAGAACACTTCGCAAACGTGCTCTGCTTGTGGTAAGAAATCGCCAAAGAAACTCTCTTTAGCGATACGGACCTTTGATTGTAGTTTTTGTGGCACGGTTTTAGACCGAGACCACAATGCTGCGATAAACATACTCTTACGGGCGGCTTGCGCCCATCGTGGAGAGCGTTGGGTTACCGACCTCGATGAAACGAGAAACACAAACGAAGCACGGGACGCGGGCTTAGAGACTGCTGAACAACTGTTGTTCAGCGACCTCTTAACAAGCCCAAGTCTTTAGGCTTGGGTACATTGACAGAAAACTCCTTTGCAATAGGGCGGTGCGCGAGACGCATGACGATTAATGAAATTGATAATTCTTTAGTTTTCGCATTAAATTTAAGAACGCTATCAGATCACGCGCTTTTTTTCGTATACGTATTATACAAAATTGTCAGAAAAAATGTTAAACTATTTTGAGTTATGTCGTCACATAAAGCAGTGTTAACGCGCATCCATGTGATACGTTGTTATTGAGATTCATCCAACACTTTCTGGATATCCAAGGCACAAAACGATAGGAGAACCAAATGAGGTTTCTAAAAAAAGGCGACAAAAAAACACCGAAATCCGCGTCGGATACTGCGGCGAAAGCACATCCCGACTTAAAGGTAATTACGGGTTCACAAATTTCGGGGCGACAACCCCAACAACCAGCGGCTCCCCGACAACAACCTCAGCAACAAAACATCACATTACCGAATATCAAGTATAAAATCGCCGTCGCCAGTGGGAAAGGCGGAGTCGGGAAATCTACCGTCGCTACCAATCTCGCAATTTCCTTGGCGAATGCGGGGGCAGCAGTCGGTTTGATGGACGCTGATGCCTACGGTCCCAGTATCCCAACAATGATGGGTATCCAAGAACAACCCAAGACCAGTCCGGAACGTAAGATTATTCCGCTCGTTCGGCACGACATTAAACTCATGTCGATTGGGTTTATGGTGCCCGAAGAGCAGGCGATGATCTGGCGGGGACCGATGTTACACAGTGCCATCCGCCAATTTCTCAGCGATGTGGATTGGGGGGAACTCGATTATCTCATCATCGACCTGCCACCGGGAACAGGGGATGTTGCCCTCTCGCTCACGCAAGCGATTCCGCTCACGGGTGCACTCATTGTTACGACCCCGCAAGATGTCGCTCTCGCCGATGTTCGACGCGGCGTTGCCATGTTTGAACGTCTCGGTGTTCCTATCCTCGGTATCATTGAAAACATGAGCTACTTCATCTGTCCGCACTGCCACGAGAAAACAGAAATCTTTAGGGCGGATGGCGGTAAAAACACCAGTGAACGCTTTGGCGTTACGTTCTTGGGGCAAATCCCCCTTGATGCTGAAGTTTGCACTGCGGGAGACATCGGCGTGCCGATTGTCGCCGGACATCCAGAATCCCCACAATCCGAAGCCTTCGGCGCGGTCGCGGCGGAATTAACGACGGTTCTGGAGGAGAGTGGCGAAGAAGACGAATTGACGATCCTCTAAGCCTTGACACAAAAGAAACTTCATTGACAAATCTTGCGTTTCCTATTAGAGTAAGTTTAGATTTATATCCGAAACCGTTAACGCTTTCTCATTCGAGTGATAGAGAAATCCTACGTAAGGAGGCACTCTCATGGCGAATACAGGTTGGGGAAACATCTACAAAAAACTCGGTGCACGACCCGTCATTAATGCGACAGGCAACCAGACCGTCCGAGGCGGATCCACACCTTCGGCAACCGTCCGAGACGCAATGCGCCAAGCGGATGAAAGTTACGTCGAAATGGAGGAATTGCTCGAAAAATCGGGACAATTCATCGCTGAACAGTTGGGGGTTGAAGACGCGTATGTTACTGCTGGATGCTATGCCGCACTCGTCTTGGCATCCGCAGCGGTCATGACAGGGAACGACCCTGACAAATGCGCACAACTTCCAGATACCACCGGACTCAAGGACGAAATCGTTTTTCAGAGGATACAACACTACGGCTATGATCGCGCGTTTACGGTTCCGGGGAGTAAACTCATATCTGTAGGGGACGAAAACGGCTGCACCGAGGTAGCATTGAAGGATGCTATCGGTGAGAACACAGCCGCAGTCGCGTATCTCATTCAACCCAATCAGGGCAACGCCGTCCCGTTGGAGACAGCGATTGAGATTGCGCACTCACACAATCTACCATTGATTGCCGATGCTGCCGCTCAAATCTATCCGCTTGATTACTTCCGGCGGAATGCCCAATCTGCCGATCTCGTCTGTTTCGGTGGCAAGTATTTCAACGCCCCTCATTCTACAGGGTTTATTTGTGGTAGGAAGGATCTCATCGAAATCGTTCGTGCGCACGGCTTCATTGGACCAAAACCCGTTGGACGTGGCATGAAAGTAGACCGGCAGGAGATTATCGGGTTGGTGACGGCTATCGACATCTGGTTGTCAACGAACCATGAAACACGGTCAAAGGAACAGGATGGGAGATATGCTGTTCTTGAACACGGACTTGAGAATCTCGAGGGTGTATCGTGCGAAGTCCATTACCAAGAGAGAAGCCATACCCTGTCGAATCTGCATGTTACGTTTGATACTGCCATTAGTGGTAAGGATGCTACACAGGTCGCACACGAATTGGATGCTGGCACCCCGCGTATCAAGGTGAACACGCAGGGCAAAGAAACCGTTGTAATTAATGCCTACACCCTCAATGCAGGGGAAGAGGACATTATCGCAAACGCCTTGCGACACCTCTTACGTGGATAATACCTGCAACACCCGTAGGGGCAGGTCTTGTGCCTGCCCCGCCGTGCTACCAGAAAACCCAGTCTGCCCACGGCTTTATATTAAGTACCATCCCTAATAAACAGAACGCCGCCGATCCACCGAGTGCCCCTTTCCCAGCTGCCTCCAGTTGTAGCCTTTGCGCTCGCGCTTTGTAGGCATCGGTATAGATACTCACATAGTCCGCTGGTTTACCGAGAAGTCGCTCAACAGGCGGGATAGGCTGGTAGAGGTAAGCACCACCCATAGCAACAATACCGAGTGGAAGATTACCCGCCACTCCGAGGATCCCTCCAGCAGCAAGCCACAATGTTGTATTTATATCCTCTTCGGCGTCAAATTCAGCGTCCGATTTAGCGCCAAGGATGACCGTGTTCTGCTGCGCGAAACAATACAGTGGGACATTTAAACTGAGTCCTAACGTTAGGACGATCAAAAGGTGAAATAGCAGACCGCTTTTCATTTCCACTCCTTGTTGAAAAGGTCAAGTATCTCTAAGGCATCTGTATTTCAATAGCACGGCGTTCCGTTGTCGCCTTGCGTGCGGCTTCAATAATTGCGAGGTTGTGATACGCCTTCTCGGCAGGCACTGGTAGGGATGTGTCCGCAGCAAGGGCGTTGAAGGTCTCCGTGAAGTATCGGACATGTCCACTGGCATCCTGCTGTTCTGTTTCATTAAATTCAGAGAGTTCCAATTCCTTCCAGCCATCTGCTCTCGTGAAACGTCGAAGTGCGTCCTTCACATTTTGGCGATGTCGGACGCGCAGAGAGCCGTTTTCGGCGTGCATCTCGCACCAGCCGGAATCCGTGCCAGGCACGCACCACGCCCCTGAAACCGTGGTGACGGCACCGTTTTCATGTTCACAGAGGAGCATGGCGAGGTCGTCAACATCGATGTCAATTCGCATCGTTTTCACTCGTGCTTCGACATACCGCACTGGGGATCGCATCAGTGTGCAGACTGCGTAGATTTCATGATAACTCGTGTCGATGATGCAGCCACCGCCTTTGGCGCGGCTCGCACGCCATGCGAACGCAGCGGTCGGATGATCAGCCGAGAAATCTGTCGGTTTCAGTCCCATCCCGACGCTCCGTCCGAAATGCGATTCACCCAAGGCATCCAGTTCTGTCATCGCCGCTCGCATCCCGGCAGTAAAGATATAGTTATGCACCACTGTGTAAGGAACACTGTTATGGCGGACTGCCTCCAAAATTCTATCCGCCTCTGCTAACGTCGTCGCCATCGGTTTTTCAGAGATAATAGCAACACCTGCTTCTGCCGCTTTGATTACCTGCTCAGCGTGAAATGAATGCGGCGTGGCAACCGTCACGGCGTCAAGGGTTGCCTGTTCCAGCATCTCCCGATAATCTGTATAGCGATTTTCTGTAGGCACATCGAACATGTCCCCAATCTTTTGCAGATTCTCTGGAACAATATCCGCGAGTGCAGTAACCTTGACAGTCTCTGGAAGGGAGCGATAGGCACGGGCATGCGTATTCTGCACAATACCGCCACAGCCAATCAACCCTAAGCGGATCGGTTTCTTCATTATATGTCTCCTTTGTATAGAGTTTAGCAGTTTTTGGCGTAGCTTGCAAGCCAAAACTTGCTGCTATGCAGTAGGGCACGCTTACTTGTCCCGTATTGTCAGGCGAGTTGCCATACCACTAACGTTTTGTCACACCTGTTTCCATAAAATATGCTATAATGCGTTTAATGAGGCGATATACCTTAAGTCTTGCCAATCAGAAAAGCGGAAAGGAGCACACCATGAGCCAAGCAGAAAAAAGAGAATCTGAAGAGACGAAAGATGAAGGAAAACACCCCGATATACCTGAAGATAAACTCTCCGTTACGCATCACAGTGTTACCATCAATGGCGAGGAGATCCGTTACACCGCCACGGCAGGGACGCTCGTTCTGAAAGAGGAAATCGACAAGGAGGGCGAAAAACCGAAAGCCTCCGTTTTCTTTATTGCGTATACGCGGGACGATGTAGAGGATACATCTAAACGTCCAATAACGTTCTCCTTCAACGGGGGTCCCGGATCTTCATCTGTATGGTTACATCTGGGGGTCTTGGGACCGCGGTGTGTCAAACCCGACGAAGACGGAGAATTGCCGCATCCGCCCTATCAACTGACGAATAACGAATGTTCTATTTTAGACAAAATCGATCTCGTTTTCATCGATCCCGTCAGCACTGGGTTCAGCAGAGCCGTTCCCGGTGAAGAGGCAAAACAGTTCCACGGTTTCAAGCGGGATATTGAATCGGTTGGCGATTTTATTTTGCTCTATCTGGGACGCTACAAACGCTGGGGATCCCCCAAACTCCTCATTGGCGAAAGTTATGGGACAACGCGGGCTGGTGGGCTGGCGGGGTATCTGCAGGGACGGCACGGTGCCTATCTCAACGCCATCATGCTCGTTTCAGTCGTGCTTAATTTCCAGACAATCCGATTCGCACCGGGCAACGATCTTCCCTATATTCTCTATCTACCTACTTATGCAGCGACTGCACGTTATCATAATAAATTAAATGAAGTCGATAGCGAATTTGAGGCATTCATGGACGAGGTGAAAGCGTTCGCGCTGGGTGATTACACCCTCGCTTTGATGCAGGGCAGTGCTGTGTCTCCAGATCAACGTGCCGCTATCGTTCAACACCTCGCGAAGTATACTGGACTTACATCTGAATATATTGAGCGCACGGACATCCGAATTAACATTATGCGGTTTTGCAAGGAGCTGCTCCGAGATGAAGGTCGCACAGTCGGACGTTTTGATAGCCGATACAAAGGAATCGACCGCGATGCAGCGGGTGAAACTTACGAATACGATCCGAGTTCCGCCGTCGTGCAAGGCGCGTATACCGCCGCGCTCAACGCGTATGTCCGAGATGAACTTGAATTTGAATCCGATTTACCCTATGAAATCTTGAGTCGTCGCGTCCACCCGTGGGACTACGGCGACCATCAGAACGAATACGTCAACGTCTCCGATACACTTCGCGCCGCAATGACCATGAATCCTGCCCTGAAAGTTTTTGTCGCAAACGGCTATTACGACTTAGCGACACCCTTTTTGGCATCAGAGTATACCTTCAGTCATTTGGGGCTTGACGTATCCCTGCAAGATAACATCACGACGGCTTACTATCAGGCGGGACACATGATGTATATCGACCAAGCGGAGTTGCGTAAGATGAAGGACGACTTGGATGCATTCCTTGACGACGTGCTTCCGTAATCCCTATGCCTGACCGAACCGCAAGGTAAATTAAAAATATGAGTTATTAGATTTAAGGGTAAATGTAGCCTGCAACATCGGCGCAGGCGGATATACGGAGCGGATCGTTGTTCATTCAATCTGCCTGACCGAACCGCAAGGTAAATTAAAAATATGAGTTATCAGAGAGAATTTGAGGAAAGACTGAACGTTGCTGTTGTCGGGGTCGGTTCACACGGCTATCGCAATATTTTACCGACACTGACTTTTCTCCCAATCCGGCTCAAGGCATTATGTGACCTTGATATGGATCGCGCTCGCGTCACTGCCGAACAATACGGGGTTCAGGCATGCTATCCGAGTATGGCAGAGATGTTCCGTAACGAAGAACTCGACGCGATCTTCCTCTGCGCACCGCCACGTCTTCACCCCGAATTGACCTGTGAAGCGTTGGATGCGGGAATGCACGTCTGGATGGAAAAGCCACCCGGAATGTTTGCTGCCGAAGTCTCAGAGATGATCCGTCACCGGGGAGATCGCGTCGTCGTTGTCGGTTTCAAAAAAGCGTTCATGCCTGCTACACAGAAGATTATCGAAATCTTCGCGACTGACGAGTACGGTCCCTTACGTAGCATTTTGGGGATCTATCCGATGACGATTGCGGAAGATGGGAAACGTGTGTTACGGGAGAGAGAGCATACGAATTGGCTCCAAAACGGTTGCCATCCGCTGTCTCTATTCGTCGCAGTCGGCGGGAAGGTTTCGGCAGTGACAGTCCGTCGAGGACAACGCGGGGGTGGCGCGTGTATCATGGAATACGAGAGCGGGGCACTCGGGAATTTCCATCTCGCGGATGGCGCAAGACACGGACAGCCTTCTGAACTCTATCAATTCTTTGGCGATGGATGCCACGCCGAAATTCGGAACAGCACACGGGTTTTACTCCAGCGCGGCATGTCCTTCAATTACAGTGGCAGCACCAGTTATGTGCCTGAAGGCTTTGACAGCGGTGCTATCGTCTGGGAGCCACAAAACAGTCTCGGCACCCTCGAAAATAAAGGACTTTTCATACAGGGCTTTTATCAAGAGATGCGATATTTCTGTGACTGCATTCTGGAGGGCAAACCCGCAGAGCAGGGGTCGCTTGAGTTTGCCTTGGAAGTGATGAAGGTTTACGAGGCGGGACTCCGTTCAGAAGGTGAAACCGTTCCTGTTCTGTAGAAGCTAAAGTCGTTATGAGGAGGCTAAATGGCGAAAGTATCCCTCAGACCCATTACGCCGGAGAATCTTGACGAGTGTATTTCCCTAAAGGTAGCGAATCATCAAAAGGAATTCATTGACTCCAATATATACTCCCTTGCCCGAGCGTCTGTCAGTCCAACGTATCATCTTTTTGGCATCTATGACGCAGAGGCCCATTACCGAGCGAAGCCATCCATGGTAGGATTCGTAATGTATGAGCTTATTGACGCAGTCGGCTTTGTCTTACGTCTGATGATAGACGAAAAGTTTCAGAGGCGAGGATATGGCAGAGCCGCTATGGTTGAAGTGATACGCAGATTGAAATTACATCCGGAGGTCGAGCGGATTTCAACGAGCCATGCTAAGAAAAATGAAGCTGCCGTCCGACTCTACGAAAGTTTGGGATTCGTTGATTGGAAACATGAATCAAGGACGGACGATTCCGGTTTAAGGTATCTGATTCTTCAAGAGGATACTGCCTAACTGGATGGAGGAAAAACGTGGAATATAGACGATTGGGAAAAAGCGGAATTAAGGTATCCGAAATCTGTTTAGGGACGATGACTTTTGGGCATGGTGCCGACGAGGCAGAGTCAAATCGCATGGTGGATCTCGCGCTGGATGCCGGTGTTAACTTTTTTGATACGGCGAACTCTTATGCCGAAGGTGAATCCGAAGTCCTCCTTGGCAAAGCACTCAAGGGGAGACGTCGCGATGCCGTCATCGCAACGAAGTTTTTTAACCCCATGGGCATCGGTCCCAACGATTCCGGGATGTCCCGCGCACATATCATGCAGGCGATTGACGACAGCCTCAAACGCCTCCAGATGGATTACGTGGACATTTATTATATACACCACGTTGATACCCAAACCCCGTTAGAGGAGATGCTCCGCGCCTTAGACGATCTCGTTCAGCAAGGGAAGGTGCGTTATACAGCGTGTAGTAACTACCAAGCGTGGCGGTTATCCGAAGCGTTATGGCTCAGCGATGTAAACAATTGGGTCCGCTTTGCGTGCTATCAACCGCAATACAGTCTCGTTGTTCGGGATATAGAACAGGAGATCGTGCCGCTTTGTGAACTCAAAGGACTCGGTGTTGTTGTGTGGAGTCCATTAGCCGGTGGGTTCCTCTCTGGTAAATACAAACCGGGCGAGCGAACGCAAGGCGGAACGCGATCCGCAGAGGGGTGGGCATACCCGGAACGCTATTTCGCAGAGAACGCCGATGAAACGTTACAGGTGCTTCTTGACGTTTCTGATGAACTTGAATGTAGTCCTGCACAGGTCGCATTACGGTGGGTCCTCGATCAGCGAGCGATGACTTCCGTGATTGTCGGTGCCCGGCATGTCGGACACTTGCGCGATAATCTCGGTGCAGCCGGATGGAAACTTGAAGGGGACGCACTCCAAAAACTCAATGAGGTCTCACATCTGCCCGACCGCTATCCTGAAGCGATGGAAAAAAATATGCATGAACGCAGGGATAGTGCCGTTGATATGCCTCGGTTGTAGAAGACAAATGCAGCGGAAAGCCGAACTTTTCTCTTGCGGATTTGACTAACTTAAACAGTGAACACTTTTTAACGAATGAAAGTGGCACGGAAGAACGTATTATACCCTTTCACGCTGATTGATGTCAGGAGGGAGTCTCCATGTTAGGATTAGGAAAATGGAAAATTATTGCAATTGTCGGTGCAGTCGTCTTGATAGTAGCCGCTGTCGCCGTGGGGCGTATCGTCTTTACGAACTCAGACGGAACAGACGGTGCTGAAACGTCAGAAGTAAAGACTGCAATGGTCGAACGGGGCGACATCGCCGTAACAATTGACGCAACCGGGACCATCAAGCCGTTGAATATTGTTGAAGTCAGTTCCAAAGCGAGCGGAAAGATTCTCGAGCTCAGGGTTGATGCAGGCGATTACGTCGAGAAGGATGAGATCATCGCCGTCATTGAAACCACCTACGTCCAAATTAGTTTGGAGCAGGCTGAAGCCGATTTGAGATCCGCGCAGGCGCGCCTGCAGCAGGCAGAAATTGACTTTGAACTCCAGAAAGAGCAGTCGGCAATCCAGATTCGTCAGGCGCAGGAATCTCTGATTGAAGCCCAGCAGCGACTCATCCAGTTGAAGGAAGAGATCCGTCTTGAAAAGATAGCAAATGCCCGCGGTGTGATGGATGCAGAAAATAGCCTTAATATTGCCAAAATTCGGTATAAGTTGCTGACCTCTGATGAGGTGCGGGAGGAAAATAGACGCCGCGCGAAAAATTCGTTGGATCAGGAAGAGGCGAACTTGGAATTGGTAACAGCAGAACATAAAAGAAATCAGACACTTTACGCGAAAGAACTCATTTCACAAGCATCGTTAGAATCTTCACAGGCACAACTTAAATCCGCACAGGCACGCTATCAGTCTGCTGAAGAAAATCTGAAATTGGTTGAGAAACCCGCGACTGAAGCCGAACTCGAATTGGGAGCAGCCGATATTAAAAAGGCGGAATTTAACCTTGAAGTTGCCAGAGAGCGAGTGGAGGCTGAAGCCACGCGAGACATGGATATCGAACTTCAGCAGCAACGGATCGTCCAAGCGGAAGAGTCTTTGAAACTCACAAGGGCGAACCAGAAACAGATTGAGCGTAAACAACGTGATCTGGAGACCGCACGCTCATCAGTTACACGCAGTGAAACGCAGCTGGAACTCCGTCAAATTGAATATGACGACACCATCATCAAAGCACCCATCGCTGGAACAATCCTGGAAAAGAAAGTGGAGCAAGGACAGGTGATTACCTCACGCCTCTCCTCACTCGCCTCGGAAGAAGGACAGACGCTTGTCACCATGGCAGACCTTGACACCGTCTATGTCGTAACAGAGGTAGATGAAACCGACATCGGTAAGGTGGAGATAGGACAACTCGTGACGATTACCGTCGAAGCCTATCCCGATACGCCGTTTCGGGGGGAGGTCTTGAAGATCGCGCCCCAGGGACTGTCCCTTCAGAATGTGACGACCTTTGAAGTAACCTCCGAGTTGAAAAATGTGGAAGCTACAGGAACACCGCAAGGGATGAGGGGTGGTCCCGGAAGATGGCAAGGCGGTGGGACCCGTCCCGACATGGCAAATATGACGGAAGAGCAGCGCCAACGTTTCCGTGCAATGCGGCAACAACGCCAGGCAGAGGGTGGTGGTGCGGGTGGAACCGCAAGACCAACTGCGCCAGAAACACCCGCGCAATCCGCACAGGAGCAACCTGTTGCAAAGGCGGAAGAGGCGGATGAAAACGATTGGGGTGGGCTTTTCGGCGGCTTTTTTGCGGAAGCGCCTGCTGAAGAAACACCCGCACAACCCGAAACGACAGAGACTGAAGATGCAAAGATACCGTTCCTCAAACCCGGCATGAATGCCAGCGTTCAAATCTCAGCTGTTAATAAAATTGGCATTCTGACGCTGCCGGCTGAGGCGGTCCTTGATATGCGAGGCAGGAAGATGGTCAGACTTGTGGGTGAAGACGGTCAACCCGGGCGTCCGCAACCGATTGTCGCTGGGGTTAGCAGTTTTGACAAGATCGAAATCGTTTCAGGGCTGACTGAAGGTGATGTCGTGGTAATTGGAGGTTTTGGCGGCGGCGGTGGCGGCGCGGACGATTGGCGGCGACGCATGATGCAGAACCCCGCTTCCACAATGCGCCGGATGGGTGGCGGTGGCGGCGGTGGCCGAGGACGGTAAACACTATCATCTATCTTGTAGAAGGGGGAAATACCCCAGCAAACACTCCGATTTCCGATTCATCCTTAAGCTGAATGGTGCTGGGAGGAAATGCTATGAGTATATTGGAAAGTCTTACAAATGCATTGAGTGCCTTATTGGCAAATAAACTCCGATCCCTGTTGACAATGTTGGGCGTTATCATCGGTGTCGGCGCAATTATAACCACGACCTCAATTGGTGAAGGCGCGAAAGCCGACATCACCGAACGGATTCAGACACTGGGTGCGAACATTCTTGCAGTCCGGCCCGGACAGAGCATGTTTCGCGGACGCGGTTCTGCGGATGCCCGTAAAAGTCTCACCGTTGAAGACATGGAGGCGTTGCAAGAGCGCGGCGAGACTTTTGGGTATGTTACCCCGGAAGTGAGCAGTCGCGCACAAGTGAAGTACCTCAGTAAAAATACAAACACGACCATCGTTGGAACGTCCCCAGAATACCTCGTCACGGCGAATTTCACTGTGGAGAAGGGGCGGTTTTTTACGGACAGCGAAATCCGGTACCGTCAACGCGTATGTGTCCTCGGTAAAACCGTTGTTGACAATCTCTTTGGGGAGGTGGAACCCGTCGGGCAGACCGTTAAAATTAAGAATGTCGGTTTCCACGTCTTAGGCGTTATGAAGGAGAAAGGCGCAAGCGGATGGCGAAATCCGGACGACCAAGTTTTCATCCCGTATTCGACCGCCATGAAACGCGTGTTCGGAGAGGAATATCTGTCAAGCATTAGTATACAGGCGAATAGCGATAAACTCGTTCAAGCGGCGGAAACTGAGGTAACAGAACTCCTCCGCAGACAACATAAAATTCCGATAAACAAGGAACTTGACTTTCACATTCGGAACCAAGCGGAATTCATGGAAACCTTGGAGGAGTCGAGTCAAACCTTTACCAACATGATTTTAGGGATTGCTGTCGTTTCTCTCGTTGTTGGCGGTATCGGTATTATGAACATTATGCTCGTCTCTGTGACGGAGCGGACGAAAGAAATTGGACTTCGAAAAGCCGTTGGTGCGCAGCGCAGCGATATCCTCGTTCAATTCCTCGTTGAATCGACGACACTCGCCCTTGTTGGTGGCCTTGTCGGGATTGGTGTCGGAATTATTGGTGCCGAGGTGGTGCCATCTCTCTGGGGATGGCGAACCGTCGTCTCACTGATGTACGCAGGGGTCTCTTTTATTGTCAGCGCGTTGGTAGGCGTCTTTTTCGGGGCATATCCGGCATGGAAAGCCGCAAAACTTCATCCAATTGATGCACTCAGGCACGAATAAACTGTATGGGGTGTGGTTTCTAACCACACCCCTTTCTTTATCAGATTTCGGTGTCAAAACCCAATCCTTCAGGTTTGGGATGTAGACACCGCCCTCTTGAAAAGGACCCAAGCGTTCATTTTTTTCTTGACGTTTGGTCCGAAAGTGTGGTATAATAGGTCTATCAAGTTGGAAACCGACATGTGAAGCACACTCGCTTGAGTGTGTGTCGGTTTCCTACCCACTTCACAGGGGTTAAAGACTTGAGACTTGATAGACCATGCGAAACACAAAACATAAACTTTTTCACGATAAGACATTGCGCCACTTGCACGACGAGTGCAATATCTGTGGTGTTGTCAAAAATCACTTCATTGCCCTCTGTATGCGATATTACCGCAGATATGGCAAAGGGATTTCGTATGGGAAAATGTCGGAACATTTGACGAAACTCAAGAAACTTGAGAAGTATCAGCAGTGGAATATCCCTTACGCGTGGGCGTTGCAAAATGTGCTAAAACGGTTAGCACAATCCTTTAGAGAAATGAAAACACTCGGCAGAGGTCATCCACAATTCAAGTCGTGTAAGAAACACAAAGGTATGACGTTTCGGGGTGAACAGGTCAAGTTTGAGTATTTACTGCCGAAACAGAAACATCAGCGAAAGCACCCGACCTATCAAATCCGTCTTAATGGACGTTGGTATCGTTTTGCGTTGCACCGCCCGATAGAAGGCAAAATCCTACAAGTTCAAGTTACACGAGACGCACTCGGCGACATGTATATTACCCTCACAGAAGCCTGCAACGAAGTCAAACCTGAACCCAAGACAGGTAATGCTGAAGGGTTCGATATGGGTATCAAAGACTTCCTAACTACCAGTGACGGACACCGATACACGTCTCCGATGTTCTACAAACACAACGCTGAGAAGTTATCGACAGCACAAAAGGCGTATTCTCGCAAGGTGAAAGGGTCTAACAATCAAGAGAGAGAACGCAAGAGCGTTGCGCGTATCCACAAGAAAACTGCGAACCAGAGAACAGACCACCATTGGAAACTCGCAATAGACCTGTGTCGGAAGTTCGATATTCTGTTCTTTGAAGACTTGAACCTTCGCGGCATGAAAGCCCTCTTTGGTAAACAGGTTTCTGACCTCGCCTTTGGTGAGTTTCTCCGAAAACTCAAGCACCAAGCGAAAAAACGTCTCAAATGTGTGCATACTATTGATAGGTGGTCTCCGACGACCAAGTGCTGTTGTGTTTGTGGACATAAGCATGAAAACCTAACTCTCGCAGATAGAGACTGGACGTGTCCGAAGTGTCATACACACCTGGACCGCGACCAGAACGCTGCGCTGAATATCCTCAAGGAAGGGGTAGCTTCCTTTGGCTTAGGCGTTGTAAGACCGATTGTTTTGTTTAACAAGATCGTCGGCTGCTCCGTTGAAGCGTGTAGTTCGCTTCTGAAATCCACAAATGCTTCTGCATAACGATTGCAGAAGCCCAAGTCTTTAGGACCTGGGTCTATCACCGTTAGTTAATTGTATAATCTCCTATAAGTAATATTCAGATAGATCGGCAGGGTTCGGAAATACAAGCCCGTAATGAAATTAGGTTCTCCTTAAATGGCATAATTTGTCTTTGCTTTACATTTGGAGGGGTTTTTGCTTGGGTGTTTCTTCAACTCGTACACGAAAAGCATCAAGGTTTTCAATGCGAAACCTATCCGCAAGGAAAAATAAAAACATGGAAAAGATAGCAGTTATCGCAGGTGTAGGTCCCGGTTTAGGGGCTGCGCTTGCCCGTAAGTTTGTAAACGAAGGCTGTAATGTAGCATTACTGTCTCGCTCATCCGCCTACATTAAAAACCTCTCCACGAGATTGGGAGAATCCGGACGCACAGTTATCCCTATTCCCACGGATATTGCTGATGCGGAGCAGGTATCAGAAAGTTTTGATCGCATTCGAGAGGAACTCGGTACTCCCGATATCTTGGTAAATCATGCCGCAAACGCCGCGTGGGGGAGTTTCGCAGACCTTACACCTGAAGCGTTTGAGGGCGCGTGGCGCGTCTGCACCCTCGGTGGGTTTCTCTGTTCAAAGCAGGTCGTGCCAGGGATGCTCAAGAAAGGCGGCGGGAGTATTCTCTTTACAGGGGCAACCTCTGCTGTCCGTGGTAGGGCGGGCGCGTTGGCGTTTAGCAGTGCCAAATATGCAACGCGCGGTTTAGCCTCGGCACTCGCTCGCGAAGTCGGTCCGCACGGTATCCATGTCGCCCATGTCATCGTTGACGGGGTCATTGATACACCCGGGGTGCGTCAACGCTATACACTCTCGGAGAACGAACCGCTCCTTGAACCCGATGCCATTGCCGATACCTATTGGGCGTTGGTGCAGCAGGATCGGAGCGCGTGGACTTTTGAGGTGGATGTCCGTCCCCATAACGAGGAATTCTTTACGTAGATTTTTCCATCAGATCACGGAAGGCGCACTGATACAGCGCGCCTTAAATTTCTACGAACCTAAAACGTACTCTCTTTTGAGGTCAACGGACACCAGCGCGTCGTCTCAAGATAACGAAGGAGCACAGCCTTCGCCTCTCGTGTCCCGATACGATGCAGCGCGTGAAATGCATCCCCGCGGACATAGCGGTTTTCATCGAACAGCACGTTATGTAAACCCTCAACCGCCTCAGCCGCATTCTGACCAATCCGTGCCAGCGCGAAGACCGCATTGCGTCGCGCACCATCGTGCGGATCCGCTAATGCCTTCACAAGACCGGGAACAGCAAGTGAACTCGATTGACTCGTTGTTCCTAACGCTTCTATTGTATGCGACCGCACGGAACCTGACGCATCCGCTGCTAATGTTTCCACCAACGCAGGCACCGCAGATTCTGCCTTGTTTCCCAAATCGCCGAGTGCTTCCGCCGCGTTATCCCGCACATGTTCACGAGAGTCTTTCAACGCCGCCTGCAAGGCATCAACGGCAGGCGTTCCAACCGCATTGAGCGCATAACACGCATTTCGGTGTGTCATCTCCGATTCATCTTGCAAGCACCGAACCAAGGCAGGCACTGCCTTCTCGCCAAATCGGGGCATTTCATAAGCCGCCTGCAATCCTGTCGATTCCGATGTGCTGTTGAGAGAACTGATTAAACCGGATAATGATTCTCCCTTCGAGGTCTCGTTGTGGGAGGGGTTCTCAACCCCGAATTCCGTGCCTCGATGCCAGTTCCAAAGGTGCTGGAACATCTCCTGATGTTCAGAGGGTCCCACAGATGTTCCGTTTGCCCACTCTGTTTCCTTGTTCGCCCAGGTGGGTTCCTGCGGCTCTGACATCCGGGAATAGAGGAATTTCATCATGTAGCGTTTCTTCTCACTGCTGTTAGGCATTGCACGGTGCCAGAGGTCGTAGTTTGCGAAAGCAACCGTTCCCGCTTTTCCCATAATCGGTTGTTCCGGTGAGACCTCCGCGCCTTCACGTGTGCTATAATAATGGCTCATCGGGACCACACCCGTTGGACCGAGTTCGAGGGGAGTATCTTGTGGGTAATAGAAAACCAGCAGCCTTCGGGTATGATGAGACCAGCGTTTTCCACCATCTTGGTGCATTCCCTGTCCATTACTACCCGGCGGATTGTAGTGTGGATGGCGGTGTGGCTGCTTATAGTAGTCCGCGCCAAGTAGGCTTGTCAGGGCTCCGCTTACGTTCGGATCGTCAAGAATTTGCTGGATCTCTGGGATCCGCGGTATCATATTATTACCCGGATTGCCTTCCTTGTCAAAAACCGTTACCGTCTTCTCGTAGATTGCATCGTGGAATTGCGCAGGCAATGCGGTAGTGACGGTCACATAACCGTTCACAATGAAATGCCGCATCTGTGCGTCACTTAAGAGGTGTACTGCCATCTTTCCCCCTTTTTCTAACACTTACTATAATTTTTATCGTATTATTTCATGTTCGGACAATACCTTATAAAGACTCTGGTGGCTCAGCTGGACGTTCGCTGCTAACTTTGATAAATCCCCTTGAGCGTTTTCCACGTCTTTGACTGCAAGCAAAAACGCTTCAATGTTACCATCTTCCTCATATTCCTCGAGTGCTACGGCAAGATACTCCTTGGCATACGCAGGATCTGCCAATCGCTCCTTGAGGCTCTCTTCGTAATTCGTGTAAATCTGCATATCCATAAAACGATTATATACCATAGATGAGGAATTTTCAAGAAAGAAATTCTGCCATCAAATTCCGAATTATGTTAAAATAGATAAAATTAGAGCGGATTTAACGCACAACATACCAACGTTGGAGGTTTCAGCATGGGACGCAGTTTTGAAAAATCACTCGCATGGCAAAAGCGAGCCAAAGCCGCATTGGTTGGGGGTGGGCAACCCCATAAACAGAGCCAACCCCCCAGACCTGTTATGATTGCAGGCGCGAAAGGCGCGCATTTTTGGGATGCCGATGGAAATGACTATATCGATTATCTGATGGGATTTGGACCTATGATCCTTGGGCACGCCTATCCAACTGTGATTGATACGGTCACAAAGTATCTCGTTGAACGGGGGAATGTTTATAATTTCGGACATACCCTTGAGGTAGAACTCGCCGAAAAGTTGGTGCAGATTATTCCGTCGGCGGATCGGGTTGCTTACTTTGTTGGCGGATCGGATGCAACAACCGGTGCGATTAAGTTCGCTCGCGCATATACCGGTAGAGAAAAAGTGATTCGATCCGGGTATCACGGCTGGCATGATTGGTGTAGCCACGCGCGTGGACACCTATCGGGAGCCGCCGCCGCTACACTTAGCGTCGATTTCAACGATCTTGAAGGACTTGCTGACCTCTTTAAAGCACACCCTGACGAAATCGCTTGTTTGATTATGGAACCTTCCGGACAGGATCTGCCCAAAGACGGTTATCTTGAAGAGGCAAAGGCGCTCGTCAATGCCAACGGTGCCTTGATGATTTTTGACGAAGTCAAAACGGGGTTTCGCTATTCGTTGGGCGGTGCACAGGAATATTTCGGGGTCACCCCGGATATGTCCGTTTTCGGAAAGGCACTCGCCAACGGATTTGCGACGGCTGTCGTCGTCGGGAAAAAAGAGATTATGGATGAGGTGAGTGATGTCTGGGTAGCCGCAACCTTCCACGGCGAGGTATCGCTTGTTGCCGCCGCAATCGCCACAATTGAGGAACTTGAGGCGCAGGACGGTGTCGCTTTCATGTGGAAACAGGGACAGAAGTTGCTGGATGGCTACAGAGAAATGGCGGCACGTCTCGGTATTGAGAATGCCCGCATCGGTGGCATCGGACCCATGCCCTATTTCGGCTTAAGTACCAACAGCGATGACGAACGCCAAAAACGGTTCCATGAGACCTTCTACGAGGCAACCTTGGAGGGTGGTTTATATCTGCCTGAAGGACATATCTGGTTCATGTCCATGTCGCACACCGATGAAGATGTCGCGAAGACACTGAGTGTTTCTGAGGATGCTCTCAAACGCGCCAAAGCCGCATAAGAAGAACAAGATCACTGAAGGATCGTAAAGATCAGGAATGTGAATTACGCTTTCTTTAAGCCGGTCACAATCCCTCGGAAACACCGCAACTTCACCGAAAACCTGCCCGAAACGAAGTGGCGGGCAGCCCAGGAGCAATAGTTTAAAAAATGGCACGAGTTACCGATCACACCAAACCGTTTATTGTTGATAAAAACCTCGGCGCAGCACTCGACATTGATAACGCACAACTCACCGAAACAACCTCCGATGGAACCCCTGTTGTTGCACCGACGCAAGAACAGAAATACCTCTTTGACATGCGTGGATGGCTTCTGGTTCCGGGTGTGCTGTCAGGTGATGAACTCGCCGAGATGCAGGAGTTCGGATATAAACTCCGCCACGAACCCGAGTCGATCCCAGAGCATGAACGCTCTCCGCTCGGCGGTCCCATGCAACGTCTCGCCGACCATCCGAATGTCATCGGTTTTCTCAACGAGTTTCTCGCACATCCAGCGTTGTCAAGCCAAGAATGCTACGGCTTCCGTATGGAATCGTGTAGTTTGTTCTATCGGACGGTAGGGGATGGAAACTTTGGACCCCACAACGGAAACGGGATGCTCCGTTTCCCCGGCGATTCGCATCTCTATCGGTGTATCCCCGGCAGAGGCTATAGCGGCTTAACACGCATCGTCTGGGAACTGAATCCCGTCAAATATCGGCAGGGAGGCACCCTCTTTATTACTGCGAGCCATAAAGCCGTCTACACAGCACCCGACACGATCCGAAGCCAAGACTCCCTGATTTGGGATACATACGAGTGTCCTGCTGGGTCCCTCCTCTTTTTCACTGAGGCGTTGACCCATAGCACGCACACGTGGACCAACGAAGAAAACGATCGTCTCGCTATTTTCAGTTGCTACAATACGGTCAATAGCAAGTGGCACGATTGGGATCCGCACCCGAATTTGTTAGCCGAAATGCCTGCCAAACGGCAGACCCTTTTCCGTCCCGTTCGCGCTGCCAATAACTTAATCGGTGAGACCTACCGTCATTAGTTAATGGTTATCGGTTATCAGTACGGTGAATCAACGGTATGAAGCCCTTATGGGCTTCCCCGTCTGCGAAAAACCTTTCAGTTTTCGGTTAAGAGGTGTTCCTTTAACAAAAACCTCTTGTTACCGACAACTGATAGCCGATAACCGACAACCAATAAAAAAGGAGGCGTTTACATGCGTCAGATTGGATCAACTCCTGTTACCGCACCCGGTTGGACTGCGAAACCGAAAGACGGGATCGCTATCGTTGATTGTGATGTACACCACAATTTCCGCCATCCTACGCAACTGTTGCCCTACCTGTCTAAATTCTATCAGGAGCATCTCCTCGACCAAGGGCTACATCTCGGCGGGTATCCGAATATCCCGGTTCGAAGCAATCGTGTAGACCTCAGGGGGCGGATTGAAGAAGCCACCGAATCGACACCCAAGAACTCCGGGGGCGATCTCAGAGATTTCAACTTCACATTGGAGTTCCTTCAAGATGAGCACCTTGATGTCTGGAATATTGATATCGCCGTCCTGACGGGACCGCCTGTCTTCTATGGGTATTCCGGAGTCCCTGATCCCGATTGGGGAGCTGCCCTCTGTCGGGCTTTTAATGACTGGACAATTGAACATTGGCTTGAGAAGGATGAGCGGGTTGTTAATGCCATTCTCGTCTCTCCATCCGATCCACCCCAAGCCGTGGAGGAGATCAACAGACTTGCACACCGCAAGGACACTGTCGCTGTTATGGTGCCGATGGGATCGAGCCGTCCGTTTGGGAACCGCTTCTATCATCCCATCTGGGAAGCGTGTGAGGAACACGGGTTGCCTGTCATTTCGCACATCGGGGGTGGCGGTGGTGCGACCCGAAACGTACCCACGCCGGTCGGACATCCGACCTACTACATAGAATCCCGAATGAGCCGTCCCTATGTCGCCAGCACGCACGCGACATCCCTCATCTGTGAAGGGGTCTTTGAAAAATTTCCGAACTTCAAGTTCGCACTCATTGAAGCACAACAGATGTGGGCAGTGCCAGTGATGTGGCATTTGGATACCGATTGGAAAGCAATACGTGACCAGACGCCGTGGCTGAAACGGTTGCCGAGTGAGTATTTCCGTGAGCACATCCGGGTCGGATCACAACCGATGCACGAACCTGAGAAGCCCGAACAGATGTACCAGATGTTGGAAATGCTCCACGCAGATGAAACGCTGATATTCTGCTCAGACTTCCCGCATTTCGACTGGAACGATCCGGTAACTGTTTTCCCGAAACTCTCAGAAAACTTACACCATCGGATCTTTGCCCAAAACGCTCTGGATATGCTTCGGTTGGATGTGAAAGAATCCAACGGATCTCAGGATCCAGTAGCGAATTAACTGGAAACCTGCTTTTTAAATTCTGGGCATGAGGGCTGCTCTCCACGCCATTATAAGCAGGTTTACCGTGAGGTTGCGACTGAAATAAGGATATCTACGGCATTGCCTTGAAACACAAGCCTGCAACAACGGCGCAGGCGGCTCGAACACGGAAACCCTTAAAGTCTTAAATCGTGTTCCTTATCCGCAAGGAAAAATTAAAAAATGGCACGTGTTGTTGTCGGAAAAGTATCAGAAATTCCACCGGGAGAACGCAAAATCATCGTCCCGTTCCGAGGGAAGGCGGGCATTGGTGTCTTTAATGTTGATGGCAAATTTTACGCCATCCGTAACATCTGTCCGCATAGACGGGGACCCCTATGCACAGGCGAACTCAGCGGTAGGTTCGCCGCCGATGCACCGCCTTCCATTCAAGGGGCAACGCTCTCTGTCGATAATTTAGGCGAGATATTGCGCTGTCCGTGGCATCAATGGACATTTGACATTGCCACCGGACAGTGTCTCGTTGATGAAACGTTGCGAGTGGCGACGTATCCGGTCAAGATTGACGGTGATGATGTCGTCGTTGAATACGATGGCTAAGTTAATTGAACCCTCAGTTGCTACCTAACGAGTATGATATGTTTAAAGGGAGGTGTCGGTCGATTTTCCTACCCCAGCGGAGTAGTATGTCTATAAAAAGGTGACTTAATCTTGCCGAAAGGCTCAATACGCCGAAACGGAGGACAAAATGATTAACAGAACTCCGAGACATAAGTTTATTATAGCCATTACGGCGACTATTTTAATGGCGACAAGCATAGCACAGGCGCGTCAGGCGATTACCGATGGGTTGGTGAGTTACTGGTCGTTCAATAAGGATTCGGTCGCGGGGAAAACGGTTGAGGACATTTTCGGTGCAAACGATGGAACCATGGACGGAAATGTTGAGGTCGTTGACGGTAAAGTCGGTGAGGCACTCAAGTTTAGTGGCGGGCATGTGGATTGTGGTGCAGATAAAAGTTTAACCGACATTGGTGATCAGATTACATTAGAGGTGTGGATAAAGCCTGAGAAACCCGGTTGGGCGATTTTCGCGGGTATATCGAGGTCCGGAAATAATTCCTATGTGATTGCGTGGTCAGACCAAACTCGGGTCGATTTTAATCTCTGGAACGGTGCCTTAGAGACGTGGCCCTTTCACAGTGTAGGGCAGCCCGATGTAGGAAAATGGCATCATATTGCTGGCGTTTACGACGGGTCCGAAGCCATTATTTATATCAATGGTGAAGTGGATAATGAGAAAAAATTCGAGGGTGTCCTGAAACATAATGGAGAGAACTTTTGGATGGGTGCCAGAAAATCGGATGGACTGCCTTACCACGGTCTTCTCGACGAACTTCGCCTCTACAACCGCGGTCTCAGTCAAGCGGAGGTTGAACAGAATCTTGAGGCGGAGGGGCTTGCCGTCGAACCGACCCAAAAATTGGCACTCACTTGGGGAGCCATAAAAGTTTCTAAGTAGGACATCCCTTAGCACATAATGAACAGGCAATCTCGTTTTTCTATTGCAGAACTCACACCCGGCCATCCGGATTGGCAGGAATTTGTCGCGCTCGTCAATGACTTAAACCAGGAAGGGTGGGCATTCAATCCCTATTTTGAGCAGTTTTCACGCTATTTTTTGGCGGCAAAACAGGATGGGACCCTCGTCGGATTCCTCATGTTTGTGGTGTGGGACATCGGTCCCCACGACCGCGACCATCCACCTATTGAGATACATGGAAAAACGCTAAAAGAGGCGAAAATCCTCGCGTTTGGTGTGAAAGACGGATACCGACGACAAGGCATCGGCACTGCGCTTCAAGAATATACCATCAAACAAGCCAAGTTGTTTGACTGCTATCAAGTCCGATCTGTCAGTGGTGAAAATCATCCTGAGAACCATTATCTCAAACTCGCGCTGGGGTTCGCTGTCGAACCGATGGAACGCGATGAAAAGTGTTTGGCGTTTGTCATGCCTCTTAAATCTTAAGTTGAATTGGGGAAATATCAGGTTGTGCCAGTTCTCATTCTTGTGAAACACGCTTTGCCACAGATTGATCCGACGGTGCCTGCCAATCAGTGGAGGCTTTCTGAAGAAGGGAAGCACCTTAGCCACGGGCTTGCTCAGAAATTGGCACAACACGAGCTTGATCTCATTTTCAGCAGCGTTGAGTCTAAAGCGATAGAAACTGCGCATATCGTAGCCACTGCTCTTGAAAAGCGGGTTGAAGTCGTTGAAGATTTACACGAACATGACCGGAACACTGTAGGGTTTCTGGAAAAGAAAAAGTTTGAAGCATCCGTCGCCCAATTTTTCAATCTGCCGAATCTGTTAACCTTTGGCGATGAGACCGCAGATCAAGCACATCATAGATTTTCTCGGGCTGTGATGGGGATAATTGAGAAATATCCCGATAAAAATATCGCACTGGTCACACATGGCACCGTCCTAACGCTTTTCGTCAGTCGTTTAGTCGGTATTGAACCCTTCGCCTTTTGGAAAGATTTAGCGTTGCCGTCGTGGGTTGTGCTATCTCATCCAGATCTAAGCTTACGGAGTATATACAAAAGTATCAACAACGAAAATGCGAATGGAGATAATCTTTCATGAGGCAATTAACCCACGCGGAGAAGCAGCAACTTGCGGGAAAAATTAAAGACGAGCAAGAACGCCAGCAGGGACTTCGGGAAACGAATCCAGATCTACCCGAGTCTTTTGAAAAGGCAGCGGCAAAAACCGGACTTTTACAAAAAACCGTGCCAAGTGCTCTCCGAAAATACGGTATGCTCGGATTTATCCTCTGCTTACTTGTTTTGAGCGTGCTACATCTGATAAAATATCGGGATTTTGCCTATGATGAATACGGAACTCTCGTTGTTGTTCTAATACTACTCTTCAATCACGTTGCCGATCATTTCACGAAAACGGGGTGGAAAAGCCGCGTGATGAAAACGGTTTCATGGACGTGGATGATCCTTGGATTTCTGTATGTCTTGTGGGCGTTTTAGGGACTCAGATTGTTTGGTGAACCCTTTTTTACAATTTTTCGGGATTTTGGAGAGGATAGGGTGAAAAGCCTCGTGTTGATGTTAACCACTGCTTTGACGGCGGGTGGCATTCCGCTCGTGGATGCAGCGGAACAACTAAAATCTGGAGCATATTATATCACGCAGTCGTGGTCACAAGAGACTGCGTTTAAGCGTCCGTATTATGTAAGCGTCCCTGAGAGCACAGATCAACGAAAGTTTCCGGTTTTCATTTTTTTGCATGGGCACGGTGGAAATGCGAAGGAAGCGATGCATGAATTCATGAGGCGGCACACCGCGATGGCGGGTAGATACGTCATGGTGTTTCCTAACGGATACAAAACGGGTTGGAACGTCATGTCGGAACATTCCAAAGCAGATGATCTCGGATTCATTGAAGCAATCGTTGAGAAACTATCCACTTATGACAACATTCAGACAGACAATTTCAGCGTCATGGGAAATTCGAATGGTGCCGCTTTGGTGAACCAATTGGCGATCGAAAGCAAGTTACCGAACCTTCGGAATTATGTGAGTGCAGTCAGCCCGTTAAATGTCTATCAGCACGACGGGCAGAATTTCAAAGCCAAAGGTGCTGACAACAATTATCAAGGTGTTGCCACACCGATGACCGGCAAGCGTCTGATGAATATTTCAGGCACTACTGATGATCTTGTCCCATATCGCGGGGGTCCTTCAAAGTATATTCCTGCCAAGGACGGCACGTTGGGCTTTGTTGATGCCGAAGAATCGATTTTTTTGTGGGCGAAGCAGATGGGATACGACGGGGAGAAACTGTCCAAACCCAGCAAGAGTGATGGTAATCTGGAAATCTTCAGTTACCTCAACGGGGACGTGATCCACTACAAAGTTATCAACGAAGGACACGGCGCAGTGCAGGCAATCAGCGAAAAAATTCTGCTCGAATTCCTGGAGGGCGGCGATGAAAGAGAGAAGTAAGTGATTAAAGCAGTCTTCTTTGACCTTGATGGCACACTCTGCGACTCCGACACAGCATGGAACATCGCGCAAAGCGAAATGTTTCAGCTTTTACGCAAGCAGTATCCGAATGTTTCGGAAGAGGCGCTTACAGCGGCATGGAGAACCGTCCATCAGGAGCTCTTCAAGCAACTCAACGCCGGAAAATGCGTTATGGCAGACGTGAGAGACTCGCGTTTCCAATGTTTGTTCAAAGAATTGGATCTACCCATAGATAGGGGTATGGAAGAATTAAGCGACTTTTTCTGTTCGCGCTATCTCACAAGTTTACGGCTTTACGACGATGTCACCGTCCTTGCGGAATTAAGCGCGTATCATGTCGGTATCGTTACAAACGGGGCACACGATAATCATACCGACAGTCAGCTTTCTAAAGTCCGACACCTTGGACTCAGCCAACGGATCCAATCGCTTACAATTTCCGGTGAAATCGGTGTCAGAAAACCGAGAGTGGAAATCTTCCAAGTCGCTTGTGAGCGTGCTGGCGTTTCACCGAAAGAGGCTCTGTTCGTCGGCGATACCCTTAAAAACGACATCGTTGGTGCTAACCGCGCGGGCATGACCAGCGTCTTCATTGACCGCAAATTAGATGGACTTATACCGGAAACATCAGAAGAACGACCCGACTATTCAATCTCAAATCTACATGATGTTTTGTCCTGCTTAAGCCACGAAACAGAAAAAAAATAAGAGAGGTCTCTAATGGACAAAAGCTACAACGTCGCAATAATTGGGTGCGGTGGGATTTCTCACATGCACGCCGGATGGTACGTGAATGAACCCAGGACTTCTCTGATTGCGATTGCCGACATTAACGCCGAAGGACTGAAAGCCTACGGTGAACAGTATGGTATCGAAAAGCAGTACACCGATTACGTCGAAATGCTCGAGACGGAAGAGATTGATCTGGTTTCCGTGTGTACTCGTCCGAAACTGCACGCACCAGTAACAATTGAGGTTGCGAAACTCGGAGTCAAAGGGATTCTGTCTGAAAAACCGATGGCGGAGAATCTCGGACAGGCACGGGAGATGCTTGAAACCTGTGCACAACACGGCGTGAAATTGGCAATCGACCACCAAGTACGGTTTAGCGCACCCTACCAAGCCGCAAGACAGATGATTGCCGACGGTGTTATCGGCGACCTGTTTCGGATTCATGGAGTCTGTGGCGGTGGGGACCTGAAGGACAACGCCACACACACTGTTGATCTGATGCGATATGTCTATGGCGACCGTGCCGTAAGTTGGGTGATCGGTCAGATTGAGCGTATCGGCACACCGACCAAATACGACCTACACTCCGAAGATTTCTCGATCGGTTACTTCAAGTTTGAGGACAACGTTCGGGGCATCATTGAATCAGGAACCGATACCGCCCCGGGGTATCATCACATCTACTGCTATGGAACGGAAGGCGAAATCGAACTCGCTGCCCCCGGTGGACTACCGCTCCGTATACGGAACGAAGAATCGGGCGGTGTTTGGATGACACCCGAACTCCCCGCGGAAAGCAACCCCGTGCGTGACATGATTGCCGCCATTGAAGAGGATCGGGAACACCGCTCCAGTGGTCATCAGGGATACGCGACCCACGAACTGCTCATGGCGATTTATGAATCGTCTCGAAAACGGCGACGGATTCATCTGCCCCTTGAAGAGATGGAATCCCCATTGACATTGATGGTCGAGGATGGTTGGATATAACCGGCGGCATTCAATTTTCCGGGGTCTCCATTGTAGGAGCGAGCTGTGCTCGCGATACCTTTTTACGTCTTTTGTAGTGGATCCTAAAAATAAATAGACATTCTCCACTCCCCCGGTAGGGTTTTTGCTTGGGTGTTTCTTCAAGGTTTCCAACCTTGCCGGTGCAGAGTGTCCAATTAATTCTAAACTTTACTATAATCGTAGCGTAGGGCTTATTTGATTGATTTATCTGACACGAGGTATTCAAATGAAAGCGTTATTCATCGATGACCATAGTGTTGAGGAAATCGACAATCTCGCTCGGAAACTACACCCACTGCAAAAGTTCGATAAAAACGTCGTGCTTCGACCTGAACATCGTTGGGAAAACTGCGGTATTATGATGTGGACAACCCCGGCGTGGGTGCCAGATGAAGCGGTTTTCAAGACGCTTTACTACGCCAGTTCAGAGTCAGACAGCCCAGAGGTCAAACTTGACGTGACGGGTGCCCCGATCGGCGGCAAAAGTTTTATCTGCTATGCCACCTCGGAAGACGGTGTGAACTGGGAGAAGCCCGCTTTAGGACTTCACGATTATGATGCCCTCACGTGGCGCGGAACCCCGATTGGCAAAGAGAACAATATTTTGCCTACAGGCGTGCCGCTCGGACCGATCTACGATCCCCATGATCCAGATGAGCAACGTCGCTACAAAGGAATGGGATGGGGAAAAGGAGGCGGATTGACGCCAGCAATCTCCGCAGACTGCCTCCATTGGACCTATCTTGATGTGCCACTTGTTCCGAGTTCAGACGAGGCACATTTCGGTTATGACGAGGCGGATGGACTGTTTATCGCGACCGTCAAGCATGCTGGACCCGATGGTCGATCGCCTTATGGACGCAGTTTTTGTTTGAGCACCAGTGAAGACTTTGAAAACTGGAGCGACTTGGAACTCATTTTTCACGCCGACCAGATTGATCAGGAGAACGGGGAGGAACGGTTACGCAAATTCATTGAGGATCCCGATTATCTCACCCCGATATACAACCGACCTGAGGAATGGCGGACCGACGTTTACAATTTTCCCGTGTTTCGCTACGAAGAACTGTATCTGGGGCTCCCTGTGATGCACCACTGGGCAGGGAAGCATCCACCGCTGTATGAAAATGTGGACAGTCGCAAGTCCGTGGAACTCGCTTCGAGTCGAGATCTACGGCAGTGGGAGCGTGTCGTAAATCGCACGCCATTTATTGAACTATCACCTATAGGGGATGGCAGTGCTTACGATACAGGCCAAATCTCAGTCGTCAACGGTCCGATCAGACGCAACAATGAACTGTGGTTCTACTATCTCGGTGCTCGGCATCGGAACCAACCTCTGGTGGACGTGATGAACAGAAAGTCCCTCAATACGCTCGCCATGGCACTCGCAAAACTCCGCGTTGACGGTTTTGTGTCGCTCAAGGGTGGCATCGAATGGGGTTCAGTATTGACCAAACCGCTCGTTGTCGAAGGCGCGGAACTGCGCGTTAATGTGGATTCTTGGCGCGGCAGAGTTAAGGTAGAGGTCCTCAATGCCGATGACGGACATCCTCTTCCAGGATACACCTTTGATGAAAGTATCCCAGCGATGGTTGATAGTATTGATGAACCGATACGCTGGAAAGAGAAGATCGACCTCGCTGAACTTCGCGGCAGAACCGTGCGCCTCCGCTTTTCTATACTCGATGCAGAAATTTATGCCTTCTGGTTCACCAACTGATTTGGCACAAGGAACAACAAAACCATGAACACAGCCATTGAAAAGACAGAAGCACTTATCCATGCGACACGCGTATTGGATACGATGTATACGGACGACCCGTATCGACCCAACTATCACTTCACACCGCCGTTCGGTTGGATGAACGACATCAACGGTTCCATCTTCTGGAAGGGACGATATCACATATTCTATCAACACAACCCCGAAGGTGGCTATTGGAAATGGATGCAATGGGGACACGCATCGAGTGTGGATCTGGTGCATTGGGTGCATCACCCCATCGCTTTAACGCCCGACCTCGATGGACCCGATCGAGATGGATGCTTTAGCGGGGGTGCCCTCGTGAGTCGAGAGGGAACGCCAACGTTCATCTATCATGGGGTCCCCGACGGAACGTGTATCGCAACGAGTGATGATGATTTACTCATCACATGGGACAAGCATCCAGCGAATCCAGTGATTCCAGTCCCTGCGCCCGGTGAGAAAGGACACGGCGACTATATTGTATTTGACCCGTGTGCTTGGTTGGAAGGGGATACCTATTACGCACTCATCGGTAACAGGATACCCGGACAAACTGGGGACGCAACTGCCCTGTTTAAGTCGTCTGACCTCGCGGCGTGGGAATTTGTGCGTTCCTTTTATCAGTCGCGGCGTGAATGGACAGACCCAGAGGAGGACTGTGCGGTCCCCGATTTTTATCCGTTAGGCGATAAGCACATGTTGCTGTTTTGTAGCCATTGGCAAGGCACACAGTATTACCTCGGCAGATTTGAAAACGAGCGGTATTATGCTGAAAACTACGGACGCATGAGTTGGGCGGGTGGGCTGCTCGGTGGACCCCGTTCACTGTTAGACGCGCAAGGACGCCGTATCTTTTTCGATTGGATTCGCGAAATCCAGGGCGTCGAACAGGAACGCGCCGCCGGTTGGTCAGGCGTTATGACACTCCCGCGTATCCTTTCTCTCGCAACCGATGGGAGTTTGCAGATTGAGCCGGTCCCAGAACTGGAATGTCTACGGATGAACCCGACAGTCCGTGAAAATATCACGTTGAACGCTGATACGTTGGACTTGGGAGATGTCCACGGAAGTTGCCTTGAGTTAGATGTCGAAATTGACCCTGGCGATGCAACTGAGATCGGCGTTCAAGTGCTCTGTGCGTCCGATCAGTCTGAACAAACCGGGATTCTATATGTGCCGGCAGAGGGAACGTTAAAAATCGACATCAGTCGTTCCACCTTAAACGAAGCCATCCGGTATCCACACTACAGGGACGCGGGTGGCACTGCGAGATTGCCGGAGTCGGAACAGTTTGTTGACGCACAGCGTGCACCCTTCACGTTGAAGGACAACGAAACGCTCCAGCTCCGCGTTTATGTCGATAAATCTGTCGTTGAGGTGTTTGCTAACGGTAGGCAGTGCATTACACAGCGGGTCTATCCCACGCGAACCGATAGCACCGGTGTTAGGTTAGTGAGTCGTGGTGGACAGGCACGTTTCCAATCCGTTCAAGCGTGGGAGATGGCACCCGCATTTTGATAATAGATAGTTCCAGCACTCCAGCGGAGTGCTATGTCTATAGAAAAGCAGACGTCCAAACTCTCGCACTCCAGCGGAGTGCTATGTTTGCCGAAAACGATTATCGCGTCAAAAGTATTAACACACCCGCATTTTGAGAGAAGGTTTGACTTTTACATCGAAATGGCATATACTCTTCCTAAGCACGTGAGTTCGATTTAAAGATTTAAGGGTAAACATCATGGCTTATGAGATTCCGAAAACAGTCTTAGGACGCACCGGATTAACAGTTACCCGACTCGGTATTGGGGGCGCGTATTGCGAATCCGCTGACGGTTACCGCAAAGCAATTGATGCCGGTGTCAATTATATGGATACCGCACGCGCATACAGAGATGGCGAGGATGAAAAAGTCGTTGGAACCGCCATAAAAGGGCATCGGGATCGGCTGATTCTCGCAACGAAAACCGCGCAGCGCGATGCAAAAGGCGCCCGGGCAGAACTCGAAACATCGTTACGGATGCTCGACGTTGATTACATTGATGTCTATCAGCTCCATCATCTGAACACGAAAGCCGAACGCGACCAAGCCTTGGCACCCGGCGGTGCCTTGGAGATGGCGCAAAAGGCGCGAGATGAAGGGCTCATCCGCTTCATCGGGGTTACCGGACACGATTGGGTCGAGATACAACACGCCGTTGATACTGGATTTTTCGATACCGTTCTCTGTTGGTATAATTGTGCGATGAAAACACCAGAGGCTACCGTTTTCCCGGCTGCCGACAAACACAATACGGGGGTCGTTATCATGAATGCCTCGCGGAATGACAGGCTTTTTGGAGATTCAGATGCCCCATCTCCAGAACAATTCTATCGCTATGTGCTCAGTCATAAGAGTGTAAATCTAACGATCATGGGATTGAGGGACGTTGAGCGATTCCATCGGATTGCAGAAGCACTCTCCGAGCAAGAGACCTTAGCCTCGGAAGCGCGAGCAGATTTGGAAAGGTATGGGGCGCAGCGGCTTAAAGAAGGCGCACTGACCCCGTAAATCTCAGTTTCTGTAGACCCGGTAGGTGCGGTTTCCTAACCGCACCGGATATCGTTAAGAAATTGCTAACTTTACTATAAATCAATGCTGCAATGTGTGAACGAGTCAACGTGGTAACAACGGATAGGACTTTCAATGGATAAAAGCGCATCAGATCAGACAAATTCCGCTTCGGAAGAGTCTTATCCGCATGAAAAACGCAATCTATTTGTCTTCGCGCTAAACCAAATTCTGATGCGGCTCGGTTGGATGTTCAAAGCCGAGTCTGTGGTCATTCCAGCGTTTATTGACATCTATACCTCGTCTGGAACCATCCGCGGATTGCTACCTCTCATTCTTCGGATCGGACAGAGTCTCCCCCAATTTCTCGTCGCGCAACGGGTCGCAAGGATGCCCAAAAAACAGGGATTCTTTATCCTCACAGGGTTCGGTTTTACCATCCCTTGGTGTGTGTTATCCTTGGTATTAGGGGTAACCCATTGGTCAGCAAACGTCATCGTTGCTGTTTTTCTTGTGTTATGTACCATCCACTGGCTCATGGTCGGTTGCAATCATCTGGCGAACGGAACGCTGCAAGGGAAACTCATCAGTCCCCAAAAACGGGGCAGACTCCTCGCCTATTCCAATGTTATTGGGTGTTCACTTTCGATCGGGGTTGCCATCTACCTCATGCCCCGCTGGCTTTCTGAGACGAACCCGCGCTATGCGACCATCTTTGGTGTAACGGCGGGTGCCTTCGGTATCGCCGCTTTCGTCAGTTTCTGGTTTAGGGAGCTCCCTTCACAAGCGGAAGGCACGGCACCTTTTTTCAAATTTCTCGGTGATGCCCTCCTCTTACTGCGACATGATAGAAATTTTCGTCGATTTGCACTCGTTATCCTCCTGTTTTATTCCATCTGGCCCCTTTTTCCACACTATGCGGTTTTCGGAAAACGGACCTTAGGACTCGCATCGTCCGGTTTTGTCACGTTAATAGTGGCACAAAATGCCTCCAATGCGCTTGGTGCTGGTGTCATGGGCAACATCGCAGACCGCTCAGGTAACCGATTCGTCCTGCGTCTTCTGATATTAATCAGTGCTTTTACACCCTTACTGGCAGTCGGTATCAGTCGAATGCCTTCTGGTGCACAGTTATATTGGATTATTTTCGCGCTTATCGGATTCACACCCGTATCGGCCCGTATCGTCACAAACTACACCCTTGAAATCGCGCCACAGGAGAAACACCCGCAGTATCTCGGCGTGATGAGTCTTTTTCAGGCGATCCCCTTGTTCGTTTCGCCGTTGATTGGGGCGTTAATCGAGGAATTCGCCTTTGAACCGGTCTTTATCACCTGTTCGATACTTGTTGCTTGTGGATTCGTGTTGACCTTCAGATTGGATGAACCGCGCTTCAACCAAAGGACTTGAGGAAAGGAACACCCGCATGGCAGAGAAAATGTCGTGCCCATTTTGCGGTACCCCCGTCGAATACGCTATCGAAAATTCCCCTGATTGGTATCGCGACCCTTCCCTACCCGTCTACCGAATCGACTGCCATGATAAATGTAGACGGTATTGGCTCGAAGCAATTTCTGACCTCCACCCACAAATTGATCCCACTATCCTCGCCTTCTTAGACTCGCTCCATGATGAACAACGAACCTTTATCTCCGAATCAACACGACATGCTTGTGATAACGGTGTTTTGATCGTTTATAACGAAAAGATTTTACACTACCTCGCCACGGATTGGCAGTATGCAAAAGCCGCTGTTACATTGTATGCGTTGAGGAACGTTTCGTTCCGAATTAGTGGGGCTGGATTTGATGTTGCGAATATGTTGTTTTTCGTAGATACTGCGGACGCACGATTCACGATGAGAATCTATCGGGCTGGAACTTCTATCCATAAAATTCGATCCGAAATCTATTGGTTAAAGGCTTTATGGAACAACGGACAAATCAAGACCCTTTCACCTGTGCCTGGACGTGACGGGGAAATGATTCAATGTATCTCCCCAACCGACCTATCCTCACGCTATGCGACTCTATACGATTGGATTCCTGGCGAGACGCTTCATACACTCCCCGCATCAGAAAGAACACCGGAGCTGATTCGACGGCTCGGTGTCATGGTGGGACGCATGCACGCTGTGTCGCAAACCTTAGAATTACCACCTTGGTTCACCCGTCCCCGATACGATGCAGACTGGGTTACCTCGAAGATTGAAGTCGCACTCGGAAATAATTCCATGGACACTTCGCCGGAGGAACTTACAAAACTTGCCTCGCTCCGCTCGCGCTTCTCACGATTTGCCACAGAACAGAGGGAAAAACGAGATGCCTTTGGACCCATTCACTCGGACTTGGAACCCCATAATATCATTATCTCCGACGGACAACCCTGCCCAATTGACGTGCGTGAATTTGGGTTCGGTTATTATCTCTCCGACATTCTCACGCTTTCACGCCATCTCAGCGAAGATGAACAGTTAGTTTTCTTTGGGGGTTATCAAGAGATCCGATCACTCCCAACGGATTATCCGCAACAGTTGGCACTATTTGAAGAGTTGCGTATGCTTTAACCTAACGGATAAGTCAGTTCGTAGATGAAATGCGCCCGTTGTGATTGACGTCCCTTCACATCTGTGATAATATATTCCCACAAAAGATACGAAATTTCTAAGGAGTCGCCACATGGAGCATCGCTATCTTTTCCTCGACCTACACCACGTCACCCGAATCGAAAGACTTTACCGTCGGATGCACCAACCACAACGACATCCCGATAACCCCGTCTTGCGTGGCGAGCATCCGTGGGAGAGTGTCGCATCCCTCTACGGCACAGTCCTCTATGACCCGCAGGACTCGCGCTTCAAAATGTGGTATCTCACAGGACCTTACGTCGACGGGATGGTGAAAATCCGTCAACGGAACGCACTCGGTAATGTGACGCTCCTCGCGTATGCCACCTCAACCGACGGCGTGCAGTGGGAAAAACCGATCTTGAACCAAGTCGATTTTGAAGGAAGCACCGCCAATAATCTTGTAGAGGTCGGACGCACAAACTGCGAAGGCATGGCTGTCCTCTACGACGAAGACGAAACGGATCCTGCCCGTCGTTACAAAGGCTTTTATTGGGAACACGGTGGGATCGACACCTTCATCCAGCACGAAGGACGCACAATCTGGGGACAGGGGGATGGAGACGGCATGTGGATGTCATTTTCCCCAGACGGCGTTCACTGGACAAACTGCGAGACCAATCCCGTGATTCCGCTCGGTAGCGACACGACCCAATCCTTGGTGTGGGATCCCAAAATACAGAAATACGTCGTCTTTGGGCGGTTCGGCGCAGGCGGACGCAAAACCGCTCGCGCCGAGAGTTCCGACGCAATCCACTTCAGCGCGCCGGAACGCGTGTTTGAATGCGACACGGTTGATGAGGAAGGCACACAAATTTACGGCATGCCCATCAACATCTACGAAGGCATCTATCTCGGCATGATCTGGGTCTATCGCGAAGGTGTTGACGGCACGATTGACACATCCCTCGCGATGAGCCGTGACGGTATCAACTGGCAACGCGTCTTGGATCGGCAAACGTTCCTATCGCTCGGGGAAACGGGCAGTTGGGAGGATGGGATGGTGAGAATCAGCCAGAATTTCGTCACACGCCACGATCACATCTATTTCTACTACGGTGGCGTGAACGGACCGCACACCGGCAGGAAGTTCAAGCAGGTCGAACGGAAGCACACATCCATGCTCGGCTTGGCGACCTTGCGACGTGACGGATTCGTCTCACTGGATGCAGGTGAAACCGAGGGATCCATGCTGACAAAACCGTTGACGCTCAATAGTGGAGAATTACACCTCAACATCGATGCGAGTCAAGGGTATGTTATCGTCTCCGTCACAGATGATACCGGTGCCTCTCTGGAAAATTACACCGCTCAGCGGGTTGTCGGGGATCAATTGGAGGCAGAAGTTAAATTTAATCGTTCGTTGGAAACACTTAAAGGAAAAGAGGTCCGACTCCAGTTTCAACTCAGGAACGCAAGTCTGTATTCCTATTGGTTCGCTTAGAAAGGGATAAAATTCGTGGCAATCAGGAATATTTTCTTTGACCTTGACGATACACTTGTAAAAGAGGGTGCCTCTGCGGATGCCGCCTTTCTGGCGACATGCGAACCTGCGCATGAGAAATACGGCATTGATCCCGAAGCACTTCGCCAAGCAGTTCGTCACCATGCTGGTCAATTGTGGCGTGCCTCTCCAACGATTACCTACTGCCGTGCTATCGGTATCAGTTCATGGGAAGGTCTATGGGCGCGCTTTCTTGGTAGCGATCCAAATCTAAAGCGTCTCTACGCATGGGCACCCACCTATAGACGTGAATCATGGTTTCGCGCGCTTGCCGATCACGGTGTAAGCGATTTGTCATTCGCTGAGCAGTTGTCCGGTATCTTTTTGGTAGAGCGGCGCGAGCGGCATGTCCTCTTTTGCGATACGGAGGGCAGTCTTACGAATCTTCGCAAGGACTACCAATTAGCACTCGTCACCAACGGCGCACCCGACCTACAGCGTGAAAAAATTCAAGGTGCTAACTTGACACGCTTTTTTGACACAATCCTGATTTCAGGGGAAGTAGGTAGCGGGAAACCGGATTGCCGAATCTTTGAGTTGGCACTTGACGCACTTGGTGCCTTGCCATCTGAAACGGTGATGATTGGGGATAGTTTGGCTCGCGATATATCTGGAGCACAACGTGCTGGACTCAAAGGAATTTGGCTGAACCGCTCAGGAAGTGATGATTCAGTCAACTCAGTTGTGCCGGATGCTCAGGTTACGAGTTTCCGTCAGATAAATGAGATACTGCCGATTTTGGCTGAGGCGAAACGGATGTGAAGGATCATTTCACCGTGAAGTTTCTAAAAGGAGTTACCCTGATGACACAATTTTACACTGTCTGCCTTGCCCTGTTCTGCCTATTAGTGCTTGTCGGTTGTGCTACAGATCCCGATATAGACAGCAAGACGGTCTTCCTTTCATCTACCGATGCGCCGCCCGATGACACACAACTCTGGGGCAAAGTAACATTCGCAGACCCGACACGCAACGCCTGGGGCACCGATACCTATGTCGTCAACAGTCCACCCTCCATCACCGGCGATGTGCTGACGCTGGATGTTTCCTACAGCGGTGGGTGCGAATCACACGATTTCACGTTTATCACATCGGGTGTGTTTCTGGAGTCGAATCCCGTCCAACTCCAGGCGGTTCTCGCCCATGATGCCAACGGGGATAGCTGTGAGGCATGGGTAACAGAGACCTATCACTTCAATATATCGCCTCTCAAAACACAGTATCAGAAGGCTTATCGCACAGAAACAGGGACGATTGTTTTGGGTATCAAGGGCATTCCGGCGGTGGTATATACGTTTTGAAAGTTTTTCAGGGTCAGATATAGAGTCAAATGTGAAATTTAATCTTGGAGGAAAAAGGTGAAACATATCTATCACAAAGAGGATGCCGAAGTCGTCCGAATTGAAGGCGAGGCACCCCGAACACTGTATACACTCGTCGAGCCAAACACCGTTGGCACTGAACACTTCTCTATGGGATTGGAAGAGGTCGATCCGAATAGCGAGATTCCCATCCACTCACACAGCGAATCCGAAGAAATTATTTTTGTCTATGGCGGACAGGGAAAAGCGTATGTCGGTGATGAAGTTGCTGATCTGAAACCCGGGACAGTCATCTATCTTCCACCGAATGTTGAGCACCGCTTCGTTAATACAGGCGATGAGCCACTCTGGATTACATGGACGCTCTCGCCGCCCGGTTTCGAGAAACAAATCCGTAAGATTGCGGACGGTTCCGCGGGAATGGAAGTCTTTAGCGAACCTAAAGACAATTCCTAAGTATAACCTAAGTTACTACCTTGAAATGAAGATATTATTTTTGTGGCGTTTTTAGTATTCTTCTCATAGATTGTGGGCGTGAACGTGTAAGCCCGTTGTGTGACGCGCTAAAGCCCCAGCGGGGCGGCATGTGTGTAGAAACGGGATTTCCTCAAGGAGCAAGCCCCAGCGGGGCGACATGTGTATAGTTGAAGATTGTCGTGATTTTTCAATACAATTGTGTTTAAATGCCTACAATCTTTTTCGTGGCAACCTGAGTTAAATTATAAATGAATTGTGTGTTAAATCAGTGGAGATTCACAGATGAGTGCTACAAAGTGGATCGCAACCGCGTCTTCAGCACGTTTTATCTATAGAACAGAAGCAAGGCGTCCGTGGAGTCCTGAAACAGTGCTTGAATTGTTAGAACAGGCGCATCGAAAATTTGAAAGACGCATGGGACCGGGCTTGGATACTGTGATTGAGATTGAAGACAGAATCTGTGAACCTAATAACTTGGGTGCACGAGCCGAGATAAATAAACGGTTTCATTCCGATCAAGCGTACACCATAGAGGTCAAATTTATCTGTGAATTTCCGCCGAACTATGGTCATGCGCCGCAAGAGCGGGATCTCGCATACCATTTCTTTGTGCATGAACTTTTTCATTGCTGGATAGGTGGATCAGTATCAAACGGCTATGCCCTGATCATTGAAGCACTTACGCAGTATATGACGGATTGGGCACTTGTCCATTTAGGATGGTGCACCGAAGATTTACTGGTTCGAGAGCGAGGAAACTGGCAGCGTATCATAGACAAAGCAGACCCTCCCCACACGACTCTCGCCAGATACAAACTTCTGTTTAACCAGATGCACACCGCCGATCCAGAGAACCTACTCGCTTTCTGTAGAGATTTAGCCGACTGTTTCCGTCAACAGCGGAATCTCCCACAAACAGAAATATTTCCTGTTTTGCAGCGATACTTGAGAGCAATATAAAAACTACTACTTTATTGGTAGATGCGGTTTCTAACTGCACAATAGGTGTCAATTTTAGGAAAAATTTATATAGCCTCGTAGGTTGGGTTGAGCGAAACTGAGAGAGGCAACACGAATACTTCAAGCACATTTCAGCACCCTACACCGTTGTATCAATCAAGGGGATAGCGAAACCCAACTTTATGCAATCCCTGAAACTTCATACCAAATGCGTTGGGTTTCACTGTGCCCCATTCAAACAGTAGTTGTGTTGAGCACACCTCGGTTTCTTGAAGTAGGTGCTGTATCGGGATGTCCGTTCAACCTAACCTACGCGGTGCCTAACAATTTACGCTATGATACCACTATGAATAATGAGTCGTCCTCATACAATTTGTCCAACAGGAATAGGGTGACAGGGCACGTTTAACCAGCCTCGCTCTAAATTCAGTGGGTGTGGTTTCTCTTGATATCTTCCATTCGGTGTGTTACGATAATGGATGGAGCGTATTGAGAAAGTCTCAAATCAAAATATCCCGGCGTTAAACAATGACGTTGAGGAGGCAAAAAATGAATATTACCCAATTCACAATGGAAGATGTCCGCTGTTTTAGTGAACGTCAGACGCTTGAAATTCGACCCCTGACCTTTTTAGTCGGCGAGAACAGCACTGGCAAAACCACGGCATTGGCATGTTTTCATGTGTTGGCAGGGTACTTACGCGGTGCCGGAGTGGATTTTAATTCGCATCCCTATTCGATGGGCACCTTTAGAGATATTGTCAGAAATAGTAAGAAAAAAGAAAAAAACTTTAAGCTTGGATTTACTTCTAAATACAATACTGAAGACATTGAAACAACAGTTGAATTCGTTGAAAAACACGCAGGAATAGAACCAGTCGTTAGTTCGATAACAATGAAACTTACTGATGGTGAAATTGTTGTTCGATCTGAAGACGCAATGGGTAGGGTGTTACGTTTAGATGCCTCTAATAAAGAACAGAATCGATATAAAATAGCGTGTAATACGGATAGATTGAACGAGTATTCCGTTTACTTCTTTTTCCCTTCTTTCACACAAGAATCTAAGGGTGAAATAGCTTTCTCAGAATATTTTAAGAAAAAAGTTAAAAAATTTGAATGCAGCCCGTGGGATATCTTTCGAACGGTATCTGTATTTAGTACATCGCCAGTCCGCTCACGTCCTAAGCGAACCTATGATCCAACGAGGGAGTTTGATGATCCAGAAGGCAGCGATGTTCCTATGCATTTAATGCGAATTGAAGCGACGGAGAAAAAGAATTGGGAGGCATTAAAAATACAATTAGTCGAATTTGGCAGGGATTCTGGGCTATTCGAGAACATAGATGTAAAAAACCTTGGACGTTCCTTAGGCGCTCCGTTCCAACTGCAGGTCAAAGTGCGAGGTCCTAAAACAAATATCAATGATGTTGGGTACGGTATCAGTCAAATTCTACCAATTTTAGTGCAGATTTTAAATCCCCGTCTTTCTAAAAGCGATCAACATACTACACTGTCGTCTTTTTCGTTATTACAACAACCTGAAGTCCACCTGCATCCAAGGGCACAGGCGGAATTTTCTTCTTTATTAGCAAAATTGGCAGGTAAAGGTAACCGTTCATTCATCGTTGAAACGCACAGCGACTATATGATTGACCGGGCGCGCATTGAAATCAGAAAAGGAACCGTTCGTCCTGAAGATGTGTCCTTAATCTATTTTGAACCGAAGGGAAATATTGTCAGGGTACATAATATTGGTTTTGATAAAATGGCGAACATGATGGGCGTGCCACCACATTATAGGAATTTTTTCCTGAAGGAGTCTAAACGCCTCATGGGGTTTGAGGATTAAGGAATGTGCATTATTTTAGATACGAATACTTTTGGTAAATTTAGAAACCCCAACGATGAGGATATGGCACCTGTGTGGAAATGGTTAGATAACAGAAACGGCAAAATCGTCTATGCCAATACGAAGAAATTTGAAGATGAATGGGAAAGAGGCGGAATGAGTCATCTGAGAGACCAGATGATGCGGGCGGGTCAACTCAAATTGGTCTCTGAAGGTGTGCAAGAAAAGGCAGATGAACTGGCGGCAGAAATAGTGTCAAACGATGCACATATTATTGCCTTGGCTCTGATAGCCGGCGTAAATGTGCTTGTATCTTATCGCGAGGGGGACAGAAATTTATTCGCAGATTTTAAGAATCGTCAGTTAGTCGGTGGCAGAGTATATACAAGAAAATCACATGAGCACCTGCTTACCAGAGATACCTGCCCTTAAGATATGGACTGTGCGAGGCACAGTGGCCTCGCACGACCGCATGGAAACGGCCTATGGGTAGGTGCGGTTTCCCAACCGCACCCGTCTAACACAATCACTGCAATTTTCTGTTACGAAGGCATCCACGTCCGTGGCGCAATCCCTTCCACATGCGTTTTCACATCCACGACTGCCGGTCTCCCCGAATTGAGTGCCTGATCCAGCGCACTCGCAAGTTCACTCGGTTTATTGACCGTAATTCCAAGACATCCCATCGATTCTGCCATTTTCGCAAAATCCGCATCTGGGAACAGCCAGAGTTCATCGGAACCCGTTGTCCGTCCACCGTAAACCGACTCAACACCACCCTGTTCCTGGTTCAGTGAGTGGTTATTGTTCACAACGATAACGGCGTTAATCCCGGACTTCATCGCTGTATCGAGTTCAGTCATGTGATACCAGATACCCCCATCGCCTGTGAAACAGATGACCGGTCTATCGGGTTGCGCGCATTTCGCACCCATCGCCGCGGGGAGTCCCCATCCGAGTGAACCTGAACAACGGATGAAACTCTGATCAGGATGTTTGAAGTCGATCATCGTGCCAGTCCAGATACCGGAATGCCCTGTGTCGGAGACAAGGATCGCGTCTGACGGGAGATAGTCTGTCAGTTCACGGCAGAGGCGTTCGGGTAGCATCGGCAACCGTTCCGAGTTCACCTTCTCACTCACATCGTCTTTCCAGTTTTGCACCAATTCTTGGACGCGGCTGACCCATTCAGTACGCGGTTCCGCAGCTTCTGACGCGTCAAGCATCCGACGAAGTGTGTTCCGCACATCTCCCTGCATCCCTAACTGGATCGGATAATTCCGGCCCAACTCATCTGGGTTAATGTCGAGTTGTATAATCGGTGTGCCTTGTGGCGGGATCTTATATCCGTTGGTTACCTGTCCACCCGTATGGCTTCCGATAAAGAACACAAGATCTGCCTCACACATTGCTTGATTGGCGCATGCCCGCGAGTATGAACCCGGAGTCCCGACTGCCAACGGATGGTCACTGGGGAACATCGCCTTCGCATTCAGCGAAGTCGCTACCGGAATCGAGAGTTTCTCCGCCACTGCGACAAGTTCTGCGCGTGCGTCCGACGCCGTTACACCACCCCCTGCCATAATGATGGGACGTTCCGCATCGGAGAGGAGACTGAGAGCGTCCGTTACCTTTTCTGCTTCTGCTTCCGGACGGAACGGCGGTAATTGGGTAAACGCCTCTTCAATGATCACCTCAAGTTCGCCTTCTCGATCGATAACCGAGGTCCCAGCGATGCCTTCAAAATCGAGATGTGCGGGTCCGGGGGTCCCTGTTGTCGCCGCACGGAAGGCTTGGCGCAAATAGAAGGGCAGCTGCTCCGGGGTCGCGACATAAGCACTGTATTTCGTGACAGCAGAAAATGGGTTGACGTGGTCTACCTCTTGATAAGCATGGCGTTGTTGATTGATTTGGTTTTCCTTGCCGGTAATCGCAATCACCGGTGCGCACGCGAGATAGGCATCTTGTAGTCCCGCGGCGAGGTTCACGGCACCAACCGATTGTGCCATACAGAGGCTCGGCGCGCGGTTCACACGGGCATAAGCGTCAGCCATATACGCTGCTGCTTTCTCACCGTGCGTCTGAACCCGTTTGATCCCAAGACTTTCCATCTCCATTAAAGTCCGCGGTCCGATATACGGCATAAAAAAAACGTGCGTAATTCCATATCCGTGGACGGTATCAGCAATAAATTTAGCACCTGTCATTTTCGGCATAGTTCTGTCATCTCCCTTTTCGCGTAACTTGCAAGCGATTTTTAAACTTACCTTGCGGTTCGGTCAGGTGGGTTCTGTGTTGAAAGTGCCTTTCCGTATATCTGAAGGAATACCCTATCAAAAACCCTGCGTATTTCTGCGTATTGTTGCAGACTACGATTTCATACGAATTTGCCTTTGCAACACGATGTAGGATTCATTTTATCAGTTTTCAGCATAACTTGCAAGGGATGTGTAAATATTCGGGGAGACATTCGGCGTTGAAGTGAAATATATATCCGATGGGTCTTGGGAAAAGTCGCATAAATCGCAGAAAGTTATATAATAATGTTCTGATATAACTTACGGATAAACCCTTAAATTGACTTTATCGTAACTTTTAACTTGATTAAAATGCAGATGTGTGATATTATATATTGTATATATTGTTAACTTCTGTGAAAAGATGACGTTTCTGAACATCTCAGAGCCGGTATACTTTTACCCGTGAGGGTGTTAGAGACGCATCAATTGCATTGAAACGAAAGTGATAAAAAATCACGCATCCCAGCAATGAACGTCAGGTGACAGGTATGCGAACCGCAGCGATTCCCTTCCATAGTAATAAAGTCGGCAGCCCGGTGGCTGAAACCCACGCCTTAGCGTGTGGTTTTGCTGCGTCTACTTTGGTCGAATCCAGTCCAATTCTCCCCCCCCCACATCACATATAATAAGTATTTTACTTTATAAGAAAGAGACGGCAGTTGCTATTGGTCTGCTCTCTTTATGCCCGCACGCGCCCTATTTAACCCGCGCCTTGCGGGCTATTTTTGTTGCAAAGGAGTAGAATTATGTGCAAATCAATATTTATACGATGCCTCTTGGCTTTTGTCTATTTTGGAGTCTTAACAATTTCTTCGACTGAAGTTATCGCACAGGCTCTCCCTAACCCTTCAAGTGTTACAGCGACCGGTGGAGATGGCTATATCGATTTGAGCTGGAGTTGGAATACATCCGACACGCCAACAGGTTGGACCCTCAGTTTTAATTATGAGGTCCTTTTTAATGATATTTCTGGTGGTATTAAAGTGGCAGGTAATGCGAATGCTAGGAAATTTCGTATAACAACGATTTTTAATAACTCTCTGACTAATGGCGCTATATTTGAGGTAAGGCTTCGGGCTTCAGCCGAAAATGCCGATCAGACACAGTCACGCACGAGTGGCAATGTAAGCGTTACTGCAACACCTAACATAGATGCGCCTAACTCTCTCTCAGTAACATCCGGTGATGGCGAAGTTACGCTGAGTTGGACAGCCGTACCTAATGTAGATACTATTACGGGTTACGAATACAGTAAAGATGATGGTGCCACTTGGACATTGATTCCAAATAGCGACAAAACGACCGCTACCTATACTGTAACTGGACTGACAAATGGAACTGAATATACATTCAAGGTCAGGGCAGTCGGGAAGGGTGGAGGCGGAAAGGCAGCTGGAATAATACTACAACTTCCCCTAGCTGCGCCTACAAATCTCTCAGCAATCCCCGGTAATGGTGAAGTTACGCTGCGTTGGACAGCGCCATCGGGTCCTATTGACAGCTATAACTATAGGCAAAACGGTGGATCTTGGAGAACTACAGGTTGGACACCCGCAACTGGCACCAGCACAAACCGGACTGTAACTGGACTGACAAATGGAACTGAATATACATTCGAGGTCAGAGCTGTGAGTGGTGGTAGAGGCGGAAGGGCTTCAACGTCAGTAACAGCAATACCCTCAGCGACCCCGCCGCCACCCCCACCGCCATTGACAGACACAACCCCACCTGTCGACATCAACGCAGGGACAACCGAGACGCTGACCGTCCAACGGGTGAACAGTCGAACCGTAACCCTCAGCTGGGACATACCCACTGCACTCAACGCACAGACAATCGCCTATGAGTATAGCACGAATGGCGGACAGACATGGACTCCTACAAATAGCAGGAACACCTCCATTATCATTACAGGCGACGGCTTCGGCGATCTGCCCCCGACGCAGTTCAAGATTCGAGCGATGAATGAGACTAACGGCACTCGGTCCTTCGTGATTATATCCGCCACTGCGATACAACGTCAGCGACGGGTTATACTGGAATGTCCCCTCGGATGGACACGCGGAAGCGTCTTTGGAAACACCAAAAAGGCACTCATCTATGAACTCAAGGTCGACGCAGACACGACAAACAGAACTTCCATTTATCAACTCAAATCCATCGCTATCTACGTCCATCCCGACGAAACCCTCGAAACCCTTGACGGATGGACACTGAAAATCGGCACGCTTTACAACCAGTTCGGTAAGGAATTCAAGCTGACTGCGGAGAACTCTGTGATAGATGAATACGACTTCGCGCATATTGAGAATCCTGAAGGGACGCCGATTCCGATGGGGATGCTTGGGTATATCGGTCAGAGTCTTCCGAGTTTTGACTATCGTTTGTATGACGCTACGGGGGTTCGTGTGGATTTCGGTATCTCGTGCTACAAGGGAGGCGGATTGACGTGGCGGCTGTGGAATACGAAGGACCCGCGTCTGCTGCGGGTGCTGCCGTTAGGGACAAGCGAGGAGTCGTTATCTGTGCAGATGCAGAATCTTAATTGGAATACCCCGTTCTTTAGATCGGAGTGGACGGCTGCGGTTATGCCGGATTTACCGGCTGCGCCAGCTGCGCCTTCGCAGATGAAAGGCAATATCGTTGGGACATGGGGCGACCTGAAGAAACAGTAGACAGAGATGCGCGAAAGATACAATCCGAGGCGTGAGGGTAAATCGGTTTTCTACCGAAGACTCTCACGCCTCTTTTTTATTCTCATTTTGAGGGTAGATTTGGTATCCAATTTGGGTTTGCGTAAAAATCCTATGAAATGGTATAATCTACCTATCAAGAATTTTTGAAGGCGGGTGACGATCGTCACCTTTTGCATAGGTGGAACATTCAGGCACGATTTCTACCCAACCCTAAGGAGGGATCGTTGTGAAGCAGCTAACCTATTTCCTCATGTTCACGTTAATTGTTATCACATTTTCTGGCGATGGATATACAGAAACCGTAGTGACAGATGGACTCGTGAGTTATTGGACGTTTGACCGACAGGACATTGCGGGTGGCACAGTCAAGGATATCTGGGGTGAAAATGACGGCACAATCGTCGGTGCTCCGAAAATTGTCGGCGGACAGATCGGAGAAGCCCTTGAATTTGATGGGAGCGACGATTATGTCAACCTGACAAACCTCGGCGATTTTGGGGAACAGGTCGGGGCATCTACCTTTGAAGCTTGGGTCAAAACCGATTTCAAAAAAGATTGGACAACCCTTTTCAAAGTCCTCGATCAGGGATGCAATATGGCGTGGGCAATCGATGTCAACCGAAGCGCGAAAGCGGGGTTTCCGCTTGCTGAGGACATCGTCCACTACTACGTCCGTCAGAAGTCGCCTGCGGGGTGTAACGCCATCGCTATTGAGATCGAATTCGCCTTGTCGGATGGCAAATGGCATCACATCGTCTTCGCGATTGTAGACGCGGGCAAGTCCGAGATCGGTATCTATATGGACGGTGAACCCCAAGAAGTTATCGAAGGTGCTGTAAAGGATCTTGACACCTTTGTTCCGTTTGTCGAGCCGGTCTATATCGGTGCGGCAAACAACCGTGGCAATGTTGAACGGTTTTTCCCCGGTGTCATTGATGAGGTCCGAATTTACGATCGACCGCTCACCGCAGCCGAAGTGACCCGAAATTTTGAATCGAAAATCGGGTTATCCGTCCAAGCAGCAGAGAAACTCCCGATTGTCTGGGCGGCTCTCAAGACAGGAAGGTAACACCCTAAAAAATGGACATACTCACGCCTCAAGAGAAGTGGTTCTTTGACCACCACGGCTTCATTATCCTCCGCAAAGTCGTTCCGCCCGAAGATATCGAGCGAATGATTTACCTCGGTAACCAATGGCACGCTACACCCTTGGATGAAATGCCACCCCCACTCACCTCGACATCCCGGACGGGCACACATGCACCGACAATTGCCCATTGGATTAATCACATCCAATACGGCGATCCGGTGTTCCAACGGCTTGTGCTGAACCCAGAGATTCTGCGGGTGGTTATTGCCCTCACGCGGGGGGCTCCGTGCCTTGTGGATTGCGCCTTGACGAAGAATCACAAAACCTCCGATGACATCCACTTCCATGCCGCCGGTCAAGATTACAGTGTAGAAGAATCGGGACCTCGAGCAGGGTTCCTCAACACTGCAATCTCCTTGGTGGACGTGCCATCCGGAACAGGATTCGTCTGTCTGCCCGGCAGTCATAAGCGTAACTTTGAACCTCCGGATGACCTCTCCATCTACGAGGGACCGCCTACGGTTATCAACGTCCCCGTCAACGCTGGCGATTGTGTCATCTTTACGGAGGCACTCTATCACGGCGGAAGACGCTGGACAGAATCCTATCCGCGCTTCACTATTTTCAATCGATATATTGATAACGGATCCCACAAAAACCTCCCCATTGAAAGCCATAAACACCTGATTTCAGATGAGGTCTATGAATTAGAACAGCCCGCAGTCCAAGGGCAGCGAAAACGGGTTGTGGAACGCGTCTTGCGTGAATTGGACGCATGTTGAGGTGTTGCGATGCAAACACGCCGGTCTACTGTAGCCAAAAGTTCCGCATCCGGTGAGAACATCTAATCTCTTAGGACTGTTGTCAATATACCCTTTTCAATTTCCCATTTTATTTTTTGAATTTGGTTGAAATCTTATATTTTATGCAACCTTCCTCCCCGCGGCACCTCTCTTAATATTATGAGAGACAATATGTTTTCGGAGGTGACGCATGAAAAACAGCGACGTTGAATTGATCCAAAGGACCTTGGCGGGTGACCAGCGTGCTTTCAGCACACTTGTGCGGAGGTATCAAAAGCCGCTCCACGCGCTTGTATGGCGAAAAATCGGCGACTTCCACATCGCTGAAGAAATCGCACAAGATATATTCCTTAACGTTTACAAAAAACTTCAAACCCTGAAAAATCCGAATCGGTTTGCCGGATGGCTTTATGTAATTGCCACCCGTCGATGTATTGCTTGGTTGAAGAAGAAACGGATTCCGATGAAGTCTTTGGATGCAATGCCGCCAGATGAATTAGAGGAATTGGCGTATGCCCAATATCACGCTGAACAACAGGAAGAGGGCGTGAGTGAAAAACACCGCGAGGTTGTCAAACGTCTCCTTCAAAAGTTACCGGAAAGCGAGCGCACCGTTGTAACGCTTCACTATCTCGGGGACATGACCTGCGAAGACATTAGCAAGTTTTTGGGTGTATCACCGAACACAGTCAAAAGTCGACTCCATCGCGCCCGTAAACGGTTGAAGAAGGAGGAACATATCGTTCGTGAAGTGTTAGGTAGTGTCCAATTGTCTGCGACGTTAGCCGAAAACGTTCTACGAGAAATTGCGCATATAAAACCTGTGGCTCCAACGGGGAGTAAGCCGTGGATGCCGTGGACAGTAGCCGCTTCAACGACCGTTTTTGTAATACTGTTGATCGGTAGCGGCACACAATACTTAACCCGATTCCAGCAACCCTACAGTTTGGACGTGAAATCAGAAACTGCCGTTGAGCTTATTGATACATCTCTTGTCCGGGCTTCAAAGCAAAAACTCAGTGTGAGAAACCAATTCGGAAACACCGATACCCCGGGTAACAACAGTGGTAATACGGGGCTAAGAGCGGACGCGCTGCAAATCGCTGCAGCTCCATCTGAACAGAAAGCGGCAACCGTGACAAAATCGCCATGGATACCCATGGGCGGACCAGAGGGTACTTCAGGTGGAAGGGTCGGTCTATTCACGACATCTAAGCGAATCCTCTACGCTGTTGCGGCGAGAGGGATTTACCGCTTGACGGAAGACGAAAGTGCCTGGATCCTCATCTGCGAAAGCACCCCAACCCGGCAGTTTCAGATGCCAATGGCAGAACGAGAGAACATGCTTTATGTCTTGACCGTTGACGAACTATTAGTTTCAAGCAATGAGGGTGAAACATGGGATCCCCTCGGGACTCGACCAAAGGGGCAGGCTTTTGAATTGCTCATCACAGATGAGGCGTTTTATCTCGTTTTTGAAAAATATATCTTTCGGTCTGACGATGCTGGTAAAAGTTGGATACCGATGACGCAAGATTTGCACGCCTATATTACGGCGATGAATAGTTCACCTGACATTTCAATTTCGGATGCTGTTGCACTGGATAACACCGTGTTTATCGGAACAAACCAAGGACTTTACCGTATCACCGCGGGGGCCTGGGCAAAGTTGCCCGTCTACGGTCCGCAATTTATTAATGCGTTAGTAGCCATCGAAAATAGGCTCTATGTTATAGCAGGGTCCGATTTTACACGGTCTGCAAACTCGTTTGAGGAATCTCATAAACTTGATCACTCGGTTGAGATATTAAAATTTCCACCGAGAATTTTTCGTTCAGTCGACTTCGGCGATACTTGGGACGACCTTTCACCGATAGAGGGCAAAGGAACAGGCGGCAGATTATGGATGGCGTTACCACCAACTGACGACGATTTTCGGCTCCAGATGTTCAGTGGTATCCAGTTGGTTGCAATCGGTGAAACACTGACAGTGATGGGGACTGGTGTTCTGCTGTGTTCAAATGATAGTGGGGACACATGGACGCATGTAAAAGCTGGCAGAAATGTGTTGAGTCAAAGTGTTTTCCCGATTGTCGCTTTGGACGAAAATAATTTTTACACATCCGACATTTCGGGGATAGCACGGTCAAGGGATGCCGGGATCTCGTGGCACCCGTTTTCTGCCGGAATGATAAACTCTCATGTTCAGAAGTTACTCATGCTTAAAAACGTTCTCTATGCACTCACTCCTGAAGGTGTTGCCAAATCAACGGATCTTGGGGAATCGTGGACATCCGTTCGAGTAGGTGCCGGGGACGATATTGAGAAAAAAGGGATGCTTCAAAAAAAGCAAACGGCTCCAGATTTACTGAGTCATACGAAAATCGCAAAAACCAATAGTTCACTCTATGTAAGCAACAGTACAACCGATACGGTTGAATTTTTTCGTCTTTCATCTGATGAAGATGTTCTAAAACCTGTCCGACGGATGCCAGTTTTTACCGAGAACACATTGGAAGTTGAGTGGCTGAACAGATTTAAAAACGCGCCTCGCAATGTGAGTGAATTAAGTCGTCAGCGAAAAGCAGATATGCCACGTATTATGGAAGAGCGTCTCACGAATGGTGGATTTACGATCGCTGACAATACTGTCTTCATGGAATACCGTCGGAAACTCTTCAAGTGGCACCGAAGTGAAAGGCGATGGATGAGTACAGGTCTTATAGACTCCACTGAACGGACTGTTGGTGCTGATACATTTCAAGGTCTCACACTTGCAGCTTCACAGAATGTCGTCTATGTCGGTAAACGAGATGGTTCACTATTTCAGTCGCTGAACAGTGGAGATAGTTGGAAAGAAATCACCGCAAATTTACCTTTCTCTTTCGCATATCTTGAAGAAATAGTCTTTGCCGATTCCACCGTTTATGTTGTAACTGATCAAAGTGTGATAAGTTCGCATGACGGATTTAATTGGAATGCACTCACCGATACCGAGGGAAACCGGACCCTCATCACTCGGATAGCTGTAGATGGTGATAAAGTCTATGGTGTAGGCAACCGAGGCGTTTATCGTATAGACCCCACCACAGATACGTGGATTCAGATATCATCCGAGGTTCCATACAAGGTAACGGCTTTCGCTGTTGACTCTGGTATTTTCTATATCGGCACGCGACATCGTGGTGTCCTTCGCTTGCAACTTAACCAATCCTACGATTAAGCTTGAAGGAGATATTGCATGAAATGGCTCAGAAAGACATGTTTGGTGATGATTTTCCTGCTGCCTTTAACGCTCCTTGCGGCACCACATGAACTGTCTCCTGCTGGCGGTGGTTGGCTTGAACTGAGTCCCGAACTGCCACTCATGAAAACCGAAAAATCTTGGTTTCCCGAGTATCCAGGTCCGCTGACGATTGAGGCGTGGGTGTATATAGACAGACCGCCGAGCGTTCAAGATGTCATATCGCTGGCGGCTGGATCCCGCGCAGCCTTCTCTATTGTGGGTCAAACAGGCCGCTTTACTTGTGCCATTGTCGGTGATGGGTACAAAGCCAGCCCTGCTATCGTTACAAGGGAAATCAAGAGTGGAACGGCGAAGATATGAGGGACATTGCCTACCGGGCGGTGGGTCTATTACGTGGCAATAATTGACAGTGGTTCTACCGTCGGGTGCGGCGGCTTTATCTCTGGGTTAGTGCCCGGAAGTCATCTCGCGTATGCGAATGAATCTCTCCTTGTTGGAGGCGTTCCTATTTTAAAGGACAGTGGACTGAAGGTAGTTCCTGCTTCTGGCATGTATATTGATGAACTGAGAATCAGTCGCGTTGTTCGTTATAATGAAGGGAAGTACGAGCCGCCAACAAAGGCATTTACTTCCGACAACGACACGTTGGGATTGTACCATTTCGATGAGAAATCAACCGAACGTTATGAAGATGCCTCTCCACATCAGATTCCCTTGATCCGCGTTAAAAAGCAGACCCATCCCCGATCGAATCAGTAAATATCCTGAATTCAGTATTTCTCTATTGGGTGGTATCTCTTCTTTACAAGCATATCACCCTCTGACAAAATTCTTTTTTTTACCTGATGTAACGTTTTGCCTAAAAATTGTGTCTTTAATATTGTAGTAACATAAATTCGACTTAAGGATCTAAAGAAATTCCGCACAACATATTACATCTATCATCGATTGGAGCAGTCATGAGACCACAGATTTTTTCAAGAAGGCATGCGCTGGTAAACCTCATCGGTTTTCTACTTCTCATGACAACACCGCTCCTTGGGAGTCCTGTCAATAAAGGTGAGGACCTGTTAGTCATGGGGCTCGATCCAGTTATCCTCACACAGGAGGATCTTCCTGTGATGCGACTCACCGAGAGTTACCACTTCCGTGGAGACCCGGAATCATCTCTTATCGTAAGATTCGAGCAGCGGTGGAATGGAAGACGATTGGTTGTTCGCTATTGGTTATTTGATGCCTCGTCTACCGCGAAAATAGAGGCGGTCAAGTTGACAGGCACCATTGGTGCCACGTTGTTCTTTGAACCCGAGCTGAATCCCGAGGCTATCATTGGGGATGAAACATGGCACGCCGTCAAAAGCGTCGGAAAGACGAGTCCTATCTTGTGCGTGAAAAACAATGTCGTGGTCCTGGTCAATCCAGGAGCCGGACCAGAATATAAGGACTCGCCACATCAACTGCAGTTCGCCCGGAAGGTCGCCCGAAAGATTGAAGCCAAAATTACGGCGATGTTGCTCAAAAACGGCAAGACGCTCGTTAGTGGGGGGACAGACGGGACGGTTCGTTTATGGAATGTCGAGATGGGGACTCTCTTGCAAACCCTCAAAGGGCATAAGGGTGAGGTTTTAAGTGTGAGTTTTTCGCCGGATGGCAAAAGGATTGCCAGTGGGGGGACGGATGGGACGGTTCGGCTCTGGGATGCCGGGACGGGTAACCTCTTGCAAACCCTCAACGGGCATAAGAGTGGTGTTTCGAGTGTGAGTTTCTCTCCAGACGGTAAGAGGCTCGTCAGTGGGAGTTTAGACAAGATGGTTCGTTTATGGGATGCCATCAAGGGCAGCCATTTACAAACCCTCAAAGGACATGAGGGTGAGGTTTTGAGTGTGAGTTTTTCGCGGGATGGCAAAAGGGTTGCCAGTGGGGGAACAGACGGGACGGTTCGTTTATGGGATGTCGAAATGGGCAATCTCTTGCGGACCCTCACAGAGCATAGGGTTAAGGTTTTGAGTGTGAGTTTTTCCCCCGACGGCAAGCGGGTCGTCAGTGGCGGTCCTCACGGTTGGATTCAGCTCTGGGATGTCGAGATGGGCAATCTCTTGCAAACCCTGAAAACCCGCAGACAGCATACGGGGCACGTTAAGAGTGTGAGTTTTTCGTCTGATGGTAAGAGGATCATCAGTTGGAGTACGGAGGGGACGGTTAGACACTGGAGTGCTGACACTGGCGACCTCTTGAAAACCTTCACAAAACGGACAGACATGACTGGGGCTGTGAGTTTTTCGTCGGATGGCAAAACGCTCGTCGGTGGCGATATGCTCGGTCCAGTGCGTTTATGGGATATCGAGACGGGGACTCTCTTGACAATCCTCACGGGACATAAGAATGAGGTTTTGAGTGTGAGTTTTTCGCGGGATGGCAAAAGGGTCGTCAGTGGCAGTGTGGATGAAACAATTCTCCTATGGGATACGTCCTTGGTTAAATGATGGCTCCTCACACCTATAGTATTGGTTTGGCAGGTCTAAGTTTCCGGCACACCTTGGCGATATCCGTTTTCCGAAAGATTGAGACACATAGATGACAAAACAGATTCTCTCAAGGCGGAATGTGCCGATAAGCCTCATCGGTTTTCTTCTGCTCCTGACAACAACGTTGATCGGGTGTGGAGTTCTCTTTAATGTCAATCGCGTTATGAGACTCGATCCCGTTATTCTCACACAGGATGATCTCCCCATGATGCAACTAACGCGGAGTTACCGCCTCGATGGATTCCCAAAGGAATTATCTATTATCGTGGGATTCAATCAGCAATGGAGCGATGGTCCCTTGGTCGTTTCATATTATTTATTTGACTCCTCGTACACTGCCCAAAAAGCGCGGGCGAACCCCCGGGGACACACCGTTGCCACCCCGGGGAACTATCAACCCGAGTTGGATCCTGAGAAGGTCATTGGCGATGCCACATGGCACCTTATTCCCAAGAGACAGTGGGAAAAGGGTAAGACTGACCTCTATTTCGTGAAGAACAATGTCGGAGTTCACGTCATGACAAGGGGAACCTCGGAGTATCAACTACAGTTCGTCCGGGACGTTGCTCGAAGGATTGAAGCCAAAATTACGGCAGTATTGGAGAAGAAATGAAAGCGCGGATTTTCTCAATGCGGAATACGCTGGTAAACCTCATCGGTTTTCTGCTGCTCATAACAACAGCAACAATCGGGTGTGGAGTTTTCGTCAATCGCGTTATGAAACGCGATCCCGTCCTCCTCACATTGGATGATCTCTACAGGGTAGGATTAACGAAGCGTAACCGTATCTATAGACTCCCAAGTTATCCCTACCTATCTGTTATTGCAGGATTCCAGCAGGGCGGGAGTGGAGATCTGACGATTCAATATTGGTTATTTGACGCTTCGTCCACTGCCAAAAAAGCGGCAGAAGCCCAATGGACATGGACCTTTGCCGGACCGGCGGATTTTCAGCCCGAACCCAATCCCGAGGATGTCATTGGAGATGCAACATGGCGCAACATCTACAGGAGTCCGAGGGAATGGGAAAACGATAGGACTGACATCTGTTTCGTGAAATACAATCTCCTTGTCAGCGTCAGGGCAAGCGGGCACGGACATTTAGAGTATACCCGGGACATTGCCCGACATATTGACAGCAAAATTGAGGCAGTAATTGAAGCAGTATTGCCAAAAAAATGAACACGGAGTGCCAAGGAACTTGATAGATTTGGAAAACGGCTCTATCCAGATATCCTCTATCACACCGCGCATCCTTTCCTCAATTTAAAACCTTTCTCAAAAATACCAGAAGTGATATAATGATATATCGAAAGATATGCAGAACAAAACCTTCTGGTGCGCCGTCAGATTTATAAGAGCCGTTCGGTGAGTTGTTCTAACAGGCACATCACGTTAAACATTCAGACTTTTTTCATCAAAGTTTACGGATTGGAGACCCCATCCTTTAGGTTGGGGAGGAAAATCCGCCCCCGTGTGTTAGGCCATAGCGTTTTTTGAAAAAAACACTTGATAGTCTCAGTAAATTGTAGTTTAATATATGTATCACAGTGGCAGACAGTTTCAGCGTAACCGCAAGGTTACGTGTCTGCCTACCCACTGAAACAGAGTTAAGGCTGTGATCCTGTGAAAATCCATGAGAACCAATAAATACCAAATACGCGAACACTCGCAAAACATGCGTGTCGGCAACATGCTTGATGACTTGGGTGATGTGCATAACCACTTTCTTGCTGTGGAGAAACGGTATTACCGTATCTATGGGAAATACGCCGGTCGTTTTCGTCTGCAACCGCACCTGACGAAGTTGCTCGAACGCACGCACTCGCACTGGGTGTGGATACCGCGTGATACGCTTGACCAAGTGATTGTCCGCCTGCATCTTGCTTGGGAAAAGTTCTTTGATTGGTTGAAGAACGGTAGACGTGGCAGGCGTGTGGGGCCTCCGAAGTTCAAGAAGCGGAGCAAATACCGCTCTGCGAAGTTCCAAACAGGATATGCGATTTTTGAAGAACGCGAAGACGAGAAACCTTCTGTGATTCCCAAAGGCACTGTCCGCATCTCCTTTAAGGAATGGGACGCAGAGAAACAGAAGTTTGTGTTTGTCCGCAGAAATATCTTGTATCACCATCACCGCGATTGGGAGGGGAACGTTCGTTATATCCAAATCGGTCGGGATGCGGTTGGAACACTGTGGCTTTATGTCGTGACAGATGAGACTTCCAAAGAAGTTATATCCGCTACAGGTAAGAGCGTAGGGATAGACTTCGGTATGGAGACGTATCTGACCCTGAGCACCGGTGAGAAGATTCATCATCCGCAACCTCTGAAACAGTCCTTGAACCACCTCCGAAAACTCACCAAAGCAGTGAGTCGAAAGCAAAAAGGTTCTGGCAACTATTGGCGTGCTGTTCGTGAACTTGCACGGACCTATCGCAAGATTGCCAACCAGCGCAGAGATTGGCACTACAAACGTGCGACCGACCTGTGTCGTCGGTTTGACCACATTGTCACCGAGACGCTGAATCTTGACGCAATGAAACGTCTCTGGGGCCGGAAAATCTCTGACCTCGCCTTCTCCCAATTCGTTGAGATTTTGAAGTTCAAATGTTTCAAACATAATCGTGAGTTCTCTCAGGTCGGGCAATGGACGCCTACTACAAAACCTTGCTCGGATTGTGGACATCACAATAACAATCTTTCACTTTCAGATAGGCAGTGGACGTGTCCTGAATGTGGTTCCCAGCACGACCGAGACATCAACGCTGCACTAAACATCTTGAGGGCTGCCTTGGGTCCCTCTGTGGAGCAGATGTAAGTCCTTCCTCGGAAGGCTGACTGCTACGAAGCACAAGCCCCTGCCTTTAGGCAGTGGGTGCCTTGACCGTCTTAAAGTTGCAGATACACATAAAATACACGAGGAGGAACAGAAATTTGCACCATCAAAAACCGATTTTTTGTCGGCTATTTGTCTGCCTTTTTTTAATTGTTGTTCCTATGCACGCCAGTGCTGGCGATTGGCCAACGTGGCGGGGACCGAATCAGGACGGCACTTCTGCTGAGACCGAGTTAATCTCATCTTGGTCAACTGAAGGTGAGAACCTGCTCTGGGAGGCAGAATTTATAGGGCGTTCTACACCGATCGTTCTCAACGGCAGGGTCTATGTCATCGGACGCGTCGGCAAAGACATCACCGAACAGGAACGCATCGCCTGCTTCAATGCCGAAACCGGCGAGCTAATCTGGAATTATCAATTCAACGTCTTTCATACCACCATCTCCTTCAACCGAGTCGGCTGGACAAGCCTCGCGGGTGATCCAGAAACAGGGAATATCTATGCACACGGTGTCCAAGGGCTCTTCTTCTGCTTCGATAAAGATGGGAATATCCTCTGGGCGCGTTCATTGACGGAAGAATATGGACGGATATCCGGGTATGGTGGACGGGTTCACACCCCAATTATCGCAGGCGACCTCGTTGTGATTAGTTATCTCAATTCAGGATGGGGCGACCAAGCCGCTACACGCCACCGCTATTTCGCTTTCGATAAACTTACCGGCGAACTGGTTTGGGTCTCAACACCGGGCGGTAGACCCTTAGACACAACCTACTCCACACCCGTCGTTGCGAATATCAACGGACAACAACTTATCATCGGCGGCAATGCAGATGGCGGTATCTACGCCATGAAACAGAGCACTGGAGAGATGGTTTGGGGGTTTAAACTGAGTCAGCGGGGTATCAATACGTCCGTTATCGTTTCAGGCACGAATGTCTATGCCTCGCATAGCGAAGAGAATATAGATACCACTGCAATGGGACGCGTCGTCTGTATTGACGCGACAGGGACTGGCGATGTCACGCAAACCCATGAAGTCTGGCGGTATGATGCGGTCAACGTCGGATACGCCTCCCCTACAATTCACGCCGGACACCTCTATGTTGTGGATAACTCCGCTAACGTTCACGCTGTGAATGCGGATACCGGTGAAGTCTACTGGGAACACAACATCGGCAAAGTCGGGAAAGGTTCTCCCGTCTGGGCAGATGGTAAACTCTACGTCACGGAAGTCAACGGCGGATTTGTGATCCTCCAACCCAGTGAGGATGGATGTGAACTGCTAAGTGCTCAGGAGATAAGCCGACTTGAAGATGAACACTACGTCGAAATCTACGGCTCACCCGCTATCGCAGACGGACGCATCTATTTCACCACAGAGGAACACCTCTACTGTATCGGAGGGGAAAAATAATGAGAAATTTTATCCCACTTTACGCTATCTTGGTGGTGTGCATCCTCGCTGCCGGTTGTGCCAGTAAAGAGATGGCACCAGAACCGGTGAAGATGCCAGCTGCCCCGGCTGTTTCGCTACTGCTTACCCCCGCAGAGACACTCACATCAGGCGATCCCGTTGCGTTAAGTGTCATCGGTTTCGATGCAAACGGAAAACAGACGACTGCAATCGGTGCTATAGAATGGGCACACATGGGCTTAACTGGAGCCTTTGAAGATGGCACATTTACGCCGGATAAGAGTGCCGGAGCGCATGCAGGAACCGTCACTGCGCAATCGGGGGATATGAAGGCAACCGCGCGGGTTCGCGTCATTCCATCGCTCCCGTGGACAGAGGATTTTGAGACGGTTGAACTCGAAAAGATACCCACGCACTGGATCGGTGCGACCGGCAAATTCTTTGTGCGTGAGAAAGACGGCAATAAAGTCTTAGTCAAAACACCTGTCCAACGTGGCTTGAACCGGTCCAACGTCTATCTCGGTCCCTCGACAATGAAGAACTATCAGATCCAAATTGACTTGATGGGAACCAAAAATAAACGCAGACTGCCAGACCTGGGCTTAATCGCGAATCGTTATACGTTAGACATGCAGGGCAGACACCAACGCTTGCAAATCCGTTCGTGGGCATCCGATTTACGCATGGCGAAGACGATCGACTTCGCGTGGGAAGTCGATGTCTGGTACACGATGAAAATGATGGTAGAGGTCCTTGATGATAAAGCCGTAATCCGTGGAAAAGTATGGCGAACGGGTGAACCTGAACCCTCAGAATGGACGATTACTGCCGAAGACCCACTCCCAAACCGCGAGGGAAGTCCCGGTATCTATGGCTACTCTGCAACTGAAATCTATTACGACAACCTAAAAGTCTGGTAGTAGTGGTTATCGGTTTTCGGTTAAGAGATTTGTTGTGGCATTCAAGAACACTGTAACCGCCACAAACCTTTAACTGACCACTGAGAACTGACAACTATTAAAGAAGGAGTCATTCAATTGAAACCTTTTTGGAAATATCGATGTATCTATATTGCAAATCTTGCACTGCTACTCATTTTCGTGGTATCCATTACTTCAGCGGAGAAAGAGATTGCCTTGTGGGGCGGCACATTAAGCCGAAACATGATATCCGATGAAGTCAATATCCCAGGCAATTGGGATCTGGAAACCGGCGAAAATATTAAATGGACAGCAGAACTCGGTTCCCAAAGTTACGCCGGACCGCTTGTCATCGGTGGAAAGGTCTTTGTCGGAACAAACAACAAAGCACTTTACAATCCCAAACTGACCGGCGACCGCGGGAATCTCATGGCGTTCAACGAATCCGATGGCAAATTTCTCTGGCAAGCCACCCATACCAAACTCACCTCGGGACGTGTTAACGACTGGCCCCTACAAGGCATCTGCTCCACGCCGTTTATTGAAGGCGACCGACTCTACTACATCTCTAACCGTTGTGAAGTCGTCTGTGTTGACACTGAAGCCTTCCTTGATGGCGAAAACGATGGTCCCTTTACTGAAGAAACAGAAACGAGCGAGATTGATGCCGACATCATCTGGGTCTACGACATGATGGATGAGTTGGATGTATTTCCGCATAACCTTGCCACCTGTTCACCGCTGGCTGTCGGCGACCTCCTCTTCTTGGAAACGAGCAACGGCGTTGATGAAGGACATATCCATATCCCTTCACCCGACGCTCCATCTTTCATCGCTCTCAATAAAAACACCGGTGAACTCGTGTGGGAAGATGCCTCACCCGGCGAAAATATACTACACGGGCAGTGGTCAAACCCCGCTTACGGCGTTATCAAGGGTGTCCCGCAGGTTATCATCCCCGGCGGGGACGGTTGGGTCTACGCCTTTGAACCGGAGACGGGGGACATTATCTGGAAGTTTGACTGTAATCCGAAAGATTCCGTGTGGGAACTCGGCGGACGCGGCACTCGCAACAATATTATCTCAACCCCTGTCGTCTATGAAGACAAAATCTTTATCGCTGTCGGACAGGACCCGGAGCACGGCGAAGGCGTTGGGCATCTCTGGTGCATTGATGCTTCACAAACCGGTGATATTACCGAAACCGGGGGTATTTGGCACTTCGGCGATGAACAGTTTAATCGCACGATGTCCACTGTTGCTATCGCTGATGGGCTCCTCTACATTGCCGACCTCAGTGGGTTCCTTTACTGCTTAGATGTAAACACGGGAGACCTTTATTGGACGCATGACACGTTCGCCGCAATTTGGGGATCGCCTTATGTTGTGGACGGCAAGGTTTACCTCGGCGATGAAGATGGCGATGTCGTCGTGCTAAAGACTGGAAAGACGAAGCAAGTGCTATTTGAAACCAACATGGGCAGTGCTGTTTATACGACACCCGTGGCGAAGAACGGTGTGCTTTACATTGTCACCCGTAATACGCTTATTGCGATAGAAGAAAAAAAATGAACCTTTCCCGAAAAATTACTGAAAGCCGAAAATCACTCGACGCACACGTCCGAGAAATCATCAAATGGCACTTCAGTCCAAAGACCGGCTGCCCGTTCTGGCTGGAGTTCGCAAAAAACCTCGATTTTGACCCGCGTAAAGAAATTAGGGGTTATGCCGACCTCAAGTGCCTCGGGCATTTTGAAGATGAATGGCTCCGCGGGGGACCTGTGCGGCGTTGGGTCCCGAAGGCTTACGCCGATGAACCCATCTACGTCTTTGAAACTGGTGGCTCAACAGGTGTCCCCAAATCGAGAATCAGTATTCGTGATTTTCACATTGATTATGAGATATTCAGTGAATCGCTTTCCGAGGAAGGGTTTCCACCCGGTAGCGATTGGCTTATGTTGGGTCCCACAGGACCGCGCCGCTTACGACTTGCTGTTGAGCATCTCGCCCAGCATCGCGGCGGTATCTGTTTCCATGTGGACCTCGATCCGCGTTGGGTAAATCAACTCGTCCGTTACGGAAAAAATGAGGAGTTGGACGCGTATAAAAATCATGTTATCTCGCAAGCTCTTAACGTGCTGCGCGCCCATGAAAACGTTCAATGCCTCTTCACCACCCCGAAATTGTTGGAAGCGTTGTGTGAAAAGATTTCCTTACCGAAGGCTGGTATCAAAGGTATCTTCTGTGGGGGGACCGAGATGGACGCACAGTTCCACCGCTTTGCACGCGAGGAACTCGTGCCGGGCATCGATTTCATCCCGACCTACGGCAACACCTTGATGGGATTAGCCGCCTGTAAACCCTTTGATCTGGCAGATAACTATGCGATTATCTATTATCCACCGCACCCACGTGCTGTCATTGAACTCGTTAATCCAGAAAATCCAGAGGAGCTTGTTGATTACGGCGAAACCGGACGTGTTATGCTCACAACCCTAACGAAAGAATTTTTCATGCCCCGTTTTCTGGAACGCGACGAAGCCGAACGCGCCGAACCGATCCCAGAATACCCGTGGGACGGTGTTGAAAACCTTCGTCTGCTCACAGAACTCCAAGAAAGCGTCGTCGTCGGGGTTTACTAAATCGCTTTAGTGGGAGAGAGGGAAAAACGTGGTAGATTTTAGCAATGCCCTTAGAAGCTCCGCGAAAGTGCGGGTGCAAGCACATTGGGATCCGATCGTCGATGCTACCTACAACTTGCATCAGCCGACCCAAGGGCAGTTTGATAGGCTCAAATCTAAGTGGTCAGAACCAGTGGATATGAAGTGGTTCCAAGCACTGAAGCTGTTTAATCCCAAACCTGCACATTCGCTGAAGGCGTACAACACGGCGGATTTTCAAGTCTTTCTTCCACCGTCAACTGCTGACGTGGGGGATATCTGGGACCTGAATCCGGACGGAATCCTTCCTTTTCTCCTCCAATTTCACTCAGGGGCGACAACGGCGTTCAGAGTCTATAGGAGAAAGCGTCGGACGTATGTTTCAAAAGGCAAGAAAGGGGCAAAAGCATGCTTACGGGCACTCTCACCCGAATATGCTGAGATTATCTTCCGAATTCACGCATTATTCACGTTAGACGCGTCTATTGATGCCCGTTTCATGCCGGCGCAATTCGCTGGAAGATTGGTAATTGGCCGCAATGATGGAAACATTATTGCTTTTGCGCTGTCCCTTCCGTCACGGAACAGTAATGTAGATATTAACGCGTTCGGCTTTGCAGACATGGCTTTTGTTCCTCGTATGGAACTCGCTGTTTTATCAGACGCGTCAGGGCATGAGATAGCGTGGGACGCAGTTATCACTGAAGAAGAAACTCGCAAAAAGTTAGCCACTGCGTTCTATAAGTTTGCTGAAATTGAGTGGACCCCGATTGCGGAAACGGTTGGACTCGCAAAAGCAACGAATCGCCCCATCCACGCGTTAGTTTTGTTTGGCGCGCTTGACGATGAATCCTGCTGAGGAACGGGCAAAGGTTTGAGGGCGGGTCCGCTCTCCTCGTCAAAAATTATCAAGTTGCTCAACGCACACTTTGTGAACACTTGGGTTTTACTAAGAGAACTACCCGAGATTGAGGCAGGGGCAAAAGGAGAGGCTGCAGCTGCCTTAGCCACAAAGCTCCATGAGCATTTTGTCTATCCGGTGGACCCCTTGATTCTGACACCGGGGTTGGAATTTGTCCAACATTTGCCAACGAATGAGTTTCACGCGTCTTTTCCACATGATGAACGAAAATCCGAATACTTTAGATGGCTAAAGTTAGCTTTAACACAGGTGCATACCCACTAAAAAGGAGTTTGAACATGATAACGAAAATTGAAAAACTCTTCCGGTCACCTTACTCGGTACCGAACGGTTTACAGGTCACGGACGACGGTTTGTGGATCGTTGACCAAATCACCGATAGAGTCGCATTGGTCGAAGTTACATCGGATCCCGACTATATCGTGCCGAAACTCGTCCGCGACATTCCGAGCGAATCCTCCAACACAAGCGGTATGACGTATGGCGACGGGGCACTCTGGTTAGCCGCAAACGGATCTGGAGAACGCTGGCGTCCCGTCCGCGATACAGATGCCGAGACAGGTGAGGTCTTCAAAGTAGACCCGGCTACCGGCGAAACCCTTGAGCGCTATCCGATCCCCAATGGCGGCGGTACACACGGCATCGAATATGACCACTACGATGAGGGACATCTCTGGGTCCAAACCCTCAAGGATCAGGTCACACACAAAGTCAGGATTTCGGACTGGTCTATCCAAAAGACGCTTCCGTTACCGCATGGACGTGGACACGGCATGGTTCGCGTTGAAGACGGGCTTTGGTCAACCCATACCTCTGATAGGGTCATCGTCAAACTCGATCTTGAAGACGGTACACCGCTTGATGTAATTGAGGTTCCTGAAGACTGTCCAGAACCGCATGGACTCTCCCTCTACGGGGATGATTTCCTCTACTGCGATGCCGCCTCTGGATGGGTCGCGAAGATTACATGGTAAAATGGTTATCGGTTGTCAGTTATCGGTTAAGGGATTCATCTAAGCGCGGATGCCACTTACGATAGCGTCAGAATCTGTAGCCCGTAAGCGTAGCGGAGGGCGGGTTTAAGGAACGCACGTCAAAGTCCAAATGCCCGTTGTTCCTCCGCAAGGTAAAATTAAAAATGCATATTCCGATTCTACGCGCTGGACGTTCCTACAGAAGTCTGAACACCGTCCGCGTGCCACATATCAAAACCGGTGAACCCTTGGTCGAGGTGAGCCAAGCCAATCGTGGATTGATAGCGAAGGACCTCCTTGACATCGCCCTCCAAAAGGAGGTCCTTGGACAACGTTCTGCCGCCGAATTAATCTCCATCTGCAAGAAAGCAGCGCGTCTCTTCGCAACAGAGACATTGCCGCTTGACGGAACCGTTCAATCACCGACGGACTACATCCAACAGGTCTCCGGGACAACCGGTATGCCTGAAGCACTCTGCGAACAGAATCTGTTCAAGATTCAAGGGGTTTTGGAGAACATAGATACGGTTTTAGATGGACTCACCCGCGGGCTTGATTTGGAAGTCCTTGACACAGGATGGGGAACCCAAAACGGACGCACCTTGAGTTACGTCTGTGAGACAGATTCGCTGGGTGCCGTGTTACCGAGCAATTCGCCGGGCGTTCATTCGTTGTGGGTGCCTGCCATTCCGTTGAAAGTCCCTCTCGTGCTGAAACCGGGACGCGAGGAACCCTGGACGCCGTATCGGATCGCGCAAGCGTTCATCGTGGCGGGTGCTCCTGCAGAGGCGTTCAGTTTCTACCCGACCGATTACACCGGTGCCAACGAAATCCTCGTCCGATGTGGACGTTCCATGCTTTTCGGTGGCGGTTCAACCGTCGCACCGTGGGTGAACACACCGCGTGTCGAAATCCACGGGCCGGGACGTAGCAAAATCATCATCCACGAGGCGGGACAGAACAATTGGGAACAGTATCTCGATCTCATCGTGGAATCGGTTGCTAAAAACGGGGGCAGATCCTGCATTAACGCCTCTGGCGTATGGGTAACCGCAAATGGACGGAAAATTGCCGAAGCGTTAGCAGCGCGTTTGGCGTGCCTCGAGCCGAAACCTCTGGATCATCCAGACGCAGGAATCGCCGCGTGGGCAAATCCGAAGTCTGCACAGGGTATTTCATCTCTGATTGACCAGCACCTCAAAGAACCCGGTGCGACAGAGTTGACAACGGGGGATCGCGTCGTGGAATTGGATGGCTGCACCTTCCTGAGACCCACTGTTATCTGGTGCGACGATGCGGAACATCCGTTAGCGAACATAGAATTCCCGTTCCCATTTGTGAGTGTTGTGGAAGTGCCATCGACACAGTTAGTCGAGGCGATCGGCGCGACACTCGTTGCCACGGCGATTACAGAGGATGCATCGCTCATACGAGATCTCATAGCGACACCGCTTATTGACCGCCTCAATTTAGGAGCGATCCCGACGAATCAGATCTCTTGGGACAGTCCGCATGAGGGAAATCTGTTCGAGCATCTCTATCGGCAGCGCGCGTTTCAATTTGGATAGTATCTTCTCCGTGCGATAACAAGGTATTTCACAATGAAGGTAAAGTATTTTCATGACACCGCTACAGCACTTATTGAGTTTTCAACGCATGCTGTTGCTGAGACAAAAGAAATTAACGAGAATATCTATATTGATCTGGATGCTACGGGCAATTTGGTTGCGATAACCATTGAACATGCCGACTTACACGCGAATTTACCCGATCTGTTTTATGAGCAGGTAGGATCTCCAGACCCCCAACCATTTTTACATGAGCAAACTTGACTTTTCAAATCGTTTGGTATCGTAGTTATGACCGATAACCCGAATGTCATTCTCATCTACGGCGACGACCTCGGACGCGGTATGCTGAGTTGCTATGGACAGCGGCACTTCGAGACACCGAATATCGACCGCCTTGCAAACGAGGGAATGCGATTCAACCACGCCTACGGTTGCGCATTTTGTGCCCCTTCCCGTGCGAGCATGTTGACAGGTCTCCACGATTGCCACGACGGAACATGGACCTATACCCAAGGCGGACTGTATGACAGGTTGAGTGCGGGTGAATTAACGCTGGGTCAAGTTACGGAGTTGGTCCACACAACTGGACTCCAAGCGGGTCCGGATGACATCTTCTTGGCGCAAATCGCGGAGGAAGCCGGTTACGTCACAGGACAGATTGGGAAGTTGGAATGGGGTTTTGCGACAACAGGTGCCCGCATCCGTCGCCACGGTTGGCAGTATCACTACGGTTACTATGACCATGCGCGGTGCCACGGATTCTATCCGCCTTTTCTCTTTGAGGACGGACAGGTGACGAACATTCGAGGCAATACGCATGCCGACTGCGGCGTGAATCTGGATTGGGAGTCCGAGGAGAATGCTGCGCGTCGTGCGAATCGGCAGGGGAAAGCCGTATATTCTCAGGACATTTTCAACGAAAAAATTGTTGAGTTCCTTCGCAACCATCAAGACGAACCTTTTTTTCTCTATCATCCTTCGCAGTTGCCACATGGACCGATTGCCATTCCTGATGTCCATCCAGCGGTAAAACAGTCTACCGAATTGACGACGTTTGAAAAAGAATACGCTTCCATGATCCTGAAATTGGATGAGACCGTCGGAATCATCTTGGATGCACTCGAAACGCTCGGCATTGATGACCGCACGATGGTTATCTTCTGTTCCGATAATGGTCACGAAGTGTATGCCAAGGAGGTGGGACGCACTTCTGGTCGGGCAAAGAATTTGAACGATGAACCCTTCGACGAAATCACAACGAAATTCTATTCGGAGACAGGGGGCGATGTGTTCAATGGAAACGACGGAATGGGAGGTTTAAAGTTTTCAAGTTGGGAAGGCGGCACGAGAATCCCATATATCGTCCGCTACCCCGGAAGAATTACACCTGACACGGTGTCGAACCACATGCTCACAAACTACGATCTGATGCCAACCTTCACCGATCTTATCGGAGCGGAATCGCCGCAGGGCAAAGATGGTGTGTCGTTCTTACCGACTTTGTTTGAACAGCCCGACCTCCAACAACACCGTGAGTGGGTTGTATATGCCTCTCGACTGGGTCCGGCATTGGTAACGACAGATGGCTGGAAATTGCGGTATATCAATAGCACGGACAGTTTCCAATTGTATCATCTCCCGCACGACTACCGCGAGGAGAACGACGTTTCCGCGGATCATCCGGATCTCGTTGCTCGACTGAGGGGATGGCTTCTTAACGCTTGTGATGGTGATTACCGAAACGGCACACCACAAGCACATCTCGCGGCGTATCCAGATTTTTAAAAGATCAAATTTACATTATCTTTCTGCAAGGGAAATTTAAAAATGCTCATTGTTGATGCACATCTTGATTTATCAATGAATGCGTTGCAAGGCAACCGAGACTTACTGCGTTCCGCCTACACGATTCGGACCCAAGAGACCGGAATACCCGGTAAGGGTCAAGGAACCGTAGCGTTCCCAGACATGCGTCAGGGACGAATCGCGCTGAGTTTTGTTACCCTATTTGCCCGCTCCACCGGTAGACCCTCCCCACACTCTGATTTTGCCTCACCTGCCCAATCCTACGGCATCGCCCAAGGGCAATTGGCTTACTATCATGCCTTAGAAAGAATGGGATACGTTCGCATTATCACGAACCGAGAACAATTAGACAGCCATATCAACGCTTGGCAAGCTTGGGAGAACACAGCGATAGGCAACGCGAGCGACTATGATAACGCACCGCCTTTAGGATTTGTAATTAGCATGGAAGGTGCCGATCCAATTCTTTATCCAACACAGTTAGAGGCTTGGGTTGATGGCGGATTACGACTGATTGGGCTGACCCACTACGGTCCCGGACGCTACGCCGGTGGAACAGGCACAGAAATGGGGTTAACCGAACTGGGGCGTCCGTTACTTGCTGAGATGGAACGCTTAGGTGTTATCCTTGACCTTACCCACTGTTCGGATCAGTCGTTTTGGCAGGCGCTCGAACGCTACAACGGATTAGTCCTTGCCAGTCATAACAACTGTCGGGCATTGGTTCCGCATCAACGTCAGTTCAGTGATGAACAGTTGCGTGCGATTTTTGAGCGGGATGGGGTCATCGGTGCTGCTTTTGACGCGTGGATGCTCCATCCAGGCTGGGTTACGGGTGAAACTCCCCACGAAGCGGTTACTTTGAACACCGTCGTGGATCACATCGACTATATCTGTCAATTGGCGGGTAACAGTCGGCACGCCGCGATCGGCACTGACTTAGATGGTGGCTATGGTCGTGAGCAATCTCCGAGCGATTTGGACACCATCGCTGACTTGCAAAACTTAACGGGCTTGTTAGAGGCGCGTGGTTATAGTGCGGATGACATTGCCGCGATCATGCACGGCAACTGGCTCCGATTCCTACATGACGCATGGGGATAGAAAAATTACGCAATCTGTTCTATTGGACATAGACAATACTTTCCCTGATTGATTGGGCAATATGGGGAATCCGAATCCCTTGAAGTCCGCCTACAGTAAGCACATCCACCGGTTTCCCGAGGATCTCTTCGAGATAATCGGCAAAGTCCATGAACTTAAAGCCTAATGGCGTTTCAAATTCGACGATGATGTCAATATCACTGGTTTCAGTGTATGTCCCTTTAGCATAAGAACCGAACAAGCCGATCCTCTTAACGCCATACGTCTCGGCAAGGTATCCTGATTTTTCAGAAAGGATGTTTGTAATCTTTTCCCGTGTTAGTATCACTGGTTTACCTCAAGTCGGTGGTTTAACCATCAATGCTCATTGATAATACGCCGAAGAGTTAACCTAACTATCTTGGACCAAGCATAACTATTTTACTACGATTCCATTGACTTGTCAAGTCTTTATGACGTATGCGTTCCGTAGTAGTTTTTCGGGTAACACCGATTTTAACCAATCATGGTAGGTGCGGTTTCCCAACCGCACCTCTTTTTTACGTCGTCTGACATCAAAATCTTGCCACTTGAAACAAAAAAGGAGCTCTGTTATGATTTAATCTCTGAAAGGAGGTTTGTTGTTCTATTTCTTAGCACTCAAACACAAATCGTCTGAACTTTGGTATCGAAATGGTAGAAAGAACCTATGCAAATTAACATCCAAACCAAAAACTTCACATTTTTAGAGATTCAGGGAAAAGTCATCGGGCAAGATGCAATCGTGCTAAAAACGATGCTCGAGGAACATATCAAAACACTTGAAACGCAGGATGGAACGCCTACCCTAATTTTTAATATGGCAAAGGTCCAGTCGATGGATAGTGCAGGCTTAGGCGTGCTTATCACCACCAGCACTCAGATCCGTCAAAACGGAGGACGGACACTGCTCCTTAACGTCAACAGAGGTATCAAACGGATGATGATCCGAACAAATCTGACATCGCTCTTCGATTTTCCCAAGAACCTCGCAGAGGCGATAACCAGTGCTTTGTAATTTTTTCTATGCGGCAATACTTACTGCTGATACCCCGTCCTATCCGTATTCCCACCATATTTCAGCGCATAAATCAGTAGATTTGACATAAACCGATAGACATCCGTGGAACGGCGGAGGCGTAACATCGTGCGGCTCTCAATCTCTGCGGTTTCCATTGCACACAGGTAATCCTTGCGGTTGTAAACCACTGCTAACCGGTCGTCAATGACGATCGCTTTCTGATAACGGAACTGCGTGGGTTGCGCGTTATTCTCGTTTCCCCAGAACACATCGCCACCTGTAGGCGGTTTCGACAGATGGTAATAGATACTATACAACTCGTGCTCGTGCGGAAGAATCTCAAGCGGATATTCAGGGAAAATTTGTTTGAGTTCATCAGCAACGATGTGTGCGAAAAGTCCATTGAAACCGCAGTCATCGAAAAACAGCATTCCGCCTTTCTCAACGATGTATTTCCGAAGTGCTGCGCGTTCTGCGGGTGTGAAACCTGTCTGTAGTGGACCCTCTTTTGCAAGCCCCCGCCCAACGGTGATGTCTTTATCGTGTCCTGTCATGATGATGAGCGGCGCGTCCATAATTTGAGGATCAGTAATCCGTAGCGCACCGCCAGCGAAGTCCATATCCGCCCGAATCGGAGTCTGTTCCTCCAGCCACTTGATGAGCGCAGGAATCGCCGTCGGATCCTGCCACCAATCCGAAAGCGAATGTTTGAGTCGAATCAGCCGAATATGCCCGCGCATCTCGCTGCCTGTCCCTTCAAGGACACCGCCCAATTTCTCCTTCGGTATCTTCACAAGGTTGCGAAACGCAGTATCGAATCCATCTCCCAAGCCACCTGTCGGTAAGGAGCCATCCAAAAATTCTGAGAGTCCAGTTTTTGTTGTGTTAGTGCCCCTGCTCCGGACAGCAGAAGAGGCACCTTTTTCTATGATGGGTGCCTCTTTGCCAGGGATAATAGGTGAATGAACGGATGTGGTATTGGAGGGCTCATTATTAGGCAGCGTGGGTGCCACCGCAACTTCCGTAGGGTTCAACATATCCGTTTCGATGTCTAACGATGGTACTTGTCTTACAACCCCCGTTTCGCTTCTCGGAAGTTGGCGCATCTGGGAGGTCTCTGTTGATATGCGAGCTTCCGTAGCAGTTTCTCTTAAAAGTGGAATATTCGAGACAGCACGTCGGGTCGGTCGGATTTCTACATCCGTCCTTGCGGGATTCAGCGTAACGATTGTTGCCTCGAAGGCATCTTTGTTCAGTTCCCTTTGACCTGAAAACAGCAACGCTGCAATGATGACAAAGAGCAGATGCAACCCGATTGAAGCGATAGCTGCATGAAGACGCCTCCATTTCATAGTGATTGGTCCTCGGTATTCTTAGAGATGTCGTTGAATCTGCTGATAACTCTGCGCATCTAACTTCCGGTAATCCGGAATATCATATCGGTTCCCGCGGACATCCGTCACAAAAAGTCGGGCAGGTGGCACCTGTTTGATGTTCTGATTCAACCCACGCACCGAGAACGTCACACGCCCTCGCTCCGTTTCAACCTCCCATTCATGGATGCCGAATTGTTCCTTCACCCGGTAAACCTTCTGAATTGTCGGCGTGAAGTATCGTTTATCCAACTCTTCTTGCAGGATTTTTTGACTTTCCCGTGTGAGTTCCGATGGGTTCACGAGGATCCCAATTTCGGTGTCCTCATCCGCGGCAAGCGAGATGTAACCCTCGGGATTGCTGAGTGGCATCAACCGCCGCACCACTACCCGCAAATGGCAGGCGTCATTCCGAATTTCAAGTCGCGCCGTTCCCACTTCGGAGCGCGTGAAGGTCAGGTCAGCGGCATCCAAGTAGCGCGGCGTGAAGTCATCGGATTCAGGTGGAACCGGCTTCACTGTCGGTGCCGCAGCGAGAGTGGTTTGTTTTTCTATGTTTTGGTTCTGCATGTCTATCTCTCCACGGCTTGCGATGCTGCGCGAACATTAGCGGCTTCGCGCTGGGTTTCTACGAGTTTGTAATAGATACCCTTCTGTTCCATGAGTTCTTCGTGAGAACCGCACTCAACACCTTTCCCTTTTTCAATTACGAACAATCGGTCGGCATTTCGGAGCGTAGAAAGTCGGTGAGCAATTGCAAATGTCGTTCGGTTCTGAACAAGCCTGTCGATTGCCTGTTGGATTTTCTTCTCCGTCTCCACGTCCACGGATGAGGTAGCTTCATCGAGAATCAGAATCCGTGGGTTGTGTAAAATCGCCCGTGCGATGGAGATGCGTTGTCGTTCGCCGCCCGATAGCCGTCCGCCGCGTTCACCGACTTCCGTATCGTAGCCGTCCGGGAACTTGACGATGAATTCGTGGGCGTTTGCCGCTTTCGCTGCCGTGATAATATCTTCCATGGTCGCATCGGGATGCGCGTAGGCGATATTCTCGGCGATAGTCCCACTGAACAGATACGGTTCCTGTAACACGACCCCAATCTGGCGGCGCAAATCCTTGAGGTCAATCTGCTTGATGTCCTCGCCATCGATCTCTAAACGTCCAGAGTCCGGCGTATAGAACCGACAAATCAAATTGATAAGCGTCGATTTCCCCGCACCCGAATGCCCAACGAGTCCAATCATCTCTCCCGGTTTCACGTGGAGGCTGATATCTCGAAGCACCGGTTTATGCGAATCGTAACCGAACGTCATGTTGTGAAATTTGACTTCTCCAGTAATGTTCGGCATCGCTTTAAGGCTGCCATCGTCCAACTGTTCCGGTTGTGAGTCAATGACTTCAAAAAGCCGTTCTGCCGCCGTCATTGAGCGGGAAGCCCAGTTAATCAGCGGGCTGATATAGCGTAACGGTTCGTAGAACATCATCAGGTATGCGTGGAACGCCATCAAGGTCCCGAACGTCATTGTCCCACCGATAATGTTGAGCCCCCCGACATACCAAACGATGAGAGACCCTAACTGGACGGCGAACATCAGTGGTGGATAATAGGTCGCCCAGATCATCTCAGCATGCGTTTCATAGTCTCGTGCATCTACGTTCGCATCGGCGAACCTGTTCACTTCGCTCCGTTGTTGTCCGAACGCACGGACGACCCGAATGCCGGATACCGAATCGTTGACGACATCGAACAATTTCGAGCGACGCCGCCAGGCGCGATGCCAAAGACTTCGCACTTTTTTCCAGAACCAACCGGCGCCAAAGACAATTATCGGAATCGGGATTAAGATGAAGCACGCCAGTTTCCAGTTCATCCAGAACAGCATCCCTCCAATCCCGAAGAAGAGCAACAGCTCTACCGCGAGAAACGAGAGACCCTCTAACATAAAGTCCTGAAGCCGTTCACTGTCCTCTGTGATATGCGAGATAACCGTCCCAGTTTTCCGTTTATCGAAGAATCGGATTGACAAGTTGTGCAAGTGCTGATAGACGTGTGCTCGGATATTCGCAGCGACGCGGAACGTCAGCCATGCACCTAAACGTAACCGAAAAATTGTGAAAATTTCACGGATAATTTGTATGCCTAATAGGGTCCCTACAGCAATGGACAAAGCCAATGCCGCCGACTCAAAGTCGCGGAAGATGGATCCTAACCACGTTCTTGAGGCTTCCGAGGCAGCGGTATCGACCTCACTCGGCATCAGGATATCGTCAATCAGGATACGGGAGAAATACGGCGGTGCTAAGGAGATGAGGGTGCCAGCAATCACGAAGAGCATGAAAAGGATTGCCCGACCGCGATACGGGCGTATGTAGGACAAAATCCGTAACATGACCTTGTGTTTTTTGGTACAGGCTGGACAGGGTGAGAACTCGTCTGGCAAGTGTAAACCACAAGACTGGCAGAATTTTTCCTCCGGCTTGTAGTCCCAAATCGGTGCCTCGTCCCGTTTACCGTCACGAAACTCAATTTCGTCACCGATAAATCGAGCCACAAATCCGAACTTCGCCGCGCAGCCATTGGAGTACCGAATCAGATCGACAGTGCCTTCTTCTGTTTCCAGGACCAGTATCCCAGCGTCCACGACGATCTCGGCACGGATACCCAACACACTCTTATATGGGATATAGTGAAGCACTTCACCCCCACCCGTCACGGTGAAGATCGCAGCGTCCGTTAAGACAAACCATTCTTCACCGTAGGTGCCTGTTGAACTCACATCGCTTTGGACAGCAAATCGGATCTGTTCTGGACGGATATCTAATTTTTTAAGTGTTTCTTCAACTAAATTGGGTATCGGGTCAAGCGTACCCGTTGGTGTTTCTGAAATTTCCATTCCTTGTTTATGCCTCCGTCTTTACTTCCCAGGTGTCCGTTCGTCTGGATATTTCCAAGGAACTTTGCGATCAATAGATTTCCAACGTGTGGAATCGACGCGTTGGGTAACATATATTTTCTGACCACACCGACAGCGTATGTCGTGGACATGTCCATTTGAGCAGGTTTTCTTCTCAACGAAGTTAACACTCTCTTGGTGGACGCGATAGCCGCGCCTGCATGAATAACAGACTAAGTACATTACAAATACCTCGATCCACTCTACTTAATCCTTTTAACCCATTTCGACAGATACAATTCAGATTTTTAAACTATTTAAACCGTAATAGAATGTTTCTCCAAAACTTCATCGTTCAATTCGACACCGAGTCCTGGTTTCGTTGACGGAATGATGTATCCATCTTCCCACTGCAACGGCTCCTTAAGGATATCGGCGTGGAAGCCGTCCCATGTATGGATACCCTCTTGAATCAGGAAATTCGGGCTACAGACATCCAACTGGATATTTGCAGCACCCCCGATCGGACCCCCATACAGATGCGGTGCGATTTGGGCATAATGTGCCTCACCCATTGATGCGATCTTTTTCGCCTCAAGGATACCCCCTGTGATTGTCAAATCCATCTGCAGAATAGATGCCGCCTGCTGTTCCAACAGGTCCACGAACTCGTATTTTGTCAACAATCGTTCCCCAGTGGCAATTGGGATACTCGTTGATTGGGCGACGCGTGCCATCTCCTTGATATTCTCTGGAGGTAGCGGTTCCTCGAACCAGAGTGGATCATAAGGCTCGACGCGTTTCGCGAAACGGATTGCACTGTTTGTATTGAACTGTCCATGCGTGCCAATCAGAATGTCACACCTATCGCCGACGGCATCGCGGATTCCTCGGATGACACTCTCTGCGTAATCGAGGGTTTCCAACCGATCCGCGGTGCTTGGATCAACCGGATCGAACTTGACAGCCGTAAACCCTTTTTCTACGTAAGAGAGCGCGAGGTCCCCCGTCTTTTCTGGAGAATCGCCGCGTTGCCATTGCAATAAGTATGAATAGGCGCGCAGTTTCTCGTGGAACATGCCCCCTAACAAATTGTAAATCGGTTGGTTCAGTGCTTTTCCGACGATATCCCAGCACGCCATCTCAATCGCACTCATCGCCGGACTCGTCAGGGGTCCTGAATGCCGCACACACGGTCCCTCATAAAGGGTCGACCAGATCTTTTCAATCCGAAACGGATCCGCACCGATCAAGTAGCGTTCTCCCCAATCCTTAATCAGTTCGATAACGACGTGGTTCAATTGCGTATGATACGTGCATTCACCTACGCCTTCAATCCCTTCGTCTGTCACCAATTTGACGAAAATCCAACGCCTTCCGCCCCAATGCGGCGGTGGCACATCAACGAGATACGTTTTCACATCAACAATCTTCATTTTTTTTACTTTCCTTGCGATTCGTTGCGGGTGAGTTTGCGATTTACTGACCGCCGACAGCCATTATGGATTCCACCAATAGGTTACTTTGCCAACCAAGGTGGTATCCAGCAATCCCGATGTGATACTGTCTGTCCCATACGTCTGGTTGAAAACGAAATAGAAATCACTACCGGGACTGTAGATATAGTTGATTAAGAAATTCGTGGTAACCAGATTCCGGTCACTGTTCCATTGTACAAAAAGTTTCGTGAAGAGATCGGTGGAAAAAGAGTAGCCGATACGTCCTCCGAAGACGTTTGTGTCGAATGAACCTTCTGGCAGTGTGACGCGATTAAATTCATATCTCGGTTCCACACTGAAGCGTCCAGTGAACCGAAGGTCGAAACGGAGGTCAAATCCGCGTCGGGTGCCGTTATAGAAATCTCCGACATTGAACCCAAAGCGACCGTTGAAGACCTGGCCTTGAGCGTTGAACATGAGGTTGTAGTTATTGTAACTGTATTTGCCTCTCGGAATGGTAATTCCTTCTCGAATCTCAAAGTCCTCGGTAAGGTGCTCAAAATTTCGGTAGATTCGCAGACCGCCAAATCCGTTCGTTTCCAGTTCAAGCCACGTGCTCCAGATAAAGGTTCGCGTTTCTAATTCGTTGTCTGCGTTGAGGATGAGGTCAATCTCCGGTCCAGTCCACAACCGACGCAACCCGTTCCAATGGAGATAAGGCGTGGCTCGCATTTCGCCCCGCAACCATCGGCTGCCTGTCCGATAGACGTAACCGACTTCGGGATTGAAATCGTCACCGATATCCGTATAGGAGGCGTTCACGCGTGCGATTTCGCTCTGCCAATTGCCACCGAAGTAAAGCGCGTTCGGATTTTCGCTCGGCAAAGCACCGTTTCCTGGACGGGCTTGCCTGCTGATTTCGCGCGATTCAAACGTGCGTGCCCAGAGGCCTCGGAAATTCATCTCGCCTGTGGGACGATAGATAAAATCGACGCCAGTCGCGCGGTTATAGGCATCGAGACCTTGTTTGTTGATAGCAATCATGCCGAGGCTCGACCCTGTGAAAAGATCGCGCTTGATGCGCAACACGGAGTAGTTCCTTCTGTTGACATCAACTGCGTCCTCACTGTTAGTAGCATCAGAGGTGTACTTATCTGTGTGAACGTTCAGCAACCCCACGCCGAAGCCTCCCACTTTACCGGTAAGTTTCCCACCAGCCATGATCGGGATAGCGTGTCCCTCTTCAATACCGATGCGGCGGCTATAGAAAAGGAGGAGCGGTGGCGGGGCATTGTAAGTCGTGCGTGGGATACCAAAATCGAATAAGCCCGCACCCTCCAAAAAGAATTGGCGTTTCTCAGGAAAAAAGAGGCTGAACCGTGTCAAATTCGTTTCTTCTCGATCTGCCTCAACCTGTGCGAAGTCTGTATTGACCGTGAGATCCGCGGTTAGATTAGAAGTGACGCTCACCTTCATATCGCCCCCGAAGTCGAGCACACCGGCGGTTCCGTCTGACGCTGTCCGGGCAACACCGGGGAGGAGATACGGCAGAAACTCTATGTTCCGGCGTTGTGAGATCCCGGATAAACCGGTGAGCGTCCCAAGTTGTGTTGTCCGATAGCGTGCCAGGTACGTATAGGCTGCTGGCACGGGGGACCAGGTGCCTTCCTCTTGGTTTTTCCGGATGGTGCGTCCAAGGTTCAAACCCCATGTTGACGTTTCTTCGTCTTTAAACCGCAGCTGACTGAAGGGAATCGCAATTTCTGTCGTCCAATTATCGCCGTTAATTTTTGCCTGACTGTCCCAAACCGCATTCCAGTTCTCATTTCGACTGTCGCCGCTGTCCATGAGCGCGATATCCTCGCGCGCACCGAGCGGATTGACTCGGAAGAAGAACCCACTCCGACGGTCGTTATAGGTATCCAACAGCACAAAGACGTTGTCTTGGTCCCACAACATCGTATCGCGCCGCATCTTGTTGGCAACAATCTTGGAACGTTCAGGTTCGCTGCAGATGAAACCGAAATAGATGTGTCTGTCATCGTAAAGAATACGAACCTCTGTGGATTCGGTTAGTGGTTCGCCTGCATCGGGTTCAAACTGAATAAATTGACGGATGGGTGTTGCTTTCTGCCAATCGGGCTCTGAAAGTTCCCCATCGATTTCGATGTTCTCGTAAGTGCGGGATGCCTCTGCTCGGAGTTCGTCGGTTTCGGCGTGCACCCCAGCACTGAGGCAAAGGAGCAGTAGAATTGATAGCCATCTACAGAGAGAGTCCATGGTATCCAAAATGGGAGACGTATCCTCCGTTATTATCTTAGACTTTTTTTAATTATACCACATTTATCCAAATTCTGCATGTCTAATCTATAGGGGGTCGGGACTATTTGGTTTTCCAGACTGGAAACCTATTTTCGATATCGACCGCACCTCACTCTTCTGCTACTGTATGGATGATTGTGTATTTTTCCATAAATACCCTTAAGTTAGATACAGACTTTACTATTTTTAATTTGAAAAATAAATAAATTTAACTTATTATAAATTAAAGAGAGCAAGTGCCTGAAAACCGCATTGAAACCTCCAATATTGTTCGTAGCAACTTGAGTGATAATATTCGTAAGCCTTGGAATCCCTGAACGATCCCACCCTTTTGAAGAATCACCCCGCAGGTTTCCTATCCCGAATTTCAGTGACTGCCCTGATAAAGTTATATTCAAGGTCATTAATCGATCTGCCAAGAAAGGATGTTTTATGAAGTTTTTTTTCTATAGTATTATGATAGTTATGTTGGGGATTTGGGTTGAGGTCGGCACTGCACAGACCACCATAACTGAGACGGAGATGCCGGATGCGAACTTGCGGGCAGCAGTGCTCGCACGACTCAAAGCCTTGAGTATAGTCGCTTCCACCGCTACGACCTTTACAGATACTGATATGGCGGACTCGAGATTCAAAGTGTTCTCTGGCTTCAAAAAAGGGATAAGCGACATGACTGGGTTAAAATACGCAACCAGCCTAACAGAGTTGAATCTCAATGAGAATAGCATTAGCACTATCCGTACTGATTTGCCAACCAGCCTAAAAAAGTTGCATCTCAGGAATAATAGCATTAGTACTATCCCTGATTTGTCCAGTCTAACCGTCCTAGAATGGTTGTATCTGGGTAATGATAGCGATTCGGTTAATAATAATAGCATTAGTACAATCCCTACTAATCTGCCAACCAACCTAAAAGACTTGCGTATCAATGATAATAGCATTAGTACTATCCCTAATTTGTCCAGTCGTCTAACCAGCCTAACAAACTTGAATCTCAGTAATAATAGCATTAGTACAATCCCTACTGCTAATCTGCCAACCAGCCTAAAAGACTTGGATCTCGGTGGTAATAGTATTAGTACCATCCCTGATTTGTCTGGTCTAACCAGTCTAATAGCCTTGCGTCTCTATGATAATAGCATTAGTGATATCTCTGAGGTGTCTAAGCTAAACCTAATTAACTTGGAGCTCCAGGATAATAGCATTAGTGATATCTCAGCACTGAACGGTAAAACCAGGCTACAAACCTTGAATCTCGGTAATAATAACATTAGTGATATGTCAACGGTGTCCAGTCTAACCAGCCTAACACACTTGGAGCTCTATAATAATAAGATTAGTGATATTTCAGCCGTGGCGGGTCTAACCAGCCTCGGCGTTTTGGATCTCGGTGGTAATAGCATTAGTGATATCTCAGCCCTGGCAAATCTAACCAGCCTAACAACCTTGTATATCAGTAGGAATAAGATTAGTGATATTTCGGTCCTGGCAAGTCTAACCAACCTACTGTTTTTGAGTCTCAGGAATAATGAGATTACTACAACCGATGCGCTATTGACGCTGACCGGATTAGACTCTCTGTGGCTCGGAGATAATAGAATTACGGATGTTAATGAGTTCCAGAAGCTGTCAAGCCTCACCAACCTCTACTTCTTGTCTCTCGATTCTTCTTACACAAACCAACTGTCCATACTTGATGACCCAGAGGCGTTGCGGGCATTTCTCTATGTGCCACCGCCACCATCTGTGGAAACCAAACCCGAGACAAAACAGACACCCACCAAGCGCAAGATTATACTCAAACCACTCGAATGTCCCCTCGGATGGACACGCGGCAGTGTCTTTGGAAACACCAAAAAGGCACTCATCTATGAACTCACGGTCAAAGCCGACTCCACAAACGGAACCTCCATTTATCAACTCAAATCCATCGCTATCTACGTCCATCCCGATGAAGGTCTCGAAACCCTTGACGGATGGACCCTGAAAATCGGCACGCTTTACAACCAATTCGGGAAAGAATTCAAGCTCACCTCCGAAAACTCTGTGATAGATGAGCACGACTTCGCGCATATCGAGAATCCTGAGGAAACGCCGATTCCGATGGGGACGCTTAGTTATATTGGTCAAAGCCTTCCGAGTTTTGACTATCGTTTGTATGATGCTACGGGGGGTCGTGTAGATTTCGGTATATCGTGCTACAAGAAAGGGGGGTTGACGTGGCGGTTGTGGAACACGAAAGACCCGCGTCTGCTTCGGGTGCTGCCGGTAAGGAAAGGTGAGGAGGCGTTATCTGTGCAGATGAACAATCTTAACTGGAATAATACCCCGTTCTTCCGATCGGAATGGACGGCTGCGATTATGCCGGATTTACCGGCTGCGCCTGCTGCACCTTCTCTGGTGAAAAAGCCTGTCGTCGGCACTTGGGCGGATCTGAAAAACAATAATACGGAATCTTCCGATTCTCCGACGCATCGTTATAGGAGCGAGTTCCCCTCGCGATTTTTACTGATAACGAATTAACCGCTGCTCATTAGCGAAAAACCGGTTCGTAGTCGCGCAATGGCGTAAGTCGCGTGTGGACTTGCGGGACAATGCGCCTCTTACATTTGTCTTCGGCTGCGTTTCAAAATTTCTTAAATACAAATTTATCTTTCGGATTTGCAGGGTCATTTAGTTTTAAGTTTTTTGGATGAGTTACTTTTTTTGTATGCATGTACGACGTGAGTTTTCACGCCATACATGCTATGCTTCACCTTAAACGTTTACCACAACATTGAGGTGAAGATCATGACGAGAAAACCTTCTCACCACTTGCTTGATATGTTAGCAACATTGCCAGACCCACGCAAGGAAAAAGGCAAACGCCACCCGCTGCGGGCGATCCTCGCCCTCTCCATCATTGCGATGATGTCTGGGTATCGCAGTTATGCTGCGATTGCTGAATACGGACGCACCTACAAGCATCTGAGAAAAGCCCTCGGCTTTCGACATAAGAAAACCCCGTGTGCCGCAACACTGTATAATCTTTTTCATCGCTTAGACCTTGATGCCTTAGAATCAATCCTGAGACGCTGGGCAACTGCGGCACTTGAGGACTTCCACTGGAAAGGTCAAAGCTGCTTGACGGCTGTCGCCATAGATGGCAAGACCTTACGAGGCAGTAAAAAACAGGATGCCAAGATAACTCACTTGCTGTCTATCGTCTCTCATGAGCTTGGCATTACTCTGACTCAAAAAGCGATGTCTGCCAAGACTCACGAACTGCCGACCTCGCTGGAGATTCTCAAATCTTTTGATGTTTCTCAGAAAGTCGTGACAGCCGACGCCTTGTTGACCCGCCGAAGTTTTTGTGAGGCGGTTTTAGCGTCGGGAGGCGACTACGTTTTACCCGTCAAGGAGAATCAGAAAGATATGTTTGAGGCGATAAAACGCTTGTTTCAACGTCCTCCCGACGCTAAAACTTTGCGGATTTCGGCATATCAACAACTCCAGGCAGAACATCAACAATGGCAGGAAACGCTTGATACCGTTCAGACCCTTGATAAAGCACATGGACGCCTCGAAATACGCCGATTAACCTGTAGCACCGCCCTCAACGCATATTTGCGCTGGCCCGGCATCTCGCAAGTCTTTGAGTATACCTATCAACGCAAAGACCTACGGACACGGGAAGTCTCACTTCAGACACACTATGGCATCACGAGTCTGAAACCTACAAAAGCTTCGGCGGCGGACTTGCTCACCTTACGCCGTGGACATTGGACGATTGAGAATAAGTCGCATTACGTCCGGGATGTCGTCCTCGGCGAAGACGCATCACAAGTCCGATCCGGTGCGATTCCTGCCGTCATGGCGGCGCTACGAAACACCACAGTCTCTATATTGCGACTCGCCGGACACGAGGCGATCAGCAAAACAATGCGATATTTTGCCGCACATCCTAAGAAAGCACTGAATTTACTGAAAAATAATTTTTAAAACTAAATGACCCTATTCGGATTTGGTATCATACTTGTCATTTTGGGCAGTTTTGATGTATAATATATAGAAGAAATAGGATGTCAATCTCCCTTTTGTAACACTGAGAGTCTGTCTTAGAAGTGGGTGAAATAGTCCTCTTTTATCATTTCAACCGATTTTTAGGGCATTTCTCCATAAAATAATAACTTTCAGAGGTCCATTTGGATTTTCCAAACAAGTACTTAGAGGGAGGTTACGTCAAAGAATAAATTGGAAAAATGTAGAACACGATTGGAGCAAATATGAGTAACGAAGGTAAGTGCCCAGTGATGCACCATGCTCACGCACGGGGCACGATAGCGAATCAACAGTGGTGGCCGAATCAGTTGAACCTGAAGATGCTCCACCAGAACCCTCCCACAGCCGATCCAATGGGAGAGGATTTCAACTACGCCGAGGCGTTCAAGACACTCGACTTAGAGGCTCTGAAGCAAGACATTTATAAGGTGATGACGACATCGCAGGACTGGTGGCCCGCCGACTACGGTCACTATGGACCGCTTTTCATTCGGATGGCATGGCACAGTGCAGGCACATACCGCATCGGCGACGGGCGCGGTGGCGGTGCCTCTGGCACACTCCGCTTTGCACCCCTCAACAGTTGGCCCGACAATGCCAGCCTTGACAAATCCGTCCGACTGCTCTGGCCCGTCAAGCAGAAATACGGCAAAAAACTCTCGTGGGGGGATCTGATAATCTTCGCAGGGAACTGTGCCCTGGAGTCGATGGGACTCAAGACCTTCGGATTCGCTGGCGGACGAGAGGACGTCTGGGAACCCGAAGAAGACATCTATTGGGGATCAGAGACCACATGGCTCGGAGACGAGCGTTACACCGGCGACAGAGAATTGGAGAACCCTCTTGGTGCCGTTCAGATGGGTTTAATCTATGTGAATCCGCAGGGACCCAACGGTAACCCGGATCCCGTCGCTGCAGCGCGAGACATTAGAGAGACGTTCCGGCGCATGGCAATGAACGACGAAGAGACGGTCGCACTCATCGCTGGCGGACACACGTTCGGCAAAACGCATGGTGCTGCGGATGCAGATGAGTATGTCGGACCCGAACCCGAGGGTGCCTCTATTGAGGAACAAGGACTCGGATGGAAGAACAGTTTTGGTAGCGGTAAGGGTGTTCACACGATCACCAGTGGCTTAGAGGGTGCCTGGACGGCCGCTCCGATCCAGTGGGACAATGGCTTCTTTGAGAACCTGTTCAATTACGACTGGGAACTGGTGAAAGGTCCCGGTGGTGCGTGGCAGTGGACTCCCAAAGATGAATCCGCACAAGGCACGGTGCCGGACGCTCACGATCCCTCAAAGAAACACGCGCCCATGATGCTCACGACCGATCTGTCTCTGAAAGCGGATCCGGTCTATGCGCAGATTTCCAAACGCTTCTACGAGAACCCGGCGGAATTCGCAGACGCTTTTGCTAAGGCGTGGTACAAGTTGACCCATCGCGACATGGGACCCCGCACACGGTATCTCGGTGCTTTAGTTCCAGAGGAACCGCAGTTGTGGCAAGACCCTGTCCCGGATGTCGATCATGAATTGATTGACGGACAGGATATCGCTGCCCTCAAAGGCAAGATCCTGGAATCAGGACTCTCCATTTCCCAGTTGGTCTCAACGGCTTGGGCATCTGCGGCAACATTCCGCGGCACCGACAAGCGTGGTGGAGCCAACGGGGCACGTATCCGCCTCGCGCCGCAGAAGGATTGGGAAGTCAACAAACCGTCCGAATTGGAGAAGGTCCTTCAGACGCTGGAGACGATTCAAAACGAATTTAACGGATCCCAGTCCGACGGGAAGAAAGTCTCACTCGCTGACCTGATCGTTCTTGCTGGGTGTGCAGCCGTCGAGGCTGCTGCGAAGAAGGCTGGCATCGAGGTAGAGGTTCCCTTCTCTCCGGGACGCACAGACGCCTTGCAGGCGCAAACCGATGTGGAGTCGTTTGCTGTGCTGGAACCGATCGCCGATGGATTCCGCAACTACCTCGCAGACGGACACGAGGGAACAGCCGAACAGTTACTCGTCGATCGGGCACAGAAGCTGACGCTCACCGCGCCTGAGATGACGGTTCTTATCGGCGGTTTGCGCGTCTTGGATACAAACGTTTGTGAGTCGGGTTTCGGTATCTTTACCAAGCAACCCGAGACATTGACGACTGATTTCTTCGTCAATCTGCTTGACATGAACACCGAGTGGGCGGCTTCCTCTACATCTGAGAATGTGTTTGAGGGACGTGATCGCTCGACAGGTGAGGTCAAATGGATGGGGACCCGCGTCGATCTCGTCTTCGGCTCAAGCTCCCAGCTCCGAGCCGTTGCGGAAGTCTACGCGTGTGAGGATTCTCAAGAAGCATTTGTCCGGGATTTCGTGGCTGCGTGGAACAAGGTCATGAATCTTGATCGTTTCGACCTTGCCTAACCTCAACAAGGTAAGAGCAGTGGGAGTGTGGAATCCTTACACTCCTACTGTCTCTAATTCGTTGTGTGGGTTGTGCGGGTTGAAGGGTTGGTTAGACTTAATGATCTTCAGGGGTTTTAGGGGGTTTTGGCTGCGGTTTATCTCTTCCATTTTTAGCCCATTCTACCCATTCTGCATGCTTCTGCTTCGCCCCTTCTAATCGGGCTTTCTGAAGTTTTTTCTCCTCACGTTTTTCGAGAATCCTTTTGACTAACATGATAACCTCCCAGACAGCCTCCCAGATTTCCATAAGAGTTACTGCTATGAGCGTGAAAAGTGGTAATGCCGTGCTTGTATTTAAGATGAGAGTATTCAGGCTTTCTCCCTTAGGCCTCAACAGGAAAAATACATAAAGTATTTCCAAAATAATTACATGAATTAAAATGGCAAGCGACCATTCGGGGGTTATGATTTCACGCCATTTTCTACTTGATCTTTCTTCGTCCATAGATAGGTACTTTTTGTATTAATTACTTAGAACTAATTTTAATTTTACTCTTTTTTCTATTATTTGTCAACTATTTGTTGACTATTTTTAATACTACAGGCTATTTCGCCTATCTTCCCTCCTTCCGCGTCTCCATCCTTGGTGTAGGAGCGAGTTTTATCGCGATGCCTACTGATTGCTGACCACTCTAAAGAATCTTATTGATTTCCTTCCCGAAGTATGGGAAAATACGGAGAAGATCCCGACCTTATAACTTTAGCAGACAGGAGCGTTATGAAAAACGATAAAAAAACGATTTTCGGTTGGTGCATGTACGATTGGGCGAATTCAGCCTACATCACGACGGCTGCTGTCGGGTTACTACCCAATTATTTCGCACAAGCCGTTGTCGGAGAAGCCGGGGTGAACATCCTCGGCATGCATATCAGTGCTACGGCATTGTGGGGTTATATGTTGGGAACCGCAGCGTTCCTCGTATTTCTTTTTGCCCCTGTGCTCGGTGCCATTGCCGATTTCTCTTCCGCCAAGAAAAGATTCCTCACAGGTTTTGCGTATATGGGCAGCCTCTTCGCAACGATGCTCTATTTTTGCAAGTCTGGCGATGTAGGGGTGACGATCGTGCTGTTCATTGGGACCCAAGTCTGTTTTGTCGGTGCGAATGTCTTCTATGACGCATTTTTACCACAGATCGCCTCTGAAGACCAAATGGATTCCGTTTCTGCCAAGGGATATGCGTTTGGATATGTCGGCGGTTCGCTCCAATTTGGGATGGCACTTGGACTCGTCGCTATGCACGAAACCATAGGCATTAGCATAACACTGGCGGCACGCATCGGGATGGCGATGACGGGTATCTGGTGGGCAGGTTGGACGCTGTTGACCCTAAAATACCTAAAAGAGGAAAAAACGCCGTATCAACTTCCGGAGGACTACCGCAACACACCGAAACCTATCGCCTATCTCACCCTCGGCATCCGTCGGACGCTTTCAACCGCGAAACGGGTCGGACGCTTTAAACACCTCACGCTTTTCCTTGTCGCCTATATGATCTACAACGACGGCATCCACACCGTTACCAGTATGGCGACAATCTACGGCACTGAAGAATTAGGGCTTTCGACGACGGCACTCATGGTGACGCTCTTGCTGGTGCAAGTCGTTGCGATAGGGGGTGCCTTGATCTTCAGTCGGCTCGCAAATCGTATCGGTGCGAAACGCTCCGTGATGTTCGCCTTAGTCTTATGGAGTGGGGTTGTTACGTATGGGTATTTCATTCACACCGCAAAAGAGTTCTTTGTTTTGGGCATGGTGGTGGGGCTTGTGCTCGGGGGGACACAGGCGTTGAGCCGTTCCTTCTATGGCGCGATGATTCCAGAGCAGGCGAGTGCGGAGTTTTACGGATTCTATTCTGTCTTCAGCAAGTTTTCATCAATTTGGGGACCCGTAACGTTTGGCGTTATCGAACAGATCACCGGCAGTGCGCGCCTCGCCATCATTTCATTGATGATTTTCTTTATTACGGGATTGATTCTTTTGGGATTTGTCGATGAAACAAAGGCGAAAGCGGATAAACTCGCGTTTTAGAGGTTCCTCCGTTAGGGACGACCCGAAAGTCGTCCCTTTTTTATGTCAGATGTCTGTCGGTTAATTCGATAACTCGAAGATAATCGGGAGTTCGAGTCGCAAACTATTCCCCTCTTGTCCTTCCGGGAAAGGCGGATAAGGCACGGCGTTTTGGACAGCCGCGATCGCCGCGTTATCCAGTGCCGTTGAGCCGGAAGAATCGGTGACGGCTGGATTCCGAATCGTGCCGTCTTTGAAAAGCGTGAACCGAACGGTTGTGCTGGCACCCTCGTCTAAATTTCGGACGCGGGGTGGGAAGCGTTGCACCTGTTTGATTCGGTCCCGAACCGCCTTTAGGAACTCGTTAAAAGACTGTTTCGCATCTCCCAAGTTGACAGAGGCGAGTTCCAGATTGCCGGGGTCGTTAAACTCCGTTTGTGCGAGGCTTGTTCCCATATCCATTCTGGTGACGAGGCTTGTGGATTCAAACTTCGGCACTTCAAATTTCGGCATCGTTGTAACGATGTTTGCCTGTTGTCGAGTTGCTCTGAACAGATTTCTACCGATTCCAGCTGTGCTGGGTGCCATGACCGGGCGTGTCGAAACCTCGCTCGCCGGCAGTGTGAAACGTGCGTTGCCCATCGGGATTTTAGCACTCGTCGTGACAGCCTGCCCTTTGGGTGCCCGGACCTTAGAAAACTTCGGTTTTTGGGGTTTTCGTGCTGCGCGGGGTGGAGTCCGGCGTTTCGGTTGCGGCTTCTCGGCTTCCAAAACGACACTCTCTACCTTATCATTGTGCATCTCCAACACGGTTTTCTGAATAAAGTAGATACCCCCAGCGATAATCCCGATGACGTGCAGTCCGATGGCGAAACTCCATGCGATCCGGATCGCTTTCTTTTTCCGTTGTTGGGCGGCTTCTCGGTTCTGCCGCTGAACATCGGTAATCGTCCTCATATTTTTCTTCTCCCGTTCCCTTCAGCACCCTATTATAGACGTGCTTTGGTATATAGACGTGCTTTAGTAGGGGCTGGGTTCCCCAGCCCGTCCTTAATCTTCGTAGCTCAGTAACTTATATCTATCGTTTTTAACAACGACCGAGCCGAGAATCTTCAATTCCCATTTTTCGCCGGCGACGTTCTGTAACGTCAAAACGGTTCCACGCAAAAGTTGGAACCCTTCATAAGTCTCTTCGGGTCGATCGAAGCGGATGGCAACGAACTTCAGATTTACCCCTCCGAAGTGAGCGATCCACTTTCTCATACCGATATTACACTTTTTATTAAGATTAGACCAAGCAAAATCGCCCGGAAAATTGTTCGGTGGACGGCTTGCGGGGAATGCGGGCCAAATCCAATCGAGGTATTCCTCACGTTGCACACGGAGTCTGTTTAACTGCTCAATATCTTCCCGGTTCAGTGCGTCAACGACTGCCAGACCGAGTTGGTCTGGCGAGTCGAGACTATTTTCCCAAACCCGCTTCTCACATCCGACGAAACTGCTGTAAGCGAACAGAACGGTTAGGAGAATGTAAGCTGCGTGAACGGTGAGTTCGCTAATTCTGCGCACTCGTTGTCCATCCTACGGTCCAATTGTTGCTTGGGCTCACACCGCCGACGAAGTCAACCTGTTCAAAGAAACCATCGGCAGGGGGGCTTGCGGGTGTTACCGCGTTTGCGCCGGCACCGGGTGTGAAGTTCGGGGCGGCCTTGTTGAAGGGTGCTGCCAAACCGGGATCAACTTCTTTATTTCCGTTGGAAGTGGCGAAACCGGCTTCATCGAATCCGTCGTCGTCTTTCTCATCGCCGAAGTTACCTTTTCCATTTTCAAAGAAAATGCTGTTTTTTACAACCAGTTTACCGCTATCTGCTTGCGCGTGGGTCGCTTCGTTGTTAATATCGAGTCCAACTTTGTTAAAGCCGGTAACGATGAAGTTTGCGAATGTGCCAGCGGCACCTTCACGAATCAGCATACCGTTATCGCTTTCGGGACCCGCGGGATCCCCTACGAGCGTCGCGTTGTAGATCGTCGCGGCGGAACGGGGTTGTGCCTCGTTGTCTTTACTGCTGTTGTCAACTTCAAAGCCGTTATCGGCATCGTCGCCATACTGTTGCACGACGAGGAACTGCGCTTTACCTGTCCAGCCGTCTGTCCAGTCGAAGGAGTCGTCGCGTGCCCCTGTAACCATGACATACTTGAGGTTGACAGTGCCACCGAACATCTCGACGCCATCATCTTGGTTCATGTGGACTTGGACGTGCTCCACGACAGTGCCAGATCCGACCCCTTGGAAGGCGATACCGTTCAATTCGTTGTCAGGACTGAATTCGATACCTGCGTATTCGACACGGACGTATTGAAGGATACCGCTGCTGTCAGCAGGATTGTTACCACCGAAGGCACCTGTGTCACCTTCGCCGAAAGTTACACCTTGGTTCGTAGGCGCGCTACCGTTGACAATCAAACCACCCCACTGTCCGCGTCCCCGGGCTCCTATCGCTGCATCGCTGGACATAACGATCGGCGCGGAGGCTGTGCCTTGTGCCATGATCTTGGAACCTTGGGCAACGATGAGCGTGCCATTGGTTGCCTGTTCGCCGTAAATTTGGACGCCTGCCTCAATCGTTAGCGTTGCACCGCCTTCGACAAACACTGCACCGCGGAGGAGATAATCGTAAGCCGAAGTGAGTGTTTTATCGGCGTTTAATCTGCCTTCAAGGACGACCACTTGGCGGCCCCCAACATCGATAATGGTTTCTTCGGCGACTTCTGCGTCTTCCGCGTGGTCGTGTTCTTCTTCGTCGCTACCACAACCGACATAAGCGAGTGCTAATCCAACCGTGAAAATAGCCATTAGCAGGAACAACCAATTTTGATATAGACCCCTTCTTCCTGTGGATGTAGGGGTGGACCCAATATTTGACATGAGTTAACTAAGCTCCTTTTTATTTTTTTCTGGTGTCCACCCAATCCTACGGATAGACACCGATGGTCGCGACTCGGCGGTACACATCGCCGCTAATTTTTAAGCCGCTGTTGTCAATTTCCTTACCCTTAAAGAATACCGATAGATTGTTGCAAAAAAATGACGATCCTATGAGTTTTTTGCACTTTGAGAAGGAATGTCAGTTCGTTCACTTTATGGTAAACCCGAAAAATAAATAGACATTTCAGTGGAAACGGTCCCTTGTCCCGCTGGCGAGGTTTCCGAACCTCGCCACCTCAGAGCGTCCCATTAATTCTAAGGTTTACCATAACTGACCACTATTCTCCTATAAGTTGTAGCTGATCCCAAACGAGAACGATCTACCGAGTTTATACTCAAGATAGGTTGCGTCTCCTATCTTGTAATGGACGTAAGGATCAAGTAGGTTTTTCGCTGAAACGCTGAATTTGAAATAGTTCGCAACCGTCCGACTAAAACTCACATCCAATTGCCCGCGGGGTTGCTCATATACATCCGGCACCCCGTGGTTCCCCACCTCAGAGAGCCTGCGTCCGAAGATGTTATACGCGATTGCACTGGAAATGCCCCAGTTGGGGTCTTCAAAACCGACGGAGACATTGACGATGTATGGACACTGTCCCTGTAGCGGACGTTCGGAAGAGGTCTGAATCCCGACATCCTCCGGCAAGACCACTTGCGAGGAAATCAGTGCTGCGTTTGTGTTAATCGAGAATTTACGCAACGCCTCCGTGAGAACGCCTAAGTTCTGACGCGCTTCTAACTCCAAACCGTAGTTGTCGGCACCTTCAGCATTTTCGTAGGTAATCCGAACCTCTGCCTGTGGTTGAACGATCTGCTCAATCGGTTTTTGGAACCGCTTATAGAACGCACTGACCGCCAAAATGCCCCCGATCTGTGGAAAAGTTTCCCAACGGAAATCGAAGTTGTCGATCTGGGTCCGTTCCAAATCTGGATTCCCAAGAATCGTTCTGCCGCCGACAAAATCCGTGAACTCAAAGGGGGCGAGTTCTCGGAAATCCGGACGCGTAATTGTTCGAGAGGCGGCGAGACGTAGATTCATCCGCTCTGTGAGACGATACGTTACGTTCAGACCCGGCAACCAATCAAGTGTTCCCAAATTCGCTTCAATCTCCTTTCGGGAGGCAGCGAAGGGGTCGTAGGTCGTAACCGTTTGATCCGAAGACTCCAATCTGACCCCGGTCATGATTTGCCATTTTGTGGTAATCGGTAGATCAAGCATCAGATAACTTGCGTAGATGTTGTGGTCTGCGAGGTAGTTATCCGTGGAGCGTGTGGACTCTCGCAATTCAAAAACGCGGGGGGCTATGTTTTGGATTTGGAAAAGGGTTTCGGGCGGCGCGGATAGATTGACGGTCGCGTCTACTTGGTCAGCAGGTAGGAATCTAAATCTGCGCACATCAAACGTCCGGGACCTGTCTCGTAAGAGTCCCCCGAATTTGAAGAGACCCTCAGCACCCAGCGGGATTTTCCAGTCAACACGTGCGTTGTATTCATCGTCCTCAAGATCAAAGAAGAACCTGCTACCACTATGTGTGACATCGCGGAAAGTGAACGTTCCATCGCCTCTGTCTTCATAGATGTTCTCACGTGTGTCGGGTTCATCGCGGGAGGCGCGCGAATAGGTAAGTCGCCACTCCATAGAGACATCGGGCGGTTTTGGATCTTCGTCTGTTGCTTGTAATGCGGGTTCTCCAAAGTTAAAGTCATGCATGCCTGCGACTTGTCCGGAGAAGAGTTGGCGTTCAACGTAGCGGAGCCGTGTGCTGCGCATATCGGTATTTCTGTCGGCGTTAAATCCTTCCCAGGTCCGCGTCTCATCTTCAGCGGTATGCGTGAAAAGCGTTTTGATGCTGAGTAGATGTTCTGGAGAGAAACGAAGGCTCGTATTGAGGACGCTCCCCCAATCCACTTCGTTTCCACTGCGTTCAACGTCATACGAGGTTACAGGCGAAAGCGTCTCGTTCAAACCGAGCCGGAAGGCATTACGGACTTGCGTGCCGTAACTGTGGCTGTTGCCGTAAGAGATGACACCTAAGTAGCCGAACTCTTTGTTTCCAAAAATCTTGTTACTATTCCCGAGACTGAATTTGTAGCCTTGATTGACGGGAACCTGCCGGCGTTCGGGTGACCAGACGTTGGCGAACGATTGTCCGAACTCCTGAATTTCTGCGGGCGTAAACCCTAAAGGTGTAAAACGTCCACGTTCTCGAATCGGTAGATCGGCTGCCTGATCTCGGACGATGTTCGGTAGCGCACGCGAGCCGTCGTCGAATCCTAAAAAGTCCAGGCTGCCACCCGGATACGTCAAGCCGTCTTCACCTGTCGCTTGTGTGTTGAAACCGCTTGACATTGACAGCGACATCGTCAATTCTTCTGGAAAGTCTTTGGTAAACACTTGAACGGAACCCCCAGCGAACCCGCCGGGTTGATCGGGGGAGAAGGTCTTGACTGTCTGGAGACTGGCGAGGAGGCTTGCCGGAAAGATGTCCATCGGCACAACTCGGCGGTTCGGCTCAGGACTCGGAATCTCAACGTTATTCAGAAGAGTATTACTGTAGCGTTCTCCGAGCCCGCGGACGAACACGTAACGTCCCCCGACAATGCTGACACCTGTCACCCGTTTAATAGCCTCACCCGCAGATGAAGCCGGGAGCCGGCTAATCTCTTCTGTACTGATACTATCTTCAATGCGTGAGCTACGCATCCGTTTCTCGAGAAGTCCGCGTTCGCTGGATTGGCTCAACCGCACCGGTAACTTGATCGCATCGAGTTTTACGACTTGTGGGGTCAGTTTGATGTGAAGGGGAGCGGGTGCCGCTCCTGTGCTCACCTGAAAATCGGTAATGACAAAAGTGTTATAAAACGGCGCGCTTGCATGAATTTTATAAGTGCCACTCGGCAACTCCAGCGAAAATGCCCCTGTTTCATCCGTTTTGACCCGAATCTGTGTGTCCGTGACCCGAATTGATACTTCTGCTATCGGCGTTTCGGTGTCGTTATCTATGACGGTCCCTGTTATCTTGACGACCGGTTGCGTTTCGTGGTTGTCAGCACTGACTTCTCCGAATACAAGTCCGATACTAAGCACTAAAAGCAACAGATTCCCGATGCGGAACCGTTCTGTGAAGGGTGCAACTTGCAGGTTTCCCATATTAAGAAATTCTCTCCTGTTTGTGTTCTCAACGCTATTCCAATGGTAAAGAAATTGTAATCTTCAAATGCAACAAAAATGTGTAATTTTTTTGTTAAAAAAAAGAAAAACGCTTTCTGTTTTTACTTGATATTTTCGCCTATAAATCCTATAATAATTAAGCAGACGTTATTCGTGTTGTATGGAAGGTAGAAAATGTTAGCCGAGCTGTTTCGGAAAAGTATCCATTTATCAGGACTTATCCTACCGGTTATCTATCTGTTTTTAGATCGGCAGACGATGTTAATCCTCATCGGAGTGCTGGCGGGATTGGCACTTACCGTGGAATTGATGAAATGGCTCTCCCCGAGTTTCGGTAAGTTCTTTTTCAAAATGTTTGCTTTCCTGCTCCGCACGCACGAGCGCAAAGGCGCAGTGACAGGCGCGACCTACTATCTCATCAGTGCTTTCTTGTGTATTTTCTTTTTCGCCAAGACGCTTGCGATCGTTTGCATTTTCTTTATGATATTGGGAGATTTGGCAGCCGCCCTGGTCGGGAAAATGTGGGGCAGGACGAAACTGCTGGGCAAAAAGAGTTTAGAGGGCAGTGCCGCCTGTTTCGTTGTTTGTGCTTTGATTGCTTTAGTGACGTTGAATCCTATTATAGGCATCATTGGTGCCTTCGTCGCGACACTGGTGGAGCTCCTTCCCTTCCCGATCGACGACAACCTCACAGTGCCCCTCGTTTCAGGCGCAGTGATGCACTTTCTGATGCAGAGTTTTTTCTAAAGTTAAAAAAATGGCGCACATTAAGCTTGAGAATATTGTAAAACGCTACGGTGATGTCGTAGCCGTCAAGGATTTCAATCTGGAAGTTCAGGACAAAGAGTTCGTTGTTTTTCTGGGACCTTCAGGCTGTGGTAAAACCACAACACTCCGTCTCATCGCAGGTTTAGAAAACCCTGAAGAAGGCGATATCTTCATTGATGGACAGCGTGTCAACGATCTCTCCCCCGCCGACCGCGACATCGCCTTTGTCTTTCAATTCTATGCCCTCTACCCACATCTGAGCGTCTACGATAACATCGCTTTTCCCCTCAAAGCCGTGAAGCTCTCGAAATCGGAGATTGATGCCCAAGTGAAGCGGGTGGCAGGAATCTTGCAGATATCCGATATACTCCATCGAAAGCCGAGCGTCCTCAGCGGTGGCGAGATGCAACGCGTCGCGCTTGGGCGCGCCATGGTGCGTCAACCGAAGGTGTATCTCCTTGATGAACCTATGGCGAATTTAGACGCGAAGATTCGCGTTGACACCCGCGCCGAAATTAAACGACTCCAACACGAAATCGGGGCAACGACCCTCTTTGTAACACACGATCAGGTCGAAGCCATGTCTCTCGCCGATAGGATTGCTGTTATCCACCAAGGGGTATTGCAGCAAATTGGCACACCGCATGAAATCTACAACAAACCGGAAAGCCTCTTTGTGGCGGGATTTATGGGAATGCCCACTATGAATCTCCTTGATGCGGAAACCACCGTGCGGGAGGGGGAATCCCTGCTCCGATTGTGTCACACCGATGTCTATTTTCGCCTCTCTCCGGAACGACAAGCAGATACCACTTCGGGCGCGGTAGAAAACGGGTTGGTGTTCGGCATTCGTCCGGAACATATCACAGCGGTGGGTCAATCGGCGGAAGGAACGATTCCTGCTGATGTGCATCTCGTTGAACCGCTCGGTCCCGTCAATATCCTTGACATCCGTCTCGGCACACATTCAGAGACCCAAGAACCGATTCTCCTTCGGGTCAGGACGCATCCGACGTTTCAGGTTACGGCTGGAGACACCGTCTGGTTGAATTTTGACGAAGCGGAGATGCATCTCTTTGACCGAGAAACAGAACGGGCTGTTTGGGGAAAATAGTTATCAGTCGTCAGAATCGGAAATCTCCACTCCGTAGGAGTGCTATGTCTATAGAACCGAGCATATACAGATTATCGCACTCCGTAGGAGTGCTATGTCTATAGAACCGAGCATATACAGATTATCGCACTCCGTAGGAGTGCTATGTCTATAGAACCGAGCATATACAGATTATCGCACTCCGTAGGAGTGCTATGTCTATAAAGAAGTAGTGACTTGCGTTAGACGTAACAAATTCTGGAAGGGCAAAAGAACTTATGGCAAATACCTATACTCAACTCTATGTACATATCGTATTTTCTGTAAAAGGTAGGCATGCACTTATTCCCGAATGTCACAAAGCAGAACTTCATAAATATATCACTGGCATCCTCACTAATAAGAAACAGAAATTGATTCAAATCAATTCGATGCCAGATCATATCCATATCTTGGCTGGTATGACCCCAGATACTGCCCTGTCTGGTTTGGTGAAAGATATTAAAGTAAATTCGACGCGCTTTATCAATCAGAAACGCTGGACTGTGGGACAATTTGCGTGGCAAGAGGGATTTGGTGCGTTCAGTTATTCCCATTCTCAGATACCTGAGGTCGCTGCATATATTGAAAATCAGGAGAAGCATCATTCACGTCGGACCTTTCGTGAGGAATACCTTACGTTCTTAGAGCGTTTTGGGGTTGCGTATGATGTGAAGTACGTTTTTGATTCAGTTACCGATCTCCCACTTGAAGAATGATCTATGGGGACAGCGTGGATAGGTCGCTTTTTATTCACATAGCACCCCTACGGGGTGCGATTTCTTGTATAGGCAATTTTCTATAGACATGGCACCCCTACGGGGTGAAGAAGCGTGCCGAAAAAGGTTCCTCAAACGCGTAGAATTCGTTAGTAGCAACTTGGGTTAAGAAAATAAAAATGGAGGAAGGAGAATACAATGAAAGTACCCTGTCGTTTAGCGGCTTTTGACTTGGATGGGACACTCCTCAATAGCGAACATGCAGTATCACCAAAAAACCGGGACGCGCTTCGAGAACTCGCCGCAAAAGATATTCTTGTGGTGTTAATTTCTGGGAGGATGCACCGGTCTATCAAACCGATCAGCGATCAGATCGGACTGGAAAACCCGATTATCTCTTACAATGGCGGGATGGTCCAACACGCGACGACGGGTGAGGTGTATCATCATACACCTGTTCCAGCCGACTACGCCATGGCGGTCGTCAATGACTGCGTTGCGCAGAACTTGCATCTCAACTTCTGTTTGAATGACGAACTTTACGTCGCTGAACGCAACGCATGGAGCGACCTCTACGAAGCGCGAACAGGCGTTCCAGCGACACCTGTCGGTGACCTACGCGAGTTAGCCGGAGAAACTCCCACAAAGTTACTCATCATCCATACACCCGAAAAATTAAAACCGCTTTTAGACAATTTTCAAACCAATTATGCGGAGAAGCTTTACGTCACGCAGACCCAGGCGGAATATATTGAATTTATGAATCCGGAAGTCGCTAAGGGCCGCGCACTCACAGCCCTCGCCAATCGGTTTAGCATTCCGATGGAGACAGTTGTTGCTTTCGGTGATAGTTACAATGATGAAAGTTTACTCAAGACAGCGGGATTCGGCATAGCAATGGCAAACGCAGTGCCACCGATCCGTGCATGTGCCGATCATATTACGACGACCAATGACGATGACGGAGTCGCAAAAGCGATTTGGGAATTGATTCTCTGAAGCGTTGGAGTGTGTTCCCTCAAGTTCGCTCTCCAGTCGGGTGACCACTTTGCTGGCGATTATTGTCTCGCATTGACGTCATGAAACTTTTTGTAAGGAATATCCGCAACGAGTACGTAAGAGTTTCCTTCCTGTTTCAAGGACATCGAAACGGAGTTAACGGAAAATTCAAAATACTTTGCCAGAACTTCTGCCAACTCATGATGTAACCTTGTCATAAAGCGGTCATCTACATCAAGTCTGTCTTGTGTAATGACAAGTTTTAGGCGCTGCTTGGCGATGCTACTCGACTTCGGTTTGCGCCCGAACAATTGTCTTAGACTGATATTCATCAAGTTTGCGGTTTGGAAACCCACTCTTTTAAGATTGGGAAGAAACCGCCCTCCTTTTTTGCCTTAAAAATGAATGTTGAATATCTTATACGCTTGCTTGGAGTTTATGATAGAAAGACGCTTTATCTATTTCTGAACCAATTGACGATATTGGTAAGCAAGCCTTTCTGCTCTAAGTCAGGTATCGGGATTCGTTGTCCAGTGAGCCGGCGTGCGATACGCATATAAGCTTGGGAACCGGGGGAAGCGTCTTCGTATACTAAGGGAATCCCACGATTCGTAGAAGTAATCACACCGCTGTCTTCAGGCACAATACCGATCAGGTCGATGTTAAGGATATCCAAGACATCTTCTTGGTCCATCATGCTACCGTTCCCCACGAGTTCCGGCGAGAAGCGATTAAGAACAAGGTTGATCGGTTCGATGCCGGCATGTTGCAACAACCCGATAATCCGGTCGGCATCCCGAATCGCAGAGACGTCTGGTGTTGTGACGACGATGGCTTCATCTGCGCCCGCGGAAGCGTTGCTGAAACCGCGTTCAATACCGGCAGGCGAGTCAACCAACACGAAATCGTGTTCTGCCCCTAACGCCTCACAAATCGCTTTCATCTGTTCTGGTTTGATGTCGTCTTTGTTGTTTTTCTGAGACGCTGCTAAGAGCGTGAGTCCATCGACGCGTCGGTCTTTTACAAGTGCTTTGCTGAGCTCGCATTGCTTATCAATGACATCCATGGAGGTGTAGACAATGCGACTCTCAAGTCCCATGACAATATCGAGGTTCCGAAGCCCGACATCTGCGTCAACAACGACAACTGTTTTACCAAGAAGTGCGAGTGCCGTTCCTAAATTGGCAGTAGAAGTTGTTTTTCCAACGCCACCTTTTCCTGACGTTACTACGATTACCTTTCCCATACCTCGAATCTCCTGTATTAAAACTTAACAAATTTTTCAACGATGATGACATCTTCTACCCCGATGCGGGCGATTTCTGGATACCCTCGGGGTTTTTGGTTAATAGGGTGTCGGTTTATAAAGTGACCGATTTGGAGTTGGACAGGCACTAACTCCATAGCGATGATGACAGCCGAAAGTCTACCGTTGATGCCAGCGTGCGCATTCCCGCGCAACGCGCCAAGAACAACAATATCTCCACCCGCTTGGACTTCCGCGCCTGAATTGACGTCGCCATAGATCACGAGACTTCCTTGTGGGAAGTTTTCTACCTGTCCCGATCGGATTGTATAGGGAATAATCCTTGAAGGTTCGGTGGCACGAGTGTTCGGGGTATCCGTTCTTTGTGGAAGTGCGTGCGTAGTTGGCGCGGCGGCGATAGGGGGTGGTGCCTGCTCATCAAATGCCTCAATACTCCGGACCTGCAGATTGTAAGTCTCCTGAAGTTTAGATTTTAAATACGCCATTTCCTCCGGTTTCAAGGTAGGACCCTTCAGATCAATCTGCACGGATGCCCCCTCTAAAGGTTGATTCATCCGGGAGATTTCCTGTTCAATCGCCGCTTCAACTTCTGTAATCGACAGATGGGGCCTGATAATCAGGTGTAAGCCATCCCTATATGCTCTGAGAGTTACATTAGAGTTTGCCATTTTTCTATCTTCTTTAAGACTTAAGCGTGCTGCTTTCTTACCAACTGCGCCAAAACGTAGGGTCCCTCAGGAATCACTGCAATTTGAGCATCTGTGCCGTATCGGGTAAGGAGTTCATCAATACCTGCCTGCGCGCTTTTCAAAGGATGCACGAACAACTTTACACGTTGATGATACGGAATGCCATCCGTGTAGAAATAGATATCTGCTTTTCTCGCGACCTTTGCTAACTCTTCTAACTGCCACTGATCGATGACAAAGTTTGCTGGATTGTAAAGCCCTTGCACGAATGCAGTTAAATCATCGGTCTTGAAAATCAGGTCTGTAAACGGCTTGCTGCCGATCCCTTCGCTGCATGCCGCGACGAGCAGGATACTTCCGCCCTGCTTGACAATCTCAACGGCGGTTAGCAAGCCTTTGATCGCTTGATAGAACGTCGCATCTAACGGGTACCCTGCGCTGGAAACAACAACGGCATCTGCTGCTGTGGGTAACGTAACCTTGGCGTGCTTCTCGACAAACCCCGCACCGACACGGTGGGACGCAACCATGTCGCCTGCGAAAATACCCGTGATCTGGCGGTGCTTATCAATGGCAACGTTCAGGTTAAAGTCAGCGCCAGCCATCAGCGCGATTTCTGTCGCTTCTGTATGGAACGGATTCCCATCCAAAATACCCACAGCCGATTTTGGGTGCTCCATCAGTTCGGGACCGTGCATCACCCGCATTGTCTCGATGGAGGCGATGCCTGGACAGATAGCCTTTCGACCGCCAGAATAACCCGCCATCAGGTGCGGTTCAATCAAACCGGTGATAATTTTCAGATCCGCTTCAAGATAGGTTTTGTCAATATAAACAGGGGTCCCGTTCTGTGTCGTGCCTAAATATGTGTGCGTCTCTATTTTCTGCGAAAAATGGTTGACGATACGGTATCTCTCCATAATCTCGCGCCCAACCATCGTTTCGAGTTCTTCTGCGTTATTCGGGCGGTGGATACCTGTCGCAATGAGGATCGTTATTTTTTCGCTTGGGATACCCGTCTGTTCGAGTGTTTCCAGGAGTGGCGGGAGAATCACTTTATTCGGCACGGGTCGAGTTATGTCAGAGATAACAATACATGCCGACTCGCGCCCTTTTGCGAGTTCAGCCAAAGGAGGCGAGGCAATAGGGTGAGCGAGTGCCTCTCGGACGGCTCTATCTTCATCTGGCAGCGGAACGCTGTCCGAGATTTCAAGAACCCCCGCTACATTTTTGTCGGGAATCTCAATCGGTAGTGTTCCGGTCCCGTATTTCATTTCGACTCGCATGGTGGAATATCCCTTCAGATTGGCTAAATTGGGTGCGAATACTGGCACGCCGCTCGCTCAGTGGAAAAACTAACCCCTGCCTATATTATAACGTTTTTTCATATAAAAAGCAAATTTATTTTTCCTCTTTGTTTCGGTAATTTGGCGAGGTTAGGAAACCTCACCAGCAGTGGGGATGCCTGTCTTGTGCAGATAGGCAATTACCGAATTAAAAATTAATCTTCATCGAACAACGGCTATAAAATCTTGACTTTTTTGAGGCGATATGTTAAAATCTATGGATAATGTGAGTTTGACTTATGGCGACTGATCAACATAAATGGAGATTTCAAGATAAATAGAACGGAGTGAGACGGATATGCATCGCATTGAAGTTACCACCAAACCCAACGGTGCGGGACGGAATTGGTTGGAAGTTGGACATTTTGAAACAGATGCACTGGATCGCAAACAGTGGATCAAAAAGAACGTGCCGCATCAGGAATCAAAGTTAACCGTTGATAGGCAATACTCTGCCCGCGGTGAAACAATTGATTGGATCGTTATTATTCCCGAAAACTATCCGTTCACGCTCGTCAAAGTTAACTACGACCGACTCAATCCCAAGGAACTTGAAGTGCTCTGGGACCCGGAGGGTGACACACACTCCGAGACTGCCCGTGAAGACAAAATTAAGCGCATCTTTGAACTCGCCGCTGACAATGATGAACTCACCCAGTTGCTAAAGGAGCTCCTCTAAGCTTCACCAGCCGTATCGCTCGGGTCCCCACGGTTTTGAGACCAATTCCTGTTTCGCCATGATCATCGTTTTACTCGGGACATCCTCATATAGGATGACGCCCGGTCCTACGACGCTATAAGATCCGATACGTCTCCCCGGCATGAGAATCGCATTCACCCCAGTCCGACAGTAGTCTCCCATATAGGTCGCGTTTGCGCCGTAAGGCGGAACTTCGTAACGTCCTTCCACCCGCATCGGTGTGTCCCCATCATCGAATCGGAGGGTCCCACATACCGTTGCTGCACCGATATCGGTCGCGCATCCGAAAACACCCGACATCTCACAATAGTGATAGAGATAGACCTTATCGAACAGCACCCCCGACATCTCAGCACCGTGACCGATGATACACCGATTTCCAATGACAGTGCTGCCGACATCGCAGTAATCGCTAATCCTGCACTGATCCCCGACGAAAATATTTCCGTGTAAGATCGCACCGTTTGTGATGTTATTGTTCGCACCTGCGATGAGCGTCCCGTTGATAACGACCCGCGGTCCGATGACGGAGTTTTTCCCGAGCACGACGTGTCCATTAATTTCAGCGGCGTCTGAAATTTTCGCACCCGCTGCGATACGATCTTCTGTAACCTGTGCAGCGAGAGAATCCACCAACCGGTTGTTCGCCTCCAGCACATGCCACGGTTTATCGACATCCACAAGAAACCCTTCTGTCTGAACTGCCAACACCTCTCTATCGTCGTCAATCATGAGTTGCATGGATTGTGCGATTTCGGATTCCGGGGGCGGCATGCCACCGACAGGCACCTTTGTAACGATGCCGGGATTCCTTAAGAGGTAAGGGACCGCTGTCGGGCTGAAGGCGTAGACCCCACAGAGCCGATGTGAACCCCCGCGCGGGTGTCCCTCGATACCGGTAAGTCTTGTGACGTTTTTGTCTTCTGTCTCCTGTGTGGCGATACTGCCACAGAGCCAATCGCTTGCGTCTTCGTTATCAAGCGGTTGCACCACTGCCGCTGCTTCCACAGTGTGGGTACAGAATTCCTTAATGACGTTACGGAAAGTATCGGGTCTGGTTACAATATCCCCATAAACCACGAGGAAGGGTTCATCTTCGACATGCGCTAATGCACTCAACACAGCACTCGCAGTGCCGTCAATGGGGTGTTGTGTAACGAAAACAACGTTGGGTATATCGGCGAGGACCCCGCGCACTTGTTGTGCGTAGTGTCCCACGACGACAACGATCCGTTCACATCCGACTTCAAGCAAATTCTCTACGACCCGTCGAACGATAGGGGTATTGGCGACAGGGAGTGTGCATTTCTGTCGAAATTCCCCATAGGGCCACACCTTACGTCCGAGTCCTGCAGCGAGTACAATCGCCGTTTTTATCTTCATATTAGATTCCTAATTTTCGCCATGCGATATGTTGATTCATAAAGTCTGCTAAAAACGCTGGATCGGGCTGAGCGGTATCCAATCGTTTCTCATAAGGGACAACGCCAATCACGGGAATATCTGTCAATTTCTCGATTTCAACGGGGTTTGTGGCTTCGGCGAGTCCTGCTGCCTCAGGGATGTACCTGTTCAGGACGATACCGGCGATCTGGAGTCCGAACCGCTGCGCGAACGCCACAGTCAGCAGTGTATGGTTCAAGGTCCCCAGACCTGCCGCTGCGACAATGAGGATCGGCAATCGCAACTGATGGATGAGATGCGCCACGAGGAAGTCGTCTCGGAGTGGGACAGCGATGCCGCCGACACCTTCCACTATCACGAAGTCGTATTTCTGTTGAAGTGCTGCGAAGCCGGTTTCAATACATGAGAGATCGATCTCTCTGTTTTCAATTCTCGCCGCCACGGACGGTGCCAACGGGTGTCGGAGGTAAATCGGGTTAATCGCGGCGAGTTCATCGTCGACGTGTGCCGCCTGCTTGAGGAATTGCGCGTCAGCGGTATCGCCTGAGGCGATCGGTTTCATCACACCGACGTTTGTCCCGGCGTGTTTAAGCGCAGCTGCCAACCCCCCTGCGATGACCGTCTTCCCGATTTCTGTCCCTGTGCCTGTAATAAAGATGCCGTGTGCCATGCTGTTTCTTATTCTGATTGCAGTTCGATACTCAACATAAAATCGACAAAAGCTTCTGGATCTTGGCGGCAGTTTTCAAAAAAACCGTTCATATATTCATAGACGATCCGTGTGAGTCGCTGCTGCGCGAAAATACTTTTCTTGGGATTGTCCAGTAAACCTTCCATGGTTTTGATTTCGTTCAACAGTCTTTGTCCAGAACCCGGATCGAGTTTAAGGAGCTGCGTTACTTTACCGTGTTTGAGAAATTCTTTATCAATTAGTTTTATGCTTGTAGACATGAGAATCTCCTTTGTCAGGTATGTCAATATACTAACATTTTTGTCAAAGGAAAGGAATAAAAAAAGGGATGGATGATTTGATTGTTTTCTTGGAATCTGTTATGATCTTAACCCATTCAGGAATAATATTAGAAAGAAAAGGGAACGCATGGCGAATTATCAAGAACTGGCGAATCTGGTCTGGACTGTAGCGGACGATGTGCTCCGCGGCCTCTTCAAACCGCACGAATACGGCGATATCACCCTCCCGTTTCTGGTGCTCCGCCGATTGGACTGTATCTTAGCGGAGGACGGACGAAAAGAGAAAGCCATTGATACCTACAACCGGTTTAAGGAGCAAGTGCCGGAGGACGCACTACCACCGATTATCATAGGAGCGGCAGGCACCCGCTTCTACAACACCTCCCACTACGACCTCTCTCGACTGGCAGACGATTCACACAACATCCGCCTCAATTTTGCGAACTACCTCGGCGGATTCAGCCAAGACGTGCGCGATATCATCGAAAACTTCAATCTTGACAGGTTTATTGAGCGATTGGAGAGAAACAACCGATTGTTCATTTTTTGCCGCAACTTCACCGAAATCGATCTGCACCCGAATCAGGTAGACAACCACACGATGGGACAGGTCTTTGAGGAACTGCTCCGTCGGTTCTCGGAGATGTCCAACGAAACGAGTGGGGAACACTACACGCCGCGGGATGTCGTGCGCTTATTGGTTTCTTTGCTGTTTGCGGAACACCGTGAGGATTTGCGCGGGCAGGGGATTATCCGTAGTATCTTCGATCCGTGTTGCGGGACAGGTGGTATGTTGACGATTGGGAAGGAATACTTCCGCGAACAGATTAACTCGGATGCCGACATTCGGTTGTTGGGTCAGGAACTGAACGCCCAGACATACGCCATCTGTAAGTCGGATATGCTCATCACGGGAGAGGACCCCGACAATATTCGGCTCGGTTCCAGTCTCTCCGAGGACCACTTTCAAGGGCAACGTTTCGATTATATGATAACGAATCCGCCTTTCGGTGTGAGTTGGAAATCTGACGAGTCGGTGGTGAAGGCGGAGGCGCAGACCGCCACGGGCAGGTTCTCAGCGGGGACACCACGCACCTCCGATGGGGCGTTGCTGTTCCTGCAACATATACTTTCCAAGATGGAGGACCGCGGGAGCCGAGTGGGCATCGTCTTTAACGGGTCCCCGCTCTTTACAGGGGATGCTGGTAGCGGTGAGAGCGAAATCCGACGCTATATCATCGAAAACGATTGGTTAGAGTGTATTGTTGCCCTGCCTGAAAAGTTGTTCTTTAACACCGGTATCGCCACGTATATCTGGATCTTAACGAACCGAAAATCGGAGGCACGACGGGGCAAGATTCAACTCATCAATGCCGTTGACTGCCACGACGAGATGAAAAGGAATCTCGGAGACAAGAACGCTTTCATTTCCGATAATCATATCCGCCACATCGTGAAACTCTACACCAATTTTGATGAGAACGCGCACTCCAAAATCTATCCAAACGCCTTTTTCGGCTACACGAAGGTGACCGTTGAGAGACCTTTGATTGAGAAGCAGGAGATTCTCGGCGAGGAAAGGGACGTCGTTATCACGGATAAGCGGGGCAATCCGAAGCCGGATACCAAATTGCGAGACCATGAACGCGTGCCCCTCACCGAGGATATTGATGACTACTATCAACGGGAAGTGGAACCGCATGTCCCTGATAGTTGGATAGACAGGAAGAAGGATAAGGTCGGCTACGAGATTAACTTCAATCGGTATTTCTATCAGTATACGCCGCTGCGCTCACTGAAGGAAATCACGGACGAGTTGTTGAAACTGGAGCGGGAAAGCGAAGGCTTGCTGAATGAGGTGTTGCGGTGTTGACACATATTTTGAGGTTGACACCCGAGCCCAAATATGCTTTACTATTTTAGGACTTACGTAGTTCCTCTTAAAGTCCCCCTGATAAGGGGGATTTAGGGGGTTAAATCACTAAGATAATGCCTTTTTTGCTTAATTTGCGTAGGTCCTGTATTCTAAAAGGAGACCCCCGATGAAAGTACTTATTTTCTTTTTAATATCTTTTTCCCTGTTCGCGTTGCCGGCACTCGCCGAATTGACGGATGCGGACCTTGACAAAATCCGCTTGATTGTCAACGAGTCCGAGAAGCGAGTCAAACAAGATGTCAAAGCAGAGATTGCCAGCACTGAGAAGAACATAAAAGAGTATATTGACCTCAAAATAGACAGCGTTGAAAAACGGTTGTCAACCTACAACTGGGTGCTTTATGTTTTCATGCCTCTGATTGTCGCTGCTATCGGTGTGCCTACGGCTATTATGGCATGGCGGAGCGTAAAAGATCGCTCCCTCGAAAGGCAGGTGGAAGCACTTACACGAGAAGTCGAAACGCTAAAGCAACGGCAGATTGTCAGCCCCTGATCCGTCTACTGTAGGGAATCTTGAATATAGGGATGAAGGATGAAGGATGGAACGATTTAGAACGTGGTATGAAATTTTAATGGAGCGTCTTGCTGATCCAGAAAATGTTATCGGCTACCTTGAAGTTTCTCTTGAAGAGTATTTAGATGATGGCGACGAGGCATTTTCAGAGGCGAGGAGACTGTAAAATGTGTGTTGAACGTTTAACTATAGCAGAAATGGAACGGAAATACCCAAATGAATGGTTGTTTATTATAGAACCTGAAATCAGCGAGAATACTGAACTTTTGGGCGGTATAGTTTCTGTTCATAGCAGAGTCCGTGATGACATCTATGATGCCTTAGATGGATTTATGGGAGGAGCAGCAATACACTATACTGGCAAAATGCCTGAAGGTAAATTGTTCTTACTTTAATCACAAAACGTCTGAAAATCAATTTTAAACATCGTTTTTCTCCTTTTGTTAAAGGCATGAACCAGCATGTCTATTATTTTTCACACAGGCGCCAATTAGGAGCACGGAACTCGCGTTTCCGTGCTTTTTTCGGTTAAGTTTCCCCGCATGAGAGACTTAACCCACTTTGGTAAAAATTCTAACGCTTTCTCCTATCGTTCAGCGTGACAGACGTTTTTGATCTTTCAAATTTCCTTGACCTTGTGGACAAATTGGAGTACCATAATGCGCGTAATATACAAGACAAATATAGGCGAATAGCCGCAAACTATGCGCGGATGACGTGGATTTTGTTTTCTTTGGTCTGAATCGCGTGTTTACGCAGATTAGACGGATTTCGCGGATGATTGGATCTGTTCTATCCTGCTCTCAGGCGTTAGAATCTGTGCGTTTAACGCTTGATAACCGATATAATATAAGGCGCGATGGATACAAACACAAATGGGAGGAAATTATGAAAAAGCTAAATATCCGACCCTTTTCTACACCGCTTATCATAGGGGCAGGTATTTTTTCCGCAACGACAGGTTTACTCATGTTTTTTGTTTCGGAAGACCCATTTAAATTTGCCCATGAAATTGTGGGTATCGGTTTTGCGGTTGCCATTGTTCTTCACATCTCCACGAATTGGCGACCTTTCAAGCGGTACTTTTCGCAACGCGGTGTCATCATCATAGCATTGGCTTTGATGATGGGCGTGGGTATGGTGATAAGCTCCGCAATGCTCAACAGGGGTGAGCCGGAAGAATTGATAATGGAAACAATAGAAGAAACGTCTCTTGACCGTCTTGCACCTATTCTTGGCATGGAACCGCATGAACTTGTTCAGCAACTTGCCACTGACGGATTCACCGTTGAGAATCCACAAATGACAGTTGAGCAAATCTCTGAGGAACTTGGCGTAGACACTGATGATATTTTGCTATCTGTATTCCGATGATTAACTCGCAAGTAAAAACTGCTTGTTTGGGAAGTGAACTGGATCTTAACAAATCGGTATTTCTATCAGTACACGTACACGCCGTTGCACTCACTGAAGGAGATCACGGACGAATTGTTGAAATTAGGAGCACGGAACTCGCGTTTCCGTGCTTTTTTCGGTTAAGTTTCGCTTCATGAGAAACTTAACCCACTTTGCTGAAAATTGTAACGCTTTCTCCTATCGTTCAGCGTGGCAGGCGTTTTTGATCTTTCAAATTTCCTTGACATTTTGGGCAAATTGGAGTACCATGATGTGCATAATATACAAGACAAATATAGGCGAATAGCCCCAAGTTCTGCGGGTGACGTGGATTTTGTTTTCTTTTGTCTGAATCGCGGATTATGCGGATTTCGCGGAGGATTGGGTCTGTTATATTACGCGCTAAGGCGTTAGAAGTTGCTTGTTTGACGCTTGATAGGTGATTATATAAGGCGCGATTGATACAGATAGGGGCATTGAGAAAGAAAATTACGAATGAACACGAACCTGAAACATAAAGATATAACGCAAAAGATCATCGGCGCAGCATTTGAAGTACATAAATTTTTAGGTAATGGCTTTCAAGAGGTGATTTATCAACGGGCATTGGCGGTTGAAATGCGGAAAGCAGGGTTGGAGTTTAATAGAGAAATTGAGCAGGATATTTACTACAAGGATTTTCCAAAGCCCATCGGAAGACGTAGAGCAGATTTTGTGGTAGCGCGGAACGTGTTGGTAGAACTGAAAGCCATCGCCGTCTTGGAAAATGTCCATGAAGTACAAGTATTAAATTATTTGAAGGCGTATCGATTAGAAGTCGCCTTATTAATCAATTTCGGTGCGGAGAGTTTAAGGTATAAGAGACTGATTCTATCACAACGCACTGCCGCTGTTCGTAATTGAAGGTGTGTTCATGGGTATTCGTCTGAATCGCGGATTTACTCGGAGGACGTGGATTATTGGTTATACTCTATCATGAGCATTCGTCTGAATCACGGATTTCCGCGGATTATGCGGATTACGCGGAGTTAAAGTTTTGTGTGGCGTGGTATCCACTCACAGATTAGATGCGGAGGCGTAGGATGGCAGTGGTTTAGGATGCTACGAATGCCCAGGAGACCCACGGTCTCCTATGCTACAAAAGAGGGCATCTGATGCCAGAAACCTTCAAAATATCGTCGAAACTGCAGGATACGGTGCGATTGTAAAGGTTATTTTTTCAAAGGGTTTCGTCTAAAACAAAAAAGTGAAGGTTGACAAGGACGATCAGAAAATCCGCGAAATCCGTCTAATCCGCGAAAATCCGCGATTCAGACAGAAAGTAGTGATGATTTTGGAGGAACTCAAATAATGAAGCCTAGCCTTTTTAAGCCCACTTTGCTTGGCAATGTGCTAGAGTTCTTCAATGGTAAATCCATAAAGTTGGAGGGTGATGGAGAGTATCCAGTTTATGGCTCTAACGGCTTGATTGGACGAAGTGATGAATATACACATCAAAACGGTTTGATTATTGGTCGTGTGGGGGCGTATTGCGGAGCAATCGAATACTGCAAGGCACATTTCTGGGCTTCAGACAACACAATTGTGGGACAACCGAAGCATATTTCGTTTGACATTGAGTATATTTACTACTTGCTTGGAGGACTAAACTTAAATCGTTATGCAGGGGGGTCTGCACAACCACTATTAACACAGACTGTTCTTCGACAAGTACCAACTTCAATACCTCCACTGCCCACACAACGCAAAATTGCCAACTTCCTTGACCGAAAGACGGGACAGATTGACGAGCTCATCCGCCTCAAAGAAAGACAGATACAACTACTGCAGGAACAACGCGCAGTACTGATAAATCAGGCAGTGACGAAGGGACTTGACCCGAATATGGAAATGAAACTGTCCGGAGTCGAGTGGATCAGGGAGATACCAGCGCATTGGGAAGTAAAGAAAATCAAACATGTCGCAACTTTCGTAAGTGAAAAATCTATGCCTGAGACAGATGCCATAAAAATTTCACCTGAAAATGTTGAATCGGAAACCGGCAAAGTCCTTGATTTTTTCAGTTCCTATGATTCAATGGGTGTAAAGTTTCAAGTTGGGGATGTGCTGTTCAACAAAATTCGCGTCTATCTCAACAAAGTGGTTTATGCAGAATACGATGGTTATTCCCTTGGTGAAATGATAGTCATGCGGCCGTCTTTACAAGGTATGGGTAAATATCTTTTCTATTTCATGTTATCCAGTCGTTTCATTGAATATTGCAATTCTATATCTTACGGGGCAAAAATGCCACGAACAGCCGTTGATGATATTCTAAATGCGCAAATTCCTATACCTACTGACCCCGAACGGCGGCGAATCGCTGATTTCCTCAATAATAAGACACAGCGGATTGACGACCTGATAGCAACGGAACAGCGAAAGATTGAGCTCCTCAAAGAATACCATCAGTCCCTCATCTCCGAAGCCGTGACCGGCAAGATAGATGTCCGAAACGAGGTGTAGACTCGTGCCAACTTTTGTGGAGGATACCGATAACAAAGAGGTGAACATGAGAAGTTTTGGAACATACGGACGTGTATATCCTGACCAACATTATGTTGTGCCTCGCACTGCGGAGATTGCCGATTTCATCAATCGTGTCAAAGCAGGGAGGTATGTTGTCCTCTTCGCACCTCGCCAGACCGGTAAAACGACTTTCTTTCGATTCGCGATGGATGCGCTCACAACGGAAGATCCAACCTATTTTCCTATTCAGTTAGATTTCCAAACAATGCGGAATCTAACGTCTTCTACTTTCTACGATAGACTCTATCAACTGATCCGAATCCAAATCGAAAGTGTTTTTCAAAGACAAGGGGGTGTGCCGTCTGAAGAGCTCATGCAGTTTTTAGAGAATACAACGCTAACTGATGATTTTTCAATGGTTATGTTCTTTAGGCAACTGTCCACCTTGCTGGACAGTAATTCACACAAGAATGTTTCCCCTTTCAAGAAGATTGTCCTCTTGATTGACGAATTTGATGGTATTCCGCAATCTGTCCTCAGCGATTTTCTATATACCCTGCGTCAGATTTATCTCTCTGATGAGATGCAATGTCCGCACAGTGTGGGGATCGTGGGGGTTAGGAGCATTGCACAACTCGACTATGATAGGTCGATTTCGCCGTTCAATATCCAAGATGAATTTCATTTACCGAATTTCAGTCTTGAGCAAGTGACTGCGTTGTTTTCGCAGTATACGCAGGAGGTCGGGCAACCCTTCACGCCAGAAGTCATCGCGTCTATCCACAAACAGACTGCAGGACAGCCGTTCTTGGTGAACCGCTTCGCACAGATACTGACGGAGGAATTAGATGTTCCCAAAACGGAGACACTCACCATGGCACACTTTGCGAAGGCACATGCACAGCTCCTTGAAGAAAATAATACCAATCTTACACATCTCGTTACCAATCTCCGTAGAGATCGTCGCTTTGAAACCCTTCTCATGCAAATTACGGCATCAGAAGAAGGCGTGCCCTTCAATATCCGAGATGAACGGATTAGCGAACTCGCGACGTATGGGGTGATTGTCAAAGGTGCTGACAATCTCTGCGAAATCCTGAACCCCATCTATCTCTATTGTATCATACAAACTTTCAAACCGCTGATAAACGGATTGGAACACCAATACCTCTCTGAAGACACCGATAGCGGTTTTCGCGATTATCTCACACCTACTGGACACATTGACATCGTTTCGTTGCTTGATAACTTTCGGGATTTCATCGGACGTGCGGGTTTCCAGATTTTACAGGTCCCAGATACACCGCAGGAGTCGGTCGGTCGGTATCTCTTGTTTGCGTATCTGGACCAATTCGTCAGGATTGTGCGGGGTGTAATGCACGTTGAAGTACAGACGGGACGCGGGCGATTGGATATGCTGATTACGCACAATCAACGCAAATACATTGTTGAGACCAAGGTGTGGAGAGGACAGCGTTACTATGCGTCAGGGAAAAGACAACTCGCCGCGTATCTCAAATTAGAAGGCGTAGCAGAGGGATATTATATTGTGTTCGATCATCGAAGGACACCAGAGCCGCGTGTAGAGACTGAAACGGTTGAGGGTGTGACGGTCCGGAGTTATGTGATTCCTGTGATACAGGAGCAGCCCTCATCTATCTAACGAGGTTCGGAGTATGCAGACGTATACAGAACAGAGATTTGAAGATCACATCGAAGGACACCTGAATCAGTCGGACTACCGGTCATTACAATCTGCTGCCTATGATAAATCCCTCTGCCTGATACCCAATGAGGTGCTTCAGTTTATTCAGGACACGCAACCGGACGTGTATCAGCGGCTGGAACACCAGTACGGTGCCGATACACCGCAGAAACTCCTCGACCGTGTAAGCAAACAGATTGCGAGTCGCGGGGTACTGGACGTGCTTCGGGAAGGGGTTAAAGATAGAGGATGTCATTTTCATCTCACCTACTTCCGTCCCTCAAGCGGTATGAACCCCGACCATCAACGGCTCTATGCGCAGAACCGATTCTCCCTAATCCGACAACTGCATTACTCAAAAAAGAACGAGAAATCGTTGGATATGACCCTGTTTCTCAACGGGGTGCCGCTGGTGACGATGGAACTGAAGAACAGTCTCACCGGTCAGACGGCGACAGATGCGGAAAAGCAGTATCGGACAGATCGGGATCCGAGGGAGCCGTTGTTCCGATTCAAGCGGTGTCTGGTGCATTTCGCTGTCGGCAACGAGAAGGTCTCCATGACGACCCACTTGCAAGGGAACAAGACGCGGTTCTTTCCGTTCAACAAGGACATCGAAAACCCAGTGAACCCGAACGGACACAAAACCGCCTACCTGTGGGAGGATATCCTACACCCCGATAACCTGCTGGCGTTAATCGACAACTTTATCCATGAGCAGGAGACCATAGAAAAGGTCTACGATCCCAAAATTAAAATGGTGAAAGATGTGAAGCATCGCGTGCTCGTTTTCCCGCGATACCATCAGTTGGACGTGATTCGTCGATTACAAGCGGCTATTGTAGCAGAGGGAGTCGGGCACAACTACCTCATCCAACACACCACCGGTAGTGGAAAATCGAACTCCATCGCGTGGTTGGCGCACCTGCTCACGCATCTGTATCGCTCTCCGACGGATACCGAGCGCATCTTTGACTCCATCATCGTTGTGACCGATCGGCGTGTGCTTGATAAGCAGCTGCAGGACACCATCAAGCAGGTGGAACAGGTTGATGGCGTGGTGCATCCCGTTGATGAAACTTCGGTGCAACTCAGGGGATACCTTGAATCCGGTAAGGACATTGTCATCTCGACGATTCAGAAGTTCAGCATGATTGCCAAAGAGATTGGCAAACTCAAAAGTAAGCACTTCGCTGTGATTGTTGATGAGGCACACTCCTCACAGAGCGGTGAATCCGCACAGAATCTCAGGCTTTCACTCTCGCAAGGGATTGCGTTAGGCGTAACGGAAGATGACCCCGACGCAGGATCCGATATAGACGCTCGGATTCTTGAGCAGATGGAACTCCGCAGGATGCAGGATCATATCTCCTATTTCGGTTTCAGCGGCACACCCAAGAACAAGACCTTAGAACTCTTTGGACGGAAGGACGCAGAAGGAAAATTCGTGCCGTTCCACGTCTATCCGATGCGCCAGAGTATCAGCGAAGGTTTTACACTGGACGTGCTGCAGAACTACACCACCTTTAAGCGGTATTTCGAGTTGGTCAAAAGTGTGCCAGAGGATAAAGAATACGAGAAGGCAAAGACGCTCCGGACACTAACCAATTACGTTGACCTGCAACCCCACAGCATTGAGACCAAGACTCGGATTATGTTGGAACACTTCACCGAGCACACCGCAAAGACGATCAGCGGCAGGGGACGGGCGATGGTAGTCACGCCGTCTCGCTTGCACTGCGTCAGATATAAGCTGGAATTCGATAGACAGATGAAGGAGATGGGACTTCCCTACGGGTGTCTCGTGGCGTTCAGCAATACCGTCCACGACACCGATAACGGGCAGGACTACACGGAGAACGGGATGAATGAATTGCCGCCAAGCACTTCCATCGCGGACAGTTTCAAGAGTCCTGAGTATCGGATCCTGATTGTATCGAATAAATTCCAAACGGGTTTCGATGAACCGCTACTCCAGACGATGTATGTCGATAAGCGGTTGGACGGGCTGCAATGTGTGCAGACCTTGAGCCGGCTGAACCGTGTCACCACCGGCAAAACCGACACGTTGGTGCTTGATTTCGTGAATGAACCCGAGCAGATACAGGAAGCGTTTCAGCAATACTATCAGACCACAACGCTTGCGGAGGAGACCGACCCGAATCGGTTGTATGACCTACAGACCGAGTTGCGGGGGTTTGACCTTTACGACGAGGGGGACATTGATGCGTTCTGTGAGGTATTTTATGACGCTGAGAAGCCTGACGAACTTCTACAAGGCATTCTGGATGGTATTATTGAGAGGTGGATAGAACTTGAAACAGATGACAGGGAGAGGTTTCGTTCTACCTTACAGAGTTATATTCGACTCTACGGATACATCTCACAGTTGATTACCTTCACCGATGTGGATTTGGAAAAGTTGTATATCTTCGGTCACAGTCTTAACAAGAAGCTGCCGAAACGGGAGCACCCCGATCTACAAGATGTCCTCGGATCTGTGGACTTGGATTCGTTTCGTGTGCAGAGAATACACGACAGTCTACAACTCTCCCTTGAAGAGGAAGATAGTAAGGTTGAAGGGATTGGAAGCGACATTGCTACCCGCACGGACCCGGAGCAGGATTTTCTCTCTAATATCATTGACGTACTGAACGATGCCCATCAGACGGATTTTACTGCAGAGGATAAGGTTGACATTGCCACTATTCACCAAAAAGTGCACAAAAACGCGGAACTTCGGCAGGTGATTGAAGGGGACAATTCAGAGAGCAATAAACGGTATAAGTTTGATGAAGTGTTTGATGCGATTTTACTGGGTTTCGTCAATAGTAAGTTGGATCTCTATAAGAAATTATCACAACCCGAGATCAAGGCGGATCTCAAGCGTCACCTCTATCGGGAGTATCGGGAGCAATCGTCCTCTGCTGTGTGAAGGAGCGGTTTGGGTAGATAGGGATCAGAATCTTTCGTCAGAATCGCGGATTTTCGCGGATTAGACGGATTTCGCGGATTTTAAGGTATCCTCCCTTTAAATCGTTGCTGCTCTATTGGGATTGAAAACCGATCCTACAAAAGAAAAGATAGTATGAAGATAAATGGACCTTTCAGTGAACAGTGGATCGAAAACATCTGCCCGCTGCTGGCGAGATTTCCGAATTTCGTCTATTTTCTGGCGTATGGATAATTCTATATTTTACCATAGTGCCTAATACCGATTCACAAGGAGAAAGATATGGGCTATAGCGATGGCAGAAAACAGGTGCGGCGTATTCTGGATCTAGTTAGGACGCTGGAAAGATCTTCAGGAATGCGAGTTGCTGCGTTAGCAAGGTTGTATGGTGTGGATAAAAGTCGCATCTATAACGATCTGAAGATTATAGAAGAGTACTACATTGTGGAAAAGAATCAGGGCTTTTATAGGATTCAGGGGCAGCGCAAGATGCCCTGGCCTAATATCACAAAAGCAGAGGCTCGGAATCTAAAATTGATGATTGAGGCTTCACCCCTTGCCAAGCAACCGCGTTTTACAAAGTCTCTCAAAAGCCTACTGGAAAGACTTCATCCACCGCTCGCGAAGTATGTTGAAAAGGCACTTAAAAAAGAAGCAGGCACTCTTCAGGAAGCAGAAACGGACTATCTTCAGAGTGACATCGTTTCAATTCAACTTAAATCGGATGGACTCTACCCTGAGAGTGATGCCTATTTTGGCGTGCTGGAGAAGGCACTTTTGACTCGAAGAGCAGTGCGTGCAAGTTATCTGTCGGGTGGAAAAACGGACTCTCTTGAACACATACTCCATCCGTATGCTATCTTTTTCCGAAAGGAGGATTGGTATCTTGAGGCGCGCTCGGATCTATCAGAGAATACATCGTTGACCTTCAAAATTCTCCGTTTCCAGAAAGTTGAATTGACCTCCGAAAAATTTGAACCTCCAGCGGATTTTTCATTATCCGAGGATTTAGCGTCTCGGTGGGAACTCTTTAGTGGTGAACCGATCAACGTCACACTTAGGATTGCGGGCCACAAGGCGTATCTTGTCGAAGAGAAGCAGCGGCACTCCTCACAAGAGATTATCGAACGGTGTGCCGATGGTGCTGTGATTGTCCGTTATGAAGTCCCCAAAGAGGAATTTACATTTTGGGTATTGAGTCTTGGCGATGCGGTGGAGGTCTTGGATCCGCCAGAATTCCGTGCGGAGTTTCGGGAAATAGTGAGCCGGATGCATGAGGTCTATGCTGGAGATTTAGAAGTTTCATAGAAGTTGTTCCCATTTTTAATTGACAAACGTTATCGTATTGTATAGAATAATATTATATTGACATGTTAGCAAAAAGTCTCTTGATACACGAGATTGAAAAACCAGGATTGTCGTATGCTACATTGCCTCATTCTAACATGTTAGCAAAAAGTTTCTCGATCGCGAGATAAAAATTTGACAAATGCTTGAGGAGTCGGTATAATTTTAACATAGTTATCAGTATTAGTAGTATGCTAACAAAAAATTTAGGGAAAATAGGGTGCATAATAGCCGCGAACCAATTCCAGCAAAACCAAAACGAATGGATCTCTATTTTGACGAATCTGGTCAAGATACTAGGGGGCGATTGTTCATTGTTGCTGGAGTTGCCGTAGCCGATAGTAGTAAGTTTCGTCAACTTTGTGAATTCCTTGAAAGGACTTCACGGAAGGGCACAGTTAAATGGGGAAAGGCGAATAAAATTAACCGTTTAGTTTATCTCCGGACCGTGATTTCCGATCCTCGTTTTAGCGATGTCATTTTGTTTTCCTATGTTTTTTTGAACACCACAGATTATGTTGGCGCGACTGTTCAAGGTATTGACTTAGCAGTTGCTAATTTGCACTTGTCTAATTCTCTTGTATCCGTTTATGTTGACGGTTTGGTCAAAACCCAGTATAAGGAGTACAAAGTTCGGTTAAGGAAACTTGGATGTCAAGTCGAAAAGGTGAGGGGTAGAAAAGATGAAAACGAACCTCTCATCCGGTTAGCAGATGCAGTGGCTGGTGCTACGAGGGATTTGTTAGAAGACGAGGACAGTGAACTTAGAGAACTTTTCTCAATCGCGATAAAACGTGAAATTCTGGTTGGGTGGAGGAATCCTATTTTCCCTGAACCTCCAGGGCCCCGCCCCACGGTGTATATGTAAATAGGGTAGGACACGGCGGCCCCACCCTATTGGACAAACTACAGAAAACCACCTTAATGGAAGGTGGGCAACCTATCCTACTGGTCAGACAGCAGGCAGCTCGGCATACGCAACAGTTTTCGGCTGCGATTTTACTTCTGATTCTCTACTTATGTTTTAAACCGTAGGTCATCCGGCAGAAAACCATCTTGGTGACAGATGGGCAACCTATCCTACTGACTGGTCGGTAGGCAGCTCAGCATACGCAATAGTTTTCGGTTGTTACTTTACTTCTGCAAGTGAATTATCCATAAAGTATACCCGACTTTGCGTAAAAAGTCAAGAGATTTTCGCAATTTCTGAATTTTTTTTCAAAAAAAAGACTTATTTTTTTGATTTTTATGTCGAATTTTTGTGATTTGCGTAAAACGCCAATTCTATATGATATAATTAATACAATGATAAAATGCCATGCTTTCAGGAGAACAGAATGAATCGTATTAAAGTTTTGCCAGTTTATTCTCGACTTTCTCAATCTGATCCGATTACAGGTGTGCCCTCGGAACTCTCTTTACGAGAGCATCAAGTTAAAACATTTGATGCAATTCGTGATCCTGATGTTGATGTTGTCTTCAACACAGCGATGACCGGTGACGGAAAAAGTCTTGCCGCGTATCTACCGTCGCTGCTTAGCAATCATCGTGTGTTGGCAATGTACCCAACAAATGAATTAATCCTTGATCAACGCAAACAGATGAAGTCCTATTGTGAGATGTTCAATCGCGATATAACACCGGAGTGTATGTTCAGTGAACATTTATATGAGTTACGATCGGAATTGGAGTTGGGTAGTCAAGCAAGAGCGATAGAGTTTTTAGCGGCGGGACATGAGATTTTACTCACGAATCCAGATATTTTCAACCTTATTGCCAACTTCAAGTATATGAGTGAGCACCAGAATCCTGATCGACTATTGCAGACCATCTTGAATTGTTACGACGTATTCCTGTTTGACGAGTTTCATATCTACGACGTTTCACAGGTGGTATCTGTATTGACCGCGATGCTCTACATCATTGAGCAGACTCGGGACACACGCCAGCGAAAGAAATTTGTTTTTCTCTCGGCTACGCCAAACCCTCTGTTGTTAGAATGTTTGGAGCAATCTGGCCTTCGGTACAACATCATTGAAGGGGACTATTACTTTGAAAATGCCAATGAACAGGATTGGAATCAGATTTGCCAACCTTTTACACTTCACTTCCATGGTGTTGGGCGGCAAACTGAGGCATGGATTCAAAACCATTATCAGGAGATGGTAAATTGGTTTCGCGACAACCCAGATTCACGTGGGGCTATTATTGTCAATTCAGTGGCAACAGCAAAGCGTATCATAGAGTTTTTTAAGGAGCGTAAGGAAACCGATGATTTTCCGTTGAGTTTCGGTGAAATTACTGGGATCGCTGGCAAGCCAGAAAAAGAATCCGCCCGTAAGGCAAAATTGATTGTGGGAACGTCAACGGTTGATGTTGGTATTGACTTTGAAATTAACTACCTTATTTTTGAGGCATTGGATTCTGGTTCATGGATTCAACGCCTTGGACGACTTGGAAGGCACAAAGGATACAAACAAGATGATGGAAAGGAAGTTGCCTTTACCAACTTTGTGGCACATTCCTTGCTTCCAAAGTATGTAGCCGAGCGGACAGAAGCATCTGATATTCCTGAGGTGATCAATAAAGCTTCATTGATAGAGTCTATGCAAAACGAGACGAAAGGTAAACGCATCTTCTCACCAACCAACGATTTTCGGAACTATCAACGCTCATGGGGTTGGCTACATCCTGCCCATGTCATTAATACATTGGGCCACCCTCGGTTGCGTGATAACTATGCACCACTCCGTGAAGAGCTGACAAAAACCTATCGTAAGGTCTTTAAGATGGACATCGGTGAGCGAGTAAAGTGGTATTATAAAATCACACAAGAGGGACCTGAAGTCGTTGAAACTGCTGTGACGCAGTTTCGCGGTGAAACGCCTTTCACATGTGGTATTCTTGATGAAACCGATGGAGAAATGAAAACCTATGATTTGCTATGGGTTCTCAGGAACGCTGATACCGAATGGATAAGCAAACGCGATTTCATGGAAACAGTTGAAACAAGAGGCATTCAACCACATAGGTATAAGTATATTGATGTCTATCTACGGTTGCTAAAATATCGTTCTGAACCTGAGCAATTGAGGCTTCGCTACAGTAAGGTAATTTTGAGTGAATTTAGTGAAGATGCGTATCGGAAAGTAAAGGTGCGTCAAGGTTTCCAGATCAATAGCAATTTCCAAGACATTAACAGGATTAACCGTCTACTCAAGCGTAAGAAACTCTTGTGTCTTATTCGTAAAGAACGAGTTAATGAATTGAGATCCTTGTTACGACTTCCATCGCTTTTTGGTATTTTCCCTTTGATTGACGATGAAGGAAATGAATTAAGCGTTGTTTTTTCTCAAGACGCGCTCTTGTTACAATCATTACCCTATATCTGGGCAAAGGATGAATAAATATGGCTGAACAACTTGAAATCTTTGAACAATCAGACAATAGTGAACGGAAACGCCAAGATATCCCTATTCCTACGCAACTCGATCAGTTGATTGATATAGAGGACAATGGGGCTGAACCTGAAGAGGGGTCCGCTTATATTGCACTACTGAAAGGGGCAATTCCGTCTGATGATAACGTTTTGCAAAACTACGTTGAGATCGTAGGACCACGGATGCAGAAAGAATACACACTGCGTTCCGCAAAAGGGAGTTCTGTTGAGAAGTACGCACACAATGACGATCAAAGTATGCTGACGCACGTTTTAAACGGAGTGTTTCCGACCTTGCAAATTGTAAGGGAATCTGGGACAGATTTGAGCGATATTGAGAAGCAGCTCTATCTCATCTCTTATACCCTTCACGACTTGGATAAGTTGGTAAATGTCCGAGAGTTGAGTGTTGCAGACGCTGAGAAAAAACGTGAGTTTTACAGATATCTTGATGAATGGGTGGAACGCTTACACTTTGATAGATTCTGCTCGGCATACGATGAGTACCGCGAGGATATCGGCTATTTAATCCTGAATACACAAGTGAAATACGGTGCGGATCTCAATCCGCGAAATTTTGATCGGCAACTTCCGTCCGCCCGTCACGAATTGCTAAAAAATATGTGCCGGTGTTCGGATCTCGTCGCCTATTTCATGAAAAATCCGGCGAGTTTTTTGGAAAGACAGGAAATTCGCGACTCCCTCACTCTCTTAAGTAGAGGAACACTTGTATTTGCATATCACAAGGTTTCTGAGAACCGAGGGATGTTGACCAATGTTATTAACAATGCCATACTTGCAGAGATGCGAGACAATTTCGAGTGGAAACCGTTCCTGTTTTTTCCTACCGGTGTGACGTACCTCCGAAATCGAGAGTCGGCAGACACAGTGCTTCCAACTGGCGATAAGATTGCTGCGGTTGTTGTGGAGAAGCTTAAGACGTACTGTGTCTCGAGGCTTCGGCAGAATCTTAACGGTTTTACGCGCGGCGGGAAAGGTTTCAAATATGCAGATTATTATGATGCCTTTTTCCAACCGCACGAAATGTTGGAATTAATCCAAAAAGGTTGTTTTAAGATTCTCCGGCACGATAAAGCACCTTCAGCAGGGAAGCGGCTGATAAAGCTCCAGCAACTTCAAGCGGAAGGTAAAATTCCCGAAGGTATTTCACTTAACTTTGAGGACGATCTCCGCGTCGATCAATTAGCAGAATATCTTGTTGAGGTTGAAAAACTGATTGGCAAATTCGCGTCGCGGGAAACTGTGGCAAGCGAAGTGCTTTCTTATATCGGAATGAGTGAATGGCAAGAGGCTTTTATGTCAATTCCGAGCCAAGGTGGTGTTCCGTTACCGTGGTATTTTATTGCGGGTAAGTACCTCTCGCAAAATCGCGGGAAAGATGAAAATGACCTGCGGGATCTGTTTGAGGATATAGCGAGGCATGTCACTGAGATGTTTACAGAAACCGGGCAAAACCGGCAGCAATCTGATATTTTTGTCACTCTACAGGATTATGTTAGGCAGACAGTTGACATTGATGGGCGTCAGAACATTCGTCAAGATTTTCAGACTGAACTGGATCGGTATACTAATACAAAAAGGATTGGCCGTGGTTCAGACAAAGGATGCTCTCTTTGCTCTTCAGCTTTCCAAACACAGGAATCTAGCGAAACAGATGTGATCTTCGCACCGCAGGTCTATAGTCACAAGAATCCGATTAATTCTGGTCGGGTTAAGCGTGGTATTTGCCGCCTATGCCAATTGGAAATGATGCTCCGTCAAATCTTGATTCGCTCCCGATGGAATCTTGTTGGTGGAGGTTATGAAAGCGTCAAAATTAAGTGGATCTATCTCTACCCAAGTTACTTCTTTACACCAGAAACAGCAGCAGTTATCGGTAAAGCCTATCAGAACCTGAAATCCTTGAATTTCTTTGATATTCGGAGAAAGCTGCACAAAGGTGGGAGCGCAACGAATCTTATAGAATTGGATGAATTCGTTATTGACACCGAAATTCCTGATAGAGAAAAAGAAAATCTGCTCAAGATGGATTTTGGCACAAATGACTTAGCAACGTTCTATTTCTGTGGCATTCCAACGCTGGGCACAAGACCTACCGATACAGAGTCTTGGGCAATACCAACGTTCCTTGGTGTGCTCTCAACGCTTGCTTTCAATGCGAAAGTCGTTGTGACGGAGTCACAAGTGCCACTTTATCATAGTGCAGAGGAATTCAAGGAAACCGTGATTCTCAATGCCCCACATCCTTTTGTCACGCACATTTTACAGAAGGAGAGACTCCGCATTGATGAGGTAGAGAAAAGTTTGGAAAAACTCTCAGCTATCTACGACATCAACATTGATGCTTTTCGCGACGGTGCTAAACCGCAGTGGCAGCATCTCAATAGTGTCGCAGGAAATATAGAGAGTGATCCATTGTATGTATTTCATTATCTTGATGTTCTTCGCCGTAAGAATAAGTGGGATAGTTTTCCGAAACCTAAGGATGGCGATATATTTATTCCAGAACGTTATTTGCAATTCTATGAAACTCTTGGAGGTGACAAAATGAGCCTGATTAAAGGCATCGCGGAAAGATGTTTCAATTTTTATGGACCTGATTCTTTTAACCCCAACAGCATCCTAAAGGTGATCGCTTTGGTCGAAGATGTCATCATTAATAGTGAATCAACAATTGACCCAATTGACCTGAAATGGGAGGCGCGCGGTGAAGTTCACAATCTGATGCAGCGCGTCAGAACAAGTCGTGCACAAGGTTTTGCCCGCCTGCCTCGGCGTGATGAGGGCGCGGCTATCGAAGTATTAGTTGACTACTTCTATGAAGAAGTATTTATGGATGATTATAAAGGACAGCGGGCAATACTGCGCGCCCGGCGGAACCGTCTTAACGCCGGTATCAACGCTTGGTATCAAGCAAACTGGCAACAATTCAGAAAGCCAAAAGATGAGGAGGAAACAGATGTCAATAATTGAAATTCCCCAAACCATTGTCCCTGAGGACTGTTTTTTAGATACAATTCCCAAGGCCCCTGAAGGTCGATATGCCCACATTATCCTGATTAGAGAGACAGAATCTTATTCTGTATTCCAAACAGACGGAACGTTGAACATAGCCAACGTCAAAAGGGGATTGCAAGAAACAGCCCCGTTAATTCGACTTGCCATGTTTAAGCGGAAACAGACCTCACCAGAGCGCTTAACTGGCAGAGAACTCCTGCGCCGCGGAGGTATCACCCAGAATAAGGATGCCAAATCGGAACCAAAGTACTGCGATTACAATGAACACTTCTGCCAAAGTTGCCCAGATTGCGTTTATTACGGGTTTGCGATTGGCGATGCTGGAGCTGAAAAGTCAAAGGTTTATGTGGATACTGCTTATTCCATCAGGGGTTATGATGAATCACATCAGCAGTTCTCATTTAACGCTCTATTTGAAAAGGGAAACATGAGCCAAAAGGGAAAAGTCAGATCCAGTTTTGGTGAGCAGGATCACATTGTTCCACAGGTCTACTTTCCCTCAGTCATTACTATCAAGGACGTGACACTCAATAGTTTCGCATACATACTAAATAACCTGTTGCGAACAAAACGCTACGGCGCACAGACAACGCGGACAGGTCGTCTTGCCAACCATATCATTGGAGTCGTGTTCGCTGATGGTGAAATTTTCTCCAATCTCAAATTAACGCAAGCAATCTACGACGAACTCTCAGATGCTGGACAATTAGAGAATATGCCGCTGAATCAAGCGGAGGTTCTTGAAAATGCTAAAGTCGTCATACCTCAACTTCTCAGTAACGACGGTGTCATTTTTAATCATGTCCACGATAATGCACTTGACGAGATAATTAGTTGTGTAACTACCGTAACCACCGATGCAGACAAACTCCGCACGTTTCTTGAGGAAACCAACGCTGAAACTACTGAATATTCAGAACGCGTTATTCAAAGTGAAAAGAAAAAGTAAGGAGCCACCGATGCACGTCGCAAAATGCCACCTCACTTTACATGACTCCCTTTATTATGCAACCCGTGAAATGGGGAGACTCTATGAAACAGAAAAGGTTATTCACAATTGGGCATTGACATACGCATTGGGATTCATCCAGAAACCGTATTATTGCCCTAATAGCGTTCCGACGTATCAAGATGATCTTCAGCCGATTAATGAGGCAGGCGTTTACGTTACGCCTGCCAAACCTATCCATTGTGATTATGTGATTAACACTTTCAAATTCGCCGATAACCGACACCGTGCGTTTTCGACTCCAAATCGTACTAACAAACCCTCTTATGGAAAAGCGAAGGAACTCGCACCTGAAAGTAAGTTTGAGTTTTTCATTATTGGTGAATGGGCCGGTCGGCTCCCAAAGTGGATCCGGTTAGGGTTGTGGATGAGCAAAGCATGGATTGAGGTTAAGAATGTGGAATCGTCATTAACACCAAAAAGTGGGATCTTCACATGTTCACATCTCCTGAACCCAATAGACCTTCCTATTTTGCCAGAGTTATACGATCTCATTTCAATGCCACCGGTGAGTTTGCTGCAAAATGCTCGATTTAACGGTGAATATGTTGAATTCGGTGATGTCTGTTTGCCAGCATCCATGGCTTACTTTGCTGGTGCTACATAAGGAGACACTCTATGCCCATCAGCACACTCCTCTCACTCATACCCGAAACGGATGTGACACTCCGCCCAACAATGGGACACCACGCACACGCCGCGTTCCTCTCGATTCTCAAACAAAGCAATCCAGAGATTGCCGCAGCTGTCCACGCGCCCGCGGCGCAAAAACCGTTCACAGTCTCGCCGCTCATCGCAGCCGCGAAAAATCGAAATTATCGACTCCATATCAAGGCAGGGACCGAGTGCAGACTCCGGTTTACGTTCCTTGATGATGAACTCTTTACACACTTCGGGAAAGCCTTCCTGACGCTCACGATGCCACCCATTCGGTTAGGGGAGGCGGTCTTTCAGGTGAGACAAATGGTTTCGCACGCTACAGAGGAACGGAGTTGGAGCAAGAGCGAAACCTACGCCGACCTCGTCCAAGCTGCAAAGATGGATACCCGGATGTCTTGCCGTTTCTATTCACCGACTGCTTTCCGCGGGATGACCCCTCGTGGACAAAAGACCCGTAAAGAAGCAAACCTCGATCTCATCCGATGTTATCAGAGTTGGGTGAACAAGTGGAACGCCTTCTCGCCTATAAAACTCGACAGAGCCGAAATCCTCACGTTCGTTCGAGAATACATCCAGTTGACGAGCGTCGCGACAGAGACGAAGAAACTCAACTTCGGAAAACATGCCGAAATCGGATGGATAGGAACCTGTGCTTTTATTTTCTATCCCGAGCGTTCATTTGATGAGCACCTACTCCGTGCGGTCAACTGCTTGGCAGATTTCGCCTTTTATTGCGGCACCGGCTATAAGACAACGATGGGGATGGGACAGACGAGACGGATAGATTGAATGGAATAGGACGGGATGGAAGGATGGCAAACCGTTCTTCCACCCTTCCGTTAAAGGAGCAGTTAGCATGTCTGAGAATTACATTCCGCTTTCGCAAATCAACACCTACGTCTTCTGTCCCCGGCGGTTCTATTACGAATCCGTTGAGGGGCATCAGGTCGTTAATGATCATGTTGAAGAAGGCAAAATCAAACATGAAAACGTCCACACAGCGGTGACCGACCGAAAAAAAGGAGACAAAACGATCTCGCGTCGGCAATATCTCGCTTCTGATGCCTTGGGGGTGTCTGGCTACACCGACCTTGTTGAGGAGAAAAACGGTGTCCCGTATCCCGTTGAATTCAAAAAGGCAGGTATGGGAAATTGGCTGAATGATCAGGTTCAACTCTGCTTGCAAGGATTGTTGCTGGAGGAGAAAACGGGGATTTCAATCCCCCACGGTTACGTCTTCTATATCGGTTCTAAGCGACGACGGAAAGTTCCGTTTGACAAAGAACTCCGTGAAGCCGCACGCCGATATGTGGCAGAAGCACGCGCCCTCCTTGAGTCCCGAAAAATTCCTGAACCCGTTCACGATAACCGATGCAACGGCTGCAGTGTCCGGCCGATCTGTCTACCTGATGAGATCGCTTACCTACATGAGTTAGATGAACGCCCCAAGCGCATTAAACCCTCACTCGGTATTGATAACGTGCTTTACGTTGATGAGCAGGGATGTGCGATCAAAAAGACAGGAGAACGTATTCTCGTCGCTAAAGAAAACGAAATCCTTCGAGATATTCCGTTGATCCATCTCGGACAGGTAGTTATCTCTGGAAACGTCAACCTGACAACTCCTGCGATGCAAACACTCTTACACGAGGGGATCCCTGTGGTGTTTCTCTCCGTATACGGACGCTACCATGGCGCATTGACACCACAGGTGTCTCGGAATTCTCTTTTACGGATTGCACAACATCGTATAGCGAGTCGTCCGGATGCCTGTCTTGAATTGTCGAAGGCTTTTGTGCATGGAAAAGTGGTGAACATGCGGACGATGCTCCAACGCAGGAAATGGCAGACTCCGGATAGCACAGATTCGGCATTGGAACCCTTGCTTACTAATATTAAGGCAATGCAGGTGATGGAGAAACGCATCCATAAAGCGACAGAACTTTCAGAATTATTGGGTGTAGAAGGGAACGCTTCGGCTGCGTATTTCGGAGCATTCAACTTTATGCTGAAGGAGAAGGTGGGTTTTGGTTTCCAACGGCGGAGTCGGCGTCCCCCCGCGGATCCAACCAACGCCTTGCTGAGTTTCGCGTATTCATTGCTGACAGCGGATCTCATGTCTGCAATCCAGACCGTGGGGTTAGACCCTTATGTCGGTTTCTTTCATCAGATTAAGTATGGTAAACCGTGTCTTGCCCTCGATTTGATGGAAGAATTCCGTCCTATTATCGCGGATTCGGTTGTGATTACGCTTATCAACAACCGTCGCATCAAGCCCACAGATTTCACGCAAGTCCACGGGGGATGGTATCTGAAGGAGAAGTGTCGGAAAGTGTTTTACGCCGCGTATGAGACACGGAAAAATGAGACCATTACGCATCCGGTTTTTAAGTATAAACTCTCATTTCGGCGTGCAATGGAATTGCAAGTGCGCTTGCTGGCGAAATATCTAACGGGAGAAATTGATCAGTATATACCCTTAACAGTTCGGTAGCACCGAAATCCCACAAGCATAGAAGAGAATAGAAGAAAGGCAGAATAGATAGGATTTCCACCCTTCCCATCTCCATTCTATGGGGGATTCAGGCGGAAGTTTTATGAGGAGGTACCAATGTATTACACAGTTGCTTATGATATTACAGATGACAAGCGTCGGAACAAGGTCGCTAAAATACTAAAGGATTTTGGGACTCGCATCCAATATAGCGTTTTTGAATGTGACACGAATCGGCGCGCGTTACTGCGCTTGCAAAGTCGATTGGAGAAGGTGATTAATTTGAGTGAGGATACGATTACTTTTTATCATCTATGTGGCGCATGTGAGAAACAGATTGACCGGATAGGTCTGAAAAAAGGACTTGACAAACAGTCCTATATCGTTTAAGATTAAGCATTAGGATATTGCTGTGAGCGGCAGGGGACCAAAAAACCTTGGACCCTCACAGAGAAGTGGAAACCCTTATGAGTCGTGCTTTCGTGCGGGCATCGGAATATTTCTACCCATTAGGATTCCAACAAGAAATCTCGCTCATAGAAACATCTATCATGGAGGCGCGGCCAGTAAGGCTTCCGGCAGGGCGGACTTGAAAGGATAAGATACTCGATTACGAGATTGAAACTCCTCATAGAGTTGGATGGCTTCCGTGAGTGCTTCCACGTTCCTTGAAAGGATAAGATACTCGATTACGAGATTGAAACATATTCAAAGTGCCGATTCCAGACGTTTTCCTTGTCTTGAAAGGATAAGATACTCGATTACGAGATTGAAACAACACACAAGGTGAAGTCGTCAACGTCCGAAAGCCCCTTGAAAGGATAAGATACTCGATTACGAGATTGAAACGAGAGCAACGTGCCGCCCTCCGTGTGGCGATTGGCAACTTGAAAGGATAAGATACTCGATTACGAGATTGAAACATCCAACTCCGTCAAGTATATCGTTGTCCCGAACTCGATGCCGGCTTGAAAGGATAAGATACTCGATTACGAGATTGAAACCTCCTGATAACACCCCTTCTACTATTTCATTGTCGCTATCCTTGAAAGGATAAGATACTCGATTACGAGATTGAAACCATCCAAATTACCTTTTCCTTACCCTGTGAGAATTCGGGGTTTAACTTGAAAGGATAAGATACTCGATTACGAGATTGAAACAAAGGCAATCCAGTTCGATACCCCTCAGCGAGCATCTCTCTTGAAAGGATAAGATACTCGATTACGAGATTGAAACGGATCAATCCACATGGGTGTCATCATTGATATTTTGCTTGAAAGGATAAGATACTCGATTACGAGATTGAAACAATTCAGGATCGGCACTGCTTCATACCGCACAACTTCTATGCTTGAAAGGATAAGATACTCGATTACGAGATTGAAACCAGACGGTATCGCCATAATACCCAACTGAACATTCAGGTGACTTGAAAGGATAAGATACTCGATTACGAGATTGAAACAAAACAGTTGCGTACGCTTCGTTGATAATATCGCGCTTGAAAGGATAAGATACTCGATTACGAGATTGAAACAAGAATCAAGGTTTCTCAACCTCGCCATCAAAAACGGTCTTGAAAGGATAAGATACTCGATTACGAGATTGAAACGAGATAATCCACTGCCGCTGGTATTTCCGCAATATTCTTGAAAGGATAAGATACTCGATTACGAGATTGAAACAGAACGGCGACTCCCACGCCCCGTGAATTTTATCGTCAACTTGAAAGGATAAGATACTCGATTACGAGATTGAAACATGAGCATGATTTGGAGATCCCGTATAAATTCGGTTCTCTTGAAAGGATAAGATACTCGATTACGAGATTGAAACGCCGTAGGCGTCGGATCAGCGTCCGTGTTGACCGAACTTGAAAGGATAAGATACTCGATTACGAGATTGAAACGTGGGGATGCTACGCAGGAAAAATCCGCTGTCCGGTAGGACTTGAAAGGATAAGATACTCGATTACGAGATTGAAACGGTAAGAAGGGTGGCGGCTTTGGTGGCTTACTGCGGGCTTGAAAGGATAAGATACTCGATTACGAGATTGAAACAGGATCGTAAGGTGATTGGACGCGTGAATGTGCCACGCGCTTGAAAGGATAAGATACTCGATTACGAGATTGAAACTTCGACCGTTGCGTAGGAATCGTGAATGTCGGCAGCCCTTGAAAGGATAAGATACTCGATTACGAGATTGAAACATCAGAAAAGTCAATTGCCCTCTCTATGCCATCAGCCTTGAAAGGATAAGATACTCGATTACGAGATTGAAACACGGATTCGGACGCTCCTTTGGGGTGTCGGATGTAGACGCTTGAAAGGATAAGATACTCGATTACGAGATTGAAACTCATACGTAACGGCTTCATCTCCCGTGCCAACGGTGATGTCTTGAAAGGATAAGATACTCGATTACGAGATTGAAACGGTGTAGGCGGGGTGTGAAACCCCGCCAATCAGGTTATTCCTTGAAAGGATAAGATACTCGATTACGAGATTGAAACTCCGCCTGCAAGTGAGCAGTATACCGCGAATAATGGAAGTTACTTGAAAGGATAAGATACTCGATTACGAGATTGAAACTACCAAAAATCCGACTTCTTCCGCTCTGTGTTGGGCGTTGAACTTGAAAGGATAAGATACTCGATTACGAGATTGAAACCCTATAACTGCATTCAAAAGCACAGTATCATCAACCTTGAAAGGATAAGATACTCGATTACGAGATTGAAACTACCGATATATGTTGTTTCCTGATGCCGTTTGACGATGACTTGAAAGGATAAGATACTCGATTACGAGATTGAAACCGCACCACCGACAAAACACAGCGAAGCCGTATTCTTGCTTGAAAGGATAAGATACTCGATTCCGAGATTGAAACTTTCATGCCTTCACCTTTTTGGGCTTCCATTCTCCACTTGAAAGGATAAGATACTCGATTACGAGATTGAAACAATTAATATATCCCTATAGACTGCAGCCCTGTATCCATCTTGAAAGGATAAGATACTCGATTACGAGATTGAAACGTCAGTAAGACTCACTGCACGGATAACCACAAGGCAGATCAACTTGAAAGGATAAGATACTCGATTACGAGATTGAAACAATAGTAACACTGTTGCTGGTTTAACAGCGGAGAACGCTGGTGACTTGAAAGGATAAGATACTCGATTACGAGATTGAAACCGTCACGCGTCGAGACTGCCAAAGTTCGACCGCCACTTGAAAGGATAAGATACTCGATTACGAGATTGAAACTGAGGTAGAATGCGACTTCGTAGTAATCGGATGGGAATTTGTAGACTTGAAAGGATAAGATACTCGATTACGAGATTGAAACTTCAAACTGGACAACCTCACTGCTCTCAACACGTTTGACTTGAAAGGATAAGATACTCGATTACGAGATTGAAACCGAAATTCCATTGCGCTGCAGAATATCCCAACCTTCGACTTGAAAGGATAAGATACTCGATTACGAGATTGAAACTTACCGTTGCGGTGCCTGTCCCAGTATCTTCATCTAACTTGAAAGGATAAGATACTCGATTACGAGATTGAAACATCAATGTTGTAGGATTCCTCACCGGCACCCCAGCCGACTTGAAAGGATAAGATACTCGATTACGAGATTGAAACGATACCGATGCGTTTGACCCCGAACGCGGCATCCCCTTGAAAGGATAAGATACTCGATTACGAGATTGAAACAATGGACACAAATGCTTTGATCTGATCCCCATTTTGGACTTGAAAGGATAAGATACTCGATTACGAGATTGAAACTGCAATAGGTGCGCGCGTGAGTGTTATGTGTCTCTTACTTGAAAGGATAAGATACTCGATTACGAGATTGAAACTGTGCAGTACCTCACGGACCCGCTCTTGAACGAGTTTCTTGAAAGGATAAGATACTCGATTACGAGATTGAAACCCTATATTATAGATACCGAGCGCACCCTGCTCATGTCCTTGAAAGGATAAGATACTCGATTACGAGATTGAAACGCAGAAGTCGATCGCTACGCCCAGTGCGTCCTGTAACATCCCTTGAAAGGATAAGATACTCGATTACGAGATTGAAACGGACACGGCTTTGTGTTGCGTAGGTCACGGCTTGTGCGCTTGAAAGGATAAGATACTCGATTACGAGATTGAAACGAGAACGTAGTTCTTTTTCCCATCACAACACGGGCAGGCGCTTGAAAGGATAAGATACTCGATTACGAGATTGAAACATGAACGTCTTCTTCGACACGGAATTCACCGGGCTTCACTTGAAAGGATAAGATACTCGATTCCGAGATTGAAACAAGGTCTCACAGATCAAGGCGACGCATCAAGACAAGCTTGAAAGGATAAGATACTCGATTACGAGATTGAAACGGGATCGTAATGATAGTTGCCATAGGTTCCTCTAATTCTTGAAAGGATAAGATACTCGATTCCGAGATTGAAACGAGAGGTCGTTTTCAGGTGTGGAGCGGTGTATTCGCTTGAAAGGATAAGATACTCGATTCCGAGATTGAAACAAATCTATTATCACCTGTCTCAAAGGAGACAAAGTTATTACTTGAAAGGATAAGATACTCGATTCCGAGATTGAAACGATCCGAAGCTCCAGCAGTTGCAACAGCTCGCTCTCGAAACTTGAAAGGATAAGATACTCGATTCCGAGATTGAAACTGATGTATAATTAAAGTAGTGAGGCGGGGGTGTGACTTGAAAGGATAAGATACTCGATTCCGAGATTGAAACCAGAGCAGACGGGTGTTTGGACTGTGCGTGAGTGGGAGTCTTGAAAGGATAAGATACTCGATTCCGAGATTGAAACTGGCAATGCGGAGGACTTCTCTACGGCGTTACGGCGCAACTTGAAAGGATAAGATACTCGATTACGAGATTGAAACCATCATACCATGTGCCGCATCTATCGCTAAGGGGTGTTTGCTTGAAAGGATAAGATACTCGATTACGAGATTGAAACTCGCTCTGGCTATTTTCGCTGAGGAACTCGGTGAGTCGCTGATCTTGAAAGGATAAGATACTCGATTACGAGATTGAAACTCTGAAGTGCCAGATCGAGACACCTCGATGTCCCATATCTTGAAAGGATAAGATACTCGATTACGAGATTGAAACATGGATAAGCGGTTCAACCTGACGATCGGCACAACGCTTGAAAGGATAAGATACTCGATTCCGAGATTGAAACGCCTGCTTGGTTTGTGCGTCTACCCGTCAATGCACGTCCTTGAAAGGATAAGATACTCGATTACGAGATTGAAACGGTCACAAACGTCCCAGTCTGAAAAATCACATTCGGCTAACTTGAAAGGATAAGATACTCGATTACGAGATTGAAACAGAACGAAAAGGGTTGGGGTCGACTGCGGGACATCCACTTGAAAAGATAAGACACTCGATTACGAGATTGAAACGAGAAGTTTTCCAATGCGCAGTATTTTGAGCCGGTGGCTTGAAAAGATAAGACACTCGATTACGAGATTGAAACGCCTGAATTTGAGGCGTTAGGCATCCGATCTATCCTTGAAAAGATAAGACACTCGATTACGAGATTGAAACCCAAAAAAATTAGTGATGGATACAAAAGATACGGGGGTTCTTGAAAAGATAAGACACTCGATTACGAGATTGAAACCTGTTCGGTAATCGCCATCTCTTGGTCTGACACAACGCCCTTGAAAAGATAAGACACTCGATTACGAGATTGAAACTCCGCCGTCGCTTGGACACCGCGGGGAATACTGGTTACCTTGAAAAGATAAGACACTCGATTACGAGATTGAAACTTTGATAGTGTTCCGAGTTCCGTTCCAGCATCCACCCTTGAAAAGATAAGACACTCGATTACGAGATTGAAACGGGGTAAGTGCGCCTTGACGACGGCTGACGCTCTCAGAGGGCTTGAAAAGATAAGACACTCGATTACGAGATTGAAACAAAGATTCTATGATTATAGAGCGCATCAATTCAAAGAATCTTGAAAAGATAAGACACTCGATTACGAGATTGAAACAGTGAAATATGCTGCATGCTCAATGAGATATTTTTTGCTTGAAAAGATAAGACACTCGATTACGAGATTGAAACTTCTGAAAACGTCAGCGGATTGATATTATCCGATTTCTTGAAAAGATAAGACACTCGATTCCGAGATTGAAACCGTTCAGATGCGCATTCCTGTCTCAGGGGTATTTGTCTTACCCTTGAAAAGATAAGACACTCGATTACGAGATTGAAACAAACCCTTCGCCTCTGTCAACCTGTTCCGGGGGCGTGCTTGAAAAGATAAGACACTCGATTCCGAGATTGAAACAATAAGTTTTTTTGCTTCCCGCAATACGTCCGATACTTGAAAAGATAAGACACTCGATTACGAGATTGAAACGGTCGACCCGACCGCAAAGCCGTTGAAATCTTCCGCATTCTTGAAAAGATAAGACACTCGATTCCGAGATTGAAACTAAAGATTTTCGCGTTTGTCGCCTAATCCCATATCTATACTTGAAAAGATAAGTTTCTTGATTCCGAGATTGAAACTTCAATCGCCATGAGGGTGAAGTGCCACCGTTTATTCAGACCACAATTTCGCAAAGTTAAGCCAAGTTTTGTTGCTTGAATTCCATAGGTGTCAAATACCCTAACACCGAATGGGGCGTTTCTTATGATGCACGTGTGTGATAAAATGTGAGCAAAATATTTGCAATTGATGTTTTATTATGTTATACTTAACATATAAATGATTTTGTTTAAAACTAACTATTATGAGTTGGTTAATTATGCTTCATTATGAAAACCCGCGCAGCGACTGGTGTCGTGAGCGATTTTTAGTATAAGTGTTCAGAACCGTACTCTGAAAATTTCGGGTACACAGCAATAAGGAGAAAAACAGTGGCAAGCGAGAAGGATAGAATTACACTACAGGACGCGCTGCGTGGACGATTTGAGAAGTCGAGGAAACAATCTGAAGAGGCAGCCACGGAGCTGGTCTCGGACTTAAAAACGTTGTTTAATTCGCTTGAAGGTCGAGAACTTGTCGTCGCGCTTATAGAGCGCATACAACGGGATGCAGCGGAACGCGTAAACTTATCGGGCGATGCCGATTTTCAGGAAATCACAGTGAATGATTTAGATGGTATTCGAGATGTAGTTAGAGATGGATTGCAGCAGTTCATTTCTTTCTTTATCCTTGATGAACACCGAGAATTCATAGTCCGCTGCCATGCGCGGGGTATATCTACGACTGCGGCAGTCACGGATTTAATCTCAGAAGATGACGTAATGAATCGGTTGGCGTATGAGGATGCCCTCGGACTCAGACAACTTCGGGATATACTGGTGCATCGCATGTCGTATTTGAAACCGGGATCGGCGCGATGGCCCGAAGCGAAATACGGTGCGATATGGAACGAGGCGCGGGCTGCGCATAAGCAGCTGGTCAGGGATATACCGCTGACATCGCCAGTAGAACAGGCTGCATTGTTGAGTAAGCATGCAGAACGTATTAACGAAACGTTAGAAAATGAGAATCATACTGTGAAAGATTTGCAAATATTGACGAATTCCCTAACGAAGACGATAGAAAGTTTGAAGAAGGTATCAGCAGTTGAATCCCAGACATCTACGGATTTGTCTGCACCGCAGCTGGTGGCGGTTCTGGAGCGGTTAACACTTGCGTTGGATACCCCTGAACAACCTGTGCTCACCGGCGACACCAACGCCCTTGTTGGAGTGCTGGAACAATTAACGCTCGCACTCAAATCTTCCGATCACAAGGCAATTTTAGGGGAAGTTGAAAATGTTCCTGCAGATACCGATACTGAAGATGGCGATTCCGAGTGAGACTATTCCGTAATTTTCAGAGTAAACTTCCGAGCACCTCTTGATGAAACCGTCAAAAACCCAGTCATTATATGGGTTTACGGTCCCTCTTCAAATTCATCGCTTTTCGATTTTACTCTGAATACTCTGAAAGTTTACCGCTTTTGTAGGGTCGATCTCTTGATTCGGAGTTTTTTTGACGTTCCGCCGAACTACATGCATCCAAAAGCACCGAAAGGTAATCAAAAAGTATAGGACTTACGCAGTTCCTCTTAAAGTCCCCCTGATAAGGGGGATTTAGGGGGTTAAATCCCTGAAATAACATCTTTTTTCGTAGAATATTTCGCTTTTTTGCTCAATTTGCGTAAGTCCTGAAGTATTTACACGCAACAACGGATAAAAAAAATCCGTGAAATCCGTCTAATCCGCGAAAATCCGCGATTCTGACAATTGCGGAAATACTTACACCCAATTTCCATCTTTCCCTTGACCCCTTTGGCGAAATGCGTTATGATTGTAGGCGTTTATTGTGATCTATATCCTTAAATGTCAAAAATAGAAAAGGAGAGATCTTCGTGCAAGATATCCAAGAATTAATTACACAGCAACCGTACACACGTCTCATCACACCCAAACGGATTGTATGGGCAGTTCTCGGTGTGATCGTCTTAGGGTGCTTAGCGACAAGTTTTTATACGGTGGAAGCGGACGAAATTGCGGTCGTGCTGATGTTCGGTAAATCGGTCCGACAAGCCGAGCCGGGACTCCACTTCAAGTTACCGCTCGGTATTGAGAGAGCCATTAGCGTGCCTGTCCGAAAGGTGTTCAAAGAGGAATTCGGGTTTCGGACGCTCAGAGCCGGTGTTCGGACGCAGTATGATACCCGGGATTATGCCGATGAATCGTTGCTGCTGACAGGCGACTTGAGCATTGCGGATGTCGAATGGGTCGTTCAGTATAAGATTAAAGATCCGAAAATGTTCCTGTTCTCTGTCCGGAATCCGCAGCGGGCTTTGCGCGACCTTTCGGAATCCGTGATGAGCCGGGTCGTGGGTGATCGGACTGTCACTGAAGTGTTGACTGTCGGTCGTATTGAGATTGCGGCGGAAGTTGAAGAACATCTTCAGCAACTCCTGGATCTTTACCAAACCGGATTAGATGTGGCGACGGTGACCTTGCAAGATGTGAATCCGCCAGAGGCTGTGAAGTCCGCCTTTAACGCCGTTAACGAAGCGAAACAGGAGAAAGAACGCCTAATCAACGAGGCGTGGCGTGATTACAACCAATCCGTTCCGAAAGCCAACGGTGTGGCAGCACAAAAAATTTCGGAGGCACAGGGTTACGCACTGAAACGGGTGAACGAGGCACAGGGAGATGCGGATCGGTTCAAGGCGATTCGTTCGGAGTATCAAAAGGCGAAAGAAGTTACCCGTCGCCGACTCTATCTCGAAGCGATGCGGGAAGTGTTACCACAGGTGAAAGAAATTTATGTCATTGACGGTAACGCCAACGCACCGATCCCACTTCTGCAACTCAAAGAATAAAGTTAGACGCGAATACGAAAAGCGTCAACTTACAGACCCCGTTACTTATCCACAAGGTAAAGTTAAAAAGGAAAATTAAAAAATGAAGTCGAAAATAGTGCTTATACCCTTAATTGTCGTTGTCGTGCTGGTCGTGCTGATTGCGTCGGGTGTGTTCTATACCGTCTATGAAGGTGAACAGGTCGTTATTACCGAGTTCGGTCGTCCGGTTGGGCAACCGATCATCACGGCTGGGTTAAAAATAAAAACCCCGTTTATTCAACAGGTCCACCGCTTTGAAAAGCGGGTGCTTGAGTGGGATGGCTCCCCTAACCAGATTCCGACAAAAGACAAGCGATTCATCTGGTTGGATACCACGGCGCGCTGGCGTATTAAAGACGCGCTCAAATTCTATCAGGCACTCGGAACCGAAGTATTTGCGCAGTCCCGTTTGGATGACATTATCGATTCTGCTGCGCGGGATTTGGTAACAGCGCAACTCTTGATCGAGGTCGTGCGGGATTCAAATCGTGTCTTAAGTCTGGATCTGGAGGTCCTTGAAGGAGAAGAGGGGCAAACGGGTGAACCTTTGGAAGAGATTCAGATTGGTAGGGACCGGATTACGCGCATGATCCTTGAGAAGGTGCAGGAAACCGTTCCACAGTTCGGCATTGAACTCGTCGATGTTCAGATAAAACGAATTAACTATGTAGATGAGGTCCGCAAGAAAGTCTTTGACCAAATGATTTCAGAGCGTCAACGCATCTCTGAGAAATACAAATCGGAAGGTGAAGGTGAAGCCGCTGACATCATGGGACAGAAGCAGAAAGAGTTAGAGCGGATCCAATCTGAGGCGTATAAAGAAGCCGAGCAGATTAAGGGCGACGCAGATGCGCAAGCCATCCAGATTTATGCCGAAGCACACGGTCAAGACCCAGAGTTTTTCGCTTTTATCCAGACGTTAGAGACGTATCGTCAGACGACCAACGAGAGCACCAAACTCATCTTGACGACGGATAGCGACCTCTATCGGTATCTCAAAAGTAGTGAATCAATCAGGCGTTGAGCCTCGTGAAGCGTCGACTCTCTCCTCTCAGTTTGAAAGCGGTTTGCATCGGACTCCTGCTGATTCCAGCGAATGCGATGTGGCAGATGATGGGGCTGCGGTGGGACATCGCGCACATGTCGATGATCTCACTGCTCTACAACACGATCACGCTGCTGTTCGTGCTGACAATCGTGAACCGCTTCGCGAAAAGAGTCTCGCCGCACCTCTCGCTTTCCACTGCGGAACTCCTGACGATCTATGTGATGTTGTGCCTCTCGACCGCCATCGGGGGGCACATGTGCGTCCAGATCCTCCTCCCGATCATTAGCTACGCCTTCGCTTATGCCACACCGGAGAACGATTGGCAATCCCTGTTTTGGCACTATGTCCCCTCATGGACTTCGGTCACCGATAAGCGTGGACTCGCCAATTTTTTCGATGGCGGTTCCACGTTCTACCCGCACTTCGCGGCGTGGAGCACGCCGTTGTTATGGTGGGGCCTTTTCCTCGCCGCACTCTTCTCGGTGATGCTCAGTATCAATTTCATCTTCCGTAGGCAGTGGACAGAGAATGAGAAGTTGAGTTATCCGCTAATCCAATTGCCGTTGGCGATGGCGAATCCGAGGAGCGGGTTCTTCCGTAGCAAGGCGATGTGGATCGGGTTCGCGGTTGCGGCTGCTATCGATCTCCTCAACGGGATTAATTACCTGTTTCCACAAGTGCCGCGACTCAGCGGTATCCGTGCGTATGACATCGCAGATTTCTTTACTGTCCGTCCATGGAACGCCATTACGTGGTTTCCGATCGGTATCTATCCGTTCGCCGTTGGATTGGCGTTCTTCATGCCCTTGGAGTTATCTTTTTCCTGTTGGTTCTTTTATCTGTATTGGCAGGCGTTCCGTGTGTTAGGCAGTGCGGTCGGTCTGTCGGCACCCTTCCCGTATGCGGAGGAGCAATCTTTCGGGGCATATATCGGTATCGGTCTGGTGGCGGTCTGGAGTGCACGCCGATACTTGACGCAAGTGCTGCGTCGGTTGTTTGGCATGCCCGCAACGTTTAGGGATCAGGACGAACCCATCTCTTACCGTGCCGCGGTGATATGGATGGCGTTGAGCATGGTGTTCCTTGTTGTTTTCTGCTATAAACTTGGGATGTCGTTGTGGGTGATTGCGACCTTCTTTGGGTTGTTCTTCGGGTTAGCGACAGGGATTACACGGATGCGTGCCGAACTCGGATCCCCCGTTCACGACCAGCACTATGCCGGTCCCGATAGGATGATGTATTCAGTCTTCGGTGCGAAACGGCTCGGTGCGAGCAACTTGACGGGGTTGGCGTATCTCTACTTTTTCAATCGTGCTTACGATTGCCTGTTGATGCCCCACCATCTTGAGGGATTGAAGATAGCCGAGCGTGCGGACATCGAAAACAAGACCTTCGCGAGGGCGGTCATCGTTGCTATCGGGGTCAGCATCATCGCGACGATCTGGGCATATCTGCATGTCTCGTATCAGGACGGTGTCTACACGGCGTGGGCAGGCAGAGAGACCTTCAGTCGGCTCGGTAGGCGGCTCGTCCAACCCGCGGGTCCCGATACCGCAGTGCTGAGTGCGATCAGTGTCGGAACGGTGATGGCGGTGCTCTTGGCGTTTCTGCGGGGACGGTGGATGTGGATGCCGTTCCATCCGGCGGGTTATGCCGTCACCAGCACCTTCACGATGAATTTCTTCTGGTTTTCGCTCCTCGTGAGTTTCATCCTGAAGTGGATTATTACGAAACACGGTGGCATCGGCGGTTTTCGGAGGGCGGCACCCTTTTTCCTCGGTCTCGTGTTAGGGGAGTTCGTCGTGACGACCTTCTGGGGCACAGTGGCGATTCTATTCCGAGTGGAGACCTACATTACAATTAATCTGTAGAGATGGAACTCTGATTCCCGACTCTGCCGAAATTGTAAGGATTTTCTTCTTGTGGGAGGGGTTTCTAACCCCGATTGCGATTAATTTGTAGGAGGGAACGACTCTGCCGGAATTGTAAGGATTTTCTTCTTGTGAGAGGGGTTTCTAACCCCGATTGCGATTAATTTGTAGGAGGGAACGACTCTGCCGGGATTGTAAGGATTTTCCTCTTGTGGGAGGGGTTTCTAACCCCGATTTTTGTTATCCAACCTGTTAATCAATCTCCCATTCTTTCAGACCCACTGGCACAGGATCAGGGCGTTCCGTCGTGCTTTCAATGAGGATATGCTCACCGGTTTCAGAGGATTTATCAAACGCCAGCATCACCTCAAGCACATGGTATGCCAAGGCACCGTTCGCTCGGTGCGTCCGTCCTGAACGGATAGCGGACACCATGTCGATGACCCCAATCATCCGGGCGTTATTTGGAAAGGCGAGTTCTTGATCTTCCCACTCACCTCGCTCTTGGCAGACGCGGACAGGACCCCCGAATCCGTTGGGATCAGGCACCGTCATTGAACCGGTTTCACCGTAGATTTCGATGCAGGGTAAACTCTGTCGCCACATATCGAAACTCATGATTGTTGTGACGATCGTCCCATTTTCAAACTCCAGCGTGCCTGTGAGATGCGTTGTAATTTTGACAGGGATTCGCATGCCATTTAACGCTTCACTCGTTGCGATCCGTTCCGCAAACCCCTTCGTTGTAATTGCGGCGACGCGCTTGACGGAACCGAGAAGGTTGACGAGGGCAGTCATATAGTACGGACCCATGTCCAGCATCGGACCCCCACCGATGTCGTAAAAGAACGCAGGATTCGGATGCCAGCCTTCGGGCCCGTGTCCACACATGAACGCGCTCCCAGCAATAGGTCTCCCGATTTTTCCCGCATCCAATGTTTGCCGCGATGTTTGGATACCTGCGCCGAGGAAAGTATCGGGTGCTGAACCGACGCGGAGCCCTTTTTCTGCAGCAGTGTCAATCAGTTGTTTCCCGCTCTCGGTGTCCACGCCGAGGGGTTTTTCGCTGTAGACGTGTTTTCCTGCCTCCAAGACTTGCAAGCCGACATCTACATGTGCCCGCGGAATGGTCAGATTCACGACGAGTTCGATCTCATCGTCTGCGAGCAATTCGTCGACGGTGCGTGCCTCGCAGTTGTATTGCTCGGCTTGTGCGTGTGCGGCTTCCATTCGGAGGTCAGCACAGGCTTTGATTTCCAAGATGTCTGTTTTTCGCGCGCCCTCAAAATAGGCACCACTGATGACGCCACACCCAATAATTCCAATTTTCATATTGTGTCCTTAGAGGTTTATATTAACGTGGGTTCAATAATAAAAAAAATAAATGTAGTCGTAGGTTGGGTTGAGCGGCACTCCCAGAAAAATCAGGAAAGGAAATAAGCCTCAAGACTCCAGGATACCTGATCTCACGGAAGACGCGCGAAACCCAACGCATGATACTGACAGCCTTTGGATTGTTGGGTTTCGCTATATTTCGCTACAAATATCGGTTGTTGAGGATCAGAATACTCTGTCCAACGTGAAGGATTATGGTTGATTTACCGCTCAACCCAACCTACGTGTACTGTATGAAGATTAGTATAGTAAAGTCCACAATGCTTGGGGAATCACATTGATATAGTTCAATCAATCTCCCATTCCTTCAAACCGGTTGGCACAGGTTCAGGACGTTCCGTCGTGCTTTCGATGACGACGTGTTCGCCGGTTTCCGAGGATTTGTCGAAGGCACACATCACTTCAAGCACGTGATATGCCAACGCACCGTTTGCACGATGCTCGCGTCCCGATTGGATAGCGGATACCATATCAATGACCCCAATCATGCGGGCGTTGTTCGGGAACGGAATGTCCTCTTCTTCCCAATCCCCGCCTGCGGGACACACATTTACGGGACCCCTGAATCCGTTGGGATCAGGCACCGTCATTGATCCGGTTTCACCGTAGATTTCGATGCACGGGAGACTGTGCCGCCACATGTCGAAACTCATAATCATTGTGATAATCGCCCCGTTCTGGAATTCGAGGGTGCCTGTGAGGTGGGTCGTGATTTTAACGGGAATACGCAAACCACGCACGGCTTCACTCGTTGCGACGCGCTCTTCAAAGGCTTTCGTGGTAATCGCGGCGACGCGCTTGACGGGACCCAGGATATTCACGAGTGCCGTCACATAGTAAGGACCCATGTCCAACATTGGGCCGCCGCCGAAATCGTAGTAGAAAGCTGGGTTTGGATGCCAACTTTCATGTCCGTGTCCGCACATGAACGCTGTCCCGGCGATGGGTCTCCCGATTTTTCCCGCATCCAGTGTCCGTCGTGAGGTTTGGATACCCGCGCCGATGAAGGTATCGGGTGCCGATCCGACGCGGCGTCCTTTTTCTGCGGCGGTGTCAATCAGTTGCTTTCCGCTCTCGGTGTCCACACCGAGGGGTTTTTCACTGTAGACGTGTTTTCCGGCTTCCAAGACTTGCACCCCGACTTCGACGTGTGCCCGCGGAATCGTGAGGTTCACGACGAGTTCGATCTCATCATCTGCGAGCAATTCGTCGACGGTGCATGCGTGGGCGTTATATTTTTCGGCTTGTGCCTGTGCTGCTTCTATTCGGAGGTCAGCACAGGCTTTGATTTCTAAAATGTCCGTTTTTCGCGCCCCTTCAAAATAGGCACTACTAATGGTTCCACAACCAATAATTCCAATTTTCATATTTTAAATTATACCTTGATTCGGGTCGGATCGCACTGCGTCCGCTAATCAGCCGCTTCATCCTTTTCGTCGGATGTGATATGGAGTTGGTGCCCCTGTTCCTTGAACTCTTCGCTCTTTTCGACCATCCCTTCCGTAATTGCTTCCTCAGCGGTGATGCCTTTCTCCTCCGCATATTTACGGACATCCTCCGTGATTTTCATGGAGCAGAAATGCGGACCACACATGGAGCAGAAATGAACGGTTTTTGCCGATTCACTTGGAAGGGTTTCGTCGTGATATTCACGGGCGGTTTCTGGATCGAGACTGAGATTGAACTGATCCTCCCAGCGGAACTCGAAACGCGCTTTCGACAGCACATTGTCGCGTTCCTGCGCCCCCGGATGCCCCTTCGCGAGGTCAGCGGCGTGTGCAGCGATTTTATAAGTGATGACCCCTTCCTTCACATCGTCTCTGTTCGGCAAGCCGAGGTGTTCCTTCGGGGTCACGTAGCAGAGCATTGCGCATCCGAACCAGCCAATCATCGCCGCGCCGATACCGCTTGTGATGTGATCGTAGCCGGGAGCGATGTCGGTCGTCAACGGACCGAGTGTATAGAACGGAGCCTCGTCGCAGTGTTTCAGCTGCAGATCCATGTTCTCTTTAATCAGGTGCATCGGGATGTGTCCGGGTCCCTCAATCATGACCTGACAATCGTGATCCCAAGCGATGTTCGTGAGTTCGCCGAGTGTTTCCAGTTCCGCGAATTGTGCTTCGTCGTTTGCATCGGCAATCGCGCCCGGACGTAAGCCGTCCCCAAGGGAGAAGGAGACATCATAAGCACGCATAATCTCACAGATTTCGGGGAAATGGGTGTAGAGGAAACTCTCCTGATGGTGTGCGAGACACCATTTCGCCATGATACTGCCACCCCGTGAGACGATCCCGCAGGATCGATTCGCTGTCAGTGGTATGTATGCGAGACGCACACCGGCATGGATGGTGAAGTAATCAACGCCTTGTTCGGCTTGTTCGATGAGCGTGTCTCGATACGCCTCCCAACTGAGTTCCTCCGGTTTGCCACCGACCTTCTCCAGTGCCTGATAGATCGGGACTGTCCCGATAGGAACAGGGGAGTTGCGAAGAATCCACTCTCGTGTTTCATGGATGTTTTTACCCGTTGAGAGATCCATCACCGTATCGGTTCCCCATTTCGTTGCCCACCGCATCTTTTCGACCTCTTCTTCAATGGAGGAAGCGACAGCAGAGTTACCGATGTTCGCATTGATTTTCACAAGGAAGTTTCGACCGATGATCATCGGTTCGCTTTCGGGATGGTTGATGTTCGCCGGGATAATCGCGCGACCGCGTGCTACCTCGTCTCGGACGAATTCTGGCGTAATGTATTCAGGGATATACGCCCCGAACGTCTCCCCCGGATGTTGATGGTTCAATCGGTTGCGGGTCCGATAGTCTCCGTCAATCGCCTCGTAGGCTTGCGCTCTACCGAGGTTCTCGCGGATGGCGATATATTCCATCTCAGGCGTTACGATCCCGCGTTTTGCATACCCTATCTGTGTGACGGCTTCACCGTTCTTTGCGCGTAGCGGTTTCCGTTTCAAACCTGGGAAGTTCTTCAAGCCACCCTTTGATTCGGAGCGCATACGGGCATACTGTTCATGCCCTTTGGTGAGATAGCCGTTATCCTGTGGCTGGATCTCCCTGCCGTCATAGGGTTTAACATCACCGCGTCCCAGAATCCAGTCTTGCCGGATGGGCGGGATGCCTGATTCCACATCACAGGATTGTGAATCGTCGCCCCATGCACCACTGGTATCGTAAACGCGTAACGATTCGTTCTCCTCGACCCTGCCATCGGCGACGTGTGTCGGGGTGAGCGTGATTTCACGGAAAGGAACGCGGATATCTGGATGCGAATTACCGGAGACGTATACTTTTCTACTACTCGGAAAGAAACTCCCATTTTTAGAACCCATGAAATTACCTCCAATAGTCTCGTAGTCATTCAGTTGGCATTTATGTTAATTATTGCAAGTCCTGCTGCAGTGTGAAAATCACACTACTTATATTTTTTATGTTGAAGATAAAAGTAAAAAATGACGAAGTATAGTATCTTCTTCCTTAACATGTTAACACAACCACCATATTTTCGCAAGTCGCCTGACAGTGGCATCAACATATTTGTTTTCTTGTGAATATTTCTAAAAATCTAAAAAAACAATTGACAGGCTATAGATGTGTTGCTATGATAATTGACAATTGAGGCGAGAATTTGTTGTCGGTGCAACGAAGCATCGGCTCACCGAGATCCAACACCTTAACAGCACCTTGGAATGGAGAAAAGAGTATGGGAAACCGGATTGAAATCGGTAATCTCAGGATAGATGAAGATTTGTACGCATTGGTGAGAGATGAGATCGCACCCGGCACGGGAGTAGAGGCGGATGCCTTCTGGAAAGCGTTCGGGGACATCGTTGCGGCGTTCGCACCAGAAAACAAGACGCTCTTGGAGAAACGGGATACGCTCCAAGGGCAGATTGACGCGTGGCATCTGGCACGCAAAGATGAACCCTTGGACAGTGAGGCGTATTCGGCGTTCCTGACCGACATCGGTTATCTGCTCCCCGAAGGACGGGATTTTACTGTGATTACCGAAGATGTTGACATAGAGATTTCGCTCATTTCGGGTCCGCAATTGGTTGTGCCGACCGATAACGCCCGCTATGCCCTAAACGCCGCGAACGCACGTTGGGGAAGCCTCTACGATGCCCTTTACGGCACTGATGTCATTGATGAATCGGAGGGTGCGACACGGGGGACGACCTATAACCCGATCCGAGGGGCGAAAGTCATTGCGTATGCCGAGACGTTTTTAGATGAAATGACCGGACTTGAAACGGGGAGTTTCTCTGACGTTACGGAATTTTCCCTAAAAACCGTTCATGACGAGCAACAGTTACGCGCAACCCTCAGTGATGGCAGCGAGGTCGGCTTAGCCGATCCGACCAAGTTTGTAGGGTTTACGCAAACCGATGGCGAACTGCGTACTATTCTCCTGCGAAACCACGGGTTGCACATCGAAATACAGATAGACCGAGAGCATCCCGTTGGGAAGGCGCATCCTGCGGGTGTTGTTGATGTTATCTTGGAGTCGGCAATTACGACGATTCAGGATTGTGAGGATTCCGTCGCGGCAGTGGATGCAGCAGACAAGGTGCGCGTCTATCGCAATTGGAACGGCATCATGAAGGGGACGCTGGAGACGACATTCGAGAAAAACGGTGAAATGCTGACCCGTCGCCTCGCACCCGATAAGACGTTTACCGCACCCGACGGCGGCACATTGACCGTCCCGGGCAGAAGTCTCCTCCTGATTCGGAACGTTGGACTCCACATGTACACGGATGCCGTCACGACGGCAGACGGTGAGGAGATTCCAGAGGGCATTCTTGATGCCATGGTAACGAGTTTCGCCGCGATGCATGATATACAGGGCAAGGGTCCCGTCACCAATAGTAAAACGGGGAGTATCTACATCGTCAAGCCGAAGTTCCACGGACCGGAAGAGGTGGACATGACGATTCGGATGTTTGAGTGGATTGAATCGGCACTTGGACTCCCGACGAATACCATTAAAATTGGGATTATGGATGAAGAACGCCGGACGACCGTCAATCTCAAGGAATCGATCCGAATCGCACAAGAACGTCTCGTCTTTATTAACACCGGATTTTTGGATAGAACCGGCGATGAAATCCATACGAGTATGGAAGCGGGACCTGTGATTCCGAAGATGGAGATCCGCGACGAGCCGTGGATGCTTGCCTATGAGGATTGGAACGTCGATATCGGGATTGAAACCGCTTTACTCGGCACTGCACAGATTGGGAAGGGGATGTGGACGAAACCTGACCAGATGGCAGAAATGGTCGAAACGAAGATGAATCACCCCTTGGCGGGTGCGACAACTGCATGGGTGCCGTCACCGACAGCCGCAACACTTCATGCGATGCACTATCACCGAGTTGACGTTGGAAACTGGATAAAAGAATTGTCCGCAAGACAGCGCGCCAGTTTGACAGATCTGCTGACACCGCCGTTGTTGAAGGATCGAGAGTTGCAGCCCGATGAAATTCAGCGTGAGTTGGATAACAACGCACAAGGCATCTTGGGATACGTCGTCCGATGGGTGGATCAAGGTATCGGCTGCTCGAAGATACCCGATATTAACAATGTTGGTTTGATGGAAGATAGGGCAACGCTGCGGATTTCGAGTCAACACATTGCGAATTGGCTGCATCACGAAATCGTTACGAAGGCACAGGTAACCGAAACGTTCCAACGGATGGCGAAGATCGTTGATGCACAGAACGCTGGGGACCCGAACTATCGAGACATGTCGCCGAATTACAATCAGAGTGTGGCATTCCAAGCGGCTTTGGACCTCGTGTTCAAGGGGTGTGAACTCCCGAACGGGTATACCGAATTCGTGCTGCATCCACGGCGGCGAGAAGTCAAGGCAGGCGGTGAAGAGTCGTAAGCTCAGAGAATCGAAAAATAAAAGAAGGGAAGGGTGAACAAAGCACTCTTCCCTTTTCTTTTTGGAACAGGACTTACGCAAGATCGGAGAATTCCGTTTATTCCCACTGCAGTCAGGGCGGTTCAGGGATTTAGTCTGGGAATAGACTGGATTTAGTCTGGGAATAGACTAAATCCGTTCCTTGTATTACATTTCCGTTCCTTGTATTACATTCCGCACCTACCGGGACTGTTGTATCTATGCGTCAAGTCGATAAAATCTAATGGCATTATCTCTGAAAAGGTTTCGCACCTCCTCAGATGAATATCCAGACACAGCCTCTCTTAATGTCTGGACCCATCGTGGATACACCGAGGCTTGCGTAGAGACGGGCCAATCGCTACCGTATATAACGCGGTCAAAACCGAAGCAGGTGATAACGTGTTCGATATACGGTTGTAGATCCGCAGGTGTCCATGCCTCGACGTCAGCCTCCGTTACCAAGCCCGATATTTTGCAATGGACGTTTGGAAACGTCGCAAGCGTTTGGATTTCCTGTTTCCATGGATCAAACAGTTGGTTTTTGATGTCGGGTTTGCCGATGTGGTCTAAGATGAATTGAACATGCGGACACTGTTCCACAAGCCGAATCGCATTGGCGAGTTGCGGGTGGAAGATACAGATATCGAAGTTGAGTCCGTAGCGAGAAAGCGTTTTAACACCACTTACAAAGTCGGGTTGAATGCAAAAATCCACGCTCTCGGATTGGATGAGACGACGGATACCTTTGACGAGTGGGTTCTCTGCCAGTTTTTCAACGAAGGGTGCCACCTGTGCTCCCTCCTCGAGGGGTGCCCATGCAACAATACCTTGAATCCGAGGTTCTACTGTTGTTGCGAGATCGGTAACCCAGGTGGTCTCTTTCAAACCATCATCGGGATGGGTATCGCACTGAACAAAGACGATGGATTCGATATCCAATTCGCCGGATGCAGCGTTATAGTCTTTTAGGAGATAAGGTCTATTGAGGGCAGGGACTTCCGTAAGCCATGGGTATCTCAACCGTTCCGGGTGCCAGAGGTGAACATGCGTGTCAACGATGGGAAATTTCTCCATTGCGGGGCTCCTTTACTGTGTTGGATTTGGGCGTATTTTAAAGCTTCTGCCCAGAATTGTCAATATTTACTTTTTAGAACACAGGCATTTATAGTAGATTTTGTGGGCAGCCACAAGGGCTACCCCTACAATTCACCATCGTTTCCTAATCGTACCGGTTTTCAATTCAAGGTCTCCCTGTGGTAGACGGAGTCTCCGAATCCCGACTACTGATCGCTGATTGCCGATTGCTATCCATCAAAATGTTTTGCCAAAAAGGCGTAGGATATGCTAAACTGATATAGATATTCCGAATGGAGGCGTAAAAAATATGGCAAAGAAATCTCGAATTGTTATGGTGGCAGGAAGTGCAAGTCATGGTGGTGGTTCACATGAACATCCCGCTGGATGTGCCTATCTCGCGGATCAGTTAAGCAAGGTTGTAGACGGTGTGGAAGTCGTGGTCTCTCAAGGATGGCCCGAAGATCCGACGGCTTTCGCCGATACAGATGCCATTATTGTTTATTCGGACGGTGGCACCGGGCACCTTAGCATTCCACACCTCGAGCAGATCTCAGGACTGATGGAACAGGGTATCGGGCTTGCGATGTTGCACTATGCTGTTGAAGTACCAAAGGGTGAACCGGGAGATCGTTTCTTGGATTGGATCGGCGGCTACTTTGAGACGCACCTTTCGGTGAATCCGTATTGGACAGCAACGTTTACCGGATTTCCTGAACACCCGATAACACGCGGGATAGCACCGTTTTCATTGGAGGATGAATGGTATTATCACATGCGGTTTCGTGAAAATATGCAAGGTGTGACACCTGTGTTGAGTGCGATCGCACCTGCATCAACACTCGAAAGACCCGACGGCCCGCATAGCGGAAATCCACATGTGCGCGCATCGGTAGCCAACGGTGAGCCACAACATTTAGGGTGGTGTGTAGAGCGGCCGGACGGAGGTCGTGGATTCGGGTTTACCGGTGGACATCTCCATCGGAATTGGGCGGATGATCAGCTCCGTAAATTCATTCTCAATGCAATCGCTTGGACAGCGAAGATAGAAATCCCTGAAGGCGGTATTTCTACACCGACACCCACCGAAGCGGAATTGGATGCGTATCTGTAGTTTTATAATGATTTGGGTAATTCTACTGGAGGATCGAAAAAATATGGCAAAGAAATCTCGAATTGTTATGGTGGCAGGAAGTGGAGGTCGTGGCAGTGGCGCGCATGAGCATCCTGCTGGGTGTGACTTTCTCGCCGATCAGTTAAACAAGGCTGTGGATGGTGTGGAAGCAGTGGTCTCTCAAGGGTGGCCCGAAGATCCAGCGATTTTCACCGATACAGATGCCATTATTGTTTATTCAGGCGGTGGTGAAAACCATCTTAGCATCCCGCATCTTGATCAGATCGGTGAATTGATGGCACAGGGCATAGGACTCGCGATGTTACACTTTGCAGTCGAGGTGCCAAAGGGCAAGCCGGGTAATTGCTTCTTAGACTGGATCGGTGGTTACTTTGAACCAGGCCTGTCGGTGAATCCTTATTGGATTGCAACGTTTACTGAATTTTCTGAACATCCGATAACACGTGGGATGGAGCCATTTTCATTGAAAGACGAGTGGTATTACCACATGCGGTTTCGTGAAAATATGCGGGGCGTGACACCTGTGTTGAGTGCGATTGCGCCTGCATCAACGCTCAAAAGACCCGATGGACCCTACAGCGGCAATCCACATGTCCGTGCCTCGGTAGCCAACGGTGAGCCTCAGCACTTGGGATGGTGCGTCGAACGTCCAGATGGCGGACGCGGCTTCGGATGTACCGGTGGGCATTACCATCAGAATTGGGGGAATGATCAATTCCGTAAGTTAATTCTCAACGGGATTCTCTGGACAGCAGAGATGGAAGTCCCTGAGGGAGGTGTCTCCACACCGACCCCGACTGAAGCGGAATTGGAGGCATATCTGTCATATTTGTAGTTTTATAAGGAGACGGAACATGGATCAAGAGATACAAGATTATCTGTTCGACCTACAAGGCTATCTAATTTTAGAGAACGCAATCTCGAAACCCGATCTGGATGAAATGAACGCGTGGATCGATGACCATTGGACTTACGTTGAAAATCCGTGGGAGGAAGAAACCGAAGACAGACGGATTCCACGCTGGATCGGGAACATCGAAACGCATACCTACAACATCGAGAACGGTGTGAATTTCCAGAATATTATTGAGGGTGGTGACGTTTTTCAGAAACTCATTGACCATCCGTCCTGGATCGGGTTGGTGCGGAAATACGTCCACGAGGTCAACGGACTTTCTATCCACGAGAATTTCCTCAACGTCCGTGGACCCGGCGGTTTCATTCATATCCACTGTGGTGGACATGTCCCGCTGAGTTACCTGACGTTCCGACAGGAGAATACCGGCGAATGGATGGTCGGACAGATTAACGTCCTGATGGCACTCAACGATATTGGACCGGGGGACGGCGCACCCGTATTAGTGCCCGGAAGCCATAAATGCACAGAGATTCATCCGCGTTTGAAGCACGATGGGAAAGGTCTGGTCTATGACGGTGTGAGTAGTAAACCCGCAGGGACAGCCTTTGGGACACAGGAGATTTATCTCAAGGCAGGCGATGTCGTCATGTTCACAGATGCGATTACACACGGGTCAGCAGAACGGACGAGTGAAGGGTATCGCCGATCGATCGTCTATCGCTATTCTCCGAGATATGTCCGTGAGCGTTTTGACTATCCACATTCAAAGGAATTGTTGGCACGTTTGACCCCGGATCAACGCAAAATTATCCAACCGACATCAATACGCCGCCCGCCACAGATTGTGTAACAGATGAATTGTGTCACTATCTACGAAAAATTAAGGAGGTTCATGATGGAAAAAGTGGACTTACAACAGCAAGCGGTTACGTTAATTAGACAGCTCTCTACTGAAGACCTCAGAGCAGCTCTTGACTATCTCTCTTATCTTCAAAATAAGGACGCGCACACCAACTTCTCTGATCAGGATATTCCATCTCGGGGTCTTGGAACAATAATCCACGCGCTTTTTAAACATTTCGACGGCGTGGAACTTGAGATACCTCCACGGGAACCGATGCGAGACCCTCCTCGCTTTGACTAAATATTGACTATGATTGTTTTCGACACTAATGTTATCTCGGAATTCATGAAGGACAATCCTAACCAAATGGTTTTGGATTGGTTTGATGCACAATCTACAGACGATCTATTTGTAACTACTGTTACTGAAGCAGAAATTCTGACTGGTATTGCACTCTTGCCCGATGGAAGACGAAAAAATAATCTCTTAGAATTCGCAGATAATATTTTTACGTCCTTATTCATCGGACGTGTTTTAGTATTTGATAGTAATGCAGCGAACATTTACGCCGAAATCTTTGCTCAACGATACGCAGCTGGTAGACCGATAAGCCAAGCCGATTGTCAGATTGCTGCAATTGCACGTTCTCATGGAGCTGCTGTCGCGACTCGAAACGTTGCAGATTTTGAAGGGATTGACGTAGAACTTATCAATCCTTGGACCCATCTATAATTGATTCCTACAACAAGGGACTGTGGTATTAATCACCAAAGAGTCTAACAGACTATGGGAAAATCGAAAAAGACCCTCTGGAGTGGACGTTTCAGTACGAGCCTCACCACAGAGACAATAGCCTTCACGCACTCCATTGAAGCAGACACCCGCCTCATCGGATACGATATCTGGGGGAGTCAAGCGCATGCAATTATGCTCGCTCGCCAGGGGATTATCTCCGATGCCGATCTACGCGAAATTTTGCGCTGGCTCCAGAAAGCGGAGACGGATTTTCAGAACAGCGATTTTACGCTTGATCCGAATAAAGAGGACGTGCACATGAACGTCGAGTCGTATCTGATTGAGAACGCCGGACGTGAGTTCGGAGGTAAACTCCACACGGCTCGTTCTCGCAACGATCAGGTCCTTGTGGACGCACACCTCTACATTCGCGATGAGGTTCTCAACGTCCAGCGTGGTCTCTCCGAACTCTGCGAAGCCTTCCTACATATTGCGAAAGCACATGTAGGGACCGTCATGCCCGGCTACACGCATACCCAACACGCACAACCGATCAGTCTCGGTTTCTGGGCGACGGCTTATGTGAGTATGTTCCTACGGGATCAGAAACGGCTACAATCTGCTTATGCACTTGCCAATACGAACCCTCTCGGTGCGTGTGCATTAGCCGGTACGACATTCCCGATTGATCGACACCTGACCACGAAACTGCTCGGTTTCGACGCGCCACACGAACATGCCTTGGATGTCATCAGCAGCCGAGATTTTATCGCAGAGGTGCTTTTTGCGTTATCGCTTGTGATGGCGAACCTCTCACGGATTAGTGAAGAAATTGTCTATTGGACGACTTATGAGTTTGGGATGGCGGTGCTTGATGATGCCTATAGTTTCGGGAGTTCCATCATGCCCCAGAAGAAGAATCCCGACATTGCGGAGCTCACGCGGGGACGTACAGGACGCGTCTATGGCGCATTGCTTGACCTATTGACGAATCTCAAGGGGTTACCGATGGGCTATAATCGCGATTTTCAGGAGGATAAACCGCCACTGTGGGAGACGTTTGATGTCGTGAAGGCGTGCCTCGGTCTGTTACCCGAACTTCTCAGAACCACGGATTTCAAAACGGAACGGATGGCTGAGTTGGCGAATGCGAACTTTGCGACAGCCACGGAGTTAGCAAATTATCTCGTCAAGGCGCATCAGATCAGTTTCCGGGAGTGCCATGAGATTGTCGGATGGCTTGTTGGAGAATTGGCACACCAAGAAAAAACGTTTGCCGATTGGGAGCTAACCCAGAAACTCTTAAAAGAAAAAAATATTAACCTACCGATTTCGCAGCTCAAACAGATTTTGGATGCGGAGTTAGCGATTCAGAATAACCAGAGTCTCGGTGGCACATCGCCTGCCGAGGTACATCGGATGATTGACAGTTTTGAAACACAACTGAATGATATTGAGTCGCATATCCATACCTGTCGGACACAAATTGAGGACGCGCACCGGGAAACGTTGCGAATCGTTGATGAAGTATGCGGTGCCGGTTGAGATAACATTGTAAGAGAAGGAATACAAGGAATTAATGCGTAACACAGCGCGCGTCACCCTTACATAGGAGATTAAAAAATTGAAAAACAGATTGATCGTTGCATTGGATACGGACGATGATGAGAAGATTGGTTGGTTATTCAGCAGGCTGAGAGATACAGTTGGTTGGTTTAAGATGGGCTTTCAGGCGTTTAGCGCGCTCGGAATAGAAGCTTTTCCACGGTTTGAACAAAACGGGCATAAAGTCTTTGTTGACCTGAAGTTCCACGACATTCCGAACACAGTGGCACGCGATGTCGGTATGATGACAAAGCACGGTGCGCACATGATTAATATGCACGCCTCCGGTGGGTTTGAAATGATGCAGGCAGCACGGAAAAGCGCGGAGGATGCCACTGCTGAGAACGGGATCCCAATGCCAATTCTGCTCGGTGTAACGGTTCTGACGAGTATTGACGAAACAGGCTTTCAGCGAAGTTTCGGCTCAGAACGGGGACTGACGAAACAGGTCGTCTATCTCGCACAGTTAGCGCAGGAAGCAGGATTGCGTGGTGTCGTGGCGTCACCGTTAGAAATCGAGTCGATACGGAAAGCGTGTGGCGACGATTTTGTAATCGTCACGCCGGGTATCCGTCCGAAGTGGTCGAAGAGTGGTGATCAGCGTCGCATTACCACGCCAGCGGCGGCGATTCAACGCGGCGCGGATTATATTGTCGTCGGACGACCTATTATTGAGGCGGAGAATCCGGTGGAAGCCACCGAAATGATCCTTGAGGAGATGAAAGGGGCATAAGACTATGAACATTGTGTGTATCTGTTTGGACACGTTTCGTGCGGACATTATCGGTGAAGGTAAGAAATATAGCCACGTGCAAACCCCGAACCTCGATGCCTTAGCATCGGAGAGCGTCCGTTTCACACGGGCGTTTGGTGAAGGACAACCCACACTTCAGATCCGTCGCGGCAACTTTACGGGGATGCGGAGTTTTCCGTGGCGGTATAACTTTGACCGGCGTGGGCATTGGCACCATGCCCCGGGGTGGCATAAGATTCCACCCGAACAGGATACGATCGCTGAAGTCTTACTTGAACGCGGTTATCTCACAGCGTTGATCGCGGATACGTATCACATGTTCAAGCCGACAATGAATTTCTCGCGTGGGTTCGCGCATTTCGACTTCATCCGTGGACAGGAATCGGATAACTGGCACAGCGGTGATCCGAAGTTGATTGAGGCGCAACTCCGAAAACACGTCCGTGAACCCCTCAATTGGCAACGACACGCTGGACTCGTCAATTACCTCTTGTCGCAACGGCATCGGCAATCCGAAGATGACTATAGTTGCGCGCGCGTCTTCGGTGCCGCAGCCGACTGGCTTCAGGACAATCATACCGTCGGTCCGTTCTTCTTATGGGTGGATAGTTTCGACCCGCATGAACCTTGGGATCCACCGAAGTCCTACGCAGACCTCTATTTTTCCGACTATTCGGGTAAGGATTTCATCATACCCGGCAGTGCGAACGAAGGCGATGGACCTACGGAAGCTGAACGCCGCCGAATTGAGGCACTTTACCTTGGCGAAGTGACGTTTGTCGATAAATGGGTCGGCGTGCTGCTTGACAAGATAGAGCAGTTGGGCATCCGAGACGAGACGCTGATTGTGCTCATGTCCGACCACGGCACGCAGCTCCGAGATCACGGGAGTTTCGGAAAGGGACCGAACAAGTTACACCCCTTCAATACGCAGTTAAATTTGATGATTCGGCACCCAGAGGGACCGCATGACAAGGATATTTTCGCGTTCGTGCAGAACCACGATTTGATGCCGACGCTTTTAAATCTGCTTGACATTCCGTGCGGTTGGACGGATGGTGAGGATATGTGGCAGCTCGTTACGCAGGAAAAGGCGTTCCTCCGTGAACGGATTATCACCGGTTGGGCAGGATTCATCACGGGCAATGCGCGCGGACGCGTCAGCGTGCGCGATAACCACTGGAACTTCTGCACTTCAGTCGGTTATACCGATGAGAACGGCGATGAACTCTTTGATGTGCGGAATGATCCGGAGGAGAAAGTCAACGTCGCAAGTGACCATCCAGCGATTGTTGCCGAACGGAGACGGGATATTGAGGCGTTGATCGGGCAACCCTTACCCGGACATTTCATTGAGGTCTGCGATCCCGGGCAGGCACCGATGACCCAATGGCTTGAGAAGAAATTGGCGAAGATGTAAGAAAGCAAAACGCCTTTGTTTGCTTTATCGTAGATGGCTATCGGCTGCCGATAGTTGATAGCCACTCGTGGAAAAAAGGCTTGATTTCAATTTTCTTTTTCAGTAAAATGTGTTGAAAAGGTCATCAAAAATCTATTATTTTCTTTTTGACGTAATTTGCAAGTCGAAACCTATCATAGAAAATTTGAAGGGAAATATTATGGGAAGAAGAAGACGCTCCAGAGCGCAATATTTAAAGGGTGAATTGATTGAACGTGAAGACTTTTCTGAAGATTTAGCCGCGTTCAAATTCCGTGTTGATAAACAGTTGCCGTTCATACCCGGGCAATACGCTACGATCGGTTTTCAAGTTGACGAAAAGATCGTCCAACGTCCGTATTCGATCGTCTCCTCACCGCACGAGCCGTTTATGGAGGTTTTCGTGGAATTGGTGCCGGAGGGTGCGACGACTCCCCTGTTTTGGGAACTGAAATTGGGGGACAGCGTGTTTATTCGGGACCGTCTCGTTGGCAGGTTCGTCTTGGATACGGAGAGCGGGATGACACGCCACGTGATGGCGGGAACTGTCACGGGTGCTGCCCCATATATTAGTATCGCGCGGACGCAAAAGATTGAGCAGGAACAGGGCAAAGCGAGTCCACATCAGATATTGGCGATCGTCGGTGCGAGCCTTTCATGGGAACTTGGATATTACGCGGATGAACTCAACGAACTCGCCGCGCAAGAAGAGTGGTTCACGTTTGTCCAGACGGTGAGTCGTCCGTGGGAGGACCCGGAATGGCAAGGTGAGAGCGGACGTGCCGAAGATGTGATTCGGAAATACGGGGATCAACTCGGTTACGATCACACGAATGCGGTCGTTTATGCGTGTGGACACCCACAGATGATCGAGAATGCGAAAGCGATCTGGGCGCGTGCGCGTTTCCCTGAAGAACGGATTAAAGAGGAAAAATTCTTCGTGATTAAAGAGGAGTAGGTAGGAATCTATACGGATAGAGAGGCATTACCAAAACAGCGGCATCGCGCGGATAGAGGACTATTCGTGCGATACCGCTGTTTCGCGTAGTGGGCGTTATTCTACCTCGCGAAGCAATGCGTTGAGATAATTTGATGGAATGGCAACATTGAGATTCTGTGAACGATTAATTTTTAGTGTAGGATCTTGTAGTGAGTAGTCTCCGGCAGCAATACCTATAACTTCTGCCTTCGTGTTTAGGACGGGACCTCCGCTACTTCCCGGTGAAATTGGAGCAGTCATTTGAAGTAATTTATTGTTTCCTGCCCCTCGGATTCCACTGATAATACCATCTGATACTGTGCCTTCTAAGAAACCTCGTGGATTCCCAATAGCGTAGACTGTTTCGCCAATTTCAACGTTATCGCTGTTAGCGAGAGGAAGGGATGGTGAGTTAATATCTGCGACCTTTAGTAAAGCTAAATCGTGCTTTTCATCTGTTGCCGCGATACTTTCAATAACGTACCATTTTTCCCCACCAACCAGTTTCGCATATATTGATGTGGCCCCTTTGATAACATGATAGTTGGTAGCGATTTTGCCAGTGCCAACGAAAAAGCCACTACCATATCTTAGTTGTTTGCCATTAGTGTCAAACTCCCCAAGATATACTGTAGATGCTAACGCTTTTTGGGCAATTTCTTGGGCGGTTTGTTCGACTGTTTCATGTTCTTGTGGGATGATAGTTTGCTTGACTACGCTATTCTTTCCTGAAGTGTCCTTCTGGATTCCTATGCTTAGGAGAATTTCATTCATATCCCAAAGAATAATAGTGCCGTTTTCACTACCGCTGACAAGGGTACTACCATCCTCTGAAAAAACGAGGGTAGTTATGCCCGAGTGGGGCATATGGAATTCTTTTTCCTTTTTAAGTTTCTTGACGAGATCGAAGAACTGAATTGTACCGGTTGCGTCTCCAATGGCAAGATGCTCGTTAGGTAATGAGTATGATAGAGCGGTAACGGCACCTAACGGAGTCCTATAAACTGTTCCCACCTCTTCGCCGGTAAGGGCATTCCATTGCCGGATAGTTCCGTTTTCTTCACCACTGAAAAGGTGAGTACCATCAACAACGAATGTCAAAGCGGTAATTGTGCTCTGAGCTCCTCTGAGTATTTTCAACTCACGCCCGGTAGCAACATCCAATAAATGGATTCTACCATCTGCTCCACCACTGGCAAAGGTTGTATCTGCTCGTGAAAAGGCAAGTGCTGTGATGCCGTGTGTATTTCCTGTCAGTGTTGTTATAAGGCTATCATTACTAAAATCCTCACTATTTTCAAGTACTTTGAGGACATCTGATAGGAAAATTGTGCCGTTTTTGCTTCCACCGCTAGCAACGGTTTTGCCATCCTTCGAGAATGTAACAGCCTGTATTAATCCAGTGTGTTCCTGAAGTATGGACAGTTCGCTGCTTGTACCTGCATCCCACAACCGAAGTTTTCCATCTAATCCAGTGCCGCATGCTCGGATACGATTATCTTCCGTGTATGCCAAGGCTTTAATGCCACCAGTATGCCCTGGTATTTCAATGTTTACCCGTTTGCCGATTCTATCCCATAAGCGTATTGTACCGTCTGGGCTTCCACTAGCAAGCGTACTGTCATCCGGTGAAAAATCAAAATCCGGCACAGAGTCTTTATGTCCTGTAAAGTTAAAATTATGCTCTGCAGTGCTTGTGTCCCATAACCGAATCAATTTGTCCGCGCCACCAGTGGCAAAAGAGTTTCCGTCTGGAGAGAATTTTGCAGCGTATACGGGTACCTGATGTTGTATTGGTGGGTGGAGTTTTCCACCTTCGCCGACGAGGCTCCATAAGATCGCCGTTCTATCTAAGCTGGCACTTACGAGTTCAGTTCTATTACGTGAGAAATGCACTGCCTGAACGGAGTCGGTGTGGTCATCAAACTCATAGATACGATCCCCCGTGTCAGCGTTCCAGACTTGAATGGTGCCATCGTCACTTCCACCAGCCAGCATTCTGTTGTCTGGGGAAAACGCGATGGTCCGAACAGAATCCCGATATGGTAGGATTGCGATGAGTCTTTCGCTATCGGTGGCAGCATGCGGATCCCAGATCCGAATCGTTTTGTCTGCGCTTCCAGTGGCGATCCTTTTGCCGTCTGGGGAGTATTCAACAGCGTGGATTTCTGCTGTGTGCCCTCTAAGAGTAGATGACGATGTTAGCGTACCGGTACTGACATCCCACAGTCTAACTGTCCAATCTGAATGTGCTGCTGCAACGATGAGTCCGTTTGGGGAATAGGAAACCGCATTAGCACCGCCCATAATCCCGGAGAGTGGTCCTCGTTCTTTCCCTGTACGAGCATCATAGATCCAAACACCGATGGTAGTTGCGACAGCTAACTGATCGCTGAAAGGAGAAAACTCTATATCACGAACCCAACCTTTGCCAAAGTGGGCTTTCGCACCTAATGGTAATTCCCATTGCGTGGAATTTTGTGCGAAAGTATCGGATAGGAATAAATTCGTGATTAATAGGTATGCGACGACTGATAGATAGACTTTTTTCATATAACTCACTCCTTTTACGATGATTGGTGCATAGAACAGGAACTCGCGTTGAGTTATGAAACGAGATTATTGATGGCATGACGGAGCCATTGGAAAAATCTGTTGACGCGTCTCCGCAAATCCTCAGGAATCTCAGAGATATCCTCTGGCTCCTCAGTTTGTAATTCCTCCCAACGCTTTTGCGCGAGCACTGAAATTTCCTCAAATGTCCCTTTCTCTTTGAGGTATTCCTCAAACTTGCTGCCATGATACTTATTCATTATGACACACTCCCACTTCTTGATAGGTCTCTTCGTTTTCGAGCCAAACGTAAATCCTTTCGCGGGGTCCTTCTCGACTTTTTGATAAAGCCGTGTAGGAGAATCATTCTCCGTCCTTCGACAGTGAACAAAATCCGTGCAGTACGTTTTCCTTCACTAATACGACTCCGAATTTCCCAGAGTTGTTCTTCTCCGGGCATCTTCTTAACAAGGCTCGTGCGAAGGACCAGGGGCCAATGTTCTGCTGCTGTTCTTATATTAATATCAATTATGTTTCCATCTTCCTCATCAAAGTTGCTGAGCCATGCTCGCACAGGTTCATTTCCTCGAAAGGTGCGAAAAAAAATGACATCAAGCATGGAGTCTCCGTATAAAAAAGGAAGGCGAACAGATATTTTCGAGTATAAGGATTATAACACAACCTGAGATACTGAATCAAGGAAGCGGCGAGTCTGCGGATATGGATACTCCTGATCCTTGATTGGAGTTAATCGGCTATGAACTCTATAAGCATACGTGCGGGTTCATAATTTGGATCAATTTCTAAAGCTGCAGTGACGGCATTTCTTGCAAATTCAAATTCGCCAAGTTTCAAATAGGCAAGAGCAAGATTGAAATGTGCTTCCTTAAATCCTGGGTCAATTTCTACCGCTTTTTCAAGTGCTTTTACTGCTTCGGTATACCTTTCCTGCTCAATATAAATTACTCCCAAGTGGCAGTGTGCTTCTTTAAACTTTAGATCAATATTAATTGCATTCTTAAACGCAGTAATCGCTTTTCCGTACTGTTCTTCGTCAAAGAATGTCCAACCACGACCGTAGTAAGTTTCTTTGATTGCTGACGAAAGTTGATGGGCACCTTGGTAATCTGCGTCAATATCTAAAGCCTGTCTTACTTTTTTCAATGCTTTTTCAAGTTCACCTCTTCCAAGATGGATAGAACCTTGGTCGACCAGCGGTCTAGGGTCTGGAACGGGATCGGGTGGAGGTGGTGGAGGTGGTGGAAGTGGTTCTAACTTTTGGATCGCTTTCTCTTTAAGTTCCTGCATACGACTAAGCCATCCACGATTCTTAACATTATCACTGTTGATATATTCTGTTTCAACGTCCTCAACTGTGTTAATTGCTAACTGCCATTTGGATCTGTTCCCAGGCGTTTTTGCCCATTCCGTATACACCAAAGTCAAGTAGTAGTAGGCTTCAATTGTGTGTGATCCGTTGCTGTAATTTCCAATAAGTTGTTTGAAAGCATTAACTGATTTGTTGAACAGATTTGGGTTGGAGGGAGCCACTTTGCGGTAGCAGCGGCCTGTCCAGTAGAGTGCATAAACCATATCTTCGGTGGGGAGATTGCTGTTGGCAAGTTGTTCATAGATTTCAGCGGCTGCCAAGCACTGTTCTTCCTTCCGAAGAAGTCTCGCCTTTACAAAGAGTTCATCACTGGAGTTGTATTGTTTTGCTTGATCTACATAGACTGGGACGAGATAGGTGAGTTGATATTTTTTGTAAAGTTCTATTTTTTGTTCTTGATCATCTGTATTGTATATGGCTTCCTCATAGTTTAAGCGGGCATTTACATAATCCTCTGCCTCAAGATGGATTTCTGCTTTTGCAACGTAGGCATCACGGACATATTTACTGTCAGGATACTGTGTGATAAGGTCTGTGTAGAGTTGATAAGCAGCATGGACGCTCCCTTGCTGTTTTAGGTCGGATGCGGAATTGTACATCGTTTCGGCGTTGGGTTCGGGATTCGGAATTGGAGGTTCTGGAAGAACCGGACCATTATCAACCAAATATTGCAATTCCACAACACGCTGTTCCGCCTCCGCTTTAAGATCAGAATGGGGAAATTCAGAAATTAGTTTTTGGAAGGCGTTCATTGCCTCATTGGAGTGTTCCTGTTTAGCATTAATATCCCCAATTGCGTAAAGTACTTTCTCCACCCAGCGACTCTTTGGAAACTTTTCTATTAGCAGTAGGAATTTGGATTTTGCTTGATCAAAGTCTCCAATTTTATAGAGAATTTCTGCCCAAAGATAGGTAAGTTCTTCTTGGTGTATGGCGACCTCGGCATCAAACACGACCTTCTTAATGTGTGTGAGCGCGTTTTGGTAATGCCTATCATCTTTGCTACTCTCACCAAGTTCGTAGTAACATCGCGCAATTTTAAGGTTGGCAAGGGTGGTGAAGTCTTGATCAATCCGCTCGGTTTTGGTCCCCAGTTTTTTTGATTCCTTTAACGCTGCTTTATATTTTTCAATTGCCCCTTTATAGTCCGAGCGTTCATATAACGCTTCGGCGGTTTCAAAAAGCCTTTCTACCTTTTGGGCGCTCCCTAATACAAGAGGGGACAGGAGAGCAAGTACCAACGCAACTCCACCAATAATACCCCAAATTCGAGTGTTCATTATCATCTCCTTGGTGGCGGTACTGGTTTTGGTGTTAGTGGTATAATCTTGAAAGAGAAATTTTTAGTCGCAAGGAGTGTTTTGTCCTCTCCAAACAATTGGATTTCCAAGGCTTGGTCGCGTCCTTGTATCTTTTTATCGGCTGTGATAGGGATCTGAATCGTCTCCATGCTATTTTTGATCAATTTGGAAATGATTGTAGGTTTTCTAAAGCGCAGCCCAGCTATAGATGGTGGCTCAAACCTGAGCTCAACGTTACGGGCTGTACCTCCCTTATTATTGATGACTAACCTAAGACGACCTGTCTCGCCAGCATCAAGGAAACCGTTTCTTGAAGTTCCTTCTAAAGAGGCTGTTATTGAAAGGTTGGGCGGTATCGGCTGCGATATAAATGACGGAATGAAACCTAATCTGATAGCTCCAGAGATGCACACCGCCAGAACCCCTAAAATAGCACCATACCGTAGGATTTTCTTCCGAATTCTCTGATTTTTCTTCCTATTTCTGGCGAACTGTATCACTTGCAGGAGTTCGCGTGCTGACTGATGAGATGGATTGCGCTTTAACGCTTCTTCCGTAGCAGATTTGGCATCGTCAAAGGCACCTATTTCAAGGTAAGCCTGCCCTAACCCGTAGTGTGCCTCTATCGAGCTTGGGTCAGCCTTTATTACCCTTTTAAACGCAGCCGCAGCTTGAGGATACTGTCCATTGTTGAGAAAAACAAGCCCACGTTCTAAGTCTTTGCTTACATCGGATGCGTCTACTGAGGGCGGACTTACTGGCTCCGTTGACTCGGTGGGACGCGTAGCGGGAGAACGTGCCTGTCTGATGGCATCCAAAAGTTGGCGAGCAGGTTCGGAGTTCGTGTCAATCCTTAACGCCGCGCTCGCTGCTGTTTCCGCGTCATCGGGTTGTCCCATCTCAAGATAGACTGCACCTAAACTCACGTATGCTGCCACAAAATTAGCGTCCAGGTCTATTGCCTTTTGGAACTCCGCGATTGCCTCTGTATACATTTTCGAGTTCTTGTAAGCGATACCGAGTTCATAATGCGTTTCCTGTCTCGGTTTCGGAGTTATCTGTTGATTTGCTGGCGCCTCCGTTTCTAAAGGCGGAGGCGTCTGTGTCTCAGGGGGTGTGAAACCCGGGTCAATGGCTTCCAGAAGAGAACGTGCGGGTTGATAGTTCGCATCCAGTTTCAACACCTCTCTTGCGGCCTCTCTTGCCTTTCCGAGTTCTTGCTGTCCCAAGTAGGCGAGGGCAAGCGAGTGGTGCGCAGCCTTGTAGGTGCGATCGAGGGTGATGGTCTTCTGAAGTGCATCTACAGCGCGGGAGTAGGTTTCCATCTTGAGATAGGTTAACCCCAGATTGTAGTGGGCGGTGGTGAAATCAGGATCGAGGGTTATAGCGTTCTGGAAAGCAGTAACGGCTTCACTATAACGTTCATCGTTAAGGTAAGTGATACCCCTGTTGTAGTGTGCCTGTTTTATTGAGTTTGCGAGTTCATGTGCGCGTTGATAGTTGGAGTCGAGCCTTAAGGTCTCTGTAACGGCATGTGTCGCCGCTTCCAAATTGCCTGATTCCCGATAGGCGCGGGCGAGGTTGTAATGTGCACGTTTGAGGTTCGGAGCAATTGCTATGGCACGTTCAAGATGCGGGATTGCTTGATCGTGGGATCCCTGTTCGACATAAGCGTAGCCAAGGTAGTAATGGGCATCGACAAGATCGGCATCTAAGGCTATCGCATTTTGTAACGCATCAATTGCCTCCTGATACGCCTCGAGTCTAATGTAAGCCACACCGAGATGGGCATAGATATGCTTATTTTCTATGTCAGAAACCTGTGAACTCCGTCCTAAATCGGCATTAAGCGTCAGGGCTTTCTGGAACGTTGAAACCGCTTCTGTATAACGCTCAGCATTGAGATGATCTTTGCCTTTATTGTAATATGCCTGCGTGAGGGTGTCGCACAGCAGCAGCGCGGGTTGGTGAGTGGCATCCAGTTTTAACGCCGCTCTGACCGAGGTGCTGGCTTTCTCTAATTCGTCCTGTTCAAGATACGCTCGGCAGAGCGCGCAGTGAGCACCGATGAAATTCGCATCCGACTTTATGGCTGCTTCAAACTCAGTGACGGCTCTGTTGTATTGTTTCGTTTCCAAATAAGCAATGCCGCGATTATAGTGTGCTTCTGTTATGGTATTCATTTTATGTCTTTGGAAGGAGAAGGTTACGCTTGAGATAATTTTTATACGCCTATTTTAACAGATTAGCCTTTAATTTTGCAAACAAAAATCTTGAGCGCAGTTCAATTGTGCGGTATAATGGCGTTGTGGTTCTACGGGTAAACGACATGCACCTCGACTGGGGCTCTCTATGCTGCAACACTCGCCTGCCCTCTCTACGTCTTCTCGTCAGAAGATCCGGTGGCGGATTATTTGGCTTGGACTCGCGCTGATTCCCTTCAATAACTATTGGGTCTTCGCATCGCTGCGTTGGGATCAAGGATTCCCAACGACGATGTCCCTCTTTTTCAATACCATCTTCGCACTCGTCCTCCTGATTGCTTTCAATACACTCCTTCACCGGTTCGCGCCGCGCGCGGCACTCACCCAAGGCGAATTGCTGACGCTCTACGCAATGCTATCCGTAGCCTCGGCTATCTGTGGACATGACCTGTTTGAGGTAATCATTACCAATATTGCCACAGTCGGCTGGTTGGCGACGGATGAGAATGAGTGGAGCACGCTCTTCCACCGTTATCTCCCAGATTGGCTCGCAGTGACGGACAAGAACCGGTTGACTGTCTATTTTACCGGAGAATCCAGCCTCTATCTGCGTCCCCACCTTGAGATGTGGTGGAAACCTACGCTTGCGTGGGGTGGGTTTATCATCGTCCTGCTGTTCACGACGTTTTGCATTAACGTGATGCTACGCAGACAGTGGATTGAAATAGAACGGCTCAGCTACCCGATCATTGAGTTGCCGTATCAGATGACAACGGCGCGTTTTTTCCGCTCAAAACCGTTGTGGATTGGCATCGTCCTCGCAGGTGGGATAGATGTCGTTAACGGGCTGCATTTCCTGTTTCCAAACTTTCCAGGGCTCGGCGGCGAGTTCTACGATCTGCGTCCACTGTTTACGACGAAACCGTGGAATGCGATCGGTTGGACACCCATTGTTTTCTTTCCGTTCGTTATCGGGATGGCGTATTTTATTCCGCTCGATCTTTCGTTTACGTTCTGGTTTTTCTATATCTTCTGGAAGTTTGAGATGATCTTTGGCAGTATCGCTGGCTTGCAACGGATTCCGGGGTTCCCGTTCATCTTCGACCAATCGTTTGGGGTTTGCGTCGGGGTCCTGTGTATGGCACTATGGAGTGCCCGGGGCCATTTACGGAATGTCCTGAGGCAGGCGTGGCACGGCAGCAGAAGAACGGAATCCAACGAGCCGATGTCCTATCGCGTTGCGGTGTTAGGGTTAATCTGTGGCTTTCTGCTCCTCGCCGGTTTTTGGTGGGTGGCGGGGATGTCGTTCTGGGTCGCGATCCTCGTTTTTGCTATCCATCTGACGACGGTGACGGTGATTACGCGGGTTCGTGCTGAACTCGGTCCACCGATTCATGACTTACGCTCTATGGGACCCGATGTCTTACTCCCCAAGATATTCGGAATGCGACGACTCGGTGGACAAAATTTGGCACTCTTTTCATTGATATTCTGCTTCAACCGTGCGTATCGCGGCAATACAATGCCGCACCAGTTAGAAGGCTTGAAATTGGCGGAACGCTCACGCAGTTCTTCACGGCGGATTGCCGTCGCGATGCTCCTCGCGATGGTCCTAAGTCCTTTTGCGGCGTTTTGGGGGGCGCTGCATCTCGGTTATGAGAGTGGAGCGATTGAGGTGTGGTCTGGCTCCGTGTTTAACCGCACACAGAGTTGGCTCACGAACCCGATGCCTGTGGACATTCCAGCGTTGGTTGCGATGGTCTGCGGACTTCTGTTCGCATTCGGTCTGACCTTGGTTCGGCTCCGTTTTTTCTGGTGGCCCCTGTATCCGATTGGATACGCCATCTCTGGGACGTGGGCAGTGAACTTTTTCTGGTTTTCGGTGTTCATCAGTTATTTCATCAAGTTAGCGATTCTGCGTTTCGGCGGCGTGCGGACGTTTCGGCGGGTTGCTCCCTTCTTTCTGGGATTGATTTTGGGGGAATTCTTGGTCGGAAGTGTCTGGGGACTTCTCGGCATCTTCCTCGAAAAGCCGATGTACCGATTTATTTGGTGACGGCGCACGTCCACCAATTTTCGCTTGACAAAGCGGCGTGGATTCCCATAGAATATAATAAGATTTCTACCTATTCGGTATACCGCGATATATTCGCAGATTGAAGGTTTCCAAGACTGAATTATGGGACACATACAACAACTTCGTCGAATTACAATATGGGGTGTCGGTTTAATCGGGGGATCGCTTGGACTCGCTCTGAAAAAGAATGGATTTCAAGGGCAACGCGTCGGGTTGGGGCGGAACATCGGTAGACTCGAAAAGGCACTTCAATACGATGCCGTTGATGTAGTTACAACAGAAGTCGAAGAAGGACTCCACGAAAGCGACCTTGTCGTCCTGTGCACCCCTGTTGAACTGGTGCCAGTGTTGGTCCAACGTATCGTTGAGGTTGTTGATAGCCAACAATCTGTGGTGTTGACGGATGTCGGTAGTACGAAATCGGTGTTGGTGCGAACGATTGAGGCGCAGTTACAAAAACAGGGTTCGGATACCTTCGCTTTTGTCGGCGCGCATCCGATGGCAGGCTCACACGAAACCGGCGTAGACGCAGCGCACGCAACGCTTTTTGAAAGCGCAACGTGTATTTTGACCCCTACAGAAAGCACGAATCAAGATTCCCTACAACGGGTTAAAAATCTGTGGGAATTTGTCGGCGCAGTGCCACATCTCCTCTCTCCAGAAACCCACGATCTGCTCATCGGCGCCGCAAGCCATCTCCCGCATCTCATTGCGAGTCTGCTCACCAATACCGTTGCGAATGTGGAAACCGAGGGGCAGAAAGCATTGGACTTTACAGCGACCGGCTTTCGGGATTCCACACGTATTGCAGCGGGTTCACCCGATTTGTGGACCGGCATTTTCTCCCAAAACAGAGATGTCCTTTTATCCCTCATAGATGACATGGTTCACAACTTAACTGAATTCAAAACTCTGCTTCAGACGGATGACCTTGCTGAGATTGAACGTGTACTTCTGGAGGCGCAAGCTATCGTCGAGAAGCGCAGAAAAGCCTTAGGAGGCGTATGAAAAAAACAGGATCTCAGGTGACGATTGCGATAGATGGACCCGCCGGGTCTGGGAAAAGCACAGTGGCTCGGCGCGTCGCAGAAAAACTCCGACTCCTGTATCTCGATTCCGGGGCGATGTACCGAGCGGTGACGCTGTTGGCATTACAGGAGGGACTTGCAGCGGATAGCCCGAAATTGATTGACTGTGTGGAAGTGTGTCATATCGAATTCACGGATAATGGTAGGACAATTCTGCTTAATACGGAGGATGTTTCTGCCCAGATCCGGACACCAGCCGTCAACAGATTGGTCGCAGATGTCGCGAAGATCCCAGAGATTCGTCGTGAAATTGTGAAACACCAACAGCGGATCGGTGCTGAAGGGAGCATTATCGCTGAGGGGAGAGACTTAACGACGATCGTTTTCCCGAACGCCGATTTTAAATTCTATCTTGATGCCTCTGTGACGGAGCGCGCAAAACGTAGACTCGCCGAACTCCAAGCGCAAAACGAAGATGCGACGTTAGCAGCGGTTGAAGCTGAGATTCGCGAGCGCGATGAAAAAGATACAACGCGAGAACACAGTCCTTTGCGGACGGCTCCTGACGCGATTGTCGTTGATACGACTGATAAAACGATTGAAGAAGTGGTTGATTTTCTTATTACACGTGTGTGTGCGAACGAGCAGCAAGAGTAGGCGGGGTTTGGAACCCCGATATTTTTTATGTGGTATACCAATAATCAGTTCTGGACATCTCGTGCAGTCTATCGGTGGGGACATCGAGTTACAAACCTTTTCTGTAAAACGATGGGCCGCCTTGAAGCGCGAGGCGTTCATCATATTCCGAGGGAAGGTGGAGTGCTCCTTGTCTCGAATCACGTGAGTTTTCTGGATCCCGTGATCGTGGGGTCCGCCGCCAGTCGTGAGATCCATTATATGGCGCGGAGTAATGCCTTTGAAATTCCTGGGTTAGGGAGGCTCATTTCAACCTATAATGCCTATCCTGTCAATAGAGGTGCCCCTGACTTAGGGGCGTTACGAAATACAATCTCTCTCCTGAAAGGGGGGAACGCCGTGCTTATATTTCCCGAAGGCACTCGGAGTGTCGATGGCACGTTGGGTAAAGCGCGGGACGGTGCCTGTTTTATTGCACACCGAGCAGGTGTCCCAACGATCCCTGTTTTCCATAGCGGCGCGGAACGGATGTTGCCCCGCAACAGTAAGCGACTGCGTCGGTCGAAGCTCACTGTCGTTTTCGGGGCCCCTCTTGAACTGACTGCCGAAGGATTTGAGACGAAGCGCGAGATGTATCAACAGATGGGCAATCAGATGATGGAGGCAATCGCTGATTTGCGGGATAGTGTGTTAGTGGGTCGGGTTCGCCAGAATGAGTAAAACATCACCCTCTTGGACCTGGTAGGTCTTGCCCTCTGCGCGCAGCAACCCTTTACTTCGCGCCTGTGGGTAACTGCCACACGCCACTAAGTCAGCCCAGTTAATTGTTTCAGAACGGATGAAACCTGTTGCGAAATCCGTGTGAACACGTCCCGCTGCATCTACAGCCGTCTGTCCCTCACGCAGCGTCCATGCGCGGGTCTCGACGGGACCGGTTGTAAAGAACGTGAGCAGCCCTAAGAGTCGATACGAAGTCTGGATGAACCGCTCTAAAGCCGATTCATGCAATCCCAGCTCCTCCATGAAAATTTCGGTATCCGTTTCATCGAGTTGCGACAACTCCATTTCCAGTTGCGCAGCGAGGACAATGACTTCCGTTTCGGGTGCCGTCTTATATTTCGTAAAGCGTTGGAAAATTTCATCAGCTGCCTGTAGTTGGGTTTCACCGATGTTACACACTAACAACAACGGTTTCTGGGTCAAAAACCCGTAACCCCGTATCAACTTCTCTTCATTCGCAGAGAGGTCGAGGGTTCGGAGCGGTTTTCCAACCTCAAGGGTTCTTTGGCACGTCTCTAAGAGTCGAATTTCACTTTGTTGTTCGGGGAGTTTCTGATTTTGAAATTGCTTACGGAGCCGAGTCAGTCTCCCTTCGACGATCTGCAAATCTGCCAACGCGAACTCAAGGGCGACGCTTTCAATATCCCGTTCTGCGTCAACACTTCCATCAACGTGTGGAACCCTTTCGTCTTCAAAGAGCCTGACGACATGGGCAAGGGCATCGACCGTCCGGAGTTCTGCGAGCATTCCAGAATCTAACTCTGCGTGTTCCATCTCCGATTTCGTTACACCCGCAACGTCTACGTAGTCAATTGTAGCAGGTGTTGTTTTTCCAGATTCGGATATCTTTGCTATCTGTTCCAAGCGTTCGTCTGGGACGTTGGCAGTGCTCAGATTTATTTGCCCGCGGCTGGTGTAGCCCCCAATTTCTGCAGTGGACTGCGCTAATGTGTTAAACACTGTCGTTTTGCCGACTTGGGGTCTGCCGACGATACCTATCTTCATTTTTTTTACCTATTTATTTCGAGGGGAAGGTGCTAACCGCCTCCGTATTACGGAAAAATCTGTTGACAATATACGTCTTAAATATTAAGATAAGTGGATAAGTGTTAAATAATAAAGTCAAACAGTAGCCTACAACAATACGCAGAAATCTACAGAAACGCCCAAGCAAAAACACCCCAAGCAAAAACACGCAGGCGGATCTACGGAACGGAACGTGAATATTCTAACTCGCCTGATCGAACCGCAAGGAATAATTAAAAAATGGCAGCTGAAAAAGGAACGTGGAGACGACACAGGGTCAAGGTATTGACGGTTCTCTTAATCCTCACGGTATGCCTTGCCGTTTTGCAATGGTTTATCATCAAAGAGTTATTTGGTTTCGGTGCCGATATGGTGAAGGATGCGCTGATTCGGCAAGCCCCTGAAGGGGTAGATCGGTATGACGTTGAGGCGACGTTTGATCGGGTGAAAACAGCCGGGCAGCAGCTCCCGTTTAGTTTCCTTACTGGGAAAATCAGTCTCCGTAAAATCAGAGCCGTTGGTAGATATGCGATAGAAGCGAATGCTGATGAATCTTGGGATGCCGATGAGATTAACACACTCCTGCGGATGATGGATGCCTCTGTCGGGGTTAAAGGAGGAACCCAGTAGCTTGCAGCATCGGTTTGCAAGCGACACTTAAACGATGCGGACACACCTAACTCCCCCTTATGAGAAATTCGCCTACGCCTACGACAGGATGATGGCAAACGTCAACTACACGCGTTGGACACATTATATTCAGTCGCTTTTCGACAAATATGATTACAAACCGCGCACGGTTCTCGATGTGGCGTGCGGCACGTGTGCTTTGACGATAGAACTCGCATTGAGAGGCTATGAAATGACGGGCGTGGACCGAGCCGTGGGTATGCTGGACATCGCGAAGGAAAAAGCCGCTGCGCACGATGTAAATATCGAACTCCATTCCGGTGACATGCGCGAATTCCAACTCAACCAACGGTTTGACGCAATCCTCTGCACCTACGATAGCATTAACTATGCTTACGATGAAACCGAGTTAATCAACGTCTTTGAATGTGTCGCCGAGCATCTCGAACCCGACGGCTTGTTTATCTTTGACGTGACGACGGAACGGAACATCGTTGAGCATTTTCACAACAGAACGTTCGCGTCAAACCATGAGGATTATACCTATATTTGGAAGAACAATTACCTCCACCACTCCAAAATGTGCCGAACCGTCCTCACCTTTTTCATCCGTGAAGGCGAGTTGTTTCGCCGTTATGAAGAGGTTCACCAGCAGCGAATCTTTGAAGTCAGCACTGTCAATAACTTGCTCAAAGCCGCTGGCTACAAGCCCCTGAGTGCTTACGACATGTACACCTTCAACCGTTGGAACCGCTATTCAGACCGAATTAATTTTACAGCACGCTTGCTCTGAACGATTACAACCCTTCAGCAACAAGGTCGCCGACCTCTTCAGTCGTGTAGCCCATTCGTCCAGCACCGAGGTCCTTGATTTTCCCACTTGCCAGCAGATCACTAATAGAGTTCTCCACTTTTGCCGCCTCGGTTGTATGTCCAAGGTGGTCGAGCATCATTCCGGCGGCACCTATCGCTGCGATGGGGTTAATCTGGTTCTTGCCGGTATAACGCGGCGCGGAGCCGTGAATCGGTTCAAACATGGCGACGCTTTCTGGGTTCAGGTTACCGGATGCCGCGACACCCATGCCCCCCTGAATCATCGCGCCGAGATCGGTGATAATATCTCCAAACATGTTGCACGTCACAACGACGTCGAACCATTCTGGATTTTTCACCATCCACATTGTTGTGGCATCAACAAAGGCGTATTCCTTCTTAATATCGGGATAATCTTCGCCTACCTCGTCAAACACCCGTCGCCACAGATCGTGTGCGTAAGTGAGGACGTTTGCTTTGTCGCAGAGCGTCAACGTATTTTCCTTGTTACGCTTTTTGGTGAGTTCAAACGCATAGCGCATGCAACGTTCCACACCTTTGTAGGTGTTAATCATCTCCTGAATCGCCACTTCATCACGCGTGCCACGTTTCAGAAAACCCCCGATACCGGCGTATAAGCCTTCGGTATTCTCGCGAACAATGATGAAATCGATTTCTTCAGGTCCCTTATCTTTCACGGGGGTCGGGACACCCGGGTAGAGTTTGACGGGACGGAGGTTGATGTAGAGATCGAGTTCAAACCGGACCTTGAGCAGGATACCTTTCTCTAAAATACCGGGTTTAACATCGGGGTGTCCAATCGCGCCGAGATAGATAGCGTCTAATCCCCGGAGTTCCTCTAAAACTGAATCCGGTAACACTTCACCGGTTGCAAGATACCGGTCGCCACCGACATCGTATTCGACTGTCTCGTATTGAATTCCTGCGTGTTCGGCTGCTGCCCCGAAGACTTTCATTGCTTCGCGCGTCACTTCGGGGCCGATTCCGTCGCCAGGGATGAGACCGATTTTATACATAGATATTCTCCAAATGTGAGTGTGATGAATTTTGAATTCCTTAGGACTTACGCAATTCCCTTGGTGGGGCTTTCACCAAACCGCATCTACGGCGTGGTAAATATCGGTAATTCTGTGATTTTGTATAAGTCCTGTTCCGTATATTCTACCACATCTGAGACGATATTGCAAATTGGGTAGGGTTTACTCATCTCGCTTTCAAAACAGTGTATTGCTGCGGTTGACCCTCAACAATTTTCAACACACGGATACCCGCAGCAGGTTTGATAGGATGACGATTCCCATCAAAGCTGGAAATAGTTGTCGCCCCTTGGTAGTCAGTGATAGCCGCAACTGCATCCCGAATCATAACAGGGTCTGTGGATTGCGCGTTTTCAATCGCTATTGCCAATAACTTCATGGCATCGTAACCTAATGGCGCAATACCGATAGGCTGCGCTTTAAACATTGTTTCATAAGCATCAGTAAAATCTGCAGCAAGTTCATCCGAGATACTACAATAGTAAGAATTTTCGAGATGCCTGTTATCCTCTAAAACGTCTAACATCAACGGATCATCCCAACCATCGCTGCCGATAAAGATGGACTTAAGGCGCATCTCCCGCGCCTGTTTCACGATGCGCGGGTTCTCTGGCGGAAAACTCGCGAGCAGCAGCACATCAGGACTTGACTCTTTGATGATCGCAAGTTGGGCATGAAACGTTGTATCGCCTTGTTCATACGTTTGACTGGCAACAATGCGACCGCCAAGTTCCTTGAAATTCGCATCAAATGCGTTAACGAAACCTTTAGAGTAGACATCCCCGTTCTGCCAGAGCATCGCTGCGGTTTTCTTTCCGAGGTCGTTCACTACAAAACCTGCCATGACTTTTGCCTGCAAGGCATTTGAATTCGCCACGAGAAAAAGAAAATCTCTGGGATCATTCCCAGTGTTCGTCACATCAGCACCTGTTGCCCCGACGATGACAGGGATATTGATGATCGGTCCAACTTTAACGGCACTACTTGAAAACATCGGACCTAATATAGCGACAACATTTTCCATTTCAGCTAATTCTGTTGCAGAATCAGCAATGGATCCTAATTCCACTTTATAGAGAAGCTCTACCTGCCTTCCAAGAACCCCGCCTGCCTTGTTAATTTCGGCTACCGCGAGTCTGGCACCGTCGCCAAAAGTGGCGTAATTTAGCAACGGATGAATCAGACCCACTTTAAGTGCAGGCATTGACTCTCCAGTTATTCCGACCTCTTCCGTTCTCTCCCCCGCAGAAAAATAAGCGACTGAAAGTCCGAGTAATACACATACTGTTAACCTAAAAATTTTCGGATTCATAAACTCCTCCTATGTTTTTAGACCAACGCACCCAGCGCAGGATAGTCTAATATTCTGTTTGAGGGTTTTCAGTTAGATAATGATAGGCTTACAATCCATCCGAATGCTGCTGTCCCCTCATTGTTCAATCTTGAAAAAAGTATAACAAGTATAAGAAAATAGTCAAGAAAAAATTAGAGGATTTGGTGTTTCCGCAAAAAGGACGGATGTGGTATAATAGTTATCCACATTACGGTGTATTTGAGACACTGGAGGAGCACCTTGATTAGCGAAGCGCGCTTGGAAACGATTCTCAGCCAATTTCAAGACCAGCGGATTCTGGTCGTTGGTGATTTTTATCTTGATGCCTATTGGTCCATAGACAAAACCCGTTCAACGCTGTCCTTGGAAACACCGTGGCATACGAATCCTGTTGTTGCGCAACGCTATAGTCCGGGCGCGGCGGGAACCGTCACAAATAACCTGAAAGCGTTAGGGGTTGGCACCGTCTATACGTTGGGAGTTATCGGTGAAGACGGGTTCGGTGGGACGCTCCTGCAATGTCTACAAACAAACGGATGCCTGACGGATTTTATGATACAGACACCCGATTGGGTAACGCCTACCTATCTTAAACCCATGCATCGTGGCTATGAAGGTGTGGAGACGGAGGGACCGCGGTTCGATATTGAGAACCAATTCGGGATGGAGGCGGAAGTGGAAACTGCTGTGATTGATGCACTTCAAAATTGTATCCCGTTGGTGGATGGCGTCATTGTCGGGGATCAGATGCCGATTGAGAACTTAGGCGTTGTCACCAATCGGGTGAGAGAAGAATTATGTGAGTTGGGAGCGGCGTTCCCTGATAAAGTCTTTTTCGCCGATTCTCGCACGCGGATTGGTAAGTACCGAAACGTTATCATTAAACCGAACCGGTTTGAGGCGAAACGTGCGCTGCAGCCGGAGTGGGATGGACAGGGTGTTGACATCGAAGCGGCGAGGCAGTGCGCCGTTACCCTCGCAGAACAAACCCAGAGAACCGTCTATATCACCCTTGGGGAGAACGGTATTCTCGTCTATAATGACAGTGAGTTTACACACATCCCCGGTATCCCCATTAACGATGAGATTGATCCTGTTGGGGCAGGGGATAGCGTCTCGGCGGGACTTGTCGCAACGCTCTGTGGTTTCCCACACACTTCACAAGCGGAGGCTTATGTTGAAGCCGCGTATGTTGGTAATCTGGTGGCTTCAATTACCGTCACCAAAATCGGCACGACGGGGACGGCATCCCCAGCAGAGATCCTACAACGCCATCGGGACTATGAGAATCTATGAATGTTTTTGACGCAATAACACAGCGACGCAGCCATCGCGGGACGTTTCAGGACCGCGCCATTGATGCCACAGACCTTAAAAAACTCATTGAGGCTGCACGGTGGACACCCTCACCCTTCAATGTTCAACCGTGGGAACTTGTGATCGTTCAGGAGGCAGCGGGCAAGGGGGCACTCGCCGAGGTGACGGAACGCGCTATCGTTGAACAATTCAAAGATGCCAAATTTCTTGATGACAATAGCCGGTGGATGCGTCTCACAGCATCGGATTTGCAGGCGTTCGGTGATGGCGTGCTGCTGACCGACCACGTTACGCTACCGAAATTACTTCAGGACGCCCCGGATGGGGTATTGGAAGGTCTGTTGAAAAACGCGAAGGCGTTCACACTTTTGGGGCATCTGGGGGCAGGAAAGATACCCGCGAAAGAGATCGCGGCACAGGTCCGTGAGGCACCGCTCCTCATGCTGGTTACGATGAATTGCAAGAGATACCCACCGGGTGACGGGGGGACGCGGTGGATGTGGTTGAGCATGGGGATGTTGATTCAGAATGTGCTGCTCGCTGCAACGGCTTTAGACATCGGTGTACAGTTTGTCAGCGCGCCTCTGGAACGTCCCGCCGACCGTGAACACGTGCGTCAACTTTTCAATATTCCGACTTCTCATGAGGTGGTTACACTGCTCAGGATGGGATATGTTGAAGAGAATCGTGGGAACTCCGTCCGGTTGCAGTCATCAGCGTTTGTTCACTTTGAAAAGATTAAGTAGGCGGGCACCGCGACCCGCCGCTATCGAAATGCTGTCTATTAACTGCCGCTGTTCTGTAAAATTTCTTTCAATGCTACTTTCTTTTTTTTCAGCCGTCGTTGTTGGCGTTGGCGGATTTGTGTCCGACGTCGGACCTGTCCGCTTTTACTTCGTGGCATAACATTACCCCCTTTCTTCGATTGTTTTGGCGAGATATAGGACTGCCGAGCTGCACGCTGCTTCCACCTCTGCCATTGCAAGCGTGAGTTCTGCGTCTGAACGTGCGTGTAACTGCAACCGTTCTTCAGTGACCTTGATGTAGCGTTCGTTTTTCACATCAACAAATTCGACCTGTTCTTCGTTTTCATTTACCAAAGCGTAATTGGTGAGTCCATCTTGTAGAGATGTATCGTCTGTCCGCGCCCCGAAACTCTTTTTAATTCCCAAACCGTTGAAGTTTTTATAAAGTGCCCGAGCAGGAAGTTCGTCGGGTGACACAGGCGGTTCTATGCTTGCTGTGGCAAGTGGGTCGGGGAGATTGGCTGGCTTTGAAAGCAGGGGGGAAGTCCCCTCAAGAGAGGACTCAACATTTCCCGGATCGGTTATTTTAGCACTTATCGCGTCAAAATTCGGCGCAGCGGGTTTTGTTAAGGCGAGTTCGGCGTTCTCTACTTTAGGGTGTTCGCGATTTTGCTCGGTCTCTGAAAAGACAGACATCGGTTGAGATTCATAGGCTTCTGCGTCTTCGTATTCCAGAACATTAGAAAGGATTTCTTTGACCTCTTCATGTCTGTCAACAATCATCTCCGGTTCTTCCACGAGGATCCGTAGCGTTTCAATACCGATAGTTTGGATCAGCGGATGGAACGTTAGTATTTCCGATGGAGCGGCTTCAAAGAGCGAGCGGGTAACAAAAGCGACCTCTGCGAGTTCTCGGTTCCCTATTAATTTGAGACGTTTTTCACACGCCGTGAGTGCTTGTATTAATCGTTGCATGAAGTCGGGTGTAACGAGATGAGGGAGCACTTCTACCCGAAAATGTTCGCATGCCTGTTCGGCTTCCGGTAAAGGATTGAGTGCCATTTCACTCGCAGCTGCTTCATCCGTTACAAGCGTTAATTCGGTAGGGTTTTCTTCAAAGGTGTCTATGTCTGTTTTGGGTATTTCGTAATTATCGAGGACTTCATTATCGAGGACTTCCGTCACGCGTGTATACATCAGCTCAAAATCGAAAAGGATACCTTCAAGTTCAGGTTCGTTGAGCAGTTTTCGACTCTGTGAGATACAAGCTTGTAAATGTGCTTCCTCTGACTTTTCGTAGGGAAGTCTACGTTGCTTTTCAAGAGCGAGTTGTTTTTGTCTAAATTTCCGCTCTCGGTTTCGTTTTTCGCGCTTCCGCGCTACATTTACGGAGCGGCGTCCCTTTTTCTTTGCCATGATAGCCTTTTTTGTTATCTTTTTCGTTATTAATTCGTTATTAAGGTAGGTACTGGATGAATTTTTCGGGACTTTTTGTATGCCAAGCAAGCATAACATTAAGTTTAACGTATAAAAGTATATACCAATACAAATTTATTGTCAAGCATAAATTTTTTAGCACTAATTGCTAATTATTGTAAGCGTCGGGGCACCTTGTTATGAGGACTTTTTTTCGCGTTTTAAAGATTTAAACTTGATTAAAGGAGATGTTTATAGTATACTATAAAAAATTGGGATTTATGCTCGAGGCTCTTTTGTAACATAGACTGTATGAAGATTAATTTTTTAATTCGGTAATTGCCTATCTGCACGAGCTCGGCAGCCTCACTGCTGGCGAGGTTTCCTAACCTCGCCACATTACCGATTTATTTTTTGAAACTTCATTGAGTCTATGTTTCCATGGAACTGCCTACGTTTTTTATGGATGCCGCATGTCACGGCATCTGCTATGATCAATATAGTTGTCATGTTTTTTATGGAGGTGGCACTCGATTGGCGTAAGCCGGTCATCGTGTTTTGAGGAACTTGTGTTTAAGCATCCAGATTGTGTTAGGTAGCAACTTGGATGAATATAGAAGTTTTCAAGGTTCTGAATCTTCACATCAAAAGGTTCTGAATCTTCACATCAATCTGAAGAGGAAAATTATTATGTATTACAGTAAATATATCAAACCGATCATTTTCGCACTCAGTATCTTTATAGGCATTTTGATGTGCGCGTTTACGGCGGTGATAGCGGACGAACACGCCGAAACAGCAGAGGAAGCGGAGGAAGCAGCATCCACGGATGAGGCTGAAGCGTCTGAGGAAGCATCGGAAACCGACGCACCTGTGAGGCTTGAGAGCCTCGTTGTCGTGGGTTCTCGGGCACAACCGCGTTCCGTCTTGGATTCGCCAGTGCCGGTCGATATTGTGTCAAACGAATCCTTTGAAAAACAGGGCGGCGCGGATCTACCGGATCTGCTGAGAGCTTTGGTACCTTCTTATAATGTTAACACGCAGCCAATTAGTGACGCATCAACAGTCGTCCGTCCAGCGAATTTACGGGGACTTGCCCCAGACCATACACTGGTACTGGTTAACGGTAAACGGCGACACCGTGCCGCAGTGATTCACTGGCTCGGGAACGGTTTGTCTGATGGCTCACAGGGACCTGACCTGGCACCTATTCCCGCAATTGCCCTGCAACAGGTGGAGATACTCCGTGATGGTGCCTCCGCACAATACGGTTCTGATGCCATTGCGGGCGTGATGAATTTTCGATTGAAAGACAACTATGAGGGTGGTTCGTTTGAATTTAAACCCGGTATCTACCAATACGGGGACGGTCGACAGTTTGCAGTCGCAGGGAATATCGGTTTAGGGGATCCAGACGCCTGGAGTAGCCTCAGTTTTGAATACGGTGGCGCAGATCCGACCATCCGGTCTGTCCAACGTAATGATGCTATAGCCTTGATTAACGCAGGCAATTTCAGTGTGAAAGACCCGGCGCAAATTTGGGGACAGCCGATTATAGAGAATGACGTCAAATTGTTTGCCAACTACGGGGCTACGCTCACAGATGACATCGACTTCTATGGACATGCCAACTACGCCCGTAAGCGCGTTGAAGGCGGGTTCTATTTCCGTAACCCAAATACTCGCGGCGGTGTGTTTACTTCGTCGGGTGGCAAAACGTTGCTTGTCGGGGATATGCGCGGTTTGACAAACGAGATGGCGGCGTGGGAAACCCGAAAGCAGGCAGCGGAGGCTGCTGGACAGGAGTTTACCGACCTGTCTCCTCACGATGCTGACGATATTCCGATAACCAACCACGTTCCGGATCCCGCACGGTTGCAAGCCGTTAAGAATGACCCGAATCTATTCACATTCCAGGAGATGTTCCCAGGGGGATTCACACCCAGATTTGGGGCATTCATGTGGGATACTTCCGTCGTTGTTGGCGTTAAAGGCACCGCTCTGGAAGAAGCGTTAGGCAAACCCTTAACGTGGGATCTAAGTGGCTCTTTTGGACGGAACCATGCTGATTTCTTTATCTTCAATACCGTCAATGCTTCGCTCGGACCCGATACACCGACATATTTTGATCCGGGCGACTATATCCAGACGGATTACAACCTTAACTTCGATGTGACGTATCCGTTGCACGATATGGTGTTCCTCGCTTCTGGTTTGGAATATCGGGACGAAGGATTTGAAATCATAGAGGGCGAACGCGAGTCGCATCAGATCGGACCCCTTGCAGCGCAAGGCTTCACTGCTGCCTCCAACGGATTTTCGGGGTTCAGCCCTGTTGCGGCAGGCAAGTGGTACCGTTCCAACGTTGCGATGTATCTGGAAAGTGAAATCAGACCGATTGATCCGCTCCTGATCGCGCTGGCTGTGCGCGCTGAACAATTTGAGATTTTCGGTGGCACCCTGAACTACAAAGCCGCTGCAAACTACAAGGTTACGGAAACGATGCGGTTACGCGGAAGTTATAGTACTGGGTTCCGTGCACCGACACCCGGGCAGCAAAATACGTTCAACATTACCACTGAATACGATTTTGAGAAGGGGGATCTCGTTAATAAAGGGACAATTCCTTCTACCAACCCTGCTGTCGGTGTTGTGACAGGTAAGGAAGATAACTCGCTTGACCCGGAAACATCAAATAACTTCACAGGTGGATTCACCGTCGATATTTTGGGTGTAAACGTCACGATGGACTTTTTTGATATTCGGCTGAAAAACCGGTTATCGGTGTCACAACACTTTACATTGACTGACGCGCAGAAGGCGGACCTCATCGCCGGTGGTGTAACCAGTGCAGCGAATCTGCAAACATTCCAGTTCTTTATCAATGACTTCTCTACGACAACCAATGGTATTGACTTGGTCATTACAGCACCAATACCCAACGGTAGTGTCATTGCTGTGTATAACTTCACGAACACCACAGTTACTGATCACAATCCGGACACGCTGGACGATCATCGAATCAGGGAACTGCAAGAGAATTTACCCGCACACCGTGCCAGCCTGACTGCCTTTCAATCCATAACGGATGCGTGGGGCGTGCTCGGGCGTGCCAGTTATTTCAGCGGTTGGTTCGATTCTGAAGATTACTTACAGAATCCAAATGTGCCAGGCACTGGAGAATACACTGGAAAGGTGATTTTCGACTTGGAAACCACTTACACCGTGGGCGGCGGATTAGCGCTCACGCTCGGTGGACGAAATATCCTGAATACCTATCCCGATGAAAATCCGAATGGTGCTGATTCTGTCGGCAACAAATATGGGCAGTTCAGTCCGTTCGGTTTTGATGGGGCATACTGGTATGCCAAAGTCGGATACGATTTCTAAACCTATCTCGTGAAGAGTAATAGATATACTTTTCGCAGATGGCGCGGTTTGCAATAAAACCGCGCCTATTCCATTTAAATTTAGGTTCCGCTTTAGATAATTGTATCTTTTTACCTGAAAGATGAAGGAGTTTCATTGATGAAAGGCGGACTTGATTGTAAAAAGGTGATGCTTTGGACGCATGTTGTTTTGGCAGTTTTTATGGGTTTGGCGTCTGTAGCAATAGCAGAAGAGACTGAGGTAGAATCAAGCGAAACAACATCTGAGCAAGAAGTCATAACGCTCGAAGAGATGGTTGTGGTTGGGACGCGTGCCAAACCGCGTTCGGTCCTTGAATCTGCGGTACCCATTGATGTTTTACCGAGTGCGGACTTCGTAAAACAGGGAGGCGCAGATCTCCCTGACCTGTTAAGAAACTTAGTACCCTCCTATAACGTTAATGCACAACCGATCGCTGATGCCGCTACTGTTGTCCGTCCAGCGAATCTACGCGGATTGGCACCAGATCACACGTTACTGCTCGTTAACGGCAAACGTCGCCACCGTGCTTCTGTGATTGCGTGGCTCGGAAATGGGGTGTCTGATGGGGCACAGGGTGCTGATCTTTCTCCGATTCCGTCTATTGCCCTGAAACAGGTAGAGGTGCTGCGAGACGGAGCGTCGGCGCAATACGGTTCTGATGCGATCGCGGGGGTCATGAACCTCCAGCTCAAAGATAGTTATCAAGGTGGGGCTTTTGAAATTAAACCCGGTATTTTCCAAGCGGGTGATGGTCTTTCATACGCTCTCGCTGGGAATATCGGTTTGGGACGAGAGGATCTCTGGACGAACCTGAGTGTAGAATACGGTGGCATGAATGAGACAGATCGTTCTATACAGCGAGATGATGCCGCCGCGCTTATGAGTGCTGGAAACACAGATGTCGCTGATCCCGCCCAACCGTGGGGACACCCTATTGTTAGAAATGACATCAAGCTTTTCGCTAACTACGGGGCAAGCATTACCGATGACATTAAGTTCTACGGTCATGCGAACTACGCGCAGAAAGAAGTTGAAGGCGGTTTCTACTTCCGAAATCCTAATACCCGCGGTGCCGTATTTAGTAACGATGGCGGTCAGACGCTACTTGTCGGGAATTTGCGGGGTTTGACAGCGGAAATGACGGCGTGGGAAGCCCGAAGGCAGGAAGCGGAGGCTGCCGGGCAAGAGTTTACCGAACTGTCTCCTCACGATGCTGATGATATCCCAATAACCAACAATGTTCCAGAGGCTGCTGCCTTACAACAGGTTTTTTCTGACCCGAATCTATTCACATTCCAAGAGCTCTTTCCCGGTGGGTTTACGCCCCGCTTCGGGGCTGATACACAAGATGCTTCACTCCTTATTGGACTGAAGGGAACGGTCGCGACGGACTTGGGATGGGATTTAAGTGCTTCTTATGGACGACACGCCTCCGATTTCTTTATCAGAAATACGGTCAATGCCTCGCTCGGACCGGACACACCGACTGAATTTGATCCAGGCAATTATATCCAAGCGGATACGAACATTAACCTTGATTTGACGTATCCATTGCACGATAGGGTGTTCCTCGCTTCTGGTTTGGAATATCGAACAGAGACCTTTGAAATTGTGCAGGGACAGATTGAGTCTTGGGAAATCGGTCCCTTGGCAAGCCAAGGATTTAGTTCAGGTTCCAATGGATTCCCCGGTTTCAGTGATATTGCCGAAGGGAATTGGACACGGTCTAACTTCGCTGGCTATTTGGAGAGTGAGTTGAGACCCGTTGATTTTTGGACGATTAATGCCGCTGTCCGGGGTGAGTATTTCGATGATTTTGGGAGCACAATCAACTACAAAATCGCAACGAGCTATGGCATTACCGACACGCTCAGGTCATTGCTTTCGGTGGGTCCTGGTGTTGACCTAAGGGCGCGCGGTAGTTACAGCACCGGTTTCAGGGCACCCACACCGGGACAGCAAAACGCCTTTAACGTCACAACGGAATTCGGTGAGAACAATACGCTCGTCAATAAGGGAACGATTCCTTCCACACATGGTGCCGCACGTTTCGTCGGTGGTAAGACACTTGAGCCGGAAAAGTCAAAGAATTTCACCGTTGGAACGGTGGTCAGTCACGCGATTGCGAATATCACCGTCGACTACTTCAGTATCACCGTAGAGGATCGGTTAGCACCTTCAAGGGACTTCAACCGTGGAACAGATATTACTGAGGCACAAATTCAGCAACTTGTGGCTGAAGGTATCACGAGCGCAGGGAACTTGCAAGAATTCCGGTTCTTTACCAATGAATTTGAAACGAGCACTCAAGGGATTGATGTAATTCTCACGGCCCCAATATTGGAGGGTGCGCTGAGTCTCGCTTACAACTATACCGGAACGGAAGTAACCAAACACAATCCCGATATTCTCAACGAGGTCCGTATCAACCTCATACAGGAAGGAATTCCGCGCCATCGCGGAAATGTGACATTAACCCAAGCCATCGGCAACAGTCTGGGGGTATTGGGCAGAGTCAATTACTACGGTCCTTGGTACGAGAACGCTGTCGGTGCACAAACCTATGCCAGCGCGTTTCTGGTGGACCTTGAAGTGAGTTACGCAGTCGTTGAGGACTTGGGCATTACAATTGGTGTGAATAATGTTCTCAATGTAGAACCGGATAATATTACTTCGGCAGAGGGACCTCCAGTGCCCTTCGATATTAAAGAATTTCCAGCCAGAATTGTTGGTAGGCCCTTCGGTGAGTATAGTCCTTATGGGTTTGGCGGTGCGTTCTGGTATACCAAAATTGGTTACAGTTTTTAGGAATCACACAGTTTTTATTAACACTGTCAAAGATGGACAGCCCCGGTTCCATCAATTTATTTTTCCATAATACTTGCAATTATAGATATTACGCATGCTGCCTCCGGCTCCGCTGGAGCGGTATGTCTATAGAGAGGAAATAAAAATGAGCAATCAGACCCGAGATGCAGAATATACAATGGGCCGCAGCGTGGAAGAAACAGAACGTTTAATCGAGCAATCACAACTCTATGACGATGTGACACGGCGTTTCTTTCTCAGGAGCGGCATAGCGAAAGGGATGAAAGTCCTTGATGTTGGCAGTGGTGCCGGGGATGTGGCACTCACGCTCGCCGAATTTGTCGGTCCCGACGGCACAGTTGTTGGGGTAGATGTGAATCCTGATATTCTCAAAACAGCACAAGATCGAGCGGATGCCGCGGGGTTTTCAAATGTTGAATTCATCGCCGGTGATGTCCGCACCCTTGAACTTCCAAACGATTTTGATGCCATCGTGGGCAGACTTGTCCTGCTGTATATGGCAGATCCAGCGGAAGCCCTTAAGAAGTTAGCTACCCATCTCCGCAGCGGCGGCATTGTCGCCTTTCAGGATACTGAACTCGCCCTCTATCGGACTGTAACACATCCGGACACACCGCTGATTAACCAGTTGATTGAATGGGGACTCGCGGTGTTTGAGGGTTCAGGGGCACATCTCAACATGGGGATGGAACTTTACCGCGTGTTCGTTGATGCCGGTTTGCCGGAACCTACCTTACATTTTGAGGCACCGATGGGCGGTCCTGAGGACTGGCCCGGGTTTGAGTATCTCGCGAACAGTTTCCGAAGTCTCGTGCCGCTAATGGAGGCTTATGGGATTGCCACGGCTGAAGATGTAGATATTGACACACTCGCCGAGCGCATACAGGCCGAAGTCGCTGCATCGAAACGGCCCCTCTTGTTGCCACCGCATATCACGGCGCATACGTCTCTACCAGCATAGAGGGTGCTACGTATGGCGAAAAATAACGCAGGGAACTTACACACGCCCCATCGCGATGCCACCTATACGTTAGGACGCACCTCACACGAAACAACGCGCCTCATTGAGCAATCAAGAATCTATGGGGAATCGACGCGACGGCTCTGTGAGCGTACCGGTATAACGCAGGGGATGCGGGTCCTCGAAATCGGGAGTGGTGCGGGTGATGTCTCCCTCACCCTCGCTGAACTCGTCGGACCGACAGGACAGGTTACGGGTGTAGACATCAACGCCACAATTCTTGACACCGCGCGCCAGCGAGCCACCTATGCCGGCGTGCGGAACGTGGAATTTATTGCGGGTGATGCGCGAAGGCTTACCTTCGCGGAACAATTTGATGCGATTGTTGGACGGTTTGTCTTGATGTATATGGCGGATCCTCGAAACGCATTCGCGAAGTTGATGACCCATTTAAAGCCGGGCGGCATTGCCGCCTTTCAAGAGCCAGAATATACGCTCTATCCCGCGCTTTTACATCCCGATACGCCGCTCGTGAACCAACTGATTCGATGGATTTTGGATGTGTTTGAACATTCCGGTGCACATCTTGACATGGGGATTGGGCTTTATCGTGCTTTTGTTGACGCGGGTTTGCCGCCACCAACGATGCATCTGGAATCGCCTATCGGTGCCGCCAAAACTTGGGCAGGATACCGATACATGGCAACGATCTTTCAAAGTCTCCTACCCCTTTTAGAGAAATATGGGCTGGCAACGGCAGAACAGGTCGATGTGGATACATTAGCCGCACGGCTTCGAGAAGAGGTGCTTGCATCGAAACGTCCATTTTTCCTGCCGTTGCATATAACCGCACATGCAACGCTTCCAACCTAAATTTCGTAAAAAATTGTGATTTTTAGGTTGATATACATATTGGAATGTGGTATAATTATATTAACTAAAATTAAAGAATCGAATTCCATCTCATCTGTAATCGCCTTGTTCATTTAAAGGTAATTCACAGGCATCGGGTGGGGTTCACTTAATTAATCTCTGTTCCCCGCTTTTGTTTCAAAAGCTGTGGAGCCATCAGTCCGAAGAGAGGCATGAAAATTTGAATCCTTACGAACTCCTGCTTATCATTACGCCCGACCACGATGAAAACGAAGCAGAGGCTCTTACGAATCAAGTCAAGAGCATCATCGAAGGTGGCGGGACACTCCTGAAGGTTGATCCCTGGGGGAAAAAACGGCTCGCCTATCCTATCCGGAAACGGAGTGAAGGCTATTATGTGCTTTACATTTTTGAGTGTGCACCGAGTTTTGTTGCCGAATTGAATCAATCCCTGCATGTTATTGAATCGATTTTGCGGTATATGATCGTCCAGTATGAGGATGATATTGATAAATTGAAGGCAGAACTCACCCCTAAGGCGGCTGGAGCCGCAACGTCAGATGGGAAATCAACCTCAAGTGATAATGCAGCGGCTAAAGATAAAACAGATGATGCCGCGGCGGCTGAAGATACAACAGCGTCTGCCTGAAAGAAGCATCATCCAAATTTAAACGAGTTTTTGGCGTGTGGGCTCCCTCAAAAGGGCTGAACCTACACATAAAAAAGGAGAAACCATGGCAAGTTACAACAAGGTCATTCTGATGGGGAATCTTACCCGTGACCCCGAGATGAGATATGTCCCAAGCGGGTCTGCCGTTACAAATTTTGGACTCGCTATGAATGAGCGATATACCGATCGGCAGACAGGTGAACAAAAGGAATCTCCCTGTTTTGTTGAAATAACGACTTGGGGACGACAAGCAGAAATTGCCAACGAATACCTGAGTAAGGGCAGTCCGGTTTTCCTGGAAGGGAGCCTTAAATTTGACTCTTGGGAGGCTGATGACGGCACCAAACGGAACAGGCTTTCTGTTACAGCGTTTCGCATTCAGCTAATCGGTGGGCGACGCGACGGCGATGAGATGGGCGGCGGTTACGCCGATGCCCAACCCGCAGCTCCATCAGGGCAAACTGCAGCGTATCAGGACGCGCCCGCACCCACTGCGAGCGGTGCATCTTCTGGAACAGAGGACGACATTCCGTTTTAGCAAGAGTGATGTTCGGGGGAGAATCGCTGTCGTCCAGAGGTTCTCCCTTTTTAACTGATAACTGATGACTGACAACCATAAAGGAATAGAATCAATATGGCATTCCGTCGGAGACAGCGCTATCATAAGATAGAATCTTTCGATTACAAAGATGTGGATACGCTGCGAAAATTTATTAATGAACGTGGTAAGATTGTGAGTCGCCGGGTCACCGGACTATCGGCGAAGCAACAACGAATGGTAACACGGGCAGTCAAGCGCGCCCGGAATATGGCACTATTGCCGTTTACGCGATAGAAGTAGGGCTAAGGAAAATTAAAAAATGGAAGTCATTCTAAAGGAAAGTGTTGAAGGTCTCGGTCTACCCGGTGATGTATTGAACGTCGCAGATGGCTACGCACGTAACTACCTGCTTCCGATGCAGTTAGCCGTGCATGCAACCGAACGGAACCGTAGACACTTAGAGCATGAGAAACGGGTCATTGATCATCAAGAGACAAAAAATAAGGAACGGGCACGTGAAATCGCCGCACAGATGGCGGGTGTTACATGCACACTGAGTAGGCGTGCTGGTGAAAACGATCGTCTCTTCGGATCAGTTACCTCTATGGATATCGCAGAAAATTTGCGAACGCAGGGGTTCGATTTGGAACGGCGGTTCTTTGAACTCGCTGAGCCTATTCGTGAACTCGGCGTGTTCATGGTACCGGTCAAATTGTATACAGAAGTCGTCGTTGAACTCCGCGTTGTTGTCGAACGCGAAGATTAATTATGCAGGCACAACTGGTTGATTCTCTCTCTGACAAGGAAGCTGAACAAGCGATTCTGGGCGCAATGATGACCGAAAAGTCGGTGATTCCTCCAGTAATCACCAAACTCGGTCAGACTGCTGATGTGTTTCTCACTGTAGATCATCAGCTTATCTATTCAGCGATCCTTGCGGTGTATGACCGCGTTAGCAAGGCAGATCCCCTGCTTGTTGCTGATGAACTGAAGAAAGGAGACCAGTTGAACCGGGCGGGCGGAACGGAATACCTATACGAACTACAGGCGCCTATCGTGGAGACCGAGAGTACGGAGTTCTACGCCGATATCCTGTATGAAAAAGCAACGCGCCGTCGGCTCATTCGAGCGACCGCTCAGATTCGTGAGATGGCATACGACGAAGGTGTAGCGATTACGGAAGTATTGAATCAATCACAGGAAGCCGTCTTTGATCTGAGTCAGTCAGATACCCAACGGGGGTTTGTCGCTATTCATTCATTACTCACAGAGAGTCTTAACGCCGTTGAACGTTTGTATCACAAAAAGAGTAGATTTTTAGGCGTGCCGACCGGTTTTATGGATTTTGATCATCTGACGTCAGGGCTACAGCCCGGTAATCTTATCATCATTGCGGCGCGACCGAGCATGGGAAAAACAACTTTGGTGCTGAACATCGCACAAAACGTCGCCCTTGAACAAAAGCGTCCAGTCGCCGTTTTTAGTCTTGAGATGCCGTCCCAAGATATCGCGATGCGAATGTTAGCCACCGAATCCCGGATTGATTTTGGGCGGCTCCGAACCGGTAATTTCAGCGAAGATCAGTGGAGACCCTTGACCGATGGCGCAAGTCGATTGGCGAAAGCACCGATCCTCATTAACGATAATCGGGGGCTTACCGTTCAAAGTCTTCGCGCCGAGGGACGCCGTTTAAAAGGCGAACATAGCGATCTCGCACTCATTATCGTGGATTACCTGCAACTCTTGAGAGGGACGGGCAGGTATCACGCCCGTGAACAGGAGATCTCTGAAATTTCACGCGCCTTGAAAATCCTTGCGTGGGAACTGAATGTGCCAATTATCGCGTGTTCGCAATTGAGTCGTGAGATTGAACGGCGCCCTGATAAACGTCCGCAACTTTCAGATTTACGGGAGTCCGGGGCAATCGAGCAAGATGCCGACCTCGTTGCCTTTTTACACCGCGATGATTATTACGAAGATGAAAATGTCGGGGACAGGGTTGAAGCCTATATCATGATTAAAAAACAGCGTAACGGACCAACCGGGACGGTTATTCTTTATTTTACCAAAAACGAAATGCGCTTTGAGAATCCCAGTTAAATAAAAAATGGAGCAGCAGTCCACTTTACACGAAGCCAATGGTGGCTTCCCTGATTTGGTTAAGATTCGGTTGCACAAAGTGCTTGCCGAGATAGGACACGCCTTTACGCTCTTTTTTCAAACCCTGATCCAAATTTTCCGTCCTCCCTTTCAGTTCGATCTGTTAGTTAAGCAGTTGTTGTTAATCGGTTTCAATTCTTTGGCGGTTGTGATTGTCTCTGGGTTTTTCACGGGAATGGTATTGGGTGTCCAAGGATACATTCAGCTCAAACCTTATGCAGTGGAAGGCTCGGTCGCGAGATTCGTCTGTGTCTCAGTCGTGAAGGAGCTCGGCCCGATGATTACTGCCTTTGTGCTTGCAGGACGTATCGGCGCATCAATTACCGCTGAACTTTCAACGATGAAGGTTACGGAGCAAATTGATGCCCTTGAAGTGATGGGCACAAATCCTGTTAAGTATCTGGTCGTGCCGCGTTTTCTCGCCTGTTCTATAATGTTACCGACACTTACGATCTATTCGACATTTGCGGGCATCGGCGGGGGGTTTGTCGCTGTTGTTACGCTATTCGATGTAAATGGCTCCTTTTTTCTCTTGGAAGTGCAGAAGAATCTGTTTGTCGGAAGCGTTCTCATTAGTTTGATTAAAGCGACCTCTTTTGGTATGGCGATTGCTGCTGTGGGGTGCTACAAGGGTTTTAGTATCTCGACAGCAGGTGGCGCAGAGGGGGTCGGAATTGCGACAACTGGCTCTGCTGTAATCTCTCTTATTGCGATTCTCGTTTTAGATTTTGTCTTGAATCATGTACTCTTTAACATTTTGGGGTTGGTATAGTTTGTTTGAACGATTAACACCCAGTGCGGTTGACAGATTCTGCTACAAAGGGAACATCTAAAAACCGAACCGATAACAAACCCTGCATGAACTTAACCGAAAACCTGCCCGTAACGCAGTGGAGGGCAGCCCGGAGCCCATAGTTAAAAATATGATTTCGATTCGGAATGTTACAAAAAATTTTGGAGGCAAAAACGTTTTAAATGGATTAAGCCTCGAAATTCCACGCGGTGAGACGCTCGTGATTATGGGACAAAGTGGGTGTGGTAAGAGTGTACTCCTCAAAATTATTACCGGATTGATGTCTGCGGATTCCGGTGAAATTTGGTTCGATGGAACGGAAATATCAAGTCTGAACGGAAAAAAGATAAATAACCTCCGCCGAAAAATTGGAATGCTATTCCAGTCGGCTGCCCTCTTTGATTCGATGACCGTCGCGGAGAACGTCGCTTTTATGCTTGATCAGCATACAGATCTTGACAAGCGAGAGATGCGTAAGGTGGTTGACGAAAAGCTCAGCCTTGTTGATTTAGAGGGTGTCCAAGACTTGCGACCCGCTGAATTGAGTGGCGGTATGCGAAAACGGGTTGGACTCGCACGCGCCCTCGCATTTGATCCAGAGGTTATTCTCTACGATGAACCCACGACAGGACTTGACCCGGTTACCTGTACCGAAATCAATCAACTTATTAAAGATCTCCATGAGCGGTTACAGGTCACCTCCGTTGTGGTTACACATGATATGCACAGTGCCTTCAGTGTCGCAACCCGAATGGCGATGATTCATGAAGGCAAGCAGGTCGCTTATGGCAGACCCGATGAAATTATCAACATCGACGATCCCATTTTGCAACAGTTCATCCTATTTGGGGCACCAGATCAGATTCTCAACATGGAAAATCCCATTTTGAAAGAATATTTGGGGAGGTAGTATGAACTTTTGGACGGCTTCGGTAAAAGTCGGTGTAATGATTCTGATCGCAACCGTTTTGCTGACAATTCTTCTGACGAATGCTGAAAATTGGCCGTGGGCAACTGCTGGGGATGAACTGACCTTTCATTTTCGTTCTGTCAACGGGCTTTATGTCGGCGCAGGCGTTTACTTATATGGGGTGCCGATCGGCAAAGTAACGGCTATCGAACTCCGTCCTGACACGGATAATGTGCGCATCAAAGCGAAAGTCAAAAACGCTTTTGAGTGGTTGCGGGAGGACTGTAGTGCCAGAATTTCCATGAATGGATTTGTCGGTGAAATTTATATCGCACTTGACAATGGACCGGTTGGGAACCCCGCATTAAAGCCAGCGAGCTTGCCGATTGTTGGAAAAGACCCTGTCAATGCTTTGGATCTCCTTGAGCAGACAAGTGCTGGTATGACACAGGCTATTGAACTGACAACGGCTGCGAATGAAGTGCTACAGGCGAACCAAGAAGCGATTCAGCTCGCCATTAAAGAGATTCGCGAGCTTGTCGCACTCACTGGAAAAACGATTGAGAAGTTAAGTCTTGACTCTGAGGAGACGGTAAAAACGCTAACACAACTCGCTTTAGAAAATGATAGGCGGTTTCAGGGAACCCTCGTAAAGGTGAATAACCTTGTAACACAGTTAGAGGGCGATTCCCTGATGGTGAGTAGTCAAATTAGTGACATCACGCGTGAACTCTTGAGACTTCTGAATCAGAATTCACCGAAGTTGAACACTATTTTTACCGATATTCGCGCAACAACATCAGAATTTCGGCAGATAACACAGGGTTTTCGATCGGATTTCGAGGCGTTAGCGACACAGGTTTCTGACCTCGTTTCGCAAAGTAGTCGTGCTATTGAAACGGGAGAAGTCAATATCGCACCAATATTAGAAAATCTGAAGGCAACGACGGCTTCGGTCGCTATGTTGGAAGCGAGTGTCAATCGGTTTCTTACCACGCTTAACGAGGGGGAAGGGACCGTCGCCCAATTGCTGAACACACCGGAACCGCTTGAAGATGTCCGCCAAACCTTGCAAAATGTCGACGAAACGATGAATGCGGTAACGGAACTCTCTCAAAGAACTGAGAAACAGTTGGAGCAATTTGATTTACCTCAGTTTGGCTGGGATTATGAACTCCGTTATCTGAGTCTGGAAGAGCGACTCCACAACGAGTTGGCATTTTTACTCTTTCAAGGACCTGAGGCGCACTACAGACTCGGGATCGGGGTTCGGGACGAGAAGATTCGGTTTGAATTTCAGTATGGGTATAATGTAACAGATTTTCTTCAGGCACGTGCTGGGTTTATGCATTCCAGAGTCGGCGCGGGGCTCGATTTGTGGTTGTGGTCCCGACGTTTCGGCATCAGCGTTGAAGGTGTAGGGTTGACAAGCAGGGAGCCCGAGTTAAACGCGGAAATGGGATTTCGGTTCTTCCGATATGGACAATTCCTACTTGGCGTAGAGAATCTGACCCGTGAGCGGCGTTGGACAACAGGATTCCGCTTCTTTGACGGTGAATGGTAGTCAGCAGGTGGCAGTCAGCTGTCGGTAAAGAGATTTTCGCCGCATAAAGGTTTCCTCAAGGTAAAATTAAAAAAATGGCACGAGAGAGGCGCAAATTTGTCTGTCAAGAATGTGGATATACAACCCCAAAGACGCTGGGACGGTGTCCGAGTTGTCGGAGTTGGCAGAGTTTCGCCGAGGAAGTAGAAACCCTCACCACACTCTCGAAACATCGGGATATCGGACAAGTGTCGCGCGAACCCGAACCCATTTCGCAGGTTACAGCCAACGAAGTAGAGCGACATCTAACGGGGATGTTGGAGTTTGACAGAGTACTGGGGGGCGGGATTGTGCCGGGTTCTGTGGTCCTTATCGGCGGCGATCCTGGGATAGGCAAATCTACGTTGTTACTACAAGCCGGTGATGCATTGAGTCGGAACTATGGGGATGTGCTTTACGTTTCCGGTGAAGAATCTGTGAGCCAGACGAAACTCCGGGCGACTCGACTCGGTGTTGCCTCTGATACGCTCTATGTGCTCTGTGAAAACAATTTGGAGCAGATTGAAAAGTATATTGAGGCGCGAGCCCCGAAGGTCGTCATTGTCGATTCTATACAGACGGTTTATTTATCGAGCATCCCATCTGCCCCTGGGAGTGTCACCCAGATTCGTGAGTGTGCAGGACATCTCCTAATTTGTGCGAAAAATCGGAATATCCCCGTGTTTCTCGTTGGACATGTGACAAAGGAAGGGGCACTCGCAGGACCTCGCGTTTTGGAGCACATGGTAGATACTGTTCTCTATTTTGAAGGTGAACAACACCAAATTTACCGTATCCTTCGAGCAATCAAAAATCGGTTCGGTTCCACGAATGAGATCGGAATCTTTGAAATGCAAAGCGCAGGACTCGTGGATGTGATGAACCCGTCAGAACTCTTTTTAAGCAACAGGGAGGCAGAAGTTTCAGGATCCGTCGTGGTTTCAAGTATAGAGGGGACCCGCCCCCTACTCATGGAGGTGCAGGCGCTCGTCGTGCCTACACATTACGGAAACCCACGCAATACAGCAGCTGGGGTGGACAGACATCGGATTGCTTTACTTATTGCAGTCCTAAATAAAAGGGTAGGGATTAACGTCGGGGATTCTGATGTTTTCGTTAATGTTACCGGTGGGTTGCGCATTGCTGAACCCGGGATAGACCTCGGTGTCATGATGGCAATATCCTCAAGTCATCGCGATCTCCCTGTGGATCGGAAGACTGTTGTGATCGGTGAGGTTGGGCTTGGGGGTGAAATTCGTCCCGTAACGCATGTGGAGAGACGGATCCGAGAAGCCGCGAAGTTAGGTTTTAGACGAGTAATTTTCCCTGAATATAATCGGAAAGGCTTGGAAATTGACGAAGATATTGAACTTGTGGGGGTTAGCGACGTATATGACAGTCTGGGGGCTTTGCTGTAATACGATTCGCTATGTGTTGATGGTAATAAAGCCTGAATGTGAGCGTTGTTAAATCGGTTTGTTTACAGAATAAATCGTTAATTTATTTGGGCGCAGATACGGGTAAACAGAAGTATCTTGTGAGCATAAATAGAATCCGCGCCCGTGAGAGGCAGCACTGTTTTTCGAGTTACACGTTGCGTACAATGGAGCACAAAAAATGAAAGTTTGGGGTATCCGTCTCTTTTTTATACTTGCCAGTGCAGCCAGCTGCTATATCATTTACAGGGACCCAATTACAGCGGTTGTCGGATGTGTCGTTGCCCTTCTCCTGGTTGGGGCAGAAATGTGTTTGCGTACACCGAGCATGCGTAGCATCATTGCAAGTCTGATAGGGCTTGCTGTAGGTCTATTAATTTCTATCGCTATACTACCTCTGCTTTCGCAACTCGATGGTAATCTAAAGATAGTAATGGTTCTCAGTCTGGGTTACGTTGGCATGATGGTCGGTTATCATCTCTCTACGACATTGGATTTAAGCCAACTGTCGAGATCAAATACACCTGCCCGCCCTGGCGAGTCCCGTTCGGCTCAGGCTGCAAGTAATTTTAAAATTTTAGACACAAGTGTTATTATTGATGGGAGAATTCTTGAGATCTGTCAAACAAGATTTATCGAGGGAACGCTTGTCATTCCGCGGTTTGTTCTCAATGAGTTGCAACATATTGCGGATTCAACCGAACCCCTCCGTAGAAATAAAGGACGACGCGGTTTCGATATTCTCCGAGCACTTCAAAACAACCCAGCGATTGATGTTGAGATCTCAGAGGAGGAAGTCCCGCATTTGCCCGAAGTCGATGCGAAGTTAGTTCATCTCGCACAAAAGCGAGGGGCAACGATTATCACAAATGATTTAAACCTCAACAAAGTCGCTGAATTGCAGAGTGTGAAGGTCCTCAATATCAACGAATTGTCAAACGCTGTCCGTCCCGTTGTGATTGCCGGTGAGGTCATTCAAGTACTCCTCCTTAAGGAGGGCAAGGAACCGAATCAAGGCGTTGGCTATCTTGATGATGGAACGATGGTAATTGTTGAAGATGGCAAGCCTTACATCGGAAGCACGCTTAACGTTGAAGTTACACAGATGTTACGGACGAGTGCAGGTCAGATGATTTTCACGCGAATAAAAGAACATGAAGTGGACATTGATGAACAGCAAGGTGTGCGCTCTTATCCCCGCAGCTGGTAAGGGGAGCCGGATGGCGCATTCGGTGAAAAAACCTTACTTAAAATTGGCACAGAAGCCGATTTTGGCACATACGATTCAGCGGTTTGAGCAGAATAGTGCTGTGGATGCGATTTTCGTCATTGTTGACCGAGATGATTTTCGTGCGTGTCACGCTGCTGTGTTACATCCCGACCGATTTACAAAGGTCCAGACACTTGTTGAGGGGGGAGAAACTCGTCAGATGTCTGTCTATAACGGTATCCGTGCCTTGTCCGCAGATGTTGATTTCGTGATTGTCCATGATGGGGTGCGTCCTTTTGTGACGGATGAGATCATCTTTGAGTGCCTCGCCGCGGCAGACGAGTATGGCGCGGCTGTTGCAGCCGTCCCCGTCAAAGATACAATTAAAGTCGCCAACGAAGAAAGTTTCATTGTGGAAACACCCGGGCGTGATCGGCTGTGGGCGGTGCAAACCCCACAGGTCTTTCGGAAATCTATGTTGGAAGAGGCACATCAAGCCGCGCAAGCACGTCAACTCACAGCGACTGACGATGCCTCGCTTGTTGAACAACTCGGTTTTCCCGTTAAGCTCGTGAGAGGGAGTTACGCGAATCTAAAGATAACGACACCCATTGATTTGAAAGTCGCTGAAGTATTGATCTCAGATGCTACCCTTTGGTAAGAGGGTTTTCAGGCGTCGGAAGATATGAGAAAAAATGCGAATAGGTATTGGTTACGACGTTCATCGGTTGGTCTCTGATAGAAAATTGGTTCTTGGTGGCGTTGAGATCTCATATCATTTGGGATTGTTAGGGCATTCGGATGCGGATGTCCTGACCCACGCAATCGTAGATGCAATTTTAGGAGCAGCCGCACTCGGTGATATTGGCACACATTTTCCCGATACGGATGATCGTTATGAAGGGATGGACAGTCTTATTTTTCTGGCAGCGGCTGCAGCAAAGGTGAGACAATGTGGCTACCAGGTTGAAAATGTGGATAGCACAGTTATCGCACAGCGTCCGAAATTGGCTCCCTACATTTCGGAGATGCGTGCAAGACTTGCCAAAACGCTTGATATTGCTGTCGCACAGGTGAACGTGAAGGCTACCACAGCGGAAGAATTGGGTGTTGTCGGTGAAGGGAAAGCGATTGTCGCACACGCTACCGCCTGTCTTTCTCGGATATAGATATTTTTTTACAGGAGCTCATAATTTAAAATATGAAGATCTATAACTCACTGAGCCGACAATTGGAGGATTTTGTCCCGCTAAATCCTGAACAGGTATCTATCTATAGTTGTGGTCCAACTGTTTACGATTACATTCACATGGGTAACGCACGCACTGCTTTAGTGACAGATATTGTTCGGCGTTATTTGGTGTATAGAGGGTACAAAGTCAAACTGGTTCAAAATTTGACGGATATTGATGATAAGATTATCAATCGTGCGGCGGAATTGGGTGTGTCTGCAAAGCATCTCGCGCATCAGAACGGGGAAGCCTTTTTTGAGGATTCCCAACGCCTCGGTATCCATTGTGCGGATGTCCACCCGAAAGCAACCGAACACATCCCGGAAATGATAAGTTTAATTCAGACCCTGATTGATAAAGGGGCGGCTTATGTTATTGATGGGAGTGTTTATTACCGCGTGAATCAATTTGCTGAATATGGGAAACTTTCTGGTCGAAAGCCAGAGGATCTCCTCGCTGGTGCGCGGGTTGAAGTTGATGAACGGAAGGAGGACCCGCGGGATTTTGATATGTGGAAAGCCGCGAAACCGGGTGAACCTGCTTGGGAGAGCCCGTGGGGTAAAGGCAGACCGGGATGGCATATAGAATGTTCTGCTATGGCGATGAAACATCTCGGTGAGACAATTGATATTCACGCGGGGGGCGAAGATTTACTGTTCCCGCACCACGAAAATGAGATAGCACAGAGCGAATTGGCGACGGGGTGCACCTTCGCACGTTACTGGATGCACATCGCTTTTTTGAAGATTGATGGCAGGCGAATGGGCAAATCGGAACACAATTTTATCCTGCTACGAGACGCTCTTGACCATTATCCCACCGAAGTGATTCGTCATTTCCTGCTTTCCGCACATTACCGGCACCCACTTGATTACAATCCGGAGAGTTTGGCGAAATCGGAAGGGGCGCTCAGGCGTTTGAACAACTGTTTGGACACGTTGAAAAAATATGAAGGGAGTAAGGACGAGGTCCCCTCTTCCAATCTGGACAGGGAAACCCTGCCCCTACAGGAGGCAATCCAAACGATGAAATCGCGGTTTGTTGACGCGATGGATACAGACTTCAACACCGCACAAGCACTTGGGGCTATTTTCACGCTTGTTGGCGAAGTCAACAGATCGCTTGCCACTTCTGATGGCGCAGCTGCCCCTGTTTTCGCGCAAGCCTATCAGGCGTTGACTGAAATCTGTGGGGTGCTCGGCATTTACGATATGGATGCCGAAGATGACAACAACGTGGAACAACGCGACGAACTCATTGCCCTACTATTGGACGTCCGACAGGAGGCTCGAAGCCGCAAAGATTGGGATACATCCGATAAAATTCGGGACAGGCTTAAAGAACTCAACATTGAAATCCAGGACACCCGTGAGGGGGCTACTTGGAAAATTGTATCATAAGGAGTAAGAAGATGATTTATCGACCCATTGCGTTATTTTCAGTGTTCTGCTTGGTTTCCGTTATTTTCATAGGGTGCGCCGCGCTCTTCTCAGAACAGGAGTGGAGCGAAAATTATGCCCTCATGGAAGGGGTATCGGCGACAAGTCCACAGATGATTGATGGCAAATTGAACACGATCGGGGAAACCACTTTCCCCGCAGGATCGCAGGGATTCATTGGTGCAAATCCTGCTTCACAGGTAATAATTACCTTGCCGGAAAAAAAGACTATCCGCCGGATTGTCGTGCATTCGGACAATTTAAGTGAGTTTGATATTTACGCCGATAAAGGCAGCATCGCCGTTGATGCGGATTGGCAGTTAATTAAGGATGTCCGGAGCGTCAAACAGAATCCGATTAAGATTGCGCTGCTGATTCCGTTTCCGACAGATCGTATTCGGTTACGCGTTTTAGGCACGAAAGATGACGCACTCTTGAGCCGACAGGAACGGGCACGTTCTGGGGGCAGAGGCTGGAATATCGGGAGTCGGCGCGCCGTCGGAAAAATTCGAGAAATTGAACTTTACGGTTATAAAACCGCTGAACAGGTCGAAGAGGAACAGGCTACCGATAAGCGTGAAAAAGAACTTGATGAATTGCTCGATTTGTAGTAACATAAGATAGAACATCAAGGTGGTTGTTTCTACAATACCGCCTCAATTTCATACTATAGGAAGCGGCATCTGTGCCGTTCTCTGCAACAAGGAGGCAATACATGCGTTTTGGATTATTGATACTGACCCTCTGCGTAGTAATTGGGATGTCGGGCTGTATTCTCGCGTCGAATCCATCTCTGAACTTGAGTAAGAACATCGCACTTGACGCAGCAAGCGAAGATACAAAGTACCATGACGACAATATCTACTCAGTAGGAGAGACAGGTCCGATTCTCGAAGATGGCAAGGATGAGGCATCCCAAATGGAGTCGGATAAATACACGGAGGCTGTTCTCAAATGGCGGCAACCCCAGACGATTCAGCAGGTCGTGGTGAAAGCCGAACCGGGGCAACTGGAATTCTTCGCCGTTCAGTACATGAATGATGAGGAAGAATGGATTACGATGAAAGAGGTTCGCGACAACATGCGTCCGGTGTACAGGTTCACTTTGAAGAATCCGATTGTGACGACGAAGTTTCGTCTCAAAGTGCCGCGCCGTTGGGACTCGCGTCGCGTCGGTGGGGCGAAACGCTCAACCCGTGGCGAAACTGGAGCTCCCACTGCGCAAGAATATAAAAAGATTCAGGAAATTGAAATCTATTATGTGCTCCCACCGGATCCGATGGAAGCTGGCACAGCAGAACAGTAATACCCCTTTTCAGAGGTTATCGGTTATCAGTTAAAGAGGGTTGGGTTCAATCCGACCCTCCTTAACTGATAGCTGACAATTGAGGACTGACAACTATTAAAAATGCTGTCTAACGAGACAATCAGTCTAATTCATTTAAATCTAATTCAAGGTGTAGGTCTCAAAACCGTTCAACGCTTACGTGACGTTTTTGGTAGCACAGAGCGAGCCCTTCGGGCAGCACCGGGCGAAATCAGAAAAATAGATCAGCTGTCGCCAGCAGTCCGTGACCTCTTAATTCACAAGCCTGTTTTGTATCCAATAGAACGTGAGCTTGAATTGATACAGACATACGGTTGTCAGGTTGTAACACTCTATGATGCCGCATATCCACCCCACTTAAAAGAGATTGACACACCCCCATTTGTGTTGTATGTAAGGGGGGAACTGGTCCCAGAAGACGCCATAAGCGTCTCTGTCGTCGGTTCCCGAAACGCGAAGGATTACGGGCGAAAGGTGAGTTACCGCTTGAGTTACCAGATCGCGCAGCGCGGTTTAACAGTGGTGAGCGGTTTCGCGAAGGGTATTGATACCGCAGCCCATCGCGGCGCACTTGAAGCCGGCGGTAGGACAATCGCGGTGATGGGAAATGGATTAAGTCTTATCTATCCTGCAGCGAACAGGGACCTCGCTGAGAAAATTGAAACATCTGGGGCGTTGGTTTCCGAATTTCCGATGGCAGCCAGACCGAAGCCGAGAAACTTCCCGCGTCGGAACCGTATCATTAGTGGATTGACGCTTGGAACTGTTGTGGTAGAGGCATCAAACCGTAGTGGCGCGTTGATTACCGCTCGTCTCGCCGCTGAGCAAAACAGAGAGGTGTTCGCCGTCCCAGGTGAGATTTTTTCTCAACTTTCAACGGGGACCCACAAGTTAATTAATGAGGGTGCGAAACTCATTAACACTGTGGACGATCTCCTCAACGAGTTGCCCCCTTATGTATTAAGCCAGATTCAGCCCCAGGCATCACCATCGCCGGTGCCAAATACGGAGGCAGTGCCTACACAAGCATCCCCTGCTGCACAGAATGATATGGAACCTATTCCTGAAGCACCACCCCCAACCGATTTAACACCTGATGAGAAAACGATTTTTGAGGCTATCGAAGTGCCGTCATCACATATTGATACCATTGTTCGGACGACACAACTCCCGATTAGTCAGGTGTCAAGTGTGCTTCTAATGTTGGAGCTTAAAGGTATTGTTCAACAGTTGCCTGGCAAACAATTCACTAAGTCTAATCAATAACTTATTTCACGATGGAAATCAACTTTCCGCCCGTTTGCAGTTAAACAAGGAATCTTAAAGAAAAACATCTTTCATGACCATGGGCAGTTGGAATTAACCAAAAACCCGTTCGTAATGGAATGGAGAACGGCCCAGGGGCCCATAATTAAAAAATGAAGATACTCGGTATAGATACCTCATGTGATGAAACCGCCGCTGCAGTTGTTGCTGATGGTAGAGATGTGCTTTCCAACGTCGTTGCTTCACAGATTGAAGTCCATCAAGAATACGGAGGCGTTGTCCCGGAACTCGCATCGCGTAAACATATTGAAGCGATAAACTACATCGTGAGTCGGTCGTTGGCAGAGGCGGATGTCACATTCAAGGATTTGGAAGCGATAGCCGTAACGAATCGTCCCGGCTTAATCGGAGCATTGCTCGTTGGGGTTGCCGCGGCGAAAAGTCTTGCCTATTGCCACAATCTGCCACTCCTCGGCATCAATCACGTTGAGGGGCATATCTATGCAAACTTTATGGTACATGATGCCCTGACATTCCCGCATATCTGCCTCACGGTTTCTGGTGGGCACACATTGCTCGTTGAAGTTCACGAAGGATGGCAGTATAAGGTGTTGGGGGGGACGCAAGATGATGCCGCCGGTGAAGTCTACGATAAAGTCGCGAAGTATCTCGGACTGGGTTTCCCCGGCGGAAAAGTAATTGATGACCTCGCACAGAAAGGGGACCCTGCAGCGATAAAATTTCCGAGACCGATGCGGAATACGGACGATTATCAATTCAGTTTTAGCGGTATCAAGACCTCGGTGCGCTATTTTGTGGAGAAGGCACGACGCGCAGGTCTACTTGTGGAGAATGGACAAGCGGATGTAAAACCGACGAATCCTGATATGATAACGATTGAAGATATTGCTGCCAGTTTTCAAGCCGCTGTCGTGGATGTGCTTGTTTACAAGTCGATTCGCGCCGCGAAAGCCACTGGTGCCAAGGCGATAACCTTGACGGGTGGCGTTGCCGCAAATAGCCAGCTGCGTGCCTCACTCAAGGTCGCTGCTACGGAGATTGGGGCGGCGGTCTACTATCCGCCGATGCGTCTGTGTACGGACAACGGCGCAATGATCGCGGGAATCGCCTACCAGAAATATCAGCAGGGACTCCGAGATGAGCTCTCTCTGAATGCGATGCCGAACGGATCCCTTGTCTGATCCGCCACAAGACGTAAGCCCGTAATGAAATTAGGTTCTCCTTAAATGGCATAATTTGTCTTTGCTTTACATTTGGAGGGGTTTTTGCTTGGGCATTTCTTCAGTTCTACGTGAAAAGCCATCAACTTACGAATCACCTGACCGAACCGCAAGGAAAAATTAAGAATCTGTTTCTTTAGCACATCAGCCAAAACCGTAGCCCGTAATGAAATTATGCCTTAAATGGCATAATTTGTCTTTGCTTTACATTTGGAGGGCGGTTCTACGTGAAGAGACGTCAACCTACAAATCACCTGACCGAACCGCAAGGAAAAATTAAAAAAGCCGTCCAATGCCTAAAGGCAGGCGGTATTGTCGCTATCCCAACCGATACAGTCTATGGGTTAGGCGCCGACCCGTTTAATCCGAGTGCCGTCCAGAAACTCTATACAGTCAAAGGGCGACCGGATGGGAATCCGATTCCACTCGTTCTCAGTTCCGTTTCGGATATCCATCGCTTCTCTCGAAACCTACCGGATTTCTTCTTCCACCTCACAGATCGGTTTTGGCCCGGTGGTTTGACGATCGTGATTGAAAGCAAAGGGCTGCTGCCTGTATTAACGGCTGGGGGGAATACTGTCGGGGTCCGAATTCCAGACAACCCGCTGCTTTTGGAAATCCTCCAAGCGTTTGGCGGACCGATGGCAATAACGAGCGCGAATCTCTCTGGAGAACCGCCAGCCACTGCTGTCGAAGAAATTGGTAAAGAACTCGGCTCACGAATTGATATGATTGTTGATGGCGGGAAGACACCGGGTCCCATCCCTTCTACAGTTTACGACATTTCCGTCTCGCCGCCACTCGTTCGACGACCCGGCGTAATTTCAGAAGAAACACTCGCCAAGGAGTTCGCGTGCTACAACAAGCGTTAAAGCAACTGCTGCAATTCTTAGCCACTCCCACAGGACAGTGGGTGCTCCTCGGCTGCGTCAGTTTTATAGCGTTAGCAATCGTCTATAACAGAAAAAAACAGATTCCGGGGTTGACGGTAGCGGTGATCCCAGAGGATACGTGGTTTATCAACCGTGACGACAATCATCGCCTCGCCATCGTTGTCTCTTTGCACCTGATTAACAAGTCAAGCGCGCCTATCCGGATTCGGGGATGTAAACTGAGTGGGTATTCACCGAAACCTCCGCCTGAAAAGTTGTTCTTACAGGGGCATGATACGAGTGTTGAGTTGGCGTATCCACAGCACGACCTCTTTGTTGATGTTGGGGGGCATCCATCCGAACATACTTCAGAATACGTTCTTAACCCTTACACCGAGCAACGTATGTGGGTTTTTTACCACTCCGGCATTGTTACAATGACAAATATGCTTCGCGCCCCGATTGTACTCAGAGACGTAAATCGGAAACGCAAGTCTATCCAGATAGCTGTGCCTCGCAATATGGAGCAGATTCAACTCTATCGCGAGGCAGCAATGCGATGGTAATTAATCGAGTTCGGACAGTTTAACGGTTCTACCGTCCGCTTCTGCCGACATGTCGGAGGCGAAGACAACGCGGTGTGTTTCATAAGCCGTGTCAAAATCGGTCAATGGCATCGGTTCATTGCGTCTGATGCTATCTATGAACGCTTGGAATTGCGGTTCGTATGGATGATCGCTGACATCGCCAGAATCAATGAGCGAGGTCTCAAGCGTACTCCATTTACTTTTATCCATACCGTGAAGTTTCGCGGAATAGATACGGTTGTCGAGAAGACTGCCCTCACTTCCAACGAGGTGGATATGGAAGTAGTAAGGTTGTAAGCAATCGACGCAGGAGGTGACTTTCCCGATTTTTCCGCCACCTTCAAACTTAAGGAGGCTGACGCTCGTCGTTTTATATTCGTAGGGTTGAAAATCCGCGCCGGTGGATTGCGTGTGGTAACTCGTTACTTCTTCGACGTTTCCATCCATGAAAAAGAGGAGGGCATCGAGCGCATGACATCCAGCGGTGAGCAGGGTGCTACCGCCAAAGTCTTTTTTAATGTTCCATTCGTATTGTCCGTACCAAGGTCCAATGCCGTGGTAATAATCGACTTCGGCATAGTGGAGTTCCCCGAGCAATCCGTTGTCGATGACGGAGCGAATCATTGTAAAATGTGCACTGTATCGACACTCGAAGCAGACACAGACGTTGACCCCTGTCCTTTTGACAACATCACGGATCGCTTTCGCATCTGCGTGTGTAAGACAGATCGGTTTTTCTATGATGAGATGTTTTCCTGCTTCGGCAGCAGCGATGGCTTGTTCGGCGTGAAACGGATGTGGCGTGCAAATATCGATGATGTGGACATCCGGATCCGCAAGCATTTTTTCAAAATCGGTATAGGCTTTAAGAGGTGTTCCATAAGTTTCTGCCAGTGCAGATTCATCGTGCTCTCGACGTGAACAGATGGCGGTAACATCCGAACCTGTAACGGCTTTGAAGGCTTCGATATGGGCACCGGCTACCCAACCGAGCCCAACAATTCCAACGTTTAAATTATCCATTTTACGGCTCCTTTGCATCCCGCAGGCGATGTCGAGTATAACTTCTCAAGCATATATGGATAGAATCCAAACGCTCACGGGTAATTGAGAATATTATATCACGAATGGGGATTTTTAAAGTGAAAAATTGCAGATTCATTCAGTTCTTCTATACGGACAATCTCCATATCGCGGACTCTTCAATACAACTAACAGAAACTGGGGCTAAATGGATGAAAAAATGAGTTGATATAATTTTGGGTTTCTTATATAATTACTATAGTTTAGACAATTTTTACGAGGTTCATGATCCGTTTTCAAAACATTTCTGATTTTTCTAAAGGTTGCTCACGCAAACCCAACTCATAGCAAACTAAACGTTGATGTATCAAAGCACAGCCCCAGCGGGGTGACACGTATAAAAATAAATGTTATAGTCAAGTCTAAAGTCTGAAACCGATAATTATAGGAGGGAATCATTAGCAGAATGAAAGTTAACGAAGAAATGTCTTTTTGGGATAGACTCTATATCCCTGCGTTGATTAAGGGGATGTTTACGACCCTGAAACATATCCCGAAGAAAAAGTTGACCTATCAGTATCCAGAAGATCCTCGGAGTGTGGATGAACGCAACGATAGGTACCGCGGTATTCACAAACTGACGGTGACGGAAAAAGACGAAATCAAATGCGTAGCATGTTTCTTGTGCGCAACTGCCTGTCCTGCGGATTGCATCACAATTCAGGCGGCACCAGCCCCGGAAGGTTGGCAAACCAAGGAAGGCTATCCGCGCGAGAAATACCCGGATGTCTTTGAGATCAATATGCTCCGTTGCATATTTTGTGGGTATTGCATTGAGGCTTGCCCTGAAGATGCTATCCGGATGACAGGATTAACGCTCCCTCAATACTTCCGTGAGCGTCAAAAAGAGGGAGAGAGTCTTGGAAGTGCCCGCAGTGATTTCATCTTTGATCGGGACATGCTCGTCGCAAACAACGACATCCCGCAGCAAGGGCTGAGTGTTGAGGCGAAGTAGGTGAACCGATCCAGACAATTGATGGCATCATACGCTCCCTTCCCCCATAAGAAGTACAGCATCATATACGCCGATCCGCCGTGGGATTACAAAGGACAACTCCAGCACACAGGAAGTGGAGGTAGGGAGAGTGGTGGCGCGATTCGACACTATCCCACTATTCCCGTGTCAGAAATGAAGACATGGGATATCGCCTCAATTAGCGAAGAGAATTGTCTGCTTTTTATGTGGAGCTCTTCTCCACATCTCGATCAGGCGATTCAGCTCGGCACGGCGTGGGGATTTCAGTGGGCAACAGTCGCTTTTGTCTGGGATAAGCAACGCTTGAACCCTGGTTTCTACACGATGAGTCAATGTGAGTTATGCCTTGTTTTCAGACGTGGGAACATTCCACAACCGCGGGGCGCAAGGAATATGAGGCAACTCGTGCAGGCTAAACGAACACGCCACTCTGAAAAACCTGAGGCAGTGCGTAAACGGATTGAGAAAATGTTTCCCCACCAGTGTAAAATTGAACTATTCGCACGAAAACAGTATCAAGGCTGGGACGCATGGGGACTCGAAATTCACTAATCTCGTCAAAGCCTATTGTCCCTTTCGCACATTAGCCAAGCTGATAAAGCGGGAGCAGAAATATTTATTTTTTTATTACTTCGGTTGACATAAGCACAGATAGTTATCAGTTACAAGAGAGTGTTTTTGCTTAGGGGTTTCCCTGTTAAACGAAAACCTCTTCGCTGACACCTGAAAGGGTTGCGTAGCAACCCGCACTGACAACCAATCATTTATTTGAAAGGCGTACAATCGAATCGACCCAATGCAAGGATTATCACTTAATTTTCGTTCGGAAACGCTTTTGGCGCTAACTGATAAAATCAAATCCAGTATTGAGGGGCGGATGAGTTGGGGAGATACCTTTGGCTTAGGGCTTGGTGTGAAGTCAGATAAGCATCTGATCGTTTGGACACCAAAAGAGAGCTCAGAAGGCGACATTCTACCCGGTTTTGACTCAGAAGATGGTAAGCTTACAGTAAAGATGCGGCCGCGTCCAGGCGCATGGGTTTCCTGGATTGACGAGGCGAAGATCACAGCCGAGACACAGGACGACTATGACCGGGTCCATAGAAGTATACAAGAATTGGAGCGGAACGCGCGCCAAATCACAGATTTCGCTGATGGCAGTGTCTCAGATATTACGATTCAAAACTTGGGAAAATCCCTAACGCTTTCCGAACTCGCTCAGGATGTTTTAAAAACACGTTTGACGATACCCAGTACCGTCAAAACGGGGGGCTATGTACTCGCAAATATGGGGAAGGCTGATACTGAGGTCCTGCCCCCGGCGACTGTTATCGTTCCAGAGCAAACCCACATTCATCGCGTTCATCTCAATGAAGACACGCTTTTTGACCAAATACTCGCCCAGGACTACAGGCTGCTTCTTGTGGTCATCAGAACTCATATTAAGCAGTATCCCGATCTCATCGATTTGGGATACAGTTTAACACTTCATACGCGACTGTCGAATGTATTCGAGGATTCAGACGCAGAAACATCGGAGGCAACTAAGGAAGAGGCTGATCCCATTCAAGTGCTTGCCACAGGGGCGGTTTACGATCCTCTTGAACCCGAGACGTTGCAATTAGTGCCTGTTGCGTTCAGCGCACCTGCTGACGAAATTGAAACCGCAATTCGCGAGAGTTCAAAGAAAATCGAAACCTACACGGTGAAAGCCAACCAGAACGCCTATCAACTCATGGCGCAATTCCAACAGGGCGTGGAAACCCGTTTGAGAGCGCTGGTCCTTGGACCTGGGCAACGCGTCCATAATAAGGTATGGGACGATCTGGTGATCCGTGAATTACGGAACACGATGCTCACTTTCGTCGAATTCTATGAGGAATATCTCACCGAGCATTTTGAGGCATCAATCGCAGCGCCGAAAATCGAAGAGCTCAAAGAGAATATTGACCCCATGATAGAATTTTGGCAGTTACAGGATAATCAGCAGTTAACCCTGAATCACCTTATTCAATCCTCCTACAAACTGGCGAATCAGGTACTCGATCGAGCTGCTGGATTGTTTCATGATCTGGTCTTTGAAGAGGACTTCATTGAAACCGGGCTTGTCAGGCAGGTGGATCTCTCAGTTTTCGAGAATAACGAACTCTTAAACGAAATTTACTTGCCACAATGGACGCGTGGAACCGTCCGTGAGAAGATGGCAGGTATTACGCTTCGCTCAACTTTACATGCGACGCAGGTTGAACGGTTGACGAACATCTGGTTGGAATTGCTGGAACTCGCGAACTTCGCAAGTCAGAACAGGCAGGATTTTGAAATCGTTATTCAACCGTTAGTCAATCTCCTATTAGCCACGAAAGCAGAGAAGCCAACGCAGCGCCGAAGTCAGCAGGCACAGCAGCGAGGGAGATCTACCAGTTTTGCTGGTTTTGAGATTCCTGATAAAACTGTTGAGCAAATCCTTGATCATGTAAAACTGCATTTACCAACGATAAAACAGTGGTTGCAGAATATGCCTTCAGCCGTTGATGAGCAACAGCATTACGCAACTTTGTGGGCGTTGGTACTTGATGGGCGGCTGCGTGAGCAGCTCTTGGCGGATATTCAACCGACCTGTGATATTAATCTGAGTGTACCCGACCAGACCAAAAGGTTAATCAATCTTATGCTCGGCAGCGCGCTTATTATTCAAGCCGAGAAAGACCGCAAGTCAATAGAGCGTAACCTGAACCGGGCGGTTATCTCAAAGACTGGACACGAATTGGCGAATGTCACAACAGCGGCAATGCTGGCTATACATGGAGATGCCCTGCTTGCAATACTTTACGAGGAATTGCTCGGGTATCATGACACTTTGGCAAAGCGGGCAGATAGACTCGCACATCCCGCTCAAAAAGGGAAGAAACGGAAGCGTGGACAATCGCGAAATAACGGTGCCGCGAATGCTGAGGCGATTGAGGCGGAACAGCAAAAAGTTGAGGAACTCATGGCTTTCCTCAGACCCTACCGCCAAGAAGAAGTTATCACCACTTTAGCGACAGCCGGTATTGATCCCCGCGCCATTAACCTTGAAGAGATTCGGAAGCAGCAGGTCCTCAGCTTCGATGTCAGTGATTTACCCGCTATAGGTGAAACGTGGCTCGGTGATAGCAAGAGCGTCGAAGATTATCCAAATTTGCGGGTGTTCCTCCTGCAAAATCAACTCCCGATATCGACAACCGGAAGGTTACTTATGGAATTGCGACAGCAATTTCCGGATGAACTTTTCAATCATGTCTTAGGGCTCATCCAAGAGGTGAAGGCACTCCAAGGCAATGATTTTAAGGGCGATCTGCTCAATCAGTTTGTCACCTATATTTCCGAGAAGGTGTGGCGATGGGAGTTGACACAGATTACGGAAGCCGAACTTCCACTTTTGCTGAAAGAAAAGGTGCTCGCATCGGCGATCTGTTATGAAAAAGAGGTCGATAGTTTACTCGAATACGTTGAGCGTTACGATGAACTGGTATCTACAAAACTATCAGCAGATTCGGAAATGGACAACCACCGTCAATATATTGAGGAACAATTTCAAGCAATCGTTGAAACCCTTTTAGTCTAATTTATAACTATTGTAAGGTGATAGATGAAAGTCGCTTTATTGGGCAACAGTCAGTTAGCCGTCTCAACTGCCTGGGGCTTGTGTCAATCAGAGACGGCACGTGAAGTCGCCTTTGTGTCGGATGCAACGTCGGGCAAGAATAGATTCGTTCATCCAAAAGAGGGCACACCAGCATACCTCCAGGATCTTGTGGAAGCGAATGCTCTGAGTGCAAGTGACACCGCGATTTCCGTTTTCAATTCATTAGAGGGGATGGCGAATGCAGACGTAGTTGTGCTGTTGCCACCGGTGGGGCAATCGGGTTTTCGGTCTCCCCAAGCCTCAAAGACGACAGGTATCGCTCTCGTTCGGCGGTTTGTAACCGGAATCCAGCAGTATGCCGCGGATGCCAAAATTCTGGTAGCAATATCACCCACGAATTACATCTCTGCGTGGATACATCAGACCCTCGGCGATGGGCAGATTCTCGGACTCGGAAACGGGGCTGCTACGGCGCACTTAGCCTCTGAAATTGCGAAACGTGTTGATGTGTCCGTGAAAGACGTGACGGCTCTGGTGATTGGGAGTGATCAAGAGACGTACCCGCTCCCACAATACTGTCGGGTGAACGGCATTCCGCTCGCACAACTCATCTCGGAAACTGACATTGAAAGTCTCTGTGAAGCCGTTGCACAGCGTTCCCCGTATACCGTGAGCGGCGAATGGACATTGGTAAGTCATATTTTGCAAATTATTTCGGCGATTGCGCTTGATAAAAAACGCGTCATGAGTGTCGGAACACGTGTCTCAGCGGGGACAACATCCGTTTACCTGAATGTTCCCGCACAGGTCGGATACGATGGTGTTGCCACTATTGTCCCACTTGAGTTGACCGATCAGCAACGCGAACAGTTTAAAAAATTAGTCGGGCAGAGTGCGGAAGACCAAATTCTATAAAAGTGTCATGGTATAAGGTGCGTTCCCCGTTTGTTGTGCGAGTTGTGTGAAGTTTAAGTGTTTAAATTCGGTGTGCTGGCTGCTAACGGTTCTTCTTCTGACCACTGATAACTGATAACTACAAAACGATGAGAGAAATATACCAAAAAATTCCAGAACTAATAGAAACCTCCCAAGTCGGAGCGTATTGCACTGTTGTAGAGACGAAAGGGTCAACCCCACAAAAGCCCGGCTCGAAGCTTTTGATTCTCCCAGATCTGCGGAATATTGGGACACTCGGCGGCGGTTGTGTTGAAGCCGAAGCGCGGCGACAGGCGATCGGACTCATGCAAGACGGTGTGCCGCGGCTCCTTGAGTTTCAATTGGATAGCGATTACGGTTGGGATGATGGGCTTATCTGCGGCGGAAATATGAAAATCTTTATCGATTTGCCGAAGACCTCCGCCGAAGCCGACATGTTTGAGAGACTTCAAACTTTGAATGCCGAAAAAATCCCGCTCGTCTGTGCAACAGTTGTGGCGAGTGAAAAGCAGGGCATTGATGTTGGCATGAAGATGATCTTTGCGAACACAGGGGAGCATATCGGCACATTAGGCGATCCGGCTTTGGAAGCGGCAGTGGAGGCAGAGACAGCGAAGGTACTTGCGCGGAACAGTGCGGGCTTGTTTCAGGAAAATGAGACGGCTTCTGTCTTCTTGGAGCCGCTACAACCGAGACCGACCTTGCTCATTGCAGGGGCAGGACATGTCGGGCAGGCACTCTGTCATCTTGGGAACTGGTTGGATTTTGACATTGCGATTGTTGACGACCGCGCCGACTTTGCCTCTGCTGAACGCTTGCCGGAGGCAGACGAAATTATCATCGGGGATATCGCAACAGAACTCCAAAAATATCCGATCACGCCACTGACGTATGTCGTGATTGTCACCCGTGGTCATCAGCACGATGAATCCGCACTCCACAGTGTTGTTGAATCGGATGCCGGTTACATCGGTTTAATCGGCAGCCGTCGCAAAATTAAACTAATATTTGACGATTTGCTGGAGGCAGGGATTTCCAAGGAAAGACTTCAACGGGTATACGCACCCATCGGGTTGGATATTAACTCGAAAACAGTGCCGGAGATTGCAGTCAGCATCGCATCCCAGCTCATTCAGATCCGTAACGCCGCTGACACTGTTGGCACTTTTGACGCACAACCCGCGCGAATGCCGACCGTTAAAATAGCGGGGTGAAAAAAATGAAGAAGATTCAGATAACAGAGGGCAAAGTCTATACGCTTCCCGAAGTGATAGACTTTGTAAAACAGACGTTAGACCGCGTTGGTGAAAAGTCTACTCGGGACCCACTGCGATATTCGTCCGTTGATGTCTATTGGTTACTTTTTGATATGCTCCAGTATGTGAACAGGAATGTCCCCGGTGAATTTATCCTCCTCCAGACCGAAAAAGACACTTACCGAGTAACTTATGCGACTGAAGATGTTGGGAAGCAGAAATCGGATAAGAAACTCAAGTCAGAGGTAAACCGAACGGCAAAGTATCTTGAAGAATTGACCGGCAGGAAGCCACCGTGGGGCGAAAAAGAGTAATGGAAATCATAGATTGGCTAAATGCTAATGACGGTGCTATAATTGGAGTTGCCACGCTTGTCCTCATGGGCATTACAGCCTATTATGCCTATCTGACGCGCCAGCTGCTAAAAGCCAACAACACCCCCGAAATTGCAATTTCCCTCCGACCCCACGACATATCTGTTAATCTTGTAATGCTATGCATAGAGAATGTGGGTACCGGAGCAGCTCATGATGTGAAGTTCACAACAGATCCCCCTTCTCTCCCAAGTCTTGACATACCATTTGAAAAGATTGGTTTTCTTAAGGGTGGAATTCGCTATTTTGAACCTGGGCGGAAGATTGAGCAGTTTTTGGTAAGTGTAATAGGTAAGTTCGATGAACTGAAACAAACGCGACTTAAGATCACTGTTACATATAAGGATTCAACGAACCACAAGTGCGAACAGATTTTTCACTTGGATTTTAGCGAAGGCGTAGGCTTCTCACAAATTGGCAGTCCCCCACTTTACGAGATAGCTAAAACTATTAAAAAGATCCAAGAGGACTTACATCGTATTGCCACTGGTTCGCGAAAACCAATAGTTCTCACGCAACCGTTATCTGAGCATCGCATAGGAAAGCGCGCCGATTCTCTGGAGAGTCGAATGAAACAACTTCCAAAAGAAGTTCAACAAGAAATTTTACAGGAAGTGAACGTTTTGGTCAGCAAACGGGAGCAAGAGGTTTTGAAAAGAGGGACAAGATGAAAAGACGGGCGCGGACGCAGATTTATCGTGAGAAGGAGATAAAATAAGTGATAGTTCCAGTTTCTATCTACCCGAATGAGCGTTTGATTTTGGAAATTCCTGACGATGGCGATGAAACCTTAACAGATAATAAATCGCAGCTATCTGTTGAAGAACGTATGGCTCTATTGGACGAATTCACAACTAAATTTATGGAATTTGTCGGACCTGATTTCCAACCATTATCGGATTATGCCATGAGCCGCGAGGGAATATACGAAGATCATCCATAGTTATGATTTATCTGACGGATACCAATATCTTGTTGGGCATCTCGCATCGTGCTGATGCACGTTATTTGATCGTTCAAGCGGCTGTGCATAAACTGTGGAAAAATGGTCATGAACTACAGACAACATCGCAAAATTTTGCGGAATTCTGGAACGTATCAACCCGACCTACTGATCGAAACGGTTTTGGGCTTATGTCTGATGAAACAGATGAGCTCTTGCAAGGTGTAGAACAGTCTTTCCCTTTGCTGTTGGATTTACCTGATGCCTATCCTGAATGGAGACGGCTTGTTGTCGATTATGGCGTATCAGGTGTTCAGGTGCATGATGCACGCTTGGTTGCCACAATGCTTGTCCATGGCGTAACCCATATCTTAACTTTCAATACACAAGACTTTATCCGTTACAGACCCGAAGGAATTATCGCTGTTGATCCATCTGAAGAAATAAATCAAAGAGGTATTTCATGAACCAAGAACCTAAAGTAACAATTGAAGATATTGAGATGTCTGTGGAGGCGTTAGATGTCCAGAAAGCCGCAGACATCTTTGAGGAACACGGGTGTCTCGTCGTGCGCGGGTTGATGGCACCTTATATTCAGGCGATCCATGCGGACATTGAAGCCGCCGCGGCGGAATCCATATCTTTGCTTGACAAGGCGGAACGGATTGTCGAAGGATGGCGCACCCCCAACGGCACACTCTTCCTTCCAGCACCAGAAGGCTACGAACGCGACAAACAGATTATGGTCTTGGCGATAGGCTATCAGACGAGTGCGGCGTTCTTCCAATCCGCTTTGGATGAAACGACAGTCAATCTCGTGGAGGCGATCTTGGGACCGAATGTGGAGATCTTTGGGAACGGACAGTGCCTCTATAAGGAGCCGGTTGGCGGACACCCGAAGCACCTCCATCAGGATTCTGCCTATTTTGAACACCGCTATCAGGGACCCGTCGGAATTCTGAATTACGTCGTGGATACGGACTTGGTAAATGGAGCGTTACACGTCGTGCCGGGTTCACATAAACTCGGACAACTCAAGCATATTGATACGTTCTCACACCTCGGTCTTGCAGAGGATGAGTGGCCCTGGGAGAGCGCACTTCCCGTCTCTGGCAAAGCCGGGGATTCGATCTTCTTCAATGTCAAAACAGTGCACGGTTCCAAACAGAATATGTCGGATAAACCGCGTCCGATTTTCATCAACCGCTACCGCCGAACAGATGATTATGTCATCATTGGTGGCACAACGACAGCAAACCGGGCAGAGGCAGAGAAACGAGCCGCCGCCGCTGAGGAAGCGAAGAAATCTAATAGTGATCGAGGTCTAATGTTGCGCGGGTTCCGTCCTTTTGATTCATAGAGACAATCTGTAAGTGTGTAGGAGCGCAATTTATTGTGGGTCGTGACAGGCGATAAATTACCCGACGACGAACCTGAGTGCTTGTAGTGGGATAAGGATCATACCATCTGTTTCTATAACTGATACAGCATGAGATAGATGATCACGCCTGTTACCGAGACGTATAACCAGATCGGAAAAGTGATCTTTGCGATACGACGGTGCTTCTCGAATCGCTCACGCCACGCCAGGTAAAGGGTCCGCAACGCCAACGGCACTATCACGAACGCCAAGATAATGTGCGAAATTAGGATAGTGAAGTAGACCGGACGAATCCATCCCTGCTTTGTAAACGGCTTTGACCCGGCGTGGTAGTGGTAGATAACGTAGCAAACCAGAAAAAGCACAGACACACCAAAAGCCGCGAGCATGCAGTTCTTATGTGCCGTAATTTTCCGTTGTCGGATTTGCACATACCCAATCGTCAACAGAATGCCGCTGATTGTGTTCAGCGTGGCATTGACTGTCGGCAGATCTGAGATCTCAATCACATTTTCCTCCCATGTCCTTGCTGCAGCACAACGGCGTGTGCCTGTTACTTTCTAACGGGGCCACCGATAGGCTTGCGCTCCCTTAGAATTCTCTAACGCAAATTCCCACCGTTGACACCACGTTTCATATTGCGTATTACCCGCTTCTGGTCGCAAACGGCTCCGCATCAGGAATGCCGGATAGAAGGGTCTTCCTGTCGGTTGGTAGACATCGTGATACCGCAGATCGAAACTCCATCGGATGCTCTCCGATTCGTTCGGTTTCGCACTATGAAGCGTATAGTTATGGAACAGAATGACACCGCCAGCCCGGATCGGCAACGGTTGTGGTGTGAGGTTATCGGGTTGATGTTCCGGTGGAACCGCCAGTCCAGCCGACGACCAGTCGTGCTTGTAAAGTCCTCTCTTATGGCTGCCCGGCATAACCTGTAGGCACCCGTTTTCCAACGTCGCATCCACAATCGGAACCCAAACAGTTAGCATGAAGTAGGGATCGGTGTCGGGCCAGCACACCCCTGCATCCTGATGCCAAGGTGTCGGTGCCCGTTGTGAGCTCTTTTTCGGCAGAACGGCACGGATATGTTGGATCGGATTGCAAATGATTTCGGAACCCACGAAAGACTCGGCGATGTCGAGGATTTTCGGGTTCTTGAGGAAGTTGAACGTCGCTTCACCGCGCGCCTGCATGATGTCCAGATTCGCCGTTATCTCGGGTGCCTCCTGTGAGAGATGGAGCAACCGTTCTGTGAAAGGTTTATCGGCGTGCGTCTCTGTAACCTTCCCTTCCGAGTGCAATTTCTCGGCACGTTCCGCGATAATTCCCTTATATTCGTCAATCACAGGACCCAGGTCGTTTTCATCAAGTGCGTCTTCAAGCAGTAGATATCCGTTGTCGTGAAAGAAGGAAACTTGAGATTCGGTCAAACGCATGAGTGCGTCCTCCTTGCACGGAGGCACGCATAGTAATCGCGTGACCTCCGAATTGTGTTGTAAGGTGTGGCTTGCAAACCCCTATTGCACTATCCCCATCGCTGTTCGGGTGGATCGAAGACAAATCCATGAAAGAATTTCCGCTGTTCGGGTGAGAGTTGCGTGTTGTAAAAGTCTTTGGGATACCCCCAATGTTCCTCAGAGGCAATCATCCACGGGTGCTCATAGGCGTAATAGAGCATTTCACGAGAACCCTCCGATTTTGTGAAGATGCCAGCGGAATGCCAGACGGCGTTATGGAAGAGAATCGCACTCCCCGGTGGGGCACACACCTCCAAAGCACCTGGGTATTCATAAGGATACCGTAGGTCTTCATGGCTCGGATCATACAGTGCCGTGTGGCTCCCCGGTATGAGCCACAGATTGCCTTGACCGCCTTCTGTCATATCGGTCAGATAATAGCCGATTTTGAGTTGCAAAAACGGGATCGGACGTAGGTTACGGTAGCCTTCATCGTGTCCATCGATATGCCACCCCATCGAACGTTCCATTAAATCGGAAGCGTGCTCAACAATGGCATCCGAAGCATGATGGTGCGGCATTTTATTCAACAACCCCGTGACGTATGGTAGGATCGGTTGCCAATTCAGGAGTTCCAAAAACGCCGGATGGTCTCCGAGGATGTAGAAGATGCGGGTACTTTTCTCGCCATGGATGTGTGTCATTCCGGTTTCGGTTAACCCTTTTTCCTCGCATTCCCGTCGCTTTTCAATGACTTCAGCGAGGGCACTCCTGAGTGTTTCAACGTGGGAGGGTGCCAGGAAGTTGTCCAAGACGAGATAACCGTTATTTTCAAAGAAAAACTTTTCAGCATCAGTCAATGCGTATGGCATGTCGTAAACCCTCTTCTCTTCCCTATTTTCAAGGGTCTTGCTTCTCAATCTCTCATATTTTACTATAAATCGAACAATTTTATAGCGTTTTCACTGAAAATTCGCGCTTTATCTGTTTCAGGGATCGGCATCTCCTCAATTAAACCGACAAATCGCGGCATATCCACCCACGGATGGTCTGTTCCGAACAACAAGCGATCTGCACCGGAATACTTATAAGCATATTGCAGTGATTGCTCCGATGGTGACACAGTATCCAGATAGATACGTTGTAGATATGCACTCGGGGGTTGTGTGATGTTCTCTCTGGCTCTCCCTAAAACTTCCGTTTGGTGGTCAATCCTACCGCTCATATAGGGGAGGATACCACCAACGTGCGGCATCACGATTTGCAGATCAGGGTGGCGTTCGAGAATCCCGCTCAGAATCAGTCGTAACAGTGCGAAACTGTTGTCTACCTGTAACCCCATCATCCCGATCATCCAGTGGTCTTTGATCGCTTCACCCCACGTCGGAACCGTCGGATGCATCACAATCGGCATACTGAGTGTTTCGGCGTGTGTATAGACGGGTTCAAATTGTGGGGCATCAACAGGTTTCCCGCCGATATGGGAATAGAGCATGATCCCGCGAAAACCGAGTTCCTTCACCCGATCCATTTCTGTGATCGCTTCATCTATGTTCTGCCACGGCAGGCACGCCAATCCCGCGAATCGGTGTGGATGTGTGTCCACAAGTTCGACGATGGCATCGTTAATCGCTTGCGCGCCCTTATTCCCTAATTCGGGTGTGAGCATACAGGGTGGGGGTATATTGGTACTGAGCAGTGCCATATCGACCCCTGCCGCATCCATATCCTTGAGTTTTCGCTTCGGATCGTAGGCTTCGTCTTGGAGGCGAAATGTTTGGACATCGCCGTATGTAACGACAGCCTCGTTCCCGCGTCGAATGACTTGCGGTGGGTGTGGGTTTTGCGCGAGGATTTCGGTATAGGCGTTTGGAAATATGTGGCTCTGGCAATCGATTCGCATTTGTTGAGTCAAAAATGTTCTTATAGTGGACTCCAAAATTAATGAGACAGGAGCATTCGCGGGTCAAGCATCAGAATGTTTGGTGTCTACGCATTGATAACTTCCACCATAGTATGCCATGTCTGACGCTTTTTTAGCAAGGAATCTTTTTCGGAGACATAGGGTCATTCAATTTTCCTCTCCCCGCTGACGAGGTTTCCTAACCTCGCCAGTGCTCCTTAGGACCATTGAGCTCTCCTGTAGGAGGGAACCCCGATTCCCGACTCTCCCGAAAAATTCTTGCGTTTCAAGACAGTTTGTGTTATCATATAAAATATGGCAACTTACTCTCAAGCAGAGAAGCACCGAATTTACATTGACGCGACAATTCCGAGTTATCTGGTTTCTAACCCGAGCCGTGTTGCTAAGACTGCGGAACGACAAAGAATCACGCGTGCGTTTTGGCAGGATTCCCGTTTTGAATTTATTTTGTCTAACTATGTTATTAACGAAATATCAGTCGGGGACAGTGATCAAGCAGCAGATAGACAACAAGCGGTTGAAGGACTCAGGATTGTAATTGTAGAAAATACTGACCGAGCCTTCGCACAGCATTTGGTTGACCAAGGGGCACTACCGCAAGTTGCATTTACGGATGCTGTCCATATAGCAGTATCAGCGATACATGCTATCCCTTATCTGGCTACATGGAATTTCGCGCATCTTGCTAATCCGCGTACTATACCGAAAATTCAACAGGTTTGTCACGACGCGGGTTTTTCAATACCGCGTATTGATACACCAGAGGCAATAATGGGGGAACTCTCATGAATGACGAAATTTTGAAGGAATGCCTTGATGCAAAAGCACGTCTTGTCGCACTTTTTGGAGACTTGGAGACCTATATGGAATTTATGACAAAAAAACAGGAAAAGGAGATGAAGGAAGGGAAAAAGAAATACATAGACTTACCAATCGTCCGGATAAAGAAATCCGAAACGCCTGATGCCTAAGTTTCGAGTTGACACCTTGCTATCTCCTATCCCGTGGACTCCATTTCATCACGGAGTTGGACGGGATCTCTCGAACGAACATCGACGAGGCACGATCCCGATCCCCGAAACGATACACCACAGAACTCAAATACAGCTGCGCTTGCGCACGAGTCATACCGACATAGAAAAGACGACGCTCCTCTTCCAATTCTGCCTCCGTGGTATTCTGCCGCCACATCGGAAAACTCCCCTCCTCCATACCGATGATAATAACGACCGGAAATTCTGTCCCTTTCGCGGCATGCAAGGTCATTAACGTCAACTGCTCCGTTTTATTGTCGAGCTCGTCAATATTGGTGAGGAGTTTCTGATAGTCCAGAAAGTTGATAAGTCCATGTTCATCACTAATCAACTCGAAGTGAAGGACCGCGTTCATAAACTGAATTCGACGTTGGCGCCAGTCAGCATCTTCCGGGAATTCACGGACGGTGGCACCCTGTAACGTTTCCATGAGTTCTCTCGCGTGTGCCGCTTCTGTGGGGTCAAGCGGTAGATTCTCCAGGGGTCCGATATTGTGTGTCTGGACGAAACGTTTCGCGATATTTAAGAACGTATCTGTCTCCGTTAAGGTTTCCTCTGAGCGAGCGACCTCTTCCGTTTTCGCAAGGATACCGAGCCCAACAAAGGGTAGCAATTCAGGAAGGGATTTCGCCTCGCGTTTATGAGCGTCGATTCTGATGAGTTCTTTAAAGATCTCTCGATTGACTCTGACATCCTCCATGGCACTGTGTAAACGCCCGTGTTGAATCTCAAATTTTTCAGCAAGCGCACTCATGCTACAGCGTTGGCGCGGGAAAAGCCTGCGCGCTGTAGCGAGCGTATCGTAATGCGGGGCGGATAAATCCCTTTTCAAATACCTTCTCAGGTCTCGGGCAAGGATGGGATTGTCATATTCCGCTACATTGTGTCCGATCAGAATCCTATTCTGGATAAACCCAAGGAATTCGGGTAAAACCATTTCGATGCCCGGTGAAGTCTTGACGGTTTCTGTATCAACCCCATGGATGCGCGTCGCAGACTGCGGAATGTGTCCCCCTGGCGGCCTGACCAAGCGATAATACCGCTCCACTTCATCTCCGATTGCGCTGAGACGGTGCGCAGCGATCTCAACGATTTCTGCCGTTTTCGGATTGAGCCCAGTCGTTTCCAAGTCGTAAACGACCATATCTGTCATGTTTGGGGTTTCAAAGCGATTGACAAGCCGTTGGCAGAGCTTGAGAGCCGTGATACTGTGAATCCCTTCTGCTTCCAAACGCAGTACATCCGTGTTAACTACGTCCGCTGTGCCGATGAGAATTGTCCGTGCGTCCCGCGCGCTTTCCCCGATGTGCTCGAAATCGCCGATAAGCAGATGGACCCCGTTTTCATTCGATTTCGGTCTGTTTCCGTCAGGCGGCAACAATTGAAGTTGTGGGGTGTGGTTGAGGTAGGTTTCAAGCGTCCGGTAGATAATGTGTGCCGCACAATACTCGTCAATCCCATGGCTGGCGGTAATCTGGACCGGCTCGCCGAGCGTCAGCGCGCTGTAGAGAACATCTTGGGCAGTTACCAGATTCGGCAGCTCAGTTTGTTTTTCGATAACCTCCAGTTCTTCAGCGCGATACGGTGTCCGAGAGCGTTCCAAAGTATCAAAAAGTTTCAGGATAATTTGATCGACCCGCTCGCCTTCAATCTCGATAGAGAGTTTCTCAAGGTGTGTCCAGAATTCACGGACGTTTCGGCGTGTTAAGGGACCGACATCCTCTGGATACGCTTCGATATTTTTCAAAAGCTCGACAAACGCGACATCTTCACGTTGCGCGAGCCACCTCAAGCGCACCCATGTTAAGTCGTCGATACAGGTTTCAGGGAAATTGATTGCGGCTTCCAAATCTTGCGGGAGTTGCCACTGGATGAAACGGAGATACGCCAGGATACCTTTGCTATTCCCTTCCGCGAGGGAATGCGTCGGTTGAATGCGCTGGAATGGGATATGTTCCCGTAGCAACTGTTCTTCCAAAACGTTCGCGAGCCTGTGTGTGCGGTAAAAAATAGCAATATCGCGATAGGAATAGTTGCGTTGCGTTACCAAGTTCTGGATGACCTTAATGAGGTTGCATGCTTCCCCCATAGGTGTGTCAAAGGTATAGTGAAAAATGTCGCGTCCTGCGTCTTTATGGGTTCTGAGCGTGTGCTGTTTCTGTCGTTCCGTGTTTCTGGAGATGACCTCCTCTGCAGCGCGCAGAATCTTCTCACTACACCGATAGTGGTCGTCCAAAGCGAGTTCTGTCGGATTATAATCGGCTTTGAAGTCATCAATATACGCTGGATTCGAGCCACGCCAACTATAGATCGCCTGATCTTCATCAGCGACGACCATGAGGTTGTGTTCGGGCGGCGCGCAGAGGAGTCGGAGTAGGTGATACTGCACCCTGTTCACATCGTGGAATTCGTCAACGAGAATATGGGCAATTGTTTGATGATAGTCTTGCTGGACATCCGGGACCTGTTCAAACAATTCGACGGTTTTCACAAGGAGATCGTCGAAATCGAGGGCATCGTATTCCGTGAGTTTGTCTTGATAGCCGCGCAGGACGCTTCGGAGGTTTTCGACGGTTTCTGCGTCATGAATGTCTGTGGTCTCTACTGCGTCAACGGGATTCTGTGATTTACATTTCGCATCGCTCAGGATATTACGCAGCAACCACGGCGGATAGTCATCGGTGTTGAGGTTCAACGCACGGACGCTTTCTGTTAATATCTCATCTTGGAGTTCCTGATCGAAGATAGTGAAGTTTTCGCTTAATCCGATCCGCAGGGCGTGCTTTCGGAGCACTGTAACGCAAAAGGCGTGGAAGGTGCTCACCTTAATGTTGGAACCGTGCGGCTCGCCGATCTCGGTGTTGACGCGTTCCTGCATCTCTTGCGCGGCTTTGTTCGTAAAGGTGATCGCAAGGATGTTCTCCGCTTTGATGCCGTGTTCGCGAATTAGATACGCGATGCGGTGTGTGATGACTCTTGTCTTCCCAGTGCCGGGACCTGCAATAACGAGGAGTGGACCATTTTTGTGTGTTACGGCTTCTCTCTGTTTTTCATTTAATTCATGAAGAATGTTCATCGGATTTCCCTCCGTCCATTCTATCGGAAATTTTTGTGTTTTTTAGAGTGGGTGTGATATAATATTTATGTGGAATTATAGCGGTTCCCGCTGTGAATTCCACTATGGTTATTATACCTGATTCAGTGTAAAAAAACAAGGTATTTTGGGCATAGATGGGGCTATAATGAAACTACTTGATACTGTTGCGCTAATAGAAGATATGCCTTCGCTCAATTTATACCGCGGGCAAGTCGGGACAATTGTTGAGGAGTACGAGTCCGGCGTGTTTGAAGTTGAATTTAGTGATTTGCAAGGCAGAATGTATGCCTTAGAAACGTTAAAGGCATCCCAGCTCATGCTACTCCGACATCAACTTCTTAATGAGAGAAGGTCGGCTTAACGCCCCATTTAAATAGCCCTATTTGCGTAGGAAAAACGTTTGTGTTCTGCTATCAGGTTTGTTAGCGACAATCGTATGTATATGTAACGGCACTCCGTGCGTGCCGTTAATATTTTGCATATAACGATATAAGGCATGTAGTGATGCTTTAGCAGGACTTACGCAGAAAGCACGTCTATCAGGAACGTTCCTTGACGAATTGTGTGGGTCCTAACTTTAAAATATAACGACACACAGTGTGTCGACTGCTTTGAAAGGAAAAGAATGAAATATATGAACGTGTTGAAGAATGCAACCTGTTTAGGGATCGCAGTCTTTTTAATTTATACTTGTGGTTGTGAGAAGATTCAGGATATGCGACCTCCCGATCAATCGGAAATGATGGATTCTGCTTCGATTCGGGTGAGTGTTGTGTATCCGGGAGAATGTCTCGGTGATTCTTCTTACTGTGATGTGCTTTTTAACGGTGCACAGAAAGCAAAAACGGAACTCGGTGTTGATATAACCGAAATGGAAAGCAGTGCCGAAACGTGGGATATGCGTTTACAGGAAGCCGCTCAGACATCGGGTTTAGTTATCACTTCGGGCTACCAGATGGCGGATCCCATCTCACGCGTGGCACCCGGATTCCCAGAGGTTATATTCGTCATTTTTGATGCCGCAGTGGATCTCCCCAATGTCGTTTCTTTCACGCACAGAGTGAACGAAGGCACGTTTCTGCTTGGAGCGATCGCCGGGCTAAAAACGGAAACTGGGAAGGTTGGCTACCTCGGTGGGGCGGATGTCTCGTTAATACACGAATTTGAAGCCGGTTACGTCGCTGGGGTCAAAGCCGTGAACCCGGATGCAGAGATTATCAAAGGGTATGTCGCTGATAACGAACAAGGGTTCTACCAACCTGAAGTCGGCGGAACAATTGCTTTGACCCAATTTGGGCTCGGTGTTGATGTGATTTACACGATGGCGGATCAGTCGGGATTCGGCGCGATTGAAGCCGCGAAACTCGCTGAGGGCAGATATGTGATATGGAACTACATTGATATTACAGATCTCGCGCCCGGGGTCGTCCTATCAGGGCTCCGCGTCGGAATCGACGACTCTGTATATGACGTTATCCAAGCGTTCGTCGCTGGCGACTTAATGGCAGGTGTTCGCTCTCTCGGTCTCGCTGAGGGCACTGTCGGTTATATGCTCGGTGAAGGCAACAAGGATCTGCTTTCTGAGGAACTTCTCGAAAAAGTCGAGGCACTGAAAGCGGGCATCATCGCTGGCGAGATTACAGTGCCGACAACACCATAACGTGGGAGGGGTTTCTAACCCCGATGTATGGGTTGCTATTCTATCCAGCCTAAAATGATGGATGATTCCCTTGTGGGAGGGGTTTCTAACCCCGATGTAAACGCTGGCGAGGTTTTTTAACCTCGCCATTTTATTTTACGGCTTGGTATCGGTATTGACGGGCGGTTCGTCGTTGTTCAAGAACCGTTCAATCGTGTTTATCGTCGCCGGGCTTGTGCGGAAATCGGCAACCCACGGTTCACGGAAATATGCCTGTTTGTCACGCGGGAGCGCGGAGATTACTTCCGGAGGCGTCTTCAACCGATGCCAGTGGGTCGCGAGATGGGCATAGGCGTTTAGCACTGCGACGCGCGGCGCGTCTCTTTGCCACACGGGACCCGCATGACATAGGTTCTCGGTAAAGAAGATCGCACTGCCTGCTGGACAGTCATACGACATCAGGAACGGACTCCGTTTCCCTGCCTCTAATGACATGTGATCTGCATGCATCGGGAAGTTAGACTTATGACTCCCCGCGATGAAGTGTGTCGCACCGTCCTTTTTGGTGACATCTGTGAGTTCAAAAACGACACGCACCATGCCTGCGTGAATCTGTCCGTTATTGAAGCGGTACCCGAAAATAGGATCGCCTTGTTGCGGTCCACCACCGTGGAGCCCACCGTGTTCCTGTCCCTTTTCACGCCAGACGGAGGAACAGTTTTCTAAGCGAACGTCAGGTCCGATGATTTCGTGCAAGACATCGAGCACTTTAGGATGGTCGATCAGGACACTCGCAGGACCACCTGGGACAGCACGGTGTTCTGGTGGTAAGGATTCTGGATCGTGATGTATCCGTTCAATCTGCTCAACGATTGCATCTACTTCGTCGCGTTCAAGGATCGCGGGACGGACGAGAAATCCGCTCAAGTCGAATCGAAATTTTTCTTCGTCGGTCATTGGTTTTGTGTCTCCTTCCTTAATTCTTTTCTGATAGAAGATTATATCATAATACTATAATCCAAGTTGCTACTAGCAAGTTATAGACGTTTCGACAAAGTTTTTGAGGACTTTTCCACCCCGTAGGGGTGATATGTCTATAGAAAATAGTATATTCTGCGTCCGTTTTTGAAAGTGCTAGAGATTTTAAACGTGTTTATCTGTTCAAAATCGCGGCGAGGTTTCCTGCTTGGCCACATTTACCTTTCTGGATTGCAGCAGTTTGACGGTGGAAGTGTACTTTGGCACGTTCAAGTTTGTAACGCTGCGACTTATCTATACCTTTACCATGGAACAAGACAGGGATGCATCTGATTTCAAGTGACTGAAGTGTTACCATCGCGGGCGCGGACAATTCCGCAAATACTTCTGCGACAAAATCAGCGCCTCCTTGCAACTGCTCAACAACCGGCGGGGCTTTGAAGGTGCCGCTCTTGAGTTCAATGAGAACAACCGCTAGTCTGCTTTGGGTGTCATCTCCGCAGAAGATAATGTAGTCACATCGTTTTGTGTCTATGCTGCGCCGTTCAAACTCACATTCGAGGTCTATGATAACCCTATCGGGTGGAACATCGGTCAGGTATACACGACATCCGGCTCCGCTACAGGAGGTGTTAATGCATTCTTGATTTATCTGCTTCTCAATTTCTGCAAGGAGTTCTTTTAATCCCACTCGTTGTTCTTCCTATCGACTTCTTCGAGTAAATCTTGGAGATTAACAGAGCTGTCATAGAGTTTATCCGCCACATCTTCATAATCTCTCGGCTCTATGCCTTCGGTGGGATCAAACGGAATAGGTTTCACTCTCCCATCCTTTTGAAACCACCATGTTCCAACTTCTTCAGGCAATAGCCAATGTGTTGGTGACATCGCTTCCACTTTCGGAGCCCCTTTTCTCTTGAGGTCTCCTATCCGGATCAAATTCGCGATTTCCTTGAGCAGCCAGTCGCTATGTGTTGTCACAACGACACGCACACCGGCGCGGACTAATCCCGCGAGGGTTAGTGCTATCTCAGTTTGTGCCCCGGGGTGCAAGTGTGCCTCAGGTTCCTCAATGATGAGTGTGTCGTTAGGATGGATACCACCTCGGAGGAACAGAACTAAAGGAGCAAGTTCAGATACCATTGACGAGACGCGAGTTAGACGAACCTCATCTTCTACTTGTTTTGGATGATAAAGGAATTCTGGGTATCCTCCAGGGATGGGTTTCATGAGAATCTGTCCTGCAAGTACCTCTGATTCTAAGGCATCAGCAAGGTAAGCTATTCTGTTGTCAGGTTTGGTTGTTTCATTGTGGAGTATGAGTCGTTGCATGAAATCTGCTATTACTCCTGAAAAGGTTGGGACCGCCAAGGGTTCTAGGCCTGCACGGGTTGCCCCACCAACAAGGGAACTCGCAATAACACGGTGACTCTGCATGATGCCACTTCGAGCAGCTGGTAGGTAATACCTTTCTCTTTTTTTCAAGTCAAGTCCAGGAAAAATTTCAGGACAATGCTTGAGGGATTCTTCAAAACCAAGATTTTCTTTTCCTATTAAAAATACTATGTTTTCGTTGAGATACCCATCTACGACGGGATCCGATTTGGGGGTTTTTGTAATGTTAAAGTTCCACAGATCTTGACTCCCTTCGCTGGCCTCTAAGACAATTTTCATCTCATTGGTTTGATTATCAGTGTGTTGAATCAGTTCGGAAATTGAAGCGATATCGAAGCATCGTCTAAGTTCAACCTCTAAATCGTGTCCGTGGAATTTTGAATCTTTGAAACTGTGTACTGTTAGTTTACGGATTTCTTGTGGCAGATCAGAGAATGTGAAAGGTCTGCCACTTGTTTCTAACTTGGAAACTATATTCTGAGCCTCCTCTTCGGACGACTTAAAAGCAGAGGATAAACCTTTTGGAGAACTATAACCAATTTTTGCCAGCGTTCTGAAAGTTTCTGGCAAAGGTAGACGAGAGAAACCGTTAAAAATGCCGTGTAACGCATAGATAAGCGTGGAAAAATAGGTCTTTCCTGTGTTGCTCGGGCCTACAAATACTGTCAACGGACACAGATCAATCCTGGCTTCTGCAATCGGACCGAAATTCTTAACAGCGATTTCAACATTTGGGTGCTTAAGCGTTTCAGGCGTTTTTGTTTGAGTCATTGGAATTTCTCCCTATTGTCTTTGTGAAATGCCTGAACAGCGTCAACGAGTTTATCCGCACCGAACCGCACGACATCTGTTGCAGGTAATCCTGTCTCTGCCTCCGCTTGATGAACCGCCTCATGTGCTTCAGCGTCAGATAAATCAAAACAATTCAGTGCCAATCCGATCACTTTGGCAGGCTTTATCGGTGCCGCCATTGCTTCATACTGTGCTATCATCTCGGGAACCGAGGGCAACGGCACTGTATACCGAGCAACCGTATCCCGTGAGGGTTGATGACAGAATATCATCGCATCGGGGAGGCTCCCGTGGAGCAGGCTTAACGTTACACCGGAATACCCCGGATGAACGAGTGAACCCTGTCCTTCAACGATAAGCAGTGAGTGATCTTTCGCACCCTCAAGCACAATCTGCTCGGCTGCACCGGCGGTGAAATCAGAGACAACGGCATCGATCGCAATGCCCCAGCCCCATACCATAATCCCGTTTTGACCGGTTGGACAGAATTCGGCATCCAAACCGCGGCCACGTGCCCCACGTGTGACCTCTATACCGGATAGCATTTTACCGACGCGGCAATCTGAACCCACAGTGAGAATCACTGTAGCATCGACAGCATCGGCTTTACACGTCGCGACGGGTAAGTTGGCAGGAGGTTTCCGAGCATCCCATAACAGCACATCGTGTGCTGCTGCGAGTTCTACGAGTTCTGGGTCCTCACTTAGGAATTGGTGCAAGCCACTCATGACGTGGAGTCGATTGTGTATGGCTTCGTGGAGGATTGCACGCCAAGCATGAGGGAGTTCACCGCCGGGTGGCGCGATACCGATTGCGAGCAGTGTTGGCGCAAACCGCATCGCCTCGGCGAGATCCTGGACAATCGGTATACCTTCCCCGATCTCGATAATTTCGCTGGTGTCTCGTCCCGCGTTTTCACTGTCGATAACTGCGACGACGTTCTCAGGGAGATAGCGGACTAAGACCGTAGCGGTTTTCGATTCGAGGATACCGAACGAACCCTCAGCAAGAATCGCGATTCTCTGTGATTTCGGTTGTAATTGCTTTAGCATTTTTTTATCCGTCGTTTTGTGCAGGATAGGATACACTTGTAAATTAGCACAAATCGAAATCAATTTCAAGGAATAGAGAGATTAGTATCAGGATCATTTAAAGAAATTGACGGAGATACCGACCACCGAGTGCGAAGCCGTCTAATCCCGGGGCACCCCGATCCTCGTTCTCGACACAGAGCACATAGTCGTAACCCGATTCCTGCAGCGCACCGGTAATTGTTCCCCAATTTAACTGCCCGCGTCCGGGTACACGATACTGCCACCACCAGTTGCCGATGATGCCTTGTCGGAACTTCATCTGCGGACTGATTTCACAGTCCTTCACGTCGGCGTAATACCACTTGCCGTTGAACATGCGAATCGCGTCCTCGGCGGGTAGGATACCCATCCAGAGCCAATGCGACGGATCGCAGGAGAGTCCCAGTGAATCTGAAGGAATCGCGTCGAGGATCCGTTCCCACATTTCAGGATTACAGGCGATGTTGCCCATACGGACGGCGCAATCCAGCGCGAGCTGCACGCCTTTCTCTTCGGCGAAGCGGACGACCGGTGTCCACATCTCTTTAAAGCGTCCGACGAGTTCAACCGACCTATCGCCAGGGTTACCCGGTTCCGAAGAGAACTGCCCATAGAAATGCCAACTCACGGGACTACCAGCGTAGGTCACCACCACGGGGGCACCGAGGATGTGTGTCGCTTCGATTGCCTGCATCAGGGCATCGCGCGCCTTCTCCCGTGTTTCTCGATCGTCGTCAAGCAGGTTACAATGCGCTGTGAGGGCTGCGAGGTAGATGCCGTGGGTATCCAAAATTTCCTTGACGGCTTCGCCACCAGATTGTATAATGTCACTCGGTTCGACAACGCCGGTAGCGTTCGGGCGGATGGCGTCAAATCCGTTGGCTTTTGCCCATGCTGCACATTCCGCAAGGCTCCAACCGCCGTTACCCGCGCTCGTGCTGAAACTTAAATCCATAGTCTTTTCCTTTTTTATTCGGGGATTTTCTACATAATGCAAATTCTATGTGAAGGCAATATTACTGAAAAACTGTTTACACTCTATAATCAATTGCTCGCGCAACACGGGGACCGTAAATGGTGGCCCGCAGACACTCCGTTTGAAGTAGCACTCGGTGCGATTCTAACACAAGCGACTTCATGGCGCAACGTCGAAAAAGCGATGGACAATCTCAAAGATGCCGGGGCTTTTACGGCTGAGGAGATAGCATCTATCAGCCAATCCGCGTTGGAGCGACTCATCCGACCCTCACGCTACTTTCGGATGAAGGCGCAAAAAGTGCGGGCATTTGTAGATCATATCGCGGATCGTCCCATGCATGTGATGTTTACGCAAGATGTCCCTGAGTTGCGTGAAGAACTGCTCTCCATCTACGGTGTCGGTCCCGAAACGGCGGATACAATAATTCTCTACGCTGCTGGTAAACCGAGTTTTGTGGTTGATTCCTATACCTATAGACTCTTTTCGCGGTTGGGATGGGTTACAGGGAGATATAACTATGACAAACTCCGCGCACTGTTTATGGACAACCTTCCGCACGATGTTGACCTATTCAACGAATACCATGCGCTGATTGTGGGGCACGGTGCCAGAATCTGCCACAAGAAAACACCGAATTGTCAGGAGTGTCGTTTACAGACCTCGTGTGCCTATTACCAATCGGCTGGATAAGAATATGAGGCGAGTACCGAGTAAAACACCGAGGGAGAGCAGTTTGGGATTCCAATAAAGTAGATTCGCGGAAGTTTGAAAATGGAAACGGACTTACGCACTCCCGCGGTAGGTGCGGTTTCTAACCGCACTGAAGTTGAAACCCAACTTCATAGCTGCAGTTTTTCAAAGAAATCTGCTTCTTTCAAAATTGGGATATCCAGTTCTACGGCTTTGGTGTATTTGCTGCCGGCACCTTCCCCAGCGATGAGGTAATCCGTCTTACGCGTTACGCTCGATGTAACCCTACCACCCCGACGCTTAATCTCGTTGGATGCTTCGCCACGCGTCATCCCTTCAAGACTCCCCGTGACAACGAATGTCTTTCCATGAAAGAAGCCATCTGCCACGAGGCTCGCTTCCGTGGGGTGAGCGGCTGCCGCTACCGTAAAACAGTGCAAGCCTGCCGCTCGTAGTTTATCCAGCAACGGCTGATTCTGTGAGAAGAATTTGAAAACGCTCTTCGCTATCTGCGGACCGATACCTTTTACCGATTCAATCTCCTCCTGTGTTGCTGCGCTAAGTGCGTCTAAGGATAGGAACTGTTCAATGAGCAATTCCGCGACAGTCTCACCGACATGAAAAATACCGAGTCCGAAAAGGAGTTTTTCTGCCGGTACTTCCTTGCTCTGTTCAATTTGACGGACAAGATTGCCTGCGGACGGGAGACCCATCCGCTCCAGTTTGCTTAACGGTTTTACCTCCAGCGCATAAAGATCGGCAACGTCGCCGACCAGTTCTGTATCCACCAGTTGGTCAATAGTAGCGGGACCGAGGCCTTCGATCTGGAGGGCGTTACGTGACGCAAAATGCGCAATTCGGCGTTTCAGCTGTGCGACGCATGCCACATTCACACACCGAACCGCAACCTCTTCCGCCGTGCGTTGAACGGGAGTATCGCATGCCGGACACCGCTCTGGAAATTCAAAAGGATCTGCGCGATCTGTTTGGTCGGTTGTTAGGACCTCAACAACTTTGGGGATAACATCTCCTGCACGCTCAAGCACAATCCTATCGCCGATACGGATGTCTTTCGTTTGGATCTCTTGCGCGTTGTGTAAGGTGGCGTTTGTAATTGTCGCGCCAGCAAGGATTACGGGTTTTAAGATCGCAACCGGTGTTAGGACACCCGTGCGTCCAACCTGCACATCTATGTCTTCGATGGTCGTGATGGCTTGCTGCGCGTTGAACTTATAGGCGACTGCCCACCGCGGGTATTTGGAGGTTGTCCCAAGTTCACGCTGTTGGGAGAAATTGTTAACCTTTACGACGATTCCATCAGTCTCGTAAGGGAGTTCATGGCGTGCTTCTACCCAGCGTTCGTAGTAGTCTTGAACGGCTTCAATCGATGTATGGTGGGTGGTGTGTGGATTACATTTGAGTCCCCAAGCCTTCATATTTTCGAGGGACGCTGTATGGGTCGGGAATTCGGTTCCCTCGGCGTAATTGAGGGTATACACGAAAATATCTAACGGACGGGATGCCGTAATGGAAGCGTCTAACAGTCTCAGGGAACCGGCGGCAGCGTTCCGAGGGTTCGCAAACGGCAATTCGCCTTCCACTTCCCGTTGGGCGTTAATCTCATCGAGACAATCTTTCGGAAGGAAGACTTCACCGCGGACTTCTAATACCGGTGGCACGGCTATTTCCGTTTCAACGGGTATCCGCAATGGCACAGAGCGGATGGTTCGTAAGTTATCAGTTACGTCTTCGCCGTATTCGCCATCTCCGCGTGTGAGCCCCTGTGTGAATACACCGTTCTCGTAGATAAGCGAAATCCCTAACCCATCGATTTTGAGTTCTGTGACGTATTCGACAGGTGCCCCTTCTAACAACCTGTCGATGCGTTCAGCGAATTCCCGCAGCTCGTTTTCATCGTAACTGTTATTCAGACTCAGCATAGGGTTACGGTGTTGCAGACGAGTGCCTAATACAGCACCACCACCAACCCGTTGCGTCGGCGAATCTGACGGGATAGGAACATCGGTCACTGCTTCGAGTGCCTCAAGTTCCTTCATGAGCGCGTCGAAATCCGCATCAGAAATTTCTGGCAGGTTTTCGATGTAGTATTTATGCTCGTGGTAACGTATTAACGCTCTCAGTTTATCGATCTCTGTTCGCATAGCACCATATCCAGTTTTAGAAGGGAGGCTCTGAAAATTTTTAACAACCTGGACCGGTCGCAAATACAACTATTTGCGTCACTGCGTATGTGCTGATAAATCACCTGCGATCGTTAATCGTCTCTGACGTGTAAAGGTGCGTGGACGTGTGAACCCTTCGCCTGTCGGTCCCGCGATGGTCATCGCGAGGTAGCCTTCGCCTTCTAATCCGCAAGACGCGTAAGAGGGGGCGTTTATGACCGTAACACTGCAGTCTATTGCCTTTGTGAACTGCGTGATGCGTTTGGTGTTGTTTGTGTGGAGCACGCCAGTATGTCCACGTCCGCCTTCTGCTCTGACTGCGCCTGCCAACGCCTCATCGAAATCGCGGCAACGGACGACGGGAAGAATCGGCATCAGGTATTCGTTCATAACGAACCCATGATCCGCTGAAACTTCAACAACGATCGCGACTGTCTCCGCAGGGGCTGTGATACCCGCTGCGTTTAAGATCGTCAGTGCATCTTTACCGATGTATTCCTTGTTGGATTCCTCTTTTTCTGTGACAACCGCCTCTAATGCCTGAAGTTGGCTTGCACTGAGGAGATACCCACCATTCCGCGTTAACTCCCGAACCGTTTCGTTTGCTACGGAATCGATAACAAACAGTGCTTTTTCGCCGATACAGAGCAGATTGTTGTCAAAACTCGTGCCAGCAATGACATGTTTCGCTGCCTGCTGAATATCCGCTGTTTCATCAACAATCGCAGGCGGATTGCCAGGTCCAGCAGCGATCGTCTTTTTACCGCTTGAGAGCGCGGTCCGCACGACGGACGCACCCCCCGTTGCAACGAGCATCGCGATCTCAGGGTGCTCCATGATCTCTTTCGCCGTTCGCAGGCTTGCATTCGCAACCGATGTCAGTAAGTTGGGGGGACCCCCTGCCTTGACGATTGCTTCGTTGATGACGTGCATCGTCTCTTCAGTGCAGTCGCGTGCGTTTGGATGCGGACTGAACACGACAGCGTTCCCCGCTGACAGCATGATAATCGCGTGGTTAATCACCGTCGATGTTGGATTTGTGGTAGGGGTAATCGAGTTAATGACACCGAAAGGGACGTATTCGATGAGAAGTGTTCCAGAATCACCCGATACCGCCTCGGAGATCAGATCCTCCACTCCCGGTGAGAGTGTTACGGCACCTTCATTCTTCATCACTTTATGTGCCACATTCCCCATATTTGTGTCTTGGACTGCCAAATCTGCGAGACGTTTCGCGTTGGCAAGTGATACTTCTTTGATCGCTTCAATGATTTCGCGTCTTTTTGCGAACCCAAGTTTGACCAGTGCCGCTTGTGCTGTTTTTGCGGCTGCAATAGCCTCTGCTACTGTCCCAAAAACACCTGCCCGCGCGGAGGAACTCACCCCCACGGGCGTAACGGGTTGTCTTGCTACTGTTTTGTCTTGTTGAAGTGTCCTTAATACTTGGGAGACAATTTCTTCAATCTGTTTTTCGTCAATTTGTGCCATTCAGCCCTCCAATACCTCGTTGCGCACGACACCAACGGGAACACGTCCTGAAACCGCTAACGGATCCAGACGATAGATATAGAACCTATAACGGTGCGACATGCTCTCTGCTAAAGCGGTGTAGGGTTGAGGTCCGAAAGCCATCCCTCACCCTACGAGGTTTCCGATCTATTTGCTACTCTTGGCAGAAGAATTCCCGCCGAGAATGCCTTCCACATCTGAATGTGGGCGAGGGATGACGTGCACCGACACTAATTCGCCGACTGCTTTCGCCGCTTCTGCGCCGGCATCTGTCGCGGCTTGCACCGCACCGACATCTCCGCGGACCAAAACAGTGACGAAACCGCCCCCTACCTGTTCTTTTCCAACCAGTTTGACATTTGCGGCTTTCACCATGGTGTCGGCGGCTTCGACCGCACCGACGAGTCCACGTGTTTCAACCATTCCTAATGCTTCGTTGCTCATGTAATTAAGCTCCTTATCTATGAAAAATAGAATGTGAGGCACCGTGCAGCGCACACCGATGTCTGTTTGCCCATTTCTGTTTGCAAGGGGCTATAATCTCGGTACGTGCAGCGTCCCCTTAATCAAATATGCTCCTTAATAATGATACTACAAAATCCGCATTTCTGCAAGTCAAATTTTTGATAGAATCAGAATACACGGGTCGGTTTAATCCTGTCTGTTTTTCAATTTTCTCTTGACTTTTAATCGGAAATCTGCTAAAATATATTAAAGTATTGACGCGAGTCGATCAGAACTTTTTTAAACGGAATCTGAAGCACTGCATTGTCCTGTCCCGTGAAGGGTGGTTGCGTGGGTGCGGACGCATTAAATTTCGGAGAAACTCGAGACGAAAAATTCTACTAAATAGTCAACGAAGGAGAAATCATTTTGAACAAGATTTTGGGGGCGAAGCAGGCAGCCGCGGTCCGAAAAATCCTCTCTGGTGTGCCAGAAGCCTCAACGTATGCCCCAGTAACGGATTCCTTAAACAGAGCGGCAGAGTTGGGTGAAGATCAGATTGCAGCCGTGCTTACCAGTTTTAGCTCGATGCCACAATCGACAACCGTTTTCGCGAATCCGGCGCTGCACAAAGTTGCGGTTGACTGTGCTGGCACCCAGATAACATTGAACATTCGCAGTTTTGCTATTCGGGGGATTGTCTCTGAAAGTGAGATCGTCGCGGGTCAGATCAGTCCCGCAGGGGTTATCTTCGCCGGACTCTTCGGTAGAAGACCTGAAACGGATGCAACGGGGCTTGATGAAGAGGCACTGCTGTCAGAATTAATAGATAAGAAATTTTATAACTTTACCACAACTCGCAGAGAGAGCCTAACCGGTAAACAACGCCTCATCAATCAGGTCGCAGAATTTGTTAAAGCCTTCCCAGAGACGGGTCCCGAAGCTGCCATTCAACATTTCTCAACACTCCGTAAACTCAGTCATCCAAATCAGAAAGGGATTAACAGCACACGGCATCCCGGCGCACTCCTGCTTGAACTGATCGGGACACACATGGAGAATGTCGCCGTCGGGACGATTTCTGTGTATATGCGCCATCAACTCCGCGATAACAACGCACTGCATCCGCAAGTCCTCGCAATGCGTGCTACTGATCTCATCACCGATCACCAGAAGCGTGAAAAAACTGCTTTCCAAACCTGCTACAGTCTCCTTTTAGGGCGAGAAGCCAGTGCCGTTGAAGCCAATATCCTGGAACGGATGGGGATCATACAGGCACACCACGGTTCCGCAGGTTCCAACGTCGTCGCACGGTATCTTGCAACCTTGCACACCGGCGCAGTCTCTGACTTTTTTGTCGCATCGCAGATGACGTTAGATGGCGACCGGCACTTCGGGGCAATTCACGACATGACAGCGTTCATTAATCAAATTGAACCGCTTGATACTGAAACCCGAGAGGACGCAATCCAACAACGGATGCTGTCCGCATTGCCGACCTTTGGACACCCCGAAATCGCTGCAGCTGGACGCTCCGATGAAATCCAGCAAGACCCCAGACCTGCTATCTATTTCAATCCTTTCTTAGAAGCCGTTGACAATGGCGACATTCAACTCAACGATCAGCAGAAAAAACGGTTGGGGATCACGCAACGCATTTACCAACTCGCTTTCGTCGAAGGCTTTGTTCGTCCCGGACGTGAGAACGAACCGCCCCTCCGTTTAACGCCGAATACCGATTTCGGTGGATGGGCAGTCCAAGAAGGATTGGACATCTATGAGAGTGACAGAACCCTATTGACCTACATCTTCCGCGGTTTTGGGTGGATAATGGATGCCCGCGAGCAGCTCCAGTTGAGGATTATCCGTCCCGTTATCCCACCGCACCCAGATGTTATTCCGGGACCGACTGACGATATGACCATTGCAAACGAAGTCGTCGCATTACACAACCGGATGGCAAGCGAGATTGCCTTTTAGGCGTTAACGGTTTTCAGTTATTTAAGCGAACACATTTACGAACGAACACGAGAGACACGCTTTTCCAAGCACCGAAAACTGACAACTGACGACTGAAAACTATTTGGAGAGGAACACCCGTGATTGAATTTGAGCAGTTAACAGTTCCGACAGAAGGTGAAAGAATCGGGATCGATAATGGACAGCTCGTCGTGCCGAATAAGCCGATTATCCCTGTCATTGAAGGCGACGGCATCGGACGCGACATCATGAAGGTTACGCGCCGGGTTGTGAATGCGGCTGTCCAGACGGCATATAACGGTGAAAACGAGATCGTTTGGTTTGATGTCTACGCCGGCGAAAACGCCATGGCGAAATACAACGAATGGCTCCCGCAGGATACTTTCGACGCAATTGAATACTTCCGTGTTGCCCTAAAGGGACCCCTCACAACGCCTGTCGGGGGTGGATTCCGCAGTCTAAACGTGACGCTCCGTCAGGTCCTTGAACTCTATGCATGTGTCCGTCCCGTCCGCTACTTCCAAGGTGTCCCCGCCCCTGTAACCCATCCCGAAAAGATGAATGTCGTTATCTTCCGTGAAAACACCGAGGATGTTTATGCCGGCATTGAGTGGGAACAAGGCACACCAGAGGTGAAAAAGGTTATCGAACTCCTCCGCACTGAAATGGGGGTAGACATTCGCGCGGATTCCGGGATCGGTGTGAAACCGATCAGCATCTTCGGCACGAAACGCTTGGCACGGATGGCGATCCAGTACGCAATTGACCACGGTAGACGCAGTGTTACCTTTGTTCACAAAGGCAACATCATGAAGTTTACCGAGGGTGCGTTCTGTGCGTGGGGATACGAACTCGCCAAAGAGGAATTCCCCGAGCAGACGATTACAGAGGATGAACTCTATAGCGATTACGATGGTGAGTGTCCAGAAGGCAAAATTATCGTCAATGATCGAATCGCCGACAGTATGTTGCAGCAGATTCTGACGCGAACCGATGAATACGACGTGATTGTCACCCCGAATTTGAACGGAGATTATCTCTCAGATGCCGCGGCAGCACAGGTTGGTGGTATCGGTATGGCACCCGGTGGTAACCTCAGCGATGAAGTCGCACTGTTTGAGGCAACGCACGGCACTGCCCCGAAATATACCGATCAGGATGTCGTCAATCCAGGTTCACTGATCCTCTCCGCTGTCATGATGCTGGAGCATCTCGGTTGGCAGGAAGCCGCCGACCTGATTATTTCGGGACTTGAGAAGACCATCCTCCAGAAAAAAGTGACCTACGATCTGGAGCGTCTCATGGAAGGCGCGACGAAGGTCCGAACCTCCGAGTTCGGTGCATCGATTGTCGAAAACTTCTAACGAAAGTCCTTTCCACTACATATCGTAAAGGAGCGGGGCATGTCCTTAAAAACCAAACTGATTCTCGGAGCGGGCGTGTTAGCTGCTATCGGCATCGGCATTGGTCTTGAATTACATCGTCTTCACAGGCGCATCTTGGAAGAGTTGGTCGCAATTCGCCAGCAAGGCGAGCGGTAATTGATACCGTTTTCTGTGCCAGAGAGCGAGGTATACATCATGATTACCGAACTCAGTGCGCAAAATTTCAAATCGTGGAAAGATATGCCTAAATTGCAGATAGCACCGTTGACTGGATTCTTCGGCGCAAATAGTTCCGGCAAAACCAGCATTCTGCAAACACTTCTCATGCTCAAGCAGACCGTGGATCGCCCGCCTAATTGGAATGGTGTGATTGATTTCGGGGACGACAATTCCCTCGTTAACTTGGGGAGTTTTGACGACCTCATCCATGGACATAGAGGGAACTCTACACTCCACATCTCAATATCGTGGAAATTCTCCCAAAAGCTAAACATAAGATATACGGGTGGAGTGGATGCCCTCTCCTTTGGTCTCGGCATCAATAATGTGGAGGATTCAATTTCTGGAATGGCATTCAATTATACGGCTGGCAAACAAAATTGGCGTGTTAGTTGGGACGGTCTAGGGAACCGCTGTTCAGTTCATTTCCCCTATGAACAAAAGTATTATGTCGAATCTCCGTTCCGATGTTATGGAATTCGTAGTGGTGGCCACGGAATTCCGGAACTCTTTTCTCCATTCCAGACTTCTTTTGAAAATCTATTTCGTAGCATTCGTTATCTCGGTCCCCTCCGTGAATATCCGAATCGTCGTTACGCATGGCAAGGGAAACATTCGCCGGGTGTAGGTCAGCACGGAGAAGATATGGTCACCGCCCTCTTTTCGGGTCGAATTCAGCTCCGTTCTCTTGAAGAGCATATCCCGAAATGGCTGCAGCGGTTGGATTTAATCGACTCCTATCGCCTCAATCCTATCTCCGACACAGAAAAAGATTACGAGTTTCTCGTCCGAAAGTACAAGAACGGACCTGAAGTCCGACTGACGGATGTCGGTTTTGGGGTTTCGCAGGTGCTGCCGGTATTAATTCTCTGTTATTACGTCCCTGAGGGCAGTATCCTCATCCTTGAACAACCTGAGGCACACCTCCATCCGAAAGTCCAAGCAGAATTGGCGGATCTGCTCATTGAGGTTGTGAAAAATCGCAAATTGCAGATTATTCTTGAGAGCCACAGCGAACACCTACTGATACGGTTAATGCGGCGTATCGCTGAGGAACAAATTTCGGCAGACGATACCGCCTTTTACTTTTGCGAAATGAACGAAGGGGTATCCGAAATTGAGAGGCTTGACGTAGACGATTACGGAAACATCACGAATTGGCCACAAAACTTCTTTGGTGATGAGATGGGTGACTTGGCAGCAAAGACAAAAGCGGAGATGAAACGTCGGAAAGCTGCCAAATTATGAAAGTTATTGTAGATACAAATGTTCCGTTAGTTGCCAATGGGAGTGCAGACCAAGCATCTGAAGATTGCGTGGAAGCCTGTATTGATGAACTGCTGAAGATTACCGAAGGCGACGTAAAATTAGTGTTGGATGACCAGCGACGAATTATCGAAGAATACCGGAATAAGTTGAATCCGGGTGGTTTTCCCGGTGTCGGCGACGCGTTCCTCAAATGGGTAGAGATAAATTGGGCAAACCTGCAACAATGTGATTTGGTTTCCATTACACCTATTGATGATTTAGAAACTGATTTTCAGGAGTTTCCAGCAGATCCTGCCCTACAGAATTTTGATCCGGATGATAGAAAATTTATCGCTGTTGCACTCGCTCACTCCGAGAAACCGCCTATTCTGCAAGCGGTAGATAGCGGATGGTGGAATGCCCGAGACGCACTCCGTCAAAACGGTGTCACGATTGATTTTATCTGTGAAGACGACATTCGTTCGATTATAGACTCGTAATTCTTAAAACGCGGGAGGGACAGCATGATCTATGAAATAAGAACCTACAATTTGAAACTCGGACAACTGAACGAATACTGGGAACGCTTCGGCGAAAAGTTACCCGCACGTCAAGAACTCTCAAAACTCGGTGGACACTGGTACACCGAAGTCGGTCCCTTGAATCAGATGGTTGCTGTATGGCCCTACGAGAGCCTTGAACAACGGGCGGAGATCCGTCGTGCCGCAGAAGCCGGACCCAACCCGATATGGCCCCCCGATACCAGCGATCTCATCGTATCCATGGTATCCGAGATTTTTCTGCCTGCCCCCTTTATGGAACCTTTAGGCGACAAAGACCTCGGACCGATATATGAAATGCGACTATACACCTATCCTTCAGAGGGTATGCCCCAAGTCTTAGAAGCGTGGGGTGCAGCGATCCCAGAGCGTGTGAAGTATTCATCGTTAGCAGGCTGTTGGTATTCGGAATACGGTGGGATCAACAATTTCATCCATCTCTGGGCATATAGGAGTTTCGAGGAACGCCAACGCATCCGAGCAGAGACGCGAGAGACAGGCGTCTGGCCCCCCAAAGGCTCCGTCAGACCCATCACACAGGAGAGTAAACTGCTGCTGCCCGCTCCTTTCTCACCCATGCAGTAGTATGCCCCTCAACAAACAATCCTTCCATGCTGCTGGCGAGGTTTCCGAACCTCGCCTTTGCTTCTCTTATTACCACCAATCACTGATTGCTAACTGTCTTTCTTGTGGGAGGGATCTTTGAATCCCCACTTCTGACCACTGGTTGCCGCTATCTTGGAAAAAAATATGGGCGAGGAAAAAGTTCCTCGCCCAAAAAGGAATTGAATAACAGGTCCAATAGGTCTTTGCCTCTGTTCAGGATTTTTTGACTTTACTTGGACCGTTTCCAATCTGACTGGAAGGGGTTGGTACATCATTGGAACCGAGGGGATGCGATAAACGGTAGTTTGCTCCGCGGGCACCTCGAATAACGCCTTTTGACGCATCAACAAGACGGTAAAAATCCGATACAAGTTGAGCATCGACCTTCGGATTTTTTTTTATGGTGGCAGCATCAATCTTCCGATATAGGGATGTAGTTCCCTCAACAGCTTCTTCTAAAGATTTTTCGTTGCTGTCCTCTATAATCTCTTCGATTGTTTCATGTTCTTGTTTCATGTTTGCCCCCCTCAGCAGCATCTGCCTTCAAGCCATTTCTACATTTAAGGGGGGAAGCGACGTTTGCCACCGCCTCTGCCAATTGCACAGAGTTCAAGATGTGTGATTGGTTGAACTCTTTCTGTTCGCGATAGTTGTAGATCTCGTTACCCTCAAGCAGCTCTTTTTCAAACAGATCATAGAAGAACTGTGGTTCTTCTTCCAGCTGGAACCGTGCTGAAAATTTAGAACTCCCCTCAATTGTTGGCAATAGGGGCTCTTGTGGACCAAGGCTCTGTGCACCACAACCGTAAAGCACAAAAGCACTCAGGATACAGGTCGCTACAAGTAAAACATCAAATGATTGTTTTAGCCTGTTCATTACTTTGTTTTTCCTCCTTGGAAATAATGAATCGGATATTTGGGCGACGGGACCGCGATGTGAGTTTTATCGTTTCGCTGTCCCTACCTCGGTTTCCGACAAAAAACCTTAAAAATGGATGAAAACTGCTTTACACATGAACGAAAAGTCCAAAACTTGTTAATGTAACCAACATCACTTCAATTTTGCTCTTTTCTGTTACTGCTAGGCAGGCATCTAAAGGAGGTGAATTTCCTGCGAAACAAAAAGTGAGTTTTCTTCCAATAAATTAAGGGTTGGTTTTGTGGGTACTTTCCAGTAAACGCGCGGAGAAATGACCACAAAACTTCTTTTATAACCCAAGTTGCTACTTACAAGATTTTAGGTATGCAGAACCGTTTTTCATTGAAACTGATTGATGTTCCGCGGGATTTTGTAGCGTAAACTTTTAGTTTGCGTTCTTACATGCACAATCTAAAAGATTATGCTACAAAGGTGGCAACTTAGATTTTTATAGTAAATCCTACAATTAAATGAACACTAAGAAGTTGGCAAGGTTTCTTAACCTCAGTTTGGACAATTTCTGTCCGGAGCATGGTTTGTTTCCCAAGCATTTCGTTTTTCTTGTAATTTTTCACACAAGCACAACTCACAGAAAAATAACCTCTGATGTACTGGTGCATAGCCCCGCAGGGACGAAATGTGTATCTCAATTAAAAATTGTCCAAAGTTTAGTCTATCGTCATTAGCAAGTTACCTTATTTTATGAGAAGTAATCCCGTGTGTGTACAAATAAGCCAAGCTGCTCTCTTTGCATGTAATCTTTCAGTAGACCAACGTAATCATCAAGGGCAGAGGAGAGATTTGGATTATCCTCAATCTTCTTAATCTTCAAGCGTATATCTTCTGAAGATGAGGTTAATGTGTCTCTGGAAATCATGCGCCCGTGAGAACGCCAACGTTCATGGTTGCTTAAGGCTTTCGCTATCTCTTCTGCTCTTTTCCGCTTCTCTTGAGAAGTCACAGTGGCTCCTGTTGAACTATGAGTGTCCCAATCTTTGAATTTATACGTAGAAAGCCAAGTAGTCAGGAGGTCATGTGACAATTGGCGCGCTTGTTCAAATTGATAAAGTTCACCCGGATCAAGATTGTTGAGAAGCACAAGTTCTGCTGTATTCAACTGACTAGACTCTGCCTTTTCATATAGCAGTTTATACTGATTTAAATACGACAAAGCTGGTACAAACTTCCCATCCTTCTCAATTTGAGGGTCGATAGGTCCCAGACATGAAGAATAATTCATGAAAATTCGATCACCCGCCATTACGAAAACAGTTCCCGCGGACATGGCTCGGTCGGGGACCAGAAAATTAACTTCATCATAGTGGTGACGGATAATAGTTACCATCCGTTCAACCACTTCAATGACTCCACCCACTGTGTCCAAAATAACGGTTATTCTATCTTGGTGATACCGGATCCTTTCAATGCCTGTCCTGATGACGTGCTCCAATCCAGAGTGTATCGGACCGGAAATCGTAAGCACATCTGATTGGAGGATATTCTCAAGCATTCTGAGGTCTTGATTGAGAAGAGAGCGTATAGAACTGGCTGTGGGTTGTTGTGCCACTAATGGTTTTTCCTTCTTGACTTAAGAACGTTTATCTGATATGTTACATTACACTATAATCCAAGTTGCTACTAATGAGTTTTGAGCATTTTAAGAAGATTTTTCAGGTGTTTCTTCACCCCGTAGGGGTGTTATGTCTATAGAAAATGGCGTATCTAAACACTGCACCCCATAGGGGTGCTATGTGTATAAATAGGTGGTAACTTGTGCTACTATACTTGATTATTACGCAATAGTCAAGTAAATTTTTACTGCCAATTCAGCTTTCGGTTTCCGTAAAAGAGGATACATAATGGCGAGAAAGAAACGCACCACCCAACAAAAAGAGGTCCAAGACTACCGACACGACACCGCTACCCGAAAAAACAACCCACCCGCCGGCATTGCCGCACAAGGCAAAATCCGAGAGACACCAAAGCAGGAATACGCCTACAGCCCACATCTGCCCCCCAACCTCCGATCCGACCCAAACGGAGACGCAGATAAACTCCCTGAACTCCTCCAAATAGCACAAGAGCGACCTCTCAACGCCGAAGAAGCAAAAACCCTCGCCGATGCGCTCCAACACCACAATCCATGGCTGGAATGGGCAGGCAAACAGGAGACCAAATCCTTTACCGTCGATCCGGTTGCGTTGCATATCCACGAACGCGTCAGTACCAAAGCCATCTTGAAGGTCGCAGAGCGTCAGAACGTCCAGCGTGAGCTCTTCGCCGATCCGCAGCAGGATTATAGCAAAGCGGTCGATTTCTACCAGCACGACGTAGATTGGGCGAACCGCCTCATCTTGGGCGACAGTCTCACTGTCATGAGTTCCCTGGCACATCGCGAAGACCTCGCTGGCAAAGTACAGATGATCTATATTGATCCACCCTACGGCATCAAGTTCGCCTCCAACTTCCAACCCAACGTCTTTCAGCGCGATGTAAAGGACAGAGAACAAGATTTGACTCGCGAACGGGAGCAGATTAAAGCCTATCGGGACACATGGACACTCGGTGTCCACTCCTATCTCGCCTATCTGCGCGATCGCTTGATTGTTGCCAAAGACTTGTTAACGGACAGTGGAAGCATTTTTGTGCAGATTGGTGACGAAAACGTCCATCGCGTTCGGTGCATCATGGATGAAGTGTTCGGGGGTGAGAATTTTGTTAGCACAATTTGTTATGCTTCTTCAATCGGGTTAGGTGCGAGTATGTTAGATACGGTTACGAATCACATTATATGGTATTCCAAATCCAAAACGTCCGCAAAATATAAACCGCTATTTCGAGAGCTCACAAGAGGTTCTACAGGCGCTACTCGCTATAACTCTTTTACAGAGCAAACTTTTGAAGATCGCCTCTTGACTAAGGAGGAAAGGTCAGGAAGTATACCTATTGATGATAAGCGTTGTTTTTTTAGGCAAGGGTTAACATCAAGAAGCGGAGGAGAAAGTACGAGATTTCCTGTCCAATTTGCTGAAGAAGTGTATCGTCCCACTGCTGGAGGATGGAGGACTGGCATTGTTGGCATGAACCGAGTTCTAAAAGCAAATAGGATAGCTTCAGAGGGAAAACGCCTGACTTTCAAGAAGTACTTTGGTGATTTTGGATATATTTCGCTATCCAATTTTTGGTCAGATCTGACAGGCGGAGTGGCCAGCAGGACTGATCCAAAGGTATATGTTGTTCAAACTTCAACAAAAATCGTTGAACGATGTCTTCTAATGACCACAGATCCTGGCGATTTGGTCCTCGATCCTACCTGTGGTAGTGGCACAACTGCCTATGTTGCTGAAAGTTGGGGTAGACGTTGGATAACCATTGATACAAGTCGCGTCGCTGTTGCCTTAGCCCGTCAACGTATCTTAACAGCGAGCTTTGATTATTACAAACTCAAGGATGAATCCAAGGGGATCGCGGGTGGTTTCATCAATAAAACGGTTCCACATATTACACTTAGAAGCATCGCCCAAAACGTCGCACTTGATCCAATTTTTGAAAAACACGAGCCGATACTCCAAGAAAAGTTGGATACACTGAACCGCGCTTTAGCCGAAGTTACACCAGACATCCGAACAAAGCTCCTTGGCAAACTTGCCGACAAGCAAAAACGGGAAGGTAAAAGATCCCTTACGGATGCTGATCATCGCCGGTGGCAACTCCCCGAAACAGGCTGGCAGGAGTGGGAAGTACCTTTTGATACGGATCCTGATTGGCCTCAAGCATTACAAGATGCTCTCACAGATTACCGTAAAGTGTGGCTTGCAAAGATGGACGAGGTGAACGACTGCATCGCTGCATCCTCCGAAGGCGAGGAATTAGTTGATCAACCGGAGGTAGATAGAAGGCGGGCACGGGTGAGCGGTCCCTTCACCGTAGAAGCCGTGCAACCCGCCGAAGAATCCCTTAACCTCGAATCACCTATCGGTGGTGAACCCGATGACCCACTTGACACATACCATGCCGACACAGACGGACAAGACGCTGTTAATGCCGAGGCACACCTCGACCAGATGATTCGCCTCCTCCGAAATGACGGCGTGCAGTTCCCCAATAACCGGACCCTAAAATTCGCCACACTCGATCCACTTGAGGGAGATGTCCTCCACGCCGAAGGGAGTTGGGAGGATGACGATACGGAACGCCTTGTTGCAGTCGTGTTCGGTCCACAACACGGTCCCGTAACGGCGATGCAAGTTGAAGATTGCCTACCCATTGCCTCGCGCCGTGGATACGATGAATTGGTATTTGCCGGCTTCAGTTTCGATGGTGCAGCACAGGCGATAATCCAAGAAGATCCGAATCCGAGAGTCCGCATCCACATCGCGCACATCAACCCTGATGTCGCAATGGGTGGTCTGCTCAAGGAGACACCCTCTACGCAGTTGTTCACTGTGTTTGGTATGCCGCGCACAGCACTTCAAGAGATGGATAACGGAGAATACATCGTCAAGATGGAGGGCGTAGATGTCTACAATCCTGTAGATAACACAGTCAATTCCGCAGGTGCAGATAAGGTCGCGGCGTGGTTTGTCGATGCCGACTACGACGGGCGCACCTTCTGCATCACCCAAGCCTTCTTCCCTGATAAAAAAGCGTGGGACAAAATCGCACGCGCCCTCAAAGGTGTGATTGACGAAAATCAATTTGAGAAATTCAGCGGTACAGAATCCCTTCCGTTTCCGGTTGGTGGACATAAACAGGTTGCTATCAAAGTCATCGACCCACGCGGGAATGAGGTGATGGCAGTTCATAATTTGGAGGATCGGGAGTATTGACTTTCTATTCTCTGAATCATTGATTGGTGCAGATTTTTTGAAAATACAAAAAAACTTTCATCTGAGACAAATTGAAGGGTTTTCTATTGAATATGGGTGGTTTTATTCACTCGGTCTTCTGGTCTCAAGGAGTTTTTGTAGGATAACAGGGGGCAGTGAAACTCTCTCAAAACTCATTGTGTAAGATAATGCTGGATGATCGGGCCTTAAGGTACTTTCATTATAGTGTTCTAGAGCAATCCCTATGACCTCACCAAAGGGTGAGGTAAAGGAGAGGACAGCCTCTTTCTCAAAGGTAATGAAAGAAGAACAGTAACGTTTCGGTGGGATACCCTCATACGCGAAATTCAAATCGGAAAGAATAATTGGTGCTAAACTAGGGGTTAACAAAATCACAGAATCATATTCAAAATCTTTTGCGTGACACTTTATTTCATACCGAGCAATTCCTGAAAAACGCTCTACGTCTTCTTTAGCACAATTCTGAAATCGGCAGCGTCGGTTTTTTGCGCGATTGGAGGTTGACAGCAGATCAATTGTAAAAATCGCGATTTTAAAAATGGGTTTGACGCTTGCCATAAGGATCGCGTATAATATATTACGCGATGCCGGCGAAAACTAATGACAACAATTGGAATCGAAACATCGAAAAAAACTAACCGAACGGCGATGGATTCCCTGTCCACCGCTTTTGCATTTACAGGGGGGGCGTAGACATGTTGAAAACGGTTCTTCGTTTAGTGTGGCAGTTGTTGGCGGAAGGAAAGTTGACTGTCGATTTTAGAGGGGGTGATGTCCAAGTGAGAGGGTATTCTCGTAGAGATGGCACGTCCGTACGCCCGCATTCTCGGCGCACACCTCGCAGGAACAAGCGGTAATCCTTTAAAAGATAAGCGCATCGGACAGGAGACCCTGGAAAAGAAAAGATTCTCGATCGCGAGGTGAAGGTGCAAAAAAGCCCTCGAGGCGTTGAAACCTCGGGGGCTTTTTCCGCAAAAAGATTCCCCAAAGATTAGATCTTTAACAAAATCCACCGCCGGGTAAAGATGTAGCATGGTAGACGACAGGGCATAGTCTGATACCAAAGACCAGGGTCCACACAAAAAGGGGCGTAGTAGATGCATCCGCCCCTTCCCACATTTTTTATTTTGCGGGGATTTGCGGAGCAAACCGATTTTTTATAATTCGCTGAAATTCGCCACAGAAAATTTTAAAAAAATCCCCAAAATTACCCGATATTTTTTTTATTACTAAAGTTTGGACAATTCCTATCCGATTGAGGGAGTTCTTTCAAGGGACCGCAGATTTTTCTCGTAGTTACACAGGTCAACAGAACTGAGAAAAAACCCTGTACACATCGTAGGTTGGGTTGAACGAGTGCTTCCGAAGACGCTGACGCTTCACTTCAAGGTACAGGGAGGCCCTGAATGCCCGAAGGTCTGGGTGAAACCCAACACTGTTTTTCTCAAAGCGGTGGGTGTGTTGGGTTTCGCTGTATCTGTTTACAAGAAACGCGTAGGGGTAAAGCGTTGTTTTGGTAGCACCAAGCGAGGCCTGCGTTTTACCGCTCAACCCAGCCTACGGGGGTCCCTGAGGGTTGATTGCTACCCGAAATTGTCCAAAGGTTAGTTGCGTTAAAATGTCAAATAAAAAATGACAAAAAGAGACACAAGGACGCAGAGTCATTCAATTATTAAATGGTCTGAATCGCGGATTACACGAATTCTGCGGATTACGTGGATTTTTAAGTCGTTGCTCTCCAGAACCTTTATGAAATTTGAGGAATTTCACGAAGAATTGAATAGCCTTGGAGAAAGACAGAAATACACTCAGGGTGATTTAGTTTTCCGAAATCTTAGAGGGTGGGTCCCCACGGATCCGCGGTAGGAGGAAACTCCGATTCCCGACTTTTCCGATAAATTGCACAAAAACCTTAAAACTGAATAGCCCTGGAAATACACTTGATTTCTGACCTATAAACAGTTAGAATTACAATATAATCAGGAGAAATCGGATGAAGAAAAAGAATCACGACGACTTTGATGGCTTCATGGTTAACGTGTTTTTCGACGAGGATGGTGATTATCTCGCGCACCTCGTAGAACTCCCCAATGTCTCGGCTTTCGGACCGACACCTGCTGAGGCGTTGAGTGAATTGAAAACAGCATGGGAACTGATGAAAGAGTGTTACCAAATGGACGGTGCACCCATTCTGAAACCACCTTCACGGAGTGAATACGAAGGACTGTTCACTGTTCCTGTTGATGCCCAACTGTATCACGCTTTAGCAGACGAAGCAGCGAAAGCAGAAATAAGCCTTTACACACTCGTCATGCAAAAGTTGTCGAAAACAACGGTACTTTAAACAGATAATATAGGAACAACATAATGTCTCAAGAAAAAACCCATGACCTACACGACTTCATGCATCAACTCAGCAATGAAATGGCTGCAGAATATGATCGTATCCAAAAGCGAGCAACTGAGGACCCAGGAACCGCCGGAGACCAAGGCGAAGAAAATTGGACTGAACTATTGCGTGGATGGCTGCCACGTACCTATGAAGTCGTTACAAAAGGAAGAATCATCAGCCAAGACGGGCGCACAAGTCCACAAGTTGATGTTTTAGTGTTAAAAAGTGTATATCCAGAGAAACTCCTAAATAAAAAATTATATCTTGCCGCAGGTGTCGCTGCTGCATTTGAATGCAAAACGACACTTACAGCAGCGCATATTGAAAAATCTGTCAAAACTTGTATAGAAGTCAAGAACCTATATCCAGTTCGTGAAGGAACACCCTACAAAGAGTTGCATACGCCTGTCGTTTATGGTTTGTTGGCACACTCTCATTCTTGGAAGCGACCTAAATCAACGCCTGAGGATAATATAGAGCGAAAGTTACGTAAGGCTGATAACTTGCATGCGTCACACCCTCGTGAATGTGTTGATATGCTTTGCATTGCAGATTTTGGGACATGGATTTCCGGCAAGTTAACGTTTATATATCCTTCTCCGCCGTCAGTTTCAGATGGATCATCGTTAAATCAGTGGAGGGACTTTCAGTATGTATTAGAGGGGGCAGCACAGACTACGTATGTTAGACACACGCGTTTTCATGATAAACAAACTAAAAATTTTACTCCAATTGGGACTCTCATTTCTAACCTATCACGTCGTTTAGCATGGGAAGACGTAGCATTACGCGATCTTGTTGATTATTACCAAATTACAAAGATTGGTGGAGTTGGCATGGGAGGTTTCCGGGACTGGCCTATTTCAATATACAGTCAAGATGTCATAAACCGTATTAAGAGTTCTGGTCTATTACCAAAGACAACGACATGGGATGAATGGCAGATTGCGTTTAACATTCACTAACCTCGAAGTTGATGAAAGAATCTTACACAATCAATAATAGTTACATTCCGAGAGCCTCTCGCGAAATGAGTACGAGGAACCGCTGAACGTTTCTGTTGACATCCAAAGGAATAGAAAATGAAAGCATTTATAGCCTGTTTACTATTCGGGATGATAGTTCCTCTATCGTTTGCACAGCAGAATCAGAACTTGCCAAAACCTGATTCAGAAATTGATACGCTTAAAAATCGAATTTCGATACTCGAAAACCAACTTCAAGCCGTAGAAAATGTTGAGAAAATGGAACTCGCAGCGAAACTCTCTGATGCAAATGCGAAACTTGCCAATGCTGAATTTGGTAAGTTCGAGAGGGAATTGAGAGATTCTAATGATCAATGGTTGAGAAACTGGAGCCTGTTACTTCTAGCGATCCTCTCCGCAATTGGAGCAGCTTTATGGTTTTGGTTTAAATCTATAACTAACCAATTAATAGCAGATGAAGTTGAAAAGAACCTTAGTGGATTTAAGGAAGCTGTGGGTCAAGTGAACATACTACAAGATCAAATCAGAATATTGGAAAAAGAACATACAGCCTCTGTGTTAGAGAGTTCTGTCCACGCACCCGATACCGAAGGGCGGTTATATTCTGAAACAGTCAAAGCACTTCCGGATGATGGTCTTCTAGATCTAATTGGTGATAAGACTCGCGGGTTGGACTTCAGGTATAAGGCAGCAGAAGTCCTTTTTGTCAAAAAAAATCCAAAATTGGTTTCTCCCGTACTGGAATTGTTAAATTCGATCGTTGATGCAGATGTTAATTGGGATGATGATGATGACCTAGAGTGGCGCTCAAGCCGTCTCGTAAACTTTCTTGGAGAACTACACACACAGGAAACGTATGAAGGACTTACAAAATTCCTCAATCGTTTATTGACGGAAGATAGGAAATATAAGGATTTGTTCCTAACATGGACGGTATTTTCGCTTGCTCGTGTTAGTGTGGAATTGAATAAAGGCGATTTCGTTTCTGTACTAAGAGGAACTGTAACTGATTTGAAGGTTCTATACTACCAAGAAGACGGCCTAAAGGTCTTAGCTGAATATTTTCATAAATTCAACGAACCAGGCGGTGTGAAGGAAATCTTAACGAATGGTTTAACAGATGAAATGCTTGATGTAGAAACCCAATGCTTGGGGTTATTGCAAAAGCATGATCCTGATTTTGTAACAGAGTGGAAAGCACGAAAAGCCGCTGCTAACACAGAAACCGAGGAATCTTCATGAACCAAAACCGACCCGGCATCCCAATCCAACCCGTTGAGCAACCCATTCTGTGCAGTCCCTACAAAAAACCGGATGCACATTGGATATATGATACCCTTACCGGCGAAGCCGTCAAACAATCCGGACGACGCGACGCAGGCTACTGGTATAAAACCCAACGCACCGGCAGCGCACAACTCCAAATGTTTCGAGAGGAAGAGTGGGATGACCTACCATTAGTCAATGCTCTGCGTGCAGATGTCGAACGGTGGCGCGAAACGAAATACCGAAACGCCACACCCGTAACCCGTGAACTCCTACGACATTGGGCACGTGATGACCTTTTGCGAAGACTCTTTTTCTGCCAACGCGAGGCGGTCGAAACGATCATCTACCTCGCCGAGATCCGTCAAGTCGGAAAACGGATTGGTTTCACTCCACAATTCACTGATGAAAACCTCGCTGAATTGGTGGATACACCCAACGAACCCGATATACCAGACTTAATCCGTTATGGATGCAAGATGGCGACCGGCAGCGGCAAAACCGTCGTCATGGCGATGCTCATCGCTTGGGCGTTTTGCAATCGCGGCAAAGTGCCTTCTGATGAACGTTTTCCACAGGCAGCGCTTGTCGTCTGTCCGAACCTGACCATCAAAAAACGGCTACAGGTGCTGCGTCCTGAAGACAGTGGTAACTACTACGATGAATTTGAACTCATCCCACATAAACTCCGTCCACTGCTCAACAGTGGGAAGGTGTTGGTCACCAATTGGCATCAATTCGCCCCCGAATCTCCGCATAGTGAAGGTGGACAAACCTATACGATTGTCAATAAGGGCGATGAGACACCGGACGCTTTTGCCAGACGTGTCTTAGGTGAACTCTATGACCGTGCCCCGATTATGGTCCTAAACGACGAGGGACATCACGCCTATCGTCCCGCGCCGACTGAGGAGAAACTCTCTGCTGCGGAAAAGAAAGAACGCCAAGAAGCCACCGTCTGGGTGAACGGCTTGGACACCTTCAACCAAGCGTGTGGTGTAAAGTTCTGTGTTGACCTCTCCGCGACCCCGTTCTACATTCAAGGCAGTGGACATCCAGAAGGTTCACCTTTCCCATGGCTCGTCAGCGATTTTGGTTTAGTAGACGCTATTGAGAGCGGTATCACCAAGATTCCGCGATTGCCCGTCAGCGATACCACCGGCAGACCTGAACCGAAGTTTTTCCGACTGTGGAAGACGATTACTGACGATCTCTCCGCTGCAGATACGTCGCCGGGAAAAAAGAAAAAACCGAGACCAGATGCTATCTATCGTGAAGCGGAAGCCGCACTTATCACACTCGCCAGTCAGTGGAAAGAACGCTTTGAATATATTCAAGAAGCATCGGATACACAGGAGAAGACACCGCCGGTCCTGATTGTCGTTTGTGCGGATACCGATATTGCCGAGTATTTTTACCAACGGATTTCTGGGGAGCGGGTGGTTGAGGTCGTTGATAATGAAAGCACGACAAGGCGCAGAAAGAAAAAAGAGACCAAGATCGTCTATGAGCAAGACGTGATCTTTCCCGAACTGGCAAACGGTGAAGGCGTTACACGCACGCTACGCATTGACAGCAAAATGCTCGCAGCGGCAGAAAGCGAGGATCCTAATAAGAACCGGAGCCAAGCCGCTGAAGACTTGCGGCAGATTGTCGCCACAATCGGCAAACAAGGACAACCGGGCGAACAGATCCGATGCGTTGTCTCTGTTGCAATGCTCAACGAAGGATGGGACGCAAACAACGTCACGCATATTCTGGGACTCCGCGCCTTTACCAGTCAACTCCTGTGTGAGCAGGTCGTCGGACGCGGATTGCGCCGCATGAATTACACACCCGATCCAGAGACTGGGCTGCTTACCGAGGAATACGTTGATGTCTACGGTATCCCGTTTTCGGTTATCCCCTTCAGAGGCAGAGCTACGAATGCCCGCGTCCCTGATGACAAACCGAAAAATCACGTCCGGGCTTTACCAGAACGTGAGCATCTTGAGATCCGATTTCCGGTTGTTGAGGGATACGCCTTTGCACTTGAAAAGGACGAAATTAAAGCAGATATTGAATCCACAGAACCCTTAAGCATCCAACCCGAAATTAATCCCACCGCCCTCTACGTCAAACCCGCTGTCGGATATGAAACCGGCACGCCTTCCGCATCGGGTCCAGGGACTGTGGAGCTACAAGATCGTGAGGAATATTATCAAACCACACACCTCCAAGCCATCAAGTTCGGAATTGCGCATCGGATTGTCCACAAGTTAGTCGGTGACAGTCAAACCGCGCCAGACCCAAAGAGCAATCCGAAACTCCGGTTGCTCTCCCGACACCGTCTCTTTCCACAGGTCTTTAGGTTTGTTGACGTCTATGTTAGAACAAAGGTGGATTTCCGCGGGTGTAACCCGTGTGAACTCGGTCAAGAAAAATACGTTACACGGATTGTCGAACGTCTCATGACCGCGATTCAACCCGATGAAACAAAAGGAGAAATCCCGCTCCTTCCCATCCTCAACCGCTATGCCCCCATCGGCACATCTGCGGATGTTGACTTTCTCACACCGCGTCCCTGCACCGAGACACGGCGGAGTCATGTGAATCAGGTTGTGCTGGATACCGACGCATGGGAACGTGCCGCCAAATTTCGGCTGGAGCAATCAAAAGTTGTAGAGTGCTATGTCCGCAATGATCGTTCCCTCGGCCTCGGAATCCCCTACGAACATGACGGTATATCTCGTCTCTACGAACCCGATTTTATCGTCAGACTCACAAATGGGGTCCATCTCGTTTTGGAGATTAAAGGCTTTGAACCCGATCAAGTTCACGCCAAACACGCTGCTGCCAGACGCTGGGTCTCCGCAGTCAATAACTGGGGTAAACTCAAAAAATGGGATTTCCTTGTCTGTAGGGACCCTCAATTGCTGGGACAGGAATTGAGTGAACTATTTGCCTCTGAAGGTTAGTATTTCAATTCACTCACAATAAATGCAGTTGGGTGAGGTATCATAACATCAGTTTGAGAAGAACCGACTATGCACCTGTCGCCCCGCTGGGGCTATTTTTTGGGTGGACATTTTTCTACATACCTGTCGCCCCGCTGGGGCTTTATTTTTCCGCAAGGGACTTATCTAAAGGTTGACTATCCTCACAGTCGGAGGCAAGGAATTGTTGGATCGCGCTGGACCCATCGCAATATATATGTTAATGGTCTATTATCCTGAAAAGATCGAAGAAGCCTGAAAATCCTGATTCAGACAATTAACACTTCACGTTACCCAATTTAACTCTGAATCTTCATGAAACCGCACCTACCGCGTAGCGGTAAGTTCCTCTTGTAGGAGGGAACTCCGATTCCCGATGCCTGACTCACAAAATTTTCAGAGTAAACTTCATAGTAGCCCCTTATGAAAACCACCCTAAACTCAGTCGTAGTATAGATTTACAGCCTCTTTCAAAACCTGTCACATTTCCATATTTACTCTGAATACTCTGAAAAAGCACCATTTTCCTATCGCATACGCTCGCTTTCCCACTGTTGATTGCTGACTGCTGACCGCGAAAATACGTTTGACATAAAACTCAGAATGTGCTACGGTAGTGATACTACCCACGCGATAAATCGCGGGGCTTCGGTTTCATAGCGACTGCGGTTTTCCCAGAAGGGCCACCGTCTTATTATCGCTCCACCCGCAGGCTATTATTCCGTATCAGAACGGTTTTATCGCGCATTCTTACGCGGGTACCCCAGCCTGCAATATGTTTCTGGCAGCGTTTATGTCTCGGTCGTGGTGAGCCCCACATTCAGGACATGTCCACTGCCTATCTGAAAGCGTTAGATTTCCGTTGAGGTGTCCACAATCCGAACAAGGCTTTGTGGTAGATGTCCAGCGACCTACTTTGAGAAGTGTTTGGTTTTTATATTTCGCACACGTCCACTGGAGTATCAAGGTAAATTCACCGAAGGCTATATCAGAGATTTTGCGTCCCCAGAGGCGTTTCATACCTTCAAGATTGAGTGTTTCAATTGCAATCTTATCGTATTTACGCACAAGACGGAGGGCTAACTTGAAAAACCAATCGCGTCTACGATTTGCTATATCCTTATGGATGCGGGAGAGGTGTCGTTTGGTACGATACCACCCATTAGAAAGATATTGCTTACGAGAGAGTGCCTTGTTTGCTGAACGGATTGCATTGAGACTTTGCTTATAAAATTGTGGAGACTCTATCTTTATGCCGTCTGAGAGTGTGAGGAATGTTTTACTACCAAAGTCTGCCCCTGCCTCACTACTGGTCAATGGGAGTTTTTTGGAAGGTTTGTAATCCTCACAAATCAGGTATAAATAGTAGTCGCCGACATTATCACGCTTGATCGTTACTTTCTTTATCGTGCCTGTCCACTTACGGTGTTTCCAAAAGGTGAACGACTTTTTTAGACTGTTGATTGTTAGGCGGTTTCCCTCTATTTTGAATCCCGCTTGTGTGAACGTCACGGAGTTGTATTTGTGATTCGGTTTGATTTTCGGTTTACCGACTTTACGTTTCGTTTTACCTGCTTTGCGATCTTCAATGTTATCAAAGAAACGCTGATAGCCTAAATCAATACGGATAGCGACGTCTTGTATCATTTGCGACGGCAGTTGATTCCAGTGTGGTTTAGTTGTCCGCTTTAACTTCGTTATATGTTTCAAAATACGAGAGAGTGAGGCATACTTACCAAATAGACGATAGTAACGCCGTTGCAAGAGAAGTAAGTGAACATGCACGCTATGCAAATCGTCTATCAAATTGCCAATCTGTATGATATTTGACTGGTGATATAACTCATATTTATACGTTTTCATGGGCTATCACAGAACACAGTTTTAACCCCTGTCAAGTGGGTAGGCAGACACGTAACCTTGCGGTTACGCTTGACATGTCTGCCACTGTGATGCTATAATCATACTACATTTTTTACTGAAGGTCAATCTTTTTTTAAGAACAAAGTCCTATGCCGTCTACACCCTGCAACCTAAAGGATGGGGATTTGACGGAAGAGTATTAAAAATTGACCATGCGTCCAAAAAAACAGCCTATAAACAAGGAAACGATATGCCACGTTCAAAACAGTCCAACCTGTCAATGATGGAGCTTTATAAACACGTAAAAAAACAGCACGAAGATGCCATACTCCTGTGTCGAGTTGGAGATTTCTATGAAGCCTTCTTTGAAGACGCTGAACTCATTGCCCGCCTGCTTGAGATCGCCTTGACGGCGAGAAGTCATAAGAACCAAAAGTCCGCACCGCCACCGATGGCAGGTATCCCACATCACGCACTCGACTCCTATCTCTACAAACTCGTCAAAGCCGGACACAAAGTCGCTATCTTGGAGCAGACCGAGGACGCAAAACTCGCACGAGACGAGAATCGGCTCGTCAAACGCGATGTCGTCCGGATCGTTACACCCGGCACTGTAACCGACCCAAAGGTGCTGGAGCATAAAGAGAACAATTACATCCTTTCGATGTATCTCAATAAAGACACCTACGGGGTCGCTGTCGCAGATCTCTCCACCGGCGAATTCATGGTAACCGAGCTGACAGACCCTTCACGCCTCTGGGCGGAGATCCACCGTTTTTCCCCGAAAGAGTGCCTCTTTGCCGACACCTTCGAGGACGCCGAGATGTTTGACCGTCTCAAAGCTGAACTCAAGGTGACACTCAATGAACTCCCCGATTGGCGGTTTGAATTGGATACCGCTCGGACGGAACTCTTGGAACATTTCCAAACGATTTCGCTCGACGGATTCGGATGTGAACACCTGCCCACCGCTATCTCTGCCGCCGGTGCGCTCATCTATTACCTGAACGAAACGCAGAAGCAGGAAGTCGAACACATCGTTTCGCTTCATACCTATACGCTCTCGGATTTCATGGTGCTGGATGCCGATACACAACGCAATCTCGAACTGACAGCCTCCATTCGCGACGGATCCACGAAAGGCACGCTCCTTGAAGTCCTTGATGAGACGGTGACAGCAATGGGGGGCAGGCGGATGCGTCAGTGCCTCTTACAGCCCCTGCTCGATGAAAAAGGGGTTGAAGAACGTCTCGGTGCAGTCGATGAACTCAAAACCCAGATTGGCTTGCAGGAGGAGTTGCGGGATGCACTCGGACAGATGTATGATATCGAGCGACTCATTTCACGTATCAGTCTCGGTTCCGTGAACGGACGCGACTTGTATTCGCTCAAGGATTCCCTTCGGCTGATTCCCGATGTTAAGGCGCAGCTCCAAAACTGCAATAGTGCCTTGTTGGTATCCCTCAATGATACTTTGAACCCGCTGCCAGAGTTAGTTGCGTTGATTGAGCGCGGCATCCATCCAAACCCACCCGCGACAATCCGTGAAGGCGGCATCATAAACGACGGTTATAGCGAGGAACTCGATGAACTGCGGCAGATTGTAGGACAGGGAAAGGACTGGATAGCCGCTATGCAGGAGGAGGAACGTAAACGCAGCGGTATCCAATCCTTGAAGATCGGATTTAACCAGGTCTTCGGCTACTACATCGAGGTAACGAAACCGAATCTACACATGGTGCCTGAGCATTATATCCGTAAACAGACGCTTCGGAACTCCGAACGGTTCATTACCCCTGAACTCAAGGAACAGGAGGCAAAGGTCCTCAACGCCGAGGATCGGATACAGACCCTGGAATATGAGCTCTTCTGTCAGATTCGCGAGGATGTGTCGAAATGGACGGAAGTCATACAGAAAATAGGGGCGGCACTCGCCATGATTGATGTGCTTGCCAACTTCGCCTATATCGCCTCGAAATACAACTATGTGAAACCTACCGTCGCAGCGGTGGACGAAATCGTTATCCGTGATGGGAGACACCCGGTTGTCGAGCAGCTGTTCACCCAAGAAGGGTTCGTGCCCAACGATACGGTCCTCAACTGCGATGATGAGCAATTACATATCATCACGGGACCGAACATGAGCGGCAAAAGCACCTATCTGCGTCAGACAGCACTCATCGTTCTGATGGCACAGATCGGGTGTTTCGTGCCTGCCGCCGCTGCGAAGATCGGTTTGGTAGACCGGATTTTCACACGGGTCGGTGCCTCGGACAACCTCGTCATGGGACAGAGCACCTTCCTCGTTGAGATGAACGAAACAGCGAATATTCTCAACAATGCCACCCGCAACAGCCTCGTCATCTTTGATGAAGTCGGACGCGGCACCAGCACGTTTGATGGACTCAGCATCGCGTGGGCAGTTTCGGAGTATCTCTTAGATGAAAAACGGATGGGGGCGAAAACGCTCTTCGCAACGCACTATCACGAGTTGGTAGAACTCGCCAGCAAATATAAACGTGCCAAGAACTACAATGTCGCCGTTCATGAAGATGGACAGAAGGTGACCTTCCTCCGAAAAGTTGTCCCAGGGGGCGCAGACCAAAGTTACGGTATCCACGTCGCACGGCTCGCAGGACTCCCTCAAGTCGTGATTACCCGTGCACAACAGATACTTGAAGTGCTTGAACAGCACAATCTCAGTGTGGAAGCGGATGGTGCCACGGGTCAGTCCCCAAAAACACACCCGACACTCCCGAAACCGCGCCGCCGTGTCTCCCGAAAGACAATACAAAGCGATTCCCTACAGATGGCACTCTTTACACCGAAAACGCATCCGCTTGTCGAAGAGATCCGACGGTTGGAGCTCACGCAGGTAACTCCCTTAGATGCGGTGAATATTCTCTATGATTTGAAAGCGAAGGCGGAGGAGTCTTAGGTTAGGCGGCAGCGATGCAGTCCCCTGCTAACGCACCCAGCGTAACACGCTGAATCTGATTGATTGCGCTCTCTGGGGCATCCACAAGCACACGGAGATAGTTGTCAGTAAAGCCAGCAAGGCGATTGTTTTTCCCTTCTCTGCTCGCTTCGATGAGCACCTCTTTCTGCTTGCCAAGCATCCGTTCTCGAAATGCCGTGTTCAAGCGTTCACCAAGCGCTATCATTGCTTGGCTGCGTGCTGCTGAGACGTGTGGGGATACCTGATCTGGATAGGTCGCCGCAGGGGTGCCTTTTCGGGGGGAATAACGGAATACATGCAATTGACTGAATCCGATGTCCTCAACGAATTGGCAGGATGCCTCAAAGTGAACATCCGTTTCGCCGGGAAACCCGACCATAATGTCGGTGGTAATCCCGACATCGTCGCCAAAGACGCGGCGTAAGTTCTCAACGAGATGTGCGAATTCTCCTGTGGTGTAACGCCGACGCATCTGGCGCAACACCTCATCTGAGCCTGCTTGGAGCGGGAGATGGAAGTGCGGCATGCATTTTGGAAGTGCTGCCATCCGCTCGCCAAGGGAGTCTGGGAAATACATCGGTTCAATCGAGCTGAAACGGATACGTTCAATGCCTTCGATGTCGTGGATATATTCTAAAATGTCGGCGATGTCTTTTTCTCTACCGGTGTCCACGCCGTAAGCACCGAGATGCACGCCGGTAATGACGATCTCTTTGATACCACTGTCAGCGATGCGACGGGCTTCATCGGCGATGTCATTGAGGGGACGGCTCGTCATTCTACCGCGCACGTATGGGATAATGCAGTAGGTACAGAAAGCACTGCATCCGTCTTGCACCTTGATAAGTGCGCGCGTGCGTTTGCCAGCGTCGCTCACACCTTTACTAAAGCGTGCGTGTTCGCGAACCGCATCGTGCTGGACAGGTTCTATCGCAAGGAGTGGGTTGGACGTGTGGAGTGCCGCGGCTGGCGAGGCTTCTAACCGCACTTCAGATGATGTTTCGGTATGTAGGACATCAAGATACTGCTGAAAATCCGCCTTTTCTCGGTTGCCGAAAACGAACGTTACACCCGGTATCTCTTCAATCGCCTCACGGTCGCTTTCCGCGTAGCAACCTGTAACGAGCACTTTTGCGTTCGGGTGCTTACGAATCGCTCTCCGAATGACTTGCCGTGCTTTTTGATCGGCGGTGTTTGTTACGGTGCATGTGTTGATGAGATAGAGGTCGGTCTGTTGTTGAGATGTCTCATTATCAATAATCGTGTATCCATTGCGTCGAAGTGTCTCGCGCATGGATTGCGTATCGTATTGATTGACCTTACAGCCCATCGTCATCAGTTTTGCGGTTCTCATGCGTCTTTTTTATCCAGTTTGTTGGGGAGAGTCCAATTTCGTTTTCCACACGCTCGCTGGCGAGGTTTCTGTTTTCCAAGTAAATATTATACCGAATTTTTGCCCGAATTGCAAATGAGATAGTTTTACAAAAAGGTAGGTGCGGTTTTGCGGCGTAATCGCCCCGGTGAATGCCACACGGAGAACCTTCATACCGTTGATTCATGCGATCTGCATTCTAACTGCACTATAAGCGTCAATTTTGTATGTAGTGCCGTAGGTTGGGTAGAGCGAAATAGAGAAAGGGAGGGGTGATACCCTAAACACTTCTCAATGCCAGACACCATCTGACGACCTCAGGAGCATAGCGAAACCCAACTTTATACTTTTATGAAAAGGGGGTAACTGGAAAATAGGCGGATCTCAAGACCCGCCTCGGAAGGAGGTCTATGATAATTCGACCGCTTTGCCGGTCCGTGCGCATTCGTAGATAGCCATGTTGAGAGCGACAGAACGTCTGCCTTCGTAGCCGTCGACTGCCGGTGAACCACCGTCGTTGATGACTTGGATCGCATCCTCGATGACGTTATCTGGATACGGCGGCAGTTCGATTTCGGGTTCATCATCATCGACAAACTCCCAAATCTCCGGTCCGAGACCGACGATGCCTTTTTCGCCGTGGACGTGGATCATGGAGACGCTGCTCCCCGGGAAGGTTGTCGTCGTCAGGACGTGTCCGAGCGCGCCGTTTTCAAATTCGAGAATCGCCGAGGTCATGTCCTCGGTTTCACAATTTTCGTGATCGTAAACGTCGAAGTGGGCACCGATAACGCGTTTGACGGGACCCATGAACCAGACCATCAAGTCGATGTAATGCACGCCTTGATTCATGATAGAACCGCCACCGTCGAGTTCCCATGTGCCGTGCCAACCGACGTAGTAGCTATCCGGACGTTTCCACTTCATGCGGAGTTCGCAGAGGAGCGGTCTACCGAGAGCACCCGTTGCGAGGGCGTGCTGAATCTGACGGTTATGTGTGCCGTATCGTTCACCGAAGTCGACAAGCAGTTTGACATCGTTGTCTTCACATGTTTTAATAAGGGAGTTGCAATTTTCGACGCTGACATCCATCGGTTTTGTGGTGATGACGTGTTTACCGCGGCGTGCAGCTTCTTCTCCAAATTTACCGTGAAGACCGCTCGGTGTCATAATCATTGCCACGTCAATATCGTCGCGATCGAACATCTCAAGCGCATCATCGTGGCTTTCGCAGCCGAAATTCTCTTCAGCCGACGTGCGCCGTTCTTCGACGAGATCCGCAACGGCAACGAGTTCCGCACCGTCTGTGCCGTGAATCATACGGGAGCGGTTCATGCCCATACCTAAACCGACAACACCGAAACGTAGAGTATTAGCCATTAGAAATTCTCCTTTTATAGTCGTCAGTAACGGTTAGAAGATTCCCGTTTTTATGACAATACCCCTGCACTTGGAGGACTCCAAAGATAGGTAAGTTGTTACAAGAATACCTCTTAACTGAAAACTGAGAACTGAAAACTGATAACCATTATACCATATACACAGACTATGCGTTACAAAAAATTGACGAGACCCACAATCCATTGTAGGGGCTGGGTTACCCGGTTTCCCCTACTTATCCTCTTTCTCTTACACCTCGTGCTAAAATCTTTATTTGCACAACCCGATTCCTCACAAAATCAAGGGATCCGTTTCACCGATGTAACCGCTGAACTCGGCATTGAATTTCGGCATGTAAACGGTGAAAGTGGCAAGAAATACTTTATTGAACCGATCGGCAGTGGTGTTGCCCTCTTCGATTATGACAATGACGGGGATTTGGATCTCTATTTTGTCAACGGTAGCGATTTACCGGGGATGACCTCATCAGTCCAGCCGACAAACCGTTTTTACCGCAACGAGGGTGGCACTTTCACCGATATAACGGACGAGGCTTCTGTCGGTGGTACAGGCTACGGGTTGGGGTGCTGCGTCGGTGATTACAATAACGACGGTTTCACGGATCTCTATGTGACGAACTACGGTCCGAATGTGCTGTATTACAACAATGGAGACGGCACTTTTACGGATGTTACTGCCACTGCGGGTGTTGCCGGCGATCAGTTCAGTAGCGGATGTGCCTTTGTAGACGTTAATGCCGATGGGTATCTGGATCTCTATGTCGTCAACTATGTTCAATTCGACCCAGAGACGAACCCAGAATGCTCTCGGCAAGGGATTCCGACGTATTGCACGCCGGAAGCACTCCCCGGCGTTGCTGATGTGTTCTATCGTAACAACGGTGATGGCACCTTCACGGATGACTCAGAGTCGGCAGGTGTCGGCACAGCAAATGGAAAGGGGTTGGGGGTTGTCTGCGGCGATGTGGATAACGATGGCGATGTTGATATTTTCGTTGCGAACGATACCACCCCGAATTTTCTCTATCGCAATGAACGGAACGACATGAGGATGATGGAGGACGCGCTTTTCGCAGGCGTTGCGCTCAGCGAGGAGGGACGTGCCTATAGCGGGATGGGCGCGAATCTCGGCGATTTCGATAACGACGGCTATCTCGATATCGTGATTACGAATTTTCAGGATCAGACGAATAGTCTCTATCACAATGCCCAGAGCGGATTCTTTACTGAGATGAGTTTCGCCACAGGGATCGGTGAGCGGAGTCTCCCCTATTTGGCGTGGGGTGTCGATTTCATCGATGTTAACAATGACGGTTGGTTGGATCTGTTTATTGCCAATGGTCACCTGGATGACAATATCGCAGAGATCGATCCGATTGGCATCTACGCACAGCCGAATCAACTTTTCCTGAACGATCAAGGTATCCGTTTTTCCGAAAATCCTGACCCAGCGATAGCACAGCGGAAAGTGAGTCGAGGGACTGCCTTCGGGGATATAGATAACGATGGCGATATTGATATTGTTGTTTCCAACCTCAAAGACGCGCCGACCGTTTTGCGGAACGACAGCGACAACGCGGCGCAGTGGCTGGCTGTCAAACTGATCGGGACCCGTTGCAACCGGGATGCGATTGGGGCGCGGGTGACTGTTGTTTCTGGGGGATTGACGCAGATGCGTGAGGTCAAAAGCGGTTCAGGTTACCTCAGTCAGAACGACCTCCGTTTACATTTTGGATTGGGTGATGCGATGTCGGTTGATACACTGACAGTGCGGTGGCTCTGTGGTCGCGTCCAAACCTTACAGAACGTTGAAACGAATCAAATTCTTGTTATCTCGGAAAATTAGGGTATCTTTTCTATCGTAAACCTGAAAAATAAACAGACATTTTACCCCGGACCCGGTAGGTGCGGTTTCTAACCAGGGTTCCCACCCGTTACTGGGAAGGGACACCGGTTCTGAACGTCTAATTAATTCTAAGGTCTACCATAAATTAACTGGAGACTAATAAATGCAAATGGATGTGTTGGAAGAACTTAAAGCGCGGGACGAACGTATTGAACGATTGGAACGCGCACTGTTGTTAGTGCTGAGTTTAAACGTTGGGAATCATCTCGACAAGTCTTCTCAGAACTGTTTTAGCCACGTTCCATCTTTCGCGGTGGAGCAGATGGAGACCCTTGTTGCGGAGTCTGGGAGCACGGAGAAGGTCATCGAAGCGTTGCTCGATACCACTGAAAAGCGGTATCGTGTTGAACTCGATGCATTGGGTCGCTAACCTTATGGGACCCCGTTACTTATTCGCAAGGTAAATTAGGAAGATGGAATAGCGTAGTCATCAGGATTGTCCTTTCGCCAGTTCGGGAGGTAACCTTCTTTATGTCCAAAGCCGTAGGAAGGACCGATTTGGTTCACACTCGACCAGGGCCACGCTTGCCCACCGATGAGCCGAAATTCATCGCTTTTGCCGCAGAGCCAGTAGAACATGTGTGCCACGTATCTCGCCACGCCGTGTCCACCGTATTCGGCAGTCTGGGGATCAAATTCTGATTCTTCCTTCCAATCCCGTGTGGGTGGGACCGTCCGCCAATAACTGTATTTCAGCATGTGGCGCAGCCCTTCCGCTGTGGATTCACCGCGACGGTGGAGGATGCTTTGCGAATGGATAACAAACGAGCCCGCCGGTCCCTCGCTTGAAACCCCTTTCTCGGCTATATCTCGGCTTGTGGAACGGATATGTGAACCCGGCAGAATCTCTGTCGGACCCAATTCCGACGGTGTATCCTGCGGGAAGTAAAAGACCTCCACAAAGTTGGTTTCAGGACCAAAGACGTGATCGGCATCGTGGTGCCATCCCTGTGCGGGCATCGGACACTTCACACGGTGGTTGCTGACTAACACCGGCAGTCCGACGTTTTTACCCAGCAATGAACGCAATGCGCTGGCGAGTGCTGGGTTGAGAAGGACATGTTCAATATACCAGTCCTCAAGCAGAATCGAGCTGGGTTCATGCGTATCCCGCATCCGTTCTAAATCGGCGTGTGTCATCCCATCGGGCATGAAACACGGATTTATCGGCAAATCGCCGTTGAGATAATCACACGTGCGCTGGTTAATCTCATCAGGAACGACACCTTGCAGTTGAAGATAGCCATCCCGACAGTATTGTAGCACCTGTGTATCGGTAAGCGTCGGTTCACAATCAAAGGTTCGGTTTACTGCGTCGTATTTCATCTTTGATTTCCTCACACTTCTTATTTTTCCATCCTGAAGACACCAATTCTGAATCCGTAGTTCTTGTAAAAAGCGACGGCATCCTCGTTATGGGCAAGTACATCCAACCTGACTTTCTTATCCGTCCATACGTTCTCGTATAACCAATCCAGCAACTGTGTAGCGATGCCTTTGCGTCGATGTGCTCTGTCTACGTACAATTGCCGCATGTAGTAGTGTCCCCCATCATCCCTGTATAAACAGTAAGCGACAATACCCCTGTCCTGCTTCGCCACATAGCAAATGTAATCGGTTGCCAACCATTCTTTCATCCGTTGTGTGAGTTGAGCAATGTTCATTGGATTCGGGTGCCGCTCATCCTCGATGAGGTGTTTGTTCAGTTCAGCGAGTATTTCGACATCCGTGAGTTCAGCTCTAACGATTTCCATTATGATTGACCAATTACGTCAACGTCACGGTATCCTGTTTAACAAGATCCTTTTCTTCCCACTCGGGTCCGTAAGCCGCCAACGCTTTCGTCTCAGGAGAGAGTCTCTCCATCACTTCCGGTGGGAAGACTTCCCGGATCCCACGCTCGTCTTGAAAGAACTGCGTCTTGTATCGCAGAATCAGGAATCTCCGATCGCGATCCGTCGGTTTCCACACCAGCACACCGTGGGTCAACAGTTCAGTGATGATCACGACATCTCCGGCCTTCGGTGTCACATTGACAAGTGCCGGATGGAGCGGAGCATCCGGATTGTCGGGTTCGGGGAAGAATAGGTTTTCAGGACGCGCAAATTCGCGCTTATGAGACCCGGGCAAAACTACCAAACCGCCATCCCCCGGATAGACATCCGTGAAATAGAAGAAAGCGACGACATCGTTTGTGAAAATCTGATTGTCTCTAACACCATACCGTCGGGTCCAACGAAAACCTTCACCCGCACAATGCAGTGGCGTCATCTCCTGTCGCTCGTGCGTGTTGACAACGAGCGATCCACGATTGAAACGAGGTTTGTTCCACGTCAATTCTTTGATGATTGGCCAGGTAGCGGGATGTAGTGTGAGTGCCTCAAGCGATTTATCGGCGGAGAACCCATTGGAGAAGCCTTCACCGCCTCTGCTAATTCCGGGTGGCAATTCGTCTGGTGTTGCCTGCACAAGCCTTTCGATCGCTGCCTGTGTGTTGCCAAGTTCTTCTGGGGTCAGGACGTTCTCTAAATGCAGGTAGCCACGCAGGTCAAAGAGATATTTCTGCTTCGGTGTCATGTTCTTTCCTCAAGCGGGATAGGGGTGTCATTTTCTTGGGAAATATCATATAAAGAATTGCTTTAAATTTCAAGATAATTTACAATAATGGCATGGGTTAGATGCGTTACTCCAACGCTTTAGTGGAGGGATTCAAGGTGAAAAATCAAACAGTCCTCAGCAAGACGTTTATCAAGCAGACACTTGTGGACAATCGGAAGTCCCTGCGGGAATATGGGGTCAAGCGGATCGGCTTGTTTGGGTCTTACGTCCGCGGCACAGCAACTCCTGCAAGCGACATTGATTTCCTTGTTGAACTGGAGAGACTGACTTTTCGCGACTACATGGGGTTGGCTCTATTTCTTGAAGACCTGTTTCAGAAAGACGTTGACTTGGTTACCCCTACCTCCATCAAACCGGGTTTCAAACCTTATATTGAAAAAGAGATAGAGTATGTCCCGGAACTATGACAATTTTCCATAATGCGTTCGAATGTTTAATCAATCTGGATAGTAGGTATATCTGCGTTAAAAGGGAGGATGCTATGTTTAACTGGACAATTCGGTCTATCTATAAACCTTTAACATTTGTTATGGTATTCGTAGTTGGCTTGATGTTGCTACCTCATATTGGAGATACCGCACCCAAACCCGAAGTTTGGTTTTCTTTCAAGGGAAGAAAGGCAGGTGTCGTTGAAGATGCCAGTGGAAACGGAAATGACGGTAGGATTGAGGGCAATGCAAAGCGTGTTAAAAGTAAAGACGGTCCTTACGGGATGGGCATCGAACTCAGCAAAGCCTTGGACCAGTTCATTGAATTCGATTACGAAATGACCGATCCCGGCACCGTTTTATTCTGGTTTAAGCCGCATTGGAATGGTGGGGACGCTGGGACCTTTAGGATATTCGATGCCAACAATGCAGTTGTCTTCTTCTCGATTGGAAAAGGTGCCGTCATCGGAGAACGGGAAAATGAGTTCCACTTCGCGGTAGAGGACGCACCCGATACAGACTATTATCTCGCCGCTCAAGCCGCTGACGTTGTTAAGAAAGATACGTGGATGCACGTCGCGGCAACTTGGGATTTCGGTGGCAGTGCTTACTTCTACCTTGATGGCGAGGAAGTCGCTACAGCGAAAGGGTTCGCAGGATTTCCTGCATTTCATGAATCCCCAAGAATCGGAGGAAATAACAAGTTTAAATACAGAGCCACCACGGCAGGGGCTCACGGTATTATTGACGAATTCGCCATTTACAGCGAAGTCTTGTCGCAAAAGGACATCCAGAGGGAAATGGAGATGCTCGTTTCTGATGTGAAGCCCGAAGGTAAAATCGCTGTCACTTGGGGACGGATAAAGAGCGAGTAATTCATTATAAAAACACGATGTTAACGAATGAGAGCGTTTATAGTAGGGCGATTCATCGCACGTTCTGACTGTGTGCTAACGGATAGTGAATTGCCCTACTACAAGTTTCTTCCCCCTAACCCTACTCATAATCCCCCAACGCATCCCGCAACTGTTCCAATTCCGTTTTCAGTTCCACCACAACCCCGTTATATGCCGGATCTGCGTAGACATTGTGCATTTCATGCGGATCCTTCTCCAGATCGAACAATTCCCATTCTGGTGGTGTAGAGCGGTCGATTGCACCGCCTGACTCCAATGCCTCACCGTAATAGTAGATGAGTTTATACCGTTCGGTCCGCACGCCGTAGTGCGCGGGGATGTTGAAGTGCGCCAGGTGCATCCAATACCGGTAATACATAGACGCGCGCCAATCCGCTGGCGTTTCACCTTCCAACGACGTTCGGAGACTCCGCCCCTGCATGTCGTCGGGAATTCCTATGCCTGCGTAGTCGAGTAACGTCGGTGCGAAGTCGACGTTCAGTGTAATTTGTTCGCTCACACCCGACGCTTGGATCTCGCGTGGATACCGGACGAGCAACGGGATCCGTATGGATTCCTCATACATGAACCGTTTGTCATACCAACCGTGGTCGCCTAAAAAGAAGCCGTGATCTGCAGAATAGATGACGATCGTATCATCCGCAAGACCTTCGGCGTCCAGATGATCGAGCAATCGTCCGACATTCTCGTCGATGGCATGGGCACACCGCAGATAGTTCTGCATGTAGCACTGATAGTTCCATCGTTTCAAAGCATCGCCTTCCAAATTTTCAGGGATCGGTTCCGGCAGATGATTTTTGTGGTGCATGATACCCACCTGTGCTGTGTTCATTGCGGCAGCCGCTGCCCGATTTTCGTAGCCATCGTTGAAAGTCGGTGGCTCAGGGATCTCCTCTGTGTAGAGATGTTGATGCTTAGGATTCGGAAAAAACGGATCGTGCGTCGCCTTGTAGGTGGTCATGAGAAAAAACGGCTGATCTGTCTCTCTGTTTTGTAGCCAATTCAGCGAGTTGTCCGTCACGATGTCAGCGGAGTACCCGTTGAATTTCTTCCGTTCTCCCATCTCAATCATTTCAGGATTGATGTGGGCACCTTGGACAGGAAACACGTTCCAGTAATCGAATCCGTGTGGATCACTGACATCCCCGTGTCCAAGATGCCACTTCCCGACAATTGCTGTCTGATACCCGTCTGCATGCAGCCTCTGCGCGACTGTCTGTTCCCGTGTGTGATCGATGGTATCCGCGAGGGTTTTGATGCCAGTCTTATGGCTGTATTTTCCCGTAAGAATGGAACCACGTGCTGGTGTGCAGATTGCGTTCGTGCAGAAACAGTTGTTGAATCGCATGCCCCCGTTGCCGATTCGGTCGATATTCGGGGTGTGATTCATCTCACTGCCATAACAACTGATCGCCGGTGCCGCATGGTCGTCGGACACGATGAGGAGTATATTCGGTTTATGTGTGGTCGGCATGGCTTATTTCCAGGGTTTCAGGATAATTTTTGAACTTTCTTGAGATGCGGAGGTTTCAAATGCCTGCTGGATCTCACTCATCGGAAAGATATTGCTGATAAGCAGGTCGAGAAGGGGTGAGCCTTCGATGACCTTCATCAATCCGGGGAATTGGTTGAGGTTATAGTGCCATGCCCCAGCGAGACGCAACCCTTTACCGATGAGATCTGGGCTCACGTGGAGGACAGTGTCGTTTGTGCCGCTCTGTCCGACGAATGCAATCGTGCCACGCCGCCGCGTCGCATCAATACAAAGTCTGTGCGCTTGAACGTTTCCTGAGCAGTCGAGTGCAAAGTCTACACCGCGTCCGTCCGTAGTGAGATCACGAATCTGGTCTACGGCATCTTTGTCCGTCGGATTGATAACCGCTTCGACGCCCATCTGTTTTGCGCGTTCGGCGCGCCACGGGATCAGTTCCGCTGCAATGACTTTCGCACCGCGAAATCGGGCGTTGGTAATCGCACCGAATCCGACAGGACCGATACCGGTGATTAGCACGGTATGTGTCGCGTTAACGCCCATTTCGTCGAAGGCGCGATACGAAGGACCCAAGGCGCAACACGCCAGGGACGCATGTTCATAGGAGACGTTGTCTGGAATCTTCGGGAGCAACCAAGAGGGTTTGAGGATATACTGTGCCATCGTCGCGCGACCGTGGCGCGATCCGACGAATTCCTCGAAATTGTAGTTGTTTTCGCAGTGGATGTAGTCACCATCGGTGCAGAGTACACACTTCCCACAGGGGTATTGCGGCATGACCACCACGCGGTCGCCAATCTCCACTTTTCCGGGTTGAGCGATGTCAACGACCTCGCCTGCGGCTTCGTGTCCAAGCCCGTCGGTTTTGTATCCATGCTCGAAAGCGTGGTATTCGGTACACATCGGCGAAGCGTGGATTTTTACAACGACCCAATCCTCTTTCGGTATCGGATCTGGTACTTCGACGAGTCCTGCTTGATGTTCACCTAAGACTGCTGCTACTTTCATGGTCGCTCCTTCTGTTTTTTACGAAAAATATGGGGATATTTCGATTAAATCTTCGTCCATTTTAGCATAAGTCGGTCTGCAAAGCAAATTATTGCGAGGGTGTAACGCTCTTGGCAGAAGTTTGGATTGAAATCCCATCGGTCCAGGGGACGAACCTCTCCTACGAGGGTCTGAGTATAGGGAATTATTATGAAGCATCCTCTTAACCGGTACCTGACAACCGATCAAAACTTTGCTTGACAAAATTAGCGAAAACCTGTTTAATAATAGAGGCAGATACAAACACTCACAGCGAGCATCGGCTTGTGAGTAATATCAGGAATGCCGTGTTTGCGGCATGTTAGGATTTAATCTTCTATAAAAAGGAAATCACATGAAAATAGAACAACGACTTGAGGAATTAGGTGTAGAATTACCAGAACCCGCGATTCCCGTAGCGAATTACGTCACGACGGTACAGACCGGCAATCTCGTCTTTACCTCTGGACACGGACCCGGCACAGGTGAAGGTCCAATCTATAAAAGCCAACTCGGCACTGACGCTACGATCGAGGAAGGTTATGCATCAGCACGCCAAGTGGCAATTGGCTTGTTAAGCACCCTCAAACACGCACTCGGCGATCTCGATAGGATCAAGCGTGTTATCAAAGTGGTTGGGTTCGTCAATTCAGCACCCGACTTCATCGACCAGCCCGCGGTTGTCAACGGTGCATCGGACTTTTTGGTGGAGGTGTTCGGGGACAAAGGCAGACATGCCCGCTCCGCAGTCGGTATGGTGCAATTGCCCGGCGGGATTCCCGTTGAAGTTGAGATGGTTATTGAAATTGAAGACTAATCTCTTGAGGAAACTTAAAATCAGTATTGTGAGTACCGGAAGCGCAGCCCGAAACGAAGTGGAGGGCGACTCGGAAAAAGAATACGCCAAGCATGAGACTACGCTTATTACACCGCAAGGAAAGTTAAAAAAATGGCGATTCAAATTATTAAGCCTCGGATACGCGGATTTATTTGCACCAATGCCCATCCGGCGGGTTGTCACGCGAATGTCCTTAATCAGATAGATGAGATTAAACAGGGCATTCCCTACAAAGCGACAGATATGAACGCACTCGTCATCGGGGCATCAACAGGGTATGGACTCGCCTCTCGGATCGCTCTGACCTGGGCTTACGGTGCGAAGACGCTTGGACTTCTTTATGAACGTCCCGCCGATGCCAGACGCACTGCAACGGCAGGTTACTATAACACTGCTGCTTTCCATCGACAGGCGACAGCGGATGGGTTTTTCGCCGATAGTCTCAACGGAGATGCGTTTTCCGATGAGATGAAGGCAGAGGCAATTAACCGACTCAAGGCGAATTTCGGCAAAATAGATATGCTCGTCTACAGTATCGCCGCACCCCGACGCATACATCCGAAAACCGGTGCCTCACATCAATCACAACTGAAACCGATCGGTGAGCCGTATACAGGAAAAACGATTGATCTGAATCGAGAAACCATCGTCCCTGTTACCATTGATCCCGCAACTGAACAGGAGATTGCGGATACAGTTGCCGTGATGGGCGGTGAAGATTTAGAGATGTGGATTGACGCATTGGCGGAAGCGGAGTTGCTCGCGCCAGAAGTCACAGTTGTTGCCTATACCTATATCGGGAGCACCTTAACGTGGCCCATTTATTGGGATGGGACCATCGGTAGAGCAAAGGATGATCTCAAGACGCGTGTTGACGCACTTGACGAGCGACTCGCAAATCAACTCGGTGGTAATGCCTATATCTCGGTAAACAAAGCCGTCGTTACACAAGCGTCTGCAGCAATTCCGGTCGTGCCGCTCTATGTCAGTATCCTCTATGACATTATGAATGCCAAAGGCATCAATGAGGCACCGATTGGGCAGATGCGACGGCTCTTCTCGGAGCATCTTGGACCTGGACTACAACCACACCTCGACAACGAACGCTATATTCGCCTCGATGACCGTGAGTTACAACCTGAGGTGACAAACGCAGTGACGGAGCGTTGGGAGCAAATCGATACCGACAATTTCCATGAACTCTCCGATTACGCAGACTTCAGGCGACGCTTCCGAAACCTGTTCGGGTTTGAGGTTGAAGGCGTAGACTACAACGAAGCGGTGGAGACGGAGTTGGTGTTTTAAGAGTAGCGGGCTGCGGAGGTCAACATCTTAATGCGTCATGTTCGTCCGAGAAGGCTACAAGTCTATCGAGATCCAAATGGACGAGAGCCTTTCACCGAATGGCTAGAATCGCTTCGCGACCAAAGTATGCAAACCAGAATTCGTAAGCGACTCGCGCGGCTTGCAGTCGGCAATTTTGGCGATTGCCAATCTGTTGGTCAAGGTGTTTTTGAATTGCGTCTGCATTTTGGAGCAGGCTATCGCATCTATTTTGGTGAAGTGGATAATATAACCCTCCTTCTGCTTTGTGCCGGTGACAAGTCCTCACAGACACAGGACATTAACCGCGCAAAAATGTATTGGTTGGAACACAAGGAGACACGACCATGAGAGAGTATCGGACATGGCATGAGATACTTATGGAACAACTTGCTGATCCAGCAGCGGCAATTGACTATCTTCGAGTGACCTGGGAAGAGTACCAAATTGATGAGGACACCCCCTTTTTTCTTCGAGAAATTTGGGCTGTTATAGAAGCGCAGGGAGGGATTTCAAAACTTGCCAAGAAAACGGGTATAGAACCAAAAATTCTCAAGGAAGTGCTTTCTGGCGAAGAGGCACCGCGGATTGATATCTTCAACGTAATTCTTCGTGGGCTTGGCTGTCAGATATCCATTCAACCCTTAAAAGGTATAAATTCCAGCAATAAACACATTGTGGAGGATGCTGTGGTTTCACCGCAAAGAAACGATAAGGTCAAGCTTGAACGCACTACCGAGAGCCGCGGCCTCCGTTAACTGGGTATATTTAGAATTTACTGTAGTTGAATGGGAAAATCTCGATGGAGGTTTTCAACATATTTCTGTTATTAGACAATTAAGGAGAAACTTATGACGCAACCGATTCAGGTTACAGTCTGGAATGAATTTAGACACGAAAAAACGAACGAGTTCATTCGCGGTATCTATCCGAATGGCATCCATGCCGCAATTGCCGATGGACTCGATAAAGCTGGCGGTTTTAAGGTCCGGGGGGCAACGCTGGATGAACCCGAACACGGCTTGACTGACGATGTGCTTTCAAACACCGATGTCCTCATCTGGTGGGGGCATGCGGCACATAATGCTGTTGAGGACGAAATTGCCGCTAAAGTTCGCGCCCGTGTGTTAGACGGTATGGGACTGATTGTCCTGCACTCCGCCCACTATTCTAAACCTTTTACGGGGTTGATGGGCACATCGTGTAGTCTCAAATGGCGTGAAGCAGGCGAGAAGGAACGTCTCTGGGTCATTGAGCACGGACACCCAATCGTTGAAGGCTTAGGCGAATACTTTGAAATTGAGCACGCCGAGATGTATGGCGAGCCGTTTGATATTCCTGAACCCGATACCCTTATTTTCGTCAGCTGGTTCCCCGGCGGTGAAGTCTTCCGAAGTGGATGTTGTTATTATCGGGGCAGAGGGAAAATCTTCTATTTCCGTCCCGGTCATGAGACGTATCCCATCTTTTACGATGAGAACGTTCGACACGTTATTGCGAATGCCTCTCGATGGGCAGCACCCGGCAACGCACCGACCCCTGTCTTTGGCAACGCACAACCCTTAGAACCCTTAGAAGAAGAATAAGCATATAAGTTAACAGTGAGCGGGCTTCTCTCGAAGTCCGCTTGTTGTTATTGGGAACCGTTTATGCAAACAGAAGAGACACAAACGACTGAACCTGTTGACATCCCACCCGTCACCGGTCCTTATGCCGAACCGTGGTCGCTGAAAAAGATTATCGCGCTTGCATCGGTGTTTGGACCCGCGGCGATTGTTGCCTCGGTGAGTATCGGAGCAGGCGAGACGATTGTTGTCGTCCGGGCAGGGGCGTGGGCAGGTTATAACTTGCTCTGGCTTGTCCTGCTCAGCTGCGTCGTGAAAGGTATTTTTGTCACCTATCTGCTCGGTCGCTATACAGCGGTGAGTGGTGAATACATCGGGCAGCGGCTTGCCAAGCTGCCTGGACCGCGGGGCTGGCTCCTCCTCGCGATTGTCCTCTTTGAGATGATCGGCGCGCCTTTGGCATGGGTGCCGATTGCCAAACCGTGCGGGGCGCTGCTTCATTTTCTGTTCAGAGATACACTGTCTTCAGGTATCTCGCAACTCGTTTGGGAAAACCTAATCACATCCTGCTTTATCACCCTCGCACTCCTTTTCGGTTTACGTATCTCCTTTGAGAGGCTTGAAAAACAGCAACTCATTATCTGCCTCATTCTTGTTGTCGGAACGATTATTGGCACACTCATGGTGCGTCCCGACTTTGGTAAGGCACTCGTTGGGAGTCTCCGTTTTGGACATTTGCCTGAATTCCCTGAATGGGCACCCAAAGATGCGGTTGAAAACCCTTTATTGACAATGGCGACTGCGTTTGGTTACGTCGGTGGTTCTGTAATGGGATACGTTGTTTACGCAAATTGGGTAAGCATGCACCGGTGGGGGATGACATCACATCGGAACATTGACGCGATCCGTCAGCGTGCCTCTACTCGTGATAGAATCGATTATCTCCCTGAACAACCTGAACAGGTCAGCCAACTCCGAAAAATCCTTGCTCCACTCCAGTGGGATATCGGTATGGGCGCGATCGTCCTCTTCATTGTGACAGGAGCGTTCATGATCTCAGGTGCTGCTGTCCTGTATGGGATGCAAAGCACTTTTGAAGGGTGGAGCCTACTGACCGATCAGGCGAGTGTCTGGAAAAATATTCATGGCTCACTCGTATGGGTGTACTACATCTGTATCATCGTCGCGCTGTGGGGAACGCTGCAGGCACTCCCAGAAATCTACGCACGGGTCATGCAGGAGTTCTTTCGAGCCATCTGGCCCCACCGCGAATGGAACTACGATACACTTCGTAGATGGATATGTGTCTATATTTTTCTGACGACGATGGTGCTGATCTGGTTGAACATCCCGTTTGACATCTTGACTCAAGTCGCCGGCTTTATTTTGGCGAATTTTTCGATCGCTTTGATGATGCTCGCAGCACTCTATCTGAACGCGAAGCTGCCTGCTGCGTATCGGACACGTCCGTTCATGTTCGTCGGTGCGCTGATTTCTGCTGCTGTCCTCATCATATTTGCCGGAATAAGCGGTTGGGGTTTGTTCGCCAAACTGTTCGTTGGCAATTAAGGTTGACCCCTTTTATAGAAATGTATAGAATACCGTCAACAACTCTGAATCTTCAGAAGGAGATGAGAAGATGGCAGACATTAAAGATGAACTCAAGAAACTGCAACAGAATGGCTTCGTTTTGATAGAGGGTGCGTTGTCGCCAGATGAGACAGAGCGTATCCGTCAGCGCATCAATTATGCGCGGGAACAGGGCTGGGAGGAAGGCTTGAACGCCGTCGGCAATATGTGGTTCGATACGCTCCTTGATCGGGAACCGGATACATACCAGTCGCTTGTCGGGCATTCGAGTGTCCGTCCTTACCTTGAGGGCTTGATGGGCAAACAGTGTCAACTGCGGAGCCTACGGGCGCACATCAATCCAGGTCCCTATCTCCAAGAATGGCACATGGATTTTTACGGCTATTGGCAGGAGCAGCGGTATGTTCAGGAGCATCCCTTCGCAATGGCACCTGTGGGGATTAACACCACCTTCTACTTCCAAGACAACGATCCCGGTGAGGGACACCTCAAGTTTATCAAAGGTGGTCATCTGTCAGAACCCCCGCATCTCTATCCATTGGATCGTCCTAAATTCGAGGCGTGGTGTGACGCACAAGAACATGTTATCCTGTATCCCAAAGCGGGGGATTGTGTCGTGTTTATCAATCACATCCCGCACCAAGGTGCCAAGGAACGGGACGACATGGAGCGGAGCAATGTTGTGTGTCATTATCAGGTGACCCCGATGTATGAAGGCGTGTGGCATGTCTCTCGTCCGCGCGGGTATCAAGGGACGTTCCCATTTGCGTAGAGATATATGCGAGTGTTTAACAGGTTGGGCTATTCAGTTTTCCATGCTTCTGCCTGGTTTCCCCAGGCTCGGTAGGAGCGGTTTGTAACCGCTCCGGTCCCCCGAAAAAACCGCCCACAATTAGACAACTGCTTAAAACTAAATAATCCTGTTTAACGGGCGGGTGTTCTTCACATCTGCCCGTATTGTTTAACGCGCGAATCCTATGAAACTGGAGGATACTCATGCGTAACGTTAGGCGTAACTTACAGACCAAAATCCCATATGTGAAGAGGGTGTGCTTATGTGTTGTGTGTCTGGTGGTGAGTTTACAAAGTATCGGCACAGCCGCGGAACTTGAGGGGTTGGTCGTCTATTTCGCTTTTGAAGAGGGTGCTGGTAAAGCCGTGGCGGATCTCTCGGGTAACGGACAGGATGGAAAATTAGAGGGGGATACGTCGTGGACGGATGGGAAATTCGGGAAAGCGGTGAATTTCGGCGGAAAAGATGGGATCGTTAGCGTAGAGCATTCCGATGCCTTTGAATTTACCGATGGAATTACGATTGCCGCTTGGATTCTACCCACTTTGAAGGCGGGACCCGGCACATGGCAACTCATAGCAGCGAAGGGACCTGACGTGCAGGAATTTTTCGAGGTGCTGCTCCATCCCGACGGTTTTATATGGATGGGATGGAAGTTGACAGGTGGACGCGTTGTGCCGGCACAAAGCCCTCGCGATGTCGTTAAAGACAAATGGCAACACGTCGCTGTTTCATTTCAGAGTGGCGAGTGGTGGACCGTCTATCTCGACGGCGAGGTCCTGATAGATTACCCGAAGAATGGCAATGAACTGGTGCCGATTGATGCCCCGCTCTTACTCGGTAGGGAGGATCCACCCGCGCTCAATCGCTATTATAACGGCGTTATTGATGAGTTTGCACTCTTTAACCGTGGGCTTTCACAGGATGAAGTTAAAGAAATTCAGGGGAGTAGTATCCAAGAGATTTTGGCTGTTGAACCCGATGAAAAATTGCCGACAACATGGGGGCTTCTCAAACAGAGGTATGGCGGGCGCGATGGGTCAAATTGACATATAGAATCACAACCCTTTTAAGACTGTGCCAATTTGGCAGACAACCCGCGGGAATTTCCCTTATTTCCATCAATTACCATTGGCATAAATATTGCATACTATGTTGTAGTATAAACTGTTGGTTTGTGCCAGCCACAAGAACGCTAACCGGAATTCACCATAGTTTGTGCTTAATTCTGAAATCTATCATATTTATGCAAAGGAGAAATCGAAGATGAGCAAAGTCATTGGAATTGATTTAGGGACAACAAATTCATGTGTGGCTGTTTTAGAAAGCGGCGCTGCCAAGGTGATTGAAAACACCGAAGGAAACCGAACGACTCCCTCGATTGTTGGTTTCACCAGTGACGGTGAACGTCCCGTCGGACAGGTCGCAAAAAGACAAGCGATCACGAACCCACAAAATACAATCTTTTCGATTAAAAGGTTCATGGGACGGAAATATAACGAGATTGGGGACGATGCCAGCCGTGTGTCTTATGAATTAAAAGCAGATAAAGATGGCGATGTCGCTGTAAATATTGAGGGCAAGGATTACTCGCCGCCTGAAATCTCCGCTATGGTTTTGCGGAAAATGAAGGAAACCGCTGAGGCATACCTCGGAGAAGAGGTCACGAAAGCGGTTATTACCGTTCCTGCCTACTTCAACGACTCCCAACGTCAGGCGACAGCCGATGCAGGTAAAATCGCGGGGTTAGAGGTCGAGCGGATTATCAACGAACCGACTGCTGCATCTCTCGCTTACGGATTGCAAAATGAAGGCGATAGAAAGATCGCAGTCTATGATCTCGGGGGCGGCACGTTTGACATCTCTATCCTGGAAATCGGCGATGGCGTTTTCGAAGTGAAAAGTACCAACGGTGATACACATCTCGGGGGGGATGACTTCGATCAGGCGGTTATTGACTGGATGGCGCAAGAATTCCTCAGTAGCCAAGGCATTGATCTCCGCAACGATCCGATGGCACTGCAACGCCTGAAAGAAGCCGCAGAAACAGCAAAGTGTGAGCTTTCCAGCACGCAACAGACTGAGATTAACCTGCCTTTTATTACCAGTGATGCCAGCGGACCGAAGCACCTTAACTTGACGCTCACTCGTCCAAAACTGGAGCAGATTACGGATAGCCTCGTCCAACGGTCGCTCGATCCTTGTCGACAGGCTCTGGCGGACGCTGAAATGCAACCCTCCGATATCGATGAGGTTATCCTCGTCGGTGGACAAACACGCATGCCTAAGGTTCAAGAAGCCGTCCAGCAACTCTTCGGCAAAGAACCCCACAAAGGGGTCAATCCAGATGAAGTCGTCGCAATCGGTGCCGCAATCCAAGGCGGTGTGCTCGCTGGGGATGAAGAAGTCAAAGATATTCTTTTGTTGGATGTCACGCCGCTCTCACTTGGGATTGAGACCCTCGGTGGAATGTTCACGCGGTTGATTGACAGGAATACAACGATTCCTACGAAGAAATCGAATATCTTCACGACGGCTGAGAACAATCAGACCTCGGTTGATGTGCATGTCCTCCAAGGTGAACGGGAACAGGCGGTTTACAACAAAACCATCGGACGCTTCCGTTTGAGCGAGTTACCACCAGCTCCCAGAGGTATCCCACAGATTGAAGTGACGTTTGATATTGACGCAAACGGTATTCTCAACGTATCTGCGAAGGATACCGCAACCGGTAAGGAGCAGAAGATTACCATTACCGCCTCCTCCGGGCTTACCGATGCCGAGATTGATCAGATGGTAAAAGATGCAGAGACACACGCCGAAGAGGATAAGCAGAAACGTGAGGAGGTTGAGACGCGTAACCAGGCGGATTCTATGGTCTACGAGACTGAGAAGAACCTGAACGAGTTCGGGGACAAGGTAGACGATGCTTCCAAGGAGAAAGTGAACGATGCCGTTGCCCGTGTCAAGCAGGCATTGGAAGCGGACAACCATGCTGAAATCCAATCCGCAACGGAGGCGTTAACACAGGTCTGGCATGAGGTATCTGCACAGATGTATCAACAGACAGCCGATGCAGATCCAGGAGCTGCAGCAGGCGATCCATCTGCTACTGAAGCAACGGCTGACCCTGCGGATAGCGATGTCGTTGATGCTGAATACGAAGTTGTTGACGAGGACGAGAAAAAAGATCAGAAATAGTGGGTTATGTCGTTTCGTCTGGCTTATTGCGGATTCTGATCCATAGCACCTATCACGTTATGTGGGATAGGTGCTTTTTTCTTGCAACACCTTATGGATTTCGACCATTGCAAGCGTATCGAGTTTGCAATAGGCTCTCAAACGTCGATGCCATTCTTGCCTTTCGGTTTCATTGCTTGCACTGAGCATCAAATTCCAAACCGCTGGCGCATCCCCGCCCTCTTGAATGTCTAAGGTCTTATACGAAAGCGAAGGCACTAATACAGGAAGGACCGACTTGAGGGATTTAGACCCACAGAAACCCGAATGTTCGTAGTGTTTTCTGAGAACCGTCAACTGGTCCCAGAGTCTTTCAATAATTGATTGAAGTGCCGAAGCATATTCGGGAAAAGATTCAGCCAGATTTCTGAGGATCCGACGTTCAAAAGATAGATTGTAAACAACTATGGAACCGCGGTCAGAAATGTGCGCCAGTAGAGATTGTAAAAACGGTAAACGTGGATCGGATATATCGGTGTGCAGGTATTCGTGATGTGTAACCGCACCATCGGATTGAAGGACGTGACAACTGTACTGAAACGGAAATTCTTCGTATACCTTGAAACCCTCGAACCGTGGGATCGCAGGTCTATCGGTTTCAAAATCGAGAAAGTGGATCGGATATTGCAAGTTTGCTAATTCTTGTCGGATTGCTACTCTGTCAATTACGGGTTTATTTTCGAGAACGCTGTTAACATAGATGCTTTGCAATGGGGTCAGTGGGAAATCGGTTGGAAGATCGGAGAGGCGAAAAATGCCATTTTCTGCCAAGGCAGTCGCTTCAGGATCTTTGATCTTCGGAATGGTGAAAACTGAATTTTTAGGCACTAACCTCCAACAGGATGTCTTGAAGGGACACCTGTGGGGTCGGTTGCATAGATTTTTCCCAATCAGGACGTTCGGTTCACTATCTCTGTAAAGCGTCGTTTTGAGTGTCCGTAGATAGCGCGGAACTTCCCGTTTTAACACATTAACCTTATCCGTCACATCGACACAAACAAACAGATTGGACAAATCTGGATAAACGCACGCTTCGTCTAAGAGCATCAGTTGTGTAGCATAGATCGGTATATCGCAGGTATCCAATATGTACTTTTGTAAAGCCAAGTTAAGAAGATATTCTTTTTTAATTTTTTTCGATGCTCTAATTTCAATAATTCGCCACCCTTTTCCGTCGTTTTGGAGGATATCACATCGGACAAAAACACCGTTTAAAAGGAAGGCAGCGTTGAAAAGACAGGATTCGCCACGGTTGATTGCGGTTTTGGTGTGTCGGACGGCAACATCAGGGTCTTCTGCCTCAATGGACATACCTTCTGGGAATCGGGAGTAGGCGAGCGTTTTTAACGTTTTGCGTTGATCGAAAAGTCTCTGTTGGGACAAGGAGAGGGGCGGGGCTTTTTCGGGATGTTTTTCTTCATACCAGAGCCGTTTAAGGCAGTGGATGCCGTTCAAATACTTTGCCGTTGTGAGGTAGCTTAGCATTGATAGGTTTTGAAGTGATGAAGGTTGGGCGGGCATTCAGCCCGCCTTTTGGTTATATTCAGGGATAGAATAAAAAGATTGTTTAGTACCCCAACAATTCGATGCCTTCTTTATAGGTCGTTGCGGAATGTTGTAAGGAACCGAGTTCGTCATCCGTCAGTTCGATTTTGATAATTTCCTCTACGCCGTTTCCACCGAGTTTAATCGGAACGCCAATGTAAAGGTCGTCAATACCGTATTGTCCCGTGAGATAGGCAGAGCAGGGGAGCAGCCGTTTCTTATCAAGGATGATCGCTTCCGCCATCTGTGCGAGTGAGGCACCCGCGGCATAATAACCGCTCGTTTTGAGGAGGTTAACGATTTCAGCACCCCCGTCACGCGTCCGTTGTGCCATTGATTCGATGCGATCTTCCGGTATGAGTTGCGGAATCGGAATACCGTTGACGGTCGTATAGCGTGGGAGCGGAACCATCGTATCGCCGTGTCCGCCGAGGACGAGCGCATGGATGTCTTCCATGGATACACCGAGCTCGAGCGAAATAAAATAGCGGAACCGTGCCGAATCCAGCACCCCTGCCTGTCCAACGACGCGATGGGAGGGGAAGCCTGAGACTTTCCACGCATGGTATGTCATGATGTCGAGCGGATTCGTGAGCATCATGATGATGCAGTCTGGCGACTGTTTCACGACGTTTTCTGTGACGCTGCCGACGATATTGGCGTTCGTTTGCAACAGATCTTCACGTGTCATTCCCGGTTTCCGTGGGGAACCTGATGTGATAATTACTAAATCGGAGCCTGCGGTCGCTGCGTAGTCCAGATCTCCGTCAACTGCGGCATCAAACATCTCTACCGGCCCCATTTGTGCCATGTCCAATGCCTTACCTTGCGGGACCCCGTCTACGATATCTATCATGACGACGTCCCCGAGTTGTTTTTGTGCGATCAGAAACGCCGCTGTTGCGCCGACATTCCCCGCACCGATAACACTGATTTTTTTTCTTGCCACTTCTGCCTCCATTTTGATCTATTTAATTATTAACTAAGACTGCGATCGTTTCCGTTCAGGTAAAGTCGATCCTCAGTAAGAGTGGTACATGTCTATAAATGAAGATGTAGATTTTTGTCCTTAGAAATAGGGGGGCGAGGGGCATGACCTCGCCCTAAGAAATTGCGGATTAAGCATGCCGGGGTCCCATCGCGAGGGTAGGATCGTCCCCAAGATTTTCAAGGAGCCATCCGCGCAACGGCACATCGTCTTCCGAAGGAACGTAGCGTCCATTGTTTCGGGTCGCGGCACCGAGCAGTTGCCGCCGGATCGCATCGCACCGTTCATAGAGCGGTTCAACCGTCATCTCGTCTTTCGGACGGATCCAACGGTAGCCGTAACCGTAGAAGAGTGCCTTCCGAGTCATTTCTGAGTGGTTTGGACTCCGCGAGTGCCAGAGCCGTCTGTCAAACAGAACGGCGGTTCCGGGTTCCACGCAGACCGGCATTGCATCGTCAGGGACATCATCTGCAGTCGCTTCGCGCGGATCCCGGCTGATTTCCGCCGTTGGAACGTTCATATCCGATTTCAGGTGGCTGCCCGGACGGATGTAGAAGTTACCGCGGCCCGGTTCAGAGACATCTGTGAGGAAATACGCCACTTTCAGGGATAAACGTGGGCGTGGCTGGGTTTCCAATTCGATGTTAACGCGTCCGCTGTCTTGGTGCCATTCCAACCATCCTTCACCCTCTTCGGCATCCGATGCTGCTGGTGGTTTAACGTGCATGTGGGCGTGGTATAGGTAGATATTCCACCCCAAAATCCCCCAGACTTTCGGTAACGTCGTGGGAAAATCAACGAGGTTCAAGAGGGCCTCATCGGCACCTAAGAAGTCCGACCACCCCCAGTGTGAACCGGGCTGTGCTCTACCCGAAGCGAGTGCTTTGTTGTGTAAGGTATCAACGGCGTGAATGAGTTGTTCCCGCATTTCAGTAGAGAGCGCGTTTGGCACATATAGATACCCGTTTTCTTCAAAGTGCGTGCGCTCCTCTTCTGTAATTAGGTGTGGAAGGTACTTCTCAGGCGAAGCTTCCATGCCCTTATGAAGAAGTTCTTTCATCGTAAATTCTCCTTGGCTGCGCCGTTACATTTCTAACAAACCGGGCGCGACTCTGCAAACATGGGAGCAATTACCGAACAAACTCCGCGAGGAATTCGCGTGAGCGGCGCAGACCGTCCGATTCTGCTTCCCACGTTCGCCAATACCGGTAATCTTCAAGTTCTACACTCACGATACCATCAAAACCCTCGTCTTCCAAACGTTGCACCACTCTCAGCCAATCCACTATCCCATCGCCAGGAATCGTATAACGCCACCAATCTTCACCGAAACCTTTGGCAGATTGCAGGCTCGGTCCCAAATTGCCGTGTAGATAGAGGGCTTCTTCGTCGAAGGCGGTGTCCTTTCCGTGGACGTGTTTCACGTAGGGTGCGAATTCGTTCAAGGCACGTAAATAATCGATCCCGATTCTGACGAGGTGTGATGGATCATAGTTGAGTCCTAATCCCGGGGATGAACATTCCGCGAACATCGCACGCCACATCTCCGGTGTGCAACCGAGGGCAGGATAGGCGGGACCGGGGCCAGGCCATCCTTCTACCGCGATGGTTACACCTTTAGAGGCGGCGAACTCGGCGATAGGTGGGATGGTTCGCTTCCAAATATCAAAGTTTTTGGCTCTGCCGAGACTGGCATCTTCTGGCACAAAGACGCAGAACATAATATGGACATCATTGTCAGCAGCGGCTTCAATGGCGGCTTTTGCTGCCGAAGCCCCGGCTTTCTGTTTAGATTTTTTCGTGCTGAGTAAGTCGCTGACACCGGGGAGATCCGCGGACCCGATCACGAGACCGGCGTCTCTCGCGGTTTTCACAATTTCGGGAGTCGTTTCTCCTATGTCAACGGCTTCAAACCCGTTATCCGCGCACCACTTACAAAAATCTGCGAAGGGCAATTGTCGAGCAGTGCCCGGAATTCGTAATCCTATTTTCATATTTTTAACTATGGTCCTCTGAGCATCGCTCCACTACGTTTCGCGATGGTTTCTGGTTAAGTACGAAAGGGTTTCAGGGAACATACCCCGTGCGAATTGCACCAAGAATCTGCCTGAAATGCAGTGGAAGGCAGATCAGTACTCCAAAATTAAAAACTTACCAGTTACCAGTTTATCCTAACCGAACCGCAAGGTAGAATTAAAAACCCATGAGTCCGCAGCAGCGGCGACAGACGGGCATCGGTCCATCGTTACTCACCGACTGCCGAAATTTCATCGCCTTCTGGTTGTTCCACATATCAACGACCTTATCCGTTTTGATATTGCCGATGATATAGTCGTGGTAATCGCGACAGAGGCTAACGTCACCATTGCTATCGATTTCCATTGTCATATAGATACTGACACACTGATTATATCCAAAGGTTTGATCGTGATCTGTGTAATACCGTTGAATCTCACCGCGTGTGTTGAGTCGCGGCATCATGATCGGAGGACAGCGTCTCTTTTCGTTGGAGATGCTTTCCATCTCTTCAAAACGATCCAAGATGACACCGTGATCGAAGTCTTTCCATGTGCCTATCCAACCGTAATGGGTTTGCGGTTTGAACCCGAAGCGTTTCTCGAAATCTTCTGTGTGTTCCTGTGCCGATTCGGAATCTATCCACCAGGTCAAGTAAAAGATTTGCGCGTCTGCGTATTGATGCGTGAATTTATAGAGATCTACGACAACGTCAATGTTATACATCGTGACGCAGCTGAGGGGAATAATATAAGGAAACTTTATATTCCGTTTCTCTTTTGCGGCACTAAGTGTTTCTAATGCAGCCTTGACGTCTTTAAAGTTATCGTAGTTTGGCGTTAGACCGGGACGTTGTGTATTGTGAACTTCCTCGTTCGGTCCATCAACACTGAGGTAGATAATTTTACAGGTTTCCAAAATATCGTCGGCGCGTCTGGCGATGTTCGTTGCGTTACTCACCAGTGATATAGGCATGCCTCGCTCTTTGATATAGTGCATCAATTCGATGATGCCCGGATACAGCATGGGTTCACCGCCCCAGATGTACCACACCGGAGACCAGCCTTCATCCACAATCTGATCCACAAGGTTTTTATACACTTCAACCGGAACCTCGCGCTGCTTCAGCTCTTTCATGGACTTTCCAAGTAGGTATCCGTTATCGCCCCATTGTCCACAGGAATGGCAACGGAGGTTGCACATATCGGTAATACGGAGGCTCACCAGTTGAATAGCGTCGCCTTTGCCGTGTTTGGCACCGAGTGGGTGTCGCCAGTTGAAACTTTCCTTGGCGAGTTGATAGCGAACGAACTTGCTGGAGGTATCCCAATCTTCCGACATAGCACTGGCGAGTTCATTGACAAAAAACCGTGGTGAGATTCGACTACGTAGTGCCATCAATGCTCCTTTATGAGTTATCAGTTATCGGTTGTCAGTTTTCAGTAAGAGGTTTCTCTATGATAATTCACCGCTCTGGGGTGTCCAACAAGAGAGGGTAAATTGCACTGAACGAAACTTTTGGCTGATACCGATAATTCTTAAACGACAGGATTTAGAATTCGTTTTCTGGTTTTACCAGTGTAAGTGCCGCGGAATTCATGCAGTAACGTTTACCTGTCGGCGACGGTCCATCGTTAAAAACGTGTCCGAGGTGTGCGTCACACCGGCTACAGACGACTTCGGTGCGCGGCATAAAAAAGATACTGAAATCCGATTTCGTCTCAATGGATTCCGGGGAGACAGCATCCCAAAAACTGGGCCACCCTGTTCCAGAATCGTACTTGGTTTCGGAACTAAAAAGTGGGCTTCCGCAACAGATGCAGTGATAGGTGCCCTTCTCTTTGCAATCGTGGTATTTTCCTGTAAAGGCGCGTTCGGTCCCTTTCTTCCGAGTTACCTTATATTCTTCCGGTGAGAGTTGTGCCTGCCACTCTTTTTCCGATTTAATAACTTTTTCGGTTTCCACTATTTTTCGCTCCTCTGATGAATGTAGTGAGTTTCCTACATCAATACTATACTACATTATGAAAAAAAACGCAAACGCCTTTTGAACCTTAACCAAAGTCTTTGGGTTTTACGGCGCCTAAAACCCGACATTTCGTCGCAGACAAGATTTCATAGCGCACCCCACCCCAGGTGATTTTGCGTTGGAATACTGCATAGAGGGCGTTGATGCCTCCGAGAAGTAGCGAAACTGAAGTCACATAAGAGGTGATGCCAATTGTCTCCCGCATCTTCGGCATTTCGCGAAGCCACTTCGGTAGATTTTTGGCGTAGAGCCTGTAACCAAATGCTTCCAGAAATGGGATAAAAACAATCGGTAGCACCCCTTCACGATAGAATAGAAGTGGAATCGCTCCGAATACACAGAGACCTTTCGGTAGAAGTACAATGAGGCTCGCGAGCCACTGCCGCCAAAGTCCCATGTGGAAGGTCATAATCAGCTGGCGGTTCGTGAATTCCACAATTTGGTGCCATGTCCGATTGGAGGTGCGTGTAATCGCTACGCAGTCTGGGACAAAATGCACCTTGTGTTTAACATCTCGCATGGCAAGGGTCGTATTCAGGTCTTCGATGGTTGCTTCTTCCCAGCGTTGAAGGATGTGTGCCTTCTCAAGCATCTCGCGTCGGAAGGCATTAGAGCCACCCCAGACCATTGAAAGCGGATGATCGCCTTGGAAACTCATCTGGAAGTTTACCCAGATGGCTTCCACCAGAGATGCGATATTCCATGTTTGTGGAAAATAGAAACGTCCCCCTACGGTTGTCCCTATGTCGGGTTCTTGAAGTGGATTCACAAGCAGCGTTAACCAATCCTCTCGGATATCAACATCGGCATCTACAAACGCGATGACTTCGATATCGTCTGGGAGTTTTTCTATCGCTGTGATGAGATTCTGCACCTTTTGTGAGCGTGGAAGGTTGTTTTCAACGATGTTCGGTGCTAACAGCACGTGCGCATGTGGATGTGCCTCAGCAATTTCACATAGATGTGGATAAGAGACATCGTGTCCGACGTCCGCTTTCTGATGTGTGACGAAGAAGACTTCATACTCACCGGCATAGGTTTGATACAAAAGTCCTTTGGCGTGTTCTACTGTGTCGGCATCCCATCCATAGTGCGGCGCGATGACTGCCACCTTGGGGGTATAGGTCGGTCGATCCGCCTTACGTTCGCGCCGAGCGTACCGAAAGGACCTACTAATAATTAGCAGTTCAATGATAACGAAAAAGTAAGCGGTTGCGATAAGATAGGTCTGCATATTTCTAATTTACCTTGCGGTTCGATAAGGTAGATCGGATAAATAGTGTTTATCTGCGTATTGTTGCAGGCTACAGTTTTGTTTAACAGAAAATGGCTACGGCATCCGGAGCTGTGTAAGTGTTGTTTTCAGTTTCGGAACGAGTTCTGCGTTGAGCAGAAAGATCAAATTCGGTTCGTGTTGAAGTCGTGCGTAAAAACGTCCGGATGCCTCCGTCTGGTTTCCAACTTGCAGGGTATATACCTTCCGATTTCGCAATTCTACGGTAATCTGGAGCTGCGGGGTGCTGAAACCTGTAACCGCATCAGTGAGTACAGGTTCGCTCGGTACATAAGTGTCTGCCCTCAGATCGTCGAGTTCGTAGATGATAGCGTTAACTTCCGTGTTGTTCGCCTCTTCTTTCACAGGTGAGGTGAGTCGCCAGTTCGTCCCGAGGCGTTGGCATGTCAGCGATTCTTCTCCGTGCAAGGTGAACCGAATCGCGTCATCAATGTGGAAGTTGAGAACTTGTTTATCTCTTAACCATGCCGCACCGAGCGCAATCTTGTCGATTAAGCCACGTTCGACACGGACAACTTGATCGGATTGCTCGGCTTTAACGTAAACAGTTCCGTCTTTGGTAGTGTCTCCAATACGCAACACCGCTGGTTTTTCTTGACCCCGTTGCGTAAAGGCAACCGCAATTGACGGTGACGCTAAGCCGTAGGACGCAAGGTTTTTAGCAGGATTGTCGACGAAAGCAGCGGCTTCGAGGGAATCCACGCCAAACAGCAGATCGTCCACCGCTTGGGCATCTGCCTTCATTGTTCCTGTCGGCGTTTGTAATTCCCATACGTTATCACGGTTCTTGGAGCAGACAGTTGTCTCCTGACCCCGTCTGATTTCGATGCGGATCGTATCCGTGCGTTGAAAGTCTATAATCCTTTTATCGCGCAGATCGAAAACAGATGTGCTGAGAAGTTGATAAATGTCGTCGCTAACGGTGTAGATAGCGCGTTGGTGAACGGATTTGACGTAGACGTGTCCGGGAGTCCTATTTTCTGGTGGGACTTCTGCCCCGATGTCAAGCGCGTGGGTGTTATTTCCATCTGTCAATTCTATCTGGATGCGTGGCGTGTCTAACCCGGTCTTTTCTAATTGCGCTGGGGTATCAGCGTCTGCTTGGTCGGCTTCAAATGTCGACACTTGCAATAAACGCAATTCCGAAAGAATATCCTCAATTTCTTGGGTATCCGCTTTTGCTTTGATGGGATGTGTGACGCGCCATGTCCCGTCTCGCTTTTCGCAATTAAGGGTTTTATAGGTGTCGGTTAAAGATGGTTCTATTTTAACAGGTTTGCCTTTTAACTGACGATTCTTAAAATACGTCAACTGAATGTTGGACACCGTTTCTGTGTTGAACTTAATAACCGACCGGTCCCGGAGGTCTGTCGGGGATTTCGTCAGATCGTCAAGCGCACTGGATTCGATCAGAAAGATATGTGCTTCGGATTTTTCTTTGACATAGACGGAGAAATTAATCGCTTTCTTACCGATAGAAAAGACGGCTGCGGGTGATGCCTGTTCTGTCCACAGTGAAAGTGTGATGCTGGGGATATCCAACCCGTATTGTGCCAACGCTGTTACCGCAAGCGTCTGCTTGACGCGTTTATTGAGTATGTCGTCTAACATTTGGTTCACTTTTTCACTGTTGGCATCTGCCTGAAATGGATTTTTTAGGTGCCAGTGCCCCGTTGCGTCTTTTACCAATTTCAGATCTTGATATGCCGTATCCGTGAACGTGACTTCCATCTGTTGGACCTGTTCTCGCGTTATACCGTAAACCTGGTGGATCGGCGGCCTTTCGCGTGTTGATGCGTTCTCTGGCGATTGCTGAAAAAATAGAAAATACGCGCCTGCAATGCCTACGAGGAGAACGATGATGATAAGGGTCGTCCTGAAATTCACGCGTCCTCTCCTTTACGGCGTTGCCACCAAACCATGAGTCCAGCGATAAAGACGATTGAAGGTATCAGGAAAACAGATGTTATTTGCACTAAACGTGTGTCGTGAATGCGCATTTGGCGCAGCGTTTGTCCCTGTAAGTCGATAGGACGGATCGCGATAAGATCCTCCTCTAATGTCAGCCAGTTGATTGTAGAGAGAAAGAGGTCGCGGTTCGCCTCTCTGAAAGCGGCATTCGCTGCGAAATCTGAGTCCCCGAAAACGACGATTCGGGTTGGACCGCGTGAGGCATCCCTGTCGCTATTTTGATCGACTTTTTGCTCAGCAGCAACGGCAATAGATACCGGGGGCGGCGTGTCTGTCCCGGGCGTATAGGTAAACGAACCGCTGAAGGTGCCATCCGTGTCGCGTTGCTTTTCGCCCCAGCTGTCGTCTGTCCCACCAACGGTTTTGGCAAGCGATTTGACGCTTAGGTTCGAGGCTCTGTCTGCTATAGGCGTGACAGAACGGGTCACAGGGAATGCTACGGGATCCCGCATAGCGCGTGTAATCTCGTGCAGTTCAAATCCTGGGACCGGTGCCTTGGGTCCGAACAACGGGACGAACTGCGTCTCATCGATGACAAGGTCGTTGCCTATCGCAATTCCCCATCTCCGCATAAGTCGAACGAGCCCTCTGTTCACGTCTTCTGCAGCAGTGTCCGATGGATCGAGCATCAAAAACAATTTTCCGCTACGTCTTAAGTATTTCCCGACTATGCCAATTTCATTAGCCGTCAAGGCGGTTCTTGGACCCGCAATGACGAGCAATTCACAATCTCCCGGGATGTCCGGTTCTATCAAGAGCGAGAGGGGAAACGCGGCATAGTTCTGGTTCTCTAATTCTGTCCGCACTTCACTATATCCGTCGTTATTGAAGTCATTGATGCCATGTTCTTGGTGCCCCACAAGGAAGTAGACCTTTTTCGTTTCATCTCGGATGAGTTTGAGAATGGCACTCGTGAATTTCTGCTCCTCAACGGTGGTCACTTTTTCGTGTCGGTCTTCGGTGTCGAAAATAATGGTTCCATCGTATCTCAGTTGATACTTGTTGCTCAGTTGAAGATCTATGTAAGGATTTTTGAATGTAAAAGTTATAAAATCAGTTTCGCGCTGGTACAATTCTAATATATCTTTCGCACGAGCCGCTGATTGTGAGGTGTCGTCGCTGAAAAACGCGATGACCTGAATTTCCTTTTTCAGGTCTTTGAGAACGGTTTTCGTTTGTTCCGAAAGCGTGTAAAGCTGCAGCTTCGTTAAATCTATCTGTTTATCGAACTGCCGGATAACAATGGCGTTAACAAAAACCAAAATGCCGATAACCCCAACGATACTCAAAGCCACGTTCGCTCCGTAACGCGCTTGGCGACTGATGAAGAAATTCATGAAGTCCGCAAATCGCAGGCGTGCGAAAATGGCGAGTGAGACAAGTGCGAGCAAGAGGCAGATCCAAAAAACGAGCCGCGCTTGAAAGACCCAGCTGGCGATCGCAATAAAACTGAAGATGAGCGTTAGAAAACCGAGAAGTGGGCCTGTAACCCTTTTATTGGCTTCCATGTTCTATCTCCATTTTGATGATTCAATCGACTTGAATGTCGCAAATAAGCAGACACATGTGAAACTGATGTAGTAAATAACATCTTTCAACAGGATGATACCGCGTGAGAAATCTCGGTAGTGTTCAGGTAACGACAGATAACTCAGGAATTTCGCTATCGGTCCACCACGCGCTGAGAGCGAGCCGATCACCCATAATGTTATGAGGATACCGAAACTCGTCAATGCAGCGACGAGTTGGTTTTTACACATTGACGACATCAGTAAACCTAATGATAGAAATGAAGAACTAATGAGGATGATACCCAAATAACCGCTGATGAGGAGTCCACTGTCCAAATAACCGAAACGTTGGGTTAAGAGTGGAAATAGAAGCGTTAAGCCAAGCATAATCAGGACCAATGTGCAACTCGCAAAGAATTTGCCGAGAACCACTTGTCCGTCTGTGATTGGGGAGGTAAGGAGTAGTTCGATCGTTCCCGATTTCCGTTCTTCTGCAAAGAGTTTCATTGTCAGCACTGGCGTGAAAAAGAGTAAGACAATCGCCATGTTACCGAAGAGGGTTTCCATCACGTATCCGCCGGTCCCGCCAACGTTGCTCGCACTGATGAGCAGGATGGAGAACAGGAAGCCCGAAATCGCTGTAAAGACGAAACAGACGAAATAGGCGATCGGTGAAACGAAATAGGTATAGAGTTCTTTTGTGCAAACTGCAAGAATATTTCTCATATTTTAAACTATGGGCATCTGGTCACCGTTCCTCTACAGACATATCACCCCTCCGGGGTTCAAGAAGGAATTCCTTTTAAGCACCCCAGCGGGGTGCAATGTCTATAGGAAGATTCAATTGTTAAAAAATTGCTTTTGAACCTTTCCAACAAAGAAGGGACCGAGGGATTCGATGTATTTGGTGGTCTGTTCTGTTTGACGCATGTCCTGAATCAAACGCGATAAGGGATGTAAATCGGGCCCGACCACTCCGATAACGAATTCATTGTCGTTTGTATCCAATCCGAAGCAAGCGAGTCGGATGTCACTGGCGTATCCACCCGCGGCATAACCACGCCCCAGCAAAGCGTGTTCGCCTAAGATGCGACCCCGTTCACGGTGTTCAAGACGATAGAATTCAGGGCTTCGGCGCAATGGATACCAAATCGCCCATGGAAAATCGGGGTTGAGAACGTTTTGGAGCGGTTTGTTGAGGAGCCACTCTTCCAGATTCGGTTCTCTACCACTTGAGTAGGTTCTACCTGTCATGGTCATTTCTGGACGATAGGAGAGGGATGAGCGGTTAGAAACGTCTAATAAGGTTCGTGATTCAACTATCAACGCTGCTGGATCCTCTGCGGCTAAAAGCACGCCCAGGCCTGTTGGATGATTTAGATCGTCATATAAGACCGCGTTTAGACTACCCTTCTCAAGTTTTTCAACGATACGGTTAGAATCTAAACAATCTTTAAAGACATGGAGTTGGAAAAACAAACGCCGATCGCTCACCTGCGGTTTCCCGTCGAGGGGTGCGCCGACTTCTTGGATATTCGGGGGTTCAGGACGTTGCGGTCTCTTCTGTTCGGTGTTCATATTTTAATTTATGGCTTTCTGCTTATGGCTGACAACTATTCCTGCCGACTGCTGACTGCTGATTGCCCTTCTCAACGTTTTGTGGTGTACGACTCACGGATCCACTCTTCGAGGACTTGATCTGGATTTTCCAAAACAGCCTTTGGAAAGGTGAATGTGGATTGTCCCGTGTTCTGCTTAATTAAGTTTAGCCCGTGCTGATAACTTCCGAGGAGTTGATCACAGACCTGCTGGACTGTTTGCGCCTCTGCAATCGCCCGTTCACAAATAAGCGCAGTCGCTTCAGCGTCGAACTGAATTTGCAATTGATGTTCTGTGTAGAACTGTGCTTCATACCGGCGAACCTGCTCACACATCACCGTCCTGCGGTTGTAATCCGGTTCCGCGGTGATTCGCTTTAATTCGACATCAGGTGCGTCGACAACTTCAGCAGTGACGACGAATTCCTCAACGCCGGTGGAGGGGAGTTCAAATTTATAGTCGCGCAAGACCTTTTCACAAACCGTCATTAAGGCACGCGCCCCTGTTTTTTGCGCAATCGCTTTTTCGGCGATGCGTTGTAGACCGCACTCTGAAAACAGGACCGTGATGCCATACGCCCGAAAGGCGTTTTCGTATTGACGGATAATGGAACCTTCGGAGTGTTTCAGGATATAGAACAGGTCATCTACGCCGAGTTCCGTGCAAACGACATGGACTGGCAGTCGTCCGATAAACTCAGGTTCAAAGCCGAAGTCTATGAAGTCTTTCGGTGTGATGTTCTCGAAATACTGGGTTTCCGTGTCATCGGTTGGGCTGGTAATCTCAGCATTGAAGCCGATTTTGCTTTGATGCATGCGTTTCTTGATAATATCTGCCATACCCGTGAACGCACCGCTGATGATGAAAAGAATGTGCCGGGTGTTGATAACCTCTTTCTCGACCTTGCCGCTTTTCTGAAATTCCATAGCAGCACGCATCTGTGAGGCGACATCGTTCCCGCTACGCAGATCCACTTCGGTTTCCTCCATCAATTTAAGAAGTCCAATCTGCACACCGCGTCCGCTCACATCGCGTCCAATGATATTTGGCGGTGTCGCGATTTTGTCGGCTTCGTCGAGATAGATGATGCCATATTGTGCCAGTTCGAGATTGTCTTCCGCTTGGGTTACCAGTTCACGGATTAAGTCGTCAACGTTGGCGCCGACGTAACCGGTTTCACTGAATCGAGTCGCATCCGCTTTGACGAACGGCACGCCGATGAGTTTGGCGATGTGTCGGATGAGGTAGGTCTTACCGACACCGGTCGGTCCAAGCATGACGATGTTCTGTTTGGAGTAATCCGCATCCGCGGCGGTTGGGTCTTCGTGGCATTCTCGGACGTGATTGTAGTGGTCACAGACGGCGATAGCGAGTGCCTTCTTTGCCTCGTCCTGTTTGATGACGTATCGGTCGAGGTATTGTTTGATCTCCTTCGGTTTGAGGTCGAATTTCAGATCGAAGGTTTGTTTCGGTTCAGGTGCTTCTGCTTCTCCTTCAGGCGAGGGTTCACTGGCAGATGCGTTAATTAAACGGACGCTCCCGCCATATTTCTGTTGGACGAATTCTTGGAATTCTTTTTCAATTTCTTCGGGTGTGGGTATTTTCCTGTTTATGCTCACGACGCTATGCTACCTCTCTTCTAAAATGGGAAACCGAACCTAAAGTTAAAGGGTCCCACTTGTAAGTTCACGGCGGACAATTTCAGTACCCGCGACCATCGCTTTCAGTTTTGCGGCAGCTGCCCACCGTGCTGTTTGACTGAATCCACAATCCGGTGTGATAGACAGTTTTTCGGGACGCACGTGCTTGAGTGCTTCTCGGAGCAGCGCTGCGACATCCTCTGGTGTTTCTACATAATAATTTTTGACGTCGATGAGACCTACGGCGAGTTCTTTGTCGTTCGGAAACTCGCTCCACAATCCGATTTCTGCCATTTCCCGGTTTGCGAATTCCAGTGCGAGTTGATCGAAAGCTGCGTCTAAAATATGCGGAAAGAGCGGACGATACGAACGTTTTCCGACGGCTCTGCCGCGATAGTTGCCGAAACAGATGTGCAGTCCAATCTTTGCAGAGACACCTTCAACGGTGTGGTTGAAAAGTTTGACGAACGCTTCAGGACGATCCGGATAAACGGCGTAAGAAGGTTCGTCTAACTGGATGAATTCTGCGCCAGCAGCGACGAGTTGACGGAGTTCTGTGTTGATAATTTCCGCACAGGCGTAGGCGACTTCAAGGCGTTCTTTATAAATCCCACCCGTCTGAATCCGTCCGGAAAGGGTAAACGGACCGGGGCATGTCACCTTGAGCGTTTTCGTCGTCTCGTTCTTCGCGAATTCAAACTCTGCGAGGATACCGAGTCCGTCAGGAGCATCGAGCGGAACGGAGGGCAGCCATTTGCCGCGTTGGTCGTGTCCGTCGGGTCCGTGTGTTCTGGGTGCCGGGAGTTGTTCTAACCCAGTGAGCCGTTCATAGAAACCGAGAACGAAGTCTTGTCGGCGCATCTCACCCTCTGTGACGATATCAACGCCTGCGCGTTCTTGGTCTGCGATAGCGGCGCGGACCGCGTCGTCGAAGGTTTCGTTAATGTCGGTGTCACCGAGTTCTCCGCGGCCGATTGCCTCTAACGTAACGCACAGCCAACTCGGTGGTGCGTAACTTCCGATAGTACTGGTAGGTATTAATATATCTGTTTCTTTCATAAGTCTCTTCTATAATGTGATCGCTTTGCACAGTTGTAGGTTGAGTAGAGCGGAATGTAATACGCTGGCACACTGCCAAAATGATCTTTTCCTTCTCAACGAGATGTATTTCCAACGCAACGTAGCGAAACCGAACAAAACAACTATCCTCCAACGTTTGCGTAGAAGAACGGCGGCATCGTCAAGGCAACGACATCGTCCTCGCCAGAGATTTCACGTGCCATTGCAAGAGCATCATCTAAGTTGCGCGCCCAGTCAACACCGAGTCGTTGTGCGACCCTCGGTTCCTTGGGACCCACGAGGATCACCTTCGCGAGATATTTCAGCGGATACGTCGCCCAATACCAGACGGTAAACGGATGGAAACCGTGGTGCGCGAACTTGTTCCGATAGCAGTCGATTAAATACGCGTCCTTTGCGTATTTTTCCTGAAACTTCTGTTGCATCTCAAACGGTTCCGTCGTTTCGGCGAGCACCTCATCGTAAAACTGCTTGTAGGCGACGTGATACTCTTCATGAAAGATCTCGTAAGTCGGGTTCATAATGATCACAACACCGTTCTTTTTGATGATGGGTTTATTATAGAACCAGTTGAAGACGTAGCCTAAAATGTCACTCACCACTAAGACCGGGTTGATACGCGCATCGACAGCGTAGGGACTCATATCGGGAAGCCCGAATACCAATGTGCTGAACTGTCGAGGGATATCTATTGCCAACTGATCCTTCATTGACGCTAATGTCTTCGCGTGAACGGCATCAATGTCCCCTGCGTTGACTTGCATCGGTTCGTAGTCCGTCCGCACGCTCTTGAGAATCGTGTAGCGAAGTGATTCGGGCAGTAGTGATAGGGTTGCTGGTGTGAAGGTTTTCAGCACTTTCTCTGCGATGTTACAGTCGCGGTTCGGTTTCCCGACATAGCGCAGATGAAATGGGTAGATCGCACCGTTCATCGCTGCTTCGAGTACCAAGATGGGTGTCTCTTTCTGAATGAGGCGGCTCATCCGCTCGATACAGGCGTGCATGTGCGAACCGTCGGGTTGCATGACGTGTGGACTTTCCGCTGTCATGTGCGGTGAGTGGTGGGGTGCTATGGAGTTATAGGTGCCGAGACCCACCGCGACGGATTTATGCCCGCCGTTGAGCGGAATCTGTATCATATCAACGTAAATCACCAGATCGGCTTCGAGAGCTGCCTTATCCGTTTCAACGATTTCGTCTTTTTCTGTGTGTCCTACGTAGGCAATCTGGTCGGCATCCTCTGCATCGAAGTTTCGGAGTTGATGCGGATAGAACTCGTCCATAATGTCTTTTCCGAGCATATAGGCGAGTTCGTGTTCCTTCATCTTGCGGTGCAGTGCGACGGCGCACATCAGTTGGATGTTCTTTTTCTCCACGCCGTAGTTATAGAGCATCTTCAGAAGCGTCTCTATCATAATCTGCCGCATATCCGGCTTTTTGGTGGCGGGAAAGGGTTGGCAATTATCGTCAAACAGAATAAGCACCTTTGAATTGCCGTTGACGAGTTCGCGTAGCGGCGGCATCGCAAGTGGGTTTTCAAAGGCACGCTGCGTGTGTTCGCTGAGGGCATTGCGCTTGATTCCCGGTAACGGAGGCTTGGCGTAATAGACCTCTGAATTGTCTGGTAATTTCGCGTTGATGAGATGGTTTCCGAAATAAGTGAAGTATTTCATACGATGATTTTAACGGATGCCTGTAGATTTCCTGATTTTAATTTATATTAGCATAGTTATAGGGGGATTGCAAGTCTTTTTATCGATACACCCGAATTTCCCGAATCATAACATCCTCAAAGGACACTTTCGTTTTATGCGTCAATGGTTCCCGTGTGACGTGTGCTGCGTCACGATTGACATAGATAACAACGCTTAGCATCCTCACGGGTCTGTCGATGTTGATACGGATCACCGCACCGTTTTCGGATCTTGCAATCTTGTGACTTCTCACTGGCTCAAAGAGAGATGCTTTTTCATCCGCTGTCTCTGCGGTCGATGTTTCTACCGAGAGACGATAAATGGTTGAGATTGGATGCACCTCAATGTAAGCGACAGGCGTAAGTGTATCGAGTTGAATCAGTGCCTCTGCCTTATTTTTTCCTTCTATCCAGTCGCCGTGTCGGATACTGTATCTATAGGCAGTGTTCCCCTTTTCAATAAAGCTTTTTACTTTCAGACTGCTGGCTGTGGCAAGATCACCATCAACGAGTTTTGGATACGTCTCGCAGGATAGGTGTGTCGCCTCTATTCGTTTTGGAAGTGGCTGATACAACGATGCACAACCTACCGTGAGTAACCACACGCCGATTGCCACACAAACGCGCAAAGAATCGGTTCTACGCAACATTGGTTTTTGCCTCCGTTAAAAGTAGTAGGCACACACTGTGTGCCGTAATACACAGGAATTTTTTCAAGTCCAAAGCGACCTATTGCGTTTCTAAATTGCCGCTTGTCATTTGTTAGCGCAGTTCACACTATAGATGTTATGAGCAAATCTCATGCCAGTCTGGATAGGTATTCCGCGGATATTCTTAGCAAAAATTGCACTGAAAGGGACAAATCTCATTTCAGATTGCACGAAATAGGGCAGGTGCAGGGGAATGGAGGCATCAACGTTTTCGTTATCTGACAAGGTATTTTGGCATGTTTATTGGGATATGTATGTATTCGGTGGTATTGTCAGTCAGTTTTATTTTCAGATTCGGTGGCATGTGGTGCAGTGTTTGGAGAGTGGTTTTAGTGAAGATGATGCGCGGCTGGTAAATGGATGAGAGGTTGATAGCATCCAGATTCTCAAAGGACTTGCTATCATGAACTGGTTGCGGGGTTCCCAAAATTGCTTTCGTACACCCTTTCAATTTCACGCTGTATCAACCCGGCAACAAGCGATACCCAATGCCCGTAAAAAGTCCGGCAACGATCCAGATACCGCCGATGAAACACTCGCCTAACACAATTCCTAATACAAAGGGACGGAGTTTACGATAGAGGGTAACGCCGCCAAACTTCAGGACGGTGTATTTGAAAAGCCACCCGATGAAAAAGGAACCCCAAAAACAGAAGGACGCATAACTGGTTATCAAGAGGGCACCGATTGGGTGAAGTTTCCACCAGAGATAGTGATGTCGCATCCAGAGCATCCCGAACATCGTGGCACCCCCGAAGATGAACGAACCGAGCCGTTCTAATTCAATACCTGTCGGGTTTTGGAGGATACTCGTGAGTCGGGTGAAGGGGACGGTTGTGGAGATCATATAGGTCCAGTGTTGCAGGTTCACCGCGCCGTGTGTGTATGCGAGGTCTAAGGACGTATAGTAGGAGACACCCATCGCTAAAACGATTGCGATCCCCATCGCAAGCAGAAACGGACGCTGCTTGAGACGTAGCGGTTCCGCTAGTTTGAAGTTGTTCATCACACCCGGCATCAGAATCTCCCGCATATCGAACATCAAGACCCGTTCATAAGCGACCAAGGTCCAACTCGGGGCGTTCACACGGGAACTCCCGAACAACGTAATCAGGAATTCACCCGGTAGGAAAGAATAGATGATAAACAGCAAACCACCATTTGCAACCATCCACGTTCCGACTGTTGTTATGGCGAGGAAAATCCCGAGCATAACGAGCGCCACCCACACACTCATCCCCGCCATGCGACATATCAGTGTAAGCAGCAGAACCCCTACGATTAAACCACCGGCCGCCCAAACGTAAGGCAGCGGTTCATTGGTATCATCGCTTGCCCGTTTCCCGAAAATAGTAGCAAATGCTCGCCCGAAGTGCCGTTTACCGATAAAGAGGATAAATCCGATAAAGACGAGCAGCGCACCCATCTGTTGATTCTGGTGGAAATTCCACTGATTCACTTTTGAGCCTGTTGCGTAGATAAGCACCGTTTCCATCTTTCCGAGCAGGAAGAAGAACCAGAAACTAAACGAGATTTCAAGGGTCAGCAGATAGACGATGGCAACGATGGAAGGGTAGATAAACAGGTGCACCGTGGGCCACCATCCCAGGGCGGATAGCGGTTTTTCGGTGAAGAATTGGGCAATCGGGAAATCGAGGGGCGGCCTCGGAAAGGCTGGGAAGTAGGAGTGCAGTCCCCTCAACCCGTGCAATATGAGCGGCAGCGTGAAACCGAACCACATCAGCCGCGATTTGAAGAACCGATTCAGGAGGGCACCCCCTGAGGGGGATTGCAACATCTCCTGTGGCAATTGAACGATCGGAAATGTGAAACGTTCGTGTTCTACCCACTGCTTACGGAGAAGCACTGTCCAGCAGATGGTAACGAAATAAAAAATGAGAACAAACGCACTCCACCCGACGATAGGCTTCAACCATGCCCGCCATGGGATCGAATCGCCATCGGGTAATTGTTCATAGAAATAGAAAACCGCTTTCGGATCTTTCACAACCATCCAATCTGGAAGGTGCTGATGAAAGAGGGTGATCCACTCGTTTTCGGCGGTTGCGAAGTAGACTGGACTGACAGCGAGTGGGACGAGGTATCGCATCAACCCCGAGGAAGGGATCCCCGATGCGACTATCATCATCCCCCAAATGATGAGGAGTTCACTGCCTTGTAGTTCAATGCCGCGTTTCAAGCTTTTCAGGAGCACATTGACGCTGAGGATGAAAACCAGCATCACAAAGACAACGGCGATCGGCAAGTGATTACCAGCGAGATAAGTGCCACCGACGTGGAAATCGTTATAGGGGGTAGCGAAGCATTGACATACCACTGCTCCCATACCGATGAGGACGCTTCGCAGTGTGAGTCCAGTGTGAGCAGGATAGGCGGTTTGTGGAAGATTTTGAGGGTGAGATGTGGCTGGAGATGTCATAGAAGGCGTAGGTCATTTTATCTTAAGTCAAAAGCGGTTTTCACTGTGGCTGTCTTGCCTGTATTCAGAGCAGTCTGGATAGCACGTTTGTAATCCCGCAGTGGAAAAAGCGTGCTGACCAGTGGACGCAAATGCGCTTCCATCTTTTGGAGAAGACGCATACCGAGGGTGAAGGTATGAATCTGTTCATCGTTATGCGTTTCGAGCCCGTAGGTGTATGCACCCGTTACGCGTAACTGTTTATACCAGATCGAAGTCCAGTCAACGTTTCTGGGGATTCCCGGCATACCGACCAAGATGACTTCACCCCCCGCACGGGTAAAACGGAGCGCGTCGTCTATGGTAACGCTGGAGCCGATACAATCGAAAGTAACATCCACACCACCAAGCAAGACCTGTTGTCCCAACTCCGGTTGATGCGATGTCGCGCCTGTGAGTTCACAGAACGCGGCATACCGATCGCTATTCGGTGATAGGATGTCATCCGCGCCGAGTTCGGTCGCCAATCGCTGTTGATGCGGATATTTGGCGAAAATGATGATTCGATTGCGGTGTCCGAGGATCCGAAGTGCCGCCACGGTGAGCAGTCCAATCGTGCCACCCCCGATGATACAGAGGGTGGTTGTCCTGTCAGATGGAATTTTCAGAACGCCGTGTAGCGCGCACGCGAAGGGTTCAAGCAGCACCGCGGTTTCGTCCGAAATAGCATCAGGAACGAGATGAAGTTGCGACTGATGCGCCAGAACATATTGGCTCCATCCACCCCCTGTATCGCGACAATAACCCGTTTGAACCCCTCCAGAGATGTTGCCTTTTGTGATATTTTCACAGTTGGCGAAGCGTTGGTTTCGGCATTGGTAACACAGTGGTGAAATCCCTCTCACCGGACACGACAGTGCCGGTTCGATCACCACTCGTGTTCCGACAGAGAAGCCTTCCACTGCATCACCCATCTCCGCGATGTCCCCGACGATTTCATGTCCTAATACGAAAGGCGTTGACGTGAACGGCGAGAAGTAGGGACTCCCTTTCGCCGTGATTGTCGCCAGATCGGAGCCACAGATACCGCTGAGTCGAGTTCTAACCTTAACCCACTCAGGCGTTGGCAGTTGTGGCTCCGAAATATCAACAAGGCGCGTGCAAGAGAACGGGGACGTGTAAAGGCTTCGCCACCGTTTCCCAAGATAGCGCATCGCCAGATAACGCGGGATGCTTTTGGTATATTGAATCGCTTCCACAGTGCTATATTAGTTTGCTTCTGACTGATAATACGCCGTCAGGATCTCCGCGACTTCGGGTCGTGAAATTTCTGGTGGGAGTGGTTCGCCAGCGGCGAGCATCTCACGCAATTTTGTCCCAGAGATCTCGAAATAATCGTCTGGATCGTGCGGGTAGTCGCTCATCATGATGATTGCCTTGCGCTTTTTGCTCCATACGGTGAAATCACCACGGAAGATACCGATTTCGAGGGCGTCTTCAGGGATTGTGTCGAAAATCTCCTGTGCATCGAATGCGCCGTAGTAGTCGCCTGCACCTGCGTGGTCGCGTCCGACGATGAAGTGCGTCGCACCGCAATTCTGACGGAAGACGGCATGGAGGAGTGCCTCTCTCGGGCCAGCATAGAGCATATCGAACCCGTAACCGGTGATAGAGACGGTATTTTCGGGGAAATAGTGTTCCACCATCGTCCGGATGCAAGCATCACGAACAGCAGCGGGAATGTCCCCAGGCTTTAGCTTACCGAGAAGCATATGAATTAGAATGCCATCGGCATTGACTGCCTCTTGTGCGATTTTGCAGAGTCCTTCATGGGCGCGGTGCATCGGATTCCGTGTCTGGAAAGCGACGACGGTCTCCCATCCGCGCGCAGCGATGTCCTCGCGAATCTCAACCGCAGTACGGAATGTATCGGGGAAATCCTCGCGGAAGTAGGAATAGTTCAGGACTTCAATCGGACCCGAGAGAACGTTGTCTCCGACGTTGGCATAAGCGGGGACACCCGGATGCTCAGGGTCAGTCGTTCCAAAGGTCTTTTCAATGAGGAGTTGTTTCTGTTCTGTTGAGAGTGTCTCGATTGCCGAAACCTTCATAACAGCAATCGGCGGAGTGCCTTCGACGTTCGGATCGCGTAGCGCAATTCTATCGGCGTTCTTTACGGCATCCGTCAGCTGCTCCGATGGGACGATGTTCATCACCGGGACGGGCCAGAAGAGCCCGTTCAACAGTTTCATATCCGTTGCGACGCTTGTCGCTTCAGCGATGTTCATATACCCCGTGAGCGGTGTAAAGTAACCTGACGCGAGCATAACGGCTGATGCGGCGGCACCTGACGAGATCAGGACAGACGGAAGTTGTTCTGCTTCTTTGGTTAGCGCAGCACGTTCTGCATCATCCGAAACGTAAAGCGGGTTTAAGGTTTCGGCTCCATGTGGTTTAATCATTCAATCAATTCTCCTTTTTTCTGTCGACGAGGTGTTTTTGATTGGGTGTTTCCCAAGAAACCTCGCCAGCGGATATAGCACTTCCATAAGGTATGCTTTATTTGGGTTGTATTTGTTCGACTGTGCAGCCGTTCCAAATCCAAAAATGGTTTTTGTGTTCCCAATCATCTTCATGACGCACTCGGTCTTTGGATATAAAAATAACTTGGGTGAGATAACCCTCCGTGACCTCGATCGTATAGGTATGTTGAAGCACTTCGTCATCGTCTGATATTGTAAGATCCTTAAGTATTTGTGTTTCGTTGGCTAATAAATTAAGCGTATGCACTGCATCTTCTCTTTCAGCGAAGGTATTGGTAACGCGATAGGTGCCATTGGGTAAGTCGATTTTGAATGCGGCATCTCTCTGACCCCAAACACCGTCCTGCGCGAGTGCTGTCGCCCTTCTGTAGACGCGATAGCCTTCGTGGGGTGAGCGCGTATGCCATCCGAATTTACCGCTCTCGTATTCCGTATCAGGTCCGATAGCGTGATGATCGAGAGCAGTTGCGCTGCCGTTGGGTTGCATGTCGAAGCGAATTATCAAATTCCCTTCTTCTGTCTTGTCCCATAATTCAAGTATCGGTCCATCTGCTCGCTTTTTCCGATAAAGTTGGAGATGTTTCGTCTCGTGGATGATGTCGTAATCGGCGGTATATGCCCAAAATTCAGGCGTATCCGGCGGATACCATGCCACTATATAGTCTGCGGGTGCTTTGTGGTACCAGCGATCAAGATAATCGTCAGGAGCGTTCTCATCGTTCCGGTTTACCGGGAAGTAATTGAATTCGGCTTCGTAATTTGCCAAATGTGCCACATCATCTGCGTATACGCCGTAGAGTGCCATGTGGTGGACAAAGGGTGTGACATATTTAACTCTCCCTAAAGCCTCAGATTTGTGCCAACCGTCCTCCATCGACCGCATCTGATACGTTGTATGCGGTTCTATAAGGTGTGTGCCCGACACCAATTCCGCAATCTCCGGTGCTATCCGGGCGTGATCATACGCCGTCCTGCCAAAATGGAGTAAGCTAAAAAAGACAAGACCTGCTACGACAGCGTAACGAAGGATTTTATTCATATTCGGAATTAGGGCTGCTGCTAACATCGGTAGAATATAGAGGTGAATTCTATCGTTGATCCATCCTCCCGGTCCATAGCTCCACGGTGCCCTAACGAACATATAAGTAAGCAAGAACGCAATTACCAGAAACGCATCCGTCCCTTTCACCCACTCCTTTCGGTGAATTCGGTAACCGATGGAGATGATAACTGCTATGCCTAATACGGCGAGGAGAAAATAATTCGCCGTAACATGCCAGTCGGTGAAATAGACGATCGATTTAACACCCCAAAAATACTCCCAAACCCATTCCATACCGCGATGGTTCCCTTGTTGATGTTGTTTTGTGCTTTGTAGGTAATAGTCTAACAGCACAAAATACATCGGCACCATGTAAAGCAGAAAACGAAAGACAGGCTTAAGGCTGAAAACAAGCACTTGCAACAGTGCCGTGAATCTTTCATCCCGCATTTGCCACGTTTCAGTTATCGCTGGTGCCCCCAACAGGCAACAGCCCGCGACGGAGATGCCCAACACAACGAGACCATAAGAAGCAATGTGCGACAGATAGGTAAGCAGTAGCAAAACGTAGAGCCAAACCAAATACCTTACCTGCATGTCGTCTTTGTGCTTCCACCAGAACCCGAAACTGAAAAAGAAAAACGAGATGCTCAGTTGGAAGTTATAAAACCCCATGTAAAGGAGGTAGTTATAGGCGAAAGGGAAACCGAGCCAGGCATATACAGGTTGTCCTTTCTCATCTTTGTGGACAGCATTAAAGAAATAGAAGAAAGCGATCGGGACCATGCCTATCGCAATTGTAAGGAGTACCTTCTCAGCGATGACAGGGGGGAACACGTAGAGAAATGCTAACAAACAGATGTGGGACAACCAGTTTGGGAAGATCGTTAGATTCAGTTCCCATGCGTTCCGCATCTGGTAGTTTTCGGGTTTCCCATATTCCTTTAGCACTAAACCATTGTAAACATGGCTTGCCCCGTCTTGCGAAGGAAAATATGCAAAGATCCAGAGTGGGAGGACGTGTAGTAACAGCAGCACTACAAATAGATGTTTCCACGACAAATTTCTCCAATTAAACATTATGTTCCCTCCGATACAGGGAAGTGCTGCCTACGTTTCTGCGTTCTCTCTAAAGTAGAGGCAGTGTTCTGTCAATGGACACCGTTCACATAACGGTTTTCGGGCATCACAGATTTTTCTACCGAAGTAAATCAGGTTTATATGGAACGGATACGCCTTCTGCTTGGGCACAATCGGCGGTAAGAGTTGATGTGCCTTCTCTGCGCTGCAATTCGGTGGAATCAATCCGAGGCGTTTAGAAATTCGCAGGATGTGTGTATCAACTGGGAAGACCTCCCGACCACACGCGAAGGAGAGGGTAACGGATGCGGTTTTGATACCGATACCTTTGTGTTGACACAGGAACGCTAAGGCTTCCTCTGTTTCCATACCGTGCATGAACTCCAGTGAGAGTTCCCCATGTTCGGCTTTGAGCCACGTCAGGAAGTTTTTAATCGTCCGACTTTTCTGTTCTCCGAGTCCAACGATCCTTATTGCTGCCTCTATCGCTTTGACATCGGCGTGTAGGACGTCCTCCCACGTTGGAAAACGATCTTTCAGCACGATATATCCCTTGTCGCGACTCACATCTGTCGTATTTTGCGACAGGATTGTCAGGATAAGGCATTCTAACACATCTCCTGCGCCTTCGCGGGTCGGTACGCCGAATAAATCTTCCAGTGCTTCTGATATAAGTTCCGCTTTCTGCTGCAATTCCACTCGTTTTCTTCCAAGATATTGCGTTTTTAACATTATACCATAAACAGAAAAAATAACAACGCCTTTTTAATGTATGACTGACCGCCGACAGTTTCCGATAACCACTAAAAAAGGAAGCGATACATCGGTTTATCGAGTGTAACGGCGAGGAGACTCCAGAACGAGCCGATCACGAACTCACCGAGCACAATACCGAGGAAAAACGGAACGGCTTTCCGATGCAGGTGGAGGCCACCATATTTCAGCACAAGCCATTTCAGCAGCCATCCCACAAAAATAGAACCGACCATCGGATTAATTGCCCAACTCCCGGAGATAGCATAGCCAACCGGGTGTAAATTCCACCAGATGAATCGCATCCGCATTGCAGCGAGGAGCAACGTCAAGACGAAGCCGAAAGATGCGAAACCAATCGCAGGGACATCCGGCGGCGCGGCGTAGGTGAGCCATGTTTCTAACCGATTAAAGGATTCTCGTCCGAATCCTGCGAAACCGCCCTCCGAGTAATACATGGACAGATATGCCCAGAATGAACCGAGCGCGCCCAAGGCGGAAGCCAGCATCATGAGAATCGCAAACCGTCGCAGCGGAATATTGGCACCCTCCGCCAGTTTAAAGCCTTCGAGTTGGTGTGGCATGGCGTGTGAACGATGGGCACGGTTCAAGCAATACAGGTAAGCGAATCCCGTTAGGTTCACGGCACCCAATCGGCGAATCCCCATTAAGCGTGGCAACATTTCATCGGGCCCAATGAAGTGCAAGTCGTGCACCGGTGAACCGAGTTCGGCGCGTAAACGCGTAATCGCCATTGCGATTGCGAACCAGATGGCGAAGTAGACCATAATGATCCAGAAGCTCATCCCCATCTTGAGGCAGAATCCGACGATAAACGCCGATGCGCTGAGAAATCCGAGAACAATCAGGCGGTATGAAACGGGTTCGTCTGATTTTGGGGACACGAGTTGATGTAAAACGCCCTTCAAATAGCGTCGGCTCATCCATATCGCCACCACACACAGTCCCAGATATGCACCGTGGGATTGTTCGGCTTCGTAAGGGAACCGCGGCAGTCCCCGCCATCCGGCGATAACCCCTAACAACCGTTCTGCCCGCCAGATTAACCAGAATGCCCAACACGAAAAGGAGAGATCCAAGGGTATAAAGAACGAAAGCCCTACGCCGAACGGGAAGACACCCAACGGACTCCAGCCGATACCGTTCCACGGACGTTCTGTGAAGATCTTTCGCAGATCATATAATTTGCCGCCGAGACTCGGAACGACAGGGAACAGGAAGTTTAACCCATTGATGATGTCGATGGAGACACCGATCGAAAGTCCGAGCCACATCCAGGGTGAACGGAAGAAATTCCGGGTGCGTGTCGTCATCTCAAAGGGCAATTGGATGATGGGGTAACTGAGTCGCTCTGATTCGACCCACTGCTTCCGAAAAAGCAGACTGAGGCAGAGCATCACGAGATGGATAGCGACCAGAAAGAGGGTCCACCATAAGATCGCGGGGAGCCATGCCGTCAAGTAACGCGATTCATAGATACTCGCGAACCCGTGGTAGTATCCCTCAAGCACACGTTTATCGCTGACAGCCAACCAGTGTGGGACGTGTAGATGGAACAGGTTTGCCCAGTCGTTCTCCGGTGTTGCGAACCAGTGCGCGTGCCCGATAATCGGCATGAGGACAAGGAATCGGTCCACACCTGCAAGCCCCGCCCCTACTGAAATGCAAGTGTAGATGACGAGCAATTCAGCGCGGTTCAGCGCGAGCGCGTGATGCAAACGGCGTAAAAGGACGCCGATGCCGAGTAGGATTAAAATGGTAATAACGGCGTTGTAGAAAAGTGAAACCTGCGTCGGACTGCCACCACCACGGATAATGGAGGCGGACACCCACCAACAGTTGGCAGGCACTAACACGCAGATAAGGAAAATAGTGAATGGCCGAATTCTGAGATCTTTGGTCGGAACGGTGTTCACCCTCTTTCATAAGATAACTTTAATATTTTACATCATTTTTCAGCTGCAGGCAAGTTTTTTACGGCTGCGGCTGGACAGACTGCAATCGCGCTTCAGACGCACACCAAATCTCTCGTCAATTTGATTGTTTACCGAAACTGGGTGTGCTATAATCAAATGACAATCCCGCAAGGAAGAATTAAAAAAAATAAACCCGTAGCCCGTAAGCGTAGCGGAGGGGTGTTTTTGCTTGGGTATTTCTGCGTATTGCTTGGGCATTTTTTCAGATATACGGAAAGGCACATGAAAGTTCTAAGTTCCCTGACCGACCCACAAGGAAAAATTAAAAGAATTGCTTTCATCAGTCTAATCGTTCTTATTGGGGTTATCATTTTGCTATCCATTATCTATCACCGGACCGCGCTGTGGGAACCGGAACAGCATCTTATTACATTACTCCCCAGGTCTCCAATCTGCTATTTGACACTCAAAGAATTAAAAGGCGTGGTGGAAACTTTCAATCGCAGTGAATTCGGAAAACAGACGGCTAAGATGCCGATTCTCACTGAGATTCAGAAGCAGCGATGGTGGGAACAACTCGTCTATCAGAAGCAGCTCTGGGAATACGAAATGGGGGGTAGACTCGACCTGAAGACGATTACGGGCTATTTTGGGGAGGAAGCCATTCTTGCCCTGTATCGACGTGAAGGAGAACTCTCGTTTCTGCTTATCTCTGCAGTAGGCGCACAGGAAAAACTGAGTATTGAAGCGATTACAGCAACGGATGCAATCAACCCAAAATACGAGCGCATTCAAACCGATTACAGCGGATTCACGATTAATACCATCATAGGGTATCCACGCAATTTTAGTTATACTTTCATCGGCAGAATTGGTATTTTAACCCTCGACCCGTTGTTATTGGCTGAGACGCTTGACCTCTATACCGAGCTTTCTGAAACTAAAACTGATCCGAAAAATCAAGGATTTCTCGCTGCACATCCCATGGCGGTGGATATACAGGACGATTATAATAGGGACAAAAATACTGGGTATGTGGATATGCAGCAATTTACTCCCTTGTTCGATAGTATGCGTTCCGATGTGCTTGTCAAACAGATTTTGGGGTGGTTTGGGAATTCAGGAACTTGGACGTTCAGCAACCGGTATGAAGACGGTGTGATTGTGTCACGACATCGGTTCCGAAACAGTGTTGACGCCAACCTTTCTCATCTGCCGACTGCGGACAACGCGAAACCGTTCCTTGCTTTTCCCGAACGCACTGCCTTTGTCGCTTCGCTTCCTATTCTGAAACAGATGCAAGCGCTCTTTGGCGATATAGATCTCTCCGAGATTTTGGGTGCGGACTTAACCGTCTTGTTGGTTGCTCCTGATCCGGGTGAAGTGTCGGTTGTGCCTACGTTGGTTTTGCTGGCGCATGCGAAGGCTCCCGATGTCCTAAACGAGATTTTGGGAATCGTGAAGCACGGAAAGCCCGCAATTGCCGGCAAACCGCTTGAATACCTTGAACGGCAGGATTACAAGGGTGTCACGCTGCAACCCGTGCAGCTCCGACTCAATTTCCTATTAGCCGTTACGGGTGGATACGCAATCGTTGACGACTATTTCGTCTTGGGGACAACACTATCAGGATTGAAGTCTGTGATTGATACGACGACAGGTAACGCACCTCTCTTGGAGGATATAGCATTTTCCGCTGATGCAAGTGGCATTCAAGCGTTTGTTCAACCGAAGTTGTTCGTGCCGGAATTGAAGCGTTTCCTTCCGATCCTAACGGTACTTCTATCGCTTTCAGGGCAGAAGTTGGACCCGACAGGGACGCGACATATCACAGAAAATCTCTTTCCGCTGGAGTCTCTCGGTCCGATGACTGCTGAGATGGGTGTTGGCGAGCACGGCACGGATACGGAGGTTCGGATCGTTTTAGAGAAGTGATCCGAATCTTGACGTGACATCCGCTGATTTATGTGGTATCCTAAGACCAACGCCTTCTCCGCGCTGCGCGTGCTGAAGGATTACAGGTTTTCAACCCAGAAATAGATTCACAACAAATACTCGTAGATTGGATAAGTTAATATATGAACACGAAAATTGGTATCGGCATCATCAGTTTCGCACACGGACACGCCAACGCATACTGCAACCAGATGCAGACGTTTGACGATGTTCAACTCATTGCGTGTTGGGACGATAACGTTGAGCGTGGAGAAGCCGCGGCAACGCAATACGGCATGCGTTACTCACCGCACCTTGAAGATGTTACCAACCACCCGGAGATTCACGCCGTTATCGTGACGTCTGAAACGAATCGACATGCAGAAATGGTAGTGGAAGCCGCCTCGGAAGGAAAGGATATCCTCTGCCAAAAACCGATGGCGCTCACCTTGGAAGATTGCGATCGCATTGCCGAGAGCGTCGAGAAAGCGGGTGTGAAATTTATGATGGGTCATCAGATGCGGCGCGATCCAGCAAACATCGCAATGAAAGAACTCATTGACAGCGGCGTTCTGGGAAAGATCGGTGTGCTGCGTCGCCGACACTGTATCAATGCATTGTTTAGTGAAGCCTTCGTGACGGGACCCAGCCGTTGGCACATCGATCCGGAGAAAAACATGGGGATGTTCATGGATGATGCCTCTCACGCAACCGATTTTATCCACTGGATGCTCGGGAAACCGACAAGTGTCATCGCCGAAATTGATAATATCTTGACGGATGTCGCACCCGATGACACAGGCTTGGCTGTCTATCGGTTTGCAGGGGGTGAGATGGCGATTCTGCTGAATACATCTGTGACTCTCGCCGGAGAGAATACCACGGAAATCTATGGTGATGAAGGCGTGGTCATTCAGAATTATGGCGATGCACCCTCATGCAATATCCCCCGCCCTGCAGATGCTGTCGCACTTAAGTTGTATACGCGTGATGAACCCTTGTGGAAGGATTTGGGTATCCCAATCCCGGCGGGTCACGGCGAACGGATTGGTGGGGTACCTCGACCTTTTATTGACTGCTTGAAAAACGGGACAGACCCCGATGTCACAGTGGAAGATGGAAGGGTTGCGGTGGAGATGATTTTAGGGGCATACCGCTCGGCACAAGAGGGACGGCGTATCACGTTTCCGCTGTAAAAAATGTGGTATTTAGCGCCTGTCGCTTACGGACTATTCCGACGCATGATGCTCAGAATCTGACCTGTCATGCCACTGTCAGGCGGCTGCGCTGCGAGGAACAGTGCCGATGCCACAACCTGCTCGGGTTCTTTCCATGGATCGCTTTCTGCCCTGAAGGTTTCCGAATTCTCCCACGCGGGTTTTGAGAGTTCCGTTCTCACGGGACCGGGGATAAGCACGTTCGCGATGATGCCGTCCTCCCAGACCTCTTCCGCAATCGATTGGGTCAACCCGTGCAATGCCGCTTTCGAGGCGCAGTAGACGCTGAGGTTTGACCGACCCACCTGTCCCATACCCGACCCGACGTTAATAATATTTCCACTTCCCTGCTGTTTCATGATCGGCAGCACGGCGCGGCAGCAACGCACGACACCCATGACGTTAATCTGCCATCCCTGTTCCCACTCGGCGTCTGTGCTATCCAAGAACGGACCTCGCGGATTGATACCGGCATTGTTGACGAGAATGTCTATTCGACCGAACGTGTTGACGGTTTGTTGAACGAGGTTTTCCACGTCTGTCTGGTTGCGCAAGTCGGTTGGCACGGTGTGGACTTCTCCGCCCTGCTTGGTTATTTCTTTGGCGACTTCGTTAAGTTGTTCAGTGCTTCGCGCCGCAATGACAATCCGTGCGCCTTCAGCGGCGTAAGCGATAGCGACGGCTCTGCCGATGCCGCGCCCTCCACCCGTGATAATAACGACTTTATCTTTCAGTTGCATAATTCCTTCCTTCAATTCGCACCAAAACCGTAGCCTGCAACACCGGCGCAGGCGAGTACTTAGAAAAGCACATCAAAATCTAAACTCGCGTTATTCTTCCGCAAGGTAAAATTAAAATCCTTCATTGCGCACGGTGCCACATATTCATGAGGCGTGCGAGTTGCCCTCGGCTTGCTTTGATTTTTCGCTCTAAATCTTTGGCAAGGGTCGTAAGGAGATCTGTCCCCGTTTTTTGGGCGGTTTCTACCTGTTGTTTCAGTTGATAGGTGCGTCCCGTCTTGAGTCGGTTTATCTCAAATCGCAAGTGGCTCGCGGCTCGGTTAAGCTGTCGCAGTTCTGTGTGTAACGCTTTTCGCTTCTCAATCACTGTTTTTTCAGGGACATGTAGTTCTGTTTCACCGAGGCTTAACCGCTCTAAGGTCTCAAGGTCGTGTTCGTTATAGGCACGGTTAATGAGCGGCATGAGTTGTTCGCGTCGTTCCGATTCCTCGATGTCTATGGTTTTGTCTGGATGATACCGTTTGGCGAGTTTGCGGTAGAGGTCTTGTAAATGCTTCGCTTTGGCATCAGGAAGTTTGTCCGCTGGAGGCGTTGGTTCTGCTTCATTTACTGCCTCATAAGCGTCAACACGTGCGCGGCTTGCCCTGAAACATGATTCTACCCGCGCTTCTATCTCTTCTTCGTTTACATTTTCTCGACGCAGCTGTAGACGGAGGCGATACGCCTTCATTTCGAGTTCAACTTTATCGAGTTCGAGGTAATATTGACTGATATGAGCGTTGTAGCGTCTCTCAAATACGTCAACTTCTGATCTTAACGTCTCGATTGCTATTGTAAGTTCTTCTACCTGCCTCTGTTTCGCTTCAATAGCCTCCAAGAGTCGGGCTGTTTCCTTTTCAGCGGCGAGAGTGGCGTGAATTAATCCGGCAGGTTTCATTATGAATATCCCAAAGCGTGATAAAATCAGTTTTGTAAACAGGGCATGGTTTGGGGTGTTCAGGCTTACGAAAATTGATGACCGATGCGCGGCGGAAAAACCGCGCCTACGAGTCTATTTGGAACTACTTTTTCCGGTAGGTAATACGACCCCTTGTAAGATCGTAAGGCGAGAGTTCTACAGTCACCTTATCACCGGGCAAAATTTTGATGAAGAATTTTCGCATTCTGCCGGAAATATGTGCGAGAATCTGATGCTTATTTTCCAATTCCACGCGAAACATCGCGTTGGGTAAAGGTTCCACGACCGTGCCTTCCACCTCTATTTTATCCTTTTTAGAGGAGGGTTGCTCTTCGCTTTCGGGCTGGACTTCAGTATCCAATTTGGCATCGGCATCTCGTCGTTTCTTAGGTTTTGGCTTCCGTTTCTGGTTAGGCCGCCGCGTCTGCGGTCTCCTTGAATTTCCTGAAGGTCTGCGATTCACAGTATAAATCTCCTTTTTACGGACTGTCAGCGTCCGTTTATGATTCGTCTTCGAAACTGAAACGTTTGCCGACTTCAACAACAAGTTCTTGGAAGTAAGACGTAGCGAGTTCCAATTGCGTTTCGGCATCCGCTTTGTCCGTGCTTGTTGAAACAAGATCGACCGGCATTGTGTCCCCATCCGCTTCGCGGAGAGCGACATACGCCTTTAGATAGACATCTGGGTAGCGTTCCATCACTTTCTGCATCAGTGGTGAAACTTCGGCTTCAAACATATTGACGTGCACCCGCGTCGTTGTAATTTCTGCGCGGTAACGTTCTGCGATCAGGGGTTGAATATGGGTTTCAAAAATTGCCTTCATCTCGCGCGGTGGACCGGGCATCATCATGATGGTAGAAGACTTGTGTGCCACGCTGATACAGGGCGCCCATCCTGCAGGGTTCTGCAAGACGACAGCCGTTTCCGGCACAGTCGCCATTTTCATCAAGGCTTCATTGATGACATCGTTCTCTGACATCTCTCGGCGTCTCCGATATTCGGCGACGGTTTCTTCGTTCACTACAGGGGTCGTGTCGATGAGTGAAGACACCACCTCAACGGTCATATCGTCGGGTGTAGGTCCAAGACCCCCTGTTGTAAGAATAAGCGATGTTTCCCGTTCTATTGCCGAATCCAATGCCTCGGACATTTCCTCGCGGTCGTCGCGTAGCATTGTGACTCGCCTCAGTTCGCCACCAATCTGGAGGATTTGCTGTGCAATCCAGTGAGCGTTGGTGTCCTGAATCTGACCCAGTACTAACTCCGTGCCGATCGAAAACAGTTCAATTGCCACTCTATTCTCCTTGTTTATAGCACCTGTTTAAGAAATTCAAATGCGCCAACACCGTGGAAACTATGTCCTGCCTCAAATACTTCAAGACCTAATTTGTCTTCAGCATCGAAGCATTTGTAAATTGCTTGTGCCGCGTTAACCGCAAAGCGGGTGGCTTCAATCGGAAAAATCGTGTCTTCCGTCCCGGATTCAACGAATAGGGCGCGCGGTGCAATCAACCCTGCGATGTCGTACATTTCCGCATATTGTAGCACATTTGGTATATAATTGTCTATACAATGGCTGAGGCTCAGGATACTGTCCCGAAACGTGTTGAAGTAACCGCTCACAATGGCTGCCTTGACCCGTTCATCAATTGCGGCAGTGAAGAAGGTCGTTGTGCCACCGCCAGATATTCCCATCACGCCGATGCGGTTCATATCGACCTCCGGGCGCGTTGCCAGATAGTCCAGGGCGCGCATCGCATCGTAAACCCGCCACCCTACCATTGTATAGCCTAAGAGGAGCGCAGCACCAGCACTCGGTTGACATGAAGAACTCCCGCCACCCTTCTCGTGCGCAATCGGATCCCGTCGGTGACCAAACCCGAATTGTTCAATGGCAAGCACGGTGTACCCGTTTGCTACGCATTGGAGCGCGAAGTCGTTCTGATAACCGCCATATTCTGATCGCAGGGTGCCATCTTCCTCGATTCCGACAATATCATCTACACCGCGTCCGTGCCCTGCTAAGCAGAGGATCGTTGGGTTCGGGGTTGAACTGTCGAGAGGCTTCGGAGAAAGGAAATACCCGAAAATGTTGGCGTGTGGACGACTCTGAAACTCCACCGTCTCGCGGAAATAGGTGGGAAATTCGCAAGAATCCAGCACTTGGGGGTGTAGGTCGCAGGTTTCCTGCGGAAAACCACCCACTAATTCGATAAGTTTTGCCCGAAGTTCGCGCTGCCAGGCTTCTGCCTCTGTAATGCTCCTCGCCTGAAATGCGAGTTGACGCGGGGTCTCCGCATATAATTGATGCGAAAATGCTAATGTATCCCGTTCCTGTTCATAATACATTCTTTTAATTTTCCTTGCGGTTAAACAACATGTGTCTGGAATTTCACGTTCTTTTCTCAAATCTGAAGAAACACCCAAGCAAAAACCCCTCCATTTCATTACGAGCTGCGCTTTTTGTGCTCTACAGATACGGTTCGATGAACAGTTCTTGGCATCTCGGTGCCGCTGCGTTCCGGTTATACACGCAACAGGTTTAAAACGAACCCTGTTGCCATCTTCGGATAGAAGTAGGTGGATTTCTGTGGCATTGTGGATCCTGCCATAGCCACATCTAAGACCTGTTCAACGGGGGTTGGGTTCATCAGAAGTGCGACGTTGTCTGTGCCTTCTTTCACGTGTGCAACGGCATCATCTGTGTATGCGGTATAACTGATGTGTTCCGCCAGTGTTTCAATCTGAAATAGATTTTTGATGAGGGTTTCTTGAACAAGCGTTACATCCAATTGATTCGGGAGCGTTGAATGCGGAATCAACAGACGGTAGGTGTCGTCTGCTGTGTACATACCAACTGCAGGGGATTTCCCTCTTATCGTATCCAATTGTGCCATGAGGGCTGCCTGTGTATCAATTTCATGCACCTCAAACGTCTCTGGCAGTTTCGCAATAGCGTGTGCGATCCGATCTGCATTGAGGTTAGACAGGAGTCTATGGATTGCTAAGACTGCCAACCCCGGTGATTCCATTCTGACGAGGTTCACCATCATATAGCCGTAACCCTTTGATGTCTGCTGCGCCATTTCATCTTGGAAAGCGAGTGCGGTTTCATAGCGGTGATGTCCATCAGCGATCAGGAGCGGTTTTGTTGAGAAAAGAGCCTGAATCTCACGATTGCGTTCTGTGTCGTCTAAACACCAGAGTCGGTGTGTGCTTCCAAAGGTTTCAGGACAGTCAATCTGGGGCTGGTTTTTATCCGTGAAACTCTCCATTATCCGTTCAATATCTCCTGCGGGGTCGGCGTAGAGGAGGAAGATAGGGCTGAGATTGGCGTGACATTCCCGCATGAGATTGAGTCGGTCCGCCTTCGGTCCGGCATGTGTTTTTTCGTGCGGTAGGATCACCCGATTTTCAAAGGGTTCGAGTTTCACGAGTGCTATTAAGGCGCGACGCGTATAGTTTTTTCCGTCGGGAGCGTTAAAGGATTGGTCGTAGATGTAATAACGGGGTGTTGTGTCCCTGACGAGCGTGCCATCTGAAATCCACTGCTTCATGCGGACAGCGGCACGGGTATATTGGTTTTCGTGGTCAGTATCGTTGTCTTGCGGTTGGCTTAAGATTAAACGAATGATATTGGCAGGGTGGCGTGCCTCTAAAGCGACCCGCTCATCGGGTTTGATGACATCGTAAGGAGGGGCGATGACGTTCTCAATGCTTTTCACCTGAGTCGCGTTGTAGCGTAAGCCTCGAAACGGAATAACGGTTGTTTCCATATTTATAATTTTCCTTGCGGTTTATTCAGAATGAAACTTATCGCTACAGTGAACGCCTTTCGAATTATTAAAAATTAATCCCATAATCTTGTACTGAAATAGCGTTCTCCCAAATCATTAAACACTGTGACGATAACACCTTCCTGAATTTGTTGGGCAACTTTATACGCGCCGTAGAGATAGCCACCCGAAGATTGACCGACGAACCACCCCCGTCGTGCGAGTCGACTGCACATTTCGTGTGCATTTTCAATGGTCGCAGGAATCCGGCAATCAATCACGGATTCATCCAAGATTTCTGGAACGATGTCGTCTGGATGTCCGAGCGGTTTAAGGCCTTCGATGCCTGGGAACGCCTCTGGTGAAATGGAACAGACTTGGATGTCGGGATTATAACTTTTAAGCCGTCTACCGGCACCCGTGATGGTCCCACCCGTTCCCACACCTGCGACAAAGTGTGTAACTTTTCCGCCTGTCTGGTTCCAAATTTCGACACCCGTTGTTTCATAATGGGCGCGCCAGTTGTTGTCGTTTTCGTATTGCGATTTGAAGAAATACCGCTCAGGATCCGCTTCATAACGCCGATCGACTTCTCGGAGGGCTTCATCGTAACCGAGGATAGCATCCGTATAGATGATGTCTGCACCGTGTGAGTGGATCCGTTTTTTTCGTTCTTCGCTGGCGTTGTCCGGGATCACGAGTTCGACTTTGTAGCCGAGTGTGGCACCTATCATCGCGTAAGCAATCCCTGCATTGCCGGAGCTGGAGTCGAGGATAACTTTTTCGCGTGTGAGTTCTCCCGATGCAATCGCCTCAGTGAGCATCCTTAAGACCGGTCGATCTTTAATCGAGCCGCCGGGGTTGTAGGTTTCCACCTTCGCGTAGATATCAACGTTCGGCAACTCGTTTGCAAAAAGATCTATTTTAGCGAGCGGTGTTTGTCCTATTATCTGAAGCAGTGGATATTCTGAAAGATTCACCTTTTCAGGCTTTCGCTTGCTCATGTAGTTGTGTTTATCCTACCTTTTGTGTTTTTTGTAGCGGTTGAAGCTATTTTAAGGCGTTCGCACAATAAACGTTCCATATAGGTCCTTGCGGCATCTCCTGTTAATTGTCCATTGAGAATAGATGATACTTCAAATTCGGCTAACCTCACGGTTGGATTGAGACCGTGCAGGGGGGGTAGCCAGTCCCGAAACGTATCGAAGAAAGCGCGTTGTGCGGCGCGACCGTTGACGTATGGAAAATCCGCTGTGTGCCGCCGAAACCGATCCGGTCCTTTTGCGAGTGCTGCCACGTGGTGTTGTCGGCAAAACTGACGGTATTTCTGCGGTTCATAAGCGAGCGGGATGTCCGCTGGGTAGAACCGGAGGGTCTGCTCTCGATAGTGTGTAAAATGTTGAAGTTCGTCAAATTCAAAGATAAAGTGATACGGTTCCGGGAAATAGGCATCGGGAATTAGGTAACCATCAGCTTTCTCCGTTGTGCGCTGCCAGTCCCCGTCTAATTCAGCATAGAGTGCCATCACGGTATCGTAATGCGCACCGAAATCTTTGGATCGTGGTTTATTCCGAAGCCAGTCAAATTGGGTCCGGCGGTCTGCTGTTATTCCGAAGACCTCTTCTACCAGTGCGATGATGCCAACTTCTAACCGCATGCGGATCCCCGTTTCTATGTTTTAAGACTTATTTATATCAACTTTAGACGGGTGCGATGTTAAGATCCTTCAGCATTTCCCCATTTGTGGTGTTGATTAAACTCGCAAGGTAGTCGCGATCGCGTTGAAGGGCTTCCAATTTGTTATCACCATGGACGAATTCTACCTCTAAGTATCCATCGTATCCCGCTGTGTTCAGCGTTTCAACGATTCGGGTATAATCCACCACACCGTCTGCGATGGGACATCCTTTTCCGGTTTCGTCAAAATTTTGAGCGTGGACGTTTACGATATGTTCAGCGAGTTTTTCAGCGGCAGTATGTGGTTCGTCGGCATCCGAACGTGAAAGAGGTTGATAGTAAGTTCGCAGTGAAGGCACGCCCACCCCTCCAATCGCCTCCAAGATGCTGGCGACATTGTCGGTGAGATGGTTATTGTGCATTTCGAGTCCAAGTCGAATATTTCGGAAATTTGCCCATTGGGCAAGGCTTACCAAGCGGAAGAGAATCAGGCGTTTATCGGAAGGCGCGATGGATTTGGAGGGCCCGCCACCAGACCAAATTCTGACGAGATCTGTGCCTAATTCATGCGCGATCTTGAAGGCTTCCTCGAAATGTTGCTGGTGTAGGTCCATTAACGGTTCCACATAAGAGCCGAACGCTGAAATCGACAATCCCTTCTGGTGCGCCATGTCCCTAACGTTTTTGACGTAATTTTCGTCGTAGTCGGCTGGCAGATGGGGCGGCTTCCCCCAAATCTCGATGCCATCAAAGCCGTAATCTGCCGCTATATCGATGACCTCTTCCAGCGGTTTTTCCTGAAAGGCAATGGTGCATAAACCTAATTTCATCGTTTTGTTCCCCTATTACCTGTTTCTGTGTAAATAGGATAACATAGGTATAAACGGAATGCAAGAAAAGTTTGCTATCCCCAGAAAGCCATTCAGTTTTTGGTTTCTATCAGCAGTATCCCTCTGTTGTTGACTGCTAATGGCTGATAATTAACACCTATGATCCGAAAGAAAACTTGCGAAACCTCAAAATTAATGTTAATATTATCTAAGATTCTCATCGACTGAAAGGTTATAAATGTCTCTCAACACAAAATCGTTCCCTGCCTATTTCTCACTCTTTAAAGTGACACTCCGTCAAATGTTTTGGAGTAAGCGAACTGTCCTGATTCTGCTTGGATGTTTACTATCACTTGCCATAGCACTCGCATTTAGGTTTATGGCGCAAGGGAGTGGAAGTGTCAACCGATTCATCCCACAGATAACATTGGCACTTTATGGACTCTTGGTGAACCTATCCGCAATTTTCTACGGCACCGCAATCATCTCAGATGAGATCGACGGAAAAGGTTTGACGTATCTTCAGATGCGCCCGCTCCACAGATCAACGATTCTCCTCAGCAAATTCGCCGCGTACCTCGTCGGGACGATTACGCTTATCGGAACATCTCATCTGATTCTGACTGGCATTATGATAACACACCCAAAACTACAGAACGGTGTGCTTTTCCAGTTGGGTATGAGCCTACGTTACACCGCTTCAATGGCATTAGCCCTGTTAATTTACGGGGCACTCGCTGCACTGCTGGCAGCTAAATTCAAAAATCCAGTCCTGTGGGGACTGCTCTATTTGATGGGGTGGGAAAGTATCACCACAGCGCCAATTATGGCGACGGGAATCAAGAGACTCTCTATATCACACTATCTTTTTACGCTATTTCCCCGTTATAAACTCCCTCGAAGCGATTTCAATGCAGTCTTAGGAACCTCACCGCTATCCGCGTGGGTAGCACTTCTGGTAATCTTTATACTGACAGTCGTGCTGCTGTGGCTCGCCATCCGAATTTTCCGGGAACGAGAATACTTGATGTGAACGATCTTCAATCGTGCGCTTTGAGAACCCGCGCCGTCTCACGTGAAACGATCAATTCCTCATTCGTAGCAACAACCAGAATTTTGGCACGACTGTTAGCCGCTGAGAGATCGACTTCGCCTGTCAATTGCGCATTCTTTACGGCATCTAAATGGATACCGCACCATTCCAGTCCCTCACAGATCTTCGCTCGCGTGATGGGGCTTTTCTCGCCGATACCTCCAGCAAAAGCGATCACATCCACGCCGCCAAGCGCAGCGATATACGCACCGATATATTTTTTTACACCGTAAACGTAAGTCTCCAGTGCCAATCGGGCATCATCGTTTCCTACCTCAATCGCAGCCTCTATATCACGCATATCACCGCTCGTGCCAGAGATCCCTTTCAAGCCGGAATCTTCAACCAATTGACGACGAATTTCATCCGTAGAGAATCCCTCTTTGTCGATCATATACAGCACTGCAAACGCGTCTAACTCGCCACAACGGGTAGACTGAATCATCCCGTATTGCGTAGACGTGCCCATGGACGTATCCATAGATTCTCCGTCTTTTATAGCACAGAGAGAGGAACTTCCACCGAGATGGCAAGAGATAATGCGTAACCCGTCCCCTGTTTCCCGTCCGAGCAATTGCGGCACGCGTTCAGAGATGTATCGGTGTGAAGCCCCGTGATAGCCGTAACGACGGATGTCGTGCTGTTCCACCCAGAAGCGAGGCACACCGAATTCGGCGGCGTAATCCGGAATCGTCTGATGGAACCACGTCTCAAAGACTGCGACGAGCGGGGTTGTGGGAAGCAACTCCTGAAAGGCACGGATAGAGGCGATATATGCGGGGTTATGCATCGGTGCGAGCGGTATAGATGTCTCCAGCGCGGTTATCACATCTTCGGTAATCCGGGCGGAACGCCAGTACCCTCGGGCAAGAATGGTTTTGAACCCGACACCGTCCAATTGCCCCAAGTCTTCCAAGCATCCGACTTCGGCATCGGTGATTAGATCCATGGCGTGCGCAATCGCCGCAGTATGTGTCGGCGCATCAATTTCACCTTCACGGGACGGCTTGCCCGGCACCGCGTGTGTAAAAGCAGATGGTGAATTACCGATACGTTCCACACCTCCTTTGACGAGAGAGGTCGTGGTTTCCATATCAATGATTTGGTATTTGAACGAGGTGCTCCCTACGTTCGCACAAAGTATACGCATGTTTTTATAGTCTTTCTTCTCAAATTAGCAGTTCAACCCTCAGCCACGGTAGGAGCGGTTTCCTAACCGCTCCAGGCTATCCACAAATAATCTGTCGGCATCACCATTCATTAGCGAGGTTAGAACCTGCGCCGACCAATTAGGGTAGGGAAAACTGTGTTCGCTCATATCACACCTTCGGCAGCGTGGGCAATGTCAAACGCGGACGCTCCCCGAAATCCGGAACTTCGGGCGGATTCTCCTCCATCTGGCGGAGGAGTTCCTCAATTGCACGGTCCAGCTGCGGGTCGCCCTCTGTCGCATAATCTTGTGGACGATAGTCCACCTCTATATCCGGGTCAGTCCCGTAGTTCTCGACGCTCCAGCCAACATCAACGAACCAGAATGAATACTCCGGCTGCGTCGTGCCCCCTCTATCCACAAACGCCTGATGCGGTGAGATACCGATAACACCCCCCCATGTCCGCTTGCCGATGAGTAATCCCAACTCCATCAACTTGAAACAGTGCGAGAAAATATCGCCATCGGAACCCGCGTTCTCGTTCGTGACAGCCACCATCGGACCCAAAACAGAGGCATCTGGATATGGATGCGGTGTGCCCCACCGTGGAACGTCATACCCAATCCGACGGCGAGATAACTTCTCTAAAAGCAGTTGCGAAACATGTCCACCCCCATTGTAGCGGACATCGACCAACAGACCGGGATAACTCACCTCAGCGAGAAACCCGCGGTGAAACTCCGCATACCCACGGCGTCCCATATCAGGAATGTGCACATACCCGACTTTACCCTCCGTTTTTTCATGGACATACCGCCGATTTTTGGATACCCATTCGCGATACCGAAGCTGGCTTTCACTTTGCAGCACTTTGAGTGTGACGACGCGTTCCTCACCGTCGTTTGCGTTTCGGAAGATCGCTTGAACCTCCTGATTTGCGAGACTCACGAGCAGTTCACCCGGTGAAACCGTTTCGCTGACACGCTGTCCGGCAATAGCAAGCAGAATATCGCCTTCTCGGACATTAATGCCGGGGGCATTCAGTGGGGAATCCTTTGTTGACTCCCAGCCGTCGCCGCGCGGGATGTGCGTGATGCGATACCCATTGCTTTCCGCATCGTAAGCGAAATCCGCACCGAGAAATCCTTGCGCATAATTCGGTGAGTTCCGATAGTCCCCACCCATTTCATACGCATGTGAGGTGCCGAGTTCCCCCTGCATCTCCCACATCAAATCCGAAAATTCACCGCGCGTTGCGATCCGTTCAAGGAGCGGTAGATACCGTTGATACACATGCTCCCAATTCACATCCGACATATCCTCTGTCCAGAAGTAATCCCGCTGAAGCCGCCACGCCTCCCGATACATCTGATGCCACTCAGCCGTTGGAACGACGGAGGCTTTGACCCGACTCAGGTCAATCCAACCCGTCTGTCGACTCGGACCGCCCCGACTCCCAGACTTGGAATCGCCTTCAGTCTTTTTGCCTGCCTTGATAACGCGCAACCGATTTCCAGTGGAATAGACAAGCGTTTTCGCATCACGCGAAAGTTGAAAATCATTAATGCCGGAGACCAGTCTCTCCTTTTTCTGTTCTTTGAAGTCGTAGGCATGGAGCACACCTCTCGGTCTGCTGTCATCATCATCGTCTGGGGGTGTATCTTGGACCGGAAACGCCGTAAAAAGTGCTTTGCCTTCAATACCAGCGATTTGCCCATAATGTCCGTGCGGATACGGGAAGGCGACGACGCGCTGTGTAATGCCTTCCAGATCTATTGTGATGCGTTTCTCCGGCTTCTGCTCAGATTTCTCATCAGATGCCTTATCCTCGTCATCCTGTCTCGCCTCTCCTTCATCTTTATCCTCTTTCTCTTCCTCAAGCGGACGAGGTTCAGGGATGAACGGATGGCCCAAGGTTTTTTGCAAGGTCACCAACAACGGACGCATTGCCGTAGGAAACCCAAGATCGAAGTGGAGTGCATCGTAGATCGGATTGAACTCGCGGTAAGAGAGAAAATAGAGATACTGCCCCTCTGGATCCCACGCTGGACCGAAATCGTTGAATTCTGGATCCGTAACGAACCACGTCTCACCCGTTTCAATCTTGCAGAGTTTGATTGAACGCGTGGTTTCTGTGGAGGCAAAACTATACGCACACCATTTACCATCAGGCGACCACGCGACATCTCGGATATTCTGATAATGCCCTTTGTCGAGTACCCGCATCTCTTGTGTCTCTAAATCAATGTGTAAAAGTTCAAGACGATTATTGATAAGAAGCAGCTGATCCTTCTCATCGCCTTCGGTTTGCGGGGCGACCGCAAGTTGCCGAACATGTCCGATGTCAAGCGCGTCAAGCCGAAGAATCTCAGCGCTCCCATCACGTGTATGGATTTCAAGTGCCTCTTCGCCCTCAGCATCGGAGAGCGTAACAAGACGCTTACCGTCATTGAGCCACTCCGTAAAGCGATAGCGTATTCCGTTGCGCTCGCCGTGTTGGAGTACTGCGCCTTCCCAATTCGCCATCGTAAAGGGTTTCCCTCGAACCGTCACTGCCAATGCGTGACCGTCCGGGGTCGGGGCATAATCTTGCAGATAATATGATGGGCTGACGAACTTTCGCTGCCGCTGGGTCCGTGGGCTTCGAAATTCGACATCAACACGGGTTTCAGTGTCGTTCCCAATTTCATAAACAAACAGATCGGCACCGGCGTGGTAGACAATACGCGTGCCATCCGTCTGCGCGGAACGACAGTAGTAGGTATCCTGATGTGTATGGCGTTGAATGTCTTCACCCGTCGGGAGGCAGGAATAGATATTGCCAACACCCTCATGGTCAGAAATAAAATAGATACGTTCACCGATCCACATCGGTGTCGTGAAATTGCTATCTACGGGCGCGAGCGGTTGAAATTGTCCATCCCCTTCGGGATCAATCCAGATTTGTCCGGCAGTGCCGCCGCGGTAGCGTTTCCAGCGCGCAGGTTCACGGGTCAATCTACCGAGGACAACGCCCCCATCACCGCTGAAATCGATATGGTTCGCAGGACCGTAGGATAAACGTTGCGGTTCGCCGCCCTCCGCACAGATTTTCCATATCCACGGATCAAATGCCAACCCCGCATTACTGGCATAGAGAATCGTCTTGCTATCGGCATCCCAGTCGACAATAGCAGCGTTGCTCCCCTGATAAGTGAGTCGCTTTGCTTCGCCGCCGAGCGCGGGCATCACATACACTTCTGACGGACCTTCTTCACGTCCCGTGAACGCAAGTAGTTCACCATCCGGTGATAAGCGTGGAGAACTCGTCGCACCGAGATTTGACGTAAGTCGCCGCGCAATTCCACCTTCGGTTGGAACACTCCACAAATCATCTTCACAGACAAAAACAATGGTATCTTGACCAATTGTTGGAAATCTATAATATCCTGACATCAACTCCTCCATGATAATTCAATGTAGTACAATAACCCAATTCAGTACTACCCACTCCTTTTTAACCTACCCACGCGTTTGGCGTATTTTTCACCCAAATGGAAAACCCAAAATCCAAGTGGAATGAGTAGGACTCCAATGACAAGCAGTAAAGACAAATTGCCAACCTGGCTCTCAACGGACGCGTTCTCAAGCATCGCTGCACGAATCGATCTGAGTGTATATGTGGCAGGCGAAATTTGAGAAATTGGTTGAAGCCATGCCGGTAGCACCTCTATTTCATAGTAGATACCGGAGACCAAAAGTAGCATCGACTGAATGATACCCGTTGCGGCTTGTCCCTTCTCCGGTGAGAGCAGTGGAAAGATCGCCGCCATCAGACCGATCCCAATGAAAGAGAGGCTGGAGATAAGAACAGTGACCACCAGTGTTAGCCAATTCGCATTGCTTAAGTCAATGTGTTCTCCAAAAAAGAGGGGCATTATCGCCAAAACCAAAGCCGTCCGAAGCAACCCGTACAGAATCGCAAATAGACATGAACCCACAAGATGTGTGATGCGATAAATCGGAGCCATGAAAGTATATTCAATCGTCCCTTCCCACCGCTCCCATGTAATCGCATCGCTGACCTCACGCATCATAACGGAGAGAAATCCCCAGATTAATGCGCCAATGACCAGATAAAGCACATCTTCACTGCTGCCACGCCCTACCATAATCAAGCCGATTGTTAGTGCATTGACGATCGAATAACTGAAAAAGAGGATTTCCCAGCTCAGATACCGCTTCAGCAGATTGAAGTTCCGTTCAATGAACGCGTAGGAGACAATCGTTTCCCGAACAAGATTCAGCATAACTTTAGTCCTCCTCCTCAATCCCTTTACCCGTTAGCGCGATAAACACGTCCTCCAACGTCGCTGGCACCCCGTTCTGTGATGGGGCATTCGCGATGAGTTCTTCTACCGTTCCTTCTGCGATAAACCGTCCTTTATCAATAATCGCGATCTTATCGCACAACCGCTCTGCCTCCGCCATATCGTGCGTCGTTAGCACTATGACAGCGTTCCGTTCTTGACGGATCTCCTCAATAAAGGCTTGCACATCGCGCTTAGATTTCGGATCGAGTCCTGTCGTGGGTTCATCGAGCAGGAGTAGCATGGGAGTGGTGAGTAAGGCACGTGCGATGGCGACTTTCTGTTGCATCCCACGCGAGAGATGTTCCATCTCTTCGTTCATCCGATCTGCATCAAAACCGAGTCTTTCTAAAATCTGTTTTGATTTTCGTTCGGCTTCGGGAGCGGGGATACCGTAGAGGCGGGCAGCATAAATCAGGTTCTCTTCCGAAGAGAGACGTTTAAAGAAAGAAGCCTCAACAGAGACGCGGTTCATCACCTGTCGAACCTTCAGACTATTTGTCACGACATCGTCGCCGAAGACCTGAATACTCCCAGCATCGGGCAGGAGCAGCGTCGAAATGAGACGAATCAGCGTCGACTTTCCCGATCCATTCGCGCCGAGAATACCGTAGATTTCCCCGATGTTTACCTCTAAAGAGATGTCGTCAACTGCGCGGATGACTTCCTTCTCGCGCCTGAATATATGCTGAAGTTTTTGATGAAAACGCGGTTTATCGTTCGTTTGCTTGGTCCGATGGAAATGTTTCGTTACCCCGCGAACCGTCAATCCATAGATAGGTTGTTCCACTCTTTTTCCTTTCGCTTTTTAATTATACCTTGCGGTTCGATGAGGTGGGTTTCGTACTTGATGGGCATTTCCGTATATCCGCCCTCCAAATGTAAAGCAAAGACAAATTATGCCGTTTAAGGCATAATTTCATTACGGGCTGCGTTTTTAATAAAAGGTTATTATCTGTGAAACCTGTATAATCCGCGATTCGGATAATTGGAAAAATTAAAAGACCTTATATCTACCTCTAAAACTCTTGACATTACACAGCAACTTTTGTATATTATACCCGAAGTTTGCGAACTTTTGGTAATTATTTTTCGCCGATTTGAAACTGAATGGCGTACTTAATAACAACACTTACACCTCTTATATTGTTACGGATTACATACAAAGACAGGAGTAACAGGTAGAATGCCGAAAATCAAAGGTCCAGCTATCTTCCTCGCCCAATTTATGCGGGACGAGGCACCATACGACACGATGGAAAATATCGGGAAATGGGTTGCGGGCTTGGGGTACAAAGGCGTCCAAATCCCGAATTGGGACGATCGCGTCATTGACATCGGAAAAGCCGCTGAATCTAAAACCTATTGCGACGAATTCAAAGGGACACTCAACGAGATGGGACTTGAAGCGACAGAGGTCGCCGGTTATCTCGCTGGACAGGTCTTGGCTGTGCATCCCGCGTATGAAGTTATGTTTGAGGCGTTCCATCCGCCCGGCTTACGAGGTGCCGAAAGAACAGCATGGGCAACAGAAGAATTAACGAAATGTATCCACGCCTCGGTGAATATGGGACTGGATGTCATTCCTGTGCTTTCAGGTGGCTTCGCGTGGCATACGATCTACCCGTGGCCCCAGCGTCCCGATGGAATTATTGAAGAGGCGTTCAAAGAACTCGCCGCACGTTGGCGACCACTTCTGGATCTGGCACACGATAACGGTCAGGTCTTCGCCTACGAACTCCATCCGGGTTCAGACATTTACGACGGTGCGACCTATGAGATGTTCTTAGATTATACGGACAACCATCCCGCCGCCTGCCTCAACTACGACCCAAGCCATTTTCTCCTTCAACAGCTCGACTATATCGACTTCATCCGACTTTACAGCGAACGCATCAAGGGATTCCACGTTAAAGATGCTGAATTCCGTCCAACAGGTCGGGTTGGGGTTTACGGAGGTTATCAATCATGGGCTGGACGTGCTGGCAGATTCCGTTCACTTGGTGATGGGCAAGTGGATTTCACACAGGTGTTCACACTCCTGACCGAAGCGGGTTACGACAGCTGGGCGGTCCTGGAATGGGAATGTTGTGTTAAAAGTCCAGAGCAAGGGGCGGCAGAAGGTGCACCGTTTATTGCCAAACATATTATCGAAACGACCGATGTCGCTTTTGATGACTTTGCGGGCGGAGAAACCGACACTGCACGGAATCGGGATATCCTTGGATTGAATTTTTAATCTTACCTTGCGGAAGAATGACATTGATTAAAACTGTGATGAACATCCCTCAAATCCGTCTGCGTGTTTTTGATAGGGTATTTCTGCGTATTGTTGCAGGCTACGGCTGAGGAATGCAGTAAATATATTTAAAATCCTGTTTGGAGTAAAGCATTATGGAATCTTGGAATCGGAAATTACGAATGGGTATGGTCGGTGGTGGGCAGGGTGCGTTTATTGGGGGTGTGCATCGAATCGCTGCCACACTCGATCAGCAAATTGAAGTCGTCGCCGGGTGTTTCTCACGCGACCCGGAGAACACAAGAACCACCGGTGCTGAGTTGTATCTCGATCCAGACCGTTGCTACAACAGTTATGCAGAGATGGCGGAAGCCGAAGCCGCGCGCCCCGAAAATGAACGCATCGACTTCGTGAGCATTGTCACACCGAACATCTCCCACTTTGAGATCGCAAAGACGTTTCTGGATGCGGGTTTCCACATTGTTTGCGATAAACCGATGACCTACAGTCTCGATGAAGCCGAGGCACTTGTGAAACTGGTTGAGGATTCGGGACTTGTTTTTGCATTGACACACAATTACACGGGGCATCCGCTCGTGCGGCATGCGCGAGCGTTGTTCGCTGAAGGCGCGATGGGACCAATTCGCAAGGTCATCGTCGAATACCTACAGGACTTCTTGATGGTCCCGCACGAGAAACTCGGTCAGAAACAAGCCGCGTGGCGTGTCGATCCGGCGCAATCCGGGATCGGCGGCACGATGGGGGATGTCGGCACACACTGCGTGAATCTGCTTGAATACGTTACTGGCGATCCGATTGTTGAACTGTGTGCTGATAAGAGCACTTTCCTTCCCGACAGAGTACTGGATGAGGATGTCAACGCCTTGCTCCGTTTCCAAGGTGGCGGTAAAGGTGTTTTAAGCATTAGTCAGGTCGCCACCGGCGAAGAAAATGGACTCACACTCCGCGTCTACGCCGAACAGGGCGCGGTGAAATGGGCGCAAGAGAATCCGAACTATCTTGAACTTTATCGTTATGGTGAACCGAGACAGACGCTGACCCGCGGTCAGGGCTATCTCTCCGAAGCCGCGGCAGCAGGTGCCCGTATCCCGACAGGGCATCCCGAAGGGTATCTGGAAGCGTTTGCAACAATTTACGTCGGTGTTGTCGAAGCCATTCGGCAATACATTGACGGCGATCCCATACCAACCGAAGACTATGATTTTCCGACAGTCTATGACGGGTTGCGGGGTATGCAGTTCATCTACAAGGCGGTTGAGTCTTGTGAAAACGGCTCAACGTGGGTTTCAATGTAAATAGTTGTCAGTACGGGTTGCTGCGCAACCCTTTCAGTTGTCGGTCGTCAGTTAAGAGTTTTGTGTAGTGTGACTACATTTTGTAACTGCCACGAAATTAACTGATAACTGAAGACTGAGAGCTATAAAAGGAGGTAGTCATGCAAGCACCTAACGCTGAACCTTTCCGTGTCGGATTTCTGAACGTAGACTCGTATTCACACATGCCGTTGTGGGCACCGCATATCAACCCGCGCCCCGGTGAGAAAGATACACCCTTTACGGGGATGCGGATCACTCACTGTTGGGATATTGAATACGAAAAGGCGAAAGCGGTTGCTGAACCTTACGGTTGCGAAGTTGTCAAGAATTTTGACGATATGTTGGGGAAGGTAGACGGTGTGATCTCCGGTGGCTACTATAATCACCCATGGAACCACATCCTTCATGAACCGTATCTCGAAGCCGGTTTGCCGAACCTCATCAATCGTCCGTTTACGAACTCCCTCGCGAAAGCACGGCAAATGATTGAACTCGCGCAGAAGAACGGCGCGACTATTCTTGCACCATCAAGTCATGAGCACAACGATGCCATCTCACGCGCCAAGGCGTGGGCAAGCGATAAGCAAATCATCTGCTACACGGCGACCAATTCGTTCGACGACTATCCCACCCACGGCATCCATGGACTCTATATGGTTTGCAAAGCGATTGCGGAGGCGGGAAACCCAGTCGTGTCCGTGGCGTATCAAGCCGATAGTTGGCACAGTCCGCCCGGTGTTCTCACCTTCGAGCATGTTGATAGCGAGGGTCGCCAATTCTACGGGACCCTTCATCAAGTGAGCGGTTCGTGGGGAACGGTGCAAATTCACACACAGGAAGCCTACGGCGGTGAGAATTTCAGAATCCACACCGGCACCGGTTATCCGTTCGACAAAACAGAGATCTGGGTGCCGACGCTTTGGGCGTTCCAGAACATGGCACTCCACAACGAGATGCCACAGACGTTTGATCAAATTTTACACAAAACGAACGTCTTCCTCGCCGGTTGGAAGTCGGTTCTGGAAAACGATGGTAAACCTGTGAAATTAACGGAGGTCCCCGAAGAATGGGAGGCACCCGCTGAACTCCCGAATCATCCCGACCACGATACGGTTTCTCTGTTCAAGAAAAAGTTTGGGGATGCTTAAGTCGGCTCGAACTGCTGGTTCCAGTCGTGATGAGACTTGGTGATACGCTCAGGATTCAACCGGCTCCGAGCGATAAATCCAGGAACATTTTCGCGACCCGTTGGCAACCCGATTTGGCTATAGCGTGTATCAACACTCCAACGGACTGTATCGGAACGGTTCGGAAGTCCACGGTGGACAACCCGTTCACTCGTCAGCAAAACATCTCCTGCCTCAAGTTCAGCAGTAACGACATCACCCGGCGGCAACTCCGCATCGCTGATGCCTCTACCCCCCGTATGTCCGGGGGTCTGATCTTGGTAGTTGTGTGCAATCAGATTATAGCGGTGCGAACCTCGGATGACTTGCATACATCCATTCTCTTCCGTTGCCCGAATGAGTGGAAGCCAAACGTTCACAACCAACGTATCCGCCGCCTCTTCAGGGATAAGATACGCCAAATCTTGATGCCAAGGGATGACAGTAATCGCTTGATCGGGCAATTTGGCACGGTAATTAAATTGCGGATGCGCGAAGATCTCGTTACCGATGAGAGAGCCAACGACATCAAGGAGGGTGGGGGCCGTCCTGAGCGTGAACATCCCAGCGGTTCGGATTTTCTGGTCTCTGAAATAGTTGCTCCAAATCCAATTTGGATCGGAACAAGCATTCGAGACCCGCGCCAATCTCGTTTCAAACGGCTCATCATCATACGTATCCGACGCGTCAAGGATTCCATGTTTGATTGCCGCTTGTGTTCCGTCATCAACTAACTGTGCTAACTCATCAATCAACGGCTGAAGTGCCTCATCTGGCAGCACGTTTCGGACGAACAGAAAGCCGTCCTCGTGAAATTGCTGTTTCTGTTGAGGTGTGAGCCCGTTCTGTTGAAGTATTTCCGAATTGCGTTGCGTAGACATTTTTTTATGTACTCCTGGGATACTGCGTCCGTTTGCTTCGCATTTGAAACATACAATCAAAACCTTAGCCTGCAACAAGCATAACAAAAGCGCGCAGCCCGTAAGCGTAGTTGAGGGGTTTTTGCTTGGGGTTTTTTCAGATATACGGAAAGGAACATGAATGTCCCAACCTGCCTCACCGAACCGCAAAGTAAAATTAAAGAATCGCAACGGCACTGCCGATTTCACTGGATTTCATTGCTCCATCGAGCATTTGCATCAGCATTACTGCCTGTGAACCGGAATTAAGGGGTTCATCGCCTTCCCGAATCGCTCGAATGAATTCTCGCGCCTGAAGTGTTACCTCATTCGCCTTCTGTGGGGGTGCTTTTATGGGTTTGACCTTAACACCGTCCGGTGTCCCAACGAGTAGTTTTCCGCTTTCGAGGCCTCCCTTCGTTCCGTAAAGTTGAAACTCCTGCGTCTCACTTTTGACCAGATCGCTCCCCTTTGCTGGCGCCTGCCGATTTGTGGTATTCATCGAAAACGCGACAGCAAAATGCAAGGTGCACCCGTTCTCAAACCGCACAAACCCGCAAGCAGCATCATCTGCGGTGTAAATTTGTTCAGGAGGCGCGAGATCGGAAAAAGTGCAATACATTCCAGCCATGACCTCTGTGGGACGCGGATTGCCCATCATAAACCAGACGTTATCAATGGCGTGAATACCGAGATCCAGGAGGACCCCACCACCTTTCGCTTTATCGTGCCGCCATCCGCGTGCAGAACACCATCGCGTGCGTATCCATCGAGTCTCCGCGTAATATACGTCCCCGAGTTCCCCAGCCTGCACAAGCCTACGTCCCTCCATCAACTGGGACGTGAACCGCGATTGGCGGACGAACATATAAACAAGACCTTTGGTTGCGGCAAGCTGCGTGACCGGTATTAACTCTGCTGCATCGTTTGATGGTGGTTTTTCACAGAGTACATGCAATCCAAGTTCCAACGCTTCCTGCGAGACAGGGGCGTGCATCCACGTCGGAAGTCCAATGCAGACTGCGTCTAAATCGCAGGCGTCAAACATCTGCCGATAATCATCGAAAACGCGGACCCCTTTAATCCCATCCAAGACCCGTTTCCTGCGGGTGGGATCCGGATCCGCCAAAGCGACGAGTTCTACGTTCGGCTCTGCGGCGAGAATAGCGGTCGTGCTGCCGATTGTCCCACCGACACCAATGATCCCAACTCTAATTGCATCTTTCATCGACACCCTCCATTTTCTACAACAACGATGCCGACCCGGCGTCCAAAAATACCGCACAATCTGGATGCGTCTGTAAAATCGAAGCAGGGTGCAATGGCGTTATCTCGCCGTGCAAGCAATTCCGCACTGCCTCCGCCTTTCGTTCATCCGGCACAGTGCAAACAATTGCTTTCGCCTTCACGATTTGGCGAATGGACATTGAAATTGCTTGGGTCGGCACATCATCAATGCCTCCAAACCAACCCTCGCCGACCTGTTGCAGCCGGCATGCCTCATCTAATTCCACCAAGATATACGGATCTTCTGTCTCAAAATCCGCCGGTGGATCGTTGAAAGCGAGATGTCCATTCTCACCGATACCTACGAACGCCACGTCAATCTGATGTTGCGAGATAATTCGATTAAGTCGATCACATTCGGCTTGCGGTTCGCCTGCTTCTCCGTCCAAGAAATGGACGGTTCCGGGATGAACGATGTCCACGAGCCGTTCTCGCAGATACTTGCGAAAACTGGCGGGATGTGTCTCAGGAATACCGATGTACTCGTCGAGATGGAACATCGTTGTGTTGTCCCAATCAATCGTTTTATCAGCGGTCAATGCGGCAAGGAAATCAAATTGAGACGCGCCTGTTGCAACGATGAAACTGGCATGTCCATTTGCGTCCACTGCCTCTTGAAGTTTTCTACTGGCGAGGTGTGCTGCTGCTTCGCTCGTTTCGCGTTTGGTTGTTGCTTTAAAAATATTCATTGTAAAATTTTTGTAAAATCCCGTTTCCAGCTCGGCGAGAGGGCAGGTAGTTTTCTGGCGCGTGCGATTTTCTCGCGGTTGTCCCTATCAAAATAGCGTAGGTTGAGTATTTCTGTAATGCTCATCGACGCCGATGCAACTTCAATGCGTGTAATTGCATCGCCAGCCGCGATTTCGCCTTCTTCAAGCACTCGAAAATAGAAGCCAACGCGTCGACTCTCTAAAAACTGCTTGGGGAACTCCGGCAGTCCCATCTTATACGCAAGTTTGAAACACGGCACGCGCGGTTGCGTAATCTGTAATTTCACCGTTGAACCGATCTGAAAGACATCGCCGATATAAACTGACGTTTCCAGCAGACCTTCAACCGTGAGATTCTCGCCGAACTGCCCGTAGGTGAAGTCGTCTCTCTGTAATTCCTGCTGCCAGTGGGTGTAATGCTCAAACGGATAGCCGTAGATGGCTTTATAGGTGCCCCCATGGACCCGCAGATCGCCTTGTCCGTCCCCGTCGATGTTCTTCTCTCTGAGCATGACGGTGCCTGACACGGGTTCTTTGAAAATCCCTGTCTGGACCGTTTTACCGCCGTATTGAATAGGCTTCGGTTTTGAGACGTTTATGGATAGAAGTTTCATGATGCCCTTTAATATACTGATTTTCCTCGGTTATGTCAAATAAATTTGCGTTAAAACGTGAGTTCAATGTCAAAAACACAGGAATGTCCACCAAAAACAACCTCTAAATTCCATATCTCACCGTATCAAGAAAAACATTTTAGTGTAGTTGTGATATAATTTCTCTAATTTTTTCTCGTCATGCACCCTTCTGTTCTTTAAATCTCGTCATTAATTAGTGACAGCAGTCCAATAGTCGCGCGTTAAAAACGCGCACGCTTAAGTTCTTGGAGACATTCGATGAAAAACGAAGATGCACAACTGGTCAACCAATTCCTGACAGGGGATGAGAACGCCTTTACCCGACTGGTAAAAAAATACCAGAAAAGCGTCCACGCCCTTGCATGGCGGAAGGTTGACGACTTCCATACCGCCGAGGAACTCACACAGGATACCTTCCTTAAAGCATACCAGAAACTCTCGACGTTAAAGAATCCGAATCAGTTCGCTGGATGGCTCTATGTCATCGCCGATCGACTCTGTATTGACTGGCATCGAAAGCAGAAACCCTCAATGGAATCCTTGGAAACCACCAGTGGAGAGGAGATTGAAGAATCTTCCTACCGTCACTACGAAGACGAACAACGTGAGGAAGCCTCTGCCGAACACCGTCAAAGGCACATCAGAAGTCTCTTAGAGAAACTGCCGGAGAGCGAACGCACAGTTGTGACACTTCACTATCTTGGAGAAATGACATATAAAGCGATTAGTGAATTTTTAGGCGTGTCCCCAAATACGGTTAAAAGCCGTCTCCAACGCGCACGCAACCGTTTAAGGCAGGAGGATGACATCGTGCGGGAAACCCTTGGCAGTGTAGATTTACCTGTCACTTTTACCGAAAACATTGTAAAGCAAGTTGCCGACCTAAAGCCGATAACGCCTACGAACAGCAAACCCTTAATACCTTGGGCAATCTCCGCCGCAACAGCCATTTTCATTTTTCTAATAATAGGGATAGGGTCGCAATACCTCGCCCACTTTCAGAAACCGTATAACCTGAACGCCAGATCAGAAACCACGGTTGAAATCATTGATGCCCCCATTGTCCTTGATATACAGGCAAAACCCGATTTACGGAACCAAGCCGGACGCTTTGATACCACTGGTAAAAGTAGAGGGGCCGGTCCACAAGTTTCGGAGCCTGTTGTGCTCGCTGCTGCGCAGATAGAGAAGGAAACACGCCCATCAACAAAACAACAGTGGATACAAGCAAACGGTCCAGAAGGCGGACAAGTATCGGGATTACTCCTCAGTTCCACAGGAGATATCTATACCGCTTCACCGAGCGGTATCTATAGATTAACACCAAATGCGTCTGTATGGACACACGTGAGTCCATTGCCGCCAGAGGCTTCGGCAGACTACGGCTGGAAACCCATGGCAGAACGAAACGGCACCCTCTACCTTGTATCTACTGATGAAGTGTGGGCTTCAACCGATAGCGGCGAAACATGGGAGTCGCTGGGTCCGCGTCCAAAAGGAAACCCTATCGGACTCGCGATAACAGACGAAGGACTATACCTGGCACTTGAGAATCAGATTTTCCGATCCGAAGATGCCGGTAAACAGTGGATTCCAATGAACGATGGGATAATCAACGAAAACACTCACATCCTCACACTTACTGCCATCGAAAACAGTGTGTTTGCAGGCATGAACCACGGACTCTACCGCTCGCGCGCAGGGATGTGGGAAAAATTGCCGGTGGATACCACCAAAGCCATCCACTCCTTGGCGGTTTATGAAAACAACCTCTATGTCGGGACAGGTCCCGATCTTTCTCAATTAAACACTCCCGAGGGAATGGGAGCATACATAGGGCAAGTGATGAGCAGCGACAATCCAAGTTCATGGGAGATCTTCCACTCGACCGACTTGGGGGATACGTGGACGGAGCTAACACCGAAAAGCACTTCGTTCACAATGAAAATATCACCGGGCGTTCAAGTCTTGGCGGCTGGAGAGACGTTATTGGCATTAGGTGTCACCACGTTCCGCTCAACGGATGGCGGTAAAACATGGACAGACTCAGGGTTTGACACATCTGATATGAATGCGATGATGAATTCGGTGACACTCAGTATGTTCCCTACATTAACAGTGGATAAAAACACATTTCTCAAAGTTGGCGTTCGCGACGGGCTGATCCGTTCAGCGGATGGCGGTCAGTCATGGCACCCATTCACGAAAGGGATGGTAGGCACCAAAGTATTTGACTTGGTAACATTCAAAAACGCACTCTACGCAAATACCGGCTTAGGGATCGCCAAATCTGCTGATAATGGGAAGTCCTGGAAAACCCTGCCTGTGAATTCCGCAGAACTTGCGTTAGAACCGTCAGACATAACCCCACCTACGGATATCTTGATTTCCACAAAATTAGCGATCTCTGACGGTGTACTTTACGGCATCTCAGCAGCATTCGACGCCCAAAATGAAGTTCGCCTTTTTCGTCTCTCTGCGAGCAGCGACGTGTTCATACCTATTCAGGGACCTGCTACCTTCGGTGGAGATCTCTCCGTGATGGCCATGATGGGTCTGGCAGATGCGACTCGGCAACTCGAAAGATTCTCTGCAGAGTTCGCAGTGAGCGACGAGACATTTTACACAGAATATAAGAGACGGCTTTTCCGCTGGAAACGCGGTGAACCAGAATGGTTCAACACCGGATTGATAGATAAAACCCAGCTCCCTGATAATTATGACGATGCTGTGAAAGAGAACCAGAAAAGTATCGCACTTGCTGTTTCAGAAGAGACCGTCTATGTCGGAAAACGCGACGGACATCTCTTTCAATCGTTTGATAGTGGTAACACCTGGAAAGATTTGACCTTCAAACCTGCCACTGCGCTTCAAGCACTTTAAAGAGATAGCCTTTGCGGGTCCAACAGTGTATGTCGCGACAGACACAGGGGTCTTGACCTCAGAAACGGGTGAACACTGGCGAGCGATCACCGATAGGACCGGAGGGCATACCGTTATAGATCGAATTGCTGTATCCGGCACCAGGGTCTACGGTGCCGGCGATGAAGGTGCCTATCAATTGAACCGTCGCGGTGAATGGAAAAAGATATCACCGAAATTGCCAGATAGCGTTCTGTCTCTCGTCATTAACAGGGACAAACTCTATGCTGTGACGGAAAAGCGCGGGATGTTTCAGGTCTCGCTTGAAGAAGAAAACTATTGATGTTATAGATTTAAGGCTACAGGCACCCACAAGGGGCACCCCTACACGATGTAAACTTATTTTTGTAATTCATCGTTGTGACGGAAAAGCGCGGGATGTTTCAGGTCTCGCTTGAAGAAGAAAACTATTGATGTTACACAACATCAACACCCCAATCAGGTACCCGTTCCTGTTCATACGGCATCAAACGCCTATCACCAATACGAAAAGGACAAACAATGCAGCATTCTTTACGTTTCACAGTCTTTATGCTTTTTGCGATTGCTTTTCAATTGTTGGGATGCTCTGAAGATCCCGACACTGACACAACGTCTGTCGAAAAAGTTATTGCCGAACCTATACCCCCCAAACCTACACCGGAAGACACGTTTGCGAAACTGAAGATGTTGTTTCCGAAACCTATTTTTGATGGAGATTTCACAGTCATGGGTAAGGTGACAGCTTCTAAAACATATTTGGATTTTCTTACGCAAGAATATCGGATGGCAAAACCGTTTAAAACATTAGCAGACTACCTCGACGTAGCAAAACCTGACCCGGAAAGATACAAACCCTTTTTGAAAGAATCTATCGGGAAATCCAACGAAGAAGACATAGCTATTATTCATCAGTTGACTTTGGAGTATCGCTGTGCAAACGTGATGCTATATCAGATGATACATGATGGAAACGAAGAAAACGTTCTCAAGGCGATATTGGCTGTGCTCGAAAAAAAACTATCAGTCCTTGATGAAGCACCCGTGAAGGCTTGGATGGAAATACATCTACCAAACCAAGGTCAAGCAAAAAAATTCTTCGCTGCCCTTGAACATTTCGTAACTGAAACCGAAAAGAAGGACGCGCTTTTCATACAGGAACAGTTTGAGCAGTACGGCAAAGATGATGGGCTTTTATGGCTCGCCGTGCACAATCCAGCGCTAACCGCAGAAATTCTCAATAATTTCACGAATACCAATGTGTTTCTGGGATGGACTGAAGGCGTTTTTTTTCAACAAAATCCACAGAATCCATAGGAAAACATATTCTGTTTCACCATATACTATACAGCGATTTTGACTGTTTTTATGAGTAACTCACCGAAGTTGGTAAAGGACAGTATTCACTAATTAGCAACTTAATCGGTACCGCGTCTAATTCGTAAGGCATCATCTGGATCAAAAGAAAGTAGGAATTTGTAATACTCGAGGACGGCAAGCATCTTTTGGATACCTTCTTCGTCGCGTATGATATAGAAACGCCACAGCACGATATCTCTGGTAAATGCTTCAAATGTCTCCCAGTGGCGAGAAGGGAGCCGATATTTTTCATAGGCGCGCTTGGCGGAGAGTTTATCCGTAAGCCAAAAATATAGGACGTCAATTTCATCTTGAATTTCGAGATATTCTTCAAGGTTTTTTGCATCCATGCGACGGATAATGGCATCAACAAAATCTTCTAACTCGTTTATAGGGACATCGGTGTTCCTTAAGTGCCAAGCGTAATCAAATAGAGTCGCATCAGGTGACCATTGAGTTGCATCAGTTGACCGTCGCTTCTTGACTTCTTCGTAATCCAACTGAGGATCCGCATAAGCGTTATATCTTTCTTTGAAAGTCTTATTCTGTGGGTTATCTGTGCATCCACAGCAGATCATCGCAACAATGTATAAATAGCACAAGAATCTAATCATTTTTTAATATAGAGCAGAAAGGGTTATCGGAACTTTTCAAGTGCCTTATCTACTGACATAGAAATGCCCCACGGTATCCTGAAAGGACGCTCCCATCTTTCAGCGGAGATGATACCACTTTCAATGAAGTCGTGAGCATCCGCATTCGATTTCGTTAGGACATAAAAGGCGAGAAGGACCTCTTTTGTCCTGTATGCGAGGCTTCCTCTTTTATGCTCTTCGCCGAAATAGTATAATAAATTATCAGGTGTCAGACCGTCGCTAAGCACGTCTTGATTCGTACGTATAGGTCCAACCAAAATCACACGCAGGACAAATGACGGCGATGTCTCAACAACTTCAACATCTGCCAAATTTCTGAGACGATGTTCCACATTCACTTGGATATCTTCTTTTATTTTTTTCTGAACATCCTCGTTATCCTCGGCGTAGACAGCACCCTCAATGTCAACAACATCCTCGAGGTCGACAACCACTTTTATCGAAAGCTGTGCGGATGCGTTTTGGCTCTCAACAGGTTTGCCTGTAAAGCAAACAGCCGCTAAGAGACATAACATCCAAACCTTCTTCATAAGAGACCTCCCTTCACACGCTTAAGAGTGGAAAGGCAGCAAGGTCTACACTGGTGTGCAGATAGTTAGTTGCCGCCCACACGATAGTCAAAAATATATCACAAGCACAAAAACTTGTCAGCAGAAAAAATCGCATTTTCTGTATCTCCACGCTAAAGCATGGAGTTTTGAAAATGAAGAAATTGATAAGCGTGATCTCTGTGTCAACTGGAACGTCTAATTGAGCGTTGAAGTCTGCAATTCAGGTTCCAAGTAGAGGTGAAAAAACTTTTTCATGAAATTTTGCTTATATTCTGTTCTGTGTGTTATGCTCATGATACCGTTTTCTGTTTTCGCTGAAACGGATAATGTTAAGGAAGATACATCCCCAAAAACGAAAAGAAGCATCTATCAGCGAATCTTTCGACGCACAGGTGATATAGAAGGCACCCTCTACCAACGCGATACCGGTGTTCCCTTGGTTGAAGCAGAGATCCGCATCGTTGAAACCGATCAGCAGCAAAAAACAGGTAAAGACGGCGCATTTCGGTTCATTGAAATTCCCGTCGGAACATATACACTGTCCATATCCCATCCAACTCACAATACATCCACAGAAATTCCAATTAAGATTCGCGCAGGGGAGACGCTCCGCAGGCGATTTTCCATCAATACAGAAGGAACGTTTGTCGAAATTCCCGATAGTCAGGCAGCGGCGACACGACTTAAACCCATTTTTGTAGAAGGGCAACGGCTACCTCCGACGATGAGCCGCAAAGAGATTCGAGGCAGCGAACTGATACGGATCCCCGGGACTGGACGTGATGCGCTTAAGGGACTCACGACGCTGCCAGGCATCGGTATCCCCAACGATATCTTCGGGATCCTCTATATTCGGGGGAGTCCGCCGGGGGAGACGCTCCTCTATTTCGACAGGACCCCCCTCGGTTATCCGTTTCACTATGCCGGACTTTTTTCAACCATTAACTCACATAGTATTGAGGACATTCATATCTATGCCGGTGGATACGGTGCCGAATTCGGGTTAGATTCACAATCAGTTATTGACATCCGTTCGCGCGAACGGTTGGAAAAGCGGTGGGCAGGCGCACTCGACCTGAACATTATATCGCCCTCTGGGTTTCTCGAAACCAAAATTGGGGACAAAGGCTACGCCTCTATCGCCGGACGATTCACTATCCATAACCTCATTCTTGGGCTTTTCTTCGATTGGACCCTCCCTACATGGTCGGACTATCAACTCAAATTTGCCTATCAACTTACGCCAAAGCACCATCTCACGCTTAACGGCTTAGGCGCGGCAGATCACTTTGACTTCTCCGGTGTTGGATCAGAAGAAACCCAAGAAGCAGATGATGTTTTCGCCTATTTCAAAAACGGGTTTGAAGCGGAAGGCATTCACCTGCGCTCCGATTTCACAGATAAACTCACGTCCCATCTTTCCCTGACGCGTTCCCACAATTTTCTCAATATCCACTTCGGCGGCACCTCAAGTCAAGACAGCAAGACTGAGCGTGAAGGATCCATCTACAACTTAAAGATTAACACACCCACGTATACCCTTCGCGAAGATGTATCCTACAAATTAACACCGAAACTTCAATTGGAACCCGGCTTCCTTCTCGCTTTCAGTCCATCTAAAAGCTATACACATACATCTTCTGTGGAGAACATAGATTTTGATGAAGAACCGTCATGGATACAGAAGCTTGACGAATTTAATTACATATTTCGGCGCGCCGAGGGGTACCTTCAGGCTCGCTATGATCCGCTCTCCTCTTTATCTATTGCCTTGGGTGTGCGGTTCGACTATCTCAATCTGACAGATGAACTATCAATCCAACCTCGCGGCAGTCTGAGTTTCACACTGCCAACGATGTCTACGCTCCGGTTTGCCTACGGTAGATATGAACGGAGCCCCTTGGCATACCAGGTGCTGAAGGCGGATGGAAACCGAGACCTAAAACCGAGTCTAACCGAGCATTACATCATGGAATTGGAACATGAATTGTCCGCCCAAACGGAACTCAAATTCGCGCTCTATTACAAAGACATGCAGAAATTAGTCACGAGATCCATCAACATTGATGCCCTTTTTGATGACTCGGATACAGCGGTTGCAAGCGCATATCTCAATCAAGGGACAGGATTTGTGAGTGGTGCGGAGATGTTTCTGCGGCACCGCGTGAGCGAAAAATTCTTTGGATGGTTATCTTATGCTTATACCCACGCTGAACGCCGTGAGACACCCAACGATCCCTACAAACCCTTTCTCTTCAATAATACGCATATCGTTAGCATCGTTGCCAACTATAGTCCAACGACAAAAACAGAAATTGGCGCGAAGTGGCAATACTGCAGTGGCACCACTGCAGTGCCGTTAAACAATCTCATTACGGTTCAGGATCCTGTAACGGCAGGGATGCACCCACTCATTTCTGATGTCGCAGGCGCGATTTTTCCGACAGAATTTCCATCTTATCACCGCTTGGATCTCCGTTTTAGTGAGAAAAGGACTTTGTGGAGACTCCCTGTGACAGCATATACCGAAATTTTGAATGTCTATAATCGGAAAAACAAAATAAGATTCCGTTTGGCTGATAGACTTCTTGGGGAACTTGAAACGTTGGAACTTGAGGAGGACTCGGACGAACTCGGTTTTGAAATCAATGAGTCTTTGGAGATCCCTCAGCTTGGCTTTACCTTTTCTGCCGGACTCATCTATGAATTTTGATATACTTACTTAAACGCTCTTTTTTTCAAGATTTAGCAACCTGCCAAGAATGGATACGCACCCGTCCAGAACCTGAATCCCAAGAACCAGCTCCATAAAATCGGCTACAGCCTGACGCTCAAACAATAACCCTTTCCATCGCTGGTGGGTTTTCTAACCTCGCCTTTCCAAAGCCACTACGTCATCAACCGCCGCCGATAAAAATCCAAATTTTTTCGCTTTATGCACCCTTTTCGGTGCAAACCTGTATCATTAATTGTAAAAGCGGGCATATACCCCTCCACGGAAAAATGAAAGGAGAATCCAAATGTTAATGACATTGATTCAAAAAGAGATTCAGCATCATCTCTTAAGCGTCCGGTTCGTCGCGCTGCTTCTGATGTGTCTTTTGCTCGTCCCGCTCACACTTTCTATCAATCATCGGAATTATCGCCAAAGCTTGGTAGACTATCAAGAAGCCGTTAAACTCGCGAACATTGAAGAAACGACAGTAAACTTGAAGATGCCATTAGAACCCGACTTGGAGGTATCCAAACTCATCCTCAAACCGACACCCCTGAGCGTCTTCGCAAACGGATTAGCCGATGCACTACCAAGCTACCTCGGCATTACCCGAAATGGCATTACACAGGGACCACCGGCACTGGTCTCGGCATCCCTCTCCTATCTGCTGGGACACCTCGACTTTCTCTTTATAGTCGGAACGGTTTTCAGTCTGCTGGCACTCCTGTTTACGTTCGATGCCGTTGCCGGCGAAAGAGAAGCAGGCACGCTTCGGATTATCTTGGCAAACTCCCTCCCACGCGACCTCTTTTTATGGAGCAAATTGATTGGTGGATACGTAGTGTTTGTCGTTCCGTTTTTGGTGTCCTTTCTGTTCGGCTTACTCCTGCTTGTTTGGCAAGGGTTTCCTTTAGGAGAACCCGATATCTTTCCGCGTGTGCTCAGTTTGACAGCTATTTCGCTTCTCTACATAGCGGTGTTCTTCGCAATCGGAACTGTGATCTCTACCTACTTAGATAACTCCAAGACAGCACTCATCGTCGCCTTTACTGTCTGGGTGTTCGCTGTGCTGATTACGCCACGCGTCGGTTTCCTCGCAGCGAAGATCATCTCCCCAACACGAACCTCCCAGAGCGTCTATATGGAAAAAACAGCCATGCGAGACGATTTCAATACTGAACTTGAAAAGCAAAAAATGAAATTCATCATGGAAGTCCCCCCGGATGAACAGGGGCGCAGATCCATAGGTCCGGAGATTTCGATAAAAATTGAAGAACGCATGAAACCACTGGAAGCGGAATATCGCTCGAAATTTCAGAATCAATCTAACGAACTTGATCGGAACTACCAACGTGAAACAGAACGACAAGAACAGATGGGTGAAATGCTGTCCCGAATCTCACCGACATCTTCCCTCATCTATCTCGCTACGAACTTAACACAGACGGGAAAGTGGACAAGAAACAACTACTCTCAAGCGGGAGATCGCTATCATGAGATGCTCCATACAGATGTGTTCAGCAAAATTATAGATCATGCCACCGCAAGAATAATTAGACCAGAGGATACTGTCACAGTCACGCAACCCCCTCGCGTGGAGACGACAACCTTAGGAGAAACACTCCGTCAATCGGTGGCGGATGTACTACTCCTCTGTTTCTTCGCAGTGGCACTGACAACGGTAGCGTTTCTGAAATTTTTCCGCTCCGATGTTTGATACGAAGCATTTATGACAAGGCGTAATAACAGCCGAATTTACCAACAGCGTTTAAACGCGTCATTAGGATACAGACGCAGATTGTCAAAGGTTAAACTTCAAACATGAGGCAACATAACGCCTCTGAAGGAGAAACAAAATGAAAAGCATTTTTCACGGGAGAAAAACTCTGGCAAGACTCACACTTTTCGCAACTTTAGAACTCGCTATTTTTTGCGGTGCCTTTACCTATTTATCTGCACACGGTCATGGTATTGGAGCGTCGAGTATGCAGTTACGTGAACACATTGAACTCGACGCAAAAGCACCGTTCGTGTATAAAAAGTATACCGGTCCCCAAAACGCCCAGGAATTGATGAAAGCGTTAGATGCGGATTACAATCAGAGCCTGGCAAAGACCAAGGTGAGTATATCCGGTAAGTTCACTGCAAAAACCACGAGTGCTGGTAAGGGCACAGATCCAAAAACCACGACTTATAGTAGCGACCTCACACTCAGTGAAATAGATGCCAGGTATCCACGAGCGGAATGGCTTCAACTCCTTTTGGATAAAGGCATCACTGTAGATGATTCTTTCGGGTATGCATCCGTGTTGTCGAAGCGTTACACTTTGGCACTCTTGGAGGACAATCCAGATCTACAGCAGTCAGGATTCCTCGGTATCCCACCAACGGATGATTGGGAAACTTATAAAGCCGCTTACATCGATAAGTTGGTAAAGGATCATACCAAGATCCAAGCCTCTGCGGAACAGATTGAGCGCGGCAAGAAGGCAGTTGAACGTGCCAAAGTGCGGATTGAGCAGCGTAAAGAGCACGCTAAACTTGCTATCGAACGCAGTAAAGAAGCAATCGAACGTGCTAACGCACAACTCGAACGCGGCACAGAGCAACTCAAACATGCGAAAGCACAGATTGAACAGAGTAAAAAGGACGCTAAACTCGCCATTGAACGCAGTAAGGATGCGGTTGAACGTGCCAAGGCTCAGATTCAACACAGTAAAGCGCAAATTGAACGCGCCATGACTCAACTCGAACGTGCGAAAAAAGAGTTGAATTCACAACAACTTGTAGACCTTAGGAGGCAGATTGAGGGCATACAAGAGACTTTAACCGCGCCCAAAAAACCGACGCCTCCGCAGGAACCGATGCCTCCTCAGAGGTCGAACTAAAATATTCTGTTCCATCGATATTGTGAGGCTTACGCAGGGCACGCTTCTCTGGATGCTATCTAAGCAAACAACGGAAGCGCGGAATTAGCGTAAGCCTTGCTTATAGTGAAGTCCATAATTATTTGGACATTATCGGGCGAGGATACAATCTTTGTCAGCGGCGGTGTTGGACTTTGTTCATTGAAGACCTGTTCATATATTTTGGAATTTTACTATAAAACGCCTTGGATTTTTGGTATCATAAATTTAGAGGCGATCAATTTCCTGCTATTTTTCAAAGTTATGCACCCTTTCGGTTTCAAAATAGTATCTTTAATTATAATAGGACTTACGCAGCGACCTTTGCTATTGAGGTTTCCAATTTTTTAACAGGAACAGGAAGTCCTCATGGTCTCATTAGAAAGTGCGGCCATTTTAAATACATAAAGACTCTGGGAGAAAAGCAGCATGAAACTTATTTGTTACGCCTTTAGCACATTACTGGTTTTCGGTTTCTCTTCTACCATGTCATCAGCAGCTCCAGAAACTGCCAAAATTGTATTTACATCAAAGCGCGGCGGCAATTCCGAAATCTATATCATGAATCCAGACGGATCTGAGCAGGCAAACCTAACCCAACATCGTGCCAGTGATTTCCATCCTGTCTGGGCACCGACAGGCGATCATATCCTTTTTGTCTCCGATCGAGCCGGGACGAAGGATCTCTACCTTATGAATGCAGATGGAACGAATGTGCGCAAAGTCTTCCGAAGATTAGTCGGTAGAGAGTACCCAACTTGGTCGCCTGACGGAAAACAGATCGCGTATCACCGGTTTAACAGACTGGCTATCTATATTGCTTCAAGTGACGGAATAGGTGAAGAGAAACTTGTGGATGGCTTGTGGCCTGCGTGGGCACCCAACGGTTCTGAGATAGCTTTTATTGCTGATGAAAAATTTGCTGTTGTTGGTGATGGAAGACTCAAAGCAGAAAAACCCAGGGTCCAGATCATCCGTTTACAAACCAGCGCGAAAGAGACCCTTCTACCAGGGAAGGATCTGATGTTTAATCCCGCCTGGGCACCCGAGAGTAATCGGATAGCCTTTTCTTGGATAGATCTGGAGGCTATCCCGGTGGAAGATCTCTTAGCCGGTAAAAATGCAGGGGACACCATAGGGGTCTATGTTGTAAATCGGGATGGCAGCGGCCTCAAGCAGATTGCTGCGGGAGATGACGGAACAACGTTTAACCCTACTTGGTCGCCGCGAGGGGATGAACTCATTTATGACAAGCAAATTCGTGAAGGCAAGCAACTCTTCAAAATCGCTTCGGGGGGTGGTATCCCTGAACAAATCACCCACCGGGGTAATAACTTCGAAGCGGATTGGTTCGATCCAGCGTTTGCTTTACCTGTATCACCCCAGCCGCATCTCTTGACCACGGTGTGGGGAAAACTCAAAACACAAGACTAATGTGATACAGAAGCGAGTAACCTGCGAATACACGTTACCCCTCATTCAATCTATCCATTAATCACGGAGTATTCTAATGGAAACAAAAGACGATGTTCAACTGATTCGTAGGATCTTGTCCGGCGATGACGCCGCATTCAATACCTTAGTCCGAAAGTACCAAAAGGGTATTCATGCACTGGCGTGGCGAAAAGTTGGCGATTTTCACATCGCTGAAGAGATCGTCCAAGACACTTTCCTCCAAGTCTACAAGAACCTCACGCAACTCAAGAATCCGAATCAGTTTTCCGGATGGATGTATGTCATCGCCAGTCGGCTCTGTCTTAAATGGCTCGAAAAGAACAAAAACAAATTTGCAATGCACTCATTAGAGGACACTCCCGTGGAAGAAATCCAAGAATCCTCTTACACACATTATGTATCGGAACAACGACAAACGGAGGTCACTGAGCATCGTCGTGAACTCGTCAAAAAACTTCTGGCAAAACTACCGGAGAGTGAGCGCACAGTGGTAACACTCCACTTTCTCGGAGAGATGACGGCAAAGGAAATTGGGAAACTCTTAGGTGTGTCGGTGAACACAATTAAGAGCCGACTTCGCCGGGGACGGAAACGTTTACAGGAACAACGAGAGGAACTTTTGGTAAGCGAAACACTCGGGAGCATCCCATTCCCCGCCCACGTGACCGAGCGTATCATGGAACAGGTGGCGAACATGCAGCCGACACCGGCTCCGACTGGAAAGCCATTGATCCCGTGGATGGCTTTCGGGACCGCTATGGCTTTCGTTATTTTGATGCTCGGCGTGAGTAATCAGTATCTTGCCAGATTTCAGAAACCGTATAATTTCGAGGCGGAATCTGAACCCACGATTGAAATTGTCGATGCACCCATCGTGCTTGATATTGTATCAAAGCCGTCTATACGAAATCAGTTCGGACGCGCTGCTGCTCCGGGTAAAAGCAACAGTGCTGGTATTCAGGTTTCTCAAGCAGTTTTGAGATCCAGTGCGTTGGAGGATTCTCTTGAGTTTGGGACTTCCTCGCAATGGACACAGGGAAATACCCCGTCAGGGGGGCGTATACAGGATATGTTCGCGACCTCTGACGGAACTGTCTATGCTGTTGCACCAACCGGAATATACAGATCAGAGACAGATGCAACTGCGTGGACGCGGGTCAACGCAAGCGTTCCTATTGGCAATGCTCGAATGCCGATGGCAGCGCATAATGGAAGCCTTTATATCGCCTCTGTGGATGAAATATTTACTTCAGTTGATCGTGGTGAGACATGGCATACGCTGGGTCCCCGACCAAAGGGCCACACAGTTGGACTCATCATTACAGATGCCCCCCAAGATGCCGATTCACAAGTAGATATCACGATGTATCTGGCACTTAGAGATGAAGGGGTTTTCCGATCCACAGACAGTGGAATACAATGGCATCCGTTTAACGATGGATTGACAGGCGAAATAATATCCACAATGGCTGCTGTTGGAGAAACGATATTTATGGGAACAGGGCGCGGTCTCTATCGTCTCGATTCAGGTATGTGGAAAAAGTTGCCGGTGGAAACATCAAGAGCCGTCTATTCCTTGACAGTATCCGAGAATCATCTCTATGTTGGAACCGGTCCCGATCTGCTGGGATTCACGCCAATCAAAACAGGACAAGTGGTGCCAAAAGCCGAGTCGCATGTACTTAAGCTTTTCCATTCGGCTGACTTGGGAGCGTCGTGGACTGAAATAACACCGAGTTATAAATCTGAGAATCACGGGATACCCTCTGGCATAACAGTTTTGGCTGCCGGTGAAACGCTTTTCGCGTCAAGTGTCAAGCACCAATACCGTTCAACAGATGGTGGACACACCTGGACAGAACTGTCAGGAGACACGAATATGGTCATGATTAATAGTCTTCCAGCTGTGGCGGCGAACGAGAGGACATTTTACAGAACGGGTCCATACGGCATTTTTCGGACCACGGATGGCGGTAAGTCATGGGTTCTATTTGTAGATGGGATGGCAGGTACACGCCTAAAGGATATGGTTGTCCTCAACAATAGATTCTACGCGCATACAGGTTATGAGGTTTATCAATCAACCGACGAAGGTGTGTCTTGGAAAAAACTTGTGATTGACGGGGGCTTTTCGGTGGAGTCTACTGCGTTTGAATGGTCAGAAAAAGATGAGAACAAGGCTCGCGTCCATATCTTTTTTTATTCAAGACTGATAGTGGATGGCAACCGTCTTTATTTTCTTACACGTGAAGATAACAAATTGAAAATTTTCCGCTTATCTACAGATGGCAATACGCTCAGTCCGGTTCAAGGCATACCTACCTTCGATGATAAAGAATTAGCTCCCGAATTGTGGATAACTGGCACGGTGATAAAGCCAACGCATGCATCCGATAGCTCGAAAAAAGACAATGCGTCAATCACTACATCTTTTGTTCCTGGCGGTGTGGCAGTCAAAACGGTTGCAGTCAGTAATGATGTGTTCTACGTGGAATACAAAGGCAGTCTTTTCAAATGGAGACTTGGAGATCCAGAGTGGATAAATACTGGATTGATAGATACGGATCACATGTCCGATGGTGATTCCAGAAAGGGACTCCAGATAGCGGTTTCGGGAGAAACTGTCTATGTAGGTAAGCGAGATGGTAAGTTGTTTCAGTCACTTGATGGTGGGAACAGTTGGAGAGACATCACACCAAACCTGCCGCTTGGCTTTACTTGCTTCAATGAGATAGCCTTTGCAGCAACGACCGTCTATGTATCAACAGATGCTGGAGTCTTGAGTTCACAAACCGGCGAATACTGGAACGTGCTCACCAATAGCGTGAGAGCACACACTATTATAGATAGATTTGCAGTAGAAGGCACGAAAGTTTATGGTATCGGCGATGCAGGCATCTATCATTTGGACGCTCGTCGTCAATGGAAACGGGTTGCTTCAGATGTACCAGATGAAATCAATGCGCTCGCTATTGCTAACAATAAACTCTATAGTGCTACTGAAGATCGGGGAATATTGCACATCTCGCTTAAAGAGGAATAGTCGTTAACTGCTTGATTGCGTTCTGTATCAGCTTAACCTAAAATAGCCCCAAAAGGAGTCGTATATGTGCAGAACGACTCTTGTATTCTTCTTATCTCTGATCAGAATTATCTGCCCTTACAGCAAAACTATAGGAAAAAAATGTCTCATAGAATACCGAACGCTTCAGACTTTATCCGAATGAGATCGTTTCCCTTTTATACATCGTTGCAGCTTTCTCCAGATGGTGAATACCTTGCCTATACAGTTATCAATCCTGAACGACAATCAGTCGGACCAAAAGAAAATACCGGATTATTTCATTTTCTACCAACCGGTGCCCTAAAGGAATATCGCAATAGTGAAGTTTGGGTTACCAATATCAGAACTGGAAAGTCCAACAAACTTGGCTCTGATACAGGAATCGATTGGGCTCCACAGTGGTCACCAGATGGGCGCTACGTCGCGTTTTACTCCGACCGCATGGGGGCACCTCAGCTCTGGGTTTGGGATAGTAAAGAAAATAAACAGCGACGCATTAGCGATAAACCGGTGAGCGCAATATACGGTTTTGAAGTACCCTTGTGGACATCAGACGGAAAGCATCTCATCACCAAGTTACGTCCGGAAGAGGAAGATTTTTTCATTACCAAATCACCTGATACTGATGAACAAGATATTAAAGTCTGGGAAACCATAACTAACGAGCAAACGGATACAGATAGAAGAACAGAGCCTCCTGCTCATATTCATGGAGATTTAACTATCTTTGATTTCGAGTCGGGAGAGACTTCAATTTTGGTAGAGGGATTGTACCCGTTGGGCATGCTTCTCTCCCCAGATGATACTGTGGTCGCCGTGTTAAATTTTATAGGACCAGCGGAAGTAACTTCCCAAGCCATGCTATTTGAATTGCTTTTAGTGCCGCTTGATGGAACATCAATACGACACTTAGCAACAAACATCACGCTGGAAACACGAGGCATAAGTTGGGCACCTGATGGAAAGTATCTGGCATACGTCCACCCAGACGGCTTATTTCTAACTTCAGCACAAGCGGATGAACAGAGAAACCTTACGGCGGATCTCACAGAGAAACCCCAATTTTTCACGCATCCACTGTGGAATCCTTCCGGGACTTCCATTTTCTGTGGCTTTGATGGACATGTTTGGGAACTTCCAATAGACAACAGCACGGGGCAGAAGTTAACAGAAGGGCTGAACCGCAACATTGTCGGTATGGTTGCCGAAAGGAACACACGTGTCATTTGGCAATCGAGGGATGCACAATTTATTTGTGTCCAGACACATGATCCTGAGACGAAACACACTGGATTCTATCAGGTCGGGATCGATGAAGCAGGGACCATCCCCCTGCTTGAGGCACCAATTTTCTTATCCTATCCGGAAGAATTTGAGTTGAAGGCCATAGGGCATGATACGCAGATTGTCTATATAGTAGAGTCTGCGACTTACCCAGAGGAAGTCTGGATATTAGATGTAGTCTCAGGAAAACAGCACCAAGTTATTGATCTGAATCCGCAATTGTCCGACATTCCTTTCGGTGAAACTCGCCTTATAGATGTCCAAACGCCGAAGGGACAGCACTTGCGAGGTGCCTTGATGCTACCTTCCGACTACGAGGAAGGTAGACGTTATCCGTTAGTTACATGGGTCTATCCGGAGCATCTCTTGTCGAATTCGGTTTATAAATTTGGGTTTGGACCAACAAGTGTAATTAACTATCAGTTGTTAGCAAATCGTAGTTATGCAGTGCTCGGTGTTGATATACCACTCGAATCTAATGAGCCACTAAAAGAAATCATCGAATTCGTGTTACCGGCGGTAGACCAAGTCATTGAAATGGGCATTGCTGATGCGAGTCGTTTGGGAATCATAGGCTATAGTTACGGGGGTTACGGCACTGTAGGCGTGATTGCGCATACCACACGCTTCAAAGCTGCAGTTGTCGGTGGCGGCGTTTATAACATGACCAGTTATTACGGTTGGCTTAACGAAGAGGGGCATAGTCCCAACATCGGTTGGGCGGAAGAGGGGCAGGGCAGTATGCCCGGTTCATTGTGGGAAGAACCCCAACGGTATATTGACAACTCACCGATATTTCATCTGGATAAAGTCGAGACCCCTTTACTCATCTATTGTGGAGAAGGTTGGGATTTCGCTCAATCTGGAGAACTTTTCTCTGGATTACGCCGACTGAGAAAGACAGGAACGCTCGTCTGGTATCGTGGGGGAGCTCACCAGACCGGTACGTGGAAAACTGAGCAGCTGGTGGATTCATGGGAACGTATCATCTCTTGGTTTGAAAAATACCTAAAATAAAACTACTGTTTAACGCTTTTCTCGGAAAACTTATCCCCAGTGCAAGAATCGGAACAATAGTATTTACCATAGAACTGACATCGTGTAACCTCTAAAAAAACTCTCCCAGTGCCAGTTCTTTTGCAGGACACAATTCATTCCGATAATTTTAAGTGATTTTTTGTAAAACCTGCGGATTAAACCCCGTAGGTTTTATTTTTAGTGGAGCGAAAAAATGGATAGCAACAACACACATCCCCCCAACACAGAATCAGAATCTCGTCCGTCCTCCGTAAAGACGTTGCGCCGTTTTTTCTTTGTCGCGTGGCATGTCAGTCCATTCGGAGCCATTGCACAAGCACTCCTAACACTCATCCACGGACTTATCCCCATTGGTATCCTCTGGGCGAGCCGAGGATTGGTGAACTTCATCACAGCCATTCTTGCTCAGGAGGCAGAACCCAGCTTAGAGACCGCAGCCCCTTGGGTGATTGCACTCGTCCTTTTGGCGACGCTCAGAAATATAAGTGGCACTTATGACGGTTACTTGCGATGGAAGATGCAGAACCGTATTAAAGTTCATCAACAACATGCCTTGATTGAAGCCGCAACATATATTGACTTTGCCCTGTTCGATCAGCCACAAACCTACGATCTGATACAACGGGCGCGACAGGCGCTGGATCATCGACTCACCAATTTTCTGCGGTTTCTCACAGAGATTGGACAACTCTGCGTAACGCTTGTGGGATACGGTGTTCTCCTCTGGATCGCGGACCCGCTCCTTGTGCTTGTGGTGGTGTTACCTGCAGTCCCTTCGGCGTGGTTCAAAGTTAAAACAGCCGAAAAGCAATACATCTACGATTACCATACAACACCTGTCCGTCGTATGATGGATTACATGATCGGTCTACTCCTCGGTTCATCATCTGGACAGGAGGTCAGACTCTACGGACTCTTTGATCGCTTTTTTGGACGCTGGCGAACGAACCACCGTAAATGGCGGGAAGAATCCGTCTCAATGATTTGGACAGAAATACGGGCTTCCATCGGCACAACTGTCGCCGAAATCGTTGCGTATGCGGTAGCAATCGGTATACTTGCGGCGCGCATTGTAGACGGGAATCTCACGCTCGGAGATTACGTTGTGCTTACCGGTGCGGCGGCAACCTTTCAAGGAAATATGGAGGGATTGCTGGGAAGCATACAAAACATATTCAGGGATTTACCCCTGCTTCGGGACCTGCATTTCTTCCTACAACGCGCAGAAAAGGCGCGCACACAGGCGGGAACAGAGGCGTTTCCGCAGCCCTTACAGCAAGGATTAGAGGTTCGGAATTTACGCTTCCGATACCCGGAGGCAACTGATGATGTGCTACAGGATATAAATTTTCACGTGCGTCCCGGAGAAGTCGTGAGTATCGTAGGGGTTAACGGCGCAGGAAAATCGACACTCATCAAATTGTTGCTCGGTCTCTATCAGCCCGATGACGGCACAATCCGCTATGACGGTATGAACGCGAAGTCAATTGCGCCAGAACAGATTGCCCTTAACTGTGCCGCCGTTTTCCAAGATTTTACGCGGTTCCGCCGACCGGTACGGGAGGAACTCGTGCCGGGCCCGCCTGGTCTCCAGATTGACGATGATACGCTCTGGAGTGTCATCAATGCCGTTGGCATCGAGGATCGTTTTCAAACGCTTCCACACGGATTGGATACATATCTCGACCCTTCCCTCGGCAAAGATGGCGAAGGTGCCGAGTTATCCGGCGGAGAATGGCAAAAAGTCGCGCTTGCGCGGGCTTTGGCACGCAATCCGCAAGTCCTCGTTCTTGATGAACCAACTGCCGCGTTGGATCCACAGGCTGAAGTCGAACTCTACCAACGGTTTGTTGAACTCGCAGCAGGTCGGATGACGTTCCTGATTTCACACCGAATCGGATCCGCCCGTCTCGCTGATCGTATTTTGGTCCTGGATGCGGGACGTATTGTTGAAGACGGCACACATGAAACGTTACTTGCCAGAAATGGACGCTACGCCCAATTCTTTAGAGCACAGGCACACTGGTATCAGTAGAAACTGCCCACAAGCACGGAAATCGTCTGTCTTGACCGAACCGCAAGGGACAATTAATCAGGATAGTTCCAAAAACCGAGTTCGGAATGAAATGGAGAGGTTTTTGCTTGGGGTTTTTGATAGGGTGTTTCTGCGGATTTCCTCTAGCTTTACGGAAATGGATGGCAAATGCCAATCCGACTTGATCGAACCGCAAGGAATAATTAAAAAATGGGAAATGTAAAAGAAACATTGAAGACATGGGGATCCGCAGTTAAAGACAGCATCGTCGCCTATATCCGAACTTTTGCGATCACTTGGCAGAACGGTGCATTAGCACTTTTGGGTGTCCTGCTGCTCACACTGTTGCTCGGTGTGGTGCCTGCCAGTCAGTTTTTTGTGACCGAACGCTTAGTCAATGCAATCACCGCCGCGATAGGAGATGCTAACTGGTGGCAACAAGTCGTTCCGTGGTTGATAGGACTGATCGGTTTACAAATTCTGAGTATCCTTGTCGATCATTTACGGGAACCCCTGCGTCTTCACGTCGGTGCAAACATTGAGACATGGATGAATGAGAGTATCGTTCGGAAATCCAATACAATAGAACTGACTGAATTCCAGACCCCAGAATTTCAAAATGCACTGGCACGAGCCCGCGCAATGTCGGGTATAGAACTCGATGAGATTGTCTGGTGGATCTTTGACAGTCTCCAACAACTCATCAGTGCCGTTGCACTCGGTATTGTGCTTTGGCGTTATCATCCGTTGCTGGCATTGCTTCCCATGGTCACAGGTTTAGCATCTTGGTGGAGCGGTTCACGCTTTGCCGCCAGTGCTTACAATCTTGATGTAGAACAAACACCACACCGGCGAGAACGAGACGCATTAGAAGGAATCCTGACGGATCGCGGGGCAGGCAAAGAAATTCGGTTATACCAAGCGCAGGACCTATGGATAACACGCTGGCGAAATTTATGGACGGCGTTAATAGAGGAACAACAAGTAATTGAACGACGCAAATTCTTCGCACATCTTGCGATCGACATAGCACGCGGTCTGTTATACGCTTGCTCACTCATTCTCTTATTGCTGGAAGTCTTTCGAGGTGGATTGACTGTAGGTACCTATATCGCTGCTGCCGCCGCCCTCGTTCAATTGGATGGTATCTGGAACGAAGTCGTTAGTCATTTTCAGTGGATTGGAAACGAGATGCGCCGTTTGTCAGGAGATTTATACCCGTTTTTAGATCGCCGCTCAGACACAATCAAAGCAAAAACAGAGGGCGAACACCCATCGGAAGCTCACACGAATCCATTCCAGACCCCTGAAGAACCTCCATATCTTCGGATAGAAAATGTTTCCTTCCTCTATCCAAATACGCAAGTCCCTGTGCTAAATCATATAAACGTGACATTGAAAAAAGGGGAGCGAGTCGCACTGGTAGGACCCAACGGGGCAGGAAAAACGACATTGGCGCGTGTCCTTTTGGGACTCTACCGTCCACAGACAGGCACAATTCACGTAGGCGAGGTCTCCTTAACCGACGAAAACCGTCAAGCGTGGTTGACGCATTGCAGTGCGGTTTTTCAGGACTTCACCACTTATCATCTCACTGCCCGTGAAAACATTATCTTTGGGGATTTAGAACATCCCGAACGCATGGAAGAGGCATCAATTGCGGGGGGCGCAGCTTCGGTTGTTGATGGACTCGCAGAAGGTTACGAAACGACACTGGGTCCCACATTCGGAGGGCGCGATCTCTCCGGTGGCGAATGGCAGCGTCTCGCGACAGCCAGGAGTTTCATGCGGGAAACCCCGTGGCTCGTTGTCCTCGATGAACCGACTGCTGCACTCGATCCGCTCGCTGAACAGGCAATCTATGAACGATTTATTGAACGGAGTGTCGGACGGACATCGGTGTTAATTTCGCACCGTCTCTCCTCTGTCCGCACCTGTGATCGGATTCTCGTAATTGATAACGGAACAATTATTGAGGATGGAGACCATGAGACGCTACTGGCACAAGAGGGTCTCTACGCCCAGTTTTTCAGAGCGCAAGCGCAATGGTATCTTTAATTTACCTTGCGGATAAGGAATGTGAGTTAGGACTTTAACATTTTTCGTGTTCGAGTCGAAGAAATACTACTCCGATTTGAGGTTCGCCGCTAAGATTTCAATCAGTTCTGCCAAGGTCGGAAACTCGTCCCGTGCCTCAGGTGGAAGATCTGCAAGATGCGTGTCACCCACGAAGCGATACATGTCCGCCGCGCCTGTCAAGATGTTCGGTGTCAACCCGACATGCGCGAAGGTTGCTGAAATCTCTTCCATCTCACCGATCCAGCGTCTCGCTTTCGGTGGCATGCTCGGTAGTCCTTTTTCCATTCTTTCAAAGAGTGCGGATTGGCTCAATTGAAACTCCGCAGTGAGTGCGTCTGAAACCCCTAACAGGGATGCCGCTGTGAGCAATTCGGTGCAGAGTGCTGTCAATCCTTTGGTTAAGGAGGCGTAACACATCTTAATCGCTGAGGCGAATCCTATCTCTGCCCCGATAGGTCGTATATCTAACCCATGATTGTTGAGTTCTGAAAATAGGTTAAGGTCGGGTCCCGATGTGTAGAACCGCGTTGCTCCGGGTGTGCGAGGCGGTGGACCGATAATGGACGCATCCACGAACGTTCCGCCCGCCGAGGTAATGAGGTCCCCCAATTGACGAACCGTCTGTGGTGCGATGGCATTGCAGTCGGCATAGGCTAAGGTTGTGTCGACCCGCTGCAGCGTTTCTGCAACGATAGACGCTGCGGACATCGCCTGTGCAGGCACCATGATTGAGAGGATAAGATCGGCTTCAGTGACGAATTGTGGATATGTTGGGACATCTACAATGCCTGCTTTCTCAGCAAGCTGCCGGGTGCGCTGACTCCTTCCTTCCAGACAGGTGATGACACGCAAACCGTTTTGACAAAGCACATTCCCGACGGTGTGCCCCATATCACCGGGACTTAATATTCCAACAGTGCTGAGCATAGATTACCTCTCCTCTTTTTTTCGACATAACTTGCACAATATCTATCTTCAGGACTTACGCAAAATCAGAGAATTAGGTTTATATGACGCAATTGGTGCGGTTAGAATGCACGTCGCATTTGGGCGAGTACGCCGCAAAACCGCACCTACCGTGGAAGTGCGTAAGTCCTATATCTTAAATGTGAACGCCGATAGTGGTAAATGCCTTGAACACTAATACCGCACCGAGCAGAATGACGACGGCAGCACTCATAATCGGTAGGCGTTGTAGCCAAATACCTTCGCCCGTGAAACGCGCAATCACCGGTTTTGCCATCACCATCAGGATACCGATAGCGACCAACACAGCGGCAAGCCCTAATGAGAAGGCACATAGGATAATTAGACCCCATACAAGTTTGCCAAGACTAATCGCGAATAGAAGTCCGATGAGTGCATCGACACACGGCACAATACCCCCGGAGATACCGAGCGATAGTAAACCCCAAAAACCTGTTCGTTCTGGAGGCGCATGGCTATGCGTCCGCCCACCATGACTGTGTGTATGCGTGTGGTCATGTGAATGTCCAGGGTCATCATCATGCGAATGGTCATGTGAATGATCGTGGCCGTGATCGTGGTCGTCTGCATGCGGATGGTCGTGGTCATGTGAATGATCGTGATCGTGTGAGTGCCCGTGATCATGGTCGTGCGGATGGGGTGTATGACTATGACCGCGGCTGTGCGCGCCACCGCTATAATACTGCTTCATGTTTCTGGCAAGCAGCCACGCCCCGATCCCAACAATCAAAGCGCCAGAGAACAGGCTCAACCACGGAACGATATCCTCCGGTGCAAACTCTTGTGCTACCAACATGACGACGCCGAGTGCTATAACACTGAAGGTATGCGTAAAGGTAACGACAAGCCCAAGGAACACCGCATCAATGACCCTACCTTTAGAACCGACGAGGTAGGCAGCCACTATGGCTTTGCCGTGTCCCGGTGTTAAAGCGTGCAGCCCCCCTAACACAAACGAAACAACAAGGGCAACAATTGCCAGTTGAAGCGTAAGCGGTTGGTTTATCAACTCTTTTATCCGATCGCCTGAATGCTCATGCCCTTCATCAGCAAAAACGAATGCGCACGCCATAACACTGATAAAAATAATACTGGCTTGCAATACACGCTTGCAAGTTACACTGCGAAAATAGAGATAAAGTTTCTTCAAAACTTATTAAATCCTTGCGAATTTCTGGAAACGTCTATCAGCGACGACTTCACTGACATAGATATTCCCGTTTGAATCAATCCAAATGCCGTGTGGGGAATCACTGAACTGTCCGGGGGCATCTCCCTTCTCGCCCCACCGTCCGATGACTTCACCCTCAAGCGTCATGATGCTGATGCGCTGCCCACCTTCAGCGATGTGAATGATGTTATCACTATCAATGAAGAGATCGTTCGGGGAGCGGAGGTCTGTCCACTCCGTTAAGTATTCGCCGTTGTTGTTAAAAATCTGGCAGCGAAGGTTCCCACGATCAAGAATATAGACGCGGTCATTATGGTCGACCGTAACATCGTGTGGGAGGTTAAATTCTCCAGGTCCCGTGCCGGGTGCCCCCCATGAGACGATAACCGCACCATCGGCAGTCATTCGGTGCACTCTCGACTGTCCATAGCCATCAGAGACGTACATCTCCCCAGATGTTGAAAGGACAGCACGCGTCGGTTCATTAAAGGGGCCTCCCGGTGCTCCGGGTTGGTTGACAGTCCCGAATGTCTCTAACAACTCCCCATCAAGGGAAAATTTCCGCACCGTGTGATCTATGGTGTCTGTGGTATAGATTTCATCGTCAGGACTTATCCAAATACCGTGGGGTTTCTGAAAAATATCCTTACCCCATTCAGTTACGAACGTGCCATCCGCCTCAAAAACGAGCATAGCCGGTTGTGGACTCCGATTATAGACATAGACTCTGTCATTGGAATCACACGCTACGCCGGAAACGAGCCCGAGTTGCGGAATCATCCCCCACCCTTCCACGACTTCATACTGATAATCACCCGTTCCAAAAGTTGCCATGGTCATTCCTCCTATTCGGTATGAACGTTTACATACTTAGCGACAATAGATTTCAGAATTTGAACGATAGGGTTTCAAGTCTGATAATACCTAATTTTGGGATATATTGCAACGATTTTAAAAGATCCCATTTATAAACAAAACTGCGCGGGTCAAGTCGCCTTCCTGAAAACCTGTGGCATAGAGAATATTCGTTTCGTCAATATAGGTATACTGATTCCTACCGAAGAAATGTGTGATTTCAAAATTCAAGCGGAACGTTCGACTTAAGTCATAATGTATCCCGGCTCCCCAGTCGGAGAGATTCGCATTGAAGTCAAAGAAGCGGTAATTGAAACTGTCAAGGGCATCGTTGATGAAATCGAGGCGGATGACGCTAAAGTAGGCGAAAGCCCGCACTTCCCGATAATTGTAGAGACTGTGATCACGAACCCATGTAAAGTCAAGCTGAATGCGATCGTCCCAAGTGTTCTCAGTCGCCCGATCATCTTGATTGAAGCGTCCGCGGAAGTCCTCAAAATCCCGTGCTCGGTAATAACTCGTATCGGTCATTCGGATGTAAGTGAGTCGGTTTGACACTGCGATGCGGTATGACTCATTGAGATCATAAGAAAAAATTAAATTTGCATGCGCCGCATCCTGAATAATCTGTTCATCAAAATCGGACTTGGTATAAAGATCTGCGTCCAAATCATCTTGATTGTCGATTTCAACGTCGTGTAGGTCGCGTGTATACCGGAGTTTGAGTTCCGTTTGAAACATTGAAGATATCAATGATGTGGTCGGTGCGTATTTCCTAAATCGCAATTCTGCTGGATTCAGATAGTAAAGGTTCCCATGTCCGTCAATGCCTTTGAGTTGGAGGGCGACATCTGTCTCAACTTCTCTTCGAAACGGGACAAGCAGTTTCTGTATATAGGTGCCATCTGTGGTAAACCGCTGGATGCGCCGCAGCCGATAGCGAAACTGTCTTGTATAGCCATCGTAGCGTCGCGTCGGATCGTCAAGCCGTTTCGGAAGTGTGGAGGCGAAATCCTTTAAGTACTTCGCTGTATCCGCGACAAGGAGCGTTCCGTCCGCCAATGCCGCTATCCGAAAAGGTGCGATAAATTCTGTTGCTGCGTCGCCATACCTGCCAAAGTCACGCTCGAACCTCCCATCGGCACTGTATTTCAGTACCCGATGCCCCTTTTCATCAACAACATAGAGATTCCCAACTTTATCCACTGCCATATCCGCGGGCCGCGCGACGTGTCCTGCCCCGGGTTGATCAAGGAAATAGCGGGCAACGGTTTTGCCGTTCGCATCAAGTGTGACAATAAGCTTATTCGGTACATCTCTGTCGCAAACATAGAGATTGTTGTGAAGGTCAATCGCTAATAAGAATTCTCGTTTCGTATTTCCCTGTGGAATAATCAGGGCATAATTACCGTCAGCGTCCAAACCAGGGGCAGCGGCTTCAAGAGGCTTTATCCGTTGGCTCAAATCTTGAATGGGATAACTTGCGACAAATACACCCTGTGCGTCAAACTTATGGATACATGGACCGTAGTTAAAGACCTTGGGACCTTGGGCTTCTCGTAGGTGTGCGTCTGAGATCTCCACGAACATCCAGTCCATTACATAGATACTACTATCCGTGCCGATAGCGATAGCCGTAGGGTTAATGAGCCGAAATTTGCTCTCTGCCTTCATCTGAATGTCAAATTCGAACTCCCCGGTTCCATTGAACTTCTGGATCCGGAAATTATCTGTATCCGTTACGTAGATAGCACCATCAGGTCCAAACGCCATGAACAAGGTTTTAGCGAATTGCGCTTCGCCTGCCCCTTTTTCACCGAACGCGTTAACGAATTTGAATTCCTGCGCGGCGTTTACAGGCACTGAAAGCAGGAGTAGCAAACAAAACGTCAAGTTTTTCAAATTTTTAAGGTGTCCTTTTTTTATTTTTCTTTGCGGGGAAACAACCTGTCTCTAAACGCTAAAGCGTCTTCCTTAGACCTGAAGAAGTGCCCGAGTGACCTCCATTACATGACGGGCTCACGTTTTGGGGTTGCTTGCACTTTTTTGGATATTGTCCAAGATACCATTGATAAATTTAGGGGAGTCTGGCGTGCTGTAAGATTTAGCGATCTCAATCGCCTCGTTGATCGAAGTTGCTGGATCAATATCGTCGAGATAGAGAATCTCATACGTTGCACATCGCAGAATAGAGAGATCCACGACAGGCATCCGGTGAAGTTGCCAATTTTTGGATGTGTTTTGAAGGACTGTATCAATTGCTTCCAGATGCGCAGTCGTGCCTTTAACAAGTTCCAGAGCGAAAGGTCGGAGTTCTACCGATGTGTCTTGACTTTCCCAAAACCGTTCTGTAACGATTGGTGCGGGTGCGGCGGTGAGTTGGATCTGATACAGTATTTGCATCGCAACGATGCGAGATCGCCTACGAAGAGACATTTTTTAATTATACCTTGCGGAGAAATTACGGTCGTTCTATCTTTAAAGTGCGTTTCTTGAATCTGAAGAAATACCCTCTCAAGAACCCTGCGCCGTTGTTGCGGGCTACCCATTTCATTAAGGACTATAGGCTCTCCAAACCCACACAATCTAACTCAGAACGCTAACGCGCAGACCTTTTTTGTATACGCTACTTTGTATTATACACGGTTTCGGAGGGTATGTCAAATAAAACTCCAGAGGCGTTCAGTTCTTTTGCTGGCGCGATCTTCAAATCCGTAATTTTAGAGATGATTGGTTGTCAGCACCTAACCAAGAAGGACGTTAAAAAACAACTTAAACGTCCCGCGGGTTTGTGCGCGAAATTGCGGTCGAAAACCGAAAAGGATGACACGCCCCGCACCATACTGCGCCGAGACCATAGCCGCCTGTTCCGAGAGGTGGTCTTCGCCGATAAGCCAGCCGCTTTTCAAGATATCCCTTTCTGGATATTGAACAACGAGCTCGTATCTTTCGCTGAAGCGTGAGTGTTGAATCTCGAATGCCGGGCTATCCCAGAACAGTATCAGAGCTTCATCAGACATACCGTATCCGAGCGGATGAGTTGTGTCAACAGACGCTTTCAATGTCGAGCCGGGACAGAAGAACGACTTCGATGATTTCCCTTTAAGGGTATTGCTGACCTGCAAATCCAATTTCTCAATCGCAAATTCACACGCTTCGTTAAGGGCAAGTAGCGTGCCGCCTTCTTCGACGAACTGCTTAATCGCTTTGATACCTTCCTTACCGATGCCGCTCCGATACGCTGGCGGAACGTCGAACTCCTTCGATTCATCTTCCTCGGCTTCGTCCTTTTCCGCTTTGCCGACGATCATGTGGGTCGCGTCGCTGGGGAGTATGAAAACGTCAAGTCGCTGACTCAGGTCGCCACTCGTGATGTCATCGTCTTTCAACGTCTGATAGGGGAATCCGAACTGTTCGAGGACCAATCGCGTCCAACCTTCATCCATATTCCCCCCATGGTATCGTTGGTACATACCAATGCGCAATTGTTGGACTTCATGATGGGGGACCGAAAGTTTTTGTTCTAAGGCATAGAACGTAATTCCAGAATCGAGCGTATATTCCTCAAGTGTCTCTTGTGATCCAGCGGGGACCACAAACGCCCCGGGTGGAAATTGCGTATCGCTGACTTCGATGGCTTCATCAACCCGCATAACTGGGATGTCTCGCGCCAGCAACTCGTTGACGCGTTTGAAACTTTCGTTAAGTCGCCCGTCGAAGATATAGCCAAATTCCGATTCACCAACCAACCGCCCGGTGGGCTGCTCGGGTGCTGTGAGCAGGGAGAAAATAGCGTCATCGCACGCCAAAGCATCGACAGGTTCGACATTCACCCCCATAAACTCTGCGATTGTATCTGTCGCCGTGTCATAGGGTCGATTTGGTGTCCCGTCGGGTGTGCGTGTCCAAGCGTCATCGGGGAAAAAGGTCTGTCCGAGCAGGGTTTTGATGATCGCCATTTTCGGCTGATTGAGGAAAATGGCGTATGTACCCGCCGGATAGGTTACATCATTGGCGGTGAAGGCTTGCGTTGCTTTCTGGATGTCAATCCCTTGAGCGAGCAGTTTATTAATCAGATCCACGACAGTCAAGGCATCATGCTGTGTTGGACGGATGAGGTATGCCCTCGGTGTCCCCGCCGCGCCCCGCGCTGTCTGCCGCTTCGCTTTTAGATATACGTTCGACAGGATGGTATCCTTGTGCCGCGCGGCTAAATCAAGCAAACCCCATGCTGCAATCTTCTGTTGCTCGACGATGTCGCGTAATCGCCACCAACCGCCCTGCCATGGATGTGGAAAATTGGTCTGCGGTTTATAATGCGGAAACCCTCTGAGTCGACCACCTTGGGATTTTAACTGTCCCTTGTGGATATACAGGGGGGTCGCCAACTGGGTGTGTGCAGATTCGGTCAACATGCTGGCGATGTTGTGGTAATTCCCGATCCAGTGGAAGCCGAGGTGACTCCACGCTGGAAATTGTGCGGCATTTAGGACGCCTGTCTTACCCGCTGCCTCGAGTCTGTATGCCATGTGTGCCCCGTACCAGCTTATTTCCCGCCAGACGAGCGGATCGGCATGCGGGTGAATCGGTTCACAATAAGGCGCGAGGTAGAGGCGTGCCCCGTAACTCCCCATCTCGTGATGGTCTTGGAACACTTGTGGGTGCCACTCCTGAAACAGAGTCCGTGCGACGTATTGCGATTCGACCAGATTCAACATAAAGGCGTCCCGGTTGTTGTCGTGTCCGGCATATTTATGGTAAAGCCACGGAAGATTACAGCCCTCGTATTCGGTGTCAAGATATGTGTTGTACCAATCCGTTGTCATCATCAGTCCGTCCGGGTTCAGGCAGGGAAACATCAGGAAAATCACGTTATCAAGAATGCGTTGGGTTTCTGCATCGGTTCTGGTTATCAAATCGTAGGTAAGTTCCGATGCCATCTGCGTGCTTCCGATCTCCGTGGCGTGAATGCCCATTGACTGACAGATTACGACCTTTCCCTCACCGATCAGCGATTTCGCTGCGTCTTCTGAGAGTTTTCGGGCATCACTTATTTGGGCGTTGACCGCTTGCAGACGCGTTAAATTCGCCAGATTTTGTGGCGATGAGATGAAAGCCAACAGAAACGGGTTCCCCTCTGTGGAGGGACCCATATCAATGACGCGCAGGCAGTCGCTCTCCTGCTCTAACAACCGCAAGTACGCAACGATCTTGTCCCACGCGGCGATCTTACGGTCAGAGCCAAGTTGGAATCCAAAGAATTCTTCGGGGGAAGTCACTTGATTGTTCATGAGGTCTCCTTTTTTGAGGATGGGTGCTTGACAATGCTTGCATCCAGATTGTATCACGATTCCTTGAAAAATTGAACAGAAATACCTATGACACCTATGATGCGCTTAGAAACCGCACCTACCGGGCCCGGGGTAAAAGGTCTGTTTATTTTTCACGTTTACTATAAATTGCCCTACCCGCAAAAATGTCCCCTTAAATTTCAAATTTTACTATAATAACCTGAGTTGCCACCTTATGGAAAATCAGCAAGAGTTGTGGGGTAGGACACCATAAAAAACCAGAATTAGAGGAAATTCCTTGTATTTTTAAACGAAAATGCCATATCCCTGTCTAAAACCTTGTAAGTAGCAATGTGGGTTATAATATGTCAAAAAAGCGTTTACATTGCTTGAAATACTTGACAATTCTGTGAAAAACTTTTAGAATTCCGCGTATTACATTGCAAAGACCCCAAGCAGGAACATCTCCATTTCATTAGAGACTACAGATTTTGGTAGAAGCCAAGCAGAAAAAGGAACAAACCTGTGAATTTACACAAACGGGAATATGGGACCGTCGCTGGACCACACCCTCGCACTGCGAAAGCAGGGTTTGAAATGCTCCTTGCGGGTGGGAACGCCATTGATGCCGCTGTTGCCGCTGCTTTTGCGGAAGGTGTTGTAGAGCCTTCGCACAACGGTATCGCGGGTTACGGAGGCTGTGTTCTTATCTATCGCAAGCAGATGCAAGATGTCATCGCAATAGACTACAACACTGCAGCACCGGCTGCTGCTTCCGAGGAAATGTTTACAATTGAAGATGCCCCCGATGTGCCTGCTGGCTACCGAGTGCCCGGACGTGTAAACGTTCACGGACCCTTGTCTATCGGTGTACCGGGGGTCGTCGCTGGCTTATGCTTGACTTTAGAGGAGTTCGGGAGTCTGCCACTCACAGAAGTCCTGCAACCCGCCATCAATTCTGCCCGTTACGGTTATGCACCGAACAGTGCCAACCGCGGGGGGATGGCAGGAAATGCGGAACGATGGAAACAGGACTTCCCCGAAACAGCACGTGTTTTCCTCAAAAATGGTAGACCTCCGAAGAAAGGGGAAACACTCACCAATCCCGAACTTGCTCGAACTTTGGAAGCCGTCGCTGAAGGTGGACATGCCGCATTCTATGAGGGTTCTATAGCGGAAACAATCGCAAACCACATTCAGGAATTAGGTGGATGCCTAACCGTGGACGACCTCAAGAACTACCGTCCGATCATCACAGAACCTTACAGAATTCAGTATCGAGACTACTCGGTCTATACAGCACCGCTCGGTGCTGGTGGACTGACCACTTTACAGATGCTTCGGTTGGTAGAGGGGTTTGACGTCGCAGCGATGTCTGTCTCTGAAAGGTTTCATCTTTTCGCTGAAGCCATGAAAGTCTGCTGGCCCGAAAGACTCCGTCGATTTGGGGATCCAACTTTCGTCGATATAGATATTGAAACGGAACTCTCCGACAGTTTCACGGCTACACTCAGTGAAAAACTGCAGGCGGGGCTTGAATCGCCGCAACCGGGAGAGGTTGTCTACCACGAACCGATGAACTGCACGAGTCACATCTCTACTGCGGATGCACAGGGGAATATGGTATCTCTTACGCAAACGCACGGAGGTGGCTTCGGTTCAATGGTGACAGTCCCAGGCACAGGACTCCTCTTCGGACACGGGGTCGGACGTTTCGATCCCCGACCGGGAATTGCGAACTCAGTGGGACCGGGTAAACGTCCGCTTCACAACATGGCGCCGTTTCTCGCCACGCGGGATGGCAAACCTTTCGCCACTTACGGTATCCCCGGCGGCAGAACCATCCCGAACAATCAGCTTAACATTAGCGTGAGTCTCTTCGATTTGCAGGTGTCGATGCAAAGCGCACTCGACGCGCCACGCCTCCATACAGACGGTGCTGAACCGATCCAAGTCGAACCTCGTGCAGGTGAAGATACGCTCGCAGCACTACGTGAACTCGGGCACGAAGTCACCCGAAGTGCAGGGGTCGGGGGGCCAGGACACGGTGTTCGCGTCTCGGATGATGGAACGCATCATGACGGTGGGACGGATCCGCGTGGTGAAGGTAAGGTCATGACGAAATAACAGGAGAATCTGGCAATGGCTTTCCGTAACGATGCACTCGCTGGACGACATATCGTTATCTCCGGCGGGTGCGGAGCGATCGGACTTGGAATCGTCAAAAAATTAATGGCACACAGTGCGAACATAACGGTGAACGACATCCTGACGGATCAACAGGCAGCAGACCGACTTAGTGAGAACGGCATTGACCTCTCGAAAATAAACTATGTCAAAGCGGATCTGACGGACACCGATGAAACCGATATGCTGGTAAAGACGGCTCGCGAACGGTTTGGACCTATCCACGTCGCTTTGTGTCATATCGGTATGGTAATTCCGAAACCGTTGTTGGAATACAGAGCAGACGAGTGGGATGAGACGATGGCAGTTAATGTTCGAACAGCGTTCTTATTGGGCAGTGCTGCATCCCGTTCCATGCTTGAAGACGGAATTAAAGGACACCTCATTTTTACGACATCTTGGGTCGCTGATGTGCCGTGGCCTGAGATTGGACCCTATAACGCGAGCAAGGCTGCAATGAAGCAGTTAATGCGTTCCTTTGCAAGGGAACTCGCGGACAAAGGTGTTCGCGCCAACGCAGTCGCTCCCGGGATCGTCAGCGTTGGACTTGCCAAACAACAGTGGGATACGGATCCAACCTATCGCGCTCGGGCGCAGAAAGCCATCCCTCTTGGCGTTATGCAACCGCTTGATTCGGTGGCAGACGCCTTTCTATTTCTTTGCAGCGCAGCTGCAGATTATATGACTGGAACAGTGCTACTCGTAGATGGCGGATGTAGTCTGTATCCAATGGATGATGCCTAATTCACAAAGAATAGGGGCTACAAATTTCGTGTGATTTATGGTAAAACCTAAAAATAAATAGACACTCTCCCCTCCCCTGGTAGGCGAGGTTTCTAACCTCGCCGGTGTGGAGTGTCTAATTAATTCTGAACTTTACTATAGTAAGCAGGTTTCGGTAGCAGGCGGTTCACTCTATTTGAAACCAAAGCCGAGGACCGAAACTCTTTAGAAGTAACGACATCAATTGCGATTTCAACCTCGTGCTGCATAAAAGGCACGAAAAGACGGAGACATTATGTCACAATTTATAAAAGCCGCGACAACCGACCAGATTGAACCCGGTAAATGTATTGGTGTGAAAGTTGAAGGTGTTTTCATCGGTATCTACAATGTGAAAGGCGAGTATTACGCCATGAACAACATCTGCCCACACCTCGGTGGGGTTCTGAGTTACGGCTTTTTAGATAACAACTGTGTTACCTGCCCACTCCACATGTGGGAGTTTGATGTGACGACAGGCGAATGTGTGTGGCCGGGTGAGGAGAAACTACCCACCTATCCTGTTAAAGTGGAGGGTGAAGACATCCTTGTGAATGTGGAAACGCCTCTCTTGTAGGGGCGCGGTTACCTCGTCCCTACTTGGTAGAACGGCGCGGTCCTCCGATCGCGCCCGTTGAAAAGAAGGAGAAAGATTATGGCATATCTGATCACCGGTGGCATGGGGTGCATCGGTACTTACGTCATCCGCGACCTATTGACCGCCGGTGAAAAGGTAGTCGTTTACGATTTTGCTTACGACCTAACGATCCCGAAAATGGTCCTCACGGATGAACACCTTGAAGGGTTCACCTTTGTGCAGGGGGACATTACCGATCTGCCACATATCTTACGCACTGTCCAAGACCATGAGATTGATCGAATCATCCATCTCGCCTCGTGGCAGGTGCCAGCGTGTAATGCGAATCCACCGGAAGCCCTAAAGGTGGTTTGTGAAGGCACGATCAACATATTGGAAGCGGCTCGTATTTTCAACCTCAAACGTGTCGTGTGGGCAAGCAGTGTGGCTGTCTTTGGAGCACCAGAGGATTACAACCACGAACAGATTCTCAATGATGCACCCCACTATCCAAAGTTTATCTATGGGGCATGCAAATCCCTCAACGAAAGATACGCGATGCACTATTTTGATGCCTATGGTGTGGATTCGATCGGACTTCGGTTTACTGCGGTCTATGGGGTCGGTAGAACCCGCGGCATGAGTTCATTCACGACACAAATGATCGAAGCAGTGGCGTTAGGTAAACCACACGTCTGTCCGTTCGGCGATGATGCCGTGGATTGGCAGTATGTAGAGGATGTGTCTCGTTCGATCGTTGTCTCTTGCACCTGTCCAACAACGCAAACACGCGTCTTCAATGTGAAGGGTGGTATCCGACCTGTCAAGGACGGCGTGGCATACCTCAAGACCTTGGTACCAGATGCCCAGATTACACTGGAGCCAGGGGTGTTTGGAATCTCGTGGGACTACGACGCAACACCTATCGCTGAGGAGATGGGATTTACGCCTGATTACACGATGGAACGCGGAATCCTGAAAACGTTCAATCGCTTCCGGGAGCGCGCGGGGTTGGCGCAGATATAGTCGCTATTGGGCAAAGCGCATTTTATCTATTGGATAATGGATGAAAGAACGATGATGTTGTTCAACATTCAACCTAATAGTACTTTTTCATCTGTGCCCAAGTGACAGCCAACTTCCCGCGGGCATCGACAGATAGGACCTGTTCCCACGGGATATTCTTTCCTTTGGAATCGGCTTGATGTATATCATCAAAATTCGGATGTCCCCATCCGCCGCTATTGTTATCCACAACAACAATTTGGGCGGTATCGCCTTTGAATTCGGCGACATCCCACTCTACGCGTGCCATTGTTTCGGTAGCCTTCCCTGTTGCTGTGCGCACCACCTTGCCTTTGATTTCGAGGTTCACACAACATGGAGCAGGGTCATCCTTCCACGGGTGATTGCCGCCGCCGATGAGGAAGTTCATCGTCTTTCCGATAATCGTGAACTCAATTGATGTCAGGGTGCCTTGCGGTCCATCGCCTTGCGTAGCACCCGGATTCTGTCCAAGTTTTTTCCCTTTATCTGGACCTTGGTACTTTTCGTATAAACCTAACCACCAATCCCCTTGATGTTCAGAGGGTTGACCGCGGTTTCGTGCTGTTGGATTATCTCCCCAAGTAGGCTGGAAATCGAATGCCTCTCCATCTGGCTCCCAATCCGTGAGGTCGCCCGTCTCGAAATCGTTGTTAAACGCTCGCGCTGAGACGATGTTAACCGGCAGAACCAACAGCATCAGGAGGACGGAAGGTATCATGAGCGAGAATACTATTTTTTTCATGAGATGCGTCTCCTTCTATTTCTGAAAAGTTATGGGCTTCGAGTTATTTGGGCAGGAACTTGTGAACACACGTCTGAACGTTGAACAACATCATCACTTTTCATTATACACTATTGTGAAAATAATGTTAAGGAAAATTGTGAATTTGGGCAGGTTCACAGTTTCACATCACAAAAAAATGTCCCATAGAATCAGAAAAACTCCCGCTAATATGAACATGACTCCAAGAAATAAAGTCAACTTTGCAAGGGACTCCTCAGTTGAGGTAGAGGCTAATTTCCTGATGATAAGACGTGCCCAGACGGCTAACGCACAACCATTCAAAAGAAATCTCGCTCCTTCTTCCCAGTCTGTAACTTCGCGAGTCACGCCGAACACGAGTGTGTCTCTTATCGCAAGGGCATCAGAAGTGAGTGTGTATCCAGCTGCAGCAGCAACAAAAACTACACTAATAAACAAAGAACGGGTTACGGGAGATATGTGCAGAACAACGAAAAGCCATACCAAAATTGCCAGATTCTCAAAAGCTGAAGGTACCCATCGTATCCATTCCCACTGACTCACCGTTGGAAAATTGGGAAACTGACGCTCCAATATATTAGCTAACCCCAACGCCCCTATACCACACCCCAAGGCAAACATAATACCACAAGCAACAAATACGGAAACAGACACGCGCGGAATGCCGAGGGGCATCAAACCTGAAGCAGCAACGATAACACCAGTTGAAATCAATAGGAGCGCGCTGTTGCTATCCGAAGGAACTGCCATCGTCCCGAAAATCAATGGATTCACCAGTATCGTCTTCCATGTTACTTTAGACATTTTTGCAGTTCTGTTAAACATCACACCTCTCTTACCAATTTGATTATGCCTCCATCGCTTACCCGATAGAACTAACGGGCAGATATAACTATTTATCACTACCAAATTGCATCGAAAATATGGGTAATTCCGACGATTACAGTACTTACTCCAGCAATCATCAAACATATCACCAATATTTTACGATGGGTAATAGATGCCCTCCGCGTAACAAGGAGGATCCATCCCATCATTGCGCCACCGTTTAAAAGATACGCTATCCCCTTTTCCCACTCTGGCATTATCAAAGGCTCACCTGAAAGAACCACCCTTATTGTCAGAATACCATAAAGTAGAGAATAGACACCTGCGAGAGCAAAAAGAACAACAGCAACGTGCGGTGGACGCGATACAGGCGATATTTTTAGAACTATAAATATCCACGCCAAAACTCCCAGACTTGAACATATTAAAGTAACACTCGCTACCCAACTATCGGCTATCTCTGCCGGAGTTTCAGCAAAGAGTCTTTCTAAAAGTGTAGCAATTGTCAACCCACCAATAGCACCCCCGCAGGCAATCATAATACAACTGGCAGTAGCAATAGAAACAGAATCTCTTTTAATGGATAAGGGACTGATACCCAAACCAATCAACATGAGGCTAAGGCCAATCAATGTAAATATACTTTCGATATCGGGTCGCAATACGAAAAGCACGAAAACCGAAAACGCTTGTGCTGTTTCCCAAGACCCTTGATTGTTTCGTGTTGGCTTCTCAAGCATCTCGCTCCCTCCTTCAAGGCTATCATATCATAGACTGGAGTTGATTTGGAAAAAATGAGGGATGGGCAGTCTATAATGAAGAAACATCCAAGCAAATAAACGCTACCAGACTCAAGAGCAGATTGGAAATACACACGGTTTGTGGCTCAGAATCGGTGCGGTTACAAACCGCACCTACCTTGACGCGGAAACAGCAGCACACTTACAGTAATTTATAGTCGACAATCTGTCTTGCGAAAAGCAAGCCGATGACGCAGATAATCGCTGTCAACGTCCGCTTTTCGCTTTTGATGGCACGTGTCCAAGAGAAATCGTGGGGAGAGGGTTCAGGATAGGGATGAAATTGGGGGATAAAGCGGGGCACCCGCGCTCGGTATGCCCGATAGACCGGACCGCAGGATTCCAGCAAATAAGTCTCTTCTACCGCAATAATCGAAAGATATTGGAGGAAATAACCGATAACAAATACGGCAACCAGCCAATAGACATTCGCGACAAGGCAGACACCCAGGCTGAGCAGGAAATTGCCGAGATAGAGCGGATTGCGGACGTAACGATAGGGACCTGTTGTGACGAGATCGCGGGCGGCACCGAGGGTCCGCGCACGGGTGGAGGCTCCGGCATATCCGACTGCCCATATCCTGAGAAACTCACCGACAGCAATGAACAACGCGCCAATGCCTACGGTGTACCACACAGGTTCAGCAAAATAGAGGAGTGCGAGAATGAAAGGGATAGGCGTGAAACTGCGAATTTTGAAGAAGAAGTTGCCAATTCTTTTAATTTTCCTTGCGGTTCGGTGAAGTTGGTTTGAACTTTTATCTGCCTCTCCGTATAGCCGCCCTCCATTTCATTACGGGCTATTGGCTCTGGGCTTACCCATACACTATTTGCCTAATTTTCCTTGCGGTTCGGTGAAGTCGGTTTGATTATTTCGGTGTGCGCCAGATCATGATACCTCCCACCGCAGCGTAGAGGATGTTCGCGCCCCAACAGGCGAGAAAGGGATGAAGTTTTCCACTTTCACTCAATCCCTCAAGCGTTGCGAAAGAGAGTGCCCAATAGATAAAAGAGAGGAAGAAAGCCATCACAAGCCCCGCGAAGAAACCTGCTCTCCCAAAACGGATAGCAATAGGCGCGCCAAGCATAACAACAACGACAGCCGCGAACGGGTATGCTGTTTTGTGATACAATTTTACCTGCTCTTTGCGCGAAATCTGTCCGGCTTCCTGTTTATAGGTGATCTGCTGGCGGAGCTCTTCGATTGTCATCGCTCTCGGATCTTTTTCACTCCCGATAAAACGGGCAGGATCCTCGTGTCGTTCAATCGCATGCCTATCGAAGGCTTCATAACCCACCTCTACCCCGCCTTCAAAGTGGCGAATGTATCCGTCCGTTAGTTGCCAGTGGGTAGGGGTCCACTCTGCTGCCTTTGCGAAGGTTACGCGAGCGAGTTTCCCCTCTGTATCATGTTCATAGATGGTGAGTTGTTGGATTTTACGTGCGTCCAAAGCAATCCGCTGTGAGTAAAAAATACGATCGCCTTTGCCTTTGAAGACGATGTTTCTGCCGCGACGCGGTCTAACGTTATTTTGTAAAAGATGTGCTTCATGAAAGGCGGGTGCCGCGACTCGGTTATAAAAAAGCGCGAAGAATCCACAAATAACGATCATTACAATCACAATAGGAACGAGGAGCCGGTAAACGCTAAGCCCCCCCGCCTTCATAGCAGTGAACTCATTGCTTTGGACCATCCTACCCAGCACAAAAAAGATAGCGACAAATGCAGCAACCGGCACTACCTCCATAATCCGACGGGGTGCTTGGTAGAGAACAATTTTAACAGCCGTGATATAAGCGACATCATCATCAAACTTCTTGATGTCCTTATCCAGCAAACGGACGATAATAATCAAGGCAATAAAAAATAATAGCCCCACAAAAAAGGCTTTCAGGTATTCGCGAAGCAGGTATCGATCTAAAATATTCAATTTTTAATTATACCTTGCGGAATAAGGACATGGAACTGGCAATCAAGTGCATTTCTTAAATCTGAAGAAATACCCAAGCAAAAACCCCTCCACTACGTTACGGACTACAGACTTAGGATTTCGAGAAGAATCATAGGCATTGACAACTGACTGCTGATTGCTTCTTTTCGGCTATGATTCAACTTTCCTATTGACGACAAGCGTCAGCTTGTCTCGGGCACGCCACGTCCGCAGCGTTCCTTCGCCTATCATGCGGACACTCAGAAAAATGCCGAACGCACCAATAACAATATTGGGAAGCCACATGGCAAGGGCAGGGGATACCATGCCGTTCAAACCCGCACTTTGACCGATTTGAAGCAGGAGGTAGTAAACCAAGATGACAGTTAAGCCGATGCCGAACCCAATCATCTTACCTCCCTGTTTTACCATCAACCCAAGCGGCACGCCCATTAATCCGAACGCTAAACACGCGAAAGGGATAGAAAACTTTTTGTGGTATTCAACCTCCGCCAAACGGAGTCTATGACGGGTATAATCAGGATTCTGACTCGTTGGGACGGAGGCTTCTAACTTATTGATGAATGCCTTGAGTTGGACAATAGTCATTGACCGTGGTGTTTGGTTCTGTAAGGTACCACGCTCCAGATCCTCGGTCAACTGCAGTGCAAGTTGTTGTTGCTGGAACTTTGTTATACGATATCCATCTGAATTATCGGTTGTCGGTTCATAAGTGAGTCCATCGTAAAGCGTGAGCACGGCTCTACCATTTTCAAAACCGAGGGTCCCCTCTTGCGCGTGACTGAACCGAGGGCGTCCAGTCCAAATACCATCCCATATTTTGACATCCTGCATGCGTCCGCTCTTGGCATCTGTGGATTCGTACATCCATAACTTGCCTTCTCTCTCCAGCTCCTTCATAACAGTGGCTTCTTCCAAAACGAACGTCGGATTGTGTCTTTGAATGTCGCGTTTGAGTGTGGCGTAAGCGAGATTTGCCCTTGGCAGTGCGTAGTCCATCAATGCGAGATCAGCGACGCTCAGCACCACTGCTATGCCTAAAAGCGGAAGCATCAGATGATGGAAAGCGACCCCGTGTGCTTTCATTGCGATAATTTCATTATTGGTAGAGAGTCTTCCGAGAGAAAGTAAAATCGCGACCAAAGCCGCCATCGGAAGAGATAACACAACCGAAGCGGGCATTACGTAGACGAGCAACTCAACAAGGTAAACCGGACTTATCCCCTTTTGCACGAAAAGCTTCGTCAACCGAAAAAGGTCATCGAAGATGAGGATAAAGGTAAAACAGATAAGTGCTATGATGAACGGTGGAAGAAATTCTTTAAGTATATACCGCGCTAATATTCTCATTTTTTAATTGTTCGCGAGACGTTAGAATAAGATGATCTGTTTATGAATTGTTTTTCTTTATACACGCCTGCGTGTTTTTGCTTCGGGTCTTTGCAATGTAATACAAGGAATGGATTTAGTCTATTCCCAGACTAAATCCGGCGTTTCTGCGTATTGTTGCAGGCTGCTGTCTTAAGATAACTTCCGTAACCGTAGCTTCTGGTAAGCGAAACGGAGAACTGATACAGTCCTTTTTTATTAGTTGATTTGTGCCGGAAAAACCTTCATAATTTAATTTGAAATTTTGATATAAAAGATGTTATCATACCCACATGGAATTTACGCTTGAATCCATTCAACTCACAACGGATGACTTGGTGGACGTAGCCGCACGTCATACTTCTGCCCAGGAAATCTACTCTCCAACAGCCCCAAGGCGACCGACGGCACAATTCGGTTGGCGCGACAGATGGTGGTTAAACCACACAGCAGCACAGCAAGTTGTCATCAATTACTGGTTTTTTGGGTCACACGACGAAGCACGCACAGCCGCTGATGAAGGCAGATTTCGATTTTCAGCACAGACTGTGCCGAAATTAGGTGGACGCGATTCTATCTATCAACCCCCAGCAAACGATCAACATGGACTGGGCGATATTGTGTGGCAGGCTGGGGCGAATTTTCTGTTCGTCCAACAGACGATAGTTGTGCTGGTTGCCGAAATAGGAGGGCAGGTTCCCGAGGAAACAACCCTCCATATCGCAAAAAAAATTTCCAAGAAAATTCAGGACGCGCTGCCGTCAAAACAGTAAAGTGTTAAAAGCACGTCAAGCTCAAAACACCAAAAACCAAGCCCGAAACGTAGTGGAGGCGTTTTTGCTTGGGAATTTCTTCAACTCGAACACGAAAAACAGTAAGATACAGGTTCCTGTTCCCTATCCGCAAGGTAAAATTAATAGTCTTGATACCACGTTGCGGATTGTTTGGCAATCTGAACGTTTTCTACACCCCCAAACTGGCGATGCTCAAACCACGGTAACGCGTTCTCCGCCGCAGCGTTGGCGTTCTTGAAGTTCGTTGTTGCTTCGTTCTGCAAGAACTGCTTAACCGCCCCAGTGTCAGGATAGTATTGGACAGCATCTTTCCAGATGGCTCTGCCACAGAGGAAACCACTCGCACCGGCACCCGTCGCCAGGTCAACATTCTCTATGAATTCTTCAATATCCACACCGGCACTCAAAATTACCCAGGGGAGTGTCGAGGTTTCATCTAACTTCTGGCAGATTTCCTTCACTTCAGCGAGTTCATACGCCGAGTCACCCGCATAAAAACTGGCATCTTTATAATCTGCTGTGTATTTCAGATCGGCAGGGAATTCTAACTTCAGAATGTCGACTTTGTAACTTGGATCCGTGAACTCCTCGACACTCCGAATCACAAGGTCGGGTTTCTGTTTAGCGAAGGCGACACTCTTCGCTGTCCCCTCAAGGGCATAACTGACCAATTCCAACAAAAACGGCAAATCCTGTTTTTCGCATTCGTCCCCGACATGACGCACAAAGGCTTGTTGGTGTTCAAGGGTTTCAGCGGAGGCATCAGGATGGTAATAGGCGAGGAGTTTAATGGCATCTGCACCGGCACGCTGTGCCTTAGCGATGCTCCAGTTTTCAATCGGATTGGAGAGGCGTTCGTTCTCGGCAACTCCTTCGCTGACATAGCCTGATTCTTCATAGGCTAACAACAATGCGACATCCCGTGGAATCTCTCCAATAGAGTAGGGGTGTCCGTAAATTGGGTCGGTGAGAACCGCTGTTGAATTTGGGGAAAGGATGCGAGTAATCAGAGTTTTCAGGGCTGCAACATCTTCGTATTGGACTTCAGCGTTATCCTTGTTAAGCGCATCTGCGAGTGCCTGTACCATGGAACCTCGCTGGTCAATCGCCATCATTTTAAAGCGACCATTCGCATCTGCGAGTTTCATGATACCCCGCAATTTACCAGAGGAAATATCGTTCATTTAGTTCTCCTTTTTTGCTGGTTATCGGTTCTCAGTGCGGGTTGCTACGCAACCCTTTCGATTATCAGTTACAAGAAGCATCTATTAAACGAAAACCTCTTAACCGAAAACTGAAAACTGAAAGGATTTTTAAAAAAATCCGAACCGACAACTATTTAGTATTCACGTTCAACGAAAAAACGGATTAAAGAGAAAAATAACTGCTTTGCCCGTCCATCAGGGAGATGGGCAAAATTGTTCTGAAACCGTCCAGCGGCTTCCTGTAAGAGTGCCTGAGACCGCTGTTGGGCATAGGTAATGGATTTATATTTTTGCATTAAGTGGAGCACGCTCTCGACTTCAGCCTCGGTTTTCTCATCACGGGGACGTGCCATGATGTCAATTACGTGCTTGGCTTCAGCGGAACTGCAAGCATTGATAAGATGAATAAGAACGAGGGTCCGCTTGCCTTCACTAATATCCCCGGCGATCTCTTTCCCATACCTGCCGACATCCCCGATCAGGTTAAGGACATCGTCCTGAATTTGAAAGGCGACGCCGAGTTCTTTGCCGAGTTCTACGAGTCCATCTATTTCTGTTTCACTCGCGCCACCGATGATTGCCCCCACCCGACACGGTGTGATACAGGTATACCATGCGGTTTTCTGGATGCACATCGTTAAGTAGTCATCTTCATCGAGATTCCAGCGGTTATCGCTCACCCAACTCAATTCAATGTGCTGTCCCTCAACGACTTGGTTGCTGAGTTGTATGAATTCCGATAAAATTCGGAAGGCGAGTTGATGTCCGAGAATCTCCGTATTTCGGTGAAGCATCTCCCACATTTTGCAGTGGAGCGCGTCTCCAACGTTGATAGCCATTGGGATTCCGTGTTTTTGATGGAGACACGGTTCGCCTCTGCGCAGCTCGGAACCATCTTCAATATCGTCGTGAATCAGGAGCCAATTTTGGAGGAGTTCAAGGGAGGCAGCCGTGTTAACGGCACGTTCCGTATCACCGCCGAACGCCTCACACATGAGCATACAGAGCGCGGGACGTAACCCTTTCGCGGCGCGGCGCGGGTAGTCTAACATCATCTGGTACAACTGATGGACATCCGGGTGCTTGTGGGTAGTCGGGAGAAAATCAAAAATACAGGCATCGACCTTACTTTTGACATCGCTGAGGTATGTTGCGACAAGATGCTTTGTGGGTGAGGGGGCTTGTCCAGTTTTCTGCATGGGTTTCCTTATGTATTTTGCCGTCTTTCTATCTCACTCAGCCCTCCCATGATTTTGTCGGGTCCCTGAGCAGGAACATCAAGCTTCATGAAGCGTTGGTTCACAAGTTTTGCTTTAAAATTATAACACATTGCGGGGTGAAAATCAAATTTTTGTTGGATGGGGAATGTAGAATATTTCAGCGGAAAGTGTAACATTTTATCCGGGTCAGGGGCTTACGATTCGCTGCTGTTTAAGGGCTTCGATTTCTTGCCTAAGTTCTTCGATTTTTCGCTCCTGGTCGCGGTCTTTCTTGCCGCGCCATGCAGGGATGCCTATGGCGACAACAATCAGAGGGATGAGACCATACGTTACATTTGTGGCATGTGAAACCTGTTTTTCAACGCCGGTCATACGTCCATCTAACCGTGCGACATCTTCCTTTAGTGTGCTAATATCTGCTTTTATGGGTTTGATTTCCTCTTTAATTTCTTCCTTGACGATCAAGCGGATCTTATTAAGATCTGCATCAGTCAACTCTGCAAGGGCTGGCATTGTGATCGCACATAAGAGTATCAAGAGGACGAGAAGGGTTTTCATCAGATATCTCCTTTGTGTATAGTAAATCATATTTGTGTTTGGATGTCAACCTAAAAAAATTGTGATGCCCGATTCCGGAGATTGGAAACCGAGCGGGTTAGGGAAATGCCTGAAAATCTTGTTGAAATCCGCCACCACCTATCACGTCCTACAACTCGTCTAAATCGAGTGCGATGAATCGGTATCCCAAGGGTTTTATCCGATTGACCAACGTTTCTCGCAATTGAAGGGCACGCGTAAATTGTGCTTCCGAGACCTGTATCCGCAACACTGGCGTATGGTCAAAAAGTGAAACGTCTTCAAGCGCAAATTCGCTCAGGATCTCCTTCACCTCTACCAATGCTGCGGGACTTTCGGCTTGCAATATATCCGGATCTTTTTCCATTTTAAGACTGTCGCCTCCAATCGCTACCCGCCATGAACCCACCATCGACGAAGACCATTTGACCGGTAACGAAGTCAGAGGCGTTAGAGGCGAAGAAAATTGTTAAGCCCGCAAGGTCCTCAGGTTCACCCCACCGATCTGCGGGGGTGCGATTGAGAATCCATCGGTTTCGGCTGTCCTCGCGTGCGGGAGCAGTCATCTCGGTTCGGATGAAGCCGGGCGCGATGCCGTTGACTTGGATGTTGTGCTCCGCCCATTCTACGGCGAGCAACTTCGTTAATTGGAGGAGTCCGCCCTTCGCCGCGGTATAGGCGACACTCGTGGGGAGCCCAATCGCTGAGGTAAGCGACAACGTGTTGATGACCTTACCCGATTTCTGTCGCTGCATGACATTGCCGCAGGCTTTTGCGAGAAAAAACGCGCCTTTTAGATTAATATCCGTAACGAAGTCCCAATCCGCCTCGGTAAATTCCAAGGCAGGATTGCGTATATTGACGCCAGCGTTGTTGACGAGGACATCAAGCCGTCCTAAAGTCTCCACCGTCTGTGCGACGAGCGCGTCAATTTCTGTAAGATTGCTGACATCCGCCTGAATAGGGAGGACGTTTCTACCGGTTTCATCGGCAATCCGTTCGGCGACGGGGGTCAAGGTCTCTATTTCTCTACCCACAACGACGAGGTCTGAACCTGCACCTGCAAGTCCTTCCGCCATTGCAAGCCCAATACCGCGACTCGCCCCAGTGACGAGACTCACTTTGCCATCTAATCGAAATTGTTCAACGATCCCCGTAGCAGATTTCTGATTCATATTTAGACTCCAATTGCAAACTATAATTAATCGGTCAATCCATCCTGTTCTGCGAATTCAGACAGTTTTTCACCGCCAATAGCCTTTATTTTTCCACCATGTTCCTCAGCAAGAGGAACAAGGAGTTCGGCAGCACGGGAGAGTTTGAAATCAAATTCAAGCGCGACCACATAGATAATAGCGTTGTTGACATTCTTTTTCCGCACTGTCTCAAGAATAATATCTTTATTTTCTTCAATAGGATAGTCAGGACTTGTAGTAGGAAGCCCATCTGTTATCAAAACAATAACAGATGGATCCAGTGTTAGCGCGACTTCAAGAGCAGCGAGGATATTTGTTCCAGCCTGTTGGTGGGTGTTCAATTTATCAAGATATTTCAAAGTGCGTTTTATATTCACTGCATTCGCTGGCAGCATTTTCTCGCTCATTGCTTCTGCCCGCGTAGAAAATGTTACAATGTTCAACCTGTCGTTGTTCCCTAACATCATTACGGAATCTTTGAGAGCGTTTATTGCCAGTGGCAGTTTTTTCATTCCGGCAGCCTGCATACTCGCGGTTATATCAAGACAGTAGACGACATCTTTAGGTCCCCCGAATTCATCGAGGAAATCAATGATGCCGAGTCGGTCTGAGGCACCGTCCTTGCCTCCACCCCCAAGGAGTCCACCGTCGGAGCCATCTTGTCCACCGCCACGGAATCTACCCATACCGTCGCCACGCGCGCGGACCCTGCCGGTAACAAGACCGCGTCCATCCGTCTGTCCGGGTTGTGCGATAAGTCTGCTGAGATTCGAGGCTTCCGCATCCCGTAATTGTGCGTCCGTCATAACATCTGGAATTATCTCGCTCACGGGCGCCTTGTTGACCTCTACATCTTTGAGAACAACACGTGGACTGAGCTTCATGACCTCGTCTATCTGATTCCGAGCGGCTTCAATCTTCTTTTCCATGGCGTCTCGGGCGAGTTCCTCATTCGGATTATACATCTTCTTCGTGAGCGGTGGTTTCGGTTTCTGTTTCCGCTTTCTGGGTGGTTCGGCATCGTTAATCAGGTCAACAGCGAGGGCATCCGCTTGTTCTTGGTGAAGTTGATTGATGGGAAGAAACAGGTAGGTAATCGCGAAAATCATGTGTAGGATAAGGGATAACAAGATGACAGAGCGTGTTCGGTTTTTACGGCGTCGTGCATCAATGCCCCAGTTTAGCAAATGATTTAACATGATAATGTCCTCCGCGTTTCGTTTCTCTTTTCATTGTATATTTAAGAGTATAGATTTGTGAGCAACATCTTTCGGAATTTTCGCGCTTACGTTCCTGATGAAGTTTGCTGATTTTCAAAAGCTTGGATCCACGTTCTGCCTTCAGGTGTCAGCTCATAATAGGTATGATTTCGATGCTTGATCCATTTTCCCTTAACGATATTTTTTCGATAGTGAATGATCCGCCCTGCGACCCGTTTTAAGCCTCCCATATTTCTCAATTTGCGGTGTCGCTGGTGCATCTCCTCCAGCGGGATTCTCAAGGCTTCCGCGACAACAATAGAGTAATCCATGCCCAATTCTTGGTGGTGTTTCAGTATGAAGTAATCGGTCTCATCAAGCTCCGCAAATTCGGAGGGGAGTGCAATTGAATCCGGCGGAGCCTCGGTTGCTCGAATCTCATTCCAAGTTACTTTTAGTAATCGTTCGGTTCGTAAATCTTGCACCGTGCTACATGTGGCATCATGAACAGCAATAGTGCCATCTTCTTTAAAATAGCCAGTAATTGGGTTACCCTCTTGTGGCGTGCAACACTTGGCGATTTTATATGTTAATTCAATTCCCATCTTTCTGCACCATTACAACGCCATCTATTAATATAAGTTGACATCTTCTTAAACATGGCACCTCTACACGACGCGAGAATATGCTTTTTCCTTAAAAAAACCGCGTTTAAGCGTCCAGAACCTGTTGGATTGCAATTGGCGTACATTCATAGCATCTCAGCCGCGCTTCAATGCCCGATATCCAATGTCATTTCGGACGTGTGCGTTATCAAAATGAATGGCGGAAACGCCTTTATATGCCTGTTGAATCGCATCGCGCAATCCGCCAGCCATAGCCGTGACACCCAACACTCGACCGCCATCCGTGACAATGTTTTCACCGTTCCGCTTTGTGCCTGCATGAAAGACGGTAACGCCTTCAATCGCATCGGCATCTTCAAGCCCTGTGATAACTATCCCCGTCTGGTAGGGATCTGGATACCCACCCGAAGCCATAACGACACATGCGGCTGCCGCCTCATGCCATTGCACGTCAGCGTGCTGTTCAAGCGTTCCATCAATACACGCCATCAACAAAGGCACCAAATCACTTTTGAGGCGAGGTAGGAGGACTTGAGCCTCAGGATCGCCAAAACGACAGTTGAATTCTACCACTTTCGGACCGGCATCGGTGATCATCAATCCGACGTATAGCACACCTTTGAAGGGTCTTCCGATATCTGCCATGCCATTGACAGTCGGATAAACGATGCGCTGCATCACATCGTCGTGTAATTCTGGTGTAATAACAGGTGCGGGAGAGTATGCCCCCATCCCACCGGTATTCTTGCCGGTATCACCATCGTGGGACATTTTGTGGTCCTGAGAACTGACAAACGGAAGACAATAAGTGCCGTCGGTAAGCACAGTGAAGGAGGCTTCTTCGCCGATGAGTTCCTCTTCGATGACGATACTATCACCTGCCTCTCCGAATGCCCTATCTACCAGGATCGTTGTGACGGCTTGCAACGCTTCTTTGAAGGTGCGTCCGGGGATAACGCCTTTGCCTGCTGCAAGTCCATTTGCCTTAACGAAAACAGATGCATTGCAATCTTCGACATAAGCCATGGCTTCTTCGGCATCCGTAAACGTCTGGTGTTCGGCTGTCGGGATTCCGTTTTTTACCATGAGTTGCTTAGCGAAATCTTTACTCGCTTCCAAGTATGCTGCGCGTTTATCCGGTCCGAATGCCTTCAACCCGCGTTCACTAAACACATCAACGATTCCTTCAGCCAAGGGTGCTTCGGGACCGACAACGGTTAACGCAATGTCTTGGGACTCCGCCCAATCCGCTAACTCGGTAAACCGATCCGGCATCGGGATAAGTTCTGCAATTTTGGCAATACCGGGATTACCGGGGGTGCAATAGATTTTTTCAACGAGTGGGCTCTGTGCAAGTTTCCAGACGAGTGTATGTTCGCGTCCGCCTTGTCCCACAACCAGAATTTTCATATCATATATCCTTTTTGACTGTATTATACCAGAATGTGTTCGGAAAATCAAGGACGTTTATTAATTTGACAAAGCCCCCGCGACCTGTTATACTGACCAAGACTTAATTTACGACATGGGTAAACAACCATGCTACAGCGAAATCTGTAGGGGTAAGAGGAAACAGTCTATGCGCTATTTGCGAGGTATCATTACATGGATTGATTCATTAGAATCCGGCAGACAATTTAAGCAATGGGCTGCAATTTTCCTCAAAATCCTTGCGGTGATTGTTTTTGTAGGTATCAGCGTATGGGGTATTGTGAGCTGCGTTGATACGATAGGCGCGAGCAACGATTCGGGATTGACTTCACAGATTCTTATCATTATTGGATCCATCTTGGAAGTTTGCCTCAACATCACCCTCGCCATAATCGTCGCCACTTTGTTTTGGAAAAGATCCAATAAAATCAGAACACTTGATAATGACCCGAACTTCGTTTTAATATCTATTGCCGTCATCCTGGTTCAACTGCTTGGCGAAGTAATATTTTTTACCCTCATCGAGACAGGTGTTCGAACGCTGGTGAGTTCAATCTTCGGCTCGGGAGTTCCGAAGTTTTTAGCTAATTTACCACGAACAGAGGAACTTATGGACCTCGTTCCGATCGACCCAAGCGGAAACACCACTTTTATTTCAAGTGTGATTTTGTGCCTAATCTTTGTTCTCTCTGCACCAGTGGCATTAATTGTTTCTTATTTTATAGCAGAAGAGATCAACGTCCTGGCAAATATAGCGGAGAGCCTGAATAATATAGAGACGAAGTTGGTGGATGAGGAACCTCCCTCAGATTCATAATCAATAGACAAGTGGCGGTTGAAAATTTCGCTGCGTCTGCATTTCGTCCAACTCCTGAAGTTTATCGTTGCAAAGCATTTGGAGGAGATAAAAAATGGCTGAACAACATCACGAACTCGCCCACGTTTTTGCTGAGGCTTCACAGCGTGTCAATGATGCCCGCGGTGGTACTCTACGCGACCTCAACACTCCCTACACGTTTCCCGGCTATACGAAAGCGGAATGGACAGAAAAAGCCGACACCTTACGTCAGCAAATTCGTGTTGCTAACGGCTTAATTCCGACGCACGAATCGACACCCCTAAATGCCGAGATCTTCGGGAAAATTGAACGAGACGATTACACCATCGAAAAGGTCTATTTTGAACCCTTCCCAGGCTTCTTCACAACAGGAAACCTGTACCGTCCGCTGGGGAAACAAGGTCCATTCCCCGGAATTGTGAGTCCCCATGGACACTGGAGTCGCGGTAGGCTTGAGAGTATCGAGCGCGGTTCAATTCCGGGTCGTTGTATCAATTTCGCCAAACAGGGTTACGTCATTTTTGCCTACGATATGATCGGCTACAACGACAGCGGTAAACAGATAGAACACAATTACGGCGGGATACATGAAGGACTGTGGGGACTCAGCGCGATGGGACTTCAACTCCAGAACAGTATCCGTTCCATCGACTTTTTGGAGAGTCTACCAGATGTGGATAATGAACGCATTGGATGTACGGGGGCATCGGGCGGTGGCACGCAAACCTTTATATTAACAGCGGTCGATGAACGCATTAAGGTCTCGGCACCCGTCAATATGATCTCAGCCACGATGCAAGGCGGATGTATCTGTGAAAACGCCCCGAATCTGCGTTTAGATGCGAGTAACATTGAAATCGGCGCGCTGATGGCACCGCGCCCACTCCTACTCGTGTCCGCGACAGGCGACTGGACGGTAAATACACCCACGGTTGAGTATCCCGCCATCCGAAGTATCTATGCGCACTTCAATGCGGAAGACAAAGTACATCAGGTTCAGGTAGACGCAGAGCATAACTACAATAAGGAAAGCCGCGAAGCGGTCTACGCATGGTTCGCGAAGTGGTTTCTGGGAGCAGCGGACACTTCGGCGTTTAAAGAGGTGGCGTTTGAAGTTGAACCCGATGAGGCACTGCTGGTTTTCTCGGAACGTGATCTACCGCCACACGCCATGAAACAGGACGAGTTTCTACCGGTGTGGGCGAACAGATCCCAAGAAGCACTCGAAAAAGTGAAGCCGACGAACGAAACGGAACTCCAAACATTTCGCGAAGAAATGGGGAGTGCGTTACAACACGCGCTCGGGTTGCACCTCCCGAAAAGCACGGATGTAACGCTTGTTGAACCAGACGGCGCGTTTCCGACAACGTATCATACCCGTTTATCCGCGAGACACCTTGTCATCGGTAGAAAGGGTATGGGGGACGCGATTCCTGCGTTGCTATTTAGCCGAGAACCTCTAATAGACCACGATCCGGTAACGCTGATTGTGCATCCAGAGGGTAAGGCGAATTTAATCAATTCGGAGACAGGCGAACCTTCTTCGCTCATCACGGATTTACTCAGTGCTGACCAAAAAGTACTGGTCATTGATGTTTTTGGGACGGGTGAGCATAGCGACTATGAGAGATCGGAAACTGCCAATTACTTTACCACCTATAACCGAACAACCGCAGCCCTACGCGTGCAAGATATTGTAACAGCGCTGCACTGCTTCACAAACAGAAGCGATGTTTCAGGGGTGAATCTGATCGGGATAGGAGAAGCGGGATTATGGTGTTTACTGGCAGCTCCATTTACGGATGCCAAAAACGTTGTTGTGGATGCGGCAGCATACGCCCTCAACAGCGATATTGCGTTCTTGGAAACCTTACCGATACCGAGCATCCGTCAAGCAGGCGATCTTCGGACAGCTGGAGCACTTGTCGCACCGCGACCGCTGGCTATCCATAACACCGGGGACGTATTTGATACGGGATGGATCACTGAGGTTTATGCGAATATCGGAGCAGGTCAGGCGGTCCTTGTCGAAAAAGACAAAATGTCTGATGAAGAGATAGGCGCACAAATAATTGGGTAGAATTTGTAATATCGACTCGCAGGCTGCGCGCGAAAGGGCGGACACAAGGGTCCGCCCTTACATTAACCACACAAAATCAGAAAGCAGATGCCTCTACGAGAGGTTGTATCCACGTTCGTTGTGTTGCGACAGGTCGAGCCCCATCCGTTCGTCATCCTCTTCTACGCGTAAGCCGATTGTGGCATCTACAATTTTGAGGATAATAAATGAAAGCACGCCACTCCAAACAACAGTAACAATGATACTGAGTAGCTGCGCCCATACCTGTTTTCCTATTGTCATACCTTCCGCTAATCCAACACCGCCTAAGCCCTCAGCGACGAAAATGCCAGTCATTAAGGCACCGACGATTCCACCGATACCATGAACGCCAAATGCATCCAAAGAATCATCATAACCGAGTTGTGCCTTCAGGCTGGTTGCACCCCAGAAGCAGACAATACCAGAGACAATACCGATAGCAAGTGCGCCAATCGGTCCGACAGAACCCGAGGCGGGGGTAATAGCGACCAAGCCAGCCACAGCCCCTGTTACAATGCCTAAAGCACTCGGTTTTCCGTGTTTCGCCCATTCAACAAACATCCACGCAACAGCAGCGGTAGCCGTTGAAATCTGAGTGACGAGCATCGCCATACCAGCGGCACCATCAGCAGCAACAGCACTGCCAGCATTGAAGCCGAACCAGCCTACCCAGAGCATGGAAGCCCCAACGACGGTGAGCGTCAAACTGTGTGGAGGCATCGCTGTTGTTTGGTAACCGAGTCGTTTTCCGACTAAGATGGCAGCAACTAAAGCTGCGATACCTGCATTAATATGCACAACGGTCCCGCCTGCGAAATCAAGTGCGCCAATAATATCGCCAAATAACGAACCATCGCCTGACCATGCCATGTGGCAGAGGGGGGCGTATACTATAATCGACCAAACCACGGAGAAGATTAACATTGCCGAGAATTTCATCCGCTCCGCGAATGCTCCCGCAATAAGGGCGGGTGTGATGATGGCAAAGGTCAACTGGAAGGTAATAAAAACGGTTTCGGGGATAGTCCCGGAGACGGTGTCCACACCGATACCCCGTAAAAACATGGTCCCGAGTCCGCCGACAAAAGAAGTGAGGGTCAAGGTCCCTGCCTCCATGCCAGCGGTGTTAAAGGCGAGACTGTAACCACAGACAACCCACACAATCGTAATCAAGCCTGTCAATGCGAAACATTGCATAAGCACAGACAGGACATTTTGGACCCGCACGAGTCCGCCATAGAAGAGGGCGAGCCCGGGAATCGTCATAAAAAGTACAAGGGCAGTTGAAGTCAGCATCCAAGCGGTGTCGCCTGAATCAGGAGCAGTCGCCTCTTGCGCCATCGCTAAACTCGGCAGACCGCATAGCAGTAAAATAACAATTAGCGTTCTAATTCGTGTATAACCAGATCGCTCCTTTGCAGATTGCGATGCACATCGTTGTTGCATCTGTATCCTCCATTCGATGAATCTCGCAAGCCAAGGCTTGCTTTCAGCACAAGCAGATGTTGCTTGTTTTTTGTTCTTTAAAGTAGACAACTTTGTCTACTTCTTCCATTTTTGTAGGGACAGATAGTTGTGTCCCACTCACCATTTCTTGAAAGAGATCTTAATTCTGAGAATCTATTACTTCAGCATTTTATCAGAATATCAGAATAGTATCAAACGTTTTTTAATTTTCCCTTTCGGTTGAATGGTAAATAAAAAAAGTGGAACGTCCACAGCATGTGAAGTAAACTCAGGGATATAAGTGAAACTTCGTGTGGACGTTCCTATTCGGTTTTATGTCTCCGTCCTATTTGGAGCGAAGACTACATTGAAATATATCTAACGCATTGAGGAAACATTAAAATCAGGATAAGCACTCGCGCCATGTTCTTCATAGTCGAGTCCTGTTTGTTCTTCCTCTTCACTAACCCTTAACCCTGTAACAGCCTTGATTCCGGAGAACAGAATAAAGCCAGTAACGAGACACCATACAAGCACGGCAACGACGCCGACGATTTGTGCCCAGAGGAGTCCAAAGCCTCCACCGAAGAAAACCCCGTTTGAACTGTCGAAAAATCCGAGAAGAATTGTGCCTAATGCGCCACACGTTCCGTGGACAGAGATGGCACCGACCGGATCATCAATACGAAGTTTTTCGAACAACAGAACACTCAAAACCACCACAATACCACCGAGTGCACCGATAATCGCTGCGGAGACAGGACTCACAGATGCGCAACCTGCAGTAATTGCTACCAATCCAGCGAGTGCGCCGTTGAGTGACATACCAGCATCGGGTTTGCCAAGGAAAATCCATGCAGTAATCATCGCAGTAATTGCGCCTGCGGCGGCTGCGAGGTTCGTTGTTACGGCAATACTTGAAATTTCGGCTGCATCCGCACCCATCTGACTACCGGGATTAAATCCGAACCAACCGAGCCACAAGATAAAGACCCCGAGTGCAGCGAGCGGGAGGTTGTGCCCAGCAATCGGTCGTGGATTTCCATCGCTATCGTATTTACCCGCACGGGGACCCAAGACGACGGCACCTGTCAGTGCGAGCCAGCCACCGGTTGAGTGAACAACTGTAGATCCTGCAAAATCTGACATACCGAAGTCTGATAGCCAACCCCCGCCCCAAATCCAGTGTCCAACAACGGGGTAGATGATACCTGTGATGAAGACGCTGTAAATCAGGTAGCTTTTGAACTGTGTCCGTTCCGCCATTGCCCCAGAAACGATAGTTGCGGCGGTTGCGGCGAACACCAACTGGAAGAGCCAAGCGGCGTGTGTCGGGACGGAGCTCCACTCTAATGAAGCAAACGCTGTAGAATCAGCAGGGACAAACCAACCACTCAATCCCATGAATGCGCTACCTGTGCCAAACATAATGGCAAACCCGATCGCCCAATAAGCAATCGAACCCATCGAGAAGTCCAGCAAGTTTTTCATCAGAATGTTGACAGCGTTCTTGGCACGGGTGAAGCCAGACTCCACCATAGCGAAGCCTGCCTGCATAAAGAAAACCAGAAATGCAGCAACAAGCACCCACAATGTGTCTGCCATATACTTCGCGTCAGAAACCTTCTCACCTTCGATGGATCCGTTCAAGGCGAAAACGTTCAGGCTCAGCAAACAGGTGAGTACCAAAACTGTTATGATAACCTTACTTTTCATTTGAAATATCTCCTTGTAGAGCAGCAGTCAGTTATCAGTTGTCAGCAGTCAGTGAAGGGAGACTGATACATCAAACACCTGCTTGGTACTAAAATAACTGATAACTAACAACCGATAGTTTCCATCCTTACCAGGAACGGACGAAAGTCATTCTGCCGGTGATCCCTGTTTCATCTTCACCTTTTTGGGTCTCAAATCCGACAAAAACGCCGAGTGTGTTATTTTCGCCATAGCCGACATTGGCGCGGAGACCCGGTGCTATACTACTGATTTCGCCTGCGGTCAAATCAAAGGTTACTTCCACTTGTGGACCGATAGCAACGGTATCATTCAGCGAATAGAGGACAAAATTGCGTGTGTAAAAGGAATCGTCACCATAATCAAACATGGAATTCAAGAACCCTTGTATCCATGATTCAAAATAGATGGAACCCGCGGTGAGATATGTAAACAACTGCGGGGCAATCAAGGAAGAAGGACCGTCCGCGGCGGCGTAATCAAACCCAATACCCACCATAGGGAGAAAACTAAGGGACAGGTCATCACTATCGACGACTGGAATGCCGAGTCCGAGGTCTAACTCACCGAATGTGCCAACGACGTAAATATCGGTATCCAGAGAAAGACCGCCGAGGAAACTTGGGGAATGGCTGGCACCCACCCAGATCTGTGTCCCTAAACTATCTGTATCCGTCCGGAACCACCCAGAAACCTCTGATGCTTCTTCTTCTGCCATCTCTTCACCGGCTTCATGCGCGTCTGCATAAGCCATTGGGATACTACCAACTGCGAAAATACAAACCATTACCAACAAACGAACCAACCAAAACGTATGCGTTTTCATCAAAATCTCCTTTATACGCGTTTTGCAACGCGTCTACAAGGTTATATTAAAATTTGAGCAACGTACTTTCACGGTGCGATACTGTCAGTCTGCGGTTTTCATAGAGAAAGAGACCGCTTGACTTCAGCATAAATTTGTGATATAGTGATTTTGCCTGTCTTTTTCAACACTTTTCAATAAAATGGGAGCAGGCTTTCACCAGTGCGTATTGTGCACCTGTTTTCGCTTAAAGCAAAACGCGTGCCAATTAATAGTTATCGGTTGTCAGTGCATTCGCTGCACTCATTTTCAGTTGTCAGTAATGTAAACACCACAAGCATTTAACCGATAATGGATAATGAATAACACTCGCTGTGAGGTAAACTTTTAAAACTGATAACTGGCGACTGATAACTGACAACTCTTAAAAAAATGCTGAAATTTTCAACAAAACATTGCCCAAAAAAGATGCATATTATGTTTTTGAGCGTTGTTGTACTGTTCGGGACAGCACTCCGATTTTTGAACCTTGGGCAGTGGAGTTTCTGGATTGATGAGGTTTTCACGGTTCGAGACGCACAAAACCTTTCAGTCGACAGCTGGCGAGTTATCCCAAACCCGATCCCCTATTTTGCGGTGAAACTCTCAATCTCAATTGCTGGCAGTCGTGAGTGGGGAAGCCGCTTAATTCCGTGCCTGGTCGGGATCGCCTCGATTCCCATGGTTTTTGGGTTCGGACGAGCCCTTTTCAATTGGCGGATCGGACTCCTGAGCAGTGCCTTTGTCGCATGCTCAAGTTGGCACCTGTTTTGGGCACAAAATGCGCGTTATCCGGTCTTTACCTTTTTCTTTGGTGTCCTGACGGCGTGGTTATTCTATGTCTCCCTTGAACGCGATTCAACACTTCTAACCATAGGCGCGCTCGTATCCTGTCTCTGTTTAATTCTTTCGCATACGCTTGCCGTTGTGATCGTTCCGGCTTTAGCGGCATACGCTGTGATCTGTCTATTAGAAAACGCCAACAAAAAGCGATGGTTGAATCTCCTCATTTTCTTTCTCCCGTTCGCTGTGCCGGTGTTGGCACTCATACTACCACAAGTGCGAGGTTATCTCTTCTCTGGATGGGGACGCAATGTCTGGCAGCGGAGTCCACTCTATATCGTGCTAACGCTCGTCCAAGGCGTGAGTATTCCAGTCGCTGTTACCGCCTTTTTTGCCCTCATCGCAACCCGATTCAACAGAGCCACGCTTTTTTTACTCTGTTATGCGGGTATCCCGTTAATTCTTTTTCTGATCGCATCGCAGCTCCAAAACGTCGCCGGTTATTACCTATTTTGGACGATACCTGCCTACTTTATCCTTGCAGGTGTTGCGTGCGAACAGGTCACGGAAGCAATAGAGATGAAATCAGGAAATGTGCTTGGCATACTTGTGCCGTGCGTACTTCTGGTGACACTTCTGTCGCAAGACTATCTCTATTTTAAGATAGAAAATGGTGGGAGACCGAAATGGCGGGAGGCATTTGAAGTCGTAGAATCGGAGAAGAAACCGACCGATAAAGTTGTGCTTTCAGAACCTGAGATGGGTAGGCATTATCTTCCAGAATTAACACCTATCTACATCGGTGGGTTATTAGAAGATTCGGAAGCATTTGAAAGAGAATGGGAAACTTCGGGAAGGCAACGCTTATGGTTTCTTGTGGATGTAGCGAGTTTTAACGTCTTTGACGCTGATGCGAGAGTGCGCACTTGGATTCGCCAACGGGGACATATCGTAAAGACATTGCCTGCCTTTTCACGTGCGAAAGACAGGACAATTCATGTGTATCTGTTAGAATAGAACGGAATTAGGTTGTAGATGTTAATTGTCTGTAATGTACGTCGCATTTGCGCGAGGACACCGCAAATCGCAGATTATACAAATTGCGCGGATTTTAAGAAGGCAGCCCGCACGGACTGCCTAACTTGAAGCGTTTACGAGGTGATACAGAAAGGTATATCTACCATCTACGCGTAAAATTCATTCTACCGGTAAGTCCGGTTTCGCCTTCCCCTTTTTTCGTCTCATACCCAACGTATATGCCGAGTGTATTATTCTCGCCATAACCGATGTTCACACGTCCACCGAAATTGAGCGCCCACAGTCCGCCACCCTCGCCAAGACCCAGCACGGATTCAAACTGCGGACCCACCGCGACAGTGTCGTTAAGAGCATAAGTCAGGTACGTCCGATTGTAGACTTCATTCAGGCTTTCGCTATCAAATAGGGTCTTGACCGTGCTGATTGTCCAGTGGAACCCGAAAATTTTACCGGCAGGTAGGATCGCAAAGATTTGCGGGTATAAGGCATAGGGACCATCTGCCGTCGTATAATCAAACCCAACGCCGAGCATGGGGGTCAGCAGCAGTGCCATGCTGTCATTCGCGATAACAGGGAATGAAATACCCATATCAAACTCGCCCAAATGATCGTTAACATAGATATTAGAATCAAAGGAAATACCACCGCTGAGCGGATGGCTCGCCCCAACTAAAAAATAGGTGCCTAAGCTATCGACATCAATTTGGAACCAGCCTGTTACCTTCGGTTTTTCTTCCATAGGTGTTTCTTCTGCCGTTTCGCCTTCCATTTCATGACCATCGGCGAAGGCAGTGGAAAAATTGGCAATAGATATTATACAAATTAATACCACGATAGCGATGTGCTGAAAGATATTGTTGGATATCTGCGGGTGATGGACAAGACGACCTTTCATAAAAATCTCCTTGATTTTAGCGGGTAGGGATCTAACATTTATAAATGTTGGGCCTTAGAACTTAGAGTTACACGGCACGCGGAACGTGCCTACTACTTTTAATTCGCTTGCTTAATTTGTTTCATGAGTTGTTCGAGTTTGTGTGGATCCTTGATGCCTTTTGAGGCTTCGACCCCAGAACAGAGGTCGATGCCGTGAGGTCGGATTGTCTCAATAGCAGCTTTGACGTTCTCCGGACGAATCCCACCTGCAAAGAAAACCGGTAGTGGACTCTCCACAATGAGATCAGCAGCGACATTCCAATCACAGGTTTTCCCGGTGCCGCCGTATCTCGGTTTCTCAAGACTCATATCAACACTGTCAAACAGTAGAAAATCCGCGCCTGCATTCCGGTACGCTTGCATCTCTTGCCGAACAGCGGGAACATCCACATTTTTGGGGCTTCCCGCTGGCAAATAGACCGACTTCCAGAATTCACACGCGCCTTCGCGTTTTAGTTCCTCAACCTGTTGGGGAGACTCCTGTCCGAGGAGCTGAACGGCGAACGGTTGAACTTGTGCAACTATTTCTTGGATGTCGGATGTTGAGCGGTTATAGAGTAGAATTACGGTAGGAAGAGGGCTTTCGCTGGCAATTTCAGCGGCTTGCGTCGCCGAACGTGTTCGTTCGGATACGGCAACATCCACCAACACCCCGATGTAATCCGCACCTGCATCGGCAGCAAGTCGAGCATCATGGATAGAAGTGATGCCGCAGATTTTAACACTGCAGTGAGATTCTTTAGACATTTTTTATTTTAATTATACCTTGCGGTTTTTTAATTATACCTTGCGGTTAAATGGAGAGGGTTGGAGTTTTGACGTTCTTTTCCCGAATCCGCTCTCCATTTCATTACGAGCTACGCGCTTTGGACATCTTTTACAATAGGGTCGGGATTACAAATCCCTCCTACAGAAGAGTCGCTTCTACTCTTCAAAGACGGTTTGCCGATCGGCATCCGAATAACAGATAATCATCGTTACGGGTTGCCACCCGGTGTTGACAGCATTGTGTTTCACATTACGCGGAATACGCAGCATCATTCCGGGTCTGAGCGGAATCACCTCATCCCCTAATTTGTGATCGCATTCGCCTGAGAGAACATAGATAAGTTCCTCACAGTTCGGATGGTAGTGGGTAGGATTGCCTTCACCCGCATTAATATAGACGACCCCGAATGTCATCTCAGCTTCTGGATCAATTTGATCGTTACAGAGCCACTTAATCGCGCCCCACGGAAAATCGAGTGCTCCAGCATCGTTACTGTTAGTTAACGTTATCTCCATAGTGGTTTCCTTTCTATATTTCACATTCATTAAATTTCAAAACAAACCAAACATTGCGCTGCATACGCCTGCAATGCTATTGTAGGTTTTTCATGCAGGTAACCGACGGGGGCACATATAGCCCGCACACTGTCGATTTGCATATCAAGTGCCTGATGCGTGTGTCCGAAGAGTGCATGTGTGACAAGCGGTTCCTGCAAGCACTGAGCCCCAAGACCTTTGCTGCCCATGAACGCCCGAAAGTAATCCCACGGCAACTCACCCCGGTATCGAATACACCTCCGAAACGGAATATGGTGCGTGACCACAACGATGCGCGATACATCCTTCCGAATAGCGGCAATCTGGGTCTCAAGAGCTGCTTCAAAGCCTCGGGCGACCCTTGGATCGGTATCGTTCCATTTGGCATACCGCTTATCGTTCCAGACGGCTCCCATCAACTCTTTTTCGGCATATTGAGCGTCGGAAAAATCGTACCCATCCGGTGCGAAACTATAATCGTACCAACCCATAGTCCCACAGAAACCGACTTTTTCGTGGACGAAAGGCGCGTCCATCAATGGATGAATCCCACACGCGGAACAAAGTTCTGAAATAATCCTACATTTCTGTTCACTCGTAACGTTAGCGGTCTCAATCGCCCAAATGTCATGGTTACCAGGGACAAACACTATCTCACATGCCAAATCCGCAAGGTGAAAGGCATTCAGCGTTTCAGAAAGTTGAACCAAATGTCGTGCGATATCTCCAGCAATCACTAAAACGTCAAGTGCTGCTGCCTTAACAGCATCAATGAGATGTGGCACAAGTAACTTGTTCCAAGGCGTAACGTCCGTGTGCAAGTCTGAAATGAGACCAATCTTCATTAGCAGTTTTTTATGTATGGGCTTTCGCGCGAAAGAAACACCTAAAATTACATCGATTCCTCTTCCAGACTTCTGAAGACTTCATCCAGAAAGATGCGCACCCCACTTTCATCGTCCTGTTGATACTGTTGGAGTTGGCGTTCCAAGGCTCGGATGGAAGGCACATCCCCGATTTTGGCAATTGCGTCCACAAGGGTGAGTTGAATCGCGGATTCGGTGCTGTCTTCTAAGGCGTTAATCAATCGATCCCGCGCTTTAGAGCCACCAATGCTCCCGAGCGCAGAAGCGGCAATATCCTTCGTGCTGGTATCCCCCTTTTCAAACGCAGTAATAAGCGTATCAACAGCGGGTTCACCAATCTGACTGAGTGCTAATCCGGCTTGGAAGCGGATGCCGGGAATTTCTGCAGGATTTTCAAGAACCGCAACGAGGGCATCAATAGCAGAAACCGGTTTGAGAATTCCGATCATAGCAAGACACGCGCGTCGAATTTCTTGTTCCGGTTCCATTTCAATTTGGATGTATTCTTGAGCGAGTGTAGCGAGTTGCCCTTCGTTAATTTTTTGATAAAGTGCTGCGGATCTGTGTCTGAATTGCGTCCCGAAGGGCGCCTTAAGTGTAGCGGTATTCTCGTTTCTATCCACAGTGAGTAGCCCAAGGATCGCAGCAGATTCTAACTGTTGTGCCTGCAGACTATCGGCTGGCAGTTGGTTGATGTCCGCGCTTTGAAACTCCTGAAACAGATCGTTGAGGACACTCAGTTCAACGAGGCGTTGAAGACTATTAATTGCTTCTTTCCGGAGCGAGAACTCTGTGCTATTTTTGAAGAGGTCCACGAGTGGCTCAATCGCACGGACATCGCCTAAGTCCCCGAGCGCATCCACAGCGGCAATCTTCACCCCTATGAGTTCAGTTGTTCGGAAAGTAAACTGTTTTTTGGAAAATTTTTCGAGTGTCTTCTTGTAATCAGCAAGACTGTAAATTTTGCGTTCATCGACAATCTTCTCTACGAGATCACCTACCTGAATATCGGTATTTGCTGCTGGGGTGCCGGGTTGAATGTCCTTGACACGCACAGTCCCATTGCCTTCAACACTGAGTCCCACCTTATCGCCCTGTCTGCGGAGCGCAATACGTAGTGGCGGTTTATCTTTTAGATGAAGAATGAAGTTATTATCCTCATCAAGTGCCTGTTTTATTGCATTGTTAAAGTCTCCGACATCTCGAACAGGATATTCTGCGATGACATAAGAGATGAGTTCACCGGTCTCCAACTGTGCTCTATCTGCAGGTCCATTGGGTGTTGTATCCAAAATGACGACACCACTGGTGGACCAACGGTCTTTCAGGTCGCTGTCTAACTGCTGCACCTGCATTTTGAGGCGTTCATCGTAATGTTGGTTATCACATCCGAGTCCGAACATCAGAACGAAAAGGAGGGACACGATAAACACCAAGTGGTGCGGTTGGTTAAACTGTGTTATTTTTTTTCGCATTTCCTAATTATTCCTTATTCAGTTGAGAGGGATAACAACATCGCGGCTGCTCTGTTCCTTTAAAGCCTCTAAGAGGGGTTCCACAACTTTTTCGTCCCCGAGGATTGCCAACGCTCGAATCGCGTCAACACGTAGCGATGACCCTTTATTTTCCACAATTTTGACTAACTCCGGCACAGCAGCACCCCCGATTTTGCCAAGTGCTTCCACGGCAAGTTGGCGCACTTCAGGTTCCTCCCGATCGCGCTTCCATTTCGCAGAGCCGGATTCAATTAAAGCAGCGAGTGCTGGAATCGCTTGTTCACTTCCAACCTCTCCAAGTGCCTTGACGGCATTCAAACGAGTTTCCATTCTTCGATGATCCAAAAGTTTTACCAAAATAGGGACAATCGTCCCCGGATCCTCCGCACCGAGATGCCCAAGGATCCAATGCGCATTATGTCTATCGCGATTATCACTCGATTTAATCGCCTTTTGGAGTTGACTGAGAAGTCGCTTCCTGTCGCCTTGCTTATAGATCCGTTTCAGCGCATCAAGTGCAGCATTTTGGATATCCAAATCATCATCACGGAGTGTTTCAAAAACGAGTCTTTCGAGGTACTTCCGCTGCTCGGCTTGATACGCGAGGAACATCTGTTCGCCGCGCGCCGTGATCGAGGCTTCCTGCCAATCCGTGGTATTCGGCTCGTAAAATTCCTGTGAATTGTAGTATCCAAGCAGATAGTGTGCTTCAGCATTATCAATCTGTTGCTGGAGCGCAAGTTTAAATTCTCGGACAGCGCGTTCCTCTTTGCGGCGTTTATCCGATTTAATCAGTTCTTTCCCCTTCGCGAGGTTCTCGTTCTGTGTGCCGCACCCAATTGCAAAAAGTGTGAGCGCGAAGGCAATCCAGATCTTTTTCATAGTCGGTTTCTCCTAAAAATCTCGCCAGCGAGGGCAGTGGGTTCGTTGGTTGAGGCACACCCTTAGGCATTAAGAAGTTCCTGTTGCTCGCCACCGGATTCAGTAACTGGATTTTCGTCTTCGACCGTTTCGACCGTTTCTTCTACGACTTCCTCTTCTTGTTCTTCTGCATCAAGCATCTTCTGCAGAATGACAAGCGGCTTTTCAACGAATCCCCAATCCTTATATCTCTGGATGACGTTCGTCTCCGTGGCTGTCAGTTCAATTTCAAGGGTTTTCGCACCATTTTCTGCTGCGGCAACCTCGGCGGCTGCCATGAGATGGTCTGCCACGCCTAACTGTCGAAAGGGACCAGATACAGCGAGATTTCCGACTTGCGCTACCTCAGGATCACCGGAATCCTTGGTCACGGTAATCTGTCCGATCGGGTATCCACTTGATTCCGCAACGAGTCTATGGGTCTGACCCTCAGATTCCAAATCGGCTTTGAGTTCTTCGGCAACCTGTGTGCTGGTCTTTTCAGGGAAACAAAATGTGTGTAAATGTGTCGCATCCCCTTCTGCAGCTGGGCGTATTTTGAGTGATCCAGCCAAGCCAAAATCTTGATTTGCCATGTTATTCTCCTTTAATCTTTATCAAGGTACCGGTATCTTCGGGCACCGCGCGTAGCACCTCTTAATAGCCAGCATCTATACACATTATCATCTTATTCTAATACAATCTGTTTCACATTACAATTGCTTTTCAAATAGGTTCGGTTAGAAATCGCACCTATTGAGGGATTGAGTAAGTCGGACCAATTGAAAACGAAACATACTAAGAAGAAATTGTTGTTTCATTTTCTGATTCAAATTCATCAGGATCGTCAACGGCAACAAGCCTCCGCTGGTCGAAAACCTCAACATTTGTTTCGTCAAGGTTTTCCTGCCCAATTCGCAATTGCCGTTCCGCATCCACAACATCTCTGTTAATCCTACCGATACATCGGTTGAGTTTCTCAACGAGAGCGGTATGACCACTCATAGCACGACGGATTTGACGGAGCTGATCGACGACGAGTCGGAAGGTTCTGACAAAGTCGCCGGCATCTAAATCGGCATATTTTTCAAGTTTGTCAAAGTCACAGCCTCGGCTCCAAGCAAGCATAGCAGTGCAAAGCCGGAGTTCTAACAGCGGTGTAATTTCTGTTACCTCATGCTTGACCTCTAAATGTTGTATGAACGAGATTTCGGCATTGACTGTATAAAGTGCCTCTAACAACCGCTCGTCTTTGAGGGGCTTAAAGTATCCATCTTTACGGGGTTCGGTGATAATCGCTACCATGAGACAGTTAATTTCGTCCTCTGTCAGCTGCTCAAAAAGTCCGCTAAATAGTAATTGGGTTAATTGGAGTTCATATCCGTAAATACGCGTAGCGGTGCTTCCACGCGGCAGAAGGGTCTGTGCTTCAATGTATCCGAGTTCTTCAAGCACTTGCAAACGGGCAGCTATCTGCTGTTGTGGATGGTTCTTAATGGATGTTGTCCGCTTTTTGAGTTTCTGAAGCTGCGTCTCTGCCTGGCGAATTGCCCTATATCTTCCACCACACGTGTCCAACTGCTGACATCCGGTACAAAGACTCTCCTCGCGATTTGCTCGAACATGTTTAATTTCTTTGTGGATGGTATCCAGCCGTCTCGTGCGTTCCTTCCTCCGCTTTTTTCTTCGCAGCTGCGATTTGACTTGCGACATCTCTGCATATAAACCCTTAATCTTGTCTTCACTCTTTCGCTTCTGGCGATAATGTTTTTCAATTTGGACACTCCCATCAATACCGTCGTGAATACATTCGGGTTTGGTGAGCGTCTGAAGTTTTTCCGTCTTATCTTCAATCTGTTCGTTGAGTTTAACGACCCGCACCCGGTTTTGATGGTTACTCAAGCTCATCGTGTAAACATCGTAAATGTCATCACCATATTTCTCATAAAGGTTGAGAATACTGGAATAGGAAAGATTGAATTGACTCTCTATGGATTCGATTTTATCAGAAACAACCCCTCGGATTTCATTAAAATCCGCGTATTCGGGCATAATTTGCGCATAAACATAACCGATGGTATCTATACCACGCCTGCCTGCGCGCCCTGACATCTGATGATATTCCCGCGCCTTGAGGTGTCGAAATCCGAGTCCATCAAATTTTCTGAGGCTGTCAAAAACCACCGAGCAGGCTGGCATATTAATACCAACAGCGAACGTTTCTGTGGTAAAGAGGAGTTGAATCAAGCCGGAGGTAAATAACCGCTCAACGACCTCTTTCAGCGTCGGTAACATACCAGCGTGATGATAGGCGATACCACAACGCACTAATTTACGGAACTCCGCGATTTTCTTTTCCTCGACGATGTCGAATTGGAGACAGAGTTCATCAAACTGCTTTAAAATCAGGGCGGTCTGTTTTTTATTCAGCAACTGTAACTGCGATCCGAGTGCCAATGATTTCGCGTTTTCTTCACATCCTCTACGACTAAAACAGAAATAGAGGCACGGAAACTGCTTTTCTTCACGGAGATGCGGAATAAGACGTGTCTCAACAAAGCCAGGCGGAAATGCCGGAGGCGTGCTATTTTCAAATAACTCACCTTTTCGTTTCTTGGTATCGTGCTGGGCTCTTTTTCGGAGGGGGGTAATGTGCGCGGGATTCCCAATGCCGTAATCTTTAAAATAGAGGTAATGTTTCAAAGGAACTGGACGTTCTAATTCTTCGACGATCTCAATGTCAATATCCCGCACGCTTTGCATCCACTCTGTGAAAGGCTTAATGTTCGGGATCGTGGCACTCAGACAGACAAATTTAATATGTTGAGGTGCGAAGATGAGACTCTCTTCCCAAACCGTCCCGCGCTCAATGTCATTAATATAATGGATTTCGTCAAAGATAACGTAAGAGACATCTCGCAACCGTTCAATATCGTCAAAGATCGTATTCCGAAAAATCTCGGTCGTCATCAACAGGACTTGCGCATACGGATTTAGGACCACATCGCCTGTGACAATGCCAATTTTTTCCCCATATTCTGCGTAAAAATCCCGATATTTTTGATTGCTGAGGGCTTTGATTGGGGCGGTGTAGATAACGCGACGGTTCTCCTTCAGACACTTTTCAACGGCATATTCAGCAATGACAGTTTTACCAGCACCTGTCGGGGCAGTGACAATCACTGAAGTATCCCGATTAATCGCGGCGATCGCTTCCTCCTGAAACCGATCCAATTGTAACCCTTTGTAAAGCATCCAAACCTCCCTCGCACTCCAAAGCTCTCCCGCACACTGGACAAACAGTGTGAGGTGTAATGTTAAAAACAATTGTAATAGATGCGTTATTTTTTGTCAAGCGAAATTTTTCTCACATTCGTGGGATTCAACGCTGCCACTGCTTTTACCGTTTCTCCTTGACATCCGCCGCTTTTCATGTTACTATAAGATATTAAGACTTTTAAACCGGGTTCTATATCAACGTTAGAGGTGAAAACTTATGCCAAACGCTAAAGGGAGACGAAACCAAGAATCACGTATCTCCTATGGGAAGCATATCTTGGTGATTCTGATATGTGTTGCGCTTTTTGGCGTTATCGCATGGGCGCAAAAGAATAGCAATGATGAAAACAAGGAAGGCACTACCTTGGGAGATCTCGGTGTAACAGAGGCACAGAAAGCCCAACTTGAGGAATTGTGGGACCTGAAACGTCAAAAGGACATTCAGGCAATCAACGATTTGAAGACCTTAAATCGACTCGTAAAGGATTCGCTTGTAGAAGATATAGAGATTCAGAAGACCTTAGACGAATTTCGAGCGAAACGGAAGGAAATGCAAGAACAGATTGAGAAAATTGAGGCGGAATTGGTTCAGATATTGCCGACGCGCGCACAACTCCATTTAACACTGATGGGTGTGTTGGATAACGGTATTCCGCGCCGAATCAAGAAGGCACAAACCCGCAAGAACACAGATACAGCACCTAAACCGCCGCCAGAACAGTAGGTGCAATAAAAAAGTGGAGGATACCAGACTTGAACTGGTGACCTCTTGCATGCCATGCAAGCGCTCTCCCAGCTGAGCTAATCCCCCACATAAAGATTACTTTAATTATATCATATATTCTCAGGGAATGCAAAAAAATTTGCTTTTTTCGGAAAAATGACCAAAAAACCGCAAACAGATCCATTTTTCTCCTTCGCGAACCTTGATAGTAACGAGGTTGAACTCGCAACAGGTGCCCTGCTTATTGCGCAAAGCGAGTACCGCGAACTCAATATTGAGAATTACCTCCACCAACTTGATGAGATGGCGGATACGGTTCGGGAACGGATCCAAGGGACAACGCTACCTGAGCAGCATATCACCGAACTGAATCGATACCTCTTTCAGGAAAAAGGGTTCACAGGAAATACGGACAACTACTACGCGCTGGGCAACAATTTCCTGAACTTTGTCCTTGATAAAAAGACAGGGATTCCAATTACGTTAGGCGTTGTTTACATCGAAGTCGGTAGACGCGCTGGGTTACCCCTCGTTGGCGTAAATTTTCCAGGGCATTTTCTGGTCAGATACCAACGTGAACATTTGGACATCCTGCTCGATGTATTTGAAAACGGGTCTTTTATGTGCGAAAATGCACTTCGGGCGAAACTCCAAGAAACCCACGGTGAATCGGTGCCGCTGGAATCGAGTATGTTAACTGAAGCGACAGATAAAGAGATCCTTGCTCGCATTTTGCGGAATCTGACGCGCGCCTACACGCTCCTTGAGAACTACGACAAAGCACTTACAGCGGCTGAACGCATCACATGGCTGCTCCCGAACGCTGCTGCGGACTATCGGCTGCTCGGTTACTTACAATATAAAAATCATGCGTATGGTGAAGGTATCGCCGCCTTCGAGACATATCTCCAACTCGCGGACGCACCCCCGGACGCCACGGCGGTCGAGCGAAACATACAACACCTCCAAAAACTGCTCTCGCGTCTGAATTAAGTTTACCCAACACAAAAAACATGACATTTTTTCACGGACGTGATATACTGGGTTCGAACGTTCTGTTAGCGGATGCGCACGGTGCGGCGGATTTCCGCTTTCAAGTCCGTGACGGTCCGCATACGGGTTATAATGGCAAACACTACATTTGAATTTCAGCGGTTTCTGGAAAATCTCAACCCAAATTAACAACAATGGAGGAGATAACCATGAAGTACCTGGAACGCTATTGCACCTGGGTATGTGCTGTTTTACTTCTGTTCAACTTATCATTGCCAGCGTTGGGCCAGTCAGAGAAGGCAGAAACCCTTGTTGGACACTGGACATTTGAGAAAGGTGTTGAACTGGAAGATCTTACGGGTAACTTTGCCAACATTCAACTCATGGGTGCTGTAATCGAGGATGGTCAATTGAATGTTGACCTTGGCAAGTGGGCAATCGCAAGTGGATATGATGGTCCGGATATCGGAGAAAAGACCTTGGTGTCGTGGGCTATCATGGATAACCTTGATGTCCAGAAAGGCTCAATATTAACTATCGACCGTCTCTCCGACTCCACATTCGACGCGATTGTATTTGGGGAACGCCAGCATCATCGCTGGATGGCAGGCAGTGGCTGGTTTCACCGCACCCAAGACCCGAAACCCGGATTCGAGGAAAAGAAAACGGGTGAACTAATTATGATGGCGATCTCGTACACAGATGATGGTGGCACGGCGCGTGTGCAGATATACCGGAACGGGGACAAAATTGGTGATTATACATTTGGTCAATTCGTGACCTTTGATAACAAGGATGCAGAGGCAATTTGGGGGAAACGTCATGGGGGTTTAGGTGGAGGTCCTGGCGATCTCGACGCTCATATCGAGGATTCACGAATCTACGCCTCCGTCCTCAGTGACGCAGAGATCAAAAAATTGTTACCCGACACACTTGATGTGGAAGCGCACGGTAAACTCGCGACGACCTGGGCATGGCTGAAGACGGAATAGTCATTTGAATACGAATTATTGGGTGAGTCCCGGAGGGTTTTGAAACCCTTCGGGACTTCTATGAGAACGTGAACAAGACGAAGAGTCTGGCTCACAATTACTGGTTGAATTTGGATGAAGATTTTAGGTATTGACACCTCTACCCCTATCGGGAGCATCGCCTTAATTGATGGCGATAATTTAGTCGCGGAGCATACGCTCAATATCGTCCAAGCACACTCCTCGAGACTCATGCCCGCAATTGATAGCGTCTTGAAATGGGGGGATATCACGGTAGAGGCTTTGGACGGATGCGCTGTCGGTATTGGACCCGGATCGTTCACCGGCATCCGTATCGGTGTCGCCACGGTCAAATCCGTCTGTTATGCGCTCGACACACCGATTGTTGGCATCTCGACCTTGGAGGCGATAGCGTATAACCTCCGCTTGACAAACGGGGTTATCTGCCCACTTCTCGACGCTCGACGGAGCGAAATTTATGGCACTGTTTTCCACGGGGGGACCGAATGGAAACGCCTTAGCGAAGACCTCTGTTTATCCATTGATGCGTTCCTTGATCGACTCAATACGGATGTCCCCGCAAATGGCACTCTCAATTTCGTAGGAGACGGACTCCTGACATACGGAGATGCTGTCCGAGAAAGACTCGGTGCGCGCGCAAACTTCGCCCATCCCATTTTCAACGTTCCACGGGGAGCAACGATTGCACACCTTGGGGCACAACGGCTGCAGCACGGAGAGAGCGATAGTTATTGGACCTTAGTGCCGAACTACGTTAGAGTCGGATTATACTGAGCAGTAATATCGTATGTAAATCCCTTACAATCGGAACGGGAACAAGATTGCACGAACTAAAAGTTTATGCTACAATTCGGTTTTTCTTTAAAATCCTATTGAAGAGCTTTCAATGAGAAATAGTATCAGGTGAAGTGCCACAGTTAGATGAACCGTATCTTTAAAAACACGTCCTCTCTTTTTAGTGCCCATCTTATCGGTCGCCTCGGTTCACTTGTGATAACGATCTGGCTCATGCCGCGTTATTTCACTGAAAGTGAACTCGGTGGCTATTTTGTTGCGATTGCCCTCACGAACCTTATTGCGATTCTGACGGAATTGGGACTCCAAAATCCACTCATCCGAGAGATGACGTTGCACCTGCCACAGACCCGACACTACCTCGGCAATGCCCTCATCGTTCGCATCATTCTCTCAATTGTCGCATACAGCATTATGATTGTCAGCGGGATATATCTCTATCCCCCGATAATCGTAAAGATGATAGTTTTCCTGGGATTGGCAGAGATTGTCAATTCCTTGGCACAATTGTATCGCTGCGTCTTTCGCGCCCACGAGGAGATGAAATATGAGGCTTTCACTGTAATAGCCGAACGGGGTGCGTTTCTGATTATCGGTGGTGGTGCGATTCTACGCGGCTATGGACTCGTCCCGGTCTGTCAAGTGATGCTCGCAGCGAGTTGTATTAACCTGATATTGAGCGTCGGATTCACCCGATTTCGCTTCACGCAACTCCGTTTCCAACCGAGTCGAGAGATCGTGAAAGTGCTGATGCAGCAGGCTCTCCCCTTTGCAATCGGGAACCTCTTCAATCTCCTCTATTTTCGCGTTGATGCGATTATGCTGTCAAAATTAAGTGTAGAAGGGGTGGATGCCAACACATGGTACGGTTTGGCGTATACCATTGTTAACGCTTTCACGATTCTGCCGGGTGCGTTCATGATGGGTGCGATGTTCCCTGTTCTCTCCCGCGCTTGGGAACGTGAAAAAGGGAGATTTCCGGGGGCATATTCGTTGGGTATGCGGTGGATGGTGCTGAGCGGATTTCCATTGGCGGTCGGACTGTCAACGTTATCTCCCGAAATTACGGCGGTGTTATTTCCGACCTACACACCGAATGAAGTCGTCAAAATATCAGCAGCGCTCCAATGGCTCAGTTGGGCAGGTGGACTCATTTTCATAACGACAGCAGTGTTGGCAGTCTTACGGGCGACAGACAAACGCCGCGCTTTCTCAGGCCTGATGGGGACAACGGCACTCCTGAATATCTGTTTGAATTTATACCTCATCCCGCGTTTCAGCCATACGGGTGCCGCAATCGCCATGGTTATCAGTGAGGGATACCTACTGATTTTTGGAATCGGTTATATTTCAAGGCACATCATCAAATTGCGGGAAACCCATCTTGTCTTCCGCACGCTTTTGAAAGCAATTGTTCTTTCTGCGCTGATGGGCGTTGGTTTAGTGCAGTTGAAGGGGTCGTTTTCTATCTGGGTGCTGATTCCGTCGGCAGTGCTGTTTTACGGTGGCGGGATGGCACTTCTGGGTGAATTCCGGGAGAGACTTCGGTTCGATTAAGCAAACGGACATGCGTATAGAAGAAAAGACAGAAGATTGACAAAATCCGCTATAGTCCATGCGTCAAGGTATGAATTTTCAAATCCGCTGCGACCATTATCTACAAGATGTCCATCGCACCCACGCCCGATGCCATCCCGCCAAAAATGTGATAATTTAAGGGCACCATGAAGAGATACCCATTAAGAATACAACTCCTGCAGCACCTCAAAATAATTAGGAAACGTCTTGCTGACACACTCTGGGTCGTTAATTTGAATCCCGTTTGCCTTTAAACCGACAAGCGCAAACGCCATTGCCATGCGGTGGTCTTCATACGTATCAATCGCTGCAGGGGTAACAGGTGAAGGCGAAATTTCGAGTCCATCTTGATGCTCAATCACAGGCACGCCTAATTTCCGTAACTCGGTCACCATCGCATGAATCCGATCGGTTTCTTGCCAGCGGGTATGTTCTATGTTTCGGAGGGTTACTTTACTATCCGCGAACGGCGCAATTGCGGCGAGGGTTAGAGACGTATCCGAAATTGCCCGCATATTCGCATCGACACCCTTCAATTGGCGTGGACCTGTAAGGGTAATTCCATTGTCGGAAACAGTGACCTGACACCCCATCTCTTCCAAAATACGGACAAACTGAACATCGCCTTGCATGGAGTCTAAAGACAGATGTTGGACGGTGACCCGTCCGCCTGTAAGTGCAGCCGCCGCGAAGAAATAGGAGGCGTTGGAGGCATCTGGCTCAACGTGATAGATACGTGGCTGATACCGCTGTCCCTCTTCAATCCGAAAATACCTATAGCCTTCGCTGACAACTTGGACACCAAACGCCTCCATGACTGCGAGTGTAATGTCAATATAGGGCATCTCGCGTTCGCCGACGACTTGAATCTCTACGTCATTTTTAGCATAAGGTGCGATGAGTAGCAACGCCGTCAAGAATTGACTGCTCTTAGAGACATCGAGTTGGGTCTTTCCACCCTCCAATCCGTTTGCCTCAATAATGACTGGGAGATGTCCATTGCCAAATTGCGAGCGTGCCGAAACCCCAATTTGCGTCAGGGCATCCAGTAAATCGGCAATCGGACGCCCGTGTCGCATCGGTGCATCACCATCAATGACGAATTTCCCGCGACCTAACGAGACATAGGCAGTCAGCGAACGTGAGGTGGTCCCTGAGTTCCCGATATAGAGTTCGGCATTCGAAACCGGAATGTCCCCACCATTTCCATGTATGTCAAACCTCGCCTGCTTCTCATCCGCGTGAATCTCGACACCGAGTTTTTGCAGCGCGTTACACATGTAGCGCGTATCATCGCTAAAGAGGGCACCTGTCACGGTCGAAGTCCCGCGCGCCAACGCAGCAACTAATAATGCCCGGTTGGTATAACTTTTAGAACCGGGGACCTCTATGGTGGCATCAATAGGTTTGCGAGTCGGCTGTATCTCAATCATATTTTAATTTTACCTTGCGGTTCGGTCAAGTGGGTTCGGGATTTAACGCATCACGCCGTATATCTAAAGGAAACACCCAAGCAAAAACACCTCCACTACGTTACGGACTACGCGCTTCGGGATAGGGTTTAATTTTACCTTGCGGTTCTGAAAAACGCGTTTATTTCACAATCCCTGCTTCCGATAATAATTGTCGGAGTTCGTCCTTCGCAAAGTCGCTAATAGGCAGCAAGGGTCCGGTTGTATATGCCTTACAGACTCCCAAAATCTCCAGACACGCTTTCATACCGCTAACGCCCTGTCCATACGTATACATTTTGCTGAGTCGAAGTAACAACTTCTGTAACCGGTGGGTTTCATCGATGTCGCGTGCCTTTGCGGCATTATAGAGTGCGACAGATTCTTTCGGAGCGACGTTTGAAATCGAGACGACACCGCCGTCTGCCCCGAACAGTAAGGCTGCCCCCAACGCAGTATGCGAGCCGAGCATGATGGAGAAATCCGGACGGTCTCCGAGCCTATCTAAGAGGTTGAGGCAGTTCGTCCAATCGCCAGAACTGTCCTTAATTCCAACGATGTTCTCACACGTCTCCGCGAGTTGGGCAACGACATACGGTTTAATCGCTGTTTTGACAGTTGAAGGGATGTTGTAAATGAAAACAGGGAGTTCCGTGCTTGCGGCAACATCGTAATAGAACTCGATGAGATCCGCATCATCGGTCGAGGGATAGTAGTAACCCGGTGTCGCAGCAACCGCGTCAACCCCGAATTGTTCGGCAATTTTAATGTTTTGGATAACGCGCTGGGTGCTTGTGTCCATCACACCACAGATAATCGGGACGCGACCGCCGATCGCTTTGACCGCGATGTCCATCGCCCGTTCGCGCTCTGTATTCGTCAAGGTCGTAAATTCGCCAGAAGTTCCCAATAGATAGATGCCGTGGATACCACTGTCAATCAAACGATTGAGTTGATTATTAAACCCAAGTTCATCGACGCGTTCTTTCTCATCAAGTGGCGTTATTGTCGGTGAAAAAATACCTTCAAATCGAATATTCATGAATCCACCTCATAGAGCGTAATTGCTGTCTCTCACTGATATGGTTTGCGAGGAACACAGTATCGGAGTATTTATATGACTTAAAATTTCAGTATAGCAGAATCCGATTTAGATGTCAAGAGGACACGTTTCCATTTGCACATTATGCCGAAACCGTGCTATGATATTATCAAACCCAATCATTTTACTATCCGGCCAGCGGAAACCATAATGAACATCCGGACCCAACTGACATTCAGGTATATAGGCATTGTGCTTTTGGTATTGCTCGCGATGTATTTCTATCTTGCTACGATGCTCAAGGACTCCATGAGCAGTTACATCACCAGCGAATTGGAAGTCCAGGCGACATTAACTCGGGAATTTCTCATCGAAGAACTCCCTGCCAAGGATAACTTTACCTACGCTCACATAGACCCACTCGTCGATAGACTCGGAAAGGCTAACAATGCCCGTGTGACCTTCATCGACTTGGAGGGTGTTGTCTGGGGGGATACCGAACGGGATGGCGAGGCACTCCGTGAAATGGACAACCACCTCACGCGTCCAGAGGTCCAAGATGCGATCAAGAAAGGAAGCGGTATTCGAGACCGCTACAGCAATACAACACAGACAGAATTTCGTTACTTTGCCCTCCCAATACATAGCAATACGGATTCAGAAACTTCAGGAACTTTGATTGGCATCTGCCGCGTCGCGCTCCCGATGGCAGCCGTCAATACGGCAATTGATAAGCTCCGACAGATGGCTCTCATTGCGAGCGTGGCAGGACTCATTCTCGTAATCGTATTTAGCGTTTTTAGCACGGGTGCGATCACAAAACCGATTGGAAAATTAACCCAGGTGACCCAATCGCTTGCTGCTGGTAACATCAGCTCTCGTGTCCGTGTGGATTCAAGCAACGAACTCGGACAACTTTCGCATAACTTTAACCTGATGGCAGATAGGATACAGGAACAGATTGACACAATCTCTGAAGAACACCGGCGTTCCGAAACCATTTTGAAAAACATGGGTGAAGGTGTATTACTCGTGAACGGTGTGTCTGAGATTACGTATGCCAATCCAACGGCTATCTCTATGCTGGAACTCCCTGACGATTATATCGGCAAAGCCTTGATTGAGATCAATCGGATTCCAGAACTACAAGCGCTCCTGAAAAAGGCGGAACAGACAGAAACCATCGCGTTTGCAGAAATCCAACTCGGTAACCTGAGAGAACCGGAGGCAGAGGTCACGGTTGTTCCCGTTTCCGCAGGTCAAGAATACGTCATCGTTATCCACGATGTCACGAAGGAACGGCAATTAGAACGGATTCGAGCGGACTTCGTGGCAAACGTTTCACACGAACTCCGAACACCACTCACAACGATCCGAGGTTACGCCGAAACCCTACTCGGTGAGAATTCCGTTCGGACGAAGACAGGCGAGCAGTTCATCGTGAAAATTCTCAATCATTCCGCCCGACTTACAAGTTTAGTCTCAGACCTGTTGGAACTCTCTCGGCTGGAGTTGGGTGAGGTAGAATTGAAACGCTCACCTTGCGACCTGAATACCTTCCACGCACCGATTTTAGACGTGTTTGAGCCGCTATTAGAGGAATCAGGGTTGGTCTTAAAATGGGAGGTTCCTGAAAAGTTCCCGAGGGTTAATGTAGACCGACAACTTTTCATGCAGATCTTTGTGAACCTGATTGACAATGCTATCAAATATACACCGGATGGTGGAGCGATTACCGTTTCAGCAAAGATCCGTTCAGATGAAGGGACTGAAGGCGCGGCGATAGGCTCGGAAGAGATCCTCCTGCGTGTAGAAGATACAGGTATCGGTATCCCGATGGAATCACAATCCCGCGTGTTTGAAAGGTTTTACCGTGTTGACGAAGGACGTGCCCGAGAAATGGGTGGCACCGGATTAGGGTTGGCAATCGCTAAACATATCGTTCTCTCCCACAACGGAAGAATATGGTTGGAAAGCACCCTTGGACAAGGCAGCGTCTTCTATATAGCGCTGCCCCTGTAAACAGGTACGGCTAAATTTTCCATGCCTCCTGCGTGTAAGCCATCTCCCAAAACAGATATTCATAACGACTGCTCAGCAAGAAGTAGTTTTTAATCCGTTCTTTTTGAGAGGCACTATGCTCGGCTGTGAGATTGTTGAGAAGTCCTCGCAACGATTCACCCAACGATAGGAATTCGGGAGAGGCGTACATGTCAATCCATTCCTGATAGAGCGGTTCCGGCGAACCGCCTTGTTCAGCAAGCGTTGTCCCGATCTCGGCGTAACCCCACTGACACGGTAGAACACCGGCAACGATATCCGCTAAAGTCCCGACCTGTGCGACATCAAGTAGATGTCGGGTATAAGCATGTGTCGTAGGTGCCATCGTCGCGGCTTCCATCTCAGCGGCAGAGATACCGAATTTCGCACAATACCCGCGATGCAAATCCATCTCGGTGTTCAGTGTTGAATTGAGCAGTTCTGCAAACATCGCCATCGTCGCTTCATCGTGTGCCTTGATAACACCGTGTGCAAATACACGGCTATAGTCCAATAGGAACAGGTAATCCTGAATTAGGTAGAACTGGAATTTCTCTGTCGGAAGACTCCCATCAGCGATGCCGCGAACGAACGGATGCTTAAGGTCCGCCTCCCAAATCGGTGCAGCGGTGTGTCTGAGTTCATCGGTAAATCGTCCATTTTGTGCCATAGTCTTTGTTGAAACTCCTTGGAAATATGCTATAATCTGCATTATATATCATACGCTAACAACGAAAGGATGTCAAAATGTTTGAAAAACTCGGAATCGTAACCAATATCTGGTCGGCAGAGATGGAAAGCGGTGCGCGCTTTGATGAGCTCATGGTAGAATTCGGCACGAACGGATTTAAGGATATGGAGGTTCGTGAAGGCGATTACCTGCGCAACTCTGAATTTGGGGAACGCATTGAACAACTCGAATCCGCGATGGATGACTACACGGATGCGGAATACAAAACTATCTGTGATGCCGTCTGGGAAAAACAACCCTACGAAACGAAACATGCCGCACTCTTCATCGAGATTGCAGCGTTCATTGAAAAAGCATCTGGACTTACCTTGAGTTATGCCATGTCCCATCCTTGGCTGTCATCTCCAAAAGACAGTGAAGCAGACCTTCAGCAGATTGTTAAGGCAAAGAAGTTGGCATACCTCCTCTGCCCGGCACAACCGCGGCTCCGACTCGTCGATCTCGATACCGAAGGAGACATTGACACATCCACTGCTATCGCCAACCTGAAGCGATATGATGCCCTTTTACCGGATTTTCCAATGGTTTTTGCCGTGGAGAACGCCCGACAAACCGCTACATTGACCTTGAAGTTAGCCGTCGCGGGCGGTGCCAAACTTACTTACGACGAAACAAACACATACCGGGCTGACGGGACAACGGTGAACCCTCCTGATGAATTCTGGGGTGCTGTTAAAATGACGGATCTCACCTCGGTCCATTTCAAACAGAAAACGGAAGACGGTGTGCTCTCAGAAGTGGGTGACGGCTTTGTTGACTTTCGAGCCATTGCTGAACGCTTGAAAACGCAGGACTATACCGGCGATCTGCTCCTTGAAAACACGCCGACTGCGCATTCTCTGAAAGATGCCTTACGGAGCCGAGAGTATCTGCGCAATTGCTAAGTGAGACAGGTATTTGCCTACATCCTCTTAAGCTTACCCCACGTGGTAGCGAGCTTGGCTTTCGGAGAAACTGGCAATATTGTAGCCAGTCCCTGTTCCCGAATCATCTCTGTCTCTTCAAAGGTAAGCGCAATACCGTTAAAAAGGGCGACGTGCGTAATTGAAACCGCAAAAAAGCCACCGGGGAGTTTATTACACTCTAACAGACACCCCATGAGCAGCGGATACGCCTCCTGCGTCAAGTCATTTCCTTTGATGACCTTCACAGCAACTTCCTCGCCGTCCCTGTAGATAAAGGAGTCGGCATCGCGTGTGACGACTGCAGCGACAAACTGCCACGTGTCAACCTCCATCGTTCCTGCGGGACTGATAATACTTCCGTTATCTGAGCCGTTTGCTGAGGTCTCCAAGCGGATCGCGCCAGGACCCGTGTCACCGATATCGAGAATCCAGCCGCCATTCCAGCACCACGCCCCTTTGGAGATGATACCTTTTCCATCGCCAGGTAAAGCCGGATTCAACCATGCTACTAAGGTAAAATCATTTTCTCCAACGTTGACGGTATCACTGTGCGGAATCTCAAGATAATCGTCCTTCCCATCAAATTTGAGGGCTGGACCGAGATCACTATCTACCCATTCTGGGTCCCCCTCGATTGTTCCATCATTGCCGTTTCCCGAATGATCTTTTACCGTGTTGCCTCTACCTTCATCAAAAAGCCACGCGCCTGCCAAAGTGCCTAAATCTATTTCAGCATAACCCATCGTCCCTGGGGCAAGTAGCATCCCTACAAGGACTATGTATATCCAATTCGCATTAACTTTCATTTTCCCACTCCTTTTGAAAGTCGTGTAATCGTAAATCCGTTCCACACCCAACGTTTCTTTCGAGTATAAATTACTTGGGTTAGACGCTCATCAGTGATCGTAACAGTATATCGCATTTCCGCAGATTCATCTGCTGAATCAAGACGCAGTTTTTGGAATTTCTTCTCGCCATTCGCAATGAGGTTAATATCCACGGGGGCAACAACGCCCGCGTGGAAATAGCAGCTTATCTCATAGGTGCCATTGGGGAGTGCGATTCTGAAAACACCATCCTCTTTACCCCAAAGCCTATCCTGATACAAAGGAAGATTCGGTTCATCGACTCCCAAGACATCGCGTAAATCCCGTGCAGATTTCGTATCTTCAGTGTGCCAATATTTGAGTTCAAAACCACCGCCGCCGGTCTTAAATTCATCCTGAACAGATTTCGATATCCAGCCGTAAAGCCCATCTGTATAAGGCGTGTCCTTGTATATAGGGATGTGCGCTGGAACTCCGTCTCCATCTGGCGGTTGCAGATCGAATGTGATCGTTGTCGTGTTGTCCCACAATTGCCTGTTCGGTGCTACTCTCTTGCGCCGGTAAAGCCGATTAAAGTTGGTTGAATGGATGACTTCATAATCTTCGGCTATATCTTCAATATTATCATACTCTGTGCGCCAGACAAGAACATAGTCTATCGGCACCTCCTTGTTTTTGTAGCGCAATGGAAAGTGATCGGTGTTGGGTTCATAGTTCTGAAGATAGGCGACACCGTTGCCCAACGCCAGATACCCCTCTATATGCTCAAAGGGGAGAATGTATTTGAAATCCCATTTCGCCGAATCAGGCGTGCCGCCCCACGATCCCGGACGACTCGCAAGAACGGTGTTAGGTTCTATCATCTCTGCTGATGAAAGTGCCTCTTGGGCATCTCTGTCCAACAGATAGTAAGTTTGAACGTAATAGCCGAGATGCCATAACGCTAAAACAATCAGGACACCACTAAAGGCGTAGTCGACGAACCTATGAAGGTTAAAACTAAAGAATGGAAGGAGTGCCAGTAGAATGTAGATATGTATCCGGTCGCTGATCCACATGCCACCAGAGCGCAAACTCCACGGAGATTTGAAATAGAGGAACGTGAGGATCAGCGCAATCAGTAAAAACGCGTCTGTCCGAGCCACGATGGAGGTGATGCCTACATACCCCGTGTTTTCCGATGTCGGCGCGGCACTGCGCGCGTAGACTTTGCGGATTCTGTCGATGACGGTGAGCAGAAAGGCGATCCCCAGCACGATGAGGAGAAGATTGCCTATGAGCGTGTGGGTATCCCGAAAGGAGACAATCGAACCGATAGAGAGAAAGTACTTCATCAATCCCTCAAAACTCCTATGGAAACCACCGCCTTCCCGTTTCACGAGATAGTAGGTCAGTAGGATGACATAAGCGGGGAGCATAGCCCCCAAAAAGAGCAAGATGGATTTTAGCTGCCCAATCCAGCGCACACGCTGAGATTCTAACGCTTCATAAACATAGAGGAATACGCCTAAGAACGTTATTGACACTGTAAGCAGGGCATAGGATTGAAAGTGTGTGAGGTAAACGACTGTGAGCCATACATAGACCGTGACAAAGGCTTTTGGACTGAGTTTATCCTCACATCGCCACCAACAACCGAGCGCGAAGAAAAAGAGCGATACGCTCAAGGCGAAGTTATAGAATCCCATGTGCAGCAAATAGTTATAGGCAAAACTGAAACCGACGAGGCAGAAAAGCGTCTTGCTTTTTTGAATACCGTTGAGGAGATAGAGGAGAGAAAGCGGGAGGAGTCCTATACAGAGACTAAAGAATATCTTTTCGCATACGAGGGGCGGAAAGATATACATGAGTGCTGCCATGACGACATGGGATGTCCAATTCGGAAAAAGCGTCGGGTTGCGTTCGTAAACTTCCCGCAGGATGTAGTTTTCGTGATTGTGATATACCTTTAAGACGTGAGCGTTGTGAACATGCGCCGGTCCATCTTGGGTCCCGGTATACTTGAATAGCCAGGTCGGCAAGATATGTATCGCCAAAAGCGCAATCACGACAATGTGCGGGATAGATAACCGACGCCCCTGCATAATTACCTCGCTCTTGAACAATCGTCTTTCGCATGAACAGAACCGCAATGTTGCTATTCTACAAGAACTTTGCTACGAGGTCAACAAAAATCGTGCCGAAATAAAAATGCTCCGCTGTTGGTATGGTTCAAAACCCTACTAACAGCGGGGCTTATAACCAATAAACTAAAACGGTGATTCTTGGGCTTGTGTATTTTCTGCCGGTGCGCCATCGGGAGATGCGGTCTCTTGATTCGCGGATTCCTCCGGTTCAGGGACTTCACTCTCCTGCGCAGCGGTTGTTAATTGCTTTACACGTTCACAGAGTTCATCTAACAACTGTGGCGAGGTTTCCGCGGCTTTCAGTTCAGCAGAAAGCTGCGTCCACTGCATCTCGCTCATATCGTTCCGAGATTCCACACCATATTTACGTTTGATATAGTTCCAGAGGTCTGCCTTACCGATGCCTTTCCCTTCAAGAGGTCCCGCCAGATTGTTCGCGATGGCGAAAGCCGCTTTTTGGGCGTTAGCAATATTTCCACCGCCCTGTTGTAACTGCGGTCGTTGCGTCGTATTGCCGCCCCCTGTTTTTCGATTCAAGTAGAAATTCAGAACCTCGCGGATGACCGGCACGGGGATCAACTGTTTAATTGCGTTGCGTTGCGCTTTATGAATCGCTTTGGTGAAGGCAAACGGATCGGCGCGTCCGCCAGCCATCTTCAGTTGCTCATAGGCACCGTAGCGAGACGAACCGGTGATTGTATCGACCGCTTTGGCAGTAGCAATCCAAGAATGCTCGCGTTCCTCATAATCGATCTCTTCAATCTGGATACCGCCCCGGCGGTTTGCGGCTTCGTTAATACCGGCTAAGGTCAACCCTTCAACGGTCCGGCCCCCCTGTTTGAAGGAATAGACGTAATCTTGAATTGTCTGTCCAGTCATCAACTCAATAATCGCCTGATCATCCACCTGATCGACGACTTCATATTCAGCGGTAACGGGTACCATTTCGTCCTTTTTTTCTTCAGCCATAATAATCCTCCGATTTCTAAATACACCAGATTTCTAAATATATAATTAGTATAACATATCTTTAGATATATATCAAAGAAAAAACGCGCCTGCGTTAATCATCTGCAATGCCTGTGGTAATCTCGACCTGTATTCCATCTGTTACGATGCTTTCAACGTAGAGTGTGAATGTATACATCTGATGATTCTCGTATTTTTGCAGTTTGGAAGGGAAGAGCCCATCCCCTGCAATATCATCAATAATCCAAAACGTCACATTTCTATTATTCGTGTCAAGCGTCATCGCACCTGAGTAATTTTTTACCAATTCAGGGTCCACATCATTTCCGATGCCCAGCAGTTCATTGAGTCTCTTAAGTGAAACGGTCTCATTGTGAAGGCGCACTGTTTTCCCGACATACCTCTGACCCTCCGCCACAATCTGTTCAAGCGTCGTGTTGATAACTTCGATATCCGCTTTCGCGGTGTGTTCAGGGACATCAGACCAGATAGTAAAGAAACGATCTTCGTTTGGGGTTTTGTTTTCGGAAATATCTTTTATCAGAAGTGTGAAGGTGTAAGTTGTATGTCCGCGAATGTGTCCGAGATCGCTCTCCATGTAATTTGAATAATAGTGTTGCAGAAACTTAGCATCCGGGTCGGTGATGAAAAAACGAACTTTATTGTGATGTGTAAACAATTCTAACTTCGGGGCATCTCCATCAGCACTCGGATAAATTCTGCCAGCTGCGGTAATCGTAACCTTCTGTCCCTTGTATTTTGAGTGGATGCCGTTTACTTCAACATCGTTGACAATATCGGTGAGGGCACCAAGTTCGACGGTGTGGGTTTTCGGATGAAATCTCGCACACCCTCCAAAGATAGCAATGGCAAAACACGCACATAAAAATGTAAGCAGTTTCATGTTTTTTTAATTATACCTTGCGGTTAAATAACGTGCGTTAGAACTATCAGATGCGTTCCTTAAATCTGAAAAAATACCCAAGTAAAAACCTTGCGTCGTTGTTGCAGGCTACCGTTTGGTTTAAGAATTATAACGGCTCCGACTTAAGATGTCAAATTGTATGGGAAACCAGTCCAATTCGCTCAAAAAACCTCACGCCATAAACTTGACCACCACCGCGAATTCTGCTATAATAAAAATAAATCAAGCATCGGAGCATTGATAAAAGTGACAACCCCACTTCTCCACATGCAATCAATTACCAAAGACTTCCCCGGCGTGCGTGCCTTAGACGATGTCTCTTTCGAGGTGCGTCCGGGTGAAATTCATGCGCTGTGTGGAGAAAACGGCGCGGGCAAATCGACGTTGATTAAGATTCTCGGTGGTGTTTACCCCTACGGAACTTACGAAGGAGAATTGCATATCAACGGAAACGAGCAACAGTTCCATACCGTGCGTGACGCAGAACGTGCGGGCATCGCTATCATCCATCAAGAACTGGCACTTATTCCAGAGATGACGGTCGCTGAGAATATTTATCTCGGTAAGGAACCGTGCCAATTCGGGACCATTAACAAGCATCGTCTCTATCACGAAGCAGGCGAACTCCTTTCGCAGTTTGGATTGACGATCCCACTCCGTAAACCCGTCTATGAACTTGGTATCGGACAACAACAACTCGTAGAAATCGCAAAGGCTTTAGGGCGCAGCTTGCAAGCCCATATTCAGCAGCGGCGTAGTTTACAAACCAACAGCGAATCGTCAGGGAGTGCATTGTTACTCGTGCTGGACGAGCCGACAGCCGCCTTGACCGAAAGCGAAGTAGACATCCTTCGCGAGATTCTGATGCAACTTCGAGAAAAGGGTGTCGCCTGTATCTATATCACCCATAAACTCAAGGAGATTTTTCAAATCGCTGATCGGGTAACAGTGCTACGGGACGGCAAAACAGTCGCAACGCAATCCATTAAATCGTCTGAATGCACCGAAGAAGCACTCATCTCACAGATGGTCGGACGCGAGTTAACCGCTCTGTTTCCAAAACGACGAACTGCCGCTATTGATGAAAACGGGTCAAACCGAGGCGACGTAGCACTCCGGGTGGAAAACCTAAGCACCTACCCATCGGAACCGCCACAACTTGAGAACATCAATTTTGAGGTGCGACGCGGGGAAATCCTCGGCATTGCAGGTTTAATGGGCGCGGGACGGACAGAATTGATTAGCACGATTTTCGGTGTTTACGAGGGGAGATGGCGTGGAAAAATCGTCATAGAGGGTGCCACTGTTAACATTCACTCCCCACGCGAGGCGATACAGCACGGCATAGCGCTCGTCAGTGAGGATCGGAAACGCTATGGACTCCTTTTAGACGTTGATGTCGTCCGCAACATGACGCTTGCAAGTCTCCGTCCATCGTCAGATATCACATCACACGGGATAATTAATGACAACACGGCATTTGAAAAAAGCGAACACTACGTAGAGTCCCTTCAGATTAAGACAACTTCGCTTGAGGTGCCTGTGAACCATCTCAGCGGCGGCAATCAACAGAAAGTCGTTCTCGGCAAATGGTTGATGACGCATCCGAAGGTGTTATTTCTTGATGAACCGACACGCGGGATTGATGTCGGTGCGAAGGCGGAAATTCACACACTGATGGCAAGACTTGCGCAAGAGGGGGGCGCGATCGTGTTTGTATCCTCCGAACTCCCAGAAATCCTCGGTATGAGCGATCGCGTCATAGTGTTACATGCGGGCAAGATCACAGGTGAATTTATCAACGAGAATCTGACACAAGAGGACATTTTGCGGTGTGCTGCTGGCACGTCAATATCCAAACCTCCCGCATCGAACCGCAAGGTAAATTAAAAAAGGAAACTTACGCCTACACATTACACCAAAACTGTAGTACGTAACGAAGTGGAGTGCGGCTCTACGGGGAGGCGCGTCAATATCTAAACCTCCCGCATCGAACCGCAAGGTAAATTAAAAGAATGGACAAAAACGAAACATTTAAAACAGAAAACCCAACAGAAACGCAGGCGCTCGGTGAAAGGTTAGGCAAAACGCTCAAGCAAGGAGATGTCATCGCACTCATCGGCGACCTCGGCACGGGTAAAACCTGTTTGACGCAAGGCATTGCGCGCGGGGTCGGCATCGCTCCAGACGAGGTCGTGAATAGCCCCTCCTATATCCTGATTAACGAGTATAAGGGGGCACTCCCGATCTACCACATCGATCTGTACCGTCTCGAAAACAGCGCGGAGATCGCCGAACTCGGACTCAGCGAATATATGGAAGGCAATGGAATTTGCATCATTGAGTGGGCGGAACGGATGACAGATGCCCTGCCTGCTACTTGTATACAAATACGTATAACGCTTGGAGACGCAAACGTCTCACACGGCAGCGAAACCCGTGAGCCAATATCACAAATCCCTGAAGATGAAAACATCCGACACATCGAAATCCAATATCCTATATCTCGATAGCGGTTCGGGCATCGGCGGTGGACAACGCAGTCTCCTACTCCTGCTCAATCTATTAGATAAGGATCGTTTTACGCCGTATGTCGGATGCCTCGGTGAGAGCCCGTTCGCAGCGGAGGTAGAAAAGACAGAGGCAAGTGTCGTTCCACTGTCTCTACCCGCGGCACACAACAAAACCGATAAGGTCCAACGATTTACCCTCCGCGATCTACTTGACGACTTCCGACAGCTTGGGGTGATCCTTCAACTCCATCAAACAGTAAAACGGTATGCGATCGACCTCATTCATGCGAACTCGCTTTCGGTAGCACTTCTCGGCGGCATCGTTGCGCGGATAAACCGTATCCCGATCCTGATGCACAAACGCTACGCGACTTCCTACGGCATTCTGGATCGGATTTGCGAAAGACTTTTGCACCGTGTAATACTCGTTTCGGAGGCAACTCGCTGGAATTTCGCGCCTACGGCAAAACAGACGTTAATCTATAACGGGGTCAACTTAGAGGCTTTTCAAGCATCCACAGAAGAGATGGAAACCCTCCGATCGGAACTCTTTCCCAATGCCTCCGATCCCTCCATCGTTACGGGAGTCGTGACTCGGATTACACCGGAGAAGGGCATCCATTTTTTAGTCAAAGCGATAGCGGAACTCAAAGGAAGAATAGACACCAAACTGTTGATCGTTGGCGGTCCTTACTTCCAAAAGGATATTGACTATATGAACGAACTCAAACGGGAAGTCATAGATTTAGGCGTTGAAGACTCCGTCATCTTCACTGGATTTTTGTCCGATACGCGGGTGGTTACAAGCCTGCTCGACATTATGTTGGTGCCATCTATTATCCCGGAGGCATGCCCGCGCACCATCATTGAAGCAATGGCGGTCGGCACACCCGTCATTGCCACGCCACTCGGTGGAAGTAAAGAACTCGTTACCCCCGAAACAGGGATTTTAGTGCCACCTGAAGATGCCTCGGCGATTGTGGATGCTATTGCAACGCTTACGACGGATCAAAAACGATTGCGGGCAATGGGGGAAGCCGCTCGCAACCGCGCTGAGCAGTTGTTTAATAGCGAAAAGAACACGGCGTTGACGGAGGCTGTCTACACTGAACTGTTAGCCGTAGGATAAGAGGCCTTCGTATCCCCAATAGGAACGATCTCCGCATCGCTTCCGCTTTTACATAAACATACAGACAAACATAATTGCATATTTCCGCCACACGAACATAGGAGTTATCCATCATGAGAGGAAAGACAGTGAGTCCACCACAGGGTTCACAATCGAGTCAAGGGCAAGTGAGACAGGTGTCTCAACTGTTCGGTGAGGGGATCGGTAGCACCCCTGAGTGGGTCGAGATCCACCGCACCAACGATGAATGGGAAGTGAAACTCATCCAAGCCACTTTGAGCGCGCAACAGATCCGATGCCGTCCGATTGAATTAAAAAAGGAACGCCAAACCGCCCTCCTTGTTGAACCGCAACACGAAGTGGAAGCGATGGAACTGGTAAGCCGCATCGGGGTAGCCGTCACGGACAACGAAATGGCGACGCAAGCTGAAGAAGCAGCGGAAGCGCTCAAGCAACGCGATATGACTGTCGTTCAAGAAGACAGAAATCAACAAACGGATTCCGGTGATTCGACAGAAATCATCTTTGCCGAACGCGAGGGCATCGGCAGTGTCGTCTATATAGCAGGACAGGGATATGAGCTCCGTGTCGGTCCTGAACCCTACGTCATCGTCCCAGAGCGCGATTGGGAAGAGTTCACAGATTTTAGTGCGCAACGCCAAGAGTTCGTGATCCTCCTCCGCCACGAATATCCCGACCTCTTCGAGTGGATCCAAGACGGAAAACTTCTCGCGGAATTCATCCGTCTCATCGAGATGACGTATCAAGAGGGCGCGCCGCCGCTTCCACATCGCGCCAGTGCCGCGACTGACGCTGACGAGTTCGATGCAACGCCTTACCATCCGCTTGCCCAATTGAGTCTCACTGTCGCTGTGATTTCGCTCATTGCAGTGCTTTTTCAGATTCCGTGGCAGGTGAACCTCGTGTTGGCGGTCGTTGCTGTGGCATCAGCAGTCGTCGCGAAACACCAGATCGATGTCAGTGACGGCGCATCCACAGGTGTCCCGATGGCGCTGAGTGCGATTGTGCTTGCGTGTCTTGTTGTCGTTTTTGCGTGGTGGCTGAGTCAGCGTCCGGAACCGGTAGCACCAGAGAGACCCGCCACTCGTGAGATGATTGAGGATCGATAGAGCGTGTGAACATTTCGCCAATTGTCTGAATCACGGATTTTCGTGGATTACACAGATTTCGCGGATTCTTAGAAAATAACAACGCATTGATTTCATCCGTAAAATGTAGTATACTTTTTCAAATGCAGTCTAAGAAGGAGATACACCATGAAAGAAAAAACAGGTTCTTCCGAGAAAACCTCTACTCAGCTTGATGTTCCTCCAATCTCGGGAAAATGTGGTGATAAAGAGGATGTCAAAGAGACAAATAGTAAACCGCATCAACATGCCAAAATTCGCCGCACAGCGAAGCTGCCTCGTCTGAAGTTAGCTGACCTCGTAGCCCAAGTTACAGAGGAAAACGCACATAGTGAGACCTCCACCGGCTCCGCAGTTGGAAACGAAATCTGGTAGGAGTTGAATACTCTATGTTGGAATACATTCCAGAGGCTGGCGATGTTGTATGGATTGACTTTGATCCGCAAAAAGGAAATGAGATTCAGAAACGTCGCCCTGCTCTTGTTATCTCTTCACAGATTTATAACAGCACTGCAATGAATTTGGCGTTCCTCTGTCCAATTACGAGTACAAGAAGGGATAACCCGTTTGAAGTCGAGATTCCAGCAGGATTAGAAATAGAAGGAGTTATACTCGCGGATCAAGCAAAGAGCATGGACTGGCGGCAGAGAAGAGCAACGTTTATTTGTCAGGTACCTGAGGAAACATTCCATAGAGTCTTACGAAAAATGGAAGCACTCCTTGGGATAATGGAATCATTTAACCTTGAGGAGATATTGGAAGACTTATTAGACCGATTTGGGATTGAAGAAATACAAGAGAGTTTACGCGCGATTCTCGAAAATTAAATGAAAATGCCCTCAGCATCGTCAATCGGAACCGAATCAACCTCGCTTCTTCCGCCGCTCACTCTCGGCGTGGCTCTGATCCTTCTCAACGCATACTGGATCGCCTTCGTTAGCGGTATCCACCACTCGCTGAATCCCGCTTATGCCTCCCTGTTTATCGCCCCAATCGTCAACCTCTTTTTTCTCCTGTTAATCAATACGCTGCTGAAGCGGATCCGCCCACAATTCGCTTTGAACCGCGCCCAACTCCTCTTGGTCTATCAGATGCTGGTAATGCTGTGTGTCGTTTCCGGACACAACCCGATGGACTTCATTCTCGGAATCCTCGCGCATCCCTTCTGGTTCGCTACTTTTGAAAACGAATACGCAACGCTTTTCCATCGGTATATCCCGCCGTGGTTTACGGTTCAAGATAAAGGGGCCCTCACGGGTTTCTTTGAAGGGAATTCGACCCTCTACACACCGAGACACCTGTTCGCATGGATCGGTCCTGTGCTGCTTTGGTCGTTTGTCATGTTTATTCTCTTTTTTATCTTGATGTGTTTCAACAGCATCCAGCGGTTGCAATGGAGCGAACGGGAACGCCTGAGTTATCCGATCGCACAACTTCCTATAGAGATGACCGCGCCACGCTTTTTTTCGAGAAGATTGCTGTGGCTTGGATTTGGTATCTGTGCCGTGATAGAACTCCTCAACGGACTCCACTTTCTCTATCCGTTTGTGCCGGGTGTGCCACTTAAAATACCCGATTTCGGGGCGAAAATCTTTACCACGAAACCTTGGAACGCTATTGGATGGTTACCGCTCTTCTTTTATCCTTGGGTCATCGCATTGACGTTCTTTGTGCCATTGGAACTCTCGTTTTCGGTCTGGTTCTTTTTTCTGTTTACAAAATTTCAGTTGATTGTAGGGAGCATCGGTGGCTGGAAATCGCTGCAAGGGTTTCCTTATTACAATCAACAGGGCATCGGTGCCTGGTTGACGCTTGGGGTTCTCATCCTATGGACAAGCCGTAAGCACCTCAAAGCAGTATTTACGACGGCTTTGAAGCCTCTTGGAAACAGTGCGATACCCTCCAGTAATGAACCGTTTCACTACCGCACCGCACTCCTCGGCATCTTGGTAGGCACGACGATTCTCGTTATTATTTTTCAACAGGCGGGCATGTCCGTTGGAATTCTCCTCGTCTTCCTATGTCTCTATTTCCTCATGTCTATCGCGATAACATACGCGCGGGCGGCGGTCGGTGTACCCTATCATGAGGTCATTTGGACGCATCCACCGCTGATGATCGTCTCGGTTTTAGGCACACGACGGACGGGCGCGGCGAATTTGACGCTTTTCTCTTTCTTATATCCGTATGTTCGCGACAACGTCTCACACCCAATGCCGAGCCAGTTAGAAGGGTTCAAAATCGCCGAACGCGCCCCGGTTTCCCAGAAAAAGATGGCGATCGCTATGATAGTCGCCCTATTGGTTGCCACACCTGTCTCTTTCTGGGCGTATTTACACCTCATCTATCAACACGGCGCAGTGCGAACTGAGGGGTATATTATTGGTATCGGTCTTGAGACTTTTGAACGTATGCTACTTCCATGGTTACAACAATCACACGCGACGGATAGCACGGGATTGAGTTTCACTGCGTTCGCCTCACTGTTCACGTTGGGATTGATGTTTCTGAGAAGACAGTTCATCTGGTTCCCTTTCCATCCAACGGGCTATGCACTCGGTTTATCCGCAGGAATGGTTTGGGTCTGGAGCGCCATCTGTGTGGGTTGGATAATCAAGGCGGTCCTCCTCAAATTCGGGGGGTTACGCATCTACCGGAAGGCTGCACCATTCTTTGTCGGCGTGGTTCTGGGCGACTTTCTGATGGGAACGTTTTGGAGTTTAGTGGGTGGGGTTTTTCGGATACCCGTCTATCGGGTCTGGTATTAAGACCTACGGGTGAGCGGGATTTTTTAAGTTGACACTCCAACCGGTGTATGGTAGAGTTAAGAGTTAAAGCACCCCCACGGTTCGCGTATGAATATCCGTCTAAACAAAAAGCATCAAAAAACATTGGAGGCTATTTTTAGCACACAAACCCCGGCAACGTTGCAATGGCGGCGGATTGAAGCCCTTTTTATGGCACTCGGTGCCACAAAGGAAGAAGGACGCGGATCATCGGTTAATTTTGAATTGGAAGGGAAAACTACTACATTCCACCGACCTCATAACCGAAAAGAGGCGAACAGATACCAAGTCCGCGATGCACGAGACTTTCTAAAACAGGTAGGAATAACACCATGAAGACAATGACATACAGAGGGTATACAGCGGAAATTATCTACAGTGAAGAAGATGAGTGTTTTGTGGGCCACGTTGTTGATCCTGGTGATGATATTATAGGTTTTCACGGGGATACCGATGCAGAACTGCAGGAGGCCTTTGAAAATGTGGTGGATCTTCACATCAGAGTCAAAGAACAACCAGAGTTCCCACCACAAAAGCACAACATTGGTAGTTTCTGGGCGCGCCTCCGTCAAGCACTTCATCTGTAAAACAAAGTCTGGCGCCACTCACGATAAAAATAAGGAATTTTACCGGTGAAGACATGTATCATTGTTTTTGCTAAGAATCCGGTACCGAATCAGGTCAAGACGCGGCTCGTCCCACCCCTCTCACCGGAACAAGCGGCGAGAGTGTATACGGCGTTTCTCACAGATGGGTGTGACACGCTCGCCAAACTTCCCGAGGTGGACCGCATTATCGCCTATACACCGGCAGGGGCACAATCCGATTTACAAGTGCTTATCGGAGACGATGCCATTTACATCCCACAAATGGGGGCTGACCTCGGGGAACGGCTCGCCTCGGCAACACAGTGGGCAATTGAACAGGGATATACAAAGATTTTACTCGTCGGGTCCGACAGTCCGACACTACCGATTGCTTATGTCTCAAAAGCATTCACACTGCTCGATTCACAGGACATCACCATCGGACCGAGCACAGACGGTGGCTATTATCTCATCGGCTTTTCGGCAACGAACATAGCAACGACCGTCCCATTTGTTTTTGAGGAAATCGCATGGAGCACGGCAGAGGTCTTTCAGCAAACAGTGGCACGTATCCGATCGCTAAAGGGAACCTTAGGACTCTTACCACCGTGGTATGATATAGATACGGCTGCAGATTTGGTGTTCTTGCACACTCACATCTCGGCGATGCGACTCGCGGGCGAAGCAGTGGAAGCCGTCAGAACAGAATCACTATTGACAGAACTATTTTCATAAACAGTAAGGAAAAGGAGACTGAATTATGGGACAATTAGATGGAAAATTTGCGATTGTAACGGGTGGAAACCGAGGTATCGGAAGAGGGATTGCGAGGGGGCTTGCCGCTGAGGGAGCGACGCTCACAATCGCCGCAAGGGATGCCGACCTCCTTGAAGAAACCGCTAACGAATTCCGCGCAAACGGCACAAAAGTGTTGACGGTCCCGACCGATGTAACGGACGAAGCACAGATCAAAGCACTCTTTGAAAAGTCGATGGATGAATACGGGCGTTTGGATATTCTCGTAAATAACGCAGGGGCATTCAATGGGGGTCCGATCGGTGAACTCGCAACGGAGGATTGGGATTGGGTGATTAATGTGAATCTCCGTGCCCCGTTTATCTGCTCACGTGAGGCATTCGCAATTATGAAAGCGCAAGGCGAAGGCGGTCGTATCATCAACGTCGGGAGTATCTCTGCACATCGCGTCCGTCCCCGAACAGCGCCTTACAGTGCGAGCAAATTCGGGATTTTTGGCTTGACACAGGTGACAGCACTTGAAGGTAGACCTTTTGGCATTACAGCGAGTTGCTTGCAACCCGGCAACACCTATGTAGAGCGACATCAGAGCCGTCCACAGGCGCCTATGGAACCGATGATGGACGTTGATGATCTCGCGCAAGCGGCTGTTCTCATGGCGACACTGCCACCGAATATCAATATGCTGGAAGCAACTGTCCTGCCGATCGGTCAACTCTATGTCGGACGCGGGTAATTTTTTAAGCTTACCTTGCGGTTCGGTCAGGTGGGTTTTAAAGAATAACATGCCTTTCCGTATATCCGCCTGCTTGTTTTTGCGAATCAACGCTGAATGCGCGTGTGGCATTCATCGGGGTATTTCTGCGTATTGTTGCAGGCTGCGTTTTTGGTTAAGAATCGCGAGTGCAACTCGCTCTTATAGGAAAGTCCTCACCGATGGAGACAATTATGCAAGTGAATCGGACCCAATTCATGGAAGAAGGGTATCTCGTTCTCCGAGAGGTGATCCCGCCGGAGGAACTGGACGCGCTTCGAGAAAGTTATGAATTAATGGTATCGCGCCAGCGAGAGATATGGGCGCGAGAACGCGGACCGAACGAACCACCGGGCGGCGTTTGGGAGAGTTCTCCACAACCGCGTTTACACCTCGGACGGGGTCCACTCGCAGGGCTTGTGGATGAAAAAACGGCAAGTGCTGTCGAAATTTGGGCACACGAAAACACGCAAGGGGTCAGCAGTGAACTGATCGGTGAGGAGGATGCCGGGGTTACTGAAATGATGCTTATGTGCAGCCCCGTCAAAGACTGTGGACCCGCTGCATGGCATCGCGACCATCACCCTATCGATACTGCACCATTACAAGGCTACATTGACGATATTGTGGAGACGGGACCGCGCTACGTTCAGTGGAATCTCTCACTCTACGACGATAACGTGCTATGGGTGCTACCCGGTAGTCATCTACGGGTGAATACGGAAGCAGAAAACGAACTGCTGTTAGCAAATCCGAAAGTACCACTCCCGAATGCCGTTCAGACGCATCTCAACGCCGGCGACGGTGTCGTTTACATCTTGCCGATCTTACACTGGGGAAGTAATTACAGTCGGAAGATGCGTCGCACGATTCACGGCGGGTTTGCAAACCATACGCATTATCAAGCGTTCGACTACATAGATTACCTCTCACCGGAAATCCGAGAGATGTTTGATCGGTGGAATGCGCGTAGCACTCAAATGCAAGGGTGGACTGAAAATGCGCTCCGAGCTGCTATAGAAAAGGATGCTACTGCCTACCACACAGCACTCGACAATCTACACCCAGGCAGAGGTGAAAAAGGGAAGATGCTCTCAACCGTTTTTTTGTGTAAAGCCGCGTGCTTCGTGGCACTCGAACACGGCTATGAACTTCCAGAAATCCCAGATGACCTTCGGAGTCGCGGCAAGGGGTTCCATGCGATTACCCTCAATTGGGGACCGCCCTTTGCCGCACTGTTCACGAAAGAGGAAGCCGCTACGTTATGGGAACGTTTTAAGCCGCTTGACGCACGCCTTAAAACCGACGAAGAGTTGTATCTACCCGGTTTCCAGTCCGGTCCGATGCATTACTATTTCAATGAAATGCCTGATAATTTCGGTGTTGCGGATTTCATTGAAACGTGGGAGCTATAGTGCCAAACCGAGCATCCCACTGAGATAGAAATAGGCTTCCTCGGTATAGCGTGGTAGATTCTCTGGATCTTCAACTTCCAACTCCAGCGTCAGATCGCCTTGGTAGCTGACCTCTTGGAGCGTTTCGATAATCTGTTTGAGCTTGAGTTCACCGCGCCCAATGCCGACAGATACCGTGCCGAGATGGTCCTTGAGATGCACGGCATAGATACGGGAACCGAATTGACGAATCGCGGCAAGTGTATCGACACCTGACGAATGGAAATGTCCTGTATCTATGCAGACCCCGACACGTTCGTCGGGAATCGCATCTAAAAGCGTTTGGAAATCCTCGGGTTGTTCAAGCACATTGCCGTGATGCGGTTCAAGCGTCAACTTGATTTGACTCTCTGCCGGCATGCGTTGCAACACCTCGCTGACACAGGAGGCGACTCTGTCCAAGGCGCCGGCGTCTGTTCTGCGTTGTGCCCCACTCGTTGTTAGATGTGTCGCACCGAGTCCTTCAGCGATTTCAACACATCTTGCGATTGCACCTGCGCGTGCGTCAACATCGGTGCTGTCCTGTCCACCCCATCCGGGCGGATAGAGACCTGCACATTTCAGGCCGGATGCGTCGATCTTTGCCTTCATAGCGTCTATATCGAACGCGTGGGCAGCGTCAACACTCCAGATGAGCGGTCCATGAATTTCCATCAATCGGTAGCCGATCTGTGGTGCGTATTCCAAAGTTGCGGCGACCTCATCTTCGGCGTAGCCGCGGTAACAGATAGAAGCACAGATAATGTCCATTTTTAATTATTCCTTTTTTAATTTTACCTTGCGGTTCGGTCAGGCGAGTTGGATAAATAACATCCCTTGCCGTATATCTAGGGGAAATACCCAAGCAATACGCAGAAATACCCTATCAAAAACACCCTGCGCCGTTGTTGCAGGCTACAATTTGGAGAAAAATTGATACAACAGATTGAAATAACCTTACCCGAATACCCGCGCGGTTTTCACCTCGTTACAGATGAAATTATGAAATCGCTCGGTGAATTGCCGAAAGAAGGTATCCTGCACCTGTTCATCAAGCACACTTCTGCGGGATTGACTATCAACGAAAACGACGATCCAACCGTCCGAGAGGATTTCGCCAAGAGTTTCGATCAGCTCGTCAAGGAACGCGAACCCTTCTACAAACACACAATCGAAGGCGATGACGATATGCCTGCACATATCAAAGCCTCGCTCGTCGGTTTCACTGTTTCTGTCCCGATTACCAATCACCGTCTCAATTTAGGGATCTGGCAGGGGATATATCTATGCGAATTCCGAAACAGCGGTGGCAGACGGAATCTAACAGCAACCCTCTATTTTTAATTATACCTTGCGGTTCGGTTAGATCAATTGGGCAATCTATTACGGGCGAGGTTACCTCGCCCCTACGGTTTCGTTGTTATTTGATGTGTGGACGTTGTCTCTAAGTCAGATTAGGATAAAGCGTTATAGAGTTCTATATGCCGTTGCAGCACTGCATCTGAATCCGGTGGATTAATAACCTCTATAGAGACAAACCCGTCGTATCCGTCCTGTGAGAGCAGTGTGAGCGAATCTTTTTCCGTGTCCGGTAGGGGACCACTGTCGCCGAAGTTGACGTGGGCATGCCGCACCTTACCACGCAGATGCACATAAGCGACATTGACGGGTTCCCCGTGTCGAACATGATGTGCAGCGTGCCAATTCGCAAAGGTGTTCTGTGCTTCCGCTCGATGTAAAGTCTCCGTTACGTAACTCGCTATGAGATTGCCGTGTGTCTCCAAACAGAGTGCAACCCCCGCATCGCCCGCTAAGCCGTCGCAAGCACGAATGCCTTCCGCTTCCCAATCCAAAGTCTGAGATACCTCAACAGGGGTTTCTGGCACCCGATCCCCGAAAATCCGAATATTCTTGGCACCCATCGTTTCGGACAAATCTATATACCGTTTGAGCAACTCCACCTGTTCGGCACGTTTTTGCGCCTCAGGATCTATGAATCGTACCCCGGTCGCGATGCAGGAGAGTTCAATACCACTATCGGCAAAACGGTGGCGCGCCTCCTGCAGCTGCTGCGGTGTGGAATCCAACTCCACGCCGTGCCCGTGATCCCACTCCACGCGGAGTTCTAAGTGTTTGTAATTGTAGTGTTTCGCTTTGTCAATGAGTTCCGCCAGTGTTAACGGCGGACACACAGACGACATAAAACCAAATCGCATTTTTTAATTTTTCCTTGCGGAGAAACGGCGTGCTTTTGAATTATTGATGTCCTTTGCTCTCGAGTCGCCTGCGCCGTTGTTGCAGGCTTGTGGGTGAGAACATCAAAGAACGGGAACATATTTAAGCTTTCCTTGCGGAGAAACGACAGACATTTGATTGGTAGATTAACCTCGAATGTCAATAGATGAACTGCCGTTCCCTCGTTTTCTAACGTTGATTTTGACAGGCAAACGCCTCGTTAATTCTTGAATGTGGCTGATGAGAAAGATGCTCCGTCCCTGCATGCGGAGTCCTTCCAAGGCAGCGATAGCAACGTCAAGTGTCTCGGTATCGAGGGTGCCGAATCCTTCGTCAAGAAACAGTGAATTGAGCTGCGCCCGTCCGCGACTCAGATCCGCAAGTGCGAGTGCCAAAGCGAGACTCGTCAGGAATGATTCCCCACCAGAGAGCGTTTCAACAGGACGTTCCTCGTTGGCGTTCCATCGGTCGATAACAGTCAAATCACCGATCCCCTCAACTTTAAGTTGGTAACGTTCAGAGGTGAGGTAACGCAACTGGTCGTTCGCTAAACTCCCCATTTGCCTGAACATAATCTCCAAAGCAAAATCGCGTAAGTCGTTTCTCGGAATTGTGTCCTGTAATCTTTTCCAACGCATCAATTCTGCTTCAACCTCTGCCATTTCATCACCGAGAGCCTCACGTTTTTCAATATCCCTTTTCAAGTCTTTGATTTTCTGCTGTTGTGCCCCTATTTCTTGCTGTTTCGCTTGGAGCTGCGTTTCTATTTCCCCGATCTGCGATGTAACTCGCCCTAATGCCTCTGAATCAAACGGATTTTCCTCAAACCGCGTTTTCAACTCAATAATGTCTAATCCGAGTTGTCGCTTTTCGTCCTCATGCGCGTCAATTTGGTCGATTAGTTTTTGTATCTGAACCTCATCACGGAAAGCATCGTCGTGCGCTTCAGGAGAATCAAATCCTGCATCCCTTAACTTCTCAAAGTAAGCACCGCGTGCCATTTCACGTTTTTCGGTGGATTCTTCATACTGTTCGTCACAATGCCTATGAGTCGTTTGCTTTTGAGTGAGTAACTTTTGACTGTTCTGCAATTGCTGTTCGGCTGCATCACGGCGGTTCTCTTTCGACTGCAGTTCCGTTTCCAAGTTCCCAATAGCAGCGTTAATCTCATCTTCTGTTTCCAATCCGTCAGTTTTTTCTTGAACAGCAGTTAAAAATGCTTCTCCGTCGCGTTTATATTCGTCTATTTCGGATCGCAATGCCTCGTGGCGATCTTTCAGACCCTCAAGGTTACTTTGGTCCGTCTCAATACCAGCATTGAGTAGATTAAGATCACTTTTCGCCCTACTAAGCTCACTCTCATGCTTTTCAACATCCTCAATTCTATTGTCGAACTGCTCAACTGCTTCCTTTGGGACAAAACTATGAAAAGGGTCTGGCAGCAATTCCCAAAAACGGGTCTCAATAGATTTGATATCCAATTTCAAATCTTCAACGGTATTACTTGTATTTTGCAATTGTTCCTCAGTTTCGCGCAAGACCTTCTTCTCGTTAGCAGTGTCGTTTTCGCAAACCTTGAGTTGTTGCGATGCCGTTTGATAATCATGTGACGCTTGCGTATGTGTTTGCTTGGCTTTTCCGAGGTCTGCAATGGCGGTATCTGCTTCGTTAATCTGTTCGGTTATCCAGTCGAACGCAACGCCAGCATCCGGATAGATATCCTGCCACTCTGTGAGAAGTTGTGCTATCTTACTTCGGAGTTTCTCTATTTCCGTACCACAATTTTTAATTTGTTCAGCAATGTTACGTCTATTCTGTTCAGTTTGGGTATGTTTCGTTCTTAAAGCTTGCAGCTGGTCTTGTGAGGCTTGTGCGTCGGTTTTCGCAGTTGCTAATGCGGTTTCAGCATCTTGTAGCAAGCCCTCATTTTCATCTTCCACGACATCGGCATATGGGTGCTCCGTAGCACCACACACCCTACAGGGTTCTCCAGCGTGAAGATGCTGTCGAAGTTGATTAATAGGATTCGTCAACATCGCGGATTTTAGTGTATCTTCACAATGTTGAACTGCTTCCTCCGCCTGCTGATATACATCGGTTTGGCTTGCTAAGTTGGTTTCGATCTGTTCCAATTCTACATCCAATGTTGTTGCAGTATCGTTTAATGCGTTCAGTTGATTTTCAGCATCCACTAAGTTATCTTGCGTCGCTTCATATTTCTGCGCGATAGGTTGTGCCTTGACTGCCAACTGCTTTCCGGCATTCCATTCCTCATCGGTACCGGTTGTTAGCAGTCTGTTCAATTCAGCAGTAGCATTTTCCAATGTCGTCTCTGCATCTGCCTTTTCGGAATGGAGTCCAGTGCGAGTGTCAGACAACTTTTTGATCTCTTGCTTCAACGATGACACTTTTCTTTCGTGCTGCCTTTTGCTCGTCAATGCTGTCTCCAACTGCTTTTCTTGTGAACTGAGTTGTGTGAGAAAAACGTTCGCCTGGGTGCTACGCTGTTGTCTATTTAACGGGAGTAGGTTCTCATCTAAAAAGGTTTGTGCGGTCTGAATCTTTTCCTCTAATCGAGATCGTTCCGTTCGTCTATCGCCTAATTGGCTTTTCAATGCATCAATCTGTTTATCGAAATCCGCTAACGCTGGAGTCCGTTTATTCGCCTCTGCAAATTGATCCGCTGCTCGTCCTACATCCAATTTAGCAGCACTATAAAGTTCCACCTGCTGACTATGTTCAACCGATGCCTCCTGATACGCCGCCTCTTTTGCGTCAAAATCGGTTTTGTCGGTTTCAACCTGTTCTTCCGCTTCTGTTCTCTCGGTTGTTGCCACGCGGAGTGCCTCCGTCGCTTTTTCAAACTCCGATGTTGCGGTATCAAAAGCCTGTTTTTCAGGACGAAGACGCTCAGCACGTCCCGCGTTTTCCTGCTCCGCTTGAAGTGTATCAATCTCTGGTTGCTTATCCAAGAGTTCTTCCTGACGCTTTTCTGAAAACTCCAGTTTCTCAAAGTCCTCTTTGCGTTTGGTTTCCCGCGTTTTTTCTTTTTGGATTTGCTGACTCTCTGTATCTAATACCTCGATTTCCCCTCGCAACCTATCAAGATCCTTCTCAGCTTCCGCGAGTTGTTCACGGGACACGTCGGGAATAGCACCGAATTTTTGCAATACCACCTGATGTTCAGCCTCAACGGCTTTTGTCTGGTCATTTAATGCCTGCCTGAGTAGATCGTAGATATGGATACCCGCGGTCGCTTCCAATATTGTGCGCCTATCTTCTTTGCTCGCCTTCAAGAACGCCGCAAATTCCCCTTGTGCCAGCATAACGGAGCGCCTGAAAGCATCAAAATCGAGCCCTAAGATCGACGCAACTTCTTCGCTTACCGTGTTTTGGCTCGAACCGAGAGATTTACCGCGGCTTGACAGTTTATCACTGATTAATTTACCATCCTCCGCATAAAGTAACTGCCCTTTTGGAGAACTCCCCTGTTTAACAGACCACGTGGCGATATAATGGGTATTGTTTGCGACAAAATGGACTTCAGCGAACCCTTCTTTTTCGCCATGACTGATAAGGTGCTTCGGATTTTGGCTGCCTTGTCCGGTCAAACGCGGGGTTTTCCCGTAGAGTGCGACGCAAATTGCATCTAATAACGTCGTCTTCCCTGCGCCTGTCGGACCGGTAATCGCCACGAGAGATGCATCATCTAACGGTGACTTTTCAAAATCGAGTTCAACTACTTCCCGAAAACTGTTTAGGTTCTTAAGTTTTAATTTACATATTTTCATCGCGTCTCCTCAACCATCTGGAGCAATTCACCGAATGTCTGTGCTAAGGTTTCATCGGGGAGTTCACCATCGAATTTTGTCTTGTAAAATTGTTCAAAGATTTCTTCGGGACGCTTCATATCCTCAACGGAAATTTGAGATCCAGGCGTTGCCTCTGGCGGTTCAACTTCAACGCTTAGCACCTCGCCACCACGTTCGCTGAAGGCTTGACGAATTTTATCACTGATACCAACGGTTGGTTGGTTTAATTTTAGTTTCACTTGGATGTATTTGTCATCCCATGTCCCTGTTCCTGCTTCCCAAAGGATGGAATTCTCATCACCTTCAAGAGTACACAGTTCCTTGAAAACAGGCACCTCAATTGTTTCATCTAACGCCAGCGTCCCATCATCGGATAACGCCAGCAAATAGACGGCTTTGCGATAATCGGTCTCGTTGAAGCGTAGCGGAATTGGTGAGCCTGAATACCGGATCGGATAAGCCGCACCTTTGATGGCTTGTGGTCTGTGGAGGTGTCCAAGGGCAACATAATCTACACCGTCTGGGAAATCGTTGGCGTGTGTAGCAGTTGCACCCCCAATCTGGATATTCCGTTCAGAATCTGTTATGTGTCCACCTTGAACGAAAAGGTGTCCCATCAAAATTTTGGAAAGTTCTGTTGGCATAGCGGAAACACATTCGGCATAGAACGATTTGAGGCGTTCTCGATACCGTTCGCTCTTTTCTATCTCCGTTTCATAAGAGACATGGGGGAGCTCTGTCTCGGCAAGGTATGGAACAGCCGCAACCATCACGCGCGGATCGGCAGGTGGAAAAGGGAAAACGCAATCGGCAGCCTCACCTGAGAGTCCAACGACGTAAATCCTCCCCATTTCAAGGAATTCTCGTGGCGCTTCCAAACGGCGAGGCGAATCGTGATTACCTGCGGTGATTACCGCATAAGCACCAGTTTCATCGAAAAGCCGGTAGAGAAACCGATAATAGAGGTTCGTTGCTTCTGCTGACGGAAGGGACGTATCAAAAATATCGCCGGAAACGAGGAGGAGATCGACCTTACGTTCCTGGATTGTTTCAAGGAGCCACTCCAAGAACTGTGCGTGTTCATCAAGTCGGGAGCGTTCGTGGAGTCGTTGACCGATGTGCCAATCGGCGGTGTGTATAATTTTCATAAAGATTCGTGGGCTATGCTAAGACGTCTGTTAAAGATAAAGAGTATAGGTATCATACCAAATTTCGGATATATTTTCAAACAGATTCGTTTAGGACTTATGCAGTCTTGATAGAATGGGTTCTTCCGTCTCGGTCAACATCATAAATACAATCCAAATGGAAATAATTTGTTTTTTCCCTGAAAGTGTTATATATTTATGGTTAGATATAGGCTTTAATTTATTAATTGAAAAATAATTGGATTAATCTTATTATAACTGAATACCAGTTGCTACGGACAAGATTTTAGGTAGACAGACACCATTTTTTATCCCAGGTGGTGCTTTATCTACAGAAGTTTCGTAGCGCAAATTTTATGAAGTTTCATAAAATATTTCGGTAATCTATAGCAGCACAACTTTCAATCCACAAGTCTCTATAATCCCGTTAAGATCAAAGCAGCCCAAAAATCTGCTGAAGAGGCACAACGTAGGAGGAAAGTAGAAACAGAATTAGAACGTCTCGGCGCACAATTGGTTAGCTCCCGAGATTAAGAAACGTTTCGGAAACTTTCAAAAAGTTATAGTTTTCTGAAAGGATACGCTCTTTTCTGCTTTTTGTCCCCTAATTCTCTAAAATTGCCCAAACTTTAGGAGTTTATAATTGAAAACGCAAATATTACCCTATAAGTATTTTGTATTCGTTTTTGTCGCTTTTATATTCTATTTTAGTATGACGGAGGCTATTTATGGAGCCAATCTGGATGTTGGTGAACCTCGCACCGTGCGATTGATTTACTTTTTACCCAATGATCGTCCATATCGCCCCGACGTAGTTCAGAAGATAAAAAAAGACATCCGTGCCATTCAAACTTTCTATGCTGAGCAGATGCAAGCACATGGGTATGGTAAAAAAACTTTCCGCCTTGAAACCGATGCCAGAGGCACTCCGAAGGTGCACCGCGTGGATGGACAGCACTCCGATAGGCACTATGTAGTAAATGGTGGGTATTGGCAGGAAGTTTTTCAGAAGTTTGATCCCGGGGCAGTCTACTTCCTTGTTTGGGACAATAGTTCGGGTATGATTGCTACGGGCGTGGGGAGCAAAAATTGGGGGCAAGCGAAGGTTGGCTCCAGATTTAGTTTCGTCGTAGGAGCCCATGAACTTGGACACGCCTTTGGATTGGGACATGACTACCGCGCTGCTCCTAAGTGTATCATGGGGTCAAATGGAAATCGTTTATGTGCGTGGGATGCCGAGTTTTTAGCAAAGCATCCCTATTTCAATGCTGCTGTCCCAATTGAACAGGGCACACCACCAAACATTGAACTTAGTTCACCCTCTACATATCCACCCGGATCGAAGCGTATCACAATCCGACTAAAAGTCAGCGATGCGGACGGGATTCACCAAGTCCGCCTATATGCTGGTACGTCTCGTAGTGGTAGCCTGTTTGCATGTCGTGGATTAAAGGGTAAAAAAAATGCGATCGCTGAATTTGAATATAATGTTCTTATAGGCTATCTCCAACGTTTTTCGGATTCTCTTACACATCCGGTTCATGTTGAGGCTGTTGACACAAACGGGAATGTGGGCGATACATCTTTTATTCTTTCAGAAGATGTGCCTCAGCGTATCCCTACACTTAAAGGACATACAAGTTGGATTGGGGCTCTGGCATTCTCACCTGATGGGAAAACACTCACATCAGCATCAGGCGATGGCAAAATCAGGCGATGGGATGTTGCGAAGCAGCGGACGATTGCCACTTTTGGCAGGGATATAAACAGGATTCTTTCAGTGGTGTTCTCTCCCAATAATAAAAAAATTGCTTTTGGGTCTGCTGATGGCACAGTTAGATTATGGGATGTCGCCACGAGGCGTAATATTGCTACGTTTGATGGACATACGAAAGAGGTTCTTTCAGTAGCATTCTCTCCCAATAATAAAAAAATTGCTTCTGGGTCTGCTGATGGCACGGTTAGATTGTGGGATGTTGTCACGGGGCGTAATATTGCTACGTTTGATGGACATACGAAAGAGGTTCTTTCAGTAGCATTCTCTCCCAATAACAAAAAAATTGCTTCTGGGTCTTATGATGGCACGGTTAGATTGTGGGATGTTGTCACGGGGCGTAATATTACTACCTTTTTGGAGCGAAAACATTTGTACCCTACTTCTGTAGTTTTCTCGCCTGATGGCATGAATCTCGCTTCAGGATCAGCCTCACCGTATGGAGGTTCCCCGGTCCCTCGTATTGTCAGAGTGCGGGGTCTCTCTGGACAGAAAGGTGATATTGCGTTTGAGCATAGATATGGAATCCTTTCCGTGGCGTTTTCACCTGACGGGACGGTTATCGCTTCAGCATTAGAGAATGGAACGGTCATGTTGTGGGACCTTACTTCATCAGACGAGATCACCAGATTCCCACATGCCTCTGCTGTATTGTCCATGGCGTTTTCGTCTGATGGGGCAACGTTAGCAGCTGGAACGCGGAATGGCACGGTCAACCTCTGGAATGTGCCACCAAAAGTGTTCGAACTCTGGAATGTGCCACCAAAAGTGCACCCTACTAAATTTCGGCGACCTCCGATGTATTGGATAGATACAGAGACAAATACACTCCAGATGTTGACGGGAACAATAGTCAAACCTTTCGCGCTAAGTGTCACGAATCCAACCAGTATCGCCGTAGATACAAAAAGGAACACCCTCTATTGGACAGAGAAAACCAGCAATCGCACAGGGAAAATAAAACGCGCAAACCTTGAGGGAAACCCAAATGTGAAACTCATCAAAGATTTGACAAGCGTCCCTCACAGTATTGCTCTTGACCTTGTGAATCGCAAAATCTATTTCACCAACTCTTGGGGAAAAGTGCAACGGATGAACTTCGATGGCTCAAATTTTCAGTCCAATCTCATCACGGGCTTGGATGCTCCCCAAAATATTGTGTTGGATACAACGAAGCGGAAACTCTACTGGACGGAGCAAACCAGCGACACAACCGGCAGGATCCGACGCGCTAATCTGGACGGTTCAAACGTTCAACTCGTCAGGGAGCTTACCGATGTGCCTCTCGATCTTGCTATTGATGCCGTAAATGGTACACTGTATTGGACAGAACGGACGAGTTTTGGTGGGCAAATCCTACGTCTTAACGTTGATGGTTCAAACTTTAAGGCAAATTTCCTCGGAACTGATTCACCAAACGGGATTGCTGTGGATATAACAAATGAGAAACTGTATTGGACAGAAGCCGGTAGTATCAGGTGGGCAAACACCAACGCTCCGCATTTTGGTAACGTAATTGTTTACGAATTAAGGGGGGTACCCACCGGCCTCATCTTAGGGGATGTGCCAGCGGACGCTCCGGCTGCACCAACAATCGTTGGTATTCCACCTACCGCAACTATGTTGCTTTCCAACTATCCGAACCCATTCAACCCCGAAACGTGGATCCCGTATCAGTTGGCGACAGATAGCGATGTGAAGGTTACGATTTACGATGGACGCGGGATAGTCGTTCGGGAGTTGGTGTTAGGACATCAAGCCCCAGGTTTTTACACGAGTCGGAGTCGTGCGGCGTATTGGGATGGTCGCAATGCTTTAGGGGAGCGTGTTGCCAGTGGTATCTATTTTTACCAACTCCGGACGGATAACGTTTCATCTTTGCGGAAAATGCTAATCCTGAAATAGTATCAAATGGCCATGGGATGGAAACCGGAATGCTGATGTTTATTAGTTTCCAATCACGGGTGGCTGGTTCCGTGTTAAGCATTAATTTTTTTAAGTTTATACCTTGGTTCTGTCGTGTGGATTCCTTGACCGTTATCTGCACTCTCCGCGCCCAACTCGCTAACCCTCAAGATAACGACGTTTGACGGGTTCTTCTACACACCACATTGAAGGGCTCTACACTTCGCGAAACGTTGTGAACAAAACCCATTGTTTTCCAAGATGTCAACATGTTTTCAGACTTTACTATAACTTCAAAAAAAGGATGACTATTCATGAGAAAAGCACTATGTTCCATATTCACACTACTCATCTTTGCTGGAACGCTCATTTTTACGCTAAATAGTTTCGCACAGGCACACCGGCCCTTAGTCCGACTTATTTACTTTATTCCAAGTGATCGTGACTCCAACCCCGTCTCTATAGCAAAGATACGGACAACCATAACAGATGTCCAGAAGTTTTACGCCGACGAGATGGAACGCCACGGATTGCAAAGAAAAACCTTTCAGCTGGAAACCGATGCAATCGGGAAGGTAGTAGTGCATCGAGCGAAAGGGAAGTTCGCTACGACCCCTTATTTGCATGGACGTGATGCTTTTGACGAAGTCCATGAACGATTTGACAGGAAGCATATCTACTTCGTTATTATAGAAGATGGAGGAGAAAGACCAACAGGTGGATACTCCGGTGAATGCGGCTTCGGTCTCCCAGAACCCCAAAATCCATCTTGGGGCGGAAGACTAACGGTCTATTTTAGTTGTTTGGATGTTTCTACTACTGCCCATGAACTTGGGCACGCATTTGGTTTGCCACATGATTGGCGAAGCGATGATTACATCATGTCTTACGGTCCTAATCCATCTGAGTTTTCTAAATGTGCCGTCGAGTGGTTGGAGGTCCATCGTGCCTTTAACCCAGCCAAACCGGCTGTGAACACACCTTCAACAGTTGAAATGGAGCCACCAAGTTTCGTATCTCCACCTAATGCTATTCGCCTCCGTTTTGTGGTAACTGATCCTGATGGCATTCATCAGGTCCAACTGCATGGTTCAACGAATTTGCAATCCGGTTCTCCAGGTTTAATTGCCTGGGCAGGGTTAAAAGGGAAGCCAAGCAGCACCATTGAATTTATCGTCAACGCAAGTAGAAAAACGAATAATGTAGAATTGGCAATTATTGATGTTCGCGGGAACTTTCAACCGGTTCTTCATTCAAAATCGTTTTCTTATCCCATTGATATTACCTCATTGTTACCTCGATCTGCAGTCGTGTCAATACCCGATGCGAATTTAGCATCGGCGATTCAAAAAACACTGGGTTTGACTCCTGAGGACCCTATTACACAATTGGATATGCTGGAGCTGATATCGCTTAATGCTTATGGAAAACACATAACAGATCTCACTGGGCTGGAATATGCTACAGAGTTAAAGTCATTATTTCTCACTGGCGATCACATTCGTGATTTCAGTCCACTCGCCGGATTGACGAAATTAAAAACGTTATCCCTTGAGTATAATCGGATTGTGGGAACTGGTCCCCTTCTCGCCCTGCTTAAAAAGAATCCCGACTTGAAGCTGAATATTGACATCCCAACGAATGAGCATCCACCGATGTATTGGCTAACCAGCGGGTCAACCCCTAAATTACAATATCTAAGAAGTGTCTCTGCGACAATAGAAACTCTGTGGGAAAGCAGTATACCCTTAGATTCTAAGGTGACGGCACTTACCATGGATAGGACAGGCGGCGTGTTGTTCATGACAGAAAACGTAGGTGAGTACTTCAGCGATATCTGGTGGGTCAACCTTACCGGGGATCCAAAGGTTCAAAATCTCACGTCGGTCGCTGGGGTTATCAGAGGTATTACCATCGACCCGAAGAGGCGTGAGCTTTATTGGATCCTCTCGCATAACCGGCGTGGGTTCATCCAGCGTCTGAATCTCAATGAAGGGGGACAAACCCCTAAAACCCTGATCCAACACCTTGATACCCCGGGAGATATTACAGTGGATACAGAAGAAGGTAAGTTATATTGGGTAGAGGGGACTCGCATTCGGCAGTCGGACCTCAACGGGGCAAATATTCAAGATGTTGTAACTACCGACAATATCTATCAAGGAAGCGGTATCGCTATTACTATCGCTGATGGCAAAATCTATTGGACACAGACGGAAGAGGACTCGACAAAACCCCTACCGCCTCCCTTCAATTGGGTAGGACGAATCCTACGTGCTGATCTTAATGGATCAAATATTGAGGAAGTTGAACGCGTTGAAGGATTTACCGTTTTACGAGATCTCGCTGTGGACGTTGCTAATAAAACCTTGTACTACTCGCAAAGTTCCGGGGCCGTTACACATGTCATGCGAGTGGATCTCAACAACTTAGACGCTGAAGCTGAGATTGCCGTCTACTCTCCATCTCTTGGTGGCCCTGAGAATATTGCCTTGGGTGCCTCGTTGGATAGCGTTGGCGCGGCACCCGTTGTGCATATTGAATCGCCGAATCGTCCCCCGATGTACTGGGTAGACGCAGAGGCACGCACGCTCCATCGCCTCATTGCGGACAAAGTGGAAAACCTTCTGCCAAGCGTTCAGAACGCGACCAACCTCGCGGTAGATACACCTCGCGGTAAACTCTATTGGATGGAGAAGATCAGCGATCGCACGAGTAGGATTAGAGGTGCGAACCTTGATGGGACAAATGTGAAGCTTGTCAAGGACCTAACGAGCGTCACTCATGGTATTGCGCTTGATACTGTAAATGGAAAACTCTACTTAACAAACGCTTGGGGGAAAGTTCAACGTCTTAACATTGACGGTTCAAACTTCCAATCCAATCTCATCACAGACTTGAAATCTCCAAAGCACATCACCTTGGATGTGGCAGATGGTCAGATCTATTGGACGGAACAGACGGACGACACAACGGGGAAAATACGGCGCGCAAATCTTGACGGTTCAAATGTGCAATTGGTGAAAGACTTGACGAGTTTGCCTCGCGGCCTCACGCTTGATACTGCGAATAAGAAACTTTATCTAACCAACGCTTACGGGAAAGTTCAGCGCCTTAACGTGGACGGCTCAAACTTCCAACCTAACCTCATCACAGGGTTGGATACACCCATGGGCGTATCCGTAGACGTATCAGGCAGAAAAATTTACTGGACGGAGCAAGGTAGCATCCGGCGTGCCGACCTCAACGGTGAAAATATCGAGGATGTTGTCACGAGTTTAGGGACACCCATAGGCATCGTTTTAGGGACTGTGCCAGCGGACGCTCCGGCTGCACCGACAATCGTTGGTATTCCACCTACCACAACTGTGTTGCTTTCCAACTATCCGAACCCTTTCAACCCAGAGACGTGGATCCCCTATCAGTTGGCAAAGTCAAGCGATGTGCAGATTACGATTTACGATGGGCGCGGTGTAATCGTTCGGCAGTTGGTGTTAGGACATCAAGCCCCAGGCTTTTACACGAGTCGGAGTCGTGCGGCGTATTGGGATGGTCGCAATGCTTTAGGGGAGCGTGTTGCAAGTGGTATCTATTTCTACCAACTCCAAGCAGCGGGTGTGTCATCCTTGCGAAAGATGCTTATCCTAAAATAGTATCAAATGACCAGAGGATAGCTGGGATGCTGATGTTTATTAGCTTCCCAGTCATTACTGATAAGCGGGGTAAATTGAGGCAGCTGGCAGCTTTTTGAACCTCATTGAGCGTCAGTCGCCCCTCAGCCGACAGGGTGTGTAAACATTTGGTCAAAACGAAACCTCCTTGTAGGAGCGAGTTTTACTCGCGACACCTGACTTATGCCCGAAAACACTCGCGAGCCCAGCTCGCTCCTACAAAAACACACCACGCCTTTAGGCATCAAGGAATCTCTTTGCTCCAGCGGAGCAACATTGCTTCGCAGTGAGAATAGAAAAGCATGCCTGAATGGGACCGAAAACCCAGTTAAAGCCCATACAGTTTTGTTGACATCTTGCTCAGCTCTCCGCGCATCGGATCTGACATTATGCTAAAGAGATCAGGGACAATTCATTAAGTTAAATAAAGATATTATTATAGTATTATTTTATATAAAATAATAATAGCCTAACATAACTTAAGGGTTAATCCTTATAGTCATTGACTTTATCGCAACTTTTAACTTGATTAAAATACAGATGTGTGGTAGCATATATGGCATATATTATTAACTTCTGTGATAATACGACGTTTCTGAACATCTCAGAGCCGGTATGCTTTTACCGTGAGGGTGTTAGAGACGTATCGGTTGCGTTGAAACGAAAACGATGAAAAATCACACACCCCAGCAGTGAACGTCAGGTAACAGATATGCGAACCGCAGCGATTCCCTTCCAGAGTGATACAGTCGGCAGCCGGGTGACTGAAACCCGTGCGGTGGCGTTCGACGTTGCTGCGTCTAATTTCCTACAAGCGATTTACCCCTCCCTTCTCATCATACAATAAGTAGTTTACATCATCGGCGAGAGACGGCAGTTGCTGCCGGTCTGCTTTTCTTATGCCCGCACGCGCACCATTTAACCCGCGCCTCGCGGGCTATTTTTGTTGCATCGGAATGTTTCATGCATAGCACAGCGAAAGCTCATAAGAGACATTCCAACGCAGGATCCTCCGAAAACGGAGGGTCCGATTCACATTTTATAATGAAAGGAACTGAAAACTATGAAACGCTTTTACACACTTTGTGTTGTTTTACTTCTTCTGAGTAGCTCGCTGCTCAGTGCTTATGCTCAAGAGAATGAATCCCCGGATCCTGCTATATGGATGCCGGACACGAATCTCAGAAATGCAGTGAGGGACGCACTTCGTCTCAATGCAAACGAACCCCTCACACAACAAAAACTCCTAAACTTGAAGAACCTAAGTGCCCCTTGGCTTGGGATAACGGATCTCACGGGTTTGGAATATGCCACGCATCTCAGATCGTTAGCGGTTGGCAGGAATCAGATTAGCGATCTCACACCGTTGTCGAACTTGACGGGTCTGAGAGCCTTATATATCGGAGGCAATGCCATCAGCGATATCAATCCCCTCGCACATCTTACGAACCTTCAACGATTAGGTATGCTTTGGAACCAGATTACTGATATTCATATATTAACCCAAGTTGCTACCTATGTAAAAAGTTGTTTGATATTTGTAGCGATGATAAACAAAAAAACTTTCAACTCGAACCCGTCAGCCGTCACGGCGTGAATCGATTTGGGTAAAAGCTGTTCCATGAGACTGTTTGAAGTCTCAACACGCTTGCGATAGGCGTGCTGAAGATAAACTTCCCACGGTGGATATTGACGTTTCGAGTTCTTCTTGCGTAGGGGTTTCAGGCGGATGTCCGCCGCTTCGAGAGCATCCTCAATGCCGTAATCGCAATACGCTTTGTCAGCATAGACGACAGACCCCGGAGGCAAATCAAACCGATATTTCCCTAAACCTCGCACATCACTGAAACGTCCGGGCGTCAAGAACGCTTCAACAATATATCCAGTTTCAGAGACCATCAGATGTGCCTTGATCCCATAAAAGTAGCGATGCTTGCTTGCGATTTTCCCTCGCCATGTTTCGCCTTGATACAGACGTGAGCGAGAAATGCGGATGTTGTCGCAGGCGACTATGGGATAGGTATCAATGCTATAAATGCGATTGGCATTCTCTGCTTTGAAGAGCTCTGCGAAGTATTCAAACAACGTTTGAAACTTCGCAGAGACCCGATGAAGTCTGCGATTATAGCGTGAGTGTCCTAACATGTTTGGAATATATCCAAGTGTTTTCAAGGCGGCGCAAGCGGTGTGTTGATTCCCTCCAAAGTATCTTGCGGCGATCAGAGCGGTCGTCATGACTTCAGCATCTGACATTTTAGCAAGTGGATGTTCTTGATGTCCGTCTGCGATTAAAAAGTCGTCACAAATCGTATAAACTGCTACAATAGTCAAGTCCATGGGGTGCTCCTTTTGGGTTTTTGGGATAAAAACACTATAAAGGACATCCCATGGATTTACAACTCATTACTAACTGGCAACTTGGGTTATATTAGCCGATTTGATAAATCTTACCTACCTCCGTCTTGCGGGGAATCCGATTACAGATCCGTCTCCGCTTGGGAACCTTCCTCGCTTGAGCGATGTTGATATTGAGATACCGAGTCTGATCCGCGATGCCAACTTACGGACGGCGGTGCATGCAGCATTAGGTATAGCACCGAACTTGCGTATCACAATAGACGCAATGAGAGGCTTAACAATCCTGAACGCTGCTCAGCTTGGGATAACGGATCTCACGGGTCTGGAATATGCCACGCATCTCAGATCGTTAGCGGTTGGCGGGAACCGGATTCGCGATCTCACACCGTTGGCGAACTTGACGGGTCTGAGAGCCTTATATATCGGGGGCAATGCCATCAGCGATATCAATCCCCTCGCACACCTAACGAACCTCCGGCGATTGGGAATGGATCGGAATCAGGTTGCCGATATTACCGTCTTGGCAGGTTTGGTCAATCTTACGTATTTACGTCTTGCGGGGAATCCGATTGCGAATCCGTGTCCGCTTGAAAGTCTTCCGAACCTGAGGGATGTTGATATTGAGATACCGAGTCTCATTCCCGATCCCAATTTACGTGCCGCAGTGCGGACGGCATTAGGTATAGAGGCGAGCGCATGTATCACAACAGAGGCGATGCGAGACTTAACAACCCTGAACGCTGCTCGGCTCAGGATAAGGGATCTCACGGGTCTGGAATATGCCACGAATCTGACACACCTCTATATTGGTGGTAATCTTATCAGCGATATCGCTCCGTTGGCAGGTCTCACGCACCTCAGGGTGTTATCGGTTGGCGGGAATGAGATTAGCGATCTCACCGCTCTGTCGAGCTTGAGGCGTCTCACCGAGCTATCTATTGCTAACAATATGGTGAGCGACCTCAGTCCTCTTGGGAACGTGCGAAGTCTCAAGCGATTAGAAGCGCGTCGAAATAGCATCAGTGACATCAGTGTCTTGGCAGGTTTGGTCAATCTTGAGTATTTACGTCTGAGGGGGAATCCGATTAGAGATCTGTCTCCACTGAGAAGTCTCCCTGCGTTGACGGATGTCGATGTTCAAGTATTCTCTCCGCCGCAAACGGAGAATATACAGAAGCGAGGTGAACCGACTCCGATTATAGATCCGCCCCAAGACGATGGGCAACAGACAGATGATCGGCGACAAGATAATAGCGGTCAGTCGCAACCGCAACCAAAGGATCCAAGCGGTGCAAATGTGAACCCATCGACAACGAATCCACAACCACAGCAACAGCAACAACCGACAACGAATCCACAACCACAGCAACAACCGCCTGATCAGAACAGTGGGCAACCACAGCAACAACCACCTGATCAGAACAGTGGGCAACCACAGCAGCAACCGCCAGAGCTTCTGCCCCCAGTCCTCGTAGAGCAACCGCCAGAGCCTGAATCTGAACCAAGGACACTACCGCAACGATCTGAAGAGGAAGATGAGGACTCGGACGAAGAAGATGATGAAGAAGATGAGGACTCGGACGAAGATTACGCAGCCTTCATAGCCGAATGTGAAGCACTGGGCGGAACAATTCATTGGGATGACACTGGCACAATCCCATTAGTCTGTGTCCGTCGTGCGACACCCCAGGAGTTTTGCGAAGCAAAAGGGGGAACATGGGATGAAAGTAGCGAAACCTGTACCGGCGTGGAAGGCTTGGCCCCGTCCCATCCTAAAAACGCGTTCCTCTTAGATCGGATAACGCTTGAGCAGTTGGATCCGGCGACGTTAGAGACACAACTTGACACATGGCGCACCGAAAGCAACGGGTCTACCCTATACCTACGATCGATCGCCTTGCTTGAAAGCGTTTTGGCGACGCGGCGTCCCGATAAGACGCACCTGCTGCCGAACTATCCCAATCCGTTTAACCCAGAAACTTGGATACCCTATCACTTGGCGAATCCGAGTCAGGTCCAGATTACTATCTATGATACGCGGGGGACGGTTGTCCGGCACCTCGATCTGGGTCATCAGCAGGCGGGGTACTACACGAGTCGGAGTCGTGCGGCGTATTGGGATGGACGTAATGCTTTAGGGGAGCGTGTTGCCAGTGGTATCTATTTCTACCAACTCCAAGCAGAGGGTATTTCATCCTTGCGAAAGATGCTTGTCCTAAAGTAATTCGCACACTGGGCTTTATAATTTTTGTTAGGCGAGGTCTCCGTGCCTCGCCTTTTTTTAATCAATTCACGGTTATTCAGCTTTAAGAAATTATCGGATTTCACGCTTTTTTCATGCTCCGGTGCGGTTAGGAAACCGCACCTACCGGGGCCGGGGGATCAAAAACGCGTAAAAAAACGGAAAACTAAATAGCCTTATCCTCAAGATTCACAGACTTGCCAAAAAAATACAATTATGATACATTTTAAATCCAACGCTACAATCGCTCTTATATTCGTTGCCTATAATGAGACACAATATTTTCCCATCACTTGCAGCAGGTGGGAGTAAGGAGCTAAACTTATGAGTAACAACGGACGGACCTTCACCGCAGAACTGGAAGAGATGGAAGTCTACGGTGAAACACGGGTCGGGTGGGATGAGAATACACCCATCAATGAAACCGTTGACGCGGAAGGCAATCTCTTCCCCGGTGAAAGAGGGTTCGGTGTAGCAGACCCCACCTCACCCAAACGCCGTGTTTATGATGATCCAGAGGTCGAAGCACTCCGCGAAAAGTTACGCGAACACAACGGTATTCGCGGACTTGAAATCTGCGAACCCCACGAAACCAAGAAAATCGCTCGAATCTTCCATCGCGACGGTTTCGTTGTCGTCAAAGACCTTCTCAATGCTGAACAATTGGCTCGCTGGAGGGCAGGATGCGCCGAAGCACTGCGCGACATCCTCTCCATACCGGGACCGGGAGACAGAAAATATACAACCGAGACAGGACGGCTGCCACACCGCTATAGCTACGGCACCTCTTCCGCTTCAAGACAGATGTTGCACCATCCCGCTTGGGCGAGTATGATAGATCTGCCGACAACAACCCCTATCGTTACAGAAATCTTCGGTTCTTCAGATTATCGCGTTTGGGGTTCAGGCGGCGACCTCTGCCTCCCGGGTGCAGTAGAGTATCAACACCTACATCCCGATGGTAGAGATCCGCAGCACCTTTCCGAAGCACGCATTCGGCAAGCCGAATTGGTCGGTGCCCAACTCCAGAGGGACGATAAAGGAAACCTTGATGTCCCATCACAAAAGATGATAATGGAGATGACACCGCCGACCGTAACCATTAATTTCATCATGTGTGATTTGACGTGGGAAAACGGCCCGATCCGTCAGATTCCGGGGACGCATACACTGCAGCAGAATCCGCCCCCGCCGGGCGATGAACCCGATTGGATGAAACACTCGACACTCGTCGGTGGAACGGCTGGCGCCGGTGTGTTCCGAGATAACCGCGCATGGCACGGGGCAACCCCGAACCTCTCAAGAGAAATTCGCGCACTGCCAAACGTTGAATACGCCGCACCATGGCGCTCACAACGCGGGTTCAGTAGGATTATGCCCCACGAAATTTGGGAAACCTTGACACCCCACGCTCAGAAATTATGTGAATGGATCAAAGCAGACCCAGGTGTCTGGCCCCCCGGTGCCGGTATTATGCACCCGCTCTCAAGCAAACGCGCTGAAGCAGCAAAGAATTCTTAATTTACCTTGCGGTTCGGTCAGGTAGGTTTGAAGAATAATGGGTTCCTTTACGTATATTCGCCTGCGTGTTTTTGCTTGGGGTGTTTTTGCTTGGGTATTTCTGCGTATTTCTGCGTATTGTTGCAGGCTACGAGTTTGGTTTGATGTTCAGAAGAAAATAGGAGGAAACAAAATATGTTAAACTGGGGCGTTATGGGGGCAGGTGGCATCGCTTACGTCTTCTGCAACGGGATGCGTTTTACGGACTCCGGACAGATCCTTGCCGTTGCGAGTCGCACGCAATCCAAGATAGACAGACTCACTCACGATTACAACATTCCTCGCCAATATAATGACTACGATGGCTTGTTAACGGACGACGATATTGACGCTGTCTATATTGCCACGATCCATCCACTTCATGCGGAGTGGGCAATAAAGTGTGCCGAAGCGGGGAAACATCTCCTCATCGAGAAACCGATCAGCATGAACCACGCCGAAGCCGCTGCGATGATAGACGCAGCACGCGAAAACGATGTGTTTCTCATGGAAGCCTTTATGTATCGGACCCATCCACAGGTTGCGAAGGTGGTCGAACTGATACAGGACGGCACGATCGGCGATGTCCGTGTCATTCGATCGACTTTCAGTTATCGGTCGAATTTTAACCCACAAAGCCGAATATTCAACCGTGAAATGGGTGGCGGCGGTATCCTTGACATCGGGTGTTACACGGCTTCAATGACTCGCAAAATGGCGGGTGCCGCTGAAAATAAGCTATTCCTGAACCCCGTCGAAATAAAAGGGAACGGCAAAATCGGTCCCACGGGGGTTGACCACATCGCAGCAGCGACGCTCAAATTTGAAAACGGTATCATTGGGGAGATAATTGCTGCGGTTGAATGCAGCGTTGGGAGCAGCGTCTTTATCTACGGCACAGAAGGCTCAATCACGATTCCAAGTCCTTGGTTGCCTTCATCGCTCTGTCGCCACGCACGAGAGCCGTTGCCATTGGATACAACTTTCCCGTCAACAAAAATTATCGTTGACGCGCATCAGCGTCAGGAAGAAATTACGATCGACGTTGATCGGGACCTCTTTACTTATGAGGCGGATACAGTCGCCAATCACATCGCAGATCGGCAAGCACCGGCGATGTCTTGGGACGATACGCTCGGCAACATGCAACTACTGGAGGCATGGCTTGCAGAGGTAGGTGTTGTTCATTAGATATAGCGCAACCGTAGAATCTTACAATTATTCAGGAGCTAAACCGATGGTAAAAGACGATATTTTTCAGGAACGCGTTGTCCGGGTTGAAAAGCCGTCGGCGCACTTTACACTACTTCGGAACGTCGATGGGGATTTTCTCGGCGTGTCCGACACGAACGAACTCGCAACTTTCGATTACACCGACGATCAGGCGATATGGGAGCAGGTCGAAGGCATCGCTGCCTACCGTCACGTCGCAACAGGACTCCAACTTGAAGCGGAACCTGCTGAGGCTGAGAATGGATGCTACCTTCGTCATAACGGGGATTCACTCGCCAGTGACGGCAGCGTGGGTGCCGAAAGTGCCGTGTTCTCTGCTGGACACGGGCCCGCACACCTGCCATCCGAATACCTAAAATCATTCAAGCAAAACGGATGGGCCTGCCTACCTTCCATCATCGCACCCGATGTTATCGAGGAGTTGGAAAAGGTGAGCTGCACGGGTCGCTGGGAAGAGAACACCTACGAGCGGCGTATTCCACCGCTGAATGAAACTGCAGCAGTGGCAAAAATTGCGACGGAACCCGTCTCTTTGTGGTTGATGCGTGAGTATATGCAGACGCAGGAAATACGTCTCGGACACTCGCCGGGTTTTGCTATACTCCCACCAGACGATGGCAGACGGAAAGTTCAAGGGTGGCACTCAGATTTCCCCTATCTCTGGGGTATCGCCGGCAGTGAAGTTGTCAACCGAATACCGATTCACAAGGTCGAGGGTTTGGTCATGGGGGTCCAGCGCAACCTCTGCGTCTCGGAATTCCGCAAGGAAAACGGAGCGACCTGTTTCAAACTCGGATCCCACACATTCGGTCAAGGTCCACCCGTTGAGTGGGTAAACGGAAACACCTCCAGGGAGGACGGGCATCGTGAATCCAAAGGGCTGCCATACACCGGACCGGATGCCGATGTGGTCGAGGCACCACCGGGGAGTTATATCGTTTATGATTCTCGGATTTGGCATCGCGCCGGCGTAAATCGCACGCCACATAAGCGAGCGGCGATGTTGCAGGCGGTTATTCCGATGTACATCATGCCGTTTATGGATACAAGTCGTCCCTATAAAGACTTTATCAACAGTTCCTTGGCAGAAGAACTGACTGCCCTTGAGCATAAAGAGCTTGAGTCAATTATGGTGAATAAGATGGTCGGACCTCAAGGGCATCTGGCAATCACTGTTGACGAGGAATTGACTGAGAAAATACAACCATCTCAGTAATATCATGAAGAGTGAAGGAGACAAGGAATGCGGAAAGCCAAGATTGCATCCGTGGGTTGTGGTTGGGTCGCGAAACGTTGGCATCTGCCGACAATCGCTGAGTTGACAAAAAGAGGGGATTTGGATTACGTAGCCGTGTGCGATATTGATGAAGATACCGCTCGCGCAGCCGGTGAAGAATACGGTCTCCCTTACTATACAGATGTCGAACAGATGCTGGAAAAACACAGCGACATTGATGTTGTAGACATCAGTACCGGTGATTATGAACACCATACAATCGCGAAGATCGCCGCTGAACACAAGATGCACCCGATCGTTGAAAAGCCGATGGCACCCACTCTCACCTGCTGCGATGTAATCATAGACAGTTGCGAAAAAAACGGGGTCCATTTTGAGGTCGCCGAGAATTACTTTCGGATGCCCGGGGATCGAATCATCATTAAACTCATTCAGGAGGGTGTGCTGGGTGACATTGCGCGCGTGCACTTCATTGAACCTTTTGGGCGTAGGCCGTTTGTGCAGGGTGCGGGAAAGCCGCGCGGCATAGAATCGCCTATATCCACATTTACGTCCCATTCCGGTGTCTGTATTGATATGGGAGTCCATCGGATGTCCCAACTTCGATGTTATGCCCAAAGTGAACCGAAGAAAATTACCGGCATCACGAAGCAATTCGCGCCGAGTCCCAACAACGACGTTTATGAAGATTGGGGGCACGCACTTATTGAGTTTGAAAGCGGTGCCGTTGGTGTTTATGAGACCTCTCGGGTCGGAGAAGAGACGATTAAGTACAGACAGATTATGGGAACGAAAGGTGTGATAACAGACACCGATTTCTGGACGGCTGATTTTCCACTTCGGGTCATGGAGAACGGTGAAATGAAAGATATCCCGATCGAAACGGAACGACATCACGTCGATGGCGTAGATGTCCTTTCCAGAATCGTTGTGCATACCGACCCACAGATTGTGTATGAAAATCCTTTCAGAACGTATGCAATCGACGATTGGAATGTCGGAACCGCTGAGGAGATTATGACAATAGCGAGGGCAGCACTCACAGGCGAGCCACCGGAATACGGGGTCGGCGGCAGGAAAGATGTGGAGATGTGCATCGCGCTATACGAATCCTCACGGACGGGCATGATGCCTATCGACCTCCCGATAACGGAAACGACGGGGTATGAGCAGATGGTTCACGACGAATACCGCCAAAAATTCGGCCACGCCATTGACGCATGACGGCATCTGCGTCCAAAATATGTCCCGTAAATACCACGTTACGGGTAGGTGCGGTTTCTAACCGCTTTTCCCGAATCTCAGGTAGGTGCGGTTTCCTAACCGCACCGTAGTACCATAGGTTGGGTTGAGGACTGTGAAACCCAACCTTCTCCAGAAGAGACATATTCCCTCCATTTTCTCCGCTTACCTCCTGAAACACAACAGCCTCAGAATCGATGAAAAAACTTTGCAAATTTTTCTAATCCGTTGTATACTCTTTCGGGAAAGGTAATACTTCAAGTCAAAAGGAAATACGCGCATGAACATCCTCGTCCTCCACGGACCCAATTTACATCTCTTAGGGAAACGTCAACCGGAGATCTACGGACATCAAACGCTATCGGATATTAATAATACACTTGACCGGCAAGCCGCTGCATCGCCGCACGCGATTACCCTCAAAATCTTTCAATCTAACCACGAAGGCGAACTCGTCTCTATCATCGGAGACCACATCGACTGGGCAGATGGTATCCTGATTAATCCCGCTGCTTACACACATACCAGTGTCGCCATCCGAGACGCACTCTCCACCGTCGCACTCCCCGTCATAGAGATTCATCTCTCTAACATTTACGCCCGCGAAGAATTTCGGCATCATTCCTACATATCGGCGATCGCTGTCGGTGTCATCGGTGGTTTCGGAACGCACAGTTACACCCTTGCCCTTGAGGCAATGATCCAGATTTTGCAACATACCAAAGAAAATTGAAAAGCGCGAAGCCTGAAACGAAGTGGCGGGGTTTTTACTGGGGGTTTTTGATAGGGTATTTCTGCGTATTTCTTCAGGTATACAGAGACGATCCTGAAACCCCGGACGAACTTCACCGAGCCGCAAGGAAAAATAAAAAATGGCAAAAAATCCTTTTATACCGTTTAGCCGACCTTGGATTGATGATACCGAAATCGAAGCCGTTAGCCAAGTCCTCGCCTCCAAATGGATTAGCACAGGGACCAGAGTGCGCGAATTTGAACGCGCCTTCGCTGAATACCTCGGGGTTAAGCACGCCATCGCTGTCAGTTCCTGCACCCACGCGCTACATCTGAGTCTCGTTGTAACCGGAATCGGTAACGGCGACGAAGTCATCACGACCCCTTACACCTTCACCGCCACTGCTGAAGCCATCCGATATGTCGGGGCAAAACCGGTCTTTGTAGACATCGATCCGCATACGTTGAACATCGACATAACCAAAATTGAACAGGCGATAACCGCACGCACGAAGGCAATAATGCCCGTCCATTTTGCCGGTCTTCCGTGCGACATGGATGTGCTACGGGACATCTGCCGAAATCACAATCTCATCCTTATCGACGACGCTGCCCACGCCATCCCGACCGAATACAAAGGGGAATACATCGGCAGTATCGGCGACCTGTCCGCCTTTAGTTTTTATGCGAATAAAAATCTGACGACAGGGGAAGGCGGTATGATTACCACGAATAACGATGCCTTCGCCAAACCGCTCCACACGATGCGGCTCCACGGAATCGACAAGGACGCGTGGGCGCGTCAGTCCCAGCGCGACATCTGGCGGTACGACATCGCGACTGAAGGGTATAAATATAACATGACCGATATCCAAGCCGCGATGGGGTTGTGCCAACTCATGAAACTCAACAAACAGCATGAACGCCGTCGAGATCTCGCGCAGATTTACCAAAAGGAACTCGCAAATCTTCCGCACATCAGCACACCCGTTGCACCGGAGAATCCGAACGAACATTCGTGGCATCTCTACATTATCCAACTTCCACCCGGTGAACGCGACGGATTTATCAGAGCCTTGGGCGAAGCAAACATCGAATGCAGTGTCCATTATATCCCGTTACACCTCTTCGAGTTTTATCAGGAGCAATACGGCTACCGTGTCGGCGATTTCCCGTCCGCTGAGGCAGCGTTTGAGCGTGTCGTGAGTTTGCCCCTCCATCCGGGGTTAACCGAAGAGGAAATTCATATCGTCATCGGTGAAATAGGAAATATTTTAGGTTCGTAAATGGACACACCTAACCCAGCGAACACCACCCTCTACCAAATCATCCCCAGCGATGTCTGTTTCTCGTGTGATGTCTGCTGTCGATTTTTAGAAGCAGACAGTCCCCTCGCGCCCATCTTTACCGAAGTCGAGACGGCAAAAGCCATTGCACACGGTGCCGATCCCGCACTGTTCCGTCCACAGACAGACGGAAAAAGCGCGCAGGTTCAGTTAAAACCGCACAACGATTTCTATATCTGTCCGTTTTTTGAACCGGAGACGAGCCACTGCACCATCTATCCGATCCGTCCGCTTGATTGCCAACTCTATCCATTCGCGCTCATGCGTAGCGAGGATGGCAACGAGATTGTGCTCGGCGTAGATACCCTCTGCCCGTTTGGTGAAGCACACCTCGAAACGGAAGCCTTTCAGAGGCATATCCACCACGTCATCAATTACGTCGAATCCGAATCGGTCAGGGCGGAGATAATCGCCAACTGGAGCTTGATCGGTGATTATCAAGACACCGTGAAAATTGTCCATACGCTCAGTTTTTCTAATTTACCTCGCGGGTGAACGACGTGCGTCCTATCCATCAAGTGTATTTCTCAAACTGACAGATGCAACTCCAACCGCTAACGCTCCATGACAAGCCAATTTTTGACGAATACGCCCGTCAGACTAACACGCGTCTTTCCAACTACGCCTTCGCGCCACTCTACGTATGGAAGGAGCATTTCCAGTTTTATTGGGCATTGATCGCGGAGCATCTATGCATCTTCGCAAAACAGGGTGAAGACTATTTTATGCCGATTCTACCGATGCCGTGCAATCCTGAAAATCGCACGTACCGAAATGTTATCCGCACGGCATATCAATTTATGTTAGAATCAAATCCGAATCCACACATCGCCCGAATCGAAAATGTTCCACACGCGCTGCTCACTTTTTTTGAAAAGGATGGATTCCGCGCCACCTTGAAGGAGACCGAATACCTCTATGAGACGGAGGCACTCGTCGGATTACGCGGGAATCGCTACAAACAACAACGCCATTCATACAACGTCTTTGTTGCACAGTATCCTTCAGCAAAACTGCATCCGTATCGGATCGAGGATCAGGCTGAGTGTCTCGCTCTCTATGACACATGGCGTGAGACACGCTCGAAAAAATACAATGACTGCATCTACAATGCCATGCTTGACGATTCCCAGTCGGCACATCGGATCGGGATTTCACACGTGGAGGCACTTGGCTTCATTGGTAGAGTCATCTATATCAATGGGGAAATCAGAGGCTATACCTTCGGGTATCCATTAAATAGGGATATGTTCTGCATCCTATTTGAGATCGCAGACCTCGGCATAAAGGGGCTGGCGCAGTTCATCTACCGCGAGTTTTGCAGGGAATTGGTTGGCACTTACAGATGGATTAACGCCATGGACGCTTCAGGGTTAGAGAACCTCAAACGTGTCAAACGTTCTTATCATCCGATCGAACTGCTTCCATCATACAATATTGTTTTAAAGTGAGTCCAGAGCGCGTAGCCTGTAGTGTCATGGAGGTCGGCTCTACGGGAAGAGCATCAAAGTCTGAAACCACTTGACCGAACCGCAAGGTAAAATTAAAAATTGTTTTAAAAGTGAGTCCAGAGCGCGTAGCCCGTAATGTCATGGAGGGCGGTTCTACGGGAAGGGCCTCAAAGTCTGAAACCACCTGACCGAACCGCAAGGTAAAATTAAAAAATGAGATCAGCACTTATTTTCCTCAACGGCTACTACGACACACGCTATCTCGACTTTTACCGTCACGAGATCGAAACAGCGGTGGAAAACGGGTGCCCACGCATCTGTGCGGACGGCGGCATCCGTATATTCGACGAACTCAACCAGCACTCAGACACCGCCATCATGCCAGATGTCCTCATCGGAGACATGGATTCGATCCCCGAAACGGCAACCAAAGCGAAACAGGTCGTTCAGGAATGGGTAGGAAAAACGGACAAGGATTACACCGACGGACAACTCGCCGTAGACTACGCCTTGGAACAGTTTAACTGTCGGCATATTGTCATCTACGGCGGTTTACCGCGTCCAGCAGCATACGAAACAGACCAGTTCCTTGGCAACCTCAAACTGATGCGTTTTGGGCATTACCGTGCGTCTGCAGGTGAACCTTACGCAGCCGAAATGCGGGATCCGAGACAAACAATCCACTACGTCCTATCATCAGTGCGTTTAACCCGAAAAAACAACGGGCTGCAACGCGTCTCTCTTATCGCTGAGGCATCCAACATCATCGTCGAAAAAAGCGAAAATTTACGGTGGGACTTGGCATCGCTACATATCCATCCCGATTTAACAAATGCCCTTCGCAATGAGTTCACAGCAGGCGCGGCATCGGCAATCGTTCAATTGGCTGACGGATCTGCCCCCGTCTACGTAATTCATAACTGGTAGGAGAGCACTTTCTTGAGGGTTTCCGTGTCCAGATTCGCACCGCTCATCACCATTACCACGCGTTTCCCTGCCAACGTATCCGTAAGTTTATGTGCTGCCGCTATCGGAGACGCGCCTGCGCCTTCCGCCAAGTTGTGTGTCCATCGCAACGCCAAACGGATGCCTTCCTCAAGTTCCGCCTCACTGAGCAGCACAATGTCGTGAATGCCTTTTTTGATGATGGACAACGGCAACGAAAACGGTGCACGGGTCGCAATTCCATCTGCGATGGTGTCGCAAGAATCCGTCTCTACCCGTTGCCCTGTCTTCCAGGAACGGTAGATAGCGGGTGCATTTTCCGCCTGCACACCGATGACCTTGACATTCGGGTTTATTGCTTTGGAGACTGTGATAGCACCACAGCAACCGCTCCCACCCCCGATCGGGACGATGATTGCGTCTACGTCTGGGAGACTCTCAAAAATTTCAAGAGAATAAGTGCCGACACCGTGGAACAAGGCAGGCTCCATGCACGGATGAATGTAGTAAAACCCACGTTCCGCTTGAAGTGTTTCACAGAGCGCAAGTGCTTCGTCAAAATCGGTGCCGTGTTCAATGAGTTCCGCACCAAAGGCTTGCATCGCGCTGTTTTTCTCAGGGTTATTCCCGTGCGGCACAACAACAGTCGCTTTAACACCGGACTGTGCCGCCGCATAGGCGATGGACTGTCCATGATTCCCGCGGGTCGCCGTAAGCACGCCTTTTTCACGTTGTGCTTTTGGGAGGTGGTGCATGAAATTGATGCCGCCGCGCACTTTAAAACTCCCCGTTGGATGATGATTTTCGTGCTTAATATACGCCTGAAATCCGAGCCGATCGGACAACTCTGGATAGTGAACCAAAGGTGTGGGTTTTAAAAATCGTGATACGACGCGTCGCGCCGCCATAATTCCCTGAAGGGTAACAGATGTCATTTTTGCTCCTGATGTGTTTTAAAAAAAGTCGAGAATCGGAGCTCCCTCCTACAAGGACAAGGAGCCCCTTGCCAAGTTATAAAATCCGTGCTAATATGATAACATACCTCAACGCACATATTCAAAATAATGTTCAGAAAGGAAACACTTATGGCACAAGAATGGCAGTCTACAGCGTTAGAAATTGACGAAACCGAGGATCTCATTGAGGTCTGCTATCAGAACGGATGGACGGATGGGCTTCCCGTCGTTCCACCGACCCCTGAACGCGTCGAACGCATGCTCAGCGGAACAGACCGAGATCCGGATGAACTCATTGCATCTGTCCCGCCAAAATGGGGCAGAGCCACCGTCGAAAAGGTCGCGATTAATGCCGTCATGGCTGGATGCAAACCCGAATATTTACCGCTGCTTCTCACCGCAGTGGAGGCGATGATGTCTGAGCAGTTTAATCTCCACGGCATTCAAGTCACCACATCCCACGTCTCACCGATGCTTGTTGTGAACGGACCTATCCGAAAGCAGTTAGAGATTAACGACGGATTCAATCTCTTTGGGCAAGGATGGCGAGCGAACGCAACAATCGGTCGCACGCTACGGCTCATCTGCACCAACATCGGGGGTGGATTGCCCGGTGAACTCGATCGCTCAGCATTTGGACACGCTGGAAAATATACTTGTTGCATCGCCGAAAAAGAGGAAGAAAGCCCCTGGGATCCGTTGCATGTCGAACGCGGTTTCCAAGCGGACGATAGCACTGTTACTATCTTTGCGGGTGCCGGTCCCCAAACCGTCAACGACCACGGTAATAACACCGCAGAAGGTATCCTCAACACAATCTCACAGAACATCGCTGCCCCCGGTAACACTGCCGGTGAAACCATCCTCGTCATTGGCGTTGAGCACGCAAAGACAATCTCGGAGGACGGGTTCAACAGAGCCGATATACGACAGTACATCGCTGATACCACAAAGCAATACGCAGCAGAGGATCTGATGCTTATGGTAGCCGGTGGACCCGCAGGGAGATGGACGATTGTCGTTCCCGGATGGGGTTCACGGTCCTCTCGCTCGATCACACTTGCGGTATAAATAGCTGTGGGAGAGATAGTGGAATTCGGATGCCTAAACGTTGACCGCTGATAGCCAAGAGCCTACCGCCAAACAACCCGCGAGGATGGAATGCAACCGAAGTTCTTCGCCGAAGATTTTTTTGCAAATCGGCGAAAAATATGGTATCCTTATATTAAGGAAGACAATAGGAAACCCAAATCTGTTTTCTGACGTTATACTAAAGGAATAGCTACGATGGACACAAGAACGCTGTCTTTGCCGATCAGCACACTCAATTACAAGCAACCCACCACCGTGCAAGTCGGATCCCCTGTTTCTGTCGTCATTGATATGATGCAAGAGAGAGGAACCGGGTGTGTTCTCGTCGTTGATGAAGATGAACAATTAATCGGAATCATCACTGAACGGGATCTGCTCCAACACGTGAGTGGGCAGCGCGCTGCACCCGCGGAATTTAAGGTCGAACAGGTGATGACAGCCGACCCAGAGACATTACGCGCCAGTGACCCAATTGCCTTCGCACTCAACTTGATGCATCTCGGGCACTTCCGGCATCTCCCTCTGTGTGTTTGGGACGACCAGGGAGAGGCATACCCCATCGGCATAATTTCAACCCGCGATATCTTAGAACATATCGCTATATTTATAGAAAATCAGGAGTAGGAGGCATACCCATGCTATATGACTTGGCAATTGATGAAGAATTAGAGCAGATGGACGAAGACGCTGCACTGAAAGCATGGAGAGTGCCAGAGATTCAGGTTTCGCTAAAGGATTTGATGCGTCCCATCATTCAGATTGACATCGACTCCAGCACAAATGAAGCGATTGATCTACTCCTCTCTAACGAAATCGGCGCAGCACCTGTTGTTGAGAACAATTATCTCCGCGGAATATTTAGTGAACGGGACGTACTCAACAAAATTCTCAATAAACAAGTTGGAGACTTGGACGACATTAACGTTACGGAATTCATGATCGCAGATCCGCAGACAGCACAGCCAGAAGATACGCTGAACACCGCCCTTCTCTACATGGCACGGGGCGGCTACCGACACGTCCCTATTGTTGATACGGAAAATCGTCCGATTGGGATGGTATCCATTCGTGACTTAATGTCCTATCTCGTTGAGGAGTTTCTCCAGGAAGTCTTAACACTACCCCCGAAACCGGTTCGAGATGCTTTTAAAGCCCGAGAGGGTGCCTAAATACCTCAAAATTTTTCATATTTCTTGGGTGCAGTTGCCAAACATGCACTTATCATAACAAAGGACAATTGTGATGCGCAAACCAGTTGAGCAAATCGAGGAAGCGACAATCCTATTTGCTGGCGACTCCGGTGATGGGTCGCAGACCATTGGCACACAAATGACTGAAACCACTGCCCTCATTGGGAACGATGTCGCCACGCTCCCCGATTATCCCGCTGAAATCCGAGCACCCGCCGGATCGATAGCAGGGGTGTCAGGGTTCCAACTCCACTTCTCAAGCGAACAAATTCACACCCCCGGAGACCTTTGCGATGTTCTCGTCGCGATGAACCCTGCCGCTCTAAAGGTACACCTCAATAAACTCAAACCCAACGGCATCCTGATTGTAAATACTGACAACTTCGCCCGCCGCAATTTACGCCTCGCAGGATATGAAGAGGATCCGCTCGAAGACGATAAACTCACGAAATACCAAGTTTTCCGTGTCGAATTAACACAACTCACTCGAAAAGCACTCGAAGCGACACAATTAAGCGTCCCAGAAATCGACAGATGTAAGAACTTTTTCGCGCTCGGTATGATCCTCTGGCTTTACAATCGTCCGATGGAATACACGATGAAGTGGATCAAGGCGAAGTTCGCGAAAAGGCCTCAGTATGTAGAATCCAATATTCTCGCGCTCCGTGCCGGGAATACCTATTGCGAAGCGACTGAGCAGTTTGCTGTTTCCTACGATGTGAAACCTGCTGACTTTGAACCCGGGACCTATCGAAATATTGAAGGGAACATGGCAACCGTGCTTGGACTTGTTGCGGCTTCGTATCAATCCGGCCTACCGCTCGTTTACGGCAGCTACCCGATAACACCCGCAAGTGATATTCTCCACGGACTTGCACAATACCGGAATTTTGGTGTCGTTACAATGCAGATGGAAGATGAGATTGCCGCTGTCGGGGTCGCAATCGGTGCCGCATTTAGCGGTTCACTCGGTGTCACCGGAAGTAGCGGTCCAGGGCTTGCCCTCAAATCGGAAGCGATTAACCTCGCGATGATTGCCGAACTCCCACTTGTGGTATGTAACATCCAGCGTGCGGGTCCTTCGACAGGAATGCCGACCAAGACGGAACAGTCGGATCTCTTGCAAATGTTCTACGGGAGGAACGGCGAATCTCCGTTGCCTATTATCGCTCCGTCACGTCCGTTCGACTGCTTTGAGACGGTCTACGAGGCCTGTCGTATCGCTGTGAAATACAGGACACCGGTAATTTTTCTCTCCGATCTCTACATCGCCATGGGGGCTGAACCGTGGAAGATTCCGCAACTCTCCGAACTCCCGGAAATTAGACCCGATTTCGCAGTGAGCGCAGATACCCGTAACGGGTTTGAACCGTATCTACGCGATCCAGAAACGCTTGCGCGCCCTTGGGCGAAACCCGGGACGGCTGGTTTAGAGCACCGCATCGGGGGCTTAGAGAAATCAGATGTGACAGGACACGTCAGCTACGATGCCGAAAACCACCAAAGAATGGTGGAAATCCGAGCAGAAAAGGTCGCACGCATCGCCGATGCGTTACCGCCGACAGAGGTGTTCGGGGCACCAGAGGGGGACATCCTGCTCCTTGGATGGGGCGGCACCTACGGGGCAATCCGAACGACAGCAGAAAACTGTGTCGCCGACGGACTTCCAATCGCACACGTTCATCTCCGACATCTCAATCCGTTTCCTAAAGATTTAGGCGACATTCTACAGAGATTCAAAAAGATTTTAATCCCTGAACAAAACAGTGGTCAACTCCTTCAGCTCATTCGTAGCACCTATCTTATTGATGCAATCGGTTTTAACAAGGTGCAAGGGCAACCCTTCCATGTTTTTGAGTTGGCAGCGAAAATAGACGAAATACTTGAAGAAATAGGGCGCGCTTAGATCCTAACGCCCGCAATACCCGCCCCCTACTGGTTGGGTTGGAAATCCTGCCTATAGGGTTTACGAAAAAAGACGGTAAACAAACCATGAGAAGAAAAAGATCCTCACGCATCCCCGCTGGTGTACCCACCCTCTCTAAAAAGGATTTTGAATCCGACCAGGATGTCCGATGGTGCCCGGGTTGTGGTGATTACTCCATCCTCGCGCAGACACAACGTATTATGCCGGAACTCGGCATCCCTAAAGAGAACATTGTCTTTATCTCCGGTATCGGGTGTTCAAGTCGATTTCCGTATTATATGAATACCTACGGATTCCATACGATTCACGGCAGAGCGCCAACGATCGCCTCCGGTGTAAAAATGGCGAATCCCGATCTCTCTGTATGGGTCATCACAGGCGATGGTGATGCACTCTCAATCGGTGGCAACCATTTCATCCACCTGATGCGCCGCAATTTCGACGTTAACGTTTTGCTCTTTAACAACCGCATCTACGGACTGACGAAGGGGCAATACTCACCGACCTCCGAGCAAGGGAAACAGACGAAATCCACGCCTCTCGGTTCGGTAGATACCCCCTTTAATCCGATTAGTCTCGCATTGGCTTCCGGTGCTACATTCGTGGCGCGCTCGCTGGATAGAGATCCAAATCACCTCCGAGCCATTATCAAATCCGCGTTTGAACACAAAGGCACTTCCTTTATCGAAATCTACCAAAACTGCAACGTGTTTAACGACGGTGCCTTCTTCCAATACACGGAAAAAGATACAAAGGCTGACAACACGGTCATCTTGGAACACAATGAACCTCTCGTCTTCGGCGCGGAACGCGATAAGGGTATCCGACTGAACGGTTTCCAACCCGAAGTCGTGAAAACCACAAACGGGGAATACTCCATGGATGACCTCATCGTCCACGACCAGTATGCCGAGGACACCACCTTGGCGAATTTCCTCGCACGGATGAGCGATACGCTTGACCTGCCGGATCCCATCGGCATTTTCCGCAGTATTAGGCACCCGTGTTACGAGGACCTGATGACGAACCAGATCCGCACCGCAAAAGAACGGATGGGCGAAGGCAATCTCGAAGCACTCCTCAATGACGGCGAAACGTGGACTGTGTCATAGTTTGATGGGATTCCAACGATCATGAAGATTTACATCTTAACTGACTTAGAAGGGGTTGCGATGGTATCCCGCTTCAGTCAAACCCGTGAAGAAGGTCCCCAGAAAGAAACCGCCATGCGATTATTGACGCAGGAGTTAAACGCTGCTGTTGATGGCATTCTTGATGTGGATGCAGACGCAGAAATCGTGGTCTGGGACGGGCACGGGACTGGCGGGATTGATGTGCTTGAATTCCATCCGCAGGCGAAGTTAATTGCGCGGGGTCCGATTCGTCCGCCTTACTATCTTGACGAGACTTACGATGCCCTCTTTTTCTTAGGGCAGCACGCCATGGCAGGCACATCAAACGCCCCGCTGAGTCATACGTATTCCTCTTTGTCCATTGAATACTACAAACTCAATGGAAAAGAGATCGGAGAATTCGGCTGCCGTGCCGCACTCGCGGGCGCTTTCAACGTCCCAACGGTTTTCATCTCTGGAGACGATAAAGCCGTAGCGGAAGCGAAAGAACTTATACCCGACATTTATGGGGTTGAGACCAAACAGGGCCTCGGACAGGAACTTGCGTTGCATCTATCACCCCAACGGTCGCGAGAATTGATCCGAGAAACTGCTGGAGAGGCTTGCCAAAATATTACTGAGATTGCCCCATTTAAAATCGACCCACCTTATACGTTTGAAGTTCGAGTGCTTGAAGGCAAATCAATTGACGGGTACCTGCAACGGGGTGCCGAGAAAATTGATGATCGCACCGTCCGCTGGCATACCGATGACTTGGGCACCCTCTCCATTTAGCATACCCAATCAGAACACACCTCTCAAACGCTGCATCCGGGACAGCCACCCTTTCCCTTGATTTTGTCCCGAAGAATCTGGTATCCTGTTATAGGAACTTGTTACGATGCAACGCCGCGCTGACATGCCTCAGAAAAGCGAGGTTTTTTAATCTATGATCCCTTGGACTGCTTTCCATTACATGGGTTCTAACCCAGGCACAAATTAACCGAAAACCTGCTCGTAACGAAGCGGAGAGCGGATCGGAGGCCATAGTTAAAAAGATGAAAACTTTCGACTGCGAACTGAACCAACAGGTCATCTTCGGTGATAACACAATCGAGAGACTCGGTGAGTTGACCCGCGAACGTGGGGGTGGCCGCGCCCTCGTTGTGACAGATGCCGGTATCGAAAGGGCAGGTATCCTCGCGAGAGCCGTCTCAGCACTGCAAAGCGAAAGGATCGCCGCTTACGTTTTTGCTGATACCACACCCAATCCCACAACAGAAGACGTTGACGCTGCGCTCGCTGTCGCGAAGACCAACGCGCCGATAGATCTCATTATCGGACTCGGTGGCGGCAGTTCAATGGATTGTGCGAAAGGCGTAAACTTCCTGCTCACAAACGGCGGAAAGATGGAGGACTACTGGGGCACAAATAAGGCAACACAACCGATGCTTCCGTCTATCGGTATCCCGACCACGATCGGCACCGGCAGCGAGGCACAGTCCTATGCACTCATCGCACAGGCGGATACACACATCAAGATGGCGTGTGGCGATAAAAAAGCACGGTTCGGGACTGTAATTTTGGATGCGACACTCACGGAAACCTTGCCCAGATCCGTGGCAGCAGTAACAGGTATAGATGCAATTGCCCATGCGATTGAAAGTTTCGTTTCCACCCGACAAACCCTGATGTCTCAGATGTTCGCACGACACGCTTGGGAATTGCTAAACAGGCACTTTGCGGCATGCCTTGAACCTGAAAATGCTACAGCCCGAAGTAAGATGCTGTTCGGTGCTTATCTCGCCGGACTTGCAATTGAAAACTCGATGCTGGGTGCCGCGCACGCCTGCGCCAATCCGCTGACGGCAAGATATGGGGTTATCCACGGTGTCGCTGTCGCCTTGATGTTACCGCACGTCATCCGATTCAATAGCACTGTCGCAGGAGATGCCTATCGTGAACTGTATCCTGATGGAGACTTAGCGGACAGAATTACAACCCTAAAACAGATTGGCAATTTGCCGAATAGGCTCCCGGGGTATCCTGTCCAATACGCGATAGGAACGACTGACATACCGACGGTAGCGAAGGAAGCGGCAACACAGTGGACAGCACAGTTCAACCCACGTTCTTTGAATATTAGAGATTTTATGAAACTTTATGAACAGATATATTAAAACACAAATAGATAAGCGGAATCGGACATATCTTAAAAAGTCAAAAGCGATGGGACAACGGTGTGTGCCTGCTACCCTGCTAATTTTCCTACTGCTCTTCGCGGCACACATATCTTTTGGTGATTGGGCAAGCTTCCGGGGTAATCCACAACTCACCGGTGTCGCAGATTCCGAACTCCCTGAAAATCCCCAATTGCTTTGGACTTTTCAGGCAGGCGATATGATTGAATCCACCGCTGCAGTCGTTGATGGCACGGTCTATGTTGGTGCGTTAGATGGAACCCTCTACGCAATTGACGCACAAACCGGCGAAAAAAAGTGGACGCATCAGGTAGCGGGAGCCATCAAAGCCTCGCCCTCTATTCACAATGGCGTCGTCTATTTTGGTGATGGGGATGGAGTTTTTCATGCAGTGGACATCAGCACCCAAGAAGCCAAATGGCAGTTCACGACGGAAGGCGAAATCATATCATCGGCAAATGTCCTTGGCGACCGTGTGCTGTTCGGATCGTATGACGGATTCCTCTACTGTTTGAACCGAGAGAACGGAGAACTGGTCTGGAAATTAGAGACGGAAGGCTACGTCCACGGCACGCCTGGGGTCTGGACGCAAGTCTCAAACGATTCTGGTAAGGCAGACAACTTTGCAATTGTTACCGGATGCGACAGTTATCTCCGCGTTATCAATATTGACGACGGCACACAGACGCAACAGATAGATCTCGGGGCGTATGTCGGGGCGAGTCCTGCGATTTCACAAGACCGCGTCTATTGTGGCACGTATGGCACTGAAATATTGGGGGTTGCGTTAGACACTGGGGAGATTGCCTGGCGGTATCGGCATCCGAAACGCAGATTTCCCTTCTTCGCTTCCGCCGCCCTCACGGAAGACAGTGTGATCATCGGAGGACGCGATAAGATGGTGCATGCGCTCTCACAGGCGACGGGGGAGTCGCTATGGACCTATACCGCTAAATCCCGTATCGAGTCTTCTGCCGTCATTGTCGGGAAGCGTGCCTTTGTCGGGACAACCCGTGGGGTGTTTATCGCTTTAGATATTACGACGGGTGAATCGGTGTGGGAATTCGCAACGGGTTCCGCTATCGTCGCCTCGCCCAGCGTCTCCGAGGGGAGAATCTACATCGGGACCGAGGACGGGATCCTCTACTGCTTTGGGTCAACGTAGATTGGCACGGTTTGCCGTTTCGTGTTATAATATTGCGAACTTATTCAATCGTGAGTTTGACTAAAAACCAGAAGAACGGACACAATACATCTATTATATGCCCACTCAGCGAAATCGTGAAGAGGTCGATGCCATTTAAGACTAAGGAGCACCCATAATGCCCGAAACAAAACCGGAACCTGCGACAGCAGGCATAGACTCAAAAGATACAACCGTAGGGAGCGTTTTCGTCTCCAACTATCCACCGTATTCCGTATGGGGCGAGTCCGATGTACCAGAAGTGCAACGCGCCCTCAGTGAACACCCGCGTCCAGATGCCACGCTGGGGCTTTACCTTCATATCCCGTTCTGTCGCAAGCGGTGCAAATTCTGCTATTTCCGTGTCTATACCGATAAAAACAGTGCAGAAATCGACACGTATCTGAATGCTCTCGCCAAAGAGGTGGAACTTTACAGCGCACAACCCGCAATCACAGGCAGACCGCTGAAATTCGTCTATTTCGGTGGCGGGACCCCTTCCTATATCAGCGTCAAACACCTGACGGCTCTCGTTGATCGGGTAAAACGGGTAATGCCGTGGGATGCCGCTGAAGAGATCGCTTTTGAATGTGAACCCGGCACCTTGACAGAAAAAAAGGTAGAGGCGATCAAAGGGATCGGTGTAACCCGATTGAGCCTCGGCGTTGAGAACCTGAACGATGATATCCTCGCTGAAAACGGTAGGGCGCATCTTACCAAAGAGGTGTATCGCATCGTCCCCTGGATAAAGCGTTTGGCGTTCGATCAGGTCAACATCGATCTCATCTCAGGCATGATAGGTGAAACGTGGGAGAGTTGGCGAGAAACCGTCCAAAAGACTATTGAACTTGACCCGGATAGTGTTACCGTCTATCAGTTGGAATTGCCGTTCAACACCGTTTATTCTAAAGACATCCTCGGCGGCGATACACTCCCGGTCGCAGACTGGAAACTCAAGCGCGAATGGCACCAATACGCCTTTGAGCAGTTTGAGCAAGCCGGTTACGCACAATCCAGCGCGTATACAGTGCTAAAGAGAGATAAACACTGCCAGTTTGTCTATCGCGATGCCGTGTGGCAGGGGAGCGATATGATAGGCACAGGTGTTGCCTCTTTCTCGCACCTCAGCGGGATTCATTTCCAAAATGCCCCTTCATGGAGCGACTACCTCGGTCATCTTGAGGAGGATAGGATCCCAGTTTACCGAGCGCTGAAACCCACGGCATCGGAACGGTTGACGCGGGAGATGATCCTGCAACTCAAACTCGGCAAGATCAGACCTTCCTATTTCAAAGCGAAGTTTGACGCGGACATCCTCGATACTTTTGCCGAACCCTTCGCGAAACTGCAAAACGACGGCATGTTACGTGTCAACGCCGCATCGGACGAGATTCAACTGACGCAACGCGGATTGCTCCAAGTCGATAGCCTGCTTCCGGCGTTCTATGCCCCCGAATACCAGAACACGCGATATACCTAATACATGGATACACAAACACAATTACACCGCTTCCGCGAGATGCTTGCTCCCGTGTTGGATACCAACGCTTTCTACAGACAAAAACTCACCGAAGCCGGGGTCACGCACCCAAATGACATCCAATCGTTTACAGACTACCGGCAACTCCCATTTACCACCAAGGAAGAGCTCAGCACCGATCAAGTATCGCATCCCCCTTACGGCACGAATCTCACCTTTCCCTTGGAGCAGTATACCTGTCTCCACCGCACCTCAGGCACAACAGGTTCACCCCTGCGATGGTTAGATACAGCGGAATCGTGGGATTGGTGGGGAAGATGTTGGGGCGAAATCTATCGCGCTGCTGGCGTAACTGCAGCCGATCGACTCATGATCGCCTTTTCGTTCGGTCCCTTTATCGGTTTCTGGAGTGCATATCACGGGGCGCAGCAGTTGGGCGCGCTCACAATCCCAAATGGAGGTATGACTTCCGACCAGCGGATACGTGCGATTCTCAGCAACGATGTGACTGTCCTAATTGCTACACCGACGTATGCCTTGCGGCTCGCTGAAGTCGCGGAACAGGATGGTATTAATCTACCTGAAGAATCCTCAATTCGGGTGACAATCCATGCCGGTGAACCGGGGGCGAGTCTACCCGCTACGAAACACCGCATTGAGAGCCGCTGGGGGGCACGTGCCTACGATCATGCCGGCGCAACGGAAGTCGGTGCCTGGGGTGTTATGTGCGAACCGCAGGCGGGTGTCCATCTCAACGAAGACGAGTTTATCTGTGAAGTCCTCGATCCAGAAACCGGAAATCCCGCAGACGCGGGCGAGTTAGTCATAACAAATTTAGGACGCGTTGGCATGCCCGTCATCCGTTACCGGACGGGAGACTACGTTAAACTTAAACCAGGACTGTGCGAATGCGGTCGGGAAAGTCGTGTTCTTGACGGCGGGGTTATCGGACGATTGGACAAAGCCGTTATCATTCGCGGTCTGAACGTGTATCCTGCTACACTCGAAAACATCATCCTCAAGTTTTCGGATGTCCGCGAGTTCGCCGCACGCATCTACGGAACAGGCACGCTCGACGAACTCGAAATCCAGATTGAATCTACCAATCCAAATCCTGCTGAAACCGCTACGCTCGTAGCTGCTGCGATCCGGGACGAGTTAGGTTTGCGCGCCGTCGTGAAAGCAGTTCCACTCGGAACGCTACCGAGATATGAGCTCAAGTCAAATAGATTCACCGATGAACGAGTTTCGTAGAGAAAAATGGGATGAATCGCCTATCAATTGATTTCACAGTTGTTTACCTTGACATCTAAATCTTTGGAGTTTATAATTGTTGGATAACGGAAAACAACATTTAGAGTTGATGACTAAAATGGCGGACTACGAACTTGACGAAATTCGCGAAATTCGACGGGAAATCTCTACGCGATTTGATCATGATGTCGGCAAACTGATTGCTCACTGTCAGGCATTAGAGAGAGAATACCGGAAGGCCGGCAAATACAAATTCGTGGATCCATCGGATGAGAAACCAGAAGCAGAAAAATCGAAGAATGAAGAAGCAGCAGATTAAAGTGGTATTCACTTTCACGAACAAATCCAAAGATGAGATATTTAAAGACCTTGCTTTCCGAAATTGAGAACCTTCCTGAGGACTCGATTGATACGTCAGATATCCCTGAACTTGATGATGGTTTTTGGGGAAACGCCCAGCGAATTGTTCCTGAAAATTATCTTCAGATCGAACATGAAATCTTGGAATGGTTCAAGAAACAAGGACAAGATTATCACGCGCAAATAAATAAGGTACTTCGAGCGCATATAGAAACACATAGGTAAATGAACACACACAACACCTACGATACCATCGTTATCGGGGGCGGACCCGCCGGCAGTACCGTGGCAACGCTCGTCGCGGAACAGGGGCATCGCGTGCTGCTCCTTGAACGGGAAGCCGAGCCGAAATTCAAAATCGGGGAATCGCTGATTCCCGCCACCTATTGGACCTTCAAGCGACTCGGGATGCTCGAAAAACTGCGGACGAGTCATTTCCCACAGAAATACAGCGTCCAGTTCTACTCACGTTCCGGTAAAGCCTCCACCCCGTTCTACTTCTTTCAAACCAACCCGCATGAAAGTGCCATCACATGGCAAGTCCTACGGAGTGAGTTCGACGAGATGCTCTTGGACAATGCAGAAGAAAAAGGCGTAGAAATCCGAAGGGGGACAGGCGTTCGAGAAGTCCTCTTTGAAGGAGACACAGCAACAGGTGTCGTTACGCAGGGTATAGATGGCACCCGTGAAACCCTTGGCGCAACTGTGATTGCAGATTCTACTGGACAGCGGTCGCTCATCGGAAGGCAACTGAACCTGAATACGATAGAACCGAACCTCAAAATGGCATCGCTCTTTACACACTATGAAGGCGGACACAGAGACGAAGGCATCGACGAGGGCGCGACGCTCATCCTACACACCGAAGAGAAGGATTCCTGGTTCTGGTCGATCCCACTCCCCTACAACCGCACGAGTATTGGGGTGGTGGGCGAGTTGGACTATCTCCTGCAGCGTCGAAGGGATGCCGACGGCAAACTCAATGCCCAAAAAATCTTCACCGAAGAACTCGCGAAGTGTGCGCCATTGCAACAACGGCTTGAAGGCGCGAAGCAACTCCTCCCCATCCAAACCACGAAAGATTTCTCCTACCGTGCGAGTCGTATCGCGGGCAACAATTGGGTGCTCGTCGGCGACGCATTCGGGTTCTTGGATCCCGTCTACTCGACAGGGCTGTTTCTTGCGCTCAAATCTGGTGAGATGGCAGCCGATGTTATCATCGATGCGTTCGATAAAAATGACTTCTCCGAAACGCAACTTGGAAGTTTTGGACCCGAATTTGTAAAGGGGATGGAGGCATTTCGGAAACTCGTCTACGCTTTTTATACAAAGGAATTTAGTTTTGCACGGTTCCTCTCAGAATACCCAGAGCATCAGGGTGGCATCGTTGACATCTTGAGTGGAGACGTGTTTAGAAAAGATGTAACGCACATCTTCCCAGCGATGGCGGAAATGTGTCCATTTCCACCCGAAGTGCCGCTCAATTGATATGGATGAGAGCACTTTGTAAGCCCGAAATAACCATAACCTATAGGAGCTCCTCATGAAATCAATCCTGTCCTATCTATCGATTCTCTGCGTTATACTCGCCGTCGGGTGCGACAATACCTCAAAACAAAACACTGCCCAAAATGAAAAAGGCGATACTCCCGCTGAGTTAGTGAACGATACTTCCACAAAACGCCGCTATATCAGTATCGGCACTGCCCCCGCAGGTGGCGCGTTCTTCGTCGTCGGTTCGGCAATTGCCGAGGTCGTTGACGGGAACGTTTCCGAAGCGAACTGGGAAGTGACGGCAGAAGCCACGAAAGGCACACAGGAAAACATCCGACGTATCGTGAACGGTGAACTGGAATTCGCGCTCGCCAATGCCGCAATTTCCTATTTTGCCGTGCGCGGCGAAGGGGCATGGGCAACCGAACACACCATCCAAACCGTCATGACGCTTGCTCCCAATGTTGGACTGTTCCTTACACCGCAATCTTCCGGCGTTCGTAGTATCCGAGACTTCGCCGGTAAACGGATTGTCGTTGGACCCGCAGGGGCCGGCTTCGAGTACTTCCTTAAACCGATACTGGCGGCACACGGTATCACCTACGAGGATTTCACGCCGATCAATAGCACTTATATCGGGGCGGTAGATTTGTTAGCGGACGGTTCTGCTGCCGCTGCATTCGTCGGGGGTGCGGTCCCAACGCCAGCTGCTACACAAGCCAGCACGTCTCAAGACATCTTCTTCATTCCATTCGACGATGCCGCGAAACAGTCCCTCTTTGCAGATTATCCTTTCTTTAATGCAATAACCATCCGTGCTGATACCTATAAAGGGCAGACGGAGCCGTTCGCGAGTATGAACGTAGGCGCGATGCACCTCATCACCGCTGAAAACGCAGATGAAAATATCGTCTACGAGTTCACGAAGACCTTGTATACATACCGGGCGGAAGTCGTGAAACGACACGGTGCCGGCAAAGCCATTAATCCGAAAAATGTCGTTAAAGATACAGGCACGTCTTTTCACCCGGGTGCCATCCGTTTCTACCGCGAAATCGGCATCTGGCAGGAATAAAAATACTATCTTCCGCTTTTTGCGATTTTTTAGAAAATAATGCACCCTTTTGGTCTCTAAACCGCGTCACTAACAATAAGAAAGTGGAAATGTGCAACCTTTTAAGGACTCGTTTGTAGTAACAATACGCGCATAGAGGGACCGGAAATAGAGTTTTCTCGGTCAAGAATATGTTTGATTGAAATACTGCTGTTTCCGGTTGACTTCGGTCTGTAGGAGACTGTTCTCCTTTCAGACCGAAGCCTTATTCGCTGTTATAGAAACATGGAAAGATAGAGGTTAGAATGCATTCAGAACGGAATAATGTCCCCAATACATCTCCAGAAAGCAAAACAGATTCTCAACATCCATCCGTTAGCCTTTCCCCAGGGCAATATCTGCACGGTTTCGAAGTGAAAGCCGTCACACCCATTGACGAGTTGCGGGCAGTGGCGATAGAACTCTTGCATCCATATAGCGGTGCCCGACTGATGCATCTCTATACAGATGACTCCAAAAACTGGTTTTCGATCAATCCGATAACCCCAACACTTGACGATACAGGGCTACAACATATCCTTGAGCATTCCGTAATGGCAGGATCTCGAAATTTTCCAGTAAAAGAGGTGTTCCTTGAGATGATCAAGATGAGCCTCGCCACCTTTGACGATGCGAACGCCATGAACTGGTTTGACCATGCCTTTTACTATGCCTCAAGCAACGTCAAAAAGGATCTGTTTAATCTTGCAGAAGTCTACTTTGATTCTGTTTTTTACCCACTGTTGACAGAGGATACCTTCAAACGTGAAGGACACCATCTTGAACCTGTAGATCCGGATCAACCCACAAGAGATTTAAAAATAAATGGGATTGTCTATAATGAACAAAAAAACGGCTTGTCTGACCCAGAATACCACTCGTATTCTGTTGTGACTGGTGGACTTCTGCCTGGCACTTGCTATGCCCTTGATAGTGGTGGGAACTCACTGGTTATGCCCGATCTGACTTATGAACAATTTAAGTCCTATCACCAAACCTACTTTCATCCGAGGAACTGTTACTTCTTTTTCTACGGCAATATTCCAACAAGCGATTATCTCACGTTTCTTGCCGATAAACTGGCGGCGATGCCAAAGACTGAGACAAACGGGTTTCTACACCCCCTTCGACCGGAAATTACACATCCTTCAAAGTGGAAAACCCCACGGACAGCGCGTGATACCTATCTGATTGGTGCAGATGAATCGACGACTGAGAAGACATACCTCATGCTCAACTGGCTTATTGGTGACGCAACGGACCCTGAAGATGTTGTCTTGTGTCGAATTTTGAGTCTGATTCTGATCGGGAACGAGGGATCCCCGCTCCGCAAGTCGATTATTGATTCAAAACTCGGAACCGACTTATTTAATAATAGGTTTCTCATGCGCCCCGGAGTTAATACTATAGGTCCGCACAGTACCTTTCACATCGGCTTAACCGGAAGTGAAGCGGATCGTATTGAGGCTTTCACGGAATTGGTTGTTAATACATTGGCTCAAATTGCAGACACAGAAATTGACACGGAAACAGTGAACGCTGCGTTCCAGCAAATCACTTATGATTATCAGGAAGTTACGCCGGAATTTCCGTTTCAGATGATGGCGCGGGTCATAAACACGTGGATATATGAAAAGGAGCCGACCCTCTTTTTAAAGATGGGATCGGTCCTATCTACTATTCGCCAACGCTGGGAGCAAAATCCGCGCCTTTTCAATAAGCTAATTCGTGAGAAACTCCTTAACAACCAACACCGTTTGACGACTGTTTTCTCTCCCGATCCGGATATGCGGGCGCGTCTTAATGCGAATGAAAACGCACGTCTGAAATCGATCCGCTCACAACTCACCGATGAACAGATGATAGACATTGCTGACGATGCTGTTGAACTTGAACGTCTCAACGAACAATCCAATTCATCCGAGGATTTAGAAAAGTTGCCGCAACTGCGCGTTGCTGATCTGCCTGAGAAACCGCTGCATATTTCCACCAGTGTTGAAATGATTAGTGGATGTCCTTTGCTTCGAAGTGATGTTTTTTCCAACGGTGTGAACTATCTTGTCTTAAATTTTGATCTGCAAGGATTGCCGCAACATCTTTGGCAGTATCTGCCCAGATACACCGATGCTATCCACAAACTCGGTGCTGGCAGAATGGATTACGCGAAGATGGCGCAGCGCACCGCAGCAGCTACCGGCGGATTAGAATGCGCTTCTAACTTTAGCACACACGCACTCGATGCGGGGCGAACGTTGTGTAACATGCAGTTTCAACTTAAAGCACTTGACGGTAAGATGGGAGATGCCTTAGAGGTCTTACACGACCTGATTTTTACTGTGAATCCGCGGAATACTGGACGACTTCGCGATGTACTTAGCCAAGCAGTAACAGAATGTCGCACAACCCTGATGAATAAACCGCGGTTTCCTTATGGCTTGGCTTCGGCGACCTATCATGCCGCCCGTGGGTTTTCGCCACAAGCCTATCTATCGGAAATTGTTTTTGGACTTCCGCAGCTACGCACGAGTGAAACGTTGCTCGACCGTTTTGATGAATCTCATGAGGAATTTTGCGCTTACATCGAACAAATTCGCGACTTTCTATTAGTGCGCGGTCGCGTGACTGCCAGTTTTACCGGTTCTGACGCAGCTTTTGGGAGTTTTGAGAAAAAGTTCGCTGAATGGATTGGTGACATGCGTAATGAACCGATAACTCCGGCACCAATGGGTTTTAAACCTTTTGACACGCCACCACGCGAAGGGTTGGCGGTTCCTATGCAGATAGCCAACTGTACATACGCAATACCGGCACCGCATTACTCACATCCGGATTCAGCCTTTCTGAGCATCGGGGCACAGATCTTATGGCTTGGCTACATTATGACCGAAGTTCGCCTTAAGGGCAATGCTTACCTACCATGCTTCGCGTATGATCCGCTTGATGCCTGTCTGTATCAAGGATCATGCGCTGATCCGCACATCGCACGTACACTCAACGTCTTTGAACGGACTGCTGATTATATCAAACAGGCAGAATGGACGCAGGCAGACATTGACAGGGCAATCATCGCGACAGCGACAGATTACCAAAAAACAATTCGACCCGGTCAAGCCTCAATTGATGCGCTTACGCACTACCTCACCGGACAAACACACGAAGTGCTCGAAGAAAAATATGCCCAACTCCGACGCGCAACCCCTAAGGAAGTAAAGCGTGCGCTGCTCCAAACCTTGGCTGAAAACAAGGATAAAGCCTCGATTTGCGTGGTCGCGAGCCGTGAGAAATTGGAAACCGAAAATCAGAAAATGGATCGTCCCCTGAGTATTGAAGACGTTTAGAATAAAACCGGATCCCAATTCGCAAGGGAAGATGAAGTGAAAGATGTTCTGCGACTCTTGTCATACATAAAACCGTATTGGCATTTCCAAACCCTTTACATTCTTTGCCAGCTCGGCTACTTTGGCGGATTTATCGTTCTCCCATGGATTGAAAAGATTCTGATTGACGACGTCTTTCTCGCAAAAAACGCCGATAAACTGTTGCCTACTTGTGGATTCTGGATGTTGGTCGCATTCGGCATGTACCTCTTTTCGCTTGGGTTCGCTTATTTCCCTATAAAGGTCTCACAAAATGCCGCGAAAGACCTCCAACTCTCCGCCTACCATCACCTCCGTAGATTAGGCTTCAAATTTTATGACACGCAGCAGACCGGCAAGGTCATGGCACTGTTCACGTCAGATACACCAAAGGTGATAGAGGGATTCCAGATATTTGCCAGTGACTATCCGACAAACACCATCCTGCTCATTGTTACCATCCCTGTCGTCATGAGTGTTAGTTGGCAGTTATGCCTTCTCTCACTGCTTCTCGTCGGCGTGACCGTCTCGATGCCAATCCTTTTAAACAAATCCCTCAATCGAATAGGGGAGGAAGTCCAAGAACAGAACGCTGTGCTGTCAAGCAACCTACAGGAAAGCATTGCCGGTTCCCGAGAACTCAAGGGATTGGGAAAAGAACTTTACGATTTAAAAAACATCCATCACTTCCTGAAGCAACTTGTGACAATCCGTATCAAACAGGTAAAGATCCAAAAGGTAGGCGATATCTTAGTCGTCTGGTGGCTCAGCGATGCACTGGTGCTTCTGGTGGGAGGTGGGTATGTCCTACAAGACGCTATGACCGTGGGAGAACTCTTTGCGGTAGTCATGTGGTTCAATGCGCTGCAACGTCCTGTGCACTTTCTCGTGACCCTTCATCTCAGTATTCCATCCGTCATGGCGGCTGCCCGTCGGATTTTTGCGTTTTTTGACGAACACGAGGAAGAACCGCAAGACGGGACACCCATCATGCACATTGAGGGCAGCGTTCAATTTTCCGATGTCTCCTTTGAATATAGCGATGCACAACCCGTTTTGAAACAGATTCGTTTTCAAGCAGAACCCGGCGAAACAATTGCCATCGTTGGACCCAGTGGTGCTGGTAAGAGTACTTTGGTTAGCCTAATTCCGCGCTTCTATGAACCCCAACACGGCACTATCCGCATCGACACCACACCCATCAATACAATCCAAATCCAGTCGTTGCGCTCACATATCGGCATCGTTTTCCAAGACCCATATCTATTCGCTGAGAGCATCGCTTATAATATTCGTCTGGGTGCAGAAGACCCGGAAGCAGTAACACACGAGCAGGTCGTTGCCGCCGCAAAGTTAGCAAACGCACACGACTTCATTATGAATTTCCCTGAGCAATATGAGAGTGAAGTCGGTGAACGTGGGGTTCAATTATCGGGTGGTGAACAGCAACGCATTGCTATTGCGCGCGTGCTTATCAGAGATCCCAAAATCCTGATTCTTGATGAGGCAACCTCTTCTCTGGATGCAGAATCCGAGACACTCGTCCAAGAAGCCCTCACACGCCTCATGAAAGGACGTACGAGTTTCGTCATCGCACACCGACTCTCAACCATCTTGAACGCTGACAAGATTCTCGTACTCAGTGATGGAGAACTCGTTGAATCCGGCACGCATGCTGCGTTGATTCAGCGGAACGGTGTATATTACGATCTATTTCAAAAACAGTTCGCAGGAATGCAAAAGGGGGCATAACATGAGAGATGTTCTGCGACTGTTGTCGTATTTAAAACCGTATTGGCACTTCCAACTGCTCTTTATCTTCTGCGCACTCGGCAATTCAGGGTGTAGCCTCATCTGGCCCTGGCTTCGGAAGATTCTGATCGACGATGTCTTTATCCCAAAAAATGCTGAACTCCTGCTGCCTACCTGCGGATTCTATGCGCTAACAGCAGTCGGCATGTACTTTTTCAAATTTGGAGTCGCTTACTTCCCGGCGCAGGTTTCGGAGAATGGATCGAAAGATATTCAGCTTGAAGCCTACCACCACTTACGCAAATTGGGATTCAAATTTTACGACACGCACCAGACTGGAAAAGTCATGGCAACCTTCACATCAGACACGCCAACAGCGGTGCAAGGATTCAATCTCTTTGCGGGTGATTATATCATAAACGGCATCATGCTCGTTGTGACACTCGGTATTATTACATATATCAACTATCAGTTGTGTATTCTTTCCTTATTACTTGTCGCTCTAAACATTATCATTCCCGCCGTTTTAGATAAACCGCTCAATCGAATGAGTGCGGAAATCCAAGAACAAAACGCACTCCTGTCAAGCAAACTACAGGAAAGCATTGCTGGCTCTCGCGAACTCAAAGGATTAGGAAAAGAATTTTATGATTTAAAAAACCTACGCCGGTTTATTGAACGACTCATCTCCGTCGATATTAGACATGGACTCATCCGGCAGACAGGCGGCGGATTCACCATCATTCTATTCTGGTTAGCTCGAGGTCTTATATTTCTGATAGGTGGTGGGTATGTCCTACGCGATGCGCTCACTATCGGCGAATTGCTTGTGATCATACACTATTTTGGCAATGTGCACGCGCCCGTGTCACAACTTGTAAAACTCCACCTCGGAATACCGTCGATCATGGTCGCCGCTCGGCGTATTTTTGCGTTCTTTGATGAGCACGAGGAAGAATCGCAAGAAGGAACACGAGTAGAACATATCGACGGACGTGTCCAATTCACTAATGTCTCCTTCGGGTATAACGAAGCGGAACCCATCTTACAAGAAATGAGCTTTCAAGCGGAACCCGATGAGACAGTCGCCTTAGTTGGACCCAGTGGTGCTGGTAAAAGCACCCTGATTAGCTTAATTCCGCGTTTCTATGCCCCACAGCAAGGCAGTATTTCAATAGATGCTATCCCCATCAAAGAAATCCAAATTCAATCCTTACGATCCCATATAGGTATCGTTTTTCAGGATCCATACCTGTTCGCCGAGAGCATCGCTTATAATATTCGTCTGGGTGCCGAAGACCCAGAAGCGGTAACACATGAGCAAGTTGTCGCCGCCGCAAAATTAGCGAACGCACATGACTTCATCATGAATTTCCCTGAACAGTACGAGACCAAAGTCGGTGAGCGTGGCGTTCGACTCTCTGGTGGTGAACAGCAGCGGATCGCTATTGCGCGCGTGCTTATTAGAGACCCTAAAATCCTCATTCTTGATGAGGCTACATCATCTCTGGATGCAGCATCCGAGGCATTGGTCCAAGAGGCTCTCACACGCCTCATGGAAGGACGCACGAGTTTCGTCATCGCACACCGGCTCTCAACCATTTTAGATGCCGACAAAATCCTTGTTCTTAAAGAGGGCAGGCTCGTTGAAACCGGCACACATGCCGAACTGATTCAACGAGGTGGTGTATACCACGACCTATTCCAGAAACAGTTCGCAGGAATACAAGTGGACAACTAAATTATCGGCATCACCGAAATTACTTAACATAAGTTGAAAAAGTGCTTGACTTTAACGCGTTTTTTGGGGTAAAATTGTAAAAATGCTTGTAAGGAGAACTGGAAATGGAATTAACCTTTGAAAAACATGATCTCTTAAATTCTCTGCAAGTGCTACAAGGCGTAGCGAGTGGACGCACGACCCTACCGATTCTTTCAAACGTTCTTATCCAAGCCGCAGATGGAAAAATTGAATGTATCGCCACAGACTTGGAAGTCGGCATTAAGATCAAGGTGGAAGGTGCCATTCAAGAAGACGGGGCTATCACTGTCTCTGCGAAAAAGTTGGCAGACATCGTCAAAGAATTGCCGGAAGACAAACCGATTCACTTCGCAACCACGGCAAATGACCGGGTTGAACTCACCTGTGGGAACGGCGTTTATAAAATTATTGGACTGCCAGACGAAGAATTCCCCCAATTGCCTGCTGTTGACGGAGATTCCCTAACAATTGATGGTGATGTTCTGCGGGATCTACTTTACAAGACCGAATTTGCCGCCGCAACGGAGGATGTTCGCTATTTCCTAAATGGACTCTACTTTAATTTCCTACCGGATAAAACAGAAGTCGTCGCGACCGATATGAGATGGCTCGCACTCGCACGCTGTGAACGGCTCACGTCGGAGAATGTAAAAGGGTTCATCATCCCACTCAAAGCCGTTAAAGAGATCGCTCGCACTTTCGCTGAATCTGGCACAGTGCAGATCTCAATTTTTGAAAATCAGATTCTCTTCGCTGATGAGAATGCGACCTTAACGACACGGCTCGTAGAGGGGGATTACCCGCCATACCAGAAAATCATCCCTGAAGCTGCGGAAGGCAGAGTGGTCGTCTCTAAAGAACAGATGCTGCATGCAGCACGGCGCGTTGCGTTGCTATCGAATCCGAAGAACTATGCGATTGCTTTGGAAATTGATACCGAGCAGCTCCAGATTTCCGCAAAGACGCCGGAATTAGGGGAGGCATACGAGCCTATTCCTGTGGAGTCTGGCACAGGACGCATACGGATTGGTATCGATGCGCGTTTGTTGATAGAGACTTTGGGACACGCCGAAACAGAGTCCATCGCAATAGAATTTAAAAGCGAAGTGGAGCCTATCGTCTTTAAACCGGTCGGTGCGGAAAGTCACATCTGTCTTGTAATGCCGATGCGTTTGGAATCTTAAGGACGCATGTTGTGGTTGCGGGGTCTGAAGACATCACGCGACAAGATAGAGATAGCGGTATTGCGCGCCCTTACCTTCGCGCGGACATCCTGAAAAAGTGCTATTTTTTTCCAAAAAAACTTGACATCCCGTCCGTTTAATGGTATTATTATATACCTAATGCCGAGATAGCTCAGTCGGTAGAGCAGAGGACTGAAAATCCTTGTGTCGGCAGTTCGATTCTGCCTCTCGGCACTTTCTTTCCAACCGTAATGCTTTTCTAAGCCGGTGTAGCTCAGTGGAAGAGCAACTGATTCGTAATCAGTAGGTCGGAGGTTCAAATCCTCTCATCGGCTTTTGGTTTCAGCGGCGACATCTTCCTCAAGCGATTTGATATTTGCTAAGACAGTCGGGTGCGGCTCGATTTTATACACGGTGCGATACACTTCCAAAGCAGCCGCGTTATCACCAAGGAAACTCGCATAAATTTCACCCATCCGTTCCCACGCCCGAACCTCCTCGGGATCAAGCTCGACAATCCGTTCATAAACTTGCAGCGCATCCACATACTGACGCGTTTCTATATCCTCTCGCTCAAGCGCAGAGGCGCGGGAAAAGAGTAGGCGGACGAGATCGTCAACAACCTCGTTCATTTCAGGCATCTTTTCATGTGCTTGCTCCAAGAGGGCAATTGATGCTGATTCCAGGCGCGTAACCTCAGCCAAATCCTCTTCGGTGAATTCCCTATCAAGGAACTGATAGCTCTGTAACATTCTGGCATACGTTCTCGATAACTGGAGGCGAGCAAGGATACCGATAGGTGCTTTTTCGGAGGGGATGTTTAAAAGCTCAGGATCGTTTTCAATTGCTTTCGTGTAGTGCTTAGCGGCTTGTTCAAACTGCTTACTCCCCTGATAGAGAACACCGAGGAGATAGTGCGCTTCAGCATTGTTTGGAGAACTCTCGAGCACAGCAAGGAATTCTTGGGTAGCTTCCGCAAGCAAGCCTTCATCACGAAACAGTTTGCCGCGTAAGAGACGGACACCCGCATGTTCAGGCTGAATGCGCGATGCATATTCTAAACGTGCCTTCGCATCTTTCAACCAATTACTCTGTGAATAGATCTCCGCAATGCGCAGATTGGCGTGCAAACGAACTTCCGCCCTCGTCTGTGAGATGCCGTTTATGGGAATCTCTTGGACGTTATCCTGCGTTTCCAAGGCTTGTAAGGCTTGCCAATAGTAAAGGGCAGCATCGGCAAGGTCCTGTTTCTTATAGAGGGTATCTGCTTGCTGAATAAAAGCACCTACCTGTGACAATGGGGGCGATTCAGATTCCGCAGTCCCACGCCGAATATAAAAAAACGCAAGTCCAACAAAACCGATGACTGCCACCACTTCTGCATAAAAAAGCCAACTCCGCAAAGAGACTAAGGATTTTACATTAAAGGGCATATTTCCTCCTCTGTCCCGCCCTGACGCATAAGGTAATAGGATGATTACTTCGGTAAACGCTCAAAACGACGCGCTACAGGGGGCGTTTTTCAATGTCCTCAAGGATGTCAAGCATCTCCTCCGGTCCAACAAATCCGGTGAATCGCTTGAGAAGGGTCCCGTTAGCATCCATGAAAATGACGACAGGTAATCCGGGAATCTGATATTTCTCGGTGAGTGCTTGCGTCGTTTCGGAGCTTCGGGTGAAATCGAGTTTAACATTTACATAATCATCGAGTTTCGCAGCAACCGCGGGATCGGCATAAGTCTTATGATCGAGTTCTTTACACGCCGCACACCAAGAGGCATAAAAGTCAAGCATTACGAGTTTGTCTTCGCGTGTAGCGATTTCAAATCCCTCGGCTTCGTCATAAACCCAATCCAAGTGGGGGCCGGCAGGCTGTTGGATGCCTCCAATAAACATATAGGCACCGAATACCGCCAGCAACAGACCACACGCCTTTCGGAATTGCATCCGTGGAGAGATACCGCTGAAACGTTGGGTTAACTTACCGAGCCATACGCCAATGAGCACGAAACCACCAGCAATAGCGAAAAATGGTAGCGAGTTCTGTAGAAAATCCTGCAATGGCGGAAATACATCTTTGAGAAAGTAGAGTGCCATCGTAATAATGGCAATGCCGAAGACGTTTTCCAAAACATACATCCATCCGCCGGAACGTGGGAGTGCGGAAAGCGATCCAGAGAACGTTCCGATACCGATAAATAGAAGTCCCATGCCGAGGGCATAAGTAAACATGAGCCAGAATCCGAGGAAGAGACTTCCCGTGGTTGCGATATAGGTTAGCACGACTGCCAACGCCGGTCCTGTGCAAGGTGCAGCGATCACTCCTGCGACTGTCCCCATAGCGAACGCGCCTGCAAACCCTGCCCCTCCGACGGTGTTAAGGCGGTTCTGCACAGTGTATGGCAATCGAATCTCAAAAACACCGAACATAGACAAGCCCAAGGTTACAAGAATGAGACTAATGAAACCGACGACCCACGGGTTTGCCATTATCTGCCCGAAAACCGCTCCTGTCGATGCGACCGCTACGCCTAAAATTGAATAGGTCACAACAATCCCGAGCACATACACAACAGAAAGCAGAAAGGATTTGAATAGACCAGCAGACTCATTGGCACCGAAGATGGAAACAGTGATTGGTATGAGTGGATAAACACAAGGGGTCAAACTGGTCAAAATTCCGCCCGCAAATACAAGTATTAATGCAAGCCAGACCTGCCCACCGGAGAGTGCACGGGCGAGGCCCCCTGCGTTATCACTCGGAGGGGCACCGAATTCGACATTGGCGAAAATCGCCTCATTCGTCCGCTGAATGGGGTCCTCAATGCCAACGACTTCAATAGGGACGGCAAAGGTGAGGACTTCGGGTAATAGACACTGCTCATCGTTACACGCCTGATATCTGAGTTCCATATCCAGCATAATAGGGGCAATTGGAGCGGTCTGATTTAAATCGGCTTGGATACCGATAGTAATCGTGTCGTGATAGACCGGGGCTTCTCCTATTGAACCGAGTGCCAATACCTCCCCCTTGGGATATACGGCTTCACCGAAGGTAAGATGCGGTGTATCGGGGAAAATGACCTCGGTGGCGATCAATCCTTCACCCGCTGGATTGGCGTTAACGTGCCATCCTTGGGCAATCTCAACGACAACAGCAATTTGGAACTGGCTGCCCGGTTGGACCTTGTTAAGCGAAAGATACCCCTTTACTGAGAGTTTTTCAACAGGCGGGCTTTCACCAAATCCGAAATCCGCAAGCTGCGCCTGAACGGGGACAGCAGCTACCATTATGACAAGCACTAACAGCCCACAGTGTAAATATTTATGAAGTCTGATGGTTTCTAACATCGGTTCATTCTCCTCAGCGGAAGTACGCCATCGCGTGACTTCCGAAATTACCTCGGCTCCAGCACAACGCAAGGCAGAATCATCTCCTCAAGTGAGACACCACCATGTTGGAAACTGCCTTGAAATATCTCTTTATAGACATCGAAGCGTCTTTCATAAACGAAGTAGTAGTCCTCTTTTGCGAGGACATAACTCTTTCGGGCTTCTTCACCCGGTAAGCGATACGCGCCTGGTTCCTTTATGACCCACCCGGCTTCCGGTGCACACGAGATGTTTTTTCCTTCTTTAAATCGAAGTCCGGTTGTGAGTTCCGCTTGACTTGACACCTTCGCTGCATTTTGGCAAAGGAGGGAACCGTGGTCCGACGTTAAGACGACCGTCATACCGCGTTCAGCCGCAACTTTGAATATTCTATAAAGATGTGAATGCTGAAACCATGCGTGCGCCAGTGTCCGAAACGCTGCTTCATCTGGGACCAGCTGCTGTAGTAAACCCATCTCGTGCCGTGTATGGGTCAGCATATCAAGGAAGTCAACAACAAGTGCCGTCAAACTAATCCTATCGGTGACGTTCAACCAGTGCAGATATTGAATTTCGCCGCGTGTGTCAAAAATCTTGAAGTAATGGAGAGGCGGCTTGAGAAGTATGCCGTGCCGCTCAAGTTGTAAGCGCATCAACTCTTTCTCATAGCGGTTGATACTCGTCTGCGTTGTGTCGGGTTCAGCGTATAGGTCTGGGTGCCTCTCAGCAAATTCAAGCGGAAACAACCCGCTAAAAATAGCGTTCCGCGCATAACGGGTCGCAGTTGGCAGAATGGAATAATAGTAATCTGTAGTTATATGAAACAACGGATACAGCAAAGGCTCAATTTTCAGCCAGTGGTCCAACCGCATACAATCCATAACAACAAATAGGACCTGCTTCCCTGCCTGAATTTCGGGAATGACATATCGATAAACGACATCCACAGATAAAGTGGGCGATGCTTTGCCTGCAAGCCAATTGTGATAGTTGGCTTGAATATACTCAGCGAACGCAGCATTTGCCTCGCGTTTCTCCATCTCATGGATGGATTTAATTTCATCAACCTTATGAAGTGTATCCAGTCGCAAGTCCCATTCAACGAGGCGGACATAAGTATCGATCCAGGTCTGCCAATCGTCGGTGGAACCGCGCCGCTGCGTAGTGCCACCCGAGATTTGTGCCCTGTTAAAGTGCTGCGCGTAAGCCTGCGGTGTATATGTTTCCCTGTTCGTCTGTTTTTCGAGTATAAGCGCGAGCGACGTCTCTAACTGCCGAGACGAGGTTTCATCTTGATCGTCTGCGGTGCCTATGAGAATATGCCCGACATCGTAAAGACTCGCCTGCTGCAGCACTTCTTGTTCCTTCTCGTGTGTTAGGAGAATAATAGGAACATGTGCATTTACACTCCGAATATGCGCAAGCGGATTCCCTTCTCGTGCCTCCCCGTCATAATTCAACAGGACAGCGTGATAGTCTTCGTCTTGGAGTAACGTAATACCTTCGGTAATCGTGTTTGTTACAGAAATATCGTATCCTCGATATTCCAGAAAGCGGATATAGGACTTGGATGTTATATGGGTCTGTTCATCCCGATGTTGATTCTTAAGTTGCGCCTCAGAGGGATCTACATCAGATACTTGGTTATCAATCCACAGAAGTCTCCATCTTTTTTCCTGCATATTATGCCCCCTTTTTGGAATGTAGGTTTGCCAAAGCACCCTACATCGTAATAAACGGGCAATCTCTTAGATGCCCGATGTCTTCGGGGTGAGCAGTCGTGAATCCTCCAGCAAAAAGCAAAAAACTAAATACTCGAAATAAACCGTCCTGGGTTCAACAAACCGGTCGGATCGAATTTCGCTTTAATCTGTTTCATTAAACTGAGCGTTCCTTTAACGGAACCCCAAACGTCAATATGCCGTTTAAGTTCGGGGGGTGCGATTTCTATGATGAGATTTCCCTGCTTCGACATTGCAGTTTGACGGAGTTGCGTCAGCGCATCCGCAAGCGATTGATAATCCGTGTCGGATGCTACGGGAATATTGACGGACACCACCCCACTCCCAAGCAACGCCATCATCTGGACATTCCGAGTCCAATTCGCCTCCACAATTTGCGTAGCAAATTCTGCAAGATCGGTGCGCTTCAGATTCAATTTGGCAACGACGCTTTCGGTATTTTTGTCATCTGCTGAGAATTCCTGAACAGCCTCCTGAAGGTGCTGTAACGATTCGTCTTCTACAATTGTCACACCTATCGCACCGTTTTGTTCCATAATTCCTTGGCACTGCGTCAACTGCCACGCCACAGTCTCGGGATCCCCACCGAAGCCAACCACCAGCATCGGCTTATTTTCATCTGCGGGTGCCTCGGTTTTCGCACGTGTTGGATCCGAATTGACGAACAAGTTTACAAACATCGGCAATGTTTGTGAGCTGACAATAGCCAAACCCGTGTCTGCTGCGTCCTGAACGTTCTGAAAATCTGCAGTAAGTATCGCTTGCTGGACGGGTATGGGAGACAATTTGAGAGTCACCTCGGTAATGATACCGAGTGTCCCAAACGCACCAATATAGAGTTTGTTAAGATCGTAGCCTGCGACATTTTTTACCACTTTCCCGCCGCTTTTGACCACAGTGCCGTCTGCCTGAACAACCCGCAACCCCAAGACCTGATTACGGGCAGTCCCATGTCGTAAACGGAAAGAGCCACTCGCGTTTGTTGCTACTATTCCACCGATAGTGCATCGGTCTGCGAACGGTGGATTCAACACCAGATACTGACGATGCTTTGCCAACTCAGCCTGAAGGTCCCTCAAGCGGATACCCGATTCCACGGTTACCGTTAAATCCGCAGGTTCATACTCCACCACGCTATTCAGGCGTGTTGTTGCGAGGACGAGATCCACTTTCTGTGGCAAATTTCCGATGCCAAGTTTTGTGCCGGCACCCGCTGGCATAATCGACAAATTTTGGTTTACCGCAAATTGGAGAACTTCTTGTATCTCTTGAACAGAGGTCGGTAAAACGACCGCTTTTGGCACGTATCCATCAAAAGTGTAGGCTGCGACCTGTTCCTCCGGCAGGATTCCGGATGCGCCGACAATGCGCTGAAGTTCATCGTGCAATGCACGTGAATTTTCCATATACTTCTCTTTCTCTATCGTTACAGTAAAATAATTTTCTGTGGAAACCCTTTAAAACCACGTCCAAAAAACTATGAATAAGTGGGATTATGCCTATCCCTCCACATTAATTTGGAATAGGTTTTCATTTAAAAACTCCCGGCTGCGTCGTATGGCAAACCTAACTTCGCGTAAGATTCGGCTGTGGGGAAAATCTTTCCGGGATTACAGAGCCCCGTGGGATTAAAGACCTTTTTGACCGTCGCCATCACTCGCATATCGGCAGCACTGAAAATGAGGGGCATGTAGTCCATCTTTTCGACGCCGATACCGTGTTCCCCGGTGATTGTGCCGCCGACTTCTGCACACACCGTTAGGATCTCTTGGTTGACATGCTCTACACGTTCACACTGGTCAGCGTCTCGTTCGTTAAAGAGAACGATAGGATGGATGTTGCCGTCACCGGCATGGAACACGTTCGCGATGGGAATCTGATACTTTTCAGAGATCTCAGAGATCCGCCGTAGCACCTTCGGCAGCGTCGTCCGTGGCACGACCCCATCCTGCGTAATGTAGTTCGGCGCGAGTCTTCCAAATGAACCGAACGCGCTTTTTCGTGCCTTCCAGAGTTGCTGTCGCTCCTCCTCATCTTTCGCGTAATCCACTTCCCGTGCATTGTGCTGTTTGAAGATTTCCAGGATCTGATCGGTCTGGTTCTGCATACCTGCCTCAATACCATCGAGTTCCACAATCAGAATTGCTTCAGCATCAAGCGGGAACCCGAACTGGAAGGCTTCTTCTAAAGCGCGAATCACGAGCGTGTCCATCATTTCAAGGGCAGCCGGAATAATACCTTCACTGATAATCGTTGAGACAGCGTTAGACGCATCGTCCATTGTCTCAAAGACAGCGAGAGCGGTTTGATACGCCTGTGGGTTTCGGGTCAGTCGAACGATTGCTTTCGTTACGATGCCAAATGTGCCTTCAGAGCCGATCATTACACCGCGCAGGTCGTAGCCGAGTGTTTCCTCAACAGCGCCCCCCAATTCAACAATTTCACCATCCGGCAAAACCACTTCCAATCCGAGCACATGGTCGGAGGTAACACCGTATTTCAAGGTATGGGGTCCCCCTGAATTTTCGGCGATATTCCCGCCTATCGTGCATGCCTTCTGGCTTGACGGATCCGGGGCGTAGTGATAACCCTTGTTCTGCACCGCTTGTGTCAACAAGAGATTCACCACACCGGGTTCAATCACTGCGCGTTCATTTTCAAGATCTACTTCTAAGATGCGATCCATCCGGTTGAGAGCAATGATAATCCCACCTTGGACGGAGAGCATCCCGCCACTCAAGCCGGTGCCGCCGCCACGGGCAATAAAGGGAGTATCGTATGTATTCGCCAACTTCACGATATCCGATACCTGCTGTGCCGTATCCGCGAAGACAACGACATCCGGCATCGCCTTAAAAGAAGGAGCCGCATCACATTCGTATACCGAGAGGGCAGTCGCATCCGTTAAGACATTTTTAGACCCAAGGAGCGTAGAGAGGTCAGCAATGAGTTGTTCTTTCTGGTTCATAGTCGATTCCTTCCGCATGGCAATTTCTGATTACGTTTGTATTTAGTGTATCACAATTTGAGTTGAATGTCCAATTGGAAATTTAGCGAATGTTTCCAGTATTTTCATTTGTTATGGCGGCGAGCAGCGTGTTATAATTATAAAAGTGAATACGGCTTACCAAAGTTTGATTATCAAGGAGCTTCTCCGAGATATAATGCGCGCAGGAGACAAAAATGCGAAAATTGATATTGATTTTAGGCGTCGTTTGTTTAATCGCTTCGACACTACCACAGATCTGTTCTGCTGAAATCGACCCTGAAACAGCCGTTGGTGTGTGGCTCTTTGATGAAGGAGCGGGTAAAACAACCAAAGACGCTTCAGGACTCGGACATGACGGCACAATTAACGGTGCCAAATGGAAAGACGGAAAAATCGGAAAAGGACTTGAGTTTGATGGCGCACAGTGGGTGTCCATCGACTCGACCCCCGAACTACAACTCGGTGAACAACTCACCATGATGGCATGGTTTTTTGCCACAGATATTTCTACGTGGCGACAACTCATCGCGAAAAGTAATGAATACCTCTTGCGTATCGATCCGCCGCAGGAAGGCAATAAGATGTCAGCGTTTGTCAAACCCGGTGGAAGCTGGGAACCGAGAGCCTCCGCACACGTTCCCGACGAAAAAAAATGGATCCACTTCGCAGCGACTTATGACATCAACGAGAAAAACGAGCAACTCGTTGTGTACGTAAATGGTAAAAAAGCAGGCGTGAGCACACGTCCTGGAAAAACGGCTGTTACAGCGAATCCCGTTGAGATTGGTAAATGGGGTGGTGGTTCATACTTCGTCGGTATTATCGACGAAGCCGCCATTTTCAATACTGTTCTCAGTGAAGATGACCTATCAATCATTGTGGAACACGGATTAGCAAAAGCACTTGGCGGATTAGATGTTGAACCGACAAGCAAATTGGCAACAACATGGGCAACCCTTAAAGCTAACCGATAACCTGAGTATGTGTCCTCACAGGCAAAATATAAGGGGAGGCAACTCAAGTTTCCCCTTATATTTTTTAGAACTTCTTAGCAAATTAGGTGTGTAATATAGTAAAGGATAGCATACACTGTGCAACCATAGTAGTAACAAAGTCGATGTGACCTGTTACCCAGCCATATCTATAGTTTCATTCGTAGAGATGTACCTTCGTAAAGGTCTGCCTGTACTCAATTTTGGAGGATATGCCCACAATGAATGCCTTACGGTTCTGCCACTTCCTATGTGTTGGAACCTTTCTCTTCCTTCTAATAAATCTCTCCGTTGTAGCACAAGAATCACAGGTTTTGACATTAGAGGAAAGTATTAAACTTGCCAAACAGAGCAATCTGACCCTTCAGGCTGCTGAGCAAAACCTTAAGGCTGCCGAGGCAGAAGTTCGCGCCGCACGCGCAGGACTCTTGCCAAGAATCACAGTTAGTGGAAATTATACCTATTTTAAAGATATACAAAAATCCGTAATTCAAGCCGAGGGTGGGTTTGGATTCCCGACGCCGGGCAGGGAAATGGACGGTCCAGAACCCCCCAGTGCCGACAGCGAATCCGACTTGATTGAGTTGGAGTTCGGTGCCCATCACAACGCTCAAGGCACTGTCAGTTTGACGCAACCTATCTTCGCATGGGGACGCTATTATTACGGGTATCAAGCCGCGCAGCTCAACTATCAGGCAGTCCAACGCGACGTTGATGCCGCTTATAATCAACTCCGCTTAGATGTCTCTGAGGCATTCTATGGCGCATTGGTCGCCCAGGAGTTTGTAAGAGTCGCCCAACAAAGTGTTTCTTTGGTTGAAGAGCAACTCACAATCGCAGAGGCGTCGCTGAATGCGGGTGCTGCGACCAATTTCGATGTTCTGCGTGCCAAAGTCCAACTCGCAAATGCCAAATCACAACTCATCCGCGCCCAGAACGGTGTTCAAACCGCTAAAAATGCCTATAAAACCGTCCTTAATATACCTCTCTCTGGGGATGTATCGGTGAAAGGCACGCTTGAAATCCCAGAAAACCATAAAATCCCAGGGTTAGACCTTGAGACCCTCATCCGACAGGCACTTGAAAATCGTCCCGAAGTGCATCGGACACAATTTGCTGAGGATGCTGTCCGTAAACAGATTGACGTTGCGAAAACCCGAAGCCGTCCGGATCTCGGATTCTTCACGAACTATCAAATTTCACAGAATGAAAGACTGACGCAAATGAATAGGATTTGGAGTCTCGGCTTTCAAATCAATATTCCAATTTTTGACGGCTTTGCGGCGGGCGCAGCGGTGCAACAAACCGAGAGTGCTCTAAAACAGGTTGAGTTAGGTGGAACGCAAATGAAAGTGGGTGTTGAGTTTGAAGTTCGCACTGCGTATCTGAATCTTCGTGGTGCGGAAACGCTTATTGATGTCCAGCGTGAGGCAGTTGCGCAAGCGCAGGAGAGTGTTCGGATTGCGAATCTCCAATTTCAGAACGGAATTATTACGACAGTCGCCCTGACGGATACGCAGCTTGCTTTGACACAGGCAGAAGTTAACCGCCTGCAGGCGTATCACGATTACATTGTCGGTTTAGCAAGGCTCGAAAAATCAATAGGACAAAAACTATAATAAACAGAAAATACTTTACGATGTTAGTTAAAAGGAGAAAAGAAAGTGAAGAAAGTATTTATTGGTATATTCATAGTATTCGCAATAGCCGTGGTGATTAGCCTACCGCGGTTTCTAAAACCAGAAAGACCTGAAATTCAACAGGCACAAGCCACAGTCCTGAAGCCGGTGGAAGTTACAAAAGCAGCACGCGGAGAGATTCGTTCGGAACTCGAATTGTCCGGCACTATTCAAGCCGAATCACAAATCAGCGTTTTTCCGAAAGTCGCAGGGCGGCTTGTTGCCCTAAACGTAGATGAGGGCGACAGGGTAAAAAAAGGCACATCTCTTGCCGTGGTAGAGCATGAGGAACTCGAACTCGCCGTGCAGCAAGCCGAAGCCACGCTGAAAGCTGCGGAAACGGCTCATGAACAAACAAAGCAGCTCGCCGAAGTGCGTGTAAACTCGCAGATTGCACAGGCGAAAGCGCAGTTTCGCGCCGCAGAGATCGCGCTACAACAGGTAATCGACCTCTCTGAAATCCGAACCGTCACGCAAATAGAGCAGGCAGCCGCCGCATTGGAATCTCTTGTTGCGAACCTTCAGAAAATCAAAAGTGGTGCGCGTGATGAAGACCGGCGACAAGCGGAGGCAGGATTGAGTCAAGCCGAGGCGAACCTTGAGAACGCCAGAAGCAATCACGAACGCATGACGCAACTCTTTGAAAATGGCGCAATTAGTCAGCAATCCGTTGAAAGTGCGAAGACACAGTTAGACGTTGCCGTCGCTCAACATAAAATCGCTTCTGAACAACTTCAACTTATCGATAACGGTGCGCGTACGGAGGATATTCAAGCCATGGAGGCACAAGTTGAGCAAGCAGAAGCCTCCTTACGACTCGCAGAGACCCAAGCATCTACGAAGACCTGGGAGAAAGACATTGAACTTGCGCGTTCGCAAGTGGAAACCGCCCGGGCTGGACTCATCTCTGCGGAGGCTTTAAAGACTGCGAAAAGTTGGGAAGCCGAAATAACGTCAGCGAAAACCGCACGCACGCAAGCCGAGGTTGCGCTGAAGCTTGCGCAAAAACGTCTGAATGATGCTACGATTCGCGCCCCGATTTCCGGTGTGATCTCCAGACGCTCCTTGGATTTAGGGGGTATGGCACTTCCTGCCGCCCCCCTTTTTGACATTGTTAATATTGATACCGTCAAAGCAACCGTTGAGGTTATTGAAGTCCAGTTAAGCCAATTGGCACTCAATCAACCAGCGTCGATAGAGATTGATGGTATAGATACCCAGATGTCCGGTAGTGTAGTTTTTATTAGTCCCACGCTAACACCCGCGCGTCGGACGGCTACGGTTGAAGTGGATATTGACAATCCGGACGGGACTCTTAAACCCGGTATGTTCGCCAAGGTGACCGTCCCTATCAAAGTGCATGCCGATGCGATTCTCATCTCGCGTGCTTCGCTCATTGAGGATGTGAATGCCAACACACAGAGCGTTTTCGTGATTGAGAATGGGGTCAGTCAGCGGCGTGTTGTGGAGATAGGTCTTTTGCGTGCGGGTGAAGCTGAAGTCCTGAGTGGTCTTACCGAAGGCGAAGCGATTGTCACTGCTGGACAACATTCTCTGAAGGATGGAGAGAGCGTTCGGGTTGTCAACCTATAGATGGTTATATCCAAGTTGTTCAGTCCTCCCGTAGTGTCATTTATGGTGGATTTTAGAATTACTTGGCCATCCTTTTATGCTGCGAAATCTCTGGAATAATGAACTATTTTCCAGTAAAATATGTCTTAAATCAAAAGGAGGATTGCTATGCGAATCACAATTCTTGTATGCGGAATTTTGCTGTGTAGCACCGTCGGGATGGTCTCCGCTGGTGTATGGACCGACCCATTTGACGGTAACGAACTCGTTGAGGGATGGGAATTCCGCGATTATCGCGATGAAGTTACGACTTTTGAGGTTAAAGATGGTTTCCTACAAATGACCAATCCAAAGGGCGGATGGGGGCACACGACCCCTGACAAACCGATGCTCGAACGGGAAATTCCGAAAAGTGCCGCGAAAAACATAACGGTGAGTGGGATTTTTTCGACCGAACCCGATAAACCTGCCGACTCATGGATCGGTATTTTCCTCTACAGCGATGAAGACTTGAACTACGCCTGTCTGCTGTTCGGTGGCGAAGCCAATCAGCCACAAAAGACACTTATCGGCAGTATGGTTCAAGGGGGTTGGCAAGATAAAGGACACTTCCAGACCGGATTTGATGTCCCACTTCACCTCAAGATTGTCAAAGAGGACGATCTGTTTTCTGGCTACTACCGCGAAAGCGAAAAAGATGATTGGACCCTCTCTGGAGACAAAACATGGAACCACAAATTTGATGTAGAACGCGTCGGTATCGGTTTCATGAACAGTTGGGGCGGCCAAACAGTCACTTTTCTTGTTGACACACTCTCTATCGAAGGCGAAGGGATTGAACCTTTGGAAGTTGCTCCAAATGACAAGTTAGCGACAACATGGAGCGCGCTTAAAGCGAGTCGATAATCTTGGATAGACTGGGTTTTCCTGTAGAAAGAGAAGGAAATCCCTCTAACACGCCAACAGATTTAAAATGGGGTGGTGAACGCACTACCCCAATACCACTTCTTAATCAAGACCGTATCGTTTCAAAAGACAACGTTTAAAGGATAAGGAGAAATTCTACCGCCATGTCCATCCCCAAAATGTCCGTAAACAATCCCGTCTTGGCGAATATGTTAATGATTATCATCATCGCTTTCGGGGTGTATGCATGGATAAACCTACCGCGAGAACTGACCCCAGAAATCGCATTGCAGAGCGCGACTGTAACAACACTATATCCGGGGGCTTCGCCGGAAGAAGTTGAAAAGCTCGTCACTGCCCCGATTGAAGACGCTATTGAGGAAAATGTCAGTAAAATCAATCTGCTATTCTCTAACTCTTCTGAAGGTAGATCCGTTATCTCCATCGATTTTGAAGAGCTGAGTGACCGAGATTTCGACAAGGAACTCGAAAACCTCCGCACGGCTGTAGAACAGGTGAACGAACTGCCAGAAGAGATTTTGGACGAACCGAAAGTTGAGGAGTTAGACATTTCCTCCGGCTTCCCGATGCTAACGATTGCTGTAGGCGGGAAAATTTCGGAAACGCAGATGCGAGACATTGCCGAAAATCTCAAAGACGAAATCCTGGACATCAAAAACGTTGCGTCTGTCCGGATAGCGGGGCTTCGTGAACGGGAAATTTGGATTGAGGTAAACCCCGATCGGTTGAAAGCGTATCAGATTCCGATTGCGATGGTTATCACTGCAGTCGGTGCGAGCAACTTAAACCTGCCCGCTGGCACCATGGAACTTGGGAATACAGAATTCATGGTCCGGACGATGGGCGAATTCGCCAATCCAGAAACGATTGGTGAAACCATCATCGCCGTTCAACCGACAGGGACCCCGCTTCGTTTGAAGGATGTCGCGACTGTGTCGGATACCTACGAGAAGGCAAGAACCCTCTCCCGGATTAATGCGGAACCCTCTATCAGCCTAAGTGTGCAGAAAAAGACCGAAGGAAACACAATCGCGTTAGTCGCTCAACTCCGGGAATTGGTTGAAAAACGAAAAACAGACCTTCCTGAAGGTGCCGAATTGACAGCGGTGAACGATTATTCGGTTATTCTCAAAGAACGGTTGGGGATCCTTGAAACAAATGCGTTCTTCGGTTTGCTCCTCGTTGTGTTTATGCTCTTCCTTTTTATCGGTTGGCGGAATGCCGTGTTCGCGGCACTCGGAATACCCGTTGCGTTCATGGCAACCTTCTGGTTTATGTCCGTGGGTGGCTACTCACTCAGCGGTGTTTCCCTGTTCGGATTGATTTTAGTCGTCGGGATTGTTGTTGACGATGCGATCGTCGTTATAGAGAACATCTACCGGCATATTGAAAGAGGCGAGCCGCCAAAAGTCGCTGCGATTCGCGGGGCAGAAGAGGTTGGATGGCCCGTCTTAGCCGCCAGTTTGACGACCATCTGCGCCTTTGGTCCGCTGATGTTTATGTCCGGTGTACCTGGACAGTTTATGCGAGTCGTTCCTATTATGGCGATTCTGGTATTGATTGCTTCTCTCTTTGAAGTGTTCGTAATTTTACCGGCGCACGTTTCTGAGTGGGGAAAAGCGAGAACCCAGACAGGACGGAGCAGACTTGAGAACCTCCGGACCCGATCTCCGAATACCTTTGCCCTAAGTGCCTACATCACAGGATTTTTCGCATCGTTCGGTCTGTTTTTTGACTTTATCAGGAACCGATATATCCGAATCTTGAAAATAACGATTCGACATCGGTATGCTTTTGTAGGCAGTGTCTTCTTTATCGGCTTGATCGCGTGTGTCGGTGCATTCTTGGTCCTTGACAGGGAACTCTTCCCAGGCGAAGATTTCCCACAATTCTATGTCAAAGCCGAAATGCCGCCCTCTTATGGCATGCAAGAAACAACCGCTGTAGTCACACAGATTGAAGAAGCCGCTAAAACACTTCCATCAAGTGAAGTTGCAGCAATCGTTAGCAATATCGGTTTACATACGCCGACTGGCGCTTTGATGGAAGGTGTCACGTATGGATCCAATTTCGGTGAGGTTATTGTTGAACTCACACCCAAACAGGAACGCACTCGCGGTGTAGATGACATCATCGCAGAACTGCGGACAAAAACCACAACCATTAGTGGAATTGAGCAACTGAATTTCATCACACAGGAAGGGGGGCCTCCACAAGGTGAGGATGTTGAAGTCAAGGTAAAGGGACCGAGATTTGAGCAACTGACGGCACTTGCGGATACCCTTAAAGCATCGCTCATGGAAATGGACGGCGTCTACGACATTCGAGATGACTTTCGCACGGGTAAATCCGAACTCCGTATCTATCTGAAACCGGAGAAGGCACATCAGTATGGGTTAACCACATTCCAAGTCGCCCAAACAGTGCGCACTGCGATTGAGGGTGCTAAAGCGACAACGTATCGTGAAGCAGACGAGGCGATTGATGTCATCGTCAAATACGAGGAAGATACACTTGGAAATCTTGCTGAACTGAATAACTTGTTGATTGCAACACCGACTGGGGCTATCGTCCCGCTCAAGGATGTCGCCGATATCACAGAGGAAAAAGGATACTCCGATATCCGTCGATTTGATGGTGAACGCTCGATTACAGTTTACGCTTCTGTAGATAGGGCAAAAACGACACCCTTCGATGCGAATCAGGCGCTCATCAGTAAATTTGCTGATGTCGAATCCCTATATCCGGGATACCAACTCGATTTTCGCGGGCTTTTCGATGAGATTATAGAGTCCTTTTCCGAGTTGTGGAAATTGTTTATCGTCGGGCTGTTGTTAATCTATGTTGTATTGGGCGCGCAGTTCAAATCGTTTATCCAACCGATTGTCATTATGCTCGCTGTTCCGTTCGGAATGATAGGAGCGATGGTCGGGTTACTCCTTGCCAATGCGACGCTTAGCATGGTCGCGATGTTTGGGATCGTTGCCCTCTCCGGTATTGTCGTTAATGATTCAATTGTGCTTATCGACTTCATCAACAAATTCCGCGAACGCGGTTTCAATAAATGGTACGCAATCCTGAAGGGCGGGTATGTCCGATTACGTCCGATTGTTCTCACCTCACTGACGACAATTATCGGACTCATGCCGATGGCGATCGGTCTTGGAGGTAAATCACCGATCTGGATGCCGATGGCGTATACCATCATCTTCGGGCTCGCGCTCGCAACCACGATGACGCTATTTGTGATGCCTGCGCTTTACGCAATCACTACAGATATACGAGGTCTCGTTCTGAAAAATCCGGAAGAACGTTTCCGAACCGTTTCAGAGGAAGATCTGTTAGGTGTCGCTGTCCCGGCTGATGATTAATTGGATGACAAGGCGAGGTTGCTGACCTCGCCTTATACACTTTTTGACTTTACAGCCAAAATATCTGTAGATTAACACCAAATTCTAATCTCACACAGTAAAATCCAACCCCATGTCCATCCCCAAACTATCCGTAAACAACCCTGTTTTAGCGAATCTCCTGATGATTATCATCATCGTTTTTGGGTTGTACGCATGGATGAACCTACCGCGGGAACTCACCCCAGAAGTCTCAGTACAGAGTGCAGTTGTGACAACGTTATATCCGGGAGCATCCCCAGAAGAAGTTGAAAAGCTTGTCACTGCTCCTATTGAAGATGCTATTGAGGAGAACGTCAACAAAGTTGAATTATTGTTTTCTACCTCTTCAGAGGGGCGTTCTGTTATCTTTGTCGATTTTGAGGAGATAAGCGATCGGGATTTTGACAAGGAACTTGAAAACCTACGCACCGCTGTTGAGCAGGTAAATGAGTTACCGGAGGAGATTTTAGATGATCCGAGGGTCGAAGAATTTGATGTCTCATTTGGTTTTCCTATTTTGACGATTGTTGTAGGTGGAAATATTGCGGAAACGCAGATGCGGGATATTGCTGAAAATCTCAAAGATGAAATCTCGGACATCAAAAACATCGCCTCTGTCCGAATGGCAGGTCTCCGTGAGCGGGAAATATGGATTGAGGTGAACCCGGATCGATTGAAGGCGTATCAACTCCCAATTTCAGCGGTCATTACCGCGCTGCGAACAAACAACTTGAATCTCCCCGCCGGCACAATGGAACTGGGAGGCACAGAATTCATGATCCGAACGATGGGAGAATTCACCGATTTGGACACTATTGGCGAAACTCTCATCACTGTTCAGTCGATAGGGACGCTTCTCCGTCTGAAAGATGTTGCAACGATCTCTGACACCTACGAGGAGGTGCGAACGCTATCGCGACTTGATGGACAACCTTCGATTAGCCTGAGTGTGCAAAAGAAGACTGAGGGAAACACAATTGCATTAGTTACTAAACTTCGAGAATTAGTCGACAATCGGAGAATGGATCTCCCTGAAGGTGCTGAGTTGACGGTTGTTAATGACTATTCCGTTGTTCTCAAAGAACGATTGGGAATTCTTGAAACAAATGCGTTTTTCGGTTTGGTGCTTGTTGGGCTAATGCTCCTTCTCTTTATTGGATGGCGGAATGCCCTATTTGCAGCACTCGGCATACCGGTGGCGTTCATGGCAACATTTTGGTTTATGTCCATTGCGGGTTATACGCTCAGCGGTGTCTCGCTATTTGGACTTATCTTAGTCGTTGGTATCGTTGTTGACGATGCTATCGTTGTCATAGAGAACATCTACCGGCATATTGAGGCAGGTGAATCACCGAAAGTTGCCGCCATTCGTGGTGCGGAAGAGGTCGGTTGGCCCGTTATAGCCGCCAGTTTGACGACAATCTGTGCTTTTGGACCGTTGATGTTTATGTCAGGTGTTACTGGACAGTTTATGCGGATCGTGCCGGTTATGGCGATTCTGGTGTTGATAGCATCTCTTTTTGAAGTCTTCGTGATTTTACCAGCACACGTCGCTGAATGGGGAAAAACCAAAATTCGCACAGGACGCAGCAGACTTGAAAATCTCCGAACCGAGTCTCCGAGCGGTTTCACTCTCGGTGTCCGTATTGTCGGCTTTTTCGTGTGGTTTGCCATGTTTTTTGAATTAATTCGGAACCGATATGTTAGAGTCCTGAAAATAACCATTCGACACCGATATGCGTTTGTAGGGAGTGTCCTCCTCTTCGGATTGGTTGCATGCATCGGGGCATTTTTTATTCTTGACAGAGAACTCTTCCCTGGTGAAGAGTTCCCACAATTTTATGTCCAAGCCGAGATGCCGCCTTCCTACGGAATACAGGAAACAACAGAAGTAATTGTCCAAATTGAAGAGATGACTAAAGGACTTCCATCAACTGAAGTTGATGCGGTCGTCAGCAATGTCGGTTTACACACATTTATGTCAGGTTTGGTAAGAAGAAGTGTTACCTACGGCTCAAATTTAGGAGAGGTAATCGTCGAGCTCACACCAAAGCAAGAACGCACCCGTGGTGTGGATGAGATCATCGCAGAACTACGGACGAAAACCACAACCATTAGTGGAATTGAGCGGCTGAGTTTCGTCACACAGGACGGAGGGGCACCACAAGTAGCAGATGTGAGAGTCAAAGTAAAAGGACCGAGATTTGAGAATTTGACTGAACTCACTGGCGTTTTTAAGACAGCCCTATCTCAGATAGATGGCGTTTACGATATCCGAGATGACTTCAGCATTGGAAAATCTGAACTGCACATCTACTTGAATCAGGAGAAAGCATATCAATATGGATTAACGACGTTTCAGGTTGCACAAACCATTCGGACAGCGATTGATGGGGCTAAAGCCACAACCTATCGTGAAGCAGACGAGGCGATTAATGTCATTGTCAAATATGAGGAAGATGCCCTTACAAATCTTGCTGAACTTAATAACCTCTTGATTGCAACACCCACCGGTGCTATTGTTCCACTCAAGGATGTTGCCGACATCGTGGAAGAAAATGGATACGCAGATGTCCATCGATTCGAGGGAGAACGGGCAATTACGGTTTATGCCTCGGTAGATAGAGAAAAGACGACTGCCTTTAAAGTGAATCAATCACTCATCAGCGCATTTGCCGATATAGAATCTTTATATCCGGGATACCAACTCGATTTTCGAGGGGTTTTTGATGAAATTACAGAATCCTTTTCCGAGTTGTGGAAGTTGTTCATTGTTGGGCTATTGCTCATCTATGTCGTATTGGGTGCACAATTCAAGTCTTTTATACAACCCATTATCATTATGTTTGCTGTTCCATTCGGTATGATCGGTGCGATGATTGGCCTCCTCCTTTCCAATGCGACGCTTAGTATCGTCGCTATGTTTGGTATCGTTGCACTCGCGGGGATTGTGGTGAACGATTCAATTGTTCTTATCGACTTCATTAACACATACCGAGAAAAGGGGTATAACAAGTGGTACGCTATTCTGAAAGGTAGTAGTCTCCGATTGCGTCCAATTGTTCTCACCACGGTGACGACGATTTTCGGACTCATTCCGATGGCAATCGGGTTAGGGGGTAAGTCGCCTATCTGGATGCCGATGGCGTATACGATCATTTTCGGACTCGCCGTTGCGACATTGATGACGCTGTTCGTGATGCCGGGATTATATGCCATCACAACGGACCTTCGTAGACTCGTTTTGAAAGACCCAGAAGGACGTTTCCGATCCATTTCAGATGAAGAGCTGCTGAGTGCCTCAATCCCGGCTGATGATTGACAAAAAGTGTAGAGTGAGATTTCCGAACTCCGCTCTACTTAAAAAAAGGATAAGGAATTAACATGAGAATTACCTTTATCGGCGTTGGTGGTATCACCAGAAGTTACCGCCAAAGCCTCAACCAACTTGAACGTCCCATTGCGGCCGTCTGTGATATAAATGCTGAACGCGTCGCATCTATCGCTGATGAAGAAAATGCGACGGCATATACCGACCACAATGAAATGCTACAGACAGAGAATCCTGATGTCGTATTCATCTGCATCCCACCTGGAGCACACACGACACAGGTTGCCGATGCAGCAGCATCTGGCGCAGCGGTCTTTGTCGCCAAACCCGTCGCACAGGATCTGGAAACCGCGCAACACGCTCGCGATGCGATTGCCGCTGCAGGCGTTATCAACCAAGTCGGTTATATGGCGCGCTACAGCGACATCACAGCGAAAGCAAAGGAACTCGTTGGCGATCGTCAACTCACAATGGGGATCGGACGGTTTCTCACAAGGATGGGTGCGGGGCATCCGTGGTGGGGAAAATACGAGGTCTCGCGCGGACAGATGGTCGAACAGACGACCCACGTTTTTGACCTCATCCGCTACTTCCTCGGCGATGTCGCAAATGTCCACGCCTACGGTATCAAGGGGGTTTCTGAGGGGATCGCTGATTTTGAGGAGTGCACCGTTTGCAATATGCAGTTTGAGAGTGGCGCGGTCGGGAGCATCACCAGTACCTGTGTCGCCCGCGCACACGACCATTTCGCAACCGAATTGGTCGGTGATGACTTCTATCTCAAACTCACGCTTGACCTCGGATTGCGCGGACAAATCAGTGGTGAGGAAGTCGACTACACCGGCACGGAAGCGGGTTACTTCCGACAGGTTGAGCAGTTCATCAAAGCAGTTGAAGCCAACGACCAAGGATTGGTCATTGCGCCCTACGCCGATGCCGTCAAATCTCTTGCTGCCACACTCGCTGCGAACCGTTCTTTGGAAACGGGACAGGTTGAACAGGTTGCTAAGTGATTGTGGGAAGCAGTCAACGTTTACTTGACTTTGCCAAAGCTTGTGCAAGATTCCCTGAATGACCACATCGCGCAGTATTAATCGGAAATTCCTCACCTCGGAACCTGATTCTGGAAGTTCTAAGTCGATTTCGTTGACTTCTGTGCATACTACCGCCGTGGACAAGAACAAGAACAAGATCCATCTCAACGTCACGTGGAGTGTAGTTATCAATGAGGCGCGCGCCTTCTCGCAACTGTGCAATCGCTTCTGACGCATCAACATCGCCTCGTTTAAGTTCCATTGGAACCGCGATAAGACTACTTTGGATAGAGTCAATGTAGAAGAGAACAAAGTCGCATTGGTTTGTATCTGCTCTACCCGTCGGAAAAACAAGATCCACGTCTAATACAATACGTTCCGATGGTATATTAGCCATAGAGACGCGACATCCTTCTTTGGTATAAGGGGATGTCGCTATCCTGTTTCCCACCCATTGGCGAATCTCCTCAAGAGCTTCAGGCAGGTTCACGTGCGCTGTTACCTTCCTGTTTCTCTAATTTCTGTTGGAGATTTACCGAGCGGTTGTAAAGTCCTTCAGCAACGTCTTCGTAATCTTCTGGGGAGATGCCTTCTCTAGGTTTAAAGGGAATTTCCCTTACAGGTTTGTCCCTTTGGAAATGCCATACACCAACTTCGTCCGGTAACAACCAACTCGGAGGTTGGTCAGTTTCATCTTCTAATAACCCTTCAAGAGTTAGATTGCTTATTTCCTGAAGCAGCCAATCACTGTGTGTTGTTATGATTACTCTTACTCCTGCCCGAACCAAACGTGCAAGAACAACTGCCATGTCCGCCTGCGCACCGGGATGCAAATGTGCTTCCGGTTCCTCAATGATAAGCGTATCACCGGGCTTAACGCCACCACGCAGAAACAACACCAACGGAGCAAGTTCCGATACCATTGAAGAGGCTTGACTCACAAGAATATCTTCCTCCATTCCCTGTGGACGGTAGAGAAATTCTGAGTGCCCACTTGGAGAGGATTTTGTGATTATGTCACCGGCGAGTACACCAGTCTCTAATAATTTGGCAATTGTAAACAATTCATCGTTAGGGGTATCAGGTTCTTCGTAGAGTATCAGCAGCCGTAGGAAGTCTGCAAGCCCCCCCGATAACGTCGCAATATCTGAGGAATCTTCCATGAATGGGTAACTAAAAAGTGCTACAGATGAACTCGCGATTATTTTATGATTTTGCATCATTCCACTTCGAGAAGATGGCAGATAATACCTTCTCAAATATCCAATAGTATATGGTCCAATTAATTCAACAGGATTAACAACCATGTTCTCGTTAACTCGATTATTTATTATGATGTTATCACCGGAATCTTTCATCTCAACTGCCCAGAGTTCTTGACCTGCTTCACTAACCGATAAAGAAATATCCATTCTATGGTGCTGTCCGTTGTCCAACCGCGGTAATTTGGAAATCGACTTAAGATCAAAGCAGCGTTTAAGTTCCTCCTCAAAAATCGTTAGATTCTTAAGCTCAGATTTTATTTTTTCACGGAGGTCTTGAGGAAGTTCTGATAACTGGACCTGTTTGCCAATTACTCTTGTTTTCTCAACCAATTGATTAAATTTTTTTATTTCATCCATTGCCTTAATCACATCATCAAAAGAATCTGATCCGAACATGGCTTTCGGTAAGGAAAACAGAGCGTGGTTGAATAAAGGATATCGCGGAAAACCCGCAAGGACACCATGCAAAGCATACACCAGCGTAGCAAAATAGGTCTTCCCAGTGTTACTTGGACCGACAAATACCGTCAGCGGACGCAAATCAATGTTGGCTTCGGCAATAGGACCGAAATTCTCAACAGCGATTTCAACCTTCGGATGTTGCTCCGTGTCTTTGGTGTCGTTCATTGTTATTTCTCCTAAAGTATATCGGGCGGGGAAACCCCGCCCCTACGAACACTTCTACCTATCGTTTGAGGATGGACGGACTACTACAAACGAAAGATCGTTTTTAGAAAAACGTCAGATACGGTTTTTCATTTATCTCCCGCCATAATAGGACTGCGAGTTCTCGGGCATGGTAATCCCCCCACATGGAAGCCTCGCCACACGGAATCTTCCTACCTTCTGGCACATGATCCCATCCGTTGGGACGGTGATACACCGAATGCAACAGCAACCCCTGATGCGTCTCGGATTCAGAAAGATACGGTTCAGCGAAGAGCGTCTTCGCCACCGTTAAACCTGCTTGATAATAGGAATCTCCAGCCTTCGACTCGCCATGCTTTCTGAGATAGTTGCCGAGTCGAATCAAGCCTTGTGCCGCAATCGCCGCGGCGGAGCTGTCCACAGGTTCAAGATCGTTATAGGGATCCGCGGGGACTGCTAAATAATCGCCGAGTTCTGCTAAGCCGGGTGCACCGGTATCCCAATACGGAATCCCATCTTGTGCTGTGTTCTCAATATAGAAATCCGCAGTGGCTTCCGCGGCTTTGCGCATGTGTGCCGTCGCCAGTTCATATCCACCGTAAGGTTCAAGTATATCTGCAGGTAGCGTGTCAAAAAACTCAAGTTGCTCAGCGTAACCCGTAATAATCCATGCCAGCCCGCGGGTCCACGTCGTAAAGGGTGAATACCCCTGCTGCGTGCTGGGACAGCGATAGTTTCCATCGTTCGTATTAAAGATAGATTCATGCACCACCCGTCCACGCAGATCGAACGCATCACGTCCTTCGCCGTAGTAAACGTTATAGGTCGCTGTCGTCTGCGAATGGTGAAGCAACCGTTCCAGCAGACTGATAGCGGCATCCCCCTCACCCATCAGCACGGCACCGAGGGTATGTCCAAGTCCTAAAGCGCGCAGAGAACGGATAGTGTCTGAGAAGAGTGAATGCGGTCCGTTGAAGGAAGCGATATATCCGGTCCCATCACTAATGCGGGTCCAGCGACTCGCCTGCACAGCAGCGGAGGCTTTCAGGGCGAGTTCATAGAAATCCATCTCGCTATCGTTCCACGGAATCACATCCTCACGCATCAAACGCCGGAGGTTACCATAGGTAGAGACGTTATTAAATCCGTGATCGTGGACACCGATATGTGTCACGTGGGGTGCCATTTTCTCAACCGTGTTCCGTCTACCGATCTCAAGGAACTGTTCATCGCCGGTGGCATCAAATTGAAGGATAGCGGAGCCGAATTGAAACCCTTGGGTCCACTCGGTCCAGCCGCGTGTCGTGTAGGTCCCAGCGACCGTAAACACAGGTGTTCCGTTTTCGGGGAGCCATGTGTCTTCTATGGCTAAAATCTTTTGACCTGAGCATTCAAAAAGTCTCTCAAGCTGAGGCTTCAGATCAATGGGACGCAATGAATCGTTTATCTGCATATTTTTAATTTTCCTTACGGTATATTTGCGGCATCAGCATCTAAATATCGCTCACATATCACTTGAATGAGGTTGGTTGTGGATTTACCGGGAACGTTCAAACCGACGATAACCTCACCCCCGTTTGCCTCAACGACATCCCTTTCAATGAGTTGTTCCAATTGATAGTCGCCCCCTTTAACGTGGATATTCGGTTTGAGTTCGGAGAGCAAGGAAATTGGCGTTAATTCTGGAAAGATGACGACGTAATCAACGCATTCTAACCCGGCGAGCATCTCTGCGCGCTCATCTTCAGGGACGAGTGGACGATTTTCACCCTTGAGTTGGCGGACGGAACTATCGCTGTTGACCGCTACCACGAGCATATCCCCAAGCTGGCGCGCTGCCTGAAGATAACGGAGATGCCCCAAATGTAGGACATCAAAACAACCGTTGGTCGTGACGACAACGTTGCCGTCTGTTTTCGCTTGCTTAAGGATAGAGGCAAGTTCGCTGCGATGATAGATTTTTTGGTTTAACATTTTTCTATTGAGTGGCAGTTTTCCCAATTACCAACGTCTCCTGGTTCGGCGCTTCTCACTCGCTCTCCATTTGCGCTGCTCGGCCCCTGCTTCTCGAAACAGAAGACGGAGAAACTCTAATGCCAAACGTAGCGTGAATATTAATACACTTCTCACGAATTTCACATGGATATCCTCTCTGCTTATTTGAATGAATGGGTAAGACCTAAACATTAATAGTCTAACACGCATCAGACCGCTTGGCAAGTTTTTCCTGTATTGCTGAATTCCTGACCTCGTGCTACAATGCAGTGGAAATTGCAATAAAAAAATTACACCAAATTAGGAGGAAGAGATGACAGATCCAAAAGAACAGACACATCGTGGGTTACCTATTTGCACGCTCGGTGCCCCCGGACACGGCAAAACAACATTGACAGCGGCGATAGCGAAAGTTGTTGCGAGAATCGGCGCCATCCACACAAACGGCGATAGCGATTTTGAAGCACAAATCCCAATCAGTCACCCAATCCGAGAAGGGGTTGGCATTACCTACCGTGCGATCGCGTATGAAACCGGTGGTAAACTTTACACCCACATCGATTGTGAGACACACATTGATGTTGTCAAAATGCTTGTCAGCGGTTCTCCCGCAATCCATAGCGCAATATGGATCGTAAATGCGGTTGAAGGGGTCACACCTGACTCCGAGGCACACCTGCGTCTTGCCAATCATACACATCTCCCGATAGTGTTATCCTTTCTGAATACAGACGGCATTCCAAATGACGATGAACTGATAGACATTTGCCAACAAGAGATGAGAGAACTGCTGAACGGGTGTGGTTGGGATGAGAATACGGCTCCAATAATTGTTGGAGACGCGCGCAAAGCATTAGACTACAGGGGAGACAGCATCACCTCTGCGCAGTGGCAACCGATTGTTGACCTTATCTTCGCCATGAATCGGGCAATGCCTGTCCCCGTGGACACAGCACGCTTACCGCTTATCATGCCAATCCATGAAATCGCTGCGGAAATGAAGGAGCGTGTGTCCGTCCGCGGCGATATTGTGCAGGGACAACTCGCTGTAGGACAAGCGATAGATATTGTGGGCAAAGGGGATAGAATTAAGACGCGGGTTCTCAGCATAACGGAGGATGAAGTATGCGTTGAATCTGAACCCGACTGGTTGTCTATTGGGCAAGTGCTTTGTACACCGAAAACGGTCAAATCACATTCCGAATTTACCGCACTCATTTATCTGCTGACACATGAAGAGAGCGGCACCCACATCCCGCTCATCGAAAACGATAGACCTGACATCCATTTATGGGGTATTGACATGCCAGCGCATCTAAAACTTCCGCCAAGTCTCTCCCTTCTTACACCGGGGGCTTATGCGCATGTCTCTCTTACGCTCGATCTGCCCTTGGTGATGGAGGTTGGCACGCGGTTTGAAGTGAAAAAGATGGGATCGCGCATAGGAATTGGGGTTGTGACGGGTGTGGTGTGAGCGTTTTTCTAACGTGCAGCAGCAATCGCATCTGACAGCGCGAGGTCACCGGTATACAAAGCACGTCCGATAATCGCGCCGCTGGCACTGATCTGCTTCAAAGCCTTAACGTCAGCAAGCGACGTGACACCCCCCGAAGCAATGACATCCGCAGGGACGGCATCAATAATATCAGCCGTTGCGTCAACATTGGGACCTTTGAGCATCCCATCGCTTTTGATGTCGGTGTAGATAAGCGTTTGGACCTCCGGCATCTCTACAGCAAATTCGACGGCAGACTTTTGGGAGACCTCTAACCATCCGTCCGTGGCGACCTTTCCATCTCTGGCATCAATGCCGACAGCGACACGCGCACCGTATTCAGCACACGCCTGTTTCACGAGACTCGGTTGTTTGAGGGCAACCGTTCCTAAAATGGCGCGATCCACGCCTAATGCCAGAACCGCTTCTAATTGCGCCATACTGCGGATACCTCCCCCCAGCTGAACGGGAATATCAAGTGCAGAAACAATTTCGCTGACGATGTGGAGGTTCGCCGATTCACCCTGAAACGCGCCGTCCAGATCCACGAGGTGTAAGTATTCCGCACCCTCGGTTTGCCACCGCAGTGCCATTTCTATAGGTGCATCCGAGAAAATCGTCTCCTGTGAGGCGATCCCCTGCACTAAATTCACACATTTTCCACCGCGAAGATCGATGGCGGGTAGTATATACAAAGTCTTTCCTTCCGTAGTTGACGGCACAATGGTGTGCCTACTACTATTCATCTCGGAAAATGCCGAGCAATTTCAATTGGACGATTGAGATAACCGCAATAATGAAAAACAGCACCCATCCGATCGTCGCCGCGTAGCCGAGACGCATGAACTGAAATCCATTTTTGTAGAGATACATGACGATCGTCGAGCCAGCATCCGCAGGTTCACCCCCGTTTGTCAAAATGAAGGGAAGGTCGAAGAGTTGGAGCGAGCCTATCATCGAAACCACGAAAACGAAGGCTATCACAGGTCGTAAGGAGGGGAGTGTGACATGGATGAATGCCTGCCACCAGTTGGCACCATCAACGGCTGCCGCTTCATACAATTCCTGCCGAATCCCTTGTAATCCTGCTAAAAAATAGATCATATTGAATCCCGCCCACTGCCAAACACCTGTCAGGATGACCGCTGGCATCACATATTTCTCCTCGTTTAACCAACCGATCTCTTTGCCGAAGAGAACGAATTCCTGATTTACTAAGCCTGCCCGCTGGTCGTAGACGAGGTTAAAGATAATCGCGACAAAAACGCCAGCAACAAGGACGGGTGCGAAAAAGGCGAGCCGTAGGAAATTCTTCCCTTTGACGAATTTGGAGTTGAGCAGGATCGCTAACAGCAGCGCAATCGGTAGTTGGAGGGTAAGCGTGCCGACTGCGAAATAGGCGGTGTTTCGTAACGATTTCCAAAAAATTGGGTCGCGGAATAGATCTGTAAAGTTACCGATGCCGACAAATATCCGACTTTGGAACCCACGCATTTCATAGAGGCTCATCACGAGCGATGAAATGAGCGGATAGCCCATAAAAATGACGAAAAGCAGATAAAATGGAGCGATAAAAAGATAGGGGGCGATTTTCTGTTGTTGATTCCAAAGCAGGTTTGTTGTGCGTTTCTGCTTCATATTTTTTAATGATTCCTTCCACTGCGTTTCAGGCTACGTTCTAAATGTCTTTTGCGGAATTTACAGGTCTCCCCATCTGCCTCTGTCCTTGGCAATCAGTGCGCGCACCTTCTCTGCCAAATCGGTTAACGCCTCTCTCGGTGTCTGTTTCTCGGTGACAGCAGCGAAAATCGCATCGTTGAGCAGGTCCGCCCCTTCTGACCAGTAGGGATTCTGATACCGTGCCGGCATATCGGGTGCCAATTTGATAAATAACTCTCCCAGCTGCTGTCCCCCCAGGTAAACATCGGGTTCCTTAAAGATGGGGGCATCCCATGCGGATTTGAGCGGCGGAATAATGCGTGTCGTCTCATAGCGATTGACAAGACCGGGTCTGTCAAAATAGGTAAACTTGAGCACTTCCCACGCCAAATCCGGGTTTTCACACTGCTTCGTAATCCCGATCATGGTTCCCCCGCGTGTCGTGGTTCGCCGACCCCCGGGGTGCCATGCAGGCATGCTGATCGCCTTCCATTTACCGGACATCTGCGGCACCTGACTCTTGAGAATGCCGACATACCAATCCGGCGCAAGGATAGAGAGAATCTTGCCATCTTGCATCGCGGCGAAATTGCTCGGATCCCCGTGCCATGTGCCGTATACGGGGGTAGCAATTTTATGTTCATTGAACAACGCCGTGAAGAATTCCAGTGTCTCGATCGCGAGTTCACTGTCTATAATGACGTTGCCTGCTTCGTCGAAAAATCCGCCGCCCTGTTGGAGGAGTAAACTGAAATAGTCGCTCTCCGTACGCCGATCCAACACGATTGCGTATTGGTCAATCCTACCATCGCCATCAAGATCGCGAGTCGCCTGCTTTCCGGCAGCGATGAAGTCGTCCCATGTTTCAATTTCTGTCATTTCAACACCAGCGGCTTTAAAGAGGTCATCCCGGTAGAGCAGGATGACAGGATGTAAATCGTGCGGGATTCCGTAAATCCGACCGCGGTAGGACCAGGGTGTGAAGCGACTGACGACCAATTTCTCCATCCATCCTTCGCTTTCCAAACGGGGACGCAGATCAACGAAGCCTACCTCATCAATGGCTCCCTTAAGAAACCGACCGATGGATGTAATCTCAACCTCAACGAGATCCGGGGCACCGAAATTGGATAACATCGCAGCGAGGAGTTTATCGTGCATTGTGTTACCGAAATTGATGAGTTGGACGTTGATGCCTGGGTTCTGTGCCTCAAAGATGGGGACGCGTGCCTGGTATTCTTCGTAGTGGGTGTTCGCGAAAATCCAGAATTCGAGATTCTCACCTTCCTCCTCCGTCCGTCCGAAGATGAAAAGTGTAGAAATCAGGAACAGAACCAACATGACCATCGGTCCCTTGCCGAGTGGAAAACTCTCAGAATCAATAGGAAGGCGAAACATAGATAACTCCGATCAGAAAAAAATCGCTTGACTTTTGCACGCGTAACGATTAAAATTTATCAGAATACAGTCTTTTTCGCAACAAACTTTTTGTTCCGAGAGGAAGAGGTTGCGAGTATGGGAAATCCGCAGAAACCCCACGCAAAAACACTCGCGCCTACGAAAAAGAAGTTCTGTCTGCAAAATATATCAAAAAGGAGGATACCTTTATATGCCCACATACGAGTATAAGTGTCTCGCATGCGACAACCGATTTGAGCGGTTTCAGGGCATTACCGCCCCCGCTATCGAGGAATGCCCGGAGTGCAATGGAAAAGTGAAACGACTCATCGGCGCAGGTGCCGGATTGATTTTCAAAGGCTCCGGATTCTACATTACGGACTACCGCAGTGACGGCTACAAAGAGTCAGCGAAGAAGGATAAAAACGAGTCGTCAGGTAAAAGCACTTCATCGGACAAAAGCGAGAAAAAAGAAAAGAAAACCGATACGAGTAGCGAATCAAAGAGCACGTCCACCGATTAGCAGCGAACGAACCTGCGTTATAGAGAGAGGCACCACGCCTCAGTTCCGTTACGTTTGTAGTTTCGTCACAACGGCGTGTACCTACTACTTTTAAAGGGAGACGCTGTGCACAATCACAGTCACGCCCATCACCACCATAGCGATGGACACGAACACGGCCATCAAATACATCTCCAGAAGAAATTCAAGTTTGCTGTTGTCGTCACATTTTGCGTTTTCCTCGGTGAACTCATCGGCGGTATCTGGTCAGGGAGTCTGGCACTGTTAAGCGACGCTGCACACGTCATGTCGGATGTCGTCTCGCTGCTGATTAGTTGGCTGGCAATTTACCTCTCAACACGCCCTGCTACTGCCTCTCGGACGTATGGGTATCATCGCGCAGAAGTCTTCGCCGCTTTTGTCAATGGGGTGTCGCTCATCGGGATTTCGGGTTGGATTTTCTACGAAGCATACCAACGGTATATGTCGCCGACAGAAATAAAGGTCACAGGGATGTTTATCGTCGCGTGCCTCGGATGCGTTGGAAACCTGATCATCCTCTGGAAGCTCCACGGAGAGAGTCACAATAATCTCAACGTTCGGAGTGCAGTGCTCCACGTGATAGGGGATACCCTCTCCTCAGTTGCGGTGGTTGTCGGAGGCGCGATTATCTTTTGGACAGGATGGTACCCGATTGACGCCTTGCTGAGTTTCCTTATCGGTGGGATTATTCTTGTCGGAGCAGTGAATGTGACGAGAGAAGCCGTGCATATCTTGCTTGAAAACTCGCCGCGAAACGCAGACGCAGACACCGTCGCGACGCATCTCCGTGCTTTGGACCCCGTCAAAGATGTTCACGACATGCACATCTGGTCATTGTGTTCTAACTACGCTGCCTTGAGCGCGCATGTCGTGGTTGACGAAAATACAACTTTAGCCCCTGATCGGATCCTTGAACAGATCAACGCGGAGCTGAAAACCCACTTCGGTATTAACCACGCCACCTTACAACTTGAACAGGTCGCGTGTGCACAAGCCGGGAATCTCTTGTGCAACGCACAGCACTCGTAATCTCAAGCAATACCTTAACCGTGTTCTGCTTTTAGACGATGTGCCTTCCGAATGAGGTCGTTATCCTTTGCAAACTTCTGTGTCGCCTTTACCAACCCATCTACATGTGATACCATGTCCTTCTCGACTTGCACAATCCGGTCAATCAAATACGGCTGATCGCCCTGTTCTATTGCCTTCCTCATGATAGAGAGGAGATACATATAGATGGCATCCGCCTCACTGCCTTCAATCGCGATTGCGATAGCGAAGGCTTCATCGAGCGAAATCTCTCCACTCTCGACCTTCTGTTCATGGGCATCCAGAGCGTCCGTAATTTGCTGAACCGGGATGTCGGATAATTCCGTCACAGGTGCCTCAATCCCGAAGGCATCCACGCACACAGATCGTCCGAAATCCACGAGAATGTAATGTTGCCATTCTTCTGTGCTCATCTGTTCCCAAAATCGCGCGATCCGTTCATCAACACTCCCTAAATGCAACGAGAGGGAGGCATAGAGCTTCGCTTGCCGCAGTTCAATGTCTTGACAAAGATCAAAAAGCTCTCCGAGTGTCAAACGTTTCTCCTTCCAAGGTAGCAGGTATATGCTGCTGTGCCGTAACTTTTAAGGTAGTAGGCACACGCCGCTGTGCCGTAACCCGTTCTAAATATGAAGTGGCAAGGTAATTGCGGTCCCCGATTGCATACTCAGCGTGACCGCCTCCGTAAATTCCATATATTTCACACCCGTCTCAAAGTCAGTGTGTGTGATAACTTCCTCGCCACGGATAGCATTCACAAATTCTTCCTCGACTCGCCACGCGCCCGCCTCTGAATCAGGAATATCAATCTCGGTGAGTTCAGTATCCGTTTTTTGTCCACCGTAAAGTTGGTTCCCCGAAAAACGTAAAGTTCCGTTGCTACCGAAGACATAAACCTCCGGTGCCCCCGCTAACCCCGCGACATTAGAAACCTGTATGTGCAGTTGCGCGCCACATTCAAGATCACCAACGACATCGATATGTTCAGGAATCCGCACAGAGCGCATCACACCCTCGGCATCCGGACGCATCTTGACGAAGGTTTTGCCCATCGCCATAATCCGCGTCGCTTCTCCGACCCAACGGATCAATGCCTCGTACCAGATCCCCATACTCATGATGTTAAGACCACTGAGGTCAAAATCCTGTCGCCACTGGAGCGGTGCCTCGCTATCCAAAAACGCTCCGCCTGCGCGTGCTTCCACGGCAAGCACATCCCCGATATATCCATCAGCGATGAGGCGTTTTATGGTGTTATCTGCCCGTAGTGTCATCGGCGACGGAACGATCTGTGCGATGAGATGTGTTTTCTGACGCGCGACCTCTCGCATTTTATGTGCTTCTCTGGCGTTCATCGCCATCCGCGCCTCACACATCACGTGTTTATCCGCTTCAAGTGCCGCGATGGTAGCCCGGCAGTGCATATAGGGCCATGTCCCGATGACAATCGCATCGGTGTCCGCATCGGCGATCGCATCCTGCCAATTGCCGTAAGTCTTGGGAATACCGAATTCATCTGCCACCCGCTGTGAGGATTCCAGACTCCGATTGCAGACCCCGACGATCTCAACGCCTTCGATGGCTTGGAGTCCCGGAATATGTCGTGATTTTGTGTTGCCACCTGCACCGATAACCCCGACTTTAATTGTGTCTTGTGCCACTTATTTTTGCTCCTTCCATTTTTTTGAATCACACTCTCTACTTTAGCAGCAATTGGGAAAGATGTCAAGCGGTAATTTTGGGGGTAATTGTCTGAATCAGGAATGCTGCGAATAATGAACCACCCTCACTCAATTTCTACGATCTGAATATTGTTTCCGCAGGTATCATTGAAAATAGCAAAAATTGTTGTTCCTATCTGAGTAGGCTCTACACTGAATTTGACGCCAAGGTTGATTAATCGCTCATATTCTTCCTGAACGTTTTCCACACTGAATTGGGTATATGGAAGCCCTGCATCAAATATAGCTTTTTGATACGTTTTGGCGGGTCCAACATGGTTATCAGATAATGGTTCTAACAAAAGTTCAGGCCCGTCTTGTTCTTCTTTGGCTACGACCGTAAGCCATCTGTCACCATTTTCTAAGGGAATGTCCCTCTTTTTAACGAATCCCAATTTTTCAGTATAAAATTTTAACGCACTTTCCTGATCTTGAACAAAAATGGCGGTTACTCTAATTTTCATAATTTAATTTACCTCGAAGTCGCCCGATGAAGCGAATACTTTTTACAATTTCGCTGAAAGTGTAATTTGGCGGAGAGAGGTGGATTTGAACCCACGGTGTAGTTCCCCGTACAACAGTTTTCACGCATCTAAAACTGGTCATCCATATCTGACACAAACATTTGTAAAATAAAGGATTTAGCCGTCTACATCCGGTGAGTTGAAGCATGGGAATTTGACGCGAAGGCGTTAAACCCTAAAAGATTGGGTACGTCCTAAAATGTTACACCGGTGTAACATTTAGTATTCAGAAGGTATCGGTGAAAACCCAGTAACTGTAAAGGTTTATAGACCCTTTTATCTGATTTGCCTGAAAAAAATAATTTGGCGGAAAGTGAAACATTTTACTGATGGACGTTTTTCTGTTTCATATCTTCGTCAGCTTTTGCTAACAACAGAATATTTGATGCCGTCAGGTGAAGCGCGTATCCGGCTATGTATTCTCCGGCACAACAACTTGTCCTGAACCCTGTCCATGTCCTGACTGACGATTACGAACAGTTGGAAGTCCAGACTCCAATGTAGTTTTTAGTCCGGAGAAATGTGATTGCATGAAAGATGGAATTAACCCATTGTCGAATACAATCTGAATCAAATCCTTAGCGGCGGCTTTTTTCTCATCGTTGTGAATGAGAAAATAGCGGATCCTTTCATAGTCATTATTACCAGAGTCAAGCCTAGGCAAGCCATGCTCTCGGCACAACACCTGATAGAAAAATCCATATGCCTCCATCCCATAAGGATTGTTAAATTGGGTTACCCCGAAAACATCTTGCCAGATATAGTAGTTAATCTGAAACCTCAATCCCTGAGGAATGGTTTCGTACTGGTACACATCAGCAACTTCGCCACGGAGCCTTTTTTGACGTTTTGAAAATAGTTCGTATCTCAGCTTTATCCTTCAATACTTCACTTAATCAAATAATAATAAAACGCGCGACAGGAGGTGAAACCCAAAGCGCGTTTTGAATTATTTCCGTAATTCTGGATAATACCAAGAACCATGGACTATTGCACGCCATCATGTATCAGAAAACTATCTCCTTTTTTTCGGGACTGTGATAGTTTCAACGATAGCAGTTGACTTCCGACGTTCGGCTTCTTTGCGAGTTATAAATCTACCCGTCCGAGCATCACGACCAACCTTAAAAGTAGTGGCCCGCGATTTTCGTTTACTTGAAGATGTTGATTTTTTGGTGCCTTGTTTACCATAAACAACCTTTTCTACGGCTCGTTTAACTTGACCTCTTGTAAGTCTCCCTCGTTTGGGCGGAAATTTGACAGTTCTTCTTGCCACTTTAAGCACCTCCGTAAACTATATTTCAATAAACTAATCATCAGTAGTTTTTAACCACTGCACAAGCAAATGAGCATAATCGTTAAATATCAAATCTTCAGCTATTAGTTGTTCCTCTTGTGCAATTTGAGGTAAGTTTTTCATGAAATCTTGGTAATGTTCCCAAATAATACTACCCGATGGAATATTTTGACGCCTTGATGCATTGCGGAGCCAGTTGCGGACAACTATCACAATTTCCTTAGGGGTGTCTTTATGCACACGAATATCTTGACCGGCAATATCAGAAATAAATTGTTGATATCTATACCGCTCGGTGTCCAGTATCAGGCACTTTTTTCTTTTTTGTTCTTTCACACCGAATTTTTTTGCACCGAGAAAAATGCCCAATTCCAAAGGCATATTAAACCGCGGAAGATCTGAATCCTTATCTTCGGTTCTGGATATATCATGGATTCCGTAACGGCAATCTGCAATTGTGTTATAGATTTTATCAATCCGAACTTCGCTTGCGTCTTCTTCTTCAAGTGTACAACGGGCAATGAAACCACAATCATGTATTGCAAATACCATTGCATCAAACAAATGTTTGTAATCTGAGTCAAATGGGCAATTAATAAAAACGTTATTATTATAGTCGGTTGGTTTCATGAATTCCTACACCAGTCTTACTTGTGACACAGATATCCAAAACCGGATAAATTTTTTGAGTTAGTAGGAGGCACAAAAGGATTGTCTACTACGGTTAACATCACACTTTTAATATAACATAGAAATAACAAGAAATCCAATCCTTTTACAAGCCTAAGAAGCATCTAACTTAACCTTCGACTTCTTACCACCATGAATGCTTGGCTCTTTGCCCAACATCTTTCGAAGCAGCGCAAGTCCCTCATGCACATCGGGACGTTCCGACTCCGTGATACCCAGTACCTCGGACAACAATAACCGATCGAGTTCATGACGCACCGGATCTGCATCCATCTGATTAAACGGTAGCATCTGCTGATGTTTGAGTTCGTTGAAAATACGTTCTGCATTAGTGAGTGCCTTAGCGGAAAGTTGACGAACATCCAGCGTGGACATTAAGTCCAAGGCAGCTTTTGAACTTCTACCTCGTCCTGCTTGTTGCTTCCCACAAATCAACCAATAGCACAACAAACCTAATGTAGAATTGCTCCATAAGGTCCAGACATAATCATAAATCTGTTTCTCTTTAAAAACGACGTTTGGCATTGAATCAACACCGATAGCATCCTGTTCTGTGAAAGCCACTAACAAGGAGTGTGAATTGAATCGCAAATCTATGTTGAAATGCACTCGACTATTACGTGCCAGTATTTCTCGCGCCTTTGCTTCCGCATGCGGACGAATAAAGGCGTGGGCATCGGGTGATACAATCACCGACCGCTGCGCCTTGCTATTGAGATGCCACAAACACGGATATTCAGCAGTCTCAGGACATCCGTTCTCAATGTCAAACGCACCGCGCTTGCCGGGATCATGGATATCCCGATGGTCTGCTCCAAACTGAGCAACGTCTAAGAGAGGACAGATTGGTAAGTCAATAGCGGCTTTCTGTCGAGGGAATTGTAACTTTCCATTCGCGAGTTGGTATGCCGATTGAATCGTCGTTATGTCTCTAATACGAGATATAGGCCATCCTACAGCACCAGAGGTTAAGGGCGCGGAAATGGCAAATCCGATTACATCATCACCAATGTGAATAGGGTTCCCTCTATTAATACCATCCTCAAGTTGGCGAACATCTTTGATCCCATAAATAACCTTTGCGATTTCTTGAGCTTCCAGTTCACCATCAGGACAACGTTCAAGGCATACAAAAGTTGCCCATCCCGTGTTCTTTGATTTTCCTTTCGTTGCTATGACAAGGCACTCTGCCATATTGGTATCCGCTGAGAATGCGCAATTCTCAGTAGCTGCGTCGGCGATCGTGATAACAAGAATATCGTGATATTCCTCCGCCCACATTTTCCGAACCTTTTGCCAACTACTGCCTGTGATTGCTGTGACGGGCAGCACGAATGCCATTTTGCCGTTGCGTTTTAGCATTCTATCCGCGAGATCAACAAAATCGGGACCCGCTCCAGGATTATTGCCGCCAAGCCGACGTCCCTGTGCCCTCCGTGATGCTTGCATTGCCACTGCGTCCTTTTTGTCGGCGAACATACTCTTAGGCAAATTAGAGTTGCTATCAGCACCACTTCGCGTATAGGGCGGGTTCTGGATAACGATGTCGAATTCGCCATGCTTAAAAGCATCTCGGAGTTCGATAGTTTCCGTGCCTTGTCCGGTAGCCGTCTCTGTTGCGCCAAGATCCAACGGTAATGTCCCCGACGGATCGCTGAGGAGGTTAAGGGCACCAATCGCATAAAGTCCATCGGCGCGCTGCGTACCATAGGGCATTGTGTGGATGCGTGTACCACCGATACGAATGTCAGGATAGGTGCTGGCAATAATAGAGGCAGTCAGGTGTGCGGCGTTCGGTAGAATGTCACACCCGACGAGATTATTCTCCATCATGTACTGATGGATGGCTTTTCCTTTACTGCCTGCTTGTTCATAGAGCATGAGAAGGCGTTGATAGACACCATTGAGAAGTGAACCAGTCCCACAGGCGAAATCTGCGATTTTTAGTTTTTTCGGATCTTTCGTGAGTTTCGGCAGCACAAGCGCGCAGAGGAGTGCTGCGGATTCGGGACGGGTATAGTTTGCCTTGAGAATTTTTCGATTATCAATGAGTTTCTGGAACACAATCCCGGCGAGTTCATGCTCTTGGGCGAGTCCCATCCTTCCTAATTCGCGGGCTGTGTCGCGTAGCACACGCAACACTTCACCGACCAGTTTATCATCGGCAGCAAGCGTTTCGACGAGATTATAGGCAACGTTGAAAATCGGAGCATAGTTAATCTTTTGGATTTCTCGCCATGCGCGGAGGACCTCGTCTGAATTGAGTTGATCGTAATCAGCGGTGAATTCGCTGAGCGATGGAACGGCTTCCAAATCTGGCGTTCGTGCAAGGGAACTTTGGAACACCAGCGCGTTGCTGATAATCAGCATCGCCATCTGTGTCGTCTGTTCACCGGGCTCTTGGACGAGGAGTTCACCTATCCTTTTACCGATATGCGGTCGATGTTGAATTGCACCATTGACGATGACAGCGGCGCGATGGATGCCGTTTTCCAATACCTCGGCGGCTTGCTCAATTTTGGTTATGGGGGTTGCCCCGATGCGGATAGCGGCGGCAATATCCGCAATGCTGCCATAAAGCCATCCTTTTTTCGGAAATCTGTGTGGTTCGTCAATGCTAAGGAGCGCATACCCGAAATCGTTTGATACTTCTAAATTTTCGCGGATCTCGTCACGCGGCATCGTGCGGAATCTGTATGGAAGGCGGATTGCTATTGCACTGGTGAGCGTCTCCAGCGTCATTCCGAGTGTTTTGCCTAAGTATTGCTCACGTGCCTGTTTTTCGCCTGTTTCATTGGGCCTACGCTTGTAGTCAATCTTCACCTCAACCGCCATCGGATACCGTTCGACTGTTCGGATGATCGCATCGGGCTTGCCTTGGTTTTCAACGAGTGGTTTCGTTGTCTGCTCGTGGATGCGCCACGTAGCACTCATCGGCATCAGGATCTCGACGAATAGGGTGGTGATGGTGTCTTCACTGTTGGTGTGTTGTCGGTTCATAAATTACCCTATACAAATAAAAAATAAATATGAAATTCTCTCACAATATCCTATCAACCTTGGTTCAGTTCCTTTTGCCGCACAAAAATGTCAAGACATAGGGTGAATAGCTTCAGTTTTCGGTGCCCGATTTTGTTGATGGAATCTTTGGGATAGAAACGATCCATACGATGGCATTCCCAAATACAATTGCTGTGTAAGGTCAGCCAAAACCCTCAAATTATCAATTCTTACCGAGGCAGGTTTAATCAAGTCCTTGTGCTTTCCTCCTCTTTCCTCCCATGAAGCACGTAAAGAGTACCCTGCGAACAGCTCCGTACCTGTAAGCATTATAACTGGAGCACGCGTTTGTTGCCTTGCCTTATCATATTCCCTACCCCATTCAGCCAATTTTTTAATGCGGTTAATTTCTTTTTTAGAAAACTCTGTCCCTTCTTTCATTGTAGCAAATACTAATATGGAACCGGGAAACGTCTCTGCTAACGATTTCATTTTATCAACATCATCTTGTTTGAAAGCTGGCGTGCCAAAACTCTTAGCTTCACCAAATATCGTTTCGGTAGGATAACCCATTCCTAAAATTTGTCTGCGTTGATACCATAGCATAAAATCAGCCTCTACCTTATCATTTGTGGGCAACGTCAATTCTTGAGCAGAGGACCATGTTACATCTGCTTGACCCATTCCACCTATAACATCCGCCAAAAAACGAATAACCAGAGCAGCAGCATATCCACCGTCAGCATAATCAGGCCGAGCAAACGGTCCCACAACACGATAAGTCCACTTGGAATGTTTACAATCCAACGGATTAGTAACAGGAAAATCAAACGATCGAAAGCAGTGACTGCAGGTGAGTGAATAGTCAATCTGTTTTATTGAATACCAACTCCAACTGCCACACTCGCCACATTTAAGTTCCAACCCAAGTTGGACCGCCCTGCGCTTCACCAACGTCTCAAAAGTTTGCTCTTTCAATATCTCGTCATCAACTGCACAATGAATCTCCTCCTGGAATTTCTGGTAACGGATGGTCTTGGTGACGGGTCTGTTTGCTATTTTATTGAGTAACTTAATTATTCCCTTATGTGCTAAACAACTAACGCCCACAAAACCTCCTAAAGTTTGAATTATCTGCTGGGTTGGTCTACCTCCATCAGAAAGAGTTGCGGGGACTTTATTGTAACCAAACCAATTATTAAATGCTATTGTTCCATCAATCAAATTCCACGATTCGGACAAATTTCTATACTCAGGAAAAATAATCATCCCTTCAGTGGTAAACAGAGAAGAGGATCTCCCAATTCGGAATTTAGGAAAAATAGGGTTTTTACAGTCGCATGGAAAAATCGTTGCTATTTGGCGTTTACTGCTCCAATCCTGTAACCGAACTACATTCACTAGACGGAACTTACTACCATACTCACTAGCAAATTCTGGAAAAAGATGCTCAAATTGGATTACAGGATCATCTTCATCAATCTGTATATCCATACTTTTCTTGCCAGCTTCCAAGGTTGGACGCTTAGGACTAAACACCTTTTCTGATGGTTTACTCCATATCGGTGGATACCAAACTTGCAGGGTATTAGCCCTTTTCTTATCAACATGCAGGTAATTTTTATGTATTTCCTCTATGTCATTATCAGGGATAGAGCGCGAAAATATTGAGGTTGGGTAAACCATAACATCATCTGGATTGCCGCGTACATAGTGATAATTGCGCAGAATGAATTCTTTACAGAAAGGTGAAAGATATTCTATCCACTGAATGGGGATCACGAGGCCTTGCTGATGTATTGCCCGCAAGTTCCAGAAATCGACAAGGTCTCTTGATTCTTGTGCATCTAATATGAATAATATGGGCACTTGACGATTAGAATAGTCTACTTGAAGTTTTTCACAACCTATGCCCAAAGCAGAAGTCCATCCAGACTTATGCATCTCCAAAAAAGATGCAGCATCCAATGTTATGTGTTTTGGATCAAATACACCCTTATAGTTAAGTTCAAAGTACCTAAACTGCTCTTGGACAGGAAAACTCCCAAAATTAGCGGCAACAAAACCGTCAAAAGCACTATTTTTTGTTTCAACATGCACTATGTTGTGCTTACGCCGCGACTCAAATTGAAATTTCTCCTTATACAACTCTGAATAGAGATCGTGGACACTTAAGCCGTATTTATCCCAACCGCCTTCTACAGGATCTTCCAAAATATCTGCAAGTTGCAGGACCCTATTTGGATCGAATCCAAATCCATCTGCTAATCCTTTCTCTGCCTCAACAAGGAAATCAGGCTCAAAGAAATCCAAGTAACCGTTAATGATTTGCTTGGCATCCTCAAAACGATAATTATCTCTTTCCCACCAAGATGGTACGTCCTCAAAAAATGGGATAATTGGATTGAACATACCTCCCCACAAACATGTATTGATACAGAAAATCTCAAGAACTTTTTCTTGGTCGTCAGGACGAACCATAAATCCGAACCTGATCGGTCGAAGGCGTATATCAACGCGAATGCTGTTCAATTTAACTTACCTCATTATACAATGAAAATTGTGCTTAACATTACTATAGCACATTTGGGAAACAGATGTCAATTGAATCAATGGAATCCATATACATGTTGCCCCGCTAGGGCTTTGGAGAGAGGAGGGTAACGCTTTTCTACAGACATGTCGCCCCTACAGGGCTAAAGAGGGAAGGGACATATTTTTGATTGGTATTGTACTGATCAGGTAGGCAAAGCAAAGACAAGGCGAGGTTGGGGAAACCTCGCCAAGGACCACTAATCAAAAAAACCAAAAAATGCTTCTCCAAGCCTATAAAAAATAGTCCGACGAACTTATACAAGCCATCCGAGCTGCTTAAAAGTCTTCGGGGTCAGGAAAATCCTCGTATCCGGCAATCATAACATTTCCGACGTATCCAGTATAGTTTACACTAGATGGCCGAGCATATGGAGAAAAAGATGACCTTCGGGACATTTTTCCTGAGCGTTTGGTAATCAAACGGTTCCCGCTCTTAATTTCACCCAAATAGCGTCCATCAACACCATAAACCTCATCTCCATAAAAACGTCCAATGTGTCGTCCATCACGAGTTCGTAACTGGTTTCCATTACGATAGCCAAAATATTTTCCGCTCCATCTCCAAAGATGTTTCATAATTTCCTTCCATTTTATTCAATACAGTTCCGTTATGCTACTTACGAACGTTAACAAATTGCCCTAATTAGATCGCCTAATATATACCCAATCGTCGAGCACAAACAACTAAGACTTCAACCAATTAGAGTAGATAAGCCATCAATCCTTAGTACGTATCACACATATTCCCACGAGAGCATAACTAAAAATTAAACTTATCCTTGATAACACTGAAAAGGAGGCACAGTTGGCAACATTGGGTTTGCCAAATTTCAACTACCACATCACCGTGCCGCCCGTGTTGATGTCTTGACCCGTCATGTTCGCGGAATCCTCTGACGCCAGGAAGACCGCTAACGCAGCAGCATCCTCCGATCCTGAGCCTTTGTCGCTATACCCCTCATCCGAACACCATCTTCCGGCGATAACGCTTTTCGGGTTCGTGCGTCCGTATCGCTCCCGTAATGCATCTTCATCAAAGGGTTTGTTCATGTATTCGGCTCTACCTTTGGCGAGTTCAAGACTTCGCTCTACATGCCAGCCCGGACAGATGGCGTTGACGGTGATATTGTAACGCCCGACATCCGCAGCGAGTGTGCGTGTGAAACCGATGACCCCCATCTTTGAGGTCGCATATGGTGCTCTATGCGAAAGCGGCTGTTTGCCGGTGCCAGAACTGAAGTTTATGATTTTCCCGTATTGCTTGCGGATCATCTCCGGGAGGACGGCTTTAGAACAGATAAACAGCGAGTCGAGGTTGACCTCAAGCGTGTGTCTCCATTCCTCCAAAGTCATGTCCCAGACATCCTTTGTGGGTCCTGCAATACCGACGACATTGGCGAGTATATCGACAGTGCCGAATTGCTCGATCGTGGCAGCAACCATCTCAGCGACGGGTGCCTCTTGTGAAACATCGGTCTCAAAACAGATGACGTCTCCACCCGCGGCTCTAATTTCTGAACCGACCTTCGCCTCTAACTCCTGCACTGGTATCACATCAGAGATGGAGACCGCTGCACCTTCTTTGGCGAAGCGTCTTGCGACTGCCTCGGCATGTCCTCTACCAGCACCCGTTACGATTGCGACTTTACCTTCTAATCTGCCCATGAAAAATCTCCCCTTTCCGTGTGAAAATAGATGTATTAGGTTAACATCATAGCAGAAGAGGTTGTGGGTGTCAATCGAAATTGGAGGAGTCAGGATTTGGAGATCCCTCCTACAGCGGGGGACCTTGACAAATTTTGGGACGTGGTATACACTCAAGACTATGGAAACAGAAACAACACACCGCGCACGCGGCATCATCGTGGGAATCACAGGCGGGATTGCTTGTGGAAAAACAATTGTCTCGGATCTGTTGGCAGAAAAGGGGGCAATCCCGATTAATGCGGATGAAATCGGACACCAACTCCTCAAGGCGGACAGTCCTGTTATCGAAGAACTCACGGACGCGTTTGGGCAGGACATTCTCGATGCATCCGGGGATGTGAGCCGAAAAAAACTCGGCGCCATCGTTTTTAACGATAAAACCGCCCGGGAACGCTTGAACGGCATCCTGCATCCGTTGATTATCGAACGCTCACGCGGACAGGCACGCCACCTCGTCACGGAAGACCCGACGTGCGTCGTGCTATTGGATGCACCACTCCTCATCGAAGCGGGTGCGTATGATACTGTCGATCTGATTGTGGTGGTGACGGCGTCATCGGAGACGCAGCTGCGACGCACATTGGAACGTAGTATCGCACAGGGGCGACCGCTTACGGAATCCGAAGTCCAAGCGCGGATTGATGCACAGATGCCGGTCACGGAGAAAGTCAAGTATGCGGATGTTGTTATAGAGAACGAAGGGACGCTTGAAGAACTCCACGGGCAGGTGGATGCGCTTTGGGAGCAACTTCAAAGCAGAACTAATCCCAAAGAATATTAATCGCACTCGCCTTCATAACACAGTAAACCTCTGAGCCTTCCCTCAATTGCAACTGATCCCGTGCTTCGTGCGTGATTTTCACAGCAAGATGATGCCATTCAACGAGAATAGATAACCACGTGCGTTCGCTCCTGACATCAAGATACTGAATTTTTCCGGGTAATATGTTGCGGGCACTCACCGAGATATCCGGTTCAAGCGAGATAATAATATCCTCAGCACGGATAGCGACCGGAACAACCTCCCCCACTTCAACATCAATATAAGGGATGATAAGAGACTGGCTCCCGATTTCTAACGCCGTCAAACCGCGTGCCTTGTTTGAATCCGCCACTGGAAGGAATAGAATGTTTTCTACACCCGTCATCTGCGCAATGGGCATCGCGGAAGGGGCAGTTAGCAACCGGTGCGGTTCACCGTTCGCCATAATTTCGCCATCAGCAATGAGGAAGGCTTCGTCAGCGAGTGCCATTGCCTCGGAAAAGGCGTGTGTAATATACAGGATGGGTATCTCAAAAGTTTCTTTAATGTGGCGCAGATAGGGTATAATTCGATCTTTTAGCGCGCTATCCAGCGCAGCAAGCGGCTCATCCATCAGGAGCATTCGCGGCTCCATCGCCAGGGCGCGTGCGATCGCAACCCGTTGACGTTGACCGCCAGAGAGTTCCTTCGGATACCGTTGGAGCAGTTCGGAAATTTCGAGAACATCTATCGCATCTGAAGATTTTCGGGGATTCGGTTGCCCATATCGGATGTTCTGCGCAACCGTGAGATGTGGAAAAAGGTAACCCTCTTGAAAGACATAGCCAAACCTCCGCTTTTCAGGCGGTAGATTAATGCCAGAAGCAGACGCGTAAAGGATCTCATCTCCAAAAGCAATTTCACCTTCATCCGGGGTCAACGTGCCGCTCACGCAATTGAGAAGTGTGCTTTTACCACTTCCAGAAACGCCTAAAAACGCCGTAACCTTTGTTTCCAGCGTGCAATTGACCCGTAAGGTGAAATTACCGAGACTTTTGCGGAAATCGAGTTTGATTTTGGGACTATCTGCCATTCTTTAATTATTCCTTGCGGTTCGGTTGAGTTACTCTAATGTCCCGCCATCGTCATAACCACCGTCGAATCCATCATCATATCCGTCAGAGTCCATATCGTCAGATGAATCCTGATCCTCATCATAGATTTCTTCGAGCATGAGACCTGTTAAAAGCAGATCCTCATAGCCGTCATCCGTCGGCACCTCTTCATTCTCAGAGGTTTCGTTTTCGGAACGCCGACACAGATACCAGACAAACAACGCGCAGGCAATGACACCGATGAAAATTAAACCTATTCCCCAATTCATATCAGTCTCCCTTTAAGCAATATTAAATAATAATCTTCCGATTTTTCAGATAGGCCACTCGTAGGGGGTTTTTGCTTGGGTGTTTCCCCAGGGTCTCCCCGCCCGACTATCAACTGTAGAGGAAACGCGCCTATCGGAGCGTGAAACGTTCCGTTAACCAGAGCGCTATGAATGCAACAAGGGTTGAAATAAACACCAATCGGTAGACAGAGGCGTCCTCTCCGAGATGGACAGCACTGAAGATCGCTAACGCCATTGTTTGGGTTTTGCCGGGGATGTTTCCTGCTACCATAATTGTCGCACCAAACTCACCGAGACTTTTGGAGAAACCGAGAATCGTTCCACCGATAATTCCGCGATGCGCAAGCGGGAATGTGATCGTCCAAAACACCTTCAGAGGAGAGGCGCCAAGCGTCCGTGCCGCATTTTCAAGTTCCAACGGCACAGACTCCATCCCTGTCACGATACCCCGCACTAACAGCGGAAATGAGATAATTGAGACCGCAATAATAACAGCCAACTGCGAGAAAACGATCTCTATACCGAAAGTTTCATAGATAAATCCACCGATGACCCCATGTTTGCCCAATAGGATAAGGAGTAAATATCCACTGACGATAGGCGGCAGCACCAACGGACACATCACAAGCGTATTGAGGAAAGATTTGCCTGGGAATGTGCGTTTTGCGAGTAGCCAACCGATCAATAACCCTGGTGGAAACATTATAACGAGACTGAACAACGCAACTTTTATAGATAAAAAGAGGGCGGTAACTTCGGCGGGGGTAATCTTCATTTTAGGACCAAGAACGTGAATCCGTGTTTTTCAAAAACTTCACCGCTCTCTATGGAGTGTAGGTAAGTCATAAATCTACGCGCCAATTGTTTGTGGGGGCTACCCTTCATAACGACTGCAGGATAGATGATCGGTGTATAGGCTTCAGGCGGTAATTGATAAAGCACTTTTATGCGTTGAGTGAGTGTTGTGTCCGTTTTATAGACAATCGCTACATCCGCATTTCCGGCGGTTACATACGCAAGTGTCGCTCGGACATCTGTCCCAAAGACGAATTTCGACTGTAGCGTCTCCCATAATCCAAAGTGAACCAAGGCTTCTTTGGTGTAAGCGCCAGCAGGCACAATACTTGGATGCCCAATAGCGATTCTCGAAATTTCAGGTATAGCAAGATGCGTCAGCGTTTCCACAGAAATCCCAGTGCTTTGATTAGAGACGAGCACCAATTGATTGGTTAGCAAATCCTTACGACTTTCGGCTTCAAGCAGCCCGTTGGTTTCCAAGGCGACGACTTGGCGCGGACTTGCCGAGATGAAGACATCGGCTGTCGCGCCCTTCTCGAGTTGGCGTTGTAGCGTCGTAGAGGCAGCGAAGTTGTAATAGATTTTAACGCCGTTTTCCGCTGTAAACGCTGTCCCAATTTCGCCAAGCGCATCCGTCAAACTGATTGCGGCGAACACGTTCAATTCCGTCTGTTTCTGATCGCCTTGTGTGCATCCTATAAGCATCATAAACAGTATCAGCAAACCGATCGCAACACAACATCTGATGACTCTGACCATCACATAGCCCTTCATCCACAAAAAACTCTTGACAAGGATAACACATCTGCTAAACTATGTCAAGGGAATAGTCGGTTTTGGAAGGAAAAACCGCCCTCTTGGAAAGGACCCAAACGTTCATTTTTTTCTTGACGTATGGTCCGAATTTGTGTTAGAATGAACGTATCAGGTTGGCAGACATAACGAGCATTGTCGCTTGACAATGTGTCTGCCTCCCACTCGTTAGGGGATAAATACCTGATACCTGATATACCATGAAATTAACCTTTAAGTATCCTGTGTATCCGACATGGTCAGAGGAAGAAATATTGTTAGCGTGGCTTGACCACCTGTGTGCCCTTCAGAATTCTGCGCGCCACGATCGCAAGGTTGCGTTAGAAGTTGAAGATCGTTTCGTCATGCTCTCCGAGCAGCAAGACAAGTTGACAGCCGCCCGTGAGAAATATGAAGATTTCCGTGAAGTGCCACAAGATTTCCAAAATCACGCCCTCCGCAGAAACGATAAAGCTTTTGCTGCCTTCCGTAAACGGTGCAAAGAAAACGCTGCGAAAAAAGGGTATCCTCGCTACAAAAAGCGTGTCCGTTCTCTGACGTGGAGTCTGCGGAAATACACCAAAGTGGTTCGTCGAAAGACCAAAGACGCTGAGAAACAAACCATACGCGTTCGCGAGAATCCAATCATAGAAACGCCCTTTCGCCATAACCGCTTGAAAGTGCCGAAGTTAGGTGAAGTCAAGATACGCATGCACCGTCCGCTTGAAGGTGACCCCAAAGAAGTCACGCTCGTGAAAAAAGCAAGTGGCTGGTATGCGCATATTACCTGTGAACTCCCCGATACCCCGAAAGTGGGTCCGACCGATGCGGTCGCTGTTGATGTTGGCACTGCACACTATCTGACGACTTCGGAAGGCGAAAAGGAAGATAACCCGCGCTGGTATCGCCAAGCAGAAGGACTGCTCCACAAACATAATCAGACGATGGCACGCCGTGAAAAAGGGAGTAAACGCTGGTATAAAGCCGTGCATGCGACCGCCCTGCACCATGAGCGAACTGCTAACAAACGTAAAGACTTTATCGGTAAACTTGTTTACAAACTTTTTCACCATCGAGAAAAGAACGTCCTCGTTGCGGAGGACTTGCAAACCTCTAACATGGTTCAGAACAAACATCTCAGCAAGAGCATTTCCGATGCGTCTTGGGGTATCTTCTTTAAATGGTGTGGAGACATAGCCGAAAGAGACGGTTTCCATTTCCACCAAGTCGATCCCAAGAACACTTCGCAAACCTGCTCTGCCTGTGGTAAGAAATCGCCAAAGAAACTCTCTTTAGCGATACGGACCTTTGATTGTGGTTTTTGTGGCACTTCGTTAGACCGAGACCACAACGCTGCGCTAAACATACTTCTTAGGGCAGCTACTGCCCATCGTGGAGAGCGGTGGGTTACCACCCTCTATGAAACGAGAAACACGAACGAAGCACGAGACGCGGGCTTGCAAAACGCAAAACAACTACTGCTTTTTGCGACAGGTTCCCGAAGTCTTTAGGCTTGGGTAGTTTGACGCAATCGGGATCTCAAATTCAGGGCTATTTAGTTTTCCGTCTTTCGCTCCGGTTTTCATCCCAAACCCGGTAGGTGCGGTTTCTAACCGCACCGAATCGTCCAAAAAAGGCGTGAAATCCGATAATTTCTTAAAACTGAATGCCCCTGATCTCAAATTAGGCTATTTTGGTAAACTCCACAATAAGGAAAATTAGAAAAATGAATCAGCACGATTTCAGCATCACCGAGTCGGAGCTTAATTTTTTTAAGACGTTCGGTTATCTCAGTTTTCCGCAATTGATGGCGGACCGGATTACGGCAATTCAGGATGCTTTTGAGGCTGTCTGGGAAGAGCGCGGCGGTGGACATAACGGTAAACCGCACGAAGGCACTGCCCGTTCCTGCATTGTGCCGTTCATTGATCAGAGTGAAGAGTTATCATCACTCTTAGACGATCCAAGGATTTTAGCGATCGCGAAGGCATTGCTGGGGGATGATTTCAACTACATGGGCAGCGACGGAAACTTCTATGTCGGGGATACGGGGTGGCACTCGGATGGCGGACATAAGTTGGAAGATCCGATGCACATCAAGATCGCTTTCTATCTCGACCCACTGACTCGCCATACAGGCGCGCTTCGCGTTATTCCGGGAAGTCATCTCTTTGGTGATAACTATGCGGATGCGCTCTCTAAACAGGCTGGCAAAAGTCAAGACTTTTGGGAAATACACGGTAAGGATGTCCCGGCGACAGTCTTTGAGACAACCCCCGGGGATCTGGTTCTGTTTAACCATAACACCAAACATGCCGCGTTCGGGGGGGGCGGGCGGCGACGGATGTTTACGATGAATCTCTGTCAACGCTATCCTGATGATAAACTTGATGCGCTGCAAGCCTATATCTCTGGATCTTCACGTTTCTGGATCGATCGAAAGTATGGCGAGAAAATGATACGCACAGCGACCCCTGAACGGTGGATACACCTTGAACAGGTGCGGGCAAACGATGGACATCTCGCTGAACTCTCGCGCCAAGCACGCGAGCGAATGAATGAACCGTCACGCGGGTAATCGTTTTCGGTTGTCAGTAAGAAACCTCTGTATTTCTGTTTGTAGTAGCGCAATTCATTGCGCGTTTGTGCTTTACAACGGATGGTGAATCGCCCTACATTAGTGCGATGCCTGTTCCCAAGCGTTTTGGACGTAGGCGATTGACGCTTCAAACCCTTGTCGTCCGGAACGGCTGGCTTCTTCGATGCTAAACCAACCCTCGTAACCCGCTTGTCTCAAGCGCTCGAAAATTGGTTGGATGGGTGAGGCACCCGTGCCGACGCGGACGGGTTCAAATATCCTAACTGCCCGCAGGTCGAAGATATGCAGCACAACGATGCGTTGAATGACTGCCTCCAGAAGTGCAAGGACGTCTTCACCGAGGACGAGCGGGTTCGCGGTGTCGAAGCAGACACCGAGGGGTGTATCGGAAAGCGCATCTAAGATTTCTAAGAAAATCTCTGTGGGTTGTGAGAAATCCCAGTAATCCCAAGGCGCGCCTTTGGTATGATTCTCGTAGGCGAGGGTGATACCGTGCTTTTCGGCTTCATCAAGGGCGCGACGGAACCCGTCTGTTACCCAACGCACACCCGCTTCGCGTTCGGTGTCGGGATGGTTTTGTCCGGCTGTCACCCGAATAAATTTTACCCCCAACGCTTTTGCCAGCCCGATGTCCGCTTTCAGGTCGGTTAACTCCTGTGTACGCTGTGCCGCGTCGGGGTGTGTGAAATCGCAATAACAGGCGATCATACACGCCTCTATGTTGAACTTTTCGAGGGCAGCGCGTGTGTTGTTTATCGTTTCTGTGTCGCGTTTTGGGAAGAATTTGATACTGAAATCCACGGCATCCAACCCTAATTCCGCACCGAGCTGAATCCAATCAGCGACGGTGCTTTTTCCTGTGAAAATGTCGTCATAAAGAGAGACGGGGAGGCAACTGAGTTTCATTGTGTGTTTCCCTTTGGTGGTCTAAAACATTCTATAGACATAGCACTCCGAAATCAACGGTATGAAGGTTCTCCGTATGGCATTCCCCGGGAGTGCAGTTATTTAAACATACCATTTTCTATGGACATATTGCTCCACTGGAGCAAAGAGGGATAGTTTTCAGAAACATGGATTTCGCTCTGCTTCAACGTGCCTGACTAATAATTGTCCAAACTTTGATAAAATTAAAAATTGTCCAGAGCACGTAGCTCGCAATGAAATTATGCCTTAAATGGCATAATTTGTCTTTGCTTTACATTTGGAGAGCGGATATACGGAGAGGGAGATGAATGTCTACAACCCACCTGACCGAACCGCAAGGAATAATTAAAAAATTAGAACATGAATCGGTACATAGGGCGTTCTAAGGTGATGCCGATGAGGGTCCAGATGGCGCCGAGTAGAAATTCGCCAATCACCAAACCTATGAAAAACGGCATCGCGCGCCGATAGGTGCGGAGTCCTCCCGTTTGAAAGAGAATCGCTTTTATCCCCCACGACAAGAAGATCGAGAACCAATACCAACTCGTATTCCAAAAACTAAGTGACAAGGCATAGCCCGCGGGATGGAAGGGCCACCAGATGAAACGGCGGCGTAGCACCATCAGGAACGTTGTTAAGGCAATCGCGCCACCAGAAGCGGAAACCGCACCGACATCTATGGATTGTGGGTTAATGAGCCACTGCTTCAGCTGCTCATAAGTCCAACGGCATTGTGCCTGTTCACCATAGACTGCCGCCCCGTAATGATACCCTTGTGCATAGTATGCCCACGCCGATGAAATCGTCCCGACGATGGTTACCAAAATAATGGCAATGATAAAACGGTTGTGCGATAGCCCGCGGACTTGTGCTACCTTGAAACCCTCCAACATAATCGGCATCGGATGTGAACGATAGGATCGGTTGAAACCGTGAAACATACTAAACGTGGTTAATCCCTCTGCACCAATGCGGCGGGTGCCGAGAAAGGAGACAAGGACTTTATCCGGTCGCCACGGCACATCGTGTGCCGGAGGTCCAACTTCAGCACGAATACGAGTAATGGCAATCGCTAACGCGAAGAAGAGCGTAAAATAGCCGAGAATGCTGAAGATCGGTGTGCCTGTGCTTTTGAAAAACACAAGGATGAAGATGCTGCCGAGTATTAACCCGATGATCGCGTATCGGGTGTGTGCTGAAGGTGTCTCCATTGTGTCGGGTTCCCCATTACTGCCTCGGAAGGCGTTTTTCACCTGTCGCGCGATAAATTTTCGGGTGAGCCATATTGCGGAGATGCCTAAGCAGAACCATGCCCCAAATGATTGTGCATCGAGAAATGGGAATCCCGGAAGGTGTCCGATGCCTGCCATGGTGCCCCAGACACGCGTCATTTTGTGGAAGAGATAGAAGAACCAGATAGAGAACGAGAGCTCCAACGGGATGAAAAAACTCATCCCGATAGCGAACGGATAGACGGCAATGGGCAGTCTACCGATGGCGTTCAGTGGCTTTGTCTGAAAATACTGTCCTAAATTGTAGAGACTCCCTCCTAATCCCGGCACGACTGGAAATAGAAAGTGGAGACCGTTAAGGAGGTTTATCCCACCTGCGAGCACAGCCCCTAACAGAAATAGCCGATTGCTCAGGAGGACGCGTCCCCCATTTTCCGTCAAATGCAGAGGAATCTGGATGACGGGGTAGCTGAGTTTTTCGTGGTTCACCCATTGGTGTCGAATAAGGATCGTGATACAGAGCATCATACACGTTAGCACGATAATGAGGGCCGACCACCAGAGCACAGGGGGCATCCAGAGTTGTAGGTGTTGGGCAGTATGAAGTGAGTCGTCCCCTTGATAGAAGGTTGCCAGCACGTTCCGTTCTTTGATGGTCAGCCAATCGGGCATGTGCCGAAGGAACAGTTCACCCCATTCATTCTCAGGACTCGCGAACCAGATGGGATAGGTGAGCAGGGGCCATAGTATCTGGAGGGTATCGTGTCCAGCGAGGGAGGAGGCGATGGATACGAGGAGGTAGACTACCATTAACTCGGCATCGGTGAGGCTCGCATTTTTCCCGATGGCTCGGAGCAACGGATTTACCGCCATCAAGATGAGCACAACAAAAATGACGTTGAAGTAAACCGTGGAGACGGTCGGGAAACTCTGACCTGTGCCATAACCGCTGGGACCCCAGTTAATCATGAGCCAGTAGGAGTTCGGGATAGTGATGAGGAGGGCGAGTAGGACAGCCCGGAGGCTGACTTTTGGTGAAGCTTGCGGGTTTCCAAAACTCGCTCTATGAAGGTTGTTTGGCATTTTTAATTTGACCGGTGCGGCGCGTACTCCCAATCGAAGCGTTGTCGTCCATAACGCGTGCCATCAATTTCGGTCTGGTGACAGACGAAGCACCTATGGGCTTCCGTGACACCGTGCAGTTCATGCGCTAACTGAATTTCTTCTGTGTTATGCACGTGGCATTTGAGACAGGTGTAACTCCCGTAATCGGAATCGGCGTAGATGGCGATGCTATCTGTGGCCCGCCGGATGTGGTAGGTGCGTTTATTTTTTGGGTCGGTGACTGTCCAGGCATTGCCGGGTTCCTTGACCGAGATAGGCGCAGTTGTGGGGACCCTGTTTTCATTCTGTAAGAACCACCAGTGCAAGTCTTCAGGGATTGTGTCTGACGTGTCCAAGTCTTCGGGAAAAGTTGTACTGACATGAAACAGAAGGCGTTCGGGGGTATGGCATCTTGCGCAAGGCACATCGTGCGCTTGCGTGAGCGGAAGGAATTCGTCATGTTCCAGTTTCTTCTGTCCGTGGAATACGATACTGACGAGCAATATGGGGGCAAGGATGAGATGGCATCGGAGCAGAATTCGGCGCGCACCACGAGCGGTCAGACTCACAGCGATGCCAGTGCCTAAGTTCGACAAAGCGAGCAAAAAGGTAAGCCAGGAGTGCCACACCAGTGGTTGGAAGGCAGAATGAAATAACACCAAGCACAAGCCTAACGAGGCGAGCCGTTGATGGTATTTGAGCCAGGTCTGCCGATTGCCCCATCGAATCCAGCGGCTCCGCAGGAGGTAAAGACTCGCAATGGCGATGGCGATCGCACCGATAATGCTGATGGTATGTCGCGCTTCACCGAAACTGCCTGCTTGCCAAATGCATAAACCTGAGATGACAGCGGCACCGACGATGCCGTGTCCGATTTGAATGAAAACCCTCATATTCTCAGTTTAGCATGAAATCAGAAAGGAGTCAACGGAAAGGGAGTGGTGTGCAGACAACTAACAAAATATTTATACAACGCCAAATGTAAACTTTTTTCAGGGGTCTCTCGTATAATATGTTATAATAGTCGGCACTGACGGATAAATCCAAAGGAGGAAGGGATATGAAGTTGCAAGTAACTTTTGCACTGTCGTTGCTTTTGGCAATCGTGATGTTTGCCGGGTGTTATACGCAACTCGGTTATCAAGAGCATGGCTGGCAAACCCATGTTGGAAACGCGTCTTCGGATTTTGATCGGGAATACGATACGGTTTTGAAGGAAGAGGAAACGGAACATCACTCTGAAGCGGAATCGGAAGAATTGGAATCAGAGTCGACCGATGCTGAGGCATCGGAAGGCTATTATGGACGACGGAAGTATACGCATCGTGAAACCTACGTCTACCCACGCGGATACCACGGCAGCTACTGGGGATCTTACCCACTGTATCCATACCGCTCTTACATGCCCGTTATGCCATATTACTCACACCCTTGGTTTTACGGATACGGGTATTACGGCTACTCGCCTTACTACCGCTATTATAGGGGATATTACCCGTATACGAATGTCTATCGACGGTATTACGGTAGGAGTCGGTATACACCGCTCTCACGACGGGCATACAACAAAAGGGATTTGCGACTTGAAAACCGGCGTTCTCGGAGTTCACGCAGCGTGACATCGCCAAAGTCAAGATCGGAACGACCCCAGCGACGCATAAGAAATCGGAATGAAAAGTAAACGAACCGCAAGGAAAAATTAAAAATGGAGGAATCGGAACAATGAAACGGACGATCTATACTGCCTTGATTTTCTTATGTGCGGCAACCTTCTGGACAACTGTCAGTATCGCGCAAGTAGAAGAGATGGCAATCGGAAAAACGTTTGGTGTCGGAGCACGAACAATGGGGATGGGGGGTGCCTCACTGGCACTCTCGGATGATTTCACCGCGCTCTATTGGAATCCGGCAGGGATGGCACAGATCCAAAAATTCGAGATGTTCAGCAGCCTGTCGCACAACACAGCAATTGCTGATACCTATTTTACAGGTGATACAGTAAAAACAGCAACGAGTCGCTCACAGATGCGTCTGAATTCTATCGGTTTTGTTTATCCATTTCATGCGAGGCGTGGTGGTTGGGCGATCGCTTTCGGTTACAACCGTTCACAGAATTTCGACGATCAGACCGCAATTCAAGGTGTTGATCCGGGCACTGGTACCGAATTCAGCGGACTTGCCATAGATGAAATCAACGCAAACAGTGGAGGCATCGGAATTTGGAGTTTTGGAACGAGCGCATATATCTCAAAGCGGATTCTGATTGGAGGTTCCCTCGATTTCTGGCAAGGAAACAGTCTCAATGAATTGGATACGACCGCTACTGATATCGCAGACATAGACCGGGAATTGGCACGTTTCAGATACCAAGATGAAATTGATCGCGAGTATTCGGGCATAGGTGCCAAGGTTGGGCTTCTTGCACACCTAACCGATGCGGTTAGTGTCGGTCTAACTGTAGTGTCTCCCGTGGAATTAGGGGTAGATGAACAGTGGTATCAATCAACGGTGGCAGTTTACGATGACGGAGAAGAGGCGAACGATACAGTGACCGGTGTCCAAGCGTTTGACATTAAGCGTCCCTTTGAAATAGGAGCCGGGGCTGCTGTGAAATTATTCAACAAACAGTTGATTTTGGCGGGGGATGTTCAATTCACGGACTGGACGCAGACGCGCTACGATCCGAGTCCGGCGGAGGATATTTCAGAAGATAATTTTGAGGAATTCTACGCCACAACCCTTCAGGTAAGACTCGGCGTAGAATATCAAATACCCATCATTGCAACACATATCCGCCTCGGCTATCTTCGCGACCCTATCCCGTTCAGATCTACCCAGGTAGATACGCATGATTTCTTGACAGCAGGAGTCGGTAAAATTTTCGAGGATTCCTTGAAAATTGATGTTACGTATGTGCTCGGCGGTTGGGCACAACAACGCAATGATGTCAAGACCGAACACTTGACACATCGGGTGTTTGCATCTGCTGCGTATCGGTTTTAATGGCAGTCAGTAGTCGGTTATCGGTTATCAGTTAAAGAGGGAACTGGTGAATCCAAAAGTCTCTTGTAACTGACAACCGAAAGGGTTTTCGTAGAAAACCCGAACTGATAACTGACAACCATTAAACCAGTTGAATGTAGCCCATCTGTGCCCCGTCGCCTTTTCGGAGTTCACCGCGTATAATGCGTGTATATCCACCGCTTCGATCCTCATACCGGGGTCCGATGTCATCGAACAGTTTGCGTAGGATGGCGTGTTTGTCGAGGTCTCTCGCCTCTTCGCCTCTTTTGGGTGTATAATGCAGATTTGTCCCATAGAGCATTTTTGCGGCTTGCCGGCGTGCGGGTAAGTCGCCGCGTTTGGCGAGCGTAATCAACTTTTCAGCGACACGCCGAAGTTCTTTACACTTTGGGAGTGTCGTCCGAATTTGTTCATGTTCAAATAGCGCGGTGGCTTGATTGCGGAAAAGGGCTTTTCGATGGCTTGTCGTTCGTCCCAATTTCCGCCCGCGTTTTCTGTGACGCATCGTCTTCCTCCATTTACGCGTTGTCGTGAAGAATTACACAGGCGGTTGCAAAGGTGCTTGGATCATATTTTCTTCGTCGATGTCCGCGTCGTCTAAGTCGTCCAATTTCATTCCGAGGGCAAGTCCCATGTTGGCGAGTTGCTCTTTGATTTCATTTAGCGATGTCCGCCCAAAGTTCTTGTATTCCAACATGTCCTTTTCCTCTTTTGTGACGAGTTCTCGTATAGTTTTGATATTTGCCGTTTCGAGGCAGTTACTGGCTCGGACGGAGAGCTCAAGTTCGGAGACAGGTTTGGCGAGGTATCGATCGCGCCGGAGTTTTGCCTCGTCAATCTCAGGTTCCGGTTCAACGTAGGTTTCATCGAATTCTGTGAAGATTTCAAGTTGTTGCAGCAGAATGTTGGCAGCGCGTGTGACCGCTTCCTTTGCCGTGATGGTCGCATCCGTCCAGACTTCGAGATTGAGTTTATCGAAATTTGTCATATCGCCAACGCGGGTTTCTTCTACCCAGAAGTTCACTTTCTCAACAGGTGAGAACTTCGCATCGACTGGAATCAATCCGATTTCGTGCCCTATGGGTCTGTGCTCTTCGGCGAGTGAGTATCCTCTCCCTGTTTGCGCGTGAATCTCGATGTCCAATGCTTCGCATTCGTCGAGTGTTGCAATATGCTGGTCAGGATTTATGATCTCAATGAGAGCGTTAGAACGAATATCAGCCGCTGTAACCTCACCGGATCCTTCCGCTTTCAATGTAAGTTTCGTTGGGTCGTCAGTTGCGATATTTAACCGGATCTCTTTGAGATTAAGTATGATCTGTACGACATCTTCCACGACTCCGGGAATCGTAGCGTATTCATGCTTTACTTGCTCAATTTGAACGGCTGTAATCGCCGCGCCTTTAATTGAGGAAAGGAGGACTCGGCGTAGCGAGTTGCCGAGGGTTGTTCCGAACCCGCGTTCAAAAGGTTCGGCGGTATATTTTGCGTAATTAGGGCGTAAGGAATCTGTATCCGTTTTTAGCCGATCGGGCATTTCCAGCTCGGACCTTATCATCGATTTCCTCCTATAAGCTTAAAATAGTTGTCGATTTTAACCATCAGCCCGGGTTTCCTTAACACTTTTATCAATGCGCAGGTTGACGGTTAAAGGTGTCGGTAATCGATTTTCAGTTAAGAGGTTTGCCTTTAACCAGGGAAATCCGCAGAAACCCCCAAGCAAAACCTTCCTCTTGTAACTGATAACCGTTAACCGATAACCAATATGGGGATATGTCTATCGGGAGTAAAGTTCAATGATGAGTTGCGTTTCAAGGTCAATAGCGATTTGCTCTACTATAGGTGCTCCTTGAACACGCCCTTCTGCTTTGTCCGTGTCAATTTCCAGCCATTCAGGGGCGCCGCGATGCTGTGCATATTCTAATGCCTCTTGAATGGTTGCAAGGTTTCGGCTTCGTTCGCGCGGTGTGATGACATCGCCAACTTTCACGATATAAGACGGAATATTCACCCGTTTGCCGTTCACTGTGAAGTGGTTGTGCTTCACAAGTTGACGTGCCTGATTGCGGGAGGTTGCGAACCCGAGTCGGTAAACGACATTGTCTAACCTGCGTTCAAGGAAACCAATTAAATTCTCACCAGCAATACCTGTTTGGCGCGCTGCTTTGAAGTAATAGTTCCGGAATTGTTTTTCAAAAACACCGTAAGTGCGTTTGACTTTCTGTTTTGCACGCAACTGCCGGCGGTAATTGTCTGCACGACTTCTGCGTGGCGGCGTCTGCCCGTGTTCGCCAGGCGGGTAGCTGCGGCGTTCAAAAGAACATTTCGGTCCGTTGCAGCGCCGCCCTTTCAGAAAGAGTTTTTCACCTTCCCGTCGGCATAATTTACAGACTGAATCTAAATATCTACTCATTCCCTCTCCTTGTGTATGAATGTGGCCCTCAACTCGTGCTTGTAAGTCTTGTATCGGAGTTGAGTTGCGGGTCAACTTAAACCCTTCGTCTTTTAGGCGGACGACATCCATTGTGTGGGATGGGAGTCACGTCCTTCATTAGGGTAATTTCGAGTCCGGCTGCAGCGAGTGCTCGTATAGAGGACTCTCTTCCGGATCCAGGACCCTTGACTCTCACCTCTACGCGTTTCATGCCGTGATCCATTGCTCTGCGAGCGCATGCTTCCGCTGTCTGTTGTGCCGCAAAAGGCGTTGACTTCCGTGAACCTGTGAAAGTCATGCCCGCGTTCGCCCAAGCAACAGTATTTCCGCTTAAGTCTGTGATTGTAATGATTGTGTTGTTGAAGGTCGCCTGTATATGCGCGATCCCTTCAGGAACATTCTTGCGTTCTCGTCTTCTTCCACGCACAACGATTCTCCTTTCTTAGCAGGGGTTGTCAGTAGAGTGGCTATCAGCCATCGGTTATCAGTTATCGGTTAAAGAAGGGACTTGTGGCGATAAAATTTTCTGTAAGGTCCACAAGATCTTAACTGACAACTGACAACTGAAAGGTTTTTCGCCCGAAAAACCGAACTGATACCTATTAACACTAACCGCCCTTGCGTGCTGCCTCTTTAGCTTTTCTACCGACGGAGATGGTTCGTGCCTTTCCTTTACGGGTACGTGCGTTCGTATTGGTGCGCTGCCCACGAACAGGTAACTGCCGACGATGTCGGAGTCCACGATAACTGTTAATATCCATCAGCCGTTTAATATTCTGGTCGATTTCACGGCGCAAATCACCTTCAATTTTATACTCTTGGACCTTATCTCGGAGTTGACCGATCTCGTTTTCGGCGAGGTTGTCAACTTTTTTTCCAGGATCGATCTCCAGATCGGTGACAATTTGCACTGCAGTGTAGCGCCCGATACCATAAATTGCCGTCAAGGCAATATCCACACGTTTATTTCGGGGTAAATCAACCCCTGCGATCCTTGCCATGTGTGTGCTCCTCTTTTAGCCTTGGCGTTGTTTGTGCTTCGGGTTTGAAGGACAAATGACGCGGACTATCCCTTTGCGTTTGATAATTTTACACTGGTTACACATCTTTTTAACAGAAGGTCTGACTTTCATAGTGTCCTCTTTCAGGTAAAAATGCTTAACGCCGTCTGCCTTTGAGTTTTCGATCTTTTAAGAATCCTTCGTAATGGCGGACCGTTAGATAGGATTCGATTTGTGACATTGTATCTAACACGACCCCGACAACAATCAGGATAGAAGCACCTTCGACCATGTTTCCAACCTGAAGCTGGCTCGTGATAATAATCGGAATCACAGCAATAGCAGCGAGAAATACTGCGCCTGGCAGTGTGATGCGTGTAAGCGTGGTGTTGATGTAATCTGCGGTCTGTTTACCTGCTCGTATCCCCGGAATAAAACCCCCGTATTTCTGTAAATCCTCTGCCATCTGTATTGGATTAATTTGCACAGCCGTGTAGAAGTAGGTAAAACCCACAATTAATAACCCATAAACAGTGAGGTACAACGGTGTTCCCGGAGCGATGAGTGTTTCTACACCGGTTACCCATCCCCAGTCGCGCGGTAGAAAACCGAGCACAGTCGGCGGGAACTGGATCAATGTCACAGCGAAGATGATTGGAATCATACCAGCGGCATTAACACGGAGGGGGAGATGTGTTGATTGCCCACCAATGACTCTTCGTCCGCGAATCTGTCTGCCGTATTGCACGGGAATCTTCCGCACAGAAAGCGTGATAAACACAGTTCCCATAACGGCTACAACGACAAGGGCTACTAAAAGCGCCAGTTGTAAAATCCCGAATTCCGGTCTTGTCACGAGGTTGTTGAAAACGGTTGTGACACCCCCTGGCAATCCAGCCACGATACCGACTGTAATAATTAATGAAATACCTTGTCCAATACCGCGCTCCGTGATCTGTTCACCCAACCACATAACGAAGGAGGTTCCGGCAGTGAGCGTTATCACGACAAGGAAATGCCACCAGAGGTCCGGGTTCCTCACGATTTCGCCTGCTTGTCCGGTTATGTTTTCCGGGTTCCGCAGCACGATGCTAATTGTGATCCCCTGAATGATACTCAGTAAAACGGTTCCGTATCGGGTATACTGCGTAATTTTCTTCCGACCGTCAGGTTCTTTGGACAGTTTCTCCAAAGAAGGCACGATGACGGCGAGGAGCTGCATAATGATTGAGGCACTGATATACGGTTGTATGCCGAGCGCGAAAATAGTCATCTGGCTAAACGCGCCACCAGAGAACAAGTCGATGAATCCAATGACATTCCCACCCCGCTCCATGAGTTGCTGGAAAAAAGCCTCAAGGGCTTGATCGTCGATACCCGGAAGCGTGATGTGTGCGCCAAGGCGGTAAACAATCAAGAGCAACGCTGTAAAAATGATGCGTTTCCGCAATTCCGGTATTTTAAAAGCGTTTTGAACTGCCTTAATCACTTATTTTTTTTCCTCCTGTACGGACTGGGTTCCCCAGCCCCTACGATGCTTAAGCAGGGTCGTTAGTGTTCGCATGCATCCCGAGGACCTCGGTTGTGCCGCCTTTGGATTCAATTTTCTGGATTGCAGATTTTGAGAAACGATGTGCTTGAACTGTCAACTGTTTTTCGAGGTCGCCGTCGCCGAGTATCTTTATCAAGGCATTTTTCCGCTTGATGATTCCCGCGTCTCGAAGGACTTCAGGATTGATGACTGTGGCATCTTCAAAAGCGTTGAGGGTTTCGACGTTGATGATATCATACACCAATCGTTTATGTCCGGTGCGTCGCGGACCTCGCTTCGGGAGCCGTCGCACGAGTGGCATTTGTCCGCCTTCGAACCATGCAGGGATTGAAGCACCAGATCGGGATTTTTGACCCTTGTGTCCGCGTCCACAAGTGCCGCCCCAGCCTGAAGCGTTACCTCTGCCGACCCGCTTTCTTGAGCGAGTCGCACCCGGTGCCGGTTTAAGTTCGTTCAATTTCATCAGGATTTACTCCATTTTTTACGGAATCGTTTTCAGCTTTCAGTTATCGGTTATGCGTTAAAGAGGGTTCTGATTTAACCAACGCTCCTCTTAACTGACAACTGATGACTCATTTAGCGTTTCTTGAGCAGTTCTTCGACAGGTATATCTCGCAACCGAGCGACTTCATTGACATCTTTGAGGTTTTTTAATCCAAGCATGGTCGCTTCAGCGATATTTTTCACATTCCGAGAGGAAAGGCATTTTGTGAGTGCATCTCGAACGCCTGCGAATTCAAGAATAGCGCGCGTTGCATGTCCTGCGATAATGCCTGTCCCGGGGCTTGCTGGTTTTAGCAAGACTTTGGCGGATTTGAATTCGCTGATGATTTCATGCGGAAGCGTCCCGTTGATGATTGGAACCCGAATCAGATTTTTTCGAGCGTCTGCGAAACTTTTTCGAAGCGCGCCGGCGACTTCACTTGCGCTACCAAATCCGATACCAACAATCCCATCGCGATTTCCGACAACGGTGAGTGAGTTAAAACTGGGCGTTCGCCGCCCTTTACCAACTCGCATTACACGGTTGATGGTAATCATGCGTTCCTCAAATTCATGGTCATCAAGGTTGATTTTATCTTTCAGCATGTTTTAAGCTATGGCCTCCTGGGGCCTCGCTCCACTTCATTTCGCTCTGGGTTCTCGTGAAGTTCCGATTCATCTTTAAAAAGCGATACCGGAAATACAGAAAACCTGCCCGAAATTTAATGGACGGGTTTTTGCTTGGGGATTGCCCTGAGCAGAAACTTGGTAGGGACTGGGTTCCCCAGCCCTTACAAGAGATTAGAACTTTAATCCTTCCGCCTTTGCAGCTTCAGCCAGGGCTTTGATCCGCCCGTGGTAGAGGTGTCCGCCCCGATCAAAAACAACTGCCTCAATCTCCTGCTGCTTGGCTTTTTGTGCGATAAGTGTGCCGACGCTCTCCGCTGCCTTAACGTTTCCACCGTTTGAGAGGTTCTCTCTCAGTTCAGGCGATAAAGTCGAAGCTTCGGCAACCGTCACACCACGTTCATCATTAATGAGCTGCGCATAAATATGTTTTGAACTTCGAAAAACGGAGAGTCTCGGTCTGCCCTCGGTGCCGCTGATTTTTTGGCGGACTCGCTTGCGGCGTCGTAAATGACTCATCCGTTTCTTTTTTGTAAGTACCAAAGGGTCTGTCCTCCTCGTTAGCCAGCAGCCGCTTTTCCTTCTTTATCGCGAACGCGCTCGCCATCGTACCGGATGCCTTTACAGGGCTTATAAATCTCCGGTTTCTTAATTTGACGAATAGACGCTGCCACTTGTCCGACCAGCTGTTTGTCGATGCCGCTGATAATGACAGGTGTATGTGTCTGGCCATCTATGGATTCAGTGGCTTCAACGCTCAACGTTATTCCGTCAGGTGGGGAGTAGGTGACGGAATGCGAATAGCCAACATCAAGCACCAAATTGCTCTCACGATTGACCTCAGCACGATAACCCGTACCGACGACTCGTAGTTTTTTTTCAAAGCCCTCTGAAACACCAGTAACCATGTTGGCGATAAGGCTACGCGCCAATCCGTGCAGGGCTTTGTGGTGTTTTAGTTCACTTTTTCTTTGGACGATTAAGACATTTTCCTCAAGCGTTACGTTGATGCCTTCTGGCACTCTCCAATTGAGGCTTCCTTTTGGTCCATCTACCTGCACGTCACTGTTGTTTAAAGCGATTTGCACCTTGTCTGGCACTGGAATCGGTTTTAGTCCAATACGTGACATTCTGTATCTCCCAACTCGTTACGGATCATCATCAAGATGTTACCAGACGTAACAGAGAACTTCACCGCCGATTTTCTCCTGTCGGCATTGTGGGGTCGTTTTGAGTCCACTGGATGTTGACAAAATAGCGACTCCGAGTCCTCCGTAAACCTGTGGCAAATTGTCGGATTTGGCGTAAACCCTTCTGCCGGGTTTGCTGATACGTCTTAGGTTTGTGATGACCTTCTCTTTTTTCGTATTTCCGTATTTCAAGTAAATTCTTAAAATCCCCTGTTTCCCATCTTCGATGAGACGATAATTTCTAACGAAACCTTCTTCTGCGAGGATGCGTGCGATCTCAGATTTAACTTTTGAAGCGGGGATTTCGACGCGTTCATGTCCTGCCATATTGGCATTGCGGATACGCGTGAGCATATCAGCAATCGGATCGGTCATCGACATGAAAGATTCTCCTTATTTTGTTTTTACCAACTCGCCTTTCGGACACCGGGTATTTTACCGGCGCGGGCAGAGAGTCGGAAACAGATACGACACAACTCAAACTTGCGAAGATACCCACGCGATCTGCCGCAACTTTTACAACGACTGTATTCTCGGGTTCGGAACCGCGGGGTTCTTTTCTGTTTGGCAATCCATGATTTACTTGCCAACCTGAATACTCCTTTTCTTGTTTACCCGTAGCGCTTACGGGTATTGCCTCCGGCTGTTAAACAGGAGTTGCTCGTAAAGGATGCCTGCGGAATCTTTTCACTAAAGTTTAGCGAAAGACCCCATCTATTGTCGGAAGGGCATGCCTAAAAGCTTTAGCAACTCGCGGCCCTCTTCGTCAGTTGGGGCGGTCGTAACGATGGTTACATTCAGTCCACGAATATCGTTAACTTGGTCGTAGTTAATCTCGGGAAAGATTAACTGTTCCGTGAGCCCCAGGGAGTAGTTGCCCCGCCCGTCGAAAGCATCCGGTGATATACCGCGGAAATCCCGAATTTGGGGTAACACAATGTTGATTAAGCGGTTGAGAAACTCATACATCCTTTCCCGCCGCAGTGTAACCTTACATCCGATCGCCATGCCGGGCGTGCGGTTTAACTTTGATGGACCTCTGATTTTGAAAGCAGAGATAGATTTTTTCGCACGGGTAATCATCGCGCGTTGCCCCGCAATAAGGGTCAGTTCTTCTACGGCATCTTCCAATGCGCTTGGATTCTGAACTGCTATCCCCACTCCGATATTCAGTGTAACTTTGTCCACTTTCGGAATCTGCATCACATTTTGATAGTTAAAATGCTGTTGCAAGGCGGACATGACTTCCGTTTGGTAAAATTCTTTAAATGGGCTCATAAGCCTTTATCCTATTCAATCTTTCTGAGATTAGAAATGTGGATGGTGCCTTCGCGCTCAACGACCCCGCCTTGTCCTGCCTGGTTTGGACGGAGGTGCCGAACAACTATATGAACACCTTCAACGATTGCTCGCTGTTTCTTTGGGAATATCTCTAAAACGACACCTTCTTTACCGCGATCTTGCCCACTGAGGACGACGACAGTGTCGTTCTTTTTGATATGTAGTTTTTGCTGTGCCACAATTGTCCTCCTAAATAACTTCAGGCGCGAGCGAGACAATTCGGGTGAACGCCTTTTCTCTGAGTTCACGTGCGACGGGTCCAAAGATGCGAGTGCCACGCGGTTGGTTCTGCGGATCGATGAGGACAGCGGCGTTCTGATCGAATTTAATATAGGAACCATCTGCGCGTCGATATTCTTTCGTCGTGCGGACAACAACTGCCCTAACGACTTCACCGGCTTTTACCTGCGTATTGGGCACCGCTTCCTTGATGCTTGCTACAATCACGTCGCCTACGCGTGCGTAGCGTCGACGGGTTCCGCCAAGCACACTAATGCACATTAATTTCCTTGCGCCAGTATTATCAGCACAGGTTAATCGAGTATATGATTGAACCATTTTTGTATTCTCCTCTACCGTTTTCAAAACGGGAACCTGTTTGGAAACGTCAGAGTGGAGATGAAGCCCTTCCTTCTCAAGTGCCGTGCGAACCACATTGCTCTGTTTCTCACCCTCTCATACGGGCGGCACGAACCACGCGCTGTTGGTGGCACTTCTTAATCGTTTGCGGTCTGCCCTGCGCTTACTATCGCTTGGACACGCCACCGTTTGTGACGACTCAGCGGGCGGGTTTCGACAACCTGCACCACGTCACCGACGTTACAACTGTTCTGTTCATCGTGAGCCAGAATCTTTTTCGTTTTCCGGACGACCTTTTTGTAAAGCGGATGTTGAAAGCGTCGAACCAGCGACACTGTGACAGTTTTATCCATATCGTTACTCGTGACAAGACCTGTCCGAAATTTGCGATGTCTTCGTCTTTCCTCGCTCAACTTTATCCTCCAAACCAGTCAAAACTTATTAAGTACGTTTTTTCAGCACACCCTCAAATGTGATCCGTCGGCAGCCGGCTGTCGCCTCTCACCGATTCCTATAGATCCCGTCTACTCCGCTCGGAGCCGTAGGACGGTTTTCACGCGTGCGATGTCCTTCCGAATCTTACCGATAGTGGTTGTATCCTCTTGTTGTCCTAAAATACTTCGGAATTTCTGGTTGAACAGATTCTCTTTCAGAGTTTGCAGTTCACCTTCTAATTCTTCAGTGGTTTTTCCGCGTAGTTCATCCGCTTTCATTTTTCCGAACCTCCCTGTATGTTGTCAAAACCGGATACTATAGACATGACGCTCCGCTGAGAGTTTCAAAAGAATTCCTTTGAAGCACCCCAGCGAGGTACCATATCCGTAGAAGCAGACGAAATTACATATTCCGTGCAACGAACTTAGTTTTGATTGGCAATTTGTGGGCGGCTCGTTCCATCGCCCCTTTAGCGTCTTCAAGCGAAACGCCGCTGAGTTCATAGAGAATTCTGCCGGGTTTAACGACAGCGACCCAATGTTCAGGGGGGCCCTTCTTCCCCTTACCCATGCGCGTTTCTGCAGGTTGTTTACTGAGTGGTTTATGTGGAAAAATTTTGATCCAAAGTTTTCCACCCCGGCGGACATATCGGGTGATAGCGATACGTGCCGATTCAATCTGATTGCTGGTAATCCAGCCTGCTTCCATTGCTTGCAAGCCGTATTCGCCGAAGTTAATCTGTGAACCTCGAAGTGGCTTTCCACGGCGTTTTCCACGATGCACGTAGCGGCGCATCACGCGTTTCGGCATTAACATCTTAAATGCCTCCTTAAGCATCTGCCCGGTGTTCTCTTGGGCGATTATGAATTGCCTCCGCTGCGACGCTGTCGGCGCCGTCCTCTTCCTCTGCCCTGTTCGCCAGATTGACGGGAGCCAGATTGACGAGAACCGGATTGACGAGAACCGGATTGACGAGAACCCGCTTGACGGGAGCCAGAACGTCTGTCGCCACGACGACGTGCAGGACGTTGTGAACCTGTGTCTTCCCGGCGTCCAGATTGACGACGATCAGCAGGATCAGCCTTCAAGTTGATAATTTCGCCTTTGAATATCCACGTCTTGACCCCGATTTTACCATAAGTCGTGTTTGCTTCTGTAAATCCGTAGTCGACGTTCGCTCTGAGGGTGTGAAGAGGGACACGTCCCTCAATACTGGATTCGGCACGGGCGATTTCCTTACCGTCGAGTCTCCCACTGACCATGATCTTGACGCCCAATGCTCCGGCTTGTATTGAACCAGAGATTTTCCGGCGCATCGCTTGTTTAAAGCCCGCGCGCCGCTCTATCTGTGTCGCGACATCTTCTGATACGAGTTGGGCATCGAGCTCTGGTTCTCTGATCTCCGAAACATTAATCCGTACAGGACATCCGACCTCTTTTTCGAGCATCGCTTGTAGTTTTTCAGCTTCTGCGCCGCGACGCCCAATCACAATACCGGGGCGGGCTGTATGGATGTTGATGCTGCACCGGTCTGCTACGCGTTCGACTTCAACACGCGAAATACCGGCACGCGCGAGTTGCTCTTTGACAAACTTCTGAATTTTAAAATCTTCATGGAGCCATTTGGCGTAATTCTGCTCGCTGTACCACTTTGAATCCCATGTCTCAATGATTCCTAAGCGTAATCCACGCGGATGAGTTTTTTGTCCCACGCAAACCTCCTATTGAGTTCTTCCCCGTTCGCGACGTAGAAGATAAGCGGGGCTTTTGGTGTTTTGTAAGTGCACGGCGTTACTCACCATTCTCGCCACTCTCCTCATCAACGACGACAGTGATATGGCTGCTCCGTTTTAGGATCCTGTTTGCCATACCTCGTGCCCGGGGACGTATCCATTTCCGCGTAATCCCTTCATCAACCCGAATCTCTTTAACATATAGGTTTGTGAGATCGATGTTCGGATCTTGATATTGTGCGTTCGCAGCTGCTGACTGAATGAGTTTGTAAATTATAGGGGACGCGGCTTTATGCGTAAAGCGCAGCTGACTTAACGCATCCTCAACGTACTGATTACGGACGAGATCGGCTACTAAACGTGCTTTCCGTGGGGCAACCGACGCGTTCCTAATCTTAGATCTGGCTTCCATCAGTATCTCCTAACAAAAGCGATTTTCGGGTTTCGTTGTGATTCGCGACCAAGCATCCACGTGCATCATCTGATAAAAAGGTGAAGTTCCGGAGAACCTCGATGGACGATGAAAGCTATCACAAAGTTATCTTCTACCTCCACCACCTGAGTGGGCACGGAAGGTACGAGTCGGTGAAAATTCTCCGAGTTTGTGTCCTACCATATTCTCGGTTATATACACCGGAAAAAATTTTTTCCCGTTGTATATTGCCAAAGTGTGTCCTACCAACTCAGGGGTAATCATTGAACGGCGGGACCAGGTCCGCACCACCCGTTTACTGCCAGAACGTTCCATGGCGGCTATCTTCTTAGCGAGTTTCGGGTCTATGTAAGGTCCCTTTTTCAGAGAACGCGCCATTGTATTTCTCCTTTTTATTCTGTCCTTGCAGACTATTTCCGTTTCCCGACGATGTAACGGTTGGATTTCTTCTTCGGGTTTCGGGTCTTATACCCTTTGGTCGGGACCCCCCAAGGCGTAACGGGATGTCTACCCCCGGAACTTTTACCTTCGCCACCCCCATGCGGATGGTCGATCGGATTCATAGCGACGCCTCTAACTTTCGGGCGTTTTCCGAGCCACCTCGAACGTCCGGCTTTACCGATAACAATCTGGCTGACGTTGCCGATCTGTCCGAGCGTCGCCATGCCTTGGACGGGGACGAGGCGAATTTCACCGGAGGGGAGTCGGATACGCGCGTACTTGCCTTCTCTGTCGACTAACTGCGCTGCAACGCCAGCACTCCGGACGAGTTGTCCACCTTTCCCGGGACGCATCTCTATGTTATGGATTGACGATCCGAGTGGAATTCTCTCAAGCGGTAAGGCGTTGCCAGGGCGAATTTCTGCGTCTTCACCTGACTGCAGCATATCACCAACCTGAACACCGACGGGTGCGAGAATGTAACGCTTTTCACCGTCGACATAGTGTAATAAGGCGATATGCGCCGACCGGTTTGGATCATATTCAATTGCGGCAACTTTAGCGGGAATGCCAAACTTGTCTCGTTTGAAGTCGATGACCCGGTATCTGCGCTTATGTCCCCCACCGCGGCGTCTCACAGTCAAACGCCCATTGGCGTTCCGGCCGGCTTTCTGTTTCGCCCCTTTGACGAGAGATTTTTCCGGTTTGCTCCGCGTAATCTCTTCAAAGGTGTAACCAGTCATGAACCGGCGACTTGGAGTTATGGGTGAATAAGTTTTAGGCATTCTGATTTCCTTTTTTTAGTCGTCAATTGTCGGGAACCAAAGAAGGATAACCGACAACTATTCCTATATGGTGTCAAACGCTTGGATGGTCGCGCCTTCTCTCAGGGTAATAATCGCTTTCTTCCAATGTGGTTTTCTGCCCCGTTGATAACGCAACATTTTACCTTTGGGTTTACCACGAACGCGCATTGTGCGAATTTTAAGAATATCGCCTTCAATGTCAAACAATTCTTCCGCGGCTCGACGAATCTGTGGTTTCGTTGCGTTGCGATCCACAACGAAGGCGTACTTGTTAGATTCACGGAGGATCGTGCTCTTTTCCGTTATCAGCGGTTGTAATATGATCTGATATACATCTTTCATCAGTTTTATCCTTCTGCTGCTGAACTGATGTCTTAACCATAGCCTTTAGGTGGCTAAAAATTTGGATTCCAGTTTCTCGGCGGCGCTCTCAGTAATGATGAGGGTGTCATGCCACATAACCTGATAAACGTTGATGTGGTTCCATATGCAGCTGTTAACCTGTGGAATATTCCGGACAGAGAGGTTAATATTCGAACAGTGTTCATTCAGGACAAGCAGCACTTTCCCTTCCGCGTTTACCGCCTTTAGCATGTTAACGATGTCTTTGGTCCGGGGTTTTTCAAGTGTAAAATCTTCAACGAGAATGCACTGTTGGTTCTGAAACCTGTCTGCGAGTGCACTGTGAAGTCCAAGGTGGCGAACCCGTTTCGGCGTAGCCTGTCGGTAACTGCGCGGTTTCGGACCGAACGCGACACCGCCATGTACTCGATTGGGTGCCTTGGCGTGTCCGACCCGTGCTCTACCTGTTCCTTTTTGGCGGTAGAGTTTTCTCCCACTGCCTTTCACTTCACTCCGGGTTTTAGTTGATGCGGTGCCTTGCCTCTGATTCGCGAGGTAAGCAACGACACATTGGTGAATGACAGGACCATTCACTTCAGCCTCGGTGAACGCATCGGCTAATTCCTTTTCTCGGAGGACTCCCCCAGATATGTTGTGTACGTCTAAGGTTGACATATTTTCCTCTTTTAATGGTTATCGGTTGTCGGTCGTCAGTTAGGAGGTTTTCTGTGGCAATCTTTGCTGCTGTTAGCGTATTCCAGGTTTGTGAAGATTGTTACAAAGACCTCTTTAACAGAAAATTGATAACTGATAACTATTAAATCAGTGATTTAGATGCTTTTCTTACCAGCAGCAACCCATTGGGGGGTCCCGGAACAGCCCCTTTGACCACCAATAAATTGCGCTCAGGATCGGCTTGGATCACGGGCAAGTTTTGAACGGTATGCCGTTTGGCACCGTGGCGTCCCGCCATCCGTTTTCCTTTAAAGACTCGGGAGGGGGTCGCACTTGCGCCAATGGAGCCAGGTCTGCGCAAATCTTGCTCGCCACCGTGGCTTTTCCTACCACCCGCGAAATTCCAACGTCTCACCACCCCAGAGAAACCACGTCCCTTTGAGGTGCCTGTCACGTCAACAAGTTCACCCTCTGAAAAAACGCTTGCATCGATAATGCTTCCTACAGACACGTCATCAAGGCTCTGGACTCGAAATTCCCGAAGCACAAATGCGGGTTCAACGTCGGCTTTGGCGAAGTGTCCTCGCTTAGGACGATTCATGCGGCTTTCTTTTTGCTCTCCGAAACCCAATTGAACTGCCTGATATCCATCTTTTTCCTGCGTTTTGAGCTGGACAATGGGGCAGGGACCTGCTTGGATGACGGTAACAGGGACCGCTTTACCTGAGTCCTCAAAGACTTGTGTCATGCCGATTTTGCGGCCGATAATTCCATTAACCATTTTCTTTCGCCTTTTGTGAATGATTGAATCTGTGTATCGTTCCCCTATAAACATACTACCTTAGAGGGTTTCAAGAAGAAATGCCTCTTAACACCTCAGTGGCTGTAATATCTATAGGTCCAGATTCCCAGAGTTAGAGAAGCGTAATTTTAACATCAACCCCTGCGGGCAGGTCTAAACCCATCAAGGCATGAACAGTTTTAGGTGTCGTCTCTAAGATATCCAGCAGACGTTTATGAATCCGCATCTCAAATTGTTCACGCGACTTCTTGTCTTTAAACGTTGAACGTTGAACGGTATAGATATGCTTTTTCGTCGGCAATGGAATTGGACCGGAGACAGCTGCCCCTGTGCGCTTCGCAGTTTCTGCTATCTGCTTTGACGACAGGTCCAACAACCGATAGTCAAATGCCTTGAGCCGGATGCGAATTTTTTGATTGTCCATCTTTTCGTATCGCCTTCATCAAACAGGGAAGTCTTGTTAACTTACATCTTGATGCCGATGTAAGGACTGCTCCGTGTTGATTACTTAAAAAGGGCGGCGCGTCAGCACCGCCCAATCGTTTTATTCAATAATTTTGGAGACAACACCGGCACCGACTGTCTGTCCACCTTCACGGATTGCGAATCGGAGTTGTTCTTCCATCGCAATCGGTTTAGAAAGTTTTACAGTGATCTGTGCGTTGTCGCCAGGCATAATCATTTCGATGCCTTCCGGGAGGTTCATCTCTCCGGTTACGTCGGTTGTGCGGAAATAGAACTGCGGTCGGTATCCGCTAAAGAACGGATTCCAGCGTCCACCTTCATCTTTTGTGAGAATGTAGGCTTCCGCTTCAAATTGGGTATGGGGTGTCACCGTCCCAGGGATTGCCAAAACTTGTCCGCGTTCGACGTCATCGCGTTCAACACCACGTAAGAGGGCACCGAGATTATCACCGGCTTGACCTTCGTTGAGGCTCTTGTTAAACATCTCAACCCCTGTAACGACAGTGTTTTGTGTTTCACGTAACCCTACGATTTCAACGGTGTTCCCGATTTCAACAGTTCCGCGTTCAACCCTACCGGTGACAACGGTTCCCCGTCCGCTGATGGTGAAGATATCTTCAATCGGCATCAGGAAGGGACGATCGGTATCGCGAACCGGTTCTGGGATGTATTCATCAACAGCTGCCATGAGTTCAAGAATGGGTTGGCATGCTTCATGCCCGGGATCACCACCGGATTCCATTGCGTCAAGCGCGGAACCTATGACGATAGGAATATCGTCGCCGGGGAAGTCATAATCGCTGAGCAATTCGCGAACTTCCAATTCGACGAGTTCCAGCAGCTCTTCGTCATCCACCATGTCAGCCTTGTTCAGGAAGACGACGAGCGAAGGCACGTTCACCTGTCGCGCCAGTAGCACGTGCTCACGTGTCTGAGGCATGGGTCCGTCAGCGGCGGATACCACCAGAATCGCACCGTCCATCTGTGCCGCACCGGTAATCATATTCTTGATATAGTCGGCGTGTCCGGGGCAATCAACGTGTGCGTAATGCCGGTTGTCCGTTTCATACTCAACGTGTGCTGTATTAATGGTAATACCACGTTCTTTTTCTTCGGGTGCCTTATCAATTTCATCATACTCCATGACGTAGTCTGCGTCAGCGAGTTTCGAGAGCACCATCGTAATTGCTGCTGTCAGCGTTGTCTTACCGTGGTCAACGTGGCCAATTGTTCCAACATTGACGTGGGGTTTAGTCCTTTCAAACGTTTCCTTAGCCATTTTTGTCCGAGCTCCACTAAAAGTTTATTGTTATATTGGTTATCAGAGGGAATGGTTCTCGGCTCGGGTTGCTACGCAACCCTTTCAGTTATCAGTTACAAGAGGCGTTGGGCAACAATTCACCCCTGTGGGAATATTCCAAAGTGGCGAAGATTGTTACAAGAAACCCTCTTAACTGACAACCGACAACTATTAACTCTGAAAACTATTAAAATCTTGTGTCCGCTTGTGGGAAATGTGAACATTCCAACAGTTCGGACACCTTGAAAACTACTTAACGATTCGCTGATGAAATTAAATCTTCCATCACGCTTGTTGGGACTTCGTTATAATGTGCAAACTCCATAGAGTAATTGGCTCTACCCTGTGTGAGTGACCTAAGTGTTTTGACATACCCAAACATTTCTGAAAGCGGGACATCAACACGAATAACTTGAATACGAGATTTTGCTTGCGTTTCGGTTTCACGTATCTGAGAACGCCGTGAATTCAGGTCGCCTATGACCTTACCGAGGTATTCGTCAGGAACAATAACTTCAACGTCCATAATCGGTTCGAGAAGCGTCGGTGTAGCACTCTTTAGTGCGTCTTTAAACGCCATAGAACCTGCTATGGAGAACGCCATTTCTGATGAATCTACGGCGTGATGTGAACCGTCTACGAGTCTGACTAATACATCAACGACCGGGTAGCCTGCTAAGACTCCTATGTTCATCGCGTTCTCAATGCCTTTCTGCACTGCGGGGATGTATTCTTGCGGAATAACGCCACCTTTGGTTTCGTCAATGAATTCAAAGCCTGATCCTTTTTCAAGGGGTTCGACCTCGATCGTAACGTCTCCAAATTGACCTCTACCCCCGGATTGACGCACGAAACGTTTCCTGGATTTAACGGCTTTACGGATCGTTTCCCGATAGGCGACTTGCGGATTGCCAACATTCGCTGAGACGTTAAACTCACGCACGAGTCTATCAACGATGATTTCGAGATGAAGCTCACCCATACCGGACAACAATGTTTGTCCTGTTTCACTGTCTTGATGCACTTTAAAGGTCGGGTCTTCTTCAGCGAGTTTCGAGAGGGCGAGGTTCAGTTTATCGATATCGGATTGCGTTCGAGGTTCAATAGCGATAGACATCACCGGCAACGGGAACACCATCGTTTCTAAGGTGATATGTGCCTTCGGATCGCAGAGCGTATCCCCCGTTGAGAGGTCTTTTAACCCGATGACTGCAGCGATGTCGCCTGAGTGAACAGCTTGATGTTCTTCCCGTTTGTTGGCGTGCATCTGCATTAATCGACCAATCCGCTCGTGTTTTCCAGTTGTACTGTTGTAGAGGGTATCGCCTTTCTGGAGGATACCGGAATACACCCGTAAGTAGGTAAGTTTGCCAACGTGAGGATCCGTCATGATTTTGAACGCCAATGCACAGAAGGGTTCACTATCCTTTGCAGCACGTGTTTCCTCTTCTTCAGTCTTCGGATTAAAGCCTACCACAGGCGGCACGTCGGTGGGTGCCGGTAGGTAGGAGACAATCGCGTCTAAGAGCGGTTGGACGCCTTTATTTTTCAGAGCGGTGCCGCAGAGAACAGGGACAACCTTTCCATTAAGAACAGCGTTTCGTATGCCTGCTTTAATCTCTTCCGGTGAAATTTCGACACCATCCAAGTATTTAAGCATAAGCACTTCGTCGTGATCGGCGATAGCCTCTAACAGCTGCTCGCGATATTCAGTCGCCATGTCTTCCATTTCTCTGGGGATGTCTGTTTCTTGGATGACAGTGCCATCGCTGCCGGCATCTGTTCCGACATTCCAGATCTGCCCCTTCATGGAGATGAGGTCGACGATTCCTGTGAATTGTTCTGCTGACCCGATAGGAAGTTGCACGGGGATCGCTGGAGCACCGAGGCGTTCTTCCATCATTTCAACCGTTCGGAAGAAATCGGCACCGGTTCGATCCATTTTGTTGACGAACGCGATTCGGGGTATATCGTATTTATCTGCTTGTCTCCAAACAGTTTCAGATTGGGGTTCAACGCCACCAACTGCGCAAAAAACTGCGACTGCGCCGTCGAGGACGCGAAGTGAGCGTTCGACTTCGACGGTAAAGTCGATATGCCCCGGTGTATCAATGATATTGATTTGGTGTTTTTTCCACTGACAGGTTGTTGCGGCGGCAGTAATCGTAATGCCGCGTTCCTGTTCTTGCACCATCCAATCCATGGCAGTGGTGCCATCGTCCACATCTCCGATCCGATAAAGTTTACCGGTATAATAGAGAATGCGTTCAGTGACAGTGGTCTTCCCGGCATCAATATGTGCCATGACACCGATATTTCGCATGTGGGGCAATTCTAAGCGTTGGGGGTTGCTATTTTTTTTCTCCGCCACGATTGGACGACTCCTTTTTTGTGTTAACGCTTCGGCTCTCAGCCGTAACGCATTTTTTACCATCGATAATGTGCGAAAGCTCGGTTCGCTTCCGCCATTCGATGCTGATCCATTTTTCTGCGAATCGCTCCACCTTCGTTCTGAGATGCTTCAAGTATTTCACCTGCGAGACGTTCTGCCATCCGCCTTTCGCCGCGCGAACGAGCGGATTGAATAATCCAACTAAAAGCCAATCGCTGTTTTCGTTCTGCTTTTACATCAACAGGCACTTGATAGGTCTGGCTGCCTACACGCCGGGGTCTAATTTCTAACACGGGTTTGACATTGTTGATTGCTTGACGGAACACGGCGAAACCATCTTCCTTCGCCCGGGATTCAATAATCTCAAAACTCTCATATAAGATTGATTGCGCAGTGCTTTTCTTGCCATCTAACATGAGGCTATTGATGAATTTTGACACCAGCTTGCTGTTATATTTCGCGTCAGGACTGACATCCCGTTTGCTGATGTTTCCACGTCTCGGCATCTACTCTTCCTCCGTTTTTTAAGCCGGTTTCCGTGCACCGTATTTTGAACGACCTTGACGACGGTTATCAACACCTGCAGTATCTAATTTGCCGCGGACGATGTGGTAGCGGACATTAGAGAGGTCTTTGACTCTCCCACCTCGGACTAAAACGACTGAGTGTTCTTGCAGATTGTGATCAATCCCCGGAATGTAACAGGTAGCTTCGTAGCCAGAGGTGAACCGCACTCGAGCAACTTTACGCAATGCCGAATTCGGTTTGTTCGGTGTTACTGTTTTCACTTGTAAACAGATACCGCGCCGCTGAGGACACTGCTCGAGTACCGGAGATTTGGTCTTTTTCCGGGACTTTTTGCGCGGTTTCTTGATTAATTGATTAATTGTTGGCATTTCGGACCTCCGCGATGATATATCTATGGGTTTCTGATAAAAAGAAAAAAGCCCCGCGCGGGGCATTGTAACTTCAACACATTAACGCTGAATTTTAGGTACGACGTTAGAATGTTTCCGTAGTTGCCCCCTCGTTTCTAAAAAGATTGATTAGGGTTTCCAAAACTAATATTATACACAATAAATTGGGCTGTGTCAAATTTATTTTGAAAAAAAAGCGAAAAAGATTGGAATTCTGCGAATTTTCTACTTTTTTATCACTTTTCCGCCTAAAATAACGGTTTGAACGCTCAAATTTTCGTCAACAATAACGATATCTGCCGTTTTACCGGTTGCAATTGAACCCACCGAATCTGCAACGCCTAAATTTTGCGCGGGCGTCAAAGTCGCCATCGTTAAAGCGGCTTCTATGGAATGTCCCCAGTTGATGACGTTACGGACACCCTCCATCAATGTAATTGTCGCACCTGCGAGGCGTTCTGTGGGTTTTCCTACATCTAACCACATCGCTCCGTTGCGGATGTATTTCTCGGTCCTATGCCGCTCAAAGGTTGTGTCGTGTTGGGAGATCGCATCTTCATTGAGGCGATAGGCATCCAGCTCGGGGAGGTATGTTGCCGAAGTTTGCCATTCTTCTGTGGGGACACCGGCGAGTTCTGTGCAGTCTGTAATTAACCCAACGGCGTGAACGCCTTTTTGTTGAATGAGGGTATTTCCCCAAAAAGGATGGACATGGTGCTCATCGACAATGAGTTCTGCGTGGATGTCTGGATGGGAAAGGACTGCTTCAATGGCGCCGAGGGTGCGGTGGTGCAGCCCACTCATACCGTTATAAGTATGGGTGGCGCGGGTCACGCCTGCGTCAATCGCATCGATTGCCTGTTGATATGTGGCGTTTGTGTGTCCCATCGCGATAACGATGTTATTATAGGCATCTGCTTTAAAGGCCGCGAGATGCTTGATAAACTGCAGATTGTCATCGTTTTCTGGTGCGACGGAGATTACCTTTAAAGTCGCATCGGAAGCCGCCCACATTGCATGGAATTCTTCGAAGTTCGGAGGTGTAATGTATTTTGCGTTCTGTGCCCCGTTTTTGGCGAGACTCCCGAATTTTCCTTCCACGTAGGACCCTAAAATCCGCGAACCGTCCGCTACAGGTTCGTCAACGACGTGTGCAATAGCGGTTAAGGCATTGTTGATTTGTGTCATGCTGCCCGAGGAGATTCCCAGCACCAACGAGGTAACACCGCTACGCGCATGGGCGCGTGTGATTGTCGCAACGTCTTCAACGTGCCCGGTCATGCTATCATAGCCACCGCCACCGTGCACCAATCCATCAATCAATCCAGGAATGACGAGGCATCCAGCGGCATCAATGGTCTCTCCCGATGGCTGCAGTGCTTCTGAGGTTATCGTTGAAATTTTGTCGTCTTGAATGACGATGCTCCCCTGTCCATGATGCGTGGGGGTGTAGATGTCGCCATTCAGAATTGTAAGGGTTTCCATGTCTCCAAAATGCCTTGAATCTTTGCCTATATCTGTTCGGCTACCCACAAGATACTTTGCGCGAGGACTCTTAAAAAGGGTTCTACTTCAAAATCTTTCTGGTGCCCTAATGAAGTATAACAGATACGTCCACCATTATGCAAACGCGTCCATGCGACAGGCTCTGAATGTTCGTCCGTGTGTCCCATCAAGAGTAGAGAGGTATCGTCGCGAAGTGATGGGTTTTTGTAGAGACTGCCATAACAGTCAAACGCTGGAATGCCGTTCAGGATGGGATGTTCCGTATCAATCAATTCCACCTGCGTGGGAGGCCCTTCACCGTAATGCCCTTGATAGTCGCCCCCGAGCACGGTTTTATCGAATTCCAACCAGTTTTGATAGGCGTGGCTGGCTGTCCTGACCCCAACGAGCGGTCTGCCTTGGTCGCAGTAGGCTTGAAATTGTTTCAGTGAGGCACCCTCTGTGTTCAGACGGCGTGTGAAAACCAATAGCGCATCTGCATCCGCTAACGCTCCTAAAGCGGGATCGTGATCTTCTGAATTGTAGACGACTAAATTCGCGTGGATCGGATAGTGTTTTTCAACAAAGGTTTTGAAAATCGTCAAGGATGCCTCGGAGTCGTACTCAAAGGAACCGGAAAGCATACACACATTAAGCACGGAACGCCTCCTATTTTCTTTCTAAAAACAAAAAACTGTAAGGATAAGGATTTTTCTCATCAGGTTCACCATCGATGCGTTTTACTTCTTGCCACGCTTCGGTATCGAACGCCGGAAAATAGACATCGCCTTTGAACGTAGCATGGATCTGTGTGAGGTAGAGTCGGTTTGCATGCGGTAAGAAGGCTTCGTAGATAGGTGCCCCGCCGCATATCATGAGTTCCTCTGTTCCTGCGCAAAGTTTCAGGATCTCTTCTACCGAATGTGCCACGATGCACCCTTTCGGTGCCGTGTAGGTGGTGTTTCGCGTGAGAATAATATTCCGCCGCTTGCCGAGAGGGCGTTTCAGCGTTTCGAAGGTCTTACGTCCCATAACGACGGGCTTCCCAATCGTCATATCGCGGAAATGCCGTCGATCCACGGGCATCTGCCATGGGATATCCGGTCCGTTACCGATGAGTCTATTTTTATCCATTGCGGCAATCATTGAAACTACCATTTTAAGACTCGACTCCTTCTTCCTGTTTTCCTGCTCGTATCCCACTCAAGACACGTTCGGCAAAATGGATGACTGTCTCTTTTGCCATACGGGGGACGAGTTTGATCTGTTTTTCCTGTTCCCATTCAATCTTAAATTCTTCAGCAGCTACAAGCTCGTCAATCCCTGTCTCGATGGTCTCTACATCGACTTCAAACTGTTCGACGAATTCCGTGAGGTCCAGCGGTTCTTCGGTTTGAAAAGCAAGGACTTCTATCCAGAGCCACATGCCTAACCGTCGTGTGAAGTGTGACAGGTTCTCAGTGGTATCCACCAGACGCGTAATGGATGCGAAGCAGTAGGCTGCGTGATGTGGGTAATTGATGATAATCTCTTCAAACTCCTCAAAAGCGACATGAATGAGAAATCCGGCTTCCTCTGCCAGCGTCAGTTCGTCTGAGACTGCGGAATTGCCGTTCTGTTGAGAGGGATCGGAATTGCCTTGATTTTGCTTTTTCTTTGTCATTCTCTCCTTAAATACTGCCTTGTGTTCTGTAGCGTTATGCCTTGCGCATGCTACACAATCATAGGCGCGTAAATAGCCTCGTGGTGCTGATAGTCTACCAATTGAATATGTTGCATCTTGAAAGCGTCAATCGACTTGATTTTCGGATTCAGTTCGAGTCGTGGAAGTGGATAAGGTTTCCGCTGTAATTGGGTTTCGACGGCTTCAAGGTGTTCGTGATAGATGTGCGCATCGCCTAAGGTGTGGATGAATTCATGAGGTGCGAAACCCGTTACCTGCGCGACCATGTGTAGGAGGAGCGCATACGAGGCGATGTTAAACGGGACCCCTAAGAACATATCACAACTCGGTTGATACATCTGCAGCGACAACTTGCCGTCTGCTACGACGAATTGGAAACACATGTGACAGGGGGTCAATGCCATTTCGTCTAATTCCGCTGGGTTCCATGCTGTAACGATATGTTTGCGGCTATGCGGATTGGTCTGAAGGTGTTTGATGACGCGACCTAACTGATCAATCGTGCCATTTTCTGTTTTCCACCGTCTCCATTGGACACCGTATATTCGTCCGAGGTAACCATCACGATCCCATGCCTCAGCGTTTGCATCCCAAATTTGTGTGCCAAGTTTTTGGAACTGATCAACGTGATCATAGCCGCGCAGGAAACCCAGAAGTTCCGCTTTTACCGAACGGAACGCGAGTTTTTTGGTGGTTACGGCGGGAAACCCGTCTTCCATGTTGTAGCGCATTTGCATACCGAAGAGTGCGCGGGTTACGCCGTTTCTACCCTCGCGGTCGATACCGGTATCGAATACTTGTCGAAGTCCGTCTATGTATTGTTCCATGACTCCCCCTATATCTACCGGTCTGTGCTACCGAAGCCGCCTCTGGAGGCTGCGGACATCTCTTCGACCTCGTTCCATTCTGCTGTATCTACGCGCACGAAAATGGCTTGTGCAATGCGACTCCCTCTTTCAACCTTAACGACGCTATCTGTGAAATTATAAACCTGAATTTGCAATTCGTCCTCTTCACCACAGTAGTCGTTGTCGACGATCCCTACACCTTGCGGCACCATCAAGCCGAATTTACGCGGTGTGCTACTTCGAGAACATACCATCAGCATATAACCGGGGGGTGTTTCAACGATGACGTTCGCGGGAATCAGGACGATGGTGTGTGGGGCAATCTCTGCGGATTCTCGACAAATCAGATCAAAGCCGACGGAACCAGCGGTTTCGTATTTCGGCAACGGAAGCGTCTTGTCGATGCGTTTAATGTTAACTTTCATGGGCGTTACGGGACTGCGACTCCTACTGTTTGGCATGCTATGCGATAGACAGAGGTACTCGCTGTGATGAAAAGGGTTTTCCAGTCATCTCCACCCCATGCCAGGTTCGCGGCGCGCTCAGGAACGAGAATAATTCCGAGATGTGTGCCGTCAGGTGCGAAGACCCAAATACCGTCGGGACCTGTTAAATAAACGTTTCCCTGTGTATCGGCTTTCATCCCGTCCGGTTTCCCCGTATCTCCTTCCTCTTCACCGAAGATGCGGTTGTTGGTGAGAGTGCCGTCGGGTTGCACATCGAACGCGCGCACATGCATCCGTTCGGTGTCGTTGATGTAAAGGATAGACTCGTCCGGTGAAAAGCAGATACCGTTGGGTCTATCAAAGTCATCGACGAGCAGGGTCAGTGTCTCACCGTTTGGGGACAGGCGGTAGACCCCTTGAAAGTCGAGTTCCTTCTCTGATTCAACACCATAGGCTGCACTGAGTCCGTAGGGGGGATCGGTGAAATAGATACTTCCGTCGGATTTTACGACGACATCGTTCGGACTGTTCAAACGTTTTCCTTGATAGTGTGATGCGATTGTGATGACGTGTCCGTCGGCTGTCGTTCTGGAGACCCGTCGGTTGGCGTGCTCACAGGCGATGAGGTGTCCGCCTTTATCGTAAGTCAAGCCGTTTGACTTACCGGAGGGTTCGCGGAAAACAGTCATTCCGGCGTTTGCATCCCATCTTCGCATCTTATTTGCGGGAATATCGCTAAAAAGCAGAAACTGCTCTGTGGCATGCCAGAGGGGTCCCTCGGTGAATTGGCATCCTGTTGCTATCTGTTCGACGGCTGCCGCTGGGTCAATCAGATCTGTTAATCGTGCATCTCGGACATCAAGTGCCATATCTTTCCTTTCAAATATACTTGACAACTCTCTTACATTAATGTTAGCATAGTCTTTAAATATGGTGAGTATGAGGTTTCGCGCAATTGGAATGTGACGTGCGCGCCCATTAGAAAAAAAAAGAACGTGCCTGGAGCGACTCGAACGCTCGACCTTCAGCTCCGGAGGCTGACGCTCTATCCATCTGAGCTACAGGCACATAAATCTTCAAAGTCAGGGTGGTTCACAAATAAAACCGCCCCTGATTTACATGTATTCTTAATTTTAACAAATTCGGCATCTTTTGTCAAGTTTTTCCGTCGAAAAAAATCTAAGGAGGAAGATCAGGGTGAAACGTAAATTTCAGAAGTTCTCAATCCTTGCGGTTCTGGTTGTCTTTTTATTCAGTTTTGCACCCGATATCGTAGAGAGCCGCCGCGGTGGTTTTAGAGGGGGACGGAGTTTTAGCCGAAGCCGGAGTTATAACCGCAGCACGACTCGGCGGAGTACCACTCCCAGACGTACCTATAGTAGCACGCGTAGCCGGAGTAGCACCAGCCGTTCTTACAGCACTCCGCGGACCTCAACGCGAACGACTCGCAGCACCGGCAGCAGTTATAGCAGAAGTAGCGCGTCAAGAAGCACGGGCACACGTGCCAGCACGGTAGCGCGCCAGCGGCAGACGGCAACGAGTCGTGCAAAAGCCACGACTGCAACAAATCGAAGCACGACTGCGACCCGGAGCGCAACGCGCAGCCAGCAACGGCAGGTGACAGCGCAAAATCGGAAACAGGTTCGACAACTCAAAGCAGAAAACCGGACGCTAAAACGCCAAAACAGAAGAGCGAATCGCGATACGGCACGCGCCCGCCGCGATGCTCGCCAAACGATTAACGTCAATAATTTCGGCGGTTACTATCCGATGATGGGGTATTCAATGTACCCGTTGGCGGCATCTATGGCGTTTAACAACCTCATGTTCGGTATCTATTTCCATGATTATTACAACCATTCGATTCGCCATAGTTACCTCTGGCACTATCACCATCGAGACTATGACCGCTCGCATTGGAGTGCAGAAAAACAGGCGGAGTATGAGTACTACAAAGACTATTACGAGAGCCAAGGCGTTGAACCGAACGCAAATTACGTAGATCCCGGCACAAACCGAGATGAGGATTATGTCGCAAGTTACGTCGAGGAGAATCCTGATGCGTTTTATGGGGAGGGTGCCGAGGCTTTCACAGTTGATGAACTTCCCGATGAAGCGGCATTGAAGTCGGAACTCATTGCCGCTGCCGAGACGTCACCTACGGTAACAAGCACAACGCGCGCCCCGCCTGCTACACGCACCGTTGTTGTTGAGAAGAGGACATCGGGAGCAACTTGGTTCCTGCTTATTTTCGGAAGTGTCCTCGTTGTTGGCGTGATTGTGGTTGTGATGTATAACAAGGGTTATTTTTAGGTGGGAATATGGCACTGTTTGGCAGAAAAGACGGCAAATCCCTGTTTGGTAGACGCAAGGACGCTGAACCCAAGAAACCGGAACGGCATGAGTTGATCGATATTCCGCTCGATAGCATGATTGAACTCTCCGACATCATCACTTATGAGGAGACCGGAGATACTTCGCACGCTTTTAAACTCGTCATACGGAAGAAGTATGAAGGTGACAGCCTCCGCCGCTATATGTATCACGTCCAGGACGCGGAGGAAGAAGTCGTTATCGGGGTCGATCATATTGCTGGAACGAAGGACGATTACGAGATTTCCCGATGGATTGTTGACGACGAATGTGAACTCGGCGATCCGTTGCCGGATACCATGACTCTCTATTTTCCTGACCCGGAGAATGAGAATGCGGACATTGCTGTTGAATATAACCGACAGGACGTTGTTCCCGCAACACTCACCCTTACCAATGCCGAAGGGGAAGATAAGTTCGATGTTGAACTTCACGAATACGCCAGTGATAATGATGAGTATATGTCTATTGAGTGCTGCGGCGACTGGTTGACGTTCTACGTCGGCGTTCTCATCACGCGAGCGGATATAGAAATCTATCCAGCGATGGAAGCCCCCTCTAAACGCAAGTAAATTTTATCCCTGATCTATCTATGAGGCGAGGTTTTCTGACCTCGCCTTCTCTTAGAGAGAGTGCTTAACTATCTAATTTCGGATACGCGTTGGAAATCTACATACCTGGGTACAGGAGGTAAGTGCAAATGAACCTACAAGATATGACCGATGCTGAAGTTTATGAACTCGGTATGAAAGCTCTGACCGAGTGCTTTGGTCTTCCTGGCACTACGCGGTTTCTGCAGATATGCCAACCTCGCAAGGGGGACGGAATCAACCGGACTTTGCAACAACTTTCTGCTCTTGAGATGGAAGAGATTCGTGAAAAAGTGTACAAGGCGCACATAGCAAAGGATCCAGAGTCGAAAAAGGAACGTGACCGAAAAATGACTAAACGGTCTGATATTGCGTTTTATGAACTCGGCATTAAAGCAATTTCGGACGCGCTTGGGCCCGTCGGGATGGCTCGATTTATTAGGATACGTAGACCAAACTTGGTCAATTATACGGAAGAACGCCATAAATGGCTTGATAAACTTGATAAGGACACAATCCTAACGGGAATTCAGCAGATTCAACAGAAGTACTTGGAAACCCAAGCAAAGGACAAGAAGTAAGCCCAACGCATGCAAATCCCTCAGTTTTGGAAAATATACCTGGACACGTGCTGCTTAAATCGTCTCTTTGATCCTCAAATACAAATGCGTATTCGTCGGGAAACGGAAGCGGTTGATACAATCCTCACACGTGTTACTGAGGTAAACTGGTACTGGGTTGCCAGTATCGTTTTGAAATTTGAAATCGTTCAAAATCCTGATTTAGAACAACGCGTGAATTTAGAGGACCTCCTCCGGTTCGCGTCTGAAACCGTTTTAGTGAATACAGCAGAAATAGCAAGAAGCGAATATCTTGAATCTCTTGGGTTTAAGCACTATGATGCTCTGCATATTGCGTGTGCCGAAAGCGGTGATGCGGATATCCTTCTGACAACTGATGACCGAATGTTAAGACTCGCCAAACGCTATCAGTCGCACCTTCGCGTCCGCGTAGAGAATCCACATACATGGTTACAAGAGATAACATAACCTATTAAAACAGCAGGAAAATACAATACTGCTCCCCTTTCCACTAACCCCTACCCTGATAAAAAGAATCGTAAATTACTCCCTGATAAATTCTTTTTTTCACCTGATGTAACGTTTTGCGTAAAAATTGTGTCTTTAATATTGTCATAACGCAATTTTGTGAACTGTGTTGCACTGCCCAAAGTCCCAGACTTGGTCCCTAATTGAACGTTTCAGTCGGGATCAACGTAGCCAAATCCGTTCGTGAGGAGGGAACTCCGTGGAGAAAAAAGACGATGTTCAGTTGATTCATACCGTTTTGTCAGGCGACGACGCAGCATTCGACATTTTGGTTGAAAAATACCAAAAAAGTGTTCATGCCCTCGTGTGGCGGAAGATCGGTGATTTTCACTATGCGGAAGAAATTACGCAGGATACCTTCCTCCGCGCCTATCAAAACCTTTCAACCCTGAGGAATCCGAACCAGTTTCTTGGATGGCTTTACGTCATTGCGAATCGGCTGTGTCTGAATTGGCTACGCAGTCAGAAGTCTGAAAGACACTTGCAATCATTGGAGGACACATCTATGGAAGAGGTCGCGAAATCTGGTTATGCGCGTTACATTTTAGAACGGCGCGAGACGGAAGCAACCGAGCATCGTTTTGAGATCGTCAAAAAACTTTTGGCAACACTGCCGGAGAGTGAACGGACAGCGATGACGCTCTATTATCTCGGCGAAATGACGACAAAGGAGATTGGCAGATTTTTGGGAGTGTCAGTGGAGACGATACGGACTCGGCTGCATCGTGCCCGGAAACGGTTACAGGAAGAAGAGGAACTCTTAATCCAAGAAGTTCTCGGTAGCGTGCAGATACCGGCGAGTATAAAACAGAACATCATGCGGGAAGTTGCTAACATGCAACCGACCCCATCTCCGAAAATGGAACCGTTCTTGCCCTGGGCGGCTTTTGGGAGTGCTGTCGTTTTAGCAACGCTGTTGATGCTCAGTGTCAGCAACCAATACCTCGCGCATTTTCAGAAACCCTATAGCTTCGAGGCTGAATCCGAACCGACCGTTGAGATTATTGATGCCCCTATCGTCCTTGAGACTGACGCAAAACCCTCCGTGCGAAATCAGAGTGGACAAACGACGACCATTAGTAAAAACAATAGTGCCGGCTTACACGATTCCGAGCGGAATTTAACGCCCAATGCCTCAGCGGATTCACTCAGCCTTTCTCAGGCGCAGTGGATGCCGGATCCTGCACTGCGACAGGCAGTTCGAGAAAAGCTGGATATTCCGGCAGACGTTCCTTTAACCCGGGCATATCTTCAACAACACTTAACCAGTCTTGATGTGCGATACAAAGGGATCCTCGATCTTACAGGTTTAGAGCATGCGACTGATTTGCAAGCACTTGTTCTGATAGGGAACAAGATTCGCGATATATCTCCTTTGTCAGGTCTAACGGGACTTGCTTTTCTTGATTTGGGGGAGAACCAGATTTCGGATCTACGCCCGCTCGCAGCACTCACGCGTTTAGAGACTTTACATGTGTGGCAGAACGAGATCGAAGATATTTCACCACTCGCAGGGTTAGTCAATCTCAAAAAGTTGTTGGTAGAAAATAATGATATTCGGGATTTTTCACCCCTCGATGGGCTGACGCACTTAGAGGAGTTAGATACGCATGGTAATTTCCGAATCTGTGATGATGTATCGCGGGTCGCGGTAGGACCTCGTATCAAAGATAGGGAGTATCCTTCGGTCTTTTCAGCGTGGTATTACGATATGCTCAACGTCCCAAACCTATCCGATGATGAGGAACTCGTCTATCACGATCTGTTTTGGGGGGGACCGGGGTTTCACCTGCAATGGCAGCCTACATCTGAAGGACTTCGACTCTTTGGGAGAATAGACGATGCTCACGGGAAAAGGGAGTATCTGCTTTCAGAAAATCCTAACTTTCTAAGACTTGTGAGTCTCGACTACATCGATGCCAATCCAAGCGACTACCCTGAAGAGTGGCGTCATTGGATAAGAGATAAGAACGGCAATCGAGTTCAAGCTTACGCTGGGGGTTCCACCTTCCTGATAGATTTCACACACCCTGATGTCCAGGACATCCTCGTTCAGAAAGTTCTCGCCGTCGCGAAATGTGGTCTCTATGACGGTGTCTTCTTGGGACGGTGGCAGGAAGGCACGGCTACGCTTGAGGATGACAACGGGGTTTACTATCGAGGTGTTGAAGCCGAGTGGTCTGCGAGAATCTCTATGATGCGTCGTATTCGTGAGGCTGTTGGTGACAATTTTCTGATAATTGTCAATACCGGACGGCATAAAGCTCGACTTTCTGCACCCTATATTAATGGAGCGTTCATAGAAACTGTTCTGGACGAAGGTGATACGGCTTACACGCATGAGCGTCTCCGAGAAATTGAAAGCACGTTGTTATGGTCGGAGCAGAACTTTCGCGGACCGCGAATAAATGTGCTTGAAGGTCAAGGGATTCCGTCTGAGTATCCGGATTCTCCCCGTAACCAACAAATGATGCGTGTTATTACGACGTTGAGCCTCACACATTCTGATGGTTACGTTTGTTATGTCATGGGCGTTACCGGCATCATCCATAAGCATGAATACGCGCTCTCGTCCGAACATCAGATAGAACATATAGCAGGTGAACGGCATAATCACAACCACCAACACTATTGGTATCCATTCTGGGATGCCCCACTCGGTCGTCCTGTAGGTGAGAAGGCGCGCCTTTATCGTAAGGGTAAAGGACATGTGGTTGAGGGTTTATTTATCCGTGAGTTCACCAACGGCTGGGCAGTCTACAATCGCAGTGGAAAAGCGCAAGAGATTTATTTACCGGCGCAAGCATCTGCTGTCGCGAGTGGCATCACCAACGTTCAGCACACCCTCTCTGATTTGGACGGTGAGATCTACCTGAAATAGATAGCCACATCTGCCGGTCTCAACGGCGCTGATGTTATCAATGTTGTTTGATCTCGTCAATATCGCAAATGCCTTAGGTATGAAGGAGAACCTATGAACCTCATTTTCAGATGCATCACAATAATGATAATCCTTATACTGATCAGCGTCCCTATGCACATACTCCCAGTAGAAGCGATGACAGAGCCACACGATCCGATCGCCCAACTCATCCAACACGCGCAAGAAGATGCCAGACGCGATGCATGGCACGACGCAGGCTTGCGTTGGTTCGCTTATGGGGCAGGGTGCTGGATGTTTGCTATCGTCTATGCAAGCGTAAATAACCCGACAGTTCCAAGTCATCGACTGTTAGGCAAGTCTTCTACATACGTTCACACCTATACTGATGAATACAAACGCTCCATCAAGAACCAACGGATAGAGAGGTCAGCAATAGGCTGGGGCGTATCGCTGGGAGCAGTGCTCTGGCTCTGGAAGGTCTTGACGGATTAAGGCATCCGTAGGGTTCGTAGAAGCGATGTATCGCTTCCACCAGGGCGCGTGAATTGCACCGCTACGAACAACCCGAATTTTAAACTGGACAGTCCAACGACAGCCAAAGGGCATCTCGAGTCCAGCTCACTCTTTCAAGAAGGGAGAAAGAGATACATGAAGAATTTCATCAAAATTAGTCTTGTATTCACATTTATCTTGGGATATCAGAGTGCTAATGCACAACAGAACCTCGCGCAGCAGGCGTATGCGATTTTTGAGCAAAGTTGCCTCGACTGCCATGGAGAACACGGCGCATTTACTGAAGAAATCATCATTGATCACACAGCACTCCTCCAAACAGGAGCAGTCGTTCCAGGGAAACCGATAGAATCTGAACTCTATAAACGACTCCTCACAAATGATCCAGCGAAACGGATGCCACTCGGTCAACCGCAACTGCCACCCGCGGCGATTCTGACAATCGGCAACTGGATCCAAGCCGGCGCGCCGAATTGGGAAGGCACCTCTGCGACAGATGGCACCTTCATCACGCCCAAGCGGATGCTGGATACCATTGAAAAGCACGTCAACTCGCTTTCTCCGTTCGACCGCACCTTCGCACGCTATTTCACACTCACCCATCTCTATAACGCCGGTGAGACAGCTGAGGCATTGCATGCCTATCAACGCGCACTCTCGAAACTCGTGAATAGCCTCTCTTGGGGACGCGAGGTGATCAGACCACAGCCTATTGACCCAGAAGAAACGATTTTCTATATTGACCTCCGGGACTACGAATGGGAGATCGGAACCAATAGATGGACACAGATTGAACAGGTGTATCCGTATAGCGTTGAGTTCAATGCCCCGACACAGACAAATCTACGTGAAAAACTAACGAGTTTGCGGGAAGCAATGGACTGTGAAGTGCCGTTTATTCATGTGGATTGGTTCCTTGCGAATGCTTCCTTACCGCCCCTCTACCACGACATTTTGAATCTTCCGGAAACTGATCGGGAATTAGAGGAACGGCTTGAGGTGAATGTTGTTGAAAATCTTCGGAACGCCGCGGGAAAACGCGTCTGGCGTGCGGGATTCAGCGATTCGGGTGTATCGAATCACAATCGCGTCGTGGAACGCCATATCTCTCGGTATGGTGCGTATTGGAAAAGCTACGACTTTGCGGGGAGTGTAGGGGCCCAGAACATCTTTACACATCCCTTGTCTTTCACACACGACGGGGGCGAAAACATTTTCAATCTTCCTAACGGCTTACAGGCATACTATCTCGCTGATGCCGGCGGTAGACGGCTTGACGCAGCACCTATAGACATCGTCTCAAACCCGGCTGCGAGTGATCCGACCGTCCGCAACGGACTCTCCTGTATCGGTTGCCATACCGAGGGGATGAAGGATTTTGAAGATCAGGTCCGGGACGTTGTTCAGAAGAACCCGAATCCACCCTTTAACAAAGACCGGGCGTTGCAACTCTATACGGACAAAACCACGATGGCGGGACTCTTGGCGGAGGATACCGAACGCTACAAACAAGCCCTGAAAGCGACCGGCGATGTCTTTGGAGGAATTGAACCCGTTCATCGATTCCACGAGGCGTTTCAGAGACCGGTGGATGCGGCGTATGCCGCTGCCGCCGTTGGGTTGCAAACCGAGGTGTTCCTCCAAAAGATTCGTGCCTCCGCGAATTTGAAAAGTTTAGGGGTATTAGTCTTAGAAAATGGCACAATGAAAAGAGATACATGGACATCGAAGTTTAGTGAAATCGTGTTTGCCTTGGATTTCCCGGATGTAGCGATTTCGGTCGACCCGCAGACGGAACGTATCCCTGGGGCATCTGTCCACATCCCCGACCCGAATTTGCGTGCGTTCATTGAAGAAAATCTTGGAAAAACACCAAATGCCCCAATCACAGTGGAAGATATGACGTGGTTACATCGGATTTCTCCTGAAGAAATGGGCATCCGCGATTTGACGGGACTTGAGTTTGCAACAAATTTGGAATGGTTAAAAATTGAGAGCAACCAAATATCTGACCTATCTCCGCTGGCGGGATTAACAAAACTGGATCTTTTGGATATCAGTGCCAATGAAATAAGTGACTTATCGCCTCTGGCGGGATTAACAAATCTTAGGCACGTAAAGGTGAGTCATAACAATATATCGGATCTCTCACCTCTGGCGGGATTGCCGAACTTGAAGCGGTTTGATTCTTGGGGCAATCCTGTGTCCGACCTGTCGCCACTCGTAGAACTCGAGGTCATAGATATTTGTGGTGGAGAGCCTGATGTATCCACCCTGGAAGGCGCAAAAAATTTGAAAGAACTCTATCTTCTCGGAGGCGGGGTATCGGATGTCTCTCCCTTGGCGAAATTGACAGGGTTAACGCGCTTAGGTGTTGCAGGCAACCCCGTATCGGATATATCGCCCTTAGCGACGTTAACCGGCTTGAAGTGGCTGGAACTTTCAGAAAATAACATATCGGATATATCGCCCCTTACAAAGTTAAAGAACCTGACATGGTTGCATATTGGCGGAAATGAGATATCCGACTTTTCGCCTTTAGATGGATTCAGCGAGGATGTAACGATCATTAATCACACCAATCCAGGTTTCCCGGAAGGCGGTCCCAAAATAGAGGGTCCTTGGTTATGGGTGCTGGTGCCAGAGCCAGATATTAGAAGTGCTGTTCTGGGGAAGCTGGAGAATCCTAATGATGATCTTCTCGCAAATTTAGATGTTCTCGCAGAAGCGAGTGGTGGCGCGGTGACAGAAGTAAAGGTTTCAACCCATGGCGCGACTGAAGGCAACCCTGTTGGAAATAGCGTCTGGTATTCCGGCACAATATCACCTACAGGGCGGAATAACATTGAGACGGTGTTAACGGCGGAGGCGTTAGCAGGACCTTTTGTGCCCGGCGTTATCTATGGATGTGTCGTCCTGTATTCACCGCGACAACAAGAGGTAACGCTGTTTGCTGGGAATGACGGTGGTGGTAAAGCGTGGCTTAACGGTGTTTTGGTCCATGAGAAACTTAAAGGCGCACGCGGTGAAGATTACCAACATTTCGTTCCTGTTACGCTCAAAGAGGGCGTGAATGTCTTATTAGTTGCCACAAGAACGGGCGGGAACGGTTTTTGGGGGTTTAACCCTGAGGCAGAATATACCGTGTTAAACCCGCGTGTCGAATACGCCTTTTCGCAACCTATCATCGATGCTGGCGATACCTTCACGCTTGAAATTAGGGCAGAGGATATCTACAATTTAGCGGGATGGCAATTTGATATCGCTTATGATCCAAAAATACTTGAAGCCGTTGAAGTCAACGAAGGCGATTTCCTGAAAACAGGGGGTGGAGCGACCTTCTTCCAGAGAGGGACGATTGATAATAGAGCGGGTAAGATTAAAGGTCTGAGTTCAGCGCGACTCGGTGAAGATGGGGTTAGCGGCACAGGCACGCTGTTGTCGGTGACATTTACAGCAAAAACAGCTGGACGAACACAATTGAGACTCGATAACTTTCAACTCGCTGCTATCACCGGTAAGCCCATAGATGCAGGACCGCATGAGGTCGTCATTACTGTAAAGGGAGAACAGACGACCGGGGATGTGAATCGAGATGGTCAGGTAAGCATTCTGGATATGGTGCTTGTGGCTCGCCACCTTGGAAAAACCGTCCCCGCCAACTCGGATGTTGACCTAAATGGCGACGGAATTGTGAACATCTTGGATCTCATTCTTGTTTCCCAGAATATGGGTGGATCAAACGGCTTAGCTGCCCCTTCGATGCTATCTGTGGACAGTATAGAAGGATTGGATCCTGCGATAATACAGGCATGGATAGAGCAGGCACAAGTTGAGGATGACGGCTCTCTTGTCTTCCAAGCGGGCATTGCGAACCTTCAACGCCTCTTAGCCTCGTTGGTGCCAAAAGAGACGGCACTACTGCCTAACTATCCGAATCCGTTCAATCCAGAGACATGGATACCGTATCATTTGGCGAACCCCAGTGATGTGCGGATTACCATCTATGACGCACGCGGTACCGTCATCCGGCATTTGGATCTCGGACATCAACGTGAAGGTTACTACACGAGTCAGAGTCACGCCGCCTATTGGGACGGCAGAAACACTGTCGGTGAACGCGTTGCCAGTGGTGTTTATTTCTATACACTCACAGCCGGAGATTTCTCTGCTACGCGGAAGATGCTGATTTTGAAATAATATCAGATGACCATAGGAGAGTTGGGACGCTGATGTTCATTAGCTTCCCAATCATCGCTGATGAGCGGGTTAAATTGAGGCAGCTTTTTGAACCTCATTGAGCGTCAGCTGTCCCTCAGTCGACAGGGTGTGTAAACATTTGGTCAAAACCAAACCTCCTTGTAGGAGCGAGTTTTACTCGCGACCCCTGACTTATGCCCGAAAACACTCGCGAGCCCAGCTCGCTCCTAGAAAAACACACCACGCCCTTAGGCATCAAGAAATCTCTTTGCTCCAGCGGAGCAATATGTCTATAGCGATCATGGGGTCATTTGATACAAACTGTAAGTAGAAGCGCGTTGACGCGGTTATAAAAAAGGAGGGTGGAAATTAGAGGGTTTCTGCCCTTTCTATCTTTAATGGCGCGTTTGAGAGGTATGAATGCTATTCCGTATTCTTTAAAAATAGCGACTTGTGTTAAATTGGTGCAGACTTTTGACAAAAAATTGTGTCTTTAACAACAGGGAAGATGAGGGCCCACATTAAATGGTGCAGTCTTTGAATTCTACGTGCTACAATTGTATGCAAATTCAGCACATAGACGACACCTGCTTACAGATCCTGGCAACGCGATCCTTCCAAATGAAAACAGCGCGAAGGGACGTTCAAGGCTGCGAAACCTGTTCATGAATCATGGAGAATCCTGATGGCAAGAGAAGACGATGTTCAATTGATACAGAGAATTTTATCAGGGGATGATGTAGCGTTCAGCATCTTGGTCGAAAAGTACCAAAAAAGCGTTCATGCGCTTGTATGGCGCAAGATCGGCGATTTTCATTATGCTGAAGAGATTACGCAAGACACCTTCCTCCAAGTCTATAAAAAACTCCCGACGCTCAAAGATTTCCATCAATTTGCCGGATGGCTCTATGTCATCGCGAATCGACGTTGCCTGAATTGGCTGCGAAAACAAAAATTTGCGACGCAATCGCTGGAGGACACACGCGTGGATGAAGTAGAAAAGCTCTCCTATACTCACTATCTATCGGAGCACCGCGAAGCAGAAGCCGAGGAACGCCGGCGTGAAGTCGTCAAAAAACTTCTGGAAAAACTGCCGGAGAGTGAACGCACCGTCATGACGCTTTTCTATCTCGGCGAAATGACAATGAAGGAGATTAGTAAGTTCTTGGGCGTTTCCGTAAAGACGATCAGTAGTCGACTCAGTCGGGCACGAAAACGGTTACGGGAGAAAGAAGATGCCTTGGTTCAAGAAGTGCTCGGCGGTGTGCAGATATCAGCGAATTTAACCCAGAACGTCATGCAGCAAGTCGCTGACTTGAAACTGACCCCTCCCTCGGCTACGAAACCGTTGCTCCCATGGGCGGCGTTTGGTGCCGCTGCGGTCCTGATTCTATTTTTGATCGGACTCAGCAACCAACATCTCACCCGTTTTCAGAGACCCTATAGTTTCGAGGCAAAATCTGAACCGACCATTGAAATCGTGGACGTGTCTATTGTCTTAGAGACCGACGCGAAACCGGCACTCCGCAATCAAAGTGGACGTGCCGTCGTGCCCGTTGAGAATACCATCGGTAACGGATTACAGGTTTCCAAAAGCGTTTCAACGTCCATTGCGCCTGTGCATCCAGAAGATACGCAGACCCACTGGATGCCCGACCCCGCATTGCGTACGGCGATTCGAGAGGAACTCGGACTGCCTGAAACGGTGCCGTTGACGAAGGAGGATATACAAGGATTGGAGCGTCTAATCGCCGAGGGAAGAGGTATTGCCGATATAACGGGTTTAGAATTCGCTCAAAATTTAGTGCATTTACATTTAGGAGACGCGGGTAATTATGTTATCGACTTAAGTCCTCTCACGACGCTCACCACTTTGAGGCATCTCAATATGGGCGCTAACCAAGTAACAGATCTGAGACCTCTCACCACCCTAACGAACCTAATCGGGTTAAGTCTCTGGAATAATCAAGTGACCGATGTATCGCCACTGCGGTCGTTGACTTCCCTGACCTACCTAAATTTGGCTGACAATCGTGTCAGCGATCTAAGTCCGCTTGCGAATCTGAAAAGTTTAGAGGTATTAGACCTTTTTGACAACAGAGTTGAAAATATTGTTCCGCTTACAGGTTTGGAAAACCTAACGGAACTCATCCTTACAGACAATAGCGTTGGAGACTTAAGTCCGCTGACAGGACTGACAGAACTGCGGATATTGTTGCTCAAAGGGAACCCAGCAAAAGATTTCAGACCGCTGTCGGCATTGAATCTCACAGAGTTGAAATACGATGCTGTATCGGACCCAGCAGCGCAAACACGGCCTTCCGAGGCGTGGATGCCCGACCCCGCGTTGCGTGCGGTGATTCGCGGTGAAATCGGACTGCTACCCGACATCCCCTTGAGAAAAGAAAAGATGCTGGGTTTGGACTACCTCTATGCGCGTGACAAAGGCATCTTGGACATCACAGGATTGGAGTTCGCAACGAATCTTAGGGAATTATACTTGGGCCAGAATCCGATAACAGACTTACGTCCACTGTCGAATTTGACACAACTCGTGGGGCTACATCTCTGGCACGTCCCTGTCCGTCCGACAGATCTGGATCTGCGTCCGTTGGCGACTCTCATTAACTTAGAGATGCTGTCCTTGGAGGGAAACTGGATTTCGGATATCCGTCCGCTGATGGGGTTAAAGAAACTTCGCCGCTTGCATCTCTCGAATAATCAAATTGAGGATGTGCATCCACTTGCGGGGCTGACGGAACTGCGGCAATTGTGGCTTGAGAGAAATCCAATAAGAGATTTGACGCCACTCTCTGGATTGAATCTTACAGACCTCAACATTTCTAACAATCCGATAAAGGTTTCGGATATAAGTCCGTTAGCGGCGTTGAAAGAACTTCAAACCTTGGATCTTTTAAATAGTGGCATTTCCGACATCCGACCCCTATCAGGGCTGACGGAACTACGGACATTGTTGCTCAAAGGGAATCCGGTAAAGGATTTCACACCACTCTCTGGATTGAACCTGACAAACCTGAAATACGATGTTATCGGACAGACAACAGGACAAACAGATCTGGCTGAGGCATGGATGCCCGACCCAGCATTACGGACCGCTGTTCGCGGTGAAATCGGGCTGTTGCCTGATGTTCCGCTGACAAAAGAGCGAATGCAAGCGGTCGGTGACATCGATGTTGCGGGTAAGGGGATTTTTGACCTCACGGGTTTGGAGTTTGCGACGAATCTTAGGGAACTCGACCTTAGGGACAATCCGATAACAGACCTCCGCCCACTTACCAACTTAACGACGCTTAAAGCTTTATATCTCTCAGATATCTTTCCAAACACACCCACCCTTGATCTGCGTCCGTTAGCGAATCTCATCAATTTAGAGGACCTCACGCTGGAGAATAGCAAGGTTTCGGATATAAGCCCATTGGCGCGGTTGAAAAAACTTGAAATCTTGCATCTGTCACATAACGACATTTCTGACCTGCGTCCATTAGCGGGTTTGAAGGAACTTCGGCAATTGCGGATTAGAGGAAACCCGATAAAAGATTTCACACCACTCTCTGGATTGAAACTTACACACTTGGAATAGGGTGGACTCCACGAGAGGTGCCCTTGGAATTGCCCACTTTGATCGCATTCAGGCCAAGGTCTGCCGTTGAATTGCAATTCGCTGGAAATTCTTAATTATTAAAGGAATTAATTATGAAAATAAAAAAATACATCCTTCTAATTGGCTTAGGGCTTGTCGTTTTAGGTTCCAGAAGTGCTGATGCACAGGGGAATCTCGCCCGGCAAGCGTATGCTATTTTCCAACAGAATTGTCTCAACTGTCATGGTGAACATGGTGCGTACACCGAAAATCTAATTATTCAGCACACCGCACTCATAGAAACTGGGGCAGTTGTTCCGGGGAAACCGATTGAATCCGAACTCTATAAGCGGCTCTTTACAGAGGATGAAGCAAAACGGATGCCGTTAGGTCAACCGCGCCTGCCTCCCGCCGCGATTCTGACGATTGGTAATTGGATCCAAGCAGGCGCACCAGATTGGCAGACACCAGAACGAGACACCGACTTTATTACACCTACGGAAATGCTTGCGAGCATTGAAAAGCACGTCAACTCACTTTCCCCGTTTGATCGTCCCTTTGCGCGTTATTTTACACTCACACATCTCTATAACGCCGGTGAGAGTTCCGAAGCCCTCCATGCCTATCAACGAGCACTCTCGAAACTCGTAAATAGTCTCTCTTGGGGACGCGAGGTCATCAAACCCCAGCCTATTGATTTGGAAGAAACAATCTTCTACATTGACCTCCGCGATTATGAATGGGAAATCGGAACGAATCGGTGGACGCTGATTGAGGCGGAATATCCGTATAAAGTGGAATTCAGCGCACCAACGCAAACGGCACTGCGTGAGAGATTCACAAACCTGCGTGAGGCAATGGACTGTGAAGTGCCATTCGTTCATATAGATTGGTTCATCGCAACAGCCGCCTTGCCACCTTTGTATCACGACATTCTGGCCCTTCCAGAAACCGACTGGGAGTTAGAAGCAAGACTTGAGGTAAATGTCGTCGAAAATATCCGTAACGCTCCGGGAAAGCGCGTCTGGCGTGCAGGTTTCAACGATTCCGGTGTTTCAAACCATAACCGCGTTGTGGAACGCCATACTTCACGGTATGGGGCGTATTGGAAGAGTTACGACTTCGCTGGGAGCGTGGGGACGCAGAATGTTTTTACGCATCCGCTCTCTTTTGAACACGACGGCGGCGAGATCATTTTTAACCTGCCGAACGGGTTACAGGCATACTATTTGGTGGATGCTGGCGGCAACCGGCTGGACGCGGCACCGATAAAAATTGTCCGAAACCCCGCTGCGAGCGATCCAACCGTCCGGAATGGTCTCTCCTGCATCGGATGTCATACAGAGGGTATGAAGGTATTTGAAGATGAAGTGCGGGGTGTCGTTGAACAGAATCCGAATCCACCCTTTAGCAAAGATCGGGCGTTACGACTCTATGTAGGGAAGGCGGAGATGGACGCGTTCTTAGCAGAGGATACCGCTCGTTACCGGCAGGCACTCGAAAAAACAGGAGATGTCTTCGGTGGCGTTGAGCCTGTTCAACGGTTCCATGAGGCGTTTCAAAGACCGCTTGATGCGGCGCATGCGGCTGCCTCGGTAGGGTTAGAAATGGCGGCTCTTCTCCAAAAGGTTCGCGAGAATGCGAGTCTGAAAAACTTAGGTTTGGGAGTGCTAACAGGTGCGAGTGGGAGTGTGAAAAGGGATACCTGGACATCGAATTTCAATGATATAGTTGCGATGCTGAGTTCTCCTGATAGCACGGTAAGTAAGCCGATCGTTCCGAGGACGGAACGCATCCCTGGAACTTCTGTTTACATTCCGGATGCCAACCTCCGTATCATAATTACAGAAACACTTGGAAAAGCACCAGATGCCTCAATTACTGTTGAGGAGATGGAAGGATTAGAGGGACTGGATGCACATCACAGGGATATCGAGAATCTGGCAGGACTTGAGTTAGCGACCAACTTAACTTATTTGATTATCAATAATAATAATATCTCCGACCTTTCACCGATAGCAGGCTTAATTAACCTGCACAGAATCCGGCTTAGCGACAATGTTATATCGGATTTATCTGTCCTATCAAATTTACAGCGTTAAAAGAAGTGGAAATTGGGGGTGAATTGACCCCTGACCTATTGCCACTTACGGAATTAATCAACTTGGAGAGAATAGAGGTCTCAAACACTTCTATATCAGATCTCTCGCCACTCGCGGGATTAACAAAACTGAGGTATTTGGAACTCGTGCATAACCCAATATCCGACCTGTCGCCACTCGCGGGATTAGCGAATCTGGAAACTCTGAAGGTACTCTATGCAGAGAGCCCGAATCTTACCCCTTTGAAAGGACTAACAGGTTTGAGAGAACTATCCATTGCGCGTAGTGGCGTGTCAGATATATCTCCGCTCGCTGGGTTGATTAACTTAGAAAGTTTAGCACTGTTTGACAACCGCAATATACAAGATATTTCACCACTTGCCGCTTTGCGCAATTTAAAAGGGCTAAACCTATCGGGCAACAACATATCAGACGTATCGGCCCTTGCAGCTTTGACTAACTTAGAGAGACTGGAAATTCAGCGAAACAATATATCGGATATATCACCTTTGGATGTGATACGGACAAAGGCGAAAGTCCTTTGGTATGAGAATCCAGGATTTTCACAGGGTGGACCGAAAATAGAGGGACCCTGGCTATGGGTCATGCTTCCAGGAGAAAACTTTCAAGACGACAATAGAGATCTGCTTGCACACGCGAGTGGTGGCACTGTGACGGAACTGGAAGTTGCTACTAATGGTGCTACCGAAGGAACCCCTGTCGGAAGCAGCGTGTGGACTTCCCACAGACTTTCTGCTCGTGAGGACAATATTCACGAATTGGTGGACTCGCTTGGCTGGGGAGACGTTGAGCGTGTGGATGGGTTTATTGAGACGTATAACGTTTATGGTTCGATTCGCTTGTATTCTCAGCGAGAGCAGCAGGTAAAAATGTTTATCGGAACCGACGATTCTGTCAAAGTGTGGCTCAACGGACAGTCAGTTCACCAAGTCATCGGACGGCAGTGGCGGCCAGCAGCTGTTGATTACAAGTGGTTGGTCCCTGTAACTTTAAAAGCAGGGGTAAATGTATTGTTAGTTGCTGTTGATAATCACTGGGGTCACTGGACTGGCTTATTTGGGTTTGCCGCTGATGCGGAGTATATGGTGATATCCCCTGGAACCGGCTTCGCGTTTTCGACAGATACCTCAAGTGTTCGCGTCGGGGATACTTTTACCGTCCACGTCAACGTTGAAAAGGTTGCGGATTTATCAGGATGGCAATTTGATCTCACGTTTGATCCCGATGTACTTGAAGTGGTTAAAGTGAACGAGGGTGATTTTCTGAAGAAGGATGGGGGAACGACCTTCTTTCAGCGAGGCACGATCGATAATGCTACGGGTAAAATCACAGGCTTAAGTGCGGCACTGATTTCGGAAAGTGGCATCGCTGGCACGGGAACACTCTTGTCGGTGGTCTTCTCCGCGAAAGCAGATGGAAACAGTCAGATGGCACTACGAAGCTTTCAATTGGGTTCCAGTGCTGGTGAAATCATTCCTGCTGGCGTGCGTGATTTTATCATCACTGTAGCGTCCGGACCGAAATGGGATGTGAATGCAGACGGACAGGTAAGCGTTCTGGACCTGATTCTGGTGGCACGACATTTTGGCGAAAAAGCATCCGCTAACTCCAACGTTGATGTGAACAATGATGGGGTTGTCAGCATTTTAGACCTCATCGTTGTGGCACAATACATGGGTGAGTCAACGACTGCAGCTTCGCCTATTCTCCTGGCTATGCAGGATGTAGGGGAACTGAATCCTGAGATGATACGCGCATGGATAGCGCAGGCACAAGTTGAAGATGATGGTTCCATCGCCTTCCAACAGGGGGTTGCCAACCTTCAACGCCTCTTAGCGTTGCTAATTCCAGAGAAAACAACACTGCTTCCGAATTATCCGAACCCATTCAACCCAGAGACGTGGATACCGTATCACTTGGCGAACCCCAGTGATGTGCGGATTACCATCTATGACGCACGCGGCAGCATCGTCCGGCGTTTGGATCTTGGGCATCAACGTGAAGGTTACTATACGGGTCGGAGTCGTGTGGCATATTGGGATGGCAGAAACGCTGTCGGTGAACGCGTTGCCAGTGGCATCTATTTCTACACGCTCACAACGGGTGATTTCACAGCAACACGAAAAATGCTAATACGGAAGTAAAGTTCAGAGGCGTTTACACGCTCACCAAAGTGCAAGGGTGGATTTCGTATTGGGCAACATGATGTAAAGGAGAGGACACGTGAAGGATCAGAAGATTTTCATTGCCTTTATTTGCTTATGGATGCTTCTCTTGGGTTATCAAAACGTTGATGCCCAAGGAAATCTCGCACAGCAAGCGTATGCTATTTTCCAACAGAATTGTCTCAACTGCCATGGCGAACATGGGGCGTATACTGAAAATATCATTATTGAGCACACAGCACTCATTGAAACGGGTGCTGTTGTTCCAGGAAAACCGATTGAATCCGAACTCTATAAGCGACTCCTCACAGAAGATCGCGCCAAACGGATGCCGCTGGGTCAACCCCAACTAACCGCCGCTGCGATTCTGACGATCGGCAACTGGATCCAAGCAGGTGCGCCGGATTGGACGGACACTTCTGAAGCGGAGGGTCCCTTCATCACTCCGACGAAAATGCTTGAGACGATTGAAAAACATGTCAACTCGATCTCATCGTTTGATCGCGCCTTCGCACGCTATTTTACGATGACGCACCTGTATAACGCTGGTGAGAGTGCGGAAGCACTCCATGCCTATCAGCGGGCACTCTCAAAACTCGTAAATAGTCTCTCTTGGGGACGCGAGGTTATCAGACCGCAACCCATTGACCCAGAAGAAACAATCTTCTATATTGACCTCCGAGACTACGAATGGGAGATCGGAACTAACCGATGGACGCTGATTGAGGCGGAATATCCGTATAAAGTGGAATTCAGCGCACCAACGCAAACGGCACTGCGTGAGAGATTCACAAACCTGCGTGAGGCAATGGACTGTGAAGTGCCGTTCGTTCATATAGATTGGTTCATCGCAACAGCCGCCTTGCCACCTTTGTATCACGACATTCTGGCCCTTCCAGAAACCGACCGGGAATTAGAAGTAAGACTTGAGGTGAATGTTGTCGAAAATATTCGCAACGCTCCGGGAAAACGAGTTTGGCGAGCAGGTTTCAACGATTCGGGCGTATCAAGTAATAACCGTGTTGTCGAACGCCACATCTCACGGTATGGAGCGTATTGGAAGAGTTACGACTTTGCGGGGAATGTAGGGACTCAGAATGTTCTTACCCATCCACTTTCATTTGAACATGATGGTGGCGAGATTATCTTTAATTTACCGAACGGTTTGCAGGCATACTATTTGGTGGATGCTGGCGGCAACCGGCTTGACGCGGCACCGATAAAGATTGTCCGAAACCCAGCGGCGAGCGATCCAACCGTCCGTAATGGTCTCTCCTGCATCGGATGTCATACAGAAGGGATGAAGGTGTTTGAAGATGAGGTGCGTGGGGTTGTCGAACAGAATGCGAATCCCCCCTTTAACAAGGATCGCGCGTTGCGACTCTATGCAGAGAAGGTGGAGATGGACGCGTTCTTAGAAGAGGATACCGCTCGTTACCGGCAAGCACTTGAAAAAACAGGAGATGTCTTCGGTGGGATTGAACCCGTTCAACGGTTCCACGAGGCGTTTCAAAGACCGCTTGCTGCGGCACACGCAGCTGCCGCAGTAGGGTTAGAAATGACGGATCTCCTCCAAAAGGTTCGCGAGAATGCGAGTCTGAAAAACTTAGGTTTGGGAGTGCTGACAGGTGTGAGTGGGAGTGTGAAAAGGGATACATGGACATCGAATTTCGATGATATAGTTGCCACGCTGAGTTCTCCTGATAGTAGTATCCCTAAGCCTGTTACGCCTCAGAGGGAACGCATCCCTGGGGAGTTAGTTCACATCCCTGACGCAAACCTTCGCGCTGCAATCGCAGAGACTCTTGGCAAAGCATCTGGCACTGCAATTACGGCAGAGGAAATGGCAACGTTGATGCACCTTGATATAGATGGAATGGATATTCAGGATTTGGAGGGGCTTCAGTTTGCAGTAAATCTGATAGAACTTAATCTTCGCGGGAATCCGCTCTCTGATTTATCCGCTCTATCCGGGTTAACAACACTAAAAGAAATAAGGCTTTCTGGTGAATCTCTGTCGGATCTATCTCCCTTGGCAGATTTGGTTAACTTAGAGGGTGTAGGGTTTTGGAAGACATCCATCTCAGACCTCTCCCCACTATCAGGATTAACGAAACTCAAATGGTTAGAATTTAAGAACAGCCCGGTATCTGATTTATCGCCCTTGGCAGGACTAATGAATTTGAAAAGACTGGAAACTTACGCCTCCAAAGATCTTGATCTCTCGCCTTTAAAAGGATTAAAAAGTTTGGTGAGATTAGGTGTTAATTCCAGTGGTGTGTCGGATGTTTCACCACTGGGAGGATTGATTAATTTAGAATGGCTCGCAATACAGAGCAACCATATGATATCGGAGATCTCATCTTTGGCATCTTTGAAAAATCTTAAAGAGTTAAATCTGGCGCGGAACAAAATATCGGACGTATCGCCCCTCGCAAATTTACACAACTTAGAACAGTTGCAACTTCAGCAGAACAACATCTCAGATCTCTCGCCCTTGGATGGGTTACGCGAGAATACAGAAATTCATTGGTTCAGCAATCCAGGTTTTCCACAGGGCGGTCCGAAAATAGAGGGACCCTGGTTATGGATGTTGGTGCTGGGAGACGGTTTTTGGGATGACGTGGATTTGCTCTCACAAGCGAGTGACGGTGCTGTGACAGAACTGGACATTGCAACAAGCGGGGCGACAGAAGGAAGTCCTGTCGGAGAAAATGTGTGGACATCACACGAAATTGCACCCGCGGAAGGAGATAATATCCGCGTAATGCTAAATGCTATTGGTATGGAGGGAGATAGGGATTTAAGCAATGTCGTTTATGGTTCTCTTACCTTATATTCGCCGCGTGACCAACAAACACAGATATTTGCTGGAAGCGATATTGTCCATAAGGTCTGGCTCAATGGGGAGTTAGTTCACGAGAACCTTAGCTGGGTGTGGGCTCGTGATTATCAAAGTTATGCGCCCGTCACGTTGAAACAAGGAACAAATGTATTATTGGTTGCTATCTATAACTCTGGTGGGGAATTTAGTGGCTATTTTGGATTTGAACCCGGTACGCAATATGCGGTGATATCCCCTGGTACCGGCTTCGCGTTTTCGACGGATACCACAAGTGTCCGCGTCGGGGATACTTTTACCGTCCGCGTCAACGCTGAAAAGGTCACAGATTTATCTGGGTGGCAGTTTGATCTCACGTTCGACCCTAATGTACTTGAAGCGATTAAAGTGAGCGAGGGTGATTTTCTGAAGAAGGATGGGGGAACGACCTTCTTTCAGCGAGGCACGATCGATAATGCTACGGGTAAAATCACAGGTTTAAGTGCGGCACTGATTTCGGAAAGTGGCATCGCTGGCACGGGAACACTATTGTCAGTGGTCTTCTCCGCGAAAGCAGATGGAAACAGTCAGATGACACTGCGAAACTTTCAATTGGGTTCCAGTGCTGGTGAAATCATTCCTGCTGGCGTGCGTGATTTTACTATCACTGTAGCGTCCGGACCGAAATGGGATGTGAATGCAGACGGACAGGTAAGCGTTCTGGATCTGATTCTGGTGGCACGACATTTTGGCGAAAAAGCATCCGCTAACTCCAACGTTGATGTGAACAATGATGGGGTTGTCAGCATTTTAGACCTCATTCTTGTGGCACAACACATGGGTGAATCAACTGCCTCAGCTGCGCCTTCCATCCTTGCGATGGCTGACGTAGAGGGTTTGGATCCTGCAATGGTTCAGGCATGGATAGCGCAGGCACAAGTTGAAGATGATGGTTCCATCGCCTTCCAACACGGCATTGCCAACCTTCAACGCCTCTTAGCATCGCTGATTCCAGAAAAGACAATGTTGCTTGCCAATTATCCGAACCCGTTCAATCCAGAGACATGGATACCGTATCAGGTATCGGAGCCTGCGGAGGTCACGTTGCGTATCTATTCTGTAAACGGGGTATTGGTTCGGACCTTGGCGTTGGGACAAACGCCTGCTGGTATCTATCAGAGCCGAAGTCGCGCGGCGTATTGGGATGGCAGAAATGACGTGGGTGAGTCCGTAGCGAGTGGCATCTATTTCTACACGCTCACAGCGGGTGATTTCACAGCAACACGAAAAATGCTAATTCGGAAGTAGATTAAGAAAGGAACTACAACATGGAGCCACGATTTACACGCGGTGAGTATTGGCTACTTGAGACGGTCGTCGAGCACGAATGGGAGATCTGTGGTCTCACTGATGATGATCTTGAGTTACACCTAAATAAAAAAGGGCATGGGTTAACACGCACATCACTGGTTGAAACCTTCTATCAATTGCTCTCTTCGGGGCTAATTTATGCCAACAGCGAGATGGGAGGGTCTATCTCAATGAAGGAACAAATCGAACTCGCTTTGGAGCAACGGGTACCTTGGGACACCCACCACGTCTTTATTTCACCTGACGGAGACATCGAAACTGTCCCGGATGAATCCAAACCCCCGCGCACGGAACCTGTAGATGTAAGAAAAATTACGTCCTATGGACTGACGCAGGAAGGCGGCGCGCAATGGGAAGCCTTCGCCGCACCTGACTGGCAAAAATACATAGCCAGAAGTGTTCAGCGAGAAGATGAGGAAGGTGAATATGAAAGGTGGGAACTGGCTTGTGGAGATAAAAATTGGCTTGAAGCCTACATGGAATCTATGTGTTTCTATGAACAAATGGAGGTGATTTTAGAGTCAGTTGAATGGGATTATGTTACGCCGTGGCAGGCGACGTATTGGAAACAACTCGATGGAGGACATAGAGTTCGCTGTCGGTGCCGAGACAAGAGCGAACAGGAGAATTTTGAACCATCTCCGTATGCGTTTCCAGATGTGGGCTACTTTGATAAGGCTTGGTATGCTTGGCGATAAAAAAATAGACTCCCAAAATAAATCGGGCTGCTTCTTGGTTTCCGTTGACTGAAGTCCAGATGCATTTTTATATCTGTTGGCTTGAGACAACAGAAAAGGAAAATTTTCATGAAAAACAGACTATTTTTGATTGCTGGTCCACTATTTTGTGCTTCCTTCATTTTTTCAGCAATCACGTTCGCACAAGACCACACACAATGGAGTTTACCCGAAGCGGCCAAGGCTCGCCTCGGTAAAGGATTTATAACGGAGATTGCGTATTCTCCGGACGGAACGCGTTTGGCGGTTGCGAGTTCTATCGGTATTTGGATCTACGATACCGCGACCAATGAAGCACTTGATTTGATCACGGGGCATACGAGTTGGGCCGTGAGTCTCTCATTTAGTCCCGATGGCACGACCTTCGCCAGCGGGGATGCGGATGGGACCGTCTACCTGTGGGATGTAGCGACGGGGAAGCAGCTCCGAACACTTGAAGGACATACGAGTTGGGTTCGGAGTATGTCGTTTAGTTCCGATGGCAGGACCCTCGTCAGTGGAAGTTGGGATATCCGTCTATGGGATGTAGCGACGGGGAAGCAGCTCCAGATACTTGAAGAGCATATATGGTATACCCAGAGCGTGTCGTTTAGTCCTGATGGTAGCAGGGTCGTCAGCGCAGATTTTGAGGATGCCATCCATCTATGGAATGTAGAGACAGGACAGGAGATCCAAATATTTGAAGGACATACGGGTTGGATTACGAGTGCATCGTTTAGTCCCGATGGCACGACGCTCGCCAGTGGGAGCGGAGATGGCACCGTCCGTCTCTGGGATATAGCAACGGGGAAGCAGCTCCAGATACTCGAAGGACATACGAGTGAAGTCTATAGCGTGTCGTTGAGTCCTGATGGTAGCACCCTCGCCAGTGGAGGTGAGGATAATACTGTCCGTCTCTGGGATGTGGCAACGGGGAAGCAGCTCCAGATACTCGAAGGACATACGACGGAGGTTTATAGTGTGTTATTTAGTCCTGATGGCGGTACCCTCGCCAGCGGCGGTGATGACGGCACTATCCATCTCTGGGATGTAGCGACGGGAAGGCAATTCCAGGCGCTTGAAGGATATACATCATCTATCAATAGCGTGTCGTTTAGTCCCGATGGTAGCACCCTCGCCAGCGTAGAGTTGGGGGATGCCATCCGTCTATGGGATGTAGCAACAGGGAAGCAGTTCCGGACGTTTGAAGGGCATGGATGGTACATCTATAGCGTGTCGTTTAGTCCCGATGGCACGACGCTCGCAGGTGGAGATCCGAATGCTACTGTCCATCTCTGGGATGTAGCAACAGGTAGGCAGCTCCAGGTACTTGAGGGGCATAGGTGGCACGTCTATAGCGTATCATTTAGCCCCGATGGCATTACCCTCGCCAGCGGGAGTGGAGACGGCACTATCCGTTTATGGAATGTAGAGACAGGAAATCACATACGCACCCTCATAGGGCATGCAGATAGTGTCCTGGACGTATCATTTAGTCCCGATGGCACGACGCTCGCCAGCGGGAGTGGAGACGGCACTGCCCGTCTATGGGATGTAGAAACAGGGAAGCAGCTTCGAACACTTGGAGGGCACACGAGTGCTGTCGAGAGTGTGTCATTTAGTCCCGATGGCACGACGCTCGCCAGTGGGGGTGAGGACAGCACCGCCCGTTTATGGGATGTAGAGACAGGAGATCACATACGCACCCTCACAGGGCATATAGCTGCTGTTGAGAGTGTATCGTTTAGTCCGGATGGCGGTACCCTCGTCAGCGGCAGTCAAGACGGCACAGTGCATCTATGGGATGTAGAGACAGGAAATCACATACGCACCCTCACAGGGCAGAGGGGTGGTGTTGCGAGCATATCGTTTAGTCCTGATGGCAATATCCTCGCCAGTGGCAGTGGGGATGGCACGGTGCTACTGTGGGAACTGACGCCACCTAAACCTCAGCGACGCACCGCGGATGTCAACGGCGATGGGGTCGTCAACATCCAAGACCTTGTGTTCGTCGCAGCACACCTCGGCAAGACAGCACAAAACACCGCGGATGTCAATGGCGATGGGGTCGTCAACATTCAAGATTTAGTGCAGGTGGCTGGAGCCCTCGGCGAACCCCAGTGATGTGTGGATTACCATCTACAATACACAGAGCAGCATCGTCCGGCGTTTGGATCTCGGACATCAACTAATTTTAAACCTACGCACGATTTCATAAAAAGGAGAATCTATAATGCTTAGATTACGTGAAAAGTTGAAATATATGGCTTTGGGTGCGTTAATAGCCTTAGCCGGATTTGTATTAGGAAACATGAACGAGAATACCGAAGCACAATCTGGATCTGAAACGATTGATGAACTGGCGGTCCGGAAGTTAACTGTGCTTGAAGACATAATCGTGATCGCAGACAATGGGGAGCCGCGAGTTATTATATCTTCGGATGAAAATGGTGGAAGGGTATCGTGTTACGGTCTCGGAGGAATACGTGCTCCTGCCGGTGCGGGTCTTCAGATTGGCAAGTTGGGTGGAATTGTAGGCGTTACCGGTAAGCAGGGGAATGCTGGTGCGAGTCTCACAATTGGCACAGAGGGTGGAGGCGTAACCATTTTTTCTGCGGCTGGGAAAGGCGGTGCTGCCTTAAGTATAGTTGAAGGGGACGGCGTTGTCTTCACAAGAGATAGATTTGGAAATGTGGCTGGACTCGATTGAACGTGGGAAGGCGCAATACCCATGACTGGGAACTCTGGAGAAGAGGGCATGATTTTGTGGTCCTTTGACAACGAGGTCGAATAGGACTTTAGGTAATGTAAACGACAGAAGGGTTTGAGGAATCGGAGTCAGATAATTGAATCTATTTGTGACCTATCCAAATGGATGGGGTCTACCGCAATAGTTTACTGACACCTACTTCGTCTAACATCATACAGATTGAAGCGTTAACAATCTATAGGAGAAAAAGAATCGTGACAAGCAGTCCTGTTATGTTAAGACGATTTCTATGTAGCCTTATAGTATTTCTGCTGACGGTGTCGATCGGCTTTGCGCAAGTCGTTCATATCCCTGATACTAACTTACAGCGAGCAATACAAGAAGAACTTGGAATTCCCCCGCCGTTTACCCAGAAGCACATGACCCTATTGACGAGATTGCATGCGATAGACAAGGGCATTGTAAATATCCAAGGCTTAGAATTTGCCGTCCGTCTGACGGAGCTCGATTTAGCCGATAACCCCATAAAGAACATCGGTCCACTGGAGGGGTTGATGCAATTGACACACTTGGGTTTAGGTACTACCAACCTCTCAGATCCAGATTTATCACCATTGGCTTCTCTAACATCCCTTGTGGGTCTGGATTTGGGGAGCAACCATATCTCTGATTTATCACCACTCTCCGCACTGACATTTCTGAGGAAATTGGATTTACAACACAACCAAATCTCCGATATATCACCATTGGCGGTGCTGTCAGACCTGAGGGATATAAACTTGAGAGATAATCCGCTCAGTGATTTAAGACCCCTGTCAAGTCTCACGAATTTAGAATCGCTGGAACTTGCGCGGTGTAAAGTTACGGATGTGTCTCCGCTTGTGCATCTTGAAAATCTTCGGGTATTGGACCTTAGACGCAATCAGATTAGAGATTTCACACCACTTTTAAAACTAAAGAATCTCACAGACTTTCAATACGATGAAATTTGTGAAATTCTACCACTGCCTCCACCTCTCATTGAACGCATTAAAAATAGAACTTTTCCATCCGTTGTTCAGGGATTTGATCCGCTCATTGGATCCACGGAGGAATATAATACATCCGGCTATATTTTCGACGAACCTCTTCACACAGAACGAATTTCCAAGCACGACCTACATTTCAGTCCAACTTTCCGGGTACGATGGCCAGAACCCTGGCATGGACTCTCAACTTGGTTGATTGGAGACTTGGAGCACTCACAACGTATCCGTCAACAACGACTCGCTTTGAATCCGAATCTGGTGTCTTTAAGGGGAATCCAATTCCATAACCATCCTGATTTTGATGCGTTCCCACCGGATTCCGACTTTTGGGTTCGGGAAGCTGATGGAAGCGTGCAGTGGAATACTGTAGACTGGCCTGAATACAATTTCAACATCCTTCTACCCGAAGTGCAGGAATTGCTCGTCAATCGGATTGTTGGCATCGCTGAATGTGGACTGTATGACGGCATTTTTGTTGACGGGTTCTTTAACCAAGGCGCGGGATACGATTACAACGAGACGGCATCCGCACCAGAGCTCATTGAAGCGCACGCCAAGGTCTTAGAAGGTGCGCGAGAACGCGTGCGTGAAGATTTTCTGATCCTTGTCAATGCTAACCGCACGAAACTACCAAGACACAAAGCATATGTGAATGGCACGTTTATGGAACTCAATAAGGATTATCCAGGAGGTTATACCTATAAAGGGCTTCAGGAGATAGAAGATACACTGTCTTGGTCGGAAGCCAATCTACGGTCACCTCAGATTAACTGTGTTGAAGGTGAAGCGATCGGTACCGAACCCCCAGATAGCCAGACGAACAAACGCTGGATGCGAGTATTTACGACGATGTGCCTGACGCATTCCGATGGCTATATCCTCTTTAAAACGGGACGAACAGATTTTCCGCATCACGCTCACATCTGGTATGATTTTTGGGATGCTGATCTCGGTTATCCCATCGGTGAAAAGGCACAACTGTATGAAAATCAAGCGGGGTTATTTATCCGTGAATTCACCAATGGTTGGGCGGTCTATAACCGGAGTGGCAAGGAACAGAATATCCAATTGCCGGAGGCGGGCAGCGGCTGGGCAAGCGGTGTTAAAAACAAACGCTGGCATACGCTCCCAGATTTAGATGGTGAGATTTATCTGAAATCGGGGTTAGAAACCCCTCCCACAGCGGATGTGAACGAAGATGGTGTTGTGAATATTCTCGATTTGGTTGCCGTGGCAAATGCTTTTGGTGAAGAGACCCCGGACATTAATGGGGATGGCACAGTAAACGTCCTTGATTTAGTCGCGGTCGCAAATGCCTTCGAGTAGGAAATCAAGCATCATAAAGAGAGGATTCTCCTGGAAAATACTTCCAGACCGGCTTTTTGAGCCTTTGGCTTATGTTCAGTTCTTGGAACGTCCGGACAGATAACGCCGCAACCCCACATCTGCTGATGACCGGACTGTATTGAAACCGGGTCGGACTTCGCTAATGTTAGGTCTAACTCACGTTATTTTATCGGAGGGGCCAGTAACGGAGCGGAACATAGATGGAATCTGTTGAGTTTGTTCTTCTTTATCTTTGCTTTGCGGGGATTCTGTTTTGCTGTATTACTTTTATTCTTAATGTGCTTTGTATGGTGATAAGTGTGCTTTATCTGGTGATAAAGTTTTTTTTCGAGGTTTTCTCACGACCGAAATATCCCAACTGTGCAAAAGCGATAGCAAAAAAGATTATCAAATGTCCAAGTCTGGTGATAAAGTTTTTTTTCGAGCTTTTCTTGCGACCGAAATGCCCCAACTGTGCAAAAGCGATAAGAAAAAAGGCTATTAGGTGCCCACATTGTGGGAGTTCTCTGACGGAGGAAAAACCTCAGCAAGAGATGAATCCCGAACTTTACGCTCGCGTCAAAGTTTTGATAGCAGAGCATATCTGGGGATCAGAAGAACTCACACCAGACACGCACTTAGCAGACGACTTAGGAATAGTTGGGGACGCTGGTTATGAATTGCTTGAGGCGTTTTGTGAAGAATTCGAGGTCCAAAATATAAGTGAGATTGATCCATACGAATATTTCGGTCCAGAGGGATGGAAGCCATTTCACATATATGTTTTGCTCTACTACTTAGCGTTTAACAAAGAAAAACTAAAAGATACTTATTCTCTTACGCCACTTTATTTGCGAGATTTAGTCAAATCGGCTGAGGCAAAAAAATGGATCCCACCGGAGGCGACATAATGAAAGATAGAATCGATATTACCATTGTTGCCCTCGTTAGCATTCTCATCACAAACCAGTTTTTGTTGTTTAAAACACGATACCGAAAACCAATGGAGGTTTCTTAATGAAGGTTTTTGTTCTGACGATTCTATTAATCTTTAGCCTTACCCATCTTTTGCATGCCGGTTTAGACACTGATACTATATTCAATCATGTGATCGCCATCTATCATTTTGAAACTACCGAGGTGTCTGATGAAGGCTTGTTATATACTGAGGACAGTGGACCGCAAAACCTTCCGGGTGCCCTTCTTGACGGTGCCTCTCTTACCGAAGGCGGCAAATCTGGAAAGTGTCTTTCCTTAGTCGGTGACGATGTGTTCGGGGCAGGCACCAGACTTTTCCCACACTTCGCAGCAGTAGGATTCTCGATCGTCGCTTGGATAAAACGACCGGAACAAAATAACGGTCTTGTGTTTGCTATGAGCGGGTTCTACGCAGCAGATCGTCAGAATATTGTCAGTGAAATTGATCTGGGGGTTACCCCCACTGGCAATATCAAAGGCACGCATATTACCTATGATCCCGACGTATCTGCGGTTCTCACAACACAAGATGAGAACATTTCTAACGATGAGTGGCATCACATTGCTTACACGTTGTTTGCAGGCACGTATACACTTTTTATTGACGGGGAACCCGTGCTAAAACACGAGGCGACCGTTTTTCCCGGCTATTATGGAGATATGGTTTTGTTTCTCATAACATCTCCAGAGAGTACGCACGAGACACTGATTGACGAGGTTGGGGTCTTTGAAACCGGATTCAGTCCTTATGAGATCAAAGGTCTCTACGAAGACGGGGTTGCTCAGTTTTTAGAGGTGATGCCGGTTTCACCGCAAGGAAGACTGGCTACCACATGGGCCGAAATCAAGAACCGAAGATAAGATTTTCATCTCTCATCACACGATAGGGATTTGCGCAGCTCCTGAAGCATTTCCCCGATTCACCACACAAAGCTGAGGTGGGACGTTTACTCCAAAAGCAGTAAATCCTACGATGGTCATTTCACAAAGGACAACAGTATGGAACCCAGATTTACCCGCGGCGAGTATTGGCTACTGGAAACCGCCGTTGAAGGTCGATTTCCAGTCGCTGATCTCATGGATAGCGACATTGAGGTCACCTTGAATAAAAAAGGACACGGGTTAACACGGGACGCACTCCTTAAGACTCTCTATCGCCTCATCTCCTGGGGACTGATCTCTGTGAAAAATGAGGTAGATGGAGTGATTTCAACACACCAACAAATCGAACGCGCCCTGAGTGAACCCATCCGGCGCATCCCCCGCGTCGGTGAGAGAAAAAGAACGTATTATCGACTGACACCGGAAGGAGGAATGCAATGGGAGGCGTTCGCCGCACCCGACTGGCAAAAATACATATACACGAGTCGTCATTTGCCAGATGACCCAGATCACAGCGACCAGGTCATCCGGGAAGCGATTTGTGCCGATAAAGCATGGCTCGAAAGGTATTTTGAATCTAAGTGTTTTTATGACGCAAGACATGTGTCTTTGACAACGGTTGCGTGGGATTATATCGCACCGTGGGACGTAACGTATTGGAAACAACTTGAGGGTGCACATAGAGTCCGATTTCACTCGCCAGACCAGACCGAGGTCCAAAACGCTAAACGGTATCCGTTGCGAAAGCCAGAGTGGTATCTTAACCTCTGGTGTGCATGGCGATAGAAAAATAGATGCGTTCACCAAAATTTCTGTGCGATATGCTATACGCTTTCCAGAATCGAGATAAAAGAGGAAGTCTCATGTTCCGTATCTCTGCTTTTTTGATGACAACACTACTGATTTTCAGCATGATGCCTGTCAGTTTCGCGCAGCAGCAATCCATACAAGCACAAGCGGAAGTCGATGCCCACAGGGACGTAAATCGCGATATGAGAGAAAGTTTGTGGTTTCTGTCGGGACTGGTAGGGAGTAGTATAGGGGCTGTCACTGGCTGTCTCAGCGGGATTTTAGGAGGGATGCTCATGGAAGATTTCAACATTCTACCCGACGATGTGCCGGCGGTGGAGAGTTGCGGTCTCGGCAGTATTCTCCTTTTCGGTATCCTGGCGGTCCCGATTTCCGTTCATCTGTATCCACATACGCCACGTCCGCCACCGGAACGACTCCTTGGCAAAACACCTGAATATGTTGCCACCTACACCCAAGCCTATAGATCGAAAACCATATCGCTTCGCAAAAGGTGGGTAACCGCAGGATCCATTACCTCCAACTTAAGCATTTTGACCTTACTGCTCAATTGGTAAATTCGCAACACGACCGAAGAGGTCCTTGATGTTCCGTGTATTTGTCTTTTTCATGACAACCTTACTACTTTTCAGCATGATGCCTGTCAGCCTCGCACAGCAGCAGTCCCCGCAAGCAGAAGCAGAAGCCGATGCGAGTGCTGATATGTCAAAGGATAAGTGGTTCATGTTAGGTGTAATGGGAAGCACTGCGGGATGCCTCCTCGGTTGTGTCGGAGGATCTTGGTTAGGAAAAACAGTTTTCTCCAATGAATCCAGGAACAGCCAAATGAATTGCATTCTCGCAGGGTCTGTGCTTCTCGGTGTTTGCGCCGTGCCGATCGGTGTGCAGATATATCCACACAACGTAATGCCACCCCCAGAGCGGTTCCTCGGCAAATCGCCTGAATATATTGAGGCTTATACCCACGTCTATAAATCAAGGGCAGGTTTACTCCGCAAAATATTCGTAACCGCAGGGTCCATCACCAGCAATTTAAGCATTATGACTATGATGATGACGCTGTATGCTCGGATCGGGGTTGGGTAAATAGAGCAGTCCGTTGAACCACCCCAAGCCGGCACAATGTGTAAATCGTGGATCCCTCTGCGATATCCGGAGATAGACGAATGAAAGATAGAATCGATCTTACTATTGTACTCGTGAGCCTTCTCATCACCTGCGTCTTGGTTTGCGTTGGATGCACGCCGAAGTTTGTGGTGGTTGCTGCGCATGTCGATTCGGAGTCGTCAGTGATGCAGCCGACATTCTGCGCGTATCAAGGGCGATCCCTTCAAGAACGGTTAGACATTGAGAGTATCAAAGTTTGGAAGGTGCTAAGTTCCCCTAAAAATAACAAGCGACAAGCACTCAGTTGGCAACAAGGACTCGGCTGGCAGAGGGACGAGGGAGAAATGGTTTGGTGGATAGAATATAAAGTCGCTGATACTTTCATGAATAGACCTTTGAGGCGGCAGCCTCCCCCAGCTGTTTCTTGTCTGGCTTACAGGCAAGTGCCATTGGGCTATAAACAGAAAGTGAAACCCATACCTCTCGAACCCGAACAACTTTATGTTGCTGAGATTTGGGGACTTGATGATAATGCTTGGCTACCAGAACGTCTGCATTTTATCATCCGTTTGGATGCGTCAGGCATCCCTGACCGGTTGGAATATAGCCGAAGCGTCTATCTCTCACTTAATCCGCAATATAACCTGAAACTCTATTAGTTAAGACTTACGTAGCCCCTTGCTGGGGAGGGTTCCTAACCTCGCCAATGACACATAACCGAAAATTACCGAGTTGATTTTTTAATCTTCATCGAAGAAGAAAGCAAATGACAGATCATTATGTCCATTGTAATAAAGGGATTTGGCATAAGCATTGTAGGTGTTCTGGCGATAGGACTGTTAGGGTGTGGATGTCTTTTTCCGGCTACTTTTCATAGCTCGAATCCGCACTCGGCACTATACTCGGATCTATATAAAGCCCAAGACCTACGAGAGAGTGGTAGATACAAGGCGGCACTCGCGAAGTATGAGCAAGTTTCTAAAAAGCACCTTCAATCCGCCTTTGATAGAGAGGTCATCCATGTCGGAGTCCTTATGCACTTGAAATATAGTATCGCTTTTTGCTATACCCAGTTGGCAGAAGTCGAAGGCGATGTTTCCCTCTATAGCAAAGCCGAAGCAGCAGCCACGGAGTGCTATGAAACGGCGATTAACCCTTCCAATCAGGCAGATGCGCTCTATCTTTGGGGCTATATCCTTTTCAAGCAAGCCCGCTATGAAGAAGCTGGCGCAAAATTCAAGGCACTCCTTGAGACTTTCCTGGAGGTAGATGCCTTATTCGCGCTTGGTAAAGTGTATTTGGAACTCGGTGATGAAGTCGCCGCACAACGTGTATATGCGCAGCTTGAGCAGCGTCCGCCGCCTGCCGACGGGCCGCCTTATATGTTCCTTTATGATCACTATGAAACTTTGGTTGCGCTTGGTAAAGTGTATCTGGAACTCGGTGATGAAGTCGCCGCACGACGCGTATTAGCCCAACTTGAGGAGTTAATTAAGACCCACTGGCAGAAGGCGTTTTATCATGTTGGACATGATTTCTTATATGGGCTTGGTAAAGCGTATCTGGAACTCGGAGATGAAGTCGCCGCACGACACATATTTACGCAGCTGCTGGAGCACTACCCCAACTCGTTGCATAAGGCGGAAGTCCAACGCTTCCTTGAAAAGTAGTAAACCTTGCCGACACAAACCCGCGCGTCCTATGGACAGTTTGGTGATACGCCCATTACCTTGCGGGATTTAGTCAAATCGACTGAAGCGAAAAAATCAATATCACCCCAAAACGAAAGGAACAACGGTATGGAACCCAGATTTACCCGCGGCGAGTATTGGCTACTGGAAACCGCCGTCGATAAACAATTTCCAGTTTCAGCTCTCATGGCTGACAACCTTGAGGAAATCCTGAATAATAAAAAAGGGCACGGGTTAACGCGCACTGCCCTCATTGAGACGCTACGCTTTCGAAAATAGAGATAAAAGAGGAAACCTGATGTCCCATATACTCGCCTTTTTCATGGCAACCTTACTGCTTTTCGGCACGACGCTTGTCAGTCTCGCGCAGCAGCAGACCGTCCAAGCACAGGCGGAAGCCGATGCGAGTGCTGATATGTCAGATAGGTCAAAAGCCAGGTTATTTTTATTAGGGGGAGTGGGGAGCGCTGCGGGATGCTTCCTCGGCTGTGTCGGAGGATTTTTGTTAGGAGGACCCAGTTATGAATCCAGTAACAGCCAAGCAAATTTCGCCCTCGCAGGTGCTGTGCTTCTCGGTGTTTGCGCCGTGCCAATTGCTGTTTTCAGATACCCACACAATGTAACGCCACCGCCGGAGCGACTTCTCGGAAAATCGCCTGAATATATTGAGGCTTATACCCATGCCTATAAATCCAGAACAGTACTCCTCCGCAAAATATTCGTAACCGCAGGGTCTATCGCCAGCAACTTGGGCGTTATGACTTTGATAGCCCGGTTCGGGCTTGGTAGCTGAACCGCACCTAAGCCGACACAATGTGTCAAAAGCATAAGGAAGCAGTAAATGTAACTAACGAAAATCAGCGCAAATATGGATGATGGCACCTTCACCGACACCGAGATTTATTGCGCAAGGAAGATGAGGTAAAATAGAAATGGTCGATAGAAAAGCAAGGGATGAATTCGCAGAGCTCCTTCGTCACTTTGTAGCTGGTCAAATAACGAATGATGCGTTTGAAGATCAGATTTCACTGTCACCAAAAGATCTTGCTATTTACGAAATATGGCGGCTTGCGGCATGGCCCCTTTATGATGACTTCGATGAACATACCCTTACCGAGGAATATAGAGCATCAGATGATGAACGACGGGAAATCGCGAAGTGCGTTCTGTTCCTTAAAACCGATCAGGAATACCAATGGCCACGTCACAGTGCACTGAAAAAGTTCCTGGGGGTGTTGAGGTATCTGGTTACCTTCGGGCGTGTGCCTGAATACAGTAGCAAGGAATTGTTGGACGCTGCTGCGGGCGATCTCGAAGCATGGCCCTTCATTCGTCTAAAGGATCTGGAGACGGCACGAAGGCGACCGCCGTATTTAGCGGGTAAAGGACGTTAGGGACTGAAAGAATAAGAGAAGTGACATAAGAACGAAGACAACAACATTCTGTGAGGAAACCTGATGTTCCGTATACCCGCCTTTTTCATGGCAACCTTACTGCTTTTCGGCACGACACCTGTCAGTCTCGCACAGCAGCAGTCCTTGCAAGCACAAGCAGAAGCCGATGCCCACAGGGATGTAAACCGTGATATGAGAGAAAGTTTGTGGTTTCTGTCAGGATTGATGAGTAGTGGTATAGGGTGTGCTGCTGGCGGGACTGGAGGGTTTTTATTCGGATTACTCATCGGTGGGATTTCGGAGACAAACTGTATATCTTTTATCTCTGACGATCCGCTGGAGAGTTGCACCATTGCAGGTGCTATCCTTTGCGGTATTTTGACAGTGCCAACCGCTATTTTCATATATCCGCATAATCCAAGTCCGCCCTTGGAGCGACTCCTCGGCAAATCCCCTGAATACGTCAAAGTCTACCTTCAGGCTTACAGATCCAAAACAATATCGCTTCGGAAAAGATGGGTAACCGCAGGGTCCATCACCGCTAACTTAGGTATCGGTGCGATGCTACTGCTGGATAATACTGCTAATAGATAGCAATTAGGAAACTGAACTCTTTACGAATTCGCAACACTTCAAGGAGATACTCTATGTTCCGTATATCTGTCCTTCTCATGGCGACCCTACTAATTTTCAGCACGATGCCTGTTAGCCTTGCACAACAGGATGCCGTGCAAGTCCAGGCGAAAGCCGATGCGAAAGCCGATATGTCAGGTATGTCAGGAACTATGTGGTCCCTGTTAGGAGGGTTGGGGAGCACTGCGGGATGTCTCCTTGGTTGCGCCGGAGGATGTTTGTTAGGCGCACGGTTGGATCCGTATGGAGGGTCTGATATTTTGCTTATACCCTTTCCTTCCCAAGCGGGTTGTGCTGCCGGACTTGCTATCCTTCTGGGTGGCTTGGCAGTGCCGCTCGGTGTGCACATGTATCCCCACAACGCAACGCCACCCCCCGAGCGGCTCCTCGGCAAATCCCCTGAGTATATCGAGGCTTATACCCAAATCTATAAATCAGAAATCGCCTCGCTCCGCAAAACACTCGTAACGAAAGGCTCTATCGCCGGCAACGTAGGTTTTGTCCTTGCGATGCTGCTACTGTACGCAGGTATGTTTTAGAGATTGTGTCAAGTGCCGGAGTGCCTTGGGGTCTGTTGGGTTTAGGCTCCAAAATTTCTGTAATATATGCTATACACTTTCGAGAAAAATGATAAAATAGGAAACAGCATCAGACGGCAATGAATCAAGATGTCCACCTTGAATACCCGGAGGTAGATGAAATGAAAGATAGAATTGATATTACCGTTGCAGGCGTGAGTCTTCTCATCAGTTGCGTCTGGGGTTTTCTTGGATGCCAGCCGCCCCTTCGGTTTGTCACCATTGATTGGGGGTCGTCAGTGATGCAGCCGACGTTCTGTATGTATCAAGATCCATATTTTCAAGAACCGTTGAGCGTTGGAAGTATTGAAGTTGACAAAGTACGACGTTTCTCTGGTGAGAAAGAACGGACGGTTTGGCGGTTGAAATATAAATCTTCTGATAATTTCGTTAGGGGCCTGTTGACATCCCCGGTTTCTTGTTTGACCTACGGGGAAGTGCCACCCGGTTATCAAGAGGAAGTGAAAGCCGTCCCTCTCGAACCCGAACAACTTTACGTCATCGGGATGGATGGCGATGACGGAACAGACGCCGATGGTGTGTACTTTATCATCCGTTTGGATGCCAGCGGCACCCCCGAACGACTCGAATATCGCCTGCTGAACTTTCTTCAAACGAATTACCCGAATCGGAAATACTGGAACCGCGAATCTCTGAAGTTCTATTAGCGTAACACAAGTTGATCCTAACAGATTTTGCACATTCCAGGAGGCGTTTTTGCGTCTCTTTCCACATTGCTAAGGAGATCCCTATGTCCCTTCGGATAAAGATATTTGGCATAAGTCTTGTGGGTATTCTGATGACGGGGCTGCCCGGATGTAGACAACCGAATTTATATAAGGATGTGTACGATGCCGAGTGGCTGCGATATGAGGGTAAATATCGCGCAGCGATTGCTAAGTACGAGGCGGCTGCGAAAAAGTTCCCTCACTTCCCGGATGATACAAAGATCATTAATGTCGAATTCCTTACACTGTTAAATTACGGTATTGCTTTTTGCTATGCGAAGTTGGCAGAAACGGAAGGTGATGTTTCCCCCTATCTCAAAGCCGAGGCAGCCGTTAAAGAGAGTTACCAAACGGCGATACTCCCTTTGAATCAGACAGAGCCGCTTTATCTCTGGGGTTACATCCTTTTCAAGCAGGAACGCTATGAAGAAGCCCGGGCAAAATTTGAAACACTCCTTGAGATACTCAGGCATAATCGTCTTGACGGGGACTTCCCCGCGAAAACCTCCCTCGGCTTTGTTGATGACACCGCGGAAGCCCTGTTTGGACTTGGTAAAGTGTATTTGCAACTCGGGGATAAAGCCGCCGCACGACAGACGTTTGCACAATTGAAGCAACGGATCGAGACCATCAAACAGAGAACGTCCAGTCGTGTTTACACTGCCGAAGTCTTGTATGGACTTGGTAAAGTGTATTTGGAATTCGGAGATAAAGCCGCCGCACAGAGCGTCTTTGCGCAACATCTCAAGGACGCCCCCGACTCCGCATACAGACTGGAAATAGAACGCTTGCTTGAAAAGCAGTAAATAAAAAAGTGAAATCGATGTGTCGGTATCAACGCCGCATATTCACCAGATAAATCCCAGCGGCTACGAGAACGGCACCCACCAATAAGCTAAGCGTCAACTCGTCGCCTAAAAACACGTAGCTAAACACAACTCCCGACAGTGGCGTTGCGAAAAAAAGCACAACGAGTTTACTCGCACTATACCTTTCAAGCACCGCAGTCCACGCTAAAAAACAGAAACCCGCGATAACACCGCCTTGATAGAGTAAAGCCGCACTACTCCTGAGTGTCAGTTGCATCGGCAGTCCACGCTCAAAAACTAAACTCATGGTGACATAGCACGGGAGACTCAAGGTGAGCAGCCACGCCAAGAGGCGATACGGATGGATCGACTGGATGAGCAGTTTCGTCACGACAACGCGGAGTCCTAAAAAACATCCACTCACAAGCACGACGAGGTCACCGAGGACGCTCGTTTCGCCTTCGCCGAGGTTCGGGGCAACGGTTACGAAGACACCACTGAAAGCGACAACGATTCCCAAGGTCTTTGGAACGGAGAGACGTTCGCCGGGAATCCAGAAATGCGCAAAGAGCGCCGTGAAAAAGGGATAGACGTTAATAAAAATGGTGGATCGGGAGGCGGTCGTGAATAGGGTGCCGGTGTTTAGGCAGATGATTTGGAGGATGAAAATCGTTGTCAGCAACAGCAATCGAGGGAGTTCACCCTTGCGCAAACGAAGTGAGACACCGCGATAGAGTGCCCACCCCCCAATAACGACAAGCCCAATCACGAAACGGAGGAACGCCAGTGCCATTGGAGGGAAATCTGCCAAGCCGATCTTGATGGAAGGCGAATTCCCGCCCCAAAGAAACGCGAGGAGCAGACTGAGGGCAATAATTTTCCCGTGCGGCTCCTCGCTGATAACGCTCGGTGTTGGCGGTGTCCCGATGGTTGCTTTTCTATTCAAGGGAAGCTGTTATCCTCGGTGGAGGTCATTGGGCGCTGAAAAATTTGGGATCAATCGTAGGCGCCGGGGCGGTGATTGCCCATTAATCGTTGTTGACGTTCCGTTGCCTGTTCTAAGATGTCTGAATTGAACTGAAACCGGTTCAGATAAGGTGGGTATTTCTGGGTGATCATCCGATTCGCGTAATGCACTTGTAAGAGGTAGCGGGTTTGGTCGCTACGGTTTGCTGTGCCTCGATGCCAGACTTCACTTCGGAAAAGCACGACATCACCGGAATTGCAGAGGATACTCTTTTCTGTTGCCCCTTTCCATTCCGTCGCGCCGTCGGGTCTCCGTCCGGAGAGATGGCTACCCGGAATGAATTTTGTTGGACCGAGGTCTTCGTAAAGGTCATCCAAGTAGTAGTGTGCGGTTGAAATGAAAATTGGCACCTTGACGCGTGGATCTTCCAGAATATCCGTTGGCAATGGGATCGGAAGCCAATCTGCGTGCAACCCTTGATCGGGACGCCCAGGTCCCGTTACCCATGCTGTCATACCGATGACGTGACAATCCTCACCGTGCACTGCCTCTGCCAATTCGATAACTGGGGACAAATCCAAGTATTCTAAGAAGACAGGGTCGCGGTTGAAGGCGTTATTGATGTGTTTGTTAAGGAAACCGTTTCCATTCTCTGGGGTGCCGTGCCGATCAAAACTCTCGGGAATTGCGGTTAACCGATCCATGGCAGCACGAAGTTCCGCAAGTTGTTCGCCTTCGATAACCTTCGGTAGATAGGCGTATCCGTCTTCCTCCATCGCCTTGACTTGGCCTTCGAGGTCAGGATAGGCTACAAGCGGTAAGGCTTGGCTCATTGTTTTTTCTCCTTTTATAAAAAACTCAAAATGGAATCTCCTACGCGTGTATTTTACAACTTTTCGGGCTGGATGTCAACTTTTTTCCGAACAATTCGTTAATAAAGTGCATCCAATAAAGTGTTAAAGGTAACAAACAGTGATAAAAAAAAGAGGAGAATAGAAAATGAAAAATGAAAATGCGACGACCAAAACCCGTGAAGCCACTAAAGATGCAGCGATTCGCGTCTTCGGAACTGTTATGGAATCCCTACCCGGGAACCTATTTCAGGTGAAATTAGAAGAAAACGACCACAAAGTTGTGGCATACCTCGCTGGTAAGCTGATGCAACACAAGATTTGGGTGCTTCCCGGCGACCAGGTTACCCTTGAACTTTCTCCGTATGACCTGACGCGTGGCCGCATTATCTGGCGGAACCCTGGTGCTTAGGCACTGTTGAACGAGGATTTCTTTGATGCTCCCTCTGAATGAGACTGTGGAAGGCATTGTCATAAAAGCGCGAAGTGGTGCTTATGAGGTACAAGTTGGCAAGCGAAGCTACACTTGTGCCTTACGGCACCACCTCATTGAAGATGAAAAACGGCGGCTCGCTGAGACAAAGGAGATGCCATACGTGGATCTCGTCTCGGTCGGCGACCGAGTTCGCATTTCTACGGCTGAGTCCACAGCGGACAGTGGATACATTGAGGAATGTCTGCCCCGTGACACGCAGTTTGGACGTATTCGCATGGACGGTTGGCGACAGGTTATTGTTGCTAACCTGGATATGCTCCTCATTATCTTTGCGGCACGGCATCCGACGCTCAAGTTGCGAATGCTGGATAGATTTCTCGTTACCGCGGAGGCATCCGGTGTGGATCCCGTTATCTGTATTAACAAACTGGATTTGGCGAAATTCGAGAATGTCCAACGCGAACTCAAATTATATGAAGAATTAGGTTATAAAGTGGTTTATACGAGTATCGTAACCGGCGTTGGGGTTGAAGAATTGCGGAACGTGATGCAGGATAGGATTTCCGCAATTGTAGGTTCATCGGGGGTTGGGAAATCGTCTCTGCTCAATGCCGTGCAACCCGGACTTCAATTGCGCACGGGTGAGGTGGATACACGCATCCACAAAGGACGGCATACGACAACAGAGGTCATGCTGTTGCCGCTCAAATTCGGTGGATTCGTTGCCGATACACCCGGTATCCGAACGCTCGGCTTGCTTGAAGTGGATGAAGAACAGGGATTAGATATTCATTTTCCTGAGATGCGGCCCTATATTCCGGAGTGCAAATTCGCTGCATGCACGCACCAACACGAACCCGCGTGTGCTGTCAAGCAAGCGGTTGAAGCTGGGGATATTAGTCCGATCCGATATGAAAGTTACCTCCGGATCTCTGGATTCAAGGAAGGGAGATATGAACGAAACTCAGATAAAAGAAGAACCGACCGAAAAACGCGACGACGTAAACGCTGATCTACAAAAATGGGAAGATGCCATTCAGAACTTGATGCGTATTATTGAAAGGAGTGAGCAGAAACTCGGATATTTCCAGAACCGCGTGAAACAAGCACAATTCATGGATCGTCCGAATCAGCGTATGATTCGAGCCGCCGGGGCGCAAGTCGGCGCGCACTCCTCGCAATTGGAGGGCTTGAGAAGTCAGTTGCGTCAGTTGGAACGGCTGCATGGGGGCGGTATTCGGCTCCGACAAGTCGCTGAAAATGAGCTCCGCCGAATTTGGGGATGGATAAACCGACCGGGTATCAGGCAACTCCTTTACGCAACACAGGTCTCATTTGAAACGTTTCTCGAAGATTGGCACGGTTGGGTGGGAAATGAACGGATGCATGCCTTGGCTATTGAGATCCGGACGACTCGTCTGCTCATCGGATTTACACTCCTTCACTATGGCGTAGACACTGTTACCCTCAAATTCGTCATCATTCGACCGGATTATCGCGCTCGTGGATACGGCACAGACGCGCTTCTTGAAGTGGTCCACTACGCATTTGAACGGTTGGGAGCTGAACACATCACACTACAAGTATCACCTGACAACGGACCCGCACTGATATGTTTTGAAAACGCTGGGTTTCAATACCTCAGTTATACCGACACCGCAGAACAGGTTTACACGATGGGCATTGAGCACAGTGAATGGAGGGGCGAAAAGTCGATGGAGGAACAGGTTGAGACACCACGGCTGAGTACCCCGCTCAGGGTGTTTTTTGATCCTGAAGAATGATTTTTTTATAGGAACACCCAAAAGTGCATCCGAAAATGCGTATAGGTGAATCATTGTCATTTTATGATGATGGTATCCTAATACCGCTGTATCGCGGAAAAGGAGGTATTTGTTATGTTAGCAAACCAGAGGAGGTGTGGCACTTAGTGTTACACCCTTATGGGTGTGGCACCGAGTGCCACACGCTTTGGAAAGGGACGGGGGGTTGAAACCCCTCTGTCCCTTATTTTTTTAATTTTTCCCAAAGATTGGCAAAAGTGCATCCGAAAATGTGTTTAAATGAACCCTTGCCGTTTTTTTATGGCATATTTTTGTGTTTTTTGGTATACTATCATACACGGTTCGCAAAAGGCGGTGTTTACGAAACAGCATTGACCTACTTGCACCGTTCCCAATCATAAACAATAAGGAGGATAAGGAGGTACCCATTATGTTGACTACGAACCACGTCACACTTCACCTGAAAGTATTCAATTGTGGCGATGGTGCCTCTGTCCATTATCAATAATTTGGTGAAGGCATAGGCGCGATCGCCTCACATTCGAGGGAGCTGCTTTATCTATGCCCAAATTTAATCCTGACTTTTGGGAAATTCCGGTCCCACCGGAGTATTTCGATCAACTCACGACCGAGGACTATTTCTGGTATCGGACACCTGATGACGAATATATGGAGGCGCGTCGCGCGAAACGGCGGGTAGTCCTTGAACAAATTCGTCTGATTATCGCGAGAGAACTCACCAAACGCCAAGCCGAATGTATTCAACTCTATTTCTATAAAGGGAAAACACAAGAGGAGATTGGGAACATTCTCGGTATTTCCCGCCGTGTCGTTAGCCAACATCTTTTTGGTGTTACGCGGAACGGGAAACAGATAGGCGGTGCGGTTAACAAAATCCGAAAGGTGTGCCGAAAACAGGGAATACAGTTTCCGTAGGTGCAGGAGCAGAATCTATATATTTTAACCCTACACGTTACAAGTGCCCTTCAATGCGGGAGGAAACCTGAAGGGGACCTCTCGCTTGAAAGCACTTCATGAGCGGTCAAGAGTCGGGAATCGAAATTCCTTCCTACCGTTGAGAGTCATCAACTCACTTCCTTGAATCGATACCCAACTCCGTGTACTGTCTCGATATGCTTACCAAATTCCCCCAGCTTACGGCGCAGGCGGCTAACGTGCGTATCCACTGTCCTATCAATGCCGTAATACTCTTGTCCCCATATTACATCCATGAGAATATCACGGGTAAACACGCGTCCTGGCGAACGTGCGAATAATGTAATGAGTTTGAATTCGGTTGCTGTGAGATCGATTGAACCGTTTTCAGTCAAGACTTGATGTTTGTCCAGATCGATTGTGAGTCCGTGCGTTTCAATCTGTTTGGTGCTTTCTGCTTGTTTACCGGCTTGGATGCGGCGTAACACGGCGGATACCCGAAGCACGACTTCTCTCGGACTAAAGGGTTTTGTGATGTAATCGTCTGCGCCGAGTTCTAATCCCGTCACTCGGTCCCGCTCTTCGGTCTTCGCGGTTACCATCACGATCGGAATATTTTTCGTCCTCGGGTCGTTCTTGAGTAACCGACAGACGATAAGTCCGTCTACCTCAGGGAGCATCAAGTCTAACAAAATGAGATCCGGCGGATTCTCGACAGCCCGATGGAGGGCATCTGCACCGTTCCGGACGTAATCTGTTTCAAAACCTGCTTCTTTTAGATTGTACCGCAGTAAATCTGCAATATCGCGTTCATCTTCAACAATTAGAATCTTTGCGTCCATTTAATCTTCCTTGTGGCCAATTGAGGATTATACTTCTATTTTAACAAATTATGCGGTATCGTGTCAATTTTATCAGATGTCGGTGTCAAAACCCAATCCTTCAGGTTTGGGATGTAGACACCGCCCTCTTGGAAAGGACCCAAGCGTTCATTTTTTTCTTCACGTTTGGTCCGAAAGTGTGGTATAATAGGTGTATCAAGTTGGAAACCGACATGTGAAGCACACTCGCTTGAGTGTGTGTCGGTTTCCTACCCACTTCACAGGGGTTAAAGACTTGAGACTTGATAGACCATGCGAAACACAAAACATAAACTTTTTCATGATAAGACATTGCGCCACTTGCACGACGAGTGCAATATCTGTGGTGTTGTGAAAAATCACTTCATTGCCCTCTGTATGCGATATTACCGCAGATATGGCAAAGGGGTTTCGTATGGGAAAATGTCGGAACATTTGACGAAACTCAAGAAACTTGAGAAATACAAGCATTGGAATATCCCTTACTCGTGGGCATTACAAAATGTACTAAAACGGTTAGCACAATCCTTTCGCGAAATGAAAACACTCGGTAGAGGTCACCCGCAATTCAAGTCGTGTAAGAAACATAAAGGCATGACGTTTCGGGGTGAACAGGTCAAGTTTAAGTATCTACTACCGAAACAGAAACATCAGCGAAAGCACCCAACCTATCAAATCCGTCTTAATGGGCGTTGGTATCGTTTTGCGTTGCACCGTCCGATAGAAGGCAAAATCCTACAAGTTCAAGTTACACGAGACGCGCTCGGAGACATGTATATTACCCTCACAGAAGCCTGCACCGAAGTCAAACCTGAACCCAAGACGGGTAAAGCCGAAGGGTTCGATATGGGTATCAAAGACTTCCTAACTACCAGTGACGGATACCGATATACCTCCCCGATGTTCTACAAACACAACGCTGAGAAGTTAGCGGAAGCACAAAAGGCGTATTCTCGGAAGGTGAAAGGGTCTAACAATCAAGAGAGAGACCGCAAGAGCGTTGCGCGTATCCATAAGAAAACTGCGAACCAGAGAACAGACCACCATTGGAAACTTGCGATAGACCTGTGTCGGAAGTTCGATATTCTGTTCTTTGAAGACCTGAACCTTCGCGGTCTGAAAGCCCTCTTTGGTAAACAGGTTTCTGACCTCGCCTTTGGGAAGTTTCTCCGAAAACTCAAGCACCAAGCGAAAAAGCGTCTCAAATGTGTGCATACTATTGATAGGTGGTCTCCGACGACCAAGTGCTGTTGTGTTTGTGGACATAAGCATGAAAACCTAACTCTCGCAGATAGAGACTGGACGTGTCCGAAGTGTCATACACACCTGGACCGCGACCAGAACGCTGCGGTGAACATTCTTAAGGAAGGGATAGCTTCCTTTGGCTTAGGCGTCGTAAGACCGATTGTTTTGTTTAACAAGATCGTTGGCTGCTCCGTTGAAGCGTGTAGTTCGCTTCTGAAATCCGCAAATGCTTCTGCATAACGATTGCAGAAGCCCAAGTCTTTAGGACCTGGGTCTATCACGATTCTCATAAAACAATAACACGATAGGGGGTAATGACTCATCACAAGGCTAATAAATATGTCTCATCTGCTATGGCGGACGTGGAGACCACATTTTTGCTGTATCTGTATTTTTGTTGCGTTCGCGCTTTCTGCTCATGATGTTTTGGGGATGCGGGGGTTCACCGCGGAGAGTATCGCTACACAAAAGCAATATGAAACCCGTTTTAAAGATCTGGTTTCAGCGGAAAGATGTCAACATAAATTGCGTTATTTGACGGAGGAACCTCACCTTGCCGGGACAGAAAATAGTCGCAAGATAGCGGAATATCTTCGAAGTGAATATGAGAACTACGGTTTACAGGTTCAGGTATACGAATATCATGTGTATCTTCCGTATCCGCTTGAGGTGCATGTAGAACTGCTTTCACCTGTTCAGCATCTCGCCGTCGGCAAAGAAGCGAGTTGGGAATGGGACAAGGATTCTTATGAAACAGAAATTGTGCCGGGATATAACGCCTATTCACCCGATGGAGATGTAACGGCTGAGCTCATCTACGTCAATAAAGGGTTACCTGAAGACTACCAAGTTCTCGCCGATCAAGGTATCTCGGTAGCCGGAAGGATCTGTATTGCGCGATATGGTGGCAGTTATCGGGGTGTGAAGGCAAAAGTTGCGGGTGATAATGGGGCGGTCGGTTTGATTCTCTACTCGGATCCAGCGGATGATGGATACATGCGTGGTGATGTTTATCCTCGGGGTCCGTGGCGTTCGGATGACGCGATACAGCGTGGGACCGTGAAATATATCTTTCAGCATGCCAGCGACCCCCTGACACCCGGTTGGGCGGCGACGCAAGATGCCGAGAGACTCTCATTTGACGAAGCTACGGATCTCCCCGAAATTCCTGTAGTGCCTCTGGCTTATCGAGATGCCGAACTGTTTCTAAATGCGCTCGCGGGACCGAACGTTCCGTCCGAGTGGCAAGGCGGTTTACCTTTTGCCTATCATATCGGACCAGGCCCTGCGAAAGTGCGGATCAAAGTGCGTTGTGAACATAACATCCGTCCCATCTATAATGTTATTGCGACTTTAGAAGGGACAGAGTATCCAGATCAATGGGTCATCTTAGGCAACCACCACGATGCTTGGGTTTATGGGGCGGCGGACCCCGGCAGCGGGACGACCTCACTTTTGGAGGTCGCGCAGTGTTTAGGTGAACTTGCCAAAGGCGGGATACGTCCGAAGCGAACGATTGTTTTTGCCTCATGGGACGCTGAAGAATTCGGTATCATCGGTTCAACGGAATGGGTTGAGGATTTGAAAACCATGCTCCAACAGAAAACGATCGCATACCTCAATGTAGACATCGCTGCAACGGGAAGGCGGTTCTATGCGAGCGCAACGCCATCCCTGCGAGAGCTAATGCGTGAAGTAACCCAGAATGTCGTTGATCCAGGGACGCTGAAACCGGTTTACAGGAGTTGGAAAACCGCGCAAGGCAAGGAGATTCCACAGATTGGTAACCTCGGCAGCGGCTCCGATCATTCGCCATTCGTTGGACATGCGGGGATCCCCGCTGTCAGTATGGGGTTTGGGGGTCCTTACGGGGTGTACCACGCCATGCAGGATAACTTCTACTGGGTGGAACACTTCGGTGATCCGACATTTCAGTATCAGGCGGCGATGGCACAGGTCTGGGGCACGCTTGCACTGCAGCTTGCCAATGCCGATATTTTACCCTTTGATTACGAGACGTATGCGACAGATCTGATGACCCCTTTGAAACTCTTGCAAAATTCTGGCTCGAAAAACAAGATTGCCAAAGATGTTGAGAAGTTAGACAATCTGCTCACAGAGTGGCAGCAATCGGCAGGAAGACTCAATCGGGAGCTGGCACATTATCTCGCTTCTGACGATTTCTCTCAGGTTTCGGAGATAAATCAGCGATTGTATCAATTAGAGCGGCGTTTGACGAGTGATACAGGCTTGCCGTTACGGCCTTGGTTTAAGCATCTTATCTATGCACCCGGTCTCAATACCGGCTACGCGGCGATCGTTTTTCCGGGGGTACTCGATGCGTTGGAGAAGGGTGATGATGCCGCGGTGCATGCGGAAATCGATCGGTTGGTTGAGGCATTCACACGAATGATTCAGGGAATTGATGAGATCCGGGATATGTTATAAATAGATATTTGAATCGCCCTGCTCGGACATCTGCCAGTGCTTCCTCTCGAAGTTTATCAAGTTTCCCAGTTTTCACATCTGCCTCGAACTGCTTTTCCCAAGCCTCTTCTTCGGCGACAAGGACCTCATGAAGTTTTTTTTCGAGGATTTTCAGTAGCACTGCTTCTGTAGGTTCCTCACACTTAACTTTCGGAACCTCTGGGATCCACCCAAGCCAATTTGTTCCGTTGCTTTGGATATGGGCGGTATAGGTCTCCTCAAATATCTTGTCATGAATTTCGACCTTCTTTATTTTTTCCATGATTTTCTCCGGGAGATCAAGTTCGTCAGAAATTTTTAGAATTGTACCTGTAAAATGTAATTATACCATATATCTCGTGTAAAATCAATCCGATTCGGGCGTGACCGCTACCGCTGATTCTGCTTTTAGCGTAACCGTGTCCCCTATCTGAAAGGGGCAACGGTGGTCGGTCTGGACGAAATACGGCTGTCCGTTTATCTCAACCTGATATGTGAAATCGTGCCCTTTAAACGCCTGTCCCACGACATGCCCATTTTTGGTGTCGCGCTGAGCATCCGGAGTCATCATCGTCAAATATTCAGGTCGGATAGAGAGAAGCGCGTTCCCAGTCTCAGCACCCTCCACTTTTACACGCCCGAATGGGGTTTCAGCGATCCCATCTGTGATGTGTGCGGTGATGAAGTTTGTCTGTCCCAAAAAATCTGCGACATAAGCCGTTTTCGGATGACGATACACCCTCTCTGGTGTCCCAATCTGTTCAAGCGTGCCTTCTTTCATCACTCCCAACCGCTCGGCGAAACTCAATGCCTCCTCCTGGTCATGTGTAACGAGTACTGCGCTAATCCCTTCGGCTTTCAAGAGGGCGCGCACTTCCTCACGGGTAGACTGCCGTAATCCCGGATCGAGACTTGAAAAGGGTTCGTCTAAGAGGAGGAGTTTCGGGCGCGCAATGATAGCGCGTGCCAGGGCGACCCGTTGCTGCTCGCCGCCGGAGAGATGGTGCGGTAAACGCGAATGTAAATGTGTCATGCCGACCATTTCCAGCACCGCAGAGGCTCTTTCCTGCCGTGTTTTTTTCGATACCTTTCGGAGACCGAAAGCGATGTTTTCAAGCACATTTTTGTGGGGAAAGAGCGCATAATCCTGAAACACAAAGCCGATGCCGCGCGATTCGGGTGGGACGTGGGTATTTCCGTCAGCAAAGGTGCGTTCTGCCATAGCGATTGTGCCAGTGTCTGCAGTTTCAAATCCAGCGACTATGCGTAAGGTCGTCGTTTTCCCGCAACCGCTGGGTCCCAACAGCGCGAAAATTTCCCCTGGATACACCGTGAAACTGACATCTTTCACAACAGGAGTAGCGGCAAATTGCTTTGTAATGGATTCGACAGTGAGGAGTGGTGTCATTTTTATCACTCGTGACGCAAACTATGGTAAACCAGAAAAATAAACAGACATTTACCCAGGACCGGTAGGTGCGGTTTCTAACCAGGGTTCCCACCCGTTACTGGGAAGGGACACCGATTCTGAATGTCTAAGTAATTCTAAAATCTACCATAATAGTTTGCACTACGAAGGGTTTCCTGTTCGGTTCCTGAGGGTTGACTGCTGACAGCCAACCCTAAAGTGTGTGCCCCGCACCGGATGATGGCATATAGAGGTGCAAGGCGAAACTGATGAGACTCAGGATACTACGCGGTATGTAATCCCCTAAAACCAATCCGAGGAAGAAGGGGATCGCTTTGCGGTATGTTTGCCAACCTGAGAAACGGAGGATCAAAAACTTAATGAGCCAACTCACCATGACGGGGAACCAGAAATAGATGAGGCCACCCCATGATGCGCCTGACAACACGTAACCCGATGGATGAAGCGTCCACCATAACAGGCGTGTCCGTAGGAAGTTAAGGAGAAACACGAAGGCGAACCCACCACTCATAAAGAGCATCGCGCTCATATCCGGTTCTTTCGGGTGCTGTAACCAACTCTGAAGTGGATTGAAACTCTCCCAGCCGAAGCGTCCAACAACGCCTTGGCATTGCGCCAACACGCCATAGTGATAAGCGACTTGCAGATACGTCCAGAAGGTCGCCAACGCACCGACTGCGATTGCGAGTGCCATGCCCAAGAGCAACGTTTTGCCGGGCATACCTGAGCGTTCTCCTATCCGAAGGGATTCAATCTGGTTCGGCATCGGATGTGAACGATTGCAACGATTAAAAGCGTAGAGGAACGTCATTACGGTGAGATTTGGCGCACCCAATTGCCGTGTTCCGAACATACTCACCATCATCTGGCGTGGGTTGATGCCAATGACTTCGTGATAAGGCGGTCCGAGTTCAGCCCGAACGCGTCCTATCGCTATCGCAAACGCTATGAATAGGGCGTAAAATACACTGATTGCCCACAACGACATACCCGCAGCATAGCAGAACCCGAAGACGAGTCCTATACTCACCACGGTCAGGACGCCTGTCGTTCGATAGGAGAAAGGCTCGTTGCTATCGTCCCCGCGGTCACTTCCGATCATGTGTCGGAAAAATCGAGCGAAGTGCCGACGGCTCATCCAGAGGGTCAGCACGGCGATACCCACCCAAGCCCCCGAAGCACGGTCATTCAGATGCAAGACGCTGATGTTTGTGACCCCGACCGCGCTTGCGATCACGCGTTCGGCACGGGTCAGCCAGAAGAAGAACCACGTTGAGAAGGCGAGGTCGAGTGGCATGAAGTAGGTTAATCCGACGATCGCGAGGTTAAAGGACATTGAGGCATACCCGATGGCGTTCCAAGGGCGTTCTGTGAAGTGCTTGTCAAGCCGATAGTTCGGTGGCAACGCTGGGATAACTGGGAAAATGTCGTGCAACCCTGCCATCACACGGAGGAGCGCGGCGATTCCAAATCCGAACCAGAGGGCGCGGGACCGGAAAAAACTGCGATTGGTTGTCATTTGCAGCGGCAATTGGGTTAAGGGAAAACTCAGTTTTTCGCGTTCCATCCACTGCTTTCGGAGCAGAAGTCCTAAACACAGCAATGAACCGTAGAGCAGAAAGATAAAGCCTGACCAGAGCAGCGCCGGTCGAATCCAAATGCGGAAATGTTCCGCCCAATAGATACTCGATTCACCTTCATAGTAACCCGCTAACCACTCGAACTCGTGGACCGTGAGCCACGGGGGTATGTGGTGTAGAAAGAGTTGTGCCCATTCGTTCTCAGGGCTTGCGAACCAGAAGGGATGTGCAAGCGTCCCCATGAGAATCGCCATCATCGCGTGTCCTGAGATGGTGGACACCATCGTCACCATAATGTAGATGAGGAGCAGTTCGGCAGGCGTGAAGGCGAGACGCGGCGCGCCTTTACGAAGGAGGACGTTGAGGGCGAGCAGCACAAAGAGCGTGAAAACCGCATTCGAGAACGGTGAAACGAGTGTGTAGACGGCATACCAGAGTTCACTCGCTATCCCTACCCAATAGGCGTTAACGACAACCAGAATGAGTCCGACAATGAGTGCTTTTTTCGTGATGACATCGGGTGGGTGCGCGGTTCTGGAATTCATGTTTTTGGAATGGCTATCGGAAACCGTCAGGTCGTTCACTGCGCTCACTTTCAGCAATCAGAAACCATCGGAAAGCGTAAGAAAGTTTACAAGTGTTCTAAAGTTAGAAAGTTAAGAAGTTCTTTTAAATTTTACGGACTTTAGAACACTTTACGGACTTCCCACTTCTGACAATTACTCTTCCGTGATAACCTCATCTTCCAGCGGGACGTTCGCTTGCGTCGTTGAAGGCGGTTCTGTTTCTTCTGGTGAAGGGGTGAGATACTTTCCAACCTCATCGGCATTAATGATGCGAATTGCCTCCTCTAATTGTCGGTCGTAGGCTAAATTGGCGACCTGATCAATACCGACATATAGATTAAAGAGCCGCTCCGCCCGCAGTTTCAGCCACCGTATACTCACAGTGACGTTCTCTTCTGCTGTGAGGATTTGCTGTAATTTCGGGAGTTCAGGCGCAAGCTGAGAGAAATCCTTTGGCATTTCACCCGGTGTCTGATAGGCATCATCAATCCATTTTGTGACGAAATTTTCGACGGAATCCGTTGTGTCGACCTTTCTGAGCATTATCTGTTCTATCTCGTCGGGTTCCTCGAGATCAATGGAGACCTGTGGCGTGATTCCTACCTCATTAATAGAGGTGCCATTTGGTGTGTAATAGGTGGAAATCGTGAGCGACAGGGAACCCCCATCAGGGAGTTCATAGCGTTTTTGAACCACACCTTTGCCGTAGGTTTTCTTTCCAACGAGGATGCCACGGCGCGTGTCCTTAATTGCACCCGCTACGATTTCGGAGGCACTCGCGCTGTATTCGTTGACAAGGACGACGAGTGGAATATCTGGAGGACACAAGATGTTGGTTGTTGACCGATATTCTTCATTAAATTGGCTGTTTGTTTCGCTTCTGGTCGACACGATGAGCCCTTCGTCAATAAAGGCATCGGCGATGTGGTATGCGGCATTCAGGAGTCCGCCTTGGTTATCCCGTAAGTCTAAGATGAGGGCTTTCATACCGGCGGTTTGATGGGCAGCAAGCGCGTTTTTAAACTCTACTTCTGTGCCTTCCTTGTTTCCGATAAACCCTGATATCTGAATGTAACCGATATTTCCCGCAAGCATCGTTGATTTCACGCTCCGAATCGGAACGATCGCACGGGTGAGCGTTACATCGAAAGGTTCGAGAAATTTGCGTTGGACGGTGATTGTCACATCGGTGCCGGCTTTTCCTCTGAGCAAGTCGATAACATCGTCCCGGGTCATGCCCGTTTTTTCGCTGAGATGGATCCGTTTACCGTTGATTTTGGTGATGTAATCTCCTGCTTGGAGATTCGCCAGCGCAGCCGGTGTGTTTGGGATCGGTTTAGAGATCTTAATAAACCCTCGATGATCCCGGTAGATATAGATACCCAGTCCTCCGAATTCGGCATTGTAAAGATTTTCGACGGCGCGTTGGTGGTCACGCCGTTTGATGTAATAGGTGTATGGATCGTTAAGGGAAGCGAGGGCACCTTTGATAGAGCCGCGGAACATGTCGTTGGGGTCTTCGATCGGTTTGTAGTAATTTCTCTCAGCGATACGGATGGCGGCTGTGAGGGCATCACTTAACATCACACGGGTGACGCGTTCGTCTCCGCTTATCGCATCTTTTCCACTCGGGTTAATGAGCAGAAACGGGATGCCGATAGCGAGTACTAAGACGATGAAGGACAAGGTGTATCTTTTCATGTTTTTAATTATTCCTTGCGGTTCGGTCAGTCAGGTTTCAGGTTTGAAACCCCTTTACGTATATCTGGAGGAAACACCCAAGCAAAAACCCCTCCATGACATTACGGACTACGTATTTGGGATGATGACAGAACATATCCCCTATTTTTTGAGGGTTTTCTCTATTCTAACACGGATTCCGTGTTGATGCAACACAATTTTTACGAATGTGGTTGCGTTTTCCAGCGGTTATGGAGCCACAACCACTGTTCTGGATATTTATGGATGTATGTTTCTAATTGTTTCAGCAGCTGTGTTGTGTAGGTTTCAACGTCTCTTTCAAAGTCATGGGAGGGCGTCGGATGAATTGGAGATGAGATATAGACGTGATGTCGGTCGTCGGGTTGGCGGATACTGAGGGAGAAGAGGAGCGGTGCCCCGGTCCTAAGTGCTAAGGTAGCGGGACCCCGGACGGCTGAGGCGGGTTTCCCCAGGAAATTGACGAATACACCGTCTGGACCGGCGTTCTGATCTGCGAAAAAACCGACTGCCTCGTTGTTTTTTAGGGCGCTGAGGGTCTCTCGGATTGCGCGCTTCCGGGGAATCAGTTTTAGACTCATCTGTTCGCGACGGTGCCAGATATAGGCGTTAAGGGGTGCATTTTTCAGCGGGAACGCAATGGCTTTCGCCCGATTCGGGATCAGCGCGCCGTAGACGAGGGACAGGAGTTCCCAATTCCCGAAATGGGGCAGGAACACAATCGCGCCTTTGCCGCTCGCCAAAGCGGTATGGAGATTTTCTGCTCCCTCCACAGAGACTTCGTGCCAGATGTTTTCAGCGTTGAGTTTGGGAAACCGGAGGAACTCAATACAGGTTTTGCCAACATTGATGAAACTCGCCTTGCAGATGGCGGTCCGTTGGGCGTGCGTGAGGTCGCCGCCGAAGGCAATTTGTAGGTTGTTGCGGGCAATCTGCCGCCGTTTTTTGATGAGATAATAGCATAGCATCCCTATACCACTTCCGAGTCGCAGTGCCCACCTTTTCGGAAGACGACGACACCCCCATCCGAAAGCAGACACTATCCGATGGACGCATCTATCTTTCCATTTCACACGCTCGCTCTGCATTCCGGTTTCTCCTGCGTAGTTGAATTCTATAGCAGAGAGAGTATACCACAATTTTCGGTCTGAAACAACGCATTCGGTTTCATTCCCTCCAGAGCCATTCACTTGTCCCAAATCTCTCTTGTGGGAGGGGTTTGTAACCCCGATTTATGCCGTAACCTTGATGATAAACAGAAGGTGTGATAGAATAACCGTATACCGATAAATCTTTTCAAAGGTGGGAACAACATGCAAGAGCACAACGATTTAGCACAGGTGCATAGCAACGAGATTGCGCAGACACCGCTGCAACCGATGGATTTCACGGATATTCTGGATGGGATGTTCAGTTTCTATCGCAGCCACTTCCAGTTATTTTTAAAGATTGTAGCCGTTTATTTCGTTTTGGAGTTTGGGATAGAGTTAATTTTTGCCTATTTTACAACCCTTGCTGCATCAAGTGTGATTGTCTTGATGTCCGGGTTCACGCTAATAGCGACTGCCGTAATTTCGATTTTGGTGACTGCGGGACTCATGTACGCCAGTGCACAGGTCTACTTAAGTAGAGAGATTACCCGGGAGACTGCTTTGCAGCGAGCATGGCAGCGGTTTTGGACCTACCTCGGTAGTGCTATCCTCTGGTCATTCGTGGTCGTTGGCTTGGCGGTTACAGTTATCGGTATCCCCTTTTCAATCTATTTTTCAGTTCGATGGGGTCTCTATTCACTGCCTGTGTTGTTTGAAGGGACCACAGCGAGAAACGCCTTACGCCGCAGCACGGAATTGGTTAAAGAGAGTTGGTGGCGCGTCTTTGGAATCATGTTGGCGATCTCCCTAATCTCTTTCATGATATATTTTATTCTTGAAGTATCTTCAGGCTTTCTTCTCTCTTGGATGGGGGTGGCTGAAGCCGAGGAACCGACGGGGCTTTTAGACACACTCCGCCAGTTATTTGTTCCAACACTGAGCGAAATCGGATGGTTCTCTTATGTGGTTCGGCGTTTGGTAACTCTCTGCATTTCGGCTTTCACAATGCCGATCGGTGCCATCGGTTCTACGTTGCTCTACTTTGACTTACGGATTCGGAAAGAGGCGTTTGATATTGAGATGCAGGTAACGGATTAAGCACACATTTTCGCACCTTTCGCACGCAACATCAAGGATAGGACTTACGCAGTTTCCTTGTTTTCGCGCGGTCTTTGGTTCGTAGTCGCGCAATTTATTGCGCTTTCTTTGGGAATATCTCGTCAATTTTGCGTAAGTCCTGAAGGAAATCGGAATGCCTAACGATCAACACACCAACCTTGCTCGCACAATTGTCACACTGTATCGCAATCACTGCTGGCTATTCTGGCGGATCATGATGCCGGTTGCGATCATCGCAATTATGTTGGATGTTGCGATGTTTTTCTATGTTGGCACAGGTCTCGAGAAGGACGTTAAGGATAGGGGCGCCCAAAATGTGGAGGCGGTTACGACGAATGTTAACACGACCAGCGGAGCTCACCCGACGATTACGAGCGGCGTTGTGGAGACAAGTTCACCCTTGCGCGTGAGTTGGCAATTCTATCTGATACCGAATTTCCATTTAACCAACGATAAAGGCGTTATATGGAAATGGGAGCTCGATTTCCTCGGTCTCAATTACAGTTTTCTAATAATGTTTCTGCTGCTAACGTTCTGTCCACTCTCTCTGGCTGTTGCCCGGGCGTTAGAAGTTTCGCAGGTCTCTAATACAACGGAGGATCTTTCCACACCGACTGCTCGTGAAGTATGGACGGATACTGGACGCAAAGCATTCATGGTTTTTCCTGCCCTTTTTATCTTTATCTTCCTGATAGATGTCGTTGCGAATCTCTACGGTTTAGTTTTGGCGTTGGTGCCTGCGTTGGTTCGTGTATTACCTTTTGGGTTAACATTCTTTTTGTTTACGGTTTCCGGTGTTTTCCATATCTATTTTCTGGTAACGCTGAGTCTCTACAATCCGTGCCTCATTCTTGAGGACAACTCCATCATAGGTATTTTCCGTCGGAGTCACGCGTTGGTATGTGGCGCGAGAGTGCGTTTCTTCGGAATCTATCTTCTGACGGGTTGGATCGCCTCGATCCTCACCTCGGTACTACTCGGTGTTACCCTGTTGGTATTTTCTCTGTTCGTTTCGGATCTCGCACAGGTTCGCGATGCGTTACCGCCTCTCAAATTCTTGAGTCTCTTCATCGGTGGTGATATTGAGGTCGTATTGCCGGAGTTATTGAGTGTCCCTGCTACAGTGGCGATTCTCATTGTCAAGGGTTTGATCGCTACCTTCTTGGTGCCGATCTGGGCAATTTTAACGACGCTCCTATATTTGGAACGGGTGCGTGTGGAACCGAACCCTCTAAAAGAGGCGGTATAACTGTGAAAAAGTGGGTTTGCGTTGGTATTATTGTCTGTTTCATCACGGTTTCTCAACTGTTCGGGATGACGGTTGAAGAACAGGCGTTTCGCGAAGAATTAGAGACGCGCGCAGAGATGGACATCTCTCACGAAGAATACCGGAAGGCTTTGGCGAAGATCCTTGAACCCCGGGAAGGGTGGGACGCCGATCTCCGGTATGTATTGTTCCCACTTGGTGCTGTCGCACTGACGATTGTGGTCGTCTTTTTTATTCGACAAATCAGGATGAATCTGATTGTTGAAGCGCGCGACGATGTGTCAAGTACTCCACAGGCGCGCGTAGAGACAGAAAGAGCCGCCCTTGCCTCTGCGGAGACAGCGGAGGCGGCGAGCGACTTTCGCGGTGCACTCCGCTTCCTATATCTCTCGGCGATTTTACATCTTCAGGAGCGCGGTGTTCTCCCTTACGATAAGAGTCTCACCAATCGCGAATACCTCCATCAGGCACAAGCGGACACCGACTTGCAGGCGACGCTCGGACCCGCGGTTACCGTTTTTGATGAGGTGTGGTATGGACACAAACCGTGTGATGCCGAGACCCTCGCGGATTACCGAGACCTATTACAGAAAGTCTATGCTCAGCACTAAGTTTGCTCCCATCTTAATCGCGCTTATCTGCTTTCAGATTTCGTGTGATTCATTAGTAGACAGCACCGTCCTTCATCGGACGTTACGTAAACTGAAGTTCCGCGTCACGGAAATATCCGAGATATATCCTGCCCGTCTGGAACGGTATAATGCCTTGTTCCTGCACGACTTAAACAAGGCGCCGACTGAGCCGGAAGTTAAGGAGATACAGGATTTCGTCAGCGCCGGTGGCACCTTAATTATGGCTGGAGACGACCCATCACTGGACGGACTTTTCAGTGTGTATGGTTTGAAACTGCGCAAGTTACCAGAAAATCAGGAATTCTCGCACCGAATTCCGGACGATCCGTTCTTCCCGCAGCACCCGGTCGACGAAATTCGCGTCCGGACAAATTTTGTGCTTGAATATACAGGGCGTGAGGTCGCTGCGCTCTATGGGACAGTGGATGGGGCAACAGTTGTGACGCTACGCCAGGGTGAAGGTCGCGTCTTCTTCATCGCATCCGCGTATCTATTCCACAAAAATGGGCTGCGGTATGACGCGGGTAACGCTACGCTCCTCTATAATCTCATGTCAACGCTCCCACGCAACGCACGGATTGGACTTGCTGAAAAGAGATACTATACGCTTGAGACACGACCCCCGAATCCGTTTGTGGCACTCGTGTTTGGGACACGGGGTGGTTTGGCGGCTGTCTATATCTGCATTGTCGTGTTCGTTTTTCTGGTGCTGCGGGGACGTCGGTTCGGGAAACCGTTAGACGTGCAGGAGAGAAGTAGACGTTTGAGTTCGGAATACGTCCACGCCATGACTGCCCTGTATCAGAAAGGCAACACACGCTCGGAGATTTTAAGGCACATTCGCGACACGTTCAGATCGGATCTCGGAGACCGTTGGCGTGTCAATCCGAATGTGGACACATCGACTTTTTTGGAAGAATTGGCGCGTCGGGGTGCTATTGATGCGGACACGGAACTGACGCATCTGATGACGGACTTGGAACCCTCAGGTGATATATCGGAGGCACAACTGCTTGACATCGCAAAGCGAGTCGATGCCTATCGGGGTGCCACGAATATTGGGAGGACAAATAAATATACGTAAAGGCACTTCAAACCTGAAACTCACCTGCCCGAACCGCAAGGTATAATTAAAAATCCGCAAGGTAAAATTAAAATATGACGAATCTCGTTCAAACGGTTTTTGAGAGAATGCAGCAAGAGGCACAGAAAGTTATTGTTGGACAAACCGAGCTTTTTGAACTTATTGTTGTCAGCCTGTTTTCCGGAGGGCATGTGTTGTTAGAAGGGGTCCCAGGGACAGCGAAAACCCTCGTTGCGAAGACCTTGGCAATGATAGTCTCTGGAGAATTCAGTCGTGTGCAATTCACCCCTGACCTGATGCCCTCAGACATTGTCGGGACCAGTGTCTACGATTTGACAACCAACCAATTTAACCTCAAGCGCGGTCCCGTTTTCACGAATGTCCTCCTCGCCGATGAGATCAACCGTGCGCCCGCAAAGACGCAATCCGCACTCTTAGAGTGTATGGAGGAACGGCAGGTCAGCATTGACGGTGTCCGCCATGAACTTCCACCCCCATTTATGGTGGTAGCCACGCAAAATCCTATCGAATACGAAGGCACCTACCCACTTCCCGAAGCGCAGCTGGATCGGTTTCTGTTCAAATTACGCGTCGACTATCCGCTGCCAGAGGTAGAAACCGAGATTTTGATGAACTATCATCACGGTTTCAATGCCACACGCTTGGAAACAATAGGGATCGAAAGTGTCGTTGACAGTGCGTCGCTGCAAGCGTGTCAGGAGGCGATCCAAGCGGTCACGGTGGAGGATTCAATCTTCAATTATATTGTCGGTTTGGCGGAAGCATCGCGCGCGTCTCATGAATTGGTATTGGGTGGAAGTCCACGCGCCTCAATTGCACTCTTGCTGGCGAGTAAAACCTACGCCGCACTTCAAGGACGGGATTATATTCTGCCCGACGACGTCAAATTCTTGGCACCGCCTGTCTATCGGCATCGGATACTCCTGAAGCCGGATGCCGAGATTGAGGGATTGACCCCGGACGATGTAATTGATAGGTTACTCGCCGAAGCAGAAATTCCGCGATAGAACGGTTTTCAGCAAATGAAAAACGCGAAAAACCGCGTCTTAAGTTAATTTTCGTAACCGTAGTCCGTAATGAAATTATGCCTTAAATGGCATAATTTGTCTTTGCTTTACATTTGGAGGGGTGTTTTTGCTTGGGTATTTCTGTGTATTGCTTGGGTGTTTCTTCAGATATACGCAAAGGCACTTCAAATCTGAAACCTACCTGCCCGAACCGCAAGGTATAATTAAAAAATGCATTTGAGCAACCGTCTCCTCCTCTTCTTACTTATAGGTGCTGTTCCGATTGCACTCAGCGGCGTTTCACCGAACCTGTTATTCGTCGGGGGAGTCTATATGGCGGTGCTTTTCGGTGTCAGTGCCGTGGATTACCGGACCAATCCACTCTTTAAAGGGCTTGCGGTTCACCGTGAGATGAATTCCAAGTTTTCGTTGGGCGTGGAGAACGTCGTAACACTGAAGGTCATCAATCGCTCGCGCTACCCGCTCAAAGTGCGCCTCAAAGACGATTTTCCCGACGAATTTCTGTTCGATCGGATTGTCCATGACTGCTATGTTTCCCCGATGGACCAGACGGATATAGCGTATCGTCTGATGCCGTTACGACGGGGAATTTATCAGTTCGTAGACATACATCTACGGTGTCAGGGGATCTTAGGACTGGTCGTCCGACAGCGGCGTGTGCCAGCGACGACGGAGATAAAAGTCTATCCGAACCTACAAGCGATCCGACAATATGAACTCTTAGTGAAGCGTGGAATGCTCCATCAGATAGGACTCAAGAATTCACGCCGATTCGGGGAAGGCACGGAGATGGAACGGCTCCGTGAGTATTTTCCCGATGATGATTTCCGCCGTATGGATTGGAATGCCACCGCGCGGCAACGGAAACCGATTGTTCGGGAATTTGAGACCGAACGGAGCCAAGATGTCGTCATTATGTTGGACACGGGGAGACTCATGGCATCTCCGATCCTTTTGGAGGCGACTGCACTCCCCTTAGCAGAAGTTAGGTCACAAAAGGCGCGGAAGCCACGTGATCCCGATCATCTAATGCTGAAATTGGATTATGCCATTAATACAACTTTGATGACGGCGTTCGTCTCGACGCTCAAGGGGGATAAGGTCGGGTTGATCGCTTTTGCGGATACCGTTCATCAATACCTCGCGCCGAAACCCGGCAAAAAGCAATTTCTCACGATGCTCGAAACGATCTATGCCCTCCCCGTTCATGCGGTTGAACCGGATTTTGAAGTGGCTTTCAAGTATCTCGCCGCAAAGCAGCGTAAACGTGCGCTCATCATCCTATTTACGGACATCTTGGATAACGATTCTGCTGAGGGGATCGCCGCCTATGTGTCACAACTCTCTAAGCATCACCTCGTTGTTTGTGTGACCTTAACTGACGCGGGTATCGTTGAATTGGCGGAACAGAAGGCTACGGATTCCAAGTCGGTCTATCAGAAGGCAATCGCTGAGCGGTTGTTACAGGAGAAGCATGCGACATTAGAGATCCTGCGGCGTCGGGGAGTCATCACGATTGATGTTCCGGCGCATCAGTTGACTATGGCAGTCGTGAATAAGTATTTGGAGCTGAAAGCGAAGTCTAAAATTTAAGCGCTTTCACTGCAAAGAGGTAGGTAAACAGTAGGATTCCCGTCAAGGCACCGAATCCGATTTTGACGGAGGGGAGTAAACCCGAAGGCGACACAAAACCTTCAATAATCCCCGCAATGATGAGCAGGACAACGCATCCACCGAGCAGTTGAATCGCTGTTCTCGCGGCATCGGTCAAAGTCCGTTTCCGTGTAAAAAACGATGGGGCGATGAGTGCGTATCCTAATTTCAATCCAGCACCCCCGGCAATGAAAATCGTTGTGAGTTCAATATAGCCGTGCGGCGATACAAATGACCAGAGGGCGAGGGCAACCCCGTTGGTATGACACAGACCTGCCACAGCACCGATGGCAATACCGTTGAGAACTAAAATGTAAGCACTGCCGACCATGAATATGATGCCGCCAGCGAAGGCTAAAAACGCGACCCGAATGTTGTTGGTCATGACGAAAGAGGCAAAGAGGTTCCGATTTTCCGCCGAAGTATCGTTCCACACGCCGTCCTCTAATTCTTTGATGTGAGACACAAAGCGTTCAGGGACGAGTTGTTCCGCAAATTCGGGGGTGTTCAAAGCGATCCAATACGCTGCCACAAATGAGACTGCGAACATAACGAACGCTGCGCCGATGAAGTTAAGGTTCTCTCGAAATACGTTCGGGAAACCGGAGAGAAGAAACTGACGCAAGGAACCACGTTTGAAAGGGGAGGTCTGGTAGACTGCGGCGTGCGCGCGTGAAGCGAGTGCATTGAGATATGAGACGCACGGATCTTGTGGGAAATCGCGTCGGGCGACCGCTAAATCGGACGTAACGCGTCGGTATAGATACCCGACCCGATTGAGGTGACCCGCACTCGCACCGCGTGAATGGTTTAGGAGTGCCTCAAGTTCGTCCCAAGTTTTCTGTTTTTTTGCGATGAATTCTGTTAGGGTCATGTTTTTAAGGAGTGTCCTTTTAACCGTTAACTGGTACCCCTAATTAAACACCCATTCGTACCGAAAATCAACCTATTTTATGTTATAGAGGAAACCGGTCTTGCGCTTGTCTTCTTAAGAACCGTCCATTTTCTCAGTCGCGTTGGACTTCGCCAGACACCATCGTGGAACGTAGTGGAACGATGCTCAGAGGCTCATAGTTAGAAAGATCGAAAATCAACCTATTTTATAGGGAAAGGTTCCTGACTTTTACAAATGAATGAACAGGTATCCGTGGAAACACCGGAACAGATTGATATAAAGTTCCAGCAAGCAGGTATCGGCTCTCGTTTTTATGCGGCACTCATTGATACCCTGTTACTTACGCTGATTGCACTTGTGGGATATTACGTCAATAGGCGGTTTATCTCTGAACTTGGAGACATTGTGGGCAATTGGCTCGGCGCGTTGGGCGGGGTTATCGTTTTCGCGCTGTTCTGGGGTTACTATATAGCCTTCGAGGTTACTACGAATGGTCAAACCCTTGGAAAACGCGCCCTCGGTTTACGGGTTATCAAGGAGGGTGGCTATCCAATCGGTCTTGCTGATGCTGCGATCCGGAATCTGGTGCGGATTGTCGATTTTCTGCCTTTCTTTTATGCCGCAGGTTTGCTGTGTATGGCGATAAATGGAAAGTGGCAGCGATTGGGGGACCTCGCTGCGGGAACACTTGTCATTAAAACAGCACGGACAGAGTTAAAAACGACCCGTGCCGGCTCATACGCAGATAACGCATCTATCAGCATTCCACCACGAGAATTTATCTATACTGCGTGGATACAACCCGCGTTAGTAACAGAGACGGAGATGGGGGTGATACGTGAATATCTTGCGCGTCGGGCGACACTTCCCGGACCCCGCCGATTGGAACTCGCACGCGTCATCGCCAGCCCTATCGTTGAAAAGATGGGGGGGACCGGTTTTATTGGCTACGATAGGTTTTTGGAGGAGGTCTACATACTGAAAACCTCAAAGATAAACGGTGTGGACCCGTAGGGTGTTTTTGCTTGGGTATTTCTGCGTATTTCTGCGTATTTCTGCGGATTTCCCCAGGGGTTTCCCCGCCCGCCATCAACGGACAATGTGCATATTTAATACCCAAAATTGCTTAAATATAGAAACTTTGCTAAAATAGGGGCGTTACCTGAAAAATGCTGTAATATGCAGAAACCGTCTGAATTTTCATCGGGCGGGGTGACCCCGCCCCTACAGGAGGTAAACTTCATGAAGGTTTTAGCTATATTTCTGTTGACACTGGGATGCGTTGTCGCATTCAGCACGATGAGTGAGGCTGTCCGAGAAGACGATATGGCACTCTACCTTTCCTTCGACGAAGTAAAAGGGGATACCGCCATAGATAAATCGAAACATGGGAATGATGCGACCATTCACAAAGGAAAGATCGCCAAGGGCAAACACGGCGACTCGGTCGAATTGAGCGGCGAAGCCGGCGGTTGGATTGAAGTGCCAGATTCCGATTCTTTGGATATCACGGACGAGATCACTTTGATGTGTTGGGTGTATCCGACCGAATTCACAAACGAGTGGTTCCGTATTATTGTGAAGACGTGGGCAGGCGATACCGCACCGTGGATGGTCTATGGGTTCTATGAGTTCGGCGGTAATAATGGAAAAACGGGTTTTATCATCTCTGTTGATAAGGGGACAGAAAAGCGGATCGGTGATGCTACGACTTCAAACTTGCCCCCGAAGAAGTGGACGCATGTAACCGCCACCTACGATGGGAGCCGGATGGCACTTTACTATAATGGTGAAGTAGAAGTGGATGGGGATGCCAAAGGCAAGATTGATACAAACGATGTTCCTGTCTCGATTGGACGCAACAGTGAAGGGAATCGCGAGCATTACATTGGACGCGTTGATGAGGTCGCTATCTGGAGCGTCGCGCTGACCCAAGGTGAAATCCAGGAGGCAATGGATCGGGTGTATGCCGTCGAGCCAGAAGGCAAGTTACCCACGAGATGGGGCGCGATAAAAGGTGGATATCTTAAGGTGCCTGAAGCGTTGCACCCGAGAGTCCCCAATTGGCAGTAGGTATCGTCTCCATAACCAGAGGAATGAAGAATGGGCATCGCAAGTGTGATGCCCTCTTTTTTTAATTAGTGTTCGAGTCGCTTAAGCATTTCGCGGGCATTTGGGTTCTGCGGGTCCAAGCGTAGCACCTCTTGGAATTCATGAATGGCGAGGTTTTCCTCTCCGAGTTTGTAGTAAGCAGTTCCCAAAGCCCCATGCGTTAGCGCATTGTCCGGATTACGTTGAAGTACTCTTTGAAAGCAAGAAACCGCTTCAGCGTATTCCTGTTTCGACAGTAAAATTATGCCGAGGTGATGCAGGGCGTTTTCATCTGATGGATTCAGTTCGAGGATAATCCGGTATCCGATTGCGGCTCTATCATGCATCCCCTTCTGCCAATAAATCTGTGTCAGGTTTTGGTGGAACTCGATGTTTTCAGGCGCAATCTTAATCGCTTTTTGACAGTGGCGAATCGCGGCATCGAGGTCTCCAGTTCGCCAGTAGATGACACCAAGTCCACCGTAAGCGTCAGCGAAATTCGGTTCGAGTTGGATCGCTGTTTGATAGGCGGTAATCGCTTTCGCAATTTTACCCGTATGATAGTAGGCGAGTCCTAAATTGTAGTGGCTTTGGGCTTTTAAAGCAGGGATGTCCGTTAGATGCCGGGGTGTGTTCTCGGTGTCGCCAATAACGGTCAATGTGTTCTCTAAGACAGCAATGGCTTCACTATATTGCTTGTTGAGCAGAAGCGCAATTCCGTAATTGAGCCAGAGATGTGCGTCTTTATTAAGCCCTGATACTGCTATCTCTAACGCACTGACCGCACGCTTGAAGTCCCCTTGTTGTAGGTATCGGTTTCCCCGTTCGGCATAGCGTTGTGCCGTTACGCCAAGTTTCAGGACATCCCACCACAACGGGTCGCGCATCTGTGTATAATTTGTTCGTTTCCGTGAGGCGTGTGCATGCTCGGTGGCGGTGTCCGTTTCTCCGAGGATCTTCGCAACTTGTGCCAGTGCGGCGTGGACTTCGCTCTGTTCAGGATTCAGTTTTAAGGCACGTTGCAGGTGGTTTTGGGCGACTTCAAACTGCTGGGCGACAAGTGCGAGTTCACCGAGCCATAAAGACGCATACGGATTCCGCGGATCCAATTCGTTAGCGGTTTCAAGGTGATCTTTCGCTTGCTTCAGGTCTCCAAGGCTTCGGAGCGCGGCGGCGCGGTAGATATGGGCGGGCGCGTAGTGCGGGTCAAGTTTGATGGCGTCGGCAAGCGTTTGAGCGGCGGCTTTGGGATTGACTTTATAGGTGATCAGTCCGAGGTAGTATAACCAGCGGAATTCGGTGGGCGCAATCTCGACGGCACTTCGGTAACACTGCGCGGCTTCTACCTCCCATCCGTGAACAAAATAGACATTGCCTAACTGCCCCCAAGCCGTTGCGTCTTTAGGGGCTTCAATCAATGCTGTCTGTGCGGTTTTAACGGCAGCCAAGAGTCGCTGTTCTTCGACGCGTGCCATGTCACTCGGCTGCGGTACCCAACTGGGCGTGAGTGCAGTGTGCCTGTTTCCATTTGCATCCACCTTTTGATTGGAATCGTCTGCAAGGACGCGGGTTCTTACTTCGCTACAGAGGACCAGAACACAGCACACCAAAAGCAGCACCCCGTAGATTCCTTTCATCCGACGCTCCTTTATACGACATACGGTTCAGGATTGCGCGCTACCTCCGCCAAAAGGGAGTCCACATACGTTTCGATATGGAACAACCGACATACGGAATCTCCCACCTTCCCTTGTTTCAACTGACCGAGACTTTCCCAATATTCACCGAGTTCTGGACGTTTCAGACGGATATATTCCGCCTGTGGGTCGTCAACGAGATGTTTGTTCCAGTGGATAACCTCAACGAGGTGGATATAGGTCGAGGTCTGGTAGTCGACACCGAGCATGAGGAGCTTGGCGTTCGCCTTATAGGCACGGAACATCGGTGAATGCGTGCCGTAAGTCTTGCCCCACGGATAATGATCCCACGGGGATTGATAGCCTTCGCGTCGCCGGTGATCGGACACGAACGCCTTGGCGTCTCTCCCGCGAGCAGCAATGGCGTGCGAATAGTGGTCGGAACGATGGGTATCGAACATCTGCCGAAAAAACTCTGTCAACCAGCCCACTGTAGAGGGTGTTTTGTTGACATCCCACGCCGCGACGCGTTCTTCCCGACTCGGTAAAAGACTAAAAGTCGGCATCAGAATCAAACCTTCCGCTCCGACTGCCGTTTCTAACGCAGCGATAACCGTGCCAGCTCCGTCCTCGACGGGTCCGAGACTCTTAAAAGATGAATGGATAAAGAGTGTATCCCCTTGGGCAATACCGAGGTCGGTGAAGTCTCGGGTGAGTTTTTCGCGTGTGTGAGGTGTTTTCATTTTTTAGTTTTAATGAAGTTTAAGAAAATATCTCGGTAATCCTATATGTTCCTTGGACCCGGTAGGTGCGGTTTGCAACCGCACTGGGCATCGTTGGGATATTATTGCATTAAATTCTGAATCTTCATACAGTTTCGGTTCAAAAATACCGTGAATAATGAAGCACCCGCAATTTATATAACTTTTCTTTCTCAAGTGTCAGTTTCTGCATTTTTTTTGAGCCATACGTTGAACGCATCCACGGTTCGAATTTTATCTTCGAGGACAGCACGATAGATTGCCATACTGTTGTAGATGTGTCCCCGATAATCGGAGTGTTGACAGATAACGTGTTTGATACGTAGGATTGCGGCGCGGTCTGCGTGCTGTAGTTGGCAGCGCAGGGTCTCAGCTTCGGCGATATGTTTTTGATACGCTGCGTCGTCATATCCCCAGAGGTCTATCTTCCATTCCCGTTCCTTGTAGCGGAGTTGAATGCCCCAATAAAGTCCGTGGTCGTATCCAGGAAAGCCGCGTATGTAGTGATTTGAATATGACATCTTTGTTATCTCGAACTTCGTTCCGATTCTTTTTCCGATCTCAAAAAACAGTTCTGTATTTTGTTCATTCGGTAGATTCATACTGATGTCAATATCGGGCCACGTCATTGTATCCGAGGCGTAACTTCCAATGACTCTGGTAGTTCCGAAAGACCTAAGCATCGGGAGCAGCCCCTCTTTGTCGAGCAATTCGCTTGCTTCCTGATGGAGTTGTTTTGAATGTCTGACGATTTCCGCATCGGTCATCATAATCCTCCTTTTATAGTGAATAGGACTTACGCATTTTCTCTTAAAGTCCCTCTACCCCCTGATAAGGGGGGATAAAGGGGGGTTGCGGATTTAGGGGATTAAATCACGGAAATACACTGTTTTTACCCAATTTGCGTAAGTCCTGGTGAAATTTCGTAACAAGCAATATTAAGAAATAGATTCCGATTTCCCCGAGAGGCTCGAACCCGTAGGGTGTTTTTGCTTGGGGGTTTCCCCAGGGTTTCCTCGCCCGTTACCAATGCATAATGTGCTTATGTAATACGCAAAATTGCTAAACAGCATAATATGATTGCAATAACTCGACAATTCTACCCGCCTCTGCCCTCCGCATCCGCTTCGCGACTTGTAGGGGTGTCTGCCCTTTCCGATTCTTGATGTTTGGATTTGCACCTTTGATGAGCAACGCTTCCAACGCGGCGCGCTGTTTCTCTCCGCTCTTGATCGTCGATCGGATCGCCTCAAACAGTGGGGTTTCGCCAGTGTCGTCGGCGGCATCAACAGTCGCACCGTTTTCGATGAGCAGATTGATAACGTTGAGAAACCCCGCCTTCGCTGCACAATGTAACCCCGTTTTCCCTTTATAATTCTGAATATTAATATCGGCACCGAGTGCTAAGAGTCGGTGAACTTCCTCCGGATGTTCACCGTTGTCGCCGCGGCAGACATAGACGAGCGGAGGCCAGCCCATGTGGTTCTTTGCGTTTATGTCCTTAGACGGGACACCGTGAGCCTTGAGTAGCACGCTCATTTCGGAGTCGTCGTCCAAGATGCGTGGGGCTTTGCTGGAATCCGCACCGTTTTCGAGGAGTAACTTAGTAATCTCCACGTAATCATACGCCGTGGCATAATCGAGGAAACGTTCGCTGTGCGGTTCGATTGTCGCACCTCGTGAGATAAGCAGTTCGACGATCGCGGGATTTCCGCCCACGATGGCATAACAGAGCGGGGTTGCCCACGTTGCATGGCGGTGTTCAAATGTGTGGGGTTGTCCTGCCGGTAGCATCACTGCCTGAAGGTATCCGCTATTGATGAGGTTTGGATCGTTATCAAGGTGTGAACGGACGGCATCGTAATCTTTCAGATAGGCGGCAGTATGGATGTCGAGGGTCGCGCCGTGCTGAAGTAGATAGTCGGCTACGAGATCGCGCCCCTCATACCGTGCTACACAGTAGGGGGTTATCTCAATCCTGTGCTGGATATGGTAGCAACCCGGCACGTTTATATCCGCACCACGTTCAAGGAGGAATTGAACCATCTCCAGTTTACCCCGATATGCCGCTTCCCACAACATCGTCCGACCGTGCGATCCGACGGTGTGAATCCAAGCAGGAGTGTCATCGACCAATTGTCGGACGGTTTCAAGATCACCGCGTCCTGCCGCGGCGACAACAATTTTCAGGAAATCGCTCTGGTTTCCAGTGAGTTGAACGTTTGGCATTTGTGTTGTCCTTGTTTTAGGCAATCCGTTCTGGGACTATGGGGCTGGCGGGTCTCAGTTCTCGTCTACGACGTAGGGACGTCTACCCACTGATGGCGGCAGGAGCATCCGTTTCTGTTGCTCGGTGAGTTCGCCGTATTTGCTGAGATCGTGGTATTCCCCCGACCATGCCGAGTGTCCTGGGCTGTATTTGTAGAGCAGGGAGCGGCGTTGATGTTTTGCCCGCCACGTCATCGTCCCGTGAACAAGCGCTTCGGTGAAGAACAACACATCGCCTGCTTCGACAGGCGGTTGCACAACGTAGTGTGCGGGACGCTCGAAATTCCGTACATCTGACGGCAAGTCCCGCAAGAAATTGCTCTTGTGGCTGCCAGGGATACAGGCGAATCCACCTGCACCGTCTGGGGCATCCGCCAGATTATAGGTCATCACGGACAACCCGTTGCGCATGACACCATCGCGATATTTGTACCAGTGATCCGCTTCGGGACCCCCGGGACCCCCACCGTCTTCACCCCCGTGCAATCTACCCCCTTCTTGCCCTTCGTCCATAAAGATGGCATAATCGTGATCTAAACGGACATGCGGACCTAATAATTCGAGGAGATACGGGAGAACCTTCGGATGGTCAATCAAGCCCTTAAAGGGTTCACCCCAAAGGCTTGACACCCTATCGCCGTGTCCTCTCAGATTATCGGCGGATTCCCTGTCAATAATCTCATTCATCTCAGCGACTTCATCCTCGGTCAAGACGTTCTTTATGACGAAGTAGCCTTGAAGATCTACCTGAAATTTTTCTTCGCTGGTCATTTGTAGAAACTCCTTAGTCAGTTGTCCGTTTGTAGGTTGGGTTGAACGTAGTGAAACCCAACTTCTTCGTTCCTATGTTGTGTATCGACAGCAACTGAGGACTTTTGAGGACCATTTCTCGGTGCGGTTAGAAACCGCACCTACCAATTGAAGAACAGAATTTTCAATCCGGATCAATAACGCGGGGCCGTCTGCCGACTGACGGCGGCAACAACATCCGTTTCTGTTGTTCTGTCAACCCTTCGTATTTACTGATGTCGTAATAGTGTTCCGACCAAGCGGAGTGTCCGGGACTGTATTTATAGAGCAGGGAACGGCGTTGGTGCGCCGCTGTCCACGGCATCGTCCCGTGGATGAGTGCCTCAGTAAAAAACAGCACGTCACCCGCTGCAAGCGGGGGTTGGACGACATAGTGCGCGGGACGCTCGAAACGGCGCACATCTGTTGGAAGGTCCGTCGGCAAGTTGCACTTATGGCTCGCTGGGATACAGGCAAACCCACCCGCGCCTGCTGGTGCGTCCGCAAGGTTGTATGTCATCACAGACAACCCGTTGCGGATGTGTCCGTCTCGGTATTTATACCAGTGGTCACCGACGGATCCACCGGCGCGTCCACCGTCCTCTCCACCGTGTAATCCGCCACGTCCTTGCCCCTTCTCCATGAAGATAGCGTAATCGTGATCGAGTCGGACGTGTGGACCCATGAGTTCGATAAGATACGGCAAGATTTTCGGATGATCGATGAGTCTCCTGAAGGGTTCACCCCAGAGACTCGGTGGTCCTTGGTGGTCGCCTTTGTCAATAATAGCGTTCATCTCAGCGACTTCATCGTCGGTGAGCACATTCTTTATGACGAGGTAGCCCTCAAGATCCACTGCAAATTTTTCTTCGCCAGTCATATGTGGAGTTCCTTTCGTATGGCTTTCAGCAGTTAGGCTTCAGTTTTGATTGACGATAGTCCATTATTTCGCGGAACGGTAATTCCGCTGCGATTGGATCGCTCTGCGACTGACCCAGATTGTATGGATTAGCGGTTAGCGAGTTGGGCACGGAGCCGCGCTAACTCGACTTCCGCTGCCTGTCGACGTTCCTGTTCTTCTCTGACGCGTCTCTCTGCGACTTGCCGCTGTTCTTCTGCGATTTGTCGTTGCTCCTGTGCTTCTTCTTTCAATGCCTGATCTTCCCGAGAAGTCGTTATCGGGGTCCCATCCGGTAGATATGGACGTAAAAGCCTAACTTCAGTAACCGGGTCCTCTTTCCAACGAAAATAGAGATTCAACGTCTCGCTGAACAAACCGCCTTCTGCATCAGGTGCGATCTCAACGATGTCCCCCGAAGGACCTCGCCGCCATCCACGAAACTCTGCAGTTCTCTCCATATCGGGTTGATGGATAAAGTATTCCTGAACACCTATATCCACCAAATATAACGGGACTTTTTCATCACGGTCCTGATGTGCAGTGGCATCGGAAAGAAACTCAAAAACCACGGATGGGGCAGCGCCCTCTGACCACGTATAGAAACTCCGCCGCTGCGGAAATTTACTGGCTCCCAAGACGATGTAAATATCAGGGGCAACCACTTTCCTCCGATCGCCTTCTCGGTAGTAGATAAAAGTATCGATCCCGACGAAGATGTGTTCATTGATTTCAAAATACCGAAAAAATTGGTCGGCAAGGGTAACAATCTGTTCAGCATGAAATCCGGTCGCTGCCATAGGTTCATCGTCCTCGTAGGGATAGCCTTCAATATAGGGAGTCGGTTTTCCGGTCGCTTTTGGGAAGACAGGCATATATTTGCTTTGTTTGATTTCAAAATCGCTTAGGGTATTCATTGTTTTTCTCCTTTTTATCCCAAGACAAAGCCCTTCCGAGGTTGTGTAATTTTAGCAACATGCATATTCTGTGTCAACCAACATTTCCGGCTGAAAAATTCGGATACAGTTCTGATTTCAGGAGAATTCTCCTTAAAATGTTACACTTGTGTAACATTTGGTGTACAACGGGCATCGGTGTGAAATCCAGTGCGTGTAAGGGTTCAGAGGTGTTTTTTTTATGACTCCTCGTTTTGGAAAAAAATAAATTAGTGCAAAAGTGTAACATTTTGAGTCGCTACGATTATTGGTTTCTTTTTTTATCAACATAACATATTTTAGTATAAGATATATAAAGCAGGAAGTCAAGGAAAATATTCAGTTTTTTGGCAGGAGTGTTTGAATTGTGAAACCGTCTGAATCTCGAATGATATGGGTTTTTTGAGAGTAAAACTGGGCGTGTAGGCAATCTCACTAACGAGAGGACTTAAGTCGAATTCACGTTATATCTGTTAAAGAGTGCCATATTCTATTAGGTGGACTGGATTTTGGTGAGTGATAGCATTTTTGCGTGAGCGGATTCTAAAATCGAATCCCGAATGAAGATACTGGCATTTAGAATTTCAATACCGATAAGTTCACCGTCGCTGTTTAATTCGGCGGTGATATTGGGACTGAGTTCCAAACTATCACTTTCTGGCTCCTCAGAAATCGCCAGATGCAATATATCCTCTTTCTCAAAATAGGTCATCTTTGTTTTATTCAAGGGTGTACCTTCCTGTCTTAAGTCGGAATCGGATCTGTTGACGAGTTGTGGCGTGAATCGTTATTGGAGTGATAGAATCTTGATGCACCTCATAAGGGACCACAACGAGTTGATTGTCGTGATGTCCTATAGCAACCCGCCGTCCTGTATCAGCATCCATGTAGCGTTCTGTCGAATATCTAACGATACTCTCAATTTTAACAAGGTCAAATCCGCGCAACCTTGCTCTGTATTCTATATAATTTGTCCATACAAGTATCATCAGACTATGAATTCTACGCTATCCTGTTCTGAAACTGACCGTATTATACAGTATAGCACGACACGCCTTGGCTGTCAAATTTTATTTGTCCGGTGGACCTTAGAATTATAAAACTTTCGCATACGGCTCTTTTGTAGCATAACCTGTTAGGTTGTGCCGTGGGACCGACTGCGTTTTTTTTACAGGGCCCCATCTCACAGCGCGGACAATGATCAAAATTGGGTGCCGTCAACTTTTCGCCGAGTTCCGGCACCGTCTCTCTGAATTCGGAGACTGCCCCATACCATGTAGAGATCGTCATGTGTATCTTTGGCTTCCCAATAGCCGTGTGACAGTCGAAAGGCATCAACGACTTCACCGTCCGGTCGGATGCGTCTGTTCAAAGCGATTTGTTCTGAACCTTTGTTATCAGAGCGGAGGGAACGCGTCTTCTCACAGAGCAGAGTAAAGTCGGATTGGTGGCAATAGTGTTGAAGCAGATTTTGGAAGGCGGACCGGACGGTGCCTTCGTTTTCCTCACCGAGTTGGGCGTATTTTCCAGTTCGGCGTAATAGGTTTTGATAGGTTTATGCGTAGGCTTGATGTTCAGGTCGGACATCTATGTTCTCCGTGCGTTGTTAGGGTAAGAAACAATACCCCATTATACGCGCAGTTGCCCGAGATTGCGAGGAGAATTTTAGGATTGTCTGAATCAGGATTTTCGGATTGATAGGATTGGAGCCACTTTTTGGATCTGGTTGTCAATTTTTCTGGACACTTTAGTAACCGAGCCAAGGTGCTACTACATCCCAAGCAAGTTCGAGAATATTTTTCGACCGTTTTTGAATAATTGATTCTGTCCACTCAGGCACTTCAGCAATAGGATCTAGCATATCAAGCCTTCCTTGTTCTTTAAGTAAACTTGTGGTCTGCTTCTTAAAGCTTAATCCCTCCTTCTTGGCTTGTTCAAATTGTTCGTTTCTGTCTACCTCCGTTTTTGCGACTAACGCACGGTAAAATAACTTTTTCTTAGCCCAAGACGCGTTACCAACGCTTGAATTTTCCTTCTGTGGAAGCAGGATAATGTTTCCTATCGTATGACGGGTATGTGGCCGCCTATAGATTTCCTCGTCCCAGCCGCCAGCGGAGTTTGAATCTGGCGCGACGTGCTCAACGGTTGCATATTTACCATCTTGCCACTTACTAAAGTTAAGAAAGGCTAATTGATCACTATGTATTACTTTCTCACGTGTAAGAAGTCCCGGATTTTTTTGATCCGTCATGGCATTATCAGAGGCAGCAAAGAGTAAAAACCTACACAAAGGTCGCGCGCGATTGGCTAAAGCCACTTCACACGATTTAGAAACCCAAGTTTCTTTGTTCTCTACTCCGATGCGTTTAGCCGCTAAATATCCTCTCAACGTTTCCTTAAGTTCATCCAAACTGGGAAGCGGATTTGAATCATCTAAACCGGTGCAAAGTTTTACCATCATCTGTTTAAAGTCGGTATCAATTCCACCAGTGGTCCCCGTTACTGAGCGTCTTAAAACGAGAAAAGCGGTTAGTGCTTTCACAGCGTCAGCAAAAGTATCTTCGGTTTTATCTTGCTTGTATTGTCTCCAATATCTTGCCATTATTGGAAGTGCCAAACTTGTTTTCATTTCAGATATGAACGTGCAACATAGTTTTAGCCAATCACTCGTATTATGATGAATGCTGTCAAGGGTTCGGATGGAATCGCGGTTCCAATAAGTTTGTCGAAATTCAGCAATATCCGCCAACCCTTGAACCATTTGACGTTTAAGGGTTGAATTCGCTGCTTTGTCAAATCTTGATCGTAAATAAGTGCGTTGAGAAGCAAGGCTCAAAGGCAACTTATGACCATCAAAATATAAAGCGAATGTGACAAGTAAATCTTTTGTTTCTTTTTGTCGTTTGCTGGTTTCAGGATAAATGTCGTTTAAATTTTCTTCAAGTCTTTCAAAATGTCTGGCACTCTCAGTTCCGCTAAAGTTTAGATTTTTGTTTGCACGTTCAAAACTCATTGCACGGGATTTAAAGGTCTCAATAGCTGTAAGTGGCTCACCGGTCGTATTAAGAGAATCAAAAATATCAAAGGCGGCATCTTCATCGTTCGTCTCAACCCGCGTTAGAATAATAGATTTCAACACATAGTGAGAAAATAGTATGATTCGGATAAGACCGCTTGAATTAGAATTGTTGGCGACGTCACTAATTGCGCGATTTTTCTCCCGTTCGTCAGGCAATGTATCGAGTTTTTCAAACAGATTACGCAATCCTGCTTTCTGAAAATCTTCATGGCCAACCTGATTATGCTCTAAGTCACCTTGGCGTTCAGCATCTGGAGCATCATCACTTTTATATATGCCTAGTTCAACTTGTTCTTGTATGTATTTATAGTTTTGAAAAAATCGTCCTTCTTCGGCATTATTTTTTTCTTCCCTAAAAATAAAAACAGAATTGCTTTGTGAATAGTGCTCAGCAAAATTCATCAAGAACTGGGCACTTACAGAACGATACTCTGCCTCGGAACGACTAAATCCACGATTATCCTCTGAAAGACGGACTACACGAGGGAAACCAGCCATTTGACCACGCTTGCTGAGTTGTCCTCTAACACAGTCAAATAGCCTTTCGTGAATAAACTCAATCTCCCTTTTTATCCAACTAATCGTAGGTTTTTGAAGATGGTGAATGTCCTCCTCTCGAAGGAACAATTCTTCAATTAAGGCACAGCAGATCAGGATTAATGTTGTTAATCTCTGTTGTCCATCAACCACAGAAAGTGAAGTTCCATCAAACGAAGGTTCAGATTTCTCCGAAACAAGAATTAATGTCCCGAGGAAGGTATATGATTCTTCGTTCTTAGGGTTGGACAGATAATAGAATCCATTTAAACAATCCTCTAGGAGTCGTTTTATATTTTCTTTATTCCAATCATAGGTCCGTTGATATTCAGGAACGCGAAAACCGACATTTCCACCGTGGCTATTTATTGTGTTCTCAAAGTTATCAGCTTCTGCTATGAAAATATCCGAGATTTGTTGCATGTAGAAATCTCCTGATCATGGATCGTAGTTAGTGATTTATGTGGATCTCGCTTATATAATCTAAGTTGCCACCTGTAGCATAATCTGTTAGATTGTGCATATCCGTGTGCAAATTGAAAGTTTATGCTACAAAGCCTCGCCGCGGCTCATGAATGTCCTTAAATGAAAGTGATGTTGCATGCTAAAATCTTGTAAGTGGTGACTTGGGTTAATATATTTGCTGAATAGGTATAGATTTTATGACGACTAACGAACTATCCAGATAGGGCTGATTTGTAGTCGTGAGATTTGCCTCACATCCCGATTTGCAGTGAATTGCGCTCCTATAAACCAGGTTTACCTTCAATTTGAAGCTGGATAAAGTGCTGGTGAACGCAGATTTTCATGTGTAATTACTCTTGAATTGCTTTAATCCTTTTGATCAATTCTTGCTTAACCTGTTTCTCTAGTTTTTCAGGCTCTTCTGTTACATCAAAATTCGCTTTTGCCTTAATAAGAGATTCTAGTCCATTTCTAATCGTTTTAAAGGCATTTTGCACTATCCTAGGTATCCCATCCCTTTCATCAATCAGGCCATCCACAAATTCGTTTATTTTTTGTTGTGTGTCAATTTGCTTAAAATACATACAAATTGTCATAAACGAACTTATTCGGTTGGCAGCCGCTTGAGAATGTTGGATTGATCCTGATCCTGGATTGTTGGCAATCCCTAGCCATAAATCGGCAGTTCCCTTTTCTGCTTTCCAATGGAGACTAAAAACGCCTTGTTGATGCAGAGCATTCACTTGGTTGATCCACCAAGTTAGAAAGTCCTTTTTGTTGGTAAAGCTAAGGCCGAACAAGGATTCCTTTTGCGGTTCAAGTTCGAAGAGATTGATGAAAAGTGCCTTTTGAAATACAACCTGAAAAGCCCACTCATTCGTTTTCAAATTTTCGAGTTCGTCTAAGGGATCCTTAACTTCAAGGCGTGGATTGAAGTCTTTGTTGTCTGCTTTCTTCCTTTCCTCGAACTTATCGCGTTTTTCCTCTGGCAGCAACAAATAATCAGCTACCATTTTATCAATTGCCCCAATTTCTTCTGCCTTTAATAGGTATTTCTTATAAGGTGAAAACTCCCTGAATACACGAATGATATGTGATGCCCATTGTCCGCGGAAGGCATCTTGGAAGGCATCTATGTGTTCTTTCTCGAAACTGAAAGGTTCTGCTCTATCAATACACCATTGGAGGCGGTTTGTAATGCTTTGCCTTGTTTCCTGTTCCAATTCTAATTTTGCCGTAATCTTATCAATATATTGTTTAATCTGTCTCTCATCTAATGGATCAATTCTTTCAAGTGAGGCGCGATTCAAGCAATAGCTGACAATTTCATCAAGATTCACAACAGTGGTAATACTATAACCTGTATCGAACTTGGTTTCGGCGTTTCTCCATGTAACTATGGGTAGTGGGAGCACATCTAAAGAAGAGTGCTTGGCTTTTTCGGGAAGCAAAGTACGAACACATAGAGATTGAATGTTTTGATCTTCAAGAAGAATTAACCTAGATCTTGGCACATTTCTGGCATTTTTGTTGAGATCTATGAAAATTTCTCGGAGGGTCCCGATAATGGATTTATGAGACTTTCTTTTAAAACCAACTCGTTCATCCAGAATCAAAAGGATAAGTGAAATTTTGGTATCCAATTCGGAAGAACCCGGTATTAAAGTTTCTTTTTTTTCTTCGTAGTATGCCTTCAGAGCAGCTAACCGATGTTGTCCATCAATTGCTACGGGAAAGATTCTTTCTTTGTGCCATCGGATGATTCCTATATTAGCACCAGTTAGGGACTCGACACAAATATTGCCAACATCCATCTTTTTCCAATTCCCTTCTCTATTAGAAGGTGTAGATTCTGGTTCTCCATAGGATTCTTCAATGGTAAAGCCATTTTGAGGTAATAAGGCAATTGTCAATGAGTTAAAAAAACTAAGCTTGTTCCGAACCTTCAGATATCTATCAACCAGGTCTGATTTAACTCTATCCCAGCTTATATCTCGTTGGAATAATTCCTCTAAGGACCAATCAAGCAGAGCTTCTTCAGGAATGTCCTCAACAAGTTTAATTTGCTGAACTAAGTCTTGGAGCGGCATAACAGCGGCAAAATAAGGAACTGATTCCGTATCTGAGAGCGTGAATTCACCGGGAAGAAAAATTAAATCATCCGTGTATTTGTTTTGCTCTTTTATTATAAAGGTGTCGAGAGGTCTTTTTGACATAATTTTCTCCTGATTTTTGATTTAACCAGAACGGCGCACAAATCCTGGTCTGGACAATTTTGTAATAATATCTTCAACAACTTGTACTAAAGGTGTTGAATCTATCTCTGCTTCATTAGAATTTGATATTGGTATGTAAACTAACAGACAATCTTGAAGAGACAGACCGGCTTTCTCTAAACGATTCCATAGATCAGTGTCTCGATTTACATGTTCCCAGATTCGAGATGCTAACCTATTGCTTGCTTTTCCAACGTATAATGGAGGTTGCAAGAATGTCGCTACCTCAAGGATCTGCCCTATTTTCTGCCTGATATTTTCTTCTTCTGCGTATTGTCTTAAGCTTATGTCTTTTTTTTCTCGAAGTTTTTCGGACTTAATAGTTACACCAAGTTTATAAAAAAGAGATATATCAGCCTCTTGATTTTCCGACAAAGGTAAAGGATCTTCCAGCCATTGTGTGATCGTGTCGACGAACTTTTCTTCTGAGGCAAGGGCTGCTTCTGACAAAGCCAGATCTCGAAACCAAGCATAAACAGCTGTAATATCATCAGAAAGTACGTTGAAACAATCTCGTCTTGTTGCGATTTGTTTATAGCGAACCATTTTAACTTGGTGATTAAAAAACATAATGTATCAATTAAGCAATATCACTTATGACAAATCAAACACGGTTCCTCGTCATCCTCATCGTCAAGCACCTCAGTGAGGATTTCAGCTGGGGTGAGGATTTGCATCAGGGTTTGATTCGGTTTGGTCATTTTCTGATCGGCGATTGCTTTCTTCTTAGCTTCTATTGCCTTTTCAGTATTTGCCTTGATTTCTGCTATCCGTTCTGGATCTGACAATTCTTCTAAACTTTCGCCTTGACTCCATGTGAAGCGCTCACCCGTTTCTGGATTGAATTTCTCGTAACCTTTGGCGAGTTCAAAGAGGTCTGGATGCTCCTCTAAGAGTCCCACCCACTCGGATTTGCGCTGGAAGAAGCAGAAATAACACCCCGAACGCGTCCGCCACTTATAATAGTCAGGCAATCCAAGTCCGCTTTCCTCCAGAATCCGGTAGACATCCTCTTTGGTGATGCCGTCCTCTTTGAATGGATACTTAGGCTCGATGTTACGGAGGGCAGCGGTTTTCAGCGGTTTATAGCCGACGCGATCTTCATCGGCACGGATGGCGACGTAGTTATACGCCTTGTCTTCGCCGACGTATTCCTCAAAAGGTCTTATCTTAAGGTTAACAGTGCACCAACGCACTTGAGACGAGGGCAACAAGCCTCCGTAGAGCGTCAACCAATGATCGAAATCGCGATTCTCGCTGGCATCACGCTCCATGTTGAGACGCGCAATCGGTTTGCCGAGGAATACCTCTAATCGATCCAAAAACGCGTAAGTCTCTGGCAATTCCTTGCCGGTATCAGAGAAGAAGTATTCCATCTCTGGCACCCTATCCCGCATGTAAACGGCGAGCGCAGAACTGTCTTTACCACCGGAGAGACCGAGCAGATGACGGACTTTTTGTTCCATGTTTTTTCCCTCTATTCATCGAGTTGTTGTATCCATCTTTGTGAAATTCGCGCCAAAATTGCGATATGAAGTTCCGGGTTATTGTCTACGTCGAATTTATTGAAGGCTTTTTTGATCTCGTGTTCTATAGCAGCGGTTTGTTCATCAACTATGTGCTTCCCTTTTTCATAGGACACCGCTTCAAAGTGCCGAAACTTTCGTGCGATTTGAGAGAGATTAATCTCAAATTGGGCTTTATCTGTCTCTATCCACGCTGAAGGTGGTTTTTTGGCGAGGTAGGTCGCGATTGCCTCAAGCCAACTACTGAAATCGTGTCCACCACTGCAGACCTGGATTAAGAATCCTTTGAGATCCGTTTCAATCGTTACCGCTAACAAAGGTTCGGCTCTTTTGACCAGTTCCGCTCGGAGTTTTTCCGACGTCGGTGTTAAACCGAACGCCTCTGCAAGCAGTTGTTCAACGGAGTTCAGTAGGATATCATACGCCTGCTCTAACTCGGACAACGCATCTCGGAGTGTTCTGAAGAATCCCGAAATTGCTTTTGCCTCTGTTGTCATCTCCTCTTGAAAGGTAGGATATCCAAAGGCTTCCGGCAATTGTTTAAAGAGGAGTTCGTCAGGTTCACGCGCATTCAGCACAACTTTACGGAGATTTTTCGCAGTACCACTCAATTCTTGTGTTGTCAAAGTGTATTTCGGGAGTTGGGCAATCACGCGCATAAGCGGCGTGACGACTGTCAACAAATCTGACTTTTGGGTTTCTGTCGATTGATTGAACACTTCTGAAAACTGTGAAAACAGTTCAGCGCGGATTCCCGTCATCCGAAACCGTTTCAGTTCAAATTGTTGCGGGGCTTTAAGGAATCTTTCAAAGACCGGCATCGACCAGTTTGCGATAAAGGAACCGTTTTCATAGAGCGCGATTTCTGTTTTGTAATGCTGCATTGCGGCACACAGAAGAATAGGAAGCGGACCGCTCCGCACGCCGAGGGGTGGTGCCATGAGATTTTCATAGAGTTTTACAATAGGTTGTCGCGTATCTTCGCATGCCTCAAGAAATGCTTCAATGGTGTCCCATGTGTGTGCTATTCTGTTTGTATCGTCCGGTTTGGGTGGGTGGAATCCCCACACCCCTGAGACCTCGCGGTGCATTCCTGTCTCCTGTATGAGCGATCGGTAAATGCTCATTTCAGCCGGATAGCCGATGATACCGAGATTTTCTTGGTCTCCGTTTTCAAGCATTGCCTGAATTAATTTTTTCCGCGCCGTTGTTACAGCACCGGAGATTTTCCGTCGATTGATGAGTTCGTTCCGAATAAAAGGGGTTTTGTGGTAGACCTCATCACAGATTTTTGACAAGCGTTCATTTCTTGCACGCTGAGACTTAATCGTGATTTGTTGTCCTTTGTGAAACCATCTGCAAGGTGCCTCATTGTCGCCGGCGAAAATCGTTGTGAGTTGATCGGACACGTCTCGTTCGGCTTCTATCCATCGGATTGAGAGTTCGCGTCTCGCGACGGGGTCACCGTCTAATTCCGGCGTGTTGTCCCATATCCATTGTAAACAGGCGAGTTCCGTAACTGCATCGCGCAGGAAACGCGTGGTGCTTGGGATTGCGATCAGAACCTCTGGACGGTCAGCGAGGTCTTCTCGACTTACTTTTTTGACGAACTGGTGAACCTCATGTTCACTCGCTGGGAGTGTATAGAGAACAAGTCCATCGGCATCGTCGAGCGGTGCTACCAGGGCGGTGTCGAAATTCTCAATATCCGTGTACCGAACGGTAAAATAGCGGAGTGTGCCTTTCTCGAACAGGTGCCGACGGGCAATGAGCGGACGCGGCGGACTGAGTTTTGAAAGATACGTCATGAGTCTTTCGTTTGGATCGAGGTGCCCTTCCGCTTGGTGGCGCATCGCTTCGATATCAATGTCGCTCCCGCCCCAGAGGGCGTAAACATCGTTATAGCGACGATAGGTAACAATTGAACGTCTTTCCAGTGTCTCCAGTGCTGTCTCAAATTCCTTCGTGGACCCTTTGGTGTGATCCACTAAGGCATAACGGAGCATCTCCTTTGAGGCTTTTAGGTTGGTGCTGACCTCTCCGACAATACTGAGCAATCCGATAGTCTTGATGAGTTTAACGAGGGTTGGTGATGGGTCTGCCAACCGATTCATAGCCATCTCGATTTCCACCCACTTATCACCCTCGCGTGAGGCGGATAGGCGATTCCCTATCGTCGTGTTGAGATAGTCGTAGAGGTCTGCGATAGACAACATCGGGAGGGCATTTCCATTGTAACCCCGGTTTGAAAGGAAGTCTTGCAGTCCATAAGGTTCGCTGGAGTTCAGGAAAGCAAAAAGGGAGCGTTCATTCTGTGCGAACCTTCGGAAAATTGAACCTATGATAAGGGCTACCGTTGGATGCAGTGGCAGACAGTTTCGCAGGAGTTCATTAAACTTGTCATCGGTGAGTTGGGGCGGTTTGAGGTCGGAATTAATGAAAAGTGAAAAATTTCCGTGTTGCGTTTCTGGTGTCCTCTGGATGGCGGATCCAATCAGGCGGAGGACCTGATCGGCGGGTTCTACGAAGGCAATATCTTCAAAGCGTCCTTGGATTTTTGCCCACTCCTCGCGTTGTGATTTTGCGGTTTTGTTCGCGTATTGTTCAAAAGCCTGATGAAGGATCGTGATGAGGAAGAGCGGGGTTTGATCGCTGCGTGTCGCAAATTCGGCAAGGGTTTGTAGGACGAATACATCGCCTTGCGCGGGGTGTTGCGCTGCGTGTTCAAGGAACTTACCAAGTTCGTCAATCACGAGTAACAACCCGTGTCCACCCCTCTTTTTAATGGTGTCTGTTGCGGATTCAAAAAGTGCTGTGATTTCAGTTGCCGACAGCGGATTGCCGTTTTCCTCTGTTTTCAAGAGTGCTTGGATATCTCTGCGTAGCGAGTGTCTTGGGGTTATACTGACGGTTTGAAGTCCGTCTTCTAATCCTTTCAGGAGTGCGCGTGTAATCGACGCACGTTCGCCAGAGATAAGCACTGGACAGAAACCGACTGACGTTTTTTCGCTGTTTCCATTTATGTTCATGAAGCGTTCGTATAGTGTGATGTCACTGTGTTTGAGTAATTCCAGAGCGTGTTTTGTTGCTGCGGTGTCAGTGTTGCCGAGGAGTTTTGCGGCGAAGAGCGCGAACGCTGATTTTCCCGATCCGTAGGGACCCGTGAGTGACCATGCTTTCGCGGTGGCGGTGTTTTCCTGTGCTGAAACAAGACGGGTGAGGGTCTCCCGAGCTTTAACAGTCACGACGTATCCATCTAAGGCGTTTTCGGTATAGAAATCGCGCGCCAGATGGACAGAACGTTGAAAACGTTTTGTGATATGAAAAAGATCGGACAAGCGGACGTTATTCATAATACCTCTTTAAGAGTGCCATCGGGTCTAAATCTTCATGTCGGTGAACCTCTTTTAAACCTGCCGTTTCGTCGTATTGCAATGCTCCGTTCGTGAGGTGTTCAAGTTTTTCAAGATGGGTCATCATTGTGTCTTCGTCTAACCGAAAAATCCGTCCAGGACTTAATGGGGCGTACATTAAATGTGTGAAGGACAGCGATCCTTGTAGAGAGAAGTGGTTTTCCCAGAACGTAACTAACGCCCACGCAACGATTTCAATTGGGAGTGTCTCTTTGTCGCCGCGTTGGAATTCGTATCCACTGTCGTCTGGCAATTCAGCAATTAAGTTGAGTTCAACGAGCGGACAGTCAAAGGTTTCCTCAATGAGGGTATCGCTATGACGGGATTGGCAGTAGGTTCGGATAAAGCAGTTGACATCTCGTCGAAGCGTGTTTTCAGAAACAGGACGCATGGAGTGTTGCTGTTGTGCCCACTTATGCACATCTCTTATGAATAGAGGTGGTGTGAATTGATTGCCCCTTAAGACGTTAAATGCCCAATACCAAGAGGTTGCTTGGTTCATGTTCGTTGCGATCTGATAGTGAATTAACCATAAGGTCGCCGGGTCTTCAAGGTAGGGGTCAAGCCCTTCTGTATTGTTATTGCCAAAAATAGTTTTGCCGAGGTCAGTCGTGTCAAGTTCAGTGCGCTGATCGATCTTCTCTTCAACGAGTCCAGAGACCCGACACCAATGTCGAATGGAACTTACCATATTTTTTCCAACACCCAGAGTAACAGAGGCGTTTTCCGATGAAAAGACGGTTGGGTCGGCTATAACTGCATCAACACCTTTCTTCAGCCATGTATAGCGAAACGGGAACGTCTGATGACCCGAGAAGGATGGGGTGATACCTTGTGGAGAGATCGTGTGCGCGTTACTCAAATTGCGTCCCTCCCAAATGTAGCAACCCGTGGTGCAAACAACAGGGGCGAGGAAAGAATGAGAGTAACAACAGGAAGGAGGACAACAAAAATAGCCCGCGTTGGATGCCATCGGATGAGAGGACGCGCGGGCGCGGAAACGGAATATTGACCGAATCTGTGAGTGTTTGGTGAGACTAAATACTTATCGTTTGTGAATGGGGGGGGCCAGACTTGTTAAATCAGGTATCCAGAGGGATTCTGGAAGAACGATACTATCAAGTATTCGTGCTGTTCTGGCTGTAATATTCAGGTCTTGATTTTTCATCTATTTTACTGATAGAGGGCAAAGTTGCAAAAATATATAGGTTTTTGTTTCTAATGTCAGGTTCATTTGTTGAATTTTAGCACAGATCCGTATTAAATGTCAAGTTTTTTCTTCTTGGATTTAGCGAATTAAAAGTTCCCGGTAATTTCCTTGAAACACTTCTCTAACATGCCAACCAATGAATTGTGCTTCTGGGTAATACGATTGTCTTTGTGGAAGAAGCATCGTTTTACCGTGATACCTTTGCAGCCATTCCTTAAAGCCTTTTGTTCCGTGTGCGTCATCTGATACCAGGATGTGTCGTTGTTTGGACAGTGTAAAAGCACCGCGGTCAAAAAGTTCGTGGTGTAAGACACAGAGAGCCAATCCATTTACCGTCTCATTGGGACCACCATGCGATTTCCATTTGATATGTGCTGCTTCTAATGCAATAGGCGTATTGCCCAATTTCACATCAAAACCGCATACCGCACATTTGCGCTCGTAAGCTCTTAAGATATTTTCTCGGAAATTGAGGGAACGTCTTTTCGTTTCAAAAACTTGGAATGGGGATTGAATGTTAACGGCTTGTAAAATTTCGCTGTGGCGTGTGAGCGGAAAGTGATTATCCAGCAAATTGTAGATGATTTCAAAGGCGAGTCTTGAATCGTTTTGAAGTTGATTTGCGATTGCTTTTGAGAAACTACCGACTCCATGATGCCGCAGATCGGTTACGTATGCATCTCCACTGGAGGTTTGTCGAATTCGGTCGGCATTCCGTATCTCCCAGATTTCGTCGTTTTGCAGCCGCCAAAACGGATGCTGAGGCTGATAATTTTTGCGCCACGGTCCAAACTCTCTCAGTAAGTTCCGAAGATTATTCTCTATATTTGCAAATGAAATGTATCTATCTTCACCCTTCAGCAATTTTCCAATGGCATACAGGACCAGTAACGGCTTGTGTGCTGCTCTTTGACCGCCTCTTTTCCAAACGTTTAAGTCTTGGAATTTCTCAATAATCTCTTCTCTCGTCATTTTCGCGTTACCTTCATTTTATGGCACCGCTCAGAAAATCGATGGCTTTGACAATTGAAATCCCGTGATATGAACCAAGCGAAAGTAAATGTTGGTCACCACTGACAATGAAATCAGCTTCTGCCTCTATCGCACAAGCAATGATGATGTTATCATCCGGATCATCGGGTACAGCATCAACGATCACTGTTCCAGGTACCAAAACTGTAGTTGTTCTGAGCACCTCCAAATATTCATTGATATCGGCATCTGATAGGTTATATTTTTGTTGAATGCGTGGGCGATGCACAACTGCCTCAAACTCTTCTAATATATCAGGAGATATTGCCAGTTCAATTAGACCTATACGCCAAAGCTGTACGATTTGAGCGGGGTGTCCATCGGGACGAATAATTGCACTAATATGCTGGTTTGTGTCCAGTACTACACGCATCAGGGAGCCAACTAACTTCTTTTTCGGGCTATCTCCGCTCGTCCCTCAGTGATTGCTTGTTCAATATCTGCCTGTGTTTCTTCTTCGCTCATTACTGGCACTTTTTCCCATATTCTATCTAATACTGAAAAGCTTTTCTCTCGGTGTTGAAGCATCTTCTCATAGGTTTCAATTGAAACGATGGCAGCAAGTGGTTTGTTCGCACGTTTGACAATCAGCCGATCTCCGTCGCGGTGGACGCCATCAAGCAATTTACCAAGTTTCCCTCGCAATTCCGTCGTAGAAACTTCTTTACGCATCGTTTTCTCCTATTATTGTTGTTGATATACGGGACACCAAACGTATTTCCCGCATTGGTATGCCATCCCTCTGAAAAGTAAACATATCCATTGGTTACCTATTATACTTTCTTCACTCTCAAAATGCAATGGAAACTTACATTCGCATAGGTCTATTGCGTTTTCGGAAACCTTCGATGAGTCGAGAGATTGCGAAAGATGTAAAGATATGTTATACTGGAAATCAACGTTTCGGATACTTTTTTATTTCAGAGAGTTTTCACGCCTACCATGTACATTAAAACACTTGATTATCCATTAATCCATATCTCTGCTGGTGCGTTCACGATGGGAACGATTCCGACGGAATGGCGGAAGACGGATCCAGAGGAACCACAACGGAATGTTCTGCTGGATGCTTACGCCATCGGCACGTATCAGGTCACGAATGCACAATACGCGCAGTTCGTCGAGGAGACAGAATACCCGCAACCGCTGTTCCATAACGATGCGCATCTCAATGCCCCTGAGTTTCCTGTCGTCGGTGTGAGTTGGCACGATGTGACAGGTTTTTTGGAATGGCTGAGTGAACGTGAAGGTATGGCATATCGTTTGCCGTCGGAAGCGGAATGGGAGAAGGCAGCACGTGGCACGGATGCTCGGGAGTATCCCTGGGGCGATATGTGGGATACGAGTCGAGCGAATACATCGGAATCCGGGAATAAGCGACTGATGCCGGTTGGGAGTTATCCATCGGGCGTGAGTCCTTACGGGTGCTACGATATGGCAGGCAACGCCTACGATTGGTGTTTCGATTGGTTCCACATGGAGACGTACAAGTACTCGCCAGCGGAGAATCCGTTGGGCGCCAGTGAGGGACGGCGAAAGGTGATTCGCGGGGGAGCGTGGATTGCACGCGGGGAGTTCGCTGCGCGGTGCGCGAACCGTGCAGCGTATGAGCCGATCCGCGGGATTCATAGCGTTGGTTTTCGGATTGCGGTGGATATGTAATATAACCCATGCACCCTCTATGAAGTTTAATAAAATATTTGGGTAATTTGATGTTCCCCCAGGCCCGGTAGGTGCGGTTTCCCAACCGCACCGGTTATTTGGGTTGTTTTTTTACCAAAAACGCAAAAGACATAGAATACTCAAAATCCGCGAAATCCGCATAATCCGCGACAATCCGCGATTCAGACGAATATGCACATAAAACCTTTACACAAACACTACCAAGATTTTCGAGACGCGTTATTGGCATGGTTCAAGGCTTATCAACGCGATATGCCGTGGCGACGCACGGATGACCCTTACCGGATTTGGGTGTCTGAGGTGATGCTCCAACAGACGCAGGTCAAGAAGGTCGTAGCATACTATGAACGATTCATCGCACGATTCCCAGATGTGCAGCACTTGGCAGCCGCACCCCTACAGGATGTCCTAAAGGTCTGGGAAGGTCTGGGGTATTATGCGAGGGCGCGGAACCTCCACAAAGCCGCGCAGGTCGTTGTGAACGAACTGGACGGGAAGATACCCGTGGATTATGCGAGTTTTCGGAAGTTGCCGGGTGTCGGGGATTATAGTGCAGCGGCGGTGCAGAGTATCGCTTTTAATGCCCCTTATGCCGCTGTGGACGGAAACATCAAACGTGTATTGGCACGCCTGTTTCTGATGGAAGCACCGATTAATGACGCAAAGTCAGCGAAGGTGTTTCAGCAGCAAGCCGATGAACTGTTGGATCCGAATGCCCCGGGATTTTTCAATCAGGCGATGATGGAGTTAGGGGCGACTGTGTGTCGTCCGCAATCCCCGACCTGTCTCGTTTGTCCTGTGAATTCGTTTTGTGAGGCGTTCCAGACGGCGCAGCAGGACGAGTTTCCATATCGGCGCGAGACGAAACCTATCCCAGAACACCATCTCGCTGTCGGGGTTGTCTATAGGGATGAGAGGGTGCTGCTCACGCAACGGCAATTGGACGGTTTGCTCGGAGGTCTTTGGGAGTTTCCGGGTGGACAACTTGCCGAGGGTGAGACCGCCGAGGCGGCGTGCGTCCGACATATCGCTGATGTCGTCAACCTCTCTGTCACCGACGTGCGGTATCTCACACAGGTTAGGCATGCCTACACGCATTTCAAGGTCGTTGTGGATGTATTTCAGTGTGAGTATCAAGCGGGTGAGGTGGTTCTGAAGGGTCCACGGGATGCGAAATGGGTCGAGATTGCGGCACTCCGAGATTATCCGCTTCCGCGTGTGACGCATAAGTTTTTGGAGAAGTTGATTGAGGGCGGAACGTAATTATTTGTTTGTAGTAGGGCAATGGCACAAGTCGCGTGTGGACTTGCGGGACAATGCGCGTCAAAACGTGCGATGAATCGCACTACTACGAACTTAAATGCTAATTTCGGAAGGCCTATTTTAGTGCGGGGTCCGGTGCGGTTAAAAACCGCACCTACCGTTTTTGATTAAGGATAACCTCTAATTGTTTGATCCGAAACGTGCTTCGTATTTCTCCCAAACCTCATCGGGGAGCGGCGTGCTGGCGGCTATGACGTTCGCTTCCAGCTGCTCGACGTTCAGACTCCCGATGTTGTTGCCCTGAATCCGCTCTTCTTTCAGGCAGAACTGGAGGGCAAGTTGAAGTAAACTTATGCCTTCTTCAACGCACCATTCCCAAATTGGGTATGCTGCTGCAACATCACCCTCTTTTTTCCAACGTCCCCTTTCAATCTCAGCGTCAAGATCGACACCCGTGAGGATACCCCGCAGGATCGACCAGCCGTTCATGACCCCGATGTCGTGTTCAGCGGCGTAAGGGAGGATATCGTCAGCGGCGTTCTGCCGGACGAGATTGTAATCGTTGAAGCAGAGAATGAGATCAACGTCGCCTGTCGCCATCGCCTTGAGATGGAAATCGTGCGGACGCATCCCGTAGCCGAGGAAGCGAACGAGTCCACGTGCCTTACATTGGAGCAACCCGTCAAGCGTGCCGCCCTTTTCCAACGTGGGATCGATCTCGCCGGGGTCGTGGATAAGCATACCGTCGAAGTAGTCTACGCCGAGGAGTTCGAGTTGGTCTTCGAGGTCGGCGATTGCGCGTTCGGCGGAATAATCGGGTCTCCCTTCTCCATAGCCACCCCACTTCGCGGCGGAATGGCAACAGAGCCGTCCGGTGATGATGACGTCCTCACGCGGGATCTCCTTCAACGCCAGACCGAATTTCCGCATTGAGTCCCCATAACAGCGTGCACAGTCGAAGTGGTTCACACCGATGGATACGGAGTGTTTAACGAGAGCCACAGCCTCTTCATCTGAGACGAAACCGAAGTTATTTCCAAATCCTTGTGTGCCGAACGGAATAACGGGAATGCTGAGTTCCGTTCTTCCGAGCCGTCGCCTTGGAATTGTGGGAAGATCTTGATTTGACATAAAATTCCTCTTAATATTGGTCTGAACCCTCAAGTGGGAGTGGGACTGCCCAGATGTTTCGGTAGCGAACGTCGTTGCCGTGGTCCTGCAGTTTGAGTGGACCGGGTGTGGCGGCTTCTGAATCGATACTTCCGACAGTCGCGCCAGCGAGTTGGGCGTTGTTGATAATCACCAAGCCGTTCTGAATGACGGTTATGCGTGGACCCTCAGTCATTTCTCCGGCATCGTCGAAACGGGGTGCTCGGAAGATAATATCGTAGGTCTGCCACTCAAGCGGTGGTTTGCAAGCGTTGACAAGGGGTGCGAACTGGTTGTAAATTGCCCCGCAATCACCCATGCCAGGAACGTCAATGCCGTAGGAATCCAAGACTTGGACTTCGTATCTGCCTTGGAGAAAGACCCCACTGTTGCCTTTTGCCTGTCCGGTCGCTTCCGGCATATCGGGGCATCTGAATTCGACGTGAACGAAGTGATCCGTGAAGGTTTCCTTGCTAATGACATCGCCGGTGCGTGGGACGACGAGCATTGCGTCGCCTTCGACTTGCCAACTGGGGTCGCTGCCGTCTAAGCTCGTCCAATTGCTGAGGTCTGTGCCATCAAAGAGGATGACTGCGGATTCTGGAGGTGTTTGTGCCATGAGTTTTCCTTTCGTATGCTGTGCATGCGCAAATGGTGAAGTAAAATAACAATTTTCCTTATTTTAACGAAATTTTCTTTTTTGTCAAGGGTTATGGTTGTCAGTCAGAGGTATTCACTTGTCGCAAATCACTCTTGTGCACAAATCACTCTTGTGGGAGGGGTTTGTAACCCCGATTCTTGCGGTTGTGATGGCGAAATTTTCTTTTTTATCAAGGGTTATGGTTGTTAGTCAGAGGTATTCACTTGTCGCAAATCGCTCTTGTGGGAGGGGTTTGTAACCCCGATATCGCCTCATGTTTCTCTCCTGTTGTTTTAGGTGTAAAACATTATATCAGGTCTGTGTCGGCAAGTCAATTAACTATGGTAAACCTGAAAGATAAACAGACATTCTACCCCAATCCGGTAGGTGCGGTTTCTAACCAGGGTTCCCACCCGTTACTGGGAAGGGACACCGGTGCTGAATGTCCAAGTAATTCTAAAACCTACCATAAATGACCCTGCGGAACTGATAAAAAACTGTTTGAAAAAAGACGGTGGTGTGGTATAATAGATTTGTATTCGGGCGTGTTCGATGGACGCGCCTGCACTCATAGAGATAAGGGAATTGAGAAGCGAAACGTTATGCTAAAACCGAAACCCAGCATCGACACGATTCAGCCGTATCAGGGCGGTAAGCCGATTGAAGAGGTCCGGCGCGAACTCGGCATTACGACCGATATTATCAAACTGGCATCCAACGAAAATCCGTTCGGTCCCTCGCCGTTGGCGATGCAGGCGATCTCGGAGAGTGCGACACAGGTGCATCTCTACCCTGACGGGAACGCCTATTACCTTAAAGCGGATCTCGCGGAATATCTCGGCATTTCTGCCGAGCATCTGATTTTAGGGAACGGATCGAACGATGTGCTCCAATTCGTTGCTGAGGCATACCTCGCACCGGGGGATGAGGTCATCTATGCAGCCGGGGCATTCGTCGTCTATAGTCTTGTGACGAAGTTATGCAGTGCGACAGCGGTCGTCGTGCCGATGGTGGCGCATACGCACGATCTGTCCGCCATGGCAGCAGCGATTACCGAGAAGACGAAGGTCATCTTCGTCGCGAATCCGAACAACCCTACCGGCACAATGGTCACGGCGGATGAGACAGCGGCGTTTATGGAACGGGTGCCGGACGATGTGCTGGTTGTTTTTGACGAAGCCTATTATGAGTACGTTGACCGTTCAGACTACCCACAGACGCTCCCGTATGTGCTGGAAGGACGGAACTTCATCATCACCCGAACGTTTTCTAAAATTTATGGGCTGGCTGGGCTGCGTATCGGATACGGTATCGCGCCACCTCCGTTGATTGAAACGTTGAATCGGGTGCGCCAACCCTTCAATTGCAGTTTGGTCGGACAGGCGGCGGCGCGAGCAGCACTCAAGGATACCGCCCACGTTACCAAAAGTCGAGGACAGAACGCCGTCGGTAAAGCCCTCCTCTACGAGACGTTTGACGACATGGGACTCCGTTATGTCGAAAGCGAAGGGAATTTCATCATGTTGCACCTCGAGCAATCGGGGGCTGATGTCGCCGACGCACTTCTGAAGGAAGGGATCATTGTGCGTCCGATTGGGGGTTACGGCTATCCAAATGCGGTGCGCGTAACGATCGGCACACAACAGGAAAACGAAAAATTTATCAAGGCGTTAGGAGTTGTCAGCCATTAAAAAATATGAAAGAACTAATACAGATCAGTAACAAGCGTCCTACGCGAAAAATTATGGTGGGTAACGTCCCGATTGGCGGCGGCAGCCCTGTCTCCATCCAGACGATGACGACGACCTTGACGCGCGATGTTGATGCCACGTTAGCACAGGTGGAACGGTGTGCGGAGGCGGGTGCACAGATTGTTCGCGTTGCTGTCCCTGAAGAGCCGGACGCCAAGGCGCTCGGTGCCCTTGTGAAGCGTGCCTCAGTCCCGATCGTCTCGGATATCCATTTCAACTACCGATACGCACTCGCCGCCGTAGACGCTGGCGTGGCGAAGGTGCGCATCAATCCCGGGAACATCGGTAATGAGCAACGGATTGCTGAGGTGTTGTCTGCGGCGAAAGCCGCGAATATCCCCATCCGTATCGGTGTCAACGAGGGGTCGCTTGAACGGGATCTCTTGGAGAAGTATCCCTCCCCAACGGCGGAGGCATTGGTAGAGAGTGCGATGCGGCACGTCAAGATTTGTGAGGAACACGATTTCCAGGACATCGCTATCTCCGTGAAGTCGAGCGATCCACTTCGGATGATAGAAGCGAACCGTCAGTTTGCGGCGAAAGTCCCGTATCCGCTGCATCTCGGTGTAACGGAAGCCGGAACGCCTCGACGTTCGCATGTCAAATCGACACTCGGCATCGGCACGTTGTTATTGGAAGGGATCGGGGACACCATCCGTATCTCGATTACCGGTGATCCGGTTGAGGAGGTTTTGACCGCGAAAGAACTCCTTCGGGCATTGGGTATGGCGGAAGACATGTTAGACGTTGTTTCCTGCCCGTTCTGTGGGCGTGGCGACCCTGCCGCCGACTATGAGAATATTGTCGCTGTCGCTGAGGAACTTTTAGAGAAACACGGCATCAAAATTCCTGTCGCTGTGATGGGGTGTGAAGTCAACGGACCCGGTGAGACGCGCAACGCTGAGGTCGGTATCCACTTGGGCGGCAAGGAGCTTGCGGTTCTGAAGGTTCGCGGTGAACGCGTACGCACCTTCCGCGGGAAAGACGAGGTCAATCCGGAATTTTTGGCAAATGCGTTGTTAGAGGCCGCACAACGGTTAGAGGCGGGATGAGAATCCTCTGAACTATGGTTATCAGAGATTTCATCATGGAAACCCATCACATAAATCACGGGGATGGTCAAAAAATCACGGGTCATTACGATGCGAAAAAACTTAATAATTAAAAAAATTCCTGTCCAGATTGGAGTACTCGCGCTATTTTTCGTCGTTTACCATCTATTCCTGTATTACAGCATGCGCGAAATGTCTATCAATCTGGGGGCAGTGCGGTTTGAAACGCACATTTTGCCGCTTTATGCCGAACCGAGTTTCGACCTGAGTTGGTGGATAGTGCCTGCTCTCGTGGTGTGTATCGGTTTTTTGTATCTTTGTCAGAGATACCTACTTTCAGGCGCCGACAGTCGTCGGTTATTAATCGTTGCGGGTATCTGCTTCGTTGCGATTCATATCAGCGTTGCCCAAATTGATGGTTACCGAGAGTTGGAACGGGCGGGTGAGACGGAACGGGTTTTAACGCTTCTGGAACCCTATACGCGGACTTCGTTGGAGTATTATGGCGATGTGCCGCGAATTGACGAACTCGGACTCGGCAGGTTTCTACGGGATTATAGCAAACCGGAATTATTCAATACACTCTCAGGACATACGCGCACCCACCCGCCGGGGGGTGTGATTTTTTTATGGTTTTTTAGTGAAATCTTCGGTTACAATCTCGTATCGGCATCGTTGATCTCGATTCTCTTCACAGCAATCGCAGTCGTCCCGATCTATCGCCTCGGCGAACATCTTTACGGCGAGAAGGTGGGTCGATACGCCCTGCTCCTCTTTCTTATCACCCCCAACTTTGTGATGTTCACTGGCACGTCAATGGACGGTCCCTTCAGCGTTTTTCCGATCCTGAGCGTTTACCTGTTTTATAAAGCGCGACATCAAGAAACCCTAACGGATCAGAAGTGGCATGAACCCCGTCCTTATAGCATGTTAACGGGGATTTCGCTTGCGATTGGAATGTTCATGACGTATTCAACCGTTGTTGTGGGTGTATTCTTGTGTGTTGTCGCTTTACTGGAGCGAAAGCGGTTCAGACAGTATCTGAAGGTCTTACTGTCCGCGGCTTCCGGATTTATCGGATTTTATCTGTTGCTTTTCATCCTGACCGGATTCCGTCCGATTGAGGCACTCTGGGCGGCTATCAAGAAAGATGAGTTGGGTATGGGGACGGGATATGAGAGCGTTGGGCGTTATTTCCACCTGAGTTTCGCGAACCTGTTTGCGTTCCTCATCGGCGTGGGGCTACCGATAACGCTCGTGTGGCTACGGCAGGTCATTGTAGTGATAAAGGAGTGGCGGCAAAACGCTCACGCGTCTGAACAGGGGAGCGATGGAACTCGTGTCCCTTGGATATTCCGTCATGATGAAGCGTTGGACACGTTCGTCATCGGTTTCCTCATCACGCTCCTTTACTTCACATTCTCGACGCTATTTACCATGGAGGTTGAGCGGATATGGATTTTCATGGTGCCGTTTTTCGTGATTCCCGTCGCGAAACACCTTACGACGCGCCCGATGTCGGACCTCTACTGGGTCGCAGGTCTCCTCGTTGTGCAACTTATCGTCGGAGAGGTCCTTCTCTATACGTATTGGTGATGGAATGGTTGTCGGTTATCAGTTTTCAGTTTTCAGTTAAGAGGTTTTCGTCAGCCCGTAAGCGTAGCGGAGGGGTTTTTGCTTGGGTATTTTTTCAGATCTACGTGAAGTCAGGTTCATGCCCCGAACCGCCTCACCGACCCGCAAGGTAAAATTAAAAAATTAAAATACTTTATGTCATTGATTCCATGACAAAGGACGGTGCCGAATCGCAACTCCTCAAAACGTTGGATCGGTTGCCACCGGAGCGGTATGAAGCCTCCGTTGTGCTGAGCCGTACCGAAGGCGAACGCCTCAGGGACCTCGCAGCACTCCCCTGTGTGCGCGAGATCGCAACGCTCACCGGTAAAGATAGCCGCATACGGTTGCTCGAAAAAGCGTTTGCACTCGGGGGGATCGTCAACGCTATCAAACCCGACATCGTGCATAGTTGGCTATGGTATTCCAATTTCCTCTGTGGACTCTCCCGTAAATTCGGACTGTGGCGACAGATTCCGTTCATCGCTTCCCAACGCGGCGACTACCACGCGAGATACGGAAAGTTTCGGCTTTGGCTTACAGAAAAACTCATCTACAATACCGTCAATGTCCTGCTGACGAACTCGGCGCAAATCCAACGGCATCTCCATCAGCGGTATCCAGACAAAAAAATTGTTAGCATCCCCAATCTATTGGAATTACCCACCGAGACGTGGGCACCGCCACGCACGTGTCGTCCCGAAGGGAAATTAATCGTAAGCGTCGGACGGTTCGCGTCTGAAAAGGGGCATCGGTATCTGATTGAGGCGTTAAATATGTTGGACCGAGAAGATGTCGCATGGCGATGCACGTTTCTCGGTGACGGTGAACTGGAAACGGAACTCCGATCACACACAGCAGCACACGGACTCTCGGAGTGGGTGACGTTTCCGGGTTTCTGTGAAGATGTTTTTTCTGTGCTTTTAACGGCAGATGTTTTCGTGCTCCCGTCATTGCACGAGAGTTCACCGAACGCATTGATCGAAGCGATGGGAATCGGGATGCCGTGCATCGCCTCGGATGTGGGGGGTGTCGTAGATCTGATAGAAGATGAAAAGAACGGTATCCGGGTTCCACCACAGGATCCAGCAGCGTTAGCGGCAGCACTGCATCGGGTGCTGTCAGAGCCTGATCTTGCGAGTGAATTGGGTAGGAATGCCCGCGCGACGATTCAGGAGAAGTTTGACAGTGCGGTGTCTATTCAAAAATTGGAAGAAATTTATGTAGGGCTTATCAGTAAGTAGGTCGGGTAGAGCGTAGCGAAACCCGACACACCCGGTACTTGACCCTCTATAGACGTCGTAGGTCGGGTAGAGCATAGCGAAACCCGACACACCCAATACACGTCGTAGGTCGGGTAGAGCGTCATCGAAACTTGACCCTCTATAGACATCGTAGGTCGGGTAGAGCGTCATCGAAACTTGACCCTCTATAGACATCGTAGGTCGGGTAGAGCGTAGCGAAACCCGACAAGTTATACACGTCGTAGTTAGTAGGTCGGGTAGAGCGTAGCGAAACCCGACACTTTATAGATAGGGTACCGAAACCCGAAACACCCAATACAGAGCGAAACCCGACACACTCGAAAATACAAATAACGGCAACACACATGAGATATCACCGATCAAGAATCGAAGGCGCAACATATTTCTTCACTGTTAACACCCACAATAGAAGACGTTTCCTGTGTATCCCGGAAAATGTAGAATTACTACGACAAGCATTTCGGCATACCTTGCAGCGACATCCAATACAAATTGAGGCTATTGTTTTGCTTCCTGATCACTTGCACTGCATCTGGACTTTACCTGAAAACGATGATAATTATTCAGTGCGGTGGCGGTTAATCAAGAGATTTTTCAGTCGTCATTGCCAAGACAAGTACGAAGGCATTGTTTCCAAATCGCGACAAAGCAAACGAGAGCGCGCTTTTTGGCAACGCAAATTTTGGGAACACACGATCCGAGACAATCGAGATTTTATCAAACATGTTGAATACATACATTACAATCCGGTTAAACACGGTTTAGTGAACGCTCCAAAGGATTGGGAATATTCCAGTTTCCATCGTTATGTTAAATTGGGTTTATACGATGAAATGTGGGGGGCGAGTGAAGAAATTGTGTTTGATTCCGATATCGGTAATGAATGAATCGTTCTTTTTGTCGGGTTTCGCTGTGCTCTACCCGACCTACAGGATGGAGTTGGAAAATCTAAAATAGATGCGTAGCTTTCTGAAAAATATAGTAGCAACTGACGCGGGACTGACTCACTTCCGGGCAGAACTCACGACGATTCCGCAACGGCTCAGCAGATGGATGAATTCTTTGGTATGGGGAGAAATCGCATGACAGAATGGCACCGTGCCTACATCCAGAACGCTTACCGCGAATTAGCGCGCGGCACAACGCGAAATCAACTCGATACGTTGAACATCGATGCTACCGGCAAAAGGGTGTTAGATGTCGGGTGTGGACCGGGGAATCTTCTGGTTGCCCTTTCTACCGATACACCAGAACTCCTTGTGGGTGTTGATGTGGATGCCATTTTTCTGACGGCTGGGCGTTCTCGAATCGGGAAGTTAATAGAGCCGCCTTCTGCACAGCCTGCTTTGCTACGTGCCTCGCTTCCGATCCTACCCTTCGCAGACGCCTCTTTTGATCTCGTCACCTGCTTTCTCGTTATGCCGCATGTGCCTGATGACACAACCGCCTTAACGGAACTGGCGCGGGTCTTGAAACCCGGAGGCACACTCGCCATCTCTGGACACGGTGTGGGATTTCCACTTCGGTATCTCAAACGCTTCAAATTGAAGCCATTGCAGATGTATCTCGCGAGTCTGATTTATAGATGCACCGGGAAGAAGTGGATTCGGAACACACTTCAGAACGATAAGAGAATCTGCGACATCTTAAAGCGTATCGGGATGGTGCCAGAGATGCGGCACTACAACAAAAAAGTACTCGGCTGCGTTGCGACTTACTGGATTAAGGCAATTAAGAGTGAGGTCAGCCCTAAGGCGACGCAGTAATAGGAAAAGATGGAGAATCGCCCGCGGTTTAGCAGGACCAATAGGAATCGCAGCGCGATATAGCCGACGATAAACGATGCGAGCATCCCAGTTCCCACGATGTGAAGCGGGATTGTGGTGTCTCCGAGATCCCGGATTTTGAGGGCGACCGCACCGAGTATCGCAGGAATTGAGAGTAGGAACGAGTACTCGGCGGCGGTTTTGGCGGGAATACCCAGAAAGAGTGCCAATGAGATGGTCGTGCCGGAACGGGAGATGCCGGGTGTAATTGCGCATCCTTGTGCGATGCCGATGAGTGGCGCGTGCCACGTTTTCAATGCCGTAGTGGCGGTATCGGGACTATCGGGTTTCTCTCTGCGGAGTCGCGGGAGTTGGAGAATGATGCCGGTGAGGATGAGCATAACGCTCACGATGCGGACTTCATCGAAAAAAGACTCTAATTGCGTCTTGAACACCACCGCGATAATGCCGGTTGGGATAGAGCCGATGAATATCAGCGATATGAACTTGAGTTCTGCGGATGTATTGAGCGTTGCTCTGGGTTTCCGCCAAAATTGGGTATCCCCGACCGTCGTAAATCCACCTACCAGCAACCTACCTATTACCTCACGATATGCGACGAGCACGGCGGCTAAGGTTCCGACGTGAAGCATCACGTCAAAAAAGACGAGGGGTTCCTTGAGTCCGAGGAATTGCTGTGCCAAGACGAGGTGTCCCGAACTACTGACCGGTAGGAATTCCGTTAAACCTTGTAAAATCCCGAGGAGTATCGCTTCAAGAAATGTCATAGCGGTATTGTAGCACGTAAAACGTTGGTTTTCAAGTCCAAAATTTTAGGGCAATTGCTATAATTCAAAGAGTGTGGTATAATGCGTTGACGCTGTTCGATATTTGTGTTAAAATTCTTGTTAAAATGCTGATGGAGGTACAAGAATGCGTGGAAATCTATTCCTGTTGGGGCTTACGGCGATCTGTGTATTTGCGGTGAGTCTCTCTTATGCTATCGAGGAAGAGGACATCCTCGTCTATTACTCTTTTGACAAAATGAGTGGTAACAAAGTCCCGGATGATTCTGGTAACGGAAATGATGCTGAATTGGCTGGAAAGGGTTCGCTCGTTGATGGAGCATTCAAGAAAGCCATCCATCTGAACGGCGGTGTCGTTATAATGGAACAGAACGACTTTATCGTTCCGATCGGGGAGAAGACAGAGATCACAATGGAAGCGTGGTTTTACCTGAACCAACACGCCTCGTATGATGGGATCATCTCGATTGAAGCCGCTGCGGGTGGGTGTTGCGAGTTTCGGACGATGGTGAACCCCGCTTTCAACCCGTTTTGGGATGCCGGACATCACGCCGACAAAAGTCTCGCGAACTTCACATTTGAATTGAAAGAGTGGTACCACTACGTTTTGGTTGCCGATGGGAAAGATGGCAAAATCTATGTCAACGGTGAATTTATCGGTGAGCAACCGGAGAATTTCAAGTGGCCCAAGTTCAAAGAGGCAGCGATTTATATCGGGGCAGGCGAGAATCCGAACCTCCATAAAGTCGAGGACGCGATTATCGATGAAGTCGTCATCTACGCCAAGGCGTTGACGGAAGACGAGGTTCAAGAATCCATGGACCTGAGTGTGCCAGGCGTGCTTGCCGTTGAAGCCCAAAATAAGTTGGCGGTGACGTGGGGAGACTTAAAAACCGGTTTCTAAATCTAACATAATTTGTAGGGCGAGGAGGCACTTTCACCTCCGCCCTACACCCATTCGGAGGTGTTATGAAATTAGGATTCTTATCAAAAATGTTTGAAGGTGCGTTGAGTATCGAAAAAACATATAACCAATGCGATAAGGCACTCAGTGACCTACAAGCCTACAACGAAAAACGCAAAGCGGCGGATTTTCAGATCTCGACTGAGGACAAAGCGGAATTAGACGAGACTGTCAATACCGCTATCACAAATGCGACCCGTATCATTGACAAAGAAGGCGACCGGAATTGGCCTGGGGTGTTTCGGGAAATGCACACGAATTTAGCGAAACTCTATTTAGAACTTGACGAACACGATAAAGTCCGAGCGGAATGTGAACGCCTCCAAGACTATGGCGAGACTGGCAGGCTGGAGGCAGATGAGGTCCTGGAGAGCCTCAAAGAAAAAGAGGACTCTTAGTATTCCTTGCGGTTCGGTAAGGGAGACTGAAGACTTCACGTTCCTTTCCGTAGATCTGCAGAAATACCCAAGCAACAACCCTTCCACTACGTTTCAGGCTATGCACTTTGGAAGTAGGGAAGAAAGGATTTTTAGTATGCCTTTGTGCTAAAAGGCCCGCAGGGAGACGCACATGCAATTCCTAAACCCTGCCGCGTTTTATCTACTCGGTATTATTCCAGTCGTGGTGGCACTTCACTTTCTGAAATTACGCCGCCACCCCCGCCTCGTCCCCAGCATTATGTTTTGGCTCTCCACCGATGAAGATCGGAGAGCAAATATCCCTTTCCAACGCCTCCGTAACCTACTGCTCCCACTGCTACAGGTGCTGTTTTTGTTGCTCCTGATATGCAGTGTCGCACGTCCGGCACTGCGTAGACCTGGATTCATGCCCGGCAAAGCAATCCTTATCCTTGATAATTCCGTGAGTATGTCCTCCACAGAGATGGGAGAAACCCGTCTCACACTCGCAAAACGGGCAGCGCAGCAGTATATTAAAGAGATTACCACGAGTGGCGGGATGATGCTCATGGTGACGAATTCTCCTGAAATCTACATCCAACAGACTTTTACGACGGATACCTCGAAACTCCATCAAGCCATAGAGGACATCGCTCAGACGCATGCCCCGCGTAATCTCCGTCCCGTATTCGATGCCGCAACACGCTATGCGGATTCCCAACAAGATAAGATTGTCTTTATCAGTGGAACGTTTGAAAATCTGCCCGATGTCCCGGTGCCGGTGCAGGAAATTGGAGTGGGCGGAAATGCAGAGAATATCGGTATTGTTAGATTCAGCGTTGAGATGTTAACCGATCGTTACGAGGTCCTCATCGGCATTCAGAATTTTACGGAGAGCCCCAGAGAATTCGATGTCCAATTGGCAGTGGAAACTGTTCCGCTTGATGACAGAACGGTGTCTATTTCTCCGAGTGAAACCAAATCCGTGCTGTTTTCAGGGGATTCGAGCGGTTTAGCGGGGAAGATTCTCAGTGCACACCTTGATGTGGATGACCATTTTCCGCTTGATAACAGTGCATGGGCACTTTTATCTCCTGTTCCCTCACTGCGAATTTTGCTTGTCAGTGACAATCGAAGATCATTGCTACCCGAACTTTTGGGATCTTATGGCAATCACGTGCAACTGCGTTTGGTGGATCCGGCGGACTATCACGGCACAGGTGATGCGGATGTCGCCATTTTCGATGGTGGCACGCTCGCCGGACGCGAGGCTTTTGAAGATTTCACTGAAGTTCCCGCTGGAACGGCTTTGGTCTTCATCGCACCCGGTGACAATCTGCCCTTCATTCGAGAGGAGGCTCCGGTTGTCAAAATCGAGAGGACACCTGTGCGCGTTATCGCAGAGGATGGGAATCACCCGCTCATGGAGAATGTGTCGCTGCAAGGGATACGGGTGAGCGAGTCTACGCATCGGGAGTTGCCACTCTGGGGGCATTCGCTTGTTGAGACGGAGAAAGGGGTATTGATATGGATCGGTAGCAGGCAGGACACTCGACTGCTTGTTTTCGAGTTTGATGCGTTTAACCCGGAAATCTCTAATTTCGCGCTGACGATTCCGGAAGTCCCGCAATTTATCTACCAGTGTTTGGCGTGGTTTGAAGTGGGAACGGCGCCGCTGCAGCCGCTTCGGTCTCAGGAAAGTGGAACCCGGCATGCCTTCCGAACGGGTGAAGGGGTGCGCGTTGCGTTGACACGTGAGGGACGCACGCTTCATGTGCAGAAACCCGATGAGACCACGGTTGGCGTGGAGCATCCGATATACACCGAGACAGATCAGATCGGGGTCTACACCCTTTTTGCGGATGATAGACAGGTTGAGCGGTTCACAGTCAATTTGCTGAATACTACAGAATCTGCGCTGTCGTCTTCTCCTACAGGGCCGGTTGCAGAACCTTCGATGGATATAGAAGGCGGATTGCAACCGATGGCACAGGAGATATGGCGGTGGTTCGCGCTTTCAGCATTTCTGCTGCTTGTGTTGGAGTGGTGGTTCTATCATCGGAGTAGTGTGTAATAGAAAATAAAAATGGGCGGATATAGATATCCGCCCTTAGATTTATGGTAAACCTGAAAAATAAACAAACATTTTAAGCCCACCCGGTAGGTGCGGTTTCTAACCGCACCGGTGCTGAATGTCTAATTAATTCTAAGGTCTACCATAGTAGGGACGAAATTCCCTCGCCCTATGAAGAATGTCCTATCCCTTCATCCGACGGGTTGGGGGACCCAACCCCTACGGGACATATTTAGGCACTTAATTATCTATCGCATTCAGAATCGTCTGAAGCAGCTTGGCTTTCGATATCACTCCACCGGCGCGTCCAACATTCTGTCCATCTTGGAACACAATATAAGTAGGATGTGTCCTAACCTGATACTTTCCGACGGTTTGTCGACCCTGCGCGATATTTATTTTCGCGACGGCAAACGTGTTCCGGTTATCTCTCGCAATTTCGGCGACAACTGGCGCCATTCTTTTACAGAACGGTCAGCCGTCCTTTACAAACTCAACCACAACAGGTATTTCTGAGTTCAGCACAAGGGAGTTGAACGTCGCATCTGTGACTGGAAATGGGATGCCGGAGGTCTTAGGAGAAGTGGTAAACCGAATGTTGATGTTGGTTGAATTGCCAGCAGCATCACTGACTTTCCCCGCAATAACGTAGGTTATCTGGTTGCCGAGCTCTTTGCCTCTGACGAGTTCGAGTGTCCCTTTCTTGCCTGCAACTTTACCGCGCCATCCGACGTCAGCACCTGCTACGGTTTGTAGTGCGATGTTGCCGGTTACTGTTTCGTTGAAGGTAACTTCGATCCGCCCAGGGAGGTTAAGTGCCTCGGGGTCAACATCCTTATCACCGTTATTGACGCTTCCGCTGGTAATCTTGGGGGCTTCGGTATCCGGAACGCGAACGGTATAATTGAGCGTTTGGGTACCATCTGCCCAAGTGATTGTCAGCGTGAGCGCGCCTGGATCGAAGGCACCCGTGATTCGCACCCGTTTGCCGATGATTCTTGCCGTTCCTGTGTTGACTGTAACGTCCTCTGGTGTGTTGTCAAATGTGAGGGTAATGGTATCGTCGACATCAATTTGCGATCGGGCTTTTGGATTCACGCTCACAAACGCTGCAGGGGGTCTGATGGTATAGTTGAGCGTCTGGGTTCCATCCGCCCATGTAACGGTCAAGGCAAGTGCCCCAGGATCGAAGGGACCCGTGATTTCCACGGTTTTATCAGTGAGTGTAGCATCACCAGTGCTCACTGTAACGTCCTCTGGTGGATTGTCAAAGGTGAGAGAGATGGTGTCATCGACATCAATTTGCGATTGTGCCGCTGGATTTGCACTCACGAACGCTGCAGGGGTTCTGATGGTATAGTTGAGCGTTTGAGTGCCATCCGCCCATGTAACCGTCAAGGCAAGTGCCCCAGGATCAAAGGGACCTGTAATTGCTACAGTTTCTCCAGTGAGTGTAGCATCACCCGTGCTCACTGTAACACCTTCTGGTGGATTGTCAAAGGTGAGAGAGATGGTGTCATCGACATCAATTTGCGATTGTGCCGCTGGATTTGCACTCACGAACGCTGCAGGGGTTCTGATGGTGTAGTTGAGCGTCTGGGTGCCATCTGCCCAAGTGACGGTCAGTGCGAGGACACCTGGATCAAAGGGACCTGCAATTGCTACAGTTTCTCCAGTGAGTGTAGCGACACCGGTGCTCACTGTAACACCTTCTGGTGGATTGTCAAAGATGAGGGTGATGGTGTCATCCGTATCAATCTGCGATTGTGCACCTGGGTTTGCGCTCACGAACGCTGCAGGGGTTCTGATGGTATAATCTAACGTTTGGGTGCCATCTGCCCAAGTGATTGTCAGTGCGAGGGCACCTGGATCAAAAGGACCCGTGATTTCCACAGTTTCGTCAATGACCGTGGCGGTCCCTGTGCTCACTGTAACGTCCTCTGGTATGTTGTCAAAAGTAAGCGTGATGGTATCGTTCACGGTCAGTTGTGAGTCAATTGCTGGGGTGGCACTGACGAACGCTACAGGGGGGCGGACGGTTTTGCCTATATGCCTCGCAATGAGTGTCAAATCGAGGATATTGACGGTGCTGTCTCCGTTGACATCCGGGTTAGGTGCCTGGTCTGCGGCGGGTGTCGCACCGAAGTTTGCGGCGACGAGCGTCAGATCAAGGATGTTTATCACGCCGTCGGCATTAACATCGGAGGCTCTTAACGTTTCGAGATCCGCATCTTGTGTATAGCCTACGGTTAAATGCGTGAGCATCAAACAGGTCGTTAGAAATAAAAAGGTTATTTTTCTCATTTTTTCTCCTCCGTTTCGCCAATCTCTAAGATGCCAAGGAGGCGTTTCACCAATTCAGCCTTAGGCATTGCGCCAGCGAAGCCTTGGACAGGCTCTCCGTCTCTGAATACGATATAGGTGGGCGTTGCCCGGATGCGATATTCAGTCGTTTTCTCGGGTTGCGTCCTGACATCCAACTTAACGAAACTGAAGACATCTCGATATTCCAATGCCACTTCTGCGACCACCGGTCGCATCAATATACAGAAAGGTCAGGTATCGTCTTTAAATTCGACCACAATCGGCAGTTCGGAACCCAAGACGATGTTATCAAATGTCGCATCCGTGACTTCAAACGGGATACCCGACCTGCTACCGAAATGGCTCGCGACGAGCGTCAAATCGAGGATATTGACGGTGCCGTCCGCGTTCACATCTATGTGAAGGGGCTGATCTGCGGCGAGTGTCGCGCCGAAGTTTGCGGCGACCAATGTCAAATCAAGGATGTTTACCACACCATCGATGTTGACATCAGATGCCTGTAGGTGTTCAAGATCGGTTTCTTGTGTATAGCCTATCGTTAAAAAGTTGGTCAGGATTAAACAGGTCGTTAGCAGTAAAACCGTAAATTTTTTCATCTATTTCTACCGTAGATTGCTTATTTTTCTGCCTTATGCCATTCTTGGACGGCTTCGGGAATCGCTTGGAGGTTTTCGATTGTCGTTTGAAGTGGGATCGCACACTCCGGCCCGATGAGTGGCACGCCTGCCTCAAGGTTTTTTATCACTTCCGCTTTAACGTCTTCCGGTTCTTTAGAAAACAGCGTTTCGGGGTTGTTAATGTTCCCGACGAGCGCGATGCGTTCTTTCACGATGTCCATGGATTCCTGCGGTTCGTTTTTGGAATCGAAGTGGAAGGCGGACATGCCGGTTTGTGCGATGTATTCCATTCTGTCAACCGTGCGACCGCAAATGTGCAGAATTAAAGGGATAGGGAGACGTTCAACGAATTCGATGTGAAGGTCCCGAAGGTAGCGTTGGTAGTATTCACCACTGACGAGATCGCCTGTGGCGTGGTCGGGGAGCGTAAGGGCATCGGCACCCGCCTCGATTTGTGCGATGCCGAATTGCACAGTGGCTTCCTTCATCCGATCAAGCGCGAGTTTCGTTTTACCCGGATCGTCAAGCGAGAGCAACAGAAAAGGTTCAACCCCAAAGCAGTGGTAGCCGAGCGACCAGGGACCCATCGTTTTCCCGATGACAGCGACATCGTCGCCGTATTCTTTCTTCAGGATTTTGATCGCTTCCAAAACGCATTGGGTGTCTGGATGTGTCAAAAAGTCGTCCGGGACAACGATATCGTCAACATCTTCCCAGATCGGTTCTCGCATTCTAACGGTGGGCCAGTTATCCTTCTGTTCCCACTGAATTTGGCAACCGAGTGCGCTGGATTCTTGGATGATCGTGAAAACGGGCATGATGGTATCGAACCCGAGTTCGGTGTATCCCGTAGCAGCGAGCCGTGCCATGAGTTCCGGTTCTCGATTTGCCTCTGGGAAAGGCGCATCAACGAGATCCATCAGTTCAACGGTCGCGACGGAGGTTGGATTGCAGATAGGCGTTCGATCGGTAGGTTCATTACGGAGCGCGGCAAGCACTCGTTCACGACCCGTCATCGATTTAACAGTTTGGTTGTGCATCCTTGAATTCCTTCAATCTTGACGAAGAATAAACTATCTTAAAATTATATCATAGATTTCTTTTATAGTAAAGTCGAAAAATAAGTTGATGTCTGTAGCACAAACTGTATGAAGTTTCAGAAAATAAATCGGTAATTTGATAGTTCCCCAGGCCCGGTAGGTGCGGTTTGCAACCGCACCGGATTCGTTTTAAAAATTACCGAATTAAAAAATCAATGTTCATTTAGTTTGTGCATCTTTCGCACGCAGACTCACAGTCTACGCGACAATAGAAGTGTTCACGTAATTATGGACTTTACTATAATTACTCAAGTTGCTACTAACGGGTTTTGGATGTTTGAAGAGACCTTTTCAGTACCTTTCTTCACCCCCGCAGAATGCCACACGCGCATTCTGACGTTGATTCAGGGGTGGTATGTCTATAGAAAATCGTGTGTTCAACCTCTTGCACTCCCGGGGAATGCCATAAGGCATTCATACCGTTGATTCCGGAGTGCTATGTTTATCAATAGGTGGCTTGGGTTATAATTGTCAAAGGAATCAAAAAACGAGATTCAAAAAAGTTTCTTCTTTTATTTATAGTTTGTATCAAATGACCCATGAGTTAACCTAATCGTATGAGCTTTGCTATAAACATATTGCTCCGCTGGAGCAAAGAGATTTCTTAATGCCTAAGGGCGTGGTGTGTTTTTGTAGGAGCGAGCTGTGCTCGCGAGTTTTCGGGCATAAGTCAGGTGTCGCGAGTAAAACTCGCTCCTACAAGGAGGTTCGTTTTGACCAAATGTTTACGCACCCTGTCGGTTGAGGGGCGGCTGACGCTCAATGAGGTTCAAAAAGCTGCCAGCTGCCTCAATTTAACCCGCTCATCAGTGATGATTGGGAAGCTAATGACCATCAGGGTCCGAGCTATCCTATGGTCATATGATACTATTTTTTTATCAACATCTTCCGCGTGGCGGTGAATTCTCCTGCGGTGAGTGTATAGAAATACACGCCACTCGCCACGGGTTCACCGAGTGCATTCCTGCCATCCCAATACGCCGCACGGCTCCGGGATTCATAGATACCGACAGGTTGATACCCTAATTCAAGCGTCCGAACCAGCCTCCCATCTGCAGCATAGATAGAAATGTTAACATCCGCAGACGCTGCAAGTTGGTAAGGTATCCACGTCTCAGGATTGAACGGGTTCGGATAGTTCGGTAATAGGGATGTCCGCTCCGGAGTGTGCCATTCCGCTGTATCTACGAACACTGAAAAGTGGCGGAGCAGATAGTCTTGAATTTCCGGCGGTAGCAGCTGAAACGATGGGTATTCCGAAAGCACCATCGGTCGCCCATGAGGCGCAGCAAAAGCACTGTTTTCGAGATCTTTCATCTCTTCACGCACCACTGTATAGACAGGATACCTTGGAACAGCCCGATCGCTTTTGAGACTGTACTTTTGTTCCACTGTTAACTTTATGTCTTTTATCCGATTTGGCAACATAAGCACAAATCTCAATTCGTTGTCCGGACGGCCCGGATCATTCGTGTCATTGGTTAATCGAATTTTGGGATCCATGGTAGATTTGAGAAGATCATCTATTGCTAACACCCTTTTATATTCTATGGATCCGAAAGTTATCCCCAAACTGACTAAGTCACCAGCACCCGGAATGAGCCCGGCAAGCACAGATACCGTTGCAATGCGTAGATTCGTGTCCGCCTCCGCCTCTACCTCGCGGGCTCTTTCTGCTGCTGTCTTGAGTGGAAAAATAAAATATTGTGGTTGGTCTGGAAAGACATCAAGGATGCCTGAATTTACAGCGAATTCTTTCGCCATAAAGAGGGCAGGATTTGTCGGTAATACTCTCTTTTCCGCTTGGCGTACGTATTCAAGTAAGTTTGGAAACAGACGGTCAGACAGTGAGTTTTCAGGGACGCCTTCCAAGTCAAGTGTTATTGTGCAGTCCCTATAGATGACATCTGTGCTATCAACACCCGTCAGTGTTGGAAATTGAGCGTTCAACACAAAATAGGTCGAGTTCGTCCCGAATGCTACCTCTGAGATGAAGTCTGAGGGAAGAGTCAGACCGATGGGGTCAGAAGACGGTCCCGATTCCGTTATCTGTGTTGTTTCTACCTGTGGAGATGAGCTCTCACCCTTACTGTTCGTCAACAGTACATCTGATAACCGTAGAGTCGAGGCTTTGGCAGCGACGACTTCAAAGGTGAGGGTGGCAAGTGTGCCATCCCCGTTGCTCTCTCCGGCGAGAGAGGTTGCGGCGAGCGTCACACTATTTCCTGCAGCGACGGGGGGAACAAAGAACGCACCTGCCGGGAGGTAGTCCCCGCTGGCACTTCTGACATAACGAAGCGCAGACGTATCATAAGAAACGGTCGCCTGATAGCCAGCGACGTTTTCCCCGGCTGTGATGGTAAGAGGCAGGGTAAACAGTTCTCCCACTGTCGGCGACGACACTGGACTCGACGAAATGCGAACCGTGGTAGATGTAGTGGCTGATACCGCTATCTGTGTTCCCTCTACTTCTGGACGTGAACTTTCACCCGCACTGTTAGTCAGCAATACACCGGATAACGTCAGAGTCGAGGCTTTGGCAGCGACGACTTCAAAGGTGAGGGTAGCAAGTGTGCCATCCCCGTTGCTCTCTCCGGCGAGAGAGGTTGCGGCGAGCGTCACACTATTCCCTGCAGCGACGGGGGGAACAAAGAACGCACCTGCCGGGAGGTAGTCCCCGCTGGCACTTCTGACATAACGAAGCGCAGAAGTGTCATAGGAAACGGTCGCCTGATAGCCTGCGACGTTTTCCCCAGCTGTGATCGTGAGAGGAAGCGTCAGAAGTTCTCCAACTGCAAGCGATGAGACAGGGGTGAACGACAGACGCACCAGAGCGTTGGATTGGGCAAAGATGTTTGATACAAAAACAGACATCCCAAAGAGAGCGATTGAAATTGAAAATACCATTTTTTTCATAATTAATTTTCTCCTTTGTTTGGCTTACCTCTGCATTTTCACAAGTCTTTTCCAATCCCAGAAGATAATCGCGCGGCTGTCCCCCCAGCACATGAATTTCAATCACTTCCGTATCAGCATCTTTCGAGTCGCAGTGAAATCGTCTGCCGTTAGGGTATAGAAATACACGCCACTCGCCACGGGTTCACCGAGAGTGTTTCTGCCATCCCAATACGCCGCACGGCTCCGAGATTCATAGCTCCCCACAGATTGATGTCCTAATTCAAGCGTCCGAACCAACCGTCCATCTGCTGAATAGATAGAGATACTGACATGCGCAGGTGATGCCAATTGATATGGAATCCACGTTTCTGGATTGAATGGATTCGGGTAATTAGGCAGTAGTGCCATTTCTTTTGGCATCAATGTCGCGAGGAGTTGTTCTAACACCCGAACCCCGCGCTGAAAAGTGGAATCTGTCCGGTTAGTCTGACGCGCTTCGCGTAGCCACGCCTCTACATCCGTATATGTAGGTACGATATCGGGATATTGTGCCCACGCGCTTGGTGCTGCAGCCACATCTCCAAATGCTGCAGCCACAAGCGTCAAATCTATAATATTGACAACGCCATCCCCATTGACATCCGCACTGTTTTGCCCGCTTTTCCCGAAGTTGGACGCAACCAAGGTTAAGTCGATAATATTGATGACACCGTCCTTATTGACATCTTCGGGGAGTTGTGGGGGTTCGGTAATCCGGGAGCCGTGTATTTGCGGTATTGAACTGTCTCCAGCACCATCTGTTAGGATCACGTCAGATAGGATCACATTGGAAGTTTCGACAGCAATTACCTCAAATGTAAGAGCGGCAAGCGTCCCTTCTCCATTGCCTTCTTCACCCACCAAAGCCGTATGCGTGATTGCCACGGTATTTCTATCAATGACCGATGGCACAAAGCGCGCGTCTCGGGATAGATAATCTCCATTTTCACTCTCTACGTAACGGAGGGCATCGGCATCAAAATGCACAGCCGCCTGGTACCCGGCAACTTTTACCCCATTCACAATTTTGAGAGAAAAGGTAAGCCGCTCCCCGATAGCAGGTGATAACATCATAGTCGGTGAAAGGCTGACCGTAGCACCGGTAGTCGTGAAAGGGATATGCTCCCATAGGAGGACCGTGTCATCGAAACCACCACTCGCAATTGTTCTTCCATCTGGACTGAAACATACGGCGTTGATAGTACTTGTATGCCCTACGAGTATCCGATATTGTGTGTCTGTAGCAATATCCCACAAACGAACTACCTCGTCGACACCGCCGCTAACGACAGTTCTTCCATCTGGACTGAAACAGACACTGCTAACATGTCCCCAATGTCTCTTGAAGGTCTGAAGGAGTGTGCCTGCAGCAACATCCCACAAACGAACCGTGTCATCTTGACCCGAACTCGCGAGCAGCCGTCCATCTGGGCTTAATGCCATGCTGGTGATAGGAGCCGTATGTCCTTTGAACGATCGCAGGAAATCGCCTGATAGTACATCCCAGAGATGGATAATTTCATGGTCATATTCACCGACAATCGTTTTCCCATCCGGACTGAAAACCACATTCCCGATACCTCCCTGTAGCATAAACGTCCGCAACTGCAGTCCGGAATCCGCATCCCACAGATGAATTTCATTCCGACCTGCCCCAGCAAGCACTCCGCCATCTGGACTGAACGCCACGCTTTCGAAATCCCACCATTTCCCTGTGAGCGTCCGTATATGCGTTCCAGTCCCCACATCCCAGAACCGAATCGTTTGATCTGAACCGGCACTCACAAGCGTTTCGCCATCCGGACTGAAGGTTAGGCTCGGGATGGTATGCGTATGTCCCGTGAACGTTTGATATTGCGCGCCTGTATCAACATTCCACAGACGAACCGCATGATCCCAACCGCCAGTCGCCAGCGTTTTGCCATCCGGACTGAAGGCGAGACTGTGGATACTATCGGTATATCCTATAATCGTGTGTAGATGTTCTCCTGTCTCAGCATCCCAAAGACGGATGGTTCTATCTTCACTTCCACTAATGATTGTTTTGCCATCCGGACTGAACGCTGCGCTAAAGACAATGCCGTCATGTCCAGTAAGTGTTCGCAGGAGGTCTCCTGACCCTACGTCCCATATCCGAATGATTCCGTCATCATTTGTGCTCACGATAGAACGGGCATCTGGACTGAACATTACGCTGTTGACACGATGCCACGTATGCCCCGTGAGTGTGTACTTCAGCGCGCCGGTGTCTGTATCCCAGAGATGGATATCATTATTACCCCCCAGACTTGCGATTATTTTTCTACCCGGACTGAACGCCAATGTTGTTGCATAATAGATACCTGCATCCTCTTTGAACATCCGCAGGAGGTCCTCTAATTCCACATCCCAGCGCTGAACAGCATCGTCATCAACGCCAGTCGCCAGCGTTTCGCCATCCGAACTGAATCCTACCACGCCTGCGTAATAGGCATCTGTCTCCGCCTTGAATATCCACAGGAGGGATCCTATATTATCTTCTTCAAACGTCCACCGGGGGTCCCACATTTCATTTTCAAACCTCCACAAGAGGTCCCCTGACGCAGTATCCCAGAGACGAATGACCCCGTCATTATCTTCAGCGACAAGCACTTTACCATCCGAACTGAATGCCATGTTTATGGCATCCCAATAATACCATGTGAGTGTCTGAAATCGTGTGCCTGTAGCAACGTCCCACAGACGGATAATACCCCAACTCGCACTCGCGAGCGTTTTGCCATCCGGACTGAACATCACCTTGGTGACCTCACTCCCATGTCCGGTAAGTAATGCAATTTCTTGATAGGTGTCCGCATCATAGATCCAAATACCTATAGAACTTGCCACTGCGAAACGGGCACCATCTGGTGAAAAAGCAATATTTCCAGATATTGAACCTTTTCCGAGACGTGCCTTGGCATCCTCGGGTAAACTGAAGCGTGCAGCGTCCTGGGCAAGGGGTTTCGGCAGATATACTGTTGAAATTAGGAGTAACATTGGAAAAATTGCAAATAATGTTCTTTTCACTATAGGGGTCCTCACTTTTAGGCATTGGAGTTTATCTGCGGTTATGAAACGCCAAAAGGATACCACAGTTAGGTGTGTTTACATATCACTTTCTTCGGCTTGCAGGCATTTCAGCACGCTTTTCTACTCTCACTGCCAGGCAATATTGCTCCGCTGAAGCAAAAAGACTTCTTGATGCCTCAGGGCGTGGTATGTTTTTTGTAGGAGCAAGCTGGGGTCGCGAGTGTTTTGGACATAGTTCGTTGAGCAACTGAAATCCAAATATCGTATTTGCCCTGACGAGGTTCGGATTCACAGGGTCAAGTTCGTCTCGGCTGTTATCCGTCATGCCAAGGTTAAATCTATCACACCCGGCGGACATGAGTAAAATCATGCCCATGAGTCCGAGAGGAAGTGTGGTAACTATCTGTTTTCTATTCATCAATTTTCCTTTATTCTAACATTACTTGATAGAGCGCACCATTTGATACTATTTCCTTATCAGCATCTTACGAGTCGCGGTGTATTCGCCTACTGTAAGCGTATAGAAATAGATACCGCTCGCCACAGATTCACCTTGAGTATTCCTGCCATCCCAATACGCCGCACGACTCCGAGATTCATAAATACCTACAGATCGATGCCCTAAGTTCAACGTCCGAACCAACCTCCCATCCGCCGCATAGATGGATATGCTAACATCCGCAGGTTTTGACAGTTGATAGGGTATCCACGTCTCAGGATTGAAGGGGTTTGGGTAGTTCGGTAGTAGTGCTGTCTGCGTTGGATAGGATGATGTTAGCAGTGCCTCTAACACCGAAATACCTCTTTGGAAGGTTTCATCACCAGGGTGCCGTTGTTTCGCTTCAAGAATCCATCGCTGTAGGTTCGACGCAGTTAAAGATGGGGCAGCGGGAGTGCTTTCCTGAGATTCCAAGGCCTCTACAACCAGTAGGAGATCCTCACGGTTCACAAGACCGTCGTTGTTGACATCTGGATTGGGAAAGGCAGCGCGAACGACGATTGAACCGAATTTTGAGGCAACCATAACCAGATCATCCACATCAACGATCCCATCGCTGTTAACGTCAACGTGCGCCACATCATTGCGTCGGATCGGATAGGTTTCTTGTGCGAATCTGCCATTGACGTCAATGACGTGAAGTTCAACTGCTGCCGTGGGACCTGCTGTGAATTCAGCTGTGGTGAACTCGATCCGTGCTGTTTCGGTATTCAAAGCCTGACACCCCTGCAGCTTGATACCATCGGCTGGGTCCCCCCGGAGTGTAGGAATCATGAGTTGTGCCTGATAAAGTCCATCTGCATCCGTCACTTCAAAACGGAAACGGATTGTATTGGCTGGCAATGCGATTGGGGTCAGCATCGTCATAGTTGTGGGTTCATTAAAAGCGGTCTGTGTCGTGTTGAAGTAGCGGTGAACATTTAACCATTCGGCAGCACAATAAGACAATCGGTCTCGGTTATCTCCATAAGACATCAGATAAGCATCGTTTCGGAAATCGTGTTGCAAGCCAAAGGCATGCCCGAGTTCGTGCGCAGCGGTCTCAAATCCGTGGTCTCCAACGAAGCAACTTCCAGAGGCGGGAACAAGTGCTTTACCGCCCGTAGTCCCGTGGACACCCCCTTTGCCACACCAGTGGACATCAATCTTTTCACTGCCGGTATCTATGGAAATGAGATAGAGATTTGTTGATAAACGGAACCGTTCCTCAATTTCTTCAGTGACTTTGTCAAAAGTCGCATTGTTGTAATACGCGTCGCTGAATTTCCCATTCACGTGATGCACAACAGCCTTACCCGTAGCATCGGTTTCAAACGTGAAGGTCTTTCTGCCAAATCCATGACGTTGCATCTCTTCAGCGTAAAACTGCTGAACATCCCTAATCAAGGTATCCAACTTCGCGTCAATATCCTGTTGTGCCCGACGGTTAATTGGAAGAAAATAGATGAGCCGGACCATTTCTCGTTGTTGCAGCGTCTGTAGATAGGATTCGATATTTTGGACCCGGACAATGCCATCATCTCCAGCACTGGCAAGGGTTTTTCCATCAGAGGCGAAATTGACTCCACGGACCCAGCCATCGTGCCCCGTCAGGGAGGCAATATCCTCACCACTTTCGACAGACCACAGCGTTACCACCGAATGCCCTGTACTGGCGAGTGCCTTGCTATCTGGGAAGAAATCAAGTTCAAAAGTCGTTCCGTTATTCTTGAGGGTCCCGAGAAGTGTCCAATCCGAGACAGCCCAGAGTTTGATTAACCCTTGGTATCCAGCACTCGCGAGCGTTCTGCCATCCGGTGAAAATGCCAATGCATTCACAGTAACCGTATCTCCCTGAAGTTCGGAGATTACTTCTCGCTCTTGAATATTCCAAATCTTTACACTGCCCTTATTATTTCCGGTGGCAAGTAGTTCGCCATTCGGAGAGAACGCCAACGCCCAAACCCAATCGTTGTGACGTAGTGTCGCTATTTCGTTTTGTGTGCTGACTTCCCAGAGTTTTACATGTAGCCCCGCTGTCGCAAGGAGTTCTCCATCGGGTGAAAACGCGACTTCCTTGATTTGAGACCGATTTCGATCTGTAATATGTTCGAGGGTCGCGATATGCGCTCCCGCCGCAACATCCCACAATCTGAAAGTCCAATCATCGCTACCGCTGGCGATTAATTGTCCATCCGGGGAAAATGCGATTGAATTGATTTGTCCACCGTGGCCTCTGAAAGCAGTTACAGTGTCGTCCAACAAATCCCATATTCTGATGCCGTTGGCGGTGCCAGCACTTGCAAGGCGTGCGGGGGCTACGGGGGAGAACTTCACCGTTTGAACAGAGCCACCATGTCTGAGAATTGTCGGTCCTTGTGCGAAGCTTGGAAGCAAAAAATGAAAAAAAATAGTTACCGTAAGAAATGAAAATTTGAATCGCATAAAGTATCCTGTTGATAACGTGAGTTTGATAGGAGAAAAATGATTCGCAGGTAAGTCTACTTCCGTATCAACATCTTGCGCGTCGCGGAGAAGTTACCTACTGTGAGTGTATAGAAATACACACCACTCGCCACAGGTTCACCTTGAGTATTCCTGCCATCCCAATACGCAGAACGTGAGCGGCTCTCGTACATACCCACAGGTTGATGTCCTAAATCCAATCTCCACACCAACTTCCCAATCCAGACTCCATATTTCAGGGAGTGCCTGCTGTATTGCCAAATGCACCCGCCACAAGCGTCAAATCTACAATATTCACAACGCCATCGCCATTAACATCCGCATCGTTCTGCCCACTTTTGCCGAAGTTAGAAGCAACCAAGGTTAAGTCTATGATATTGACGGTTCCGTCACTATTGACATCCTCGGATATCTTTTTCGATTCCGAAACACTTGGTACATTAACCGATGGTATGTTAGGCGTTGATGGCACTTTGGGTGTTGGTATGTTAGGTGTTGATGGCACTTTGGGTGTTGGTATGTTAGGTGTTGATGGCACTTTGGGTGTTGGTATGTTAGGTGTTGATGGCACTTTGGGTGTTGGTATGTTAGGCGTTGATGGCACTTTGGGTGTTGGTATGTTAGGCGTTGACGGCACTTTGGGTGTTGGCACGTTAGGTGTTGACGGCACTTTGGTCTGTGGTATATCAGGTGTTGGTATGTTAGGCGTTGATGGCACTTTGGTCTGTGGTATATCAGGCGTTGAGGGTACTTCGGGTGTTGGTATATCAGGTGTTGACGGTACATCAGGCGTTGGCACGTTAGGTGTTGACGGCACTTTGGTCTGTGGTATATCAGGTGTTGGTATATCAGGCGTTGAGGGTACTTCGGGTGTTGGTATGTCAGGTGTTGACGGTACATCAGGCGTTGGCACGTCAGGTGTTGACGGCACTGTGGTCTGTGGTATGTCAGGTGTTGGTATATCAGGTGTTGACGGCACTGTGGTCTGTGGTATGTCAGGCGTTGAGGGTACCTTGGTATTTGGGACATCAGGCGTTGGTATATCAGGTGTTGACGGCACTGTGGTCTGTGGTATGTCAGGAGTTGGTATGTCAGGCGTTGAGGGTACCTTGGTATTTGGGACATCAGGCGTTGGTATATTAGGTGTTGACGGCACGTCAGGGTTTGGTAAATTAGGAGTTTGGACAGTAGTAGCCATGACGGTTACACCTACTTCGGTACCAACATCATTATGGATATCCGTGTCCCCAGTGTTAGCTGCTAACCACGCCCCGTAATAATAGGTGCTCGGAGTTGAGGGTGCCTGTAACCGAATTGACTTCGTCGTACTCTCACCTGGGGCGATCGGATTCAAGGGCACAGTTCCTTGCAGTTGTGGCGGATCGGTGGGAAAACGTCCCTGGGCAGATGAATGATAATAAGACAAATATCGAGAAAGAGATGTGCCCGGACCCTTGTTGCGGACAGTAATATTCAACGTGAAGAATTCGCCGGGGGATAGATTCTTTTTGTTCGGGCTTATGGATTGGATCGCTAAATCAAAGGATGGGTTCGCTGGCTCCAGTGCTGGGGGTTGCTGAACCTGTGGAGCTGTAACGGTAAGAGAAAATTGCCAAAAAACTCGTAGACCCTCGGGATCTGCCGCCCCGACTGTCACCGTCGTGCTGCCGGCACTTATAGGTACAATCGTTATCTGAGGTCCTTTCCGTTCCACCTTTACGATACCCGTCGGTTTTGACCCTGCGGCATAGATGAGGCTGTCACCATCTGGATCCTGAAAGTAGTTTGCCAAATTCAGGGATAGAGGTGAATTTCCAACTATCAATGTTTGGTCAGGAATCGTGTTGATTGCTGTCGGTGCAGCGTTAACACGTGCCGCAGTAACCGTGACCGTGAAAGTCTGTGAGACTCGCAAGCCTTCGGGGTCTGTTGCTCCGGCTATCACTCTTGTGCTTCCTACCTTCCGAGGTTTAATCGTTATCCACGAACCTGACCTATCCGGCAATGCACTTACCATATTGAAATCTTCTGAGTTTGCCCAGTAAATGAGTTTGGCGTTCTCTGGATCCCGAAAGTATTTTGCCAAGTCTAACCTAAAATCATTGCCCACCGATAGCGTTAGAGGCGCAATTGTGTCGACTGACTCCGGGAAATTGTTGCCTTTTCGATCGAGGATGGTAAATTTGATTCTTCGGCTAAGGTTGTCCCCATAGTCTGTTGATGTATGACGAAGATACACCCAATCATTCACATTGTCAGTATCCTGGAGGGTATGAAGTGTTACGGGTTTGGGTCTATACCAGTCTCTGGGAGTGAATGTTAATACAGGCGGAAGCACGGTGGCATCGCTATTATCGCTGCTTATAGTGATAGTCGCCACGGCATCAGGCGGAGAATTCAGGGCTACAGTATAGATACGGGTATACCCTTCATACACGGCAGTATCTACCGTAGTGAACTTCAAGCGAGGGGAACAAAATCCATGCCGTTTTAGATCGAATGCCGCTGAATCGTATATGTCCTCTATATTTCGTTGGATCGAACGCTCTATTTTTTCTCCAGAAGATTGCTCCAGTTTCTCCATAGCACTTTTTAAATGATGGGCTTCTATAGGGGATACCAACAGCCTCAGTATATCTCCAACGCCAGTCAAGCCCAACAACCAATTGGACCATGCATTATCATCTTCCCCTAAATCCGCGCCTAACGCCGCCGCTTTCTCGGCGTTATCTTGATAAACTTGCGCTGCGAGTCTAAGGCGCAAAGGAGCGTCTAATCCGATGTTCCCTGAAATTTTTTGGGAGTCTATGTCCACATCGAAACGACCACTGAAAATATCAACAATCTCTCCGGCATTTATAGAACGCCACAATTCTACCGCTTTTTGATTTGATAATTTCTGTAGAACCCTGGCAGTATTGGCATGTCCAGATGCTATCCAAAATGCATATAATAATTTTCGCATTCGGATTTCTATGTTTCCTAATTTTGAAAGCAAAGAAGCAGATACGACGATAACCGCAGCCGGACCCCCTTTCGGAGCGACATTCAGACCTTTTAGAAGCGTATGGCTTTGTATGCCGCTTGTTATATGCCCGACGACTTCCCCAACTGCCTGTTTTTTGGCTATCTGATGTGGCTTTAGTTCCTGATCCTCCACGGCTTGCTCCAAAGCTTCAGCGAGAGCGGAGGTATCAAATATAGGCGTATTGGGTCGCGTTTTTGCTAAAATCCGTGCCGCAGTATAAAGTTCCCATGTCACCCTCGCGTTAGGATCGGGACACAATTTCACTGCTCCGGTCCGATTGTAAATGGCAAAATCGTCTACAAAATCGCCTAAATCATAACCACTGCGCCTCGGGTCTATATTGCGGAAACGGATTTGGTAAACACCGCCGTCGCTGGTCCTAACCAAGACGGTTTGAAGGGCTTCAACCAATCCCGGAAACAGAAAAAGAAAATAAAAAAGTGTCAGTCCCGTAACAAGGGTTCTCACATTAGCTTTCCAATTGCGTAGGAGAGAAAAACAACGATTCATAATAAAACACACTCCTTAGATACGTTATGCTCCGTCCTTTGACGGTAGTGTCTAACATCACCTGAACTCTATTTTCGGATTAACATCTTCCGCGTGGCGGTGAAATCGCCTGTTATGAGCGTATAGAAATACACACCACTCGCCACGGGTTCACCGAGTGCGTTTCTGCCATCCCAATACGCCGCACGACTCCGAGACTCATAGATACCCACCGACTGATGCCCTAACGCCAACGTCCGAACCAACTGACCATCCACCGCATAGATGGAGACAGTAACATCCGCAGGCTCTGAGAGTTGATAGGGTATCCACGTCTCCGGGTTGAACGGGTTCGGATAGTTGGCAAGGAGAACAGTCTCTTTGGGAGTCAAGGCGTCAAGGAGTTGTTCCAGCATTAGGATGCCGCGCTGGAAATCTGGATCTGTTAGATCTATCTGCCGTGCCTGACGTAGCCACTGTTGGACTTGGTCTCTGGTAGGTGCGATCTCATGATTGGAGTTCCACATTGAGGCGGCGGCGGAAACCGTATTGCCAAATGCACCAGCAACAAGCGTCAAATCAACGATATTGACAACCCCATCGCCATTGACATCCGCACTGTTTTGCCCACTCTTACCGAAATTGGAAGCAACCAAGGTCAGGTCAACAATGTTGACGACACCGTCCTGATTGACATCGGCAGCGATTTTTTTCGGTTCTGGCGTGGTAGGTGCGAGTTCCCATAAAAGTACCGTTCCGTCCCCACTTCCACTTGCGAGTGTGTTCCCATCAGGGCTGAAGGCTATGCTCGAGATCCAATCCGTATGCCCTGTGAGTGTGCGAATGTGTTTACCAGTGTTTGCATCCCAGAGACGGATGGTGGAGTCCGAACTTCCACTTGCGAGTGTATGTCCATCTGGACTAAAAGCAACGCTATTGACATTCCACGTATGCCCTGTGAGAGTTCGTATATGTCTACCAGTGTTTGCCTCCCAGAGACGGATGGTATCGTCGTTCCAACCCCCTCCACTTGCGAGTGTGTTCCCATCCGGACTGAAGGCAACGCTTGAGACCGAATCCGTATGCCGCGTGAGTGTGCGAGTGTGTCTACCAGTGTTTGTATCCCAGAGTCGGATGGTCTCGTACTCACTGCCACTTGCGAGTGTTTGTCCATCGGGGCTGAAGGCGATGCTTCCGACCGAATCCGTATGCCCTGTGAGTGTGCGGAGGTGTCTGCCGGTGTTGGCATCCCACAACCGCACGGTTTCATCCCCACTGGCACTTGCGAGTGTATGTCCATCCGGACTAAAGGCGATGCTTCCGATCCTATCCGTATGCCCTGTGAGTGTGCGAATGTGTCTACCCGTGTTTGCCTCCCAGAGTCGGAGGGTGTTGTCATCACTTCCACTTGCGAGTGTGTTCCCATCCGGACTGAAGGCAACGCTATGGACCGAACTCGTATGCCCCGTAAGCGTTCGCAGGTGTCTACCAGTGTTTGTATCCCAGAGTCGGAGGGTGTTGTCATCACTTCCACTTGCGAGTGTATGTCCATCTGGACTGAAGGCAACGCTATAGACCCTATCCGTATGCCCTGTGAGTGTGCGAATGTGTCTACCCGTGTTTGCCTCCCAGAGTCGGAGGGTGTTGTCATCACTTCCACTTGCGAGTGTGTTCCCATCCGGACTGAAGGCAACGCTATGGACCGAACTCGTATGCCCCGTGAGTGTGCGAATGTGTCTACCCGTGTTTGCCTCCCAGAGTCGGAGGGTGTTGTCATCACTTCCACTTGCGAGTGTGTTCCCATCCGGACTGAAGGCAACGCTATGGACCGAACTCGTATGCCCCGTGAGTGTGCGAATGTGTCTACCCGTGTTTGTATCCCAGAGTCGGAGGGTATGGTCCCAACTTCCACTTGCGAGTGTGTTCCCATCCGGACTGAAGGCTATGCTCCAGACCTCACCCGTATGCCCTGTGAGTGTGCGAATGTGTCTACCCGTGTTTGCCTCCCAGAGTCGGATGGTGTTGTCCCCACTTCCACTTGCGAGTGTATGTCCATCCGGACTGAAGGCAACGCCATTGACACTCCACGTATGCCCCGTAAGTGTTCGCAGGTGTCTACCAGTGTTGGCATCCCAGAGCCGGACAGTCTTGTCCCAACCCCCTCCACTTGCGAGTGTGCTCCCATCCGGACTGAAGGCAACGCTATGGACCGAACTCGTATGCCCCGTGAGTGTGCGGAGGTGCTTGCCTGTATTCGCATCCCAGAGTCGGATGGTATCGTCATCACTTCCACTTGCGAGTGTGTTCCCATCCGGACTGAAGGCAACGCTCCTGACCCAATGCGTATGCCCCGTGAGCAGATCAAGTTGTTCACCCGTCTGTGTATTGTAAATCCAAATACCGATGGAACTTGCTACCGCCAACCACGTGCCATTCGGGGAATATGCGATTTCAAGAAGCCACCCTTTACCGAGTCGCGTTTTGGCACCTTCGGGTAAATTCCATTGCGTATACCCTTGGGCAAAGGTAGGCGTTGGAAGAAGCGTTGAAACGAGAAGAAGCATCAGAAAAATCGAAAATACTGTGTTTTTCATTACAGGGTCTCCTGTCCAAGGAAGTAAATTAAAGTAGAAGGCATAAACTCTACGATCAAACAATACCCGGAGACGTTTCTTATAGATACAATGCCTCCGTTGAGCATCAGTTGCCGGAATGTGTGAGTTTCCATAATCGCACTGTGTTGTCACCACCACCACTTGCGAGTGTGTTCCCATCCGGACTGAATGTAACTGAATAAACCCAATCTGTATGTCCTCTGAGTGTGCTTAGGAGTTGCCCCGTCGTTGGGTTCCACAAACGGATTGTGTTGTCGGCACCACCACTTGCGAGTGTGTTCCCATCAGGACTGAAAGATACTGACAAGACAGCACCAACCTCTACACCGGCAATAAAGGTTGTGAGATGTCCACTAAGTGTATTTAGGAGTTGCCCCGTCGCTGGGTTCCACAAACGCACGGTGTTGTCACCACTCGCACTCGCCAATATTTTTCCATCTGGACTGAAAGACACCGACAACACGTGCCCTGTATGTCCTCTGAGTGTATTTAGGAGTTGTCCGGTCGTTGGGTTCCACAAACGCACGGTGTCGTCCTTACTCAGGAAAGGCTCGCCCTTACCCGAGCTTGCGAGTGTTTTCCCATCAGGACTGAAGGATACTGATAAGACAGGTCCCAAATGTCCCTTGAGGGTACTCAGCAGCTCTCCAGTCGCTGCATTCCACAAATGCACCTTATCCCCACTGGCACTTGCCAGCACCTTTCCGTTGGGCATGAAAGAAACTGAAGTCCCAGAAGGCGTTAGCGTTTTCAGGAGCGGGGTGGTAGTAAGATCGTCGTCAGTGGCTTTAGCCACGTCCCAGAGACAAATGTCTCCACTCCCCCATGCAAGTGTTTGCCCTTTCGGGTTGAAAGAGACCGAGCGCACTTGGTACATATTATTCGTTGTAAGGGTGCTGAGAAGTTGCCCGGTCATCGGGTTCCACAAACGCGCCGTTTTATCGTCACTGCTGCTTGCGAGCACTTTACCATCAGGGCTGAAGGCAACGCTTAAAACATTTTTTGTGTGCCCGCTTAGTGTGCGTTCAAGGGTATAGACTTTGGGGAAAGCATTCTGTAGAAGTAGAACAGAAGTGAGTAGCAGGCTAAAAATCAGAAACAGGGTCCTTTTCATTGGGTGAGTCCTCCTTAATTGTTTGTAGACAAGATTTCTTTATTTTATAGGTGTTGCCTAATGTTCCGTTACCCAAACACGCTTTCGCGCCTTCTGGTAAACACCATTGTGGTGAGTCTTAGGCGAAGGTGTTTGGTGTAAAAACAAGTATTGCCAAAAGAGCCGTTAAAATCAAACACAACTTGGTTTCCATCATAAAATCTTCCTTTTATTTCCGTATCAACATTTTGCGTGTAGCAGTAAAATCCCCTGCCATTAGGGTATAGAAATACACACCACTCGCAATGGGTTCACCGAGTGCATTCCTGCCATCCCAATACGCCGCGCGGCTACGGGATTCATAGATACCCACAGGTTGATGTCCTAAATCCAACGTCTGCGCATCGTAAATCCAAATGCCAATGCCGCTCGCTACCGCCAACCGCGTGCCATCTGGAAAATACGCTATTCTATTTACACCACCTTTACCGAGGCGTGCTTTGGCACCTTCCGGCAGATGCCATTGTGGCGAATCTTGTGCAAGTGTGTCGGATGTAAAAGCAAGTATCACCCAAAGGGTAGTTAAATAAAAAAACAATCTATATTTCACAAGGAAATTTCTCCTTATTGTTTCCCCCTCATTATCTTACCCGTCGCCGGAGTTAGCATACTTCCATACACCAACGATCGCAAGAATAAATCCGATAATTGTTCCAAACGCCCCAATTTGGAGCGTGGCTTCTAACTCTTCCAGAGTGACTTTACCTATGGGCGTATCGATCCCCGTGTTAAGATGAATATACTCAAATAAAAGACATCCAAGTCCAATTCCACTGCTAAGCAAGACGGGTCGTTTGGATTTCTAAGGTGTTTGTTCTTTTAACATATAAAGACTTATCACAACAATTACCAGAGTCGCAATCAAAGCAACAGTAATCAGATTCACTTGCTGCTTCGTAGCGAGGTCAAAGCCTGATATGAAAACAATTTCACTGTTCAACTTTTCGTCCCACATCTTTATAGAGCAATCAATCTTGATCCAGGGCAGAAAGAAGCAAACGAGTGCCAGAATTCCTCCAGCCGGTGTCATGAGTCGAGAATTCGGTTTCATTTCCTTCACCTCAAATGTAATCTGTTCTTCACGAAGAAAAATCTACTTTCACTTTTTTATCAGTCTCCACCGATACCCCTAAGAACTTGCCAATTTCCTCCGCATAGTGAAAATCATCGTTTTTCTGCCACGCGAGGGCGTGAACGCTTCTTTGGTATTTTTCAACTAAAATAACGCAAGTTGCTACCTATAACATCTTAGGCAGGCGGACAGCAGCCCTAATCGAGAACGGTTTACACACTCTATATTTTCACATACGTTAAAAGTATATATTACCATAGATTTCATGTTTTTTAAGTTTTAAATCGTTATAAAGTCAATATTAATCAGGATTTATTCGTAGTTATATTGAGGTACATTTTTCTGATGAAAAATAACAAAATAATAATGTCATGATAAATCTATCCTACAAACACCGAGGGCAGATTGAACACGGTTTCCGAGACCTCAAAAATGGCAACTTGCGTTAAAATACTGCATGCTGTGTCATCGCCTGACAAAACGGCATGAATCAACTGGGCATCGTCTTCTCTTTCCACGGATCCCTCCTCATGAACAGATGGGGCGGTGCTGAAATCCACTAAAACGTCCAAGTCGACACTGCGGTTCGGACGTTGTGCAATGCAATACGGTTCACACAAGTATATTATGACAATATATTAGGACTTACGCATTTCCTCTTAAAGTTCCCTTGATAAGGGGAAGGGAATGCCATACGGGGAATGCCATACAGCATTCATACCGTTGATTCGCATTCATACCCGGGGAAGTCCATGCGGACTTCATACCGTTGATTCTGATTCTTTAGAGGGTTAAATAAGACGAAGTAACGAGTTTTGAGCGAAACAAATTCTTTTTTTCTTCAATTTGCGTCAGTCCTCTATATATAAGGATACAATTTTTACGCAAAAGGTTACATAATGTAAAAAAAATTATGGATGGGCAATTTTAGGAAACCGATGTTAGGTTTCAGGGAAGCGTGGAAGGGGTGAAAGGGAGGAAAAACAGTTTATGCTACAAAAAAATGGATGTAATAGAGATGTCCGATTTTCCGGTCTTTAGGTTTGTTGGCTTGGAGCAGATAAGACGCCTCGGGACGCTCCCATTTCCTGTTCTCGCAAGACGACTCTGACGTTCGGGGCACGGATCAGTAGGAGACCGACAAGCGCGTCATGGGAATGCCCACAGGCAAAACGGACGGTATCGTTGTTATCGGTTGCGACGCTTTCCATTTCCCCTAATTTCATCAAGCCACCTGCAATCGCTGATATCCGACGTGCCGCACCTCTGCCTTCGCCGTTTGCGCTTACCTGATACGTGCCGTTTCCAGTTGAATCGACGGTGATGGTAAGTCGGGATTTCCTATCCAGTATGTTCAAAGGACGCGGTTCGGCAGGGGTGTTTGAGGCGAGTTTGCATGCCTCCAAAAAGACGCGACGGCATGCCGCTTCGTGCGGGTGTTTACAAGGGAAATAGAGCAACCCATCCTCGGTTTTTTGCATGCCACCGAGGATTTGCATCGCTTGCACAACTTCCTGGATTCTCTCAGTCGCACCCGTGATTTGGCTATAGGTATGAACAAGAAAGGCGGGGAAACCCGTTCCCGTGGATGTATCGGCAATTTGCTGGCGATAGAGCCCAATCGTAATATCGTGGAAGTGTGGATCCATGGGTATGAGTTCAATGCGTCTGCCGATGTCAACAATACGTCGCATAGGGATGCCCTCACAGCGATTAGCGACGGACGAGTCTACCGCCGTAGTGATTTTCATAGATGTACTTATAGGCGCGTTCTGAGAGCCGTCGCAAAATAAAGGTGCGCTGATTTCTCCAATTCGCGAAGGACTGCCAGCGGTTTCTGTAGGTTGTTTTGGTTCTGTCCTCCATGAGCCCAACAAAAACATAAGGTCTCGATTTTCCTTGTGGGTCTCGGAGCACCAATATGCCGCCGTCTCCTACCAACCCGTAGACAGTACCGGTTTTGTTATAAACCGCCACCCATGATGGGATGTAGGTTTTTTTAAAGATATAATCTCCGTTTTTGAGTTTGAAATACCACTTCATTTTCTGGGAATACGGGAGTCGCCCGTGCCATAACCGCAAAAAGAACGTGCTGATATCGCGCGCGGAGGTCATATTCCTGTAAGTCCGTCCGCCGCGGGGTATGTATTCAACAATCCGGGTCTGTTTAAAATACGGATAATTGGTGCGTAGTATCCGGTCCACTCGGGCGGGTCCACCGAGTAACCGAATAAAGTAGTTGGTTGATAGGTTCGAGCTCACCTGGATCATGGCTCTCAGGTGTCCCCGATTTGTATTCGTGTGTGCTTGGCGTCCGTGTTTAACTTCATGAAAGTAGGCAAGCATAACGAAGTTCTTAATCAATGAGGCTGCCATCATCTGCCGATCTTCGTTGATGGACACCAGTTTTTTATTTTTTGAGATATCGTAGACGACGAAACTCGTCCGATCGGTTGTTGAAAGGACGCGGCGATTCCGTTTGTTTTTGATATAGAGTTCAAAAGTCGCCTCCAAAGGCGAATCGATCGTCCCTCGGATTTTACGTGGGACACTCCAATATTCTCCCGCTGTTGCATTACCTATCGGAAATAGGAGCGCGACACTACAACAGATGAGAAGAGGGTATAATGTTCGTATGTATCTAAACATTCTATCGCCTATTTTCTTGTTCGTTCTTTTTTCCCAACGGGTGGAGGAGGTTTTATCTATGCGTGCAAGAGGACATCTGAGTCGTGAATTACTCAGTGCTGGAATTAATATCCGTATTCAGAGTCGGTAGTTGATAACACGCCGCCTCACGATCGTTTCGGACGAGCAGGTAATCCCCCGCGAGTGCGGGTGTGTTCCAAGTTCTACCCTTGAGTGGCGCGAAACGTGCGTGTTCTATATGCTCGTTCGGATTCGTGTCTACGAGTACAACTTCGCCGGATTCGGTCAAAACCAGAAGAACGTCGGAGATTAAGAGCGTCTGTCCGTGTCCGTATCTACCGCGTTTCCATTGACGTGTGCCATCGGCTGGGTTTATACAGGCAAAAATCCCATCGTCTAATCCATACAGGTAGCCTTCGTGATAAACGATGTTGGTGAATTTGGCTTTTAGATATATGGTCTCCCATATAGTAGAGACGTTGAATTCACGGGTTGGGTTACGAGAAATTTGAAACAATTTAGCACCGACCCCGTAACCGCTTGAGACGAGGAGCTGATCATCAGGGAGCGGGACTGGCTGCGAAACGCATTCGACGGCGGTGGGCCACGGTTGCTGCCATAAGAGTTCACCGCTCAAGGGTTCATGCGCGGTGACGAGTCCTTGATTAAAAAGCACGATCTGCTCGACACCCGCTAACGTGGTGAGAAAGGGGGAGCTGTACCCGCTCTGGGTTCTGTATCCTATCCAAACGACTTCGCCAGTCTCTCTGTGATAGGCAACCGCACCGCCAGCACTGACGACAACGAGTTCTCCGAAAACAAGCGGCGAAATACTTACGCCCCAAGGGGGTGCTTCCGCATCGTGTTCTTCAAAGATGTTCGTTGTCCAGAGTTGTTCTCCCGTCTCAAGGTCGAGGCAGTTGAGGATCCCTGTTGAACCGACGGTATAAACCCTGTTCCCTGAAATCGTGGGGGTTGCTCGCGGTCCGAGTCCAGCGGGCGGTGTGTCGTATCTGGCGTAATCTTGATGACTCCACTTTACGTCGCCCGTGTATAGTTCATAGGAGACCACTTTTTCCCTGTCGTCTTCCTGTTCTTGTGTGATTGCGGAATTACCGGCGATTGCGAAACCCGACCACCCTGCGCCGACAGGTCGCCGCCATACTAACTGCGGTGGAGAGTTTTCCCAATCCAGGTTTAACCGCGTCGTAGATATGACACCGTTTCGGTTCTGTCCGAGGAATTGTGGATAGTCGGTTGCGGATATTTGGGAATTCGACGCGATTTCAGAACGCGATAGGAAGGTCGTTTGCCGCTCTTGCCAACGCCATTCAAATATCGGGACAAGGTCGCCGCTGAATCCTTTGAACTCCAATAAGTTGGTTCCGAGAAAACCAATCAAAACGAGTGCCGCAAGCACAACGGATTTCAGGCGCCATCTCATTTCAGAGAGAAATAACAACCATAATATGCCCAAGATGACTGTGCCGATCACAATCGTGGTGGTTAAGAGAATCCTGTCTTGGCGGTGGCCCGCGTCAAAAATCCATGTCGCCAGCGTGCCTAAAATGGCTAAACCAAGGACAACCCAGAGGGGCCACCAGCGGATCGATTTTGGGGTGTTTTCCACTGTGAGAGTTCCTTTTCCTTCATGAAACGTGAGATTACGCCTAAATTTCGAAGATTTTACACGATTTTACTAACTATAATAGTGTCTTTCATTAAGGTTTGTCAAGGAAATTCGTAGGGGACTGGGATGCGAGCGTTTTTCTCGCTCTAAATCGTGTGAAACTTTGCATAAGGAAAGGACGTTATGATAAAATATTAAGGGGTGTGTTTTAGGATAACTTATACACGCTGCATCGGCGCGGTGAAGAACCTCGCCGAGTGTGGAAGGGAGAACAGGATGCGTTTTGAGAACAAGGTTGCATTCGTAACAGGGGGCGGTGGACCCTTAGGTATTGGGAGAGCGGCGTGTTTGGCGTTCGCCCGTGAAGGGGCATCTGTCGTTGTCGCCGGCGGTAGAAGCGCAGCGGCTGTAGCCGCCGAGATCCGCGCCGACGGTGGAGAAGCTATTGCTGTTCCGTTGGATGTCACCGTGCCGGAGGAGGTTCAGGAAGCCGTAGAGATCGCCGTGAGGACATTTAAACGGATTGATATTCTCTTCAATAACGCTGGGATTCTCGGTAGACAGCCCTTGTTTGAAGTGACACCAGACCAGTTTGACACGGTCATGGCGGTGAACGTGAAGGGATGCCTTCTCTGTGCGCAGGCGGTCGCTGCGGTGATGATTGAGCAGGGTATCCGAGGGCGCATTATTAACAACTCCTCTATTTTTGCTGAGGAATCTCACGTGGGGGTTTTGAGTTATTGTGTGAGTAAAGCCGCACTGAATCGGCTCACACGGAGCCTCGCGCTCGAACTCCGTCCACACGGTATCACCGTAAATGCCGTTGCGCCGGGAGGCGGGGCACCCACCGGTATGAACGCTTCACGTAATCTTCCTGAAGATGACACCCTTCCGGATTTACCACCTGCTTCACCCGACCTGCCGCCCCTGGAACGCGGGGCAACGGTGTGGGACTATATCGGGGCAGTGTTGTTTCTTGCCTCTGATGAAGCCGCCTATATCAGTGGCGATATTATGACTGTTGACGGGGGAGCTGTTTCGCGTCGATGAATTGTGAGGAGGAGAAGACTTTTTGGGGTTTATTGAACCGTTAAAAACTTTCTGTTTCGTTCTCTTTGAATGGCTAAAAGGGCATGGAGTGATGCTAATTTCCGTCTCTGTCACGAGTTTTATCGTGAGCATCCTCTTTTGCACGCTGGTGATTGCTTACTTACCTTCCAACTATTTCTTACCTACTGGACAGTCGAGCCGCATCAAACACCCCGTTTTGCGGATAGGTCTCAAGTTCTTAAAAAATCTATTCGCGGTGCTTCTTGTTATTGTTGGGATTATCCAGATTCCCTTACCCGGACAAGGTGTTTTGACGATACTGATCGGGATTATCATCAGCGATCTTCCGGGAAAGCGGCGGGTGGAACGGCGGATTATACGGTTGCCAGCCATCTTGGCGACCGCAAACGGTATTCGTTCACGCTTTAAACGTCCGTCGTTTGTATTGGATGAATCGGTGGAAGTCTCTGGTTCAGAGTCGTCATCGCGGTGTAGATGAAGACGCTCGGATTACCGGGGGACCAATTGCTTGTGAATCTCCAATAACCGTTGGAGTTCTTCGATCGGTTTTTCGGCATCGTCCACCCGTAGATCAATGTATCGGTCGTTGAAGCCGCCGTAGCCGCTGCCCTCTTGAACGACGAGCAGGGCGGCGGATTGTTGTCCGCGCGTGTCCCCGCCTGCTGCTTGTCCGGCGAAGAGTGCCGCCATTAATCTGTCCGCCAGTTCACCCTCTGTTTCCTCGAACGCTTTGCCCATCGCTTTGACGACTTCTTCACCCGCGAGGATGTTGCCTTGTGCTGTGTAATGTTTCCCTGAGACGGCACCTGCCCACGCGTTGCATTCATCGCCTGTATAGTTAGCCACGTTGCCTTTCGCGTCCACGATGCCGACCTGCCGGGTTGCACGTCCCTGATCCTCTGCAATGAGATGTTCCAAAGTCTGTTCAGCGGAGAGTCCGCTTTTGAGAAATTTTAAACCGTTCGGACCGAAGGTCGTATTTGCCCAAGATTGGGTCGCAATCGCGCCAACCCCTGCCGCTGCCCACGGGACAACCGAGCCAACGGCGAAAAATTTGGATTGCACAGCGATGCCAAGCGCACCGATTTCCGCGTCATATCCGACAATTGAGAACGTCGCGACGGGCGGTAGAACAAATTTTTCACGGGATGTGTCGGGTTCGGAAAGGTGGAACAGTAGACTCAGCGGAATGAGCAGCATTTGATGGATCTCCTATCGGAACAGAGGGGCTTAGTCGTCTTCAAATCGGATCTTCATAGCCGCGGCGTGTCCTTCGAGGCCTTCAACCTCAGCCAGTTTAACGACTGACGGTGTGACTTCCGCTAAAGCCGCTTTGGTGTATGAGATGAGACTTGACTTCTTGAGGAAATCGTCAACGCTAAGGGGCGAAGCGTAACGGGCGGCTGTGCCTGTAGGCAAAACGTGGTTCGGTCCCGCGATGTAATCCCCAACGGCTTCTGGTGAATACGGACCGATGAGGATGGCACCAGCGTTATGCACGTCCCCGAGTCGATCCAACGGGTTTTCAATGTGAAGTTCAAGGTGTTCGGGGGCGATTTCGTTGGCGAGGATGAACGCCTCGGATAGGTTGGCGGTGATAAGCGCAGCACCGAAGTTCGCAAATGCCTCTGTAAGTTCGTCGCGACGCGGTAAAGACTCTCCCTGAACCTCAATAGCGGATTTAACCTGTTCTGCGAACCCAAATGAAGGGGTGATCAGGATTGCGGCGGAATCAGCCTTGTGTTCCGCTTGTGAGATGAGGTCTGCGGCGACGTAATCCGGGTCAGCCGTGCTGTCTGCGATCACAAGGATTTCGCTGGGACCCGCTAATTTGTCTATATCGACATGCCCATAAACCTCTTTCTTGGCAAATTGGACATAGAGGTTCCCCGGTCCAACAATTTTATCGACGGGTGGGATGGTCTCGGTGCCATACGCCATCGCGGCAACGGCTTGTGCCCCGCCGCATTTGTAGATTTCTTGGATACCGCATTCTGCGGCGGCAACCAGCATATACGGGTTTATCTCCCGATTTCGCATTGGCGGGATACAGACGGCGATTTCTTCAACACCCGCAACAGTAGCGGGGATGACGCTCATCAGCAATGAAGAGACGAGGAGTTGGCTGACAGCTGGAACGTGAACACCGACGCGTCTTAGCGGACGGATCAAATGTCCGAGCAGAACACCGTTGGGTTCTGTTGACAGCCATGAAGTCCGTAACTGTTTCTGGTGAAATTTTTCGATGTTTGTTCTGGCGTGTGTGATGGCGTCTATAAATTCAGAGGGGACCTCTAAATAGGCTTCTCCAAATTCTTCTCGGGATACTTTCAGCTCCTTTGCTGAGATACGGGGTGCGTCGAGTTTGCGTGTATATCGAATAACCGCCTTATCGCCTTCCGCTTGCACATCACTCAAAGTCCGCCGGACTGTCTTTAAGATACTTTCATCCGTGAGTTTACCGCGCGCTTTCAACTTTGAGAGAAAGTCTTCGGCTTCTTGGGTCCCTGTCTCAACGATCTGTAACATTCTACAATAATCCTTCCTCTGCTTTTGGAAACCCGCGAGCGGTACCCAAAAGGGTTAAACTTCTTCGGTGTTGTCGTTGACTCTTCTAATGTTTGCCCCGATGTTGTTGAGTTTTTCCTCGATGGATTCGTATCCACGATCAATGTGATAGACCCGTGATACGACGGTTTCCCCGAGTGCTGCCATTCCAACTGCGACAAGCACAGCCCCTGCGCGCAGATCGGACGCCATTACCGGTGCACCGCTGAGTCTCTTGACCCCGTTAATCACTGCCTTGCTACCATCGAGCATGATGTCGGCTCCCATCCGGTTTAATTCCGCAGCATGAATGTAGCGGTCTGTATGGACGTTTTCCGTGATAATGCTGGTCCCGGATGCGAGGCAGAGCAGCCCCATAATTTGTGCTTGCATATCTGTCGGAAAACCCGGGAAGGGTTCTGTCGTGACATCAATGCCTTGAATCTCACGAGGTGTTGTAACGCGGACCCCCTCGTCATCCCAATCTAATTCGACCCCTGCTTCAGTGAGTTTTTCTGAGATGGCGGGAATTTGTTGGGGTGTGATGCCTTCGACGTAAACATCGCCTCTGGTAATAGCACTTGCGACCATGAAGGTGCCAGCCTCAATATCGTCGGAGATGACGGTGTGTTCAGTACCCCGCAGCTGTTTAACCCCGTGAATCGTCAGCACAGAGGTCCCAATGCCTTCTATATTTGCCCCCATTGCATTGAGAAAACGGGCGAGATCAGAGATGTGGGGCTCACACGCTGCGCCTCGGATCACCGTGGTGCCTTCAGCCAAGGTGGCAGCCATCATAACATTCGCAGTTGCCCCGACGCTGGGTCCGTGCTGTCCCATGAGATACATCTCTGTGCCAACGAGCCGTTCCGCTTGCGCAAAGATGTATCCGCGTTCCACTGTAACGTCTGCACCCAGATGCTCTAAGCCTCGAATATGCAAGTCGATAGGGCGCGGTCCAATGGCGCATCCGCCGGGAAATGAGACTTTTGCTTTCCCTAATTTTGCCACGAGCGGGCCGAGGACATAGATAGATGCGCGCATTTTTCGCACGAGCTCATAAGGGGCTTCGTATTCTAAGTGGTTTATTGGCTCAATATAGAGGGAGTCGTTTTTTATTTTTGTTGTTGCACCGAGTCCTTCCAACACAGCACTCAAGGTTTTTACGTCTGTTAGATTTGGTACATTGTGAAGGATGCTGGCACCATCGCCGAGGATCGCAGCGGCAACAGCGATCGGCAGAACTGCGTTTTTGGAGCCGCTAACGGGGATCCTTCCTTGGAGTCGGGTACCACCTTTAATGATTAATTTTTCCATTTCCGTCTCCTTACAAATTTTTGTCGCCGAGTATAGCGGGTTATGCTAACCCTACCTGCATAAACGATGCCAATCGGTTACTTGTTACAAACTCTGATAATATAAGGCTTTTTGGTTTTAAGAATTGTGTCAAAAAAGACACATGTTAGTGGTTTCGCATGTTTCTTACAATTCGCTTGCCTTGATACGCGGCTTTTGCTAAAATGTGTTTCTACAACTCTTGCTTTTATTGGCAAGGGAGTTACTGTAAATTTAAAAGCGAGGACAAGGTGAGACAGATGGCAGACAAAACATATCGTATTGGAATTATTGGATGCGGTGGCATGGGGCGTTCCCATGCGAATAATTGGGCAAGTACCGGGCGCGCCGAAGTTGTCACGGCTTCGGACATTAGCGCAGAATCCGCGGCGAAATTCGCAGAAGAATTTGCCCTCCCAACCCACTATACCGATTTCGGTGAAATGTGCGAGAAAGAGGATTTGGACATCGTCAGTATTACGACGTGGCAGAGCGTCCGTGCTGAACCGACGATCGCCGCTGCGGAGAACGGTGTACTCGGCGTTATTACCGAAAAACCGATGTCGGCTTCCGTTGGCGATGCACAGGACATGATGGATGCCTGTGACAAGCACAATGTAAAGTTGGTCGTTGGACACCAGCGGCGTTTCAGTCCCCAGAATTGCGAGGCGCGCCGTCTCATCCAAGAAGGGGCAATCGGTCAGCCACAGGCGATGCTCCGCCGTGATGGGCACGGACTTTTGAACCGTGGCACCCATGAAATCGACGAGATGCGCTACATCCTCGGTGATCCCGATCCATTATGGCTCATCGGTCAGGTCGCACGCAAAACCGATCGTTGGGAGCGACGTGTCAGAACGGAAGACCTGTGTATGGCGGAAATTTGCTTTGAGAACGGTATCCGCGGTATCTACGAAAGCGATTTACCCGAACCCGTCCTCCGCGGCGATGTCGTCTACGGGGACGATGGGCAGCTCCGTCGGGGTGAAAATGGAACGATTGAATTGCTCAACAGCAAAGCCGCAGGCTGGCAGGTTATTGAACCTCGCCAAGGTGAACCGAACCAATTTGATGAGATGTTAGCCTGGATTGAAGGCGATGTTGATGAACACCGTAACGCTGGCAGACATGGACTTTGCACGATAGAAATCTTGATGGCGATTTATGAATCGTTGCGCCTCCAAGACGTTGTTACGTTCCCGTTAAAAACGCGCCCCAACCCGCTTGACCTTCTCGTTGAAGGTGGAAAGTTACCCGTATTTGTTGAGGGACGCTACGATATCCGGGCACCCTTCCCAGAAGAGACGAAGTAGCGTAGTGGCGGTCAGGTCGGTTTTTCTAATGAAGTTTCACTAAATATTTTGGTAATTCTATGTTCCCCCAGGTCCGGTAGGTGCGGTTTCTAACCGCACCGGACTCGTTAGGAAATTACCAAATTAAAAAATTAATCTTCATACGAAAAACCTTTCAACAGTCAGTAAAGAGGTGTTCGTTTAACAATACCCTCTTAACCGATAACTGATACTCAACAATCCACCTCTTTCCCTTCGCTACCGTAAACATCCATCCGTTCCTGTGTTGTAATCTCTCCGACACTCGCGGGTTTGTAATGGAGTTGTAAGGCTCGCCGTCGCTGTTCCGATTGGTTGGCAGGGCTGCCGTGATGGGTCAAACCGTGCCAGAAAAGACATCCGCCCGGCTTAAGCGGAACCATCGTATCCCGTCCTACGGGAACATCCGTGTCGCAAATCTGCCAATCCCGCCGTTTGAAATGGATCATGGGTCCCTCATTGTTTGAGCCCGGTATGACGTGCAAGCATCCGTTTTCAGCCGTGGCTTCGTCTAAGGCGATCCATACCCCGACAACCGTTGTGCCCTCCGGCAGGTTAAAATAGGCGCAATCCTGATGCCACGGTTTTTCCGATCCGTAACGCGGTGGTTTAACGAGTGCCATGTCTTGGAACAGCTCAGGTGTATCCCCCATCATTTGTTCGAGAACACCGAGAAGTCCTGAATGGGCTGCCATGGCGTTCAGGCGCGATTCATAGTCTACGAAATTGAAGATTTTCCTGATGGCATCGCGGCGGTCCTGTCCTTCCAATTCGTCTTTCTGTTTGACGAGTTTCGGTTCAAATTGGATCGCCCGAAAATCAGGGCACTTCCCGTCCATGAGATGGATCATGCCTGCCAAGGCGTCCTCAACTTCGGTAGCACTGAAGGCATCGTTAATGACGAGATAGCCGTTTCGATGAAAGTATTCGATGTCTGCATCGGTTACGGCTGAAAACCCACCGGTAATTCCTTCGGCAGCTGTGTCAAACCGATACAGGTCGGGTGGGTATGGAATTGGGGCAATGTTTGCCTGTTCGCTTGTCGTTGGGGTGTCCATGTTAAACTCCTTAAATTTCACCGTTACTTTCGCGGGTCATAAGGGTCAGGAAGTCGTCAACCCGATCAATCGCGGCTTGGGCACGGTCGCGTGTCGATGCGTCCTGTGCTTCTTCAGCGAGCCATTGTCGTCGTTGTGGGAGCCACTCATCTTTCAGTTGGTTCAGTTGGTTCAGGAAGTGAGGATCTTCAGTTTCACTGACGAAATACTCAATCACACCCAACAATCCGTATTTACGGTTTGTCTCCATGTCGTCTAATTCATCTACCATTTGCAAGAAAAGATGCTGATTCCTGTCCTGTCGGGCTTGGGCGACTTCGCGAGAGGACTCTGTCAGGAGTTTATCGACGAATTCCTGCTTGGAATTAATCCAGCGTGGCAGATTCCGGACGTAATCTTCGAGGTCAAAATTCCCACGTTGTAGTGCGAAATGCGAGTGGATGTGAATGTTTCGGAAGAACGCGGTATAGCCGACGTTCGGGTCCATTGTGTCCGCATCGTAGAGGATTTGGTTTTCGATCCTGTTATAGAGCAGTTTAAAGTCCTCTGCTGTGAGGTTCATCGGTTTTAGGTGTGCGAGGACAACGGCTGTCGCGGCTTGGACGAAACCTGGATCGAAATCGTACATCGCCAAAATGTTCTCGGTAATGACCGCTCCGGATTCGTGATGGACCTTGCCGTGGAGGTTGTGCTTGTTGTAAAGCTCAGTAATGATGTTCTGCCCCGCCGGAGTAAGGGTCTCGTTTAACCAGAATCCGTTATGGTCAAGAATCCGTTGCCCGTTGTCGTCCGTCAAGATAATGCCGTCGTATCGTTTGGTGATGTCGTGCAGGGTGCCAGCGACTTCCAGCAGCTTCACGTCTCCACCTTCCCGTTTACCGAGTTCCATGCCCAGCGCACGCACACGCATGGTGTGGTTCCATGTATAGTGGCGCCACTGGAAACCGACGCGGTTGTGTTCCCAAAGTGCGAAGGTTTCATTAACTAAGGTTTCCAACTCATTCAAGACTTGGCTATAGTTCATTTTTTAATTTTTCCTCGCAGTTAAATTCGTACGTTTCGACTTTGACGGGCGTTGCTTATATCTAGGGGAAACCCCCAAGCAAAAACCCCTCCACTATATTACGGGCTACGGGTTTTGCGTCTATTTCAAGAGGAAGTCTTGTAGGACGAAAACCTCTTTACTGACGACTGATTGCTGACTGCTAATTGCCATCTGCCAAATCCGCGTCAGGCGTTATATTTAACTTCAATGAGGGATAATCCGTGTGCCGGCGCTGACATTCCTGCTGCGGCTCGGTCTTTGGCATCTAAAATACGACGAAGTTGGGTCTCAGCCTCTTGGGATTTCGCGCTTTTAACGCAGCGTGTAGGTTTCCAAAACTTGTTGTTAAGGGTCAAGAACGTGCCGGTGATGGCGCGAACCATACCTCTCAGGAACGCATCCGCTTCAATCTCGAAATAGACGTAGGCTTCTTTTTGCGACCAGTGTGCCTCGTAAATCTCACAAACAGGATTTATCCGATCGCTCCCTAGCTTTTGGAAGGAGGAAAAATCGTGTGTGCCGATCAGCATTCGGCAAAGGTCATTTGCTCGCGAGATGTCAATTTCTCTTGAGAAGCAGTAACTTGTCTGTCGCAGAAGTGCGCTCGGGTATTCCCGATTCAAAATCGTGTAACGATACCGCCGACGTGTTGCGCTGAAACGGGCGTGAAACTCAGGGGACACCTCTGTTGCCGAACAGACGACGATATCCCGCGGCAGCAGGGCGTTGAGCCCTTTCTGAAATGCGACGACGGGTATCTCTGATTCCGTATGGAAATTGGCGACCTGTCCCTCTGCGTGGACACCGGTATCCGTCCTCCCTGCCCCGATGATCCGTATCGGGGTTTTGGTGAGCTTTGCCAAACTTTCCTCGATGGTATCTTGGATAGTCGGCAAATTCGGTTGTGTCTGCCAGCCGTGGTAGTTCGTGCCATCGTATTCAAGCACAAGTTTGATATTTCGCATTGTATCGCCCTGTTATAGGGTATTCAGTACAGGGTATCACATTCCTGTATTAAGTGTCAAATCAATTGTGAAGCGTGGTTTGGCAAGTTAAATCCTTCCTGGTTAAAAACTTGCCTTTTGATTGCCTATGTGGTATCCTATACAAATCGGTAATTCTATGCTTTCCCGGACCCGGTAGGTGCGGTTTGCAACCGCACTGGATCCGTTAGGAAATTACCGACTTAGGTCTTTAATCTTCAAGCAACCGCATCGAATAGGCGAAAAAACAGGGTGTCCCCAGAGCGTGCTGATCGCATCTGATTGGAAAAAATTGACATGAACATTTCTACAAAATACCGTAGTCAAGACCTACGCAAAGGCAGGTATTCAATACCCAAGGCATATTACCATATCATCATTTGCACACATCAGCGAAAGCAGGTCCTCGCGAATAAAGGAGTCACCTCAATTATCTTTGAAACTTTCAATTGGTTAGAAACCGACTACTGACAGGGAAATGATAGACGAAATCATTGTTGACCGGGAAGCCGACCGCTATCTGTGGATGACCCGGGGCTATCAGAAACATAAACGCATCCACGCATGTATTGTCCGAATTGATATTATCGATGGAAAGTTGTGGATCCAACAGGATAATACCGAAGGCGTTGCGCCCGAATTAGAGCGATACGGGGTTCCCCAAGAGCATATTGTCTTAGGATTCTATTCCTCGGATATTCGTCCACACACGGGATACGCGGTTGAGTAAAATTCGCTTGAGGTGCCTGATGGGTCTTGCGAAATCTTACAGCCAGTGTTATTTGAAATCCGAGGCATCAGATGAAAGACGAAACGCAGGTCTATGACATCCAAAAAGATCAGCGCGGGACACGTCTCGATCGCTTTCTGATCGACGCAACGGAAGGCGTATCTCGGACCTATCTCCAACGGTTGATTCGCGATGGGGCTGTCGCCGTTAATGGTGAGGTTGGTAAGCAACCGAGTTATGTGTTGCGGGACGGTGATCGGGTCTGCTTGACGCTTCCACCCCCGCGTCCTTTAGACACTGCGAAACCTGAACGAATTCCACTCGACATTCTGCACGAGGATAGCCACTTAATCGTTCTGAATAAACCCGCTGGGATGCTCGTTCATCCTGCAAATGGGGTGAATGTTGGCACGCTTGTGAATGCCTTACTATCACACTGCACAGACCTTTCCGGTATCGGAGGCGTGGAGCGACCGGGGATTGTTCACAGATTGGATAAAGGGACATCAGGGGTGCTCGTTGTTGCGAAAACGGATGTGGTGCATCGGGGACTCTCTGCCCAATTTGAACGGCATAGCATCGCGCGCCAATACGTCGCTGTGGTGTGTGGCGCGCCGACGGAAACCGGGGGGACGATTGATACGCGAATTGCGCGGAGCCGACGGGATCGACGGCGAATGACGACGGTTAAAACAGGCGGGCGGCACGCTGTCACGCACTATACGGTTTTAGAGCGGTATCCGCAATTCGCGCTCGTTCAACTGACATTAGAAACCGGACGTCTCCATCAGATTCGCGTGCATTTGCAAGGTATTGGACACCCAGTCGTTGGGGACGCGGTTTATGGGGGAGAGCAACGCGCTTTGAACGATGCCGACACGCCGGAACTGAAACAGGCGATCTCGCAACTGAAGCGGCAGGCATTGCATGCACGCCTGCTCGGCTTTGAGCATCCAGCAACGGGGGAACACTTGACGTTTTCAGCGGAGATGCCGGAAGATATGCAACGGGTCGTAGACGCATTACGATTTTTTTAAATCCGGAACTTAGATTTCAAAAACCTCGTTAGATTAATCAAAAATCTGCAAGGACGAAGGACGCAGCAGTCCAGGAGCAATCGTTAAAAAAATGGAATATGTCAATTTTGGGAAAGCAGGGGTTAAAGTGAGTCCACTCGCCTTGGGGTTAGGCCTCAGGGGGCAAGGCGACGCGCAGGATGCCCAAAGACTCATTGAACACGCCATCAATTCGGGTATCAACTTCATTGATTGTGCCAACATCTATGGACTGATGGACGATCGCGCCAACATCGGACGTTCTGAGGAGATTCTCGGTAAAGCGATGCAGGGCAAACGCGATGACGTGGTAATTACATCGAAGGTTTTCAGCCAGATCGGTCCAGGTCCGAACGATCAGGGGTTGTCGAGATACCATATCATGCGAGAGGTGGAACGTTCTTTGAAACGGCTCAACACGGACCATATTGATATCTACCTCATCCACGCCCCCGATGAAACGACACCGCAGGAAGAGACGGTCCGTGCGATGGATGATCTCGTCCGTTCAGGGAAGGTCCGCTATATCGGCTGCTGTAATCATCAAGCCTGGCAGGCGTGTAAGGCGCTCTGGATCGCCGATCGGATTAATGCAACACCCTATATGTGTCTTCAGAACATGTATAACCTGCTGAATCGGGATATGGAAACCGAGCTGTTCGGTTTGGTCCGTGAGGAAGGCTTAGGCGTTATGTGTTATAGTCCGTTAGCCGTGGGTTTGTTGAGTGGGGTCTACTCACCCGATGAACCGCCGCCGGCAGACACGTTGTGGGGGACCCGCTTACGTGAGGAATTCGCGCAGCGGATGCGTGGCGAAACCGGACAGGTGATCCGAACCCTTAAGCGACTCGCAGCGGAGTTGGGTAAAACGCCGGCGCAGCTCGCTGTCGCATGGGTGTTATCACATCCAGAGGTCACCGTCGCAATTAGTGGCAGCGACACCATTGCGCAACTCGACGACACACTCGGCGGTGTCGGTTGGGAGTTGGATCCAGCGGTTCGGGACGAGTTGGACGAGGTGTCGAGTTCGTTTGTGCGGCTCATCGCACCACCAGCATAGTCTCCAACCAAGGTAGGTGCGGTTTCTAACCGCACTGGGTATCATTGGGAAATTATAGCAATCGCACTTTGTAGGTTGGGTTGAACGGAATTTTGCTATACCCGCTTATAGAAGAAAGTTTCTAAGTTTCATTTGAAACCAGATATCTCCAAAATACGAGTGAAACCCAACATTTCTTGTTCCCGAAGGGGTTGGATTATTGGGTTTCGCTATGTTCTATCTATACATAGGGTGTATTGAGCAGAATTCTCCACGTAAACAAAATGAACTTGGTTCATTGCCGCCCAACCCAACCTACATCTATACTTTTACAAAAACAGAAAGAGGCGGATGTGAAGATCCGCCTCTATATTTTTACCGTTAGGATACGGTTTGGTATTGTTCCCACGCTTCGCCTGCCGCAGCGGCTTGACGTTCCAGTTCAGTTCGCCATCCGACGACTTCACCGGCTTTGATGCGTTGGATGTCAAAGCCTGCGTAGCGATCTTCGAGCCTATCGCCGAGTTTATGATTTGCCGCCCAGCGATCCCATGCCGTTTTCATCCATTCGTGTGGGAGTGCCTCGCGAACCGCGGGGTCGAGTTGCCATGCGAATCGCGCATCAACGACCTTCGGTGCCTCCTCAGGGGGACCGCTCCATTTCGACCAACCGATCGACAGCGTGTTGCGCTCACGTTCAGGCACGGTGTGTCCTGTATGGATCGTCGTGCCGTTACGGATGAGTGCCTCCCCCGGTTTGAGCCGAATCGCGATCTGTCCGGGAAGCGGGTCCGTGCCGTTCCAACTCGGTGTATAGGGTACCCCTTGGTCCTTCATGGATTGTGGGAGTAGCACGTCGTGTTCAAGTGGGGTGCGCCATCGGCTATGGCTACCCTGGACGAGTTCGTGGCATTCATCGTCTGCGAGTGCCAAGAACATGCCGACACTGTTCCGTTCGGTAATACGCTTCTCATTTTCTTCCTGAATCTCTTTCCAGCGGATCCGTTCCACCGCCTCGGAATAGGCTTCAGGACCTTCTTGACGACTTTCCTGTGAGAAGTAACTCTCTCCGGTGCCCCACCATGTCGTGTCTCTGTGCCATCCGAGCCTATTCTCCTTTTTGCGGGGATTACACCACAAGAGAATGTTCGTCATGACGAGGTCTTCAGGTTCTACGTCACACCACGCCTTGACAAAGCCCGTAAAATCTGGGGAGCCGTAAAATTCAGTGAAAGCGGGTTCTTTAAATGCGGGATGGATGATACCTCGGATTGCCCACGGTTCGTTCTCACCCGCTCGGTGAACGTATCCCTTAGAGCAGTCGATAACATCGTAGCCGTTCTCTGGCGCGCACGCTTGTGTAACCCGTCTACCTGCCTCGCGGAGGATCGGAATCCACGGGTTGTCGACAAAGTCGTTGATGATGACGAAACCGTGTTCCCTTAAATGCGCCAATCTTTCCGGCGTGGCACCGGGTGCCGAGAGTTCCGGTTTGAAATCAGCAAAAGTTTGGGAACGGTAGACCTCTTTCTTCGAGGATTGATCGTTGCTCATTGTGCTGCCTCCTTTGAACCTTATGGGAAAATGGTTGAAACTTGGCGTTGTATTATGACGCGCTTTCAAAAATTTGTCAAGGATTACAACTATTAATGCATCTCAATCGAAAGGACATAACTCAGGATTGTCACCAAGAGCCATGTCGCGACCAGCACGACGCCAAACGGACGTTTCAACTGATCGCCCGATACGAAGATCCCGCACCGGAAGACGATGAGGATAAACACCATTGCTGGGAACAGGAACTGGAAGAATTGACCATCTGCCTGTAGACCCCCTTGCGTGGCAGAGGCGGAGACACCGGCGACGAAGAGGACATTCAGAATATCCGCACCGATGATGTTACCGACCGCCAACTCCCCGTGTCCGCGTCTGACTGCCGTTATTGCCGTTACCAGTTCTGGGAGCGATGTGCCGAACGCAACAAGGGTCGCCGAAATGATGTGTTCCGGGACTTTTATTCTGTCTGCTATCTCGATCACAGTCGGAATTAGGATCTGTGCAGAAAGGACCACGATAGCGATTGCCCCGATGAGTTTAAGAAGTGTTCCGAAACCACCTGTTCCCTCTGCCTCCACTTCTTCTTCGTCATTCTCAGGATTCGCGCCTAAGGCACTTGCCCACCGGATGGACTGATAGATGTATAACCCCAAGAGTGCCACGAAGACCCAACCTATAGGTTGTAGTAAAGTGCCGCCTTGTGTGAAGACTTTCGCTGGGGAGGTCCATGGGAAACAGCCGAGCACGAGCAGGATACCGGCACCTACCTGAACGTTTGACAGCCGTGAAGCCAATTGGCGATTGAGGGGGAGGGGCGCGATGAGCGATGCCAATCCGAGAATGAGTCCCGTGTCGCATATAATTGAACCGACTGCGTTGCCGAGTGCAAGCCCCGGTTCTCCTTGTAGTGCCGACAAAACAGAGACTGCCGCCTCTGGGGTTGTAGTGCCGATGCTCACGATCGTTGCACCAATGACGGCTTTCCCTAAACCCCATCGGGTTGAAAGGATGACGGCTTCATCGACGAGCCAATCCGCACCTTTGCCGAGTGTGTAAAGGGTTACCGCGATTATCGCAAAAAGAGCCAGGCTGGGTAACCCATTAATAATTTCTGTGATCCATTGTTCCATTAACTTCACCTTTCACGGAGATATAGGATGTTGATTTCTAAAGAATAGATTAGCATATACCTTTGATACAGTCAATTTAAATAACGTTTGACTTTGGTCAGAGATTCTGGTATATTAGGCGTATCTGTAATTGAGGGCATGATACGGTAGAATAACAAAACTTTCAGGGGGCTTATTATGAGGGTGTTAAAGCGAAGTTTGGCATTCGGTTTCGGACTCCTGTTTTTGGGGTTCAATGCGTTCGGCAACGTGTGGTACAGTGAGAATTTTGACAACTTCAAAGAGGGTGACATCGCTGGGCAAGATGATTGGAAAACGGCCATGAACCAAAAAACTTGCCAAATTGGGAGCGAGGTGAAACGCGGTGACGCCGGTAAAAGCATTCTAATCACAGAAAACACAATGGTCATCAGAAGTTTCGATGGGACGCATGATGGCATTCAGTATGTTTCACTGTTCACGCAGCGGGATAAGGGCGCAGGCATAATGCTGTTTTATATCGGTGGAGATGCCATCAAGTGGGGCGGGGCTGCCGTGTTTAATACCCGCGGGGATACCTCTATCCATGCGCTTGACGGCAATGTAGGACAACAGGTCGGGGAGCTGAAATTGGGGGAATGGCATCATTTCCGCATCGTGCTTGACTTTAAAAAGAAAAGTTATGACTTTTACGTCGATGACGAACAGATCGTCGATGATTTCGGTTTTAGAGGCGAAGGGGGCAAAGGCGGCGTGAATCCGAGTCTCGGCTGGATCTTCTTCGGTTGGGACCATCCCGATGCTCTGAATGCTTATATTGATGACATTGAAATGGGAGACGGTGAGGGCGAAACGGCTGGCAAACCGCAAGCGGTTTCCGCTTCAGATAAACTCGCGACCACTTGGGGAAAGATCAAGCAGCGATTGTAGCATCTGTTCAGGCGATGGTCAAAGTCTGTCGGTTCCAGTTTAATAATAAAACGTGTACGTCGGTCTGTCAAGGAGAATGCTTAAGATATTCCAGCAACTCCCCATGACAAAATCTCCGAGCGCTAATCCGAGGAAGAACGGCACTGTTTTTCGATAGAGCCCGAGTCCACCATATTTTAAGACACTCCATTTGGCGAGCGCACTGATGGCAAACGCCGCCCAGAAAAGGTGCAGGTGGAAGGATACCCCGTAACCGAGCGGATGGATGGGCCACCAAAACAGTCGACTCCGCACCGCTGAAAGCAAGGTTGTGAGAGAAAAACCGAATATTATCGCAGCGATATGACCACTGTTTGGGTCTTGTGGCGACGTGAGCCATCCCTCAAGGAAGCGATATGCGCGTCCGCCGAAACTGTTAATCTGTCCCCCCACTTTGCCGGTGTTAACCCCAAGTTCAAAGAATGTATCTACCAGCATGAAAATGCATAGCGGCATCGCGAGGAGTGTCAGGAGAATCATCAAACGAGACAGTCCTTGGACATCAAGATTCCCGCGTTCGGCAAGTTTAAACGCTTCAAGTTGATGCGGCATTGGGTGGCTCCGATTGTCTCGATTGAACCAAAAAAAGAGGGCAAACCATGTTAGGTTTCGGGCACCGATGCGCCGCGTGCCGAGTATACTCACAAGGCTATGATGCGGACCGATAAAGGTTGTTGAGTGAATCGGGAACCCTATTTGTGCGCGAATCCGCGTCAGTGGAATCGCGATCGTTGCAAAATGTGCGGCGAAGAATAGAATCGCGATCCACATCGCCATTCCGCCGCGCATCGCGAATCCAATGATGAATATTCCACCAAAAATAATCCCCAAAAGTGCGGTTCGATAGCGCATCGGTTCTGCTTCGTCCGTTGCTTGGCTGCGTCCAAATGCTGTGCGGAACGCCCGCCAAATCTGCCGTCGTGTACTCCAAAGCGCGACTGTGCAGATACCGATGTATGCCCCGGTATTCTGTTCGTACGGATACGGAAAGCCAGGGACGTTTTCGAGTCCGGTTAGGATAGCGATAAAATATTGCACTTTGTAAAGAAAGAAAAAGAGCAGGCATGATATAAGCAAGTCAAGCGGCATCAGAAAACCAAGTCCGACTGCGAAGGGATAGACAATAATCGCATTCCCACCGCGAAGAAAGGCCGTCCACGGCTTTTCAGTGAATAATGCGTTGAGAGGTATGTGCTTGTTTGGGAAAGCAGGAATTGAAGGAAAAAAGATGTTAAGCCCGTTGGCAAGACTGATGAGTGACGCAATGCCGAATCCCCACCACATCGCCCGGTTTCGAAGGAATTGGTTTGTATTGTAAGCGAGTTGATACGGAAGTTCAACAATCGGATACACAAGACGTTCTTGCTCCGTCCACTGTTTTCGGATGATGACATTGATACACTGCATCACGAAGATCAGCGCAAAAGTGAAAGCGCACCACCAGAACGTTGGTGTTACCCATTTCTTCACAGAGTGCGTTTCAAAAAACGGGGCATCGCCGAGATAGAATGCACGGAGCACACGTGGGTCATTGATTGTTAACCACTCCGGTAGATAACGCCAAAACAACTCGCGCCATTCGTTTTCAGGAGTGCCGAAATAGAAGGCGTGAACGATAATTGAGACGAGTGGTAGGAACATATCATAAGACATGAACAGCAGTGTTATGGACATCAGAACATAAAGGCTAATCAGTTCGCCGCCTGTTAGGGCATGCTTTGCTGCGTATTTCTTTACAACGATGTTGAACACTGAAATGACTAAGAGCGTAAACACGACGCTATAAAACGGTGCCATCAATGTTGGAAAGGTGTATCGGAGGGCTTCACACTCAATATGCCATTTGTAGATGAAGGGCAGGAGTAGCAGGGATATGAGGATGGTGCGGAGAGTGATTTTTTCATGATTTGGTGTATCTATAGGTGAACGTGGTGAAGGCATCATGAGGATTTGAATAGCTGGGCGGTCGGTGAAAAGTCGTGGTGTGTCGTCATAGAAAAGTGAACCGTCTCCTCATATTTTACGTTTATTCGGGTAAAAGTTCAAGAAAATCTGTCGCGAGGTATTGATGTCAAAGAGGGTATTTAACCATGAAAATTATACAGGTTGAAGCGTTCGCGCTCCGATACCAAACCGAGAAATCGTCAGAAGAGCAAACCGGCAATTATTACTTACCCGCTGAAGGATGGCGTTCCATCTATTCGCGCCACCATGAGACGATGGTCGTGCGGATTACAACATCGGAGGGTATCGTCGGGTATGGTGAGGGACAGAGCCCCGTTTCACCGCGCACATCGAAAACGATCGTTGAGGATCTCTGTCGTCCGATCCTGATGGACAAAGATCCGTTTGATGTGGAATTTCTTTGGCAACGGATGTTTACGGCGATGCGGGAGCGTGGACACTATACCGGCTTTTTTATCGATGCACTCGCTGGATGCGACATTGCGCTCTGGGACATCATCGGGAAAGCGACGGGGAAACCCGTTCACAAGGTGCTGGGGGGACGCTATCGCGATCGGATCCCTTTATACGCCGGTGTGGGCGGTAGCACCGCGGAAGTGGCGGCAGCACAGGCGGCGAAACATGTCTCGAAGGGGTATGGCGGGTTAAAAATTCACACAACGCACGGTCGCGCCGAGATTTTGGAGATCGTCGCAGCGGTGCGCGAACAGGTCGGTCCGAAGATTAAGTTGATGGTGGACCTGCATACCCAATACAGTGTCCCAGAGGCGACATTACTCGGCCGCGGGCTTGAGGAATTGGACGTGATGTGGTTGGAATCGCCAACGGCACCAGAGGACATCCCCGGGCAAGCGGCATTGGCACAAGCACTGGATATGTCGGTCGCTATTGGCGAATGGACACGCACCCGTTATGAGTTACGGGAGGTGTTTGAACGGCGCGCCTGTGACATCACCATGCCCGATATTGCCCGAACAGGGCTCACAGAAGGAAAACGCATCGCAAGCCTCGCCGATACCTATAACATTCCAGTAACACCCCATATCGGTGGCGGGGGCATCCTCTCGATCGCCGCAACGGTACAATTCTCAGCGACAATCCCCAACTTCTTGATTATGGAGCATTCCCCTGAGGCATACGAATCGAAAGGGCAAATCACCACGCGAAAACCTATAATCGAGGATGGGGCTTTCGTCATTGATGATGTGCCCGGACTCGGTATTGTGATAGATACAGAGGCGTTGGAAGCCTTTGCAATAGGCGATTAATACCCTTTTTCCTTATCTACAACGTTGGCGAGCGGTTCACCGTTCACGTATTTGTGCATGTTGTCGATGAAGAGTTCCATTGCACGTTTGGCGATATTCTGCGACGCGCCAGCGGTGTGGGACGTTAGGATCACGTTTGGAAGCGTCCATAATGGGTTGTCTGGTGGACACGGTTCCGTATAGGTCACATCCAACCCCGCGCCTGCCAATTTTCCGCTTTTCAACGCGGCGATCAGTGCGTCTTCGTCTACCACTTTACCGCGGCTGACGTTGATGAAGAAGCATCCCTCTGGTAATGCATCGAATTCAGCATGCGATAACAACTTGTGCGTCTGTGGCGTGATTGGACAGCAGACCGTCAAAACATCGCACCGGGACAGGAATTCCGGTAGCCAGTCGAGTTGTCCTAATTCATCAACCGTGTCTGGCTTTTCCATCGGTTCGGGATCGACAGCAATCACGTGGAAGTCGAAGGCTTTGGCACGTTGCGCGACGGCTCTGCCGATACCCCCAAGTCCGAGAACACCCATTGTCATTCCCGATACCTCGACACACTGTGTCCACTTCCATTCCTTATCACGCATCAAATCGAGTTGTGTGTTGATCCCCCGTGTCAGGGACAGTAGCAACGCGAAGGCGTGTTCGGCGAGTTGGGGTCCATACAGACGCTTACTGTTTATCAGTGTGATGGGGCTCTCTTTGAAGGCGGGGTACATGGACCGTTCCACGCCTACGAAGGGCTGCATCACCCACTGTAGCGATGTCGCATGGGGGAGGGCATCCTCTGATACGACACCGTAGAGGATTTCAGCGTCTGAGATGTGGTCTTTGAGTTGCTCACCCTCCGGTAGGAAACTGATGTCCGTCTCCGGGGGGGCGTCCTTCAGCATATCCGCAACTTCTTGGCTAATTCCACTGGCAATCAAAACTTTGATGTTCGCCATTGAGCTTCTCCTTGGTTATAAAATTTTTCGTGATAGCCCTTTATGTAAAATGAATGTGTCAATATGGGCGCGCTTGCCCGTCAGTTTTGTTCCATGGTGGATTTACAAGGAACGGCAGCCCTACAGGGATAGGTTTAACGTTCGGGAATAGCGCACCCACTCTCGGTGTCAAAACTTTACCGAGATATGCTTCTACACCGTCGAGTAAGTTTGTTGGTATACTCGTCCATGTGACGAGTAAATTCATATGCGCGTATGCTTGAATTTGAGGATCTCTACTATGTGCTGTAAGGCGCTCCTTGATATTTCCTTGACCAATTTTGACTGTTATAGGGTTCCCGAAATTATCCCAATACCAGATGATGTAAACCCCTATAAGGTTATCATAGGAGTTGTGCCTTAAGTCCACGGAGCGTAATGAGCACCACGCGTTGTTCTCACATTTCACCCAAAAAGGATTCATCGTTGTTTGATTCATCATTTTTATTGCCTCCAGTTTATTGTGGCTAAATGGATGCGCTCATCTGTGTTGTCTTAGAAAAATTTTCGCTAAGTCTCCATCTCATATTGCTCTTGTTGTGCTTTCATAAATTCGCGCTGATTATAGATAAATGTATCATTAGGATTTAGTCGGATTGCTTCATCATAATCGATAATAGCGGCTTCATATCGCCTTAACTCCGCTTTCGCAAGTCCGCGCTGATAGTAAGCAGATGCATCATTAGGATTTAGTCGGATTGCTTCATCATAATCGATAATAGCGGCTTCATATCGCCTTAACTCCGCTTTCGCAAGTCCGCGCTGATAGTAAGCAGATGCATCATTAGGATTTAGTCGGATTGTTTCGTCATAATCGACAATAGCGGCTTCATATTCCTCCAGTTTTGCCTTTGCGAGTCCGCGTGAATAGTAAATGAATGCATCGCCAGGTCTTCGGTAGATTGATTTGTCATAATTGGCAATGGCTTCCTCAAATTTGTCTCTACGGACTGCTTGATCTGCGCGCATTATATATTCATCAGCACTCAGTGGTGTATATGGTGTGCGATCATCACGTAAACTGGCGAAACCCTCAAAGTCTGGAAACAGCCTTATTTCAGTGATACCTGATAAGTGCTCTAATTCTATCCGAATATCTTCCTTCTTACATTTTTGTATGACACACGCTGCATCTTCCTCAAATTCGTAATGTCCAAAGAGAAAAATGGACTGCTGTGCGAGAATACGGTTATTCTGCTGCCGAGGTTGCCAATGGTAGAGTTGAGGTGCTTTCCCGTCTAAAAAGTAAGGAAGCGGCTCCGTTAGTGAATCGGGTTCAATTTCTATAAATCTATCCACATCCATGCGCACCGCGAACACCTTACCATTTGTGAAATCAAAGGTTTTGGAATCTTGTGCACAGGCAAACCAGAGGGCAACTTGGGCACTGTAAGTAAAGTCTATCAGGCATGTCGCTGCCTTGAAGTGTTGGAGATCGGCAAGTATTTCCAAATCGCTGAGGTGCCGCCCCTCTTCCCGGTCATATCCGCGGAGTCGTGCTTCACGAATCAGTGCCATATTAATTTCAACAAATGTTGGAAAGCCTTTGTCCTCAGAATTTTGCTCGTTTTCCGGCACTCGACGATAAGCAGACGCTTGTATTTCATATTCATCATTTGGGACACCCCGAAATACATAGGTGCCATCTGTAAATTGACTCGCCCATTCCAAGAAATCGCGTAACGTTTCGACAGGTTCGGGTTCTGTTTTCGGCATTTACTACTATATTCCTCTCAATTGGGCTTATCCAATTCTATTTTTTTCATCTTTGTTTACCTATAGAGGTAGATGGAACAGAACGTAACCTACGGAAAAAATCCACTTTGCAATACTAACCGAAGTCTGAGATTATATAATCTATCACAGAAAGGAGAAAAGTGCAACTCAAATCAATTTTTATTTCGATTTGCTCTTGGTTTACGGATTTCACTTGACAGATTTCCCCAAAAGGGGTATTCTCAACAAAAACCTCTCCATTCCCCCATGAAAGCGAGCAACGATTATGCTACAGGTCCGATACGCACGCTATACCCCGCACGATGCATACCTCCGTTTGACGAATGAACAGTATATCCTCGATGTGGATAGACGCAGCGGTGTTATCAAAGGTTTATACCTAACTGAGGACGCACAAGGCACGAACTTCTTTGGGAATGAGCAGAACATGCGCCTTAACATCTGGTGGAAGCAACGGCACGTCCCCGGAAAGTCGCAACGTATTCCAATGCACTGCTGGACTGGTGATGTTGTGCTGAAAGCGCGTCTCGCAGGTGAAACGGCGTGGCGCGCGATGCACACCTTCCTCAGTGACGATGTCCGCACAGTGATCCACGACGACGATTCCATAACGACCCGTTATGCGGGCAATTCCGTCAACCGCGGCGGACTCCAGCACCTCAATATTGCGCAACGTTATGCGTTTCGCGGAAATCCGCAAAGCGGGGATGCGATTCTATGGACGATCATGCTACATAACACCGCGGAGGAAGCGGTCGAAATCGGGGAACTCGGACTCCCGATCACACTGAATACCAACTACAATATCGGTGATGAGAAACAGGGGTTCAACCATCGGTCGGTTGAGTCTACGAAATATGTCTTTGAGCAACGCGTGATTGAAAGCTCATTTGTCTCTGGACACTCGTCCTATATCCTTGCGACCCGTGCGAGTGGAAAAGGCGACCATTTGCTGATTGTGCCACAAGACGACACGGCACTGGAGGCGATTTCTGGGTATGGTCTTTTCCCCAATACCGAGATGATGACAGGCGCTGGCTCTCTGTTTTATCTATTTTCTGAAGCCACTGCGGAGGAACCTTGGTATAACGGACACCGTTCATTCACTTTGGCACCCGATGAAAGACGGACTTTCAGTTTCATGCTGTGTCGAGCCGCGGACTACGCCGATGTCAGCGAGAAGTTGTATCAGAACGGGAACGTCGCCGTGAAGATCGTGCCGGGGATGGTACTACCTGTCGGAACGACGGCGCATCTGCTGCTCCGATCCAAAAAGCCGATTACAGCGATTGAGACTGCCAATGGCATTGAAGTTGAACCAGTGGCAACGATGGGCGACCGTCACACCTATACCGTCCGTCTCACTGCGATGGGTGAACAGAAGGTGACAATCCGCTACGGTGACGATGAGTGGACACACCTTGTGTTCAACGGTATAGCAGAGATAGAGACCTTGATGAAGGCGCGCGCCAAATTCATCGTGGAGAATCAGCGCGTCGAAGACCCAGACGACCTCTGCCACTACAGTTTTCGTATCTGGAATAACGAGGATGAACGGCTCATCGTGGAGGAGGAGGCACCGTGCGGCTCGATTGATATGGGGGGCAGCGATGACCGATGCTTTGCACCACCCGTATTCCTCGCTGGAAAGAACGCTTATTACCCCGATGAGAAGGAGATCCACGCACTCGACGAATTCATTGAGAAGTTTCTCTACGGGAAGTTACAGAACAAAGACAACTATCAAGTGCTGAACTCGCTCATCGGGCTACGACCCGGATCCTGGCGGCGATGGGATTACGTCTGGCGTATCTATAACTATCCACACGTCTACAACATCTACTATCAGATGTATCGGATTACCACGTTGCACGGGATAAAAACGAGCCGTGAACCGTTGTGGTATCTCAACCTTGCCTATAACACCGCCCTCGCTTCTTATCTCGATTCCACCTACGAAAGCGTCTATGAGACGAAAAATTACATCGACTACCACCGCGGGAACATGTCTAAGACGCACGCGCCGATGGGGTCACCGATTCTGGAACGTCTCCTGGCATCGCTAAAATCGGAAGGCATGACGACTGAATACCGGACGCTTCGGGAGGCGATTGAAGGGTGTCTCCCATTTTTCCTTGAGGAGGAATACCCTTTCGCATCGGAGTATTGTTTCGATCACGCCTCGAAGGCAGCATTGTATTATTTAGCACAGGTCGCGGACGATGAATCCTTAAAAAAGCGGGTCGTGGCGACAATTCTCGCGAGCCGAGATGCCACGCCGATGTGGTTCTCCTACTGCACGAACATGCGATACATCGGATGCTACCCAACGCCTTTGATGGCACGTCCACTTTTCGACAGATATGAGCAGACCGGGGATCTACATTTCCTGCAGAAGGCTTACGGGGCGACATTGGCGGTCTGGAGTTGTGTCGATCCGTCTGGGAAGGGCTACAACGGTAGGGAATGGCGATTCAACCCGCCGGAGAAGGGGTCGCCGGAATACAACTACTATCGCAACGGCTGTTTCTCTGGTGAAGTCGGGATGGGGCTTTACGGCAACTTGAGCATGCTAAAATCCTACCTCGTCCAAGATCCAGATTTCGGGCTTATCGGCTATGGGTGTGCTGTTTCTGAAACGGCGGACGCTTACACCCTCGTCCCGCAGGATGGATTGGGGGTCAGGGGGGTCTTTGTGCCACTCGGCGTGACGGTAGAGACGGTGAAGGCTCGCATTCAGAAGGCGACACTCACCAAAGATTTACGGCAGTTAGAGCTCGTTTTGTCGAAGCCTTCCAAGCATGCGGAATGTGCGCATATCTCGGTGCGTGGGTTGCCGTCAGGATCGTATCGGGGGAGCACAGGACGTATCACGATCGGTGAGCAGATTGAATGGGATGTCCCTTACATGGACGGAGCGGATTCGGTTAAGGTAAAGTTGGTGCGCGAAACGGTTTCCTAATTGCGATGCATCAACCTACACGGTAGGTGCGGTTTGCAACCGCAATTGTGATTTATCACCCCACACCCGGTAGGTGCGGTTTCCAACCGCACCGGTGTCCCCTGAATCTCGTGTGTCATACAAAAAAAGGGACCGGTCAAACCGATCCCTTTTTATTTTCGCTGAACTTTGAATGTTATGCGGATAGTTCCGAAATTGCGACATCCTCGTTCTCAAAATGTTCAAAGTGATTCACGATTCGGCTCATAACAAGTAGATTTCTGATGTTTTCCCCGACATGGATGACACCGATGCGTCCTTGCTTTTGGTTTGTCATGGCGCGCGCTTCCATAAGGGTACCGAGTCCTCCGCTGTCAACCTGGGTGACATCCGCAAAATTAATGAGGATGCGCGGTGTATCGGCATCCTCTATCTGTTGCGAGATTGTTTTCCGGAGTTCTGATATCGCTAATCCGACTATCCTGCCGCTGGGTTCTATAACCGTAACACCGTCTTGCTGGCGAACCTGTGTTGCCATTATTTTTCTCCTTTTGTTTTTACCCTGCACAAAAATATAGATTCAATCATAGAAACTGGAGTTAGGACATATTATTCATAATTTGTTTTTATCATAAACTACCCTACTATAGATGATTGTACTCGAATTCGGCTTTTCAGTCAAATTAAATTCCGTCGAGAGCTCGCTCCTATAGCGAGAGATGTCGCAGGCGGACTGTGGTGGCAAGGTTGACAGCAAATTCGGTGTGGTTAGAAACCGCACCATAAGTGTCAATTTTAGAAGGAACAACCATCGCAGTCCCAGGCCGGTAGGTGCGGTTTGCAACCGCACCGGTGTCCCACTAAATCTCGTGCGTTGAACAAAAAAGGGGACCGGTAAAACCGATCCCTTTTTTATATTTCACTGAATTTAAGATGCTATGCGGATAGTGCTAAAACTGCGTCATCCTCGTTGTCGAAGCACTCAAAGAGACTCACTAACCGATTCAGAGCGACGATGTTTTTGATGTGTTTACCGACGTTAACAATCCCGATACGCCCTTTCTTGCGGGTTGCGGCGACACGCGCCTCCATGAGGGCACTGAGCCCTGAACTGTCAATCCGATTAACGCGCTCGAAATTGATGAGTACACGTGGTTCATCGGAAGTCTCTATTTGTGGTGAAATTGTTTTCCGTAATTCTGATGCTGCGGATCCTACTATCTTGCCGCTCGGTTCCAAAATTGTGATGCCATTTTGTCTACGAATTTGCGTTGTCATGATTTTGCTCCTTTTTCATTTTTTTGAACACTGTAAATGTTGATTCACTTTTCTACCTTTTACGTTATTCCAACGTTCAATTGCTCTCTTTGTTTACATTGGTCAGATTTTGTAGAAAAAAGTTCGTTTTTTCGCAAGAGTTGGGAATCGAGGTGTTTTGCTTGGATATTATTTGGAGAGAACACCGGTGCGGTTAGAAACCGCACCTACCGGGTAGGAGGGGCTCCGAATTCCAACGCTTTCTGATTGCTGACGGCTGATTGCTGACAGCCACCGAAGCATTTTCATTGGAAAACGGCCTCCGAACCTGTTATACTTATCACGGAGATGTAAATCGGAAAATCACACAATGCGTAATACCCTGCTCGAACCCCGCACTAAAATCCTGATGATGCTCGTTAGCGGTTGTCTCGTCGTTCTGTTGGACAGCCCGACGGCTCTACTCGTCTGTTTTGTTGGGAGTCTCACGTTGATCGCACTGTCTGTCCCGACATGGCGGCAGATCGGGTTGCTCTGCGCCTTCCTCTTCTTTACGACGTGGGGTCTGATTTACAGTCAAGCGATCTTCTATAACGAATTTCCACGCACGGTGCTGTTCACGCTTGTGCCTGCTGACCTGCCACTCATTGGGAAAATGACGGGCGGCATCCGGGTCTATCGAGAAGGACTCTTTCACGGGATCGTCCAATCCCTCCGTTTCAATACGACCCTCGTTATCGGGTGCTTTATCGTCTGGACGACGCAACCCCGTGATCTGCTTCTCGCCTTGACGCAGTTGCGTGTGCCTGCAACCCTCGCTTTTATGGTGACGACGGCGTTACACTTCATTCCTGTGATTACGAATGAGGCTGCGACTGTGTTCCGTTCGCAAAGGTTAAGGGGATTCCGGTATCTCCGTCTCAATCTGTTGGCGACCTGCCGCGGAGTTATCAACAGTTTCCGTCCGATCTTGGCGGGTAACATCCGGCACGCGACACACCTCGGCGAATCCGTTGAGAGTCGTGGGTTCTCGCCAGAAATGGCGACGCGACGCACCTCGCTCCGGTCTTTGAAGATGGGCGCGTGGGATTACAGCCTGCTCGCTGTGTTGTTCGTCTGTTTGATCGGTGTCGTTGGGTTGAAACTCCTCTATTTCTTTTATGCCAACGGTATCTATTACGCCTCGTGGTTGCGGCATGCGTATACGTTCACTCGCGAGGTCCTTTAATTTTACCTTGCAGTTTCCAAGTTTTGAAGTATGCTAAAGTTGGCAAGCTTAAAGAAACGCGCGTGCGACTTTACAGCTTACTACCAGAAACGGAGCCTGCAACAACGGCGCAGGCGGATAGATGGAAGGCGCGCTAAACATGAAACCTGCGCTATTACTCCGCAAGGTAAATTAAAAATTAGCGTCCAACTTCCCACGCCAGATGTTGCAATTCCGGTCCAATCAGTTTTTCCCATGCCAATTGCACAGCAGCAGTCGAACCGGGTGTAGAAATCACGACTTTTCCGCGGTAGACCCCCGCCGTTGCTCGAGAGAGCATCGCCGCGGCACCGACCTGATCGTAGCTAAACATCCGAAAAAGTTCGCCGAATCCGGGCAGCGTCTTTTCCAATTTGCGATCGAGAATGTCAAAAGTGGTGTCGCGCGGGGCGATACCCGTGCCACCGTTGAAGAGGATAACCTGTGCGTCGCTTTCCGCCATTTTATCCAATACTTCAGCGACTTGATCGGGTTCATCTTTTATGATTTGGTATGCCGTGACGCTGTTTCCTTCTGCCGCGAGTTGTTCGCGCAGGAATACGGCGTTTTTGTCTGTTTCAGGGGTGCGTGTGTCGCTCACGGTGACGATCGCAACGGCGACAGGTCCCTGTTCGGTTGCCATTTCTCGGTGTTGTTGCGTACTTGTAGAAGTTGTTGACATATAATGTCGTCTCCTTTTGATGGTTAACTTTTCGGTCGGTTTTGGTCCCGTGATATTGGGACATCCAGTAAGGAAAATCTTAACGTTGCGTTCGGTCTCCTATCAATGTAACTGTGAGGTGCCACATCGTCTGACGTAGCCGGATCGATAAGTTCGATGTGATAGTCTGTGATTTTAGGACTGCCGAGGTTAATCCATTCCTCTATTCCCGTGATAAAGCGATCGATAAGTTTCGGATTGCCGTAGGCATCCACACGGTTCTCAGGCTTCGGCTCGCGTATGGACCGCGGGACACACAAACCGGGTAATTCCCTGTCCAGCAAGACAGAGTACATTCCCCTTTGGCCTTGGTATTCCCAAAGCGTTTCCATGGGTTCTCCGTTGAGGCGAAGATAGAAGGCACAATCGGATCCGACGTATGCAGGAAGGGGTGTGAATGTCGGTTCCTCTTGCAATAACGTTTCTACGATTGCATCTGAAGAGGGTTCCAATGGGTCTTCCGTAGAAAATCTGAAGTCTCCTTGCAAGTTCATGAAACCAGCCCATTGCGTGAATGTCCCCGTCAATGTGTTGCCCTGTTTGTGCAATCGGAGAATTGGATCTCCGCTGCCTCTCGTCTTAAGCGGCATCACCAAAATCCCTCCCTCTGTCAATGATTCAATCCACGCTGGCGGAATATCAGGAGAACCCACCGTAACGATTATCCGATCGAAGGTTTCCCCTTCCCATCCGAGTCCACCATCACCCGTTCTCAGGTTGACACGATTGAATCCAGCGGAGTTCAGGTGTTTTCGGGCTTTCTCTACCAGATCCGCTTGGAGGTCAATGGAGTAGACGAGGCTTTCATCCCCAACGCTAAACGCAATCAGTCCAGCGTTCCATCCACTCCCCGTTCCAATCTCCAAGACCTTGTGTCCGTGGGTTAATTTGAGATCGTTCAACATGTCAAAGATGAGCGAGGGTTGGGATGCGGCACTATGTGGGGCTTCTCGGATCATCATCCCTCTATTGGAATAGATTGCTGAGAGTTGCTCTGTTGTTGGCATTGGTGATTCGACGTGAACAATCCCGCCCGGTCCTTCACCATCGTAGTATTGTTCGATGAAGAGGTGACGCGGCACCTTGAAAAGTGCCTGCCGCAACCAATCGGTATTGGCTCGGAGACGGTCCATCTTCGCCAATTTTTCGTGCATACATTCTATATGGGTGCGAATTGTTGCGTCCATAATTATTGGTTCGGAAAGGCTTTGTTGAGGTGTTTTGGCATTGTGAAGAAACGTCCGCCTGTCTGTTCCGCGAGTTTTTTCTGAAAATCCGTGGGCCCCGGATGTCCGATGACATAAGCGCGGATGCCTGACGACTGACACAGACGGAGGGCACGTTCAGGCGGATATTTTCCTGTTGTCGGTTCATCTGTCAGGATGAGCAGGAATCGGCTTGCATAGGGACTGAATTTAACCTTCGGCACGCCTTCCACAATTGCGTCGATGAGGTGTTCATCTCCGCCAAATGGAGCCTCCATAGAACTTTCGAGCATGGATTCGTTGAGCGGCATCTGCGTCACAACCGCGCCGTTGATGACTTTGATCGCATCTTTCGCCTCGGCGAAACGGATCAGTCCGATCCGATATTTAATTGGCAGGATGTCTAACCTACCCATAAGCGTGCTTAAACCGAGCATAATCGCTTCGGATTTGCCCCCCATACTCCGACTGTAATCGAGCATCACCACAATGTCCACGACCGGTTCAAATCCCCTCACCGCGCTGTCAGGAGATGCACTGAGTGCTGCCCCGTCATAGATGTTCAGGCGGTTATTTTCGTTTCGGATGGTATACATGCGACGACGGGTCGAGTCGTTTATGAGCCATCTGTTCCCACGCTTTTGGGTCATAGCCGTGAGACTGTTAGAAAGATTCCAGCTTTCAGGGTAGACACCGGCGAAAACGTTCAGTTTATCGCCCTGTTTGCGGATGGTGTAGACGCGACCGTTTGTATAATCGGTGATTACCCACAGATCCCCCTTCTGTTTCTCCCAGACCATGGAGCTGCCAAACGGGTTGTCGACCCCAGCTATAGAGACCCCGTTCTTCTTGAATTCGCGTTGCAACTTCTTTATTGGGACATCGCCATCTTCGAGGAGCACCTCGAATTGGGATTCCATACTGAAGAGCAATCGGCCCCCATTGCGGCGAATGTCTTTGACAATGTCTCGAAAAACCTTCATAAATGCCTCATTGGCGACACGATCGCTCGGAAGCGTGGTTGCCTTACCAAACCCTCCCGGAATCGGCTGCCAGAGGCCACCCGTCATTTCCGCTAACTTTTGTTGAAACGGTTCTGGAACCCCAAGAACGTTGACACGTATACCCTGAAGTTGATATTCTTTGATAACTTTTTCCCGCATCATCTCGTAAGACCCGTCCTTCCGCATGTGTGTCGATGCGGGTTCGTCGGTTACGAGGATGATGTATTGGTCAGCATCGGCATGGAAGTCGATACGATACGGTGTATCCAAGAGTGCGTCGAGGGCATGTTCATCTCCGCTGAGTGTAGCTTTTTGCATCCGTCTGCGGAGCATACCGACATCCGGTAACAACGTCCGAATCTCCAGTTTTTGACCTTCGTATCTGACACTGAATTCCGACATGCCGAGGTGGTATTCCAGATTGACGAGATCGAATTCATCGGTCATGGCAAACAGGTTCGCGGCGACTTCTTGGATGTTATCGCGCATGCTCGCGCTTGTGTCGATGACGAAGACGACGTTCACCTTGTCTACCTCTCGGGTTCCGATGATATGATCGGCGATACGTTTGAGTGCTTTCGCGAATGGGTTGCTATTTCCTTTACCCGTGCCTTCACCTTCGCTGTCTCCATCACCGTCGCCGATAGTCCCAATTTCAGAGGCACCCGTGGATTGAAGTCTATGGAATCCGCCACCGCCGTCCCCTTTGACGCGTTGTCGGAGACTGTCTACACCTGCCCCCGCGGTCGTCTGAAAGGGACTCGCAACCTCTCCTGAGATAGGTGTCTCTCGGCTATTGATCCGTTCTGCGTCTGTGGTCACATCGGGGAGTGTCGTTTCTATGTCCGATGTGGATCGCGTTGCGCTGTGTAGGAGTGCCTCTTCCGATTGACGCACGGTTTCGTCGATTAAATTCGCGGAAGCCATGAGGTCAAGATGCCGTTGGTTTGTATCCGTAGAGGGATCTGTTTGCTGTGGTGTTCGGAGTTTTTTGGGAGGCGGCGGTTTGAGGGTGCGCCGTTGTTCCCGAAAGGCTTCTGGATTGATGAGTTCCACTGCCAGCGCGTCTTCACCCCTGTTCTGGCTCGGCGTATAGAACGAGAACATAAAAGTGATGGCGAGACAAAGATGGACGATGCCCGCAAAGAGCAGGGCGCGCATGGAACGGTGTCGCCTATAGGAACGGTTCATGATGTTTTCTCCATTTCGATATAAGTCTGTTTATCCCTCAACCCGAGCAGCACTATTTATTGCGTAGTCTGTTTCTTCTTCACTTTTCCCCACGTTGTGGTTAGCAAGTGCGGTTGTGGTGAGACCGACAAGGCATATTCTGGATCGAACCAATCCCCACCAGAATTCGCCTGAAAAAAGTGACCAATGTGTGTCAATTGGGTACGCACGCCACTATTGACATCAACTTTGAAGACTTGTAAGAGCCCCTGAATTTCTTGAGTATAAAGGACTTCTTCGCCATTTGGCGATATTGCAGGGCCTGCTACCATCGGACCGGCTTCAGGAACGAGTTGTTTGAGACCACTCCCATCGCTGTTCATAATGTAAACGGTCCACTTCTCCTCCCATGCCTTGTGCAGTGCCCTGGCTTCCTCCAGCGCCAGACCCTTGAGGTCAGGAAATGGATGGTTGTTCCCAATAAAAGCGATTTTGTTTCCGACAACCGACCAAGACATCTGCCACTGCCGATCTACTATTTTCCTTGATAAGGGGCGTTTTTGTGTTCCTGTGCGAACGTTGATAATTTTAATTTGGGCAGATATAGCGCAGGCGATTTCCGTCCCATCGGGCGACCACACTGGATTATGGGCATTCATAACGAGTTCCTCCTCTTCTTCTTCGCCAAGCGTCGCGATGTAGGTAGGGTACTCGTCAATATCCCAGCGTAAGTGCATGTAAGCAATCTGTATGCCATCGGGCGACCACGCCGGTCTTCCTCTAAAAAGTTCCTTTTTAAAAACGCGTCGGACGTTGGATCCATCAGAATCCATCAAGAACAAATCTCGCACCCCATCGCGATCGGAGATGAAAAGGATTTGCTCACCTGTGGGGGACCAGACCGCACTCAGATCGTTTCCGGGGTGGTGTGTGAGTCTCACCTGTTCGGAACCATCCGGATTCATGGTATAGATTTCACGATTGCCATCGCGTGTAGAGGTGAACAAGATTTTGGGTGTCGTTGGTGCCTCTGCGAAAAGTGGGCAAACGTTTGCATTCAGTACTAAAAGAACAGATATGGTAAAAACTGATAACTGTGTCGTTTTCATATAATACACTTCCTTCATAGAGAGTAGGAGAACCCAAGACCAACGCCTACTATACCCTATTGTTTTTTCACCTCTCCCCAAGTCGTGGTTAACAGTTGGGGTTGTGGTGAGACGGACAATGTATACGCCGGGTCGAACCAATCGCCACCAAAATTCCCAAATCTGGGCATTCCCGCTATGTGCGTTAACTGTGTCCGAATCCCGTTGTTCACGCTGACTTTAAAGATGTGAAACCGTCCTCTACGGCCATTCATTTGCTGTGTATAAAGGACTTCCTCTCCATTTGGAGATACTGCTGGATACCGTGCCGCCTGACCGTCTTCAGGCACCAATTGTTTCAGCCCTGTGCCGTCGCGATTGACAATGAAGATGGTGTCTTTAGCCGCCCATGCGTTGTGTAGATCCCTCTCTAAAATGACGGGTATCGGGTTTTTGTTCCCTACAAAAGCGAGTTTATCCCCGGTCGCCGACCAAGACGGACTGTCTTGCCCAAAAAGTGCCTTCTTGGGTAGGAGGCGTTCGTGTTTTCGTGTCCGGACGTTCATTAATATAATCCACGTTAGTCCTGGTTGAGCTGCGCTACAGGCAATTTCTGTTCCGTTGGGGGACCATGCTGGCGAAGAAAACTTCCCGATGAATTCGGGGTCTTGTTCGCCTAAAGTCAGAATGTACATTCCGCTTGTGCCGCCTCCACTGTGATCCAATTGTCGGTAAGCGATCTGTTTTCCATCAGGGGACCATGTTGGGGCTATTCTCCAAGCTTCTATTTTTCTCCTGAAGACGCGTCGGACGTTGGATCCATCGGGGTCCATCAAATACAGATCCCGCGTGCCCCTCGGACGAAAGTCCCCGCGATTGGAGACGAAAAGAATCTGTTCTCCTGTCGGGGACCAGACAGCTTGTTGGTCTATCGCGGGATGTTCTGTCAGATTCACCTGTTTGCTGCCATCTGGATTCATAATGTAGATGTCACTGTTGCCATTTCGTGAGGAGGTGAACAGGATTTTCGGTGTCGTCGGTGCTTTTGCGAAAACCGGTGGAACGCTTGAATTCAACATCCACAGGATAGATATGGCAAAAACTAACAATTGTGTCGTTTTCATACAATATCCTTTCTAAAGGATAGGGACAAAACCTGCCCGTATAGCCTACATGCCTATTTCTTTTTTACTGTTCCCCACGTCGTGGTTAGCAATTTTGGTTGTGGTGAGACCGACAACGCATACGCCGGATCGAACCAATCCCCACCAGTGTTCCACCCGTTGATATGTGTCAACTGCGTCCGAACCCTGCTGTTTAAATCAAGTTTGAAAATTTGGAAATCTCCATTAATTTCTTGTGTATAGAGAACTGTGTTCCCGTCCGGCGATAACTCTGGATACTGAGCATAGGGACCGGCTTCTTCGATAAGTTGCTGGAGACCAGTACCATCACGATTGATGATATAGATTGTTATTTTATCCTTCCATGCCGCGTGCACCTCCCTTTCCGCATCCGGAGGTGGCAACGGATGTTTGTTCCAAGCGAAGGCGAGTTTGTCCCCTTCTGCAGACCAGGACGGAAAACGTTGAAAAAACTCCACATTCTTGGGTAGAAGTCGTTTTTGTGCACTTGTGCGGACGTTGATTAACGCGAGGCGTCCCCCGACACTGCAGGCGATTTCCACTCCATCCGGCGACCATGCTGGAAAAGAGCCATTCACAAGAAATTCCGAGTCTTGTTCTCCAAGGATCCCAATGTGAAGCGTGATCTTTAAACGACCCCATTCTATGGACTCATACGCGAACTGTTTGCCATCGGGTGACCAAGTCGGGTCTGTTCTCCAAGCTTCTATTTTCTTCTTAAAGACGCGTCGGACGTTGGATCCATCGGGGTCCATCAGGTACAGGTCTCGCGTGCCTCTGGGGCGAAGGTCCCTGCGATTGGAAACAAAAAGGATCTTCTCGCCTGTTGGAGACCAGACAGCGTTAAGGTCTTCTGCGGGATGTTGTGTTAAGTTCACCTGTTCAGAACCATCGGTGTTCATGATGTATACTTCGCGCTGACCCCCATCCCGCGTTGAGGTAAATAGGATTTTAGGGGTTGTCGGTGCTTGCGCGAAAAGCGGACAAACGTTTACATTCAGCACGAAAAGAATAAATATGGTAAAAATTAATAACCGTGTCGTTTTCATAAGGCGTAACCCTAAGGAATCAGAATGCGTTTCCATGATATATGTAAAGAGTGGGGTAGTCGGTGTTCTCCGAAATTCAGGTTATTATATCATTTAAAACGGAGTCAATCAAATTAAAGTTGACAAAATTGATGCATTCTGCTAAAATTATGAAAATTCGATAATTTTTTGCACTTTTTTCTTGCAATTCATATTTGAAAAGTGCTATAATTGATTTTGTGTATTCTTTCAACTTCTCGGGGTGACGTATACTATCTCGCAGAAGATCAAAAAAAGGATCGCACTGCTGGCAGATGACCGGTGGAACGTCAGCATTAAAAAGCGTGATTTGCACGCAGTACTGCTATCACCAATAGTAAAAATCTGATGAGGTAATGAGATTTTGGGAAGCGCGCTTCTTACTCAAGAACTCTGAGCCTTGTGTATATTTAGAGAAGGAGATTTCATAGCTATGAAAAAATTCACAATCTTTATCACACTTGCCTGCGTTGTCATGATTTCACCGATGGCATTCGCGCAGAATTGGCAACCAGCAGGTGATAATTGGATTGCAAAATGGTGGGGACTCGATCTTGTCACCAATACGGGTGGTTTTGGCACTTCCGCTGGAATTGACTACCTTGCTGAAGGCAGTGGTGGTCTGATTTCCAACGCCTCCGTCTCCACACGCGACGGTGCCGGAAAAACCGCAAACGCCATCGTGAGCCTCCCAGATAATGGCGGGTCACTCGCATGGTCCATTGTTGACATCAATACCGAAGACCAACTGAACATGTCCACAAGCCACGGTATCCCTGATGGTCGCGACATCACATGGCACGGTCTTATCGTTGTTATTTCACCGGATAGCCGGACGACAACGATGCACCCCGCGCACGATGATTACGCCCAAATCTGGATCAATGGTGAACAGGTCTATGACAATTCCAGGTGGACAGGTGGGGTTCGCGAAGTTCATACACCGACAGAGGTTCAATTCCACAAAGGCGAGAACTTCTTGCACTTCAAATGTGGTGAATCGGGTGGCGCGGATTACGTCAACCTTCGCTTTGAACCGACCGACACCGATCTGCTCATCGCACCCACGAAAGATAACCTCTTCTTGGATGTCCTCACACCCGTTGAGCCGCAAGGCAAACTGGCAACACAGTGGGCAGCACTCAAGCGTCAGTAATTTTTATTCTTTAACAAAAAACCCGCATCCAAATAAGGACGCGGGTTTTTTGTTGTCTAATGTAGGATTGAAATTCCCTACTCTTCTGATTCCACAATTGTCAGCATCTGGTTGATGGGGAGGTCTCGCAGTTCTTGGGTCGTTCCGCTTTGCCAGACGATGCTCACCTTCTTGACATGCCGATGCTCTCCCAAGCCGAACAGCAAGCGTGTATCGCTTCCGGAGGCGTAGCTTGAACCGCTCTTTACTTCCCGTATCAGCGTCATGTTTCCTGCCGTGACGCTGACCTTCGCGCCGATACCGTCGCGATTGCTTTGCGTTCCAATCAGTTTAAGGCTCAGCCAATTTTTCAGGTTTCCGCCGTCATTCCGAAGTAGCACGGCACGCTGATCGGAATTCATAATAACAATATCGGGGTCGCCGTCGTTGTCGTAGTCAGCAGTCGCGGCGGCTCTACCCACAAGAGGTTCCGAAAAATAAGTTCCCGCGGATGCTGAGACATCGGTATAAGTGCCATCGCCGTTATTTTGAAATATCTGGTCGCGTTGGGCGTATGTTTCATTGTCCGCTAATATCTCAATAACATCTTGTGGGTGTCCGTTTGCACAGAACATATCGAGATGTCCGTCGTTATCGTAATCCAGAAAGAGTGGACTAAAACCGACAAACGGGAGGGTCGGTTGTTCCAATCCACTGTCCGCAGTTGCATCAGCAAAGAAGAGCCCTTCCTCGTTTTTATAGAGGGTTGCCTTCTCCGAATTCGCAACGATCAGATCGAACCATCCATCGCCGTTATAGTCTGCAGCGTCCACTCCCATAGACCCTTCAGCGACACCTCTGTCGTCGTAACCGACACCGATAAAGATGCTTTCATCTGTGAAGGTGCCGTCCCCGTTGTTATGATACAGGAAGTTCCTATTCGTATCGTTGGCGACATAGATATCCGGAAATCCGTCTTGATCGTAATCCCAAGCGACCGCTGCCATCCCTCTTCCTTCTACGGGATCCGTCACGCCTGCTGTTTCGGCAATATTCGTGAAAGTGCCATCCCCGTTGTTTCGGTAGAGGACATCGGGGGTGCCTTCGTAGCTACGCGGGTGCCCGTAACCGACAATGCCTTTGTAGGTAGATACCGGCATTGACAAGTCATACACCAGATAGTTGACGACGAAGATGTCCAAGTCGCCATCTACGTCGAAATCGAGGTAGACCGCAGCGATACTCCAGAGCGTGTTATCAATACCAGCGGCTTCAGTGATGTCGGTAAAGGTGCCGTCACCATTGTTTCGGTAGAGTTTATCCTGTCCGAAGTTGGCGACATAGAGGTCGGGATCGCCGTCGTTGTCGATATCCGCTGCAGATGCCGCCATCCCGTATCCTGTGTCCCCTGTTCCTGAGATTTCGGTAACATCCGTGAAACGTCCATCGCCTTCGTTTCGATAGAGGACGTTCCCGAACGTTTGTGGGGTTCCTTGAGGAACGCTTCCACTGTTAACTAAATAGAGGTCGGGATCACCGTCAGTATCGTAATCGAAGAAGACCGTCCCCGACCCCATTGTCTCAATGATGTGTTTGTGTTCGGTGGTGCCTTTGTTATGTTTGAAGTGGATACCGGCTTCTTCAGTGACATCCATGAAGATAGGGGATTGCGAAGCGGCGGTGCCTACGGTTAGCAGAAGGAATAGGAGTGCCTGTAATGGCAACTTTAAATGGCGATAAGGTTGTGAGAAGAACATCATAGTAAAATTAAGAGTCATAGATTCCACGATGATACCAAACCACAAGCCTGCAACAACGGCGCAGGGTTTTTGCTGGGGTATTTCTTCAACTCGTGAGAAAAGACCGTCAAAGCTCGAACCTGCGTCATTTCTCCGCAAGGTAAAATTAAAAAGTAGATTTTGCCAATCGGAAACCGACAAAAGAGGTTTTCAGATTAGGATAGAGATAAAACCGAAATGTAGTGCTGCATCGAGTGATGGTATCAATCCATGAACCCCCACGGATGACCCGCCAGCTCCCGACTACCGGTCCTGTTGGATTCTGTTTCGGACGTTTCGTGGCAGCTTGTGAGGTATGCCAATAGTAGACATCGCTGTACCAGTCGGCTGTCCATTCCCAGACGTTTCCAGCCATATCCATTACGCCGTAGTAACTTTTGCCTTTCGGGAAACTGCCGACAGGTGCGAGGCGATTCTGATAACCATCGTCGTTTGCCGCTGTGTTCGCGTAGGGTTCAAGGGCATTGCCCCAGGGCCATGTTCTATTGGTGTAGCCACGCGCTGCTTTCTCCCATTCCGCCTCCGTCGGGAGTCGCATACCTTTCCACGCTGCGTAAGCGTTGGCATCATGCCACGATACACCGACCACTGGGTGATTCGGAAACCGTTCTGCGCGTGCGGGCCAATCACCGATCTGCGGAAGATGCGTGAAGTTTTCTGGGGTGTGTTGGGGTGTTTGTCCAGGAGAAGTCATCTCTAATTGCTGTTTCCAAAATTCATAGTACTCGGCGTTTGTGACCTCATATTTACTGATGTAGTAGGCATTGAGATAGACTTTGTGCATCGGTTTTTCATCGGCAGCGCGGGTGTCGCTTCCCATCGTAAAAGTGCCTGCGGAGACGAATATGAGATGTTCTGTATCCTGGGCCGATGCGCCAAAACCCATACCAATGCTGAGAAGCAGGAGGAATAAACCGCATGCGACACTGCGGAAGTGGCTATTTCTGCTTGGATAAAAGATATTCATAGATGCGATGATGCTCCTGCGCGAGTTTTTGGTTGCCCATACCTTCATAGAGTCTTGAAAGGTTGAGGTGATAATAAGGCTCGTCGCTATCAAGTTCGACCGCTTTTTGGAATGCACGCAGTGCCTTTTGCGATTCGCCTTGCATCGCGTAAGTGCTACCGAGGGTGTTGTAGAGAATCGCTTGGTTCGGCATGAGTTGGACGGCTTTTCTGGCGGCTTCTGCGGCGTGCTTCGGATAATTGAGGCTCATGAAAGCACGACTCAGCCCATGGTAAAAGTGGGCATTATTGGGGGCGAGTTCAATGCATTTCTGAAAGACGGAGACTGCCTTGGCAAAGTTCTTTTGGTTCATGAGGAGTGTGGCTAATTCCGTCCATGCCTCAAGGTTATTCGGCTCGGCGCGCGTGAGACGGGTGAGACGTTCGTATTCAGCGAATTCCTTTTGAAGTCGCTGATAGATTTGCATTTCCACTCTACTTTTCTCCCGGTCGCCTGATCGAAAATACGCCGTGCCAAGTCCGTGGTGTGGCTCAGCATAACCCGTTGGACCATATGTTATTGCCAGTTTGAAGTTCTTTATCGCTTCGGGATATGCTTTTAAATTGAGGTGCGCTATGCCGAGTTCATAGTAAAGACCTGCGGCGTGTGGTGTCAGTGAGAGTGCCTTTGTCAGGATCGGAACGGCTTCTGCATACCTACGCAGTTTTACAAGTGATTTACCGAGCATTTCATGCCCGCGTGCGTGTTGCGGGGAAAGTTCTATAACCCGCTGGAGCGGTGGCACGGCATCTGTCCACCGATCAAGTCTGAAATAGGCAACACCGAGTGAGTAGAGTGCTTCGATGTTGTCAGGCATCAATTCTAAGGAGCGTTGGCAACTTTCAACGGCTTTGTTCCAGAATTCTTCTTGGGCGTGTGCCATGCCGAGGTAGTGTAGGATTTCGTGGTGATCGGGCTCAATCGCGAGCGCGGCTTCAAACTCAGAGATAGCTCCGAGATTATCGCCTTGAAACATGAGAATGAAGGCTTGTTCTACGTGCTGGACATAAGTACTGTGATCGCCGGATTTCTCGTTGGTGATTCCGAATGACAGTAAGCAGAGTATGAGGAGGATTACAAGCGTCAAATAGTTTCGCATTGGACATCCCTAATCCATCTGGGCGTTTGTTGGTGGTTCCGGGGGAGACGGAAACGGTTCAGTGAAGGGTTCATTCCGCGCCTCTGCGGCAAGGCGGCGGTTGTTCCATTCGGCTATTTCTTGGTAAATCTCAGCTTTGCCTTCAGCTTTGCCTTCAGCTTTGCCTTCAGCTTTGCCTTCAGCTTTGCCTTTGGCTTCTGCCTCATCGAAACGTCTTTTCCGCCTATCTCTATAATCTTGAAGACGTGAAAACATAATAACACCTCCCTCCAAGGATATCGTTAAACCTGTTGCCCATGCCAACACATGAGGTTTACTCCTTAACATCTTATACACCGCATCGTTCCACGCTTGACTCTCTATCAGAATCCCGTGCAGAAAAATTCCGATCAGTATTGCGAACAAGGTAAGGGTGAACCGAACCAAAGCATCTTCAGCATCTCGGACAGTAAATAGGGCGGACCGAGTTTCCTGATTTTCCATAGATTTCCCCTCAACTGCCGCGTGCTGTTTTAAAATTTCCACTGTGTCACTTCGAGAATATTTTAGCAGAAGTGCGGAAAAAAGTCAAGTTTTCCATGGAGAAAAAGACGTATCGGTGCTATACTTGTCTATGAATTCTTTGACAGATATTTTTCAAATTTATACTACGAAGATGGGGGAATTGAGACACGATGCGACAGGTTACAATCTATCGAGAGCCGGGTCGATACGCAGGTTGGCCAGCGAATTACGGTATTTGGGCATGGGATAACGAGATCGTTGTCGGATTTACGGTTGGATATCATAAATCGGATGCGGGATTCCATCGCCGCGACCGAGATAAGCCGTTTGTCGGCATGCAGGCACGAAGTTTTGATGGCGGTGAGACATGGAACGTCTCGGAAACACCATGCCGTTTACCTGCAAGAGGGACACTCTCTGCAGATGAACACGTGGAAGAACAGCATCGGCTGACAGCTGAGGCTTCTTTTGAGACACCACGGCGTGTGGATTTTACACATCCTGATTTTGCGATGATGTGCAGCAGGGCGGGGTTGAGGGCAGGGTCGTACTCGTGGTTTTACACCTCTTTTGACCGGTGCCAAAGTTGGAACGGTCCCTTTCGACTCCCGATGTTTGATTATACCGGTATCGCCGCTCGGACAGATTATCTCGTCTCAGGTCCAGACGAGTGTTTGTTGTTCCTCACCGCTTCGAAAGCAGATGGTGAGGAAGGTTTGATATTCTGTGCGCAGACAACCGATGCGGGCGCGTCCTTTTCGTTACTGTCCCAGATCGGACCCGAACCCGAAGGATTCGCGATTATGCCAGCGAGTGTTCGGTTGTCTGATTCAAAGATTCTGGTGGCAGTTCGGTGCCGCGGCGGCAGTGGTAATACGAATGCTGACTGGGAGGAACGGCAGAACTGGATTGACCTCTATGCCTCAGATGATAACGGACAGACATGGAATTACATGAACCGACCTGTAGAGAATACAGGGCGCGGTGGAAACCCACCAACGCTAACCCATCTTCATGACGGACGATTGTGCCTCATTTACGGATACCGGGATACCCCGCATCGGATATGTGCTAAATTGAGCAGTGATGCAGGTGAGACTTGGGGTGAAGAGATCGTTTTACGCGATAAGGGTGGAGATCATGATATCGGGTATCCCCGCACAATTCAACGTCCTGACGGTACGATAGTGACCGCCTACTATTTCGATGAGGAGCCCGACGGGGAGCGGTTCATCGAAGCTACATTGTGGAAACCGTAATCAAGGGTTTCAATGGGTCGAGGTGTAATCACTTTGTCTCTGAACGTAGGTCAAGGCAGACTAATCGGTCTTTGCCTCGGATGTATAACAGTCCATTTGACAATGCCGGCGCCGACCAAGCAGGATATTCTATAAATTGTCTCCCGTTTTCGTCTCTGGGAACTGCTTCAGAAATGATCTCCATCTTTTCAGGGGTGCATTTGAGCAGCATCAATCGTCCATATTCACCGAGGTAGATAAAGTAGTCGTTTACCCAGAGTAACGAGGCGCGTTCGTCAACGCGTTGTCCCCACACAACTTTGCCGGTCTTGAATTCTACACATCGGAGTTCCGCACCGCTGGTGTGCCTACTACTACTACCGTAGAGATAGCCTTCGTGATGGATGGCGGTGTTCCAGTGCAACCGCATCGCTTGGTTTCGGCGGCGCGGTGGATCTTTCCAAATAACCTTGTAGCCACCCGGATACACTTGGAGGACAGAACTGCCTACCTCGTAGGATTCACTGATAAAGACGAGATCGTCGGCAACGACTGGACATGAAGCATTAACGGATTCAATCTTCGGACAGCGCCATGGGTAGTAGAAGTCTATTTCACCGGTCATCGGTTCAAAGCCGACAAGCCCGCCACGAGCAAACATGAATCCCCAACGGCGTCCATCAATTGTTGTTGTGATAGGACTGGCATAACTCGCTAATTGGTCACTGATTTCGTAGACAACTTCCCCAGTCTGTTTGTTGAACGCGACAATGCCCGTGCCGTTTGGGGGTGGATTGCCATCTGATGCCCAAACATTTTTCGGGGTTCCCGGTGGGGAACCGCCGATTTGGGCAATGAGTAGGTCCCCTTCAACAATTGGTGTTGAAGCCGTCCCGAAAAAGTTTTGAACCACATTATAACGGGCTGCCGTATCCACCTTCCATAATAGGGTTCCATCCGAAACATTCAGGCAGTGCAACTTTCCCTGAACACCGAAGATATACACGCGTTCTCCGTCAATGACAGGACAAGACCGCGGTCCGTTGTTATATCCGTACATATCCTCGTAGTCTGTCGGGTATTCAAATCGCCAAATTTCGGTCCCGGTGTTGCTTTCCATACAGGTGAGACGCGCCATGTCGCCATGACGTGCGAAGATAAACAAGCGTCCGTCTGCGATGGTGGGTGCCCCGTAACTGGTCCCAATCTTCTTGTGCCAAACGACCGGGGGACCCGTGTTTCTCCATGGCGCGATTTCTATCTTCTCTTGCGATTTACCGTTTCGTTCTGGACCGAGAAAATCGCTCCAATCCGCCATCACGGTCAGTGGAAAGCTAAGCAAGAGTAAAAACGCTCGTGCGGATAGCCTCACGCGGCGACCTCCTCGTTCGCTCGTTTCACGAGTGCATTCATGTAGGCGATCGTATATGCTGTGCCGATGCGACCGTCATCCCCCATCTGTGGGATATGGTCAGGGATCAGGACGCCGTTGAAGTTAACCTCGCGCAGGGCTTTCGCGACGTGGTACATATCTTGGTAACCGTTATCGACGAAGGTCTCAACGAAATGCGGAAGCGGCTGATCGACGTTGCGGAAATGAACTTTGAAGATTTTGTTCCGCTCGCCGAAGTAGCGGATGGATTCAATGACATCTTTGCCCATGAGTTCACCGCCCTCCAGCCAACAACCCACACAAAAACACATGCCGACATTCGGGCTATCGGCGATTTCAAGGGCACGTTTATAACCCTCAAAACTGCTGAAGATACACCTCGGAATTCCTGCGAGATGCACCGCCGGTGGGTCGTCGGGGTGGATACCGATCATCACGCCTGCTTCCTCTGCAACAGGTGCGGCTTGCTTAATGAAGTAGGCGTAGTTGTCCCAGATCTCGTCCTCGCTGAATTCGCGTCCGTGTGAGAGCGGCATCGGATACAGTTTGCCTCCCCAGTGCCCCTCTTCTGCTACGTCGAGGTTGAATCCCCTGGCACTCGCGCCACCACGGGTCGTTTCACGTTCGGTACTCCAAATGCCGTTGCCCATGTGTGCGTAGGTTGTATACGGAATCCCTGCTCTACCGAGGTCGCGAATGTATCGTTTATACTGTTCGATTTTCGCATCCCGGTTCTCTAAGTTCAGCACAATCCCGTCTTGGTTGTGGACATCGCTGTTGCCGAACCCGTAGATTTTGAGTCCTGCGTTCTCAAAGATCTCACGACGACTCATGAAATAGTCGTAATTTGCATTTTCGCCGTTTGTCCAGAGGACGACGTATTCGACATCCATCTGCTTGGCAAGCTGCAAATCTGCATCGCTCGGTTCCGGCGACATCTGTGCCGTAACTTTCATACCGGGTTCAATTTTGCTCAAAGGGGTTTGCGTTGCCATTTTCTGCCTCCATTGGTTTTTCAGAAATTATGTTTGGGACTTACCTGCATTTGTTTTGCAGTGAGAACAAGGATCTAAAATTGTTAAGAAAGGGGGTTAGGTTTAAAATCCTTTCTTAGCGATTGGACATCTGCAAGGACAACGGACGCAGCAGCTCAGCGTTAATAGTTAAAATCACTCTTCATCTCCTGCCTCTGCTTTAAGTCGGTACAACTCTGCTGTCAGTTCGGTGACGATGTCTGCATACGCAGGATCGTCGTAGACGCTGCACATTTCGTTCGGATCTTTCTCAAGATCGAAGAGTTCCCATTCGGGTGCTTTCGGTTCATCAATAGAACCCGTCGTGCCGAGTGCCTCGCCGTAGTAATAGATGAGTTTATAGCGATCTGTTCGGATCCCGTAGTGAGCGGGAACATAATGGTGCGTGAGGTGCATCCAATAGCGGTAATACATTGACGTTCGCCAATCGTTCGGTGTTTCACCATTGAGAAGTGGTCGCAGACTCGTTCCCTGCATGTCCTCTGGGATAGGGAGTCCTGCATAGTCGAGCCAGGTCTCTGCGAAATCTATGTTCAGTGCCATTGCGTCGCAGGAACTGCCGGGTTGAATCTCGTGCGGATAGCGGACGAGAAAAGGCATCCGTAAAGATTCTTCGTACATGAACCGCTTGTCATACCAGCCGTGGTCACCCAAGAAGAAGCCTTGGTCAGAGGTATAGATGACGATCGTATCGTCTGCGATACCTTCGGCATCAAGATAGTCAAGCATCCGTCCGACATTATCATCGATGGAGGCGACGCAACGGAGATATTCCTTGATATAGCGTTGATACTGCCAGTTTGCTAATTCTTCCTCCGACAATCCTTCAGGTGGCGGACCGAGCGTATCAATCTTGAGGTCTCTTTCGCTCATGTGACCGAAAACCCGCATTTTCGCATCCCTTGCTGCGTTTGAGCGGTTCTCGTAATCGTCGAAGAAGTTGTCCGGCATCGGAACATCTTCGTCCTCGAACATGTGTGCATGCTTCTCATCGGAATCCCACGGACGGTGGGGTGCTTTGTGGTGACACATCATAAAGAACGGTCGCTCCTTGTCCCGATTCTGCAACCATTCCAATGAGAAATCGGTGATGATGTCGGTGGTATAGCCTTTATGGGTTTTCTCGCCGTCGGGTTCGAGCATCACTGGATCGTGGTAGAGTCCTTGTCCGGGTAAGACGTTCCAGTAGTCGAAACCTGTCGGATCTGCGTTACCTCCGTGACCGAGATGCCATTTGCCTACCATTGCCGTCTGATAGCCGTCCGCTCGGAGCATCTTCGCGACGTTCGGTATTCTACCGTCAAGGGGGTCTGATAGCGTCTTGACACCGTTGAGATGGCTGTGTTTACCGGTCAAAATGTTCGCACGGCTCGGCGTGCATATAGAATTGACACAGAAACAGTTTTGAAGAATCATACCGCCGTCTGCGATACGATCGAGGTTTGGGGTTTGGTTAATCCGGCTCCCATAACTGCTAATAGCATGCGAAGCGTGGTCGTCGGACATGATGAATAGGATATTGGGTCTGCTCAACTTTTCCTCCTTAAAGATTAAGAAAATAAAAAATACAGAATACGAGTCTAATGTATTTTGTAACGGATGCCTCTACAAACCTTTGGAAAATATAACGTTAAGGTTGCGATACATTTTGTGTTTTAAGTTCACCCCAACGCACCGGCAATTTGTCGGTTGCTCTGATGCCAACAACTTTAAATACCTCAACATCCAGAGAAAGGTCTCCGCCTTCTCTTTCGCTACCAAGGATATAAATTTTCTGGTTGACTGTCGCTACCCCAAACGGGGTATTTCCAATTGGCATTGGCTTCCTGATCCTCCACCTCTCAGCCTTGGCATGGTAGGATTCCACCGTCTTCACGTGTTGATCGAAAGCCGCACCTTCGAGCCCGCCGATGAGATAGATTTCATCCGCAACGACAACTGCCGAAAAGCCGTATCTAAGACTTGGCAGGTTGGTTTTCTTCCGCCACCTATTTCCGGGTTCATAGACATCAATGGTCGCAAGATACGGGCCGTTTTGGGCGATTGATGGCCATCCGCGCCCGCCAATAACATAAAGGCTATCTTCAACGACTGCCGTCTCAAAACCGTCGCGCCGCGTGAGTAAGCTTGGACGGTTGTGCCAGACATCGGTATCGGGGTCATAGACTTCCACATGATCGAGTCGCCACTGATTCTCAAAGAAATTCGCTCCACCCATGACATAGATTTCCCTGCCAACCACACCTATACCAAATGAAAGACGCGGCTGGGACATATCCTGTTTTCTCTCCCATGTGTCGGTTTGTGGGTCGTAGACTTCAACGACTTTCAGAATCTTAGTGCTTTCCATGCGTCTGTCTGTTGCAGCCAGTCCACCGACGACATAGATTTTTCCGTCAACGACTGCTGCTCCTGCATTGGATCGAGGCATTGGCATATCGGCAACTTTTTTCCAACTATTGTTGTGCGGATCGTAGACTTCTACTGTTGAAAGCCCAAAAGGACCACTGCTCTCGTTTTCAAGGAGGGTGCCGCCGATGACATAAATTTTACCGTCAACAACTGCGGTTGAGAATGCCGATCTCCCTGTTGGAAGTTGAGAGACGCCCTCCCATTTTTTGGCAACACTGTTTTCTATAGTTACATGGCATAGAACAACAGCAGCTAAACCAACAGTAATCCATCGTAGGTGTCGGAGCGTTTTGAACATCCTTCTTTTCTCCTTGTCAACACAAATAGGGTCTGAGTCGTGTGTGGGAAGATAAAGAGATGCTATTTCATTTTGCCTTAATCTCTTCCCATGCCCGGTTGTAGTGTCTCGTGAAATCCCCCGGATCTTTCAGCCACTCAAGGGATTCCAAAACCTCTGCTGGCGGGTAGATGAATTTGTGTTCCCGTAGATGTTCCGGTAAGTGTTCTTTCGCCATAGGTACACAGGTGCCGTATTTCGTGAAAGCCGTAATTTTGGCATTGACTTCGGGACGCAGAAGATAGTTGAGAAATTGCTCGGCGAGTGCCTTATGCAGTGCGGATTTCGGAATGCAGACCGCGTCGATGAACTGACTGGATCCTTCTTTGGGTATGACGTATCGGATCGTTGGACGGGTTTCGGTTGCCCGGAAGGCATCGCCGCTCCAGCAGTGTGCCATGATGACATCCCCGGCAATAAGGAGTTCTTCTGCCTCGCTTTTATACTGTTTCACGAGCGGTTTCTGGGTGATGAGTTTCTCTTTCGCCGCTTTAATTTCATTTGGATCGGTGGTGTTGAGGCTGTATCCGAGCATTTTTAGCGCAGCACCGATGGTCTCGCGTTGGTCGTCTAACATGCTGAATTGGTTCTTGTATTGTGTGTCCCAAAGCACTGTCCAACTGTCGGGTGCCGGTGTGACGACGGACGAATCATAAGCGATCCCCGCAGTGCCGAATGTGTAGGGAATAGAATATCGGTTTTCGGCATCGAAGTATTTGCCAAGAAACAGCGGACTAATATTTTGGAAGTTGGGAATATTGTCGCGATTCAGTTCGGCTAACAGATTTTGTTTGATTAAGATTGACACCATATAGTCGGACGGCATGATGATGTCGTATCCCGTCGCACCTGCTAACAACTTCGCAAGGAGATCCTCGTTGCTCGCATAAGTATCAATGAGGACATTCACCCCGTATTCCTTTTCAAATCCCTCACGGATGTCGTCACTGACGTAACCCGACCACGTAAAGACATTGAGTTGTTTCTTCTGTCCATCGCTATTGCCGATGAAAAGTGCGACGAGTATCAGGACGAAGAGGGTGTATTTGTGGCGCATAATTTTCTCCCTTGGTGTCTATAAACCGTGCTTGGAACGGAGTGGAAAGCGACTCTTAAAAAGACGCGTCAAACTCTGAAACAGTGTTGTTCCCCCGCAAAGTATAATTAAAAATCTGCTCAATCAGGGTCATTTAGTTTTACATATTTACTTTATCTATGTGAACAGACTTCCTCTGTAGGAGCGAGTGTTTTTGCTTGGGTGTTTCCCCGCGCTCGCGATCTTGCGTCCAAAGGTTAACATCTGTCAACCAAAACCAATATCGGAACCGAAAACTAAATAGTCCTGCTGCTCAATACCAAAATGTTGACAATGTCTGTCAGCTATGCTAATCTACATGCATTAGGGACACTTATTCATCGGATGCTTCGGTTGGGAGTCCTTCGGCTTTCCAACCGCGGAATCCACCCGTTAGCACGGATACGTTTTCATAACCCATGTTTTTTAAGGTGTGTGCAGAGAGCGTCGCACGGGTCCCGCCGCCGCAATACGTAACGATATGTGTGTCTGCGTCAGGGGCAATCTCATCGATATCGAGTTCAAGGTAGCCGCGGGGTAGAGAAACCGCCTCCGGTAGATGTTCTTCATCGTAGTCGGGTTCGTCACGGACATCTATCAGGACAACCGATTGTTCCGTCTCTGTGAGTTCGTCGGGTGAAATGTGTCCGACATTCGCTTGCGCTTCAGCAACGAGTTCTTTAAGGGTTTTTAGTGGCATTTTTTTCCTCCATAAGGGTTGAAACTTCTGATTGAACTTGAGAGAATTTTGGCAGTGTAGGGCGAAGCTTGCAAGCCCATATTCATAACGTGAAAGCCAAAACGGGTTTGACAAAATATAGCATAATGTAAGTAGATTCGTCAATATTTTTTAACTTACCTTGCGGCGGGATAAAGGTGGTTTCGTGCGAGAAGTGCCTTCCTCTGGAGTCGCCTGCGTGTTTTTGCTTGGGCATTTCTGCGTATTGTTGCAGGCTTACTGTTTCCCAGTATGGGAAAACCTACAAACTTTGGAAAGGAGAAGATATGGAATTGCTTAAAACATCCGTTCAATCTGTAATTGAGAAAGAACGGATTGGGAGTCCAGTGTTCCTGCGGTGCGTCCTGCATGTGGCGGGTGATGCCCCGAATTTGCTATCACCGGTGTCAGAGATGGCGGCACTCGCGAATGGATGGATGCCCTCATCGCCAGCGCGTGTCTATGCGCAAGGGGATGCAGGCGCAACACAGGTCACGGTAATGCTCCACTATGTAGGAGGACAGATGGCACTGTTGAGTGTCAATCGGGTCGAAGTCGAGACAGCGATTGACATCATGTTGGTCGGTAATAAAGGTGTTATCTATCACGAAACGCCGGTGGGTCGGCACTACCTGAACGCGACATCCCCGCAATTAGGGACCACGGGTGAATTGACAGCGGCTATCGCGCAATCGCTTGAGAGCGGTCAACCTATTACCTTGGAGGCTTAAACATGCAAGAGAATGGAAAATATGGGGTTCTCCTACTCGGTGGAAATCGCACACATCAAGAGAATTACGCATCGAGTTTCGCACAGGACGCACGCTGTCGGTTGGTGGCGTTTGCCGATGAACCGGATGCACCGCCAGAACGGATTAGGTTGGCACGTTCGCTCGCTGAATCTTTGGATTTGCCGTTCATAGACCTCGATGCCGCACTCGCACGCGAGGATGTGCATATCGTAAGTCTCTGTACAGACGTAGAACGTCGCGGGCGTATAGGCGCGAAATGTGCGGAAGCGGGAAAGCATGTCTATCTCGATAAGCCGATGGCGTTCACTCCGGAAGATGCGGAGAAGATCGTTGCGGCGGTTGCGAAGCGTGGCGTGCGGAGCCAGATGTTTAGCAACATTCACAGTGCATGGGCACGCACTGTCCAGCAGGCATTGACAAGTGGAAATATCGGCGAACTTCAGGCGGTTCATTGCGATGTCCTGTTCTCCAAGGGACATCCCGGTAGCGCGCCTGTCGGACAAAAAAGGATCGAAAAATCCGAACGCGAACGCTACAGTTTCGTTGAAGCGAAACCTGAAATGTTTGATGTCGGGGTCTATGCGGTGTCTATGGTGAATTGGTTGACACAGAAGCGGGTGCAGCGTGTATTCGGGGGAACAGCGAACTATTTCTTTAAGGAACACCTCGGCTGCGATATTGAGGACTTCGGTGCTTTGGTCCTAACGTTGGAAGATGGGATCACAGCCACGATCGCCGGTGGACGTTACGGGTGGCAGAGTCATGCCCAAGGAGGCGTCCGAAAGGTGCAGCTCGTCGGCACTGAAGGGAGTCTGACCTTTGATGCGTCAGCGAACCGTTTAGAAGTTTTTGCCGCTGAACCGGCGTTTGAACCGCCTTCACCGCATCCGCTCGATCCGATGGGGATGTGGAGTAGCACACAAGCAGAGATTAAGATGCCCCCGAAGCAGCAGTGGATAGAGGTCGGGAGTGATGACGACAGTGCACGTGAGTTCGGTGCATTTGTCGATTGTATTGAAAAGGATGTGGAGAGCGAAATGAACGCAGAATTTGCGGCGCATTCCGTAGAAATTATCTGTGCAGGGTATCGTTCCGCAGCGACTGGAGCGGTTATCGAATTGTAGGCGCGACCTTGCTGTTTTTTCGCTGGCGCGGTTTCATGAAGTTTCAGAAAATAATTCGGTAATTCTATATTCCCGCAGGCCCGGTAGGTGCGGTTTCTAACCGCACCGGGCATTGTTGAAAATTACCCGATTAAATTCTTAATCTTCATCTGGCGTGAGGATATCCCTTATTTGTCAAGAGGGCTCTTTGCTCCAAATGAACTTCGCCAACACCTTTACACACCCAAATTTTTACGCCTATTTGCAATCTGTATGTTATCAAAAGGATTGTCGGTTTTCTTACATTTATCGGTTAACGCCGATCGCTTCCAATCGCGCAATCTCTTTCATCCACGATTCTCGAATTTCAAGGGAATAGTCTCCGGGGAGTAGGGATTTTCGTGTGCAGTTGACGAGTGCTTGCAAGGTTTGGTAACGTCGAATCGGACCGATGTTCGGTAGGATGCGGTCTTCCGCCACAGCGATGATTTCATCGAGGGTCAGTTTGTCTTGCTTGATGAGACTGGCGGCTTCTAAGTCGGAACGTAGCGATGCGAAACTCGCCGCAGAATAGTCTTCTGTCAGTTTCACAAGCCGTTCGACTGCATCTTCAGGCAGGGGACCGGGAATGACTTTGGCAAGCGTCCAACGGAGAAACGCCTCGCGATCCTCGCCTTTCGGGTCGAGCACTGGGATTACGATATCCCCGACTCTGCCCTCTCGCCGTAGATCGGGAGAGAGGTGATAAATCCGAGCGGTCATCAGAAGCCATGTGATGTTGCCGCGGAGTTGCGGGTCCGACATCATCGCCTGTATCTTTCCTGTCAAACGCCGTTCTGTGCTATGGGCATCCGTCCCGACACTGCCGAATTGGGTGTCCGCTTCGTCAACGAAGATGAGCACTTTTACGAGTGCCATCAGCAATCGACGCAGGCGTTCAAAGATAACGTCTGTTTGTCCGAACCACATGCTCCGAATATTCTTGAGAACGAGCACAGGGATGTCAAGTTCACCGGCGAGTCCTTCGAAAATGAACGTTTTCCCGCTACCGATGGGACCGCAGACGCTCATGCCGGGGATCGCATCGGGACCGGTTGAGGTGATACGCGGAATCAATTGGGTCTTCAGGAAATCCACTAATTTTTGGTTGCCAACGATGTCCTTGAGACTGTGCGCAGGTTTTTTGAACTCTACGACATCGTCGCCTAACTGCGCTTGGATGAATTCGGACACTTTGTCGATAACAGCTTCAGGTTGTAATCTCTCACCCGAGTAGCGCGCCGAAAGGAGCATCTGTCGCAGGGCTTGGAGGGATAAGCCGGCTGTGAGCATCGCCAATTGGGCTTGTGTCCCCCAAAGGTTTAGCGGTTTTTCCACTAACTTCGGTGTATTATTAAACCATGAGATGAAATGTTGGCGTTCCACCATCCCGGGTGCCGGTATTTCGAGGAGGATAACCTGTGGCAGCCTTGTGATCCGAGAGTTCAAGAGGCTTGCTGATTCCGCGATGAAGATGACGGTATCGTTCCCTTCCATGAAATTGGAATCCGATATCCAATCTTGAACGATACTGACCCGGTGCCTGTCCTGTAGCGACAAACTCCGAATTTCGCCTTCCGGTAGCAACATGTCGGTTGCTTCAATCAGGATTATCAATTTTTCCTGTAGTCGTTTTTCACCTTGCGCGTTCGTAGTGCGGGAGAGCAGGCAGAACTGCCGTAGGAGTTCAAGTGCCAACGTGGGACTGCCGATTGCATCGTTCATGTATTGCGTAAAAGAGGTATCTGCGGGATCATCGGCTTCGGTAGGCGTGGTGCGTTCAGCGGCTGCCTGTATCGGGCGGGAGGTACCCGTGCTGGCATTTAGGTCAAGATTTGCCTCTGTTGCGCCACGCCATAGATTGAACGCACGTTTCACCTTTTCACGTTCAGCCGCTTTTGCGAATCGGATGGGTCCATTGAGTTCGTAAACGATTAGGATGAACCCTGGAATGTCCCAGCTGCGGGTCAGAAAAGGGACGAGTGGAACATAATCCGTAGCATCTCCGTCTCGGACGAAGAAGAGGTCGTGGATATTTCCAGATAGGACGAGGCTACGAGAGGTACCCGAATTGATGAGCAGTCCGGCTTCTTTCAGGAATGTATAGGTTGGACTTTTAACGGCTATGGCTCACCGCCCCTTTCTGTTCGAGGTGACGCAACTGCGTGTGAGATGCTGCGTTTTTATGGCGCGTTATACCGGCAATTCGGAGTCGGAATCGGTTGTCTTTTTAGGAGTCTCCGTCTCTGTCTTTGCGTCGGTTTGCTGAGCTCCGAAGATTAAGGCATCGAATTCGTCATTGGTAGCAGAGGCACGCGCGGCAGTGAGGAATTCTTCCTCTTCGCTTTTTGAATCGGTGCCAGCCAATTCCTGTGCGACTGTTGAACGCGCTTTCGCTTTCTCACGTATTTCGCGCATGCGGGTCAATTCAGCGGAGGTGCCGTCCATGCTGATACCGGAGAGCATATCGGCGATTTCCTCTTGTTCGCGTGCGGTAATCAGATCCGCAACTGCCTCAGACTGCTCAGACTTAATCTTATCTAAATCGCGATGTAGACTGGTAATCTGAAGTTTGTGGGACTCAATATCGGCCTGCGCACTTTCAATCTCGTTTTCGAGTTCCGTGATCCGACCTGTTTTCTCTGTCAAGTTGGAATTGAAGTCTTGATAAGCAGTGACACATCGCGTGTATTCACCGTGCACCTTGATTTCTTCCTGTGAGAGTCCGTCGCCTTGTAATTGGGCAGCCGTCTGCTGTGCCTTGGCGATCGCTCCAGATTTGAGTTCTTCGAGTCGCTCGACTTCGTCGGTCAGGTTTTTAACCGTAGATCTTTTCTGTTCAACGAGTGCAATAAGCTGCCCGATCGCTGCCTTATAGCGTTGGATATTCCCCTTTTTGTCGTTGATGATATCCTCGTAAGCCCCTCTGACGGCTTCGGGGTTTTCCATCATTCTATCTGCGGATTCGTGTGCCTTTCCTGACAATGTGTACCAGATACCCTTAAAAAATCGTGTGAATCCATTTGCCATTGTTATTTCTCCTGTTGAGCGTGCGCATTAAAAGCGCGGTCTTCCTATATTAGATTTGCGGGTTATACAGGTGTCCTCTGACGGCTTTACGCCGCGTTTAGATACCCATATTACCGTATTTTAACATATTTTATCTAAAACTGCAAGAAAATTTTTGTGAGGGTCGTCAGCGGTCAGACGTCAGTGGAATTCTGCTTGACACAGAGGAGATATCTCAGTAAAATAGACACTAAACACGATCGTCAATTTTTAAAAGATGCCCATAACACTTACGGTTCACAGGACATTTTCATATTGGTTGTGGTTCCTTACATTCGGTGTATTGGCGCTGGTGCTTGCCAATGTTCCGTTGTTTAATATTCTTGCCTTTGAGTTTTGCGCTGTAATGGCGCTCGGTATCTCTTTCGCGGGCGCGCACGTAACGCTGACAGTGTTGCGGCAGATGAAACGACACCCCAGTGCGCTTAGCGGGATGCCGGGACACATCGTCATGCGGTGTTTTTATGAGGCACTGATATTTAACGCAGGTTTATTGGGATTACCGCTCGGTATCATTCTGCTGAACGCGTTTCGCATTGCGAACTGCAACTTCGGTGAGGGGTTCCTCTTTTTTATTCTTTTGTCTGGAATTAGTTGCCTATACGCCACGGCAGCAGGCGTGTTTTTCGGGATCTGGATCGAAAAACGGTGGTTGGCATATCTTGCCTACTTCGGTCATATTTTGCTTTCTTGCATTCCGGTGGTTATCAATCTAATATTTCATCCACCCGTGTTTGCGTATCACGCGACATTCGGGTATTTCCCAGGACCGATCTATGATTTCGTTATTCCGATAACAAATACACTCCTGATCGCACGGGCGGAAACGCTATTGTGGGCACTGCTATTTTTGGGACTTGCTGTCAGTCTATGTGAGGTGAGTAGAGAGACGGGATTGATGCCGCAGTTGAGGTGGCGTAAGCTTTTCAGCCCGCTGGAAACCCGTCCTATTATAGGGGTATATCTGTTAGCCATCGGCTTACTCGGTTTCCAGTTCTATGCAGGAACGTTGGGAATACGACCTACGCGCGCCGATATTGCCCGCGAACTCGGAGGCTTGCGTGAAACGGCACACTTTGAAATCTTCTATGCCCGCGAGCTTGAAGCCGAGATTGAACGGATCGCTGATGATTGTGAATTTCAGTATGCACAGGTGTCTAACTATCTCGATCCTGAAGGCGCGATGCAATCTCGTAAGGTCCGGGCGTATATCTATGCCTCCCCTGAACAGAAAAAGCGGTTGATGGGTGCCCGCGGCACATCTGTCGAAGACCCATTCGGACACGGGTTTCACATTCATGCACAGGGCTTTCCGCATCCTGTCCTGAAACATGAATTGGCGCACGTCTTTACTGTGCCGTGGTCCCCGTTGAAGGTGAGTCTAAAAATAGGACTTCACGAAGGGATTGCGGTCGCCGCAGATTGGGATGAAGGCAGGCTCACTGGACATCAGTGGGCAAAGGCGATGCGTGAGATGGAGGTCGCACCTCCCTTGTCAGGCGTCATGGGGTTTGGATTTTGGAGGCATGCCGGTTCGCGGAGTTACCTGTTGGCAGGTTCCTTCGTTCGGTTTCTTGTTGATACCTACGGCATAGAAAAATTTAAGGGCGTTTTTCCGACCGGCAATTTTGTGGAGCATTACGCGAAAGACTTATCTGCTCTGGAAGTCGAGTGGATTGAATTTTTGGAAACAGTTCCGTTGCGAGACGATGAGGTCGCCTACGCGACATACCGTTTAAAGCGACAAAGTGTTTTTGAACAGGTCTGTGCCCATGAGATGGCGGCATTGCGAGATACCGCTTGGCAGGCATATTACCGCAAAGATTTTGTCACTGCTATGGAGACGTTTGAGACGATACTATCAGATGAACCTGGGAACTTGAGCACACTCTGGGGATTGATGTACACCGCGTATCGAATGGAGGATTATGATAAAGCGTTATCTTTAGCGATCGATGTTGCCAGCAAAGAGGACACACGGTTCAGCCCAGAAGCGATGCTATTGAAAGGTGACCTTTATTGGCTGAAGGGTGAATATGAACAAGCGATGAATGCATACGCAGCGGTTGAAACAGAGTATGAGACAATTGAGCGGAGGCGAATCAAACGGATTGCAGCACTCTCTTATCCGGATGTAGTTCCGGGCGGATGGGATACCCAGTCGAACGGGACGGGGCAGGAAAATCGGTCCCTCCGCGAGTTGCTCCGTGTCGTTTTAGTTGAGCCTAAGGATGCTGGGGAGAAGATGGCGTATCTGTCAATGTGTATGCAAACCGAACCTGATATGTGGTTGGCATATCTTTTAGCGGGTGAGTTGCTTCATGGAGAGGGAGCGTGGCAAAGCAGTAATCAGTATCTGCGTCGGACGATAACCCTTTTGGAGGAAGTACAGGCATCGGATCCGGCTTTCTCCGAGACACCCTCGTTAGGGCAATTAACAGCCCAACAACACCAAAGTCTTGTGTTAGAGACATGGAGGAAGGTGGGCATCAATGGGTATCACCAGAGAGATTATGTGAATGCAATGGCGGCATTCTCTATGATAGCGGAGGATGTAGCACTGCCCCTCGGAACCATACGAAAGGCAGAGGAGTGGAAACAAAGATGTCAATGGGCGCAAGACAGAAAATGAGGTCCCTTGTTGACTTAAGGGTTGGCTTCATAATATAATATCATTGATAACAGCGACAATTCAAAGCGTGAGTAGAGAAAACAGAGAGGTTTCTAACCGTGCCTATCCCCAATCGCGTCGGAATTTATCAAAAACCATCACGAAACGTAGTGGAGTGATGTCCAGGAGGCCATAGTTAAAAAAATGAAACTTTTTGTGCCGGGAAGGATTTGCCTGTTCGGTGAGCACAGCGATTGGGCAGGTGGGCACCGGCGAAGTAACGCAGCGCTCGAAAGGGGCTATACGTTAATAACCAGCACAAACCAAGGTGTATACGCCGAGGTTAAACCGCATCCGAACCGTCTGATTTTAAAAACGACCCTCAGCGATGGGACACGCCACGGTCCTTATAGTTTGCCTATGGAGCGAAGCGCCCTGCTCGCTGAAGCTGAAAAAGGTGAGTTTTTTAGTTATGCTGCTGGCGTCGCCTATGAGATTTTAACGAACTACCGTGTGCAAGGCTTGGAAATCGACAACTATCTCACAGATTTACCTGTCAGAAAAGGGTTATCTTCGAGTGCCGCTATCAGTGTGCTGGTGGCACGCGCCTTTAACCGGACCTATGATCTTAAATTAACAACGCGCGGAGAAATGGAATATGCTTACCGAGGGGAGACGACAACGCCTTCACGGTGTGGACGCATGGACCAAGGGTGTGCATACCAACGTCCTATTCTCATGACGTTTGACGGTGACCATATTGATGTAAAAGACTTCAGTGTGCCTCACGACATGTACCTTGTAATTGTTGATCTCGGTGCCAGTAAAGATACACGCCTGATATTGAGCCAATTAAATCACTGTTATCCATTTGCAGAGAGTGAATTAGAAAAAAACGTGCAACACTATCTCGGTCCGTTGAGTGCAGAGATTACGCAGCAGGCGTATCAAGCACTTCGCGATGGAGATGCAGAAGCGGTCGGTAAACTCATGACGTGCGCACAAACAGAATTCGATAAGCATTTGATACCCGCATGTCCATCACAATTGACGGCACCTGTTCTCCACAAAGTCCTGAATTATGAACCGATTCAGCCGTATATCTGGGGCGGTAAAGGTGTGGGATCGCAAGGGGATGGTTCTGCGCAATTCATTGTCAAAGATGAAGCGAGCCAACAGCGCGTCATTGAGATTATTGAACGGGATTTGGAGATGTCGTGCCTGAAACTGGTTATTGAGGCGGGTCGGCATGTCCGCAAAGCCGTTATTCCTGCCGCTGGCTTCGGAACGCGACTCTTTCCGGCATCAAAGGCGATGAAGAAGGAACTCTTCCCTGTTATTGATAAGTCTGGACGTGCCAAACCGGCAATCATGGCAATCGTTGAAGAGGCGATCAATGCCGGCATTGAAGAAGTCTGCCTTATCGTGCAGCCCGGAGATACCGAGCTTTTTGAATCGTTTTTCCAGACACCGCCACGGATTGAACATTATAACAAACTCAGTAAGGAGAACCAGGCGTATTGCGACGCGCTGCTGGAATTGGGGAGCCGCGTGTCATTCGTCACACAAGACGTTCAAGAGGGTTTCGGACATGCCGTCTATTGCGCGAGAGAATGGGTTGGAAACGAACCGTTTCTGCTCATGCTCGGCGATCATCTCTACGGTTCAGATGAGGAGAGATGTTGTGCACGACAGGTCGTAGAGGCTTATGAGCGGGTGGGCCATAGTGTCGTCGGTCTGAAAGTGACACCGATCGAGCAGTTGTCGAACTTCGGTTGTGTCACCGGCGCATGGAGAGAACAGAATTCCCTACTCTCGCTAACAGAGATTTATGAGAAACCCGATCCTGAGTATGCAATGGAACATTTGCACGTAGATGGGATGGATATGGACCAGTTCTTAACGGTGTTCGGTATCTATGTGCTTCAACCCCAGATTTTCGAGTTTCTGGAACGAAATATCACCCATAATCTCCGGGAGCGAGGCGAATTTCAACTTACGTCCTGTTTAGACGAATTGCGGAAGGCGGACGGATTTTCCGGGTACATTGTCAAAGGGAGACGGTTTGACATCGGTCTCCCTGAGGAATATCGGCAAACAGTTATTGAGTTCATGGGGGCTTAGGGCAACTGATACCCTTATAAGAATAGAACATTAAACCAAAGGTGTAGCCTGCAACAACGGTGCAGGGTTTTTGATAGGGTATTTCTTCAGATTTGAGGAACGCATCTAATAGTTCCAACGCACGTCCTTTCTCCGCAAGGTATAATTAAAGATCCGCAAGGAAAAATTAAAAGGGGATTTTGATAACAACGATTGTCATATCGTCGTATTGCTCCGCTTCTCCCACGAAGTTTTGAACATCGTCAACGAGGCTTTGGATAACTTCTGTCGCAGTGAAACCATCAGGAATTTCTGAAACCACTTCCTTTAAACGTTCCGTGCCATACATTTCCTCTTCTGTATTGAGCGCCTCAATCAGACCGTCGCTATGAAAAATTAGGACGTCACCCGCATCTAAATCGAAGGTGACCGACTCATACTCCACCTTTTTCATACTGCCAAGTGGAAGATCGCTATTTTCAATTTCAATGATCTCCGCCCCTCGCTTAAGAACAGGATAGGGTTGTCCGCCGTTCGCATAGTCAACGCGTTTATTATTTTCATCAAGCACAGCGAGGTTCAGCGCGATGAAACTCGGTCCGTACATGCGTGGGGCTAACCCGGCATTGAGATCCGTGAGAATGATACCCGATTCGGACTTGAAACGCGAGACTTCATATAGCATCCCATTCGTTAGCACGGCATTCATTGCGCCTCTTAATCCTTTTCCGGCGGCATCTGCGACCGCGATAGCGGTCTGTCCGTTCGCGACGGTGAGGTAATCGTAGAAGTCGCCACCTACCTGTGTTGCGGGGACCGACATACCTGCGACATCAAACCCTTTCGTATCCGGGGCTTCGGTCGGTAGAAGTCCCATCTGAATATTCTGCGCTTCGCTCAGTTCAGCACGGATACGTTGTATCTCCGCTTCTTCCCTTTGACGCACTTCATTACGCAGTTGTAGGGTATGGCGACGGTTTACAATCAGACGACCAATGAGCGTTAGAACAACGGTCATAAAGATGACTGTTGGAAGATAAGTCCGCCACCGCGTCCAGAGGGGTGGTGATATACTGAAATCCACCACTGCTGGCGTATGTGTATAGGGCCAATCTTTACGGAATGCCGTGACCAGGAACCTGTAATTGCCTGCTTTAAGCCCTGTATATCGGATACGCAGAATCCCATCTTGATTTTGGAGTTCTTGAACAATACCACTGTCGCGCATGGTATGCTGCGGTGTCGACACGGAGGTGGTAGAAGGGGTCCAGGCGTCGGAGGTTCCGCCGGCACCTGTTGCCAGAAGCGAGAACTCCTGTGCCGAAACGTTTGTCCATGTAGGGGTGTCCAGCCCAATTAATTTAAATCGATAGGAAAGCCCTTCTCGGAGCGGACTGATACCTTGGATATTTAATATCTTCGTTCCGCGCGAGGGTAGCGTTAAACTCGATGAAAGGTCGGTGTAAATTTTATCAGATTCAAGGGAGGTCAGTCGACATTCTGGCAGTCCACCACGTGTGGGTGTATATTGTGTGACGCCCCCTTCGGTTGTAAACCAAATATCTTTATTGGAAGATTCATGAATTTTCGAGATATTGTTATGAGTGAGCCCGTCTTTTGTTGTGAGGTTATAAAAGGTTTCACCGTCGTATCGGACAGTGCCGCCGCCCCATGTCGCGAACCATATATTTCCGCGGCTATCCTCCATGACATCTTTCACGTTGTCAACGAGAAAGCCATCTTCTTTTGTTGTATAGGTTTTCGCCTTTTCGCCATCATAGCGGATTACCCCGCGGGATGTTGCTAACCAGAGCACGCCGTCCTGCGTCGTTAGGGAGTCTTGTAGTTCAGCGAGTTCAATGGACTCAAGAGAAATGAGCGTTGTGCCGTGATAAGTCTTGAGAGCATCGGGAAAAAGAAAAGTTATTCGGTTATTTTCCGCTCTTGGGTTCTTCCAAACAGCAATCGGGAGCGTACTCGACTCTCCATCGAGCGGAAGTGGGCTACCGAGTTCAGTATCACTCCAAAGTATCAATTTTCCCGTTACGGCGTTAAAGAACCATTTGCTTCCTGATGCAATTTTTAACAGGGTTGTCGCTTTAAGGGGAAGGGTTTCGGGTTTACTCGGACGATTTGTTGCCGTGTTAATTGCTTTCGGATAGCGTAGAGACTCTCCGTTATCGAGGTGGACCCATAATCTACCGTTGGAATCTCTGTATACATCGGTGATGGCGGCTGCACCGAATGTTATTGGGGGTATTGGCGTAGGCGTAGTGTTCGGACCGATTTCTTGAAACGGGATTCTTTGAAAGCCGGTGTTTGTCAACCGTAATAATCCCGTTGCGTCGGCTCTAAAGAGGTGCCCTCCGAAAGCCATCCAAGTATGTTCGCCTTCGTGGACGAGAACATTTGTGTTGGTATCTGACCGTTCGCCACCGGGCCCGATTGCTGTTTGGATGGGAATAGACACTTGACCGAACTTGCCATTTGCGTATCGAAAGAAAGTGTATCGCAATCGCGTGGAACTCCCCCCCACCCCTGGTTCGTCAATAAACCAGACGTGCCCGCCAACTTCAAATATTTTTTCGATTTCAGTTCGAAGGGGCCGAACGCGTTCCATAGTTCTATTGTCAGTTTGAGAGGCGCGCGATGAATCATTTTGCACTGAACTCACTCTGAAAATATGTGTGGTAAGTTCTTCGGATTCTGCATCGTAACGGGCGACCCCGCCTGGCACACTAAACCAGAGGTAACCTCGACTGTCCTCAAATATCATCCGGACTCTATTGGTTCCGAGGCCAGCGTGTGTGCTGATAGCAGGTGTTGGGTCAAATGATGTTACGCCATTATCGTGGCCAAACCACAATTTACCATCTATGGCTTCATAAATCGTATGAATCCCTTCAACGCCGAGTCCACTGTTGATACGGTCGGGCAGTTGCGTGAGGTTGGCATCGTATTGATGTGCTCCAGCTTCGTCAGTAAACCATAGATTGCCCCATGCATCCTCGAGCTCAAGAAACCCCAGTAGGTTTCCGTGCTGAGAGTCATGCCACCATCTTGTCGTGCGTCCATCGCTGAACCAGACTCGATTTTTCGTGTCATTCTGTATTGATGCCAGTCTCTGTATTGAGGCAGGTCTACTACCTATGGATCCACTCTGTCCCCAAGCTAAAGGGAGGATTTTCTCAAAGACTTTCCCATCAAAACGTAAGAGAAGATTGTAGCCACCGAACCACAGGTTTCCAAAAGTATCTTCGCCTATCGTTTCGATCGCATTCACAGCGTTAAGATTTGACAAGTCGTAGCGTGTAAATCCAATATTTGGATGAACCCGCTGTGTTCCATCATCCGTTTTCTCGTTTGCGTTATCACTGTCCGTGATTTTTAAGGGGTCCTCTACCCAACGATTCTCTCGGAAACTGAGGATTACACCGTGTGGTTGTTCCTCACCTTCGCTGCCACCGATCCAAATCGTTCCGTCAGCGCTTTGAAAGATAATGTTTATTGTGAAATCCCTTGAGCGGAGCAGATCTTCGCCTATAATTTCGTTTGGATGTGCTTGGGGCAGGCGTTGGACACCTGGAGTGATGTACTTCGTAAGTTGCTGGTTTTCACCGACCCATATATCGCCGTGATCGTCAACCAGCAGCGAATTGCCGGTGCCTATCAGATTAATAGAAGAACCGTCAAACCGACTGACTCTCCCTGAGTTTTCTGCGCGGAAATGCGTGAGGAACCAGATATGTCCCCATTTGTCTTCGACGATTTGACGTGTCTGTCCAAGGAGTGCCCCAGGTCCTACATTGGAGGTGGGCGCGTTCTCAGAAGTATCTGGAGATCCGATGTAAGATTCAAACCTGATCCCATCGAATCGGCTCACCCCACCCCGATCGGAACCGAACCATAGATCCCCCCGACTGTCCTGAAAAACGACAGGGACAACGGGACCTATTAATCCATCGGCGACGGTGTAGGTAAGGATTTGCTCAGACTCCGTTTCTACACATACGAGGAGCGTAAGACAGACTATGCTAAGGATTAAAATGGCGTTTTTCATTCTTTAATTTCTGGGCTCCTGGCCCGCTGTGTCCGTTTTAACTGTCAACTTGAAGAAACACCCAATTAAAATTTCATTACAGGTTTGGTTCTTGATATTATAGTGATGGCAGCCTGCAACAACGGAGCAGGCGGATATACGAAAGGGCACGTGAGATTATTAATCCACCTGACCGAACCGCAAGGTAAGATTAAAAAGCGCGAATACGCGAAATGGCTTCCGCAATCACTCCGTCTGGGTATGTCAGCGAGATTCTAAAATAGCCTTCGCTCCACTGTCCATATCCGAGACCTGGTGTTACAACAACACCCGCTTCTTCAAGCAATGCCGTCGCAAAGGCACGACTTGAACCGTTAAAACGCTCAGGGACCGGTGCCCAAACATACATTGTTGCTTTCGGCTTCTCGAGTGTCCACCCGCTGTCTCTCAGGGCATCTACCACCATATCGCGGCGTTTTTGATAAACGACATTGATTGCGGGGGTAATCTCGTCCGCTATTGAAAGTGCCTTTGCACCGGCGAATTGAAGTGAGCGGAGTGAACCGTTGTCGATATTATCTTTCACCGTTTTGACTGCACTAACAGCAGTTGGGTTGCCAACGACAAATCCCAAGCGCCAGCCTGTCATGTTGAACGCTTTGCTTAATGAGAAAAACTCAACCGCAACTTCCGCTGCACCTTCCACCTGCAATATACTGGGTGAGCGATAACCGTCGTAGGTGTTCTCACTATAGGCGTTGTCGTGCGCGATCAGGATGTTATTTTGTCTACCAAACTCCACGGCACGCTCGAAAAAATCGAGGTTGGCAGTGGCGGTTGTCGGATTGTTTGGATAGTTGATCCAGAGAACTTTGGCAAGTCGTTTCACTTCATCAGGAATAACGTCAAAGTCAACATAGAAATCATTTTCTCGCAGAAGCGGAGCATAGTAGCTCGTTGCACTGGCGAAGACGTGTCCGATATTGTAGGTAGGGTAGCCTGGACTCGCCGCTATACCAATATCGCCCGGATTGAGGATACCGAGTGCCATTTTGACAATTGCGTCTTTACTACCGAGCGTTGTCGCTACCTGATCATCGGATAAGGAGACCCCGTAACGGTGCTGGTAAAAGTCGAGGACTGCCTGTGGAAAATCGTCAACAGGGTTGTCGCAGCCGTAGCGGTGCCTGTCTGCATCATCGGGATTTTGAATCGCACTACATAAGGTTTCAACAACTGGGTCAGGTGTTGGAAGATCCGGGTCACCGATACCGAGGCTAATCACATCGACACCGCGCGCTTGTGCTGCCTGCATTTTTTGGCGCAGGTCTACAAAAAGATAGGGTGGAAGTTTTTCTAACCGTTCTGCGATTGTAATCATATTTTAAATTTACCTTGCGGATAAGTCATAGGGTCCGCGAATTTAACGGCTTGCGTGTTCGAGTCGCCTGCGCCGTTGTTGCAGGCTTGTTTTTTTGATGATATGCCGTACATATCCTTATGGTAGTTGTGGACTCACCAAAAACCTGCCCGTAATGAAATGGAGGGCAGTCCAGGAGTCCATCGTTAAAAATTATTTTAGATGAAGGATTGACTGTTGGGATTCACTGAGGCTGTCCATAACGTTCGGGCTGAAATGTAGACCTTGGCCGCCCCAATCTGGCATATAGCCGATGCTGTAGCAGTAATAGAGGGTCCGACGCGGTTTATCGGAAACATTGATGACAGACCCGTGTGTAAGTGCCTCTGTAAAAATGATGGCATCTCCTGCTTTTGCTGGGATCGGGGTCAGCACAGGATTTTCATCGGGGTGGCTTCCCCAAGGTTTTGGGAAATTGCTCTTATGTGCCCCCGGTATAACAGCGAAGCACCCGTCCTCCATATCACAATCCAGCATCGGAAAGACCGCTTTTGTTAACGTTGATACCATCTCTCCGTTTTTACAATGATATTGGCATTTCGGGATAATCGGTGTTCCGTGCATGTGCAACCCGGTATAACCACCTCCCCACCGGTAGATTGTGTAGGTGTGATTGAGTCGATACGGCCCCCCGGTTACGCCTTGAATTACGTCCAGGACCTCCGGAATGTCGATCAGCGTATTGAATACACTGTCTGCCTCTAAGATGTTAGAGATGTAGAGTTCTTTCTCCGTTCGCTGTGTGCCGAGGCACAGCGGGGGTGGATAGTCGTCGGGTGGCATATTCTCGTACTGATCTAACACAGCGTTACACGCCTCGACGACTGCCTGGGGGATAACACTCTTCAGGACAATAAAGCCTTGCAGATCAAATAGATATTTCTGTTCGTCTGTCATTTTTTAATTTTTCCTTGCGGCTAAGCGATGCAGTCTGTGCTTTAACGGTTTCCATGTTCGAGTTGAAGAAAAACCCCCGCGTGTTTTTGCTTGGGGTTTTTGATAGGGTATTTCTGCGTATTTCTGCGTATTATTGCAGGCTGCGTTTTCGGTGTAATGTTTCTCTACACCCCTTGGGTTTCCCCGCTGGTACTAAAACGGAACGGCTTCATATCTGAGAATTGTTCCATTTTGCCCAACTGCCCATCCGCTATTTGTACTGCTTACGTGGATAGCCTTCAGATCCGTTCTGGTATCTGTATGCTGCGGTCTCCAGTTTTGTCCACCATTCTTTGTATGGAGGACAAGTCCCTCTTTTCCAACAATCCAGCCTTCTGTTTCTGATAGAAAAAATACATCGTCAAGAAAATTGCGGGTATGGCTCTCTTGACGTTGCCATGTTTTACCGCCATTCTCGGTATGTAGGATCAAACCATCCATACCTAAACTGCGTAAATCTAATCCTACGACCCAGCCTCTCTCTGGGGTGACGAAGGTGACGGCATCCAATAGAAAAGACGGGTAGCGTTGGCTGAGCGGTAACAACTTCCAATTGGTACCGCCATCAGTTGTAAAAAGTATTGTTCCGTTCAGACCGACTGCCCAACCGCGTCGTTTGGAGATGAAATAAACGTCAAACAGATTCCAATGGGTTCCGCTCTTTTGCGGTTGCCATGTTTTCCCACCATCATCTGTGTGGATGATTTCACCGCCGCTTCCGACACACCATCCATTTTTTTCGTCTGTAAAGAAAACACTGAGCAGGTCCTGCTGTGTCCCTGAAACTTGACGTTGCCATACCGTGCCACCATTTGTGGTATGCAGGACGACGCCGGCTTCTGCGACTGCCCATCCTATTTGTGATGACACGAAATGCGTTGCCCCAAAACACTCAGTCGTGCGGCTGTCTTGCGCGTTCCATACGACCCCTCCATCCTCGGTTCGTAGAATCGCGCCCCGGTCACCGACAACGTATCCTTCATCGGGCGAGATGGCGCATACACCTACCAAGAGATGGCTCGGACTGGATTGGGATTCCCAAGTCACACCCCCATTGCGGGTGTGCAGGATGGTGCCGTTTTCACCGACTGCCCAACCGATTTGCTTGGAAACGAAGTCAACACCTAACAGGACGGCATCTGCGCTGTTGTGGAAACGCGGACCCCCACGTTGATGTTTCCATTTTTCTTTTCCACCCGACGCGGTGTGGAGAATCACGCCTAAGTCGCCAACAATCCAACCGTTTTGGGCATCTATAAAGTCAAGATCGTAAAGTGTAAAGGTATGCAGCGGCTCATTGCCGAGATAATCCGGTTGACCGTAGCTACTTTTATGGCGTTCATTGGTTCCGCGAGTGACGAAGTCCCATGTGTTCCCACCGTCGGTTGTCAGGAAGATGCTCCGTCGGTCACCGACAACCCAACCCGTTTGTTTGTCTATGAAATGGAGGTTGAACAGGGCGGCTTCTGTCACGAATTGGACCTCCCAAGTTTCTCCACCATCGGTTGTCCGATAGATATAGCCGGCCTTTCCTGATTTTGTTTCGGAGGTCGGTGTGCTATAGGTAACGACCCATCCTCGGTTTTCGTCTACGAAATGGACACCTTTCAATGACTTTCTGCCGAACGCCTGTCCATCAATCTGTGCGAACGTCTGCCCACCGTCGGTTGTTTTTAGCACTGTGCCCCAGTCGCCCACAATCCAACCCGTTTCATTGCCTATGAAGAGGTCATGCAGGTTGTTTTCCGTCCCGGTTTCAATGTGCTGCCAGGTTTCCCCGCCGTCGGTTGTCCGGATCAGAACGCCGCCTTCACCGATACACCAGCCTTCTGACGCTGAACGAAAATACACGTTTCGGAGGGGTTTGTTGAAAACGCCGCTGTGTTGTCTGTGCCATGTTTCGCCACCGTTGTTTGTGTGAACGATGAGACTTTCCGCGCCTTCTCCAAAATCGGCGCCAGGAAGTACATCTATGGCGTTACCAACTGCCCAACCCCGCTTTTCAGAAACGAAATGAACATCGTAGAGGTGTGAACTCCAATCGCCTTCTATGACAGTTTTCCACTCGTACCGGACCTGTTTTTGGGACGCTGTTTGTTCACAACCGACCATAAATAGAATACCGATGCATAGCAGAATAAAATAGGTGTGAGGTATCAGGCATCGGTTAAAACAGGACTTCGCTAACATCGTGTAACCCTTTAGGCGCGTCGATTATCCATTCCGCTGCGCGGATTGCACCTTTGGCGAAAGCCTCTGGACTGTGTGCTCGATGGATGACGCTGAGTTGTTCACCCTCTGTTGCGAACAACACTGTATGATCCCCGGCAATGTTGCCCCCTCGAACTGCATGAATGCCTATCTGTTTTTTCGGTCTTGCGCCAACGATGCCGTGGCGACCGTAAACACACGCCTCGTCTAAATCTTGCTCAAGTGCCGTGGTAAGCGTCTCCGCTACACGGAGTGCTGTGCCACTGGGTGAATCTGCTTTGTGATTGTGATGTGCCTCTATCACTTCAATATTATAATCATTTCCCAGGGTTTTGGCAATTAATTCCAATGCTTGTATCATTACATTGACACCGAGACTCATGTTGGGTGCCATTACGCAACGGATCTGTGATGCAAGCGCTTGGAGGGTCGCGAGTTCGTCTGCGGTAAAACCGGTTGTTCCAAGAACCATGGCTTTATCTGCATCGACGACGTGTTGGAGGTGGTCCAGGGTTGCTTCAGGCTTTGAAAATTCGATGACAACATCTGAACGGTGAAGTACGTCGTCAAGTTTGCCTGTAATGGTTACGCCAATCTCACTGATACCGGCGACAACACCCGCATCACTTCCGATCTGTGGATGTGAGGGGTATTGGACGGCTCCAACGAGTTGCATATTGCGGTGTTGGGCAATGCCGCGCGTGATGCAACGTCCCATACGACCGCAAACACCGGTGACAGCAACACGAATCATCTTTTTAATTTTCCTTGCGGTTAAATAACGTGGATTCGAGCTTTGACGGTTTTGATATAGAGGCGTGTCTACTATTCCTGAAACAGGACTTCGCTAATATCATGTAATCCTTTAGGGGCGTCGATGACCCATCTCGCTGCGCGGATTGCGCCTTTAGCGAAAGCCTCTGGGCTGTGTGCTCGGTGGACGACGCTGAGTTGCTCACCCTCTGTTGCGAACAATACTGTATGGTCGCCGGCGATATCACCCCCTCGAACTGCATGAATGCCTATCTGTTTTTTCGGTCTTGCGCCAACGATACCGTGGCGACCGTAGACACCGACCTCATCTAAATCTCGCCCCAATGCCTGAGCAACGGTTTCCGCTAAGCGGAGTGCCGTGCCGCTGGGTGAATCTGCTTTGTGATTGTGATGTGCCTCTATCACTTCAATGTCGTAATCGTCCCCGAGGGCTTTGGCGATTAATTCCAGTGCCTGAATCATCACATTGACACCGAGACTCATGTTGGGTGCCATTACGCAACGGATCTGTGATGCGAGTTCTTCGACAGTGGCGAGTTCATCAGGGTCATATCCGGTTGTTGCAATTATCATCGCTTTGTCGGCATTGACGACTTGTCGGAGGTGGTCCAGAGTAGCCTCAGGTTTCGAGAATTCGATGACAACATCTGCGTTGTCAAGTACATCTTCAAGGTTACCTGTAACCGCGACGCCTATTTCTCCGATGCCGGCAACAACACCGGCATCACTCCCGAGCTGTGGGTGTTCCGGGAACTCAATCGCGCCGACGATTTCCATATCGGTTTGTTCAGTAACACCTCGGATAATAAGCCGTCCCATACGGCCACATGCCCCATTAATAATCACACCAATCATCTTTTTAATTTTCCTTGCGGTTAAATGACAGAATAGCAGTCAGCCATACTGCTGACGGTTATTTCAACGTGAATAGATACGCCAAAAGGTCGTGCATCTGTTTGACTGACAGAATATCTGCGAAGTTTTCAGGCATAACACCTGCTTGTGGAACGCTGGTGCTCCTTATATCCTTTATGAGGTAGGTTGTCCACAACTTCCCAGAATTGTCGAGGAGCTGGATCGTTTCAGGGTCTAATCTGTCTCTGTGATCGTATTGGTGGCGCTTCCTACCTGTGATTTCCTGCCCGTCTTTCGTGAAAATGGTAATCATTTCATATTCAGGCGCGATATACGCGCGTGGATTGAGAATAGACTCGACAATGAATTGCGGTGAACGGGTGCGAGCGACATACGTCATATCGGGACCTATTTCGCTGCCTGTTCCGGTGGCACCTCTCCCGTGAACTGTGTGGCACTTACCGCAAGCGTACCCTTCTGAGAAGAAAATGGCTTCTCCTGCTTTGACATCGCCTTCCATATATGGCGTCCAGTCCTGAGTCGGTTTCGCTTCCTCTAAAGAGACCCCCGCCGCTTTCGCTTGTTCCGAACGAACGTAGCCAACAATCATATTAATTGCTTCATCAGAAAGTTTGCCACCAAACTTCTGCATCTCGGTCCCCGGAAGTCCGTTGAATACAGTCTGGAAGATACCGTCATCAGTCCATCCGTAAAGCCACTGCGGTTTAAAGAGATCGGGTGCTCTGCCACCGCGTGTTTGTTGGGCGTGACAATTCCAACACATCAAACGGAAGTAGAACGCGCCGTCGATAACGTCTTCGTCATAACTCACGTCTCTCGGTGCTTCGGGGGCAATATCCACCTCTAAGTTTTGGGCATTTACGACAGAAAAAAAGAAGAGACTTAGCCCCAGAGAGAGGAGAAGAATGCACCACGTTATTCGGACGGTAGAGGTTCGAACGCGGGTAGAATAATACATCATTTCTATTCATCCTCCTGAAACGGAGCGAAGTAAGGCAAATAATACTTTTCAGAGAGTTCTCTGAGTTTTTCTTCACTCCATTTCTGTTCGATAATTGTGTTAACAACATCTTGAAGTTCACGTGTTTCTCGTGTTGATGTATCTTTGCCAAAAGCAATAGCGATATTCCAACGGAGACGCGCTTCAGGGGTGTATTCTTTAACAATCTCTAATTCAGGATAAACAGTATCCGTGTGTTCTGGCTGCTGAATTCGGGAACCCTTTTCAATCAACCACCCAATATTTGACCAGACATATCCGTAAGCAATTTGCCCTTTCTTGAGAGCGTCCAAGACGGCAATTTGTGAGCGATAAACGCGACGCTTATATCCCGTCTGTCGAAGGACATCGCTTGCGATGGAACCCGCTTCTGTCCCAATCGTTTCTAACTTAATGTCCTCCAGCGTTTTCGGTGACGCTTGATTACTTTTCTGTTTTACCAATACGTATCCCGTCCCGTAGAAGGGCGTAGAGAAATCAACGTTTTCCCCCAATTGAATCGCTTCAGCCATGGCGCGCTCCTCAATGGGAACTCCGATCACACAGTCGCAATGTCCGCGTATCATGTCAGCCAGCAGACTATCACGGAGGGTGCTAAGCCAGTGGAATTCCAACTTAACACCGAGTTCCGCTGCCAGTAGATGAGCGATCTCAACATATAATCCAGGAAGTTCGGGATCAACGTTGGAGTAAGGCAGATTTCGGATGTCCATACAGACCGTTAAGACACCCTTTGCTCGAATTTCTTCCAAGGCATCGACAGCGTCTGCAGTGTGCAACATCGGAGCAGACAGTATGAAAAGTGCTGCCCACAAGAGAATATAGTGTTTCACGGTACCCTCCTATCTATTGGTTTTCGGTTAAAGAGATTTCTGAATCAACCGAAGCGTCTCTTAACTGATAACCGACAACCGATAACTGAAAACTATTCATCAAAGAGCGCGAACACAAAAAGGGTTCCGCCTTCGCGAGCGTTGACTTCAGCATATTTCACAGCACCTGACGCTATCACAACATATTGGACACCGTCGAGTCGATAGGTAATGGGGGGTGCGAGAACCCCGGATCCAGTCTGAAAATCCCAAAGCACTTCGCCGGTTTCTGCCGAGAGTGCCATGAATCTGCCCTCTAAATCCCCCGCAAAAACGAGACCTCCTGCCGTTGTGAGGCATCCACCCCATTGTGGGAAGTTCGTTTTGTGGCGCCATTTAATCTCACCTGTAGAAACATCGATTGCACTGATATGTCCCCACATCTCCATGTTGCCAGCTTCGTCCCTGTCTGCTGTCATACCACTTCCGAGGTAGGGTAGCCCTTTCACATAGAAAACGCGCCCTTGATGATAGGAGCCGCAGAGTTCCAACGATGGGATATAGAGGTAATTTGTGAGCGGGTTATAGGCTGAAGGGGGCCAGTTCTTGCCGCCTTCAACGCCGGGACAGACGCGAATCGTGCCTTCTTCTGAGGTGGACACGCCGGGTAGGACGGTAGGACGTCCGTTTTCATCGAGTCCAGCCGACCAGTTCTGTTCACAGTAAGTGCTTGCGTATAGAAATTTTCCGTTGGTTCTATCAAGCACATAGAAATAGCCGTTGCGATTCGCTTGCATCAACGCTTTGACCGGTGCGCCATCTATCTCCATATCGATCAGGACGGGTTCACTCACGCCATCCCAATCCCATAGATCGTGGGGTGTGGCTTGAAAATACCATTTGAGTTTTCCGGTATCGGCATCCAACGCAACGATACAGTCGGTATAGAGGTTGTCGCCTCTCCGGACAGCACCGTTCCAGTCTGGTGCCGGGTTACCCGTTCCCCAGTAGACGAGATTCAATTCCGGGTCGTAGGAACCTGTGACCCAAGCGGATCCGCCACCTGTCATCCATGAATCGCCTTCCCATGTGTCGCCGCCGGGTTCATCTTTTGACGGGACGGTGTAAAATCGCCATGCCTGTTCACCTGTTTCGGCGTAATACGCATCGATATAGCCTCGGATGCCGTATTCTGCGCCTGATATGCCGACGATCACTTTGTCTTTGACGACTAACGGGGCGACAGTGAGGGATTCAGCGTTCGTCAGATCTCCGACCACTCTGTCCCAGAGGACCCTGCCGGTCTTCGCATCGAGGGCGAGGAGGTGTGCGTCAAGCGTTACCCAAAAGATTTTATCGCCCAAGATAGCAGCACCACGGTTCACCATACCGCAGCAGATCGCTAAATCGTCAGGGAGTTCATAATCATACCGCCATATTTCCTTGCCGGTTCTTGCGTCCACAGCGTAGATAGTGCTGTAGGGAGTGGTGATGAACATCACACCATTGACGACAAGTGGCGTGCATTCAAACTTATCGAAGGGCGTTCCAATTTGAAATGCCCATTTCGGGACGAGTTTTTTGACGTTTTCAGTGTTAACCTGTGTGAGTTGACTATATCGCCAGCTTCTGTAGTCCCGTCCATACATCAGCCAGCTTTCAGGGTCGTCTTGTGATGAGAGTAACATCTCGTTCGTGACGGGTTGGATATCCGGTGTGGTTCCAGCTGTGATGAGACTCGGTGTCGCAGCAAATACTAAACTTACGACGAAGATAATGAAACTTACGCGTTTTATGTGTGAACAACAGTTTGATGCTTCAGAGAAAATATGTCTGTTCATGTTCCCCCTCCTTGTGCTGATGGTGAGACAATCCCAACTTCTTACTTCTTTAGAAACCGTGTCATGAAGGAAACGCGAGGTATTTTGCAGTGCTGCAAAAATGTGTGCTTCAGGCATTAGTATATCAAAAATCGGATTTAATGTAAAGTCTGAAAATTTCTCGGAAATATGTAGAGGGCGCGATTGAAGATGGGACCGGTGTTAAATGCTATAATGAGGGTTAGTTTTATGCTAACTTTGCTTGTTCACCGGCATGGTAGGAGCTCCGCACTAAGGGTCCCGACTCTACATGTCGAAACCCCATTTCGATGCCTGCTTCTTTGATCTCTTCAAATTCTTCAGGGGTATAATAGCGTTGAATGGGCAAATGACGCGGGGAAGGGGAGAGGTATTGACCCACAGTGAGAATATCACATTCGGTGTTGCGGAGGTCTTCCATTGTCTCTAAGAGTTCTGTCACAGTCTCACCTAAGCCGACCATAAGTCCCGACTTTGTGAGCATCTGTGCATCCAGTTGTTTGCTGGTGCGGAGCAGGTTCAGGGTTTGTTGATAATTCGCATACGGACGGACGCGGCGATAAAGACGTGGAACCGTTTCGGTGTTATGATTGAGCACTTCCGGTCGTGCTTGCACAATGACAGCGAGGGCCTCCCAATTGCCTTCGAGGTCGGGGATGAGAACTTCCACGGTGCATCCCGGACGATGTTTTCGGGCTTCGGCGATGCATGCGGCGAAAATACTCGCACCTCCGTCCACAAGGTCGTCCCGATTGACTGAGGTGATAACCACGTGCTTGAGTTTTAAGTGACCGACGGCTGCACCGAGTCTGCGCGGTTCATCGGCATCAACGATCCCACCGGGCGTGCCTTTTTTCACCGCACAGAACATGCAGCGGCGCGTGCAGACATCACCGAGTATCATAAAGGTAGCGGTCCGGCTGTTCCAACACTCACCGATGTTGGGACAGCGTGCCTCTTCGCAGACTGTGTGAAGTTGCAGATCCCGCATCAATTTCTTGAGTTCAGCGTAGTTACCGCCACTCGGCATCCGAGCTTTAATCCAGGACGGATGCCGTCTTTGGGGTGTTCTTTGTTCAACTAATGGAAGCGTTTTTAACATCTTTCAATTTACCCCTAACGGGAGCTGTCAGGCACGAACCTTTCAAAAATCTGCCATGCGCCGTTGTTGCATGGCTGCCGTCTACTTCTAAGCTAATGGCGGGAGAGGGTGGGAGTCGAACCCACCTATCCACTTGCATGGACAAGCCGGTTTTGAAGACCGGTAGGGCCACCGGACCCTATCCTCCCCCATCATGGACACTGCAAACTATGCCTGCAAGTGCCGCGGATGCAACTTACGGATATTCCCGTCTCGGATCGTGAGGTTCCGGCTATCGCAGTATTCCAAAAACGGCACCGCATATTTTCGAGAAGTTTGTGCCATTTCTCGAAATTCGGCAACGGTTATTGTATCATTTTTGCGAAGGTAAGTGGTTAATAATTCCTGTATCTCCTCAAAAACGGTTTTGTGGATAAAGAAGTTATCCGCTATTTTGACAAACTGCCCTAAGTTCAGAAGTGCGAAAAACGTGGATTCCAGTAACTGCGGTGTATAGTCTGGAAGGTGCGTGCTGAGTTCGTTGAAAGTGGGTGTATTCATACCTGCTTCCAAGAATAGTTTTTCGAGTCTCTCCTTCGCGGTTTCTTCCTCTTCGGAAAACTGGATTTCGTGAGATGCCAATCGGAGAAGATTGCCGTCTTTGGCGAGTTGCCCCTCGGTAATGAGTTGGTTTTCGAGTTTCTCAAAGCCGATTTCGTCCAATTTGAGTTCTCGACGCAGTTGTGAAGCATTTTGACCGGCAAGGAGGGGTTCTGCCGAATGGAATGCTGTCAACGTTTCTATAATTTTCTCTTTGATATTTGCCGTCCGAACAGCATCAGAAACGAGCGGCGACCTGCCCGATTTATCCCAGCGCACAATTTTCCCGTCTGCTTCCAAGCCGGTTAAGATCGCATTCACGTTCGTCTGTGACTGTGGTAAATAGTAATGCAGGAAGGACTCTGGCACGCAGAGTGACTCGCTATTTTCTAAGACAGTGTTCACGACCTGGGCATCATCGGCTTCTTCCCATTGTGCTAAAGTAGCGATGGTTTCAGGGGTGAACCGCTTATGCTTTGGGGCAAATGGGTTAATAACTTCACCACCCCCGACTGTATATTGCGCTGAAAAATCGCGTAAAATAATTCTGTCGCCTCTGAACGTTAGGATGGGTTGTTCTAAGCGGAGTTGAACCTGAATGGTATCCCCCGGCAAAATGGCATCGTCCACGAGTAGGATTAATCTGCAAAATATTTCGCGAGTGCCGAGATACGCCCGGAGACGCGTCCAATGTTCAAGTATCCTTGGAAATGAGGACAGCACTTGCATCGACACGTCAATATTGTCCGTCACTTGTGAGAAATCAATTGGGCAAAGGACATCGCCGCGTTGGAGGTCCTGGGCAGAGACGCCGGAAAGGTTCACTGCTGTCCGCTGTCCGGCTTGCGCTACGGGTGCAGTTTCATTATGGACCTGTATCCCTCGGATCCGCACAGTATGCCCCTGTGGAAGAATCACCATCCGCTGGTCTCGCTGGATCGATCCACCGATGAGCGTGCCTGTCACAACAACGCCGAACCCTTGAACGGTGAAAACCCTGTCAACGTATAATCTCGGGATACCATCGTTTTCTTCGGTTTCCGTCGCGAGTGCTACCTGTTTGACGATGGTCTCTTTTAGTGTTTCAATACCTGCGCCGGTTAATGCGGAAACACTCACAGTTGGGATGGCTTCAAGGCTTGTCCCGATGAGCATCTCCTGCGTCATTTCGGTTGCTTCTGCCAATTCATCAGCAGTCGCCAAGTCGGATTTCGTCATGACGAGGATACCGTTTGAGATGCCGAGCAGATCTAAGATTGCCAGATGTTCGAGGGTCTGTTCCTGAACGCCTTCTTTCGCGTCAACGACGAAGAGGACGATATCCATACCGTAAGCCCCGGAGAGCATGCTTCGGATGAATTTTTCATGACCTGGAACGTCAACGATACCTGCCCGCGAGTCGTCCGAGAGGTCAAAATAGGCAAACCCTAACTCAATAGACAAACCACGTTCTTGCTCTTCCTTGAGCCGATCGGTTTCCATACCGGTAAGTGCCCCGACGAGCGCGGTTTTTCCATGGTCAACGTGTCCTGCTGTGCCAATGATGAGGTGTCGTCTGTCTTGATGCATTTTTTAAACTGTTAAATCGTTCCACTTCGTTTCACGGTGATTTTTGGTTAATGCCAACCATTTCCAAGTTATCAAAGGCTTTTTAACGATTCAGAATCTGCAAGGACAACGTCCGCAGCAGCTCAGAAGCAATCATTAAAAAGATGGGTAGGCATGGATGAGTTTGCCGATTCGATTGAAACGGACATTCCCTACCATTTTCCACACTTCCCACAATTTCGCTGGACGGGCGTCAAATGACCAGTACACCATAAAGGCTTGCCCTTTGATGTCGTTTACATCCACGGGTCCCCAGGAACGGCTATCGCTGCTCTGATCGCGATTATCACCCATAGCAAACACCATGCCTTTAGGGACAGTGAACGGTTTACCTTCAGGGAACTTACGTTTGAATTGACTTGCCGTTAGGGCGAAATCCGAAAAACCATCGCTCTCTGGCAGATACTCCGGTTGACGGAAGGGTGGAAAATTACCTCTTCTGAAATGGCTAAAGGTCATGTGCTTAGTGTAATAACCATCGTCGACAGCTTCACCGTTTACATAGAGTGTGTCGCCGCGGGTCTCAATAGTATCCCCTTCAACGGCTACGATGCGCTTGATGAAATTTCGTTCCCGATCGTGGGGTGGAATGAAAACGAAAACATCTCCTCGGGCAGGTTTATGGAAATCGAGAACCTTGATGTCCGTGCCGGGGATTTTAATGCCGTAGATAAATTTACATACCAGAATCCGGTCTCCGATAAGAAGCGTATCCTCCATTGAACCGGAAGGAATTTTGAATGCCTCAACAACAAAGGGGCGTATAAATCCGAAAACGAGAATGAGTGCCACAACAATAACTTGGGTATATTCCCATACAATTGTTTTCCGAAATTTTTGCCATTTGGATAATTGCGTATCGTTGTTATTCATAATGTTATGAAGCTTCAATGAAAAGAGCGTTCTCCTTTGTCGCTACTCTGGTCGCGATTGTGTGTTTTGTTTTTCCTATTCATCAGTTGCCAACATCGCTGTAAAAGCTTCTTGTGGGACATCGACATTACCGATCTGTTTGAGTCGCTTTTTGCCCTCTTTCTGCCTCTCTAACAATTTCCGTTTTCGCGTCACATCGCCGCCGTAGCATTTCGCAGTAACGTTTTTTCGGAGGGCTCGCACTGTTTCACGGGCAACAATCTTGTTACCAATTGCGGCTTGAACGGGGACTTCAAACATTTGACGCGGAATGAGTTCTTTCAACTTGGACACTAATGCCTTGCCCCGCGTTTCCGCGTTGTCTCGTGGTAAAATCGTTGAGAGAGCGTCTACCGGATTACCGTTCAGTAGCACGTCTAATTTAACGAGTTCTTCGGTTTTGTAGTCCCCAATGTCATATTCTAACGAACCGTACCCGCGTGTCAATGATTTGAGTTTCGGATAGAAATCCGTTAGCATTTCGCTGAGCGGAAGTTCATAGAGCAGTTGCACGCGACTTACGTCCAATTGGTTCATCCGCTTATATACACCCCGACGCTTCTGACAAAGTTCCATCGCGTTTCCAATATAGTCGCGCGGAACGATAATGTCAATATTGACATACGGTTCTTCTATATGTTCGATATCATTTGGTTCTGGAAGGTGTGCTGGATTGTCGACCGGTACGTATCCACCGGTTTTCAGGTAGACTCGATACATCACGCTCGGGGCAGTTCGGACAAGCGCGAGTCCGAATTCCCGCTCAAGGCGTTCATGGATAATCTCCATGTGAAGTAAACCGAGAAACCCGCACCGAAACCCGAATCCGAGCGCAATGGACGTCTCAGGTTCAAAATTGAAGGAGGAATCATTGAGGCGTAGTTTGTCGAGTGCCTCGCGCAGGGCATGAAACTGGTTTGTGTCTGCTGGATAGAGACCGCTGAATACAAGCGGTTTCATCTCGCGATAACCGGGAAGGGGTGTTGCTGTCGGTTTCGTATGATGTGTAATTGTATCCCCGATTTTTGCTTTGTCGATCTCTCGGATGCCTGCGATGAGGTAGCCGACAGCACCCGTGCGGAGTTCGGAAGTCGGTTGCATTTCTGGTGTGAAGATGCCGACCTCCTCAACCTCATAGGAGCGTTTCGTCTCCATGAGTTGAATCTTTTCCCCCGGTTTCACACTCCCCTCAAAGATTCGTGTGTACATGATGACACCGCGATAGTTATTATAGACAGAGTCGAGCACGAGTGCCTTTAAAGGGGCTTCAGGCTCGCCAACGGGGGCGGGGATTCGGTTGATAATTGCGTCCAGTATGGCGGGAATACCGATCCCCATTTTCGCGCTAACGAGGAGCGCATCGTCGGCAGGGATACCGATAACCTCTTCTATCTGCCGTCTGGCTTCATCGGGTTGTGCGGTGGGTAGATCGATTTTATTGACGACTGGGATAATCTCAAGATCGTTGTCAATCGCGAGATATGCGTTTGCTAAGGTTTGTGCTTCAACCCCTTGCGCGGCATCAACGATGAGAATGGCACCTTCGCACGCCGCGAGGCTGCGGGAGACCTCGTACGTGAAATCGACATGTCCGGGGGTGTCGATCAGATTGAGTTCGTATCGATTTCCGTCAGTGGCGGGGTAATGGAGTTTGACAGCCGTTGCTTTAATGGTAATACCGCGTTCACGCTCTAAATCCATCAAATCCAGCACCTGTTCGCGCATATCGCGCTCGGTGAGCGTGTTCGTATGCTCAAGAAGCCTATCGCTCAAGGTGCTTTTTCCGTGGTCGATGTGCCCTAAAATGCAGAAATTCCGTATATTTTCAAGATGTGTTGGCATAGTGTAGATAGTATATCACAACTTCTGTAGGGGTGTCCATAGAATTTAGTTTTCGCCACAGAGCCATTCAATTGTCCCAAATTTCTCTTGTGGGAGGGGTTTGTAACCCCGATTTGTGCCGAAAGTCACATATCTATTCTCGATAAGGCACTCAGAAACCGAAAACTGAATGGCTCTGGTTTTTGCCATCAATTTGCTTTTCTGCCCAAAAGGAGAGCGCGATCGGAAGATCGCGCTTACCGTGACATCGGGGAATCAAAGTGTTTCACTTCGATGTTTCTCCTACCTACAGAAGAACGAAATGGCTACAGCCCTCTCTATAGCGATTTGACTTTGATGTTTCTGCACCAGATTTTTCCGCCGTGGTCTTGGATACCGATATGGCCATTTCGGGGGAAATCTTTGAGGGCAATGCCGAATTTGTTCCGACTGCCATCCGGGTTTTGGTGGGGTGTGTCCCACGTATCCAAATCTGCGCGGACGATTTCTTCGCCGTTGAGTGTCACAGCAATGATGCTCCCATCGCATGTGATCGTCATCTGATTCCACTCCCCAGCGGGTTTACACGTATTTCGGGTGGGTCCCAGGGCATCGTAGAGCGCACCACAGTCGTGGCTATCGGTGGGTTCCTTGCCGTGTGTATCTAAAATCTGGATTTCGAGTCCGCTCTGAACGGCGTCCTCCAGATCTGCCCATCGGACAAAAATTCCGCTATTGACTTTCGGCTCAGTTTTGAAGTCGAGTGCCAGTATGAAGTTGTCGTAGTGTTGTTCGGTATAGAGGTATTTTCCGCCCTGAACCGTGCAGAGAATACTGCCATCATCAATAACCCATCCTTCGGCATTTCCGGTGGCGCCCCAACCGTTGAGTGTCTCCCCATCGAACAGGGATATCCATCCTTCAGTTTTCTCTTTTTCTGTTGACATAGTTTCTCCTTTTATGGCGCAGACTAACAGTCTACGCTACAATTGCCTAACGCAAACTCTGTAGAAATAGTCTTCCGACATCGACATTGTATTCAAAATCTGTTGCCGACCACGGGCTATTGTAGCCAATGATGGGCACGTAACTTTCGTGGCGCGACCCGTGTGAACGCACTGCGGTCGGTTCCACTGCCGTTTCCAATTCACCGAAAACAGTCGCTTCGTCTGCCAATACGAAAAGGTCCCCAATCCGTTCACGATGGAGCCGAAATGTGCGTGCCGCATCTTCCGCAGAATAGACCTCTTCAATACCGGACGCATTCAGAAGGACCTGAATCGCTTGCCCTGTATCGGCGCGATCCTTGAGGAACACATAAGCGGCACCGCCTAAATTACCGTGATGCGCAACATACCGATCCTTAATAATGGGGATAGAACTTGCGGGGATACCGTGTTCGGTTAGGACGCGTCCCGGATCAATAGCAGTGGTTTTTGCCAACATCCCATGATCGGCTGTAATATAGATTTCACGTTCCGGTTCATCATCAATGATATTCCCGATAATCCGATCCAATTCCGCAAGATGTTGTTGGGATAGGTCGTCATCGGGCGCATATTTGTGTTGCCCCCAATCCGTTGTTGAACAATAGACGAGTTCTGGGTCGTCTGCCCGCAGGACTGCATGCACGGCACGGAGCAACCACCAATTGATTTCAGCGGAATAGATCGGTTCAACCTGACCGACCTTTTGGATGTATTCAGAGGGCGGTGCTTCAGCAGCAACGGCTATATCCGTGCCTGCTTCGAGCATGCGTAGTAATTTTTTCTTTGTTACGAAGAGTGCCGTTTTGTCTGCGAATTTACAGGTTTTTGCAATCTCAAAGAGGGTCGGTGCGAGGAGGAAGCGGTTGTCCTCGATAAATTCCCCTTTGCCGGTTGCCCTGTCTACATGGTAATTCGTTGTGATACCGTGTGTTTCTGGGAAGGAGCCGGTTGCGATGCTGACGTTGTTTACGTTCGTGACCGAAGGGATAACGGCGTTGGCATGGACATAAAATCCGTTTTTTGCCAACTGGCGGATGTTGGGAAGGTCGCTCGCTGCGAGATACTCATGGCTACCCGCGTCGATACAGAGGATGAGAATTTTTCGTCTTTTCACGTTCTGGATCTTGCTCCACTATCTGGCATACGTGTTGGATTACCTACCTATCTGACCCAATAATTATAGCAGGTATCTGTTTGAATCACAAGATTTTTTGTGTGGCCTGGGATTTAAGGTTGTCATTCCAATGGGAATCTGATATAATTTTTTTAAAATTAGGACCACACGGAGAGCTGAATTATGCAGATGCGCAACGGATCTTCCGAATTGGCGAAGCTGATATTCAAGAATTCAGCGGACGAGGAGACGCTCAAACGACTTCTAATTTCTAACTATTCGGAAACCGATTTGGCTGCCTATCTTCACAGCAAAGAACCTTTACTCGGGCGCGCTGCGGGATTCGCACTTCGGTTGGTTGGGAGTTCAAAAGCAATTCCTGCGTTGGTGGATGCTCTGAAAAATAGTGACCGGGGAACGCGCTTCAATGCGGAATACGCATTGTGGGAAATTTGGTCACATTCCGGGGATGATGCGGTTGACGTGATGCTGGAGAACGGTAAAGACTTACTCAAAAACGAAGCGTATCAGCAAGCCGTTGAATGCTTCACCGCTGTAATTGAGACGGAGCCGAGTTTCGCCGAAGGGTATAACCAACGCGCAATCGCGTATTTCATGCTTGAGGAATGGAGCAAGGCAATTCGTGATTGCAAACGGACGATTTCCCTGAACCCGAATCACTTCGGTGCGTTTGCTGGGATGGGACACGTTTATGTCAGACTCGGCAAGATGGACGAGGCACTTGCGGCGTATAAGCAAGCTTTGGTTATTAACCCGAACCTTGTCTCTATCGCTGAAGCAGTATTACGACTTCGGGCTCGGACACAAAGTGAGTAAATCGGCGTATGGATGCGACTCTGAGCGATCGAAACCATTTCCTGCGAACACTTATCACGTGGTGTGTCATTTCGAGTTTTTTGCTCTATCTTCTCTATAGGGTGTTGATACAAGCAAAACTCGGTTTACCGATAGAGTGTTTTTTTATGGCGCAGGTGTTTGTTGTGCTTTTGGTAGCACCCTATCTTGCTGCCCGTGCTGTGCGTTGCGATTTCCTAAATACCGGCTTTGACGCACAATATGCCCTTGCCTCTATCTCGTCTGGACAACGGTTGTTAAGACTGCTGCTGATAAGTCAGATACCGATGTTATGCTGGGTGTTTTTATCGACAGGGGCGGCTCTGTTCGTTACGCGTATTCCCGTCGCCACGGCGTTACAGATGTTCGTGATACTGGGGATTTATAGTTTGTCGGCAGCGGCGGTCGGGGTTTGGGGGACTCAGGTTTTCCGAGATGCCCTCTTCAGCGCGGAGTTTGCCACCCTGTTATGGTGTGTTTTGATGGGTGGCGCGTTTCTGCTCAACCCGTTACAACGGTATGTGGACGATCTTCAACCTTTCATTCCACCAGTCTTACACCTGAACCCCCTGATTGTTGTGTGCTGTATCTTTGAGGGATTTGACATCTTTAGAAATCCGCTTCTCTATGAACTCACGCCTGTTCCTTCGTATGTATTCTACTATCCGAAGCCGTGGTATCTTGTGGGAGTCTGGCAGATAGTGATTGGCGGGTGCTGTTTTTTGGGAGCATGGCTGATAACCAGATCCCGTAGATATGCTGTATAAAGGCTACAGAGAGGATTGTATGGGTAAGGCAGAAAAACCGATTGTGAGTGTTTCAGGCGTTCGGGGTGAGGTCGGCTTTTCGCTCGATGTCCGAATCATTACGCAATTTGCGATGGCGTTTGGCACCTTCGTTGGTGGTAGAACGGTGATTGTTGGCAGAGATTCCCGAACTTCCAGTCCTACAGTTCGGCATGCCGTCCTTGCTGGACTTTTCGCCACAGGATGCCACGTCATAGATGTAGGGCTTTGTCCAACGCCGACGATACTCCTAATGGCGAAAGCACTCGGTGCCCAAGGGAGTATTACCATTACCGCCAGTCATAATCCCGTTGCGTGGAACGGCATTGAATTTGCCTCTGCTTCGGGACATCTTCTGACACAGGCGGAACGGGACGAATTGATGCGAATCTACGCAAAAGAGGATTTCGCACTTGCCTCTTGGAACGAACAAGGAACGCTTGAAACGTGTGGAGAGGCAGTCGGTTATCACCTCGATCAAATTCTGTCTTCCTCTTGGGTGGCACCCGATTTAATTCGAAAGGCTGATTTGAAGGTCGTCATGGACGCTGGCAACGGTGCCGGCAGTGTGATAAGTCCGTCCCTCTTGCGGAGACTGGGGTGTCGGGTTGTTGCGCTTAACTGTGTCGCCGATGGACATTTCCGCCGTCCTGCCGAACCCACACCTGAGGCGTTAGATGAACTTTGTAAAGCAGTTGTCGCTTCTGGTGCGGATATTGGCTTTGCCCACGACGGAGATGCCGACCGGCTTGTCGTTGTGACGGAGCGTGGTGTCCCATTGAGCGGTGAATGGACGCTTGCGTTTATCACTGATTTTATGCTGCGTAAGACGAAAGGCGATGTCGTTGCCACGGTATCAACGAGTCGAATGTTGGATGATATTGCGGCGGATCACGGTGTTGTGCTCCACCGAACGAAAGTCGGTGTCGGTTGGGTCGTTGAGAAGATGCACGCCGTGAATGCAGCTATCGGCGGTGAAGGCACTGGCGGTGTTATCTATCCTAATATCCATTACACCACGGACGGTATCACTTCTATTGCAGCGATTGCGCAGTATCTCGCTGAATCTGGTGCGACGGTAACGCAGCTTGTGGAGAATATGCCCCACTATCAGATGTGTCGAAAGAAACTGGAAATTCCGTCGCAGGAGCTTGCGGAAGGTCTTGTGGACCTCGCTTTGGAGGTCTACAAAGAAGCGTGTGGCGCTGGCGCGGAACCGCAACTGGAATTAACGGACGGTGTGAAACGGGTCTGGAAGGACCGATGGGTCAACATCCGTCCTTCCGGCACAGAACCTGTCATTCGGGTTTTTAGTGAAGCACCGACTTTCACTGTGGCGGAACAGTTGTGTGACGAGACGATTGAAACACTCAAGATGTTAATGAAACAAATTTCGTAGTAATTCCGTTATCTATTATATAGGGTAGGAACGCCTTTTTTCTGACTATTCAGGTTATTACGCGACAGTTTTAAGTCGAGTTTACCTTTCACACCCTCAAAAAAGTGCTTTATTAATTTTAGATCGGGATTAACACCGGACACTCCGCTCAGATTCATGACACGGTGGTTTTGAGTTAGGTTTACCTTTCATACCCTCAAAAAAGTGCTTTATTAATTTTGGACTGGGATTAACACCGGACACTCCGCTCAGATTCATGACATGGCGGTTTTGAGTTAGGTTTACCTTTCATACCCTCAAAAAAGTGCTTTATTAATTTTGGATCGGGGTTGACAACGGAAACCCCGCTCAGATTTAATAGTTAAAAAAATGGAGGAATTATGGCTTTGAAGCTTGCCTGCATCGGAGGCGGGAGTGGTTTATCCGCGTTGCTGAGTGGCATTAAGCACTACGCTGATTTGGAGAAAGGTAGAGACCACCTCATTGATTTGGATAGTCTGGCGGCAATTGTTACCGTTTCTGATGATGGTGGAAGTTCAGGACGGCTCGTTGAAGAGTTTGACATGCTCCCACCGGGCGATATCCGGAGACTCCTGTTCACATTGTCCGATGCTGATGAACTCGCAGGGCTTTTTGAATATCGTTTTTCAAGCAATGGGGAACTCGGTGGACATACGGTCGGCAATCTATTGTTAACAGCACTGACGGAAAAGTTTGAAGGAAACTTCCCGAAAGCCATCCAGGCGGCATCCAGATTACTCTCAGTGCGTGGACAGATTATCCCTGTTACGTTGGATTATACCGTTTTGTGTGCCGAACTCACCGATGGAGAGATCGTTCGCGGCGAATCTACGATCCCTATCCGAGAAAATCGTGAGCCGATCAAGCGTGTCTTTTTTGAACCCCGCGAGAACGGAAAAACACACCATTCCCCCGATGCAATCTATGAATGCCAAGCGCATGAAGGAGCCGTAGATGCCCTGATTAACGCCGATGTCATCATCATCGGTCCCGGAAGCCTTTATACCAGCATTATGCCGAACCTGGTTATCAAAGGGGTCGTGGAAACGATTCAGCGTTCAGACGCCATGAAGATCTATGTCTGTAACGTTATGACACAGCCGGGTGAAACCGATGGTTATGCGGTCACGGATCACGTTAATGCTATTTTGGACCATGCCAAGATTCCGCTCAATTACGTCGTGGTGAATAACCAACCCGCGCCAACGGAAATCATGCAAGAGTATGTTCGGAAGGAACTGGTTTCGCAGTTGACTCGAATTCGTTCACTTTCCGAGGAAGGGCTTTCAATGCTCTATGAAGATACGCAGCACCTCATGGACGTGCTGAACTTAGCGAAAGATATTTCGTCTCTGTCTGTTGAGACAATGCAAGTCGCAGACGCTTCAAAAGTGCAAGTCTCTTATGATCGTGAGCAGGAGAACCTTGAAGCGCAGGGGATCCAGGTGATTGAGGCGGACCTCATCCGGGATATGGTCGTCACTGAATTCGGCACATGGTTAGGCGGCGTTCAGATGAACGTTATCCGCCACGATCCCGAAAAATTAGTCCGCTCTCTTGTGAAGATCTTTGGCAACCATCCAAAACTCCAAGAATCGGTTTGAGTCAGGAAGGTTCCGATTACTGGACAGAAACTGGTTAGTGCTGTGATTGATTAGATTGCTTAGAAGGGGCAGTGCCTTTCGCAGCAATCTGATAGGCGAATGTATCGCAAATCTGGGACAAATTATCAATAAAAAGTTCCCAGCGTAATTCATCTTGACGTGCTTTCGCAATCGCGAGACACACAGCGGTTTCATATAGGGATGGATGGTTCTTACGGACATTAGTGGATTTCATTGCTTTACCCCTTTCTAAAAGAGTTCGTATAGATTCTCTAAAAATTGAATATATAGTCCAACACAACGTTAAACGGAAGTTAGCGAAAAAAGTTACACTTTTTTAGTAAATTTGTCTGATCTTCTGTTCCTGTGAATACGGTATCTATAGGACCTTGTTGTAAGGTTCTTTTTTATTTAACATGCAAGAACAATGCCACTTCACAAAATCGGCTATTATCACCATTTATATGGGGCAAACCCTCGGATGCGGCATATATCTGCCTACTTTTTACGCGATGAGGGTCTGTTTTTCGCACACTGCCCAACGTGCGTTCGATAAAAAAAACGTCTTTTGGCATCAGAAAGAAACACTCTCTATCTATATAGATACAACCTAAAGGCAAAAAGGTTGCATAATTTTAAAAAAGTCGTCTGATACGCGCGGTTATGTCCATCTCAAATATGGTAAATCCTATAAATAAGTAGGTAGTGTTTACATTGTCTAAGTAATTTACATTTTGAGTAGGTTTTAGTATACTCTTTTCTATGACATCTAAAAACAGAGAGCCAACTCAAGACCTACCCGTGATGATTTCTGATGTGGCTTGGCAGAGCATACTCCCGTTTCTCAAAGTCCTTCCAAACGTCTATGTCGGAAATCCTGAAACCTGTAAACGCTTTCTCTCGGCTCTGGTCTGGATGACCAAAGAAGGAGCGACGTGGCGAGGGCTGCCAAAAGCCTATGGATATTGGAACAGCGTCTATCGCCGCTTTGGAAGATGGTGTGATGCGGGTGTTTTTGAAAAACTTCATCAACATTTCCATGCTGCGGGTGAAATCTCGGCACTCCTCGTTGATTCGACGATCGTCCGGGCACACACCTCCGCAGCAGGTGCCCCGAAAAAAAAATGGCGGTCAAAACAAGCAAGCTTTGGGTCGGAGCCACGGGGGATTCACGACGAAACTTCACGCTGCGGTGAGTGATGCCTTTCGCCCCTTGCGTTTTATCTTGACGGCAGGTGCGAGTCATGATGTTCGCCAAGCCTCGGCATTGATTGCCGGACAGACCTTTGACTGTGTCGTTGCCGATACTGCCTATGACTCGGATCCTTTGAGAGCCGAGATTCTTGCTCAAGGGGGCGTTGCGGTGATTCGTCCGCGGCGCAACCGCCTTGAAGAACGCCCTTATGATAAAGGCGTCTACAAACTTCGAAATGTCATTGAGCGTTTTTTTCATCGCTTGAAACAGTTTCGTCGTGTTGCCACTCGCTATGATAAATACGCAGTCCGATACCTTGGATTTGTTTATTTAGCAGCCATTCTTATGACTGCTAAAAAAATGTAAACACTACTTAGACATTTGCAAGTCAATGTGTCATGAGAAAGACCGCTAATTCCCCCCTGATAAGGGGGGTTAGGGGGGTTAAGTCTTCATCTCTAATGTCTAAGTAATTCTAAAATCTACTATAAAAAAAGAGGCGTGATAGCATCCGGTAGAAAACCGACCGACTATCACGCCTCAAGCCGTATCTGTGGCGTATCTCTGCCTATTGTTTTTTCAATTCACCCCATGTCCCAACAATATTCCCTTTTACCTGCGAAGGCGCAGCAGGCGTAGACGTCGAAACCGTCCACTCACTTCTCAGGTAATGCGAATCCCAATCGAAACTCTCAAGCAACACCTTGGAGGGAGGACGCACGCTAACGATTTCCTACACTACAAAAATGTCCATTTATTTTTCGGATTCATTATAAAATATTTATACATCCGTTCAAAGAATTCTTGTTGACCGCTAAACGCAATTTGTGCTACACTTGTAGCAATATCCACAACACAGAAGCGTAGATTTCCCTATGGCAACAGTCCGACTCGAAAACATTACAAAACGATTCGGCGATCTCATCGCACTTGACGACATCAACTTGGATATCCGAGACGAGGAATTCTTTGTGCTCCTCGGTCAAACGGGTGCCGGCAAAACGACGACCCTTCGGTGTATCGCCGGCTTGGACACACCCGAAGAAGGCACGATCTATCTCGACGATGTGAGCGTCAACGACAAAACCCCCGCGGAACGCGATGTCGCTTTCGTCTTCCAATCGCATATCCTCTATCCACACCTCAGCGTTTACGAGAATATGGCGTTTCCCCTGCATCCGAGAAAACTCTCCGAAGAAGAGATCGACCGGCGTGTCAAAGATATTGCCCAAATGCTGCATATCGAACACCTGCTCCTGCGAACACCCAACCAGTTGAGCGGCGGTGAGACACAACGCGTTGGACTCGGACGCGCAATGGTGCGGCGTCCTCAAGTCTTCCTCATGGACGAACCGATCTCCAATCTGGATGCGAAACTGCGGACCGAGATGCGCGCCGAAATCCGGTGGCGGCAACGCGAACTCGGCACAACCACCTTCTACGTGACGCATGACCAGATCGAAGCGATGTCAATGGCAGACAGGATCGCCGTCCTTGAAGCCGGCAGAATCCAGCAATTGGGAACACCTGCTGACATCTATAATCATCCCACGAATCTCTTTGTCGCCGGTTTCATCGGGAATCCAAGTATGAATTGCATCCCGTGCGACATCTCCACCGCGAATGGCGACCTCCTCATGACGTTAGCGAGCCATCTCGACGGTGGTAATTCAGTCGCAATTCAGGACCCCAAAATCGCTAAAGTTGTAAAAAACAGCGATCCAGACCGAGACCTGATCTTCGGCACGCATGCTGAAGATGTTATCGTGAGTCATCAGCCAATTCCCAACGCGTTTCAGGCGGAAGTCTATAGCAGTGAACCCCTCGGGGCAGAAACAATCGTCGAATTGACGCTCGGAACGGATACATCCGGCGCACACACGATTCTTAAAGCATGCACAGCACCGAACTTTGAAGCGGAAATCGGACAGCACCTCTACGTCGCGTTTGTTCCAGACCGGATGCATTTTTTCGATAAAAATAGTGGCAACGCACTTTTTTAATTATTCCTTGCGGTTCGGTGAAGCGGGTGTTTTTGCTTGGGTGTTTCCGCAGATAAATAATGTTCCTTTGCGTATATCCGCCTGCGTGTTTTTGCGAATCAACGCTGGATTTTATCTGGGAATAGACGAAATCCGTAGCGCAAGTCGCGTGTGGACTTGCGGGACAATGTATTACATTTGCGCGTGTGGCATTCAGCGGGGTATTTTTGCGTATTGTTGCAGGCTAAAGGTTTAATGTTTTGTCGAAGAAGCGTCAAAATTCCCAAATCCAGTATAAATTAACCAGAAACCTGCTCGTAATGTAATGGAGAGCAGCCCAAGAACAACAAATTAAAAAATGAATTGGCGACTTAAACTCTTTAATTTTATCCCTAATTTTCTCAAACGTGTCGGCTGCCAACTCTTACGCCGATTCGGATACGATCCCGATGCGTGGTTAGAAAATTTCCTCAGAGAACACAAAGGAGACTCATAAGTGAAAGGCGGAGATATAATCATTGAATGTTTGAAAGCACAAGGCGTTTCGGCGGTTTTCGGAATGCCCGGCACCCAAAACATCCAAATCTACGATGCCCTGTTGCGACGCGGCGAAGGCACAATCGACCACTACCTCGTCCGACATGAATATGCGGCGACACAGATGGCGGATGGCTTTGCGCGCGCAACAGGTGAACCCGGTGTCGCTATCACCGTGCCGGGACCGGGTGCCAGCAACGCCTCGACGGGGATTTTAGAGGCGTTCACGGATTGTGCCCCTGTCCTGCTAATTACGGGACAGAGCGATTCCAGTCTCTACAGCAAACATCCGAGCAAGATGTTCCACGGCTTGGATCAGATGCGGTTTTTCGAGTCGATTACCAAATACTGCGCGATTGCACACACCGTCGCTGAAATTCCTGTCGTCATTGAAAACGCCTTTAAAGCGATGCGCACTGGGAGACCGGGACCCACCATGCTGGAATTCCCGATGGATGTCGTCACCGGAGACGGAGATGTCCGAATCCCACCGCGTGTCGAACGTCCTGAATTATCCCCGCCCGACGATGCATCCCTGAGTGCCGCAGTCGAAACAATCCAAAATGCCAAGATGCCCCTGATTTTCGCGGGTTCCGCTGTCTTTCACTCAAACGCCCGAAACGAATTGCGTCTCCTCGCTGAAAAACTGAATGCTCCCGTCATTGTTACCCGTAATGCAAAAGGCGTTTTATCCGAGGACCATCCGTTGGCACTCCAAATTTGCTACGGCTACCTCGGACGCGAGGCACTCCAACGGACGGATTGTTTAATCGGGATCGGACCGCGGTTTACCTCTATTGATACCCGAAATTGGAGTCTGGAACTCCCACAACCCTTCATCCAAATAGACGAAGACGCCGACGAAATCGGGCTTGAATATCCGTGTGATATAGGTGTGGTGGGTGATCTGAAACTGACGTTGCAGGCACTCATCGAGGACGTTGCCCCGGGTGAAAACGGGTGGGATGAAACACTGGCACAACTCCGACAGGCATTCGATGCCCAACCCCCGTTGCCGGTCATTCATGAGCTGCAGGACGTGCTACCACGAGATACCATCTACGCCATCGATGTCCATGCGCTCGGTTACGCCTCTTTCGGTGAATTTCCGGTCTACGATCCGAGGACGTTCCTCTACCCGAATATCGGTGTCGCATTGGGACATGCGTATCCTGCGGCGATCGGTGCGAAGGTCGCGCATCCCGATCGACCTGTCATCTGTTTCAGTGGGGACGGCGGGTTCCTGATGGGAGCCGTAGAAATGGCGACCGCCATGAAATACGGCATCAATGTCGTTGCGATTGTGGTGAACGACGGGGCATTGTCAGCGATTAAGGGGTCTCAACAGAAAGGGTGTGAAGGACGCACAATCGACACGGATCTGCTCAATCCGAATTTCGTTGAATTCGCAAAGTCTTTCGGTGCGTATGCCGAGCGGGTCGAGAATTTGGGAGATTTCAAGGACACGTTACGAGATGCCCTCGCTGCCGAAAAACCTGCACTCATCGAAGTGATGCTACAGGACCGGCAGGACGACATCGTCAACGTCATCGGATGGCTGATGTCCGAACCGCTCCGAAACACGGCTTTTTAATACTCGCCGCGGGCGTTCCAGCCGGGATACTGTTCTTCTAACGCCTGAAGCGTTTGCGGCGTATAGTATGGATGTCCAGCAGGTGGGAACCGAAAAACCTCACGCTCTGCCGCTGTCAGCGTGCCGATGAATTTCGAGAACGTTGGATTCCGACCTTTGTCTGTATAGTGCCGGAAGCCTTCCCAATAGTGGTCTGCCCGTCCTAAGCCGAATCCCCATGTGAAGCGTTGTCCATCTTCCCGCAGATAATCGCTTGCTGAGTGCAACGTATAGTTATTGAAGATACAGACAGTTCCGCCTTTACAAACAAGGGGTTCGTATTTAGAGGTATCCCGTCCGTGTTCCTTCGCGAGGAGTCTCAGCGGTGCTTGGTCTGCGTCAACATCCTCAAGGTGTACCCAAAAACCGATTTGCCCGAATTCACGTGCACTCTCGGACTGTGGTAACAGTGAGTTGTTGCCGTTATCGATGTGCAAATTGCTCGGATCGCTATCGACACCGGGTCCCTTAAATCCAGGGTAGCGTGCAATCATACAGCCAGCACGGTAGTGAATATGCTCTGTTTTCAGAAACTTACGTGCGAATTCCCAGGCATCGTGGTCCACGATCGCACGTAATAAAGCCATTTCAGCGGGCGGGAATTCGGTCAAAGTCGCTCTACCGGGGGGCGGGTCATCCTTAACTTCTTCCCATGTCGGGAGTACACGGCGTTGGGCAGCCTGCATCTCCGCAAGTTGATCCCCTGAATAGTAGTCGGGTACAATTAAGTAGCCTTTCGCTAAGAGTTCATCAAGCTGAGCATCGGTAAATTTCTTAGGCATTTTGACCTCCACTGGAGAGTAAGGCGAGTTTGGACAGGAACAGGTTAAAAATTTTTGCTGACGGACCTTGACAACCAAAATGAGTGGCGAAGCCCGTCAGCAAAATTGAGAGCTCCCCCAGACGGACTCGAACCGCCGACACGATGGTTAACAGCCATCTGCTCTACCAACTGAGCTATGGGGGATTGTTAATGTAATTATACACCATTTCACCCGCAATTGCAAATTAAATTCAAAGTTTTTCACCGATTTTTCTGAAAAGGGTGTTTTGCTGCCAATGACAACTTGGGTTATTGTATTTAACACCCACAGGCAATTCCCGTTCCTGAAACCCCATGCGCGCCTTCCGTTTCATAGCCATCACGTTTCCACCAATCTAAGCCGCCCATCAATTCCTTAACCTGAAACCCCAATTTCGCCATATTCAGAGCACCTTTGGTGGAGGCATTGCAACCGATACCATCACAGTAGGTTACATACACTTTAGATGTATCGAGTTCACGTGTCGTCGCCTCAGACATTGTGCGATGCGGGATATTTATTGATGTTGGTATATGTTCAAGGGCATACGCCTCCGGAGAACGCGCGTCTATCACAACGATCGGTTCACCGTTATTGAGTGCCTCAAAGAGATCCCAAGAATCCGTCTCATAATTCAATTTCGCTTGATAAAATTCAATGTGATTCATAACTTTCCTTTACCAAGGACGACTTTATTTTTTTTAGACTTACACAGTAGATCCATCAGTCCCCCTGATAAGGGGGATTTAGGGGGTTACATGCTAATTTTGGGTAAATTCTGTTTTAAGTATGCCGCTTCCTTATTAATCTCCGCAAATCCAACCGTCCTTGCAAAAAACCCCAGAGGATGCCGATAGCAAACCATACCCAGAAACCTTTGAATCCAATTTGCCAAGCAAAACCGTAAACCTCGCCTGCCCTACCACCGTAGCGTCCTTCTCGGGGAGGACCAGAATCATAGAAGTAATCAAATAGGTCGCGAGGGATCCTGACATCCATAATGATATGAAAAAGATATGCTACAACGAAAGACCATACATAACCTACAACGTACCCCAGCAGAACTCTCAGCAACAGAATACCTATAAACCGGAGGCTGGCTGTGAGCTTCTGCGTAAACATAGGTTCTACCTCCTTGGAAGTTTAAAAGAATCATGTCTGGCATTCGGTATAGATTTTAATTTCTTCAGGTACGTGTCGAACCTTAATTATTCCACAGAAAACACCGCAATTTTACCTGTTCCAATCCACCTCGCAACCACGCTTTTGCCCGGAATCACGACATCTTTGTATACAAAAGGCTCCGTCCCGAAATTTGCAAATATTTCGACTGCATCCCCAAACTCGGTACGCTGGACCTGACGGTTATCGCGCAACCACTCAAAATCGGTCATCGTCTGACCGCCGATTTCTCTATGTAGAGGCGAAAAGAAAGCGTAGTGTCGTTTTATCCACGTTTTATGCTTTGAAAACTCCGCCATGTTCAGATGATATAACGGCGGGACGTTGTAAAGCAACTCTAAGAGTGCTAATGTCTTGATAGCATTTTCGAATTTGAGGCTTCCAGAGAGCCAATGGTTCGTCGTGACCACTGAATCGTGGAACACAATCTGGTAGAGGGGGAGTCGGAAACGTGGATCGTAATAGTGATACAAATAGTTCGGTTTGAGCGGCACCTGTTTTATGTGAATTGCTGGAGCCTCGGGGGGCCAGTACCCGCCGATATAGTAAGGTGAGGTCTTTTCTTTCATATCAGGATCACCCCACCCGATGACAGGGGTCGTCATCCCGTGCGCGAAGTGAAGCACCGCCGCAGAATAGGCAGCACCGCCTTCTGAACCGACAACCATCTTGTGCATGTCCCGAATCCATGCGATACGGGCAAGTCGTGCGTTCATATCATCTAATTGCGTTGCAGGATGGGATGGCGAATAATCGTCAAAGAGTTCACCGTAAGCGTCGCAGTCGATGAACCACGTATTGAAGTCCATTGGCATCTGTGCAACGATGCCATTGACGCGATCTTCAACATAAGGTTGCGCAATGAGTGGACTTAAGTGATACCCCTTCTTTTTAAACCCCCGATTCTTCGTGCCATCTGCGTTGACAATCGCACCCGTCTCATAAAGCGACAGGTCAAACTGTGCCGTTTCCCATGTATCCTTTTCGTTAGGGTGATGGATACTATGATAAGAATCGTAGGGTCCAATCAGATAACCGAGTTCTCTCGCCTTCGCGACGGCAGTCGGGTGCCGAAATCCGTCCTGCCATGAATCCACACCGAGCCAAAGTCTGTCCAATCCACTCTCAGCAAACCGCTCCAGGAGTTTCACAGAGGGACCGTCCCCCCATGCGTCTGGATGCCGGAGTGTGTCGGGGAACGCTGCGTGAAGCAGCAGGCAGTTCCGTCGGTAAATTTCTGGAAGCGACAGTGTGGATACATCTCGTGAAAGCAACACCTCTATTTCTGACCCAAGCGGAATCTCTGTCCACGCAGCGGCATCATAAAAACCGGGTTTCTCAAGGTGTTCACTGAATGCCCGACTCACAACGCGTCGGCTGTGGGTAGAGGCATAATCTGACTGCGCAATGTCTCGGACAATTCCTTGCATCTCTGTGTTGAGTTGCGTCCAGAGTTGTTTTGCCACGACGCTATTGCCGCTCAGTCTTGTTGCAAACGCCTTCCAATCCGTTACATCGTATTGACTGAGAAGTTTGCCGTTCCAGAGGTAGATGTGCGCCGCACCGAGCAATTTTTCCGCCGCTGGAACCTTTTCGATCTTTTCAGCAAATGAAACGAATTCACCCTTCTCAATCAACCACTGCCGATACTGTTTCGCAGGTTCAATCGGTGATGCTGAACCGAGTGAAAGACGCATCCCATACCTTTTCTGTTCCCAATTCGACGTGAAGGCGTGTGATACCCGCATACCTAAGTCAGACGTTTCCGTCTCACTGAAATGGATTTGATTGTTGAACGGATTTGTCAGAATATAGGTAAGTGTTCTCTCACCGAGATCCAAGCCCCAAAACGGCATAGAGAGACCCGCTGTTGTGTTTATCGGTCCCCGATCGCGCAAAAAATCTCGCCATGTGAGGTCATCTTTCGGGACGTAACTCCCCTCAAAAAAGGGAAAAATATAGCCGTGGATGGATTCAGTATTTTCAATAACGGGCCACGTGAAATTTTGCGTGTCGTTTGCGGGATCGTCTTGAATGAATTCAATCGTTAGCGAATCCTTTAGCGATACAACATAAACGGTAACGGCGCGTTCCGGCAGTCTCCAACTGATACCGTTGCCTTCATGAGAAACATCCGTCACAGGACCCAATCCTATCTGACCCGATGAAATCCGAACTGTTAGGTCCGTCCCCGCAGGATAGACATTCACGGCAAGCGACTGCGGAAAGATTTCAACGTCCCAAACGGCGTTGCTGAAACGAACGCTTTCAAGTGTGTCACTCATACCGATAGATGTCAGCAGAAACATCCCTATAGATAACGAAATGCGAAATAGTATCTTGGACAACGGTATCTATCCTCATTCAAATTAGCTTGACAATTCTTCCCACAACGCCCGATAAAAATTCATCACACGGATGGGATCGGAACTTCCAGCAATCTCCGCCAAAGTGTAACCGGAATATCCAGATGCTTTCAGCAATGTAAAGAGTTCCCGCCACGGGTACTCGCGCCGATGGAGTTCCGTGATATGCACCAAGCCGATTCTACCTCTCGCATAGTTGAAGTTATTCAGTATAGAGCCGTCTTCCACCTCTCCGAAATTAGAATTCCAGCAGACGTAGACGTTCTCGTGGTCAGCGACATCAATAATCGTGCGGATATGCGGGAGTTCAGAGGTGCCACCCCCGTGGACTTCTAACCGAATCTCAACACCGAGGTCTGCGGCAAATTCGCCACACTCGCGCAATGCCAACCCGATCTGTTCCAACGTCTTTTCGACGGGAACTTCGTTGGGAAGCCCATTGGGACGCACCTTTACGCCGGGTGCTCCGACATCCGCTGCGAGTTGAGAATACGCCTTCGTTCCTGCTATATTCCGGCGAACCACTGCTTGATCGGTGGCATGATAGTCATACGCCGATCCCAAACCGGCAATCTCGATTGGAGAGTCAGCGAACTGTTGTTTTACCGCCGCCCGTTCACTTGCCGAAAGGTCGACCTCAACGCCGTGGGCATGCGTCGTCCGCAATTCCACACCTGAGAACCCCGTTTCTACGCAGTTTTCGATGATTGTTGGGACATCCCAATCTTTTGCCATATTATATGTAACTAAACCAAGTTTCATAAAATCTCCTTATTCAAAAAGTTGTGCCACTCGGCACGAAAAGCCTTCGACAACATCTTCACCGTCAAGTGTATCTTCGCGCGTAAGTAGCTTGATGTCTGTTTCCGAACGATAGACGGTTACCGTTTTTGATCCGGGTTCAATCACCCAGACGATCTGTGTGCCTGCCTCGATATAGGCGAGTGCTTTTTCAATGACACGCCGAAAAGCATCCGATGGGGACACGACTTCAATCGCAAGATCTGGCGGCACTGGGAATGCCTTGCTCAGGTCCTCAGGCAAGTGTGCTGTTGAAAGGAAAGCGATATCTGGTTTCAGAACACGCTCACCGACCTGGAAACCGGTGTCCGGAGTGACCACCTCGCCGAGTTGATTCTCGCGCACGTACAAACCCAAGTGTAGAAAAACCCGCGCGCTGACAATTCCGTGTTCCGCAGAGGCAGCTGGCATCGGTATCAATTCTCCTTTTACATATTCATATCCCTCTAAATCACTTTCAAGAAATTCCTCAAGCGTCATCTTGCCGTGTTCAGGCAGGGGCATTTCTTGTTTGAATTCGCGGGTGTTTTGTGGATCCATCTCCTGTTCCTCCCTCATTAATTGACCCTGTCTTAGGTGTATCTATTCAAAAAGTTCTGCGACGTGACACGAAAACCCTTCAACAACATCCTCACCCGTAAGTGTATCTTCGCGCGTAAGCACTTTGATATCTGTTTTGGAGCGGTACACGGTTATCGTCTTTCCCACAGGTTCAACAATCCAGACGAGTCGCGTGCCAGCGTTGAGATAGGCAAACGCCTTTTCGACAACACGATACTGAATATCTGTCGGTGAGACAACTTCAACCGCCAGATCCGGTGCTACAGGGGATGCTTGGCGTCTGTTCTCAGGCAATCTCGCTGTTGAAACAAACGCAATATCGGGTTTAACCAATCGGTCCCCTAATTTAAAGTCTGTATCCGCAGGATATAAACGTCCCAACTCATTTTCACGAATGTAAACACCTAAAAGTAAGCTAAGACTCATACTGATATCACCGTGCTCCATTGTCGGTGGTGCCATAGGTACCAATTCTCCCTTCACGTATTCATATCCCTCCAAGTCGGATTGGCAAAATTCATCTAACGTCATATCGGTTTTTATAGGAGCGAGGGATATTGCCGCTTGTTCATAACCGTTTTTCGGGATGTCCATCAGAATGCCTCCTGTTTGGGTGTCCGCTGTTTTCAATTGTATTATACCGAATTTTTTGCTACAATGTTCCTTAAATCAATAACTATTGGAGAATACTACTATGGCTTATGCACTTGAAGACGAATTCGGTGACATCATCGGCAAAGCCCGACGCGGGCAAGACTTGTCTCACAGCCAAATCGCTACTGCGGCAGGTATCACAGAGACAGAACTTTCTCGTATGGAACAGTATACCTTAAAACCGACAGAAACGCAAGTCCTTCGGCTCGCCGAAGTCCTAAATTTAGACGGCACCAAGCTACTCGATATTGCGACAGAAGCGTGGGCACCTGAACCCCCGCAACAGATAAGTACTTCACCCCTTGAGGTTATCACAATCAGCGCGCCGGTGGGCGGCTGGCCCGTCAATGCGTATCTCCTGATCTGCCAGGCGACCCATGCCGCTGCGATTGTCGATACCGCTGCACATCCTGATCTTATCTTGGAACAGTTAGCGGCGCGTCCTGTGAAGCCTACAGCGATTCTTTTGACCCACGCCCACAGCGATCATACCGACGGGTTGCCAAAGATCCAGACCGCTACTGGATGCGAAACTTACATCCATACGGATGAACCGAAACCGCGGAGCGAAACGAGATTACGCGAGGTCGCACACGGAGATACCCTTACCGTCGGTGAACTCACGGTAACCGTCGTCAATACACCCGGACATACACCCGGCGGATGTAGCTTCATCGCAGAGAACATAGCGTTCGTTGGCGATGCCATTTTCGCTGGCTCAGTCGGGGGTCCTAACATCTCCCTTCAGGATGAAATCGACAGCGTTCGAGACAATCTGTTGTCCCTTCCAGACGAGGTTAGGCTCTTTCCGGGACACGGTCCCTCCACCACCGTAGGGGAAGAAAAAGCACACAACCCATTTTTCTAATTTCTAACTAAGGTTCGACTCTTGCTCTCGTATCTCCTTCAACGCTTTCTTTCGATCGGCTTATCCCTTTTGGCGGTATCGCTCCTTGTGTTCCTGATGGTGCATCTCATACCCGGCGATGCCGCCGTCGCTATTCTGGGGGAACGCGCAACTGAAAAGGCACTCACTGAACTCCGAGCAGAGATGGGACTCGATAAGCCTTTGTATCACCAATACGCCAAATTCTTATGGGATGTCGCACACCTCGACTTCGGACGCTCTTTTAAAACGAAGCAACCCGTTATTGAAGAAATCAAACGCTATTTCCCAGCAACGGCTGAACTGACCCTCGCAGCAATGGCATTTTCGATCCTGTTCGGTATTGCGGCGGGTATCATCGCTGCGGTCTCGCGTGGAACATTTTTGGACTATTTCTCCATGTCAATATCCCTCGCGGGTATCTCTATGCCGATCTTCTGGTTGGGATTAATGCTCATCCTGCTTTTCTCATATTTCCTGCCGATACTGCCGAGCACAGGACGCCTGGATGTTGTATTGGATTTAGATGTCCAGGCGCGCACGGGTTTTTATCTTATTGACACCCTGCTTACTGGAAACTTCACCGCCTTTCGCAACGCCGTCGCGCACCTGATCCTCCCCGCGATAACGTTAGGCACGATTCCGTTAGCAATTATCGCACGCATGACCCGATCCAGCCTCCTTGAAGTGCTGAACCAGCCTTACATTACAACCGCTTATGCGAAAGGCTTGCCGCGGTGGAAGGTTATTAGTAAACATGCAATGAAAAACAGTATGGTGCCCGTTCTGACAATTATTGGCTTAGAATTCGGCTATTTGTTAGGCGGCGCGATCTTAACCGAGCACATCTTCTCCTGGCCCGGACTCGGTTCATGGCTACGTGCCGCTGTCGAAGCGCGTGACGTTCGTGCGGTGCAAGGGGGTGTGCTTTTCGTCGCATCGATCTTTATGCTCGTTAATCTTATCGTGGATATGCTGTATGCCTACTTTGACCCACGCATTCGAGTCGGAAATGAAGCCACATGAACAACGCAACACCCATCACCAGTCAACAATACGTCCTTCGGAAACTCTTAAGACACCGTTCTGCCACCATCGGGGCATCTATTATACTGTTCTTCGTTATCGTCGCTATCTTCGCACCGCTAATCGCAACGCACGATCCGAGGCATGCCAACGTCGTTGAACGTCTCAAAGGCTGGTCGGATACACACTACCTCGGCACGGACGGGGTTGGGCGTGACATCTTCAGCAGGATTGTTTACGGAACGCGTATATCTCTGAAGGTCGGACTCATCGCCATGTCATTTTCCATAGGATTTGGAACCTTCTTCGGGGCAATCTCGGGGTATTACGGTGGAAAACTCGACAATCTAATTATGCGTGTGATGGATATGATGCTTGCAATGCCGAGCATCCTTTTGGCGATGGTCATTGTCACCATTTTGGGACAGAGTCTTACGAATGCGATTATTGCGGTTTCTATCGTCTATATTCCGCAATATGCCCGCATTTTGCGTGCCGCTGTCCTGAAAGTCCGGGAGTTAGATTATGTCGTCGCTGCGAGGGTCATCGGTGCGAGTGATGGGCGCATCCTTCTCACGACCGTTCTCCCGAACTGTATCGCGCCGTTGATCGTCCAAGCGACTTTAGGTATCGGTGCTGCGATTTTAGATGCCGCAGGACTGAGTTTCCTCGGGCTGGGTGCTGAGATTGGCGAACCAGAATGGGGCGCGATGCTCAATGAAAACCGCAAGTTTATCCGCCGCGCCCCTTTGGCTGTTACGGCGCCAGGCATTGCTATTTTCTTGATTGTCTTGGGTTTCAATTTACTCGGGGACGCGCTCCGAGATGCCCTTGACCCGCAAATAGATTGAAATTAGCAAAGATGCTGGTATGAGCAGACGAACAATAAAATATAAAATTGCTTGACACGCCCTCCTTTTTGTAGTATAATTCAATGCAAATTTAACCCAGCGAGGTTTAGTCTTTTATGGAGTCTGCTTTAAAAAAAGGTTTGTTTTTGAAAATGAGTCTCAATATCATAAAATTGGGCTCAATATGGAATACCCACCGATTCCGTTCCCGACTCAGCCCGGGAAACCTACAAATCGTGTCTTATATGTTTCTGCCCCTTATAAGTGTCCTACTTTACTTCTGTGCCAGTTCCGCTGAAGCCGCAACACGCGAGTATTGGGTCGCCGCTGAGAAGGTCGAATGGAACTATGCCCCCAGTGGGCAGAATCTCATCAAACCCGCGATGGGGTTGGATGTTTGGGGGAAAGCCCTCATATACGAAAAATACCGCTACATCCAATACACCGATGATACCTACACGACACAGGTTGAACAACCTTTGTGGATGGGTATTCTTGGACCACAACTGCACGCTGTTGAAGGGGATAGCGTCCGGGTGCATTTTCTCAATCGCGCCGATAAACCTCTGAGCATTCACGTGCACGGATTACAATACGACGAGGCGAACGAAGGGGCGGATATGAAAGGGTCGGGTGCCGCTGTCCCACCAGGCGGAAAGTTCACCTATCACTGGGAAGCCGATAGTGATGCCGCTCCCGGTCCGAACGATCCATCGTCTATCGTTTGGCTTTACCACTCGCATGTTGATGCGGTTACCGAAGTCTACGACGGTTTGATTGGAACCATCGTCGTTACGAAAAAAGGGATGGAACGCTCTGTGAACGATCCACATCCCAAAGATATCGACAAAGCGTTCACGACGCTGTTTCTGATCTTCAATGAAAATGATCGCCCTATCGTCAAAAGTGGACAAAGTGCGGAATATGACTCTCCCGAGGAAGCCGAGGAGGGGAATCTCAAACACGCTATTAATGGCTATATCTTCGGCAATCTACACGGGTTGGAAGTTGAACAGTTCGATAGGGTCCGGTGGTATCTTATTGGGTTAGGCACTGAAGTGGATATGCACACCGCGCACTGGCACGGCCAGACGGTGCTAAATGCTGGAAAACGCACGGACGTGGTAGATCTACTTCCCGGTTCTATGGTTACGGTGGATATGACAGCGAAAACTCCCGGCAACTGGCTCTATCATTGCCATGTCGCTGATCACATTACGGCGGGGATGAACACGCGTTGGCGGGTGGTCCCAAAACCTCAAGAAAACACGCATTAAGCGTCTATTTAAAAACTTTGAACCTTTCGCAATTAAATCTGACTAAATTTATACCAGATTTGATTCGGATAACAGTCTATGAATTGTATAAGGAGACATCATGTTTAACAACCGATCCAGTTTATTCAGTTCCTGTTCACTGATTTTGCTCTTATTCACCCTCATCGGGATGGTTCACGCTGAAACGCTGACTATCTATTCCGGACGAAGTAAGGGCCTTGTTGAGCCGATTATTAAGCAATTTGAAGAGAAAAGTGGTATCCAAGTGGAAGTGAGTTACGGGGGGACGACCCAGCTCGCCGCCGCGCTTCTCACAGAAGGCGACAAAAGCCCTGCCGCCCTCTTTTGGGCGCAGGACGCTGGTGCCCTTGGTGCCGTTAGCAAAAAAGCGATGTTTGAAAAATTGCCCGAATCCATCCTTACACAAGTGCCTTCAGGTTTCCGTGATGCCGAAGGGTTCTGGGTGGCAACAAGCGGTAGAGCCCGTGTACTCGCATACTCCCCAGAACGCGTTAAGATGGAAGAACTTCCCGACAGCATCTTCGATTTAACAAAACCGATGTGGAAAGGTAGAGTCGGTTGGGCACCAACAAATGCGTCTTTTCAGGCGTTTGTCACTTCCCTGCGTGTGCAGGTGGGTGAAGAAAAAACAGCGGAATGGCTCAAAGGCATGAAAGCAAATGGTGTGAAAAAATATGCGAAGAACACACCCATCATAGAGGCACTCGCTGCTGGAGAAATAGATGTCGGCTTGCCGAATCACTACTATCTCCTTCGCTTCAAAAGCAAAGACTCCGGTTTTCCTGTAGAACAAACCTTCTTTAAATCGAGTGACCCAGGCAACCTTGTCAATATTGCTGGTATCGGATTGCTGAAAAGCAGCAAGAATAAAGAGGCCGCACTGAAATTTGTGGAATTTCTGCTATCTTCTAAAGCACAGCAGTACTTCACCAGCGATGTTTTTGAATATCCCGCCATCAAGGGCGTAACACCGCACGCAAGCCTACTGCCCCTTTCTGAACTGCTTCAATTGGCACCGACCTTCAATCTCAATGATATGGACGATCTTGACGGCACGGTTAAACTGTTGAGAGATGTTGAGATTCTATAGACACACCAACCCGTCGGCAGTTGAGGTAACTGGAATTGAATGTCAAAGCCAAAAACGGTAAACGTAAATCCCTATCTCCTCATACCGGCAGTTGTCGTAGGTGCCGGCGGGTTGATCCCATTGGTTTACCTGCTCGTCAAAGCGTTTTCTGCGGAAGGCACTGCGCTTGTGCAAATTGTCTTCCGCTGGCGAAACGCGCGGCTTTTCTTTAACACACTCCTGCTGACAGCCGGTGTTCTCGCATTAGATTTGCTTTTGGCAACCCCCGCCGCATGGTTAACAACCAGAGTGAATTTAAAGGGGAAACGTCTCTTTACGGTGCTGTGTGCTTTACCACTCGCTATCCCAGGTTATGTGATGGCTTATGCACTGCTGGCACTCGGCGGGAACACGGGTATCATCGCCCAATTTTTCGGCAAAAGCATCCCGCGTCTCGGCGGTTACTGGGGCGCCCTCCTCGCACTCAGCGCGTACACGAGTCCTTATCTCTTTTTGAATCTGCGGACCGCCCTGTTAGGTCTCGATCCAAGTCTTGAGGAATCCGCTCGGAGTCTCGGCTACCGATACCGCGAAACTTTTTTTCATATTATCCTTCCGCAGTTACGGCCTGCCCTTTATGCCAGTGGTTTACTCATTAGCCTACATGTCCTCGGGGACTTCGGGGTCGTGTCATTGATGCGTTATGAGACCTTCAGTTATGCCCTTTACATAGAGTATACGCTCTCTTTTGAGCACATCTATGCAGCATGGCTTGCGCTCATGCTCCTTGTATTTACGGGAGGTCTGCTCTATCTTGAGGCAAAGTTGCTAAATCGGGTGATTCTCCATCGAGCAGGGAGTGGGGTTTCACGGCAACTCCCGCAGATCCCACTCGGCAGGTGGCAAGTCTCCGCTTACCTGTATCTCGGTATCCTTTCATTCGCGACTGTAGTTGTTCCCGCGGGTGCCGTCTTCCTCTGGATGTTTAGAGGGTTTGATCCTACTGTGCTGGAAGGACTTGTGGATGCGCTGATCGGTTCATTGTCGATCGCAATACCTGCCGGAATTCTGTGTGCGTTTTTGGCGGTTCCATTCGCCTATGTAAGTGTGCGACATCCATCGCGTCTGTCAAACATGTTAGGGCGTGTTGCCTATATCGTTTACGCCATACCGCCACTCGCCTTTGCGCTGTCCCTCATCTTTTTCGTCTTAAACACGATGACCTTTATCTATAAAACGTTACCTGTATTGATCTACGCCTGTACCCTACATTTCCTCGCGGAAGCCATCGGACCCGTGCGGAGTTCACTTTATCAAGCCTCACCCAATTTAGAAGAAGCCGCTCGCTCGCTTGGCTATTCACGGATACAAGCGTTTTTCAAGGCACTTCTCCCAATTCTCATGCGTGGCATGCTGACTGCCACGGCACTCGTTTTTCTGGCGACAATGAAAGAATTACCACTTACCTTTCTTTTATCACCCGCTGGATATGAAACACTCGCGCTCAACGTCTGGAGTTACACATCAGAGGCGATGTTCGCCGAAGCCGCACCTTACGCGCTTGCGATTCTCGCGCTTTCAGGAATATTCGTTGGTGTCCTGATTCGTCATGAGGGACACGCACGAGAATAGGCACAAACATTACGAAAACAATAGGAGAAACAAATTATGACACACCTCAAAAACCCAATCTATCACACTTTCGCATTTGCCTTACTTCCGTTCGTGATGCTCGGTTGCCTTTCGATGGCAGCACAGAACACAGTGCGCGTTGATGGGGGCATGACGGAGACCTTTGAAATGTCCGAGAGCGGCACAGGGGCAATTCAGAAGTGGATACTTCCCGAAAGACGGTCTATCAGTCGCATTGAGATTCACTTTGATCCGATTGACCCACTGAAGAATATGACTGTCTACGCTCGGATGGGTGAAGACAATTGGCGAGTTGTCAAGGCAGTCAAAACCCCGATCCGGACATCACCCTATATCGTTCGGGCGCCGCTCTCTACAGATGCTATCCGCATCGTGTTATCATCATCAATAGGAATGGTTGATCGGATAGTCCTTTACGGGGCAGAATCAGGCACATCAACCGAATAGGGGGTGTCCAAAAATTTCCGAACGTCCAAATGGGTGGAACCACAGTAAACTGCTTTAATTCACTTTTTGAGACAATTTTTCAACATTTTCTCCACATACCTGTCTAATTATGGTAGACTATCAGGACTTACGCAATTTTGAGTGTAGCGCGTTCTGTTAGATAGCAATTCTCTAAAAAACGCTGTTAACTTTCTGGAAACCCAAACGAACAGTTTATGCTACAAAAGAGCAACCCTGCGTAAGTCCTAACTATAATACAATTTTCTAATTGGCAAACCGGAATGCATATATTCTTTGATTTTTTAACGCTCCCACCACTTGTAAACCTCGGTGCTGATGCCCTCAGAGTCTTACTCTCATTCGCGCTCGGCGTTTTCATTGTTAACATCTATTTCTGGACCCATGCCAAGGTCCCACAAAAATCGTTTACCGATACACTCATCATCCTATGTATGTTGATTTCTGTGGTGATGGTGGTGATTGGTGATAGCATCGCGCGGGCGTTTAGCCTTGTCGGAGCCTTGTCTATCATTCGGTTCCGGACCGCCATCCAAGATCCACGCGACATCGGTTTCGTTTTTTACGCCTTAGCTGTCGGGATGGCGGTCGGCGCTGGAAACCCATCTGTCGCGATTCTGGCGACCTTCCTTATCGGTATTATTATCCTCTGTATGTACCATTGGCATCAACGCTTTGGTAACGATAACGAGTTCAGTCTCGAATTCTGTCTCCCAACAAATCAGGATCCCGAAACTATCTATCGTCCGATTTTCGATAAGCATCTGATTTATGAACGGCTCCTCGAACAACGCGTAAAAAAAACACAGTTGATTGAATTGACATTTCGGGTGAGATTGACGAATCCACAGGAATGGATCGCTTTCTTTAACGAACTCTCAGGGATTGAAAACGTCACAGACGTAAAAATGGATAAGGAATGAACAGAGCAGGCGGAGAAACCGCGAACTTTTCTATCTTGTCCAAATCTAAAACCAAAAAGGAGAATATCGTGAAACACCTTAAATCAATAACACTCATTGCGCTCATAATCATGGGGTGGGCAATACACGCCAACGCTCAAGACAATCAGGATACCCCAAAACTCTCAGACGATCAGAAGCGGTTTGACCTCAATGGAGATGGCGAACTGAGCAATGAAGAGGGCGATCTCATGCTCCGGGTTACCAGCATCGAAGCCCTTACAGGCAATACACTAACACCAGAAGAAATTAAGCGGATGGAGGATGACCAAGGTCCTGACATGGGATTCGGAGGTCCCCCGGGTGGGATGCCCGGTTTTGGCTTTGGCGGGGGACGAGGAGGACGTCGCGGACCCCAACCCCCAGAAAAACTGCGAGATCAATTCGACGAAGATAAGAACGGGAAACTCACCGGTACCGAGCGGCAAGCCGCACTGGACGCGCGCGATGGTGGAACTTTGTCTCTCATGAGCCAGGAAAGTTTGAAGGCGGGGGTTCAGAACGATATCCAGACCAGCCTTGATATGACACCAGAAGGCTCCCCTTCACTCTACAACGCACAAACACTTCGCACCCTTTATCTCCGATTCCATCATGAAGACTGGTACGAACAGATGTCCTCGTTTTATCGCACGGATATTGAAGTTCCAGCAGAACTGATTGTTGATGGCAAGGTTTACCCGGAAGTCGGTGTCCATTTTCGAGGCACTTCCTCCTACTTTACTGTCCAATCGGAGAAAAAATCTTTCAACATCGCTGTTGACTACGCTGAAGATGGACAGCGCCTCTATGGCTACAAAACGCTGAACCTACTCAACGGACACGTTGATGCCTCTTTTCTGCGTGAAGTCCTCTACAATCAAATCTCTCGTGACTATATCCCCGCGATGAAAACGAACCTCGTGAAATTGGTTATCAACGGTGAAAATTGGGGTGTCTATATCAATCTCCAACAATACAACAAGGACTTTCTTGCTGAATGGTTTGGCACAAGGGGAGGGATCCGCTGGAAAATAGGTCCCGGTAGAGGCGGTGCGTTGACTTATGCCGGAGACGATCCAGCATCCTACCAAGAAACGTATCAACTCAAAACCAGCAATGTAGAAAATCCATGGGAAGGTCTTATTGCGCTCACTAAAATGCTTGACGATGCCACACCTGACGCGGAACTTGCGGAGAAGCTTCCAGCTGTTCTTAACATTGACCAGGTCCTGTGGCAACTCGCCGTTTCAAACGTCTTCATGGATGACGATGGCTACATCCACAAAGGCGGCGATTATACCCTTTATCAGGATGTCAACGGTAGATTCCACCTCGTGCCGCACGATAACAATGAAAGTCTCAGATTCGGTCGATCAGGTCGAGGCGGTCCTGGGGGTGGAGGACCCGGTGGCTGGTCCTGGGGAGACTTGGAAAATGGAATGGTATCTCCCGTCGCACATGAAGACAATGCTGGACGTCCGCTGATTAAGCGGTTGCTCTCAAATCCGCAGTGGCGTGCACGGTATCTCGCACACGTCCGAACCGTTAGGGACGAATGGCTCGATTGGGACGTATTTGAACCGATTATCAAGGAATATCAAGCCCTCATTGATACAGAGGTGCAGAAAGACGATAAGAAACTGTATGGATATGAGGAATTTGCAACCGGTGTTCCTGCCGACCTTGAGCGGTTTGTGAACCAACGCCGTGAGCATCTGATAAATCATCCTGAACTCAACCAGCCGGTCCCGGAGATTGTTTCAGTTGAAATCGGATCTGGCACGCCTCCCATAGCGAATCAGGCTGTCTCAGTTAAAGCGACACTTGACAAATCAATTGCCGTTGATTCGGTTTTGTTGTATTATAGTACGGATCGGTATGTCGTTTTTAATCAAGTGGTGATGGCAAAAGAAGGGGATAGTTATGTCGGACACATCCCGGGTTTCCGCGCAGACACCACAGTTTTCTATTACGTAGAGGCGAACGCCGTCGAAACACACGGGACAACTGCCTTTTCACCCGCGAGGGCTGAACAAGGCGCGGCGCAGTATCGCGTTGGAGTCCCCGTTGCAAAGGAGACACCAATCGTCATTAACGAACTGATGGCATCCAACACCAAAACGCTTGCCGATCCGCAAGGACAATACGAAGACTGGCTTGAGTTGCACAACCTCACCAGCGATGTAGTGAATCTCTCTGGGATGTATCTCACAGATAAGATAGACAATCTTAAAAAATGGGCATTTCCTGAGAATACGACGATTCCAGCGCAAGGCTATCTCCTTGTGTGGTTGGATGAAGACGGTAAAGCCGATGGGGGGTTGCACGCCAACTTCAAGTTGTCCCGTAATGGCGAAACTGTAATGCTCGTTGATACCGATACGCGTGGCAATCAAGTCCTTGATGCAGTAACGTTTGATAAACAGGAGAAGGATGTTGCCCTCGGCAGATGGCCGAATGGAAGTGGCGCACTCAAACAGGTCCAAACCACACCGGGTAAAGAAAACATGGTTAAATAAAGTAAAACGAACTTTTTGTTTTGTTAGATGTCTAATGAAGCAAGAAAGCCATTCATTTTGTTTCTATTCAAAATTTTGCTTGATTTAAGCGGAATCTGAGATCTGAAAATCAGCACTCTTGAAGCATTGAATAGAGGCGTGTTCTTTATCCCGGCAGTTTGGAGAAGAAGTATGTCCGTTGCGACCCTGACAACTACTATGGAAACCTATTCGGAGATAAGCAAGACAGAAGAATTGGATCTCGCACAGGAACGTGAGATTGTTTTGCGCTGTCAAAAAGGTGATGCCGATGCAATGGGAACCCTTGTGATTCAATATCAACACTGGGTTTACAATATCGCCTACGGGATGCTCGGTCATCACCAAGACGCTGAAGATGTCGCGCAAGATGCCTTCCTCTCTGCATGGGAAAATATCGGGAAATTCCAATTCCGCTCCCGATTTTCCACATGGCTCTACCGCATTGTAAAAAATAAGTGTCTCAACCACATCGATCAATATCAACGCCGAAAAACCGATCCGACAGAGATTGATGATTCACAGCCGTGGGTCCCTCTTGATACGGTGACACCTGAAGAGGAAACACTACGCACCGAAGAGAAAGAAATCGTTCACGCAGCCCTCGCAAAGCTCAAAACCAGTCATAGAGAGATTTTGGTGTTAAGAGAACTGCGTGATCTGCCTTATGAGGAAATATCTGAAATTCTGGGATGCACACTGGGACGCGTTAAATCCCGATTACATGAAGCCCGAAAAGCACTAAAAAAAGAATTGGAGCGAGTCGAGTGGTAACACCTTTTACCACGATCCTCGATTGGAGATATGAACCATCGAAAAATCCAAGAGGAATTATCCGCCTACTTAGATAATGAATTAAGCCCGAGCCAGCATAAGCAAATTGAAGCACATCTGCGTTCCTGCGCCGAGTGTTCCAATATACTGGCAGCGTTTGAAGAGAACCGTCAGAGGGTCGTAAACATCGCGCGCCCAGTGCCATCAACACTCAAAGCCGGAGTGATGGCAAAAATACATGCGCAGTTTCAAGATGAACTCTCTGCTTATTTAGATGACGAATTGGCGCCTGACATGCGCGATCGGATGGAAGCGCACCTCCATTCCTGCAGCGAGTGTTCCAATATGCTCTCGGTGTTCCGCCAAAATCGAGAGCGGATCAAAACAATTCAGCATCCTGCACCGTCATCTATCCAAAGCACAGTGATGGCGAAAATACGCCAACAAGCCGCACAGGCACGCAAAGAGGAATCCACTCACACCGGATGGATACCTGATATAAGACGCTGGATACCCGACCTGGGACGCTGGTTTTTCCGTCCTGTTACCGCAGGCGCAACCGGTATTCTGACGCTCGTCCTGATTTTGGGTGCCCTCTACTTTTACAATCCGACTGGATCGCAATACGAAGAGACCCTTGATTTCTACTTCGGACTTCACACCGAACAGTTAGTAGATAACACTTATGATGCAAACGTCGGTGTCTCCTTTCGCACAACATCTTCGGAAGACGCTTTACCCACAGAAACGACCGATGACGCTGAACTGTTTCTCAACCTCTATCTGGAGGATGTGGGAAATTAAATGACGCAATAGGAACCAAACAGGTGAATCTATGCGAATCTATACATATTTTATCCTTCGCAAGGGCTTGAAACCTATATACTCTCTCTTTTGTATGCCAGTTTTAGCGTTTTTGCTCTGGTCACCTCAACCCCTTTCGGCTGATACCGGGACGCTTGAACGCATTGCAGCAGCCGAGCGTGAAGTCAACTACGTAGGGATTCGTTTAAAGACGTTCATTTCGTCAAGAGGCACCCGTACGTTTGAAGAACTCGTTATCCATAAATCCCCGGATATTTTCTACGGAAAGGAATTGTCTGTGGTGGGTGAGCGAAAGTCGTTCGGCGATCCGCACGGCGACGAACGTCGAGACGAAAGGCACAGGGACAACCGAAGAAGTGACCGGAACGAGAATCGCAGAAATGGTCGAGATAGGGAGCACGAAGATCACAAATGGCATCAAGTGAGAAGTCTATTTTCTGAAAAAGATGTTGAACTGATTGCCCAAAATTACGACTTGGAAAAATCTGCCGCTACAGAAGATATAGCGAATTATGAAACCGACCTCCTAACGATTACTCCCAAATTTGCTGGCAGACCGACACAGCGGATTTTCTTTGCCCGTGAAAACGGAGTTATCCTGCGATTAGAGGCACTCGACGCTGAGGGTGTCCTTCGGGCAATGTTCGTCTATACCCGAATTAGTTTCGACCCTGAAGTCGTAGAACGGAAATGGGAAGCCTTTCAAAAAGAGATAAAGCTCGAACCACAACGCAGCTATTCAATCTCGCTCGCAGACGGAGAAAAGATACTTAAAACAAAACCCATCCAGCCTGAATATCTGCCACCGGGATTCCAGCTGCAGGATATTCACGGTATAAAAAATAAAAAGAATACCATTCATCTGATCTACACAGATGGTTTGTTGGGTTTCTCCATATTTGAGACAACCGACAAACGCGCCCGTCGTGGCAGCGACAGACGCAGAGGATCAGATGTAATTGAACTTGATGGCACGCGTGTCCATAAATACCAACGCGGACCGACGTATGCCTTCAGCTGGTCCAGTTCGGATATTCACTTCTTCCTGTTCGGTGCAATGCCTGCCTCTGAACTGCAGAAAGTCGTAGAATCCATCATTCACAAAACAAAGGAAAAATAAGGAATCAGCTATGCAGATATACCCCGCTTTCATGTTAGTCCTCTTTTTTGCCAGTTTATTGTTCATCGGAAACACAAGTGCTGACAGTATAAAAACGCAACTCGAGGCATCACCGCGACACGGCGAATGGGTGAAAGTAACGACCGCCGATGAACGTGTCGTCAACACATTTGTTGTGTATCCAGAGGTGAAGGAACCCGCGACGGCTATCATTGTCATCCACGAGATTTTTGGACTCACCGATTGGATCCGGCTCGTGGCAGACAGGCTCGCCGCTGATGGATTCGTGGCAATTTGCCCCGATCTGCTTTCCGGTATGGGACCTGACGGTGGTGGCACGGAGAGTTTTGCCTCCGGGGACGATGTCCGACGGACTATCCGTGAACTTTCACCTGCCCAAGTCACGTCTGATCTGGATGCCATCCAGAAATATGCCCGCGATCTACCGTCAACCAACGAGAAGGTTGCGGTCTCCGGATTCTGCTGGGGAGGCGGACAAACGTTCAGTTACGCCGTCCATTCCGATACAATCGCCGCTGGTTTCGTATTCTACGGTCGTGCCGCACCAATAGAAGATGTCCCCAAAATATCGGCACCCGTGTACGGCTTCTACGGCGAGAGCGACAACCGTATCAATGCCACAATTGATGCCACAAAAGCCGCCGCGGATGCTGCAAACGTCACTTACGACCCCGTCATCTATGAAGGTGTCGGTCACGCCTTCCTGAGACGCGGTATGGCAGCGGATGCCAACGACGCACAGAAATCTGCCACGAAAGCCGCTTGGGAACGGTGGGTATCCCTTTTGAGAGGTCTTTAAACAGTTCTATGGACTTTTGCGGTAGATATAGGGGCGGATCATAATCTGCCCTATATTTTTTCTGGGGTATGTAAATATTTCGTCGAAGGTCGCGCTTGGGATATCGCTCCTACCGTGTGTTTCTGGTGGGGGGCGGAACTCCGATTCCCGGCTCTTGAACCGCTGAATATCAAAAACTTTACACACCCTTTTTTCTGAAAAAACTTGACATTACAATAAAGTTCATGGTATCTTTAACTCAGGAATAATAAAAAGGAAATTTCCAAAAAGCCCAGAGATTAACGCGTGCAAAATTCTCAACAAAATAAGAAAATCTATCTTGATACCTGTTGTTTCAGTCGTCCTTTTGATGTTCAAACGCAAAATCGAGTTCGCCGTGAAACCGAAGCTGTTGAGGCAATTCTTGAGTATTTTGATATAGGTTACTGGCAATGGCTTGCCAGCAGCGTCAATGCGGATGAAATTGATCGAATCACAGAACCAATCAAACACGCTAAAGTCAAAACTCTGCTATCTCTGGCACACCAAATCGTTTGGGTTGGTGAGGCAGAAATAGCACGAGGTGAACAACTTGAAGCATTTGGTTTTGAGCGGTTAGATGCTCTACATCTTGCTTGTGCCGAAAGTGGCAACGCAGATATCTTTCTCACAACAGATGACTCGCTACTGAAAATAGCAAAGCGCGTCAATACAGAACTTCACGTCCGAGTAGAATATCCAGACACATGGCTACAAGAGGAAACAGGATATGAATACGCGAAATATGACCGATGACGAGATTTACGAAATTGGGCTTAAAGTACTCTCTGAGAAACTTGGTGCTGCGGGCATGGTTAGGTTTCTTAGACAGTGTGGCCCCGGGACAGGCAATTTTACGGAAGAACGCCAGGAGTGGTTAGCTGATGAACCTGACATCAAGACAATAGCGAAGCGGATCCAACGAACCCACCAAACGTAAATAGGACTTACGCGCGGTTCTCTTTTGTAGCATAAACTGTCAGTTTGGGTTTCCAAAAGTCCGTCTGTTGTTTTTTCGGATTCCTTCTCACAGAAGCACGCTACGCTCAAAACTGCGTAAGTCCTATACGGTTTAAGGTGTTAACGCTAATGACAACATTGTTTAGCCCCTCGCTTTATCTCGCCATTCAGTTCTGAGATTTCTTTGAAAATGGTACCAACCTCCGCATAAAAAGGATCCTGCATGCCGAACCGACTGAAAGATAAAACCGCAATTATCACCGGCGCAGCCCGAGGCATCGGCGCGAAAAGCGCAGAACTCTTTGCAGGTGAAGGCGCAGCCGTGGCTATCTGGGACGTAAACACAGAACGCGGCGAAGCAACCGCGGAGCAGATCCGATCCTCCGGCGGAAATGCCCTGTTCTGTGAGTGCGACGTAACCGACGCGGCACAGATTGAGAGTGCCGTTGCTCACGTCACATCTGAACTCGGTACCCCTAATGTGCTATTCAATAACGCCGGTATTGCTGTCGTAGGTGAATTAGAAGATATCTCCGAAGCAGAGTGGGATCACCAATACGCCGTCAATGTGAAGAGCATCTATCTCGTTTCTCGGGCGATAATCCCGTTGATGCGCGAAGCTGGGGGCGGTTCGATCATCAACATGGCGAGTGAATCTGCCTATGTCGGGTTCCCGATGCACCCCGCCTATACCTCCTCCAAAGCCGCTGTCGTGCATCTCACGCGAAGCATGGCGGTCCGGTATGCCGAAGACAACATCCGAGTCAACAGTCTCTGTCCCGGCACGATTAACACTGAACTCTACCAAGAATTTTTATCGAAGCAGCCAGACCCAGAGGCAATAAACAGAGAAATTAAAGAGATGCACCCGTTGGGCATCGGTGAACCCGAAGACATCGCTTGGGCAGCCGTCTATTTAGCCTCCGATGAATCCAGATACATGACGGGTGCCCCAATGCTCGTTGAGGGCGGAATTCTATCGCTCTAAACAGCATCCGACACGCCTATCGTTTCTCCAGAAAACCCTCCTTATACTTTCCTTTCAAGCGCACCAAAGGGGATAGATTGAATCTATCCCTTTATTCATTTTCCCAATCTTTTGTAAAATTGTGCAACCATTTCGTCCTTAACTCGCGTCATTAATATCATAAAGAGGTCTACTGATGTTCGCAAATAACAGGAATACAGCCTCGAGGTGATTGCACAAATCCGTGCAGGTGCCACTGTTGCTTGCCCTATTTGGTGCAGTATTCTCCAAATATAGTAAAGTCCGAAAATATCTGTATACCCCCGGTAAGTGCGGTTTTGCGGCGTACTCGCCCAAATGCGATCTGCATTCTAACCGCACCGAGTTTGGTGTAAAAGTAATTACAGAATCTACTATATTTCCTCTAAAGTTCGTATTTAGACCACGACTAAGACGATGTTTTCGGAGTGGCATACAATTTGCAAATTAAAACTAATATTTCAATCGTAGCTTCAACGAAAGGGGTATCTCAATGAAAAAACACACGTGTCTAACAATCCTCGTCTTACTACTACTGTTAAATTGGATAGTATCCGTTACTCATGCAGCAGAACTCAAAATCGAAAAGACGCTCACCGCGACCGACGGTTTGGCATCTAACACGGTGCTTACCATTTTTGAGGACAGCCGCGGTCATATATGGTTCGGAACGACTGAGGGGGTCACCCGTTATGACGGAGAGAACTTCAGAACCTTCACAACAGAAGATGGCTTGGCAAAGAACAGGATAGGTCTCATTTTTGAAGATCGGCGAGGAATGCTTTGGTTCGCGGAGGGTATGCTCTCAAGTCTTCTGGAACGAGGCAAACCTATGGATATGTCCTTCATGGAGATCCCATTGAGTGAACTCGCTAAGGAGCTTGAAAACGAAACCCCGACAGACACAGAGATACCGACACCATTAAGAGGTGTGAGTCGCTATGATGGAGATGCGTTTCGGATTTTTACGACAAATGACGGGCTCCTCCGCGATACTGTTAAGGACATATTTGAGGACAGAACGGGAACGCTTTGGTTCGCGACGTCTTTGGGTATGAATTACTACGATGGCAAAAAGTTCGGTCATCTGACTATGCACGGTCCCATAGGAATGAATATATTACCCGATTGGTGGAGTCAAGTCACGGCAGTTGCCCAAGATGCAGCAGACAATTTGTGGTTCGGCAGCACTGCTGGAATTACCTACTATAATATCGAAACGTCCCAATTCCGTCATTTTGCTATTGATCCGGATTTAGTGCCTTTCCAAGAGATGGCGAAGGCGAGTCCTCCACACATAACGGATGTACAATTCGACACGCAGCAAAATCTCTGGATAAGTCGAGAAGGCACTGGTGAGGAAAAGAGTGGTCTGCGTAGATACGATGGGAAAGAGATGGTCATTTTTCCACGCAGCGCGGAACTTCCAATGAACAATGTTGACCACATCAGGCAGGACAGTAAGGGGAACCTTTGGTTTACGGGGGTTAGGAAACTACCATCGCGGTTGAATGAAACCGAGGACAGTATCAGCATGATTTTCCCTGAAGTTAAATGCGGCGTAAGTGTATACAACGGTGAAACGTTCCAAAATTTCAACAAAGATGACGGTCTACCGAGCAATCGAGTCTGGTCAGTATTTGAGGACCGCAGCGGCAAACTCTGGTTCGCCACGGATGCTGGTGCCGCAATTGGGGTTTATCTACCCTCTGAAGAATAGACATCGGCTGTCAACCGTCGCTGCCTGAAAAAAAAGAAACGCTTGCGGCTTTGCTGATTGCTGACGGCTGACTACTACTAAAGGAGACAAAACAGATGAAAAAGATTTTTCAAAACATCACGCGCTTTTGGATGGCGATTCTCTTTGGAACCTCTCTCCTGTTCATCGGTTGTGTAAAAAAGGAGATTACTCGCCAAGCGGATTGGGAAACCCATTTTATGGACCTCCACTTTGCGGATGCCAAACACGGCTGGATCGTCGGACATGGAGGATGGATTCTCCATACGGCTGACGGGGGTATAAGTTGGGAGAAACAGAGCGTCAATACGACCGAAGATTTCAAATCCGTTTATTTCACAAACCTCCATAACGGTTGGGCAGTTGGGGATAAGGGGGTCATTGCGATTACAGACGATGGCGGACGGCATTGGACTGTCCAAAGAACTGAAGTTTCTATGCTGCTTTTGGATGTCTTTTTCCTCAACTCAAAGATCGGTTGGATTGCGGGACAGGATGGGATGCTCTACACAGAAAACGGTGGAAAAACATGGCAGCATCAAGATGTGAGTGACTTCCAAATGAAGGGAGTTTTCTTTGTAGATAAAGAGCGCGGGTGGACAGTCGGGGACTACGACCGGATCTTTGTTACCACTGACAGCAGTGATACGTGGCGGAGACAGGATAACCTCGTTAAAACGGATACCACCTCGACGGTTTGTAACCTGCACACGGTATTTTTTGTCAATCCTTACAAGGGATGGTGCGGTGGCACAGATGGCACGATTTTCCATACCACCAACGGGGGGGCAGAATGGAGCACCCAAGTGTGTAAAATACCGCCGGTTTATGGACATGTCCGGCCCATTGTGAACAACTTCCATTTTCTCAGTGAGGATTACGGGCTCGTCGTCGCACAAGGTGGATTTATTAATCGGACGGAGGACGGCGGAAACGATTGGCAATTGGTAGAGAGTCCCACAAAAAATGATTTGATGGGGGTTCAGTTCATAAGCCATCAACAGGCATGGGCTGTCGGTATGAATGGGACACTCTTGCACTCAGAAGACGGCGGTGTAACCTGGGACATGAAAAGTGGCACGATAGCCAATACCCTGCAGAGTGTGGCGTTTGCGGATGAAAACCGTGCGGTCGCCGTCGGAGAGACGGGCACAATCACAACAAGTGATGACAGTGGCAAAACTTGGATGGATATAGAGATGGACACGTGGCATCGCATCCGGAACTTATCTTTTGTCACCGACAAGGAAGGCTGGGCGGTTGGCGATGGTGGACTCATTCTCCACACAACCGATGCGGGTCAAACATGGGAACGGCAAACCAGCGGATGGTGGTATACGCTGAATGCCCTCCATTTCATCAATCCGAAAAAGGGTTGGATCGTTGGCGATTTGGGGACTGTGATGCATACTGCGGACGGTGGCAAGACGTGGGTCCAACAGGTGCCACGCTATTTCCACGAAATGATAAAAGGCATCTTTTTCCTCGATGAGAAAGAAGGCTGGGTGGTCGGTTGGCCCGGGGTTGTTTTTCATACCGTAGACGGCGGGCGGACTTGGAAACGGCAGAACAGCAAGAGTTACAATGAACTCTACGCCGCTTACTTCATCGACAGACATACCGGCTGGGTGGTCGGGCAACTCGGTGAGATTCTACACACACTCGACGGCGGAAAAACCTGGAAATTTCAACGGAGTGGGACGCAGGCAAATCTGAACAAAGTCTACTTTGCCGATGCAAATCACGGGTTAATTGTCGGAGATGAGGGTGTTATTTTGACCACTGTCAATGGGGGGATGACATGGGAATCACAGAAGAGCGGCACATCCAATGACCTCTACAGTTTTTCGCTTTCCCCGGATGGTATTCTTGCTGTCGGTGAAGATGGTATCGCAATGCGTTATTCTGTGGATACGGAGAAGTTTATTGTTGAATTGCCCCCATCTGCCGAAGAAGTAGCAGCTGAATTAGAAGCACAACTCGAAGAAGCCGTTGAATATCATTGGGAGATTATCCGCTCAGGCGCATCGCAGACGTATTTCACCGATACCTATTTCCTGTCGGCTATGCGTGGATGGACGGTCGGCCACGGGGGTGTTATTTTAAATACAACAGATGGTGGCAAAACCTGGGATCCACAACGAAGTGGTGTAACGGAAGACCTGCAGCGTATCGTCTTCATTGATGAGAAACACGGCTGGATCGGCGGCAATAGGGTCCTGCTGCGGACCGAAAACGGCGGTGAGACATGGGAAGTAACCCGTGAAGGGTTGGAAGCTATTTACCATATCAGTGCGATGCACTTCATTAATCCGCAAGTGGGTTGGCTCGGTGCGAATGATGCGCAAACGCTTCACACAAGCGATGGCGGTAAAACCTTCCGATTGCAGAAAACAGGACTTGGAAATCCATCTATTGACTGCTTACACTTTATCAACGCGAAAGAGGGGTGGGCAGTCATATCACGCATGATGAGAGAAGGCAGCTACATTCTGCATACTGTAGATGGTGGTGATAACTGGCAGGTCCAAGACAGAACGCATTGGTATGGTGTCGGTATTCATTTTGCGAATGAGACTTCTGGTTGGGTGGTCCTGGCGAATGGGGCATCACTTCTCACAACAGATGGCGGCGCGACATGGAAACACACGCTCTCCAAAATGTCCGGGGGCACTCGAATCCATGCCGTGAAATTTCGGAATCACACGGAAGCTTGGGGCATAGCCAATGACAAGAGACTTCTTATTACACACAACCAAGGCAAGCGTTGGGAGATCATAAATGACTCGCTTGTTAACCCACGCGCAACCGTTGGCGATGAAAGCTGGGTTCACCAAATGGCAGAGGAACAATTTCTCCCCGCCTTCAAATTGACGAACGCCCACATCCTTGAGGATGGACACGCTTGGATGGTCGGTGTAATTGTGGCATCCCCGCGCACCTCCGATGACTTTGATATCGATATTGGCGATCAAGGGCAAGATACTATAGGCCAGATTTATAGCACAACGGATTTCGGAGAAAACTGGGACCACCTGCTCGGTGAACAACGGAATACCCTCCGTGATGTGTTATTTATCGATGCGCAACACGGTTGGATTGCTGGAAATAACGGTGCCTTATTTTCGACGGAAAATGGCGGAAAGACGTGGCAACATTTAGAGAGTGATACCACGCAACGTATTGTTGATGTTCACTTCACCAGTCTTGAACCGAAATGGGGATGGCTGATGCTCCGTGACGCAACATTACTTTACACGCAGGATGGATCGCAATGGACAGCACAAAACAAGCAAGAGCGACTCTCACGCCAGAACTCGTTCGCCATAAATGCGGTCGCATTTGGCAACTTTTCTGAGGGATGGGCTGTCGGAGAAGGGGGCGATATTATACACAATCCAGACGGTGGGACGATTTGGGCACCGCAGCGCACCTCAACCAATAAGAACCTCACGAGCATTGATATGAAATTTGCCCCCCTCGGTTGGGCGGTTGGGACTAACGGTGTAACCCAACGCACAGTCAACGGTGGCGAGTATTGGAAGTTCCATGAAACCGATACCGGTTCCGATCTGAACGCAGTGTCATTCATAACAAAACGAAAGGGGTGGGCAGTTGGGCGGGGTGGCATTGTCCTATCTACCACTGATGGCGGTTTCACGTGGACATCAGAAGCAAGCGGCGTTAACCACACCCTTTACGATATTCTGACACTCTCTGAGCAGGAAATCTACGCTGTCGGTGCCTCTGGAACTATCATTCGCTCGACAGATGGCGGAGAAACGTGGGAACAAGAGCATACTGGGGTTACGGACAACCTGTATGCAGTCACACAGGTCAAAGGAAGCGATACGCTTTGGGCAGTCGGACAGTTGGGCGTTGTGCTGCGTCGTCCTAAACATTGAGGCATGTTATTTACTGTAATATGTAAACGTTTGGATATCATGGGGAGATATGCAAGATACGCATACTGTTTTCCCCATGATATTCATCTTATCTCACACCCTACCTTTTAGGTGTTACTTAGGCTGCTTTCCCCCAATCACAACGAGAAACGCGCTATCTTCGCTGGCATAGACACTATGAAGGACATCACCTGTGAAGGTAACCCCCTCACCGTGTTCCATCGTTATTTTATCAGCATTTGTTGTAAATATGATACTTCCGCTAAGCGTAATGACAGTTGCAGCAGCGGGTGCGGGATGTTCCTCTAATACGTTGTTTGCTTTCAGAGCGACCAGGATAATTGTCAGCTCATCCCCGCGAGCCAGTGTGAGTGAAGCTCGACCTGATGTAGCAACTTCGGCTTCTTCCATGAGATTTTCAGCCATTTCCATAAATGGAAATGCTTTCGTCAGTGATGTATTTAGGTCGACAGGTCTATAGGGTCTGTCAAATGACGTGTTCATTATGAATTCTCCATTTTACGCGCACTCACAGAACGGGATGTCGTGCCTCACCCTCATGAATATACATACAACAGATAAGGCACGAAAAACCTACTATGTCCTATGAGGCATGCTCTTCAGGACGGACTCCTTTTGTAAAGGTGCCGAAGCCAAAGAACGTTGGCGCGTAATCGCCGACGTAATCGACAACACTCTTATAAGGAATAGCGTCCTCCATTCCCATGCACCAATAACACCCGTTGACGAGAAGACGGCGAAGTCCTTCGCTTTCTAAGTCAACGGAGGCACCCATCGTTGTATTGAGGACGCGTGAGGTATTGCCTTCATCACCCGTATAGGTCTTAATCCACACCATCGGCATTGTGACGGTATCCGATTTCGGGACATCTGTTGGCTCCATACCGACCAATACCTGTCCGTGGATAAGCACTTGTGAGTCACCCGTCAAATCATTAATACCGTAGACATCGGACGGTCCCCAAACATCGTCAACACCTTTGAGAATTGGGTGGTCTTGCATCGCTGCGTCAATGACCCCGCGTGCGCTCTCTACACCGTGATGCCCATGATGGTTAACCCACGTCTCGCCAAGCACTTGTCTGCCGTATCCGCCCTCAAATTCCTCACTGTCAAAACTGTATTTGGCATACGGACTCTCAAGGTTTCGGCTATAACTGAAAGCGTGTGTGGCTGTGCGGAGTCCCATCACAGGTTTGCCGGCGTTCGTATAGTCAACGACATATTTCATCTGTTCATCGGGCAGTTCACGGAAACGCGTGAACAGCACCATCATATCCGCAGATTCTAAATGGTGGAGTCCCGGAATGTTCGTCTGCACCTCTGGATCGATGTCCCCAGTCTCCGGATCAATAGCAAACAGCACGGTACATGTAAACCCATGGTGTGTGGCTAACACTTTCCCCAACATCGGCAGCGCCTCCTCAGAGCGATACTCTTCATCGCCACTGACGAGAACAATATGCTTGCCCTTTCCGGGACCCTCGTTTCCTTCGTAAACAACCCATTCATTTTTCATCAAAAGATAACTCCAATACATAAGTAAAATTTTGCATAAGTATAGCACATTTTCCCGAGAAAGTCACGTTGAATCCGTTTTGGGAGCATTAAAGATTCTATACACATACAGAAAAAACTTTGACAAATATCCGAAATTACCATAAAATTAAAAGACAAGCTTGAAAACAGTATCCAAAACGGACAGGCAACCTGCAGGAGGAATTGTCCATGCATTTAACCTCCCAACAGCGAGACCACTACAAAGAGCAGGGCTTCGTGGTAATTCCGCATCTTTTTGATACAACCACAGTAACGTTAATGCGTGAGCATTATATGAAACGCCGCGCAGAAGGTCCGAAACCCGGCGACACCGGTGGCACAACCGACCACGCCGATGACCCAAATCACCAATTCCCACGCATGATTAATATGCACAATTGGGACGAGTTAACCGAAGAATGGGCAGCGGATACGAACCTGCTTACCGTTACTGAGAAACTGATCGATGATACGCCGGTGCTGCTACAAACAATGCTCTATTTCAAACCACCCGGCGCGCGCGGGCAGGCGCTACACCAAGATGAACAATATATCACAATAGAGCCGATCATTGGCGTTTGGGTAGCATTAGATACATCGGACGCAGCAGTTGGACGCATGGTGCTGATCCCACGTTCCCATCAAGGCGGGCTGCTCTCTGTTGAAGCAGCAGATACCGCTATTTCGTTTACAAACGTCCAAGCCGTCAAACCGGAAAACGCCGAAGAACTCGGAATAGACATGGCACCCGGTGACACCCTTTTCTTTGATGGTAAAGTTATTCACGGTTCCTACATGAATAAAACGCCTGACCGATGGCGACGGAGTTTTATATGCCACTATATGGGCGAGAACTCACAACGGTTTGAGCCAAGTGAAGGAACACACGTCTCACATCTGAAAAAATAATTTGTTCACGCTGAAATCCCAAACGGCTTCACGGTGTTACAAAAAATAAAAATTGGAGGATCTGGATTGTTAAAAGTATCAAAGTTTGGCGGAAGTTCCCTTGCAACAGCGGAGCAGGTCCGCCGTGTTTGCGACATCATCACTGCCGATCCGGGGCGCCGGCTCATTGTCGTTTCTGCCCCCGGAAAACGATATAGCCAAGACATCAAAGTAACAGACCTACTCATTGCTGCTGCATCAGAACGGCTCACAGGAAAAATCGGTGCCTCGGAATGTGCTGAAGCGATTGAACGCTACAGGCGTATTGCCTCCGAATTAGGTCTGCCACCCGAAGTCGTCGAGCCGATCACTCGTGATCTGACGGAGCGTTTGGAAAATAGCACAACCGATGCCGACCTTTATATGGATACAATGAAGGCAGGTGGCGAAGACAACTGCGCACGCCTCATCGCACAAGTGCTACAGGCACGCGGTGTAGACGCACATTATGTGAATCCGAAGGATGCTGGATTGCTCCTTTCCGATGAACCCGGTAACGCACAAGTGTTACCCGAAGCATACAACCGACTCCGTGATTTACACGAGCGTCCCGGCATCACCATTTTTCCGGGCTTTTTCGGCTACTCGGAACAGGGACACGTTGTGACCTTCTCGCGCGGGGGGTCAGACATTACGGGGGCTATTCTCGCCAGTGCTGTGCGGGCGGAAGTCTATGAGAACTTTACAGATGTCGATTCCGTGTTCGCCGCGAATCCATCTATCGTTAAAGATCCCGCACCGATCGCCGAGTTAACCTACCGTGAGATGCGCGAACTCTCTTACGCAGGCTTTTCCGTGTTCCACGATGAGGCACTCGAACCTGTCTACCGCGCACAAGTACCTGTCAACATCCGCAATACGAATAACCCGAAAGGGGACGGCACGCTAATTGTTCCAAACCGTAAATCAACGGATATTCCGGTTGTCGGTATCGCCGCGATGGACAGCGTCTGTTGTATCTATCTCAGTAAATACTTAATGAACCGCCAAATTGGGTTTGGGCGGCGATTGTTGCAGATACTCGAAGCCGAAGACATCTCTTTTGAACATATCCCTTCTGGGATAGATAACATGTCCGTCATCCTCCGAGAGGATAATCTATCGGCACAGAAAGAGAAACGAATTGTCGAACAGATTCGGCAGACTCTCGCACCGGAAGATATTTTCGTAGAACGCGGTCTCTCCCTTATCATGGTTGTGGGGGAAGGTATGCGGCACACCGTCGGCATCGCCTCGCGTGCGACAAATGCGTTAGCTGGATCGAGGGTCAACATTGAGATGATTAACCAAGGTTCTAACGAAGTGAGTATGATGTTCGGCATAAAATCCAATGATATGGAGACTGCCGTTCAAGCACTCTATGCCGAATTTTTTGGGTAACGGATTGCAGTAGCGTGGAGGTACCCGAAGTTAAAACATTTCGGATTTACAATGCGTTTAGATACAAACCCGCAACAATACGCAGAAACGCCCCGATGAATGCCACACGCGCATTCAGCGTTGATTCGCAAAAACAAGCGGGTGACTCGAATACGAAAACCTTCAAGGCACAAATTAGCGTCACTTACCCGCAAGGAATAATTAAAAAATGGAAATAACCGTTCAAGCGGCAGAATTGGCAGCAGGAAAACTGACAGATGCACACGTGGCAGAAGCCCTTAAAGCGATCCGTGTTGATGGCTACGTTGTCTTGGAAAACGTCGTCAACCATGAACACTTGGACATTCTTCGCGAACGGATGGATGCCGATTCACAAATCCTTATTAATGCGGAAAAATGGGGCGGAGCCGGCAGACTCGTAGGACACCTCCAGCAGGGACCGCCACCTTATGCCCCCTACATGTTTAGAGATGTCGTCGCCAATCCGTATGTGGTGCAGGTGACGAAAGAACTGTTGGGGCCCGGACTCTACAATAACTTTTACAACGGCAACACAAACTGTCCGGGGAGTATAACCCAACCGCTTCACAGAGACGGTTCTCACCTGTGGCCAGACCACGACGTCGCGCATCCCACAGCAGAAGTCGTCGTTAATATTTCTCCACTCGATACGACAGAGGAAAATGGCAGCGTAGAACTCTGGCCCGGCTCACATCTGGATGTCAGTGGACGCCGGATAGAGGAAGAAGAAGAGGAAGCACGCCGTAAAATCGTACCCCCTATCCGTGGAAGCGCGAAAAAGGGGAGTGCCTTGATTCGAGACATACGCTTGTGGCATCGCGGTGTTCCCAACCCATCCGATAAACCCCGACACATGATCGCAATGATTTACCGTGCGAGTTGGCTGAAATCCGACCGGCGACTGAAGTATAAAATCGGATGTGAAGCCGCTTTTGAAAATAGCGATCTCGACCATAATGCCGAGTTCCTTGACTTCGCTAAGGAAAAAATAGACGATTACGATTATCTTTTTAATCCGCGCTTCTAAACTTATAAGGGAGTACGATAGCACTGCTCTGAGTTCAGTACGGAGGTTACTATGAACGTTCAAACCAATTGGCTCCCCGCTGAGCCTGACCTCGAAACGGTTTGTAAAACCTACAACGACCCGATTTACGCTCTCTCCCAAGCGGAAATGCCCGCGATTATCCTTCGGAACGCCTATTCACCCGCACAGTGCCAAGGGCTTATCAACCGATTCACAAATATGGGATTGATGCGCGACGAAGCCGACATCAACTCCCCTGACAAACGCACCCGTATTGACATCGGTACCAGTCTTGGTAATCGTGGCGCGGATAAAACGAAATTTCTGACACACGCCGAAGCGACACATCACCTTTTTAAGTTTCTGTTCGATGGATTGGATAACCCTGTCGATCTCATCTACGATTCGCTAACTGCCCTTTCCCCCAAGCAAGAGGTGAAGGTCGCACGGGAACCCGACGGTTCGCTCTACGGTCCAGCGATCTTCCGCGTCCATTACGAAACCCACAGTTATAAGCCACACATCGATCACGTTAAATACCGCGAGAATCGCACCAATTATCAAGTCTACCGCTTTGAGCATCAGTTCGCAGGGGTATTGTGCGTCCAAAACGCCGATGAGACTGGAAGAGGCACACAAGCTATCCTGCATCGCTGCCTCTGGTCCGAAGAAATCCAACCCCATATCGTCGAGGAAACTTTTGATCAATACGCTGCTGATAACGGGATACAAAATTGTGAAGTCGAATTAGAGCAAGGCGATCTCTACTTTTTCAATACACGATGTATCCACGAAGTGCCACCCGTGCAAGGCACGCGCGCCCGAATCGTCTTGGCAGTGTTTATCGGATATTCCCCTGAAGATAACGAAGTGTTCGTTTGGTCGTAAATCTCACCGAATTTTTGACAGCAGAATTGGAAACTCAAGATAGAACCCGTGCGAAATAAAAAAGGGGCTGGTAAAACCAGCCCCTTTCGGTATTCCATTGAACTCTGAACCCTATGCCGATAGTGCCGAAACTGCCGTATCCTCGTTGTCGAAGTGTTCAATTTTCAATCTTAGGTATTCGTTACTTTAGTCAGATTCCATCGAAAAAAGTTCGTTTTTTATCCACAATTCTCGCAGTCATCATTTATCCTCGCCCGTCGTTTCCCCAATTAATTTTCTTCAATAGCATACTCCCAAGCAAAATACGGTAAGAGAAGGATTATTTTAGGGCATTTAGCTTTCCATTTTTTGGACATTTTTGGGTGCCGGGATCCGGTAGGAGCGGTTTGTAACCGCTCCGGGCATTGAAAAGAGGTTCAAACGCCAGACCATCCGATAAATTCTTAAAACTGAATGCCCTGGGATTATTTGACTTTTTCTTGACATTTTTTTTACAAATATGTTAACATTTTGCCAAATGAGGGCGGCAACATTCATTTTACAACGTAGTATGAGTTCCCTAATAAAAAGAACAGTGAGTTCTTATGTCCTGAAACGCACACAGTTTCCATTGCCTTAAAAGGAGGTATTCAAGAAATGGAAAGAGTAACAATAACGAGTCAATTTCATACCGTTTATGTGTGTTTTTTTGTCTTATCCTAACTTTAGGGACGTTCTCTGTTACAGCAATAGCTGCGACAACAAAGAAGGTACTGATGTTGGGGAACAACATAACCAAGGTTGAAGCACCAACGATTAGTAAAGGTGTGAAAAAAGTTAAGAATTATACCTTCGATTACGAGATTACGCAAGATTCGAAACTCGCGAAAGCCAATGCCGATGACTTTGATATCCTCTGGCTTGGGCAAGGTGAGATTTGCGAAGGTGGATGGCGTTTCACTGACGAGGGATCAGATGCCGTTTTAGAGTTTGTTGAGGAGGGTGGGGTTTGCATTGTCGTTGAGCAGGACCACGATGATGCTGTGGGATGCCCAACCCCTTGGCTCCCGAAACCATTAAACGGTGATGAAACCGATGGCACACAGAATTTTGAACCGACAAAAGCACCGGAGGTCGGAACGCTTTTCACCGAGCCAAACAAGATAAAAGTGATTGTGACGAACGATAAATGGCACAACCCCGATCGCGCGTTTATTCCACTCGCGACACTCGGTAAGCATCTCATTGCTGCGCTCCTATATCATGATAAAGGCGCATATATCATCACATCGATGCAAAATGAAGATCAAGCACAGGTCGATCTGAATCTTCCGTTTATTGAAAACCTGTTGTTCTATTCCGCTACCCTTCAGGATAAAATTCTTGCGGTTGAACCACACCACAAGCTTGCTGTGACGTGGGCGCAACTCAAAATGAGTCCATAAAACAATAGATAGATACCGCTTTCAGTAAACCCCGCCAAGAACACAATAATGCTTTAGCAATATAGGGAGGGTTCTCATGAGACTGCGACATATATTTATCCTCTGCTGTCTCATCTTTGGGCTGCTCTGTCCTGTTTCGGCAAAACAACTCAGCAGCGAAAAGATAGTGTTTGCATCAAATCGCGATGGCAATTGGGAAATCTATATAATGAATCCCGATGGAACTCGGCAGGAGAGACTCACCTACGACCGCGCCGTTGATTGCGATCCAATCATTTCACCAAAAGGCGATCAAATTCTTTTCAATTCCAATCGCGGGGGAACGCGTGATCTCTATTTGATGGATGTAGATGGAAGGAACGTGCGTCCACTGTTTGGATTCAGCGAAGCCTATAGAACACATCCGGCTTGGTCTCCGAACGGAGAGAGAATCGCCTATTCTCAGCGTGCTTTAGGCGGTATAAACATTCACACCGCCAATGCGGATGGAACATCTGTGAAACTGATTGTGCATCTGGAGAATGCCCACAGCGGTTATCCAACGTGGGCATCGGATGGAACAGAAATCGCGTATGTCGTCGCAGATGAGATTCATTGGGCAAGCCGCCAAATCCGGTTTATGAATTTAGAAACCCGTGAACAGGAAACCCTTTTCCCCGACGACTTCCCAAGAATGTTTCAGCCATCATGGGCACCCGTCGGTACCAGAATCGCATTTGTTTGGTTTAGACCGGCAGAAAAGCGGCAGTCCCTCTTCATTGTGAACCGTGACGGAAGCTATCTCAGCCGGATCGAGTCTTTCGTGGCAAATAACCCCGCGTGGGCACCCTTTGGGAATGAACTCATTTACGCTGAAGGGGTTATTGGAAGCAATTCGCAGATTCTCAAAATCAATCTAATAAGTCGAAAGGTTACACAGCTGACAAAAGACGGAAGCAATTACGCTGGTAACTGGTTCGCACCGAAGCAACTACCTGTTTCGCCGTCAACATCGCTCTTAAGCACGGCGTGGGGCAAGGCGAAAATCGGAGATTAGCGTAGGTCCACGATTCGCGTTTTCTATAGCAACGCTTCTGCTAACGCCGTAAAATTGTTCACGGTTACATCGGGTTGATAAGGCGTATCCTCATACGGAAGTTGATAGCGGTTCACAAACGCACCTCTAAGACCACACGCTCGCGCCCCCATGATGTCAAACGAGTTCGCAGATACCATTATACACTCGTTAACTTCAAGGTCTAACTTCCCTGCCGCAGCACGATAGACTGCCGGATGCGGTTTAAACGCACCTACCGATGTCACCGAGATCACACCGTCAAACGCCCACGCGACCCGTTCCGTGACGAGATATTCTAAGAATGACGGATCCCCGTTGGATAATACCACCAGCTGATACCGAGATTGCATCTTCTCAAGTGCGGACAACACTTCAGGAAAGGGCGAAAGGTGCTGCCAGCCACGCATAAATTCTGCGACCGTATCAGGGTCAGCAGCAATGCCGTTTGCCCTCAGGACGTAATGCACCGCACGCCGAACCGTCTCCAAGTAACCGCTATGCCCGAGCATCACAATCGTATCTTGATACTGCTCAATTCGCTGCCGATATCGCCACTGTGCCCAGAATTCATCCGCGGATACATCCGCAGCGCGTGCCTTCAACGATTCGTCAATAAAGGGGGTGAGACTACCACCTAAATCCAAAATTGTGCCGAACAGGTCAAATGTAAGTGCTTTCGTCTCTGCAAAATTAACCATCTTTTAAACTATTAAACTCCTGGGCTGCCTCCACTGTGGGAGGGGTTTGTAACCCCGATTCTTTCACTGTGGGAGGGGTTTGTAACCCCGATTCTTTCACTGTGGGAGGGGTTTGTAACCCCGATTCGTTACCCCAATTCAACCGTACGTCCAGTCGCCATTGCCTCAAATGCCGCATCAATGACACGCATCTGATTCACGCAACTCTCTGGTGAGATACGGTGCGGTTTTCCTGTCCCTACAACCTCGCACATGTGCTCCAATTGCAATGCAAACTGGAAACAGGGTTCGAAATCAATGATTTCTGTCCCTTCTCGCGTAGTAAGTTCAATGTTGACTGCTGTGTTTTCATTGTTCCAAACCCGGTCGAGTCGGCACATGCCGCCGGTGCCTGACATTTCGGCATACTGTCCACCCGCACAATTAAAACCGGTAGAAATATGGGCAACCCGTTCGCCTGGGAATACTAACAATAGATAGGAACCATCGTCTACTTCTAACCCGGCTTGAGACATTCCCGACACCCGAATCGGTTCCGCGCCGAACATGAAGCGGGCGTGGTGGATATTGTAACACGCCAAATCGTAAATACTACCCCCACCTTTCGCTTTGTTAAACCGCCAATTCATCTCGGGGCGTCGCGTTTCGGGACCGCCGCCGCCACCACCCGTGCAGAAGGTGCTGCGGATCGCCTTAAAGTCCCCGATTGCCCCCGAATCAATAAGTTCTTTCGCTTTGAGATGCATCGGATGATGCCGGAATTTAAACGCTTCCGCTACCAGCACACCGTTCTCTTGCGCTGCACTGACGAACGCTTCCGCCTCCGCAGCTGTTGACGTGAACGGCTTCTCACACAAAATCGCTTTGACTTGACGAGACTCAGAAAGCTGGATACCGACCTCAGCGTGGAAAGCACCCCAGGTACAAATAACCGCTATATCCAAGTCCTCAGCGTCTAACATCTCTTCTAAAGAGAGGTAGCGGTTTTCAGGAGCCACATCAAATCGTTCACCGAAATTTGCTAACGCGTTTTCCGACACGTCACAGATCGCCGCCAATTCGGCACTGGGAGCTTGTTGGCACGCGTTGCCGTGTGCGTTGGCGATGCCACCTGCGCCGACAAGTCCAACACGATAAGTAGTTGACATAATATTTCCTTTCTTTCTTAGGTTGCTGTTAAGGGGTAACCGTTTTCAACGATTGCTTTTTTCAGAAACGCAAACTGGTATTGTGGTAACGATGCTCCGGGTTCCAATTCCCTAACGTCTCTCTTCCAGCGGGCTACTGCATCTGGACGCACGATAATCCGACCCAAAGGGATTTCCAAGAAATCTTCAAGTGCCTTAAGTGTCGCTTCCTGATTCAGGACGAAGTCTTCAAAACGGATTTGGATAACATTTTTAGGCATCGGTGTCGCTTGCATAAGCTTATACTGGTAAATCCAAGAAATCGCCCGCCTTTCATAGATGTCGTCCGTTTCAGGATAGAAGACCCCGAAATCGCGAAGGTCATCGGTTTTATGGCTACCCCGGATACAATCCCGTGGATCCCGAATCCAGTGGATGAACTTTATTTCAGGGAACATCCGAATTATCCATGGATAGACTAACGTCGTCTCTGGTATCTTCCAGCCTTTGTGGGACGCCGGATTCTGTAGCACGTCTTCAAGATAGGTAGTGATGAGTCGCTCAAATTCCGGATCGATCGGCATCGTAAACAGGGGTTCAAAATCCCACGAGAGTCCGCCTTGCCATTTGACATATTGTGCCATCACTCGACAGGCATCATACATGGCGTGCGGTGGAATCTTATCGCCGGAGGGGTTCAGTTGGCTTCCCATGAAAACCCCGCTGGCGTATAACGTATGAGAAATGGCACGCGTCCCAGAATGACCGCGGCCAATCACTGTGATTAAACTTTCCATAGTAGATAGTGTTACATAGAAATCACTTGTTTATTTCAGGAAATTAAAGGATAATGTATAGAAGTATTTGGTGCTATCTGCACTTTATCAGAAATCATTAGATAATACAAGCAAAAAGTCAAAATCAAGGAGAACTGATGAGAAATATATCTATAGCACTGTTTGGTTTTTGGGTATTGGTAACAGCACTCATTGGATGTGATAGGATTCAAAAGGTGGTTACCCCAGAAAAAGGGGGTGTCCCGGCATCAACGCACCCTGTTAAAATTGGGTTCCTCGCTTCGGGGAGCCGGGTGACATATCCCAATGGGGGTCAGATCGCCGTGGCAGAGATTAACGCAGGTGGCGGTTTACTCGGTATGCCCGTTGAATTGGTAACCGAGGTCGGAATTCCTACGCCCGAAGCCGCTGTTGAAGCCGCCTCAAGAATGATCCTTGACGACGGCATTGTCGCACTTGTGGGTCCCAACCGCTCCGCCCATGCGATTCCCATAGGGACACTCGCAGCAGAACACAGTTTACCCATGATCACCACAACCGCAACGAATCCAGCACTGACGGGTTCCAGCGATTTTGTTTTCATGGCAGCCTTCACGGACGCGTATCAAGGGGCTGTCATGGCGAAGTTTGCAGCAACGGAACTTGGGCTGACTTCTGTCGCACTCCTTACCCAAAGTGGCGAAATCTATTCCGAGGGGATATCAGAATTCTTTGTAACCAATTTTACCGACGCTGGCGGCACAATTGCTGCCAGGGAGTTTTATGAAATTGTGGACACAGATTTCACGGAACAATTGACCCGCATCGCAGCGACGACCCCTGAAGCTCTCTTTATTGCGGGATGGGTCCAACAGGTCGGACCTATCACACAGCAAGCGAGAGCCCTCCCACTGCTGAACGCCGCGGGTGAGCCGACACGCCTGTTGGGGACAGATACATGGGACAATCCGATTCTATTAGATAATGCGGATGCCGAAATTGAAGGCAGTTTCTTCAGCGGGCATTTTTCCGCGGCAACCGACAAACCGAGCGGGAAAGCGTTTGTGGAAGCGTATCAAGCGGCTTACGGAGAGTCACCACTCGGTGGTCACGCAGTGAGTTATGATGCAACAAAAGTTATGCTAACAGCCATTGAAAGGGCGGGTAGTTTTGAGGGTGAGGCGATCCGGGAGCAATTAGCAGCAACGAAAGATTACATCGGCGCGACTGACATTGCAGGTTATGACGCAAACCAGCACCCCACGAAAAGTGCGGTCATTTTTACCATCACAAATGGAGAAAAGCAGTTCTATAAGCAGATTGATCCTTAAATGGAAGTCGAGGCACGCCTCGGCACCGAACACGCCACGGTTCAGATACATCACATACGTTGGATATGACAAAAAATGCGGTGGCCTTCCGGGACACCGCATTTTTTTCGCTGTTTTTCCAACCTTCCATGTCTCTCTGATACGTGCTATTTCAGGATCAGCATCCTGCGCGTGGCAGAAAAGTCGCCTGCGGTGAGCGTGTAGAAATAGACACCGCTTGCGACGGGTTCACCTAACGCATTTCTACCATCCCAATACGCCGCACGGCTCCGATCCTGATAGTCACCGGCGGGTTGATGTCCGAGTGCTAACTGTCGGACGATGTGTCCATCTATACCGTAAATCGTCAGCACCACCTCGGTAGGTTTAGACAACTGATACGGTATCCACGTCTCTGGGTTAAATGGATTTGGGTAGTTCGCCAAGAGTGCTGTCTCGTTTGGTATTAATGCTGTCAGGAGTTGCTCCAAAAAGAGAATGCCTCTTCGCGATGTTGCATCTGTTAGGGGCAAGTGCTGTGCTTGAGATAACCACAGGTGCACGTCTGTGGAAGTGAGAGGTTCTAAGGCGTCAGGATGCAGCAGAGACGGGGCGGCGGCAGTCGTCCCAAGCGCACCCGCAACAAGGACGAGATCCGCAATGTTGACCACACCATCACCATTGACATCTGCAGTATTCTGTCCTATTTCACCGAGATTTGAGGCGACCAACACCAAATCGGCGATGTTAACAGTTCCGTCCGCGTTCACATCGCCTTTGAGTTTGTTGGATGTAGGTCGTTCCGTTATCTCTGCGTTTTCAACTTGTGGCACGGCAGTCACTCCTGCACCGTCGGTAAATAGCACATCAGATAAAGTCAAAGTAGATGCCTTCACCGCAATCACCTCAAAAGTGAGTGTGGCGAGGGTCCCCGCTCCATTGCTTTCTCCAGCAAGCGAAGTTGCCGCAAGTTTTACGCGATTTCGCTCTACAACGGGGGGCACAAAAAACGCACCTGCAGGCAGATAATTAGCATTCGCACTTGAGACATAGCGAAGGGCAGTCGTATCAAACTGCACGGTTGCCTGATAACCTGCTACGTTCTTTCCACCCGCAATATCCAGAGCGAGTGTTAATTGCCCTCCGATAGCGGGGGACTGTACGGGAGAGGGCGAGATACTGACGGTCGTAGTGGTGACGGGTGTTTCTTGCGTCGCCGTAGCAGCCACAGTCGCAGGAGGCGACACCGTCGCAGGCATTTCGGTGCCGGGGATCAATGGCGTAAAGTCGCCATTCACTCCCACTCTCAGGTCCCAATACACGCCATCCTGTCTAACTTTCAGCAAGAGTAGATTGTTGCCAGATTTGAGGGTGATCGGTGCAGTATCTCCAAAGGATTCGCGGTGCGTGGGATCGGACACACATACATTTGGATCGCAAGCCAGCGGAACATCAATCTTTCGACAGTTGTGGCGCTCCGCACCATCTCTATGAATTATCCGTCCATTGAGCCAAGCCATGATCGTGTCACCACTCTCCACCCACATCGTGGTACTTTGATCACGGGGCGACACCAGGTTGATCAAGGCATACGCGGTATGCCCTTTTGTCCGAACCCCTGTTCCCATACCCAGGTCACTAACGACGCTGTTGAGGTTATCCGACCAACAGACGGTCGGATTAATACACGTGTCAACAGACACGTCTGACAGAATGCCTAGGGTTATGCCTGCCAGTGGTAGGATGGTCTGCTTACGCTCTACATCGTATTCACGGCATTCGTTTGACAGCCCTATTTTAGCGCGTGTCCATTGCAATCCGCCTACGGCATCGCCTTCGCTTACACCGTTCCGGGCAACCTGTGTTTCCGTAACGCCGCCGTTACTTGCAGCAGCGAGGGAATCAACCGCTTTGCTGTCTACAGCATTCGTTGGAACAACCATCCAGAGCCAAGGGCCTCGCAGCAGCTGCTCCTGCGTCTCCGTTGTCTGATCTACCGCTGGAGCCGGCGTTTGTTCTTCGTCTGGATCCCGATCCCGGGTGTCTGATGCTCGTCCTATCCTTGGGATTTCGGGTACCTCTGGGATTTCGGGTACCTCTGGGATTTCGGGTACCTCTCGTTCTGTCGGTACCTCTGGCACCTCAACCGCATTTGCCGCTTGTGCGGTGACCGGCACCTTAGCAGTCAACGCAGGCCCGTTGTAATTTGCTATGACCCCGGGTCCCACGGTAAACGTGAGGGTGGCATCAGTATCCATATTGCCAGCAAAATCAAGTTCAACCGTTACCGCTGCGTTGTTCACGCGCTTGAGATCAAAGAACGGGTCAAAACTATCGAAGGTTGATTTAAAAGCGACACCTGCGATACCAGATACCTTGAAGGCATTCGCATGTTTCCGGTTTAACCACCGTTCGTAAACGGCTTCGTCCAGTGATAGCGTCACTTTGCTCCCATCCAGCGTCGTTTCTGTCAAAGGGTGTGCGGACGATGCGCTTAGGGTCTGACCCTGACCGATGCTTTGCACGCCGAATACCAACAGAAGAGCTGACAAAATTGATACAATGTGTTTGTGATTCATTATCGCGTTTGGCATAAAAAACTCCCATCAATTTGAAATTAACTGCACATCTACCTTTTATAGTAAAGTCAATAATTACTTGGGCACCCCGATTGTAGCGCAAACTTTTAGTTTGCGTGCCACTCCTGCACAAACTGGAAAGTTTGTGCTACGAATGTTCACTTATTTTTGGGTTTTACTATAATCAAAATACCTTTAGGTTAAAGGATTAAGGATCATAATGCGTCAGAACTCGTACATTCCCACGTTTTACAAAGGTAAGCCAGCCTAATTTAACACTACCCCCTGCCTCAAATCTGGTTCACCCGACTAATACAAGTCTGCTCCCTTCAGGAGTATGGCCGACCAAAATGGTTTGCTCCTCATTTATCGCAAAGGTATCTCGCCGAAATTCAAGACCGGCGCGTAGTTTTGCCGCACGATTAAATATTTCATCCACTTGATTAATTTTATGATTGCGACATGCTATAGGATTGTTGAATGGAAGGATGGAAGACAACAAGCTACCATCCTTCCCTGTTTCTCTGACACACTTTACTTGCGTATTAACATCTTGCGCGTGGCAGAAAAATCGCCTGCGGTGAGTGTGTAGAAATAGACACCGCTTGCGACAGGTTCACCTAACGCATTTCTACCATCCCAATACGCAGCGCGGCTCCGATCCTGATAGTCACCGGCGGGTTGATGTCCGAGTGCTAACTGTCGGACGATGTGTCCATCTATACCGTAAATCGTCAGCGTCACCTCGGTAGGTTTAGACAACTGATACGGTATCCATGTTTCAGGGTTGAACGGGTTCGGATAGTTTGCCAAGAGTGCCGTCTCTTTCGGAACCATGGAGGCGAGAAGACCTTCTAAAAACTGAATGCCCCTTCGCACGCTTGGATCCGTCATGTTGCGCTGCCGTGCCTGAGATAACCATACCTTGACATCCGCAACAGTCAATCCCTCCAAAGCATCAGAATGTAGAGACGGTGCCGACGCAGCGTCCGCATCCAAGACCCCAGCGACTAAGATCAGATCGTCTACGTTGACAACACCATCACCGTTGACATCCGCGGGAGTGGTGCCTGTCTGACCATAGCGTTGGGCGACAACTACTAAATCTTGGACATCCACAGTGCCATCTTCGTTGACATCCTCGGCAACAACCGGCGGTGCGGTAACGGTAACACGGACAACCGCAGCACAATTGTTATCGGTATCACTCTCACCTGTGATACTATCTACACAGACCCCATAATAGTAGGTGCCGGGGGTGGTCGGTGCTGTGGTAGTGAGGTAGCGGCGAAGCGTGGCATTGGGCGCGAGCGGGTTTCTGTTGGCACTACTGAGTTGTGTATCCTGTTTCGAGATGACCCTATCCGTAGAGCGGTAATAGCGAACCTTTGTCGCAGCGGATGCTGCCGTTCCTTGGTTCTTCAGGGTCGCATAGAGTCTGAACTTCTCGCCCGGAGCAACGGTAGCAGGAACCGCCCGAACCCTCTCAAAGACGAGATCCGGTGCTGGACCGCTGCTGGCTATTGCTTGAGAGGGCAGCATACTATATTCAAGGTCTTTTTCAAAACCGAAGAATCCGCTCCAATATCCACCTCTTTCATAGATAGCTACCAATAAAATATTCTCGCCATTTTTCAGGGTGACAGGAAAAGATTCTTGGTAGCCAAACGCAAACCGATCAACAGGATTATTGTGAACCAACGTTCCGTTAAGCCAGACCTTAACGGCATCATCACTCCCGACATACATCTGCGTTTTCTGTTCCCGAGGTGAATCCAAAGCTATCAAACCGTAAGCAACATGGTGGTTTATATCACCCCTTCCTAATCCGAGAGCGTTTACCAGTTGACCGATGTTATTATACTCTGTTGGGGCGATTTTACCCAGAGTCCATACTTTATCTCCAACCCTGTCTCCGGCAGTTGCACCGTGGGTCGCAATCTGCTTCTCTGTCACGGCACCATTGCTGGCGGCTGAAAGGTAATCTCTCCTCAAAGTTGCCGCGGCTTTACCTCCCGGATTTCCTGTCGGTGCGATCATCCAGAGCCAGGGCCCCTCTATTGGCGGCCCCACATCATCGCCAACAAAGACTGTTACGGTCATAGAGCAGTTGTTATCAGTGTTGCTTTCATTTGTGACGCTATCTACACAAACACCGTAAGAGTACATGCCAGGCGAAGTCGGGGCAGTGAGGCTTATACTCTCATCCGCTGTGCGATTCGCCCCGAGGGCACTGACGCTATCGGTACCGACTTCCATATAAGTTGCAGAACTATTAACATTGGTGGATCGGTAATACCGGAGCGTTGTACTGGAGGCATGCCCCTCTCCACGGTTTCTGACGGTGGCAGAGATCGTGAAACGTTCACCAGGGGATAAGATGACTTTATTAAGCTGGATCCATTGGATGATCAAATCCGGAGGCAGTGCGGGCTCGGTTGGCGGTAGAACAGGCTGTCCACGACTTCTTCCCACTGCCTCTATTCCCCAGATTTCATTACCGAGCTCCTTCGCAGTAAATTTATAAGCCTTGCCATTGATGGTTGCGTCGAAATTGACTGAATCGTTCAATCTTGCTCCAAACAGGAACTTGAGAAAAAAGGGCAATCCTGCAGGGGGATTGCTCATTTGTGCAGATCCGTCATTGTTAACAGAAAATCTAATATTCGTGCCAGGGTAAGTGCAACTTTGACCTGGGGACAGGGTATCTCCAGCTTTACAATCTGCAGCATACAGTTCCGTCCCCAAGGGACCCATTACAAATATAACGAAGATAAGTAGCAGACTTTTTCGATTTAAAATTAGATTTTTCAAAGTAAACTCCTTTTGATTAATTTTCCGATTGCGACGTGCCATTGGAGTGTTGAATGGAAGGATGGAAGACGACAAACTGCCATCCTTCCCTGTTTCTCTGACACACTTTACTTGCGTATTAACATCTTGCGCGTGGCGGAGAAGTCGCCTGTGGTGAGTGTGTAGAAATAGACACCGCTTGCGACAGGTTCACCTAACGCATTTTTACCATCCCAATACGCCGCACGACTCCGGTTCTGATAGACCCCTGCAGGTTGATGTCCGAGTGCTAACTGACGGACGACGTGTCCATCTATACCGTAAATCGTCAGCGTCACCTCGGTAGGTTTAGACAACTGATACGGTATCCATGTTTCAGGGTTGAATGGGTTCGGATAGTTCGCCAAAAGAACTGTCTCGCTGAGAGACACGCTATGCGTTGCAGAGGGGGCAGCAGGGGGCCCCGCGACGGGTGCAACGCCTAAGGCAAGCGCGTCTGGTGTCCCCAAGTCTGTGACAACATTTTGGATCTCCTTACCATCAAGGTTAGCACGTCGGAGGGTGCCTTGCTCCGCCCAATACACTTTGCGTCCTGCCGCATCCACGGCGAGACTTGTCGACGCGTCTAACCCCGTAATGAGGTTGGGTTCAAAGCGAGTGCCATCCACATTGAGTCGCTGCACTTTCCCCCACGAGTTCGTTAGATATAACTTGCTGTTTGAAGCGTCAACTGCAAGGCTATAGGGAACGCTTGTGATTTTTTTCACCAACGCAACCTGCGTGCCGTCAAGGTTCGCGGCGCGGATTCTCCCCGTCCTGTCGCCTGTCTGCTCGATCCAGTAGAATTTGCCACCAGTTACATCCACAGCCATATCCTTTAGTCCCTTCAATCCCGTAATGAGGTTGGGTTCAAAGCGAGTGCCATCCACATTGAGTCGCTGCACTTTCCCCCACGAGTTCGTTAGATATAACTTGCCAGCCGCGGGATCAAGGGCAAGATTGAACGGGACACTTGTTAAGTTTTTGACCAACACAGCGTTTGTGCCATCAAGGTTCGCGGCACGGATCTTGCCGGCAATTTGACTCGTCTTCTCTGTCCAATAGAGTTTACCGCCTGCTGCATCCACGGCGAGACTGGTTGCATTTTGGACGCTTGGCAGGAGGTTTTCCACTTTCGCACCCACGAGACGGTGGAGCGTACCGGCTTTCACATCTACCCAATACATCGGCGGTCTCTGGTCTGTAGGGATAAGCACAGTCGCTTCTATGCTGGTGCTGAACGTGACCGGCGCGTCAACCCCGGAGACCTTGGCAGAGACCTTGTTCACAGCGCGTTGACTGCCGAGTGTGAGTCGGGTTTGGGCACGGCCGTTTGTACCGGTTATGACGGTTGTCGCGGAGAGTTTCCCACCGCCAGCAATTACGGAGAATGTCACCGTAATACCGGCAATAGGATCGCCATCTGCATCCTGTACTTCCACGACGAAGGGTTCGGCGAGGGGTTTGATGGGTTTGCCCTGTTGGGTGTCGCCTGACACTTTGACGAGTGTCGCTGGGGGTGGTCCGGCGTTCACAGTAAAGATAACAGGATCGAGGGCAGTGACACTCGCCTCAATCGTGAGGGTTCCAGCAGTCGTGGGGGTAAAGGGCACCTCCGCAAAGCCTCGTGAATTGGTAGAGACATTCACAGCGCGTCGGTTGCCGCGAGACGACAGTCTTCCCTGTCCTGACGTAACACGGAAGGTAACACTCACATTTGCGAGACCGTTGTTGTCCTTATCCAGTACTCGCACGACGAGCGGGGCTGCGAGTTCATTGTTGGGGGTTCCGCGCTGGTTATTCCCAGAGGAAATCACGAGTTCTTTTGGAGGCGATTGCACTGTGATCCTGACAGGGGGACTGCAATTGTTATCCGTGTTGCTCTCACGGGTGACACTACTGACACACGCGTAGTAAGAGTAGGTGCCGGGTGCAGTTGGTGCGGTGAGTTGGAGGCTTGCATCGCTGGTGCCATTGCCGGCAAGTGCCCGCACGTCGGCCGTGCCGATTTCTGTATTGCGCGTATGATCGGAACGATAATACCGCAACGTTGTAGCGGTTGATGGCCCGTCCCCTTTGTTTCTAACGGTGACAGAGAATTTGAAATTTTCGCCAGGGGTTAACGTGGCCTTACTGACTTGAGTGGAATCAACCACTAAGTCGGGGGGCGGGGTAGCTTTGACGATCAAGATGCGGCTTGATGCTTCCCGATAGCCACTGGCTCTGGCGGAGACGAAATAGTTATTCCCCGGCGTGTTGCCGCGTGTCAGGGTGCTTGTGGCAGTGCCATTAGAGTTCGTCGTGACGGTTGAAGGTGAGACAGTCCCACCGCCGTTTGTAACGCTCAAGGTGACCCTTACATTTGGGACTGGATCGCCGTCCGCGTCGGTAGCAGTGATTGTAATAGGCTTCTGCGCCCCAGACGCGCCCGTGAAATCGGTCACAATCCGGAGGGCACCCTGCGGGGTCGGTGTCGGCTGCGGTGTCGGCTGTGGTGTCGGTTGTGGTGAGGGGGCACCACCCGTCGCCTGAATTGTTCCTCTCGTGACGCGTCTATCTACAATCGTACACCCCCCGGCAGCGACGCAAGTGTATGTGATGCCAGTCTCTCTTATGAGCCCACCATTCCTTAAGTCAATCGTGACGCTTCCTGCGCTCAAAGCAAACGAACCCCCAGAGGTAAGATCTGGAGTCCAGAACCCAGTTGGAAGGGTCAGAATGACTTGACCAACGCTGTAGGTCGTTCCACCCGGCTGTGGGACACTCGGTGGCTGCGGGGCAGGCGTTGGAGTCGGTGTGGGCGGATCTGGCTGTCTTACCTCAAGCCATTCCATTTCAACATTGCAATGCAGGGTGTTGGCATTGGTAGAAATAATGCCAGTAATTGAAAAATTCTCGGATTGACCCGCTGAAAGAGATCCCAAAGAATCCATCCCAACGAAACTGCCGTTAGCAGTTCCTTTAAGCCATAAACTCCTCACACTTCTGTTGGCAGTGACAGTCCCTCGTATTGTTACATCAACGATACTCCCAAATCGTTGTTCGCCTGAGCACTCTGTCAATGTACCTGTTACAGCCTGCTGTCCGTAACTGACACCTGACAACCCACAGAGTAACACTGTCAGCATGAGAATAGATACAGCAATTTCTCGACACATCACTAATATTTTCATTTGCAACTCCTTTTCAATACAATTTTGTGGTAAAATTCTAACCTATCCCTGTCAGTGAGCAATCCCCTATCGGTAAAGTGATGTCTGACGCATTATTGCCGTGCAATGGACACCAAGTCTTGCACATCCGCTACGCCATCGTCATTGACATCCTCTTAAAATTTTAACCCAAATTTAGATAGTTGAGAGTTTCGGCTAAAGAATGATGCGGGAACTCAAGGGAAACCCTCTAAACCGAGATACACCGCAATCGACTATAAACACAATCTGCCCAAAGTTGTGTAATAACGGCATGAATTAGAGATCCGATACCTGCCTTGATAACGTCAAACTAATCTCCAACATCCTCTATTTCCCAAGAGCCATCAGCGCGTTTGCTGGCAACAAAGGTTATATTTGCAGCCCTCAGACTTATCCCTGTCCCAGCAGTGATGAATAAGAAGCGTCCGCTTCCACTTGCGTCAACAGAAAATCTTTCGCCGGTGCCAGGATGCGTACAACTTCCCCCTTTTTTGATAATCATACCCACCCTACAAATCTCACTAGGGGGTGGAGGGGGTGGCTTATTGACGGTAACCGTAAACAACACCGGGACCGCCTCGGCATTGTCTTGGCGGCTGTCATCTGTGGCAGAGATAGTGATAGTTGCCACTCCAGGTCCGACTGCCTTGATGATAAGAGTTTTCTCAACTTCCGTGCCTTCAGAAGTACTGCCTTCACTCCGAGTACCACCTGTAGAAACTTTTGCTACATTAGTATTATTAGAAGTTGCATCGACAGTGATTTCATTAAAATCTGCATCGGTGATATGCGCTTTCACCTCCACCGTATCCCCCAACTCAAGCGTTTGATTAGGTAGCCTTTCAATGACGGGCTGATTATTATTTTCCCCGCACCCTACAAGAACAAACGATGTGAGAAGAAGGGTGAGAATCAATTTGAAGCATTTTTGAACTAACATTTTATGAGAGACCTCCGTTGATTGATTGTGAGTGCCGGGTGTAATCGGCAACTCAGACTGATTTGCGATGTGATTTAGCAGGACACACCAAAACCATATTCCTTAAGGTTAATCTCCAATTTCCTCTATTTCCCATGAACCATCATTGCGTTTACTGGCAACAAGGGTATACCGTTTACCGTTGATAGTTGTATTTTTAATATTCAGGCTTTGGCCGGCAGTAAAGAACAAGAAACGACCGCTGCCGTTATCAAGAATAGTCAACTCGCTATCGGTACCAGGGTACTTACAACTGTCGCCGGGGCGGAGAATATCACCGACTTGACATACCCCCTGTTCTGCGGGTTGAGGCGGTGGCTCTGGCGTGTTATCAACCTCGGTTGTTGGGGTTGGGATAGGTTGCGTTTCAACCTCAACAGGCTCCGGCGATTCATCGTCCGCACCACACCCGATCAAAACAGTTATTGAAAAACCCATCAAGAAACCCACTAAAATCAATACGAGATGTTTTTGCGTCAATTCGTTGTTTCTAAACATAAGTAGAACTCCTTTTTAGAAGGGTATCAAGCAAATGCTGAAGCTTTTGCCTGATCCAAAACATATAAAAGTCTATTTCCGTATTGGCATCTTCCGCGTTGCTGTAAAATTGCCTGCGGTGAGCGTATAGAAATAGATCCTGTCCGCTACGGGTTTACCCAACGCGTTTGCCATTTACTTGGTTTTGAAGACCCTTGGATATATCCGAAACAGGTTCGGACACTCGTGATTCAATTTGAAGTTAACGAAACCTCAATTTCTGTTAAGTTTACTTATAACTTGTCAATTGTTTCTCATGATAAAGATCATATCTTCCACAAGCCCTGTGAGTACTTCCACTAAATCTCTATTCAGACGGGGTCTCACTTCACAAACGCCATCAACATCTAAAAAATAATCTCTGATCTCAAGATCTCCTGCGATCGTTTCAAAGTCTTGTTTAGGAACATCGACTACAAAACGAAATCCATTATTCAGTACTTTAATAGTACCTGACCTGGGCTTACCTACCTCAAATTCTGATAATTTACCATCTGGAATTAACGCGAAACGTTCGTTAATAAGATCGCCTCCAGCGAATTTAACAGGGGCCCACCTGGATGTTAGAACCGACCCACCTGCTACCATGAATTTATCCCAGAAGCAAGCAACTGCAACGAGATTTCCATCTGATAACAAAACACATCCACGATTACCCGCCCCAAATACAATAGGTGTCCCTTCATAATCTTCATCTAAAGGAAGGATCTGGCAACCGACAGAGACCCGAAAAGTTATAGGCGTTGCCGCTGCGTTCTCCTGTCTACTGTCGTCTGTCGCATCAACGGTGATTGTTGCCACTCCACCCTCTCTACCTGTAATGGTCAAGGTAATGCCATTCACTGCTACAGTAGCGATAGCCGTGTCATCAGAAGACGCGCCGATGATATGTGTGTCCCAAAGATCGGCATCGGTTATGTTGACGACTACCGTTCTCCTGTCATCCACATCAAGGGTCTGATCAGATATCGCCGCAATCACCGGTTGATTATTTTTCTTTACAGTCACCCGAAACAACACCGGTGTTGCCGCTGCGTTCTCCTGTCTACTGTCGTCTGTCGCATCAATGATGATTGTTGCCACTCCGTCTCCTATACCCCAGATACTCAGGATCCTACCAATCACTGTAGCAGTGGCCACACTCGCATCGTTAGAGACTGCCCGAATCGTATGTGTGTCATCTGAATCTGCATCGGTGATGTGCACCGCCATGCTCAAAGTGTCTCCCACACCAAGCGTCTGATCAGGGATTACCGCAATCGCGGGTTGGTTATTTTCTTCTTCAATCTCTCCGCATCCCACAAGAACGAAGGGTGTGAGCAGAAGGGTTAGGATCAACGTAAAGAACTGTCGATGGGCAACTAACGTTTTCATAAGAAACTCCCTTTTTGCTGGGGATCAGCGGTCCGGCATCAGTAGAGGTTTGGAAAAATGAGAAATCGTTTCACTACCCAGACACCCTACTGACCCCGGTTCTGCTATTTATAGTTTGTATCAACATCTTCCGCGTTGCTGTAAAATCGCCTAAGGTAATTTTTCGATGTGTAACTAACATTTTTATACGACTCCTTTTGATTAATTTTCCGATGGTAACGGGCCATCGGGATGATTTTCATGCACTTGAATTTCTGTTTTTTTAATATCCTTGACTTTTCGCCAAGAAATCATTAAAATTAAAGGCGGTGAGGTGGCGATGGTTGCCACATCAACGCAAAGATAGCCAATATTTGGCTGTCGACGTAAATCACGTTGAGGTAATACCATAAAACCACCTCCATGGTGCTACTCGCGGAAGACACTGATATTCGCAGTATCGGTGTCTTCCAGCACCAAACGCGTTTAGTATACAATATATGCCCCTAAATGTCAAGTCCATTCAAAAACTTTATTCCATTTGCAACGGGTTGACCGAACGCGTTGTTGCCATCCTAATAGGCGGCACGACTATGACGCTGATATACATAGCAAAAACTGTGCCGACTCCTAAATGCTTGACCCATTCTGTGGTATTCTGGCATCCGACCTACCATGGAGACGTGTAAAATCAAGGTTTCCACGCCTATATGGCATTCCAACTTCAACGGGTCTTCTCTTTTGCCAAATGGTGTGAGAACGCAAAAATTTTTGTGATGTTTGCCAATTTTTTTGTCTTCACAAAAAATTTTGGTTTTGCCAAAATTAGTACCTATTCAGAAGAAATGGGGTTCTTAGGTTACCGTATTGATCAAGGGGTATGTGAATTCGGAGGGTTCTACAAAATTGATAAGTAGGGGAAAGACAGATGGTCAGTTTTCGGGGAAGGGCATCGACTTTTTTAGGTGTTTTCCTCAACCAATGTCCGATACTTATCCAAGGTCGGCACAGATATTTGGAGACGTTTGGCAATGTCCCGTTTAGAGCTGTGAGGAATTTCTGTCTCATACCGCATAAGGGTAATATAAGAGGTTATTTCGGACATTGTTCCGGACTTGACGAGTTCCCATAACCTACTCCTGACATCTTCAGGTGTTAGGTGCGAGTCCCCATTAGGTTCCTGCGAAGGTTCTACTTCGCCAGAGAATGAATCTCTAAGTGCTGCTGAGTGCGTATCTGAGTTTTCGTCAGATTCATTTAGATTTTTTACTGCTATTTCGATGTCCTCTTTTTCCAATTCTTCGCCTTCTGCAAAGATCAGCGCGGTTTCTATGACGTTTCTAAGTTCTCGAACATTACCGTACCAATTAACATTTTGAAGATATTTAACCGCCTCCGGGGCTATACTGGTGATTGATTTATTATAATTTTCGCTTAATCGGGAGACAAAATCAAACGCCAAGGGCGCGATATCCGAACGTCTATTACGGAGCGGCGGAATCTGAATACGAAAAAGGTTCAGTCGATAGTAGAGATCTTCTCTAAATATTTTTCTATTCACTGCCGTTTTAAGGTTGATGTTTGTCGCCGCGACCACTCGGACATTCACTTTGATTATTTCTTCTCCACCGACGGGTGAAAACTCTTGCTGTTCGAGCACACGCAGAAATTTCACTTGGGCTTCAGACGACATCTCGCTGACTTCATCTAAGAACAAGGTTCCGCCGTTTGCTTGTTCAAATATACCGCGATGCTTTCGAATAGCAGTGGTAAAAGCCCCTTCTTCATGTCCAAAGAGTTCGCTTTGAATGAGTTCTGGCGAAAATGTTCCACAGTTGATTATTTTGAAGGGCTCATTTTTACGGGGACTATTGTCATGAATGGCTTGCGCGATGACTTCTTTACCAACCCCTGTTTCACCCGTAATGAGGACAGTTGCTTCCGTAGGTGCGACTAAATTTACAGATCGAAAGATTGCTTGCATCTGCACCGATTCACCGATAATATTTCTGGTAACGTTCTGTATCTGAGTCGCAGTTTTCTCATTCATTTTGTTTCCTTGCTTTTTGATGAAAAATCGCCTTTGTAAACATTGGTTGCAGAAATCTCTTGCCTGTTAGGTCGCTGGGCGAATTCACAAGGTTTGTTGGTACTCGGCAAGTGCTACGGAGAAATCGCCGCGTTTACCTAAGAGCAGTGCCTTCTCACGCCGGGATTCTCCCTTCTGTGGATCAACATCGAACTGAGAGGTCAAGCGTTGAATCTCGGCATCTGCGTTAGCGCGAATCTCGCTCAGTTTTAGACTCGTTTGTCCCTGTTCAATACAGTCTTGTAATCTTTCTCGGAACCACAGTGCGGGCAAAGTCCTCCAGAGCGTGCCCGCAGAAGGTTCGCGTTTGCCTTCAATAGCTAAACAGAACTCGTTCAGTTGGCCGGAAGAGCCTTGGACATTCGCCGAAATTTCCTCATCTCCGCCGCCCATCCTGAAAGTATTCTCCGTAGAGAAGCATTTCCAAGTCTGCAGGTCGCTCCAAATGTAAGAGGCACCGCCAGTAATTTCAATTTTATGATAGGAATCGTTTCCCCATTGACGATTAGAGGTTTGGCAGAAAGTACAAAGTGCACCTTGCGGAAATCTGATAGTGCACGCGAGGTTCGGGGCCCCATTTCTGGAAGCCATTACGGTCACTTCTTCAGGCAGCACCGTATATTCTACAAAGAGCCGGCGGACTATCTCAAAAACAATCTGGAAATGCGAGTCTCCAAACTTCAACAAGTCTTTTAAATACGGCACACGTCCGATTCCGAGCAAGAACCGCATGTCCTGAATAATGCCGAACCCCGAATCACTGACAATACGTAAGATGTCCTGAATACACCTGCCAAATATAAACCTTGTTCCTGTCATAACGAGCCGTTTGTATTTTTCAGATGCGGCAGCAAGGTGGAGTCCCTCTTCTAAAGAGCCAGGAGGGGTCGGGGACAAGACATTGATACCCGCAGCAAGCGCTGATTCAATGAGTTGGGCACGCGGCACGCTTGCCATCTCGTCTGAGACAATGATAACGCCATCTAACTTCAACTTCGTTGTGGTGAACATTTCTTCAGGGCTCTCAAAGAAATCACAATCGAAGAATGATGCGAACTCTTCAACACGGACACGGTTTTCGGGAATGACACTGGAACTTGCAATGCAGTTTACACGCAATTGAACAGGGTACAAGGCACGAAATAGCCACGGTTGTATCTGTTCGCCAGAGTAAACGACACCGATCCTCATAATGTCCTCCCGTAATTGTAATGGTTTTTGATTTCCTCGACTTCAGTGAAACGTTGATTTGCTGCTGAAATCTCGGTTTGAGCCCACTGGTCAATAGCGTTCTTTATTTCCCTGATGGTTGTCTGGTACAGAGATTGAATTTCAGGCTCCGTCTTGGAAAGGCGTTCCACTATCTCTTGGAGAGGCTTTTTTAAAACAGTGAGACACCCTACCTGAAATTCCAGCAAACCTCTGAGTCGGAAGGTCAGTGCTAAAATCCCCCACCATTTACTGTTTACCTCATCAATTAATTGTGCGCCACCAATCAATGGGCGCGATAGTGGGTTATTTTCTTCAGGTAAACACAAAATATCAACTGCGGCAGCTAAGGTGAGGTTTTGAAGGCCTTCCCAACGCGAGTTCCCACGCCACACATCGGCCACAGAAAAATTGTGAGTCTGATCTATAGTACGGCAGAATACCTCATGCTGCACCACATTAGCAGCACGCCTATCAACTAAAAGATCTAGGGCAATAGCGTAAACGCTCTGCCCATAAGGAACAGCGTCATTAATGCGGGCAGTATTTATCATACTTAAGTTGGGACCCGATCTCGGGACTCGTAGCTTAGCTGAGTAAACTGCTGAATCGTAGTATTTTAAAAATTCTCCTCTTGTAATCTTAACCACATCCCTTCAAGAGTAGTTTTAAGGGTCTGTTTTACTTAGGACAATTCACAAGGAGTTCAGTTGCTTCCTGGTGAAATCCATAGGAAAAAATGCCTTACGCGCATTCAGGTATTGTAAAGTATAACATTTTTCTGAAAAAAAGCGTCAAAATAAAATAATTGTTTTCTTGACACAGAAAGACTGATACAGCATCCTTAGGACAAACCCATACACACCTCACAAGGAGATGCCTAAGGAAAAAAATCGTCAATTTTAGAGAAAAATGGTATAATAGGCATCAGAGATCTCCTGTTGTGAAAATTTGGATATACCAAAGGTGTTCTCTTTCTACCTTATTTTATTATCAAACTCACGTTATATGAGGAATGGACGCTCATGCACAAATTCTTAGTCTTCGTCAGTTTAAGCGTATTGCTAATGGTATACGTAGGATGTAACAGAATCCAGGAGATTGTTACACCGGAACAAGCACAAAAAACCCTTAAGATCGGTTTCGTCGTTGCAGGCGAACGTGTCACCTATCCAAATGGCGCAGAGATGGCTGTAACAGAGATTAACCAGCAAGGCGGACTTCTTGGGATGCCGGTCGAATTGATCGGGCATATCAATAAAGAGGCGATCCCGGAAGTCTCCGTTCAAATCGCTGAACGCCTCATCGTTGAAGACGAAATCATCGCGTTCATCGGACCCAACCGTTCGTCTCATGCCGTTGAAGTCGGACCTGTGGCACAGCGTTATGGAATCCCGATGGTAACCACGACCGCAACCAACCCGAACGTAACGAACGCTGGGAATCTCGTTTTCATGGCATCCTTTACGGATAGTTTCCAAGGGGCTGTCATGGCACAGTTCGCGAAAACGGATCTCGGGACGATGACCGCCGCTGTCATTACGCGAAGCGGAGATCTCTATACGGAAGGCATCGCCGAATTTTTTACACGCAATTTCAGTCAACTCGGTGGTGAAATTGTTGCCAACGAATTCTATGAAGGGGCTCCGTCAGACTTTACATCGCTATTGACAGACATCCATGCTGCAATGCCTGATGCCCTATTCATAGCCGGTTTTACACAAGACATCGCGTTGATAACCCAACAAGCACGGGCACTCCTATTGCAAAACGCTACCGGTGCGCCCACGATTTTCCTCGGTGCAGATTCATGGGACAGCGGGCTCCTCTTTGATGACGAAAATGCAGAAATAGAAGGCAGTTTCTTTAGTGGGCATTTCTCACCAGACACAGACGAACCGACAGCCCGTGCGTTTGTTGAGGCTTACGAAGCTACCTATGACGCAACACCCACTGGCGGGGTCGCTGTCAGTTATGACGCAGTGAAATTGCTATTTGAAGCCGTTGCGCGCGCAGGCAGTCTTGATCCGGATGAAGTCCGGCAGCAACTCGCCGCCACAGAGAACTATATCGGTGCAACGACAATTGCCAGTTATGACGAAAATCGTCATCCAAGCAAAAGTGCGGTAATTTTCACCATCAAGGATGGCAAAAAGCAGTTTCACAAGCAGATCGATCCCTTCTAATCCGAACAGCAATGGTCCCAGATTGCTCCAATATGTTCTGATATGAGAATTTCTATCTTCCTGAGATGTACAATACCGGCGCTATTCATCTGGTGTTTCTCGGCTATCGCTCAAGATTCCACACAATTCAGTTTACCTGAAGGCGCAATCGCGCGGCTCGGTAAAGGAACATTAGGCAAAATCCATTTCTCTCCGGATGGCAGTCGGCTTGCGGTTTCCAGTTCTATCGGTATCTGGTTCTATGATCCAAAAACCGGTAAAGAATTAGGGCTGCTGAGGTACGCAGACGGGGTTTCTCCTTTCGCGTTTGCCTATTCACCCGATGGAAACACCATCGCCAGCGCGGGCACCAACGAGATGACAGTGATAACAGGGAGCATAGCGTCGAGACTTCCTTCAATTTCGGGGAATATAGTGCAGATGCGGGATGTCACGACCGGAGAAAAAAGAACCACAGTCAGCACGCAGACGCAGAAAGTTGCCTCTATCGTATACGCGCCTGATGGAAAAACGATCGCAACGGCAAGGAAGCAGGACCACACGGTCTATTTGTGGGACACGGCAACAGGGAAATCCAAAGGAACACTCGAAAGGGTCGGGAGAGGGAGCGTTCAGTCTTTTGTGTATGCGCCCGATGGGAAGACGATAGCAACGGCTGGCGGTTGGACAGACAACGTTGTGCAGGTATGGGACGCCCAAACGGGTGCCCACAAAATAACACTGACCGGACATACGAAGCAGGTCAATTCCGTGGCATATTCGCTCGATGGCAAGACGCTCGTTTCTGGAAGTACGGATGGCACAGTGCGGTTGTGGGATGCCACTACCGGAAAACACAAACCCATCCTGAAACATACAACGTGGACGAGTGCCCTATTTCAATGGTTGAATGCCCCTGTTCGTTCTGTCGCGTATTCACCTGATGGAAATACGGTAGCTGCTGGAAGTATGGATAGTGAGGTGCGTTTATGGGATACACAGAACCCAGGACTCAAAGTCACGCTTGGTGGACATTCGCGCCCAGTTGAGGCTGTCGTCTATTCACCCGACGGTAAGACGATCGCGACCGCTGGCGATTGGACAGGCAACACCGTGCGATTATGGGATGCTGTTACGGGTGAAACCAGAGCCGTCCTGACAGGGTATACCCATATCAGCACTATGGCTTATGCACCTGATGGCAAGACGATCGCTACAAGTGGGGACTATCGTAGCGACGCACTGCAATTGTGGGATGCCAAGACAAAGAAACGCAAAGCTACATTTACCGAACATACGAAGGGCGACCTTTCTTCCATGGTGTATGCCCCCGATGGGAAAACGATTGCTGCTGTGAACCTGTCTGACAATACAATTCGGTTGTGGAATGCGATGACAGGCAAACACAAAGCCACATTCAAACCGGGCAACGCAAGGCGTGAATACGACATATCCTCGGTGGCATATTCACCTGATGGAAATACCATTGCTGCCGTCGGCGGATATCGTAAACAGCATAAAGGAACGGTGTATCTCTGGCACGCGCAGACAAAGAGACGAAAAATTATATATGAAGGTCCCGATTATATCCTCTCCGTAGCATATTCACCCGACGGTAGAACGATCGCTACCGGAAGTTGGAACGGTAAAATACAGGTGTGGCATACTGTGACAGGTGAGGCACTTAAAACAATCTCCACTGGACACAAAGGTGGGGTCGAGTCATTAGCCTATTCACCTGATGGAAAGACCCTCGTTTCTGGTGGAGGCTATCGCGACGACATTGTGCAATTGTGGGATGCGATAACAGGGGACCATAAAACCACACTCAGGGGACATACGAAGACTGTCAGTGCTGTCGTGTATTCACCCGATGGTAAGACGATCGCTTCTGGAAGCACAGATGGCACGCTGCGTCTCTGGGATGCGATAACAGGCGAACACAAAGCTACCTTCACCGCACATACGGACATCGTTACCATCGTGTATTCACCTGACGGAAAGACGATCGCTACCAGAAGTACCGACGGCACAGTATTACTCTGGGGAATCAAACCGACCTTGGGAAAGGAATAGATGTGAAGCCTTCCCTTTAGCCGAAAGCCCCAAAACCACTTGGTGCTACGACAAAAAATAGGAGATTGGTATGAATAGACCGCCAGAAGCCTTCGTTCACGTGGACGAAGAACGTTTGCTTAACTTTTCTACCGCTTGTTTTGAAAAAGCTGGTATTACACACGAACACGCCGCACTCATCAGCCGCTTGCTCGTCAATTCCGATTTACGGGGTGTCCGGAGTCACGGCACTCGAACCGTTAACGGATATTGTGGCGGTTTTGAAAACGGGAGTTTCAATCCCAACCCGAATATTCGGGTCATCCGTGAAACCCCAACGGCTGTTGTGCTTGATGGAAATGGCACACTCGGCTATCTCCCGATGGTGCGAGCCACTGAACACGCCATTGCTAAAGCGAAAGAGGTCGGCATCGGGATGGGGCTCGTCCGTTACATTGGGCACTACGGGTCTGCGGGGCACTATGCACGACTTTGCAACGAAGCCGGGTGTATCGGTTTTTCAGTGCAGGGGTATCAGAACCAAGGCAACGCTGAAAACCAAGACCCGAAACCGCAACTCGGCTACTACGGCAACCCGCCGATCTGTTTCGCTATCCCCTCTGACGAGGAACCCCCGGTTGTGCTCGATGCCGCAACCTGTATCATGGCGGATTACCAACGCGGTCCCGATTTCGATGCCCTGCTTTCAGTCATTCCAGCTGCCTTCTTCAAGAGCATCGGATACACCGCCATCGCGAGTCTACTCGGTGGTGCCTTAACCGGTTTCACTGAACCCCCACCGGAAGATACCGCCAAATGGAGTGGCGGCGGCATGGGCGGAATGGTGCTCGCTATAGACATCGAATCCGTTGTGCCATCTGCTGTATTCCACGCAGAAGTCGACCGCATGGTGCATGATGTTCGTGAAACCTATGAACCGATGCCGGGAACCGACAGAGCACTCCTACCGGGGGCAATCGAAACGGAGCGCACGGAACAACACCGTCGTGACGGCATCCGGTACGGTGAGATGGAACAGGAATCCGCACGCGGGGTCAGTCAACGGTTAGGTGTGCCACTCCCTTGGGACGAATAACCTCACGCAGGAAGGAAACAATCATGAATAGACCACCAGAAGCTTTCGTCTTAGTAGATGAGGAACGACTTCTCAACTTCTCTACGGCTTGCTTTGAGAAAGCCGGCGTTCCACACGAACACGCCGCACTCATCAGCCGCTTGCTCGTCAACTCTGACTTACGGGGTGTCCGGAGTCACGGCACACAGACTGTGAATAGGTATTGTGCAGGCTTTGAAAACGGAAACCTCAACCCGAACCCGGATATCCGGGTTATCCATGAGACACCGACTGCCGTCGTGCTGGATGGCAACGGCACGCTCGGCTATCTTCCGATGGTGTGCGCCACTGAACACGCCATCGCTAAAGCGAAAGCGGTGGGCATCGGGATGGGATTGGTGCGTTATATTGGGCATTACGGGTCTGCGGGGCATTATGCACGTATGTGTAATGAAGCCGGATGCATCGGTTTTTCGGTGCAGGGATCCCGGAACCACGGCAATGCCGCAAACCAAGCCCCGAAACCGCAACTTGGTTACTACGGTAACCCACCCATCTGCTTCGCTATCCCCGCTGACGATGAGCCACCCGTTGTGCTGGATGCCGCAACCTGCATTATGGCGGATTACCAACGCGGTCCCGATTTCGATGCCCTACTTTCGATGATACCAGCGGCTTTCTTCAAGAGCATCGGCTATACCGCCGTGGCACACCTGCTCGGTGGGGGACTCACAGGTTTCACCCAGCCGCCCTCGGAAGACACCGCAAAATGGAAACCTCCACAGGGCGGGATGATCCTCGCCATAGATATTGAATCCGTTGTGCCATCTGCTGTGTTCCACGCCGAAGTCGATCGGATGGTACGGGATGTGCGTGAGACATACGAACCGATGCCGGGAACCGATAGGGCACTTCTACCCGGGGCAATTGAAGTGGAACGCACAGAACAGCATCGCCGTGAAGGTATCCGTTACGGAGAGGCGGAACAGGAATCCGCACGTGCCGTCAGCGAACGGTTAGGTGTACCACTCCCTTGGGATGAATGATTTTCACACCGCCGTAGTGGAACGAAAATCAAGGAAACGGATGAGATTTTCCTTGCCTTTTTTGGGAAAATGTTCTATACTTACGTGGGTTCAGTCTTTGCAAAAATGCGGTGGATTTCACTCGGGCTTTGGAGTTTTGCGTGTTATAATGGACTTGAAAGCGGTCATCTCAGACGTATCTTCTCATGATTTTTCGTTCAACCTAACCTGCTTTTTTAAGGCGAGCTCACGTAATTTTAAATACAAAACAAGCAAGCCCCAGCGGGGCGGCATGTCTATAGAAAGGTTTTCGTTATGCACACTCATATTAAAACCAGTTTTCTGTTTTATACATTTATCTTCTTCTTATGCTTGGGTGCCTTCTGCCTAAGGGACACCACTGCACAAGTCGAGGATGAACCTGCTGTCGCACCCGCTAATGCCAACTATACTTTTGAGACGATCGATGTTCCAGGAATAGACTTCTTAGCGGTGACGGCAAGTAGCGACTTTGAGGACTACGCCGGCAATACACCAAGTGCCGATGGTGAAAAAATGGTGGGTTTTACGCTCATTGATGGTGTTTTTGAGACCCATGATTTCCCCGATTCGAAAAACACTTATTTCTACGCACTCGGTAATAATGGACTCGCTGCGGGGCACTATGAGGATAGCGACGGTCTTTTCCACGGGGTCGTCTTGGAGAATGGCGAGTTGCGGCAATACGATTTTCCGGGTGCCGTCGAAACGGAGATCTATGGGTATAGTGATTCAACTGGGATACTGACAGGTAATTTTACAGATGCGTCCGGCGTTCGCCGTGGATTCTCAGGAGAGACAATAATTGAGTTCCCGGGGGCAACGGAAACTTATGCCGATTTTGTGAGCAGCTTAGGAAATATCGTGGGTAGCTACGTAGATGCTGAAGGTACATATCATGCATACCTGCGTGGACCTGGAGGTAGTTTCGCAACTCTGGATATTCCTGAAATACCAAATCAGGAATACTTTTTTCTGCACGGTATCAACGATGCACTGGTCGCCGTTGGCAGAGCGAAAGCGGTGGATGGGGTTCCACTTACCTTTGTCGGCAATCCTGTCAGCCTACAAGAATTTCGGGTTCCGGGTGCCGTTAGCACGGAGGGCTGGAATATCAATCAGGATAGTTCTGTCGTTGGACACTATATCTCAGTCGATGGACGTACACACGGATTTATCGCCAGACCCGCACAGGAGACCACTGTGCGTCCACCTCCTGACCTCAACTATACTTTTGAGAGTATTGATGTTCCGGGTGTAGATTTTTTAGCGGTGACAGCGAGCAGTGACTTTGGAGATTACGCAGGCAACACGCGGAGTGCTGATGGCGAAAAGATCGTCGGCTTTACGCTCATCGATGGCGTTTTTACGACCCACGACTTCCCCGGTTCGCAGAACACCTATTTCTATGCGTTCGGTAATAATGGAGAAGCTGCCGGGCACTACGAGGATAGTGACGGTCTGTTCCACGGAGTCGTCTTAGAGAATGGCGAGTTGCGGCAATACGATTTTCCGGGTGCCGTCGAAACGGAGATATACGGGTATAGTGATGCGACGGGGGCACTGACGGGTAGTTTTATAGATGTTTCTGGCATTCGCCGTGGGTTTTCAGGGGACACAATAGTCGAGTATCCAGAGGCACCGGAAACTTATGCCGATTTTGTGAGCTGGACAGGTCATATCGTGGGCAGCTACGTGGACGCTGACGGCATATATCATGCATACATGCGTAGCTCGGTGGGCAGATTTCTATCTATTGATCTTCCAGACGCACTAAATCTGGAATACTTTTTTCTGCACGGTCTCAACAGGACAAGGACTGTCGTTGGCAGAGCGAAAGCGGTGGGTGATGTCCCGCGCACTTATGTCGGCAGTCCCCTCAACCTACAAGAATTGCGGGTCCCGGGTGCCGTTAGCACGGAGGGATGGAATATCAATCAAGATGGCTCTGTCGTCGGACACTATGACTCAATAGATGGACGCAGACACGGATTTATCGCCAGACTCACTACCGAGACAGAAAGCAACCATTTCGGCAACGTTTACACCATTACGCTGTCTAAAGGGTTGAACATGCTGTCCGTGCCGTTGGCACCTTCGAAACCGATGACTGCGAAATCACTTGTTGCAATGACAGGGGCGACAACCATCGTCGGACTTGATGCAGCAAACCAGCGTTTCATCGCATGGACACCGGGTGCACCCAATGACGGTTTCTCAATTGAGGGTGGACAGGGTTATATCGTCAATGTCCCACAAACTCGCAACTTCGCATTCGTCGGGGCCCCTTGGACAGATCCTATGCCAAAAATAACGGAAGCAGCTGCAGCACCCTCTGCTATTACCCCCTTGATAAGGGGGGATAGGGGGGTTACCCAAGAAGCCTGGGCATTCGTTGTCAGCGGACACTTGGCAGGCAAATCCACATTTGACGGCTACCAAGTTATCGTTCGTAACCTGAGAACGAACAACATCATAACCGCACCCTTGCAAGGCGATTACTTTGCTGCGGCAACTGCCGACTTAACGCGGCGGAGCGTCGTCCAAGTCGGAGATGTAATTGAGTTGCGCGTCATTGGTCCGAACGGAAACGCTGAATCGCAAACCCTCACTTTCAAAGTAACCCCTGAGCATCTGGCGAATGCGGTTTTACCCGTCAGGCTTGATGGTATCGGTCAACCGGCGCAGAATCTCTTGTTGCAGAACTATCCGAATCCGTTTAACCCAGAGACATGGATTCCGTATCAACTTTCGGAAGACAGTCTGGTATCGATCTCCATTTACGATACGACGGGTAGGTTGGTTCGCACGCTTTCGCTCGGTTTTCAATCCGCAGACTTCTATAATAGCCAGGGACGCGCGGCGTATTGGGATGGGCGCAATGCTTTGGGTGAACGTGTTGCGAGTGGTATCTATTTCTACCAGTTGACGACCCCCACTTTCCAGCAGACCCGGCGGCTCGTTATTGTAAAGTAGGAGTACACGTAATACGCCAAACAATTTTCGATCCCGTAGGTTGGGTTGAACGCCTCTGAGAACAGGTGAGCGCAGCATCTAAATACGCTTCAGAGCCAAATGAGCGTGGATGACCGCAGAGGTCCAGTGAAACCCAACTTTATCCACCGACCCGTTAAAATTTTTCTTGCCTTTTTTGATAAAATATTACATACTCTCTTACAGTGTTTTTGAACGTTCTTACAGTGTTTTTGAATGTCCCAAGATAGCCTGTCCTTGTGTTACATTGCTAACACACGTATCCCGGTAGGAGCGATCTCCGCCTCGCGACACCCAGCAGACAATCGGTAGAAACCGAACGCTGCATGGCTTGGGACTGGTGCCTGATATACTGTTTTTTATCTTTGAGATTTATACTTTAAGGAGGGGTTTTGTTATGTACACTCATATGAAAACCAGCTTTTTGTTTTACACGTTCACGGTGTTGATGTGTTTTAATTTCCTTTTCCTAATTAACACACCTGCACAACTTGTCGAATCCGTCAGCGACAACTATACCTTTGAAACGATTGACATTCCCGATGTAGAGTTCTTAGCGGTGGCAGCGAGTAGCGACTTCGAAGATTACGCAGGTTACACGAAAAGTGCCGATGGCGAAAAAGATGTCGCCTTTACGCTGATTGATGGTGTTTTTACGACCTACGATTTCCCGGGATCACAGAATACCTATTTCTTTGCGCTCGGTAATAATGGGAATGCTGCGGGACACTACGAGGACAGCGAGGGGCTTTACCATGGGGTCATCTTAGAAAACGGCGAGTTGCGGCAATACGATTTTCCCGGTGCTGTTGAGACGGAACTCTGGGGGATTAGTGACGCAACGGGGGCACTGACAGGTAATTTTATAGATGCTTCAGGGGTTCGCCGTGGCTTCTCAGGCGACGAAATCATTGAGTTCCCCGGGGCGACGGAGACGTATGCCGATTTCGTGAACTCAAGCGGCGGGATGGTCGGCAGCTACGTAGATGCTGACGGGGTATATCATCCATACATACGCACCCCGGATGGCAGGTTTGTCCCTCTCAAACTTCCACAAGCCGAAAATCTGGAATACTTTTTTGTGCACGGTATCAACGATGTAAGGACTGTCGTCGCCCGAACCAAACGGGTGGATGATCTCCCAGGCACGCTCGTCGGCACATTCCAGGACGGGCTGAAGAGACTCGAGGTTCCGGACAGTGTTAGCACCGAGGGGTACAATATTAATCAGGACGGTTCTATCGTCGGACACTATAAATCCGCGGATGGCCGAACACACGGGTTCATTGCCAGACCCGTGATGGACACCGAGGTACCCGTCGAGGATCAACCCGTTGCCACACCCACTACCTTCAACTATACCTTTGAGAGTATTGATGTCCCGGGTGTAGCGTTTTTAGCGGTGACGGCGAGTAGCGACTTTGAGGATTACGCTGGCTATACGAAAAGTGCCGATGGCGAAAAAGAAGTTGCTTTTACGCTGATTGATGGTGTTTTTACGACCTACGATTTTCCCGACTCGCAGAAGACGCATTTCTATGCGCTGGGTAATGATGGACAAGCTGCCGGACACTACCAAGATAGCGACGGGCTATATCACGGTGTAATTTTGGAAGATGGCGAGTTGCGGCAATACGATTTTCCGGATGCCGTTGAAACAGAGATATACGGTATCTCCGATGCGACGGGTGCCCTGACGGGGGGTTTTATAGATGCGTCTGGGGTTCGTCGTGGCTTCTCAGGAGACGCAATCATTGAGGTGCCCGAGGCATCGGAAACTTATGCCCATTTCGTGAACGCCAACGGCCGCATAGTGGGAAGTTACGTAGATGCTGACGGGGTATATCATCCATACATGAGTGGTCAAAATGGTAGGTTTATATCTCTCGATCTTCCACAAGCCGCACAGTTTGAATACTTTTTTGTGCACAGTATCAACGATGTAGGGACGCTCGTTGGCAGAGCCAAGAGGTTCGGTGATGTCCCGCGCACTGCTGTCGGTTCACTCCAACACGGGCTAAAGGCATTGAAGGTTCCGGGCAGCGTTAGCACGGAGGGGTGGAATATCAATCAGGACGGCTCTGTCGTCGGACACTATGACTCACCGGATGGACGCAGACACGGATTCATTGCCCGACCTGTTGATGCGGCAGAGAGCACGCATTTTGGTAACTTCTACACCGTTACGCTGTCTAAAGGTCTAAACATGATTTCTCTGCCATTGGCACCCGCAACACCGGTGAATGCCAAGGCACTTGTCGCAATGGCAGGGGCGACAACCATCGTCGGACTTGATGCCGAAAACCAGCGGTTCATCGGATGGACACCCGGCGCACCGAATGACGGATTTCCGATTGAAGGTGGACAAGGCTATATCATCAACGTCCCAGAAACCCGCAACTTCGCATTCGTTGGTGCCCCGTGGACGGATCCCACCGAAACGACAGAGGCTGCTGCCGCACCTACTCTATCCACGGAGACCCCCCAAGAAGCGTGGGCATTCGTTGTGAGTGGGAATTTGGAAGGTAAACCCGCATTTGACGGTTACCAAGTCATCGTCCGTAACCTGAGAACCAACAACATCATAACGACCACAGTGCAAGGCGATTACTTCGCTGCGGCAACCGCCGACTTAACGCGGCGGAGCGTCGTCCAAGTCGGAGATGTCATTGAGTTGCGCGTCATCGGTCCGAATGGAAATGCTGAATCGCAACCCCTCACTTTCAAAGTAACCCCTGAGCATCTGGCGAATGCGGTTTTACCCGTCAGGCTTGATGACATCGGTCAACCGACGCAGGATCTCCTATTGCAGAACTACCCGAACCCGTTTAACCCAGAGACATGGATTCCGTATCAACTCTCGGAAGACAGTCCTGTATCGATCTCCATTTACGATACGACGGGTAGGTTGGTTCGCACACTTTCGCTCGGTTTGCAATCTGCAGGTTTTTACAATAGTCAGGGACGCGCGGCGTATTGGGATGGGCGCAATGCCCTCGGGGAACGCGTTGCGAGTGGTATCTATTTTTACCAGTTGACGACCCCAACTTTCCAGCAGACCCGGCGGCTCGTTATTGTAAAGTAGCGTCAATATAAGTGTCACAGTTATGCTATTGGTGTAACTGTGACACCCCTTAAACGTAAAAAAACAGAAATGTTTGAAAAACTCCATTAAAATGTCCAAAATTCATTATAGGAACTTAAGTTCCCTTAAATAAGGTTTTTATTATGCATACTCATATCAAAACTAATTTTTTATGTTACACGCTTACGTTATTCTTATGCCTCAATTTCTTTTTCCTAAGCAATACCGAGGCACAAACCGATAATGAACCAACTCCCGCATCTCCTGGATTCACCTACACTTATGAGAGTATTGATGTTCCGGGCGTAGACTTTTTAGCGTTGGGGGCGAGTAGCGACTTTGAGGATTACGCCGGACACACCCCGAGTCCCGATGGTGAAAAAATGGTCGGCTTTACGCTCATTGATGGCGTTTTTACGACGTATGATTTTCCCGGCGCGCAGAACACCTATTTCTATGCGTTTGGTAACAATGGCGTAGCTGCGGGACACTACGAGGATAGCGATGGGCTTTATCACGGTGTCATCTTAGGAGAAGATGGTGAGTTGCGGCAATACGATTTTCCCGGTGCCGTTGAAACAGAGATATACGGTTTTAGTGATGCGTCGGGTGTCCTAACGGGTAGTTTTATAGGTGCTGATGGCGTTCGTCGTGGCTTCTCAGGGGACATAACCATTGAGGTTCCCGAGGCAACAGCAACGTATGCTGATTTTGTGAATGCGTCAGGCTCTGTCACAGGAAGTTACATAGATGCTGACGGGCTATATCATCCGTATGTGCGCACCTCGAATGGCACGTTTGTTTTTCATACCTATCTGGAGCCATCCAATCTGGAATACTCTTTTGTGCACGGGATCACTGATACAAGGATTATCGTTACTCGCGCCAAAGCGGTGGGGGACCACCCGCGCTCCTATGTCGGCACCTCCCAGCACGGATTATCTGAATTGGAGTTTCCGGGCAGCGTTAGCACGGAGGGCTGGAATATCAATCAGGACGGCTCTGTCGTCGGGTACTACGACTCGGCAGATGGACGTAGACACGGGTTTATCGCCAAACCCACTGCGGAAACTGCTGCAAGATTTGAAGATATAGCGTATCTCCCAGCCCCTGAATTTAACTATGTTTATGAGAGTATTGATGTTCCGGGCGTAGACTTTTTAGCGTTGGGGGCGAGTAGCGACTTTGAGGGGTACGCCGGAAACACGCGGAGTGCTGATGGCGAAAAAACGATCGGCTTTACGCTGATTGATGGCATTTTTACGACCCACGATTTCCCCGGCTCGCAGAACACGTATTTCTATGCACTCGGTAATAATGGGGTAGCTGCTGGATACTACGAGGATAGCGATGGACTTCATCACGGTGTCGTCTTAGGAGAAGATGGTGAGTTGCGGCAATACGATTTTCCCGGTGCCGTTGAAACAGAGATATACGGTTTTAGTGATTCGACGGGTGCACTGACAGGTAATTTTATAGGTGCTGATGGCGTTCGCCGTGGCTTCTCAGGAGACGAAATCGTTGAGGCACCCGAGGCAACAGCAACGTATGCCGATTTTGTGAATGCGGCAGGTTCTATCATAGGCAGTTTCGTAGATGCTGACGGGCTATATCATGCATTCGCGCGTACCGCAACAGGCAGGTTTATAATTTTGGACTATCTGGACCCGTCCAATCTGGAATACTTTTTCTTGCACGGGATTAACGATGCAGAAGGAAGCGGTGTGTTTGTGATTGCCCGAGCCAAAGCAATAGGGGATCGTCCGCGCTCCTATGTCGGCTCATACCTATATGGACTACATGAGTTGGAGTTCCCGGGCAGCGTTAGCACAGAAGGCTACAATATCAATCAGGACGGTTCTGTCGTCGGACACTATGACTCACCCGATGGGCGTCGACACGGGTTTATCGCAAAACTCTCTACCAGAGCTGAGAAAACTCATTTTAGCAACGCCTATACTGTCACGCTCTCGAAAGGGTTGAATATGCTGTCCGTGCCGTTGGCACCCCCGAGACCGATGACCGCGAAATCACTCGTCGCAGTGACTGGGGCGACAACCGCCATCGCGTTCGATGCGCCAAATCAGCAGTTCGTCGCATGGACACCAGGCGCACCGAATGACGGTTTCGCAATTGAGGGTGGACAAGGCTATATCGTCAACGTCCCACAAACTCGCAACTTTGCCTTTGTGGGATCACAGTGGACAAATCAAACGGAAGAAGCCGCTGCGGCACCATCTGCCCTATCCATGGGGACACCGCAGACACAGGGAGCGTGGGCATTCGTTGTGAGTGGGAACTTGAAAGGCAAATCCGCATTTGACGGCTACCAAGTCATCGTCCGTAATCTGAGAACAAACAGCAGTATAACCGCCTCAGTGCAAGGAGATTACTTCGCTGCTGCAACCGCCAACTTGGCGCGACGGAGTGTTGTCCAAGTCGGAGATGTCATTGAGTTGCGCGTCGTCGGTCCGAATGGGAACGCTGAATCGCAACCCCTCACTTTCAAAGTGACGCCTGAGCATCTGGCGAATGCGGTCTTGTCTGTCAGGCTTGATGGCATCGGTAGACCCGAGCAGAATCTTCTGTTGCAGAACTATCCGAATCCGTTTAACCCAGAGACATGGATTCCGTATCAACTCTCGGAAGACAGTCCTGTATCGATCTCCATTTATGATACGACGGGTAGGTTGGTTCGGACGCTTTCGCTCGGTTTGCAATCCGCAGGCTTCTATAATAGTCAAGGACGCGCGGCGTATTGGGATGGGCGCAATGCTTTGGGTGAACGTGTTGCGAGTGGTATCTATTTCTATCAGTTGACGACCTCAACTTTCCAGCAGACCCGGCGACTCGTTATTGTAAAATAGAGTCAATCCCTATAGAACTTACGTCCTTTCCTTGGTAGGTGCGGTTTCTAACCGCACCTATCCCTTAGGAACAGACGTAATACGCCAAACACCTTTCAATCCCGTAGGTTGGGTTGACCGACTCTGAGAACAGATAGGCGCCGTATCCAAATACGCTTCAGAACCTAATGAGCGTGGATGACTTCAGAGGTCCAGTGAAACCCAACTTTATCCACCGACCCGCTAAAATTTTTCTTGCCTTTTTTGATAAAATATTACATACTCTCTTATAGTGTTTTTGAACGTCCCAAGATAGCCTGTCCTTGTGTTACATTGCTAACGCATATATTCCGGTAGGAGCGATCTCTGCCTCGCGACACCCAGCAAACAATCGGTAGAAACCGAACGCTGAATGGCTTTGGGGCTGGTATCTAATATATTGTTTTTTTATCTTTGGGGGAAATATTTGTTATGCGCATTCATATTAAAACCGGTTTTTTGCTTTACACATTTGCGTTGTGCTTATGCCTCAATTTCTTTTTCTTGGGAAACACCGAGGCACAAAACAACCCTGAACCCGTTGTCGCCTCCGCCAACGACAACTATACTTTTGAAACGATTGACGTTCCGGGCGTAGAGTTCTTACAGTTGAGTGCCAGTAGTGACTTTGAAGATTACGCTGGCAGCACGCGGAGTGCTGATGGTGACAAGATGGTTGGCTTTACGCTGATTGATGGCGTTTTTACGACATATGATTTCCCGGGATCACAGAACACCTATTTCTTTGCACTCGGTAATAATGGGGATGCTGCCGGGCACTATGAGGATAGCGAAGGTCTATTCCATGGGGTTATCTTGAAAGATGGTGAGTTGCAGCAATACGATTTTCCGGGGGCTGTCGAGACGGAACTCTGGGGTATTAGTGACGCAACTGGGGCACTAACGGGCAATTTTATAGATGCGTCTGGGGTTCGCCGCGGGTTCTCAGGAGACATAATCGTTGAATACCCCGGAGCATTGGCAACTTATGCCGATTTTGTGAACTCGGAAGGCGGTATGGTAGGCAGTTACGTAGATGCCGATGGCATATACAATGCTTATGTGAGTGTCGCGGAGGGTGATTTTGTATCTCTCAACCTTTCAACGTCAGTAAATCTGGAATACTTTTTTGTCCACGGTATCAACGATGCAAGGGTTGTCGTTGCGCGGGCCAAACCGGTAGATGCCCCTCCATTCACTTATGTCGGTCTATTCCCGGAAGGACTTCAGGAGCTTAAATTCCCCGGCAGTGTTAGCACCGAGGGCTATAATATCAATCAGGACGGTTCTGTCGTCGGACACTATGATACAGCAGATGGACGCAGACACGGATTTATCGCCAGACCCATAACGGACACCGAGGCACCCGTTGAGGGACCACCCGCTGTCACACCTACTGTTCTTCACTATACTTTTGAAACCATTGATGTTCCGGGGGTCGATTTCTTAGCAGTGACCGCAAGTAGCGACTTTGAGGATTACGCCGGCTATACGAAAAATACTGATAGTGAAAAAGAAGTTGGCTTTACGCTGATTGATGGCGTTTTTACGACCTACGATTTCCCCGGCTCGCAGAAGACTCATTTCTATGCGCTGGGTAATAATGGGGTTGCTGCGGGCCACTACCAAGATAGCGACGGGCTATATCACGGTGTAATTTTGGAAGATGGCGAGTTGCGGCAATACGATTTTCCGAATGCCGTTGAAACGGAGATATACGGTATCAGTGATGCGACGGGTGCCCTGACGGGTAGTTTTATAGACGCGTCTGGCGTTCGCCGTGGCTTCTCAGGCGATACAATTGTTGAGTACCCCGAGGCATCAGCAACTTATGCCGATTTTGCGAGCTCGGAAGGCAGTATCATCGGCAGCTTCATTGATGCCCAAGGTGTGTATAAGCCATACGTACGTGACCCAGATGGCAAATTTCTATCTCTTGACCTTCCACACGCAGCACTGTTTGAATACTTTTTTGTGCCCGGTGTCAACGATGTAGGAATTATTGTTGTGCGAGCCAGACTGATGGGTGATATCCCGCGCACTGCTGTCGGATCACTCCAGTACGGGTTACAAAGCTTGGAGGTTCCGGGCAGCGTGAGCACGGACGGCTGGAATATCAATCAGGACGGTTCTATCGTCGGACACTATGACTCTCCCGATGGGCGCAGACACGGGTTCATCGCCAGACCCGTCTCACCCGCGGAGGCGGAAAATTACAGCAACTTCTACACCGTCACGCTCTCTAAAGGGTTGAACATGCTTTCTGTCCCATTAGCGGCACCAACACCGATGACCGCGAAATCACTCGTTGCAATAACAGGGGCGACAACCGCTATCGCGTTCGATGCGCCAAACCAGCAGTTCATCGCATGGACACCAGGGGCACCCAATGACGGTTTCCCAATTGAAGGTGGACAAGGCTATATCGTCAACGTCCCAGAAACCCGCAACTTCGCCTTCGTTGGTGCCCCGTGGACGGATCCAACTGAGGAGACGGCTGCCGCAGCACCTGCTGCGATATCCACGCAGCTGCCGCAGGAAGCGTGGGCATTCGTTGTCAGTGGACACTTGGAAGGTAAACCGACATTTGACGGTTACCGGGTCATCGTCCGTAACCTGAGAACGAACAGCACCATAACGACCGCAGTGCAAGGCGATTACTTTGCTGCGGCAACTGCCGACTTAACGCGGCGCAGCGTCGTCCAGGTCGGAGACATGGTTGAATTACGCGTTATCGGTCCCGAGGGCAATATTGAATCACAAACCCTGCGTTTTAAAGTGACACCTGAGAACTTGGCAAACGCAGTCTTGTCTGTCAGGCTTGATGGCATCGGTAGACCCGAGCAAAACCTTCTGTTGCAGAACTATCCGAATCCGTTTAACCCAGAGACGTGGATTCCGTATCAACTTTCGGAAGACAGTCCTGTATCGATCTCCATTTACGATGCAACGGGTAGGTTGGTTCGGACGCTTTCGCTCGGTTTGCAATCCGCAGGATTTTACAACAGTCAGGGACGCGCGGCGTATTGGGATGGGCGTAATGCCCTCGGGGAACGCGTTGCGAGTGGTATCTATTTCTATCAGTTGACGACCCCCTCCTTCCAGCAAACGCGACGGCTCGTCATCGTAAAATAGGGTCAATCTGTATAAAACTTACACGTCAAAGAAGGATAACCATGGATCACCATATAAAAACGAAACTCGTTCTTTTTGCATGTTTTCTCCACTGCTTTATATGCAGCGCTGTTGCACAGGTTGAAACCGAAATACCGATTGCTGATTACACCTTTGAGACGATTGAAGTGCCGGGTGTCGATTTTCTGGAGGTGACCGCAAGTAACGATTTCGGAGATTACGCAGGGAACACCCGGACCCCTGACGGTGAGAAAACCATCGGTTTCACGTTGATAGACGGTGTTTTCACTACGTACGATTTTCCAGATTCCCTGAATACCTATTTCTATGCACTCGACAACGCTGGAAAAGCAGCCGGACACTACAAAGATATAGATGGACTTTACCACGGTGTCATCATGGAAGATGGAGAACTCACGCAATACGATTTTCCCGGTGCAGCCGAAACCCACATCTACGGTATTAGCGATGAAACAGGGGCACTGAGCGGTAATATTGTTGACGAAGCAGGTGGCACCCGCGGCTTCTCAGGCGATATGCCAATTGCGTTTCCGGGGGCAGTCACAACTTATGCAGATTTCGTCAATGCCGCAGGGGCTGTTGTCGGAAGCTACGTGGATGCCGATGGAAGGCCTCATGGGTTCATACGCAACCCCGACGGCAGTTTCACCACTATTGACGTTCCAGAAATGCCGAATCTTGTATTCCTATTTGTAAACACCATCACCGATTTCGGTGTTGTCGCCTTCAGAGCGAAAGCCGTAAATGATATTCTGCGGTCCTATATCCTTCTGCCAGATGGTATCCTCTATGAAGTGCGGCTCCCAGGCAGTGTTAACACCGTCGTCCGAAATGTGAATCAGGATGGGAGTATTATCGGTTATTACGACTTACCAGACAAGCGTAGATACGGCTTCGTCGGTAGACCAACAACACAATCGAATGGGAAAGATTTGGGTAATATCTTCTCCATGCACCTCTCTAAAGGCTTGAACCTGTTGTCTGTGCCGTTGAAACCGACTGTCCAGATGACAGCACGCTCGCTCGCAGTAAAGACGGGCGCGACAGCGGTTGTTATGCTGGATGCCGCGAACCAACGGTTCGTCGGATGGACCCCGAACGCACCCGACGATGGGTTTCCCATCGAAGGCGCAAAAGGGTATATCGCCAATCTACCAGAACCCCGCGCTATCGTCTTTACTGGCACAAAATGGACGCATCAGGCACAGGTCGCTGCAGCACCGATTGCAACGCCTCTCAGTCAGACGTGGGCGTTCGTCGTCAGTGGATACTTAGGAGGCACACAGCACTTCAACGGGTATCGTGTCACAATCCGAAACACACGGACGAACGCTGTCATGAAAACCCGGGTGCGCGGTAATTATTTCGCTGCGGCAACTGCCGATCTCAGCTACCGTAGCGTTGTAGAACTCGGGGACAGGTTGGAATTAACCGTGACCGACACACACGGAAACATCGCTTCAGAGAGACGCAATTTCACGGTAACGCCTATGAATCTGGCACATGCCGCGCTGAATGTAACACTGGAGGGTATCGGGACACCGAAACAGAGTTTCCTATTGCAGAACTACCCGAATCCGTTCAACCCGGAAACGTGGATTCCCTATCGTCTTTCAGAGAGCGGTCAGGTGTCGATATCTATCTATGACACAAATGGCACACCGATCCGAACGCTTTCGCTCGGCTATCAGTCCGCGGGCTTCTATCAGAATCGAGAACGCGCCGCCTATTGGGACGGACGTAATACCTTAGGGGAACCCGTTGCAAGCGGAGTCTATTTCTATCAACTGACAACACCAACTTTCCAGCAAACACGGCGGATGCTCATCTTAAAATAGTTTTTAAATTATTGCCTCTGAGCTGCTGCGTCCGTTGTCCTTGCAGATGGACTTTAGCGGTTTGATGAAGTTTCAATAAATAATTCGGTAATATTTATATTCCCCAGACCCGGTAGGTTCCCCTAGGCCCGGTAGGTGCGGTTTCTAACCGCACCGGACCTTGTTAGGAAATTACCGACTTAAATAAAGCAGCAAAAACACTGCAATATGCAATATCAATGTGCCAAATGCAGCAACACCTATCAAATCTCGCCGTTACGCTATAAGTGTGATTGCGGCGGTGCCCTAAACCTCATTGCTGATTCGCGTATCTTGCCGAACGCACAGGTCCCAGCAGCGATGTCGCTCTGGCGGTATCGTGAAGCATTGCCGATCGGTGAGGCGACAGAGATTATCACACTCGGCGAAGGCATGACCCCGCTTGTGCCACTTGATACTAACGCACCTGAACACTTCATGAAATTGGACTATCTCTGCCCGACCGGTTCTTATAAGGACCGAGGGGCATCCGTCTTGCTCACGCATCTCAAATCACTCGGGGTTGAGACCGTTGTTGAGGATTCATCGGGCAATGCGGGTGCCGCGATAGCCGCTTACAGCGCCCGGGCAGGCATCCACTGCACCATCTACTGTCCTGAGTCCACTTCGAAAGGCAAATTGAGACAGATTTCCGCTTACGGTGCCGAGTTAAAACTGGTCCCAGGAAACCGGGCAGCGACGACAGAGGCGGTAAAACTCGCTGCCGAAACGACCTGCTATGCCTCTCACAATTGGCATCCGTTTTTCTTGGAAGGCACAAAGACGCTCGCGTATGAAATTACCGAACAACTCGGGTGGCGCGCTCCGACGCATGTCTTATGTCCAGTCGGATTCGGGAGCATCTATCTGGGACTCTCCATCGGATTCCGTGAATTGCAGACCCAAGGGATTATTGAAGGTGTCCCTCGACTTCTCGGCGTTCAATCCGAGGTCTGTTGCCCAATCCACAACGCGTATGTTGAAAACCTAACGTCAATCTCAAGAATGAAGCAAACTGGAGACACACTTGCTGAGGGGATTACCGCTGAGCTTCCCATCCGAGACGACAATATTTTGGAGGCACTCCATTTCTCGAACGGCGCATTTACCACAGTCAACGACACAGACATTGCCGAAGGCATGAAACGCCTTGCCGCCAAAGGGATGTATGTGGAACCTACGTCTGCCGTAGTTGTCAAAGCGTATCAGAAGTTCAAGGCGTCAGGCATCATCCAAGAAGGTGATATGACAGTCTCGATCCTCACCGGTATCGGTTTAAAGGCAAGTAAGTAAAACGCATGAGAGAAAACAGACTTGACTTCACGCGACTCATTACCGTCTGCGCGCTGATCCTAATTTTTATTTTGGTGATTGGAGCCTTGCGCGCCCGAGAACGTTCATTTTTCCGAATCGGTGCCGGTAATAGCAAAAGTCGAGAAACACTTCCCGATACAGTCAAACGGCGTGATGAGCTCCAAAGTGATCGATGGCCCAAAGGTTTTCGACTGCTTCGGTATTGGTGGACGGGTGGCGCAGCCGTCTATATTGCTGAGATGGACCGCACGGCGAGTAACCTCCAATTCGATGTTGAACTCGCCAACGATCAAATCTTAGGACGCGAAACCATCACCGATGCGACCCGGCGACTCATGCAAAAAGAAATGTTGCCGCTCGCAGGTGTTAACGGGAGTTTCGGTATCCGGGAGGACAATCGCGGACGCGGCGGTATGATGTTCAATCTTCATATCCAAAACGGTGAACTGATCAGTATCTCCACACCCCTGGATAGATGGGGATATTCGCCGCCATCCCCGTGGGGGGAGACGAGTTTCGGCGTAACCCCCGATGGCGAATTCCTTTTGGATAGGGTGAAACTCAACGGTAAACTCAAAATTGCCGGTGACACGCTTCCGATCGACGCCGTCAACCAAATTTGCGATTCAGCGTGTCCTGCTGTCATCTATACATCCCGCTTCGGACGCAGAACCTTAACGCGCCGATGCTACGAGTTTACGCTTAGACAAATTCAGCTGCCCCTGACCGGAAAATACACAAGTAGATTCGTTGTTACGGACGTGAACCCGCGCGGCAACAGTGTCATTCCGTTTGACGGTATCGTTCTTGCGATTGAACCGAGGGTGGCACGTCATTGGACGGACAAAATTGTGAAATCCACAGCAGGCACATTGGAAATTGCGCTCACCCCTAAAAAATGGCAACATGTTCAGCAGGGACTCGGCGGGAACTTGCGGCTCGTTCGGAACGGTAAAGTCGAACCTGAACTCATCACGTTTGGCGAGTCGCGTGGGGGGAGTGCATACCGGCATCGGAATGCCGCGTCCCGTCACCCGCGCAGTGCCCTCGGATTTAACGATGAAAAGTTGTTCCTCATCGCTATCGACGGCAGGCAGCCCGGGTACAGTATGGGAATGACGCTCTATCAGATGGGAACGTTTTTCAGCGAACTCGGCATCAAACATGCCATTAACTTTGATGGTGGCAGCTCCTCAACCTTATGGGCACTCGGAAGAGTCGCAAACAGCCCCGCGCACGGCTACGAACGCCGTATTTTCAACGTTGCGATGATCCGCGCGAAAAAATAAGCACAATGAAATCTAAATATTTTCTACTTCCTATCCTGTTAATACTCGCGTGTTCAAACAGGAACACACCGCAAGCCGTCAGCGAAGATTTCATCTATAACTACTATCAGCGGGCGGATCAAGCGGCAGCGTTACAACTCAGCCATGGGCTCGCGGCAGAAAAATTGGAAGACGAAATCGCTCGCGTGCGTGAAGTCCGGTCTTTAGATCAACCAATTGATGAAATGCCGAAAATCGAATACGAACCTATTGGAAAAGAAGAGGAACCAACACACGTCCTATTCAACTATAAGCTCACTATCACAACACGAGGCACAATAACCCACACCCGAAACGTCATTATCAACACCGAACAGATTGATGGACGCTGGAAAGTCGTCAACTTCGACGAGTATTAAGTAGCCGATACCTAAATATACGATCATTAAGCTTTGTGGAAATCGTTATCCTTGAAAAATTATATCCATTGTTTTCAAAAGAAATCGAAGCGCGGAATTAAAACTTCCAAGAAAGATGTGGATCTTATCAAGAGACGTCTCAGAATGGCGCAAGAATTGGAGGAAAACTATGAGCAAGAAGATTGAATTTGAAAAGAGTTCAGGCAATGTTTTTAAGGATTTAGACTTGCCAGACGCGGAGGAACTATTTCTTAAAGCGAAACTTGGATTTGAAGTGTTTCAAATTATAGAAGATCGCAAGTTACCCCAAGCTGCAGCGGCAAAGATTTTAGGAGTAAAGCAACCTGAGATATCCCGACTCAAACAAGGACGGTTTAATCATTATAGTGTAGAACGGCTGTTGACGTTTTTGAACCAATTGAATCGCGATATTGAAATCCGCATTATTCCATCAGAAAATAGAAAGGGACAACAACGGGTTGTAGCTGTTTAGGAAGTACCAACCGAATCCACCTCAATTCTGCTAACAAAAAACACAGTTCCCTCGCAGCTATCTCCAAGACCTAAGACGCGAAGTCCCAAACAACGTTTGGGACGGAAACCCAACGGAAATGAACATCAAACCCCGAACTCGCTTTACTGAACCGCAAGGAATAATTAAGAACGATTATCTTCTGGATATCTCCAAAACCTAAGGCGCGAAGTCCCAAACAACGTTTGGGACGGCTCTACGGAAATCAACATTAAGTCCCCAACTCGCTTCACCGAACCGCAAGGAAAATTAAAAATATGAAAACTGGAAAAGTTGCCGTTTTTACACAAGCGCAAACACCCATGGAATTCCGGGAGTACCCGATCCCATCTGTTACACCTGATGATCTGCTCGTCCGGATCAGTATGGCGAACATCTGCGGCTCCGATCTGCATTTTTGGCGTGGACATGGACCGAAAATCGAGAGTGGTATCCCCCAAGTGCTCGGGCACGAAATGATCGGCACGATCGAAGCCATGGGACGCAACATCACAATGGATAGCATGGGACAACCCCTAACCGAGGGCGATCGCATCGCCTACTCCTACTTCAAACCGTGTCAACACTGTTGGATGTGTCTCAACGGAAAACCGGGATGTCCCAACCGCTACCGAGATTGGCTCGGTGTCTCCAGCGAACAAGCGCCTCACTTTCACGGTGCTTATGGCGAGTACTACTACATGAAACCCGGACATTGGGTGTTCAAGGTGCCCGATGCACTCCCAGACGTACTCGTATCCCCCATCAACTGTGCCTTGTCTGAAGTCATTTACGGACTGAACCAGATCGGCATCACACTCGGCGATACTGTTGTTATTCAAGGTGCCGGTGGACTCGGACTCTACGCCACCGCCGTCGCGAAGGAGATGGGCGCGGGAAAAATCATTGTTTTTGATCGCCTCCCCGCACGTCTGGCACTTGCTCAGGAGTTCGGCGCGGACGAGACCCTCAACGTCGACGAAATTGACATGAAATCCCGAGTTGAATACGTCCTCGATCAGACACGCGGCATCGGAGCAGACCTTGTCGCTGAGTTTGTCGGGTCGCCGCGGGTCCTCGCAGAAGGCGTAGAAATGCTCCGTTGGGGTGGACGTTACCTCTGGATCGGCAACATCAATCTGGGATTCCCCACAGAGATCGATCCCGGCAATATCGTCCGCTGCAGTAAAGCGATTCGCGGTGTGATCGTCTACGAGCCGTGGGTTATCCCGCGCGCCCTCGATTTCCTCAGTCGAACGCGAGACAAGTATCCGTTCCACAAAATCATCTCCGATACCTTCTCCTTCAGCGATATTAACGAAGCGTTCTCTTACGCCGATAGCGGCGAGGCAATCCGAGTCGGACTGGAATTCGACACTCCCCAGGTCCGGTAGGTGCGGTTTCTAACCGCACCGGGGCTTACAAGCAATATGAACTATCCTCCTAAAACCGCTTCTTCTGTCTATATTCACATCCCATTTTGTGCGACGAAGTGCTACTACTGCGCTTTCAATACCTATACCTTCCATAAAGAGGAAGCGAAAGCATATTTAACTGCACTCCGCACAGAAATGGAACGCTACGCCGCTGAAACCGAGCCTCTACAAACGGTTTTCATTGGCGGTGGTACGCCTTCTATCCTTTCTGCGGACGCTTTGGCACGCCTATTTACGGATATACATCAGCATTTCCAAATAACGCCAACCGCTGAGATGACTGTGGAATGTAACCCAGGAACCGTTGATGGTGAGAAACTGAAGGTGATGCGGGATAACGGCGTGAATCGGCTCAGTTTCGGTTTGCAAGCCATGCAAGACGAGACCTTGAAGCAGTTAGGCAGGATCCACACCGTCGCCGAATTCCTGCAGAGTTATCACCTCGCCCGCGAAGGCGGTTTTGAGAACATCAACATTGACCTCATTTTTGCACTCCCCAATCAACCGATGGAAGCATGGCAGCACACCCTCAACGAAGTGATCTCCCTCGAACCCGACCACATTTCGGCCTATAATCTCGTTATGGAGGAGACGACCCCGTTCTATGAATGGTGGCGAGCCGGTGAACTCCAGCTTCCAACCGAAGACACCGAAGCAGACATGTTCCAATACACCATCGACACGCTCACTACGCACGGGTATACGCATTATGAAATCTGTAACTTTGCCAAGCCGAACCGTTTCGCGCGGCACAACCTCGTCTACTGGAACAACCAACCGTGCATCGGACTCGGGGCAGGGGCGTGTGGGTATATCAACGGTGTGCGTTATACGAATATTCGGGGGATCGCGCCCTACATTCGCGAACTCTCCCAACGCCATAAACCCATCGCCGATACCGAACGCATGACGGGACACGCCGAGAAGTCGGAAACGCTCATGCTCGCACTTCGGAAGCGCGAAGGCATTTCTCTTGATGTTTATAAAGACCGATTCGGCGAAGACATCGAAATCGCCTTTGGAAATGTCCTCAAAAAATGGTTAGACATGGAATTACTGGAACACACACCCACGCACCTCCGCTTGACCCCTCGCGGACTCTTCCTCGCAAACGAAGTCTTCGTCGAGTTGATGTGAGCCTTCTCTTGAACTATCCTGCCAAACCTGCTATCATATCCCTATGCCCCAATTAAACCTCAAACCCAATCACAAAGTAATCCGCGACTACTACACCACGCTGCAGCAATACGCACAACACGACATCAGACACGAAGGCGCGGTCAGCTCCCCCTTTGCAATCCTCCTGCACGCCTGTGCAAAGCAAAGGATATTGTCGAAAACTTACCTACGCTATAGATAGAAGGTTTCTTGTGAGAGGGGTTTGTAAACCCATTCTTTTTTCTCAGAAAAACTAAGGACAACTCTAATGTTTAGATATTTTGTCGTTTTGCTCACACTCGTTGGAATCTTCAATGATGTATCCGCACATAACAGGAAGATAGCATCGGACGGCTGTCATCGAGAAGGTGATTCTTATCACTGTCATTCCGCAGATACAACGATAGGTTTTATATCGAACGAAGCCCGTTATTACGAAGTAGACCGAATTATTGATGGAGACACCCTCGATTTCATCTATAACGACCAGGGTGTCATTACAACACGGCTCTACGGTGTGGATACACCTGAAAACCGTAAAGGGGCAAAACTCACGAAAGATGCGAAATCTGTATTGGAACGCCACGGCACTACACCTGACCATGATGACTATAATGACCTCTTGGAAACCGAGAAAGAGCGTCAATTGGAACTCGGCGCAGCGGCAACGCAATACGTCAAGGATACCCTCGAAGATAAGGACGTATTCGTGCTTTTCGAGGATTCTGACACATTTCCGTTTATCCAAAAGGGTTCTGAAGGGCGGTTCTTGGCGTATGTGTTTTACACAGATGACACCGGGACTCGCATGCTAAACTTACAACTTATTGTCGAGGGGCATGCCGAAGCCGATTACCTGGATGCTCCATTCCGATACCGATGGGCGTTCATTGATGGCGACATAGACGCAGTAAGGGAAAAGATTGCGTCTGTTGCACTCCCAGAGAAGCCTGTAGCACTTTCACCCGCACTCGATCATCGCCTCACAACTTCTTGGGCATCGCTCAAGAAACGATACCGCTAAGATGCCCCGTACCCAACAAACCCACCGCTGTAATAATATGTTGGGTTTTCCTCGTATTCGGTATTCTTCGGCATCCCCAAACGAAAGCTAAACGCTTGACAGTCACCGCATTTTCTGATAGAGTATCCCCATGCCACGCAGAAACAAGGTTCTCAACATCGGCGATACCGCACCGTTATTCACACTCCCATCGCATCAACGTGGAGAGGTATCGCTTGCAGCGTATCAAGAAACACACCACGTCATCCTCACCTTTTTCCGAGGAACATGGTGACCGAACAGCCGTCGTCAGTTGGCGGCAGTGCAAGAAAACGTTGAAGGCTACGCCGAGTATGCAGGCACTCCACTCGCCATTGCGGGACAGTGGCCCCGTGAACTCCGAGGCTATGCCGATAAAAATGGCATTACATTCCCACTACTGGTGGACAAAACACGGGACGTTATCAAAAGTTACGGGGTCTATCACTGGCTCAGTTTAGAGGCTTACAACATCGCGCGTCCCGCGACATTTATTATTGACAAGACAGGGATTGTTAGATATATGTATATCGGCTCACATCAATTTGACCTCCCGAAACAGATAGAAATCCTCGAATCCCTGAAAGAGATCGCAGAAGAATAAAAATGATTTTGACTTCTCATCAAAATGTGATATAATTTAAAAAACGGACTTTCGGGTGTAGATAACGCATCGCCATGGATGAAACACACATAGCCTTTATGCAACGTGCGCTGGATTTAGCACGGCGGGCAAAAGGCCGCACGAGTCCCAACCCTCTCGTCGGCGCGGTCATTGTAAAAGACGGAAAGGTTATCGGTGAAGGGTACCACCGGAAAGCAGGAACGCCACACGCTGAAGTCCATGCGCTGAATGCCGCAGGCGCGGATGCTAAAGGTGCGACGCTTTACGTAAATCTTGAGCCGTGTTGCCATTGGGGACGGACACCCCCGTGCACAGAAGCACTCATCCGGGCAGGGATTGTGCAAGTCTATATCGCGGATGTCGATCCGAATCCGAGGGTTGCTGGCAAGGGCGTTCAACAACTCCAAGATGCGGGGATAGACGTCCATGTAGGTATCTGTAGACAGGACGCATCGGACCTAAATGAGGTCCATCGGAAATACATTCAAACCGGTAAGCCGTTTGTGATTCTCAAAACCGCTATGAGCCTCGATGGAAAGATCGCTACCACTTCTGGAGAATCGCAATGGATTACGTCTGAGGCATCACGGCAGCGGGGGCATGAGGTTCGGGATACGGTAGATGCGATTCTCGTTGGGAGAGGCACAGTTACACGTGATAATCCTGCACTGACGACGCGACTTCAGAACAGAGACGGACAGGACGCAACCCGAATTGTGTTAGATTCGCACGGGAGAACGCCTCCAGAGGCGCGCATCTTCAATACCGAAAGCGAAGCCGGGGTTATCGCGGCAGTAACGCCAGGGGCACCCTCTGAAAATGTGGATGCCCTCGAAAAGGCTGGCGCGACGGTAATCACCGTTCCAGCGGCGCACGGAGACCGCGTCTGCTTCAGAAGTTTGATGGAGATATTAGGGGAACGTGAAATAACAAGCGTCCTGATAGAAGGGGGTAGCGAAGTCAATGCCTCAGCACTCGCAGCCGGTATTGTAGACAAGGTAATGTGTTTCATTGCCCCCAAACTCATCGGTGGGCAGGACGCACCTGGACCGATCGGGGGTGTGGGAATCCGCAATTTGACCGATGCAGCGCACCTCCGGCGCGTGAGTGTCACACCGATTGCTGAACACGACTTTCTAATTGAAGGGTATCTATAGCATGTTCACCGGAATCGTCGAAGAACTCGGAACGATTAGAAACATTCAGGTTAAACCGCAAGGGGCTACCCTTGAAATTCAAGCGACCGACGTCCTCAGTGATGCAAAAGTCGGGGACAGTATCTCCGTTGAGGGTGCCTGTCTGACAATCCGTTTCCTCACATCCGAAACGTTTACTGTGGATGTATCTGCGGAGACCTTGCGCCGCACGACCTTGGGTGAACGGAAGATAGGAGAGCAGGTCAATTTAGAGCGTTCCCTCCGGCTCAGCGATAGATTAGGGGGGCATCTCGTCCTTGGGCACGTTGATGAGGTGGCGACAATTCGCTCGTGGAAAGATGAGGGGGATGCCTCTGTGATGCAGGTTACAATGAGTCGCACGACGAAACCATACATCGCATACAAAGGCTCCATCACAATCGACGGGGTCAGTCTAACTGTATCAAATCTGCTCGCAGATGCCTTTGAAGTCACGCTGATTCCACACACAAAGGACGTTACGACCTTCGGAACGAAACGGAACGGTGCTAAGGTTAACCTCGAAGTCGACATCGTCGCCCGTTATCTTGAAACGCTGCTAAAGAACACCGAGGATAAGGAGGAGTGGGTTAAACAATCCGCTTCCGAAACCCTTGATTTGAACTTTTTAGCGAAACACGGTTATATTGAGTAGGTGTCAGGGGTCGGTCCGGTTTTTCTAATGAAGATTAAGAATTTAAACGGGTAATGCCAGAGTAGGAGCGAGTGTTTTTGCTTGGGGTTTTTGCTTGGGTGTTTCTGCGGATTTCCCCGCGCTCGCGATCTTTCTGTAGGAGCGAGCTGTGCTCGCGATCTTTGCTTTCAATTTGCCTCGCGAAACCATAAACTCACATGAGGCGTCATCTAACGCTTGGCGCATAATTTAAAAGATGCCAAATACATTTAATACCATTCCTGAAGCACTCGCTGCCATCCAAAATGGCGAAATGATTATCGTCGTTGATGAACCCGACCGTGAAAACGAAGGCGACCTCATCATGGCGGCGGAAAAGGTGACACCGGAGCAGATCAATTTCATGGCGAAATACGGTCGAGGCTTGATATGCTTACCGACCTGTTCAGAACGCCTTGATGAACTTGAACTTTACCCGATGGTGACAGCCAACACCGCGCAAATGCAGACCGCTTTTACGGTCACGATTGACGCGAAGGAGGTGACGACCGGCATCTCCGCCCAAGAGCGCGCCTATACCATCCAGAAATTTGTTGATGCTGACGCTGTCCCCTCAGATTTCGTGCGTCCCGGACACATCTTTCCGTTGGAAGCAAAACCCGGAGGGGTCCTCCGGCGCGCGGGGCACACCGAAGCCACCGTCGATTTAGCGCGAATGGCAGGACTCTACCCAGCGGGGGTGCTCTGTGAGATACTCAATGAAGACGGCAGCATGGCACGCGTGCCTGAACTCATGAAGTTCGCCGCGCAACATCAGCTCAAAATCATCACGATCGCCGACCTCATCGCATACCGGCGTGAAACGGAAACACTGATTCGACGCGTCGCAACCGCGAATATACCCACCGAACACGGCAAATTCAAACTCTACGCCTACGAAAGCACGGATACAAGCGGAGAAACCGTTGAGGGGGATAAAACACACATCGCACTCACAAAAGGAGATGTGACGGATCCGACGCCAATCTTGGTCCGTGTGCATTCACAATGTCTCACGGGGGATGTCTTCGGCTCCCTGAGATGCGATTGCGGCGCACAACTCGAAATCGCACTTAAAACCATTGAGAAGGAAGGCAGAGGGGTCCTCGTCTATATGCGACAAGAGGGCAGAGGCATGGGACTCAAAGGGAAACTCAGGGCATATCAGTTACAAGACAACGATGGATTAGATACCGTCGAGGCGAATGAACATCTTGGATTTCCCGCAGATTTGCGAGATTACGGCATCGGTGCCCAGATATTAGCGGATTTGGGCGTTCAAAAGATGCGACTCATGACCAACAACCCGCAAAAAGTCACAGGATTGTCAGGACACGGACTTGAAATCGTTGAGCGTATCCCACTGCAAACCACACCGAATGCATTTAACCGCCGATATTTAGAAACAAAGCGTTCCAAACTCGGCCACCTCCTCCTACATGAGGAGTAGCTATCGGGAGCCATCAGCAGCGAACGACACGGAAAATTAGGGAAGCATTACCCAATTAAAAATCGCGGACGGATCCCCATCGTAGGGGCGAGGTTACCTCGCCCGTCCAATCGAGAATTAACCAAAAATCTGCGCGAAACGGAGCGCAGCCCAGGAGCAATAAATTAAAAAATGCCAAACGTTTATGAAGGACATCTTCTCGGTGAAGGGCTCACGTTCGGTATCGTCGTCAGCCGATTCAATAGTTTCGTCACCGAAAAACTCCTTGCCGGGGCGTTAGATGCCCTAAAACGGCACGGTGTTGATCTGGACACTGTCGATATTTTCTGGACCCCCGGTGCCTTTGAAATTCCGGGAATCGCCAAACGTCTCGCGGAGAGCAAACGTTATGACGCCGTCCTCTGTCTCGGTGCAGTGATCCGCGGGGCGACCCCACATTTTGATTATGTTGCCGCCGAAAGCGCGAAGGGAATCGCGAACATATCGTCCAGCGTGAACATCCCTGTTATCTACGGTGTCATCACCACAGATACGATAGAACAAGCCTTGGAGCGCGCCGGTATCAAGGCAGGAAACAAGGGGTCCGAAGCCGCTATCGCAGGAATTGAGACAGCCAATCTTTACAAAACGATCGACAAAATCCTATAGATATCGCACTCCACTAGGGTGCGCAAAAGCAATTCTTTCCTCAACCCCGTAGGGGTGGAATGTCTGTAGAGGAGGGCAGCTCAGAGGCCCATAGTTAAAAACATGATTGCGATTATAGATTACGAAGCCGGTAACCTTACGAGTGTTGCCAGAGCCTTGACACACCTCGGATATAAAAACGAAATTACAGCTGCCGCGGAAAAGATACTCACTGCGGAACGCGTGATTTTCCCCGGTGTCGGTGCTGCAAAAGCCACGATGCAAACCTTACAAAAGCGCGGATTGAACCAGGTCCTCGCAGACTTCTTTCGGACCGGCAAACCTATGCTCGGTATCTGCATCGGTATCCAAATCCTCTTTGAACACAGCGAGGAAGAGGATGCCGAATGCTTAAACCTCCTACCGGGACGTGTAAAGAAATATCCACCGACAGATACAGACACACACACCGAAACACTCAAGGTTCCACAAATCGGTTGGAACGAGGTGTATCAGACAAAACCGCACGCAATCTTTGACGGCGTTCCAAATCCGGCACACTTCTATTTCGTCAATTCCTACTATCCTGAGCCAGCGTCAGCGGATATCGTCATCGGAAAGACGAAGTATGGGCTTGAATTCTGTAGCGCGATTGCCCACGATAATCTCATCGCAACACAGTTCCACCTCGAAAAGAGTGGGCGCGTCGGGCTAAAGATGCTTAATAACTTTCTGAAGCTTTAACGGTTGTTGCTGGCTAAGGTTCTGGTTTAATGTTTCATTTTTCCAGATGCCACCGCGTAACGTAGTGGAGCGGTGCCCAGGAGCAATAAATTAAAAAATGCTAACGTTCTTTCTCGCAGTCTTTGTGCTTCTCATCAACGTCAGTGCGCATCTGTTCCAGATATCGGAGTATTATCCGGCGGTCAGTCACTGCTACTATGGTGTGATCGTTCTGTCAGTGCTTTACACGAGACCGCGCGGGCAGAACATTTTGTTCGGGATTACGACCGTAGCCAATTGGATTTACGTTTTCCGTTATCCGAAGCATACGGAAAGTATTATCATAGCACTGCTCTATCCGTTTGTCGCCTATGGGGTTATCCGCATTATTCGGCATTTGCAAACCCAGAGGCGGAGTCGGGTCGAACAGATAGAGGAAATAAACAGCGTCAACGCGAATTTGGAAAAACAGGTCCGGGACATCTCTACACTTTTTGAGGTGAGCCAATCTGCGAACACAAACCTGGATCTGGAGGGACTTTTCGAGCGTATCATTGAAATTTTATCCAAGCGACTCGGTATCTACCGCGGGGCTTTGCATCTCTATGAAAACGGGAAAGTCGTTACTTCCACAGAAGTCGTTTTAGGACTTACACCCGCAGAGATGAAACGCGGCACTGACAATCAGATAGAAGACATCCAGAAACAGGTGCTCGCATCGGGGAAAGCGATAGGTGTCCCACAAACCCGAAGTCCACGGAGTTCCATTAAACTCTTTGAGCCGGAACGTGTTGAATCCAAAGACGTAATCGCCTTCTGGTGCATCCCGATTATCGTAGAAGAAAACGTTATCGGGACATTGACGATCGACAAAGCCTCAGATGATTTTTCTGCAGAGGAGGATCGGCGGCTCTTGACGATTATCGCCTCCATTATCGCACAGCGTGTCAAAATCCAACAGACAATCGATGCCCTCGTTGAGTCCGAACGGATGGCGACCTTGGGACGGTTGGTCCGAACCATCGCACACGAAGTCCGAAATCCTTTAGGGAGCATCCGACTCGGCACACAACTGCTGCAACACAGCGAGGCAGATTTCGGTGCGCCAGCCGAAACCGGTTCTGAAAACCTCCAGCTCTCACAAAATGAGATTAAGGAATACACAGGGATCATTATAAAAGAGGTGGACAGGCTGAACCGATTCATTGAACAGTTACTCGCTTTCAGCAAACCCACAATGGAAGTCGCGAAACAGAGCGATATCCATCAACTCCTTGAGAACGGTTTGGCTATCTGCCGACCCGAGTTGGAACTCGGCGCGACGACAGTTATCACACAATACAGCGACTGTCCAGAGGTCAATGTCAATGAGGATGGAATCACGCAGGTGCTGCTGAATCTATTCTATAATGCTATAGAGGCAATGGACACAAACGGAACTTTGACAATTCAGACGGAATACGCGCCAGAAACGGAAATCGTGCGTGTCCGCATCCAAGACGATGGACCCGGGATTCCACCTGAAGACATACCGATGTTGTTTGATCCGTTTTATACCACTAAACAGAAAGGGACAGGGTTGGGACTTTACATCAGCCAAAAAATTCTCGCCGAACACCGAGGCGGCATTGAAGTCGATGCGAACCTTGAAGTCGGGACAGCATTTGTTATGTCCCTTCCTGTCGATTGAAGATTTAATAGTTAAAAACATGAAGAATCTTGTGCTTATCGCTGACGACGACGACAGCCTCCGACAAATACTCGCCGCTACGCTGCAGAGAGCCGGTTATGAGACCCTCAAAGCCCGGAATGGCGCAGAAACGCTTGCCTGTATCAAGGAAACGAATGTTGATGTCATTCTGCTCGATATTTGGTTAGGGGATGCCAACGGAATTGAACTCATCGAGGACATTCAGGGTTACAATAACACCGCGTCTATTATTATCATCACTGCCCACGGGACAACCCAGACGGCCATCGACGCCGCAAAGCAACGCGCCTATGGATACCTCACAAAACCGATCGATCAGCGGCAATTGCTGGACCTCGTGTCGCGCGCTGCGGATGCCAGCAACCAAACGAAAAACGTCAAGACATCCACGTCTTCCATTGATGTTGACGGACAGGGACGGATGGTCGGTCAGAGTCCAGCAATGCAGGAGGTTTATCATAAGATTGGACGCGCCGCAGTGAGCGACGAAACCGTCCTCGTTTTAGGTGAAAGTGGAACGGGTAAAGAACTTGTTGCCCAACTCATCCATCAAAACAGTGACCGAGCCGACAATCCATTCGTCGTCGTGGATTGCGGTGCCATGCCGTCAAGTCTCATCGAAAGCGCGCTCTTTGGACACGTCAAAGGGGCGTATACCGATGCCCATACCGCAAGGAAAGGGAAATTCCAACAGGCAGACAGCGGGACGATCTTCCTCGATGAAATCGGTGAATTGCCGATTGAAGTTCAGATGAAATTGTTGCGTGTCCTCCAAGAACGAGAGGTCGAACCGATGGGGGGGACCGAGACCCACGCGGTGGATGTCAGAATTATCGCCGCGACCAACCGACGACTTGAAACCGCGATTGAGCAGAAAACTTTCAGGGAGGACCTCTACTATCGGCTCAACGTCATCCCCATTTCTCTGCCCCCGCTGCGAGAACGAAAAGAGGACATCCCAGAACTCATAGATCTGTTCATCCGTCGGTTCGTCGAAGAATATCAACTCCCCAAAATCGGCATCTCTGCGGAACTTGCGAAACTGCTGACAGCGCATGAGTGGCACGGGAACGTGCGCGAATTAGAGAATGCCATCAAGCGTGCACTCGTGATGTGTTCAGGACAAATGTTATTGCCTGAGCATTTCGATCCGATACTCGAAAAATCAATTCCCACCAGTGAACTGGGAAATCTTGACACACAAATTTACAATTTGCTTCAAACGCATATTCAACACTGTATGGAATCCGAAACACCGCCAGAGGAGCTTTATGCTGAAGTCCGAGCGATCTTTGAGAAACCGCTCTTTAAAATCGTGCTTGAGCATACCAAAGGAAATCGGAGTAAAGCGTCAGACATCCTCGGCATTAACCGGAATACGCTCCATACAAAACTTATTGAGTACAATCTCGTTTCATAGTTTAGTTAACTCGTCTTACCGAACCGCAAGGTAAAATTAAGATACTGTTCTCTATTACAGTGCCAGGAGAGGTTTGATAGAGTCCAGCAGCCCGCAACGAAGTGGAGGGGTTTTTGCTCGGGTGTTTCCTCTAGATATACGGCGAGGATCGTTGTTTAGTTAACCCGTCTCACCGAACCGCAAGGTAAAATTAAAAAATGGATTTAGGAAAAGTGATTGGAACCATTGTTGCAACGCGAAAAGATCCGAGTTTAGGAGGCTCACGTCTCCTCATCGTGCAACCCTTAGACGAGAAACAAACCCCCATTTCCGAACCGCTCGTTGCTGTGGACACACTACACGACGCAGGCGTCGGCGAAACCGTCTACTATGTCACCGGTGGTGATGCCGTAAGTGTCATCCCCGGTAAGCGGATGCCCGTCGATGTTGCCATCGTTGGTATCGTCGATTCTATTTCGCTGGTCGACACAAAGAATAGCAGTGAAAAGTCTGAATGATGAGCATTAGATTTATCATGAGTGGGAATACGTATCATCATGATAAATCTGAAAAATAAACAGACATTCTACCCCAACCCGGTAGGTGCGGTTTCTAACCGCACCGGTGCTGAATGTCTAATTAATTCTAAAGTCTATTAATGGTAAATCACAGAAATCACGGTAACCCATAAAAAAATGTATATAGCCAAAGTAATCGGAAAAGTCGTTTCTATCGTTAAACATCCTGCATACGAAAATCGCACACTGCTGCTCATCCAACCCTTGAGCGTCAGATCCGAACTCGTTCGCACGCCCACCATTGCTGTTGACTACGTCGGTGCTGGCGAAGGCGACACAGTGATAGTCGGCGCAGGTCCCGGCGTCGCACAAGAGGTATTCGGCATTGAAGACGCACCTATCCGGGAACTCGTCATGGGGATTGTCGATCGGGTCGATATAACCCTTCAGGAGGAATCAACATGAGACGCATAACTCTAACCATCTGCTGTCTTGTAGTCAGCTGTTTACACCTCAATGCGTGCAGGGTTGCGCAGGTGTTATCCACACAATACAGTGAAAATATAGCGAGTGCCGCCTACGGCACCGAAGCGAACCACCCCGGTATGAACGATGGAAATCTGGAAACTTTGGCAACACTCCCGGCGCGCAATGAACGGAATTTCATCATCAGATTCGCCGAGGTCCATCCGGTCCGAAAAATCATTATTCACAACAGTAACCTCTTCCGATTCGAGATGGACTACCTAAACCCCGAAACCGGTGAATGGGAGACGTTTCATACAGTCATCCAACGCCGCAATATCGGCGACGAACGGGCGCAACCCGAATTCGTCTTTGATAGACTGAACTTCCAGACGAAGATGATTCGCGTCGCCGTTACCCGTACTGTTGATGATGTCATTGTGAATAAAATCGTAGCCGAACCGGGGGACAAAATTGTTGACCGTCGGACGACCCTCGTGGGTCAATACTATCCACACTATCGTGTCATGCAACCCGCAATCGCCCAAATTCGAGAGATTGAGGTCTATCACCTCGCTCAGAACAAGTAAGTGCTAATAGGTATCGGTTCGCCTGCTGCGCGGGCTTTCCATCTTCGGTTTTCGGTTAAGGGGTCCTCGTTTAACGAAGGTCCCTTGTAACCGAAAACTGCAAACTATTTTACCCCAAGTTGCTACTAACGAATTCTACCCGTTTGAAGAAGTTTTTCGGCATGTTTCTTCACCCCCGCAGAATGCCACACGCGCATTCTGACGTTGATTCTGGGGTGATATGTCTATAGAAAACAGCGTATTCAGATTCTTGCACTCCCGGGGAATGCCATACGGCATTCATACCGTTGATTCCGGAGTGCTATGTCTATAAATAACTGGCAACTTGGATTATTTTAAAGAAAAACGAAACGACTTACAACAAACAAAATAAAAAAAATCATCTCATCACGGATCTGATAATGCCAACTCGCTCCATAATCCTGCGCTTGCCTGTGTGTAAATGGTTAGCACTACTATTCATAGCACTCTTCCTTTGTTTGAATCCCTCTCCCCTGCGCACCCCGAACTCAGAACCGCATATTTTGGGGAGTGCAGCTGCAGCACCCATTTCCTTAAGAAACCAAAGCCCCCGTGCGTCAACACGTAACAACGCAAAGACCCGAAGAGAGATTGAATTGGTCAGCAGTACCGCGCAAAGTGTAACCGTCCAACTCATTGTCCCCAAATCCGATTTCCTTTTCGAGAACAACGAGGTCGGAACAGAATCGATCGATCAATTAGGTAGCACTTTACAGGTTGCTGATGTTGCGGGTCCAACCCTATCTTTTCCGGGATGTAACTTCACTACCGAATTCGGGACGCTGCGCCTCCCGATGCAATCTACGCTGATGAGCGTCCCACCCGATGTTGATTTCCAATTGCGGGTGATTGATAAGGATTTTAGCACACGTAAGATAGAAGCAATCGCGCCTGTGCCAAGCGAACAAAAGGATAGTTTCTTCCCGGCGCGTCTCGCAGAAATTAGAGAAGCCGGGTGGATCCGAGAGAACCGCGTCCTCCCGATTCAATTGAATCCTGTTCAGTACAATCCTATCCGGCGTGAAGTCAGGCTCTATCACCGACTCGTGGTAGAAGTGCGCTTCGTAGGGAGTGGGTTACCCAACCCCTACGGCACGTCCGCACAATCCAATGTGTTATCGCCTACACCCATTGGTTTACATACCGAATCCACGGCTTATGACGCATTTTTCGCGGATATGCTTGTTAACCCACAGAGTGCTGTGAAATGGCGTTCTCCCCGCATGTCGTTTGCTAAGCGAGCACCTGCGGCACCGAGCGTTCCATTCACAGGACCTCGTTATAGAATCAGTGTCACCGACTCTGGCATGTATAGCATTACGGCACGGGATCTCGCAGCTGCGGGTGCGAATTTAGAGACGATAGTTCCAAGGACATTGACGCTAACAAATAAAGGAAGACAGATACCGATTTTCGTCCGTGGCGAAGACGACAGAAGATTCGACCCAACAGACGAAATCGTCTTCTATGGGGAACGCCAACACGGGGAAAAGAGTTATATCGATTCCTATTCCGACGAGAATATCTATTGGCTTTCTTGGGGTGCGGGACCAGGGATCCGAATGGCAACGAAGACCTCGCTCCCAAAATCAAATAACGCGCAGACTTACCGGTGGTTTCTCACACGCGCCCATATTGAGAAGGACCTACAGTTCAGGCGTTTCCGTAATGTAAACCTCGCAGCAAACCAAACATATACGGAATTTAGTCAAGGGTTATTACAACGTCAGTTTACCCTGACAGAACTGCCACCGCTCCCAGATGATAGTTGGTTCTGGTCTCAACTCGCCGCGCCTGCCTTAAAAACATTCAACTTCCAGCTGCCCGGGGTCTCTGAGACGGCGCTGCCGACAACCGTCCGAATCAGCCTCCACGGGAGATCCAACACTCCGCACCTCTGCACGGTTTGGCTAAACGATAAATTTGAATTTGGGGATGCCCGCTGGGATGGCGAAACCGAATATCAAATTCAGAATCCGAATATCCCGCAGTCGTTTCTGAATGACGGACGGAACGCGATTCGAATTACAAATCCCGGGACCCCTGAAGCCCCAATAGATATTATCCTGTTCAATTGGCTTCAAATCGACTATTGGCGGGATTTTAAAGCCAAAGCGGATGTGCTACCCTTTGCGATTACCCCATTCCGGGACGAAACGGGGGCTGTAAATTCAGGGTTCGAGGTCGAATTAATGAACTTTTCCACGCCAGACATCGAAATTTACGGCATTGACGGCACGCGTTACATAGGTGTATCCGCGTTTGTCGACGAGGATATCCCTGGAACTTACAGGGTCTTTTTCCGATCGACCCAAATTCGTCCGAAGGACGCCAACGATCCTACGATCCAATACATCGCACTGACCCCGAACCAGTTCCAAAAACCGAAAATCTCGGTGGATACCGCATCCGACCTGCGGAGCACGCACAACGCCGCAGACTACATTATCATTACACATAACCACTTTATTCAGGACGTTCAGCCACTCGCTGACTATCGTGCCCAACAGGGACTCCGCACTAAAGTTGTTGATGTCCAAGACATCTACGATGAATTTAACCACGGCGTTCTCAATCCCAACGCTATCCGTGAATTCCTCGATTACGCCTATCACAATTGGCAGCCCCCTGCCCCGACGTATGTCTTTCTCATAGGCGATACAAGTATTGACATCAAAAATAAACCGAATTTCCTCCCGACGATGCAGGTGCAGATCCCAGGCTACGGCTCCAGTGGGTCCGACCATCAATTCGTTACATTTCGAGGGGAAGATAGTTTTCCAGACATGCTTATCGGTAGAATGCCCGCGAATAACCGCGTCGATCTCCGCATATTCATCGAACGCACTATCAACTATGAAACTTCCGCTCCAGTCGGTTCTTGGCACAAACGGCTCCTCATGCTCGCAGGTTCAGATTCCAGATTCCACTGGCAAACCGATCAACTCATCACCCACAATCAACTGAATAGCAAATATGAAACCCAACGTATCTATGCCCCGCATACAGGGGAAACGACTTTAACGGACGACGTTGCGCTGACCCCTATCGGTAGACGGGTTATTGACGGCTTTAATGACGGTGCCAGTATAGTGAACTATATTGGCCACGGTGGCGGGGGTAGATGGGCATCGAGTCGGATGCTCGACTTTGCCGATCCTGAACAGAACTTAACCAATATCTCACAACTCCCGTTTGTTATCAGTATGACCTGCTATACAGGGGCGTTTGAGGGGAATAAAAACAGTCTCGCTGAAGAACTCCTGCGCTCGGAAAACGGGGGTGCCGTTGCCGTCATTGCCGCAACCAGCATCGGATTGTTAGATGGTGACTTTATACTGAACGCCGAAATATTTGACGTTATCTTCAACAAGCAGATACACAGTTTCGGTGCCATCCTCGGACACGCAAAAACCCAGTTCCTCATCAATGCCCCCAGATTCCTTGATCTCGCCGAAGTCTTCACGCTTTTCGGGGATCCAGCGGCACACTTGAAAATACCGAGCAATCGGATACAGGTCACCGCAGACATGCGTCCACAGCACGGACAAAACGCCTCCCAAGGCGATACCTTTCTCTCCGTTTCCGGCACGCTATCGGATCGAAACTTTAATGGAGATGCCGAAATTATTGTTGTGCCGACAACGGAAACCGCCCTTTCAAAAGATATAAAACTGAAACCCGAAATCGTTTCTGTCACCAATGGACAGGTCAGTACAGAAATACGAGTCCCCGCTGACCCCGATTTTGATGAAGGGGCTGTCCAGATTTACGCATGGAGCACGGATGAAGAGGCTTTAGGGTATGCCACCTATAGGGTCTTAGATCGGTATGTCAAGAACGTCCGCCTCACACCTTTTCCCGTCGACTTAAATCAACCCACGCACCTTTACGTAGAAGTCATCGACGAAAATGCTATTGATCAAATAACGCTCTATTGGAGTTTGGATGGGCACGAATTCTTTACAATCCCCGTTGTGCCACATAAGGGCACAACCTATAGGAGTCAGCGACCTATCCCGGGGTATTCTACCCAGGAAATTATCGATTATTACGCCGAGATCAAAGTTAAAAGTGGACGCACATTTCAAACCGAACTTATCACCTACGATGTGGGATATGAGGAAATTGACATTGACCTTCTCCTGTTGGATCAAACCCTTACATGGGATACAACGCCGCCCTTCACGCTCTCAGTCCAAATCCGAAACGCGGAGAACCAAACCGTTCAAAACGTCCCTGTCCAGTTCTTTGTTCAAGCGTTGAACGATAATACCGATATTCCCAATACAAACGTCGGTGTTGCGTCGATACTCACCACGCTCCAAGAGGCTACGCCGATCGGGGATCTCCAAATACTTCCGGAAGTTCTACCGGGGAGTCAAGTCGTCGTAAGCGTTCCGTGGCAACCGCCACCCGGTGAATACCTCGTCACGGTTTACGTGGATCCACCATCTGCTGAGCTCCCAAAAGGAAGTATCATTGAAAAACGGGAGAGGAATAACTGGGCATCGAAACGGTTCTCGGGCAATCGTATCATTCTGACACCCGAAGTGCTCGATCAACCGATCCAGAGTCCAGATGGTATCTTTCGTATCGCTGTTCCGTCCGGCAGTGTGAAAACAGGTGCCGTTCTGACGTATAGCGAGGAAGCACTTACCATTACCAACCAACCCGATATCACAGCGGAAACCCTCTCAACATCCGCACGCGCCTATCAATTTGATGTGGAGGCATCGGGGTCGGAAACCGATTCTGACCTGACAGTAACCGCCACTTTCCAAAAAGCAGGGACCGGCGATGCCCATATCTATCAACGCGATCTTGACAACGGGAATTGGATTCGAGTCGGCGAGGAGACCGCGAGTGGAGACACTATCTCAGCAGCGGTTAAACTGCCCGGGACGTTTGCGTTGCTCTCCCACAATGACGCACGTCCACCCGCACTTGAGTTGACCTTCGACCACCAAGGTTTCGTCGATGGCGACTATATCTCCGATACACCAACTATCTCAGCACGCATTGAGGACGCAAACGGGATCGATTCACGTCCGGAGAATATCCTCTTCACCAAAAACGGGGAAAGCGTGCCACAAGATGAATATGTGATTGCGGCATCACCTACGAACAACAATCTACTCCTGATTACCTACACCCCTGTCTTGGAGCCGGGTGAATACCGTATCCGGTTGCAGGCACAGGACGCAAACGGCAATATCTCAAACACGGAGCGCACTGCGACTGTCGCTGGGGAATTTGAAATCAAAAATATCGCCAACTTCCCGAATCCATTTGTGCCGGGAAGCGGCACCCACTTCGCTTATTACCTCACGGAAAGTGCGGACGAGGTCAGCCTGAAAATCTACACGATTACGGGTCGCCGTATCATCGCTATTGACACACTGGATGCCTCCGTCTCCTTCAATGAATATCACTACGACGGCTACGATGGTGATGGCGAACCGCTCGCGAACGGGGTTTATCTCTACAAATTCACCGCTCGCAAAGGCGATGTCCGAAAACAAAAAGTCGGAAAGATCGCCATACGGAAGTAGTGTTTTTAATTTTCCTTGCGGTTAAACGACACGGGATTGAGATTTGACGTGCCTTCCTTAAGAGTCGCCTTCCACTACGTTTCAGGCTTGGTTTTTGGGATAAATCGGGTAGAAAAGACAAACATTAACTGTATTGATTTTCAGATGCGCGGAGAACCTCGATTATCCTTTCAAACGGCTTATCTGGGAACAGGGACGCCAGTTTCTGTGTATACGTCAGCGGTGTGAGTTCCAAAATCTCACCATTCATATCCACCCTATAGTTCCGATGCACATCTGCCCCCGCATCAAGGAGTGCCTTGACGATCTCCAAGCATTCGTCAAGTGCTTCTACCGCTTCTCTTATCCCATACCACGTCCCTATCGCCACGAGGAGCGGAGACATCTCATAAGTATGAGAGGCGGTGTCGGAGGCGAGTGTGTTTGTGCCTGGTAAGAAAAGGGGAGACCTCTCGCAGGTATGAACGTCATCGTCCCCTACTTTCAGATTCTGCACCACATCGTAACGAAACTTCGCCTTAAAGGGCGTGCTCGGATCGACACCGTATTTGAGCAGCAAGCACACTTTTTCAGGCTGATAGACTTCACATGCAAAAGCAAGGGCATTCGTCAAAATTGGAGCCGCGGGTTTGGTGGTTTCAAGCAGTCGTTCCGTTACGTCCAAAGCAAAGGTTTGCGTCAAAGCGGAGGCTAAATCCTGCGTAATGTCTACTGCCTCTTCTGCGGCGAGTTTACACAAAATGTCAAGGATGAAGTCGTTCCCATAAGCCGCCGCAATTTCGATAGGACGAAATAGCATTTGATTGCCACAGACAAACTGCTGTTCAAACAACTGAGGGTCGTCCCAGATATATTCTATGACCCTGGCTTCATCATCCATTATAATTGCAGCAGCTAAATCCGGCACTGCTCCATTTTCAATCAATAGATCGTAGAAAGGTTTCCGCGGTTCGACTTCCAAGGCGGAGTGATGCCACGGTTTCACCAATAAATCCAGTGGGGCATTGCCTTCAGCCTGTCCTGCCGTCACCAACGACGGATCGGCTTCAATCAGGATTTTAGCGATCTCTATCCGATCGCACCCTGCCGCAAGTGCGAGCAGGCTTATGCCACGCCACTTCCTCGATCTGTCAAAACGCTGTTTAAGCACTGCTGGGGTGTTACGGATAGATGTTTCAACGTATTCACGGTCGTCCATAAGCACCGCCATGACGACATTCGTTGCCGCGCCGTGCTCCCTGAGGAGGTCATAGAGGTGCCGTATCGGTCTGTACCATCGCGCTTTACCGAAATTGATGAGTCCTCTCGAGGCGAGTGCTTCAAGCGGGGTGCGTCCTTCCGCATCCTGCACAGAGACAAGCGAAGGGTCGGCAGTGAGCAGCACATCTACGCGTTGAATATCGGCTTGCGTGAGATCAGGTGTCCGGAGTATCTGGAACAGGATGTCTTTGGTGGGTGTTTCGTCTACTGCTTGTTCTTGACGCAGCACCTCTTCCTTTAACCGCGTCCAGCTCGCGAATCCGTATTCACGGGCAATCACGAGTTGTGCGTCTTGCAGCCCGAAAGCAGCATCTTGGATTTCTGCGTCTGTGGCATCAGCGAGTTTTGGGAAGAACGTGCGAATCCGTTGAAACGCCTCAAGAGCACCTTCCTTATGTGCCTTCAGCAGTTGTTTCGCTTGAGACTTCAGGTGTTCAAGGTTCGGAGTGGGAGGCAGTTGTTGATATTGCATGAGAATCTCCTCTCGTTACACCTGTCGTCCGCATTTACAGGCAAGAAAGAAGATTATAGGTATTTGGAAGAAACAAGGCAGGTTAGACCCTTCCCGCGGACTGGAGGCTTCCTTGTGCAGCTAACAGTATATAGAATACCACAAGCCTTAAAGGTTTGTCAAGTTAAAACGCGAAAGTACCTATGTTAGTACTTGATAATTTTTTATCGATGACCTATAATTAACCCAAGTTACTACTAACAAATTTTGGTGTTTTTGCTTGGGTATTTCTGCGGATTCCAACAAAGTTTTCAAGCACTCTCTCCACCCCGTAGGGGTGATATATCTATAGAAAATTGTGTTGTTAAGACACCGCACTCCAGCGGAGTGCTATTAAAAAATGGCAACTTAAGGTATAATTGGCATCGGTGCAGGAACACATATCCAGCAAATGCTTTCTGTGCTAAAAATTTAATCGGTAAACCTGACATCAGGAACAAAAATCCATATATTCCGGCAATTCTGCCGCGAGTCAGTAAAACGAATAAAGAATCAAGATATGAACACCATAGCCAGAACCGCGCGAATACATGATAGTAATCCTTGCCTGCGGGGCTCGTTAGTTCTTTCAGAAACCATCTGGATCCCTGATTTAACAAGCCTGATTACCCCCCCCCCTTTATACATGATAAGTATTTAGTCCCACAATGTTTACGGATTTTGCTAATATTCCGCCCCTGTGCCCGCGCGCCATCTCATCCGATGGCATCCAACGCGGGCTGTTTTTGTTGTCGTAGGTTCAGCCACACATATCCAACAGATGCCTTACGCACAATCGTATCTCTTGCTCTTGCAGTTTCAACGATCTATGAACCACCCTCAATTAAATGACCCCCTCACCTCTTGAATCATAGCAGCAAAACGTTCAGAATCAGGTTAACTATGTCAAATCTTAAATCCAGCATCCGAGACAATCATAAGAGGGGAAGCGTTGGCGACTTCCTGAAGTCCAAAATTGAAGATGGATCCTCCCTCTCAATTGTCTCCGCCTACTTCACGATCCACGCCTTTCAAGCACTCAAAGAATCGCTCATAGGAATCAAAGAGCTCCGGTTTCTGTATGGTGAACCTCGCTTTATAAAAAACCTTGATCCAGAAAAGACTGACAAAAAAGCCTTCAAAATTGAGGGCGAAACCGAAGGCTTGAAATTCGAGGATCGCTTAAAACAGAATTGGATTGCCAAAGAGTGTGCCGCATGGATTCGAGAAAAAGTACAGATTCAATCCATTCAAAAATCTAATCTGATGCATGCGAAGATGTATCACATCGCTAAGGATGGCGTGGAAGATGCCATAGTCGGCAGTTCCAATTTTACCGTGCGCGGTCTCGGCATGAGTGCAACAGACAATAACATTGAACTCAATCTTGAAGTCGACAGCAATCGTGATCGCAGTGACGTGAAGTTGTGGTTTGATGATATCTGGGAGGACAAAGAACTCGTCGAGGATGTCAAAGACGAAGTGATTTTATACCTTGAGCAACTCTATCAGAACAACACCCCAGAGTTTATCTATTATAAAACGTTGTATCACATCTTTGAACGGTTTTTAGGTGAACAGGAAAAAAGTGGACTGCTCGCGGAGGATGTGCAACTCGTTGATACAGTTATCTGGAACACCCTATTCGAGTTTCAGAAAGACGCGGTGAAGGGAGCAATAAACAAAATCCGGCAACACAATGGGTGTATCATTGCGGATAGCGTCGGTTTGGGTAAAACCTTCGAGGCACTTGCGATAATCAAATACTTTGAACTGCTAAATAACAGAGTCCTCGTGCTATGCCCCAAGAAATTGCGAGACAACTGGACAGAGCACCGCGCAGAGAATAACAGCGAATTGAACCAGTTTCTTAAGGACCGTTTCGCATACACAGTCCTCTCCCATACCGATCTGAGTCGTGATGGTGGAAAGTCGGGTGATATTAACCTCGAAACCATCAACTGGAGTAACTATGATTTGGTGGTCATTGATGAATCACATAATTTTCGAAACAATACGCCGGGCAAGAAAGATGAGGACGGCAATTTGATCCGCAAGAGTCGTTACCAACGGCTAATGGAGGATATTATCCAGAGCGGCATCAAAACCAAAGTCCTGTTGCTCTCCGCTACGCCAGTGAACAATAATCTGAAGGATCTCCGCAATCAGATCTATTTCCTCACCGAAGGTCAAGACGACGCTTTCCAAAAATCGCTCGGCATTGATAGCCTGAAAAGGACCCTTGCAGATGCACAACGCACTTTTACCGATTGGGCAAAGCAGCAGAACAACCGCCAGACACGTGACCTCCTCGAACGGCTCAGCTCCACCTTTTTCAAGTTACTTGATGAACTGACTATTGCCCGCTCTCGAAAACACGTTGAGACATACTATCCAGACTCACTTAAAGAACTCGGTGGATTCCCAGAGCGCAACAAGCCGATTTCTGTCTACACCAATATTGACTTGCAAGGGCAGTTCATGTCTTACGACGAACTCAACGAAGAAATCTCCGAATATCAACTCTCCCTGTTCAACCCTTCAAAATATGTGCTGCCCGAATACGTCTCCCAATATGAGGAGGGGCGGATTGGTCAATTTACACAAAGTGATCGTGAACACTATCTGATCGGGATGATGAAGGTGAACTTTCTCAAACGCTTGGAAAGTTCCGTTCACGCCTTTGGGATTACATTGGAACGGACGATTGAGAAAATTGACCGACTAAAAAAACGGATTAAACGGTTTCAAGAATTCCGCGACGAAAATCCTGATATGGACATAGAAGAGGTCGATATTGAAGCTCTGGAAGATGAAGAGTTGCAGGAAGCGATGCAAGTCGGTAAAAAGCTCATCTTCAAGATGGCACACCTGGATACTGAAAGATGGTTGGAGGATTTGGAACACGACCGCGAGCAGCTTGAGTTACCCCACCTCTATGCAAAAGATGTTACTACCGATCGCGATGCCAAACTCAAGAAACTCAAGAAACTCATCGCTAAGAAGGTCCAACAACCGACAATCGATAAAAAAGGACGACCGAATCGCAAGGTTCTGGTATTTACTGCTTTTGCAGATACAGCCAAATATCTCTACGATGCATTGGAAAAATGGGCAACTGAAGAACTCGGTATCCATATCGGAATGGTATCAGGAGGGACAAGCGGTAATAAAACAACCTTTGGCAGGACTGAATTCAGCAACATCTTAACGAATTTTTCACCGAATTCCAAAAAACGTCACCTGATGAAAACCATGCCACAGGATGAAGAAATAGATCTGCTCATCGGTACGGATTGTATCTCGGAAGGACAAAACCTGCAGGACTGTGATTACCTCATTAACTACGACATTCACTGGAATCCAGTCCGTATCATCCAGCGGTTTGGACGGATTGATCGCATCGGTAACAACAATGACAGCGTCCAGATCGTCAACTTCTGGCCCACACCCGACCTTAACCGTTACATCAAGCTGAAAAATCGGGTTGAAGCACGGATGGCACTCGTAGACATCGCCGCGACGCAGGGAGATAACCTGTTAGAACCCGAAGGAATTCAGGAACTCCTTGAGGATGACCTCAAATATCGTGATCAGCAGCTCCTAAAACTGAAAGACGAAGTCTTAGACCTTGAGGATTTCAATGAGAGTGTCGCCCTCAACGAGTTCACGCTTGATGACTTCCGGATTGACTTGATGAATTACATTGAGAGCAATCGGGGAATGCTTGAAGACGCACCCTTCGGACTCTATGCCGTTGTGCCACCGGATCCGAAGTATCAGATGATGACCAAAGGCGTGGTCTTCTGTCTCCGACAAAAAGGTGATTCGGAAGGAAACGAGAAGATAAACCCGTTGCAACCCTATTTCCTCGTCTACATCCGCGAGGATGGCGAGGTGCGGTTTACTTTTGCACAACCCAAACAGATCCTTGAAATGTACCGTCTGCTGTGTGCAGATGTCAAAAAACCATACGAGGAACTCTGTAACTTGTTTGACCAACAGACTGCCAACGGCACCAATATGACCCTGTATAACGATCTGCTTCAGAGAGCAGTTAAGTCCCTCAGCCGCACCTATCAGAAACGAGCCGTCGGTAACCTCATATCCGGTCGTGGCGGGAAACTGGTTAAACAACAGAAGCAGATCCGCAATATAACCGATTTTGAACTCATTACATGGTTGGTGATTCAATGAACGACCTGCAGCAAAGAAAAGATATCGAGCAAGCACTGAAAGGTCTCCAAAACGGCGCGCTGGTCATAAACGCTCAAAACTTACTGAACACACTCGGTTACGAGAGCGAACTGACGATAGATTTTGAATCCAATCTCGCCGAGGAATTTATTTCATACTTCGACCAGTTTGGAAAGCTGAACAGCGAACGGGCAATGGTAGACGAATGGGAGTCAATTGATTTTCTGTTCCAGCTGACGGAGGAGGAAATCGCCGGGACAGGTGAGACGCGAATCGTTTTTAAAAACCGTCAGTTTGACGACACCATTATGGAGTCCTATGTTTTCTTCGCCTTGAAACTAAAGGAAAGTCATTATACGCGCACGCAGTTATCAACCATTACTCGCGAAATCAACAAGCCGATGCCGATGCCGGCGATGATAATCTTCCAGCACGGTCAGACCTTAAGTCTCGCTGTCATTGACCGCCGCCTACACAAGCGAGATAGAGCGAAAGACGTTCTTGAAAAGGTAACACTGATTAAAGATATCGATTCCCACGATCCGCACCCCGCTCACATTCAAATTCTGTTTGACCTATCACGCAATGAGTTGTTTAGAGTTCACGGCTTCAGCAATTTTGTTGAACTGCATCATGCTTGGGCAAAAACACTTGATATCCAGGAGCTGAACAAACGATTCTATCGCGAACTCTCCAATTGGTACTTCTGGGCAATGGATAATGTAACTTTCCCAGAGGATGCAGGCGAAGATATAGAGATCTGCAACGCCACCAGTGTAATCCGTCTGATTACACGGTTGATATTCGTCTGGTTCATCAAGGAAAGAAAATTAGTCCCTGACATTTTCTTTAATCCGAAAGAGATAGAGAAAATCCTCATTAGCACTGATCCGCAGGAAAGCACCTATTACAAAGCGATCCTCCAAAATCTTTTCTTCGCGACCCTCAATCAGGAGATGAATACTTCTGAAAAATCCGATAACCGTAAATTCCGCGGTAAGGGACGACAGCACTATAATATTACGTCACTCTATCGCTATGAAGCGTATTTTGCGAATTCCGATGAGACATTACGACACTTTGAGAAGATCCCTTTCTTGAACGGCGGGCTGTTCGAGTGTCTGGATAAGGAGGACAAAGACCAGCCGAAAAGGATTCTACGGATTGATGGTTTTTCTGATCGTGAAGATAATCAGTTATCGGTTCCCAATTTTCTGTTCTTTTCCGAGGAAAAGGATGTTGACCTCAACAGGGTCTACGATACAAAAGGCAGGCGATATAAGGTCCGTGGACTCATTGACATCCTCCGCCGCTACAAGTTCACGATTACCGAGAATACACCCATTGAAGAAGAAGTCGCACTTGATCCAGAGTTACTCGGAAAGGTTTTTGAAAACCTGCTTGCGGCATACAACCCCGAAACAGGGGCGACCGCCCGGAAGCAGACCGGCTCCTTCTACACACCGCGCGAAATCGTCAACTACATGGTTGACGAATCCCTCATTGCCCATCTCAAAAACGCGTTGGATGCGTCCGGTTTCCCCCCTGATAAGGGGGGCAGGGGGGTTACTACCAAACTTCGTCACCTCCTCGCCTACAACGACGAACCTCATCAATTTACCGATACCGAAACCGAGCACCTCATCAACGCCATCGACACCCTCAAAATCCTCGATCCTGCCTGTGGATCGGGGGCCTTCCCGATGGGCATCCTCCATAAACTCGTTTTCATCCTCGGAAAACTTGACCCGCGCAACGACCAATGGCGGCAACGGCAGATTGATAGGGTCGAAACGCTCATTGAGAGGGCAGATGAAATTGACGACAGCACGGTTCGGCGAAATACCGTCCGCGACCTTGAACGGGAAATTGACAACATCAACGAAGCATTTACGCGGAACGAACTCGACTACGGCAGGAAGCTCTACCTCATAGAGAACTGTATCTACGGTGTGGATATCCAACCGATTGCCGTCCAGATTGCTAAACTCCGTTTCTTTATTTCACTTGTCGTAGATCAGCGAATTGACGATGCTCAAGAGAATAGAGGGGTACTGCCTCTGCCGAATTTAGAAACCAAGTTTGTAGCCGGAAACACACTCATCGGTGTGGAGAAACCGTCACAACTGTTAATGCGGAATCCAGAAATTGACCGGAAGGAAACGGAATTGGGCGGGGTCCGCAGGAAACACTTCACCGCCCGCACCCCAAGAACGAAAGAGAAATATCGGAACTTGGATAAGCAAATCCGTGCCGACATCAGCCAATTGCTCAAGAGCGACGGCTTCCCCAGCGAAACAACTGAAAAAATCGCCAATTGGGATCCTTATGACCAGAACGCGGTTGCCGACTTCTTTGATGCCGAGTGGATGTTCGGTATCACAGAGGGATTTGATGTCGTAATTGGCAACCCGCCTTATGTCCGTCAAGAGAAGATTAAGGCACTCAAACCCGCTTTCAAAAAACACTACACCTGTTACACGGGTGCCGCAGACCTCTACGTCTATTTCTATGAGCGTGGACTTCAACTGCTGAACACAAACGGTATCCATACGTTTATCTGTTCCAACAGTTGGTTGGATGTCAACTACGGTGCACCGCTACAGAAGTATGTATTAGACAACACCGTGGGTGCCATTATCTGTCACAGTGAAGCAGAACGTGAGTTTGAGAGTGCCGATATTAACACCGTCGTGAGTATTCTCCACAATGGGACACCCAATGCGGATTCTCGTGCTCGTTTTCTCACCTTCCAGACCTTCATCGGCGACCCAGATTTAGAAAACCGTCGTGAAAGAACACGCACTTACACCGAGTTAGCACAAGCTGGCACCCGCGACAACAGATATGCGGGAGACAAATGGGGCGGGAAGTATCTACGCGCCCCTGACATCTATTGGACGATTCTGGAGAAAGGGAAGGATAAACTCGTGCGTCTGGGTGACATTGCAGAGGTGCGTTTTGGCATTAAGACTGGGGCAAATGAGTTTTTCTATCTTGACGATGAACAGATTCAGGAATGGGGAATTGAAACTGAATTTCTGAAGCCTGTCATCAAGAGTCCGCGCGAGTGTAAAAGCATCCGTGTAGACCCGCGTCAGTTGCAGTTCAAGTTATTCATGTGCCATGCCGACAAGGCAGCCTTGGTGGGGACTGCGGCGTTGGCATATATTGAATGGGGTGAATCTCAAGGGTATCATCAGCGCCCGAGTTGCCGGGGGCGTGCGCGGTGGTATGATCTGGGGGAATGGGATTTTGCTGACTTGCTTTGGATTGAAACAATGCATGAGTCCTTCAAGGTCCACCGAAACGCACCTTCTATATACGAAAGTGACAAGTTTTATGGGATTAGTTTTGAAGGTAATATTGACACGTTAACGGCTTTACTCAATTCAACTCCTGTTATGCTTTTCAAACTACTTTCAGGTTTCCATTCGCTTGGCGGGGGTGGGTTAAAAACGGCTGTATATGAGGTTAAAGACTTTCACATTATACAACCTGAATTGTTAATGTTCAGTAAGGATTTGGTAAACGATCTTATCCAAAGAGAAGTCGGCACAATTCAAGAGGATATTTTGCAAAACAATCGTCGTGACCTTGACGCAATCGTTTTTGATACTCTTGGTCTCACACAAGGCGAACAGGATGGGGTGTATGAAGCGGTTGTGAATCTGGTGGAGGCTCGGCTGCGGAAAGCGAGGAGTTTGAAGGGGAAATAAATTGTCTGAATCGCGGATTTTCGCGGATTACGCTCCAGCGGAGCGATATGTAACTTTTTGAAAACTTACTCGCAATGTGGTATAATTTTTAGAACTTGTGCAGATAGGCGATGAATCACCTTACTACGAACACAAACCTTCTATTGTTTCTCCAGAGAGTAGCAGTTTGTAGTAGCGCAATTTATTGCGTTCTGTGTAAGTCCTGATTTTAAAAGATGGGCGCATTTAACTGGATATTTACCACTTATAGAGCATTTAGTTTCTTGTAGGAGGGATCTTCAAATCCCAGTTGCTCGCCATAGGAGCGGCCTCCCGGTCGCGATTTATCCCACAGTACCGACAGAGAGTTAAAAACTGAATAGCCCTACCACTTATAGTGCCACTGCTTGATCCGATTTGAATTAGCGTGATAGAATTTTGTAATCTGCATTATGGAGGTCTTTATGACAGCCGAAATGATATTTACTTGGGATCTCAATACAGAAGCGTTCAATAAAATTCGGAAACAGTCCAATTTAATTGACCTACGCAATGAGTTTGAGATGAGAAAGTATTCACTTTCCCGGAGCCTATTGATTTGGAAAGTAGATGGGAGCGACGGTTACTCGTTGTCAGACGTTGGTAACGAGAAGTTTTATCAAATTGTAAAAAAACCTGATGCAGAAATGGAAGTATGGGAAGATGATTGGGAGTCGGTAACTCTACAAATTCCGCCACTCCATTACGATGTCCATGGAACCTTTGAAGGATTTATTGATTGGTTAAAATTAACTGATTTAAATATAACTGATTTAGAGAGGTTAAAACGCCCCGACTTATCACACCAAAAACGCGACTTTAAAATTGTGTATAATGATCTATTAGCCGTGTATGAGTTGTTGCGAGGAATTCTGATGTCTCCGCGTGAATATCTTCTCGATTTGTCAAACGATGATGTCGAAAAAATTAGAACGTACCTAAGACGGTTTTGGGGGACAATGGGCATGATTCAAGGTGTTAGTTCGTCCATCACCAAGAATAAACATACGGAGGTTTTACAGCAAATTCTTCAATTCTCTGATGAGGTTAAGCAACAACTAGGGCAGGTTGCAACTTATTTAAAATCAAGGAACTCAGAGCAATTAGAAACCCAAGTGAATACAACTGTTGCTGTTGCTGTGGAAGAGCTCAAAGCGGAGACAGATCTCTTACAAAAGCAACGGGAAGAAGCAGAGGAGAATGAATCCGCTAGACAGAAGAAGTTTGCTGAACTACAAAGTAAGTTGGCGGATGAACGCGCGAAGAAGACAGTTTCAGAACAGCAAGTCACTTTTGCTGAACAAGCCGAAAGACATCAAAAGGCAGCATGGGCTTGGCTTGGTGTAGCAAGTTTATTGGTTATCGGGCTTGTAGTCGGAATTATTTTTTGGGGACTACTTGATATTTTAAAACTTGAAGGGAGCGAGTGGACAGTAGTGTTGCACAATATTTTTAAAAAGGGATCTGTACTCACCTTGTTTTACTTTGCACTCAATCGTTCAATTAAGAACTACACTGCTCAAAAGCATTTAGAAGTTGTCAACCGACATCGCCAGAGGGCTTTGGATACTTTCCCTGATCTTGTCGAATCATCAGGAAATAACCCCGACACGCGACATGCCGTGTTATCAGCCGCGACAAATGCGATTTTTGATGCGAATCAGAGCGGTTACTTGTCAACTAAAACAAAAGGCACTGAAAGCGTAAATCCAATTCAACAAGTGTTTGGAGCAATGCGCAGCACGTCAACAAAGCCAGAAGATTAATTGGATTGACCACATACCGCTCCGCTGGAGCAGAAGACTGACATCCATTGGCGCGCTATAGACATATCGCTCCGCAACACACCCCAGCACGCTTACGATTCTCTTTTAAGTGAACCTAACACCAGGGGAAATCTACCATGAAAGACCGTTTACTAAAAGGCGAGGAGAATCTCTACCTCGACTATATGATGCGTGGCAGCGTTAGATTGGGAAAAGGGTTCTACGACCCAGCAATTCAAGACTTCAACGAAGCACTTAAACTGAAGCCTGATCTTTTGGATGCCTATCACATTCGAGGTGTTGCTTATCGAAAGAAAGGCGAAGTCGACAAAGCGATTGAGGACTTTAACACGACAATAGACCGCAAGCCTGATTTTGCCGAAGCCTATTATAATCGTGGGGTCGCTTACTCTCATAAGTCGCAGATCGAAAAGGCTATGGCGGACTATAACACCTCGATAGATCTCAAACCCTCTCTCTCTCTTGCTTATTACCAACGCGGCATCGTTTACCACGATAGAGGTGAAGTAGATAAAGCCATTGAAGACTATAATACTGCCATTAAACACCGCTATAATTTCGTAGAAGCCTATAACAGGCGAGGACTCGCTTATCGTGATAAAGGCGAGTTTAATCAGGCAATTAAAGACTTTAGCAAGGCAGTAGAGCACAGTCCTAAATTTGTTGAGGCGTATCACAATCGTGGTGAAACCCATGCTGTTAAAGGCGACTACGACTTTGCTATTGATGACTATAATCAAGCGATAAGCCGAAAACCTGATCTCGCTGAAGCCTACTACAGTCGGGGGCAGGCTTACTTTAGGCAAAACGATTTTGACCCTGCTATTCAAGATTTCCGAGAGGCAATACATCTGAAACCGGGGTTTACCGATCCTTATATGGCCCTCGGTAACGTATATGAAGTCAGAGTCGAACATTCCGAGGCTCTTGAAAACTACACCAAAGCTATAGAACTGAAGCCAGGAGATGCAAGTGTCTATGCAGACCGTGGCAACGCTCACTGCAGACGGAGGAACCTTGAACTTGCTATTAAAGACTACAACAAAGCCGTTGAATTGGCACCAAATCACGGCGTGGCGTATACAGGACTCGGCAACGCTTTTGAGAAAAAGGGTGACATGGAGCGTGCCATCCAATACTACAATAAAGTCATTGAATTAGAACCCGACCATCCTGTTGCTTATTACAACCGAGCTGGGACTTACAATAAAAAAGGCGAGGTAGATAAAGCGATTGCCGACTACACTAAAGTCATAGCATTGCAACCGCTGATTAAGGAAGCACATTACTGCTTAGGAGAGGTTTACATGCAAGTTGAAAATTGGTCAGAAGCCAAATTAAATTTGATGCTTGCCAGAACTCTTGGCGTGGAGATTACCAGTTTATTTGATAAAAAATACGGAAGCGTTGCAAACTTTGAACGGACAAAAGGTATTCAAGTGCCTACAGACATCGTTTCGTTGCTGACAGGACAGTAGAGCCAAAATCCATTTCTTCCAAACCGCCTTTGATAATTGATCGGATGAATTTGGAAGTGAGAGAGTATCTTTCAATCCATCCGAGTGAATTGGTAAAACAAGTTCCTGAAATCAGGACCTGAAAATCGACGGTGTTTGCTTCTTAAGTAAAGCGGTCGCGATCCAGAGATAGTTCTTACATATTGATAAAAGCGTGTATGCATTGTATAATTTAACAGTAGAGGAGATTACTATTGTAGAGGAGGAAAAGTGATGCTCCAATCAAATTCGGATCTTTCTGCTGCCAGCACCGCGTACAGGCCTATGGGTAAGCCTAACATAGCTATTGAAGAGTATATCCAGACAGGAACTGTTACCAATGATGAAGCGGATGCGTACAACAAGCGTGGCATTGCTTATTGTGAAAATGGCGAGTATGACAGAGGTAAGCCTAACATAGCTATTGAAGAGTATATCCAGACAGGAACTGTTACCAATGATGAAGCGGATGCGTACAACAAGCGTGGCATTGCTTATTGTGAAAACGGTGAGTATGACAGAGGAATAGCACAGTTCAACAAAGCGGTTACGCTGGTTCCAGAGTTTACTTATGCCTATTATAATCGAGGTACAGCTTATAGCGAAAAAAGAGAGTATCATCTTGCCATTAAAGACTATGACAAAGCAATAGAACTCAATCCAAACTATGCCGATGCTTATTTTAATCGAGGATGGACCCACAGCAAAAAGGGAGAATATGATCTTGCTATCGCAGATTTTGATAAGGTAATAGCACTGAAACCGGATGATACTAGGGCATATAACATGCGCGGTATTTCCCACTACGATAAAAGTGATACAGTTAATGCTATCAAAGACTTTAGCAAAGCAATAGAATTGGATCCAGATTATGTTGAGAGTTATAATAACCGCGGCAACGTTTACAGCGAAAGCGGACAAGTTGTTCTTGCCCTTAAAGATTTTAACAGGGCAATAGAACTCAATCCGAAGTATGCTGATGCCTATAACGGTCTAGGCGTGACTCATGACATCAAAGGTGAATTTGACAAAGCGATTGGCAACTATAACAAAGCACTAAAACTGGATCCGGATTATGCCGAGGTCTACAGCAACCGTGGGGCTACTTACCGTAAAAAAGGTGAGTTCGACGAAGCAATTGCCGACCTTGACAAGGCAATATCACTGGTTCCTAATTACGCGGATGCCTATCACAATCGAGGTAATGTCTACAAGGACAAAGGTGAGGTAGACGAGGCAATTGCGGATTATAATACGGCGATTGCCCTGGATCGGAAAAATGGTAAAGCTTATTACAGCAGAGGCAATACTTACCTCGATGAAGGCGAATTTGATCTCGCTATCACAGATTATGATGAGGCAATAGAGTTAAATCTTGAAACTGCCGATGTCTATAACAATCGCGGAGTTGTCTACAATAGCAAAGGCGAATTTGATCTCGCTATCGCAGATTATAGCAAGGCAATAAAACTAAATCCAAAGTTTGCCAATGCTTATTTCAACCGGGGGGCTGCTCATGCCAACAAACAAGAGTTTAACAAGGCAATCAGTGATTTTAGCAAATCAATGGAGTTCAACCTAGACAAGGCTGAAGTCTATTTGTACCGCGGTATGGTTCGTATGCATCTGCGAAATTGGCAAGAAGCTAAAGACGATCTGATTATAGCATGGAACAAAGGATTGAACATCACCGACGAGTTTCATGAGTATACTAAAAGCATTGAAAACTTTGAGAGGAGAATCGACGTTCCCTTGCCGGCAGACATAGCTTTACTGCTAACCCACCAGGTCCTGGAACCGCATAGTGCTGATACCTACATCACCCGTGGCATCGCTTACGCTAAAAATGGTGAGCATGATCTTGCCATTGCTGATTTTAGCAAGGCAATAGAACTGGCACCAGAGATGCTTACTGCCTATGAGCATCGCGGTGTAGCTTACTACAACAAAGGCAGATTTCACCGAGTAATTGATGACTTTAGCAGGGTGATAAATCTCAAACCTGATGATCCATTTCCCTATTATGTCCGTGGGGTGGCTTACCGTAACTTGTTGGTTTTTGAGAAAGCCATCCGAGACTTCAGCACAGCGATACATCTCAAACCTGATGCAGCTGCCAATGTCTATACCGAGCGTGGTGTAACCTACCACAGCAAAGGGGACGTAGACAAGGCGATTGAAGACTATAACACTGCGATCGCGTTGGATCCAGAATTTGCCGAGGCGTATATGTATCGCGGGCAGGCTTACCACTATAAAGGCGAGATCGATAAGGCGATTGCGGATTACGACAGAGCCATAGAACTTAATCCAGAGTTTGCTGAGCCTTATACCTGCCGCGGCTCCATCTATAAGGAGCAGGGCGAAATAGACAAGGCGATTGAAGATCATAGGAAAGCAATAGAATTGAATCCAGAGTTTGCCGAAGCATATCTCAATCGGGGACAGACTTACTATGCTAAGAACGAATTGGATAAAGCGATTGAAGATTATGACAAAGCCATAGAGCTCGATCCAAAACTCGTGGAGGCATACACGCATCGGGGCAACGTGTATCGTGCCACAGACGAGTTAGACAGCGCAATTGCGGATTATACGGAGGCACTAAAACTCAGACCAAAAGTTGCCGAATCTTATTACACAAGGGGTGAAGCATGGTTGCTTGCGAAAGAGTGGGAAGCAGCAAAGACCGACTTGACAGCTGCAATCCTACAAGGTGTAGATGTTGCCACTGCGTTTCACAATACCTACGGGAGCATTACTGCTTTTGAACAGAAAATAGGGGTTCGTTTACCGAAAGAGGTTGTCGATCTACTGACCTCGCGGAGCGAGTCTCCATTTGAAATTGAGAGAGACGCGCGGATCGCGTTAGGAATGAAGTACTATGGGAGCGGTGAACTTAGCAGCGGACTTGCCTCAAAACTCGCAGGGATCCCACGCGAAGAATTTTGGCATCTGATGGGGGATTATGGGCTCTCTCCTTTGTATGTTGATGAGGAAGAGCTTGTTAATAGCGGATTTTAAGGATGCCAATACAGCCAGTTATTAGCAATAACAGTCCGCTTGTTGGACTCTTCGGGCTCAACCGTCTTTCTCTGTTGCGTGATCTTTATACAGAAGTGTGGATTCCACGAAAAGTTGAAAAGGAGTTTCTCAAAAAGGATCCGATAGTTCGTCGGGAAGCCCTCGAAAATGCCCCTTGGATAAAAACCGTCGATTTAACGGATCCGCAAACTGCTACAGTTTATGTGGAACTTGATGATGGTGAAGCCGAGACCTTGGCTCTTGCGAATGAACACGATGCACGTCTCGTTCTTCTTGATGAAAAGGTGGGAAGACAGACGGCCGAAGAAGTTGGATTAACGGTTAAGGGGACAGTTGGCATTTTGCTTGAGGCAAAGGCAGAAGGCTTGATCGATGTCATCAAGCCTCTTTTAATTCGGTTGCAGGATAACGGAATTCACCTGAGCAAATCACTCATCAATAATGTCCTGCAAGGCGCAGGTGAGACAGATTAACGGTTTTCTACACATCTGTCGAAGAAACACCCAAGCAAAAACCTCCTGTAAGAATCCGCGCAATCCGTATAATCTGTGAAAATCCGCGATTCAGACAATATCAAGAACCCACAATCAGGCTTCAAAATCTTTCAATCCGTGAAAATCCGCGATTCAGACAACTACCCCCGTGCAAACACCAAAACATCATAATCCTGTCCGCTATACGTGAATTGGTCTTTGAACCGACCTTCACAGGTAAAGCCTGCGGCTTCCAAAATCTCCGCTTTCTTCTCAGCACCACTGTCCACATAACACTGAACTTTCACATCAGGAAACATGACCGCCGAAAGCAACGCAGGCACAGCGTCTGCGAAATTCGGATGAAAGAAGAGATCCAACACAGCAGTCACTGGGTGCCAGCGTGAATCACGACTGAGAGTTGCCCATCCAACGATCGCGCCACCTGAAGAAATTAACAACTTCGCATCAGCGTAGGTGTCCTCGGTCTCCAAATCGTGTTTGAAACCGAGAAACCCGCCTTCAAGATTCGTGGGACCGTAAACCGCCCACTTCAGACTTCGGAGTGTGTCCCACCCAACAATACCCGATAACGCCGTGACTTTGGGCCAATCGTGCCATTCCACAGACTTTGGCACTGCAGGTGTGGGTGCGAAGTAGCGTTCCTCGAAATCTTCATGCACATGATACTTCATAAAACCGGATTCTGGAAATACGCTCTCAAATCCGAAACTGTGATAGATATAATACGGATGACTGTTGTAACCCGTGCCGAGATAGAGTGCCTTGCCTGACCGTTGTCGGAAATCCTCCATCTGATACGCCATCACGCCTTTTGCTGCCCCCTTCCTACGCTGTTTCGGGAGCGTAAAAACGTGCCCTAAAATACCGACCCCTTCATACTCGACCGTCATGATGTTGGTAATCACAGTGCCGTCAAGTTTACCGACATAGAAGCGGGTTTCTAAGGCATCAAGCACTTCTGTAACACACCGTTCAATATGCCACTTATAGTTCCCCGGTTTATGTCCAAGGAATTGTTTCACCTCTTCGGCATGGGGCGCGTCAGGGGCGGTAACCACACCGACCTCCATCCGTTCTCCTGTTTTGAGTAATACGTCTCCGAATTTATTGTACATAACTACCTCTATGAGAGTCATCTCAGGAAATAAAATTGCACTACACGCAAAAATATGGTATACTTAAAATCGCTTGATGTCAAGCCTGAATACTTATATCATAAAGCATTAATACACGTGCGCTGTAGAGGCGCGTGCCGAGTTAAAATGGAGGGGCTATGGAGACAGAACAGACACTGGTTCTCATCAAACCGGATGGTGTTCAACGGGGGCTTATCGGTGAAGTGATTGCCCGCTATGAACACAAAGGACTCAAAATCGTTGGAATGAAATTGTTGCAGCTCCCGCGCGAAACAGCAGAAAAACTCTATGCTGTCCACCAAGGCAAGTCTTTTTACAATGTACTTATCGAATTCATGACTTCAGCCCCTATTGTTGCCTTAGCGATTGAAGGGCGCGACGCAATAGAATTGGTGCGCATCCTTAACGGGGAAACCGATCCAAGGAAGTCGCAACCCGGAAGTATCCGAGGCGATTTCTCAATCAATATCACGCATAACGTCGTGCACGCATCCGACTCTCCGAGGAGTGCTGAGCGTGAATTGGATATCGTGTTTGCACCCGATGAACGCTACAAATATCACCGAATAGATGAGGAGATTCTGCATCCTTCGGCATCGTAGCCTACACGGATCGGATACGTTTTACGAAATCAGGTTTTTGTTGCAATTTCGTGTTATATACGTTATTATAATTAAAAGTATAAGAACGAATTTCAATCCCGCAGCCGTGCGTTTCAAGCGCACGCTCGGTAAACATAAGAAGGAAATAACTATGAAAAAAGTATTATTAACACTCGGTGTGGTATGTTTCAGCCTTATGGCTGTTCATATGAGCACTGCTGAGATTGACTTCGATACTGCCGTCGGTATCTGGTTGTTTGATGAAGGCAAAGGCGGGGTCGCTAAAGACACATCCGGTGAAGGAAACGATGGCGAAGTCGTCAAAGCCCCGTGGGTGGATGGTAAATTCGGCAAAGCCCTCGATTTTGATGGAAAATCCGGCTGTGTCAAGACAGGCGCAAAACTTCTCGAGGCGCTCGAAGAATTCACGATTCTTTGCTGGATACAAAGCACGGACGATCCGCCCGCTCGGACGGGACTCGTCGGACAGAACAATGCACCTGAGTTCGGCTTTATTACCACGAATGAGCTGAGCCTCTGGACCCCCTCGGCTGGCTTGACGAATAATCCTTGGAAACACAAACACGGTGATGGTGAATGGCATCACGTCGGGTGTGTCGCTACGCAGGATTACGTCCATACTTATATTGATGGTGAATACGTCGAGCAGAAGGGAAAGTGGGCGAATCACGGCGCGGCTCCCTTTGACGTCAACATCGGTGGATGCGGGGTCTGGGATCCAGGCGGAAACTTTTTCCCAGGTCTCATGGACGAAGTCATGATTTTCCACTCAGCGTTGGAACAAGAAGATATCCAAGAATTAATGGACAAAGGTTATGTAAATTATTTGGCTGTTGATCCGGAAGGCAAACTCGGAACAACTTGGGGAAATATAAAATCAACCCATCATATCAAGTAATAATCACATCCCTTTCTAATACTTATAGTGGCGCGTGGCGGGAAATCCACGCGCCACTATGAGCCCTCCAATCTACGAACTGAACCCTTACGATACCCACCTCCGCATTTTCTCTTGCAACTTTATACCGTATAGGTTATCATAATTGTAACCTAAAGGTGAATTTCAACAGTGTAGATGTGCATTTCAAGCGCGCTCACGCTAAATATTGGGAGGAAGTAACGATGAAGAAAGTGTTATTAACCCTCAGCGCGGTGTGTTTCAGCCTCATTGCTGTCCAGATGAGCACCGCCGAAATCGACCTCGAAACAGCGGTCGGTATCTGGTTATTTGATGAAGGTAAAGGCGGGAAGGCGATGGACCTCTCTGCTGCAGGAAACGACGCGGACTTAGAGAAATCCCCTGAATGGGTAGAGGGTAAGTTCGGCACGGCACTTAAATTCGACGGAAAAGCCAGCTGCGTCAAAACGGGGCAGAAACTCCTTGACAACCTCGAAGAGTTCACCATTATCACTTGGGTGCAGACCGGTGATGTTAACGCCAACCGAACGGGACTCGTCGGTCAAAACGACGCTCCTGAATTCGGGTTCATCAATCCGCAATCTGTCAACCTCTGGACCCCTACCGCTGGTGGGACCCAGAAGCCTTGGGAATACAAACACGATGACGGTAAATGGCATCACGTCGGGTGTGTCGCTACAACGGAATACGTCCATACCTATATCGACGGTGAATACGTGGAGAAAAAAGGTGGTTGGGCGAATCATGGCACATCCGCCTTTAACGTCAATATCGGTGGCTGCGGGGTTTGGGATCCAAACGGCAACTTCTTCCCGGGGGCAATGGACGAAGTCGCTATTTTCCACTCAGCACTGGAACAAGAAGATATTCAGGTGTTGATGGAGGGATTTCAGACATACTTGGCTGTTGATCCCGCAGGCAAGCTCGGGACAACCTGGGGGCATATTAAAGCAACGCATCATTTCAGGCAATAGCCTCTCATTTTCGTCAACGCTCGTAGACGTGCTGGGGTTCGTAGATTCCCCAGTGCGTCTATGAGGAATCTTCCCGTTAATTTCCTACACCGCACACATATCGGCACCGCTACTTTAATTCATGCAGTTCCCTGAGCTTGTCTAACGCCACCTTATTCCTCGGTTCTAATTCTAAAACCTGTTCAAAAATACCAATCGCCTCTGGAATGTTGCCAAGTTCCTGATAAGCAACACCCAGGGCACCATAAGCGCGAACGTGCCTCGCCTCAATTGCGATAACCTTTCTAAACAGTGAGACGGCTTCGAGATAGGCCTCCTTCATCAGGGCGATTAAGCCGAGTCTATAAATGGCTTGGACATCCGTTGCGTCGTATGTGATGACCTGTTTGTAGTATGGCTCGGCGGCTGTATAACGCCGTTGTTTCCAATAGACACCGGCGAGATCGCGATGCACAGACAGTTGAGATGGCACGAGTTCAAGCGCCGCCTGATAGTGCCGAATTGCCTCTCCAAACTGCCCTGTGTTCTCATACACCGTCGCAAGATTCGCATGGACATTTGAGAAAAAAGTGTCGTAATCCGAAGGATTCAGCCGTCCGTGAGATTCGCCATCTGTTTTATTCTTTTTGAACTGAAGTGCGGTTCGGCAGGCACGGATCGCTGTAGCTGTCTGTCCGGTTTCATAATAGAGCTGTCCCATATAGTTATAAGCCTGCGCTTTCAAGTAGGCTATCTCGTCGGCACTTCTTTCCTTCTGAACCTCTATATCCGTGTCGAGTAGCGACAGGAGGTGTTCTAATGCTGCTAAGGCTTCGGGGTGCCGTGACGCATAGAGGAGTGAGACACCATAGTCGAACCAGACCTTTATATCTTTCTGGGCGTCTGAGATAAGCGTCTCAAATTCAGCGACCGCTTTCCGGTAATTGCCCTCCGACATATAACGTCTGCCGCGTTCTGCATATAGCGGAGCAGTGACACCCGCTTTAAGCACGTCCCACCATAGCGGATCTATCAACTCACCGTATTGACTGGGGTTCCGGGCTGCCTGCGCGTGCTGTTTCGCTGTTTGGGTATCTCCCAGTGCAATAGCGACCTGTGCCATGAGTGCGTGCGCTTCACTTTGCCCTGGATTCAAGCGGAGTGCCTTCTCTAAATGCGTTCGAGCGAGTTCTAACTCCTGTTTTGCGAGTGCGATTTCTCCGAGCCAGAGTTCAGAGAATGGATTGTTCGGTTGGAGATGTTTTGCGTGTTCCAGATGTTGTTGTGCTTCATCGAACCTCCCCAAAATACGGAGCGCAGAAGCGAGATAGAGATGTGCAGGTGCGGATGTTGAATCCAAGGTAAGCGCACGGGTGAGGTGTTTCACAGCCGCCTCGGGTTGACGCTGTTTCGTCAAACGTCCGAGCAAATAGAGCCACTTGAATTCGTTGGGAGCGAGCTTGGTTGCTTGACGATAACACGGTATCGCTGGAATCTCCCACCCGTGGCTGAGGTAGACATGTCCGAGGTGTCCCCATACCTCTGCAGTATTGGGAGACTTCCGAACCGCTTTTTGAGCGTTTTCAATCGCCGCTATCAGCGGTTTTTCCTCAACCAAGTCAAGATCCGCAGGTTCAGGAACATCAAGGTCGCTTCCCACAAATACTGAGATATTGATTAGCAGGAAAAGGGCAATGATATAAGAGGATAGCTTCTTCAAAAAGATGCCCCCTTTCCTTGATAAACCACCACACGCTGATTGGTACTCGCGCCGGGAAACCTTTCACGACTGCCATCTTGCCAGTGGACCTCAATAGTCTGAATTGCATCGATCTCCCCTAACCCGAAATGCACGCTCGGTTCACTGCTGCTGAGATAACTCGTCCCCGAGAGCACGTATCCCGTCAATACACGTGAGGGTGTCCGGAGCGTTACGTGCGCCCCAAGGGCATCGCGATTCTGGGTGATTGCCCGCACGGAAAAATAGTGGTGTTGTGGGGGCGGGGCATCGTTTCGGAAAAAGCGGAGTCGATTGTCGAGACCACTCACGACCATATCAATGTCGCCATCTCTATCAATATCGCCGAAAGCCATGCCGCGACTGACTTCAATCCGTCTCGTGAAATCAGGCGCCAGTGAACTCACATCGGTGAAGGAGTGTTTTTGCTTGGGTGTTTTCTCTCCGCCTATAGGCGTTGTCTGAGAATTTTGGAAAAGAAGGTTCGGTTCAGCGTAGAAGTCCCAGAATTCACCCGTGTTTGCCCCCTCAAGGACAGGACCGCGCTTCACCCGACCGTTGACGAGTGCGATGTCCAGATCGGCATCATTGTCGAAGTCCACGAAACCGCACCCAAATCCTGTAAAAGGTAGATCCCGCCCGGCGAATCCTGCCATCTCCGTCATATCAACGAATACAGAGAAGGTAGAAGTTGTATAAAATGTATTTGTTTCACCCGACAAGTGTGTTAGGAATAGGTCGGGACGCGTATCACCGTTGACATCCCCGACGGCGATACCCATGCTTCCTTCGGGTTGACCATAAGCGTTGAACGCCAGACCGTGCAGTATGGCTTCCTCAGTAAAGGTGCCGTCCTTCTGATTCACCCAGAGCTGGTTGGCTTCGCCGTCGTTGGCGACATAAAAATCCGCCCAACCATCGCCTGTCAGATCGAGACACACAACACCGAGCCCCCTGCCGGGCATCGCGGCGATTCCCGTCTGTTCGGAGACATCTGTAAATGTGCCGTCGCTATTGTTTCGGAACAACCGATCCGCGGCGGGTTCAAAGACCTGTGGATTGCAGTAATCCGGGGCACCATGTTTTCCGCGACAGACTGCCGCTGGATCGAACTGAACGTAGTTGGCGACATAGAGATCGAGGTGCCCGTCCCTGTCATAATCGCCAAAGGTCGCAGATGTTCCCCACGCATCGTTTGAGAGTCCCGCTTCCTGTAAAGCAAACGTCCCATCACCGTTGTTACGGTAGAAGACATCAGCCCCGTAGTTCGTCACATAGACATCCTTATCCCCATCATTGTCCACATCACTGATTGCGACCCCCTGTCCATAGCCTTCATGTCCGATACCAGCAGCTTTCGTAACGTCAACAAACGTTCCATCGCTCTGTTGTCGAAAAAGTCGGTTCGGCGCGGGAGTGTCCTCTTCCCCAGCGGGTGGAAATCGGATATGTAGAACATCGAGCGCGCCATCGTTATCGTAATCAAACAGGGCAACCCCACTCCCGATGATTTCCGGTAGGGCGTAAGTCCCTGCCTGCCAAGGGGTTTCTGCCTGTGTGAAACCGAGTGCAGCGGTCACTTCTGTAAAAAAGGGGTTATCCGTCTCCGCACTGGAGACGGTGGCAAGGTTGGGAAACCCCGCCAGCAGCGGAATGAGGATGAGTGTTATAGCGTATGGCTTCGTAAACATAGCCATGACAAACTCCGTTATCTATCCGCAAGGTAAAATGCGTTCATCCTGAATAATCAAGATCAGCAGCTTGCAACATCGGCGCAAGCGACTCGAACACGAGAGGCATCAGGTTACAAACGCCGTTATCTATCCGCAAGGTAAAATTAAAAGTGCGTTCATCGGGAACCGCGTAACAATTTCTGATACTCCGCATGCGCATTCTGTGGATCATCCTCGCCATCAAGAACACGGCGCAGGCATTGCACAAAGCCTATCGGTGCATCTTCACCGAAGATGGTGCGTCCGAAGAGAATCGCGCGTCCACCGTTGCTGGTAACATTATGCGCAAGCGCAAACGTGCTCCGGGCATTTTGACGGGGACCCCCCAAGGCACCGATCACCAAGGTCGTGTCGAACTGGCACAATTCGCGCCAGACATCCGGGGTCGTATATGCGGTTTTGATAAAGCGCGGACGTTGGTGTTTTCGGAGGTAACTCATCGTGCGGACAATAGAATCCGCCACATACATGCCCCGTTTTTCCTCATCCATCCCCGGCATTTTTACATTCGGTAAAAATACCTCTAAGAGGTGATCGAAGCCCTCAATTTCACCCACAACGTGTGCGAACTGCACATACGCTTGTAACATGCGTTCATCAGCAATCGGATCGTTGTTGAGCGTAATGGAATACAATCCAAGATTGACCCGACATTCAAGTGCCGGACCGATGAGTGCTTCACAATAGCGTTGCATGTCCTCTGGAAACACCGTCTGAAACGGCATCGACAGTCGCGAAGTATAGACACCAAACCTCGGATTCCAGATAGCCGTCTCTGAGTTCATCCGGACGATTGGCGTAATCGGTGTATCTTCAAAGAGGTTTTCTTCAAGGGCGAGGGTTTCTGCATCGGCGGGGGTCATGAGAAGCCCATCTAATTTGCCATCCGTAACGAGGTCGCGCTGCAGTTGCAAAAATTCTGCGTGTGTTCGGTAGTGCGGTTTCGGATGTTGCACTTGTCCAAGCCCTTTAATCCCAGCGGATGCGAGCGGGTCCGCCGCAAACACCAGAATCGGGCTGCGAGCAAGTAAGTCAGTATCAGCAAGTTTATCAAATATCCGGTTACCCATTTTTAATGTATGGCCTCCTGGGAGGAATGGTTGTCAGAGCGTTCGCTACGCTCACTGTCGGTGATTGGTTATCGGTTACAAGAGGGATGTGTTAAACGATAACCCTAAAGGATACTCGTGGGATCAATGTCAATCACGAATTCAATAGCATTCGATTTAATAGCGACGGGTGGCTCGTCGGTTAAGTGTTTAAGGAGTTGACTGATGCTTTCAACGGAGTTGCTTCGAAGTAGAAAATGCCACCGAAATTTCCCTTCGATTTTCGAGAGGGGTGCTGGCGCGGGTCCGAGAATTTCCACTTCGGACGCTCCAACATCGCCTTCTGTTCCATCTGTCTGAGCGGTAGATGCTTGATCTGTCAACCACATCTGAAGTTGCGCCTCGACAGCGTGCGCAGCCTCTTCAATCTGTTTTTCGTCCTTGCCGCGGAGCAGAAGTGTCCCGACATGTGAGAAAGGTGGATACTGTAAAGCACCGCGGGCTTCGACCTCCTGCGCGTAGAAACCGAGGTAGTCGTGCTTTTGTGCCGCGGCAATACAGTAGTGTTCAGGCATATAGGTCTGAATGATGACATTCCCTTCAAGTTCGGCACGTCCGGAACGTCCAGCGACCTGTGTCAACAGGCTGAACGTCTGCTCACTCGCTCGAAAGTCGGGTAGATTCAAACTGGTGTCCGCGGCGATGACACCAACAAGTGTTACATTCGGGAAGTCTAACCCCTTTGACACCATCTGTGTGCCTATGAGGATATCGATCTGCTGCTGCTCAAATGTCTCCAAAATCTGCTGATGCGCGTTTTTCCGTGCCGTTGAATCGGCATCAAACCGTTTCACACGTGCCGCTGGGAACGCTTTCCGCACCTCTTGCTCAACAGCCTCTGTTCCCAACCCAAAATAGCGAATGGCAGGGCTCCCACACTGTGGGCAGCTCGGATGCGTCGGACGCTTATTGCCACAATGGTGACAAACGAGACGTTTCGTCTCAAAGTGAAAGGTCAATGAGATAGAGCAATTCTCACAGCGTTCAACATAACCACACGTTCGGCAGAAAACATAAGTGGAATGCCCACGCCTGTTGAGAAACAGGATAATTTGCTCTTGCCTTTCCAATCGTTCTTCAATCGAATTTCGGAGGATATCTGAAAAGATAGTCCTGTTGCCCTTTTTCAATTCAGTCCGCATATCGGCGATGTGGACATCAGGCATTTTTCTATTCAGAACACGGTCCGGCAGGCTGAGGAGCCGATACCGCCCATTTTTCGCACGGTGAAAACTCTCAAGGGATGGAGTCGCACTCCCGAGGATGACAGGACAGTTCGCGAGTTCACCCCGCTTCTGTGCCACATCTCGTGCGTGGTAACGCGGGACGATATCCGACTTATAGGAATCCGAATGTTCTTCGTCTATAATCAGCATACCCAGTTCTTTCACTGGGGCAAAGACAGCGGAACGCGGTCCAATCACAATGTCGGCGTCTCCGTTTCGGATACGGTGCCACTGATCATAGCGTTCCCCATCGCTCAACCGACTGTGCAGCAGTGCGACCCGTTCCCCGAATCGCCCAACAAATCGAGAGGCAGCCTGCGGTGTGAGCGATATTTCCGGGACTAATGCGATGACGGATTTCCCGTTGCCAAGGACTTCTGTCATCGCTTGCATGTAGACTTCGGTTTTCCCGCTTCCCGTTACACCGTGGAGCAGAAAGGTGGGCGCGCGTTCAACAGCAGGGGCGTGAGGGACATCGGGGTTACAAACCCCTCCCGCAGTATCTGATGTGAGTATATTTTGAAGTTCTGTGAACGCTATTGATTGGGCAGAATTCAGGTGAAGGGGCTGTGTTGTGGCGATCGGTTCAGAACTCAAAGGATTACGAACGGCTTGTGCACGTGTGATGTGAAGAAAGCCGCGTCTTTCAAGCGTGCGGAGCAGAGAGATACTGGAATTCACGCGTTTGGTTAGGTCGGCTGTCGCCAATGGGGACCCTTCATCAAGCAGGTGTCGCAGTATTTCAGCATGCTTCGCAGCGGCAATGTGCCGACGGTTGCCGGGGCGTGAGCCCGCAGGATTCTCAGAACCGTCTGCCTCACCCTTGAGTCGATCAATTTCCGCTTCAATATCAGCAGGCGGTAAGGCTAAAGTTGCTACAGAGGTTAACTGCGTGTTGGCTTTCGGCTTATGGGTCACATCAAGGCTGACGATACCCTTTTCTTGTAGCACGGTAATCTTCGGACGGAGGTTTTGGTAACTGACACCCATACGTCGGGCAAGTTGATTCAGAGATAGTTCACCCTCTGCTTCCAGAAATGCGACGAGTTGCTTTTGCACCTTTCCACGGGGTGTGGGTGCGTCCGATAAGAGTTGCACCTTCTGTTCTTTCTGTGTTCGCACTGCAGCGGGCACGGCACAAAAGAGCGCGAGACCCCACGAGCAGACGTAATATTCCGCCATCCATTTGGTAAGGGCAAGCAGTTCAGTGGAGAAGGTTGGGGTTTTTTCAAGACAGGTGGAAATATTCTTGATGATGCCGGGCGCGAGATCGGTTTCATTGAGGCGTTCAACGACAACGCCTTCTTGACGTGTCCCTCGGAAAGGTGCTAACACACGAGTGCCGGGCTGTAAAACCGCATCCATCTGCGGCGGCACACCGTAGGTGAAGACTTGATCGACCGATAGCGGAAAAGCAATATTCGCGTAACGCATAGTTTTTTATAGCCATCAGTTGACGACGGACACTCTGTTCTTATCCCTCTGCTAAAAAAGCAAGCACCTTTTTGACATCTTCCCATACGTCAGCTTTACCCTTCGGGTTTCTGAGCAGGTATGCCGGGTGATACGTCGGCATGATGACTGGCGGTTTCCTATGGGGAAGGACGCGGAGTCCTGGTACATCACACGGATGGAATTCCCCTCGAAGTCTTGTAATACCGGTTTTGGTATCCAGCAACATCTGTGCCGCAAAACTTCCGAGTGCCATAATCACCTTCGGTTGAACGAGCTCTATCTGACGCACTAAATAGGGACTACAGGTTTCGACCTCATCGGGGGCAGGATTCCTGTTACCGGGGGGACGACACTTAAGCACATTCGCGATATAGACATCCTCGCGCTTAAGTTGCATTCCATCCTCAATAATGCGCGTCAACAACTGACCGGCTCTACCGACAAAGGGTTCTCCCTGTTGATCTTCATCAGCACCGGGGGCTTCACCGATGAACATAAGGTCGGCTTCTGGGTTGCCAACACCAAAAACGACACTGTGCCGTGTCTCGTGCAACCCACATTTGGTGCAACCTGCGGCATCAGTCGCCAGCGTAGGGAGATCAAGGTTCGCATAGGGGGATTCCCGCTCTGGCTCGTTTATTTCTGATTCTATAAAACCGAGTTGAAGTTGTTCTTCCACGTATTCCCTCACACTTGCAATAAGGTCTATATATTCTTTTCTGAGGTTGTCTCTATCCATTTTTTTAAGAGTTGTCAGTTATCAGTTGTCAACTGAAAACTAATTGCGCAAATCGTCAATCAGGGATATGCCATCGAACCAAGTAATATACAGGAAGAGTGCAATCAGGAGAACAATACAAACCTGTTGAACAATCTCTTGGGCTCTCCGAGGCATAGGTCTGCCACGGATCTTCTCGACAGTGAAAAACAGCAACTGCCCCCCATCAGCAATTGGAATCGGCAACAGATTGACGATGCAAAGATTGATACTAATAAAGCCAATGAAAAAGAGCGCACTACTCAACCCCACCCGGTCAAACATACGACTTGTAGCGTTCGCGATACCGATGGGACCCGAGAGATGCTTCGGTGATACCTCCCCACCTACCAGCTGTTGCAAGGTTCTGCCGACAGTTGTGAAGGTCAACCATGTCGCCTCAACACCTTTCCCGAGGCTTGTAAAAACGTCATAATCCGGCAACGGTGCCGTTTTTGCAGCGAATTCCATGCCACTGAGGGAGGTCTGCCACGCCAATCCGAAGAGAGCCCCATCAGGGACAGTCTCTGGATTTTGTATCTCTGTGGCAAGCGTTACCTGTTCCAGGTTCCCGTTTCGCATCAATCCGACTTCGATGGATTCACTGGTTGCCATTGCCTTGAGTTCTGAATAGAGCGTTGCATTGTTTACTAACGCGCCATTAAGCGTCGCAAGTACGTCTCCATCTTGGATCCCAGCGTTTTGTGCGATGCTATCGTCTTGGATACTCGCTTTCACACGCCAACGGACCGGCACTTCGATCGTGAGCGACGCATCATCCCGTCGGATACCGAGTGTTAATGCTTCTGGATTTTCGTTAATACTTTGATAAAGTGCCTGATATTTCCCATTACGCCAATCTTCGGTGGCGTGCCAGACACCATATCCAAAATAAGGAACGTTGTGGAGTTTCTGACCGTTGATGCTCTCAATCTGGTCGCCGACGTGGATCCCGGCTTCTGCCGCCGGACTCCCTTCTTCGACATGACTGATGATCGTTTCCGATCTACTGCTCACTCGAATGACACCAATATCGCCTCTGACACTCGGCTCCGCATCGGGGATAACAGAGAGGATCTTCCGTTCACCCTCCCGTTCTACGACGATATCCAGTGGCCTATTTGCGCTGGTGAAAATCCGTGTTTGGAACATCGCCCAATGGCTAATCGGGTCCCCATTGACGGAAATAATGGTATCGCCGGGCATGAGTCCACCGATCGCACCGGGGCCATCGTCGGCGACCCAGCCGAGCTGAATCACCTCTTTTTCACCGAGGGGTAAGCCGGTTAATCCACCGATCAACCGGGCGGAATCCGTGTTGATCCCGGTAGCAAAGACGAGCCAGTATATCAACACACCAAACAATAGGTTAACTGCGGGACCCGCAGCGACGACGAAGGCACGACTGCCGATTGAGGCACTCGCAAATTCACCCTCCGCGCCGGTTTGTTCGGTTGGACTCTCCCCTTCCATCTGAACGTAGCCCCCAAATGGCAAGAGCGAGATTCTATAGTCTGTTTCATCCCGCTGAAATCCGATGAGTTTCGGACCGAAGCCGAGCGAGAAGGTGTTTACCTTAATACCACACCGTTTCGCGGCATAAAAATGACCGAGTTCATGAATGAAAATAATGAACCCGAGCGGAATGATCGCGAGAAATGCCGTTTTTATGTAGGGAATTATGGAGCCAATCAGGTCAATCAAGAATTCCATGGTGTTTATTACCTCGTGATGCGTTTTTAGTAACTCGCTTGTGACATAATTTTTTTATTTTTTATTATTGAACGTGCTGTTGTTTTTGCCCACCGGTCAACTTCAAGGATATCCGAAAGTGTGGGATCAGTGATCATTTCATGGGCATCCATCACACGCGCAAGAATCGCAGGAATATCCATAAATCCGATACGTGTCTCAAGAAAAGCCGCCACGACCACCTCATCTGCGCTACTTAGCACTACAGGGAGTGTGCCACCGACTTCCGCAGCGGTATACGCGAGCGAGAGGCATGGAAATTTCTCAAAGTCAACTGGTTCAAAGTGTAGCGTGCGTGCTTCCATTAAATCCAAACGTGGCACGGGTGCCGAAAGCCTGCGCGGATAGGTTAAAGCGTATTGGATCATAATACGCATATCTGTGGGTCCCAGCTGTGCCAGCGTGGAACCGTCTCTCCATTCCACCATAGAGTGGACAATACTCTCTGGATGGATGACGACATCAATCTTCGAGAGCTCCATGTCAAACAACCATTTCGCCTCAATGACCTCCAACCCTTTGTTCATCATTGTCGCCGAGTCGATTGTAATTTTCTGTCCCATCTTCCAATTCGGGTGCCGAAGTGCTTGCTGCGGCGTGACGGAATAGAGGACTTCTTTGGACACTTCTCGGAAGGGACCGCCTGACGCGGTAATCAGGAGTCGGTGGATATCTGTCTGTTGGTCGCGTGCCCCCTCCAAGCATTGGAAGATGGCACTCATTTCACCATCTATCGGTATTAAGTTAACACCGTTTTTTTCGACAGCTGCCTTAACAAGAGGTCCCGCCATCACCATTACCTCTTTATTGACAAAGGCGATGTCCTTACCGGCGTTAATCGCTGCCAAAGTCGGCAACAAACCCGCCGTTCCACCCATCCCATCCAAAACTTGGGATGCCTGTGGCATGGTCGCGACGGCTTGAAGCCCCTCAGTGCCAGCGAGGACTTGTGTGCAGTTGAGATCTCGGATCCTTTCACTGAGCTGTGCCGCTGCTGCAGGTTCATTTAAAGCCACCAATGCCGGACGATACCGTCGAATCTGTTGTTCAAGGGTATCAACATCTCGGTTCGCTGCGAGACCGACTACCTTAAATTCGTCAGCATGCGTTTCGACAACGCTGAGGGTGTTTTTCCCAATAGAGCCCGTGCTACCAAGTATGGCGATGTGTTTCATATTTTTAACTATGGGGCCCCTAAACATTTATCCCAAGTGCCCTGTCAATGCAAGATAGTAGTAAAGCACAGGTGTACTAAAAATGAGGCTATCGCACCTATCAATAAATCCGCCATGTCCGGGGATAACCTGTCCGGAATCCTTAACACCAGCGGTTCGCTTCATCAGCGAGGCACTGAGATCTCCAAGTTGCCCCAAAACACTCAGGAGGAGTCCAATGAAGATTGCGTGCCCCCAAGAGAGTGTTCCTTTCAGAAGGATTGCATTCAGTAGGAAACTCGTCAAAGTGCCGACCACCAATCCGCCAATCGTTCCTTCAATCGTTTTTCGTGGACTGACGGGCGTGCCGAGTTTGTGTTTACCGAACGCTCTGCCAACGAGATATGCGCCGGTGTCGCTACACCAAATGATGCCAGCCAATAGGAAGATCAGTTGTCTACCGGTCGGTTCCGCATTTCGGAGTAAGATGAGATGGTAGCCTAATGCCCAACCGATGGTTAAAATGCCGGTGAGTTTCAGTGTAACCGCGAGCAATTCACCAGCGACCTTCGCCCTAAAAATACTCTCCGCGAAAATATAAATGAATACGAAGGTAAAGTAACTAAAGATGACCGTTGAGGCAGCGGTCGTCTGTGTAAGTTCAGGCAAAAAATACGCGAACAAACAGAACACACCTGACAAGAGTGCAGGCATCACCGGATTCAATTTTTCCGTGAAGTGCTGTGCCAAACGACAGTACTCAACTTGCATCATCACCACGGCGACAGATACAAGTATCAGGTAAAGCCAATCCCCCATATAAACAATTAGGAGGACTAACGGTGCTAACACAGCCACACTCAAGGCTCGCCGCCAAAACATATTTTTTTGTCGTTAACAGTCTTCAGTTAACAGTTAGGTAAAGTTCAGCGGAACCTCTTAACTGACAACGGATAACTGACAACCCTTCCTCAAGTTTCTAATAATTCGGACTCTTTCGCCTCCGTCAACTCGGTAATCTGGTCGATGTACGTATCCGTCAGCTGCTGAACCGGATCAGCACTCGCTTTCCCACGCTTCCTATCGCCGCCGCGTCCTCTGCTTTTACCGCCGCCACCGGTATCCCCATCGGCTTTTTTAACGGCATCGTTGGCATCTCGGCGGATATTCCGAATTGCCACCTTCCCCTCTTCGGCGAGTTTACGGACGACCTTCGTTAGCTCCGTCCTGCGCTCCAATGTGAGTTCGGGGATTTGGATTCGGATAACGTTCCCGTCATTGCTCGTCGAGAGTCCCAAATCTGAGTGGGCGATGGCTTTCTCAATTTCTGTAATTAACGTTTTGTCCCAAGGTTGAATGACAAGCAGCCGCGGTTCAGGCGTAGTAATCGTGCCGACTTGACTCAATGGACTTTTGCTACCGTAATACGTAACGCTGACCTGATCCAAGAGTGCTGGTGTCGCTCGCCCTGTCTGTACATGCGACAATTTCGTCGCCGTTGCTTCGACTGTCTTCTTCATCCGGGACTCCGCCTGCTGAAGAATCTGCTGTTGCATTTTTTAATTATTCCTTGCGGTTCGGTCAGATGGGTCTTGGATTTAGGGGTAATCTCCGTAGACCTAACGGAAACACCCCGCTGAATGCCACACGCGCATTCAGCGTTGATTCGCGAAAACCCTTCCGATTTGCTTACAGGCTACAGTTCTGGTTGACATCAAGACTGTAGGGTTACAGTTTCCTGTTCACTGTCCAAGTACGTAGAGTACAAAACGTTTGACGACAATGTTCTCACCCAGTTGGGCTATTGTGTCCTTTACGAGACTATCAATGGTCTTGTCTGAATCTCGGATATAAGGCTGCTGTAAGAGACAGGTCTCCGTATAATATTTAGAGATTCGTCCTTCAACAATCCGTTCAGCGATGTGGGCAGGTTTCCCCTCTTGCTCGGCTTGTGCTTTCAGAATTGCTTTTTCTGCTTCAAGATCTTTGGCAGGAACATCTTCCGGTTTAACATATTTCGGTTTTGCGGCTGCGACCTGCATCGCGATCTCTTTCGCCAAATTTTGGAACTGCTCTGTTCGGGCAACGAAATCGGTTTCGCAATTGAGTTCGACCAATGTGCCGACACGGCTACCGGGATGAATATAGGAAACAATCAATCCTTCTTCTGTCGTTCTACCGCCTTTGAGTTCGGACGCTTTCAGTCCCTGCTCCCGTAATTTCTGAATTGCTTCGTCAATATTTCCGTTCGTTTCTGTTAGCGCCTTTTTGCAGTCCATAATCCCTGCCCCCGTGCGCGAACGGAGGTCGCTAACAAGCTTTGCTGTAATTGCCATGTATCCTCCTTAATTATAGTTTTCGATTAACAGTTTCCAGTTAACAGTTAAGAAGGGATCTGGTTTAACAAACCCACCTCTTAACTGAAAACCGAAGACTGATGACTGATTGCCAATTTATTGAGACTGTCGCCGCGGGGCTCTCCCTCTCCGTCGTTGACGCGGTGCACGTGTCTGACGCTGTTCCCCATCGCCAATCGCCTCTGGCTCTGCGGACAGTTGGGCTTCTTCGAGAATCGCGACACTTTCTTCCTCGTGCTTTTCCACTGCAAGTATCGCATCTACTTGCGCCACAGCTGCTTCGGGCTGCTCTGCTTCCGCCGCGACCTCTGCGCCTTCTAACGCATCTCCCTTGCCATTGACGACGGCATCGGCTAAGACAGAACAGATGAGACGAATTGAGCGGATAGCGTCATCGTTACCCGGAACCGGCAAATCAATCGGATCAGGATCACAATTGGTATCAACGATAGCGATGATCGGGATGCCGAGTTTGTTTGCCTCTGCGATCGCTGTATGCTCTTTCCGTGTATCGGTAACAACCACGGCTTCAGGGAGCTTTTTCATCTCTCTGACACCACTCAGGTTGCTGTCGAGTTTACCTTTCTCACGGCGCAACCGCATGACCTCTTTTTTCGGTCTCTGATCAAAAACGCCACTCGTTTCATCAGCATCCAATTGATCCAACCTGTTGACACTCCGACGGATGGTTTGGAAATTCGTCAGCATACCACCGAGCCATCGATGATTTACGTGGTACATCCCACATCGAACGGCTTCGCTGCGCACGGCTTCTTGAGATTGGCGTTTCGTGCCAACAAATAATACCCCGCCACCTTTCGCGGCGATCTCTTCAACGAAATGCGCGGCGGTTTCGAGCATCCGTAGCGTCTTTTGCAAGTCAATAATATAAATCCCGTTTCGTTCGGCGAAGATGTACTCTGCCATCTTCGGATTCCAACGACGGGTTTGATGTCCGAAGTGAACTCCACATTCAAGGAGTTCTTTCATTGTAACTGCCAAAAAAACCTCCTAAGTTTGCGGGGACCTGCCGTCCCCACTGGGTTTTCGCGTCCACCTCTTTCATGTCTGCATCAGACTCTCAACACGAGAGAACCCGCTGTGCAAATCGAGAGGCGTGTCGTATCCAGTATTGTGTGTGTAACTCCCGATGAACGTTTTTCATCAGAATTGATGCAAATATTTTACCACAGAAACAATTGAATTTCAAGTTTTTATAACACGCGTCACTTACCCCCATTTTTTTTCGAGAGTAGGGAATAGTTGATGTGGTTAGGTTTGTGTGTGAGAAACACTGTCAGTAACTCATTAGAAGTGGACCCGCTTTGGGGCGTATCTGCGTGAAAAACGAGATAAGAAAGTGTTGGTTCCATAAGTCAGTGAGAGTCTTTTTGATAACAGTAATAACAGAAAAAGTTTTTCTGTTATTACTGTTATGTGCCTTCTGCCAATGTGTAGAGGCAACCTTCTCATAACTGATAAAAAGCAATCCATAGGAGAGGCAAGCACACAACCAAAGGACATCCAGGCGAGTTTGTGTCGGTTTTTTCAAGACGAGTTTACCAAAACTGAAGCACGACTTTATATCTCGGAAGCCGTGTTCAATCTGCATGCGGCGTTTGTAGCAGTGATGAATGTGATGACCACTGAGGCGATTTGAGATAAGATACATCGGATCTTTGAAGACCGCGTCTCTGAGGATATAAAGTTGAAGGGGTATCTGCTGATGTGCCTGATAAAGGATATGCCGATACCAGCCCGCTTCAAGGTCATCAAGTTTCTTGAGACTGCCATCAACCCGGATACCCACATGCCTCGGAACACGCATCACGAACGGGATATCTCGTGTCTTGAGAAACTTAATGACGTATTGCGCACGCGCAAAACCACGGTCAAACACCAGAACGGAACGTTGATTCTGCTTCGATACCGCCCCTAATGCCACTTGATAAACATATTCACAGAAGTATTGGATGATCTCATTATGACTCTTATAGATACCGTCTCGGATTTGTTGATCGGTATAGATGAAGTAGAAAACAGGGATCGCACGATGCCGAAACGGAATCGCAACGACAAGTGCTTTCCACTCGGCAATCAAATCCGTTTCATCAACGAGCAAATACAGATGGCCACCCGCATCCTTGAAAAACCAACCCACCACCGACACAAACCAAGCCGTCTTCAGCGCATCGACGCGCAGCGGTGTGTCAAGGAAACGCAGAAACCTTTTCTGTTTCGACTTCTCCCGGGCAACACCGATAGGCAATCGAGACGCAATCTCATTGATCCGAAACGTTTGCGCAACACCGATCGCTATCAAGACGAACAGGAGATTTCGGAACGTCGGCTTTTTCAGACCAACAGATTTGAATATTTCTTCAAAACGTGTTATCATCGTTTCTGGATTTACCCGTTTTGGGTATCTCTTTTTCATAAAATACCTCCTTACATGTTTTGTGAAGTCGGTTTACAAACAGTTGCTGTAAGGAGGTATTTTATCATAAACCCACTGACTTTCTCACACTTTTCCCAACGAAAACCTTTCACTACAAACCTTCAGAAAAAAATGGGGGTAAGTGACTTTATAACACGCCTCTTACCTGATGTCAAGAAAATTGTAGCACTTGAGCGGGTTCTGTGCTATAAAAGGATAGGAGGCACACAGGTGAATCATCTGATTGATCAGATCGCAGCGCACTTCAAAACAGAGGTAGAGGCTCTGAAAATTGAACCGATTCAGCACGGCAGTCAGCAAAAACACAATGTCTGTCGTTTAAAACTCGGTTCCCTGAACTACCTACTCAAACAGCACGACATCACCACACCCGTCGTTGAGGCAGGCTATACCCCTTATGAGATTGAATCCACTGTCCTGTCAGTATTACACCGCAATGGGTGTCGTGTTCCGCAAATTGTTTGGAAATTGGAAGCCTCGCATACCCTGTTGTTGGAATGGTGTGGCGAATTGACACTGGATGCCATGGCACAAAGCAGACCATCGTCTGCTCTCACCCCCATTTTGCGGACTGCCCTTACGGAACTCTGTCGGGTTGAGACCGTTTTCGCAGAAAACATGGAACTTCTTACCCCCTACGCCTTCCGCTTTGACCTGAACGTTACCCTGCAACGTTTACTTGCACAAGGCAGAAAAACCATCGGCTATCTTTGTGGGGCGATGATCTCATCACAAACGGCACATCTTGATGCCCTATGGACTGCTCTTTCCAACCAACTCCAAACGGCACCACCCACTTTCGATAGTCTCGACTACCAGAGTCGAAACATCGTGATTTCCGACGACATCCCTTTTTTGATTGACTTTTCGAGTGTTGGTTGGGATTGGCAGGAACGGCGGTTGGTCCAATTTTTCAATAGTATCGGGGCAAACCAAGAGGGGACAAACTTCGTTTCGTTGTTAAATCGGGAGTTGGTCGAGGTTTATGCTGTGTGGGTTGCCGCACATCGTGAAACCTGTTCATCTGCGGAGATCGCGGCACGTGTTGACAGTCATCATCTCCTCTTTTATCTATCCGTAATCCATCGAATTTTGTGTGCTGTTGCGCAGCCTGAAGCCTCCGAAAGCAGGACACTTTTCAAGGCGTGGGGTGATCTCAAGGCGAGATACCAAAGCGCGCTGCGGCAGGTGATTCATACCGGGCTGAGCGACGGGATTTACACAACTCAAATTCGAGAGATGATTGCCAATCGAAGTTCGTGAGCGATTAGCCATCAGCGGGCGGCGATTGGGGACGAAGTGAAGGGGGAATCAGCGGAACTTTATAGTGAATCCAAAAAATAAATGGACATTCGCCGCGCCCCCGGTAGGTGCGGTTTGTAACCGCACCATAGGTGTCAATTTAGGGATTTTCCGCAACATTTTGGAGTCTCCTGAGGGTTGTATTTTTTCCAGTGGGTTTCTGAAAAGTCCCTCCCTTTTCAAATGCCCGTTTTATGCTTTTCAAGGTTTTCAGGAGTGCGGTTTTGGCGTGGTGAAAACTCAGGGCTATCAGCCTCGCATAGCCTGCGATATACTTTGCGGTTTTAATGAAACTGTGGTGTATGTGTCGGTATCCTGCAGCTACCATGAGTGTGTGTTGAATGAGCAGTGCGATGAGTTTGGCATAGATTTCGGATAAGATGCGATAGGGTTTCTGACTTCGGGAGACGGTGAGTTTTGCGTTGCTTTTCAACCCCTTAAATATCAACTCAATCTGCCATCGGATGCCTGCGATGACGCCTATCTGTTTGGGTGTGAGTCGATGGGGTTCGATATTGGTGATATAGAGGTTCCACCCGGCGAGGCGTAAGAGTGTTTTTGAGGGGGTTTGGGCTTTGCGTTTGGCACGGTATCGGATGGAGCGTCGGCGTTTATTCGCTTCTGCTTCAGAGAGTCTTTGAGCGATGAGATACCCGGGAAGTTGCTTTCTTCTCCCGATGCGAATCGCCTTGCGGAGGCGGGTGTCTTCTTCAGTGGCTTTGAGCATCTTTTCTAAAGAGAGGCGTTCGCCGTTTTCATCTGCGAGATACGAGTTGGCTTTCAAGCGTGAGATCCAGGAGACCCCGTTTTCGGTAAGTTTCTCAAACGCCTCAAGGGAAAAATAGGCGAGGTCTGCGAGGTATAAACTGCCGTGGGGGAGGGGGTCTGAGGTGTTTGCGGTCGTCAAATCCGCTACGATGCCATCGGTGAGTTGGAAGTGTTGAAAGCCGCCCGTGAGGACATCAAAGCAAAGATGAAGTTTCAAGGCGGACTTCTTTGGATGATTCTTCTTCGGAGGGCCTTTCCACGTCTCGTGAAGTTCATCGGGGAGGGCTATCCATGTGCTGTCTTGAATATAAACACCGGTGAACTGCTGAAGCAAAGGAAGGTCTTGCGGGGCAGCAGCCACCTCAAGGGTCTGTGCGATAGCGGCTTCGAGAGTGATCTTCAGCATTTCAGCGGTTTCTGGAGTGAGGCGTTGCTCAATAGCTTGTCGGGAGACGCAAATGCCCAAGCAACTCGCAGTTTCAGCAAGTTGCTGATAACTTGCCTCTGGATGTTCTAACCAACCGAGGACGAGGATTTGAGCCATCGCACTCCCCGTGAGTTTTCGCCGTCTTTGGAGCATACCACTCCCGACGGCAGCTGTATCTGGAAAACCTTTCAGAATCTCTTGCATTTTATCGCAAACCTGTTGTAAGATGGACATGGGAAACACCTCTTTTGTAGAATTAACTTTATACACTTTTCTACAATTATCATAGAGGTGTTTCTCCTTGGAAACCACTCTTTTTTCAAATCCTAAAAACACGCTGCGTTTTTCTAAAATTGACACCTATGGTGCGGTTAGGAAACCGCACCGGTGCGGAGTGCGCAATTAATTCTAAACTTTACTATAATAGGGTAAGTTTAAACATCACTCCTTAATTGTATCCTTAAGAATTGTTCTCTCAAGTTCAATCAGAAACGCTTGTATTTCAGGGGTTGATGGTTTTGTGCTATGAAACGCCGTCTGATACGATTTCAGCACTCTGTAAAGGGATGTAAGATGGACTTTCCGTTTCTGGGTTGCCTCGCGTACGTTTGCAAAGACTGCGATTACCTGATCTTCTGAGATACCATCAGGACGATTTTTCGACTTAAGATGGTTTTCTACACCGTTTAGAGCGCGTCCTGCCATCCAATAGCGGGCACCTTCAGACCCACCGACGCGACGATAAACGATGCCACCTGCGATTAAACTGACTGCCACAACTGCTAACACGAAAGTCAGGACTCTTCTATAACAGCCGCCTATTTTTTTGTTTCTACTCGCCATATCGGTTTAAATTTTTCCTTCGCGTATCGTTAGCGTGGCTTTCAATTTTTTGTTCCCGATAAACTTGTTACCGTGTGTGTCGAAAAATTCAAATTCACCGTCCAGTACTTCAAAGACTGCGACATCCGCGAGGGTTCCAACTTTCAGATGACCGAGTTGCGCCTCACGTTGGATGGCTTTTGCGGCACTGAAAGTCGCCTTCTCAATCACTTCTTCCAGTGAAAGCCCCAAATGCATCAACTTCGACAGGACGGTCGGTAAATCATAGACGGGTCCGTTGATGTTCCCTGTATGAAGATCGGTACTGATAACGTCAGAAATGAACCCCTGTTCCATGGCGCGTTGTGCGACCTCATAATGGAAACTGCCTGCCCCGTGTCCGACATCAAAGATAATGCCGTCCTCGCGCGCCTTCCAGGCTTCAGGGATCACGCGCCCCTTCTCGTCAACAATATTATCACCGTTGCCTTGGAAACAGTGGGTAATCACATCGCCTGGACGGAGTAATCGCAAAATATCAGGCAGCGGCACCCCCGCGCCAATATGACACATGACGGGCGTTTCTGCGCATTCGGCGGCTTCAATGGCAAGTTTCAGCGGTTCAACCCCGTTGTCGCCAACCTGCATTTTTCCCTGACGCACCTTGACCCCCACCGTCATATCACGATGCGCTTGTAAGGTCTCCGCAACACGCCCCGGATTGGCGTAAGCCATATCGTGCATTTCACCGACAGGCCCATAGACAAGCCCAATGCCGGAGATGTGGATATAGGTGAGGATGTTCGTCTGCGCGGGTTCGGCGATGAATTCACGGAAACCGGGGAACGTCACCCAACTTGGGCTGCCAGCGTCGACAACGGTGGTAGTTCCGGCTGTTGGGCAAACCTCATCCGCTCTGATGCCCCATGTCGTTACACCGTAATAGACATGCGTGTGGATATCCACGAGTCCCGGTGTCACGAATTTATCCTTAACATTGATGGTTTGCGTCGCTGCGCCTTCGGGAATGTCCTGTTCAATCGCAGCGATGACACCGCCCGTAATTGCGACATCTCGCCTTGCATTCAGATGCTGTGCGGTATCAATAACAGTGCCACCTTTTAGTAGAATGTCGTAATTCATGTCCGTACCCATTACTGCTTAGACGCCACGTTTGTCTCCCCATATATCCACGTGCACACGAGGAGAATAGCGATAACCGTTCTCTTTACAGAGATCCACCAACCATTCCTGTTTCTTTCGTAGCACGGCAGGTGTTGTCCCTTGCGGCATCAAGAGGATAGTCTCGGCGGGAATATCTATCTCCGTCTGTAAGGCTTGGATCTCCGCTAAGTCTTCGGGTGTATCCACGACAAATTTCACTTGGCATGGATACTGATCCAAAAACTTTCGGATAACGTCGGGACGAATGCGTCCACGTTCGTGACGTTTAAAAAACCGGTTGTCTGCTGGTGGATTAGAGTTACGTAACTTAGGACTCATGGAAATGAGGTGTGCGGGAACTGCTGCAAAAAGCGTGGCGTTCGTTTCAATGGTGATGTGATGTCCACGTTTGTCCAGTTCACAACAGAGTGCCATCAACTCCCTCGCCTGAATAAACGGCTCTCCACCGGTAATAACGACGTGCTTACAGCGGTATTGCGAGATGGCAGCAACGCTTTCAGCGACAGAGATGTTCCGATCTTCAGGCTTCCAAGATGTGTAAGGTGTATCACACCAAACACATCTCAGATTGCAATAACTCGTTCGGAAGAAAACGGAGGGGACACCGATAAGTTGTCCTTCTCCCTGAATGGTATGGAAGAGTTCGCTAAATTTCATACTGTCGTCCCCTCGCGCAGCGTTCAGTCAAGGTGATGTGTAAGCTGACAACATCTTGTTAGGTCGGTCTTGGATATTAAGGAAATGAGACGCGAGTGCTATCTATGAACGGTGCGAGGTGGCGATTTCCGCGAACGATTAAGCCTCAATGAGTTCAATTTGAACGTTGTCGGGTCCCTTGAAAAACGCCATCATGAGTCCATTGGGTTTCAAATCTTCAAGTTCTGCGCCCTTCGCTTGAAGCTGCGCAACCTCAGCGTCCAGGTCTTCTACGGTAAAGGCGAGTTGATAGACACCCCAACGTGGATTCCCGCTGGTGCCCTCGACTTCCATATCTCCAAACTTCGGTGAGAGGAAGATCCGTTCGCCACCAATCTCCATCCGGACGATGGGTAACCCGCGGACCTCTACCGTTTCCGTAACCTTTCCATCAAACATCTCTTCATAATAACGAACTGCACCCTCTAAATCTTCACAACGAAGATGAACGTGGTGAAATGTAACTGCCATTGTTAAAATTTCCTTTCTTTATAAGACTTACGCAGTTTCCCCGTTTTCGCGCGGTCTTCGGTTCGTAGTAGCGCAATTCATTGCGCGTTCTTGGGGAATATCTCGTCAATTTTGCGTAAGCCTTGCTTGGAACAAACGCGTCTGTCACGCGCCAATTGAAATGTGGTATTAGGAAATTATCACACAACCTCTTGATTGTGTCAAATTATTTTTTTTTACAGTAAAACCGAAAAATAAGTGAGCGTTTGTAGCACAAACTGTATGAAGTTTCAGAAAATAATTCGGTAATCCTCTGTTCCCCCAGGCCCGGTAGGTGCGGTTTCTAACCAGGGTTCCCACCCGTTACTGGGAAGGGACACCGGACTCGTTAGGAAATTACCGAATTAAAAAGTTAATTTTCATTTAAGATGGGTTATTTATAAAAAAATGAAAAAAAAACTAACTTTTCTTGAGGAAATGCGTCTAAAGTAACGAACACGTCAATTGAACATTCAAAATTGTTGTTTAAAAAGTAAAAAAAGTAATATACACTTTCAATGTTTTCCTAAATAAAAAGGGAGAAAAATAATGTCAACGCAAATTCGTCAACAAGGCAGCGTAGCGATTTTAGAACCCAGTGGAAAATTGGTAGGAACCTCCGCATTAGAATTACGAGAGGCAATCGCCCCACAAATAGAGACTTACGACGAGCCACGTATCCTCATCAACTTCGAGAACGTTAATATGATTGACAGTTCAGGACTGGGTGCCCTCATGGAGGCACGTGCGATCGCAACCCGAAAGAACGGGCGCATTGGTGTTATCCATGTTGGCAAACATATCAAAAACTTGGTCGTTCTGAGCCGTCTCGTGAGTATGTTTGAGCATTACGACGATGAAGACGCAGCGGTTTTAGGACTATCCGCATAGAACGCAGCGTTCAACGTATCTCAAAAGGGACTGGTTTTACCGGTCCCTTTTTTGTTCAAGGTGCCACAACATGTCGCTGGAAAAGTGGACAACGCTCCAAACCGAACATATCCAACGCCTGTCCGAAACCCTTTCAGAACGGGAACTCTCTGCGGTCGGGCAACTGGAACCGATCGCGGATTTTGAGGAACTCCTCACGTTTGACGAAGCACATCCGACACCGACCGAATTCACGCCAGAATACCCCGCGTGGCGGTTGGAATCTGTCGCCGCACGGGTCATAGAGGCGGTCGCGATTGCAGCTCACGAACCGCTTATGGAGCTGGGATACCGAGAACTCGCACGTATCCTGTCAGCACACACTGAATATCTCTACACCTATTCAGACGGTGAACCGCGTCCGAGACTCGAAGCAGGCAGTGCTTTGGCATTGGCAGGCAGCGTCTGTGCGTCACTTCCGCAATCGGCACTCTGGCGACTTGCCGGATTTGGAAGGATGTCGGGGGTGTTGACGGAGGTCGCGCCTACACCGACGGATTCGCATCTCACCCGACCGATTGATGTTGCCTTCTCGCTTGCGAACGAGCGGAACCTTCCGATCTTGGCAGCCGCGGTGAACACCTATAATACCGTCCTTAAACGCAACTTCACGCCGCAGCGTCAATACAATTTGCCGTTCAGCGATAGCGATTTTTTTGAGGCTCTGAATTTGGATTTTCCGGGGATGGAAGCTGTGAAAGCTGCCGTGTTAGTGGATGATGTAGCCGCAGCCAAAGCCGCATACACCGTCTTTCGGAGAGAATTTTTAGATTCACAGGTTGAACAAAAATCAATTCCACTCACAGACAGATCCGATACCTATACGACTGCGAAAACCTATCTCGAATGTCTGCTCCGGTTGTCCATCCATCCGACACCCGCTATCACTGCGACGACAGAGATCGGTATTGCGGCACACCTCTTTCCCGAATTCCGTGGGAGTGAACAACTGCGTCTCCTCGCGCTGCGTCGCTATAAATGGATAATGGAGGCGTTTTTTCATTCAGATGGCTTTCACAAGGATCGGACACTCCGTTCCCACGTTGAGGCAATTGCGGATGCTGTCAGATTCCTATCTGTTTACGGAGACACCATGGAGAGTGCCGGCTCCCTGGCAGAGATACAGACATCGCTGAAAAAACAGGTGGAAACGTGTATTTGTTTGCGTCAACCCGATACCTCATTTCCGCCGCTCGGTCCGCTTCCTGCGCCGAACTTCGATGCCGCTGAACTCTGCACGATTGTCGATAAAGACTTCCGATTTGAGGATTTTCCATCCACTGATACCATCTCACACGCGCTTCCTGAGACGGGTTGCTATGTCATGCGCGACAGTTGGGAACCCGACGCACAATATCTGTTTTTCGATGCGCATCCATCTGAAAAACCGAGCCACACGGACACATCAATTTTCGTGTTACACGCCCACGGACGACACCTAACAACAGGTTCCGTTGGTGTGCTTGAGACGACCCGCTCGGAGCCTGATGCACTTAACACACGATGGATAACGACACCCGCATTCGATTTCGTTGAAAGATGGGACGTTTTGACAGCAGCGCTCGGCAACGCGCAAACCGTGCCAAAAACGACTGAGGGGCATCATAAACGCGCTATTTTCTATCTTAAAGGTGAATACTTCGTCCTGCACGATCTCGTTCTCGGTGCGGGTGCGTACACATTGGAACAGGTGTTTCGTTTCGATCGAAAGGTCGCCCCTTATATCGTTTCCGAAGCAGGGAACATACGGACACAGGAACCGCATCGTAGCAATCTGTTCATCGGTGCGGTGGGGACACCCGATCTCTCGGTAACATCGGGCGGGAACAGTATTACGTATCGGAAGCATCGGGAATTGCCAGTGGCAGTGAACACAGTACTGTTGCCGATAAAGCCTGAAGTGGAAGTGCGTCCGACGCTTTCCGCTATTGAGGTGCTTACCGATCCTGATGTTTTAGGGACAGGTTTCACCCTCCAGTTCCCCAACGCGACGGATACGTTCCTCATCTCTGATGATGGTTTGGCGGAGATGTCTACCGCAGATATTCGGTGTGTCGGTGAATTTCTCTTCTTACGGCGCGACACCTCCGGTGCAGCCGTTCAATTCGTGATGCTGAATGGACGGTTTCTGCAGGTGGATGGGAGTGTCCTTGCCGATTTGGACGAAGCCTGCGAGAGTTATGTGGGGATGTAGATAAAGAGCAGACATCCCTAATTTGAAAGGCGTACTCACATTATATCTCTAAGATGTAAGGAGATGGGATTCAGTTAAATATTCCCGTGGTATTGTTCGTTCTCTTGGTAGATAAATTGCTACAGGAATACCGATACCGTGTAAGTATTTGCACATCAAGGGACCCACATCTTTCCAGTCTAATCCACCCAAACCGCACCCAAGTGCAGGCATTGCGAGGGATTTAATGTTCTGTGTTTGAAAGTTACGTCGCACCCAGTCTAATCCACCTTCAATGTCTTCTAAACGTGAGTTTTCTCTCCATTTCCGCTTCGTTGCGAAAAGCAGAAACCATTTCACAGCATTAGGCGTAGCAAGGTCGGTACCAAAATCTGCTAATTCTTCATCCAATGACCCTTCGCGCTTATAGAGATACGGTTTTGTTGCTGTGATACGCTTTGACCGACAGGCATCTTGATAGGCTACGTAGACATCGGGAAATTGATACTTGGCTCGCGAAGCTAACCCTTTTCCCATTACACCTTGAAGATTGACACTGATTGTCAATGTCTGTAGTGTGGAAAAGAACATATCACCCTCAATCACTGAAATATTGTTGCCAATTTTCGATCGACTGTTCGGTTGGAAGAACATCTTGGGTTCTGGAATAACAGGGATCGAACGGTAGCCTACCAGGCTGGACAATCTTGATTGGGTTTTCTCGTCAGCAACATAAACTGAATTGATGAATTCCGGGCTAACGCTATTGGGGACCAAACATTCTGCCATGATTTTGCGCTTTGATCCGTCAAGCGTGTTCCACCATTCGTTCTGGACAATTTTCCATTGCTGTCTGAGTATTTTCAATCCGTTGGAGGGAAAGTAAAATTGGGTTGGCGCATTGACGGCGTTGCCATCGGCGATAAAAACACCGGGAGTCTGTAAAATTTCTTTAGCAACACTTACAACAACTAAATCCTTAGCTCCGTTTTCATGAACAACGCGATACATCATTGGGTTACGCGGTTGAAAATAGAGGTTTGCATAACTCCATAGACTTTTTTGATCTGGAGTACTTTTTTCTTTTCTGCTGTTGACAATGTCTGCGTTGTAAATCCGCGTAGATCTGACCTTCTCCTGCTCGATCCTTTCGTGGGAAAGAATGCCCTTTTCAAGAATAGAAGGGAGATTGTTGATATGTGTAATGTAATAGAGATTTCTTATGGCCAATTTCCGCATAGTTACACCTTATTCTAATGACAGATTCAACTTTAGGACAGACCAGCTCACCCCCTACACGCATAATAGTATAGAATACCATATAGACAAGAAATTTGCGAGACGAAATATCAATCAATCGAAATATGTGTGCACCCCTAAAAAAAAATAAATTTGCATTTTTAAACCAAGTATGTTATTATAAATAATGTGAAAATTATAAATAATGTAAAAATAAATAAGTATAACTTACGCAAAGTCATCTTTTGTAGCGTAGAACGCATGTTCAAACGATTCATGTTCGGATACAAAAAAAGTTACACTTTTCACTAAATTATTTTTTTTCCCAACACAGAATCGCGACCAAGAAAAACGCAAGAATCTCACGTCCCCACTGGGTTCTCAACCGAAAACCCGCACAGAAACGCCAATTTAAAAATGTTATAAAAACGTAACATTTTAAGGAGAAATTACCATGAAACTCCAAGAAGAACACAAAGAGTTTGTCGTTAAGGGATACGCCTGTTTTATGAAACCCGGTGAGATCCTCGAAAACTTCATGATTATTTTCGCACCTTGTATCGCCGAAGCGTTCCTCGAAGCTCACGCAGATCAACTCGAAACAGAAACTGTAGAAGAAATCTTACAGAAAAAGGAACACTTTACAGAACAGCATTACGTAAAAGACTACCACCCTAACGTCTATCAACGGGATTTGTATAAAACCATAACGACAAAAAAGGGGGTCCAACAAAGAAGGCCGGTCTTTGTAAACTGGGAAATGGTTACCGCACAGATTAATCGCTACAATAAGATGTTCAGAGGAAAGTGCGCAAATAACTTCCGCAGACTCAACATCACACACCCGCAATTCCCAGAGAAATATCGAACCCTCTTCAACGAAACCCGCGAACAATACCTCGCCACCTACCGCACTGCCAAGCTCAGCCTCCCCGAAAACCTCATCCTCGAATTGGAATTTCTATACGGGCTCACAAAGGAACTCGTAATCGAAAACCGCGACCTCAAATACATCACCCAAGCCACCCAGATCCTCAAAACCATCGCCGCATGCAACGCCGTCAACCAACAAGAGCAACCCGTCGATATCACACCCCAAGAGGTCAACGCGCTGCAAGAAACCCAGAAAACCTTGACCGACCAACTCAGAAAAGAGACGCGCCAATTGCGAAAACACACAGAGAACACAGATGTCTAACACCCACACGCAGAACCCTAAACTTGACAATCCCTACAAACAAGGTATCGGTATCTGTTTTATCTTACCTTGCCTTTAGGCGTTGGATAGTATCACTATGACTTTTTTCTCAAAGGATGTCGATGAGCATCGTATCAATTGACCCAGATAAACGAAGTGTCCTGATCCCACTCTTTGCCAATTATCTTCCCCAGCGTATCTTCATTAACAGTGTTCTTGAGGGGCATAGTGGCATCGCGCTTGCAGATTCAAAGATAGATCCACGGGTTGCTCAATTGAGACATCCAGGTTGGGTGATACTTGGCGGTGATGTGACGCATCCCATTGCACAAAAGTTCGTCCAGCAATCGTCAGAAATGTGGATTATTCCTATCTCAGAGGCATGGCGTGCCTTGATATTTCAAGTGCATGGTCACCATCTCAAACAGATACGCGGCGTTACGTTCTCTTCGGAATCGCTCAATCTTAAGCATTTGCGGGATCTCCAAAAACGGATGCCTCTCGGTTGTCATATCGAACGCGTTGACCTTTCCTTGGCGAACCGACTTAAAAATGAAGGGCTTTCCAGTTTCCCAGGTTTCAGTTCACTCGCTGATTTCGCTGAACGGGGCATCGGTTTCTGTGCAACAATCGAGGGACGCATTATAAGTCATGCTGTCTCACTGATGCAATGTCGTGAAGGGATTCATATTGGGATTGAAACGCATCCTGACTTTCGCAACATGGGATTTGCGACAACTGTCGCGGCTAAACTGCTTGAGTACTGTATTGAGTGGGGCATTTATCCGCATTGGTCCGCCAGTTGTGAAAACGCGGCTTCTATTCATTTGGCTGAGAAACTCGGGTATGTCCGTGATGGGGTATACGAGGCACTGGGTGTATTCACAGAAGCGTCGTGATTTAAAATTCACACTTACTTGCACAGTGTCAAGGGCCCGGTGCGGTTACAAACCGCACCTACCATTTTGGGGAATCACGCGTCGGGATTCCGAGTTCCCTCCTACAGGTCATCTAACGGGAACAACGGGCGGCGGATGTCGTGGTATTCAAAATGTAGCGGGTTCACGGCAGTCAAGCCGGGTGTGTCTACCTCGATAATCTGTCCGGCGATGGGTTCGTAGGCGGCACGATAGGCGACCGCGGCTTTGACAACGATCATCCGCATCTCCGTCGGATCGATACCGAGACTGTAAAGCTGCTGGAGACTAAACGGGGTCTGTCGCCGACTCGTCAGGACAACCAGAGAATCCCCTACTGCCACGACAGTTGTTAATCCCTGATCGTGGTATCTCACGCCACCGTGCCGAGGTTGCGTCTCTATGTACTGACCGTCATGGATAAGCCGGACAGTGCCACGAATCGGGACGGGGTCGCCATGCAGGCCGTCCGCTTTCCCACCCACTTCGAGGGAAACCGTTCCACCGACACCCGCCTGAATGCAAGTTTGGACAGCCTCTGGATCGTAGATGACCACAACGAATCCGGAGGCCTTCTGCTGGATCAACGCCGTTAAGATGAAGGTGCTATCCCCAGGTGAACCACCACCGATATTATCCCCCATTTCAACAAGAATAACGGGCGCGCTTTCAGATTGAAGGGCTTGCTCGACCGCCTGCGCAGCATCGGGGAGATCGAGTGTGAGGTGTCCACGCACATTCCAGAGCATATCGGATAATCGATCGGCTTCACGTTGCGCGAGTTCTGGATCGTCATCCGTAACGACAACAAAAGCGGGTCCCGCCTCATGGACATCGGCATACGGATACCCCACGGCGACGTTCCCGACAAGGATATTCGGATCTTCTTCTAACTGCTTCGCGGCGTTGAGAATAGGCGCCATCGGTGGGACGCTGGTGACATGATACAGGATATTGAGGAGCATCGGCGGTTTGGCGAGTGCTTGCGTCGGTGTAATCCCTTCTCGGAGTATCTTCATCATCAATTCCGCTGCCTGTAGTCCACGTTGGCGTTGATCGATGTGCGGCGTTGTCTTGTAAATCACGAGTGCCGTCGATTCGGTGACCATCTGCTCGGAGACGTTGGCGTGCTGATCAAGCGTAACAACGATCGGTAAGTCGTAACCGAACGCATCGCGAAGCCGTCGTAAAACCTCGCCATCACCATCGGGATAACTTTCAACGACCATCGCGCCGTGCAGAGCGAGGAGGAGCCCTTCATGTTTCGGCGCGGATTTGAGGTGCTGGATTAACATCTCGGTCATCCGGTCGAAGACATCGTCCGTTACGCGTCCTGCAGGCGTTGCAGTCGCCATGAACGTCGGATAAATCGTATAATCGTGCTGCGTCGCGCCTTGAATGAATCCGCTTATTTCGTGATGCGCTTCTCCCCAGGTTTTTATTATATTACTGGCATGGGTTTGAGAGAACGCAGCAGCATCGGTGGGGGTGCCGCTAAATGTGTTGGATTCGTGCATGATTCCGGCGATAGCAAGTGTTGTCATAATATATTCCTTAGATAGCAGTCAGCAAGCGTCGGGAATTGGAGTGTTTTTGCTTGGATGTTTCTCCCCGTCCTACTGTAAATCAAAAAAGTCTTGACGGGTTCATTGGAAATAGTGTATCATTTAACAATCTTTAAGTCTCCTATTTTCTAACCCAAGTTGATATCGACAAGATTGTGGGTATACTGACCGTTTTTCATGAAAAGGGCTATGCTGGTTTCCTGTAGAGGAAACCTGTGGGACAATATCCGTAGAGGTTTTGTAGCGTAAAGTTTCAGTTTGCAAACGTATAGGCACAATGTAAATGAAGATTAAAAATTTAATAAGGATCCCATCAATTTTTCTGATGACAGTATTAATCTTGAGTATTCCACTCGTGGCTGTGAGTGTTGAAGCCAAAGACCCTAAAAGTGAAGCCAAAAAGGACGTTAAAAATATTAAGGAATTAAAGTGGTTCGCTGCGGGTTTTCTTGGCGGTGTCCTTCCCTTCATTCCAATTTGTATTTTAAATGCAGCCGATAACGTACAGAATGACGACCTGTATTACATTTCTTGCTTGTTTCTGGGGGTAAGTCCCCTTCTGCCAACAACTTACGCTATATTTCATTCACCAGTTCCACCTGCCGAGCAACTCTTGGGAAAACCACCCGATTATGTTAATGCTTATACCGATGCTTATAGAAGCTATGCTAAATCACATCGGGTCGCATTAAGCATAGCAGGTTGTATGGCAGGAGGATTCGTAGGGGCAGCTACCGTTGTAATGCTTTTACCCGAGAGTTATGAGTATGAGGATTAACTCTGATAGTCGGTAGCACCTATATGTTTATAGAAGTATGACACAGAACGGTACTCGGAAAAACCAAATCGAAGAAGCCATCGAAGTCGCCGCTGAAGCCCATCAAGGGCAGTACCGGAAAGGCACGCGCACGCCCTATATCACACACCCCTACGCCGTCGGTCTTATTTTAATGGAAGCGGGATGCTCCGAAGCCATGATTATTGGCGGTATCCTGCACGACACCGTCGAAGACACCGATCTGACCCTGGAATTCATTCGGGAACACTTTGGTGATTCTATCGCAGCCATCGTCGACGGGTGTTCGGAGAACAAAGCGTTGCGATGGCGAGCACGCAAGACCGAACGGATTGAGGCGTTACGCACTGCAAGCCCCGAAGTCTGCACCGTAACATGTGCCGACAAACTCCATAACCTACGCACTATTATTTCAGAATATGATGTCATCGGTGATACCGTCTGGGAGCGGTTCCACGGGGGGGTCGAGGATCAGGCATGGTATTATCGTAGTATCCTCGGTGCCATCGCTGATCGAGACGCATCTTTACAAAAAAGTGTCGTCTGTGCTAAACTGTCTAAACACGACAGCGATGTGAACACCGAATCCGATGGAAGTGACACCGCGCCTCAACAAGCGTCCGAGGCTCGGAAGACACCCGCAGCAATAGATGCTGTAAATCCTCAACTCTTTCACCAGTTTCAACAGGCTGTAGCATACCTATTTGAAGGAGAGACTGAATGAAAATTGCCTACGCTTTTAGAAGATGTGCCTCGTATCCCTACAACGGTGGCGAGTTACCCACCGATGCAACAGATCGACGACGGTTTTTGGATCATGCCAAAGCGATTGGGTTCGACGGGATTGAACTTCCGGCGATGAACCTCTCTGAAGCCGAAGCCAAGACCCTCCGTTTGGAGCTTGAAGGTGCCGGTGTTCCATGCGTTGCGATTCGTGGCGGTGGTGGTGCCGCGCACCCGCGTGTCGCTGCTGCGAACAAGCAAAGTATGATAAACGCTGTGAATTTCGCCGCGAATGTCGGTGCCGGTGTTGTGAATTCCACGGTTACCACACCACCGCGCGACCCGAACGGTAAAGGCACGTATCGAGGTGAATCCGTCTCGCAAGGATCGAGCCGTCTCGCGAGTGCCGTGGATTATGAACGCACTGCGAAAGCCGTCAGTGAAGTCGCCGGTATTGCCGCGGATCAAGGGGTAGAGATTTCCATAGAAATCCATCAAAACTCGATTGCGGATAACAGTTGGTCGGCATTGCATCTGTTAGAATTAATCGATGCGCCCAATGTGGGTGTGAACCCCGACTTAGGCAACATCTATTGGACTTACGATATTCCAGAGGAATCGTGCGAAGCTGCGATCGTCGCGCTTGCGCAACACGTCAACTATTGGCATTGCAAGAGTCTCTATCGTGTGCATATCCCGAATCTGGAAACGGCTATCTACGTCCAGGCTCCGTTGCCTGACGGTGAAATCGACTACCGCTTCGCGATTGCGGCGTTGTTAGAGGTCAACTACGAAGGGTATCTGGCAATCGAAGGGATACGCGACGGTGACCAGTTCCACCAAGATGGTCGGAGTGTGGCGTATGTGAAATCTGTTTTGTCGGATTTGCAGTAACTGTGTGCTCTTTCGACTGACTTGAGTTTTTGATTATTCTAAAGATGGCAGCACTGCAACAACGGCGCAGTGCGGATTACGCCGAAGAACACTCTAAGTCTAAACCCTGCTGACCGAACCCGTTAGGGGATAGTTAAAAAAATGACAGAAGAGAAAGTCCGGCTCACCGCGACTGTCAAATGTGCCGGGTGAGCGTCAAAACTCGCTCCGGGTGAGCTGGCACACATTTTAGGGAAAATCCCGAAATCTACAGATCCGAACCTACTTGTCGGGACTGAAACCTCCGATGATGCCGGGATCTATCGCATTTCTGACGAACTCGCGCTCGTTAACACGGTGGACTATTTCACGCCTATCGTGGACGACCCGTATACCTTCGGTGCGATCGCTGCGACGAACTCGTTGAGTGATGTCTACAGCATGGGCGGCGTGCCGAAAACCGCGTTGAACATCACGTGTTGGCCCAAGGCTGATTTGGACCTGTCTATCCTCGGCGACATCGTCCAAGGCGGGACCGAAAAGGCTATTGAAGCGGGCGCAGCACTTGTGGGGGGGCATACCGTGGATGCCCCAGAGTTGATGTATGGACTCGCGGTAACGGGGATCGTGCATCCGGAGAAATTCGTCAAGAACTACGGAGCGCGTCCCGGTGAAGTGCTTATCCTCACGAAAAACCTCGGTATCGGTATTCTCACCACAGGACTGAAATTCGATAAAATCAGCGATGCTGTCTTACCACAACTCGTTGAATCCATGACTCGACTCAATGCCTCTGCATCATCCGTCATGCTGAAGCACGGTGCAAGCGCGTGCACAGATGTTACAGGATACGGCTTGCTGGGGCATGCCTCGGAGATGGCAGCCGGTAACGATGTTCGCCTCAAGATTGATAGCAGTGCCGTGCCATACTTCGCCGACGCGCCCGCGCTCGTTGCCCAAGACACTTACACGCAAGCCTACCTTGCGAATATGTCGTTCCTCGCCGATAAGGTTACCTTCCACACGGAGAGTGAGGCGATGCGGCACATTTTGATGGAGGCGGAAACGTCTGGCGGTCTGTTATTCTCACTGCCTGCCGAGAACGCCGACGCGGCGATAGCCGATCTCCATGCTGCTGATTGCCCGGAGGCAGCTGTTATCGGGGAAGTGGTGGCGGAGGATACCGCGCATATTGAAGTGTTTTAATAGTTGTCAGTTACAAGAGATGTTCGGTAACAATTGACCACAGTTCGGAATATTCCGAGACGTGGGAAGATTGTTACAAGAAACCTTCTTAACTGAAGACTGAAGACTGAAAGGATTTTCGCAGACGGGGAAGCCCATAAGGGCTTCATACCGTTGATTCATCCGTACTGACAACTGTTCTGACTGATAACTAAAAAAAATGACAAAAAAAGAACTTGCGGAACAGATACGCGCGGTTTCATATCTTACCGGTGAATTCGTGCTCCGCTCAGGAAATATCAGCAACTTCTATTGGGACAAATACCGGTTCGAAAGCGATCCGAGGCTTCTCACTGCGATTGCTGCAGAGATGGCGAAACTCCTACCGGTTTCCGAATGTGACGGTTTAGCAGGTTTAGAATTGGGGGGTGTTCCACTCGCAACTGCCCTCTCGTTGCAAACCGGAGTGCCCTGTTTTTACGTGCGGAAGGAAGCGAAAACGTATGGCACTTGTAATCTTATTGAAGGTGGCGTTAAGGAAGGCAGTAAACTTGTTGTGATAGAAGATGTAATTACGACTGCGGGACAGGTCTGTGCATCGATTGAACAGATCCGAGTGGCGGGGTATACGGTGGAACACGTTATAGCAGCCATTGATCGCCAGGCAGGGGGCGCGGCAAAAATTAATGCGGTCGGGTGTTCGTTCGCATCCGTTTTTACACTCGCGGAGTTAGAAGGATTTTAATTATACCTTGCGGAGTAATGACGTGCGTTTGGGCTTTGAAGTGCGTGCCTCAAATCTGAAGAAATACCCTATCAAAACCCTGCGTGTTTTTGCTTGGGTGTTTCTGCGTATTGCTTGGGCATTTCTGCGTATTTCTGCGTATTGTTACAGGCTACGGTTTTGTTTAAAGGGCGCATAGCCCGTAATGAAATGGAGGGGTTTTTGCTTGGGTGTTTCTTCAGATGGACGGAAAGGAACGTCAAACTTGGAACCGACCTGACCGAACCGCAAGGAACATTAATAATATGAAAATACTGTTTATCGGCGATATAGTTGGAAAGCCAGGCAGATCAGCAACAGTCAGGTTTTTGGAAGAACACCGTCACGAATACGACTTTATCGTTGCAAATGGAGAGAATACAGCTGGTGGGAAAGGGTTAACGTTTGACATCGTTGACCAACTTTTGGCTTCCGGGGTCTCCGCGATTACAACTGGAAACCATGTCTGGGATAACAGAGATATTTTCCACTTTATAGATACAACGCCGCAATTGATACGTCCTGCGAACTATCCGACCGAGGTCGCTGGACGGGGTGTAACCATCGTTACATCCGATGACGGAGAAACGCAACTCGGTGTCATCAATCTCGCCGGACAAATTTTCATGAATCCTTACACCAACCCGTTTCATGCGCTCAATTCGATTTTACCTGAAGTGAAAGCGGTGACCCCCTATATCCTCCTCGACTTTCATGCAGAGGCGACCTCTGAAAAGATTGCGATGGGCTGGCACGCAGACGGCAGAGTAGGCGCAGTGGTCGGCACGCATACGCACGTCCAGACAGCAGATGCCCGCGTCCTTCCACAAGGCACGGCTTACATTACAGACGTCGGCATGACGGGCCCCTATGACTCGGTGATTGGCACAAGAATTGACGACGCGCTGGAGCGGTTTCTGACGATGATGCCCACCCGATTTACTGTCGCTTCAAAGAACGTCAAACTCTGTGGTGCCGAGATAGAACTCGACGCAGAAACGGGTTTGGCGGTGAGTATCGTGCCGTTGCAGGCGCAGTATTGATTGAAAGCTATTATGCAATTAGAAATACCCATGGCAACGCGAACTGTTCACAGTGTCAGTGAAATAACAGATCTGTTAAAAAATCTGATAGAACAGCAGCCACACCTGCAAAATGTATGGGTTCAAGGACAGGTGTCGAATTACAGTCGATCTGGTGCTGGGCATATCTACTTCACGCTCAAGGATGACAGAAGCCAGATCCAAGTTATTATGTTTCGGAGCAGTGCCGCCAGTCTCAGATTTGTTCTGAAGGACGGAGAAGAGGTGCTCGTGCAAGGGCGACTGAATCTTTATCCTGCCAGAGGACAGTATCAGATTAACGCCAATACGGTAGAACCGCTTGGGATTGGTGCGTTGCAAAGAGCCTTTGAAGATTTGAAACAGCAGCTCGCAGATGAAGGGTTGTTTGCGGAACATCACAAAAAACCGTTGCCGGTCTTCCCTCTAAAAATCGGCGTGATAACGTCTGTGACGGGAGCGGCGTTTCAGGATATTTGTCAACAACTTCGTAAACGGTATCCATTAGCCGAAGTGTTGCTGCACCCGACGCTTGTTCAAGGCGACGGCGCGGCAGAAGGGATCTCCCATGCGCTACAAGCGATGAACCAACGGGACGACATAGATGTGTTAATTGTGGGGCGCGGTGGGGGTTCCATTGAGGATCTCTGGGCGTTCAACGAGGAAGTCGTTGCACGTGCGATTTTCGCGTCTGTGATACCAGTAGTTTCCGCTGTCGGGCATGAAACAGATTTTACTATCGCCGATATGGTGGCGGATCACCGGGCACCGACCCCTTCGGCAGCAGTTGAACATATCGTTCCAGATCAGGGTGAACTTCTCACACAATTGGAGGGATGCGACGCCTGGCTGCGTAGGATCATAAATGACCGATTTGACGCACTCAAAACACGGCTCCAAGACCTTGAGACACGACTTTCACCGACACGGCGAAAGGACGCAATTTATCAACTTCACCAAACATTAGATACTTTGGACGTTGCATGTCGGAGTGCTATAGGACGGAAACTCGCTGATGGTGAACGCGATCTTCACACACTTGCGCAACGCTTAAACGCATTGAGTCCGTTAGCCACGCTGGAACGGGGGTATAGTATCAGTCGGAAATCAGATGGGGCGGTACTCACCTCGGCTAAACAGGTGTCGGTAGGCGATAGGGTCGAGATTCAACTCGCAGATGGACATCTGGCATGTCGCGTTGAGGATTTTTAAACTCTTAAATCTGGGCATCGTTCTCTGTGCAAGCCTATAAAGGCTTGCAGGACAATGTTCCACGATGGTTTCTGGTTAAGTCGGAAGGTTCCAGTGAACCCGTTCCGCGTGAATTGAAACCTAAAAAGGAGCTAATATATAGAAAATGACATTTGAAGAAAAACTCAAAAAACTCACACAAATTGTTGAACACCTCGAAGAGGGGAACGAATTACCGCTGGAAGATTCCCTTAAACTCTTTGAAGAAGGCATCGGTTTGATCTCATCGTGTAGACAGATGCTCGAAAGTGCTGAACAGCGGGTAGAAAACGTTCTCGAAACAGATTCTTAACGATTGCGTCTGAGCTGCTGCGTCCGTTGTCCTTGCAGATTTATAATCGTTGAGAAATTTTTTCAAACCTAAAACTGGTTCTTTAACCAATTTTATATCGGCGTTGACAACGGAAACGCCGACCAGAAGCACATAGTTAAAAATATGTTCTTAGAAAAAGTTAACACCCCAGCAGATTTAAAAAAACTTGAACTTGATGAACTGAAAGTGCTTGCTGAAGAGATGCGCGCCTATCTACTGACGGTGCTCTCTGAGCATCCAGGACATTTTGCCCCGAACTTCGGGACAGTCGAACTGGCAATAGCATTGCACAAAGTGTATGATACACCGCGCGACAAAGTCATCTGGGACATCGGGCATCAGGCGTATCCGCATAAACTGCTCACCGGCAGGCGTGACGCGTTCCCAACGCTGCGACAAAGCGGGGGCATCAGCGGATTCCTCAGCAGAGCGGAGAGTGAATACGATGTCTTTGGGGCGGGACACTCCAGCACTTCTATCGCCGCGGCTTTGGGGATTGCCACCGCCAGAGACCTTATCAATGAGCATTACAAAGTCGTGGCTGTCATCGGAGATGGTGGGTTAACAGGTGGGATGGCATTTGAAGCGTTGAACACCGCAGGGGACTTTAGAAACGATATGACCGTCATTCTCAATGACAACAATATGTCCATTTCAGCGACTGTCGGGGCGTTCTCTAAACACTTTCATAAACTCACGAGTTCACCACAATATAACCTCCTACGCTCTGGTGCGAAGGGGTTGATGAACATGATTTCAGAGGATGCCAAGCAGATAGCGCGGAAGATTGAGGCATCGTTGAAACCGGGCACACTGTTTGAGGAATTCGGATTCCGCTACTTCGGTCCGCTCGATGGTAACGATTTAGAAGCATTGATACCGGTTTTGACAGGTATCCGCAGTCTCACAGGTCCTATTTTACTGCATGTCGTAACCGAAAAGGGACGCGGTTATACGCCGGCAGAAGAAGATCCGGTCGGGTTCTATAGTGTCAGTGGTCCCTTCAATCTGAAAACAGGAAAGACAACCAAACCGAAACCTGAAACCCCGACGTATACGGAAGTGTTCAGTAAAACGTTGATTGAATTAGCGAAACGCGATGCACGGATCGTGGGTGTGACGGCAGCGATGCTTGGTGGGACAGGACTGGATAAGTTTGCGAGCGCATTTCCGAGTCGATGCTTCGACATCGGTTTGGCGGAACAGTGTGCAGTTACGTTCGCGGGTGGGCTTGCGACACAGGGCATGCGTCCCGTTGCCGCTATCTATTCTACCTTCCTCCAGCGGAGTTACGATCAGGTTTTACACGACGTGTGCATCCAAAACCTTCCCGTTGTTTTCGCATTGGACAGAGCCGGACTTGTCGGGGCGGACGGTCCAACACATCACGGCGTTTTCGATTTCGCATTCCTCCGCTCTATTCCAAACATGGTCGTCATGGCACCCAAAGATGAGAACGAACTCCAGTCTATGGTGAAGACGGCTGTGTCGTATCAAGAGGGTCCCATTGCCTTCCGTTACCCGCGTGGCACCGGTATGGGGGTGAAAATGGCTTCAGAACCGCAAGTGCTACCGATTGGGAAAAGTGAGATCGTTAGAGAGGGTGAGGATGTGCTCGTGATTGCCGTCGGCAACCGCGTCTATCCTGCGCTTGAAGCGGCACAAACGTTAGCGGATTCTGGGATCTCAGCGACGGTTATTAACGCACGGTTTGTCAAGCCCCTGGACACTGCGACGATTCTACCCCTTGCGGAACGGATTGGTAAGGTAATTACGATTGAAGATGGTGTGATAATGGGCGGTTTCGGGAGCGCGGTTTTGGAGGCGATCGCTGCGGCGGGCATCAAAGACGTGCAGATCAGAAATCTCGGTATCCCCGATGAATTTGTTGAACACGGCGATGTCCAGCACCTTTATGCCCTCTGCCAATGCGATGCGGATGCCGTTGTTCGCACGGCTCAGGGAATGCTACAACAGAAAACGTCTGAATTGTAACCTTGGTCAAAAATGCAAAGGATAGACACCTTTCTGGTAGAGCACGATTTGGTAGAGAGTCGGGAACAAGCGAAACGGCTCATTCTTGCGGGTGCAGTGACTGTTAACGGAAACGCCAGAATTAAGCCGGGACAACGGATTCCCGCCGATGCCGAGGTGGTCGTCCAGCAGCAACAAAAATATGTGAGTCGAGGTGGGTTCAAGTTAGAAAAGGCGTTACACACCTTTGATATAAACGTTCACAATCGAGTTGCGCTTGATGTCGGTGCCTCAACAGGGGGATTCACGGACTGCCTCCTCCAGCACGGTGCGAAATTCGTCTATGCTATTGATGTCGGTTACGGACAATTGGCGTGGAAACTTCGCAAACATCCACAGGTGCAACCGCTTGAGAAAACGAACATCCGACACCTAACGCCGGCACACCTAAAAGCATCAACGTGGAATGACCCGGAAGATTGTGTCTCCATTGCTGTGATTGATGTCTCCTTTATCTCTTTGAGAACGGTGCTGCCGAGTGTCATCAAACTGCTGAGCAGTTGTCAATTATCGGTTCTCAGTGATCAGTTAAGGGGTGAATCTGTTAAACCAGAGGCTCCCTTAACCGACAACCGTTTTGACATCATTGCACTGCTGAAACCACAATTTGAAGCGGGCAAAGCATACGTGAAAAAAGGTGGTATTGTGTCTGATAAACAGGTCCATATTCAGACGATAGATACCCTCAGTGCTTTCGTCACGGAGAAACTCGAAGCTACAATGAGAGGACTGACCTATTCACCGATCCACAAAGACATCGGGAATATCGAGTACTTACTTTGGCTTACGGTCAATGATGAAGGTGCGGGTGACTGTCCACGCCAACAAACGACTGTTGAGGTCGTAGAAGCCGCGCACGAATTTTTTGAAAATGGCCATCAGCAACCAATGATCAGCAGGTAGTAAAGACGTTTTTTACCCAAAGCAGTAGCCTGCAACATCGGCGCAGGGCTTTTGATATGGGGGTTTTTGCTTGGGTATTTCTGCGTATTTCTTCAGATTTGAGAAACGCACTTCAAAGTCGAAACGCACTTTATTTATCCGCAAGGTAAAATTAAAAGACTGCAAGGTAAAATTAAAAAATGCGAAAGAGACTTCGGATAATATCTATTTGCATCGGGATATTCCTTGTTGTCGGGCTATGTGGAACGTTTTTCTTTATCCGATCAGGCACCTTTCTGGAGTGGGTAGAAGGACGGCTCGAGACTGAACTGAAAAATCGGATAGACAGCACCTACACGGCAAACGTCGGTAAAATAGAGGGGAATATTTTAGGGAGCGTCAGCATTAGAAGTGTTGAGATTTCTAAGGAAAACAAACCGGTAATCTCCACAGGGAAAGTCGTACTCAAATATAATCTATTGGGATTGCTAACTCGGAAATTTGAGGTAAAAGAACTGCAGGTGGACCAACCGGAAATTCACGCCCGCAGGAACCTCGAGGGTGACCTGAATCTATCAGATATTTTTGGCGATCAGACGACCCAAGATCCCCCACAATCACAAGATTCTCCACAATTCGGTTTTGCTGTCAAATATATTAAATGTAAAAATGGGACAATTGATTACATCGACACACAACGCAGCCTTGACCTCCGGATTGATGGAATTACGATTGAGGTAAAAGGTCCCCTCAACACATGGCAGCATGAAGGGACGTTTGAAATTAAGAAGGGCAGTTTCACGGTCAACGGTGCTGAAACGGCAATTGACAAATTTAATGCTGATTTTCATATTTTAGCCAGCGGTAGCGCGTTAGATGAACTTCGATTGGAATTTGGGAACTCCACTGTGGAGGTTACGGGTGAATTTACCTACGGAGAAACCGATCCGCCTTGGAACAGTAAAGTTGACTTAGACCTGAACCTTGCAGATATAGATCCGTTTTTTGGTGAAGACATCGAACTTGAAGGCGATGTTGACGCGACACTGGCGGTGGAGGGGGCAGGTTCCGCCTTAGTTGGAACACTCTCTGTGGAAATACCAACCTTCTCCGCTATCACAGCAAAGAAGGATATCCCCAAGATAGCGTTGACAGCAGGACACATTGACGCGGATTTCAACACTGAACCCACCCCAATATTCACGTTAAAACAACTCAGTTTCCAAGTCGCCGATGGGATTGTGGTCGGTGATGGAAGTCTCACGTCGGAAAATGCGTTAGAAGGCGATCTGCTCAAGCAATTTCAACAATTGCTAACCCACCCGATGACTTACCGTGGAAAATGGGACGCTACAGAAATACAACTGATCCCACTGTTGTCAATGTTTGTCCAACTGCCCGAAAACCTCGCAGACAGCACAGGACGCCTCTCAAGCAGTGGAGAATTTAGCGGAAGTCGCACAGACCCCTCAAGCCTCGAACTCGCCAGCAAGATCGTACTCACAGAGACAACCCTTGATGAGGTGAAACTTAACGATTCAATGCTTAAGTGCACAATAGCAGCGGGTGAGTTGAAAATCGACGGAAACTTAGATGAAACCAGGATTGATGTCACGGGTCCCTTTCCTGTAGGTAGACAAGATATTTTGGAGATCCAAGCATCCGGTATCGATGTCGGGGACCTGATGAAGATTGCGAATAGTGCGGATATCGGTGGGATAGGGGACTTGTCTGCGAAGTTATCGGAGGGGACGCTGAAAGGGTTTATGGAGATACCGAATGCGACTTTTAACGACATTCCGATCGGGACGCTGGCGGGGGATTTCCGCTATCAAGAGGGACGGGTATTCATTGAAAACGGATTGATGACGAAGAATACCATAGAAGGCACATCGGGGTTACAAACCCCTCCCACACAGGGATTTATAGAAGACACATCGGGGTTCCAAACCCCTCCCACAAAAGGATTTATAGAAGGCACATCGGGGTTCCAAACCCCTCCCACAAAGGGATTTATAGAAGGCACATCGGGGTTCCAAACCCCTCCTACAAAGGAATTCCTTAGCAGGACGACAATTACGGGAACTGTGGAGGTTAAAGGCGAGTTTCCTGCGGATATCAGTGTTGTCGCGGATCCGGTTTATGTGCAACATTACCCGAAACTATTGTTAGGTGCTGAGTATCCTGTAGAGGGTGAGATCAGAGGTGAACTCAAATTAGATGGAACGCTCGTCAATCTGGATGGCACTGCCGACTTCAGTGTTACCAAAGGCGTGGCATGGGGTATCCATTTGGATCCGTTGGTGCTTCCTTTGGAGGTTGAGGATTACAACCTTACGATACCGGATTTCAAGATAACGACTCGCGGACAGCAGGTTACACTCAATGTTGCGGTAGCCGCCAATGCTGACTATGACCTGCTTCTCGAAAATAATTCGCCTGTTCACTTAGAAGAAATTGCGAAGGCGGCAAATCTACCCGATTTTCCCTTTGAAGGACAATTCGATGTTCGGGTCGTTGGAAAACTCAAAAAACCGGAAGATGCGGCCCCTCAGGTCAACTGGCGGGTTGAACTCGATTTTTCAGACGTAACCTTCTTGCACACCGAGCGCGGAATGAAATATCCACTCGGTGATGTCTATCTCCTCGGCAAACTCGTAGAGAGTAGTTATCAGTCGTCAGTTAACAAGAATCAGGTAACAGAGGGTTTGGTTAAATCAGATTCCGCTTCAACTGAGAACCCGAACCTTCCATTTGATGCCGATACAAGACAACAAAGCACGAGTGCGGGATCCGAACTGATAACGGATGCCTATTTTGATTTTCATGGACACGGCTTTGAGAAAACGAGTCGGATTCAAGGATACGTCAGCCTGGCTCTGGGGAATCCCTACCGATTTACCGCGGAAGGCGAAAAATTTGATATTACGCCGATCCTACCTATATTACACCCAACACTTGAAGCGGTTACGGGGACGGCTGAGGGGAATGCTTCAATAAGTGGAACAATAGCGGATCTTGTCGCACCAACCGCGAACATAGCCTCTGAATCCCAAAGACAAAAGATTTATCCCTATGATGTGGATATTCTTGTTGGGTCCTCCCGACTCCGCTACGAGATTGCTGCAACGCAGGGCATAGCGTTCACGAATGCTGAACCGATCCGTCTGAATCTCAAAGACGACACATGGACAATTGATGCGCTTTCCTTGAGGGCATCCGAAGATAAGGTCCCGTTTCTTGAATTGACAGGGACCTTGGATTCCAGAAATGAGATGATGAACCTGCACGCCGTATCTGACGGGTTCGCGCTCCCACCCTTTGCGGAGGTATTGGGGCTCCCGCGTGGCATGTTACAAACCGGCACCCTTCGTTACGACTTGAAAGTGACCGGGACACCCGTCCACCCCAACCTTCAGTTAGAATGGGCAACCCCGACGCTAACATTGGAAACAGAAGCAGGTGATATTGACATCACCGAGGCAGAGGGTGCCATAACATATCAGGCGGAGACACTGCGTTTTGAGGAATGTGCTTTTACCATCTTCGGTAACGACGGACATTTGGAAGGATACGTTGATGTCCAACCCGAAGCGGTCGACAGTTCGGAGTTACACCTCCGCGTCGATACCATCGCCTTGGATCTCGCTACCTTACCAATGACGACTGTGGATACCCTTGGCTCCGGCAACGGCATAACCGGAATTTTAGAGGCATCTATAGAGATCGGCGGCACGCTCGCTGAGCCCCTTGTGCTATTATATGCTGAAACAGCCGCACAGCATCCAATCCGCTCTGTTTCTTATATTCCGTCTATTACGCTGGAGCGACTTCGTGTAGATATTCACCTCGATTCAGAATTCGTGCGTATTCAAAGGATGGAGGCGAACGGACAGATGGGAGAGGGCCCCTACCGTATCAAAGGGGAAGCCAGGTTTTTACGTCAAAGTGGTAGTCAGCAAGAAGACGCTGGTTCATTAAAGTCCTCTTTAACTGACAACCCGAATCCCCCACTCGACTCCGATACAAGACAGCAAAGCACGAGTTGGGGGTCCGAACTGAAAACTGATAACTATTTCCATATTGATGTATTGGCGTCACGAGTAGAAATTGGGGACTATGGTTTCGCTTCGGGATACGCTAAGCTGAGCGGTACAGGCTTAGACCCACAGCAGATTACGGTAATTGGTGAAATAAACGAACTGGAACTTGACGGTTATGATTTTCGGCTCATCAACAGTGCGCCACTCCGATTCAGATCTGATCCTGGCGGAACGACTGAGGATGCCGAGCCTCTCGTTGTGGAGATTCCGTTACAACTCACATCCCCTACGATGACCGTAGCAATGGTGGTCAACGTGGCAGGCACCTTCACTTCTCCTGAGATCACGATAGACTGGCAAGGGACGCTGAATCAAAAGGAGTGGACAGGCAAAATCCAATATCAAGATGAACGCATAAACGTCACGGGTATAGAACTCAAAAACAGTGAAGGGGTGTTAACCCTTGCGGGTGCTATTCCGTTTAATCTGGCATTTGAAGCGATGGATATATCTGAACGGTTTGTTGCTGCCCCCATTGATGTGCGCCTTCGCGGGAGTGAACTGCCTCTCAGTTTTTTTCCAGAGATTGATACCGCCTTTTCAGAGATGGAGGGCACCGTTGACATAGATTTAGGCATACAAGGCACAAGTCAATCTCCCTATGTGGTGGGCAACGTGTTTGTTGAAGCGTTGCAACTGCGTCTTAAAGACTTCCACGGGTTTCCGCTTCAGAATATGAAAATACACCTCAGCGCGCGGAAAGACTTGATTGATTTTACGGAGTTCCGATTTGACATAGGGGATGGCTATTGTAGACTTGAAGAGGGACGGATGGCGTTAAAGGGTTTGATGCCAGAGTCCTTGATATTACGAGGGTTGAGATTAGAAGGGTTTCCACTGGATTCAGCCTTACCACCCAACCTGTTAGAAGAGGTGGAAGGGCATATAACAACAACCCTGAAAACTTTAACGATACCCTTTGACACCTTCTTGGCGAGTGGAGAAAGCACGCCATTCCCGCAAATCCGAGAAATCCCCTCACTCACGGATCTTATGGCTGCTTCAAATGCGGATGTATCGATTGATAGCGTCCGTCTCGCTTTCAAGGCAATGGATCGGCACTATGACTTCCAAGATTCCGCGCCGACGCCGATAGTCTTGAGTGATGGAACTTTTGTTTTCATGGAAGATTTTATGTTTGAGAACCGAGACGAGTTCTCAATCAAGCAGACCTTTACCGCTGAGGATAGGAAACCTGACGGTGTATTGGGGAACGAACAAACACTTTCAGCCAAGACGACGCTCAGTATAGATGCTGAAAGTAAATGGTCAGTGGACGGGGCTTTTGATGGCGCACTTCGGATCAAGAATTTTGATGTCTCAGTGATAACCGGTAGATGGCCTGCGCCATATCGGGTTACCGGGGCCCTGTCTGGAAGTCTACAGATGAGCGGGACCAGTGAGAATCCAAAGATAACCGTACGGCGGCACGAGAGCGAACCTGCTGAACTCTACCTACACGATATCCCGATTGACCTGCGATGGAGGATCCGTTATCAGAACGAGAAATGGGAAATAACAGAGAAACGATACGTTGAAGTTACATTCGGTGAAAACCAGTTGACTTTCTCATGGATAATGCCTTACAAATTTGAGATAATCCCGTTCTTGACGGCACTGCAACAGACACCAGAAAAGGTCTGGACTGAACTCCAGCAGACCGAGATGCGTGGAACTTTGGATATAAAAGTAAACGACCTGACCATGCTACCGTCTGTGATCCCAGGGCTGAGCACAGCAACGGGGACGAGCGAAATCCATACCAAATTGACAGGGACGATTGAAACCCCTCAAGTCGATGGGAGTGTCCGTTTCGAGAATATAGGACTCGCGTTTCCTGAAGCGAATATTCGGGTTAAGGAGACTGAAGGCGACCTTCGGTTATCAGAAACAGGGGCAACTATTAGGCAATTTGAGGGCATCTTGAACGAGGGGAGGTTTGTTACGACGGGCAACATTATCGCGCCGCCAGATAAACGAATATGGGAGAAACCACCGACGTTGAACCTGTCCACGGGGCTCAGATCAACGGTTTTTGAACAACAAGGACAGTATCGGGTTGAGCTCGCTTCCACTTCATTTCGTCTGAGCGGGGAACTGCTACGCCCGCGTCTCACGGGTGAACTCGATATCAACGGCGGTTACTATCAACAAAATTGGGAAAGCGTTCGGGATTGGCTCACCGGGGTTTCGGTCAAGGAAACGGAACTTGTATTGGACTACCCTATTCTGCGGGATTTACATCTGGATGGGGTAGATATTAACATCCCGAATAATTTTCGTGTGCTTTCATCTATCACGGGACCGACAGACATTGAAATCGCCTGTTTAGGCAAACTCTTCGGTCCAATTAATGAACCGGTTTTCAGTGGGAATGTCTCAGTGCTCAACGGAAAAATCGGAACCTTTACCCAGATTTTTGAATTTACCGAAGGTTCCACAATTAGCAATCAGAGTACTGTCGATTTTAATCCGGAACTCAATATTTTCCTTCGCACACCGAACCGTATTCGAGGGGTGTTACCGAGAGATGGAAGCACAGTGGACCTTCAAGTGTATGCATCCCTTACTGGTACGCTAAACAACCCTAATTTTACCCTGAGCGCGCCTCCTGAAACGACCACGGAAGTCCTCACACAAGGAGAGATCCTAAATTTCCTCCTGCAAAATGCCGCGTTCTCAGGCGCGCTCGGTGCGTTTACGTTTAGTTTCCACCGCCCGCTTGATGAGGATGCACGGTATATCAGTGCAGAATACCCACTTGGGAAGAATGTGTCCATTAAAATTGAAACCAACGAAAAAAGAGAACACGGGATTGACCTTGAATTCAAAGGACGGTTCTAAGGGAAAAAAGTTTGCGAGTGTATCTAAAGGTGTGAAGTGCCTAAGGTTGTTGACAACTTTACCGACCTTAGCACACTTTATGAACTTTAGCACACGCTATGCAGTTTGTCTTATCCTGTGGTTTCCTTGCTGCTTTTTTCTCCAGTCTGTAGGCGCGCAGGAATCCGTGGAAACCGCCCGTGATGCGAAAAATGGCTCTCGGTCATCGGTTGTCACTCCTCTCTTAAAAGATGATCCTATTGAACCAGATCCCTCTTCAACTGATAACTCTAAATACAAACCGATTGCGAAGATAGAGTACTACATTGGCACAACCCCTGCGGAAGAAACCTCGGAATACCCGAGTATACTTAGAAACCAGACAGTTGTATCAGTTGGCGACACACTTTCTCGTCAGACGATTCAACAGAGCATTAAAGCACTCTATGAGACACAGCAGTATTCCCAAATTCAGGTATACTCGCAGGACACTTCCGATGGTATTGTTTTAACCTACCGGCTGACCCCTTTCGCGCGTATCGAACAAATTGTGCTCTCCGGCATCCCTGAAAACGAGGTCAAGGATGCCATTGAGAATGTGATGCGCTCAAAACCGGGAGGAAAGTATGTCCCTACGATCGTCAAAACCGATGTGCAGCGCATTAAAGACGTCTGTCAAGCGTATGGATATTTTGACGCTAAAGTCACAGTCTCCGATACGCTCACCGAAGTGGGGACGTTAACCTACCAGATAGCCGTGGGTGATGCCTCACGTATCAAAATATTGCAAATTCAGGATAATGGTGCCCTCTCAGTCAACAGCCTTAAAGCCGTGTGTAACTTTAGTCGGCTCTTTCCGATTTACAACAAATCCGGTGTAGAGACCGATGTGGCATCCATGGTGGCACTTTACCATAAAAACAATTATCCCACTGCGACTATCGTCCCAAATTTTAATCATGAAACGGGTGTGCTGCAATTTCAGGTCAATGAAGGGAGAGAGGTTCGGTTTAACTTTGTTATGGATGTCGGAGAAGTCCCGCTATCGCTCCAAGACGCATTCAGAGAAGATATAGTCGCGCTAATAAACACAGCGTCCTCTTCTATATGGGAACGCCGGATAAAATCCTATTTCAAAGCCAAAGGTTACCACGATACCACCGTAGCGGTAGAGATACCGGATACATATAGTGTTCGACTTACGATTAATCCCGGGATGCGTTATGTCGTTAAGGAGGTCTCTTTCTCTGGGAATAGGGCATTCTCGGATGCACAACTGAAGCGAGAGATGACAATGAAACCCATAGGCGGATTTCTGCGGAACTTGCAAGCAGATATCGCAAGATTGTTATTTCAGCACGAACAGAGACCCTTTTTTTATCAAACAGAACTCGATACAGATATACATCGGCTCAACATTTTATATGGAAAAGCGGGGTATCCGAAGGCAACGATCACGACAACGCTGGATAAACAAAATCCAAACAACCGGCGTATTGGCGAAGTTGTGATACATGTCGCAATAATTGAAGAATACAAGGAGATGATTCACCGATGCGCCGTCAGTGGAAACAACGCGTTAGATACCGAGACGCTTCTGACACGTTTGGCGAGTGAACTCCCGCTCCCGCAGCCGAATGCCTCGCTAGCCCGGAAAGCCTACAGCGACGCAATCTTAAAAGCCTATTACGAACTCGGATACATTGATGCGGTGGTGAGTAACGCGTATGTAGCAGAGACGGAAGAGCCGGTTTTTCGAGTATCGGGCAATTTCTCCGAACCCCTCGAGAAAGGTAAACTCCCGCCAGAAATCCGATCGGAATTCGAGAGACATAACCTTACACTTTCAGGCGTTTACATAGCTGCCTATATCGGCAATCGCTGGAGTCTCCAAGACATTGAAGGGAATCCACGGTATACACTTAAACAGGAAGCCACACATCTTGATGTCTATGAACACGGCGTGCTACACCTCACTGTGGATCAGGAGGGTGAACAGGTCGTGTTCGGTAAATTCTATTTTGTAGGGGACACGGATGTTGTGAAACGATACGTGTTTGAGCGGGAAATTACGCACCTTGAGGGAACGCTGTGGACCTCGGAGAAGTTAAGTAAGGTCTTGCAAAACCTCTACAATTTGGGGCTTTTTCGCAGCGTCCAATATGAGCGTTTCTCACAACCGACCCGTACCATAGGGACCCCGCAATCATCTGTAGGGGCGAGGTCGCCTTGGGGAAATCCCCAAGCAAAAACCCCGTATTCAGAGGGCACTCACCCCCGTCTCAGGAAAACCAACGATGTTTTAATAACAGTCGAAAAACAGAAACCAAGAACCTACAGTGTGAGCAGCGGTTACAGCTTCGCGGAGGGGGTTCGCGGAACAGTGGTGCTGACGGACAGTAATTTCCTCTTTGATCGGAACATCCGCGGACGCGTGCGCAGCAGATTGGGATGGCGAGACGAATTAGGTTATCTGTTTGACGCAACACTCACCGAACCGTGGTTGATTGGACGGACGCGCGGGAGTCTACAGGTATTAGCCAAGAAGTTAGAAGTAGATGATAACGTCCGCGCCCTTCAGGGGAGTTTTATCCTCAGCAGAGACGTGTCCGAATTGCACCACCTCGATCTAAGATATAGTTACAGGGACTTGAACCAACCCGTTCCACCCGTGCAGGGTCCTGCCACAGATATCGGCGCCCCTATAGATCAGAATCCTTTCAGCACAACCGTGAGCAGTATTCGATTCTCTTGGACCTACGACAACCGCGAGCGTTATTTGAATCCGACCGGGGGCATGTTGAACGATCTCACACTTGAATACGCCGGCGGTAACTTCTTGCGGGGTGAAACCAGTTTTATTAAGACAACAACGGATACTCGGTATTACCAAAAACTTATCGGTGGGCTTGTAGTAGCCACCGCCATCCGATTCGGAATCACGACAGGGTTGCGCTCAAACCGACGCGCGGAACTGATCTCTTTTGAGCGGTTTTGGGCAGGGGGTGGGACAACGGTTCGCGGTTACGCGGAACGCTCTCTCGGTCCCAAAGATAGCACGGGCATCCATCGCGGCGATGTGCAATTCATCTTTAACACGGAACTCCGCTTCCCAATCTATCGGATCGTTCGCGGTGCCCTCTTTTTTGATGCTGGCAACGTTTGGGATGCCTTAGAGGATATTGAGACGACTGAACCGCTGCCTTCTTCTGTCGGTGCTGGGCTGTACTTGGACCTGGGTGCCCTCACAGCTGGCATCGATTATGCGATCCCACTCGTGTCCGTGCCGGGTGCTTTAGATCCGAACAGAGCCGTTCACCTTCGTGTGGGAAGTACGTTTTAAGAGTTTTAGAGTGTGCTAAAGTTTTGAGGTGCTTAAAGTTGTGTGGCACTCACTGCTCTTTTCAACCTTACAGACTTTACAGACTTTAGATACACTTTATAGTGGATCCGAAAAATAAATGGACACTTTCCGCCCCCGGTAGGTGCGGTTTCCTAACCGCACCGATTCCGAAATGCTCACTTAATTGTGGGCTTTACTATAAAACTTTCCTGTGATGGCTAATCTGCCGACTCGCCGTAGGGTTTCCCCAACGCGAGGGGGGCTTCGGCGCGCCCGACAAAACCTGCCAACACTGCCAAACAGAGCACATAGGGCAACATTAAAAACACCTGATACGGAACCTCCCACCCTAACGCTTGGAATCGCGCATCGAGTGCTGAACCGAGTCCAAAAAGCAGCGCAGCCCCACACGCCTTCACAGGATGCCATTTCCCGAAGATAACGATCGCTAAAGCAATGAACCCCCGTCCGACTGTCATACCGGGTGTAAAATAGGGCACGTCAGCGAGGGAGAGATAACCGCCCGCCATCCCCGCCATCGCGCCAGCGAACAGCAGACACATTGTTCGCAAACGGAGAACGTTCGCGCCGGCAGCAGCAATCGCTCTCGGATGCTCGCCACAGGCACGGACCCTGAGTCCCTGTTGCGTATGATAGAGGAAAAAATAGACACACGGCACCAGCAGGAAGGTGATGAAGACGAGGATGTTGTGCGAAAACAGGGCGCGTCCCAAGAAAGGGATTTCGGAGAGCAGTGGGATGTCAATCTGCTGGAACGCTGGCACCCCTTGGGCGATCCCCGTTACGCCGAAAAGCCGTTGATAGATGACCTCTGTCAAACCTAACGCCAAAAGTGTCATCGCCGTGCCGATGATAACTTGGTCACCCCGGAGTCTTATCGCACAGAGCGCGAATAACCCGGCAGCGATCAGTCCACTGAGACCTGCCATTAACAGTCCGAACCACGGCGCGATCACCGCAAATTCCGCCGTATAGAAGGAGCCGACCATCCCGAAAAACGCGCCGATGAGCATCATCCCCTCGATACCGATGTTCAGCACACCCGCACGCTGAGAAATGACCTCGCCTAATGCCGCAAATAGGAGCGGGGTTGCCCCGCGTATCGTCGCTGAAAGAATCTCTTCAAACATGTTTTAATTGATTGCTCCTGACCTGCTGCGTCCTTAGGCTTGTTCATTGGCGGATCCGGATTCGATAACGGCGGTGGGAACGCATTGATCTGCTAAAAGCTGCAATCCCATTAAGCGACTTCCTCGAAATCTGCTAATTCGCGGGCATAGTCAAGGCAGGCTTGGATCTGAAGTGCTTTGAGGTCGGGAAATTCGGCAATGATTTCGTCAGTTGTATAACCTGCCGCCAAGTAGCCGAGAAGAAGGCTTACCGGAATTCGCGTGCCTTTGATGCGCGGTTTACCGCGTAGTATGTCCGGTGTGCTAACAATGTGGTCTCTCCAATGAATTGGCATGATACCTCTCCTAAATATAGAGACTGGGTCAAATTAAGGAACTATATCTTTATTTATAATTGTAGCGTTTTTGAGAGTGCTTGTCAAACTTTCTTGCGGAACAGTTGGATAGAACCATAACCGATAACGAAAAGCAAAATCGTTGCCTGCATCACAAACGTTACTTTGTCAGAGATGCCGACCGTCCGTTGCATACCGTATGAACCTGTCGAAAGCGCGCCAAACAACAATGCAGCAGCAACCGTCACCAATGGATTCAGTTTTGCCAACAAAGCGACAGCAATCGCAGTATAGCCATATCCCGGAGAGAAATTGAGAAAAAGCCGACGCGTCAGTGCTGTGAGTTCGAGGGCCCCACCGAGTCCTGCGAGTGCCCCACTGATGAAAAAGACGCGGAGCGTGTTCTGCACAATCGATATTCCCGCGGCTTCCGCTGCCGCCGGCCCCTCTCCCACGGCGCGGAGTTGAAATCCGAACGCCGTTCGGAAGAGAATAAACGTCAGAACAATCGCTAATACAACGGCGATAACAATGCCGAGGTGGACCCGATGCGGTGGGAAAAGTCGAGGCAGAAATACCCATTCGACGATCCGATCGCTCTGCGGACCCCGTCGGGCTGCCTCCTGCAACGGACCCCCATCTATCATCATGCTCACCAGATGGAGCGCGACGTAGTTCAGCATAATCGTGCTGATAACTTCGTTGACCCCGCGCGCCACTTTGAGGATCGCGGGGATGAGTCCCCATACACCACCCGCGACTGTGGCGAGTCCGAGGCACAACGGCACTGCAATCCACGGGGTTTGCGGGAAAATTGGAGCGAGTTTCGTCCCAAACCATGTCGCCGTTAGCGCGCCAATCAAAAATTGCCCTTCAGCACCGATGTTCCAAATCCCGCACCGAAACGCCATAGCAACGGAAAGCCCCGCCATCAGAAACGGCGTGCTTTTCACGAGCGTTTCTCCGAACTTCCTCCCCGTCCCGAACGCGCCACTCACCGCGGCTTGGTAAGCCTCCAGTGGGTTATAGTGACAGAGCACCATGATGATGGCGTTCACAACAAACGCGCTCGCGAGAATTAAAACGGGCGTTGCGATCCATTGAATTTTTAAACTGTGTTTTAAACTATCGAATCTGGTCATCGTTCTATACGGACTGGGTTCCCCACCGCTCCCGTTAGGGCAAAATTAAAGACCTGTCATTAACAATCCGAGTGCCTCGATATCGTTGCGTTGTGCTGTTGCTTCGATCAGTTTGCCTCTCAACATGACATAGAGTCGATCACTCAACAATAAAACCTCATCTAACTCTGTTGAAATTAACAGCACAGATTTTTTTGCGTCGCGTTGTGCCAACAAATTCTCATGGACATAGCGAGCCGCGTTGACATCTAAACCGCGTGTCGGATTCACAGCAATAAGGAGGTCGGGGTGCAGCGAGATTTCTCGGGCGAGGACGAGCTTCTGTTGATTGCCGCCGGAGAGTGAAGAAGCCGGTGTATCGGCAATGGGTGGACGGATGTCGTAATCCGCGATGAGTTGGTCTGCTGTCTCCTGCTTCCGCTTCTGGTTGAGGATATTCCACTGCGCTATGTTTTGCAGATGGGTCACGTTCAACAAGAGGTTTTCCGTAACCGAAAACGCCGCAATGACGCCTGTCGTCTGCCTATCTTCAGGGATATAGCCGACACCGCGCTGCCGCACTGCCTTGATCCCTTTCGGAGTGGCACCCAAAATGCCGATTGTCCCAGCGGCACTGGGGCGTAAGCCCATAATCGCCTCGGCGAGTTCACGCTGCCCGTTGCCATCTACGCCTGCGATACCCACAATTTCACCGCGATGTGTCGTCATGGAGACATCCGATACCGCAACCTCATCACGATTGCCAAGCACCGTCAAGTTTGAAAGCTGCAGCACACTTTCTGGGGAATCGCTTTCGGGATGTGGACTCGAAACCGAACGTTCAACGTCAGTGAGGTCTTCTCCGATCATCTCCCGCGCCAACTGGCGAGCCGTCAGTTCTCCTGTTGGACCGCGGTAAACTTTCTTGCCACGTCTTAAGACGGTAATTCGATCGCTGATGCTCAAGACCTCTTTCATTTTGTGGCTGATGAAGATAATCGCGCGACCATCGGCTTGGAGTTTGCGCAGAATTGTGAAGAAACCCTCTACCTCCTGTGGGCTCAGAACGGCGGTGGGTTCATCGAGTATCAGGATCCGAGCATCAACGGCGAGTGCTTTGAGGATTTCAACCCGCTGTTTTAATCCGACTGAGAGTGTCCCGACCAGTGCAGTTGGATCCACACTGAGACCGAACCGCTCCGAGAGTTCTTCAGTAATACGAATAGCGTCCTCTTTCTTAAAGCGAAATTTCCGAAACCACTGCTTGTAACCACTGTTTGCTGACGCGCCTCCTGCACGATTGGAACGCAATTGCCCAAGAGCCAAAGCGATATTCTCAGCGACCGTCAAGTTCTCAATCAGCATAAAGTGCTGATGCACCATGCCAATACCGTTCGCAATCGCATCCCGTGGCGACTTTGCCCGGAACCGGTGCCTCCAGTTTTCGCGGTCGGTAACATAGATACGTCCCGAGGAGGGTTGGTAAAGCCCATAGATGAGATTCATCAGCGTGGACTTCCCTGCGCCATTCTCTCCCAGAATTGCGTGGATTTCACCCGCTTGAAGTTCAAAATCTACAGTGTCAACAGCGACAAGATCGCCGAAGGTTTTCGTAACGTTCCGAAGTTCAAGGATATTCTCTGTTGCCATTTATGGTAGACACCATCTTTCGGTTCTTGCCGGTGTTAACTCGCCGTCGTAAGCGATAACCCGAAGTGCGACTTTCCAACGCTCACCCGCGGGTGTCGATACGGCACCCGTCCACGTCGGATTATAGAGTGCCATCCCGTAATCCCGAATAAACCAGGGTCCCCGAACATCTTCATTAAGGATGCTCATAAAGACACCAAACGCGCCATGTCCTGCCAATACGTTCTGATAGGCAACAAAGTCGGAGTCGTCTTCGTGAACCGCCTCGACACCCCCTTTGCGTCCGTTGTCCCCGAGCACAATGCCGCCCATGACGGGCAGGAGTCTCGGTTCAACACGGATACCGATGCTTCCGAACTTCGTCTGCGGATAGGTCACAGCACCGTAAGCCGCTATTTTTTCGCTCGTCATATCGCAGACGGTGGCATCATCAAGGGTGAAAAGATTGACAGTGCGGATTTCGTCAATCATCGGTTCTTCGTTCTCATCTCGCCAGATAACATTTTGAACGAACTGCACGCCATCGGTATGCCGTGTGATGTCAATCGCTTTCTGTGTATCCATCCGTCCCAATTTCTCAAAGACTTTATCTGTAAAGGAGCGGCGCGGGGGTGATGCCCAGAAACCCGCCTCTCTGTCGCCGACCTGTACGGGTCCCTGCCCGACGAAAATTCCGTTGTGGAACGGATGGTCGAAGGCGAACTCCTGAACAACGGTATGTCCCGCTGGCGTATAGAACGGGAAGACGAACGGACGATAAAAATTCGCACCGACACCCCCCAAACAGCGACCTGTCTCGCTTTGGACGACTAAATGTGTTTTCGCATTTACTTTGACTTCAAAATTGTTTTTCATATCGCCTCATCAGAATTATCACGTTGTGTTTCGCGTTGCGTATTCCTAAAAAGTATACGTTATTCGGGCAGACGCGTCAACAGAATTGTTGTAGATTTTTCAATTTTCGGAGGGAGTCGCGGGGCAAAATCGAAATCGGAGAACCTCCTGCAGTTGTAGATCATTGCTTGACAAAATATTTTTTTCACGTAATGTAACCTTTTGCCTAAAAATTGTATCTTTGATATAGTGTTAGGACTTACGCATTGATGCGATAAATGGCATCACTACAAACAAATGGTCCTTTGAAGGATGTCCATTTCTCAAACAGCACAAAAGATTGTTTTTCCTTCTGGGGTGTGGTAGACATTTAAGGCCAGAAAGGTTTGGTGAGGTGTGATTGAGAAAGCGAGGCTTTGTTCTGGTGTAGTTCCCAGGAAAGGAGAACAGAGATGGCACTATGCAGATCCATAGGCAGCGACATTTTGAAGAGATCCTATCCTCCGAGACAAGCCGCAGCAGGGCGAAATGTGGAGCCTCCTAAAAATTGCCCAGAATTTAGTTAATCTAAGTGGAGTTATTTATTAAATGCCAATCAAACACCTATTTGTTACACTAATCCTTCTGTTCAGTCTTTTGATTCCAAGTTTGGCACAAGCACAACGACTGGAGCGCCCCATCGTGAGGGTGATCTACTTCTACCCACGCGACCGCGCCCCGCAGCCAAACATAGATGGAAAGATAGATCAATTGATAAAGGACGTACAGGAAGTCTACGCACAACACATGGAAAACCACGGGTTCAATAGGAAAAGCTTCCTGTTTGAAACCGATGCCCAGGGAAGGGCAGTTATCCATCATGTCAAGGGCAGATTCAACCATGCATATTATCGGAATAACTGGAATGAAGCCTGGCAAGAATCTTATGAACAGTTTGTTGGACGAAACAACAGTATCGATTTTACTGTGTTAGATGTAAATCTTGGGGGGATAACGGCCCCTGGTAGAGGTGGTGGAAATGGCCGTAGCGGGACAGCATATGTTACCACCGAACCAGGTTGTTTTAACATTCGGTGTATTGCACATGAACTCGGGCACGCCTTTGGATTAAGCCACGATTACCGAGTAACTGGCGATTGGATGTCTACCTTAGATATCAGAGACCCGACGATAACCTCTTTCTGTGCTGCCGAATGGTTGAATGTGATCCCTGCCTTCAACGCCAACTCAACCCCCTCAAATGGAGACACAACGGTCGAGATGCTGCCACCAAGACTCGTTGCGTCCCCAAACACGTTCCGTCTTCGCTTTAAAGTGGCAGATCCTGATGGACTTCATCAAGTACAATTACTTACACTCGATCCCTTGTATACTGGACGGACTGCTGGACGTGAGTCTCCTACCTTGCTGGATTATAAGGGGATAAAGGGAAATCCAAGGATCACCGTTGAATTTGTCACGACCGAAGTGTGGACGGAAACCAAAGAAGTACGGCTTCATACGATTGATGTGAATGGAAACATAAAAAATCAGAACTTTCCAATTGATATTACCGCCCTGCTACCACCTTCCAAGATTGTATTGATCCCAGATCCGGATTTAGCAGCGGCGGTGCGTCAAAAAATTGGTAATTCAATCACAACGCACACCCTGCTTAATCTAAGGGATCTTGATGTCCGTAATCGTGGCATAATGGATCTCACAGGTCTTGAGCATGCCCATCACTTAACATATCTCGACCTTGCGGGTGAGTACATTGACGGAAAAGGGTATGTCAACAGCAATACGATATCGGATTTTACGCCGTTGGCAGCGCTAACACTACTGAGAAACTTGTATCTTCGTGACAACAGTATCACAGATATATCTGTGCTGGCAGGGCTGACACAACTGATATATCTGGATCTTAGTTACAATAGTATCACGGATATATCTGTGCTGGCAGGGCTGACACAACTAAGATACCTTAATCTTAATGTCAACAGTATCACGGATGTGTCGCCCCTTGCTGGCTTGGAGCAACTGAGAGTGAGAGACTTGTGGATTCCAGACTATTTGCTCCCTGGTCCGTCTCTGTATCTTAAGCGTAATCCACTGAGTTACACTTCCATCAATACGCACATCCCTGCCATGCGGACAAAAGGCGTTGAGATGGAGTTTGACAATGTCGCACATCCAGCACTCCTGAAAATATCAGGGGACCTACAGGAGAGTATAGCAGGTGGAGTACTACCACAGCCCTTTGTTGTCGAAGCGATGGATGCACAAGGCAAGCTGATGAAAAGTGTGTCTGTCAGATTTGCCATCACTACGGGCGGAGGAAGGCTCAGTGCTACAACTGCTACAACCGATGCCGCTGGTAGAGCTCGAACAATCCTTACACTCAGCCAAAAATCTGGTAAACACACCGTCAGTGTAACAGTCGCCGGAATTCAGTCATCGGTGATCTTTACCGCGAATGCTACTGAACCGCCAATGTATTGGATAGAAAAAAATAATGGTTCACTCCATCGTTTTATAGGAAGCCGCGTTGAAAACCTTGCCCCAGGTGTCCAGAACGCAACCAGTCTCGTTGTAGATATGGCGGATGGTAAACTCTATTGGACACAGCAAACCAGCGACACAACCGGCAAAATCCAACGTGCCAATCTTGACGGTTCAAATGTACGATTGGTGAAAGCCCTAACAAGCGTGCCTCGCGGTCTTGCTCTTGATGCTGTAAACCGTAAACTCTATTTGACAAATGGTTGGGGGAAAGTTCAACGTCTGAACCTCGATGGCTCAAACTTCCAATCCAATCTTATCACGGGCTTAGATGCTCCAAAAAACGTTGTGTTAGATATGATGGAGGGTAAACTCTACTGGATAGAACAAATCAGCAATACAACTGGCAAAATCCAACGTGCGAACCTTGACGGTTCAAACGTCCAACTCGTCAAGGAACTCACCAGTATGCCTCTCGGTCTTGCGCTTGATACTGTAAACCGTAAACTCTATTTGACGAACGCTGAGGACAAAATCCAACGCCTTAATCTTGATGGGGCCAAGTTTGAGCCGAATTTCATCACAGGTTTAGATTCGCCAGAGGGGATCGCTGTAGATATAGCGGCTGGGAAACTCTACTGGACGGAAGCAGGTAGTATCAGGTGTGCGAACCTGAGTGGAGAAAATGCTCAGGAAGTTGCCACCGGGTTAGGCATGCCAACAAGCATCGCTTTAAGTATCGTCCCAGTTGAACCCGAAATTGCTGCACCCGCACGACTCACAGCACTTCCTACGACAACCGGTCTACTTCCTAATTACCCAAATCCGTTTAACCCGGAGACGTGGATACCTTATCAGTTAGCTGCACCCGCAGACGTTCGCATCTCCATCTATGCAGTAGATGGCAAATTGATTCGGACGTTGGACTTAGGACATCGGTCCGTAGGTATCTATGAATCTCGAAGTCGTGCGGCGTATTGGGACGGCAGGAATACTCAAGGTGAGCCTGTGGCGAGTGGTGTCTATTTCTATACACTGTCTGCGGGCGACTTCACCGCAACACGGCGGATGTTCATTCTGAAGTGATTGACGGGCGTTCTTGTGCCACAGGTATCACATAACTTCGGAGTGTTAACCCGTTTAGGATCTCAGTCTCCGCGCGAGGTGCTGGGTTTTGGCGGTGATCGAAGACGATGTAGTAGCCCGTGTCTGTGTCTTCCGATGTGAGATACGCAGCGAGCTGCTGTTTGCCGGCTTGATAGCGTGCCGGACCTCTCCAAATCTTCGTTTCAATGATATATTTTTCTCTGTTGTGTGTGATGAGAATATCAATCCGACCTCGCCCGGTTTGGACTTCAAGGTACAGACTCCCACCTATCGTTTGCACGAACTGGTCGAGGTAGGCCAGGAGGAGGTGCCGACCGACTGACTCTTGTGGGGTCTGTGGCACTTGCAGAATCCGGAAGCCTGCCCGTGCGATGAAGTCCCGGAAGTTATCAAGCAACGACTCCATGGCAATCTGTCCTGTGTCTGTGAGATACGTCCGGAATCCGGTAAGGTTGTCTTCGGGGAAGTATTCCTCCTCTAATCCGTTCACTGTTGGCTTGAATGCTTGCAGGATCGCATACAGATAAATGGGATTGGCAATATCGCAGAGACCGTCCACACCTTTGGCGATAACCCCGTAAGTCGCAAGTTCATCGATGGTTTCATCGTGTAGATTGAAGGGGACACCCTCATCGGAGGCAGTGATTCTCATCAGGATTTTCTCAAAACGCGGGTCTTTTCGGATATTTGTTGTCAGATGCTCAATGTTCGTGTTCCTGCTATGGAGAAGTTGCGTATGTGCCGCCGTCCAGTGTTCCATCGTAATCGTCTCAGTTTTCGGGATGTCCATCTCCTCCGTAAGGATCTGTGCCAAGCGATTGACAAGTACAGGTTGACCCGCGGTCTGTTTATGAATGGATGCCACAACTTCAGGCTCGAACGCTTGACCGACTTCTTCAGTATACTGTGAGAGGAGTTCCGCGACCTGTTCAGATGTGAAGTTGGGTAACTGAAATTCCTGCTGAATATTGAAGGGAGAGATGGATCTGTCGTAGTTGAGTTGTGCGATGCTCTTGACACCCACGATACCGAGGCTGTGTGGGCATCGCGGCGGAATGCGGCTGAGGTAGATACGACGCAGTGAATGCAGGAAACCATTCACTGCAGCTTTAGGGATGCCGTCAAACTCGTCAATGACGATAACGAGCTGCCGGTTATCCAACAAACTCGCCATCTGTTTAAAAAACTTTATCATTGAGACATGGTCGGTTATCCGTGCAGTGTCTAAAAAACGCGCGAATGCCTCAGCAGGCATATTCCCATGTTTTTGAAAAACGTATGCGACTCCCTCGCGTATATCTTCAGAGAGGCATTCGTAAAAATCCACTGGATCTACATCTTCATACGCTTCAAAATTGAGTTCGATGGGAAGGTAAGTGGGTTCTTCGGCTGCGAGTGTGTCGAGGACGGTGTGAAAAAAAGTTGTTTTGCCGGTCTGCCGTGGCGCGAAGATAACGAGATATTTTCCCTGCTTGACGCGATCGATGAAATCGGCGAGCTCAGTCGATCGATTCACAATATAGTGTTTCTCTGAAGACACAGGGCCTTCGGTTCCGAAGCGTCTCATGTTCGCTCTACTCCATTTAGGTAGCATTGACACACGCTCTGTGCCGTTACTACTTTCACACTATTTGGTGTTATAGTGAATCCAAAAAATAAATGGACATTCGCCGCTCCCCCGGTAGGTGCGGTTTCCCAACCGCACCGGTGCGGAGTGCCCAATTAATTCTAAACTTTACTATAAATCTCAAATTATTGTATCAGATCGCTGTGTAGGTGTCAAATATTATACCATCCTCTTTGCATTTTTCGCGTAAACATGCTATACTTTATCAAACATTTCTGTAAAGTAAGGAGAAATTTTGACGTGATAAAAATATCCTATAAGTTACAAAATAACATTGCAATCCAGGCATTATACCTATGCCTTTTCATCAGTGGACTCATGCTGATCGGGAACCCGAACCTTGAGGCAAAAGGACATGAAAAATTTAAAGTCGCCATGCTACTTCCGGGTTCAATCAGCGATGCGGGGTGGAACGCTTTAGCGTATGAAGGACTCAAAGCGATTGAAGAACAGCTCGGTGCAGAAATTAGCCACGCCGAGACCCGAACCCCGACAGACCAGGAAGAACAATTCCGCGCGTATGCCCTCGACGGTTACAACATCGTCTTCGGACACGGATACGAGTTCCAAGACCCCGCAAAAGCAGTCGCACCTGATTTTCCTGAGACGATTTTCATTACCTCGTCGGGTGGCACGATCACCGACAACATCTCACCCGCCAATTTTCGTGTTGAACAGGCAGCTTATCTATTAGGGGTGATCGCAGGCATGATGACCAACACAAATAAACTCGGTGTCATGGGTGGACAGAACATCCCCTCTGTCAATAGCACGTTTATGGCGTTTGAAGGCGGGGCGAAAAGTGTAAATCCCGAAGCAGAGGTATCTCGGGTATATGTTGGGAACTGGGAGGACATCGGCAAAGGGAAGGAACTCTCACTCGCCCAGATTAATGAAGGCGTTGACTTCCTCTTCCCGAATGCGGATGCAGCAGGACTCGGTGCTTATGAAGCCGCTGAAGCCGCCCAAAAAGAGGGAAAAACTGTTTACGCCTTCGGCGCGAACCGAGACAAGAGCGATATTTCCCCAGAAGTCGTCATTGCAAATGCTGTGATTACGCCCGATGCGTTTGTGCAGATTGCCAAGATCATTAAGGAAGGCGAGTTTAAGCCCCAGATTTATACCTTCAACATGCTCACGGACGAGGCGATTACCCTTACCTATAATCCCGCATTGAAGGATAAGGTGCCGATGGCGGTGCAAAAAGCCGTTGAAGAGGCGAAAGCCAAAATCCTCGCAGGCGAGTTGAAGGTCCCACAAATTGATTTCAGTGAAACGGAATAGCCGATCTTTAACGCACAGGAAGGTCATCTACATGAAACAAAAGGGGTCTTGGCTATTGGCAGATAGGTTTGTAAGTGCTACCCTAATCATAAGTCTTTTGGCAATCGGATTTATGTTAGGTTGTGAAAGACTTCAGGATAGCAGCAAAATTATCCATACGCCAGAACCGGAAGTGTTCAAAGTAGGTATGCTACTCCCCGGTTCCATTAGCGATCAAGGATGGAATGCCTTGGCGCATGATGGATTAAAAGCGATTGGGACAGAATTAGGGGCGGAAATCAGCTACGTTGAGAGCCTAACGCCTGCTGACTGGGAAGTGGATTTTCGTGCCTATGCGATGCAAGGTGCCCATCTCATCTTCGGGCATGGTTTCGAGTATCAGGCGGCAGCGATAGCGGTTGCACAGGATTACCCTGAAATCGTTTTTATTACGTCCGCAGGTGCAAGTGGTGCTATTCGTGAAAACGTCGCACCGATTGTCTTTCGACTTGAACAAGCTACCTACCTCTTGGGTATGATATCCGGGTTGATGACCCAAACTGACAAGATTGGTATTATCGGTGGGCAGGAGCTTCCTTCCGTCAGTAGCACGTTTATGGCGTTTGAGGGTGGCGTGAAAAGCGTTAACCCTGGCGCAGTCGTGCAACGCGCTTATGTGGGAGACTGGGAAAACATCGCCAAAGCGAGAGAACTGGCACTTGCACAGATCCAAGAAGGCGTTGACTTTATTTTCCACAACGCCAACGAGGCTGGAATTGGTGTGTTTGAAGCGGTCGTCTTAGCACAAGATGCTGGCAAAACCGTCTATTCCTTCGGTGCCAACCGAGATCAAAGCGCTGTTTCCCCGCGCGCCGTGCTCGCCAATGCCGTGATTACACCGAGTGCCTATGTACAACTCGCGACGGCTGTCAAAGAGGGAACTTTTGAATCCAAACTCTATGTCTTTACAATGACAACCGATGGTGCAATCGCTTTGACCTATAACCCCGAACTGAAGGATCAGGTACCTAAAGAGGTGCAGCAAAAAGTTGAAGCGGCGAGACTGCAAATCCTGGCAGGCACACTAAAAGTCCCGCAAATTGATTTCACCGCAGGAGATAACGAAAAATAAAAGCGGTCAACGGTCAGCATTTAGAGGTTAGAAAGCATCTCTAAGTATTCTATGAATATATCTATGCAATTAGACGCGGAGGAGAATTTACGTGAAACGTCCGCCCTGTAAATCGAGATACGGCATTGCAATCTATGTCCCACTTCTCTGTCTTATCGTAACTGGACTTATACACATTGGAAATCCGGAGGTCTCTGCGACAGGACATGAAAAATTCAAAGTTGCTTTGCTTTTACCTGCCTCTATTACCGATGGCGGGTGGAACGCTTTCGCTTATGATGGACTCAAAGCGATAGAAAAGGAGTTAGGCGCGAAAATTAGCCACATTGAGAGCCGAACCCCCACTGATCAGGAAGCACACTTTCGCGATTACGCCTTGGATGGATATCAGCTTGTTTTTGGACACGGCTTTGGGTATCAGGATCCTGCGAAACAAGTTGCCCCAGATTTTCCTGAAACCGTTTTTATTACATCGACCGGGAACACCGTCACCGATAACATATCTCCAATAGTTTTCGCGATTGAGGAACCCGTTTACCTGCTCGGGATTATAGCCGGAGCGATGACCCAAACGAACAAAATCGGTATTGTCGGTGGACAAAACATCTCGGCTATCAATAGCATGTTCAGTGCGTTTGAAGAGGGCGCGAAGCGTGTTAACCCTGAGGTCGTGGTCCGTCGAGCGTATGTCGGCAACTGGTCGGACATCGGTAAAGGCAAAGAACTCGCCCTTGCACACATTAATCAAGGCAGCGACTTTCTCTTTCCGGTTGCGGATGTCGCAGGACTTGGCGTCTTTCAAGCCGTAGAGACCGCACAGGTTTCCGATGGAAAGACTGTCTACGCTTTCGGCGTGTATCGAGACCAGAGCGAGCTGTCACCTACAACTATACTCGCGAGTGCCATTGTCACACCCAAGGTCTTTGTAGACCTCGCCAAGATTGTAATGGAAGGCGCCTTTGAGCCGCAACCCTATCGCTTCAAAATGGCAGAAGATGAAGCACTGACGCTCGTCTATAATCCTGCATTGAAGGGTAAAGTGCCGGAAGTCGTGCAAAAAGCCGTTGAGGACGCAAAAGCCAAAATCATTGCTGGTGAATTGAAGGTGTCGCAAACTTATTTGACTGAAGAAGATGATAAAGATTAACCGACTGTCCTAATTATGCGCGCTGGCATGCTATCTAACTGTGCCAGCGAATATATCAAAGGCTTGAGGAATGATTAAATATACGCGTGTTTTATGTCTGTTCTATGTGTTGTTTTCGATATTAGGCATCCTTACCGGATGTACTGAAAGGGTCCCTGATATTTTGAACCACATCCCCGAAGATGTTGCGTTTGTCTCAAAACGCGTATCGCTTATTCATCACAAGGTTGATCCCGGTTGTGGTAGTGGAGGGTTGCAAGGTCCCTGCATCGTGACCGAGTGGGATGTACTTGTTCTTGAAGCGGAACGGACCGACACAGGGTGGCAAGTTGACGTTTATAAACAGCCTAACCTGGAATTACACCACATTACAGTTACCGATGGAAAAACTCCAATTGATATCGTCAAGAATTTCGCCGAAATTGGAAATGGAGTCTATTCCTTTATTCTTGAAAGTCCTCTTCCTTATATGGAACTAACTGTTTTCCCTCTCTCCACCGTTAATCTTGAAATACCGGAGAATGACCCGTCGTGTATAGAAATAATACAGGACGATGCACTTGTTCTTGAAGTGGAACGGACCCACACAGGATGGCAAGTTGACGTTTATAAACAGCGTTCCCTGAATCCACGCTTTGACATTTGGGTTACCGATGGAGGAGAAATTCCAATCAATGTTGTCAAGGATTTTATCGAACTTGGTGATGAAGCCTATTCCTTTATTCTTGAAAGTCCTCTTCCTTATATGGAACTAACTGTTTCAAATCTGCCTACCGTTAGTCTTGAAACATTGGAAGTTGAGACGTATGTCAATTGTGCCATAAAATATATCGACGGTCGCCACTCTGTAAAACCGCATCTCGATCCAACGGAAGATGACACCCTATGAGGTCCAAAAGCATGAAATGGGCAATTTACCAAGCGATCAAACGCGCCAGAGGTGACACAACATGAAAAAATACAAAATGGAAATTGATGGTGTTGAAGTCGCCTTTTCTGAGGGCGAAACGATCCTTGACGTGGCGCAATGCCATCAGAAAGAGATTCCAACGCTCTGCTACGATCCAAGGCTTGAGCCTTTCGGTGGATGTCGTCTGTGTATCGTCGAATTAGAAGGGGCGCGGAATCCGGTAGCAGCTTGTACAACAAAAGCCACACCCGGGATGGTCGTCCGAACAGCGACTGATACAATAGAGGCGTATCGGAAGACGCTGCTCGAAATGGTGATTAGCGAGAATCGCGAAGTCGATGTGTCTCCACTGCGCGGTTATGCGTCTGGCGAACTCACGGACCTTCGGGACAGATATGGACTTAACGACACACGTATAACAGGGGCAACATCTGGCACGAGCAAAACCGATGAAAACCCTTTCATTCTCAGGGATTACGAACTCTGCATCTCCTGCTACCGGTGTGTCCGCGTCTGTGCCGAACAGGAAGGCGATCACGCCATCAACGTTATGAATCGCGGCTTCCATACGCAGATTACGACTGAATTTGATGGACCTCTCAAGGATTCTGCTTGCACTTTCTGTGGACAGTGTATCCAAACCTGTCCGACTGGAGCGCTCGGCGACAAAAAGGCTTTACGGCATGCGGAGTCGGAATTACAAATCCCGTCTACCGAACCCGATATTGAGAAAACACGCACAATCTGCCCTTACTGCGGGGTCGGCTGTTCTGTCGATATACTGACGAAAAACGAAAAAATTGTTGGTATCCATCCCGCAATGGACGGACCCGCCAATCAAGGTGCGCTCTGTGTTAAAGGGCAGTTCGCTTACGACTTTGTGCAGCATTCCGATCGACTGAAAGCCCCACTCATCCGTGGCGACGATGGAGAACTCCACGAAGCCACATGGGAAGAGGCACTTGACAGAGCCGCTGAGGGATACCGGAAAGTCCACGCTGAACACGGTAGGCATAGCATTTATGGGATTGCCTCTGGACGCGCACCGAGTGAAGCGGCGTATCTCATGCAGAAGTTTATCCGGGCTGGGTTCGGGACGAATTACATCGACAACTGTAGCCGTGCCTGACACGCCCCAACCGTTGCCGGTCTGGCAGCGACAATCGGACGGGGCGCGATGTCGAATCCGCTCGTGGATATGCAGAAGCCGGATGTAATTTTCTGTATCGGCACGAATATGACGGAGTGCCACCCTGTTGCAGCAACAGGGTTGAAAAAGGCGGTCGCACGCGGTGCGAAACTCATCGTCGCGGATCCGAGACGCATCGGGTTAGCGGAGATGTCGGATCTCTATCTGCCGCTCCGTGTCGGTTCGGACACCGCCCTACTGCTCGGAATGGCGCACGTGATTGCCCGTGAAGGCTTAATTGACGAAACGTTCGTCAAAAACCGAACCACAGGGTTTGATGACTTCTTTGAGCATATCAGCCAATGGACCCCGGAATGGGCGGAAGCGATCACAGAGGTGCCAGCAAAGGATATTGAGACAGCGGCGCTGTGGTATGGCACAGCGAACAAGGGTGCGATCTACTATACGTTAGGGATTACGGAGCATATCTGTGGCGTTGAGAACGTGCAAAGTCTCTGTAATCTCGCCCTGATGACGGGCAATATCGGGCGTGAAGGGACAGGTATCAACCCGATGCGGGGTCAAAATAACATTCAAGGCGCGGGAGACAGCGGTGCGTTGCCAAACAACTACCCCGGTTTCCAAGCCGTCACCGACCCAGAACATCAGGCAAAGTTTGAAGCAGCTTATGGGAAAGCGGTTGACTTGGAGAAAGGCATCACCAAAGTCACCGCCTTAGAACTCTGTGGCGATAGCATCCATGCGATGCTGATTGATGGCGAGAATACGTTGCTATCCGATCCCGATCGGGAACACTGTGAACACGCGCTCCGCGCATTGGAGCATCTCGTTGTCATTGACATCTTCCTCACCGAAACGGCGGAACTCGCCGATGTCGTGCTGCCAGCAACAGCATGGGGGGAAACGGACGGCATCTGCACAAATACGGAACGTCGCGTCCAACGCCTCCGCGCTGCAGTGCCGGCACCCGGCGACGCGAAACCCGATTGGTGGATTATATCTCAAATTGCACAACGTCTCGGCTTTAAGGGCTTCGATTATGACACGCCGAAACCGGTTTTCAATGAACTCTGCGAACTTTCACCGATTTACGCAGGATTGGATTGGGAACGTGTCGACAAAGGTGCCACGGACACCTTCAACAACCAGTGGCCCGTGCCGCACAAAGCGCATCCCGGCACACCAAGATTACACGAAGAAACGTTCGTCAACGGACGCGGTATCTTTTCCAATGTGCACTACCGAGATCCCGCTGAGACGATTAGCGATGATTTCCCGGTATGGCTCACAACAGGGAGACGCTTGCAATCCTATCACACGCGCACACAGACCGGCAGATCCGAGGGAATTGACTACCTGTTGCCAGAGGAATCCTTGGAGGTGAACCCGACTGACATCGAGAAATGGAACCTCACAGACGGGGAATGGTGTAAAATGAGCAGTGCCCGTGGAAGTATCACTATCAAAGTAAAATCGACAAACCGTTCTCCGCGCGGCACAGTCTTCGCGAGTTTCAGCTTCGCGGATGTCCCCGTCAACCTATTGACGGGTTCTGGTTACGACCCAATTACGCACACCGCTGAATTGAAGGTGTGCCCGGTCCGGTTGGAGCCTCTTTAATATGTATGATGATGTGAAGTTTGAGAAAAGCAGCGGTAACGTGTTTAAGGATATAGGTTTTTCTGATGAAGAGGCCGAAGCCTTGTCGTTTCGGACGAAGCTAACTTTTGAAGTATTTACACTTCTCAAGAAGTCCCAGTTGAAACACGCGAAGGCTGCGAAACTATTGGCGGTCGACCTGGCAGACATCTTGAAACTCAAGAACGGGGACGATGATCATTTCAGCTTGGCATGCCTTTCTGGCTTTCGGGAGCGATTGAAGTGTTACGTGGAAGGTCAGGTGTCACTATTAAAAAACGACAATAAACAAAACGCATAGGAGACTATCTATGAAAACGCAAAAGTACGTTTACTGGCAAGATGAAACAGTGTTTATCGGATATTTGGAGGCGTACCCCGATTATTGGACACAAGGTGAAACCATAGAAGCCTTAGAGGAAAACCTTCTTGACATTTACAAGGAGCTCACGAGCGGGACTATTCCCTGTATTAGAAAGGTCGCGGAGTTACAGATTGCATGAAAAGACGAGACTTGATTCGTGAGTTAAAAAAGATAGGGTGTGCACTCATTCGTCACGGTACCAAGCATGATTGGTATCAGAATCCGAACACTCGTGTTTCTCAACCGGTGCCGCGCCACAGGGAAATTAAAGATGTGTTAGCAAAACGCATTCTTAAAATGCTTAGGGATTAAAGGAGATGTCTATGAGTTGGAAATCACGCTGGTCAGAAGAGCACCCGGATGCTGAGGCTTTAAAACAACAGTTAACATCTGAAGGCTTCGATGCCTATCAATGGACAGGCCGTCCCGGTGGTGCCTATCTCGATTATATTCACACACAAGATGAAGTCGTTTGTGTGTTGTCCGGCACGGCTGATGTGAAAGTTGCCGATGAACAGGGAACCGTCGAACCCGGGGACCGAATGGATGTTCCCGCGAATACCTATCATTCAATCACTGTCACAGGCGGGGAGCCATTAGTTGTGCTAACAGGAATGCGAAAAACTTAGGATTACATGGCTACACTAAAATAAGGAGGATTTATGAATATTGTTGTTAAAACGGGTGGGTTTGCCCAAGAGCAGACGGATGTCATTGCCCTCGGTGTCTTGGAAAACCCAGATTTCTATAGCGCGCCGCTCCAAAACATAGAACAGGCACTCGGTGGGCGCATTCGTGAAGTGATGAACCTCGGCGATTTCACAGGTAAACACAAAACGACCAATTGGTTCTATACAAACGGCACTATCGCGGCACCGCGTGTGTTGTTGGTGGGTTTGGGTGAATATCACGATCTCACTGTCGAGAAGGTGCGTGAGGCAGCAGGGACTGCCGCGAAAGCGATCCGTGACAAGGGTTTAAGTACCGCCGCAATTCCGATTCCCATTGAAGCAACGCCTGAAATGCTTCAAGCTGCCGCGGAGGCAAGCCTTCTCTCGCTTTATCAGTTCAACGAACATAAAACGGACACCGATGATGACGATAAACAAAAGAAACTTGAATCTATTACGTTTTTAGTTGACAACGATCAAATTAAGACAACGGTAGAAGATGCCGTGGCGCGCGGACAAACGATAGCCAACGGCACGCTCCTCGCTCGAGACCTCAGTAACCAACCCGCGAACTATCTCACACCGATACAACTCGCTGAAAAGGCACAAACCGTCGCAGAAACAGCAGGACTCAATTGTGAAATATTTGACAAAGCGACCCTTGAGGAGAAAGGGTTCCGGACGCTCCTCGCTGTCGCACAGGGAAGTGTAGAAGAACCGCGATTCATCATTCTGGAATACATACCGGACGGCGAAGGTCAAGACACTGTCGTGCTTGCTGGAAAAGGGATTACTTTCGACACGGGGGGTATCTCGCTCAAAGGTGGAAGTGGTATGCACGAAATGAAGCACGATATGTCGGGGGCGGCTGCAGTACTCGGTGCAATGCAGGCGATCGGTCATCTGAAGCCAAACGTCCGCGTCATCGGTGTGATTGCGGCAACTGAGAATATGCCGAGTGGCACTGCTGTGAAACCGGGTGATGTCGTTACTTCTTACGGTGGCAAAACGATTGAGATCCTCAACACCGATGCTGAGGGACGGTTGGTGTTGGCAGACGCGCTTGGATGGGTGGCTCAGTATAATCCGAAGGGTGTTGTTGACTTAGCCACGCTCACGGGTGCCGTGATTACCTGTTTAGGACATATCGCGGCAGGAGCGATGACTACGGATCCCGAACTCATGGCGAAAGTGAAATCGGCAGCCGTAAAGACACACGAACGGGTCTGGGAATTGCCGCTTTGGGACGATTACGATGAAGGGGTTAAAAGCAAGGTCGCGGACGTGCAGAATATCGGTGACGGCACTGCTGGGACGATTGCGGGCGGTGCGTTCTTAAAGAAATTCGCGGAAGGCTATCCGTGGGTTCATCTCGATATCGCTGGCACTGCTTGGGGGATGAAGGGTTCCTCCTATATCCCTGAAGGCGCGTCCGGCTACGGCGTGCGGTTGCTGGTGCAACTGGTTGAGGATTGGTAGTTTAAGGGTTTTCAGTGGGGATTGCGCAGAAATCCCCACTGAAAACGATTTCTTATCCTTCGGATCGGATCTGGATTAACTTATTAACAGCGTGGATGTAAGCCCGCGCGCTCGCTTCGATGATGTCTGTGCTGGCACCGTGCCCCGTGATGATGTTTCCGTTGTCTTGGACCTTCAGCGAAACTTCACCAATAGCGTCTTCGCCTTCGGTTACGGAACGGATCTGATAATCGATGAGATTGAGTTGAATGTCAACGACTTGATTAATTGCCTTAAATGCCGCATCCACCGGTCCGTCCCCAGTTGAGGCTCTCTCGACCACACCATTTTCCGTCCGAACACCGACCGTCGTTGTCGGTGAGATTCTCGTTCCACTGACGACTTGGATATAATCCAGTTCAAAGACAGCAGGAATGGCGCGAATCTCATCGCTCATGATCGCCTCAAGGTCGGCATCCTGCACGGCTTTCTTCTTATCAGCAACCCTCAGGAATCTTTCATAGACTTGGTCCAACTGATCGGCGTCCACTTCGTAGCCGAGTTCGCTGAGGCGGTGTCGGAGTGCATTGCGTCCCGAACGCGGGCTGAGAATCAGCTGACTCTCTTTCCAGCCGATCTCTTTCGGATCAATGATTTCAAAGGTCACGCGCGATTTGATGATACCGTCCTGATGGATACCCGAACTGTGTGCGAATGCGTTCGCACCGACGATCGCCTTATTCGGTTGAACGGAAATACCCATCGTCCGACTCACACGTCGACTGATCGGAACGATTTCCTTCGCGTTAATCTCTGTGTAATACGCTTTGAAGTAATCCCGTCGGGTTCGGATTGCCATGACAACCTCTTCCAGTGAGGTATTACCAGCACGTTCTCCGAGTCCGTTGATCGTGCACTCCACCTGCCGCGCCCCCTGCTCAACCGCTATAAGACTGTTCGCGACTGCTAAACCGAGGTCGTTATGGCAGTGGACACTAATAATGGCATCGTTAACGTTCGATACATTCTCCATGATGCCTTTAATCAAGTCTCCAAATTCTGTTGGCACTGTCCATCCGACGGTTTCCGGGATATTGACGACGGTTGCCCCCGCCGCGATGGTTGCTTCAACGACTTCATAAAGGAACGCTAATTCCGTGCGTCCTGCGTCCATCGGCGAAAATTCAACATTCGCGTCTGGGTGTCCTTCACACAAACTCTTCGCATAAGCGACTGCATCGGTTGCCATCTGAAGTGTATCTTCAGGGGTCGTCCGTGTGATACGTCCCATGTGAATCGGTGATGTTCCCACAAAAGTGTGGATACGGGCACGTGGGGCATCCTTAATAGCTTTCCATGCGGCAGTAATGTCCTTCTCCACAACACGAGAAAGGGCACAAATCTCCGGTCCTTCAACTTCGTTAGCTATCCGTTCGACGGCATCGAAATCTCCCGGTGACGAGATTGGGAATCCGGCTTCAATAATATCAACATTTAATTTGGCGAGGTGCTTGGCAATCTCCAGCTTTTCCGCAATACCGAGGGCAGCACCGGGGGTCTGTTCAGCATCGCGGAGTGTTGTATCGAAAATATAGACTTTCTGCGGATTGTTTTGAAAATCGTCCAAGGCTCTATTCCTCCAATTTAGAGTCATCAGTTTTAGTAGTTTTCAGTTATCGGTTATCGGTTATCGGTTAAGAGGTTTCTTGTAACAATCTCAGCAAGTGTTGGAATATTCCCACAGGGGATGAATTGTTACCCAACGCCTCTTAACCGAAGACTGAAAGGATTTTCGCAGAAAATCCGCACCGAGAACCATTCCTCTGACGACTGATAACTATTTGTTACATCTCACGCCCAACAGCGATGGCAATCGGTTTCAGTTCCTGCATCAGGGCCTCGAACTGATCTGGGAATAGCGATTGTGCGCCATCCCCTGTCATTGAATGATCAGGATCGTGATGGACTTCAAGTAACAATCCATCTGCTCCTGCTGCCACAGATGCCTTTGTCATATCACACACGAGACTTCGGATACCAGTGCCGTGGCTCGGGTCAACAATAATAGGCAGATGGCTCAATTCGTGAATAACAGGCACAGCATTCAGATCAAGCGTGTTGCGGGTGTGCGTTTCAAAGGTTCGAATACCGCGCTCACAAAGAATGACATCGGGATTGCCTTCTGCGAGGATATACTCAGCGGCAAGGAGCCACTCCTCAATTGTCGCGGACATCCCACGCTTGAGGATGACAGGTTTCTGTGCGCGTCCGACTTCACGCAACAGATAGAAGTTTGTCATGTTTCGCGTGCCGAGTTGGAACATATCTGTATATTCGCCAACGAGTTCGACTTCGTGGGGGGTCATGACCTCGGTGACAATGCCGAGTCCGGTTTCGGCTTTCGCCGCCTCCAGCATTTTGAGAGCCTCTTCACCGTAACCTTGGAAACTATAGGGTCCCGTTCTCGGTTTAAAAGCACCCCCTCTGATGAAACTCGCGCCGGCGTGTCGAACCTGCCGTGCAATGGTTACGATTTGTTCCGTGCTTTCTACTGCACACGGACCGGCAATGACGGGGACCTGCCGTCCCCCGATTTTTGTGCCGTTGACGCCAATAACTGTCGGTTCATCCCGAAACTCACGGCTTGCCAATTTGAACGGTGCCGTAATTGGCATCGTTCGATCGACACCAGACATTGACTCTATCGGAATATCACCAAGCAATGTTTTATCTCCTATGACACCGATGACAGTGTGTCTTTCGCCGACTGAGACTTGTGCCTTCAATCCGGCATCTTCGATCCGTTTTACAACGGCATCGACATCTGCTTGTGTCGCATCGGTCTTGGTAACGATTACCATGCTTTTCAACTACCTCCGCCTTCTTAATTTTCTAATTTACCTTGCGGTTAAACAACGTAGGATTGGGATTTGAAGCCCCTCAATACACCGAAAAATAATTCTGTCTGTCGCAAATCAAACTCGGTTAAAAAAAATACCCAACATTGAAATCTATTTCAACGCCGGGTGGTGATAATTGAATCCGTTAGTTTTTGTATTATGGGCATCGCCTACGAACCTTCACCACCTGTCGTTGCTGTACAAATATAAGTACAGATAAAGATACAGATACAATCCAAAAAAACCTGCAAACACGCCACGGCTCGTAAACGGGGTAAAAAGAGACCATACGTAGCGGGAAGTGTTCCGTAAAGAGACTGGAGCAATCCGGACATGAGGTATCTGTACTGTGGTTGTCTTCCGTTGAAGCGTTCGCATTATCAAGTTCCTAAAAATGAGGCAGTCAAAAGCCTCGCCCTTAATATTCTGCAAGCAAATTCCGCTATTAGCGCGGATATTTTTATTATTATAACGTGAGACGTTATTTCTGGAAAAGCGTTTAAAATTTCGCAGGAAATAGCGTTTTGAAAAGGGACGCTGTGATTTCCTGTAAAGTGGTTAAACCTATTATATAATAACACACTTTTTTATGCAAGTCAAATTTCTTTTTTCCAACCGTAGGCGTGAAGTCAATCCTCACCCAATCAGGGTCATTTAGTTTTAAGTTTTTTGGATGAGTTACTTTTTTTGTATGCATGTACGACGTGAGTTTTCACGCCATACATGCTATGCTTCACCTTAAACGTTTACCACAACATTGAGGTGAAGATCATGACGAGAAAACCTTCTCACCACTTGCTTGATATGTTAGCAACATTGCCAGACCCACGCAAGGAAAAAGGCAAACGCCACCCGCTGCGGGCGATCCTCGCCCTCTCCATCATTGCGATGATGTCTGGGTATCGCAGTTATGCTGCGATTGCTGAATACGGACGCACCTACAAGCATCTGAGAAAAGCCCTCGGCTTTCGACATAAGAAAACCCCGTGTGCCGCAACACTGTATAATCTTTTTCATCGCTTAGACCTTGATGCCTTAGAATCAATCCTGAGACGCTGGGCAACTGCGGCACTTGAGGACTTCCACTGGAAAGGTCAAAGCTGCTTGACGGCTGTCGCCATAGATGGCAAGACCTTACGAGGCAGTAAAAAACAGGATGCCAAGATAACTCACTTGCTGTCTATCGTCTCTCATGAGCTTGGCATTACTCTGACTCAAAAAGCGATGTCTGCCAAGACTCACGAACTGCCGACCTCGCTGGAGATTCTCAAATCTTTTGATGTTTCTCAGAAAGTCGTGACAGCCGACGCCTTGTTGACCCGCCGAAGTTTTTGTGAGGCGGTTTTAGCGTCGGGAGGCGACTACGTTTTACCCGTCAAGGAGAATCAGAAAGATATGTTTGAGGCGATAAAACGCTTGTTTCAACGTCCTCCCGACGCTAAAACTTTGCGGATTTCGGCATATCAACAACTCCAGGCAGAACATCAACAATGGCAGGAAACGCTTGATACCGTTCAGACCCTTGATAAAGCACATGGACGCCTCGAAATACGCCGATTAACCTGTAGCACCGCCCTCAACGCATATTTGCGCTGGCCCGGCATCTCGCAAGTCTTTGAGTATACCTATCAACGCAAAGACCTACGGACACGGGAAGTCTCACTTCAGACACACTATGGCATCACGAGTCTGAAACCTACAAAAGCTTCGGCGGCGGACTTGCTCACCTTACGCCGTGGACATTGGACGATTGAGAATAAGTCGCATTACGTCCGGGATGTCGTCCTCGGCGAAGACGCATCACAAGTCCGATCCGGTGCGATTCCTGCCGTCATGGCGGCGCTACGAAACACCACAGTCTCTATATTGCGACTCGCCGGACACGAGGCGATCAGCAAAACAATGCGATATTTTGCCGCACATCCTAAGAAAGCACTGAATTTACTGAAAAATAATTTTTAAAACTAAATGACCCTATCACCCAATAAAATAGCATTGACTCGTAAATTGAGGTGTGCTAATATACCAAAAGAGGAAACTATGGAGAGAACTATGCCGAAACCAGAACATTTTACACCGATTACCCTTGGGATTATGGGCGGGTCTGCTTCTGGAAAGACAACGTTCGCGAGTGCCTTAGCGGAACAACTCACGGAATTCTCGCCTGTCGTGCTAAATCAGGACTCCTATTTTCGCGACTGGTCGGAGTACTCCGAGGCGGAACGGGAACGCGTCATCACTGCGAATCACCCGGATGCCGTTCTATGGGATGCTCTCATCGCAGACATCAAGAAACTCCGCGATGGCGATGTGATCTACACACCTACCCCGGGGACGCGTGCCGCGCAGCGCAGTGCCGAAAAAACGAGCGTGCAACCGAGCAAAGTCGTCATTGTGGAAGGACACCTCATCTTCTGGAGTGAAGATTTACGAGACTTGATGGACATCAAACTGTTCCTTGATGTAGATGCGCATGAACGTGTCCTGCGCCGGATGCTCCGCGATGTCGCACAACGCGGGGGCGATCTGGAGTGGGCTATCAACTGGTATCGGCGCGATGTTCTCCCTAATTTTCCAGTCTATACTGAACCCTGCAAGCAATACGCTGATCTGATTATCCCCTTTCAAGATGAAAACCCGGTTGCCTTGCGCACGCTTGTTGCCGGAATCCGCGCTCGAATCCAGGAAAATGGATCGGCTTAGCAGTTAAGAGTCGCGGCAAAAATCTCTATCTTTCCCTTTCTACCTATCAAAGTCATTTTGACCTCCATCCAATGCCATAGCGGCACAGACGATGCCAATTTGGCAAACCCGTTTTTCCGTCCTATTCTCTCAAGGTTCCCATGTTTTCGGCAGGACTGAGTCCCACTCGCGCCTTCTACCATGCTTTATTGGTGGGTTTTAGAATTAATTGAACACGCTACACCACAGCGAGGTTAGGAAACCTCGCCTACCGGGGACGGGGACGCTGCGGTGCAGGCTCCCGATGAAATGTTCACGTATTTTCGGACTTTATTAGAAAAATAAAAGGCAGTTTTGGCACGGAATTTGCTCTATATGCAAACAGTGAGGCAACCACCTTTAGATCGCCTCGGAAAAGATTGGTACGAAAATTGCAATCCATTTGGCATAGAACTTGCATCTAATATCTACAGAAACAAAAATCAAAAGGAGAAAGAAAATGACTTACTTGACCTTACGCAGACCGATGAGAAATCCGTTCAGTTTCCACAACGAGGTGGGACGCATTTTTGGAGACTTCTTCGCTTCCCACGAAGGCGGAACCGATACGGAAGAAACCTCTTGGAGGCCCACGGTGGACATCTCTGAAACGGAAAACGGATATGAAATTCGAGCCGAACTTCCCGGGGTCTCCGAAGACGATGTCAATGTCTCCGTAACCGACAGCGTCCTCACCGTTAAAGGCGAGAAACGGCAGGAAGCGGAAACGGAAGGTAAAAATTACCGCCGTGTGGAAAGACGATACGGCAATTTTCAACGGAGATTCACACTCCCTTCGGAAGTAAAGACGGACGACATCAAAGCCGAATTTAATGGCGGTGTGTTGACGCTCTCCATTCCGAAGCCGGAAGCCGTGAAACCGACCGAGATTCCCGTCACAACCGCATCCTAATGCGTTTACCATAACACGAAATAAAAAAGGCTGGCGCGTGAATGTGCCAGCCTTCTCTTTTTGTCTACGATGTGTGTGCTATGCCTCTCCTTTGTCTTTCAAGACACCGATATAGAGAAGCGCGGCGAGGATCGCACCGACAAGCGGTCCTACGAAATAGAGCCAGATGTCTGCGTAGTTACCACTGACAACAGCAGGTCCGAGCGTCCGCGCGGGGTTGAGTGAAGCCCGAGTCAAGGGTCCCCCCATCAGAATGCAAAGCACCAATGTGAGACCAATCGCGAGGCCCGCGAAGTTCCCTGCTTTCCCGCTCACGGCGGTATTAAAAATCGTATTGACGAGGAAGAAGGTAAGCACAATCTCAACGACGAGTCCTTGACCTACGCCGACACCTTCACCCAGAATTGTTACACCCAGATCACCGGCATCCGGTAGAACAGCGTTAAGCACAACTGCTCCCAATATCCCGCCAAGAAATTGCACAATCCAGTAACCGATGGCCACGACGAATTCGATTTCACCTGCTATTAAGAGCCCCAGCGTCACCGCCGGATTGATATGCGTTCCCGATATATGCCCATACGCATAAGCAAACGCCACAATGACTAAGCCGTGGGCAAGGGCAACGCCTAATAAATTCGCTTGACCGATTGCCAATGCGCCGGCACCGATAAAGATGAGCGCGAAGGTGCCGACAAATTCGGCAGCTAAACTCTTCGTATTCATAAAGCTCCCCTTGTGTTTGAAATGGAACAATCAAATGAATATCATTTCATCAAGGATATAACTCGAAACCCTTACGAAATAAGTATAGCAAACTCTCAATTTTGAATCAACAATGCAGAGTATTTAGTTGTCAGTTTTCAGTTAAAAAATGTGGACATTCAACCAATGCTATGCTATGCTAAAAACCACAGAATTTCATAGATATTACACAACAGAGGAGAAACGATGGCAACCAACGAAGACTACACTTCGCGTGTGCCGCATTATACGTTCCCAGATACATTAGAGGAGCAGGAAGCAGCATTGGAGACGAATCCACTGATGCAACGGCTCAACGCTTATCGGAAAACGTATGAAGGCGATCCGCACCGTCCAATTTATCATTATATCAACCCGGAAGCGATGCTCAACGATCCGAACGGTCTCTGTTTCTGGCAGGGACGCTGGCATCTCTTCTATCAGGCATATCCGCCTGAAGATACACGACAGCACTGGGGACACGCGATTAGCGACGATCTCATCCACTGGCGCGACCTGCCTTACGCGATTTACCCGAACCCGGAAAGATGCTGTTTCTCAGGTGCGACGCTTGTAGAGGAAGACCGCGTAATCGCGATGTACCACGGAACGGTTGTCGGCAATATGGTAGCCGTGTCAAGCGACCCATTGCTGCTCAATTGGGAAAAGGTCTCTGGCAAAGCGGTTATCCCATCGCAACACGCCGACGGCACGACACCCGTCTATCGCGTTTTCGATCCATGCATTTGGGAAAAAGACGGTATGTATTATTCGCTCTCGGGGGGCACACTCCCACACGGACCGGGCGGTAAACGGGTACGAGCGAATTTCCTGCTTCGTTCAGCAGACCTCGCCAATTGGGTCTACCTGCATCCCTTCCTCGAAGATGATATGTACACCTTAGTCGGCGATGACGGTGCGTGTCCTTATTTTTGGCCCATCGGCGACCGGCACATGCTCCTTTTCTTCAGCCACATGAGTGGCGGTCAGTATCTGCTGGGTGATTATGACACCGAACGCGACAAGTTCATCGTGACAGCGGGCGCAAAGAACAATTTCGGAGCGGCATCGCCTGCCGGGGTCCATGCCCCGTCTGCCACGCCTGATGGTAATGGCGGTCTTATCGTTATCTATAACATGAATCCGGCGAAACCTACCAAGGGTTGGAACCAGATTATGACACTGCCGCGTCGCCTGACGCTCCTCTCCAGAGATGAAGTCGGAGTTGAGCCAGCTGGCGATATTGAATCGTTACGGTATGCGCACCAGCATGTCAATGCGATGACACTCCCCGCAAACGAGGAGGTCGTGCTGGAGGGCATAAACGGCAACGCCATGGAGCTTGAACTCGAAATTGATCCGAAATCGGCACCGATGGTTGAATTGAACGTCCTCCGATCACCGCAGAAAGAGGAGTTCACCCGTATCGCCTTCTTCAGAGAACGCGGTATGCGTAACCCAGATATTCCCGATCGCGTCCGCGACAGTCTGCTCACGATTGATTCATCGTATTCATCGCTCGCTTCGGATGTCCTTTCACGCGCACCGGAAACGGGTGCCGTCTCCATTGCACAAGACGAGACGCTGAAATTACGGGTATTCGTTGACAAGAGTGTTGTGGAGGTCTTCGCGAATGGAAAGCAGTGCGTGGCAATGCGCGTGTATCCCGACAAGGAAGAGAGTGTCGGTGTATCACTGCGATCACAAGGGCAATCCTGTGAACTCAAATCCTTAGATGCTTGGCAGATGCAGAACATTTATGCGTAAGTACCAAGAACCGAATGACGCCATAGAATACGCCGCGAATTTGGATAACGTCAAAGAGGTCACACTCCACGGCACGGCAGATTTATCGTTCTGGGAAGAGGTGCTGCGCAAGGAAAGCCTGTTCCCATATCACGAAACGGATCAGGCGGTTCTACTGCTGAGTGCGATAGATGCTAAATGGCGAGGATTTAAGTTTAGGGAGTTTGTTATTAGTGTTGGGATTTGTCTTAACGAAAGTGGAACAAGTTTGGACGGTTATTATTTACCATACGCTTTTAATTCATCCAAACTCTTGGCTTTCTCGGAAAGGGTGTTTTTTCAAACACCTTATTTTCAAGGCGATATCCAACTTGAAAATAAGCTCCCTGCTGCTATCAAATTGCGGGATGGGACAGACGTTCTCCTCAACGCAAAAATGTCTATTCAGGACACGTCCCCGATAATCGAACAGCAGGAATGGAAGGGTCCTATCTTTCTTCCGAATAACCGCGGTAAATTCTTCGCTATTCTCGCGGGTGAGACAGAAAGTTATCCGTTCTCACCCGGTATGGATCGCTTAGAACTCAAACCATCGGCGCACCATCGAATTTTTCAGCAGCTTATTGACAGTAATTTTGCTGGCAAGACTTGGAGTTTGAGAAGCAGATCCCGCCACGCAAAATCAAAGACTTATAAGCGAGATTTTGAATAAGGTAATCCGATATGGCAAAAGTTTTAACAGCAAGTTTTGACTCGCAAGCTGCGCCAAAATGGGAAAAACTCCGAGGTAAAACTTATCCCGATATAGAGGTGGAGCAACTCGCTGCCCTTGAAACGGATGAGACGGTGCACGACTACAAGAGACGGCGAGAGGCGTGGTCATCGGATCCCTATCGTCCTATCTATCACATGTCCTCTCTCTACGGCATGGGAGATGCGAACGGACTTTGCGAATGGCAAGGCAGGTATCATCTGTTTTATCAATTTGGTCCACCAGATGTCAATCGTGTGCACTGGGGACACTGTTATAGCGAGGATTTGGTGCACTGGCACGACTTGCCACCGGCGTTGTATCCAGATACCGAACTCCACTGCTTCAGCGGTCAGTGTCTCGTGGAAGATGAACGGGTTGTTGCCATCTATCACGGCAAAATGTCGGGGAATAGCATCGCCACTGCCAGCGATCCACTCCTACTCAACTGGAAGAAGCACCCGAATAACCCAATCATTCCAAATGTTGAAACGAACGCATACGAGCAGCCCTACAACGTTTTCGATCCATGCATCTGGAAAGAGGAGGATGGATATTATTCTATCTCGGGTACATCGGCGAACGGTTGGATTCGTGAACGGCGCAGATCCGCTTCTCATCTCTTTTATTCAAAAGACTTGACCCACTGGGAATACCTCCATCCGTTGTTGATTGACGATGTTTTCTGTGACTTGGGTGAAGACGGTGCGGTGCCGAATTTCCTGCCCATCGGAAACGGCAAACACATCTTACTGCTTTTTAGTCATAAATGTTCGGCGCGCTACTACATCGGTGAATACGACTGCGGAACACACAAATTTACACCTGAATACCACGGTAGAATCAACCACGGCACCTTCGGTGGCGGGATGGTCTCCTGTCCTTCTGCGACAATAGACACCCGCGGTCGTCTCATCACTATTTTAAATTGCTCAGACGGAAGACAGAGTGAAGAAGCCGCGTCGGGGTTGTGTATGACGCTCCCGTGGCACCTAACGCTGAAGGAGGACAACGCGCTGGCGATGGAACCCGTAGAAGAGGTGAAAAGTCTACGCGCTACACACACTCGGCTCACCGATATTGCGCTCCCAGCAAACGAAGAACGCGTCCTTGACGCTGTAGCCGGCAAAGCGATTGAGATAGACATGACCGTTGACATCGGAACGGCACGGGAATTTGGCTTGTATGTGTTCCGCTCCCCAGACGGAAGTGAACGGACAAAAATCTCTATCTACAACCACAGACACGGCAAGACCAACGATAGCCTACAGATCGACACATCTTATTCTTCCGTGCGAACAGACCTTGTCGGTAAACCCCCAGAAATCGCACCGTTTCGTCTGAGCAGTGATGGCAAGGTGCGTCTCCGTATCTTCCTGGATCGGAGTCTTATTGAAGTCTTTGCTGACAACGGGGAATGCCTACCAGAGTGGGCGTTTCCTCGAAAAGGCATCGACAAACTCTTTCCACTGTTCTCGCGGCAGTGTGCCGTTGCACGGGTCTATCCACAGCAGGAGGAGAGCAACGGTATCTCGCTTTTCGCCATCGGTGGGGAAGCGAAGGTTGTTTCGATGGATGTGTGGCAGATGCGCGCCATCTGGCAGGAGTTAAGATATAGGGAAGGGGAGTAGTGCCTACTTGGCAGGAAATAGACCTGATGAAAACCAGAAGTATTCAGTTCTCCCATTCTTCAGGCAGGTTTCACCCCAGACCCGGTAGGTGCGGTTTCCCAACCAGGGTTCCCACCCGTTACTGGGAAGGGACACCGGATCGTAAAAAAAGATGCGAAATCCGATAATTTCTTAAAACTGAATGATTCTGAATGAAAACGCACAAACGTTTGACGCGGGTTGTCAATTTCTGATAAACTCTTGTAGTAGGTTTGCGGAAATCGCTTATCCCACACTTTGTTGCCTACGTCAGCGGATTACAAAGAAGGAGGAAAGCCGTGTCAGTTACAACAAAAAAATGGGTGCTGAATACCGTCGAGAAATTATCCGCTGCTGAGATCGAAGAATTGAAGCGGTATTTGGAATATCTCGTCTGGAAATCAGAAAGTCCAACAGAACGTTTAGGAACCCCTCAAGATTTGCCAAAACCTGAACCAACAGGTCAACCTTCACAAGTCTTAGCAGCCATTAACAGATCAGATCAGGTATCAATAGAAGATGCCGAAGCCTTACTTCAATCCATTAAAGACGGAGAAATCCCAATGCGTTTTGATTCTGTTTTCGACGAGTCAGAAGGTGAATAGCCGATGGACTATCTTTTAGAAACATCCACGTGCAGCTACTTAATGGCAGGCGCTCCTTATGTTACCGCTCGCTTCGATTCCCTATCCGACTTTGATGATTACCTTTTTACTTGTGCGATTGTTAGAGGCGAAATTCTTTTTGGAATTCAGAGACTTCCGGTAGGGCGCAGGCGGCAAGTTTTGGAGCAACAAGCCATTAATTTCTTTGAAGGACTGCCCTGTTTAGCAATCCCAAAGGAAGCTGCTGATTACTATGCCCCGATGAAAAATTACGCCGAACAACAGGGAACTCCCTTGTCAGAGAACGATCTTTGGATAGCCGCAACTGCTATGGCGCTTGATGCGATTTTGGTCACTGCTGACTCAGATTTCCAAAGGATTGCTGGATTCGGATTACAACTGGAAGATTGGACAAATTGATCTGGGAGGATGTTGATCTTTTGAAAATTGATTCCAATCAGGTTCCACTTTTAGAAATAACAGAACGTAGGCAACTTGTCCGGTTACTCTGTTAACAATAGAGTTAAACTATGCTGTATTTGACTGTTATGTTTACACTCTCTGTACTATTCTGTATAATCCAGATAACTGCAACAGCACAAAATATGAACATACTTGAACCTGTATCTCCATTGGTTGCCGTTCGTAAATCTTTTAACCTGGCCCCGTTTTACGAGCAGTGGATTGATGTGGAAGGATTGCCCGTTGTCGCGTCGGGGAGGGTAAATCCTTACGCCGTAAAGGAAGCGGCATGGCTCATTCGTCAGATGATCGGGCATCGTCCCGATGTGCTACAAGCACTCGCAGAAAACAACGTCCGTTTTGCGGTGATGGCATATAACGAGCTGACAACCCAGATCCCTGAACACAGTGATCTTGAGCCTGCTATTTATTGGGACCGACGGGCACGCGGTTTGGGGTCTACCCCTGCAAGACCTGCTGTCAGTTGTGGTGAGGAAAATCTGCTCAACTACGCAGGCGACCCTTATTCGACTGAAAACATTCTGGTTCACGAATTCGCGCATGCAATCCACCAGATGGGATTGAATACGGTGGATCCCAGTTTTGATGACCGACTTCAGCCAATGTTCGACGCGGCGGTCGAAAAAGGATTGTGGAAAGATACCTATGCTATTACAAACAAAGCGGAATACTGGGCTGAAGGTACACAATCTTGGTTTGATACGAACCGAGCAAATGACGATCAACACAATCACGTCAATACCCGCGATAAGTTGAAAGACTACGACCCAGCACTCGCCACACTACTCACCGAGGTTTTTGAGGATATGGACTGGCGATATACACAGGCGGTAACCCGCACGCATCTTTCACATCTCCAAGGATTCAATCCTGAAGGGTCTCCAAAGTTTGAATGGTCCCCTGAATTGATGGAATACGATCTAAGGAGCAATTCGCGTGAATGAAGTTGTTCAGAAGGTTACGGCATTTATCGTCCGTGAGCGGAGGGGGGTTAAGGAGTTACTCGTGTTCAAACATCCGACTGCGGGGGTTCAAATCCCGGCAGGCACTGTTGAAAGGGACGAAGATATTGAAACCGCTGTAAAGAGGGAAACTTATGAGGAAACAGGCTTACAGCTTGTAGAAATTGAAAACTATTTGGGGTGTTTTGAGAATGAATTGGAAAAGAACCAAAGAATAATAGTGGAAACAACGCAGGTGTATATCGAACCCAACTTAACCGCAATTCCCTACAAGCGGAAGCTACCCAAGGGGCTTACCGTCGATTATCTTTCCACAGGAGAGGATTTCACACACATTTCATACATTGAATATGAATATGACGAATTTCACAAACCCATACGTATTGACACTAACATTACAGGATGGATCCCGAATGAAAACTTAAGTGCGCAGAAGAAAAGACATTTTTTCCTTATGTCTACGCAAGAGGAAACAGCGGATGCGTGGGAATTGAAGGGTGATCAAGGACACATTTTCAAGCCGTATTGGACGCCACTTTCGCCGAAACCCAACATTATACCACCACAAAACAGGTGGTTGGATTTCGTCTATGATAAAATCTGAACTGTGGTAAAATAAACATTGGAATGCGTTGCGATACTAACTTTTCAGTTAGCGTATTGGAAATTGGAGGAAACAAGATGACAATGTATCGAGCAGGTGTAATCGGTTTGGGACGTATGGGTAGCACCTTTGATGACGAGATTACACAGGGCGGATCGATCTTTCTGCCCTATTGCCACGGTCCAACTTACGACGCTGCACCGAATGTAGAACTGGCGGCGGGTGCCGATCTACACGCCGAACAGGCAGCGATTTTCGGTGAACGGTGGGGACTCGGTTCTGAACATATCTACAGCGATTATCGTGAAATGCTGGAGAAGGAAAATCTCGACATCGTCAGTGTTTGCACGACGGCACGAATACGGTCGACTATTGTGCAAGATGTGGCGCGCTCGAGCGTCAAAGCGATCTGGGCAGAAAAACCGATTGCGCTCAGTCTCGCTGAAGCGGATGACATGGTGGAGACCTGCCGAGCAGAAGGTGTTGCACTGGCGATCAATTGCGCGCGACGCTGGAACCCTTTCTTTAGTGAGGCTCGAAAACTCATTGACGAAGGCGAAATCGGTGATGTGCTTCAGGTGACGGTCTATGCACAGTGTGGACTCTCGCATAACGGGAGCCACGCCATTGATATTCTGCGCTATATGGCAGGCGGAAACGTGGAGTGGGTTTTCGGTGAAATGGAGTCCGATGAAGCCGCCGCGGGTGAAAGTGATCTGCAGGGAAACGGCTATCTCGTTTTTGATAACGGTGTGCGTGCCTATCTGCGAAGTACATCGTGTGGGGCAGCCCCGTGGGAGGTCGATGTCATCGGCACAACCGGACGTATCCGTTCTGTCAACAACGCCGAAACCTTTGAATTGATTCGTGTGATCCCCGGTGGACGGCGCGGACGCGGCGTGCCTGCCCAGTGTCCATTCCCGATTCCCGTGCGGATGCAGGGGATGGGACTGACCATCGTTGAAGATCTCATCAACGCCATTGAGAACGGGACTTCCCCGAAATGTTCGGGAGAAGATGGACGCGCGGCACTGGAGGTAGCGATGGCACTTCGGGAGTCGCATCGGCGTGGCGGTGTAAAAGTGGAACTACCCATTGAAGATCGGAGCCTCCAGATTCTCTCCTCCGAAATTCAGAATGACGATACGCCCGCCCGAATTCGGCGACTACAAGCGCGTTGACGGAAACTGTCTATTTGTTTGTATTGAAATCTAAACTCGCGTCGTTCTCTCGCAAGGTATAAGTAAAAACATGAAACCAGCAGATTATGCATTTTTTAAAGAGAATGGGTATATCTCACTCGGTAAGATTCTGAGTGATGCAGAGGTTGCGCGTTTCGTTCATACCTTTGACCGGGACCGCACTGAAGTGAAAGATCACTGGTATCGTATCGGGCATCACCAGACCGTGAATTGCGATGCCCTTTTGACTTCACCTGAATTCGATACTGTGATTCGGCATCCGATCGTCATGGATTGTCTGCAAACATTGATGGGGAATGCCCCTTGCTTTTCAGAAATCTGCATCCGCCACATGGCACCCTACGATGGTGAACTGAATCGAGGTTGGCATCGAGATGGTCCGAGGCACTGGCTTGAACATCCGTTACGCATCGGGTTCATACAGTTGATGCTGTATCTGACTGATGTTGATGAGACGACGCACTGTTTCTCCTTATCACCGGAATCGGTGGAAGATGAGATTCTCGAAACAGACGCACAGTTGGAGCGTGGGGGAATTGTCGATTTGTACGGACCCGCTGGGACAGCCGTACTCTTCAACATCGGTGTTTTACACACCGCGACGACCCGTCCTACGCAGGAAGAACGCAAAACGGTGCAAGTCTATTACGGGCATCCGAACCGGCGGTATTTGAGCGAAGATTCGATTATACCTGTTGAACTGTGGCGAGACCATCCCAACTCTGAAGTGCGTGCCTTTTATGGTGTGTTCAACGACAAGACACGCGACTATCTCGAACACACGGCTTCAACGGGTGAACTGCCGTTTGAGGAGACTTTAGCACTCCTTCGCGAACTGGATGTAAAGCACCGAAAGCGGTAAAAATGACAGATCGCTTTAGTTAGGGTTAAAGATCTCAGTCCCCCAAGATCTCCGCCTGCACCGGATTTACATAGCACTGATAATGCCGCTCGACATCTGCCTCTGGCGTAATACCTGCGTGGACGTAGACCCCAAATCGCAGCCGGAAACGGTCATCTTCCAACTCATCAGGCGGATGGTGGAGGATGCTCATCTGTTCCTGCACAGCGATTTCCCCGAAAAATCCGGGATGTTCAGCGTTTTCGGGGTGATCAAACAGTGTGATACCAGATATTCCATCTCCCACTGTGCCACCTAAATCGCACCATCGCGCTCGTTGATGATGCACCTCTGTTCTACCAATCTGTCCTTCGGAATTTTCAACGTGCCCTTTCTCCGGTATACCCATTGATGGATTTAAACGCGCGACACAGAGGAATTGCCGATCACCGATGTCCAACGGTGGAGTCGTTTCGTGAATAATTTCCAGAAACCGCCGCGTATTGCTCCCATACCATACCCGAGCGGTCCGTGTTTCTGTCATGATAACTTCACCGTCTCCCTTAACATGGATCAGGTCTTCGACAAATTCAGCGTAGACGTTCCCTTCAGTGATTCGGACAAAGCGTTGGTGCAACATCTTCCCGCAGGGTCCATAAGGCGGCTCGTCCCAATCAGACCAGATATTCGCAGACCCGCCTTCACCGTGCCCACCGTAGGCGAGGTAAAGTCCTGTGTGATGCGGATGGTCCTCGCCGCCAGCCCCGCGGACCACAGTCCCATGATTCCCGTTGAGAGGCCAAAAGTAAGGCTTCCAGACACCGAGAAAGTTGTATCGTGCAAATAACGCGTCATCGGCAGAAATGAGCAGATGCGCGGGTTTCTGTTCGATGTGATAACGGGATTTTGGGGGCGGTCCATCGATCTGTCGGATCGCGTAATACGCCGATGTCCCCGCCGGAAGTTCGCTTGTCTGCCATGCAAGTTCACGTAGCGACGGCTCGAATTGACAGAGGACCTCCTCGTCGGAGACATGACCTTCTGCATCAGTTGTGGACATCGCAAGTCCTGAAATCCCTTCTTGCCAATCGGGAAAGTAACGTTTCGGCTTGAAACGCATGCGGACGAGGTCATTGTCCCGGTTGACCGAACCCGCCTCAATTTTGATGATTACACTTCGATTTTGTGTCAATAGTAACTCCTATTCGCTTCACGGTGAAGTTATTAAATCTTCCAGTGCAAGTCGGAGACGCTTGCACAACAGATACATCTGATTGATGCCAGTCATTTCTACCAACTCCGAATGAAATCCTCCACCTCGAAATTCGCTGGCATATCCGTCAATTGATAGCGCATTACGCGCGATGTTCTGTCGGGAACAGACCGAGCAATTTCTGCCTCAATCTTCTCGTAAAGGGTCGAAAACCGTTTCCAGATCCTTTCGGCATCTTCGGCGGAAAAACGATCCGCGAAATCCTCATAGAGATGAAAGTTGAGTCGATGTGCAGAGATTTCGCCGATGCGTTCTTCAACGGACAGCTTGCGAATCTCAGGGTCTTTGAGTTTACGGACTTTGTCTGCGAGTTTTGAGAGGAATACCACTGCGACCATACGTTCCTCTTCGCCCGGATGCAGCTTCGCCACTCCATCTCGAAAACCGTCAGCATCCTTGTTACGGATGGCGTAAAAAGTTGCCTCAATCACATCAGACTGCTGCTGGTGGAGTTGGAAAAAGTGTTCAAATCGGGCGCGAGCCTCGGTCGGAAGATGCCGTGTGAATTCCAGATTCCAGTAAAAATGGTCAACGATTGGATAGGAATCGCTACCAAAAGCGCGATAACCAAGATGAACCGTCCGTCGTAATTTTGTGCTGTAGTTACTGCCCCAGTGTAAGCCCATGTGGCTATAGACGACCCCATCTCCTGCTGACAGTTCGATTGGAATCCCGCCCGGCATCGGCTCTTGTGGACGTGATAATAGGTGTTGATATTCTTCTGGTGTGTTTGGACGGCAGTAGCTTCTCGGTACGAGCCAGAACACGCTATCGTCGTAAAGTGGGATATTCCACTGCACATATCCGGGTCCGTTTTTAACATAATCCATCTGCATACCTTTGAGGGGTGCCTGTCCCGTGGGATCAATATCACGATGCCAACTCGCCGGACCGTGATATTGCACAGGGTTACACATGAGTGCCATCAGTGTAATTGCTGCATTGGGTGCTCTCATGAGTTGCTGACTCACCCCGAGGGTATTCTCATGCAGACAAAATTCCACGGTATTCGCGGTCGCTGCGTCAACGACTTCATCGAAAAACACTCTCGGCTGCGCACTCGTTGTCCAAACGCCTCCGGGTTTTTCATCCGGTTTCCGTTCGCGTGCCCAGATGACTTTCTGCTTCTCAACGAGGGTTTCAAAGCTCGCTCGCAACGCTTCCAACTGATTAGCGGGAACAACTTCTCGTAGGACTATATAACCGTTATCAATAAGTTGCTGCGGATCTACCTTCATTATCAGTCTCCGTTTCTAACGGATAGCGTTTCGTAGAACCATCCGAAGGTTTAGGAGCTTGTAGGTTTCTGTGTTACCCTAAACTTCTATCAAGAAATGAACCACTTACGTTGTCTGACTTTGACAATCACTAACGATAAGATTCCACCGCTTTAATTCGTCCCCAGGTGAGACTCAACTTCCCAGTGGGCTGGACAGCTAAACCCTGTGACTCAAAGTTCTGCTTGATTTCTTCCGGTGTTAGCACTTTCTTATAGATGCGCACTTCGTCCACCGCGCCTATCAAGTATCCGTCGGTATTTCCATCTTGAGCGATGTTCCAGTTCGTTTCACCACCGCCTAAATTGCCGGACATTGCCTCATCTTCTTTGACGAGGACACTATCAACATACACCTGTGCCTTATCGGCTTCGCGGGTCGCCACTACATGGTGCCATTTGCCATCGGCGTAATCCTCATCGGTCACCCATGCTTTTCTGATGTTGTTTGCCTCTTCGGTATAGTATCGAAGTTGTCCGGTGTTCTGATTAAAACCGAGCCGAAAGAAATGATCGAAGAAATTCGTTTTGTTTGTCAGAATATATTGCCAACCGACGCGACTGTTAGGGGTTTTCAAAAACCACGCTTCATACGACGCTGGTTTCTCCCCGATATTGAAAAGGATCGGCAACTCCACACAATCCGGTTTTCCGCCAAAATTGAGTGCCTCACCGAGATGACCCTCGATGGACTCCGGCTCACCGACGATTGTTCCATCCTTGCCGCCAACGAGATCTTTAACGGTATCGCCAGTGATGTCGTTTTTGTCAAGCGTGTAATAACTCACTAAGCCGTCCGTAACAACCTGAGCTTCCACCCCAATAATAATTAAGATGAAAGTACAGAAGAGGGCAGAACCGGTTTGAAATGCCCACCAATTTAAACGTTTCGGTTTCATAGCTGCCTCCATTTTCCCAGTTTAGTGATACGATATGAAAAACTAACGGATATCTTCTAAATCGCGTTTATCACATTTCGATTGTCGCCATAATGGCAAATATGAGGAAGATTGTCAACAAAAAAATCAAACTGATTTATGATTGACTTTGGTGTCTAAAACTGGTATCCTCATAACAACGCATTAATATCATTAAATACAAGGATAGAAATGTCCCAAGAACAGGTACTTCAGATTAAGGGTGTTCGGCTTTGGACAGCCGTTCCCGAATTAGGACATTATCCGTGGGTAGAGAAGCCCGATGAGGTGAAAGCATCACTCAGGCAGTTTGTAGTAGATTTTATAATTAACGACACGACATGAACCAGCAAGGTTTAGGAGGAAAAAATGAAGCGTAGTGATAGACCTCATGCTAAAGCATTCGGAACGCAATGGCCTTTGAAATTCAAATCAAGTATTCTTATTCTACCTCTGGGTATACTCTTATCTCTGCCGTTTGTTGGTTGTGGAACGGTTATGAATAAATTTATACCAGACGGTGCGTATGAAGTGCCACAGTTGCCAAAATCCGAACTTGCCACTATCAAAATTGACACGGAGGGCGGGTGGCTCCAACGGTATAAGTTAATCGCGTTCCGAATTGATGGAAAATTAGCTATGCGCAAGCAGATTAATGTCCACGAGGAGATCGCTATTGACGAAATTTTGGTCCTGCCCGGAAAGCGGGATATGTCAGTGGCGACCATACATCGTCATTTTTTTGATAACGACACGGGAAGCACCATCCAACTCATATCCAAATTCTCTGCTGATGTAGAAGCGGGCGGCACCTATTTGTTGAAGGACAACAATAAATTGGTTGATGCAAATACAGATGAGGTTGTCAGCCAATGGAAACTTTTTTGATTCAAAAAATGCTGCCGATTTATTCTCTGCAAGTTGTGCCTTTTCAATATAAACTGGGCTGCACGTCCACCAAGATTCTGAGGAGATGTTATGCTAATTCGCGGCGAAGATAGTGCTATTAATCTCCACTCTACACTAACGGAAGAGGAGAAGTGGCACTATGATCTGTTTGGTTATCTGGTGCTTCGACAGGTGATATCGCCAGCAGAGGTTGAACGGATGCTTGAGATAGCGAACGGGTGGTTCGCTGATCCCGAAACTGCACCGGAACCTGTGAATGTCACGCAAGACGAACACAGTGGTGTCCTGAACAACGTTCAATACGGTGACCGGATCTTTGAACGATTATCGCTGAATGAGAAAGTGATGCGGATTGTGATGGGTTTGATGTGGAACCGTCCACGGCTTTTTAATTCCGCGCTTGTCTTGCAGAAGCAACGTCCCATTTCTGAGGATGAAAAAGAGAGACTGCATCGCGATACCAGCGGTTTTGAATTTCCCGATGGATTCCATAATCCGCACAACGATTATCAAGCCGGTAACGGACAGATCTACAGCAATTTCGTCAACACCGCTATAACACTCGTTGATGTCCCGAAGGACAACGGTTTCATGTGCATCCCGGGGACGCATAAGTCACGAATCAAGTTTCCTACAACGCTTGACATCGACAACGAATGGGCACCCGCAATTACGTTTGAGCTGAAGGCAGGGGATTGCCTCATCTTTTCACCGCGTTTGATGCACGGGGCAAAATTTTGGAAAGTCGATTCTCCACGTCGCGTTGTCTTCAATCGGTATCAATTCAGTTTCTATTTCAATGAGAATTATAACCTCCCAATAGAAGACCATCGGCACCGCATCTCTGAAGACGAATACGAATTGGAATCGATCCAACGCGGTGAAAAAGGGTTTGCCAAGCGGATCCTCAAAAAACTGGAGACGGGGGAGGAACTATGCTAACACAGGAAGAAAAATGGCATCTCGATCTGCTGGGTTATTTTGTAGTGCGGAACGCCGTGCCGAAAGCGGATGTCGAACTGATGAAGGCACAGATGTTTGAGTGGTCCGAATGGGATGCGTCAGACTTCAAGCCCCCCATGCGAATCAATGCGCCAGCGGGGAAACCGTGGTGGGTCTATAACATGCACTACGGACATGAAGCGTTCCAACGGCTGATTTTAAATCCAGAAATCCTGCGCGTGGCGACTGCCTTGACGTGGAACTATCCGAGAGTCTTCGATGTCGTAGCAAATATTTGTTATCCTGACGCTGATGGTTTGGAACTCCATGGTGGACATAAAGGGTGGTTTAGAGGTCCACATCACCAATACCAAGTCGCGAACGATGAGATCTTCGCGAGTTTCTTTAATCTCTCTGTTTCGCTCGTGGATGTGCCACCGGGCAACGGATTTGCCTGCATTCCGGGAAGCCATAAATCCAACTTCCAGTATCCAGAGGACATCACGATGGATGACGCACCGCCGATGGTCCACAATGTCCCCGTAAACGCTGGTGATTTCATTGTGTTCCTGCCGAACACGCGGCACGCAGGAAGGCGGTGGAAGCACGAGACGTATCCGCGGATGACGGTATTCTTACGCTGGGTCTATGCGAAGCAGTTCCACCATGCGGACTCGTCTTGGTGGCTTCCGTTCGATGCACACAAAGACGAAATTCCGGAGGCACTACATGATCTCGAAAGCCGAGATCACGGACAACGGAAGGTGCTCAATGAACTCATAGATCCATTTAAAGTGGATGTCCCCGAATAAAACGTTGACGCGAAGCGAGAAGATTGGTAAGATACACAAAGAAACGACTTTTGTATTACAGGACTGGAGAAATAGATGGCAGCCCCAACGAATCGAGAAGTGATTGCCCAGTGGCGCGATGAACCCGCGCCGTTGCTCGCATTGCTACACGCCTTCCACGACCGGGACGGGTTTATATCGGAGGCAGCCCTTCGCGACATCGCAGTCGGACTTCGGATCCCGCTCGCTGAACTCTTCGGCACGTTAACGTTCTATCACCATTTTGCGCGTGAAATCCCAGGACAGGATGCACCGCGCGTCTGTACGGGACCCGTCTGTCGGTTGCAAGGTGGATTGGAAATTCTTGAGGCACTTAAAGATGAAGGCGCGACCCCAATGCCCTGTGCTGGAAGATGCGACGATTGTGTGCCTGTGCTGAAGGGACATCAGGTCCGCGTCGGGAAACAGGTAGAAACGCTTTCCGTGCAACCCACCCCTTTACCGCCATCATATCCGGGCGATGGTGCAGAATGCATCTTCGCCGAGATCCGCGAACCCGAACGTAATACATTGGAAGGTTATCGACGCACGGGTGGCTATGAAGCATTGACTCGGACATTGACAACACGCACACAAACAGATGTAATTGAAATACTTAAAGAGAGTCAACTTGCGGGTAGAGGCGGTGCTGGGTTTCCAACAGGCATGAAATGGGAATCGGTTTTGAATGCTCCCGGCGAACCCAAAACGATCGTCTGTAACGCCGATGAGGGTGAACCCGGGTGTTTCAAGGATCGGGCTATTCTGGATTACGATCCACACGCTGTGATTGAAGGGATGACACTCGCTGCTTATGCAACAGGCGCGACGCGCGGGTTCATTTATCTCCGCTATGAATACCCAGAAACCTTAAAGACGCTTGAGCACGCACTCGCGGAGGCAGAAGCGGCAGGACTGCTTGGCGATGCTATCTTCGGAGAGAAACATGGGGGTGAAGACTTCAACTTCCACATCTACATTCGACGGGGTGCCGGTGCTTATGTCTGTGGGGAGGAAGGCTCGCTGTTGAACAGTTTGGAAGGGAAACATCCGTTTCCAAGGAATCGTCCGCCCTATCCTGTGACACACGGGTTTGAAAACTTACCCACCGCTGTAAACAACGTAGAGACACTCGCCGCTGCTGTCCAGATTTTACGGCACGGCGCAGCGTGGTATAAAAATCTCAGCTGTGATGAAAACTTGGCAGGCACAAAGATTATCAGTCTCTCCGGTGACATCCAGCGACCGGGGAACTACGAGGTGCCCTTCGGACTTCCGTTAAAGACGCTCCTTTACGAATGGGCAGGGGGTCCTCCAGAGGGACGCGAAATTCAAGCGATCACGACAGCAGGTTTATCCGGTGGGTTCATCGCTGAAGCCGACTTTGACATTACGATTGACGAACCGAGTTTCCAAAAGGTGGGTGCGATGCTCGGCGCGGCGGGAATCATAGTGTTTGATGACACGCGAGATATGCTCGATGTCGCACGCAACGCTATGGAGTTCTTCGCTGAGGAATCTTGTGGAAAATGTTTCCCCTGCCGTATCGGCACGCATCGACTGACGGAACTTTTGTCCAAGCCTTTGCAACCGAATTCGGAAGCACTCATCTCGGAGATTGGAGCGGTCATGCGAGCAACGAGCGCGTGTGGACTCGGCACAGCTGCACCGAACATTACAGATAGTCTGCTACGTATTTTCAATTATTGAATCTGAACTGCTGTGTCCGTTTGCTTCGCATTGTCCCACAGGTTCCCTTCATAGGCTTGCGTGATGCAGGTTTCTGATTTGTAAGAAACCGCTCATTACCTAAAGGAGGTTCTGAACCAATTCTATATCGGCATTGACAACGGAAATGCCGACCAGAATCACATAATTAAAAAATGTGGAGTCGCGGTTTTGTTCTTCTTTGCGCCATCGTGTTCGTTGTCGGTTTGGTAACAGGACCGGTCCAGATGTTGTTTCCGGTCTACGCGGAGACGATTTTAAAAGAGACTGCCCTGTTCGCAGCGTTGTTGCGTGCACTGCCTATCGGGTTAGGTGGGATCTCGGCGCTGATAGGCGGAACGCTTAGCGATCGATTCGGACGGAAACCCGCTATACTTATCGGGATGACAGGTGCTGTCGTCGTAGGTGGGCTTTTCACGACAGAAACGCCGCTGTTCATTTGGGGCATCCTCTGTTACGAAGGTATCGCCTCCGGGTTCAAAACCGCGGGCGGTCAAACGTATCTCATTAGTGTTGTGCCATCAAACCGGTTGGGGGTGGCGACAGGACTGTACTTTATCAATATGACTGTCGGGAGTGCAGTCGGGAGTGCTATCGCTGGGGAAGTCATTGATCGTATCGACTATGGTGTTTTCGGGATCGGTGCCGTGATTTTGGCAGGTGTTCTGTTCATCGGTGCGTGTTTCTTTTTACCGCGACTGGCACGACAGCCTTCTTCCAATAACGAGCGGAAGCAAGGTGGGATATGGAAATCGACCCTTAATATCGGAGCATATATAGATCTGAGTCGGCGGCGGAACATGCAATTGCTGATCGGTTTACGGGTTTTCCCAACCTATTACTGGGGCTCTGTAAATCTGCTTATGCCGATCTTGATTGCTCGTATTGCTGGCGTTAAAGCGACAGGCTACTATGGTGCGGTGAGTCTGTTGTTTGCTTTCGGGTGTCAATTAGCTGTTGGTAGAATATGTGATGCGATTGGGCACCGCACGCCTGCTCTCGTGGCGAATGTGCTTGTTACGCTCCTCGCTTTTGGTGTGGCGTTCTTTCACGATTCTTTAATCGCATTGGAGGTTTTCGGGATACTCGGTGCAGGCGCGGCGTGGGGGCTTTCAACGACGATCCCTCGGTTCATCAACGAATTCACCGAACCTCACGAGAAAGGACACGGGGTCGGTCTGACACATTTAGCATGGAGCACCGGATTTCTGCTTGGTTATGTTGCGAGCGGTTTTTTGATTAACTTCTCTGTTCATGTTCCATTTATTGTTGCAGGAATTTCCTTGATTTTTTCAACAGGTATTGCTTATAAACTTTTTAAGGATTCAATCTGAGTTGCTGCCTTCGTTGTTTTTGTCGATGTCCAATTGTTAAGAAACCTCTCATAATCTGAAAAAGGTTGTTTACTAATTTTAGATCGGCGTTGACAACGGAAACGCCGCCTATACATAATCGTTTAAAAAATTTCAAACTAAGGAAGGAATAGATAATGATTATTGCAGAACTTGATTTAGAAAATGTAGAACATCGTGAACTCACCAATTCCGAATGGCGTTATGGCGATGGGCTCGTCCCTGGTGAACCGAACGGGGGTTTGGTCGATCAATTGCCGGAAACGCCTGCGCGTCTTGCCGACTATGACGACTCGGACTGGCCCATTTGTGAGGATATCCAAGAGTTTATCTCGACAGGACTTTGCTTTGGTTGGTATCGGATTACCGTGACACTTCCAGAGGAAGTTGACGGAGTCTCAATCGCTGGCTCACAGGTGTGGTTTAACACATGTATCGACGACTACGGTGAAGTCTGGGTTGATGGCGAAATCGACTTGGCTTTCGGAGAGTCAGGACGCGGTGCTGCCTCGGGTTTCAATACGCCGCAACGCGTTGTTGTCACCGAAAGCGCGGAACCGGGTGCGAAACATGTCATCGCATGCTTGGCGATCAACGGACCCCTTGCCAGACCGGGGGGCGGCATCTTTATGCGGTTCGCAAAGTTAGAGTTTGAGCGAGAATAGAAAGATTAAAAAGGTGGAAGGTTGTAAAGTGTAGCTAAAGTGAACTAAAGTTAGGTTGTGTATTAAATATAACTTGCCAAACTTTAGAACACTTGCTAATTTACCAACTTTCCCCTTCTTTTGGGAAGAAAATCGGTGCCTAAAAAAGCGGTCGTCTTACTCAGTGGCGGCTTAGACTCAACAACAACACTTGCTATCGCGGGCAATGAAGGCTACGATACATATTGCCTGAGTTTTCGGTATGGTCAGCGGCATGCAGTAGAACTCCAGTGTGCGAAAAATATTGCAAAGGCATTAGGTGCCAGACAGCACATCGTCGTTGACATTGACCTACGGACCTTTGGGGCATCCGCATTGACGGAAACCGATATTGAAGTTCCCAAAGACAGGTCTGATTCGGAAATGGAAACGGGCATACCCATAACCTATGTCCCCGCCCGAAACACAATCTTTCTCTCCTATGCCCTCGCTTATGCGGAAGTCCTTGTTGCTGACACTATTTTCATCGGGGCCAACGCTATCGATTACAGCGGTTATCCAGATTGTCGTCCGGAATATATAGATGCATATCAAACGGTGGCAAACCTCGCGACACAAGCCGGTGTTGAAGGAAAAACGAAATTAAGAATTCGCGCCCCACTCATCGACAAAACGAAGGCAGAAATTATCCGAATTGGGGCATCACTCGGTGTCGATTACAGTCTCACCTTAAGTTGCTACGACCCGGATACCGAAGGGAGCGCATGCGGTAGATGCGATAGCTGCCTGCTCCGAAAAAGGGGCTTCAAAGAAGCAGGTATTCCCGATCCAACGCGCTACACCTATAGGTGAAACACGCAAAAAACTATGACAAAAGCAGTATTCTTTGATTTTTATCAGACGTTGGGGGTTTGGGGACAATCCCTTAAACCGAGACTCCAAAAAATTACAGATCGGTACGATTGTGAAGTTAATTGGGAACGCTATGCAGCAGCACGCGAGAATCTCTATGCGGAGGCATCAGGTTCCGATCCCACCACGCACGCACTCCTTGAGACGATGCAAGAGATCATTGAGAGTTACTGCGAGTTTGTAAGAGCACTCGGTGTTCAGGAACATGTGGAACAGATGACATGGGAACTCTTGCAATCCGAACACTCACTTTTCGCTGCCAACGCCGCGACGCTCTATGACGATACGGTTCCGACACTTCAGCATTTACGAGAGGCAGGCTTTAAGTTAGCGATTGTTTCCAATTGGGACACACCGTTGGATCCGCTTACCGAGAGACTCGGTATTGCGCACTATTTCGATATAATTGTCGCTTCACATGATGCACGCGTCCGGTCAGCAAAGCCGGATCCGCACATCTTCAACTATACGCTCGAAGCGGTCGGGGTCTCAGCGACAGAAGCGGTTCACGTTGGAGATACTTACGAAGCGGACATCATCGGAGCGCAAAATGTGGGGATCCGTCCAATACTCATTGACCGAGACAACACCCAAACCGGCAAATGGCACGAGACGATCCAGAACTTGTCCCAATTACCCGAACTGCTTTCCATTACATGAGTTTGACAATAAAAGTTCGAGTGTGCCCGTAGGTTGGGTAGAGCGGTGAAGAATCAAACTTTTCAGTTTATCAGGGAAATCCTGATTTTCAATGATACCTTCACGGAAATAGGCGTAGCGAAACCCAACAAGTAAACTTGTAATCTATAAAATGGGGTGATGATGATAAAAACCATTTTCCTCGATTTTTACAAAACATTGTATTTTCATAGACGGACGCTTGAAGAAAACCTGCGGAGGATTGCAGCACGCTATCGTGTTGAGATCAATTGGGAACGCTTTGAAACAGCACAAGCGGGGCTCTTCGCCGATACGGCAGTGTTTGACCCTGCGACCTATTCTCTGATGGAATCGCTGATGACTACGGTGAAGCGAGAATGTGAGTTTATAAGAGAATTAGGCGTTCACGAGCATGTGGAACAGATGGCGTGGGAGTTGTTGCAATCTGGCCACTTCCTCTTTGCGGCGAACAGTGGTACCCTCTACAGTGATGTCGTTCCGACACTTGAGAAGTTGCGGGATGCGGGTTTCAAGTTAGCGATTGTTTCCAATTGGGAGTCGCCACTGGATCCACTCACCGAACGGTTGGGGATCGCCGAGTATTTTGATGCGATTGTTGCCTCGCACGATGTGCGTGTCAGGTCTGAGAAACCGGATCCGCATATCTTCAACTATGCGCTTGCGGCAGTTGGTGTTTCAGCAGAGGAAGTCGTCCATGTTGGAGATACGTATGAGGCGGATGTCGTCGGAGCCCAAGGTGTAGGCATTCGTCCGATATTGCTTGACCGAGACGGCACCCAAGCCGGCAGATGGGATGAGACGATCCAGAACCTGTCTGAATTACGCAAATTACTTAATGAACAACAATAATCAAACTTTCCATGAGTTGGAGAGAGTTATCCGACTCAAGCCAGAAGATCCGATAGGCTACATCAACAGGGGAAGTTATTACTTCTGGCGAGTTGAATATGAAAAGGCGATAGCCGACTACAGCAAAGCGATCAACCTCAACCCTGAAAACACCGAAATCTACATGATTAGGGTAGAAACCTACTATATCATAGGCGACTTTGACAGAGCCATTGCTGACTGTGATGAAGTCATTCGCCTTGATCCTGGATATGTCAGTGCCTACCGTTGGAGAGGATCCGCTTACGATATAAAACGAGAGTATGATAAGGCTATCGCTGACTACACTGAAGCTATTCGCCTTGATCCTGAATGTCCGCTTGCCTACACAGACAGGGCTAAAACCTACGAGAGAAAAGAGGAGTATGATAAGGCGATAGCCGACTACAGTGAACTCATTCGCCTTGACCCTGATGATAGCGAGGCCTACTATGACAGAGGAAAGGTCTACGAGGAAAAAGGGGAGTATGATAAAGCGATAGCCGACCACAGTGAAGCCATTCGCCTTGACCTTCCTGAGGAGGCTTCCTCTTACCGTAGCAGAGAAGATGCCTCTGAAGAAGTCCTCTCGGAGGACATGAAGGTGTTCGTGGCTTCCTCTTACCGTAGCAGAGGAGATGCCTATTACCAAAAAGGCGAATATAATAAGGCGATAGCCAATTACGATGAAGCCATCCGCCTCGACTGTCCTGATGAAGTTTACACTTACCGTAGCAGAGGAGATGCCTATTACCAAAAAGGCGAATATGATAAGGCGATAGCCGACTACGATGAAGCCATCCGTCTTGATTTCCTCTGCTACAGTGGCCACAGTAGATACAGGAGACCCAGTATAGGGTATGTCTACGATGTCTACGAGAGAACAAGAGATTATGATAGTGCAATTAAGGGGTATGATGAAGTTATCAAACTCAACACCCATCATGTGATGGCGGTCTATCTCAATAGAGGTAGCCTATACATGGAAATAGGCGATTATCGTGCAGCCATTGAAAGTTTCGATAATGCTGTCAGGGTTTGTCCTAATTATGAAACTGATCTCAATGATTGTGAATTCGTATTCAGAGGAATGAGTGTGGTTGAACACGCTATCCAACTCTTAGAGAGCATCGTTAGCAATCTGTCTGAAAGTGATCCCGATTACTATTACTACACCGCCTTACAATCGCTGTTCAGGAACGATGGACGATCCGCCGAGAAGGCTTTCCAGAAAGCCTTGAAATTGGGTTATGAGAACCGAGCAAAGATTGGCAGACATCTTGAGAATCTAAAGAATCGAAAATAACGACTTTGCGAACCTCGTATGTCGGTGTCGTTGGCATTTGGGGTTGAGCAGTAGGCGTAGTGCTGCAAACCTGGCTCTGGTTCAAGGTGTGTCAATAAGTGGGAGATAAGGTTTTATATTCCATAACAGGATGGTGCCGTCTAAACTACCACTTGCCAGCAGTGTTCCGTCCGGTGAGAAAGCAAGCGACTGAATGTCGGTCGGATGACTCCAAAAGGTTGCGATATTTTCACCGGTAGCAATATCCCACAATCGGATTGAGACTTTATCGGTGCCTTGCCACGATGCTCCTGAAACGAGATACCTTCCGCATGGGGAAAATGTCAACGCTTCAGCTCTCTGACATCCATGTGGCAAACATATCACCATCCGAGTCTTATACGTTGCGGCATCCCACAACCGAATCTCACGAAACACGCCGCCCGCAATCAGGGTGCCATCAGGAGAAAATGCAATTGCCTTTGGGGTAGGTGTATACTCTAAACCTTTTTCTAACCATTTGAGTCTCCTCTGAATTTGGTGATCGTCGCCTTTATATTTAGCAGTATCTCGGGGATGAATCATAGAGAGTTCAGTAATTTGCTCTCCGCTTTCAATATTCCATAGTCGGGCTCTTTTTTCTGCGTGTGCACTGACAAGATACTTTCCATCAGGTGAAAAAGCGATCGACCATATCCAATCCGTTTCTTTTGTGAACAGTCGGAGTTTATAGTCGCGTTCCACATCCCATAAACCTAAAACACCTTTAGCGTCCGCACTTACCAGCAGATTGCCTTTTGGAGAAAACGCAACAGCATAGAGAACTGCTTGATGTCCGGTGAGTTCAGTTGGTGATGCATCTGGTTTCCCAAGGTCCCATACCCTCACAGTCTTATCGTAGGACGTAGCAGCCAATTTGTCGCCACAAGGTGAACAGTCAATAGATCTGGTCATGTGGAGACCTTCACATCTGAATGTCGTTTGCAGTTTTAATTCCTGAACATCCCGTATATGAATATCACCTGACCAATACCCAGCCGCCAAAGTTTTCCCATCGGGCGAGAATTTGACAGCACCACATACGGAGGTGTGCCCACGAATCGCAGGAGATTGCGGTGCGGATTCTCCAATGTTCCACACCTGAATCGTATCTTCACCGGTTATCACCAATTGTGAGCCTTTCTGTAAAAAACGGACTTTCTGAACAATCTCTTCATGCACTAAGGTCGCAATTTTTCTATTGCGTTCCACATCCAAAACAGTAATAGTCGTTCCAGAAACCATCGCAGCAAGCAAAACGCCGTCGGATGAGTAGGTGTATTGCACCCAATTGATCGTTTTGGGCAAGGATGTGACGACTGGAATGGATGTATTGGTGGTGAGTTTATCGATCTCCCACTTGCGGAGGTTACCATCCCGATCTACGGATGCTAAGAACTGACGACATGGGGAAAGGAATAACGCAGTCAGCGAAAATGAATGTCCTGTGAGGTGAGCAATGCGTTCATCGGTTTCGATATCCCAGACTGAGAAGGTGTTTTCGGGAGTTGCTCCTATGAGGTATCTTCCGTCAGGTGAAAAGGTAAGTGGAATGCAAGTGGGACGATAGCGGGGTTGAAGTTCTTCGTCAACCGTGAATTTTGCAATCTGTTCACCGGTTGCGGGGTGCCAGACGTAAATTGCATCATATTTTCCACCAGAGGAGGCTAAGCACTGTCCATCGGGTGAAAAAACGAGTTCGGAAGCCAGATCAAATTGTCCTGTCCGCTGCATTGTCGCAAGACAGCGGCGACTCTATATATCCCAAACTTTAACACCACCGTCCCAATTGCCTGTCGCAAGCAGTGTTCCGTTCGGTGAAAATTTAAGAGCAGAAACCAGCCCGCGCTCTGTTTCCCACAGATCAACAGGCTTCATCGTCGCAAGTTCATACCACCATAGCCCAATCGATGTTCCGACAAGGAGATACTTTCCATCCGGCGAGGACTCAAGTGGACCTACTTTCCCGCGTCCTAACCGAGCAATTGCCCCTTCTGGGAGTGCCCAAGTGGTGGTGTCCTTATTTATGCCTGTCTCTTCGGAAATTGTCTGCAGGTTTTGGTTTGGCACTATATACGTCCCGTTTTGATGATGACGAGAGATTATCTACTCATTAAACCGCGAGTGGAGTGCCCATAAGCCTTGTCCGGGTTCACTGATGTAGAAAAAGCCATCTTCGTTAAAACCGTCAACAAGCGTTGCGGGATTGTATTCGGCAAGCACTTCATTGACAGGTGCCCACTCGTAGCCGACCGATTCGATTTCGGCTTGGGTGAGGTGTTCGGTGGCATAAGTGACCTTAAAACGGCCTTCGGGACTGCCGTGAATCAGGTGTGCCGCGGCGGAGAGATTCTCTTGCAGCTCAGGATTTTCTGAAACGGCGTTGAGCGTCGCAGGTGTGCCACGATAACCATACTTTCGGATGAGCCGGTCGATTTCAGCGTCCTCACCGAACTCGCGGAGTCCGGGCGCGATGATAATCAACTCGCCATCGTCTGCCATCGCCATCCGTGTGCGATAGATCGCTTTGTTGCCGAGCCATGTGCTTTTAAACTCCCTTGGATCCAAGTAGACGACTACTTTCGCCAAAGGTTCGTCTAAGAACGTCATATTGACGGCTCTACTCAATTCGGCAGCCGTCTCAAATGTGTGTGCATCATCGCCGATGTAAAGACCACGCATGACGCGTTCTCCAGAGGCATCGGCATCCATGACACTCATGACATACACAATACCGACTTGCTTCAGGTAGTGTGCGTGTGCGTAATTCAGCACTCTCCTGACAGAGGTATCCGTGCGTCCCATGAGCCGCTCCATGCCGTCTACAGCACCGAGGAAATGGGATTTGTTAATCATCTCAACACCACCGGCACCGACGAGGATGTTTTTAAATCCGTTGGCAATCCCGATGACTTCGTGCGGAATTACCTGCCCGACGGAGATGATGAGCTCATAATTTCCTTCCACGAGATGACGGTTCACGGCAACAGGAATACTATAGTCGAGTTTACCTCCCGAAACCTCTTGCACGAACTCAGAAGGGACTTCACCGAAGTGGTGTAACCCGGTCCGCCAGTGATGGACATGATAGGTCGCTTTGGGCAGATCGCCATACATCTCGGCAATCTGTGGTTCGGTCATTGGTGCATGCGTGCCGATAGCGGGCAGGATATCGAATGTAGTGCCGTTGCCAGCGTCCCATAATTCGTAGAGTAATCGAGTGAGTTCGCCAGCGTTTGAGTGGAGGCGCGTTATATCCGGCGGGATTATCAATATCTTCTTCGGAATGCCGCCTAACTTAAGGAGTGCTTCATGTAGGAGGGCGCGTTTCTCTTCGGTTGTGATGACGGTGTCTTGTCCACCGCGGGCAATATAGGTCGCCATTTTCTAATTTTCCTTACGATTCGGTTAGCTTCGTTATTTGAATCTATGCCTTACCTCTGGTTACAAAGGTGACTTTAAAGTTAGTCGCGTTGCCTTCGATAGTGGAAACTTTACCGAAGATGACGTAGACGGTTTCGTTGACGAGCTCTCTACCTTTGACGAGTTCAAGCGTCCCCTTGTGGCCTTCGATTTTACCAAGCCAACCGACATCATCCCCGCCTTCAGTTTGGAGGACGATGTTCCCAAAGACCTCTTCACTGAACAGGATCACGATTTTTCCGACACTGTTGATAGCTTCTGGATCGACATCCGTGTCACCGTCTCCGACAGTGCCACCCGTGACACTCGGCGCGGCACAGCAAGGCCCCTTAACGGTATATTTGAGTACTTGGATTCCATCAGTCCATCTGATCGTCAATGGGAGCGGACCGGGGGTGAAAGGACCCGCGATCGTCGCTGTTTTGCCCGTGACTGTGACAGTACCCGCACTTACTGTGACATCAGTGGGCGGATTGTCAAAGATAATTGTGATCCACACATTCGGGCCGATCACACCGCCCGTTGGGGTTGCACTCACGAAGTTAACAGGGACAGGTTCATCTATATCATCGTCACCGCCGCAGCCGGCAAGCATTGAAACAGTGAGCAAACTTGCCAGTAATAATTCAAAACTTCTAAAAAATCCTGTCATTCATGTTAATTCCTTAACTTAAATCGTGAAGTTTATCAAAATACAGCCACCGAATAGGATGTGCTAAAAATTTTCGGTATTACTTGCCTTTTCCGGAGATCGGATTACCGAAATATTTCTTAAACTTCGTTTCACCCCCCCAACGCACGTCAAAGTAGGATTTGAATTCACTCTTTACCCTTGGTTACAAAGGTTACACTGAGATCATAAGAGTTACCAGCAGCGTCTGATACTTTACCTGTGATAATATAGGTCGTTTCGGTGGTGAGCTCTCTACCTTTGACAAGCTCAAGTATTCCTCTGCTACCTTCAAATTTGCCAAGCCAGCCGACATCATCCCCGTCTTCGGTTTGCAGTGCGATGTTTCCGGTTGCGTCTTCGCTGAACTGAATCACTATCTGCCCGTTGCTGTTGATAAGTTCGGGATCAACATCCGTGTCACCGTCTTTGACAGTGCCACCTGTGATTGTCGGTAGGGAACAGCAACAGCACGGCGAGTGAACGGTAAAGTTGAGTACTTGGGTTCCGTCAGTCCATCTAATCGTCAATGGGAGCGGACCGGGAGTGAAAGGGCCCGCGACCGTCGCTGTTTTGCCCGCGACTGTGACAGTCCCAAAACTTACCGTGACATCGGTAGGTGGGTTGTCAAAGATAACTGTGATCGTCCCATTCGCTGCGATCTCACCGCCTGGTGGGGTGGCGCTCACAAAATTAACAGGGACAGGTTCATCTATATCATCGTCACCGCCGCAGCCAGCGAACATCGAAACAGCGAACAGGCTTATCAGTAATAATGTCAAGTTTCTAAACAATTTTGCCATTACTACGCTACGACGGGGTTTTTCAGAACGCCGATACCTTCAATTTCAATCTCGACGATGTCACCGGCTTTCAATGCGGTTGTTGTGCCGGGTGTGCCTGTAAAGATTGCATCCCCCGGTTCAAGGGTAATTGCCTGTGAAATGAAACTGACGACCGTTGTCACTGGGAAAATGAGATCGGCGGTTGTCTGCTTCTGAACGACTTCACCGTTGATGCGGGTCTCCAGTTGTGCATCGGTATAGTCAAGGTCAGTAACGATGACGGGACCGATGGGACCAAAGGTATCTGATGCTTTGGCACGCCACCATTGCAAGTCGTTACTCTGCCATGTGCGTGCGCTGACATCGTTGCCGCAGGTTACGCCCAAAATATTGGCGGCGGCTTCTTCTGGTGTGGCTTTCTGGGTCCGTTCCTTCATGACGACGACGAGTTCTCCCTCGGCGTGGATGTCATCATCGCCATCGGGCAATTCGATGTTACCCTCTGGGTCGTTGATACAGGAAGGTGTTTTGATAAAGATTTCAGGGTTTTGCGGTTCTGGAGCACCGTCCAGATGGCTCCGATAGTTCAAACCGACAGCCAATACCTTTGTGGGTGTAGTGGGTGCGAGTAATTTGACATCCGCCAATGCGACGGTCTCTCCTGTCTCGCTATATTCACTGAACGGGCATCCCGATAGGACGCTCAGACTGTCTCCTGAGACACTGCCGTAACTGATTGTTCCATTTAATTCATATCGTGCCAACTTCATAGTAATCTCCTTTTTTATAAGTTGTCAGTCGTCAGCAGTCGGAAACCATCAGGGGATGCTTGTGGCGGTTGCACTATTTTTTCATGCCCTAAATATCTCTTGACTGACAGCCGATAGCCGATAACCGATGGCTATTATATCGCGTATACGGGGGTCTGTCAATTTATTTTTCGTGATGAGTTATCAGTGGCAATAATTTGACATTTCGCCCGAAATGTGCTACAATTCCTATACAATTTATAACCCTGTAATAAAAAAACATATAGTGAGACTTAAATGATGAAACTTGGAATTGTCGGTGCATCGGGGTATAGCGGCAGCGAATTGCTGCGTTTTCTTGTCAACCACCCTGGTAAACTGGAGATAGCACTCTGCACGTCCGAGACCTACGCAGGGCAGTGTATCGACAGCGTCCTCCCGAATCTCCGCGGGTTTCTATCGTCCAAATTTGAAGCCTTAGATATTGACTCCCTCACAGATAGAGTAGATGCCGTTGTGCTCGCCGTTCCGCATAAAGTGGCGATGTCCTTCGTGCCACAGATTTTAGCACAAGGTTTACGCATCGTGGATTTCAGCGCGGATTACAGGCTCGAAGATGCCGAAACCTACGAAGCTTGGTATCATGTGGATCATACAAGCACGTCACTCATGTCCAAGTCTGTGTACGGACTGCCGGAACGCTATCGCGACTGCATTCGTTCCGCGCAACTTGTTGCGAACCCAGGATGTTACCCAACGAGTGCCATACTCGCAGCGATGCCGTTCGTGAAGCACGGGATCGTGGCGTTGGATTCCATTATCGTTGATTCAAAGTCGGGCATTTCTGGAGCTGGTCCGAAGCCGAGTGAAAATACGCACTACGCGAATCGAGAATCCAATTGTATCGCTTACAATATCGGTGTCCATCGGCATACACCGGAGATTGAACAGGAATTGAGTGCTGTCGCATCTGAACCGATTCGTGTGACGTTCACACCCCACCTTGTCCCGATGACACGCGGTATCCTTAGCACTGTGTATATGCGTCTCACAGAGGAAATCTCCACAGAGGACGCCGTTGATATCTACACAAATTTCTATGAAAATGAACCGTTCGTTCGGGTACTTCCAACCGGTACATATCCGCAAACGAAGGCAGTTCTCGGTAGCAATTATTGTGATGTTGGGCTTGAGGTGGATGCGCGGACCCGTCGGATCATCGCGATGGCCGCGATTGACAACCTCGGTAAAGGCGCGGCGGGAGCCGTTGTGCAGAACCTCAATCTGATGTTCGGCTTCAAAGAGACGGACGGGCTGGAAGTGCCGGGAATGATGCCGTAGAGTATCTGTCCGTTATCGGAAACCTTCAGCGTGCCTTGCAGTGAAAACGTAGTATTCCAATTGTTAAAAACTTTTCATCATTGAGAGACGGTTGGACTGCACCGAAAACCACCGTGAAACGAAGTGGAACGGTGACCAGATTGAATAATTTTAAAATTATGATTGTTGCTGGAGAACCCTCTGGTGACTTGCACGCTTCTCATGTCGCACGTCGACTCACGGCACTTTGTCCCGATATAACACTCTTTGGTATGGGCGGAGACTGGATGGAGAATGCATCCGTGTCGCTCGATTTTCATATCCGAGATTCGGCGGTGATGGGGTTTGCGGATGTTATCACTGTCCTACCGATGTTCCTGCGGAAACAAGCGCGTCTGAAACAGCGTATCCGTGAGGAACGCCCCGACGTTCTTCTCCTCGTGGACTTTGCAGAGTTTAACATGCCGTTAGCGAAGTTCGCCTGGAAACACAATGTCCCCGTCGTGTATTACATTCCCCCGAAAGCGTGGGCGTGGCGTGCAAACCGGGCACAGAAATTGGCAAAATGGGCTAACATTGTTGCCGCCATTTTCCCGTTTGAAGCGGAATTTTACCGAGACGCAGGTGCGAATGCCGAATTTGTCGGGCACCCTCTTGTTGATTTCGCACAGACCTCCCTCACTTCACACGCCGCACGCGAGCATCTCAATCTAAAGGAAGCGGGGTTAAAAACCCCTCCCACAGACGATGAGAATACACCTGTCATTGGATTAATGCCGGGGAGCCGTCGTTCCGAAATCCAACACATTTTACCAGTCATGCTAAGTGCCGCGGCGAATATCGCTCAAGTCTACCCCAACGCCCAGTGGGTTCTCCCGTTAGCCCCCGGAATCTCACACGAACGTATCGCGAAATACCAGCAAGCGCAAAATTTATCAGGGTTGCAGGTTCCACCCATCACGATTGTAGAAGATGCAACGTATCCAGCAATGCGGGCATCGACGTTATTGTTGGTCACCTCTGGCACGGCGACGCTGGAGGCGGCGTGTATTGGCACACCGATGATCATTGTCTTTCGGACCGCATCGCTTAACTGGCATATCGTCAAGTCGTTGACACCTTTGGAACGGAGTGGACTTCCTAACCTTATCGCAGGACGAGACATTGTTCCAGAACTCCTACAGACAGAACTAACACCGTCCGCTTTGACGGAATTGGCTCTTGATTTCCTGCAAAATCCACAGAAACGGGAGACACAACGGGAGACACTCCAAGCGGTGCATGCACAACTCGGTACCGCCGGGGCCGCTGAACGGACGGCGGAATTAGTGTTAGATACTGCAAAAAGTCTGTAAAGTGCTCTAAAGTGCCTAAAGTTGTTAGGAAACCCTCTTTCAACTTTACAGACTTCGCAACTTTATTCACTATGAAACTCACACATGTTTTCGACCTTGCCTTGCTACAGCAGAGAATTCTCGCTACCCCGCTGCGCTTTTTATTAACGCCATTGCGTTGGCTCTACACAGCAAGCGTTCAATTCCGAAATATTTTATATACTCGCGGCGTGATTAAAGCACGCAGGTTGCCGTGCCGAGTCATCAGTGTCGGTAACATTGTTGTCGGTGGGACAGGTAAGACCCCTGCTGTCATTGCGATTGCGAAACATCTTCAAAGAGAGGGGATGCGCGTCGCTATTCTGCTGCGCGGATATAAACGCCGTGGAGGCAAAAAAATGAGCCGTAGGCTCATGTCTTCGCTTCCGCTTCGTGAAAAAGTAACAATCGTCTCGGACGGCGAAAAAGTGTGTGCTTCGGCTATAGAAAGCGGTGACGAAGCACAGATGATGGCGAGATACCTCAGCGGTGTTCCGATTCTTGTAGGAAAATGTCGCTATCTGGCAGGTCAGGTTGCGATTGAGCGTTTCAAAGTAGATGTGTTGCTCTTAGATGATGGATTCCAGCATCGGCAGCTCGCACGGGATGTCGATATTCTCACGATTTCCGCGACACATCCGTTCGGGAGTCCAGAGAAATTGCTACCCGCGGGAACCTTACGTGAGCCACCCTCCGCGCTAAAACGCGCAGATCTCATCTTATTAACGCATGCAGACACACCCGACAGAGGCACACATATCAAAAAATTAGTGAAACCGTTAGCACCGAATGCACCGGTATTGGCAAGCATTCACCAACCAATGCACCTCTATCCGTTAGCCGTTAGCAATCAGCAGTCAGCGATCAGCAATCAGCAATCAGTTGTCAGTAACAAGAGGCTTCCGTTAAACGAAAATCTCTTCACTGAAAGCCGAAAGCCGGTGGCTGATAGCCACTTTTCTGATATAAAAGAACTCAAGGGAAAACGGGTTCTCGCAGTTTGTGGTATTGGGAATCCGGACGCGTTTGTTGGGACCCTCAGGCGATGTGCCGCCGCGAGTGTGGAACTATTGGAATTTCCCGATCACCATGTCTATACCGAAACCGACAAACAGCATATATCCACGGCTTTTCAAGAGACGGGAGCGGATCTGATTGTCACAACACAGAAAGACGAACAGAAATTAGCGGACGTTGTAGGGGGAACCGGATTACCCAGCCCCTATGGGGAACTGCCGATCGTTGTTTTAGCGGTGGCGTTGGTTATTACGGAAGGCGATGCGGCGTTCACTGATGTGTTGCTGGGTGCCAGTTAATTCCAGGTCCGTTGCCGATCGAGCCACTTGACGGAAAAATGGAGCAGGTTTTCCATAATTTTATCGTTGATTTGGACATCTGCCTCCGTTTCATTCTTCAAGCTGGTGACAATGTATAACCCTTTCTGAAAGGGTAGGAGTAAAAGCGCGGAGGCATTTTCAGATCCGTTCTTTGGATGCCCCATCGCAGATGTGTTAATTTTGGCGAGAGACGTCCATTTTCCAAGAGGATCCAACCACATATCATCCAGTTGAATAAAGGGTTGATCCTGGGTCTCTGGATCGGTGTGATGCCCATTAAGGGGGTTCGGATATTGGAAAATACGTGAGCGTTTTCCTTGTGATGTCGGAGAGAGTTCATAAGTCTCTTCACATTCAACGCCGGTCAGGGGTTCTGGAATCCAACCTGTACCGCGGCGCTGCTTGGCACTGGCTTTGACATCTTGCCCGGAAACGATGACGACCCCACCTTGGCTGACGAAATTTTTAATTCGGTGTTCTGTATCTATGTTTAATCGGTAGCCGGATTTGTAAATCTCGCCGTTGCCAATCCATAAAATATCAGTTTTTGTCAATCGATCGGTTCGCAAATCTTGAACGGCGTTGTAAATTATGTGGTGATCCTGAACATATTCAAAACGCTCGAGGACCGGAAACTCGACAGTGGATGTATTCCCAGTCAGTGCCATGAGTTTAAACGGCATCGCGATTTGGACTTCCGAACGTTTTGTATCAGGCATTCTGGAAAGCCCGTTTCCTGATTTCCAAATTGCAGCATTTATACCCCTCACAATTCGATGTCGCATCCGTTTTCGTCTACGTTTTCGCTGTTCCGACGTATTGAGGTTACAGGGTTGGGGATAAACAAGCGGTGCTAACGCTGCATGTCGAATTGGGTTGCTGTGTATCTGCTCAATGACGGAAGCATGTGCTGTAATCCGGGCGCGATTTAGGGGGAAAAGCCGTTTGTAGATAGGGAATCCATGGCGGAGTTTGTTATCAAAACGGCGAAAAGCGTTTTCAACGTTCCACCTTCGGCTATAACTCGCATCAATTGCCTTTAAATCAATACGTTCCTCATTGATATTCGTCACATACCCGTGAACGACGTTGATACCGTGGACGGCATTGCCATCTTTATCGGTAATAGCGATGTTTTCTGTATCACGCATGTCTAAAATAGTATCTGTCAAGCCGGTAAGACTAAAAAGCTCGGGCTGGTATTTCTCTGCGCTTTCAACGATGGTGCAGTAACGACGCGGGAAAACGATATCCGCGTCGCGGAAGGAGCGGAACTTGAACCAAATTTTCTTGTAATCGTTTATGGCGCGCCTGTCTCGAATGGCGACACGCTCGAAAGGGTCTATATTACGCTTGATGACAGGAATGACCTCAAGTCTTTGAACACTGAAGGCACCGATATGGTATTTGTACTCATAATTCTTTTCCCACTCCGGTGAGTCTTCTGTCAACCGAATGCGTCCGAGCTGGATGGTATAGGGGGTGTTGTTTTCAAAGATGATTTCATCACCTTCTGCGCGACACCGCAAGCCGCGGTCATCCCGGCGGTTAAGGTTTGCGAGATCCTTCTTAAATTCATGTTCATATTCCCATTCGTCTGTGTAGCCGTTGTTGTCTTTATCCTTTACATCCATAAGCGCAATGTGTTTCTGATTGTAATCCTTGAGGATAGCTGTGTACTCAGCGGCATGTTCACCGAAACGGACTCGGACTTTGACGCGTGTTCCAATCAGGCGTTCGATTAAACGCTCATAACTCTCCTGCTCTAAGTAACTTGTAGATTCATCTTCCAAGCTGCTCAACCTTTTTTCCAGGTTGCCGCCAGTGTCTTCATAGGCGTTAGCATACCTCTCTAAACGTTTGTTTGCCCCTCTTGTGAAACTGCTCCATGCCATGCTAATGGCTTCTTTCAATGCCTCGTTGAGCGCGATAAACATGTTCCGAATTTTTCGCCCAATTTTGTAGATAAGGGGTGGATGGTAAACGCGCTCAAGCTCCCACGTCCGTTCTCTGAGTTCACGCTCATTCATTGAATCGTGGTAACGAATGTAGGCAACGATCCCCTCATCACTCTCACCATTGGTGAAAATGTAACTCGGGGCGTGTCCGCGCTGTCGGGATTCCTCAGAGATGATCTCCATGCCTGTGAATTCCAGCCGCATGGTGCCTCGGTACCGTCTACCGTCCTTCATCTGAAAAACGACGTACTTATTCAGAAGCTTCTTAAGGAGTTTGTCCTTTTTAAAGAGCCTGATTATGTATCCAATGCTACTGATTATAAAAACGAGGAGGATGACACCGACGTAGACCTGCGAATTCGACCACCAACTCTGTGCCTGTTTTTGGACCTCCTCAACGACATTGGATTCTTGTCCGAACGCTGGGTACAGAAATATGAAAAAGATCGAAACAAGAATGAAGCATGCTATTCTCCCTATAGAGATTTCATACCTACGGGGTGAAGAGGGGAATATGAATGTATCTATAAAGCCTTTCATCATCAAGCCTCCATTTTCTTTCTACAGAGATTTCACCCTTGCCTCCCCTTAATCAGGGGAGAGAGTTGAGGAAAGCCTTTTAACCGACAACTGACGACTGACAACTGACAACCCTTAAAAAATATGAACTCCGTTTTCGGCGGCGATTCTCCGGACATTCGCGTTCGCGAGTGGTATTTTCTCCGCAGGGAGATGTTCTATCAATCCGTAGCCGTTCGGATAGAGTGCCTCAAAACGCTTTAATGCTACACCGAGTGCCAATTCACCCGCACCGGGTACCTCCTCATTGAGATGGAGCACTAAACCGTTCTGCACGCTGATGTCTTTGATATGTGCCATCGGTGCGACCGGTCCCATAACATCAAAAATGTGGTTAAGCCGTGCTTCGCTCTCATAGACCTGCCGAAGTGTTTGGAAGTGGTTGACGAAATCCATGACGATACGAAGCCTCTCGGAACCGACACGCTCCACCACCTCACGACATGTTTCGGGTGAATCCATAATTGAAACGGCATGTGTTTCCATAACAAGGGTCAACTCGTGCCGTTCGGCATGCTCTGCAATCGGTTTCAATGTGTCAATCAGACGCGCCATCGATGCTGGCAGATGGTTATCTCTATGGGAGGTCCAGGCCCCGTCGGAATTGAGACTCCCCGCGCGAAATAGATAATGGTGTGCGTTGAGTGCAGCAGCCGTTGGTATGCCGCGTTGGACGCTGGCGATACCTGCTTTTCGGATATCGGCATCGGGATGGAAAAGGCACTCTTCATAAGTTATGCCGAATTGCACAAGGTCCAGTTCCGCGGTTTCTAACATTTGCACACAGCGGGGGACAGCATCTGGTGGGACAGACGGAATCTCCGCGCTATTGAAATGGAAACTTAAACCGGTAAACTCCAACGCTTTGATTTTTGCGATTTCATCCGATGTGAGGGTGCGAAAATCCCCACAGAGTCCAACAACACCCAGTCTCATATTTTAATTATTCCTTGCGGTTTTTCTAATTTTCCTTGCGGTTCGATTAGGTCAATTAGGTGAATAATGTCCCTCGACGTATATCTAGAAGAAACACCCAAGCAAAAACCCCTCCGCTACGCTTACGGGCTACTGTCTTGGTTTAATGTTTTGAAGATAGAAGAAACGTCAAAACTCCACAACCCAGTTGAGGTTCCCGCACAAAACACTCTGGTTCACGAGAAACCTCTTTACCGACGGCTGATGGTTGATGACTGATGGCTATTTTGCAGCTTTTCCAATAGGTGCTTTGCGTGCTGGAGATCTTTCGTCTCAAAACCTTCCGAAAACCATACGTATATCGGTCTCAGTAAATTGTACGCCTCCCGGTAACGGTCTTGCGTGCACCACAATTCGCTCAGACTGAGAGCGGCTCGGAGTTCCCAAGATTTTGCGCCTTGTCGGCGAGCTATCGCTAATGCCTCCTGAAAATAGGATTCCGCCTTAGCAGCAGTAGAGGTCGTATCCTTTCCGTCAACTGCCTCAGTTGCTTTACCAAGAGCGAGACAGAGTTCGCCTTTCTGCCGCGTGAGTTCCGCATCATAGGCACGCTCGCCGGTTCGTGTGACGACACTCAAGGCAGAATCAAGTGTTTGTAAGGCTAATGTATACTGTCCCGCGCGTTGATATGCTTGTGCGAGCAGCGTGAGAAAGAGCGGCAGTTGCAATTCAGCTCTTGTCTTTTCCCATGCGGCGATCCCCTTACGTATCATCGAAATGCCTTCCTCTGAATGGTTCAGTTCTGTAAGTGCCCAGCCCTTCATCACCGTTGCGGCGGCTTCCCAAAGGGAAAACCCGTGTTCTTGACATATCTGTAACATCTGTGTTGCGGTGGTTTCCACCATCTCGACTTCATTTTTATGCTGATAAAGCACGGCTTTAAAATGGAGCAAGACAGCATCACTAAAAGGATGGTTTCTATCCTCCCCGATCTTCGCGGCTTCGACAAGGCGTTCTTCTGCCTGCAGCGGATAGCCAAGACACCATAAGAGGGGGGCAGAATACGCGAGCAGGGTCGTCCCGGGATCCGCTACGAAGTGTAGAAACGTTGGGACCGGGTGTTGTTGCGGTTGATACAGTTCAATTCCTGCTTCAAGATGTGCCAACGCCTCTTTGAATTCACTTAAATAGTAAAGGGTCGCGCCGAGGGCTCGATGTGCTTCGACCTCAAAGGCAGCGTCTTCGGCTTGCTTGGCAATTACAAAGCATTGTTCACCAAGTTCACGTGCGGAGAGGAAGCGTCCGCGCACGAGATGAGAGAGCCATAATCCAAACAGAATGGGGAAACGAAGGTCCTTTACGCGATCAAGCGAAGTATCGGCATCCTTTCCTAAGATCGATTCCTGACTTTCAAGGGTTTCCAAGAGCTCTCTCGCTCGCGTATAGGCACCCTCAACTTCCGGGGCGGCATATCCTTTTGTTGCAATCAGCGCGCTGCCGAGGATCGTCTGTAATTCCAATTCTTGCTGAGCGGTAGACGCCAACCTCCGTAGATTGGTGTCCGCCGAAAGTTCCTCAAGTGCCGCGAGTCCCTGCGTGATATGGCGAATCCCTTCCACATTTGCGGAACGCTCAAGGGCGCGTTGTCCGGCGCGGTGCCAATAGTCAACGGCTTTTTCAGGGAGACCTGCTTCGGTGTAGTGATATGCTACTAACTCCGGCTGAAAACCCCCACTGTTTTGCAATACCTCTGCAATTTGTTGATGATACTGCTGCCGCCGACTCCTGAGCAGAGATTGATATGCTGTTTCACGCAGGAGCGGATGTCGGAACGTATAACGGAATTGATTGTCAACGACTTGATTTCGATTGAGGATATAGGCGTTTACAAGCTTGTTCAATTCACCTTTCAACGCTGCGAAATCAGTGAAAAAACGATTTCCCAACTCAAGTCCAGAAGCGATCTCGTGTAATAACTCAGCGGTCCATTCCCTTCCAAGCGTTGCCCCGAGCTGGACGATCTCCTTTGCGGCACCGAGTTCGTCTAATCTCGCTGTCAGTAAATCCTGTAGCGTTACAGGCACTTCCATTGTTTGAGAATGTGGAAGAGAAGGTTGGAAAGTTGGAAGATGGGGAGATGGTGTGTCCCTACTTCCCTCCGTCCCTGCTTCTATCCGAGTTCCTTCGAGCATCATCTGGGTAAGTTCCTCAACAAATAGCGGGACACCCTCGGTCATTTCGACAATCCGTGTCAACGCCTCTGATGGGAGTGCTGTGTCTCCTGCGACGTGTTGAATCATCGCCTCGACTTGTGGCGGTGTGAGTGCTGTTAATGTCAGGGCATTTGCCCACTCTGGATGTAGAAGTTGCTCCAGCTCTATAGACATATTGCTCCGCTGGAGCAAATCGGAAGGCACGCGATCCTGATCATCGGAATCGTCTGCTTCCGCTGAGGCTTCTTCGCTGCCTTTTAAGTACGCCAGTGGTGTGCCATATCTATAGGGTTGGGTATCGGTGCGACACGACAAAACTGCGAAAATCCGAGCATTTTCGATCCGTGTAATCAGGAGCGTCAGAAATTCTATACTGGAAGGGTCAATCCAGTGAAGATCTTCAACGACAAAAAGTATAGGATTTTGTTCTGCCACCTTTAACAGGACTTGAACGAGCAGCTCTAAAGTCTGCTGGCGGCGTTGTCTACGTCTCCAGCCGGATGGATATGTGTCTTGTTCAACAGGTCTACTGTATGGACGAGCACCCACACCGGTTACTGTTTGTTGTTGTATTTCAAAAGGTATCTCCAATAATTCGGCGAGCAGCGGTAAGGTCTCCGGCGTATGTTCTTGCCCTTCACGATCGGAATCTGAAACGGAGGCTGTATCCCCTCCGACAGTCGGAATGTTGTAGTCGCGGAGTAAACTCTCAAGTTTGTCAAGGCGTGTCTGCGGCGTATCAGTGCTTGAAAACTGCACAACGTGCTCTTGGAACAGTGAAAGAATAGGATAGAGCGGACTGTTCTGGTAATAGGGCGAGCATCTGCATTCCATAGTCACCGCTTCTGGATGATTCTCAACGTGCTCTTGAATGACTTGCAAACATCTTGACTTTCCGATGCCGGCTTCACCTTCAATCAGCAGTGCCTGCCCTTTAGATGCGAGCACCTGTGCCCATCTGTGCTTGAGCGATTCAACCTCGCGCGCCCGTCCGATTAAGGGGGTCAATCCACTTTCGCTGGCAATATCCAATCGGCTTTGGGCTGGAATTTCACCGGATACTTGATACACATTCACGGGTTGTGAAATGCCACGAATCGGAAAAGCACCCAGTGCGTCGGTCTTAAAAAAGCCTTCAACCAATTGATGTGTCGTATCGCCAATGACGATGCTGTTCGGTGTTGCTAACTCTTGCATTCTCGCGGCGATATTCGGGGTTTTACCGACGATGTCAATTGCCTCAGGCGATTCTTCCCCCGACAAAACCCAAACGACAACAAGTCCCGTGTCAATACTCAGTCGGACGTTAATTTCCACGCCGAAGGTAGCCTGCAGATACGGGTTCAGGGTCTCAATAGCGGCAACAATCCCTAACCCCGATCGGACGGCGCGGTGTGCCGCATCCTCATGCGCGATTGGGTAGCCGAAATAAACGAGGATACCATCACCAAAGTAACGTGCGACATGTCCGCTTTGTGCTAAAACCACCTCCATGATACAGGTCCGGTATACTTCTAAAAGATTTCGGAGTTCTTCAGGATCCAATTTTTCGGTGAACGCGGTGGAGTCGACAATATCGCAGAAAAGGACGGTTAACTGGCGGCGTTCTGCTCCATGCGGTAAGGCTTGTTCCATGACAGCGGTATCTACTGCTGGAATTTGATGTGGACGTGTGGGACTTTCAAGGGACGTTCCACATTCACCGCAGAATTTGAATGGCGGGTTCGAAAATCCACAATTTGGGCAGCGTTTGTGATGCATTTTTTAATTTATTGCGCCTGGGCTAAAAAAATCCGCAGAAAATACCCAAGCAAAAACCCCAAGTAAAACCCTTCCACTTCGTTTCGGGCAGGTTTTTGGTGCAATTCATACTGAAACCCTCATAAGACGAAGTGGAACGATGTCCAGATTTAATAGTTAAGAATTACTTTCTGAACTGATTCAGGTATTCTTCCAACTCAGCATCCCGTGGATCTAATTTGTATGCCTCTTGATAATAATCAAGTGCCTTATCGGTTCTGCCTACCTTCATGTAAAATGAACCGAGGTTGCGATAGGCGACACTATGTGTTGGTTTTAAATCCAACGCACGGATGTAATGGTCGCGAGCGCGCAGCAGATAGATCTTCGTCTGTCCAATTAGAATGTTAAGCGTTGTTTCATTTTCCCAACGCTGTCTATATACCTCTCCGCCGAGTTGTCCCGCCTCTTGTTCAAGAGCGTCAGCGATGGCTTCGTCTCGTGTTTTGAACGTAATGGTGCCAGACGCTGTTTTGTCAACAGCGACTTTAAGTTCCGCTATTGCTTCATCAACGGAGTCTTCTCTCAACTCCTTCTCCCACGAGGGCCAACTCGGTCCAGCGTATTTGAGACCCTGCTCGTAGTAGACGGTGCCAAGGTCGTTATAGATTTCAGCGTTTTCAGGACGCATCTTTAACGCTTCACTGTAAAGTTCGATGGCTTGTTTATATTTTCCGGCGTTGAACGCATCGGTGGCATGTGTCCTGAGTTGCTTGAATTCCTCACTCTCCAAATTAACGGCGATTCCCAATTCTGGTTTGTCTCTGCCGAAGAAATAGATACCGCCAATGAGCAGGATAGCAAGACAAACGGCGATGAGTGTCGGTAGTTGCAATTTCATTTTTTTAATTTACCTTGCGGCTAAAGGACACGGTTTGGCACTTTCGTCCTTTCTGTGTTCGAGCCGCCCTCCATTTCATTACGGGCTACGGTGATATGTCTATAGAAAATGGTATATCCAAGCAACCGCACCCCGTAGGGAGCTATGTTTATCAAGAGGCGGCAACTTGGGCTAATTATAAAAACACTTATCTCCGCCGATTGTTTCTATTAAAAAAAGTGACGGGAACGGCTTGATAGACCCCGTCTCGTTCAAAATAGACTTGTGTTCTACTTTGGGTGCGGATATGGTCATCAACAATTTTGAAAATTTCAAGTGAATGAATTGCGGTATCGTCAATTTGGTAGATAAGGTCCCCACGTTCCAGTGCGTCCGCCAATCCACTGTCTTTCTCGACGTGTGTGACAATAACGCCGCGCTGCCCGTATTTCTGTGCCATCGCCTTATCAGGTTGGGCAAGTGCTATACCCCATCCGGAGGGTGCATAATTCCATTGTAGGGTTTTCAGTGTGAATTCAGTCTGCCGCTTTTTCCCACGGCGGATGAACTCGCACTGAACAGGTTGATTGAGTGGAAGCAAACGCGTGCGTGCGTTAAAGTCTTGTTCGTCCTTTATCCGTTGTCCTGAAATGGCGACAATGACATCTCCGCGTTTAATGCCCGTATCAGTAATGGGGCTGCGTTTCCCTATTTCCGACACCAAGACCCCGATGTTGCGCGACATTGACAACTTTTCCGCTAACTCTTCAGTTACAGGCTGAACCTCCATGTCGAAATAGGGGGGAATCACACTCCCGTACTCGGTAATCTGTTGGACGACCCGCCTCGCCTTATTCACTGGAATCGCAAAACCGACCCCTTGTGACCCGCCACTCGTTGAACGGATGACGGTGTTTATACCGATAAGTTCACCGTGAATGTTCACCAATGCGCCACCACTGTTGCCCGGATTGATGGAAGCGTCCGTTTGAATCAGATCTTCATGATACAAGTCTTCCACGGTGAGTATGCGCCGTGTCGCACTCACAATACCAGCTGTGACCGTGGGTTGCGCGTCGCCGAGGGACAAACCGAACGGATTTCCAATTGCGACGACCCATTCACCGATCAGAAGGGTATCTGAATTGCCCCACTGAATTTCTGGTAGAGATACCCCGTCTGTTTCGACCTCTAAGAGGGCAAGGTCTGAGAAAGGGTCGTATCCGACAATCTGTGCCTCGAATTCCCGTCCATCAGGGATGGTGACGGTAATTTTGTCGGCGTCTCTGATGACGTGATAGTTCGTCAGGATGTGTCCCTTCTGATCAACGATAACGCCAGAACCGACCTCTCGTAAGGCACGTCTGCGCGGAAGGGTAATCTCGCCCCAGAACCATTCGTCAAAAGAGGTCCGCGTTTCAACGCTCCGGACGGCACTGATATTGACAACCGCGGGACTCGCCTTCGCGACTGCTGTGACAATTGCGGTGCGCCGTGATGTTGTAACAGCATTTTGTGCCGCTTCTTTGTGTGTCCCCTCACTATAGGCACTGCTCCAAAGTGTGCCTACAAGTATTGAAATGAAGATTGAGAGTTTAATTGGATAATGTGTAGTGTCCATAACTTAGTGGGTCAGTTTGAGAGATATTCTATATCCCTCTAACCCTGGATCCGTATCAACAATCTCTTGAACGGCTTCCGACGTTCTGCGTTTGGCGGGAAAATCATCGGCATTTGCGCAGCGGAGTGCGACTCTCGCACCAACCGCACTGGCAGCCCGTAGGTTCTCCAATTCTACCTTATCCAGCGTATCATACGCCGTATGACCGAAGCCTCTACCCCCAGGAGGTGCCTCTGGATCACCCATGTGGCTTGAAGGCACTCCCTTGAGGAAAAACGGGAAATGGTCGGAGTAGGAATGCACCTTTTGTCCAACCGGCATTTCAGCGTGCATCTGCTCACGTGCGGTGTTAAAGAAGGCGTCCAACGCGTCCCAGTGGTGAAGAACGATGCCCTTGCGACTTGAACCGCCTGCCGCATCCATATTGAGCATGAACCGAATGTTATCCAACTCCGAGGCGTGTGCATCGACATAACGGAACGCACCGGTAAGTCCGATCTCTTCGGTTCCGAAAGCGATGAAACGGACAGTGCACTTGAGCGAATCAGCGGCATACGTAGATAGCACACGAGCGGCTTCTATGACGGATACCATGCCTGAAGCGGGGTCGTGTGCCCCTTGTGAAATATCGTGTCCGTCGTAATGGCACCCGACAACCACCATTTCTTCGGCGTTTTCATTACCGGGCAAATCTGCGACGACGTTCCACGAGGTCCGCGGTTCATTGATGTCCGTTGTCTGGAGTTTCAGTGTTACCTTTCCATTTTCTCGTGCGATCAACCGCGCTAAGAATTCGCCATCCTCTTTGCAAACGGATATGCCGGGGATAGGGGCGCGTCTATCATTTTGAAGGCTTCCCGTTTCGGGACCGACACCGGGGTGTTCACTGACAAAAATAAATCCGCTCGCGCCTGCGAGCACGGCGCGTTCAAACTTCTCCTTGCGATGGACCCATCTTCCGAGATCTGGGGGTGAGGCACTCTTTGCCATAACCAGTTTATCGGTAGCGGTATCACCGACTGCGGTGTATTCATCAGGACTTCCACATCCGACAGAGATGAGTTCCGTCGTGATGTCGGCAGCGGGGCAGTAGGGTAGCGAGATGCAGTGCAATGTCCGACGAATCGGTTCGATGACCTCAAGCGTTGCTGCGCCACGCGTCCAGCCAGCGTAGGGATAGGTCTCAAGTTTAACGTTCTGGAGTCCGTAGCGTTTGAAACACGCAGCGATGAAGTTTGCGGCTTCGTATTCTTCAGGTGTTCCGGCGAACCGGGCACCGTATTCATCGCATAGGACTGTCAAATTTTCCATCACTTCTCGCGAAGTGTAAATGTCACCGACCATCTGTTGGTCGAGCTGCAAATAAGGGTTCTTCTTGCTCATAATTTTGGGTGTTCTCTTGACTTTTGATCGTTGCAGGGGGTAGCGTTTTCATTCTTGCGTTGGCAACCTTTTTGAGTTGCCACGGGTCAAGTATCTGAATCCGCCGAAACCGTTTCTTTATGATTTGATGCTGTTTAAACTGATTGAGAAGTGTTTCCATGTTCTCAACGGAACTGCCGATGAGTTGCGCCAACCGCCTCGTCGAGAGTTTACGTCCGACACACTGCGAACTCCGTCCCATCGCTGTGCGTCTGTGTTCCGGTGCCTCGGCACAGTTTTGTAACAGGAGTGCGAGTCGAGATGCCGGACTTCGGAACGCAATGTTCAGGAAAGGATTCGTCAGTCCCCAACGCGGTTTCTGACATGAAGTTACAAGATTATAATCCGCTGGTTCCTTTGAACGCCAAGGTAGATATCGCTTTATAAGACTTCCTAAAGTGCTCTGCGGCGGCATGGCTAAATGCGGTTTTCGTTTCAAAAAATACTGGAAGTTCTGGACGCGAACAACCCCGACAACCGAAGTCTCAGCAAATGTCTCAGCGGTGACGTTCGGTGCTGCGTCGTCATCCTCCCATTTGACCGCCCCAAAGAACTCACCGGGGTCCAGCACGTCTAACGTGATCGCTTCACCCTCAAGCGGTGTCCGATAAATTTTGATGCGACCCTCTTTCAATAGGTAGACGCCTTCAGCGGAGAGCGTGTCTCCGTGTTTTAACGTGACGAAGTTTGTTATCCGTGCGAGCGCGTCGGCATCCGATTCGGTAAGGTCTTGGAAGATGTTTATCCCTTTAACGCGCCAGAACCGTTCTGGAATTTTTTGTTGTGTAACCATGCTATGAATTTAAAATAGGTGTTCACTCGTCTAATTGTGACGTTTTGAACGTCACAGTGGACGTGCAGAAGTCAGGTGAGCCGTGGAATGTGACGTTTTTTCGCTGTTTTTTCGGGATTCGGTTTTTTGCTGTTTGTGTGCTTAATAGGTAATAATGTCTTGCCCTTAATTATATCAGAACGTTGCCGATAACGCAAGAAAAATAAGATGCAGCGTTGTAGCAAGATGTGTGCAGTGATTCTGCTTTCACACACTCGTTTTCGGTTCGCTGAATCGCTTCCTGCAAATCCATATTTTAAGACTTCAAGAAGTGTGGATTTCAATGTTCAAGGTCGTTAATGAGTATATCATTAATTTGGGGAAGTGGCAAGTGAAAGATCGCTCCAACTTGACGCACGAAATTTTCATAGCAAACTTCATAGCAATTTCATAGCAAACTTTGAAAAAACCTCCAAAACCCAAGCGTGGCATGGGTTTATAGCCTTTCGAGAATTTAATGATTTTCCGGCTTTGCTATGAAAACTGTGAAATTATGTGGAACTTATTTATGAGATTATACGTCCTATGTCAGAAAGCGGTGGTAGATGAGGGTGGTGAGTATCTTGTAGCCGGCTTTGAGGGTGCCTGTGAAGGTGCCTGTGATTTTAGAGACCCCGATCCGCTTGCGATAGCGAACCGGAACTTCACAGACGCGGATTCCCTGTTTCGCGGCTTTGAGTTGCATCTCGACTGTCCATCCGAAAGTTTTGTCCTGCATGTTCAGAGCGAGAAGCTGCGGATACCGGATCGCTCGAAAGGGACCCAGGTCTGTATACCGCACGCCATAGAAGTACTTTATCAAGAAACAGGCGAGCCAATTGCCGAAGCGTGCCTGCGGTAACAACGCGTTCCGCGCCCTGTCCGCACGTCTCGCACCGATGACGAAGTCGGTTTTGCCTTCAAGGATCGGGTGGAGGAGTTGCGGCATGTCTGTCGGATAGTCGCTATAGTCGCCGTCCAGAAAAACGACGATATCCGGTTCAGTCGTGGTAAGCACAGCGATTCCGGCGAGACAGGCGAATCCATATCCGCGTCGGGGTTCAGCGATAACCCTGGCACCGTTTTGGTGTGCGATTGCGGCGGTGTTATCAGTGCAGCCGTTGTCAACGACGATGATTTCCTGGACTGTTGCGTCAGTTTTTCCGTCAAGGCTCCGCACGGTCTTTGGGATATCGGTGATGACGTTGGCAATGGCGTTTTCCTCATTGAGGACTGGAATGATGACCGAAATTTTTTCTGATGGCATCTACAACCTTGCAGCGGGTTCCTGCACTGTGTCGAGTAGACGTTGGATGACGGTGTCGGAGTCAACACCTTCGGCTTCGGCGTGGAAATTGGTTAAGATGCGATGGCGTAGAACCGCAGGTGCGACAGATCTCACGTCTTCACAAGAAGCGTTGTAACGACCTCGTAGAATCGCGCGGGCTTTTGCCCCTAAGATGAGATACTGTCCGGCACGGGGGCCCGCGCCCCATCGGACCCATTGCTGGATGAAATCAGGGGCATCTTCCTCTTTCGGACGGGTTGCGCGCGCAATTCTCACAGCGTATTGCACAACGTTCTCGGCGGCAGGCACCCGTCTCACAATATCATGGAGTGCTACGATAACGTGCCCAGACAGTAGGGTGTCGAGTTCAGGTATCTCTGCACCGGTCGTTGCTGAAACGATGTCCGTCTCCTCTGCCTCTGTCGGATAATCTATGACGATTTTGAACATGAACCGATCTAACTGCGCTTCTGGAAGTGGATATGTGCCTTCTTGCTCAATCGGGTTCTGTGTAGCGAGTACAAAGAAAGGCTGTTCCAATGCGAATTCGGTACCTCCGGCGGTAACGTGATACTCCTGCATCGCTTCTAAAAGTGCGGCTTGTGTCTTCGGGGGTGTCCGATTGATCTCATCGGCGAGGAGAATATTGGCGAAAATCGGTCCCTGAATAAATCGGATCGTGCGATGCCCGGTCGTGCGGTCTTCTTCGAGGACATCGGTTCCCGTGATGTCGGCTGGCATGAGATCAGGCGTGAACTGGATCCGCTTAAATTTAAGGTTGAGAATTTGTGCCAATGTCCGAATCATGAGGGTTTTGGCAAGCCCTGGGACCCCCTCTAACAAGCAGTGCCCTCCGGCGAAAAGTGCCATCAACATCTGATTGATAACATCCTCTTGCCCAACGATTACTTTTTTGAGTTGCCCTAAAATCAACTCTTGGCTTTTCATCAACTCTTCTATTGCTTGAACTTCTTCTGTTGCTGGCATTTTTTAAATTATGGCCTCCTGGGCTGCGCTCCATTACATTACGCGCAGGTTCTCGATCAATTCCAACTGGGTGTGGAAATCTGTGCGGTAAATTTTCAAAACAATTAATGGCTGATAGCTAAAAGCCGACAGTTACTGCGTCAATATGAATCGCTTTGGTCCTCGATTTGAGGCGATTCTGACGACATCTTTGAGATGGTAAATGTCCTCGGGTGTGACCCTCGGTGCCAAGAAACGGATCGTCTGATGCATCTCGGCTTTCCGCTTGGAATGCGAATAGCGAATCTGTATCTCTGCGACCTCGGTCTTCAGCGTCTGCTCCTCAGGAACGGTATCAATCCGAAAGGGGGCATCCGTGCTGACGCTGATCTTGTCCTCAAGCGTTAAGGCTTTACCAATAACGGCGGGATACATCCGGTGTTCCTCACTCAATAGCTCGGCATAAGGGTGCTTGACGATCGGTAATTCCAGGACAAATTGACTGCCAATCGCGTACAAATACTCTTGACATGTCCATGTCACTTCAACCTTCAATTCACCCTCCAACTTTGAAAGCCCTGAGACTTCGACCTCCGTCACTTTGGCACGTTCGTCCAATTCCAACGCTTTATGGAAGAACTCCGCTTTTTCCTCGGAAGTCTGCAGGTGTGCGAGTTGACTTCGAAGTTTCATGTTAAAAATCCCTGTTACCGTCAACGCTTGACGCACAGAGACGCTCATATCCTTTTTCACCGCGACGCGGGTGTGCACACGCTTCAGATTCGATGTCGCATCGATAGAAGGACTCTTCTGAAAGAGATAGAGCCTATTTTCCATTGAATGACGCTTGGAAGTCGGCGGTGGATTATCGGTTTCCGAAGACTGACGACTCTCGGTTAGAAAGCGAGGGTTGATAATCAGTGCCCACCTGTCTTGGTCGCCGGCAGGGAAATCCCCAAAAGCGCACGTCTCTGCTGTCGGATCGAGCCAGATGAATTCATCATCTCGGTTTCCGCTGTCAACAGCAAGGATCATGTGATTGAAATAGGCGAGTGAAGGGACTGCCTCGACCTCAGAACCTCCGTCTGGGAGATGGGCGTTAACGCCGCGCGTATCGCCGGCGGAAATGAGAACAGGATAGGAATGAATACCCACGGATGCAAGCATCGTAGAGAGGAGCGTCGTTTTGTCCTTACAGTCCCCTTTCCCGACTTTCAGAACGAAGTCCGCTGGATACGGCTTAATTGCCCAGATACCGAGCTCATAGCCGAGATACTGGATATTCGTGGCGACGTATTCATAAAGTCGTTTTACTTTTTCCTTTCGGGACCAGGCACCCCTGAGGATTTGCTCGGTCTTTTTCGTAATTTCTGGTGTAATGGTATCCTGCTCCCGAATGAGCGTTGCATACCACGTCACCAATTTATCCCAAGAATCAATTGAAGAGATACTAATGCTATAGGCGAGATCCTGAGGCGCAGGCATCAAGTATTCCTCTTTCAAAGGAGGGACATCTTGCACTTCAAAGGTATAAGTGCGGATATAGTTATTCTCGGTAATTGTGGGTTCAATATTAAGAACAGTTTTTAATTGATGATTACTGGACCGCTGCGTCCGTTGTGCTTCCACAGCCGGCGCGCCTGAAATCTGATAATAGAGTTGCTTTTTCTTCGGGATATGGACGGTGAACCGATAATATTGCACGGGTTGTGAGCCTTGAAAATAGACCTTACGCCAAAACTCACCCCGCATGACATGCCCAAGATTGTTCGTGGAATAGGCATAGTCTATGATACAGCCATCGGAGATTTCTGGGAGTGTGAAATACATCAAGCGTGCATCGACGTATAAACCTGCGTCCACAGCACTCGGCGGTGGGATATTCGTTACCACATCATTCAAATCCAACGCAACAATTCTACCATCAGGTGTAAAGGTTCGGGCATGATGGATCGTGACATCGTCTTTGCCACGCATATAAGGGATGCTAATTTCGCCGAGATCTGCACCGTCTTCATTGAAGATTTTGACGACGCGCCGTGTGGAGTAGATATAACGACTCTTTTCATCAATGTCTACATCAACACTTTCCCACAGAACAACAGCACCGTCTTCTGGATAGTCCTTTTCAGAGGGGGCTGTATCAATGGCGTCTTGGATGACGTTCTCGTCCGCCTCGCTGATATAGTCGTAAGGCAGTGTTGATGGACGATTCTCAGCGTTGTGAATCGCAGTCGAAGTCTCCGGATTCTCGTGTTCACGCTCTTCGGGAGATCCCGTAGGTGTTACATCGGCAAAGACTTCATCGGGTTCAGGTGGCGATGGTGTGCTCGGCAGCGCCGTTTGACGGGTCCCTAAGAACGTTTTTGTGGCGAGGGCACCCTCATCTGTCCCGTCTACATCCTCGGTCTCAGAGGCAATCGTTAGGTTTCGAGTGGCGTTTCCATCGCCGTTATCATCAAGATGCGGATGTTCAGACTGAACCGTTCCGCGGTCTTCATACCATTCCTTCGTCCGCGTCTGCAGCGAGAGGAACGCTTCTAAGAGTGAGATGTCTCCATCGGTGTTTATATCGTTATCTGCTGTAGAGAAGGCATCAACAAAGACATCGCCGAATCCTGCTTGTAGTGAATAACCCTCGTTTGGTGAACTTGAGGTGAGAATTATGCGTCCCGGCACGCTCAGTTGCGGCACAAGGCGTCCACTATACGGGAAGCCGAAGATGAGAACCTGAGTCTCAGCAGGAATACCGTTAATAAGCCCCACATATTCTACTTCAGTAATGTCCCGACCTCGCAGATTAAACTTCGCACTCCCTCTACCCGTCCGGGATGCATGCCCCAACATAAACAGCAGAAACCGATCCGAGGGTTGCACAGTCTTAGCGAGCTGATTGAATGCAGCTAAAACCTGTTCGCGATTTGATTCTGCGTCAACCAGTTCTAATCCGCCTTGCCCGCTTTGATTTGTATCGCCTATGTCTTCAAAGAGAAAGGTAATCTGATCGGGGACGTAGCCGTATTCGTTGGTGAGCAACTGATGGAACCGAGAGGTGGCACCCCAGAACGCGTCGTAAAAGGATTTTTCACCGGCGACCCCACCGATAATCAGGACGTGATCCGCGGCAAAGGCGGTCGTAGAAAGTAGACAAAGTGCAAGGATTATGATGCGTATCTGAAGCATTTTTTTCTTCATGGGTATATACCTTGTTAGGGAGAGTTACATATTAGAACCTGCAACCGTTTCCTTTGTAAAATCACCACTCTTGCCGCCTGTTTTTTTCATAAGCCTTACTTCACCAATAACCATCTCTTTATCTACTGCCTTACACATGTCATAAACGGTCAAGGCAGCGACTGACACGGCGGTGAGTGCTTCCATTTCTACGCCGGTGCGTCCCACGGTCTGAACTTCCGCTTCAATTTCGACCTGTGATGCGTCATCTGCGATAGCGAGTTCAACGCGAATTGAGGTTAAGGCAAGGGGGTGACACAGTGGAATCAATTCACCCGTGCGTTTTGCCGCCATGATCCCCGCAAGCCGTGCGACCTCTAAAACATCGCCTTTTTTCATGCCCTGTTCAGCGATGAGACGGAGTGTTTCAGGACGGGCAGTAATATGCCCACGAGCGATGGCGATACGGAGTGTCTCATCTTTGCCACCGACATTCACCATTCGCGTGTTGCCTTTTTCGTCAAAGTGCGTCAGGGAATTGTCCATCTTTCCCTTCCTTCCATTCTTTGTTCCTATCGGTGCGGTTAGAAACCGCACCTACCGGGGGAGTGCGTAAGTCCTATCCTATATTGGGTACTCTGCTATGATTTTTTCGTATTTTTCCCGAAATTGCTGGAGGTATTTCCCTTCACCATGATAGGCAGCAACGTCTGCGAGGTTCGGCTGGATTGATTCACCACGCTTTAAGACCGCAGCACTAAACGCCTCAACATCAAAGGATCCTGCCTCCATATCCGCATCTGCATCACCCTTCTCAATAGCAAGTTTTGACTTGCCAGCTGCATCAAAAAGGGCCTTGACGCCTGCAACAGCCGCACCGAGTGCAGCCCCCCCTGTCTCTACGGGGAGCGTTGGTCTGTTCCAGATTCCTGCGACACGCCGCATGATTTCAGGACTCTCTGTTGCTCCGCCCGTTACAAACAAGGGATCCTGTGTCTGCTTCGTGAAGACGGCGGAGTAAATATAAACCGCGGCGAGGCTCGTTTCAATAATACCCGTATAGTCCTCTGCCAATGTGGATTGTGCGGTGGCGCGGATGCGTTCAAACGCACCAGAGACAGGGAAGGACTCCGTCTTGGGTTGCCAAAATGTCATGAACTCTCCGGGGGCAACGGTCTGTAACGCTGCCTCGGCAGGCGCGTATTCCTCTTTCGATAAGCCGTATTGACTCCTCACGGCATCCCATACCATGGCACCGTTTGTGCGACATCCAAACATAAAGGGGCGGTTAATGCCGTCATACATGGCGTTGGCGAATCCCTCTGGATCGAGTGTATCTCCGTCGGTTGACACCATGTTGACGAAACTGGTTCCGAGACTCAGCAAATCTCCGGCAACGGGGACCTTCGACTGCGGATTGTCGCCAGAACCAGCGATCACGGCGCAACCACCATCGAAGCCATACTTCTCTACGTAATACGCCGCGAGACTGCCCACGATGGAATCTGGACGTGCGAGTGCGGGCAATTTGGATGGGAGTTTTTCCACACCCCCCGGTAAGCCTTCCGCTGTTGCCGCCAATAGGGCGGGGTCCCACACCTTGCCTCGGTAGTTCATGAGCGACATCCCACATCCGTTTCCATAATCAATAGGCACATCGGCGTTACCGGTCAGCACTGCGGGGATAAAACTGCTAATCAATTGGACTTTTGCTGTCGCGGTGTAACATTCAGGGAACTGTTCTCCGACACGGCGTACAACGGCACCTGTGAAGCGGAGCGGCGCATCCGAACCGGAAAGGTCAATCATCTTTGCTTTTCCACCGACCCCGTTTCGGACAGCCTCCGTTTGTGCGGTCGTGTTCGCGGTCATCCAGATGGGGGCGTTGGGATACGCAAACGCATCTTTTAGTAGGATTTGTAGGGACGAGGTCACCGCGTCCGGACGTGTGAGTTGCGCCAGCAGTGCGTCGGCATCTCGGTTCAGATAGACGTGTCCGTGTTGTTGTCCTGACGTGTTGATGAGGCGGATGTTCTCAAGTGGAATGCCCGCCTCGCGCATGTCAGCAAATAGCACGTCAAGTGAGGCGAGATACATCAACGGCGGCTGTTCGGCTTCGCCTTCCTCTCTCGGCGGTAAGATGTAGTCTTCTCCAATACCGAAGTGATTGAGGCGTGCATCGGCGCGATAGTCAAGCGAATGCTCAAAGCATTTTTCGGCGGTGTCTATATCAATGACGACAGCGGATAAGCTTTGCGTGCTTGAATCTAAACCGAGTGCGAGTCTTTTTATTGGCACAAATTGCTCCTATACATCCCGCAATCAGGGATTGCGATTAATTTCCGGGATAGGCGCGGTTCTCTAATTCTGCGACGAACTTTTCAGCGGCGATCGCAGCTGCGGCACCGGCTCCTGCAGCGGTAATCGCTTGGCGGAAGACATGGTCATGCACATCGCCCGCGGCGTAGACACCGTTTACGTTCGTGCGCTGCATCTCGTCGACAATGATGTACCCTTGCTCATCCATATTTATGACATCTGTGAAGAGTTCTGTGTTCGGAATATGTCCTATAAAAATAAATACACCGTTGATCGGGAAGGGTTGCGTCTCACCGGTTTTAACGTTTTTGAGGGTGGCACCCGTCACTTGTTCTGCGTCACCCTTGATTTCTTCGACCACCGTATCCCAGATAAACTTGATTTTATCGTTTTTGAAGGCGCGTTCCTGCATAATCTGGCTCGCACGGAGCTGATCGCGGCGATGGACGATATATACTTCGGAAGCATATTTGGTTAGGAAGATGCCTTCCTCCAACGCAGCGTCCCCCCCACCAACGACAATCAGTCGCTGATCTTGGAAGAAGAACCCATCACACGTCGCACAGTAGGAGACACCGCGTCCGCCGTATTCCTCTTCGCCGGGAATATCAAGTGTGCGTGGCGATGCCCCTGTCGCTATGATCACAGATTTCGCACGGTATTCTTTCTCGTAGGTGGTGATGGCAAACGGGTGTTGCGAAAAGTCTACCGCTGTTACGGTGTCGAATTTAACTTCGGTGCCGAACCGCTCTGCCTGTTCCTGCATGCCTTGTATGAAAACCCCCGCCTCGTTGCCGAAGAAACCGGGATAGTTTTCCAAGTCAAGCGTCAAAGAGAGTTGTCCGCCGAGTGCCTCTCCTGTAATCAGGATAGGTTCAAGCATTGCACGAGACGTATAAACCCCCGCGGCAAACCCGGCGGTGCCACCGCCAATAATCACAATATTTCGATCTTCTGTGTTGTTTGTATTCGTATTCATAATTTTTAAAATTTTGTGCTAAGCGTTAACTGATTGGATAGTTGTCGGTTATCGGTTACCATAGGACTTGCGCATTTTCCCTGTGCTTTGTCCGGCACAAACTCCCTCTTTAACTGACAACCGACAACTGAAGGTTTCCTGTGTAGCAGGCGAACTATATTAGAATGGAAGCGGAATGCCAACGCGTTCGGCAACTGTTTTCAAATGTTCTTGATGTGCCTCGCCAATCGGGATACCAATTTCAGCCCATTCCCGCTCGCGCTCCCATTCTAAACCACCGGGCAGATCCGAACGTTCATACCCCAGCGCGGGTTGCATCTGTCGTGCCTCGTGGATGTGTTGATCGATCTCTGATTTATACTCGTCAATCGGTCGGAACCGGGAAATGTCAATCGCGGCAATGAATGCCCCTTGATTGGCACCCTCCCAGATTGTTGGCGGATCTGGAGGTTTATCGAATAGCCAGATGCCCGCCATAAATCCACCGAGTGCATGACTTACATGACTCAAGCCCAACATCTTGAAGAACGCCGCAGGACTCTGTTCAAATGCCTCTTCCAAGGGCAGTTTGGCATCAATACCGGTTGCCATATCAACAACGATAGGCGGCTGGTCACCCGCGGGAATCGCGAAACTCATCGGCGATGCCCCCGTTGCGGTGGCAATCGGAGCGTCAGGACTGTGCCGAAAACGGTGGCAGGAGACCGCAAACCCGGCGCAATCCGCTTCCAGTGCGAGTCGTGAATACTTGCCAGCACTCCCGAAATGGAAGTGGTTCCGACTCGTTGCGGCACCCAATCCCATCTCTTTGGCTTTTTTGACGGCTGCCTTTGCTGCATGATACGCCGCAAAATGTCCCATACCGCCATCGCCGTCATAGATTGCCGTCGTCGGGGATTCATCGATGCAACGGACGTTTGGACGCGGGTTTACTTTGCCGTCAAGCATCATCCCGACGTATCCGGGGGTTTGCCATGTGCCGTGACTGAATACGCCGCGCAGATCGGTGAGAACGAGTAGGTCAGCTATATGTGCTGCATCCGTTTCCGAGGTTCCTGCCTTCTGAAAAGCGGTACTGATGAAGCTCCGCAGTGCGTTCGGCATCACGCGGATAAAGTCTTTCGGGACGACATTCATTTTTTTAATTTTCCTTGCGGAGAAACGACGGACGTTTGAAACTTTGACGTTCCTTCCTTAAGTCCGTTCTCCACTTCGTTACGAACTACGGTTTTTGGTTTATCTGTGAACGTCAACAAACCAATCACTTCATTTAACTAACGCCTTGCGAAAAATTAAAAAGTGAATCTCGGAATTCCGTCAATAATTGGATAGTACCGTTCACACGCCTTGCAGTGGAGCCGTTGTTCTTCCCATGTAATTTCACCTTTACACTGCGGACAGACGAGGATCTCGTGCAACGTTTTTGTCTGACGGTTTTTGCTCCTTACCAACAGTGATTTTGCCTGAGAGACGATACGCCGCGGGATTACGCTTTTAAGAAGGAGCAGCCATTCACGTTGCTCCGAAGTGCCATTGCCTGACGCGATGAGCCTCTCAAGGGTATCTGGGCATTCTAAATTCAACGCCGGTTCCTGATCCGGGAGTATCTCGTAGTCGATTTTATCCTTCCATTCATACTGGACCAGGAAGAGGTTATGATGCGTAAGATGAAACCGTTTCCAGTGTTTGTCTGTCCTTGCTAACCTATGGAAGAGTTGCCCGAACTGGGGATCCCTTTCATTCCTCCGTAGCATCAGACGACCCTCGACTAAGTTGACGACCCAATTGTGGTAGTGCCACCCGTAAATGCGTTCTCCTATTTCAGAGGGCGTTTCAATATAGCCACGGCGTGCGACGCGCTCTAATTCGGCAATGAGTTGTGCGGGGTCTTCGACGTGTTCCAATACATGTGCGCAGATAACATAGTCAAATGCCCGATCCGCGAACGGCAGAAACTGCCCATCCGCCTCCACAATCGGGCGGTCGGCGACGATGACACCGCCGCGCTGTTCGTCATCCGCTATAAATTTATCACATAAGACATCCGAACGTGCTTTCGGATTGTGACCGCTCCCTATCTCTAAGACAAAATCGTCTGGACGAATGTTCATTTTTCGACGACCATGGTGATATAAGGACTCAGGTACGGAAACGCACCTGCGATAATTCTACCTTTTATCCCGAAGCCAACGGCTTTCTTGACGATCGTGCACCCGTGCGACCGAAAAAATTGGGCGAGATCAATAGGGCTGGCATAATAGGCACTGTCTGCATCTCCACCGATGGCATCCGCCTGTAAATCGGGTTCACGGTAAATGAAGTTCGGTGCCACTGTCGGAGGTGTCAAGAACCGCTTCTGGACATAGAGCCTGCAGTTGCGTGTAAACTGCTGCAACGCTTGTCGTTTCGTTTCACCCCAAACGGGTCTGCCGGGTTTGCCAGACATCAGGTTCAACCAATCAAGGAACGGGATTAAGGGTGAACAGAGATTCGGTCCCGAGATCACAATTCTCCCGCCCCTGCATACAACGCGCATCATTTCGGTTAACGCCGTTTCTACGTCAGGTAGATGTTCAACCAATTCGTTTGAACAGATAACATCAAAGGAATCGCTTTCAAAAGGGAGTTCCATCACATCGCACACCCGATAGCGAAGTTTCGGATTTTCCCAGGCTCGCGCCTCTTCGAGAAAAAGCGGAGAGATGTCGGTGCCGATGACATCAAAATCCGCCTGATTGAGCAGCCGCGCTGAGATGCCGTTCCCACATCCAAGGTCAAGAATTTTGGAACGGGGCGATGCGTAACGGGTCACCAGCTCTACGTAGTGTCGGAGATAGGTTTCATCGTGGGCAGATAGAAGCCCTTTATAGGTCTCGGATGTTTCGTAGAACTCACGCATCCGCTCGCGAATTGACATTGATGTTTCAGGGACTGGCGTTCCAATCATTTTTTAACTATTACGAGCGGAGCGTATTCCACGGTGCTTGATCGTAAACATCGATGAGTTGATACCCCTCTGCGCCTTTACTGGGGCTGAGGGTAACAAATAATTTCGCTGACGCAGAAGAGACGTTAAAAGAAGCGTGGACCATGTCCGCTGGGATAAATACAGAATCCCCTGCGTTGAGTGTCTGCTTCTTATCCTCAAGCCATTGTTCGACGCTGCCTTCTATGACGTAGATAACCTCTTCTTGGTCTGGGTGTTTATGGAAATCGTGTCCATATCCGGGGGAGAGGCTGACTTCCATGGCGACAATGTCTTTCGCCCCTGTGCTTTCTGGACGACTGAGCCAACCGATTGTTCCCCAGTCGAGTTCGTCTCGTTCTATGTTCGCGGATGCGATAAATTTTCCATTCATGACGTTATATGTTCTCCTATTGTTTGTTTGTAGCGCGCTAAGAATTGAAGTTGCAATCCAGAAGCGCGCACTCGGACAGATTTTATCGCTGTGAGACCTTCAGGTGTCCCCAGGTTGTAGCGAGTTTTTGGCGCGGATCAACGGCAAAAAGCTCGAAATAACCCTTCTCCATCTGGTCAATAACCTCGTCCTCATCGAGGGCACGGTTCCAAATACGGACCTCGTCAATGAGTCCAAGAAATTCGCGTTGACCTTCGTGTGTTCTCCCTACAAGCACATCGGCTTGATCGGCTTTGCCGGGCGGCGCGCCTTTGCCAGGGAATTCACCAGCCGCTTCACCGTTCACCCAATACTTGTGTACCGAGCCATCAGCGACCTGTGCGACAACGTGGACCCATTCATTAAGGGGAACCTTTTTGTTGCAAACGCTTCCGCCACCGACACTCAGGTGCAAACATTCACTCGGGAATTCGGTGTAGAAACTGTAAGAACGTGGATTATTGCTTTTCGCAACGATGCCTTGCCACCTTTGACCGTTGGGACCCTGATGGCGTTCGGTATTGATCCAAGCCATGACCGTGACATCTTCATCAACGGTGAGAATTTCATCGTGTGGCACTACAACCCAGTCGGTTTTACCGTTAAGTTCCAAGGCTTTGCCGAATTTGCCTTCAACAAGTTTCGGTGCGCCAACCAATTCGCCATGGTTCTCATAGAGTGAATGGTCGATGGCGTTTTTTCCATCAATCTCATCGAAAGAGAAGTAGAGGATCATTGAATCCTCCGGTTCGTTCAACGCGTAGGCGAAAGATGCCGTAAACGCGACAAGTGTTAGCATTATCAATAGGGTTTTCATTTTTCCTCCATAGAGACCCGCCTTAAGCAGGCATTTTTTTAGAATTGGCTAAGGTATCGGAACAATCCCATTCCCTTCAACTGCAATAAACCTTCGGTTGACAGGGAGGTGCGTCCCTCGGTCAGTGTGTCCATTAAGCCAGCGAATTTCAAGGAGATCAATCTGTTCCGCTTTACCAACGCCGAAATGGGCACGCAGGTCGTGGAAAGAGAGATAACTCCCGCCACTCTGGACTTCCCAATGTTGGACGTGTGTTCCCGTGACGACTTTAATCTTTGTGCCAATCCCAGAGCGGTTGCTTTTCTGTCCGACGATCTGAATCTGTATCCAATTGTTTCGATTCCCGATTGCGTTTTGGAGCAGATCTGGTCGTTGGTTACAATTGGTGACAAGGATATCAAGGTCGCCATCGTTGTCGTAATCACCGATAGCAGCACCGCGGCTGACTTTTTCCAGTGCCAAGCCATCCATCTCTGACATGACATTGGCGAATCTGCCATCGCCTAAATTCCTGAACAACAGATTCCTTTGGGGATAGGTTACGTGCTTCTCAAGTAAGGTGATGTTATCCATCAAGTGCCCATTGGCGACAAAGATGTCTTGGTATCCGTCATTATCGTAATCAAAAAACTTGATGCCCCAGCCCAGATAGCCGTGTGTTACTTCTGCGATACCTGATGTAATGGTATTGTCAGTAAAAAAGGTGCCGTCATGATTATGATAAACGGTATTGGTTTCGGTCTGGTAGTTGCTGACGGTGAGATCGAGCCACCCGTCGTTGTCGTAGTCCCCGAAATCGGTACCCATCCCGGCTTCTTCTTTACCCATATCATTATAGCACACGCCTGAAATTAATGCAACTTCCGAAAAATTGGGCAAAAAATTGTCGCTTCCGTTGTTTTGAAACAGAAAGTTCGGATCCTGATCGTTCGCGACGTAGAGGTCGGTGTCGCCATCGACATCATAATCGGCGAACGCTACACCTAACCCGTGCTGGGGAATTAGGTCGGCGGAATGGAACAAAGCCGATGCATCGGTGAAAGTGCCGTCTCCGTTATTCTTGTAGAAGGTATCGTGAACGGGTGGATACGCTTGCGGACCGCAATAAACGTGAACCCCGCGTTCTTCACACCGAATGTCGTTCTCTGGTGTATACGCGGCGTAGTTCGCTACATAGAGGTCCAAATGCCCATCGTTATCTACATCCGCAAACGCGCAACTGGTGCCCCAGTTTGCATTGCCAACTCGGGCGTGTGTTGTCACATCTGTGAAGGTTCCGTCGCCATTGTTCCGATAGAGTTGATCTTCACCGAAGTTGGCGACGTATAAATCTATATCGCCATCGTTATCGTAATCACCGACAGCGGCACCTGTCCCGTAGGCACGACTTCCTACACCCGCTGCGTCGGTGACATCCGTGAAGGTATTATCGCCATTGTTTCGGTAGAGGACGTTATGGGGGGGGTGGTCTTGTGCGTTCCCCGTCTGAACCGCGCCGTTGATGAGGTAGAGGTCGAGATCGCCATCTCCATCGTAATCAAAAAATCCACCACCGGATCCGAGGAATTCGTTGAAGAGTCTCAAGCCGCTTCTGCCGTCGGTATGGAGAAAGGTGATGCCCGCCGCTTCCGTGACATCGACGAAAATCGGTTCTGCAAACGCGAGTGTGCAGTATTGGAAACCGATAAGTGCGAATACGAAAAGGCGATAGAGGGATGGGATCCCTTTCAAGTCGGTTTTCGACATAAGGAATAATTAAAAGCGCTTTTTCAAGTGTTCTAAGTTTTGTAATGCCTTCCGAGCGTCGTCATCGTCAGGCGCGATTTCTGTGATGTGTCGGTAGACATCTATCGCTTTCTGAAGATGTCCCTGTTTCGTGTAAATTTCGGCTAACCCGTGATATGCCAAGGTGAGTCCAGGCATCTTCTCTATGGCGGTTTGCAGATGTAATTCTGCCTTGTCAAACGCCTTCAGTGTGGTATAGAGCCATCCCAATCGGACATGCGCCTCCACAGCGTTTGGGTTGTGTTCAATGACTTTCAGGAAGAACGGGATGGCACGCTGGGGCATGTTGAGGTCCATGTAGAGGCGTCCCAGTTTATCGTATCCCGTCACCGACGCTGGATTCAGCCGAATCAGGCTTTGATAGGTCGTAATTGCGGCAGAGATGTGTTTGTATGTCAGATGGACTTCCGCCAATTCGAGTCGAAGTGCCGTGTTGAGTGGGTCTTCTGCCAAAGCACCTTCAATGGCGTAGGTCCGATCGTAGTAAGTTTTCATCTGCTGGAAGAGTTTCAGTTGTTCCGTCGCTGCTGCCGTATCACCGAGGAGTCGATACGCCTTTGCGAGGTTGTAATACGCACTCTGAACATAAGGCTTTCTTTTGATTGCCTGCCGATAATGCTCCACGGCTTGCTGTGGTTTTTGCTGCATGAGCGCGATCAAACCGAGCCATTCGTAAACTTCGGCGAAATCAGGGTTGTGTGCGAGGGTGTCTTGAAAGGAAGTGAGTGCGGCATCAAATTTCGCTTGATGTGTGTAAATGTAACCGAGACGATAATGCGTATCCGCATCCGTCGGACATCGCTGTACGGCTTCTTTGGCGTGCTGCTCGGCGGTGTCTAATTTGCTCTGCTTGCAATAGATTTCAGACAACGCGAGGTGCGTTAATCCATGCATCCGTTCTATTGTCAGCGCGTTTTTTGAATCCGTAATTGTGAAGTTTCGGCTTGCGAGCTGCGTCAAAAGGGTGTTAAATGTCTGAATCGCTAATTCCAGTTCATCTTGCAATTTATAGACATTTGCGAGTTGGAAAAGCGCGTTCACATCTGTCGGATCGCGGGATAGGATCGATTTAAAGGTATCCACTGCTTGCGGATAGAGCCGAAGTTTGACATATTCAACGCCTTGCTGAAACGCTGCTGTCGTTTCGGTTCTGCTAAGAGATGGCGTGAGGCATAAGAGGATAGCCGCGAGGATTAAAGTTTTTAATTTTACCTTGCGGCGTAATAACGCAGGTTTCATAGATAAAAAACCTTTAAATTACGACTGCTTATCCACAACATCTTGAATCCAAGACAATGCCGCCATACTCGAAGACCAGCCGATAGAGGTCACGGCGAGCAGTGCCACCTGTTGCAACTCCTCTGGCGTAATGCCTTCTCGAAGGGCACGCCGTGTATGGGAGTGGACTGCGCCTTCAGACTTCGCGCCTATCGCTAATGCGAGTTTAACAAGCCTCACGGTTTTCGGCTCAAGCGGACCGGCGGTCCCACACGCCTCACCCAGTGCCTGATACGCTTTCCAAACATCGGGGTATTCGTCAATTACATTCTGAAGAAAATCGGGTAATTTATCTTTCATTAGTTAGTTTTCAGTTATCAGTTATCGGTTGTCAGTTAAGAAGAGTATAGAAGTCACGAGCGGCGTATACACTTACAAGTCGGGATGAACCCAGCGGAGATCCGGTGCTTCTCTATCCAGTTTTCTCTTTTGGCGGTCCTCCGTTCTCTTGTTGTGCTCGTGTTGTGGTTTCGGTTTCCTCTGACTGTTCTTCATTGAGTCCCGCTTTAAAGTTCGTAACGCTCTTACCGAGGCCTCGCGCCAATTCGGGGAGACGTTTTCCGCCAAATATGAGTAACACGACAGCCAATACAATCAATAATTCCCACGGACCCAGGCCTAACATATTCATGCCTCCATGTTTTTCGTAATTCGTGCCTTGTGCGAATGCACGATGGATGTTGGCATATATACTACCACAGAAGAAAAAATATGTCCAATAGTATTGAGTTGTCGTAAAGCAAAATGTTGTTGACAGGGAGTTTCGGACATGCTATAATTTAAGGATACTCTACAGATGGAAGGGTGCAAATAGCCGTTTTAACGCGATACGGGTGGAGGATTTTAGGTTTATGAACAAGGTGCTGGTCAGCGACCTGCTGTCCGAGCGAGGTTTAGATGTTTTAGCAGAGAGCGGTGATTTTGAGGTAGATGTTGACCTCAATCTCTCTCATGAAGAACTGCTGGACCGGATTGCTGACTACCATGCCCTGCTTATCAGAAGCGCGACGAAGGTAACTGCGGATGTGATTGACAACGCGCGCCAATTAAAGGTCATCGGGCGCGCTGGGGTCGGCGTGGACAATATTGATGTGCAAGCCGCAACGCGAAACGGTATTTTAGTCGTCAACACACCAACGGGGAATACAATCGCGGCGGCGGAACATACAATCGCAATGCTCTTGGCACTGGCACGCAACATTGTGCCTGCTGGGATTTCGCTGAAAAACAGGAGTTGGCACCGGAACGATTTCATTGGGGTTGAGTTGTACGGGAAGATTTTCGGAACTGTTGGACTCGGTAGGATTGGAAGGGAAGTCGCGTACCGAGCGCAAGCCTTCGAGATGCACGTCATCGCTTATGATCCCTATATTTCAGCGAACGCAGCGGAAAGAATGGGCATTCGGCTTGTGGATCGAGAAACGCTGTTTCGGGAGTCGGATTATATTTCCGTTCATACACATCTGAGTGCCGAAACCTATCATAGTATTGGTGCGTCAGAGTTTGCGTTGATGAAACCGAGTGGTCGCTTGATTAACTGCGCGCGCGGGGGTATCATCGATGAAGACGCGCTTTACCGTGCCCTGAAGACAGGCGAGTTGGCTGGTGCTGCGCTGGATGTTTTTGAAGACGAACCCGCAACCGATACACCTCTATTGGATTTAGAGAATTTCCTTGCCGTTCCCCACCTTGGCGCGTCGACATCTGAGGCACAAGAGCATGTCGCTGTTGAGGTGGCACAGCAGATAATCAACGCGCTCCGTGGACTGCCGGTTGCGAATCCTGTGAATCAACCCAAGATTGACCCACGAGCGCTTGATATTTTAGGTCCCTATTTGGAGCTTGCTGAAAAGATTGGCAGTTTTCATACGCAGATTGTTGAGGGACGAATATCGGCGATCAAAATCCATTATAGTGGTACCCTTTTCCAACAGGAGGATATTACACCCGTGACCGTTGCTTTGCAGAAAGGACTTTTGGCACCGGTACTCAGAGACGTTAACTATGTAAACGCGCCTTTTCTGGTGAAGCAACGCGGTATTGCCGTTACAGAAACGAAAAGCGAGACGGAGGCGGATTTTGCCAACTCCATCGCGATAACAGTCACAACCGATAAAGGCGAAGCGGTCATCGAGGGAACGGCTTTCGGAAAAAAAGACATCCGCATCGTCCGAATAGATCAACTTCATATAAACGTGAGGCCAACCGGTTATATCCTCCTCATCTATAACAGCGACCAGCCCGGAATGATAGGATTAATGGGAACGATTCTCGGGGAGCACGGTATCAACATCGCGGATATGACTGTCGGACGTTCGCGTTTAGGAGAAATTGCCGTGACGCTTATCAATGTGGATAGTCCTGTGCCCCGGCATGTCTTGAAAACCATCGCTGAACAGAAGAAGATCGACTTCGTTAAGCAGGTCTTCCTCGCATAAAGGAATAATTAAAAATTGGATGCTAAACAGAAATGCCTATTTATTAACGACGAAATTCCGAAGGCGAAACTCTTTGAATCAGAAAAACGGGAAGTCCATCCTGATTGCAACACGTCTTGGCGTATCTCCCCGGAACCGTTCTGGATTTCTGAATCGGATGTGAGATGGTTTGAGGAACTCGGAACGCATCTTTTAAATTTCTATCGCGCCTGCAATCTACTCTATTCCCAAAGCGTGCGGGGTATTCAACCCGGCTGGGTCGCTGAGTACTTGGAACTCGGCAAACCGGAACCCGTTATCCAGTATGGGCGGATGAACCGCTTTAAGAGTCAACTCCCCGGTGTGCTACGTCCCGACATTCTCCCTACCGGTGACGGTATGGCGATTACCGAACTCGACTCGATTCCGGGATTTATTGGGGGAACAGGGTGCTTAGCGCGGCTCTACGCACAACTCGGCTATAGCATCATCGGTGGCAGCGATGGGATGGTGAACGGATATGCCGAAATGATCCGTGCCTTGGCTAAGAAGGACGATCCTACACTCGCTATCGTTGTGTCGGACGAATCGGAAGATTATTGGGCGGAGATGGTATGGCTCGCTGCAGCACTTTGTGAGGCGGGCCTGGAGACTCGGACCGTCAAACCACACGAGGTAATTTTTACCGAAGATGCGCTGCTTGTCGAAACGATAGAAGGTAAGATGGAAGTCGATGTGTTCTATCGTTTCTATGAACTGTTTGATCTGCCCAATATCCCGAAAGTGGAGTTAATGTTTTATGGTGCGAAGAAACGCACCGTTGTGATGACACCGCCGCCAAAATCCTATTTGGAAGAAAAATTGTGTCTCGCGCTTTTTCATCATCCGACGCTCCAACCGTTTTGGAAACGCCATCTCGGTAAAAAGACCTATCCGTTTCTACAACAGGTTATTCCAGAGACATGGATTATCGATGCGCGTCCCCTACCCCCACACGCTGTAATTCCGAATTTAGAGGTGGACGGGAGCCCCGTAACGGATTGGCGGCAGCTCGGACCTGTGACGCAAAAACAACGGGAATTGGTCATTAAACCCTCGGGCTTTTCTGAACTCGCATGGGGGAGCCGCGGCGTAGCGATCGGACACGATCTTCCGACAGAGGAGTGGGAAGCCGTTATTGAAAACAGTCTTGAGAATTTCGAGAAAAATCCGCACGTCCTCCAGAAATTTCACACTGCCGAACGGGTCCGGATGCAGTATTACGATTTCGAGGCTGGCGATGTGCAAGAGATGGCGTGTCGTCCACTGCTCCGTCCATACTATTTCGTCGTCGGTAACACTGTTAAGCTCGGGGGCATGCAAGCCGCAGTTTGTCCAGCAGACAAAAAGATTCTACACGGCATGGTGGATTCAATTATTGTGCCGTGCGCAAAAAGACAATGAGAGAAAGATGCATACGTCGTGCCATTATATTCCACAGAGAGATGGCTTGACCTTAGTTATGGTAGGTGCGATTTCTAACCGCACCGGACTCGGAAAAATAAAAAGGTGATTCGATAATGCAATTAAGTGAGAAGCAGCTCGCGCACTTCCGAAACAGTGGGTATCTTGCCATCGAAGGTTTTTTCGATCCCGTTGAAGCGGAGGCACTCCGACTGGAATTAGAACGGATCTACGACACTGAGCTCAAAAACGGAACGGGTATCAATTGCGCTGTGCAAACAGATGGCACCAAGCGGGACAATGCGGGGGAACGACAAAATCTTCAAGTGATTCCACTCAATAACCGCAGCGACTTGCATAAAGCGTTGCCGTTTCATCCGAAGGTCATCTCCGTTGTTCAACAACTTATCGGAGATGAATTCATGTTGGAACTGGATCAGGCGTTCTGGAAACCGCCTATAGTCGGTATCGGTACGAGTTGGCATCAAGACAACGCCTATTTCAAAATTGCAGACCCCTTGCGAGGCACTGCGATGTGGATCGCCATCCACGACGCAAACGTTGAAAACGGTTGTATGCACGTCATACCGGGGAGCCATCGGGAGAGTTACGAACACTACCGCGACCCCTTGAGCGATCACCATATTCGATGCGATCCGCCCGAAGAACGTGCCGTCCCGATCGAACTCAAGGCAGGGGGTGTGCTCTTCTTCTGCTACGGCGTGGCACACTGCACCAAGTCGAACCTCACCGATAAAGAACGCGCCGGCGTAGCACTCCATTTCCTTCATAACGACTTCGGCGGCAAGGAACTCTGGGAGAATAATAATACGACCAAACCCATGCTGCGGGGTCCCCTCGCCACCGGCGGAAAAAACGAGTTCGGCGAGAAATTTGAAGGTAGATGGGAAGAACTCATGAACGCCGTGCTTGCATCCAATTAGTCAACTCGGTGATCTGGAATGTTGATTGTCAGAATCAGTGGTAAACCTTAGAATTCATTAGACATTCAGCATCGATGCGGTTAGAAACCGCACCTACCGAGCCCGGGGTAAAGGTCTGTTTATTTTTCAGGTTTACCATACCGTATAAGAGGGCAAAAATGAGACATCTATTTTACCATCCTTTCTTCGTCGTTCTGGTGCTTGTGTCAGTAGGACATGCTACAGCAGATCTGGACGATGACCTTATCGTTCACTTCACGTTTGACAACGTCAAAGGTAAACGGATCTTTGATGAATCTGGGAATGGTCTGGATGCTCGGATTGTCAAAAAAACGCAGTTTGTCGAGGGTAAATACGGGAAGGCAATCCGTATCACTGGTGAAACTGAAGATTGTGTGAATATTCCGTCCGCAGATGCTTTGGAAATCAGTGGAGAGATCACGATGATGGCGTGGGTGTATCACGAAAACTGGATAGAAAGCACGTCTCAATGGTTTGATAAAGGTTGTTATAGTGCCGCCAATAGTTTATACGGCATGGGGGTCTTCAATAGGGAGAAGGCTGATGGTTCGAGAATCGGGATTGTCTTAGGCGGCGAACAACACATGCGCTTCATCGTTCTGAGTGACATGAGGGATAAAACGTGGCACCATATTGTGGCAACCAGCGACAGCAAAAGTGTGAAACTCTATCTCGACGGGAAAATCGTCAACCCGCCTGGTCTCCTCCCACCTGCATTTCAGTTTCACTTTAAGGGTGTAAATGACGAGGATTTGCGGATTGGTTGTGCGAAGAATAAACCGCAATACGCATTTAAAAACGGTTCTATTGACGAAGTGGCGATATGGTCCCGTGTCCTCAGTGAAGATGAAATCAGAAGTGCTATGCGACGTTTCTTACTCGCGGTTTCACCGAAGCATAAGATCGCTACGACATGGGGCGATATTAAGCGGGAAGCGTTTTAAGCATGGTGTGAACACAGAATCTGTCCGTGTTCCCAACGAAAAACATATTGTATTCTTCAAGGGGCTGTGATATACTCTCACTACTTCCAACAAGCAAACTGACATTTCTGATGTAAGAAGATTTCACAGGAGGAGAAACAGGATGAAAAAGTTACTGGGTTACGCCATGTGCCTCAGCGCGTTGATGTTTATAGCGGTAGGATCCGCCACGGCAGATCTCGCCGAAGGACTCGTCCTTTATTTCACGTTTGACGCCGTTAAAGGTAAGACCATTGTTGACGATTCCGGCAACGGACTTGACGCAGATATCATCGCCAATACCGAAATTGTGAAGGGCAAATACGGCGATGCGATTCGCATTACAGGCATAGGCGCGGATTGTGTCAATGTGCCAGCCTCCGATGACCTGAAAATCACGGGTGAAATCACGATGGCGGCTTGGATCAATCAGGACTCTTGGGGAACTGATGCGCAGTGGTTTGACAAAAACTGCCATAACGGGGGTGAGCATTCTTCCTACGGCATCGGTGCTTTCAACTCAGGTCAGAATTTTAATATGTTCTTGGGAACGGGCAACAGTAGACCGACCCTGAGTCAGCCGCATGGATTGGATGAGAAGACATGGTATCACGTCGTTGGAACTTATGACGGGACGACCATGAAAGTCTACGTTGATGGCGAAGTCGCCGCGGAGAAAGACGAAAAGTTTGATTTCAAAGGCACCAACGATCAGGACTTACGGATCGGCTGCTCCAAAGACCGTCCGAATTATACCTTTGAGAACGGCTCTATCGACGAAGCAGCAGTCTGGCGGCGTGCGCTCAGCGAGGCCGAAATCAACGAAATAATGAACGAGGGTTTCCTCGCAGTTTCACCGCTCGATAAAGTCACAACGACGTGGGGCAGTATCAAGTCAAAAACCAGCGCACACTAAACGCAGTCTTGCATAAAGATTTAACGGCACAGGCATCACCCGCAAAACGGGCGGTACTTGTGCTTTCTTCTATGAAATAGAGGTAGAGAAATGACAAAAATCGGAATCGTTGGTATCGGATTTATGGGCATGATTCATTACTACGCCATTCAGCGGATTACGGGTGCTGAAGTGGTTGCTATCTGCACACGAGATCCAAAGAAACTCGCTGGCGATTGGACGGGCATTCAAGGGAATTTCGGACCCCGAGGCGGCATGGAAGATCTCTCAAACGTCCGAAAATATAGCGAAATTGACGAACTTCTCGCCGATGAAGAGGTTGAACTGGTCGATATTTGTCTACCGACGCATCTGCACAAATCCGTGAGTATGGCATCTCTCGAAGCAGGAAAACATACCCTCGTCGAGAAACCGATTTCTATCTCTATGGACGATGCCAATGAACTCGTCGGACTCGCGGACAAGATTGGGGCAGAACGGAAAGCAGCCAATGAAGGTCCCTGCTTCCTAATGGTCGCACATGTGCTCCCTTTCTTTGCTGAATACGCTTACGCGAAGCGAGTGGTGGAAGAGGGGAAATACGGTAAACTCCTCGGCGCGCATTTTAAGCGGATCATTTCCAAACCGAGTTGGTCACGAGATGTTGCCGATATTGAAAAGAGCGGGGGTCCTGGCATTGATTTACATATCCACGATACCCATTTCATTCAGCTGCTCTGCGGTGTCCCTGACGCAGTGTTTTCACAAGGCAAACTCGCCAGCGGCAACTATGTCGATTACCTGACGACCCAATACATCTATAACGATAAGGAACTCTCCGTGAGTTGCTCCTCGGGTGCGGTTTCTCAACGTGGACGTGCTTTTTCGCACGGGTTTGAAATCTACCTCGAAAAAGCGACACTCCTTTATGACTTTTCAACATTAGCAGGTGAAGCGGCTACAGCAGTGCCACTGACACTTCTAAACGACGAAGGTGAAGTCGAACAGGTCGATTTAGGAGAAGTTGACCCGATTGATGCCTTTACCGGTGAACTTCAATACGCTGTTGACGCGATCGACTGGGAAGATGAACCGACTGCCTTGTCCGGTGTCGGCGCGCGGGACGCGCTCCTGCTCTGCTATAAAGAAGCAGAATCCGTCAAAACCGGTGAGATTGTTCAGATTTCTTAGCCGTATAACGCTTGTTAATCTTCTCAAAAATGACTTCCTTCTATTCTATTAACAACATCGGTGAGCTTTACGTTCCCACTGAATGCCGGAATGCAGTTTTTGCGCGCGCACGCGCCAAACTGTTCTCGCATCAGGAATTAGGACACCTCAATCGGATCTTCACGCATATCCGACACGGCGGCGTTGCGATTGTGGAGGGAAAATGGGAACAGATTACGGCACTGATGGATTATATCCAACGCCACAAACGGGATTTGATTCAGCACCCGCAGCGTGAGGATAGAATACGAGATCGGAGAACTTCGCGCGGGAAATCCGTAAACGATGCTTTGAGAGAAGCCTTGGCAAGACTGATGTGTTGGGCAGATGCAGATGGGATCTTACAGGCTGAAAATGCGCCTGTTCTCCCCTATCTGTTGGAACTTGCTGGCGAACCCGTGGACGCGAACCAAGGCAAACCCTTCCTCCTCTCTCTCACAAAAATCCAACAAATTCAACAGGCGTTGACAGATACCTACCCCATCCGTGCGCTCGATGCTTCTCTGATCGCTTCTGAAAATGTCCTTGCCCCACGCTCACAAGAGACAATCGAATGCTTTCAGGAGGCACTCCAGTATATCCGTCGATCCAGTCCCACTGTCGTTGCCGACATCGGATGTGGAAGTGGGTGTTTGACGTTGTTGGCGCGACAGGAATTGGGGGAACTGGTTGAATTGTATGCATCCGATCTGCTCCCTGAAGCCGTAGCGACGACGAAACTTAACCTGCAATACCTCCTACCAGATTCAGACGCTGTCCACGTGATGCCCGCTGGCGATCTCTTTGTCCCGTTTCCTTCACATCAATTCGATGTAATTATTTTCAATGCCCCGTGGGTTGTTGCCCGGGTGCGTAACCGAGCGGAACTCGCTATTCACGATGAAAAACAGGAGACGATAAAGCGGTTTTTTGGAGAGGTCTCCACTTTCTTAAAACCGGATGGGGTTGTTTTGTTGGGATATGCGGATGCCTCAGGACCCAAGGCGATTGCGAATTTGGAAAGGATCATCGCTGACGCTGGATTTAAAGAAGAAACCCTCTTTAAAAGGCGGGTTGCGACGCATCGGTCCAAAAGGAAGTGGGAGCAGATTCGGGTGTATGTCTTGCGCCTGGACCCATCTATTTAATTGGATTTTTCAATTTGCCCCAGAGTGTTGAAAGTTTGTCTGTTGGGTTAACTGCCCGAAATTCAGTATCAAACGCTTCAATGGTGTGCGAGAACCTCTGTCCCCTTATGAAACCTCCAAGCACATAAATTACACCATTGACAGCGACTGCTGGAGCGATTTTGGACACCGGTAGTGGTGGTATTGCCCCCATCTATTTAGGCTCGGTTCATAGACATCTATTGATGTAAGGGTTTTAAATCCATTGTCTCGAGTGTACCCGCCAATCAGATAGATTTTCTTATCGATGGCAACAGTAGAATGGGAAAACCTCAACATTGGCATATCAGGTTGTTTTTGCCAACGGTCAGTTCTTGAGTTGTATTCTTCAATTCTTGTAAAAAACTGGTCAGCAGGTGGGACGCCATGCCGAGGTGAAACTTCACCGCCAATTGCATAAATTTTACTGTTCACAACTGCTGTATCAACCCACATACGTTTTGTTGGCATGCTGGTGTGCTTTTTCCACCGCTCTGTCAATGGATCATAGGCTTCAACGAGGTCAGTAGCGACTCTGACGTCGCGTTGTCTATCAAAAATTGCACCACCGATGACGTATATTTTCCCATCAACAACGGCTGCTCTAAACCCACGGCGAAGTGTTGGCATGTCCCGCGTTCTTGACCAAGTATTGGTTCGTGTGTTGTAAACTTCAACAGTTTTATGGTCCTTCTCACCGCGAATCTTTCCCCGACTGTAGCCACCGAATACATAGATGTCGCCAGCAAAAACCGCAGCCTGTGCGGCGATTCGTGGGGTTGGGATATCCGCGGCTTTCCCCCACACGCCGGTCTGCGTATCATAAACTTCTACTGTTGGGAGTGCAGCCCACCCTGGTCCTGACTTGTTACTATAAGGCACCCCACCGATGATATAAATTTTGCCGCTAACGACAGCAGTCGCGACCCCATTTCTGGATGTTGGCACTTCGGTCTGTTGCACCCAAAAGTTAGCATCACCCCTCTCTGCAACTATAACAACCAACAGGATAACGAGAAAGGATTGGAAGTCTCGACGGTTAAGCATAAATATTTCCTTGCCATACCGATAACAGGCAGATGAGGGTTTCGGGTAAATAATAGTGTCGGAACTATCGGAATCTCTTTTAACCGTATAGTCCTATATTACTTGCTAAAATAGTAACATCTTTGAGAAAAATACACAAGAAAAAGATTCCTTATCTTTTTCTTGTGTTCTTCGGATAGATCTTGAAATAACCCAAGCTGCTACTAACAAATTTTGGATATTTGAACATAGTGTTTTCAAGGGGAAAGCAGACTTTGGCACTCCAGCGGAGTACTATGTCTATAGAAAAAGATGCATCCGAACCACCGCACTCCAGCGGAGTGCTATGTCTATACACAAGGGTAACTTGCGTTAAAATAAGCAACGCATTGGAGATGTTCGGTGAACTAGTTTAACTTGGTAAGAGGATTCTTTGCCCCGTCTAAATATTATTTGCATATCTTGTGGCTTGCATTTTGGTTGACAAGCAACCGGGAAAATGATATGGTAAAGAAAATATTTACATGGAGGTTGTGAACTTGAGCAAAGCAAAATATCCCAACCGAGACGCACTCCGTGAAGCAAATGATATATACTTAGATGCCATGCGCCCTTTCATCATTCACCATTTAAAGCGGGTTCTGCGATCGGGAGAAAAAGTCGAAGATTTGATCGCAGATGCATTGAAGGGTGAAAAAATAGATGAGTTCTGGAGGACCTTAGAGGCAACTGACGATACTGCTTCTGCGATTGACTTTAGTTATTTTCCTCTAATCATCAGTGACTCATGGACATGGGATAATGTCTTTGCCCAGCAATTTGATAGGGATTTGAATGTTCAAAGCATGTTATGGTTGATAAAGAAAGGTAGGAATTCTTGCGAACATAGAGGAACAAAAGACTTGGATTCTGAACTCGTACGAATGAATTTGTATCTCATTGCTGATGTGCTTGGTAAAATTAAAAGAACGGAAAAACAACATGAGGTTGAGGTTATCCGGGATGGACTCGATGACACACCAAAACGTCTCGCGGCAGCAGAGGGACGTTTGGAAGCTGTAGAAGCAGAAAATGCTGAATATGGGGAATCCCTCTCAGCGACAGAGAAACGCTTGGCAGATGCAGAGTCAAAGAATAGAAAATACGAAAGAGCCACCGCAGAACTCTCAAAAACGATGCAGGAGAAAGAAAAGCGCATCAAAAAATTATTAAAGCAGCAGAAGGAGGCGAAAGCGCAGAATGAGAAATCTAAAAAGGACCTGGCACGCACAAAGCGAGGTTTAGAAAAATCCCAAGCAGGACTGGCTGACCATAAGGCCCGTCTCAAAACTACATTAGAAAAACTAAAACAGGCCGAAACAGCACGGGATGCCTCCGAAAAACGCTTTGCTGCCTTAACAGATGAACTCACAGTTATGCGAGGTCTATTCACAACAGCGACCGTCGGGAACCGAGAAGTTCAAGCGGTATTTCCCCCATTTGGAACTGATTCTGCTGTCCGAATTATCGATCGCCGAGGGACTGATAAGCGTAATTATCTTTTAGCATTGCTGGAACAAAAGCAACCTACTATCGTTTATGTCCAAAGTGAAGCGATGATTGATAGATTATTGACCCGTGTTGTGCCAGAGGAAGAAGATGTTATTGGAAGATGTTATCAACAAACCTCTGAGGCAGAAGAAACGGAAATTTTGGAAAAACTTGAGAACGGGGAATTAATTGCTGCTGTTTCAAGCACTACACTTTCTACATTGACACCGGCGCATCCCATTGAGCATTTTATTTTCTGCCATCTCGTTCCAGGTTTAGAGGAATTCTTTAAGCGGTGTCAACCTGCTTTTACATCGAAAAAAAATACGTATCTGCATCTCATCTATAATAACCCAAGTTGCTACCTATGTAAAAAGTTGTTTGATATTTGTAGCGATGATAAACAAAAAAACTTTCAACTCGAACCCGTCAGCCGTCACGGCGTGAATCGATTTGGGTAAAAGCTGTTCCATGAGACTGTTTGAAGTCTCAACACGCTTGCGATAGGCGTGCTGAAGATAAACTTCCCACGGTGGATATTGACGTTTCGAGTTCTTCTTGCGTAGGGGTTTCAGGCGGATGTCCGCCGCTTCGAGAGCATCCTCAATGCCGTAATCGCAATACGCTTTGTCAGCATAGACGACAGACCCCGGAGGCAAATCAAACCGATATTTCCCTAAACCTCGCACATCACTGAAACGTCCGGGCGTCAAGAACGCTTCAACAATATATCCAGTTTCAGAGACCATCAGATGTGCCTTGATCCCATAAAAGTAGCGATGCTTGCTTGCGATTTTCCCTCGCCATGTTTCGCCTTGATACAGACGTGAGCGAGAAATGCGGATGTTGTCGCAGGCGACTATGGGATAGGTATCAATGCTATAAATGCGATTGGCATTCTCTGCTTTGAAGAGCTCTGCGAAGTATTCAAACAACGTTTGAAACTTCGCAGAGACCCGATGAAGTCTGCGATTATAGCGTGAGTGTCCTAACATGTTTGGAATATATCCAAGTGTTTTCAAGGCGGCGCAAGCGGTGTGTTGATTCCCTCCAAAGTATCTTGCGGCGATCAGAGCGGTCGTCATGACTTCAGCATCTGACATTTTAGCAAGTGGATGTTCTTGATGTCCGTCTGCGATTAAAAAGTCGTCACAAATCGTATAAACTGCTACAATAGTCAAGTCCATGGGGTGCTCCTTTTGGGTTTTTGGGATAAAAACACTATAAAGGACATCCCATGGATTTACAACTCATTACTAACTGGCAACTTGGGTTATAATAACGAACAGGATATTGAGGGTTTGAACGAGTGGTTAGCTCAAAAGTATCCAAATAGAGAAACGTTGGAAAAGTTGTACCCAGAATTGCAGCAGCTTGCAGCAACAAACGGTGATTTCATTGATATTAGGAGTCTCTATAGTGAATTGGATATAGCGAAGCTAGGGATTGAGACAGGGCTCGCTATTTTTGAGGAATTACAGTTGCTTGAGCGCAATGGAGAAAGTATAAAACTTTTGACCCCGGCAGGAAAGACGTTAGGCGAATCAGAAACCTATTGTAAAGGGGAAAAACTGAAAAAGGAAACAACGGATTTTTGTCCTTTTCAACTTGAACATTCTATTGAGCAAATTTGGGAAAAAATGCTGGAAGAACTGAATATAGAATCGTGAACAATGAAACTGCGGCAGTAATCTTGATTCTGACAAAAAACGGTGCGGTTGGGAAACCGCACCTACCGGTCCTGCAGAAAAATGTGTTTTTATTCCCGAATGATAGACACCGGCGTTCCATCCTGTAACTGATGTTGGTTATCAACAATCACCAATGTCCCCGCTGCAAGTTTCGAGGTAATTTCTATCTCGCCACCGTAAACAGCACCAACGCTGACCTGTTCCCGGCGTGCCGTGTTCCCTTCAACGGTGAAGATAGTTCCGCTTCCATTCTGAATATGCAGGACTGCATGCAACGGAAGGAGTTGCACATTTTTTCGTTCACCCATTTTGACAGAAACCGTGATTGTGCCACCCGGTCTTAGACCCCCATTGTGAGAGAGTGTCCCCACAGAATTCGGGACGTTGGCATGGACAAGCACGGTATTGTCTTCACGGTTGACCGTGGGGCTGATAAAATCAATTGTGCCGATGATATTTCGAGTGTCAGCATTCGTAGAAATTAGGACGAGTCCGCCGCTGTGAATACGACGCGCATCGGTGACAGGCATATTCCAAATGGCATTGAGGGCTTTAACGCCGATGACCGTAAATATTGGTTTCCCTGTAGGTGAAGAGGCGGATCCTGCATAATCTCCCATGTTCAAGTGGCGTGTGTCAATAACACCATCGATCGGAGATTTGAGAGTCGTAGCATTCGCCTGTTCCTGTGCGATTTTGAGCTGTTCTTCGGCTTGATTCACCGCCGCTCTCGCAATTTCAATTTCTTGCTCCCAAGACTTTGCTTCCACGAGTTTCTGTGCCGCGTTAAGGTCGGCTTGTGCCTGCGTAACCTTCGATTCTGCTAAAGCGATCTCGCGTTCCCAGCTGCGGATCTCCACGAGCTTCCGAGCAACGGCTAATTCCGCCTTTGCCTTTTCTATCGACGGATGGGTTGAGTCGTCCTCAAACTGTCTCGCTGTAACCTGCGCTTCCTCCAAACGGGTTTCTGCCAATTTTAAACGCTTTTCTACGGATTCAAAATTACTATCACTGATAAGCTGCTTTTCGTGAAGCGATTTATTTCGATCATAATCCGCTTTGGCACCATCACGCTCCACTTGGGCGCGTTCTAAACTTTGTTCTGCATTTGTTTTTGATTTTTCAATTGTCTCCACGGCAGCTTGGTACGTCGCTTCTGCCTGCACGAGTTGGTTACGGACCCGCATTTCAGCGAGCGATTGTGTCTCCACAAGGTTCGACTGCGCTGTCATCAACGTCTCCTGTGCAATCGCCAACTGAGATTCAACATCTGCTTGGGCATTCGCTTGCGTCGATATAAGTCGGGACTGCGCGCTACTTAATGCCGATCCCGCGCGTATCACGGCAAGTGCGACTTCTCTTGAATCCGTCTCTGCGAGCACATCATCTTTCGCGACACTTTGTCCAACAGTTGCTTTCAGGGCAATAATCTTCCCAGGAACATTGGCATACACCTTCACCTCAGTGTGCGGTTCTAAATGTCCGACATACTGCTTCGTGGAAACAATCGTCCCGCGCCTCGCTGTCGCCACCGGCACAGTGATCGGTGATACTGCTTCTTGGGCAATGACGCTTCCAACACTGAAAGAAAAGATAATAGCGAAAACACATTTCAAAACATGTCTATTAACCATTCTTAAGTTTATCCTTAAAATCCTTTGTGAACTTTTGCATTTTTGGATGAATTACAAACTGACAGTAGGGCTGGTTTGGATTCAATTGAAAATAGTTTTGGTGGTAATCTTCGGCAGGATAAAAGACATCCAACGGGGTAATCTCCGTAACAATCGGAGTGGTCCATATATCGGCTGCGTCCATCTCGGCTTTAGATTTTTCAGCGATGCGCTGTTGTGTTTCCGTGTGATAGAAAATCGCTGAACGATACTGAGTGCCGACATCAGCACCCTGCCGATTTAAGGTTGTTGGATCATGTGTATGCCAAAAAACTTCTAATAATTCTTCGTAAGAAATAACGTCCGGATCGAACTGAATCTGAGCCACTTCGGCGTGGCCTGTCATTCCCATACACACCGCTTGATATGTTGGGTTGACGGTGGTCCCGCCGGTGTATCCTGAAACGACTGTATGAACACCTTCCAATTTGAGAAAGACTGCCTCGATACACCAAAAACAACCTGCTCCAAGCGTCGCTGTCTCTAATTTCATATCTTTATTGACGGTTTTCACGCTGTGGCAAACCCCGTGTCCTCCTTTGACAGTTGTCGGTTATCAGTCGAACTTGCAAAAAGTGGAAAACTATGCTATACTCATACCTTATGAAACGTTTCTTTTTCCTTCCTATTTTCCTGTGTCTGATGGCATGTCAGTCCCAGGAACAACAGATAAAAACGCTTGTTAACCAACTTGGTGACAGAGCGGCTATGCGTCGCACCCAAGCCGCTGAAGCCTTAGTCAAAATGGGACCTAAGGCGGTCGATGCCCTCATTGAAGGCGTATCCGATGAAAATCCGCAGATTCGTGAGATGTCGGCGTGGACGCTCAGCGAAATCAAAAAACCTGCTGATCGTATTGTCCCTGCCCTTATCTCTGTGCTGACAGATCCCGATGAGAACATCCGTGTTGTCGGCTCTGTTGCCCTACAAAATATAGGTGAACCTGCCGTGCCGTATCTCATTGATGCTTTAACAGCAGAGGTAGCAGAGATTCGGTTGAATGCCGCTTATGCTTTAGGTGAAATCGGGACACCACTTGACACAATTTTGCCTGCCCTCATCAACACACTGACGGATCCAGAATGGAACGTCCGTCGCCTTGTTGTGCGTGCCTTGGCTACAATAGGTACGCCTGCGGTTGATTCTCTCGTTGTCGCACTCAATTCACCTAACGCTGACCTCCGCCGTATGGCAGAACGCGCCCTGAACGACATCGGTACTCCACAAGCCCGCAAGGCAATTGCGGACGCAAAGAAAGGATTGGCGGATCGCTGAGACTATTTAGCCGAAATTTTCTCCCCCTCCATTCTAAGACAATCATCCCAATAAGAGACAGCATACGTCTTCACAGGTTCAGATTGGTGCGCTTGTTCAAGATATTGCGCTATCCAGTCGAGTAACTGTTGCCGGAGTGATTGTCGAATCTCGCCATCCACATAAGCCAACTCGTAGAAATCCTGCCGTGTGTCGTCATCTAACTGAAAATCGGCCTGGCGATAGAGAACAAGATTGACTATCAATCCGAGCGTAAGGTGTTCAATAGGGTTAGGGAGGATACTGAGTGGTGGATCCAATGCGAACAGATTGTCCAATGGTAAGGCTTTTACGTAGTGGCAGCGATTTTCGATACACGCCAACTGCTGATCGATCATATTAGCCTCAGCCAAATGGATAAGTGCTCGTGGGACATCCGTATCTCTGATAGTGATTTGAGGCGACCGAATCGTGGTTCTATAGGTCAACAATGCCTTTAAGAATTCGTGTTCGGCTTGCGTATAAATTTGGATACCTTCTGTTTCAAGGTCAGTAGAGGTAATCCCAAGCACATCTGCCTCGTCTCTATCAGGCGGTAGAATTACACCGTGTTGCAGAAGTTGGCGCGTTCTGTCTAACAATTTTTCTGTCAGTGTGTTCCCGATTTGGAAAAATTTGACGACCCTATTTTTACAGAGGAGTCGAACCGCTTTGTCGAGATCGCCCTTGCTGCCATACTCTAATCCAAGACTGGTGAGCGTGAAAGCCGTCTGAATCTGCGTCCGTAGCCCTGATTGATCGGAGAGGTCGGTCGTCTTCATTGTAATGAGTTTGTGCGCAATAGCGGCTATATTCTGATAGAGCGTATCCGCCCGTTCACGCGGAATTCCACCGAAGGTGTCTCCGTGCGCTAAGGCTTGTGCGAGGAAGAGTCGCCCGTCAAGCTGCGCCTCGGCGACAAGAGAAAATTTATTCGTCTTTGTCATCGTCGTCCTCATCGTCATCTAACGTAAGCGACTCTAAGTCGACCTTCTCTATGAGGTCGGCTTCAGTGATATCAATACCGGCTTCTTTATCACGTGCTGCGACGCGCTGCGCTCTGTCAGCCTGGACGGCATCGAAAACAGCGGCGAGTTCAGCCTCAACATCTTCCTCCGTATCAATTGCGAAGAGTTCTTTGATGAATATCCTAAAGACTTCATCATCTGCTTCCCAGATAGCATTACAAATCGCCCGGGCGCGTTCATCTACATAATTGATCGCTGGGGAACTCGGATCGAGAAACCCAGCTTCAAGCAGCATCCCACTGTGGTCATCCTGAAGTGTGATCCGACCGTGAAGAAGTGCTGCCAACAAACGGATATCAAGTTCTCTGAGAAACCGTCCAAGATCATCTCGCTCACATTCAGAAAGTTCAAAAAGCCAGAGGTCCAATGACTCTTCATCGAGTTTACCGTCGCGCCAGACCGCAATGTCCAGCAGTTCCTCAAATTGCTCATTTGAGAGACATGGCAATAGGGCTGAAGCGAGTCCTGTGCCGAGCATCGTGTCCAAGACTTGGAGGACATCTTCGGTAGGACTTTCTTGGATAAGTTCAGTGCAATCGGGGACGAGGTAGTAGAGTTTTTCTCGAGATCTCGGATTACGCGTCGCGCTGAGAATATCCAATTGCTGTTGCTTCTCGTAGCTTTGAAAGAGTTGCTCCGCTTGCCGCGCCGGTAGGGACAAAAGTTTCTTACTTTCGGAACGTGGGGCTACTGTTTTTGGGCTGTTCATGCCGACCCTCCATCATGAAACGGGTTCCAATATTGAAGTGCATCAATTTCTGATAATGAATATCGCCTCTGTCCCTGCCTCAAAAACTATTTCTCACAAAATCAAGATTTTTTGCTGCTGACGCAATTGGATCCTCTTTACCGGGCGTTTCCAGAACAAACCAACTATCGTATCCAACGGCATGAATAGCATCAAAAACAGCAGGAAAGTCAACATCGCCCTCCCCAGCGTGATTCCCATCAGTGTCCTTGATGTGCATCTGTGAGATAGCCCCGCCTAAGCTCCGAATTTCAGAGGGTGAATCGTAGCCAAGTCCTGTGGCGTTCCCCATATCATAATAAACCCCGACAGTTGATGAACCGACGTTATCAATGATCTGTTGATGCTGGTCGGCACTTAAAGTGGATTCAATGGCAAGGAAAACACCATGTTTTTCAGCGGTTTCAGCAGCCATTTTCAGGCCATCAATAAACCGCGATGCACTGATGTGTTCATCTTCGATCTGACCATTTCCGAAAAACGGCACCAAAATCACTTTCGCGCCGAGTTGCGGACATGTTTCTGCCAGATATTGTAATTTTGCGATTCCCTCGGTCCGCGTGCTATCGGTTGGATGCATAAACGAATATGCCGTGAAGCCACCTGGTGACAGTGAAGATACCTCAATGCCAGCGGCGTCTGCCAAACTGTTCACTTTGTCAATCCCGCCATCTTGCCAGAGCAGATGTTCACGGTAGTCAACGCCCATGCAAATTTCGACACCCTCAAACCCAATTTCTTTCGCCTTCTGAAACGATTCTTCAAAAGGAACGGGCAACATCCCGTCCCGAATACCTACCTTCATACACAACCTCCTGATGGATATAATCCGCGATTCAAACTGAATTTTGCATTAATTCTGAATTTTAACATAGTCTTAGCACGAATTGCAAGGAGATCCACTTTTTGTTTTTCACATTATAGTGTTAATTACGAAACTACGTGAAAAAAGTTGATTTTTTTCAATCAATGTGTTAACATATTTTAGATGAATTATCTGTCCGGACGCACCAAGAGTTATCTGACGGGTAAAAGGATCCCATTGGATACCGAAAAGGGTCGTCCTGTACATAAATAAAATAGAGAGGATATATGTTAATGAAACAGATTACTTGTATAACTACGATTTTGTTTCTATCTGTATGTCTCATCCCCGGCGTTTTTGCCCAAGCATTGATGAGCGACGAATTCAATGGCACCGGTCAAGATCTTCAATCCTTTTGGCAGGTTAAAGATGGCGATAAAAGCCCATGGGAACTCCAAGACGGACTGCTCGTTGCCGAGGCAGGCTTCGACCAGAACTTGTGGGGAGACGATACTACCACACGTTTCTATCAAGTCACAGATATGGATCAGTTTGACATAGAAACATCAATGGTTGTTGACTACGCCGATGCTTGCACCGTAGCCGGCATCGTCGTGTATTCTGCAACGACGAAGGATCACCAGAATCGCGATGGTCAATGGGTGACCTTGAAGTTGTGGGGGCGCGGTGCAGCGCAAAATAACAACGCAGTGCTTCAGTATCAACGCCGCCAAAATGATGATTCTGCTTTGGGATACGTCGGTACACAACCCGACTACATGCCAGATCAAGGTGTTATTCCGGTTGAATTACGCGTCAAGCGCGATGGCGACGAATACGAGTCGTGGTTCAAGCCGAACGCAGAAGGCGATTGGGTCTCCGTCGGTAAAGCGACTAACGAACTCGAGGAACCTCTTGAAGTCGGCATCTACGTCGGTATTTGCGAGGGGCAAGGTGCTGGTAAGATGACTGTCACTTTTGACTACTTCCGAGAAGCGTCAAGTCCGGCGACCCCCGTTGATCCGCGTGGTAGACTCGCTGTTACATGGGGCGAACTGAAAGGACAACAGTAGTAGCGACTGATGCTCGCAGCTACTTTGAATTACTGGCGGCTCTAATGCCGCCAGTTCCTTTATGGAGACAAGATTTGAAACAAGCGATTATTTTATTGTGTATCGGCTTCGCGATGCTTTATAGCATAACTTCCGTGCAAGCCGTGGACTCTCTCGGGGACCCTTTCGATGGAACCACCTTGAAGAACCCGAATTGGAAATGGAAGACTTCCGACGAAGAAGGCATTGAGCCGAAAGAATGGGATATGGGCAAAACGAAAGCCGGATGGCTTCACATCAAAGGTGAGCTGAACCGGAATCTTTGGCCCTCGGATACGACGAATCGGCTCTATCAGGAACACGAAGGGGATTTCGATATAGAGACGCATCTCTTTATGGATTACGAAGATGCCTGTGTCGTCGCGGGAGTTGTTGCGTACTCGCCGACCACAAAGGATCATCAAGGACGTGAAGGGGAATGGGTGACGATTAAGCTCTGGGGGCGCGGTCCGGCGCAAAACAACAATGCCGTTATCCAATACCAGAAACGACAATTTGATGGCGGTGAAGGGCTGGTCGGGGTCGTCCCCGGTTTCCAGGACCCAGTGGGTGAAATGGCACTTTACATGCGACTCCGCCGTGAGGAGGACACTTTTACAGCGTGGTGGAAACGGAAAGCCAAGGATACATGGATTGATATTGGTGAAACTGAACAAGAGTTCGATGAACCGCTTGAAGTCGGTCTCTACGTCGGTATCTGTGACGGGAAAGGTAAGCAGATCGCGCAATTTGAGTATTTTGAAGATCTTCTTGTGCCATTTGATGTTTCACCTCGTGCAAAATTGCCGATCGCTTGGGGGGACTTGAAACGTCGACATAGTATACCGGAGCCTCGTTAGTTATGAATGTAACCCTAAATTGGCTTAAAAACTACATCGATTTTGAATTTTCTCCAACTGAACTCGCGGATCGGTTGACAATGTTAGGTATTGAGGTAGAATCCGTCAAACACCTCGGAGCCGATCTCGAAGGTGTAGTTGTCGGTAGTGTCACCGCGATCCGACCACACCCAAACGCTGATAAGCTTGTGCTGTGTCAGGTAGATACCGGTGGTCCTGAAGAGCTTCAGATTGTCTGCGGTGCCCCGAATGTCCGCGCGGAAATGCTCGCGCCTGTTGCGACAATCGGAGCGACACTACCCGTTGGCCTGACCATCAAACGCGCGAAGCTGCGCGGCGAAACTTCGGAAGGGATGCTCTGTTCCGAAAAGGAATTAGGACTCTCTGACGCTGCCGCCGGCTTGATGGAACTCCCGACGGATATACCCCTTGGGACCCCTCTTTCAGAGGCGCTCGGATTGGACGATGTCGTCTTTGAACTGGAGATTACACCCAACCGTCCGGATTGCCTCAGCCTAATCGGTATCGCTCGCGAAATCCGAGCGGAAACCGGAAATCCTTTAAAACCGCCTACTCTTGACCTGATGGAAAACGACATCAACGCCCAAGAGTTAACATCTGTCACAATTCATGCCCCAGATCTTTGCCCGCGTTACGCAGCACGCGTCATTCAAGGTGTTAAAGTGGCAGAATCCCCAGCATGGTTGCAACAGCGACTTGAGTCTGTTGGTATAGGCGTTATTAACAACATTGTCGATGTCACTAACTTCGTCTTAATGGAATATGGACAACCGCTCCATGCCTTTGATTATCACAAACTCACAGAGAACCGTATTGTTGTTCGCTGGGCGAGGGAGGGTGAACACATAACAACGCTTGACGAAGTTGAACGCGAACTCACACCCGATATGCTCGTCATCGCGGATGCTGAACAACCTGTCGCACTTGCTGGAATTATGGGGGGTTACGATTCGGAAATTACGGAAGTGACCTGTGATGTCCTATTGGAGAGTGCCTATTTCAACCCATCAAGCGTTCGTGCCACCGCAAAGGCGTTAGGAATCAGCACAGAGGCATCCTACAGATTTGAGCGAGGTGCCGATCCGGGTGTTGTCCTCGCTGCCCTTGACCGTGCCTCCCAACTCATTGCGGAGTTGGCGGGTGGAACAATCTGTGAAGGCGTCGTTGATGTCTATCCGGGACAACAACCATTGACCGAAATTCAACTCCGTCCGGAACGCGTTAATTTCGTATTGGGGACGACCCTTGAAGCATCAGAAATGGTGCAGATTTTGAATCGTCTCGGTTTTGACGTGGACGCTACTGGAGATATCTATCACGTCACTGTGCCGACGTTCAGGGCTGACATTACTCGCGAAATCGACCTCATTGAGGAAATCGCCCGGGTCCACGGCTACGATAACATCCCGACAACATTACCCAAAGGCGATATTCCTGTCCCAGCACAGGATCCGAAGACAGAAATTCGCAAGCGAATCAAACATTTTCTCCTCGCAGCTGGGATGATGGAAGCGGTGAATTATAGTTTTTGCGACCCGAATTGTTTTGATAGGATCCGGTTGAATGCAGATGATCCACTTCGTAACACCTTGCGACTCCAGAACCCGTTGAGTCCAGAGATGTCAGTGCTACGCACAACACTAACGCCAGGGCTGCTCGCAAATGCACAACATAACCGTAACCACCAGATAGACACCATCGCGCTCTTTGAAATCGGCGGTGTATTCGTCCACGATGGCGAAGAGAAAGAACCGGAACGCGTTGCGGGTGTTCTGGCAGGGCAGATTGGGGAAGGGGTCTATAGCGATCCCTACCGTCCCCCAGATTTCTTTGACATCAAAGGACTTGTAGAGGAGATGCTTGAAGTATGCGGCGTTGTTGATTGGACGCTACAGAAGACGGATACTCCGACCTTCCATCCGGGTAGGAACGCGGAAGTGCTGTTAGGTGATAAACGGATCGGTGTTTTCGGCGAGGTGCATCCAGAAGTTCTCGAAAATTACGATTTACCGTATAAGGCATACCTCTTTGAGTTTGACCTTGATGGCTTAACAGATGTTGCTACATTTGCCAAACGCTTTGAACCAATTTCCGTCTATCCGAAGGTGGCTCGCGACCTTGCGATTGTCGTGGATAAGGAGATACTGTCAGATATGCCGACGGCACTTATCTATACAACGGGCGGCGACTCCGTAGACTCGGTGCGTCTGTTTGATGTCTATGAAGGGGAACAGGTTCCGAAGGGTAAGAAGAGTCTCGCCTATACGATCACCTATCATTCTGCGACCGAAACCTTGACAGATAAAGCCGTCAATGCCCTTCACGACGAAGTGGTCAAAGGTCTGAATCGTGAATTGGGCGCGGAATTACGCATGTAGCTTAATGGTTATCGGTTGTCAGTGGTCAGTCACCCGCTTGTGCCGGACAAAACGTTTGTAACCGCACAACGATCTACTAAAAGCCGATTGCTATATATCTGAGGCTTCGACCAAATTTGAGCGAGAAAAGAATACAAAATCTATTTGCAGCCGTCGCCTACCACTACGATTTTCTCAACTCGTTGTTGAGTCTCAGACGCGACAGTGCCTGGCGGCGCGAAACGGTCAAAGCAAGCGGTGTTGACTTACGGAGTAAGGTGCTGGATGTCTGCACAGGCACGGGTGAACTCGCCCTTGCGTATGCCGATAAAATTGGAGCAGAAGGGTTTGTAATCGCTTCAGACTTCTGCTTTGAGATGCTGGTCATCGGCGATGAGAAGGTGGAACGGAAGGAACGCGGAACAGGCACGAGTTTTCTGGCAGCGGATACCCTGATCCTTCCCTTTTTAGACGATACGTTTGATGTGGTTTCTGTCGGTTTTGGTATCCGAAATGTCTCAGATCTGGAGATGGGGATACGCGAGATGGCACGCGTTGCAGCCCCCGGAGGTCGGGTCGTTATTTTGGAGTTTACGCAGCCCGTGAATCCGTTATTCCGGAGCCTCTACTATTTCTATTTCACCAAGATCCTACCCTTTGTCGGTAACCTCATCTCTCGGAGTCAGGACGACGCTTACGGGTATCTCCCCCGTTCCGTCATGAAGTTCCCGAATTGTGAGGCGTTGAAAGCCGTTATGGAGCAGTGTGGACTGACAGATGTCCAGTTCTATCGAAAAACATTCGGTATCGTTTCGATTCATGTTGGTAAGAAACCTAAATAAAACCTTGCTACGTATTATTACTAAAGTTTGGACAATTTATGTTGGTTGGCCCCTGTTTTCCCAACGTTTTCTTTATTTTTCTACGAGTTTTGGGGGTGGAGATAACCGAAAAAAACACGTTTTTCCTGAACATCCACGGAGTTAAACATAGCACTCCGCCGGAGTGCGAGGACTTTTGGAGTTTTCTATAGACATATCACGCCTCTGGCGTGAGGAATCTCTTTGATACGGGTAGCGTTAGTTTCGACCTTTGCTGCATCTGGGAGCTGGAAGGGGTGTTGGTGTTTGCTCCAACGGAGCAATATGTCTATAGCAGCCAATAATAGCAAGTCATGCCCTCCAGTGAAGTGCTATGTCTGACAATTGTCCAAACTTTAGTATTAATACTAAAGTTTAGACAATTTTAAAAAATTAAAATGTTTGAAAGCAGAAAGGCAGGTATCCTTTCATAAACATACCCATGTTTTGAAAGGAAGACAAAAATGCACCTGCTTCTCCATTTAGAAAGTATTGTATCGGATTTTTGGCATTTGTTCAACTCCCAAAACTTTGCACTTTTCCAAGCGTTTATCTTTGGGTTTATGGCTCAGACTCATGGAGGCAGCCTGGACCGAACTGTATCAGTCAAGCGGATCACAGCGGCGATATTGGTCCTTTGTGAAGTTTCTTTCCCATGGGAAGTGGGATGCTGATGCCGTCGCTGTGTGCCTGATAAAAAGGATCCAACACATATTTGCTGACTGGATTTACGTCTATGATGAAACTCACGCCCAGAAGACCGGTGGCTGGCAATATGGTTTGTATTTTTTCGGCAACTTCAGTTATCAAAGGTGTCGCGTGAATCAATCGAAGTTCCATTTCAGACATGAGTTTGGGGCGCTCGGTTTACTCTGCGAGACAGCGACCGAGTGGCTCCTGTTTCCGGTTTAGGTCAAACTCATCGTGCCTCAGACGATTCGAGACAGAGCCGATGTGGTGTTGAAACGTATCTGTTCCAAGATACCTCGGGGGTTGATTCTCTTTGATAGAGGGTTCGCCCGTCGGAAAGTCTTTGAAATGCTATAGGGACTTGGACATCATATCTTGTGTCGTGCCAAATCAAATGCGGTGTTCTATCGGTTACTGAAACCTCCGAAACAGCCACAGCGCGGGCGTCCGAAGAAATATGGAGACCGTCTGCAGATCCAACGCTTACGGTATAAAGACATTTCAATTATGGAGAAAACATATCAGGTTGCCTCACATATTGTGCGGACGAAAATGTGTTCGACGGATGTCTAAGTCGTCGTTATACGCACCCGACTCAAACCCTCAAAACCGTATCGGTATTTCTGTGCCTTTACAACAGACTTGACGCTCGAGATACCCAAGATCGTTGAATACTACCGACAAAGATGGCAGATAGAAACTGCCTTCCGAGATGTCAAGCAGCATTTCGGTTTTGGTGCCTATCGGGTCAAGTCCCACAGAAGTATCAATGGGTTCGTGCAACTGAGTTTCGTCGCAGCCCCGCTGACGAAGTTGATCTTCTTAAGGTTTCCGTCTCGGCGTCCCTCGGATCGTCTCAACGTCAAAGAGGTCTGCGACCATCTCGGTATTCACTGGTATCGTCCGAGGAAACTCACCCAAGGGTTACGGGTCGCTTATTTACAATCGCACCTCGGAGCACTGGAATATTCTGCGAGTTCCCAAGAGAAGACGAACTCGCAGAATATTCATCCTATATCTCAACACCATAACACGCTGCCTTTGGACAAAGCAGCTTAAAACTTACAATATTGTCCAAACTTTAGTATTATTAGAGTATTAGGCTTAGACAAAGGTCAACTATTAGATTTGCTAGTGTTTTTTTTCATGGCCGCTATGATACGAGTCTCCATAAGAGTAGGAGTTACTTCTTGCAAATGAATTTGCCTTTTTTCTTGATCTACCTTAGTTACTTTCACCTTTAATTCGGTTCCAACTGACAGTTTTTCAACCCTTCCTACAAGTTCATGCTTTTTAATGAGCCCCTCAATTCCTTCCTCTAATTCAACTAAAGCACTAAAAGTACTGAGTTTGACAATTTTTCCCTGGACAACAGCATCAACTTTGTATTTCTCAGCAATTTTCGCCCAAACTGCTTTCAAACTCAAACGAATATGCCTCTTTTTTTCATCTATCTCAATTACTTTCAGGTCTAATTCTTGTCCATATGATACAACTTCCTCCGGTTTTTCAAGCCGTCTATCTGTCAATTCAGAAGTGCGAATTAAACCTGAAATCCCTTTCTCTAGTTCAGCGAATGCCCCGAATTTAGTAATATTGCAAATTTTACCCCGCACAACAGTGCCTTCTTTATTGTTTTGGGTGAATTTTACCCAAGGATCTGGCTGGGTCTGTTTGATACTTAGTTGAAGATTTTCTTTCTGTGCTGAAATTTCAAGTATCTTGGCTTTAATCTCCTCACCTTCATTAACAATCTGTGATGGCACAATGTCCTTGCTAAAGTTAGTCCATACCATCTCATCACGATGAATAAATCCATGAACCCCTGGTTCCAATTGAAAAATCGCACCATATCGGTCGATTTTGACAACGGTCCCCTGAACTTCTGTACCGGCAAAATATCTCGTTTCAATATCTTTCCAAGGATTATTGTACTGTGTTTGCTTGATGCTTAGCAAAATTTTTTGTTTTGCCTCTGAAATTTCAAGTATCTTGGCTATAACTTTATCACCTTGTTTGAAATGCTCGGAAGGAATAATTCTGTCGCGAGTCCATGCTATCTCTGAATCCTGAACCCTTCCTCCAATGCCTTGTTCTAACTCAAGAGTTACACCGGACTGGTCTATTTCTATAACGGTCCCTTCCACTTCTTGATTGACCGAATATCTCGCGTCAATATCTTTCCAAGGACTTGATTGCGTTAACTTGATGCTTAACTGAAGGATTTGTTGATCCTTTGAAATTTCAAGTATTTTGGCTTTAATTTGCTCGCCTTTATTGACATAGTCGGCGGGATCAACGTTCCGATGAGAAGTCCATGCTATCTCTGAATCCTGAACCCTTCCTCCAATGCCTTGTTCTAACTCAAGAGTTACACCGGACTGGTCTATTTCTATAACGGTCCCTTCCACTTCTTGATTGACCGAATATCTCGCGTCAATATCTTTCCAAGGACTTGATTGCGTTAACTTGATGCTTAACTGAAGGATTTGTTGATCCTTTGAAATTTCAAGTATTTTGGCTTTAATTTGCTCGCCTTTATTGACATAGTCGGCGGGATCAACGTTCCGATGAGAAGTCCATGCTATCTCTTTGTTTGCAATCACGCCATCAACTCCCGGTTCTAGCTCAAGAGTTATACTAGACTGGTCTATTTCTATAACGGTCCCTTCCACTTCTTGATTGACCGAATATCTCGCGTCAATATCTTTCCAAGGATAAGGCTGCGTTTGTCTGATGCTTAGCCTAATTTCCTGTTTTGACTCTTCAATATCAAGTATTTTGACTTTAATCTGGTTGCCTTCCTTGAAATGCTCGGAAGGAATAATTTTTCGGTGAGCGTTCCATGTCATTTCCCAGATGGAGACATATCCTTCGATGGCAGGCTCTAATTGAACATACATGCCATCTTCGGTAATCCTAACAACGGTACCTTGTACTTCTTGATCGACCGAATACCTCATGTTAATATCTTCCCAAGGATAAGTAGGCCATAGATTGCAGAAAGCAGATACTAATTTTTTTTCTCTATCCTTAATTTGTCTACGTTCCCATTTTAATTTTGGTTCATTATATATTTCGTTATTCAATTCCAATGTGCCATTACGTCCTTCCCGCAGAAACGCTTTTATGTTATTAAACGTATTAATTTCCTGCTCGTGATTATCCATCCAACAAAAAGTCAGATTTCCGAGACTTCTCCAAGCCCCTTCATCGTGTCTTAATTGTTTAAAAGTACGCACAGAATGCTTATCAGGCGGGAATTCTTCTTCCGTAAAACTTAGCGGTTCTTTTCCAGCAGTCTGTCTCTTCCAATTTTCGATTCTATAAAAAATATAACGTAATGAAAACAGCCGATCTTCTTTAAGAAGCAAGCTGTGCCAAGTAATAAGACGTTTCTCTCCACCAAACCAATTTTTAATCACGGTGTTAGGTATCCATCTTCTTTTGCTCTCATTAGCAAGGTATTCTATCATATTTCCTAACAAAAATACTTTGTCTTTTTTTAAGAACAAACCACAAAAGAAGGTTCTAATTACTTGATAGGAATCATCATTAGCAACAGTATCAACAAGGAGAGACCGTGCTACATAAGATTCAAGAATTTCAAAAACGCTAAGAATTTCATCTTTAGGTTTATTTAACTCTTGTTGTAAATGGAGAATAAATGCTCGAATAACTGTGATATAATAGTTATATTGTGATGCCTTAATTGGATTGTAACTTTCTTCATCTTCGTAAGTATAAAAAGTGCTAAGTTCCTTGTAAAATTGCATTCGGACTCCAAACTCTATATCAATGTCCAACTTTTTATAAGCCTCAGCATAATTTTTTATATCTTCAAATTCTTCTTTGAGACTCCGCCCAGTTACCAAATTCCGTTGGTATACGTCAAATAATTTGGCATCCTTGTTAAGAATATTAGGCCCCAATTTTGCCATAAGAAACGCCTGAAAAAACGACTCCAGTGTATTGTTATCCCAGTCATAATCTGGATCCTTTTCAAAGTCCCAATATTTCTTATAAAAAGTGTCACTCGTATCACCAGCTCGAAGAAAAAGATTGTTTCTCAGATAATCGAACTCCGAAAGTTTTCTGCCTGTTGCATTAACTGATTCAAATATTTTTTCTGCCTGTTGCAATGAACTTGGTGTTATTTGAACTAATTCAAGATTGTTCTTGACAGTTTCAAGAATATTAGGTATTTTGTTAGAAATTTCCTCTGATTCCTTAATTACTTTATAGAAATAATCGTAGGCATCAACGATGCTATGATTGGTATTTTCTTTACCAAATGTTTGTGATCTAGCTTCTTCTAAAGTAGACGTTTTGGAAATAGCTTCACCATATTTTTCCTTAACTATTTTTCTAAATGCTGATTTATCGTAATCTGTAGGAATAAATTTATAGGTAGGATCAAGTGGTTCGTCGGATTTGTCATATAGTTTGTAAATTGTTATATCATCATCAAGATTTTTTAAATGGGTTTCTGCGTTTTCTTTTGATTTGCAAAGGTTCAGGGACTTACATATATCTCTAATGACACAAAAGATAATTTGAAAAGTTATGAGGCGTTGTTGTCCATCAATTACTTCAAACCTATCTTGTTGTCCTGTAATGGAACGTGTTATAATAGGGCCGACAAAATGTCCTCTATTATCAATAGATCCTAACTTTTCCTGCTTAAGGATATCTTCCCAAAGTTTTTCCCAGTTTGCCTTTTCCCAGACATAACGCCGTTGATAAAGCGGAACCACATATTGCACTTTATTACCGAATAACTTATGTACAAAGGACGGAATGGCATTCATCCGTAAATACTCCTTAAGCGTTTTTCAATTTATCAAATGAGGATTGCTGACCCCAAGGCGCGAACAACTCATACACTATTCTTTCACTCTTATACCGAACTTATGGTGAAAAATTCAGGATATTGCCATAAGTCGTTAAAGTCAGATATACTGAATCCATCAACACCTTGGTTATTTAAAATCTCCTGCATTTTTTCTGAAAGCTCCAATTCTTTTCCCAAACTTGGGAATGACCAATTATAGTTTTCAATCTCTTCCCTAAACGTTTCCATTCGATGGAATATGTAACGAATAAGGTTAGGGTCTTTAGAATCAGACTCTGTAAAGGCATCCTGCACTCTTGAATCATCAGGCCATTTACTTTTTAAAGATTCGGCAAGAGTCTTTGCACTGAATGGGGGCCCTTTAATAGCCTCACGAAAGAAACCCTTTATACAGGTATAGCTATCTTCAATTATATCTTCATGACTATCTTTCGTACTGCCCTCAACAAACATGCGTCTCACTATATAGGATTCCAAAATCGCACAGACACCTCTCAATCCGGTAAGTTCGCAAGGATAGTTGTGTTTCACGAATAACAGGAATGGATCCAAGGAAGGAATTCCAAGGTCTTTATAAAACTGCCTGTGTTCACCAACTTCGGAGGTAGAATCAGCATCTATTAATTGTCTATAAGATTTCGCATAGGAACTTAGTTGCTCAAATTCATGTTTGATTCTATCTTTGTTGGTTGAAAACTTCGGGATTAAGTCTTCACTATACGCTCGATATTCCTCAAATAGTTTATCATTTTCTTCCTCGAGATGCGGATTCCATACAGCCATAAGAAACGTCCGGAAAAACTCCTTCAGTTTGGTTGGAACCCAATAATTAGAAGTGTTTTCAAACTTCCAATATAAACCATAATATATATCCCTATAGAGTTTGCCTTCGGGATTGATTCCAAGTTCTCTGGCACGTAGGAAGAGGTGGTTTCTAATATAGTCAAAATTCGAGAGCATCCTTCCTGTTGCGTTGATCGATTCAAATATCCTTTCTGCTTGTTCTGGCGTGCCAAGTGTTAGGTGAATAAGTTTAAAGGAACTCTCAAGGATGTTATTTAGAATGAGTGCTTGCTTACGGTCTTCGTTTAAGTGAGTCTTAATTTTCTCATAGAAATGATCGTAGGCATCGAGGATATTGGGACTAATCCTCCCTTCACCAAATACTTTTAATCTAGCTTCTTCTTTTCTTTTCGGGACCAAAGTCCCTTTGTTTGCATCAAATGCGGCGCAGTCGAAAATAGCTGCACCATACTCACCTTCAACTACTTTTTTGAATGTATCTTTATCGTAGTGCGTAGGAACAAATTTATGGACATCTCCAAACTTCACGTTACGCTCTGATACCTCTTTCAATCCTGAGTCTGTACTCCATAGATCCCTAATGACACAGAATATAATTTGAAAGGTTGTGAGACGCTGTTGCCCATCTATCACTTCAAACTGGTTTTGTTCTCCTGCAATAGGGAGTGTTACAATAGGACCTGTGAAATGTCCACTTGTATCAAAGCCTAAACTTTTTTGATGAAGAATATCAGACCAGAGTTTTTCCCAGTTTGCCTCTTCCCAGACATAACGCCGTTGGTAGAGCGGAACCTTATATTGAAATTCAAGACCCAACACGGTTCGAATGTTATTACTGACATCTTGTAATGTTTTTGCATGATTCATTCTTCACCTCTACTATGTGCGCTAAAAAAAAATATCGCGCGTTTGAAATAGGTAATGTTTACATTGTTAACGAGTCCCCTGATAGCTCCAATTAATGCATCTACCGTCCCATGGGTAAAAGAGAGTTCTCCATCTTCCGGACAAACCCATGCCCAGACACCTTGGACCTGGATAAATACACGATCTTCACTATATTCAAATACGGTCTGCTGCCACATTTTTTTCTATGTTATGTTGAGACCTGACCTTGAGTCTGAGAACCTCAAAATCGGGATCTAAAATATGCTTCATTCTCGCTTTTTCTTTACTGTTTCAAGGTCATAGCACTTTCCGGCTCTATAGTTCTGAAGTGCGGGGACCGACAGCTGATCCAGCCATCCAGATTTCACATCTGCTTGAAACTGCTTTTCCTACTCTTCTTCTGCAGCTGCTAAGGTTTGATGAAGTTCGTTTCCGAGGGTTTTCAGCAGCACTTCGGTCGGTGCCTTGCATTTGACTTTCGGAACCTCTGGGATCTACCCAAGCCAACTCGTGCCATTGCTTCGGAGGTAGGCAGTATAGATCTCTTCAAAGACCTTGTCATGAATGTCTACCTTCTTTATTTTTTCCATGGTTTTCGCCTTTCGGAAACCTTATTGTCCTTTTATCTACTTATCCGATTTGATAGGTTTTTAGGAAAAATAAGGAGAAAGTTTTGCGCTAATCGCGGTAAAATAACGCTATTTTAATTCTAATCTACATTGTGAATTTTTTCAAATTAAAATTCTTGGTTTATTTACCGCTTAACCAAACGCTCCACATGCCCCACAACGCATTCAGATACCCCTTCTAAACTGTAACCCCCTTCCAACGCAGAGATGACACGTCCTGATGCCGTCTCTTGGGCGAGTTCAAGGATTAGGTCGGTCAGTGTAGAAAATCCGTCTGCCGTGAGTTCAGTCCCTGAGAGCGGATCGAGGTAGTGCCCATCGAAACCGGCTGAAATTAAGATGACCTCCGGCGAGAAATCTTTTAAGGCAGGAATGAGAACATCCGTAAAGACCGCAGTGTATTCATCATCACCGCTTCCTTCGGGCATCGGCATGTTTAGCGTTGTGCCGCGTGCTTTACCGCTGCCCTGTTCATACCTTGAACCTGTGCCGGGGTAGAGCGGCGACTGGTGGATAGAAAAAAAGAAGACCGTCTCATCTTCATAAAAAATGTCTTGTGTGCCGTTTCCGTGGTGAACATCCCAGTCTACAATCGCGACCTTGCCAACCCCGTGTTCGCGTTGAAGGTAACGGGCAGCAATCGCGATGTTGTTGAACAAGCAAAATCCCATGCTCTGTCCCTGTGTCGCGTGGTGTCCGGGCGGACGCACCATCGCAAAAGCATTTTTCACAGTTCCTATTGCAACCGCCTCCGCTACACGCAACACACCCCCTGTTGAAAGCAAAGCAATATCATACGATTCATGCCCGACGGTCGTATCATAAGTGAGCGGAATTTCCTGTTCACAGTGTCGTCGGATATGTTCTGGATAAGCAGGATTATGTGCGTAACACAGTTGTGCGACACTCGCGGGGACCGGTTCTATGGGATGTAACTGTTCCCAGACCTCGCTTTCCTGAAGTGCGGCTAAACTCGCGCGCAGCCGATCGGGTCGTTCCGGGTGGTTCGGACCGGTGTCGTGATTAAGGTAGTCTGGATGATAGGCGAACCCTGTTTTTTGTGTCATGTATATGTCTGATCCTTTTGAGCATCCTGTGATTCTCTAAACGATAGAATTTTTTTAATTTTGCCCGGTTGTGCCCAATTGCGTTTGCCTGCCCCATTGAGTTGCCGCAATAGCGTCGGAATTTCAGAATTCTCAAGGGCACTTTTAATCTTGTGGGCGGCATCTTCAGACCAGCACGGGATAAACGCATGCATCGATTGGTTGCCTTGCCACGCCTGTCCATCTACGCAGCTCAGCACAACAGGCTTAAATTGGCTTTTCCCATACGCCTCCCACATCACTTTGAACGGCGCAAACGAGTAGGGACCGACACCCAACAGTGCCCACCAATACCCCCTATCAATCGCCCTTCTGAGAAGCGTTCCCTTCCGGAATCGCAGTGTTTGTTCAGTATCGCGGAGGTATTCTTTCAACGGACGATGCTGTTCAATCTGATGCTGCGTAAGCGGTTTTCCTGTTTCCTGATGATACGGTAGCAGTATCCATTTATGAGGGGCTGACGCGTCCTGTCGCCAAATCTCCTTTGTTGCAAGCGGATACAAAAATTCTTCAGGAAGATGTGAAGGCTTGTCTTCAAAAATAAAAACACTGTTGGCACCACATGTATTCACACCCTGTCGTGGGGTTTGTGTCGGCAGCAAATTAAGGTCAACAGTTATGTCTGTGTTTAGTTCGTTGAGGTCCCGCACGACCCGCCATGGGTCTGTAGACTTTTTAAGTGGAACAGCCTGATGCTCGGTCCAGTTTCCGTTCAGTTCCCTGAAATACGTAACTGGGAACGTCTGAGGCGTATCGCACTGAAATTTAGCACAACCGTATGACGTGCCGACACCTTCAAATATCTTGGTCGACGCGAATTCATAAACCGTGTCTATGGCGAAATCGCGCTGATTGGCACTATAATTTCTAAAGCCACTATGCGCGCCGTCCCCGAAAAAGAGGGAAAGCGGGAGATAGAAATACCCAACCCCATTCTTTTTTAGCAATTGACCGAGGCCGATCTTCAAAACAAGTGCCGCGATGTCGATACGAGAGGCACCTAAAAGCAATCGCTGTTTGTCTGGCACCAACCCTTCTGAGAGAAAAAAAGGTTTTATACGCGCTTTGTAATCCGATGGCAGATTTGCGAAATTCCCCCACGGTGGGTTGCCAACAAGAATGTCATACCTTCCGGCGTGCGACTCTATAATCACATCTTGGCAGAAGAGTTGGGATGCTGGGAAATCGAAACCGAATTCTTGTGCGACGTTTTTTCTAAAACACGTTAGATGTGAAGCCTTCATCTCGATGAGCGTGAGTCGGGATAAGCGTTCTGCGGTAATTGGCACCCCTCTACGACGCGCGATGTCCAGAAATGCGAGGACGAATGCGCCTTTCCCTGCTGTGGGGTCGCAGATGTGTGCCCCCTCAATCCATGCATCGAAAATATCCCACTTATCGATGAGCCATTTTGCCCATTCCAGTGGGGTAAACACCTCTCCAATTTTAGTTGATTTATCCAACATAGTCCGCCAATTCGGTATCGTAAGAGCGGTATTTCGGTCGCGATTCTTCATCGCAGGGGCAATTTCTGAACCGCGACCTTCTGCTTGGTTCACTGTTTCATCATCAACTTATCGGGCTGCTTTCACTCTCGCCCATGTCGTCGCCAGTTTTCCTTCCGGTTCAACGGCGAAAGCCTCGTCCCACCCATTCAGCAGCTGCGCAATTTCATCAGCCTCAAGGGCGCGACTGAGAATGACGACCTCATCAATGCCGCCGGTAAATGGTTCTGGACCGAATTTAAGCTGTAGCGTTTCTCCAGGGTTAACCTTACCGTTCCACTCCGGTTTCCAATCTGCTTTGTTGGATGACAACGCGCCTTTTTTACTTTCAGGTTCGCCATCAACATACATCTCGACGATTTTTCCGTCATACGTTCCAGCGAGATGGTACCACTTTCCCTGCTCCAACTCTGTTTGCCCATAGAATCCGGGAGTAATGCCGGCACCTGTCCATATTCTGAACGAGAAGCCATCAGGCACGGGTTCACTGGCGGACTGGTCCTCCAACAGGTAGGCACCATTTTTTCTGACACCCGTGTCAGAGTCAGCATCCACTCGGAACCACGCGGCAACTGTCAATTCTGCTTCGACGCTCAGGATACTGTCTGAATCGTCGACATCGATACTACCGCCTCCCTTAGCCACGACCGCCTGGCCAAACTTACCATCTTCAAACTTGAAAGCTCCGTTGATTTTTCCGTCATTGCCGTTGTCTGTAGCATCATCAGCATTGCCATCAAAGAGCCATACACCAACAATCGCCGGATCGTCTTCTTCTAATGCCCACGAGGTGGCCCCAAAGCATAAAAGCAATGCAATACCAATACATAGCGATTTCATTGAAACGCCTCCATGAAATACGAAATGCCCAAAATCTTGTCGGGCACACAGTTTTAAAATACCGAGTAAGCAGGTTATCCTCTATTTTTAACGTAAGATATTATATCACATCCCTCTTTTTTTTTAACCAGGATTTGATAATTTTGAAGATAAAATTAAAAACTTGTAGATTCACGTGGAATATGCTAAACTTTAAGACATCTTTGGAAACTTTATGTTACACGGTTAAGATGAAAAGAGGACAATCAGATGGTTCAACAGAACACACCGCGCGTATTTCACGTAATGACGAAACCGATCGGGCCGATATGTAACTTAGACTGCGAGTACTGCTTCTATCTGGATAAAGAGAAACTCTATCCCGAAACGCGCTCCTTCCGCATGACTGACGAAATTTTGGAGAATTACATCAAGCAATACATTGATGCACAGGAGACCAACGAAGTCACGTTCGCATGGCAAGGCGGAGAACCCACGTTGATGGGGGTAGACTTCTTCCGACAGGCAGTCAGATACCAGCAGAAGTACAGGCGTCCCGGTATGCAGATCCAAAATACGTTCCAGACGAACGCTACCCTCCTCAATGATGAATGGGCGGAGCTGTTCAAGCGGAACAGATTTTTAATCGGGGTCAGCATCGACGGTCCCCCAGAAATCCACGATAAATACCGATATGACAAACGCGGCAGGCCATCCTCTGAACAGGTAATTCGCGGGTTGCGTGTCTTACAGCAACATCGGGTCGATTACAATATACTGTGCGTCGTCAATAAACATAACGCTGAATATCCGCTGGAGGTCTACAACTACTTCAAAGAACTCGGCGCAGAATTCATGCAGTTTATCCCAGCGGTTGAGCATTTCGGGGGCAAGAATGTATCCCCGCGTTCCGTCACGGCGCGTCAATATGGCAAATTCCTTTGCACTATTTTCGATGAATGGGTCGTCAACGACATCGGAAGGATCTTCGTCCAAATTTTTGATGTCGCATTAGAGGGATGGCTGGGTTATAATCCGAGCCTCTGTATATTCAATGAAACCTGCGGGGATGCACTGGCAATCGAGCATAACGGCGACCTCTACTCCTGTGATCATTATGTCACACCCGACTATCACGTCGGAAACATTGCCGAAAACACTATTGCCGAGATGGTAGATTCAACATTCCAACGCAAATTCGGGACCGATAAACGGGATACATTGCCTGAATACTGCCGGAGTTGCGAAGTGAAGTTCGTCTGCAATGGCGGCTGTCCAAAGAACCGATTCATCAAAACGCCTACGGGTGAAGATGGCTTGAACTACCTCTGCGCTGGTTATAAGCAGTTTTTCAATCACATTGATGAACCGATGAAGATGATGGCATCCGCACTACAAGCCGGACGCCCTGCGAATAGTATCATGCCGATCTTGCGCCAACGTCGGCAGGAGAAAACACGTGTCAGTGCCGCACCGGGCTCACGGAAAATCGGACGAAACTCGCCGTGTCCATGCGGTAGTGGACGGAAATTTAAGCAGTGCTGTCTGAACAAGAAGTGATCTGGACTTCGTAGTAAAAGGAATATCCTTTTGTCAAAAAATGTGATCATTATTGCGGGGCCAAACGGATCGGGCAAAACGACATTCGCTCGTGAATATCTTCGCTATTCAGAAGTCTCTGAATACATTAGTGCCGACGCAATCGCTGAAAGATTGGTCTCCAGACCGGAGGACATGGGCAGCGTCAAAATTCAAGCCGGACGGCTCTTTATAAAAGAGGTCCAGGAGCTTATTGAATCGGAAAAAGACTTTGCCGTGGAGGTGACACTTTCAGGTAAAGGTTTTACGCGAATCATCTCCCGATTGAAACGTGCTGGATACATAGTCTCGATCGTCTTTATTTTTCTCAAATCCCCTGAAACGTGTGTTGCCCGGGTCCGAAACCGGGTGAGCGCGGGTGGACACCACGTGCCAACGGAAGATGTCATCCGCCGTTTTTATCGGAGCAAGCACAATTTTTGGTATATCTATAAAGATATGGTAGATCGGTGGAATCTGTTTTACAATTCTGGGGATCATCCTCAAGAAGTCGCCTTTGGCGAGGGGGATCAACTCACGGTAATAAATAGAAATTTCTTTGAGCTGTTTATACGAGACATTCGCAACGGAGGTGTATAATGCGGAAAGACAAACTAAGTCCTGAAACCCATGAATGGGCACATGAAATGCTGAGGATTGCCAATCGGGCCGCGAAGAAGGCACAGGAAGAGAACCGGAAAAAAGGGATCCCTAACGTGTACGATTTCAATGGACATCTCTACTATGAACTCCCAAACGGTGAACTGACGAAAGAAGACCCGTATCCCTTATCGAAAGAAACCGATTCAAGCGAGGAAAAATGTTAACTATCTGTTACGACCCGTATTCTGGCACATTAGGCAGATTCACACGTGCCGAGATTTTTGACCTCGTTGCCGATGCAGGCTACGAAGGTATCAACATCCCTGTAAATTCCGGCTTTCTCGGTGAACTCTCGACTGTGGAAATAGATGACGCTGTGAGTCTTGCTGAGCAACACAATCTCGTTGCCCCGACGATCGGATTCGGCAATCACATCCTGACAACGCCTGCCCGAAAAGAAGAGGCACTGCAGCACTTTGAGATCGTCCTTGAAGTCGCCCGTCGATTTGACGCTGAAGTTATCGGGGTGTGGGTGAACCCCTCCGAGGGTGTATCGCGACAGGAATCTCTGGACGCACTTGCCGACAGTCTGTCTCAGATGATACCCGCTTGCAATGAAAATGGAATGAAGATAGCGCTTGAGTTTGAAAAGGGGTGTCCGCTTGATAACTATCGCGAAGGCGTGGCATTTGTTGAGGATACCGGTTTGCAGGTCTATCTGACGTGTGATACGTATCATCTTTTTAACGATGGTGCGGAACCGCACACGGCGGCACACGCGATGAAAGCGTGCCTCGGTGATGTGCATGTATCAGGGAGTAATCGCGGCGAACCGGGGGGTGGCGTTTTCGATTTTGAAACGTTTGCGCAAGGCTTAAAAGAGATCGGTTTTTCAGGTCCCCTCGTTGTCCAATACAAGATGGAAGAGGTCGCGAGTATCGCGCGTAGCTGCGAGTTCACCCAAAAGTTCCGAGCGATGATACAAGCATAGAAAGGAGATTTCGGATGAGACGGATTGTCTTTTTAATTTTTGCCCTTACCTTTATAATAACAGGTGGACACGTTTATGCACACGTGACAGAACACCCTCCAACAGAAGCAAGAGATTTCCAGTTTGTAGCACACCATGAAGTATCTGAGCGGACCAGTGGGCAGGGCGCGCTGAAGTTCAAGGTGCTTTATATGCGTGACCATTTTCCACCGGAAGTTGTCACCGCGCTTGATAAGGCACACGGCGGGTTTGATGTAGACCGACGCGATGGGAAAGGTGAAACCTATTTCGCACTACCGGGTGTCGGCATCATCCAGATAAGTGCAGACCTGAAGACCACACGTCTCATCGAGACACCTCCAGCTCTGAAAGCAGCCAACGCACACTACACAACCGTCTGGGCAACCTCTGAAGGGACTCCCTATCTCTCTTTCCCAGCAAACGATGTCGGCAAGATTTTCACGACGACGATGGAGGGAACACTCGTCCATACACTGGAAGCTCCCGACGCAATGACGGATTTCAAACACCAGGCAGTTAACACCTATTTCAGCGAAGGTGGGAAGTTTGTGCCTACCGGTATAACACATATTGATGGAATGCTTTACGTTACGACGGGGTACTCCGATTTAGATTACATTTTGGGCGCGGAACTCACGAGTCTTGAGCCGCTTGAGGCGAGTTGGTATCCGTTGGCATTCGGGGGTAAAGGTGATGAACCGGGGCAATTCGGCACAGGACATCACATTACCGTGCCTTACGGAACAAAGCGATTGGATGCTTCTGATCGGGCAAATGCAGAAATTGAACGCTATTCTCCAGATGGCACCTACTTGGAGACACTTCCGCTTATTAAAGGATCATTCCCGTGTAGCATTGACTACGAAGCGGGATACGCTGTCGTCGCCTGTCTCTTTGGACCCAACAAGGAAAAAGGCGCGCCGCTTTACATCTTAGAGGGCAACAACCTTGTTTCAACGGTTATGTTAAAAGCGGAATTGGGTGTGGAGACCTTCCAGCATCTGCATGGCGCAGTCATCCGCAAGATTGACGGCAAACTTTACATCATTGCGCAATCATGGAACCCTGGGGATATTGTCATTTTGGAACAGGTAATGTAATACCATTTCTGAATTAGAGATGCCGTGTCGACACGGTTCTCTAATATGCTCGGCATGAGACCGAAAGAGGTGGAACATGAATGGATCTGAAAGCGACACACTCGTAATTGGACTTTATGGGGAGATGCGTTTGGCGATAGAACTGGACCAACGAGGATGGCAAGTTTATAGGGGATATATAGATGAGAAATTTGATTTTGTCATTCTAAAAAATTACTGCGAAAACTGCCAATCGTTCAAAAACGTATTAACGCGTGAAGAATTTTATAAGGGACGAAATCGTAAAGCGGTAACTCCGCTTTGTGAAACATGTAAGCAAGACAACCTGAAAATGCTCGTTCGATTTATTCAAGTGAAGACATCAGGGGGAGTTCCGCTAAAGCGGACAAAGTCAGGAGAAGAAATCAAAGAGTTTAGTTTCCACCCCAAAATCCGTTATCATCTGGCAGATTCCAGAGTATTTTACGTGTGGATACAAGTCTGGGACCAAGATAGGCACCACATCAACTACTACATTTTTAAAACTTCGGATGTCGAGCGTTTTGATAATTTGGAACTGGATACCTATCAAATAACCGACAATCAAAAAACAACCCTGAGGATAAACAGAAGGGGAAGAGTCCTAAATAAAGGTCGAACCCATGATTTCAGTGTGTTTGCGGATTTTCACAACAATTTTAAGCGCTTGGAAGAACTTATAGAAGGCGATTCTTGGAAATGAAATCTTACCTGAGATTATTCAGTTTCACGGAATAGAAGCGTTAGGCTGTTTTCGCTCGGGACATACAGATATGCCTCCCGACCCGTGAAATATTGGGCGTAGACATTTTGCCAATCGCTATTTGTTAACTTCCACCGAGGTGCGGGACCGATTTTAAAATAGACGATGTCGGCTTCTTGGAGATTCTCAAACGGATAATCGCCAATCGGCGCGCCACGATGTCGGGACACGAAAATAACGGCGTTGTGGATACCTCGCTCTGCTACCATCGGCGGTAGCTTCTGATAGACAGGACTCCAATTCTGATATACCTTCCCAATGCGGACATAACTCCATACAACATTGACGCTCAGTAACAGAAAACATATCCCAACACCGATTGCAAGCCCGCGTTTTTGGAACGGTTTGAATCGATCATTGAGGATAACTATTCCGCGCGCTGCCAACGGGATGAAACCCAGAAATGTCGACTCGGTATAATAGCGAGCATTCACAGGCGTGAATCCCCACGTTGACCCCTCAAAGTAGAAGAAGGCATAAAGCAATAAATTGCCCACGAGTAAGGCGATGCAAAACACATCGTATTTGTTGCGCGAGCCGTGGAAGAACGGCAGAAGGACGAGACACCAAGGCAGGATTAACGGCACAAAGGCAATGAACCACGTCACTGATAGTTCTATCTCCTTCAATAAATTATGGTGATAACTTCCCCAACCGAGGGCATTGAAACTGATGCCTGGGAGAATGTGTCGCCAAGTCCTTTCGATCGCCCATGCGGGTGTAAAAATAAACCCTTCTTCAAGATTGGGTTCGTAACCCTCCATGCGAAGCCCGAAGCCGATTTTGTCGTAAGGCTGCGCGACCGTATGCGTAAACATGAACGGATCTTCCGTAAAATGTGCGTTCCATGACATGCACACGCCCAGCATCACAACGAATGGAATAAAGAAGAACCCTAAGCGTTTCATTGTAGCAGGCAACGCTTGCGCCGTTTCATGTCGATGTTGCCATTGGGTGAACAGATGGTAAAGTGTTAACCCCGCGCCAATAACGCCAAAAACGACAGCCGAGAGTGGACGTGTATTGAAGGCGTATCCCAATGAAAACCCTGAGAGCAGTGGGTAGCCAATCCGCGCGAGGAGAGAGGCACCGTCCTTGCAATTTAGCGTCCTGAGGAGTGTAAGGAGATAGAGCGAAAGGTAAAAGCGACTCACCGGTTCACTAAACCAGGTTGATCCCATCCCAAGCGTTGCTGGCGAAATGAGCGCGAGTCCTGCGGCAATTAGTGCTATTCCCGGATGGATGTCTCCATATATCTCTTTCACAAATAGGTAGAGCAGCAGCAGCGCACCCCCTGTCGCAAGCGCAGGAATCAGCCACGGCGCGTTGATAAATACGCCGAACATCAGCATCAAGGCGTTTCCGAATGGGTATTTTGAATACCACTTCCCGTTTAGCACATTGATATGCGGAGAAGAGGAGAATCCGTGTTCCGGAGGTGCTGGCACTGAGAGTTTACCCTCGGCGAACAGCTTTGCTTGGAATAGATACGAGACGGTGTCTGGCTCAAAGTAGGAGAACTGAAAGTAGATACCGCATAGGAATATCGATAGCAGGACCCCGAGGATAGAGATGATGTAAATAGGTTTAATTGGCATTGCGTTGTTCGGTAGTCTGTAAAAAAATTTGACATTCATTCCTCAATGCGGTATAATATCATTAAATTGAATTAAAATCAACGACTTTATTAATGGCAAATTCCAACTTGCAAGCGATACTAAAAAATGTGTAACATCAATACATTTAACATTCATCACCATCATTCGGTCCACTTCTAAGTTGAGCGGATGAGGGAATACGAATAACTATCTTTGATACGAAGCAAGTCTAACTTGTCTGGACCCTGGTAAACAAGCCGCTCTCCTCCGCACCGCGTTGTCGGTGCCCGTGAGAAAAAGAGCAAACCGTTTACTGGGTTTTTTTTTTTGACATATTAAGGAAAAATTAAAATATGGAAAAGTTTGAGAAACCCGCTGGAACGAACGATTTTCTACCTGAGCAGATGGTTCAGCGAAATTTTGTTGAAAATATTGTCCGTGAAACCTTTGAAACTTATGGATATGCACAAGTTCAGACCCCCTTGTTTGAATCCTTTGCGCTATTATCGGCGCAATCTGGTGAAGAGATCCGACACAAGATGTTCACGTTCGTGGGTTCGGATCGGGTGGATTATGCCCTGAGACCTGAGTTGACTGCCCCTGTTTGCAGACTCATTGCCAATGGCGAACTACAACACCTTCCCTATCCGTATAAACTCTATTATATTGGGCAGTGCGCCCGACAGGAACCGATTACCGATGGTGCCGAAGTAAAACGGGAATTCCGACAGGCAGGTGTTGAACTCATTGGACCGGCTTCCGCCCACGCGGATGCTGAAATTATTACGATGCCGATTCGAGTCCTTGAGAAACTCAACATCTCACATACACAGTTAAAAGTTGGCAATACAGGCGTTTTCCGTGAGATTTTCAAACAAGGCGCGCTCGATCCAAAAGACCAAGCAGAAATGATTTGGGACATCGACCATCTTGTAAGTCTCCGTCATGAAAGTGAACTTTGGGATCTCGAAACACTGCGAGATACGCTCAACATGCTGCGGCGTCTGCAAGGAGCTGATTACCAAGGCGATGGCAAAATTGAGACTGACTGGATTCAGGAATTAACCGAAAGCACCGTCCCCACTTTTGCAGAGAAACTACCGACTATCGCTGAGGAGACTTATAAGGCGAGATGGCACCGTTATTTCAATGTTTCTGAAGAAATGGCGCAGTGTTGTATAGAGGTTTCAAAAGTTTGTGGTGATAAGAACACTGTGATGACAGTGTGGGAGAAGTGTCTCGGGGATACCGCACAACCCGCGCGCCAAGAACTACTTACCCTCTGTGACTCTCTGGAAAACTACGGTATTACAGATTTTGAAATCAATTTGGGTATCACGCGTGGTTTCGATTTCTATACCGGCACGGTTTTTCAAATCGAATTGCCTGAGAAACGTCTATCGCTTTGTGGTGGTGGGAGATACGACAATTTGATCGCTTCCTTCGGTGGGCCGTCAATACCTGGTGCTGGATTTGCTTTCCAATTTGACGTGCTTGTGGAAGCCTTTAATGACACAAACAAGACAACTGTTAACGGGAGAAAAGACTACTTCATCGCAGCAGAAACACCCGAAGGTATTGCTGAAGCACAACGACTTGCTGAAATACTTCGGGGATCAGGTAAGAACGTTGAGGTAGACCTGATGGAACGCAATTTGCAGGCACAACAAGATTACGCCAGTCAAGCGAACTACGATTATCTGCTCCGCCTGGTCCCGGATGCGTCGATCCGCAGGATTCACATCAAAACCGGCGATACACAGATGGTTACTGTCGCAGATCTTCTATAAATATTTCTTCGCACTTTATAGAAGAAGGAGAATTTACGATGAAAACGGAATCACAACGGACGCTGAAACTACTTTTACCGAAAGGGAGTCTACAGGGGGATACGCTTGAGATGTTTCAGCGTGCCGGTTATGAACTCAACGGTTATACCGAAACGGATAGATCTTATCGCGCGACCTTCCGTAACGACAACGAAGTTCAAATCAAGATTTCACGTCCCCAAGAGATACCAGTCTATGTCGGCATGGATGACTTCTACGATGTAGGAATTACCGGTCAAGATTGGGTCGAAGAAACTGACGCAGATGTTGAGGAAATCTTGCCTCTGGAATACGGGCATATTGATATTATCCTCGCGGTGCGTGAAGAACGAGACGATATCAACACGTTCGACGAGCTGGTGAATTTCTCAGATAGAGACATCCGTATTTCCACTGAGTATTTGAACATCGCCGAGAAATATATCCTTGAAAAGACGGAAAATAGGGTCGCCCCAACGATTCTAACACCGTGGAAGCGGCTAAACACGCTTGGCAGTTACCAATCACCAATCACGCTTATGCTGTCGTTTGGTGCCACTGAGGGGAAACCCCCAGAAGAAGCGGATGCCATCATTGACAATTCGACGACATCGCGGCGCACGCTTAAGGCGAATGAACTTAAGGTGATCGAACTGTTGCGTGAATCCGAATCCACTCTCATTGCGAATCCGAAGGCACTCCGGGATTCATGGAAATATGGGAAGATTGAAGAACTGAAGCAGACCTTGCGGAAAGGTTTGCGCAGACGGCGGAGTCAAGCACTCCCCGGGCACATATAAACCTTAGGTTGGAAGGGAAGCCCCTTTGAAGGAGGAAAACGCATGGCAACCTTTATTAGACCGCGTGTTCCGCGCGGAATGCGAGACATTTTGCCTGAGCAGATGATTCGCAGACAGTATGTTATAGATGTGATTCGGGACGTGTTCGAGGAATTTGGATTTGAACCCCTGCAAACACCTGCGCTTGAATTGTCTGAAGTGCTCACGGGCAAATACGGACCGGATGCTGAGAAACTCATTTATCAGGCAGGACACGTTGGTGGAAAAGAGGACATCTCCCTCCGTTACGACCTTTCAGTGCCACTTTGCCGAGTCGTCGCTATGTATCCGCAACTTCCGAAACCGTTTAAGCGATACCAAATCGATCCTGTCTGGCGCGCAGAACGCCCACAAAAAGGACGTTACCGTCAATTTTTCCAGTGCGATGCGGATACCGTAGGCACCGAAAATATGCTCGCCGATGCTGAAAATGTAAATCTCATCTATCAAGTGCTAACGCGACTCGGTTTTGAACAATTCGAGGTTAATATCAACGACCGAAAATTAATCACCGGTATCGGGCAATTCGCTGGTGTGCCTGAAGAACAACTCGGCGGACTCTATAGATCCATTGATAAGTTGGACAAAATTGGGCTTTCGGGTGTCAGGGACGAGTTAGCGGAAAATCAGATTCCAGAACCTGTCATTGAAAAGTTGCTCGCGCTGCTGCAGATTGAAGGCGATCCAGCGACGGTGCTGAATGCACTCAGTGAACAACTCGGGGATTCTGAGATAGCGAGAGAGGGGATCGCGGAATTAGAAGAACTGAATGGCTACCTCACAACGCTTGGAGTGCCGGACAAATTCTATAGGATGAACGTTTCAATGGTGCGCGGCTTGGAATACTACACCGGTCCGATCTATGAAACCGTTGTAGAGGAACCGAAAATTGGGAGCATCACTGGTGGGGGCAGATACGATGAACTCATCGGAAGTTTCAGTAAGCAGGGTTACCCGGCAACTGGGACCAGTTTCGGCATTGAGCGGATTATTGACGTGATGGAAGAATTTGATATGTTCCCCGCGACTGTGGGCAGAACGGTGACACAGGTGTTAGTCACTGTTTTCGATGCCGAACTCGCCCAAGAATCCCTAAAATTGGCGACGCTTCTGCGCCAAAATGGTATCCGGACAGAGGTCTACAGTCGCCCAACGCGTCTCAGCACGCAGATAAAATATGCGGATACAAAAGGTATCCCGTATGCTGTCATCCTTGGCTCTGACGAATTAGAGGCAGGCAGCGTGGCGATTCGGAATCTCGCAAGCAGAGAGCAACAGGTCGTCCCGCGGGAGGCACTCGTCGAACACATCCAACAATGGATAGACGGCTAAAACGATTATTCACTTGAATCTTCCAAATAGCAATAGGAACGTTAAGGAAACATGAGGCCAATTTATCAACGTCCCAATTTCACTCGCTATATTGTTCTTCTTTGTTGTATTGTTCAAGCAGTCCAACTGACAATCGCGGGGTGTAGTCACACAAAACCGTATTACCATCCCGATATACCCGATAGCGCGAAATATGAGAGCAAAACGGAAGGCACGCTCCAATACCGACTTTTATTACTGGGGGATGGCGGAGAACCGGAACCGGATGAACCCGTCCTGAAAACGCTCAGCGAATGGGCAGAGAAGGATACGGCACGCACAAGCATCATCTTTTTAGGAGACAACATGTATCCTGAAGGGATGACGGAACGGAGAAAACATGAAACCTCATCTCGACTTACCCCCCAACTCGCTGTTGCCAAAACTGCTGGTGCCCACGGACTCTTCATCCCCGGAAACCATGATTGGGCGAGTGGAAGGGCAGAAGGACTTAGGGCAGTCCTTACACAAGAAAAGTTTATCAACGATGCCCTCGCTGGTGAATCGAATTTTCTGCCACCCGGCGGCTCCCCCGGTCCTGTTGCCCTTGAACTCCCGAAAACCGATCCAGTTCTGCGTCTCATCGTGCTGGACACGCAGTGGTGGCTCCATCAGCATGAAAAACCGAAAAAAGCACCTGAACAGGTGATAGAAGAACTCATTGCACTCTTAGATACGGAATTACCGGTTATCGTTGTCGGACACCATCCATTGGAAACGTATGGTGAACATGGCGGGGTCTACGACTGGAAGACACACCTCTTTCCTGTCAGAACTCTGAATGAGTGGCTCTGGATCCCGATACCGATAGTCGGTTCCATATATCCTTATGCACGATCGCACCTCTTTAGATCCGATCAAGACATGAATGGCACACGTAACAAAACTATGGTCGCGGCGCTAAACCGAGCATTTGCCACGCGAAAATTGCCACCCCAAGGTCCACCGCTCTTAATTTACGCTGCTGGGCATGAACATTCCCTGCAGGTTTTGAAAGGCGACGTTACCGATTATCTTCTCGTGAGTGGTGCAGCTGCGAACCGAAAAGTGACGGAAGTGATGTCTGGGGACAATACTCTGTTCGCGCATCAACATACCGGTTTCATGGCGATAGATTTTCTCAACGATGGGAAAGTATTATTACGAGTGGTCGAACCTGAGGGGAAAGGTGTCCTCTTTCATCAATGGCTGACTTTTTAGGATTTTAGAGATTTTCTATTGGCGTGTCTTAAACCGGAAACACAACCTGTAAAAAAATCTTTCGAGAATGCCCTACAAGCCCCTTGAAAAAGATGCCCCGCTATGGTAACCCTACCCATAAAATGCAAGGGGATTGTAGCGGGTTTGTCTGTAACGTCTTAGATGCCTTCAAAATATATTCTTGCAATGCAATAGGCAGGACAAAAACATGTCCTGCCTACTTTTCGTCTTTCTCCACTTTACGATGCTAATTCTCTGATTTTCGGTTCTGGCGGGCGTATCTTAAAAATTCTACATTTCGTAGATACGGTTCCACCTCCTCTAATTCAAAACGCATCTCCTGTAAATCCCCAACAATCTGATTTAAATCTGAATCCACTTGACGGTAAGTCTGTTCGGCACTGTTTGGATCGTATCCAGATGTTCTCAGGTAATACGATGTTCCCAACCAGACACAGGCAAGTGTCGTGATTGTTGTTGTCCCCATAATGATTACCACAATAGCGGTAAGGGCTGCTGTCAATTTGAAAATAAAGAAGAATGCCAGAACGAGAAAAATCAGTAGTAATACTAACATGTCTGTTCTCCTCCTTTATTCACTTGCACCCTTAGCGATTTTGATGAGTCGTTTCACTTCCTGTTTCAGGGCATCCATTTCTTGTTGAACGTTGCTGACTTTCTGCTGTAACATTTCTATCTCGCGTTGTGATGCTCCGTTCCTCAAGCCCTTTTTCTTTGCCGCGTAGGAAATTCCCATCCAGACACATCCAAGTGTTGTTATTGTAATACTTCCAAATATAATAGCGATAACCAGAACGACTTCTCCCATGTCAAACCTCCGACTTTTTATGGTAGATTTACAATTATTTAAACCCTTCGGCTCGGCGATGTTAAGAAACCTCGCCTACCGGGGGCAGGACACCCTCCGCTTGGGATCCGTCCATTGATATGTAAACTTATTTCTATAATCCACCAGAATAAAATGTTGTCTTATAGTATTGAGTCGGTGGCACACGAAAAAGATAGTAAAAAAATGGTTAATCAATTGAATTAAACGAATTTTGATGAAGTTTCTTCATTTGGCAATTGAAAATGTTGTTCTGTATCGTTGTTTTGGAGCACGCGAGCGACATCATAACCTCTCCGGAGCAATTCGATTAAAAGCACGTCATCCGAGGCTTCATTTACCGAACCTAACGTTTTCGTACTTTTGTTAGATTCGGAATGAATTGACATCGCCTCCGAGGCATCGCGCACGTTTGCATAGTTTACGCCTAAGTACCGCTGGGTTGTTACGACGCTTTTATGCCCTAACATTTCTTGGACGGCATAAATATCGTTCGTGTGTTCATAGAGACGCTGCGCGTAAGACTTCCGCAGGGAATGTGTGCCGAGTTTTCCGTTGAGTCCCGCCGTCTCAAACGCGTCCTTTAGCGCATCGTGCGCCGCTATTCTCGACATCGCTTTCAAACCTTGCCCTTTCCGGGACGGGAACAATGGACGAGTCGGATCAGCATTTCCATAGAGTTCAAGATGCCAAGCGATAAGATCCGCTATTGCTTGCTGGCCATCTGTGTTTACAGGCACGGCTCTGGATACCTCGCCGCCCTTTACAATGTTTCGATCAAACAGCAAATCAGAGACCGGTTTGCGGTTCTGCCATACATCATTCACTTTCAGAGCAATCAGTTCGCTGATCCGTCCACCGACAGAAACACCGAGCATAAACAAGCTCCTGTTTCGAATAGCAAACGTCCCGTCAAAAGCCGCTGATACCTTACGGATTTCGGCGTTGTCTAAAGGTCTTGTACCTTTCATAAAAAAAACTCCCTGCTTCTATGCGTGTATAATATTTAAAACGGCATCATATTCTATCGGTTTCTAAGTTTTGTGTTGTAGGAAACGATCTGCCCTATCTCGAGGTGGTGCAAAGTTCACACACTAATTGCTCCAGAATACCGGTCTCATTTTGTTCGCTTGTTTTCAACTGGATATCCACGATAAGGGTTTTCTCAATCGCAACGACTAATTCCTCAGCAGTGAAAGCGTGAAGTGTCTGAAAAACTTTGTATGCGACATAGGGGTTCTGCTTCAGAATGTTATGTGTGGCTGCCTTCGGCAAAAAACTCCCGACTTCTTCAACAAGGGGTTGAAAGATATCCTCCCTAAACACCGAGAATGACATCCGACTTCGGAAGGGTCTAATCTCTTTCCTGTCTGCGATGAGTTTCGCTTGGAGGGCAAATCGGAATTGACGTGTGATCGTGGAATTAACCAAAATGGGTTCTTGTCCGCTTGCTAACACCTCGTGGAGACTTTTCAGTGCCTGTCTGATGGATCGCCTTCCAATCGCATCGGTGAGGTCGAAGATACTGTCAAATGTGTTCTGTGTCACGATATTCTGGATATCGTTTTCGTCAATTTGACGCTTGTCACCCACGAAATCGATAATCTTGTTGATCGCTTCGGCAATTGTGTACATATCGCCCCCCGTGCGAGTCCTGAGTTGCGTGAAAGCGCGGGGGGTAATCTGTTTATTGAATTCACTGAACTTTTCTGTGACTTTTTTATACAGTGGGTCGCGGTTCAACGATGGACCGGCTTCCACTGGATCAAAGGACCTATAGCGTCCTACACTCTCAATCGCTTTGACGAGTCGGTTGCGTTGGTTCACGGGGCCGCGCACAATAAAGATCAGAACGCTGTTTTCCGGTAGATCGGCTTGCAGCCATTCAAGAAGTAAGTCAATGTCATCACTGGTGCCGGTTTCAGTGCCAAGCATATCCAGTTCTTGGGCGATTCCCGGCAAGCGTTGTAAAAACCCGCGCTCTTCGTCGGTTAATTTCGTTCCTAACTCATCAGTGAGGGCTTCAACCGCATTTGCGAAGTCAAAATGCTGTTCGGCGATTTGCTGAGGACTCACTTCTAAAACTTTTGCCATTGTAGAGATAGATTTTTGTGGATCTGTAATTTCAATTTTGAACGCATTTCGGAGGAGCGTTATCGGTGTTGTGCGTTGTTGGGTTTTAAAGAAGGGAGCGTCGCGAACGACAACGACTCGCCATTTTGACATGACTGGGTAGAGGTCAACTTGACTGAGAATTTCTCGAACTGTTATATCAGTGCCATCAAGAAAGGTGAGGTTAAAATCGCGTGTTTCAGGGGACAGGAGGTGATCGAGCATCTGTTTGAGGGTTCCTTCAATGAGGAAACTTTCCTCACCACAGAGGAGATATACCGGTAGGACTTTGTTCGCTTGGATCTCGCGAAGGATGTTCGGTGCGGGTTTTGTAGGTTTCTGTTTCATTGGGGCAAACTGCCGCCAGTTGGAATCGCTCAGGTTGCGTTGTCGCTGGCGGTTTCCTTCTGCGTGCCTGTGGTAGCAAACGCAGAGAAGCGTTTCGTTGAATTCGATGCTCCACACTTTGGACATTTCGGGGGACATTTTGGCGGAGATTTCGGAGTTGTGCTGAAATCACTGGCGCGTTGAAGTATCTCAAATTCAGCTGCACAATCATTGCAGTGGTATTCAAAAATTGGCATTGTTTTCCCTTTATTTAAGCTGTGGTAGGTCGGATGATGAGTTTTATCTTTGTGCCTTTGGGTGGGATTACATCGGTATTCACACGATACGTTCGATCATCGGTGCCAGTAGGTAAGGGGTGGTTGAAAATCGAATCTGGGTCACGGTAGACGGCAATAATGTTGTGAAAGAGCTGGGCAGTGAATTGATTGTTTTTCAGCCGTCCACCTGTGAAGACCCAGGGGGTTTCCTGCATCGGCTGTTCCGTAAAGGCGTTCCATACTAACTCGCGCGCACGGCGCGAGATAACTTCTGCGCCTTGATTCCATTCAACCCAGATGTCAACGGGTGCTCCTGTCGGTTTTCTCGGATCGCCTTCAACCGTGAGATTCATACCGGGCATAAAATCTAAAACGCCGAGGGCTGTCAGTATGTAAATCGGTTCTGCATCAACGATTAAAATGCTTTCATGTGTTTTGCCGAGTTTACCACAGGCAAAGAATTCAATATTGGCATCTCCACTGACAATATTAATTTCACCCGGCACCGTTACCTCACGTTTACTGGTATCAAAAATAACGTTGCCGAGTTGATACGTATTTTCGCTAATTTGCGTCGGTTTTGCCAATTGGACGTCCGCAGCTGCAGTGGATTGTGGAAACACAGTGAGTTTTTCCGAAGCACTATTATCATTGTTGTCTGCATCCGAGAAGGCGATACGTGCCACAAACTCTATCTGACCTTCTGTTGCCGGCACCCAATCGGTAGAAATGACGGTCTCTGTGAGTTTAGAAGTCCAAAGGACTTCGGTGTTAGCAACCTTTTCACCGTCAACATAAAACTCAACGTTAAGAATATCGTCAAGAGGGGTTCCCGTATTCTGAAGGGTAGCACTCAGGCGGACGGCTTCGCCAACACGTGGTGTAGGGGGTGAAAATCGAAGACTTCGTGGAACAATCCCGATGTTCGGCTCTGTTGGACCTACCAGGGCATGACTCAGGGTCATCACCGTGAAGCAGGTCGACAAAAAATCGCTTTCAGATCCGCGCCATCTTCCATCAGATTCCTGTTGGGCAACCATCATCCGTGAGATTTCATCGTACCAGTTGTAACCCGCGAGTGTGTCTAAAGTTGGGGGAATATCACAGAACCGTTGTAGCGAAAGTAAATAGTAATAAAGCCATGAGTTAGAACCGGGGTTACGGGTTAAGGACCAATGCTTTTTAAGCCACGCAGTACCTTTCTGAATCTGCGGATCGTCAACGGGAACACCACACGCCCGCAGCGCCCACAATCCTGTTGCAGTCATACTTCCATAGACACCTATTGCCCACGGGGAACCGTCATCAACCAAATTGTAGAGCCATCCACCCGTTTCAGTTTGGTTCCGTCGAATCCATTGTTGGGCACGTGCCCAAGTGTCGGGAGGAATATCAATCCCCCACTGCTTTGCAGCATAGAGGGCATAGATAACCATATTCATGTGTGCGCCATCGGCACTATAACCGTATCCCCAACCGCCATCGTCGCGCTCGTCTGTGAACTCACTGCCGCTGACGGGGAGCTGCTTTTTGACTAACTGATTCACAGCAAACTGAACACGCTCTCTGTAAGCGACATCTTGTGTCGCAACTAAAGCCGGAATAACCACCGCGAACTGGTAAACAGCGAATTCGTTCCAGTTCTGCTCTAAGAGGAATTCTAAGCCTTTTTGGACGGATGGATGCGAAACCGTATGTCCTGTTGCGAATAACGTTTGTAGCGCTAACGCTGTTTCTTGTGTCTGATCCTCGCCAAAATTCCAAGATTTGCCTGGGATAAAGTTTTCAGCAAGCCCTTTTAGGCTCGCTCCGCAGTTGATACAGATTAAGATGAGTTGGTTTTCAGTTCCACACTGCAAACAGGTTCGGCTATGTCTGCCTTGTTGTGCTTCTACCCAAGCAATACCTTTCGTTATCGCGTTCTGGATCTGTTCAGGGGTGACGGGTGGGAACATGCGCGCCTCAGCAATGATTGCGGCATGGGTGAGGTTATTTCCTGTGTCTGTTTCTTCAATGTGTTTTGCGCCGGTCGGGTTGATGACGGCATAGATTTCGGTCTTACCGGGAGGCGGTTGCCACTGTGTTTTCACGCGCTTGCTCTGCCCCGGCTTTAACTCCAAGATGACATCCTTACAGAGTATTTGAAGCGGTTGCGTTGCCGGATCCGCCTCGTAAAGGTCAACAACCAGATCCTGGTTCATCGTTTGTGTGCTGTCCCCTACATTCTTCACCTCAACTGAGATAGTAATCTCTTCTCCTTCAACGGGGGTTGGATTGGAAAAGGAGATACTATCAGCATCAACACGGAAGTCTGGGAGTTGCGCGAATCCATTCGTGCTAAAGGCGGCAATAATACATATTCCGATTGACAATTTTAACAGTAGATTTTGGAAACTGACGTGCTGCGTCAAACGAAGATACCTAATCATGATGAACCTCACCTCTATCAAGGAAGTTGTTATGATTCCGACGAGTGCCACAACCAGATTTTGATTTATCGCTCAACCAGCCGAACGTGGCAACGCAATTCCTACCGGTCCTATATTAACCCAAGTTGCTACCTATGTAAAAAGTTGTTTGATATTTGTAGCGATGATAAACAAAAAAACTTTCAACTCGAACCCGTCAGCCGTCACGGCGTGAATCGATTTGGGTAAAAGCTGTTCCATGAGACTGTTTGAAGTCTCAACACGCTTGCGATAGGCGTGCTGAAGATAAACTTCCCACGGTGGATATTGACGTTTCGAGTTCTTCTTGCGTAGGGGTTTCAGGCGGATGTCCGCCGCTTCGAGAGCATCCTCAATGCCGTAATCGCAATACGCTTTGTCAGCATAGACGACAGACCCCGGAGGCAAATCAAACCGATATTTCCCTAAACCTCGCACATCACTGAAACGTCCGGGCGTCAAGAACGCTTCAACAATATATCCAGTTTCAGAGACCATCAGATGTGCCTTGATCCCATAAAAGTAGCGATGCTTGCTTGCGATTTTCCCTCGCCATGTTTCGCCTTGATACAGACGTGAGCGAGAAATGCGGATGTTGTCGCAGGCGACTATGGGATAGGTATCAATGCTATAAATGCGATTGGCATTCTCTGCTTTGAAGAGCTCTGCGAAGTATTCAAACAACGTTTGAAACTTCGCAGAGACCCGATGAAGTCTGCGATTATAGCGTGAGTGTCCTAACATGTTTGGAATATATCCAAGTGTTTTCAAGGCGGCGCAAGCGGTGTGTTGATTCCCTCCAAAGTATCTTGCGGCGATCAGAGCGGTCGTCATGACTTCAGCATCTGACATTTTAGCAAGTGGATGTTCTTGATGTCCGTCTGCGATTAAAAAGTCGTCACAAATCGTATAAACTGCTACAATAGTCAAGTCCATGGGGTGCTCCTTTTGGGTTTTTGGGATAAAAACACTATAAAGGACATCCCATGGATTTACAACTCATTACTAACTGGCAACTTGGGTTATATTAGTTTCCTGACCAGAACCCAACAGAAACCGAGGAAGGCTGTGGGATCGGATTTTTGAACAACGCCTGTCCGCTTGATGTCCATTTGCTAATTTCGCCCTGGAATGTCTCTCCGAGTAGGTCCGCTATCCAGATACCCCCATCTGTAGGTGAAACACTGATTGCGACGATTGCCATTCCTGCAAGGAATTCAGCTCTTTTGCCCCCATCTGGTCCCAAGTTCATTAACATTGATTGTTGTGAGACGACCCAGACACTTCCATCGGTGACATTGATACGAGGGGACGTAGGATTCGGAATATCGGTGATTTCTACCAGCTTCTGTCCGCTCGCTGAAACCCGCATCAGAACGCTATGTTGACTGTCGGCGATCCAAGCATTTCCTTCGTAGTCAACGGTTACACCTTTGGGCTCCCCCATCGGTGGCGCGTCTGCGACTTTGTTTCCTGCAGCATCGTAGCGTGCGATAGGACCTCTTGCGTTTGTTATCCATGCCGAACCGTCAGTCGGATTTACTGCCACTGCGGGTTCATGGGCGGCTATTGTCGCTACGACTTTCCAAAGAACCTCTTTCGTCGCCGGATCTACAACTTCAGATACTTTTTTAACAGCATCAAGACCTGCGATCCACGCCGAACCGTCAGCAGGGTTAATGGCGATCTGGTTCGGACGGTTAATATCGGGAAATTCTTTAAAATCGCCGGTGTTTGGATTATAACGATAGACGGTGTTTGCTGCTGAGACTGCGATCCAAACAACACCATCTGCTGGGTTTACCTCGGCGGCGGTTGCTTGGGGTAGATTCGGAATAACCTGTGGATCGGCGTTTCCATCGGCATATAATTTATAAACTGTATCTCCTTTACTGACGACCCAACACTCTCCATTATATTGTCCGTAACTGATAGTAACGCATAGAACCGACAACGCCATTGCCCAAAACATCTTCTTCATCATTTATATCTCCTGATTTTACTGTATGCGCTTTGTAAGCGCGCAATCTACGGTTTAAGAGCGCGCTATAAGCGACGCCTTCATTTCTTAAATCTTAACATAGTTTCCGTTAATGTTGCAAGGAATTTTAATTATACCTTTTTGATTTTTTAAGTTAGCATTTCAATAATCGTTTTTTTACTATACCCTGTAAACTTTCTGGTGGCATTCACCGTTTAAACTCTGAAATGAAGGGATTCATTATATTGACTCGACCCTACAGAAATCATCATAAACTTTTTTTGAAACTTTTTTCTTTGAATGGTGTCTAATAAGTATAAGCAAGAAAAACTTACGAATAAGGAGAAACAGAATGAAACGCGCACACTTTTATTGTCTGACCTTTGTGGTGGTCCTTCTGTTTGTTGGAATCAGTATGGTAAGTATGGCTGAAGTGGCTGTCTTAAAGTTGGAAATTTCCGATGTCGTCAGCAATGCTGATGCGCGGCAAATTCGGCGGCTACTGGAACCTTGGGCGGATCCAGAGGACATCACATTCCATACACCTGTTGACAAGAACGGTAAAAAACGCCTTTTCACAACACGGGTGGAAGTAAAACCCAGACAGGGTCCTTCCAAATACAGTGAAACGCGGACGTTTGATGTCTATGACATCATGCGTCAGTTGAACGATTCGCGTTTCCGGGGGCGCCACGGCATTGGACACTCCCGCGTTCTTAAGACGGAAGCTACCATCCGCGGCGAACTGTTTGCACATCCCGGCTTCGCCCGAAGTTATCTCCGAAACGTTCCGGCGTGGCGACGGTGGCGACTTGACACCTCCAATATCCATCATGCCATGACTGCGGGACATGAAGAACAGAAGTTCGTCTTCAGCGCGAATCCTGAATTTGATCAGCTGCGGATAGATACGGCGAACAACAATAAACCGGTCGAAGTAAAGGGGATAATCGCAGGATTTGACGGTCCCTATCCGATCGTATCGGTTCGTAAATACGAGGTAGGCTATCATCTCAAGACGAAGGCATCTGAAGCGGAAACAGCGGGGCGACCGACTTACGACTATCTTGAGAAATAATGGAGCAATCCCTAATTGGGATTTCTGTCTATGACTGGTAACCGCCTGTATTGAAAAGCACAACGCGTTCGGAGTCTTCAATCATTCCGTTCGTGACGAGTTGTTCGAGTGCCGCGACAGTTGCAGCTCCTTCGGGACAGGTCAAAAGTCCTTCGGTTGTCGGGAGCAGTTGCATTGCCTCACGGATAGCATCGTCTGTGACGGCAATCGCGGCACCGTTGCTTTCACGAATCGCCTCTAAAATGAGGAAATCGCCGATTGCTTGTGGGACCCGCAACCCGCTTGCGACGGTATGCGCGTCACGCCACGGGGTTGCCTCCGTAGCCCCTTCTTCCCATGCCTTCACAATCGGGGCGCATCCCGTTGACTGGACAGAGATGAACCGCGGTCTTTTCTTCCCAATCCAACCGATCGCTTCTAATTCTGCGAAGCCTTTCCACATCCCAACAATACCTGTCCCACCGCCGGTAGGGTAGATGATAACATCCGGTAATTCCCATCCACACTGCTCGGCGAGCTCAAACCCCATCGTTTTTTTGCCCTCCACGCGGTAGGGTTCCTTGAGCGTTGAGACATCAAACCAGCCTTCCTCTTCCTTCCGTTCTGCGACAATTCTACCTGCGTCGTTAATTAAACCGTCAATCAGTGTGACATTTGCACCAGCGAGTTGGCAAGTCTCTTTATTGAAGGGAGGTGTATCCTGTGGCATAAAGATGTGTGCTGATATACCTGCGGCAGCAGCGTAAACGGAGAGGGCAGTCGCAGCGTTGCCAGCGGACGGGATCGCCAATTGCGTTAATCCAAGTGCCTTTGCCTTAGAGACTGCCATTGCCAAACCGCGCGCCTTGAAGCTTCCAGTGGGCAATCGGGATTCGTCTTTCACCCACACGTCTGTGAGTCCAAACGTTGCTCCCAACCGTTTTGTATGGATGAGGGGGGTCATCGTTTCCCCAAGCGTTACGATGTCTGCGGGATTAGATATGGGTAGGAGTTCTAAATAACGCCAGAGTGAAGCAGGTCTCGATTGGAGCGTATCGCGTGTCCATGTTTCTGCGACCTGTTCAAGTGCATAGCGGGCAAGGAGCGGTTTTCCACAGGTGGGACAGACGTTCTGTGGGACCAGAGGGTCATAGGTTTTGTCACACTTACTACATTCCAGATTTTTCAACTTTTTTGCCTCAGCAATAGGGCAGCCCCTACAAGCAGCACGACTTCGTTTTGGGTTGGATGTTTATACTGTTTATGACCGCCTCGCGTTCGGTCGAGAGCCCTTCCATCATCTTGTATTATCTGTGGCTTGGTCCAATATCGAGGCAACGAGTTCAGAAATGCTCATGCCTTCTGCCTCCGCCCGTTGGGACAGTTGTATATGAATATGGTTGGGAACTTGTTGAATCCACGTTGGCGATGAACCTGGCTCAGGTATTTCCTGTCCATCTGCTGCTGCTGCTTCGAGCCAGCACTGCAGGGCATCCTTTCCATTTTCAATGGCTTCTTCAAGCGTCTCGCCATCGGACATACAACCCGGAAGGTCCGGAAACTCGATTAAATAACCGCCCCCTTCTTCTGGTAATAAGACGCGTGTCATGAATGGATACATCAGTTTTTCCATATAAAAGGATTGCGACCACAGCACAGAAATGAACCGTGATGTTTACGGGCTGGCATCTGCAAGCAATTTGAGAAGGATCGCTTTCATGCTATAGAGGCGGTTATCGGATTGTTCAAAGATAATTGAGCGTTCATCGTTAACGAGTTCACCCGAAATTTCATACCCGTGGTGTGCCGGAAGGCAGTGCATAACCCGACACTCAGATGCCTTCAGCAGTTCGGCATTCAATTGATACGGCATCATCTTTTCTAACCGACGTTTCCGTTCCTTTGCAAAAGCTGGATCCGTGAAGAACTCCATGTCCACCCATGTATCTGTGTAGACGACATCGCTTTCGGCAATTATTTTCTCCAATGAACTCTCCATCGCCTCGCTGTCGGTATCGAGCGTTTTATAGAGACCTTTGCGAGAGGCTTCTTCCCATAGTTCTTTGTCGACAGCAGCAGGATTCACCTCTGGTGCGACGACTGTGACTTCCATGCCTACTTTCATACCAGCAGCAATCAGCGAATTACAGACGTTGTTATGCACACCGATGAAGCACAATTTGACCCCTTCCAGTCTACCGAGATGCTCCTGTATCGTCATCAGATCGCCGAGTGCCTGTGTTGGATGATATTTGTCACAACAGCCGTTAATTACGGGGACAGTTGCAGCGGCTGCCGCCTCAACGAGTTCCGCGTGTTTCAAGAAACGGGCTAAGATAATATCAACATACCCTGAGAGCACGCGCATTTCGTCGCCAAGGTCGGCTAACGCAAAGTTTGTGGTGCGCCAATCGAGGTAATGGGCATGCCCCCCGAGTTGCGTTATACCGATTTCACCGGCACAGCGCGTTCGCGTGGAGGTCTTTTGGAAAAGCAGACAGAGGCTCTTCCCCCCTACAGCGTGTCTGTATTTTTCGGGATGGTTTTTGATCTTTCGACTGTTTTCGACTGTTTCAAGAATGTCTGTTTCTGACCATGCGTTGAGTGTAATTAGGTGCATGATTCGCTCCACAATGGGGTCTCTAAAATTAGAAACTATAATTATACACAACTTTTTGACCTAAGTCAAATGTTTTTTTGCTGACGGCTGGCACTGCTGGATCGGATGGATAAGTATTTTGTCAATTGCCAGAATCAGAATATTCGATAGGAAAGGATTTCGTTGTAGCATAGCCTGTTAGGCTGTGCCTTTTCTGAGGTCCTCTCACTTCTCGGAAGATGGTTTCCACCAAGGGGCAATTCGAGGACTCTGAACCGCCGAAAGTTTCTCACCTCGGCAATACTCACGCAGTTTTCTCCTGAAAACCTCAATATTACGCTTCGTCTCTTGGAAGTTTCCCCATCGGTACCAAAACCGATCAACAAGAGCAGCGAGTTTGGGATTGATGTCTTGTGATTCTTCACGGAACTTCTTGTGTTCAATTTCACACCACCATCGGGCAGTGGGCAATAAAGCAGGTTTTATTTGCTCAAAAACCGCAGAGATTTTGAACAGGTCGCGTGTTTGTAAAACTTTTTGGTAAACTTCCCGACAACTTTGTTCTTGTTGCGCCACTTCATAGGCCCAAGCAGCGTGTTCACGAACCCAAAGGCTTTTGTCATCCGATTTCAACTCCTTAAGTTTCTTAATCGCTTCATTCGTTCCAAACCACGGTAAGATCGAAACACCCAGATTGCGTTCCTTTGCATAAGGACTTCGTAAGTATTCCTGTATCACCAAATTCCATAATTCTTTCTCGCCTTTTCCTGCTAAAGCAGCAAGCGTCATGAGCATGATTTCTTCATCATTTAGACAGTCCTCCAGTAGTTCACGTCTGAGGGTGCGATGTTCAGGTAAGTCACACTCCTTAACTTGCCAGAGTTGATCGAAAAATGTTTCTATACCGTATTGTGTTGAATAAACCGTTCTGAAACCTTTAGCCTTCCACTGGCGATAGTATTTCATCGCCTCATCCGGCTGGAAACGCAACAGCAAACAGAGAATAGCATCCGTGAAATGACTCAACTCTTGGTGGGACCATGGAGATTTAGAAAGTTCAATGAGATATTCATCTGCTAATCGCAAGAAATCGGTCGTGTTCTGTTCTGCCCAGGTGCGGAGAACTTTTGTATCGACCCAAAATCGCCTCTCTGAATTGTAATCGAAATCCCCCTCGTTACCTTGAAGAATTGAACATAACCACCGAATGAGTTCTTTGCCCCACCGCGAAAGATCGTTTTGTCGATCCTGTTTACAGAGAAAAGAACCGATAATTTCCTGTGGTAGAAAAGATCTCAGTACCTCATAAGGCGGAATATTTTCATCTTTATCATAAGGATGAACTATGAATTGTCTACCATGCTCTGAAAAAAGATGTCTCTGCATTTTTTCATCAATCAGCATTTCATCCAAAAATTGCTTTGGATCAGATAATGCCAATCGGAGCATTGGAAATGTTCCCGTCGAATCAGGCTCTCTCATTTTTAACTCTGTTAAGGCATACCCTACTGTCTCCTCATTAATTGGCGCACTATAAGCATAAAGCGCACACCAGAACTCTTCCTCTGAGAATTCTTGCTGTTCACCATTGGATGGAGTCTGATTGTCAGATAACCGAAGGGTTTCCAATTTTTGTCGCGCCAATCTCATAATAGACTTCGGTAACAATTCCTTAAGTAAACCCGGCAACGGTTCGTAGCCAATTGAGATTCTAAGGGGCTCATGTGTAGATAGAAATTCAAACCAATCGGCTAGCTTATCTTCAGAAGCAGAGAAAAGAAGGATTTCTGTCAGTAAAGAGGTAAACCATTCAACATCCGAATAGAAATCTTTGTCTTGAGTCAGATATTCTTTTATTCCAAGAATCGCTTCTATAATTTTCACGCGATCTTCCGGTTTAAAAATAAGTCCCTGAATTGACGAAAGTTCAAGTTGTGCCAATCCTTGATTTAGAGCGTTAAGTTTAAGACTACAAGCGAATTCGGCGTAACTTTCGGGATCATACTTAGCAACCCACGGCAGTAGGTTATCTATACAAGAATCCTCTAATGTCATCGCCGCACTTTGCCCCAGTTTAGCGTTCATGGCTATGTAGCGTAAAACTCTCTTGATTTCAACCAGATCTTCATGATGCAAACCGGGCAAGTCTGTTCGAACGGCTAAATAACCAAGCCCGTGGTAATTACCTTTTATATTATCCGCTGGTGACTCGCCTGTTAATAACTTTTCCCTATCTCGGATGCGATCCATATAAGGCTTAAAACGACGGTTCCATTCCTCGGCAAAGGTCCTTCTCTCCCTATCTTCCTCTGTGAGAGGACGTTTCAGATCGGGAGGTAAATCCACGCGGAGATGATCTGCCACCCCGTAGGTTCCGCTTAATAAAGCCTCATCACCTTGGGCTAATTCTGCCAACCAATGTAGATCGCCCAAAACTTCTTCAGTATATCCCCAGCGCATCAGTTTGCCGATTTCCTCATAAAATCGCGTTAGCTTGCTACCGCTATCGTCAACATTTGTGTTGCTATGCAGGATTGCATAACAACGTGCAAGCGTTTTTAGGAATTGACGCTCTGGTCTTTGGGATAAAATTGAAAGAGCAACATTTAATAAGTGGTGTTGTACATCATCCTTTTCCCGAGGCAATCGCTGCCCTGCAACATGGGTATAAACAAGGTCTTCCGGTGTATCGTCAGTATATGTGGGCAGAAGCCATTTGGTAAGACGTGATGCTAAACGATTAAGATCACCTTTCTTGTTTAACCAAGTTTTCGCTAGCGGTTTAATAAGTGCCTCTTCGTAATTTGAGGAATCGTGATACTCAAATTCAAACTCGACCACTTGGGCATAAGCATCGGGATCTTTTTCTGCCCAAAACGATAGTCGTTCATCTGTAATTTGTGCATTGTGACTCTTGAACCAAGCAAGCATCAAAGCGGCTCGTTTTTGTGAGAGTTGGTCTTGTGAAATATCAGGTGGCGATATATCAGAGGTCTGGAGCGCGACAAACAGTGCCTCAGTTCTCAAATCTTCTGAAGGAATTGGCTCAAGCGCGTTCTGAAAGCCCTCGGCGGTATCTTTAATTTTGGTAAATTCTGTGCAGTCAAAAAGATTGGCAAGGTAAAGTGCCCAACCGAGTTTAATATGATTTTCACTCAACTTGACCTCAAGCAGTCCTGCTTCAATTGCAATACCTCGTTCTTCTAAATCGTGACGTACTTCGCGATAGTCCGGAAAGTACTTTTCAAGCAACTGAACGGAAGCTTGGGGGCCAGCCTCAGCATTCGTCCACTTCGCGTGTTTCGCGAGATCTGAAAGGATTTCCTGAGCGTCTTTGGCACGGTGCCAACCGAGTTTTTGTTTAATCTGTGGATCTGTCCTCTCGATTTTGTCAAGTAAATCTGCCCACAAAACCATTTCCTTCGTCACTGCATTAAATGAGCGAAATTGATTTCGTAACCGAATGCACGTCTGAAAGTAGCGAGGAATTCTTGCCACCTCTTTCTTCAGTGAATCCGGTAAGTCATTAAGTTGAAGTCCTTCTCGGTTTAGTGCCTCCTGCAATTCGAGATCGCTGAAAGCACCAACTGAAATTTCACGGCACTGATCCCACAAGTAATTCTCAAAATCTGGATAATCATCCAAAGGTCGTGTGGTGAATAAAAAATGGACTCTATCTTTCCATTCACTTTCGTCGTTCCTAAAATATTCGGTGAGAATCCGCTGTGCTGCCTTAAGTGCATTCCGCTCGTTGACTCCATCAAGGACAATAAGCGTTTTACGCCAGATTTTTGCAGACTTGTTTTGCAGCTTAGTGATTTTCCCTTCTTCATAAGACGGATAGATTGAGCGGAAACAGGTGTAAAGCAAATCAAATATAGACTTAGCACCCTCCCAGTCTTTACTGTCTAGCCAAAAAGCGACAATATTCTCATTCTCACAGATTGAGCTCATTGCCTTAGCAGCAAGCCACGATTTTCCGCGTCCTTCCCTGCCTTCCAGACAGCAGACTGGCTGATGATGGTCTGTCCACCAATCCATAATTTTTGATTCTAAGGACTCTCGCTCTATTGCTTGGGACAAGTTGACTGGATTGAAGCCTTGGTCCCTACTAAAATGTTTAAGCAGATATCTTTCAATGTCCTTTTGAACATGTGTTTGGGTTTGAATTCCTTGCTTTAATTTGAAGTGGAGTTCTCTTATTTTCTTCTCCGTCGCTGAATCCTTTTTCTCTTCAACCCAAGCCAAGAAATTTGGATCTTGACAGATAGCTGAAGAATCAAAGAAGTCATGGAGGTCTTCCCAGAAAGTAATGCACAATGTCCCAAGGTCTGATAGATCATCAGTCAGTTCAAGAATAACGATATCCAAGCCGGTTTCTTCTGAAACGGCATCCAATGTATCATGTAATTGTGCTGTGTCGCGAGAGATTGCTAAAACATACACTTGGAGATGTGGTAATTTGCGTATGGCTTCACGAATATCTCCGTCAACTGTTTTAGCATTAGGGCTACGTTTGCCCGTGTATCTTTTGGCTTGCATTGATATCTTGCCTTCCAAGTCTCTCGCGTCCCCGCTTGATTGATCGCCAGATCTAGCAACTACAAATGGAATTTTGAGAAAGGATGTTAGCAATGTAGCGATAAGTTCCTCAAAGTCTGCAGGTTTTATCGACTGAATGAGATCTTTTAGTTCTTGCCAGCTTGGATCTCGTTTTTTATTTTTGTCGTCCATAATTCCTTCGCTCCGTTCCGGTCATATCTCTTGCCCTGATAATCAGCACCCGACGATTCAAATTAAAGTGCGGTGTCAGGCGAGTGCCACACACTTTCCGGGCTCTCTTTCCTTACAACATTATATCACACCGTTTAGCGTCTTTTCAAGTTTTTGTTGACGTGAGGGCAGGGTCATTTATGGTGGATTTTGGAATTAACTGGCACAGGAGACCAACAGCCTATGCTACAAAGATGTCCACATTTTTTCAGGGAAACCTGTCCTTTCATGGTAATTTCTCCTTAAAATGTTACGTTTTTATAACATTTTTAAATTGGTGTTTTGGGGCGAATTTTCGGTTCAGAACCCAGTGGAGACGTGGGTTCTGGGGTGTTTCTCGGTCGCGATTCTGTGTTGAAAAAAATAATTTGGTGGAAAGTGTAACATTTTGCTAAGGGGTGATACATTCTAAAAGTTTATGCTACAATGCAGGCAGTCTGTTAACAATATCCACTGTCTCTAAACTGACTGTGATAACCTGTCCGAGGAGACGGAGGATATACTCTGGATCCTCCTCACGGTTTGGATCGTTCTTGATGCCGCTTCGTTTGTCTACCTTGACACGATATTGGTCCACTACCCACTCCAGTGCAGACCGATTCCCTAATTGATAATCAAACACCTCAGCGGGGATGCCCTCTAATGTGAGAAACTCGTTGTATTTCAAACGGGTCTTATCTTTTGAGAATTTCATCCGTTCTACGGACAAATCCACTTGCATCCCCGGGGTTTCAATCGGATTGAGTTTATCGTATTCGGGTTGTGATTCGTAGGTGATATGCAGGTCTGCCAACCGCGCACCAGCGTTGGCAAACCTCCAGAAATCTTCGGCGAAAGGAATATGCGGTAAATCACGCTTGAGGTTTTCCTGATACCGCTCGCGATAATTGGGATGATGTAGAATCCCGTAGGTATAGTGGAAAATGTCCCATTTACTGATAGTGTCATCGCTGTAATGGGTTCGGAACTGTATCAACGCCCAATCAGTGATATTTTCGCGGCGGTTTGTGCCGTCTTCATCGTAAGTATAAAAGGGAAAGCACTGATTTGGATCCGTGGACGTTATCATCAAATTTGGGATAACTGATGTTGCACAGCACCAAAAATCAGCACGACTACCCAGACTCGGCACACAAATTACTTGATTCTCCTGTTCCGTTTCTGGTATTGGAAAAATGGAGGGAAACACATATACACACTCGTTCATCATTCTATCGAAATAGAGGTGGGACTTTGTAAATGCGCGGTAAAGGGATCTACGAACATTTTCAACGGAGAATTCAGCCAATTTATTCTGCTTTAGATTTGACTTTAGACTTCGGGTCCATTTGAGTTTAGCATCATCAATTTCTATGAAATCATTGACATTGATGTTTCTATTACTTTGTCGTTCCCATTTGGATACTTGTCCGTTGTAAGTTTCCATCATCGCTTGCATGTTTTGGATAAGGGTATTGGGATTAAAATTGTAAGCCCATGCGTCGCGATTCGTTACCACACCGAGGCTGTAGGTTTTAAAAAGCGTTCCCTCTCCATTGCCCGTGCTGGACTTTGTTAACTTGTTCCCCATTGGAACGAAAGTGTGAAAGTCCATATCAAACTTGCCTGTCAGCCACGTATGCCGTTTGTCCGGTTTAATCTCTTGCCATTCCAAATTGCCGACGTGCTGCTTTTCCTCTAAAAACGCAAACGTCCGTTCTTTACGCAGATCTGCGGTTTCGTCGTTATAGAAGATACGCGCTGCCCCCGCTTGATTTTGTTTTAATTTTATGAGGATATTGATACTTACTCCAACCTGAATGCCGAACACATTGGAGTCACCAGGTTGCCCCTTACGGACGTTTCCACCTAAATCCAAAATATAGAGCGCATCAAACTCATCAACAAGATGTCGTCGCATGCCATCAAACATCTGCGCGTCAATAAAACTGTTATTTGTCACGAATACGACAATACCTTCATCCGTGAGTTTATCTGTTGCCCACCGAATTGCCTTCACATAAGGATCATAGAGTTTATTTTTAAGTTGTGCACTCGAAGCGGCAGCGTATGTAGCGCGCACCCGACCATCAACCCCCGCATGCGGTTTATTTTTATTGTTATCGTTCTCGTTTGCCTGCCTTGCATTGTAGGGCGGATTCCCAATAACAACGAACATTGGGACCTCTTTCTGCTCCTCAACCCGTAGTGTGTTCTCTGGTGTGAAATAGGTGAATTCCCCGGTTTGGTGAGGGGCATCCATCAGACCGAAGGTATCAAACGTATCCACAAAGCAAATATGTGGAAAAGGTTCATAATTGCTGGTCCTCTCATAATAGGCATGCTCAATGTTCAGATTGGCGATGTAGTAAGGGAGCAGCATCACTTCGTTGCAGTGGAGCTCCTCACGGTATTTTTGGGGTAATCGCCGTCCCTGAATCTCCTGCATAAGTCTGACGATGAAGTTACCGGTGCCAACAAACGGATCGATAATGTGAACTCCTATGTCCGATAGCGAACGTCCGAACTCGGTTACGAGAACGTGCTCAACGCTTTTCACCATGAAATCAACGATTGGTTGTGGTGTGTAGACAATACCGTGTGTGTCGGCAATATCGACAGAGAAGCCTTGAAAGAACTGCTCGTAAACGGTATTTAGAAAAGCCTGTTTCTGTGAGAAATCGGTGATAGTGGCGGCGGTTTTCTCAATCGCAACGTAGAACGGATCCAGAGGACGGAGAAACTCAGAACGGCTTGGGGAACGGCGGGTGAGAATCTGGATCACCTTTTCAATTTCTTGGGCGATGATGTTCCTGTTCGTAAAATCGGGGTTGTCAAAGACGGTGCGGAAAATTCGCTCGGTGAGAAGGTGTTGGATGAGCATCTCTTCAACTTGTGCCTCGGTGAGGTTTGAGTCAATAGAGACGCGGCACTGTTGATGGAAACTCTGAAAGGCTTGTCGGAATTCGGGATTCTCCTGCATTTCGGTCTCAATGCGCTTGGCAACACCATGCCCTAACACTGGGACCTTTTCTTTAAATTCTTCAACCGCAGCATACCAATCAACGATATTTTCTTCCTGATACGCGAAAAAGGTGTTTAGCAGATTGATGAGGTTGCTCGGATCCGTGAGGTCTACATCGAGATGGAGATGCCCGTTTTGAAAGAGGAGTGCCCGGATCGGCGACTGAATGATGATATTTTTAAACGGATAACCTGCCTCCAACTTTTTTCGTGCTTCTGTCGGGAGGTCGTCGTGTGTATCTTTGGCTTCCCAGTGTCCATGCGGCAAGTCGAATGCATCAACAACTTCACCATCTATCTGGATCCGCCTTTTCTGTGGGGTGTAACGCGTCTTTTCACAGACGAGGATGAGGTTTGCCTGTCGGCAGTAGTGTTGGAGTAGATTTTGGAAAGCGGTTCGGACTGCACCTTCGTGTTCTGCTCCGACTTTCGCGTATTCCGCCAGTTCGGTGTAATAGTTTTTGATGGGTTTATGTGTGGGTTTAATATTGAGGATTGGCATAACGTTCTCTCCGTGTATAGTTAGCAATTGGATTGTGGACACTGCCAATTATACACGGATATAGGGAGGGGTTGCAAGGAGAAAATTGATTACTTGTCCCACGGAATTTCAACATTTAATTCGTCGGCGAGTCCTTCAATTTCTTGCACTGGTTCTTTGTGGAGCGGAATCCCATTTGCGAGACGTTCCTGCGTCAATTCCCACTCAATCTCGCCGGGTAGGGTGACGCGCGTAAATCCGCTGCGCGGCGTGGCTTGACGGGTCATCCGAATCTGTCGGTCAATTTCAGCCTTGAATTCAACGATAGAGGTGAAATTGGCGATGTTAATCGCGAAGAAAAAGTGTGAGGATACGCGTTTTTCGCGTGGCGCATCTCCAGGCTGATAATGTTTGTTGATACCCATTAGCCCACCGCTTAAGGGACCACACAACACATCCATTACAATCGCAAGGGCAGAGCCTTTGGGACCGGCAGCAGGTAAGATCGCGGCAACCTTACTTGGATCATCGGTCTCATTGCCGTCCGCGTCCAGTGCCCATCCCAACGGGATCTTTTCTTGGTAGAGTCTTGCGGTTCCGATCCGTCCAGCCGCGGCAGCACCACACGCCATATCCAATACGATCGGTGGCTCTTCGCCAGCAGGAATGGCAAAGGAGAGCGCATTATTCCCGATCGAAGTGCTTCTCGCGCCGAAGACAGCGACGTTCACACCGAGTCCGTTCGTGGTCGCGAAACCGATCATATCGTGTTCCGCGGCTCGCATCGCATGGCTGGAAGCAGCCCCAAAGTGATTGCTATTCCGAACAATCGCCACGCCAATCGAAGCGGATTTCGCCTTTTCGATGGCGAGATTCATTGCCCGAACACCGACGAGATGTCCCAACCCTCGGTCACCGTCTAACAAGACAGAAGCAGCATTGTCTTCAAGTGTTTGAAGTGTCGGTGTAGGATTTATATCACCATTGATGATGCCTCGGACGTAACGCGGCACGGCACGCGTCGCGTGCGAATGAACGCCCCGCAGATCCATCAGGACTTGCATTTCTGCGACGGTATCTGCATCTGATTCGGCAACGCCTACCTTTTGGTAAAGTTGACTACAGACGGTTTGTAACGCGCCTGCGTTCACAATTGTTTCTTGTGTGTGTCGGTTCATGGCTGTAGATGCTCCTATCGTGTTTTTAACACATTTGGATGCGTTAGGTTAGAAGGACACGTGGACAGTCGCTGAGAACCTTTGCTATTTCTAACACCGCCATTTTAGCAGAATTGACCTTAAAGCGCAAATTTTGTTCAGAAAACTAAATAATCCAGTATTTAATAGGTTTTTATTTGCCGTTAGGTCTCATACTCAGGTATAATTACTGCATATTCGCGTAAACGTACAACCAAACGTAAACGTTGTTACGATAACACAAAACTTCATTTCCACAGCACAGGAAACACACTCATGATTTCTCTCAATTATGCCTCACCTTGTTTCTGTCTGATCTTCGTGCTACTGCTCGTTGCACTTGCTGCCAACGCGGGTGAAACCGACCCTTCCGATTTTTCACAAAACGGTGCTATCTTCTTGGAAGAATACTGTTTTAGTTGTCACGCCGGTGACCAGCCTGCTGCGGAACTCTCCTTGGATTCATTCACGGACAATCGATCTTTAATTGAGAACAGGGACATTTGGGACCGGGTTCTGGACATGCTCACAATGGGTCAGATGCCTCCACCGGACAGTGATTGGATTCCACCGATAGAAACGTCGGAATCTTTTGTTGCGCACATTGAAGCAATCTTTGAACATGCCGATCGCATGGCTAAGCCGGATCCTGGACGCGTAACGGTGCGCCGCCTCAATAAGGTCGAATACAAAAATACCGTCCGCGACCTACTGGGTGTTGATTTCAATCCAACCGAGAATTTTCCTGCAGATGATGTCGGACACGGGTTTGATAATATTGGCGATGTGCTCACGATGTCACCACTTCTCATGGAGCGTTACCTTGAAGCCGCGGAGGCAATCGCCACGCGTGTTATCTTGTTGGATCCGCCACCACCATCGAAACGTTACCAAGGTGGAAGTCGTCTCGAGCCGCGCCACGACGATGTCCCTGATGAACGTTATCGTCTGCTTGATCCAACGGCTACGGAAGCGTGGAAATCTGGTCCCTTCACAACAGGAGCGACATATTTCAAGATATTCCCAGATGTGGAAATCGTCTATCATGCAACCCTTTACGCCGAAACGGACAGCGATATCCCCGTGGAAGTCGTTCTATTCATTCAGGGTGAGAAATTGGAAGAACTGACCCCACCGGAGAAACTTGCCCGCTTAGTTGGCATAAATCCCACAGTAGACAATAATATCAAGGTTCTGAAGGCTTTTGAGATTACCGCCCGCGAGGAAGAAAAGAGACAGATAATTGAAGTCCATATTACCGGTATCCCTAACATAGAAAAAGTCGGCATTGCGATGCTGAAACCAAGAGAAGGTGAATCGCACGCGAAACTCCAGATTCGCACTCTCTGGGCAGAGGGCCCCTTAGACACCAGACCCGACTCTCATTTTGAAATTCTGGCGTGCACACCTGATATCTCACAAGCAGCGCAGACCCGTGAAGTGCTAACGCGGTTGCTTCGGCGCGGCTATCGCCGTCCACCCACCGAAAACGAAGTGGAGCAACTTGCCGAGTTTGTAGCATCGGTCCAAGCGGATGGGGTGTCGTGGGAAGCGGGGATTCAAGCTGCGATTAAAGTTATGCTTTGTTCACCGAAATTCTTATTTCGGTTGGAGTTAGACGACCGTCCACTGGGTTCAGAACCGTATCCGATTGATGAGTTTCAACTCGCTTCTCGGCTCTCCTATTTCTTGTGGTGCAGCATGCCGGATGACGAACTCCTTGAACTCGCTGAAAGAAAACAACTTACTGCCAATTTGGCGTCACAAGTTAAGCGCATGCTTGCGGATCCGAAAGCCTCCGAATTGGGAAGCAACTTCGGAACCCAATGGCTGCAAATCCAGCGATTGACAACGGCTGCGCCTGATCTCGAACAATTTCCATATTTCACAGGTAGTTTGCGTCTCGCCATGCTAAAGGAGACGGAGCTTTTTGTCGAATCCATCTTTCGCGAAGATCGGAGTGTTCTGGATCTGATTGATGCCGATTACACTTTCCTCAATCAAACCATCGCAAACCACTACGGTATTATGGATACACAGGGAAACTGGAGAGGACAAGAGAACCCGGTCCCGGGTGGAGAAGCGATTAAAGGCAGATCGTTTCAACGGGTCAAGATACAAGGGAACTCACGTGGTGGAATCCTGAGTCACGCCAGCGTCTTGACGGTGACTTCTAATCCGACGCGCACGTCTCCGGTCAAAAGGGGACGTTGGGTTCTGGAACAGATACTCGGTACACCGCCACCACCGCCACCACCGGATGTCCCGGAATTGGAAGAAGAGGGTGAGGCGGTTCACGGGAGTACGCTGCGTGAACGTCTTGAGCAACACCGAGCGGATCCGGCATGTGCTAACTGTCATGCGAAAATGGATCCGATCGGATTCGCACTCGAAAACTACAACGCGATAGGGGCTTTTCGATGGAAAGATGGCGGATTGGGTATTGATACGACCGCGGAATTGCCAGATGGAACGATAGTGCGCGGCGTAGCAGATCTGAAACAGGTCGTCAAGGACAGAAAAGAGCAATTCTTACGCTGTCTGACGGAGAAAATGTTAACCTATGCTTTAGGTAGGGGATTGGAATACTATGACCGATCGACCGTTGATAGGATCGTGACACAACTTGAAGCCGGAGGTTATAGGAGTTCTGTGATGATTACAGAGATCGTCAAGAGTGATCCGTTTCGATTGCGCCGTGGAACGAAGGACAATTTATGATGCGAATTTTTCTCGTTTTTCTTTCATTCATCATAATTCTCCAGTCAAGTTGTTATACGTCCTCCCATTATGAAATACCGGGTAGCACTCCGATGTCACAGTTGGAGGAAAAATTTTCCGTTTACTTAGATTCGACATGGACGACAAAGCACGCTCACGCGCTTTTAAAGGTCTTTGAATCCATGTCCCCAAATCTGGATCTACAATTTTCCAGATGGAGTATAACTGACGACGGCTTGGAACACGATATTAAGATTGAATCCAAGGATAAGTTAAAACTCGTTACGATTAGTAGAGATGTTTTTCCAGTTGAAGAATCTCAAGAGGTTGTGTCACCGGGCAAGCATCTATATTATGCCGTCGTTCAATACGTAACAGAGAATGGAACGAATAGATCCATAATAGAATTAATATTGCAAGAAAGGTATGGTATATCTGTACCCTCTTATGATTCATTACCCGATGAAACGAAAAATAAAACAACAAAACGCTATTCGGATTTTGAAAATCATGATCTGATGCTCATTATATCAGTATTTGAAGAATTCCCTCAGGCATTACATAAAATACCTCGATTGAAGTATATAGTTCGCAGAGTCGATAACGAAGATGATGAAAACAGAGGCGTGAGTCATGCCCTGACAAGTCGTGGGTACATAGAGTTTGCTGAATCCATTTTCACTCGCCGTAATTTTCGTGAATTTATTATTACGCGTCGCATAATTGCCCACGAAAAGGCACATTTTTTATGGACTTATGTTTTTAATAGAGAACTTAAATTGGATTGGGCGAAACTTGGGGGATGGTATAGAGAAGGAACAAGTGAGTCAGGTTGGTCAACAACCAAAGATCGATCGGCGTTTGTATCAGACTACGCTTCTGAAAAAAATCCAAATGAGGATATGGCGGAAAGTATTGCCAATTATCTGTTATCTCCGCATAAACTCCGTTCCTGTTGTCCTGAGAAATATGAATTTATTCACAATCGGATTATGCTTCTGTATGTTGAACGCTGGGGCACGTCTGATTTTATGTAAATCTGGGAGAGGCTTATGAGCACATCAAAACAATTTTCACGTCGAACATTTTTACGGGGTTTGGGAGTCGGTGCCGCTTTACCTTGGTTGGAAACGGTGGGATCCCTGGTGGCTTGGGCAGACACATCCGTAGATGGGGAAGCAATTACGCGTTATCCCGATCCAGCGGTTGAAGTCATTGACCCACGTTTTGGGAAATACAAAATCGGAAATGCTGTCGTAGAACGACTCTGGACGGGGTCGCGCTGGGCAGAGGGACCCGTCTGGTTCGGTGATGGCGGATACCTCCTTTGGAGTGATATTCCAAACAACCGTATTCTGAAATGGCAGGAAGCCACGCGCATGGTAAGCGTTTATCGCAAACCGGCTAACTACACCAATGGACATACGCGCGATCGGCAAGGTCGGCTTATCAGTTGTGAACACGGCACACGACGCGTCACACGCACCGAGTATGACGGAACGATTACCGTCCTCATAGACACCTTTGAAGGCAAACGCTTCAATGCCCCCAACGATGCTGTTGTTCATCCTGATGGACATATCTGGTTTACCGATCCGGGATACGGTATCCTTTCTCATTATGAAGGACATAAAGCAGAATTTGAATTGCCGACTTCCGTTTATCGTCTGAATCCAGACACTGGCGAAGCGGTCGTCGTAACGGAGGAAATCGAAAGACCGAACGGCATCTGTTTTTCACCCGATTACAATAAACTTTACGTCGCGGATACCGGTCCACCGAAAAATATCGTTGTCCATGATGTCGTCAACGGTGAACGGTTGGCTAACAAACAGGTATTCGCGGATATGGCACCCGGTGCTGCTGACGGACTTCGATGCGATACCGATGGAAATCTGTGGGCAGGCACAGGCTGGGTCGGCGAAGGCTACGACGGTGTGCATATCTTCGCGCCAGATGGAACGCTTATCGGAAAGATTCATCTTCCCGAAATTTGTGCAAACATCTGTTTCGGGGGCGTGAAACGCAACAGACTTTTCATGGCGGGTAGCCAGTCTCTCTATTCGGTTTATGTCAATGCGCAAGGAGTGCCATATTTTTAGCCACCAGCAGTCAGTGGGCACGTCTGCATCAGGGTTTTCAGGATGATCCCATAAACACTTGACAAGGGAAAAAAGATAGGGTATAATTGTGTTATAGGCGTTTTGAAACGAGAAATTAGACAGTGACAGTAGCGGCTTTTGCCAGTTACCTACTGCTTTAACTATCGGGAGTTGACGAAGGAACAATTATGAACACTTCAAAACAACTTTCACGTCGAACATTTTTACGCGGTTTAGGTGTCAGTATTGCGCTGCCGTGGCTGGAGGTCATGGGACCCCTTACCTCGTGGGCAAACGCTCCCGCGAGTGGGATAGCACACCAGACGGCTCCGAATCGGATGGCATTCCTTTATGTGCCAAACGGAAAGATTATGGAGGAGTGGACACCGAAGCAGGTTGGAACGAACTACGAACTCACAGATATCCTGAAACCTTTGGAAAATGTGAAAGACAAGATGTTGGTGCTGAGTGGTCTAACGGCTGATAAAGCCCGTGCGAACGGGGACGGTGGTGGTGATCACGCCCGTGCGATGGCTGCTTTCCTTACAGGCGCGCAGCCCCGTAAAACGGATGGTGCTGACATTCAGGCTGGTGTTTCTGTTGACCAGGCCGCGGCATCGCATATCGGTAACCGGACCCGAATGCCTTCGCTTGAACTGGGAATCGATCCTGGAAGAAGGGCGGGGAATTGCGATTCTGGCTATAGCTGCGTTTATTCATCAACGTTGTCGTGGCGTTCTGCGACGCAACCACTTCCCAAAGAGGTAAATCCGAAACTCGCTTTTGAACGACTGTTCTCCTCTCTGCCCGACACACAACGAGAGGAACGCAATCAACAGCGAAAAAGTATCCTCGACTTTGTCAGACAGGATTCAAAGGATATACTCCGTCACGTCAGTAGAAACGACGTCCGGAAACTCGATGAGTACTTCTCTTCTATCCGTGACATTGAAATAAGAATCGCATCGGCTGAAAAGTTCCCACCCATCGAAAGCCCGGACTATACCGTGCCGGAGGAGATTCCAGCAGATTATCAAGAGCATCTACGTTTGATGATGGATCTTATGGTCCTCGCATTTCAGGCGGATATAACCCGTGTTACAACCTTCGTCCTCGCAAATGAAGGGAGCAACAAACCCTATCCGTTTGTCGATGTTCCAGAGGGACACCACTACTTGTCACACCACAGCGGTGATGAAGAGAAGATAGAAAAAATCAAGCGAATTGATATCTTCCATTCTCAACAGTTGGCATACTTTTTGGAGAAACTCAGTGCCACTCCTGAAGGGGAAGGTTCACTCTTGGATCATTCAATGATTCTGTACGGTAGCGGGAATGCGGATGGCAATCGACACAGCCATCATGACCTCCCGATTATACTTGCAGGCGGCGGTTGCGGCACGATTAAGACGGGGCGTCATATTCGCTATCCGAAAGAGACGCCGCTGAACAATCTCTGGCTATCCATGCTCAATCGGATGGATGTCGACCTTGCCCAATTAGGCGATAGCACTGGCAGTTTACACGGACTCTCTTAGGTTAAAAATGTAGGCGTGCTCTGTAAGCACGCCTCTTTCCAACTTTCCCCTCGGTTTCTTTCCTTAGCAGCTCCACATTCACAGAGAATACTGTCTTAGTGAACATCTTCGGCGGGAGATCCCGTCTCAGCAATCCGCATTAGTTCCTCATCATCCAGGTCAAGGTCTACGTCCTCAGAGAACGGCTGTGGGACCTTGTATGGGGTCTTCGCGTATACCTCAACGACATTCTCATCGGGATCGTAGAAGTAAATCGCCAAAGAGATTCCGTGATTTACCACACTCCGGATCCTTACCCCTTCCGACTTCAGAAGTCCGTAGAACCGCTTTAAATCCGTGATATCTTCAACAATGAACGAAACCTGTTGAACCACCTTTGCGCCTCGGGGGGCATCCCTGCCGGGACATAAGGCGAGCTCATGGTGTTCCGATTCTGGTTGTGCGCTCAGGAAGATAATATGTCCTTCTGGATGCGCGTCGGTAACGGTGAGACCGAGAATACGGGTATAGAAGTCCTGAGACTTTTGGACATCGGTACAGTAAAGTCCGACGTGACCGAGTTCCTTAACGGCTAACATTTTTCACCCTCCTCTGGTATTGAAATCAGTGCTCTCAGTTTAGCACGAAACTGGGAAATAACTCAAGGTGTTTCGATAACCTCAATTTGGTTTCCCATAGGTTGGGTTGAACGTAGGGCACCCATAAGCGTCAATTTAGTGTGTAGTCCCGTAGGTTGGGTAGAGCGAATCAACAAAGGCAATACGCACACCCAAGCACACCTCAAGACTATACACCGACATATAACTTCAAAAATGGAGCGAAACCCAACTTTGTATGCCAAGATGTTCGCAAGCGTCAGCAGGGATCGTTGGGTTTCACTCTCTATCTTTGGAAGGGTAGGCACTTGGGCAGGTGAAGTATTGTTCTTGAAGGGAGGGTCTCCTGGTCCTATCCGTTCTACCCCGCCGAATGCCACACGCGCATTCGGCGTTGATTCCCTACAAGGAATGAGCTCCTTAAATTGACACCTATGGGTTGAACGCAGTGCACCCGAGTGCTCGTATCAAAGAAAGCCACAGTTCGTCTCATACATCGCTATTGCAAAGACACCGAGTGAAACCCAACGTTTTTCCTCTACATTGTGTTAAAACAAGTGTTTAATTTTAATGGGCAAATTTTTTCGAAAGCACCCGTTCCAATGCCGTACAAATATTACTTTTGGTAATATTATGCGTTCGATCCGGAAGCATGGGTTAGATCGAACGATAGTCCCAATTGACCATTCATGAATATTGCTTGGCAACAGATACGGAGAATTAAGGAGAAATGCTGCCGAAACTATCCCACATCCCAATGTGCAGTCGAATTTCGTAGTATTAAACCCACAAACCCAATGATTATATGGGTTTGTAGCAAAATATCATTACTTTGGAAAAATATGTTTTGATAATGGGTTTCATTATCAAAATAGGAATACGTTCGCAAACGAAGTTAAAATGCTATATGACGCAGATTGTATTTCAAAGAGGTGAATTTGAGGGTTGATTCCCTACGGTCCTAAGAGCACTCTACACACTCAAGTGACACTTAGGGTTAGCATAGAAACCGCTCGTCACCATCTGTGTGTACTTTTTTGCGTCTCCTCGTCCAACTTCTGTCTTAATGGTCAGCGAGCTGCGCGGAGGCGCTCTAATTCAGCCTCCAAAGCCTGCCGCCGTTCCGTTTCTTCTTCAGCACGCGCTTCGGCTTCCGTTCTCAGACGCTGCTCTTCCATTCTCAGACGTTGTTCTTCCACTCTTAGATGTTGTTCTTCCGTTCTCAGACGCTGCGCTTCTATTCTCAGATGCTCCTCCTCCATAGAAGTCGTAATCGGAGTGCCATCCGGCAGATAGGGGCGTAAAAGTCGCACCTCGTTAGGCAGGATATCTTTCCAGCGAAACAAGAGATTTAACGTCTCGCTGAACAAACCCCCTTGTGCATCCGGTAGGATTTCGCTAATGCCCCCAGATGGACTCCGTCGCCACCCTCGAAACTCCGGAGGTTTCTTCATCTCAGGTTGATGAATGAAGTATTCTGGAACCCCCATATCCATCAAATATAGTTGGACTTTTTCATTCCGGTCCTGATTCGCAGTTGAATCCGAAAGGAATTCAAAAACAGCAGCGGGAACGGCACCTTCGGACCAGGTGTAAAAACTGCGCCGTTGCGGAAATTTATCAACCCCTAAAACAACATAAACATCTGGTGCGACGACTTTTGTCAGATCGCCTTCACGGTAGTAGATGAAATTGTCAATGCCAACATAGATGTGCGGATTGATTGCAAAATATCGGGAGAGTTGGTCAAAAAAGTTAGAAATTTGTTCCGCGTGGAATCCTGTGGCAGCCATAGGTTCATCGTCCTCGCAGGGGTATCCTTCAATGGAGGTAGTCGGTTTCCCACTCGCTTTTGGAAAGACAGGCATATACTTTCTTTGCTTGAGTTCAAAGTCTGTTAGAGTCTCCATAATTTTCTTCCTTGTGGGGCTGTGGGAGTCGAATCGGTTAAAGTGTTGGGTTTCGCTGGTATTCGGGGTGTGTTCGAGTTTGATGTTTCGCGCACCCAACCGCCATGCGCTTTTCATGTAATTTTAGCAAAATGCGTATGGTTTGTCAAGTCAAAACCGATAAGACAAGCAGCAGGAGATAGGTTACCAATCTTTAAACGGAAATATGCGCGTTTCTGTCGCCATTCCGTAGAAACTCCATAAACTCCCCGCAACGAACTCACCGAGAATTAAACCGAGGAAGAACGGTGCCGCCTTGCGATGCAACTGCAATCCGCCCTGTTTGATAATCAGCCATTTTGCGGTCGTGCTAATCACAAGTGAGATCCAGAGCCAGTTCATACACCAATCCGCTGCCCCTGAGACGGCATAACCGACGGCATGGAAGGGCCACCAAAAGAAACGCATCCGTAAAAACATCAAGAGAAACGTGAATCCCATACCGATACCCATCGCGGTCACTTCAGGAACATTCGGTCCCATCGGGAAATTGAGTTGTTGTTGCAACCGATTGAAGGGATGACGTGCAAAACCGCCAGCCGCCCCGAAATGATATACATCGTGGAGGTATGCCCAGAAAGAACCGATCGAACCGACAAGGGCAGCAAGGAGCATCACCCACACCAGAGGTTTCGGATTAAACCGTGCACGTGAAGCAAGCTGGAACCCTTCTAACTGATGTGGCATTGGATGACTGCGGTGCGCACGATTAAAGAAAAATAGGAAAGAGAGTGCTGTTAGGTTCGGCCCTCCCATACCCCGCGAACCCAGAATCGCCGGTAAGGCGTAATCAGGACCCATGAAATGGAGATCGTGTGCAGGGGCACCAGATTCTACCCGCATGCGTGTGATCCCTGTTGACAACGCGAAATACATTGCAAAGAAGGCAATACCGAGCGATATACTGATGCCTATTTTCACTGAAAACCCTATAAGGTAGATACACCCCAACACAATGCCTATAACGGCAGTCCGATACCGCATCGGTTCAACGGATTCATCAAGGCTTGAACGTCCTGTGGTTATCTGTTTGAAGACTTCAGCGAGGTATTTGCGGCTTGCCCATATCGCGAAAATCGCAAGCCCAAGGTACGCACCCAGCGACTGTTGTCGGTCATAAGGAAACCCGGGTAATCCGCGAACCCCGATGATGGCACCAGCGACTCGCTGCATCTTGCGAAACAGGTAGAAAAACCAGCAAGAGAACGATAAGTCCAAAGGCATAAAGAATCCGAGTCCGATGACGAATGGATAGATAGAAAACGGGGTCCAACCGATGGCATTCCACGGTTTGTCCGTGAAAAACTGGCTGATATTCCGAAACCGAACGCCAATGATCGGAATGGTCGGGAAGAGGTAACTGAACCCGTTAATGAGGTTCAGCAACGAGACAAGGATAAACGCTGTCCAGAAGGGCTTACTTCTGAAGAAATTCCTACCGCTGTCGCGCGTCATTTCTAAGGGCAGCTGGATGATAGGGTAGGCAAGTTTTTCACGTTCAGTCCACTGCTTCCGAAGCACAACGTTGATGCAGAGCATCACAAACACAAGCACGACGATGAAACTCGTCCACCACAAGGCCGGACCGAGCCATGCTTGTAGCACTTCTGTGCGATAAAACGTGGTTTGCCCTTCGTAAAACCCTTCTAAAATCCCTTTATCTTGGACTGTCCCCCACGTCGGCATGTATCGGTATAAGAGTTCTCGCCATTCGTTTTCAGGGGTATCGAACCAGAAGACGTGCCCGATCATCGGAATGAGCACTTGCGTGTGGTCGTGTGAAGCAATCGCACTCGCCATGCAAAGCATCACATATATGACGAGCAGTTCGCCATGTGTCAATGCCCACTGTCGATTGATCCGGCGTATCAGCAGATTGAGAAGGGTAATCGTAAATACGAAGAAGACTGCGTTGAAAAACAGGGACATTGTTGTCGGAAAAAGCCCCCACCAGACCATCTCCGTGTACATAATCCAATAGCAGTTGATCGGGATAAGGATGAGAGATAATATAACCGATTTGAAGGTAACACCACGGGTTAAAGCCGAAGGCATGTAACGCTCCTGTATTTTTATAGTTGTCAGTCTTCAGTTTTCAGTTTTCAGTTTTCAGTTAAAGAGGGATCTGAGGATACATCAAATCTTTCGATCCCACCCGTTCGGTCCAACCTACGGAGGATTTTTCTATTTCATAACTGCTTCGAGCATCTGCACAATGTCAAGATGTCCTCTCGATTCCGCTAACGTCAGGGCAGTGTCGCCTTGTCTGTTTCTCAGGGTAGCATCGGCGCGGTGCTCAAGGAGAAGCTTAACGATTTCTGAATACCCGCGCCACGCCGCATACATCAACGCCGTTTCACCGGTCCGGTTTTGGGTATTGACAACGGCACCTTTCGTCAGCAAGCGTTTGACAATCTCCAAATTTCCTGTCTTGTGGATAATAAAGATTAGCGGCGTATTGCCGTTGGGGTCTGTGAGGTCCACGTCTGCCCCGTTTTCGACGAGGAACATCACTACATTTCCGTATCCGTTTTCTGCGGCGATGTGTAACGGTGTCCTACCGAGCGCATCTTTTATATTCATATCCGCGCTTGTGTCGTGAAGATGCTTAGTATCCCCTGTCCACGCAGCCGTGAAGAGTTTATCTTCGGGTGTGTCTGAAAATTCAGAAATAACGTGTTCCTGATTTATGGGGAGATTCCTATAGACTTGCACGACCCCACTCTGCCACCGCACCTCAAGTCTCTCAACAACAGGGTGCGCTCCCAATCCGAAGTGGAGTCGACCGTCGTGACTGGACAGGTAACTTGCGGCTCGATTGATTTCTTGGACTTGTGTGTGTCCGCCTGCTGTCAAGGTAACGCGCGTCCCTACTGCGTCCCTACTGCTGATAACCCCAAGGGTTTTAATCCGAACCCAGTTGTGTTGTGTTCCTGTCTCGTTTCGTAATAGGGTCGCGGGACCGTTAGACTGTGTGACGAGCATATCGACATCGCCGTCGTTATCATAGTCCGCGAAAAGTGTCCCGCGGCTTACCGCAGTGCTTTGAAAATAGGCACCCGCGCTCGCGGATACCTCTTGAAATGTGCCATCTCCTCGATTACGGAAAATCTGATCCTGTTGACGATAGGTCAAAATATCGTGTGTGTCTTCAATATTGTCAATAATATGCCCATTCGCGATGAATATATCCCGCCATCCATCGTTATCGGCATCAAGGAAACCAGTGCCGAATCCGACGAATAGGTAACTCTCTTTACCGAGATGCGCTTCATAAATGACATCCGTGAACGTCCCGTCCCCGTTGTTCCGGTAAAGTGCGTTGGTTTCATAAGAGAGGTTCGTAACGAAAATATCGAACCATCCGTCGCCGTTGTAATCGTCAGTGGCAACACCCATCCCGGCTTGCGCAACCCCGTTGAAGCTGTAAGCGCATCCAGCCAGCAGCGAGATTTCACTGAACGTTCCATCCCCGTTGTTATAAAAAAAATCGTTTCGGGTATCGTCGTTTGCGACATAAAGGTCTGGAACACCATCGTTGTTGAAGTCGGCTGAGACGACCCCTAACCCTTTTCCGTGAAACAAGCCACCAATACCCCCAACACCGGTTTCCTGACTGACATCCGTAAAAGTTCCGTCGCCGTTGTTGCGATAGAGTGTATCGGGCGCGCCTTCATACAGGGAAGGATGACAATAGGTTTGAACCCCGTCTTCCCCGCATGGACGGTAGGGAACATCCGTTGTGTAGACAAGATAGTTCACAACAAACAGATCGAGGTATCCGTCCCGATTATAGTCCAGAAAACACGCGCTGCTACTCCACGTTGGATCACCGACGCCCGCGTGAGCCGTGACATCTGTAAAAGTGCTATCACCGTTGTTACGGTAGAGTCGGTTGACCCCAAAATTGGTTACGTAAAGGTCTACATCGCCATCGTTGTCATAATCGGCGCAAGCCGTGCCTTGTCCGTAGTTGCCGCGATTTCCCACCCCTGCAGTCGCTGTAATGTCAATAAAAGTTCCATCCCCGTTGTTACGGTAGAGCGCGCTCAGTGCATCATCTGTTGTGGACGATTCCTTCCAATAGCCGCTGTTCACAAGGTAGATGTCCAAATACCCATCATTGTCGGCATCGAAGAAGGCACCACCCGCACCAAGGGTTTCGGGTAGGTGATATGCCCCTTCCGCACCATTGATGTGCTTAAAATTGATACCTGCCTCCGCAGTTACATCAACGAATTGAATCGCGGCAGGTGACGGCGAGAGCGGAACGCATATAAGGATGCCTATGAGGAGAACAATGCTTTTACTTTTCATAATCTGTGGCGAGTCGGAAGCCGATGAAACTGGTTCCAATCGCTGGGTATTGCCCAATTCGTGTGGAACACCGCGCTAACTTTTCCCTGTTCAACCACGACCCGCCTCTCACAACGCGGCGACTCCCGACCGCCGGTCCTTTTGGATTTCTATCGGGACTCTGGCGGTAATAGGTTTCGGAATACCAGTCAGCCACCCATTCCCAGACGTTGCCCGCCATGTCGTGAGCGCCGTAAGGACTTGCCCCTGTAGGATAGGCACTAACCGGTTTCGGATGCGCCCTTGATTGCTTCCATGTATTGGCGTGGACGGTTGTTCCGTTGATGCGTTGTGTGAAGGTATTCCCCCAGGGCCATCGCCTGGCGTTTGTTCCGCGTGCTGCTTTCTCCCATTCCGCCTCAGTGGGTAGCCGCATGCCGCGCCACGTCGCGTAGGCGACAGCGGAATGCCATGAGACACCTATGACGGGATGATTCGGTTTCGTTTCTGCGATGCGGGGCCATGTCCCAAATTCACCCTCATAACTGATCGGGGTGTGCTCACTACCGATACCGCCATTTTTAAGCCAAAATGGGTGGTATTCCGCGTTGGTTACCTCCGTTTTACCGATGTAATAGGCATCCAGATAGATTTTATGCGCAGGTGCTTCATTTGGTAGATCGTCATCGCTGCCCATAGTGAAATGCCCCGCGGGGATGAGACACATCTCGGGGTCAGTCCACGCGTAGGGTGAAAACGCCAAGAGGGTATAAAGTAAACCGAGAATGTATACTTCTCGGCTTGCAAGGCGTGCCGAAAATTTGCTATTGAGAAGTGGATTTTGACGTGAGACGTTCATATTCCTGATAGGTTTTCTCGGCTTCTGCGTGTGCGCCAGCGCGTTCGTAAGCTTTGGAGAGGTTCAGGTAAAAGCGCGGTTCTGAAGGCTTTAAATGAATGGCTGTTTGATAGTGCTCTATCGCTTCGGGATACTGTTTTAACATCAAATACGCACCGGCAAGACTGTTGCGGTAAGTGGCAACGTCCGGTTTCTGCTGAATTGCTTTCTGATACATCGCGACTGCCTGCTTATAGTTCTGCTCCTGAAAGTGAATATATCCAAGTGCCTCATAGCCGCGCGTCTCTTGTGGCGCGAGCGCGACGTAACGTTCCAAAGATTGCGTTGCCTCCGCCCAGAGTTGACGTTTTAGTTGGATTCTACCGAGTCGGTACCACGGTTCGGCAGCGGTAGGGTTTAGCTGCACAAACCGCTTGAGATGGGTCAGTTGCTCTTCCTCAATAGATAATACCTCAAAACGCCGTAAATTCCGCTGTGCGACTTCTGTTTCCCCAATGCGGCGATACGCAGTGCCTAAAGAAAAATGTGCCTTCGCGTGGAACGGATCGGTGTCAATGAGTGCTTTGAAAGTCTCAATAGCGGATTGCCATGCTTCCTGTTGAAGAAAGGCATTACCGAGCGTGTAGCGCGCCGTCAGCGAAGTTGGATCGAGTTTAAGTGCGTGTTGCAGTTCACGAACGGCGGCATCGGTGAGATTATCACGGAAATAGGCGATCCCTAATAGGGTCCGTATGCGCGCATGATTCGCATCCATCGCGACTGCTTTCTGTAGGACGCGTGTCGCCTGCGCGGTGTCCCCTAAGTGCACGAGCAGCACATCCCCCAGTTCATAATACGCCTCGATATAGTTTTCATCTGCGATTGTCGCCCGTTGAAACGCTTCAGCTGCAGCAGGGGTCTCCTCGGCACCTTTATATATCAATCCCAAAACGCAGTGAGCATCTGCCAAGGCGGCATCCAGTGTGACGGCTTTCTCTAAAGCGGTTCTCGCTTCTTCCTGATCTCCGTGAGCGAGGGCGCGTAATCCAGCGTCATATAACCGTGCCGCTTCGGGATGGTATCTCGGTGCTGCAAGGGTAGGTGGTGTCAGGAACAGTAGGAGCAGCGCGAAAACGCGTTTGAATGGGATCATAGGTTCAAGGAGATAGTAGGGGTTAGGAGACCTAACCCCTACACTCTAACTTACATTATTGCGACTTAATGTCTGCCCACGTTGTTGTTAGCCGTCCCAGCGGGGTGACAGGCGTTAAACCGAGTACCGAACCGAGTCCATCGTTCATTATGTTCTGGATGTCGGCTTGTTCGAGTGGCACATTGAAAATGCCGATTTCGTCCATCAATCCCAACGCTTGTCTCTGCGTAGGTGTTCCGCCTAAATGGACATCAACGCCTGCAACACCGAAAACACCTGTTGTATCCTGATCAATGTCAACTTCACCATCAATGTAGAGGATTTTCTGCGCACCGTCGTAGGTGAAGGCGAGGTGATGCCACTGATCGTCATTAACTGTGGTCGGTCCAAAGAGCCAGCGCGGATTCAGTTCTCGGCTACCGACTTCGACTTTCCCCTGATTTCCGCTTCTACCGGGCCCGAACACGTTCAGGATATTGTTCCAATTGGTCGTAAAGGCGATGACCATGTGATCATCTGCACAACATCCACCGTGCGGATCGCCTTTTCGTTGGATTTTTACCCATGCGACACCGGTGAAGGCTTCAGCTGTGCTGTCTAAACTCTCTGAATTTGCGACATTGACGTAGTCATCATCGCCATCGAGGCTGAGTGCTTTTCCCCATTTACCGCCATCGGTGACCTCTGCGCCGTTTATAAGTTCACCATCGTTTCCGTAGCTGCTGGAATCACTAACATCGCCATCGTCAAAGAGCCAGACCCCGACAGCCGTCTCACTGTCGACTGCGGCGAAGCTCTGCGGTTGGATGAACACCAACCCCAGGACCGTCAAAACGCATAGTATTGCCCAATTTTTTGCCATTTTACAAATCTCCTTTGAAAAATGTGAGTGGATTGCCTAAACAAACCGTTGATGCATCAATTTTTCGCTATTTTATTATAAGGCGCGCGTAATGTCAAGTAGAATCTATTTTCCTTTTTTATTGATTCTACGCCTTGAAATTCGTTATAATTTTAGAATGAGAAGATGAACACCCCCTCAGTCAGCGGCAACTCCGAAACTGGAGCGGCATTTCGTATCCGAAAACGACCGACTTTCGGAAAGGAGAAAACCATGGAAGGTAAGATTCTGCCTTGGCATCTCCCCTTAACAGATTGGTTACTGGGAGCAACGGTTCTGTTCGCAACTACTGGCACCGTCATCCTCTGTCGATTCTTGTTGCGTAGGTGGAAAGCGTGGCGGATTCAAAAGTTTCTCGATCAACGCGCAGCACTCGCATCTCCCGGCGCGCAGAAGTTTACGGCATACGATAAGCAGCTGCTTACGAGAAGGATTCGGCAATCGGGAAACGAGCGTTTGGAGAAAAGTTTCGCCTTCCAAGGGAATGCCGATCTTTACGTTGCTATTGGGCTTTTCGGACTGGCGATGATTGCTTTGGTCCTGTTAGCTCTTGCCAATGGTTTCCATAAACACGGACTTCCATAGGTCCAAAACACCTTTAGAATTTGACTTCATTCGCGCAATTTTGGTAAACTTTACACGTTAGGACGACAATTTATTCTAAGCAATATTAAGCAATAAATTCCCATTTTCCCAAAGGTCGAGAACCCGTAGGGGGTTTTTGCTTGGGGTGTTTTTGCTTGGGTATTTCTGCGGATTTCCGCATGCTCGCGATCTTTGCTTCTCCGCTGGAGCAAAGAGTTTCTATAGACATATTGCTCCACATGAAGATTAAGAATTTAAATGGGTAATTTCTCAACGTGCGATAAATCGCACGACTACGAGCCGACCCGTTTGTAGTAGGGCAATTCATTGCCCGTCAATTACCCAATTTATTTATTAAACCTCATCTGGCGTGAGGAGATGCCTTATTTGTCAAGCGGTCTCCTTGCTCCAGCGGAGCAATATGTCTATAGAAAAATGAACCGATCCCCAACCGCACTCCAGCGGAGTGCCATAAGGCATTCATACCGTTGATTCCAGAGCACTACGTAAAAAACCATCCTCTTTGAAAAAATCAATACGTCCCCCACAACTTTATACACCCGAATTTTTACGCCTATTTGTAATCCGTATGTTATAATGATTGTCGGTCAGAATAGAATCTATGATAAGATGAGTTAGATGTCTATCCATGCGTCAGACGTTCGGCTCTATGTGCCGTCACGAATTCTTGGTTCACAACGCTTTCACCTACAGGACTGACGTAATGCGCATTGTCCCGCAAGTCCACACGCGACTTGCACCATTGCCCTACTACAAACAGTGTCACTTTTGAAAAAGTCCGGATTTTCAATATCCTTTGGTTCGTAGTGAGGCGATTTATAGCCTCTTTGCCTAAGTCCTAACCCAATAAAAGTGAGGTTTGACAAATGAAGATCGTAATGGCGAATTTAATGCTTGTGGGTTTAATAGTTCTCAGTTTGGTGTTTGCGGGCATCAGCACTGCCGAATTTGATCTGAAAACCGTTGCCGGGATGTGGCTCTTTGATGAGGGCAAGGGGAACACAGCGGCGGATTCCTCTGAAAATGGGAATGATGGGAAATTTGAAAACGATCCGAAATGGACAAATGACGGTAAGTTCGGAGCCGCGTTGGAATTTGATGGAAATGAGAGTAAGGGACATGTCGTTGTCGGGGATTTAGGCTTAGATGGAGAGGTTACACTGGTTCTGTGGGCAAATCCGAAGGATGCCGCCAATGATGATCGGTTGATATCGAATATCAGTGGACCGACAAATCCGGCTTTCACAACTCGGTACCAAGGTGAAACAGTTGAAATCTGGAGTAGCGCGTGGAAACCCGTCATCCCAGAATTTGATGACAATAAATGGGGGCACTACGCGTTTGTCTTCGATGGTGAGGGAAATGTGACAGGCTATTACAACGGCAAAGAGGGCGAAACAGTTGCCGATTCCTATACGTTCACGGAGATCGGTATTGGTGCGAATTTTTTGGATCAATGGGGACAATATTTTTCCGGCCTCTTTGATGAGATCGCGTTTTTCAGCGTTGCGCTCACTGAAGATGACATCAAGGTCATCATGACAAAAGGATTGAAATCCGCACTGGCGGTTTACCCTGCTGGGAAATTAACCACCACATGGGGAAATATAAAAGTCAGTCCGTAGGGATCAAACTAAGGGCAAAGGGAAATAATCTTAATCGCTAAAGATACGGAGCGAACACATGGAATATCACGCATTCATTACCCTTTTTGTAATAGCGGCATTGGTCTTAGCGAGTGAACTGAGTAGTGTAACAGCGGATGAAATCGGGGGATTGGTCGGTCATTGGAATTTTGACGACGGAACCGGTACCGATCTCTCTGGGAACGGGAACCACGCTGTGCTTGGTGGCGCGAAGATTTATTCACTCGGTGAGGGGCAGGCGTGTATCGAAACGATGCCCAAAACCGAACCTTTGCGAATTCCCGTGCCTGAGAACGCTCCGCTTGCGATGTCGCGCGGCACCATCTGTTTCTGGCTAAACACGATATCGGATCGATCCAACATTCTCAGGTATAATAACGATGCTATTGAATTGAACACCTATCGTGGCTGTTTTCAGGTACGTTTCCGGGGTGAAAAGGAATTTGAATACTGGGAAGGGATTCTCGACTACGACTGGCCCCAATACGACATGCGCGAATGGGCGTTCTATCCGCATGTGAAAGCCACCATCGGTGATTCCGAATGGCATCTGTTCGCAGTTGCCTATGACGACGAAGCGAAGCAAATCGTCGGGTGGCGTGATGGCGAGCAGATTGCCACGATCGACTTGTCAACGGTGGATACGGAACCGCTGCGCCGTGAAGGTTTAACAGAGATTCACACGGGTGAGAGATTTGTCGGTTTTCTTGACGATCTGCGCATTTACGATAGGCCACTCACCGACGCTGAAATCCGTCGGATTTACGACGAGACGAAAGCCATCTATGCGGGAAGACGGGATACGAATCCGGCTGAAAGCAGGCAGAACACTTACAAGTACCAAGAAATAGACAGGACGCTCTACAAGGCGTGGCTACAATTCAATCCGCTTGATACAGAACAACACAATCAGGATTTATTCAGAAACATTGTCGCTGAGGGAGCGAATTTGACCGTCCAGACGGCTGCTTCTGAATTGGCACAGGCGGCGGAATCCATGTTCAATTTTAACCCCTCCGTTTCAGAGAGTGCCACTGTCGCTGGACCGAAGATCATTCTTGGAACAGTTGATACCTCCGACTGGATCCGTGATCGTGCTGCAGACTTTCAACTCGATAGAATCGAAGGGGATGGGTTCGTCATCAAGGCAATCGAAGATGTGGTTGTGGTCGCGGGCGGAATACCCGCGGGGGTGGTTTTTGGTGCCTTCGACCTGATGCGTCGCGTTCAGATTGGACAGGATCTGCACGCACTCGATGTCTTGGAAAATCCACAGGTGCCGATCCGTATGGTGTCACACTGGTCTTACTTCCGAGGACTTTTCGGCGACAGATGGCGCGGGGGTGGCAGAGACGATTCGATCTTCAGTTGGGAAGAGTTGCGCACAGGTGATACCAAACGCATCCGAGATTGGGTGCGTATGTTGGCATCGTGCGGTTGGAATGCGCTCTGTCCGAGTGAGATTAACTGGCACTACCGCAACAATTTTTTGGAGCATCTCGATGCGGTCGAAAAACTCGCCGACATCTGTCGAGACTACGGCATTAAACTCTACTGGAGTCCGAGTTATCTCCTGGCACTCGACCCAAAAACCGCCGACACCCTCTATGCGCGAGTCCCTGACTTCGGTGGCTATATGATGAAACTCGGTTCTGAGAAACAGAACGGCGATCCACGTCCGCCAATGACGAACCGGATTGCGGATACATTGAAACCGTATGGTGGAAAGGTGCTCGTGCGTGCGTTTGTCTACGGCAACTTGCGATACACACCTGAGCCCTATCGGAACTTGATCCCTTACGATCTGTTCGCCCACGAAGACGGTAATTTCCGAGACAACGTTATTATCGTTCCGAAAGGCAGCCCTATGGATTGGGATTTGTGGGCACCGATCCCCGCACTCGACGGTGCGATTCAGAAAAATCTCTATGGCAGCGAGCTCGTCATTGACAAGAGTTGGCCCGTCTCTTGGGTCAAGAAGTGGAAATGGTGGTTTGAACAGGATACCTACCGCAACGGACCGGGGAGCCTTAACAAATTCAGTGTGGATTGCATCATGGGGGTGTCGATGATATCGCCGTCACCGGCATGGACGGAATGCCCATTGAACGCCGTGAACTATTACGGACTGGGTCGGCTCTCTTGGAACCCAGATCTGACGGTGGGTGAAATTTACACGGAGTGGATTCAGCAGACATTTGGCGATGATCCAGATATACTTCAAACGGTTAAGACTATCCTAATGATGCTTGAAGAGGTGACGCGTAAGTCCTACAACTATCGGGGTTACCGCGGTATATGGTTTGATTCCTCCGACGACGATATGACAGAGAACAAGACCCCCTATGTCGTCAACAAGGAAGGGGTAGGTGTGACGACCCCAGCGTTGCGTGAACGCGTGTTAGCGCAGTAGGCACCAGGGCTTCAAAAGATATATGGGGATCCGTTGCGTGCGGAAGCACATCTCGCTGCTTTTCACTTCACGGAACACGATCGGCGACTTTCTATCGGTAGGACCCTCATCCAAGACATCTACGCCAACATGGAAGAGGCGGTCGAGATGGCGATACAGGCATCTGAACTCTGGAAAACGCTTGAAGGCAAGATTGACCCGCATAGATATGAATACACGTTGAAAACTCTGGTGGACTATGCCGAATCCGTCCGCAGCATGACGCTTAAGAAATGGGTGACGAACCTTGAGAAGTATACAGGCAGAAAACGCGAGGAAACCCTCGCGGAACTGACAGCGGAAGCACTTGCGAAAGTTGACACATACAACGTGAAGCATTTCGGTACCGTTGCCGATGGCACGTCAAACGATGCGGACGCGATTAACAAAGCCATTACCGATTGCCACGCCGCTGGGGGCGGAACGGTCTTCGTACCTTCCGGTGTCTACGCGACCGGTTCTATCTACTTGAAAAGCAATGTTACGCTCGCGATTGATGCAGGGGCTGTCCTTAAGTTTTCCTATCCGAACGCAGATATCGCGATGCTTGTTGGATCGGAATTGGAAAGCGTGAAAATATACGGTCCCGGAACCCTTGATGGCGCGGGCAACACGTGTATCGCATTAAAACGCACTAAAAACGTGGAAATCCGAAACCTGAATGTCTATAGAGGCGGTGACTCCGCAATTCTATCTGAAAATTGTGACGGAACGCTTATTGACAACATGGACATTCGAACGGATAACGATGGGCTTACGCTTTCTGAATCTCACAACGTAACGGTCACCGACTGCCGTATTGACGCGGTGCACCGCGAGTATGGAAGACGCGTGGGGGGTGGTGAAGCAATCAAAGTCAAGAACGAAGAACGCTCGTCCGGAAACATCACCGTTCAAGATTGCTTTTTTGCAAACGAATAGGCGAGGTTAGGAAACCTCGCCTACCAGGGAGTTGTGTAAGTCCTAATTAATCATCGTCGCGTTCACTCAGTAATTCACCGCGAGCGAGACGCTCTGCGTTTTCGGTGGACCACAAAATATTTTTCATCAGTTTCTGCGCCGTGATGTAACGGGTCGCTGCCAATAGATGCATTCGCTGTTCTTCCACATCTACCGACAACTCGTAATGTCGGAATGCGACTTCCAGTACCTGGAACATGTGCAGTTCTGCATCTTCGCGAAGGAGGATGTGTGAGAGTGCCTGCTTCAGCGGCTCAATCTCATGCCCTTCCTCCAGATATTGGTTCACCAGAATTTCTGCCTCATAGACTTTCTGGAAATCCGCAAACTCTTGTAGCCTCTCCAGCATCTTATCAACAGAGTCATAGGTTTCATCAAGTCGCTGTCCCTGTCTCGGTATGCGGGCAGCAGGCATGTTCAACCAGCGCAGATATGCTAAGAAAACGACACCGTGAAAAATACCACGCAGTAAGTGCGCACTCGGTGCATAATCAAAGGCGTGATATAGGGCGTGTGCGTAGGAGTAAATGTTCGCCACATCGTGCCAATCGCCTTCGTTTTTGAGATGAAAACGAGCCGTCCGAATCGCCGAAGCGTAGGTCATTGCGCGGCAGATGTCTCGTGGATTCACACCGGCACGCAGTTTTTCTTCCACCGCAACGACAATTGGCTCGAAATCGTCACCGAGGAGTGTCTGTGTAAACGCTGAAATATCGAGTTCCGCTGCGTTGGCTTGGTTGTCCTTCCAGATACTGTCCAGTCGTTCAAAGACGGGTTCTAACACAGGCACGGCATCTGCCCAGCGTGAGGTTTCCTCATGACGGGTTCGACTCACGAGATCGACAACAATCGGGCGTAAGATTTCGTGTGCGCCTTCCCATTCGACATAATCCAACGCCTCGAACATCTTGTTAGCAAAATCGAGGGCGTGTCCGTCGCCTGTAAAGTAGAAGTCGGTTGCGGCGGTGAAGACGAAATCAGCGAGCACCGATTTATCGTAGCCGCGGTCATTCAACGTCAACAGGATGCGCTCGGCTGCCCCTGAGTGCCGTTTATCCACAAAGTAGCGGAACCACCGCTTGAGCGTTTCGAGGTCGTGTTCCTCACTCATTGCGGGAAATGGGGCACGATAGGGACGGGAACTCCCTGTCGTTCGACGGCTAATCTGAGTTAAGCCGTGGACGAGAAACAGGTTGTGATCGTTTGGATCTACATCGTCCCACAAGTTCGCCGCCAAAGTGAGGATAGCGACACCCGACGACCATCCCTCGCTACTTTTATGGGCACCGTAGTGGAGGCCCTGATGAATGATTTCGTTCGGTGCTGCGCCAGCGTCTCGCAGCGCGGTGACGGCTTTCGCGATAAAGAAGGTGCTGCGGTCTTTAAGCCCGCGTTCGAGTGCCCGTTTGCCACGGTCAATGACGCGTCGTTTTGCCGCCTCTCGTTCACCTTTTGCTAATCCAACATACAGGTAACCGTCATCACGGAGTTCAACGGGGAAGGCTTTCAAATCATCGCCGAACGCCTGAAAACACCCTCCTGATTTGAGGTCGAATTCCCAGTGATGCCAATGACAAATCAGGACCCCATCTCGAATGCTGCCTTTGGACATAGGATACCCCATATGTGGGCATCGGTTATCAACGGCGTAAAATTTATCTTGGTATTTGTAAACAGCCAAGTGTGTGCCGTTGACGTGGAACGGCTTGCCTTCCAAGTCTTGAAACTCATCAGCCCGACAGACTTGATGATAGTCAAGATCGGTCTGCTCTACCATCTCTACAGGCACAGGTTCAAACTGGATAGAACCGGCACCGGCTTCTTCGGGGGTAAAGGTTGAAGTACGCACGATTTTCCTCCTGACACTTAGTGTTCAATTCAAGCAAATTCGGTGTAAAACTTTTCTTTTTTTATTTCATTCTAACTATAATTATAGCATCTATCAATTTTTAAGGCAAGTATGGCAGAGGCATTCACTATGAAAATTACAGAAATCGAAGTTCACGAGATTACGCTTGAATATCAAGATTTTCTCGCCTATCAACTCAATCATTACTATGGTCCGATCCGGCGGACTGTATATGTTGCTCGGACAGATACGGGCTTGGAGGGATTGGGTGAGAGCGGGAGACGCGAGCCTCAAGATATTATTGATCTGTATATCGGGACGAATCCGTTTGACTGGGTAGGAGATGAGACCTCACTTGGACTCGGCACAGCGATGTATGACTTGATGGGGAAGTCAGCCGGCGTGCCGGTGTATAAGTTATTCGGACAGAGGTATCGTTCATGGGTGCCTGTGGGCTGTTGGACGGTTTCGACCGACCCCGCGCGCATGGCAGAGACCGTTGCTACGTATGCAGCGCAGGGGTACACATGGATGAAATATCACCTCTCACCCTTCGAGAATGTCCTCGACCAGACGGAGGCAATGGAAGCCGTTGCACCGGAGGGATTCAAGATCCACTACGACTTTACGATGGGCGGGACAGATGACCACATCCCTGAATTGGTTGATGCCTTGTCTCAATATCGCATCGCGGGTTGCTTTGAAGATCCGTTGCCTGGTGAAGACCTGCAGGGTTACGCAGAACTCCGTCAACGCTCGCGACTGCCGATTGTGCTCCACCATTTTCCGATGGGTGCAACATACGAGGTGTTCATGAGACCTGCTGACATTTACATGCTCGGACACGCGAAGATCGGTGATGCGATCCGGCGTGCAGGACTTTTTGCGGCAAATGGGAGTCCGTTCATGCTTCAGAATGTCGGTGGAAATATCACGCGTGCGATGACCACTCACATGATGGCGGCGTTTCCAACGGCGACCTTCCATTTTCATTCGGATACTGAGACGTGGAAAACAGATGTGGTCAACGAGGATTTAACCCCGATTAACGGATTTGTGCGTGTTCCTGAATCTCCTGGACTCGGTGTGACGCTGGATCGTGATGAATTAGAGCGTCTGAAGTCTTTAAAACTGCCGGAACAGGAGCGGTGGATTCTCAAATCTCAATTCAAAAACGGAACGAGGATGTATAACATCGCGGATCCAAGGAATTCGCTTTTCATGGTGCGTCCGGATCGGAGCCGTCTGATTCCGATGGGTTACACCGCCCCTATTTCTACGACGTATTGGGACGACGATGGTAGTGCTGAATATCAAGAGACCTTCGCGCGTATTGAACGGGAAGGCGTGGTTTTGGAGAGGAATGTGTAGGAATACACTTTTTTAGTAATATGCACCCTTTTCGCCGATAAATGTGTCTTTAAGTTACAAGACATCGAAAAATTATAAAGCAAGGAGGGTGATAGTGCAAAATTTCTTTTCCAAGACCTTTGTTTGTATGCTCACGCTGGGGCTGTTGTGTGTAAACGTTTCCCCGCTTTTCGCGGAAGCACCAACAACGCCCAAAATCCTGTTCACCTCTGGGGTAGTTGACAATTACGAAGTCTTCATCATGAATCCTGATGGCTCGGAACAGATAAACCTAACACAACACGGCGCAAACGATTTGCAAGCCGTTTGGTCACCGACTGGCGAAAAGATTCTCTTCGTCTCCGATCGTAGTAGAGGTATCCGAGACCTGTATATGATGAACCCAGATGGATCCAATGTCCGACGCGTCTTCAAGAAAAAAATAGAAACTTGGAGAACAGACCCGACTTGGTCGCCAGATGGCAAACAGTTTGCTTACCGACATACAAATTGGAATAATGGGACGAAAGATATCTACATAGCAACCTTCGGTGAACAAGATGTAGAACTCCTCGTTGATAACGGTAGTACCCCAGTATGGTCGCCGGATGGGACGGAAATTGCCTATACCGCTTATCCCGTACCCGGGTGGGGAGAAGTTAGTCGGATTACACTTATTGACGTTCATACACGAAAACGAAAATTTATCCTACCGAAGAAAGCGATGTCTTGGCAACATCGTCCATCTTGGTCCACCACTGGTGCCAAACTCGTTTTCTCTTGGAACAAGCATCCGTTCCCACCGGACTTCAACCCGCGGGTTGATCGCGCGCCTCTCGCATGGAAAAATAAACAGACCATCTACAGTATCAACCGAGACGGCACCGGACTCAAACAACTTGTCGATGAAGCGGGCAATTACGCACAAATTCCCAAGTTATCACCAAATGGCGATGAGCTCCTCTATACACAGGAAATTATGGGACGATTCCAAATTTTCAAAATCGATCTAAACAGTGGCGTTCAAACACAGATGACACATACCGAGTGGAATCTCGGCGGGGATTGGTTCGATCCGGCGCATGCGTTGCCCGTTTCACTCCAGCCGGAGTTGCTAACGACAATGTGGGGAAAAGTGAAAAAGAAGTAAAGTTAGCAAATTCGCGGGCAAAGCTCGCTCCTACAGGAAACGTGTGTGCTACAGCAAATCGAAGGTTTGTCCGCCTTCTGTCTGCCAGTTAGTGAGATCGTTCAACGGAATTCTCCGTAATCCGACTTGGGCGTTTCCTGTGTAAAAGACGTATCCGATACCATCTTTGACGAACATACGGGGCCAGCCGACCCACTTGCTGTCGAATTGGTCGGCGTTGATACCGAGACCGGGCAGTGCCGGGTTTCTTGGATAGTATTCCCAGTCGATGAGGTTTTTTGAACGGGCGAGTCCTACGGTATCCCACCAACCGTGATGCGACACACCCTCCGGTTTCCATGTATTACATCCTTCATACCACAGATACCACATATCCGCAATCCGATTCAGAGATCTCGGTCGGACGTGGATCGCGTCCCAGTTGTCCAGCGTTTCGGGACTAAAGACCGGATTCTGTTTATCGGGGTGCCAGTTCACCAGATCGTCGCTGTATAGGAGATACCCTCGATCGCCTGCGGATCCGTGTTGAGGCTCCGGCGTAAATCCGGCGTAGAAAAGGAGATAGCGATGCGGTAACCCTTCAGCACGAATGAGATCGAACTCGTGCGCATGCGTTGGATGTTTGTAAACCGGGTTATTCGCATACTGAGTGAAGGGTCCCATCGGATGATCCGCTATGGCTAACATGAACCCTTGCCACTCTGGAAACTTCTGTGCAGAGAACATGATCGCAACACGTCCGTCATCGGTAACGACAGCGCCGCTAACATAGAGATTATCATACGGCGTATCGAGATAGGAGATAAGGGGTTCAACATGTCCCCTCCACTGCTTTAAGTCAGGACTCATAGTGACCCCGATTGTCCGTCTTGAAGATCCTTCCTCGTCGCCTGCCATTCCTGCCATGACGTACATGTAATACAAACCATCATATTCTATAATCGCACCCGGTATGATCTGTTTCTCATAGAAAGAACCTTTAGGACCACAGGATATGACCGGTTTGGTAATCTCTTGGAGCCATGGGAGGGTTGTCACGGTGCAGGATTGGAGTTGGATGCCTAATGGCGTTTCAACGCCAAGACAGTTGTTGGTCGGTTCGTAAATGTCCTCCCATTCCCCCAACGGACCGCGGATCCAACCGGTTGTGTCATTGATCCAAAACCTGAAAAAATTGCCTTTCTTCAGAATCTTGACCTTCCACGGTGGTTTTCCAATGTTATCATAAGTTTTCCAGATTTGCGTGTCGGTGTTGATTTCGCGGACAACCTTGAATCCGTCCTCGGAGATAGCAAGGGACCCCCTTTTGCCTAACGCGGTGTCTCCAGAGAAGAAGACTTTGACGGGGTCACGGGTTGATTCTCCAGTCAACAGTAGATTCATTTCGTAGTTTCCAGTGACACGCTTTTCTATCATATTCTTTCTCATTTGAATGGATGCTTGGTTTGCCGTTGTCAGTAAAAGAAGAGTCGTCACAAGATCTACCCCTACAGAGTCCCCTTTTAGGTTGCGTCAGTTTTACCATAGGTAACGGATGGATCGAGTGGGTAGATGGGTCGCCTCAATTGCTGGTAGTCATAATTAAACAGGTTCGGACTGTGAACGCCCGGGGTATCCACGTCCAAAATTTGGTGCGCAATGGGTGTGTAATCTGCGCGGAAATGAACAGCGGATTTGAGGGCAATGAGTTTACGCGCCTTCGGTTCAATTCCAACGCTCCGAAGAACCTGTGCATCGTAAGGTTGGATCCGTCTTTCTGTGAGGATAATCTCAATCCCACCGATTTGGACGACGGCGGTTCTGCCCATGTTTCCAGCGGTGCCGCGCCCCATTGGACCCTTAAGAATGAATCTGCCGTCAGAGAGCGCTTTGACTGACCCCGTTAGAGCGACCGGTGCGCCGTGTTGTGTGTCCGTTTTACCACCGACGTTCAACTGAACGCTATTTCCGACCCCCGCCTTCACCGCTTGGTCAACCGATTCGGGATCCGCAATCACCGCGTCTTGCACGTCTGCTTCTATAAACTTTCGTAGAATCGTCGTGCCGTCACAGGGACCACCACCCCCAGGATTATCCGCGCCGTCGGCGAGGACAATCGGGTTGCCGTCTGTTTGGTTTGCGATTTCAATTGCGGCTTCCACGCTGTGTAGGTTGAAAGTGAACCGATCACGCATTTCCCAGATATGTGCTGCGAACCGGTCAGCGTGTGTCTCTGCGAGTGCCATATCCCCGTTGGTCGTAACGAGAACTGAAACACCAGCATCCGTTATATCCGCAAAGGGGAAGCCCATGGAAAGGGTTGCCGTCACAACACCGCGCTCGGTTTCAAGGGCATGCAGTGCGTTGATGACTTCTGTCATTGGAGATTTCATTGTGCACTGTGCAGGCGGTGCGGTCAGTAAGGGGAGTTGACGGTATGCCATCGTCGGTTGAACGTTACCTCGGTTCATACCGAAGAGGAGTTGTCCGGCTTCAAATCCGCGTTCGTAGCAATCTACGTGCGGATAGGTATCGAACCCGATGATAATGTCGGCATAATGCGCCATTTTCTCGGTGATATTGGCGTGTAGGTCGAGCGTTGTGACGATCCATGTTTCACCTACCGTTTCACGGACTGCCTGAATCAGGTCCCCTTCCGCATCTTCAAGTTCCTCTGTTACCATCGCGCCGTGTAAATCAAGGAGCACACCGTCAAGTTCTCCAGCGTTTTGTAGAAGGGTCAGGAACTCCGTTTTCAGCGTCTGATACGCGGCGTGCTCCACCATGCCCGAGGGTGTCGCGAACGCCCACAGAAGCGGGACGGGTTGTAAATTGAGTTGCTCCGCGACATCAAGGAAACCACCGGTAATGGTTCGAGTGCCGCGGAACGCGCTGATGATTTCGTCACCGCGATGGTAACTCCCTTTTTTGAAGTTATCAATGGTTGTCAGAACGGGTGAGAATGTGTTGGTTTCGTGTCCGATACAACCGACTGCGATTCGCATGAACTGCCTCCCTTGCTCTTGAAACTCCGCAAATTTTGAGACAAATATACCCTATCTTTGGCGGTGAGTCAAGATTTTTGTTAATCAAAAAGCCGAGATTTGATAAAATGATTGACAGACATTTTTGAGCCGCCAGATTCAAGAGTACCAACATTCATACAGGAGCAATCGCTATGGAATATACCTATCTCGGTCGAACTGGATTACAGGTGAGTCGTCTTTGTCTTGGCACCGTCAATTTTGGGAGACATACGTCCGCGGAAGATTCGTTGCCAGTCCTGAGTCGGGCACTGCAAGCCGGAATTAACTTTTTCGATACCGCTAACATCTATAATGAAGGTTTAACGGAAACGATTGTTGGAAACTGGTTGGCTGAGGATAAAAGTCGGCGCGATCAGATTGTTCTGGCGACCAAATTATACGGTTCGACGGGTGAAGGACCTAACGACGGTCGTCTATCTGCTTACCATATCCGTCGGGCATGCGAAGACAGTCTCCATCGTCTGCAAACCGATCATATCGACCTTTATCAGATGCACCATATTGATCGCCGCACACCGTGGGATGAGATTTGGCAGGGGATGGAGCAATTGGTCCGTGAAGGCAAAATTTCATACGTCGGGAGTAGCAACTTTGCGGCATGGCACATTGCCCATGCCCAAGGTATTGCGAAGCAACGCAATTTTCTCGGACTCGTCTCAGAACAGAGTGTGTATAACCTCCGCAGCCGGAAAATCGAACTTGAAGTCTTACCGTGTTGCCGCGAACTCGGCTTGGCGGTGATTCCGTATAGCCCGATGGGCGGTGGATTGCTCTGCGGTGTGCTGGATAACCCGACCACCGGTCGACGGGGCAGGGAATCGCACAGAGAAACGATTGCGACGCATCGATCACAGTTTGAAGCATACGAAGCACTGTGCGCCTCGATAGAGGAGCCTCCTGCTAACATTGCCCTGGCATGGGTGCTCAGCAATTCAGACATCACAGCACCGATTATCGGACCGCGGACGATCGAACAACTTGAGGAGAACTTATCCGTCTTGGAACTAAAACTGGACGATGAAGTCCTCGCGAAACTCGATGAGATTTGGGTGGGTCCCGGTGGCGAGGCACCAGAGGCGTATGCGTGGTAGAGCGTCAGCGCGTTGGAGTGACCTTGTCCGATACGGAAACAGATAAGGAGTGAAGGTTTATGGCATACGAGAATGAACTTTTCCAGGAACGCGTCGTTCGTGTGGAACGCCCGTCAGCGCATTGGACGTTGTTACGCGCCCCGAACGGTGGATTTCTCGGCGCGTCTGACGATGGACTCTCAGTTTTTGAGTATGTAGACGATAAAGCGATATGGGAATCGATTGATGATGGGACGGCGTATCGTCATGTGGTCACCGATCTCAAACTTAAGGCAGAATCTGTGAAGTCTGGGAGGGGCTGTTATCTTCATTACAAGGGTGCCCAACTTGCCAGGAACGGCACTGTAGCGGTTGATGAGGGGGCGGTCTTTTCTCCTGGACATGGACCTGCACATCTGCCATCGGCGTATCTAAAAACACTCCAAGAGAACGGTTGGGTATGCCTCCCATCCATTATAGCACCCGATGTTGTTGAGGAATTGGAGCGGATTAGTTGCACGGGTCGGTGGGATCATGAAACATACGATCGAAGCACAGGCGCGTTGGTTAAAGGTATTGCCGTAGCACAAGCCGCGACGGAGCCGGTGTCCTTGTGGGTGATGCGCCAATACATGCGAACGAGTGAAATTCGACTCGGGCACCCGCCGGGCCTCGCGATCCTTGCGCCGGACGATGGCGAACGGGATGTCCAAGGTTGGCATTCCGATTTCCCGTATCATTGGGGTATTTTTGCCACGAGAGGCACCGGTCCAGAGATACCCCTCCACAATTTCCCTGAATTGGTTATGGGTGTTCAGCGCAATCTCTGCGTCTCCGAATTCCGAAAGGAGAATGGCGCAACCTGTTTCAAACTCGGATCGCACATACTCGGTGAAGGTCCGCCAGACGAGTGGGGACCGGGACACATCTACAGACAACCGGGCTATCGCGCAGCCCATGGATTGCCCTACAATGGACCCGATGCAGATGTTGTTGAGGCACCCGGTGGAAGTTATATTCTCTACGATTCGAGAGTCTGGCATCGCGCCGGGGTGAATCGAACAGATCGTAAACGCGCCGCAATGTTGCAAGCCATCATCCCGATGTATATCATGCCGAAAACGGATACCAGTCGTGCCTATCGGAACTTCATTGAGAGTCCTCTCGTTGAAGAATTGACACCGTTGGAACTGAAAGAACTGAAAGCCCTGATGATAACCCGAATCGAGGGTTCAGGTGGAAAGCATGTCGTCACGACTGACGCTGCGCTGAGTGAAATAATAGAATAGCGATTTAAAAGGAGTAAAAATGGAAAAACGTCCGAATATTTTATGGTATTGCACAGACCAGCAACGCTTCGATACTATCCGAGCATTGGGAAATTCGCATATCAACACGCCAAGGCTCGACGAATTTATGGGTCAGTCGGTCACATTCACCCACGCCTATTGCCAGTCTCCCATCTGCACACCTTCCCGTGCGAGTTTTATGACGGGTATGTATCCTTCAGCCGTCAGCGTCACTGGCAACGGCAACCCAGTTTTCCCCAAATATTATGAAGATCGACTGATAACCCATGCGTTGACACAAGACGGGTATGACTGCGGGTTAATCGGCAAACTCCACCTCGCCAGTGCCTTCGAGGCACAAGAACAGCGTGTGGATGACGGATACCGCTATTTCCAATACAGCCATGACCACGGCAAGCCGAACGCCCTTGGACACGAATACGCGGATTGGCAACGCGCACAAGGGGTTGATCCTGAAGCGTTGATAGCAGGGAAAGCGATTTCCCAAAAGTATCCGAACAGTGCCGGACGCGTGCAAGAACCGACCCCCGATCGCGACAATGTTCCGCCGCCCCTTCATCAAACCTACTGGTGCACCGAGAAAACAATCGAATTTATCGGGAAAAATCGCCGAGAAAATCAGCCGTGGATGCTGAGTATCAACCCGTTTGATCCGCACCCACCCTTTGATGCGCCTTGGGAGTACTATCGACGATACGACCCGGAATCACTGCCCGGTCCACACTTTCAGGAGAGCGATATTGCCTTTCAGTCGAAATTGACAGCGGCTGGTATCGACTTTCAATCCCAAGCGAAACCGCCATCGGAATGGGACGACAAACGGATGCAAGCGTCTTATTACGCCATGGTTGAACAACTCGATCACGAGTTCGGGCGTATACTCGACCACCTCGACGCTGAAGGGCTGCGTGAAGATACGATCATTATTTTCACTTCCGACCACGGAGAGGCACTTGGCGACCACGGGTTAGCATTCAAAGGGTGTCGTTTTTATGAAGGGTCCGTGCGGGTGCCGCTCATGATCTCGTGGCCCGGGCAGTTCTTGCAAGGCATTCAGAGTGATGCCCTCGTTGAACTGACCGATATTGTTCCGATGCTATATGATGCTTTGGGTATGGAGGTTCCCTACTACGTCCAAGGCAAATCCCTTGCCCCGCTGCTCCGCGGTGATACCGCTGCTAACGATCATCGAGAGGCGGTTCGTTGTGAATTTTTCGATGCAATCTCGATGCCCGACCGGACACACGCCACGATGTATCGAGACCGACGCTGGAAACTCGTAACCTACCATCAAAAGGGACTTTGCGAACTTTACGATCTCGACAACGATCCTTGGGAACACAACGATCTTTCGGAGCATGCCGATTACCAATCCGTCAAATGGGAACTGATGCAGAAAAGTTTCGACGCGACTGTTTATGCACACCCGCAGATGATACCGCGCGTCGCTTCGCATTAGTATAAGAATAGTTATCGGTTATCGGTGGTCGGTTTTCGGTTAAGAGGTGTTCTTTGGGATTATTCTGAGATTGTGCAACCTTCTCACGCTAAAAGTGTGTCACTAAGAAGTGAGTGGAAGGCGAATGTCGATTTATTTTTTGGATTCACTATAAAAGAGGGTTTTGTTAGATGAAAACCTCTTAACTGACGACTAACGGCTGACGACTGATAGCCATTAAAAGGAATATTATGACGACCTCAATAAATAACGGAATGCATGCCGATGACGTTGCTGCAATTGACGAGCTCCGAAACGTCTATGACCAGTTAAAGACATCACTTGCAAGGATCATCATCGGTCAGGAACAGGTCATCGAACACTTGGCGATCTGCCTATTTTCGCAAGGGCACGCGCTGCTGATGGGTGTTCCAGGCTTGGCAAAGACGTTATTGGTCAGTCGGTTTGCTGAGACGATGGCGTTGCAGTTTAGTCGTATCCAATTCACACCTGACCTCATGCCGATGGACATTACCGGCACAGACATTCTTCAGGAAATCCCCGGCGGCAGACGGGAGTTCGAGTTCATAAAGGGCCCCCTCTTTGCGAATCTGATTTTGGCGGATGAGATTAATCGCGCCCCTTCAAAGACCCAAGCGGCTATGCTTGAGGCGATGCAGGAATACAAAATCACTGTCATCGGCAGAACATACGCTCTGGATCTCCCGTTCTTTGTCCTCGCGACACAGAACCCAATCGAGCAGGAAGGCACCTACCCGTTACCCGAAGCGCAGTTAGACCGATTCATGTTCAGAATCGAGGTGGACTATCCGGCACGGTTTGAAGAGATCGAGATTGCCCGCACAACGACTGGCGCGTCCCTCCCGACACTGGCGCATGTTCTGACCGGTGAGCGAGTGCGCTCGTTTCAAGACCTTGTGCGTCGCGTTCCCGTCGCCGAGCACATCTACGAATTTGCCGTGGATCTCGCCCGAAGCACACGTCCCAAAGGAGATGCAGCACCTGACTGGTTGAAACCCTTGGTTGCCTGGGGTGCTGGTCCGCGGGCGGTTCAATATCTCATTCTCGGTGCGAAAGCTCGTGCAGCACTCAGTGGCAGCTACATGGCACGCCTTGAAGATGTTGTTGCGGTGGCGAATCCAGTGCTGGCGCATCGTGTTATTACCTCCTTCGCTGCCGAGTCTGAAAATATTACCAGTAAAGACATCGTCAACCGACTCGTTGAAGAGATTTCTAACGATTAAACCCAGGCACTGCACCATTACATTCCGCAGTGGTTTAATGCCCAAGCGTAAAAAACTAAAAAATGTTGCAGCTCAAACGAGATTACCTTGATCAGAAGGTGCTGGAACGACTTTCGAGCCTTCAATTGCACGCTCGGTTGCCTATGATTGGAAGCGTATCGGGCAAACATCGGAGTCCGATTCGGGGTTCGAGCCTTGAGTTCGCAGAATACCGCAAATATGTGCCGGGGGATGATCCCCGGAGGCTTGATTGGCGCGCTTACGCCCGGAACGATCGCTACTACATCAAAGAATTTGAGGCTGACACCAATTTACGGATGTGTTTAGTCGTTGATACGAGCGGTTCCATGAATTTCGCACACGATGGGATGCGTAAACTGGACTATGCCCGTCGTATCGCTGGGACCTTAGCCTATATCGCGGCACAGCAAGGCGATGCCATCGGACTCTACTGCGCAGGCACAGGGTTCCACAAAGAGATACCACCGAAACGGAGTGCAGCACATCTCAGCGCAGTTCTCGATGAATTGGGTGCGATGGAAGCCTCTGGTGAAACAGGGTTGGCGAACGTTCTCCATGAAACCGCTGAACGTGTCCCGCAAAGGGCACTCATTATCATCCTTTCTGATCTGTTCATCGAACCAGAAGTCATTCGGAACTGTTTTGACCATCTGCGATTCCGTAAGCATGATGTCGCGGTGTTTCATTTGTTGGAGCAGCGCGAATTGGCGTTGGAATTCGATCGTCCCATGCGTTTCGTTGACATGGAGGGCGGTGAGCCTATATTGGCGGATCCAACCGTCATCGGGGCGCAATACCAGCGAGCACTGGAAATATATCTCGAAGGTATGAACACGGTCATTCAGGAGACCGAAGTCGATTATCATCGTATCCGCATCGACGAGAACTACGACGATGTGTTAGCGCGATTTCTACTGGGTCGGACCCCAAAGCGACAATTTTAATTTGGGACTCCCTGTCTGCTCTCCAAATGTAGCAGGTGAAATACGGAGCTTGTAGCCTGCAACAATACGCAAAAACACCCAAGCAAAAACACGCAGGCGGGTATACGTCGAGGGACGTTATTTACCCAATTGACCTAACCGAACCGCAAGGAATAATTAAAAATGGGTTTTCTGCAACCGTTGGCGTTAATTGCGCTCCCTTTAATCGCGTTGCCGATCCTTATCCACCTCATCAATCAGTATCGGCACCGCACGATCCCTTGGGCAGCCATGATGTTTCTGATGAGCGCGAAACGGATGCGCAAAGGTATGGCACGTCTTCGGCATTTCCTTATTCTATTGATGCGTGTGCTTGTGGTCGCGGCTCTAATTTTCGTCGTCAGTCGTCCCTTATCTGGTGGATGGTTGGGTAGCATCGGAATGAGTAAACCGGATGCCACCTTGATCCTCCTGGACCGTTCTGCGAGCATGGAAATGCAAGACTTACAAACAGGGCAGTCGAAGCGATCCGCAGCACTGCAAAAACTCGCGGAATTGCTGGAACAGGGAGATTACGGGACGCACTTGATTCTGATTGATAGTGCAAGCGGTCAACTACAGGAGATAGATTCACCGAAGGCACTCTTGGATATACCCATCGCCGGACCGAGTGCCACCAGTGCGGATATTCCGGGGATGCTTGCGTCCACCTTAGCGTATCTCAACGCGAATGAGTCGGGACGCGTTGACGTGTGGATCTGCTCTGACTTAAACGAGAACGATTGGGATGTTGAAAGCGGGCGCTGGCAAGCGATACGCGAGGAATTTGCGCAATTAGAGGGTGTTCATCATTTCTTGCTGGCGGACGCAGATTTACCTTCAAACAATTTATCGGTAAGGGTAGAAAACGTCCAACGGTGGGAACGCGGGAACGATGCCGAGCTTGTCCTTGATGTGATAGTTCGGTCGAAGGGGAACAGTGGCACAATGCGTCCAGAGGTTCCGATTGAGTTTGAAGTCAACAATGTTAGGTCTGTCGTTGAGGTGGAGCTTGACCAACAGGGAGCCTCTCTGAAAGGACATCGTATCCCAATTGATACCAAACTTCGTTCAGGCTGGGGTTCGGTTGGGTTGCCGGGCGATGCGAATCCCTTGGATAATCGGTTCTTCTTTGTGTTTTCGGAACCACCGGTGCGGAGAGCCGTTGTTGTGAGTGATGATGTAAAGAACGGTGAAGCATTTCGACGGGCACTTGCTATTCCGATAGACCCTCGACTTCAACATCAGATTGATGTAATCTCCGTGAATAGTACTGTAGAGGGTGCAAGTCTTAATAGGCTTGCGGGACACTGGGAAAAGACAGGATTGTTGATCTGGCAAGCGGCTCTACCGCGCGGGGCAGTCGCAGCGCAGATTGCGCAATTTGTTGATACAGGGCGCGTGGTTATGTTCTTCCCACCGACGCAAGCCTTTATAGGAAACCTGCGGGACAACCCACCCGTTACTCGGAAGGGGAATCAGAACGCAGATGAACGGCTATTTGGATCGCATTGGGCGGACTGGCAAACTCCCGGAGGTCAACAGATTTTCAGCACTTCATGGTGGCGTGGCGATACAGACCTGCTGGCTCATGTAGAGAGCGGAGACGCGTTGCCACTGAACGAATTACGCACGTATCGATACCGTTCTTTTGAAAGTCCTGGAACACCTTTGGCGAGATTTAATGACGATGCGCCTCTGCTCACTCGTGTCGCTACCGATCGCGGTGCGGTATATTTCTGTAGCACGCTACCCACGGCGCAATTTTCCTCCCTCGAACGCGAAGGGGTCATCTTTTACGTGATTTTACAGCGGGCGTTGGACTGGGGTTGCCGAGCCTTGTCTGTTGCCTCTCAACGCGACGCAGGTCCTGATGTGTTGGCAGACGCTTCGGCTTGGGAGTTAGTCGCACCTACGGACAACTCGCCACTCCTGTCCCAACGCGGGTTACATGCGGGTGTGTACCGAGACGGCGCGTATTGGACGGCTGTAAATCGCAGCCAAATTGAAGACAGTGCTACAGCAGTCCCTGTTGAGACAGTGGATGCCCTCTTTGATGGGATGTCGTATCGACGGATTGATGTTGATGTAGGTGACACATCTGCCTTAACGAGTGAACTGTGGCGTATTTTTCTCATTGCCATGATAGTGGCACTTCTGGCAGAGGCGGCACTGAGTTTACCAGGTAAGAGAACCAGCGCGACTTTTTAAGTCTACCTTTTAACGCCTTGCGAATAATTAAAAATTAAAAAATGCAGGAACAGCAGGGAAATCTCGAATTTTTCTCAAGTGGCACCTTCTTAGGGTTGAGTTTGGCTGTCATAATTGTGGCGGGCATATTATGCTGGCTGGCATGGTGTCGCAGCGGTTATAGCAAAAAGACCGCGATGCTTGAATGCCTACGCTTTGTGTTAATTTGCATGGTCGTTGTCACCCTGAATCAGCCCGAATGGTTGCAAACACAACTCCCCGATCGGCGTTCTACACTCGCAGTGCTTTGGGACACATCTAATAGTATGAAAACGCGGGACGTAATAGACACACAAGACCTTGCGCAGACGGACCCGAAAAGTCGAGCGGAAACAATTCAACCCTTGATGTCTGAGGCGGTTTGGAAACCTTCGGATGCCAGTGACCTCAATGTAGTATTTGAACCCTTCTCTTCACAGTTAGAGCCGGCGGAGGAAGCAACGGATTTGAATACCGGACTGTCACAGGTGTTGGACACGCATGCAAATCTTCGTGGGGTCGTGCTATTGTCGGACGGTGATTGGAATATCGGTAATTCACCTGTCGAGGCGGCGACGCGGTTTCGGATGCGTGGAATTCCCGTTTTTGCCGTTGGGGTGGGTAGTAAAGTGCCGTTACCTGACCTTGAGTTAGTGCGTATGGATGCCCCGACTTTTGCGGTCGTCCATAAGCAACTTCGTATCCCGTTTGTCGTTCGCAGCACCTTGGGTCAAGACAGAGACGTGAACGTTACCTTGACACAAGCCTATAAAGGAGACCTGCGGGACAATATTAACAATAAATCAACTGTTAGCAAACTTATCCGTGTCCCCGCGATGCACCAAACACAAGAGAACATGGTCTGGACACCGCCAGCAGTTGGTGACTATATGCTAACAATGCGTATTCCGAGAGACACACAGGAATTAATCCCAGAAAACAATGAGATTTCTGTGCCGATATCGGTGCGCAAAGAACAATTGAAGGTCCTTGTCGTCGAATCCTACCCACGGTGGGAGTACCGCTACCTGCGCAACGCCTTGGAACGGGATCCGGGGGTCGAATTGACATGCCTACTTTTTCATCCGAAACTACCGAAGGTCGGCGGGGGACGTAGTTACATCAAAAACTTTCCTACGACCAATGAACTGAGTCGCTACGACGTGGTGTTCCTTGGTGATGTCGGTGTCAAAGAGAAACAGTTAACGATTGAACAGGCACGGGACCTACGGCAGCTTGTCAGTGCACAGGCTTCAGGACTCGTTTTTATGCCGGGACGGACCGGGATGCATGAATCGTTGATGTCCGGTCCGCTTGCGGATCTCTACCCCGTGGTTTTGGACGCTGCGACCCCGTATGGTGTTGGGGCGGCAACGCAGGGGTATTTCGCACTCACGCAGTTGGGACAGCGGAGTTTATTAACTCGCCTCGGAGAAACCGAGGAACTCAACCGTCAAGTATGGCGCACATTGCCGGGTTTCTACTGGTACGCTGCGGTCAAACGCGCCAAGGCAGGGACAGAGACTTTAGCCGTGCACAATGAGGTCGCGACGGCTTCTGGACGCGTGCCGCTCATCGTGAGCAAAACCTACGGTGCGGGTAAAGTGTTGTTTATGGGAACAGATAGCGCATGGCGGTGGCGGCAAGGGGTTGAGGATAAGTATCACTACCGTTTCTGGAGCCAAGTCGCTCGGTGGATGGCGTATCGTCGGCAGATGGCACAAGGCGAATCAATGCGTTTGTTTTATTCACCCGATCGACCGCACGTCGATGATGTTGTCATGTTAAATGCCAACGTGAACGATCCGTTGGGGACGCCGGTGGATAGAGGGGTGGTTGTTGTCCAGGTGATTTCGCCATCAGGTGAAACACAAACGATACATCTGGAACCGGGTGAAGGTGATGCAATAGGTTTGTTCGCAGGTTCGTTTACCCCGAAAGAATCTGGAAACTATCAACTCATTGCGAGTAGCATTGAAACTGGGGCTTCGGTCCAAACCGATCTGTCAGTTCAAGGTTTAAATCGGGAACAACAGGGGCGTTTGGCGCGTTTTGAGGTTTTAGACGAAATCGCCAAAATTACAGATGGTAGGTTAGTGTCGGTTTCTGAGGCGGGAAGTCTGTTAGATGATCTCGCAGCCTTACCGGAACCTGAACCAACGGTGCATCGCACACGGATTTGGGCACACCCACTTTGGGCAGGACTTCTTATCCTACTGCTCGGAGTGTTCTGGGTTGCGAGAAAAATGTCGGGGGCGGTATAGTGGAGGGGATCCACGGAGGAAAACATGAAAATCCAGACTCACCTGACCGAACCGCAAGAAAAAATTAAAATACCGCCACGTATGAAAGCGGCACTCGAACAATACCAAAAGCGGGTATGGACGATCAAACTCGCTGAAGGAGTGTTGGCGGCAATCTTCGGCATCCTCGTCTCTTATATCATCGTTTTCTGCTTAGACCGAGTCTTTGATACACCTACACTTCTACGGGCACTCATCTTAGCGGTTGGTATGGTCGGAATGGTCTTTCTCTTACCCATGAAATACTACAACTGGGTTTGGAAGCATCGACAATTGGAGGGTGTCGCTCGGTTGTTGCAGCAAAAGTTCCCACGTTTTGGAGATCACGTGCTGGGCATCGTAGAGTTGGCGCGGAACAGAGAGGATCAATCGTCGAGTCCTACGTTGGTTGAGGCAGCCATGCGTCAGGTTGATGCCGAGGTCGCAAGACATAATTTGGCGGATGCGGTTCCCAATCCACGGCACTGGCGTTGGGCTTATGCAGCAGCCCTTCCATTAGTGTTGGTGGTGATTGGAACCGTAGCAATACCCGCAACGAGTTGGAACACCTTCGCCCGATGGCTGACCCCGTGGCGCAACGTGGAGCGTTATACCTTTGCACAATTGGAGGGTGAATCAGGATTGCGTGTTGTCCCTTACGCCGAACCTTTTGATGTGGAAGCACGCTTAAAAGAAGATTCTCCGTGGAAACCCGAGTCAGGAGAAGCCCGTTACGCCAACCAAACCCCGGTGGTTGCGACGCGAGACGAGGCAACTTACCGATTTCAACTACCACCGCAAACAAGGGATGGACACCTCAAACTTCGAGTCGGCGATGCCCGACGCACCATCCCCATCGAACCCAAATTGCGTCCTGCCCTGACGCAGCTTATTGCTAAGGTAAAACTGCCAGTCTATTTGCAACGCAGCGAGCCACTCGTGGAGGATGTTCGCGGTGGGACCCTCAGTTTATTGAAGGGAAGTACCGCAGTCTTAGAAGCCACAGCAACACGGGCACTCGCGGAAGCGACTTTAAATGGTCGTCCACAACGTGTGGATGGTGAGCGTGTGACAACCGAGCCCATCAGCGTCGTAGGAGGGGTTTTTAACCCCGATACCTTACTCCAGTTGGCGTGGCGGGATCGCTTTGGTCTCGCTGCACGTGAACCGCAAGTGATACAGTTAGAGGCGCGAGAAGATGAATCTCCGAGGGTTAGTTTCAATAAACTCAATAACAATCGTGTTGTGCTTTCGAGTGAAGTCCTCACCTTTGAGGTTCAGGCGGGGGACGACTTCGGTGTGAAGCGGGTAGGGTTGGAATGGGAAGGCATTGGCAATCCGATTCACAATCCCGAGCCTACGAGTGGTGAGAAAACGGTAGCATCCGGCACACCAACCACAGATGTTATGACTGTTCCGGCTACATTTTCTGCCTTGCGGGAAAATGTGCGTCCACAGAGCTTACGTCTGCGTGCCTTTGCAGAGGATTATCTTCCCGGTCGCGAGCGCGTCCGTTCACCGGATCTCGTCATACATGTGTTGACCCCAGCGGAACATTTCAAGTGGTTGGTGGGGCAGATGGAACTCTGGATGGGTGCAGCACAGGAGGTCCACGACAAAGAATTGCAGTTACACGAAACCAATCGTGAGCTGCGTGACCTACCGCCCCAAGCACTTGACGATCCAGCACAGCGCAGGAAACTTCAAAATCAAGCCGCTGCGGAGCGTGCCAATGCGGCGAGGCTTGAGAGTCTCATCCAACTTGGAACCGAGTTGGTGCAAGAAGCCACAAAAAACGAGGAATTCGATCCGAATCAGCTGGAGTCATGGGCAGAAATACTCAAAAAGTTAGAAGAGATCGCTGGGCAGAGAATGCCCTCTGTCGCTGATTTACTTGCACGCGCTGCTGAGGCACCAGGTCAGAGTAATCCTCAACCTATTCGTAATCAACAAACAGCGAGCAGCAATCAGCAAGAAAGCTCTTCTGCGACAGGGGAGGGATCTCCATCCGCTTCCAAGGGTGAACCTAATAATTTGGAGAACGTGGAGAAATATGGACCCGAGCGCAAGACACCTCCTGAAGGGTTAGACGAGATCCCAGAAGATCCGAATACTCCCGGCAAAGACGTTGTCGTGAACAGAAGCAAGCAGCCAGACGGTAAACCGGGGTATATACCTGCCAATCCCACACCGCGTGTCATTGATGTTGAATCCGGTTTCAACGAGGAAGAAAAGGCCGGACAGGCACCGCAAGTCGCCGGTGGATTGGGAATCCCCACGACGACCCTTAAGCGGAGTGGTAGAAAAAATGATGAAGCGGAAGAATCCTCTGCACCTCAGACGGCGGAACTCGTCTTGGAAGCCGTCAAGGAGCAGCAAGAATTGCTGGATGCCTTTGCTGCGTTGGCAGAAAAAATGAACAAATTGCTCACAGGTTTTGAAAATAGCACGTTCGTGAAACGTTTAAAAGCGGCATCGCGACGGCAGATCGACATCGCAGTGGACCTGAACAATCTGGACGGTTTCGGGCAAGATGTGAGTGAGGCAGTGGAAGATGCATCCGACCGGGAGCGTTTGGCAGGAAAAGAGATCTCTGAGTCTAAGGTATCATCTACACTCCTACAGGACATGGCTGCTTATGCTGACCGTCGACCGTCCGCAAGTTTCTCGCGTGTGCTGTCGGAGATGCAGGACGCGATTGTATCTGAACAGATGCTGGACATGGCGGAAACGATTCAGGACAATTTCATCGGGGACGCAACGATTGAGGCGGAATTCTGGGCAGATACGTTGGATCGGTGGGCAGAGCAGCTGGTAGATCCCCTACCTGATGGGAATCCACCACCGGAGATGGGAATGGTTGAGCTGCCGAACCTACCCCCAGAAATCGTCGTGGAAGTGATGCGTATCATCAATCGCGAGATCCAATTGCGGGAAGAGACGCGGGAACTTGAGCAGGCGAAGGCGGCACTTACTGCTGATGAATACCGCGATCGCAGTATCGCATTGTACGACACACAAATCACGCTTACGGAGGATACCCGCGAGGTAGAGGCACAGATTGGTCTCCTACCCAATGCCCAAGAACCCTTCATCCAAGGGCAACTCGCGAAAGTAGGGCGTGCTGCGGAAGTTATGGAGGAGGTCGAAGACATCCTCGCGGAACCGGACACCGGTCCCAGAGCGATTGCCGCAATAACAGAGACAATTGAAATCCTACTCGAAACCGGACGTACGCCAAATGCCCCCATGATAAGAAACGCACCCGCAGCCACCGCGTCAGCTTTAATGCTCCTCGGTGTCGGTGATGACAGTGGCAAAGCCTCTATTGAAAATCGTTCACCGAGACAGGCAACCGGGAAAACGGGGCGCGTGTTACCGGAAGAATTCCGTCAAGGTTTGGACGCTTATTTCGATGCTTTAGAAGGGAGAACCCAACAATGACAAATCGACGAAAAGATCCTATTCCATTTGAAGTATTCGCCAGTTTCAAGCGGATTGAGACGGGCAATCCGATCATTTCTCTGCCGCCCCCGCTTTGGGCAGCGGCGACCCACGCTATTATCATTGATGAAACCGTCCATTACATCTGGTGTAAGCGCGACCTTGGGGTCAGATGGTTGATAATGCATGCGACGGCTCCAGTGAATGATCTCACCAACATCACACAGGATGCGCGGAATCCTATTCTGGAGCCTTCAGCAGAGGGGTTCGATGATGCAGCCGTTGAGTACCCGTTCCCGTTCCTAAATCCTGCTGATGGCAAGTTCTACATGTATTATCGAGGCAAAGGACAAACGACACCGGAACAGACGGGGCTCCTTGTGAGCGATGGCGACCTTGGTGAGTGGCGACGCGTCCGAAATACGCCTGTCATTCCTGCGGATACCGATCACGAGCGGCACGGCTCAACCCACCCTTCTGTTGCAATAGCGGACGACACAATCCATATCGTTTATACGGGGAAGGCGACACGGTCCTTCGGGGAGGGATTGACGATGTGTCATGCGACCGCACCGACGAACGATCCAGCGTCGGTCAGAAAAAATCCTAACAATCCCGTTTTTACAGGGAGTGGACAGGCGTGGGACAGTCGATCCGTTCGTGAGACCGAAGTGTTCAAGGATTCGCAGTACTTCCATATTCTCTATGGTGGATACGATGGTGAAGTTTGGCGGATCGGACACGTGCGAACCCGCGATTTCCAGACCTTCGAACCGAACCCTTATAACCCGGTATTCACACCGTCGGACGATCCCGATGCTTTCGATTGCGATGGCGTGTTGACGGGTCAAATATTTGAAGTTGGAGACACCTACGCAATGATCTACGCAGGTAAGAAAGGTGAGGAATGGCAGACGGGCTTGGCTACAATCCGAGAAAATTAGCGGAGGACTGAACAGATGCGTCATTTAGGATCTGTGTTAATAGGGGTTGTTTATGTCAGTATGTCGTTCGGTATCGTCTTTGCCCAGAACGATGCACTGGAGGGTGGGACTCTCCGCGGACTGATAACTGATGTGACGCCAGTGCAGAACCCGATTGAGGGTGTTGAGGTCAAGATTGTTGCCCAAGATAATGGAAAGGAATTTATAACAAAAACGGATGCCGATGGCAATTATAAACACGCTGAACTTCCCGCGGGACGCTATCTGATTCGTATATCTAAAGAGGGATACGAAGATCGGGCGGGAAAACCTGTTGCTATCGTTGATGGCGGTGACCACTTCATTTCGCTCAAAATGTCTAAAAAAAGCAAAATCAAGCCGCCCTTTGAACTAAAGCCTGTAAGAATGAATTCTGTCCTGAAACCGCGAATTGAATCCTTGCGTCAACATCTCAGCGAAAGTATCGGTGCGCGTTACGATTTGGACGCGGCTGCTATCAACACACTTAACTTGTCAATTCCCGAATCTGTGGAGACCGCCTTGGAGCAGGACAGCAGGAATATACTGGTCTTCGGAAAGGTAACAGAGGGTAGTAATGCGGCGTTGATCAAAATGCTATTATCGCATCCAGTCTGCAAGGCAGCGTTTACCAGACATCTCAGCGAGGCACAACTTCAAGATTATTTGGAATTGACGGAGGCACGAGAAGTCCGAGAGCAACAGGCAGTTGCTTATTGGCTCACTGTCACACTTGATAAGGCACTCAGTTTGAGAAGAGAGCAACGCGAACAGTTTGTGCAGTCGTTCCTCAATGCAGCAGATAATGAACTTTTTCCCAGCGCAATGAACGCATTGTGGCTCGCTCCACAACAGGCGGCACAACTGGCACACTACAGGTTGAAAATCTCTCTGGATGGGACTTTGAGTGAGGCACAGTCTAAAGTCTGGCAGGGGTTGGTTAGCGCAAAGGCGAAAGAAAAGCATATCGTTATCGTCGATCTACCGAAAGCCGACATCAAGAAGGTAGCCGAGGATGGGAAAGAAAAAGAAAAAGAGGGTGCCGACGTAAACAAAAAGCGTCCGTTCATCCGCAAAGTCGCACCCAAGTTTGTTAAGACAGAGAGAAAGGTTAAAATAGTAATTGGCGACATAGAGATGGCCCAACCAGAGGATCAACCTTGGATTGAAATTAAAACGGATACAGCGGAATCTCCAGAACAAATGATGGAAATCGCTGAAGCCAAACTCGCAGCGCATACCGAGTTGTTAGGTTCCCTCGATGAACGTGCAACTCGACGCTTGGCACTCGCTGCCAAAGGTGTGGCTCAACAGTACTTTGAAGCCCAAGACGAAACTTCAGATCTCACACATCATCCGCTCTATCAACAGGCTATCAAAGATGTGCTTTCTGAAGAAGCATTTGGGGCATATAGCGAGCATCAAACTGAAAGAGCATCTTTGCATCAACAGGCGTTACGTGATATAGTGGTGGCGTGTATGGATATGCAGATGCTTTTGGATGACATGCAACGGGAAACGATAGAAACGGCAGCGTCGGCGTTGATACCCACCCCGCTGCGTGAGAAAAGTTCCCCGACCGTGATGTTTTTCCAGCTCTTCCCACAGAGGGTGGACTTTGAAGTCTTGACACCGTGGCAGCAAGGTGAATTTGAACGTGTATTCGGTCCGATTGCGAGGAGGAGATGACAATCATGAAAGTTTCAAAATCTGTAAAGTGTGCTAAAGTCCATAAAGTTGCTAACAACTTTCGTTCGGAATCGCGATTCTCTCCTACTCACTTTCGATACACTTGCAAACTTTTTTATTTTTTTCTTGTGATGCTGGTCACATTTTCAACTGCGTCGGCGAATGCACAGGAGGTTGCCCTCCGTTATGGCACAGGTGTCCCCGCGGCGGTTCGTATCATCAATGATCGCGGTTTACGCTATCTCGCGAACTCACAGATGGCGGACGGAAGTTGGTCAGGTGCGGGGAGCGGACCCGGCATAACAGGAATTTGTGTCATGGCATTGATGGCAAGCGGTGAAGATCCTGACTTCGGTCCTTATGCGACGAACATCCGTAAAGCCTTGCAGAATATCATTAGCAATCAGGATGCGAGGACAGGGTACATCGGGGGCACTTGGGGCGGACACGGATCCATGTACCAGCACGGTTTCGCCTTGTTGGCACTCTCCGAAGCGTATGGTGCGGTCAGTGAGCGATTGCTCTGGGAAGGGAGCGACGTTCCCTCCCAACGGCGGCGCACGCTTAGTGAGGCGTTAGAACTGGCAGTACGTTCCTCGTTGACCTCGCAACGGAAGAATCCGTGGGGTGCTTGGCGTTACTCCCCAGATTCCCAAGATGCCGACACAACTGTGGCGGGAACCGTGTTGATGGGCATACTCGGTGCTCGGAACGCCGGTATTGAAATTCCTAACGAAGCCGTTGACAAAGCGGTGAGTTTTTTTCAGACACACACGATGCAAGATGGGAGTGTAACGTATCAGATGGCAAGCAGTCATGGTAGCGGACTCACCCGGACGGCAATTGGGGTTCTGATTTATGCGATTGCGAAAAGAAAAGACACCCCTGAATACAAAGCCGCTTCCGAGTTCATCAAACGGCGAATTGACCAGCGCGGCAGTGGACACCTGTTCTATAATCTTTACTATATGGCGCAGGCACTGTTTCAAAGCGACTTTGAGGCGTGGAAGGCTTGGAACCAAAGAACAATCGACTGGCTCCAGAGGACGCAGGCAGAAGATGGCAGTTTCTCGAGTTCCCATGGCAGAGCCTACGGCACGGGTATGGCTATCCTCGCCGTGGCGTTGAACTATCGTCTCTTACCCATATATGAAAGGTGAATAGTTGTACGGTTTTTCTACGAAAAGCACCAGGCATCCTGATAACTAAAGAAGGAGAAGGACGATGCAATGGAATCCAAAGAGACTCCTTGTTGTGGTTACCACAATATTGACGGTATTAGGGTCTCCGATACTACAGGCTCAGGTAGGAGAGAACTCCGAGTCCCGTTCCCAAACATTGCGTTGGAAAAACGGTGATGCTCTTCCCGGTAACCTGCTGAAAAGCACGTCTGGCGCGATTCACTGGTCATCGCCCTACTTTTCGGACGATCTGATTGTCGATATTGGTGTATTGGAATCGGTTGCTTTTCCAAAACAGTCCGTTCCAGCAACAGAGGCTTTTCGCGTCGGGACTGTATCGGGAGATATCTGGATCGCCGACATCGTCGATTCGAATGCGGACACTTTTCTATTTTCCAGTAAGCGACACGGTCAGTTTCGAGTAAATCGTGAGGCGATCTATACCCTTGAACGCCGGGTGCATCCCAATCTTGTTTTTGATGGTTCCCAAATGACGAATTGGGAATTACCCAAAGAGGATGCGAACAAGCCAATATTGCTCTTTGGTGGGAATACGCTTCCGGATTGGTATGCGGATCGCGAGGGGCATCCACGAACGGACAAAGTCAAGGGAAAAATGTTTCACCCGCTTGACTGGCCCCAACACTTTGAGATTGATTTGGAGTTAGCCTCTGCAACCCGCCCGCCAGGTTTTGTTTTCGCACTCGGCAAGAATTTATACGAGGCATTGCGATTGGAGACTTGGGTTAACGAACTCGTTGTCGTTCAAGGCACACTGTTCGAGCCGGTATTGACGATCCAACCTGATCGGAGAAACTTCCGTTTGCGTCTTGCTTACAACGGAGACACCCGTGTGCTGGCGGTATTCGATTTTGCTGGCAATTTGCTTCTGCAATTGAGTGAGGTTGGGAAACCGACAGTTGAGGGATCCGGTGTCTATATCTACAATCGAGGTCAGAATCTGACGGTGCGGCGGTTAAGGGTCTACCGGCAACCTGTTGGTTTCACACAACAGCAAATCGACGCTTCCAAACCGCGGGTCCATACAATGAATGGGCATGTCGTTTATGGGAAGTTGTTTGTCGAGAAAGAAAGCAGTTATGTCCTCAATGGCGACGGAAATCGGCATGACATCGATATCCAGCAAATTGATCGTGTCGTTCAACCCGGTGCCGCCTTAGTCGAAAGGGAACACCCCGTTGCCTTGACATATCCGGATGGCGCGGTTTTGCGGGGCAAGATTGCGCAAGTGAACCCAGACAGCGTGTTGTTACAGACAGCGTTTGCGAATGAACCGATAGAATGTATGTTCGCGGGGGCTTCACTGCTTCGTATGGAATCAAGGGGTCCCAAGAATAATGGTCAGATTGAAGACGAGGATAGATTGTTTCATCCATTAGGGAATCTCCGGGGTCGCGTTTTCTTCGATATAGAAGATGGATCGTTCATTCGCTGGAAACCCGTCGGTGCGTCAACGGCAGTCCGGTTGGCGAACAGTCGGAGGGCGCACATAGAACGCAACAATAGACGTGCCTCGAAGGTGTATCCCTTTGACACCTCACAGTTCTGCCATATATTGCATCTGAAGAGTGGAGAGATCATCCCGTGTCAAATCTTGACATACGATGAACAGACTGTCGGTTTCCAGTCTCCTTTTATCAGCGCACCCCTTATGGATTCAGCGGACGTGAAAGCACTTGAATTCTCTGGCAGAACGCACGGGCGCTATATTGATTGGGCACATTCAACAAACAATAAACGCCCATATACTGCTTTAGAGAGAGGGGGAAACCGATTCAACAACCGTGTTATCCATAGAATTGAAGTCAAAGGAGATGGTAACTTGGACGGATTTCTGGCAGAGGGTGGCGAGATAAACGTGAGAGAAGGCGAAATCATACTCATGATAGATGGCAAGAAAGTACACGTGCGTCCCGACCAGAATTTAGGCGAAGCCGTCCTTGAAGAGTTTTTTCATGACGGTCCATCTAAAAACCACAAGTTAGATGAGAAATTGGAGCGTGCGTTAACCGTTCCACGTTTCAACCGTGATACACCCCCGAGTCATATCTTAGTGGCAGAGAACGGGGATATGAAACGGGGCAAATTGCTGGGCTTCAATGGGGAAACGATTCGGTTTGATTCCAAACTCCGCCAGTTTTCCGTTCCTATAGACCGTGTCGCACGGGTGGTGGATGTAACGCGAGCCTCTATAGGAAACCTGCGGGACACTGTTAATAACAATCAGCGAGCAGCAATCAGCGAGCAGCAAAGAAATCGGCAGTTAAGAGATGGAGTTGTTAAACCAGGTGACACTTATTCTGAAATCGCTCTGAGATTAACCGATGGTTCAATTCTAATGTTTGAACCGCTTGAGATCAAAGATGATGAATTGTTGGGACGTTCATCGATCTACGGAGCAATAAGAGTTCCGATCGAAAGTATCCAGCACCTGTATCTCGGAGACACGTCAGCGTCGTTTGAGGCGGCCTTCGCAGCGTGGGTCGTCCGCCCGGCAAAAGAACCAGTGTTCAGTGACGAGCCTTAATCCATTACAAGAGTGCCAAAGAGCATAGCCTGCAACAATACGCAGGGTTTTTGATAGGGTATTTCTTCAGATCTACGCACAGGCACTTCAAAACCTCAATTTCACCTGATCGAACCGCAAGGAATAATTAAAAAATGAGCGTGAGAGCGATTCTGATCGGTTTGGCACTCGTCATTATACAGACAGCAATTACCCCCTATAATGACTACTATCTCCAAGGAACAGATATTGCCGGAAACCATTTTCCTTTGGGGACAGTGTTCACACTGATTTTTCTCACCTTTGTCGTCAATCCCATCCTAAAAAAAGTATTTCCTCGAGGCGTGCTAAATCCGAGCGAATTGATGATCATCTGGGTGATGATGGTCATCAGTTCAGCGATCCCATCGAAAGGCATGATCGGGTATTTACTCCCCTTTCTGGCGGCACCCGTCTATTTCGCTACACCTGAGAACGAGTGGGCAGAAACGCTACATCCGCACTTTCCTGAATGGCTAATTGTGTGGGACGCGCATGCCGTCACTGATTTCTATGAGGGGGAATCGGTTGTCCCTTGGATGCTCTGGGCAAAACCGCTTCTTGTCTGGACGGTTTTCATCCTACTGCTCTACGCCCTGACGATTTGCGTATCGGTGGTGTTAAGGAAACAGTGGGTTGAGCGCGAAAGGTTCATCTTTCCGCTCGTTACTGTGCCTGTGGAGATGGTCCAGCAAACCTCGATGCAGGCAGGGCTGAACAGTTTGTTCAAGAACCGGCTGGTGTGGGTAGGATTTGGAATCGCTGCTTTCTTCCATTTGCTCAATGGACTGCACGAGTATGTCCCGGCACTCCCGCGCATTCCGAATCGGTATGATTTGTACACGCCATTCACGGAGCGTCCGTGGATTGTGATGGGGTGGTGGCCCCAATTTCGGTTCTTCCTCTATTTCTCGGTTATCGGTATAACCTACTTTCTCGCGATGGATGTGTCTTTCAGCTGCTGGTTTTTCTTTCTATTTTTCAAGTTACAGTACATCATCATCAACGCCTTTGCGATCCCTATCAGCCCCTGGATTTCTGCCAGAGGGCAGACAATGGCTGCGTATGTGGTCATGGTTCTCGCCTTCCTGCTGAACAGTCGGTCCCATATCACAGAGCTTTTGAGACGCACGTTTCTGGGGGCATCTACCTCCACAACGATTGACGACTCAGACGAAGTATTGCCGTATAGATGGGCTGTGCTGGGGACAATTCTCAGTTTTCTGTTGCTTGCGGGTCTCTGCGTCTACGCGGGAATGTCGTTTTGGGTCGCTTGTAGCATTCTGGCACTGTTCCTGATTGCTTCTACGGCATTGTCGTGGATGGTCGTCAACGGTGGCATGCTACTGATTCAAGCACCGATGTATCCCGTCGAATATTTTGAAATTATTGCGGGTTCGAGAATCATTAACGCCAACAGTTTATCCCTCTTAGGGTTCCAGCGGGTAATGATGCGCGACTGGGGCGGTATTCTGATGCCGAGCGTTCTGCACGGGTTCAAAGCGGCGGATCCTGTCGGATTAAATCGAAGGAGCGTTCTCGGCGCGATGGTACTTGCGATTGCTGTTGCTATCGGTGTTTCATACGTGGCATCGTTGTCCTTGATTTATGAGAAAGGTGGCTTGAATCTGCAAAGGGGTCCCTTTACTGGTGCACCGAGATACTTCAATCATATCGTTTCCCTGATTCAGTATCCGAAAGACCCGAAATTGGGGGAAGCATACAGCATGCTTTTGGGGGCTGGGATTACCGGCTTCCTCCTGATTATGCAGCGTCAATTTATGTGGTGGCATCTCCATCCGATTGGGTATGTGATGGGTGCGGTTTACTCCTCCTATTTCCTCTGGTCCTGTATATGTATTGGCTGGTTTTTGAAGTATCTGGTCCTGAAATCGGGTGGGATCGGCTCCTATCGAAGGCTTCGACCTCTGTTTATGGGATTGATTATCGGTGAATTTGGCATTGTAGGGGTTTGGATGCTAATCGGAATGTTTACCGGTATAAATTACCAAGGGGCATTACCCGGATAATCGTTCTTACGTATTTCTTCAATGTATATGTAAACGCTTATACCTGAAGCACGTTAAAAATACAAAATTCTCTCGAAGGTTTTCGGTCAGATCGCTAAGGAGGTAAACCATGAAATTAACGTTTCCTGAGTTGTTCTGCTTACAGAAGTGTTTTTTAGCAGTATTGGCAGTTCTTTTCATCGTATTGGCAAATCAGACCCCGGCGGCTGCTATGAAGATCGCCTTTACTTCAAACCGCGATGGTAATTCTGAAATCTATGTGATGAATGCCGACGGAACAAATCCTGTTAGACTTACTAAAAATCCTGCAGCAGACAGCGGACCTACTTGGTCTCCAGATGGTAAGCGCATTGCTTTTACCTCAAACCCAAAAGGCGTTTATGATATCTATGCGATAAATGCTGATGGGACAAACCGCATCAATCTCACACGCAATTCATCAGGCGACTTTGGTGCTGACTGGTCTCCAGACGGGACGCAAATCGTCTACGGCTCAAACCGAGGTAACGAAGAAATCTATCTCATGGGCGCGGATGGTAGCAAACCCACGAATCTCTCGCGGCACGTAAAAGCAGACCGTCACCCAGACTGGTCGCCAGACGGGACAAGAATAGCGTTTACCTCAGATCGAGATGGGGATCGTGAAATCTATGTGATAAAAGTTGGTGGGGGTAGACCGATTCAACTGACGAAAAACTTGGAACCGTGGGACAGGGCTGCTGCCTGGTCGCCAGATGGCAAGCGTATTGCCTTCACTTCAGGCAGAGACGGTGATTTTGAAATTTATGTGATGGATGCTGATGGCTCCAATACCATTCAACTAACGCATAATCTATTCATATTTGATGATCACGCTGCTTGGTCTCCAGATGGGACAAAAATCGCCTTCACTTCTGACCGTGATGGTGAGGATGACATCTATGTAATGAATGATGACGGTTCCAATCCTGTTAATCTCACTCGAAATCTGGCTGGAAGGAATAGCAGCCCCGCTTGGCAGCCCCTACCCTTGGCGGTTCAACCCCAAGAAAAGTTGGTAACGCTGTGGGGACACCTCAAAATCAAGCAGTAACCCTATTCGTGGCAAGGTGTTTTTGCTTGGGTGTTCCCTCAGGACCCCTCACCAGCAGGGTAGCGGTGTATACCTAAAAGGACATCCATTGCTGAAATTTAGTCAATGCCAAAATGGTCAGACCCAGGCATGAGATGTTCTCTGGCAACGGCTGCGTTGATTTCGACACCGAGTCCCGGCTGCTCTGGCACTACGAATACGCTATCCTGCATGAGCGGTTCATTGGAAATTGCGAGATCCCATCGCCACTCAACCTGATCGGCGTGATATGGGAGTTCCATAACGATGAAATTCCGCACCGCTGCACAGACATGCGCTGTCGCTGTCATCCCGATTGGTGATGTGATGTTATGGGCAGCAAATGGGATATAATAGAGATCTGCCAGATCTGCAATCTTCTTTGCTTCGAGTATCCCGCCTGTTCCAGACACATCGACATGCAGCATATCACAGGCTTGGGTCTGGATTAACTCTCGAAAGCCGTCTCGTCGGAACAGGAACTCACCCGTACAAATTGGAATAGAGGTCGCAGCACTCACCTTCGCTATTGCTTCGACGTTATCATTCGGTACTGGATCTTCCAAGAACATCAAATCGAACGGTTCTAAGCGTTCAGCGAGCTTCATTGCTGAATGGGTACTGAAGAGACTGTGACAATCAATACTAATGTCAATGCCATCGCCAGCGGCTTCTCGTGCAGCGGCGACCAACGACGTCATTTTCTGTAATTCCGCTGTGCTGAGTTCCCGATTCACTGCATCCTGCTTGAGTTCGTTTGCCGAGTTATCAATGTCGAACTTGATCGCTTGGTAGCCGTCCCCAACGCCTTCTTTGGCTCGCTGCGCCCAGCCTTCCGGGGTATTCCCTTTTCCATGCCCGACATCCGCATAGAGTCGAATACGGTCCCGATACTTTCCACCTAAGAGTTGATAGACCGGCACTCCGAGGCTTTTTCCAAGCAGATCCCACAGCGCCGTTTCGATCCCACCGATAGCCGATAAACCCATTGCGTATCGATTGCTCGCCGCGCCAATCATTCGGTGATAAAGAGGTTCTATATTTCTTGGATCCGCCCCGACGAGTGTCTTCTTGAATTGTAGGATAATTTCAGCGACTCCTGCCCCCGGATGTGCCTCGCCTATCCCTGTCAATCCCGCATCGGTTTCAATCTGGACGTAGTTCCACTGTTTGTATCCCTTGAGTGTCATCGCTTTTACATCGGTAATTTTCATATCTGTTCCTTTTGTGTGTAAAATCGGTAAAAAAGTCGATCAGTGTTACAATCCTAAGAATTTGATATTATTTTCGTTTCAAAAGATTGTCCAAAGGAGTGTATTCATTCTCTTGAGGTAACTCCGAAACGATAGCGCGCCCGTTCCGTTTGAAGAGTTTATATGCCTTTGCATTCGGAGCCGAGGTAAGCACACGGTAACGGTTTCCGACAATCTCAATCGCGGCATTATTGTCACAGGCAATTCCGATACCACCCCGTTTTTCAATCATCTTTGAGAAGACATCCTCCCGCTTCTCGAAGTGGTAATGCGGACAATATACAGCGTTGATGAATCCCAATCCACTCACACGGATATAGTCCCATGCGACATTGCTGGAGAAGGAACGAGAATCACTGCAACCGTATTTGAACCAGCAAATCGCGCCTGCACTGAGACCCGATAGGACAATACCTCGAGACGCTGCCTCTGCTAACACAGTGTTCAATCCCAACCGCCGCCATGTTTTCATCATCCCGTAGGTATTTCCACCGCCGACGTAAATCAGATCTGACTCCAATACCAATGCTGACATTTTCTCAAACGCTGGCGGACTTTGAATCAGGTTAAGGGTCCGCGTTTGACACCCAAAATGCTTACCGTAACACGCCTCAAAGGTATCCATGTATCCAGCAGCGTCGCCACTGGCGGTTGGAATAAAGAGCGCCTTTGGTCGTGTTTTCCCAGTCAACTCGATGATGCGTTTGTCGATGTCGGCGGTTTCCAGAAATTTAAGCTCTCCACCCCCGATTGCGACAATCTTCGGTGTTGTGTTCATTAAATGATCCTCAAAACAGTTGCTACATGTATTGGTCAGGAAAGTTCAATTATATTGCGTTTGCCCAGCATTCATGATAACATATCTTTTGAGATTGTGCAACAGCGACGGGCGGAAGCAGGTCATCACGATAACCGTGATCGCGTGACTTCCCCAAAGGAGATGCGTCAATGACAGATCAAGAAATCAAAACCGCTTATGAACGTGATGGTTACGTTGTCGTCAGAGACCTTATTGACGATCGGGATTTAGAGCCTATTCGAGATTTCATTAAGGCGAAAGTTGCTGCGTATAGCCACGAGTTACATAGTGAAGGCAAACTATCCTCGCGCTATGAAGACGAATCCTTCGAGCGCCGGTATGCAGCGATCTGCGAAGAGTTGGATGTATTACCTCGCAACTGGAGTTTTGGTATGTATGGACGTGAGTTTTACGATCTCTACAACCTCCCCGGTGTTCTTGATGTGCTTCGCCTGCTTTTAGGTCCTGAAGTTTCAAATATCGGCACACCTGCGTTACGGACGAAACTCCCCGGTAGCGTGATTACCTCGTTCCCGTGGCACCAAGACAGCCAGTACTTGGACCAGTCGACTATCGGGAAAAAGGAGCAGCACACAGGAGGTCTCCACATGGTTACGGTGTGGGTGCCGTTGGTGGAAGCGACAGTTGAGAATGGGTGTTGCTGGGTCATTCCGGGTAGCCACCGTTGGGGTTTGCTGGACGGTGCGCGAGGGGCAGATTCAAACGTCCGGATGGAGGAAGATGTCGAGGCGCGTGGCACACCAGTCCCGGTTCCTCTGAAGCCTGGTGGTGCGTTGTTCATGTCGAACCTTTGCGTCCATACGAGCAAGGTGAACACAACGGGGAAATCCCGGTGGAGTATCGACTTCCGTTACTTTCCCACACCTGAACGAGCAGATTTGACTGCCGAAGCGCGCAAAGCCGCCGAATTCGTGAAAACGAAAGCTTTGAGGGGGAATAGGGTGCCGCTTGTCGTGCTTACTGAAGGTCATAAACCGACGTGGGAAGAGTGGAATGCAGCGCATCGTAAATCGGACTGATGGAAAAAGGAGCAGGAGCGGTTAGGAAACCGCTCCTACCGGGTCTGAGTGAAAATCGAACGCCTCTACTAAAAATAGGCATGTATCCCCATTCCTACGTAAACACCAGCGATACCTTTGGATTGTGTGTCGGATGTTTCTCTCCCAAACCCTTGACCGACAGCTACGTTCAAACCGAGCGGGATGCCGCCGAGTGAGAACACAAGTTCGCCTCCAAAAGCGAGTCCGCCGCCTAACGTGGTGGTAAGGAATTCCCGTTCTTTATTGTATCGCCAGCCCCCTTCTAAGGTGAAATAGAGGCGTGATGTATGCCACCTACCGCGGTGCTCAAATATAGCGTAGGAAACGCCGCCCCCTAACATGTGATCGCTATTCTGGTCGTTGAGAATAAAACGTCCAACGGTTTGAAGATATACGGGTGCAAGCCCGGTATAGCGAACACTAATTCCGCCAAATTCAGAGGTGGCTCCCTGAAGTCCGATACCAAATTCCGAGTCATCCGTGAGGAATTTGTCTTGCCTTACACTATTTTTGTTAGGATCAGCGGCATGCGCCTGAACCGAGAAACTGAGGGTTAATCCGATAAGGATACAAATTGTGCAAAAAATTGAGCGTGTCATTGTCTTTCTCCTTTTTGTTTATTGAGCGATCAATAGTGTCACTCGGTGTGCATCAGTAGTAGACGGGTAATACATGAGGATATCCTGCTGACTGTCCTTATTGAGGTCTACCAATCGGGTATTCCGTTCGTCCATAGGCAAAGTGACGGCGATCTTTTTGGGCTGTCGTGCTAACAGTTCTGGTCCCGGGACACCGATAAAGACTCGCAGTTCTTCTCGGCTCTTCCCGACCAGCAGATCCAAGCGTCTGTCTCCATTCACATCTCCCATGAGGACCGGGGAGAAAAATATGTTTTGTTTGTCAAATGGATTGATATCAGGTCTGATTTTATGTGTGGTAGTCGGCTTATCAAGGTAAATACCGTTGTCGAGTCGATAGAACTCAACATCCATCATAACGGAATTGCCGAGGAGCGCACGCATCATCCCCGCAACACCAATATTCACGTCTCTGAACATCATGTCGATTTGACCATCACCATCGAAATCTTGCAACCACACGGCCGAATATCCAGAGTGCAGCAATCCCCCCGCTCTTCCTTGCGGTTGGATCGCTGTGCTAACCTCTGGTGCGAACAAGATGCCGTCGGACGTTGGCGTGCCGGAATGCACCTCGTATAGGCTGCGCTGGCTCAGTAGACTCCGGCCTTCCAATGAGAGGATCACCATGTCGGCGACACCGTCGTCATTCATGTCGCGGAACGAGTGCAACACCCTTAGAGTCGTGCTCTCTCTGAATCCAAAGACGAGGGAAAACGCGCGCTCGCCACTGAATCCGAAGGCGATCGAGTAGATCCCATCCGTGTCAAATGGGATGTCAACGGTGAAAGTATCTGCCACTGTGGAAAACATTCCATTAGCATCTTGGTAATAAACCTCGAAATGATCTTCGTTCCAGAACACAAGATCGCTGCGTCCATCCTGGTCATAGTCCAGTTGGTGAACACGGCTGAGATACCACGGAACAGTCAAGGCGGTTATTCCGACCTTGCGGTAACTATGGGTATCGTCCAAAGCAATCTCGTCGAGAAAGGGTTCGGACGGTCCGAGTTTTATGGGATCGGTGAATGCGCCATCGTTCACTTGCGTCGCTATCCAGAAACCATCAAGATCCGGCACTACCAAGTCGTCGAGACCATCACTGTTTACGTCCCGAGTGACGTCGACATGCGGGATACCCCGATCGCCTGCTGCGTTGTAGTTCGTAGTGACTTCAACAAGAACATGTTCCGTTCTCGATTCAGGATCTATCCAGTTCAGGCGACCTCGTTCGTATGTTATTAAGCGATCGCGTCCACCGATATTCGCGACATCAATGAACAGCACTTGAGAACGCAGCGGCACGTCAAGTCTTGGTGCCCAGGTAGCATCGCCGAACGCATAGATCCGCAAGTGCCGATCCCTGTTCTCATCGACGCTAATCACAGCAAGTTCCGCGATGAAGCCTCCGAGAAAAAATCCTATCAGAACGGTTTGATGTTTTGCAACACCAGTGACGACCTCATACTGATCGAAAGTAAATTCCGCAGGAGCAGGCACCATCGGATCGATAGCCTTGTTGGACAGTCCCAAGCAACTCGACAGGAATACGCCAAAAACCAGCACGGCGAACAAGCTTCGTTGGAAATGCCTTGTCCGCTCAGTTACTGATCCCAGTTTCGCCGTAAAAAAGTGTTTGCGGACTGGGCTGCACTTTTCCATTTTATTCTCCTTTAGCGTTTTTACATATTAACATAGATAAATAAATGAACAGTGTTAACCTATATACAAAAAAATATAACCGATGGATTTATCGCGCAATCAGCATTGTTACACGATGTGGTTCAGTTCCGGGAGGTAGTTTCGGGGCTCCGTGAGCATCCCGTAGCGTGAATGGATGATGCATGAGGATATCCTGGACCCCATCCTTGTTGAGATCCACCAGCCGGGTGTATTCTTCGTCGTTGGGCAGCGCAACTGCCACCTTCTGCGGCTGCTGAGCGAATATTTCTGGTCCCGGGACGCCGACGAAGACGATCATAATCCGAGGATGATCCGAGATAAGCAGATCCGAGCGGCCATCACCGGTAACATCCCCGATGCGCAAGGTTGTGTTGAAGGCGCGCGGGTAACCTTTTTGCGTATTCCGGCTCTCGTGTGTCGCGCCTCGAAGGACGACATGCAGTGGCACCCATCCCGGTTCGCGATGGCTGGGTACGCCGTCCAACGCGATGCTACGAGTCGTGTTGGGTGTGTCGAGATAGTGACCTTCATCCATTTGGTAGAACTCAAGTCCCAGCCCGATGTCATCCCCCATGAATCCCTTGACGCGCTTCCAGAGGCTCCCCTTGAGGTGCTCGGTATGGATGGTCGTAATCATTAGGTCAACCTGACCATCACAATTGAAGTCGTGTCGGTTCATCCCAAGCTGGATTCTCTCGTCCCTTCGGAATGTGATGTCAGCACTTCGCGCGAAAGTGGTACCGCCATCGGGTGTCGGCACGCCGAAATGCACCTCGTAATTGGAGTGCTTACTGGAGATGTCCTTACCCGAAAGCCTGAAAACGACCAGGTCCCCGATACCGTCACCGTTCAGGTCTGCCAACGAGTGCAACACCCTTCCTGTCATATCCCCGGTGGTGAGTGCGGCGATCCGGTCAGAGTCAAATGCGACATCGGTCATGAAAGTCCTGGCTTTCGGTGCAAACAGTCCACGCTCGTCCTGGAGATGCGCCTCAAAATGGTCTTCGTTCCAGAACACCAGGTCGACGCGTCCATCTATGTCATAGTCGATCTCATAGATACGGCTCTGAGACCACGGATCGTATCGATATCCGTCGGCACCGAGGATCCTCTCCATCTCAGTGGGCGGACCGAGTTTCACTGGATCGGCGAACGTGCCGTCGCTCATCTGGATGAACACATAGAAGCCATCGGAATCAGGTACTACCAAGTCATCGCGGCCGTCAGCATTCACGTCCCGAGTAACGTCTACATGGGGAATTTCGTCTTTACGAAATGGCGTGAAGTTTGAAGTAACCGGCACCAGCAGGCGTTCCGTCGCTGATTCTGGATCAAACCAGTTCAGGCGGTCGTGTCCGTATGTAATCAGTCGGTCGCGTCCACCGATGTTTGCGACATCGACGAATAACACTTCGGGACGCAGGGTTGCGTTGAATTTCAGGGTCCAAGTGCCATCGCTGAACGCGTAGATGCGTAAATGACGGTTGTCGTTCTCGTCAGTGTGCACCACGACAATTTCCGCGATAGCACCGCCGAGGAGAAACCCCGTCAGAACGGTCTGGCGTTTCGTGGCGCCAATAACGATCTCATATTGATCGAAAGTGAATTCCACAGGAGCAGGTGGGATCTGCTCAATTTCCTCGCCAAACAGGCTGAGGTATCCAGATAGAAGGACGCCAAGGGTTAGTATTGAGAATAGGCTTCGCTTTTTCATTTTATTCCTCCATATATTAACATAGGTAAATAAGTTTACAGTGTTAACTTATAGGCAAAAAAATATAGGCACCCTTCGCCAAACAGTTTTAAACCTATGCCTTCAAACCCTCGATTGTCGTGTGAATGACTGTGTCTATCAATTCGTATTTCTCGGTCCAGGGGAAGTCCGGGAAATCAATCAGGAGCAGTGTAACACCGTGAACCGCTGACCACAGCACCTGACCGGTGGTTTCGACATCCATCTGACGGAATCTCTTCTGCTGGACGCACGCAGAAACCATTTCACGTAAATAATTGAACACCTTTTCGCCGACGGATCCCTCCTCCAGCCCTAACCCCTTCTGGAACTGGGGTCGGATGACAAAGGTGAGTTTGTAATCCTGCGGATATTTGAGACCGAACTCGACATAGGTTCGTCCACTTTTTCTCAATGCTTCAACCGGATCGCTCTCATCTCTTTTTAGCTGCTCAAGCGTGTTCAACAGGTTCAAAAGAGTTTCCTGGCAAACGGAATCTAAAAGATCCGCCTTGTCTCTGAAGTAGAGATAGATCGTTGTCGGAGAGTATTCAATCTTGTTGGCAATCTTTCGCATGGAGATGTTCTCATAGCCTTCATTGACAAACAACTCACGTGCTGCAACGAGAATTTGCTGTCGCAGTTGTTCCTTTTCTCTTGCCCTGCGTTCTTTGGTGCCCATTGCTCTAACCTTTATTTACAGAGTAATCTAACTTTACAGTGTTAATATTATATCACATGTTTTTCTTTATGTCAAATTTTTTTCAAAAATTCTTGCATCGGTCATTTTTTCTTATAGGTATTCAAGAAATATTAGGTGTTTTAAAGTCCCAGGAAGTGATAGAGAAGGGTGAGTATGTTTGGTTATCATTTTTATTTTTTGAACATAAACGACACAAGTCTCGGAGGTTTGTTTTGATCTGTTTCGTGCCACCATTCCTTGAATTCCTCAAGGCGGAATTCATTGCTTTTGGCAGCGTCGAGGAAATCGGATATGTGATGCACAAACGCTTGAATTTCCATTGTTCCGTGAGCCGTTTGGAAATTTGCCTGCGTCCCTTGATATTGCCTAAATGGGTGAAGTTCACAGACAAAGAAATGACCACCCTCGGTCAATACCCGGAATGCCTCTGAGAATATGAATGCGAGGTTTTCTATATGCTCAAGGACGAGGTTACAGACGACAAGGTCCATAGACGCATTATCACAGTGCCATGGACGGGTAAGGTCGGCGAGAGAGAACGTAACATTGCTGGATTTCAACTTCTCTTCGGCGAGAGAAATCATGCCTTCTGAGAAGTCGATGGCATGAACACGTTCACTGATCTGTGAGAGAAAGTGAGTATTCTTTCCGGTTCCACAGCCGATCTCAAGGATTGATTTATAGCATGAATTTTTCAGCGTTTTTTGGGTAACACTCTGATCTAAATCTCGGGTGCGGTTCTCATCAGAATCATAAGCTGATGACCAGGTGTCGTATGCTTTTTGTATATTCATACAGAATTAAACGTGAAAAGGATTTATGCATTTCTCAGTATCTCGTAACCACATTATATTATACCTTGTTTGGACTTGTGAAACCAATGAAAGTCACACACTGTGATTACTGTTTTTCTCTTGCTTATTTTTGAACAATTTTGCTATAATCCATTTTTTAGAAAACTATGGTCTGGTGTACTAACCCCCTTAGGTCCTTCCATCGAAATATAAGGTTTTGGATTGGAAATTTAGTGATATATTTGCATAGGAGGAAACTATGAAACTTAGAAGTCGAGTCAGTTTTGCGCTGGTTTGGGTAATTGTTATCGCTTTCGGAGTATTGGTTACGAGCATCAGCCATGCCGCTATACTGGATCCCGAGACGGTTGAGGTTGCATACCTCTTTGATGAAGGGAAAGGGACGGTCGCCAAGGATATTTCTGGGAACGGTCGAGACGGGGAGATATCTGGTGCGAAATACACCAAAGGTGTTTTCGGGACTTGCCTGGATTACGACGGTAAAGATGACAATTTGATCGTTTCCGGCTACGCTGGCATTGGTGGCACAGATCCGAGAACGACGGTCTTCTGGTTTAAAGCAGGGGACACAAGAGAGCATTCGTGGGTGAAATGGGGACCAAACCTGACGGGAGAAAAATACTACGTCCGTGCGCACCTACGGGGTGCGGAGTGCAACTTGAGGGTTGAGGTCGCTGGAGGTCAAAATTACGGAGCAGATGATGTCTGTGATAAAGAGTGGCATCACATGGCGGTCGTTTTTCCCAAAGGTTCCGACTCTGTCCAAGATCACGATCTTTACGTCGACGGTGAACTTCAAGGCAAGGAAGGCGGCGATCAGGATATGGACACGAATGCTGAGGACCAAGAGGTTAACATGGGAGACTTTCTGGCACACCACCAGTTCATGTTCGGTCTTTTCGATGAGGTCGCTATTTTCAACGTGGATTTGACTGAAAAACAGATCAAGGCAATCATGGATAACGGATTGCAAGCGGCACTCGGTGTGGAGCCGCAAGGAAAATTAGCCACGAGTTGGGGGATGCTTAAGAAATATTAATCCCACGCATCAAGTCCCAGTAGTTTTCGTCCTAAGGGTGTCAGTTCTGCCGGTCCATAGTTTTTCGCTTCCCAACCGCGTGGGTCGCCTGGATAGGGACCTCGTCCCAATGCTCGCCGCTCCCGCCACAGTGTAATGCGTTCTTGCCGTCGTTCTTCATCCATTGGATCAGGAACAGGATAGAAGTTCATGTATTGCGCCAGTCGTGGCTTATCGGAGGTATTGCGACCGTTGCCGTGCGGCAGTGCTTTATGCCATATAAGCAAGGCACCCGCCTTCGCAGGCACTTGAATGAAATGTTCCGGCGAAATTTCTGGTACCCACGGGTTTTCCTTGTCAATCAGCGACTTATGTGCACCGGGCCAGCACACAAAAGACCCTTGGTTGTCGGTTGTGTCCGTCAGGAACAGGACACCTTGTGTGCCGAAATCGACGGGTAGTTTCGAGGTATCTGCATCCCAGTGATACATCCCTTTATGATCCCATTCGGGATAGTCGGGGTGCTTCGGTGGTTTCATGTTGACGCGGTCGGGGTGTACCCAAATCCGGGGGGTGCCGTAGACCTCGGTATAGATTTGATGGATCGGTGGGTGCTGGTAGACATTCCACATTGCTTGGTGTTGATACATCTCTACCATTCCCGCCCCGGGTTTGTGCGGTGCGCGGTACCAGTCGTTTGGATCTGAGGGGTCCATTTCCAAAAACGCAAAGATCGCGTCAACGACTGCATCGCACAGTTCAGTTGGAATAGCATTTTCGATGACCATATAACCGTATTCGTCGAAGTGTTCGCGATGTGCTTGTGTTAAAATTGCCATTTGCCTTTCCTTCAGTGTTAGTTTTTATTCGTTTCGTTTAAGGTTGCACGTGCTGCCTGATACAAGCGGAATAAACTCTCGTGTGTTTCTTGGGCAAGAATTTGTGGATGCCATACCAAGTCTGCCACCGAGTCGCTGATGACAAACCCTGATGCCATATCCACGCCGCGCAGCTTACTGATAGCGAATAAAGCGGCAGCCTCCATCTCAACCGTGACAACTCCTTCCTGTTGATAGTGCTGAATCTCTCCGATCGTTTCACGAAAGAAAGCATCGGTCGTCCATGTGGGTCCCTGCGTATAAGGAATGCCGTCGCGCGCAAGGGTCCGTCTAAGTTCTGTTGTCAAGTTTTCGGACGGCAGTGCAGGTGCCGAGGGGTCTTCCAAATAGTGATATGAAACGCCTTCATCGCGAATGGCACTGGTGCAAACGACGACATCACCAATATGTGAACTTTTTTGTAATCCACCAGCGATGCCTACGTTGATAAATCGTTTAACCCCCAATTCTATCAGAAGTTCAAGAATCATTGACACACCGGGCGCACCGATGCCATTGTTGCCGCTAACTGCCACGCGATTACCCGTTTCAGTCAGCAGATAGAAGCCTCCACCTACTCCATGAACCTGCTCTACACTTTCAATGCGGGTAATACGATCCAGAAGATTCCCTTCATAACAGAAAATGACACTCTTGGGGATCGGGAAATCAGGGATGAAACCCTGTTGACGGAAGTATGCCACATGCTGTTGCGGCGTGACGATGGGACGCGATTTATGTTTATCGGGGAAATTCGGTATTGGCATAGTTACTTTGAAAATTGAGGATTTTGTTTGAATTTTAACGTCACTGGAGGTGCAGAAAACCTTCTGAATCGCGGGTCGTTGCAATCAATAGTTAAAATAGTAGCACATTTGGAGATAGGTGTCAAATCGCAGAATGAATGTTTGTAGTAGGGGATCTATCAAGTTTCAGTCGTATGATGGCGTTTGAGAATTACCCAATCTCCATGCGCAGAAAAGAGAGAAACGTGCCAACGAATAGCACCAGTAAAAACAGGATCAATAACAGTAGGTCGACAATTACGACATTAAAGTCCGTGCTAAAACGGTGTTGATCCTCAAATTTGGGGATGGCATCGAAGTTCACCGGTCTCTGTGATGTACCTTCTGGGATACCAACGGCATGCGGACTCTCTGGATCTGACCGATCGGTATCAATGAGAAACTGCCGAAACTGCTTGGCGTATTGGCGTGTTTGAGAGATGAAGTCTAAATGGCGGGGAAAACCAGTGCCTGCGAGCCCTTCAAAGGCATACTGGACAACCGCCGCTGGCGACATACGGGTCAGGGACCGGGCAGTTTGGATTTGACGGAGCTCAGCGAAAAGGTAGTCTGCACGCAAGCGATCGCGTAATTCTGCGTCTTTATTAACATATTCAGCACTTAACGCTGTTGCGATTGTCGCTGGGGTTTCTCGTCGCGGCGGTTCTTTAATCCGAGCAAAATAGCGTTTCTGTAAATCTTCGCGCGAATCTCGAACCTGAGCCATGAATTCCTTGGGGGTGGGTCGGGAGTGCAAACGGTTGCCGAGGGAACCCAGTGCGTTTGGTATCAGCACCACCCAAACCATCCAAATCAACAAGAGAATCGCGAGGCTCGTCGAAGATTCTTTAACACGACTGGAAACGAAGAGTCCCAAGAAAATAAAAATTGAGATGTAAATTAACGCGATACAGACGATGAAACCCAACCTCACCCAATCAATGCCCTTGAATTGGACGACTTCGGAAAGATATATGATGGCGGTACTAACGATCACTCCAATCAGAAAGGGAATAGCAATAGCAAGGAATGCACTGAGAAATTTGCCGCAAATCACGGTGTTCCGTGAAATACTGTTCGCCAGCATCAATCGTAGCGTGCCTCGCTCCTGCTCACCGGAGATCGAATCGAAGGTAAACAGGATACCCATAAAACTCAATAGAATTGCTGTCACAAATCCCCAATCGATCTTGATATAAGCCGGCATGATACTTCTTTCCCCTGGTATCTGCTCTCCAATAAACAATAGATCGGTATTGGGTGGGTATACTAACCCCCAGATTTCTGTGAACTTATAGGAAGTATCGCTACTCCGCCACCGCTGTGTCCGTCCGGCAGTATTTCCGCGGATTTCGCCAAGTAGGACTTTTTCCCCGCCATTTGCACAGAAAGCCAGAGGACTCGGTTTTTTGTAGAGGTGCCCAGGCCCCTTTAACGTCAAACGATACAGCGTGGAACACCGAGATTTCAACTGGCTTCGGGACGCGGCAACTTGTTCTTGATATTGGCTCATCCGCTGTTTGTATTCTCCGAGATATGTGACAGCATTAACGATCATCAGTATGAGAATCAGGAGCGTTGTCAGCGCGAAACGGAGGCTGCTCAGGTGATCATAGAGTTCGCGTTTGACGATGTGGAAAATCATCTTTTATCCCCGTTGGAAACCTGTGGTCAAAGTCTAAATCTCTTGCCTGACGAAGATGGCGAATGTTGCCAGAAACAGCGTAAGGTTGAGCAATAGCAGCAGCTGCAGGTCGGGAAGTGCCCGTGAAGCGTTTGTCCAGAGATCGGCACGCTGATACGCAAATCTCGGCAGATCGTCTAAATCAATTGCCCCCTTATCACTGGCAAACCATTGCCTGCTTGAAAAGGCATCTTTATCGTAAAAGTAATTGACCAGCGTCCGTCGATACTGCCGTGCCGTCTCAAAGAAATCCTCGACCCCATAGAGATCAGTGCCTGCCCACGCTTGCGTTGCGAGATTATACATTGCCGCGGGTGAGAGTCGAAGCAGGTTCCGAGCGATTCTGGCTCTCCGAAACCGGAGTTGTTCCAGTGTAGGTAGGCGTATTAATCCCATTTTCTCTGCTGCATCAATGCGTAAGGGTGTTAAGAATTGATGATAGCGAATGGCGTGAGGAATGAATTTTTCAGATTCCGAGCTGATGTGTTGCCAATCATACCCCTTGAAATCTATACGCATCAGTGTCCGTTTGTTACCAATACCGACATGTAATCCACGTGCAAGAGCCCCATCCAAGTTAAAGCGATCACTTTCGCCTTCGATTCGATCATTGTTAAGATATTCCACTTCTTTTTCATTGACTGCCAGTCGTATTTGCCGCATCGCATCGTAATTGGAATCTATCCTACTGCCTTGGGGTTTTATCAGTTGATCAACTACAGACCCGCTAAAAGAAGGATAAACCAATACCAGTACCACCCAGACAAACAGAGAAATCATGAGTGCTGTGGCGGTGCGGTGCACCGAAGTAGAGATAAACAATCCGATCAAGTAGATAGCGGAAAGATAGATTATCGAAGTTAGCAGAATGCCAGCAATTCGTAGAAAATCCTCTCCACTAAAGACGATTGAGCCCGTTGACACTATCCAAATCAAAGCGATGATAAAACTGATGATGAGCGGCAGGATTAGACACGTCATCGCCCCGAGGTATTTCGCTGCCAAGATACTCCCGCGCCTCACGGAGTGGCTCATCGTCAAACGCATTGTGCCGGTTTCACGTTCACCTGCAATCGCATCGTAAGCGAACAGCAGTGCCAGCAATGAAAGCACAAACTGAAAAATAAAAACGAGATCAATTCGGTGGAAGTGATCGATGAAGCGATTCCCTGAACTGTGGGTTTCCGCGTCCCAGAGGACAGGAACGTTCGTGTAATAGATCCGCAACGTATTTCCAAGTCGGTTGTCCATACCGGCATTAAAGATGCTCAGCGGATTGGGCGGTCGATCAACTTTTGGCATTAAAAGGGAATAGGTTCGAGTGGACAACAGTTCTTCACGATTCGCATTTCTGGCGGTATTGTAACCCGCTAATCGTTGCTGGTAATCGTCGATTCTGATGAGCGTGGTTATAACGACGAGCAGCAGGCAGGTAATCACCGTGACTGCAAAACGAAATGTGATTAGATGCGCGAGAATCTCACGCCTCAATAGCACCAAAAACATTGAACGGTTCCTTTTGGATAGAAGAAGGGAAGGCTGGAGACAGACTGTTCCAGTCTTCCCTTCCAGTCCTGGACTCGGATTAGTGGTCTTTTGGATCCAGATGGACCCTTGTCATGCCTACGAAGTTCAGGAAGTAGAACACGGCATCGTTTTTGGGTTCAATGAGATTATCTTCCGTCCGCTCCGCTAACTTCGCGTCTATTAACGTCTCCACGGCTTTCTCAGCCTCATCTACCGAGGTATCGCATCCTTTTGCTAAGTCCGCGACCGATCTCTTGCCCTCTACCAACTGTCTTAAAATGGCGACGATAGTTGGATTTGTAAAGAGACTCGCAAGATTTACAATCGCGTCATCCGGTGCTCGAGATATGAAATTTTCAATGCTATCTGTCCAGAGTGAGATACGTTTCCACATCTTCCCGGCGCGGGTACGATAGCTACCCCCATAACTCCAAGTGATTGGCCTTTCAGCATTATGAGGTAACCGACAGAGTGTTGACACTGCTTCTCTTTTTTCAGCGTTAAGAAAAGCGTCCGATTCATCTGCGACCACCTGAAGTTGCTCTTGCAAATCGGCAATTTGACGCTGCATTTCTTCAAGGTTTGCCGTGAGTTTGTTTTCGTCTGCCATGCTAATTTCTCCTTTCAACTGGTCTTGGGACCGATGTTCCCCTTCAGTTGTAATGTCTAATGCTTCTTGAATCATAAATTCATACTTCTTTAACTGCTGTCGTGCCCGGTGGAGCCGACTCTTAATGGTATTTTCGGACACACCTAAATACGTTCCTATCTCTGAAGATGTCATCTCTTCAAAGTAGTGGAGTGTGATAACCTCTTGATCACTTTCCTTCAAGTTGGTAAGCAGCTTTCTGACCAAGTCACGTTGAATTTCAGTAGTCGTTTTTGCGTGTTCTATGGTGACATATCGAGAATACGCATCTGTCTCTATTTCTGAGATATGGATCTCTCGCAGCGATTCGGTGTGTAGCCGGTTTTTTCGGTGCCACGCGATACACAGATGGTTTACAATCGCATATAGCCACCCTGAAAACTTTGCTGGATCGTTTAGCGTTGCGAGTTTCTGATAGACTCGCAGGAAAGTCTCCTGTGTAATGTCCTCGGCGGTCTGAAAATCGCCTACTTTCCGAAATGCGAGCGCGTGAACCTGCTTCTGGTACTTTCTAACCAAGCTTTCAAAAGCAGACTCATCACCAGCAAGGATATGCTGGATTAATGTAAAATCGTCATTTCTCATTGAACATCTCCTGAAAGACTATTTTTACCAAAAAGCTCACGCAATTGTCCGTTTCGCTGATAGATACACTCACAGAACACACAGAAACATCTTATTGACTCGCTTCACTATATAATGACGCGATCAAAGAGAAAAAGGTGCATAATTTTGGAAAAGTAGGCTTGCAACGAAATATAGTAGAATCCATAATTACTTTTACACCGGACTCGGTGCGGTTAGAAACCGCACCTACCAGGGTGTGCGGATATTTTTGGGTTTTACCATATTTGTCAGAAGGTTTGCGTAAAATATGGCGTTGCAATGACGAAGTTTGGAAAAAGCTGCGTTTCGGTTTTTTCCAAACTCTCGCCAGCGAAAACCAAGCTTAATTCTCAGGTTTGATATGTCCGAGATGGACGATTGTCATACTCACAAAGTTCAGGAAGAAGGAGACGACATCGTTTTTCGGCTCAATTAAGTTATCTTCTGTGCGTGTCACTAACGTTGATTCCATCAATATCTCTACGACTTTCTCTATTTCACTTTCCGGGATGGCACATCCGTTTGCCAGATCCACAATGGATCTCTTCCCTTCTACTAATTGTCTTAAGACAGCGACTATAGTGGGATTTGTGAAAAGACCTGCAAGATTCACGATTTCAGGGTCAGGTGCTTTCGTTAGGAAACTATCGATATTATCCCCCCAGAATGCGACGCGGGCAGTCGTTTCACCGGGAGAGGTCCGATAGCCGCCGACATAACCCCACGAAATTGCCCTTTCTTCACTATCAGGAAGACGGCATAACGTTCTAAGAACTTCACTTTTTTCCGGGTCAAGAAATTTCATGTCATCAGAGTGGAAAGTGTCTGATTCAACTGCGATAACCCTAATTTCTTCTTGGAGACCAGCGATCTGACGTTGTAGTTCCTTCAACCTGGCTTCAATCTTAGCCTCATCTCTCACTTCCTCTGCCATTTTAATCTCTCCTTCCGTTTGCGTTTCGGGATAGTGTCGCCTTTCCATTGTGATACTTAACGCTTCCTGAATTATGAACTCATACTTTTTTAATTTCTGTCTCGCTCGGTGGAGTCGACTCTTAATGGTATTTTCGGACACACCTAAGTGCCCTCCTATTTCTGAAGATGTCATCTCTTCAAAATAGTGGAGTGCGATAACCTCGCGGTCACTCTCCTTCAATTTCGCAAGCAGTTTTTCGACGAGGTCGCGTTGCGCTTCAACGGATGTTTTCGCCTGTTCTGTAGCGACATATCGGGAATATACTTCTGTTTCTATTTCCGAAATGTGGGTTTCTTCCAGCGGTTGGGTCTGTAGCCGATTTTTTCGGTGCCACGCGATACAAAGGTTATCCACAATCCTATACAGCCACCTCCTAAACTGCGTCGGATCGTTCAGGGTTTTCAAGTTCTGATGGACTCGCAGGAAGGTCTCCTGTGTAATATCTTCCGCGATGTGGAAATCCCCGATCCTTCGTAAGGCGTACGCGTGAATTTCCTGTTCGTATTTTCTGATTAAGTTCGCAAAAGCAGTCTCATCGCCGGTAAGGATGCGTTGGATCAATGCAACATCATCACTTTTCATCTGACATCTCCAGAAAGACTTTTTGTATCAGTCACTTAACAATTTACATGTTTTGTGGGTAGGGACGCTTCTAAAGCGTGAAGAAACGCCTATCCGTTCACGCCACACTATATAATGACGCGAATCAGGGACGAATAGGTGCATAATTCTGGACAGTGAGTTGGGATCAAGGATGGAAAAGAGGGTAGGTGGCGAGGTTAAAAAGCACAGAGTGAGGGTTCTTGCCAACCTCGCCAGTGAAAGATATCTCTTACGGTGTTCTCGTAGCAGAACTCAAATTTCTATTCTACAATGCTCATGCCACTGTTATGGCTTCTCAAAAATCGTCTCATCCAACGTAACATTAATTTCTGTCTCTGTAAAAGTGTAATTGGCATTTAATTCATTGTTCCCGATGGACACTCGCCGGAAATTGGGGAACATTACACCGTTATATTTAGCGTAATTCCCTAAATGAATAATCACAGTATCACTGTTGAAGGTAGAATCAGTGTTCGGGGCTTTAATTCCAATAAGTAGGTTGGATTTTTTGTCGATGTAATAGAAAATGTTCTCTACACCTTCTACCCCGATGATCTGAATCACGAAGCATTCCTTGTCTTGGAACGTCTCGTCTTCGCGTTGTTTAAACGCACTGCTGCCGTGTTGTTCGTAGCTTCGCTGAAACGGTGTGATATAGGCTCTTTGTTTAGCAATCTCAAGTTCCATTGCTGACAATTCTCTTGTGTCATCGTATACAGTGGATTTCAAAATGGATTTCCAACCTTCTATGCCGTTCCAGACAGCAGTTTCGCTGTACCATTCATAGTGTATCTTGGTATACGATTTCTTTCCAATGACTACTGCTGCTTCGACTGTCCCTGGCATGTTCATGGATTGTCCACCAAAGTATGTCACGTGTGTGTCTCCAAAGCGTTTCACAGTCTGAATCTTTGACAGCCGTTCCAGTCCACCGATAGCCTCGAAGTGAGTCTTGAGGATGTCTTCAACATTAGCTGAGACATTATAGGACATACCCATTGCGACAAAAGTAATAATAGTAAGTTTACTCAGTATTTTCATGATATTACCTCTCTGTTTTAGTTTCGTACCAGTTGATTAAATGTTTATCAATGTGGTTCAATTTATGGCAAATTATGAACATAATTGAAAATTTTGGTTCCAACTTGGGAACACAAAAACGACCATCCCAGTAGCGCGGTATCCTAACCGCATCTATTATCAAATTCACGTTTTATCAGATAATTTATTAGTGATGTTGAGATCGCTACGGTTTCTCAAAAATCGTCTCGTCCAATGCAACATTAATCTCTGTTTCTGTAAAAGTGTAATTGACTGCCAATACACCGTTCCCGATGTGAATCTCACGGGAATTGGGTAACATTACACCTTCATATTCCGTATAATCAGTATAGTGAAGGACCAGAGTACCACTGCCGAAGTTAGGATCGGTATAGGGTGCTTTGAATCCGACGAGTAGGTTGGAATCTCGGTCAATGTAATAGAACACGTCCTGTGAACCACGAATTTGGATCACGAAGCACTCCTTGCCTTGAAACATCTCATCTTCACTTTTTTGGAAAGCGATGCTGCCGTGTTGTTCATATATTGACTGCAATAGACTTGTATAGGCTTCGCCTTTGGCGCGTTCTGATTCCATCTCTGAAAGGATTGTTGTGCGGCTTAATAGGTTAGATTTCCAAACGATTTCTCCATTCCAAGCAGTCGTCTCATTGAAGAACTCCCCGAAGTCCAATTTGAGATAAGACTTTTTTCCAATCACTGTTGCTATTTCGACCATACCTCGGAACTTTGTAGGTCGCCCGCCCAATTGCGTTAGTTGTGCGGGACCGGAACGTTTTAAACTCCGAATCTTGGATAGCCGTGTTAGACCACCCATAGCATTGAAGTGTGATTCAAGAATATCTTCAAGTTTCTTACCAGGACTATCATGCTTACCAAGTATACCGGAATTTCCAAACTGATTTCGCACATCTGGTTTTGGTGAGAGATCAAGAATAAAGGGGCTATCAATAAGCTCCACCGTTACTTCGGATGTGGCATCAAAACTGTAGGGCTGTTGGAAACGCATTAGGTATTGGTTGCTGGCTCCGAGCATTATCACAATACAAATGGCGATCGAGGTGGCAATTGCCCACGGTACAACCGGTGGCTTTCCTCCAGTAGGAGGTAGGGGTTTGATACGTGGAATTTCACGCATGATATTCTCAGTTAAATTGGGAGACAGTTGGAAACTACCGAGTGCTTCTCGAATCAGCGGGGCATGCTTCTTTAAGCGTTGCAGCGCACGGCGGACCCGCATTCGAACGGTATCCGCTGACACACCTAAAAACTCACCTATCTCTGCATAAGTCATCCCGCTCAAATAGTAGAGAGTTATGACGGTCCGATCGCTTTCCTTCAACTTCGCCAATAAGTTTTTAACAAGTTCGCGTTGTGCTTCCGCTGCATTTTTCGCCTGCTCTGTAGCGATATGTCTGGAATAGGATGTCTTCTCTGACATTGCTGTATCTATCTCCTCCAAACGTTGCGTTTGAATCCGTTTCTTGCGGAGCCACGCGAGGCAGCGGCGATTGGTGATAACATAAAGCCACCCCGGAAACCGACCCGGATCTTTCAAGGTCGGCAATTTCCGATAGATTTGTAGGAACGTTTCTTGTGTAATATCTTCAGCGATGTGGAAGTCTCCTATTTTCCGCCATGCGAGCGCGTGAACCCTTTTCTGGTACTTTCTAACCAAGCAGGCAAAAGCATCATTATCGCCTTCAAGGGTGCGTTGGATCAGTTCGGTATAATCTTTTTTCATCAAAAACCTCGAACAGGAAAGTGCTTCGTGTGGTATTTGGTATATAGTGACGCGACTTCGGGATAAAAGCGAACACAATTTTGGAAAAAAGTGGAATTCTTATGCAAAAATATCTGTTGGATGGTTGGGCATAAAACAGAGAAATAGTAGTGGATGAGGTTGAGAATTTCACCTATGAAACAGAAAAAGACTAACCCAATTTAACTTAATGTGTTTCCAGATTCTGCTCTGGTGTTATATCAACATGCAATATGGTAACAGAAAAATGAAAAATGTGTGGGGTACTTACACAGTGACAGGGATGTTTAGCTGTTAGGAGGTGTCGCGCGCGCCGTTCGCTTCTACAGAAGAGAGAGGGGTTTGGAAATTTGTGTGGTGAGATTCCGGTCTACTTAACGACTCTACCATCAATGTGGCGCTCTGCGACGTTATGTCCGCAGAGGCTGAGCACCGTTGGAAAGACATCAACGGATCGGATATACTGTTCTGCGATTGGATAATTCGTCGCAAGCGGGATGGATAGATGCTCGGCGATTAAGGCACCGTGCGTCGCCCGATGTTCAGGGATTTCATAACGGGCACGTAAATCGTAACCCTTCTCGGCACTGAGAATGAGGTCGCCTGTCCGTTCACTTTTGAAAATCTGCCACAATTGAACGATGCCATCTGGATATGAACTGTCATAGGTCTCACGGAGTGCTTCCCGTGAGGACAAATTCTCATAGTGGACACCATATCCGAGTGGATCTGTCCCCGTAAATTGGTAGGAGAAACGCAACGCGTCTGCGGATTTGAACGTCCCCGCTACGCTTTGTGGGTTTCCGCGGTCTGCCCGCGCTGAACGATACGAGATCCTTCCGTGTCCGCCTCGGTTTTGGACGAGAATATCTCCAGTTTCGCTCTGCCCTGCGACGAATCCCAACCCCTCCAATTCAATCAAGGACCCAATGACCCCCATTTTGTGAAGTTTCTCGAAGGGGGTGCGTTCCCCCCATCCCTTTCCAATCGGATTATTTTTAAAATAGAGATGCGTCATCCCGTTTCCTGATACCATACTGGCAGATACGGTGCCCTGTCGCCAGACCTTTGGGTAATGCAAACATCGCCAACCGCCTTCGTCCAAGTGCTGTGGGACATCAATATGCGTATGTGTATCGGTCATCCCATGGTCGCTGGTTATCAGAATCAGCGTTTCTTGGAGGGTGTTTGCCTTTTGCAGTGTATGAACAATGTTTCCAATCGCGGTATCAATCTCTCGGTAAGTCTGAAGTACTTGTGGAGATTGTATCTCTGTGAGATGAGAAAAGGTATCAACTGCGGGAAAGAGGCATACCACGAATTTGTCACCTGCTTCAACGGCTTTATATAAGCGACGGGCTGCAATCTGATTGACGAATCGCCAACGATGAGAAAAGTGTGCGTAGGTGTATACGAAGGGTTTGCTCCAGCGCGTCAGGTTTTTGGATGGCGGACACCCGCGGGCGAGAAGATTGTAAATATTGCTTACGGGTGAAAAAAAATCAAAAAGTGTGGGAGAATTTAGAGGCAAATCGGCTTCAAAATGCAACCCATCAAACCCCATATAACTGCAGACCCCCGGACGTTTGAAGCGGTGAGGGATATGGAAGTTCGATTTAGACAGCCACCGAATGCCGGGGATATTCGCAGTGCCGGGATACAAGCCCATAAAAAATGGGATAAAGGCGGGTCCCGTTGTTGACGGGAAGACGGAGACCGCTTTATTCAAACTACCGCGATCTACTACATGTTTCTTGATATTCGGGAGATCCCCATTTTCAATCAACGCTTTAAAGATTTCATACGGTGCCCCATCGATGATAATAAAGATAAACCGTTTGAAACGTGATTCGGTTAATTTCATCACTCCCCCTAAATATGTAGACGTTTATTGGCGGATGTTGTCCTTAGGTGCGATCATAGTGGTCATGAATCCGTAAATTGGACATAACCTTCTCAGAACCGTATCTGCCCTTCATTGTAGCTATATGGATAGGTCTCCTTATTTCAATATGCCGCTCTCCTTGGCTAACTTGTACAAACTATTATATTCCAAATTTTAACCGATGTCAATCCTCTACGCCAGAATATATAAAATTGCAAACGATGCGTAAATATTTTGTTAAAAGTTTGGATTGGAAGGAATTAACACAGATATTTGGTTTACGTTTTTAGCATTTTTCCGAGGGAAAACACACGAGAAATTTAAGTTGACAATCCAATATATGAAGTGTATGCTGAATCCAACGAACAATATAACGCCGGAGACACCCGAGATTAATATTCCGTAGAGAAGGAGAAAGTCAATGCGAAAGCCAATGATGCGAATTGTAATCACACCTGTCTTGATACTATTTTTCGTAGCAGCGACTTTAATGCTGACCCAACGCCAAGGTTCCGCTGAAACTCCAAAAGTCCCTGAAGGTGTAACAGGGCATCGCGATGTGGCTTATGTTACGGATGGACACGAACGACAGAAACTCGACCTGTATGTTCCAGACACCGGGGAAAACCTACCACTTATTATCTGGGTGCATGGCGGTGCTTGGAAGGGTGGAGATAAGACACACTTCACCCCAAAGGAATATCTCAAAGCTGGGTATGCGGGCGCGAGTCTTAACTATCGCTTGAGCCAGCACGCCATCTTTCCGGCGCAAATCGAGGATGTAAAAGCCGCCGTCCGCTGGCTCCGCGCGAATGCAGAAACCTACCGTCTCGATCCGAACCGTTTTGCGGCGTGGGGTTCATCGGCTGGTGGACACCTTGTCGCTATGCTCGGCACGACAGGCGATGTAGCGGAATTTGAGGTGGGTGAACACCTGAAGATGTCCAGTCACGTGCAAGCCGTGGTCAATTACTTCGGTCCCACGGACTTCCTTCAGATGGACACGCAACGCCTGCCAGATGGACTCGTGCATGATGCCCCTGACTCGCCAGAGTCTCAATTGGTAGGAGGTCCCATCCAAGAGCATAAAGATCGGGTCGCGAGGGCAAATCCAATCACCTATGTATCCAAAGATGATTGTCCCTTTCTGATTATCCATGGGGATCGAGACAAACTTGTTCCCTACCAGCAGAGCGTTTTATTGAAGGATGCGTTGGAAGGGGCGGGTGTCCCGGTTACGTTATACAGAGTGGAAGGTGGAGGACACGGCTGGTTCAAAGATCCAAAGGTTCCAACATTAACGAAAGCGTTCCTTGAAAAACATTTGAAACCGTAGCGAAACGTCCCTTGTATGAACGCATCAAGCGTGTCACCGAACGTGAGTGCCTTCCGTGATAGTAATTATCTGGTTCGGTGCGATATCTCGAATTATGTCAACGATGCCGCTGGGCCATCTCGCTTCAATGCGGTCGATGTGCTTGTGCGCCCCAATTCCGAAATGGAGACGTAAGTCGTTTTGAGAGAGGTAGCCAGAGCCACCGCGCACTTCGTCAATTTGGATGAGAGTGTCGGTTTGAATTTTTACCCGTGTCCCGATTCCTGCGCGATTACTCCGCGTCCCAATCGTGTGAATCAGAATCCAATTTTCCTGCATTTCACTATCGTTGCGAAGGAGCTGCGGGGTATCATTGGCGTTACAGATCAGCACGTCTAAGTCGCCATCATTGTCGTAATCCCCTGTCGCCAGACCCCGACTCACCTTACGCGACTGTAAACCGTTTCCAGTCTTCACCGATTCATTAACGAAGTATCCCTGTCCATTGTTAATCAATAGATGGTTGTGTTGGGGATAGGTCGTTGTATCGTCGTATTGTTCGATCGTGTCTTGGAGATGACCGTTGGCGATGAGGAGGTCTTTATCCGCATCGTTGTCCACATCGAAAAAATCGACACCCCATCCAACATCAGGAACGCTGTCAGCCATACCTGCAACGAATGATACGTCGGTGAAAAAGTTAGCGTTATCGTTGCGATAGAGGGCATTGGGCTGTTGTTGATAGTTAATCGCGATGAGGTCTAACAGTCCATCATTGTCATAATCCCCAAAATCGACGCCCATTGTTCCCTGGACGTTCCCGTTTTCATCGGCTTCCACCCCCGCCATCCAACCGACGTTTGTAAATGTGCCATCCCCCGTGTTCTGATAGAGAAAATTCTCCCCAGCATCGTTGCCCACATAACAATCCGCATCGCCATCGTTGTCATAATCCCCGAACACGACTCCCATCCCTTTTCCACCTTCATTATAGACGCCGGCAATCGCGGTGACATCGGTGAACGTTCCATCACCGTTATTGCGATATAAGGTGTCTGGCGCGCCCTCAAAACTTTCGGGTGGACAATATGCCGCCACACCTTTTTGCGTGCAGTTGGTGCGGGTTTCAAAGTGGAAGTCGATGTAGTTAGTGACGTACAAATCAACAAAACCATCATTGTCATAATCAGCGAAGGCACACCCAAGACTCCAACGCCTATCTCCAACGCCGGCATGCTGCGTGACATCCGTGAAAGTGCCGTCCCCATTGTTACGATAGAGCACATTCGCGCCAAAATTCGTCACATATACATCCAGATTGCCATCGTTGTCATAGTCTCCGACAGCACACCCCCCACCATAGCCGGTATCTCCGACACCTGCCTGTTCCGTGACATCCGTGAAAGTGCTGTCCCCATTGTTACGATAGAGCCTATTCGTTGGTGGTTGGGGTGAGCGAAAGCCGGGTAAATCCGCACCGTTAACAAAATATATATCGATCCATCCATCCCCGTCATAATCAAAGAAGGCAGCACCCGATCCAACGGTTTCCAGAAAATACCGCTCACCACTTCTGCCGTCAACGTGGTGAAACTGGAGTCCTGCTGCCGTTGTGATGTCCGTAAATGAGATTTTACCTTCAGCATACCCCCAGTAGGGTGTGTTAATCAAGCAGGTTATGAGAAATAGAAAACTTGTGTATCGCATCCCAAATCAGTCCGACGCTTTCTGTTTTTCTTGACGCACTTGCTGGAGGTATTCCTGAGCCTGTTTGTTATTTGGTGCTAATTTAAGAGCCTTCTGAAAGGTGCCTTCAGCCCGGTTGTAATCTTTCATGGCGAGATAGATTGTGCCGAGCATATTGAAACTTTGCACGTTTGGCACTGTTTCAGTTGCTTTTTGGGCGAGTTGGCGGGCGATTTCCAGATGCTGTGCAGATTCCTTTGGTTGTTCATACTGTCGATACAGTAAACCGAGCCTTAGATGCCCTTTCGTATACGCCGAATTAACGCCGACAGCGGTTTTGTAGACGGGAATCGCCTTTCTGCCCTGTTGATGCCGAATATAGAGTGCGGCGATTTCATCGTAAGCCTCCATCAAAAAGGCATCTTTGAGAATAACCGTTTTATACTGCTCAAACGCCTTCTCGGGTTGGTTATGTTCTGCATAGATTTTCGCAAGTGCCATATAACCCTCAGGATCGCTGGGTTCTTCACGAATTTTTCCCTGTGCTGCCTCAAGGGCATCTTGAAATTCGCGGATCTCCTGTGCAATTTCGTGTTGATGTCTTGCCGCTTCGACCTGTCCGAGACGAAAATAGCAACGCGCGAGATTATGGTGTAGCGCGAGATCGCCTGTCCGATGCGGCATCACCCGCTCGTATTCGCTAACCGCTTTTTCATACTCGCCCATCTGTTGATAGAGGAAGCCGAGCTCAAACCTTGCCGGTATGTAATCGGTATCCATTACCAACGCCTGCTGAAAATCTGTGATTGCCTTATCATACTCGCCCTGTTTGGTGTAGATGATTCCACGATTGCAGTATATCCCTGGCGACTGTAACTCCAGTTCAATAGCCCGTGTATACGTTTCCAGCGCGGCATTAAACTGGAGCTGGGTGTAATAGATATTTCCCAATCCAAGATATGCTTGCGGTGACTTGGGGTCTAATTGGATGGCTTTTTGATAACAAGAAATAGCCTGTGGAACTTGATTCTCAGTCCAAAGTAACGCAGCTAAATTGGAATGCAGCCAACTGAGGTGTGGATCGATGTCGATTGCCTGCTTATAATGTGCGATCGCTTCTGTGTTTTGCCCACGTTTTGAAAGCAGGATCCCCATCACGGCGTGTGCTTGCAGGAGACGATTGTTGCGTGCAAGGGCTTTTTGGAAGACCTCAATAGCGTCATCTATCCTGCCTGTTTTCCAGTAGATCACACCCATGCCCCTATACGCCTCGGCAAAATCCGCGTCCAGTTGTAAGACCTTCTGATATTCACGCAGTGCCTCATCGAAGCGTTTCTGGTTGGCAAGGGTCTCCGCCTGCCGATAGTGCCGTAGCAAAGGGTCAGGGTGTTGGGCACTTGCCATGAAACACCAGTAGACCAGGATAAGCGCACCTTGAAATAGATATCTCATTACTTAAGTTGCTTTTACAAATGAGCGTCAATCGATGTATCAAACTTTTCGCCCTCATAGATGGTGAAGAACCCTTCGGTCCTATCTATGAAGGCGAAAGCAAAATAACATAAAAGGTATCGCGGTTAATTTGGGACTATTTATAGCCGTTCTTAATCTTACCCCATGTCACTGGTAATTTGCCTGTCGGATCGACAGACGTTGCACTACCGATAACCTCGTTGGAGATGATGAGATCGCCGAGTACACCGGGGCTGTTGTCGTTTTCAAAATCACTCGACCAAGCGACTGCACCGCCAAGAGGGGCAGCGTATGTGCCGGGGGCATCCCCGTCGATGTCTGTAATCGTGATGTCAAACCCAATGACCAAGCCGGCCGTCGGCTCAAGGGATGCACCAAAAAACGGCTCAAAGATCGACCAAGGGAGACGTATCTCAGCAGCATAACCGCTTCCCGTTTTCTGACCCGCGACGTGTCCGTTGCCGGGTTCGCCTAACTCTGGATCCCGTCCCGCACTCAACGATTGTGACCAAGCACCACTTGTCCCCTCAGTCGTTACAGGCCCAAATATCCAATAATGGTCATCGTCTTCATAGGTGCTGTTATTCGCTACATGTTTCGTTTCAAATTCATGGTGTGGAAAGTCAAAGACAGGTGCATCGTGCTTGGTGTCGAAGAGCAACCATATCCCGTCAATGTCCCCATCCCGAGAAGCGAGATCGTTGGCATACGCGTGGTGGGTATCGTCGGTGATATCGAACGCAAAATAGAGGTAGTCGTCATCCCATAGGGTTGCCCAACGTGCCAGAAAATCGTCGTCGCCATCGAATTTGCCGCGACTGACACGCAACCCACCGTCGTTGGTGTCGCTACCCGCACCGCCACCGGGGATAATTTGATACCACTCTTGGTTATGTTTCGGATCGCGTGGGTCTACAACAATATCTTGCAGGGGTGAAGATTCTTGGAATGCTGCGTCCCACTCCGCCTCATCCATCATTCCATCAATCGTGATAGGCGTTTCAGTTTTTTTCGATGTTACCTCACCGCCTGAATGTGCCATCACCGGCAGTGTGGACAGTGCGAATAAGATACAGCAAACAATAGTGAGTAGGTTGACCTTAACAGAAAACGATTTTTTTTCAAAAAACATCATGACTCTCCTATTGATATTCTTCGCCCTAAAGGGCAAAGATAGGTCTATTTTCTTATAGAAACATGTCTGAGATGTAGATTCTCAAACAACACATCGGTAAAACACACAGAATAGCAATTAGGGAAATGACTATTTCAGTATGACTTCAGGATCGTCTGTATACGCCGAATCTAATCGGACAAGACGCTCTAAAATCAGACAGAACAACGCAAACAGAGACTTTAGCAACGCTGTCTCTTTGATAACGCCAATGCATTCAAAGCACAATTCATCAACGCCTTCAGGGAAATCGGTACCGAACCGACCTTCATCATCTTTGATCCTGAGCTGGATCCTTGGTTGTCTTTGGCACAATTCCTGTATGTTCTTATCGGCAAGGAGTAATTTGATTTTTTCTGGATTGTTGCCTTTGATTATAAACTGATCATCGAAAAATGGATCTCCTATTTCTATATCCTGCATACCGAAGAATTTACCTATTGAACTGAAAAAACCTTGGCGAGAAATTTTGAAGTAAAGGTCATCCTTATTCACAAATGGGGCACGCATGCGTGTGACTGTATAAGATGATGTTCCAGCTGAAACGACGTAAGTATCCAGCAGGATTTGCCACTCACCGTGTTTATAAATGATAACGTCCTTACCCCAGAAGCCACCTTGAATAAATTCACCACCTATATCCGTGGCGATCTGTGCCCAGATTTCGTCCTTGGAGGGACCAAAAATAGATTTGCGTTTACTCGTTTTTTCTTGCATCGTGTGGACCTTTGCTAAGTAATTCGGACCAAAACTCGCCGACGCAGGTATGAATTAACGTTTTACCGCGACTGAGACTCCATCTCGGAGAGGAATGATTGTCGTGAACACATCAGGTGAACTATAAAGAAGACGTGTTAACTCTCTAACACCGATTGTCGCTGCATGGAACCATTGCTCCCGTTCATCAAGTCCTTCTGGAGGACCACCGGATTCCTGCGTGACGACACGTCCCATCCAAAGCATATTGTCCGTGATAAAGAGCCCACCGCTTCTGAGCCGGGGGATTGCTTTGTGGAAGGCTTCAGGATATCCGTCTTTGTCGATGTCATTGTAGATGATGTCAAACTCACCTTCGGTTTCATCTATGATTTCAAGTGCGTTGCCGACGCGATAGTCAATGCGATCAGCGATACTACCGCGAGCGAGATAACCTGCTGCGCGATCGGCGTTCTCCTGCGAACCGTCCGTACAGATGATGGATGCTTCCGGTTTTTGCAATGCCTTCGCCATCCAATACGCCGAATATCCGAAGCCCGAACCCATCTCGAAAATCCGCGTCGGATTCGTCAGCAATACCAATTGGTGTAAGACGCGTCCAACGAGCGGTCCAACGATTGGAAAACGATTTGCTCGGGCGTGTGCCTCCATTTCCGTTAGGACTTCATCGCGTTCAGGTATGATGTCGAGTAAGTAGTCATCAATTGAGGGATGAAGAATATCCAAACGTTGCATAAATGTCTCCTATTTTCAAGTCTATGCTTCTCTCTGCCACCGTTCGAGCGGGTGTTCGCGTGGCGTAAGCGGCATAGACACCCGGGCCTTCTGTCTATGTGATTCCCATGTCGCATGGATCATTTCAAGACAATCTCGACCATCTCTGCCACTCGCGAACGGATCCCGGTCTTCTTCAATCGCTGCGATGAGATCGCGTAGCATGAGACGTTGCAATAGCAACCGTATCGATCCCTTGTCTCGCGGGTTTCCTTGTTCATCAAGGTCTTCGGCGGCGAGATGGACCGGTTCCCATGCCTCTGCCGGTGTCTTATGTTGTCCTTTGTGGATAAACATCGTTGTGCCGACACTCTCTCGGATCGCAATTCTGCCTTCAGTGCCGACAATGTCGATGCCGTAGGCATCATCGTTTGTCTCTGGTTGCGCGAGGAACTGCACATCGGCATGGATGCCATTTTTGAAACAGAAAGCGGCGTGTCCACGCTCACCGAGCACAAGTCCTGCGTCCCGATCAAACGCGTGGACCTCTTGGGTGTGTTTGATGTCATCAACGGTTGATTCTCGACCATCCATCTGGACGAGGTGTGCGTGTGTCCACTCGACATCGCCAGCGAAGAGCCGCAGCCAATCGTAAAGATGGGTGCCCATCTCCATTAGCGAATTGCCCACCTTGCGTCCACCTTTGTCCGTTGCCTTCAACAACACAACATCGCCGATTTCACCTTTTTCTATCAGTGAAAGGACGTGACGATTATACGGACTGGCACGTTTGATATGGTTAATGGCAAACTTGACCTGATATTGGTCGCAGGTTTCGACCATTTCGTCGGCTTCAATGAGGTTGAGGGCAGTCGGTTTTTCACAGAAGACATGGATACCGCGCCGTGCCGCGGCGATTGTTGGCGCGTGGTGCATCGGTGCCTGTGTTGGGACGATGACGATGTCGGGTTGTTCCTCGTCAAGCATCTTTTCGTAGTCGTCATAGATGGCTTTGACGCTGAATCGTTCGCTCCAGGCTTTTGCGCGTTCTGGATTAATTCCGCACCGGCGATGAGTTCACAGTTTTCTTCTAACTGCACCGCCTCGGCATGAGCTCCACCCATGCCCCCTAAGCCGATGATTGCAATACGGTAGTCGTTCATGTGTATCTCCAAGTTTGCCAAAGAGAGTGTGCTAATTTACACTTATCATAGCAACATCAGCGTCAGAAGGCAAGAAAAAATTGAAGAAAGTATTGTGGATATAGTTGAATACAGGAAAAGATCAATTATAATTTTGAACGACTGAAGATCAAAATCCAAACCAACAATCTCATGAATAGGGCATAAGACAATGACGAAAGAACGAATTCAAATCTTAATTGATACTTCACGTGATACCGGCTGGTCAGACGGATTGATACGAATTGAGCCAGACAGCATCTATCATACCACTAACAACCGTGATTATCTCAATGAAGCCGTGCTAAAAAACTACGATGTACTGACGATTTGCAGCAATACATCGCTAAAATATACCGATGCTGAGCTCCGACTTATACAAGAGTTTGTAGAAAATGGCGGTGGACTCCTTTTGGCTGCCAGCACAAGTCGATTCGAGCGAGACGTCCGTGAATCTATCTCGGAATTAGGTGTTAATCACGTCGCAGCTCTTTTCGATACGCGATTTCTTCCGTTACCCGAAGGGCAAGGAGAGATGGATACCGACGCGAATCCGTTGCGTGGTTATACGAAGAAAAATTTGCGCCTCACTGATCACGAAGTTGTCGATGGATTGGGAATCGATGACCTTGGTCTCACGCATTGCGGTATCCTTGACATTCCCGCGGACGGTAACGTTTTCCTTGAACACAGCGAGACGGGAGAACCCGTTGGGACATGCCTCCATTTCGGATCAGGACGAATCTTGTTGATTAACACGCAACTCTTTCAAACCGAAAAGCACCCTGTATCTCAGAAATTCATCGATTGGCTGGGAATCAATCGCGAAGAAACACCCCAGCAAGAACCCTCTTTCGCAACGGGTAATCAAGCGATTCCTGATGAAATTCCGATTGAGGAACAGGTCAAACAGGACGGAAAGATCAAGATTTTCTATACACACTTCGTCGAGGACCTTGTGGATACCTGTATGGCTTATGCTAAGAAACTGGCGAAAGAGATGCTCTCAAAATTCCCTAACGGTGAAAAAATTAAATGGGACATCGATCTAACACCCTCATGTGTTCATGAATACGACTTCGGTTGGACGAAGGCTTCGGTAATGACAATTGGGGCATGCGTCAGTCCTCCGAGGCTCGCTTATTCGCTTGGTGTCGAGGCGAGTGAGCTGCTCGCGCACAAAACGCCATTTGGAAAGGTAACTGCGCTTATTTTTGATGGAGAGGGATTCCCATTTTTCTTCGGTATCTGGGCAATGAAATTGCTCGGATTTGAAACAGAGGCGGCAGAGATGCTCGCGGAAGCCGAGCAACAATATCGTGAAAACGCCCAAGCGGAGGAACCCATTGACATCGCGAGGGTTTACGAGCAACAATATCGCAAACCCATCTGGATACTGAAGGCACTACTTGAGAAATATGGGGACGACCTGTTCGTCCGGCTCGCTGAAGTGTTGTCGGAAAAACCAAGCGACACAAAAAAGAACATGCCCGCCATAATCTTCTCATCGGTGGATAGACTCATCTATTACCTCAGCCGAGCGGTTAGTGAAGACCTGTTTCCATGGTTTGAGGAAATTGGTACGACTGTCCATCCGCTCCCACTGCTGCCGAATGACAGCGACGAATTTGTGACGGAAGTCTGTAAATACCTCAACGGCGTGATTCGAGACGCAACCGCAGACGCAAGCGACAGAATCGATGCACTTGATAGCCTTCTCGAAATCGCTGACGAATCTGAGCATCGGATTTCGGCGTTGGTTGCTAAACTGGACGCGTTAGACAGATATGAACGACTGACTGCAGCGACAAAACTCATCAACAGTTGTGATGAACGGGCAGTGAAAGTGTTCAAAGAGCTGACAGTCGAAACGGGAGATGATGGACTTGTGGCGATGGCGGTTTTGATGTTGGTTCGTAGCGGTCGCGCGGAGGGAACCTTGGATCGGCTCGTAGAGATCGCGCCACATCAAGATTACAGATACCAACTCGAAACCGGATACCTTCTTGCCAAAATCGACCATCCAGCTGCCGAAGTGTTCTCTTATGAAGAACTCACGGACGAAAATGGGATACCTCTCCTAACGATGGATGTCAGACGCAATATGGAAACGATGGATGTCAAACGTACTACGGACTTACATCTACATCCGATGATCGCAGGCTATCGCGTTGCCGTCTGCAATTTACATCTCCATACACATCACTTCCCTCACAACACGCATGCTTCCGGCACTTACGTAGGATGGGGGCATACCCACCCGAAATATCGCCGAAAGGGGTTATCGCGATGGATCTTCGGTGCGTCAATGTCTCATGAATTCGTCCGCCAGCACTCTTGTGCCTCTCTTCACACCGGCACGGGCAACACTGCTCATGGAATGTACAGGAGTTTTGGGTTCGTTGATGGGTTATTAGGGGGAAGTTTCATCAAAACGTTACGGCACGAACAGGCAAAAATAATCGAAGGCTTAGTCGTCCGACCTTATGCGCCTGGGGATGAAGTCGCGATGGCAAGGGTACTCAATTCATTCTATGCTGACCAGGTAGAGCGCAGACCGATACGCGCCGAAAGGCGAAAAACAACGGAAACCCTATTGATTTATCTGGCAGAGAAGGATAGCGAGTTACTGGGGTATGTACAAGCACAATGCTTTGAGAAGGAAAAGAATGTCTCAATCACTGAATTTTGTCTTAAATCCCAATCCTCTGAAGGTTCCACACACCCAGAAGGTTTTCTTGCGGAAGTTGGTACTGCCATGCTATGTGTCTTGCATAACGAATTAGTGAAACGTGAATATAAAAAGATAGACTGGCGTCCAGAAGGAGAGGCGGAAAAGCATTACGTCAGAACGCTATTCCACAATTTTGGGTACACGTCAACAGATCCAGATTGGACGTGGATGTTCAAGATCTTCAATTTGCCGATGCTACTTGGCGAACTCTCTCCACTGCTTTCCAAGCGACTGAGCGAGAGCGGCGATTACAAAGATTGGCAAGGAACAATCGGCATCAAAGGTTTGGAACATCGGGCAAGTCTTACCATCAAAAATGGCGAAATCCAGATATCGGAAGAAGTCTCAGAAGGTGTTGGAATTTGTCTCTCTACGGACGATGACACGATCACCCGGTTCATTTTGGGGGTCGTCTCACCCTATGGAGCGTATCTACAGAATCAGTTACACATTACGCCGACAGTCAACGAGTCGGTAATAGGTCTGTTGGGAACGCTTTTCCCTGCACGCCATTAGAAACCTATCATTGCTCGAACAAAGGTTGTATTACTGGTCGTCCGTTGAAACAGATGCGTGGTTCTACGGTGACCTGAAAGAATGACGATATAGAAGCCGAGCCAACTGCCTCTGTTGATGGCTTGGATTTCAAATATACGCGTTCGGATGTCAGGGCGGTATAAGTTCGGAACGTCAGTGTCATCTGAGAAATTTTGTAGGTAGTTCTTGAAGTTTTTATCCCGATTGGAAAACTTCCGGTATTGGAAGCCTCCGATGATATTTAATCTTGGTGTAAACTGATAATCAAGACGGACCCCAAGAATATCCTCCCGACTTCGACGATTGAATCGCAAATATTCAATGGGTTCATCGTCGGTAGGAAGGAACAGCGATGGGTTGAGTGTCTTTGGAATTTCTTCGGCACTTCGGTCAAAAGCCCGGTCCCAGACGTATTTCACCATCGGTGTTAGCGTTAAATCTTCAACAATTTTGTGGACATAAGGGAGATTCGCAAATGGTATTTCGTATTTCGCTTTCAGAATCGTGAGTTGATTACGGATGTTTCGTTCAGGGTAACGGCGTTTTTTCCAATTCGTGTCATCATAGATTAAACCGGTGTCCGTCGGGTCGAGTGCGTTAATGCCATGATCGGGATAGAACGGGTATACACGTCCCCTGTCGCCAATTCGGACCTGTTCAATTGGGATCATAAAGTCAACGCGTTCATCGGATTCAAAGTTCTTTGATATCGGGTCGTATTCAATATCCGTGAAAAGTGCCTTCTTTTTCTCCTGTTCAAACTGTTTTTGCATGTGAATCAGAAATTTGGCTTCAAGCGTCAAGTTCCGCACCGCGGTATAGAGGCATTGGAACGTTGTTGTATTCACCCGCGCGTTGTAAAAATCAAGCTCGTCATTAATGCGAATCGGCTCCAATTCTCCAACAGGCAAGGCGATTGCGTAATCCGGAATATCATCATGGACCCGGACGAACCAATTTTGGAAGTGAAAGCTCCCAAAATCCGGGATGCTGCGTTTATAGGTGATATGTATGTATTTAGAGTTATTTTTCCGACGGCTTGAAACTTCGGTTTCATTTAACCAACCCACTTGAACAACAAAGTTATCGAGCAGATCGTATTTTGCTTTAAGGTGATACCCCTGACGGTCTATACCGTATTCGTATTCCGGTTCAAGGTCATCCTCAATTCGATCAACAATGCCATTATTATTCAGATCGATACCATTGGTAAATACAGGTGGATCGGCTTCAAAAATAAGAAAATCTTCTTGGAAGTCTAATACCCCGTTCTGGTCTCGGTCATCAGCGCGTGGAATTACGCCATCAAAGTCGGCAATGCCATCGGGCCAGTCATCGCCATCATCGTCATCCTCAATCAATGTATAATTGGCGGTGTCCCATGGAGTTTGTTCTGCCGGAATTCGTTCTTCCAAGGGTCTATCTCGCCTGCCGCGTTCAAGCGTGTAAATTTGACCACGATTCGGATGTGCACCGAAATTCAGGTAGTTGGTTGTGTAACCTGGATCAATATGATACAAGACAGCTTCTAAGTGGAGTTTGTCAAAGCGGGACTTAAGTTGGACGAACCAGGCGGTTTCTCTACCGAGTTTTCCGTTGCCATCTTCATCTGTTCCGTCACCCCCTAAAAAAGCCTCAAAACGTTCGCCTTCGGTTTCCGAGTATGTCGGGACCCCATTTGCATCTACTGGGAGTTGGCTGCCGAGATCAATAGTGACACCTGTTTCTTCTTCACCATCGGGCAGCTGAAGCGTGGTTTTGGTTCGACTAAAGCCGACTTTATCCTTTGGGATAGTGGGATACTGTTTGTATTTCCCATTAATAGAGTAGTGTGCCCTGATGAAAACATTGCTGATAGTGCCTTCAAGATCAAGTCCATAGAGAGTCGCAGCACGTGCAGCACCATAGCGGTATCGAACTTTCCGAGGTCTCCCTTCACCTTTCCATTGTGTGGGATTGTCTACAAGTTTTTTCCTGTCTTTGATGTAATCCGGGGATTGACCGTAATTCCCCGGTGCCTGAATTATGTCGCGATACGGCATCTGAATGCGGCCATCTGTCGTTTTAATCCACTCCTGTAGGTCAGGGTTTTCCTCGGCTCTATTCGCTTCGCTAAAGCCGATAACGGCTATATTGTAATCGCCTGCAACAACCATATCAAATACAACAGATTTAACCGTTCGTGGATCAATGTTAATCTTCTCATCCGCCAGTATAAGATCATATTTCATTTTATTGAAACCGGTGACAATCTTCCACTTCCCATCAACGGAATCTCGGATTTCGGAAGTGCCTCCGCTATGATCAACCGGCACGAGTTCGTCAGCAAAGACATCGAAGTGGTGCGTCACTTCGGGGAGAAGCTCGGGTTCAATGCCTTCCGCTATAGCGACGGGGGGTAATTTGTGAAGTGATTGTGTAACGATAGTTATCTTCATGCGCTTGAAAGCGGCACCGACACCCTCTTGGCTATGATCGTTATGTAAATTAGGATCATAAGTACGAAGATCCGTGAATGCGTTCGTGTGATTATCCTCAGGCGAGTCATCACGGAAAACAACGGATATTGTTTCAGGGGGTGTATTGGCAACGGTCCCCATGAATGAGTTTACGAGACGTTCGGGATGTTCTTTATACAAATTGACATAAGTAAATCCAACGCGGAACATTTCGCCGAAAAGTCCCTGTCCTCGAAAACCGACGAGTCGTGCGTTTTCAATATTCCTGACCCCTGACGCTGCGTTCAATCCGTTTCGGCGTCCGAGATCCTGTCCAAGTGCGCCATCCTCTGCGGCATCTGTTATTCTAATAGGATTAGAAATACGGGAGTGGATGAAGCTAAAAAGATGGTGTTCCTGCGCAAAAGAGATATCCCACCGGAGTCCATCGAACTCCGTTTTGTATAGAATATATCGGTTTGGAAACAGGGTAGCGGGTTTGATGCGTAGGTGATCGCCAATAATAAACTCGGTATGTCTACCGAGGAAACTTTCTTCAGCGATGATTGTCCGGTCGAGTTGTGCTGTGAAGCGCATACTGTCCAGCTGACCGCCCCATCCGACAACTAATTTACCGTTCTGATCGAATTCTTTCTGATCGGTGTATGTATTAAGCTCGCTGCCTTCTACGATTTCTGCACCATAAAGATCATGAAAGAACTGCGGTTCTTCTTCCAATTGGTATCTGCTTGAGAATTTCGCTTCGCTCTCAATTGTAGGCAAGAGCGGTTGGTAGGGGCCGAGAGGGTCCGCACCACAACCATAAAACACAAATGTACTAAAGATGCAAGGCACTACAAGCAAAGAATGAATTACTCGTTTTAACGCGTTCATCGGTTGTGTTCCTCCCTATGGACGAATTAACTGAAGGTGTTCAAATTTATGTGTCCTCCAAATACAATCGCTCATCTCCTGTCAATCAAATTGAAGTTCAATTCCTTTCTTATCGGTCAAGGGATTTGTGCCTCCGTCAAACCGTTTCATTTCCGAATCAGCATTTTGCGGGTTGCGGAGAAGTCGCCTGCGTGAATCGTGTAGAGATAGACGCCACTGCTCACAGGTTCACCGGTCTGATTGCGTCCATCCCAATAGATGGCTTGTGCCTGCGAAGAATAGTCGCCTGCAGGCATGGTCCCTGCCGATAAGCGACGCACCAATTGACCTGCCGAATTATAAATGTGAATCGTAACACGGCTGTCAGCTGCGAGTCGAAACGGGATCCACGTCTCTGGATTGAACGGATTCGGAAAGTTCTGCAGGAGCTGATTCCGTTTTACTTCTCCCAATATAACAATCTGTTTACCACCCGGCTCAACGGCAACCGGTTGTGAAGGTAGGAGTGCGCTTCCATCCCAGATGCAGATTTGACCACTGACTGCCTCCGAAAGCAGAACGGAGCCATCTCGGCTGATGTGAAAATATACTGGGATAGATGGATGCTCAAGGGGTGTTCCTGCCTGCCAGTCCCAGACTTGGGTGGAACCTTCTCGCCGGGCAAAGAGATAGCGACCGTCTGGACTGAAGTGCACTGGGTGATAGCCTCCATCCAAGGTTGTCAGAAGTTGGGGACCGTCTGACAAGAGTTTCCAGATTCGGAGTTCCGACTCTCCGGATGCAGCTAAAACTGTTGCCCCATCTGTATGAGACGCAAAGGCAAGGGTTGGAATTGGGCTATAAAGCAGTTCTGGTACTTGCCATGTATATTGAAAGACGAAAGTGTCGCCCTCGCGTTTCCATAATTGAATCGAATCTTGATCATCTTTCGTTCTGCCGGAAGCAGCGAAATACGCGTCATTTTCACTAAAGACGATCTGATGCGTATTGAGCGGTACAGGTCCATTTTCTGACGTAAGCTTCTGGAGTTTCTCCGGATTTCTGGTGTCCAAAATGGAAAGATGCCCGCGGTAATTCACTATGCCGATCCATCTTCCAGAGGCACTGAAGACAATTTCTTTAAGCCACCCAATATGCTGCGGAAATTGGAGTTCAATGTTACCCGTCTGAAGATTGCGGACCTCCACCCACGGGTCCCTGTGGACAACGAGTTTCCGACCATCTGGAGAGATTGCGAGCCCTTCAAACGTGGCATCTTCTGCAGAAACGATGCGTTTCATTTGCTGGGACGCGACATCCCATGTCTTAATAAAATACCGAGAGGTGGAGCCTACGGTTTTTCCATCAGGACTCAACTTCACCACATCGTAGAACCGATCCCTGAGGAAATCAGTCCACACGTTCAGGGGTCGCTTTTTCTGTATATCCCATGTCACGACAGCATCCCAATAGTGCAGGAGCGCAATTTTCCCGTTCGGTGATAGCGTTATTTCTTCCAATTCGCGGAACTCACTGCCAAACGTGTCGATGTGTTGCCCGGATTTGACATTCCAGACGCGGACCTTGTCATCCCATCCTTGCCAGGGTCCGGGATCACTCCAAGTCAGTCCAGCGGTCTCGGTCGCAACATACAGGTGTTGACTGTCCGGGCTGAAGACCACATCTGAAACCCTTCCAATGCCGCTTTGCGCTTTCCGGAGTAACTGTCCCGATGCCACATCCCACACGTAAACGGAAGTTGATCTCTCCTCGAATGACGCGATGTATCTTCCATCCGGACTGATAGCGACCTTTTCAACCCAGTTTCCGGTGTGTCCCTCAAAGTGCGCTTCTAATTGGCGCGTCTCAACATTCCAGAGTTCAATGTCAGGTCGCATTGAGGCGACAATCAGATAGCGACCATCGAGACTAAAAATCGCGGTGCGATCACGCGGATTTCCTTCACAACTGCTGCCGCCGTCGAAGAAATAACACGATTTCAATGGACGCCGTGCGCCTATCATTCTTCCGAGATACTCACCCGTCTGCCAATCCCAGAGATGAATCCCATCCTTAGAAGAGATTGCGAACAGCGGCTCCGTTGGACTAAATGCCGCGACATCATAGGTGCGGAATTTGACTTTCCATTCGCTGACTTGCTCGCGAGCTTTGACATCATAGATACTGACAGTAGTACTCTTTCCATCATGCGCATGTGTAAAAATCGCTAAATGTAAGGCATCTGGACTCAACACGACATCGCTGAAATACTCGCGTTCGGCGAATTCATCTATAACCGCGCCGGTATTCGTATCAATAATTTGAATGCGTGCTGGGGTAACACGTACAATCGCTTCATTGGAGAAAAACGCGTGTTGCTCTGGAAAGGGTTGCCCAATTGTGCCGATCGGTTCCATCGCAAAAACAGAGCAGGAGATGCAAATAACACTGATGCCTATAATATAAACTTGAAAGCTTCGTTTTGAAAGGATGATGCGCGTTTTCATGAGAAACCTCCAGGACGTGCGACGATAAGGATGAATCGGTAATTAGGAGCGATACATTGCTGAACTTCAATACTCCTAAGCGTAACACCCAAAGTATGTGCCTCGACTATGGCAAATTTCGTGCCAATCTGAAAATACAACACTGGGAGGGATTCTTAGCGATATCCCAGAAAGAACTGCACAAAATAGGGCATATCTTGGACCGAATAGCACAAAACGGTGCAGAGGCGTGATGCTGAAGGGAACCTATTTGGAACTCCAATTTTTCCTTATCAGTCGAAAGGTTTATGACTCTATCAAACCGTCTCATTTCCGAATAAGCATTTTACGGGTTGCGGAAAAGTCGCCAGCGTTGATGGTATAGAGATAGACACCGCTACTCACGGGTTCACCGACTTGATTGCGTCCATCCCAATGGACAGCTTGTGCCTGTGAAGAATAGTCGCCCGCAGGCATGGTCCCTGGGGATAAGCGACGCACCAACTGACCTGTGGCATTATGAATGTGGATCGTAACGTGGCTTTCGTTTGTGAGTCGGAAGGGGATCCAAGTCTCTGGATTGAAGGGGTTGGGGAAGTTTTGTAGCAGCGCGTTCCGTTTGATACCTCCCCATTGTGCCAGCTGTCGCGCTTGCGGCTCAACAGCGACCGATTCTGGAACGTTCACTATATCCCGGGTTCTGTAAATTTCCAATTGACCGCTATTTTCGTTGTGGAGGAGCAGAAATTCACCTTTCCCTGCAAACCGTAAATCTGCCCCCGGTATAACCGCTAAGAGCTGTCCTGTTTGGGTATCATAAAATCGTTGTTTATCAGGTGTTGTCTGCAGGGGCCACCGAACGGCAACCACGCGACCAGTGGGATGGAATCGAATGTCGGAAAAGTGGCGTATCAGTTGAAACGGTATTGGCTTCGGAATTTGGCTGAGTTCCCTGTCGCTCGCCACATCAAAAATCTCCAAAGCCTCTTGGCTGTCCCGCACTTGCAAGAAATTGTTGCGCCCGAACAGGAGTGGGCCGATTGAGTCGATGCTCCGAACCCGTTCTCCTGTTTGAATGTCCCAGAACCCGATGAAATCGCCTGCGGGCTGGATGTCTTCATCGTTAGGTGGAATCAGGACGATCTGCCGCTCATCAGGTGTAAACAGCAAGAGTGAGAAATCTGACCAGCCGGTGTCAATAAGATTCACTTGCCTACCGGTTTCCACCTCCCAGATAAACGTGCCGCGGTAGGTATTTGAGGCGAGGTACTTCCCGGAAGGCGAAAAATTCACAGCCTGTGTCCCTAAATAGCCCCGAATTTGAAAGACGTGGCGCGGCTCCATTAACGCCGCGTCCCAGATCTGATTTGTTGCCTCAACATCAAGGGCAACCGACCGTCCGTCTGGACTCGGGACAACTTGATAAACCCTCCAGTGAAACTCAACCGTTTTCAACAGATCGCCGGTGCGGGTGTCCCAGAAATGGAGTATGTTAGTGCCGAAACCCGTCACCAAGCGATTTATCTTCGGTAGATAAGCCGCCCGCGTGGAAGTTTGCATCCAGCCAGAAAGTGTTTTTAGGCGCGACAGCATCTTAACGTCCCAGATGCTAATCCGGTAGGCATCGATCTGGCTTGCAAATCGGTCGCCATCGGGGTGAAAAGTGAGGCGTTTAACCCGCCCCATTCCAGTTGGTCCATGTCGATCGACGACGGACCGACTATCCCACCACCCCGTCGGGATGTGGAGCCGCTGGAGCCTTGCCTCCTCTGTGCCGACTAAAAAGTAGGTGCTATCCGGTGAGAAACCGAAATCGAGAGCAGAATCGGAAGATTCCCGTAAGACACCTGTGGCGGTTTCAAAGAGATAAACATTTGTGTGTTCCAATAGAACACCGAGAAATGCGCCATTAGGACTGAACCGGAGTTTTTTTGGATGTCGCAAAACCGTAGGGAATCGCCGTTGAATCTGCCCGGTGTTCACATTCCAGAATGTCACGGGGCCCTCTTGATGACCACTGACAAGAATCGGGAGGTTTGGGTGAAACTCGATTGCCGTGATCGGCGCTCCATTGGTCAACGCCATAACCACTCGCTTTTCTCTGAGATGCCATAGATAGACGGTATCACCAACGGTGTAGGCGAGATGCGTGCCGTCGGGTGAAAATGTGACGTGCACCGTTTTCACGGGAATCGTAGCCCGCAGTCGGGGAGGGGCAACGTCCCAGAGTTGAATATTTGCTCTATCTCCGAAAATTGCCAGTTGCGAACTATCTGGTGAAAACCGGAGATGTTCTCCCTCAACCGTGTCGATGCGATGCACCGGAGCGAAGGTCTCCGCATCTAACAATTCAACCGATACCGTCGGGTATGGCGTGGACAACGTTGCCAAAAAACGGCCATCGGGTGTATAGGCGATGTCATCCAGATAGGGTTTGCCGATGGTCAGTAGTGGTTCTGCGGCATTGAGTGGACTCACCGAAAGAGATAGAAGCGTTAGTAAGAGTATGCTGGCGTGTCGGATCATGGGAATGTCTCCATTCATTGTTACGCTTCGATTTGCAGCGTAGCGGTTCGTCGTCGCGCACTTCATTGTGTCTCAGAGGGGAACCTGTCTCAATAACGGACCCACTTTCCTGTCCGAGGGATTGCAATCTATGGGTGCGTCTGCTTCATTGCGCCCCATGTGGTTGTGAGTTTTCCTTGTGCTTCAACAGAAAGTGGGATGCCAATTTTTGCGCCACCTTTCCCTACCAGATGATATGCGTTACCGGATGCGTCTGAAAATTTTCGCATTCCACCCGGTTCATCAAAGTGCCATAAGGCGACCGTTTTTGCATCATTCTTGAACCTTCCATGCGGTGCGAAAGCCTTTTTAGCGACATTGTAGCGGGCGACGGTCGAGATGCGAACTTCATCAATATATCCTGTAAAGGATCCCAAAAAGGCGTTAGCCACATTGCGGACGTTAACTTTCTTTCCAAACCCTCCGAGTGTAAAATCTTTTGGATGCCAGAGTGTTGAAAGATCATGTGCGATGATTGTTCCTTGCGGCAATGTCTGTGCCAAACTATTGACAATAGTCGTTGTCTGCTTTCTTTTCGCCTGATAAACGATGTGATACCATTGGTTCGGCGAAATCGTGATTGGGAAAAAGGGCACCTGGCCGAGTTTTCCTGCGAACGGAGCGTAGCCATTGACTATCAGAAGTAGGTCTCCCCTCCGCCAACCAATAGCCTTTTTTAGTTTCGCGTATCCCTCGTTTTCATAGCTTACGACGCGCATCAGCACCTGTTGGCTGAGGATCATCGCTGTTGTATTCTTGTCAGGCGGGGTCGTTGGGTATACCCACGCTTCAACAGTGAACTCATCCGTGCCTTTCGGTAAGAGTACATCAAAGGTCTTAAAGTCTAAAACAGCGTAATCGTCCACGCCATCAAGGGCTAAATAGTTTCCGCCCGCGGGTGAAGAGGGTGGAAATGCTGTGCTATTGCCCGCGATCAATGTTAGCAACAGGAGGCATGTAAAGAGTTGTCGGTATATCATTTTTATTCTCCTTTATCCGCAACCGTGTAAAATTGAATGGTCTCAATGCGACCGGCTCCCGTCATTGCGTGTTTTATAATTTTGATAGCGTCCGTCTTAGCAATAAGTGGGATTTCATACGGAAACTGGATTCCGCCTGGAACTTTCTTGGCGGGTTTCCATTGGTTTCTCTTGTCACGCACGTAAATTTCAATGTTTCGGATTTTTCCAGAGCCAAGCAGCACAATTTTCCGCACGTTCGCGCTTTCTGGTAGCGAATAAATGGCTCCATGGAAAGTCGCCTTTTCTTCTACATCGCGATCAATGAGGACATACGCCTGCTCGGTTAGCAGCGCGGCACACCCCATCTGTGATAAACAAGCAAGTATAAAAAGTAAACATCTCCATCTGTTCATGATTTTTCTCCTTACACACGGTGTTTCGGATTGAGAGAAGGAGCGATGCAGCAATTGAGATATAGGAAAGCCTATTGCATCGCTCCGTGTATTTCCAAGGAGGAAGGCTCTCCTAAGCTTACGCAGCGTTTGACGATATAGGAGCAATTTTCATGCCAGAGGTAATTTAGGGGTGAGATGCCTTTAAAGAGGCGTTTTTCGTTGATACTGCACAGAAACGTGCGTTTCAGTGTTCAATTTCTGCACAGTTTTGTTCAAAGTTGAGGAGGGTATTGTGATGGGAAACCGCATCTCCCTTGGTTGGAGACCGATTATTTTTTTCTTTTTGTTTGCTTGAGTATTCCCCAGAGCACCATCTGTGTGTGTGCGCTCGGTGAAACACTAAACGCCGATGGCACCCAGGCAGGAGAAAATTCCAGTCCCGGATCTTGTGTCAATTTTCGGAGACCACCCCCTGCCGCGCGGATCAGATAGATGTCTTTGTTCGCATCTTGAACGGATACATAGGCAATCCACTGACCGTCAGGCGATCCATCAGGTTCTTCGCAGATCTGTCCAGCATCCGTTATTTTTTTCGGATTTTCTCCGTCAACATCTACGGCAAACAAGGTCGGCACTTTTACGCCGCCCAACTTCTCACTGGAAAAATAAATTTGTTTTCCGTTGGAAGCCCAAGTAGGACCTGTTGCCGAAACCTGTGTGAGTGCTCGTTGTTTTTCACCATCAGCGTTCATGACCTGGATACCGCCGATGCCGTCCTGCGTGGAACGAAACGCGATCCATTCACCATCCGGGGACCATGCCGGTGTTGAATTGTGTCCGCCTTTGTTTGTGAGTCTCTGAACCTTCTTGCCGTTCACATCCATTATGTAGATATCAGTGTCGGCGGCATGATCGCGCGCTTGGTTGGATGCGAACGCGATCCACTTGCCATCGGGGGACCATGCTGGATCCACATCCGTTGCTCGATGGTTTGTGATCCTTCGGGATTCTTTCGTATCCATATTCATTACGTAAATTTCTGGATTCCCGTCTCTGTTTGAGACGTAGGCAAAAGCCCGACCATCTGGAGACCATGTCGGCGAGAAATCGTCTGATGGATGATTGGTTAAGTTGACGAGATTCTTACCATTTATATCTATGATGTAGATGTCAAGGTTTCCTGTGCTATCGGAGGTGAAGGAAACCTTACCGCTACCCCAAACGTCGATTATCAACAGACTACTATTGAACAGCACCATCAACAGAAATAATACTTTTCTCATCAACAAAACTTCTCCTGATTGAATCTAAGATTGAATTTCTATCTTTCGCTTGAGGATCGTGCCGTGCGCACCCAACACAACTATGCCAAACCCTTTGACATACTCAACGTGATATAAATCTTCGCTGGTGCCGGATTCCTCAATTACCCATGTTTCGCCACGATCCTTGGTATGCAGGATGAGTCCACCTTCTCCAACAATCCAGCCTTCCATTTCGTTTACGAAAGAAACATCATAAAGGTGCGTGCTGATACCCGTATTAACTGCAGACCACGCTAAACCGCCATCTGATGTGCGGAGAACGATCCCGTCTCTTCCGACAGTCCATCCCTTTCGCCGGTTCAGAAAAGACACACCATACAGATCGTATCCTGTATTGGTTGTCTGAAGATGCCATGTGTCCCCTTGATCGTTCGTCCAGAGCACCTTTCCCCACGACCCGACAGCCCAACCGTAGTGATCTTCTACCATCTGGATGTCCCGATAGGATGCCGAGGTTTCGTTCTCCTGATGTCTCCAGATTGTATTTCCGTCCTTGTTGTGTAGGATAACGCCTTCTTTACCGGCAGCCCATCCTTCACCGAAACCTTGAAAGTGCGCAGCATAAAGTTCACACGGTTCTTCTATAGGACGCCTTTCTTCGTCGTAGGCACTTATCACAGGCTTCGTGGTTTCGTTCAGAAGCTGCCATGTCCTCCCACCGTCGGTCGTGGATAGGAAACTGGCATCTTGGGTAAGCACCCAACCGATCTCCGAGGAAACAAAATGCACGGCAATCAAAGGGGCATCCACAGGCGATTCAACGCTCTTCCACGTGTTGCCGCCGTCTAAAGTATGGAGCATCGCACTGGAATTGCCGACTGCCCATCCCTCAATGATGTTGATAAAGGAAATATCCGCTGATTTTATGCCGGTATCCGCGCCCATGATTCGGAAGGGACCGTCGTTGCGTAAGATGTCCCATCCAGCATCTATTCTCGGCAGCTCGGTTGCGATCTCCTCAAAGAATCGCTTGCGTGGCGTATATTTTGATATCGAGGGAATTGTGTAGGCAAGGGCGATACCGTCTTCACCAACGGCAAATATTTTATCTTCCGTGATACTGATGTCGCTGAGATTTTTGTCCGTCCCACTGTCTTGCCGGGTCCAGGTCTTACCGCCATCCTGCGTGAGTAGGAGCGTCCCTTCGTCACCGACCGCTATTCCGACTGTAGGAGAAGCGAAAAAGATTTTGTTGAGATTCGCCTGCGTGCGAGTATACTGAGAGTTCCACGTTTTACCCCCATCAGCAGTATGAAGGACAAGTCCATATTGCCCAGAGATCCAACCGAGTTCGGTGTCTATGAAATAGATCGAGTAGAGTTCGTTAAACGTCCCGCTCTCTTGCGGTTCCCATGTTTTTCCGCCATCAACAGTGTGGAGGATTTTGCCGGGCCAACCGATCGTCCATCCCTCATTCGGTGAAACAAAGCAGAGACCTTTTAAGAGCTCAAAAATATAACCACGTTGCTCAATCCAATTTTCGCCGCCGTTGTTGGTATAGAAGATACCCCCCATATCCCCAACAGCCCAACCCCGCTGACTGTTTAGAAACTGGACATCGTGTAATCCGATCCAGTCGTAGCCTTTTTGGACTTCCCATGTCTCTCCGTCTTTGGTGTGCAAAATGTAGCCGGAATCGCCGATTGCCCACGCCTGTTCTTCGCCCACAGCGGTCACTTTATTCAAACCCACAGAGAGACCACTCTCTTGTCGTTCCCAAGAGCGCCCTTGATTTTCCGTGCGGAAGATTGCCCCGCGACGTCCAACAGCCCAGCCGCGTCCGCTATCTGCCATCTCCACACCTGCTAAGGGTTCGGCATTACTTTCGGCATCAATTATCCACGTTTTCCCACCATCGGTAGAATGCAGCATTGTGCCGTAGCTGCCGACTGCCCAGATATGTTTAGCGTCAGGAGAATGCACAGCCATCAGATCGCTACGGGTGCCCGTCTCTTGAACCGTCCATGTTTTTCCACCGTCTTGTGTATGTAACACTTCACCAACTTGGGCCGCCAGCCACCCATTTTTAGTATCGGTAAAGCAGAGATCATAGATGGCGTGGGAACTTTCGATGCCGGGTTCCCCACGGGTCCACGTTTCTCCGCCATCTGTCGTTGAGAGCACAGTAGACGCAATTCCGACAGCCCAGCCCGTTTTCTGGTCGGCATCGAACTGTATATTAAGCAGACCGTCCTGCGGTCCTACCGATTTATAATCCCATGTTTTCCCACCGTCTGTCGTGTGCAATGTTGTGCCGAGTTGTGCGATCAACCACCCTTCGTTTTCGCTAACAAAGTGGATATCAAGGAGTGCTTCCCCAACACCGCTGGCACGGAAGTCCCACGATTCTCCGCCGTCTGCCGTATAATAGAGCGCCCCCCCTTCCCCAGTTATCCAGCCGTGTTGTTCGTCCAAGAAGTGAAGGCTGATCAGACTCATGCTCCCGTCCCTGACAACCCGTTTCTGCCATTTTTTGCCGCCGTTTCCTGTTCGTAAGAAAGTTCCTTCGTTTCCGACGACCCACCCACGCTTTTCATCTATGAACTGCATCTTGTTCAGACGTGCTTCGGTGTTACTCTTCTGCGTTTCCCAATTTTTGCCACCGTCTTCTGTGTAAAGGATTGTGCCTTTCTCTCCAATGACCCAACCGTGCTTTGCATCGCGGAAGAAGACATCCCTGAATTCTACCTCCCAGTCAGCCTTTCTAACGATTTCTGCTGTGACAGGTGCGGGTTGTTGGACTGATTTTATGCCACACCCACTAAGTAGTAGAAGAAAAAATATGACTATTGTAATAATACGCATGTGTTTCTCCCATCCTCGTGTTTAGGTTGTTGGGTTTCGCTATGTTCCTGTACAAATCGGACATTGAGAAACGGAATTTACCCTACAATCTTGATAACCGACCTTGAGCCAACCGTCTTGACGCGTTATCGCCGGTTTCTTCTTCCAAAATAACATTTTAGCACCTCTCAGTGATTTTGCAAGTTCTAAAGACGATTTTTGGGTTGATAGAGGGGAGCGATGCAGCATTCAAAATATGGGAAAGCCTACTGCACCGCTCCAAATTTTTCCAAGGAGGAGGCTCTCCCAGTTGGTTCCCAGTTGTGTTCGTATTATGTAAGCAATTTTTGTGCCAAAGGTCATTCAAGCGTGAAACTGCCGCTACAATAGAATTTTGGGACGGTTTACCCATGAATTATTTCCCATCGTTCAATTTCTGAACAGGTCTGTTCAAAAGACTCACGTTACAGAACTCCTTGACATATCTCACTTGTTGAAATATACTTGGCAGTAGAAGATGTTTTTATTTTGACATCAGATCGGAGACATTCATGCGGGTTTTAATTATTGGTGGGACAGGATTGATTAGCACGGCGATTACGCGCGTTCTCATTGCGCGTGGGGATGATGTGACGCTCTACAACCGCGGACAGACGAAGGCTGATATTCCAGAACGGTATAATACCATTACTGGTAATCGGAAAGACTCTGCCGCTTTTGAAGCACAGATGAAGGAAGCAGGGAATTTCGACGCTGTCATTGACATGATCGGTTTTGTGCCAGCGGATATTGAGAGTGCGATCCGTGCTTTTCGTGGTAATATTGGACAATTCATTTTCTGTAGCACGGTCGATGTCTACACGAAACCGGCGCGGTGCTATCCTATTCGTGAGGATGCGGAGCGAGAGCCGATGCCATCTTTCCCCTACGCCTACAACAAGGCAAAGTGTGAGCGTCTTTTGGAAGCGGCAGATGCGCGTGGCGATTTTCCGGTCACGATTATCCGTCCTGCCCACACCTACGGGGAGGGACGCGGTCTGATTCATTCACTCGGTCTCGGCGGTGCGTACTACTTCCATCGTATCCGCAACGGAAAGCCGATTATCACGCACGGCGATGGTTCTTCTCTCTGGGCAGCGTGTCATCGTGACGATGTAGGACAGGCGTTCGCTGCAGCGGTCGGCAACGAAAGGACATTCGGCAAAGGATACCACACGGCGAGCGAAGAACCGATGACTTGGAATCAGTACCATCAGACGGTTGCACAAGCGATGAATGCCCCTGAACCCGAACTGGTGCACATTCCAACCGATCTGCTATTCGAGATTGTTCCAAAAACAGCCGAATGGTGTAGAGAGAATTTCCAATACAACAATATCTTTGATAACACAGCGGCAAAAACGGACCTGAATTTCCGATATACCATCCCGCTTGTTGAGGGGGTACGTCGCGTTATCGGTTGGCTCGATACCCGTGGACACATTCACGCCGAAGATGAACCCGATTTCTATAGCGAAATTATTGAGAAGTGGCGGTATCTCAGTGTGAAAGAAACTTTTTTCGCCGGGACTGACCCGGCAAGGACATAAATGTAAGATTCAATACTTCTTTTTTAGGAGAGATATTTGAAAGTTTCGTATCTTGTGACAATATTGACGTTTTTTATTCTGATAACCACACCATCCAACTTGCTGGCAGAAGGGACTGAGGAAATGCATCCAAAGAAGGTGATATTCGAGACGGATATGTGTACCGACGTAGATGATGTCGGTGCCCTTGCTATGCTGCACACGCTTGCAGATGACGGAGAGGTTGAAATCCTCGCGGTGAGTTTCAATGAAGTACACCCGAACGGTGCTGGTGCCATTTGTGCGATAAATACATGGTACAACAGGGGAGATATTCCTATAGGTATCTATAAAGGTAACCTTACCGATCCGGATGAATCGCGTTATCTGGATAGCATCGCGGCTAATTTCGAGCATGATCTCCCAACCTTTCCAACCCCCAGTTCCTTGGAGCTTTATCTACAGGTGCTGAGTGAACAACCGGATAACTCCGTGACAATCATCAGCGTCGGATTTCTCAACAACCTCTACGATCTCCTGAAAGCGAATCCGGATCTTGTTGCTCGAAAGGTTACCGAACTCGTCGTGATGGCGCGGGTTATTGATGATCCTTACAACACATTTCGCCACAATTTGGTTGATACATCGGAGTATGTTATCCGCAATTGGCCCACGCCACTCGTTATCAGTCAGCACGGCGAGAGTGTACACACCGGACCAAGACTGGAAGAGACACCTGCTGAAAATCCGGTGCGGGAAGCGTATTATCAATGGTTCAACGGACAATACAAGGGACGTGCCAGTTGGGACCAACTCGCAGTCTTATACGGTGTGCGCGGTCTCAGTGACTATTTCACCGAAGTTACAGAAGGCAAAGGCAGGTTATCAAATGGGTATGAGTGGGAGATGAAACCGGATTTTCGGTCTTATCTGAAGGTTCGGTTGTCAGATAGCGAGTTTGTCCGTATCGTTGAAGATCTGATGATTCAACCACCGAGAAGATAATCTCATAAGCGCGTCTACATGAGCAGTTTGTGAAAGGAACACGAGGCACAATGGCAGGTTTTTACACAATTGAGAAGCAGAATGGACGTTGGTGGTTCATCACACCCGATGGCGCGCCGTTCTGGTCCATTGGCATGAACCATATCGACTCGGCTGCGTTGCGGTATGTAGAGTCGGATGGCGTGTGGGAGCGCGAGTTCGGCAACAGCCAAGAACAGTGGCTACGCGCAGTCGCCGATGACCTACGTGCCTGGGGCTTTAACACAATTGGCTGGACCCAAGAAGTCGTAATTATTACCGATGGCTACCACCGCCATTCGCGCCCCTTCACCTATGAGGAATACCAATGGGCAGACATGCCTTACTGCCATCTGTTACCCTTCACCGAGGCGCATCAGTGGCAGGTTGAAGTCCGTATGCCTGACCTGATGAGCGACGATTTCGAGGAGTGGTGCGACTACGTCGCCCGCGATGAGTGCGTACGCTTGCGGGACGATCCTAAGCTTATCGGCTACTTCTATTGCGATTGTCCGCAGTGGGTGCACGCCTCGCCTGCAACGAAGTGGCGTGGGTCGTTAGTCGATCCAGACCTGCTCGAATCGGAAGTAGGACGCCGCGAACTCTCAGCTATTGCCGAACACTACTACAGAGTCACCCATGACGCTATCCGCCGCTACGACCCGAATCACCTGATTCTCGGTGACCGATGGGAAGCAAACGCAGTGCTACCCGAGGAAGTCGTCCAAGCAGCACTGCCTTATGTCGATGTGCTCAGTTTTCAATGTTTTGGGACAGTGGAGAATATCACCACCAAGATGCAGCACTGGGCAGACTTCGCAGACCGACCGGTTCTGTTGGCTGACGCGGCGGGGCATATACGCGCCCACGGCGATACCAGCTGGCCCCCGACGGCAGACCGCTTACACGATACAGACCATTATCGTCAGGTGATGAATGCACTGTGGGATATCCCGCAATGCGTCGGATATCACCTCTGTGGGGCATACCTTAAGAATAACGCACGCAAGTATGGATTTCGGGACCGGGCAAACACTCAGATTCACGAGATGGTGGCGGGGATTCGCGCCGTCAACACCGAAATGCAGCGGAGACAAAACCCATGACATATACACTTGATGCGGACGGCGGCACAACCCAGCTGCAGGGCAAGCGCACCGGCTGGTTCCATCTGGAGGAATTGAGCGGGCGTAGATGGTTCATCACTCCAACCCTTTAGGTGCTAATTCCCCAATGGAACTTTCCAAAACATCGGGTGTTTCGGTGGGTATATGCTGAGCCGTTGGCGGAAGTGGCGTATCAAAGTAGTAGTCAGGATCGGTTTTCTGTCGTCTCCAGGTTTCGCGCATTTCTCGCCAAGCCTCTAAAAGCGTGCGTGGTTCAGGCATATCCTCGGCAATTAGATGATGCAATTTTTTCAAATTGTAGCAGGGCACTCCCGCAAACATGTGATGTTCTGTGTGCCAATTCATACGCCAATACAAAAACTCTGCCAAGGGGTTGAGTGTAATTGACCGTGTGCATTTGCGGAAGTCAGGATCGTTTTCTTTCAAACCACAATGTTGAGGGAGAGAAACGGCGTAGGATCCCCAGTTAGCAATAAAGGCACTGGCAGTGATGATGAGCGGGAAAACCCAATAACCTGTGGCGAGCGAAACGATAAGCAGCGCACCATGAAAAAGGAGTAGAATCCGGGACCACCACATCGAATTTTTATGTTCTTCGGGTTGGTCGACGTGTAATGACGCCAGCCACTCCTGACTTGGGATTTCTGGTGGACCTTCTTTGCCAAAGGCACTACGGATCGTGCAGATAACCGCAGCAATGAGCCCGCCTTTGCTAAAGGTGCGCCCGGGTTGCGTGAGCAAATTGAGGGTAAACAGTTGGAGAACGAATAAGGATCCCAACTTGGGTTCAAGTGGAAGAAGGTTTTCGCGATCTCCCTCCGGGTATAACGTGTAACGGTGATGATAGGTATGGCTACTGGCGTAGTCAAAATGATCCCACCAACTGATAAGGCTCAAGAGGTAAAGAAAAAATTTGTTCAGCCACTTGGTCCGAAACACGGTGCCGTGTCCCAATTCGTGATTGGCTGTCCCCTTGAAAAAACTGGCGACCGTGCCATGCAAAAATAGGGCGACGAAAAAACCAAGCCACATCGCTTGTGCCCAAAAGAGGTAGACGACACTCCCGGTCAATAGCCAGAGGGCAAGATGCCCACCTACCTGAAACCAGCCTTGCGCGTCGCTGCGTTTTGATAGATCCCGTAAGGTTGTTCGGTCTATTTTGCTTCGGTACCACTTTACATAAAGTGTCTTTCGAACTTCAGCAAGGGGTTGATACGTCATTTGAGTATCCTCTTTATCTTTAGCATATATGAATATCCTATAACCTTTCTGTGAAATTGACAACTTTTTTTTACGTTTACGGAGGACTTAAGAGTGAGGGATATTTTACCTATCGTGATTTTCGCGGTTGCGTTTTCGCTCGCGAATGGACAAGACTTGGAGGCGAATATGGTTGAATGTTGGGGAGTGTATGAAGTAACGCTGAATGGACCGAGCACAGGAAATCCGTTCACTGAGATTGAATTAACAGCAGAATTTAAACGCCGTGATACAAATGGGGAACAGACGTTTGAACCTCAGGGATTCTACGACGGAGATGGGGTTTACAAAATCAGATTCATGCCCGACGCAGTCGGCGAATGGACATACACCACAAAAAGTAACACTGCTGAACTCAATGGTAAGACAGGACAGTTTACGTGCCTTGCACCCTCCGAGGGAAACCATGGACCCGTCCGTGTCTATAAAGATTTTTACCTCCGTTATGCCGATGGGACATCCTATCATCAATTCGGAACGACTTGTTATGCCTGGGCACATCAGGGGGAAACGATGGAAAAACAGACGCTCGAAACCCTCGCCGAGGCACCCTTCAACAAGATGCGAATGTGCATTTTTCCAAAAGACTACGTCTACAACAAAAACGAACCCGTCTACTATCCTTATGAAGGGAAACCGCTAAAGGATTGGGATTTCACCAGATTCAATCCCGAATTTTGGCAGCATTTTGAGGGGCGGGTGCAAGACCTTTTGGCTCTCGGTATTGAGGCGGACATTATTCTCTTTCATACCTACGACCGATGGAATTTCGAGAATATGGATGTCGAGAGCGACGATCGATACATCCGTTACGCCGTTGCGCGACTGGCGGCGTTCCGAAACGTCTGGTGGTCCCTCGCGAACGAATACGACTTTATGCCCGCGAAAGAGGAATCCGATTGGGATCGGTTCTCCCAGATTATCCGAGATCACGATCCGTATCAGCGGTTACGTGGCATTCACAATGGTAGACGTTGGTATGACCACAGTAAGCCGTGGGTAACACATACCAGTATTCAAACCTCCAACATGGCACAAGGTATCCGCTATCGCACGCAATACGGAAAACCTGTTATCTACGATGAGTGTCGTTACGAAGGCGATATTCCGCAAGGATGGGGAAATATCACTGCTGAAGAGATGGTCCAACGCTTTTGGGCGGGGACAGTCTCCGGTTGCTATGTCGGACACGGAGAGACCTACAAACATCCCGAAGACCTCCTATGGTGGGCAAAAGGGGGTGTGCTCCGCGGTGAGAGTCCACCGCGGATCGCGTTCCTCAAAGACTTCATTGCAAACGCGCCAGCCTTTGAAACGCTTGAACCGATTGGTAATGACAGCGGACGGTATATCCTCGCGAAACACGGAGAATACTATCTTACCTACACAGATGAACCGCAAACGATAACGCTGGACCTGAAAGGCGAACAACCTTATAAAGTCGATCGCGTGGATACATGGGACATGAAGATTGTCCCTGTTGGCACGGCACACCCCGGAGAACGGACGTTCGCTTCGCCGTATAACGGGGTTGCGTATCGCTTTACGCCTTATGCCCCGGGCGAGAAACTCCGTCCGGAGGCGAAAGCGTCCGCTGATGTCCTTCAAGGCAGTGCGCCGCTCACAGTCAACTTTTCTGCGTCAGGCGACCTTGCACACCATTGGAGTTTTGGAGACGGGGCAACAAGTACTGAATCGAATCCGACACACGTCTATGAAAACCTTGGAGGCTACGTCGCAACGCTCACGGTAATGGATCCGGAGGGTGACACATCAACGACATCCCTTGCCATTCAGGTTTCACCGGCGGCACCGACTGACCTTGGGACGCATACAGAATTCCCCGGTTCGCGCGATGGGCTTGTTTTCTTCTGGCACGGCTCACTTGCGGGCAGTGGAGAGATTGAGCCGCGCGGCGATGTGAAAATCAGTGCCGACGGACAAATGGACCTGACCGGTGGGGCATTTCTCACTAAGAATGTAAACGACAAACTTCTGGAAGCCTGTCAGGCAAGCAATCAATTGACACTTGAGTGTCTCGTTACGACGGATAACATGGATCAGAGTGGTCCGGCGCGGATTATCTCATTCTCGAACGACTCTACCCATCGAAATTTCACATTGGGACAAAATGGCAACCGTTTTGCTGTGAGGATCCGCACACCGCGAACCGGGACGAATGCCATGGGCAGCGAATTCTCTTTCGGTGAGATTGAGGTAGGGAAACCGACCCACGTCATCGTCAGTTATTTTGACCGGAACGTCTACTGCTACATCAATGGTGAACTTATCCATGTTAGCAACGGAATCCAGGGGGATTTCAGCAATTGGGAACCTTATCCGTTGCTTTTTGGTGATGAAGCGAGTGGGGGTCGGAACTGGGAGGGTAAACTCAGCCACGTTGCCATTTACAGCCGATTCGTCGGCGTAGAAGAGGCGGCGCATAAGTTTAAGTTGATTCAAGTCGAGTAGACCTTAGCACTCTATATTTCAGAAATATATTCTATAATCTTCTCTGATCCATTAACCGGATTGAGGCTATACCCTCCCGACTCAATTAGTGCAGCATTACCTGTTGGGGGGTTATCAAGGCAACTTGGGTTAACAACAAAAAGTGGTAGATTCAGATCGAGTGCTGTTTTTGCTGTAATAAAGGTCCCACTCATTTTGCCTTGCGTATCCCGCTCAGGACCCGATTCAATAACGACAACCGCCTTAGAGAGGGCACACACAAGTTGATTTCGCTCTATCGAATTCCACGCGCTCCACTTGGTATCTGGGTCAAATTGTGAAACCACAAGCACATCTTGATTCCAATTGAATTTCTTAAATGCACTTTTTTGACGCAGCTGCTTGATGCCATTGGAAAGCACAATTGTGGTTGTCCCGCCTGCTGCTAATGCCCCTAAATGTGCTTCTGCATCAACACCTTTCACGTATCCAGAAACGATATTTATTCCCGCATCTGCAAGCTCACTCGATAATTTCCTTGTGATACGAGTCCCTTTGTCTGATACGTCCCGTGCCCCAACAATCGTGATGCTATTTGATCTGAGGCATTTTTGCTGTCCTTTAACAAACAGAATAGGAGCGATTTCAAGGATCTGTGGCGGGAAATCAGGGTGCCCCGGATAGATAATACTGACCCCGTGTCTTTTGATATCCTCATACGCCTCAGACACCTCTTCCCCATCCATTGTGTGAATCTTATCCTTAAGGATTTTGGCTAACTCCGGGAATTGTGCTGAGAGATCGCGTTGGCTGCGTGGCAGCATTTTCGGGTTTAGATTTTCCGCTTGCAATATTTTGGCGACGGAAGCCAGAGTTTTGGAACCTATGCCGTGCGTTTTAAAGAGTTGGAACCAGAAATACTCTCTGTTGATGTTCATTTTCTGCTCCTGGTCTGTCCACTCTTGCCCGATAACCTCAGACATCTATCCGATACACGCGAGCGGCGGTGTCGTGGAATAGCAACGCGCGCTCATCGTCCGAATAGCCAGATGACAACCGCTTGAACGCATTATACATCACGTTGTAAGAGAACGAAACCTTATCAACGGGAAAGTTGCTTTCAAACATGCACCGTTCCGGACCGAACTGCTCGATACAGTAATTCATGAAGGGTGCCATAGACTCGGCTAACTCCTCAGATCCGATCGGTTGTTCCCGTTCATGCCAATCGAAACCGGTGCGTGGCATTCCGATGCCGCCGAGTTTCATGTGAACGTTCGGACACGCCGCGATTGCGGCGATACCGTCCCGCCAATTTGCCAACACTTCATCATCTCGACCGCCGTAAGGACCGTCCCGTAACAAACCGCCGATATGGTTTGAGATAATTGTCAGATCGGGTACTGCTCTGGCGAAATCAGCGAGTTCAGGAAGTTGCGGGGCGTACATCCATGCCTCAAAAGACATTCCCATGCTTGCCAGCACGCGTGCCCCTGCACGAAAGTCCTCACGCGTCAGTTGTCTTTCTGTTCTGTAAGCGGAAACTCCTGCTATTTCAGGATGTGGATCCCAAGTGACGGAATGGCGGATCCCCCGAAACCGATTCGGACTCGCGGCTTGCAAGGCTTCCAGAACCGGCTCGACGCGTTCACCCAAGTTCAAGTTCGCGTGCCCGACGATCGCTGCGGCAGCACGACTCTCGCCATACAAACCACTCGCGCTCGCAGCTGCGAGTCCTTGCACAAATTCAACTTCACCGACGGGACGCAGCTCCTCCGGTCCATCGGCTCGGTACATGGCTCTCGCCTCAACAAACACGGTAGAACGCACGTTGTGCCCGCTGTCAATATCTGCGATCAACTCATGAAGTAGATACCGTTGATAAGGGATACGCTCGGTTCGGAAATCCCAAAAATGGTGATGCGGGTCACAGATCGGCATCTCCGGTTCCAGTGTCGGCTCCTCAGTTAGAGCGAGCCAGTCATTGTCTCCATAAGGCATTATGAATATCTCCATCTCTATCGCTAATTCAAATCAATTGGTTTGTTTCTTGGCGTCTACTGTAGGATAACAGAAGATTTTTGTCAAACATTTTTTACGGGTGCTCACTCCGAAATTGTTTAGAGGTAAGACCACATTTGTATAACTTTTTTTAAGGGATGATCCGATAATATACGTCACAGTTATAGACACCTATGTAGCGTTTCATGAAGATTCGCAATAATACCTAAAACGATGTCCAAATCACGATATTGACAATGAATGTGCGTGACCGTAACGACGCTTTTCTTGCTTATCAAAACCTCCGAGTCTAAAACCCCCTTACTTCAACTGGGGGACACAGACTCGCTTTTGTGGACAGGACCACGGGTCTATCTGTGAAAATTGACGTGCTTTTGCAGGTAAATCGTGGTATAATTAAAGTATCGTATGAGGACCGGCATTCTCAGCGTTACGGACCTGGTAGCGCGTCGGTCCCACCCACTGAGAAGGGGTAAAAGATGCGATATGCGAGAACCCAGCAATGCCGAAGTTTCACCGAACCGATATCCTGAAAATAGAACCTCAACCGATATACGCTGAAATCAATGCGGCATCGGGGACTGTATGGAACGAGTGTCTCTATCAAATGTCAATGTATCAGTGGCACCGAGGGTATCCTCACGCGTGGGACTTTTTTTCCTTTGGTCCTGAGTGTGAAGGTTGGATTGACAAAAGACTTACGAAATCCCAACCTTTGCATTCACAAAGTATTCAGGCAGTTCGGGAACGCTACTTTAAATCTTGGAAGTCCTATCGTATTCTGAAAAAGAGTAGCCCAACTGCGAGACCCCCACGGAAGCCGAAACGCTTTTTGACGACCCGTTGGAAAAAATCAGCAATTCGCTTTGAAGATGGCTGCGTATCTCTGTCCATGGGACTCGGTAGAGATCGCCTCTGTATCCCACTACCTTCCAACTTCAATATGTCGAAAACGGAGCATATCGCAACGATTGATTTGGTCTACACCTTCGGTCAATGGGAACTCCATTTCTCCTATAGATACGAGATGGAAAAGACCGAAATAGGAAAAGGTGTTGTCGGCGTTGATATTGGTGAAATACACCCGATTGTGAGTCATGACGGAACAGACACATGGATTTTCAACGGACGGTATATCCGATCGCTATATCGCCACCGAAACAAAGTGCTTTCTGAGTTCAGTCAGACGATCAGTCGGTGCAAACGCCATTCCAAACGTTGGTGGAAACTCACCCGTCGGAAGTGGAAACGTATCAAAAAGATTGACAATCAGCTTAAGGATGCGTTGCATCAACATACTTGTAAGTTTCTAAAGTATTGCGACCTGAAAGGCATCGGCACGCTTGTGCTTGGCGACCTCACGGGTATCCGTAATCGCATTAGCTACGGCAAACGTGCCAACCAAAAACTTCACCAGTGGGCTTTTGGTAAAATCACAGCGTTGCTAACCTACAAAGCGAAGGTGTTTGGTATCAAGGTTGTACAGATTGACGAAGCCTACACCTCACAAACCTGCCTGCGTTGTGGCAACCGTAAGAAACCTACAAACCGAAACTATGATTGTCCGCATTGCGGCTTCAAGTATCATCGCGACGGCGTAGGTGCGATGAATATCAGAGCAAAGTATCTGGGACGCTCCGGTGTCCCCGTAGTGGTGGACATGGACCTGCGAACCATGAAGATGACACCGCCCTTGGGCTTTCGACTGAAAGTCCCTGTTGCCTCGTCTTAGACGCGAGGAATGTTCCTATAAGGGACAAAAGAATCACCCTTGCTTTAGCTGGGTGAGTATGTCAAGGATTTTAACATAAATGCAAATTGGCGGTAACAGCCTTAAGATTGCGAAACTCACACTTGGGTGAAAGGGAGACGGTGGAAACAATGAAACAAGCAGAAGGAAATAAGCCTCGGATTACTGGACACAAATGCCAACTTTTTTACACTGCTTCGATAGCATGCGCCTTGTTGCTGCTGTCCTTGTTTACGATTGTCGGGTGCGGCCCATTGGTAACCACCGATCCACAATCTGGTCTTCCCTATGATGGTGCCACCACAGATGCAGTGTCTGCCAAGACATGGCCCGTGGAACGGACGCTCGTCAGCAATGAGGTCAATTGTATTGCGGCAGATGGAGACAACGTCTGGATTGCGACAGCGCGTGGGGTTACTCGCTGGGACCGCCAGCGGGATAGGTGGCTTCACTATACAATGGAAAATGGGTTGTCGAATGATATGGTGAATGCCGTTGCGGTGGATGGACAATGGGTCTGGTTCGCTACCGATGAAGGTGTAAGCCGCTACGATATGCAAACAAACACCTTTACAACCTTCCGAACCATTGACGGTTTAGCGAGCGATCAAGTCTCCTCAATTGCGGTGGATGGAAACTACGTCTGGTTTGGGACATCCGATGGGCTAAACCGTTACGACAAAACGATTGACAGTTGGGCAGTGCGTACCCGGAAAGATGGCTTAGTTAGTAAAGTAATTACAACAATCGCTGTCGAGCCGGAGTATGTCTGGGTTGGCACCGACAGGGAAATAAACCCTGATCCGCACGGATGGGACGAGGATCCGAGATTCAGCAGAGGCGGTGTGAGTCGCTACCATCGAGATACCGACTCTTGGAATAACTATACGAAATCAGACGGCTTGATAGACAGCGAGATCGCTACGATTGCGGTGGACGATGATAGCGTTTGGTTTGGCACCCAGAAGGAGGGGGTCAGTCAATACAATCAGGTCGACCAAACCTTCATCAAAACATACACGAAAACGGATCTGCTGAAAAGTAATATGATTACCTGTGTCCGAGCGGATGGATTCCAAGTCTGGTTTGGAACCGCCAACGCGGGTGTGCATCGGTTCATTAAGCCCGTCAACACATGGGTGCATTATACCAAGGCAGATGGATTGGCGAGTGATCATGTGAGTTGGATTACCACACAAGGCAATGATGTCTGGTTTGCGAGCAAAGAGGATGGTGTGAGTCGATTTGATAAAGTGAGCGGCGAGTGGACAATTTACAAACAAGCCGATTTTCTTGCGGATAACGATGTCCGACATGTGGCGCGTGATCTGGACGGAAATCTTTGGATGGCGACGGTCGCGGGAATTTCGATTTATTCCCCTCAAACGCGTACTTGGGAAATCATTTCAAGGGAAGATGGACTACCGACCCCCTATATCACGTCAATTAGTTTTCAACCAACAATCAACAGTCAACAGTTAAAAGATGATCCTGTTAAATCAGAGTCCTCTTTAACTGATAACCGACAACCGACAACTCATAACGATTCTCAGATTTGGATTGGGAGCGATCGAGGACTTGGTACGCGAGCCTATTTAGGTGAAGAATGGACATTCCATGTTCCACTTCAAATACAGACACAAGGCGAAGCTTTTGTGACATCTGTTGATACAGGCACTGCCTCTCAGGATCACCGTGTCTGGCTCGGTACGAGTTTCGGTCCCGCGGCGTATGATACGCTTTCTTCGGCTTGGATACAACTCGCGCTGCCAGACACACCTAAAAACCCGCTCATATTATCCGTGCTTGCTCGTGATGAGAGCGTTTGGTTTGGCGGTGTAGAAGGTGTTTGGCGATACTCGATTGCTGATAAGCAGATGCAGCATGTTGCCGATGGTCTTCCGAATCCGTACGTTAATGTGCTGCTTTCCACAAACGAAAACGAAGAACAGCTACTTTGGGCGGGAACACGCCGGGGTCTCGCAAGATATGAAAAGGCCCGTCAGCGTTGGATTCCTTTATCCTTTAATGACCAATTGCCGTCGCCCAATGTCACCGCACTTGCCTTTCAAGATGGTATCCTTTGGATTGGCACACCACGCGGTCTGGGAAGTTACACGATTGCTTCTGATTCTTGGAATTCTCTTTCAAATGTGCCGTATAACATTCGCGACATCCTGTGTGATGCAGATGGAACACTTTGGTTGGCGACAGATACAGGACTCGTTGAATATAATTCACAAAATGGAAGAGAGGTTCTATACCAATCTCGTCCGGTACGGGAGCCGTTCCTTGAAACGCTGGTCTCAAACATCAAGTTTGATGGGGATTACATCTGGTTCAATAGCTGGGGGGCTTCGCCGAATGGGGCACTTGTGCGGTTTCATCGTCCAACAGAGACCTGGCGGCGTTTTACGCGCGTAGATATTCTGCAGTCTACGCAGAAAAGAGCCATGACGCTCATCCGTTGGACGTATGTTGATACCGATGCAGTCTGGTTCACAACAGACTACGGGGTTCTCCGTTACGATAAAATCTCGGATACGTGGCAACATTTTACGACAGCGGATGACCTCTCTACGAACGATGTAGACAAGATTGCTGTGAGTGAACAGAGCGTCTGGGTAATTCCGATGATAGGTTTGGAGTTAAACCATTATAGTAAGGCGACTGGGACGTGGAATGTGGTTGAGCGTAAAGATGAGCGTCAGATTGAGCGTATAAAATCACTGGGGGTCGACGGACCGAACGTCTGGTTTGCCTCTGGACGTGGACTGACTCGGTACAATGAGATTACCAGGGAATGGAAGGATTTCGGACCAAGAGATGGTCTGGCAGGTAGAGGTGGGGAATGGATTACTGTGGATGATGATTTTATCTGGGTTGCGCGTTCGGAATGGGACCGAGGCAGCAACCGTCCTTTATCACGATACGATAAAAAGACCCAAAAATGGACGACGTTTTCAACGAACGACGTGCTGGCTGCGAGTACCATTAGACGTATTATTGCCACAGAAAAAGATGTATGGATACTCTACAGACCTTGGGAGGATGCCGGCGTTACCCGCTACGACAGGCGCACCAAAGAATGGACGACGATCAGATCAGGACGTGGAACGCTTGAGCTGGCAGCCGATGACGATTATCTGTGGTTAGCGGTTCCCAACGATGGACTTCGACGCTTTCATTTCGCTTCGGGCACCTGGGCATCCTTCAGAGATATCAAAGGACTGCTCCATAACCACGTGGGTGAGTATGGGCTTGCAGTGGACGAGGACTATGTATGGGTGGGGACCTTGCGTGGACTTTCTCGTTATGACAAACGGAAAGAATCTTGGACCCCTTTGACAGCACTTCCCACCCTCGTCGGACGCACCATTCGGACGGTAGATGCAGATGAACGTTTTGTTTGGGTCGGTACTGACGCAGGCATGTCCCGCTATGATAAGGTTTTAGGTATCTGGAAGAATTATCAACAGGAGGGCGGCTCCGAAAACATAGAAACCCATGGGGGCCATTGGCACCGGCATAGTAGAAAAAAGAAAGACTGCCTCTCCGATGACGTTGTGAGTTCTATTATGGTCGATGACCAATACGTCTGGGTCGGGACACGCGATGGGGCGAATCGCTTTGATAAGATAGCCCTGCGGTGGGATCAGTACAAAACTGAGCATGGATTGCCTGCGAATAATGTTACTTCTGTCAGCAGCGATGCCGATAGCATCTGGGTTGGGACGAACTCCGGTATCGGAAAGTATCCCCGTACAGCGGATGATCGCAATGCTTGGATTACTTACACGTCGGGAACAGAGATCCAACCTTCCGCTATATCCAAAGAGTTCGCAGAATCGTTGGTAACCGATCAAATTTGGTGTATCACGGCGAGCAAGAAACACGTCTGGGTCGGGACACGCAGGGGTGTCAGTCAATATGACATCGGTCGAGATATCTGGAAGACGATTACAGTAGAAGATGGACTCGCGAGTGATGAAGTGAGTTGTATCGTGATTGATGGCGACAATGTCTGGTTCGGCAGCGACCGCGGTGTGACACTCTATAACGAAAAGACAGAGGTTTGGGCTGACTATACGACAGAAGATGGACTTGCCAGCAACAAAGTTACCTCTATTGGTGTTGATGGCACTGAAGTTTGGATTGGCACCTACAATGCCGGGGTCAGTCGGTTTGATCAGTTGACGAATCGCTGGACGACTTACACCCGAGAGGACGGTTTGGCACATAATGGTATCCTTTCCATGACTGTAGATAGTCCTTACGTCTGGTTTGGGACCTATCGTGGATTGAGCCGTTTCGATAAACGCACAGAAATCTGGACAACCTTCACAGAGTCTTACGGACCCGAGGATATTTTGAGGTAAAGAATAGTTATCAGCAGTCAGGGCGGGTTTTCTACGAAAACCCTTTCAGTAGTCAGCAAGCAACCTCGTTGCTGATTACTGACCGTTGATTCCTATTTCGCTGAAAACTAATAAGATATGGAAACAAATACAGACAACCGAAAGTCCTGGATCCGTGCCCGTTTTCCTATCAAAAGTCTGCTTTTGCTGTTGAAGGTCTTGCTCTGTTGCTCTCTCGCATTCCGCGCTGAGGCAGAGGACGCGTACAGTCTATTCGGTAAGTTATTCCTATCCGGACGTGTCGAATACGATTTCACAAACAGGCGGAACTTCCTCGCGGACACGGAGGAGGAGCGTGTTAGACAAGACAGTTTCGATTTTGATCGTCTCTTTCGGCGCGGCTTCCATAGTGTCATGGTGATTGAGGAGACCGCAGGCAGTGTGAAAAACATCTTGAGTCTCGGAGAGGTTCCGACCACCTTCACAAAATTTACCTTCGATCAGATCGACCTCAGCGGTGTTCGATGGGAGGTCCGTTCCAACCGCACGGATTGGACAATCCTCATGGTGCCCGGTTTGCTCAACCGCCTGAATGGACGTGAGGGAAGGGGACAAAAATCGGGTATAGGCTTACGTGAAGTCACAAAATTCGGTAGATCCCAATTGGGGCTCTCTTGGTACTTCCGCGAGACACCCGTCTGGGCGGTGGACCTGGAAACCAACTTCACCAACTACGGTGTAAAAGCAGAATTGGCTGTTACACCGAAGAGTGCGTTGCAGAAAAACTTAAGCTCACGTTTCGATGCGACGACAACAGTTTTCAAAGCCTTTCAAACCGTTGGGGATACGATCTTTCAGGCGGAAGCGTATCGCGTCGGTCCGAGGTTTGATGCCTCCCGATCCGTCGGCGATAACGACGATCAAGACCGTTACTCCGATAACACACCACTTGACCCACCCTCCCTGATTATTCCCGGAGACCTCGATAAAAATAATAACGGCATCTTCGACTATGAAGATGACATTTTGCTTTTCGATGTCGATGAGGATTTCCTTGACGAAAGCGATCGGAACAATAACGGCATCCGAGATGAGGAAGAGAACGATAAGGATCCGAATTACGAGTTCGATGTTGGACTGCAAGGGATACGGTTGTTTATGAACCGCAAGATAAGTCGACAGGAGAGTGTCGTTGACTTGGATCTTGGATTGCAAATCGAAGAAAACCTGAGACTCAGAAATACGCCATCCTCAACGAAAGCGTTTGGCAATCTGGTGTATCGGAAAGAACTTGCTCGGGCTTCTTCACTCGTCTTTGAAAATGAACTGAAACTGGTAAAAGACCGGATCCCTGATGAAACCTGGTATTATGCCGGTTTTCTGAGCGGAACAGAGGAGGAGTTGTATCGGGCGCAACCGGAAGTTCGTAAAATGGAGAGGGATGGTAATGTTGAGTTCTTCTATATTGATGGTGGTGCCGAAGTCGAAAAGCGGCGCAGAGATCCATTACTGATGCAGAATGACTTGATTAACACTGCGAAAATCACGTATGAATATTTGGGAATCGAACGGATGGTCACGACGGCTCGTGCGAAGATTCAATACGACTACGATTTTGAAAAGGACAACCAACATTACGAGGTCGGTATCTTCAAAAGCCTGTACCGTTTGCGTCCTTCCAAGTCGCTGGAAATCAGTCCGATGTTCAAAACCACCGTTCGCAACGGGTTCCGAATGGCGGAGGATCGACTTGAATATCTGTCTTTAACTGGGGAAATTGACGGTAGGGATGTCTCTCGTCGATTTCGATTGCGCGAAATTGAACGTGCGAACGTCCGGGATATGGCTTCGGCACTTATCCTTAAGGTCGTTTATCAGTTCACGAAAACCATCAAGCTCACGGGTGGCGGTCAAATTCTCCTGTTCAATGATATGCTGAAGAACGATAACGACTTCGTTCGTCAAGCGTTGTTGGCTGAAATGGAAAAGAGTTTTGTCGCTTACGAGAAGCGTATGTTTCTCCATATCGGCGCACGTTACATAGATCAGCGCGCAATTGGGGATGTTAATGACCAGAATTACATGGAAATTTTTGTGCGCGTTTTTGGGAGGTTTTAAAAAATTTGGAATCTCGCTGCATTTATCCTTGCCAGTGATTTGGAGAAATCCAACAAGTTTCATGCTAAGTCCGTTTTTTGCAATTTCACTTGCGCTCATCTACGTAGTCTCTATTGTCCACGCACAGGAGGAAATTATGCCTAATCAAGGAACCGCCAAGGCGTTGATTGTAGACCTGGTGCGTGCAGCGGGCAGCGATTCAGAGATCAATGCCAATCCATTATCGGATAGTCAGGAAAGATCCCAATTTTCTGGAGCAGAGGAAGCAATTGAAAAGTGGATTGATGAGAACGGAGAATCGATCATTGATACTCGCGGCGGTCCATTTGAACCTACCGACCAATACGTCACAACCTACAAGGATGGCAGAATCTACGTTCATGTGCTTTCTTGGGATGGAAAGAACAATATCGCCCTTCCAGCCATCACTGATCGGGTGGTGAAGAACGCCTGGATTCTGGAACATCCTACAGCAGATGGTGCTTCGTGGGGTATTGTGAGACAGCATCCATGGGGACTTTTGATCGTGGTCCCGGAGGAATACCAAAACGGTGTTGATGACATCGTCGTTCTTGATATTGAAGCCGATCCCGCTACGCTTAAGAAACCACGGTTGGTCGAAGCAGATCCTTCGTCGGTTATCTATCTTTTCGGGGATAGTGCCAAGACAGATGGCGGCCTTGCGCACTTGCAGGCACAAGACTGGATTGAGGGTTGGAACAAACCATCCGCTTCACTTTCATGGAAGGTGAAACTCCCGGTGCCTTCTGATTACGAACTTGCGCTAACCTATACTGCCGATGTCAACGCAACAGGCTTGGTATTCGAGATTGTTGCAGAACAAAGCAAAATTACTTGGACAGTCCGCCAAACAACCGGATGGGCAGGGGATTCGCAGAATTTTGAAAGGATACCGCTTCGGGAAACATTGCACGTTCCCAAAGGCGAAAGTACAATTACGCTGCGTCTCATCGGAGAGGCAAACTCTGCTGAGAACGTAAAAGTCCATTTGCTTGAGCTGATTTCATCCACAGCGGCAAAGGTAATGATTGACTCAAGGAAGAAGGCTCAACAGATGCGCGCGAGCACCGATTGGTTCGTCAAGGCAAAATACGGCGTGATGTTCCACTGGTCAACAACGACACAGCCACTACGTGGTCCACAAAAATCTTACCCAGATGCTGTGAACGCTTTTGACATCGATGCTTTCGCCGATATGGTGCGTGAAACTGGTGCGGGCTACGTCATTTTCACTTCTGTCCACGGAATTATGCACTTCCCAGCTCCGCTAAAATCGATCGAAGCGGTTATGCCGGAACGCACGTGTAGACGCGACCTAATCGGAGAGATAGCTGACAAACTGCAAGAATATGATATACCCCTTATTCTCTATTTCCATCATGGCGTTGGGGATATAGAGTGGATGAAAGCGGCAGGGTTTTTAAGTCCAGATAAGTCGAGATTTTTTAGAATTCAACGCGATATTCTTACCGAGATCGGACACCGATACGGCAAAAAGGTTGCGGGATACTGGTTCGACGATCGATATCCACTGCAACCGTTTGCAGAACTGTACGAGGCGACCAAAGTTGGGAACCCTGACCGTATTGTCGCTTGGAACAGTTGGATTCTCCCTAAAACGACTGAATTTCAAGAGTACTACGGTGGCGAGTTTGGCGGTGCTCTCGTAACGCCACCTGCAAGTTTCTTTTCCGAAAATGGCAGTGCCAGTGGACTACAACCGCACGGTATGATCTTTCTTGACGACCCTTGGCAACATGGATACCCAGACACCGATATTGCTCCACCCTTATTTGTCACTCAGCGGCTTATTGATTATGTGCAGACCTGTATTGCCCAGAAGTTGGTAATTACAATGAACATGGGAATTACCCAGGATGGAAAAGTCTCACCCGCAACACTTAAACAGATGAGAACCTTACGACAAGTGATCCGAGGGGAATAGTTATTGGAAGAATGGTTCTCGGTACGGATTTCTGCGAAATCCTTTCGGTTATCAGTTATTGGTTAAAGACGCGAGCGTAACGAAGTGGTTTCTGTTACCACACAACTCTTGTTCGACAATCGACAACTGTCACTTGAACCAAGATAGTCTCTCCGCTACAATTCCTCCGACGCTACCGACGCGTTCTGTTGCGCACGCAAGGCTGCGAGTTGGGTACGAAAAGTCGGCATATCATTGATTCTCACCGCCCCGATGGAACTGATGACAGGACTGTAAGCACTTGCTCCGCTCCCTCCAACAAACAGTGCAACATGCTCTTGGATTCCGCGCCGAAGCTTTCGCAATTCATTTGCCAAATGCGGGTCATCTGTGGGGTAAATAATACTCAACCCAATCGCCTTTGCCCCGTTTTGCACCGCACACCCTATAATTTCTTCAGCTGGCAGGTTGGGACCGAGATAGGTAACTTGCCACCCTTGCGAGGCGGCGGTCGTTCCCGCGATTAATGCGCCGATTTCGTGGAGCTGACCCCGTGGTGTCGCGACCACTAAGTTTGGCATTGAAGCGGATATATCAGATCCTTGACAAATATTGCCTAACAATGTTCTGACAACCGCCGCGGCAAGATGTTCGTGCGCAATCCGCAAAGTTCCTGCCTTCCACTGTTCACCAATTTCCTGCATTAGGGGTACAATCAACTTTTCAAGGAAAACAGGTTGACTAAAGGCGACTGATGCAGCGAAGAGTGTTGACTCAAGTGCTTGCGCCTCAAACTGCTTAACCGCCGCGATGCACGAAGCGATGTAAAAACGAAGCGATGTTTCTTGTGGTACCACCTCTTTCGCGATCCCCGGGAGTTGTGCGATTGCTCCACCCGTTCCAATGAGTTCCAGAAGTGCCTCGCTCGGCAACTTTGCTATTCGTCCAATGTTATGCCCCGCCTCAGTCGCCAAACGCAGCAATGTGAGACGCAGTATATCCGCATCGGAATAAAGACGACGATTCGTTTCAGTCCGCAGCGGTGTGACCACATCGTACCGTTTCTCCCATGCACGAATGATAAATTGCGTTAATCCTGTCTGAGTGGCAACGGTTTTAATACCGTGTTTGTGTTCCTCCGCCATCAACGTTTCCCTCATTAATTGTAAACACTATCGTAAATGTTTCTGTTTTTACATCTAACCCCTACGATATAATATAACATTCTGTATACTGTTTGTCAAGAAATTATATTTGTCTAAATTTCAAAACCAAACAGAGGGGTATCTCAGTATTCTTTTAGAATCGCCACTTTAGAGTGAATTCTGATTGAGTGTCCGATTCTATTTCGCCACATAATTTCTATACAAAATTCAAATAATTATAATATTGTCTAAATTATTGTTGACATAATATAGACAATATGTAATAATATTATACATAGTGATTCACGCCCCGATTTAAACTGGAAAATCATACCGATCGCGATTCGGCAATAGATCGGTTATGAAAGCACAACCGATACAAAGGAAAAAAATATAAGCGATGCAAGAACATGTCATACTCGTCGATAACACGGGAAGAGAAATCGGCATTCAAGAAAAACTACAAGCACATCGTGATGGTAAATTACACAGTGCATTTTCGGTCTTTGTCTTTAACACTGTAGGGGAATTGCTGCTGCAAAGGCGCGCACAAACGAAGTATCACTCCGGTGGATTGTGGACGAACACCTGCTGTAGCCATCCACGCCCGGGTGAAAACCATCACTACGCAGCGCGGCGACGACTTCATGAGGAAATGGGTTTCGATTGTGACCTCAAGGAGATTTTCAGTTTTATTTACCACATCCAACTCGACAATAGCTTATTTGAGCACGAACTCGACCATGTCTTTGTTGGACACTATAGTGGTCAACCGATTCCGAATCCCAACGAAGTGGATGACTGGAAGTGGATGGATATAAGCGCGTTGAGGCACGATGTTCGGAAAAACCCCCAAGATTACACATACTGGTTCAAACTGGCGTTAGATCGCGTTGTTGAACACTTCCCAAAAATCAGTTTTCGCGATGAAATTTAACAGACGCGTTTATATATGTTTGATAATAGCATTGATCTTCTCGCTGCGAGTTGACGGTGCTGCGTCCCAGAAATCGGTAGCAGAAATGCTGGAAATTGCACGAAAGCAATTCTATGCCGCAATCGAAGACGGGAAACAGATTGATCCGGCAATTGCGTTGTTTAAACGAATTGGAGCAGCAGAACCGAAATACGCCGGACGGACGCAGGTCTATATTGGTTCACTCATCGCGCTCAGAGGCAAGCACGCATTTTTTCCCCACACCAAGCTGAAGTGGGCGAGACGCGGTTTAGCAATTATGGATAGCGGCTTGCAAAAAAGTCAAAACGACATTGAAGCGTTGTTCATCCACGGGACCACCTGCTACTATCTTCCATTCTTTTTCAAGCGTGGTGATGACGCTCAGCGAGATTTCAGGGAAATTATCAAATTGATGCCACAGCAGATGGATACTTATGACCCGAAGTTACTCGCAAATGTCGTTGCGTTCTTACTTGAAAATGCGAAACTGACGGATGACGAGAAAACATATCTCCAAATATTGAAAGACAGGTTACAACCGTAGCACCGAGTCGCGCATTAATGAAATTTGAATACCTTTTGTTTAATCTCATTGTCACTGTTGGACCCGTAGTATCGCAATTTAATCGCCAAATTAAGCACATATCACAGTGGCGATTGAAATTGCTCACAAATGGAATCGTCATGATCCCGTATATTATATGGGACGTGCTGGTCACCGGTTCACATTGGCACTTCAACAAGGCGTATACGTTTGACTTCCGGTTGTTCGGGTTGCCGATTGGAGAGTGGCTCTTTTTCATCACAGTTCCGTTTGGGTGCTTGTTAGTATGGGAAACATTGTCGGATGCGAAGCTATCAACGCGACTGAGATCTCTTCGGTATGTCGGAACAGTTTTATACATTGCACTGCCGATCGGTATATGGGTTTTCAGCATAGGTAAGCAGTACACAGGATTAGTCCTGTGCTGTATTGGGCTTGTTAGTCTGACAGACACATTGTTAAAAACCGAGCTGCTTATGCAACCGAAGACCTATATCTATCTTGGAATTGTTGCTGGTTTGATTTTGATATTCAACGGTTATCTCACAGCGCGTCCTGTGGTTTTATATGGTGAGGCGTATCAGATGGGTTACCGAATTCTGACAATTCCTATTGAAGATTTCGGATATGGATTCACGCTGATGCTCTTTAACGCGATACTCTACGAGAAACTGAGGACAGCTCAGTAGGGTGTTCTATAGAACAAAGTGTGTAGCTCGTAATGAAATGGAGAGCAGATTTGAGGAAGGCGCACCAAAGTCCAAACCGACATCGTTTAACCGCAAGGAACAATTAAAAGCATGGAAAATAAAACAGTAGCAGTCGTTGGTGGTGGACTTGGCGCGCTGAGTGGTGCGATCCGCCTTGCACATCTCGGATTCTCCGTCCAGTTATTTGAGAAGAATCCGACTCTCGGTGGTAAGGTAAACGAAGTGGTGTTGACGGACTATCGGTTTGACACGGGTGCCTCACTGTTGACAATGCCATCCGTCATCGATGAGCTCTTCGATTTCGCTGGGTTCAATAGGTCAAATTATCTCGATTTCGTACCCATTGACCCAATATGCCGATACTTCTTCCCAGATGGGGCGGTGATGGATGCAAGTGCAGATAAGAAGAAAATGAAAACCGCCATCGCGCAGCTATCCCCGAACGATGTGAAAGCGTATGAAGGGTTCCTGAAATACGCAGAACGTATTCACGACCTAACAGCCGAAATCTTTATGTTCACCCCGATCCACGAACTTGGGAAACTCATGCGACATCGGTATCTTAGGACCCTGTTCAGACTTCATCAAATTGATCCATTTCGGACAGTTCACCAGAGCGTCTCACGTTTTTTCTCAGATCCGCGTCTCGTTCAACTTTTTGATCGTTACGCGACCTACAACGGCTCAGATCCATTCCAAGCTCCCGCGACCCTTAACATAATTCCGTATATCGAATACGGATTGGGCGGGTATTACATCAAAGGGGGAATATACCGCTTGGTTGACGCACTGAAAGCGGTGGCGTATGAGTTAGGCGTTCAGATTCACACATCAGCGAAAGTCGAAACAATCCGCCACGATGGTAAACGGGTGAATGGGGTGCAGGTCAATGGAGAAAGATTTGATGCCGATTACGTGTTATGTGGCGCGGATGCTGTCGTTGCATATCACGAATTGATTGATGGACTTCAGCATCAACACGAAAAACTAAATCAATTGGAGCCGTCATTGTCCGGCATGGTATTCCTGTGGGGTGTTAGGGCAAAGCATCCAACTTTAGCACACCACAATATTATCTTTTCCAGCGACTATAGCACTGAGTTCAAACAGATTTTCAGAGATCGGCAAGTGCCCGATGAACCGACTATCTACATTGCCATCACCAGCAAAGCGGACGCGGCGCACGCGCCAACTGATGGCGAAAATTGGTTTGTGTTGTTGAACATGCCGTATTTGGTCCCTGGACAGATGTGGGAGCAGGAAACAATTCGGATGCGGAGGGTTGTGTTAGATAGATTAAAACAGCTCGGTTTCGACATCGCAGATCAGATTGAGGTGGAACATATCTACACACCAGAGGATTTCTCTGAACTTTACGCCAGCAATCAAGGCAGTATCTACGGTGTATCGTCAAATAGCAAAACCACTGCATTCAGGCGTCTACCGAATCGAAGCCGTCTCCTTGAGGGGCTTTACTTTGCAGGCGGTTCAGTGCATCCAGGGGGCGGAATCCCGCTGGTAATATTGTCTGGAAAAATGGCGGCAACGCTGATTGCAGAAAACAGTTTTTAATTTTTTACAAATATCGTCGTTCCTCCGTAAGGAATAATTAAAAATATGAAGCGGAAAATTGTCATCATCGGTTCAGGATTCGGAGGTCTCGCAGCAGCGATTCGACTACAAGCGAAAGGCATGCAAGTCACGCTTCTGGAGAAGAACGCGAAAGTTGGGGGACATGCCTATCAACTCATTAAGGGAGGCTACACTTTCGATATGGGTCCCTCGATCATCACCGCGCCCGATCTAATTCAGCGTGTGTTTGCGTGTGCTAATGCGCGGATGGAAGATTACCTCGATTTGGTGAAACTTGACCCATTCTATCGCCTCTACTTTCATGATGGTTCGTTCCTCGACTATACAGATGACGGCATACAGATGAAACAACAAATGACGCGGTTCAACGTAAAAGATGCTAACAATTACGACGCGTTTATGGCGCATACTTGTCAACTCTATAATGCTGTCATCACGGACGGGTTAGGCGCGACCGCATTTGATTTGTCAACGATGCTCGGTTTTCTACCGCGTGCTTTACGACTTCAAGCGTTGAGGCCCGCTTACGACTTCATTAAGAAGTATTTTGAGGATCCGCGTCACCGTTTCACCTTTTCATTTCACCCATTGTTCATAGGCGGCAACCCGTTCCGAGCGCCTGCTGTCTATCTGATGATCCCGTATCTTGAAAAAACTGGAGGCGTCTGGTTCTGCAAAGGAGGTATGTACAAATTTGTTCAGGCATTAGAAAATGTATTTAAAAAACTCGGTGGCATCGTCGAAACCAAAGCAGAAGTTGAACAGATTGTTGTTGAAAATCAGTGCGCAAAGGGTGTTATTGCAAACGAAAAATTTTACGCAGCAGATGGTGTTATTTCAAATGCCGATCTGGTACATACTTACGGAAAACTCATCAAGCCCGAGCATCGTCGGAAATGGTCCAACAAGAAACTCAGAAAGACCCAATATTCGATGAGTGCCTTCCTGCTCTATCTTGGTGTCCGTAAGAAATATCCGCAACTGAAGCACCACACCCTTATTCTATCCGAAAGATACAAGGAGTTGGTAACCGATATTTTTGACAATAAAGTACTTCCGAATGATTTTTCAATGTACCTCCATATTCCATCGCAAACCGATCCGTCAATGGCACCGGAAGGCTGTGAGAGCATGTATGTCCTGATTCCAGTACCGAATTTGGAGAGCAGTGTCAACTGGGCAAAGACGAAGGAGACATATACGGACAAAGTGTTGACGTTCTTGGAAAATGATTTTGGACTGACAGACCTAAGGCGTTCAATTGAAGTGCTTGAAACGTTTACGCCTTCAGATTTCAAAAGGCAACGCAACAACCATCTCGGCAGCGCATGGGGGGTTGAACCAAAACTGACACAGACAGCGTATTTTCGACCGCATAACCGAAGTGAAGATATACAGAAACTCTACTTTGTTGGCGCAAACACGCATCCCGGTGCAGGTGTCCCGGGTGTCCTGCTGACAGCAGAAACGACGATTAAACTTGTCATTAAAGATTTGATTGAGGAGGGTTCATCATGAAAAAGTTGTGGAAAGCAGAAGAGAATCGGGTTGCCTTTGAGTATGCTCGTAGGATAACCGCCTACTATTCAAAAAGTTTCTACTTCTCAGCAAAGATGCTGCCTAAAGAGCAGCGTTGGGCGACTTACGCATTATACGGTTTCTGCCGACACTGCGACAATCTGATTGATACGCCACGTCAACGCACCGAAACAGAAATCATTAGAGAGATACAACTCTTGACAGAAGAGTTACAGGTTGCTTACAATACAGGTGAGTCTCAACATCCAATTATTCGTGCGTTCATCCTCGTTGCCAAGGCATACAGTATCCCTATTGAATATCCGCTCGATTTGCTCAAGGGGGTTGCCATGGATGTTCAGCAAACGCGATATAAAACGTTCGACGAACTCTCTCTATTCTGTTATCGGGTCGCTGCTGTCGTTGGGCTGATGATGACATACGTCCTCGGCTATAAGGACGAACGTGCCTTTGGGTATGCCAAGCAACTCGGCATTGCCATGCAACTCACCAATATCCTGCGGGACATCAAGGAGGATAAAGATATGGGACGCATCTATCTACCAGAAAAAGATTTGGTGAGATTCGGTGTATTGGAGCAAGACATTTTAGAGGAAAAAATAACACCTCACTTGAAAGAATTGATGCAATTTCAAGTTGAACGAGCAGATCGCTATTACACCGAAGCCATGCCCGGTATCTCTTTACTCGAAACAGAATCTCAGTATGCGATCTATTCGGCTGCTAAAATTTACCGCGGGATCTTAAGAAAGATTGAAGATCACAACTACGATCCATTTATAAGTCGAGTCTTTGTGCCATCAACCCAGAAAATCAGGATTCTGCTACACGAGGGACTTCGGGCAAAATTTCTATCCGCACAGGCGAAACTATTTCCAGTCCACTCCGGGATAATTAACAAATGATTCGGGCACAGCACCGTCTTTGGGCGGACATCATCTTTCAACCATATCTGACAGGGTTGTTCAAACGGCATTTTCACGAGATTCAGTTGTTAGGAACACATCCGAAAATACCTGACGATCTACCGGTGCTACTATTACCAAACCACAGTACATGGTGGGATGGATTCTTCGTTTATCTGCTGAACAAAAGAACCTTTCGTCGGACCGCCTATCTGATGATGTTAGAAAAGCAGCTATCGAAGCACAAATTCTTCGCGAAAATAGGGGCTTATTCAATCGAACCGGAGCGTCGACGTAGTATTATTGAATCCCTTGAATATACCGTGGAATTACTGAATCAAGGGACACCCCTTATTTCCGTTTTTCCACAGGGGCAACTGGTACCATGGCATACGCGACCTCTCGGTTACAAACGCGGTGTTGAATGGATTTTACAGAAATACGGGAACCCCCTCACTGTGTTACCCTTGGCAATTCGCACTGAGTTCCTCGGAGAAAAACGTCCCAGTGCATTCCTTCTGTTGGGTGCTGTTCATTCATTTGAGGCAGGAACGTTTCAAGGAATGGATTGGCTCGAACAGACTGAAACAGCGTTGTTAGATGAGCTCGCCTTGCGGATTCTTCATGAAGAAAAAGGGCAAAATCTGCTGGGTTGAAAGGTTGGTATTGCCTTGTTTATCCTAATGCTCATTTCGATAGTTCTATTGACGATGATTCTAACAGTCACACTGTTTAATGCTGTGACCGCGCCGATGCTGAAAAAATCGGTCGGTCTACAAAATTCTCCACGCGTTTCGGTATTGATCCCAGCACGCAACGAAGAAACCAACGTCGGTGCTTGCATCACAGGATTCCTGTCTCAAAACTACAATAACTTCAAGATTTACGTGCTCGACGATCAATCGACGGATCGCACGAGTGCGATTATCGAAAAATTCGGCGAACAGCATCCTGAAGTTCAGTCAATTCATGGTAAACCGTTGCCAGCAGGGTGGAATGGAAAAAACTGGGCGTGCCATCAATTGAGCCAACATGCCGATGGAGAGATACTCATTTTCACCGATGCGGATAACCGTCCGGCACCGGACGCGATTGCGAACACTGTTGCTTACATGCAGAAGTTAGAACTTGGATTTTTCTCGGCGTTTCCAGAGAAAGTGACGGTAACTCTGGGAGAAAAACTCGTCGTGCCGGTGATTGACATGTTCGTTTACGCAGGACTGCCGTTATGGCTCACCTACTTCAGTCGTTTTCCGTCGCTTGCTGCCGCGAGCGGTCTCTGGATCGCATTCACCCGTGAGGCATATCAACGGGTTGGTGGGCATCAAGCGGTGGCAAATCAGATTGTTGAGGACGTTGAACTCAGCCGATTGGCGAAAAAGAGAGGTATCAAAATCCTGACATCCGCGGGAACGCGCGGGGTATCTTGCAGGATGTATCATTCGTTCAGCGAGGTGTGGAACGGATTTTCCAAAAATCTTTTTGGACTGGTCGGCTACAAGACGATACCGTTTTTTAGTTTAGTCTTCAGTCTGTTTACAATATGTGTTTTACCCTACATCGCTGTCTGGTTTGCGCCACTGAGAGAACCCGCAATCGGTGCTATCGTCGTGAACATCGTTATACGGACAGTGCTGGCACTCAAATATAGACATCCCTTCTTCACAAGCATAATCTTACATCCATTTGGTGTTCTATTGACCTTGTTGATTGGTATCAATTCATTCTACCAAATTAGAAACGGTCGTCTGCAGTGGAAGGGGCGGCAGATTTCATAGGAGCAGGCACACGCCGTGTGCTGTTAAAACTTAAGGCAAAGTAATAAAATGTAGAACAAAGTGTGTAGCTCGAAATGAAAGGGAAAGTGGATTTCAGAACGGAACGTCAAACCCCAAGTCCACGGTGTTTAACCCCAAGGAAAATTAAAGGAGTGAATAAACTAAAAATAGGGGCACTCTATCTACTTTTAGGTGCAGGTGGATTGTGGCATGTCCTCGGTGTGTTCCAAGAAGTCATGCGAGTTCTTGCTTCACCTATCATGATCGGTTTGGGCGTATGGCTGTTTTGGGAATGCTGGCGGGTATATCCACGGCGTGAACGACCAAAATTTTCCATCATAAGTATCGGAATTGTTGTCGTGAGTTTTGGGATTGAGTGGCTCGGTGTTCAAACAGGACAGATTTTCGGTTCATACCTATATGGACAGACATTACAACCCGCAATTGGCGGTGTCCCTATCAGCATTGGGGCCGCTTGGTTTGTGATGCTTGTCGCCTCGACCGCTGTTGCTCAGAAGATCACACCGAAATCTTTAGCAGAAGGTTTCGGTTTCAAAATAGCGTTTTTGGTGGCTTTGTTAATGGTCTGTTTCGACCTCCTTATGGAACCCGCGGCAGTAAAACTATATTATTGGACATGGCTGAACGGCGATATCCCTCTGCGGAACTATTTGATGTGGTTCGGATTGAGTTTCATCTTTGCCACAATCGGTTTATACACTGGGCTCTTTCGTCGACTGTTGCCTCGGATCGCGGTTCACTTCTATTTTGCCCAACTGATTTATTTTGGACTCGTAGTTTTGAAGGGTTGAAAATATGGATACAACGAACAAAGGTTTATTCATTGCGGTAACAATTATCGGGCTGTGGGGATTGAGTCTCGCACTCCTATTCACGCTTGACGTTGTGCTTATCAACACCGTGCTGATACCTATAGGGATACTCTGTCAGACGTTTCTCTACACGGGTCTGTTTATCACGGCACACGACGCGATGCATGGATCAGTCTGCCCGACCTATCCACGAGCCAATAATATAATTGGGGCGATCGCTGTTGGCTTATACGCGTTATTTTCATATCGCAAATTGTTAAAAAAACATTCGGAGCACCACCAAACACCCGCCAGCGATACGGATCCGGATTTTCACGATGGACAGCATACGGGCTTCTTAGCGTGGTATTTCCATTTCATGAGAGAATATCTGAGTTGGCAGCAGATAATCTGTATGGCGATTGTATTTCAAATTATGGAATACGTTTTAGGGATCCCGAGTTTCAAACTGATACTGTTTTGGGTTGCTCCGGCATTGCTTAGCACGTTGCAACTGTTCTATTTCGGGACCTATCTACCCCATCGTCTACCGAAAGATGGATATGATAATTCCCATCGCGCGCAGAGCAACGCGTATTCAACGTTCTGGTCGTTTATCAGCTGTTATCACTTCGGGTATCATTGGGAACACCATGCGTACCCTTACGTTCCATGGTGGCATTTGCCAGTCATACGTAGAATGAGGGCGCGCCTCCAATGAGCCCTATCATCCCTGTCGTTGGAACATTTGTAGTAGTGATACTGCTGTGGGTGTTCTTTAGACCGCCGTTTGGAAAGAATATTGTTCGTCTGAACACAGACCAACGGATCGTCGCGCTCACCTACGACGATGGACCGAATCCACCTTACACCGATCGGTTACTTGATGTCCTCGCCAAGCACAACGTCAAAGCCACATTCTTCATGATCGGAAATCGGATTGAGAGACATCCCGAAACGGTAAATCGGGTTATTGCTGAGGGGCACCAAATCGGCAATCACTCCTACAGTCACCCCCTACTGGGTTTCCTGCCCCCCTTCTATGTCCGACGGGAAATTGAACGCACGGACAATCTGCTTCAACAGTTCAATATTACGGGTGAGATTGTGTTTCGTGCACCGGTGTTGACGCGGTTTTTGCCGGTGGCGTGGGTGCTTGCGAAAGGGAATCGCGCACATATCAGTTGCAATGTGTGGAGTTGGGATTGGACGACACAAAACCCCGATCAGATCACTGAAACAGTATTGAAAAAGACAAACCCCGGTTCGATTATCGTTCTACACGATGGAAAGGCGGAAAATAAGAATGCAAACCGTTCAGGAACGATTGAGGCGACGGATCATATCATCACGGCGCTCAAAGGAAACGGATACCGATTTGTGCGGTTGTCGGATGTCAGCAATCGGTTATGAATCTGTCGATCTTACAGAAATTTTTGCGTGAAAGGCGTTGATGCTTCCTTTCTCGTTAGATGCCCAGCCCAGAGCGACCAATTTAAAGATCTGTCCACACTCAAAACGATGTGTCATTTGTCCCGTTTCATTGGGACCCAACCAATCTGTGTCGTGCGATGCCTCAAGCAGGATTCCTTCGGGGCGTTTGTAATAAGGATCAAAGGTAAGTTTGTGATCGGCATCCAGAAGATGAAAGGACCCATACGCCTTTTCATCACCGACTTCAATATCAATAGTGAGCGTGCCGCCTCTCTCAAACGCAGTGGTATCAATTACAACAACCGTGTAGTCTTGATGTCCATATTCTGGGGTGCGAACAACGTCCAATATCCGTTGTGAGGGTTGCTCGGGTGTGAGAACAGTGTTCCCGAATCCGGGGAGTTTTGCCTCTAAGGAATCCGTGAGAAATAGGAGGTAATTCTCACTCTCCAAAGTCCCATCCTCGCGGCGGTTGTTGTCAAGGTAATCATTGAGCGCTACGTGTCCTATCGCTTCAAGTTCGGGAGATATAACCCATGTATCTACTGGACCTCTTCGCCATTTGTGAGTAATGATTGTGCGTGCCAAGGGCGGCATTCCCTCAAATCCTTGGGAATCACGCATGCGTCTCAGTTCGGCATTACGCACCCACGTATTGATAAAATTTTCGTTCAGAAATTCAATGATTCGTTCGTTGGAGAGGACAACTGCCCTCAAGTTTTTGCCGCTCCCTCAGCAGGCTTCGTCGGCGAGCGGTCCATCGACCGAAATAGTATGGATCGGTTTCTGTTGTGCTTGTGATATTTCTGATGCTTCTTCTAACGGCACCCAGTTAATTTGCTCCGACTTATAGAAACGTTGTATCAGTATGCGTTCAGCCTCTTCTCGCGCGATTGATGTTGTGAACTCGGTTTCCTGAGTGACATCTGGCATTTCCGCAAGAAGCTCAATGTGCGGACAAACGCCACCACCGGTCGTATAAAAATAGTTAGGATCGTCTTTCTGTTTTCTCCAATTAACATCGAACAGCGTCCCTTCAGGAACACGCATCTGGAAAAAGGCTACACTCTTTTTGACGCGATCGATAACCAAACGTCCGGCAAACTGAGAGGGTGTGAACCAACCGTCCTCTAATGCCAATGTCGCATGGATGCGGAAGATAATATCGGCGAATTCATCGTTGTAAGCGCGTAGACATGCCCATAAACCGCTGGAATCTCCCGCGTTAATGTGCATATCCAGATTCGTATTAGGTTGCAGCTGGTTCAGCAAGGCAAGCGCGCCTTGGTCATCAATCCGCCAAGAGTCCCCAACCGAGACAGGCTCATCTGGAAGGAATGCTTGGAAAACCGAAGTAGGATATTCCTTTTCCGGTTCAGCAACGCGCAAATTTGCCAGCGCATCCCATTCTTCATGAAAGTTGGGATCCATAGACACAATCGGCGCGATGAAACCTTTGATGGTCACCTCTATATCACCGTCAAGATTAAGTGCAATTTTGTTGTCGAAAGTTTTCATTTTCATCCATCTTGCGTCGTTCTTGGGATAATATCGTGAACGCCGCCTTCTCGGATACTTGCTGAAGAGACTAACACGAACCTCGCTTTTTGACGGAATTCGGGGAGGGATATCGCGCCACAGTTACACATGAGCGACCGGATTTTTGCGAGCGTCGTTTTCAAATTATCGTTCATCTTTCCTGCATAAGGCACGTAAGCATCAGCCCCCTCCTCGAACAACAACTCTGGACCGCCCCCTTCGTGGTAGCGTTGCCAGTTAGAGGCGCGTCTTGTGCCTTCTCCCCAATATTCCTTCACCGTACTCATACCCAATTTTCTCAACTTACTTGGACTTTCATCAAATCTCGCAAAATATCGACCCATCATCACGAAATCCGCACCCATGGCAAGTGCCAAACCGATATGATAATCTTGGAAGATACCACCATCCGAGCAAATTGGCACATAGACCCCGGTTTCCTGCAAATACAGGTCCCTTTGCCGCGCGACTTCAATGACGGCAGTCGCTTGCCCACGACCAATGCCTTTCTGTTCCCTTGTGATACAGATAGCACCGCCACCGATACCTACCTTTATAAAATCAGCACCGGCTTCCACCAGATACATAAATGCATCTCCATGAACAACATTCCCACCGCCCACTTTCACAGTCCCATTGTATTTATCTTTAATGAATTTTATAGTGTCTGACTGCCACTCCGTATACCCTTCAGAAGAATCAACACAAATAATATCAACACCCGCTTCCACCAGTGCGGGGACTCTCTCTTTATAATCTCGTGTATTAATACCGGCACCAACGACGAGCCTTTTCTGGGAATCTATAGATTCGAGGGGATTCTTCTTGTGATCATCGTAATCTTTCCTGAAGACCAAATGGACCAGTTTACGATTTTCATCAACAATCGGTAGACAATTTATCTTGCGTTCCCATATAAGATCGTTGGCACCCTCAATCGTAATTCCTTTTTTCCCAACAATCAGTTGAGAGAAAGGTGTCATGAATTCTCTGATTTTGGCGTTTAAATCCACTCGACTCAATCGATAGTCCTTATCCGTTATGAGTCCGAGTAGCTCACCTGACGGGGAACCATCTTCGGTTACAGCGATAGTCGAGTGTCCTGTTTCTTGAGTGAGTTTCACGACATCTTCTATTGTATTATCACACTTTAAATTTGAGTCACTGACGACGAAACCTGCTTTGTGGTTTTTAACGGCTCGGACCATCGCTACCTGCTCTTCAATCCCTTGGGAGCCATAAATAAAGGATACCCCGCCCTGTCTCGCCAGTGCAATCGCCAAATTGTGGTCCGAAACGGCTTGCATGACTGCCGAAGCAAACGGAATATTCACCTCCAGAGACGGTTGTTGCCCCACTTTAAATTTCACCAGAGGGGTTCTCAGGACAACATTTTCAGGGATACACTCCTTCGTCGTTAAATTAGGTAAAAGCAAGTATTCACTGAAAGTCCGGCTTGCTTCAGAAAAATAGTGAGCCATCGTTCATTCCTCCTGTGAAAAAACAAAACCGGATCTTCCGTGTGGAGAAAAACCCGGTCAGATCGTTGTTGCATCAATTGACTTGTGTCCATATCAAATTTCCTCACCCAACGAAATCCTCAAGTATAATTACAGTTAACCCACACCTTTCCAGTTTGTTCAGATTTTTGGTGAACAAAAATCTAAAACTCTCGATCCCATGATTTTCTTTCTGACTTACATATAAGCATCAATAGATCCCGGACACGGAAAAAAACTATCGGTTTTCATACGTCGCAATATCGGCTTCATACTGCAAGGTCCAGCCGATTTCATCGAGTCCATTCAACAGGCAATATTTCTCAAAATCGCCGATTTCAAAAGTGTGGGCGGTGCCATCAGCGCAGATCACCGATTGCTGCTCCAAGTCTATCATCAATTGGTAGCCCTCAGTGTCATGTGCTTCTTGACTGAGTGATGTGATAACATCCGCAGGCAAGGCTATCGGGAGAATACCGTTCTTGTAGCAATTGTTGCGGAAAATATCAGCAAATGAGGGCGCGAGAATCGCTTTGAAACCGTACTGCTGGAGTGCCCACGGCGCGTGTTCGCGCGAGCTCCCGCAACCGAAGTTCACGCCTGCAATGAGGATACTTACCCCCGCGTAGCGTGGGAGGTTCAGCACGAACTCTGGGTTCGGATCACCATTCTCCAAGTAACGCCAATCGTTAAAGAGAAATTCACCGAAGCCCGTCCGTTCAATCCGTTTTAGGAATTGTTTCGGGATAATTTGGTCGGTATCAACGTTAATCCGGTCAAGTGGGACAACACGTCCAACGTGTTCTTTGAATGCATCCATTTTTTCTATTTCCTTATTTTTTAATCTATTGAAACTGTCGGATGTCAACGAAGTGACCTGTGACAGCAGTCGCAGCCGCCATCTGCGGGCTGACAAGATGCGTGCGTCCGCCTTTGCCCTGTCTGCCTTCAAAATTCCGGTTCGATGTGCTGGCGCAGCGTTGACCCGGCATCAGCGTATCAGGATTCATCCCGAGACACATACTACACCCGGCTTCACGCCACTCAAAACCCGCAGCACGGAAAATCTCGTCAAGTCCTTCCGCCTCGGCCTGACGTTTGACAGCTTGTGAACCGGGAACGACCATCGCGCTAACAGTGTCCGCGACTTTCCTACCCTTCGCGACTTCTGCGGCAGCACGTAGATCACTGATACGGGAGTTGGTGCAACTACCGATAAACACTCTATCCACCGGAATATCTGTGATGGGTGTGCCGGGTTTGAGATCCATATACGCTAAGGCGTGTTCGGTAGCAGTCTTTTCGTCGACTGTTGCCATGTCTGCGGGGTCCGGCACACGTCCTGTCACATCGGTCACCATCCCCGGGTTTGTGCCCCATGTCACCTGCGGTTCGATTTCCGCAGCGTCGAGTTGCAACGTCCGATCGTAGGTCGCGCCTTCGTCAGTGGGAAGTTGTTTCCATCCTTCAACCGCAGCGTCAAATGCTTCACCTTTCGGTGCGAACCGTTTACCCGCGATGTATTCGTATGTCGTATCATCGGGGGCAATCATACCCGCACGTGCCCCCGCCTCAATCGACATATTGCAAACGGTCATCCGTTCCTCAATACTGAGGGCACGGATAGCGGAGCCTGTGTATTCAACAACGGCACCGTTACCGCCATCAATACCGATATGTCCGATGATAGAGAGGATGATGTCTTTTGCCGTCACGCCGTAGGGGAGTGTGCCATCAATCCGAATCTCAAAGGTTTCCGACTTCTGTTGGAGGAGACATTGCGTGGCGAGGACATGCTCAATCTCGCTCGTGCCGATGCCGAAAGCGAGTGCGCCGAGTGCGCCGTGTGTTGAGGTATGGCTGTCCCCACAGACGATGGTCTTGCCAGGCAACGTGATACCGAGTTCGGGTCCGATGACATGCACAATGCCTTGTTCAGGACTATCGATGTCATAAAGCGGAATGTCAAACTCACTACAGTTTTCCGCCAGTGTTTCCATCTGCTTCGCCGCAATCAGGTCAGTGATGGGCAGCGCTCTGTCCGTGGTCGGGACGTTGTGATCCATCGTGGCGAACGTTAGATCCGGACGGCGCACCTTCCTATTGTTGAGTCTTAATCCCTCAAACGCTTGTGGGGATGTGACTTCATGGACGAGATGCGTGTCAATATAGAGGATCGGCACTTCGTCTGCGGAGGCACGAACGAGATGCGTCTCCCATATTTTTTCATACATCGTTTTTTGCATAGTTTTCTTTCACCTCTGCCATTTAACTTATCATATCTAACAAATTTTCTCAATTCGCTTCATTCGTTAATTCGCTCTGTGCGCGGATAGATCTCCGCTGAGACTGGTATTAGAGATCTTGTCAACTGCTTAGGAGTCGCGGGTTCTTTTTCAATCAGTTTATTTTCCGAATTTTGCACCAAATATGGTGGGTCCGTCCAACGTACATGCTCTTGCTTCTGATCCTCATCCTTTTCAACCACAAGATCAGTTACCTGCCGGGCGTAGATAAAAATATTTGGTACATTACCATAGAAAATCCGAGGATATAAACCATAAACAGCCTTGAATTGCTCTTCTCGCTCTTTTTTCCTATTTGCGAAGTAACGTAAATCGTTTGCTGTCCATAGACACCGTGTGTAGAGCACATCAACGATAAGTTCAACCGATTTTTGGGCCATACGTCCGGGTAGAATGGTAACTATCTTGTTATCATCGTCCAACAAGACCTTGTCTACCACTCCTTCCCAAGTAAGTAGCCAGGCATTCATATTATCCCTCCTAACAATCAAGTTCAGCAGTGTTCTCATGGAACAAAATTTTCATAATCTTTTACCTATAAATACTCTGTGAGAATGGCATTTTTACGCTCAGTGGCGTTATCAATCACGACTTGTGCTTCGGTGATTTTTGATTCTAATTGCTCAACTTCTACTGCAAATTGCTGTTGAATATTAAGCAGTGGGACTGGAATTCTGATGTTTTTAATTTCTGTTAAATTAAGCATGTCATATTGTGATAAATCCTGTGTTATTCTATTATAAAGCGATTTCAAACAATAAAAGATATAAATATCCAGTATGTTTTCTGATAAAGATTTTATTCCCGCAATATTCTGATTTGTAGTTGCTTCAAATGTCAAAAAAGCGGTTTTGCCTTTTGTCGCTCCTACTAAAGCGATTAAAGTTGTATCCGAGGCAAGCCACTTTGCACTGGAATTATTTAATCCTTCTTCGGTAATACATTCATAGCTAATATTTTTACTAATATGCATCTCCTTACAAACTTCCGAGCGTAACCAAGGTATCGATCCGTTTTCCCAATAAGCATCGTTTTTTCTTGAAGGGGTGCCACCACTTTTAATATCCGCTATATCTCCCAATTTTTTTATTTTAGAACTAGCACTTACAACCTCCTGCAGCTTTTCCTCAATTTCCTGTTTGGCTGTAGTAATGGCTTCTCGGGCTTGATTAGTCTCTTGATCCACCACCTTGCATTCATTGACAATTTGATGTTGTACATTGAGCTGAGGGAGCGGAATTTTTATTTCTTTCATGCTCTCAGCATTTAAATTGGGTTGTGCTAATGCGGTTGTTAGAAAGTCCACTTGCTGCCAGTAATCCGTCGTTTTATGATAAACGAAAATATACTCAGGTAGTATTTTCTCTGATGCTTTTATCCTAACCAGATAAGAGGCAAAAATTAAATGCTCTTCTATATCCTTATACAACAGCATTCTACCTGTGCTACCACTTCGTGCAATAACGATGTCATTCGGATTCAGAGTATAATCTTTGATAATTTCTTTCGGTGGATTAATATATTTCTTGTTCGTACTTTTCAATTGCCCATCTTCCGTAATGTCAGTGATTCTTAGATACCTTATATCTCCCTCATCTCCTGCTTTTGCTGTGTATCCATATTGAGTTTCTACAACTTCCCCTAATTTCACCAAGGGCCATTGCGTTTCAATATCAGTTTTTCGCTTTGGGTTAAGACTAATTGCCTTGTTAAAATCTGTGCGACTAAAATTCAACATATCAGGGAGTTTAGCATAGTGGCAGTATTCGAGGAGGGATTCAGTAGTTTTACTGATAAAATTTCGTTTGATTGCCATGTTTATTTTCCCGTCATTGTCTAAATCGCTCGGGTCAAACAGAGGGGTGGTAATGTCGTTAACGGTTTCACCTCCTGCGTATTTAATACCCTCTCGACCTTTAGCACTGCTCCACTCGTAACCTAAAAATTGCTTTCGTTCTTTACTCGTGCCCGGGGCATTGACAATGAGGACTTTGTTTTCTTGATCGTGCACCAGAATAAAGTAATAGAGTTTTTCTTTTTCTATCTTATGTAGGTAGGCGATAAAGCGTTGTTCTAATTCTGTAGATTTTTCCGCTTTATTTTTCTTTTTGTATACAGTGGATTTTTTTAGGTTTTTAATTTCCGTGCTTTTATCGAAGGCTTGTCGATAATCCTTGAAAATATCATATTCCAATAGGTTAGAAAGTGGATCAAGACTGGTTTGGGCAAAGAGTTTAATATATTCTACATAAGGAACTTCAATATGCTCGCAATAGAGTTTTATCAGGTAGTGATCTTGATATATTTCACCTTCATTATCACCTTCAAAAAATTTTTCCACTCTATCGCGGTAATGCTCTGCGGTTTCTGGAATTTTTGTTTTTCGTCGTAAAAAAAGCACTACCGTATTGGTGCCTGTCTTACCAAAGGCACCACTTCCCAGTTCAGCGATACTCACTATATCAAAAAATTGTAACAGGATCTCACGCGTGCGGTTGTGAACCGCTTCTGTATTGGATAAGATGCTGGACGGAACAATCACACCGACCACTCCATTGGAAGCCATTAAATGATGAATCCGTTCTAAAAAGAAGCATTCGATGTTATTGGTATTGCTATTTTCACCTGTGGCTTGAATGAGTTGATACAGTTCTTTGTCCACATCACTCAAGGTTTGTAAAAAGCCTTCCACTGCAAAGGGCGGATTCGCCACTAAGACATCAAAATTTTGTGGTGAGATTTCAGGGTGAGAAGCGAGTGCGTCAGCGTCTAATACCTTAATTTGCTCTTGACCGTGCATATATGCTGCAACTTTGGCGACTTTTGCCAAACGGTCTTCCTTTTCAATACCGGTGATTTGGCTGTAGTAGTCGCTTATATCCTTGTTCTGCGTCACAACCAAAGGTTTTATTTGATGGGCGTATTCATTCAAAAAATGTCCTGAGCCGCAGGCGTAATCTATCGCTTTAAGCGGTTCAGGATTCTCTCTAATTTTTTCAGCGAGTGGCAAGGAGGAAACAATAAATTTGCAAATAGGCAGCGGCGTGAAAAACTGACCCTCGGACTGCTTTATACCGTTATCAAGAAAGAACTCAAACATATCGCCCAAGAACTGGTTTTGTTCATCTGTTTTTAGGCGTAACCCTTGCCACATTTGCACGACCTCTGACAAGACCGCGGTATTTCTTTCAAATAAATCCTTGTTGTGGGTGTCCAAAAAAGAAAACGCAGAGTTAGAGAAAAATTTTAACTCGGTGAAATATTCCTGAATCTGTTTCTTCGTAGCGTTGCGGTCATTTTTGACGGGCCAAAAGGCATCGTCAATTTGTTCACGACTGATGTAGCTGATTTCTTCGTTCAAGAATTTACGCATCCCTCTTTGGTAGAGGTTTTGCAGTCTATCGACAAAATCGAAATAGTTGTCGGAAGCGGGCCCATTCCAATAAAATTTGAGATTATCTCTGTTTTCTTCCTCGTCAACCAGTTTGCACAAAAACAGATTAACCAAGACCTCAAAGGCGTTTTCACGCCTCGCGATGTTATGCTTTCTTAAAATGGTTCGGAAGTCATGGTACTTGCGATCTTTATCAATAGCACTAATAGGCTTAGTATCCTCGGCAAGGGTATAATTGTCTTTGCCGATTTGGTAGGCTTGGATATTAGGTTCAAAAATACCGACTTCTGTGAATTCTAATTTGTAGGTATCACGCCAAACGGAAAAGCGATGTTCAGCGTTGTCAGCCTCTCCAAAGGAGAGTAATGTTGTATCTTCTGCTAAAATCTGTGGATTGTCAAGGTGCGGAATTAGTTTGTATTCATAATCGAGCTCATTTTCAAAGAAACTGGAAGCATAGAGACAGAGGTATTGGGTTTGGGTATCTTGGTGGACATAACTAAACAACTGACCCCCATTGTTACGGGTTTCGTCCCACGCCTTTTCAAATTCATCGCCTGCTGTTTTACACTCAATAATCAGTAACGGATTATTTTCTTGGTCTCTCACCAATATATCCGCACGTCCGCCACTTGCCCCGCGCCCGACTCTCCATCTGGGTTCAAGTTCTAAATGTTCGGGCTTATAGCCTTTTTCCAATAACCGATGGACACACTCAAACACTACAAAATTCTCATTCTGTGAGAAGTTGCAGGTTTGCCGTTCGTTGACTTTTAACCCTCTATCTTCGGGGTAAATTATGCTTTTTTTGCTAAAGTCAACTTTTAGATCGGCTTCACCAATTGATTTTTGGAAGATGTTCTCTTCCTCTGTGAAGCCTAACGTTTTGAGTAAGTCTTTAAAGTTGCTTTTGGTTATCATTGGGATTTTTTCGTTGGTTAGAGGTGTTTGCTATTGTTCCGTCAAGCCTAAAATAATGAACATTGGACAGCCACAAGGGACTCCGTCTACATGGGCAAATTATGGGTTTTGCATCCCTTTTGTTGATTCGGTGCGGTTAGGGGATTTAGTCTGGGGAGAGACTAAATCCGTAGCGCAAGTCGCGTGTGGACTTGCGGGACAATGTATTACATTCCGAACCTATCGAGGTCTGATGAGTTACTCAAAAGGTTGCAATGTCCCATCTTTCACTATCAGTGCCTTCGGTGCATAAACAGCGTCTCCGTCGGCATTAAAAGAGAACTTGCCCAAAATTGTGTCAAAATCTTTGATATTCGCCAACGCATCCCGGATCGAGATTGCATCGGTTGACTCGGCATTCTGAATCGCCTCGGCTAAAATATAGACGGCGGCATACGATGCCGTTGCGAAGACGTTTGGTTCCATACCGTAAGTCGCACCATAATTCTGAACAAAGGCTTGGTTTCCGGGCGTGTCATCTGTGGGGAGCCACCCTATAAAAGTTATCGCACCTTCAGCGGCAGCACCTGCGGCTTCTACTTCGACACTGGTTAGCGAACTCATAATAACAGGAACGGATATACCGAGTTCGTGTGCTTGAATCAGTATTCCCGGTTTTTCGGGTGGTAACGCCGAGACAAAAATAGCATCTGGGTTCAACGCCTTTATCTGAGTTAGCTGCGCAGAGAAATCGGTATCACCGCTCTGAAAGACCTCCGTGGTTAGCACCTCAACACCGATCGCAGTGAAGGCTTCCTGCAATGCTTTATCTCGATCTGTGGAGAAGGTATCCGTTTCGTCATATAGCGTAACCACTTGCTGATAGCCAAGTTTCGCGTATGTTGCCTGAACGCCTTTAGGAACTACAACGTCTGTCGTGAGCGGGATCCGAAAAACGAAATCTCCGATTGCGCTAAGACCTCGGGCCCCTGATGTCGGGCTAATTGCCACCACCTGATTTTCTTGGGCGATTGGGAAAGCCGCTTGGGTCGCACTTGAAGACGCGGGTCCGAGAATAACAGCCAGGCCGTCTTGGTGAATCAGTTTGTTGAAAGCGTCAACCGCGCCCTCTGGGGTACTGGTGTCATCCTCAATGATGAACATAAATTTCGTATTGCCAGATTGGGCATTATTGATTTCAGCGAGAGCCAGGTCAAATCCTTGTTTCATGAGTTCGCCTGCCGCAGCCAAGTGCCCTGTTAAGGGCAAAACGACCCCAATGGAAATCTCCTCACCTGTATCTTCCATCTGAGGCGTAACAGGCTGGACAATTTTCGACACTCGCTCACAGGCAGAAACGCCCACTATCAAGGTGGCAATTGCCACGATAAATACAAATGACTTCAATTTAATCTATTCCTTTCTTTTAACTGAAAACTGAAAACCGACCGCCATTATCAAACGCGCATGACGACGGGAAAGATAAGGGGTGTCCGTTGCATCTGTTTCGAGAAGAACCGGCGGAGCGCGCCCCGGATCTCGTCTTGGACCGCCTCTGTTTCCTCCCTCTGTTCATCGCTCAGGCTCTCAATGACGCTCCGGGTAATTTCTTTCGCTTCCTCTATCAGCTCTTCAGACTTATCCATATAGACAAACCCTCGCGAGATGATTTCTATCTGTTTTTTACTTTTACCTTGCGGTTCGGTCAGATGGGTTGAGATTTGAGAGTCGTTCTCCGTAGATCCACCCTCCATTACATTATGGACCACGGATCCCTCTAACTGCTGCCCGCCCGGTTCCTGACTGTTGGCTGCTGGCTCCAGCTTGTCCTCACCCGCATCGCTCTGCAGCACAACGATCGGAACGACAATACCATCTTCGGAGAGTTGGATACGATCGCGTAGGACGATATCCTCAAGTTCAAATTCTGGCTTGCCATCAACAAAGACGCGTCCGGAGCGTCCTTCGCGTCCAAAGACTTCACACGTCTCCGGGGTCAGTAGAATGAGTTCGCCATCTTCAGCGACTTTAATGTTGTCGCTCGGTATGCCCACAGACTCAGCGAGTTCGGCATGCCGCATTAGGTTTTGATATTCACCGTGCATCGGCATGAAAAACTTAGGCTGTAAAAGATTGAGCATTAACTTCAGATCCTCGCTTGAGCCATGCCCTGATACATGAACGTCTGCATTGCGTTCATGGTATATCTTTGCGCCGCGTCTGAGCAGATGATTGACGACGTTCCCGATAGCCTTTTCGTTACCGGGAATGATCCTTGCAGAAATGACGACTGTATCCCCCTGTTCCACGTTTAAAAACGGGTGGTTGTCAAGTGCCATCAATGATAAAGCGGATCGGGGTTCCCCTTGGCTGCCGGTGCTTAAAATCACGAGCTCGTGCGGTTTAAACATGGACACATCGCGAGCGTCAATGAGATAATCCGGATTCACGTTGAGATAACCCAGTTCAGTAGCGGTGCGGATATTGTTGAGTAAGGAGCGTCCAGTGACAGCCACAAGCCTCCGATGTATACCTGCCAAGTCGATGAATTGCTGGATGCGGTGTAGACTCGAAGAAAAGGTACAGAGAAACAACTTCTGCTCAGCCTTCTGAAAGATGGTGTCTATCGCCCCATAGATGCTCCGCTCAGAAGGGGTTTGCCCGAGTCGCTCTGCGTTCGTGCTATCGGAAACGAGCAGAAGGACCCCCTCTGTTCCCAGACGCGCCAACGTCTGAATGTCGCTCAACTTACCATCGATGGGGGTCATGTCAAACTTGAAATCGCCTGTATGAACGATGACACCGACGGGTGTGCGTAATGCAATTGCGACGGTATCTGGAATACTGTGTGTAACATGGATGAATTCGGCTGAAAAATCCCCCAACTCGACCGTATCGCCAGGGGCAATCGTATTGAGTTGTGCCTTGCTGAGAACATTGTATTCACGTAATCTGCCGCTTGCAATCGCCAGGGTCAGTTGCGTGCCGTAGACTGGCACATCTAACTGTCGTAGAACGTAAAATAAGGCACCGATATGATCCTCATGTCCGTGGGTGAGAAGGATCCCGCGAATCTTTTCCTGTCGTTCAACGAGATAGTGGATATCTGGTAATATCAGATCGACACCGGGCATGTCTGCATTCGGTAGCATGAAACCTGTGTCAACGACGATAATGTCATTTTCAGTCTCATACACCATCATGTTAAGCCCAAATTCGCCTAAACCTCCCAATGGAATGATTGAAACGTTTCCTTCGATCCCTTCAAATTCTAAATCTTCTGTCATATTTATTCTTTTAGGTGCCTCTTGTGAAGGGTTGGGTTTCGCTTGTGGTTCAACCCAACCTACGTCCTATCTCTTTCAGTTTAAACAACAATATTGATAAGGTTACGGTTCGACACGACGATAACCTTCCGAATCGGTTTCCCTTCAATGAACCGTTGAATCCGTTCATCTGCGAGTGCAGCCGCCTCGATCTCTTTGTCGGTTGCATCGGCAGGAAGTTCAAGCCGGTTGCGAAGTTTTCCATTGACTTGCGCAATGATCGTCACCGTAGCAGTCGTGAGCACGCCTTCATCGTGTGTGGGCCACTGTGAATGCGCAATAAATCCCGTTTCACCGAGACGATGCCACAACTCCTGCGTAATATGTGGAGCATAAGGTGCAAGCAGATGCAGGAACACCTTCAATATCTCCGTAGGTAGCGTTTTCGTCTGTGTAGCAGCGTTAACGAAAATCATCATTTGGCTAATCGCCGTATTCATCTTGTCGATGGACTCCGTGTCTTCGGTTACCTGTTTGATGGTTTTATGGAGTTCCCGCCAGAGTTCCGATTCCGTTGTGCCAGCAGCGTTGGTTAACTTATCGCTGAGTTCACCGCTCTCCTCATCAATAACGAGTCTCCAGACACGTTGCAAAAACCGGTAAACCCCTTCAACACCGGCATCTTGCCACGGGGTGCTCGCTGTGACGGGTCCGATAAACAGGAGGTAGAGACGTATCGCATCCGCGCCGTAATTGTCAATAACATCATCCGAGTTAATGACATTAAAACGAGATTTAGACATTTTCTCCACTTGCACGTTGAGCGGCACACCAGAATTTTTCGCTACAGATTCCCCATTGTTCTGCTCAACTTCGTGTGGATAGTAATACTTGCCTGCATCGTCCTGATACGACTGCGCAAGAATTGTCCCTTGATTCACCAAACCTTGGAACGGTTCTTTCGTGGAAACCAATCCACAATCGTAAAGAACCTTATGCCAGAAACGTGCATAGAGCAGATGTAACACAGCGTGTTCTGCACCGCCCAAGTAAAGATCAACAGGCATCCAGTAGCGTTCAAGTTCAGTATCAAAAGGTGACTCAGCGTTGTGTGCATCGAGGAACCGTAGGTAATACCAGCAAGAACCTGCCCATTGCGGCATGATATTCGTTTCACGTATCGCGGTTTGTCCGTCAGGGAGTGTCACATTCAACCATTCGGAGCCGGCGCGAGCCAGTGGCGGTTTGCCATCCTCTGTCGGCTTATACGCATCAATAGGCGGAAGTTTTAAAGGCAGTTGCTCATCGGGCAGTTGCACAATGGTCCCGTCCGCAAGATGCGCGAGTGGAAACGGTTCGCCCCAATAGCGTTGCCGTGAGAAGAGCCAATCTCGTAAACGGTATTGAACTTGGCGCGCCCCTCTGTTCTCACTTTCAAGCCATGCAATCATCTTCTCTTTCGCCTCAGTAACCTGTAACCCGTTTAGGAAACCGGAATTGACGCAAACACCATTCCCCTCAAAAGCCTCCTCTTCAATCGGTTTTTCACCGCCCTTGATGACCTCAACGATGGAAATACCGAAAGTTGTGGCGAATTCATGGTCGCGTTCATCGTGTCCGGGAACAGCCATGATGGCACCCGTGCCATAAGTCATCAAAACGTAATCCGCAACCCAGATCGGAACAGGCGCGTTGTTGCAAGGGTTGATCGCATAGGCACCCGTAAAGACGCCTGTCTTCTCCGTGGCGAGGTCTGTCCGTTGAAGATCGGATTTGTTAACCGCTTCCTTAACATAAGCGTTAACTGCTGAAGCGGCATCGGGGTGCGTTATCTCGGAGACGAGCGGATGTTCGGGGGCAAGGACGCAGTAGGTTGCACCAAAGAGCGTATCCGGGCGCGTCGTGAAAACAGTGAACGTGTGATCGCTGTCTTTAATGTCAAAGGTGATATCTGCCCCTTCTGACTTGCCGATCCAGTGCCGTTGCATTTCCTTGAGACCCTCGGGCCAATCCAATAAGTCGAGGTCGTCCAACAACCGATCCGCGTAGGCAGTAATTCTGAGCATCCATTGTCGCATGAGGCGGCGCTCAACAGGATCTCCCGTCTCAACATATTTTCCATCTTTTACCTCTTCATTTGAGAGAACAGTGCCTAACGCTGGGCACCAATTGACAGGGACGTTGGCGAGATACGCCAACCCTTTTTCATAGAGACGGAGGAAAATCCATTGCGTCCATTTATAATATTCGGGGAGAGAGGTATCAATTTCGCGTGACCAGTCGTAAGAGAAACCGAACCTCTGCATCTGATGGCGAAAAGTGGCGGTATTGCGTTGTGTGATGTGTGCTGGATGTTCGTTTTCACGGACGGCTGTGCGTTCTGTCGGAAGTCCGAAGGCATCCCAGCCCATTGGGTGCATCACGTGATAGCCTTGCATTCGCCGGAAATTTGCAAACACATCGGTAGGTAGGTAGTTTTTTGAGTGTCCCACGTGAAGTCCAGCACCTGAGGTATAAGGGAACATTCCAAGCACATAGAACTTCGGTTTCTTTGACAATGTCTCAATATCGTTTGGAACTTTGAATGCTTCTTTTTCTCGCCACACGGCTTGCCAATAGGGTTCTATTTCCGCCGGGGCGTAAGGATGGTTCTCCATTTCGCGTTCGTCTCCTTTTTCATCCTGTTCATAGGGGTTTTATGACAATAAATTCTAACATATCCTCGCCGTATTGTCAAGCAGGCTTTTCTCAGACACAGACCCCTTCAATAGAAAAAATTGTTTGACAACAGAGAACGCTCTTTGTTAAAATATGCTCAATTCAAATTTTGTAGAGGTGAAGTGCAACATGGCGGACCAAAACAATAACGAGAGTGCTGTTGAAGCCCAAGAACAAACACAGGCAACAAGCGGTATAATCGTCAATGCTGCGCAGATGCAGTCCCTCGATATTAGTGATCGATTCACTCGGACGAAAACGGCAACCGGTTGGCAAATTAAGTTGGAGGCATCAGCGCGCGTCACCATTAACTTCATAACCAGCATGCGCAAGTTTGAAATCACATTAATGCAGAACGATATTATTGAACGTGACGGGGACGATCTCATTCTGATCCGGAACCAGCCAGCGGATGCTTACCGTTCCCAAAGGGGTGTATCCTCTTCACCGCTCGCGCGCGGTAATGAACGCACATTAGCTTCTGAATCGACCGAAGGTAGGACAGTATAGTTCTTTTCTGGTATAAAGGTATAGGAGGTGGCAGCCCATTTTAGAACGCATTTATCAACTGCTCTCCAGCTTAAAAGGCGGAACGATGATTCCGACAGAAGTGGTACTCAGCCCACAAAGTTACGCGAAACTCGTTTCCGAACTCGCCAAAAAACTTGGGTCTCAAGGTATATCGCATTTGCAACTCGCACATCATCTCGCCTTGCCGGTCTCCATCCAACAAGAAAATACAGACTTGGTCGTTCTGAAGGAATTGACGCCTAACCCTTGTCCGATCTGCCACCGTCGGTTGACGTTCCTTCGCGAAACAATAGAACGTTTTGAGAATGATAGTTCGGATATGATCCGCTGTCCGATGGGACACCGTTATCCGGGTGTGCTAAAGGTGTATTATCTGAACATTCTCCAACACGCTGAGAAGGATGAAACCGAAAAACCGGTAAAAATATGCCCAGTGTGTAGTGGTAAGAACATCCAGTACTTAGGACCGAAGGTGATGTTTTGTCTGGACTGCGATTGGGATAGCGGGCTGGAGGCACGGTATTAGATATTTCTAATTTTCCTTGCGGATAAGGGACGGGATTTGGGCATTGACGATTTCCGTATTCGAGCCGCCCTCCATTACATTACGGGCTCGGCGATAGATACAACACCGAACTCTATGTTTCTAATTTTCCGTGCGGATAAGTGGCGGGATTTGGGCATTGACGATTTTTTTTGAGGTAGGCGCGCTTTGGAAGCGCGCCTAACGATGAATGCGTCTAATGGAAATGTCCAGCGTGTGGATCGGCTGCGGCTGCGGCTGCATCTGGTGGCTCTTCAATCTCTGTAATGAGCGTTTCCGTCGTCAACAGCAAGCCTGCGATACTGGAAGCGTTCTGCAGCGCGGATCGGACAACTTTTGTCGGGTCAACAACGCCTTCTTCAAGCATATCCCCATACTCAGATGTCGCGGCATTGAAACCGTAATTCCCTTCACCTTCCTGTAGCTTGGCAACAACGACCGAACCTTCCATACCTGCGTTCTCAGCGATAGCACGCACAGGTGATAGCAAACTGCGGCGGATGATATTGAGTCCTGTTTCTTGATCTCCGTCAAGTTCCACCCCACTCAGGGACGCTGCGGCTCGTAAAAGCGACGTGCCACCCCCAGGGACGATGCCTTCTTCAACTGCGGCACGCGTTGCGGCAAGAGCATCTTCAAACCGAGCCTTCTTCTCCTTCATCTCGACTTCCGTCGCAGCGCCAACATTGACAACAGCAACGCCACCTGCGAGTTTCGCAAGTCGTTCTTCCAACTTCTCTTGGTCATACTCAGAAGTCGTTTCTTCGATTTGCGTCCGAATCTGTGCGACTCTTCCTTCAACGGCTTCTTTGGCACCACTACCGCCAACGATTGTGGTGTTATCCTTGTCAACGACAACGCGTCGAGCCGTTCCGAGCATGCCCACAACAATGTTTTCTAAACGGATACCCGTCTCTTCAGAGATAACTTGCCCACCCGTCAGGATAGCGATGTCTTCTAACATCTCTTTACGTCGATCACCGAAACCGGGGGCTTTAACGGCGGCAACTTGAAGATTCGCCCGAAGTTTATTCACCACCAATGTAGAGAGGGCTTCGCCTTCAACATCCTCAGCGATAATAAACAAGGGTCTGCCGAGTTGCATCGTCTTTTCCATAATCGGCACAAGATCCGCCACTGTGGAAATTTTCTCGGTATTGATGAGAATAAAAGGATTCTCAAATTCGACCACCTGTGCCTCCAGGTCGGTCACAAAATTGGGTGAGAGGAAACCGCGATCAAACTGCATACCTTCAACAATATCAACAGTCGTCTCTGACGTTTTGCCTTCCTCAATCGTGATCGCACCGTCGTTTCCAACCCTCTCAAGCGCTTCAGCGACGGTAGCACCGATATTACTGTCGTTTGCAGGATCATTGGCTGCGATTGAGGCTACCTGTAAAATCTCCGCATGTGTATTAACAGCACGACTTTGTGCGGTAATTGCATCAACGGCGGCGACGACGGCTTTGTCTATACCGATCTTCAACTGCATCGGGTCGGCACCTGCAGTGACGTTCTTGAGCCCTTCATGAAGGATTTCCTGACCCAGCAGGGTAGCAGTGGTGGTTCCGTCGCCAGCGACCTCGTTTGTTTTGGTTGCAATAGATTGGAGTAACTGGGCACCCATATTTTCATACGGGTCCGGGAGTTCAATTTCTTTTGCGACGGTGACACCATCGCATGTTACCAGCGGTGCCCCGAAAGATTTTTGAATGACAACATTTCTGCCACGGGGCCCAAGGGTAACCTTCACAGCATCGGCGAGTGTATCCGCGCCGCGCTTGAGTGCCACCCTCGCTTCTTCATCAAAGATAATTTGCTTTGCTGGCATTGAATTCCTCCTATATCAATTTTAGTGTTGTAATATTACACGATCAAAAGTGTTGCGATTACGAATCGCTGATATAATTATAGCATACACGCGGCATAAAGTCAATTTTATTATAGGAGCACACGCAGATATAAAAATAGGCGAGGTATCAGGAACCTCGCCTACGCGTTAAGTGATTTTAACGTCCACGTGGATTTTTCAGGCTCCCCCACGTGATAGCCAATTTCTCCATTGGATCGACTGCAAGGGTCGCTTCGCCTAACGTAATCGCTGGAATCACAGGCACTGAACCTAATTCCAAAGAGATGGCATCTATGGTCTCAATCCAATCATCGGGTCGCGGGTTTTCCCATTTTGTGGTAACCAACCCTGCGTGTCCGCAAGGTCCACCTTCTTTCTTCACCCATCCCCAGACAGAGTTATCGTCTTGGAGCGCGGCATCGTCGTGGCACCAATCATCGGAGTTAAAACCAGAAATCATTTCAAGTTCTTCCTTCTTCCCCGTGCGATAGTGCATCACGAACTTGTAGCTTGGGACACCATTCTGTTCCCATCCGGTCGCGTGGAAGAAATAGACAAATTTTGCCTTGCCGCCAACGACAATGTCGTTCACCGCCTTGGGCCATATCGCGGCATTCGTGCCGAAGAGCACAATCGCACCGTCTATGATTTGGAACTCTACCTTTCCGTCGGGTCCCTCAAACTCATCAGCCTCACCGATAGGCAAGCGAGAAAGGGTGCTATCTCCAGGCTGTTTCGTCCACCACTGGTGTTTAACGAGTTTTGAGTTGGCGAAGGGTTCCAGGTCAACATGGACCCATTCGTCTAATGCTGTAGCGATTCCTGTCGTAAAAAGACTGACAACACAAAGGAGTGCAATCAGAATGAACCACTTAACCAGTTTCATAAGAATTTCTCCTCTGTTAATTTATGGGTTATGGGAACAGTATAACAGGGTTAGGAATTGATGTCTATGAATTTTGGTAGATTGGTAGGGATCTTTAGTTTTCCGTTCTTTAGGAGGATTTTGAAGAACCAGGCCCGGTAGGTGCGGTTTCATGAAGATTAATTTTTTAAATTCGGTAATTGCCTATCTGCACGAGACGGGCATCCCCACTGCTGGCGAGGTTTCCTAACCTCGCCCTTTTCACCAAGCCATTTATCCCCGCTGCTGGCGAGGTGTTTTTGCTTGGGTGTTTCCCTCCGAACCTCGCCAAATTACATTTTGTCAATTGTCTGAATCACGGATTGTCACGGAGGACACGGAGGACACGGATTTTTTGGGAAACCTTCCCGTTTTGAATTATTTTTAAAAAAGTGTTGACAAAATTCGCATTTTTTTCTATGATTTTCGTCAATTGAACTTCACCGCGCGGAAAAATGTCCAACGCGCAGTGTTTCAACCCCCAGAATTAAATATAAAGGGACAAGCATGCAGAGCAGTTTGAATTTCAACATCACGAAAACGATTCTCCATACACCTCCAATTCATGAGGTATGTGGTGATGTTACGCCCTGCTATGTCTCTTGTTTACCAACAATTCGCCGTATTAACGCAGAGTTAACAACGGTTACCCCCCCCATTCACATCCGTTAATTAACGCTTTTCACAATAGAGTATCAGCCGTTATTGCTGTGCTGTATACTTCGCGCCCGCGCGCCCTTCGTCTCGCACGAAGGGTCTCGTCGCGGGCTTTTTGTGTTCCATTGGGTTTTTGTTTGATGTTTCATACTTACCAATGCATATCTGCAAAGGGCTTATACGTTTGAACACATAACTATATTGAAAACTGGGTGCATAAGGAGAAGAAAACATGGAACAAGAAAGTTTGTCGATTCTAAATCCCCTAAGAAATTTTGGAGTAGATCCCGAAGAGGTCTCACCGTTTTTGGCAAGCATTTGCGTAGTAGTGGGTTTGTTCCTCTTCAAAGTACTTTTACGCCGGTTCATCAAATGGCGGATAGGTGCCGAAGGCACACCTGTGAGTAAAGTGTGGTACCTTGTTTGGATTAGCATTATTCTTGGTCTTGGGAGTGTTGGTTTGTTCATTTCTCTCAATGCCTACCAAACATCCTCCGGTCCTCCGCCAATACCTATAAGGATCGCTTCATGCTTTACTATCAGTGTCTATTTAATCATTTTCAAATCACTTTTGGGGAGACTTCTCAAAGATCATCTTATAGGTTTGGACCTCGACCCAAAATTTATGAATAAAATATGGCACTTTACTTGGGTTGTCGTCATTCTTCTTTTTGGTATTATTAGTCTGACTGCTTCTCTTAATATCCTGAGTGTAGCTGCCGCTGGTGCTGCCGCGATTGTTGGTTTTTCCTTGCAGACCCCGATCAAAACGATTGTAGGGGGGTTAATGATAGTGACGGGCAAAAATTTTGAGAAGGGAGATTGCGTTAAGATTGGGGATATCAAGGGTGAAGTCGTTGAAATTAAACCGATGTCCATTATTCTCAAGGAGGCGAACGGAACAGAGTCAGGCACTGTTCATATCCCGAATTCAATGCTGTTTGATCAGATGATTATTAACTATACGAAACTTCCACCTGAAGAACCGTCGGTTTGATAAAAAGTGCGGACGGGCATCTACAAGAGGGGTTTCCCTACTCATAAAGGTAAGAGGATAACTCTTACATCCATACGTTTTGAGGGAATGACCTTCTGGGACTCTCCGTGAAAATCCACGATTCAGACAAGCAATCCCGGGCAGAAACACATCACCTGCCCACACAACAAGGAGAAATCCGATGAAAAAACGAATGCTTTTACCCGTAATACTTCTACTTACCTTCGCTTTATGGCTAACACCTACACCCGCCGCAGATGAGTGGGTGCTCCATAAAACAATCACGGACCCTGGGGGGAACGTCTCGGCACTTGCTTTTTCCATAACTGGTAACCGGTTGATTGTCGGTACTCATTACAATGATACCGATTACAATGTCCAGGTTTACGATGGGAACACCTTCAAGTATCTCCACGGCACGGATTATACAGACTCCGGGCAAAGGGATAGGATCAGAGCAGTCGCAGCTCGGAAAGGGTGGTATGAAGCCGCTATTGGTGGGGAGTTTTCAAAGGTGTATCTCTATAATACAAAGAGCGATTATACGCTCAAAACGTTCAACACAAGCAGTAGCATCAACGACCTCGCCTATAGGCCTGATGGGGATCGGCTAGCCGCTGCAGGTTCAAATGGGGATATCTATATCTTCCATACGGATCATCAAAACGGCACCCGCCGCTTACTCCGCACCCTGCGCGAACACGCGGGGAGTGTTCGAGCAGTAGCTTGGAGCCCGAACGGAAGTATACTCGCCAGCGGTGGGAACGATGGGACAGTCCGATTGTGGAATTCAAACAACGGCATCAACTATGCAGTGCTGCGAGGACATCAAACGCGAGTCGTATCAGTGACCTTTAGTCCTGATGGTAGAATGCTGGCGAGTAACGATTTTCATGATGAGGTCCGCATCTGGAGTGTCAATTCCCACCGTCATTTACGCACCATTGATGCCAGTGGGAATGGTGCAAAGGTGGCGTTTCATCCCTCCAAGCAGATACTCGCCGTTGCAACAAATTCTAGGGTAGAACTATATAACCCAGGCACTGCACGGCATATACAAACTGTAATAGGTAGTTCTGATCCCTTCGCCTTTCATCCGAATGGTCAGCTCTTTGCGGTAAAATACCGAGGTTCCGTGGTCGGAATCTATAAGTTGGTTACGGCCAATCGCCTGGATGCTAATAAAGACGGGAAGGTTGATATAAATGACCTCATTGCAGTTGCAAGAGACTACGGTAAAACCGGGGATCGCTCTACCGATGTTAACAACGACAATCGGGTGGATGTCAAAGATCTCACTGAGGTTGCGAAGGCAGTGAATCCAGCTTTCGCCGCACCTACTATTGCGCAAGAGGAGCCAACCGTCCCCTTTACCGCACAAGAAGTGCAGCAGTGGATCCAGGACGCGAAAACACAAGGGATCGATGCCGATGGAATTGCTACATTGGAACAACTCCTGACAGTCGTTTTGCAACAGGCAAATCCACCGGAAGAGACGGCGTTGTTTGCCAACTATCCAAACCCGTTCAACCCGGAGACATGGATACCGTATCAACTCGCAAAACCTGCCGAGGTCACGGTATCTATCCATGCAGCAGATGGGAAACTGGTTCGGACGCTGGAACTGGGACAGTTCCCTGCGGGCGCGTATCAAAACAAGGATCGCGCTGCATATTGGGATGGCAAGAACGAGCAGGGGGAGTCTGTTGCGAGTGGTGTGTATTTCTATACACTCAAAGCAGGCGAGTTCTCTGCGACGCGGAAGATGTTGATAAGAAAATAGTCTCATATGACCATAGGATCGCTGGGAGGCTGATGTTCATTAGCTTCCCACGCCGCGGCTCTTGGTTCAGGAATACAGAAGACGTGCGGGTCGCCAACCGCGTCAGGTCACGAGCAGCGACTGCAGTTTTTGTTGTGCGAGGTCTGTATCTCCTTAACATCCTACAGACCTTTTGCTCCGCTGGAGCCAGGAGGTGGGTCGCCTATTTTCAGTTTCCCTCTTATGAAGGGTTCCCTGTGATTGTGGAAGTTACGGGAAGAATCCGTCGCTTACGATAGCAAGCCTAAACCGCAGAAGGACGTTCCTGCATCACAAGGATGACATAACTCCGAATCTTCGCACCCTGAAATTCTGTGTTGGATTGCATCCATGAGTTTGAAATATGATGAAACCCACTGGAGAATAAGCGGATGCTGGTGAGTTCCAAAAATCTGCGTCATCTGCGAAAATCCGAGATTCAGACAAACTATCAACTCGGTGGGTTTTACCGAAAGCCTGCCCCTACAAAAAACAAGGAAAATCTTCCCATGAAAAACTATTTTAGCCTCTGGTTGATAGTGTTGATGAGCGGACTCATCATTGCCTTCACTGGGTGCCCCGAGGAAATGACCAACCAAGTCGACCATATCATCAATACCGACATCCCTGACGACCTGACGGATGCTGACGATGCAGTTATGGAAGAACCCGTGGCACCGCTCCCCGCAGGCACCGCCGTCTTTGTAGAACCCAGACAGGTAACCTCCCCTACCGTCGGGCAGCAACTGACGGTCAATATTAACGTCAAAGGGGCAGCAGATGTGACGGCTTACGAGGTGACGGTCAGTTTCGACCCGACGGCACTCCGCTATGTGAGCATTGCGAATGCGGATTACCTGCCCGCAGGTGCGTTCGCGGCACCCCCGCAAACCACACGAAACAGCGTCTATCTCGCCGCTACCTCGGTATCAGGACCCGCTGGGGCTGCAAGCGGAACGTTGGCGAGAATGACGTTTGAAGTGGTGTCTGCGAAAGCCTCGACGATAACGCTCAGCAATGTGCTGCTCTCGGATAGCAACGTCACCCCCTTGGCATTGAAAACCGCCAACGGGAAAGTCCAAGTTCCGTAGGGGCGGGGTTCCCCCGCCCGATGATGCTTCTGCCAAATGTTTGTTTATTCGCAAAAAGAAAAATAAAAAGGAGTCTCTCATGACAATCCAATGTTTCAAACCGTTTCGCGAGAAAATCGTTTTCTCGTTGATCCTTCTCACACTCTGTTTCGGCTTCGCAGCGATGAGCTACGGGAGTGCCGTTGTCTCTGTGCAACCCGGCACGCTTGAGACCCCAGAAGTCGGGGAACACATCACACTGCACGTAGACATCACGGGTGGCGAGAGCGTTGCCGGCTATCAATTCACAGTAGCGTATGATGCGAGTGCCTTGCGGTATGTCGCCGTGACCAACGCCGACTACCTCCCCTCGGAGACGTTTGCCCTGCCGTTACCCGAAGCCGACAGCGTCACCCTCGTTGCGGCGGCCCTCAAGGGCACGCCACTGTCTGCTGGCGATGGAATGCTCGCCACGCTCACCTTTGAGGTGCTGGCACTAAAACCGTTTGGGGTTCACCTCACAGATGTCGTCCTCTCCGATGCCACGCCCACCGCGTTAGCTGTCAGATGGAGTGACACCCGTCTGGATGATGCCCTGGAGATGCTCCCTGCCGAGCAAACCTCGCTCCTTGGGAACTATCCGAATCCGTTCAACCCGGAGACATGGATCCCATATCAATTAGCAGAGGCTGCGGATGTGACGCTGACGATCTATGGTGCCAACGGGCAACTCGTTCGGACGTTAACTTTAGGATATCAAGCTGCGGGTGTGTATCACCGCAAGGGACGCGCCGCCTATTGGGACGGTAAAAATGATTTCGGTGAACGCGTGGCAAGCGGTCTGTATTTCTACACCCTCACCGCCGGCGATTTCACTGCCACCGGCAGAATGCTCATCGTGAAATAAAAGGAGATACTCCATGAAAACTTTGTTGAAGACGAACCTATTTTTCAGCTGCTTCACTGTCCTACTCTGTTTTGGAATAACCGCGCTCAGCCACGGACAAGCCGTAGTTTCTGTAGACCCTGCAGAGAATGCCTCTCCGGGTGTCGGTTCTCAACTGACGATCCGTCTGAAGATCAGCAATGGTAAAAACGTTGCCGGCTATGAGGTGGGTGTGAATTTCGATACGAGTGCCCTGCGGTATGTTTCAGGGACGAATGGGAGTTACCTACCGAGCGGTGCATTTTTCGCACCCCCGCAGGTCTCTGGTGGTAAGGTCACGCTTGCGGCGACTTCTGTCTCGGGTGCGGCACGGAATAGCAGTGGAACGCTGGCGCGCGTGACGTTTTCGGTGGTTGCCGTGAAAAAGTCGACGCTTCGTCTAACAGGCGTGCTGCTCTCGGATAGCAATGCGAATGCGCTGTCGGTGTCGGTGCGAAACGGGAGTGTTGTAGAGAGTCGGGGTCCGAAATGGGATGTCAACGGAGATGGTCGTGTGAACGTATTGGATCTGACGCGTGTAGCGACGCGTCTGGGGAGTCGTGATTCGGGTGCGGATACGAATGGGGATGGGACGGTGAACGTGTTAGACCTTGTGCTGGTAGCACAGCACCTCGGTGAAACGGTTGGGCAGACGACTCCGAGTGTGACCGTGCCCGCTGTAACACAACCGGCTGTGCCACAGCCGCCCTCTGTGCCGCAGCAACCCACTCCCCCTGCAGGGATGGTGCTAATCCCCGCTGGCGAATTTGAGATGGGAAGCGAGGATGCCGAGGCAGGTAATGACGAACAACCCGTCCACACGGTTCACGTAGATGCGTTCTATATGGACGCGTATGAAGTGACGAATCTGGATTACAAAAAGTTTGTGCTTGCGAATCCGCAGTGGCAAAAGTCGCGCATTCCGAAGGCGTTCCACGATGGCAGTTACCTGAAACACTGGACGGGCAATAACTATCCGACAGGTAAAGCGAACCATCCAGTGACGTATGTGAGTTGGTATGCGGCGGTAGCCTACTCGAAATGGGTAGGGAAACGTTTACCAACGGAGGCGGAATGGGAAAAAGCTGCGCGGGGTGGTAAGTCAGGGTTAAAGTATCCGTGGGGGAACATGATCTCCAGTGATCGTGCGAACTACGACAATAATGTGGGTGGTACGCGGGAAGTTGGGAGTTATTCAAAGAACGGTTATGGTTTGTATGATATGAGTGGCAACGTGTCCGAATGGTGTCTGGATGCGTATGATGCGAATTTCTATTTCACATCTCCGGGTCGTAACCCGCTATCAGATGTGAATACGATAGCGAACATAGGATTAATAGTAAATGACTATACAAATGTAAAGTCTCACCGCGTCTGGCGTGGTGGCTCCAGTATCTCTCCAGCACATCGCTTGCGGGTCGCCTTTCGCAGCCTCAATAGGCCTACGTTCTCGCACTACAGTTTCGGATTTCGTTGTACGATGTCTGTCAAGTAACTACTTAACCCTTAGTGAATTTACCTCTTATTCCCACCTGCTACGCGGGTGGGATGCGCCAAAAACCCTGAAATAACTTAACTGGTAATTAATTGTAGTTTTATTGACATTCTGCGAAAACATGGCATCCTCAACCGTTCAAGCGGTTCCAAAACTTTATGACGTAATCTTGTGGCTGATGGGACACATTGAGCGGTTTCCACGCTCCCATCGGTTCACACTCGCGGATAGGATTCGTAAACGCTTAAGGTTGCGGCGATCCGTCTGTTAACTGTTGTTTCTGGGATTCAATGATTTCTGAGAGCGTATCAATCTGTTTTTGGAGTGAGGCATCCTTGAGGTGCCGCCATGCGATCATGAGTGTGATGAGTGCCAGTGGGATGGCAATACAAGCGATGATGAGGGTGTTTTGACGGTCGAAATTCTTTTCAAGGCTATCAAAGCGTTGCTCCAAAGCATTAAATTTGTCGTCAATTTGTTGGATGGTCGCTTCATTAGCATCAGCTAAGTGTTGTTTGTGTTCAAGGATGTGTGCAATAGTATTTCTCAAATCAGCCATTCAAAATTTCTCCATTTTTTATCACAAGTTGCTAACTTTTTATCCACATAGCACTCCGCTGGAGTGCGGTCGGTCACATACGCCCTTTCTATAGATATAGCACTCCGCTGGAGTGCGAAAAGGTATTCAAAAGCCTTGTTCAAACGTATAGACTTTACTAAATAGCAACTTGGATTAGTTCTTATTAGGAAATCGATGTTATGTTGGATCTATCTGAGGAAGGCTTTTCTGGTGTTATCCGTTGCTCCGTGCAGAATTCAAGATAACCTTCAATTGATTTTTGCATCTCCGCGCGGAGTTCGGTTACAGATGCCCCGTAGAAGGTGATTACGTCAGTGGTATTAATTACCGTTCCGTGGAACAGATCAATTTCTGGGTCAAAATCAACAGCACCGATATAACCTTTGTATTCAATCATAACCGACCCCACACAGGAGCATTCAGTTTTAAGAAATTACCAGATTTCATAACTTTTTTAACGATCCAGTGCGGTTAGGTAAAAGACCCTACCGGGTCTTCGGATCGAAATGGAGCGAAAAATGGAAAACTAAATAGTCCTAAAACTCGCAGAAAACAAGATTTTTATTGCTTCGACTTAGGCACGGCAGGCTCAACAAATAACGTCTTCTCACGCGTGTAATGCACATACCCAGCGACGTTCCCCTTCCGCTTCACGACATATCGCGCCCATGTATAATCGACAGGCACATTGCTGGCATGATGTGCCTTGCTATAGTAAGCCGCAAGTTGCGCGGCTTGTAACAACGTCGGCATCGGAATGTCCTGACGATTCTCTGGGTTGCGGATGATAACATGCGATCCGTGAATCTGCTTGGCATGCAGCCACATATCGCGCGGTTTGGCAATCTGACGCAAGAGCAGGTCATTCGATTGACTGTTCCGTCCAACATACATCTGGAAGCCGTTGACAGAGGTATACCTTCGGAAAGGACCGGCACCTTCCTCCTGTTTCTGTTTACCGCGCTGTGGTGCCTTGAGATACCCGTTCGCGACGAACTCCGCACGTAGACGCTGCAGCGCATCTAAAGTATCAGCAGTTTCTAATTTGGAGACGTAGAGTCGAAGTGTTTCCTGATCCGCCTCTATGTCCGAAATGAGTTGCTGGATGCGTGAATGTCCTCGTTTCGCTTTTGTGTATTTCTTGAAATAGGTCTGTGCGTTATCGGACGGACTTTGCTCCGGATTCAGCGGAATCGACAGCATTTCGAGGTCCGGACTGTAATAGTTCTGCAATTCTACCTGTTTCTGTCCGCGGGTGATCGCGTGCAGGTTCGCGAGCAGTAATTCCCCCTGAATGCGATACGTCTCCGCTTTCTCTGCGCGTCCCAGATCGGCGTGCAGCCCTGCCGCTTTTCGTAGAAGGAGTTTCTCCTGTTTCGTCAACGCTTGCGTGAGGGTCCGGCGTTCCGAGGCGGTAGCCTCCTTCAGGGTAACTGCCGCATAGTATGCTGCGAACGCATCGCTCATTGTGTCAAACGCTTGAGAGGCAGCACTCGGGAACTGATGAAGCCTCATAGCTGACGCTGCTATCGGGCCATCTCCATCCACGAGAAGTTGCGGTGAGGCATGCGCAGCATCAAAACAGTCGATAACCTGCTGATAGGCCTCCCAAAGTCCAGTTTCTGCTGCACGAGCGACCACCTCTTTTGCGAGTGTCGGACTAAAACCGTCAATCTTGTTAAAGAGCTGCCGCCAACTGACTTCTTTCCGCCCCCCAAAAAGTTCAGTAAACGTTGGTTCATCCAGCGTCAATGGGTCTACCTTCTCCTGCTGCGGGGGCAACGTATAGGTTTCACCGGGCAATATCTCTCGATGCCGACTCATTGTCTCGTCAATACGTTTGAGACTTTCCAAAATCCTGTCGTCGGTTGCGTCAATCAGGATAATATTGCTGTGCTTTCCCATAAATTCGGCGATAACGGCTTTAGGGGACGGCTGTATCGGTTCATCGGAAACGGGTTGAACGGTTATCTTGAGTATCCGATCCCAACCGAGTTGCTCAATCGCCGTAACAGTGCCGCGTCTGAGATGCGTTGTGAGAAAATCCGCCAGATAGGATTGTTTTTGCCCGGATGGCGGTTTCTGGATGAGATGGGCGCGAGCATGCAACGAATGTGCGGATAACGTCAGCCAATGCGTCTGAGCACCGCGACCGATTTTAAATGAAAAGGTGTGAGGATTCGCCTGTTCAATGTGTCGAATTGTGCCGTCCAAAAGGGTTTCACGCAATTCTTGGACAACCAGACGAAGTGCTAAACTATCATACGACATGAGACTTGCCTCTAATGATACCGCTTTAAGTCGTGCGCCACACCGCGGAGTTGCTCCTGAATTTCGGACGGAACACGCGGATTAAATGGACCCCCTGCTCCCGCGAAAATATCGTCAAAACCGCTTAAAATCATCGCTTCAACGACGGCAGAATAGTTGTAGACTCGCTCGTTCATGAAACGAATCTCTTCAAGTGGTGCAATGTCGGCTTCAATGCGGGCAGAGGTCTCGTAATCCCCCCGACGTTGGGCATTGTTAATCTCGTCAGAGGCACGCGCAAAGGCGACCGCAATACCAGAGGTATGTCCTTTCGTCCCCAATTGGGCAGGACGGGTACATCTATCCCCAATACCCCACATCACAATTCCGCTGTCACCAACACCTTCAACGAGTGGCACAACGTCCTCTTCACCTGTTCCGATCTTCACACCCATGAAATGGGGTGAATCGTTCAAGAGACGGATGACGGCTTCTAAGTCGCGTTTCTGACGGAAATAATAGAGAAACCGCGCGCCATAAGCAGTGCCATACTTCTCACCGAATTCCATGTACTGTTGGTAGATACCCTCTGGACTGGAGATTCCCGTCAGCGGCATGAGCAAATACACATCCGGCGGTCTCTGAAGTTCAGACTGTGCTGCGATGAGTTGACCGGCTTGACCGATGGGATTCGGGACAATACCCGACATGAGAATGCCGTTATCCCCTATTTGTCGTCCGGTTTGGTCGATGAGACGGAGCTGCTCGGTTTCGCTGATATGATGGATCAGACTCGTTCCAGCGATGGCAATGACCCGCTTTCGTCCTTCGTCAAGATAGTTGTTGCGCATCAAATAGTCAATATTTTTGGCGTGTCCGGTGTAATCAATTGTGTCCCCATCGAAAGGAACGATAGGAATCGCAGTAACCGAATTGAGTGCCTCTAAAAGATCTGATAGTTCTAATGGCATAGAATTCTCCTTTTTAAAACCTTTTCCGTAGGACGAGTACACCTATCGGTGCCCCTGCCGCTATGTCTGTTTGTAAATCTATTTCAAGGCCGTTGCGTCGTGTCTGTGTGAGTGCCCTTTGCAAGCGGGTATTGAAACGCTTCGTTGAAATCCGTGCTTCCACTGCGCTGACAACATGGTTTAAGATTGCCATACCTAAGATTGTCCGAGCGCGTTGAAAGGTGTCGTTTGCTGTCTGCCGTAATTCAAACGCTTCCAAGCGGTATCGCGAGTCAAAATCAATGTTTAAATCAGGTTCGTTTTTCAAGTTTGGATCGAGATCTTTCCAATACCATTTACCCGTGCGCGCCCGTGTCTCGTCCGAATCGTAGACATGGTTCCATGTTTCATATTGTGTAGCGTGTTCAAAATCCTCTATAGGATCCCAATCCTCGAAAGAACCTGGACCGATAAAAGTAACGTGTTGCCTGACGACATCGCGATAGTCCTCCCGAGTGTTTGAAGCCCTGTTTCGGAGAACAAAATAGGTTGTCAACAAAACGATGTCTGCAGCGGCGTAGAGATAACCACGCTTTGCACCAGTGTAGAGTTGTCCCATACCCGGAACAACGAGCGAATACAGGAACGCCTCGTTTGGAGATTTTTGAGCTTGGAACTCTTGGGTTGCCTCCATAACGACAGTGGATTGATTCTCAAGCGTCCGGTTTCCAAGTGTGGAATCGAGATAGAAAGCCGTAAACGGTCGCGCCTGCAGGCTCTCAGCGGCGAGACCCATATTGGACAACAGAGAGAATATTAACATAAGTATGATAATTTCGGGGTTAAATTTCATTTTTTAATTTTACCTTCTTGGGCTGACTTAAAACACAATGATTCCTGTTGCCTCAATAAGTCGCTGATTATTCGGACCGAAACTGGGACCGTAACTCAAATCAAGGTTGAATAAGTACACCTTCACACCGATACCGCCGGTAAAATAATCCGTTAGATTCGGTAGATTGATGCCGGGTTCAATTTTATATCCGACCCGAATCGCAAGCAAGTTACCGAGCCAATACTCTAAGCCGAGATTCTTTTGAAGGTGTCGCCATTCAAATGCTCGGATACCGACCCCTCGATCGGAAAGCAATTGTGCTTGTGTGAGTTTTTCCTCTCTTTCGGCGTTAAGTCGATCCAAATCAACGGTTAATTCGTGTTCATCTTCCGCCAATTTATCGATATAGGCTGTGACACCACTAACGAGTCGAATATGGTGATACTTCGCGCGATAAAGACTCATAGAAGTGCCAATCCTCAAAAACCGAGGTAACGGATCCGCTTGGTTTTCATCAATAAAAGAGATGCCCGGTCCAACATTCTGAATCGCGACACCGAGTGTCGTAGGAATAGGTTCAAAAGGCAAAAGATATTGCATTCCCAAATCAACGGCGTAAGAACTGCCACTCTCGCGTCCGAGGACCATCCGAATCATCTTACCATTGATACCTGCTGATAAAGACTCTGTAATGCGGTCGGCATAAGAGAAGGTCAACGCAAAGTTAGTGCCGAGACTTTCTTCACGGAGAATATCAGGTGAATCCGTTGTTACCGCGATTGTGCCTTGTCCCTGCAGCTGGAGTGTCGCGCCGATAGTTCCGACATCCCCAAGGGGCATCGCGCCAGAGATGAAGGTATAGTATAATCCTTCCCCGGCTTCTCCGAAAGGTGCGCTGTAATCTGTATAAAACATTGAAGCTTGCGCCGCTTTCCTGCCAGAACGGAATTTACTTTCAGGCATATCTGCCAATCCACTTGGGTTCCAAAGCGATGTGGTTACATCGCCTGACATCGCAGAAAACGCGTCGCCGAGTGCCCTTGCCCGCGCGCCACCACCAAGGTTTAAAATTTGCGCGCCTGTCCGGCCGGGTCCCGCAAGAGCCACAACTGGGAGAAAGATGATAAGACATAAAAGCGGTATGAAGATTTTGCGTCTAAAAAAGTACACGAAGTCCCTCCATTTTTTGATTCAATAACAATGCTACTTAATATTATATAACAACACGAGCAATAACGCAAATCGCTTTAATTTGGTTTACAATAGCAAAGCGAACAATTTAAAATTGTTCTTCAAAAGACTTTCGAGGCACCTTATGATTATTAAGTGGTAATACATACAATTTTTTTGAGATTATGCACGTTTTCTACCCCAAAATCGCGTCTTTAACGGCTATAGACATATTGATCCGCTGGCGCAAAACTAACATTGTATCCATTTCCCAAGTGAAAAATGGAAAATTGAAGACCCCTAATCTGTATATGCATCACGGAGAATTTTATGAGAGAAGACGATGTTCAACTTATCCACAGGATATTGTCGGGCGATGCTGAGGCATTCACGACTTTAGTCCGCAAACATCAGAAAAGCGTTCACGCTCTGGCGTGGCGGAAGATCGGCGATTTTCATTATGCTGAAGAGGTCGCGCAAGATGTCTTCCTTCAGGTATACAAAAAGCTCCCGTCCCTCAAGGATCCCCAACAATTTTCTGGTTGGCTCTATGTCATCACAGATCGGTGTTGCATTCGTTGGTTCCGAAAGAATAAATCCGCAATACAATTACTGGAGACGATACCTGTGGAAAAGACCGACAGATCGTCCTATTCACGTTATGTTTCGGAATTACAAGCGACAGAAGCCAAGGAACACCGCTATGAAGTCGTAAAGACCTTGCTTGCCAAACTCCCAGAGAGTGAACGCACTGTCATAACGCTCTATTATCTCGGTGAAATGACGACTAAGGAAATTAGCAAATTTTTAGGGGTATCGGTCAACACGATCACAAGCCGTCTTCAACGGGCACGAAAACGCTTACAACAGGATGAGACCCGCTTGATTCAAAAGATGCTCGGAAGTGCCCAATTGTCTGTAAACCTCCCGGAACGTATCTTGCAGGAAGTCGGGGATATAAAACCGCTATCGCTGTCAACAGGAAGACCATTGGTTCCATGGTTCGCTTTTGGCACAGTCGCGATTTTGGTGGTATTGCTACTTGGGGTCAGCAATCAATACCTCGTCCGTTTTCAGAAACCCTATAGCTTCGAGGCAGCATCCGAACCCACGATCGAAATCATTGAAGCCTCTACTGTTCTTGCGACCGACGTAAAACCTGCAGTGCGAAATCAAGCAGGGCGCGATGCTACTTCCAGCCAAAGCCGTGGCATAGGCTCACAACCATCTGAGGCTATCTCAACATCTGATGTCCTGATATCTTCAGAGGGACCTGAGGCGTGGATGCCCGATCCTGCGTTGCGTGCCGTAGTTCGCGAAGCACTTGGCATCCCAGAGGATGTCCCACTGACGCAATTGGACATGAAACGATTGACAAGATTAGAGACTCAAAACGGTCAGATAACAAGTCTCATCGGGTTGGAATACGCAACTAATTTGACATGGACCTGGATTGAAGGCAATCCAATTTCAGACATTTCACCCTTGGCAAATCTTGTTCAATTGGGAGGGCTGAATATGGCAGGTTGTCAGATTTCAGATATCCGTCCACTCGCAAACTTGACGCGTTTGGAGAGCCTTCGCCTTCATCACAATCAAATTGAAGATATTACACCGCTGGCAAATCTAACGATGCTCACGGATGTGTGGCTGATTGGTAATTACATTACGGATGTCCGTCCGCTCGAAAAGTTAACACTCTTGAAAGAATTACGGATTCAAAACAACGCGATTGTGGATTATAGACCACTTGAGGCGTTATCCCTCACCAACTTCTACTATGATGAAAGCTGCGACGAATCGTCAGGACTTCCCATTCGAGAACGACTCCAAAATCGGAGTTTTCCTTCCATTTTCAATCCATGGAGTGACATATTAAACCTGCCTGCAGTATCGTCCGAAGCCCGATTGGCACATCACGATTTATCTTGGAGTCCCGAATTTGGGTTACGTTTCCAAAGAACAGCACAAGGCTTTCAGTTAGCGGGTAACCGAGTGGAAACCCGAAGTCGGCGGGATGCATTGCTTGAGATAAATCCACATAAGATTTTCCTTCTTGAGCTTCGGATGAGGGATGCGGATCCGAATTCACCTTTTTACAGAACTACATATTCAGATGATTTTCCTTGGATCAGGGATGCAGCAGGAAACAGGGTGTCAGGCAGTGATGTGTATACAGCGTTCTTAATCGATTTTACACACCCGGATGTGCAAGACATCATTGTCCAGCAAGCAATTGCAGTGGCAACATGTGGATTGTATGATGGCATTTTCTTGGGTGGCTGGAACGAAGACGCGCCAGTTCTAAATGGATACCGAACGTTTGAAGCGGAGCAGCAGGCGCGGACAGCGATTCTGAGACGTATCCGTGCTGAGGTCGGAGATGATTTCCTGATAGTCGTAGGTTCACATGGTAGTCACCCCATGCAGGCAGCACCTTATATTAATGGACTTTTTATTGGAATGGAGCGTGATCATGACGGTGGCTACACATACAATGGATTGCGTGAGATTGAAAGCACCTTACACTGGGCAGAAGAGAACCTCCGTTCACCACAGATCAATTGTCTCGAAGGGTGGGGAGACGAAACCGAAGCCCCTGACAGTCGAACGAACCGTCGTTGGATGCGCGTCTTTACGGCGATGGGTCTCACGCATTCTGATGGTTATGTACTTTACATCGCCGGAATTAAACACCGTAACCATCAACACGATTGGAAGGTTTTTGAGAGATCCCACAAAGCAGAACATGAACGCGGTAGAGATCACACCCATGACCACGATCACTACTGGTATGACTTCTGGGATGCGGATCTCGGAAAACCGATAGAAGAGAAAGGACAACGTCATCAAAATGGTGAGGGTCTGTTCATCCGAGCGTTCAACAACGGTTGGGCGGTCTACAACCGGAGTGGACAGGCACAGCGTGTAGCGTTACCGGAGGTCGCAACAGGAGTTGCCAGCGGTGTCACGGCACGTTTGCACACCGTTCCGGATTTAGATGGCGAGATCTTCCTAAAAGAATAATCCGTCTAACCATTTGAAAGGAATACATCAATGAAAACACAAACATTTTGTAAAATCTTCCCGTTCTTGTTCGTCCTCATATCCGTTGTCGGCTATGCACAGGAAAATCCCGAGACATGGATGCCGGATCCGAATTTGCGAAGTGCCGTGAGAGAGGAACTTGGTATTCCTAATAGGATACCCCTTATACAACTACACATGCGAGAGTTAGTCGGATTAGACATTGAGGATAAACAGATAACAAATCTAACAGGGTTAGAGCATGCGAAGAACCTCAAGTCGTTTTCATGCCAAGTTAATTCAATTTCAGATATATCTCCATTGTCCATCTTAACCCATTTAGAAGGACTTTATCTCGGAGGTAATGAAATTTCAGATATTGCACCACTTGCTGGACTGATAAATTTGGGAGCGTTGCACCTGTGGCAAAATCATATCGTTGATATTTCTCCGCTGGCAAATCTTGTAAAACTCAAAGACTTGCTATTAGAAGGAAATCAAATTGTTGATATTTCTCCGCTGGCAAACTTAACGAACCTGAAAAACTTGGGCTTACATGTCAATCGAATTGTAGACATCCGCCCGCTCAAAAAGCTAACACTGCTCGAAAAATTACAGATTCAAAACAACCCAATCACAGATTACAGTCCACTGGATGCCCTATCTTTGACGCATTTTGAATATGACGATTTTTGTGTATTCCCAGGCCGTCCAATTCAAGAACGCCTCCAAAATCGGAATTTTCCATCTGTCGTCAACGCATGGAATGACATATTAAACCGGCCTACATTATCGTATGAAGCCCAATTAGCCCATCATGATCTCATTTGGAGCCCCGAATTTGGGTTGCGTTTCCAAAAAACAAACGACGGTCTTCAGTTAGCGGGTAATCTCAACGACGCAAGAAAACGACGTGAGGCACTGCTCGAAATGAATCCGAATATGATTTTTATCCTTGACTTGCCTATGCAGGCAGCAGATCCCAATTCGCCTTTTTATAAGGCTATGTATGATGACAATTTTCCTTGGATAAGAGACGAAGCGGGAAATATAGTTCCCATGAGTGACGAGGTTGACGAGTACGAGTACCCTTCTTTTTTAATAGACTTTACACATCCTGACGGGCAGGACATTATTGTTCAACAAGCGATTGCGGTTTCTCAGTGTGGATTATACGATGGAATTTTCTTTGATTTATGGAGTGAGGATTGGTACATCCTTGAGGGGCATCGAACATACGAAGCGGAACAACGGGCGCGGACTATCATTCTACAACGCATTCGCGCTGAAGTCGGAGATGATTTTCTGATACTGGTGAATCCAAATCGCCACAAACCGATGAGAGCCGCTCCTTACATTAACGGACTTTTCATGGAAACGGTGCGTGACTATGAAGGTGGCTATACATACGCTGGACTGCGTGAGATTGAAGATACTTTACTGTGGGCAGAAGAACACCTTCAGTCGCCTCGGGTCAATTGTCTTGAAGGATGGGGCGTTAAAACCCAAGTCCCTGACAGTCCAACGAACCTCCGATGGATGCGTGCCTTTACGACAATGAGTCTCACGCACTCTGACGGTTATGTACTTTACATCACAGGAATTAGACACCCCATCCATGAACATGATTGGCGTGTTTTTGAGATAACACACAAAGAAAAACATGATCAAGGTATAGAACACAATCATCATCACGACCATTATTGGTATGATTTCTATGATGCTGACCTTGGGCAACCTATTGGAGAGAAGGCACAACTCTATCGTAACCAGAAAGGGATCTTTATCAGAGAGTTCACCAACGGCTGGGCAGTCTACAATCGCAGTGGAAAATCACGGAATATCCAACTCCCAGAGAAAGTCTCTGGGGTCGCCAGCCGCGTTGAAAATAAACGCTGGCACATCATTCCTGATTTAGATGGTGAAATTTATTTGAAGGCACTCCCTACGAGCGATCCTAAGGGTGCCGACACCGTTGAAGTTATTCCCGCTTGGGATGTCAACGAAGACGGGAGCATCAATAAAACGGATCTTCTCCTTGTAGCTGAAAATATCGGTGTAGATCCATCTACGCTCCCACGCGCGGATGTCAATAGAGATGGTCGTATCACTGTCGCCGATCTCCAACTTGTTATTGATAACCTGGATGATCCCACGACTGCTACCGCACCGATACTTGCCGGTGACGTGTCGATGGTATTCAACCCTAAATTACTATATTCTGAGCTGAATCACGTCGGAACGGATGCACAAGCATTCAGCGCAGCGATCGCGCTGCTCCAGCGTCTATTAGCAAATATCCATCCTCAGAAGACGCAGTTGCTTGCCAACTATCCGAATCCGTTCAATCCAGAAACGTGGTTGCCGTACCAGCTCGCAAACGATGCTGAAGTTACAATTCGTATCTATTCATCAACGGGACAACTCGTCCGGCATTTGGATCTCGGATTCCAGCAAGCAGGTTATTACATTGGCAAAGCACGTGCCGCTTATTGGGACGGACGCAACGATTTGAATGAAAGACTCGCTTCGGGCGTTTATTTTTTCCAATTGAGCGCAGATGATTTCACGGCTACCCGAAAAATGCTGATTTTGAAGTGACTTCGCTTTATCCAGATTCCGTTGGGTTTCACTGCGCTCAACGCAACCTACAAACTATTTGCCTATAGGGGCAGGTCTCTGTACCTGCCCTTTTCTTTTTCATATTGACAGAAAAATAGATATACGCTAAGATATAGAGTAGACTGATATCAAGAGGAGGCTCTAAAAATATAAAACAATGCGAACAGTTAGGGCGCGACTCCGCCCGTATCTAACATTAGCGGTCTATCTCACCTTCTGCTTATGGGGACTTAGGACATTACCCGCAGACACAGGTGATACCCCCCCGAAAATTGCTACGAACCGAGGAATTCAAGCGGTACGCATCGAAAACCCTCCAAAAATCGATGGAAAATTGGACGACGTATGTTGGCAAAAGAGCGCGAAAACCGGTGAATTGCTTCAATTTGAACCGCAGCGCGGTGAACCCGCAACCCAGTCAACGACTATCTATCTCGCTTACGATGCCAATAATCTCTACGTTGCCTTTGAATGTTTTAAGACCGACATGAACAAGCTCGCAGCGAATCTGACGCGGCGCGACTCTTTCTTTTTCTCCGATGATCACGTCGAAGTTCTCATCGATACCTTCCTTGATGGCAGAAACTGTTATGCGTTCGCCTTAAACCCACTCGGCACACAAACCGATAGACGTCTGATTAACGAAGGCGCGAACAGACGCACAGGTCAGTCCAGGATCGGTACTGCCATCTCATGGGATTGTGACTGGCAAGGTCAAGCCGCAATAGGAACGGACAGCTGGACCGCAGAATTCGCTATTCCGTTCGCTGAACTCCGATTTTCAAAAGGGACAGAAATAGCAACATGGGGCATCAACTTCTGGCGAAACGACGAATCCCCCGCTGAAGAACAGACTTGGGCAGATTTGGGGGACCGTCAATACGCCGTCTCGGAATTTGGACAATTGACAGACCTTCCGATTGCTGGATTGGTTACCAAACGCCCGACGAAGTTTAAACCCTACGGCACACTCAGACCACAACTCCTGCAACCCGCAGATGGTGAAACATCAACCGCTCTGAAACCGGACGCTGGTTTAGATATCCGGTATCCGATTGGGGATTTTACGCTTGATTTGACACTCAATCCAGATTTTGCGCAAATTGAGGCGGATCCTGACCTGGTGAATCTCACCGACATCCCACTCCGTTTTCCTGAAAAACGCCCGTTTTTCCTCGAAGGAAACGAACTTTTTCAAATGCCCCTTGACCTGTTTTACAGCCGAAAAGTCGAAGCGCTGCTCGGTGGCGGAAAAGTTATCGGGAAATTTAGTAAGTACAACCTCGCCTTCGTGGGAGCCGTCGCGGGACCGGAAAACCCTGATCAAGACATAGAAACGGGTGAACTGCCGCTTGCGAACTACAATTACTCCGTTCTTCGGTTGCAACGCGAGGTCGGTAAAACGTCATCTATAGGATTTTTAGGTGTTAACAAACAACGCGGTGGTACCTATGATCGAGCAGGAGGACTTGATGCCCGCATTCAACTGCCTGCCGCGACGAGTCTTAACTTGGAATACGCAAGAGAATGGAAAGCCGGTGGGCTGGACAGAGCAGAGAGTACTGAGGACGACCTTGTCTTCGTTCAACTCTCCCGACGGACAAATGTATTTTCACTCGATGCGATCTACGCAGATATTGGGGAATACTTTAACCCTGAAACAGGGTTCGTCCCCCGCGTGGATAGACGTGGCGTGGTTATCAGAAGTCGCTATAATAAACAGTACAAAGGAACCCTTGAAAGGCTTCGCGGTGAAGTCGAATATGAACGGCTCACGAATCACGCTGGCGAACTGACAAATCACAGGGCGGGTTTTAGTGGACTCCTCGGCGTTAAAGACTTTTTTTTCCTCCTTGGACCTGAATGGTACAATCACATTGACGATGACGACAATCAATTGTATGAGGACAGGACTGCTCGTTTCTTCGTGGGGTGGTTTCCACCGAAATATGTGCAAATCCGAAACACCGGTAACTTCGGTCTACGTAATGATAAAAACATTTTCTTTATCCGCCCCGAAATCACAATTCGTCCGACTGCCAAACTCAGTTTCGAGTTCATTTTGCAGCGACTCCACGAGAAACACCCCGATGGAACAGCGTGGGAACTTTCCGAATGGACGCGTCGCTTTGTTGTGAACTATCAGTTTGCGCAGCGTATGTACGCCAGAACCAGTGCGGAATTCACCTTAGAAAAAGAACGCCGCGTTTTCGCACTCTTCGCCTATGAGTATCGTCCCGAAAGTAATCTGTTTATCGTCTACAACGACAACCGTGATGTCGAAGGGGACACTGAGCGAATTGTGTTCATCAAAGTCTCACACCTGTTGAAAACAGACCTTTTTTAATATTTTTAATTATTTGCCAGGCGTTAAACGAAGTCATTTGTTCATGGAAGGTTTTTTCTCATATCCGCCTGCGTGTTTTTGCTTGGGGTTTTTGATAGGGGTCTTTGCTTGGGCATTTCTGCGTATTTCTGCGTATTTCTGCGTATTGTTGCAGGCTATCGTCTTTAGGTTGCAGCACGAAAAATAAAACCAAACCGTAAGCCCGTAACGTAGTGGAGGGCGGGTTTAAGGAAATCACATCAATGATCCAAATTCGCATTGTTTCTCCGCAAGGTAAAATTAAAATACTGGCGGTGCTTTCAGCACTGTTGCTGTTCCTCAGTTTTCCAAATTTAAATCTTTTTCCGTTGGCTTGGGTCGCGATGGTGCCATTTTTTATTGCCGTGACGCGCGCAACAGGCTGGAAATCCGCTTTTTGGATCGGCTACCTAACCGGTTTCCTGTTTTTCGCAGGACTGCTCCCTGCTATTCTTCTGCTCTACCCGTATGCGAATATCTTTGCGACACTGGCAGGGTACCTGCTATTAGTGGGATACACGGCACTCTATTTTGCTGTTTTCGCAGTGTTGATGCGTTTTGTGCCGAGACGTTCCAGCATCCTATTTGCTCTGTCCGCCGCATGTATCTGGACAGCATTAGAATGGATGCGAAGTTGGGTAATAACAGGGTTTCCATGGGGAAGCATCGGGTATTCGCAATGGAACAATCTACCGGGAATACAGATAGCCTCGCTCGTTGGTGTACACGGTATCAGTTTCGTCATTGTGCTCTTCAATGCGAGTCTCGCGACTTTGCTTTGTAACCGTCATCAATGGCAACAAGAACTTCGTGCTGTCGTCCTATCATTGATCCTGACGCTCCTGTGTTTCGGTTACGGAATCCTCCAACTCCAAAAGGCTGACCCCTTAGCGCAGCGTCCAAACGGGACACCGAGAACAAACGTCGAGACCTTAAAAATTGCGCTCATCCCTGGCAACATCTCACAACTTCAGAAATGGGATCTCCGTCAGTTCCCAAAGATTCAGCAACGTTATATCGAGTTGACGCATAAAGCCAGCAGAGAAGGTCCCGAGTTAATTGTGTGGCCCGAAACTGCAACACGCAGCAGAGCATTGACAGGTGAGTGGCCCACCTATTACAGAAGATTCTCGCAGATGCTTCGGGATACAGAGATTCCGATACTCCTCGGGACAGCGAACACAGGAGAAACAGACGTAGCAATAGGTCAATTTTCCAAAAATCGTGAAAAAAGAGACACACGAATATATAATCGCGTCCTGTCAATAGCCCCAGATGGAAAGATACACGGGGATTATGCAAAAATGCACCTTGTTCCGTTTGGTGAATACGTGCCTCTGACCCACCTCCTGCCGGATTTTATCCCCAATTTTATCCAGTTCGAACCCTTCGCTCATGGAAAAACAGTAAACCTTTTACCGGTGTTTGACGTTAAAAATAAGACAAACACCCGGAAGATAGAGATCGGAGCTTCGATTTGCTTTGAATCGGTGTTCCCAGATGAATTTCGCAGACCTGTCAAAATGGGTGCCAGCGTGATGGGAATCTTCACGAACGATGCTTGGTTCAAAGGGACGGCTTTCCCCGAACTGCATCTATCGATGGCCCCTTTCCGTGCTGTTGAGAATCGTATTGCTGTGTTCCGCTGCGCAAATGGTGGATTTACGTGCGTCGTAGACAAGTTCGGTAGGATAACGACACCTTTGATTACACCGGACACCGCTCAGGAAATTCTCATCGCAGCCGTTCCACTTCTGTCTTCTACGGAACATAAACAAACACTCTATACCCGCTACGGCGATTGGTTTCCGATTCTTTGCGCGCTTATTTGCGTTGCGGGGTTCGGCAGTCGAACCCTAATATGGGTGCGTCGTAGACATTCTTAGTGATTGATGAGGAACAATATGCTTGTAGATTTAAAAAACCAGGTTGAAGAGATGCAGACCCGCCTCGAAGAACTCAGAGGTTATCTTTGACCTGGCTGAAAAACGAAAAGAATTAACAGAACTTGAAGAGGCGACAATTGCCCCTGATTTTTGGAGCAATACACAACGCGTTCAAAAAGTCAACCAACGCATCGCCACCCTCCGAGATGAGGTTGGGGCATACGAAGACCTCGCCCTCAAAATTGAAGATATCCAAACCCTGCTCGAACTCGCGACCGAAGAGAACGATGAGAGTTTACAAAAAGAGATTGCTGACGGATTGAACACCGTCACACAACATCTCGAACAGATGGAACTCCGCCTCATGCTAACGGGTGAGTTCGATGCAAACAATGCGATCCTCAGCATTCACTCCGGTGCCGGTGGGATTGACGCACAGGATTGGGCGGGGATGTTGATGCGGATGTATCTGCGTTGGTGCGACCAACGTGGCTATCAGACCGAAATCGTAGACCTCACTTCAGGAGACGAAGCCGGCATCAAAGGCGCGACAATCCTTGTTACCGGTGCTTCGGCTTACGGCTACCTTCAAGCCGAGGCAGGCGTGCATAGGCTCGTTCGATTGTCCCCCTACGATTTCAACAAGCGGCGACACACCTCCTTCGCTGCTATTGATGTAACCCCTGAAATCGACGATACCGTGGAAGTAGATATTCAATCCGAAGACTTGCGGATAGATTTCTATCGCGCAAGCGGAGCAGGGGGTCAACACGTCAACGTCACGGATTCAGCAGTTCGGATTACCCACAAACCCACCGGAATTATCGTGCAGTGCCAGAATGAACGTTCGCAGCATAAGAACCGAGAAATCGCTATGAAATTACTCCGTTCCCGCCTTCATGAGAAATATCGCGCCGAACGGGAAGCAGAACTCTCAAAACAGCGGAGCGAACGTTTAGACATTGACTTTGGAAGCCAAATCCGATCTTACGTCCTGCATCCATACCAACGCGTCAAGGATTTGCGCACAAACATCGAAACGGGTAATGTTAACGCCGTGTTGGATGGTGCTTTGGACCCCTTCATCGAAAGTTACCTAAAAATGAAGGCGCAGCGGAAATAATACTGTTTTTTGGGTTGCTTTATGGACGAAACTAAGGTATAATTGTTAAAATATTCCTGAAGTATAGCATCAGTCTATCACAGAAAATAAAATAACAGAGGGGAAGAGTAGTGGAAGAAACAAAGGACCTCATTCAGCAACGTCGCGAGAAGTTAGACGAAATTCGCAACTTTGGTGTAGAGCCGTACCCGCATAAATACGAACCTACACACACGACTTCCGCCATTCATAGAGACTTTGCTGACATTCAAGAAACACCCGATGAAACCCAGAAAATCCGAATCGCCGGTCGGATCATGACGAAGCGCGACCACGGAAAAAGTAGTTTCGCACATCTGCAAGACAGTGAAGGCAGAATTCAAATCTACGTCCGACGGGACAGTGTAGGCGCAGAACCGTATAAAATCTATCGACGCTTTGATACCGGCGATATTGTTGGTGCCGAAGGATCGGTCTTCCGGACACGCACTGGTGAACTCACCGTCCTTGTTGATGCCGTCCATCTCCTTTCCAAATCCGTTCGGCCGCTCCCTGAAAAATGGCACGGTTTACAAGATAAACAGACACGCTACAGACAACGCTACGCAGACCTCATCATGAATCCGGAGGTAAAGGACGTTTTCCTTAAAAGGACACGCATCGTTCAAGCGATTCGCGACATGCTCAATGCGCAAAACTTTATTGAAGTCGAAACGCCCGTCCTTCAACCTATCTACGGTGGGGCAAACGCTCGTCCCTTCACAACATATCACAATACATTGGAACAATCGCTCTATCTGCGGATCGCAAATGAACTTTACCTCAAGCGTCTCATCGTCGGCGGGTTCGATCGTGTTTATGAGTTCTCGCGCGACTTCCGAAACGAGGGAATGGACAGGGACCATAACCCCGAATTCACGATGCTTGAACTCTATCAAGCCTACGCAGACTACATCCAGATCATGGAACTCACTGAAACCCTAATCGCTGACACAGCGAAAACCCTTCACGGAACAACGAAAATTCAGTATCAGGAACATGAACTTGACCTTACACCCCCTTGGCGTAGATTGCGCATGGTCGATGCCGTTCGGGAATACAGCGGTATAGATCCCGAGCCACTTTCAGCTGATGAACTCTACAAAGCCGCAATTGACGCAGGCGTTGACTTAGCGGGTGATGAGACGAAAGGTAAAATTATAGCCGAACTTTTTGACACATTTGCAGAATCGAAACTGATCCAGCCGACATTTATAACGGATTATCCCATCGAGGTCTCACCGTTTGCAAAAAAGAAGCCCGATACTCCAGAGTTCGTCGAACGTTTTGAGTTTTTTATCTGCGGCATGGAATTCGGAAACGCCTTTAGTGAACTCAACGATCCGATCGACCAACGCCAACGTTTTCTTGAGCAGGCGAACAATTTAGAGGCTGGTGATGACGAAGCCTTCATGGTAGACGAAGATTATTTACGCGCCTTGGAATACGGGATGCCACCGACAGGTGGACTCGGCATCGGTATCGACCGATTGACAATGTTGCTAACAAACCAATACTCCATCCGAGACGTAATCTTATTTCCGCAAATGCGTCCGGAACGCTAACCAGAAAGATTTTTTTTGAAGATACAATTCGATATCGTATACTAAAAAGTGAGTTCGTAGAGAAATGAGGACCGCACCACCCCTTCTTACGGAAAGGCTTCTACTTCGTTCACTGACCCTTGGAGATGCCACCGGTGTGCAACGCCTGGCTGGTGATCGCGACATAGCAGCAACGTTAGCGACCCTACCGCATCCCTATGAAGATGGTATGGCGGAGAAATGGATTCGTTCCTGTTCCGAAAAATTTGAAAAAGACGAAGCACTCAATTTCGCAATTACGCTGAGAACAGATAAAAACTTAATCGGTGGGATAGCACTGAGACTCGATCAAGAAAACGAGAGGGGTGAACTCGGTTATTGGATTGGGAAACCGTACTGGAACTGCGGGTATGCCACAGAAGCAGCAAAGGCTGTTGTGGCGTATGGTTTTAAAGTGTTGAAGTTGAACCGAATTTATGCTTACCACTTCACACGAAATCCCGCCTCTGGGCGAGTGTTGGAAAAAGTCGGAATGCGCTATGAAGGCTATCGCCGACAACATACAAAAAAATGGGGAAATTTTGAGGATTCAATGGGATACGGGATGCTAAAGGTGGACTTTGACGCTAAAGCTGTTAAAGAACCGTTGTGAGGTTAGCAAAAGTTTCTTACCCATCGGAAAACTGCAAGGACAACGGACGCAGCAGCTCAGGAGCAATAAATTAAAAGAGGATTCAATGGGATACGGGATGCTAAAAACGGACTACGACGCTAAAGCTGTTAAAAAACCGTTGTGAGGTTAGCAAAGGTTTCTTACCAATTGGAAAACTGCAAGGACAACGGACGCAGCAGCTCAGGAGAAATAGCTTAAAAAATGAGATTTGAATGGTTCATCGCCTCCCGCTATCTACGCTCACGGCGCAAACAGTCCTTTATTTCAATTATCAGTATCATTTCCATTGGAGGGGTGGCACTCGGGGTCGCAACAGTAATACTCGTAAGTGCGATATTAGACGGGGTTGAACAGGGACTCAAGGATAGATTCCTCGCAAATGAGGCGCATGTTGTCTTGCGGTTGCACGATACCAGTTTCTTTGGGGATTACCAAAAACGCATTTCCCAAATTGAGACAATCGATGAAGTCGTTGCGGTATCGCCAGTTGTTTTGTCACAAAGCGCTGTTTTTCAGGAACGCAGCAATGCCATTCAAGACGTGATTTACATCAAAGGCATTGATCCTGTTCAGGAAGACCGAGTCACCGACTTCTCAAAATTTGTGGACGGCTCCACCGAGTTACAAAACTCGCAGTATATTGAGAGCGCCCGACTCATTAGAGATGAAACCATCACGGGTGGGATTGTGCTCGGAGGACGTTTAGCCGCTCGTCTCGGTGTTATTAAAGGTGATGTGCTGCGACTTATCGTGAACCTTGCAAAACATCCTGTAAACGAGTCGATGCTCATACCGGATTTGGCGAACTTCGTTGTGGTTGGGTTTTATGAGTCTGAGTTGGCGGTTTATGACAACAACTTCGGGTTTATTCATCTGGAAGCCGCTCAAAAGATGTATAACAAAAAGAATAGAGTAAACACGATCTTCGTTCGGTTAACCGATGCAGAATTAGCACCTCGGATCGCCAGACAGATTGAGGATAAGGTTCAGTTCTCCGTCTTAGAAGGAATGCCGGATGCCAGAACGTGGATGGAGATGCAGGCACCTCTCTTCTCAGCACTTCGATTGGAAAAGATAGCAACTGTCATTATTGAAGCACTTATCATCTTGGTCGCATCCTTCAATATCGCAAGCACACTCATCATGACCGTGATGGAAAAGACGAAAGATGTTGGGACCCTGCGAACACTCGGTGCGTCCCGCGGAAACGTTATGAGACTTTTTATGATGCAAGGGAGCGTCATTGGGATGCTTGGAACGTTATTAGGCACGGTTTTAGGACTTGTTCTTTGCTGGCTTCTGAGTTATAACGCAGACCGTCCCTCTTACTGGTATGCCGTTGTCCTCGTTGTCCCAATTTTTCTACAAGTGCTAATTGCTCTGAGGCGCCTAATACCACGCCGTAAGGGATGGATGTTCGCACTTAGTTCTTTATGGCTCGTAGCGATCGGGTTCGCGCTCTACTGTGCTGTCACACCCATTTCGCTGGCGGATCTCGGACTGAGTCAAGTCTATCAGATGAATCAACTACCGATACAGGTGAATTGGTTCTTCGTTGTTTTCATCAATATACTTTCATTTTTAATCTGTTGGCTTGCAACACTCTATCCGGCATGGCAAGCGGCAAACTTAAAACCGGTTGAAGCCTTACAACATGAATAACAATGTAGAGACCCTTATCCGCATCGTAGATTTACACAAGTCCTACTATGATGGAGAATCAGAACTTCCGGTTCTTCAAGGCATCAACCTTGAAATATATATGTCAGAATTACTCGGAATCGTCGGCGCATCAGGTGTTGGAAAAAGCACGCTGCTTCACATCCTTGGAACACTTGACAGACCAACTACAGGAAACGTTCTATACGACGAACAAGACGTATTCACACTCTCCGATACAGAACTTGCTCGGTTTCGGAACAAAGAAATTGGATTTGTATTTCAATTTCATCACTTATTACCGGAATTTACGGCACTTGAAAATGTCGCATTGGGGGCATTAATTACATCATCAAACAATAAAAGCGTTTATAAAGAGGCTGAAGCATTACTCGATTATGTTGGGCTATCCGAAAGACTTTCACACTATCCGAGCCAATTGTCCGGTGGTGAAAGGCAACGCGTCGCAATCGCACGCGCATTGATCAATCAACCGAAGGTTGTACTCGCTGATGAACCAACTGGCAACCTTGATCGGCGGAGTAGCGAAGCGGTCTTAGAACTGCTCTGGGATTTGAACGCTAAATCTGGACAGACCTTTGTTATCGTAACACACAATCAAGAACTCGCTCAAAAAGTAGATCGAGTTATCCAACTCGTTGACGGAAAGGTTTTTTAGAAAATGTTGATTTATATCGACGGAGAATTTTTACCAAAAGCAGAAGCCAAGGTTTCAGTGTTCGATCACGGTTTGCTCTATGGTGACGGTGTTTTTGAAGGTATCCGTTCCTATAACGGCAGAGTCTTTAAACTCGATGAACACCTTGAGCGGCTTTACGATTCTGCCAAATCAATCATGTTACAGATCCCCATGCCCATTGAAACGATGAAGGAAACGGTTCTGGAAACACTCCGTCGAAACCACCTCAGTGAAGCCTATATTCGATTGGTTATAACTCGCGGCGTAGGAGATCTCGGACTCGACCCGGATAAATGTCCACAGCCGAGCATCATTATTATTGCAGATAAAATCGCCCTCTACCCACAAAAATTCTATGAAGACGGGTTAGAAATTGTAACCGCCTCTGTCCGAAAGAATTATCCAGAAGCCATCAACCCGCGCATTAAGTCGTTGAACTATCTAAACAATATCTTAGCCAAAATCGAGGGTAAACAGTCGGGGGCAGTAGAGGTCTTGATGCTTAACGCAGATGGTTACGTTGCTGAATGTAGTGGCGACAATATTTTCTGGCTAAAGAATGAGGTGCTTGTCACGCCACCTGTTCACATGGGAATTTTGGAAGGTGTAACCCGGAATAGCGTTATCGATCTGGCACGCGACGCTGGCATGCGCGTCGAAGAGCGGGTTTTTACACGGCATGATCTTTACATTGCAGATGAATGTTTTCTCACCGGCACAGCCGCCGAGGTCATACCTGTTGTGAAAATAGATCGACGCGTCATCGGGAACGGGCAACCCGGAAAAGTGACAGAAAAACTCATTGCAGCATTTCGGCAGTTCGCACATAGCTGCGGCACCCCAATCTATACCACTGACGTATGACAATCGTATAAATCGTGCCGACACGCGCATGGAAACGCCTACAGCACATAGGAGGAGATCGATCATGAATGCACCCAAAAACGTTTTTATTCTGATAAGTCTATTCATCGGACTCGCAGCAATTATCGCATTTGCAGAAGAAACGGAAAAACCCGTATTTGGTCCCCAAGCAGCTACTATTACCGAACAGCAGGTGGAAACTGAATTTGATAAGGAAACAACAGAAACAACCGATACGACTGAAGTAACTGGTGATTCGATGCTTCTCGTCAAGAAAGTCTCTTTTGAAGGCGTGAAAACCACCTCCGAAGATATGCTGCGCACCCTTATTCAGACACAGATTGGGCAGGAAATCTCTGAAGAACTCCTCACGCAGGACCTGAAAAGCCTCTTTAAAGACACAGGCTTCTTCTCTGCACTCACAGTAGATGTAACACCCGTTGAAGAGGGCGGATTGGAAGTCACTTACAAGGTCGTCGAAAGTCCTAAAATTTCTGGAATTAACATTATTGGAAACGAAAATTTGAGTACGGGCAAACTTAAGGATGAAATTACACTCCGCCCCTCAGAAATTTATAGTGATCGGCGACGGTGGGAAAGCGAACGTGCTTTACAGAAACTTTACCACGAAAAAGGATACTATCTTGTCGGCGTTCAGACCCACCTTGGCGATCGAGACGAAGAGGCGAATACTGTCCAAGTCACGTTTGAGATAAACGAAGGACCGAGAGTGCGAATTGAGGAAATCAACTTCATTGGAAGTACACAAATCTCGGAGAATACACTCCGGAAAAAACTCAAAACCCGCACTGGTAAACACTTCGATCAGATGCTGTTTGAGGAAGAGGACTTATCACTGAATCTCCGAAATTACTATCAGGACCGAGGCTTCGCACAAGTGAAGATCATCGGCTACGAAAAACGGTTCACAGAAGACAAAACCGGCTTAATGCTTGACATTACTGTTGATGAAGGTCCCGAATTCATTATTGGAACATATACCCTTGAGGTGGAAGCGGGTGCTAAGGAACTCTTTTCTGAAAAGAAGATACGTGGGATGCTTGACCCTGCGGAAGGCGAGGTTTTTAACCGCGCGACCTTTGACGAATCCATCGCAAATTTACAGCAGGCTTATCTCGACAAAGGCTACCTACTTTCAGAAGTTATGCCAACGCCCACCTTCAATGAAACGGAGGGTGTGGTTAACATTACCTTGAAAATCAACGAAGGGGATGTCATCGTTATTGACAAGGTCATCATTACTGGATTAGAAAAAACACAGGAACACGTCGTTAAACGTGAGTTGGATTTTTTGGACATCAAGGCTGATGAGTTATTAGATGTCAAAGCACTGCGCAAAGCACGGCAACGTCTATTCCAGATGGGTTCCTTCATTCGTGCCGTTGACTTTGTCCCAAGTGATACCTCTGAAGAGAAACGAAAGGAGTTAAGAGTCAATATCGCGGAAACGCCACGAACAGGGATGTTAAGTCTCGGCGGTGGATACGGCAGCGAAGGCGGTATCTTCGGTGTTGCGGAGGTTGGACAGAACAACTTTCGTGGACGCGCGTATCGGGTGCATCTAAAAGGTGAGTTAGGCACAAGAGATCACCATACCGCTGAACTCAGTTTTGGAACCCCGTGGATTTTGGGCACCCCCACTCGGCTTAACGCCAGAATTTACGACAATCGACGCTTCCGTCGCTACTATGGAACGATCGGTGCTCTCTACAACCGTCGTAGTCTGGGAAGTAACTCCCCATACGGTCTATATGATCGCTATATTTGGGCGAGACGCGGGGCCTCACTCACCCTCGGCAGACCCATTGCCCACGACATTGATTTATCCGTCCGTTTTCGGAATGAACACGTAGAATCACATAACCCCGACCGAGAATTATACAATCGCTCCACACGGAGTATCCTGTTTTCCGTTGGACGAGATACCCGCGATTATAGAACTTCTCTGTTTGACCCAACAGCAGGTTCATTTCATACACTCTCTTATGAATACTCCGGTGGTATTCTTGGAGCGGACAACAAATTCCAGAAATATTATGCGGACTCAAGCTTGTTCTACAGCGGATGGTGGAACCACGTTATCGCCGTGCATGCTCGCGCAGGTCTCATGCGAAGTGACAGCACTGATGCTTATTTCCTCTTCTACGAAAGGTTCTTCCTCGGCGGTGTAGATAGTATCCGTGGCTACGACGATTGGGAAATTTATCCTGATCCAGATGAAACGGGCTTTATCAATCCTTACGGGGGTGATAAGGTATTCTTCGCAAACTTTGAGTATCGTGTTCCAATTTCTCAGCAGCTCACGGCAGCCCTATTTTTTGATATAGGACAGGTGTGGGATGAAAGCACTACAAACGTCTTCAGCGAAATCAACATGAAGCGGGGTCTTGGTCTTGAGGCACGGTTCACCATGCTCGGCATGTTAGTTCGGTTAGGTTGGGGATATGGCTTGGATCGCATTAGCGGCGAACCTGCTGGCAAATTCCACTTCACGGTTGGTCCGGGATTTTAATTTTACCTTGCGGAGGAACACCGTGCGTCCTATCTATCACGTGCTTTTCTCAAACCTGAAGAAATACTACGTCTTTGATTTAAACATTGGAAGGAATAATTTTATGAAACCATTTCGGTTGAGTGCTTACCCAGCACGCTTAACACTCTTAATTATCGGTCTTACAGTTTTTTGCCTCAGTTCGGGCAGCATCGGACAGGAATCTTTCAAAATCGGTGTCGTAAACACACAAGAAGTTTTAGAAGGATCCCAAAAAGCGACGGATGCCACCGAACTGCTCCAAGCGGCAAGCGAACGCCTGAAAACGAAATTGCAGCAGTTAGAAGACGAGATCAGAACGCTACAAGAAAAGAAGGCAAAAACTGAACTCTTCGTCGAAAGAGCACAGACCGCGGATTTGGATAACGAAATTCGCCTCAAACAGCAGGAATACCAACGTGAGGTCCAAATCGGTCAGCAGGCATTGCTTGAAAAAGAGCAAGAGTTGATGGAGCCGATTTACAACAGCCTTCAAGAACTGATTGTCAAAGTCGGTGAGTCCGAAGATTTCGACATCATCCTCGAAAAACGGCTCATCACCCTTTATGTGAAAAAGGATTACGATTTGACACAACAGTTAATCGGCTTGATGAACGAAGGCTCCGAATAACGCGACACTGCCTAAACTCCAGTTGTGGGAGGGGTGTGTACCCTGAATAACCATTCACATCAATGGGGAAAGGAACACGGTTAAATGCGTATGAAACTCAAGGAAATTTGTGAACGCTTGGATGGCGATCTTTCTGGGGACGGTGATATTGAAATTACAGGCGTTTCTGGAATCAAAGAGGCACTCCCAAGTCAGATTACCTTCGTTGCTAACCCGAAATACCTCGCTGCCATAGCGACAACACAAGCAGGCGCAATTATTATTGGTCGCGGTGTCAACGGTAACGGTAAGCCTACCATCTGTGTTGAGAATCCCTACTGGGCTTTCGTCAAAGTTATAGAAATGTTCGCGTGGGACAAAAATGATCGCGCACTTCCCGGGGTCCATGAAACCGCAATTTTAGGAAAAAACGTAAAACTCGGTGAGCGCGTCTCCATCCAAGCGTTCGCCTATATCGCGGACAACGTTGAAATTGGAGATGATACCATTATTCAGCCGTTTGTTCACGTCGGTGAAGGCACCAAAATCGGCTCCGATGGTCTAATTTATCCACACGTCAGTATTCGAGAAGAAATAATTATCGGCGACCGAGTGATTATCCACTGCGGCGCAGTGATTGGCAGCGACGGTTTCGGATTCGCGCCCGTTAGTAACCGACACCACAAAATCCCTCAAATCGGAACTGTCGTCATTGAAGACGACGTTGAAATTGGAGCGAATACTACCATTGATAGAGCAACACTCTCCGAAACACTCATCAAACGCGGCACCAAATTGGATAATCTCGTCCAAATCGCACACAATGTTGTTATCGGAGAAGATTGTTGTCTCGCCGCGCAAGTCGGTATCGCTGGCAGCACGACGCTCGGGGACCGCGTAAATATCGCTGGGCATGGCGGCGCAGCAGGACATCTGACACTCGGCGAAGACAGTGTCGTTTACGCCAAATCCGCAGTTACAAAGGACATGCCCGCTGGCAGTCATCTGTCTGGATTCCCCGCACGTCCTCACAAACAGGAACTCCGGATTCACGCGGCGACTCGGAAATTGCCAGAACTGCTCCCCGAATTCACGAAACTCCAAAAACGGGTTGCGGAACTGGAAGCGAAGCTTCAAGAACTGGAGGATAAACCGTAGACAGACTATCGAAAACAGAGACTTCAATTTTTTCGGTTTCTGTGCGAACCTTCTTTTTCCACTGTATCTCCTCTCTTTCAAGCAACACTATAGTCGGTGTGCGGGCAGTATGGAACGCATCTCGGTATCCGTTATCCCTAACAGATTATCCTTCAATGCTCACGATCAAAAAAAATGAAGACATTGATCGCGTATATTGAGTTGGCGCGTCCACTTAACGGAATCATCGCTTTCATCTCTGCATGGCTCGGTGGGATGTTTGCCAGCCAAGGGAACGTGGAACACCTCGTCGATATCCGACTGCTGTTGGTTTCCGTTGCCGCGCTTGTTGTGATCTCTGCCGGAAACGCCATTAACGATTACTGTGATTACGACATCGACCGAATCAATCGCCCACGGCGACCGCTCCCTTCTGGACGCATTCGGCGTTCCAATGCCCTAATTTTTGCAATCATCCTTACGGCAATCGGCATCTATCTGGGAACCCGTATCAACAGAAATTCAACAGCCATTGCTATCCTCGTGTCGGTTGCCCTTGCAAGTTATGCCTTTTGGTTGAAACGCACCCCTTTTGTCGGCAATTTAGTCGTCAGTGGATTAACGGGCTTAACCTTCATTGCTGGCGGTGTAGCGATAGATTCGGTGCAAGGCACACTCATTCCAGCAATCTTCGCCTTTTTGTTCACAACGGCGCGGGAAATCGTCAAAGACCTTGAGGATACGGAAGGGGACGAGAAAAATAACGCGAAAACGCTTGCGACACTCAACTCACGGATCGCAGTCTGGGTAGCCATCGGTTTCATGGCATCTGTTATTTTGTTTAGTCCCATCCCTTATGTATTCGGTTGGTATTCATGGCACTACTTGATTGTCGTTTTCATCGGTGTTGATGTGGTACTCATCGGTTTGGCAATTCGTCTGTGTCAAGATGCTTCCAAAGAGAGTTGTGCATCCATTCAACGTTGGATGAAATGGGATATATTCGTCGGACTCGGCGCGATCTATCTCGGAACGTTTTTATGATAAACTACGACAAGGTCATTGCTTTCTTAGAGAAGGAGAGCTCAGAACCAGATGCCGTTTCCCGTTTTAAGCAAGCGTATCATACCTTCTGTAAAACGGATACATGGTCCCCCGTATATCAGGTATTTGTCGCAGGTTGGCAGCGGCTTGACGGGGTTATGTTGTTAGAACCGGAGGACAACACGTTTGACAATGGCTATCGAGTTCATCTCACAACGACAACGGAACGAAGTTTGAGAGAACTCCTCCTCGCCTTTCCGAGACGCTACACAGGGCTGTTTCATGTCAACGAAAAATGGATAGAAAACAGAATCCACGATGTTTTAGAAGGCGACGTAATTCAGACTGATACAGGTTCCTACTATCGGGGTATCAAACACGGCAGCAGCACCAGTGCGGAACAACGAACCGTCTCGAAACGGAAGGATACAGTCGTATCGTACATTCACAAATTAGCCTCTTTGCGAGGGAAACTTGAACACTCCGAATTTATTGTCGAAGGCTCTCTGATAGTAGAAAGAGCCGTCACAGATGGACTCCCGATCAAAACGATTCTCTATACGCCCGGATTTGTGGCAACCTCCGAAGGGAAAGCTTTGCTCACGCGGGCAGTGTCAGAAAACCTATCTGTTTATCAGGTAAATGATGGCATGATGGGTTCAATTACGACAACACGCCCCGTACCATCCATAATCGCTTCGGTTCATCTCAGCTATCCGAACTTCCTTTCGGCATCTGGAAGTCTCAATTTTCACTGTAGTCCAAGATGTGTATTGCTCATCACAGAGAATATTGGAAACCCTGACAACCTTGGAATGACGTTACGGACAGCAGACGCAGCGGGCGTATCCGGAGTACTCTTGAGTGATAGCGGCGCGAGCCCTTTTCATAAAAACTGCATCCGTGCCTCTCGAGGGGCAGTTGGTCGCTTGCCTTTATTCTTTACACGAGACATCTGCGATGCGATTGATGCACTTCGTATCTCAGGTTGGCAGGTGTTGGGAGCCACAGCGAGTGCCACAAACCAACTGCATGAAATGGAATTTATACGCCCCACGGCTATCGTCGTAGGTAACGAGAATACAGGGCTCTCTGCTGATGCCCGGGACTGCTGCACGCAATTAGTTCGCATTCCCATGGCATCAGGGCAATCATCACTGAATGTAGGTGTCGCGGCAGGTATTCTGCTCTATGAACTCACGCGACACCACAGAATTTGACAAATCGACATAAATATGATAGAATTTTTAAGGTAACTGATGTGCTATAAGTCCCCACTATCAGAAAAGGCATAGCATTTAAACCGATATTTAGCATAGTCAAAGAAGGAAAATCGCATTTGAGATCGAATTGGGTTCTTAACTACTTTCACGAGGTATTGAAAAAGCACCATGCTGGTTATTTCGTTCTAATTGATCCGGAGCAGTGTGAAATTGGAAAATGCGTTAAACTTGCAAGCGAAATAGAGGCGGCGGGGGCAGACGCGATTTTGCTCGGTGGCAGTTTTTTAACGAACGATTTGCACCACGTCGCGAAAGCCCTTAAACAGGAAACAGAACTCCCATTGGTGTTATTTCCAGGCGATTCGATGCACCTCACTCCGCATGCCGATGCGATCCTGTATATCAGTCTCATAAGTGGACGCAATCCGAACTATCTCATTGGCGAACAGGTCAAAGCGGCACCGCGGATACAACGTTACGCGCTTACCCCTATTCCAACGGGCTATATGCTGATTGAAGGCGGCAACAAAACCGCAGTTGAATTTATGAGTGGCACAATGCCCATCCCACGCGATAAACCCGACATTGCGGGACCGCACGCATTGGCTGCCCAGTATCTCGGTATGCAAATGGTATATCTGGAGGCAGGGAGTGGTGCTGAACACTCCGTTCCAGAAGAGATGATCACAACAGTGAAAAATCAAATTAGCATCCCACTCATCGTCGGTGGAGGCATCCGCACACCAGAAATTGCTGCACAGAAGGTAGAAGCCGGAGCGGATTTCATCGTCACAGGGAACATTCTCGAAGAAAACGGATCCCTCGAACTGATGCGGGAATTTGCTAACGCCGTTCACGACTAAAATGGACGACTCAAACAAACGTGCTTTCCAAGCACACCTCAAGAAGGACAGAAGGACTTCATTATGGCTGAAGTGAAAGAAATACACATAGAAACAGAAAAAGAGACAGAAACGGAAGCGTCTGCCGATAACGCTTCCAGCACTGGTAAAGAAAAAACAATTGCCGAACGAATGCGAGAAATCGCGGAGACGGCACTTGATACAGTCAAATCGGAAGTAAAAAAGGAGATAGAAGAGCGCATCGCGCCTGTCGAAGAAACAGCTGCTAACCTCACCTCCGAAGTCAAAGAAGAAGTTGAAGCGATCGTGCAAAGGGTGCGCGAGCAATACGAAGCAGAACGCGAAGACTTATTGCACACAGAAATCGAAAAAGAGGTAGAAACCGCTGTCCAACAGGTCCACGAGGAATATAAAGCGGAACGCGATCGTCTTCTACGCACAGCAGCAGAAGCTGAGAATACCAAAAAACGCTTGCAAGTGGATTATCAACGGCAACTCAAATTCGCCAATGAGGGAATTTTAGAAGGAATGATCCCGGTCCTGGACAGTCTGGAAGCCGCGATCAAAAGCGCAGCAGAACAAGGCGAAACGAGCGATGCGTCGCACGCCTTCACGACTTTCAACGAAGGCGTGCAACTCGTTCATAAACAATTTTTAGATGCCCTCAGAATCCACGGACTGACATCCATTGAAGCAGTTGGTGAAATGTTCGATCCAAATCAGCACGAGGCACTCTTGGTCACAGCATCGGACGATGTACCAGAGGGAAAAATTATTGAGGAATTTCGGCGTGGTTACATGTTGCATACCCGTGTTCTACGCGCCTCTCAAGTTGTCGTCTCCCAGGGACCCGCCGAAGAAGACGCATCAGACGACGTGTCGGATGATACAGATGCTACTGATACTACCGAATAGCGACAGGAAGGACAGTATATGACGCAAAAACGCGACTATTATGAGATTCTGAACGTCAATCGTGATGCCGATGCAGACGCAATAAAAAAGGCGTATCGCAAACTCGCCATACAATTCCATCCGGACAAAAATCCGGGCGATAAAGTCGCCGAAGATAAATTTAAGGAAGCCACAGAGGCGTATGAAGTCCTGCAAGACGCTGAGAAACGGGCCCGTTATGATAGGTTCGGGCACGCAGGACTGGAGGGCATGGGAACTGACTTCGGAGACCTTGGGATAAACCTTGACGACGTTTTCGGTGATGTTTTTGGCGACCTCTTTAGTGGATTCGGCAGTACGCGGCGTTCCCCTAAACGCGGACGCAGTTTACAATATAACCTTGAGGTAACACTGGAAGACGTTATCCATGGCAAGGAAGTCACAATCCAAGTGCCACGAATTGAATCGTGCCCTACCTGTGAAGGCAGTGGTGCGAAAAAAGGCACACGGCCTACACGGTGTCCGCAATGTCACGGCAGGGGTCAAATCAGTCAATCACAAGGTTTTTTCACAATGTCCCGAACGTGTCCGAGATGCCGGGGAGAAGGCACCATTATTACAGAGCCTTGTCAGTCCTGCAACGGAAGAGGCGTTGTCCGGAACACGCGTGAACTTAAGGTAAATATTGAAAAAGGCGTTGATACAGGCTTCAAGTACCAACTCCGCGGTGAAGGCGAAATCGGTATAAACGGGGCACCGCCGGGTGATCTGTTTGTCGTCATTAATGTCGAACCCCACGAACGTTTTCAACGGGATCGCAATGACCTGATTACATCCGCCAAAATCTCGTTTGTCCAAGCCACCCTCGGTGGGAACATTGAAGTTGATAGTATTGATGGAAGGGAGGAATTGCACATCCCGCCGGGTACACAGTGGGGTTCACACCTCCGTATTCCTAACAAAGGGGTGCCACATTACAGACGCTCCTATTCAGGGGATCTGGTCGTGAGAATAGAGATCGAAACGCCAAAGCATCTCAGCACGGAACAGCGAAGAAAGTTAGAAGAATTTGCGACACTGCGTGGAGAAGACCACCAGAGCGAACACGGCGGATTCTGGGATAAACTGCTCGGTAGACATGATGACGAAGACCCCGAATAGAATCTACCGGTCCGTAGGAGCTGGGGGATTCAGTCTGGGAATAGACTGAATCCGTTCCTTGTATTACATTTCCAGCCCCTACACACAGCACGAACACAGAAATGTGGTAAATATGGACTGGGTACGAATCACGGTAACGACCTCTCAAGAGGCATCAGAAGCCGTTGCGAACCTTCTCTTTGAATTAAAGGCAATCGGCGTTGAGTTCAAAGAGAAGAAGGCATCCACGGTAGACCTCATTGCCCATTACCCTTTAGATGACCGAGTTGATGCCCGGACGCAGAAATTGCGCGACTTCCTTACGGAGCTGCCAACATGGGGTATCCAACCACACCCTGCGACGATTGATTTAAAACATGTCAAATCCGAGAAATGGGAAGAGGCATGGAAAGCTGCCTTCCCACCACAACGTGTTGGCAACAGGATCGTTATTGCACCGACATGGAGTGCGATCTCCGACAACAAAACGGAAATCTTGATTCAACTCGATCCGGGCATGGCATTCGGGACAGGTTACCATCCCACCACACGACTTTCCCTCGAATTATTGGAACGCACCGTCGAGCCACATCATCACGTTGCTGACATCGGGACAGGTTCGGGTATCTTAACAATCGCCGCTATCAAGTTAGGGGCGGCACACGTTGACGCGATTGAAATTGATTCGACAGCACTCCCCGTTGCAGCAGCCAATTTTCAGTCAAATCGTGTGGCGTCGCAGGTCTGTTTATCTCAAGGCGATGGACTCAAAGGAAGCGCAAACAGATACCATCTCATCGTTGGGAACATCTTAACGAAGGCAATTCTCCCAATGATTCCGTTCTGCGTACAACGGCTCTATCCCGATGGAATCGTCATTTTCTCTGGGATTTTAGAGACTGAACTCGCGCAAATTAAGTCGGTTTTAGAAGCACATCAGTTTCAATGTCTTGAAGTCATCAGTGAAGCAGAAGATAAAGTTACGTGGATAGGAATCAAAGCCATCCTGAGTCCCGCCGATAGCTCGTAGCCGTGTGTCACTTACTATCTTTCGCTTGCGGGTCCTCGTTAGACAACCCGTGGCAGAGATTGCACCGACCGAGATTGAGATGCGGCATCGTTGGTGATTTTTCATCGCCTCTTAAGTGACACTTCAGACACTCAACCGCTTCCTCTGAACCGCGATGCACCTCGATATTAGAACGTGCGGGTGCAGCATTAAAAAAAAGAATAACCATCACAATCGCAAAGATAAGACCAATAACGCTGACAATAACAAAAAGCGTTCTGGGACTGGCTTGTTCCGTTGGCATAGCGTTAAAATGAAACTCCTTACTTGAAAAACGGAAAGAGGGTAGGGATATTTTCTGGGGTGAGTGCGGAACCGTATTCGCATCCCTCAAATGCCTCAGCATACTTGATTTGCGCTCCCACTTCTTCACCATAGCGTGCTATTAGCAAATCTCGATGCTTTTCAGCTACATCTCGAAAACGATTTAGCAAGCGTTCAGCGAGCCAGGCACGCCGTTCCGAGGCACCCGTAGGGACAGCATCTAACGAGCCACTGTTGTAAGGCAGCCACTCGTAAAACTGCGATACGTGACAGTGGAGCATATCAATCTTCTGTTCAACGACAGCATCAATACCAACAACAACATCGGGTGTGAACGGATAGGGTTTCATGAAACCATCGCTCAAATAAGCGATAACAGGGTTTTTCTCCAAATGCGGTGTGAGGGCACAGATGTTCGGCACAGTCACCATGTATGCCGCGTCTTGAACCAGCGTTGACGTATACCGATGGTCAGGATGATAATCATTGGGCCGGTGGGTCATAATTAAATCTGGCTGGAATTCACGAATCGTGCGAATAATCTTATATCGGTTTTCCAACGTCGGCATGAGTTCGCCATCGTGATTGTCCAATAACACGTATTCAATACCGACGACTTCAGCGGCGGCTTGTGCTTCTCTATATCGCCGCTGCGCCAAAGGACCGCCACCCATTTCGTGATGCCCCGCATCGCCGTTCGTAACAGAGACAAATTGAACGCGATGCCCCCGTTGGACATATAAGGCAGCGATACCTCCCGCTTTAATATCACAATCATCGGGATGTGCACCGAAAACCAGAATATTGAGTGGCGTTGTTTGCGAATTTATATCAGAAATCTGTTCAGTTGGCATTTTTAGGTGTCCTTTGAAAAATCGAAATCGGGCATCGAAACCTTCATTTCTACTTTAGCATTATACAGAAATAGCGACGATAAAATCATGAAAAACTGGAAAGTTGAAGTTTACTATAAACCTGAAGTCCCCGATACGGTTGGACAAGGTATTCTTGAGGATATAACCGATCTTGGTATCAATGGCATCGATGCTGTGCGCACAGCCACAGTCTACTGGATCGAAGGATCCTTCGACGCAGAAACGATTGACCGAATCGGCACTGAACTCCTCGCTGATCCCATTACACAAGCTTACGCCTTTGGAACTGAAAATGATACCGACACAGACTGGACCCTTGAAGTCCAATTCAAGCCCGGTGTTACGGACGCAGTCGGTGATAGCACCGTCAAAGGCATCACAGACTTAGGCATTGCAGGCGTTACCGCCGTTCGCACGGGAAACAAATATTGGTTCACTGGCACACTAAACGCGGAAGTGCTTGAGACGATCGCACAACGGCTGCTCATGAACGAGGTTATCCAAACATTCTCTTACCAAGCACCCAAATTGTGAAACGCCCTCCTAACTCGCATACACTCGGATCACCGTGCCTAAATGGAATTGAACTAAGGCAGCAGTCGCGGCTTGACGAAGTGCGAAACCGATCCCCGCTGTCGGGCTAACGCGCCTCGGTTTCCCCAATGTAACGTCCTGAAAGCCGTGCTTCCGAAGTAATTTCGGTAAAGAACGCGCGGAAAAATAGTAGAGATGATCGCGTGGGTGGACATAGGGCCAATCTGCTTTCTGAAGGCGGCTCTGCAAACCTTCACCGTTCGGAACTTCAATGACAAGGGTCCCTGTCTGAGGCTTCAGAACCCGACGCAACTCGCTGAGGAGTGGATTTAACGCCGGGATATGCTCCAATACATGGTAGAGTGTAATTGCGTCGAAATAGGCAGTCGGAAAATTCGCATCAAAGACCTCTCCACACTGCACATCTAATTTATGTATCTCTTGCGCGAAAGTGATACCGCTCTTGGAGGGATCAACACCGTGCGGTTCCCAACCTCCTTCGCGTGCGAGATCCAGAAACGTCCCAATACCGCAGCCTACATCCAAAAGTCTCCCCTTATCCTGACGGTGTTTCTCTAACTCAGATAAACGCTCCGTCATCTGTAACCATTCCATGCTATCCGTATGGATGCGTGCTACTTTATCCGGCGGATAGTAAGTCTCAATATACCCGTCTTCAAGCGTCTCACGATTGATTCTCGGATTGACATAACGCAAGAAACACCGCTTGCAAACGACCACCGATAAGGCGTCCTTACTGAAAAGTTCTTCCGTTTCATCCCGTTCACAAATTGGGCAGTTGATATGTTCTAAGGTGTCCATCGCTTCACGAGTGATTAAAAATACGGAACTCCCTGCGCTTCCACATAAACTGCGTAGAGAGACTGGCTACCCATCATAAACAATCTGTTTCTCTTGACCCCACCGAAGCAGAGGTTTGCACAAATTTCTGGGAGGTGAATTTGCCCGATACGTGTTCCGTCTGGTGCGAAGACATGCACGCCATCGTATCCGTCGCCAACCCAACCTGCGCTTGCCCATAGATTTCCGTCAACATCACACCGAATACCGTCGGCAATACCGGGCGATGTATCACAGAACACCTCTTGCTCGCCTAATCGCTCACCATCTATTACATCATAGACGAAGAGGTGGCGTGGCGTTCCTTCTTTATGCGTAACACCGGTATCCACGAGATAGAGTTTTTCATAGTCGGGTGAAAAGCAGATACCGTTCGGTTTTTCGAGTTCATCCGTCGCGACGGTTGCTTCTCCCGTATCAGGATTGAGACGATACACGCAGGTCGGCAACTCAAATTCGGCAACATGTCCTTCATAGTTGAGCATAATACCGTATCCGGGATCGGTAAACCAGACATGCCCATCGGGATGGACGGCGACATCGTTCGGTGCATTGAGCGGTTTCCCGCCAAAGCTATCCATCAGCACGGTAATTGTCCCGTCGTATTCAGTGCGTGTGACGCGCCGTGCCCCGTGTTCACAACTGATGAGTCGCCCTTGCCGATCGCGGGTGTGTCCGTTGGTATAGTTGGACGGTTTGCGATAGACACTCACGTCGCCAGTAGATTCCTCCCATTTCAGAATCCGGTTGTTCGGAATATCGCTCCAGAGCAGATACCCACCATCGCCGAACCAGGCGGGTCCTTCTGCCCAGCGCGAGCCTGTCCATAACCGTTCAACGACAGAATTCCCGATTGTATATTTTCCAAAACGTGGATCCAGCGCCTCAATCGCGGGGTCTGGATAACGGACAATTGAATCATCCCATTTTCTTTCTGTAGTCATGCCAATCTCCTTCAAATAGCAAAACACTTCCGATTTCTGCAAACAAGTATATCACAAATCCAGAAGATGTGTGTAGTAAAATCTCAGCTGCCCGCCTTGACATCTTCTCGAAGTTACGCTATAATGCAAACTATCAACAAACTACCGGAGGAAATCATGACAGCCTCTGCAGCACAAACATATCTCACACCCGAAGAATATATCGCATTTGAACGTAAAGCACTTCCAAATTCAGAAATAATCAGGCACGAATACTTAAATGGTGAGTTGATAGCGATGTCCGGCGCGAGCCGCGCACATAATCTGATTGCGGGCAATATTTTTGGTGAACTCCGCGCCCAATTGAGAGGCAGTGGATGCGAAACTTACATGAGCGATATGCGCGTAAGTACCCCGCCCACAGCATCCTATTTCTATCCTGATGTCGTTGTCGTTTGTGAAGAACCTCGTTTTGAAGATGATGTCTTTGACACACTTCTCAACCCCATTATTCTGGTAGAAGTCCTTTCACCCTCAACCGAGGCTTATGATCGCGGTGAGAAATTCGGGCACTACCGACAACTCACATCGTTGCAGGAATACGTCCTTGTCGCCCAAGACAAGGTTCTTGTTGAACACTACCGCCGCGAAGAAAAACAAAGGACTGCCCCTATTCCTGGGAAGGACTGGATTTTCACCGATTTCCAAGAACTTGGGGAAACTTTGCCACTCATCTCCATCCACTGTGAATTGCCCTTGCAGGAAATCTACGAACGCGTTACGTTTCCTGATTAAGGTTGAGACTTCCATGTCAAATAAAAACCCATCCCTAAAATCCGGTATCCGAGACAACCTGCTTCGTGAAACAGTCCACAATTTTCTACAACAGGAAATTAAGGACGGTTCCGAACTCTCCATCGTATCCGCCTACTTCACCATCTATGCATACGAAAAAATGCAACACTCCCTGAATAAAATAGAGGAACTCCGTTTTCTTTTTGGGGACCCTGATTTTGTCAAACGTATGGATCCGAATAATACAGATACAAAAGCGTTTGACATAACAGATACAGGTCTACAACTCAACCAACAACTTCGACAGAAACCGATTGCCAAAGCGTGTGCCCAATGGATAAAAGAGAAGGTAAAAATCCGCACGACCCGCGAATCAAATCTGATACACGGGAAAATGTATCACATCGCCAACAATGGCATTGACAAAGCAATTCTCGGCAGCTCCAACTTTACGGCGCGCGGACTCGGACTCAGTTCAAACAACAACATTGAACTTAATCTTGAGGTGAATGACAACCGAGATCTAACTGACCTCAAGGCGTGGTTTGATGAACTCTGGAATAACGATGAACTCGTTGAAGATGTGAAAAAGAAAGTCCTCGCAAAATTGAAGCAGATAGGGCGAGACCACCCGCCTGAACTCGTCTATTACAAAACCCTATACGAACTTTTCCGCGAAGAAATTGAGACCCGAAAAACAAATGAACAGACCCTTGAAGATATACATCTATACGACATGAAAATTTGGAAGAAATTGTATGAATTCCAAAAAGAGGGCGCGAAAAGTGTTATTGCCCGTTTATTGCGTCACAACGGCTGTATCTTAGCAGATAGCGTCGGTTTAGGAAAAACATACACAGCACTCGCGGTGATAAAGTTTTTTGAATTGCGAAACGAACGCGTGCTTGTTCTCTGCCCGAAAAAACTTCGCGAAAATTGGGCACTCTATCCAGCCTATAATTCACAAGCATCCAATGAGTTCCTTGACGATAAATTTGGATACACCTTGCTATCACACACCGACCTATCCAGATATAGGGGTGATTCTGGCGGTGTCAATCTACAAAATTTCAACTGGCAGAATTTTGACCTGATTGTCATCGACGAATCCCACAACTTCCGAAACGATAGCAAACCCCGTAAGGACAAAGACGGCAACTTCCGCCATAGCCGTTATTCCCGCCTCTTAGAGGAAGTTATCAAGGAAGGCACAAAAACCAAAGTCCTGATGCTTTCCGCGACACCCGTGAATACTGCACTCACCGACCTCCGCAATCAGATATATCTCATGACAGAAAAACGCGAAGATGTCTTTAGAAACAGTCTGGGGATCAGCAATATCCGCAATTTAATACGACAGGCGCAAAAAGCCTTCAAAGCGTGGGAGGAAAATGCCCCTAAAGATGGCACAAGAGATAAAACAGAATTATTTAATACGTTAGGCACAGAATTTTTCCAACTGCTCGGTGGCGTTTCCATTGCACGTTCCCGAAAGCATATCATAAAATACTATGCCGAAGAAATAGAAAAAATTGGTGAATTCCCCACACAACTGGCCCCGGTCAATTGCCATCCACCTACCGATCTATCCGGTGAACTTTCATATAAAGCGTTGGCAGATCAGATAGGTGATTTTGATCTATCCATCTATAGACCTTCCAGTTATGTTGTTGATGAAACAGCAAAACAGCGGTTGGCAGATGAGAAAAAGCGATTCCGTTTCAATCAGGAGGACCGTGAGAAATTCCTCATCGGTATGATGCAGACCAACTTCCTCAAACGGCTGGAAAGTTCGGCGCACTCCCTCTCTGAAACACTTGAACGCACCCTCAACAAACACGATGAAATGCTGGAGAAGATTGAACGTTTTCAGAAAAACAGCAATATGGCAGATGCAGGCGCAGATGTCCTCCCCGATGACGATGAAGACGACGAGGAATTTTTAATCAATCGTGCCAGAAATCCCTACCATCTTAAAGAATTGGATTGCATCCGGTGGAAACAGGACATTATCAAGGATAAACAGACCTTAACCGCTGCATGGCATAAAGTCAAGTCCATTACACCGGAAAGAGATGGAAAACTGAAAGAGATTAAAAAGCATATCCGAGAGAAGGTACTAAACCCTACAAAAGATAAGGACAAAAATCCGAATCGCAAGTTGCTTATCTTTACGACCTTCAAGGATACGGCAGAATATCTCTATGATAACTTATCTGAACTCACATCGAAATTGGATCTAAACACGGCACTGGTTTCAGGAGATATGACGCGAACGACCTGCGGAGAAAATAAATTCAACGATATCCTCACGAACTTTGCACCACGCGCAAGAGGACGTTCTGATGAGGTAAGCGACACTATAGACTTGATTATTGCGACAGACTGTATCTCAGAGGGGCAAAACCTTCAGGACTGCGATACCGTCCTAAACTACGATATACATTGGAACCCTGTCCGTATCATTCAACGGTTCGGACGGATTGACAGGATCGGGAGCAATAACGTCACCGTCAAGATGATTAACTATTGGCCCACAGAAGATATGGAAGTCTATCTCCGTTTACGAAATCGTGTTGAATCCCGCATGGCACTCGCCGATGCCACCGCAAGCGGTGATGACGATCCCTTGAATGAATGGGCGTATGAACACGCACAGATGGAACTCAATTTCCGGGATAAGCAGTTGGAGCGGCTCCGTGAAGAGGTCCTTGATTTAGATGACCTCTCTGACGGTGTGGTAATGAGCGACTTTACGTTGGATTATTTTTTCGCACAACTCCTTAAGTATCTCGAAAGAAATAGAGAAAAACTTGAGGCAACGCCTGATGGTGCTTATGCCGTTACCAACAACGAAAACAATCCCTCGGAAAACGGGGTCATATTCTTCCTTCAACAAACAAACGCAAGCACAGATAAACAGCAAAAAACCGCCAGTCCTATCCATCCTTACTACGCCGTTTACATCCGAAACAGTGGGGATATCCGTTACGGGTGTATTAACGCGAAACAGGTATTAGACCTATTTGAAACATCTACCGTTGGCAAGGAGAACGCGATAGATGAGCTGTGTCTGTGGTTTGACCAAGAAACGGAATACGGTGATAACATGACCCACTACAACAAACTTTTGGACACCGTTATTTCGCATATCACACGCTCGCATACGAAAACACAGAGCCGAGGACTGCGCCCCGGCAGCCCACGCGATTTCAGACTTACGCCAGCATCCAAAGCACCGAAAGATACCGGTAATTTCAAATTGGTGACATGGTTGATTATCACATAATTAGTCCATCCTCGGTAGGTGCGGTTCGTGAAGTTTAATTATTTAAATCGGTAATTCTAATGCCCCCCAGACTCGGTAGGTGCGGTTTCCAACCGCACCAGATCGTGAAAAAAGAACAGAAAATCCGATAATTTCTTAAAACCGAACGACCCTATATCACAACACGACAATCTTGATTTTTTATAATGGTGCATGGTATTATATCTCAGAGGCATAAACAATGAAAATCTACGGAACATGGCATGCTTTCCTCATTGAACAACTCAAGGAAAAAGAAGATGTGAGCGGGTTTCTCGATGCAGTCATGGAAGAGTATCAAATCCACGGGAATCTCGCCATAATCCAGTTAGCTCTTCAGTATGTCGCTGAAGCACAAGACGGAATTTCTGAACTCGCTGAAAAAATAGGCATTGAACCCCAAGCATTATCGGCAGCGTTAGATGACACTAAAGTACCAGACATTGACACACTTAGAACCATACTTAGTGCTTTGGGATGCTGTCTTCCCATTGAGGCTTTAGAAACTGTAAATACTAATATACTGTAAATACTAATATTGAGTGTACCGCAGAGGAATTGCGTATATGACGAATAAGCATTGGGGTAGGAACTTTGCTGGTTATCCTAAGAAAAAAATGAATTCTTTACAAAATAAATTAGATATCGCACGCTCTGAACTACTTGACTTAACCCTCCGTAATCCATTAATCAACTATAAACTTCTCAAGGCAAGAGGCGTTGAAATTGTTGATGAATCCCCACCAGATGTTTATCAAATTCTTGTGCAAGATGGAAAGACTATGTCGTTCCTGCCAAAACATGACCCTGAAGAAGATCCCCTTCTTTTGTTTGAAGATGAAGAGGAATATGACCCTGATCGGTATACCGATACCAAGCTTCAGACTAACTATTTATCTACCGAACTTCAAAGGCGTTTGTTAAATACCTATTATACAGCACGCACGGCAATTGAAGAACAAGGGGTGACTACGCTTTATCTCGCACTCGGTATGCTCGAATGGTATGAATCTGAATCAAGTGATATATTACGTCGTGCTCCACTAACTTTGATTCCAGTGGGACTCGATCGGACCAGTGTACGCGCAAATTTTCGTGTTCAATACACAGGAGAGGAGATTGGAACGAATCTTTCTCTTCAGGAAAAATTAAAAACCGAGTTTGGTATTCAATTGCCAAATCTTCCGGAAGCAGATGACCTTAATCAGTCCAACATCCCCAAATACTTTGAAGATGTCAATGAGACCATCGATAAGTTCAATCGATGGTCAGTTGATGATTCTGCAATCGCTCTCGGATTTTTCTCGTTTGCCAAGTTTCTGATGTACTGCGATTTAGATGCCAACAACTGGCCCGACAATGATCTCACTACGCATTCGGTATTACAGTCAGTACTAGAAAACGGATTTCAAGAACCAAAGTCACCTATTCACGATAGTGTACCTAACATTGACCAACACCTTACTCCCGGAAATACACATCACGTCGTTAATGCAGACAGTTCACAAGCCTTGGCCATCCACGATGTAAACCATGGGCGAAATCTCGTTATCCAAGGTCCACCCGGCACCGGGAAGTCACAAACCATTACAAATTTGATCGCGGCAGCTATCGCAGACGGAAAGAGGCTCCTGTTTGTGGCAGAAAAAATGGCGGCTTTAGAAGTCGTTAAACGTAATCTGGACAAAGTAGGACTCGGAGATGCCTGTCTGGAACTGCATAGCCACAAGATGAATAAAAAAGCAGTTGTTGACGAACTGAAGCGAATTCTTGATACCCGCCAGCCACAAATGACGAACCAAGAACAAATATCGGAATCTCTTCTCAATGATCGTGAACGTTTGAACAGTTACTGCGAAGCGGTGAACATGCCAATTGGTGAAAGTAGTATCACACCTTATCAGGCGTATGGAGAACTTTTAGTTGTACAGCGCCGTCTTTTAGAAAAGAACCTTCCAACCTTAGAAACAGAAAAATTTCAACATTCTGACTCGGAATTTAGAAAAGGAGTGGAAATTACAGAAGAATTCCAGACCCATCTTACACGGATGGGCACACCAATAAACCATCCGTTTTGGGGAAGCCAATGTAAGATATTTCTTCCGACCGACAGAAAAAAACTCCAACAAACAGCAGCAAAAGCGAAAGAAGCGGTTTTAGAACTCAAGCATTCATCCGAAAAACTTGCACTGCACCTCAAACTTCCGGTACCAAACACTTGCAGCGCAGCCGGAAATCTCATCCACGCAGCTCAGCGCGCGTTAGAGGCACCAGACTTAGCAGGTGTTGCCGTGAAATCAACGGCATGGAGAACGCATAGAAGTGATTTAGAATTAGGGCTAAACGCAGGCGAAAGATTAAGGGAACTCCATAATACATATGATAATTTCCTTATTCCTGAAGCCTGGAAGCAAGACGTTCTCGAGATTAGACAAATACTGGCAGCTTATGGAGATAAGAGGTGGTGTATACTTTCGGGAAAATATCGACGTGCCCGTAATGAACTCAAAGGTTTATGCTCACAACAACTACCAAAAGCCCGTGATGCTCGACTCCATATGGTTGACGCGATCCTTGAAGTGCAACGTGAACTGCCATATTTCGAAAAGATACAAGAGATCGGGCAAGAATTATTTGGCACACATTGGCAGGAGCAATCCTCGGATTGGACTCAACTCAGCGAAATCGTCAAGTACCTTTCAGCATTGCACGAATCGGTAGCAAATGACGAATTGCCTGAAACGTTAACTACATACCTCGCATCAAGCCCGAATTTGAATACACTTCAGGAACTGCTTGAAACTGTTGAGGAATGCCAAAACAACCATTCTATATTTCTCCAAACAGTGATTGATAAAATTCAACTCGACGAAAAAGTCGGATTTGGTAATGACGAAGAATTGAAATTGTCGCAATTCACTGAGCAACTGAAAATTATTGAACGTTGGGAAAGTGAACCGGACAGACTCCAGGAGATAGTCTCGTATAATCATTTGGTGGAGACATTAACAGATAGTGGCTTTGCCGAAATTGTCAGGGTCGCAAATACTTGGTCCGAGGCAGGCGAGTTTTTATCAGATTTACTCAAACTCGTTTGGTATAATGCCAAGATTGAGATAGCAATGCAAGAAAATCCAATCCTTGCAAGTTTTAGTAGTGATACACATCAGCATATCGTCGAACGGTTCAAAGAATTAGACCGTACTTCACTTGAATACAATAAGGCAAGGGTAGCATACCAACATTGGAAAAATTTGCCTAAATCTGAAGCATCCAGTGGACAATTAGGATTACTCAGGCGGGAATTTCAAAAAAAGCGGAGACATCTACCAATTCGCCAACTTACGGCTAAAGCAGGAAATGCAATACAAGCAATTAAGCCGGTATTTATGATGAGTCCACTCTCTGTAGCAATGTTTCTCCCACCGAACAGCGTTGAATTCGACTTGGTGATTTTTGACGAAGCAAGCCAAGTAAAACCTGTTGATGCTTTCGGAGCGATTGTCCGAGGCAGCCAGACAGTTGTCGTTGGTGATAGCCAACAACTGCCACCCACCTCTTTCTTTGAGAAACACATAAAGGATGATAACGAGGATACGGAAGAAAACTTAACAGGTGAGACTGAGAGCATTCTTGGCTTGTTTAGTGCTCAGAACGCCCCCGAGCGCATATTACGCTGGCACTATCGCAGTAGACATCCTTCTTTGATTGCAGTATCAAACTCTGTTTTTTACAAGAATAGACTTATAATCTTTCCAAGCCCTGATACTGCAAGGGAAAAGGTGGGATTAATTTACCATTACTTACCCGATACCACTTATGACCGTGGAGGGAGTAAAAGCAATTTGGAAGAGGCTCGAATAGTCGCAAAAAAAATCATGGAACACGCACATTCACGCCCCGATTTGACCCTGGGCGTAGCGACTTTTAGTGCCGCACAAATGCAAGCCATTATAGATCAACTTGAACTTCTCCGGCGAGAGGACCCATCGTGTGAACAAACGTTCTTTAACGCGAATCCTGAGGAACCATTTTTTATCAAAAATTTGGAAAACGTTCAAGGTGATGAGCGCGATGTCATTTTCATTAGCATCGGCTATGGACGCGATACTAATAGGAAAATTACAATGAACTTCGGTCCCCTTAACAGAGAAGGCGGAGAGCGAAGGTTAAATGTATTGATCACACGTGCCAGACAGCGTTGTGAAGTGTTTACCAACTTGACTGCTGATGACCTTGAGCCCGGACCAGCAAACCCAGTTGGCGTTGTCGCACTTAAACGTTATTTGAAATATGCAGAAACAGGCGAACTTAATATCCCAGAACTCACCGGTAAACCACCAGACTCTCCTTTTGAGGAAGAAGTTGCAGAGGCATTACGTGGATGCAGCTATGAAATTGATCATCAAATTGGTTCTGCTGGTTACTTCATCGATCTTGGAGTCAAGGACCCAGAACGCCCAGGACGTTATTTATTAGGAATTGAATGTGACGGGGCAACCTACCACAGCGCACAATCAGCTCGCGATCGGGATCGAATTAGGCAGGAAGTCCTTGAAGGATTAGGTTGGCGTATCCACCGTATTTGGAGTACCGATTGGTTTAAATTTCCAGACCGTGAACTCAAAAAGGCAACTGAAGCAATTGAGGCAGCTAAAGCACACATCACTTTTTCTCACGACAAAATCTTCGAAAACAATGTGCATAATCCCAGCCAAGGCACGGAAGAACCAGAAATAAAAGTTGATACAATTGGTAATCCAACTCCAAAACCGAAGCATGACTCTCTGACAGAAAAGTACAAACTCGCTGAACTAAACATTTCTACTAATGGACATGCTTTAAATGTTGTCCCACAAAACATTCTGATGAACTGGATTCAGCAAGTAGTTGAAATTGAGAGTCCAGTGCATCTTAACGAAATAGCAAAACGCATCGCAAGTGCTGTCGGTGTGAAAAATGTAGGTAAACGCATCCGGGAAGCAATCGAAATCGCTGCAAAGCAGGCAGCACATTTTGAGACTGTTCTGATCAAGGATAAATTCCTCTATTGGACAGAACATCAACATATCACTGTGAGAAATAGAAACGAGCTTCCTAATACCTCACGCAAGTTAGAACTCATCGCATCCGAAGAAATACAAGAGGCTATCAAGTTGATCGTGTCGGAATCTTGTGGCATAGAAGAAGATGATTTACCTCACCAAACCTGCAAATTGTTCGGTTTCAAAAAGGTTAACGAGAATATGCGGCAAGGTGTTAAAGTAATTATAAATGAGATGATCCAAAACGGCGAGTTAATAGAAAGAACTGGATCGTTGATCCTTGCTAATCAACCGTAAATTTGATGAAAGAGACATGTTGTTTATAATATCATGAATTATACTTAGGATTTAAGAATTTCCTCTTAAAGTCCCCTTAATAAAGGGGATTTAGGCGGTTTAATACAGCGAAATACTCTCATTTTACCCTTGTGGAATGTAGGTTTCATAGTTAGGAAGATAAAATATGGACAAAGACGCAATCAAATCCGCCTTAGCCGCAATACGTACCGGTGATCTATTAGAAAAATCAAAAGACCTGCTATCCACTTTAGGCTACCGCAGTGAACTCACACTTGAACTTTCCGGCACCGTCCACGACTTTTTTGAGGAATTTCCACCGCTCACTCCGAACACCAAAACCGAACAGGAATTCCGCAAACACGCTGAATCCGCACAAATTATATTCCAATTCACAAAAGACGAAATTGAAGACGATCCACAGCAGATAACGATGCTGGAGTCCAGTGCGTTCGACAAAGGAAACATCAAAAGTTTCCTGTTCTGTGCAGTCGAGTTAAAAGATAATACCTATTCCCGAACCAAATACGCCGAATTCACACGAGAAATTAACAAACGGCTGTTCGCACCCACTGTGATCTTATTTCGCGCCGGAGATCGTCTGACGATCGCATTTGCCGATCGGCGTCCAGACAAAACTGACGAGGACCGCGATGTTCTTGGACAGGTTACCCTCATCAAAGACATCCGTCTCAACAATCCACACCGCGCACACTTGGACATCCTCTCCGAACTCTCACTTGAGGCGTGCGTCCAGTGGATAGACGAAAAGAAAAAACCGAAAAACTTTGATGGATTGCTGGCGGCATGGCTCGCCAAATTGGATACCGAAGAACTCAACAAACAATTCTATCGAAAACTCTTCGCGTGGTACGAATGGGCAGTTAAAAAAGCAACGTTCCCCACAGACGAAAACCGCGTCTTGAAACCAGAGGAGCATGTTATTAGACTCATCACACGCCTACTCTTTATCTGGTTTATGAAAGAAAAAGGATTGGTGGCAGATGCATTGTTCAACAAATCACAAATCCAAGACCTATTGGCAGAGGGCGATTTTGATAACGGCGACTCCTACTATCGCGCCGTGCTACAAAACCTATTCTTTGCTACACTCAACACCGAAATAGACAAACGCGGATTTAGCACAAGCTCATACACTACCCATCGCGATTTCTCACGATATCGCTATAAAACCCAGATACGCAATTCTGATAGACTGTTAGAACTTTTCGACCAAACCCCCTTCATCAACGGCGGTTTGTTCGACTGTCTGGACAGTTTCAAAGCAACAGGAGAAGGCGGTTACAGAATAGACTGTTTCTCTGATACGCAATATCATAAGTTATCTATCCCAAACCGCCTCTTTTTTGACGAAAATCGAGGACTCCTCCCCCTACTTGAACATTACAAATTCACCGTTGAGGAGAACACACCGATAGAGCAGGAGGTCGCGCTTGACCCTGAACTACTCGGCAGGGTATTTGAAAACCTACTCGCCGCCTATAATCCAGAAACTGGTGCGACAGTCCGCAAACAGACCGGCTCCTACTACACGCCACGTGCAATTGTTGACTACATGGTAGATGAGGCGTTAGTCGCGACGCTTTCCCAAAAGTGTAGTCCAACCGATAGCGATATGCAATTGTGGGAAGAACGGCTACGCTATCTCCTCGATTATGCCCAGATATTCGACGATGCCAATGAATGGTTTGACGACCACGAAACAGACACGATTGTCAGAACAATCTCCGAACTCAAGATATTGGACCCAGCGGTCGGTTCTGGCGCGTTCCCGATGGGAATGCTCCACAAGTTGACGCTTGCACTCAGACGACTTGATTCTGACAACACCCGGTGGGAAGAATTACAAAAAGAACTCGCCGGAAAACGTGCGAAAGAGGCTTTTAACACCCAAAACCAACAGGAACGCGATGATGAACTCACTGAAATCAGCGGGACTTTTGAACGCTACCGAGATTCAGATTTCGGACGGAAGTTGTATCTGATTCAAAACAGCATCTTCGGTGTAGACATTCAGCCCGTAGCATGCCAGATCGCTAAACTTCGCTTTTTCATCTCGCTTGCGATTGAGCAGGAACCGGACAGCAGCGCAGAGAACTTCGGCATCAAACCATTGCCGAACTTGGAGACGCGCTTTGTCGCAGCGGATACACTGATAGACTTAGATATTTCCGAAACAGAGGGATTGTTCCAAGATGATACTGTCCAACACTTGCTAAAAGAAATTGACAAGATTCGTGAAAAGTTTTTTCTGGCAAACAACCGAACACAAAAACGTGAACTTGAAGAGCAGGAAGAAGATCACCGCGCACACTTGGAAAACGAATTGAACAGGCAAAGAACGGAATGGATAGAGATTCAGCAGCGAGAAATAGAATCGAAAATTGCACGACTTCCCAACCCAGAACAACGTGAACAGCTGCGGGAACAGGAACAGACCATATACGAGAAACGTAAAGAAAAGTTTGATGCCAGTTTTGAGGATGCCCGAAAAATCGCACAATGGAAACCCTACGACCAAAACGCAAAAGCAGATTGGTTTGATCCAGAATGGATGTTTGGTATCCCAGATGGTTTTGATGTAGCAATTGGCAATCCGCCATATATACAGTTGCAAAAGGAAGGTGGTAGACTTGGAAATCTTTATCAAGATAAAGGTTTTGATACCTTCGGCCGCACAGGCGATATTTACTGCTTGTTCTACGAAAAAGCGCATAACCTCTTGAAAAATAGTGGACACGCCTGTTTGATTACTTCCAATAAATGGATGCGTGCTGGATATGGCAAAAAACTGAGGGATTACTTTGTAACCCTTACCCAACCGATTCAACTGCTGGATATGGGGCCTGATGTGTTTGATGCCACTGTGGACACGAACATTCTGCTTTTTCAAAAGACTGTAGCCGATGTCCCTGACGCCTTCAGAGGTGTATCACTCGGAGCAGATTTTGACAGACAAACCGGTAACATTGCCCAATATCTGGTTGATCATGGCGCGACTATGGAAACACCCGATATAGGTGAACCGTGGGCAATACTCTCCACTGCGGAACTTGACTTGAAACACAAAATAGAGGATATCGGTATACCGCTCAAAGATTGGGATATAAACATCTATCGTGGGATTGTGACAGGTTGTAACGAAGCATTCATCATAGATAAAATTAAACGCAAACAACTCATAGCGCAAGACCCGAAGTCTGCTGAAATCATCAAACCACTCCTGCGTGGACGAGACATCAAACGCTATCATGCCCAGCAAACAGGATTTTACATACTGGCAACAGGTTACGATCTGAATATTTCAAAAAAGTATCCTGCTATCTACAATCACCTTCAGACTGTAGGAGAACAGATAGAATCAGGAAAAATAAGAACAAGAGGTAAAGGACTATTTGATAGAGACGACCAAGGTGAAAATTGGTGGAATCTCAGGGCTTGCGCTTACTACTCAGAATTTGATGAAGAAAAGATCGTTTATCCAGAAACGACTCATTCCGCGAACTTTTTCTATGACAGCGGGGCGTTTTTTTTAGATAAAACCTGTTTTATGATTACAGGGAACAATTTAAAAATCTTGGTGGGTTTACTGAGCTCCAGATTGATGACGTTTGCTTACAAACGGTACTGTAGTGGCACTGTGCTCGGTGCAAAAGGGTATCAATACAACAAACATGCTTTAGAGAAACTTCCCATCGCCAAGATTCTCGCCTCGCAACAACAATCTTTTATCGCCTTAGTTGATCAGATTCTTGATGCCAAGCAAACGGACCCCGACTCGAACGTTTCGGCCCTTGAAAATGAGATTGATAATCTGGTGTATGAATTGTATAATTTAACGGAAGATGAGATTGCGATTGTGGAGGGGAGTGTCTGAATCGCCGATTTCATGGATTTTCAATCCGCGTCATCTGTGTAACCCGTGAAAATCTGTGATTCTGACAGACGAAGAAAACCCACGTGAAATTGACACGTATCGTGCTTTTTGAAGATCTTTTGACAACTTAAGGAAAATGTAGTATAATTTTAGGGAAGGTATCATGCAGAATCGGCTACACCCGCGAAGTACTGAACCAGAATGGACTTCACCAAGTCCTGCATGGGCAAAACTTTGAAGGATCACTAATCAAAGTAAGAAATGCGATGACCGAAGAACACCAAAAACTCCATGACGATTTAAGAGATGATCTGTTCAAGCGTCAGATATCGAACTCAGAAATGCTTGCTAAAGCAATCTTATCTTTATCAAGTGCAGGTATTGGGGTGTCATTGCTATTCTTGAAATCTAAAAATGAACAAGATGTAGTTAATCTGGTCAATGTAAATTTCCTACATTGGTCTTGGGGTGGTTTTTTAAGTGCAATTATATGTACATTGGTTTCGTTTTTTGTTAGTCAGTACGCTATTCTGAGACAACTGAAACTCAATAGGTTATACTATTTAGAGGGCAGAGAAGAGGTTATAAAGAAAAAAAATTACCTTAATTGGGGAACATTTTTTCTGGACCATCTTTCGGTTGTATTCTATATTGGCTCCGTTTATTTTATGGTTAAATTCCTAATGAAAAATATTATAGGAGGTTAATGATGAAAGATAGGAAATCCATCCCGGCCCCACAACCCAATCAACGTAATGACGAGCTTGGTCACATGGTTCCGGGTATACAAACTACTGTTCCAACTGATGTGGAGGAAAGTCACCTGGTTCCGAGTATACAACCTATCGCTAAACCTGATGTTGGTACTCAGCCTGTTGCAGATACCCAACCTGTAGATAATCCTCAAACTGTGACTGTTGTCCAACCTGAGGCAACTCCTCAAGCTGAGCCTTCTGGGGAAGATTCCTCCGAATAATCTACAACCTGAATCGCGGATGACGCAGATTTCACAGATTTTTTCAATCTGCGAAAATTCGCGATTCAGATAATAAGAAAACACCAACCCTTAACCCTACCCATTAGAAAGTTTCCACTAAAACCGTTGATAACCGACGCGAGTTGTGGTATACTTTCTTAACTATTGGTAAGAAAAGGGGGATACCATGAACGACTATAGAGATATTATTACCATTGAACCGGGGAAACGCAGCGGGCAGCCATGTATTCGGGGAATGCGGATTACCGTTTACGATGTCTTTGAATACTTGGCATCGGGTATGACAGTCGCGGAAGTGCTTCACGATTTTCCCGAGTTAACCGAGACAGATATTCGCGCCTGTTTTGCTTACGCTGCGGACAAGGAAAAAACGCAGGTGGTCGTTTACACAGATGAAACTTCTATTCGATCAGAACCTATCCGACCAACTGGTGACGCTGCTGGCGGACCTGTTTCCTAATTCTACCCATGTCAAAACGATAGGGTTAAATACGGCAGCGGATACCGAGTTATGGGATTATGCTCGTGATAACGACTATCTCATCGTTTCAAAGGATACAGACTTTAGGAATAGGAGCATTATTCACGGTTATCCACCAAAAGTGATTTGGATCAGGATAGGAAATTGTTCGACAAGTGCTGTTGAATACAATTTGAGAAAGCATTTCGCTGATATTAAAGCATTTACGAGGAACCCAAATGCCGGATTATTTATCCTGCGGTAAGCGGAAGCCACCCACCCTAACAGCAAGAATCCATCCAACCGCTTGTATGAAAGCGTTACCGACTTTGAACAGAAAAACAATGTTATCTTCCCAGAAGACATCACCGCATTGCTAACACTACCATAGACATAGTAATAAAATAAAGGTGTCTCCTTAGCGAATCCTCTGATGTTACAGGTTTCCAATCCGCGAAATCCGTCTAATCCGCAATTCTGATTTACTCGCAATATTGAAATTGACAAACAGCCGCATACATGCTATGATTTAATGTGAGAGGGAATTTGTATCGTGGAGATAACAGTTTGAACACACCAGAAACCGAACTGAACAGGATTTTAGAGATAATCGGCAGAATAGCAGAAGCAACCGCCGATGGAAACTTCATCTATCGCGGCGAACCTCAACACTATGAGCAAGTATCTTCAAGTCTGTGGCGTGAATGCCGGGAAGAGATTGGGACGGAGGAATTCGATATAGAAGCCGTCCAAGCGCGGATGTTGGAGTTGGCTAAAGGCTATACCCACGAAGAAGACAACTTTGAAATCCTGACGGAACTTCAACACTATGGGGGTCATACCAATCTTATAGACTTTACAACCGATAATCACATAGCTCTTTTCTTTGCATGCGCCGGTTCACTTGAAAAACTCGGCAGGATTATCTTGTTGGAAAGAAGTGAAGAGATGAACAAAAAATATCAGATCAGAGAACCTCGAAATCCTCAAAACCGCATTATAGCGCAAAAAAGTGTCTTCGTTCGACCACCCAACGGTTATCTTGACCCAAAACAATACAATGTAATTGATATTCCTGGATTGCTTAAAGAACCAATATTAGACCACCTACAAAAACAGCACGGTATCTCAACGCGAAACGTCTACAACGATCTCCATGGGTTTATTAGAGACCAAAGCAGCCACCTGAAGGAATGCATAGAAGTTTACGAAACCGAAACGCAGCAGAGGGAAGATGACTTTCAGCTTGAATCGTCTCAAATCAATAAAGAAAGGGAGACATAAAATATGCCAACACAGACAGATCAGGCATCTTACGAAAACACCATCCAACGTTTTACCAAACTAATTATAGAAAGACCCAGTTTTGCCACGCCCTATAACTATCGTGGAGTTGCTTACGGCAATATAGGCGAAATTGATCGCGCCATTAAAGACTTCAACACGGCTATTAGACGCAAGGACAATTATGCCGAGGCATACAGCAATCGAGGGGCAGCTTACCGCATCAAAGGTGACTATGATCGCGCATTTGAAGATTGCAACACAGCGATAAGACTTGACCCAAATTTACCAGAAGCATACAACAATCGCGGAATAGCCTATAAACTCACAGGTGAAATAGATCGGGCTATTGAAGACTATAACACCGCCATAAAACTTGATCCCAGTTTTGCTTATGCCTACTACAATCGCGGTATTGTTTACTATGAAAAAGAAAAGTATGATCTCGCAATCATAGATTATACCAAAGCAATAGAACTGAGACCAGACCTTGTCCATCCCTATAACAATCGTGGTAACGTTTACAATAAAAAAGGCGAGTATAAACGTGCCATCAAAGATTATGACGCAGCGATAGAACGCAACACTGATTTAGCAGAGCCATACTACAATCGCGGTATGGTGTTTGTCCGCTTGAAAGAATGGAAAAAAGCCAAAGAAGATCTTACAACTGCCGGAGACAAGCAGGAAAATATCATCATTCAGCAATTTCGTAAGGAGTACGAAAGTGTTGCCGAGTTTGAACAGAAACATAATGTAAAACTACCGGAAGACATCACCGCGTTGCTAACTTCCCCATAAGAATATCAGTAAAGTGATTTATCGCCGGTTTGCAAAATGTTACACTTTCCGCCAAATTATTTTTTTCGCACAGAAAAATCGAGAATAAAAAACGCGCTTAAACCCCCCACACGCATTGGCTTCTCAGGCAAATTTAGCAAGTTACCCAAAACACAAAAAAAGTTACTGAATCGTAACTTTATTATCAAAACACTAAAAATAAATTAACATTTGTTATTTATAAGAACTAATTGAAAACTGAGTCTGAAGTTTCAGAGTAAGCATTTCAGATACCTCCTATCAAAACCGTTCAAAACCCAGTCATCATCCACGCTCACACCCTTTTTCAAATCTACCCTTTTTCAAATTTTACTCTGAATACTCTGAAACTTGCCACATTTTCTTCTCCTTATGTCTGAGTCGTGTCTCTGTGATCGAGACCTTATTGAGTGCTGATAACTGCATACTTCTGAACAGGGTCATTTAGTTTTAAGAAATTATCGGATTGTCTGGCGTTTGAACACTTCTTTTCAATGTCCGGAGCGGTTACAAACCGATCCTACCGGGTCCGTTTAGGTAAAAATGTCTTAAAAAACGGAAAACTAAATGCCCTAACTTCTGAAACAAAAAATCTTGAAAAAAACACTCAAATATGAGATAATGTATTTTGGAATTAAAATACCATATAAGGCGAAACTTACAGGTTTCCCAGATTACAAAGCAAAGGAGAAAATACGCAAGATGCCACTGAACAGGAAAATACGTTACGGCATGGTCGGGGGTGGACCGGATGCTTTCATCGGTGCTGTCCATCGTAAAGCCGCGGCACTTGACGGAGAAATCGATCTCGTTGCGGGTGCATTCTCATCATCACCCGAAAAATCGCAACAACAAGGTGCCGAACTCTTCCTCGATGCAAACCGAGTCTACCGGTCTTATCAAGAGATGGCAGAAAAAGAGAGCCAACTGCCCGAAGGCGAACGTATAGACTTCGTCTCAATCGTGACACCGAACCATATCCATTTCGATGTCGCCAAAACCTTTATTGAAGCAGGCTTCCACGTCGTCTGCGATAAACCGATGACAACAACGGTTGCCGATGCTGAAGCGCTATGCAACCTCGTCAAAGAACACGATGTCGTTTTCGCACTCACGCACAACTACACCGGCTATCCGATGGTGAAGCAGGCACGTGAACTCGTGAAAGCGGGAAAACTCGGAACGCTCCGCAAAATCGTCGTTGAGTATCCGCAAGGCTGGCTCGCGACATTCTTAGAGGACGAAGGCGCGAAACAAGCCGTCTGGCGCACAGATCCGAATCAAGCGGGTGCCTCCTCATGTATCGGAGACATCGGTTCCCATGCGGAGAACCTGGCACACTATATCACAGGACTCGACATTGAAGAAATCTGTGCGGATATGACCACTTTTGTAGAAGGACGCTTATTAGAAGACGATGGCAATCTACTCGTGCATTATGAAAACGGCGTGCGCGGTGTGCTTTATGCGTCACAAATCTCGGTAGGCGAAGAGAATAATCTGCGTATCCGTGTTTACGGCACTGACGCGTCGCTGGAATGGCAGCAGGAGAATCCGAACTATCTCTACGTTCGTTTTCCCGATGGTCCCGAACAGGTTTACAAACGCGGCAATGACTATCTATCGGAGGTCGTCCAACACAACTCGCGGATACCTTTCGGACACCCTGAAGCGTTCATTGAGGCATTCGCAAATATTTATGTAAACGCCGCACGGACAATAGCAGCGAAAATCGCAGGCGAAGCCCCAACCGAATTCGACACAGATTTTCCAACCGTTCAAGATGGGGCGCGCGGCGTGCATTTCATCAATGCAGCCGTAGACAGTGGTAAACAACGCGCTTGGATCGATGCAAGGTATACGCCGCCCGCGTAATTTTGTGGTGAAGCGCAACCAACGGGTGCACTGGATATACGGAGAAGCGCGTTTTTGACATAACTTGCCGAATCGAACCGCAAGGAACGTTAGAAAAAGGAGATATACTATGGCAAGACCTGTAACACTCTTTACAGGCCAATGGGCAGATTTAACATTAGAGGAATTAGCAGAAAAAGCGAGTGGGTGGGGCTATGATGGCTTAGAACTCGCCTGTTGGGGCGACCATTTTGAGGTTGACAAAGCACTCGCAGACGATAGCTACTGCCAAGGCAGACACGATCTACTCGCAAAATACGGACTCAAAGTTTGGTCAATCAGTAACCACCTTGTCGGACAGGCAGTCTGCGATAATATTGATAGCCGACATCAAGGCATCTTATCAGAGGCTATCTGGGGCAACGGAGATCCCGCAGGTGTTCAAGAACGCGCCGCCGAAGAGATGAAAAACACAGCGCGTGCCGCCGCAAAACTCGGCGTTAGCGTCGTCAATGGGTTCACCGGTAGCTCGATATGGCATCTTCTGTACTCTTTCCCGCCGAACGATCCAGCCCAAATTGATGCCGGTTTTGAAGATTTCGCCAACCGCTGGAACCCGATCTTTGATGTCTTCGATGAAGTCGGTGTCAAATTCGGACTCGAAGTTCACCCCACTGAAATCGCCTTTGATATCGTCACCGCAGAACGTGCAATCGAGGCAGTCAACGGCAGAGAAGCGTTCGGATTCAACTACGACCCCAGCCATCTCGGCTATCAAGGTGTTGACTATGTAGCATTCCTTGAAAGACTGAGCCATCGGATTTATCACGTCCACATGAAAGATGTCTGGTGGGCTGACACACCCCGTTTATCAGGCGTATTCGGCGGACACCTGAACTTCGGAGATGCCCGAAGAAATTGGGACTTCCGTTCCATCGGTCGCGGTAACGTTAACTTCGAAGAGATTATCCGCGCCCTCAATGTCATGGAATACGACGGTCCGCTCTCTATCGAGTGGGAAGACAGTGGCATGGACAGAGAACACGGTGCCCGCGAATCGTGTGCGGCTGTCAAGGGTTATGATTTTGAACCCTCTGCTGTTGCCTTTGACGCGGCGTTCGAGGAATAATTATGAGCACATCAAAGACCCCCAGTGTTATCAAGTGAGCAAATTAGATAGGACTTACGCGCCCCTGGTAGGTGCGGTTTCCTAACCGCACCGGCTGTGTGGTAACAGATAAATCCCATTTTTTTTGCGTAAGTCCTGTTAAATTAGCACCAAAAACTTAGCCTGAAACGAAGTGGAAGGCGGATCTACGATAAGGAACGCGATACCCTCAATCACGCTAACCGAACCGCAAGGAATAATTAAAAAATGGCGAAAGGAACAATTCACCCACCTGAATCCCGAACCTTTGTCGATCAACGCACCGGAACACAGATCCGGCAGGTGACGACTGCGTCTGCGATGCACCATCATCCATTTTTTATCATACCTGCGTATGACGATGCAATGCAGCGGTTGATATTTGTCTCATACCGAACAGGGACCCCCCAGATATTCGCAGAAGAACGAAGCACGGGTGAACTTCGCCAATTAACAGACAGACCTGACATCTCGGAATGGTCGGTGCATCCCTCGCGCGATGGAAAAGCAGTCTACTTCGCGGCAGGGACAAGCGGTTGGAAAATAGATTTAGAGACCCTTGAGGAACGCGAACTCGTCAATTTCGCCGCGACGGCGATGAAAGATGAGGGTATGGTCGCCGCTGCTATGGGCACAACCGCCTTGAGCCATGATAATCGCTGGTGGGCTGTCAGATTCCAGATCGGTAAAGAATCCGCACTTGCTATTATCGATACAGACACCGGCGCGCACGAAATCATCTTACGGAGAGATAACATTGGGCACCTTCAATTCTGTCCGGATGACCCCGACCTCCTCTACTATGCGGGTCCGTTGACGGATCGGGTATGGGTCATCCATCGCGACGGCAGCGGCAATCGTCGCCTCTATGCCCAGAATGTTGAAAAAAATGAATGGATCACACATGAAACATGGATTCCAGGGAGGCGTGAACTCGCCTTCGTCGACTGGCCCCACGGCGTGAGATGCGTCAATGCTGATACCGGAATCGTGCGACAAGTGACAACATTCAATGCGTGGCATGCCATCAGCAATTCTGCCGGAACACTTATGGTAGCAGATACGAATTTCCCCGATATCGGTATCCAAATTTTTGATCCACGTGATGGTATTGGTGAACCGCAGACGCTCTGCTACCCTAACGCCTCATCTATTGGTGAACATTGGAGCCGACCGTTTCCGTATGCCAAGGGTCCGATTTATGTTTACGCACCACAGCATACACATCCACACCCGTCTTTCAGCCCAGACGGCAAGCACGTTATATTCACATCCGATCGGAGTGGATATGCCCAAATCTACGAGGCAACTCTCAAAATAGTTAACAGTTAGCAATCGTCAACCCCAAAAGACAACTTTTAAACGAAACCCTTTAACTGAAAACTGAAAACCGATAACCGATACCCCTAAAAAAAGGAGAAACAAATGCCAGTCGTCATACCGCGCCTCGTTGTTGAAGTGTTCCAACATACAAATTTCCGGGGCAGAATGGGATATGTCGTAGAGCCTGTTCCTTTTACACGAGACATCGGATTTCAAGACAATATTTCCTCTGTTCGGGTCTATAAGGGTCCGAATTTCTCATCGAATCCGAACTACAAAGTTATCCTTTACCAGCATCGCAACTTCCGCGGTAAAAAATTGGCACTCGGACCTGGGTTTTATCCAAACCTGCACGATACTGCTTACAACTTCGCAGACAGAATCTCATCAATCAATTTCGGTTCTACGCTGGAAGTGGTTGGACCGGAGTGGGGGACTATCCCGCTGATCGTGGACTGCTACGAGCACGTCGAATTCCGGGGTAGAAAAATAACCGTCCTGCGCGATATAGCCAACCTACGAGATGCCCAAGGCAGGACTTGGTTTGAAGACAGAATTTCATCAATTCGTATCTTCAAAGGACCCGACTTTCCCTCACACGGGGCGGAGGTCGTCTTTTACGAACACCCAGACTTTGAGGGCATGTCCTTACCCATCCGTATGGAACCCTCGGAATACAAAAAGGAGCTACCGAACCTCCATTTATTACCCCAAAACTTCGGGGATTCTATCTCCGCTGTGAAGATTGAAGGATGGGCATCTTCTGGTGAATTCACAGAGATGGTATTCGAAGATGAATTCATCGGAAACCGTATGCGTCCAGAATGGCGATGGGAGGATCCAAAAGGCGGGGGTTCCTGGGCAGAACGCCAAGGCTACTTAGAAATGCGGACGGAGCCGGGACAAGACCTTTGGCACGGTCCAGATGGCAGAAGCGGCGATATGAGCGCACCCCGACTCCTCATGGAAGTCCCCGGAGACTTCGCCATTGAAACCCGCATGCGAATCTCGTCCCAACTCAAGGAACACGGTGGTTTATTAGTCTGGAAAAATCCGAATCGATTCCTTCGACTTGAGAAAACCTCGGGACCCCATGCCTTTAGAGGCGATGTCCGATTTGAACGTCACGTCGGACGCTCATTTAACCTACGCGGACGCAGCAGTGGACTCAGAAATGTCCGAGAACTCTTCTTACGCGTAGAACGCAGAGGCAACCAGTTCTCCTCTTTCGCCAGTAGCGACGGCATCCAATGGAGAAGTTGCGGACAAACGAACGTCGGCATGGGAAATTCTGTCCATGTCGGAGTCCATGCGCTGTGTCCAGGGAATATTCCGCCAACCTTGACCCGTTTCGACTTTTTCCGAGTGTTCAAGCGGAAAAGCGAGGTTGCTGAATATCGTCCTATTATTGCTGAACAATACGGTCAGATGTCTGACGAAGAGCGTGAACGTCAAATCGCCGATCGGCGCGAACGTGCCATGCGCGATGTGTTTTAGAATAGTTGTCAGTTGCCAGTTATCGGTTTTCAGTGAAGAGGAGTTTTGCAGCACCCGCGCTAAATGTAGGAGACACCAAGGAGTGGTAAATCTTACAGAGAGTTCTCTTCACTGACAACTCACTGATAGCCAATAACCGATAAAAGGAGGAATGAACCATGTGTCTAAAGAACGGTGTCCGTTTTCAGAGCAGACATTTTGTGGAAAATTCACGATCCCTTACAGTCTTTGCGAATGCCAAACGCGCATTCGTCCTTCTCCTCCTCGCGTGCCTCCTATGGAACGCTCAGCCTGCCGACGCAATTACGGGTGCGGTTGAGGATGGCTTGATCGCCTATTGGTCCTTTGACAAAGACACGGTAAAGATAAAAACTGAGGCGGTCGATATCTTGTCAGGACTCGCTGCTGCTGTCCACGGGGATCCTGAACTCGCACCTGCCGGCGACTGTAAAGTTGGCGAGTGCGTCCTTTTTGATGGCAGTGTTGACCGCTTCCTCGTTGAAGATTCAACCCCACCGACAATCGATCGTGACTGGGAGGAAATCACGCTGGAATGCTGGGTCTATATCAACGCCTTGGACGACAGTTGGAACAGGATTATCTCACTTGACGATATGCCATCGAACACCGCAGTCGCGAGTCTCTATTACGACGATGACGACAACCAGCACGGTTTCTTCGTCAGAGCGGGTGGCAAATCAACGGTGGCAGCACAGGACAATGTCTTGGAGGACATTCCACTTGAAGAGTGGTTGCACCTCGTAGGGACCTATGATGGCGCGACGGTTCACTATTATGTGAATGGAAAACAGGAAAAGAAGTATGCCATGAAGGGCGGCAAACTTCCAAAAGGTGGACTCCTTCTCGGCATAGGGGACCGGTCAGATGGCTGTGATTGCGATACAATCCAAGGGTATATTGATGAATTTCGCATCTATGATCGCGTTCTGAGTGCGGCAGAAGTTCAGAATAACATGAAAGCCACAGGACTTGATGTCAGTCCTTCTGCAAGCAAACTGAGCCTTACATGGGGTCATATCAAATCAAGGCGGCGATAGATAACCCAAGTTTGTAAGCCCAAACAACGTGCCGGGCTGGATATACGTGCAGGAGTGTTTTCACTAAACCGTCCTGAACGAACCGCAAGGAAAATTAAAAACATGGAAACGATAGGTGTTGGTGTTATCGGATGTGGTGGCATGGGCAGAAGCCTTGCTACCAGTGCAGATGCTGTTGAGGGAATAGAGGTCATCTCTGTCAGTGATGTTCAAGAAACACTGGCTGAAAAACTTGCCACAGACCTCGGAACGTCCTACACGTTAGATTACCACGAATTACTCGCCGATGATCGGATTTGTGCGGTCCTGATTGCATCGCCACCCTTTATGCACTCACCCATGGCAGTCGATGCGGCGAACGCAGGCAAACACGTCTTTTCCGAAAAACCGATGGCACCTACGTTAGAGGCGTGCGACGCCATGATTGCCGCCGCAGAGGAAAACGGTGTCAAACTTACGATCGGTTTGGTGTGTCGTTACCACGGCACACATTCCGTTATTCGCGAAATCGTGCAGAGCGGGGAACTCGGTGCCCCCGCCTGTATGATGGTGCATCGCATCGGCGGACCGTGGAGCAGCGGATATAGTCACACCCCGTGGCGACTGGAACGTGCGAAGTCTGGTGGGACTCTCATGGAAATCAACGCCCATGAAATCGACTTTATGCGGTGGACGTGTGGAGATGTCACCGCTGTCTATGCCGCCGGTGGACAATACGGACCCGATAAGAGCGATTATCCTGATGTCGTGCTTGCTTCCTTGCAGTTTGCAAACGGAGCAGTCGGCTTGCTCCACTCCAGTCATGTCTCCGCTGTTGGTGGATATGGTGGACGCGTCGATTGCGAAGGCGGTTCCATTTACTTTCCACAGACCTGGGGGGGCGATGCGACTATCCAGATTAAACCTTTTGAGGGTGAAGGACGAGAGATTAAAGTGGCGGATATTAACGTGCCACCGCCCGTTCAAGAAGAGATTCGCGTTTTCGTAGACGCGATCCGTAACGACACACAACCCCCTATCACAGGGTTAGACGGTCGTGCCGCCGCTGAAATCGCGTTAGCCGCATACCAATCTGTTGAAAGTGGGCAATCCGTGCCTTTACCCCTTTAATCGCAAATGGAGATAACATCAATTTAAGCAGAATAGTCGGACCCTGTCGTATTAGGAAACGAAGACGAAACTTCGCGGCTAAAATTAGCACCAAACGCGCAGCTCGTAATGAAATTATGCCTTAAATGGCATAATTTGTCTTTGCTTTACATTTGGAGAGCGGATCTACGGAAAGGCACGCCCAATCCTTTACCCGCTTGAACGAACCGCAAGGAATAATTAAAATATGAGAATTTCAGTCTGGGATGGTGGACTTTCAGATAGCTACCTCAAACAAGTTACACAACTCGGAGCAGATTGCATCGACTTTGGAGGCGGTAACGCCTTTCCCGGAGTTGAAGAGCAGGGTTACCCCGACTTGGACGAAGTCCTGAAAATCAAGAAACGGATCCGTTCGTGGGGACTCGACATTAACCGCGTGACACTCCCGAACATCACAGAAAAGTTTATGCAGGGTCAACCCGATGGCGAAAAGGAATTAGAGAACACGTGTAACGCCCTCCGGGTTTTCGCGGAAGCCGGGGTGCCTATTGCACGCCAGCGGTTTTGGGGGGATACGTTTGACTATCTCATGACCCGTTATTCATCCGTCCATCGGGGTGGTTATACCTCCCGCGGCGAAAGCCGTGCCGCAACCCAAGATCCGCCCCCTATCCCAACGATGGAATCCCTTGACGAATGGTGGAAACGCTTCACCGAAGTCTACGGCGCGCTCGTCCCTATCGCAGACGAATACGACATAAAACTCGCGATTCATCCGTCAGATGTGCCGAATCCAGACACACCGCTCGGCAGTCTCGGTTTCCACCGTGTCACGGATACCTTCCCGAGCAGAAACGTTGGCTATCTCTATTGTTGTGGCACGCGTGCGGAAGCCGGCGGGAGCGCGATTGTCCTTGACGAAATCAATAACTACGGACGTAAAGGACGCATCTTCATGGTTCACCTACGGAACGTCCGCGGTAGCCTCGCAACAGCCGGCGCGTTTGAGGAAGTCCTGCTTGACGACGGGGATATGAACGCTTTCAAAATCGTTCGAGAACTCCAAAAGGTCGGATTTGACGGATGCATCAATGCCGATCATATCCCGAAATTAGAGGGCGATGTTGGATTAGCGTATTCTGTCGGCTACATCAAGGCACTTTTCGCAGCATTGGCGGCATAACACTAAAGTGCTTATGTATACTTTAGATCCTTTGACCCCTCAAAATCAGGGTAAGTGGGATACTATTCTTCGGCAATGTCCAGAGACGACCGCCTTCCAAAGCCTCGCGTGGCGGGATGCATTAGCGACTACATTCAGCCAATTCACCCCAACTTACCTACGCATCAAACAAAATGACACAGTGATAGGTGGGCTACCCGCCTTCGTTTTTCAACCGATACCCGGTATCCGTCTTTGGCACTCAATGCCGTGGAATCTGTTTGGGGGTATCCACCTTATCGAATCAGCGCAAATTAACCCTGAAACCCTGATAAAGTCCATTGAAGCCACAGCAGCGACAGAGGAATGGTGTGAAATCCGTTGGACACTGCCCCCTAAATGCACCGCGAGGGATGGTGATCTTTTCACTGAAATGGGCTACGAACGGACAAATCATTTCACACATCTTTTGCAAACAGACGGAGATGTTGAATCCCTCTGGCATGCTTACAATAAACGGGTCCGGGGCGCGGTCCGAAAGGCAGAGAAATCGGGTGTGACAGTCACGGACACAGACAGCGAAGAGGCGTTATCCACGTTTTACGACATGTATCTCACGACAGTGAAACGGTTAGGGGGCACTCCGAAGCCGCGTGCGTTTATGCAAGCTCTCCTGGATCGAAAAATCGCCAAGCTTGCCATTGCCACATATCACGGCACAATTATCGCAGGACTGCTCTATCTACACTTCAATAAGACTGTAACGTTGTGGTGTGAAGCATCCGTGCCAGCGTTCTTGAAATACCGCCCTAACAACGCGATTTTCCACCACATTATCACACGGGCGTGTTGTGAGCAATACGAATGGGTGGATTTCGGGGCATCGCCGCCAGAGAACACAGGGTTAATTGCGCATAAGGAACAGTATCGCGCCGTCCGAACAGACTTCGCCAGTTACACGAAGGTCGTTTCGCCACTGAAAAAGGCGTTGTGGACAAAGAGTGAAGGCGCACTTCGCCAAATCTACACGTGGATGCAATCTTTTTAACGATTGCTTCTGAGATGCTGCATCACACGGCATGTCGTATAAACTGTGAGTTTAGACTTGTGGGAGAGGTTTCTAACCTCGACGATTGCTTCTGAGATGCTGCATCACACGGCATGTCGTATAAACTGTGAGTTTGGACTTGTAGGAGAGGTTTCTAACCTCGACGATTGCTTTTGAGATGCTACATCACACGGCATGTCGTATAAACTGTGAGTTTGGACTTGTAGGAGAGGTTTCTAACCTCGACGATTGCTTTTGAGATGCTACATCGCACGGCATGTCGTATAAACTGTGAGTTTAGACTTGTGGGAGAGGTTTCTAACCTCGACGCGAACCAACCCTCAGATTCAAAGTGAACAGATTTAAGAGTAACAAATATGGAAACTACTCGTAAACCGAATTTAATCTTCGTTTTCGGCGATCAGCATCGCCAATGTGATGTCGGATGCGCAGGCAACCCGCAAGTCCAAACGCCTGCGATGGATCAACTCGCACAGGAAGGTATGTTCTTTCCGAATACCTTCACCAATGTCCCGATATGCGTGCCGGCACGCGGATGTCTGATGACAGGTAAATACCCTTTGAACCACAAAGCCGTTTCTAACGATCTCCCACTCCCTTTGACGGAAACCGGCATTGCGGAAGTCTTCAAAGAAGCGGATTATGCCACGGGTTACATCGGTAAATGGCACCTCGGTGGCATGCCGAGAGACAAGTTCATCACACCTGAGATGCGCTTCGGCTTCGATCATTGGATCGGATGGAATTGCCACCACGACTATTTCAATGCCCCGTATCACGACTCCGAGGGCAATCGGTTCCAGATTGATGGTTACGAACCGGAGTTCCAAACCGATAAAGCGATTGATTACTGCCGAGAACATGCCGATGAACCCTTCTGCCTCTATATGAGTTGGGGACCGCCACATAACCCATACCCACACGTGCCAGAACGCTACAAGGAGATGTATCCACCAGACCAGATCCAGTTGCGTCCGAACGCCGTGGATACACCGGAGACACGGGAGGATCTTTCCGGCTACTACGCGCATATCACGGCTCTGGATGAAAATCTCGGACGTTTGATGGCTGCGCTCGACGACATCGGTATCGCTGACGATACGATCCTTGTCTACACCTCTGATCATGGCGATATGCTCGGCAGCCACGGACACGTCAGAAAAGAACGTCCATGGGAAGAATCAGCCCGTATTCCGTTCATGATCCGTTGGCCCCGTAGAATCCCAGCAGGTGTTACCCGCGACACCTTGCTCAGTCTCGTTGACTTTATGCCGTCGATGCTCTCGCTGTGCGATTTGTCGATTCCAGAGGGTGTGGAGGGCATCGATCTCTCAGCAGCGATGCTCGGTAACACGATTGACGAACCACAATCCGTGCTGCTTGAAGTCCCGTTGCACGGAAGTGAAGGTTTTAACTTCGGTATACGCGAGTGGCGTGGTGTCCGCACGCATCGCCACACGTATGCACGTCATTACGACGGAACGGGGTGGCTGCTTTACGATAACGACAACGATCCGTATCAGTTGAACAATATCATTGACGACGAAGATTCACAAGACCTCCGCGCAGAACTCGAAGTGGAACTTCAACGTTGGTTAACTCGCGTAAACGATCCTTGTTTGTCCGGCCTGGATCACATTCGGCAACTCGGATTGTCGGAGTTATGGAACATCAGCGAACAGCGGTTCGGCGGTAGAAATCCACGCTGGGCATAATTTTCCAATTACGCTTTACCACAGAGATAACATAGGAGATATCACCTATGACTGATGAAGAAAAATTTCGATTTGACTTAACTGGATTCCTCGTTCGTCCTGCGATCCTTGAACGCGACGAAGTTGATGCAATCGTTGATCAGATCGACCAGATACATCACAACAAAGAATCTTTACCACCGGAACACCGTGCCGTCCCGGGCGGTCCCGCGAGTGTCCTGATTGATCACCCCAAAGTTCTGGAGGTCCTACATGAAATTATCGGACCCGAAATCCGGTTAGAGCACTCCTATTCTGTCTGGCGCGAAAAAGGACAGAGGCACGGTGAACTCCACGGGGGTGGACCACGACAGGCAGATCCTATTTTCGGGTATCGCGTCAACAACGAACGGATCCACGCTGGAATGGTGCGTGTCGTCTTTGAACTCACAGACATTTCCAAAAAGGATGGTGGGACGCACTTTATCGTCGGGAGTCACAAATCCAACTTCCCGATGCATCCTGACCACATGTCGTTAGAGGCGGGGAAGCGGAGTCCGTTTCTGATGACCTACGAATGTCCCGCTGGCAGTGCAATCTTCTTCACGGAAAACCTGTGTCACGCCGGTCCCGTGTGGCAACGGGAGACACCACGTGTGGCAGTGTTAAACGCCTATGCGCATCTCGCAACACATTGGCACCGTCTACCGATTCCGCCTGAAGTGCTGTCCGCTTTACCGCGTGAAAAGCAAGCGTATTTCCGTGAACCGTGGGTTGCGGATTTCCGCACGCGCCCGGCAACGAGAAACACGATTGACCGGTTCCTTAACAACGACGAACCGCCTGTTAATACCGATCGCAAGCCGTGATTTAAAATTCCAGGAGGATAGGTGTATTCTATCCTCAAACGCGAGTGTCAAGCAAATTCTATACTTAAAAATATGAGAAAACGCGTCCTCATTATCGGTTGGGATTGTGCCGCGCCGGAACTCGTCTTTGAGGCATTCAAAGACGACATGCCCCATACACGTCGTCTGATGGCAGAAGGCATCTATGGCGAACTGGAAAGCACGATCCCACCAATCACCGTGCCAGCGTGGATGTGCATGATGACCAGCCGGGATCCGGGGGAACTCGGCATCTACGGCTTCCGCAACCGTAAGGACTATTCCTACGACGCACTCAGTATCGCCAACGCACACGCCATCAAAGTGCCAACACTCTGGGATCTCTTAGGGCAAGCAGGAAAGAAATCTGTGGTCTTGGGAGTGCCACTCACCTATCCAGCGAAACCCTTTCCGGGATGGATGGTGACCAGTTTCCTGACACCCAATCTCAACTCGCAATGGACCTTCCCCCGGCGACTGTCGCGGGAAATCGCACAAGCCGCCAGCGATTACATGATCGATATACCGAATTTTCGGACCGACCGGCGCGCCGAACTGGAGCAACAACTCCTCAAAATGACCGCCGAACGTTTCAAACTCGCACGCTACCTGCTTGAAACAAAGGATTGGGACCTCTTTACGATGGTTGAAATGGAGTCGGATCGACTCCATCACGCTTTCTGGCGGTTTTGGGATAAAACGCACCCGAAGTATGAACCGGACTCGCCTTTCTCGGAGACGATGCGGAACTATTATCGCGCCCTCGATGCCGAACTCGGGGAGACGTTAGCGTGTGTAGACGAAGACACCACGGTCATGATTGTCTCTGATCACGGCGCCAAACGGATGGACGGGGGTATCTGCGTCAATGAATGGCTCCGAAAGCACGGTTATTTGACGCTTAAAACCGAACCGCAAGGAATTACACGATGGACAGCGGATTTAGTGGACTGGGAAAAAACAAAGGTGTGGGGTGAAGGTGGATATTACGGACGAATTTTCATAAACGTTGAAGGCAGGGAACCGCACGGAACTGTTAGCGCAGGAGACTATGAAAACGTTCGCGATGAATTGAAGGCGAGACTCGAAGCAATTGTAGATGAGGCGGGAGTTAACATCGGCACACGCGTTTTCAAACCCGAAGCGGTTTACCGAGAATGCCGAAACATTCCACCGGATCTCATCGTCTACTTCGGGGACCTCTTTTGGCGTTCGGTCGGCAGCGTGGGATACAACAGCATCTATACCTACGAGAACGACACGGGTCCTGACGATTGCAATCATGCCGAGATGGGAATTTATATCATAAAACAGAATGGACGGACAAATGGACACACTTCCCCAAAAAGTCTGTACGACATTGCTCCAACGGTTCTCAACGAGTTTGATATCGACATTCCAGTAGCAATGCAAGGGCACCCCATTTAAGTGGTCACGGCGTTAACAATCGCCTCTGCCACAACTTCTGCTGCGAGGATACCCACAGTATTTACACTGCCTGCTGTATGCGATCCCGTGGCAAGCGCAAAAAGCGTATCTCCATCGAACATCGTATGCGCGGGACAAATCGCACGTGCCATCCCATCGTGAGCCATCTCTGCGACCCGGTGAACCTCTGCGGGAGCAAGTGTCGCATTTGTAGCCACAACTCCGATCGTCGTATTGGTTCCGTGAACCAAATCTGCGTCCAAAAGTCGTTCCGTGATGTCTACGAAATTGTCGTTCTCTTTTCCACCCGCGAGAATCTCACCTGTCCTCGGATGCACAACGTTCCCCAGCGCATTTACAACCACAATTGCCGCAACGATCAAGCCGGAGTCGAGACGCACACACGCCGAACCGACACCCCCTGGAGAAGACGTAACGCCGGGTGCTTTACCGACTGTAGCACCTGTGCCTGCACCGATCCCACCCATCACCACAGGTTCATCCGTAGCGTTAAGGCACGCCTGATACCCCATCTCTTTGTCAGGACGGACGTTCGCGTCGCCAACCCCCAGATCAAAGATAACAGCCGCGGGAACGATTGGCACACGCACAGAACCTGCCGGAAAACCGACGTTTCGTTCCTCAAGATATTGGACGACACCACTCGCAGCATCTAACCCGAAGGCACTTCCACCTGTTAGCAAGACCGCGTGTGCTTTTTGGACCAAACGTCCCGGACGGAGTGCTTCCGTCTCTCGTGTGCCGGGTGCAGCACCACGTACATCAACACCGGCGGTCGCGCCTGCTGGACAGAGAACAACCGTGCACCCTGTGCGAGCGGTTAAATTGGTCGCATGCCCTACCGTGATTCCGTCTATTGCTGTGAGGGTCGGATTTATTGATTCCATAGTTTACACACTCTTCTTGGTTTCTGAGGACTACCATAGCGAACTCTGACGAAATCTGCAAGCAGAATGCTGCAAACACACGACCTCACTGCAGTCAAAGAGGTTGACGAAAAAAGGGAGCACTGCTAAAATCACACCCATCGAGCACTAAAATAACCCAAGCCACCTTTTTATACACATAGCACTCCGCTGGAGTGCGGCACCTTGAACCAACGATTTTCTATAGACATATCACCCCTACGGGGTGAGGAAAAGGATTGAAAACCTCTCTGAAATGTGTAAAATCTGTTAGTAGCAACTTGGGTTAAAACACATAGCAAGGGGGATAGAGATATGGCAAAATTAGCACTTAATGGCGGCGACCCTATTGTTAAAGGCAGTTTAGGGAAAAGTTGGCCCATTTTTGATGAAACCGAAGAAAACGCACTTTTGGAGACCCTGCGGAGTGGCGCGTGGAACCGACGCGAGAAGGTCGATGAAGTCGGTGAAAAATTTGCGGCGTTTCAAGATGCCAAATACGGCATCCCACTCGCAAATGGCACAGTAGCACTGCAATGTGCTCTAAAGGCGGCTGGTATCACCGCGGGTGATGAAGTCATCGTTCCCGCCCTGACATTCGTGGCAACTGGGACATCGGTTGTCTGTGTCAATGCGGTGCCAGTCATCGTTGACATCGATCCGCTCACCTATAACATCGCACCCGATGCGATTGAGAAAGCCATTACACCCCGAACGCGGGCGATCATCCCAGTGCATAACGGCGGCTACCCCGCAGACATGGACGCGATTATGGAGATCGCTGACAGACACAATCTCAAAGTGATTGAGGATTGCGCACATGCCCACGGTTCACAGTGGCGCGGAAAAGGGCTTGGTTCCATCGGGCATCTCGGGGCATTCAGCTTCCAGATGGGGAAGACACTCACCTGTGGCGAAGGCGGAATGGTGCTGACAAACGATGAAACACTCGCAGAAAAAGCGGGTCAATTCGCACAACTGAATATGCGGATGACCAACTTCCAAGCGACGCTCTTACTGAACCAACTGGAACGGTTTGAAGAACAAGTAGAGACGCGCGAGCGCAATATCGCATACCTCTCCAAGGGCATGGAGGCGATAGATGGACTCCATCCGATCCCGCGCGATGGGCGCGTCACACGATGGTGTTTCTACTATTGGGATTTCCGGTTCGTATCTGCGGAGTTCGGGGGTGTTTCACGCGACCGGTTCTTAGAGGCACTCCGCGCAGAAGGTGTTTCGTGTGGTGTCGGTGCACATGGTGAACCCATCTATAACGAAGGTCCTTTCGGTAACCCTGAACTCTTTGACCAACTCGGATTACCCCGCAAATACCTTGGGGATCAAGCGATTGACTACAGCACACTCAATTGTCCAAACGCAGAACGGGTCTACAGAGAAGAGGTTTGCAGCTTCAGCCATTCCATGTTTTTAGGGGACACAGATGATATGCAACAGATTTTAGACGCGTTCCAGAAGATTCGGGCGCATACCGATGTGCTATAGAGGTAGCAGAGAACGGCAATGAATAAGAATTATCCATTCTCCGCTTCGATCTGAAAGGCATAGAGTTTTGCGTTATTCATAGCCGCGTTTTACTTTAGCCCAAACTGTTGGAAGTTTGTCTGCTGGATCGACAGCAAACGCGCCAGAGATGTTTTGGTTGATTTCTGCCTCGCTCAGTGCTTTATCATAAGCGCGGACAATTGCGAACGATCCGTTAAAAGTTCGACGGCGTTCATCAAAGGAATTTGCACCGATTGAAATGTCGTTTATCGGTAATTTCTTATCGAATTCAAAACCGGCTTGTTTGCTGACCTCTTTACCGTCTTGATACGCCACAATCGACTTGCCACTCGTGCCGACAACCGCTATCCAGGTCCAGACGCCTTCTTCAAGTTTGATGTTAAGCGGTTGAACCGCTTGCTTACTCCCTTTAGCATGGATAGAAGTATCCAAATTCTGACCCCCGGTTATCCAAAGCCGAATCCCCTGCTGACCTTCCCGTGGACTGTTCTGGAAACCGGCGAAATGGTGTTCTTCAACAAAAAAATCACCATTGCGTCTACACAGGAATTCCAAGGTCCAGTCCTCGAAAAACAATGGTGTGTTTTTTGCGGGTGGACCGCCAAAGGTTGAAAGGGACTCTGTGGTTGTGTAATACTTCGAATTCGGTTCATTGACACCGAGCGCAGGAATTTTAATTTCGCCTTCTTCGAGTTTCATTGGTTTATCTGTGGCAAGCAATTCCCCGCCTTCGGTCCCGAGGTTTTCCCATGCATCCGGGTGGGCAGGGTTTTCAGCGGCATTGAGGTAGAGGACAGGATCCTCGACAACATTCGCAAAGGCGAGAAGACTCGCCATTAACAAAAAAGATAGAGTGGTGTAGATTGAAATCATAGTTTTCATTCAAAGCGTCTCCTCAGATAAATGAAGATTGTGGTAACTCTAATAGATCATTAGATACGTTTCATATATTCGTCGTGTTTTATAAATCGGGATTCTGGAATTCAAAACTCTGGACTTTTTCCGTGTGTACCTCCTGGCACCAGATTTACTCAAATCTATTATACCCCATAAACATACCTGCAGTCAACTACCGGGGTAACTTTAGTGGAATGTTCAACGTCTGTGGCAACAGACATTCAGTCTCGTTACAGAGTTGGTAGGTGAGTTGTAGCGTCATTGGAACGTTTTTGTTGTGCTTCACATTCGATTGCCGCTTTAACCGCAACGGAATTGTAAGGCTTTCTTCATACACGTTCAAGGACTCACTACTAAATTCAAAGCGTGTCGATCTCCCTTTCGGATACGCTATATCGACAATTTCTAACGGGATATCTGTGTCCACTGTAATTGTGGTCGGGATCAAATTGTCTTGACCCGCGGGATTTGCGTTAATATGCCACCCTGAAGCAATGTTGAGTCGGAGCGTCACATTAAATACGTTGTTATCATGGGATTTAATTTCAGCAGTGGCACTTACGAGTGGGGACGTTTCAGAACCGAATGCCGTTACGAGTGAAGGCGTTGCAGAATCGCGTTCTTCTCCTGCGATCAAATAGCGGTTTAAGGAAAAATGCATATACATGAAAGACGAGGGACTCTGTGCCATAGATTTCGCGAAGATCCGCAACGTTTCTTCAGCGTAACGCCGATAATCCGCTCCAAATGCTAACAGATTTGAGACGGCGACAGCATTGCCAGACGGGATTGCCGAGTCATAAGGTTTCTTCGTTCGCACAATAAGGTGTTTCGCATCCGCTTTCGTGTAATAGAACCCTCCGTTTTTGTCGTCCCAAAAAAGTTGAATCATCGCATCCGTGAGTCTTTTCGCTGAATTCAACCACTCTTCATCACCCGTAGCCTGATACAATCCAAGCAAACCTCGGACAAAAAAGGTGTAGTCATCAAGATATACATCCTGTTTCACCACACCTGCAGTATAAGTATGGCACAATTCACCGTTCGGTTTTTTCAGGGTGCTAAGAATGAACTTTGCAGCTTTTGATGCCGCCACAAGATACCGTTCCTCGCCAAGCACTTGATAACCGTAAGCAAGGGCATCTATCATCAGACCGTTCCAGTTGACAATAACCTTTGTGTCTAACAAGGGGTATTCTCGCTTCGCACGTGCCGTTAAGAGTTTCTCCCTTGCCGATTCCACTTCCTTGAGCGCATTCTCCGCTGCTGCGCCTTCAGGAACATAAAGAACATTTTGCCCTTCAAAATTAGGTCCCTTATCGACACCGTAAACAGCAGCGAAACGTGCCGCTGTCTTTTTACCAAGGATCTTCTGAATCTCATCGGCAGTCCAGACGTAATATTTTCCTTCTTCGGCATCCGTCTCAGCGTCCAATGCTGAATAGAATCCGCCCTCTGGTGCTGTCATCTCTCGAAAAACGAAACGGAAGATCTCTTCAGCAATGCGCCGATAGCGAGGTTCCCGTGTCAGTTGATGTGCCTGGAGGTACACTTTCGCCAATTGTGCGTTGTCGTAAAGCATCTTCTCAAAATGGGGAACGAGCCATTTTTCATCAACAGAGTATCGATGAAATCCGCCGCCTATCTGGTCATACATCCCCCCATAAGCCATCATATCCAGCGTATGTGTTACCATCTTCAAAAGAGATTCATTTTCTGTGGGAGGGGTTTGTAACCCTGATTCTGTGGGAGGGGTTTGTAACCCTGATGCTGTGGGAGGGGTTTGTAACCCCGATCGCTCATATTCACTTAGCAAAAATTCGAGATTCGCGGTGCTTGAAAATTTCGGCGCGCCCCCAAATCCACCGTAGGCATGACTATAGGTAGTCCGGAGATGGTCCACCGCAGCAGCAGTAAGGGATCTATCCAGCGGTGTAGCAGTGAGTGTCGTGAATCCTCTACTGGTCGCCAATGCAATAGTATCTGAAATCTGGTTTGCAGCTTCAATGACTTCCCCTTCTCGTGTTACCCATGCTTCATGCACCGCATCAAGGATCGTTGGAAACCCCGGTCTGCCCGGCACATCTGTCGGTGGAAAATAGGTGCCAGCATAAAACGGTTTTAAATCAGGCGTGAGAAAGACGGAATTGGGCCACCCACCTCGTTGAATCAGGAGTTGCGTTGCTGTCATATAGATTTCATCGAGATCCGGACGCTCTTCCCTATCAATTTTGATATTGATGAAGTCTTTATTCATCATGGCAGCGATTTCTGGGTTGGAGAAAACCTCCCGCTCCATGACGTGGCACCAATAGCACGTGGAATATCCGACGGAGAGAAAAATCAACTTATTTTCTTGCTTCGCCCGTTCCACTGCTTCATCGCCCCATGGATACCACTCCACGGGGTTATGCGCATGGAGCAACAGATAAGGACTGGTCTCCTGGACGAGTCGATTCGTCCACTTCCAAGAGCCATCTGGATTTTTTAGTGCGGCTTCATCGGCACTCGCAATCCACGCAAGATTAAGAAGCATCAAATATATGATAAATTTCTGTGCTTTATTTTTCATACTGGAAACCTTTGTTACAAAATGCAACGTGCGATGAATCGCACTCCTACAAACTTATGCTTTTTTTTAAAGTCCAATTCGCGAAACATGATTATTGCACAAGTGCCTGTTGTGCTACCGTGCGTCCGCGTTCCGTTAGGGTTAACTGCGTTTCCTCTTGCAAAACACAACGGTTGTTCAAGGCGTATTTTACGACTTGTGCTGCAAAGGCAGGATCCCAACGGAGATGCTCATGGAGGTGTGCTACCTCTGACTCAGCTTCAGCCTCCGGGAGTCCCTCGTGATTAAAGAGGTGAATCACCAACATCGTTTGGGCAAATTCCCATTTCTGGCGTGTCCGCCTCCGCGCGATGGCAATAAGTCCACGGTTCGGAACCGCTAAAAAAATTAGTCCAAACACAAGGAGCGTCATTGTCGCAATCGTCCCCGCAATAGAAACATCAAAGAGATACGCGAGCCAATAGCCACCTACAGCGTTCACACTCCCAATAACCGCACTCAGGATGAGCATCAACGAAAGCCTGTTTGTGATGAGATATGCCGTAGCAGGCGGTCCAGCAATGAGCGCAACAACCAATATCGAACCAACAGCGTCAAACGCTCCCACGGTTGTAACGGATACCAATGTCATCAGTCCATAGTGAATCAAGGTAGGTGCGAATCCCAACGTAGCGGCTAAACTTGCGTCAAAGGTCGCTAACTTCAATTCTTTGTAAAATAGCAGAATAAAGGTAAGGTTCAGCAGCAGGATCGTTCCCATTACATATACAGATACGGGACCCACATCGTATCCGAAAATATCCAATCGGTTAAGCGGGGCATAAGCGAGTTCACCAAGAAGGACGGCATCCATATCCAAGTGAACATTGCCCGCAAATCGAGAAATCAGGATCACCCCGATGCTGAAAAGGGCAGGGAACGTCAATCCAATAGCGGCATCCTCTTTCACGAGTTTCGTCCGTTGCAGCAATTCAACGAAAACAACGGTGAGCACCCCTGTTCCCGCAGCGGCAAGAATTAGGAGTGGCGAGGACAAACTTTCTGTGAGAAAAAAGGCGAGGACGATGCCAGGGAGAATTGCGTGGCTAATGGCATCGCTCATCAAAGTCATCCGCCTCAGCACTAAGAACACACCCGGCAAGGCACATGCCACTGCTGTGACAATCGCAATGAGTTGGATATCAAGATGCTCTTGTATCATTTTTCTAATGTTTCTCGCGGTGCGGGTGCCTTCTACTGCTCCTCGCTCTGGAAAAGTTGCCTCCCAAGCATCTTGAGGTTACGTTTGTTGCGTTGATACCGAAGCGAGTTCCATAACAGTCCACGATTCGGAGCAAGAACGATCGAGAATCCCACCACAGCTGTTGCACACAACACAATCGTTGGACCCGTCGGGATGCGTGAAGCACTACTACTGATAATCGTTCCACTCACACCGGCGAGCGCCCCAAAGCATGCTGCGAGCAACATCATCACACTCAGTTTATCCGTCCACTGCCGAGCGGCGACTGCTGGCGCGACCAACATCGCACTCATCAGGACAGCACCAACGGCTTGCAAACCGAGCACGATTGCTATAACGAGGAGACTCGTCAACAGAATGTCAAGTGCGCGAATCGGAAACCCAAGCGATGCAGCGAAACCTTCATCGAAAACCAGCAACTTCAACTCTTTCCAAAAGACAAGCATGATGACGATTGCAATGCCTCCGAGTATCCCGATTGTTAAAACATCGCTCTCCAGAATTGTAGCGGCTTGTCCGAAAAGAAACGTATCTAACCCTGCCTGATTCGCATTACCGGTCCGCTGAATTAGTGTATGTAGCACTAAACCAAACCCGAAAAAAGTGGAGAGTATGATTCCAAGCGCGCTATCGTATTTGATACGCGTCAACCTCACGATACTCAAAATGAAGAGCGTGCCGAGCCACCCCGCAACCGCCGCACCGATAACCAAAATCAGAGGCGTTTTGCTTCCCGTCAGCAGAAATGCGATTGCAATACCCGGCAACGCGGCATGCGAGATCGCATCGCCGAGGAGGCTCTGCCGGCGCAAAACAGCATAAGTGCCAAGTGTCCCGCTCACAGCACCAAGTAAGGCAGCACCGATAGCGACAATCATGAGTGTATAATCAAAATGGGTTAGGATACTCAAATTTTTAATTTTACCTTGCGATTCGGTCGCATACATTACGTGCGACACGCTTTGGCTTTTTTGATCCTCTATTTTGTCATAAAAGCGACGCGACCGCCATAAGTTGTCCGTAAATTTTCAGGTGTAAACGTTTCCGCAACGGGACCACTCGCGATCCGGCGAATGTTCAAGAGCATTACCCAATCAAAATAGTCGGTTACCGTTTGTAAATCGTGATGAACCACGACGACTGTTTTCCCCTTTTCTCGGAGTTCCTGAAGTAGGGTTACAATTGCGCGTTCTGTGGTAGCATCAACGCCTTGAAAAGGTTCATCCATCAAGTATACCGTAGCGTCTTGAACGAGAGCACGTGCCAAGAAAACACGTTGTTGTTGCCCGCCGGAGAGTTGACTGATTTGCCGAGTGGTATACGCCTCCATGCCGACCTTCTCCAATGCCTGCATGGCGAGTTCCCGCTCCTGCTTCCCGGGTCTCCGCATCCATCCGAGCGCGCCGTAACGCCCCATCATGACGACATCCAGCACATTTGTTGGGAAATCCCAGTCAACCGTTCCCCGTTGAGGGACATACCCAACAATCCGGCGTTGTGCTTCATAAGGTTTGTCGTAAATCAAGACGTTGCCTGCCGCGGGACGTACTAACCCCAAAATAGCTTTGATCAACGTCGTTTTACCTGCTCCGTTCGGACCGACGATCGACAGCAGCACCCCAGGCGGCACATCAAGGTCAACATCCCACAAGACGGGTTGTTCCTGATAGGCAACGGTTAGATCTGTTACTTCAATGGCTTTCGCTTCGGACGCTTGCATGCCTTTAATTTTACCTTGCGGTTCAATACGTTAGGTTTGGATATTGAAGTGCCTTTCCGTATATCCGCCCGCCTATCGCAGGTCGCTTATAAAGGAGACAGGCGGGACAATATTACGGGCTACGGATCTTGTTCTACTCACTCAATGTCCCACCATCGAATCGGTGGATGTCTCTCCAATGAGGGCAGTCACAATCGTATCAATGTTATGCCGGACCATGCCTATATAGGTACCTTCAGGCGTTCCGTCGTCGCCCATAGCATCCGAGAAAAGCTCCCCACCAATTTTCACATCAAATCCTTTTGAGCTCACAGCCGCTCGGACAGCCTCAAGACTCCTCGACGAAACAGAGGATTCCACAAAAATTGCAGGAATGCGCCGCTCCGCGATAAAGGCCGCCAATTCTTGAACATCAGCGATACCTGCTTCTGTTGCAGTGCTAATACCTTGTAGTCCGCGCACCTCAAATCCATAAGCCTTCCCAAAGTAGTTAAAAGCGTCGTGCGCTGTTACGAGTACCCGCTGTTCAGACGGCACACGTTCTGACTGTGCCTTCACATATTCATGCAGTTCCACGAGTTTCGCGAGGTAGCGTTCGGCATTGGTCCAATACACGAGTGTATTGTCCGAATCAAACTCACTGAGCGTATCGCGAATCTTCTCCACCGCCTTTATCCAAAGTGTCACATCAAACCATAAGTGCGGATCGTATTGCCCTTCAAATTCCGGGGGGGTCAGCAGCAGGCTCCGGTCAACGGCATCTGTTACAGCAACAGTTTTCGTATTTCCCGACATTTTAGCAAGAATATCACCCATTTTCGATTCAAGGTGTAGTCCGTTATAGAAAATGAGTTGCGCTGAAGTTAACCGCTGCACATCCCCGGCACTCGCTTTATAGAGGTGTGGATCGACCCCGGGTCCCATTAATCCTGTGACCGCAACGCGTTCACCCCCAACATTTTTCACAACATCGGTAATCATGCCGATCGTCGTGACGACCCGAAGTTTATCTCCAGCAGAAGCATCAGGCTGCTGTTTTGGATCGCATCCAGTGTACACAAATATGCCTATTAGAAAGAGTGATATGTATATTCTTTGCATGATTTTAATTCCCAAAAAAGAAGTGTTCTAAGAGTTCACCAACGAGGTAGCCAACACCTGCGACCCCAAGCCCTACAATGAACATGTCAATTCCACTGCGAAACAAACCGCGTCCAGTGAAGAGACTCCGGGCAGCACCGACAGCAAAGTGGGAGCACATCGCAAGTGTGAACGATATCCAGATGGCAAGCATGCCCTCTGTAAACAGGAAGGGTGCGACAGGAATGAAAGCACCAATAGCAGTTGCGAGTCCTGTAATCCAACCTTCTTTAATCGGGGTTGCATAGACTTCCCCGATTTTAAGTTCGGTTTGAATTTTCTCTTCAAGCGCTCTTTCTGGGTCGCTCATTATTTCTTTGGCAAGCGCGCGCGCCTGTTCTTCGGGGATACCTCGTGCTGCATAAATAAGGGCGAGTTCCTCCTCCTCAAGGTCAGGCATGAGGCGAATTTCTTCTCTTTCGACCTCGATTTCGTGTTCATACACCTCTTGCTCACTTTTCGCGGCAAGATACCCCGAAGCCCCCATAGAAAGCGCATCCGCGACCGTCCCAACGATACCCGTCACAAGAATCGTGGAGATATCCGATGTCGCAGCAATGACTCCCGCAACTAAACCGAAGTTTGCCGTTAAGCCGTCGTTAAATCCATAAACAATGTTGCCGACCATCCCTCCAGATTCAGTTTTATGCCACGGCTCCTCAGTCGTTCCAGTGAGTTCCTGCAAACTTTCTGTATGCATCGCAGATTCCCTGGCTAAAATGAGTGCTGTTTCCTTCGCGTCCGCCAATGTGCTGTTCCTGTGAAGTGTTAGATAGTCCTTAACCTCACCAGCCTCTTCACCGAGCATCTGCGAGAGTGGAAACGCACTACCAAACCGTCGAGCATACCACGCCATCAACCTTGCTTTCAATGTTGGACGGTGCCTTTTTACCTTTATATCGTAATTCGTCAGCATTTCCCGCCAACGTATGACATGTCGATTTTCTACGCCGGCGAGTCCACTTAATATGTCCTTTCGCTTCGGATCGGATTCAAGACCGGCGAAAACACTATAAAGGAAACCGGCGTCAATTTCATCTTGTAAATGGTCTTTCCATATCTTAATTGTTTTACCATCGGGTCGATCTTGTTTTTGTTGTTCCATTTTTCTATGGTTATCAGTCGTCAGTCGTCAGTTGTCGGTTAAGAGGTTTCCTGTAACAATTCACCGCTTCCCAGCATATTCCAAGTTGGGGAAGATTATTATAAATAACTCTTAACCGATCACCGACAGCCGATCGCCGATAACTACTCCTTTACATCATCTACAAAAATATGTTTCGCGACCTCACGCCCAATAACCACCTGATGTCCCGCAATGTCGATAGTAAAGGGACCTTCAAAAGGAGCAACCTCAATCACTCGGAATGCTGTGCCTGGGTAGAGATTGAAACTTCCTAAATGCCGGAGCAACGCCGAATCGGTATCACTCACCTCAGCAACAACACAGGATTGCCCATTACACAAATCTGTCATTGGAATGGATGTCCTTTTTATGACAACGCCGTTTTTATCAGGTATGGGTGCGCCGTGTGGATCGGCAGTTGGGTAACCGAGAAACTCGTCCATTCGTGCCTCCACGTCTTCCGAAATAACATGCTCCAATTTCTCGGCTTCCTCGTGAACACCGTCCCACGGAACACCGAGTGCTTTGAATAGGTAAAGCTCCAACAAGCGGTGGTGCCGGATAATTTCAAGTGCAATTGCTTTCCCAGCATCCGTCAGCGTGACACCTTGATAACGCTCGTGTTTCACCAGTTTCATCGTCTTTAGTTTTTTAATCATCCCAGTGGCAGACGCAGGCTTTACATTGAGGTATTCCGCCAAAATGCCAGTCGAAACTTTACCGACTTTCTCTTGCAATTTATAGATTGACTTGAGGTAATCCTCAGCTGCATGTGTAAGCATTGTTCTTTCCTAAAAAATAGGTTTAGGCACTGTGTGCCAAAATTGTTAGAAGCGTTGAGAAATTAATTTAGGCATACCTAAATTATATATTATACAAAACAAAATGTCAAATTTTAATTATTCCTTGCGGTTCGGTAAGGAGGGTTTAGATATTGACGTGCCTCTCCGTATAGCCGCACTCCATTTCATTGCGTGCTACGGTCTGGTGCATCAGAAAGGAAAACAGAAGAGAATCTGCACAAATCCTTCAGTGCGTTAGGTTTAATATTCACCATTGCGGAACGAAGTGGAGCGATGTACAGGCGGCCATAGTTTAAAAGTCGTTGAATACCTTCACGGGTTGTCCCGTCTCAATAGATTCCCACGCGGCTACACCGACAGCAATAGACTTCGCACCGTCAATCACATTCGGCGCGGGTTCTAAATCTTCCTCAAGGCACTGCTGGAAATGGCGCATATACCGGATAACCGTCTGTCCATGTCCATAAACACTCGTATCTATTTCAGGCGGACAGGTCACTTCAAAGGGTTCTCTGGTGGCCATTTTATCGAGCATCAACTTGACGTGTCCCTCTTTGTTGTCCGTAAAGTCCCCAATGACTGTCCCTTTACTTCCGAAAATGGAGATCTGCTGCATCGGCATCGGAGGATGGACGATATCGTAAAGTCCCATCGCTCTGGCAATCTGTCCGCTCTTAAACTTCAGGTTGAGAAAAAAATTGTTCTTTATGGGGTATTCGGGTGTGAGTAAACCTTTCGTCCCGTAAGCGTGCACCTCATCTACATCACCGAGGAGACAGCGCAATAGGTCAACAGGATGCACAATACCACCAAACATCAAATCTTGCGGTTCATGGAGTCGCCACGGCGTGAAATCATAGACCTCGCGCATGTCGTGGACATAATAGGCATCCGCCAACATAATGTCGCCTAAATCACCGTCGTCGAGGAACCCTTTCATCGTCAAAAACTGGAGGTCAAACCGCATCGACTGCCCCACAAGGAATTTGACTTTATGCTCGCGCACGAGATCCACCAACTGTTGCGCGTCGTCTAACTTGGTCACCATCGGCTTTGTACAGATGACATGTTTTCCAGCTTCTATCGCCGCGACGCAATGTTCAGCGTGCAAGTGGTCGGGGGAATAGATAGCGATGACAGAAATATCTTCGCGCTGCACCAATTCCCGATAATCCGTCGTCCAAAAGTCCACGCCAATTTGGTTGGCGTAGTTCTCAAGCACATCTGCCCGCTTCGCGCAGATACCGCGGAGTTCATATTTCAGGTCCGGCACATCCTTTAACAGTGTCGCAGTTGACCCCATATTCGTGGGGTTCATCCCAATAACGCCCAATCCTATTGCCATTTCGTATCTCCTCCCTGAGTAGAGGCGAGGTATTCTCGCCTGAGACGTATCGCTATTTTATCATAATTCACTTTTACTGGCAAATAGGATATTATTTTCCAATATCCGAGTCAAGTTCCTTCGCCTTTTTGAAAATCGTTTGCTTTCTGTGCCAATTTGATGTAATATTGTTAACGCAACCCCTATAGCGGAGGAACAATGACACAAACTGAATCAAAAGAGACCTCCGGTCTTGACACCCAACGAACCGAGTTAAAAAAAATATACAAATGGATTTTTGAGCTCGGTGCGGTTGCCCTCGTCCTCTTTTATATTTATAGTGCGGGATTTGGAAGTGCCAATGAGCAATTCCATCTCGGTTTCTATCTCCTGTTGACCTTCGCGTTGATCGGCATCTTTTACCGATGTCGGAAGAACTCCCCAGTATCCCGTCCATCCGTCATAGACCTCGGTATGATTGCCCTCAGCATCTTCACGATCGGCTACTGGATTGTAGAGTATCCGAACCTCGTCAACCGAGCAGGCAATTACAATCAACTTGATATTTTCGTCGGCGGGGTCGCGATTCTGATTAGTTTTGAAGTGAGTCGTCGGACGGTCGGTTGGGCATTGCCTATCATCGCTGTGATCGGTATCCTCTATGCCCTTTTCGGTCGCTCTTTGCCAGATATTATCGCCCACAGAGGTCTCCCCTTACGACGGATTATTGAATACTGCTTTTTCAGTCAAGCCGGTGTCTTCGGTATCATGGCAAACGTGATGGCGACGTATGTGATTTTGTTTATCTTTTTTGGGGCGTTTCTGGAAAAATCGGGGGTCGGGCAATTCTTTATCAACCTACCGATGTCAATAGCAGGACGTTCAATAGGCGGCGCGGCGAAAGTCTCGGTCATGACTTCCGGTTTTTTTGGGTCCGTCGCGGGAAGTGCAATTGCGAATACAGTCGCGACTGGAACATTCACGATCCCATTGATGAAACGGACGGGTTTTCGTCCGCATGTCGCTGGGGCAGTTGAGGCTTCCGCCTCCGTAGGCGGGCAATTTCTACCCCCCGTGATGGGGGCAGGCGCGTTCCTCATGGCAGAACGAACAGGACTTCCCTATAGCAAAATTGCCCTCCTCTCCATCATGCCAGCGATTCTCTACTTCCTCTCTGTCTGGGTAATGGTGCATTTTGAAGCGAAAAAGCACGGCATAGAACGGATACCAGACGCAGAGATCCCGAAACTTTTAACCCTCCTTAAAAGCGGCTGGTATTATCTACTGCCATTGCTGACACTTGTCGGGATCCTAATTGCTGGTTATACGGCTTACAAAGCGGCGTTCTTCGCAATTCTCGCCACAATTGCGGTGAGCTATTTTCGACGGGAGACACGACTCACACCGAAACGTATCTGGGAAGCGATGGTGACAGGGGCAAAGAATTCGCTCGCTATCGGGGGTGCCGTTGGGACTATCGGCATTATTGTTGCTGTCATAGATCTGACGGGTTTGGGACGGATATTCCCGGATTTGGTGCTGTCGGTTGCTGGGACTAACAAGACCATCGCAATTCTGTTTCTCGCAGCGGCATCTTTAGTTCTGGGGATGGGGATCCCTGTGACCGCTGCCTACCTCATCACTTCTGAACTCGCTGTGCCGATTCTGACAACCCCGGAGATGGGCATACCGATTATTGCTGCACATCTGATTATCTTCTGGCTGAGTCAAGACTCCAACATCACACCCCCGGTCGCCTTGGGCGCCTATGCGGGTGCCGCTATTGCTCGTGCTGATCCATGGAAAACCGGATGGGCATGCTTTAAGTTTTCTAAACTTCTCTATATTATGCCGCTGCTGTTTGCGTATACGCACATCCTGTTCACCGGCGGCACTGCGATTGAATACGCACTCTCTGTGGTATCCGCTGTCGTCGGCACAGTTATCTTCTCTATCGTTACGATGGGGTTTTTCATTCGTAAGACGCATTGGTATGAATGGGTATTGCTTGCGCTTGCGGCGTTCCTCGCTTATATCTACAATATCTGGACGTTCGTCCTCGCGATCGTGCTCGTTGGAATCGTATACATCCTTCAAAAACGTACTTCTAACTTTCCTTGCGGTTCGGTCAGGTAAGTTGGGAATTTGAAGTCAAGGGGTGCCGACAATTTCTTGGAGTCGCTGCAAGATTGCCTCGGCGGCTTTTCGGGATTCCTGCTGGTTGAACCGCTCAGCGGCTTGCCCCGCACGAAAGGTGTTACCCCGGTAGTAACGCCAGAAGATGAATACCCCCCATAACCCTGCATCTACGTAATATCCATCTAATACTGCATCAACACCAAGAAAACCAATCGCACCGTTCAACAGCAGGGCATTTAACCCACCTCTCCAATCGCCTGCATACGTTTGCCCCGCCCCTGGGAAAATTGTGGACAACACCCTCGCGAGTCTGACAGATTTCAGCGGCATATCCGTCGCTGCATCAAAGCGCATATCCAGTTTTTCATCGGTTGTATAGTTGCGTAGTGATTCGCGGGCATCCTCCCATTGAAACTGATAGATGGACGCAACGGCTTGCAAGAACAGGGCGCGTCGATACAGCTGCGCGGAAGAGGTTCGCATCGTCACCTTAATCAATTCCAACCGAGCGAGATCATAGTCCTGCGCCGCAATCAGCGTCACAGCGAGTTCCAGCTGATATTCCGATTTTGCTTCGTCATCCGTAGTGAGATGTGTAGCTGCCCGCAAGGCAGTGACTGCCTCTGTCCACAGTCCTTGTGCTCTATAGGCGAGTCCGATGTTGTAATACACCTCACCCACACCGGGATCATCTGGATGAAAAAAGAGATAGCGTTTATATTCGGTGATGGCGGCATCGTAGTTGCCTTGCGCGAAGAGATAGCCACCGAGGGATACGGGAGATTCCTCTGCAATTGCTGTGAAATCGCTGAAAAGTAAAGAGGCATTCATTAAGAACAGAGATATAGATTTGTTTAAAATTTTGGACACTTGGAACGGAACTCCATCAAAGTGCGGTTAGACACCTTATTCGCAGAAACAGTTAAAATCTCGTCAATAGACACCTAACTGGGCTTCCGACGTAAACATCATCAGACCTCACAACGTTCATCTTGTCGAGAGGTGATTTTGCTCATAGTATATGCCATTACGATTGGCATGTCAAATGCATATTCACGAACTTTTTTTCACTCTTACGTGTCTAAAAAATTGAACAATAACCCCAAATATCGCATGTTACGTTCGCGTGAACGTGCTTCTTCCAAAAATAAAGAGAACTTTGACCATGGAAACAGACACAATTACACAACAGGGGACCTTCGTTAATACCCGCATGAAGGCACTCTTTGTCGCGCAAGACCATAAACCTGAAACGTTAAAAAGAATCAACCTCGCACAACTGACTGCATTCCAACGGGGGCTGCTCGTCGCCGATGGGACGGTTACGCGATTTATCGAAGCCTACACACTCATGCCGGTAGAGGTAACCTTACTCCAACAAACCAAACAGACCCTATCCACCGAACATACATGGCTCCAACTATCCGCGGGAGCAGAGATCATTTCACGGCAAGCAGTCCTCCACACCCATTCACAGGGAAAATCATCACCCCGAATACATACCTATGCCGACTCACTTATTGTGCCGAAACGTCTGCCGGAATCCATTTTGAATGGATTAGAATCCGACAAACAGGGACTCGGTGGACTTCTGCAACACAGTGATTTAGAGACTCGACGGGAGCTGCTCTGGTGTGGTATTGAAGTCTTAACCGATCTGCCATCGGCTGTAGCACATCTTGAAGGTGAAAAGTTTATCAGTCGCGCCTATCGGGTATTGGCAAATCAGGAACCCCTTATGATGATCAACGAAAAATTCCCACTTTAACTTGTGGGAACAACGGCTTTCAGGGACGAATGTATTCTGTGGGCAGTATAACAACTATTTGAAAGGACTCCATGTTACGCAAAATTTTAATCATATTCACCGTAATGCTCGCATCAAGTATAATTGCGCTCACACTCAAAACTTTCGATACCCCAACTGTTGAAGCAGAAAACACAGAAGGGATCGCTGAAATCTCTACAAAACCGTCAATCATAACTTTAGCGACCGTTATGAAAAGTTTCCGCGCATCGCTCAGTCGTAAACTGCTTACCGAAGCCTCTTTTCCACTTGGACATAAGGAATCTTACCGTTGGTCGAACTTCCCTCCAAATGATGATGACCGAGGCGGTATTCGTTTTGGTCAGTTATCCACTGAACAACTGACGCTCTTCCATGAAGTTTTGAGCGCGTTTTTGAGTGACGATGGCTATACCAAAGTTTCTCTCATTACTAAAGACGTTGAAACATATCTCAACAAAATCAGACCCAACTTTTGGGATCCAAATCATTATCACATAGCCTTATTTGGAAACCCAGAGACAGATGGTTCGTGGGGTTTCCAGTTAGACGGACATCATTTGGCACTTAACTTTTTAGTACATGGTGATGAAGTCTCTATCGTCCCAGCTTTCATCGGATCCGAGCCTGCCACCATCAACGGCACCGAAGTCCTTAAAGACGAAAGAGGCAATGCCTTCGCACTCATGAACAGCCTTGACGAGAATCAGAGAGAGAAAGCAATTCAAACGGGGCGGCGTGAACTCCAAGTCGGTCCGGGCAGATCAGAAGATCCGTTCCTGAATTACGACTACTCCGATTTTGTAGGTGTAGGTCTGAAAGCATCAGAGATGAACGATGTCCAGAAAGAAAACCTTCGGAATCTGATTAAGACGTATATCTATAATCTCGAAACCGAGTTTGCCGACATCTGGATGGCAGATGTTGATGCAGGACTTGATAACACCTATTTCGTCTGGATCGGTGGCACGACCACGGACGATCCAATTTACTACCGCGTTTTCAATCCCGCTGTTTGGATCGAATTCAACAACGAAGGGGGTGTCGATGGCGGGCGCGGCGGCAGAGGCGGACGCGGTCGAAATGACGATGGACCCCGCGAGGACTTGAATCACATCCATTCTATTACCCGATCGCCGAACGGAAAAGACTATGGCATTTTCGCCTTGAACCGCGGTCCCAAGACGCTCTTGGAACATTACGTTCTCGAAGATCATCATACAATCAACGATGCGCTTTTTGATTACCACATCGCCAGTCAGCAAGATGGAAAAAATATGGAGGCACTTTAATGTTAGATCAGGTTTTAGCAGAAGTCGAGGAACAGTGTCGGGAAGAACGCGTCCCTATGTTGGGACCTGACAAAGCGACATTACTCGCCAGTTGCGTCGAAAAGGCAAAACCGTCTCTGATTGTAGAATGCGGAACTGCCATCGGTTATTCCGGGTTATGGATGCTACGTGTGCTAAAAACCTTAGGCACAGGTCGCTTAATAACGGTAGAGATAGAGGAAGATAACGCAAAGCGAGCCAGGGCAAATTTTGAAGCGGCAGGTGTAGCAGACCTTGTGGACTCTCGTATCGGGGATGCCGCTGAAGTCCTCAAAACCATCCAAGACCCTGTGGATTTTCTGTTTCTTGATAACAACAAGGATGGCTATTTTGCCTGTTTCCAAGCCATCGAATCGCGTCTAACGAATCCTGCGACTCTTGTCGCTGACAACGTCGGTAGAGCAGAGCAGATGGCGGATTACTTGGAGCATGTCCGTTCACACTACGACTCTGAAACACACTGGTTTGAGAGTCGCAGGCGCCCTGGTAGACGCGATGGCATGGAGGTTAGCATCTATCGTCGTTGATATTAGCAGAAGGACTTGACAGTAGGGTTTATATGTAGTAAGATAATAATCCTGATAATCCCGCCTTTTAGATAGCAGCGAAAAAGGAGGCACCAACCTGTAATGAGACATTTCACTACTATTTTTGAGTTGCGTCGATATATGCGAAACATCAAACTTTCCCTCCTGCTGTGGATATGCGTTCTATGCGTTTCACACAGTGTCAATGCACAAGACGCGCAAACCGAACGAGAGTTGCCACGCATGTCAGCACACCGGACTTCTGAGGAAATCAAAGTCGATGGGGTGTTTGACGAACCCGTTTGGCAAAGCGTAGAACCCATCCGTCAACTCTACCAAATCCAACCCGATCAAGGCGAACCGGCGACAGAAGCATCCGAAATCCGCATTCTTTACGATGACAAAAAGCTGTACTTCGGTTTCATCTTTTACGATGAGATGGACAAGATTGTCGCCAACGACATGCGTCGGGATTCTCCAGGCTTGCGTTCCAACGATTACGGTTTTTTGCTGTTAGACACCTACAACGATCGACGAAACGCTGTTTTCTTTCGATTCACTCCAGTGGGTGGGATGGAAGACACGGCGGTCTCCAACAGTGGTGGGAGTCTCAATACAAGTTGGGATATTGTTTGGGAGTGTCGTTGTAGAATCAATGAAGACCATTGGACAGCGGAAATCGCAATCCCGTTCAGCCAACTCCGCTTTGAACAGAGCGAAGTGATGAATTGGGGCATAAACTTCGGTCGCGAAATCGCACGAAAGCAGGAACTCGATGCATGGAATGAAGCACCCAAAACGTATGGAGGATTGGCGAAGTACCGAACAGCGTATTTCGGCACCCTTGAAGGGATAGAAGGTATTACGCCCTCAAGGCATCTGGAATTGCTGCCGTATATCCTACCCGGCGCGAGTTATGGATCGTCAGTAGAAGAAACTGAAGGTGTATTTGAAGCCGGTGTGGATTTCAAATACGGCGTAACCCCGAACCTGACTGCTGATTTGACCGTTAATACCGATTTTGCCCAAGTAGAGGCAGATCAGGAACAGGTGAACCTGACGCGTTTTAGCCTCTTTTTTCCCGAACAGCGTCCGTTTTTCTTAGAAGGTGCCAGTATTTTCGATGTCGGGATCCCACGTCCGAGTTTCCGTAGACCGCCCCCTCTGTTGCTTTTCTATAGCCGTCGTATCGGGCTTGCGGGAGGACGTGCAATTCCGATCCTTGGCGGTGGCAAAATGACCGGAAAAATTGGACCTTACGGTATAGGGATTCTGAACGTATTCACGGACAAATATGAAAAGGACGTGTCCGGCCCCCATCCTGAGAACATATTCAGTGAGCCGCGCACAAATTATTCAGTCATGCGGGTGAATCGAGACATTTTAAAGGGGTCAACTGTCGGGGGAATCCTTATTAATAAGCAAGATGCTGATGCCTACAATCGCACAGCAGGACTTGATTTTTCCTACCGTCCGACGCGAGAAATCAACATACAAGGATTATGGTCTCAGACCTTTGAATCGGCTATTACTGTGAACAGTTACGCCTTCTTTATTGGTGGGGATTGGCGTACGAATCTGTTTCGACTTGACGCTTCATATACAGACATCGGCGAGGACTTTAATCCCGAAGTCGGTTACATTCAACGTCGGGATGTCCGTCGCTTTCGGGGTGATGCCAGCTACACCCCATGGCCAGACAAATTTGGTATCCGCGAGATTCAGATTGGACCGGAAGTCGATATTGTTCTGACCCAAGCCAACGAATTGGAAACCCAAGAGATAACCTTTGACACGCAATTTGAGTTTGACACAGGGGACGACATCGGATTCGAAGTCAAGAATACAATTGAAAATTTAGATGTAGGGTTTAACCTTCAAGGACAGAAAATTCCAGAAGACGATTACAATTTTACATCATTTCAGGTATCCGGTCGGACCAGCAGCAGTCGTATGGTTGCCGCACAAGTGCAGGTGGAATTCGGTGAGTTCTACAGTGGAACACGGCGCGGTTTCTTAATAGATGCCACCGCCAGACCGACAGCGCGGTTGAGTATAGAACCCTTTATCGAATTTAACCGCATTACACTGCTGGGTGAAGAATTCGATGCCAATGCCTTCGGCGGTCGTGTCGGCTATTCCTTTTCGACAATACTCTTCGCGAAATTGTTCTCACAATGGAGTACCGATAGGGATATCCTCTCTGCTAACGTCTTGGTAAACTACATCTACCGTCCCGGCAGCGATATCTACTTCGTCTTCGACCAGAGTTACGACACCCGTGATGGCGGTGTTAAACTTCTCGGTTGGACAGTTTTAGGGAAAATGACGTATTGGTGGAATAGATAACCGATAGGAACAACTCACTTTATTGCGCCCACGGTCTCGCCTGCTTAACTGCGAGTTTGCCTTCGCTCGTAATCTTGAACTCAATTTCCATAGCGAAATCGTTCGTTCGTGAAGTAGACGTGTAGAGACGACTGAATTTATTATGTATCGTTCCAAGATAGAAACTGAGTTGGCGTAAGTACGCATCCTTTAGAATTCGTGCACCCTCTGCCGTCCGATTGGATGTCGTTACGATCCTATAATTATTACTATCCCACCAATCCAACAAAATCTCTTCTGGAATAGACTGATCTTCAGGATTCGTCACGAGATCCTCACCGACTTGGGTATTGAGGTAATAATTCCCCTGCGTCTGATAAACAACATCATCACTTACAGCGACCCCGTTCGCCAATTCGCCCTCAAAATTCGGATGGACAAGCACCCCCATAGCAGTAACGAATGGGTCAATACGATAGAAATCACGCGCCTCAAACGCCCGGAAATTCCAGAGACTCGCAAACACTTGTTTGATTGACTGAGAGAGATGTCCCTCGTGCGGATGGTGTGTATAGGAATCATACAAACCGGCACCGCTGAAACCGGGGAGATCCTCGTTGTTAGTGCTGGAGCGGCACCGGAGAGATGTCCCTTCTGGAAATGCGTTATGCAATTCTGAAAGCGCGTCCATCATCCATGCTGGCATCTCACCCTTTCTAATTTCCGCCCGAAATTTTTTGAGTTCAGCTGCCTTTGTGTCGTGATCACTGAGAAACGCCGTATCCTTGAGTAGGCCTTCAAGGTCATCATAGAAACCGTTGTACTTCATGAATTCGTCGTAGAAATAGAACGGTATCCCGAACCCATTCGGAACAGTCCCTTCAGGAAACCCAAACGTCCGCAGCGTTGCGAGGTTCGCGGTTTTCACGCCGAAGCGCGCCGCGTCCGTAAACCCGAGGTCGTCCAGCGGAAGAATCTGCTTCACAGAAAGGTCGCGTTCAGGTCTTTGCACCTCTGAAGGACGTAAATCAGCGAAGTGGGTTTCCACCTCTTTAAGCGTCGCTTCCCTAATTTCAAAGCCGTCTGCGTTCACCTCGTAGTAGACATACTTACCGATGAGCGGTGCAATCGCACTGTTCTCCCACGCCTTGGTGATGAAGGCATTGGGGACCTTGTCTTGAATAGCCCGGAGGTTGACGTGCGAAAGCGGCGTTTGTCGAACCCCTGTAATTACCCCAGCAACCCGTGACATCTCGTTTGGTAATGTCTTACAGATAACAATGTCCCGAACCGCAGGACGTTCATCTATCTCCAATAGACGCAGCCGCCCAAATGAGGATGCCTGATTCAATGGAAGGTAACCGATGTTCGCGTAAAGATCATCCTCAAAGTAAACAGGGAATTCCGCGGCGTCATAGCGTGCTTTCTCCCGTTCATAAATCCCGACTGCCCCCCACAATGGGCAATAACCGAGTCTGTTTTTCAGTATCGGCATCTTCGCCACGAGCAGATCATGGGCAAGTTTGATCTCTTCAAACGGAAATGCGTCGTTTGGATTAAACTCAAAGGTATAGACCCCGGGTTCACCATTTGGAGACGTGAAAAGTGGGCGATAACTCAACACCCCGCGCATCTGCCCTTGCCCTCGTCTCAAACCCGCAACGCGCATGAAGGCACCATGTGAACGATGCGTCTCTGTATTCATGAAGTAAAGTTGTGGGTTCTGAGTATGTGTTCTTTCAATCTGAAACTTTACAAATTCAATCCCGATAAGTTGGGTATCAATGCGGACTTCTGTGCCTTGATACGACAATTTTTCAAAGGTCTCTCTGTCAGGAATAGTAGCTGTGCCGTCCCTGAATGTGATCTGCTCTGGATTCAGGCGCGGTCCTGTAGGCTCTCTTGAACCGCGTCCCCAACCGCCTCCACCTCTACGGCGCGATCTATCTCGCTGCCCGGTGCGCATCTCGCGAATCTGGCTCTCACTGAATTGGGTGCCTCTGGCATCCTCCAGCCGCATCACCCTTACCATGAACTCCTTTTCGGATTCACTGAGCTCACCGTCTCGGTCAAAATCAAATCGCTTCTCTTCCTGTGAAAGCTTATCTTGTGTCCAAGTGTTTAGGACAACTGCCATTGAAAATACCAGAACACACAGGAAAAGGGTTATGATAATATGTTTCCGTTTCATCTGTTTCCTCCCTAAGCATTGGGAATCTCTATGGGAAGCACACGTTCTTTACTTAGATTAGGCAAACAAGGGCTGAATTTGTTCAAAAAAAATACCTACCTTTTATATTTCCCGTCTTTGCTAAATGTGTTATGATTCAGATAAGGTTTTATTTGCTATCAGGAGATAAATTATGCCATTCAATATGTTGATGTTTACGTGTGCGATCGTCGCGCTGCCAGAACCAACGGTGAATCCGTCGGTCGCCGATCCAATCTTGCTCGCTCACCGCGGTTTGGTGGAGCACGCGCCCGAGAACACGCTACCCGCTTTTGCTACCGCTAATGTTCAGTTTTCAATTTCGCCCAAACCGTTGCCAGTTTTGCTTGCGGAGACACCGATGCAAAACCGAGTGCCACAGATAATCCACTGTCCGCAATCGCTTTCACATCAGCCTCTGTGAGTGCGACATTGAAAAATGCGATCTCATCAATGAGACCGGTGAAAGCCTCCTGCTTGTCGTCTCTGGAGCCGATATACTTTGGACCTGCTTTAAATGGACCTGCAGCGGCATTAGATGCTTCTTCTTCGCCATCAACATAGACCTTCACTTCCTTCCCATCATACGTCCCCGCAATCTGATGCCACTTATCATCGTTCAGCAAGGATTTAGACCACGTATTATGCGGGATCGGCTGTGCACACTGTCCGGCGAAATTTAATTTGTGGTCCCTTAATGTCAAGATAACATCGCCGCAGGGACCTACGATGATATCCGACCATGCGGGGGCGGCAGGCGTTTTAATAAAAGCAACGATCGACACTTCATCTTCATAGTCAGAAAAATCACCGACAGCAACATGCGCACCCCCTTCAAACTTTAAGGCTCCTTCAAATTTACCATCAACCCATTGGGCATCAACAATCTTTCCATCATTACCATTTTCGGAAGAATCTTTTGCCTCACCGCCTTTACCCTCATCAAAAAACCATATTCCCGAAAGTGTGTCCGGATCGAGTTTGGCAGAACTGAGATTCGGCACCATGAAACTGATACAGATCAGCGTTCCGTATACCAATATTGATTTTGCTAATTGGATCCCTTTCATTTTGACCTCCATTTGTGAACGCAGGGGTTAATTACCCCAATATCATCACGAATTACACTATTTTCCACCACGAACTCTTGAGTTTAAGCAGGTTCGATAACGAAATAGTTAACACTCTTGGCTTCCATCTTAATTGGAATCTCAACGTTGTAATTCCGGTCGATTTTATAGTGTTGGAACGCCCCTTCCGCTTCACGAATCTTCGCAATTTCAGACACTCCAGTATAATAGAGTGGCAATTTCAAAGTGGTCCGCTGCACCGTCCGCGTCGGATTATAGAGCATTGCTAATCCACAGGGAGTGATGTGCGCGTTGACGTGAAGCATACAATCAATAGAGCGACCATCTGGGCGCCGCACGTGAATCAGGTCAGACTCCAGTATTGGACGATACTTTTTGTAGAAGTCAACCCATTTCTTAACCACCGCTTTCGTCTGCTCAGTATCAAAAAGTCGGGGACCGCGATAGCATGCAATCACGCCACTGCCAAAATTCTGTGATAGATGTGATTCGTAGTCATCAAGATGTTCACAAAGCGGTTCAAACGTTGCGGCTGCTCCACCACCATGATACTCTACCAAGGGAACGAACATCCACCCCATACTGGGTGTCTTTTCATACGTCCCATCGTAGATATTCTGCCGGGCAATCAAAATTTGCCGCTCGCGCGGTAAACTGAAATTTGTTTCTCGATACCCCATACCGCATTTGTTGGAACCGTTGAGGTAATACTGATCTGGTGAATTGATATAGATACCGCGTTTTCGGCATTCGTGGTAAAAACGAACACACGCTTCCCACTGGCGCAACTGTGAATCCGCTAAACCGGTATGGTGTTCGTGCGTCGTTGCCGCACAGAGATCCCCATGATAGGGACCATCCGTCTCTATGATATCCATTCCGGTTGCATCCATGAAATTCAGCACCCGCTGGGAATAGCCATCTGCCCATCTGCTCGCGAGGCAAGCACTTTGTCCAAATCGACTTCCGGGTTTCCCAGTGTCTGGGTCAATACAGTTGAAGTCTTCCCCCACATCCCGCGAAGCACACATCAGTGTATAACCCCCGAGTTGAATCCCTTTGCGATGTGCATAATCCGTCAATCCCTTCATTGTAGCGATGTATTCCGAATCTTCGCTCTCAATATTGAATCCACTCCCAAAGGTCATAATCACCATTTCAAATCCGACTTCGGCACACTGATCAATCGCCAAACGGACCGCTTCGGGTTCCGCACTTCGAACGTGCATGAGGATTGGATTTTCCGTGACCTGTGGTGCGACTGTGCGATACATCTTGCGGCGTGCGAGTCCTTTTCGTTCACGATCATCACTATCCTGCAGAATCTCGAAGGTGCGAAAACTCTTGAAAGTCTCTCCGGGTTGAAGCAGTATCCCAGGACCGAGCGGATAACGACTTGTCATTAACAGCGGCATCTGATAGCGATAATCGACCTGCGTCTTGTAATCCGCATCTGGACCCCACTGTGTCGTTTCCATTCCACTGAAGGCATAATCGCTCTCGACATACAGCCGATGTTTTTCCTGTTCGTTGACGGCAAGGATTTCACAGCTTAACGCATCCAGTTGAATCGGTTTTTGACTCTCATTGTGAAGCGTGATCCACTTGGACAGCACTGGAATGCCAGAGTATAGTTCATAATGCACACAAACCCGAAGAGAGTCAACAGATGGCGGCGGTGAGAACACAACCGTCAGTGTCACACCCTCTGGTGGATATACCGATGGTGTCGTAGAACACCTGCGGACCCACGGGTAAGGGGCCTCAGGTTCACCGACGCTATATTCGCAAAATTGAAATGCGTTCGGATCACTGGTCAAGTCCGAAATCCAATCCGAATCAAGATAGGCGTAATCGGGCTGTCCTCTCAAACCACCCACTGCAAATGAGTGTCCGTCAATCGTAAGTACTGCCTCCGGTTTAATGCCACGGAGGAGACTGCTACCCGTAATTTGATTGGTATAATCGACCGTTGCGAAATTAGGTGAAGTGACGAATGTCCGCTCAATGAGCCCATTACCGAGAATAAGCCGACTGTCTGTTTCTTTTACCGAAGCAGGCTGAGGAAACGGGTGAATCAACCAATCATTTTGCTGTGATGTGTACTGCATGTAAAGTCCCTATTTCGTTGTTTTGTGTTTGACATGGTTTCAGTATATGGATGAAAAAAAATAACGCAAGAATAATTCTGTTAATGCGGCAGCCTATTTTTAATTTAAATTGTAGGTTGGATTGATCTATGCTAAAATGCTAAATCACACTTAAGGAGGGAATTTTGCCATGCCCAATACCACACATATTGTGTCCTGGTTAATGTTAATCCTCCTGTTAACATCTGCAGAGAATCTAAAAGCGGAAAGAAATATGAGAAACCATCCCTCCATCTTTCAGGCATGGAACGGCATTGAAAATCACCCCGATGAAGATGAACTCCATCGCCTTGCCCGACACGATCTCATTTTCCACGATCCTTACTCACTGTTAAGAATTCCTTGGAATATATCAGAACAACAGCCCTATCAAGGTATAGCGACAGATTTGAATCCAGATCAACTCGATACCGCGCGTCAAAGAAAGCAGCAGCTCCTGTCCTTAAATCCCGACCTTTTACTGCTTGTCGAAATCCGATGTAGAGACGCGAAATATCTCTCGCGGGAAAATGAAACACAAGTAGAAAACTGGTGGGAGGTCGGTTATTTCCCACCGGATTCCCCGTATTGGCTCAAAGACGGCAACGGCAAACCCGTTCTTGGTTGGGGTGAAGATACCAACGGCGATGGAAAGATTGACGCAAACGATACAGTCCTGAGTTATCTCATAGATTTTACGAATCCAGATATGCAAAATCTAATGGTCAACCAAGCCGTTGCCTTATATGCGTCTGGCCTTTTTGATGGGATTATGCTCGATTGGTGGAACGAAGATTATGCCACGAGCGCAATCGGCGTTGATGATTGGTCAGCGACAATTCTCACACCAACGGCTGAACTGGAAGCGAGATTATCGATCTTACGCAAGATTCGGGAACACGTCGGGGATGACTTCCTAATCCTCGTCAACGCGAATATGCGTCAGACTCCAAAATCGGCACCCTACGTTAACGGTCTCTTTATGGAATGTTATAAATCAGAGTACCGCAAAGGATATAGCCTCGATCAGATTCTGCTGATGGAAGAAACGCTATTGTGGGCAGAACAGCATCTGCGAGAACCCAGAATCAATTGCTTAGAGGGTTGGCGTGTGGTGGTAGATTACATGGGAGACCTCAAAACACGGGTTATGGAGAGAAACAGTGAAGAAAACCGACAGTGGATGCGTATGATTACTACGTTGAGTCTAACACATTCAGACGGTTACGTGCTGTTTGGTGATGATAATGCCATACCTGCCCCTGACCATCTACACAACTGGTATGATTTCTGGGACGTGGATCTTGGACAGCCCATCCAAGAGAAAGCAGTTCAGTATCAAGGTGTGGAAGGTCTTTTTGTCCGAGCGTTTGAAAACGGTTGGGTTGTGTATAATCGTAGCGGTTCCAAGCAAATTGTCGCTTTTGCTGACAGCACTGTTGGGGTCAACAGCGGCAATCGTCAGCTGCGTCATGAAGTTCCAGACTTTGACGGAGAGATTCTCTTAAAGGAAAAAGGAAAGGACTGATAATGTTAAAAGCGATCTTGCATACGCGCCCAGTGCGACAACTCGACACAATTTTCACATCAGCAGACTTGCAACGCCTCGGGAATACTGTTGAAGTGGTATGGGGTAAAGACGAACAGATGCCGGAAGCGGCGTGGACTGAAGCGAAAAAAGAGGCATCCATTCTCATCGGTATCCCCAGTTACGGGGTCGGCGACGTTGACGAGAATGCCGCACCGCATCTGAAGTCTATTATGGAGGTGGGCGGTGCCCATCCCCGAAAAGGGCAGATTGATTACCAAACCTGCTTCAGACGGAGTATTCGTGTGCTGAGTTGCGCCCCCGCCTTTGCCAAGATGGTGGCTGAGATGGCGTTGGGACATGCGTTGGCTGCCCTACGGAATATCGTTGATGCGGATCGGCGGATGCGGCGTGGTGAAGAGGAATGGGGATGGCGTGGACAAGCCGATATTTGCACGCTCTACAACGCAACGGTCGGTATCATCGGCTATGGAAATCTCGCGCGGGAACTGCGACAGTTGTTGGCACCCTTTCATTGTAAACTACACGCCTACGATCCGTGGCTTCCCGATACACATCTACAACAGCAAGGGATACAGCCGATGGGACTGGAGGAACTCTTGCAAACGTGTGATGTCACCTTCGTCTTAGCGATTCCAACACAGGAAAACAGGGAGCTGCTTACTTACGAGAAACTGGAACAAATTAAGCCGGGGGCAGTGCTTGTTCTCGCGAGTCGTTCGCATCTTGTTGATTTCGATGCCCTCCTTGCGTTAACAAACGCTGGCAGATTTCGAGCGACGATTGATGTCTATCCTGAAGAACCAACGCCACCCGATCATCCGGTCCGAGAGGCTGAAAATACAATACTGACGTGCCACATGGCGGGTGCCATTGATCACGCCCTTTTCGATATCGGCAGAATGGTTACAGATGACGTTGAAGCCATCTCGGTAGGATTACCGCCGATCCGTATGCAAGTCGCACACCCCGAACTTGTCGCCAGACGTTGAGCTCAATGTCGCAAATCCCTCAATTAATACGGCAATTCAATAGATAACGTCGCCAAAAATTCGTCTGCTACGCGGCGATTGTATACGCGGGCTGCAATGACTGAGCCGTAGATGTTGCCGACATAGAAAATACCGCTGATCGTGCCGAGCGTCCACCCCTTCACCGACGAAAGTCCATCTCTCTGGAAACCGTCGTAAGCCTGCCAACCCGTTAAACTAACCATGAACAAAGAGGCGAACGCATCGCTGAGCCTTTCTGTATAGAGCCGTCCAGCCCCAGGAATGATCGTGGAGAGAATCCCAGCCAAAACCGGACTACGCGTCGGCAGCCGAGTGCCCATCTCTGCATAATCGTGATACACTATCGCTTTTTGGCTGACCGAATCCACTTCCGATCCCCGCAACGTCTTGAAAACTTCACCCGCTTCGGACCACTGTTTTTGCATCAGATAAGACAGCCCGATTAACTGCTCAGCTTCGGCGTGTTGCCGTGTATCCGTTATATGCGGCAGCGTTTCATGTAGAAACAGGGCAGTCCGCTCAAACTGATCTGCCAGAAAATAGGTCGCCCCCATCTGATAGTAAACACGGCTCATAAACCGACCTTCAGGGTGCATCCGTAAAAGCATCTGAAAATTCTGGAGTGCTTGTTCGGTTTGACCCGCAAAACGATAACAAAGGGCAATTCTATAGCGAATTTGCTCGCTTTCTTGTGGCTGATAAAAGAGATAACGTTCGTATTCACCGGCTGCGCGGAGGTAATCGCCTTGCTCATACAGAAAATCGGCGAATTTACGGACGTTTTCGGGGGTATAGTATTCAATAGATTCTTCGGCGGCTACGCAGGATAGGAGCGTAAGAGTGAAGAAAATTAGGAACAGGAATTTGGTTAATTGGGTGGTGTTCATATATTTCTTAGATCCGGTGCGGTTAGAAACCGCACCTACCAGATGCTATAGATGTTCGATTCGGTGCCCCTTCCCAGTAACGGGCGGGGACCCCGGTTAGAAACCGCACCTACCAGATGCTATAGAGGACAGAATTATTTAAACGTGGCATAGTTTGAAACGGGGTCAATGTATTTTCCTGTTATCTCATCTTTATGGTAATGCTGCGCCTGAGACCCGTTGCATCGAAGGAGTCTATCCGCGGTCAGCAGTATCCCTCGTCCGAGACCATATTCCTGTATACACGCCATACCGAAGTGGGAACATGTCGGGTGGAAGTTGCATGACGGACCGTCCTGGCTGGAGACAAACTTCTGATAGAGTCGAATCAATCCCATCGCAACGAGTTTTAGTTCGGAAGGTGCCTGTGGGGTAAAACGGACAGTTTCCTGTGCTCTCGGCGTTGTAATTGGGTTGACTTTACGAATGAATGTTAAGTCCGCGGCTTCCCCCGCAAACGCAGGTAAACCCAAAAAAACAACGAACACACAGGACACACTGAAAAGGACAAGACGGTTTACCATTTGATCTCTTTGACCTCCATCGATTCAGGAATTGTGAAATCGAGTATTGAATTTCGTGGTTCTACGTTTACCTGTGGATTGCTATAGATAACCTGTTCGCGTTGGAGTACTTCAGATTTCTCACCGTAGGTGCTGGAAGTAACCATCAGCGGAACATAGTTCATGCCGACTTTGCTGTGGTTCTGATAGTGCGATCTGGCGATGATATAACCTTTCGGATTCTTGACTTCGGCAGAGATAAGCCTGTCGTCTTGCATGCCGAGGATAACAATACCGAGCGTATCTTTCGCTTCCTTAGGCGGACGCCAGTAGCTATAGAGCACTCCGTTTACGATATCGTGCTTTTCCAAAGAATACCCGATCGCTGTCAATCCATGCTCAGCTTGTGTGGACTGGATAATGGACTCAACAAACGGAAGTGGAATCCGCCCTTCAGAGATAAATCGAAACGCTTGCTTCTCTATGGGATAATAAATTTCAAGGGCGTTGTCCTCTATAATCATTATTTGCCTAACGGGCTCGACGACCTCAATGACAACCCGTGCCTCTTTTACATTGTAGTGAAGGGTCCCTGCAATGTGCTCGGTTTTGTCGTTTTCGGTTAATTCGCGCGTAAAGTCCAGGGAGAGGGTCTTTAATGGTGCTGCATGGAGCACACCGCCGCACAAGAGTATGAACAAAAACATTATGGAAATATGAAGGCTTTTAAGCATTTTACTCTTTACAATGCCTCAACTGGATTCTTTGGGAGTTTTAGTTGCGTGCGAATGGCTTGGCGCACCTCAGTGCATACGTGCGTAGCGTGCTGGGTATCCTCGGCGGTTCTTGAATCTCCCGGATACCGAGGATCCACTGCATACGTTGTTATTCTCTTGAAGTCAGGCTGCCAATGGGCCCACGTCGGAAGTGTCTGGACAATCAGGTTCAGTAATTCTTGAAGGTTATGTGTCCTTGGAGTATGGATGTTTGCCTCTTGCAGCCACGCCTTGAGATATTTTTCGATACACTGTTGGCTATGAAAACAGATAATATCATGCAATGGATTTGGTGCTTGCAGAAGCTGTTGGACAGCCGCATAATCATTTTCAGCCTTTTCTATCCACTCCAACGTCAATGGGTTCATGCCGTTCTTCTCCTTTTCGGCGAGGTTTCTTCCGTAATGTGTGAATTGTAAGTTTTTGACGTTGCAGGCTGCATCGGATCCGTGGAGCAATTCCCCTTTTTCGGTGATCTCGCGGAGAAACCAGTCGTTATATGAGACGCGATACGCAATTTCTTCTGGAGAGCGTACCCAGAGGTCCATATTGAAACGACGCGGAATCTGCTGATGAATTTCAAGTGCCTTACGAGTAAACTCTGACTTCGGAATGTCCATCACGACAAGCAGATCTACATCTGAGTCCTCTGTCGGCGTGCCGTAGGCATAGGAGCCAAAAAGAATTACTTGGAGCGGTGCGAATCCTCGAACGATGTCATCACATGTCGCTTGAATATCTTCCCGGGTAACCATGTGAAACCTCCTTTTAATCAGAGTATAACATACTCAATAAGGGCTTGTCAAGACTCCCGGTAGAGAGAAATTATAATAGCGATGCTTGGTGTAGAAGTTCAGGATTCGCAAAAGCAGCATTTGGTGCACCGTCAAAAATTACTGTCCCCTCGCGCAATAAGAGGACACGATCAGCGTATTTCAAGGTGAGTTCCGTGTCGTGTGTTGCAAAAATGAGCGTTTTATTTTCGCGGCGGATCTCATCGCAAAGTTCGTCCATCAACTGGTGAAGATGTTGCGCATCTTGACCGGTGGTGGGTTCATCAAGCAGGAAAAGGTCAGGGTGTAGCGAAAAGGTTGCTGCAACAGCAACCCGTTGGCGTTGTCCTCGAGAGAGCGAATAGGGTGCCTCCGAGTCAAGATTTCGTAAATCAAACCGCGCAAGCGTTCCATCAATCCTATTTTCGACGATCTGTGCGGGGAATTTGAGGTTTTTGGGTCCGAAGGCAACTTCATCACGAACCGTCTCCGCTTGTAGCAATAGGTCTGGATCCTGAAAAACGATACCGACTTTACCCGCCAACTGATGAAGTTTCGGACGATCGGACACCTTTCCAGCAAGGACAACCTCCCCTACCGCCGGACGCAACAACCCGGCGATGAGATGAATCAAGGTCGTCTTCCCAGAGCCGTTTGCCCCCATGATAGCGAGGACTTCCCCACGCGGCACCTCGCAGGAGATTGAACGCACGGCATCTTCATCGGTGTTCGGATAACTGAATTGGAGTTCTCGGATGCTGAGGAGAGGATTTTGAGATGTTGTCTCATTAGCCCCCTTTCGGGATACAGTTGAGGGACCCCCGCGCGATGCGTCTACCGAGGCTTCCTCGGTTTTCGGAACCTGCACACCCAAACGCTGATATGGTGTGATATCTTGAAACGCCTCCGCCTCAGGCAGATCCAGATAGAGTCGCCCTGCATCCATCAGCCACACACGATCACACAACGGAGCAACCTCTTTGGTTCGATGGGTTGCCAAAACGATTGTTATGCCTAACTCCTTATTCAACTTTGTGACGATAGTGAGGATATCGCGTGTCCCATGTGGATCAAGATGGCTCGTTGGTTCATCTAATAGCAGGACGTGCGGTTGCATAGCACAGACAGCTGCAAGCGCAACGCGCTGTTTTTGACCGCCAGAAAGCGATGCGATCTCCCGCGATGCAAAGTCGGGAAGTCCCACCTGTTTCAAGGCAATAGCAATCCGTTCCTTAATTTTGGGGGGAGGAAAACCGAGATTTTCGAGTCCAAAGGCGATTTCGTCCTCGACTCGCGTGCAAAAGAGTTGATCGTTGGGGTTTTGGAAGAGGAGAGCGGCCTGTTGACACGTTGTCGCCAGTGGCTGCGCAGCGAGGTCTTGACCGTTAAGACGCACTGTTCCGGTAAGTGTTCCTGCCGAAGCATGCGGAATCAAACCGTTCAGTGTCCGCAGTAAAGTAGATTTGCCGCATCCGGTTGGGCCTGTCAGTAGCACAAACGCTCCTGAAGGAATGCGCGTCGTAATACTGTGCAGCGTCGGGGTCTCACGACTCGGATAGGTAAAACCGAGATTTTCTATCTCAATAGACGCCATGGTCTAACTAACTCAGCCCTTCAATCTGGACAGGGACAGAACCGAAGAGTTGCTCTAAATGCCGTTGGACAGAGTCTCGGAAAGTGTCAAAAGATTCTTGGACGTTCTGCTTGAAATCGTCGTGGAGTTGCTCGTGTTGCGCACGAACCCGGGTAAAGAGATTGTGGACATACGTTTGGAGCTCACCGAGTCTTTCAGTCTGTGCCTTAGCAAAAGTGCCGACAGCCGCTTTAAAAGCATTGAACTCCGCGTCCAAGTACTCCTTAAACACCGACTTTTGAAACCCGGCAAGTGCACTGTGCGCTGCGTATCGGAAATCCTCGTGAATCGAATCGTATTCCTTCTTAACACGATCAAAGAGTTGCCGCGAATAGTTCTGAATCTCACTCATCCGGTTGTCCGGTGCGTGTGAAAACTGTGAGATCTCCTCCTTAAACGTATCCATTTCGTGATCCAAGAATTTTCTGAAATCTTCAACAGCGATCGTATGACGCGTCGTTTTCTCCAAGTGGTAACCCATGACCGCCAATCGGACGGCTTCTGGGAACATCTTACGATGGTTTTTGAATGTCTTGAACAAATAGCGGGTGTACTCCCATCCTTGTCTGGAGAAAAGTTGTTGCTGGAGGGATCTCATAAAGGCACGCAATTCTTCCATCCGAATCGATCTCACATTGTGTGATGTATGCGGCATGTGCTCAAGCAGCGTCAAACACCGCGCAAAATAGTTCTTTAGGGTCGGATCATAGAGCGTCGAAACAACCCGTCGATATTCCGCCATAAGTTCCTCGCGCGGCATTTCCGGCACGAAGTTAAGGGTCATGTCGGTCTGATTTCCGCTGGACTCCCCAAGCAACCGATCTTCCTGTTTCAGTCGGTGCCACAGGTCGGTCTCTTTTAAAGCCGTTAGCAGTCCTGCCATCGCCATCGGTATACCGGCTTCCTGAATAAAATTGATGTGAGAATCAAACTCGGTGTCCCCATCAAGCCCGATAATAAATCCGCCTGTGACCTCCATGCCCTTGCTCTGTATCTTCCTGATTGCCCGTAAGAGGTAACTCCCGGCTTCCTCCTCTTTGCTGGTGTTCTGTCCTTTGGAGGTGCTGAGGAGTGCTTCATCATTGGGGCTCTCGATGCCGAGGAATACCATGTTAAAACCTGCCCCGCTCATTGCGTCGAGCATCTCTGGGATTTCCACGAGGTTTACACTGGCTTCGGTATAGAGCGAAAACGGGAATTGGCGTTCCTCCTGCCATTGTTGCACAGCCGGCAATAAACGCATCGCATCGCGCTTGTTACCGATAAAGTTGTCATCCACAACGAACATCGCACCATCCCACCCGAGTTTATAGAGCATCTCAAACTCAGAGAGCATCTGCTCATTGCTTTTCGTGCGTGGCACGCGTCCAAACAACTTCGTAATATCGCAAAACTCGCAATTAAAAGGACATCCCCGCGAAAACTGGAGTGCCATTGATCCGTAAGAATTGATGTTAATAAGGTCGTAGCGGGGGGGTGGCGTCTTCGTGATATCCGGTTTCCGCTTCTCGCGATAAATCTCTTGCGCACTACCACTTTCAAAATCGGTTAAGAAGTCTTCAAAGATCTCCTCAACTTCACCAAAGAGAAAATGGTCAATCTCAGCATCGGTTTCCCCTTTGATATTATCATAGTAGGAGGTCGGGTGTGGTCCCCCAGCGATAATAGGGACTGAGGCGCGATTACAGCGTTCGGCAACTTCATAAAGCGAGTCTTTTTGAACGATCATCGTCGATGTCAGCGTGACATCCGCCCATTCGAGATGCGCATCCGTCAACGGTTCGATGTTCATATCGACGACTTTTAGGTTATAATTCTTGGGGAACATTCCGGCGATCGTCAACAATCCAAGCGGGGGCATCGATGATTTTTTACCAAGAAATTCTAAGGCGTACTTAAAGCCCCAGTAGGATGGCGGGAATTTTGGATAAACAAATAAGGCATTTGGCATAATATATCTATCTCCTTGCGGGCGCGACTTCCATGCCCATATTGCCAAAATTTTTTTGAATAATTTATAAATTTAATGACTCATACTAATTATGATACCACAATTTCAATTTTTTATCAAGTTTTTTTCTTCACTAAGGCTTTGCATTAACTGAGGATTGATTTCTCAGAAGGTCGTGATCAGGGAACAGTCTCTATTGAAGCATTGGTTTGCCTGTAGCATCCTGTGCATGTTAAAATTACTTTCGATGCATAGGGGCTGATTCAATGGAGAGAATAGATGTATAAATCCCAACTTCCACTCATACTATTTTTCAGTGGTGTTCTCTTTTGTCTGGCGAGTCATCCGCAAACACTATTGTATGGCTCTGAGGATCTTGAACACCGAACCCCCGCGGAAGAATCAATCATATCACCAAACGAGGATACAGAAGGAACGACACAAGCCTACTACCGTATTCGCCACCTCCGTTTTAATGGGAATACCCATTTAAATGAGAAAAAACTGATCACACTCTTCGGATGGCAGGAAGAAAAATCCTATTCTCGTGAAGAAATTATAGCGGGGTTTGAACGCATCGTAACAGGTTATCGGGACGCAGGCTATATATTCGCAGAAACATCTCCCACCATCACAAAGATTTCTGAAGATGAACACGGCAACGGCGAAACGTCTATATCTATCAGCGTAGAAATTGTTGAAGGCAAACCGCTCCGCACTGGGACGTTAACATTTTCGGGAAATCAACGCTTTTCGAAATCGGAAATTCGTGATCAATTCGGGATAAAAGAGGGAAGCGCCTTTACACAAGTCGCATTGGAACAGGGAATCGAACGCCTTCAAGGGTTTTACAGTGAACATGGATATCCGAAAATTGAGATCGCGCCTAAGAACATCCAACTTTTGCCAGAAACAGGGACCATCAATTTCGAGTTGAATATCCGAGAAGGGGCACAGATTCGGATCGGTGAAGTCAAGGTAAGCGGACTCAAGAAAACCAAAACGAAGGTGGTCCTTCGGGAAATCCATGTGAAACCGAATGACAACTTCAAACAGCGTGATATCGACACAAGTTATCGTCGTTTGCGAAATTTGGGATATTTCTATCAAGTTGATCCGAACGTGTTAGAAGCGGGTGGAACAGAAGATAGCATCAATTTCCACGCCAGAGTCACCGAAGCACGCACAGGACAATTGAGCGGGGTTGTCGGATATGCACCACCGGAGGCAGACACCGACGCTGCCCCACAACTCACGGGTGTGCTTGAAGCCCGCGAAACCAACCTCTTAGGAACGGGGAGACAGGTTAACTTGTACTGGAAATCCGGACTCCTGAAGATCTTACGGGTCGGCTACGCAGAACCGTGGATATTTGGCAAACCTCTAACCATCGGAATAGAATACGGGCAACTCGAACAACGTAATCCCAATAGCGGGCAGCTCCAAGGTTTTTCGGATAATGCCTCAGAAACCATTTCCGAAGAACAATCGGGGAGTATAAGTGCAACAACGAACTTCGGACGCGTCTTTGAAGGAATTATGACGTTGGGCTATAAACGGATTAACGTGCCAAACGTAGGTCCCCCTTCAGCGATACCCTCTACGCTCAATTTCCAAACGCCTCTCCTTCCCGATCCAGGTGCTATTTCGCCCACCGAACCTCCGCCCTACATCGGCACGAAATACAGTGTCACACTCCGTTTAACACGAGATACCCGTGACTATTTTCTCAATCCGACACGCGGACGGCGCGATAGTATCGCCTTTGAAGTGTCCCGGAGCGATTTTCGTCTCCGAAAAGCATGGCTTTCTCTACAACAATATTTCCCAACATGGCGAAAACAGACTGTTGCCGTTGAACTCCACGGTGCCGCCGCATGGGGTTTTACGGCGCCGTTTGCAAGCCAATCTAACATAGCTATCCCGCCAACCGAACTCTTCTATCTCGGGGGTGCGACTACTTTACGGGGATACGACGAAGACTGGTTCTCTGGACCGCGCCGTGTGTATGCTAATCTCGAATACCGATTCCTTGTCGGACCGGATTCCCAAATTTTTGTGTTCACGGATTTAGGGGCTGTAACCTTGATTGAAACCCCCTCGGTCTTCGATACACTTCGTGTCGGTTATGGATTCGGGGCACGGCTTGAATCCAGAGGTGGTATCCTACGCATCAATTACGGACTCGCTGCCGGAGACTCCCTCTTGCGCGGAAAAATTCATGTTAATCTCGGCGCGGCGTTTTAGCGTCTACCTTTTAATTTGCCAAGTGCGGAAATATGTTATAAAATTATATGTGGAAGTAATAACCAGAATATTCAATTATTGGAGGTTTAGATGACCAAAAACAAGAAATTACAGAGTTGGGTCGAAGAAGCCGCCGCGCTTTGCGAACCCGATTCTATCTACTGGTGTGATGGTTCTCAAGAAGAAAACGATCGACTCTGCGAAGAATTAGTTCAAAAAGGGACCTTTATTCGCTTAGACCCTGAAAAACGTCCAGGGAGTTACCTGGCGCGTTCTAATCCTGCCGATGTCGCACGTGTTGAAGACCGAACGTTTATCTGCGCGAAAACGCCACTCGAAGCAGGACCGACAAACAACTGGCACGATCCCGATGAGATGAAAGAGACCCTCAAAGGACTTTTCAAGGGTTGCATGAAAGGCAGGACGATGTATGTTGTGCCGTTCAGCATGGGACCACTCGGTTCCCCCATTTCACACATCGGCGTTGAAATTAGCGATTCCCCCTACGTTGTTGTGAACATGCGGATTATGACACGCATGGGCAGTGCCGTGTTAGATGTCTTAGGCGAAGACGGTGACTTTGTGCCGTGTCTACACTCCGTCGGAATGCCATTGGAACCCGGACAAGCCGATGTCGTCTGGCCCTGCGATTCGGATAACAAATACATCGTCCATTTTCCCGAAGAACGTTCCATCTGGTCCTACGGTAGTGGTTACGGTGGAAACGCCCTGCTCGGCAAAAAATGCTATGCACTCCGTATCGCCTCTATTATGGCGAAAAACGATGGATGGATGGCAGAACACATGCTCATTTTGGGACTCACGAGTCCGGAAGGCGAGAAAACTTATATCGCTGCAGCGTTCCCAAGTGCCTGTGGTAAGACGAACCTCGCGATGCTGACACCAACCATCCCCGGTTGGAAAGCAGAGACCATCGGTGACGACATTGCATGGATGAAATTCGGTGAAGACGGAAGGCTCTACGCGATTAACCCTGAAGCAGGTTTCTTCGGTGTAGCACCCGGAACATCAATGGACACCAACCCGAATGCGATGCATACGCTCGCCTCAAACTCGATCTTCACGAATGCCGCCCTCACAGAAGATGGTGATGTCTGGTGGGAAGAGATGAGCGAAGAGCTCCCCGAAACCCTTACGAGTTGGCTCGGTGAAACCTGGCATCCCGGTGATGAAAAAACAGCGGCACACCCAAATTCACGCTATACCACCCCGGCGGCGCAATGCCCGATCATCGACCCGAACTGGGAAAATCCGAACGGCGTTCCGATCTCGGCAATCCTTTTCGGTGGACGCCGTGCCACGACCGTCCCGCTCGCATTTGAAGCGTTTGATTGGCAACACGGCACCTTTATCGGCTCTATCGCTTCCTCCGAACGCACGGCAGCCGCCGCAGGCACGGTCGGTGAACTCCGACGCGATCCGATGGCGATGCTCCCGTTCTGTGGCTATAACATGGGCGATTACTTCGCACACTGGTTAGAGATGGGGAAAAACACCGATGCCAGCAAACTGCCGAAGATTTTCTACGTCAATTGGTTCCGTAAAGACGCTGACGGCGGATGGCTCTGGCCCGGCTTCGGCGAAAACAGTCGTGTGTTGAAATGGATCGTGGAACGTGTCTCTGGTAAAGGTGAGGCAGTTGAAACACCGATCGGTTACTTACCCGAATCCGGTGCCATTGATACCAGTGGATTAGACGTAACAGACGAGCAAATGGCAGAACTCCTGGATGTCAATGTCGAAGAATGGCTCAGCGAAATTGAATCCATTCGAGAACATTACGCACGCTTTGAGGAAACACTGCCGGAAGCGTTGTCCGATGAATTGGCAGCGTTAGAAGCACGTCTCCGTGAAAAGCAGTAAAACCGATCAACTCCGATTATAGGGCGAGGCACCCACGCCTCGTCCTATCGTTAATTTCCAACCTACGTGCCTACAGACCCCAATCATCCCTCACAATCAAAATTACCCATTCTTACTTCAAGCAGCGAGAAAAGATTGACTTTTCTAATGAAATGTGGTATCTCTTATAGTAAAGTTTAGAATTAATTAGGCACTCCGCACCTACCGAGGGAGGGCAATGGTTATTTCGATCTATTTACAGAAGGGACCAGAAAGCACAATGAAAACTATCAAGTTTGCACTAATTTTCGTTATCCTGCTTGTAGGAGGGATTTGTAATCCTGACCTCCAAGGTGCCCCCTTTACCTATCATTGGGAAATAGACGAAACCCCCGAAGGCAGCGAAAGTGCGACCATCGTTGAACCTGTGGAAGTGACACTGCTTGATGAACCGATACAGGTAGTATCTCATAGTGCGTCTTTAGCGTTAATGCGGAAGTATTCTGTGTATCTGGGGCCCGAATGGAGTTCAGGGCATGCGTATAGGTTGCTCCAAACTTTTGAATCCATACCCCAAGAAACGAACAATCCTTATGAAGAAAGCCCCAAAGTGGAATCCTCTGTGTGGCAATTAGGCAGCCGTCATATTCAAGATGACCTTTCGATGGAATATCAAGACGGACAGCAGATTGTTACTATTGCCGAAGAGGCGTTTGTGCATGCAACGCCGCTATTAGCAGAAATTGAAGGCGTGCGAGGTAGGTATTTTTCCAAACGTCTACATCATGCTGTGGTCCGGTTTGTAACCGATAATGGCGCAGACAGATACGCGCTTGAACGGATATTACAAGAACGATACGCCGTTAGCATCAATGTTCCAGATTATAGCGAACTCACGCGGCATACTACGGGCGAACACGCGGGACGTTTTTCCGAATTCAAAAACGAAGAATTGATGGCACTGGTGTCTATGCTTGAAGAATTCCCACAAGGTATGATTAAAACGCCAGGTCTTAAATATTTTGTTCGACGTTTGGATGGAACCCCACATCCACTTTATCCAACTGCCCCTGCGGTCGCGTGGCCAAGTGCCGGTTACATTGAATTCATGGAATCCGCTTTTAAAGGGCAGGGAGCCGACTATATTCACCGTTTGATTCTCCATGAAAAAGCACACTTCTTATGGGCACACCTCTTTGACGAACAATTGAAACAGGATTGGATTGAGCTCGGCGGTTGGTTTGAAAATCCCAACGATCAAGATGGATGGTCTACAACAAAGCAGGTCGAGTTTGTCTCAGCGTATGCACACGGGAAGAATCCAAATGAGGATATGGCGGAAAGCATTAGTTATTACATCGCGAATCCTGACAAGTTGCGCTCGCGCTCACCTGCCAAATATGAGTTCATCCAGAATAGAGTCATGCATGGCACGCGCTACATTTCAAAAATACGTGAGGATTTAACCTTTAAGGTTTACAATCTCTATCCAGATTATATCTACCCGGGCCGGATTATCCGTGTGGATATACAGGTCGAAGGTGAACCCGAGGAAGATAAACTCATAACAGTAGAGATTGAAATTCACGGTGAGAGTGATTTGGATGCCGCACAATCGGCATATATCAGAGTTTTCAGTGAAAAAGGCACTTTTTTTGACCTTGCGTGGATGTCTCCAGTTGATGCCAATGGAATGCACGTAGCTTCGGGACACATTTTGCGAGGACAGGCAACCTTATCAAAATATGCTGCGAATGGTTATTGGGGACCTGACGCTATCCAAATCTGGGATGCCCAAGGTAACGAGCGTCACAGCGGACAAACCGATTTTGGGTGGAAGCTCTATATTGACAATCCACTTGCCGATTGTGAGCCACCAGTTTATGTCAAGAACTCGATGACCCTTTCACTGTCCAGATCTGCTACATCTGACGGAAAACCTTATCAGATTATTACAGCCAGTTGGGAGGTGATAGAAAAATCAGGCATAGAATTTGTTGCTGCGGCTTTAAATGACGACTTACGGGAAACCCATTCAATATATAGACAATATGAATATGGCGGTTATGATACCGAATCAGGTAGAGTAGCTGTAACGTTTAAATTCCCTGAATATATGCCGAGTGGTATTTATCACCTTAACCATATTAGGATGTCAGATGCTGCCTTGAATGAATCAAGTGTTTATTTCACCGATGATCATATAGACGAAGCACCAAAAACCATTAAAATAAAAACAAAGACACCAGATCTTGAACCCCCTGTTTTGGACGTTAACCGGATCGCTATCAAAGCTGAGCCCACGATACCAGAAGCACCTAATGGTGAAACAATCGTTGACATTTCCTTTAGGATTAAAGATAACATTAGCGGTTATGAAATAAGCAGTCTGAATTTAAGAGATCCGCAAGGGATTATGCACCATTTTTATCATTATCCGGACGGATACGGGGGGCTGTATTTTGCCGGTAACCCTGCTATTTTTAAGGAGTATCACAAGAGAATAGTTTTACCTGTCGGTAGTGCTCCAGGTATCTGGGGTCTCGCCGAGATGACTGTATTTGATAAAGCAGGGAACACTCTTCGAGCAGATTTTACTGAAATCGTCCGATTTGAAGTGGACGAAGGTGCAGCTGCAGCACCGATAATCGCTTCACTTCCTGACGATACGCAACTGCTCGCAAACTATCCGAATCCTTTCAATCCAGAGACGTGGATACCCTACCAACTCGCAAACAGCGGCGATGTCCAGATTAGCATTTACGATACGAGAGGCATGTTAGTTCGCGCCTTAGCACTTGGACATCAGTCAGCGGGCTACTACACGGGTAGGAGCCGGGCAGCATATTGGGACGGGCGAAATGGTTTAGGGGAACGAGTTGCGAGTGGTGTCTATTTTTATCAACTAAAAACAGACGCAATCTCATCCATGCGCAAAATGGTTATTTTGAAGTAACATCCATGTCCGTCTTTCATCAAAGATTAGAATTCTATTGTCCCAAATCCAATGATCCGTTGGGTTTGGAGCATTTCTCCAACGACTTTACCTCAGTAAGGAAATCAGGGCATTCAGTTTTAAGAAATTATTCGGATTGTCTGGCGTTTGAACGCCTCTTTTCAATGCCCGGAGCGGTTAGAAACCGCTCCTACTGGGTTTGGAATGAAAACCAGATCGAAGAATGGAAAACTGAATAATCCAACCGAAAAATAGAAGAACTTGACTCCTCTGACAAAATGTAGTATTCTTAATTCTGTTCTAACAGCGCATTAACAACTATTGTACCCTGATAAATTCCTGTGTGTACGAAACAATTTAAATAGACACAACTTAACCGCTATGCATAGCAAGGAGAATTATATTGTCAACCGAACCATGCCCTAAAAGTCCTTCCCATGCGGAGGACCTTATTCACCCACGAGTTTTGCCCTTCATCATGGTTCACCTCGCCTGTCTGGCAATTTTCTGGGTGGACGTTCAACCTATCGACTGGATTATATGTGGTGCATTGTATGTTATCCGTATGTTCGGTATTACGGCTGGATATCATCGTTACTTTTCGCACCGCTCTTTCAAAACGAGCCGTGGATTCCAATTTTTTCTGGCATTTCTCGGTCAGAGTTCAGCGCAACGCGGCGCGCTCTGGTGGGCAGCGAAGCATCGTGAACACCATAAGTACTCCGATACAGAACAAGATATACACTCCCCAGTCCAACACGGGTTCTGGTATTCCCACGTGTTGTGGATTTTCTCTAAACGCGGAGGGACCGCAGATTATAGTATAATTAAGGATTTTCAGAAATACCCAGAACTCGTTTGGCTCAATAAATGGGACAGACTGCCGCCCTTTCTATTAGGTGTTCTCGTTTGGGCGATTGCGGGTTGGTCGGGACTCATCGTAGGATTCTTCGTGAGCACAGTGATCCTTTTTCACGGGACATTTACGATCAATTCCCTTGCACACGTGATAGGTAAACAGCCGTATGTCACGGGGGACCATTCACGCAACAGCCTATTCCTCGCTATCATCACGTTGGGGGAAGGCTGGCATAACAATCATCACCACTTTCCGAGTGCTACACCTCAAGGATTTCATTGGTGGCAAATTGATGTCACGTACTATATTCTGAAAACCTTATCCTTCTTTAGAATCGTTTGGGATCTACGTTTGCCACCCGCACATGTCATAGAAGGTAAGCGTAGATTGTCTCTAACCACCATCGAAAATGCTGCGCAACAACTTGCTGCAAGTTTTTCGATTGAACACATCGGTAAAACAGTCTTGAAAGCGTGGGCACATACCCCAAAATTGGAAGAACTCCGTAAGCGTGCTCGCATCAGCCAATCGGAGGTAGAAGCGTTCCTCAAAGAGATGAAAATCCTTGAGTTGCCACCCCTTGCAAACCTGAAACACCGAGCCCAAAATATGTTTGCGCATATCCCGTCTCTAAATCCGATCGTTGAACGCGCAAATCAGATTCTCGTTCAGGCAGTTTCGGTATGGTTAGTCCAGAACCATGCTTACAACGCAGAGGTTGCGGTGTCGTAAGCGTTGATGTAGGTTGGGTTGAACGAGAAGTGAACCCAACGCTGCACTCTACATTGTCCCAAATCCAAGGGGTCTACTTTGGGTTTGGGACATTTTGTTATTAGTGTTGACGCTTCCGGTAAATTATGATATTCTTAATTTGAAGATGCATTGACCTTAAGCATTCAGGCAGCGCTCGCAAAGGTTGATCGCATTTGACCGATTTCGTGCTATCCGAGATAAAATCTGCCCGATTTTGTGCAGTTATCTCTGAACATAGCACAAAGAACCTAATCCGTGTGGTATCGCTCGCACTGGCACGGGATTTGCTACAAAACCATAATGAAAGGAGTTGCCCAATGGAAACCAAACAGAAATATCGTGTTGCACCCCCTGGATTCACAGCAGAACAGTGGGAAACCTTTAACGAAGACGGTATCATTTTTATTGAGGACGCAATCTCCGATGCGGATATCCAAGCCTATATTGACGCGATAGATCGCGTCGCCGCTACCAGCCCAAAATATACGCCAGGTGGCCATCTCCACATAGAGAACATCGTCGAACGCGATCCCATTTTCACAGACCTGATTGATAATGAACGGCATGTTGGTTACGCGTACGACTTATTCGGGGAACTCCTCAAACTCCATCAGAGCCAATTTTTCTTGCGTCCCCCCGGTGGTAAACAGTACAACCAGTGGCACCCGGACGGCGCACGTGCTCTCCCTTATGGTGTGTTTTCACCGAAACTGCCGTTGCAAATCAAAATAGGGTATTGGTTGACTGACCTGCCGAGAGAGAAGATGGGGAACCTCGTCGTGTTACCGGGGAGTCATCGTGAGCAATACATGGACGGCTACGATACCCACAAAAGTATACCGGGAGAAAAGGTTGTCTGTCCCCGTAAAGGCACAATGACGGTGATGCATTCGAGCATCTGGCATCGGGTTGAACCCAATGAGAGCGAAGTCGTGCGCTACAATATCTTTGTTGCTTATTGCCCGTCTTGGCTGACCCCAGCGGATCGGTTCCATTCCTCGCCTGAATGGTTGGAGACGCTTAACCGTGAGCAACGTATCATCATGCGAAGTTATAGCCATGCGTATCATAACGCTAAACCTCCTGCGTCCGAATTCCCGCTTTTCCTTGAACGTGAAACTGGGACTGAGGCGGATGTAGGTGCGTATCAGGATCACGTCCAATTACACCGTCGCAAACGCCAGACCATGCCCGAGCGGCTTCCCTTTTTGGCGGAAAACCCTTAAGGACAAACTGTTATTTTCGGCAACTGAAAAATGAAGACATTATTCCTCAAGGACATGCGGTATCGCCAAGCGAGGGTTATCCTCACAACACTCGGTATCACTGTCCTCATTTCATTGATACTGCTGTTAGGCGGCATTATGAACGGTATGCGTATTCAAGCGCGCCAATACGTTGAATCCACTGGGGCGGATGTCTGGATCTCCGCTGAAGGTTCCGGCGGCGCATTTATTGGGTTTTCTATGGTCGTTGAGGAATACATGGCATTTCTGAACTCAGGACCCGGCTTAGTGCCAGATTCTGCCTCTCCGTTGGTTTTCGCGCAAGCGCGTCCGAACGTCCGCGGCAAATCCACCAAGGCGATCGTCGTCGGCTATAAGTTGGGACAACTCGGGGGTCCTAAAAGTGCTATTGAAGGGAGAATGTTCACTCGGAGTAATTTTGAAGACTATAGACCTGAAGACCCAATCCCCTACGAGGTGGTCGTTGACGAGAAAATGGGGCTGGAAATCGGAGAACAGATCACTCTCAGCAACGAAAAAGTCCGTGTTGTCGGAAAGGCGAAAAGCCTCATGTTTGTTTTAGATACGCCGCTGCTCTTTATGGATGTCCGCATTGCTCAGAAACTTCTCCTCGGCAATACACCACATGTCAACATGATGATCGCGAAAACAAACAAGAGTGAACACCCCGCACAGATCGCCGCCGATTTAGATGCCTTAGAAACCATTGAAGTACGCACCTTAAAACAGACGCTTACGGATATCATCGCATACTACGTTGATGAACCGATGAAGGCTGTGCAATTCCTACGCGTGATGTTATGGTTAGCGGCAGGTATCCTCGTCGGGATGATTACTTACGTGACGATGCTCGAAAAGACCCAAGAAATCGGGGTCCTCAAGGCTATCGGCGGCTCAAACGGTTATGTGATGGGTCTCCTACTCAAGCAGGTTGTCCTGATCTCAACTGTTGGCGTGCTACTTGGACTTACTTTGTCGTATGTGTTCGCAGCAGCGGCACCGATTTTCGTCGCGATTCACTTCGTGGAATCCATCATCGTTGCGTGCATCAGTTTCATCGTGTGTTGCGGTAGCGGGTATCTGGCAGCACGGAAAGCGATCGCAGTCGATCCGATGATTGCATTCCGCGGTGAGATTTAACCCGTTAGCACTCATCACGCAAGGAAAATTAGAAAAATGGCAGCAATCATAGAAGGAACAGGCTTAACGAAACGCTTTGGCACAGGCGACGCAACTGTTGTCGCAGTCGATGCGGTCGATATCCGAATTGAAGCGGGTGAACTGCTGATGCTGATGGGAGATAGCGGTTGCGGAAAGACAACGCTTATCAGCCTCCTCGGCTGTATTTTAACGCCGGATGCCGGGGAACTTCACATCGATGGCGAACCGATTCACGCTGACGTGCAAGATTTAAGCGTTATTCGCCGTGAAAAGATCGGATTCGTCTTTCAGCTGTTCCATCTACTCCCCTATCTCACCGCACTGGAAAACGTAATGGTCGCGATGGATCTCGCCCGAACAAAGACGGGTGAGGCGGAAAGCCGTGCGATAGAGTTACTGACACACGTCGGATTGAGCGATCGATTTCATCATCGTCCCGCCCAGCTTTCCGGTGGTGAAAAACAACGCGTTTCTTTCGCGCGTGCCCTCGCCAACCGTCCGAAAATTATCTTCGCCGATGAACCTACTGCCAATCTCGACAGTCGCCAGAGCGACAACCTGATGAACCTTATTCAAGAACTGCGGCAAGAACACCAAACCACTATCGCCATTGTGACGCACCACGAAGGACTCAAAGAGAACGCCGATCGTGTTATCCAGATGAAAGATGGAAGGATTCTCGCCACGTGAACATCAATAACGTTTTTTGTTCTTCCAGAACAGGCATTATCACTTGGATACTCGGAATTTTAACGTTCCTGCTCATCCTACCGACTTCTACTCTCGCCGAAGAAGACCAAGCCTTAACCGAACTGGAGCACCCCGACTTTCTAACGAGTGGATTATACGGTGGAGGCCTCACTTTCATTAACGGCGATGCTTACGTCCGACTCCAACTTCAACCGGATATACCGCTCGGAAAAATAGGCGTCGGATTAGACTTAATCCTGCTTTATAACCCGTATGCAGAAGGAGATGATCCCCAAATCCTCGCTGAGGACGGTGAAGCGTGGGACAGTCCAAGCACGTGGTTAAGACTCGTCCGTTATGTGCGTTACGGTCGACCTTACGATCCTTTCTATGTCCGATTCGGGGAGTTGGATTACCTCACCATCGGACACGGTTCAATCATGTCGGGTTATTCTAATTACGATCGGCGCGGGTTACGTCTGAACCTCAGAAATTCCGAAAACCGTTATGGCATCGAAACGATGATGAATGACATCGGTAATCCCACCATTTTCGGAGGACGCGGATTTTATCGTCCGTTTCAACGGGAAGAAAATAACAACTTACTCACCCGGTTTGAACTCGGCGCAACCTATCTCACAGACATTAACCCGAATTTACAAGAAGTAGGGGAAGATCCGTTGAGTGCCGTCGGGTTTGATGTTGGATTTCCAATTTTTGAGACGAGCGCGTTTCGGCTCGATCTCTATGACGACATCGCTTTTCTGAATACACTCCCCGAAGAAAATACACAGCCGGACATCGCGCTTACAGCAGAAAATCAAGTAACAACGAATCTCGCCTGGGGAAACGCCGTCGGTGTTGGATTTTCTTTTACCCAAACCCTTTTCAAAATAGAGTATCGCACGTTTGGAGATGGTTATATCCCTTCTGTGTTCGATTATACGTATGAATCCGCGAAATCGTTATCTCCGGAACCCGACATGCCCCAGTTTTTGGGGTTAGCGGTAAACACAGAACCGCGACGCGGTTTTTTCTCACAACTTATCTGGCATCCGCTGCCACAAATTCATTTCATGGGGACCTTTGAGGATTATACGAACAGCGAACCTAAACTCTATATGGCGGTGTCAGAGTCGGGGTTAGTGCCCCGTTTTTCGCTGCGGGCCTTCTACACTAAACGGGATATTGGCGAGGGTGGGGAGACGCACTTCTTTGGGGATCTGTTCGATTTAGATGAAAAATCGGCATTCAGTGTGGAGGTCCGCTATGAAGTCTTTCCGCCGGTTATGACGATTGTCACCCGTGAATACACGTTCCGGCGCGTTGAAACGGCAGCAGGGGACTCCCAATTCGAGCCGATTCACAAAACGTCGTTCATGGTAGGCGTTAGTACGGACTTTTAATTTTTCCTTGCGGTTCGATGAGGTGAATTCGTGCGTTCATTAACGTCGAATGTCGAATAACGTCAAAATTCCCAAACCCAGTAAAAACTAATCGGAAACCACCGCGTAATGAAATTATGCCTTAAATGGCATAATTTGTCTTTGCTTTACATTTGGAGCGGTGCCCAGAGGTTCATAAATTAAAAAACTTTGACTTTGATCTCTTCGTCTTCAACAATTACCGGATAGGTTCTGATGCGGAGGCGTGGGTCGGTTTGGCATTCGCCGGTTTTGGTATCATAGGCATAACCGTGGACCGGACACACGGCGATACCGCTTCGGATTCTACCTCTGCCGAGGGAACCCATGGCATGCGGGCAGGTGTTGTCCACAGCACAGAATTCGCCACCTTCGTTGAAAATGGCGACCCGTCTACCGTTGACGGTGAACGCTTTCCCACGTCCTTCTCGGATCGCTGACGTTTTTGTAACCGTTGTATAATCTGACATTTTTTAATTATTCCTTGCGGTTCGGTTCGGTCGGTTTGGAAGTTGAAGTCCCTTTCCGTATACCCGCTCTCCATTTCATTTCGAGCTACGCGCTGAGTCCTACAGCATTTTAATTATTCCTTGCGGTTCGGTTCGGTCGGTTTGGAAGTTGAAGTCCCTTCCCGTATATCCGCTCTCCATTTCATTTCGAGCTACGCACTCGGTCCTACAGCATTTTAATTATTCCTTAACGCTTCCTAAAGTGATTCCTTGCACGAATTCACGTTGCATCGCTAAAAATAGGATAACGATCGGCATGAGCGACAACAACGTTCCTGCCATCAACATCCCGTAATCTTGACGATAGGTACCCACAAGATTCGCTAAACCGATCGGTAGCGTATATTTCACTTCATCCCGTAAAATGATGAGGGGCCAGAGATACCCGTTCCATGACCCCAAAAACGAATAGATCGTCAGGGCCCCAAGCGCCGGCTTGATGATAGGCAGCACAACGCGGTAATAGATACCGAACTCGGAACAGCCATCAATCCGTGCCGCATCCAGCAGTTCAGACGGAATCGTGACAATGAATTGACGCATCAAGAAGACACCGAACGCACCGACCGAAAATGGGATGATAATCGCTTTGTAACTATTGAGCCAGCCAATATCATACATCAACCCAAACAACGGAACGAGCAATACCTGAAACGGGACCATCATGGAAGCGAGAAGGATGCCGAACAGGATCTTCTGACCGCGGAATTGATACTTGGCAAACGCATATCCACCGAGTGAACAGAAAAACAGCGTGAGTAACGTTGACGCGGTCGCAATGAAGACGCTATTGACGAAATACCGATTATACGGCACAGTCTTCCATAGATTCCGGTAGTTTGACGTGAATTTATCCCATACAATTGAGAGATACGGGGGTTGATGAATCGCTAATTGCAGAAACAATTGACTCCCATTTCCTGTGCCCCCTGTGGCTTGGGGTGCGAGGTTCGTTTCTGTTTTCTGCATCGTGATGTGTGACGACTCTAACTCACCGGGGATACCGTTCAGTCGCCAGACCGAATCTGTCCACAATGCACTCCCTAAAACGAAAGAACGCGTCGGTTGATATGTAACGCCATTGTGAGTGCTACTATCCTCCGTTCCAGAGTTCGGGACAAACACGGTTAAAGAGAGACGGTGATACGAGGCATCTCCACGCACAGGCAGCGTGATGCGTCGTATCCGTTCAACAGGAATGGATGAGGAAACCGTTGCCGTCATACGGGCAGTGTCGCTGTCTTGGAAATTGTAGGATAGACTGGCATCTGTCTGGGCATCGTCTGATGTGCGAATGCGCGTGCCCGTCTCTGCTACCCAGTTCACGACTTCAATCGGTGTGCGATTGAAATCAAGGTCCTCTATCTGGAGCGTTCCAACAGCGACTTCGCGATACACCGATCCCCAGATCGTATCAACCGTCTCGGGAATAATAGCCTCTCGCACCGCTGCAGTCATCGCATCCGTTGTGCCATTCCAGACCTCGTCCGGCAACCCTGCGATCAGTTGCGCCCATAATCCCTCTATGACTTCGGTTTGCAATTCTTGGGATGGAACATAATTGGCAAACTTCGCATTTGCTGCGATGTGCGCCTGCGTCTCAGACCAAATTATTTGGGTGAGTTGGGGTTGTAGGGTTCTCCACGATGTTTCATCTACAGCCACGGGTTTTTCAATGTTAGGATAGGCATCTTCGACAATATAAGGCGATGCTGCGACGCGCGGGGGTAGATGCGGGAACCACTGAATAGGGACAGCGAAAATTTCGTTGGCGGTCTTAAAAGAGGAGGTCAACAACCACAGCATCGGTATCATCGTACAAAACGCTGCGGCTACCAAAAGGAGATAACCGACCCCTCTGAAAATTTTTATTTTAACCTGTTGGTTTCTTTTGCTGTGATTCATTCTAAAATCCTAATTCGGATAATTCCACTGCGCGTGCGCGCTGGATATCGTCCTGGTACTTGAAGACACAGCCCAGCGTCTCGGCAACGACATCCGCATCGAGTTGTGCTTTACCCAATGCCACGAGAGCCAACGCCCAATCCAAGGTCTCCGCGACACCCGGTTTCTTATAGTAATCGCCTTGCCGCCAGAGTTGCATCATCCCACACAACTGCTGTGCAAGGTGTTCATCAATCTGTGGAAGCTTCGTTTGCACGATCGCTAACTCCTTCTCCACAGTGGGATAATCGATCCACTGGTAGAGACACCGGCGTTTGAGTGCTTCATGGACCTCTCGCGTCCGGTTTGAAGTCAGCACTACATAAGGGATATGTTTCGCTTGAATCGTCCCGATTTCGGGGATGGTAATCTGGAAGTCGGACAAGATCTCCAGTAGGAACGCCTCAAATTCACTGTCGCTCCGGTCGACCTCATCGATGAGCAAGACGGGTGGGACATCACCATCGCTCTGGATAGCCTCCAACAACGGACGTTTCAATAGAAACGCTTCGCTAAACAGGTCGGTGCCGATGTTTTCTTTCTCTCGTCCGCGGGCTTCATCAATGCGAAGTTGCAAAATTTGGCGTGTGTAGTTCCATTCATACAAGGCACTGTTTGCATCCAGACCTTCATAACATTGCAATCGGATGAGTTTCGCGCCTGTTGAATCCGCAAGGACCTTCGCGACTTCAGTCTTGCCGACACCGGGTTCGCCTTCGAGGAAGATGGGTTTCTTGAGATGGTGCGCGAGATAGAGCGTTGTCGCTAAACCTCTATCTGCGATATACGCATGTTTTTCACAGGCAACTTGAACGTTTTCAATAGACGTGAACATATTTTTAATTATTCCTTACGAGCTGCGCACTGGATTCTATGGACTTTTTATCTTCCTGTAGGGCGCGTTCATAATCTTCGCGATAATCTATATCGCGGAGCACTCGATCGGTATCGACTGTAACATAATGAATATCGTCGCCATACCTTTTGAAGAGCGTCCGCACACCGCCGCTCTCCGCTCCTAAGGCAAGGATATCGTCGGCATATCGCCGGTGGAAGATCACTGGATGCCCGCGTTTGTAATTATAACTCGGTAAGGCAATTCCCTTGTGCGTTTGGACGTAGGCATCAATGACTCCATCGATTAATGCAGAAGTGATAAACGGTTGGTCGACCAGCATGAGCGCAAACGCATCACTTTCTTTCAGTGCCTGTATACCCGCCTGCGCGGAGGTCAGCATCCCCTCGTGATAGTCAGGGTTGAAAACAATCTTGACGGGACGTTCTCCCAATTGTTCTTGAATCTGCGCTGCACAATGTCCGACAACAACGATAACCTCATCAAATTTGGCACCAAGCATACTATCCACCACGGTCTCAACGATAGTGCTCTCCCCAAAAGGGAGTAGCTGCTTCGGTTCCCCCATCCGAGTGGAGAGTCCTGCTGCGAGGAGAATTCCCGATATAGCAGTAGATGTCGTATGCGTCATGATTCAATACCGAACGCCGAAAGTTTTATATTCCCCAGTGAAGGGACGTTCATCAATCTCAAGCGAATCGACCCTGGCGTAGCGCGGTCCCTTCTTTAGCAAAGCGATTAACGCATCCAGCTGCGACTTATCCCCCTCAGCGACGACTTCGACAGTGCCGTTGGGTAGATTCTTGGCATAGCCGTTGATACCGAGCTGCTTGGCGTTAAGTTGTGTGAAATTGCGGAATCCAACACCTTGGACCCTTCCCGTAATTATCACAAACAGTTGCATTTTCCGATTCACCTCAATCGTGAGTGTGACAGGTGTCCCAAGTTTTGGCAGTACCGCATCGTTCTTTTTATAGATATTCTCTTCCGAGGATTCAGGGAGTGGATTCTGAAAGAGGGCACTCGCATCAAAGAGTCTCAAGGCAACAAGGTCGTTGCTCATAAACGCTTGCGGGATCATCGCATCCTCATCATCGCTATCCAAATCTGGCACGATCCGTGATCCTGAATAGACCCAAGCGACGTGTTGCATCGGCTTTTGCGTCTTCACGTTGAAAATGAGTTCTTCGGCACGCACCTTTTTCGTCTGATCGCCATCTTGCCACTCAACATAAAAGAGAAACTCAGTTCCCTTTGGTGGGGTCGGTGCATCTTTTTCTTCGTCGTAGCCGGGAGGCATCCCTACGGCGACACCGAGGTTTTCAAGTGCGTCATGAACTTCCTTTGCTGTCGCCTCAACGACGACGATGCTCTCATACTCCTTGCCGTTGTGCCCACAAACGAGGTATTCAACGGCTCCCTTTAAATGTGAATCGTATTCACCAAGTGCCTCAGAAATTTTACCCTTTAAGACGAGCTGCTTCTCCTTTTCCATGATCTGGAGATGTCCATCTGCCCACGCAACATTCGACAGTCCGACAAGACACACACCCATACAGACGATTACTCCGACCTGCCAAGCACAGGTTTTCACTTCCTTCATCAGATGACTCCTTATTTTAAGGGTTATCGGTTGTCGGTTAAAGAGAGGTCTTGGTAACCCCCTACTCAAACTTAGAGTACTCCAGAAAGACGATATCGTTTAGCGAAAACCTCTTATGACCGATAACTGATAACTGAAAGGTTTTTCGCAGAAAAACCGAACCGATAACCATTAAAAAGTATACCGCAATCCGTTAAATATTTCCACATCATGTTTTCGGATACCGGTAGGGGGTTCACTGTCGTATCGGAAATTCACTCGAAGCGGAAAGGATAGTTTTGTTGTAAGTCGGAATGTAAGACTGCCTTCAAAAAGGATGCGATAGTCTTGGAAGCGTCGGACATAGACTTGATAATACCCTGTCGCACTCGTCGTGACGCGTTCATCCAATTGTCCGGTCCAGTTGATATAATTTGTCGACCGAACGACACGTGTCATCATCGCGCCCCGCGCTTTGTCGTTAATCCGTTCGTGTTCCCACATCGCACCGATGCCAAGATAGAGATTAAATCTGGAATCACGCGGGTGCGAGGCGAACCGAACGCCACCGCCTACCAAATTCCGATCGCTGAGCAGAATAGATTCGTTAAATTGCTTCTGAACAAAGGATTCAAAAAGGAGGTGTTGCGTCAAATTTCGGATAATTCGAGCGTGTGCCATGCCTTTGTTGATAAAAAACACATTATCCTTTCTGCCCTGCTGGAGACTCCCGAAAATAAAAGCGTGATACGCCTCTGTGAGATAATCTGAGCGAAATCGCGTCCGAGTTGTCAGGAGATCCGTGTTGCCAGAACGATAGGTTAAATCGAGTGCGATACTGTTATACACACCGGATTCCAACCGCATCTGCTTCAGGGTTTCACCCGTAAAGATATTCACCTGTGCTACGAGTGGCGGACAATAGAAAAGAAGCAAGACAAAAGAGATACCGATACCTTGTTTGTAGGGATTGTCAAGTTTAGGGTGTTGCATGCGGCGATCTTTTTGAGGATCTGAGCGGCTTGAGTCATGTATTTGCGGTCGCGGTTTTCGATTCCGAGTTCCTTTGTGAGACCTAACAGTTTATGCTACAAAAGAGCATCATGCGGAAGTCTTATTGCCTGTCTGAATCGCGGATTATCACGGATTAGACGGATGACGCGGATTAGGAGCGTTTTTTATTTCCGGTTTATCTTAGTCCCAGCGGGGTGATAAGTGTATAGAAGAAGTGCTTTCCGATAAGGTATCCAAACGTTAAAGAACCGAAAATCCCCTTATATTTTACCATAATTTCCTCTCTAATCAAAGGAAAATTGTAATCTCCTGAGTCCTTGAGGGACGATATGTTTATAAACAGGACTTACGCAATTTTGACTGTGGTTTCCCGTTCTGTGAGATGAGATTTTTCGGAAAACACAGCGTTCTGGTGGCACAAACTAAAAGTTTATGCTACAAAAGAGCAGTATGCGTAACTCCTAATAAAGTCGCGTTGATTATCACTCTCCAGCCCTTCAAAAGGTTTTGCTTAGGTGTTTCTTCAGCCTGTTTATGGAATGTTTTTGTCAGAACCAGGCTTCTTCGGTCTTCAAGGATTTGCAGAATGGTTGCGAATAGTCCTCTTTGCTCCAGCGGAGCAATATGTCTATAGAAAACGATACCATCCTAATATCTGCACTCCAGCGGAGTGCTATGTAGGCGATTTATCGTTTTCGGTGGTTGTTATCGTTTGAATCGCGGATTCTCGCGGATTACGCAGATGACGCGGATTAGAAGATTTGCTTATTTGCAGTTATTTTAGCCCCAGAGAGGGCAGTAGGTATATAGAAACTCTGTTGTCTTTTTCGCATTTCGTGCTATAATTGCGAACCAGAAAATAAATTATCCCGTTAATCCTGTAAATCCTGATTCAGACAATGAACACCCCATCAATTTCCGCCATAACCCAAAGTGTCTCCGCAACAGACACCAAAATCGCACGATACTGCTGCAAATCTTCACGACTTAACACCTCTCCGCGCCGATCCTTCAACCACTTCTCACACACCTGATACGCACCGACCTCATACTCCCACACCGCCACAGGCACATCCGTGAAAGACTGACTCGGATTAATCCAAACCTGTCCGTCCGAATATCGCACCTGCGCGACAACACCGTCCCCTTCGCCCTCAAACCGATGCGCCGCTGGAGTCCCTCTCCCTGTAGGAGCGACCTCCGGTCGCGATTCTTTCAAAAGATGGCAATCAATCAAACGTTGTCCTAACGCCGCGAGCGTGCGGAACTGGTTAATATCCTGTGGCAACGGGATACGCGGAAAATCGTATTTCAGGAACTCATAATACCGTTTACGATAGGTAGGACTATACAGCACGGCATAGATATAGGCGAGAATCTCCTCTGGTGAAATACTTTCGGGTAGGTTAAATGGTTCAACCTGCCGGAGTTTCAACGCCTCCGAGAGTGTTGTGAGGAACGCTGGTGTAAAATTAAGTGAACGCTCTGTCTCAAGTCCCAATTCCTCTGGATCTGGATACAGGTAGAGTGGAAATACATGCGCGGTGGGTTCACTTCTATTTGAGATATAACTTTTTTCGCTGATTTGATTAGCCACCAAAGCGTGTTGCCATACCGGACTCCTAATACCGCGATGGACACAAAGGGCAAGGTTTTCCCTCCGCATGTGATGCATAATTTCAGGACGAGGACGTCCGTAGAAACCAGATGACTGCCCAGTGTAGTAGGTCCAACGTAGATCGAATGGACGATAATGGATGAGTGTGATGTGTTGGTCAGCATCCGGATGATTGCGAAGATCGGCTTGGGCGCGGTGAATCTTCCAATCTTGGCTATCTTTCGGTAATTGATATTTCTCGCGTGCGGCATCTTCAGAGAGGGAAACGAAACCATCTACAGTCTCGCGTAGTTTTTCCGCTGTCCAATGCAGGGTAAATTTATCCCGTCCGGTGACGATTCCCACTGAGTCTGTTTGGAAAACGTCTGTGGTCTTCCATCCAAGTTCATACTCAGACATAAGTTCAGTTGCCTGCGGCACAAGTAGATAGTAGGGTGCCATCGGTTGTAACTCACACCATTCCGTAGATTGGACATCGGTTTCGGAAAGCGTATTGTATTTTTCCTCGCGCGATCCCCACAGATCGGCGTAGTAAACTCTTGACTTCGCAGAATTATTGCTTTTTTTGACACACAACAGAATGCAAACCCCTTGTGAAATGTCAAACACGTTTTCATCTCTTACTGTTTCAGGAACAACTTCTGTTATTCTACTGCTGCCGTGTAGATTGAGTAGATAGATGGTATTGAAATCCCTTAACAAACTTTGCCGCATGCCGCGAAAGGTCGGTCCATCCAAGAAACTGTTATTGACGATGTAACCAATAACACCTTCCCCGTTTTTGCCAATCCGCCACTGCGCCCATCGGATGAATTTCACGTAATCTGATTGAAGGACTTTAGAATTTATGTCACCAAGTGATTGCCCATCTATTTGTCTGTAATCTTCAATAAGTTCACCAATGAAAGTTAACCTTCGTCCCTCGCGACTTGGATTGGCAGAATCCTGTGGATACGGAGGATTACCGAGGATGACAAGGAGCGGTTCGTCCCGTTTCACTGACAATGCCGCGTTCGCTTCGTCAGAGATAAACTCCGCAAACGGTAGCGATGGCTGCATTTCTGCGGGTTGTTCCAACGTATTCGTGAGATAGATACGGAGGCGTTCATCGGCATGCCACCCCTGCGCTTGCAAAAACAGACTCAACTTCAGATGCGCGATTGTATACGGCGCAACGAGCAACTCAAACCCGAAAAGCCGTTTCACTAACGCCGCGTTGATATACTGGTTCCATTCCCCCGTGCCGTAGGTTTCGGTGACCGACTCACGAATGTGATCCAACACCGTCAACAGGAAACCACCAGTCCCCGTCGCCGGGTCGAGAATGAGCGTGTTATCATCGGCGAGACCGTCGGGTCTGTTCAATTCCGTCTTGAGCAGACTGTCCACGGATCTGACGATATACGAGATAACCTGTGGCGGTGTATAGTAGACCCCCCGATCGACGCGGCGTTGTGGATCGTATTCGGCGAGGAACGTCTCATAGAAGTGGATAACCGGATCTTCGAGATGATTCCTTGCGGCAAACGCCGTGCGGAGCATCTCTGTCGGGACGTTTTGGAGGAGCGAGGCGATGTCGTCCAGAATGTAGGTCACGTTCGTCTCCAGGGTCGGAGAAGCTACATGATAAAAGAGTTGGACGAGGAACGGGTTTGATCTCGGAAGTGCCTCGACGGCGGTGTGCCGTGAAAAATTCGTCGCGTTCGGGAGTGTGCAGCGTGCCGCGAACAACCCGTAGGCGAGCGTCTGGGCATACATATCCGCAAAGTCGTCAGGGGTCAGTGTAGAGATCAGCGTTTCCTTGAACGCCAAGAACATAGCGTGGATATTACTATTTTCATCGGTGAGCGTCGTTGCGATCTGTATTTGGAGTTCCCGCGTCCGTCTGGCGAGGTATCCCGCCAATGCCTCTGGTGACGCAATTTGGACACCTCCAGCGTCCAGAAACCGTTCCAGTAGCACCTTTAAATCTTCAGGTGTGTCCGTAATGCTTGCCGTTGCGCGGCGTTGTCCGTCCGTATACAACCGGAATTCAATGAAATTAGTCAGGATGAAGTTATCAAGGTTTTCAATAAACCGGGTGTTCTGTTCTCTGGCGTGTCCGGTGAGTGCGTCAAGGTCTCTGCCATAAGCTTCTGCCTCAATATAACCGATAGGCAACAAGCCGTCCATCGCGATGAAGTCGGGTCTACCGATTTGCTCTAACCGTCTCGGTTCCTGTGTGAATCGGATGGTGTCTCTATTGAAATGCGCAACGGCAATCTCTTCAAGAAACGCTTGGAGATGTGGGTATAGGGAGAGTTCTGGAGTCGCTGCTGAAGTGCTTTGTGTTTGTTGGATATTCTGTAGATAACGGTTGCAACGTGTTTGGAAAGTCATATTTTATTTTTCGGTTAACTTCATTAAATTGATGATGTTGATGTAGAAAACCCATCTTGTTATTATATGCTTTCAACGTCTTAAGTGCAAGACTTTTATGGGGATAGGCAGCGCCATTCAGTTTTACATTTTTCGGTCCGGTTTTTATTTAGTTTGTGGTAATCTGAAGGGTGGGAAAAGGGGTTCAGACCGGGTCCGGGGATCTGTCATTGGACAAAATCATTGGGTAATGGTAAAATCAATCAAAAACAAGATAGGAAGATAAATATGCAACGCATCCTTATAGACACGGATCCGGGGGTAGACGATGCCCTCGCTATTCTTCTCGCACTGTTTTCGCCTGAATTGCACGTAGAGGCACTCACGACCGTCTGTGGAAACGTCCCTGTTACACAGGGGACAGAGAATCTGTTAAGAATTCTTGAAGTGCTGGATTTGGCGGAATTCCCACTGATTGCGCAAGGCGAGGCGCGACCACTGGTCAAGCCTCTCGTGACAGCGGCGCATGTCCACGGTGATGACGGTTTAGGGAATATTAGTCAACTGCGAAATGCCGATGGGCATCCGGTGTATCCGCCTGCTGACACACATATCTCACCCACTTCAGGGGTCGATCTCATCCTTGAGATGGTAACACGCTATCCAGATGAACTTACGCTCGTCGCCCTCGGTCCGCTGACAAACGTCGCTCAAGCGATTCGCAGAGATGCAGCGAAGATGCAACGCCTGCAGAAGATTGTTGTGATGGGGGGTGCCTTTGAGGAATATGGGAACGTTACAACAACTGCTGAATTTAATATCTTTGTCGATCCGCATGCAGCTCAGGAAGTTTTCCAGTCCAATGTTCCTATTGATATTGCGCCGCTCGATGCGACGCATCAAGTCGTTTTAACGGGTGAACGCTTGCATGCTGAACTCGCTAATCGATCTGACAGAATTGCCCGATTTCTTAAGGATGCGACACACGCCTGTATGGAATTTTACCGTCAACACGTTGGGTTCTGGGGATTTCATATCCACGATGCGCTCCCGATCGGTATGCTGACGCACCCAGAATATTTTGAAAGCGTTGCGGCGGATGTGCAAGTGGAAACCGAAGGTGTTTTAACAAACGGCGTGACAGTGTCTGATTTGCGCCCTGAACGTCGATCTCCGCATCCAAATGCACAGGTGTGCCTTAAGGTGGCGGCGGATGCGTTTCTGGATCATTTCTTTCAGCGTCTCCAATGAATGAAAGGATCGCGAGCACAGCTCGCTCCTACAATAAGATGGGGTCGCGAGCGCAGCTCGCTCCTACAATAAGATGTTTTTGGTTATAGAAAAAGTGTTGCCCTCAAAGAGAACATTTGGATTGGTTTTGCCACGGACGCATACGGCTTTCCCGTCGGTTTGAAAACGGTTGTTATAGAAACGGATGTTGTGGAGGCCTTCGCTTACACAATCAACCGCGGCAGGGTTTCCATCAGTGGATTGTGTTGTGAAGATTATGTTGGCGTAAAAAGTTGTATCGATCAGACCCCCGCTGGCACCCGTAGACCAGAGGTGGATGCTTCCGTAACGATTCTTCCTACCATCGTTTACACTCACGTTGTGGCGAAGGACGTTCCCATAAAATGCCCGGGCACCGCTGAACTGTGCCAGCAGATACCCAGGTCCATCGTTATCGTGGGAGTAGTTGTGCTGGACAGTCGAATTCCGAACGCCACCATCCAGATCGAATCCGCCGCCATCTTTACTACTGCCAGTTCGGTTGTGATGCGATTCATTGAACTGAATGACAATACGGTTCGCGTCCCATACCCAGATTCCAACGGGACCCCCGCCTTCGTAATCGTTTAATCCGCCATTTTCGTAAGCACGGCACCGCTCAATCACCGCCCCATCCACCTGCGCGAGGACGATACCGTTCCCTGAGTGACTCTCCTTACCAGGGATGCCTGCGTTCCTGTAAACGCTGCAGTTACCGAGATAAAAGTTCGCATGTGCATATCCGTCTCGCTCCGGGTTCCAGACACCGATACAACTGATACCTGCGTCCCCGTTGTCATGGCTGGTGGTGTATGTAATGCTGACATCACGGAAACCGCTCCAACTCTGATCTGGGGGTTCTGCCACGAAGTGGATTCCAGAATGCTTGAAACCGCTGACATCGACGCGATGAATCCGAATATCTCCTAACTTCATTCCACCGAGTAGCGTATTCAGGAACAGGATACCGGAATGGACATTTTCAGACGCGCCAGCGCCGATAAAGTTGAGTTCGCTTAGGTGAACGTCTCCGCTATTCTTGGCTACGAAACCGGCACCCTCTCCTGCGTCGATGGTGGCTCTACCGGATCCGTAGGAGCTCAGTGTTACGGCACACGGCGTGTTGCTGCTGCTTTCTGTTACGGCACACGGCGCGTGCCTACTACTTTGCAGACGGAGATTTCCGGGGAAAGTTTGGTTGGCATGAAACAGGACAGCATCGCCGGGCAACAACTGGGCAGTATTTACCCGTTCAATACTTTGCCACGGGCATGTTTCGGACGTGCCGGGGTTTGAATCGTCACCGAGCAAGCTTACGTAGTAATCCATCGCAAACCGCTTAAAATATGTTCACACCGCCAAGGGGGTGACTCGGAATATAGCGGAGGTCGTTATATGCGTCGCGCTGGAGCATCGTTGGGACCTCCAACTTCGGAAGTTTTAGTTCAGCGAATTTCAGACGTTGATTGGGGGTCAATTCTGCGGCGATTTCTTCGACGAGGTCTTTAATCTCGTCGAGATAAATCTCGCGCTGCTTCAGAAACTTCCGTGCTTCGTCCCTGAATGCGTTTAGCTCACGCCGAGAACGCGCATTCATGAACCCACTTTCGTAACGATCGTAGTATCGTTGCGTCATACCCGCCCGAAATATCTGATAATCCACCTCTAACTGTTTCTTCTCAAAATCGTAATCGTCAACAATATCACGGATAAGTTTCAGTTTCGGGTGAATTGTCTCCTGCTGTGACGTTGTGAGTTGCAATGCGGCTGAACTCTTGGGAACATCAATCAGTTTGAGTCCGCCGCACGCTTGCAAAAAGCAACAGAGCAGTAAAATTTTAATTATACCTTGCGGATAAGTAGCAGCATTTAGGGATTTGAGGGTTTGCATGTTCGAGTCGCCCTCCACTTCGTTACGGGCTTAGGTTTCAATGCCACGCCGTCCATATCCTTATTAAGTTTCGGATTGCTCCAAAACCCGCAAGGACAACGGATGTAGCAGCGCAAGCGGACAGAAATTAAAAACCTAATTCCCTAAGTCGTATAATTCACCATATTTCGTCCGGAGGTAGGCTATATAAGGTTTAATGGAGAGCGGACCGTCGGTTGCGCGCTGGATAATTTCCGGTGCCGTGTATTTCGATCCGTGCTGGTAAAGATTCTCCTTCAACCAATCGTGGAGTGTAGTGAACTCACCCTTCTCGATTTCATTAGGAATATCAGGGTGCGCTTGGCGTGCCGCCGAGAAGAATTGCGCTCCCAAAATATTGCCCAACGTATAGCCTTGAAATGAACCTCCAATCAACCCATAATACCAATGGACATCTTGCAAAACACCGTCTTTATCATCAGGCGGGACGATACCGAAATCGGCTTCAAACCGTTCACGCCATGCATCTGGCAAATCTCGAATCTCCAAATTGCCTTCCAAGAGTGCCAGCTCGAAATCAAAACGCAACATGACATGGAGGTTATACGTAACTTCGTCTGCATTCGTGCGAATGAGGGAGCGTTCCACTTTGTTAATCGCACGATGAAACGTATCTAAGGGGACAGCACCCAACTGTTCGGGAAAAACGCTTTGAAGTCGGGGATAGAAGTGTTGCCAAAACCCTCGGCTCCGTCCCACAATATTCTCCCAGAGCCGCGACTGACTCTCATGCACGCCTGATGAAGTGCCACCCGCGAGCGGTGTGCCTTCCAAGTCCATGCGAATCCCCTGTTCATAGAGGGCATGTCCGGTTTCGTGTAGCGTGCTGAAGAGGGCATCGCCAAGGAAATTCTCTTTTGAACGGGTCGTGATCCTCACATCACCGAGTGAGAACTTCGTCATAAATGGGTGGTGCGTCTTATCTTGCCTGCCACGATTTAAATCGTAGCCGAACTTCTGGGAGACCTCTAAGCCAAACGCGAGTTGTTTCTCCTCAGGAAAATGTTGGTGCAAACACGAATCGTCGGCGAGTGCTTGCGATGTAATCGCAGCGGCAATCGGCACGAGTTCTTGACGTAACTCCGCAAAGACGCGACTGACATCGGTCGCCTTCATCCCGTAATCGCTGGATTCAATGGATGGATCGGCGATGTGTTCATACCCCGGAAAGAAGTCTGCTGCCTGTCGGCTATAGTCGAGTGTTTTCTCCAGATAGGGACGGACGCGTTCAAAGTCATTCGCGGGACGTGCTTCCGTCCAGACCTGATAAGATTCGGATGTATGGTTGGTCACCTCTGCCATGAATTCAGCAGGAACTTTGGTAGCCCATTCGTATTCTCTACGCGTAACACGGAGCAGACTTGCTTCATCGGAATCGTAAGCGAGACTTCTTCCATAAGGCTCGAGGGCGTCAAGCAACCGTCCTATTTCCGGATCGGTGAACTTTTCGTGTACTAATCGTCTAAGTGTCGCGCTTTGCCGTCCCCGAGCCGGGGCACCCCCGGGGGGCATATACGTGGTTTGATCCCAGTAGAGGAGTCTGGCGGCGGAGGCTATATCATTCGCTTCAAGCAGACGGGTTTTGAGTTGTTGGAATTTGGACTGCATTATATTTCTCCCAGCAAATTTATTATTCTATTCTATCACAGGCAGACTCTAAAATCAATTCATTTTGCAAAAATAAAAGGCGTATCCGATTGGATAAAAAAGTACTACTCCCTATGTATTAACGCAAGTTGCCCCTATTTATAGACATAGCACTCCGCTGGAGTGCACTGGGTTGAATGTCCTCTTTCTATAGACATAGCACTCCGCTGGAGTGCGGAAAAAGTTTGAAAAACCGTATTCAAACTATAGAATTCATTCGTAGCGACTTGGATTATATTAATAACAATTGCGAATTTTGTCTTATTTTCGTAACAATTGTATGTTACAATTTAGGTTAGAATTTTGTGAGAGAGGTAGACTGATGCGAATAAAGGGTTGGATCCGCTTCATGACTCCATATCTGCTCATCGCTTTGGTATGTTGCTTCGTCATGAAGGGGTGTTCACCGAAAGACGATACAGGCGTTGCAAAGACAGAGGACACACAATTCACCATCAAAAATAAAGGTTCAGACACGATGGTGAATTTGGCACAGGCATGGGCAGAAAAATACACACATATCAGCACGACTGCCTCAGTGGAGGTATCGGGTGGCGGTTCTGGAACGGGTGTCGCTGCACTTATTAATGGCACGGTAGACATTGCGAATTGCAGTCGACAGATTAAGCCAAAAGAGTTGGAACTTGCGACACAAAATACGGGTAAAGTCCCGCAGGAATTTATCGTGGGTTACGATGCCCTCGCCGTCTATGTGCACCAAGACACGCCGATTGATAGAATTACCATTATTCAACTTGCAGAAATTTATGGTGAGAACGGCACAATCAGCAAATGGAGCGAGCTCGGTATATCGCATAGCGACTGTCCGAGTGACAAAATTATCCGCATCAGCCGTCAATCCAATTCCGGCACTTATTTCTATTTTCGCGAAGCCCTGCTCGGCAAAAGTCGTGATTTCCGCATCGGTTCGTTGGATTTACACGGTTCCAAAGATGTCGTAGAAGTTGTCGGAAGGACCCCGTGTGCTATCGGCTACAGCGGCATGGGATATGCCACCTCACATGTGAAAATGTTAGAGGTTGCTGCTGACTCCAATTCGCCTTACTATCCCCCGAATCTCGAAAATGTCCTTGCCAAAACCTACCCTATCGCGCGTCCCTTATACATGTATTCCCTCGGTGAACCCGCGGGAGAAGTAAAACTATACCTCGATTGGATCTTGTCAGCAGCGGGGCAAGAGATCGTTAAGAAACTCGGCTTCGTCCCTTTAGAAAATAATCAAAAATAAATATGAACATCCTACGCAAAAAAAGTGCGGCAAATCTGCCATTTTCCGAGACAGCGATTGAATTATTTATCCGTCTGTGTGGTATCAGTTCCATTCTCTTTGTATTCGGTATCTTCTTTTTCGTATTTCGGGAGGGCGCCGGTTTCCTTTTTGGAGGTTTAGATTTAGGGCAATTTCTGACGAGTGTAGAGTGGCAACCGACCTCATTGAACAATAAAAGATATGGGGCATTTGCGCTGATCGTTGGCACTTTCAGTGTCACCCTTTTAGCCATGTGTATCGCTGTTCCGTTTGGGCTTGGAGCGGCAATCTTTGTATCGGAGTTCTGTAGTCCGAAACTGAGAGAAACATTTAAGATCATCATCGAACTGCTCGCGGCTATCCCGTCCGTTGTGTGGGGGTTCATCGGACTGACCCTGATGAATCAATTGATTATCACAGTGTTCAAAGCCCCGATTGGTTTAACAATGCTCAACGGTAGCATTATGCTGGCATTGATGAGTGTGCCGATTATCGTTTCTATTGCGGAAGATGCCTTAAAAGCCGTCCCGGATTCCTATCGTGAAGCGGCGGAGGCACTCGGTGCGACTCGGTGGCAAGTGGTGTATCGTGTGCTTTTACCTGCCGCCAAAAACGGACTCCTCGCAGCCGTGCTCCTCGGTGCCGCACGCTCTATCGGTGAAACGATGGCTGTGCTTATGGCGACGGGACACTCTGTTAACATTCCATCGGGTCCTCTCTCTTGGATTCGCACGCTCACGGCGACAATCGCGGCTGAGTTGGGTGAAGTCGCAAGAGGCGATGAACACTATCAAGTCCTCTTTATCATTGGTATCTTGTTGTTTACGATTACCTTTGTGGTGAACCTCATCGCCGATTTAGTGATTAAAGGTATTCGTCAGGATTTTTAAACTATTAACTCTGGGCATCGTTCCAAATGTAAATGCAGAAAGCCGAAGCCATCCCATAGCGAATAGCGTATGGGGGACAAATTATGCCATTTAAGGCATAATTTCATTCCACGATGGTGTCTGGTGAATTCAGAAACCTCCACGCACCCAGAGCAGGTTGGAATTAACCGGAAACCGTTGTGAAACGAAGTGGAGCAACGTCCAGATTTCCATAATTAAAAAATGTTTATAGAAACAGAAATTAGCAAACACAAGCGGTGGACAGAGAATGTGATGCGAATCTTCTTCCTTGTGATGACAAGTTTGATGATTCTTCCATTACTTCTCATCATCGGTTATCTTATTTATAAAGCATTACCGGTCCTCTCACTGGAGTTCCTATTCACGAATCCGAAGGACAACATGCGTGCGGGGGGACTCTGGGCTCCTTTTTTAGGGACGATCTATTTGGTGGTCGTCTCCTTATTGGTATCGGCACCGATTGGCGTATTCGCTGCAGTATACCTCAACGAGTATGCCCGTGAGAGTTGGTTCACGCGTATCACGAATTTAGCGGTTGTGAACCTTGCGGGTGTCCCGAGTATCGTCCACGCGCTGTTCGGGGTTGGGGCATTTGTCCTTTTCGCGGGTTTAGGAGAATCCATTTTAGCAGCGTCCCTCACGTTAGCCATCATGACGCTCCCGGTCATTATCGCCAGCACGACGGAAGCCCTCAAAGCCGTCCCGATGTCGTTTCGAGAGGCGTGCTGGAACCTTGGGGCGACGCGCTGGCAAACGATTCGTCGTATCGTTATCCCTAACTCCATCAGCGGTATTTTGACGGGTGTTATCCTACAGGTATCGCGAGCAGCGGGTGAAACTGCCCCCATTATGTTCACGGGTGCGGTCTTTTATAAAGCTATTGCGGAAGGAAACCTTTTCGCCTATAATATAACGGAACAGTGTATGGCACTCTCGCTACACCTCTTTACGATTTCAACACAGGTTCCGGACGTTACGGAGGGCATTCCCTACGGGACTGCGGTTGTCCTTGTCGGCAGTGTCTTACTCGTCAATGCAGCAGCGATTGTGCTAAGGGTATATCTCCGAACTCGGAAAAAGTGGTAAAATGGCTGTCGGCTGTCGGACAAGAGGACTTTCGTGAACAGGCACGTTTTCTGAAAAACTCCGAGCAGGGGCAGTTAAAAGACTTTTTAGCCGAGAACCGAAAACCATTCCTCGAAAATGTATAATGTATGATGAATAAACAGAGATTACGAGGGATCATTGAAGGAAACATTGTCAGCGGAATCATCCAGTTCCTAATTCTCGCTTCCGCTGTGGTCTTTGTGCTTGAATCCGACAGTGAGGACCCACATGCGCCGCACTTCATTTTGCTGGACTCGGTATTTTTTGGTCTATTTTCGATCGAATATATCTTGCGTGTTTATATTGAACCGAGAAAACGGGATTTCATTTTCAGTTTCTACGGCATCATAGACCTACTCGCGATTCTACCGTCTCTGTTTCTTTTGCCAGGGTTCCGCGTTCTTCGGATCCTGCGGTTTCTGCGAATCTTCAGAATCTTCAAAGCGACCCGATTTATTTTAGCGGTAGATCGGCTCACCGAGGCATTGAATGAAATCCGACGGGAACTCTTGGCACTGGTCATCCTGTCATTAATGTTAGTCTATCTCGCTGCGTGTGGTATCCATTATTTTGAAAGGGAAAAGCAACCCGAAGAATTCGGAACCATTCTTGATTCTATGTGGTGGGCTATTGTAACACTCACAACAGTCGGTTACGGAGATGTCTATCCGATAACACCGGGTGGCAAACTTTTCACTGCCCTTGTCACTCTTGTTGGCGTGGGATTAATCGCCATCCCGTCTGGACTCTTAGCCTCAGTTTTAACGGAAGCACGGGTGGAACGGAAAATAGAGGAAGAAAGTGAAGAAAACGTGAAAAACGAATCCACGGAAGGCAGTGACGCAACACATGCAAACAAACACCCCTAACGGTTCACAAAGCGCGCCTCTAATTGAGGTTACCGATCTGAAGGTGCATTATGGAAACACCCCCGCCCTGAACGGCGTTTCCTTCGATGTATATCAGAACGAGATCCTCGGTATCATCGGTCCTGCCCAATCCGGTAAAACAACACTCCTGAAAGTTATCAACAGAACATTGGAATTTACACCAGACACAACCGTAGCAGGATCCGTGAAACTCGATGGCGAAGATATTAGCACGATTGGCGATGTCTACGGCTTACGTCGACGGATCGGTATGGTTCAGCCTTTACCAGTCGGTCTGCCGCTTTCCATCTATGATAACGTCGCTTTTGCGCCGCGCACAGGCGGTATCCGCGCAAAATCGGAATTAGACGAAACCGTTGAACGGTGTTTACAGCAAGCAGCGCTCTGGGAAGAGGTGAAGGACCGGTTGAACACGCTCGGCACTAAATTATCGGGTGGACAACAACAACGCTTGACGATCGCGCGTGCGCTTTCGCATCAACCAGACATCCTCTGTCTCGACGAATTCTCAATTGCAGTCGATCCAGTCACAACGATGCGTATTGAAGAGGTGCTCAAAACTTTACGAACAGAAATGACGATTCTGCTCGTCACGAATTTGGTGCAACAGGCAAAACGGTTGGCGAACCGCACTGCCTTTTTTCTCAACGGGGACCTCATCGAAATTGATACAACGGATATAATTTTCTCTGAAAATCCATCAGAGCAAGCGACGTACGACTATGTGAACGGGACTTTTGGGTAAAGGAAAAAACGGGCTGGGGAACCCAGCCCCTACGAAAAAGATGAATTATAGCATTGAAACTGAAAATCTCAACCTCTGGTATGGTGATTTCCAAGCCCTCATTGATGTGAGCGTCAGGATACGAGACGGCCAAATAACTTCGCTAATCGGTCCTTCTGGATGCGGGAAATCAACCCTATTGCGCTGCTTCAACCGCGTCAATGAACGCTACGGCAACGTTACGACGAAAGGGACAATCGAGATTCTGGGAAAAAACATCTACGATGCGGATGTCTCCTTGCCGGAACTCCGAAAAGCCGTGGGTATGGTGTTCCAAAGACCAAATCCATTGCCGATTTCAGTCTACGAAAATATACTGTTCGGTTTGCGTATCCACTCTCCAATACGGAGTATGACCCGAACAGAATCAGATCAGATTGTTGAAGAGGCACTTACATCCGTCTTCCTCTGGGAGGATCTGAAGGACAAATTGAAGGTCCGGGCAACATCACTCCAACTTGAACAGCAGCAAAAACTCTGTATCGCGCGTTTGCTGCCGTTGAAACCCAAAATCATTCTGATGGATGAACCCTGCTCCGCGTTAGACGCGAAAGGCACGCTCGCTGTTGAAGAACTCATGGAAGCCCTTGCGGGAACATATACATTCCTTATCGTAACACACAACATGGCACAGGCACGGCGAGTCAGTAAGGAGTGTATCTATATGTTCCTCGGCGAACTTATTGAACACAGAGAAACACAAGCCCTCTTTGAAACACCTCAACACCCTAAAACCGCGGATTACGTCCAAATGCGGTATGGATAAGAATAGCCGTCAGCCATCGGTTTCCGTCATTAGGATACCCAATCATGAATTCCTCAATGATCCGTTCAGAACTCAGAAAAAAAATCGCTTTGCAGGGGGGTGCTGTCATTATAGTGGGAGCCGTGTTTGTTTTTTTCTGGAACGACCTTAGAAAAACAGCGGCGGCTCACATTCAAACGTCATCAACCTCTCGTATCTCCGGTATATTGCCCAGTCTCATCAGCGATCTCAATTTGATCCTACCCATCAGCCTTTTGGCAGTTTTATTCGGGATAGCCTGTGCGTTTTACTTAGAAGAATGGTGTCCAGCAACAAGTTGGATTCGAGGTTTTATCGGAAGCCAAGTCAACTTTTTGACTGAAATTCCTTCACTCCTATACGGACTTTTAGCAATCATGGTTATTTTCAGCGATCCCGGGGTTTTCAAAGAGATTGGTGCCTTTCCGCCTGCCCAGAACGTGAATGAATCTGGTTTAGAAGTCGCTCTATTTCAACGTAACACGCTGGTGTTTTACGCAGAGACTTTGATCTTCATTCTGATGGCAATGCCAATAGCAATCAAAACGACCCAAGAGGCACTTCGATCTGTTGCGACGCCCATCCGTGAATCTGCCTACGTCTTAGGTGCCACTCAATGGCAAGTCTTAACAAAACAGGTCGTGCCGCTTGCCTTTCCAAAAATGCTTGCAGGCGGATGTCGATCGATGTCTCGGGCACTCGCGGGAGCTGCCTTACTTATCGGTATTCATATACCGAGCCATACAACAAGTCCCAGAGGCATACCCGATAGATTCGTGTTATTCTTAGGCGGGGCACTGCTATTGAGCACTATTTCCAGTTTTTTAACGATTGAATCCGGAACCCACAAGTAAAAAAACGATGCAGACGAAAAAAGAAGACCCCATTCTGAGCACCCATAACTTAAATGTGTGGTATGGCGATCATCAGATTCTGAACTCCCTTTCGTTTGAGGTCCAACCGAGACAGGTAACAGCACTCATGGGTCCTGCCAATTGTGGTAAAAGCACACTTGTCCGGTGCTTCAATCGTTTAAATGACTTTACACCGAATTTCAGGTTCAGCGGTGAAATACTTTTTAAGGGCAGTAACATGTATGCGAAAAAGACAGATGTCACTGCCATTCGGAAAAAGATTGGAATGGTGTTCCGAAAACCTGAATTATTTCGTTGCTCTATCTATGAGAATGTGGCATACGGGGCTCGGATAGCAGGCATACAGCAATCTTCACACCTTGATAACATCGTTCAGGAAAGCCTACAAAGAGCTGGACTTTGGAATGATGTGGAACCTATTTTGCACGGAGACCCAAAACAACTCTCAATCGGACAGCAACAACTTCTCTGTAGCGCGCGGGCTTTAGCGGTTGACCCCGAAATCCTGATATTTGATGAGCCGTGTGGGGAACTGGACCCGATCGCAACCGTTAAAATCGAGACGCTCATACGAGGTCTCGCAAACGATTACACCCTTATCTTCGTCACGAATAAAAGGCGGCAAGCGGCGCGTGTTTCTGATGTCGCGGGGTTTCTCTACTGCGGAGAATTGATCGAATTCGGAACAACGGAAAAGATTTTCACAAATCCACAAGATACAAGGACAGAGCAATATGTGACAGGTGCTTTAAGCTATTAAATCTGGGCACGGCTCCACTATGTTACGCCGTGGTTTTCGGTTAATTCTAATGTGTTTCTGGGCTTTGAACGTTATTTAACAAAGTCCGTCAGGAAAACCAAAAACCTGCCCGTAATGAAATTAGGTCCTCCTCAAATGGCATAATTTGTCTGTGCTTTACATTTGGAGGGCAGCCCAGGATTCCATAATTAAAAATATGTTAGAACACGAGATCAAGGGACTTCAGCACAAAATATTAGAAATGGCGGGGCTTGCGGAACAGATGCTGCGGCAATCCATTGAATCCGTCTTAACGCGAGATAGCGCGTTAGCGGAACTCGTCATTGCTACAGACGATAAGATTGACCTGCTTGAAAACGAGATCGAGTCATTGTGTATCCAACTCATCGCACTCCATCAACCCGTAGCCATAGAACTCCGGTTTCTAACAACGGCGATGAAGGTTAACTATAACATCGAGAGGATAGCGGACAAAAGCGTTTCTATCGCCAAACGAAGTATTGAGTTATCGGAGCATCCACCGGTCAAACCCTTCGTAGACCTCCCATACGTCGCACAAGTAATCCAAGCCATGGTTAAGGATGCAATAGATGCCTTCGTCAATCGGAACGCCGAACATGCCTTAGAAATTCGAGCACGCGATACTGAAGTTGACGAAATTTATGAAAAGATGCTCCACGAACTTCTGACGATTTTGAGCGAACATCCAAGACTCATCCAACCCGGTATCAGCCTGCTCCTCCTTTTTCGGCATTTGGAACGGATAGGTGACCTGGCGGCAAATATCAGTGAAGAGGTCTATTATCTCGTCAGGGGTGATGTCATTCGGCACACCTAAGGGGTCGTCAGTTTTTGGTGCTCGGTGTCCGTTGGATACAAATGGACAGCCCGTTGCGGGAAGGGGATCTTAACGCCGTGCTCCTTAAATTTTTCCCAAATCATAAAATGCAGATCGCTCGCAATATCAAAACGTTGAAAACAATCGGCAACCCACGCCAACAACTCAAAATTCAAGGACGATTCCCCGAAGTTCGTGAAGCGGACAAACGGGGCGGTGACGTTTTCCATAGCAGGATTGGGTTCTTTAATTATCTCCGGATGGGCGTGAGCGACTTCAAGTAGGAGCTTTTTGACAAGCGTTACATCTGAACTATACGATACACCCACCGGAATCTGAAGTCGATAGCGGTTATTATAGTGCGTGAGATTATGAACGGATTCTGTAATCAGCTGAGAATTCGGGACGATCACTTCCTTTTCATCAAGGGCGACAATGATCGTTGACCGGAGATTGATGCTACCGACCCTTCCAAATATGTTAACGTCCATAATCTCCACGAGATCCCCAATTTTGATAGGGCGTTCAAAAATCAGAATAAATCCCGATATTAAGTTCGAGGCGATATTCTGTAAGCCAAAACCGATCCCGATACTCAGCCCCCCGAAAATTAAGGCGACACTTGTGAAACTCACGCCGATCGTGCTGAGACTGATAATGACCCCGATAATGATAAGGCTGAAATGAAGGAAGCGGAGTAAAATAAACTGGGTATGATCCGCAATTTGAAAAGCCTGTAAGACCTGTCGCCGTAGCACCCATTGAACATATTTTGAGAGAATAAACATCCCGAAGACGATTACAAACCCATAAAAAAGCCGCGCCAACGTTAATTTCGCCACCTCTGCAGTCGCCTCAGGCTCTCCGGGTTTCTGGGGAGGTTGAAAAAGGTCGGTAAGCGGATAATCAAAAAGTTTACCAAAGAACCCAGTGCTAATCCCTGCGAGCCGGAATGCCAAACCGATCCCAAAAATCAGGACGACCAGGAATAGCAGTGCCAGTAATCGATTTATGAGGGTTTGTGGGATCCCGAGCCTATTGAAAAGCCGCCGGAACCATCGGCGTAAAAAACTTGCGATTGTCAATGTGGCTGTCAAAGTGACAATTAACCCAACAATTTGGATGACTCTCACAGGTTCCTCACCTAAAGTGATGACCCGTGTTTGAAGTAAATCAAGAGCTTGTGGAATCAACTCATTCATCAAACTCTGCCTCTATTAATCGATTGAAATCTGTTCAATTGCATGAACGAACAACACGTCATTGGCTGCCTCGTAGGACTGTAGCGTTTGCGCCAATTTTTCAGAGTAGATGTCTTCCCCTGTTAAGCCTGCGATCACCAAATCGGTCTGAGAGGATCGATGCTCTATCTCTTGCTCTAAAGCCTTCTGACTGCTGTAAGAGACGGACGTCACGTTATGCATTGAAATGGGCAGTCGCCCTTCCTTCATGAGCGTCGAAAGTCTGTTCGCTTCCCGCTTAGCATCCGTGGCTTCGGAACAAGCGAAAAGCCGGATTTCGGCACGTCTCCAATCTGGATGCCCTACAATGATAAACGCAAGCAAGAGCATCATTGGTGCGTTTTTCAAGTTGTCCTCCGTCACCCATACATCGATCGAGGAACGATACCCAAAGCGATATCCCGTGGATCGCAGGACCAAGACATTGAACAACGAATTCGCAACAAGGGGTATTCCTTCTTCAACTTCTTCGACCTCGTCAGGTCTGTCGCGATCGAATTCAAGGAGAACACAATTATTTGGCAACCCCGAAATCCCGGGCATCTGCAATATTTGTGTCAAGGCGAGTTGAAACGTCGGACAAATTATGGAATCCACGAAGATACCGGCTCTGCTGACCTCCGTCTTTTTAATCAAATCATCCACATGGATACGTGCTTGGAGTTCACTGGAAAATGAGTAGTCTCCGGGGAACAGACGGATGAAGTGCCCGAACCCGTGCCTGTGGCAAATCCAGCGTAGCAGATCGAAATGTCCGAGCCGTCCCTCTCCGAATCGGGTCATTGCGACAATCGAGGGACGCCATCCGCCTTCAGACGAATTGACCCGACTTTTTTGTAAAGTAATCTGAAGCCACCGGGTTAACTGGAACATGGTGCCTTGAAAGATCGCCGTCAAGTCGCGTTGTCCCTTATGACTTCTGCGCAGTCCGAGGTAGGTCACCGCCATGAGTCCTATAGAAATGAAAGCATAGAGTGCGCTGATTTGAAACATCATCAAACCGCACATGACAGTCCCTAAGAGAGATAAGTACCAGCGAGAATGGAAGGTAGGGCGATACGAGGGATTACTCGCAAAGTGCTCCAGGAACGATACTGCACAGAGCGCGCCATAAGTTACCATGAAGAACATCGTCAAGATCTGTGCGATGAAGTCCAATTCGCCGATCGCCACGAAAACGATCGCGATGATGCCCGACACAGAGGTCGCATATACAGGTTCCTGCGACTCACCTACACCTTTTTCCATGAGACGGTTTAACCTCGGAATCGGTAGCACACTGTCTCGTGCAAGCATTTGCAATGTTCTCGGAGCAACCATAATCGATCCGAGCGCAGAGGAAAGCGCAGCTGCCCCCAATCCGATGTAGATAGCGGGTCCCCACAGCGAAACCTTTGCCATGATAAACTCATCGGCATCGAGTGCTTCAGGCGTGGCACTCTGACCGAGCTTAATCGCGACAAGCACGTATATGACCATGCCTGCGAATGTCGCCCCGATCGTCCCGACGGGTATACTTCTTTGCGGGTTTTTCAGATCACCAGATAACCCCAAACCTGCAATCATACCGGTAAATGCGGGAAAGCATGTGGCGAAAACGATGCCAAAACTGTCGGGATTCTCAATACGTGCCGTAAGGTTCAATCCCTCGGGTCGAATTGATTCAGGTCCTTGTCCCAAAAGGAATGAAATTATGGACACTGCGAGGATTGCACACACGCCCCACAGCACTCGAACCCCGCTCCCTGCGCCCTTCGTCAGCATCAAGACAAGAAGAAAGACGGTAAAGGGCAGACTCACCCACCGTGGGTCGGGAATCAATCCATACGTCGTCGCGACCCAGTCATAAATAGGTTGAAAAGATTGGGCAAACGCCACGATATAGAAGGCAACTGAGATGGCTTGGGAAATATACAGGGCAATTCCGATAGAACCTCCGATGCTCTCTCCGAACGAGCGACTGACAATATAGTAGGCACCGCCACCTGCGACTCGACGGTTCGTCGCAATCTCAGACACCGCCAGAACGGTCGGAACCGTTACAAGATGCCCGAGTGCGATAACCATGAGGCTCCCCCAGAGCCCGGCGTGTGCAACGGCGTAACCGAACCGTAAGAAGAGAATAGCACCGAGAATCGTACTCACTGAAGCAAGGAACACGGGCGCGGTCCCAAAACCGTGTCCCTGTTGGAAGCCAAGAGCATCACCGCCGAGTTGAGATTCAGATTGTTGTCCTGGATTTGAAAACATCGTCAATTTTCCTTTCGTTCAGGGCACTGCACGCCTACAGTGTAACACGCAACACTCATAAATATATGTGGTGCCATGTCTCTGTTAACGGTTCACCCTTAATTAAGTCATGTATTAATCATACCTATTAAGAGCGTATTTGTCAAACGAAACTGAGAAGCATTCAATACATCACAAAAAAACAGTGATTTCAGGGCGTTCTTACCAAGAAATGAAGGGTTTTCAATTTGCCTCAAAAAGGTATCCGTGATACGATAACGCATCAGACATTTCTACGAAAAAGGGGAAAATCATGGCGGTCCAAATTGCAATTATCGGATGCGGTGGGATGGCAACCGGGCATCTCAACGCTTACCTCACAATACACCAAACAGAGCCGGGTAAAGTAGAACTCGTCGCGATGTGCGATGAAGTCAAAGAACGCGCAGACAACTTCGCAGATCAAGTCAAAGCGGTGACGGGTAAAAAGCCTGCCGTGTTCGATGACACCGACACCATGCTCGCAACGGCGGATTTAGACGGCGCAGATATTTGTACGTCGCATGCACATCACCATATCAACGCCATAAAGTGCCTCAATAGTGGGGTCAACGTCATGGTGGAGAAACCGATGGGCGTAACCGTCAAAGCAAGCCATGCGATTATTGCGGCGGCGAAAGCGAATAACAAAATCGCGGCAACCGCTGAGAACATCCGTCGCATGCCGAGCCGACGCACTGCGGAATGGTTAATGAACGAAAAACAGATGCTCGGCGATCTGCGGATGTTTTCCGCACAACACGCCTCTTATCGGGAACCAGATCCGCAAAGTGATTGGCACTGGCGACTCGACTTAACCCTCGGGGGTGGAGGCATGGTGATGGATTCCGGTGCACACTATTGCGACACCATACGCTATCTCTTCGGGGACCCAGACACCGTGTACGGCCGCGTTTGTCAATTTGAGGATTTGCAAGTTACCAAAGCCGGGCAACTCGTCAAGAACGAACAGGAGGACACCTGGGTTGCAACCCTTAACTTCAAAAATGGCGTCATTGGACTCTGGACGTGTACATGGGCAGCGGTCGGACACGGCTTCCATCATGTCGTCTACTACGGGAGTGAAGGTTGTCTCCTCGATGACGGTGACATCTTCCACGGACCCTTCGATGGCGCGGAAGTGATTCTTAAAGACGGCACTCGTCATAGCATGGAAAGCCTTATCACCGAATATCGGTCAAGCCTTTCGGATGAAGAGGCAGCGCGGCTCTTTCCGCACAACTTCACCGATGGGGTCGTCCTTGAATGTTACGATTTCGCGGATGCAATAGCAAACAACCGTCCCCCCGAACTGGATGCAGAGGTAGGGCTACGGGCCAAATCTATTTGTGAAGCGATTTACGAGTCCAATGCCTGTGGACAGGCAGTTGACTATGAAGAGGTAGTCGCGGGCAATATTGAAGTCTACCAGAAACCGATTAACGAACGGTGGAATCTCTAATTGTCTAAACAAGAACGTTCCCCAACACAGCCCACGGACACACAACGGGACATCGGAAAACCGGTCGGCTATTTTGAACTGATTCTACAGAATGCGAACTTCCGCTGGCTCTGGGGTGGGCAGGTCGTCAGTCTGCTCGGGGATTGGTTTAACCTCATCGCCTCTGCCATTCTCATTGCTGAGTTAACGGACTCCGGTCTTGCGTTAGGCATTCTGTTTACAATCCGAATGCTGGCACCCTTCGCCGTTGCTCCGATTGCCGGGATATTCGCGGACAGGTATAACCGGAAGCATCTGTTAATCATTACAGATCTCGTGCGCGCCGTCGTTGTGCTCGGATTTCTTTTCGTCCGAGATGCAAATGATATTTGGTTGCTCTATGCTCTCACGACCCTTCTGTTCGGTGTCAGCGGTTTCTTCAGTCCGGCACGGAGTGCTATCCTCCCAGACGTTACCTCTCCACAAGAGCTGGGGACTGCTAACACGCTCGGCGCAGCCACCTGGTCGGTGATGCTCGCCGTCGGTGCTGCCATCGGGGGTTTAACAACAGGACTCTTTGGCAGTCAGACGGCTTTCATTATTGACGGATGCACCTTTGCTGTCTCAGCGGGACTCTTGCTGAAGATTAGACTCCCCGGGGCATCATCCACTGTCGGAGAAACGCCAGGACGTGCAAAGTTAACGGCACTCCGCTACATGTTTCAGCGTCCCGACATCCTCATCATCGCAACCCATAAGGCAGCGATATCCCTTTTAATGTCTACGGGTCTTCAGGTGGTATTAGTAGAAATCTCCAATAGTTATTTCGTTATTGGGGTCGGTGGGGCATTGAGTTTAGGGATGATATACTGCGTAAACGGCATCGGAAGTGGTATCGGACCGATTCTGGCGCGGCGGTGGACTGGCGACCGAGACAAACCGCTCCGAAGCAGCATCACCCTCGGTTACTTAATCGCAGTGATCGGAATAGCCATCATGGCACCCCTATCTAATTTTGAGGTTGTGCTTTTCGGTGGGCTTGTGAGGAGCATCGGGGGTGGAATCGTATGGGTATTTTCGACACAATTGCTGCTACAGCGCGCCCCGAACCAAATTCGAGGACGTATCTTCGGCACTGAGTTCGGCCTTTTCACACTCATGGGGGGCGCCAGCTCAATGATTATCGGGATGCTGTTAGATCGGTTCCAGATACAGATGCTCTTGTGGGGGATCGCGGCACTCAACCTTATTCCGGCACTCCTCTGGGGATTATGGTGTAGACATCACAATCGGACGGGACAGGAAAGGGAAAATTAAAATTCTTTCCACCTTTGAATCAATCCCGTATCTATGCCAAACTGATCCAAGATTTTCGTAACAACGAAGTTGAGCAGATCGTCCACATCTTTTGGGTAGTGATAAAACCCTGGCATCGCGGGTAACACACAAACCCCCAGACGCGACAATTTCAGCATGTTTTCCAAATGGATCGGACTTAAGGGTGTCTCGCGCGGGACAATCACGAGTTTGCGGTTCTCCTTGATACATACATCCGCTGCGCGCTGGATAAGGTTGCGCGACATCCCTCCCGCGATAGACGCAACGCTCCCCATACTACACGGCACAACGACCATCCCCTCCGTCCGGAAGGAGCCGCTGGCAATCGGTGCCGCGATGTCCGATTCATGATGGTAAATAACCCGCGGCGAAGACACACCGATGAGGGATTCCAATTTGAAATCGTCAAGGTCAACTTCAAGCTGAAGTTCTTCTGACAAGGCACGCGCCCCAGATGAAGAAATCGTCAGATGTATCTCTATATCCTGCTGCCCTGTGAGCACTTGCAGCAGACGAACTCCATAGACGCCTGCGCTCGCGCCGGTAATTCCTACAATCAATCGTTTCAATGACTACGTTCCCCTTTGCGTGAATTGTGCACAACCTTCAACAATATCCGTGCCCATAAACACCGCTATTATATCTGGTTGTAGGAAATTAGCAAGAGAAAACCGTGGTATTTAGTTTTCGGTAGTCAGATGAGAACTAAACGGGGACAGGACTCTTTATCGCGTTCTCGGCTTGGAAGGATTATCCTTTGACATACACTCCTACAGTTTTAGACCAGACTATCAGAGAGGAAACTTTAAGAACAGTATAGCACCCATCTGACAAAAAATCAAGAGACTTTTCACACATCATTGTCCAATCGCTTGACAGAAAAATGCACAAAAGGTAAATTAAACGTAGAAATCCATAGTCTACATTGCTGAGGAAACTATGAACATCGCTGCTTTAGACACACCCGCACTTGCCGCAGATCTGGATGTGCTTGAACGGAACATCAAGGGTATGGCAACACATTGCGATCAACTCGGTATCCCCTTACGCGTGCATACCAAAACGCATAAGGTGCCAGAGATCGCTAAATTGCAGATTGCCGCCGGTTCGCAAGGTATTACCTGCCAGAAATTAGGCGAAGCAGAGGTGATGGTGGATGCTGGTATCGACAATATCCTTGTCCCTTACAATATCGTCGGCACACCAAAATTGAAACGGTTGACAGCACTCGTCCAACGTGCCAAGGTTATCGTCGCACTCGATTCAAAAGAAACAGCAACTGGTATCTCTGAACAAGCAAGTGCCGACGGTTGTATTGTGCCTGTGATCGTGGAACTCGATACCGGAAGTGGACGCTGCGGTGTGCAGTCCCCTCAAGCCGCACAACGCCTCGCACAACAGATTATGAAAATGTCAGGCATCGACCTCCAAGGTGTGATGACGTATCCGAGCAACGTCCGAGCGAAGCCGTTTATCGAAGAAACGCTTGACTTGCTCTCAAGCGACGGAATTCCTGTGAACATCATCAGCGGGGGCGGCACAGGATCGGAAGCGGCATCGAAAGAACTCGGCTGCACGGAAACCCGAAGCGGTTCTTACGTTTACGAAGGAATAACTCGGATCGGGAGTTCCGAGATGCTCGCGCCTGATAGATGTGTCCTGCGTGTTATCACAACCGTCGTCAGCACACCAACGCCTGAGCGGATTATTATTGATGGTGGGATGAAGACTTTTGCGAGTTATCCGCCAACGCCTTACGGTCACATCATTGAACATCCCGAGGCGAAGATTTACGGAATGTCGGTTGAACACGGGCATGTCGATGTCAGTGAATGTTCACACCAATTTAAGGTCGGTGAACAACTCTCCGTTATCCCGCTGCATCAAGGGATGACGAGCAACCTCCATGACGAATTGGTAGGTATCCGAGGCGATACGATTGAAACAACCTGGCACATCGCAGGCAGAGGCCGCGTTTCTTAATTTGGCGCGAGCGTACAAAGACAGTTTTTTGGCTAATAACGTCTTTCTCTCAAGAACCGCAGGCTACCGTTGTCGCCTGCTTATATCACTTTAAACACATCAAGAGAGGGAAATCATGATTCTACCGACACCCGAAGAAAAAAAGCAGTGGGAAGAAGAAGGGTATCTCGTCTTTGAAAACGCAATTCAAGGGAAGGACCTCAAGAGACTTCAAACCGCTTTCGATTACTGGGCAGACGCGTGCAAAGAAGAGTGGCTGGATAGAGTTGAAGCGGGGGAATCCGTCGCGACCTTCTATGACATCCCAAATCCGCTCGAAAAGGATCCGATTTTCATCGACATTATCGACTATCCAAGCTACTATGGTGCGTTGATGGAATTTACCGACCACGACCTCATCCTCTTGGGACCTCAGGTTCGGACGGTGGCACCGTGGCCCGTGAGCTACACCGGATGGCACCCCGATGTGGGACATGACAATCCACTCCACATCAAGGTCCAAATTTACGTCAACGATGTCGAACCGGGAGGTGGGGAATTCGGATTTGTGCCGGGCAGCCATAAACCCGATGCGGGTCCCTACACGCGCCCGATGCGGCAAGAAAGCATGCCGGGACACAAAGCTTTCCCGGGTAAAGCAGGCACAGCGATCATGTTCAATTCGTGTGGATGGCACGTTTCCATGGACAATCACTCGGATGTGCCACGTAAATCCATTATCCTGATCTATGAAAAACGAACACCAGGACGTATCGGACCAGAACAGTATGCCGCTATCTCGGCGTATTGCCAGACCCCGGAACGTCGTAAATTGTTCAGTTTGGACGGATAATCAAAGGGGGATACCTATGCCACGCATTGACGCGCATCTGCACGTATTCACAAAAGCCTCCGCCGAGTTTCCGCGGGAGATATCAGACGTTTGGCCCGCAGAACGGGAAGAGCCTGTCGAAAAACTGTTAGATGAAATGGAGAAACACCGGATCGATCAGGCAGTTCTTGTCCAGATGGCAGGCGAAAGCATAGCGAACCATCGTTATTTACTGCGCTGTCTCAAAGCGTATCCAAACCGATTTTTAGGGATTGGATTGGTTCCAGAAGGACATCCAAATCCTGCTGACCACATGGCGGAACTCACAGATAACACTGGGATCATCGGATTCCGATTTTCCACATTCGGGGGACCGCGCGATATTTTTGCGAAGATGGATGTCCGCGAGTTCGCGGCGTATCCTATTTGGAAGTGTGCTGCCGAACGCGATTATGTCTTGTGGCTCTATCCGAACGCGATTAATGCACACCTGCTGCCATACCTGGTACAAGAATTTCCACAGGTCCGGGTTGTGCTAAATCATCTCGCCGTGTGCCCAGGAAAAGGCAAATTCAGTTGGGATGAATATGGAAGACCTCAGATACAGGTGACGGGTTACAACCTGACTATGCACACCACCTATCGACTCGCGCGCTATGAAAATGTGAATGTGCATCTCTCCGGTCAATACGCCTTTAGCACGGAGGAATTCCCTTATAAAGATTTGGCAGGATGGCACCGAGGGCTTTTGACGGGTTTTGGGGCAAAACGGTTGATGTGGGCAACCGATTTTCCATGGATATTGGAAGAACCGGGGTATGGGAAACTTACCACAGTGATAGAAGAATTACTACCGGATCTATCTGAAGCGGAACTGGCAGACATTATGGGAGGGAATGCGAAACGGATTTTAAGGTTTCCTGATCTGTAGGCATTGAACTTCATAAGACATCGTTGAGAATTCAGTTCAGGCTTGAAATTCAAACGCACTCTCAATTTGCTCGAGGTTTAACACCTTAAGCTGCGGGGACAGGTGAATTGCGATAACATCAAAACGGCACGGTGCATCCAAGAGGTTGTGGGATTGTAGGTATGCCAAAGCGACCTTGGAGATTTGTCTCTGTTTCTGCCAAGTTACAGCGGCTTGGGGCACCCCAAATTTGAGGCTCCGCCGCGTTTTCACTTCCACGAAAACGGTGAATGCGCCATCTTGCACGATCAGATCAATTTCACCGCGGCGTGCGCGATAATTCTGTGCCAGGATTTCACACCCACGCGCTTTGAGATGCTTCACTGCTAACGACTCACCAATTTTTGCGACGTTCAAACGTGAATGATCCATTTATGTCTCCCGTTCTCTCAGTACATAACTGAGGGTGGTTTATGAATAACCGCTCACATAACTACTCTTTTTTCTTTAGGGTGCCCCATAAGGTTGACAATTTTCCTTTGGAAGAAACTACCAACGATGTAGGTGCCCAAGCGGGTTCCACAGCCACATTTAAATCCTCAACAAGCGCAACACTATCACTTCCATCAGCATTCATTACATAGATACCATAAAGACCGTCACGTTTTGATGAATAAACGATCTGTAGACCATCCGGAGACCATGCCGGGTGTCTGTCCTCGAATTTGCTGTTCGTCAGATTCCTCTCATTTCCACCATCCACATCTATAATATAGATATCCCAGTTTTTATCGCGCCAAGAGGCAAAGGCTATTCGTTTCCCATCCGGCGACCACGCCGGTTCTGAGTCCCACTCTCGAGCATTAGTAACACGTTGGATATTGGTTCCGTCAGCGTTTATGACAAAGATATCTGAACCAAAAATACGAGAGGATTCAAAGGCGATCTGTGTACTATCTGGAGACCACGTAGGAAAAACATCCGGACGCGAATGGTCGGTAACCTGGATCGGGTTCGTTCCATCGGCATTCATCACATAAATATCGAAACTGCCATCTCGCAATGATGTAAAGGCAATCCGTTGACTGTCTGGGGACCACGCCGGGTTAACATCAGGTGCGGGATGCTGAGTTAGGTTAATCGGGTTATGTCCGCTCGCTTCCATGACATAGATTTCTGGATGTCCAACCCGCTCCGATTCAAAGGCGATCCGTCTACCGTCCGGGGACCAAGCCGGTGACCAGTCACCTCGTTCATGGTCGGTAAGTTGTCGGATCTGTTTACCTTCAGAATCCACTACATAAATATTTGTTCCCGGTATCCAATCGCCGGACGTAAATGCAATTCGCGCTTCAACACACAATGTCATACCTACCAACACTGAAGCACTCAAAAGCACAAGAACAATGAAACTTTTTTTCAGATTGTCCAGCAACGTCAATAACTTCAATAGGGTTCTCATTGTACCCTCCATTGGATAAGTTCAGAAGCAACTTTTTTTAATTAAGGCTTACGCGATGCGCAATGAATTGCACTACTACGAACCACACTGCTTTTGAGAAATACACGTATTTCCAAGATGTAGTTACTCGGAGTAAGGTGATCTATCGTCTGTCTGCGTAAGTCCTACTAATAATGGAAAGGTCATTTTACCTTATTCTGTTTGATTCGACTCCACAAGGTTACTAACTTTTCCTCCGAGGAAACCGCCAATGGCGTTGGGTGCCAAGAACCCGCGAAATCGTCTGCACTTTGATTTTGCGTGAGGTTGACAAGGTCAGAGCCGTCAGCATTCACCACATAAACATCGGTGCGACGGACATGATTGTATGAACTAAAGGTAATTTTCGCCCCACCTGAAGACCAAGCCGGACCAAAGTCTATCTCCCACAAGTTATGCGTGAGTTGAATAGGATCAGTGCCATCGGCATTCATCACATAGATCTCATAGTCGCCATCACGGTCCGAAGAAAAAGCGATTTGACTCCCATCTGGAGACCAAGTAGGTCCAAACTCCGACGCCCATGGATCTTCAGTCAGTTGAATGGGATTGCTACCGTCAGCATTCATCACATAGATCTCATAGTCGCCATCACGGTCCGAAGAAAAAGCGATTTGACTCCCATCTGGAGACCAACTCGGGGACCGATCGGACTTCAAATGTTGTGTAAGATTAATAGAATTCGCACCATTCGCGTTCATTACATAGATTTCATCGTTCTTCTCTCCTCTTGACCAAAAAGCGATTTGACTCCCATCTGGAGACCAGTCAGGAGACCAGTCGTCTCCGTTCTGATTTTGCGTAAGATTAATGGGATTACTACCGTCGGCATCCATCACATAGATGCCAAATCTACCATTGCGGTTCGATGCAAAGGCAATTTTCGTTCCGTCCGGAGACCACGCCGGATTCACGTCCGATGCCGGTCCTTGTGTGAGCCTGACGAGGTTCTTCCCATTAGCATCTATCACATAGATATTATATCTAAATGCGAATTCACCAAAATCCCGACTCGATTGAAACGCAATTTTCACGGCATCGACAGGTAAGTAGCTTGCCAACGTTCCGAGGAACCCCGTAAGCATGATGAAAAACCACCGCATGGTTCGTTTAGGTAATATTGACTTCATCGTTTTGCTCCTTCCCACAAATGCGGTATTCATCTATTCCTCTTCAAGTGGGACCTGAAAGATTCCGAGTTGGTAGGTAGCAGCGTAAAGTTTGTTATTATCAGCAACAAGAGAAACAATTCTATCCGTATCCGGTGGATCGAACTGCCAATCCACGTGTGTAGAACTGTTATTACTCGTGATGAGAGACGCAGTTTTATCTGAAACACCGGGAGAAATTTCATGCCATCTACCACGATTATCCAAACGATAGACACCTGTATCACCAATGCCAAAAATCCCGACATCATTTACAGTGAATTTATCTATGACAACAGGCATCCCGATTTTATCGGTGATTACATGCCAGTGTGTGCCGGTTTGCGAACTCAGAACTCCTTTGTCTGTTGCAACATAAACCGTTGAACCCGCAAAGACTATCTCCTTGAAATAGTCAAAGCGGAGCGGCAGATTTGATGTCAGGTTTCTCCAATTGTCCCCACCATCATACGATTGAAACAGCCTACCATCCCGCTTCCCTACATAGACGGTTTCTGCCGAAACTGCTAACTTGAACTCTCTATCCAAGTCGCTATTCGGCTGTTTACCAGTATCTACCAGTCCAGTGTTTGTCCATTCCGAATCGCCGGGTTTCCATTTGAAAAGCCGCCGTAGATACTCTATGTAGAACGTCTCTCCACTGACGGCAAATCCGCCAACTTTTTGTCCATACACATCAAGGAGATAATACATAGCCGGTACATTCTTAATCACCGGACGCCCCGCTGCCACGTCTGCCTGTTTCAATTCTTCAAAATGTTCCTCTGTCCAAAACTCAAGAACGAGTGTTTCGCCATCAAAATCAGGCATGCCTTGAATGGGTATAAGCTCGGGATTTCCATCCGTAGATAAACGAAAGACACGATGGGTGTCCCATTCATTCACAATCACATAGAAAATATCATTAACAATAACTACCTTTGAATACCCAAAGTAACCGACATAGACGACTTCCCACGACGCGCCGCCATCGGTTGATTTGTAAATCCCCTCGTAGGTATGTAAATAGAGGTGATCGTTGAACACAATCAAACCAAGTGTTCCACTTCCGACCATCCCTTTCACAGACGGATGCCATGAGTTTCCAGCATCAGTTGTGCGGTAAGCACCGTATATCCCGGCTCTGTAATATGTATTTTCGTCCACCGCCACAAGTGGGCACCTATTCAACATAAACAAATCCATAACAGATCGGAGATTTACCGGAGCGTCCTCTCCATATCCTGGATAAAACATAGGTTTATTTTCTCTTAAGGACGTTTTACCATCAGCCACAAGTTTTATACCAGTGGCTGTCCGTACAAATGCCGATTCATCTTTAGGCGTTATATCAGTCCACGATGTCCCCAAGTCAGCTGAATGGAAAACACGACCTGAACTGGCGCTGTCGTCGTGCATTATCTCCTTTATAGTCTCCGTCTCTGCAAAAAGATCGGGTCCCGTCTTAACATAGAGATCGTTTTCATAAACCTCCATAGCGTGGATAGCTTCAGACACACCCATAGGGAGTTGCTCCCAAACATCTGATGTGTTGAGACGGTAGAGCCCGCAGTTCGTGCCAGCGAATACTATATTTTTTACCGCTGCCGCGGCATATATTTTTTTACCTTTCAATCCATTGTTAAAGGGACTCCACTGCTTACCCATATCCGTAGATCGGAAAACACCTTTATCCAAATGGGCGAGATACATTACAGGTCCTGCTTGTGAATCCTGTTTTTCTGTCTCATCTGTGATAGCAAATCCAGTCGTATATCCCCTTGGTAGAATACCTCCAAGCACATCCCATGATTCACCGCCATCAGTCGAAGCATACAATCTATCAGTAGGCATATAGAAGGTATCTCCATGCTCGGCGATAACAAAATCTCCGAAGGTCGGAACACTTCTGTCGATGAGCGTCCATGTATTACTGTCCTTTGCTAATCTATAGATTCCTGTTCCGGCGACAGCGTAGACTGACCCTTCAGATGTAGCCAAGAGATTGACGGTGGCACCCCCTTGGAGCCCATTCATTTGGGTCCATCCCGAAGGAGAAGCCTTGGTAGAATCCCCCCATGCATCGGCGGCTAAAACCGTCTCGGGAACTTGCAAGCCAGCACTATCCTGTCTGCCTTGCGCAGCGCGTCCAGACTGATTCCGTATTGACGGTTTCGAGGAAATATCAAGGATGACAGGGGCGTCAACAATTTCAATCGTGGGTTCAGATTGTGCCTCGAAACTATAGGGTTTCTGAAAACGAGTAACGTATCGACTGCTGACTCCCATCAACAACATAACCAACACAGTAACCGTTCCTACAGCCGCCCATGGGAGCAACGGTTTTCCAACCGGCGGCGATGTCGGTTGCATATCAGCGATCTGCCGCATAATATTCTCAGTGAAATCGGCAGAGAGTTGGATGCCTCCAAGCATTTCACGAATCATCGACTCGTTATCCTTTAAACGTTCTCGCGCCCGTCGTAGCCGACTCTTAATCGTATTCACCGAAACACCTAAAAACTTGCTAATCTCCTTCGCTGTCATTTCGCCGAGATAGTAAAGCGTCACTACCGTGCGTTCACTCTCGGGCAGCCTTTGTAGAAGTCTTTTAACGATCGCATAGCGACGTTCAGTCGCTTCCGTCTCACGTTGCCCCGATATATAACGTGTGTAAGAGGATTTCTCTATCTCTCCCATAGATGTGTCCTCCAGCGATTGCATTGCGGATTTGTTCCTTTGAATCCACTTAAAGCAAAGCCGATTTGCAATGACATAAAGCCATCCGGCGAATTGACTCGGATTCCTTAACGTATCGAGATTTCTGTATGCCTGAAGGAAGGTATCCTGAGCAATTTCTTCGGCAAAATGAAAATCTCCAACCTTCCGCCATGCCAAGGCGTGAACACTCTTCTGGTATTTTCGGACTAAGGTGTTGAACGCCTCATCATCACCTGATAAGATTCTACGGATCAACTGAACATCGTTTTCTACCATTAGATTTCTCCATAATTAAATGTGTCTATTTAGTCCTGCCTTTTGATACAGATGCCTGAATTTTACAATATTGTCCAAACTTTAGTCCCATTAACTTATATTAACTTATAATGATACAATTTTAAGGTGAAAAGGGTGCATAAAATTTAAAAAAATCATAGAAATTTCATTTTTTTATAGCGTAAACTTTTAGTTTGCGCATCCACAGACACAAACTGGAAAGTTTGTGCTACAAGGGACAACTTAGGTTAGAATTAATATAGAATTAAAAGGAACATCGGATGTGATAAACGAGATGCGTCTTATATCTTTGATTGAAAATCGAGGGTTCTATCTTGGGATTTGGTAAACGGTTCAAGCGTCTGGAAGGAGTTTAAAGGTGCGACGATGAATTTCGGACGCGCCAAACTGGGCAATCGCTTGTCGATGTTGGGAGGTGGGATACCCTTTATGTTGTGAGAATCCGTAGTTAGGGTAGATCGGATCCAATTCAGCCATCAGTCGGTCTCGAGTGACTTTGGCGATAATAGAGGCTGCCGCAATAGAATGACTTTTGCTATCACCTTTGGGAATTGCTTCACCGACAATTCCCGCTTCGGGTAAATTCGAGCCGTCAACGAGCACGTAATCCGGGGCGGGTGTCAGTTTTTTAACGGCTTCTCGCATCGCTAACAGCGTCGCCTGAAGAATATTCAAACGATCAATAACTCGATGATCGGCGGCACCGATACCTACGGACACAGCAACGTCGTGGATTTCGTCAAATAGGTAGGCACGTTGCTTCGGAGACAACAGTTTTGAATCTTGCAAACCTCTAATGCCGCAATTGATCGGTAAAATGACTGCAGCGGCAATGACGGGACCTGCCAAGGCACCTCGACCCGCCTCGTCAATGCCAGCAATCTGTTTGTAGCCGTTTTGTTGGCATGCGAGCTCAAAAACGTTCATCTCCATCAGGTTATCTTCTACGTTCTTTGACACGGGCAGCTCTTCCGGTCCGATCGCGTAAGTAATACAACTTCGCGCGGCGAACAGCACCGTATCGAACTACCTGAATGCTTTCAATATTAGGAGAATGGAGCGGAAAGGTTCTTTCACTTCCAGCACCAAATGCGACACGCCGAACCGTAAACGTCTCCTTCAATCCGCCATGGCTGCGGCGGATGACAGTGCCTTCGTATGCCTGAATGCGTTCCTTCTGTCCTTCACGGATACGTGTATTCACCTTGACAACATCCCCAGGACCAAAATTAGGGATATCGCTTTTCATATATTGATTTTCAACAGATTCAATTAAATTCATCTCTTATGCCTCCTTATGTAATAGATATAAGTGCTGATATATATTTATGCAGATATACAAGGCACTGAATAACCCAATACGCAATTCTTCGGTTTATTCTATTAATCCCGCTGCTCTGAGAATCTCGATATCTTCTTCGCTCAGTTCCAACCGCTGCAGTAGGTCGGGTCGGCACGCTGCGGTCCGTTTGAGTGCCTCCACATACCGCCATTTCTCAATATTCTCATGATGTCCACTCAAAAGCACGTCAGGCACAGTCAGATCCGCGAACGTAGCGGGACGCGTATAGTGCGGATGGTCGAGTAAGTCATGGCTGAACGAATCGACATGTGCGGATTCATAATCGCCCAAGGCTCCCGGAAGGACGCGCCCGATCGCATCAATCAAAACGAGCGCAGCAATTTCTCCACCGCTCAACACATAGTCGCCAATAGAAATCTCAGTCGTTACCAATCGGTGTCGCACGCGTTCATCAACGCCCTTGTAACGCCCACACAAAAGAATGAGATGTTTTTCCAAGGAAAGCGATTCCACAACGGCTTGGGTCAAGGGGGTCCCTTGCGGTGTCAAATAGACAACGTTTGCATTCGTTTCCGGGTTCAACGTCGCGAGTGCTGCGAAAATAGGTTCCGGTTTAAGAATCATTCCCGCGCCGCCGCCATAAGGATAATCATCAACCGACTTATGTTTATCGGTTGCCCACTCTCGTAGGTTATGGAGATTGACAGCGAGTTTATCGGCGTCCTGAACACGCTTGAGGATACCCGTATTCAACGCTGGCGCGAGTATCTCTGGAAACAGGGCAAGAACATCAATTCGCATTTCTACAGGCAGCACCATTCAGTTTTCTGAGCGCATTATCAAAAATAGAGACGCGCTCCTATTCATAGCATCGGGGTTACAAACCCCTCCCACACGCGTGATTTGTGAGAACTGAATGCCTCTGTTTTTAAAGGTTTTCTGTCTTGAATGCTATTCTTCAATCTACTCATCTGATTTCGGATATTCAATCAGTTCAAGAATAACCTTTTTGTTGGCTTGCAACCCCGCGGTATAGAGCACACTTCTGATGGCTTTAAGCGTTCGGCCATATCTACCGATAATCTTCCCCAGATCTTCCTCTGTGACAGTCAACTCAACGATAACGACCGTTTCGCCAGTTACTTCACGAACCACCACCTGGTCGGGATAATCGACGAGAGATTTTACGATGTATTCAATCAAATCTTTGAACATAGTTGACTTTCGGATTTCAGAGGAGTTTTCAGTTATCAGTTAACTGACAACTATTCTTCTTCGGACGCCGGTGTTTCTGCGTCGGGTGTTGCTTCATCGGACGAGGTGTCGGTTTCAGATGTTGCGTCCTGCGTTTCGGTAGGTTCGACGTCCTCCGTTTCTGTGCTTTCTTCGTCGCCTTCACTCCCTGGCATCGGTTTCCCCAATCTCTCGTACTCGAATTTCATCAAAATCCCGTTTTGAGTGAGGAGTCGCTTTGCGGTATCAGAAGGTTGTGCGCCCCGTCGTAACCACTTTAAGGCTTTCTCTTCATCAATGAAAACATCCGCGGGGTCGGTCATAGGATTGTAATGACCGAGGCGTTCCAAAAACACACCGTCCCTTTGGGCGCGTGCGTCCGCCGCCACCAGCCGATAAAAAGGACGTTTCTTTCTACCGTGTCGTTGTAATCTAATTCTAACTGCCAAAAAATACCTCCTTGGTATTTATGCTGCTTACATAGCAGGCGCCCCTTCTGGAGTCGCCCTATCGTGATTTGCGGCGTCTCCGCTTTCGAGGTTTCCTGGATGTCTTCCGTTTCAACCCCGGTAGCGCTCCCACCTTCCGTCCCATCTGTGGCATCGCCATCGCCGCCTGCTGGTTCAGCATACGATTCATCATCTGCAACTGCGAAACCAGCATGTTTATTTGATTTACTGTTGTTCCACTGCCTTTGGAAATGCGAAGTTTTCGACTTCTATCCAAGAGTCGAGGATTCTTACGCTCCTCAAGCGTCATTGAATGGATGATCGCTTTCGCCGTTCGCAAATGGCTTTCATCGGGTGTAAGGTTTTGAACGGGCAACTGATTCTTAAAGGGCATCAGATCCATCAATTGATCCAAGGGTCCCATATTTTTAAGTTGCTCCAGTTGCGTGAGAAAATCGTCAAAATCTAAACCTTTGTTCTCTGTAAGTTTACGTTCAAGTTCCTTTGCCTGGTCTTCGCTGAAAACATCTTCTGCTCTCTCAAGCAAAGTTTGGAAATCGCCTTCTCCGAGGATCCGAGAAGACATCCGTTCGGGATGGAATTCCTCTAAGGCTGCGGCTTCAATTTTTTCACCGACACTGATGAACTTAATCGGTTTCTGTGTGACATGCCGAATAGAGAGCGCAGCCCCGCCACGTGCATCGCCATCCATTTTCGTGAGGATAACGCCATCAATCTCCAAATCAGTGTTGAAATTCTCGGCGACATTCACGGCATCCTGACCCGTCATTGCATCAACGATCAGCAGGATCTCTGTTGGTTCCACGCGTTCTTTAATCTGCCGAAGTTCACCCATTAACGTCTCATCAACGTGCAGCCGTCCAGCAGTATCAATAATAACACAGTTATGCCCGTGTGCCAAGGCTTCCTTGACAGATGCCTCAGCGATGTCAACAGGAGAGACCTCTGTCCCCATTGAGAACACGGGTGTCTCTGTCTGTTCGCCGAGAATTTGCAACTGCTTAATAGCAGCCGGTCGATATACATCTGCGGCAACAAGTAAGGGTTTACGTCCCTCTTTGCGAAACCTAAGTGCTAATTTCGCAGCGACAGTCGTCTTCCCCGCGCCTTGCAATCCGGCAAGCATCACCACGGTGGGTCCCCCCGGTGCGATGCGAATTTTCTCCGCCTTTTCACCCATCAATTGGGTGAGTTCTTCGCCAATAATTCGAGCGATTTGCAGTTCCGGTGTCAGACTCCCGAGTACTTCTTGACCGAGGGCACGCACTTTAATCCGCTCTATAAACTCACGTGTGACCTTATAGTTGACATCGGCTTCAAGAAACGCCCGACGCACTTCACGCAGCGTATCAGAGATATTGTTCTCTGTTAATTTCCCCTGTCCCTTGAGTCTTTTGAAAGTGCTTTGTAACCTATCACTCAAACTTTCAAACATTGTTCATACGTCCTTTTTGTAGGCGTGAGATGTGCTTTTGGGTTCCGTGCTCGGTACTAAAATGCGTAATTATGGATACCATTCTCTAAAACGACCCAAATATTCTATGGCATCCATATAAGTCCTGAGGTCTAAATCCGTGTAACGACAATATAATATCTAATTATACAATTATAGCAAATTTTGCGCCCGATGTCAAACTTTTTTTTCCCAGAGCCATTCAATTCTCCCATAGGAAGGCCCTCCGATTTCCGATACTTTTTTCATCCTTGATCTAAACGCATGTCTATGCTAAAATTATAGTCATGAAAATAGCAACCCTCACACAGCAACATCAGAAATTCTCGTGCTGCACCCTCCTCATCCCCGTTATCTGTGCTTTAGCTGCGCTCTATTGCGGATGCCAAGGTGAAACCTTCAGTCTGGATGTAGGTGGCACCTCAGAGATCATAGAGAAATCCGGTGAATTGACAGAAAATGAGGTTTGGGACGGACGCATCTATATTACCGACACCCTTGTTGTCCCCGAAGGCATCACGTTGACAATCCGATCAGGTACTATTGTCGGTTTTGAACCGATAGACACGCCAAGCCACATCATCGTGCGCGGTGAACTCTATGCCGAAGGATCACCAGAGCGGATGATTGTTTTCGGTTCCTTGGGGAGAATGCAGGAGGCGCAACAACAAAAACCTGAAATAGAGGCAGACTTGACCCCAATGATATCGGACTTCGGGACAATGGGCATGGAAGAGAATATCAGCACCGACACTCAGGTAACTTTAACCGCCGATCCGCCAAAGGCAGGAGATTGGGGCGGAATTCAGATCGAAGCCGAAAGTCCGAACAGCCGACTCACGTATTGCCGTATCCAACATGCAACCGCTGGCATCACAGCCCGAACGGATGCCGTCCAAATCGAGAGATGCTTGTTCAGTGAAAACAAAACAGGGGTCCTCTCCGAAAATACCAGCCCGACTATTACCAGTAACGAATTTAATAGGAACGGCACAGGCACACAATTCCGAGGCGGCGCGTCCCCGGATGTAGAATACAATGAGTTCACGGCTAACAATTACGGAATTATATGCGAAGATGACGCTCGACCGCGTATCCAGTATAACATTCTCCGTGCGAATTATGAGAACGCTATCGTCTGCTATTCCACTGCATCCCCAGAGATCGTCTCCAATAACATCACGTTGAATGTCGGTTGGGCAGTCTACGACGGGGGTCGGCTCCGGGACAACTTCATCCAAGGCAATAAACAGATTGGACCGAATATCACCGAGCTCGGCACGGGAACCCAAAGCGATCAGTTTTACGGTGTAGACGAAGCCTACGAACCCAGAAATTCTCCGGTAACAGAAGCAGGCGTGCCACGCGAAAATTTCTAATCGAAAGTCGATAGATGAACCGTTTCAAAGCCTATCTCGACCTCATCCGCTATCCGCTTTTCGCGATTCCGATTGTCGCGACACTGCCCGGTGCCCTCATCGCCAGTGAGGGACACTTCACACGACGCGTCGTGGCAGCACTCTTAGTTGCACTCTGCGGCTACTTCGCCGGAATGATAAAAAACGACTACTTCCACCATGAAACAGATAAACACACGAATCCAGAACGTCCCCTTCCATCACAGCGGCTGACCCCGCGTCAGGCGATCGTCCCAGCGAGTATTATCTACGGGTTATGTGTGATTGGCGGTTTCTGGCTCAATATCAAAGCCGGTCTGCTGGTGATGGGTTTGGTCGCAATCTCGCATCTCTACAACGCCATTTTTAAAGCGAAAGGTATCTTAGGAAGTCTCACACTGCCGCTCGGAATTGGACTCCTGAGCGTCTTCGGCGCGTTGGCAGTGAACGGCACTGTGCCGCGGTTGGTATGGTATGCCTTCGCGGTAACAACGCTTTACGATTTAGGGACGCATATTACTACCACCTTCAAAGACATCTCGCGCGATAAAGAACTCGGCATCGTAACGACCCCGATCCAGCTTGGCATCCGTCCAGCACTCCTACTCTCGGGAGTTGCCACGGTTCTCGCTTTTGCCATCGCCTTTTTGCCGTATTGGTTGGAACCAGATATCCACAAATCCTATATTGTTTGGGTAATGTTAGGCATGATTGCCACAGTTGGCACGCGTATTTCACTGTATCTCCAACCGAACGAGAAAAATGGCTATCTCGCGTTGAAAGGTTCGATGATCGGCTCAATTCTCTTTTTTCCGTGTCTTATCGGGGCATTGGTTCCCATGGCGGTCTCTGCTGCGGTCATCGTGCCGTTGCTGTTCGTGACCCTGTTTCTGCTAAGAACAACGCGCCAAGAGGTTTAAGTTCTATTTAAGGAAAGGAAAGAAAAATATGAAAAATATTGTTTTACTGATTACCGATACCTTTCGGTATGACAATCTCGGTGAACGGGCGCGTCGTCCGATTCGGACGCCACTGCTCGATAAATTTGAGGCGGAGCGCGCAACTGCTGTCGATAAATTCTATATGAGCAGTTTTCCGACAGTGCCACACCGCACAGATATTCTGACAGCAACAGTCGGGTGGCCCCACTATCCGTGGCAGCCCATCGATCTGAGCGGACGGAGTGTCATCTCGCAACTCCTGAGCGAGCAAGGATACGCAACGCAGCTTATCTGTGATACGCCGCACCTGTTTAACGTCCGGTTCCAGCACTGTTTCGATGCGGCTTTCCAACATCGCGGACAGGAAGGGGACAAACCGCTTCTCCACCACAACGATGAGATAAAAATCGTTATGCCGAATGAGAAGACGCGACCGCATCCGTCATTCAGAGGACATACGCTCCCGAACACCCATCGCTGGACGAATCGCTATTACCAATACGAATCGGAGACGTTCTCCGGGAGGACCTCTGAGACCACGATTCGGTGGCTGGAAGAGAACCACCGTTCAGGTCCCTTCTTCCTCTGGGTCGACTTCTTCGATCCGCACGAACCGTGGGATCCCCCTGAATACCTCGTCAAACGCTACGACCCGGATTACACGGGTCCGCCGATGCTACACCCGAACTACGGTCTGTCATCGCTCTTTACGGATGCCGAATTGCACAATCTTTGGGCACACTACGCCGGTGAGGCAGAACTCATTGATCGACACATCGGACGGGTGCTGCAGAAAGTGGAAGACTTGGAGTTATGGGACGATACGCTCGTGGTTGTGCTGTCAGACCACGGCATGTCGATCGGCGAACACAGTAGAACGGGTAAATCCAATATTGATCCAGAGGATGAACGCTATTGGCCCACGTACCCGGAAATCAATCATGAGATGTTCCTGATTGCGGGTGGTGATGTTCCGATGGGACAACGCCTCGACCTCATCGCACAACCGATGGATATTATGCCGACACTCTGTGAATTGGCTGGGGTTACTTTGGATCCACCGACACCGTTTGAGGGACGCTCTTTTGCACAGGCACTCCGTAACGGCGATACCCAGCACAGGGAATACGCCGTAACGGGTTGCCACATCGCGGCGCGTGACGAGACTGTTCCCCGTCGAGCCACAGTGCCGTTCCTCGTGACTGATCGCTGGGGATATGCTCCCGTCGGTGAATACGGTAGACCGGAACTCTTCGATCTCCCCGCGGACCCGATAGCCGAGAACAACATCGCTGCGGATAATATGGAACTCGTCCAGGCGTTGCACGAAATGTTTATGGCGCATCTCACGGAGCATAACGCCCCTGAGCAGTTCCTTGATCTCTGGAAGGAAGAACCCTCTGGAGATGGACGCGGTAAATGGTCAATCGACTATCCCGACGATTCAGATGAATAGGAATTCCACAGCCAGGAGGCAATGGCTGGGGTTACGACTACGGTCGAGCCAGAAGGTAAGTTGCCGACGAAATGGGGTGCGCTAAAAGGTGAGTATCTGAGGACACCGAAATCGTTTACCTCGCGAGCGCGTTGGTAACCGGGACTGCTTCACAACGAAAAGCACGAAAATGGGCATCGCGAATGTGATGCCCGTTTTTTTTTCGATGTTTCAAGGGTGCGTTCTTGGTATTCTTTGAGGGGTAGGTGCATTTCTTGATTTCCGATGTCACCTCTTATAGACAGATGAGCGATTTTCAATTCGGGAGACTTTAACCGTTGCTGCCCTTTTATCGTAAATATAGATAATCCTATGACCTTTACAACGCAACCTACACTGTCCTTTGTAGTTTCCTCTCAGGTACTTATGAATGGGACTGTGACAATTTTCACAGATCCATTCAAGTTTTTCGAGAATTTGCTTTCGGAGTTTAGGGGCTAAACGCTGTAGATCTTGTTCGGCGTTTGAAGTCAGTATTAACTCACACATTTTAGCTTGATCCCTAACTCTTCGGCGACCTCCTCAAGTGTATACATTTTACCGCCAGACCGGATATATTCTTCTTCACGTTCTAATTCTTCAATGAATTCTGGCCGCAATTCCAATCCTTCGTCCGGGTCGTAATCGTAATCCTCAAGAAACAGTTCCAATTCCAAATAGCAGACAAAAAACTCGTAAAACGCAGCGCGCAGACGTTTCGTTATCTTAACAGGGTTCACCCTTTCCATTAACTTAACGAGACGTTCTCGCGATACAAAAATTTGCCAATTTCCGAGGGTTTGCATCAAAGCCAGGAATTTATTAGACGATAATTCCGTTACTTTTATCTCTGGCACAGGATCACCGTGTACAGATAGTCCCATCCGCCGTGCCTCACGTCCGAGGGGCGAAATCTTCCGTTGTGCCTCCACTGCTAAGACCCGATGCTTTAGATGACCAAATGCTTCGTCTCCCTTTATAATTTCAAGGATAGATTCTTCATACGCCTCCAGTTCAAAAGCAAGATCGCAGTAGTCCTCGAAGAATTCACGGAACTCTTCTTCGAGTTTGTCGTGGGGGGCACCCTTTGCAAGCAGAGCGATGAGTCGTTCACGCGATGCAAATATCTCGCTATTGACAATAGGCACGAGCCAGTCCCTGAGTTGGTCGGAGGTCATGTCTGTAATATTTGTTGCCATTGCGTTCACCTGTCTTTTATCGTAAAGTTGAAAAAACCTGAACCCTCTTTCGCATGACGTGCGATGAATCGCACTACTACGAACGGGTGTTTGTTCAGAGATTCGATTTCCAGAAAAAATTAATACAATTTAGGCGGTTTCTGGTGCGTCAAGCACGGCATCCAGCTGATCCATTACCTTGTGGAACGCTTCGACGTAACAGGACATCAACTCGATATCGTTGGGAGGGTTGACATCAAAGATATAACAGTGCGAATCTATGAATTCAACGGCGCGCGGATAGTCCTCCGTCTTATATTCAATCGTTGATTGATTACATCGCCACGGACACCCTGTCCCGTAACCGATCCGGTTCTGGAAAATCTCTTGAGACGGCACGGGTAGCCGCTGCCACTGTCCGGTTGGCACGCCTTCAGCACGGAGTGCGGCTTGCACCTTCTCACGTAGGGTTTTCGCGGGAATATCTAATCCCAACGCCTCCGGATCGAAACCGATGACATAGTTGTAATACACGGGTTCACAGGCTTCTGGTGTCACTGGGGTTTCAATGCCGTCAATTTCATCGAGACACTCTGTCAGATAGTGGCAATTTCGGATGCGCATGGCGTTGTTCAGATCAAGCCGTTTGAGCTGGCTACGGATGAACGCCTGACTGAACATATCCCCGCGATACATCCATCCAAGCCCGTAAGCATTGTATTCCTGTTCCTCGCGTTCCTGACCCGGCACGACGATCTCCCCGAAATACTGTAACAACGCTGCACGTTCGTATATCTGCGGATCATTGGTTGTGAACAAACCGCCTTGACACCCGCTACTCAAGGTTTTCGAGGCTTGCGTGCTGTAACCCGCGGCGTCGCCAAAGGCGCCACACAATTTGCCGTTGTAATACGCGCCGTGTGCCTGTGCGACATCCTCAATGACTTTCAGGTTATGCTGCTTCGCAATCGCCAAAATCGGATCCATATCGGCAGGCATGCCGTGGATATGCACCGGCAGAATCGCACGCGTTCGCTCGGTGATTTTCGCTTCGATTGCGTTGGGATCGAGACAGTAAGTGATGGGATCAATATCAACAAAGACGGGAATCGCGTTGTGATGGAGCACAGCGGCTGCCGTTGCCCAGAAAGTGAAGGCGGGAACAATGACCTCGTCGCCCGGTTCGATGCCGACCCCTGCGACACAGAGATGGAGCGCAGCCGTCCCACTGTTGACGGGGATGCAATACTCGACCCCCATGTATTCCGCCCATTCGTTTGCGAGACCTTCGGATTGGATCCGTTGCTGTTCCGTGATTTTCTCGGAGGCGATAACCTCGGCAATTGCGTCTCTGTCGGATTGGGTAACCTCTGGCCACGGTTGAATCAATCCATCAGGGACAGTCCCTTTACCACCATATATAGCGAGTTTTGCTGCCATGAGCGACCTCCTTCTAAGGTTCACGTCGCCGCAGCACAGTGACTCAGAGATGCGCGATCGCTTTTGGGATGCGCTTTAAAACTTCGTCCTTACCGAGCAGCACAACAATATCAAAGAGACTCGGACCGAACGATGCCCCCGTCAGTGCGATCCGCAACGCTTGCATCGCTGCGACGCGTTTGATGTCCTTCTCATCTGTGTATTTCCAAATTGCCGCTTCAATTGTTTCTATATCAAACGTAGGGATCTCTTCCAAAATCTGTGAAATATTCGTCAAAATCTCGCGGGTTCTCTCCTGCTTTTCTTCTGAATTTCCCCACCACTTCTTGACGGCTTTCGGTTCATACTCGAATGCATCGGTAAAGAAATAGGAGGTCTGTGGAACGATGTCTTGAAGTGTCGTCAAGCGTTCACCCACGGCTTCGACAATGCCTTCCAGCCAGTCCCGATCTCCAACTGAATTATTCAATAAACCTTCTTCCTGCCAGAATGGGATGACTGCATCCGTCCGTGCCGCAATATCCAATTGATTAATATAGTGGGAATTGAGCCACTCAAGTTTCTTAATATCAAAGACACTTCCACTCTTTCCGACCCGCTCCAGATCGAATTTCTCGATGAGTTCATCGACAGAGAAAATTTCCTGTTTATCGTCGTAGGACCAGCCGAGTCGGACAACGAAGTTTAGCATCGCTTCAGGCAGATACCCCTGCTCACGGTAGCGATTCACCGCAACGAGGTCGCCGTGATGCCGTTTGCTCATCTTCCGACCGCCACTATCCAACACCAACGGAATATGCGCAAACTGTGGAACCTTTAAACCGAGGGCATTCGCAATCACAATCTGCTTCGGGGTATTGTTGAGATGCTCTGTGCCGCGAATGACGTGCGTTATCTGCATCTCCGCATCGTCAATGATGGAGGTGAGATTGTAGTTCGGCATCCCGTTTGAACGCACAATTACCTCGTCCTCTAAGGTAGCCGGATCAATGTTCCGGGAGCCGAGGATGAGGTCGTCAACGCGGATTGGGGTGTCAGGTATCTTGATCCGCACGGCCGGCTTTCTACCTTCTGCCACGAAACGCTGGACGGCTTCTGGGGTTAAATCTCGGTATCTGCCATCGTAGGAACGCGTCTGTTTGTTGGCGCGCGCCTCCTTGCGAATCTCCTCTAATTCTTCCGGGGTGCAATAACAGTGGTATGCGTTGCCACTCTCAAGCAACTGCGCGACATAACCGTCGTAGATAGATTTCCGTTCGGATTGCACATAAGACCCACAAGGTCCGCCCTTATCGCCCCCCTCGTCCCATTCGAGTCCTAACCATTTCAGTGCGGTATAGATCTCGTGCATGGACGCATCCGTGGAACGCGCCGTGTCTGTATTGTCGATTCGGAGGATGAATGTGCCGTTGTGGTGTTTGGCGAACAGGTAGTTGAATAGCGCGGTGCGTGCACCACCGATGTGTAAGTAACCGGTGGGTGAGGGTGCCATTCGGACGCGGACGGTCTCTGGGGTTACGGCACAACGGGGTGTGTCTGCTACGTTTTTCATTTCTGTCCTCTCTGAATCTTCGCCCAGCTATCCCGCAATGGCACCGTGCGATTGAATACTAATTTCTCTGGTGTTGTCTCTGGGTCCAAGCAAAAATAACCCATCCGGAGGAACTGATACCGGTTTTCCGGTGTCGCCTCCACAAGACTCGGTTCAACCTTGCAGTCATTTAGAATCTCTAAGGAGTTCGGGTTCAGGAACTGCATCCAGTCTGCGCCATCCGCTGCGCCCTCCGGTTCCCGTTCCGTAAAGAGCGAATCGTAGAGACGAACCTCAGCATCAACGGCGTGTTCAGCGGAAACCCAATGCAATGTGCCTCTGACCCGGCGTCCGTCTTCTGACCACCCGCCACGCGTTTCGGGATCATAGGTGCAGTGAATCTCAACGATTTCGCCTTTTTCGTCTTTAACGACCCGTTCACACTGGATATAATAGGCGTGCTTAAGCCGCACTTCACGTCCGGGCGCCAATCTGAAGAATTTGCGGGGCGGATCCTCCATAAAATCTTCGCGCTCGATATAGATTTCCCGCGAAAATGGGATCTGCCGTGTCCCGGCGTTATCGTCTTCAGGATTATTTTCGGCATCGAACATCTCGACCTGTCCCGCTGGGTAATTGTCAATAATAACCTTAACCGGATTGAGAACTGCCATGACCCGTGGGGCGCGACGATTCAGATCATCGCGAATAGAGTATTCGAGTTGTCCCATCTCAATGAGATTATCCGCCTTTGAAACCCCGATGCGGTTGCAAAAATCTCGGATGGCTTCAGGCGTATACCCGCGGCGGCGCATCCCAGAGAGTGTCGGGAGTCTCGGATCGTCCCATCCGCTGACGTGTCCCTCCTCAATGAGGACTTTGAGTTTCCGTTTGCCCAAGACGGTATAGGTGAGATTCAACCGTGCGAATTCAATCTGTCGTGGCTGATAAATTCCAATTTCTTCCAGGAACCAATCATAGAGCGGACGGTGGTCTTCAAACTGGACATCACAGAGCGAGTGTGTCACGCCTTCTATGGAGTCGGACTGCCCGTGGGTGAAATCGTAGGTCGGATAGATGCACCAGTCATCGCCCTGACGATGGTGATGGGCGCGAAGGATCCGATACATCACGGGATCGCGCATATTCAGATTCGGGCTTGACATATCAATTTTTGCGCGGAGCGTGCGGGCACCGTCAGGGAATTCGCCATCCCGCATCCCGCGGAACAGTGTCAGGTTCTCCTCAACGGATCGGTCGCGATAGGGACTGTCTTTCCCGGGTTGGACCAACGTGCCGCGATAGGTGCGCGTCTCGTCGGGTGTCAAATCGCAGACATACGCCTTGCTTTTCTCTATGAGTTTGACAGCGTATCCGTAGAGCGTCTCAAAATAGTCCGAAGCGTGATATTCCCGTTCTTTCCAATCGAATCCGAGCCAACGGACATCTCGCTTGATGCCTTCTACGTATTCGCTCTCTTCTGTGATGGGATTGCTGTCGTCAAAGCGTAAGTTGTAAAGTCCGCCGAAATCTTCGGCAATGCCGAAACTGATACAGATCGCTTTGGCGTGTCCGATATGGAGGTAGCCGCTCGGTTCTGGTGGGAATCGGGTATGCACTCTACCGTCATACCTGTTTGTCTTGAGGTCTTCTTCAATCGCTTGGCGAATAAAGTTCGTATCGGGGGAATTGTTCGCGTTTTCTTTTAGATGGGGATCTGAATGCTTCATATCTTTACCGTGCAATACATGCTGTTGGGCGTGTTACAGAGACTTCCACTTTCAAGAAGCGGTAGCCTATAAAGGGTGGAACATCTTCTTAATAATTATACTCCCAAAATATGTTAAAGTCAAGTTTCTATAGACATAGCACTCCGGAATCAACGGTATGAATGCCATATGGCATTCCCCGGGAGTGCTGGATGTTTCGGTACCTATAGAAATCCAATCAGAGACAGCCCGTAAGTTGAGTTGAACGATATTGGAATCAAACGTCGGGACACCAAAATACATCAAATCTGACAAACCAGCACATACATTCGCAGGTTCAAAAGCCTGTCGTTGGCACGTGGGCAGATCTGAAGAAACGATAGGCAGAAATACGCCACAGATACGGGTTGAGGCGTGATGGTCGGCGGTTTTCTACCGGCTGCTATCACGCATCTTTTTTATCTGCAATTGACACAACTGTAAGTCTTGAAAAAAATAAGTGCAATTCGACAGCGTATAAGGTATAATTAACGCAAGTTGTCACTTTTGTAGCATAATCTTCATGAAGTTTATAGTGACCGTTAGAATTAAAGAGACATTTTTCTGTTTTATGATAGAATGTTTCTATTATGGCATATTCAACAGATTTACGTAAACGCGTCTTAGATTTTATTCACACGGGTGGTAAAAAATCCGAAGCATCGCGTCGTTTTTCCGTGGATCGGTCAACGGTTTATAGATGGTTATCGGCTAAAACCCCATTTGCGCCCCAAAAACCGGGTCCGAAAAACATGAGGTGTCTTGACGAGGCAGCACTGAAGAAACATGTCGCTGATTTCCCGGACTTGACGCAAAACGAGCGTGCCTCGCATTTCGGTGTTTCAGCGTCCTCTATCAGATATGGACTGCGGAAACTCGGCATCACGCGAAAAAAAAACACTCGGATATAAGGAGCGGTGCGCCGAGAAACGGCACGTCTATCGTCAAACACTCACCGAGAAACACGCCACTGGGAAAACGATAGTTTATGTAGATGAGTGCGGTTTTCGTGCTGAGAGTTTTAGACGGCATGGGTATGCTCCGAAAGGTGAATGTGTTTTAGGTCTCATCTCAGGCACAAGGACACGAACAACAACGTTGGTCGCTGCGCGTATCGGTTCGGCTTTTACGGCCCCCTGTTTGTTTGATGGAAGCTGCGATGCGGCGTGTTTCAATGCCTGGATTGAAGCCTATTTATGTCCACGGCTGTCTGCCTCAGACATCGTTGTTCTTGATAATGCCAAGATTCACAAAACGCGTCGAACCCGTGAGTTGATAGAAGCATCGGGGGCAGAGGTATTGTTTTTGCCGCCTTATTCACCCGACTACAATCCGATTGAACACGACTTTGCGAATATCAAACGTCTCAGAGAGTATAATGCCGATATAACCATTGATGAAGTCATAAACATGTATCTTTAATTCTAAAGTTTACTATAAATAAATAATTCGGTAATATTGTGATTTGCGTTATCATACTGCCAAAGGAGGTATTCTCTCATGACAAAACACCATAGGGGCTTGAAAATGTCCTTAAAGAGTATTTTGGAAGGGTATTGCGTCATTATGCTTGCCGGGGGACTCGCCTTCGCTATCAGTGGTTGCGAACGAGATGAAATAACGCTTCCAACGGAAACAACGTCGTCCGCAGCGAAAAAAACACCGCTCCCAGAGGGAAAAACAACAACACCTCCCCCAGAGAAAAAAACACCGCTCCCTGAAGGCATGGTACTGATTCCCGAGGGTGAGTTTCAGATAGGCAGCAACGATGCGGAGGCAGATGACGATGAGCAGCCAGTGCGCACCGTCTATGTAGATGCGTTCTATATGGATGAGACGGAAGTGACGAACGCGCAATTCAAAGAATTTGTGCTTGAAAACCCGCGTTGGCAGAAGAATCGGATTGACGGAAGATTTCACAATGGGCGTTATCTCTGGGACTGGAACGGGAATAACTACCCAAAAGGTAAAGGCAAACATCCGGTCGATAGTGTGAGTTGGTATGCGGCGATGGCATACTCGAAGTGGGTAGGAAAGCGTCTGCCGACAGAGGCAGAATGGGAACGCGCCGCGCGTGGGGGCTTAGTCGATCAGAAGTATCCGCATGGGAACACGCTAACGCCGCGGGATGCAAACTACGGCAACAACGTTAAAGATACCACCGCCGTAGGGAGGTATCCTGCGAACGGGTATGGGTTGTATGATATGGCGGGTAACGTAAGCGAATGGTGTTTAGATGCATACCATCGTGGATTCTATTCTACATTTCCACAGGAGGGTGTTGCGCGCAATCCGTTGGCGGGTGCGAACACGATTCAGTGGCTATTGGATAACTTCACAGATGTTAATGTTGGTGTTTCCCGCGTCCGGCGCGATGGTAACTGGTTCGATATGGCTCGACTCCCGCGTGTCGCCGCTCGCAGGGACTCTAAGCCAAAGAGTGCGTTCCTCGTCATCGGTTTTCGTTGTGTGAGGTCTGTCACTGTAACCCCCTAACAGACTTTACCCTTCCAAAAATGTTCCACACGTGTAACATTTTAAGGGGATAGGTATTGCCAGTTTTTCCCCTGCGAAGGCATCTGTCCCCCCGATAGTGAAATGTTACCCCCCAAACTTTTTGACAAAATATTTACATCCGTTTCTGACCGCTCCCGAATGCACGTTAGGCGAAAAAATAGATGCAATTCGGCAGCCTATCGGGTATAATTAAAGCGTAGTTTGCGCGTTTTTTCGATTGCGAGCCAAAAAGTATACCTATAAGTTGGAGAAAAAAATGCTGGATCGCCCAGAGGCAGAGCAGAGCATACATACACATCTCTCTTTAATGGACAGAATTAGACGACGCTATGATTTAACGCCACCCATCACACTGGTTTTTGGGTTGACAGTCCTCTTCTTTGTTGTCTTCCTCATATATCCACTCCTCTATGTTTTCAAGGAAGCCTTCTGGATTGAAAACACATTCAACCTCACATACTTCAAATTGATCGTAACCGATCCGAATATCCGTGAACTCGTTATCAATAGTTTCAAAATCGGTGTAATGGTGACGCTGGTGACGAGCATCATCAGCCTGCCGCTGGCGTATTTTTTGACACGCTACCGGTATCCCGGTCGCGACACGCTACGCGCCGTCATCCTGATTCCGATGATTATGCCGCCCTTTGTCGGCGCGATTGGGATGAAGCAATTTTTCGGGTTATACGGGAGCGTCAATATGCTTCTCGGGAAACTCAATCTGATGGATCTGACGGAGCCTATTGACTGGTTCGGAGGCGGGTTCTGGGGGGTGGTGATGTTATCAACATTGCACCTGTATCCGATCATGTATCTGAACATCGTCGCGGCACTTGCGAATGTCGATCCGAGTTTAGAGGAAGCCGCGGAGAATATGGGCGCCTCGCGGTTTCAGGTCTTCCGTCAGATAACGTTGCCGTTGATGATGCCAGGGTATTTCGCCGGTGCGATCCTCGTCTTTATCTGGGCGTTTACGGATCTCGGCACCCCCCTGATTTTTGAGTATCGGAACGTGGTTTCCGTGCGAATCTTCAATCAAGTGACCGAGGCGAACACCAATCCGATGGGGTATGCCCTCGTTGTGCTCATTATTGTGCTAACGGCTCTGGCTTTCTACGTTTCTAAACGGTGGACGGGGAGCAAACACTATGAGATGCTCGGTAGGGGACACGTAACGTCACGCGAAACGGATGCGAAGTGGGGGATGCGGGGTATCATCTATCTCTTTATCGGTGGATTGACGTTGACGGCGTTGCTGCCACACATCAGTGTGATCCTTGTCTCCTTGACCCCGGATGCGAGCCAGTGGCGATTGAGTGTGCTACCGCAATCGTGGACCTTCGCACACTATGTTGAGACCTTCACGCATTCCGACACGCTACCGAGTATCCTCAACAGTTTGAAATACAGCGTTTTCAGCACGATGTTGGCACTTGTGGTCGGTGTTGTGGTGTCCTATCTATTGACACGCAAACGGCTCCCGTTTCAGAATCTGTTGGATGCAGTGGCGATGTTGCCGTTAGCGCTGCCGGGCGTCGCCATCGCGTTCGGATACATGGGGAGTTTCGCGGATACGACGCTGCTCCTGCGGTATTTCCCAGATGGGTTGGTCTCTGTTATAGATCCGAGACAGAACCCGACGTTCCTGCTGATTATCAGTTATGCGGTTCGGCGGTTACCCTATATGTTGCGTTCCATCTACGCCGGACTCCAGCAGACGAGTGTGAGTTACGAAGAAGCGTCGCAAAACATGGGGGCAACGCCTGTTCGGACGTTGTATAAGATCACCTTGCCTTTGGTCATCGCGAACATCCTTGCGGGTGCGATTCTCGTGTTTTCGTTCTCTATGCTTGAAGTCAGTGATAGCCTCATCTTGGCAATGAAAGACCAGCACTATCCGATTACGAAAGCGATTTGGTCACTCTCTCAGCGTCCAGACCACGGTCCCTATACGGCGAGCGCACTCGGTGTAGTCGGCATGCTCATCCTGATTGCGTGTCTGCTTGGGGCAGGTCGCGTGCTCGGTGGGAAGTTAGGAGAAATCTTCCGAATTTAGGAGTAATAGTACTTACGCAATTCCTTGGTAGGTGCGGTTTCCTAACCGCATTGAGCGTGTGGTCCGTAGCAGAATTCCATGATTTTGCGTAAGTCCTACCCGTATAACGGCTATTATGTCCAATGTAAAAATTAGCGAAAGAAAGCAGCCTGCAACAACGGCGCAGGCGGATAGATGGAAGGCACGTCAAATATGAAATCTGCGTCATCACACCGCAAGGAAAAATTAAAAAACATCCGTGATGCGTTGTTAGAAGCGCGAGATGTACTCGATAGGTTTATCCGAAACCCTGAGAATATTGCAACCCTCGCGGAAACCGCAGAATTAATCCGAGATGTATTTGAACGGGAAGGTCGGGTCTTTACCTGTGGAAATGGTGGGAGTTTGTGCGATGCGATCCATTTTGCTGAGGAATGCACAGGTAAGTTTCGGAGTGATCGGAAGCCACTTCCAGCGATTGCACTCGGTGACGCCGGACATATCACTTGCACGGCGAACGATTTCGGATTCGCAGAGATCTTCGCACGTCCACTGTTGGCACTTGGGCATCCTGGGGACCTGCTTGTGGTGCTCTCAACCAGCGGAAACTCTGAAAATGTTGTGCGGGCGGCGGTGGCGGCGAAATCTCGTGGGATGCAAGTGTTTGGGTTGTTGGGGAGAGAGGGTGGATGCCTCAAACAACATTGCGATAGTTATCTCATTGCGCCAGGGGACACGGCGGATCGCATTCAGGAAATCCATATTAAAGTCCTCCACATTCTGATTGAACAGGTTGAACGGTTAATGTTTCCGCAGAATTATTGATAGGTCAGGAGTTACGCATAGATGCGATAAATCGCATCACTACAAACAGATCGACCTTTGAAGGCCGCGTTTCTTAAAGAGAGTCTGGTTCGTGGTTGGTGGCGGGCGGGGAAACCTTGGGGAAATCCGCAGAAATACCCAAGCAATACACAGAAATGCCCAAGCAAAAACACCCCAAGCAAAAACACCCTACGGGTTCGTGGCCTTCGGGAAAATCGGAATGTATTTCTGAATATTGCTTAACCGTTCACATCCAAATTAATTTGACCTGAACCCCAACAATTTGATATGCTGCAGAGACGAAACAACTTTTGGCAGTAAAGTAATTTGTGATCCCGCCGTCCTACGAGGAGGACAATTTATGGAGTCAGCGAAAAAAAATAAGGCGTATTGGCGAAAGAACCTCCAATATCTCGCTATTTTATTGGGAATTTGGTTTATTACCTCATATCTCTGCTCGGTTGTGTTCGTAGAGCAGCTGGACAAAATCCGTATTGGCGGCTGTCCACTGGGTTTCTATTTCGCACAACAGGCATCCATTTGGATTTTCGTTGAGCTCATCTTCGTTTATGCATGGTTGATGAACCGATTAGAGCGGAAATACAGTCAGCGCGAAGCCGAGGAGGACACAGACTAAACATGAACGTAGAAGCATGGACTTTCGTAATGGTGGCACTCTCCTTCGCGTTGTATATTGGCGTGGCGCTCTGGTCTAAGGCACGCTCGACGGGGGACTTTTATGTCGCTGGGAGCAACGTGCATCCGGTTGTGAACGGTATGGCGACAGCCGCGGATTGGATGAGCGCAGCGTCCTTTATCGCAATGGCAGGAATGATCTCGTTCATGGGACGCGATGGGTCGGTCTATCTACTCGGATGGACAGGCGGTTACGTCCTGCTGGCGTTGCTATTGGCGCCCTATCTCCGTAAATTCGGTAAGTATACCGTGCCCGATTTTGTGGGCGACCGATATTACTCGCAATTGGCTCGGATTGTCGCAGTGGTGTGTGCGATTTTTGTCTCGTTTACTTACGTGGCCGGACAGATGCGTGGGGTCGGCATTGTCTTTTCTCGGTTCCTGAGTGTCAATGTTGAGACTGGGGTGCTCATCGGCATGGGGATCGTGTTCTTCTATGCCGTGCTTGGCGGGATGAAAGGCATTACCTATACGCAAGTCGCACAATATTGTGTGCTGATTTTCGCGTATCTCGTGCCTGCGATTTTCATCTCTATCCTCATTACGGGCAACGCCATCCCTCAGATGGGTCTGATGGGAAAAGTGACGGATGGTTCGGAGCTTTATCTCCTGGATCGGCTCAACGGTCTGAACGAGCAATTGGGGTTTAACCGCTATACAGATGGCAATAAAGCCACGATTGATGTCTTTTTTATCACGGCGGCGTTGATGTTGGGAACGGCAGGGCTGCCGCACGTGATTATCCGATTCTATACCGTGCGAAAGGCATCTGAAGCGCGGATTTCTGCAGGGTGGGCACTCCTGTTCATCGCCCTTCTCTATACGACTGCACCGGCGGTGGCCATCTTTGCACGCACAAACCTGCTCAATACTGTCAGTTATGAACAGAACGGTGAATTGACGGATGTGAAATATGAAGATGCGCCGGACTGGTTTAAGAATTGGGAGGCAACAGGTCTTATTAAATTTGACGATGTGAACGGGGATGGTGCGATCCAATACCGGGGTCCAAACTCGGATGTTCAGAATGAGTTGACGATTGATCGAGACATCATGGTGCTGGCGAATCCTGAGATTGCGAAACTCCCGAACTGGATTGTCGGCTTAGTGGCTGCTGGGGGTTTAGCGGCAGCCCTTTCGACCGCCGCGGGTTTGCTATTGGTCATCTCCACCGCTGTTGCGCACGATCTTCTGAAAGGGACGATGATGCCAACGCTACAGGAGAAACAGGAATTGACTGCGGCGCGTATTGCGGCGGGTGTCGCCGTGTGTATCGCAGGGTATTTCGGCATCAATCCACCGGGATTCGTAGCACAAGTCGTGGCGTTCGCCTTCGGTCTCGCGGCGAGTTCATTTTTCCCCGCGATTGTGATGGGCATCTTCTCGAAACGCATGAACAAAGCCGGGGCAGTCAGTGGCATGATTGTCGGTATCACCTTTACAGCGGCGTATATCATCTATTTCAAGTTCATCAATCCAGAATTAAACACATCCGAGCATTGGTTATGGGGTATTTCACCGGAAGGGATCGGAACCCTCGGCATGGTGCTAAACTTCATTGTCTCTATCACTGTCGCCGCTTTGACACCACCGCCCCCGGAGGAGGTCCAAGCACTCGTTGATGACATCCGGGTTCCATAGAAATAAGGAAAAATGAAAAAGAGGTTTGCGATGATTGCAAAATTTTCATGGAAATTTCGTCCGTTTCCCGTTCAAGACGTAGCAACGCTTTTCGGGGATAGCTTGCGAGCGGTTCTCAAAACATGCTGTGTCGTTCTGGTGTTGTTGATGGTCCCTTTTGCACACGCTGCGAAAGTGGAAGATTTCATGCCCAAAGAGAGTGTCCTCTATGTGAAACTCCAAGATATAGATGAGGTCTACGGTGAAATTGAGATTTCAGAAAATTGGGAGAAGGCACTTGCGCTGTTACCGAATCTGCCGGACTGGCAAGAGATGGAGCAGGGACTCGCGATGTTACAAGGCGTCCTTGGGACTAACCCCTTGGGCATAATTGAGACGGTGGGTTACCGAACGGCATTCGCAATATGGGCAGATGCATCAGGCGATCAGCAGTTCGGTGTCGTCATACATTCGGGCGGAAATCTTGGCACACTTCAGCAGTTAACCAAAATCGTAGAAGGGCTCTTAGGGATGGATGCTGCGAATACCTTACGCTTGGATGCGGGTGTCTATCAGCGAGTCCGTTACAATGCGTTGGAGCGGTTCAACGCTATCGTGAAATACGGGTTCGTAGATGATTTCCTTGTGATCGGGGCAGGGGACGGAGGCTTTGAAAAATTGATGGATACCTACCGAACCGACCTGCCGTCTGTTGAGCAGAATCCGGAATTTGCCGAGGCGTTAGAGAAAATTGGGGCAGGAGAAGTTACCGTATTTGCGAATGTTCCGCCCATTTTGCCCGTGGTGGGTTTAGCGGCGTGGGAACGCAGGAACCTCGCTAATTTTCAATCCCTGTTTGGACGGCTCAATTTGCTGGAAACAGGTCCCTTCCTTCAAATTACAGCGCAGTTTACGCCGAATCCACCAGAAAACGAGATAGGTCTGTTTTTAAAGGCGGGACAAGCACTTGAAACCCTGAACGCAGTATCTGGTGCGGATGACCTGTTTGTAACGGTTGCCCCCAAAGTCACGGAAAGCATGTGGGAGTTTGTTCCCACCGATGCCGCTGCCGAGAGAACAATCTCTTTTTTCGAGGGGCTTTTGAATCTCGACTTGGAAGAAGATATCAGGGTTGGCTTGACGAGTGAACTCGCTTTGTCGGTCTCTGACCTCACACGTTTTGATCGAGAAGCCTTGAGTGGTTTTAGATTTGAGTTTGATGGCGCAATTGAACTGGATGCGGGTGATGTGCAGACCGATGGCGGTATTATTTTTAACCCAAGCAACAGGATGAAATGGAATCTGATCGGCAATTCCCTCGCTAACCTACAAAATGCCCCCGTTTCTCAAACGGAATATAAAAACACACTGGTGTCGGAGGTTGCCGCAAATATTTACTATAGTGACATAGATGGATTGTTTCTTGTGGGGTTCTCAGAGGAATACATCTATACACTTATTGATAAAATTAAACAGAGAAAGCAACCTGCCTATCTAAAACAGCTTCCCAAAACACCTACAGCATTTGCGCAACTCAATGTCGCGCGGGCTCTGGAGATGGAAAAAGGCTCACCCCCTTCTGACAAACTGATCGTTGATGCTAAGGCGGTCCCACTGTTGCTCACGTGGCTTTCAGTTGAAGATGATACGGCTTTGTTGGAGGCAACGTTGTCCGAAAAAGAGCCCCTTATTGAAACACTCGCAAAACTGGTGCCATTTCTGCTTTGGAATATGGATGTTCAATGGGAACAGTCTGATTAGACATAACCAATTGAGGAGAGGACAATGATTCAGAAAAGATTTACACCGAAGGTGAATACTCAGCAATGGTTTTGGGTGATAGCAACTGTGATGGGTATATTGCTGGGTTTAGGGATTAGCCAGGGGGTTCAACTTCATGAAGCAACAGCAGAATCGCACGATGATGACTTATCCGAACTCGCTGCGGAACTCGATGCGATCAAAGCGAAGCATAGAATGTTACAAGCGAAATGGCAATCCGAATTGCTCGCGCAGATCGTGCCAACGTTGGCAGATGAATCTGATGATGTCCGACATGAATATGTGGATTTCCTTGAAGAAATTGGGAGTCCTGGGACCGCTGCCCTCGTTGCGATGCTTCAAGACCGGGATAGGGATGTCCGCAATGCAGCCGTTGATGCGTTAGGCGACATCGGTGAAGATCTCGCGAAACATGGACAGTCCACGGATGTTATCCGAGATGCTTTAATTGCGAGTGTAAATGATAGTTCCAGAAAAGTCCGAACGAATGCGATAGACGAGTTGTCTGATATACGAGCCGCTTCTACTGAAACGTTCACGGTGTTGATAAGTGTACTGGCAGATGATTCTAAGTCTGTGCGAGCGAGTGCTGAAGATGCCTTGATTGACTTAGGCGAACACGCCCCTATGATTATCGCACCGATGCTGGCGGCAGCACTTACGAACAGTCCGTCAGCCGTGACGCGTGGGCATGTCGTTGATGTGCTTGGCGGCGTCGGTGAGGAACTCACAGATGACGGACATTCTGGAGAGATGGTCGTGGAACCACTTCTTGGCGCACTCCGCGATACTGCTGAGGATGTCCGACGTAACGCTGCTGATGAGTTAGGTGAGATGCGTGCAACATCACCTGACGTGCAGGCTGCCTTAACACAAGCACTTGATGATAATTCCAAAGCCGTCCGCAACGCAGCGAAGAAGGCACTGCGACGGATTGAGAAAGCCAAATGATACCTCGGATAATGGGGCAAAATTATGCCCCGTTTCTTTCTAAGGGCGCGTTGGTGTTTAAACCTATCACCATCTGTTACGTCTTAATTATCAATAATAGATACCATACCATAGAGACAAACAACATAGAGGCTACTTCTCGCGTGAGGTCGGAGATCCCGCCGAAAAGTAGGGTTTTACGCCATGCAACAGACACTGAATACGGAAACCTCGCTTGTTGAGGTGATGCGACAGGCATCCCTTATTTCTGAAAAAGATTACACCGATATTGTTGCAGAGATAAAACAGACGGGTGCCTCCGAAGCCGCTGTGCTTACGAAGCACGGTGTCCCCGCCAACCTCCTCGCGCTCGCTACAAAGAGTGTCGAATACGGGACCCCCTTCACTCAGTTGGAGGGTATTGCTCCTGAACCTGACGTGCTTGAAAAGGTATCACCCGGGTTCGCATACCGAAATAAAATTGTTCCGCTTGCATTGATGGACGATCAACTCACGGTTGCGATGGTGGATGTCCTGGACGTGGTTCTCATTGACGAGATTGAACTCATCACAAATTGCCGAATTACACCCGTGCTTGCGGATGAACCCGATATTGATGAGGCAATCGTCCGTCTCTATGGACGCACGGCTGAAAGCCTACTCAGTGCTGGTATCAAGGGACCTGTTGGGGCAACTACCACGCTTGAACGCGAGACGATTGACGACTTCGGAATCGATGAGAAAGACCTCAGCCAAGACCCGACAGTTATCCATGCCGTTGATCAGATGATAATCGACGCCGTCCGGATAGGGGCAAGCGATATACATATCGAACCCTACCCGACCCAACTCAAAATCCGCTTCCGTGTCGATGGTGTGCTGGAGGACCAACCGCAGCCGCCCGCTTATCTCCAATCCGCAATCACTTCGCGTATCAAAATTATGGCGGGAATGGATGTCGCAGAACGGAGACGTCCGCAAGATGGGAAAATCAGTCGGCAAATTGGGAGTGTTGGCAACCGGCAAATAGACCTCCGTGTTTCTACTGTTCCAACAGTTGCGACACTGCACGGTGAAAGCGTTGTCCTCCGTATCCTCGACCGACAGTCCATTGATTTCGGGCTTGAAGAACTCGGATTAACCGAAGACAACCTCCACCTCTTTCAGCGTATGATTCGTAAACCCTACGGTATCATCCTGGCAACGGGACCCACCGGTAGCGGGAAAACGACATCGCTGTATGCGTGTTTGAAAGAGATTAACTCACCCGATGTCAAAATTATAACCCTTGAAGACCCGGTTGAATACGAATTAGAGGGGATTAACCAAATCCAGGTCAATCCCGATATCGGTTTTACCTTCGCTCAGGGGCTCCGCCATATCCTACGGCAGGATCCCGACAAGGTATTGGTGGGTGAGATTCGGGACTACGAAACCGCAGAGATGGCGATCCATACCTCGCTCACAGGACACCTCGTCTTTAGCACACTTCACACAAACGATGCCCCTGGTGCAATCACGCGACTTATTGATATGAACGTTGAACCCTACCTCGTTGCCTCCACCGTAGAAGGCGTCATTGCCCAAAGGCTTGCTCGCCGTGTCTGCCAAGCATGTTGTGAGATGTATTCACCCGATATGCAAGAGTTAGCGGGACTTATGGGGAATGGCAACGGCTTTGCTATCCCCTACGATTTAAAAATTCCGCGTGCAGTCGGATGTAAGGAGTGCCGCGGGAGAGGTTACAAGGGTAGAATCGGCATTTTTGAAGTTTTACTTATGACGGATGAGATTCGCTCAATGGCACTCAAACAAGCATCAACGAGCGAAATTCGTAGACTCGCCGTTCAGATGGGGATGAAAGGCTTGCGTGAAGACGGTTGGCGTAAGGTGGCCGCCGGGTTGACAACGGTTGACGAGGTCATCCGGTTAACACAAGAAGAAGATTTTGATTTCGCGGAAGTTGTGTAAATTGTAGCGGAGGGGTTGATTGTGCCAGTGTTCCGATATGAAGCACTCACGCATAACGGTGGGACGGTTACGAATACAATAGAAGCCGACTCCAAAGCCGAACTGATCTCTCGTTTACGGCAGATGGGGTATTGGCCCACAGATATTGTTGAAGAAACAGAGGACGTAGCCCCAACGGATGGGCATCGCTGGTTTGAAATCGGCAGACGTGGTGTGAAGGCGGCGGACGTTGAGTTTTTTACGTATCAATTGGCGACCCTGGTGAACGCGCATGTGCCGCTGCCGCGTGCCCTGGAGGTTACACTCGGTCAAATTCAGAATTCTGCGTTACACCGTATCGTTTCCCAAGTGAAATACGATGTGGAACACGGTGCAACTTTTCACGATGCCCTCACCCAGCACCCGAAGGTGTTTTCGGATTTATACGTTAATATGGTAAGAGCAGGCGAGAGTGGCGGTGTGCTTGGCATCGTCTTAGAACGGCTCGCGGAATTCGCCGAACGTCAGCGACTTCTCAAAAACGATGTCGTCTCCGCCCTCTTCTATCCCGTTATTTTGTTGGCACTGAGTGTTTCTGCGGTTGCGGTCCTGATGATTCTTGTCATCCCGAAATTCACCGCCATGTTCAACGATCTCGGTGTCGAATTGCCGCTGCCCACGCGGATTCTCATTGGGACAACGGATGCCTTTCAAACCTACTGGTGGCTCGGACTTCTCGCTGTCATTGTAGGTGCAGCAGCCCTGAAACAATATCTGCGTCGTGAAGCCGGTCAGATCTGGTTTGATCGCCTAAAATTGAAATTGCCTCTCATCGGACCGATATTTAGCACCTTTGCCATTGTCCGTTTCACCCGAACGATGGCAACGCTCTTAGAAAATGGCGTGCGTATGCTGCCTGCGCTCCAAGTCGTCAAAGACACTATCGGGAATAAGGTATACAGCAATGTCGTGGCTGCAGCAGAAACGGAAGTTGAACAAGGTTCCTCACTTTCACGTGAACTGGGTAGGAGCAAGGATTTTCCTGAATTTGTCACCCACATGGTGGCGGTTGGCGAGGAGTCCGGGGAACCTGTTCACATGCTCAGCAAACTCTCTGAATACTACGATTTAGAAATAAAAAAGAGCCTCGAACGTTTGACGGGTTCCATCGGTCCACTTGTCATTTTATTGATGGGACTTGTTATCGGGTTTATCGCTGTCGCGATGATCCTTCCGATCTTTGAGGCAAACCAATTATTAAGTAATTAAATAGTTATCAAAGGAGAAAAACAGATGTTCGCTGCACTTAAATCTGATCAATCTGGATTGACGCTCATTGAATTGACGATTGTGATCGTCATTTTAGGGATTTTGGCTGCCTTTATTGCGCCGCGTGTCATCAATGCCCCACAGCAAGCGAAAGTCGCGAAGGCACAAACAGAAATTAACGGTATTAAGACTGCGTTAGAACAGTATGCAATCGCAACGGGTGAATATCCGACAACGGAACAAGGGTTAAGTGCCTTGTGGCGAGCTCCGAGCCCCACACCCCCAAATTGGGATGGTCCCTACATTGACACCCCCAATTTCATAGATCCCTGGAATAGTCCTTATGTCTACCGTCAACCCAGTACCCATTACGGATACGACTACGACCTCTATTCGATGGGTAAGGATGGAAAGGTAGGTGGCACTGAACTGGACGCGGATATCACCAATTGGGTTGATGAAACCACCGGAGCCTACTAAAGCGATGTTACGCACGACAGTTAGACGCTATTTCCGTAGTGTGTCTATCTACAGAGATGTCGCTCCGATGGGGTTGAAGAATGGGTTCACGATTACGGAGTTGCTCATCGTTTTGACCCTGATCGGTATACTCTCAGCCCTCTCTATGCCGGCACTGAAAGGGTTTGCGGCAACGCGCCGTTTAAAAGCCTCTGCGTATACACTCCGCAGTCTCCTCACGTTTGCGCGGGATATGGCAGTCACAGATCGGACAGCACACCTCGTGGTTTTCGACTTTGACAACCAGCGATACTGGCTTGCCTCCAGTGAAACGTTTAATCCCAGTAACCCGCTGACATCGGCACTGACGGCTCAAAATTCTACTGTCGTAGCTGCTGCACAGAATAATATAAACACGAATTCGGGGTTCCAACCCCTTCCTACGGCAGGCACCCCCACTTCACAGGGACCCTTGACACGATCCAGCGGCATCTTGGGAGTGCCCGAGCCGATGGAACAGAATGTAACATTAACCGCGATGGTAACCACCCACAACGGTAGGACAGTCACAGTCGATTCAGGCGTGGCGTATATCTACTTCTCCCCGACTTCTACCTCCGAGGAGGCTTTGGTATATCTCCAGAACACACGGAACCAGGTGATGACTGTTACTGTTGAGGCGGCGAGCGGACGTGTCCGTGCGCGACAACTCACATCTCAGGAGATTGAGATGTTGGGCTTTGAAACCGCCTTATAGAGATGCTAAAATGCTAAAGTTAAAGTCCACATCATTTAACCGCAAGGAAAAATTAAAAAACGGCTTTACCCTCGTCGAGGTCCTTGTGACGTTGGCAATTTTGGCGGCAGTCTTGCCAGCACTGCTACAAGCGTTTGCTTCCGCTGCACGTAACCAAGGACTTTCAGACAACAGGACCACCGCGCTCTATCTTCTCAAACATCGGATGGCAGAAATTGAGATGGAAGGGTATCCAGATGTTGGTGAAACCTCCGACGAATTCGGTGAAAATACACGCTACCGGTGGCGGTCGGTCGTTGCGGACATAGATTCTGAAGACGTTGAAAACATCCGTCGGGTTCAAGTAACCGTCACATGGATACATAGAAACAGAGAACGTTCCCTGTCTATGAGCACCTACATCGCAGACCGGCAAATGCCGCAGCAACAAACGCAACAGCCAGGTGGCGGTCGATGAGTTTTTTTAACTCTTAAGGTTTTTATGACATTCCTTATCCGCAAGACAGCATTAAAAACTGAAAGTGGTCTCACCCTTATTGAGATGCTGATGGCAGTCAGTATCCTCGTCGTCATCGGGGGTTCGGCGTATTTTGCTTTCAAAACAGCCGTGGATGCTTACCATCAGACAGAAGCCCGAATATTAGCTGCCCAGAGATGTCGGGTCGCGATGGACCGACTTGTGACGGATCTCAGCAATATGCGAGTCTCACTGCAGGATCCCGAACTTGGGCTTTATACACAAGACGGTCCAAGCCAATTAGGCGAAAGGGATATGCTCAGTTTTGTCACACTCGTTGAGACAGATCCAGATCCGTTTATAGAGAAACTTGCGAGTTTCCAAGCTCAGAACGCCGCGCAAACACCTGTGCCCCTTTTAAGTGACGTGCAGCGTGTGGCTTACTTTGTCGGACCCGAACCGTTACCCGGAGAATCCTTTTTGCGTTCGTCAAACTTTCAAGCGTCCCTCACAGGGAACACAACTGAGGAACAAGGGGGTGAACTCACTCTTTTTCGGGTTACAACGACAGCCCTCGATCCTGAAGTTGTTATCAGTTCCCTCTTACAGACGGGTGAGGTTCCAGAGACAGATGAAAATGGTGAGCCGATTTATGTCAATATCGCACCCCTTGTTGCCGGACTTCTCAGTTTCGATCTCCAGTATTTCGATGGGGAGGTGGAAGTATGGCGCGCGTCATGGGACGATACTGAAAGTATTCCGAGTGCTGTGCAAGTCCGCATAACCGCCCAAGGCGAAGCACAAGTGCCTTTGAACATTGATGTAGAACAAGCCACAACACAGAACCAACCCACGGGTATGACGCAAGCGACGATGGTGTATCTTCCTGCAAGTACTTTTTAAACTATTAAATCTGGTCATCGCTCCAAATGTAAAGCAAAGACAAATTATGCCATTTCAGGCATAATTTCATTCCGCAGTGGTTTCCATTGAAGTTTCGGTTCAAAAAGATTTTAGACTTAACCCAACCCCGTAAGAGTGAAATCTCTGTAGAGGCGAGCAGTTTAGAGGTCTATAGTTAGAAATGCAGTTCACAAAACAGGATTTCTTCATATTCTACAAGGAGCAGAGCGGTTTATCTCTCGTCTCAACGCTCTGGATACTCACGATTCTGTCTATTCTTGCGACGCAGCTGCTCTATTCCATCCATATAGAGCAAAGAACCCAAAGGAATTTCTTGGATCGGTCAAAGTTTCACTATGCTGCAAGAGCAGGCTTCGAGTGGACGCTCGCTGTTATGCGTGGTGACGAAACTCCGTTTGACTCACTCGGCGAAAATTGGGCTGAAGCGATTCAAGGGCAGGTGGAAGACGGCATCCAGCTTGGCAATTTTTTAAACTACCAAGTGATCGTTATAGATGAGGCATCTAAAGTTAATATCAACGTCGCCGACGTAGGGCTTGTCAGTAATTTGCTGGCACAAGCCGGGGCGTCCCCAGATGATGCAAACACTGAAGTGCTTGCGAACAAAATTGTAGAAGGACGACCGTATCGCACGGTTCGCGATCTCGCTCGGGTCGAAGGCATGACATCCGAACTGCTCTATGGTGCCCGACAAGAAACCGTAGGGGTCGGGTCTCCCAACCCGTCGGGACGAGGCGACCTCGCCACCACAGCATCCATTCCAACGGGACTTGTTGGTTTGGCGACTATCTACTCAGTGGATGCAAGCACCGATCCAAACGGGGAACCGCTTGTAGATATTAATACAGCAGAGGCAGCGAAACTGACAGAAATCAATACACAGCAAAACCAATCTGTGTTCACACAAGCCGAGGCGGAATCGCTCATCCAGCAACGCGATTTTGACAAATTTTCCGCACTCTTGGATGTCCAAGCGATTTCCGATGAACTTTTCAACAATATTCGGGACCAATTGACGACGGAAGATGCAAATGAATCGAAAGCCGGTGAGGGAACCAACACCCAAGAAGGAAATATTGCTCCCGAACAGGGAGGAACACCTGAAATACAGGATGAAGGTGGAAAGGTAAACATCAATACTGCCGATGTCGAAACTTTAGCGTCCTTAGACGGGATTGACCAAGGTATTGCGGAACGTATCGTCAGCCATCGTGAAGGGCAAGGACTTTTTCAGAACATCGATGCGATCAAAGATGTAAAGATGCTAACGCAGCAGGAATTCATCGGCATTGTTGATAAAATAACACTCAAAGAGGGAGAGACACGACCAGGTCTCATTAACATAAATACAGCAACCCCCGAGATATTAGCACTGCTACCGGGGATGGATCCAGAAAAGGCACAGGCGATCATTAAACGCCGTGAAGAGGAGACCTCCGATGCCGCGCAGCTCCAGGGTTTCAGTGAAGATGAGATAAAAGGGAATCCGTTCACAAACATTTCACAACTGTCGCAAGTAGAAGGTATTGACTTTGCGACGTTCCGTGAGGTTGTCGATTGGGTGACCTACCGTTCACACGGGTATCGTATTGAGGCAAGTGGGGTTGACCACGCGGGCAAAGTTGTTTCGAGCTGCATCGGCATCATTGATCGGACAGGCGATCAAATAACCGTCCAGTATTGGCAACAAGATTAGATTTTTAATTTTGGTAAAAAATATGTCTAAAAACCGAGTTGTGGCAATAGACATCGGCACACACACAGCGAAAATCGTTCAACTTGAACAGTCTTTTTCTGCCCCCGTGCAGCTGACGCATGCAAGCGTCGTGACCTATCCAGATAAGGAAGATCGACTGCGAGTATCTGAATCGGTGAAATATCTCTGGGAGGCTTTAGGGGGACCACCGGGGGAAGGTGGTATCCGCTGGCGCAGGTCTCCTATGGAGGCTCTCGGGACCCTGTTTAACCGAAATAAGACAGAAGTCGCTCTCGCCCTTCCTCGATCCTTAGTGAACACCAAACGCTTATCGAATTTACCGGCTGCAACGGATGAACAACTCGCAAGTATTGTCGCAATCGCCGCGGAAACCGAACTCCCTTTTCGCGTTGAAGAGGCTATCTTTACGTATCACGATATACAACAGACCGCAGAGACCTCTTCTGTAGAATTGATATCCACACGGCGAACGTCAGTTTCAAACTACTTGGATCTCCTTGAGCAGATTGGTGTTTCCGTATCGGCAGTTACACCCTCAATGATAGCCATAGCAGCGGTCGCAGCAAGCAGCGGCTGCACAAAACCTACATTTATTGTTGACATCGGTGCCGAGCAAGCAGACTTCTGTTTCGTGGTGGATGGAAAACTCCAGTTTTCACGAAGTTTCCGTTTCGGTGGTGACCATCTGTCTGAACATCTGAGTCGGACTTTGAATGTAGATATTGAAACGACAGCGGCGGAAAAGCGGAATATCTCGGCAAGCGAAATGCCGGCATATACTTGGACGACTCAATTTATCGGTGAACTCCGACGTTCTATCACTGCTGCCACTACACATTATAGGACAGAGGTAAATACTGACGGATATCAGGATACCGCCCTGTCAGAGACAGAAACCGAACTCTATTTGTGCGGCGGCGGTGCGCGCGTTCCCGACCTCGCCGCCACTTGTGAAACAGAACTCGACATTTCAACACGGCTCTGGAACCCACTGCATGCCGTTCAGCAACATGCCGGTATTGACATCCGCCCCGTGCGTCCAGAAGTAGAGGCTACGCTTGATGCGTGGGGTGATACCCTCGCTGTCGCTTTAGGCGTAGGACTCAACGCGTTACAGTCAACAGCCCCGATCTCTTTGTTGCCGAAAGAGACGGTTGAGACCCTCACACAAACGACACGGCAGCGTCAACTCTTTGCCGCCGCTGGGTTAAGTATTTTGATCATCGGTGGCCTCCTTTTCGGAGGCTACATGCTTCAACGCTCGCAACAGTATAGAAGTGAAGCCGTGGAAGCGCAACTCGCGTATTACGCCCAACCGATGTCTGCTGCGAAGGGACAACTTGGGAAGGAATTGGCACTCACCGATATGTTAGCGCATCATATCTCGCCACTTGATATTTTGTATGCGCTGAGCGAGATGTTTAGGGATAGGACACAGGTCGCATGGACCAATTTCAATATTACCAACCTTCATGAACCCACAACAGCACGTATTACCTTCAATTTGGAAAGTGCATCCCATAACGCCATCAATACGCTTTTACGCGCACTCGACCATTCTGGGGTTTTTACCAATGTCCGTCCGGGTGAAGTCACAACGATTTCTCAAGATAGAAAACAGATTTTCCAAGTACAGGTCAGGTGTAATCTAACAGCATCCGCTGTGAAAACATTTGCTAAAAAACGCTATCCATTGTCCGAACCACCCATTGATGCCGCAGCGAATATGGCACCTTATATTGCCCCTCATAAGCAGGCGACCTTTGAAAACAAAATGGACGAAAAAACAGAATAAACGAACCTTATGATATTTATACGTCTCTAAAGGATGAATCTGCGGATAAAGACGCTTAAAAGGGCGTTCAGATCCCCTGTCGTGTTAGCATTAAACAGAAACCATCGTGAAACGAAGTGGAGCGATGCCCAGGAGCAAATAATTAAAAAAATGGATCTTCAATTAACACCACGAAGCCGAATCTTGCTTGGTATCTTGGGTGGGTTGCTTTTAATCTTGCTCGCCATGCAGGTAGGTCCCGCCTTTTATCGCTTATTTGTGAATCAAGACACGCAAGCGAAACGGGAACAGTTGTTGCGGACTCAAAATTTGGTCCAGGTCGCAGAAGTGCTTAAGCCCATTGAATCCGAAATTTACAAGGAGACAGGATTGGCACTCGCTGAGAACCCGCAAGGCTCTACAAATTCGCAGGGTGTAAAGACACTTTTTGATACGGAGCTGCCGGAAACTGTTATTAGATCCCGTATTGATGCGCTCGTGAGACGCGCGGGTATTCAACAGAATTATCAACTCCTTACGAAACCCGGAACCGCCAAACAAACACAGAAGTTGACAGTGCAGAACCGAGGGAACCTTGTTCTCTATCTCTATCTCAAACATATAGAGGCAGAAGGAATAGAGCTTACTGAGGCGGCTGAACAGCAGGCAGAGGAAGATACCTTCAATATGCTAATGGATGCATGGTTATCGGGAACGGAATCCGAGACAGATGCGAAAGCGAGTGAAAAAGACGATTTAATGGCTGGAACGGAATCCGAAACAAAGGAGACGGACCCCACGGATAAAGCAAAACCGACGCACTCAATGGATGCTGCGGTGGCGTGGAAATTCGCCTCACTTCCAGAAGTAATCCCCGCCCCTGTTCGGATCAAACTTGCGTCATTTATCAAGAGCATGATAACGCAGCAGCTTCGGGGTGCGACAGATTCGCGGCAGGATTTCTTTGAGACGCAGCTCCACAGGGTCAAAACCGCCGCTACCCCCGGCATCTTCGGTATCGGTGCAAAGCCGGCTACCGTTGAAATCCAATTGCAGCGGAATAGTGCCCTCTTGGATATTCTCGCGCAATCAGGGGATTTCGTAAATATAGGTGAACTCCAACATGCGTTTGTTAAATACATTGAGGAGATACAAGCACAGCGCGCACGACTCTTAGAGCAACTCGCGTTGGCACCGCTGACATATCAAACGGAACACTATACAGTCGAAATGAAATTCAAAACAGATCTTGAGAAACTCGTTAACTTGAACCACCTTATCGAGACGGGTGCTAAATGGCTCACGGTGCGCGATTTACGGATCTCCGCCGATAAGCAAACAAATGCACGTCCCGTGGCACGGGGTCGTAATGCTGAAGGTGGGACAAATTTGAATGTGGACATGCTCCTCATCGCTCGAATATTTTAATTTATGGGCCCTTGGGCTAAAGAAACGCCCAAGCAATACGCAGAAATACCGGATTTAGTCTGGGAATAGACTAAATCCATTCCTTGTATTACATTGCAAAAACACCCCTCCACTTCGTTTGAGGCAGGTTTTTGGTTAATTCTGTGCCTATCTTGGCTCTGAACGGGCTTTTTAATTGGATATTAAAGATCGTGATTAAATCATAAAGGATTGGATGTTATGCCAAGAAGAAAAGTGTCATTTATTTTACTATTTTGTTTGGGGATGCTGAGCGTTGGGGGTGCTGAACTCTATGCCCAAGAGCAGCAACCCACAATGCGTGTCGCCGAAACCGACGAGCAAGGGCGCGCAATCCGTTTTGACTTTAACTTTACAAGTCAAGAACTCAACGGGCTCTTCGAATGGCTCTCGCGGGAGGCTGACCTCACGATCATTGCAAGCGAAGAAGACATTAAAGATAAAAAATTCTCACTAATTAATCTCAACAATGTAACGATCGAAGAAGTCATTGAGAAAATCAAAACCGTGCTCACCCAATATGATCTCACGCTCATCCAAACCGATAGTACCCTCTTGGTTACGACCTTCGCTCGTGCGATAGCCACAAAAGGCATCGTTAAAAGCATCCCCCCGAACCCTGAACGGGTGGATATGACCGACGAAATCCAAACCTATATCATCCAATTAGATACCGTTGTTGCATCTGAACAGGTAGATCGCCTCAAGCCGCTTCTCAATAAACAGGCAAATATTTTCGCAGATTCCGCCACGAATGCTCTCGTTATCACCGATGTTGCTTCTAATATACACCGTATTGTTTCCATTCTTCAGATCGCAGACGAGGGGGAACGCTTCCCCTTAAAGATTCTCATTGTGCCGCTCATTTACGCCGAAGCCGAACCGTTGGCACAGACACTCACAAACGTCTTTCAAGAGGAGGGTGAAGGCGGTGAGGAGGGTAAAGGACAACGCGGTCGACTCGGTGGCGATGCAACGCAGGCAAAAGCCGCCGCAGCGCAAATGAAAGCCGATGGCACCGGTTATGAAGTCCTTCAAGGCAGAATCAAGATTATCGCCGATGTCAACTCGAATTCACTCGTGCTCAAAGCGTCCGAGGCGAACCTTGTTTTCCTCCAAGAAATTATCAAGGAACTCGACATTGCCCCCAACGTCACAACTGAGATACGCACGTTCCGCCTTAAATACGCAACCGCTGAAGATGTCGCACAAACCCTACAGGAGGTACTTACGGGTGATGCTCCCGATAATCGACGTAGACTGGATCCTTGGGATCGCGCGAAATTGAGAACCTATCAACGCGAACAGGGGATCGATACCTCCCAAGGCATCGTCGGCACTGTCAATGTTTCGCATAACGACCGAATCAATGTCGTCGTTGTTTCCTCGGACCCACGCAACTTCTCCATTATTGAGAAGGTCATCAATGAACTTGACCAGGAGCAAACACAGGAAGAAATCAGACTCTATTTTCTTAAGTTCGCGGATGCCGAAACGCTTGCGCCGAATCTACAAGACCTCTTTGAAGGCGGCAGCGCAGGGTCAGACAGTGAACTCCCCTGGTGGCGACGCAGGGATCGGGAACCGACTGAAAGCACTACCGGTTTCGGGGTCCAAGGCGAGGTTCATCTCGTCGCGGATTTACGCCTTAACGCCATTCTCATATCGACGAGTGCACAAAACTTTGAAACCATTGACGCGCTCATCAAAAGACTCGATGTCAACATGCCGGACCAAGAGTGGGGCACCCGCATGTATAAACTCAAGTATGCCGATGCAGAGAACGTCGCCGTTGTCATCAATAACGTCTATCAAGGCAGCTCCCAAAACACCGGAAACTTTTTCTTTTTCCTTGCTGAACGCAACCGCAATCAAACGCAAGGTTCACTCGCTGGCAACGTCACCGCCGAACCTTATCCGACACTCAATGCCGTCATCGTCTCAACCGCAACGCAACGCAACTTTGACCTCATCACGGAATTTATTAACTCCATGGATGTTCCTACGCCAGAAGGGCAAAAGGAGATTACTGAAGCAATTCGTCTTGAATACGGGAGTGCTGATCATCTCCAGGAGGTACTCGAACAGGTCTGGGCGGGAGAGGAAGATGGGGGTGGTTTTAGCTTCAGCCGTTTCTTTGCGTCTGGGGGTAGACAGGAACAGCAAGATATTAACTCCTTACGCGGTAAAGTCACTGTCTTCGCGGATTCCGACACCAACTCCCTAATTATCACGACACAGCAGCGATACCTCCCCCAAGTCAAAGCACTCATTCAGAAATTAGACTTCGTCCGCGGTCAGGTCTGGATTGACATTCAGATCCTGGAAGTGACGCTTGACGAGACAACCAAACTCGGCATTGAACTGACGGCACAAGAGAACAAAATTTTCGGTGTGTCCGCACGACCCGGTAATCCCCTTATCGGAACCCTCGACACACAACTCGGTCTCGAACAGGAAATTTCAGGGTTTAACTACGGTTTGGCAACGAAAGAATATATGGCACTCCTCCACACCTTGATGCGTGAGAACAAGGTGCAAACCCTTTCGACACCATCGCTTTTGACCCGTGATAGTTGGAATGCCACGTGGAGCAGTGGTCGCCGCATCCCGTATCTCCAGAGCGTTGATACGACGAGTATCTTGGGAGACACCGTTTCCCAACCGCTTTTCAACTACGATTTCATCGATCCACCGGTCGGCATCAATATCTCACTCACGCCTTATATCGCCAAATCGCAAGTCGGTGAGGAGGGCAAACGGACGATCGGATTGGATATTGAGAACATCAGTGCCAGCAATTTCATTGAATTTACTGACTTCAATGCCCCTATTACCGATGACAATTCCATCAGTGTTTATATTGATGTTGAGGACGGTCAGCAGATTGTCGTCGGGGGTATTATCCGTAAGAAACAGAAGCAGGTAGAAAGCAAACTTCCGATTTTAGGCGACATTCCGTTTATCGGTAGGCTCTTCAAAAACACCGAAACCGCTGTTGAAGATGCTGAGATTGTTATCATCATTACGCCACACATTGTAGACATCAAGAATCCTGAGGACATCGAGAAACTCAAGGAGAAAGCGGACAACTGGCAGAATAACGGGAGCGCCCAACCGGCATCGGAGACACCAGAGAAGTAGGCCTGACAGAAATAGCGAGGCAAAACAGGAGTGTTTTAAATATTGCGGTAAAGTAGATATCACCCAACTCACTTTGGACTTTCATCCGCACTGGAAAATCATTCGGGCGACGTATTTTTTTTCATTCTGCTCCACGTAGTTGCTAACAGATGCGGTTGGGGTGAGACAGGTAAGGCAAACGCCGGATCAAACCAATCCCCGACATAATGCCAGAAGCCTGGGGGCGTGAGCTGTATGGGAACTCCGTCCGCCAAAGAGACTTTGAACATTTGTAGGTCCCTGTTTTTATCAAGAGCATGATAAAGCAGCGCGTCAGCGGCGGGTGACCAACTCGGTTCCACAGCGCGACCAACGTCTTTGTTAATGACCTGTCGAACCCCCGTGCCGTCCCGATTCACAATGTAAATGGTTTCTGTATCAAAATTCCCGGGCACTTTGTTCCAAGAAAACGCGAATTTGTCTCCTGCTGGCGCCCAGGCGACATGCCGGACCCAGTCAGGTGCCTTGGGTGGGAAGAAAAATTTATGTTTTCCCGTCTTCACATTGAGGATACTAATACGCTTTGGATCTCGCGGTCCGCCCTCAATAAAGGCTATCTCCGTGCCGTCCGGCGACCATGAAGGTTGACTCCCAATGACCATACGCTCCTCTTTTTTCCCATCTATTGGAGCAATGTAAATGAAAGTTTTCCCTTGCTCCCAGCGTGTGTAGGCAATCCGTTCTCCATCGGGGGACCATTCTGCAGATCTTCTATCCACCGATTTGGCAAAAATTCGCCGAACATTAGAGCCATCGGCATCCATCAGGTATAGGTCCCAACTGAGCGGAAACCGGTCTCGATCGGATTCAAAAAGGATCTGTTCACCCGTCGGCGACCATTTGGGACCGACATCCATCGCGCGGTGCCGAGTAATTCGCTCCATCTTACTCCCATCGGGGTTCATTAGGTAAACATCCCGATTCCCATTGCGGGCTGTCATAAACGCTATTTTAGCGGTTGTAGGTGCTTGTGCCAAAATCGGGCAAATGTCCACGGAGAACAGAATCAAGCTGAGAACACAAAGGATGTGTGAACGTTTCATAGTAAATCTCTCCAGGGTTCAAACCAGAATTAAATTTCTGGTGGCAGTCCAAATTCCTAATTTTTTTGCAATAAAACCTTGACAGATGGCAGTCTATAATATTAACATATTATTAAGGACAACAAAAGTAAAAATTTTATCTACATAGGGAGGACTGCTATGCGAAAAATCGCTATTTTCGTTGCTTTGCTAATTTCGGTGCTGTTCTTATATCAGATGAGTCATGCGGAACTTCTTGTAGCAGATGACTTTAAAGGTAAGCTGAAAGATAAATACTGGAAGGGACAGAAAGCATCTTGGAAAATCAAAAACGAGCATCTGGAAATTCATCGCGTCGCCGGTGACGGAAACGGTGCCGAGGATTTTGGATACGGCGTGATAGAATTTGAAAATTTTGGGCTCCGTCTTGATTTCTATTTGTTCAACGATGATGATTTTCCGAGTAAAATGGAGATTCTGTTTCGCGCCAACCAAGATTTACATTTCTATCAACTCATTATCACGCCTGCGAATGGATTCGGTCGCCCGAACTCTGCCCGCTGGTACAAGCGGGAGGGAGAGGATCGTGGCACCTGGAATGAGTATCGTGACTTCAGAGCCGAATTTCCCTTTCCGATCGAGACCAAGGAGTGGTACACCCTCGGGTTGCTTGGAAAGGGCAGCACGTTTCAACTCTACGCCAAAAAACAAGGGGCATTAGTGTTCCAAAAGGTTTCGGAATGGACAGACCCCAAGGATCTACATCCGAAAGGGGTCCTCGGTTTTCACACCAATCAACTGCAACACTACTATGTTGACAACGTTTACCTTTATGATAAACCTAACGAGGTGAACCTCGCTGTTGAACCCGCTGGGAAACTCGCTGTAACGTGGGCGGCACTTAAACAGTAGTCGTCCCAGATTTAGACAAAGCGTGTCTGTTGGATGTAACGGAGGTAACGCTAAATCTTGGCACCCCAAAAAAGGTTTACCGCGAGGCATATTTTGGTGTATACTTTAGTATCGAAGGTGTTGCAAACAAATATGTTCATCGTAGTTTCAGGAAATATATCGCAAATTCTGTTAACAGCAAACACTGCTGTTTTAATTAACCCAAAAAGGGGGTAAGTAAACGTGAAACAATTTTTTCAAATTTCAATTCTCAGTTTATCGTTTTTCGTCTTTGCTTTGGCAAGTGTGCCAGCGGCAGATTTGGCAATCTATTCAGGTCCTACGAATCCGGGCTGGATTTCGCAAGACGCTGCCATCGCGAATGCTGAGGCGATTATGAATGACGATCAGATGCAATCCATTTTTGAGAGCATCGAAAACTACGGAGATGGCGACGAGGTTGGCTATGATTCACCGTTGGGTAAGTGGATGCAAGCGCACACCGGTAACGGACAGCAGGATGTCTTTATTGCTGCGTCCGGCACCGCACCGAGTGCGATCTATCAATTCCCTAACGCTGACCCAGACGACTCCAATATCGAAAAATTCATCGAGGATGGGAACGTCTTTATCAACGTCGCGGACTGGATTTTGTACATGAGTTATGAAGGCGGAACCCGTAGCGCGAATAACGGTGCCGATGGTGCCGCAAACGTCTTCGACATCCCCGGACTGAGTTTCGGAAATAGGGGTGGACCCGCAGTTCCCACCGATATGGGCGAAAAATACCTTCCGTCACTCGTTGAGTTCCAATCTGATCGCCCATGGCACCTTGAACAGTTCGATGGCACTGATTGGGAAGTGACCGCCTTTGCTGTTTCAAACAATGATCCCAATTCAGCCGACCCAGCGGTTGCTGTTAATACAACTTATGGCGGCATCATCGCTGCTATGTGGCAAAAAGCGCAACCCGTTTGGAATGGTGATGACCCACGTGCAAGTGGTGTTATTGAATTTATCGCCAACTGGCTGATGGAAAACGGAAGTATTGCAACCCCAGTAGAAGCCCAAGACAAAATAGCGACGGTCTGGGGTAAAATCAAATCTGACCGCTAACTGTCTCTAACAACGTGTTTAACAATCACTGGAATGGCACCTTAACGTGCCATTCCAAAAACAATTCACATACTGATGTCAACCAAAAGGAGATATTGCACATCATGAAAAAAGTCTATTTGGGTATAACCCTATTGGCGCTCTTTAGTTTTGTGGCTGTAGTTTCAGCCAACAATTTGGCTTTCTATTCAGGACCCACCAACCCGGGTTGGATTTCCGATAAAGCCGTTCAAGAAAACGTTAAAGTCATTAAAGACGACCCAGGGATCAAATCCCTCTTTGATAATATTGAGGATTTCGGAGACGGTGATGAAGTGGGTGACGCTTCACCACTTGCGAAGTGGACTGTTGAACATACCGGTAACGGACAGCAGGATGTCATCATCCTTGCGTGTGGGACGTGTCCGAGCGGACTGTATGAGTTCCCAAACAAAGATGCCGATGGCTCGAATGTAGAGAACTTCATTGAAGAAGGCAACATTGTCATTAATGTCGCCGACTGGATCTTCTATATGAGTTACGAGGGCGGTGTCCGCAGCCCAAATAACGGTCCTTCAGGTGCGGCGAATGTCTTTGACATTCCTGGACTTACTTTCGCGAATCGGGTTGGTAATATGAAACCAACGGATCTCGGTAAAGAATTCATCCCATCGATGAAAGCTTTCAACTCTGATCGTCCATGGCACGTAGAGCAATTTAAAGGCACAGATTGGGATCTCGTCATCTTTGGTGAGGCTGACAAAAATAACGCCGATCCGGCTGTCGCTATCAGCAAATCATCAGGTAAAGATGGCACCGGTATGATTGCCGCCATGTGGCAGTCCGCCAAACCCGAATGGCCCGACAAACCCGATATCCGCGGTATCGGCGTCGTTGAATTCATTAACAATTGGCTTTCAGACAACGCGGAATTCAATGTCGAAGCCAAAAACAAGTTAGCGACAACTTGGGGTTCAATCAAACAGGTTCGCTAATTTCGCATACACGGGGGTCGGGATAGCGACGCGTTATTCCGACATTTTCTATAGGACTTTCCGATGTGCCGTTTGCGGTAGCACTGGAAAGTCCTTTTTTATGCCCTATCGGATATGTCGATAGAGTTTGGCGAGCAGTTTTGGTGAGAATTTCAGGAAATATAGGAATGTTATCAGCCAGTTGTTCACTGTCGTTCGGATGATACCTTTTGCTTCCCAGCGTCTGGCGGATAAATGGATGTGTGGAACAATGAGCGTTGTTTTGCCGAGTTTTCGCAATCCTTTTGAAAACTCCATCTCTTCCAGAATCGGGACATCTGGAAAACCACCGATTTTCTCAAAGGTGGCGCGTGCTAAAAAAATGCCGCTATCCCCATAAAATATCTTTAGGTATCTGCCTCGGATGTTCCCTGCGATTTCAATCAGACGATAGAGGATACATTTGCCATCGATCTTCTGACGGAATCCACCCCCGATGTAACCTGCCGACAGTGCGGCTTCGACTGCCGCCAATGCCCCGGTTTCGAGCCAGACATCCGCATGTAGGAAAAGCAGAATATCGCCTGTTGCTGCCGCTGCGCCTGCGTTCAGCTGCTTTGCCCTTCCACGCGCCGATGTTAGCACCTCTCCGTATTGCCCCGCAATACAGACAGAATTATCGCTGCTGCCACCATCTACGATGATCAGCTCATGAGGTCCCAATTCAGGCTGAAGTTGGGAGAGTGTTTTGCCCAGAATCTTTGCTTCGTTCAGAATCGGGATAATGACCGATATTGTGGGAGGGGTTTGGAACCCCGACTTCCTTACCATGCGATGATTAGCTCGTGAGGTCCCAATTCAGGCTGAAGTTGGGAGAGTGTTTTGCCCAGAATCTTTGCTTCGTTCAGAATCGGGATAATAACAGATATTGTGGGAGGGGTTTGGAACCCCGACTTCCTTGCGAACCTAAGGCATTGTTTGTGATAGTTGATTGAGAGCAAGTATCGGAAAGACGGACGCATAAATCGGATCGGCATAGCCACCGATGATCTCCCAATAGATACCGACGCACCGTTCGGGCCAGGAACCGTCTTCTCGCTGGTGTTTGAGCAGAAACGCGATGCCCTGTTCCGCGGCGGGTTTTTCGGGATTCGCAAGCAGGAGTGCATACGTGCTCCAAGCCGTCTGTTCCACTGTGCTTTCGGTGGGATTCCCGAACATATCTTCTCCCCATCCGCCATCCGCATTTTGGGTACGTTCGAGCCATTCGACACCCCGCTGGACTTCAGGGACATTTTTCACGCCAGCCTTGACGAGTGCTATGATAGCGCAGGCAGTGCCATACGTATCTTTTGCTAACCAGAGGTCTCGCCAATACCCATCTCGATGAATTTGTTTCCGCAGATAGTGGATTCCAGCGTTCATCGCACTCTGAACATCGGGTATACCGGGAATATCGCTCTGAGCAACCGCGAGGAGTGCCTCAATGGCATGTGCTGTGATACTCACGCAACCCACATCGCCTTGTCCAGGTTGATATGTACTCCAACTCCCATCGCGGCTTTGCTGTGTCTTTAACCATGCGATGCCCCGCTGCACCGATCCATCTAAAGCCTCACGATTGATAGGGGCACCCACGAGAAGTGAGCGAATCAGTGCCAAGGTTCCGAGCGCAGTATCATCGGCATCGCTTGGAAGTGTGCTGTCCCCTAATCCTGAAAACGCCCATCCACCGTCTTCATTTTGATGGGTGACGAGCCACTGCGCGGCGCGTTTCACTTTATCTGTCAGTTCATCTGTAGGCTGGGTGTGTGATCCCGATCCATTGTGTGTCGCGTATACCTCTGTGAGGGTAATGGTGCTCAACGCTGTGTCCCATACATTCAGGTTCAATGCCTCTCGGCATCCGCCATCGGGATTCCGCGTCGTTTGGAGCCAACCGATCCCGCGTTCGATAAACGCTGCGGTCTCTTCATCGGCTTCCCATTTTTCTTGGAGCTCCATCAGTGCCAAAACAGAGAGGGCAGTAATGTAGTTCACTCGAAACCAACTCCCATCGCTGAGGACATGCGTTTTTAACCATGTGGCGAGCGCGGTTATCACTTCAGGACGTCTTGCCGTGTTCAGTTCAATCATAATGAAGACTGGCACGAGTGTATGCCGTTCAGCAATGAAGAGGGCATCGAACAGGGGTGTGTTGAAAAGCGCGACAGGGGGCACTCGGTGTCTCGGCGGTTTCAACCGACTGCCAAGGAACGGAATCTTCGTGAGTTGCCGCGCGAGTTTCATGAGCGGGAGGGCATTTTCCGGCAAGGTTAGTTCGTTCCAATCGAATCGATTAAAAGCGGCATACGCCAGTTTGACCAAGGCGAGATGGGGAGCAAATTTCGGGACAGATGTTAGCAGTTTTTGGAGGTCGGTATCGGGTGAACGCTGGTGGGTTTGTTCCAGTATTAATTGAACAAATCGGGTGGCTTCTGCATTTGAGACATTTGCGGTATCTAATCCCCATCCGCCATCTTCTTTCTGGTTTGCGATAAACCATTCAATGAGCGCCGGATCTGGGGTTTTGCCTTGGATGAGCTCAATCCAAGCATACGCACAGGTCGGAAACGTGCTTGAGGAGAGTTGTCCCTCAAAGTTATCGTCTTTACTATGTTGTGCCAGTAAACAAGCAGTGCCGCGTGTCAAGGCGGATTTAATTTCCTCTGTCATATTTTTCCACTATCGCATTAGATTTTGATGCATAGTTTAGCATACAAGCCTTTTACGCGTCAAATTTTCACGTTGTCTGAATCGCGGATTTATCAGATTACGCGGATTGCACGGATTTTTGTGTTTTGATCTTCAAGAGCCGCTGGGTGATTTAGAAAAATTTCGGGAGAGCTGAATGGCTCCCCTTATTTTTTCCTTTCTCTTGACCATTCTGATCAAATATGGTATAATTCCGTCATACCTTAAAATACAATCCTACTAATTTTTTCCCAATTATTTCCGCTATCATGAGGAAGACCAAGGAGAGATACATGGAAACTATAACATACCCCCAAGTTCAGCAGTTAGTCGAAAAACTTCCGGAAACCAAGTTACCCCTCGCGTATCATCTCTTACTTGAACTGGTTGTCAAGTACCCCCGACTGAAGTCGGGGACCTGCTAAAGCGTTAGCTCCAACAAGCCAGTTGTAGCAACTGATTTCTCGTTTCATAGAGGATGGTATCCCATACCTCTCCACGAAGGGCGCAGGCCGCCCTGTGTAAAATGTTCAAAGCCGCGTTGTGGTCGCGGTTGAGTTTTAAACCACACCATTTACAATGGAACACACGCTCAGACAACTTCAGTTTCACAGGCGATTTCTGACAACACGCCGAACACGTTTGACTTGTGTGGTGTGGTGGAACCTGATGGAAATGTTTGCCATCACGTTTTGCCACCCAGTGACACCAGTCAAAGAACATCCCCCAAGACGCATCGGAAATAGACTTGGCAAGGTGTCTGTTTTTGACCATATTGCTGGGTTTGAGTTTCTCAGCGACAACCGCATCAAATCCTTTGTGGTGAAAAAGTTTGGTGACGGTCTTGGCGATAAAATCAAGACGTTGACACGCTATAATATCGTGTTGTTTTGCCAGAGCGTCTTTCGCCTTATACCAGCGTTTACTCCGGTATTGCTTACGCGAAAGGTCGCGATGCAAGCGTATCAACTTCTGTTCGGCTTGGCGATAAAAGCGAGGGTTCTCCTCTTTTTCACCGTCAGAAGTCGTCAGAAAGTCGTGTGTGCCAACGTCTACACCACACGCAGATTTCGGAACACAAAGGACCGTATCAGACACTTCGCAAACGATAAAGACATACCAGCCGCGTGCCGTCTTTTTCAACGTGACCTCTTTCGGGTCTCCACTGAGCGGACGGTGCTGGCGGATCTTGACTTCACCGAGTTTCGGCACTTTCAAACGGTTATACCGAGTGCCTGTTTCACGGATAGGGTTCTGACGAACACGTTCACCTGTCTTGCGTTTATATTTTCGCAGTTCCCACGTCAACGAACGGACAGAACGCTTGAACTTCGGATACCCCTTTTTCTTCGCGCCCTCTTTGCATCGGCGTTGAAAATGCTCGTATGCAGCGTTGACGCGTTTGATCATGGAAACTTGCATATCCTGCGGATGTTCCGAATAGTGAGAAGTGGTCGCGCGAAGGTCCTTCAGATGGTTGATCTGGTCATACATCGACACAGATTTGCTGCCATAGTCCCACATCTGATTCCGCATCTGGAGCATGTAGTTCTGCAACTGTTTCTGGTGGCGCGTCTCCGCAAAGAGCCACTGCTCCTCTGTTTTCGTAGGTTTCGCACGATATTTAAAGGTGTGTTTCATGGTTATCAAGTATCAAGTCTTTAACCCTTGTATAGTGGGTAGGCGGACACGTTACCAAGCGGTAACGCTATACATGTCCGCCAACTTGATACATATATTAAACCATAATTTGCTGAGACTGTCAAGTGTTTTTTCAAAAAACGCTATGGCCTAACAAACGAGGGCGGATTTTCCTCCCCTGAATGAATTCGGGGGTTTCCAATCCGTAAAATTAGATGAAACTTTCTGTAGAAGAACAGCAAACTTTGCTATCACAGCAAGCAGAACAGATGAAGGCACATTATGAACAGACTGCCAACGAACGGACCGAATGGCAAACAGGAGATTTTATTGATGCGTGTGAAACGCGAGGAGATATAGAGAAACCTACAACCGAGGCAACTCCCTAACAATCTCCATCGTCCGGAGGCTGACGGTAATAACACGCCCGATCAAATCTACAATATACTGGGGTGCATCCGAACGGTTGGGATCGTTCCGAATACCGCTCCGTTTGTCTACCTTCACGCGATACTGATCTACAATCCACTCGACTGCCGATCGACTCCCTAACCGATACTCAAACGCTTCCGGTGGGATACCTACCAATGTGAAGTAGTCGTTGTAATGAATCTGCGTTTTATCCTTGGAAAACCGCATTTTCTCTACCTGCCAATCTATTCTCGGCACAGTCGATGTTTCCTGCAGCTGCAGTTTCTCATATTTCGGGACGGATTCATAGTTGACGTGGAGATCTGCTAACGCTGCACCAGCCTTCGCGAAACCCCAGAAATCTTGAGTAAAGGGGATATGTGGCAAGTCACGCTTGAGGTTCGCCTGATATTTTTCGCGGTAGTCGGGATGGTGCAAGAGGGCGTAAGTATAGTGGAAGATATCCCACTTGGTAAGGGTGTTGTCACCGTAATAGGTTTGAAATTCTGCCAACGCCCAATCGGTGATGTTTTCTTGGCGATTTGTGCCGTCTTCGTCGTAGGTGTAGAAAGGGAAGCATTGGGGCCCACCATTTGAGGAGTTTGCAAATTTGGACTCGGGAATTAGATTAGTAATATGACATCTGAAAATATCGTTTCCTGGTCCACTGACACAAATGACTCGATTCTCTTTTTCTGTACTAGGCGTTGGAAAGATATGGGGGAACAGAGACGTTCGATGGCTTAGAATGCTGTCAGAACACAGATTCATTTTGGTAAACGGACGATAGAGAGATACTCGAAGTTTTGATTCCGCATATTCTACGAGTTGTCCTTGCAACAATCTCGATTTTAGACTTGAGCTCCATTTAATTTTCGCATCGTCGTATACGACAAAACTATCAACATCCTGTTTATTTTGTGGTAATTCCCGCCATTTAAGCACCTGTGTGTTATAAAAATCGCTCATCCGCTTTACGTTTTGGATTAGGGTATTTTTGTCGAAATTATAGAGCCATGCATCTCTACTCGTTTGAAAGCCAATGCCGAATGTGTGGAAAATAACATTGGTTTCCGCCTGTTTGCTGGCTTTTGCTTCCTTTGTTCCCATCGGGATAAAGGTATCAAACTCAGAATGAAGTCCTTCCGTCAACCATGTGTGTCGGTTGTCAGGTGTTACCTGCTGCCATTCAACGTTTTGATAATGCTGTTTTGAGTCGAGGTAATGATATTTTTCTTCTTTCCGCCAAAATTCATCAACACATGCATAGAAGATTTCGACGGGTTTTGAATCCATCTTCACTGCACTTCTCTTAATGAAAAAATTGATACTGACCCCGACCTGAATACCAAAGACGTTGTGGGTTGTCCCCGATAACTTTGGATTTTTACGAACGTTCCCTCCAAGATCTAAAATGTAAATCGAATCGAAATCGTCTGCAAGATGTTTCCGCATCCCATCGAACGCGATCCCGTCGAGAAAACCGTTGTTCGTCACAAACGCAACAACGCCTTCCGCGCCAATGCGTTTTGATGCCCAGAGTATTGCCTTTACATACGGATCCGAGAGGGCGTTTTTATTTGTCGCCTTGGAGTATTGCGAATATGTCTCTCGCACGAACTTGGCTATCCTCTTATACGGTCGATTCTTGTTGTTGTCGTTCTCATTCACCTGTCCGACGTTGTAAGGCGGATTACCGATAACGACGAACATATCCGCCCCCTTCTGTCTTTCGACCCGTTCCGTGTTTTCTTGCGTGAAGAGTTGTATCTGTTGCTCCTCAAGCAACTCAAATGTGTCTGCAAGGGCGATCCCTTCAAAGGGTAGATATGTCCCCGTCCGTTGGAAATACTCATGTTCAATGTTCAGACTCGCAACGTAGTAGGGCAATAACAGAATCTCGTTGCAATAGAGGGCATTGCGGTATTTATCTTCAAGCGTTGTTGCTTGGATGTCCTGCAGGAGCCGGACGATAAAGTTGCCCGTCCCGACGAAGGGGTCGATGATATGAACACCCGGATCCGACAACGACCTGTCAAATTCGGTTTCCAAGATGTGTGCGACGCTTTTCACCATGAAATCAACAATCGGTTGTGGTGTATAAACGATGCCGTGTGTGTCCGCTACCTCCACGGAGAATCCCTGAAAAAACTGCTCATAGATGGTGTTAAGAAATTGCTGTTTCTGCGAGAAATCTTGACAGAGCAGGGCTGCTTGTTCAATGGCGAGATAGAATGGGTTCAGCACTTTAAGGAAAGCGTCGCGACTATACGTCTGTCCGATGAGCACTTCAATGACGTTTTCAATTTCGCGTGCGATGGTGTTCCGACGCGTGAAGTCGGGATTATTAAAGACAGTGCGGAATATGCGTTCGGTCAGCAGGTGTTGGATGAGCATCTCCTCAACGGCGGCTTTAGAGAGGTTCGGATTAATGGCGGCGCGGCACTGTTCGTAGAAATTTGTGAATGCCGTGACAAATCTCGGGTTGGTTTCGTGCTGCTCGGCTATCAGTTCTGCGGCTTTTCTGCCGAGTGCGGGAACCTTCTCTTTGAATTCAGCAACGGCGGCGTGCCAGTTTGCAAGCGCAGTAGGAGGCGCAGCAAAGAGGTATTGGAGTGCCGTAATCAGGCGAGTCGGATCGGTAATGTCTACATCAAAAACCTGTTCTCCGTTTTGATAGAGGATGCCGTGCTGTGGGTTTTGGAAGAAAATGTTATCCAGCGGATAGCCCGCATCCCGTTTTTCTAAAACAGATTTGTAGAGATTATCCTCCATATCCTTCGCTTCCCAGTAGGCAAAGGGAAGTCCATACTCGTCGAGGATTACACCGTCAATGACAATGCGATTGCCTTTTGATGTGTGCATTGTGTATTGCGGAACGAGCGTAGCATTTACCTGTTTTGCACAGGTTTGCAGAAGTGTATCAAAGGGTGAACTGACCGCGCCTTCGTGTATGATAGCGTGTTTTTCGTACTGTTGCAGCGTGGTGTAGTAGTCGCGGATTGCTTTATGGTTGGGTTTGAGATTGAGTTTCGGCATAAGTGTATGTTAACAGGTTTTTGGAACATAAATCAAGCAGAAAATAAGAACCACAGGGTCATTTATGGTGAACCCGAAAAATAAATAGACATTTCAGTTTTTTTCAGTTCTTCCGAATATAGCGATAGAGCCTTTTCAAGCCTCGATAGAGTCCCCTAACAAGCACATCTACCAGAAACTCCCTACCTACCAACAGGTAGATAAGGTAACGGATGGCTCCCAGTGCCATTAAACTAAAAACAATCACTACAAAGAAACCGATGATCCGGTATATCCAAGTTTCCACATAGATACACCCCCTTATGCCCCTATCCGATGCCGCGCACGTGTGCCTTCATGATCCGTATCCATGAGGGACCCCTGCCTTCACTCAAAAATAATAAAGTCCCGGTGATACCCTCTTAAAAGGAAAGTGGGCATCCCTGGTGACCAAACCAACATACCCAATTTGCATTAGATAATGGGATACCCATAGTCCTGCGGGAATGTTAGTTTGGTCTGATACTAATTTTACAGAATAGACGTGTAAAAAGCAAGGAAAAATGGTATAAAAATAAGAAAACAGAAAAACTTTTTTCGGAGCCCCTTGGAAACTGACTTTCTCACATACAAACCTGACGACATCAACGACAATCTACTCTCAAAAAAATGGCGGTAAGTGACCCAGCAAAAGTATTGCCAACATCTGTCGAAGTATGCTATAATTGATATATTAGAGCCGATAGATTTACGCCTCTGAGGTGCAACTGCATGTTCAGTCTTAGTGGTTCTCAGTTAAGAGGTTTTCGTTTAACGAAGGAAAACACGCAAGCAAAAACACCCTCTTGTGACCGACACTCCATCACAGTGTATTTGGTTTTTTACACGCTGTTTTTGGTGGGGATAGGTCCGTTTACTGCTCTTGCGGAGGAGGGTGCTGCGCCTGTGCAATTGGAGAAAATTGTCGTAACGCCCGGTCGTTTTACGATTTACGATGGGGCCTCGGCGAAAATCTCCCTCTCTAAACAGGAGATTGAACGATTTCCACTCATTGATAACGACGTAATGCGCGCAGGTCATATCTTTCCAGGAGTGGCTTCAAGCGATTATAGCACGCGGTTCAGTGTGCGAGGCGGAGAGAAAGACGATATTTCAGTGAGATTAGATGGGATGGAACTCTATAACCCCTATCACCTCCAAGACTTCGGGGGTGCAGTCTCACTGATAGGTTTAGGTCTCATTCAGAACACCAATTTATTGATAGGCGGATTTCCCGCGGAATACGGCGAGAAGATGTCCGGGGTCTTTGACATCACGACAAGGACGCCAAATACTGAGAAATTCTCTGCTAATTTTGGCGTAGACTTAATTAACGCAACCGCTACGCTGGAGGGACCCCTTTCAAAAAAAGGGAGTTGGCTCCTATCCGCCCGCCGTGGGTATATTGATCTAATTCTCATGCTCATGGATATCGATGAGAACTATAAACCCCAATACGCTGACATCTATAGTAAATTAACCTATCAAGTTACACCGACAGATACGGTCACCTTAAACGGTTTATACGGTTGGGATACGAACCGGATTCGTGTAGACGATATAGACAACAATTTAGATTCCCGATACGACAATTCGACAACTTGGGCAAAGTGGCGGCATCTGTTTGGGGATTCATATTGGACAGACCTTTTCGTTTTCGCTGGCACCTCCAATCAGGATAGAATGACGGGGAAAGAAGATGTCGATAATCGCAATTTCGGGTTCTTCGGCACGAAAGCAGAACTGACCGCAAATCTTTTTGATAAACACACCCTCCGCAGTGGCGCTACGTGGCGTTGGTTGACAGCGAAGTATCAATATGATGTTCAGGAACGGCAGGCAGGGATAAACGTCTATAAACCAATTCTCGCGAATATTGACAATAAGGGGAGCGAATTCAATCTATTTCTTCAAGATGAATGGCAGCTCCATTCCAAACTCGCGCTCAATGTCGGGGGACATTACCTCTACCAGCATTACCGGGCGGAAGGTATTCAGCGGTATGAAGTCGGTCCACGCGTCGCACTTGCCGTGAAACCAACGAAAAGTCTCGTCTTGCGAGGGGCTTGGGGTATTTATCACCAACCCGTTCACCTGATGGGGATTCCCGTGGAAGATGGCATTGAAACGGTCGGACGTGCGGAGCAAGCCGTGCATTACATCCTCGGAGTGGAATATACCCCTGTTGATAGTTTCTTGGTGCGTGTTGAAGGCTATTACAATACTTTTGATAATCTTGTTGGACGGCTTCGTGAGTTTGGCAGACAGAATCAGGTTTTTCATTCGCCTGAGTCCGGTGATGCGAGAGGCGTTGATGTGTTCATGACCCATGTCGTCTCACAGCGTTTGACGTGGACACTTGGCTATGCGTTTGGGATCGCAGAAGAGATCGCGAATGGAACAAAACGCTTCCGTCAGCACGATCGGCGGCATTCTTTCGCTGTTAGCAGCAATTATCAGTTCGCACCGACGTGGTATCTCTATCTGAGTTGGCGTTTTTATACAGGTGAGCCGAGAACCCCCCTCATTCACAAGGAAGTTCGGTTACCTGATGGGGGTATTGTCTGTGATCGGCAGTTTGGTGAGATACACTCGGCACGGATGCCCGCCTACCACAGTCTGGATTTTCGGATTACCAAGCGAAGTCCGTATCGACGCTGGGAGTTGTCTTGGTATTTTCAAATATTGAACTTGTATAACCATAGCAATCTGGACCAGTATGCTTTTAGTCAATTACGCGATGAAGGGACAGACGATGTTAAAGGAACAGACGCTGTTATCGGATGCGCGATTGAAGAAGAGCCTCTCTTCCCGATTGTCCCTACACTGGGGGTTACGGTAACATTCTGAGCATAGGCACCTGTGGTTTTGACTATAAAATTGATAACCGATACCTATTAAAAATGTTCAAGCATATCCAAAAAGCAGTAAAAAGAATCTGGCGACGGTATTTCGGAGATTTGCGAGATCGGAAATTGCCGAAAGTGGCCCCCAGCGTAGCGGAGGCGATTCTTCCGTTAGAGACGGACGCGTATGCTATTGCACCGAATCAGCTGAAGGACATGATGGGCAATGACACTCCCTTCGTTTTATTGGATGTTCGGGAAGAATGGGAGTATCAGATGGTTCATCTTGAAGGGGCTGTATGGATTCCTTTTGGTGAATTGCCAAGGCGTTGTCACGAAATTACCCCAGGGGTAGAGGTCGTGGTTTATTGTCACTGGGGTATGCGCAGCCTCGACGCAGCTTTTCTTTTGCAACAGCTCGGTTTCAAATCGGTGAAGAGCTTGATCGGGGGTATCGATCGGTGGGCACGGGAAATAGACCCACACATGCCGCGGTATTAATTTTTTAACTACTTTTTAACTATTAAATCTGGGCATTGCTCCAAATGTAAAGCAAAGACAAATTATGCCATTTAAGGCATAATTTCATTACGCAATGGTTCTCGGCGAAGTTAGTCCCCCTTTTTTCAATCTGAAGTAGATTCTTGACTTAACTGAAAACCAGCGTGTAACATTGTCCTGCAAGCCTCTATAGGCTTGCACAGGGAACGCTGCTCAGATTCAACAGCTTAAAAACTTTTGAAGTCTTGGCTTTGAAGACCGTATTTCTGCATCCGGTGCTGAAGTTTACGTCGCGAAATCCCCAAGAGTTTTGCCGCTTGAATCTGTGTGCCATTGCTTTTTGCTAACGCACTACACACGTATTCCTTGATAATTTCATCAAGCGAAACCCCTTCCTCAGGAATGTCAAATTCAACGTCGGTGGCTGGAAGCGACGTGTCTAAAATCTCCGGGGGCAATTCATCTTTATCAATCACTTCATTTTCTGAAAGCACAAAAATACGACGCAGATAATTTTCTAATTGTCGGATGTTACCGGGCCAGTGATACCGCCTGAGCATAGACATTGCCTGGGGTGTAACCTGTTTGGGGAGTGCCTCTATGTATTCACTGCTGAACTTCTGGATGAGGAAATTCACGAGCAACGGAATGTCCTCTGGATGCTCTCGAAGGGGTGGGACATGGAGCGGGATCACGTTGAGACGAAAATAGAGGTCTTCGCGAAACGCACTGTTTCGGACCTCTTGGACGAGATTTTTGTTCGTTGCAGCGACCACACAGACATCCACTTTAATGTTCCGAGTCCCGCCGATTCGCCGTATCTCCCGTTCCTCTAAGACGTGCAATAATTTACTCTGTGTTTGGATCGGCAGATCCCCGATCTCATCGAGAAAGAGGACCCCTTCGTTTGCCACCTCAAAAAGCCCCTTCTTTTGATGTGATGCGTCTGTAAACGCCCCCTTTTCATGTCCAAACAATTCACTTTCAATGAGGGTATCAGGGATTGCCCCACAGTTAATCGAGATGAAGGGTTTGTTTTTTCGGGGACCGTGCTTGTGAAGGGCACGCGCGATGAGACTTTTTCCAGAACCCGTTTCGCCTGTGATGAGGACTTGCGTAACACCCCGGTGCAAAATCCGAGTCATGTTTTTGAAAAGTTCCTGCATTTTTTCACTATCACCCACGATTTCATCAATCTGAATTTCTGGTGTTGTGTCATCGTTTTCTGCTTCGATGCTTCGGAGCGCGCCGCGGGTTTGCAGGGCGTGTTTCACTTCCCGTTTCAGCACCTCAATTTGAATCGGTTTCTCAAGATAGTAAAACGCCCCCTCGTGTGCGACAAGATTCACGGCATCGTTGAGTTCCGCAAACGCTGTCATGATAAGCACGGGTAGGTCTGGATCGGTCCGCTTTATCTCCCGAAGGAGGTCCCTTCCCTCAAATCGGGAGGACATCCACATATCACTGATAACGAGGTCAAACATCTGTTTTTCTAAGCTACCCAGAGCGGCTTTGCTGTCTCCAACGATTTCAACTGTATACCCTTCGCGTTTCAAAATACGCTGTAAAATTGTCAGTTGTGCGTGGTCGTCGTCTACAATCAGTATTGATGCCATCGCTTTGGTTCTCCTCATCTAATCTGGGAATTTATGGCAGTTCGTCCACATCCAGCGGTAAACTGATTTTAAAAGCCGTCCCCATTCCCATTTTACTTCGGACTTCGATTTTGCCTTTATGTGCCGTGATAATTTGGTGCGAAACCGCGAGACCGAGTCCTATGCCACCCGTTGCGTCTTTGGTTGTAAAATACGCATCGTAAATCTGTTCCTGTATTTCCTCTGGGATGCCTATGCCGGTATCTCTGATCTCAATCACTACGTCTCTTGTGTTCGGATCTATCTGCTCCAAAAAGGTGGTCATATAGATGCTACCGCCTTTCGGCATCGCTTGGATACTGTTTTGCACGAAGTTGAAAAGGGTCTGTCGCATTAGGGCAGCGTCCATCTGGACATCCGGTAGATTTTCATCATAATTTTTGATGACTTGCACCTTGGCTTCCTCAGCAATGAGTGCGAACTCAGATAAAACTTGTTCCACAAGCGTGTTGAGGTTTACCGGTTCTACATTCAACCTTCTCGGTCGATTCAACGTGAGAAACTGCTCGGAGGTCTGCTTCAGTTCCGTTATTTTTTGGTCGACGATCTCTAAGAGTTCTTTCGCCTCTTCGATATCGTCTTGGCTCACTTTCTGTTGCGAAAAAACAGATTTTAGGTACTGCGCCGTCATCCCAATTGAATTAAGTGGATTCCGAATTTCGTGTGCCACCCCCGCGGCAAATTGTCCTAAAGCGGTAATCCGTTTTGAATGAGAGTCCCGTAATTGCCACAACATCCTTGCGAGATTGTAGGTGGCTCTCCCGATTTCATCCGATGAATACGTCTCTTGAAGTGATAAATCCCCATCCTCCGCGCTTTGAATAATCCGAGTCATTCGCTCTAAAGGCTTCATAATTAGGTGATTTGTCGTGAGATCGATCAGAATGACGAGTAGCGCACCGACAATCACGATCAATATTGCGTGCATCAACAGCGAGGAGCGAATCGACTTGTCAATATAAGGCACATCGAAAAGGACTTGTATGTAGCCAGTGAGTGCTTTTTGAATCCACAGGGTCTCCCCTTGCTTCCATAACTCATACAGATCGCCTTTTTCCTGATCCGTCATTCGCCAGTGTTTACCTTTCTCCTGAGTTGTCACTGGATCGTCCGGCACATAGACATCTTCACCAAAGGCTTTCAACCAGACCTCATACGGGAGTGTCCCGGCATCAAGTATGGGTTCATAAGCGAAATCGCGGGGTTCTAACGCAATCGGCTTTGGTCCCGTCAAAACAGCGATGTATTTAATAACAATAGCGGTTGCGTTTTGTCCTTCAATCGCGTGTATCGTCGCGCCCTTTGTCTCAATTTGCTCAAGATCCGCTGCATCAAGGTTTATGTCACCGGTATCTTCACCGGCGAGTAAACTGGAACGAATCCGGGTATCATTTAAGGAGACGTGGATATTCAGCACATTTTGCATATCCGGATGTTCCCGCTTCAGTTCATTCAGCACTTGATCGAGTCGCTGTGCATCAAAGACCCTTACGGTTTCGATTTCTCTCTCAACAGCATCAAGAATCGTGTTTTCAGCGATTTCCCTCAGTTCAGCACCCCGTTCTGCCCCCAAAGCGTGAAGGGCATTCATCTCATTTCGGACACGGATGCTATCGAAAAAGTAAAACGCCACGAGGATTGCGATGACACAGAAATTAATAACAAGGGAGTACTTCCATTGGAGTCGCATTTTAACTCATCACTCGTTGCACTGCCTTTTTCCACTGCGCGAGTTTTTCGTTGCGTTGCGTTGCGTCTATTTGTGGGGAGAAGCGGCGCGCCTTAAAAGCGGACCCCTCATGTTTGGCTTGCGCACTTCTATTTACTTCAAGTTCTTCAACATCACGCCACACACCCGCTGTGATCCCCGCCAGATACGTGGCACCCAAGCCTGTCGATTCTATTTGTGCTGGACGTTCTACATTCATTCCTAAGATATCCGCTTGGAACTGCATGAGGAAGTTGTTGGCGGCTGCACCCCCGTCAACCCTTAATTGATCCAGGGTCATCCCTGCGTCGGTCGACATTGCGACAACGACATCCGCGGATTGATACGCAATTGATTCCAATGTGGCACGGACGATTTGGTCACGGGTACTCCCGCGCGTTAAACCGAGGATCGCACCCCGCGCATCGGGATCCCAATAGGGGGCACCGAGTCCGGTAAACGCAGGAACTACAAAGACTCCCCCGGCATCCGGTATACGGGTAGCCATTTCCTCCGTTTCCGACGCACTCTCAATAATTGAGATACCGTCCCGAAGCCATTGGACGGCAGCACCCGCGACAAATACACTTCCCTCCAACGCGTAAACGGGGGTTTCGTCTAAACTACAGGCGAGTGTTGTCAGGAGTCCAGTTTTTGTTGACACTTTTTCAGTGCCTGTATTGAGCATGAGAAAACAACCGGTGCCGTAGGTATTTTTCGCCATACCGGGTTTGAGGCACAATTGACCGAAGAGCGCAGCTTGCTGATCCCCTGCGATTCCGGTGATTGGAATCCCATCCAGAGATATATTTTTTCCGAAGGTTTCAAGCCAAAAATTTCGGTAAAAACTCGCTGTGCCGAAGTTACTCGCAGAAGGACAGACTTCCGGTAAAATCGCTTTAGGGACGTTCAAGATTTTCAGAAGGGTTTCGTCCCATGAGAGTGTGTTGATATTAAAGAGCAGGGTCCGTGAGGCATTTGTGTAATCGGTTCTATGGACCGCCCCATCCGTTAATTTCCAAAGGAGCCACGTATCTACAGTGCCGAAGGCGAGTTCACCGCGTTCTGCACGTTCCCGAGCCCCACTGACGTGATCCAGGATCCACGCCACCTTTGTTCCAGAAAAGTAAGCATCGAGGACGAGACCCGTCTTTGCCTGAATCTCTTCAGCAACGCCCTGTTTTTCAAGGCGGGCGCATGTATCTGCAGTGCGACGGCACTGCCAGACAATAGCAGGATAAATCGGTTTTCCGGTTTCCCTGTCCCAAACAATTGTGGTTTCGCGTTGGTTTGCAATTCCGATAGCAACAATATTCAGGGCATTTTCTTTTGCGAAAAGTGCGTCTATTGCTTGTAGCGTGGCGTTCCAGATTTCCTCCGGATCGTGTTCTACCCACCCCGGCTGCGGATAGTGTTGTGTGAATTCTTGGTATCCCTGTGCGATGATGTTGCCCTGCACATCAACGAGAAGGGCTGTCGTGCCTGTTGTCCCTTGGTCGATTGAAAGGATGCAAGCGGTATTTGGCATGCTATGCGTGCGACTCCTAAAGTGTTTTATTTAGAATAACACTGAATGAGAAAAAAAACAAGTGAAAATCAGGGGTTGTTCGTCTTCGGATTTTAACATTTTTCCCAATTCAGGTTGACATCGCGTCAGTTGTTTGGTATAATGCATTATTATGTTTTGACTGGACTTAACATAAACAGATTTTCAACGGTTCAGAGAGGAGTAGATGTCGTGAAAAAGAGTTTGCTTTGCGCGCTTGTGATATGCTGCTTGGCTACATATCAGAGTTATGCGCAGATTGAGTGGGATGCTGAAAAATTTATGCCGTTGTCCGAAGTGAAAAAGGGCATGAAAGGGAAAGGTTACACTATATTTTTCGGAACAACGGTGGAGGAATTTGAATGTGAAGTTGTCAGTGTTGAACACAACTTTATCCCAGGATGGCATGTTGTATGGATGAAGGGATTGAGCGACAACTTTAAACGCACGGGTGTTGCCGGCGGTATGAGTGGTAGCCCAATATACATTGACGGACGACTCATGGGGGCGCTTTCTCTCGGTTATTTTAACCAACGAGAACATGCCAACGGTTTTGGGGTAACCCCCTTTGAATTGATGGTGAAAGTCGCACAGCGTGGGATGGAACCCAATTTAAGTTACGAAGGTGCTCAACTCTTTAACCTCGATGCTTCCGCAGCGATACATCAATATGGATTGGATGCCGGGCAGTCTCTGCTTCGCGATGGTCAAGTTGCACAGGTGCCGCGTGCTTTTGACGAAATGTGGCTGGACAGTGTTACCGATATGCCTTCCCAAATGAGATCCGCGCAATTATCTATTCCTGTCACACTTCCAACACTTAATTCAGAGGCCATACGATTTATCAAGCCGATGTTTGATAAACTCAATTTTACCCCAGTCCAAGCATCAGGCGGTGGAGGTCCCGTTAAGGAATCGCCGGTTGAAGAAGGACAGATGATTGGGACGGAATTTGTCCGGGGTGATGTTTCATTTTTTGGTTATGGGACAATCACTTACGTAGATGGTAATGAACTCCTCGCTTATGGACATTCTGCATCTGCAGAGGGTAACGTCAATATCCCGCTTTCTGGTGGGTATGTGCATTTTATCCTTCCAAGCCGTTCCCGCTCCTCCAAAATAGCATCACCGACGCAGCCCATCGGAACCTTAGTGCAAGATCGGGATCCTGCGATTGCGGGTATCATCGGAAAACACCCGAGTTATATTCCTGTAAATGTCAATGTGCAGACCGCCGATAGTAAGCGACATCGGAGGTCCTACGAAGTGATTCGGCATCGGAGTTTCTCTCCGATTTATACAGGGATGGCGGCATGGATGCTCATGGACACACTTGAGTTTTATATGGGGAACTACACCCTCAATATGGAAGCAACTATCACGCTGAAAGAACATCCCGACCTCAAAAACCGCGAATTAGTCTATAAGAATATATATTCTTCCAGAGGGTCCCCCGGGTTTGGGGTTATGCAGACGCTCATGATGCCGATGTTGCAGTTAGCCCTCAACCAGTATACGAGCGTTCCGGTCGAAGGTGTCACCATTGATGTGAGCATAGAGGATAAACGGCGAACGGCACGGATTCAAAGCCTTCGGATGGATAAACTCCGCTATCGACCCGGAGATACTGTTGAAGTGGAAATTACGTTGCAGCCCTATTTTGAAAATCCTATCGTGCAAACTGGGACAATCACGATTCCTAAAGACGTCCCAGAAGGGCTTGTCACGCTTCTCGCCACCAATGCCAGTTTTCACGAATCTTGGCAGCGTAACCGGGCACCCCTAAACTTTCGGCACAGGAACATCAATCAATTAGTCGAGTTGTTGCAACGGGGTGAAAATAACTCGGAAATTATTATGGAACTCTTCGTGCCTGAACCGGGACTCACTGTCCAAGGTGAAGAATTCGCACATCTACCGCCTTCCGTCATGTCAGTCATGAATACCGCAAAGCAGATTGGCAATAGCGGATATACGATGGGCACCACGCTACACATTGATAAAATGCCAACAGACTATGTAGTTTATGGAAGCGGCATGATGCGGTTCGTCGTGGACAAAAACGCGGAATAACAGTTTTCAGATTTTATCGTTTTACAGGAGGATATTTTCAATGCGACGTGTCATCTCCTTTTGGAGTCTTATTTTAGCCATCTTTATTTACACAAGCCTCGCATCCGCAGTGAATACATCTTTATGGGAGCAAAAAAACCGTGCGGATTTTGAGGCAGGTAAACCTAAAAACCTTTCCCTGACAAGTACCGGAGATGTGATGTTATCTCCACAAATTGATGCCTTTACGAAACTGAAAGAGACCCAAGTCTGGGCACTTGTGGAAGATTCAGCGGGGAATCTGTATGCCGGGACGGGGAACGAAGGGAAAATCTATAAAATTGCTGCCGATGGCGACACCGCTGAGCTCTATTACAATTCACCCGAAGTTACGATTTACAGCCTCGCGATTGGACCCGACAATGCACTCTACGCTGGCACTGGACCCGATGGATTGATTTATAAAATCACTGATGCGACAACACCGCCGACAACCCTTCTCAACAAAGGGGACAAATATGTCTGGGCGTTGAAATTTGATGCGGCTGGGAATCTCTATGCCGCAACGGGGACTGACGGTAAAATTTACAAAATTACACCAGATGGCGAATCCAGCGTCCTGTTTGATGCCGAAGAAAAGAATATCATGACGTTCCTTCTCCACGAAAACGGTTTCTATGCCGGCAGCAGCGACAACGGCATTATTTACCATATCACGGACGATGGCACTGCGAAAGTTATCTATCAAGCCAAAGAGAAAGAGGTCCGTGCCCTTGAAATGGATACCCAAGGCAACCTCTATGCAGCAGTCGTTACGTCCCAACCGGCTGAACCGTCACGGGGACGCCGCGGGGGTTCCAGTGGACCGCCAACCCCTTCCGGTCCTCCGCCTCCAGGAGGTAGCGCGCCGCAAGAAAACAAGTCCAGTATCTATAAAATTCGTCCCGATGGCACGGCTGTCTCCATTTGGAATTCACCCGAACCGCTTATCTTGGCTATCGTTCTCGAAAGCGACTCGCAAATTCTGGTAGGCACTGGAGATGACGGAAAACTCTATCGCGTCAACCCGACGAGTGGGGACGCTGTGGAACTCGGCAAATGCTCGGCGAACCAAGTCGTCGCCATACATCAGAAAAAAGGAGATGGCGATACCAAAACGCTCCTCGCGACGGGTAATCCCGGTAAACTTTTTAATCTCACCGCCACCTACGTTAAAGAGGGCACCCTTGAATCTGAAGTGCACGACACGAAAAGTTTGTCTCGCTGGGGGAAACTCTCTTGGGAGGGTGAAATGGGAGAGGAAACCGCGATTGCTTTCTCAACCCGTGCGGGTAATACGAAAAAACCCGATGACACTTGGAGCGACTGGTCTGATGCACTCACGACAGCGGAAGGCTCTCAGATTCCGAATGGAGATGGTCAGTATATCCAGTGGCGTGCGAAACTCACAACCAGCGACACGGCGCAGACCCCTGTTTTGAAGAAGGTTACCCTCGCCTCCGTGCAGACGAATGTTGAGCCACGCTTTACCAGTATTGAGGTAAATGACGGTAGTGGTGGGAACCAAGAAAGAGGACGGCGCGCTTCTGGCAGCAGTTTAGCGCCTCCAGGGCCACGCGGTGGCGATAGCGGCGGATCCGGCAATTCAGGCGACGCGTCTTCTAAAAAATGGAAGGTGAGTTGGAAAGTTGAAGATGCAAATGCCGATACGTTGCAGTATACGCTCTACTACAAAGCGACTGACGAGAGCAACTGGCGACTCCTCAAAAAGGAATTGACCAAAGCGACCTATGAATGGGATGTCACCACCGTTCCAGATGGACAATATACCTTAAAGGTCGTGGCAACTGACAAACTTAGCAATCCGGTTGGATGGGCAAAATCCGCTGAGAAAGTGAGTATGCCGGTTGAGGTGGACAATACACAGCCCGCTATCGGGGACATTCAAGTCACTGCGAATGGTGGCAGCACCTACAAAATTGCCTGTGCCGTTACGGATATGACCACACCTATCCAGAAAGCCGTCTATAAGATTGACAGTGATGAACACTGGAAGGTTATCTTCCCTGACGATGGGATCTTCGATTCCAAAAAGGAGCAGCTTCTCCTCGAAACGGGTGAACTCTCCGAAGGGGCACACACGATTATCATTCAAGTGACAGATAGGGCACAAAACACGGCTGTCGGTCGGACAAGTTTCTAACCGATTTTCGTTTCAGGGCGGGTTTTAAACCCGCCCTATTTTTTTGTCCAAACGTTTTTCAGTGGCTGGCGTCGTTTGTAACAATATCGATTGCGGTCCGAACGATATCCAATAAAGTGTCTAATTCTGAAATCGAAATTTGTAGCGGAGGCATCAGCACGATGGTATTCACGAGCGGTCGAAGGATCGCGCCACGGGTGAGTGCCTCTTTGCAAACTCGGATACCTACCTTCTCTTCAAAGGGATAAGGTGTGTCGGTGTCCGGGTTTTTCATTAATTCTACACCGGCGGTAAAACCGCAGACGCGGACATCCCAGACGTGTGGCAGTGCATAGAATTCTTGAAGCCGATTTTTGAAGTGTTCAAGCGTCGGTTGGAGTCGGGACAGGAGATCTTCACGCTCGAAAATAGCGATATTTTCTAAGGCGACTGCGCACGCCAATGGGTTTCCGGTGAAGGTGTGTCCGTGGAAGAAGGTCTTGAGGTCTCGGTATTCACCGAGGAAGGCGTTATAGATTTCGTCGGTGGTTAACGTCGCCGCGAGTGGGAGATAACCGCCTGCAAGTCCTTTTGCCATACAGAAGAGGTCGGGTGTAACGTCCTCGTGTTCGCATGCCCACATTTTACCCGTGCGTCCGAACCCAGTCATCACTTCGTCAACGATAAGAAGGGTTTTCCACCGTTTCGCGCATGCGGCGAGTTCCTTTAAGAACCCGTTCGGTGCGAGCAGCATACCACCGGCGCCTTGAATGAGAGGTTCTAAAATAATACCCGCAATTTGCCCTTCATGTTCAGAGCACGCGCGTTCCACGGCATTGAGCCAACGCGTTTTAATTGCAGCTCCATTCGCGTCCGAAGGTCGATAGACTTCAGAAGCGGACACACGGATACCTTTGAAAAGGAGGGATGCAAAGGTCGTGTGGAAACTATCGATACCCCCGACACTCATCGCACCTATCGTGTCTCCGTGGTAGGCATTATCAAAATGGATAAACAGTTCCCGTTGCGGTTCTTCTTTGTGTTGCCAATACTGATACGCTATCTTCAAGGCGACTTCGACCGCGGTTGAACCATTGTCGGAGTAAAATACCTTGTTTAATCCCGCGGGTGTGAGTTCTACGAGTTTTTGTGCGAGCTGAATCGCGGGGACGTTGCTGTATCCAAGCAGTGTGGCGTGTGCGATCTTGTCAATCTGCGCTTTGAGTGCGGTGTTCAGCGCTGGGTGATTATGCCCATGGACGTTTGTCCACATGGAAGCGATGCCATCAATATACCGATTTCCGGCGATATCGATGAGGTAGCATCCTTCACCCCTTTCAATGATGACAGGCTCTTCCGCCAGCCAGTCCTGCATTTGTGTGAACGGATGCCAGAGGTAACGCTTATCCCACTCGACAAGCGTTTCTTTATCAATCATGGCTCATAACTTGAAACTTCGCTATCCCTTCAGTTTGGCATAATGCGCTGTTGGTTCAAGTCCGAGGGATTCACAGGTGCCGCTTTTGGAGACGATAATCGTCAAGACTTTATTCCGATAGGTTGCCTGAAAATCTTCTGGCTGCCCTGAGATCGGCATGATGTTCGTGAAACCGTTCGGGAATGAACTGGTGCGACCGACAACATCGGCAAACCTCGGATCCTCCAATTGCGTCTGAACCGTTAAAATACTTTCAGGTGCGGGGGGTTCACCGGGGAGATAGGGTGAACTGAGTTGGATTTCATAGGCATAATCCGGCATTCTATCAGGGAGTTCATTCTCTTCTTTGGCGACGGAATTCGGGACCCATCTCGGAAATTCGATCTCGACCTCGTAGTGATCCGTCAGTTCTGTAACGCGATTTACCATACCGTAGCGTCTGTAACGCTCACGTAGGTCGTCAGAATAGATCTCACCATTTGTGAGAACGGATCCGGGGACTGTTTTGCGTTCTTCTTCTCGCTGAACGGTGAGTGCTGAACGCCAGCCACTGAGCAGTGGGGTTGCGATGAGGGATGGGAACCATCCATAGAAAGCCGCCCCGTAGCGCGGTTGTTCCACTGCGGAATTGAACTCGTCTTTAAAGCGGTAGATGCCTTCAACAATAGCGATGATAATCCCCAAGAAAATCATCAGGTTACCTTCACTCGTAAAAAGGTTCGCACTTTGTCCTTTGAGCCCAACGAAGAAAAGGATCAACGGATAGAGCGTCAAGTTGATGAGGCTATTGATCCCTGTGGATACCGCAGAACTAAAGACAACAGGATTGCCAGCCATCTCCTCAAGCCGTGTTTTAAACTTCGCTGAAAAGGCGCCGAGCAGCGGTTGTGCGAGCAGTGTTAAGACGTTGTAGGGTGCGCGAAGTCTTGCGGCTGGGACCTCGGGTATTTGCGCAAATTCTTCCGGGATGCCTTGTTGCTTCCCTTGTGCGGTTTTTCCGGTGTCACCAGCACCTTCGTCCGTCGTCTCCGGTTTAACGAAGGTCTCAAAAAATTTACGGTTTATCTCAATAAACGGTTCCCATTCGCTGGGGACATCACTTTGCATGGAGATCGCGTCAACCGGACATGCGGGTTCGCATGCCGCGCAGTCGATACATTCGTCCGGGTTAATATAAAGTTGGTTTTCGCCTTCGGTGGTGTGTATACAATCGACCGGACAGACATCGACACACGCTGTGTCCATTACATCGACACACGGTTCGCAAATTATGTAAGCCATCTTGCCCTCCTTTTTGGTGCTTCACTTTTAAGTATACCACAATTAAGCACCTGTGGCAAGGATTTTTAACTTTAGGCACATAGCACTCCGCTGGAGTGCGATTGGAGGTCAGTTCATTTTTCTATAGACATGTTGCTCCGCTGGAGCAAAGAACCCTCTTGACAAATAAGGGACCTCCTCACGCCAGATGAGGTTTAATACGTAAATTGGGTAATTACATCAGGGCTATTCAATTTTCCGAAATTTTGGGTTTTCGGTTCCCAAGAATTCCCTGTAGGAGCGAGCTGTGCTCGCGATATCTTGGCGAAAACACCGAAAAACCTACAATTGAATGACCCTATAATTAGATATTTTATACTTGTGTTTGATGTTGGTGGGTGCTATAATTACAGAAGGCATTCAACATAGGCTTATAAGTCATTCGCAGACATTCGATAGATACCTACCAGGGTCATTTAGTTTTACATATTTACTTTATCTATCTGAATAGACTTCCTCTGTAGGAGCGAGTGTTTTTGCTTGGGTGTTTCCCCGCGCTCGCGATCTTGCGTCCAAAGGTTAACATCTGTCAACCAAAACCAATATCGGAACCGAAAACTAAATAGTCCTGAGATACCTACTATGAAGTATTGAGAGAGAAATCTTATGGAATACGTCGTTATTTTTGAAAAAGGTGAGAACAATTATAGTGCTTATGCCCCGGATCTCCCAGGATGCGGTGTTGTGGGTGAAACGTTGGAAGAAGTGCGCACATTGATCGCCGAAGCCATCGAGTTTCATATTGAAGGACTGCAGGCAGCGGGAGAGGTTGTTCCACAGCCCTTATTTACACGACCTGTCCAAAATCCACCAGATGCGTCGTCCGAATTGATTACGGCACAGGTTTAGTTTGTAGTGTCTAAACACTTCGTTCGGTTGCTCGGTTAAGCGTCTAAATATTCTATAGACATGTTGCTCCGCTGGAGCAAGGAGACCACTTGACAAATAAGGCATCTCCTCACGCCAGATGAATATTAAGAATTTAAACGGGTAATGCCAGAGTCCAGTTCTTTCTGTAGGAGCGAGCTGTGCTCGCGATCTTTGCTTCATAGGCAAAATATGTAATTATCCAATTTATTTGTTAATCTTCATGAGGCGCGATATGTCTATAGAAATCTATGGCTTAGACCGAACCTAAAATTGTGATAAGAAGGGTTCGTAGAGAGGCGATTTATCGCCGCTCTCAAGGCGCGTGAAGGGCAACACTACAAACATATCCTAATCATCTCCGCCGCCCCAATTGCCGTGATCCGGTCCACCAGGGTTGTGCCGTTGAGGTGGATCAGATTCTGGAGGTTCATCGTCTTGTGATGAAGGCGTAGGTTCACTGGGTTCTGATGGCTGTGTAGGTCTCTCTTCCATTGTTACCTCGAAGGTCTCTGTGTATACCAAACCTGCTGGGTCTGTCACCTCAACGGCTATCTCTTTCGTCGCTCGGTCAAACAATTGTAGGACGCGCAAATAGCCGTCGTCATACCCTACATACGCACCGCCTTGTGTAATCCTAACTCGATGCTCCTCGTCCTGTCTGTCCTCATCTGTAATGACGAGGCGTCCTATCTTCGTGCCGATACCGTCCGATCTGGAAAAGGTATTATTCGTAAGGCGTAGGTCTGTCGGTGCCTCGTTTAGATCGTTGATGAAGATGGTGTAAGGTTTCTCCAGACTTTCATTCGTCTCTCTGTCGGTTTCCCGCACGGTTATCTCGTAACCCCATTGCACTTCATGGTTGAAGACGCGCTTTGTCACTAACTTCGTGCCATCGACGACGGTGAAGTCTCTGTTGCCCTCTATAACACTGTATGATAGACGTTTGCCGACGGGAACCCTAAACGTGCCGACGATGGAACCGATCGGTTGGTTCTCGTCTATCCTGTTGCTTGAAAGGTGGATAGCATCTACGTCTATTTCTGAGGCAGACATAAGCTGCCAGTCGCTGTAGTAGCTGACGTCTTTGACAAAGGGTGTGCCGGGAGGGACGGGTGTCTGTGGTGCGGTGGGCGCAGCAGGGACGAATTCGATGTGTTTTGCTTCGGCGAAGATACCGGTTTGGGTGTTTTCCGTCAGGTCTGCGGGTTCAAGCGGATTTTCAGTGTCGCTACAACCTGTGATGCCGGTTACGATGAGGCAGAGCAGCGTTAGCAATGATAGGCTTTTCATTTTATACACATAGCACCCTTACGGGGTGCAGCTCCTTGAAGGTCCGATTTCTATAGACATAACACCCCGTCCTCCCTTCCCAGTAACGGGTGGGACCCCAGGTTTGAAGAGACGCTTTGGGTTATGTTTAACCTAAAGGGGCTTCTCCGCGGGTAGGTGCGGTTTCTAACCGCACCATAGGTGTTAATTTAAGGATCTCATTCCTTGTAGGGAATCAACGCCGAATGCGCGTGTGGCATTCGGCGGGGTAGAGCGGATAGGACCAGGAGACCCTCCCTTCAAGAACAATACTTCACCTGCCCAAGTGCCTACCCGCCCAAAGATAGAGAGTGAAACCCAACGATCCCTGCTGACGCTTGCGAACATTTTGGCATACAAAGTTGGGTTTCGCTCCATTTTTGAAGTTATATGTCGGTGTATAGTATTGAGGTGTGCTTGGGTGTGCGTATTGCCTTTGCTGATTCGCTCTACCCAACCTACGGGACTACACACTAAATTGACGCCTATGGTGTGGTTTCAAAAAGTTATCCTAAAATCTACTATATTTAGCATAAATTAGCGTCCTAACATGTAAAGTTTACCAGAATTGCGCGAACGCAGTCAAATTTTAATCGCCTGTCTGCGTAAGTCCTCTGTAAAAAAGAGGAAAGAGGTATTCCCGTTTTCTACATGTTTGACAAATAGGCTGATGATAACTATAATAGCCTGGAGACTAAGGAACCATCAAAGTTCATAACATCAAAAACTAAGCACGGAATAAAATGGAGTGCGACGCAAGATCAAAAACGCTCCAATAACAGATGACGAAACTTATCCGCAAGGTAAAATTAAAAAATGATTAAAGCACCTGAAGATTTTATTGTCGAGGAACTACCGCTCTACGAACCTGCCGGGACAGGAACGCATACCTTTTTCGCGATTCGGAAACGGAATCTCAGCACCTTGGCGGCGATCAACCGAATTGCACGCGATTTACAGATCCGCAGTCAGCAGTTTGGTTACGCGGGTTTGAAGGATAAGAACGCAGTCACGACACAAGTGCTATCCGTGGAAGGGGTGTTACCGGCGCGGGTTTTGAGCATTGCACAACCGGATATCGAAGTGCTTTGGGCGGAACGGCATCCCCATAAATTACGGGTAGGACACCTTCGGGGCAATCGGTTTCAGATAACCCTCCGTGATATTCCGCACGATGCCCTACCTCTCATTGAATCGACGATGCAGCGGTTGGCAACTGAAGGTGTGCCGAATCGCTTTGGGGCACAACGATTTGGAAATAAAAACGATTCACACCTGATTGGCAAGGCATTCGTAAAGGCGGATTGGGATGCAGTGGTGCGTTACATGCTCACGGATGACGCACTACAGGTCGATGATACCGCACGCCGTCTGCAACGGGAATTAGCGAAGAAGTCCCCGGAAAAAGCCGTCCTGTGTATTCCACATCGGCTGCGTAAGTTGTTTTTGTCGGCGTATCAGGCGTTCCTGTTTAACCGCGTCTTAGAAATGCGAACCCCGTGTTTGGGCACACTGCTTGGTGGAGATATTGCTATAAAACACGAGAACGGTGCCCCTTTTCTCGTCACGGATGCCACCGTTGAGCAACCGCGCGCAGATGCCTTTAAAATTAGTCCTTCCGGTCCGATTTTCGGATATAAGATGCGTCTGCCAACTGGCGACGTGCTCGCGCTGGAGACATCGCTCCTGGCAGATGAAGCGGTTCGATTTGAAGCCTTCCGTAAGGTAGTCGGTATCCGTTTACCGGGGACGCGTAGACCGCTACGGATGCCGATGCAATTGCACGCGGTGTCTGCTGTCGATGGTGGGGGAGTTCGTCTCAGTTTTACACTGCCTGCGGGTGGGTATGCGACGGTCGTATTGGAAGAACTTTTCACTGAAAATAGCCTTACAAAGAAGGTTGACAACCTCCTACAAACAGAGGTGTAATGCATATAGTGAAGGGACGATTCTTCTACACATGTTCCCGCAAGTATTAGACGTTACAATATTTTTTCACCTGTCCCACGGCAAAGGAGAAACACCGATGAATACTTACACAAATCGGCTCAATATTCCTCACACGCCCACAGACGCAACAGACATTTATCCTGATACCGACGGTAAACCTATAGCAGCCAGCGACCTCCATCTTGAAATCCTTATCTGGCTTTTGCAGACCCTGAAAGCCCATTTCGCTCAAAAGCCCGATGTCTATGTTTCGGGGGATATTCTGACCTATTACGTGGAGGGAAACCCGCGTGCAGTCGTTGCCCCGGATGTCCTCGTTTCTTTTGGCATAGGGCAAAAGTTGCGCCACACTTACAAGGTATGGGAGGAAGGGAAGGCACCCGATTTCGTCATGGAGTTTTCAAGCAAAACGACTTATCAAAACGATCTCACAGACAAGATGGAAACCTACGCAGGGCTTAACATACCCAACTATCTCCTCTACGATGCCGAGGCACTCTATCTACCGTCGCCCCTGATGGGATTTCAGTTGGTAGATGGTGTTTATGTGCCGATTCCACCGGGGGTTGATGGCGAGATTCATTCAGATGTCCTCGACTTAGATTTCCATACACAAGATGGGCGTTTAAGGGTTTACGACCCGGTCAGCGAGCAGTGGCTCCAAACCTTGGAGGAGCAGCACGCCACACGCGCGGAACAAGAAGCCCGCGCACGACAGAAAGCCGAGGAAGAAGTTGAACGCCTCCGGGAGCAACTTGCGCGTTTGCAAGCACGCACCTAAGGGGATGTGTAACGTTTGGACGGTAGAGCGGCGAAGTTACACCCTGCCCACCCATTTGTGATTTTAAGATTCCGAGACGGCGCGCTTGGATTTTCGGAATCTAAAGAACGTCCATGCCCCTGATGCCAATAGAACGACCAGCAACACAATCAAGCCGATATTCAAGAGATAGCGTCCACGATTCAGCTGCCAGAGTCGCTGGCTTGCGAGTTTAGCGGCGGAACTCCCCTTTTCTGCTTTTACTTTGACCTCTTCCCAATACTTTTTGGCAAGCTCGGGCTGACCGTGCTGGTCAGCAAGTTTCGCTGTAACGACGAGGTAGGTGACATCCTGAACGTCTTGTTTCTCTACGGCGTCAGCGAAGGAACTGAGAAGTAAGACTGTTAAATCGGGGGACATTTGTGGGAAATCGCTTGTGCGTTCAATCCCGTTCTGAAACGCAGTGACAGCCCCTTGATGGTTATGCCTGTCGAACTCAATTTGTGCCACTTCAAACCACGTTCGCTTCACAAGCTGCAAGGGTTGTGCTATATCGGTATAGCCGTCAAATGTGAAAGTTGCCAAACCGTAATTCAGGTCGCCCTGTTTCACATAGAGGGCGTAAGTTTCACCAAGAGGCAATACATCCGAATTTTTCCATTCATCAAAACGGTAGATCCCATCCGCTTCCACGACTTGTTGATGCGTGGTTCCATCAATCCAAACAACAGCATCGGCAGGTGATTCATCCGAAACGCCTATAACGGTTCCATGAATAGCAATAGGCTCAAGTGCCCAAGCAACATGGGCGGATTCTCCAAGTTCTAATTGCAGTTCAACGGTTTTAGGCGGTGGAATGACGTATCCCGCTTTCTTCACGGTTACAGTGGAAGTGCCTTGTTGCAGATTTTCTGTGATGAGTTTGGGTGTGCTGCCAACCTCTACATCGTTGATGGAAATATCCGCGCCTTCGGGAAATGTTGCAATCTTAAGCGCAGGACTGAGTTTGAGGAGTGCCATTTCGACATCACCCGTTGGTGCCAGAATTCCGTCCATGAACTCGGGATGGGTTCGCAACAATTCGTAGCTTTCTATAATACTGAGTTGCCGATTGTCGTTTGTATCGGTTGTATTCACAGTAAGCGTATCGTAGAATTGCTGAAGGAGGACTGTTGCGTTTGCTCTTTCTGCCGATTGAATCGAGTTGAGCGCAGCAGCACCAAGCGTCTCACGGTTGGCGTAGTAGGCGTTTAGGTTCCTATCCTCTGTGTAACCATCAATAATAACAACGGTGTCCTTTGTGCCTGTCTCCCTGAACCAGTCATTGAGGGTGGCATCTTGGATACCCTGTTCATCTCCCGATGTCAGCAGATGCATGGCGTTCATGCCTCTCGGCTTGGTAACCCGCCCGTGATACAGAAAAAACAGAGTATCCTGAACGGTTGTTTGTCTCCCAATTTCCTGAAGCATAGCATGGATCTCTTCAGAGGTAGCACTGTCACCTTCCACATGGTGAATCTGCTCACTCGGTACTTTCCCGCGGGTCGTTAGGAGTTCAATCAGTGTGTTGACAACTTCATGTGCCCGCGCCTCGGGTGTTGCGTCCACAATTAGCCAATACGCGTTGGAACCAGCCGAAAGTCCGGGTGTAGACACGAAAATAGCCAATGCGACACAAATGGAAATGGGAATAAAAATAATTTTCTGCCTTGACATGTTTTCCGTCCGAAGTAGGTATTTTAGCACCTCTAATTTGGTAATAGTTTAACAGGAATTCTGGATAATTGCAAGAAAAAAGAACCTCTTTAGGGGTTAAAATGTCTAAACTTTTATCAAGAAACTGCGTCAAAATGTTATAAACACATCTTTTTGGCGTGCCTTGAAAGTTAAAATTTAAATGTTATAAAATTTTGGAGCCTGTTTTGTCTTAAAGTCCGACTGTTAGAAATTCCGCGCATGGATTCGCAGCAGAAGGGTTGGGCAAAATTGGAGAGGCTCACAGAGATGCTGCAATTTATAATACGGTTTTGGCGAAACGCATGGGTTCCCAAAACTTCCTGTTAGTAAAGTGTTAAAACCGACATCAGGCGTCCCCCGGGAAGCACGCCTACGAATGTTGAAACGGACAAGGAGACGTTAATGATTCACGGGAAAGCTATGTTCACTGTTTTGTCAAAGTTTAAAGAAACACACCGTTCAGGTTTCCGAAGTTTGCTCTTAAAATTCATTCTCGCTGTTCAGTTTGCAGTCGTTTTTTCTCTGAGTGCTCAGGAACCTGCCACCGAAGTCGACCTAACCCAAGCTTTGACACTCGAACAATGTATCCAAGTCGGCTTAGAAAAATCAACAAGTATGCGAAATGCGCGCTTGAATCTTGCCATCCAGGAACTTCGGGTAAACACTGCACGCGCTGACTATTTTCCACGTATTTTTTCAACGGGTGCTTACGATTTTTCTGACCGAATCGACTTCGGCTTTGAACCCGAAAACTACAATTTAGGATTGGGTGCACAATACACAATTTGGGACAATGGGCAACGCGAGGGTGGGTTCGCACAAGCAAAAGAATCACTGAACGCCACTGTGAGCCGCAATGAGGGGATCAAACAGAGTCTAATTTTGCAGATCACGGAAGCCTACTATGATGTCCTTCAGTATCAGGCATTGGTTGAAGTGAGTGAGCAAAATTTGGCGAGAGCACAAGAGAACACGCAACGCACTAAGGATTTTGTAGAGGCAGGTTCACTCATTCCAGCAGATATAGCGACTGCAGAGGTGCGAGAGGGAAATAATAGGTTAACGCTGCTAAATAACCAAAATTTACTTCAAGTTGCAAAAGCCAGGTTACCGCGTCTCCTCGGTTTAGACCCGGGTGTTCTGATTACCGTTGCGGCAGATGAGTCGTATCAGTTATATCAACAACGTGGGACCATTGAAAGAATAGAGATACCCGTCGAGGAAGCTATCCAGATAGCACTTGACAATCGTCCAGAATTTAAAGAAACCGAATCGCAATTGAGATCACAAGAATGGGCGTTAACGCTGGCGAAATTACAGCGCTGGCCCCGTCTGAATGCGGATGTTGACTACAACGTTAACCTTGACGATTACCTCCGTGAACGTGAGAATTTCTCTGACTTCCGCAGTTGGAGCGCAGGTGTCTCACTCAATTTCACGTTTTTTGACGGTGGGATCTTGGGAAATCGCGTCAAAGAGTTAGCGATGCAATTAGAACAAACGCGTGAAAACGCAAGCGACTTAGAACGTTCCGTCGCGTTAGATGTCCGGCAAACGTATCTCAATCTTAAGCGCAGTGAAGCCGCTGTGGATATTTCCAAAACACAGGTTGTAAACGCTCGGCTCAGTTTGGACGTGATTCAAGGACGTTTTGATGTTGACAAAGCCATCTTGCTGGAACTCCTTGATGCCCAAACCAGCTACGCGCAGGCGTTGACGGATGAGGTGAATACGTTCTACGATTACAAAATCACACAAACCCGCTTACAGGATGCAATGGGAGTCTTACAGTAGCCATGAAAAACCGGAAAAAGTGGATTATCATCGGCGTCATTGCCTTAGTTGTCATCGCTGTTGGGGCAATTGGTGCGACTCGGATGGACTTCAGTTTTGGTCAAAGTAAGAAGGAAACTGAGGAAAAACAGGAAATCGTGCGGCGTGGCGAATTTCTCGTTCGGGTCCGTGAGTCTGGAAATCTGCGTTCCTTCCTTGAAGTGGATGTCCGCTCGAACGTTGAAGGTGAAATCATTGAGATTTTCATCGATGAAGGCGACAAAGTTGAACTGGGGGACCCGTTGCTTCGAATTGATGATGAGCAAATTCTGGAACAACGGAAACAAGCTGCGGCAAATCGAGACGCTCGAAAAGCCCAACTTCAACAGGCAGAACTCCAAATTCAAATTACCGAAAAACAACAAGAGAGCAGTCTCGCTCAAGCCCACAACTCTGTTGCCGTCGCACAGGCAACCTTAGATTCATTTGTCGCAACAACACAGCAACGGCTGACCGAAGCAGAAACACAGGTCGCAACAACACAGATTGACCTCAACCGCGATCAGATCGGTTTAAAACAGGCTGAGATCGCGTTATCACAGGCAAATTTAATGCTGGATCGGGCGAAAACGAGTGTTGGATCGGCGAAGGTAGCCCTCAACACAGCGGAGTCCGAGTACAATCGAAATCAAGAACTGTTTGATAAAAACTTAGTTTCAAAACGCACATTAGAGGAATCACAAAATCAACTCGCTGGGGCGACGTCGCAATATGAAAACGCACAAAAAGAGGTGGAATCCCAGGAGGAAACCATTAAGTCCCAAGAAGAAAACATCAATGTCCGGAAAGAAGCGATTTCGAGTCGAGAATCCACCCTTGAGCTAAATAAAAAGAATGTTCTGACCCTTAAAGAATCGGAAGAGGCACGGAAAAAGCAATTGGAAGCGGAGTTGGAGAACGCTCGCACACGCCTTCGTCAATTAGAGGAAACGACTGAAGAAGAGAAGGAACTCACCAGACATGCGAAAGTCGGTGCGGCGGCGAGTTTGCTTCAGGCACAAAGCCAACTGGAGTCTCAACAAGAGCGCTACGAATGGACGACAGTCATAGCACCTATAGCTGGCACGGTTACGCGCCTCACCGTCGAAGAGGGTGAAATCATTACTTCGGGGCGTTCCGCTTTTTCCCGTGGCGACGCCATCATGCGCATTGCTGACCTCGATCAGATGATCGTCAGAACCCAGATAAATCAGGTAGAAATCGGGAAAATAAAGGAAGATCAACGCGCTGAAATCAGCGTTGATAGTTATCCGGGACGTGTCTTTCCGGGGCGGGTCAGCGAGATTTCACCGAGTGCGACCCCTCGGGGTCCCCAAAATCAGAGCTCTGTCATCACTTTCGAGGTAGATGTAGAGGTTATCGGTTCGCCACCCGAACTCCTACCCGGCATGTCTGCGGATGTTGACATCATTGTGTTTGAAGAATCCGATATCCTTCAACTGCCAATACCCGCTGTGCTGAGTCCAAAGGTTTTTACTGTTAAGGCGAAGGTGAATCCCACGGATCTTGGACAATTTCAGGAGAATCAAACACTTAAAATCCGGAATTTGATCGGGAACGAGTTTGATGGACGCGTCGGCGAGATTGCGCCAGAGGCAACGCGTGGTAATCTTGAAATCTTACTCGAAGGGTCGCAGAAAGGCTTGAAGAACGGCCCAACAGAGATCTCCATTGTTATCTCTGAACAAAATGTGCTCTCCGATATAGAAGCCGAAGTCAGTAGCGAGCGGCAGTATTTTGTTATGTTAGATACGGGTGAATCCAACAAGGATAACAAAGAACAAAAAGGTGTCAAAACGCATATTACCATCGGACAACGCAATAACACCCACTTTCAAATCACTGGAGGTTTGAAGGAAGGCGACCGCGTTTTCGTGCCTTCTATGCAAGAACTGACAAAAGGACAAGAAGATTCCCTCGAGGAAGAAGAGGACAAATAAGTCAACCTAAGTTGTAATTTTCGTTTCAGGACTTACGAAAAATCACAGAATGATGGATATTTACCACGCGGTAGGTGCGGTTTCAAACCGCACCTACCAAGGAATTACGTAAGTTCTATGTTTATCGCTTTACCTTCACAAGATTAAGGAGGAGACGCTGTGTTAATAGATGTGCGAGATTTGACGAAAGTCTATCAAATGGGCGATGTGCAGGTCCATGCCTTGCGAGGCGTAACCTTCACTGTAACACAAGGCGAATTTATTGCGATTATGGGACCCTCCGGTTCAGGGAAATCAACGATGATGGATATTCTGGGGTGTCTCGCAACACCGACATCGGGTGATTATTTCCTTGAAGGTGAAGAGGTAGGACGCCTTTCCGATAATCGGCTGGCTGACATTCGGAATAAAAAGATCGGTTTTGTGTTTCAGTCATTTAATCTGCTGCCCCGAACGAGTGCTCTCAACAATGTCGAATTACCGCTGATTTACTCGGGTTTGGGCAGAAAAGAGCGCAAACGGCGCGCATTTGAATCTTTGGAGGCAGTCGGTTTAGCCGACCGCGTCGATCACAAGTCAACAGAATTGTCTGGTGGCCAAATTCAGCGTGTGGCGATCGCACGGGCTTTAGTTAATAGACCCTCAATGATCTTTGCTGATGAACCGACAGGTAACCTGGATACCCGTTCTGGCACCGAAATTATGGCGATTTTCAACCGTTTGAACGATGAGGGGAATACCATCATCATGGTCACACACGAACCTGAAGTCGCTGAACATGCCAAACGCGTCCTCCACATTCGTGACGGTTTAATCGAGCGAGATGTCAGACGCAATGGGGATAATGGCGAGGATATTGGCTAATCTACGGAAAGTCCGCACAGATCCGACACAACTATGCACCACGTCAAAATTACCACTCCGTCCCGGTTACACTTTTCTCTGCTTGATTTGAACGGTGTGTTGGGACGGGTTGATGGCGGGTTCGGTCTCGCAATTGCTAAGCCCAATTTCCAAATTGTTGCTGAACAGGCAACCGGCATTCATCTCCCCTCTTCTGTATATCGTGATCGGACGGCTACGGTCCTGAAGCGGCTGCAAGACAACTATCGGTTTCCCGGCATTAAATTAACATTTCACTCTGAAATCCCGATGCACTGCGGATTCGGGTCTGGAACGCAACTTTCTCTGGGCATTGCCCAGGCAGTTAATCTGCTATACGAACTTGGGTTAGATGTGCAAGAATTAGCAAAAGTTGTCGGACGCGGTGGCACGTCAGGTATTGGTATTGCCGCATTTCAAACAGGGGGTTTCATTGTTGATGGCGGCCATCGTTTTCCAGAACAGAAGGCATCGTTCCTGCCTTCTTCTGCGCTTGGCGATATTTCACCCCCCCCGGTCTTACTCCGTTATTCATTCCCAGAAGTGCCGTTACTCATTGTCATGCCGAACTGTTCTCGGATTTATGGTGACAAAGAGATCGAGTTGTTTCAAACGCTCTGTCCACAACCCGAATGGGTGGCACAGAAACTTTCACACATCCTGTTGATGCAAGTACTCCCTGCCCTGGTCGAAGGAGATATGTCCTCTTTCGGCAAAGCCTTAAATCAAATTCAAACGTTTGGGTGGAAAAAAGTGGAAATTGACGCACAAGGCACCGAACTTCAATTGACGCTTGATTTCTTACGCGAGTGTGGCGCGTTCGGGGCGGGCGTTAGCAGTTGGGGATCGGCAATCTGCGTGGTAGGTGACAATATTGACGGGTTAAAGCGGGACACCGAAGCCTTCCTCAAAACACTTCCGGAGGGAGGTTCCTGTTTTGTTACGTATGCGAACAACGTGGGGGCACACGTTGTATCGGGTTAAAAAAAGAACGGGCGGATGTTACCATCCGCCCGTCATGTCTGTTATTACCTACCTTCGGAATAATACGGGTTATCTCCAGCAGCGTGATCGGTCGTGTCAATCACGTGCTTAATCTCAGGAAAGACCTCTTGAATCATCGCCTCAATACCGTGTTTGAGGGTAACATTTGCCATGCCACAGCCTTGACAACCCCCACCCATGTGAATGTAAATAGCATCGTCCTCGACGTTCAGGAGTTCTATCTGCCCACCGTGTGCCGCTACAGCTGGATTAATCCGTTCGTCAATCAGCTTCTGGACCTCTTGTGCTTTTGGATTATCCCACGTGGGTGTGTTTGGGTTCTCAATGTTGAATCCACTCGAATTCAGGTCATCGACATAATCAATCACAGCCCCTTCAAGGTCAGGCGCGCTGTCGGCGTCAACGAGTACATTGAAATGCTCACACGCGATAACAATGTCATCGGCTTGTGCTTCCGTCGCTAAGCCAAGACTATATTGGAAAGCGGTGGCTGTTTTGCCTTGAATACTGATGCGAAGTCCTTCAACTTCAACCTCTTCCGTTTCTATCACCGCCTGAATCTTCTCTTGTGCGGCTTCTGTGACTGTCAGTAAAGGGGTTTCAGTTCCTTTGATCTTCTTCAATAAATTCTTCATAATTGCCTTCCATGCGGGGTGTTATGCGGCTCGATATTGAGGTTTTGACCGAAATTCGCCCATCTCATCATAAAGAGCACACAAGCGTTTGATTGCATCTATTTCCAGTTGACGGACGCGTTCGCGGGTAACCTGCAAAGCAACACCGATTTCTCGGAGTGTTTTCCGTTCCCCGTCCTCAAGTCCGAAGCGCATTTTCAAGACTCTTTGTTCGCGCTCTGGGAGTCTTTTGAGAAATTGGGCGGTCAGGTCCTTATTAATCATTTCTGCGATGGGACCGTCTTCTCCACTCGTAATTGGGTCTTCGATTAAGTCACCTAACGTCGCAGCAGACCGTTCGTCGCTCAGGGGTAAATCCATTGAGATGGTATCAGCGTTAAACGTTAGAATTTCTTCAACCTGTTTCACTGTCAAATCTAAAGCGTCTGCGATTTCATCGCGCCGCGGCTCGCGTTGTAGTTCTTGACACAACGCTGCGTAGACGGCATCGAACTTGTTCATTTTTGCGACGACGTAAGAAGGTAATCGAATGGAACGGGAAAAATTGTCAAGCGTCCGCATAATCGCCTGTTTAATCCACCAAATTGCGTATGTGCTGAATTTAAAGCCCTTCTGATAGTCAAACTTGCTGGCTGCCTTAATCAGTCCGATGTTTCCTTCTTGAATCAAATCTTCGAGTGGAACATTGTGCCCCTGGTATTTAACTGCGATGGAAATAACGAGTCGTAGGTTGGCTTGGACAAGTTCATCTCTTGCATTCCGCGCTTCGCGCTCGGCAGCTCGAATCCGCTTCGCCAGTGCCTCTTTTCCTTTCTCAGATAATGCGTCACGTTTCACCAATGCGTCTTGTATTTCGCTTACCAGTGCTTTTCTTGCCTCGCTCCTGCCAGCTTCAATTTGTTCTGCCAGTTGCTCTCTCTGCTCACGAGATAATAGGTCTACTTCCACTAAGGCATCTAAGAGTTCGTCTAATGCTTCAGCCTCTGCAGCTTCAATCCGTTCTGCCGGTTGCTCTCTCTTCTCGCGAGATAATAGGTCTACTTCCACTAAGACATCTAAGAGTTCGTCTAATGCTTTAGCCTCTGCAGCTTCAATCCGTTTTGCCAATTGAACTTCTTCCTCACGGGTTAACAGACGGTGACCTGCCACGCTCCGAAGCCAACTCGTTAAAGCACTCTGATCGCTACCTTTATAACTTTCCGAGGGTTCTGTCTCATCTGGTGGATATGTTGCCTCCATGTATGGATCAACACTTTCAATACTTGCTGTTTCACCGAAATACTCGGCTTCCATCTTTCTCCTCTCCTTATTATAGAATTTTGATAAAACAAAAATTAATGATACATTATGTTAAAACGTTTTGTCAAGTAAAATGTTTAAAAAAAAGCGAAATTTCGCTAAAAAAACCGATATAATACGACATTCTAACATAATTGTAGAAAAAAATAACAATAAATGTCGCCCTTTTGACGTTACAGGGTCTCTACTTTAATCCCAGCACCATTATTCATAGAAGTTCATGCGCCCCTGAATTACGACACTTTGGGGCAACCCACACTCTGTAACACCCTATTATGTTGCATGTCCGATCAAAAGCACGGCTGTGGGTAGCGAAGTCTCTGTTGCCTGTTCAAATGCTCTCGCGATGCACGGAACATCCGAGTCGGTTTCAAGCATTTCATAAGGGAGATTCCACGCTTTCAACGTCGGTTCAAGGAAAGTCGCTACAGAATCCACCCATTGTCCATCTTTATCTCGGTTGTGATACCCCCGATATCCAATGAATACCACCACTGGCACCTGCATGTTGACCACAGTGCCTCGGATCGCATCGCCTGATTCTAAGAATCCGGTATTTTGGATGATGATAACAGGCTTTTTGCCACCAACGTATAACCCTGAGGCAATGGCAAATGCTTCTCCTTCACGGGTAACCGTGATGACTTCAATATCAGGCGCTGCTCGTAAGCGTTCATAAATCCGGGCACTGCCATTATCTGGAACGCCAACAGCGTGGGTAATCTCCTGCTTTTTTAATTCATTTACTATCTTTTCTGCTGAAGCCAATTATCGTCTCCCTTCAACCAAATCATCAACCACTGTCGGATCGGCGAGAGTGGAAGTATCACCGAGGTCGGAGATGTCGCCTTCCGCGATTTTGCGGAGGATCCGCCGCATAATCTTGCCCGATCGCGTCTTTGGCAGTGCCGGGGTAAACTGAATCTTGTCAGGCGTGGCAATAGGTCCGATTTGTTGTCGGACCGCCTGTTTGATGCCCGTTTCTACGACATCAGATTCAGATTCGCCCGTCATGAGCGTAACATACGCATAGATGCCTTGTCCCTTGATGTCGTGTGGGTAACCGACGACTGCAGCTTCTGCGACTGCTTCGTGTTGCCCGATCGCGCCTTCGACCTCTGCTGTGCCTAATCGGTGTCCAGAGACGTTCAGAACATCGTCCACGCGTCCTGTAATCCAATAATAACCATCTTCATCGCGTAGGACCCCATCGCCTGTCATATAGTAGCCGGGGAACCTACGGAAATAGGTGTCCAAAAACCGTTCATGGTCGCCGTAGACGGTTCGCATGATACCGGGCCACGCCGTTTTAATGCACAAATAGCCCGTTGCTGGGTTCCCTTCTACTTCGTTCCCCTCTTCATCAAGTATCACGGGTTCAATCGCAAAGAACGGGAAGGTCGCCGATCCAGGTTTCAACGGTGTTGCGGCAGGCAGCGGGGTCATCAAAATCCCACCCGTTTCGGTTTGCCACCATGTATCCACGATTGGGCACCGCTCTTCACCGACGATATTGTAATACCACAGCCACTCCGGTTCTTTGATCGGTTCACCCACTGTGCCGAGGAGTCTAAGCGTGGATCTGTCATATTTTTCGACCCATGTATCGCCTTCTTTCATCAGCGCCCGCAGTGCCGTCGGGGCAGTGTAGAAGATATTAATGTTATGCTTCTCAACGACCTGCCAAAAGCGTCCGAAGTCGGGATAGTTTGGCACCCCTTCAAACATGACACTGACCGCACGATTGGCGAGTGGACCGTAGATAATGTAAGAATGCCCGGTAATCCAGCCTATATCGGCTGTGCACCAGTAGACATCGCCTTCGTGGTAGTCAAAAACCTGCTGGTGGGTGTAGGAGGTATAGACAAGATAACCGCCCGTTGTATGCAGAACGCCTTTCGGTTTACCCGTCGAGCCGGAGGTGTACAGGATAAAAAGCGGGTCTTCGGCATTCATAACTGCGGGTTCGCAGTCTGTATCGGCGTTCGCCATCGCTTCATGCCACCAAATATCTCGCGAAACATCAAAATCGACCGCATCTCCAGTGCGCTCCACGACGACCACTTTTTCAATAGAGGGACATTCTGCCACCGCGGCATCTGCGTTTGCCTTCATGGGTATATCGCTACGGGGACCCCGCATTGCGGTGTCCTGCGTAATCAACAGTTTACATTCCGAGTCGTTAATCCTGTCTCGGAGGGATTCCGCTGAAAATGCGCCGAAGACGATAGAATGCACAGCACCAATCCTTGCACACGCTAACATCGCGATTGCCAACTCCGGCACCATCTGCAAGTAGATACAGACACGATCGCCTTTTTCAATACCTTGTGCTTTCAAGACATTGGCAAACTTTTTGACCTCGGCGAGAAGTTCACTGTAGCTGAAGGTTTTATCCTCAGATGGAGCGTTTCCTTCCCAGATAACGGCGGTTGCATCCCCGTGCCCGGCTTCTATATGTCGGTCGAGGCAATTATAGCAAGCGTTCAGTGTGCCGCCCTCGAACCATTTAATCTCGCCATTAACGAAATCGTAATCGCGGACCGTATCCCATTTCTGATACCACGTCAATCGTTCCGCGACCGTTGCCCAAAATGCTTCCGGGTCTTGAATAGATTCGGCGTATTGCGCTTGATAGGTCTCTAAACTGTTGACGTGTGCATTCTCTATGGGATAAGCAGTTTCTGCTGGTGGAAAAACGTTATTAGCCATTTATGTTATGATCTCCTCTCCAAATCAATCTGCGGTTCTCGAAACGCATCTACAAGTTGTATGGGATATATTTTATATAAAAAGGGTATGGATGTCAACTGTAATTATAGCACAATTGCTGAGCAACCGCAACAAAATGCTTATCTTCAAAAACGTGGAAAAGATACAGCCACTACATCCATCGTCATCGCGACGAGCCAGTGAATTACCGCGCCGTAGATGAACGAACGCGTTTCCAGTGCCAGCACACCGAGCAATACACCCGCAATCACAGAACCGATTGCCTCCGGTAAGGGCTTTGAGTAATGCATCACCGCAAAAGGAATCGTCTGAATTAAGAGGGTGTAGTTCCCGAATTTTCGTTCCAATCCGAAAAGCATAAACCCACGGAAGAAGAATTCCCACGAAAACATGTAAACACCATAAGCGAGTTGATACGGGAGGAATGCCTGCCAACTGCTTGCGACTGCCTTACAAAGTGGATACTTTGCTACGAAAGGTGGATACACAATAACTGCGAGAATCACCACGGGTATCATCAGGAACCACGCGATCCCTGTCACACCCCATCCAAGTTTCTGATGCCCGAGTTGGAATCCATAGTCCCTCAACCGCTCTTTTGTTCCAAATTGCGCAACAAGGACAGGCGCGAGCAGTAAGGTGAGTGCTGTCGTCAGAAACCAGTAATAGTAGGAATGGCTTTCTATCAATGGGAGGTCGATAAAGTATTCTGCGAAGTGGTGTCTGAAAAAACTCCGTCGGCTGTAATACCTGTGCAACGTTAGCAGGAGCCCAGAAGCCAGTAGGATAACAGTCGCCTGTTGTTCCCAACCGCGTAGATATTTTTCTTTCAAGTGTTGGAGATGGGAATACATACTTGACATCCAGTCTGTTTTAGGATATTATATCGCGAACAGAATAAATTTGCAATAGCCAGCGAAGGAACAGGATGTTTGCCCCTCATCAGATTCATCGCATTCTAATCATAAGACTTGCGCCACTCGGAGAAACCGTTCTCACAACACCTGTCATTCGTGCCTTACGCCAACACTTTCGAGATGCCTATATCGCTTATATGGTAGCCCCGACACGAGAGGCGTTAGTGTCCGTAAATCCACATCTGAACGAGGTTCTTACGTATCAAACCTCCGTGCCGAAACTCATCTATCAGATGGCTCGACGAAAATTCCAAATGGCGGTTGTGCTGCAGCCGACATTCCGTCTCGTTCTTCACACATTTCTTGCGAGAATCCCGTTCCGTGTTGGATTTGAAACGAACGCTGGTGGAAAGACATTGCTGAATCTCGCAGTTCCGAATAATACAGCGCAGCATGAAACGGAGCGGTATCTCGATGTGGTTCGTGCCTTGGGTATTGAAGTAGAGAACACTGAACCGGAAGTATTTGTGGATAGGACAGGCAAGGCGTGGGTGAACAATTTTCTTGAAGACCGAAAGCTGAATGATGGCAGCCCCATTATCGGTCTCAATCCGGGTGCCGCGACAGTCTATCGCCGATGGCATGCATCAAACTTTGCAACCCTTGCGGATCGACTCTATGAAACATACGACGCACATATTATTATCACGACTGGACCGCGCGAAGGTGAATTAGCGGATCAGGTGGCGGACGCGATGTCACATTCACCCGTTATTGTCAATCAGGCGACCCCGATGCAACTTGCGGCACTGCTGCAACGGTGTAATCTCTACATCAGCAACGATACGGGACCGATGCACCTCAGCACGGCTGTGAAAACGCCGACAGTTGCCCTGTTCGGTGCCTCTAACCTTATCCAGTGGGCACCGCCGTGGGACCGACACGCCGTGGTCGCGCGCAAAGGGTGTTCATTTATGAAAACACTGTCGTCCAGAGAATGGGACGCATATCCCGATCGCGCCCGCGAAAATCTTGAGGCGATCACCCCAGATACGGTTATGGCAGCAGTCGAGGAACTCACATGGTAAATTCTGAACGCCCCCCCGTCGAAGCCTTAGATGCACAACGCATCCAAAAGTGTCTGACCGACATTCGGGGTAGAATGTATCGGCAGGCACTCCTGCAAACGATCACGTCCACGCTCTTCTGTGGGCTGGCGCTGCTTGTGGTGTTGTTCTTTCTGAACCGAGTGATTCTCCTACCGATCCGAATGTTAAGTGTGAGTGAGGTTATCAGTTTTGTCGCGGTGGTTGTCGGTGTCTGTCTCAGTGTCAAGCATCGTCAGGATTTAGACGCTGTCGCACGGACTATTGACGAAAAAATGGGACTCAGCGAGCGTCTCGGGACGGCGTTTGGATTGATGCGAACCGATCCCCAAAGTGAATTCGCACAACTCCAAATTCGAGATGCCGCAGAGACTGCGACAACCTTAGACGTTGTAAAAGTAAGTCCATATCGTCTCCCAAAGTTCCTGAAATTCTTTCCGATTCCGCTGCTGTTGATTGGGCTATCCTTCACTATTTCCCCTTTCTATGAGGTGCCGCAACCCCTGACGCATTCGCAGCAGCAGGCGTTAGATAGAATCATTCAAAACCTTGAAGGAGAACACGTTGAGAATTCGGACTTAAAGCGTCAGTTTACCGATACGATGAAAGCGTTGAAAGCGGCATCGAATCTCAACACAGCGCAAAAACATCTCAGCGACTTAAAAAAAGAGATCCGCAAGCAACGATCAGAACAAACAGCTATTGCTGAAGCGGCAGAAGCGAGTCAAAGCTTTCGTGGTACGGATGCCGACCAACTCGCTGCAGCACTGGAAACCCTCACTGAACAGGCTGCGATACCATCGGAACTCCAAACGGAACTTATGGAACTCTTCGAACGCTTGGCTGAAGATCTACCAGAGGGAGCACTCAATGATTCCCTGAACCAGATTCAGGGACAAGCCGTCACACCAGAGACATTGCAGGACATCATTGCTGCCCTTGAGCAGATGGAAAAGTCGTCCGATCTTGCGGAATTGGAGGCACACCTCACGGCAAACCAAAAGGAACTGGCATTGGCAACTCTTGAAACGCAATCCGCAGGCGGTGGGATTGCGAATAGCGATGGCGGCCCTGGACAAGACGCGGGGAGCAGCGAGGTTGAGGGGACTCGTGAAGGTTCGTCAAATTCCGATCCATCCTCAGCATCACAGACAGCCGAATCAGGCAGAATGGCGAGTGAAACAGACCGACCAGATGCTACCACACCCCTAACAGGTGCAGAAACACCCGCCTTTCAGGTTAACGGAGAGGAATTGACCCTGACGACGGGTGCCTCTGGCAATGCGGAAGGGGTCTCTCGTGTCTTTACGGGTGCAGTAACCGACGACACGCCTGCCTATCTACCCTTTGCCGATGTCGTCCTCAACGCGTCGCGTGCGTATGCTGCAGCCGTAGAAAATAACCGCATTCCTGTCCGATATCAGACGCAGATTAAATCCTATTTAGAGGCAATTTCGACAAAAAATGAAAAAGAGCATTATTAAAATTCTCATTACGGTTGGGGTCGTTGCGACTGTTTATCTCGTGTTGAGAGCCTACGGCGTAACAGACGACATTCGTTTAGAAAACGTTCCGAAAATCAAAACATGGGTAGAAGGTTTTGGAAGAACTGCGCCCTTCGTCTACATTGGACTTTATCTGGTATCCACTGTCTTTTTCCTCCCCGGTGCCCCCGTAACTATCTTGGCAGGTTTCGTCTTCGGACCCCTGTGGGGCATCTTTTACGCATCCGTCGCTTCGATTATCTCTGTCTCCGTTGCTTTTCTAATTGCCCGCTACGTTGCCCGCGACCTCGTTGAAGGTTGGGTCAAAGACAATGCGCAATTCCGCAAAATAGATGAACAGGTTGAAGAACAGGGCTGGCGTATCGTGATGTTTACACGCGTGGTCCCGATTTTCCCATTCAATCTCCAAAACTATGCCTACGGGTTAACCAGTATTCGGTTTCCCACTTATGTGCTCGTCTCTGCTATCTTTATGTTGCCGGGGACAGCAGTGTTTGTCCAGCTCGGTGGGGCATTTGTGAGTGGTGAGGGCAATATTTGGAAGACGCTCCTCTATCTTGGAATCGCTGGTGTGCTTCTGCTCTTGCTATCTTTGATTCCGAAGCTCCTACGAAAATATCAAACGAAATTGTAACGCAGAAAAACCGACGGAATAGTTACGTTAGGGACACTTCTGAATTAACACCGCCACTGCAGCCAATGCCTCTGCCCGGGTTCGGATTTCGCCATCAAATTGACGGTCCTCAATCTCCTTCAGCAGCACTCCAATTTGCGTTCCTTCTTTCAAATGGAATTCCTGAATCAGATCGTCCCCTGTGATGAGTCTCCCCTGCTTACAGATAGGTAGAATGTGTTCATAGTAAGTATCAGCAATTCGTTTTAGAATTGCCGAATCCATCGGATACACTGCCGCTGAATATAGAAGGATCCCCCACCAATCGGAGGCATGATTTCTCAGGAAGTGGTTTATCTGTTTCTGTGTCAATTGGGGGATTATGTTTTTAAGTGTCTCGCTTCCTGAGATGAGGCATTCCATAAACTGCCCCGCCTTTCGGCTGAATCGAAGGCGTTCACCGATATCCCCCACATTGTCTCCCAAGAGTAGACTCAATTTGATGAGTGAACGCCTATCGGTTTCTACGCTGACTTCCTCTCGAAGATAGCGTTCAATTTCGTCGCGGTAAGTTTGTAGGAACGGAGGAATTGGATTTTCCTCAAAGGTCTCAAGGAAGGTCAAAGTCCGACGCGTCTCTTCGATGCTCGGAACGATCTGTGCGAGGAGTCCGGATACCTCCATTTGTTGTAAATATGGGTGTGCCTTCTTAACGTGAAAAATTTTCATCAGTTCGTCTCGACATCGTTCCCCTGCTACATTAGACAGCATCGACCTATAGGCTGTTACGAGATCGATTGCCTCTTGGGAGAGCTCAAAATCCAACTGTGCTGCAAATCTATAAATCCGTAGGAGCCGCACCGGATCCGCTATCACCACCTGCTCACTCGGAAATCGGAGCATGCCTGTCTCCAAGTCTTTCATACCACTGCATGGGTCAATTACCCGACAGAGGATTTGTTCGCGTGTCATACGTGTAAAAGTTTCCACATTTTCAAGCGCAATTGCCATAGCATTAATTGTCAGGTCCCGGAGACGTAAGTCATCCGTGAGTGATGCGGCTCGGAACTGCGCGAAATCCATACTGAGCTGCGGAGACTGTGAAGTGCTGTTCGGCTTAATAATCACGCGGGCTGTGGGCGGATTTTCTTCTAAGGCGATAGCAATTGCGCCGATAGTGGCTGCGAACGCTTTCGCGAACTGGATCGCATTAGAAGCCAACGTAAAATCAATATCTGTCGTCTGACGTCCGAGCAACAAATCCCGCACGCTCCCCCCGACGAGATAGAGCTGCACGCCTCGCTCTTTTGCGAAGGTTGTGAGTGCCCGCAGGATCGGATTATCAAAGAATTCTTGGAAGGGTTGGGGAGTTGTGTTCATTGGTTAACTCGTGCCTTCCGGCGTTGCGCTTTCCGCGAACAAAATAAGATCCCATCCAGATGAAGATGCGTCGCGTACCCGATAAAACTCGCCACATAGAACGGAAAACCGCTGCGGATCGCCCCCATAAGTCCTTCCCACTCTCGCAAGGCAGTGAATGCGTCTATGAGCGTCCCATTTGTCTCCCACTCTGAATATGCGGCATAAATCGGGATTAACAGAAACACGCTGGGTAGCAAAATCATCGTAACTTTGGCATGTGTCCATCCGCGATGTTTGCTCATAATTGGGAGCATCGCGAATAAGCCGAGCAGTGCCGATTCCAGATACTTTTGAAAAAAAACGATCAAAACTACGTTCAGCGCAAAGAGGACAGTATAAAATATTTTTTGACTCTTGCTCTTAATGTCGACATCTGGCCACAATCCGAACAGGACTGCTACAACAAAACAGCCGATAATTTTTACAATATCTCTCACCGGCGGAATCGTTGGATTCCACTCCTGTGGCACAGTATCATAAAGGATTGGAACGGCGAAGGTGATGATAAGTGAGATGGTGAAAAAAGCGCTATAAGCGACTAACCCACCGATCCAGTGTTCGCGGAACATGCTCATGGAAAATAGTATAGCATATTTATCACCCGAATAAAAATTACTTTTTACCGAAGAAAACGGGCAGAAGGTTTCCCAATGCTTTAGCTTTGGGATGAATGCCTGCCCTCTTGGAAAGGACCAAAGCGTTCATTTTTTTCTTGACATTTTTTCTAAGAAAGTGGTATAATAAGAGTATCAAGTTGGACCGACAGTTGAAGCGTAATCGCAAGGTTACGTGTCGGTCCCACCCACTTCAACGGGGTTAAAGACTTGATACTTGATATACCATGAAAACTGAAAAATATGAGTTTTATCATCAGTCTAATCTCATCACACTTGGCAATCTCCTTGACGACTTGCATGGCGTGCATGTCCACTTGCTTTTATTGCAGAGACGCTATTATCGTATCTATGGTAAATATGCGTCCTTTGGGCGTATCTGCTCTCATATCACGAAGTTGAAAAAGCGGACAAAACCGCAGTGGAATCAACTGCCGAGTCAGGTTATCCAACAAGTCGCCAAGCGTATCCATCTTGGATATGACAAGTTTTTTGACTACCTTGACGAGAAGGCGAAAGGACTATCTCCGCGCAAAGTCGGCAAGCCAAAAATAAAACCGAAACACCGATATAACTCATTGACGTTCACCCAAGCCGGTTATGAGATTGAAGACAATCGCATTCATATCAAGTGCCTGAAGAAGTGGTTCACTTTTTGGAAACACCGTGAATGGACTGGGACTCTCAAGACAGTGACAATCAAACGCGATAATGTAGGCGACTACTATTTGTATCTGACGTGTGAGAATCCAGAACCTACCAAAAACCTCTCACTGACCGGTAATGAGGCAGGAGCGGACTTTGGTATGAAAACATTTCTCACACTTTCAGATGGTATCAAGATAGGGTCTCCAGAGTTCTATAAGCAAAGTCTCAACGAGATACGTTCGGCAAATAAAGCACTCTCCCGTAAGAAAAAAGGTTCAAACGCGTGGTATCGTGCGAATCGACACCTTGCCCGCGTCAATAAGGATATAGCCAATAGAAGGCGGGATTGGTTCTTCAAGTTAGCACTCCGTCTTGTGAGACGTTATGATACCCTTGCAATTGAAAACCTAAATCTTGAAGGTATGAAACGGCTATGGGGTCGTAAAGTCTCTGACCTTGCTTTTGGTGAGTTCTCCTTGATCCTTCGTTGGATGTGTGCCAAATACGGTAAAACATTGCTGAAAGCAGGACGTTGGGAAGCGACAACAAAACCTTGCTCAGATTGTGGCTATCACAACAAAAGCCTAACACTTTCAGATAGACAGTGGACCTGCCCTGACTGTGGTTCATCCCACGACCGAGACATCAACGCTGCGCTAAACATATTGCGGGTTGGGGTACCCTGGACCTAAACCAGATAAAACCGATCTGATTCGGAATAAGAACCCGCAGGTGGAGCGACAGTAAGACGGTGGACGCTTAAGCGAAAACCGCAGTCGCTATGAAACCGAAGCCCACGCCTTTAGGCGTTGGGTAGTATCACCCTATCCATAGGCGGAGAGCACTTGGATTTAATTTGACTTTCAGCACAGAATATGATACAATTATGTCATAATCTTTGCGAAAGCCTTTAGATTTCCAAATTGGCTTGACGAAAAAAAGGAAAACGGGTATTATGTAACAATAGAGGTGGATGGGAGAGAATTGATACCCCGTTGCTTCGGCATCGGTAGGGTCGTAAAACGCAGTCCTTGGAATTCAGGTGAGGTCTTCGTCCTCGATTTATCTATTCCTATCAACTGTGTACTACGACATCACAGAAACCGCGAAGACCTCTATGATTGGGAGTATCGCGTTTTTTTATTTTTTATATTATATGTTGGTATGACAGCAGCCGAGAAAAACTCCATTATCGAGATGTTAGCACCGATGCTTGACATTGATGGTATCGAGCTTGTGGATGTTGAAACACATTCCAAAACGCTGCGCCTCCTCATTTACAAAAGAGATGGGCTTTCGGTGGCGGATTGTCAAATGGTGAATCAGGTCGTCCGTCCGATTTTAGAGGTTCATGAGCATTTAGCAAACTATGCTCAGTTGGAAGTGGCTTCTCCCGGCATAGACCGACCCTTACGAACTGCTAAGGATTTTCAGCGAAATTGTGGGCGGATCGTTCAGATAGAAATCATCGCCCAAAATGACCACACACGTCAGATACAAGGCACTGTTGTAGAGGTACACCCTGAAGAAGTCGTCTTAACGCAGGCTGATGGGAAGGACATCTCCGTTAAAATTTCGCAAATTCTCAATGCCCGTATACACTTGAAATGGTAGAGAACAAGCGCCAGAGACACACTGCCACTATAAAAAGATGGAAAGGAGCACGCGGACTGCTGATACAGGACGACGCTTGCCAACCTGTATACTAAAAAGAGACCGCGGACATCAATTATTATGTTAGAGAACCTCCAAAACGCTATACGTCAAAATACTGCCCAAACAGATTTACCTGAAGAGGTGTTCGTTGAAGCGATAGAGGAGGCACTGCGTGCCGCCGCGCGCCGCGTTTACGGTGCTGATGCCAACGTTTCTGTTGAGATTAATTTGGAAAAAGGCGATATACGCTGTTATGTCCCGAAAAAAGTCGTTAATATTATGCGCGATTTCTCGACAGAGATCCCGATTGAGGAGGCGTTGAAAATTCAAGCGGATGCCGAAGTCGGAGAGATGCTGGATGTCGAAATCAATCCCAACGAGTTTGGACGGATTCCTGCACAGTTAGCGAAGCAAATCCTTTTCCAAAAAATCAAGCAAGCGGAGCGAGAAAAGATTTATCAAGAGTTTGCGGAACGCGAAGGCGAAATTGTTACCGGATACGTTCAACGTTTTGAGCGGGGTGGCGTTATTTTGGATCTTGAGCAGACAGAGGCATTTTTACCCCCCCGCGAGACACCGCGTTCTCACACCTATGAGCGTGGTAAACGCTTACAATGTCTAATTCTATCTGTGAAGAATGAGATGCGGGGTCCTCCGATTATCGTATCTCGGACGCATCGGGATTTGGTATCAATGTTATTTGAGCAGGAAGTCCCTGAAATTTATGAAGGTCAGGTTCAGATTATGGCGGTCGCACGGGATCCTGGGAATCGAGCGAAGGTAGCCGTCAGGGCAACAGAAGAAGGTATTGATGCCGTAGGCACATGTGTGGGTGTCAAAGGGATACGGGTCCAGACGATCGTCGGTGAACTTGATGATGAGAAAATAGATTTACTGGAATGGAGTGAAGATCCCAGTGTCTTTATTGCGAATGCACTGGGCGCTCGAGTGGGTGTGCGTAGGGTTGAGTTGAATAATGAAGATCAGAGTGCTCTTGTGATTGTTCCGGACAATCAGTTGTCTTTAGCGATCGGGCAACGCGGACAGAATGCGCGACTCGCCGCGAAATTGACGGGTTGGAAGGTTGACATAAAGGGTGAATCTGAAGATACGGTTTCGATTAATGAACTCTTTAAACCGGAAGGTTCTGATGAAACACCTGAGCAAGCCCCAAACAATCAAGAAGAGCACCTTGACCAAAATCTGCAAGAACAAGCAACTGTGGATGTGCCGGATTCAACAGAGGACGTTGAGATAGATCCAGACGCGGATGCTTTTGAAACCGAGGCGGCAGCGCATAACGCCGAGGAGATAGAGAAAGACACATCTACCGCTTCTGAGGATGATGATTTTGATACTGAGTGAGTCTGAAAAGTAGGTGAAGTCATTGAGGGACGTTATCCGCACTTGCATCGGATGCCGTGGGAAATTGCCGCAGAAAGCATTGGTTCGGTTTCTCTGTCAAGCGGATGGACAATTGCGAATCGACAGCCAAAAGAAGTTAGGTGGGCGCGGGGCTTATGTTTGTCTCTCTCAAGACTGTATTCAGAAAGCTTTCAAGTCTCCCAAACGGATTAATTCTTTATTACGTGTGCAACTGGCAAGTGAGAATATAGCGCAGTTTGAACAAGTGCTTCTTCAAGAAATCCAAAAGTCTATGGGTACATAAGGAAGAAAAGGAGGTATTACTATGGGCAAAGCCCAACGCCGGCGGGGAAATCCCGCCAAACGGAGTCAAGAGGAAAACCAAGTCCCCGGTACGCGTGTTTATGAATTGGCAAAAGAATATAACCTAACAAACAAGGAACTTATTGCTCTACTTGAGGAACATGGCGTTCGCGTTAAAAATAGGATGAGTGTTCTTGATCCGGACACCGTCTCTCTTCTTGAATCAGAATTGGCTGCCGAACCGGTCGAAACCCCCGTCTCTGCGTCCGAAGACGCTGTTGAAAACGCCGCAGCGCCGGAAGCCACTGCGACAACCGATAGTTTGCAGGTTGTGGAAGGCACGACCGTTGCTGACCTCGCAGCCGTGTTAGCGTTGCAACCTTCAGCGTTGATCATGCGTCTCATGAAGTTGAGAGTGATGGCTAACATCAATCAGCGGCTTGATTACGATACACTTGTGATGCTATCGGAACATCTGAGTTTTGAAGCAGTTAGGGCAAAGACGCTCGAAGAAGAACTGTTGACTGAAATACCGGATGACCCGGAATCTTTACAACCTCGAGCCCCGGTTGTCACAATCATGGGACACGTCGACCACGGTAAAACATCTCTTTTAGACTCTATTCGTCAATCAAATATCAGTGAATCTGAAGCGGGTAACATAACACAACATATTGGAGCGTATCACGTAACATTAAAAGGGGGGAGCATCGTTTTCTTGGATACACCCGGGCACGCTGCTTTTACCGCGATGCGAGCGCGCGGGGCGCAAGTGACCGATATTGTCGTTCTCATTGTCGCAGCTGACGACGGTGTCATGCCTCAGACAATTGAAGCGATCAGTCACGCGAAAGCCGCAAAGGTTCCTATTGTCGTCGCAATTAACAAAATAGATGTCCCCGGGGCACGTTCAGACTACGTCAAGCAACAATTGGCAGAACAGGACCTCCTAACAGAGGACTGGGGTGGACAAACAATTTGTGTTGAAACCTCCGCTATAGACGGAACAGGCATTGACTTTTTGCTTGAAATGCTCCTCTTGGAAGCAGCACTGTTGGAACTCAAAGCGAACCCCAATAAACCAGCACGGGGTGTTGTGATTGAAGCACAGGTTGACAAAGGACGCGGTGCCATCGCAACTGTCCTCGTCCAGTCGGGTACATTGAGGGTCGGTGATGTTTTTGTTTCAGGTAGGTATTCTGGAAAAGTTAGGGCAATGATGGACGATTTCGGGAAGCGGATGAAAGAAGCTGGACCGTCATGTCCTGTTGAAGTGCTCGGTTTTACCGGTGTCCCAGAAGCAGGTGACCGATTCTATGTCGTTGAGTCCGATAAGGACGCACGTACTATCAGTGAAGCCCGTCAGGACCAATACCGCAATGAAAAACTCGGGGCAAATAGCCACGTCAGTTTGGATAACCTCTTCCAACAAATTCAGGAAGGCGAAATTAAAGAATTAAACGTCGTTCTTAAAGGCGATGTGCAAGGTTCCGTGCAAGCCGTTGCCTCATCACTACTCGAGTTGAGTACCGATGAGGTTAAGATTAACATCATTCATGAGGCGGTCGGCGGGATCACTGAAACCGACATTTTGCTTGCCTCCGCTTCTGATGCCATTGTCGTCGGCTTCAACGTTCATCCTACGACGGAGGCGGTCCAAGCGAAAGAGATGGAGGGGATTGATGTCCGGACCTACAACATCATTTATAATCTCATCTCCTATATCCGTTCAGCTATGGAAGGCCTGCTGGATCCTGAGGTCCGAGAAGTCGTTATCGGACGGGCGGAGGTCCGTGAATTATTCAAAGTCCCACGCCTCGGTTTGGTTGCCGGTAGTTACGTCAATTGGGGACGTATTTCCTTTAATCAACCCCTGCGTATACTTCGCGATAATCGATTGATTCACGAAGGTAAAGTCAATTCGCTTCGCCGATTCAAAGATAATGTCAATGAGGTGCAAGCGAACTACGAATGTGGAATAGGGATTGAAACGTTCGATGATTTGAAAGTCGGGGATGTCCTTGAATGCTACGTTTATGAACAAGTGGCACGCTCGCTTTCCTAAATGGGTTCTCTTCCGACAGTAGCGTATTTTCATAAGGGCTGCGGTTGTGAATCGTACCCACAATTGACTGACACATTCATGCATATCGGTGTTTGTAAAATTCGTCTCCGAATCCCGGAAAGTCACTCGCTGAAAGCGAAACGTCGGGTTGTCAAAAGCCTCATCGCGAGACTTAAGAACCGCTTCAACATCGCCATCGCTGAAGTTGAAGCCTTGGAGGCACATCAGTTCGCTATATTAGCTGCCGTTTCAGTTTCCAACGATGCTGTCCATCTGAATAAGATCATCTCACATCTCATCACTTTTGTTGAGACGAATGTAGAGGCTGAATTAGTAGATTACGAAACGGAGTTTTTCTTTTGATAAAGTTTGCAAACCAAAATGTGCTGCAAGAGGTAGAATGGATATGATAGAAAATAGAAGACAAGATCGGGTAGGTGCCCTCATTCAGCGAGAATTAAGCGAGATTATCCAACGTTCTGTCAAGGACCCGCGCGTCGCGTTTTGCACTGTCACACAGGCATCCGTGTCCCCGGATCTGAAGTATGTGGATGTGAAGGTGAGCGTCATCGGCGATGAGGAACAGAAAAGCAAGACGCTTGCCGGTTTAAAGAGTGCAGCGGGGTTCCTTCGGCGTGAGATCGGAAACCGTCTGACGCTTCGCCATTCGCCGGAACTTCGGTTCGCTATAGATGAATCCGCTGACTATCTCTTTAAAATAGATGGGCTCCTCAAATCTGTAACGACCGAAGACGAAACGACATAAGACACGCAGCGATGCTTCATGAACACCCTACAGATGGCTAATACACCGGACTACGACGCGCTCCTTACCTTATTTGACCAATACCACACCTTCGCGCTTTCAACGCACATTCATCCCGATGGTGATGCAATCGGTTCCGAATTGGGGCTTTACTTTTTTCTGACGAAACTGGGTAAATCCGTAAAAATATTTAACACGGATGTCGTCCCACCTAACTATCGATTTCTCCCGTTTTGGGACGGTATTGAGGGCGCACACTCCGTTGGAACATATCGTCCTGAAGTGTTGATTGTGTTAGATGCGAGTACGCTGGAACGAATTGGAAAGGGGCTTTCCAAAACCTTGCTTCCGATACACAGCCTCGTTAACATTGACCATCACGCCACCGCAGAGGCATTCGGTGACATTAACCTCATTCTACCTACCGCTTCTTCCACTTCAGAGATTGTTTACAAACTCATTAAACACCACGAATTCCCGATATGCAAAGCGTGTGCGCTTTGTCTCTATACAGGATTGATGTTTGATACCGGCTGTTTTCGACATAGTAATACCACAGCCGAGACCCATCAAATTGCCGCAGAATTAATTGGGATTGGCGACTTCACTCCCGATGAAGTCTATCGGAACGTCTATGAACAGGTCCCTGTTGCGAAGATGCACCTGTTGAGTGAGGTTCTCAGGACGTTAGAAATCACGGATGATGGAAAGATAGCCTCGGTGTATGCAACACAAGCGATGTTTCGCAAAACCGGAACGACTGCTGATGCAGTAGAGGGCGTTGTGAACCAGATCCAAGCCATTGCGGGGGTTGAGGTGGCACTCTGTGTGTCTGAGATGACGGATCGAAGTACAAAAGTGAGCCTACGCAGTCAAGCATACGTTGATGTGAGTCAACTTGCCGCAGAGTTTCAAGGTGGCGGACACGCCCGCGCCGCAGGATGTCGGATTGCTATGCCCTATCCATTAGCCATTGCCGCGCTTGTTCAAGCTTCACAACGCTACATCGATCCAGATCATTCCAGATATGGTGATTGCCAGAAGGATTGAGCAACGTGGAAAATGCCTGTAGTGGGAGCGATTCACAGGTCGCAATCACACCTTATAGTCTGAACGATATAGTTGAATTTGACAGAGAGACTGCTGTCACTTTTGGGGTGTTTGACGGTATCCATCTTGGACACCAAGCCGTTATTAACACACTTCTTAAACACGCTGCGCATGATAACTTGGCGAGTGTATTGGTCGGTTTTTACCCACATCCACTTGCCTTCCTTGCTCCAGAACGGTGCCCACCTCTCCTGACCCCTCTCCCAAAGCGCGTCGAAATACTTCAACAATTTGGCGTTGATGAAATTGTTATGCTCAGTTTTGACGCACAGATCGCTTCTATGTCCCCTGAAGCCTTTGTAGAGCGAGTACTCTTAGAAAAATGTCGAGCGAAGCACGTCGTTGTTGGGTATGCCTGCCAATTTGGAAAAAATCGGGCAGGCAATGCAGAACGACTCGTGGAACTTAGCAACGGATATGCCTTTGATGTTTCTGTCGTGCCACCGACAGAAATCGATGGTGCCCCCGTCCATAGCACTCGGATCCGAGAAGCCCTCGCACAAGGCGATCTTCGGCAAAGCGCACAGTTATTGGGACGCCCGTATTCCTTGATCGGCAAGGTCGTCCACGGTGATGGGCGTGGCAGAGAAATTGGGTTTCCCACCGCGAATATAGAGACTCAGAATCAAGTCTATCCCCCTAATGGTGTTTATGCTATCCGGGCGAAGTTAGAGGAACGGTGGTTAGACGGCGTATTGAATATCGGAATGCGTCCTACGTTTAACGGTGTAAATATTCAGGTGGAGGGACACTTCTTCAATTTTGATGAAATCATCTACGGTAAACTCGTGGAAATATTTTTCGTGAAGAAGATTAGGAGTGAAAGGAAATTCCCAAATATAGAATTTCTGATTCAACAGATACAGCGCGATATCACAGCAGCGACAGAAATTCTCGCATCGCCCACTTCCCTGTAGGTAATGCCGTTTAAACTTAGGTAGCATCAAGGGATTGTGAGTTTAATTTGAATTTTGCGTTGATTTGTGATATTATATATGTATGCAAATATAGGTAGAGAAGGGAGCGATCTCCCGAAGCCGCCTTTGTATTTATTCATATTTAATGTTTTACAAAGCACAGATGTCTCGTCGTATTACCTTTACGAGATAATTTTTTTTGGACTTAGCAAGTGTTGTAAACTTGCTATCATAAGAGTTAGTTGTTCGACCAAAAGGAGGTGAACACAATTGGCAATTGATGCAGCAGAGAAGAAGGAATTAATCCAACAGTACCAGACCCATCAACAAGACACTGGTTCCCCAGAGACGCAAGTGGCAATTTTGAATGCGCGTATAAAACAGTTGACTACGCATTTTCAGACGCACCGAAAAGACTATCATTCGCGCCATGGGCTTTTCCGATTAGTTGGCAAACAGCGCCGCTTGTTACGCTATCTTTATAAGAAAGACGCAACACGCTATTACCGTTTAATTAATGAGCTCGGAATTCGTGACACTATCGGATCGAGGAGAAGTTAGATTTTTACTGGTACCGATTTTTACTGTTTATACTGGGTGACACGACGAAATAAATAGGAAATACAGGAGTAGTATATAGAATGAAAGTTGAAATGCAACTTGGGAGCGAAAAGTTATCAATTGAAACCGGAAAAGTTGCGAAACAGGCAGATGGTGCCGTTTGGGTGCAATACGGTGGAACAGTTGTTTTAGTCACGGTGGTAGCCGATGATGCTGAACATGACCTCGATTTCTTTCCTCTAACCGTAGATTACCGTGAAAGGGCATACGCCACTGGAAGGATACCAACAGTTTATGGGCGACGCGAGCCGCGTCCCGGGACATCAGAACAGCTGGTCGCTCGTTTAATTGACCACTGTATTCGTCCGCTTTTTCCAAAGGACTTTAAAGCTGAGGTGCAAATTTTATGTAACGTGTTTTCATCGGATGGCATTCACCCCGCAGACGTTCCTGCCCTCATCGGAACTTCTGCAGCATTGTCAATCTCTGATATACCCTTTAATGGACCCGTTGCTGCTGTTACCGTCGGAAAAATTGAAGACAGGTTAATCATCAATCCCACTTACGAAGAACTGCATGCCTCAAGTATGGAATTGTTCGTCAGTGGCAAGTCGGACGCTGTTATGTCTGTTGAAGGTGGTGGACATGAAATCCCCGAAGATGAAGTCATTGACACAATTAGCACTGCCCATACGCAGATACAAGAGATCATCAAACTTCAAGAAGGGTTAGCTGCCGGCTGTAGCACCGAAAAACGCGACTATGCCGCTAAAAGTGTCGAGTCTGACCTCAGCAGTCGTGTCCGCGATCTCGCTACGTCCCGCATTCGAGAATCCATCGGCATGGCGGACAAAAAGTTACGTGAGGATTATCTCGAACAGGTGCAGGCAGAGGTGCTTTCAGAAATTCTTGAGGATACACCGGAAGAAGCCGATTCGAATGCAACAAAAGATACCATCTCTATCTTAAGTGACATCGAGAAAGAAGAGATGCGTGAGGCAATTCTCACGCAGGGGAAACGTGTTGATGGTCGCGGTGTAACCGACATTCGTCCGATTGCAGGAGAAGTGGCATTACTCCCGCACACCCACGGTTCTTCTCTGTTTAGCAGAGGACAAACACAGGCACTCTGTGTAACAACACTCGGTACATCGGGGGATGAAGACGTCCAACGTGGACTTGATGGCGAAGCAAGACGCTCCTTCTTTTTGCACTATAACTTCCCGCCATTCAGTACGGGTGAAGTCAAACGCATGATGGGACCCGGGCGCAGGGAAATCGGACACGGTGCCCTCGCACAAAAAGCGCTGGAACCGGTCATTCCGAATAAAGAGGACTTTCATTATACCATTCGAGTCGTCTCCGAGATTTTGGAATCTAATGCCTCATCTTCAATGGCAACCGTCTGCGGTGCGACACTCGCACTGTTAGATGCAGGTGTCCCCCTTAAAAGAGCAGTCGCGGGGATCGGTGTCGGTCTTATTAAGGAAGGTGAACAGGAAGCTATCCTTACGGACATGCTCGGCACTGAAGATTTTCTCGGTGATATGGACTTCAAAGTCGCTGGCACCAGTGAAGGTGTCACCGCTATACAGATGGACATCAAGATTGAGGGTGTCACACCTGAGTTGATGCGTCGGGCAATTCATCAGGCAAGAGAGGCGCGCCTTGCAGTCATCGAACAGATGAACGCTGTCATAGCCGAACCGCGTGCGGAATTATCGCCCTACGCCCCTCGAATTTATTCCCTCCAAATTGCGCAGCAGAAGATCAAAGACCTCATCGGTCCACGTGGCAAAACCGTGCAGGGCATCCAGGAAGAAACAAGCACGACCATCAATATTGAAGATGATGGAACGGTCGAAATTGCCGCAACGAGTGCTGAGGATGTCAGACGTGCAGAAGAGAAAATTCGGGCAATCACGGCTATGCCTGAGATTGGCAAGGAATACACCGGTAAGGTCGTCCGAACAGCCCCGTTTGGCGCGTTTGTCGAAATCCTGCCCGGTAAGGATGGACTTGTTCACATCTCACAGATGGGAGACGGGTATGTCCGTCGCGCTGAGGATGTTATGCAGGTCGGTGACGAGGTTACCGTCCGTATTCTCACAATTGACGAACAGGATCGCGTAGATCTGACACTTGTCGCCGCAGGGGGTGTCCCCGTTGCAGAGCTGAATATCGGATCAGAGGAGAACCGTGAGTTCGGATCCGATTGGAATGCACCCAGAGACTCCCGCGACCGCGACTCTGGACGCTCTAACTACCGCGATAATCGTGATTCTCGGGACTACCGTGATAGGCGTTCTAATGACAATCGTGAACGACGCGGGAACCGCTATGATCAACGAGATAACTCTCGCGACTTTCGGAATCAACGCTCACCGCGCATTCCCAAAGGGCGTTCTCGATAGTTCGGGACACGTCGTAAAAACCATTCCATAGAACACGAAGTAGGGTGAAGGGCACTTCCTTTACCCTATTTCTATGTCCAACCCCCAATATCACCGACCTTTAATAATTGAACTTTCAGTCACAGTGAATTAAATATTTTGCACGTTCCCTGTGTTTGTGCTATAATTATGAACACGATAAAGTAATCCGGTCTTTGACCCGGACGATACAGCCGCCCGTATGGACGCAGTAAAATACGCAACCGAATGAGGGCAATCCGATGAAATCACGACGGAACCTAACGAAACACGCCTTTGATAAAGGCGATTTGCTCGATCAGAGATGGCTCACCTATTTTTTAGCCATTGTTCTCATACTCCTTGTTCTCGTCTTTGTTGTGCTATTGTCACCTACCTATAAACGATACGTTGTTGATACTGTTAAATCCGTGTTTTATGGTGGAAAACAGACAGCACCACGACCGAAAGCGGCGCCAGTCAATTTTCAGCGACCTGCACTAATGGATCGTTTAATATTTTAAACCGAACAGGCAAAACTTCGGGAGCACCAAACTCACTTTAAGGATACCCGTCGGGTCCCATTTTCCGACAAACTTCGGGAGAGAAAAATGTTTAAAAGGCTGTTCACCTTGGTAAGTTTACCGATGTGGCTAATTTTGATCTCTGGATGCGGTTATGTTTCCAAATCAGAGTATTTAGAGCACATCTCAACCATTCGTATCACACCTATTGAAATCCTGGATGCAGATTTTGCTTACGATAACGCCTCCCAGCGTCCCAATGATGAAGTCATCCATGAGAAACTTACCCAACGCTTCAATCGGAAATGGCGAGACGGAAATGATGCCGAATTTACGATGACAATACAGGATTACCATGTAAAAGAGCACGGATTTGGACCCAATGGTGAGGTTGAACTCGTGCGGATGACACTTCAGATAGAGTACCAATTTATAGATAGGGTCCGCAACCAAATTATTGAGGAAAGTGATAACTACCTACAGGTTCATGACTTCTATATCGTCCCAAATCGGGCTGAACCGATGGAAACGGGTGAGGAAGCCAGAAGGCTCATCGTAGAAGAATTGATAGAGGACCTCTATAACCAGCTTGCTGAACAGTGGTAGCAGAACACAGTGTGGGAGCCCGCGCTCGAATGAAATGTAAAACAAGATGTTCTTTTCAACTCGGTATGATCCTGTTCTGCGGTTTGCTGCTGATTTCGTGCGGTGAAGAACACGGAAATTGGACGGCTGTTCAACAGGAGGGTGCATATGTTTACGGGGTCTGGCACAGTAATACACTGAAGAGAGTAGAATTGGTGATGCAGGAGGTCTACGAGAACATTACAAGCACGTCGCCGGAATTGGCAACGGCGCAGGACATCGGACACACAAATATTTCGCCTGAACTTCTCTTACCAGACGATGGCGAAATATTGGATTGGGTCCAGTCGCGTTCACCATCGACCTATGAGGGTAAGACCCTCTATCGAGACAGACCCGAGGCACCAGATCTGTTCTACGCTTACGGTTTTCAGCGACAGGCGGAGGTGGAATACCAGACCCCTCGATTCGGTTCAAAGCCTTTGATTTTGCTCGAGATTTTCGATATGGGCACCCCCGAAAATGCATTTGGGATTTATAACTTTCACATCTATCCACAAGTCAAATTTGAATGGGTGGGCAGCAAAGCGATCCTTTCGGGCGGGTATCTCCGATTTTCAAAAGGGAAATATTTTATTCAGATTGAAGGCTACGAATTCGCAACCGGTATTCGTGAAGCAATGGTGCTGCTCGCAAAAAATATCGCCGCACAGATTAAAGAACCTGCTTCAGAATCACCGATGCTGACTTTACTGCCAAGCAATAAGATGAGTGGAAGTGTCAAGTTATTCCGATCAAATTGGGCATTGCGTCAGATTTACAGCACGTTGCCCGTCAATGTCCCGGAACTGAGTGATACGGCAATCGGCGTATCTGCTCGCTATCGGGATAACCCAGATTTAAAAAATTGGATGGAGGCACAGATCGTTTTTATCATTCGTTTTCCCGATGCCGCTGCGGCGAAATCTGCCTACACCGTTTACCGAGATTCCGTGATGGAGGCGGCTTTGCCCCTTGAAGTTGGCACAACTGGACCGATCCTTGTGAACGAACATTCTCCTGTAGGAGGGGTTTCTAACCCCGATACCTTCTAAAAAAAGGAGTTTCTCATGCGCGGAGATTTTGAAGCCTATCTCAATGATTCATTCCGTGATGAAAATGGAAACCTTGATTTAGCACCCTTGTTGGCATTAGAGGATGAAGCCGACATGGATGTTGCGGTTATTATGCCGAATACCCAACCCCTTCCCCAAAATAGTGAACTTGCCGATGCAATTCGCGGTAATTCGCGTGCCTTGGGGTGTGCTCTCGTGCATCCAACGGAACCAGAACCCGTTGCGCAGGTTCGGTTGGCAGCCGAGGCGTGGGGCATGCGCGGTATCAAACTGATGCCTGCTGTTCACAACTACAACGTGGATGATGAAATCGTGCGTCCGGTCGTTGAAGCTGCCCGTGATTACGGACTTATTGTTTCAATTCATTCTGGACCCAACAATTGCCACCCGAATCGGATCGGCACTGTGGCAAGTTGGGTGCCAGAAACCCCAGTTATCATGGATCACATGGGATTTCCTGACGATTTAGAGTCGGCTATTACTGTGGCAAAAGCGAATAAAAATATCTCGTTGGGGACGACTATCTTACGCTTCCATCGGCGTTGGGGAACGGACCCAGATACCGTTGTGCCAACGGAAGTAAAAACCGCCGTTGACGCGCTTGGGCCTGAGCAGATAGTCTTCGGTTCTAATTTACCTGAGTACCGTCCCATTCAGGTTATCAACGCCCTGAAGCGTTTGGAACTCGGCGATGATGCCGAAGCACAGATTTTCGGTGGGAATCTCGCTCATATCTATGGACTTTAAAAAATGAAGAGAACGCCCCTCTATGAGGTTCACAAAAACCTCAATGCGAAATTCACTGAATTCGGCGGTTGGGAGATGCCCCTTCAGTATAGCAGCATCGTTAAGGAACATTTGGCTGTCCGGAGTATTGTCGGTTTGTTTGATCTGTCCCACATGGGAGAGATTGAAGTTTCCGGACAGGGGGCAAACGAATTGGTGCAGAAACTCAGCACAAACGATGCAAGTCGTTTAAGCGATGGGCGTGTGTTGTATACGCTATTCTGCAATGAAACAGGCGGAATTGTTGACGACTTACTCATTTACCGACAGGCTGATAACCACTATATGCTGGTGGTCAACGCTGCCAATATTGAAAAAGACCTGGCATGGGTGGAGACCTGTAACGACACAGGCGCAGAAGTCAAGGACATATCCCAGGATACCGCTCTCATCGCACTACAAGGTCCAAAATCAATAGATATTCTGAACCTGTTTGTCCCTGAACGGGATGTTTCTCAAATTTCGTTTTTTCGGTTCGTAGTCGGTAAAGTTGCGCGGATCCCTACTATAATTTCACGAACAGGGTATACCGGTGAAACCGGTTTTGAGTTATATGTTAACGCAAGCACGGCAGAAGACTTATGGAAAGTGCTCTATCCCGCTGTAATTGCAGCAGAAGGACACCCCATAGGACTCGGCGCACGCGACACGTTACGCCTTGAAGCCGGACTCCGCCTCTACGGCATGGATATGAACGACGATACGAGCCCGTTTGAGGTCGGGTTGGGTCGATTCGTCAAACTTAAGAATCGGCAATTTATTGGCAAACGGGCACTCCTATCAGAAAAAAAGAAGGGCATCACGAAACAGATGATCGGATTTCAGATACTTGACCGCGCTGTAGCACGCCCAGGTTATGCCGTCTATCAGCAGGGCAAACACATAGGCGACGTGACCAGTGGTGCCCCGTCACCGACTCTTAAATGTAGTATCGGGTTCGCTTCTATTGAACCACAAGCGGTACCTGAAACTGAAAACATTGATATAGAAATTCGTGGTAAGATGCACCCCGCAAAAATTGTGAAGGTGCCTTTTCTTTCAACAGGAACGTGATTTTTTTCACACAGATATAATATACGTAGACTGCCCAGTCTCGGTATTGATTCAACCGAAAACCAGCACGGACATCATCTGTGCTGACCAGATTAAATACTTAAAAAGATGATTCCACAAAATTTAAAATACATGGAAAGCCATGAATGGGCAAAGCAAGACGGCGACATCGTTACTATCGGTATCAGCGATTACGCGCAATCCGAAATCCAGGATATCGTCTACGTTGAATTGCCTGAAGTTGGCACTGAGCTCACACAGAAAACAGAGTTCGGCGTGATAGAATCTGTCAAAGCCGCATTTGACCTCTATGCCCCTGTCAGTGGGGAGGTTATTGAGGTGAACGAATCCCTCCTTGATGCCCCAGAACAGGTTAATGAATCCCCTTACGATGAGGGGTGGTTTCTCAAAATTAGGGTGACTGACGACAGCGAACTTGACGCGCTTCTTGATGCCGAGAGTTATCAGGCACATATTGAGGCGGAACATGGATAAAAAACAGAAAAACGGAAGATCCTTCGCAGATCGACACATCGGGCCCCGTTCAGAAGATATTGAACTGATGTTGTCAACACTCGGCTATTCTTCAATGACTGATTTCATTGAAGATGTTGTGCCAGCGGACATTCGTTTAGCCGTTCCTTTCCGTTTAAATGGAGACGGGTGTGGCTCAGAGTGTAGCTTGCAAGCCCATATTACAAAGTCAGAGTCAGAAGCGCTCACATCGTTAAAGAAGCTCGCCTCCGAAAATCAGGTCTTCCGTTCCTTTATTGGAATGGGGTACTATAATTGCTTTGTTCCACCAATCATCCAGCGAAATATTCTGGAAAACCCCGGTTGGTATACCCAATACACCCCCTACCAAGCCGAGATTTCACAGGGACGTTTGGAAGCACTGCTTAACTTCCAAACAATGGTAATTGATTTAACCGGTTTACCTGTCGCGAATGCCTCCCTCTTAGATGAGGCAACCGCCGCCGCTGAGGCGATGGGAATGTGTGTTGCGAATGTACCACAGAAGATCAGTCGAAACTTTTTTGTTTCAGAAACCTGTCATCCACAAACAATCGCTGTCCTACAAACACGCGCTGAACCCCTCGGTATTGAATTACAAATCGGTGATCATCGCGAGGTCAATTTTGACACACCGATCTTAGGTGCCATCGTGCAATATCCGGCTACAGATGGGGCAATTTACGATTACAGTGAGTTCGCTAAACAAGTGCATGCCGCTGGCGGTTTATTCGTTACTGCAACGGATCTGTTGGCACTAACACTCTTACGTCCTCCTGGGGAATTCGGCGCTGACATCACTATCGGTAGCGCTCAGCGATTTGGGGTGCCGCTCGGATACGGCGGTCCCCATGCAGCTTTTCTTTCCACACATGAAGAACTTAAACGTAGTATTCCCGGACGGATTGCGGGGGTTTCTCAGGATGCGACCGGCAAACCTGCAATCCGTCTGGCACTCCAAACGCGGGAGCAGCACATCCGACGCGAAAAAGCCACGAGCAATATATGCACCGCACAGGTCCTCCTCGCTGTAATGGCGGGGATGTACGCAGTTTATCATGGACCTACCGGACTTAAACATATCGCTGAACGCGTCCACTCACTCACTTGCACATTACGGGCGGGGCTTGAAGAACTGGGATTTACAACAGGCACCTCTCCCTGTTTTGATACGCTTTCTGTTACGATCCCAGCGGAAGTAACAGCAGAATTGCTTGCTTCTGCACGTGCGCGGGAAATAAATTTTCGGGCAATTGATTCAACGCATATCGGTATCTCTTTAGACGAAACAACAACACCTATTGACGTTGAAGAAATCTTGCAAATATTTGGGGCACAGACACGTTTGGAAAACGTTCCCGGTAGGAGCGAGCGCCAGTTCGCGATCCCTATGGATTTGCAACGTAAGAGTGCCTACCTAACGCATCCGGTGTTCAATAGTTACCATTCTGAAACCGAGATGCTTCGCTATATCCACAAACTTCAAACCAAAGACCTCTCCCTTGTGAATGCCATGATACCGCTCGGTTCTTGCACCATGAAACTCAATGCTACGGCCGAGATGGTCCCGGTAACATGGAACGAATTTGGCGGATTGCACCCCTTCGCACCGCTGGAACAAGCAAAGGGGTATCAGCATCTATTTTCACAATTGGAGACGTGGTTAGCTGAAATAACGGGTTATAGTGGTATCTCATTGCAGCCGAATGCGGGTTCGCAAGGTGAATATGCCGGACTGTTAGTCATACGAAAATATCACCAGAGTCGCGGGGAGTCGCATCGTAATGTCTGTCTAATACCAACATCTGCCCACGGCACGAATCCTGCGAGTGCTGTGATGGCGGGGATGCAAGTGGTGGTCGTGGCGTGCGATACGGATGGGAATATTGATCTTGAGGATCTCCAATTAAAAGCTGACGAGCATCGTGAAAATCTCGCAGCTGCCATGATTACATACCCTTCAACACATGGGGTCTTTGAGGAGAAAATTCGAGAAATTTGCGATATTGTTCATCAATCCGGTGGACAGGTCTACATGGACGGCGCGAATTTGAATGCACTTGTTGGCATTGGGCAGCCCGCGGATATTGGCGCGGATGTCTGCCATTTGAACCTCCACAAAACTTTCTGTATCCCACACGGTGGCGGGGGTCCAGGGATGGGACCTATTGGGGTCAAAGCACATCTCACAGATTTCTTGCCAACACATCCCCTTGTCCCTGTCGGGGGTGATGCTGGTATTGGTGCCGTATCCGCTGCACCGTGGGGAAGTCCAGGAATCCTGCCTATCTCATGGGCTTATGTAGCGATGATGGGACCGCAAGGACTTACAGCAGCGACAGAAGTCGCGATCCTGAACGCCAATTATATTGCCAAACGGCTTGCACCGCATTATCCCGTCCTTTATACCGGAAAAAATGGTTTAGTGGCACACGAATGTATCATTGATTTGCGTGCCTTCAAGAAGAGTGCCGATATAGATGTGACGGATGTTGCAAAGCGATTGATGGATTATGGATTCCACGCACCGACTGTCTCTTGGCCCGTCTTGGGCACAATGATGATTGAACCCACGGAAAGCGAATCGAAAGCGGAATTAGAACGGTTCTGTGATGCCCTCATCTCAATCCGTGAAGAGATAGCGGAGATTGAGGCAGGCATCGCTGATCGGGCAGACAATGTATTGAAGAACGCGCCCCACACTGTAGAAATGGTTACACAATCCGAGTGGGAGCATTCCTATCCCCGTGAAAGCGCCGCGTTTCCGAAACCGTGGGTCCGCGAGGCTAAATTTTGGCCCGCAGTCGCACGTATCAACGAGGTTTATGGCGACAGGAATCTTATGTGTGCCTGTCCACCACTTGATGAATATTAACAACCAGTACAAGTATGGTAGAGTTTCTCTCCCTACCATACTTTGCATTATCAAATTCACGTTTTTTACGAACCGATATTCTGCTTGCTATTCAGAAAAATTCTTGTTAGAATTGGGAATCAAAAATTCAGGATAAGTTGCAGTAGGGTAAAATATAGTAAAATCTATACATTCTTATACAAATCTATACAATGATAATTTTCCTTGACAAAAACCTTGTGAAAATGGTATACTATTTGTATCAGGTTGGCAGACATGCGAAGCGTAGCTGCAAGGTTACGTGTCTGCCTCCCACTTCGCAGGGGATAAACACCTGATACCTGATAGACCATGTCTTTACGCCCGCATAAAATAGAGTTAGACCCGAATAACAAGCAAGCCACGCGTATGGCACAACATGCCGGCTATGCCCGTGTTGCGTTCAACTTCGCTTTATCGTCTTTCAAAGCCGGACTCGATAAAGACGAATGGCGTAGCCACGTGGATATAAAGCGTGAGTTTAACGCAGTGAAACGTGATAAGTTTCAGTGGTGTTCTGCGTTATCACAGAACGCCTCCAAGAATGCCATCCATAACTTTGGTGATGCGATCACCCGCTGGAAGAAAGGTCAAAACCGATTCCCCGTCTATAAGAAACGATCTGATAAAGTCTCTTATCAAGCAGATAATGGCGAAGGAACGGTTGATGTCTACAAAAAGCGTATCAAGTTGCCGAAAATCGGATGGGTTCGCATGCGTGAAGAGTTGCGCTATACCGGTGAAATCACGAAAGTCATTGTGTCAAAACGCAATGATAAGTGGTTTGTGTCTATCACTGTTCGCAACCTTGATAGCAATAACTACAAACACCAGCCATCGTTGTTTGAAAAACACGAGAAAAAGCCAATGGGTATTGACGTAGGTATCAATACACTGGCGACCTGTTCTAATGGCGATACCTACGAAAATCCACGCCCATTGAAGCGATATGAGCGCAAGTTAGCACGTGCAAACCGCGCTTTATCGCGTAAGGTGAAAGGTTCACAGAATTGGTACAAAGCAAAGAAACGACTTGGGAGTGTGCATCATCGCATCTCTAATATCCGTGGCGACACTCACCACCAAGCGACTACAAAGATTGTCCGGAAAGCAAGTGCTATTGGTGTGGAAACACTGAATATCAGCGGACTCTTGCGGAATCACAAACTTGCGAAAGCATTGTCCGACTCGGCACTCTCACGCTTTCTCACCATGCTGAAATACAAAGCAGAGAGGCGTGGCATTCCGATAACACAAGCGGACAGGTTCTTTGCGAGTTCCAAGACCTGTAGCAGTTGCGGACACAAAAAAAAAGAGTTGCTCTTATCAGAACGGCACTATCACTGCAACGCTTGTGGTGTTGGTATTGACCGAGACTTGAACGCTGCTATCAATCTGTGTCCCGCCTGACCTTACACGTCGCCACGAGTTGCGAGGAGACGCTAAACGCTTGTGGAGTTTCTGTCAGACCTCAATAGAGAGGCACGAAACGACGAAGCAGGAAGTATGGCAACAATCAAACAAGTATGATAGATTTGTATAGGTTTTAATACATTTTACCATATTTGTGAGATTTGTTTAAGTCCTACACAACGGAGTATTGACATGAATCTCACAATTGAACTAACGACCGAACAAATTATTGATGTTATCCAACAGATGCCACCGAAAGAAAAACGAACAATTCTAATCGCACTCGCAGAAAAGGCGAGCATTGGACACGAAGAACGCATGAAATATGCCGAATCACAGGTTCGACAACTCTGCGCGTCACGAGGGTTGAACTGGGACACGATGACAGAAACAGAACGTGAGAACTTTATTGATGACCTCGTCCATGAGGACCGGGAATGCAACCAATAGTAGTGGTAAAATTAAAAAATGAAAGCGATAATTATAGGTGCAGGAGAGGTTGGGTTCCATATTGCCAAACTTCTCACTGTCCAGGCTAACGATGTTGTTCTCATTGATGAATCCGATGCTGCTTGCGATCGGGTTAATGAACAATTGGACTTGCAAACGCTGCAAGGCTCCGGGGCATCCCCACGCCTTCTCAAGACCGCTGGCATCGATGAAGCGGATCTCCTCATTGCCGTTACGAATAGTGATGAGATTAATATGTTGGCTTGTCAGATAGCCGGCAGATACAGCGTCAGCACAAAAATCGCCCGTGTCTCAAATCCTGACTACTTCTCTACAGAAAGTGGACTGACGCCTAAAGATTTTGGCATTGATCTGCTGGTGAGTCCAGAGCAACGCTGCATTGCTGAATTTGTCCGGCTCTTGCAGATACCTGAGGCACGAGAAATCGTCGACTTTGAAGACGGAAAAGTCCAACTTGTCTCGTTTCGTGCCAGACAGTCAAACCCCTTAATAGGAAAATCGCTCGCCGAGTTGGACGCAAGTGGGCTGCTCGCCGATATCCGCTTTGCTGCCATTAGTCGTCGTGGCAACCCTAATAACGGCAACCCGATCAGTAACGGCAACAGGCACATTATCATCCCGAGAGGGACAGATGCGCTGCAACAAGGGGATGAAGCATTTGTCATCGGCAGTTCGCTGGCAGTTGAGCAACTGTTACGCATTAGTGGTATCACATTTAACCAGCAACTCGATCGTGTTATCATTGTGGGGGCAAGTCCTATTGGCATTGGACTCGCCCGTGTGCTTGAAGAAAATGACACCGATGTCAAACTCATTGAAGCCGATCAAACCCAAGCGCGCCTGGCCTCCCAACGCCTCAAGCGGACCACCGTTTTACAAGGCGATTATCTTCAATACAGACTCCTTGAAGAAGCAGGTGTAGAGGGTGTTAATGGATTCGTCTCCGTCACAGGGGACGATGAAAACGACATTATGGCATGCATGACTGCTAAAGAGAACGGTGCCCAGCGTGTCCTCGCGCTCGTTCAGCGTCCCCGTTATCTCCCTTTGTTGGCGCGTATTCCGAGACTCGATGGCGCGGTGAGTAGACATCTCACGGTTGTTAGCAATATCCTGCGGCTCATCCGTCGCGGAAATATCATTTCTGTTGCATCGCTCCACGGGATAGATGCGGAAGTGATTGAGATTGTCGCTGGTGTCAACGCGAAGATTGTCCACAAGGAACTCATCTCTTTCAAAACAAAATTTCCAGAAAACGCCTTTATCGGTGCCGTTCTTCGACGGGAAAAACTCATGATTCCAACCGGTCAGTCTGTTATCCAACCTGCAGATCGCGTGATCGTCTTTAGTATGCCCGACGCGATTCCAATTGTCGAAGACCTGTTCGCGGAGCGGAGAGACTAAAGGGTTGTCAATTACCTATTAAAATGAGCCTTAAATTAATCGCTTATACGCTTGGTAATTTGCTTATCTGTCTCGCCGGAACGATGCTGCTGCCCTTAGGAGTGGCTATCTATTATCAGACGAGAGCAGGTGAAGTCGAGAGCAATTTGTCGGCTTTTGTCATCTCAGCGATACTCACCTTAGTTGTGGGTTTGGTTCTCCGTTTTAGTATTCGCGCACGACAGGAAGAACTCGGCATCCGCGAAGGTTTTGCAGTTGTCGCTTTGGGATGGGTGACGGTTGCCCTTTTTGGATCGCTCCCCTACATATTTGCAGACGTGTTTCGCAGTGAAGGTCGCTCCCCGTGGGTAGAATTTTCCTTCTGTTATTTTGAATCTATGGCAGGGTTCTCGACGACGGGTGCCACTGTCCTCACCGAAATTGAGCACCTTTCACACGCTGTGCTCTTCTGGCGGAGCCTTTCCCACTGGCTGGGTGGCATGGGAATTGTTGTGCTTGCTGTCGCCATTCTTCCGATGCTCGGCATCGGGGGTATGCAGCTTTTTCGCGCCGAGGCTCCGGGACCGCAGACCGATCGACTCACCCCCCGTATCGCACAAACGGCTAAACTTCTCTGGGGCGTTTATCTCCTGCTCTCTTTTTTAGAAACAGCCCTCCTGATGCTCGGCGGCATGTCCCTCTTTGACGCGCTCTGCCACACCTTCGGCACGATGGCAACGGGTGGGTTTTCAACGAAGAACCAAAGCATCGGACACTACAACAGTGTTTATGTTGACATGGTTATCAGTTTCTTCATGTTTCTCGCCGGAACCAATTTCGCGCTGCATTATCGTGCGCTTCGAGGCGATGTCAAAGCCTATTTCCAAGATACAGAATTCAAATTCTACTGTATTGTTATCGCAGTGAGTATTACCCTAATTTCATGGAATACCATCAGGTTTCAGGTCGATGGGGATATCCCTTATGATTCAATGTGGACATCGCTACGCTATGCTACGTTTCAGGTGACGTCTATCATCACGACCACTGGCTACGGGACGGCTGACTTCGAGCAGTGGCCCGCCCTCTCCCAATTCATTTTAGTGACACTTATGTTCTATGGAGGGTGTGCGGGTTCCACCGGCGGCGGTATGAAGCAGGTTCGATTCCTACTCCTTATTAAACAGAGTCGCGCCGAAATTAAACGCCTCCTTTTTCCACATGCTGTGCTTCCTATTCGCGTTAACGATCGAGTCGTTCCCCCCGAAGTGATGACAAATGTTCTCGGTTTCTTTTTCTTTTTCATCGGGATTTTTGCGATTGTAACGTGCATTATGGCAACTTTGGGACTTGATCTTGTGAGTGCCGCAGGTGCGACAATCGCTACACTCGGAAACATCGGTCCCGGTCTCGGCAGTGTGGGCCCCACCGATAACTACGCCCATATTCACACGACTGGAAAATACATCTTGTCTTTCTGTATGTTACTGGGACGTTTAGAACTTTATACCGTGCTTATCCTCTTTTCACCAAATTTCTGGAAACGATGATTTTAATTTTACCTTGCGGATAAGGGACGCGGTCTGTCCCTTGAAAGTTTTTGATTTCGAGCCGTCCTCCACTACGTTCCGGACTTTCGGTTCGATTTTAAGAAATATGTTCAGAATACGCAAAAACCTGCGCGTAATGAAATTAGGTTTCCTTAAAGGGAACTTGGAAACCCACTTGACATGCGGGGTAGGTTTGTGTCACACTTTAAAATATTCCGTGAAACAATATGTGAACTTAACGGAGACACTCTATGAAATCCATAGGTATTGTAGTCCTAACTTTTTTATTACCGTTCTCTGCCTCAGCAGGAACATTCCTGGAAACCTTTGATGATAGAGATTTAGAAGGATGGCAAGAACTCGTCCAGTTGAATAATGCGCCCGGTTCTTGGGAAATTGTTGACAATGAACTGCACGCCGTGAGTCATGAAGGATTTCTACGCCTACTCACAACGGGTGATGATACATGGAAAGATTATACCCTTGAGTTTGATGTCAAGCCACTCAAAAAACACGGTAAGGGGGCTATAGCCATCGCAGCACGAGTTAAAGAGAGTATGTTATTCTATTGTAGTTTTGCAGACCCAGTGGTTTTAGAGGATGACAATCCTCTCCTTGGATCATTTTTGAGTTGTATGATAGGCGATTTGCAGGATGTAGAATTTGTAGCCCTCTACTTTGAATCCCATCCGCTTTTAAAATTGAACAAGTGGTCGCATCTAAAGTTAAGCGTTAAAGAGAAACACTTCATTTTTTTGCTAAATGGCAAGAAAATTGCGGAAACCGGAGATGATTTTGCTGTGATGCATAAGGGTCAAAAAATTGAAACAAAAGTAGGCAAACTGACTGGTTTTCTGACCGGCGGTGTCGGTTTCGGTCTTGCAAATTACACAGCACTTTTTGATAATATTACCGTCACTGGCGATAGTATTCCAAACAGCGGCGGATTTGCCGTAACACCCGGTGGAAAACTCACAACTGTGTGGGGACACCTGAAGAAGTTTTAGGCATAGAAATAAGAGGCTATTTTCTCCGATTTGATCTGAAGTTACTTGGTCTTTGCTTTACATTTGGAGCGCAGGACGAAAACTCAATAATTAAAAAAAATGAATACAGATAAACTACGTAGAGAATATAGAGCAGATAGTGGACACCTGCTCGAAGAGAATGCTTTGTCCAATCCGTTTGAACAATTTGAAAGATGGTTCTCGGATGCCATTGCCGCCAAACTCGATCTCCCAGATGCCATGACGTTAGCAACAGCAACACCCCAAGGTATTCCATCTGCTCGAATGGTGGTCCTCAGAGGTTTCGATGCGAGAGGTTTCTGTTTCTACACGGATTACGGGAGCCAAAAGGGACAGGAACTGGCTGAGAATCCGAACGCCGCGCTCGTGTTCTATTGGCGCGAACTCGATCGGCAGGTCCGCAGTACCGGCACTGTTGAAAAAATGACAGCGGAGGAATCGGATGCTTATTTCGCCAGTCGTCCTGTAAGCAGTCAACTCGCCGTGTGGACAGAGCGTCAGAGCCTTGTGATTTCAGGACGAGAACACCTCACAGAAGGGTTCCAACGAGCAGAACAGACCTATGCCCAAGATACCATTCCACGTCCACCACAGTGGGGTGGATACCGACTCGTGCCGAATCTGTTTGAATTTTGGCAGGGGTGTCCGAACCGTCTCCACGATCGACTCTGTTACACACAACTGCCCGATGGAACATGGGAAATGATGCGTCTATCGCCATAAATTTAATATTTCGTTAGATGAATAAGAGAAATCTCGGAAATCACTTGACTTTGCTTGCAGACTCGTATTACAGTTTAACCACTCGTAGAATAGATCGAAAACTGGTGGAGACTCCCAATGAATTCAATGAAATTGGTATGCCTTGCAGGAACACTTTTTCTTTTCTCTTTCCCTGGATGGACAGGTACGTTTATCGAAACCTTCAATGAGGACGACCTCGGGGCGTGGCAAGAGTTGGTACAACAAGATAACGATCCCGGTTCTTGGAAAGTCATTGATCGTGAACTTCATGCTGTAAGTACTGATGGATGGCTCCGCTTACGCACGATTGGAGATGAAAAGTGGCAGAATTACACGATTTCAGTTGATGTCAAGCCGCTCGACAAGCACGGACAGGCGAGTATTGTGATTGCTGCGCGGATTAAAGACACCTCATTGGTATTCTGTGAGATTGGGGACGGATTTATCCCTGGATGGGACACGGTTTGTCGTACAGGTGATTTCCACACAAACCAGTCTCAGCTCCTACACACTGGTGTTCATCCGCTTTTAAAATTGGATGACTGGTCAACTCTAAAATTGAGTGTTGAAGGCGAAACCTTCACTTTCTCGGTAAATGACGAGAAAATTGCAGAGACCGGAGATAATTTCGCTTTTGCTCACGGAGGTCAAGAGGTCTTTGGGGCAAAGGTAGGGAGGCTTGAGACGTTACTGACAGGCGGTGCAGGTTTTGGACTCGCGAACTACACCACGAGGTTCGATAATATCATTATCACCGGCAAAAACATCCCTGATAAAGGTAGATTATCGGTAACGCCCATGGAAAAACTTGCAACCACATGGGGACAGCTGAAGAAATTTTAGGCATAGGAATAAGGGGCTATTTTCTCCGAACACTTTTTTCTTAAAAAAACTTGACAATGTTTTTGAAATATGAGAAACTATTAAGCATATTAGGAAATTGTGTTTCTGAATCGGCATTAACTTTTAACTTTGGCAAAGTTCACGAGCCAATATTAAGATGTGTGAGGGCAAAATAGATTAGAAACAATGTTAATAGATTATCTTCCAATCTTGTTGTTGGGACTCTTCGCAGTCCTCTTTGCGGGTATTAATCTCGCCCTAACCCATATTCTTGGACCCAAACGCCCGACCCGCGTTAAACTCTCCGTTTACGAATCGGGTGTCCGCCCCGTCGGCGACGCGAGACAACGCTTTACAATTCGGTTTGACCTCGTCGCGATGCTCTTTATCATCTTCGATATTGAGGTGGTGTTCCTCTATCCGTGGGCAGTGGTCTTCAAGAAATTCTCTGAAACGAGTGGTTTATTTATTTTAATTGAAATGCTGGTGTTTATCGGTATTCTTCTTCTCGGCTATATCTATGCTTGGAAGAAAGGAGGCTTAACATGGGATTAGATTTTGTTGGACGCGGGGTCGGAGAGACGGATGGAAATATCATCACAACGAGTATAGAGAAGGTTGTCAACTGGGGACGTAAGAATTCGTTGTGGCCCATGCCGTTCGGAACAGCGTGTTGTGCCATTGAGATGATGGCGACCTTGGCTTCCAAATACGACCTCTCTCGATTCGGTTCTGAAGCGATCCGCTTTTCACCCCGCCAATCGGATCTGCTCATCGTTTCCGGCAGGATTTCCATCAAGATGATGCCGGTGCTAAAACGGATTTATGACCAGATGCCGGATCCGAAGTGGGTGATTTCGATGGGGGCATGCGCTTCCTGCGGCGGCGTGTTTGACACCTATACCCTCATCCAAGGCGTTGATCAGTTCATCCCCGTGGATGTTTATATACCCGGATGCCCGCCACGCCCCGAAGATCTCATTGATGCAGTGATGCAGGTGCAGCAGAAAATCACCAGTGGTGCTTCACCTAAGGGAGTAGAGGCAGTCGTATGAATGAAGAGAAAGAAGTTGAAGAACAGTCGAAACCTCTCGTCCTTGAAAAATTAGAGGAACATCACGCAGATGCTCTCTTGGCACAAGACGAAATGCGCGGCACTGCCGTCGTTGTTGTTCGTAAAGAACAGGCTTACGCCGTTTTGGAGTATCTGAAAACGGATGCTGAACTCGCCTATACCTTTCTCGTTGATGTTACCGCTGTTGACAATTCTCAGATGGAATCCGAGTTGATGCAGTTTGACTATGCGCGGTTCATGGTGGTCTATCAGCTCTATTCCTATCAGGGGCAGTGTCGCGTCCGAGTAAAGGTGCCTGTCCATGAAAGTGAATTAAGCATTCCATCCGTGACTGCATTGTGGAAAGGCGCGAACTGGCTGGAGCGTGAGACCTATGACATGTTCGGTATCAATTTTGAGGGACACCCCGATCTGCGTCGGATCTTGATGCCGGACGATTTTGAAGGACACCCGCTCCGTAAGGATTATCCACTCCGCGGACGTGGCGAGCGCGAACGCTTTAATTTTGATAAACAGAATGCCTAAACGGTTGTCAGAGGAGTAGTTTTCGGTTCGGATTTTTTTAAAAATCCTTCAACTGACAACTATTGTAACCGATAACTATAAAAAAAGGAGTACTTTATGCAAGGTGGGCTGGAACGCGCCACAGGTGAAAAGATGGTTCTCAGCTTCGGTCCGCAACATCCGGCAACGCACGGCACCCTCCGCATTGTGTTAGAACTTGATGGCGAATCCGTTCTGAAAGCGACACCACATGCCGGCTACCTGCATACCGGATTTGAGAAACTCGGTGAACACTTGGATTACAACCAGTACATTGTTGTAACCGACCGGATGAACTATCTGTCGCCGTTGTCTAACAATTTCGGCTATGTGCTTGCTGTCGAGCAGTTGCTTGATATTGAGGTCCCAAAGCGGTGTCAATACATCCGTATATTGATGGCGGAGCTCTCACGACTCGCAGATCACCTCTTATGGTTGGGAACTGCTGCCCTGGACTTGGGGGCATTCTCTGTATTCCTCTATAGTTTCCGCGAACGCGAGAAGTTGTATAGCATCTTTGAAAAGACGACCGGCGCGCGGTTGACGACCAGTTACACGCGTATTGGTGGTGTGCTTCGCGACCTCTATGCCGGGTGTGAAGAAGATGTGCGCGAATTCGTCAATAACTTCCCGAAGGCATTGAAGGAGACGCATACGCTCCTCACACGAAACCGTATCTGGATGGATCGGACGAAAGGTGTCGGACCCATTTCAGCTGATGATGCCATCAACTACGGATTAACAGGTCCCTGCCTTCGAGCCGCCGGTGTAGCGCATGATATACGCAAGGCTGAACCGTATTCCAGTTACGATGAGGTCACCTTTGATGTGCCAGTTGGAACGAATGGTGATGCCTACGATCGCTACCTTGTCCGGATGGAGGAGATGATCCAGAGTTGCGGTATCGTTACCCAAGTCTTGGATAATATGCCTGACGGACCGGTCAACGTTGAGAATAATAAGATCACGATGCCGAATAAGTCGGATGCTTACGGGCATATTGAGGGTTTAATCCATCACTTTAAGGTTGTCATGGATGGACACGGGGTCGAAACGCCAAAGGGTGAGCATTATTGTGCAACCGAGTCACCGAACGGCGAACTCGGATTTTATATTCTCAGTGATGGCAGCGGCACGGCTTATCGCATCCGCATCCGTCCACCGAGTTTCTTGCACTTTCAAGCACTCCCCCACATGTTGGAGGGCGGAATGGTTTCCGATACCGTGGCTGTTTTGGGAAGTCTGAATGTTATTGCCGGAGAGTTAGACCGCTAAAATGGAGAGAATGGAATGAAAGAGAATGAAATAAATCTCAGCGGCATTATGCTTTTCGTCAAAGACATGAAAACTGTCATCGCCTTTTACAGGGATGTCATCGGATTGACGCCTGACGAAGATCAACCGTTTCCGGAACACCGCTTTTTTCGCTTTAACGCGGGTGATTGCACGTTGTGTCTCCATAGTGCAAGCAAACCCAATGAAGGCAGACAGAAGCTCATGTTTCACGTTGACAGCGTGAGCGCCATTCATCAGCACATAAAATCGAAAGGGAAACGATTACGGAAACTTGAGAACGACGAGGGGCATGCCATTTTCGATATCCGCGATCCAGAAGGCAACCGTATTCAGTTTTACGGCAACTACTAATGTAGCGTAGGCTGTTAGTCTGCGACACTATAGCAAAGGAAGCCGTCGTTACTTGAATGTTACACTTTTCGCCAGATATTTTTTTTTACCACAGAGAATCAGATAAAAAAACATCGATAAATCCTTGTCGTTACAAGGTTTTCTGCTGAATATCTCTTGTACACTAAATGTTACACAATCGTAACATTTTTAAATGAAAAAGAAACTATTAGAAACCCAATTCGCGCTTTGCATCGAAAACTCTTGAGCGAAAAGCGTCAAAGCATAAACCATATCCTTTAACCGCAAGGAAAATTAAAAATATGTCAGATGAACTCATTCAAATCGAAACGCCTTTCGCGTTTAATGAAGAAAACCAACGTGAATTCGACGCGTTGATCGGGCGGTATCCCGTTAAAGAAGCGGCGATGCTTCCGACACTTCATCTCGCGCAAAGGCAGGCAGGGTATATCACACCTGCCGTCATGAAGTATGTCGCCGAGCAGCTCGAGGTGTCCGTGATGAAGGTCAAGGATGTCGTTACGTTCTATCCGATGTTCTTTGAGGAGCCGGTAGGAGAATACGTCATTCGGGTATGTCATACCCTTCCTTGTGCGTTGCGAGATTGTAAAGGCGTTTTGGACCATCTTAAGACGAAGTTGGACACGGACATCGCTTCCGAAACCAATCTCGCCAAAGGCACAACCTCTGATGGGAAGTTCACGCTCATGAAAGTGGAATGTCTTGCCTCATGTGATGTCGCTCCTGTTATTATGGTGAATGACGATTTGCATAAGAATTTAACCCCGGAAAAAATTGATGAAATCATAGATAATCTGTAGAGGAGATAATATGGTAGAAGAAAGACGAATTCTCTACGAGCATCTGGATGTGCCTGATATTAACACGTTCGATGTGTTTCGGCAATACGACGGCTACACCCGTTTTGAAAAGGCAATCGCGGAATATCAACCAGACGATATTGCGAAAATGGTGATGGATTCCGGGTTGAAGGGTAGAGGCGGTGCCGGATTTTCGACAGGCTTGAAATGGAGTTTCGTTCCAAGAGACATAAAACCGTGTTATCTCTGTTGCAATGCCGACGAAAGTGAACCAGGGACGTTTAGTAATCGCTACGTTTTGGAAAAGAATCCACACCTATTGATTGAGGGTATCCTGATTTGCTGCTATGCAATGGGCATCGAGACGACTTATGTCTACATTCGCGGTGAATTCACACTCGGGAAAAAGATGTTAGATGCCGCCATCAAGGAAGCTTACGAGAAGGGATACCTCGGCAAAGACATCCGTGGCACGGGTCTTAACATCGACATTTATACACACCCAGGCGCCGGTGCTTATATCTGTGGCGAGGAGACGGGACTCATTGAATCGCTTGAGGGCAAACGTGGGCAACCTCGGAACAAACCTCCGTTCCCTGCTGTTGAAGGCGTATTTGGAAAACCAACCGTCGTCCAGAATGTTGAGACATTGTGTAATCTGCCTTTCATCGTTGGCAACGGCGTTGAATGGTACACGCAGATGGGACCGACGTATGCCGATACGCGCGCGAATCCGCCGACACCCGACCCCAACACAGGCACGAAACTCTATTGCATCAGTGGCGATGTTAACGAACCCGGTGTTTATGAACTCGATCTCGGTTTGACCTGTTCAGAACTCATTGAGGTCGCAGGTGGACTGCGCGGCGAAGAGGTGAAAGCAGTTATCCCTGGTGGGAGTTCCGCCCCGATTTTAACACACTACGAGTTGGACACGCGACTGGATTTTACTTCGCTCACACTTGCCAAGTCAATGCTCGGTTCCGGGGGCATCATTGTCATGAACGAGACACGGAACATCGTCGATTGCCTGCTCAATATCATGAAGTTCTATGCCCATGAATCGTGTGGACAGTGTACGCCGTGCCGCTGGGGAACCCCGTGGGTGCGAGATATTGTGCAACGTATCGCCGATGGCGATGGGCGAAAAAGCACGATGACACGTCCTAAATTCGGTGTCGCTGAAAATGGTAGATGGGGGGATACCGGTGAGACAGAAGAGATCTACGAAGACTTAGATTTGCTGGAAAGTGTCGCCAATAACATTGCGAATGTGGATACAATGACGTGGAATACGATTTGTGTCTTTGGCATCGCAGTTTCCTGGCCCGCCGTAAGTTATTTGCGCAAGTTCCGACCCGAATTTGAAGCCGCTATCCGAGAAGGGAAACTTGTCACGCTACCTGTTGCTGAGGCGACCGTCCCACCGGAAGAAAATTACGCGTATCAACAGCGGTTTATTCCGAAGGAGTTCGCTGACCTATAAGGAAAAATTTAAAAATGGCATTTGTTAAACTGAATGACCTTGAGATAGAGGTTGAAGATGGAACGAATGTAGTCGAGGCAGCAAGGCAACACGGTATTGAAGTCCCTCACTACTGTTATCACCCCGGGTTGAGCCGTCCTGCAAACTGCAGAATGTGTCTCGTTGAACCGCATGTTTTCTTTCCACCCGCTGGCGCAATTGTCCCGGATCGGCAACTCGCAACCGGGTGTACCACGGTGCTGAGAACAGCACCCCCCGATAGGAAACTTGATGGGAAATACGACTTTATTGTCCGCACAGATAGCGAGCGCGTCAAAAAGGCACGCGCGGACATATTGGAATTTCTGCTTGTGCATCACCCACTTGATTGCCCCGTCTGTGATCAGGCTGGTGAGTGCGATTTGCAAGACTACTCACATCGACATGGACATGATAAGAGTCGCTATCTTGAGGTCAAAAATGTTCCACCCAAAAAAGACTTAGGACCCGATGTGCTGCTTTACGCAACGCGCTGCGTTGTCTGCACCCGGTGTATCCGATTTGCTGACGAGGTTTCTGGAACGGGCGAATTAGGCTTAGTTCACCGCGGTTCCCACGATGAAATTGATATCCCACGCAGCCACGAGGGTGTTCCCTTGCAGGTCCTGGATAACAAATTGGCAGGGAATGTTGTTGATATCTGTCCTGTTGGGGCATTGATTAGCAAAGACTTCCTGTTTAAGTCGCGTCCATGGTTCTTGGAGAAAGCGAACAGCGTCTGTTCAGGATGTAGCGTCGGTTGCAATATCACCGTAGAATATAAAGCCGACGGTGTTTACAGACTCAAGCCGCGCTTCCACGAAGACATCAACCAACATTGGATGTGCGACGATGGTCGCCTCGGTTACCACTATGTCAACAGCGATGACCGGCTCCAACTTCCCCTTAAACGGGTTGACGACGCTCTCACGCCAACACATTGGGCAGATGCCTTAGCGACGATTACAGAAAAATTGTCGGAAATAGAAACCGAAGATATTGTTGTTATCGGCTCTGCACAGGGCACCAATGAAGACAACTACGTCTTACAGCAGTTCGCGCATGATGTCCTGAAAACAACGCAGTTGGGACTCTTTGGGCATCTGCCTGGTGAAGAACACAAGTTCCCACAATTTACAATTGAAGCCGACAAGAATCCAAACACAGCGGGGGCACGAACAATACTCGGTTCCGCGAATGGCAACACCGTTTTAGAGGGTGATGCGCTTTGGGAAAAGGTATCGAGCGCCAAAGTCGTCTACCTCGTGAGTGGTGCACCGGAACGTCCTCTTGAAGATGCTGAAAAAGCTGCATTGGAGAGCGTCGATTTCCTTATTGTGCAAGATGTTTTGCCTTCAGAAGTAACCCAGTTCGCTGATGTCGTCCTACCAGGAACAACCTTTGCAGAGAAAGATGGCACCTTCACCAACTCTACAGGATGGGTGCAGCGGATTCGTAAGACGCTTGATCCGCCGGGCGAAGCACGTGTGGATTGGGAAATTACGCAGCAGCTTGCCAAGCAGTTAGGCGGTGAGATGAACTATCACTTTGCTGGTGAAATCGCACTGGAAATCGCTGAGAATGTAACGGGCTATGCTGATGCAACACATCAAAAAATTGGAGATGCGGGGATTAAGTTAGTAGACATCACTGAGTAAAAAGGTTGGTTTTTGGAAACGTTAAAACCAAATTGTAGCCTGCAACAACGGCGCAGGCGGATATAGGGAAGGCGCGTTAGAGTCAGCACCTACGTTCTTTCTCCGCAAGGAACATTTAAAATATGGAAAATTTCCCTCTCGTTTTAATCATCAGTTCAATCGTCAAGATTCTCATCATTGTCCATCTGCTGCTTATTGGTGTGATGATAATGATCTGGGCAGAACGACGGGTGAGCGGATGGATGCAGGATCGGTTGGGACCCAACCGGGTTGGACCCCAAGGACTCCTTCAACCTATCGCAGATGGGCTTAAGTTCCTTTTTAAAGAGGACCTCATCCCAGATCACGTGGATAAGCCGCTGTATGTGATGGCACCCGCGATGCTGTTAGTCCCAGCACTTGTGGCAGTTGCAGTCGTGCCATTTGGGAGTGCTATTACGGTATTTGGGCATGAAATACCGCTCCAGATTGCAGATATTAACATCGGTATCCTGTATATATTGGCGATAACGTCCCTTGGGGTCTATGGTGTTGTGCTCGGGGCATGGGCATCTAATAACAAGTATTCCCTTCTGGGGGGTCTACGTTCTTCTGCACAGATGATTAGTTACGAGCTAACGCTCGGATTGGGTATCATCGGAATATTGATGCTAACGAGTTCTCTCAGTCTTCGGACAATCGCAGTAGAACAAGGTGCCTATCCGTGGCAGTGGAATTTCCTGATTCACTTTCCGGCATTTCTGGCGTTTACAACGGCGATGTTCGCAGAAACCAACCGATTGCCCTTTGATCTCGCTGAAGCGGAACAGGAACTGGTCGCAGGCTATCACACCGAATACAGTAGCATGAAATTCGCAATGTTTTTTATGGCTGAATATATGAACATGATCGTCGGGTCTGCTGTGACAGTGACGCTCTTCTTAGGTGGATGGCATTTCTTCGGTTTAGAAAATATGGGCGGTCCTGTATGGAGTGGACTGATCTCGTTCGGTATCTTTTTTGTCAAAACAGCGATCTTCCTGTTCGTGTTTATCTGGGTGCGTTGGACCCTCCCGCGATTCCGCTACGACCAACTCATGAACTTCGGTTGGAAATTCCTGTTGCCTGTCGCCTTGACTTCAATTGTCGTAACCGGCATTTTATGGATAACGACCACTTCTCGCCTCATTGTGGGTATTGGTAATGTCGTCTCCGCGTTTATTGTTGTATCTATTGTCGCAAGTCTCCTTGTAATGAAGACACCTAAGCCGGCAATCCAAGATAGCGACAACCGGCTCACACCGTCCGCTCTCGACGCAATAGAATAGGAGGCATGCTTATGAATGCAGAACAGATTCTATTTATTCTTTTTGGAGCGGTCTCGCTGATTGGCGCGATTGCTGTTATCTCGTTTCGACATCCGATTTATAGCGCGCTTTCGCTCATTGTAACGTTCTTCGCACAAGCGGGGCTTTTCGTCCTGCTGGGTGCACATTTCGTCGCGGCTGTCCAAGTCATCGTCTACGCCGGCGCGATTATGGTCCTGTTCCTCTTTGTGATTATGCTCTTGAACTTGGGGACCCTCTCGGCGAAAGGGGCGATTGGAACGAAACTGAAGGGATTCGCTATTATTTTAGGCATCCTTCTTGCCGCCGAAGGTATTTACATCGCAGTGAATGCCCTGAATGACACCGCAGTGGCATCAGCAGAACCTGCAGCGACCACGACAACCACTTACGACATTGGTGAGCTCTTGTTCAGCAAGTACCTCTTACCATTTGAGGTTACTTCGCTTATCTTGTTAGCGGCATTGATCGGCGTTATCGTCTTGGTCAAACGCGATAGTCAAGAAGAAAATTGAATAAAGAATAGTTGTCAGTGGTCAATCCCTCGCGTATAGCAAGAGAAAACGATTGCCATTGCCACAGCTATCTCTTGACAACCACTTTAACCCAGACCCGGTCGGAATTAACCGGAAACCACCGCGTAATGTAATGGAGCGGTGTCCAGGAGTACATAGTTAAAAAATGTCATTAGAGTATTATCTCGTATTGAGTGCACTCCTGTTTACAACGGGAGTCATTGGGGTCCTCATCCGCAGGAACGCTATCATCATCTTTATGTGTATTGAACTGATGCTGAATGCGGCGAACCTCGCCTTTGTAGCCATCAGTCGGAGTCTTGGTGAGGCAACCGGACAGGTGTTCGTTTTCTTTGTAATGACTGTCGCCGCCGCTGAGGTCGCGATTGGACTCGCAATTATCGTGAGCGTCTTCAAACATCGACAGACGATTAATGTGGATGAAGTTAATTCGTTGAAGGGCTAAGCAAAATTGGCTATCAGTTAAAGAAGATTCTGATGTGCGTCACAAATCTCTTACTGAATACCTCGAACCCATAGAAGGATAAAAAATGACAATAGAATTAATTGTTGTCCTGTTAGTTGCCCCACTTGCTGGGTTTCTGATTAACGGGTTATTAGGAAAATGGCTAAAAGGTAACGAACAACTGAGCGGGTGGATAGGTTCGCTTGCAGTGCTTATCTCTTTAGTCTGTTCGATTATCGCTTTTGCCAGTTTGCACGGCGGTGCCGCCCCGTTCGATGAAACCCTGTATGAATGGATTACAGGCGAGTCGTTCGCTTTCAATATTGGGTTCCGCGTGGACGCACTAACGTCAGTGATGTTGTTAGTGATTACGGGTGTCGGGTTTCTCATCCACGTCTATTCGATTGGCTACATGCATGGCGATGCGGGATATACACGCTATTTTGCCTATCTGAACCTATTCGTCTTCGCGATGCTGATCTTGGTTCTCGGAAACAACTATCTGATGATGTTCGTCGGATGGGAAGGCGTTGGACTCTGCTCATATCTCCTCATAGGATTCTGGTATGAGAAGCAAACGGCGACAGATGCTGGCAAAAAGGCTTTCATCGTGAACCGGATCGGCGACTTCGGGTTCTTGCTGGGTATGTTTACCCTGTTTGCTGCGTTCGGAACCCTTGATTTCGCGTCGATATTCGATGCCGCTGAGGCAGATAATTTTCAGAAAGTCTTTGGTGCCAGTACCCTCGTAATTGCGACGTTGCTACTCTTCGTTGGCGCGATAGGTAAATCGGCACAGATTCCGCTCTATGTATGGCTTCCAGACGCAATGGAAGGTCCCACACCTGTCAGTGCATTGATTCACGCCGCTACAATGGTGACAGCGGGTGTATATATGATAGCTCGCTCGGCTGTGCTTTATAATATAGCACATACCGGCGAAGTGGTCGCGTGGATCGGGGTTTTGACGGCGTTCTTCGCCGCAACAATAGCACTTACCCAGAACGACATAAAACGTATCCTCGCCTATTCCACTGTAAGCCAACTCGGCTATATGTTCCTGGGTGTCGGTGTTGGGGCTTATGCTTCTGGTATCTTCCATTTAGTAACGCATGCTTTCTTTAAAGGATTGATGTTCCTGACCGCTGGCAGTGTAATGCACGCGATGGCGAATGAATTGGATATGCGGAAGATGGGCGGCCTAAAAGCAAAGATGCCGATAACGCACTGGACCTTTTTAGTGGGTGCGCTTGCTATTGCGGGGTTTCCATTTCTAAGCGGTTTCTGGAGCAAAGATGAAATCTTGCACAGTGCCTGGGGAAGTTCGCCTATTATTTACGTCATCGGTTTAGTCACCGCATTTTTGACGGCGTTTTATATGTTCCGCCTGATCTTTGTGACGTTTTATGGTGAATCTCGTGTTGAACCTGAAGTTGATTCGCATCTCCACGAATCGCCACCCGTCATGTGGGTACCCTTGGCAATCCTGGCGATTCCCTCTGCCTTAATCGGTTTACTTTTAGGCTGGGGTGGACACGACAGTTGGCTCCACCACTTCACAAAGAATGTATTTCCAGAGGCACACCATGCCGCATCGGGTAATATGATCTTGTTCATGGTGATTTCATCTGTAGTCGGTTTGGCAGGCATTGCGTTTGCATGGTCGCGTTATCGCGACAGGACCCCATCCGATGAACCCACGAATGCCCTACACAAGCTTCTTGCGAACAAGTACTATGTCGATGAGGTATACAACGCACTCATTGTGCAACCGATTAAAAACGGTTCTCATTACCTACTCTGGCGGATTGTAGACAACGGCATTATCGATGGGATTGTCAACGGTGTAGGCTCTATTATCCGATTTATTGGTGGAACGTTGCGTCGCTTCCAGACAGGAATTGTCCAAGCCTACATTGTATCAATGGTTCTCGGAATAGTGTTATTCCTGGCATACTATCTGTTTTTTGTATAGACCTGTCACCCCTACGGGATTTCCCTTTAGGCACCCCAATGGCGGGCAGTGTCTGTAGAGCAAGTTGGGGAAAAAAATGAAACAGAGTGCTTTTCGACCGCGGGATCCACTCAACAAAGAAGTTGCCGGAATCTGCGGAGTTGCAAGGTTGGCAGATAAGGCGCGGGCTGCCCATGCCGGAGAAATCGGAAGTTATAAATACGGGGCTGATTCCAAGCAAGATATGGGGATTTTATCCTTTCTCGGTATCTCAGCGGAAGCTTTTCAGGAAGCCGCTGTGCAAATTGACAATGACATCAAATTGGGGGCGTGGGTTCTGGACAACTGTGGAAGATCAGATAAAGACATCTCCACGTTTAATCGTAAGTTAAGGGCTTGGTGGCAGAATAACATGCCGCGCGACGACTTTTCAAAACGCCGCCGCAAATTGGCTGAGAAAGACGAAAACCGTTCGCTTTTTTGGTTTTTTCCTTCGGCGTGGCTCTGGAAAAATTTCTTTAGGCGATGATTTATTCTTTTAGCCGATAACCATTAAAAAGGAGATTTTTTTGCTACTCTCAACAGTCATCTTTTTACCACTACTCGGCGTGATAGCGATCGCGTTGCTCAGAGGACTCGGTGCGTCCGCTGTCAAAGGCATTGCCCTCGTCATTGGACTCCTGACGTTTATTGTCTCGTTGGGGCTTTACACCGGGTTTGACACAACGACTGCAACGTTTCAAAACGTCACACAGCAGGCGTGGATCCCCGGTTTAGGGACAAGCTACCACATCGGCATCGATGGTATATCGCTATGGTTAGTGTTGCTTACAACTTTCCTGACACCGCTCTGTATCCTTGCCGCATGGAACTCGGTTGAGAAAGGGCTCAGCGGTTTTATGATGTCGCTCCTTGCTCTTGAGACCGGGATGTTGGGTGTCTTCTGTGCCTTGGATCTGTTCCTTTTTTTCGTATTTTGGGAGTCGATGTTGATTCCGATGTACTTCCTCATCGGTATTTGGGGTGGAGAACGTCGAATTTATGCCACTGTGAAGTTCGTGCTTTACACAATGGCAGGCAGTGCGCTCATGTTGGTTGGTATCTTGGCACTCTACTTCCAAAACAACAACAGTTTCGACCTCACGACGCTCAGCGGTCCGTTTGAACATTCACATCTATTGTTCTTGGCATTTTTCATTGCATTTGCCATTAAGGTTCCGCTTTTTCCCTTCCATACGTGGCTACCGGACGCCCACGTTGAAGCCCCCACGGCGGGAAGTGTAATTCTTGCCGGGGTGCTGCTGAAGATGGGGACCTATGGCATCATCCGATTTTGCCTACCCCTCTTTCCTGATGCCGCGGCTGAATTCACGCCATTGATCGTCCCGCTCGCTGTTATAGGTATTATTTACGGGGCATTGGTGGCGATGGTCCAACCCGATCTGAAAAAACTGGTCGCATATTCCAGTGTAAGCCACCTTGGATTTGTGGTGTTGGGGTTGTTTTCTAAAAATCCCGCCGGTATTCAAGGCAGTGTCTTACAGATGATTAATCACGGCTTGAGCACGGGCGCGTTGTTCCTTTTGGTGGGAATGATTTATGAACGACGACACAGCAGGATGATTGTGGATTTCGGAGGCTTGGCGAAGCGTATGCCTATCTTTGCTACAATTTTTATGGTGGTGACGCTATCCTCAATTGGGCTACCGGGTTTGAATGGATTCGTTGGCGAATATATGATACTGCTCGGTAGTTTTGTTCAGGGAGCCTTCTCGAAAATATATGTAGTTCTGGCAACAGGCGGTGTAATTCTCGCAGCCGTGTATATGTTATGGATGTTCCAACGCGTGATGTTTGGGACACTGGATAAGACAAATGAAGCCTTACCTGACCTGAACGCACGTGAAATCGTTGTGATGCTCCCCATATTGCTGTTCATCGTCTGGATCGGCGTTTATCCGAAACCTTTCTTGAATAAGATGGAGAAATCCGTAGGTCTTGTCGTGACGCAGGTGCAAACTGAATCTGTTATCGGACGCGCGGGAGAACGGGTACAACAAGACACTGAACTCGCTCTACACGGAACACAGCGCGTCCAACGTGAAAAGATTGAAAAGGAGGCACAGCAGTAGGAGCGATCTCCGAATCGCGACTCTCGATCATAAATGAAGTTTAAACTCACATCCGGTCTTATTTTTTGTGTAATTTTAGGGATTGCGCTGTTAGTTTCAGTGGGGGTTTCCTTCGGAGCAGACGACGCACATGGCGGTGATGCACACCACGGGCACGGCGTAGACGGCGCGAAATTGCCTATCTGGAGTATTATCCCGTTTGTTGGTATACTCCTCTCTATTGCGATTTTTCCACTCGTGTTGGATTCGCATTTCCTGGTCCACCACGGCGGAAAAATGTCATTGATTTGGGCGTTAGCCTTCGCTATTCCGTATCTCATAGCGTTTCAAGGAGAAGCGTTTTACGACATTCTGCATATCTACCTGATAGACTATATCCCGTTTATCATTCTGTTGTGGGGATTGTTCACGGTCGCGGGTGGAATTCTCGTGCGTGGGACATTACGTGGCACGCCGTTGGTTAACACATTGTTACTCCTTATCGGCACTGCTATCGCCTCATGGGTCGGCACAACAGGCGCGTCGATGCTTCTCATCCGTCCCCTCATTCGAGCAAATGCGTATCGGCAAAGCAAGGTCCATCTGGTCATCTTCTTTATCTTTCTCGTAAGTAACATCGGGGGTTCTTTAACACCCTTGGGCGACCCGCCGCTGTTTTTGGGATTCTTGCACAACGTCCCTTTCTTCTGGACAACGACGGCTCTCTTCCCACACATGCTATTTATTAGTGTGATCTTAATTGTGCTTTTCTTTGTGTTAGACACATTCATGTTTAAACGGGAAGGCGGTGTCGTGCCAGACGATGGAACCAACGAACCCATCCGTGTAGACGGACTTTTCAACCTCGTCTTCCTTCTCGGCATCGTCGCTGCTGTTTTAATGAGTGGTAGTTTCAAGTGGGGAGAAGTCAATATCTTTGGTGTCCATGTATACTGGCAGAATATCGCACGCGATGTGTTGATTGTCGTCATGGGGCTGTTATCTCTCAGGTTCACACCCTTTAGTGGTGAGTTGCGTCAGGAGAACGAGTTTTCGTGGGAACCGATTGAAGAGGTTGCCAAAGTATTCGCCGGTATCTTTATGACCATTATTCCGGCGTTAGCGATCCTAAAGGCGGGTGAAAACGGGGCGTTAAGTGGGTTAATTGGGGCGATAAAAGAACCGATGCACTATTTCTGGATAACTGGAATTCTGTCGAGTTTCTTAGATAATGCCCCGACTTATTTGACATTTTTCAACACAGCACTCGGGAAATTGCATCTCACTGAAGCCATGATACCGGAAATTTTGTCTGGACAATTAACAGGTCCCGAACACTTAGAGTTCGTCAAATTGCTAACGGCTATATCTGTTGGAGCGGTGTTTATGGGGGCAAATACCTATATCGGCAATGCCCCGAATTTCATGGTGAAAGCAATTGCGGAACAGAGCGGTATCCGTATGCCGAGTTTCTTCGGGTATATGCTCTGGTCGGTAGTAATTTTAGTCCCGCTCTTTGTGATTGTAACGTTTGTGTTCCTATAATGGTTATCAGTTTTCAGTGAAGAACCGATTTTGTGACAATTTACGCGCAGATGCTTGGCGACATCATAGACCGTAGCCTGCAACAACGGCGCAGGCGGATATTGGGCAAAAACTGTCAAATGTCTAATCGCGTCGTTCTTCCGCAAGGTAAAATTAAAAAGGAGATTTTGAATGCCAATAGAGATTAACTGGCAATTACTGATGCCGGAGCTGATTATCACTTTAACACTGCTCATCGTCCTCGTTTTTGACCTGTTCGACTCTATTTCAAAAGCGATTCTCGGCTGGATGACGATCGTTGGCGCTGGAATCGCCCTATGGGTCTCCATTCAGATGCATCAGGCCGGCACGATTGGCACCCAATTCAACGACATGTTTAAGGTGGATAATTTTTCCCTCTTCTTCAACATCATTTTCCTTGTTTCGACGATTTTGGTCGCTTTGATTTCGATGAGTTATTTGAGCAGGGACGACAGAAAACAGGGACCTTACTACCTACTGATTCTGCTGGCGACCCTCGGTATGATGTTGATGGCTGCGGGCAATGAGTTGATTATTGTCTTCCTCGGATTGGAACTGATGTCATTATCGTTGTATGTGTTGGCAGGCTACTTTCGAGATAATCCTGCGTCAAGCGAGGCGGGCATGAAATACCTGTTGCTCGGCGCGTTTGCCAGTGCATTTTTCCTTTACGGGATCGCTCTGATTTACGGGGGTGCAGGAACGACGAATGTCCCCGCGATCGCTGAGGCAATTACTGCTCCGAATAAATCGCCACTGTTGTTAGCAGGTATGTTCCTTCTCATCGTTGGATTTGGGTTTAAGGTCGCTATTGTTCCGTTCCACCAATGGGCACCCGATGTTTACGAAGGCGCGCCCACAACGATAGCCGCGTTTATCTCTGCCGGACCAAAGGCGGCGGGGTTCGCAGCCTTCCTCAGAATTTTCATGGAAGCCCTACCAAGCCTACAAGTCGAGTGGAGTAGCATTGTGATTGTGTTGGCGATGTTAACGATGACTGTCGGAAATGTCATTGCCATTGCGCAGACGAGCATCAAGCGGATGCTCGCTTATTCAAGTATTGCCCATGCGGGTTACGTGCTCATCGGTTTGGCGGCTGCAAATAACGACGGAATTTCGAGTGCAATGCTTTATCTGCTCGTTTATTGTGTGATGAACATCGGTGCGTTCGGTGCGGTCATCTTGGCGAAAACAGAGGACGGTGAGAGTCTCATGATTTCCGATTACGCCGGACTCGGTCTCCGAAAACCGTTACTTGCTATGTTTATGACGATCATGCTTTTATCACTCGCCGGTTTTCCACCGACTGCCGGATTCGTCGGGAAATTCTATGTCTTCAAATCCGCAGTTCAGGCAGGGCATATCTGGCTTGTTACCGTGGGTGCCATCAATACAGCGATATCAGCGTTCTACTATCTCCGTGTTGTTGTCACGATGTATATGCGTGAACCCGAAGAGGAACTGAGCTTTACCGCATACCCAAGCACACTTGTTGTTGGGTTAATCCTCGCAGCGATTGGTGTATTACTCATAGGGGTTCTGCCATCGCTTATGCTCACGCCAGCACAGAATTCAGTCTTTTAGTAGCGGTCAGCAGTCGGCAATCAGCAGTCAGAAGAATATGTAGCAGTGGGAGGGGTTTGTAACTCCGACTCCACCACAAGCTGGAACCTTAAATTAAAGTGTGGAAGGATAGAAGGTGGATTCCTCAGTCTTCCACACTTCCGTTTTTCCCTTGCCTTAACAACAAAGCAAGGGATTTTAAGGGAAGCGAAAAAGAGGACGTTATGTCAGATGTTAGGTTAGGTTTTATCGGCACAGGTGGCAACATGAACCGTCACCTACGTGAATTAACCGAGATTGGCGGCACAAAATTCGTCGCCTTCTGTGATATTGTCATTGAGAAAGCGGAGCAGGCTGTTGCCCAATACGGTGGTAAAGCCTACGCAGACTATAATCAAATGCTCGCGAGCGAGGAATTGGATGCCGTTTATATTTCAATTCCGCCGTTTGCCCATGGTGCCCCTGAGCGTGCTGTCATTGCTGCCGGACTGCCGATGTTTGTAGAGAAGCCGGTGCACATGGACACCAGTGAAGCGAAAGAGATCGCAGCTGAAGTCGAAGAGAAGGGAATTATCACCGCGACTGGGTATCAGGAACGTTATCTTGATATTATCGACAAAGCACAGGAACTCCTCGCTTCTCGACGTGTAGGGTTCTTCATGGGCTATTGGATGGGAGGTATGCCCGGTGGATGGTGGCGCGAGAAGGCGAAATCCGGGGGGCAGCTCATGGAGCAGACGACACATGAATTTGATATGGCGAGATACCTCTTTGGTGACGTCAAAACCGTCTATGCTGTCGCACGCAACGATATGATCCCGAATACCGATTACGATATCGAGGAAGCCTCCGCTGTCTCACTACACTTCGAGAGTGGTGTTTTCGGTGTTATGTTTTCTGCCTGCTTTACAACGAACGGGATGCGGCGTTCCGGTTTAGACATCTTCTGTGAGGACGGTTCGCTCGAATACCATCTCCGTAGCGCGCTGGTGCTCTCTACTGCTGATGAGACAACCACGTGGAATCCACAAAACAATTGCACAATTGATATGGACAGCACTTTTATTCAAGCAGTCCGCACAGGCGATGGCAGCGCAATCCGATCCCCTTATGCCGATGCCGCCAAAACCGCTATTTTATCTATCGCTGCCAACCAATCTTTGGAAACAGGACTACCTGTTCACTTAGACTAACTGAGAGACTTTTGATTATTATATCCCTTCCTTGCATCTCTTGCCTGCGATGTGCTAAAATTGATAAAGAAACGCCAATTCGATTAAGCAGCAGCTAATTGGAAAAAAATGGAACACCAACTTAACCTCCCCATCACTGGGATGCACTGCGAAAACTGTACAAGCACCATCACACGACATCTGAAAAAGATGGATGGTGTCCTTGCCGCAGAAGTTAGCCTCGCCACCGAATATGCGGCGGTTACCTTTGATACGTCCACACTCAGCGAGGAAGCCATCGTCGATAAGATCCGAGATCTCGGTTATAACGTTATCAATGAGGACGAAGAAGATGCCGCTCGCGCGGAGGAGTCCCGACTGCAAAAGTTGCAATTTAGTGTCGGGGTCATCTTCACGCTCCCGCTTTTTCTCCTCAGCATGGGTAGAGATATGAATCTGTTAGGGGCGTGGGCATCAGCAAACTGGGTTAACTGGCTCATGTTTGGCTTAGCACTACCGGTGCAGGGGTATGTTGCTTGGGACTATTACGTTGGCAGCATAAAAGCCTTGCGCAACCGGTCCGCCAATATGGATGTACTCGTCACTATGGGCACATCCGTGGCGTTTCTCTATAGCCTCGTTGTAACGATTGCCTTGGGGATGGACGCGGGCCCGCGCTTTGGAACGCACGTCTATTTTGAGACAGCCGCGGTTATCATTACGTTGATTAAGTTAGGAAAACTTCTTGAAGCACGTGCCAAAGGTAAGATAAACGCAGCCCTCAAAAAACTCCCTCAACTGTTCCCCGAAACAGCGTGTCGCTTAGAAAATGGCGAAGAACAACATATTCCTATTGAACAGGTCGGTGTCGGAGATGTTCTTCTTGTGCGTCCCGGCGAAAGTATCCCTGTTGATGGCGTGGTGCGCAGCGGCAAAAGTGCCATCGATGAGAGTGTTTTCACTGGAGAAAGCCTACCTGTAGATAAGGGACCGGGCGACCCTGTAACCGCGGCGACGATGAATCAGAGCGGAATGCTCACAATGGAAGCCACGCATATCGGAGCAGAAACGGCACTTGCCCGTCTTGTCCAATTGGTCCAAACAACGCAACAGAGCAAACCGCCCATCCAACGTGCCGCCGATGCAGTCACAAATGTGTTTGTGCCTGTTGTGACCGGGATTGCCGTTGTGACGTTCCTTGTGTGGTGGTTTCTTATCGGAGAAGGCTTCACCCCGGCAATGCTCCGCTTGGTTGCAATCCTTGTCACAGCCTGCCCGTGTGCGTTGGGACTCGCCACCCCAACCGCCGTTATGATGGGGACGGGTATCGGCGCACAGCGCGGTATCCTCTTCCGAAACGGCGAAGCACTCGAACGCGCTGGAGACTTAACCACAATTGTCCTCGACAAAACAGGCACCTTGACAGAGGGGAAACTCACGCTTACCGATATTCTCACGGATACAGACGCATCGGAACTCCTACAACTCTGTGCCGTCGCGGAGCGCGGCAGTGAACATCCCATCGGAAGGGCAGTCGTCCAAGCGGCTAAGGAACGTGGACTGGACCTCGCTACACCGAGCCAGTTTGAAGCCGTCACTGGGCACGGTATCCTCGCACGGGTCGGTGAAAACAGCGTCATCATCGGCAATTTATCCTTAATTCAACAGCACAACATTCCGACAAGGAGATTTGAAGAAGACGCAGCGCGTCTGCAGACCGAGGCGAAAACCGTCCTATGGGTCGCTATTGATGAACAGGTTGCTGGACTTCTGGCGGTGGCGGACACCTTGAAATCGGAAGCGCACGCTGCAGTCTCGGAACTCTATGAACTTGGATGTACTGTGGTAATGATGACTGGGGACAACCGCGTCACGGCTGATGTGATCGCCAAGGCTGCGCGGATTGGCAATGTCATGGCAGAACTCAAACCCGAAGATAAAGCAGCAGCTGTTAAGAGGTTACAGGCGGAAAATGGTGGACTCGTCGCGATGGTAGGTGACGGTATCAACGATACCCCTGCATTGGCACAAGCCGATATCGGTATCTCACTCGGCACAGGGACCGATATTGCCAGGGAGACAGCACACGTAACGCTCATGCATAGCGATTTGCATGGACTCCCCGATGCGATTCGGCTCAGCCGTGCGACGATGCGCACGATTAAACAGAACCTGTTCTGGGCGTTTTTCTACAATGTGCTTCTCATACCTGTTGCAGCGGGGGCGCTGTATCCGCTATCTTTTGTGCCGATGATGTTCCGGGAGTTACACCCGATGCTTGCAGCGTTTGCGATGGCGTTCAGCAGTATTTCTGTTGTGCTAAACAGCCTACGTCTGCAGTGGAGGAAATGGCCCGCTGGAACACAGAAAGCATCATCCTTACCATCCAGGAGCTAGCGAATATGGACGAAAAACAGGAATTGTTAGAAATCTACAAACTCCATGCGGAACTCGCCGATAGTGTCAGCAGGCAACGGGGAACTGCAAATCGTTTTTATATGCTGGTTTTGTCCGGATTAGCAGTGCTTTTTTCTGCCTTCCTACAGCGCAAAAACGGAGTACCACTCGAATGGCTTATGGTAGGTTTCGGACTGTTTGGTATGCTTTTAGCGTCAGCGTGGTATATCGTCATCCGTTCTTACCGTCAACTGAATTCCGGTAAATTTAAGGCGTTACATGAATTGGAAGAAAAACTTACCTATCCCTTTTTCAAACGCGAATGGGATCTACTCGCCGAAGGTAGAGAGCAGAAAACCTATTGGCGACTGACTGTCGTTGAAACTTTTGTACCGACTATCTTCTTTGTCTGTTTTTCAGCATTATTGGTAATTGGAATTTGTCTATTAGTAACTGGGAGCGGAACGTAATGAAACCCCCTTGCTATCCTATGGTTCTTGTGACATAATTATCTCACAAAACGTTTTACTGTTTCCAATACCTGTTCCACCGTAATCCCCGCAATCACTTCACAACTACCAGCACCGCATCCCCCCGGATGCCGCCCCGGATGACAGGGGTTACACCCCAAATTTATTCCGCTCTGCAAAACTGTATGTGGGTCGCCATAGGGACCGCTCCGAATATGGCTCGTTGAACCGAAAAGCGCGACGACAGGTGTTCCCACAGCGGCTGCGATATGCATCGGTCCCGTGTCATTTCCAATATACACATCACACGTAGAGATGAGTGCCGCGAGATGCCGAAGATCGTCCGTTTGGACGAGAATCGGCGGAATATCCATCATTTCTGCAACCTGCGTTTGGAGGTGCCGTTCGTTCGGCCCCGCAAAGAGTAAAATCGTTGCATCTAACTTCTCTGCTAAAATACGCCCGACATCCGCATAGTTCTTGCCATTCCACAACTTATATTCCCAATTCCCACCGGGATGGATCCCGATTAGTAATCGTTCTGATTTAAGACCCGCCTCGGCAAGAAAATTATGTGCAGCAGTCCGTTCCGCTTCCGTCAATGCTACGAGTGGATGTGCATTGGTTGTGTCAACGCCTTGTCTCTGAAGCACTTCCAAATATCGAGTGACAGCATGGCGATTGCTTTCACGGCGTGCCATCTCCCAATGTTCCGCCCCGATACATCGTGCCATGAGACTGTCCCGTAAATTAACAACGAGATCGAATTTCTCAAGTCGTAAGGTTCTGATGAGACGCAGTCTCCCTTTCCAACCGGCGTGTTCGCTTCGGTTGTCATAAACGCGCGTTACATCAATATTGGGATCCGTAGCAAGCAGGTCAAACGCTCGCGGTCCGACAAGGAAGGTAATGTGGGCATCTGGGAAGTGTTTTCGCAGCGGTTGAATAACTGAAGTAGACAGGACCGCATCACCGATAAAAGAGAAACTAAAGACGAGAATTTTCTTCAGCATTTTTTAACTATGTGCGTCTGAGTGGTATCTCTGTTTTCAATACCGATCTAAAATAATTAGAAATCTACTTTAGATTACGAAAGGTTTATTAACAATTGAAAGACTGCAAGGACAACGGACGCAGCAGCTCAGAGTTAATAGTTAAAAGGATTCAATCAGATCAACGGCTGTCGTCAACCCGTCTTCCGCTTCTATCTGTTCTCCTAACACCTGAGCACGTGTAGTCATCACAGGCGTTTCCAAGACTTGCTGGATCTGTTTTGCCAAACGTTTGGCAGTCAGGTTTCGACGGTGTAGGTGCTTCGGCGCAACGCCTAAATCCGACAGACGTTTTCCCCAATACGGTTGGTCTGCATGATGCGCAACAACAACAGAAGGGACTTTAGCACGACACACGGATGCCGTTGTTCCAGCACCACCGTGGTGCACAACGCAACTTCCCTTCGGAAACAGCCATTGATGCGGTACATATTCGGTGCAGAAAATATCTGATGGTGTCTCTTTTGTGCCGAGTTGCCCCCAACCTGATTGGATAATCGCGCGTTGGTTCGTCTTTCTGACAGCGTCAATGAGGAGTTCTGTTGTCTCACGTCCATTGGATCCGCCCATAGACCCGAATGTAATGATAACCGGCGGTGGTCCCGCCTCCAAAAAATCGATAAGCTCAGATGGCGGCGTATAGGATGGAGAGGCAAGGTGCCATACACCCGTGAATCTGTGGTTCGATGGGAAATCAGCCGGTGGACAAAGTGCTGGAGATGCGGCAATAAGATTCAGGTCGGGGGAATACATTCCCTCCAACATCATGGACGTCCGCGGCTGTCCACCAACGGAGATAATGAATTGATTAAAAAGACCATCTACACTTGACTTAAGATGTAGTTGCGCTACTTTCCAGACGATTGCATTGAATACGCGTCCCCAATTTGGAAACGGATAAGGCGCAAAATCGAGACATTTTATGGTGGCAGGACAATACGTCACAGTGACCCAGGGAATTCCGTTAGCGGTCGCCGCCTCTTGGGCAGGAATATCCACTGAATGACAAACAACTAAATCCCATCCTTTCATCGCTGCCAAACAATCTTGATACCACTTTCCCCCACGGCGCACAATCCCTTCCTCTACAATGAACTGTAGCATGGCAAGCGGGTTGCGCTTCGGGATAATGGCATCCATTGCCGCGTGAAACTCTTCCAAATCAAACGCAACTCCGATTTCATAGAATTCCGCCCCGATCTCAAGTATCTTGTCTTTATAAAGCGCGAGCGCGCAGACACGCACTTGGTGCCCGCGTTCAAGTAGTCGCTCCGATAACGCTAAAACAGGATATACATCTCCGGTTGTCCCCCAACAGACGACAACGACTTTCATATTTTTTTTCTCTCTATAGTCAGCAAGGCTGTGTCCCAAACAGGTTCAACAGGCAGTTTTTTCGTGCACTCCCATCCGATTTTACACTTATGTGCGCTACAGGGCCAGCACGGCATATCCCGCCGCACGATAGCGGCGTTTTCACTCAATGGATGCCACGCCACATGATCCGTCGGACCGAAGATTGCTATCGTTGGCACATCCAATGCTGCGGCGAGGTGCATCGGACCAGAATCGTTGCAGACGACCAAATCGCAACACGATAGCAGTGCCCCCAACCTGCGAATAGTTTCTGGGGCATGTGTAATAGCGGGGAACTGCATCGCTTTCTGAACATTGCGCGCCAATGCCTCCTCTCCGGGACCGTGTAAAAGGAGTATCGTAGCATTGTAGTGGTGTGCCAGTCTGTCTGCGAGTTCGGCATACTGCTTTTCGGGCCATCGTTTATCTAAGGAACTCCCACCAGGATGGATACCGATGAGAAATGCATCGTCTCCGATATCCCACGCGGCAATCCGTTTTTTGGCGATGCCAATCTCATTAGGCAACAAACGGAATGTGAGTTTCCGTTCGCCTTCTCCGTTACAGATTAATCGGACGAGTTCTAAATTTCTGTCAACTTCGTGGGTTTCACCTTTTGGATATTTACCGCGCCACGCGTGTGTGAGGATGGATTTGAAGCGTTTCTGATAACGCCCCAAACGATATGGTGCGCCAGAGAGAAAAGCAACCAAATGGGACCACATTGCTGTCTGCATGGCAACAACGAGTTGATATTTCTCACGGCGTAACTCTCGGTAGAATTGGAACTTTGCAAATAGCCCTTGATCTTTTCCGTCTGGATCAAAGAGGAGAATTCTGTCCACATCGAGGTTGCCGATGAGCACAGGGGCATTAAAGGGTCGTGCTAATACTGTGATCTCCGCTGACGGATAGTTTTCTCGTAACAACGAGATCGCTGGTGTTGAGTTCAGCAAGTCACCAATGCCATCGACACGGATGATGAGTATCTTATTGATGTTAGGCAGTGGCGCATTAGTGTCCAAACCGCGGGGTAGCATAACTTTTCCCTGTGTGTGAAGTTAAAGTGTTCTTTATTATAACACGAAGCAAGGGAAATGGCAAATTCCAGCATACGGCGTTTAACATGGACATATCGTCTGTATTGACATCAGAAAGTATGATATACTATGACTATGCGGCACAGAGTACCCCCTACAACTGAGATCAATCAGAAACCGTCAGCACTCCGTTTTCTTTTCGGGACGCTCGTCTTCGGTTCAATCCTTATCGTCCTCACCTGTTATTGGATCATCTCCGCAGAAAACCGGGTGGTGTGGGAACTGACGGATTTTTCTATCTTTCCGACGGTGCTTTTCACCTTTTTTCTTCTCGCACTCATCACCCCGCTCCTTAAAAAGGTTTTCAGAGGTTTCACACCTACAGCCCGTGAACTGGCATTGACGTATACGATGGTATCCGTGGCAACTGCGCTCGCGGGACACGACATCGTTCGCCAGTTAGTGCCGATGATTGCCAATGCAGGCTGGTTCGCAACCCCAGAAAATGAATGGTCAGATCTTTTCTTCCGATTCATGCCCACGTGGCTAACGATTACGGATCGCGGGATTCTACAGGGCTACTTTGAGGGTGATGATACGTTTTGGCAGGAACACTATCTAAATGCGTGGATGTGGCCCATTGTGGCGTGGAGCGGGTTGGTGATTGTCATCCTGTTTATGATGCTGTGTGTCAACATTATCATCAGGAGACAGTGGATCGACCATGAGAAGTTGAGTTATCCTTTGACGACTCTACCTGTCGAATTACTCGGTAATACGTCTACGCTTTTTCGCAATCAGTTGTTTTGGCTCGGTTTCGGTATCGCATTTGGTCTGGAGATTCTGGCAGGCTTGAACTACCTTTTTCCTGTGATACCCTCCCTCAAAATCAAGTATCAACTCTACTTTTCTGAACGTCCGTGGAACGCAGTAGGACGTTTGCCGGTCTATGTCTATCCATTTGCGATTGGATTTGGGTATCTCATGCCGTTGGAGTTGTCGTTGTCGTTTTGGTTTTTCTACCTATTTTGGGGTGCGCAGCGCGTCTTTTTCAGCGCAACGGGATGGACGACCGCTATCGGTTTACAAACAGAGCAACGCGCCGGGGCATGGCTTGGCATTGGGACACTCGCACTCATTACAAGTCGCCGACAGATTCTGGGAGTCCTCGGCGGCGTGTTTTCCTTTAGATCCAAAGACGGTTTATACCGTCTTGCTGTTTTTGGGTTGATAATCGGTATGGCATTTGTGTTGGGGTTCTGGTATTTCGCCGGATTGTCACCGTGGGTTGTGCTCGGCTATTTCAGTATCTATTTGGTGTTATGCCTTGGGATGACACGTATGCGTGCCGAACTCGGACCCCCGACCCATGAACTGCACAATGTGCATCCCGACAGGATTATGTTGCTGTTTGCTGGGAGCCGACCATTGGGCGCGCAAAACCTAACCAATACGACCCTCCTCTCATGGCTTGCGTATGGTTACCGATGTCACCCGATGCCGCATCAGTTAGAGGCGTTCAAAATCGGTAGGCATTTCCGTTTGAGTGAGAATCGGTTGGTTGTTGCGCTGATCGTGGCATCAATTGTGGGGACAATCATTTCGATTGTGGGACATGTGGCACTCTATTACGAATACCGATTTGCACATTGGGGTGTTGGTGAGTTTAACCGCTTGCAAAGTTGGATTGTCGCGCCACGGGCACCGAATCTACCGGCTATCCAGCATATTGTGTCTGGTTTCCTGTTCACAGGTGCGCTCACGTTTCTGAAACGTCAATTTTTATGGTGGCCCCTGTATCCCGTAGGCTATGCAGTCGGTAACGGTTGGGCGATCGGTTGGATGTGGTTCTCAATATTTCTGGGGTGGCTCTTCAAGCAGTTACTTTTCACAGGGGGTGGGGTCCGAGCCTATCGCAGGGCATTGCCGCTATTTTTGGGTTTCGTCTTCGGTCAGTTTCTCGCGGGGAGCCTCTGGAGTTTGATAGGTGTCGTGTTAAATATGAACATGTACACACTCTTCCCGTGAAGGGATAATTTGTGTGCTGTATCCACTGTTCTCAAACGACACACAAGGTATCAGAAGTCCTCTAATGCGGCTGCTTCGGATTCAAAGACCCCTATACTCTGTGTCAGTCCAATGGTATTGAAGATATTTCGGACCTGTGTAGACGGATGCGCGACGCGTAGCATTTGTCCTTTCTCTCGCATCTTCCAAAGCAGTCTGATGATCTCACCGAAGCCACTACTTGTGATGAAACTCCGGCGTTCAAAATTGAGCAAAACCTTTTCAGCGTCCTGAACTTCAGTGTTGGCGTAAGCCTCACTCAACATAGCTTCCGAAGCATCGGTGAGATAGCCGGTAATGTCAAATATCGCAATCTTTCCTTCGTGTCGAATAGAGATTTGAGAATTTGCCCTCACAATTTCCTCCTATAAGATCCATCCTGAATTCGTTAACCCGATTATTAGTTGCAGTGCAGTCCGTTAATCTTCGGTAAAAGTTCGCTGAAGTGGCGTATGTTCCGGTTGTTTTTGGACGATCGTCCCATCATCCAGATGAAGCCACGTTTCAAATTGACGCTCGCCTTCCTGTAAAGTTATGACGCGTGCGCCACGGGGAAATCCGTCTCTGCCGTAAGTATTGTAGCCAGAAGCGCGCCCATAGCACAAGCGAATTCCGTGCAAATCCCCCCAGAAATCGTTAATATGTTCGTGTCCAACAAACGTTCCCATGACATCGCCGGCTTCATGCATCGCAGCGAAGAACCCAGTATTCAGTCGAGGCGCGCAAACGTTCTCATATTTCACCCCGTAGCAGGTGTGAAAGTCCCATACCTCATCATATTCAGGGATTGGGATGTGAAAAAAGGCGAGTGCCGGAAGTGGATGTCCCGCGCCAGCAGTGAATTTTGCGGATTCTTGCAGGTACCACGCAATTTGTTCCCGTTTAATCCAATCGTAACCATCAATACGTGTTTGCGAGTAGCTGCCGGAATCGATAAAATAGAGGAGGGCTGCGGATACATTCTCCTCAGAACTTTGGATGGGTAAAACGTAATTTCCAACACCGGATATCTCTGTGGGTCCTGGTTCCGAGAGAGAGAATGTGCCTTCTTGTAGGACTGCCATCAATTCGTCACGATTAGCGGTCCCTTCATCGTCGTGATTACCGAAAACCGCCGCCCACGGTGCGCCGCATCCTTCTACGATTTTAGCAACTTCTCGGAGAGAGTCAGCGGCATTGTCGCACCCACCGCCCGATAAAATATCGCCTGTCAGCACAATCAAATCCGGAGCCTCAGCTTTTGCGATTCGGACCATCAGGTCCGCTGATTGCTGATCGGGTTCTTCACCATTCTCCCAATGAATATCCGTAAATTGCACGATTTTGAAACGACGACCGCTGCGGAACTTCAATTTATTTTTCACTATCTATTGTTCTCCTTCGCCTTTAATCATAACATAATTCGCAAAAATTGCAAGCGAATTCTTTATGTAAGAATTATTTCATTTGGCATTATGAACAGAATACCACACTCTCTTTTATAGAGACACCTACCCTGAAAAAGATAGTTAAAAAATTTCATATATATGCTTTTAGCCAATGCGCAAACTGGAAATCCTGCTATAATAGCCTTGCTATCTCCATCTCGACGTGGTAATATATACGCTATGCCAAGTAACTGTTCACTAAACACATACGATACTCGGACAACTATACTCTCTAACGAAGAGATAGCGGAAGCGCATTATTTGTTGCGTTGTGAATGTGCTGAGATCGCGCAGCATGCACGTCCAGGGCAGTTCATCCACGTCATGATTTCGCAGGGTCCAGGAATGTTGCTCCGTCGTCCCTTCACGATCTATACGGTGGAAGGGCACGAAATAACGATGCTCTATCAGATCATCGGGGAGGGGACAAAACAATTGTCGGAGATGCCGACGGGTGCTCCCCTACACGTTTTGGGACCGCTCGGTAATACGTTTAATCTTACGACAAACCCGGAACCCGCGATACTTGTTGGTGGGGGTGCTGGTATTGCTTCGCTCATGTTACTGGCTGTTGCGTTACGTGAAAAAGATATACAAACGCTTGGATTGGTCGGTGCCCAGCATGGCGCCCGACTTTTGAGTGTGTCAGATTTGGAATCTATCGGTATCGCTGTGCATATTGCTACAGACGATGGGAGCATCGGACATCACGGATATGTAACTGAGATTCTCACGGATTTGCTGAGCGAAACCGAATGGCACCGTCCGACGATTTATGCGTGTGGACCGCATGGGATGCTCGCTGCTGTTACGAAAATAGCGACAGATTTTCAAGTGCCTACGCAAATTGCTATGGAGAATCGAATGGGGTGTGCGATGGGGGTGTGTCTCGGCTGTGTTTGTCCTGTCCGAATAGACACGGATCGCTTTGAATACCAACGTGTTTGTACCGAAGGTCCCGTCTTTAATGCCACCGACATCGCGTGGGATATTTCTTAGTTGGACGCAAGATGTAACAATAGGAGTTCTTGATAGCATAAACTGTTAGTTACCGCAGTTCTAAAGAAACCGTAGCCTGCAACAATACGCAGAAATGCCCAAGCAAAAACACGCAGGCGGGTTTCAGGAACGCACTTGATAGTTTAGACGCACTTCATTCCCCCGCAAGGTATAATTAAAAATATGGAAACAGCATTTTATCAAGAATTAACAACGATTAGCCTCAGCGGCGAGCTCCTTTCCGATGCGACTTGTGAGAAACTTCTAACCGCATCAGAAATAGAATTACTCCCGCTCCTAAATGCAGCCTATCAGGTTCGCAAAACCTACTTCCAGCACGAGGTCCAACTGCATATCCTCAACAACGCCCAGAACGGCTACTGCCCAGAGGATTGTCACTATTGCGCACAGGCGAGTTCCGCAACAACAGACATCGAAGCCTATTCCCTAAAACCTGATGCCGAGATTCTCGCAGAAGCTGAACGTGCTTATGAATCCGGCGCGTATCGCTACTGTATTGTAATGAGCGGACGCGGTCCCTCACCAAAACGAGTTTCTCACCTTGCGAAGCTCATCCGCACTGTCAAAACGCGCTACCCGATCGAAGTATGCCTCTCTGCCGGATTGATTGATGTAGACGCTGCGGGTATCTTGAAAGAAGCCGGATTGGACAGACTGAACCATAATCTGAATACTTCCGAAGCCCACTACCCAAAGATATGTAGCACGCATAGTTATCAGGATAGGATGGATACATTGCAAGCCGCGCAGCGGGTTGGACTCGCCTGTTGTTCAGGTGTGATCGTTGGGATGGGTGAAGAGACGGTGGACTTAATTCGGGTAGCGAAAGAACTCCGGCACCTTGAGGTCGCCTCGCTCCCAGTCAACTTTTTCTTGCCAATATCCGGCACGCAATTACCGGAATCCGTTACGGCACAGCGGAATGTGCTTACTCCTTTAACGCCCGATTATTGTCTCCGCGTGTTATGTCTCTACCGATTCCTGAATCCGCGGGCTGAGATACGGGTTGCTGCAGGCAGAGAACACCATTTTCGGAGTATGGAGGTCATGGCACTCTATCCAGCCAATTCGATGTTTATTGATGGCTACCTGAATGCGGAAGGTTCGACGGCATCCCGCACACTCCAGATGATTAGAGATGCCGGGTTTACAATAAAGACAAACGCTGATGATGTAGAACAACTCAAGCGGAGAGAAACCGAAAAAAGAGACGTACTTCTCAAAGAGTTGAAAGTCCTTCGTCCGCGCATGGGATCCGATGCTTAACTTATGTATTCGCCATCTCAACCTTGCCAGGAAGTTTACTGAGAATCAATTTCTCCATTTCGACTTTATGGCTGGCATTATCAATGTCAATTCCAACAAGTCTACCTTCAGCATCATAATCAAGAACGATACCCTCCGAGATCTCTTGACTCTCTACACTGAATTGCTCAGACAAATTGATATACAGTGAATCGGTTTCTGGGTAGTAATTGAGTTTCATGGTTTGAACCCTCGGTCTGGAAAAGCGTTATGAATCGTAACTTTATCTTCGAGCGTAATAACTCTTAGATAACGTCCTCCGATTTCAGGAATTGCAGCCCAAAAACGGAATCTGTTGTGCTCCTGTGGTTCTGAATGAATCGCGTTCTCAAGGACATAAATGCACCATTCTTTCTTTAGATAAGGCCGTTTACGTAGAACTTGTTGTTCAAAATAGTTTGTGAACTTATACGCAGCCATTTACAACGACATCATCCTATCTGCTTCAGACCGCCCATGTAGGGTTGCAATACTGCGGGGACACGCACGGTTCCATCAGGGTTCTGATATGTTTCAAGGAGCGCGATAACAACGCGTGGCAATGCGGTGCCGGATGCGTTCAGCGTGTGAACGAACTCCGGTCTCGCCCCGGCTTCGCGGCGGAAGCGAATACTCGAGCGACGTGCCTGAAAATCCTCAAAGTTGCTACAAGAAGAGACCTCTAAGAATCGCTGCCGTGCGGGTGCCCACACCTCAATATCGTAGCATTTCGCAGCGGCAAAAGAGAGTTCCACTGTGCAATGTTGCACGACCCGGTAAGGCAAACCGAGTGCCTGTAGGACGCTCTCAGCGTTCGCCAATAGCGTTTCGTGTTCAGCATAAGAGGTTTCAGGGGTGGTAAACTTCACCATCTCCACCTTATCAAATTGGTGGATACGTTGTAAACCGCGTGTGTCCTTACCGTAAGCACCCGCCTCGCGTCGGAAACAGGGGGTGTAGGCGGTGTAGTAAATAGGCAGTTCATCGCCAGCAAGTATCTCACCTGAGAACATATTCGTCACGGGGACCTCGGCAGTCGGAATGAGAAACAGATCGCTATCGGGGTTTTCTTCATCCCTGTCACACCGATACATATCAGGCTCAAGTTTAGGAATTTGCCCTGTCCCCGTCATTGTCGGACGGTTGGCAAGGAATGGCGGCGAGATTTCGGTGTAGCCGTGCTGCGTCGTGTGTAAATCAAGCATAAACTGAATCAACGCACGCTCCAACCGCGCCCCTACCCCTTTAAAAAGCACAAAGTTGCTCCCCGCGACCTTAGCACCGCGTTGAAAGTCAACGATGTCCAATTGTTCAGCGATTTCCCAATGCGGTTTTAATTCAAAATCGAAACTCGGCAATTCACCCCACATTTTAATTTCGATGTTGTCATCTTCACCCATACCGACAGGTGTGCTTGCCTCCGGCATATTCGGGATTGTCAACAGAATGGCATCAATTTCAGTTTTCGTAGCGTTGGCTTCGGCGGTGAGTTCCTTTATTTCTTGGGAGAGCTTCCGCATCCCAGCGATAGTTTCTGTGGCATCCTGTTTCGCTTTTTTACGCTCGGCAATTTGTTGTGAAACCTGGTTCTGGTGCGCTTTGAGAGATTGTGTATGTGTCAAATTCTCGCGCCAACGTGCATCTAATTCTACCAACCTATCCAATTCAGCTTCCGTCCGGCGATCTGCTAACATCTGACGGACATCTTCGGTATTTTCACGAATAAACTTAAGATCAATCACGGCAGTGCCGCTCCTCTATTATCAGTGTTGCTTACAAACTTGTATTCAGAAGTGAGATAGTAAATTATTGTTATAGGGTAGATTGTCTTTTAACTAACGAAAAAGCCACAACATTGTAAGACACAACGTGTGGCTAATTCAGCGTAATCAAAGCGGGCCCGACGGGACTTGAACCCGCGACCTCCTGCGTGACAGGCAGGCGCGCTAAACCAAACTGCGCCACGAGCCCATATTTTTCAATCTTGCAATCGAGAGACTTTTGATTTTTAGGCGATTACGGTAGGTAGGCGGGACAGGACTTGAACCTGTGACCTACAGCTTGTAAGGCTGTCGCTCTAGCCACCTGAGCTACCCGCCCAGAATTTTCTCATTATCTCCCAATAGCATTATTAAGTATACCACAGAGTTCACTGTTTGTCAAGAAAAAAATGAAAAAGCATCACTTTTTTCAAAAAAGTAGATTTTCAGAGGATCTTTGCGAATGCGTCCTCATTTACTATAACCCAATTCCGTTAAGATTATTCACGGGGTTTGTCGTTTCCACGATAGGGCCGCTCGCCACGCACAAGCACCTTCCTTGGATTATCTTCCAACGCGAGTTCATCAACACCGTGGTAACCCAGGGTCATACTCATCCGCGTTCTATCTGTGCGATTAATTCCCGCTGCGTGAATTATCATGCTATCTATAGCGAGCAACCCGCCGGCTGGCATCGGTAACGGTATCGCTTGACTCGCTGCGATATGTTGAATTGTATCGTCGTTGAGACTCGCGAACGCAGGCAAATGATGTGAGCCGGGGACAACGCGTGTGCAGCCGTTCTCTAAGTGTGTGTCCTCGAGATAGATCAGAACAGTCGCAATCGTCCGAGACCAATGGCGGACATCGCGATGCAATTCAAGCGAATGCGTTGAACCTGCGTCTCGGAGATAGACGTGATTGTGGCGATTCAGCACGAATTCTATATTCGGACCCAACAATGATTCCAACGGATTGAGGATTTCGTCGCAAGTAATCGTTTCTTGAAAGATACCACCCCGCTGCCAAACAGCAGAGATTCGGATAATTCGACCGTCCTGTCGGGCAACAGGTTCCACGCCTTCTTCCATGTCTTTGAGTGCGGCGGCTTTAAGTGCCTCTACATGGTCTTTAGACAGTTGCGTCGGAAATCTAATAAAACCGTTGTGACGGAATAGCTGGATTTCTTGGGGACTCAGTTCCATCGGTTCTCCTTACCTCGCTCTTTTAAAGTGAATTATAAAATGTTAGTTTAACGTGAATTGAAAAGAGAATCAACAAAGAAATGTGTTCGTAGCGTTTTCTTAGGAAGTGGGACAATTACGCCTTGATAGCGTAATTTGGTAACGAAAGATGGGAATATTTCGTTTTGTTTTATAGGATCCGAGATAAAAACAGGAGAAAAATAATGAAAATATGGTGTGCTTGCCTGCTGTTTCTTTTGGGAGTGGTATTATCTGGATGCGGAACTATGTCCGGTTATAAAGCGGCCTCCCTACGCCATCGTGCGTATGTGACCGGCAAAAAACAGGCGACTGCTGCTGACTGGCGCGCGCTTATTTCAGAATTTCAGCAAGTGATTGATACAGACCCGCAAGGGGCCTCCGCTGATGATGCACAATATGCGCTCGCTTCCTGTTGGGTCTGGCGTATCAAAGCCGGTAACACTGAAGCACCGAAGCAGGCGATTGAAGCCTTCCAAAAACTGATTCGCAACTACCCGCATTCGGGGTATGTCCCACACGCACATTACTGGTCGGGACGTTGCTATGCGCGTATCGGTGAGGATTACCGAGCCATCACGCAATACCAGATCGTCGAGAGTCGCTATGCGGGTTCCAAAATCGCTGATGTCTCCCGATTAGAATTGGCACGCGTATATGTCAGACAAGGTTACGTCACACGCGCCGAGGTGCTTTATGCGACGCTTATCGAATCTTCAAGAGATCAGGGAATTATTGTTGCTGCCACCGAAGAACTCCGCCCTCTCAAAACGCAACCCTTCAAAATACAACAAAAACCGATAGGATCGTCCCGCGAACGGACAATTCAAGCACAAAAGCAACCCGAACCTCAGCCGAAACCTCCGTCCCCACTTCTTGATACGAAGAAACCTTCGGTTCCAGACTCACTGACGCGTGAATTTGGATTAACCGCAAAAACGATTGTTATTGACCCTGGCCATGGCGGTAAAGACCCGGGGGCGTTGGGTAGAGGCACCTTACAAGAGAAAGCCATTGTGCTGGGCATCTCGAAAAAACTGCGTGAAGTGCTAACGCGAAGAGGCTACACTGTCCTAATGACACGGGATACCAACCGTTACATTCCGCTCAAGCAACGCACCGCATTCGCAACACAACACAAAGCGGATCTCTTTCTGAGCATTCATGCCAACGCCAGTGCAAACCGTAAAGCAACAGGTATCGAAACCTACTATCTGAGTGTCACCAGTATGGACAGTGCCTCAGAAGCACTTGCAGCGCGGGAAAATGCAGACTCCGGTTACAGTATCCAAGAATTGGAAGCACTCCTGAAAGGGATCATACAGAAAAGCAAAAGCGAAGATAGTAAGCAATTGGCAAGGCACGTCCAACACGCGTTGGTGCAAGCCACAGGTGCGATTGATCGTGGCGTCAAACACGCACGATTTGTCGTTTTGATCGGAACAAACGTCCCTGCGATTCTTATCGAGGCCGGATTTGTATCGAATCCAACAGAAGGACATAAACTCACAACACCGGCGTATCAACATAAAATCGCCACTGCTATCGCACAAGGCATCGAGAAGTTCTTAGGGAAGACCGAGAAACCGCCTCTTGCCAAGCGTGGGAACCCAACACTTGCCACTACAAAGGTTGAGAGGAACAGGTAATGTTTTTGACGCAAACCGAAAATAAAGCGTGCTGTATCCTAATAATCTTGCTCGTCTGTATGCTTTTCTGGTGCGTCGGTGAACACAATCTTGCCGTTTCACAGCAAGCACAGATTGCGATTCTCCTACCGACAGCCACTTCTGGGGTATCCGAGGGAGACGTTCAATATGCGCGTTCTGTCGCTAAGCGATTCAATCGAATGCTCAGCATGATCGGGTTCACTGCCGACACCCTTGAAGACTCATCGCTCTCTAAGGACCAACTCAAATCCCTTAAGTTGATTGTCCTGCCATTGAACCCCGTGGTATCAAAACAGACGACACGCCTCTTGAAAAATTTCGTTGCGGGTGGGGGTAAACTTTTCGTAACCTATAGTTTGGCGGATACGGTGGCACCGCTATTGGGTTTACGACAAACGGATTGGCGCAAAGCGGAATCGCCTGGACAGTTCGCTTCAATTGCGTTGCGTGCGCCCGAAATACCTGATATGCCGACATCTATTAGACAAGCATCGTGGAACATTACAGTCGCAACACCGACAACACCGCAAACGAAAGTTATCGGGTATTGGCACAACATGGCAGGAGAATCGACACGTTTGCCTGCCCTTTTTGTGGGCAAATCGGGTGTATTTTTCAGCCACATTTTCCTCCCAGACGACATCCTAACCAAGACGCGAATGCTTGCAGCACTCTTAGGACATCTCGTTCCAGAATTTCGGGGTTCACTCACCAAGCAGGCTATAGAAACGATGACCACCGTGGGGCATACAGACGGACTTGAGGCGTTAGCGACGTTTGTCCGAAAAAGCAGCGTGTCAAGCGCAGTAGACGCTTTGGAAACCGGAAAACGTTTGATGGAGAAGGCGCACGCTGAGTATAACAGTCAGGCTTACACTGCGGCGATAACAACAGCACGGGCAAGCCGAGAAGCATTCTCAGAAGCCTATTTCTTGTCGCAGCATAGCCTTGAAACCGAGGGACGCGCCGTGTGGAATCATTCTGGACTTGGTGCCTATCCCGGAGATTGGGAAAGGTCGGCCAAAGAATTGGCAGCGGCAGGCGTGAACATGGTTCTCCCAAACATGGCGTGGGCAGGGGTGGCACATTATGCCAGTAAGATCTTACCTCACAGCAAAACCTTTATGCAATATGGAGATCAGTTATCGCAATGCGTCGCGGCGGCACGCAAGCACGGCTTAGAAGTGCACGTGTGGAAGATTACGTGGAATTTGGAGGGGGCACCGAAAGAATTCATTGAGAAAATGCGGAAAGAGCGGCGAACCCAAGTCTCCGGGACCGGAAAGCCGTTGAATTGGCTCTGCCCATCACACCCGAAAAACGTCCAGTTGGAATTAGAGAGCATCTTGGAAATTGCGATGAATTACGATATAGATGGCATCCATCTGGATTATATTCGTTATCCGGGAAGCCACGCCTGTTATTGTGAAGAGTGCCGTAAAAGATTCACGCTTGCGACGCGACAGCAGATTGACGAATGGCCCAAGGCAGTATTACCTGAAACGGGAGTTTATAGTGATCAGTATATTCAGTGGCGGTCGCAGCAAATCACCCGTTTGGTCCGTTTGCTACACAAACGGCTGCGAGCGGCGGCCCCTAACATCAAACTTTCTGCAGCCGTCTTTGGTGGTTACCCAGCGTGCGTCACTTCTATTGGACAGGACTGGATCGCGTGGGCAAAGGCGGGTTACGTCGATTTCGTCTGCCCAATGAACTATACAGAGGATGCGGACTATTTTACACGGTTATTAGCCAACCAACTCGCCTTGATGCCTAAAGGGGTAGCCATTTATCCCGGTATTGGTGCGACTGCTACTAATTCGCTACTAATGCCAGATGGCGTCGTTGCACAGATTTATCTCGCCCGGAACTTAGGGGCTTCAGGATGGACGATTTTTGACTATTCTCTTGATATTTCTGAGACTGTGTTACCTGCACTCGGAGCGGGTGTAGGAAAATCTAAAGCACAACCGCTGCATTGACAAGCATATTCCCTTCCATTTTTATAGTAGGATCGCTAAACATCTTGGTGATTGCTTCTCCACACTTACGGCATGGAAGGACCAGGACCCAGTAGGAGCGGTTTCTAACCGCTCCGGGCATTGAAAAGCACTGTTCAAACCCCAGATTCTACTTGCATACCATTCATAAATCGTGTAAACTAAATTGAAGGCAAGAATTCTCCGTAAATATACTTCCTGAGCATATACGAGGGTAAAAGAAAAGGAGATTGCGCTGCCGCGTGCTTAGTTTTCTAAATACAGATTGTGGAAGATGCTCCCCTACCGAAAATTAAAGGAGATTTTTTGATTAATGGCGCAAAAACCGAATATTCTATTTTTGATGAGCGATGAACATAGTCCGCACGCTATGGGGTATGAGGGTAATTCTATTGTCCAAACACCGAATCTTGACCGGCTCGCAGCATCTGGCACCTATTTTGAGAGTGCCTACTGCCAAGTCCCGCTCTGCACGCCCTCCCGGATGTGTATGCTCACTGGAAAACACGCGCATCGGTGTTCAGCGTGGAATAATGGGTCTATTTTGTTTCCTGAACATCTCACAATGCCGGCACACTTTGCACAACACGGTTATGCGACCGCACTCGTTGGAAAGATGCACTTCGGCGGCAAAGAGCAGAACAACGGTTTCCAGTCTCGACCTTACGGCGACTTGCGTGGGTATGCCGGACACCAAACAGATCCGCTAAAGACCCCATCTGGGACGCGACAACGCACACGACTCGCTGGCATCACTGAGATTCCGACCAGCATGCTACAAGAACGGGTTATCAATGCGGAAACGCTCGAATACTTAAGGTCCCAGCCATCGGAACAACCGTGGTTCCTACTGGCAAGTTACAGCCGTCCGCATTTCCCGCTCACAGCCCCCAAACGACTTCTTGATAAGTATTTTCCCGATAATGTGGATATGCCCAATGTGCCGGACGGACACTTGGAACAGACGCACCGTTACGCGAAGGGTTTACGGGACAACTTCAAGACAGACGAAATTCCGCCCGAAGAAGCGCGTAAAGCGCGAGCGGCTTACTACGCCTGTTGCGAATTCCTTGACGAGACCATCGGAGATCTCCTCACACTTTTAGAACGGGACGGTTTACTGGAGAACACCATCATCGTTTATACGACTGATCACGGTGAAATGGCAGGAGAACACGGGCAGTGGTGGAAATCCAGTTACTATGAGGCAGCCGCACGCGTGCCTTTAATCATATCGGACAGACATCTACCACATCCATACGGAGAACGCGTGACCGCACCTGTCGAGTTAAACGACCTCTTCCCGACGCTATGCGCCAGAGCGGGTATCCCTACCCCCGAAGATTTAGATGGCGCGGATCTGACGAATCTTATGTCGGGGGACACTGAGGGGTGGCGTAACACTGCGATCACTGAATACTGGTCGAACCAGACCACGGGACCAATGCGTATGCTCCGAACGCCTCGCTATAAATATGTTGCCTTCCCTGAAGATGAATCCATTCTCTTTGATTTGGAAACAGACCCGCATGAATTTGAGAATCTCGCAGGTCAAGCAGCGTCCCAGGAATTGGAGGCATCTCTCCATGAACAACTCATGGACGGATTCTCATGGGAGTCTGTTAGGGAACAGATAGATATAGATAGAGAGCGAAGCCGAGATTTCAAAGAGCCGTGGGGTAAAGGCACCCCGAACCAGTACACACTCCCCGACGGGCGTGTCGTCGATGCGGAAACCTGTCTCTATCGTCCTTCAGTGAGAGACGAAGGCTGACGCTCAATAACCGATGTTGCTAAATACGCGTCAAAAACCCGATCTGTTGACCAACAACTCGACTCCGAATATAGTAGGAAAAGCACGAGTTGTTGATCAAAATGAAAAAATCGGAGTGAATCCGGTAGGGGCTGGGTTATCCAGCTCTTACAAAAACCAAAAAATCCGGTTCCCTGCCATTCTTGTAGGATTGCTTTTGATAGGGGCGATGTGTGCGATCACACCCTACAACAACTATTTCCTACAAAACACGAAGATCGCAGGCAATCATCTCCCTGTTGGTTCAATCTTCGGGGTTCTCATTCTGGTGTTCCTCGTCAATGTGCCGTTGCGTAAGTTGATGCGGAATGGGCGTTTCGCTTTCTCTGCGCTTGAATTAACCGTTGTCTGGATGATGCTGATCGTCGCAGTCGGCATTCCCTCAATGGGGTTATTGCAGTTTCTGCTGCCCTCCCTTGTTGCGCTTCAGTACTTTGCGACGATGGAAAACGATTGGTCAGAAACGCTCCATCCGCACGTCCCAGAATGGCTTGTCGTCACGGAACCCCACGCGGTAACAGACTTCTATGAAGGGATTGCTCCGGGTGAAAGCGTTCCCTGGATGCTATGGCTCAAGCCGTTGCTTGTCTGGGGTCTTTTCGTGCTGGTCTTCTATTTCACGACGCTCTGTCTTTCCACAATTCTCCGAAAGCAGTGGGTAGAACGCGAACGGTTTTCGTTCCCCTTAATCCAGATTCCGATACAGCTCGCTGCTGAACCCGCGCGCGGCGCACTCCTCAACACTTTTTTCAAAAACAGGCTTCTCTGGGCAGGGATGATCCTGCCGGTGGTGTTGCACCTTATCAACGGGTTGCACGCCCACTTTCCGAGGGTGCCAGAGATTCCACTGATTTACAATATCTATACCGTCTTCACCGAAAAACCGTGGCATACCCTCGGATGGTGGCCCGCGATGCGGTTCGTCATCTATTTTTCGGTCATCGGGATCGCCTCATTACTCACCCTTGAGGTTTCGTTTAGCCTCTGGTTCTTCTATCTCTTTTTCAAACTCCAGTATATCATCATGAATGCGATCGGACTCAGCATCGGTCCCTGGATTAGTTGCAGCCGTCAAGTGATGGGCGGTTATCTCGTTTTTGTCCCCGCGGTTTTCTGGATAGGGCGTGAACACATCATGGCAGTTTTTAGGAAGACGTTCGGTCTCGGACACGCACGGACGAGTCACGACACTGTAGGCGGTCAACCGATAGACGATTCAAACGAACCGGTTTCGTATCGTGTGGCACTCCTTGGATTTCTCGCAGGATTTATTGTCCTTATCGTGTTTCTGGTCGTTGCGGGGGTAACAACGTGGGTTGCGATCGTGACGCTGCTCTCTATCTTTATCACGTCAATCGTATTGACCTGGATGGTGGTTAACGGGGGATTGTTGCTGGTGCAGGCTCCCTTTTTCCCTTCGGAATACATCGATATTACTTTGGGTTCCAACGCATTAGGACATAAGAGTCTTGCAATCCTGAGTTTCCAACGCACTTTCCTACGCGATTGGGGCGAATTTATGATGCCGAACTTTCTGCATAGTTTCAAGGCGGCAGATGAGGTGAAACTCGCCCGTCGTCGTGTCATGCCGATTTTGTGGGTCTCAATTGTCGTAGCACTCCTGGTGTCCGTTTACGCTTCATTGACGCTCATTTACGACAAAGGTGCCCTGTTTTTACAGAGTTGGTCTTTCGTGGTCGCGCCGCGGAACTATTTCCAACGGATGAGCAGTCTTATCCAATTCCCGATTGAGACGAAGTGGGACGAGGTCTACAGCATGATTGCGGGTGCCGGGTTTACAGGCTTCATGCTCTGGATGCGGCAGAATTTTGTCTGGTGGTCTCTCCATCCGATCGGTTATCTGTTGGGGGCAACCTATCCACCGTTTCACCTCTGGTCGTCGATTTTAATCGGATGGTTCATTAAGTATATGGCACTCAAGTTTGGCGGTGCCTCGACGTATCGGAAGATTCGACCTGTTGCGTTCGGCTTGATTTTCGGTGAATATGTGATGGTGGGACTCTGGATGATCGTTGGTTTCTTTACAGGAATTGGCTATTTTGCGTTGCCGTCATAACTTGAAAGCAAGGAATTACATTATGCACGCCAATGAAAATAAACTCACAACCACGTGGAAAACACGTGCCAAAACCCGACATACCGTTACAGGGATTCGGACGTGGCACGTTAACCTGAACCCCCGCGCTATGCCGAGTTTAGGGTTCGCCAAGGGCGGTGAACGCCATACGCGCATTCATACCGTTGATTTGGGGCAGAAATCCACGACCCAGACGGCACATGTCGATTGGCGGGGTCCCTTCGCCGCACAAGCCGGGGCGTTAGTCGTTGAAATTACCACCGATAAGGGTTTGAAAGGATACGGTCTTGGCGGTGGCGGGCTTGCTGGCGCGCTCATCATTGAGAAACACCTCCAGAACTTTGTTATCGGACGCGATCCGCTTGAGGTTGAGGAGATTTGGGAGCAGCTGTATCATATCACCTCCATTTATGGGCGACGCGGCTTGGTGATTTACGTCTTGAGCGGCATAGAACTCGCACTTGTTGATCTGTGCGGAAAGATCGTAGACGCGCCTGTCTATAGTCTCATTACGGATACGCCACGCCTTAAGATCCCTGCTTATGCGACGGGTGCCGATGTCGGCTATTACGCAGAGAACGGCTTCGCTGCTTGCAAACTGCCGCTCCGTAATGGTCTCGCGGAGGGTGAAGATGGGTTTGAGGAAAACGTCGAATTGATACACGCGGCACGAGACGCTGTCGGAACGGAAACAGAATTGATGGCGGACATCTACCTCCGTTGGGATGTAGATTACACGCTCCGTTTCGCTGAGGCAGCTTCTGGTGTGAATCTCAAATGGATCGAAGAACCTATCCCGCTTGACGATTATGCAGGCATGGCACAATTGGTCCGTGAAGTTCAACCGGCTTGGATTGTCTCCGGTGAGCATGAGTTCACACGATACGGGTTTCGCGAACTGCTGCGTTGGGAGGCTGCGGATATGATTCAACCCGACATCAGTTGGGCGGGTGGTTTCACGGAATGTTTACGCATCGCACGTGAAGCCGCTGAACTGGATATTCCGACATGGCTCCATCAAGCAGGGACGCCGTGGGGCTTGCATCTCACTGTCTGTCTGCCGATGCCGTGTATGGCAGAGACTTTCGGTCCTTCTCGCGACGGCGTTGAGAACGAGTTGTATCGCCGCTTGCGCCCCACACCGCACGATGGATTTTTCACCCTCAACGATGCTCCAGGTTTCGGTGTAGCACTCGATGAAAAGGTCTTAGACGCTTACACAGTTGATCGGTTGTAGAGAGAATTTGTATAAGTCTCGCTTTTCTCAAAGCATTGGTTCTGTTTTAACCGAAGGGTTCATCCGTGATGTGTTTCTGATTAAGAAGTTGGACGTAGAGACTCAGATGTCAATTGATCGTGTGCCCATCCGCTGCAATCGCTGTGGACATAGACGATATCGTTGATGACGATGCGGCGATTGTTCGGGTACTTACTCACTAAGTCATGTCCTCGGAGATAGCGACCATCATAACGTCTGAAGAAAACTGTGCGCCCACCCCTTTCGACAAAAACTTCAGCAAGCTCACCCCCGTGTGGATTGGAAACGTCAACATATAAAACGCGGAGACAGTGAAAAGTATTTTCACCAATTGTCACGTCATAAGTGCCTGCGCCGAATCCCTGACCTTCGGTGATCTTGTAAGAACCATCGGTTTGAAGTTGGTACCGACCATCATCTATGATCCGTCGTTTCAAGGGACCGCCCCACTGCTCTTCAAACCCTTGGTCTCCTATTGTGTAGGATACCGCTTCCCCATCTACTGTATCAACAACAGAAATCCATCTTGTATGGGTATCGTCAAGTGTCGCGTACATCAGGTCGGGAGGGAATACTGGCGGCCAGTCCCTCGGTGCCAACCACTCTCTCACGCGCAGTTCTACACAATCAATGCCCCAGATTGTCGCAGGGGTGGTAGGGGTAATCTCCACAATTGCGTCGAGTTCTAGTGTATTCGCATCATATTCAGCTCGGAAGTGCGGTTCTCCCATCTCTGGAACAACGAACCACCATTGCAGTTCCGGACAATCCACCTCGGAGATACGATCATCGCTTTTAACAATGTTTACGTCTGGGCGTTTCTGTGGAAAGGGATGTTTTAGGATTTCATTCGTTTGCGTCTGTTTCGTGTCCATATTATGCATCCTTCTGTAATCTTGATGTCTTGAGAATGTATAATCCATATTCTCAAATTAAATTCTGAAAATATTAGGGCACGACCTCAGAGGCTCCTTCAAACTGTTATCTGACGTATACAAGCAGTAGCGTTAGCGCGGGGCTTCCGAATGGTTTTCCTTCATCCGTTTGACGGCATCCAATTTCGTCTGTTGCCAGTCGGTCCAGTCTTTCTTTCCCTCATAACGGACGACATCGTGAATCGTTGCGCGCGGTTGGTAAGTAATGTAGTTCCCTGTGTGCCACGCGAGGTTCCGATACACCATGAAATCCCCGGGTCCCAGATGCACTTGAACCGCACCCGGAAACTGCCGACAATGCTCTAAGCAGAATCGCTCAGCTTCCGCGTTGGACTGTCCTTCAGCGGGTTTCCGCAACTTCGGATCGTTTGTTGATTGTTCTTCGCCGGGCAGATCCCACTGACGTAGATGGCTGCCGGGGACGAACCAGGTGCAGGCATCGGCATAAATCGCGCAGTTGACCTGATTGAAATGACGCAGATCATACCAGACTTCCGCCAACTTCGCTTTGACAATCTCATCACGCGCTTCGGGAGGGACCTCCACAACGCCGTCTCGGTGCCAACCGATATGCCACGGATGCTCAAGCGGCTCGACGAGGAGTCCCATGATGTCAACGTGACCGTGCGTATAGTCAGGACCGAGCAATTTCTCGATAGCGTCTCGAAGTTCCGGTAACTCCGTGTAGTCGTAAAACGGCTTCAGATCCAATTCATCACCGTAATTGGATAGCGGTTGAATCCGTTGCGTTTGCGGTCCATTGAGCTTATGTGCCAAATCGCGTGCCTTCTCCGCTTCTCGGCGTAGATCGCTGAGCAACGCTGGTGGCACAATCCCCCGAAAGATGAGATAGCCTTCCGAGAGATATTCATTGACCATAGAATCTTCAAATTGAAATACCATTTTTTAAACTATGCGCCTTCTTAGACCGTCACGCCACGCCATTCATCCTGCGCGCAGGTAATATCGACGACATTTCCGTCGGGATCGGCAACTTTGAAGGAGCGATCGGGTGGCTTGTCGTCATCAATCTCATCCCCTTTTTTCACATTGTCCATAATCAATTCAAAACCGCCATCTCGGAGGGTGTTGTAGATGCTTGCCAAATCCTCAACAATGATACCGAAATGGATGAACTCCGTGCCTTCCGCAAACGGCGGACGTTCCGTCCCGTTGTATTGGAGGATTGTCATGTTCAGGGTGCCGTCCGAGAGGTCTAACCCGCCGCGTCCTCTATACCCGACAAACGCAAAACCGATGGTTTCGTAAAAGCGACGCGAGGCTTCCATATCCTTCGTCCGTAGTGCGATGTGTCTCAAAAATGCCATTGTCCTGTCTCCTTTTGTGTGAGGTGAACTGGATTTGTCAAAGACGCCTTGAAATTAGGCTTTATTTTATTATAAAACCCATTCAATGTCAATAGAAGACCGCCGACGACTCTTGACAAAAACCCGCGTGTGCATATAATAAAGGAAATCTAATACAAGTTCACAAGGAATTTTAGATGAGTCCTCAAGGTCCCAACCTGCTCTATATCCATTCCGACCAGCATAACCCGTATGTGACGGGTTGCTACGGCGATCCATTGGTGCAGACCCCTCATCTCGATAGCCTCGCTGCCGAAGGAGTGGTGTTTGAAAACGTCTATTGTCCATCTCCAATCTGTGTGCCGTCCCGGATGTCGATGTTGAGTGGACGCTACCCGCATGAGAACGCCGTCTGGACGAACAGCCACATCCTCGATTCTGGGATTCCTACATTTGCGCACGCCATGGGTGCAGCGGGGTATCAACCTGTGCTTATTGGGAGGATGCATGCATTGGGACCGGATCAGCTGCACGGGTATGCCGAACGCCTCGTCGGGGACCACGGTCCGAACTATCACGGTGGGGGTGGTGTCGATCACGGTGAACTTTCTGGCACTGCAGGACCGGCACGTGTGAGTCTCGAAAAATCAGGGGCAGGACAGAGTGCCTATCAGGTGCACGATGAAGATGTGACGGTTGCGACAGTGGACTACCTCAACCGACTCGGCGTCCAGAAACGGGCAGGACTTTTAGACGCGCCCTTCTCGATTTCCGTCGGGTTTATGCTCCCGCATCAACCCTTCGTTGCCCGGCAGGAGGATTACCGGCTGTATGAAGGGCAGATGACGATGCCCCAAAATCCTGAACCCTTTACGGAGGCGTTACACCCCTACTTTCAGTGGTGGCGTGAAAAGTGTGGGATTGTTGAGGTCTCGGATGCCGAGATATTACGCGCACGCACAGCGTATTGGGCATTGGTAACCCGAATGGATGTGATGATTGGACAGATCTTAACGGCACTCCGAGAAAACGGGTTAGATGAGAACACCCTTATCCTGTATAGTTCAGATCACGGTGAACAGGTCGGCGAACACGGACTCTGGTGGAAACAGACGTTTTATGAACATTCCGTGAAGGTCCCCGCGATTTTATCGTGGTGTGGTGCTTTACCGGAAGGCGTGCAGTGCGATCGGGTTGTCAGTTCGCTTGATTTGAATGCCACAATGTTGGATGCCCTCGGGGCACCCCCATTACCACATTCCCGCGGGCGGAGCACCTTACCCCTTCTCCGCGGTGAGGATCCACACTGGGAGGACCTCGCCTTCTCTGAATATTGTACCGACGACGGGTGTTATCATCGGATGGTCAGAGAGGGTGAGTGGAAGTTGAATTACTATCACGGACACCCCCCGCAGCTTTTCAATTTAAAGGACGACCCAAACGAATGGCAAGACCGGGTAGACGATCCCGCATGCCAAGACATTTTAGAACATTTGACCCAAAAAGTATTGGAGGGTTGGGACCCAGATTCAATTGCCACGCAGATGGCTGCGAAACAAGCAGACACGCAACTTCTCGGCAGGTGGGGGCGGAACATACAACCAGCAGATCAGTACCGCTGGAATCTGCTACCAGAAATGGATTATTTGGATTGAAAGTGAGGTATCAAACTGTCCGCGATTCACGTTTAACGAGATCTATTTTGAGGCATACTGCATAGAGATGAAATCGCGTCGCAAGAAATGATCACTCATTCTCTACCGCAGACGGTTCAGCAACAAGCAGACCACCATTGGTGGTTTCACCGATCCAAACTTGAAGCATGAACGTATACTGACTGCCCTGTGCCAGATCCGCAATATATTCTGTGTCAATTTCAATGACGGCAAGCACGTCATCGGTGAGATCATTATTGACATCTGCAATCACCATACCCTCGGCGTTCTTAAAGAGCACAAACGCCTCAAGCGCAACGTATTCACCGTTATATGTGTCGGCATCCGCTAAGATTTCAGTAACCGTTGTATCAATCGCCAACTCCTCAAGTGTTTTCCCAGTTACCAGCATATCTATGCAGAGCCTATCAAATGCCAGATAATAGCCTATGAGGTCACTCTCAAGATGCTCGTAACACTCGGCGATATCGTCAGCAACTTCGTAAGTGGGTCGATCTAACTGGTCAAGCACAACATTTAATTTATCATCAGCACAACCAGAGAGCATTGCGATGGACACAATAGCGGTAATAATTAGTGAAAAAGTGATAGGTTTCATTGGATCCCCTTAAAAGTAGTTTCTAAATAGTATAGCATACCTCTAAAAAGTATAGGTTTTTTTCAACTAATTTCCAAATCCAGTTACACGCTTCACAAAAACCTGCCTAAAACGACGACGAAGGCAGGTCAGAAACTCGATAGGAGAAACAACATGGCGAACAGTCCAATTCTCAAGGGTGAGCCTTTTAGTGAAGAGAAAACGGCACAGATTGCCGAGCAATTCTTCCGTGATGGCTTTGTCTACATTCCGGGGGTGTTGACTGAGGGAGAGGTCACCGCATTACGGGAAAAATCTGATGTGTTTTTCGCGGATCCGAAACTTGCCGAGATAACGAATCCTGAACTTGCGGATGTCAGATACATCCAGATGGGTGCGCATGCCGAATCCCAAGAAACGCTTCCCTTCATTTTACGGAACACGATCGAACTCGACCCGATTTTCCGGGATATGCTCCTCCGAGAACCGATTCTGAGTTTGGCAGAGGCAATCGTCGGTGAGAACTGCAAGTTTTGTGGGCAGAACGTGTTGCGAAACCTTCCCGGTCTCTCGATTGACCGGTGGCATGTTGACGGCTCGGTGCACTTCCCAGTAACCGAGGAAATGCCGCGCCACGATCCTCGTTTGCGGATGCCTGTGATGTGGTTCACCGTCCAGATGGCGTTGAACGATATCAATACGATTGAAGAGGGACCGACGCAATACGTCCGTGGCAGTCATTACTCCGGGAGACATCCCAACAATCAGGACAACCCTGAGTTTGAAGGGAATACACCAGTTTCTATCTTATGTAAGGCAGGCGATATCTACCTACAGGATCCGCAGTGTTGGCATCGCGGTGCCCCGAACCTTTCGGGTAAGACGCGTTATATTTTGCAATCGCAATACGCCGCCTACTGGGCATATTGGCGGTTCAGTCTCTGCAACGGCGTGCCTGTCCCTAAAGATGCCCTGGAAAACGCAGACGATCGTTTGATGAGCCTTTTAGGACGCCCGCGTGTGAGTGAATTAAATTAGTCGCCCAAACAGATGTTACAACAAAGAATATCACCTGCCCTTTGGATTGCTGTAATAACGTTCTTCATCGGTTTTGTGCCGCAGATGATGGCAGATGTGAACACTAAGTCCGATGAAGACGACTGGATGCAAACCAACGGTCCATACGGTGGATCTATCTACACGCTCTATGCGACGTCTGAAGGCGTGCTTTTCGCTGGAACGGGTGGTGCAGGCATTTTCCGTTCAATGGATCTCGGCGATTCTTGGACCCCCATCAATACTGGGTTACGCGATGAACCCGGGGACGGTTTATCTACTTCAGCTTTCTCACAAAAGAGGAATATGCTTTACGCTGGTACAACTGATGGTTTATATGCTTCAATTGACAACGGCGACAGATGGCACCACGTTCCGACCCTCTCAAAGTATGTATCGGTTAGTGGCATTGTGACGATTGGGGCGCGTGTATATATTGGAACCCTCGGTGACGGTGTCTGGTATTCAGATGATGGCGATTCGTGGATGCCAATAAACGATGGATTGGAAAACCGATTAATCCGTGAACTTTCAAAAATAGGGACAACGCTTGTTGCGGGGACGGAAGACGGAGCGTTCCGCAAAAGATTTAGCGATAATTCATGGACCCCCATCAATGCCGGTTTTGTTCCACAACCGATGGACATGGCATCCATTAATAAAGCACGTCTCGAATCGGGGGGTACCCCCCTACCGCCGTACGCTCCAGCTACGATACGCGTTGACGCGTTCACTGCCATGGAAAACTTGCTTTATATGGGCATACTTATGGGTGGAGACGATGGGCTTTTGCGTTCAGATGACGAAGGGGACTCATGGACACGTATCACCAGCAAAGAGATGACGCATACCGTTGAGGCGTTGACAGCGTTTGGGGGAACGCTATACGCCAGTACCTATGGTGGTGGCGTTTTCCGATCGGAAGATAGCGGCGATTCTTGGACAACAGTCAACAATGGCTTAACAGACTGGACGGTTTCTGCATTGTTCGCGGTGAGTGAAGATATTGTCTTTGTTGGAACAACGGATGGCGGTATCTTTCGCACAACGGATGGTGGGAACTCTTGGACCGAAGCCAACACAGGGCTAACGAATACATCGGTCACCGAATTGGAAGTGCTTGGAAGAACAATCTACGCTGGCATAGGAAATAGGCTTGTCTATTCAGTTGACAGTGGTGAGTCGTGGCAACCTGTCCAGATTCCTTCACTGCCTGTTTCATATCATTTTTCGGCTTTGTCTGAAGCGGGTGGAAAACTTTATGTCGCAGCTACCAAATTTGCCCCTGACGATGTAGTCGGTGGAATTTTCCAATTGGATGAGGCGCGCAACTCGCTGATCGAACTGACAACTGACAGTGAATTATACGGGATCGAATGCATGGAAATCGTCGAATCAACCTTCTATGTTGGCACCCAAGGCAGAGGCGTTTTCCGCTGGGATCAGGATTCGGATTCGTGGACGAGTCTTGGCTTGGAAGGACATGTCATCACTGCAGTGTCGATAAATAGAAAGAAGATTTATGCTGCCACTCAGCACGGCGAGATTTTTCGGTTAGGCAGTGCAGGAAAACCTTGGAAACTTATTAGTTCAGATATGGTAGGGAGTTTCATATCCGATCTAAGAGGGTTTGGATCAATATTTTACGCAACCTCTTTGGGTAGGGGCGTTTTCCGTTCCACTAACGACGATAATTCTTGGACACCGCTAAACGACGGGTTGGAAGATCTATCAGTGATGACGATAGACGCAGATGATACTAACACTTACATAGGCACATATTATGACGGCGTTTTCCGATGGAGAGAAAATAGGAAGCGGTGGGAACGGATTGGTTCACTGCGTCGCCGGGTTGATTCGTTGGTGATACATGACGGTTTTCTCTACGCAGGCACGGTCGGGGGTGGCGTGTTTCGGGTGTCGATTGGGAAATAAGTAAACCAGATTTAGTTAATTTTTATCAGGAGAAAGCACATGAATGAAACGCCACTTCACTTCAAAACGATTACCGAGATTTCGGAAGCGATTGCCTCAAAAGAGGTATCGCCTGTAGAGATTACGACTGCACTGTTGGAACGTATCAACGCACTTGATGGTCGATTGAAGAGTTATGTGACGGTGATGGCGGACTCCGCAATGGCTGCCGCACAGAAGGCGGAGCAGGAGATTGACGCAGGAATGTCCAGCGGTCCGTTGCACGGTGTGCCGATCGCAGTAAAGGATCTCTGCTTTACGAAAGGTGTCCGCACGATGGGGGCGGCGAAAGTCCTCGCCGATCACGTCCCAGCGTTTGATGGCACTGTTATCGCAAAGCTTAAATCAGCGGGTGCAGTGCTGCTTGGAAAACTCAACCTGACGGAAGGCGCGATGGGCGGCTACAATCCTGAATTCGATATTCCGAAAAATCCGTGGAATCCCGACCGGTGGACGGGTTCATCGTCGAGCGGTTCCGGTGTGGCAACAGCCGCAGGATTATGTTTCGGTTCACTCGGCAGCGACACAGGCGGTTCCATCCGTTTCCCTTCTGCGGCGTGTGGAATTGTCGGTATAAAACCGACATGGGGGCGGGTCAGTCGTTACGGGGTGCTCGCGCTCGCCGCGTCAATGGACCATGTCGGACCAATGACGCGGAGTGTCGCGGATGCCGGCATTATACTTGAAGCCATTGCTGGGATTGACGAAAACGATCCGACTTCTCTTCCAAATCCTGTCCCTAACATGCTTGCGCGAATTGGGCAGGATCTTCAGGGGATTCGCATCGGGTTTGACGAGAACTATGCCACAAACGATATTGACGTTGAACTCGCCGAAGCAGTGCGCGCTGGTCTGGGAGTCTTGGCAGACCAAGGTGCTGAAATCGTTGAAGTGCAAGTGCCAGATGTCGATGAATACGTCTCCGCATGGCCCACGCTGTGTTCAACAGAGGCAGTATTAGCACACGCCGCCACCTATCCGTCCCGACGGGAGGATTACGGTCCCTGGTTCCAAGGCTGGCTGGATATGGGCGCGAAGGTGACAGGTGCCGAATACGCAAAGGCGAACAATTTGAGAGCCGCCTGCACAGGACATCTCAGGAGAGTGTTTGAGGGGATCGATGTGCTGGTGTGTCCCTCAATGTCAGCACCCCCACACCGCGTCACGCCAAAGATGTTGTATGGACGGTATGATGCCCGGAATCCGAAATTCCAGCGGTTCACTGTGCCGTTTGACTACAACGGGGCACCGACGCTATCTGTGCCGTGTGGCACGAACAGCGAAGGACTCCCGTTGAGCATTCAGTTTGTTGGAAAACACCTGTCAGAGCCGTTGTTGTGTCAGGTTGGACACGCTTACGAAAGTGCTACGCCGTGGCACAATCTCCATCCCGATGTTTAAGTAGGGGCTGGGTTACCCAGCCTCTACTTTTGCGGCAGGTGATACCCCTCTTTCGTCGTTTGGATGCTGTAGAGACAATTTTCTGCCGTGATATAGAGCGTCTTGCTCGTTTCGCCACGTCCGAAGGCGACGTTCGTGGGTTTATCGGGGGTTTTGACGTACGCCAACTCCTCTCCTTCAGGCGTGTAGACGCGAACTCCGGGTCGCGTCTCGTCTCGCACTGCCACGAAGAGATTTCCTTCAGCATCGACCACCATACCGTCTGGACCGTCTTGTGGGGCGTAGTCAACCAGCACTTTTCGGAAAGTCGCTGTGCCTTCCGATGAGAGGTCGTAAGCGAGGAGTGCCATACGTCCATTCAGCAGCGGCACATCCTCAGGAAAACTATCCATCGCACCGTTGTCATGGCTGATGACATAAAGCGTCTGTTGATCAGGAGAGACTGCTACGCCGTTGGGTTTGCCAGCATCCGTAACCACGAGATGCACAGAGCCGTCTGGATCGATCCGATAGACACCAAAGATGGGTTGTTCAACGGGTTCATGCCCGGCATACCGAGGATCCGTAAAATAGATGCGTCCCTGTTCATCAATCGACAGATCGTTGGGTGAGTTAAAGGGTTTTCCGTTATAGAGACCGGCAATAATTTCGCACTTACCTGTCGTCAGGTCTGTCCGAGTAATCCTACGTCCCCCGAAATCCGCGCCCTCTGCGACAACCAAGCGACCGTGCGCGTCAAATTTCGTCCCGTTCGACATGCCACTCGGAGAACGGAAAACGGTTGTTTCTCCAGTCTCTGGAGTGTGTTTCCAGATGTTCCCAGCCTGCATATCCGTCTGATCGGTGAAAGTGATGTCGCTGAAATAGACTGTCCCGTCCGGCGCGACGGAGACCCCTTCCGTAAAATGTGCTTCGTTGAAGAGTTCTTTAAGTTCGGCATCTGGGGCAAAGATGGTATTGTGGCTGGCAGCGTTTCCAATCAACGCAGGTGCTAACGCGAAACCCGCAGCAACGGCACATGCGAGCGTTTGTGATATATTTAGATTCGGCATATTCCTCTCCTTCCAATTCCATTTTTGAATGGTCAAATTCTATCACACATTCTAAACCTCGTCAACCCATCGGATGCGGACCGTGGGTGATTACATCCTGTCGAGCGTATGCATAAACGGCATCTTGGACTTCAAGGATGCGCACCGCATCAACAACTGTCGGTTCAAAGCTGCCCCCCTCGCGGATGGCATCAAAGGCAGCACCCATCACACCTTGAATCCTCGCGCCGTGAGAGATGTCCTCACTGAACTGGACCCCTTCGGTTGTATGCACTTCGATCAGCGGTTCACCATTGCGACCATACTGTTCAAAGACGGATGCCTTTGTTCCAATAAATCGGAAGAAATGATCGCCACCGCGCGTCCCTGAGGGATAGTTATACCCCGATTCAATTATGCCCGTGATACCGTCTGCTGTTCGTAAGACACCGACACCACTGTCCTCTATAACGCGGCTGTGCATGGAATTGGACATGACCCCACCGACAACTGTAATTTCCCGATCACCAACAAATTGAAGGAATGTATCAATACCGTGTGCTGCTTCGACTGCCCAACACCCACCCCCTGATATACTCGGCGTGCTATGCCAAGCCGAAGGGGTCGGATCGTAACGGGATGGGGGTCCGTTGTTCAGTCTGCTGCTATAGAGGACGAGGTCCCCTAAACTTCCATCAGCGATCATCTCTTTGACGACACCCACGATTCGACTCGCACGATTCGGTAGCACGAGCGCGCTGAAGACGCCATGCTTTTCAGATGCCTCAGCGGCTGGACGTAACCGATCGGCACAATCGGCGAACGGCTTATCTAAAAGATAGGGGATACGCCGGTCTACGCATGCCTGCACATGGTCGGGCATCTCAATGTGTTTTCCGGCGACGAGTGCTGCGTCCGGCTTGCTCGCTTCAAGACAGGCTGCTGCTGTCTCATATCCAGGACATTCAAAATCGTCTGACAACTGCTGTCGCGGTCCAGCTTCGGCGTCCATGACCCCTACAATCTCGTGTCCGAGTCCATGCGCCGTGCGTGCCATACTGCGTCCGTGGTGACTATAGGAAAGAACAACTAATTTCATATTTTAATTTTTCCTTGCGGTTCGGTAAGGGGAGTTAAAAGTTTCATGTCCCACTCCGTAAACCCACCTGCGTGTTTTTGCTTGGGGTTTTTGCTTGGAGTCTTTGCTTGGGCATTTCTGCGTATTTCTGCGTATTTCTGCGGATTGTTGCAGGCTACGGCTCCGTTAAACCCATTTTTATCTATAAAATGAATACATGGGCATCCCTGTGATGAGTCGAATCAGCACCCATACACCCCCTATCATAAATTCCCCGAGAATCAGTCCTAAAAAGAGTGGATACGCTTTGCGATAGAGGCGAATCCCGCCCACCTTCAGCAAGATTGTTTTGATACCCCAACTGATCAGTATCGAAAACCATAACCGACCGATCGTTGATTTCTCACCAGCGACCATATACCCTGCAGGATGAAAGGGCCAGAACGGAAATATTGTGCGTAGCCACCAGAAGAAGCCGGTAAAAAGCGCGCCGATGCCGATAAAAATCACGGCAGGAATATCGGTGTCAACCGGGTGATAGATCCAACTTTGCAAAAGGTTGTAACCACCCGTGCCGAGGTCGCTCACAACACCGATGTTGTATCCGACAACAAGATACGCCCAAAAGGATGCCAGAATCCCGATCACCGCGGCGAACATCATCGCCACAATGAGCCTACCGGAGCGCATGCCTGTTTCCTCTGCGAGTTTGAAGCCTTCCAGTGTATGTGGCATCGGATGGGCGCGCGACCCACGATTGAAGGTGAGATAGAGACGCATCATCGTTAAACTACCGTGCGAAATCAACCGAGTGCCGAAAATATCTGTGAGGATATCGTGAGGCGTTGCATACGTCCGTATTGTCGGGGGTCCGACTTCAGCGCGGATCCGCGTCAGACTCATCGCTAACAGGTAATAGATTAAAAAGTAGAGTCCGATTGTCCAAAATTCCATGCCCCCTTGTCGTGAGAAAGCGAATAGGAAAGACAAGCCGCACACTAATCCGATCGCAGCCCAGCGATAGCGGATCGGTTCTCTACTGTCGTCAAGGTCACCGGGTGCCTTACGCCATCGAAAGATATACTTGAGAATCCTAAGAAAGTAGCGGCGTCCGCCCCACAGTGCAAGACACGCCAGCACAAGATATCCCCCCATGACCTGTTGCCAGTCATACGGAAACCCGGGCATAACGTCAAGCCCAATCGCGCTGCCCAGTATCCGTTGTGCTTTCCAGAACCAGTAGAAAAACCAAATTGAAAATGACATTTCCAATGGCATCAGATATGCGAGTCCGACGGCGAACGAGCGAATATAAACCGGTGTCCACCCCATTGAACTCCACGGTTTCTGTGTGAAGTATTGCCCCAGTTCAGCATGCCGCACGGGGACTTCGGGAATCTCTGGGAACAGCACATGGAGACCGTTGATGAGGTTGATACCCCCTGCGATCGAAAACCCAAGCCACATCATCGGGGATCGGAAAAGCCGTCCGTCGAGCCGTGTCATTTCCAACGGTAATTGCACAATCGGATATGTCAATCGTTCATGCTCAATCCACTGCCTTCGGAGAAAAACGTCCAAGCAGATCATCACCCAGATGAGGACGGTCAGGAAGAGCGTCCACCAGAAAATCGGACGGAGCCACCCCCGCAGATGCCCCATCCTGTAGATAGTGCTCTCTCCGTCATAGAACGCCGGCAGGCTTGCCATATCGTTAGAGGTCAGCCATGCGGGGAGATACCGCCAAAACAGCTGCTTCCATTCGTTTTCAGGGGTCGCAAACCAGAAAGCATCGGTTATGGTGGGGATAACGGTTTGCATCATATCGTGCCCCGCGATTGCCGAAGAGAGCGACAGCATCACGAAAACCGTCAGAAGTTCACCCTGTCTCAGCGCAAACCGCGGCAGAAACCGATTTAGCAGAAGGTTAAACGGGATGAGCACCATCAACGTGATAATCACGTTATAGATGAGGGACATCGTCGTCGGGAGAGTGCTCCAGAATTTGAGGTGGTTTGCCATGATGAAGTAGGTATTCACCGGAATCAGTAGCAAACCGAGTATGATGGCGCGAACCGTTACGCCGGGATGGAAATTTTGATTTTTTTGTGTTGCGTTTGCCATAAATGGACTGGACTTAGGGTATGTAATGGAACGATTTATTATTCATGATTATAGCACAATTCCTATTTTACATCTCCCACTTTTTTCAGTCTCATTCTTGCACGCCAATACGCAAACTGTCGGAAATAATAACCAATATTTTTCGGAATTTTTTCAAACTCTGGCACAAATGGACATGTCCCACCGAGCACGACTAATTTCTGCTTGGCACGCGTCATCGCGACGTAGAAGACACGCCGCTCCTCTGCGAGGTCGTTATCACGCCGCGGGAAACGCCGCGCCAATGTGTTATGGACGAGAATCACCTTTTCCCATTCCCTACCCTTGGCTTTGTGGATCGTTGTCACTTCGATAGGGTTCTCACACCTGGCAAGCATCTCTTGAATCCGGTCGGTTTCGTAGTTCGTGCGTGCCAAAACAGCGGTTTCCTGAGATGATTTCAATTCACGGCGTAAGAGGGTTTCTGCAGTCTCAGGGGTCGTTTTGACAATCTTTATGTCTTGCTGGAATGGATTGTGGGCGCGGAGGTTCTTGCGAATACGTTGCTGGTTTCGCTCAATCAAGGCTCTTGCGTGTTCAACAATTGTTGATGTGGAGCGATAGTTTCGCGTGATTTCGTATTTCGCGACATCCCGTCGATTCGTGAATTTCTGCATAATTTTGGAATCGCCGCCACGAAACCCGTAAATCGCTTGGTCGTCGTCGCCGACAGCAAAGAGGTTCTCCGATAACAGTGAAATCAGCCGGAAATCGGCAGGTGAAATGTCTTGGAATTCGTCAACGAGCAGATACGGATATGTGTCGCGGTAGGTTTGCCGAAGATCCGGACACGTTTCAAGCAGGTTCGCGGCGTGGATAATCATATCCTCGAAATCGACGGCGTTTGCCTTGGTTTTAAGTGTTTCATATTTTACGGCAAATACCTGCGCTACGGGGTCGTCAAGCGTTGTTGGGTCGAACAATCCGGTGGTGACTTTGCGTTTCGCTCGCATAACGGTCTCTTTTATCTCGTTGAAGCGATCGCGGAGATTTTCAAAATCAGGGTGTGTATCAAGCGATTCCTCGTAAGAAATATCGAAATGTTGGCAGAACATTTCAAGGAACAACTGATTGCTATATCCTGCCCTTTCTGGATCCCCACGGTTGAATACTGCCCAGTTTTTGTGTTTTTTAATCTCGTTTTCTATGTGAATAGGTGCCTCTGTCCAAGACACTTCTGTGTGAAGAACCTCAAACGATAAGCGTTTATTTTCATCGTTTTCGATTATCCTGTAGACACTCTCTGGATCTGTTGTATACCCGATGTGAGCTGTAACATCTGTCATGGATTTAATTTTATAGATAACTACATTAGTATTGTTACTTTTTTTTGATACTTTTTCTATTTCTTGAGCGAAGTCAATTACACTACGGTCTTTGTAGAACTTGATCCAGTGTGCTTCACGACGGTTAGCCTCCCATCCTGGCACTCGTTCAAGCACCTCAAAAATGAAGTGGGACTCGCCTTCAGATCGGATCGCTTGCCGGAGTCTGTCGTTCGAGGAGTGCTCGAAGTGTTCCTTCCGCCGTCGATTTGGGTTTAGAGTCTGTCCGATGTAACACCTACCGGTCTTTTTGCTCTCTATTTTATAGATAGCGACTGAGGCATTAGCGGCGTCCCGTTCAATCTGTGTTCGTTCTTGTGCGATGATTGCGTCTATCTGCCCCGCCCAGATCTCAGGGATTTGATTAAATCCTGCACGCTCATAGTTTTCAATGATAATGTCTTTGCCGAATGCATGAAGTGTTCGGATTACAGGTTTTTGGGACATTTCAGTGTTATCAGAGAATTCCGATGACGCGAGTTCACGCAGGATTCGCGTCTCCATCTCTTCAACGGCTTTTCTATTAAAGGCAATAGCGAGGATTTGTGAAGGTGGGATGTTATGCGTCTGGATAAGGTTCAGAATCCGTGCCGTTACGACTGTCGTTTTACCGCTACCGGGTCCCGCGATGACGATAGCAGGACCCGTGCCGTGATTCACGGCTTTCTCTTGGTTTCTATCGAGTCTCATAAAAGTCACTTCGGCATGCGCCGCACCCATAGCAGCAGTGCCACATTCATCGCGCCGATAAAGCCGAAAACATAGGATTGGATGCCTACCAACGTGTCAACGGATCGGATCAGGAAAGGACAAAGAATCGGTAAGCCGAGTGCCACGCAGGTGTAAAAGGTCAGAAGTTTCGCACCTTTCGCTTCCCAGAAGGTTATCTGCCGCCTTAAAACCTGTAGATACGATTGATCCCACAGACGAGATGTCCACTTCCCCTGCATGAAACCTAAACCGATGCCTAAACCGTAGCCGAAACTTGACCATCGGAGATCAATTCGCACGTCCTGTGAAACGATAAACGCCCAAAGCAGTTGTCCTAACACCGAAAGAACGATGAATGCCCAAAAGACAGGCAATTTCATATAAAATGGGAGTAGCCGCCGATATAACTTATTTGGCATTTTTTAATTTATCGTTAAGGAAAATTAGAAAAAACGTAATTAACCGCGTTTTTGAAGATAACCAATCCGTCGCCTTCTTCGGAACCGATCTCTTGGGTGTTAGCAGGGTTCCGTGTCCACCGCGGATGATTCCATTTTGTCAGGAACCGTTCTGGATGGGGCATTAATCCGAAAATCCTGCCCGTTGCATCACAGATACCCGCAATATCGCTATCGGAACCGTTCGGATTGTTAGGGTATCTATTCTCGGCATACCGAAACACGACCTGATTGTTCGCTTCCAATTCTGAGAGCACCTTCGCGGGGGCAGTAAATCTACCTTCAGCATGCGCAACGGGGAGATACACACGCGCTTTGACGCCGGTTGTAAAGACACACGGACTCTCTTGTGTTTCCAGATCCACCCACCGACACTCGAATTTCGCTGAGGTATTCATCGCTAATGTCGCGCGCTGCCTCATCTCTGATGTCCCGTTACCGGGCAGTAAGCCTGTTCGCACAAGCACTTGAAACCCGTTGCAGATGCCGATTATTAACTTGCCATCTTCGACAAATCGATGCAACGCGTCTGTCAGTTTGTGTTTCATCTCGACGGCTAACAGGATACCCGCCGCAATGTCATCGCCGTAGGAGAATCCACCGGGGATCGCGAGAATTTGATAGTCGGCAAGGTCAACTTTGTCTGATATGAGGTGTTGGATATGGACTAACGCTGTCTCTGCCCCAGCGAACTGGAACGCCATATCCGTTTCTACATCGCAGTTCGTGCCTGCAGTCCGTAAAATAAGTGCCTTCGGTTTCATTTTTTTACTTTCCTTGCGGTTTTTTAATTATACCTTGCGGTTCGGTTAGATGGGTTGGAGGCTTCTATCGCCTTCTCGTATATCCGCACTCCACTTCGTTACGTGCTACGGTTTTGGTATCATCTTTATAGTAAAGTTTAGAATTAATTGAACACTTTGCATCGGCAAGGTTAGAAAACTTTGAAGAAACACCCCAGCAAAAACCCTACCGAGTGAGAAAAGTGTCTTTTTATTTTTAGGATCCACTATAACGTCTGTAACCGAAGACGATAGCCTGCAACAACGGCGCAGGCGGATATTAGAAAAAACGGTCAACAAACCAATCGCCTGACCTAACGCCTTACGAATAATTAAAAATCCTGCAAGGACAACGGACGCAGCAGCCCAGACGTACATAATTAAAAATCTTGCCAGGCAGATTTGAGAGTATGAATGGACGTTTCAACGATCAAGCGTCCACTCTTTCCCTTGATAACGAATTCAGAGGTGTCTGAAACCGTGCCAAGACAGCCAAACGGTATTCCCGCCATGTGGTTTTCATAGGCATGTTGGTGCTGGGGTTCTATCTCTACGAGAAAGCGGCTATTTGATTCTGAAAACAGGCGGAAGTCGTCAGCCTCAATATCTTCGCCTGTAGGGATTCCATCAAGGCGCAGCGACATCCCGTAGCCACCCGCAAATGCCATTTCTGCCGCCGCTACACCGATACCGCCTTCAGAACAATCATGACACGAACGCACGAATCCCCTGTTGATCGCAGCACTGAGACGTTCCATCGTCAACTTACCTTCACTTGGACGAATGGCAGGAGCAGTGTTCCCAACAAACCCGTGAATGTTGAAGTAGTGCGAACCGCCCAATTCAGCGTAGGTATTCCCTACGACATAAATCAAATTGCCCGGCGTTTTCACGTCCATCGTGACGGCGTTTTGAATGTCAGGCATAACGCAGATAGCAGATATAAGGAGTGTCGAAGGGATGGCGCGTTGTTCACCGGTCGTGGTATCCCTGTATTCGTTGTAGAGGCTGTCTTTCCCGGAAATAAAGGGTGTGCCGTAAGCAGTAGCGATATCATAACACGCTCTCGCCGCACGGACGAGTTCACCGAGTCGATCGGGTTTGTCCGGATTTCCCCAACAGAAATTGTCCAGTAATGCGGTCTTTTCTAAGGTTCCCCCGACAGCAACAACATTCCGTAACGCCTCATCAATTGCCGCAGCTGCACTGAGATACGGATCCACGTCACTATATTTCGGATTGATACCGTTCGCAACGATGACCCCTTTTCGACTACCTAAGACGGGAGTCGTTACGCAGGCATCGCTCGGTCCGTCGTTTTCCACACCGACAAGCGGATTGATAACCATACCCCCTTGGACACCGTGATCGTATTGCCGGATAACGGATTCCTTGCTCGCGATGTTTGGACTTGCGAGGAGTTGTTCGAGATCCTTCGTATAATTTTCCGTTTCTCCATCTCGGGATGCCATGTTCGGATGTTTCGGCGGCTCCCAAACCGCTTCCTTCACCGGCATCGGGAGTCCATGGTGCAAAAACGCCATCTCCAAGTCGCCAACTATAGTGCCTTCATAGAAAACCTGCAGTCTCTGTGTATCTGTGAAAGTCCCGAGGACTGTGGCTTCAACGACTTCTGCTTCACATATTTCCATGAGTTCATCCAAATTCTCAGGTGGCACAGCGATGACCATGCGCTCTTGTGCCTCGGAGAGCCAGATTTCCCACGGCGCGAGCCCTTCGTATTTCAGAGAAACACGTTCGAGGTGCACTTCTGCCCCTATCTCTTCCCCCATCTCTCCGACAGCGGACGAGAACCCGCCAGCCCCACAATCGGTGATGGAGCGATACAGATTCCGATCTCGTGCCTGCAACAGGGCATCCACAATCTTCTTTTCCATAATCGGGTTGCCGATCTGCACCACACTGCCGAGGCTTTCAGAAGTATCGTCCAATTCTGCAGAAGAGAAGGTCGCGCCATGAATTCCATCGCGCCCGGTTTGCCCGCCGATCGCAACGACCAGATCACCGGGTTCAACGGATTTCTCGCACCTGTTCCTCGGTATTAAACCGACATTTCCACAAAAGACGAGTGGGTTTGCGGTATAACGGGCGTCAAAAAGAATAGCACCGTTCGCGGTAGGGATCCCCATTCGGTTGCCGTAATCGCGCACGCCAGCGACAACCCCTTTAAATACACGCTTGGGGTGAAGTGTGCCTTTCGGTAGTTGCGTGTAGGGTGTATCTGGCATCCCGAAACAGAATACATCCGTATTCAGAATCGGCTTTGCCCCGAGTCCTGTACCCAATGAATCTCGAATGACACCGCCTATCCCGGTTCCAGCACCCCCATAGGGTTCAATTGCTGAGGGATGGTTGTGCGTTTCTACCTTGAAAACGAGATTGAATTGTTCGTCAAACTCAATGATGCCGGCGTTGTCTGAAAAGACGGAGACACACCACGGTTTCGCTATCTCCTCCGTCGCACGTTGAATGAAGGTTGGAAATAAACCGTCAATCTGTTCTGGTGCTTTGCCTTCTTCGGAATAGAGGATGGTGCTTTTGAATGTTTTGTGAACGCAATGTTCAGACCACGTCTGGGCGATGGTCTCTATTTCTACATCGGTGGGATTGCGTCCAAGGGTTCCGAAGTGCGCCTGAATCGTCTGCATCTCGTTCAGACTTAAGGACAGCGTTCCTTCTCGACTGATACGCATCAGTTCAGCGTCATCCGAGTTTAGGATATCTATTTTTTTAACCGTACTGGACATTACTTTCTCCACTATTTACTCGTCGTTTTTTTGAAGATATTTTGCTGCAAATCATTTAGATTGCTATCATAACCCAAGTTGCTACTAACCAGTTTTGAAGGTTCAAGGAGGTTTTTCACGCACTTTCCTCACCCCAGAGGGGTGATATGTCTATAGAAAGGGGGTATTTAAGCGACTTGCACTCCAGCGGAGTGCTATGTCTATAAATAACTGGCAACTTGGGTTATCATAGCACAATCTTGGTTTAGAGGGTGGCCCGAATTTCCGATGGCAGTACAGCCTAACCAAATGCCCCTGCCACCAGCACCAAATCCCGTATATCGACCGTGCCATCCCCGTTAACATCGGCGGTGCCTGCATCCTTTTGCCCAAACTTTGCTGCCACTGCTACCAAATCCAAGATGTTGACGACACTATCGCCGTTGACATCTTCTTTGCGCCGCGGTGAATTAGGAAACATATTGATTATATCAGCGTTATTCGTTGCAAGTGCTATATCAAGCGGTGTTTGACCTTCCTTGCTCTTGAGCGAGTGCCTGATGTCCTTGTGAGCGAGCAGTGCTTCAACGACTTCCTCCTTCTCATACATCACCGCATAGTGCAGGGCAGTCATGCCACCGACATCTTGGGCATTGACATCAACGGTCGGGTCTTCATCGAGCAACTGCAGTGCATGCCTAGGAAGATTGTGCTTAGTCTCAAAAATCAACGGATATTTGGCAATACAGCCGCGCGGCTCTTCTTCCATAACATAGTCCGCAAAAAAACAGTCATCTGAGGCAAGGTCTTCGTAAAAGTACTTGTAGAGCCAGATGATACCACGCTTGTCATCTTCACCGATGCTGATCAGTGTATCGCTGGCATTGACCGCCATTGCCATCACTGATGCCGGCTGATTGCCTGCTGTCCGATCCAACCCGCCTCGACTGCGCATAAATCCAGGACGCTGATAAGTATCAGCCAAGCCGAAGGCATGGCCCAGCTCATGGGTAAGGGAATAGAACATAGGCGGTGTGACTTTAGTGCCACGCTGCATGCGCAAATCAGGTGGGTAGAGTCTTCCTATTCCCGCTCCTGATCTTGGGTGTATGCCTTGCGGGCATGCAAAAGCCACCCGCAGATCGACGGCTCGCCATCCGTCCAGGTTGTCATTAGGTTGGTTGGGGTCGTAGTCAGGCTGTAACTCGTAGACAAATTTATCGACAATCGGACGTTCCGGATTCAGTTCCTTCAACGGCTCAAGCCAATTCCGCAGTGAGAGTGAAATAGCTTCCTTCAATGCCTCGCCGTTTTGTCTGTCTTCGGGCTTGCAATCGACACCGTAACGGTAACCGATCTTCCACTCCGGCTCATGAACCTTGAGAATCAGCAGCTGGAGCCCTTCCAATTGCAGTCCGAAGGTCGCCACAATGAATCCATCCCCTACAGGCGTGGCGCTGAAGAGCAGGCACACTCCCAGCAGAAGACTGAAGATATAGCTCGTTTTTTTCAAAACTTTCACTCCTTGAAGGAGGCGGTCACCCGTGGAATGCTTTCTTCGCAGGCGAACCGTTCGATGCTGGAGGCACCCACGAAGCCAACGGCATCTGTTCGCTCGTTGATAAACGCTGCCTCCGGGGCTTTCGAGATGGGACCGCCGTGTGCCAAGCAGATGACATCCGGGTTCACGGTTCTTGCTGCATCGCATATCTCCTGCACGCGCACCGCCGCATCTTGGAGCGTGAAAGCCGTTTCCGCGCCGATCGTGCCGCCGATCGTTGTCCCCATGTGCGCAATGATAACGTCCGCACCGACTTTCGCCATATTTTCTGACTCTTCCGGGTTGAAAACATAGACGATGGTGAACAGATCCATCTCGTGCGCGATACCGATTGTCTCGACCTCTTTATAGAAACCCATCCCGGTCTCTTCAAGCGTTACCCGAAAGGTTCCGTCAATCACGCCAACGGTCGGGAAGTTATTAACCCCATCGAACCCGACATCTTGGACCTGTTTGAGGAAGTTGCTCATCCGGCGCGTCGGGTCGGTGCCGTTCACGCCAGCGATAACAGGGGTCTCTTTCACAACGGGTAGGACTTCACGCTCGCCCATCTCCATGACGATGGCGTTCGCGTCTCCGTAAGCTAAGAGTCCTGCACAGGAGCCGAACCCTGACATCCGATAGCGACCGGAATTGTAAATCACTATGAGGTCGGCACCCCCTTGTTCTGCAAATTTTGCGGTGATCCCTGTGCCCGCACCGACGGCGAGCAGATGTTTGCCACGATCTAACTCCGTTCTCAATCGTCCTAAAACTTCATCTCGTCTATAATCTGGCATTTTTTAATTATTCCTTGCGGTTCGGTCAGGTGGGTTGAATCTTGAAAGTCTTTCTCCGTAGACCCGCCTTCCATTACATTACAGGCTATGCTTTTGGTGCTGCGAAGATAACACATTCCTAATTTTCCTTGCGGTTCGGTCAGTCTTGTAGGTTGGGTTGAACGGAAACCTACTAAAAACCGTACACAACACAGCGTTTTCAATGGAACAGAGAAACCTGAAATCACTAAAAACCGAGTGAAACCCAACGCACTATGATATCGACACCGTTTGGGATGTTGGGTTTCGCTACGCCATCTCCCCAAAAGGTTCATTGAAGAACGGGAAGCTATGTATGGCGAAAATGCACTTGTGGCTTTACCGCTCAACCCAACCTACGTCCTATAATCAGAGATCTCTTCACTGACAACTGATAACTGATAACTATTCATCTCTTGATTTCGCCTGTAAACGTGCTGCGGCTCCTGCGTCCCCGATGTGCATCGTGTTGTATGCCTGCTCGGAGGTTTTGAACGGACCGACACCTTTGTGCCCGTGCCAATCCCCCTGGGTCATAATCGGGTTCGTCAAGCCTGTCTCCTGTTCTCGCTGAAGAATCCAGCTCTTCATCCGTGTTTCGAGCACATTGACAATGTCCGGATGCGTATCAACGAGATTATTGTTTTCATCGGGGTCTTGGATGAGATTGTAGAGTTCAACGGGTGGCTTGAAATGGAAATCGGGTTCAAGCGCAACAATCAGCTTCCATTCAGGGGTGCGCCAACCGTGCTTTCGCATCCACGTGCATTCTGTGATATAGAATTCACTGTCGTAGGAGGTAATCTCACCGTTCATCAAGGCGGTAAGACTCTCTCCGTCGAATGCGATGTCTGTTTCGATATCCGCCAATTCAAGGAGGGTCGGCACGAGATCTTTATGTTGATTGTATCCGGCAACCCGTTTTCCGGTCGGCACCCGTCCAGGATACCGGATAATCAGTGGCACGTGTAAGGTGACATCGTAGAGTCCGTGATGATCGAACCAGCATTCATGGTCGTAAAGGGTTTCGCCGTGATCCCCGTTGATAACGACGATTGTCTCGTCCAACACACCCCGCGTTTCAAGAGCGTTAAAGAGCGTCTGAATACAGGCGTCCATATAGGCGATTGCGCCGTCGTATTGGGCGATGACGTAATCTTTATCGGTAATTCCGGGTGGCATCCATGAGGCAAAATAATCACAAAACGGTTTAAACGTCATCACGGGTTCCATAGAGGTATTGCTTGGGTCGCATTCGTCTCCATGGTAGAACATCCGTTCATAAGGCGCAGGCGGTAGGTAGGGGGAGTGTGGATCCATGTGGCGCAGGAACAGGAAAAACGGTTTTTCGTCGCTCTGATCGATCAGCCGATTCAGTTCAGGGAGGGTTGTTTTGTTCAGATTTTCCGCTTTCGGACTCCGACCGCTCTCATCGGGTCCCCATCCCGAATATTCAAGATAGGTGTCAAACCCACGGGCACTGGGTCCGCCGAATCCGACACAGGTGGTATCATAGCCTTCATCTCGCAGGATTTCTGCCAGCGTTTTAACCTCTTCACGGAGCGGTCCTTGATGCCGCAAGGCGACAACCTGCGTGCTGAACGTATCCAAACCGGTCAGCATTGAGGCATAAGCACTCGTTGTTGGGATGTGCGCGCTATACGTTTTCTCAAAGAGAGTACCATCCTCTGCAAACCGATCAATATGTGGTGTTGTCAGTCGATCATACCCGTAACAACTCATGTGTGTCGCGAGCAGTGAGTCAACTCCCAATAATACAATATTTGGCTGTTTTGCCATTTTTTAAATGTTCCTTGCGGTTAAACGATGTGGTTTGGACTTCCTCGCTCCCTCCACTTCGTTTCGGGCTTGGTTTTTTGGTGGAAATCTCACAGATTTACCTTTAAGCGTCTCGGTCTCTATGCCAAATGAGCGTGTTCTGTTTGTCGTTGTTAAGCACATCTCCGATTTCAAGAGACGCAAAATAGTCCTCAGGCAAGATATTCTTTTTCCCGTTGAAAGTGCATCCATCGGGCATGAAACCACATGTCATCGCTCTGCGGTGATGGATTGTCATGTTCGCGCCAGCACCGTGGGCAACGAGACCGTTATGCCAGACAATAGAACCTGCGGGACAGGGAGCGCACTGCGGTTCAATCTGTTTCCATTCCGGGTAGACGTTAAACAGTTCACCGATGTTTATTCCAATGCCAACGTTATCAAAGCGAGCTGTTTTATGCGTGCCGGGGAGATACCACATACATCCGTTTGCGAGTGTGGCATCGTCCAGCGCAACCCAGAACGAGACGGCATCGCGTGAATCAAAGGACCAGTAAGGGACATCGAGGTGCCATGCGGTGGGATTCCCGTGGGGTGGTTTAATCAGTGCCTGATCGTGCCAAATTCGCATGCCATCAACACCGGCTAACTGCGCTGCCATCTTACCGAGTTTCGGATCGTGCACGAGTTTCCGCATCCCAGCGTGTGTGTCCGACAAGCGGAGGCACTGTGTAAAAACGCGTGCGTAAAACTGCTTGGCATCCATCTGGTTCGTCATAAATTCCACCGAGTTTCCGAGGCGTTCCTCAACAGATTCATCGGTGCAACGGCGCCACTCCGCTAATTCCGCAGCGTCCAGAAAGTTCTCAATGGCAAGAAATCCGTTCTCCTGATAAAAATTAATTTGTGATTCGGTGAGTTCGTTCTGCATTCTCAACCTTCTCCTTTTCGTCCTATTACGATCAGCTTACGATAAAAGCCTTTACGAAATTGTATCACATACGCGATAAATAGACAAAAGAAAAATAGTGGATTAAATCTTGAATTGAAACGTCCAATTGTGATATAATTTTAAAAAATGATGAAATAAAGTAATGTTTGCAAGCTTATCCTGCGAGGGAACCTATGAATTGTGAAATGAGTGAAACCCGAATGCGAATCTTGCAACTGCTGAAAATGCGTGCCGGCATGACAATCGGTCAACTGAAAGAGGCACTCCATATCAGTCAGATGGGGATCCGACAACACCTCACTATACTTGAAGCAGAGGGGTTGGTCAAGCATTACCGAGAGAAGCAGGGACGTGGTCGTCCGCCTTATATCTACCAATTGACCGATGCGGCAAATAGTCTCTTCCCCACGACTTACGCCAACTTTGCTGTTGGGTTGATGCATGAGGTTGCCAAATTCAACGGACCCGATTTTATCAACAAAGTCTTCCGAGGCCGGATGAAATCGCAGTTGCAGACGTATCAACAACGACTTCAAGGGAAGGCGCTGTCTGAACGCGTCAAGGAACTTGCCCATATCCGTGATGAAGAGGGGTATATGGCACGGTTTGACGAAGATGAGAACGATTACGTCTTAACCGAACATAATTGTCCTATAGCCTTGATCGCGCAAGAATACCCACACGTCTGCGAGATTGAAACGGCACTTTTCCGACAATCTTTGGGGGCAAAAGTCGTCCGAGTGGAACATCTTATGCAAGGCAGCCATAAATGTTGCTACCGGATTTCTAAAGCCAAGGAAGAGTAAAGTGCTGCGCGAACGCGGAACACGACTCTCACGGATGGAACCTAAAGATGCCTGATGAAACGGGGAGACGCGGCTTCTTCAAGGAAGCCTTGAATCAACTCATACAACCTGTCGCCGAATTTCTGGATGACAAGGTAAGCGAGCATTTGCCCGCCGAGCAACCGAGTAACCGTCCACTTTTTCGCCCACCCGGCGCGTTGCCTGAAGTGGAATTTTTAGAAACGTGTCATCGGTGTGGCAATTGCGTCAAGAACTGTCCGGCAAGTGCTATTTTCCCTTTACAGACCTCCCAATCCGACATCGCGAATACACCTTATATCGATCCCGAGGAACAGCCATGTGTCATTTGCGATTCATTGGCGTGCATGTATGTCTGTCCGAGCGGTGCTTTGCAAACCGTTTATGCCGAAGATATTAAAATGGGTTTGGCAGTTTTCAGTGCTGAAACCTGTCTTCGGACGAAAGATGAGGCGTGTACTTACTGTGTCGATACCTGTCCGATGGGTGAGGATGCAATTCATTTGAGGTCAGATGGCGTTGTAGAGGTTATTGATGCCGGATGCACAGGATGCGGGGTATGTCAATACGCCTGTCCAACTTCACCAAAGTCGATCGTTATTGAACTTCTCGTTGAATAAGATGTCAAATATTGGTTTCGACGCTATCTGGTTGTTCGTCGCCCCTTCCCGAAAGAAATATGTCTGTACTTATACAAATACTTATGCAGGGTACTTTAGGCGGTCAAACCCTACGCGATATCAAACCCCCCTTAGAAATGCCGCAGCATCTACTGCCCTATTTCATCAGTGGCACAGTGATACTCGGTTTTGTAGCTGCCCTGCTATGGCACACCCTTCAAAAACGTCGTCAACCCCTATCTATCCCTGTAACGGATAAGACTGAGACCCCGTTGGCACATGAGGTAGCATACGAAAAACTGTCGACGATTGAGGCATCAGATTGGTTGCAGCGTGGCGACATGGAGACGTATCATACCCAAATTGCTTATGTTCTCCGTCAATATATCGATGCACGTTATCAAATTCCAGCGTTGGAGTTGACAACGACGGGATTGCAGCAGGCGATGCTACGCGCTGAAATAGCGGCTCCCCATATTGAACGAACGCGACAATTGCTCGCCAACTGTGATATGGTAAAATTTGCAACCTATCAACCAGAATTAACAGAGGCATCTGCCCGGATAGCAGACGCTCGTTGGATTGTTGATGAAACAAAGTCGCTTGTGCCATAAAATTCTTGACATAATTTGAAAAAATATAGTATTATGTTTAATTAAGTTTTTCATGAACCTCTAATTTCCGGAAAGTGCCAACTTAGGTACACAAATTTTATCGGCTTCTTAATATAAACATAAGCCATAGCAAGGAGGTAAAATTAGCGTGTCAAATGAACACAAAGTACTCCTCACTATACCGATGTATCCTGATATGGAACTTGCCGCGGCGAAAACCGGTTCTGTCCTCGCTGAATTGAAGGACTTCAACGAAGAAGCGGTTGAGGAGATCCAACTCGCTATCATTGAAACTTGTATTAACGCTTCTGAACATAGCCAAAGTGAGGATAAGGAAGTACATATCCAGTTTTTAGTTACGGACGATCGGTTGGAAGTCAAAATTACGGATCGAGGCGTCGGTATAACTGCAGATACACTGGATGGCACCCGCTTACTGGGTAGGCCTACTATACACCCGGATTTACGTAAGCGCGGAAGAGGCTTACAAATTATTAGGGCTTTAATGGATGAAGTGGTTATAGAAAGCAGTCCTAACGGGACGACTGTTAGTTTCACGAAAAAGAAGACACCCCCATAGGTTGCTGTGCCGTTTTTGAGCGAACCTATAGAGGAAACCTGTGAGACAATATACCAACAGGGCAATTTTGAACCCATTACGGATAATTCACGAAATTGTGTTAAATGTGCTGTTAAAACGACACGTTTTTCTAATATATCACGCTTCTGTTTTGGGGAAACCGTTCACAAGTCCATGTAAGAACTTAAGGAGGTAAGCGATTTGTTGGACAAACTTGATATTCAAATTCGCGAGGCTAAAGAGCATGCGGTCATTGAAACAACAGGATACCTGAATGATGCCCTCGGAGAACAACTTGCCGAGAAAGCACAGGCACTCATTCAGGATGGTTGTACACAACTTGTAATCAACCTTGAAAAAACAACACTTATTAACAGCATCGGTATATCTATACTTATTGAGATTATAGAAGCCCTCACTGAACGGGAAGGCACCCTGAATTTCTGTGGATTGTCTGCCACACAGGAGCGCACATTCCGTATGATGGCAATTGCTAAATACGCAGGTATCTTTCCAGACGAAGAATCTGCTATTGCCAACCTGTAATTTTTTAGCATAAATTTCGATGTAAAAATGAAAACGAACGCCATTTGGATGCAACACTATGAAAGATCCAAGCCAGCTTATATCAGGAGACAGTTTGCAAGTCCATAAGACACAAAGTACCGCCGAACAGACGATGGAGCGGCTTATCTTCAGCCTGTCCGAGTTAGAACACTTAGGGCAAACGTTGATCTCTGGACACAGCAACTTTAATCATTCAAGTAAAACCTATCTCCGTATCACGCTTGGAACTCTGCAAGTGACGCGCGGCGCGATACTCCGTCACCACCAGACGAGACAGAATCTTGAAGTTGTTGCCGCATCCCCAGATCAAGTATTTGCCCCTATCACTGTTGAACCCAGTGAAATCGAGGAATTGCTGCAACATCCTTTCATTGAGAACGCAAACCTTCCAGTATCTCTTGAACCCTTCTTCGCCCGGACTGCAAAGTTCATCGAAACTATTGACATACGTCTTTGGGTGCCTCTGAAGATTCACGATGAATTTCTCGGAATGATCGGTTTGGGGAGTTTTTTGGGCAGAGAAGCGTTGGAAACATGGGAGATGGAATTGTTAACAACCCTTGCCCACCAAATCTCGATCGCCATCGCTTATTCGCAAATGGTGGAGGGTGTTCAAAGCGAAAAATTCCGATTGTTCATGCTCGCTGAAAGTGCGCCGCAAATCTGCCAACTCCTACAACCTGAAGCCGCTGCAGAACAGGTAGTTCATCAGGCTGTCTCCCTCTTAGACGCTAATGCAGGGGCACTCATGCTCACGCACGCGGAACGTCAAGAACTTGAGATGCACTACACTTTTCCGGAAACATTGGTTGAAAGTTCCACACCCGATGCCGATCCTAACGGGCTCGTTGTTCCTTATGGTGAAGAGGCACCCACATCCTTGGAGACAACGTCTGTAGACATGCTGAAATCTGTCGTCACGGAAGGATTGCCAGGACACTGCCCGCCAAAATCCGATACGCTTTTCGGCGGAAAGAATTTGATGGCGGTCCCTATTCCCGGACGCGATGGGGACATTCTCGGGATCCTCGTTGTTGGCGATAAAGAGGAACGTGGCGGTAGCATCGCGCCCTTTACCGATGAGGATGTTATCTTACTGGATTCTTTTGCGAAACAGGCAGGCGTCGCTATTGAAAACGCCCACCTACATCAAGAAGCACTTGAGGCACGCCAGTTGCAAGCGGAAATGGAGGAAGCCCGCAAGATACAAGAGAACCTCATTCCGGAAACCCTCCCTGACATTCCGGGATACGAAATTGCCGGGCATTATGAGCCGCGCGGTCCCGTTGGAGGCGACTACTATGATTGTATCGCTTTGTCAACAGGACATTGGGGACTCGCAATCGCAGATGTTTCTGGAAAAGGAATGCAAGCAGCACTTCTCATGGCAACCCTCCGGGCAGGGCTTATCTCTGAATTGTCACGGGGAAATGGTGCCGCAGTCGAAGATTCAGGAACACCCAATGACCTCAGTGTGTCCACCCTATATACTGAACTTACCGAAATGGCTTTGACGCTTAACTCGCTCCTTTACGCCAGTGGCACAGCAGAGAAATACGCTACTTTTTTCTACAGCCATCTTAACCCAGAAACGGATGTCCTGACAACGCTCAATGCGGGGCATAATCCGCCACTGCTCATTAAAAAGGATGGCACCTATAAGTGGTTGGGTGAAGAGATTGGTGGTATTCCACTCGGGATGTTCCCGAACGATATGGTTTCAAACATCGCTGAGTATGAAGCAGAGCATGTTCAACTCACAAGCGGTGATGTCGTTATATATTATACAGACGGTGTGACAGAAACCGAGAATGTTGACGACGAGTATTACGAGGAGGATCGACTCGTAGAGGATTCCAAAGCGTGCAAGGATTCTGATGCTGAGGGTATCCTGAAATATCTTCACGACGCAGTTACGGGGTTTCAGGGGGAAGCCGATCAGTTTGATGACCTGACCCTACTTATTTTGAGGAAACAGTAGTAGAATAGATGTAGGCGCGTAGCCTGTAATGGAGGGGTTTTTGCTTGGGGTGTTTTTGCTTGGGTATTTCTGCGTATTGATAGGGTGTTTCTGCGTATTTCCTCAGATATACGGGAAGGAACATCAAATACACAGATTTACCTGACCGAACCGCAAGGAACATTAAAAAACATGAAACTCACGCTTCTTTAAATGTAGGCGCGTAGCCCGTAGTGTAATGGAGGGCGGATATACGGGAAGGAACGTCAAATACACAGATTTACCTGACCGAACCGCAAGGAACATTAAAGAAACATTTTTAGATCCAGCAATCCTCGCCCGAATCGGGAACCTTGAATTGATTGCAAAATTTGTGGTTGAAGGCTTTATTTCTGGCCTCCACAAAAGTCCGTATCACGGATTCAGTGTCGAATTCTCGCAGTACCGACAATATATGCCCGGAGACGATCCCAAACATATAGATTGGAAAGCCTACGCCCGCACTGACCGTTACTATATCAAACAATTTGAGGAGGAAACCAATCTCAATTGCTACTTGCTTTTGGATGCAAGCGAGTCTATGTTGCATCCGATAGATGAGGTACAAGTGGATGATCCGACGATAGAGGAGAGTGGCACAGGGCAAAAACTCACAAAGTTGCGATACGCAAGTTTCCTCATCGCGTCACTTGCCTATTTTATGGCGAAGCAGCGGGACGCTGTTGGGTTCGCGTACTTTGATGATACACTTCGCCAATATCTTCCCGCTCGAAGTAGCACATCGCACTTGCATTCGATTTTGCTCACATTGGAGACGCTCCAGACCGCAAAAAGCACGCGAATGGGGATGCCTTTGCATCAAATCGCAGAACGTCTAACCAAACGCGGCTTAGTCCTTTTCGTCTCTGATCTCTACGATGCCGGTGATATAGATGGGCAGTCAGAAGTCATCGAGGGTTTAGAACACCTACGCTATGAGGGACATGAGGTCATCGTTTTTCATGTTCTCGCACATCAGGAACTTGCATTTGCTGACTTCGAAACGGGGAGGAGTGCAGAGGCACTCATCCGTTTTATCGATTCCGAAAATGATGCTGAAATTATCACAACGCCACAAGCGATTCAGGAGAGTTATTTGAATAATTTCAACGAATTTCTTGATACTTATAGACTCGCTCTACGGCAATCGGATATTGATTACAACATGATAACAACAGCAACACCGATTGATTTAGCACTGGCATCCTATCTCGCGAAGCGGCAAGGTGTCCTCTAATACTATAGTTAGTCAGTTGACCGGCAACTGACTTGACCGAACCGCAAGGAACATTAAAAAGTGTTTGGATTAGGAATTTTAGCCCCTTTATTCGCGGTAGCAGGTGTTGTCGGTGCCTCAATTCCACTCATTTTGCATCTGTTGAACCGGGAACGGGCAAGACGGTTGGTGTTCGGTACCATCCGTTTCATCCAGATGTCGCACCAAACAAACGTGAGACGGCATAAGTTGAAACGGTTACTGCTGCTGCTCATGCGTATTTTGATATTGGCACTGCTCGGTTTCGCGTTTGCGCGACCGTTTTTCGCCGAAGCACCAATCATTGCGCAGAAAACGGGTGGTAAACGAAACGCAATTGTTATTCTGGATACCTCCTATAGTATGCAATATGAGCAGGTATTTGAGAACGCAAAAAGGGAGGGTATCGCAATTCTTGACGGGCTTGATGCAACCGATGCCGCGGGGCTTATTCTTTGTTCGGACCGGGCGCGTGTTATCGCCCCACTTGGCTCAGAGTTCTCACACATTAGAACGGCTTTGAACAAGGCAGAAGCCACTTATAAATCTACAGATTATTTAGACGCACTGCAAACGGCTGACGAAATACTTGCATCTATTCCTATCGGTGAAAAGCAGATTTATGTAATCGCGGACATGCAAAAGCGCGGATGGGAAAACTTCATCGAAACGGACAAACTTAACCCGGATGTCCAAATCCAGTTTATCGATGTCCATCCTGAACAACTCCGCAATTTCGCGATAACAGCTCTCAATGTTCCACCTGTTATCCTGAAGGAACAGCAAGCCTCCTACTTGGTGGCACGCGTCCGTAATTTCAGCAATGCGGCAGTTGAAAATCTACCGATTCGTCTGTTCGTAGATGGAAATATGATTCATACCGTGCAGCTTGACATTGAACCGGACGACCTCGCAGATGCTGTTTTCAGGATAGACTTTCGAGACGAGGCGACGCACACAGGTTGGGTGGAATTGCCGGAAGACGCACTTCAGGTTGACAATAAACGCTATTTCACGTTACAAAGTCTGCGGTCAATCAGAGTTCACGCCGTTAGGGACAAACCACGGACGCAAGGTCCCCATCAGACAATGGGAACGTTTTTCATGAAAATGGCGTTTACCGCAGGACGTGATGCGGTGCCTATTGATTTTACCGAATCGAGTTCAGTGCCCAGCGCTGCGACGCTCGATCGCACTGATGTTCTGGTGCTTGCCAATGTAGCACAGATCTCTTCCGACGAAGCCGGACGTGTGGCGACTTACGTTGCTTCAGGCGGTGGATTGATTGTGACAGTAGGCAATAACATAGACGCTGCTGTCTATGAACAACGGTTTGGGGGTGAGATGGGTTTGATGCCCTGTAACTTCGTCCGCCCCGTTGGCGACGCTCTTGATCGTCAGCAATTCCGTGTCCTCGCGACGGTAAAGTACGAACACCCGATTTTCGCGCCGTTCAAAGAACCGAACCATGGCGATTTCGGTAAGGCGCGGTTTTATAGAATTTTTCAGGCGGTACCCACGGAAAATGCTACCGTCATTGCCTCTTATGATGATGGCAGCCCAGCACTCTTTGAGAAACCTTACGGAAACCTCGGGCGTGTGCTCTGTTTTACCTCGACCATAGACCGAGAATGGAACGATTTACCGATTCGCGCAGTTTATTTACCTTTCTTGCATGAAGCTATTAAGTATCTCGCACTGAAAGACGCAGAAACGCTACCGGATTACCGTGTAGGTGATACTATAGAACTAAAGGTTTCAGAAACTGAGAATGAGCGTATAACAAGGAAGGGAGCGATCGCTATCTTTAATCCGAACAACGTTGAGACGCGTCTGGGACGGAACAAAGATGAGACACCTACAGCACAGAACACGCCACAAAGCAGTGTTTTATATACAGACACTGCAATACCCGGTATCTATTCAGTCCATAGGTCCGGCACAGAAGTTACAGACTACTTTGTCGTCAACGTTGATACCACGGAGTCCGATCTTGCGGCACGCGATGTTGAGGAACTCGCAAGTATGTTGAAAGGCGCGGCTGACGAACTCGTTGAAGATAAACCGACGGCAGAACTGGTGGCGCAATATAATGAGGATGTAGAGAGAAATCAAAACGTATGGATCTATCTCATGTTTGCAGTCTTTGCTTTAGCAATAACAGAGATGTTCCTCGCCAACCGTGTTTAACGCATCGGATTTGGATGAAACCCATGACAGGAGCAAGGGATTAAAAAATGAACTTTGAATCAAGTGCACCGATTGAAGTGCCACAAATTATATCTGAGGAGCAGATCCAGTTTTTTATCAATAATGGGTATCTTATTGTCCCAGATCTGCTTTCTCTGGATGAGGTAGAGGAATTGCGACAGGACACTGTTACGCTCGCCAAAGGGGGATACCCGTGTGAAACCCTCCAACCGCTTCCTAAGGATATGAGCGATGACGAGGCGATTGGACGCATCCTTTGCATTCATCAACCCCATTTCGTCAGCCCAATTATCGAGAAGTACGTCAAGCACCCGAAGATCTGTGGTATCTTGAGTCAGATAACGGCTGCACATCTACCCCACTGGGACGGCAGCGTCAAGTGTATGCAGTCGATGCTCTTTGTAAAACCGCCCAATTTTCAAGGGCAAGCATGGCATCAGGACGAATTTTATATTCCGACCCGCGATCGCTCGCTGATCGGCGCGTGGACGGCAATGGACGATGCCACCATAGAAAATGGATGTTTATGGGTGCTTCCCGGCTCACACCGTCGAGGGTATCTCTATCCGCAGAGATACCATGAGAACCCAGATGAATTCGATTTTGCTTGGGAGAGTTACGGGTTTGATGATGCAGATGAGGTGCCTGTTGAAGTTACAACCGGTACATTGGTGTTTTTTAACGGGTATCTACTCCATCGCTCTCGTAAAAACCGTGGAGAGACATATCGCAGGGTTTTGGTGAACCATTACTGCAATTCATGGTCGCTGTTACCTTGGTCGATTCAAGACGGAGAACGTCCCGCAAGTGCTGATCGAAGATGTGTCATTCCGGTCTCTGGTGTCGATCCCTACGCATGGAAAGGCTATGATGATCCACCGCAAAATGTCCACTTGCGAACCTGCAAAGCCGTTGATGAACTGGAGCCATTAGATGCAAGTTGAAATTGAACGTTTTTCCGACCTTAGGCAAGCGTTGGAAACGATGATGCAGCGGATTGAGGTAGGCGAAGATATAATGGAACAGTTAGATCAGATTAACGCACTCTCTCAAGAGCTCGCACCGACAGCACCCAAGATGCTTCTGCACTATCTGGAGCGGAAGAGTTACACAAAAGCATTAGCATTTCTGGAAACCTTAGAATAGTTTTCAGTCTTCAGTTTCCAGTCCAGAGGGTTTTCTGTAACAATCTTCCCATGTGTTGGAATATTCCAAGTTTTAGGGAATTGTTACCGAACGTCTCTTGTTACTGACAACTGACAACTGATAACTCATAACTGGTAACCCATAAATAGGAAAGAAAAATATGGTAAGAGAGGATGGACGCACCCCCGATGAGCTGCGTCCTGTCACAATCAAACGGCACTATATCAAACATGCCGAAGGTTCTGTTCTCGTCGCAACCGGAGACACTCGTGTTATATGCACTGCCTCTGTGATTGACCAACAGCCGCGTTTTATGCGTGATCAGCGTATCAGAAAAAAGGGATGGGTGACGGCAGAGTATTCCATGTTACCCCGCTCCACTTCCGAACGGATGCAACGTGAGACAAGCCGGGGTGTCGGTGGAAGAACACAGGAGATCCAACGTCTTATCGGTCGTTCCTTACGTGCCGCTGTAGATTTGTACGCCTTGGAAGAGCGGACAGTTTGGGTGGATTGTGATGTTATTCAGGCGGATGGTGGAACACGCACTGCCTCCATTACAGGTGCCTTCATTGCGCTCTGGGATGCCTGTCAAGGACTTATTAAAAGGAAAAGAATCAAAAATTTTCCGATTATCGACAACATTGCCGCCACAAGCGTCGGACTGATCGATGGTCAACCGATGTTAGACCTCTGCTATACGGAAGACTCAACAGCAGATGTTGATATGAACATTGTGATGACAGGGAGCGGAAAATTTATAGAGATACAAGGCACCGCAGAGGAGAAACCCTTTTCGCGTACCGAGTATGACCAAATGCTGGATCTCGCCGTTGGCGGTATACAACAACTTGTCCGACTCCAGAATCGGATGATGTTGGAGAATTTAGATGAAGCTCATATTGGCGACGCGTAATCACGGTAAAGTCCGAGAACTCACAAACATGCTTTACGGTGAAGCGAATTCCAAACAACAGATCGAAGTTATCTCTTTGGAAAATTATCCAGATGCCCCAGAGGTGATTGAGGATGGAAAAACGTATGCGGAGAATGCCGTTAAGAAGGCATCCGTTATCGCTGCGTATACGTCCCATCTCACCCTCGCTGACGATGCGGGACTGGAGGTAGATGCGCTCGACGGCGCGCCAGGCATTCACTCGAAACGTTGGGCGGGTGAAAACGCAACGGATGAGACCCGGATCGCGAAACTCCTTCAGGCACTTGAAGGTGCCGCCAATCGGCGGGCGCGGTTCATCGCTGCGATTGCGGTGGTCCATCCGAATGCCAACCCCGAAGTGGTTCTCGGTGTTTGCGAGGGACACATCAGGCATGATCCTGTGGGAGAGAGCGGTTTCGGCTATGATCCCGTGTTTGTACCTGATGGTTATCATCAGACTTTCGCAGAATTAGGAGAAGAAATAAAAAACCGGATTAGCCACAGAGCCAAGGCGTTGGAACAAGCAATCGCCTTGCTTTGATTATTACTAAAAGAGAGAAATTACGATCTGCGAGAGTATCAAATCGTAAGATATTACGCAGACTTAACTTTAGATATTATGTATCTGAAAAGATACAATAGGAATATATATCTTTACAATTCACATTATTTTATAAGAAGGCAGGCTTTTCGACGCCATGTTGAAGCATGGCGTTTTCAGCCTGAAGAATTTGATGGCAGCACTTAACGATTTACGCAACGGGTTGGTTATCCGACTCAATGATACCATTTATACCATAGTCAACTGTGAGCATGTCAAGCCGGGAAAAGGTGGTGCCTTTGCACGCACCAAAATCAAACGCGTTTCCGACGGCGCCGTCTTGGACAGGACATTTCGTTCAAATGAAAATGTCGAAACCGTCAGACTTATGGATCACCAAATGCAGTATATGTACCGAGATGGAGAGGCATTGTGGTTTATGGATAATGAGACATTTGAACAACACACACTTCCTGTAGAGCTCATAGGAGATGATTTGAAGTTCCTAAAAGAGGGGGAAACGGTCACGGTTAAAATGGAAGGGGTAGTCCCACTTGCCGTTGAACTTCCGAACTTTGTTGAACTTCAGATCGTTGAGACCGACCCAGGATTACGAGGCGATACTGTCAGCGGCGGTTCAAAGCGTGCCACGCTGGAGACGGGCGGTGTTGTTAATGTTCCTTTGTTCGTTCAGAACGAAACGCGTATTAAAGTTGACACGCGCACCGGCAAATACGTAGAAAGGATATAGTAGTTATCGGTGCGTGTTGTGTAGCAACACGCACCGACACCTATTAAAAAAAGAAATGCGTCAAAACAGATCCAAGGATAAACCTGAATCTGCTGAACAAAACAACAATGATCTCTTAGAAATTGTTGAACAGTTGGCAGAAATTCTTGTCCGCACCGACCTTTCCGGAGTCCGCGTCCTCCGGGACAACGAGTTTGAGATAGAGGTTTCCAGACATCGCGGGAATCCCGTCGAATACGAACAGTCCTCACTACGCCCCGCAGAGACGAACAGGGCAGTAGGTGCGCCGCAGGTTCCTGTAGAGACCCCTGATGCCGAAGGTGCTGCGCAGGCACATAACACCTTCATTAGTGCACCTATGCCTTCGCGCTTCTACCGCTCCCCTGCCCCTGACGAACCGGCTTTTGTAAAAGTTGGGGATATAGTTGCCACGGGTGAACCCGTTGCCGTCCTTGAAGTCATGAAAACTTACAATCCCGTGGAAGCTCCATTTAACTGTGAGATTTTAGAGATTCTCGCTGAAGATGGCGAGGCAGTTGAATATGCACAACCGCTGTTCCGAGTGAAGCAGGCTTCTTAATTTTAAGAGTCTTTGAAAATCGTCCATCTCCTCAGTCGCGTTGGGCTTCACCAGACCCCGTTGTGGAACATAGTGGAACAACGCCCAGATTCGATAGTTTAAAAAATGATAAAAAAAATACTGATAGCAAATCGCGGTGAGATTGCTGTCCGCATCATCCGTGCTTGTAAAGACATGGGGATTAAAACAGTAGCGATATACTCAACCGCTGATGAAGACGCACTCCACGTTAAATACGCAGACGAAGCCGTCTGTATCGGTCCACCCCCGTCAACTGAGAGTTATCTCAAATACTCGAATATTATCACTGTTGCGGACTATGCGAACGTCAATGCCATCCACCCTGGTGTGGGTTTCCTCGCTGAGGACGCGCAATTTGCGGAAATTTGTGAGGCGCATCAGATACAGTTTATTGGACCCTCCATCGCAGACATCACTACCATGGGTGATAAAGTGAAGGCACGTGAAACTGTCGCGAAAGCCGGACTTAAACTGATACCCGGAAGTCAGCGGGGTAGGCGGAAAAATAACAAAAAGGGAACAGTTGACACCGCCGAGGAGGCCGCGCAGCTCGCCGAGAAAATCGGATACCCTGTCGGGATCAAAGCCGTGGCTGGTGGGGGCGGTCGGGGCATCCGAATCGCCGAAAATCAACCGAGTCTCCTTAACCTCTTTCACACTGCGAAAGCAGAGGGTGAAGCGGCTTTTGGGAATGGGGACGTTTACATTGAAAAGTGGATTGAAGAAGCACGACATATTGAAGTCCAAATTCTCGGCGATACCCACGGCAACGTCGTCCATTTCGGTGAACGGGAGTGCTCTATCCAGCGTAAACAACAGAAACTCTTGGAAGAAGCACCCGCTGCCTCAATTCCATCGAAACTTCGCAACGATATCTGTAAAGCCGCCGCAAAAGCCGCAAAAGCGATCGGCTACACGAACGCTGGAACCATTGAGTTTGTTGTGGATAAAGACGATAATTTCTATTTCTTGGAAATGAACACACGCATCCAAGTCGAGCATACTGTCACTGAGTGTATCACGGGCATTGACCTCATCAAAGAACAGATTCGGCTCGCGATGGGAGAGCAACTCGGATATAACCAATCCGATATTCAAATCCAAGGACACGCGATTGAATGCAGAATTAACGCCGAAGATCCAGCAAATCAGTTCATGCCTTCACCCGGTCTTGTCACAGCCTACGATCCTCCAGGCGGTATCGGCATCCGGGTTGATGGGTACCTCTACACCGGGTATACTGTTCCATCGCACTACGATTCACTCGTGGCGAAACTCATCGCAATGGGTAGAGATCGAGAAGAGGCGATTGCGCGGTTGAAACGCGCCTTGTCTGAGTTCAAAATTGAAGGTATTAAGACCACGATTCCGCTCTTCCAGAATATCCTCAACGATGAACGCTTTCTTAGCGGAACCATTTTCACGAATTTCTTAGAAACATAGAAGGCAGTTGGAAAGTGTTCTAAAGTCGGTAAAGTCGGGGAGTTTGTAGATATACCACAACAACTTTAGCACACTTTGGTACACTTTAGGCACTTTATATGCATTCCATCTTTGCAACACTCGCAATTTTTATTCTGACACCTATCACTGTAAACGCTGTTACCTTTGTCGATGTTACAAACGAAGCCGGTATCCGTTTTCAGCATTCAAGCGGAACCCGTTCCAGTCTGCTCCCAGAAGATATGGGTTCCGGTGCAGGCTTCGCCGATATAGACAACGATGGAAACATCGACCTCTACATCGTCAATATCCCCGGTCCCTTTACACAAAATGGAAAAAATAATAAAGGGAACACCAATGCCCTCTATCTTAACAACGGCGACGGCACATTTATGGACATCACGCGTGCCGCAGGTGTTGGGCATCAAGGATTTGGCATGGGGTGCGTTTTCGCAGATTACGACGGTGATGCCGACCTCGATCTTTACCTCACTAACTATGGTGAGAATGTCCTTTATCGGAACAATGGAAACGCCACCTTTACCGATGTGACAGACGCTGCTGGCGTTGGATGCGAACTGTGGAGTACCGGTGCCGCCTTCGCAGATGTAGACGGCGACACTGATTTGGACCTCTACGTTTGCAACTATGTCACATACAACTTAGAAGCGTTGGAACAGATGAAGGAGGAGTCCCTACAATCAGGAAAACCTGTGCCCAGTGCGCTGAATCCGCATGTTTTTGAACCCCAAGATAACGTCTTCTATCGTAACGATGGGGACGGTACTTTTACGGATGCAACCGCTGAAACGGGCATCGCGGCAGGAGGCGGTAGAAGCATGCAAGCCCTCTTTAGCGACTTTGATAACGATAACGATCTGGACCTTTACGTCGCTAATGATACCACCACGAACCATATCTATCGCAACGATGGCAGCGGCAACTTTATGGATGTCAGCACTGAGTCGTGGGCAGCGGATTTCCGCGGTTCTATGGGACTCACCGCTGGCGATTACGATGCCGATGGGGATATCGACCTCTTTATGAGCCATTGGGTGGACGAAGAAAACGCCCTCTACAGGAATTTATTCGCAGAGGATGGTGCCACTGGACAGATCAGATTCGTAGATGAATCGTATACGTCCCTGCTTGCTGAAGAGAGCATTAAACAGATCGGGTGGGGCACGACCCTCTTTGACTACGACAACGATGGGGATTTGGATATCTTTGTGACGAATGGCAGCACTTTCCAGGAACTAAAACGTCCAGAGGTGCTTATCCCGCAGGCTGATATGTTGTTCCGAAACAATGGAGACGAGACGTTCACCAATGTGAGTCAAGAGGCAGGCATCGCGACACTCCCTATTCGAGTCGGTCGTGGTGCAGCGTTTGGAGACTATGATAATGATGGCGATATCGATATTTTTATCGTCAACAACCATGCTCCACCGACACTGTTGCGGAATGAGGGCGGAAACCGTAGCAATTGGGTGTACGTCAAGCTTGTGGGTGCGGGTGCGAATCGAGATGCCATCGGCGCGAAAATTCAGGTGAAAACGGCGGATCAGACGCAGGTCCGAGAAATTTACGCCGGTGAGAGTTACATGTCCGCTAACAGTTTCGTCGCGGAATTTGGCGTGGGAGAGGCGACACAGATTGAGACCTTACAGGTTACGTGGCAGAACGGAGAAACGCAGAAACTTCATAACGTTCCAGCAAACCAGCGAATCCGTATAACACAAGAATAGCCGTCAGCAATCTGAAAGCATAAGAGACAGTTCGCAAGTGTACTAAAGTGTACTGAAGTGAACTAAAGTTGAAAATAGACTTCTTGCTACTTTACAGACTTTAGAAACACTTTACAGACTTTGCAACTTCTGAAAGTCAATAACGAAGGATGCCAAATGAACATCCGTTGCTATCTATTCATTCCTATACTCTTAATCCTGTTTGCGTGCGGAGGGGATCCCACCATCGAACGCGGCAAAGCCTTTCTTAAAACGGGTGACACTACGTCCGCCATTCAGCAGTTTCAGGCAGCACTGAAGCAGAACCCTTCCAACGCCGAGGCTTATTATCAGCTCGGTTTGGCGTATGAAGGATTGGGAGATGCTACGCAAGCCGTCAATGCCTTCAGAGAAGCTGCAAAGTTGGCACCGAAACGTGGCGAAATAACACTCGCACTCGGGCGCGTCTACTGGCACAGCGGTAACCGTTCCGTTGCCCTCACCGAATTTCAAAGTCTGCTGAGCGGCTCCCCAAAAAAGGAAATCCTCCTTCAGATCGCAGGTCTCACAGGGGATGCCTACCACGTCGAGCGGATTCGCACTGAAGGCAGCGACGACTACGAGCAGACCTTTACTGCAAAAGGGAATATGATGACGTTTACTGCAAAGTATACCGACGATTATAGTCCCGCAATTTCACCCGATGGAAAATGGCTTGCTTTCGCTTCAAATCGTCTCGAGAACGCTGAGTTGTATCTCATGGATCTGACGACTCGCACACTACAGCAGCTGACGCATACCGATGAACTTGATGAATACATGCCCGCTTTTTCACCCGATGGTAAATCCATCGCCTTCGTTTCTGAGCGCACCCGTGGCGGTATGATGCTCCCATCTGTCCAAGCGAGTGGTTCCGATCCGAGGACTGCGACGATCTACCTCATGGATGTCGATGGAAGAAACCAACGTCCACTCATCGATATAGCGGGTGCGCAGCGCGCCCCTGTCTTTTCACCAGATGGGCAACAAATCGCCTTTGAATCCCGTAGGGACGAGGTCACCTCGCCCGCGGAGAATAATGATACCTTAGAAATCCACGTCATTCATATCGACGGCACCAACAAGAAGCAACTGACCCACAACGATGTAGACGATGGGCATCCAACGTGGGCACCCAATGGAAAGCAGATCGTTTTTACCGGAATGGTGGACGACATCTACCAACTTTTCAGTGTCAATGCCAAGGGAGGCACAGTAAAGCAGTTAACTTTTGAGAACGCGAGCCACTATCATCCCACCTTCAGTCCAGATGGCAAACGGATCCTCTATGTCTCGAACGCGCATAACCGTTATACGCTCTGGACGATGAACGCAGACGGCACAAACAAAACCCAACTCACAAACCACATCGGCGCCCATTTTGAACCGAGCCTCTCAAGAGACGGAAAAACGCTCGTATTTAGTTCCGACCGTTCCGATCACATGCGGATCTATCTCATGGATTTGACAAAACCCGTCCAAATACAGGCGTTGAAGGCAAGGCTGGCAGATTTGTAGCCGCGCGTTCCTTGACCACCTCTGTAGGAGCGAGTTTTACTCGCGATTCTTTCTGACGCATTTAATCTTCGGTTTTGACATCTACCCACTTCCACAGGTGTTTATTCGCTGCTGAAATGTAACCCCGCAACCGCACTGTCGCAACCGCACGCCGCTCCCCAGATAACGAGACCTCTTCCAGACGGTAGTAATACGGAACATTCGATTGCGCTTCGGTTCGCCCAGGTTTTAGTCCTTTTGTTTCTTGAGGTCTGCCCAGGTCCCTACTACATTGACTTTCGGTTTTGAGGGCGCGAAAGAGGCATCCGGTAAATCTGGCATAATCGCAGCCGTCCACTCCGATCGGAAGAATGGAGTATTATCCCAGTTAAGATTCTGCATCTGCACAGATAACGCCTCCTCACCTTTCGTTACCGGCAGCACCCGAAGCAGACGCGGGTCTGCCGTGTTCCACAACCGCCACGTCAAACCACCTCCCTTGTAGCACGAGATACCGAAATCTACACGAACCCCCGCAGCGTCATACAGACGATAGTCAAAACTCGGAAGACTTTGACCAATATACCCAAGCGTCCCCATCGGAATTGGTGTCTCTTCAGGGTTCTCGATATGTGCGAAGTCGTGTTCATCTATCACCGAGTTTTCAGCAGTCAGCTTGAATTCCTTACCGAACTGGTTGTAAAGCGTGCCGACTTTCAGTGTCCATCCGTCAAGCGTTTCGAGGTTTTCGTCTGGATGGACATAGATTGCGAGGGACTTGAGTTGATAAATGGAAGTTGTATTTGTAGGTTCTGCTTTGACCGTGAGTTCATAGATGAGTGCCTTTTTCGTGTTTCCAAAGACACTGCCGCGCGTCCATCCGAGGGGACATTCGCGGGGTCTCAATAGAATCCGCCGTTTCGGGGTCTCTGATTCGGTATCCGCAGGAGACGTTGTATTCTCAGAAGAGGGTTGGTTTGTGGGGTCGTCGGATAGTGGCGGTGGTGGCGGTGGCGGCGGGGCATCGCGGTCTGCCGTCACCGTGAAACTTACACTAAATTCATCATGTGACGGTCCATTCGTATTTTGTTTCGCTGGAACAACAGCGTTCAAGGTGTACACCTCTCCATGACTGCCGAGCGTAACAGCAAACCGTGACAAACCATCGTCCCCTGTCTTAACGACCTCCGGTTCAGATGTGCTGTCATCAGGATATGTAACCGTCCATCTGACAGGCATCCCCTTGAAGTTTGTGTTTCGGTGGTATGCCGGACCGTAGTTCACGTCTTCCGTATTAAACCTATAAAAGAGATTATGCATCCCATTATAGGCTTGCACCACAAACGTGTAACGTGTTCCGGGTCGTCCGACAGCGTTTTCCTCAGATACTCTCTCAATCCCAGGCTCGGGATCTTTCTCAGTAGAATCCTGGGGATCTCTTGGCTTATATAGGACCGTAAGTCCACCCGCGAAGAGGGCTGGAATGTGTGTGTAGAAGGATTCATAGTCCAAATAGTAATTATAAGCCACGGAAACCGAGGGAGTTTGAACTGTGGTGAACTTTCCTGTGTTCATTAACTTCACCAAGGGAGAGATATCCTTCAGCAGCAAACCTAACTGAGTTGAAGGTAGTGAACGGTCCCACATACCTTGTAGAGACAAGGAACGTAGCGTACCGGCTGGTAACTTATTCAGTGCCGATAGGTCAGAAAGAGGGATATAGTTAAGGCTTAGAGCATCCAATGACGAGAAAAAGGGAAGCACCGCTGATAGCTCCGAGGCAGTAACGCTGGTAGATGTAAGGTTTAGGGTTACCAGACTGACAAGACGCTTCAAGTGTGAGATATTCGAGATACCCGTATTTCCCTGAAGGCTCAAAATCGTTAAGTTCGTTAGGTCCTTGAGCGGTTCTATGTTCGTGATTTTATTAAATCTAAGATTTAGCTGGGTCAATACTGTTAAGTTCTTCAGGGGTGTAATGTCTACGATCTGATTGTTGTCAAGATCTAGTGTGTCCAATATAGTTAATTTCTGCAGGGATGTGATATCTGTGATGCTATTTTCTTCAAGATTGAGATCCGTCAATTGTGTTAAATCCGCCAAGGGTGATAGATTGGTGATGTTGCTTCCCCTAATATTCAGAATAGTTATACCGGTGGCATGTTCGAGACCGGTGAGATCGCTAATATCGTCCTGAGAGTCATTGGGGTCCCTATGGGCGATAGACCCCGTCATGTCGTTCATTTCCTTCTCAGTGATGGTGTCTCCGGAACTCTTGCCGAGTTTGGTTTCGATTACACCACGGAGGACAGCATCGGGAATGGACACGGGGTCGGTTGGGCCTGCGTTCACCTGATGGAGCAGTGTGAGAAACAAAATACAACAGACGAGAAAGGTGAAAAGAGATTTTTTCATATAAAACATACCTCAACATTTCTACAATTTGTAGGTTCATTTCTATAACATTCGGGGTTACAAACCCCTCTTACAAAGAGGATAAAAAGGGAAGATTCCAACTGTCCTGGGTACACCTCGAAAACTCTGGATGCCAAAGGACATTTACTGAAATACGAAACAGAAAAGGGCAGACGCGAAAAAACTGCGACGGCGGCAAGCGCGGACGCAGCTTTGCAAAGGCGTATGTAAAGTGTTTATGCTTATCAGATGTAAAGTGGGGGGTGGCAGATGCTTGTTAATTCTCTGATAACGGTATGATACTGCGGTGAAACAGAGGCACACAACATACCGGCAGGGTGGCACGTAAAAAACAGCCGTTCAGTGGTGTTAACTTGGATGTCTCTGCTTTGCATACTGAAGCACCTTACCGGATTGTCTTACGGATAGAACTTACACAATTCATCGGAGACCGTCACATTTCAAACTGCTCTATAAGGCATTATTGAAACGTCATAAAGTTTGTGCTACAAAGTAGCAACCTACATTACAGTTATAATAGGTTAATTTCCGTTTTTTTTCAATTTAATTTATAAAATACTGAATGTAACCATTAAAATAACCTAAGTTGCTACTAATGCAAAATTTGTTATTTTTTTTGCGAAAATCAAAAAACACCGTTTCTGATGGGATCAGTCCTGCGTGTTTCGTGACTCATAAAAAGCACATTTTCCCGTTGGTATAAGTCACTTACCCCCATTTTTTTTCGAGAGTAGGGAATAGTTGATGTGGTTAGGTTTGTGTGTGAGAAACACTGTCAGTAACTCATTAGAAGTGGACCCGCTTTGGGGCGTATCTGCGTGAAAAACGAGATAAGAAAGTGTTGGTTCCATAAGTCAGTGAGAGTCTTTTTGATAACAGTAATAACAGAAAAAGTTTTTCTGTTATTACTGTTATGTGCCTTCTGCCAATGTGTAGAGGCAACCTTCTCATAACTGATAAAAAGCAATCCATAGGAGAGGCAAGCACACAACCAAAGGACATCCAGGCGAGTTTGTGTCGGTTTTTTCAAGACGAGTTTACCAAAACTGAAGCACGACTTTATATCTCGGAAGCCGTGTTCAATCTGCATGCGGCGTTTGTAGCAGTGATGAATGTGATGACCACTGAGGCGATTTGAGATAAGATACATCGGATCTTTGAAGACCGCGTCTCTGAGGATATAAAGTTGAAGGGGTATCTGCTGATGTGCCTGATAAAGGATATGCCGATACCAGCCCGCTTCAAGGTCATCAAGTTTCTTGAGACTGCCATCAACCCGGATACCCACATGCCTCGGAACACGCATCACGAACGGGATATCTCGTGTCTTGAGAAACTTAATGACGTATTGCGCACGCGCAAAACCACGGTCAAACACCAGAACGGAACGTTGATTCTGCTTCGATACCGCCCCTAATGCCACTTGATAAACATATTCACAGAAGTATTGGATGATCTCATTATGACTCTTATAGATACCGTCTCGGATTTGTTGATCGGTATAGATGAAGTAGAAAACAGGGATCGCACGATGCCGAAACGGAATCGCAACGACAAGTGCTTTCCACTCGGCAATCAAATCCGTTTCATCAACGAGCAAATACAGATGGCCACCCGCATCCTTGAAAAACCAACCCACCACCGACACAAACCAAGCCGTCTTCAGCGCATCGACGCGCAGCGGTGTGTCAAGGAAACGCAGAAACCTTTTCTGTTTCGACTTCTCCCGGGCAACACCGATAGGCAATCGAGACGCAATCTCATTGATCCGAAACGTTTGCGCAACACCGATCGCTATCAAGACGAACAGGAGATTTCGGAACGTCGGCTTTTTCAGACCAACAGATTTGAATATTTCTTCAAAACGTGTTATCATCGTTTCTGGATTTACCCGTTTTGGGTATCTCTTTTTCATAAAATACCTCCTTACATGTTTTGTGAAGTCGGTTTACAAACAGTTGCTGTAAGGAGGTATTTTATCATAAACCCACTGACTTTCTCACACTTTTCCCAACGAAAACCTTTCACTACAAACCTTCAGAAAAAAATGGGGGTAAGTGACGTTGGTATAAGGTTTGACATGTGGTATACTTACGACAAAGCAGACCTAAGAGTGATCGGCAAGTTAATACGCCCTTTTTCGCGAGGCACTGGTATATTCGGATCCTGAAAAATAAACCTGATCCGCCTGAGACTCTACTATTCCTTCGTGTCGTCCCGCTTTTCAAGAGCAAGTTTATGGTTTTCGACAGTTGACGGCTAACGCTAATCCTGATTCAGACAAAAAAACAGATATGCGAACGATTTTTTCTATTTTCCTTATTTTCTGCATCGGTATCGGATGCAATACAGATACACCGCAGCGTGATGTAAATCCGCAACTCACGGCGCACTATCAGAAAGGCATGGACGCATTAGACAGGAACAACTTCGCTGAAGCAGAAGCAGCGTTCCAGGCGTGCCTGCAGATCGATGCCAATGCCCACGATGTACACATGTTGCTCGCACGCACCTATGTTAGACAGCAGAAATGGGGACTTGCCGAAGAGACGCTGCAGAAGTTGATAGGGCTGCTTAAGGATATTGGGGTAAAAAACCCCTCCGACAAGGACCAACTTTCAAAGGCGTATCTAACGTTGGCACAGGTTTTCAGTTATCAACAACGCTTTTCTGATTCTACTGCTGCGCTCACGAATGCACTGGAGGTAAACCCTGACGATACCGAGGCACGCATCAGACTCGGCTATTTCTTAGGGGCGCCGCAACAGATGCTCGTCCCGGATCTCTCAGCCTCCAAGCGTCAGTTTGAAAAGGTGCTGGCACTCCAACCGAACAACCTGGAGGCGATGCTCCAACTCGGTTTAGCCGAATTCCGACTCGGAGAGGCAGACAAAGCCGCTGAACGGTTTGAAAATATTATCCAAAATTACCGGCGTCATTCTGGGGCGTACTACTATCTGGGGGTCTATCACCTCCGGCACGGCGCGCCTGAAAAAGCCGTTGAGAATTTCAAAGAGTCGCTCCGTCTGAAACCTCGCGACCCCGAAACCTTGTGGAACTTGTGGACAGCATATAGCAAACTCGGTGGCTATCCAGAAGATTTGCCAGAGGCATTCAAAATTCAACCGTGGGAGGGGTTCGTAACGCCGAATTCTGTAGGACAAAATTCTCTATTTATAGATGTCGCACCGGACTTAAGAATGGACAAAGTTGACGGTGGACGCGGCAGTGCCTGGGGGGATTATGATAACGACGGAGATTTAGACATCGTTGCTGTCGGCACGTATCAACCCCACGCCCTTTTCCGCAATAATGGCGATGGCACCTTCACAAATGTCGCAGAAGCCGCAGGCATTGCTGATCCGAGAGGCGGTTGGGGTTCTCTTTTCGCCGATTATGATAACGATGGCGATGTGGATCTCTACATCACACGTGGGGGTTGGTCGGGCGCGGCGGAAAATACACTCTATCATAACAACGGGGATGGCACTTTCACCGATGTTACACACGCTGCAGGTGTCGCAGACCCACAGAGTAGTTTCTGCGCGGCGTGGGCGGATTACGACAACGATGGCTACATCGACCTCTATATTGCTGACGGCGTTATCGGTGATGGTGCTGCGAATGTCTTATATCGCAATAATGGCGATGGCACCTTCACGAACACCGCAGCTGCTGCTGGTGTCGCAGATACCAGGAATTCGCTCGGCACGGCTTGGGGGGATTACGATAAGGATGGACATATCGACCTGCATGTCGTCAACTTTGGGCAATCCAATGTGCTTTACCGCAATAACGGCGATGGCACCTTCACAGATGTTACCCCGACGACAGGTATGAATCTCCCTGTTACGGATGCCTTCGTTACTTTCTTTTTAGACGTGGACAACGATGCGGATCTGGATATCTTCATCTCAAATTCAGGTTCCTTTCAAGCCTTCATCGCAGGTCAAATCACAGGTACTGCTACACACGACGCGGATCGGCAAGTGCTGTATCGCAACAACGGCGACGGCACCTTTACAGATGTCACCCGTGAATCGGGGCTTTATCACGCGTATGGCGCGATGGGTGCCAACTTCGGGGACATCAATAGCGACGGCTACCTCGACATCTATCTTGCGACCGGCGCGCCACAGATGGGACGCCTCGAACGCGATGCCCTCTTTCGTAATAACGGCGACGGCACCTTTACGGATGCGACGACCGCTCTGGGTTTGGGGAACATCGGAAAAGGACACGGTGTGACCTTTGGTGATGTCGATACGGATGGCGATGTTGATATCTACGTCCCCGTCGGTGGAGCGTTTATCGGCGACCAGTGGCACAATCTTTTCTATCGCAACAATGGCACTGGAAACAATTGGCTGACGCTCAAACTCGTCGGGGTCAAAAGTAATCGAGATGGCATCGGGGCTAAAGTCACCCTACATATTGGTGATGACGTAATTTACCGAGAAGTCAGCGGGGGATGTGGATTCGGCTCGACCAATAGTCTGGCCCTTGAAATCGGTCTCGGGACGCATACGAAGGTGGATACCCTTGAAATTGTCTGGCCCTCCGGTCAGGTAGATACCCATCGGAACCTGTCTGTTAACCAAAAACTCGTTGTCACTGAGGGAAAAGGTCTATGAATGCCATGTGGGAGGGGTTTTTAACCCCGAATTCACCTAAATCTGCGCTACTCACGGAGGATAATATGGCACTTTTTGTTGATTATTATCAACTCACGATGGGGCAGGCAGATTTCAATGTCCAGAACGATACGGTTATCACAGCAAACTACTACGTCCGCGAAATCCCACAGGGACACTATCTTATTGCCGCAGGACTGGAACAGGTCATCCACTACATCTTAAATTTGCGTTTTACGAATGCTACGCTTGATTGGTTGGCGGAACGTGGTGACTTGAGTGCCGACTACCTTGCTTCGCTTAGAGATTTTCATTTTGACGGTTCCGTTTTCGCTGTTCCCGAAGGCACACCTGTTTTTCCAAATGAACCGATTATCAACGTCACAGGTAGATCCCGAGACGTCCAACTTTTTGAAACCTATCTGCTCTGTGTCATGAACTTCCAGACCCTGATTGCCACGAAAACCTCACGAATTGTGGAAGCTGCACAGGGTAGACCCGTATATGATTTCGGTGCGAGGCGTGCACACGGTAGAGATGCCGGTATCTTCGCCGCTCGCGCTTCCTTCATCGGTGGTGCGAGTGGTACATCGTTGGTACTCGCAGGACGCTATTTCGATATTCCCTATGTTGGCACGATGGCACATAAGTTTATCTCAGAACGTCCTACCGAGTTAGACGCATTCCGCGATTACGCTGCAGCCTTTCCGAACAGCACGACCCTCCTCATTGATACCTACGATACACTTCAAGGGGCAGGAAACGCTTGTATCGTCGCAAAAGAAATGGAGACACGCGGGACACGATTACGCGCAGTCCGATTGGACAGTGGTGACCTCTTAGCACTCAGCAAGGAGGTCCGTCGTATCCTTGATGCCGAAGGACTCGATTATGTCCAAATTATCGCCAGTCATGAACTTGATGAATTCCAGATAGACCTATTGCTCAAAAATGGGGCACCGATTGATAACTTCGGGGTCGGCACACGGCTTGCGACGGGGGCGAACTTCAATTCGCTCACCGGGGAGGGGGGCACCTCTGCCCTTGGTGGTGTCTACAAATTGGTCGAAAGTGATGGCAAGCCTGTCGGGAAACGCTCCCAAGATGAACCTGCGAAAGCCACGATCCCGGGTAAAAAGCAAGTCTATCGTGTTGCTGATGTCAATGGAAATTATGTCAAGGACTGTGTGACACTTTGGGATGAACCGATCTCCGAGGGACAGCCGCTCCTCGTTCCGATTATCCAAGATGGGGAGTTAGTATACGCTTTTCCGAACCTCCACGACATTCAGGCGCGAACGACCGCAGAACTCGAAAGATTAACGGATTCCCATAAAGGTTTGACAGAAGTAGAACCCTATCTTGTGGAATTACATCCGACATTAAGGAATTCATTTTTTTAACTTTCCTTGCGGAGTGATCCGCGGGTCTGGGAATTTGAATTGGGTTCGGGAATATCCGCCTGCGTGTTTTTGATAGGGGTCTTTGCTTGGGCATTTCTGCGTATTTCTGCGTATTGTTGCAGGCTATGTTTTTGAAGGTTACGAAAGACAGAAAACAGTTGCCTGCTATTGATTGGATTCCGCTTTTTCTATTCCAAGACGCTTCCGGTTTTCTTTAATGAGCCGTATAACCGTATCCAAATCAGCAGCACCCTGTAGGGTTCCGAGTGCACTCGCTTCTTCTATGAGCGTTGTCATTTGCACAGGGTCGTCTGTGAGTAGATCTCCCGCTCTTTTGTAATAGTAATCGGCTTGGGCGTTTTCGTTGCGATCTTCACAGATGGCAGCGAGGTAGACGTAAGCAGCAGCGAGACGTGGGGACTGCGCTCGGTTTTGAATGAACTCCTCAAAAGCGAAACGCGCTTCGTTGTAGCGTCTGTCTTCGTAATGGACACGTCCGATCCGAAACTGTGCTCTATCGGCGAAACTGTCCTTATAGCCTCCTGCGATGTAGCGATCCCGCTCTGGATACCCGATCGTGGTTTCGTAGGCTTGCAGTGCCTCGTTGTAACGGCGAAGTCCTCTGTAAAGCTCGCCGAGCTGAAAATTTGCCATCATCGCTTGTAAGGTGTTCGGATGCGTTTCAATCACTTTTTTGTAGGTTTGAATCGCTTCGTTAGGCGTGGAAAGTTGCTCAGCGTAAATGCGTCCACTGCGGTAGAGTGCTTCGGCGGCATGCGTCAACTCGGCGTGGTGTTTCAATACCTCTTGATATGCCGCAATTGCTTTTGGATAGTCCTGTAAGGGCTTCCGTTCATAGATGGTTCCGATTTGTAACCGCGCACGCGCTGCCTCTATAGGTAGCAAACTTTGGTCTTGAAGTTTCTCATGTAGATTTTCGATAGCGGCAAGTTGCTGAAGTGTTGGGAGTTGTTCTGCCGCCTGCTCTCCGTGAGGCGTATGGGGTGCCGTGGCGATGAGGTGTCGAGCGATATTTAAGGCCTCAGAAAAATTTCGATCCGCACTCGCTGTGTTCAAGCGTTCTAATTCCGTCTGCGACATCTGTTCCGCAAGTTCCTCTATTTTCTTATCAATCTGTGCCTCCACTTCAGACACGCTTTTGTCATGCATTGATATCTGTCCTAAATACCACGGATCGAGTTTCGGTAGATAGGCGTGATGGAACGTTTCAAAAGCCTCTATCGCTTTCGGATAGTTTAAGATTTTTTCATAGCAAACGCCTGTCCAATAGAGAACGGCATGCATATTCCAAAAGTTCGGGTATCTCTGTTTCAGTTTTTCAAAGACGGGGATTGCTAATGAATACTTCTCGGCTGCGCGATGGATATTTGCCATTTGGAAGAGTGCCTCCGCAGCGAAATTGCTGGTTGGGTAATCTTCAACGACTTTTCTGTAGGTCGCCATTGCTAAAGCCGATTGGTTCAGAACGGTATGCCTTAAATACGCGATGCGCCATCTCGCTTCGGGTGCCATTATCGCATTCGGGTGTCCTTCGAGAAGTGCGCTATACTTTTCTATTGCCTTTTCAGGCTGGTTAAGTTGGGAATGATTTCGATAGAGTTCAGCGATCTGAAATTGAGCGATGGCAGCGAGGGGGGTCCCTTTATACTGGAGCGCAATACGCTGCTGTTCTCGTAAGTCAGCGAGTGCGTTGTTAATATCCCGTATCTTCTGCAAGCCTGTTTTATGCACGAAATGCGTCGCAGGTGCGAGCTTAATCAACCTATCGTAAGTTTGGATAGCATCATGGTAATTGCCCATACGGCTATGGACATCCCCTTTTTTGATGATGGCGAGGAAGAGTTCCTCGGCAGCAAGCCCGTTTTTCTCAAGTTTTAGAATTTTATCGTAAGCCTCGAGTGCTCTGGTATATTGGTGTGTATAATTATAGTGAATCTCGCCAATCTGGTAGTAACACCAACTTTTTATAGCAATATCTTTAGCAGATTCCGCAAGTGCCTCCAGTTTATTATTGGCTTCGGTGTAGTGTCCCGCCTCAATTAAGACATGCACCTCTTCAAAGCGAGCATAAGCAAACGCGCAGAGGAGAAACATCAGTAGCACGTGTGAGAGCAGTTTTTTAATTTTACCTTGCGGATAAGTATCGGTGGTTTGTGATTTGACGATATCCATGTTCGAGTCGCCCTCCGCTACGCTTACGGGCTCGGTTTTCTGTTTTTAATATGCATAACCCAAACGCGCTTTCTTAAGAGGGGGTCATGATTATAGCCACCGTCGCAACGGCGCAAACAATCCTTAATCGTAGATCCTTATTAGACACGTTGCCTGTTTACCACTTTAGGAATCCTGAAAAAAAGCGGTGTCGAGGTGTTCATCATTAGAAATACGCTTGCTATTCCGCTATGGTGTATTCAAGGTTCCAGATTGAAGGTTCTGAAGATGGGCATCCGCAACCGCCATCCAATTGGTCCCATCTGCCTGTTCTTTCATGCGGTAGAGCCGACTTTCTGTATCCCACGCATCGTTTCGGAGATGATGTGTGATGAGTGCCTCCTCTAAGTTTCGTTGGATATCCTGTTGACGATATTGTTCGATCCGAGCGACAGCGGATTGCGTTTCAGGCAATAACCGTTCCGGTTCTGGTGGAAAGAGATCTCCCCATAAGAGGGCAATCGTAATCAAAGCAATAACAACAGTGCTCGCAGCAGCAGTCCTATACCAACGGAACAGCGAACCGAAGTTCGCAATGGATGCACGCACCCGCGAAAGCAATGTTTGCTCATGTGCAGCGGCGAGACGTTTGTAGACGTTCATTTCAATGTCTTGTAACGCGAGTTCAGGCACACGCAATTCCGCTTGTGCCTCGTCTGTCAACTGTAAGACAGTCCGAAAAGATTGAACTGCTTCGGTACAATCGGGACAGTTCTTAAGGTGTTCTTCAAAGGGCTCTTCCTCTTCTGGCGACAGAAGTTTAGAAGCATAATCAATCGCTTGCCCTTTGGATTTTATACATTTAGGCATAATAGGTTTTCCTCCTTTTAAAAAACTTTCAAATCCCTAATCCAGTCGCGAGTTAACCAAAAACCTGCCTGAAACGAAGTGGAAGGCAGTCCAAGAACCAATAATTAAAAGACCTTTCTTTAAATTTCATTATTTTCCCAGAGTGGTCGTAACAATGTTTGTAAACGTTTGACTGCCCGGTGAAGGTGAATTTTTACGGTCCCTTCCGCCATATCCAGTGTTTCAGCGACCTCTTTCAGTTGTAATCCTTCATAACGACTTAACATAAAGACGGCTTTCTGTTTCGGAGAGAGCTGATCAACCGCCTCACGGATGATACGTCCACGTTCCTGATCTTCCACTTGCTGGACAGGATCGCTGTGAAGATCGGTAGCAACAAGATTCGCTTCAGGGATTTCCATGTCCTCCAAGGCATAGACAGGATGCCGCACTTTCGTGCGGTGATAGTCAATAGCGAGATTGGACGCGATCTTGTAGAGCCATGTTGAAAACTTGGCTTTCGGTTGCCAATTGTCAAGGGCGCGGTACGCCTTAAAAAAGACTTCGATGGTGATATCCTCAGCATCCTCATAATTTCTGACAGAGCGCAGAAGATACGAGAAAATCTTGGATTTGTAGCGCTTCATCAACTCATCAAAAGCATTTTGGCGACCGGATTGAAACTGGGCAACTAACATTTCATCGTCAATCAATTTGTCCATAATTCCCGACTTATGATTAGCAGTTGGAAATTTTGTTCTACCTGCAGTAGGGGGTGGACGATAGTATGCTATGGTGAATGATAAAAATGAATTTACACTTTATGAATAGAAGCAAAACCCGCCACCCCGCTGGCGAGGTTTCCTCACCTCGCCTATTAATAATGTATAGATGATTTTCCTATTTATGATGTATAGATAATTTTAAAATCTACGATAAATGCTTATTTAAACGGAGACCGTTTAAATAAGTTTACAAAAATTGTAATCAATTGTCAACAATCTTCAAAAAGAAAAAAAGTATTGACTCCTTTTGTAGATTTTGCGATAATGTCTATAGCTTTTAGTCAAAGCGCGTAAGCGCAACCAACGGGCGCGCTGAGTCTACGGAATAGCATAGCAAATCCCGAACCCAGCTGACCCAACCGCAAGGAAAAATTAAAAAATGGCACAGACACATACCCATCCCGAACACAAGTCCCCTTTGTTTATTCCGGCTTCGGCGACAGCGGAGCAGATGGCAAATGCAGCAGGCAATTTTTTGGATACATTAACACCCGCACTACGTGAAAAGGCAGCACTTCCATTTGACGGAAATGAACGGCTCCGGTGGCACTACATTCCAATCGAAATGTGGGAACGGGAAGGCATTTCTCTCAATGAACTGAACACAAAGCAGCAGGAAGCGGCGTTCGCTCTCATGGAAAGCGGATTGAGTGTGAAGGGTTATCAAAAAGCCCGGGCAATTATTAATTTGGAGACAACACTCGGCGAAATTGAACAAGCCGCTGGGGAAGCACGATTGGTCCGCGACCCTGGACTCTATTTTTTCACCGTTTTCGGTGATCCGACCGGTAATGGCGCGTGGGGATGGCGTGCTGAAGGCCATCATGTCTCGCTTAACTTTACCGTCGTTAATCGTGAACTGATTTCACCAAATCCATTTTTCTTCGGATCGAATCCGGCAGAGGTCCCCCAAGGTAAGAAAAAGGGATTAAGAGTCCTTTCCGCCGAGGAAGATGTTGCGCGCCAGCTCCTTACGAGCCTGAATGATACACAGAAACGTCAGACAATCATCAATGCGGATGCCCCCTCCGATATTTTAACCCGCGATGTCCCGAAGGTTGAATTTGAGGCTGTTGAAGGATTAGCGGCGGAATCTATGGAAACATCCCAGCGTGAACTTCTGATGACTCTCGTTCATGAATACATTGATCGGCTGCCTGATGAGGTTGCCCAAATAGAACTCCGAAAACTACGCGAGGGGAACGTTAACGATATCCATTTCGCTTGGGCGGGAAACGACACGCCGAAGACACCGCACTACTATAGATTACACGGTCCATTTTTCTTTGTAGAGTATGACAATACGCAGAACAATGCGAACCACATCCATTCTGTGTGGCGACACATCGCGGACGATTTCGGTGTGGACCTACTTCGGTTACACTACCACAAATCCAACCATCACGATCATTAGACTTATCAAGCAGATAAAAAAGCCGCCAAGGTTGGCGGCTTTTCTTGTTTTTTTACGCAGTCTCTTTATCGGACAGATTTCAGGTTACCCCAGATTGTGGCTAACTTGTTGGCGGGTTCAACGGCAAGCACTTCATCGGTAAGGACGACCAAACCTGTATGCTCCGAGTTCTTTCCAAAAACGATGGAATGTGTATACCAACCACTCCATCCTTTCTGTCCCTCTTGTCCTGCCGCTCTATCGCCGTCATTCACACAGATACCGAGTCCGAATTCAAAACCTTCGCTGAATTTCTTGCCCTTTACCTGCAATTCTTCGGCTGTGAATCTGAGTTCATAGTAGGTTTTCTTTTCGGCTTCACTTCGGATCACAACGATGTCGTCATCAGGAGCAACACCTTTACCACCGGGATTCTCATTGAGGGCTCCGGGGAGAATATTTGCCGCTTTATCATCTAAACCAACATTGTAGAGCCACATGGGTAAACCCGGGCTCCGTTTGCCGCTCATTTCAAAGGCAAGTTGCGCGCCATCGCCGTTCCACGCAGCCGCTGCCGCGTGTTCATGTTCATCGTCGGTGACAATGAGTGCGATATAAACGGCTTCCGTATCCCAAGTAATCATGAAACAGGTTTCGTGGTCATCCGCTCCATTCCATTTGCCCCCGTTGTGCTCCTGAAATACATTGCCCGAGTATTCAACGCCGCAGAATGGCTTTCCATCAGTGCCAGTGACTGTGTCAAGAACACCGTCCCATTCGTCAAGTTCACCATCGAGTTTAACTTCAATCCCTGTAAGGGCGTTGTAAACGTCATGGGTTTTACTGCGCCACTGCGCGTCTGCTATTGTATTCGTGCCGAAAACGAGTAGCGCGATTGTAAAAAGAAAAATACGCGTGTTCATTTTTTTCTCCTTATCACCGATTACCAATCATTTCACGACTTTCATCCGCGCCAAAGCAGAAAATATATCGGTCACTGGAGCCGATATAAAGCAAGCCGTTGGCAACCGCGGGTGAGGAATACAGATCTATGTTTCTATTAATTATTCTTGTATCAAATTCCCATTGCACTTTTCCAGTATCAGTGGAAAGCGCATAGATGTACCCGTCTTTCGTTGCCGCATAAATAGTATCCATCGTTACAGCGGGTGAGGAGACAACCGGTCCCCCAAGATCCGTTTTCCAGTTGAGTTTTCCATCTGTTGACTGGAGAGAATAGACGTATCCATCGCGCGAACCAAAAGTGACATAACCGTTCTGAATTGCGATTGCCGTCAAGACAGCATCTTCTGCCTCATGCTCCCATAGGATGTCGCCGGTTTCCGTGTCAAGCGCGACAACCTTACCTGCGGGTATAGGCGCGCTCTCCGAAAAATTACCCCTTCCAAGCCCAAAAAAGACTCTATTTTCCTCCGCACTGGGACTCCCCCACACAGAATACGGCATCTGTTTCGACCATACCTCGGTACCTGTTTGCGCATCGACAGCGTAAATCCGATAATCCCCATACCCTGTGCCGAAGTAAACTTTGTCCTTATGCATAACAGGCGACATGTCGGCGTGAACCGCCGGATAGTGCCAAATTTGTTCTCCCTCTAAGGCATCAATACAGTAGACCCCATCCGCACCCGCTGTGAAGTAGAGTTTCCCCTGATGGATGAATGGCGTTGATTCAACGTGACTCGTTGTTGGGAATGACCAAATCTGTTCACCTGTGCGGGCATCGAGGCATCGGAGATGGCAATCGCTATCGTGGTGATACCCTTCACCGATGTAGACCCTGCCACCGGCAACGGCAGGCGATGAAAATATTGGGGTCGGAGACGTATGCCGCCAGAGAATTTTCTGCGATTCTGTATCAATACAGTAAGTCGCGCCGCCTAACGAAAAGATCGAACCGTGCGCAGAACCGATATAGAGGCGGTTCCCAACAACCGCTGGAGACGAGGAGAAATCAACCGCCATCGGCTCTTCATCTTTGAAAACCCATGCGGGTGTTCCGGTTGTTGGTCCCGAGAGCGTGTCCAGATGTCCAGTTCGACTTTTCCCACCTCGGAAAGTTGACCAGGAGGTGTTTGCCTTTCTGTTTCCTATTTGCGTTCTGCGAACCATTGTTTCAGGGGATGATGTCATTGGACTTAAGGTCATCCGAACGAGTGTATAGGATCCCCAACCGAATCCAACGAGGAAAATGACGCTTAGGATAGAGGCGGTAACTTTATGGGGAGTCGCAAAGTCCCGGAACTTATAGAAAAGCATTTTGGTTGTATCCCGTGCGAACACGAGTCCAGTGATAACGGCAACCCCGACAAAAGCAAGGATCTGCGGGACGATGCTTAGCAGTGCCGTGAGCGGTCCCAGCAGCTGCGGAATGACCGCGTGTGCCGGTTTTGCAGAAACAAAGAGCAGAAAAAATAGACTCAGAAGAGCGATTATCGGTCTTCGGTTATGGGTTAAAATCTGAACTATGATTTTAGGATTCACCACGCTTACCGGAGATTTCATCATGGTAATCAGGTAAACCACAATAATCCTGGTCAGTTTCTTCATTTGATTTTCCTCTGCTATTCGGATTCTTCCAAAAATCGGACAGCGAAATGGACCAAATTCTCAAGCATTCGACGGTTCTTAGAGACTTGCGAGCCACTCTGGTTACGGAGGTTAGTGACGAGATACATCCCTTTACCGTGTTTCAACTTAGCGACGACGATCTCTTTGCCAGCATTGGTTGTCGCGAGGATTTCATATTTTTCATTCCATCCTCTCCATGAGTCATCAAGGGCAAGTTGCCCTGACCGGATACGGTTGGGTGTCTTAAAGAGTTCGCCTGCATGGGAGGTGGTTTGGAAATCATTTCGGGATGGACTTTCTACACCCCTGAGTGGTTCCGGTAGCCAACCGCTGCCGCACGGACGTTCCTTATCACTATCCTGACCAGAGGCAATGACAATACCACCGTTTTTCACGAAATCCTTAATCCGATTCTCTTGTTTCCTATTAAGCCGGTATCTTCCTTCGGAAAGTGAACGGAACCCGATCCATAGAATGTCTGCTTCTCGGAGGGCCGGTAAATTACGGTCAGTCGTCGCGTGATAAACAAAACCGAAATCGGCAACAGCATCAAGTTCGGCAATGGCGCGTTGTTCTGAGTCATATCTATCGGTTTTGAGAAGCAGGAGTTCAAGCGCGTCTCCGCTGAGTAAATTACGCAATTCTTCTTGGAAATCAGGTGTTGAATCTCGCCTTGAGACCTTGTCTCTGTTGAGGTATTTCTCAAAGTGTGTAAAGAGCCACCAGCCCCACTCCGTGCGTTCCTTGTTCTTCGCCGTGACCTGAGTTTGGAACCATCTCCCCCTTGTATGTGCGAGACTATCAATGCGTCCGCCTGCTTTCAGATAGAAGACAATAATGGGTTCCCCTGCTTTCAGAAAATGGATAATCTCGTCCCTGTGATCCGCTTCTCCTTTATAGACATCGAACCGAATCCGAATTTCCTTGAATTCACTCGTGCCTTTCAGATTTTCTTCAACCTTAACCTTCGCTGTTCGTCGCTTGACGTTAACCTCGGAGACGGTTCCGCAAACGACATTGGTGCTTTCCGCAACGATTTGTCTGATAGTATACCGTTTTGCGATGTAGCCTTCCACTGGTGCCTGTGTCAGCATGAGGATACTTGCAACAAGCAAACTGGAGAGGTAACCAAATTTCCGGACCCTGTTTAACTTAAATATAGAATGGGGTGTTCTCATTTTTTAATTCTTCCTTACGGTTCGGTCAGGTGGATTTGATGAATAAACTGCCTGTCCGAGGAAATCGAGGTTACAAACCCCTCCCACGAAGGTTCATTCAACTTTGACGGCGGTTCCGGTTGCTGTCACCATAAGCATGCCGTTACTGGCACCGAGGACCTGATAGTCGATGTCAATACCGACGACAGCGTCCGCCCCTTTGCGCTGTGCCTCTTCTTCCAGTTCTCGGATCGCTGTTTCACGCGCTTCCGCAAATTTGCTTTCATAAGTGCCTGAACGTCCACCGACAAAGTCTGTGATACTTGCCATAAAGTCGCTAATAACATTCGCTCCCATGATAGTTTCACCTGTAACAAGCCCAAGATATTGTCGAATCCGTCTGCCTTCAACTGTGTTTGTGGTTGTCGTAATCATTATTGAGATTTTCCTCTCGCTGCGATGTCCCACACAGATTCAACAATTCCGTTACGGATGCCGTAATATCTGTCGTGGAGATTTACTGTCGTACAACAGTGCGTTGGTAAAATTTCAATCTTATCCCCGGGTGTGAGGGGAACATCAGTATCGGATACCTGCCCAACACATTTTAAAGTTCCGTGCTCTTCAGAGAGGCCTGTCATCTCTACACCTGTTATACCGATCGGCTGTGGAATCCCGAACTCTTTTGCGAGCACCTTCAAACCTGTATCCACGATGACTCGATCTGGAGCCGGACGACTCACAACGGTTGCCAAAACTGACAGCGAACAGTCGAACTGCTCTCCAACACCTTCTACATTTCGGTAGGTAGAATCCATGAAGATGTAGGAACCCGCCTGCACCTCTGTCATTTCTGGGATACTTCCGGTAATGTTAAAAGTGCCTGTGCCACCGCCACTCATAATAGAAACTTCTACACCGTGTTTTTCGAGGTGGTGTTTCGCGTCAATCAGGTGTTGCATCGCTTCCCGCACGTTTGCTTCCCGTTCCTTCAGGTCCGGCTTTGCAACGGTATGTCCCTCGTAGCCCATCAATCCCTCAAACTTCAGGTTAGGGCTTTGGCGTATCTGCTTTGCGAGTTCCAATGCGGGTTTGCCGGATTCAACGCCACATCGGTTCATACCGACGTTCACTTCTACTAACATCCTGACGGTTACGCCTTTGGCAGCTGCTGCCGCGGAGATGTCTCGCACGTTCTGCGGATTGTCGACTGCGACCATAATCTCAGAGTGTCTCGCGAGGTTAATGAGACGGGCAATTTTATGTGAACCGACGACTTGGTTGGCGATCAGTACATCTCGGACCCCGGCGTGGATCACGGCTTCCGCCTCACCCAGTTTCGCACACGTAACGCCGATGGCACCTGCGGCGATTTGTTTATGTGAAATGATAGGCGTTTTATGCGTTTTAACGTGCGGTCTCAGCATTGCGTTGACTGTCGTGAAGTAATCCGCCATTGTCTGTATGTTGGCTTCCATTTTATCCAAATCAATCAGCAACGCGGGTGTGTCTAATTCCGTTTTCTGCATGCCAATGAAAGGTTCAGAGCTGGTGTTCATTTTTCTAATGATTCGCAAAGCGTTCAATCAAGTAGATTTAGACTTTGAGATTCCTTTCTGTATATCCGCCTGCGTATTGTTGCAGGCTGCTTTCTTCTGCTAATTTTGACGCTGCAGTCCCCTACGCGCCTATTAATCTCAGACGTTAGGCGGCCCCTTAAAGTTGCTTAACGGGGTTTGACAGCGTGCCGAACCCATCAATTTCTATCTCGACGGTATCCTCTGGGGCAAGCGGCAAATCGTTCGGAACGATGATGCCCGTGCCTGTTGAAACGACGGTTCCAAACGGAATCGGGTTATCCCGCATCAGGAATTCGGTGAGTTCTTCAAACTTCCAATTGATTTGAGATGTGTTAACCTCACCTTGATAGATAGCGTCTCCATCCCGAAGAACGGTGCACCGCATTTCAAGATTATAGGGATCGTCCACTTCGGAGGGTGTGACGAACATCGGACCGAGGGCACAGCACCCATAGAACACTTTGGATTGTGGGAGATAGAGTGGATTATCGCGCTCAATGTCCCATGCGGATACGTCGTTACAGAGCGTGTAACCGATGATTTCACCGTTGTTGCCAAGAACATAAGCGAGTTCTGGCTCGGTTGCCGTCAATGTGGAATCGCTCCGGATGCCGATAAAGCCGTTAGGTCCAACGCATCGCGAGGGGGTCGCTTTGAAGAATATCTCCGGACGATCGGCGAAATAGACGCGACTGTAGATGTCCTGTTCGCTATCGTCATCACGCATGTCCGCGCTCCGTTTGTAGGTTACCCCGCATCCCCAAACTTCAGGGGAATCAATTGGGGATAGGAGATGCGGCACATTTTCGTCAGGAGCGACGTCTAATTTGTTGAGCGTGAGTCCCTCCGGTTCAGTCGGTTCGTTTTCTGACTCTGGCAGTGAACGGAGTTGCATCGGTGCGGGAGTCGCCACTTTTTCTTGGATGTCGGCAAGTATTACCCCCAGGCTTATCTGTTCCCTATCAGCGAGTTCCAACACCTCTAAGACGCCGGGTGATTCTTCGCTGGTTACATCGATCACTTCTTCATCGCGGGTGACAATGCCAACCCGTTTGCCTAAATTGGGTAGATGAAATTGAATAAGTTTCATTTTTTAATTTTACCTTGCGGTTCGGTTAGTAGGGTTAGACATTTAATGCTCCCCTCCGTAGACCCCTCCTCCACTTCGTTACGGACTACGCGCGTGGGTTTATAGCTCGAAGATAAAAGAAGCGTCAACACCCCAATCCCAATCGTGTTTTTTTTAATTTTACCTTGCGGTTAGGAAAATTCCAGTTGTGCCCATGCCTTTGCGTCCTTGACGACTGCATCCGGCATCCTGTGTGAATGGAGTAGATGCCCACGCGTCGTCCGAAGTGTCGGTTGTGTGGCATCTTGATAACGCCAATCTAAACTCCATCGGATGTGTGAAGCGCGGTTCGGTAATCCACGGTGGAACAGCAGATTACTGAAAATGGCGACATCCCCCGGTAGAATCTCAATACGGACGGCATCCGATTCAACCGGTTTGATATAGTCATCGTGTATACGCAGATAGTACTCGTCCTTTTCGTGTGGCACAACCCCCCACTTATGGCTCCCCGGAATGAATTCCATACACCCGTTCTCAACGTTGACCGGCACCAAAGGTGTCCAGACATTCATCATCCGCAAGACATCGGCTTCTTTAGAGGTATAACCGGCATCTTGATGCCATAACACCTCTGTTCGTCTGTTCTCCGGTAACTTCGGACGGACCGAATAGTTCGGATATAATCGGATCTCTGGACCGAGGATGATGCCAGCGAGTTCAAGGAGAGCGGGGTGTGCAAACACCTCGAAAAAACCTTCCCGATGGAGTTCCGAGCGAAAAATGGTTGGGGTTTCGTCGGGATAGTCTTCGTAGAGCCGAATGAGGCGGGTTTCAAAATCGGCATCGGGATGGGTGTCTGTCAGTTTTCCTTCCGCATACCGACGCGTTGCCAATTCAGCAACTAACACTTCGCATTCGTGTTTGACAACCTCAAGCGTTACCGGTTCTAAAACGCCGCGCAGGATGGCAAACCCGTTCTCATTGAAGTTCCTGATAACTGCTTCCATTTTCAGGTTTCCCTCTCTGCGTGGCATTTCTCGTGCTAAGTGAACATCCCTGCTTCTCGTCTAATTTCCACTGGGAACCAAACCGGCTTTCACCAGAGATGAAACGACGACGTGCGCGGATTCTTCAAGTGAGAGCTCCGCTGTATTCACTGTGACTTCTGGATCGACGGGCGGTTCGTAAGGGGCACTGATACCGGTAAACTCCTTAATCTCTCCAGCGCGCGCTTTTTTATATAAGCCTTTCGTATCGCGTTCTTCACAGACCTCAAGTGGACACTCCACGAAAACTTCAACGAATCTACCTTCAGCAATTAGTTCTCTCGCCTGGTCCCTATCGGCGCGATAGGGCGAGATGAAGGCTGTCATAACAATGGTGCCGGCATCTGCAAAAAGTTTCGCCACTTCACCGATGCGCCGGATGTTTTCCTCTCGATCTTCGGGTGAGAAACCCAAGTTCTTGTTCAATCCGTGGCGGACGTTATCGCCATCCAAGACGTAGGTGTGATGCTGTTGTTGATGTAATACCTGTTCAACTGCGTTTGCTAACGTCGACTTGCCTGAACCGGAGAGACCTGTAAACCAAATCACACAACCTTTCTGATTCAGTAATTTTTCTCTATCTTCTGCCGTGACAATCGCATCGTGCCACGTAATATTGGTTGCTTTCTGTTGAGCCAATCGATTATCCTCACATATCTTAGAATTCATAAAATTGAGGCGTTCCAAATGTGCCTCTATCGTCAGATACAATCATCCTATTATTATACGCGCAGAAACGAATAATGTCAACCTAATTCATGGGGTCATTCAATTTCTCGGTAATATAGATGGTTTGATTTACGGGACGCTCGGCATCTGAGAAATCCAGCGTTTGCGTGTGTCCGTTTTGCCATTTGACTTCGATGGATTGAAGCGTGTTTTGCGCACCGATGCCGAAGAGTAGCGTTTGCTCACTACCAGAGGCGTAACTTCCACCACACGTTACCTCCCTGAACCGTGTCATTTCGTCTGTATGTATCCACACCTTCGCGCCGATCCCATCGCGGTTCCCTTGAGTGCCGATGAGTCGAATTTTCACCCAGTCGTCTACTTGGGAATCGTTTCGTAGCAAAATTGGGGGTTCACCACAACAGGTGACAAGGATATCCGTCGCGCCATCGTTGTTATAATCACCAACGGCGACCCCGCGTGCGACAATGGAACGTTTGAAAAACCGACCCGCCGTCTCAGATAAATCTCTGAATTGCCCTGTTCCTGTGTTCCCAAAAATCTGGCAGCGTTGTCTGTAGGAGAGCGATGGCGTAATCTCTGATACGTTGTCCCACACGTGTCCATTTGCGACGAAAAGCTCAAGGGTGCCGTCGTTATCTGCATCAAGGAACTGGGTGCCGAAGCCGAGTTTTGAGAAACTCGGATCAGCGAGTCCTACTTCAAAGGTGGTCATCGTATAAAAACCGTCATTATCGTTGCGGAAAAGACTATTGATTTCCAGAGAGAAATTCGTAACGAAGAGATCTTGAATGCCGTCGTTATCGTAATCACCGGAAGCGATCCCCATACTCGCTGTCGCACGCCCTTCTGAATTATAGGCGACCCCTGCAGCGATAGCGACATCCGTGAACGTGCCATCCTTGTTGTTCTGGTAAAGGAAATCAGGAACGGCATCGTTCGCAACGAAAATGTCAGGATACCCGTCGTTGTTATAGTCAGTAAAGAGCACGCCCAACCCTTTACCGGTGTTGTGAACGCCTGCCCGAGTTGTAACGTCTGTGAAGGTGCCATCGCCGTTGTTACGATAGAGTGTATCACGCGCACCCGGGTATTCATGTGGACCACAATAAATATGAACGCCTTGTAGGAAGCACGCATGAGCGGTCTCTAATTGATAATCTAAATAGTTTGCTACATAGAGATCAAGGTGTCCGTCGAGGTCAAAATCCCCGAAAGACGCGCTCACACTCCAATTGCCATCTCCAACACCGGCGTGTGACGTAACGTCTGTGAAAGTGCCGTCTCCGTTGTTCCGATAGAGTTGATTTCTGCCGAAGTTGGTGAGATACAGATCGGCATCCCCGTCATTGTCGTAGTCTGCGGCGAGACATCCCATGCCGTAACCGTAGTTGTGTTGAAGTCCCGCTTCTGCAGTGGCATCAACGAATGTTCCATCACCTGTATTACGATAGAGGACGTTTGCGTGGTCAGGACGCCTATGGGGTTGGGACGCTTCGCTGAGGGTGCCACTGTTGACGAGATAGATGTCGAGATGTCCATCGTTATTGTAATCAAAAAAGAGTCCACCGGAGCCCATTGTTTCGGGTAGGTATTTCTCTTTAGATCCGCCGTTGGTGTGTTTGAAATGGATACCTGCTTGCTGCGTCTGGTCTGTGAAGCGAGGTCTCGTTTCAGCAGCGGACGGTATCCCAGCACAGCAGATAAGTATCAGAGAGGTGAGTAGGAGGGTTTCTACTTTCACATTGAGCAAACCGCGTTGTTGATAGCAATTAAAAAAATAAAAGCACCCAGCGGGTGGGTGCTTTTAAGTGTTTGTTTACCTTAGAATCCGCCTTTGAGCGCACCCCAAGTTGTCGTAAGTTTATTTTGCGCTTCAACAGCCGTCTGCGGATCGGTTTCATTCGGATTGAATTCGACATCCGTTGTCGCGAAAATTTTATCGATGTATGTACCGTCTTCGCGATGCGCGATGTGCAGTGTGTGGTCGCCATCATCCAGTTCCACGGGAACAGGATCGTCGCCGTGCTGGACGAGTTCAGTTCCCTCAAAAGGACCGTCGCGCGTGTTCAATCGGAACCAGACCCAATCGGTTGTATAGTTAACTCGAAGTGACTCTACTTCAAAGAAATCCCAGATGTTCATGGTGGCGTTATTCGCAGATTCGACATCACCATCGGCGGCATCGAATACCCAGAAGACGGAGTTATCGGCGACTGACGGGGCGATGACACGTCCCCAGAAGTGCCAATCGTCTGCTTCGACTGTGAATTCATATTTCACCCAGTCCCCACCATCGTTTCCAGTCCCATTGTGTGAACCAATATAAGCACCGCCGGATGCTTCTGTAACGCTGTAATCGTCTACATCGTTTTCAGCGTTCCCTGGGTGATCGGTCGGGACATCAAAGACTTCAAATTTGGTGCCGTTTGAATCGTTGAAACTCTCGGCTTCCCAGCTGATATATTTCTGTGCGAATGCTGGTGAGACAATGAGACTCAGCATCGCCAACAAAATGATAGTTCGCATTCACAAACCTCCTTAAAAGAGTGGATTGAAATTATTATAGCACATTCGAAAAAAACGTGCTACTTTTTTTCTGTTAAAATCTGAAAGAAAATATGTAGTCCCTCTACATCAATGCGTCTTCGACTTCTTCAGGGAGTTCGACGGTACTGGGATCAACATCAATCGGATACTCAGTGCCGTAGGCTTCAACGAGGTCATCAAAAGTGACGTTATCTACACGATCGAGATCATCACCCGGATACACAAGCCATACACCGTAACAACTGTCACAACTGACCATATCTACATCGTCTTTTTCAATTGGAAACTGCGTCAATGGATTATTACAATCAGGACAAGGTAGCATATACGTTTCTCCTCGGAGTCGTCTCGATCACAGGATCGAGTGCTAAGGGTTAATCGGCAGCGGGGGCAAAGGTATCAGGATTTTCCGCTGCGGCATCGTAATCGTCAATCAATTCCGTAATGACGGGATTATCCCCGCAAAGTGGGCAGTTCTCATCTCGGCTGATTTTCATTTCGCGATAGGTCATGCTGAGTGCGTCGTATAGGATGAGCCGACCGATAAGGGGTTCACCGATACCGATAATGTATTTAATCGCTTCGGTTGCCATCATAACACCAATTACGCCTGGGAGCACGCCCAGGACACCGGCTTCGCTTCAGCTGGGCACCATGCCCGGCGGGGGCGGTGTCGGATACATGCATCGGTAGCACGGTCCCTCGTTCGGTTTAAAGAGCGTCACCTGTCCCTCAAATTGGAAAATACTGCCGTGAACAACCGGTTTGTTCATCAACACAGCGGCATCGTTAACGAGATAACGGGTCGCGAAGTTATCACATCCGTCAACAATCAGGTCGTATTCCGAGAAGATTTCTTCGACGTTATCCGCAGTCAAGCGAAGATTATACGGTGTGATGTCGATATCTGGATTCAGGGACTTGATTGTTGTGGTTGCGGATTGAACCTTCGGTGTGCCGACCGATTCTGTGCGGTGAAGGATCTGACGTTGGAGGTTGCTGAGTTCCACAACATCGGAATCGATAATACCGAGATGTCCAACACCAGCAGCACCGAGATACACGCCGGCGGGTGAACCTAATCCGCCTGCTCCAACCATTAAGACTTTAGCATCGAGGAGTTTCGCTTGCCCCTGTTCCCCAACTTCAGTGAGCATAAAGTGACGACTGTAGCGATCAAGTTGCTCATGGGTCATCGGTTTATCTTGTACGGTTGGGTACCCTGCTGTCATCCAATCGCGATATCCACCCGCAAGAGAGATGGTATCGGTGTAACCCATTTCGCGTAGGGATTTGGCAGCGAGGAGCGAACGGAGTCCTGCTGCACAATAGACGATAACCTTTTGGTTTCGATCGGGAATGTAGTTTTCAACTGAGAATTCGAGCATCCCTCGTGTGACGTGCACGGCGTTCGGAATATAGCCCGCGCGATATTCGTCTTCGTCACGGACATCAAGTAGCACGAAATCGCTGTCTTTGTCCTGTTCGCTTTTTACTTCGTCGACGGTTAACTCCGGGATTTCCGTTTTCGCTTCCTCAACAATTTGCCTATAAGATTTCATGAAATTTTTCTCCTGCGGAAAAGGGATATGAAGATCCGGGTTCATATTCTGATTCTGTAAATTTTTGTTGCTCGCCCTTTAGCACAATTATATCATAATGGCGCGATATTGTCAATGTTTTATTTTGACATCCCTTCGGTGCTATGCTATAATTCAAATTATCAAAAAAGCATCGGAGGGAATCATGGCAACTGAGGAAATTCTGTCTCTCCCTTCTATTCAATGTGAATTGCCCCTGCAGGAAATCTACGAGCGTGTCACTTTTCCTGATTAGGACTTCCGCATGGAGATTGTATCTCTATTATGCCCAAACAGAACTTCAACGAAAAACTGACCGCATTGCTCAAAACCCATCCCCATTTCCTTGACGATGCAGGCGAACTCATCCCAGCCGCCGTCAGAGACCACGCATGGCAACTCAACCACGATCTCATCAAATTATTGCTCACTGACGCTGAGATAAAAGTAACTTTCTTTGATGAAATTGACGGGCATTGGGTGTTCAACCATAACACCTTCATCACCTACATCACCGACAAAAACTTCCTCGCTAATTCCTACACCCAATTCCGAAACAAAATCGGCTTGAACATCGGCGGTAAATTCCTCCGTGAACGCGGCGAAGTCTCACTCGTCTGGCCCTACAAGGACTGCGTCTTAGAGGGCGGACAGACAAAAGAAGAGGAAAAGCGCAAAGAGATCTTCTTCAACGAAATCCTCGCCCAAGACGAAATCAACCGGATGTTTGATCCCAAAGTCCTGACTCACTGGAAACGCCACACTCTTGAAGGTGAACACCAGCAAAATCGGGGGAGGGTAATGTGTGATAAGCCAGAAAACGAAGTTGGAAAACTGAAGCGAGATGCGAACGGGGTTATTCGTGAAAACCTCATTATCAAGGGCAACAACCTCATCGCACTCCACACCCTCAAACAGCAGTTCCGCGGGCAAGTCAAACTCATCTACATCGACCCACCCTATAACACGGGATCCGACAGCTTTGGTTACAACGATAACTTTAACCACTCCAGTTGGCTGACGTTCATGAGAAACCGATTGGAAGTGGCACGGGAACTCCTAAAGGATGACGGGATTATCCTAATTCACATTGACGATCAGGAAATGCACTATTTGAAAATTGTTGCTGACGATATATTTGGGAGAGACAATTTCATCGCGACGGTTCCGAGGAAAACCCGAAGTGGAAAAAGTGATGTCCCTTACAAGCTGTCCCAAGATTTTGACTGGATGCTGATGTACACAAAAGGAGCGTCGAAAAAAGATAACCTCTTCCAGCGGGATGTTTCACGGAAGTATCACAAGACCCCCGATTTTCCTGATGACGAGTGGAGGCTAAGTGATCTTACGACTCAACGGACAATCCATGAACGACCTAATTCCGATTTCACATTGGTAAATCCGAGAAATGGAGAAGGATTTCCTGTAAATCCCAATCGTTGCTGGGGTATTACCAAAGATTCAGTAGATGATTATCTCAAAAATGGAAAGATAGTTTTCCCGGGCGACTACGAATTTCTCAACATCAAACGTCCTGCTATGCGGGTCTTTAGGTCGGAAGATATAGGAAAAACGGCTTACGTGTCTTCGGATTTCCTGAATCACGTAATGGACGAACTCCTGAAAAGTATGGTTAATAGAAAAGGGACAGATGAAATCGTGGAGATCTTTGGGAGAAAGGCGTTCGCGTATCCGAAGAATGAACTATTGATGCAACGCATTATTGAATACATAACAAAGGCAGCGGATATTGTTTTGGATTTCCACTTGGGTTCAGGCACGACTGCTGCCGTTGCTCATAAAATGGGTAGGCAATACATCGGTATCGAGCAGATGGACTATGCCGAAACCCTTCCCGTCGAACGCTTGAACAAGGTGATCGCCGGTGAGCAGGGCGGTATCTCCAAATCTGTCAATTGGCAGGGCGGCGGTGATTTTATCTACTGCGAACTGATGCCATATAACCAAGCCTATATGGACAAAATCCAATCTGCTGAATCGTCCGAAGAATTGGTAGCCCTCTGGCGAGACATTGCTGAAAACGCGTTCCTGAACTGGTATATCAACCCCGAAGTCCCTGAAGACGCAATCAACGATTTCATCGCCATCGGTGACGTAGAGAAACAGAAACACCTCCTTGCTGAACTGCTGGATAAGAACCAACTCTATGTCAATCTCTCGGAAATAGAGGACGCGGATTTTGGGGTTGGTGCGGAAGATAGGGTATTGAATAAAGCGTTTTATGGTGAATAAACATCGCGGATGGCTGACCTCAAGACATTTGTGAGAAACTTTCAGCCCAAATAATAATCAAAAGGAACAAACTATGCAACAGATTCATATCAAAAGTGACCTACTATATGCCCAACCTTTATCCGACGGTGATGGTTACACATGGACATTGGTTTCTCGACTTAGTGAAATGCTTTACATGGCTGAGGAATTGTTTGGGCCGCGTGACTTATCCTACACTATCCTTGGCATAGAATTCGTGGAGGATGGACCCCGAATCTGGTACCCCGGAAATCGCAAGCATATAATTATTCAGCTGGGTCCATTGGCAGCTACAGGCATGTCCCAAGCGTGTTATCAAATGGCTCATGAAACGATTCATTTACTCGCACCAACAGGAGGCAAAAACGCTAACAATTTTGAAGAAGGAGTTGCTTGCTACTTTGCTAATTACTACATGGAACAGAGGATGAACGAGTCTGGTTGGGAAACGGGGCATAGGGCTTACGAAAAGGCATTAAAGCAAGTAGTCCCTCTTCTTGACGCGGATATATCCTGCGTTCGCAGACTCAGAGAGAAACAACCTTCATTTCCAAAATTCACCTCAGAAATGATAAGAACAGCGTTCCCCAATTTAACTCCGAACAATGTGGATTTCCTCATATCCAAATTTGATCGAAACTCAGGTTAAAATTTCTCTTCTACTGAATTTATCTGTTATAATCAATGAAAAGGAGAAATGATAACAAATGAAATTTACACATTACGATATCGGGAATCTATCACGTGGTACTACTATTGAAGTTACTTTACAAGGTAGGGCTGCCAATGTACGATTGTTGGATAGTTCAAACTTCCAAAAATACAAGGCGGGCAGGAAACATCAATACTACGGTGGTCTTGTCAGCCGGTCACCTGCTCGTCTAACTATACCACGCAATGGGCACTGGCATGTAACAGTTGATATGCAAGGACTTCGCGGTCAAGTTCGTTCATCCATCCGGATTCTGCCTGATCCCCTACCACCTATTCGGGAATACTCGGCCCCACCACTTTCACCATTGGTTCGCGACACCACTCCAATGAATGGTACAACTTCAATGAACATTTCTGAGTATACCCATGATGTATTCATTTCACATGCAACAGAAGACAAAGATGATGTCGTGCGTCCGTTAGCACAAGCGTTAAGCGATCAAAATCTACGTGTGTGGTATGATGAGTTTGAATTACGTATTGGTGATAGTTTGAGGCGTAAAATCGACAGAGGGCTTGCACAAAGTCGATTTGGTATAGTGGTTCTCTCACACGCCTTTTTCCAAAAGAATTGGCCTCAATATGAATTGGATGGTCTGGTAACGCGAGAGATGGCTGGCGAGCAGATAATTCTACCACTCTGGCACAAGATTACCAAAGAAGAGATCATTTCCTATAGTCCATCTCTTGCAGACAAAATCGCTCGTAATACGTCGAATTTTACAATCGCGGAAATCGCCCAAGAAATTGCAGATGTGATTCAGAACGCTTAATGACATTTGAAATTTAATGCTAATCCCCGGACAGGATAGCAGAAAAAATGTCCGAAAATTTTACATGAAAGGTCATCTGAACCATCTGAAGAGTGAGAAAAACAAATGTATAAGGAACATCCAGATTTTAATCCTCCACCATCTGACGCGATACTATGGAGATATATGGATTTTACAAAATTCATATCTCTCTTGGAAAAACAGGCACTGTTTTTTGCTAGGGCGGATAAATTGGGAGATCCTTTTGAGGGTTCCTACTCCAAAGTTAACGAAGTATTGCGTCCTTTATTAATACAGCGCGCACTCGGGGAAAAGAAAATCCCAGAAGGAAATCTTGAACAAATGGCAGACGGTATGAAAAAAAACCGTCGGTCTATTTTGATTAATTGTTGGCACCAAAGCACTCACGAATCAGCGGCTATGTGGAGACTATACTCCAGAGAAGAGGATGGTATTGCTATCAAGACTGATTTTGATTCGTTCAAAAACAGTTTCACATGCGATCAATCTATTTATATCGGAAGTGTGAGTTATGTTGACTATAAGAGTTATTTTATTCCTGAACGCAACAATTTTTCTCGGTATCTGCACAAACGAAAAAGCTTTGAGCATGAGCATGAGGTAAGGGCAATCAGTTCCAGATTCCCTAACCCGGATAATGATGAGATATCTATGCAACTTTATCACGATCGCATCAGTGGAGCTTATTACGAAGTAGATCTTTCTCTACTCATCCAAGATGTGATTGTCGCCCCTTTTGCTCAGGAATGGTTCTTAGAATTAGTCAAATCAGTTACTACTCGTTATAACTTGAAGGCCAAGCCTGTTAAGTCTGCCCTAGCGGCTGATCCTACATGGGGATGATAGACCATTTTTTTTAAAGATTTGTGATCTCCAGAAAATTGTTACGTGAGACAGTATTGGAGGTTTCGGACAGTTGGAAATCCAAAACACGGCGCGTTTTATGGGATCCTCGCTAAATAACCGTATTAATAAGGAAAAGAAATGACTGAGAAAAGAAAGCAGGAACTGCGACAGTTGCTGGATGAAGCAATACCGAATGTCGTGATTGAGGTGCCTGAAGGATATAAATCTATATCGGTTGAGAAATATAGAAAGGACGCCAAAGCATTTCGAGAGTCTTACAGACCCGATTTGTCATTTATTTTGGACTATTGTCCGAATATTCAAGATGATGCGGTGAAATCAAAACTTTTTAATTTTATGAAGGAAGAACTGTCAGACTATATCCGCGAAGATGAATCTGTATGTCCGCCTACTCACTGGATACAGACCGCCAAGCGTGCTATACGCGGTAGAAGACGACTAATTCCTGTCCCCCTTGACGGACTGTTAGAAAAATTTCTGGAGATCGTCATCGTTAGCGGAGCAGAACAAGCGGTATTAGCACTTGATAGATGTACCAGAGATACGACTGGGACTTTTCAAAAAATAATATTGCTCCAAGGTCTTTATGTCCGCTATTCTGACGCAACAAGGGAGGCACTTGATACACATATTGCTGAAGGAATACGGTTTGTCCAACTTCCAAGTTATACTGTAGGGCAAATACGGGATCTGTATGAAAGCGAGCAATCGGGATTTGCCGAATTTCCAAGTAATACTGCTGGTCTCCCTCCGTATTTGTTTCATGAGAAGTTGCTTCCTGACTTCTTCCATGAGAGCTTTATTCCCATGGTAGACAATACACAATCTTGGTTTAGACAGTGGTCTAAATTTCCGATGGCATTACATCTATTAATTTTTTCTGGTGCTCCTCTTCTTATAATTGATTATACCGTATCGCCCCTATTTTGCAAGCCTTCTGTCAAATCTATTGAAGGAGTAGATATCTCCGATCAGTTTGAAATCAAAACAGAAAGCTTGGAGTTTCCGAATTTTGATGTGAATAAATTTTGTCAGGCGTTATCCATAATTGCTAATTATCCTGTTGAATCTCTACTTGCGTGGCAATACATAGATGGAGACGCACTCTTCAACGTGGAAGACTGGTTTTCCAAAACAGTGGGCAAGTTTATTATGCCAGACTACGGATCTGGCATTGGTGTCATTAATGAAACTGACATGGATAAAGTTACGGGCCTATATAAACTTTTAACTAACCCGTCCTCAAATATCGGGGAAAAATTGAAAATCCCTATTGATAGGTGGATAAAATCAAAATCAGAGAGAAATCCCGTTGATAAAATAATTGACTTAGGAATAGCCTTTGAATCACTCTATGTCCCAGGCAGAAATAGCAGAATATCCTCTAACCTCCAGAACAACGCCTCGCGGTACTTGGGAAAAGACAAAGCAGATCAGAAAACACTAAAGGCAAAGTTCAAGGCAATATATAAGTGCCGTTGCGATGCTGCTCATGAAGGGCGACTTGATGAAGAAGTTGAGGTAAATCGGAAAATGATTCCTATATCAGAATTTATCACAGAGGCACAGAACTTATGTCGGGATTCAATACTAAAGATTCTGGAGGAAGGCGAAGTCCCTGATTGGAGCAACTTGAGACTCGGTTGTCACTTACCCCCATTTTTTTCTGAAGGTTTGTAGTGAAAGGTTTTCGTTGGGAAAAGTGTGAGAAAGTCAGTGGGTTTATGATAAAATACCTCCTTACAGCAACTGTTTGTAAACCGACTTCACAAAACATGTAAGGAGGTATTTTATGAAAAAGAGATACCCAAAACGGGTAAATCCAGAAACGATGATAACACGTTTTGAAGAAATATTCAAATCTGTTGGTCTGAAAAAGCCGACGTTCCGAAATCTCCTGTTCGTCTTGATAGCGATCGGTGTTGCGCAAACGTTTCGGATCAATGAGATTGCGTCTCGATTGCCTATCGGTGTTGCCCGGGAGAAGTCGAAACAGAAAAGGTTTCTGCGTTTCCTTGACACACCGCTGCGCGTCGATGCGCTGAAGACGGCTTGGTTTGTGTCGGTGGTGGGTTGGTTTTTCAAGGATGCGGGTGGCCATCTGTATTTGCTCGTTGATGAAACGGATTTGATTGCCGAGTGGAAAGCACTTGTCGTTGCGATTCCGTTTCGGCATCGTGCGATCCCTGTTTTCTACTTCATCTATACCGATCAACAAATCCGAGACGGTATCTATAAGAGTCATAATGAGATCATCCAATACTTCTGTGAATATGTTTATCAAGTGGCATTAGGGGCGGTATCGAAGCAGAATCAACGTTCCGTTCTGGTGTTTGACCGTGGTTTTGCGCGTGCGCAATACGTCATTAAGTTTCTCAAGACACGAGATATCCCGTTCGTGATGCGTGTTCCGAGGCATGTGGGTATCCGGGTTGATGGCAGTCTCAAGAAACTTGATGACCTTGAAGCGGGCTGGTATCGGCATATCCTTTATCAGGCACATCAGCAGATACCCCTTCAACTTTATATCCTCAGAGACGCGGTCTTCAAAGATCCGATGTATCTTATCTCAAATCGCCTCAGTGGTCATCACATTCATCACTGCTACAAACGCCGCATGCAGATTGAACACGGCTTCCGAGATATAAAGTCGTGCTTCAGTTTTGGTAAACTCGTCTTGAAAAAACCGACACAAACTCGCCTGGATGTCCTTTGGTTGTGTGCTTGCCTCTCCTATGGATTGCTTTTTATCAGTTATGAGAAGGTTGCCTCTACACATTGGCAGAAGGCACATAACAGTAATAACAGAAAAACTTTTTCTGTTATTACTGTTATCAAAAAGACTCTCACTGACTTATGGAACCAACACTTTCTTATCTCGTTTTTCACGCAGATACGCCCCAAAGCGGGTCCACTTCTAATGAGTTACTGACAGTGTTTCTCACACACAAACCTAACCACATCAACTATTCCCTACTCTCGAAAAAAAATGGGGGTAAGTGACGAGACTCGGTTGAATTGACATTCAACGCCGACTTTTGTATAATAAACAGAAGGTGACACCGAATTAATTTTACGGACGCATAGCATAATGGAAACCAAAGAAACAGAGTTACTCACTTTTTTCGATTTTCCAATTGAACAGTTCGCTGACCGCAGCACTCGATGGCTGTTGGAAGACAAAGAAAACGTCCGCGGTCTATTAGAAATTGTTGCCGAGCATCTGGTCGCACATCTTGATTTTACTCAACTCGTGCCCATCAACCGGAGTTTTATCCCGGACAACCTTCGCGAGCAAGAATCTGACATTGTATATAGCGTGCCGTTCCGCAATGAATCCGAAGCAGAAGAACTCCTGATTTATATACTCATTGAGCACCAGTCAACGGTTGACGTAACAATGGGATTTCGAGTGTTGTTCTATATGACCCAAATTTGGGACTTCCAACGCCGCGAGTGGGAATCAAACAATGTTCCTAAAAGTCAGTGGCGTTTCCGCCCAATTATTCCGATTGTGTTTTACACCGGAGAACAAAGATGGCAAACACCCCTAACGCTCAGTCCCGTGATGGATTTGCCCGATATGCTTTCTGAGTTTGTCCCAGAATTTAGTGCAATATTTCTTAGCGTAAAGAGTACAGACACAGCCACCCTAACGAAGACAGATCATCCGTTCGGATGGTTGCTAACTGTCCTACAGAAAGAACACGCGGATAAGGAAGAGATACGGACTGCCTTGATAGAAGCGGTATCACATATTGACACCCTTGATGAAGAAAAAACACAGCAGTGGCGGCGCGCAATTTTCTATCTGTATCTGCTGATTTTGCATCGCCGGCCAACTGAGGAGCACGACGAATTGAAAACGCTGGTTCACCAGCACATCCAAGAAACTTCCCGTAGAGAGGAGGGAGAAACAATGGCACAGACAATGGCTGAGTATCTAATGGAACAAGGTGAAAGACGCGGTGAAAGACGCGGTGAAACGCAAGCAAAACGTGAAGCCGTCCTCAAACTGCTGCGATTTCGATTCAATACCGTTCCTGAATCCGTTACCAGCAGGATTACTTCAATACGGAGTCTATCTCGTCTCGATGCACTCTTTGAGGCAGCCTTGACTGCCCAAACACTTGACGATATTGATTGGGAAAACTAAGGTTTATAATGCTTGAGCAATTCCTTCACGAACAACTCGAAATCGCCTTCAATTTTGGGATCCCCAAACCGGATATGCCGGAGAGCATTACGCAAAATCTGAATCCCACGTTTGAACTCCGTTCCTACCAAGAAGACGCATTCGCAAGTTTTATTCACTACTTCAATAACGATCTTCCGGGCAAAGAAAAACCGCTACACCTCCTGTTCAATATGGCAACCGGTAGCGGTAAAACGCTCATCATGGTGGGTTTGATCCTCTATCTCTATGAGAAAGGCTATCGCAACTTCCTCTTTTTCGTCAATTCCACCAATATCATCGAAAAAACAAAGGATAACTTCCTCAATCCGCGTTCCGTAAAATACCTCTTCAGCGAGAACGTTCATATTGAAGGTGAACATATTGAGGTCACAGAAGTAGAAAATTTCGAGGGGACCCACGAGAAATCCATCAATATCTGTTTCACAACGATCCAGAAACTCCATTCCGATCTGACAGTGGAAAAGGAGAACGCCTTAACCTTTGAAGATTTCAAGAAAAAGGAAATCGTTCTTCTGGCGGATGAAGCACACCACATGAACGTCCAGACCAGATCCCAGCAGTTGGAACTGAATTTGGAGAAACAGAAACCGAGTTGGGAGAATACGGTAGAGAACATTTTTCGCGCGAACTCAAATAACCTACTCTTGGAATTCACCGCCACACACGATTACGCAAACCCAAACATTGTGGATAAGTACCGGAACAAGATTATCTATCGTTACGATCTCGTGAACTTTCGGAACGACAGATTCTCAAAAGATGTCGTGCTTGTCCATTCCGATGTAGCCCCACACTCCCGTATCTTACAGGCACTCCTTCTCAATCAATACAAAGAACAGGTCGCGGCGGAGAATGGCATCAACCTAAAGCCAGTCATCCTGTTCAAGGCACAGCGGACAATCGCGCAATCGCAAGAGAACAAAGCAAACTTTCATAAACTGATTGATGAACTCACCGCCGACCAGATTGACACATTTCGGGAATCGGATCTCGAAATCCTTCAACGCGCGTTCCGTTTCTTTAAGAAAAAAGGCATTACCACTGAGGCATTAGTTCAACGCTTAAAAGCAGCGTTTCGTGAGGAGCATTGCCTCTCCGTTAATAACGAGAATGAGAAGGAGACGTATCAGCTCCGGCTTAACAACCTCGAAGACAGAAGCAATCCGATCCGTGCCATCTTCGCTGTGCAGAAACTCAATGAAGGATGGGATGTGTTGAACCTGTTTGACATCGTTCGGTGTTACGAAGCGCGCGACTCAGGAAAAAACAAAATCGGAAAAACGACCATCTCCGAGGCACAACTCATCGGGCGCGGTGCGCGCTATTTCCCCTTCGTTCCACCCGACGACCACACAGATCGGTTTCGTCGTAAGTTCGACGAAGATCTTGATAATGAACTGCGTGTCTTGGAAGAACTCCATTACCACAGCATCCACGATTCACGCTATATCTCTGAAATCCGCACTGCATTGATTGATGAGGGAATGATGGACGAACGCGTCGAGACTCGTGAACTCAGGTTGAAAGCCGAATTCAAGGCTACCGATCTCTACAAATACGGTGTCGTCTGGCTCAATAGACAGGTGCCAAAAGATTACCAACACGTCAAGTCTTTTGATGACCTCGCGAACCTGAGTGTAAAGCAGAAAAACTATGAGCATACCATCCATACAGGGACCGGCGGCGTGACGACTGTCATGGAAAACCGTGAAACTCCCGTGCAACAGGGGCACCAAAACAGTCGAGATGTCCAGATGGTTGACATCGGACAGAATATCGTCAGGGCTGCCCTTGCGCGAAATCCATTTTTCACGTTCGCATCGCTCAGGCAGTATTTCCCACACTTGGCATCTGTCCGCGAATTTATCACTTCGGAAAACTATCTCGGTGGCTTAGCAATTACTTTCAAGGGCGACCTCTCCCACTTGGAAGAAAATCGCCCCGCAAAACTATCTGCGTGTGAAGGGTTGCTCAGTCAAATAGAATCCGAAATCCGCAAAGAGGTTACTGAGTACGAAGGCACAAAGCACTTTTATGAGGAGCAGGTCCGCGCTGTTTTTACCGATAAAACCCTGAAATTCAATGTGGACACGTCGCGTGCTGATGACAGCGACACAGCGTACCTCGTCAAACTCAGAGACTGGTTCGCCTTTGATACCCTCTACGGCACGAGTGAAGAAAAGGCATTCGTCGAGATGCTGGATAGATGGATTCAGGAACAAGAAAAAACCTATGAAGATATCTATCTGCTTCGCAATGAGGGACATTTCTCTATCTATAACTTCTCCGATGGTAGACCCTTTCAGCCCGACTTTGTGCTGTTCTTACGCTCGAAAAATGGGGAATCTCTAAGTTACCAACTCTTTATTGAACCCAAAGGTGAGCATCTCGCAGAGCATGACCGGTGGAAAGAAGGATTCCTACAGGAAATTCATGCTGAATACCGTCAGGAAATTCGTGCTGAATACCGCAGTAAGATCCTGACGGAGAATAGCAAATATCGCGTCATCGGTGTCCCATCGTTCTATCACGAGAGATACGAGAATCAATTCAAAGACGACCTTAATGCGGCATTGACAGAAACCCCGCACTCCTCATAAACCCAGCCCAGTGACAACGAAAAAATTGACAAACGGACAACAGACATGCTAAAATAGATATGGATGTCCGAAGTTCATCTTATTGGTATGCATCATCCGTAAAACTTGAACACACCATTACCGAATAAGGAGTCATCATGTTCAACGCGAATCCTTTCCAGCAGCCAGGGCAATGGTACCGAGGCAATACACATAGTCACAGCACAGAGTCCGATGGGCAGCTTCCCATGTCGGACCGGTTCGGCGCATATCGTGAAGCGGGTTATGATTTTCTGGTGTTGACAGACCATCGTAAAGTCAACGATGTGAGCGCTTACAGCACATCAGATTTTTTGGCAATCTCAGGCAGCGAAGTGCATCCGTCGAATCCGTATGGTGGCTCGACGTATCATTTTGTCGCCATTAATATTCATGAGACCCTGAATTGTGCAAAGATGCACCCGAACGCGGTGCTTGATGAAATTAAAGCACAGGGCGGCGAAGCCGTTTTGTGTCATCCTTATTGGTCGGGGCATACGATTACAGATTATCTACCCTTGCAGGGTTATTTCGCGATTGAAGTTTATAACGATACCTGTATGGGCATCGGCAAAGGCTTTTCGGAGCAGGCATGGGATGATCTGCTGGATAGAGGGGGTCCCGTGCTTGGAATCGCCTCGGACGACGCACACGGCACTGAACACGACTGCTTCCACGGTTGGATTATGGTGAAGGCACAAGAACTGACGATTGAGAGTATCATGGAAGCACTCCGGACAGGCGCGTTCTATTCCACGCTCGGCCCCGAAATTGTGGACATGACGTTGGAGGGTAACGAAGTAACGGTTAAATGTTCAGAGGCGCAATCAATTGTCTTCAAATCCGAGTGCAGTCGCGGTAGACGAATTCTGCCACCAGCGGGTGAACTGCTGACCGAGGCAACGTATAGCATTCCGAAAGGCGTGAAATACGTCCGGGTTGAAGTAACAGACGCAACAGGTAAGAAAGCTTGGTCGAACCCGTTCTTTTTCTAAGACAAGACATCCTGATGTTTTCATGGGTGCTGTGATGCAAAACATTCTGGTGTGCCAGACAGGTGGCTGGATCGGTGATATGGTGCTGCTAACCCCGGCGTTGCGTACCCTGAAGCAGACGTTCCGTGAATCCCGTCTGGAGCTGCTATTGCGTCCCCGCGTCGCAGATTTAATGGAATCGCACCCTTATGTTGATGCCTGCATCGTTGATGAAAAAACGGAAGGACATGTCCGATCACTCACGAGATTCGTCCGTCAGGTCCGAAATACATCTTTTGATCTTGCTGTGGTGTTGCATCCGACCTCATTCCGCAACGCTTTGCTACCCTTTCTCGCGCGAATTCCAATTCGCGTTGGAACGAACATCGGTGGACGTGGGATGCTGCTAACGAAGTCTTGTCAAGATGATACAAGCATCCATGAGGTCCATCGGTATCTACGGGTGCTGCAGCTACTGGATATTGATACACCATCGGACGATTTGGAATTCTGGCATACAGATGCTGACCGACATGTCATTGAAAATCTCTTGCGTGCTGAAGGTGTTTCGCGTGATGATCGGCTCATCGCTGTTAATTTAGGCACAACGTGGACGACGAAACGCTGGGAGGTCGTAAATTTCATCGAGGTTATCCAGCAAATTACACACCTCCTTCCAGAAGCCAAAGTCGTCCTAACAGGTTCACACGCTGAACAGAGACTGACAGAAGCGTTACCTGCCTCGTTACCGATAATTAATCTCGTCGGAAGGACATCGATCCTGCAGCTCGGTGCGCTCTTAGAGAGGTGCGATGTGTGTTTAACCTGTGACAGCGGTCCTATGCACATCGCCGCGGCTGTCGGCACGCCGACGGTAGCCCTCTTCGGTCCGACAGATCCAGTGCGACACCGTCCTTATGGCGTTGGACATACGGTCATTGAGAAGTCAGTCTCGTGTCGTCCGTGCTACAAGCGGACGTGTCATCGACGAGATACACCACACCTCTGTATGCAAAAAATCGGAACAGATGAAGTCGTAAAAGCGGTTGAATCAAGACTGTATTAGATGGAACGTGTCGTTTAAACATAAAAAAATTATAAAAAAGGAGATTTAATGAAGGACATCCGCGCATTGGTATTCGATTTCGGCGGAACTTTAGATGGAAATGGTGTCCACTGGTTGGAGCGGGCATATCAGTTTATCCACGACCGGCGTCCTGAGATTACACGTGAAGCGTTTGACAAGGCAGATAGAGCATCAATCACAGAATTCGCATTCGGTGATTCCTCCATTGAGTGGTCTTACCAAGACGCTGTGAGCACCGTGGCAGCGCGTTTGCAAAAGCAGGATTCTTCCATTGAATGGTCTTACCAAGATGGTTCCATGCTACCAATCGGTGCGGTCGCCTCTGAGTATGCGGCGCGCTGTAATTTACAAGAGACGACTGAGGCGATTGCAGTGGGGATTTACCAACGACTTGGGTTAAGCGAGAAAATGAAAGATGCATACGTTGAATGGTTTTGCGCCGGAGCCGCTAAAAGTCTCGCGGAGAATCGGAAATGGCTCGAAACGCTTCACGGCACCTATCAACTCGCTGTGATTAGTAATAACTTTGGGAACACGCGCGGGTGGTGTGATGACTATGGACTCTCCCCCCTGCTGGATGTGATTATAGATTCAACGGTTTTGGGGATAGCGAAGCCGGACGCTCGTATATTTGAGGCGGCTCTGTCGGAACTGGGCGTTGCCCCGAATCAAGCGATCTACGTTGGCGATAGTTATTCTGCAGATATGGTTGGCGGTAAGAACGCAGGCTTATGGACAGCGTGGCTCGTTGGGGATCAGCTGAAACCGTGTCCAGACACTTCTATGGTAGATGTTTGGCTCTCTCATCTGCACGAACTGACCGGTTTTCTGGAGGAACAATAAAAGTTTTTGAGAGGAATGGGCAGACGCTCTGCTCTGCCCATTAGATTGCGGTATCGAGATGTCCGACGTTGCTACATTTCTCGATGCAGACCGATGACTTTACCGAGTATCATTACGTCGTTGAAATCAAAAAAGTTCGGTTCAATCGCTGGATTTTCTGGTTGCAACCGGACTCGATCGCCATCAATAAAGAAGCGTTTCACGGTTGCTTCGTCCTCAACCAGCGCGACGACAATATCACCTGGGTCTGCGTTTGACTGTCTTCTAACAATAACAAAATCACCATTCAGAATTCCGACGCCGATCATGCTCGAGCCCATGATGCGGAGTGCGAAGCACTCATAATCGTTAAGCATGCGTGTCGGCATTGGAAGCGTTCCTTCAATATTCTGCGATGCGAGGAGGGGCTCGCCGGCTGCCACACGTCCAAAGATGGGGATCTCTATAACATCTCGCGATACTTCCGCCAACGCCAGATTTGCGTTTTGTCCTTCCAGCCATCTGCTGGTTGCGAGTTTCGGATCCGCCTCTTTTAAAATGGAAATTGCGCGAGGTTTACCATCTTCCCGGTTAATATACTTTTTCTTCTCAAGGGCATTGAGATGGTCATGTGCCGCCTTTTCGGAAAAACCGAAGTGGCGCCCTATCTCGCGAATCGTTGGTGGGTAGCCTTCCTTAATACGCGACTGAATATAGTTGAAAATTTCGCGCTGTCTACCTGTCAAGGTCTTTGCCATGAGTAGTCTCCCGTAGTAAGCATTAGTTTATATTTATATATTATCCTATATTCAGTTTTAAAATGCAAGAAAAAAATTAATTTTTTATTTTTCGTTTGAAATTAGCGGATCATTAGAGAATTGAAACCGAATAGCGTTGTTAACGTCTTAATTGAAGAATTAATTAAAGGAAGAATTTGGAAAATGCACAGTCTCAATTGTTTTGCACGTTTTTTTGCTAAGCAAAGCCTTGTTGTTTTGATAATTGTTTTGGTTATCAGCGCTATAGAGGTAGGGTTCACGAAAGAGAAAGCAAAGAAGGTTGAACTTGACACCCGCGTTAAGGACTTTACGCTCAAGGATGCCGATGGCACCCCTCATGAACTGTATGCACTCAGTGAAAAGAAACCCGCTACAGTCGTTCTGTTCCTCGCTACGCAATGTCCGATCGCAACGGACTATGCAGAACGAATCGTTGCGTTAGTCAAGGCTTACGATGAAAGGGGCGTGCAATTTGTCGGAATAAATTCAAATAAACAGGAGAAGGTCAAAGAGATTCGGGAATACAATGAGGCGCACGGTTTTGAATTTCCTGTGCTAAAGGACCCGGAGAACAAAATTGCCGATTATTTCGGAGCGAGAAGAACACCAGAAGTCTTTCTTCTCGACGCGGAACGTGTCCTGCGTTACGCAGGCGCGTTTGATAACAGTCCGAAGGCACCGACGAAACACTATCTTCGAGACGCTTTGGATTTAGTAATCACCGGGAAGGATATTCCAAAATCATCTAAGAAGACAAGAGCCGTTGGATGTACGATTAAGCGAGTTCGGAAAACGGATGTAGATAGGACACCCTAAATTCCACCATGGCCCTTGAATCTCTTCGCTGCGCCTCACAGAGGGGGCAAATAGATAAATGCTTCGATTTTTTTATCATCTTTTTCAGGCAGTGCTAACGCTATTTTGGCTTGTAGGTATATGCGTGTTTCTGGCGATGTTTGCTGCCATTGGGTTTGCAGGTGGCATGTTGCTGGCGTGTTGGGAAGATGTCCGCGATATTGATCTCTATCGCCTTGAATACGATGCCGATATCCAGACATGGCGGCAGCATCTGGAGGTCTACTCTTCGGTCTGTGAAGTCCAAGAAACAGATAAGGTCGCGTTTCTGATCGATAAATTGGAACGTTTGGAGTACAAGAAGGTCCCGGAACTCATTCCGAGGCTGAGTGGGCCGGGAGAGTATGCGATCGCAACGGACGGAACCGTTCGTATCCATCTGCGGGATTTTGAGTACCCGAATCTTGATGTGAAGGCAGGCTACCTTCGGATTTCAGTGACGGACGGGAAAATTGCTGCCATCCGGAACGCAGATAATTCTGTGCGTCATAATTTTTATCTGGAACCGGAGAAAATCGGTGAGTTTGCTGACGATGAGGGTTCCACACGTCGTCTGATTCCGCTCCTGCAAATGCCGGACAAACTCACAGGCGCGTTCACTGCTATTGAAGATCGACGATTTTCTGAACATTGGGGCATCGATCTGATACGTCTCGCTGGGGCATTCAAAAACAACTTGCTGCACGGCAGTCGCTTGGCTGGGACCAGCACGTTGACCCAACAGTTGGCACGAAATATCTATCTTTTCGATCAACGATCCGACAGAAGCGTCATTCGGAAGGCAAGAGAGATACTCCTCGCTGTGAAAATTGAGAAGGCTTTCTCTAAAGACGAGATTTTTGAACGCTACCTGAACCATGTTGATTTAGGGAGATCAAGGTATGGCGGAAAAACGTATCACGGGGTGCAGCAAGCGGCACTCGGATATTTCGGGAAGGAGGTCTCGGAGCTTAACTATCACGAGTGTGCATTGCTCGCCGCACTTCCGAAAGGTCCCTACGCGTTTTCACCCTTTTCCAACCCAGAAAGAGCTTTGCATCGGCGAAATATCGTACTCGACCAGATGTTTGAACAGGGGTATATCCCGGCTGTATCCGAATGGCGTGCAAGCCGAGACGCCCCACTCCTCCCGCAAAATCTGCCCAGAAAAGGGACAAGAACGGCACTGAAAGAGGCTGGACACTTCCTTGACTACGTTCATGAAGCACTCGGTCGGCTGCCTGAACTCAAAGACAATTTGTATAGTGGTGGATTGAAGGTTTACACCACTATAGATATGTCCATGCAAACCGTTGCGGAGAGAGAGATCGCAAAGCACCTCCGTGTGATGGATAAAACTTATGGGGGTCCGCGTCTCCCCGATTACGATACCAATAAGCGGAGTCCACGCCTCGATCCGATTGATGATTATTTGCAGGCGGCACTGATTGCTTATGAACCCAAAACAGGACACATTAAGGCGATGGTGGGTGGTAGGAATTACAACATTATAGGAGATAAGATTAATTTCTATAATCGAGCGATTGGCAGTGCCAGACGACAACCCGGTTCCGCATTTAAGCCGATTGTTTTTGCGGCGTTGTTAGAAGCCCCTGCGATTGTGACACCTACAACGATTATTGTTGATGAGGCATGGGGAATACTTCCGTTCCCTGGACAGCCGATATGGTATCCGCGCAATTATAGCAAGTGGTTTAAGGGTAAAGTTACCGTGCGCGACGTGCTCGCGAGTTCGATTAATGTGCCGACAGCGAAAGCGATGTTGGAGACGCCGATAGCCGAAAATGGTAAATGGGAAGGTTTGAACCGTGTTGTGGATTTGAGCAAAAGAATGGGTATTAAAAGCCCATTAGTTCCAGTCCCGGCACTCTCTTTAGGTGCGTCTGGCGTAACAGTTCTTGAACTCACCTCGGCGTACGGTATCTTCGCAAACGGTGGTATCCAGACGGAACCGGTTAATATTCAGTACGTGTTGGACACAGCGGGGAGAATTATTTATACTTCTGATAACTCTCAAAATGAGCCGCCCCGTGTTTTAGATGAAAAGGTCGCATATCAGATTACCTCGTTTATGGAGAGTGTAATTCAGGACGGAACAGGTAGACGGGCAATACGGATGGGACTGACGCGACCGGCAGCGGGTAAAACAGGCACTACCAATGACAACGTAGATGCCTGGTTTGTCGGTTACACCGCCGATCTTGTCGTCGGTGTTTGGGTCGGGTTCGATAAGAATCGGTTGAATCGCCGGAACTACAATCAGGAAGGCGCGAAAGCAGCGCTGCCAATCTGGGCACAATTTATGATTGATGCCGCTCGCGGTCCAGAAAAACCGTTCCCGGTTCCGAAAGGTATTGTTTTCCGAGAGGTGAATAAAAAGAGCGGGCTCCTCAAAAAACAGGGTAAATGCCCAGAGGCGGACATTAGCCGAGAACCCTTCATCGAAGGGCAGGAACCGATCGGACTTTGCACACTCCATTAAATAGCACAAATCTCTCTACACATCTTTGGCGCAGTGTGGTATACTATATAAGACCTAAAATACAATACAAATCACACAAATTTCTTGTAGTTTTGATGTAGACCGCAGCCGTCTCCATATTGCGAGGCGATCAAAAAATTAACAAGGAGCCAGAAGCCACGATGAGAGAGAATTGGGAATTGCTGACCAAAATCGATGATTTAGAAGAGGATATCCCCGAACCGGATAACCCGCGATTTGAACTCATCTCAGACTTTTCACCCCAAGGCGATCAACCCGAAGCTATTGATAAACTCACAGAAGGGCTCCACCGTGGAGACAAAGCACAGACACTCCTCGGTGTGACAGGTTCAGGCAAAACCTATACGATGGCGAATGTGATTCAGAACGTCCAATTGCCGACGCTCGTCATCTCACCCAATAAGACACTCGCCGCGCAGCTTTACAACGAATTTCGGACCTTTTTCCCAAACAACGCCGTCCACTATTTCGTCAGCGATTACGAGTACTATCAACCCGAAGCATATATTCCATCCACGGATACCTTTATTGAAAAGGATGTCCGCATTAACGAAGAGATTACACGGATGCGGCTTGCGTCAACAGCGTCCTTGATATCGCGTCGCGATGTTATCGTGGTCGCGAGTGTTTCCTGTCTTTACGGTCTCGGTTCTCCAGATGAATTTGAAAATCAGAGGGTTCAAGTCGCCGTCGGCGATGTCGTTCGGCGCGACGCACTCCTACGCGCGTTAGTCGACATTCAGTATGTCCGCAACGATATTGAGTTCTGGCAAGGTGTGTTCCGCGCCCGTGGTGATGTCGTTGAAGTTTTTCCTGCTTACAGTGAGCACGCGTATCGTATTGAACTTTTTGGGGACGAAATTGATCGCATTAACGAAATTGATACCACGACCGGAGAGGTGTTGGCACAACGGGATTTCCTTGAAATTTATCCTGCCAAGCATTTCATGACCGACGGTGAAATCTTCGATCAGGCGTTAATCAATATTGAACTGGAACTCCAAGACCGGATTCTGACGTTTGAGAAAGAGACGAAATTGCTGGAAGCGCAACGCATTGAGCAGCGCACTCGATTTGACTTGGAGATGTTACGGGAGGTGGGTTACTGCGCCGGTATTGAAAATTACTCACGGCATCTTTCAGGATTGCAACCCGGTGATCCGCCGTATTGCCTGATGCACTACTTTCCGGATGATTTCCTGCTTTTTATTGATGAATCTCACGTAACGATTCCGCAGCTGCGAGGTATGTATCGGGGTGACCGCTCCCGAAAGCAGACGCTTGTGGAGTATGGTTTCCGGCTGCCTTCCGCCTTGGATAACCGTCCGCTCCGGTTCGATGAAGTGGAGGCGCGCGTCAACCAAGTTGTCTTTGTCTCCGCGACACCGGGTTCTTATGAAATGGAAAACAGCGCGCAAGTTGTTGAGCAGATTATCCGACCCACGGGACTCATTGATCCCGAAATTACGATACATTCCGTGAAAGGACAAATAGACCATCTCATCGGCAAGATCCAAGAACGCGTCAGGAGCAAACAACGCGTCCTCGTCACGACGCTTACCAAACGGATGGCGGAGGACTTAACCGAGTATTTGACGGAAGCGGGTATCCGTGCGGACTATATGCATTCCGAAATTGATGTGTTCGACCGTGCCCGCATTCTACGTGAACTTCGCGAAGGCGTTTTTGATGTGCTGGTCGGTATCAACCTACTTCGCGAGGGGCTCGATCTTCCTGAAGTCTCTCTCGTGGCAATCCTTGACGCTGACCGTCCCGGTTTCCTCCGCTCTGTCAGGTCTCTCGTCCAAACTGCTGGACGCGCTGCCCGAAATGTTGATGGTGAAGTCCTCTTATATGGGGATAACATCACCGAAGCCATGGACGAAGCGATCAAGGAAACACGCCGCCGCCGCGAGATTCAACTTCAATATAACACGGATAACAATATCACCCCCGCGACAATTGAAAAGGCAATCCAGGAACTGATCACTGAATCGACTGACGAGTATAAGACGGAAAAATCTGACAAGCCTGCGATCCTCCCAGAAAGGATTGAACCTCAGGATATTGACGCGATGATTACAGACTTAACGCGACGGATGCGAAAAGCGGCGTTGGACCTTGATTATGAGGAAGCCGCAGCCTTACGCGACCAGATCGCTGAACTGAAAACGCACTCAACGGAACAGTCCGCTTAACCACATGTATAGCGTGTCCTATCTTCGAAGAAGATATAGCAATTTAACACTTGTATTTTGAAGTGTAATCTGCTAAAATGCAGTAGTTGATTGTGAATATTAAAACCTGTAATTTTGATCCCTTGAAGGTTAATAATTTTGGCATTTTGTTCACAAAAATATTAATCTTCTTGAGGAACAGAGAAAGGATTTTGCAATGTTTGTTTGTGTAGCTTGCGGCTATTTGTGGAAGGAAGCGGATAGCCCACCAGATGAGTGTCCTGCATGCACAGCACCGAAAGAAAAATACATCCCTTACGATGACAGGGCAGAACGTTGGGTCAAGCGCGCTGTCGCGGCACATGTCATGTACCCAGACGAAGAGGGTGCTGACCTCCGCGCGGAGAACTCGGCACTCTCGTCTCACATTAGATTTGCTCTCGTCGGGTTACTCGGTGATCTTGAGAAAGCGTAAAACTTGAGGGAGTCTCGATTCTCTAATTGGGACTCCTTAATTCTATAACCAAAAACATAGCCTGCAACAATACGCAGAAATGCCCAAGCAAAAACACGCAGGCGAGTATACGGAAAGGAACGTCAATGTGCAAACCTACTTGACCGAACCGCAAGGAATAATTAAAAGTCTGCTGGTTCTATGCCTCATTGCCTTGCAAGGGATAGCATCAGCACAAGATCTCTCAGACCGGGTGGTGGAGCACATCTTTCCCAACGGTCTAAAGTTGTTGATGATTAAACGCGATACCTCCCCGACCGTCGCCCCCTACATCCTCTTTAAAGCCGGTTCAGTCGATGAATCGGATGATACACGCGGTATCGCACACATGCTCGAACACATGTTATTCAAAGGCACTGAAACCATCGGCACAAAAGACTATGAAAAGGAAAAGGTCGTGCTCGCTGAAATCGATCGAATCGGCGATGCCCTTGACATGGAACGTGCAAAAGGCTCCAGAGCGGATGCGGACAAAATAGCCGAATTGGAAGAAGCCCTTAAAGCGCAACAGGAGCTCGCTAAAGAGTGGATCGTTACCGGCGAATATAGCGAAATTTACACGCAACACGGGAGTACCGGATTCAACGCTGGCACTTCTGTTGACTATACGATTTACACGGTGGAACTGCCGTCTAATAAATTAGAGTTATGGGCAATCCTTGAGTCTGATCGGATTAAGAACGCTGTCTTACGCGAATTTTATGTTGAACGCGAGGCGGTCAAAGAGGAACGGCGGATGCGTGTTGACACCCAACCGGGCGGTAAACTCTATGAACAGTTTATGGCTGCCGCCTTCACTGCACATCCTTACGGGATACCGATTATCGGATGGCCCTCGGATATTGCGATGCTAAATCGACGTAAGGCAGAAGAATTTTTCCGTGTCCATTATGCCCCAAATAACTCTGTCATGGCTATTATCGGGAATATAGACATAGATGAAACCATCGCACTCATCGAAAAGCATTTCGGTGATATCCCCTCGCAACCGCTCCCGCCGGAAGTTACAACCCAAGAACTCCCGCAGGAAGGTGAACGTCGTGTAGATGTCGAATTTGATGCTGAACCGCAACTCATGATTGGGTACCATAAACCGACACTCCCACACTTTGACGACTATGTGTTGGATTTTATCAGTGCGATTCTTTCCGATGGGCGCACCTCTCGGTTCTACAAAAACATCGTTGAGACGGGGATCGCCATCTCTACCGATTCATTGAATGGATACCCGGGGGCGCGTTACAACAATCTTTTTGTTATAGATGGCGCGCCGCGGTCTCCACACACAACCGCCGACCTGGAAGAAGCGATTTACGCCGAACTCGAAAGGCTTAAGACCGAACCCGTCGCAGAAAAAGAATTTAAACGTATCCTCAAACAGGTAGATGCCAGTTTTATCCGAGGACTGAGCTCGAACGCTGGAATGGCACGACAACTCACCTTCTATGAAGGGATTGCAGGCGATTGGCGTTATATCCTGGATTGGCGTGAAAACATATATAAAGTTACGCCGGAGGACATCATGAGAGTCGCAAAAACCTATTTCACGAAAAGCAACCGCACCGTCGGCACACTCGTTAAGAAAGCGGCAGTAGCACCCGCCGGTGAAGGGACGGAGGGCAGCGAATAATGAAGAAACGAACCTTTACTGGAATTGTCTTCGCGACACTGGTCGCCTGTCTCATTGTGTGGGGTATCCCCTCTACATTTGCCAGACCCCACGAAGAACTGACCTTTGAACCGATCGAGTTTAAACCGCCCGTTCCAGAGAAGCGAACCCTCTCAAACGGGATGACGCTCTACCTCATTGAGGACCATGAGTTACCCTTGTTTAACATCAACGGCTTGATCAAAACAGGTGACATCTACGATCCAGCGGATAAGGTAGGCTTGTCATCCATATTTGCCTCCGTTATGCGAACCGGCGGCACGGTGTCGCGTGAACCGGACGCGCTGAACGAGGAATTGGAATCTATGGCGGCCTCCGTTGAAGTTGGGATGTCGCGTGAATACGGGACAATTAACCTCTCAACGCTCGCCGAAGACATCGAAAAAGGGTTGGAAATTTTTGCCGATGTGCTCAGGAATCCTGCATTTCGCGAAGATAAATTAGAACTCCGTAAACAGCAGTCGATCGAACGTATCCGCCGACGCAACGATAACCCTATCCAACTGGCGTGGCGTAACTTCTCCGCGCTGCTCTATGGCACCGACCATCCCTTCGGGTGGTATACCGAAATTGAGGGTATAGAAAGCATCACTGTTGACGATCTCAAAGCGTTCCACGCGAAATACTATCATCCCAACAACCTGATGCTCGCGATTACTGGCGATTTTGATACGGAAACTCTGATCGCGCAACTGGAAAAAGTGTTTGAAGGTTGGGAATCCACAGATATTACTTTCCCTGATGTTCCAACCGTGGATCCCACTCCCGAAGCATCCGTTAATTATATTTTCAAGGATCTCCCGCAGTCGGTGATGTTAATCGGGCATTTCGGCATCAAACGCACTCCCGATTTCCCTGATTTCTTCGCGCTCCGTGTGATGAACGATATTCTTGGAGAAGGCGGTTTCGCCTCTCGGCTTATGAAGGAAGTGCGTGAGAAACACGGTCTCGCCTATATGGTCGGCAGCATCATGCAAACGAGTTACTATACGAATCCAGGGGAATGGTTCGCCTATTCGCAGACTCGGACGGAAAAGACGGCAGAGGCGATCTCGCTCATCATTAATGTTGTCAAGGGTCTCCGAGACACACCTGTCCCAGAAGATGAGTTACAGCGCACCAAAGATTCACTCATCAATTCGTTTGTCTTTGGGTTTGAGAGCAGTTCGCAAATCGCCTTCCAACAGATGATGCTGGCGTATCGCGGTTATGCCTCCGACTTCCTTGAAACCTATACCGATAATATCGCGAAGGTCACGGCGGCGGATGTGCAGGCAGTCGCACAAAAGTATCTTCATCCCGACGCACTCACGATTGTCACTGTAGGGAATAAAGCCAATTTCGATCGATCGCTTGATGAATTCGGTGAGGTCAACGAAATCGAGATAAAGCAACCGGCCCCGCCCCCTGCGGAACCGATGCCTGAAGCGAGTGAAGGCGACATGGCGAAAGCCAAAGAGATCGTCGCGGCGGCAGTCGATGTTTATGGTGGGCTTGAGAAGCTGCAAACCGTCAAGAATATCGTCGCCGAAGGACGCGCGACCGCCAATTCACCGATGGGACCGATGAACTTGGATATAAAGGAATACAAGGTCTATCCCGATACAATGCGACAAGATATCAAGATGCCCCAAGGCGAAATGAGTTACGCCTTCAATGGGACTTCCGGGTTTGCACTGACTCCTATGGGTGCCCAACCTCTGCCTCCTGAAATGACTGTTGCTTTGAAAGATGATATGTTCAGGGAACCGATTTGGCTGCTTGCAAATCTTATCCAGGATACCTCTATCCAATACACCGGCACGGAAGAGGTAATGGGAAAACCCACTGCCATTGTACTTGCCAAACAGCCTTCGGGTAAAATGCTTAGCATCTTCATCAGTGAGGAGACACACTATATCGTGAAGATGAGCTTCCGTGAGTCGGAACAAGGCGTTGTCGTCAATAAAGAAACGCTCTTGGACGATTATCGTGATGTGGATGGGGTCAAAATCCCACATCATATTCAGCAGAATGTAGAGGGTGAACTCTTCACCGAAACGCGTTTAAACAGCGTCATGTTGAACGCAGAACTCGACGATTCGCTGTTTCAGGAGCCAAATTAGGCTGCAATAGTCTAATTTGGATTACCCTACATTGTGAAAACACTCAATTTACGCGTCCGCTACTTTCAAGATAGCACTCCGGCAGATGTGCCCTGCCGTGAAACCGCCTTCATCCGGCGTGAGTTTGATATGCCGTTGCCTGTCGAGGAGACCGCTTTGGTACTCGTTGATTTGTGGAACGTGCATTTCATCGAAAGTTGGATAGAACGCGCGGCACAGGTAACGAAGGAGTGCGTCGTGCCTGTGATAGATGCCGCGCGGGAAGCAGGTTTGACAATCGTTCATGCCCCGTCTCCCTCAGTAGCGGCACAATATCCGCAACTCGAACGGCACAAACCACCTGAACCGTCCGTGCCTTCAGCGTGGCCCCCCTCCGATTTCCGAAGTCGCGAGGGGGACTACGCCGTTTATCGCGGTCCCCGCAGCCAACCGCCCAGTATCGACATCCACTGGGACAAACTCGCATCGCAGCTTGCTGTCTCCCCAGCGATTAATGTGAAACCGGAAGATTTTGTTATCGCCACCGGACAGCAGTTGCATGAGTTACTGGAAGAGCGGCGTATTTTGCATCTCCTCTTCGCGGGGTTTGCAACGAATTGGTGTGTATTGGGTAGGGACTACGGTATCCGCTCTATGGCGAGGTATGGCTATAACATCGTGCTACTCCGCGATGCGACAACCGGCGTGGAGTTTCCTGATACCTATGATAATTTATTTACAACAGAGATCGCCATTCGGGAGGTAGAACAGCAATACGGGTTCAGCACATCAAACGCCGATTTCTTTGCGGCGGTTGGGAAGCTTCCAGCGTAGAGTTCTAATAAAGGATAGTTGTGAAGGTCTTCAGTTTTCGTCTTGGTCGTCACTGTTCCCCGCAAGGATCAGATCTTCAGACATAGATTTTCTAAGTTCAGCATCTCTTGCTCTTTTGAGAATTACCCAAAAACCACTACCAAAACCACTTGTGCCGAGGAGTCCACAGAGACCAAATCCGTACCATACACCATAAGGTTGTCCTGATAGATATGCAATGATACCGACGACGAGTGAAACAAACGAGAGGACAAACGCGAAAGTGTTAACTCCTAAAGTAAGTTTCTTTGCTTTTCCTCTCGGAACAAACCCACCTGCCAATGTTCCAATAATTCCACCGAGAATGCCTATTATTGAACCCAATATACCACCTACCATTCCAGGACTGCTAATCCAAGGTTCATTCATCAGAAACCTCCTTCTCTTTCCTGTGTCTAATCCGCTCCGAATGTGAAGTCTTCAGACATAGATTTTCTGAGTTCGGCTTTTCTATATTCCATGCGAAATACAAAGAAAAACATACCAAAAAGGAATGTCCCAATTAGGCCACAAAGACCAAACCCGTACCACACACCGTAAGGTTGCTTTGACAGATATGCGGTTATACCGACTATAAGTGAGATGAACGATAGGACGAATGCCAAAGTATTGATCCCTAAAACGAGTTTCTTTGCTTTTCCTTTAGGGATGTACACACTTGCTAAAGTCCCGACAATCCCACCGAGAGTACCGAATGTTCCACCTAATATTCCACCCAGTATTCCAGGGTTAATCCAGGGTTCATTCATTAGAGTTTCCTCCTCATTTTGATTCCTCATAAGCCTTGATAAGTGCCCTTGCAGCAGCTTGCGTCAACGTACCTTCCGCCACCATCAACCGAATTTTCAATAAAAACGGGTTTTCCGCATCGGAATCATCGGCGATATTGATTTTGTCTATAAGTCGATTCAATCGAATCCTCAAGGTTGGATATGAAACTCTATACTGTTTTGCTAAGTCCTTGAGGGACCCGGAGGCTAAGACAAATCGTTTGACGAAATGGAGTTCTTCTTCACTCAAGACAGATAGCCACTTCGGAAGTCGTGTATCCATGGTATTGCCTTTTTCCTTAAACGCGATTTAAGACATTTGTAATATGATAACATTTAATAAAATTAAAGTCAAATTAAATTTTATTAAAGTTTTAAGCGATGAGAAGACTAAAACAGTGTGATCTTGGAATAGATTGTGCAAATGCTGGGGAAGTGGAAAATAGGATATTTAGTGTTGCTGGGATTTTATTTTTCGACCTTTATTACGAACGATAATGGTGTTTATGTCGTTTCGTTGTCGATTTCAGTCAATGTTTCTTGAAGAGATAGATTTAACTGGACTAATTCTCGTTGTAAATCGTGTATCTGTTGACGCAGTTCCTTGATTTCATTAAGTCTATTTTGATCTGCATGTTTGCGATGGCGATACTCAATAAGTTGAGGGCGATTCAAACGTAATCGTTGAATGTAAAATGTACCTTCAGGCGTTTCACCAATGAGTTCACAATTCTGTTGTTCGCGAAGATGAGAGGTTAAGTCGTCTTGAAGTGGGTGAAGTAAGCGAATGTGGGGAATTTGGACTTCGTGCCAATACGCTCCTTTGTGCTCATTACACCGGTGGCAACAGTAAACGAGATTCTCATCATCGTTTGTGCCACCATAAACTGTTGGATGGTGGTGATCCACTGTCAGTGTTGCTCCAACGTTTGATTCATGCACCCCACAATATCCACAACTGTACGCATAACGCTGACGGATTCTCTCTCGCTGTGATACATCCATTCTATTAGTTTGTTTCAATGTATTCTTTGGAGAGGTTTTGACCAGTAAGGCGATAATACTTATCGGCAAGTAACGCGCGTTTTGATTGGAGTTGTGTCAAATATGCGCGAGCATCGGTTAGCAGTTGCTTGTGTTCAGTAACAATATCTTGCAATTGCGAGGCAATTTCTTCAAGTTCTGCTTTTTCTTTCTGCAACTGTCGACTTTTTTCTTTCGCTGGTTTTAGTGCTTCCGCTTCCTCGGCATCTAATTCAGTAAAGATGGCTAAAAGTTCTGCTTGCTCTCGTTCCGTCAAAGTCCCTTCTGCCTCACGGAGTCGCAGCTGTTCTAATCTATATTGTCTGTTTGTGCCTTTCATGATTATGTTCTCCTACGGTTTAGCGATCTAACTCTGCCTTAGGTTCTCAACGTTTTACATTTCCCTATTCAATCGGCAGCAACGCTTTCCAACGGTGGAAGTTCCGGGTAGTTCCCACGGGCGTATCGCCACGCGATGACCCCTTCAGCGATCATCCAGACCTGTAACGCCTCCACGACAACACCGAATCCGAAGAGTAAATATTTGCCATTGAAAAGCCAACCCGTTTCAGGGTTGAACATCTGGTGGAGCATTGCCCACGCGGGCATGATGAGCATGACGATCATCGGGAGGAGGGCAAACCAGATCGGTTTGTTACGGCGTAGGAGATAGAAAACGATGACCATGAAGGCTAATCCGGCTAAGAGTTGATTTGTCGCACCGAAGAGGGGCCAGAGCGTCAAGCCCCCACTGCCGGGACCGCTCGGTCCCTGTAGCAGCGCAACGGCAGCAGCGAGCACCAATGCAAACGCAGTCGCTATATAACGGTTCGTCAAAGGTTTGAAGTTAACCGTTTGTGCCAGTTCGTGGATAACATAGCGTTGGAGTCGTGTCGCTGTGTCTAACGTTGTGGCGGCGAAACTCGCAACGAGTACCGCCATAATCGCAATACCCATCTTGAGCGGAATACCGAGGGAGGCGAGGAAATTCCCACCCCCGTCCACAAACGCACTCACTTTCGCCTTGAGTCCGTGGCTTGCCCAGCCGCTGACGACCGTAGTCGTCCCGTCAGCGCTTGTTTCTGTCTTGATAGCATAGCGCGCTTTCCAGGCATCGTGATTGGTGACAGGGGTTGCGCTATCTGCTTTGACAATCGGTTGGAAGGTATAGTTTGCACCGGTACCCGCCCGGTTGAAAATCCCCATACCGATGCCAGCACAGCAGGCAAGGATAACAATAACGGCAAGTCCACCCTCGAGTAGCATCGCTCCGTATCCGACGTATTGCGCGTCGCCTTCAGAGGCGACCTGTTTACTGGAAGTCCCGGAACTCACCATACAGTGGAAACCGCTGACCGCACCGCACGCAATCGTAATAAAGAGGAAGGGCCAAATCGGTGGGGCATCGGGTGGAATGTCTGAGGCAATAGCCGGCGCGGAGGCTGTCAGATCCGCTCTGCCTGTGAAGCCTGCAACGGCAAGTCCAAGCACTAATAGGAGAAGTGCTAATACGAGTTCATGACTGTTAATGAAATCACGCGGTTGCAGAAGCGTCCAGACCGGTAATACCGAGGCGATAAAGCAATAGACGAAAAGCACCAGTGTCCAGATCACCACGACGTTTAGGTAAGTTTTTCCGAGCAAGGGGATACCGAACCATTGCGAGAGATCAATCGGTAGGAGATACGCACCAACTGCCATCCCGATATACATGATACCGAGCGCGACAATGGAAGGAATGAGAATATTGCCGCCCCTACGATAGATCCAGACACCGATGGCAACAGCGAGCGGAATTTCCACCCAAACGGACAGGACGGATTCAGGGTAGTAGGAGAAAATCAAGGCAATGACCAAGCCGAAGATGGCAAGAACAATGGTCAACCCCATAAAGAGGACGAAAAGGAAGAGAAATTTCGCGCGTGGACCGATCATCCGCCCTGCAACTTCGCCGACACTTTGCCCACGGTTACGAAGGGATACAACGAGTGCGCCGAAGTCATGCACAGCACCGATGAAAACCGAGCCGAGGACCACCCAAAGCAACGCCGGTAGCCATCCCCAGAAAACGGCAATGGCAGGTCCTACGATTGGACCTGTACCCGCGATACTCGTGAAATGGTGCCCAAAGATGACCTCTTTTTTCGTTGGAACGTAATCAACATCATCTCGCAGCTCCTGACTCGGCACTGTGGCTTGGGCATCTAATCCGAAAATCTTTCTCGCCAACCATTTGCCATAGGTATGATAGGCAACGATGAAACCGATGAAGCTTAAGATCGCAATAATAAGCGTATTCATTTTTTAATTTTATCTTGCGGTTAAACAACGTGCGTTTCGACTTTGACGTGCGCTGCTTATATCCGCCCTCCGCTACGCTTACGGACTATAGGTTTCGTTTTTTAATTAGGACTTACGCACGACCTCTTAAAGTTCCCTGATAAGTGGGATTTAGGGTAATGAAAATTCGGCTTACCTGACTCCCATTAAAACCTCAAATGTGAGTTGATCCAATTTCTCGTATCCGAGTCCTTTTTGTGCGAGGGTATCCGGTTCAAAATCAATCTTTCTGAGTTTTCCGACGCTCTCGGCGTTGTAATGTGCCATGAGCGCTTCGAGTTCAGGATCGCGTGCTTGTATTTCAGCGAGAATCCCTTGAATTTCCGCATCTTCGTTGAAACGGCGTGCTTTCTCTTTCAGAATCAGATAGCTTCGCATGCATCCCGCGGCAAAGTCCCAGACCCCTTGTTCGTCTTCAGTCCTATAGGCGTGTGCGTCAAAGTGTCGAGAACCGTCCCAGTTCACATCCTCAAGGAATTTGACGAGGAAGAATGCACTCTTGATATTTTCAGAACCGAAACGTAGGTCTTGGTCGAAACGACTCATCTTCTGGTCGTTGAGATCAATGTGGAAGAGTTTACCCGATTCGTAGGCTTGTGCGACCCCGTGAATGAAACTCAAACCTGCCATCGTTTCGTGGGCAAATTCGGGGTTCACACCGACCATTTCTGGGTGGTCAAGCGTCTCAATAAAGTGGAGCATGTGTCCCGTTGTCGGTAAGTAGATGTCGCCGCGGGGTTCATTCGGTTTTGCTTCAAGTGCGAAGCAGAGGTCGTAACCTTGGTCTTTGACGTAATGCGTGAAGTAGTTCATCGCCTCCCGATTCCACTTGACGGTATCGGGTCCGTTTTTAGAAGCATCTACTTCGGCGCCTTCACGCCCACCCCAAAATACATAAACGGTCGCGCCGAGTTCAACACCGAGATCAATGGCGTTCAAGGTTTTCTGGATTGCGAATGCTCGCACCTTCGGATCGTTAGCGGTAAACGCTCCGTCTTTAAAGATTGGATGGTAGAAGAGATTTGTTGTTGCCATCGGCACTTTCATACCGTGATCGGCGAGTGCCTGCTTAAATTCGCTAACAATTTTATCGCGTTCGACGGCTGAAGCATCAAAGGGGACCAAGTCGTTATCATGTAAATTAACGCCGTAGGCGCCGAGTTCGCTTAATTTTTGGACTGTGTATGTGGGTTTCAAGGGGGGCCTGACAACGTCACCAAATGGATCGCGACCGGGGTTACCGACTGTCCACAATCCAAAGGTAAACTTATGCTCAGGCTTAGGCTGATACAGTTCTGACATTCATTTACTCCTATCATTTGTAATTTTGGCGAAGCTTATAAGCCAACAATCAGATTATACCATATTTGGCGGATTTGTTGCAAATTTTTATTCTTGCACGATTTCGCTTGTGTTTCTGTATAAGGAGGGTCCCATTGGAAGAAACTACTCAGGGTAGGGCGCGGTTATCCGAAACGAGAAAGGATAGACATTCAAATAACAACCTGTCGGCTCAGAGTTGTAGTTGCGCTTTCACAGAATACGTTGACCCGTTACATTATACGCCTCGATTTTCGTGGTGGCGACGTTGCAACTCGGATACTGGTCCGCGAACATCGTCCAGATCATCGTATCCCGCGGTGCTCGATCTTCCCGAAGCAGGCGGCGAGATAGCGTCGCTTCGTGAAAGAAACCGATCTTTTCTGCGACTCTCGCGCTCGCTATGTTCTCCGGATCGCAATGGATCTCCACGCGGTTAACTTTATTAATCTTAAAGGCAACCTGGGTTAGTGCAGCCGTCGTTTCTGTCGCCAATCCTTTATTCGTGTATGTATGATGGATCCAGTAACCGATTTCTAATGCTGCTTTGCCGATTCGCGGGTGCAATCCGGTGCCACCGAGTACCCGGGTTTCGTCCAAATTAAAAATCCCGTAAGTGAAGTCCTGTCCCAAGTCAAACTTACCACGGAACTGACGGATGGACTCGATTTTTGTCTGCAAGTCCGTCGGTTCATTCATTGCCCACGGCATCTGTGGACGGAGATGCTCCAAATTTTCATCAATTGATGCTTTGAGTAGCGAGGCATCCGCAGGCTGCCAGCACCGGATCACCAGTCGCTGTGTATGAACACGGTAAGCAGGACCGACTGTGTTGAAAATCAATTCGATGCTCCTTTTCCAGATGGAAACCAGAAATTGTTGTCCCTTTGGAGGACCTCCATCCCTACGAATTCAGAAAGTGATTGTGTTATGAAGCGGTAGGGGACTGATCTTCCGAAGATGGGTCTACACTTTAAAACCCTACATTAGTGCATTAGACAGAAGATACTTATGGCAGTGCCTTAGATTTCAAGGTGCGTGGAAATCTGTTTCAGGACATTTTCATAGTCTGCTTCCAATTCCAGTGGCGCATTTAGATAGCAAGGCGGGGGTTCCCCAGGCGTGACATCGTGATATGCCACCTTGAAATCCGGGAATTTGAGTCCATTCGCTGTAGAGATAACGATAACCCTGTCATCTGGACGGATCTGTTTACGTTCGATCATTTTTATCAGGACAGCGAGTGCTACACCCGTGTGTGGACAATTGAACAGTCCTGTTCGATCCGCTTTCGCAGCGGCATCCGCCAATTCCGTTTCTGTCGCCTGATCGACGATACCATCGAACCGTTTAAGGACACGGATTGCTCGATGGATTGAGACGGGATTGCCGATTTGAATCGCTGTGGCTTGTGTGGCTTGTGCGGTGATAGCATGAAACTCTGTGAATCCTGTTTGATAACTTCGATACAACGGATTTGCGCGTTCCGCTTGCGCGCAAGCAATGCGCGGAAGTTTGTCAATGATACCGAGTTCCAGCATCATCAAAAAGCCGAGCCCGAGCGCGGAAACATTGCCGAGGTTCCCCCCGGGAATGATTACCCAATCCGGCACTTCCCAGTCGAACTGCTGCACAATCTCAATGCTAATCGTTTTCTGCCCTTCAATTCGGAGGGAGTTGATGGAATTGGCGAGGTAGAAATCTTTTCGCGCAGAGAGTTTTTGGACGATTTCCATACATCCGTCAAAATCTGTCTCAAGTGAAAGCGTCAAGGCACCATTCGCAATAGGTTGAATGAGTTGCTCACGTGTAACTTTCTCTTTCGGTAACAGGATGATCGCCGGAATGCCGGCTGCAGAAGCATACGCTGCCAAAGCGGCGGAGGTATCGCCAGTTGATGCACACATGACGGCGCGAATATTTCCCGACTCAGCCATGATCTGGTTGACCATTGAGACGAGAACGGTCATCCCGAGGTCTTTAAATGAGCCGGTATGGCTGTTACCGCACTGTTTAATCCACAGGTCACTCACGCCGAGTTGATTACCGAGCCGTTCTGCCCAGAACAGATTGGTCCCCCCTTCATACATAGAAATGATGTTATTATCATCAATGATCGGGCAGACGAGTTCCTTTTTCCCCCAGACACCGCTGCCATACGGATATTGCGTGCGCATGTAGCGCTGTTCAAAGAGGGTCTTCCATTCAGTAGCACGCCGCTGTTTTAACAGGTCCATATCGTGCCGGACCTCTAACAGTCCGCCGCAGTTTTTGCACCGATAGATAACTTCTGTAAGCGGATAGGTCTCATCGCATCCTTCGCTGCACTGGAACCATGCGTCGTAGTTCATTGCTCGGCATTCTCCTCCATAGCAGCTGGAAGGGTGTTTTGGGCAGGCTCGTTTCCGTTTGATGTATTCAGGAGTGCATCTATTTCTTCAAGTGAGGGCAACTCAGAGGCATCTTTCAAGCCGAATTGTAGGAGGAACTCGTCTGTGGTTGAAAAGAGCAAGGAGCGTCCATCTTTTCTCCCGGCGATACGAACCAGTCCTTTCTCTACCAGTGAGTTGATTACACTGTCACTGTTCACACCGCGAAGCGCAGCGACATCCGTCCGCGTGATAGGTTGCTTGTAAGCAACAATTGCGAGTGTTTCAAGTGCTGATGGCGACAGTTTGACCCGAACCTGACGCGTATAAAACTTCTGAATCCACGCTGCGTATTCTGGACCCGTGCAGATTTGGTAACCATTCGCTATTTCAACGAGACGAAAACTCCGTCTCATTTCTTGATAGTCTTGACGTAGTTCGTCGAGTTCCGTCCGGATTGCGCGTTTGTCTAACGCCGGCAGCACGGCTTGAAACTGTTCCACCGAAATTGGTTCGCTCGCGGCGAACAGAATCGCTTCCAAAATTAATTTAGGGTTTTGCGCGGGTATCGCGTCCGGTTCCTCTATCGAATCGACAGCGGTAACATATTCAGAATCCATAAACCAAATTCCTAATTGTTTCGTTCTTCTGAACGAGTGTTTTCAACGGTCGGAGGTGGCGGAATCTCTCGATCATCCGCCTCTTGCTCCTGCTTAACGATATAAATACTCTCGAAATGGTCGGTTTGAACAGTGACGATTTTTCCTATCCGAATGAGTTCTAAAATGGCGAGGAATGTTACAATCCGATCCGTCTTGGTCGAGGTCACGGGAAACAGGTCATCAAAGAGCAATTGGTTTTCACTTTCCAACTGCCTGTCAATAAAAGCGATTTTGTCTTCAACGGTTATTGTTTCCTCTTCAACCGTTTCATAAGTTTCTTCGACCTCTAGCTCTGCGACTCGATCGTTCACCCCCTTAAAAGCGGTAAGGAGATCAAACAGCGTCGCCTTAATTTCAAACGAACGCGCCCCCTCTAAATCTTCGTGTATCTTAGGATTTCTGCTGTAGATTAATGTTTGACGTTCGGCATAAACCTCCAAAACTTCGGCAGCCTCTTTGAACTGTTTGTACTCCAAGAGCTGCTTAACGAGTTGCTCTTGATCACCGATGGTGTATTCAGCATCCGGTGTGAGTTGTGGGAGGATACTTTGCGATTTAATGTGCAGAAGTGTTGCCGCCATCACCAAAAATTCGGATGCCACATCTAAATCTAATTGCTCCATTAGATTCACATATTCCAAGTACCGATCGGTGATGTGCGCAATCTGAATATCGTAAATATCCATCTCCTCTTTCTGAATCAGATGGAGGAGCAGATCGAGCGGTCCCTCGAAACCTTCTAACTTCAGGGCATATATTGGGGCTGTAGAGGCGGGCGTTGGAGTTGTTTCAGTTAGCATTTTTTATCGTATACCCACAATTTTCGCAATCAGATTTAGGGTTTCAAAACTGATATTGCTCAAGAACCCGAACACATAGTTCGGTATACCGAAGATACCCGGTAGAAAGATGAGACACATCAGAATCGGCATTCCATACGGACTGAGTTTCTCAAATTGGTGCGCTGTCCTTGCGGGGAGCACACCTCTCACAACACTAAAACCGTCTAACGGAAAAAGTGGGAGCATGTTAAATGCTGCAAGAAACACACTAATCAGGGCAGTCCGAATTAATTGCCTGTTAATCTCAGCATGAAGTGGAGATCCCGCCGGATCGAAAGCGGTAAATTCAAGTAATAGCCGAATCACTCCCAAAATTCCAAAAGTGAGGACAATATTCATGAAGGGACCTGCAGCGGCGATAAGCATCATGTCCCTTCTCGGATTTTTCAGGTTGAATGGGTTGACCGGCACGGGTTTTGCCCAACCGAAGAAACCGCCCCCAAAAAGCGTGCCGAGCAACGGAAGTATCAATGTGCCGATAATGTCAATGTGTACGCCCGGATTCAACGACATCCGTCCAAGGTCGCGCGCTGTCGGATCCCCTAACATGTCCGCTGATTTGGCGTGTCCCCATTCATGAAAGGTTAACAGAATAATAAACTGTGTAACCACAAGGATTGCTTCATAAGGATCGAAATTAGGCATCGTTTATTTGCCGCGCTTTGTAAGCCAAATCTTGCTATACAAAGGTCCGCAATCGGGCATAAGCCTCCTCTTTCTTGGTAATCTCTCCGTCCAATTGTGCCGCAAACAATTTCCAAAGTCGGGTTTCAAAAGCTTGGCTCGGTTTTTCGCCAAACGCTATCAAGTCTTTTCCTGTGATAAATGGTTCTATCTTCCGCAGAACAAAAAGGTAGTCTTTTATTTTTTCGCGTTTCCACTTCGGCAAGGTCGTATCCACATAGCCGAGTGCTAATGCCTCAATCGGATAAGATTTCAGCAATTGATAAATCTCGCTCGGTCTCACTGTCTCCTGCAACGGCGCAAGTGTTTGTTCCAACTGTTTGTAAGCGGTGAGCGGTGTTTCTATCCGATAAAGATTTCCATCTCCACATACGTAAGTTGCCATGTTCTTTGGATCGACAATCCGCCATTTCCCACTTTGCGGGTCAATGGAGGCATCATCCGATAATGAGATTCCGAGTTTCGCAAAGGCATCATGTGTCACCTTTTCAAGCGAAACTTGCTGTTGCGAGGCTTGGACCCGGCTGATAAGACGTTGAAGTTGATGTTCCAATACCAATCTGAAACTGAGTGCCTCGATCTGATATATCGGCGTGCGGGTTCCAAAAAATGCCATCCAGCGCACCCGTTCAGGCTGAAACTCTTCATCTTTAAGGGACGTTGATACCCAGTCTGTTGCTTCTTCCGCTTTCTTAAAATCACACGCAAACCTCGTCGATATATTCCATCCGCGAGAGATAGTTTTCCATACGTCGAGTCGTGCAAGATGTGTAACGATCTCCGGTGCGTTCTTTTCACTCAGTATTCTATCAATCTCATTGCGTATCCGTTCACCACTGAGTTGTGCTAAGACTGGGAGTGCTTCCCGCATCAGAACGATATCGGTTTCAGGAATAGAAAACCCGTAGCGTCCGGCATATCGAAAAGCGCGAAAGATACGCGTCGGATCATCTGTGAAACTGTGCTTATGTAGGACGCGAATTGTCCGGGTCTTGAGGTCCCCTAAACCGCCGGTTTTATCAACGATCTCACCAAAAGTATGTGTGTCTAAGCACATTGCCAAGGCATTAATCGAAAAGTCGCGTCTTCGTAAATCGTCCGTGATGGTCCCCCGTGATACTGTAGGTAACGTCCCTGCCCCTTGATAAGTTTCACGACGGGCGGTAACGAAATCCACTTTAGGAAGGTTAACATCGGCAGGCGTGACGGTTGCAGTGCCAAATTGCGGGTGTGTTTCCAGCGTGCCGTTCCACCGTTCACACATCGTGTTCGCAACTCGGACCGCATCTCCTTCTACAACGATATCGATATCGAGACTCGGTCGTTTGAGCAGGAGATCCCGGACGAATCCACCGACAAGGTAAGTTCCCTTTCCACCTACCTCACCAATTTCATGTAACAGATCCAAGATCGGTTCAGGAATGTTGGGTATCATCTTTCTGTTATTTTAACTATGGTATCAGGTTACCTCCCTCACTTGCGAATGGAATACAGGGGCATTAGAAGGGACCTTAGCTGTCCTGAACGGGGTATGAATTCACCGAAAACCTACCCGTAATGAAATTATGCCTCAAATGGCATAATTTGTCTTTGCTTTACATTTGGAGGGTAGCCCAGGAGCACATAGTTAGAAAGCCTATACGAAGGCAAAGACTCGCGTGGGTGCTCCAGAACTGCGCGCCAACTTTAGCGGAGCAATCACGACATAGAAATGCGTCGGCAATTGGCTTAAATTGCACAAATCCTCAACATGCGGGATCCCCGCACCGAGGAAAACGAGATGTGCTGGCGGTAAACCGTCGTGCAAGGGTGGATGTCCTGCCACCGAGTCAATACTACATGCATCTGTCCCGATGACCTTAATACCCTTTTCTACAAGGAATTCGGCGGCATCTTCACTGAAGCCGATCCACTCTCGGTTGAAGTTGTCCTGATAGACGAATCTATCCATCCCTGTCCGCATAAAGACGATGCTGCCTTCTGGAATATCACCATTTTCGGCTATCCACGCTTTAACATCCTCTGCGGTCACAGCGTCATTCGGTTTCTTAATCGCGGAGAAGTCCATCAACACGGCGTGTCCCGTCAGTTTCTCTTTTGGGATTTCGGCGATAGTTGCGCCACCCGGGTACATTAAGCAGGGGGCATCCATGTGCGTAGAGTAGTGTCCGGATGTATCAACACGGCTTTCAAAGTAGCCATCCTTTTCCAGCGTCGCCTGGTCATAAATTTTGGCGGGATCAATCGGCAGCTCGCATGGACTCTTTTCATCGACCACATAAGACAGATCCAGCACGTTTTGAAAGTCAAGATGCATTTTATATTATTTCTCCTTCCCACAAACATATCGCCTCTATAAGGCTTATATGTAGTATAGCACATCTCCTTGGGATATTCAAGTTAAATCACATGGACAAAAAGGTAGCAGATACGAAAGTTCTCTACGTTCCTTGGGCTGTCCATTTGAACAAACAACACAAGTTGATATGTTTTTAACTTTCGGTGGGGAAATTGATTTGACAAGACATCACTGAACCGCGTATTGACAGTTGAAGGTGTGGATTTACCAAAGTCTGCGATTAGGCATCTTTAAAGTAGTCTAATACAGTGCTATGCAGGATCCCGTTCGTTGCTACGAGCGAATTCGTATCTGTCGTGATGTCTTGTCCTTGTATATCTGTCACTTTTCCGCCTGCTTCCCTCACGATAACAGTAATCGCCGCGATGTCCCAAATACTGATCGCCGCTTCAACGACGGCATCGGCTCTTCCAGACGCCACGAGATGATACATGTAGAAATCACCGAATCCCCTCGTGCGAGCGGCATCGTTGATAAAATCGTAGATGCCGGGGAAAGTACCTTTTTCTACGAACCACTTCAGTCCACCGTGGCATACCATCGCGTCTTCGGGTTGCGTCACGCTGGAGACGGTTATCGGTTCGCCGTTCAAGAAAGCGCCGCCCCCTACTTCCGCGTAGAGGAGTTCATCCAAAAGTGGGGCGTTAGAAACACCAAGGATAAGTTCTTCGCCTTTCATCAGGGCAATCTGTGTGCCGAAGATCGGGATTTTTCGGATATAATTCTTTGTGGCATCGATCGGGTCGATGATCCAGACATAAGGGGAATCCCCTTTTTCGATCCCATATTCCTCACCTAAGAATCCGTGGTCGGGAAATGTCTGTTTGATGGTTTCTCGGATAATCTTTTCCGCCCCTCTATCGGCGAGCGTCACCGGGGTTTCGTCGGGTTTCATTTCCACTTTCATGGCATCTCCGGTGTAGTAAGCGGTGATGATTTCTTCAGCGTTTTTCGCCGCTTCCAACGCGACGGTTAAAAATTGACTCGGCATATTTTAAATTATTCCTTGCGGTTCGGTCAGGTAAATTTGATAAATGAAGTGACTTTACGTAGATCTAACGGAAATGCCCAAGCAAAAACCCCGCCGCTGCGCTTACGGGCTACGCGTTTAGGTTTAACGGACACCTCTTTATCGACGGCTGATAATTGACTCGGCATATTTTAATTATTCCTTGCGGTTCGGTCAGGGACGTTAGGACTTCAGGTGCCTCTGCGTATTGTTGCAGGCTACCGAAAGTGCAACATGCGTCCGTTCTAACGGAGCGAAATTGCGGGACAATAAATTCTTTTCCATTCGCGGTGCCACCATGTGCCTTCCGAACGTTTTGTTGCGAGATCCGTAAAGTGATACTCGTAAAGGGTTGCACGGATATAGCGCGGAGGTTTATCCGGGAACGGATCCTCTGCCAACAATTGTAGCACCTCAGGTTTGCCCTGTAGTAATGCTCCCATGAAATTGAGGAACCACGGTGTCCTTTGATAACTGCCTTGTAAGGCAGCAAACCACATCTGCCAATCGAGGCGCGGTTGATGCGGGGCGACCCATTTTGGTGCAGTTGCCAGATCTCCGGGTTTCCACCGAAACGGGTAAGTTTTCCATTCGATACGATCGTTGCTACCTTCAACGATAATTTCTGGACGCGATTCCGTCATGTCTGCAAAGAGTCCGTAGGTATTCACACTCCGAAACGGTGTGATCCAAGCGACATCTGGAAACCTTATCTCTCTGAAAAGCTGCCCACCGAAGCGAATACCGCTCAGCAGAAAGAGAAGCATTGCGACGACCGCTATACCGGCACGTCCATATCGGTGAAGGGGCTGTTCGACGAAGCGGATAGTCGGCATCAATCGTCTTGGGAGCAGCCCTTTCCACGTCGCATCGTCAATCAGCAAGAGACATAGCGCAATCGTCAACAGATTGAAAAAACAGTAGTTGCCAGTTAAGATGATTAGCACTTGCAGACCGACTAATCCGATACACCCAAGGGTGCGTAAACGTCGCGGCGCGAAAATCAGGAATGGGACGACCAATTCCGCCGCGAACATCCCGATGACTGACGCTTTCTGGAATGCTTCCGGCAACTGATGCGCATACCATCCGAACCCTGTCGGCAACGGTTGCGTTTCATAATGAAAATTCAGAGCCGTAAGGTTTCGCCATACCTCGTCACTGGCGAGTTTAACGAACCCAGAGGCAAACATCAATCGGAAGAGGAGCCAACGGAAAAGCCATAAAAACGCTGTTGAGGGTTGCAACGCACGTGTGAACCTTTCCCGTAGTTGCAACGGAGCAAAGAAGATTGCCAGAAAGCCTGCCTCTAAGAGCAAGACATCCCACTGGAAACTCAGAAAAACTTGTCCCACTGACACAAGCGATAGATAAAACGTCCACAGACCGATTAAGGCGAATGACGGAACAAAGCCTGCGATTAAGACGAATGACAGGAGCACACCACCAGCACACAAGAGATTGAGGCAGGCATCCGAGGCGTTCAGCCAGAACAGAGTCGGAACAAGGTAGTAGCCTTCTGTTCCGATTTGCTCACGGATAGCTTCCAGATACTGTGCTGCGGGCAAAATCCCATTGCTCCCAACGAGTCCGTGAATCTGAACCCATAAGGACAAAAAAGCGATGAGGTAGATACAACCGAGTCCGCGCAGGAACAACCATCTCGAAAGACAAAACGCCGTTCTCTCTGTATGTGTCCCCCACAACCATCGCGTCATCGCGGAGAAAAACGGACGATGCTGCGCAACGAAACGGTAGATTCCTTCGGACACGCTCGCGAACCCCGGCAAATGATAGTAGCACCAGAGCAACAGACCGTTGTTCAAAGCGCGTAGGACAGCCTCTGTCCCGCTCAAAACCGTTCCATCCTGAAGTATTAACTGGACCGAATTCTCAAACGCTGAAAGGGGTATCCCTGGGAATTGTGTCGCTACCTCTTGGTAGGGAGCGTAGTCAACACTGTCCGCAGTAATGTGTTGCCACTGCGCAATCCAATATCGGCAAAAGTCACAAGCGTTATCATAAACAAGGAGCGGTTTGCTGCTTTGTGATTGCATCTCTATGAATTGTGGTGATGGGAACAGGTTAACACCATGTCTGATGAATTTTGGCAATAGCTTCCACAATCTGATCCATATCCGTTTCTGAACTGAGGAAGAGATTTTGGAAAAGCCATACGCTCTGCTCGCAGACGGTTGCTGCGTTTGGGCAGGGCAATGATCGGATGAGGTGTGGGTATTTCTTCGCGACGTGTGCCATTCCGGGTTCTTCCGAAAGCGGAGAACGGTAGCCGATAGAGCACGGGATGCCCTCGGCGGACAGCGCGTCCACAAATTCCTGTCGCGATTTACCGCCAAATCCCTGGGGATCATATTTTAAGCAATAAAGATGATACCCGTGTTTGGTAACCCACGGGGCAAGCTTCGGGGGTGTGATACCCTCAATCGCTTTTAAAGCGTTGGAGAGATAGGTTGCGTTTCGATTGCGGCGATCGGTTTGTGCCTCTAACAGTTCCAACCGGACGAGTAATATTGCAGCGAGATACTCTGAGGGACGGTAGTTCCATCCAAGTCTGGGATATTCCCAGCGTGCGCCACCGGGTGCGCGTCCAACATTCATGAAGGCACAGACCCGATCGTGAATATCCTTGTCGTTTGTTGTAACCATACCGCCTTCACCGGAAGTTAGATTTTTTGAGGCTTGGAAACTAAACGCACCGACATCGCTGAGGGATCCAACCTTTTTCGTCTGATACTCTGCCCCGTGTGCTTGTGCACAGTCCTCAATAATCGCGAGGTTATGGCGTTGGGCAATTTCCCGTAAAGCCCCCATATCTGCTGGGTGCCCTCCGAGATGGACAGGCAGAATCGCCCGCGTTTGCGGACCAATAGCCGCCTCCACCGCTTTCGGATCAATCGTGAAGGTCTCCGGTGAAATGTCTACGAACACCACGGTGCATCGGCGTTCTAACACTGCGCTTGCGGTTGCGACGAAGGTATAATTCGGTACGATAACCTCGCCGCCATCGCTAAACCCATCGAGATCCAGCGCGCCCGCTAAAGCGGCACTGATCGAATCGGTTCCATGCGGCATAAAGAGAGCATAGTTTGTGCCAGAATACTGGGCATATTGTTCACCCAAACGCTCAATCATCGTGCCGCCGGAACCTTCATTCGCACTCAGGTACACTTCGCGGAGCAGCGGCTCCACTTTCGACTCCCACTCTTCAGTCGTGGTAAGCGGCCATGAGGACCACGGCTCGCTTTCTGTATTTCGCACCGGTGTGCCGCCTGAAATCGCTAATGGGTTGGACATTTTTTATTTTTCCTTGCGGTTAAATCACGTGTGTTAGCGGATGGGGTTTCCATTTCCATCTACATAGACGACTTCCCAGCCCTTTGGGACCGCCCCGGTGTTTAAGAGGTTTAATCTCTGTCTTTCGGAAAGTTCCGATCCCTTAATCGAGCAAACCTCTTCAGTCTCCGAATTCGCCACAGCACGTGTTGTGTGCCAGATATTAGCGGTTGATTCCGTTTTCTGGACGTAGATTCTTCCCGGAACTTGGGGCAGTGCGTTTTCACCTATCACAATCCACTCTCCCATTTCCGGCTTGATTCGATTCGCTTCAGTGATGAATTGATGCTGGTATTGATACGCTTGGCGTAGGCTCTCAATATAACTCGCTTTAACGCTTTCACACTCATTTCCAGTGTAAAATTCTTCTAAGATTAAATCGGCGCGTATATCAAGGTATTCACTATAGGTTTTGAAATTCTCTATCGTTATACCGCTATTGAGGAGCAGCTGAAGCCATTCTTCACGTGGATACTTGGTGTCCATATCTGCCAACGCGAACGCAATGTAGCGTTTACCATCATAAAGTGCCTTCGCAGCAGCCTTTTTCTCATGAGAACTATATCTATCATCGAACGCCTCCATGAGTGCGTCAACAGTTTGGGGACCAGTGTATCGCTCCGTTTTCGCTTTGGAATCCAACTTCAAGTAACACCCAACAAAGATGATTCCAAGGATGAGCAAAAGCAGAAAAATTCGCATAATATATCTCATGACTTTCTCTCCTATAGTGTTTGTGGATTTTCTACAGAATATACACTATTCGCGAAAAAATTACAAGAAAAAAAAATAGTAGATTTGACAATCGGGTGATGACTGTATACAATTAACGGAAATCAACTTTTAAAATTGACTAAAAAGGAGTCAAAAATTGAGAAATTTTCTTTTAATACTACTGCTCGTCGGACTCACCACAATCTGCCTTACGGGTTGTGAGAGACCTATGGCGAAACCGATGATGGATGCCGTCACACCGACTGATATGTCTACAGTGGACGATCCAGAGGCGTTTGCGATGGCATTGGTTCAAGGTGCAGTGGATCTCTACAAGACAGAGGGTCGCGAGGCGATGATAGCCTACCACAACAGTCCTGAAAGTATTGATGGACAGTGGTATGTGTTTATTACAGATGAAAACAATATCTATCTCGCGCATCCAGTGGCATCTGAATTCCTCGGTAGCGATATAACACAAATTCCTGGAATTGATGGCACACTTATCGGCGCGGAGATCGCTATGGCGACAGAAGAAGGACGTTGGACTGAATACCTGTGGCCCAATCCCGAAACCAACAAATTAGAACAGAAGCGCACGTGGTCAATCCGACACGATGGGTATCTCTTTGCCGCTGGGTATTACGAACCGTGGGCTCCAGATCCCGCAACACTCCCAGTGGTCTCGAAAGACGATCCAGCGGCATTTACGCATGCTGTTGTGCTGGCGGCGATTGCTCGCTATGAATTTGAAGGACTTGAAACTACGGCCACTTACTACAACGATCCAGCAAATATCGATGGTCAGTGGTATGTGTCCATCACCGATGAAAATGATATTTTCGTCGCACACGCACCAATGCCAGACTTGGTAGGCACAGACCTTAAGGATGTCATGGGGCTTGATGGGTCGCCTCTCGGCGCGAATATCGCCAAAACGACTGGAATAGGTCTCTGGACGGAGTATTTGTGGCCCAACCCCGAAACAGGTCAAGATGAGCAGAAACACCTATGGGCAATTCAGCACGACGGTTACCTCTTCGGGTCCGGATACTATGCACCCGCCTCCAAGGAGGCTACAGCAGAGACGAATTAAATGGAACTGCGATTCGCCACCAATTGGCGAATCGCTTCCACCGCTATCTCTGTATCTTGGAGAGACTTGTTCGACATCTCAGAATCGAGAGCATTGGCGATGTACGTTTCTAAGCCGTCGAGGCTGCGACGACTCATAATGGAATGTTCTTCCATATACCGATAGACTTCATGTCGCTTCGGCAGTCGCGTCTTTTCTTCTGACAGCATGAGAACGATAACTTTGCGTCCGCTGCTCGTCGCCTCACACACCATTGAGAAACTATCCGCGGTGGCGATAAGCAGATCGCTTAAGGCGAGAATGGCTTGGTACGGGTCTTCAAGCTCTGAAGACGTATCAGGCGTAATAAAGAGTGGGCACCAGTCGGCATGTTTTACGGTTGATACCAAGTGTTCCGTTACATCAGGAGGCGTTCGGCGGGAGGTCGTCACCAATATTTGAGCGTTCATCGTCTCTGCGGTCACCTTGCAAATCTCGCTGAGTCGTTTGGCATCGTCTCTCGCGATCGTTTCATGCCGATCCGTCCCACCGAGCAGGATCCCAATGCGTGGACAGTCCGATAGGTTCAGCTCACTCTCCAATTGTTTCCGTTTGGCATCCAGCGATTCTGGTGAAATTGGGTTTGGCACGCCGATGGTTCGGCAAATATTGTCCTTGCGCGAGGCGTGGTGCCAAGAGATCATCGGCAGGATTGCGAGATCGAAATATCGGATGCCTACCGGTGAGGGTCTGCGACACGTAACAGTCATGGCACGGAGGATTCTACCAAGGAGTAGGTTCACCGCCGCCACAGATGAGCCTGTTGAGAGGATAATATCAGCGGTTCGGTGTTGGACCAGCGCGTCGTAAGATTCAGGGATAAGACTCCACCGCAAAAGCCCATGGAGAAGGGATATAGGAAGCGGGACACCTCCGAACAGACACATAAAAACGCGCAGGAGATTATCACGCCATTTGCGCCGAAATTGTATCTCAAGCCATACCGTTCGGCACTCAGGCATTTTTTCAACGATACCCAAGGATTGCTTGTAATGCCCCGGTTTCTTGTCGCTTAAGATAACAACTTTCATTAAAGTAGTAAGCACCCTCCGTGCGCCGTCGCTTTACTCTTGGATTGCCTGCGTTAAGGAATACTCAATTAATTCCTTTAGACCCTGTTTGTCTTCGATTTTGACAACCCCCACATGCGGTATAAACCATATCGTCTGCTGCCCTTGAATCGTCTCATCTGTCGAAAAAAGCGTATGCGTGATTTCGGTCTGGTATTCTATCCGATATGCTTTCTCAAAGTTTCCGGCAGGCGTTTCCAGTGGACTTTCAGCAACGACTTCCGCTTTGACGCGTATATGCACCTCAAAAGGTATTTGGAGCAGCACAAGATTTTGCAAAATGATGTTTCCGCTGACCTTTATGTTAAGCGCGTCCCACTGGAAATTGGGAACCAAGGGTATCTGAAAAAAAATAAATTCAGGCGGCACGAACGGCTCTACTGCAACGGTCAATTCCAAACCGGCGAATTCGTCCTGCACGGCTTTCGGTAGTTCTGTTTGAAGGTAGTCGGTTACCTGTTGACTGACTGTGAAAATAACCGCGCTGGGTGTAACCCGATAGTATGTAGAGCTCAGAAAATCAAGGTCGGTTCCCGCAAGTAGTAGTGTGTCCTTGAAGATCCGATAGTCTTTTCCCTCAATATTCGTCTCGCCACTCACTTCTCGTGTCCATTGGGATCCATCGGAATTTCTGTAAATCCATCGACTTCCAATGGCATCGGGAAAGTAGTTCGGCATCTCCTCTACTGGCGCAGATGTTTCATCTGAACCGCATCCGAATAGAATAAAAATAGCACACAAAATCAAAGAAGTCGGTCTCATTTTATTTTTCTTTTCTTGATTTTAGATCCGCGCGTCATATATCGTAGTAAAGGATATTACCGCTTTTCTATAGAACCCGGTCCAAACTTAAAAATAGTATAACACATCTTTACAAATTCGCCACGAATTTACAATCAAATTTCTATACGATTTCAAAATTTCCATAACATTTACGCCACGAAATTATAATCAAATCTCCATACGATTTTAATCTTTTCACAACATCCTGATGGCATACTTAAGATGTCGATTAATTACAGGGATGCCCATCAGAACAAAAGATACGTTAACCCTTTGTTCTGGGGCATACACAGAGGTTTATATCGCATTAAAAGGAGCTACTCAAGAAATGAAAAAGGTTAAAACAACGCGTCAATTTCATACCCTTTCGCTGGGTGCGTTATGTTTTCTTTTGACTGTCGTGATGTTCACGGCTACACCAATAGCAGCAACACCGAAAAAGGTGCTAATATTGGGGAACAACACAACCAACGTTGAAGCACCAACGATCAGTAAAAATGTTAAAAAAATTCAGGGTTTTACCTTCGATTATGAGATTACACAGGACCCAAAACTCGCCAAAGCAGATGCTGCCGACTTTGATATTCTCTGGCTTGGACAGGGTGAGATTTGCGAAGGTGGCTGGCGTTTCACGGATCAGGGTGCGGATGCCGTCTTAGCGTTTGTTGAGAACGGTGGCGTCTGCATTAACGTTGAGCAGGACCACGATGATGCCGTCGGGTGTCCGACCCCTTGGCTGCCGAAACCACTAAACGGCGATGAAACGGGTGGCACAGAGAATTTTGAACTGACAAAAGCACCGGAAATTGGAACGCTGTTCACCGAGCCAAACAAGATAAAAGTGATTCGGACGAACGATAAGTGGCACAACGCCGATCCGGCGTATATTCCACTCGCAACGGTCGGGAATCATCTCATTGTCGCACTCCTCTATCACGGTAATGGCGCGTATATCATCACGGCGATGCAAAATGAAAATCAGGGACAGGTCGATATGAACCTCCCGTTCATTGAAAATCTGTTGTTCTATGCTGCTACGCTGCATGATGAATTTCTCGCTGTAGAACCGGAGGGAAAACTCGCTGTGACGTGGGCAGACCTCAAGATGAATCCGTAATCAGATAGACAAATATATCTTCCAAATATAAAACCAATTCATATATCATAACACATTCATCTGAGCCATAGTTTAAAACTATGGCTCTTTTTTTATCTATGAGTAAGTTTGACGGATCCGTTCAAATAGGGTATAATCGCTGTGAACATCCGGTTAGAATTAAAGGAGATAGCATGTTAGGTGCGATTATAGGTGACATCGCCGGTTCTATCTATGAAGCGAGCCCAATCAAAACCAAGGATTTCCCTTTCCTCGTTGGTTCCTGCTGCTTCACAGACGACACAGTTTGCACGGTCGCTGTCGCCGATATTCTGTTACACGACCTACCTCCAACGGAGACGCTGCAGGCATGGTGTCGTCGGCACCCACATCGCGGTTACGGTGGAAACTTTAGTAGGTGGATCCATGATGATCCACCCGAACCCTACGGCAGTTACGGAAACGGAGCGGCGATGCGTGTCTCTCCAGCGGCATTTCTGAACCGCGACGATCTCGGTGCCGCACTCTCCGCTTCTGACACAGTAACCGAGATCACCCATAACCACCCAGAAGGCATGAAAGGTGCCCGCGCAACGACACACGCCATCTATCTGGCATTTCAAGGCGAGGGTCCTGATTATATCCGACAGGCTATCGCCTCCGAATACGGTTATGATCTGACTCGGACAGTGGACGACATCCGCCCCTCCTATTTCTTCGACGTAACCTGTCAAGGTTCTGTCTCACAGGCGATAACGTGCGCGCTGGAGTCCATGAGTTATGAAGACGCAATCCGTAACGCCATCTCCCTCGGTGGCGATTCCGATACATTAGCTGCCATTGCTGGTCCGATTGCCGAGGCATTGCACGGTATCCCCGACGAACTCATAGAACGTGCAGAAAGCATCTTTCTCATTGATGCCCCAGACATTCTTGACGTAATACAGGAAATGTATCAGTTCCGATGAGTGTGATTTGGAATCGTTTTGTAGTATCGTAGGTTGGGTTGAAGGGATTCCATCAAAACTGTGAAAAATTGTAGAGAATGAATCCTCCAAACACATTCTACGTCGAACAGATACCGAGTGAAACCCAACGCTTTTGTTTTCAAGCTCCCAATATTATAACGGTGTGAAGTTGGGTTTCACTACGTCCTTGGTGTATATAATAGCACGTTGGACCTGGGCGATATTTGGAGCCCGCATATCTGACCCCTCAGCTGCGTTCAACCCAACCTACGACTCATAATAAACTATTCCGCATGTAGGAGGGCTCTCCGAATCCCGACGTATTCCTTGACAAATAGGTTGAATGTGTTATAGTTTAAGTACAGTTATAGTTTAAGGACATTTCTGAGTTCAAAGGAGATTTTTATGCAAACTGTGATAAGAAAGGTTTGTGACCCGGTTACAAAACAGGTATATGAGATACAACTGCCAGCACGCGCTGAGATAAAAAGAACCGTCCCTCAGCTTGATTTTCCACCTGAAGGTTTTAGGTATAGAGACGTAGCAGCTATATTAGCAAAGCAGTTTCAACTCTCTGATGAACAGGTAAATGCCAAATATAAGTCGCACGTGGAAGCGAATTCCAAAGAGACTGTTTGGGGTGATGTGTTGGTTTTCGATGCTTTTCGAGAACTTCTTAAAGAAGGAACATTAGAACAGCCAGGAGGAAGAGGGACGCCTTATGTGCTCGCTGAAAACATACCTATAGTGCCTGTCAAACCTGATTTAAATCCTGATCCCGGTCGTGTTCCCGAAAAATCCATTGAAGAAAATTACCAGCAAATCAGAAAAGAATTGGCAGTAGAATTACTCCAGAAGATTAGCGAAAACTCCCCTGCTTTTTTTGAAAAACTTGTTATTGACCTGCTCGTCAAAATGGGATACGGGGGTTCACACGAAGATGCCCAAGCCGTTGGACGCAGTGGTGATGGTGGAATTGATGGTATTATTAAAGCGGATCCGCTTGGTCTGAATGTCGTTTACGTTCAAGCAAAACGGTGGGAAGGAAATGTTGGAGCACCACCAGTTCGAGACTTTGTGGGAGCATTGGACGGCGAAGGGGTCCGGGAAGGAATTTTCATTACCACATCAGATTTTAACCCAGCCGCTAAACAGTTTGCGGAAAGAAGTTCTAAGAGGGTTATTCTTATCAATGGCAGTGAACTCGCTCGGTATATGATCAATCACAACGTAGGGGTTTCCATCGTGGATACTTACGAAATCAAACGCGTAGATTCCGATTATTTTGCTGAAGACCCTAAAAACGTCTGAGTATGTTAGCAACAAGAGAAAAAAATGAGAACATTCGGAACCCAAGGTCCTGTAAATCCTGAGGTAAACTACGTTGTGAGTCGCGACGAGGAACTTTCGGATTTTATCGACAGAGTGAAAAAAGGTAAATACATTGTCCTCTTCGCACCTCGCCAAACAGGTAAAACTACCTTTTTCCGGGCTGCTATGAATGCCCTCACAGCCAAAGAATATTTTCCAATCCAACTGAATTTTGAGGCGTATGTTGACTTAACACCTGCTGCTTTTTACGGCTATCTTTACGAGGATATTCGCCGGGCAATTGCGTCCGTGTTCCAAACACGTGGGAGCGTGCCTCCTAAGGTTTTGGCGCAATTTTTGACAAATATTGAGATAACAGACCATGCTTCAATGAGAAATTTCTTTCAACAACTTACTGGTTTTCTGACATACCCTGATGATGAGCAGAAGGTTATCCTTATCATTGACGAGTTTGATGCCATTCCGCCAGAAGCCGTTCGCGGTTTCCTTCATTCACTGCGCTACATTTACCTCGACGACTCAAAACGCCGATGTCCTTATAGTATCGGTATTGTTGGGGTTAAAAACATCACGCAGCTAAACTACGACCGGTCAATCTCCCCTTTCAATATCCAAGACGAGTTTCACTTGCCCAACTTCACACTCGCGCAAGTCCAAGAACTCCTCGATCAATACACCAACGAAGTAGGACAAACTTTCGTGCCTGAAGTTATCACCGCTATTCACAAACAGACGGCTGGACAACCTTTTCTCGTCAATCGGTGTGCGCAAATCCTCACCGAGGAACTGGATATTCTTAAAAGTGAGCCGATTACGATGGCTGACTTTTCTAAGGCGCATCGGCAGCTCCTTCGTGAACGGAACATTAACATTGAGCATCTGCTTACGAATATCCGCAGGGATCGTCGATTTGAAAGTCTGCTTATGCGAATCATGTCTTATAAGACAGGCTTGCCTTTCAATATAGACAATGAAATCATGAATGAACTCGTAACTTATGGAGTTATTGTAAAAGGTCCTAATAGAATGTGTGAAATCGCCAACCCGATTTATCAGCATTATATTCAGCAAAACATCAAACCACTTCCATCCAAACCCCGGGCACGAACCCCGGATACTCCCCCTCACTGAATGCAGGATAATAGACAGCCTCATCACGGAAATCGTGAACCATCTCGCCGCCGCTGCTGTTCGGGATATGCACCCTACAGGTATATTCACTTTCACGGAAAAGTTGCTGCGGGGTCGGCGTCGCTGCATCGACGCGATACGTCGAGAGTGCCATTTCATCTACCGTAATTCCCAAACCCGGTGCATCCGAAACCTGTATCGTCCCATCAACCACTGCCAACCGCGTTTCGAGCAGGTCCGATTCCCACAACTCGTGACACGTAATCGCTGGCAATTCCGCTTGCGATAACACTGCACCGAGATGCACCGAATACGCCGTTGTGATACCTGTGCCGACCATCTGGAGCCAGTAAGGCTGTTCAAAGGACGCACAGAGGGCGTTTGTCCGCAGGAGCGAGTTCACACCACCGCCGACAACAAACCCGCCGCAACAGCGCGTATGCAAACACGATTCGTTGAAATGCTCGACGATCCGCTTCTGGACAGCCGTTTGCAACCTCGCTGCACCCGCTACGTCGGTGCCGAGATAGTAAGGACTCTCGTATATAGCGACGTTCGGGTGTTCATCTAATCGTTGCAACACGGGGATGGCGTCATCCGCAGTCCGCAGAAACCCGTTGAAATCGATATCAAGCCGATAGTCTGCTGGCACGGCGTTCCCGACAGCCTCCACCTGCGCGAAGATGTCCCGCCACGGACGCGCTTTCAGTTTCGCAGACGTGTAACCCCGTTTCACCGATTCTTGGACTTCCGCAACCCAGTCTTCCGGGGGCATATCGATGTCCCACCAGGAAATCGGACACCTCTCACGAACCTTCGGTCCGATGAGTTGATAAACAGGCACATCTACGGATTTACCGACTGCATCAAAAAGCGACATCTGGATGCCAAACCCGATGCTATCATCGTTCATACATGCAAACGCGTTCTGTCCGATCACCTGTTCAATGTTCGCCGATTCATCTGATAGATTCTCACCGTATCCGATAACGCCGTTACTGAGTTCGACGCGGTAAACGTAGACACGCTCGCCGTGTGTCAAGGCACGGTGCATGTGTCGGCTGACCCGTTCGTGATAAAATGGCACGTTCAACGGAATCGCTTCGAGATGTTTGATACTGAGCATGAGGTGCCTCCTCAATGGATATACTTTCGCTTACGCAGTTTGCTTTTCGTTTTCTGCTATATGTGTTTCCGAATTGTATCATATTTCCGAAATTGCGGGCAAAAATATTAGGACAGTAGGTTGTCTGTGGGAGGAAATCTCCGAATCCTGACTGTTCCCCACATCTTTCCTTGAAGAAAAACGACACAATTCGCAACGAAAGGTGTGAAAACAGGTAATCGTAAGTGCCATTGAACGTTGACAACTAAAAACTGAGAAGCGATAACTAACAACACAATTGACACCTCTGCTTTTTGTTGGTATAATATCTTTAACATGTCCGAATATTAAAACACCACGGCGTTCGTAAGCAAGGAGCACGTTATGGCAAGAATCGAACCCTTTTTTGTTTCAAATGAACTCTTAGATCACCCTGAAAAACTCCGAGAACGCGCACAGCAGGACGGTTACCTCTTTTTTCGTGGCTTGATTGATGCCGATGCTATCTACGAATTGCGTCAAGATTTCTTGGAGATCTGCCATCGTCACGGCTGGGCAAAAGGTGGAGATGCCCTGATGGACGGTATCCGCATCGGGGGTCCCTTCATGGAAGGCGATGATGGCTATTGGCCCGTTTTGGATGAGTTCCAGAGCTTGGAATCCTTCCACGCGTTCGCGCACCATCCGGCGATCATAGACGTGTGCGACAAACTCTTCGGTGAAAAGACGCTCGTGCATCCGCGGAATATTGGAAGAATTATGTTCCCGGAGAACACAAAATACACGACGCCTGCACATCAAGATTTCATCCACATCCGAGGGACAGAGGAAACCTATACCGGCTGGATACCACTTGGTCCCTGTCCAGAGGCGTTGGGTGGATTGTCAGTCCTCTCTGGTTCGCATCAAGGAGGGATTTATCCCGTCAAACCAGCATTCGGCGCAGGTGGACTCGGTATTGATACGGCACCTTTGGAAGCGAAGGGTTTCTACTGGGTCGGCGGTGATTACGAGATCGGCGATGCCCTTTTCTTTCACAGCCACGCCGTCCACAAAGCGATGCCGAATCAGACCTCGGATCGGATACGTCTCTCGGTGGATTATCGCTATCAGGGAAACTCCAAGCCTGTCACTGACGGATCGCTTTTACCACACTTCAATCGGATGGCATGGGACGAAATTTACAAGGATTGGGCTTCCACGGAATATCAGTATTATTGGAATGCATTCGATTTGAACCGGGTGAGCGGTGATAAACGTCCTGTAGATCCTATTGAGTAGCAAGGTCGTAGGCACACTTCGTGGGTCCGCTGTTTACAAAGCATAATAGTTCCAAGGAAAACAAAATCAATTGATTAAATTGCGACAACGAAAACTGAATACCGCAGATATTATCCGTTTTGTTGTAGTGTTAATCGGATGGATAGGGATTGCTATTTTACCTGTCTCTGCCGAAAACTACACCGGAGATTTTTTGACAAATGGCGTTGGCGGCAGAGCCCTCGGATTGGGCGGTGCCTACGTGAGCATCGCCGATGATGTAACCGCTACCTATTGGAATCCCGCTGGCATCGCAGGGATCCGCGATAATTATCAATTCTGTCTCATGCATGCCGCACGGCGTTCCGGATTGGGTGCATTCAACTATATCAGTGGCACAACACAAGTCCTATCAAGACTCAAGCTCGGGCTGTCATGGCTTCGCGCCGGGGTAGACGATATTCCTATCTATCCACTCATTCCAGCGTTCGATCCCAATATCACGCCAGAGGCACGACGAAACCTCGCGAAAAACCGGCCCAGAGAATCCGATTTCATTCCAGCAGGCTACCTAAACGACAGTGAAAACGCCTATATTTTGACGCTTGCGACGCGTTGGGTCGTGAGTCAGTCGTGGTGGGATAATTTTGGAAGGGATTCACTGCCACCGGAGTTTATGTGTGGTGTAAACACAAAACTGATTACGCAGCGCTTGGACGGAGGTGAACTTGATGCCTATAACTATGGGAGTTGGGGATACGGCTTTGATGCTGGATTCCTCGTCCGTTTGCCTGATTTCAACGCGCTTTTCAATTTAGAGGACTTCGGCAGTCTCGCCTTTGGATTTAATCTTCAGGATATCTCAAAAACGACTTTAACGTGGAACACTGTGTCTGCCCCGAAAGAATCAATTCCGGCGAATTGGAATGTGGGAGTCGCCTATACGAACCATCACCTTTTCAACCGAGAGATGATTGTTTCCTATCAGTGGCAACAGCGTTACGGCGGACAATCGCATATCGGCATAGAATATCGTATCAGCGAACCGTTGGCACTCCGTGTCGGGTACCGGGATGACCGCATTACAAGTGGAATCGGCATCCAGGTCCGCCAATTTCGACTCGATTACGCCCTCCTCCTCGGCGATCTAATCAGCACACACTTCCTGAGTCTGTTATGGAATTTTTGATGTGAAGTTCTAAACGTTCGGTCTTGACAAGTTCGGTTGATCGCGTAGCAGAATCAGAAGCGGCGCCAAGACGACCGGAATCATCACTAACCCATCGAGCACGATAGGCAAACCGTATTGATCCGCCCAAACACCGACGACTTTATTTAATAATCCACCGACACCCCATGCCGCACCCATCATAAAACTCGATGCAATGTTTTCATGCCCGCGTAGGATCATTTGTGCTAAGATGATGTTAACCGTCATTGAACTTGAGAGCACCACGTTGCCCAAAAAAAGGAGCACAAGGAAACTCGGACCCTCAGTGTGTAGTGAGGCATAGAGAAGCGGTGGCGATCCGAGAAGTGAGACCAACAACAAAAGGTAGGTGTTTACTCGGGTGATAAGCCACCCACTCGACATAATACCCATAGAACCAGCAAAGATGAAGAGTGCAATCACGAGCGAACGTGCTTGGTCTGAATAATTTTGGTCATCCAGATAGATAGATAAGAAGTTTTCCAACCCAACTGCAGTGACGGTTCGGAACGCCGCGATAATAAATAGCACACTGAGGGGTAAAAGGTGTGGACCTGCGACAGTCCAAAAGGATTCTTGCGGTAGCGGTCCCTCGTCTAACCTTCCGCGCGGCGTGACGGTCAGATCCAGCGACTTCTCGAATTTCAGGACTTTCGGCACTAACAAGGCTACAAGCACGCCGGGTATCATTTCCCAGACTAAGTATTCCAAGCCGAAACGGTATGGAATAAACATCAGCACCAACGGACCGAGTGCTCGACCGATGTTGCCGCCTGTGAGAAAAATGGAGATCCCCATACCTCTACCCTCTCCAGCAAGCGCACCCGCATAAGTCGTCGCTTGTGGATGGAAAGACGCAACACCTAAGCCCCCAATCGTTAATAACAGATAGACGACACGAGAGGACGGGGCGACCCACAGGAGACTTAAACCGATTGCGGTCAAACCGACACCAAACGTCAGGAAGTGGACCGTCCGTACCCGATCCGATAACCATCCGAAGAGGATCTGTCCAAGCGAACTAAAAACGCTATAGATCAAGATGAAGTTGCCGGCTAAACTGTTCCGTGTTGCAGCGGATGTCGCTAACTTTGTCAGTAGGCGAGGTTGCAGATGGGACAAGAGGGTCGCATAGGAGTCAAGAACGGTATGGGATAACGTCAGAAAATAGAACTGTTTCCGAGAAGACACTTTAGAAGGATTTTGAGGGTTTTCCATGAGGCGAAATAGATACCGCTTTTCTATGAAGATTTAGGTGATGTGTATTGTAGAATACATCCGCCTAAAAAGCAAATCTTTTTTTCTATGTGGTGGCTTTGTCAACCCGAGATAGCCATTTCTTCTTGACAATTAAATCCCTCACATATACCATGATACGAATCCTTTAAACAGAAACATTCACAATACACACAGCGAGCGCGCCTTTGGACAAAAAGCAAATTCAACGGGTTACCAAAATTGGTTTACCGACGGTCTTAGCAGTCGTTATAGCATACTTCCTTTTAAAAGAGATCGACATTCAAGAAATACCCAAAACCCTGAGCCGATTGTCAATCAAGGCGCTCTGCATCGGGTTTGGCTGCTATTGCGTGTTAGTCTTAGCGAAAGCCTTCCGCTTCCGGGCACTGCTTAATCTTGAGAGTGGTGTCCATCAGGTCTTCCCAATTTTGGCGATGCACACCTTTTGGGGCAATATCCTCCCGATGCGGACAGGCGATGTGTCTTATGTCTATCTGATGCAACGCCGTCAGAAGGTGGATGCAACGCAGGGAGTCGCTTCGCTGCTGGTAGCAAGCCTGATAGATTTGGTCCTGCTGATGTGCCTGGTGGTCGCTACGGCGTGGCTCCTGCGCGCTGCGCTTCAAGACACGTTTTCTGGCACGGTTCTCTATCTCATACCGCTTTTGATGGGAGGTGGCTTGGTCGCTGTAGTGGTTTTTGTCTACGCTGCACCGCATGCCTGTATGAGATTCGCAGAACGGTGTGCGAAGCCTCTATTGGCACTTGAAAAACGATCGGTTTCGTGGACAGTCGATAAAGTTTTGGCAGTGCTTTGGGAACTAACGAGGTTCCGATCACATCGGCGGTTTTTAGAGGTTTGGCTATATTCCGTCCTGTGTCTCGCAATCCGTTTTGGATTCCAATGTTACCTCGTCACCGAGATGGGCGTTGACATTCCGATGACCGAGGTGCTGTTCGCGCTTGCATTTACCAACGTTTTCAACCTACTACCCGTTCAAACCGTCGGTAATTTCGGAACAACGGAATTCCCGTTCGTCTGGTTGCTAAACCACTTCGGCACCTCTATAGAGGTTGCCACTGTTACTGGATTCAGTTTGCACATTCTAATCCTACTTTACTGTTTACCTTTAGGCACGTCCGGGTTCTTGATGAAACCGAAGGAGCAATAATAATATGAGAATTATCGATCCACATGTTCACGTTTGGAAAAATGATCCCCAATTCCCATGGGCACCAGAGACAACGAGTCCACCTGAAGAAGATGCAACGGCAGAGATGCTACTGGAATTGATGGCGGCGAACGGTGTAGAGAAAACTGTTCTCGTTCAAGTCATCCATTACCGCTGGGATAACAGTTATGCCGCAGACGCAATGAAAAGGTATCCCGATAAATTCATGGGTGTCTGCCGAATCAATCCCGAAGATCCGGATGCCCCCGACCACCTCAGCCGTTGGACGGAGGAGGACGGTTTCCACGGGGTGCGGCTCAGTCCTTCTGTGGGTGAGGCAGGCGACTGGTTTGCGGGACCGTTGATGCCACCGATCTTCCGTCGTGCGGAAACCCTCGGTGTCCCGATGCTGATTCTCACAGGAGCGGAGAGATTGACAGATCTCGTGCCACTTTTGGAACAGCACCCGGACCTTGATGTCGTCATAGACCACATGGCAGACTGCTCGCCGGACGCACCTGATAAACTTGAATTGCTGCTGAACCTCGCACGGTTTCCTCGCGTCTACGTCAAAATTAGCCACACATGGTCGATATCAAAGACAGGGTACCCGTGGGCGGATACCTTTGAACAGGTTAAGAAAGTATATCAGGCATTCGGAGGTTCACGGCTGATGTGGGGAACAGATTGGCCCGTCTGTCTCAAGCGCGCCAGTTATTCAGAGACTTTATCGGTCGTGCGTGATGAGATGGATTTCTTCACACCCGAAGACCGGGAGTGGGTGTTAGGAAAAACCGCACTCCGCCTCTGGCAATTCTGAAATTTTTTTCTCTTGACAAATTTTCGCGCGTATGGTATTATAAGGGAATTAAGTTAAGTGTAATAACGTATCCCCGTTCCCAACCCTCTGCAAAAAACAGCACCGTGGCAAGGCACCACGCTTTACAAACCCTTATACGCTTTTAAGGGTCAGGTTTCAACCTCACCCTATCCACACGGGAGGCAAAACGATGCCATTCTGTCCACAATGCAATGCTGAATATAAGTTAGAAGTATCGATGTGTTCGGATTGTCACGTAACGCTCGTGCCGCAATCCATACAAACCGAGGTTACGGAATATGGGGACTGGGACACGCTTGAATCTGTCCCGAATGAATTAGCGGGAAATATCCTCCAAGGTGTCTTGGAAGAGGACGGTATCCCTGCTCGCCTCCGCTGTCATGAAGCCCCTAATTATGGTGGCGTGAAAGGCAATATCTGGCAATCCGAATGGGGCGATCTCCTTGTGCCGGCGAATTTACTGCCACAAGCACGAGAGTGCCTTAAAACCTATTTCGATTCATTACAAGACCGTTAAAATCCGCAGGCAGGTTGTCATGAAAGCCGATCAACTCTACCTCTTTAAAGAAGCGAAATCCCACAAATCTCACAGTCGCATGGCTAATAAGGTGCATGTAAGAGGACATCGTCGACGTAACGGTAGTTACGTCAGGGAGCATTGGCGGAGCCGACCCAACCGAAGGTTTGGTACTTTCAAACGGATTAATTCAACAGAGGAGCAGCTTTCCTTCGTTGTCAACAGTGATACCTCAGATTGACAAAGTAGTAGGCACACGCCGTGTGCCGTAACAATTGCGTCCATACGACGTGAACAGATAGCCAATACTCAAAAAAAATGCTATGATCTACTTTTTGCGACGCTTGCATGTATCCCATTGGACGTTCCGGTGCCTGCAAGCGCACACGATTTTACTGTTTCTCATCGTGACGATCCCTCTCTTCAGCGAGGTCTACCGTATCAAAAAAGGCGATACCCTTCTGATCGCGGTAGTCGGACAACCTGAGTATACACACTCCGCACAGGTCCGCGAAGACGGCAGAATTAGTTACTTCGGTGGCGATCTTGACGTTGCTGGACAGACAGTCGAGACAGTCAACCAACAGATCGGCGAGTTCCTCATCTCAGAGGGGCTTATCAGGAATCCCGTCGTCATGGTCTCACCGGTGCTACAAGAGAACGGCGTTTTCGTCGGCGGGGCAGTCAAACTTCCCGGACGCTACCCCATTTCCTCAGAAACCGATATCGGTTTATACCGTGCCATCACACTCGCGGGCGGTCTGGCAGAGAATGCCGATCACCAAGTCGTCCAATTAATCCGGACCGACATACCAGAGAAGGTCGAAATCTACGACCTTTCACCGACCCGCCCTTACCGCGATATCCGCGTCAGCGTCAACGATCTCGTGTTCGTGATGCCTCTCAGTGTCGTTGAAGTCCAAGGACAGGTCCAGACTCCCAGCAAACTTTTTATTCGAGGACAAATTAGCCTTAAAGAGGCACTCGCTCGCGCGGGCGGTCCCACCCAAGAGGCAGACCTAACCGCCATTGTTCGAGTCGAGAAGAACGGGAGTCTGTCCGAGTTCAACCTCGCCGAGCAGTTCTGGAAATCCACCCCGAACGATGCGCCGCTTCCTTCTTTGTCAGACGGTGACGTGTTGTTTGTGCCGAACGTCTTCAAAGTCGATCCTATCTATGTGATCGGCTATGTTCGTGAACCGGGTGCCCAACGGGTTCGCGGACCGTTGACAATCGCGCGAGCCATCGCGCTCAGTGGTGGGTTTGATGCATCAGCGAACCGTGAGGAAATCCGCATTCACCGTCGCGATGGAACGAGTCAGGAAGTGCTATTTACATTTGATGTCATTGAAAGTGAGGCACAACCGATTTTACTCTATCCGGGCGACGTTTTAGAGGTAAAGAAGAAATTTGAGATTAATTGGAATCTCGTCAGTACCATCGTTTATATCCTTGCGACCGGCGTGAGCCTTGTAGTGAACTTAACGAATTAAGGTGCCCCAATAGACGTGCCGCTGGCGAGGCGTTTTTGCTTGGGTATCTCTACGGATTTTCCTCCTAACCTCGTTCAACTTCAACCGCGGTAGGTGCGGTTTCTAACCGCACCGATATAGTATCATCAGCGGTATACTCAAGTTGTCATCCAGTTAAGAAGAACCAAAAGGAAAACAAGAACATGTGTGCAAATCCCTCTGAGACAATTGAGCGACTTGAAGCGTTGATACAAGCCTTCAAGAAACAGAGCGACAATTGGGAAATAAACCCGCTCTTCAGCGAATATTTCGAACAACCCGTTCGTTTTATTACGTATACAGGCATAAAGGATCTATCGAAAATTAAAACGAAGCCTTATCTAATCAGGGGCGTTGATCCCGACCGTGAAAGGATTCAGATAGCCAAACTTCATATCTTATTTGCATTTCCAAAAGAGAAGATGCCGGATGTGAAACCCTACGTGAAAATCAGGACATCCGTGAAAGCACAAAACCTTCAACCGCTTGAGGACTCGAACGAACGGTTCCATGTTGATGACGAAGTTCTTCAGCAGGCGCAGCAAGATAAATCTAACGTCAACCTTGTCACACGGACAGGGCATGTTTTGAATGGATGTATCCTGCATTTTGACAAATATATTCTCTATACGCAGATTGGAGGACAGCTCGTGGTTGTGTATCGGCATGGCTTGTTTGGGTTCACAATTCCAGAGCAAGAAGATTAACGCGCTGGGAACGTCTGGTCTGATAAGTGCGATTTCTGAACTGCCCCTTAGAGCATTGCGCGTAAGTCCTAATAATAAAAAAAACGCTTAAAATCCGTGAAACCCGCGTCATTCGCGATAATCCGCGATTCAGACCACTCTCACTGCGAAGCAGAAATATTTACACATCCCTGATAATCCTACTCTTGACTTCCACACCGCAGTGTGATATACTAAATTGAAACGCAGCACAGATTTTCTTGAAAAAATTAGTAGAGAACACCTTGTAAACTCATGTTGCCTTGCGTGGAAATATTTTATGGACCGATGCTTTACATACACGCTTATCATAGCTCTCATCTTCGTGTGCATACCAGTAGCCGCGAATAATACGGATATCCACGAAAACGCTGGCACCCGCGCCATGACCTTCCTCAAAATCGGTGTCGGCGCAGAGGCGATGAGCATGGGGGAATCCCAAGTCGCAGCGGCCGATGACCTTTACGCCTCGTATTGGAACCCCGCAGGTCTCGCAAGACTCCAACAGCCGCAACTCGCACTCATGCACAATGAATGGTTCGCCGATATTAACCACGAATTCGTCGGGTTCGCACTTCCGCTTAAAGGCGCAGGCACGTTTGGCGCAAGCGCGAGTTTCTTGTCTTTCGGGGAATTGCAGGGACGGGATCGGGATGGCAATGAAACCACGATTTTCCGTCCTTATGATCTGGCACTGATTCTCTCGTATGCCCGCGGTTTTGGCAGCTCACTCGCTTTCGGGGCGAATGCGAAATTCCTGCGTGAGCAGATCGCTGACGAAAGCGGAACGGGTATCGCTTTCGATCTCGGTGGACTCTATAACTTTCCTGAGATACCGCTCGCATTGGGGTTCAATGCACAGCACGTCGGACCCCGAGTGCAGTTCATAGAGGAAGCGTTCGGGTTACCCTTTACCTTCAGAATAGGCGTGGCTTACAGGCTCTGGCATGACGCACTCCTCCTCACGACAGACATCATTCGTCCTTCCGATAACGATATTGCCATCGGGGTCGGGGCAGGCTACACGATCGGTAATGTTTTACACCTCCGCACCGGCTATAAATACAAAATCGGCGGTAACGATTTAGGCGCGATTTCTGGACTCAGAGGCGGTTTTGGGTTGACGTTCCTCCGCTTCCAAATCGACTATGCGCTCATCCCGTTCGGCGTTCTCGGATTAACCCACCGCGTCTCCTTAGTCGCCAATTTTTAGAAGACCTTTCCTATCCTCCAATGGCGAGATTTCCTAACCTCGCCTTCCTGACAGCTGATTATCGTTCGGAAGCCGCCTCAATAAACGCTTCAAATAAACTCTCCGCATGTTCCTTAAGTTTCCAAGAACCGGATTCTTTGAACATCCGCTCTGGATGGTATTGCACACCAAGCGCAAACCGTTTTGATCTATCCTCTATCGCTTCAATGATTCCATCTTCTGATTGGGCAGTTACGGTAAACCCATCGCCGATGACTTTGACGGCTTGGTGATGTCTTGAATTAACTTCAACGACGCGATTACCTGTTATTTCATTTAGTCGACTGCCCTGTTGAATCGTGATATTATGCCAAGAATCGTTTGCATTTATGATTATTTTATGAGTTAAAGGATCTGTAAATTGTGAAGGAATATCTTGATGCAGACTTCCACGCATTGCAACGCTCATAATCTGAATGCCGCGACATACCCCTAAAACAGGCATGTTGGCTTTTAGGGCATCCTGGCATAACCATATCTCTAAAGCATCACGCGAGCGACTGACACCTTCAACGGCAGGATGTCGTTTCTCAAAAAAGTGGGTCGGATCAATATCCCCACCACCCGGCAGCAGGAGTGCATCAATTTCTGAAAGATATTCGGAAATAGCCTTGCGGTGGTTGGCGATAGGCTTTGCAAGTGAGGCAAATAGGCGCGGCTCGCCACCATGATTTTCAATTGCCTTGATATAGTTGTCCATATCACCAATTTTCTTACATGTAATTCCAATAATAGGGGCCATATATAAAAATCTCCCTTTGTGTCGTTTTCTGTACAAATTATACCTCATTTTAGAGCCAGATAACCAGCCCAATCAGATCCGTTTGTAGTAGGACAATTCATTGCCCGTTATCACAGCATTAGGACGTGCGATAAATCGCACTACTACGAACCGTGCACCCGCTATGCCAATGACTGACACCTGATTACTGATAGCCGACCTCTAAATCGCGCTTGCATTATCTGAAAACGCGTGGTATAATTTCATAAAAGAACATAAAAGAATATGATACACGAAATTAATAAAAACGAATTATCCATTACAAAAGACAGCGCACCGATACTCACTTACTGTTACGGCGATCCTGAAACTCCTCCGTATTTTCATCCGCTCTATGCACCGGATGGACGGGTCGTCACCGAGGGGGAACACACGCAAGGACCCTATTCACCAGGGATCTGTTTCACACTGGGAACTGTCAACGGCGAGCAACTCGACCCGAACACACTGACTCGTGAAAGAGAACCCTCGAACGGAGACGTCTCGGAAGATTTCACAATCGTAACGACATGGAACGCGTCGGAACCGCTGCTCGTAGAAACTTGCGCCACGGATGTCCATCCACCTCAAACTGAAGTTCAAGTGCTGGACATCGCCATCGCGTTGTACGCACCTACGGCTTCGCTTGAATTCGCGGGGAACATCGGACTTGGATGTCGGACAGTTGAGATGGAGTACCGTAAAGCCGCTGATGCAAACGGACGTCTCGGCGAATCGGAAGTAAATGGGAATCGGTCGGTATGGGGAACGCTCTCCGGCATCACCGCTGCTGAACAGAGTTCTGTAGGTGTCGCTATCTTTCCGCATCCAACAAACGGTGAAACAACGTTTCTCGCGGAGGACGCATCGTTTGGGTACCTCTTCGCACAGGCAGTTCCGTTCAAAGTGAACGTCGGACTGACACGCACGCTAAAATACCGTGTTCTCGCCTATATAGGCGATCTCTTTACAGTCGATGTCTGGAAATACCATCAAGATTATATTGGGTGAGTCGATATAATGCGGCGCGTTCGATATAAAAAGGATAGAAACTTGGAGCATTTTGCAAATCCATATAGCTACGCGACATAGATCGGATTGACAATCGTCTCCAGCCCCAGGAAATCTATGAAAAACGATAGGCTTTTCCCACTCTACAATAAAAACGAAATCGCAGACGCACCGCATCCACCGCCGCAGGTCCCGCAAGACGCAAGGACTTCTCATGCCATCCCAACACACGCCCGTCGCGTTTACATCGAAACCTATGGGTGCCAGATGAACGTCAGCGACAGCGAACTGATGGCAGGTATCTTAGCGCGAAGTGGACACCAGACGGTTCCACACCTCGACGATGCGGATGTCGTCCTCATCAACACCTGCGCGATACGGGAAAACGCCGAGACGAAAGTTATTAATCGGTTGAAGCATCTGAACCATCGGAAACGTCGCGACCCAGAACTCATTATTGGGGTCTGTGGGTGTATGGCGCAACACCTCCAAGACCGTCTCTTGGAGGCTGCCCCTTATGTCGATCTCGTCATGGGACCGGACGCGTATCGGAATCTGCCGACGGCTTTGGATTCTCTGGCACGCGATGTCGAATCGCATGTCTCTTTGACGGATCGCGATCCGTTTGTTGGGTTACGATTGGACAAAAACGAGGATTACGCCGACATCGCGCCCATCCGAAAAGAGGGAATTCGGGCATGGCTCACGATTCAACGGGGCTGCGATAAGATGTGCACCTTCTGTATCGTCCCCTTCGTTCGCGGTAGAGAACGCAGCCTGCCCCTAAAACGCCTCGTTGAAGATGTCGAAAAGCTCGTTGATCAGGGGTTCAAAGAGGTCGTCCTTCTTGGGCAGACCGTCAACTCCTATCGAGATAATGGTGCCGATTTTGGGGAGCTCCTCTACACCGTCGGCGAAGTGAACGGATTGGAACGTGTGCGATTTACCTCGCCACATCCCGCAGACGCAACGGACAGCATGATTGATGCTATGGCGAATTCACCAGCCGTCTGTAAGCATCTGCACCTCCCTCTACAGTCGGGTTCAACCGAAGTCCTTGAGCGGATGCGCCGCACCTATACAGCAGAGGAATACCGGACACTCGTCTCAAAACTCCGTGAACGCGTCCCTGATATTGCCCTCACAACCGATATTATTGTCGGTTTCTGTGGTGAAACCGATGAAGAGTTCATGGAGACGTATCAGATGATGGCAGATATCCGATACGATTCAGCGTTCATGTTCAAGTATTCCGAACGTGAGGGGACACTCGCACACAAAGCCTTACCCGATGATGTACCTGAAACAGTAAAGGGAGAACGCCTCAAACAGATCATTGAACTCCAAGAAAACATATCTGCGGACCTCAACACTGCTGTTGTCGGAGACACCGTTGCAGTGCTCGTAGAAGGCGAATCCCGGCGCGACGCGGATAGATACCACGGAAAAACCGACGGTTTCAAGACAACTGTATTCCCCAAAGCGGACAGTCACATCGGAGATATCGTCAACGTTCGCGTTCACAGCACAACAGCACATACCTTAATTGGGAAGATACACGATGGATAAAGTTAGAATCAAAAACAAGCTCGAAATTGAGAAGATGAAACGGAGCGGTAAGGCAGCAGCAACGGTGCTAAAGCGCATCGGAGAGGCAATCGCCCCGGGTGTATCGACTGCCGACTTGGAACGCATCTCGCGGGATACAATTGTCGAAGTTAACGCTACATCTTCCTTCTTAGGCTACCAGCTCCCCGAGCACGCGCCTTATCCCGCCACGATATGTACCTCCCTTAACGACATTGTCATTCACGGGATTCCAGACGAAAAGGAAGTGCTGCAGGAAGGCGACATTATCGGGATTGATACAGCCGTCAACATCGAAGGATACCACGGCGATAACGCATACACCTTCCCTGTTGGAGACATCTCACCGCCAGCCGCACAGTTGCTTAACGTGACACGCAGTTCTCTCTACAACGCGATTGCTGAAGCGAAACCCGGAAACCGTATCGGCGACATATCTTCTAAACTACAAGGCGGTGCAGAGTCCGCGGGATTCTCTGTCCTCCAGAATTTCGCTGGACACGGTATCGGGCGGAATCTCCATGAAGCACCAGAGGTCCCGTGTATGGGGGTCGCTGGACGCGGTTTACGTCTGAGACCGGGGATGGTCCTCGCTATCGAAACGATGGTGAACGTTGGACTGCCGGATGTCCAGATACTGGAAGACGGTTGGAGCGTCTCAACGCTTGATGGCACGTTATCCGCGCTTTTTGAACATACGGTGGCGATCCTCTCAGACGGACCCGAAATTCTAACGGGGAGTGAACTGTGGGATCTTTAAATAATTAACATCTGGGCACTGCTCCATTACATTACGCAGTGGTTTTTGCTATCTTCAAATAGCGTTTTAGCAATAGACCTCGTTGAAACCAACCAGAGACCTGCCCCAAATATAATGGAGAGCAGTCCAAGAGTCTAATAGTTTAAAAAATGAAAATTATAGGTATTATCACTGCGATCCTTATCTTTATCTCGCTCTATCTCGTCTTCGGATATGCCCGCATTGAAGGCACAATGCTCGAAGTTCAAAAAATCTTCTACTATCACGTCTCTGCTGCACTCACCGTTTTTGTCGCCTTCGGTGTTAACTGCGTCTTTAGTATCAAATACCTCATCCAACGAAAACCTACCGACGATCTTCTCGCAGTCGCCGCGGCGGAATTGGGTATCGTCTTTTGCACGATTGCGTTGCTGTCGGGTCCGATCTGGGCGCGATACGCTTGGAATACATGGTGGAATTGGGAAGCACGTCTCACGAGTACACTCGTCCTTTGGCTCATGTACGTCGGTTATTTTATTCTCCGTTCCGCGCTGGAAGGCGACAAACGCAGGCTTTATTCCGCCGTCCTCGGTATCATCGCCTACATTGACGTCCCCATCGTCTATTATGCCGTAGACATTTGGCACGGCGGGTTGCATCCAGACCGTGGCACCAAATGGAATCTCGAAGCAACGATGCGGCAGACATGGATGGTCGCACTGCTGGCATTCATTATGCTGTTTGTTCTCCTGCTTATCGTGCGGTATCGGATGAAGAAGGCGGAAGCGCGTTACGAAATCGTTCGGCAGAAATACTTAGGGGAGGCATCTCAATGAAAATAGCGGTTCTTGTGAGTTTTTTGGTAATTTTAGGTGTATTCATCTTTGCGACCCAAGTCCCAGTCACCTTGACAGCAGACGAAGTCGCGAAGGCTATTGAAGAAGCAAGTTCGGAATCCGAAGTTCCTGTAGATGAAGATATCTTAGCCCAAGCCATGCAACTGTCCGTTGTGAAACTCGAAAAGGCACAAAGCACACGCCTCAAGTATCTTGCCTCCGCCTATTTGGTTATCTGGTTAGTCTTTGTTCTATATCTCCTAAACTTGGATCGGAAGCAGCAGGAGCTCGACAAACGCCTCGCACAATTGGAACACGAATCCGATGAAGACCTTCCTTTTTAAATCACAACAAACAATTAAGAAGCCACTGACAGAAGTCTTCGATTTTTTCTCTGACGCACATAACCTCGCTACGATTACGCCGCCGTGGCTCCGTTTTGAAGTCCTAACCCCCGCGCCGATTGAAATGGTCGTCGGAACGCGTATCGACTATCGGTTGAAATTACGAGGCATTCCGATTCGTTGGCAGAGCGAGATTACCGAGTGGAACCCTCCATACACCTTTGCGGATGCGCAACGTCGCGGTCCGTATCGGCTCTGGCAGCATACACATACCTTTGATGAAACGGAGGACGGTGTTGTTGTAGGGGATACGGTCAAATATGCGGTCTGGGGAGATGGACTCGTTAATAAATTTTTCGTGCGTCCGGATATAGAAAAAATCTTTGCGTACCGCACCGAGCAGTTAGATGAAATCTTTCATCGGACTTAGTGCTGTGTCAATGTTATTTTGACAGGTATTATTTCCGCGTAGGGGGTTTTTGCTTGGGGTGTTTTTGCTTGGGGTCTTTGATAGGGTGTTTCTGCGGATTTCTGCGTATTGATTGGGTATTTCTGCGGATTTCTGCAAGGTTACCTCGCTCGATGCCAAAGCAGCTACCCATCATTTTAAGCGTGCCGGAACATTAGTTTTCAGCGGAAAAACAGCAACCCCTCATAGAAACGGATGCGTGCGTAGTAGTGCATCACGCGTTCTACATGCGCCAGTGTCTGGTTGGCACCTTCAAAATAGCCGTGGGGTGGTTTGCCGCCTTCCCAAACCCCGTCATGCATGGCGGTGTGTTGTTTCGTCAGCTGACTGAGTGTAACACTCACGGGTTCCCAGAGAAGGGGATCCCCTGTCTCATGGTAGCGGACAAGTGCTTGGGCATCGCGGATCCGTCCGAGCCCCCCGTTATAACTCGCTAACACCAACCGATGCTGATGTTCGTGCGGGCTTTCTCGGAAAGCGTTGTATAACGTCCGTAGGTGGCGCGTCGCTCCCGCAATGTTCTCATTCGCATCAAACGGATCTTGGACCCCAAGTTCCTTCGCCGTGGTCGGCATCAATTGCGTCAACCCCAGTGCACCCACCGCACTTTTTGCCTTTTCGTTAAACCCGGACTCCTGCACAATCAAGGCGCACACCAATCGAGCGTCCAACGCTTCTTGCGCGGCGTGTTCCTGAATTAACCCTCTATACTTGAGAATTTTCGGGGTCAGCACAAGCAACCGCAGGTCCAACGGGAGGCTAATAACCAAACCGAGGACGAGGATTAAAGCGAGTGTTGCGAGAATAAGAATGAATGTCCGTTTACGCAGCATTTCTATTTACCCAAAATGGTTGTTAGTTGTCAGCTAAGAGAGGGTTTGGTTCGACAAGATCCCTCTTTAACGGATAACCGATAACTGACAACTCTTAAAACAGATACCCCATCTGAATCGCGAGTCGATGTGCTTGACTGGTCGCTCCTTTACGATGTTCGGCATTCTGCGTGTAGTGCCATACGTATAAGAACGAGGCATTCCATCCATTCAGTGGACGGTAGGAGAACCGCCCACCGATTTCCGTTGTCCGGGCAACAACACCCGTCGGAAAGGGAAGTGTCCTGAAGTCTTCCCCATAAAACCGATCTGCGATTGTGCCTTCCCCCTGTCGGGTGAACACAGCGCGAATCTCTGCATCCGCGGAGACGGTCAATTGATAGGTGGCTGAGAATCGGACTGTATCCGAATCAGTGCCAATTGGATGTCCGATTACGTAGCCGAAGTGTGTGAACTGATTATCAGGCACCAGATGTGTGTAAGCCCATCGGTTGACGCGTGCGTATTCACTGTGAATTCCGAGGTGCCGCCCCAGGTATTGCGGATACCATGTCGCTCCCAAGAGCCATGCCACTGCATGCGGATCGTTCGCACCGGGAACGTATTGGATGTCGTCAATGACCCATTCACCATACAAACGCACGCCATCAATCGGTCGGATGGCAGCATCAAAGGCGAACATAACGTTATCGTCGGCTTTGGCGTTGTATTGCAGCGCGTAATAGAAAGTAATCGGATTTGCGTATTTCCATTCAAGCGTCTGGGCATCACCCCCGTAAAGCACCCATTCCGCGACCCCGATTTCCACGCGATCGTGGAATTGGTAATCGAGTCGGTGTCCGCTGATATAACGTTTCGCGAGATAGCGTTTTTCACCGTCATCATACCACGTTGAATCGAGTTGCGCCGTAAACGCTGTGGCCTTGAGTCGTTTTCCGAGTCTACTGGTAAGTCGGACCTGGTCAAACGGTGGCGAGTTATCGGAGATGCCAACGGTTTTGTATGGACTCGCCCCCCAGAAGAGCCAATCCCTACCGACAAGGAGATCAAGGTGCGCGCTATTGACCTGCAAATAACCTCTCTTGAAATCACCGGTGTAGTCCGCACGCCAACGTTCAAGCCGTTGCTCTGCCGTCTTCCCGTCCAAGGGAGGACTCTCAAAATTATGTCCCTCAAATTCAGAGTAGAGGGTTAGGCGCGGTGCTTCTCGTTTTTCGAGTTGCCCAAGTGTATAGTGAAACCCCCATTCAAACGCCGGAGCTGCTTTTTCTTCAGTCACCCGAAGTTGTGGCAGGAATCGCATCCGTCGTCCATCGCGGATCGCGAGTTCCTTCGCGAACTCTCGTTTTAATTTTTCTAAGAGTTTCCTATCTATCGCTGACAGAACGACAACACCTCCTCGAATGCGCGATTCAGCCTGCCGTATCGCCCCTGCCACGTCTGTTCTTGAAAGCGGTGCCGTGTGTCGATGGAACCCACCGGTGATACCATCGGTTTCCAACTTCGCGAGTGCCTCAGCGACCCAACCATCCAAATTCAACGGAACATTGGGTGCCCCGAATGCCGTGCTGAGAAAGAGCACAGAGGCAAAGAGAAGCGTGAAAGCGTAGAAGACTGGAAGGTTGGGAGTGGACGGCTCAGCCGATGGTTCCCGATCGCTGACAGCCGATCGCCACATCACTCTGCCTCCAATTTCTTAACATAGACATCAATACGTCGGAATTGCCACGTCCATTGAACGTTATAGAGGAACTGCCGTAGATCGAAACGATTGTCGTCTGGCGAATAGGATTCAGCGTGATAGGAGGGCGTTAGCGTCGTCATTTTGTGTCGATTGATGGCGTAGTATCTGAAGAACCGTTTGACCTTCTCGGCAACCTCCTGTGCGGACAGATGGTCCCACTCCTGGACCAATTTTTCAAACATACTGACAGGACCACACTGCTCCATTTTTCGGAGTTGTCCGAAACGACTTAATTCGGCGTAAGTCATCCCCATATCATCTTCATCGGTTTGCGTATAGGTTTCGGTTATCGGTTCCAGTTCCGCTGTCGGTGGTGCCTCAACGATTTCCGAGAGAGCCGTATAACCGAGATTGTGTATAGCCCAATTCAGGAATCGACGTAAGTCGTGTTTGCTAATCCCACCGATCGGGTTGATGTCCCCACTGCTGCAATCATATTTTGTGAGATACCCGCGTAGTGCTTCGTCAACATTCCCCGTGCCCAACACAAGAAGCGTACCGTCTCGATTCCGCACCCACGGCATCATCTGCGCGAGCAGATAACTCAGCACCATTCGTAATCGTGCCTGTATGTTCTGGAGTGCCTGATTTTCTCTGTAACTTCCACCTTCAACCTTAAATCGAGGGGTCTTCTGTGTAATACGGGTAAAGAGCGTCTGCAACGCAGTGACGAGTCCATCCATATTGATGTTGAGGTGATCGGCACCGATCTGCTCCGCAAGCTGCTTCGCGCGTTTTTGGGTATCTCGAGAACTATTCTCTGTCCCGATGTAGCATGTATACAGTAAACGATTGGCGAGGACACGCGGATCCGTGAACACGTCCGGAGTTTCACCCGCGTCCAGCCACCGTTCTACATCGCGAATCACCGTGGCATCTTTGTCGTGTATCGCTTTCGACACCAACTGACACATTGAACCGACAAGCGTAGCAACGGCACCACTGTCAGCACCTCCAGAGAGTGGAATGAAATACCCACCCGCACCCGATCTGCGTAGATAATCCCAGAGCCAGCAAGCCGGCCCCAAAGCGATCTCCTCTTCGGGTTCATGCATCTGTGGCTCAATTGGCAGAGAAGATTGGAAGATTGGAAGATTGGAAGATTGTCCTCCGCTCCTTCTATCCTTCCCTCCTTCCATTCCCACATCAAAATCAATATCTATCTGCGGTAACGGCTCCATTTTGCTCGCCTGGACAGCTCGACTCGCCTTCGCACCACGATACGCACGCACGTCGTGAAGGTTCACCGTCGCGGTGACGACCTCCACATCTTTGAGGGAAAATTGGGAACCTTGCGCTAAAATCTCGCCGTTTTGGGCAATCAGTGCACACCCGTCGAAATAGAGTCTACCGCCGTCGCATCCTTGTTGGTTGGCATAGAGATAGACCCCACCGTTTTTGGCACTTGCGTTCCTGATGAGTGCGATGCGAGTGTCTAATTTCCGTAATTCGTGGTGAGAACCTGACCCGTTCGCTATGATTTCAACACCCGCATTACCGAAGTGTATGTGTGGACTCATCGGCACAAAGAGTTCCTCGCAGGTCTCCGATGCCAAGAATGTGTCCCCAGTGGCAATCGCCGCGATGCCAATAGGCACTGTCCGCTGACCTGTCAGTTTGGCAATCTCGCGCGGAAGTGTATACAGTTCGGTATTCCAACCGCGTTCCCATGCTGTGAACCAACGCTGTTCTCGATAATTACCGTCGCTCGCCAGGACCATCTTGGGACGAATCAGCAGGAGTTTGCCATCCAATACGAAGACCCGACAGTTATATCGGACGTTCTTATGCATGACAGGCATCCCAATGTCACACAGAATACCATCCGTCCGCCCGCTTTTGAGGATGCATGCCAGCGACTCCCAACTGTGCAGGAGGGTGTCCAATTCCAGAAAATGGTCTTCACAGGAGTACCCCGTAATCTCCAATTCCGGTCCCAATCGATACCGAGCCCCGCGTTCCTTCGCAATCTCTATGGATTCAATAATACGTTCGGTATTCCCTTCAAAATCGAGACTCCATTGATTCAGGTTGCACGTTGCGAGGACTGCTTTCATCGAAAATACCCCTAATCTCGGACTTTCACGCGTCCCCAGACCGTTGTCAACAGATGAGGTTGAGGTGAGACCGGCAGGGCAAACGCTGGATCAAACCAATCCGCACCATAATTCTCGCCTTTATCCGTGAGTTGTTCAGATATACCCCCGGCTAAGGCAACTTTGAAGAGTTGCTTTCCTTTAGGGGTTCCCTTGTGGTAGACGAGCGCATCGCCTCGGGGTGCCAAAGCCGGAGATGATCCCGTCCCCTCCACTTTAACCTTACTCGGCTTCCGGTTCCCTTTGCGATTTACAATATAGAGTCTCATTGTATGCCCCAGCACAAGATCTTCCAAACTTATACCGGAAAAGACGAATTTGGTGCCATCAGGTGTCCATGCAGGAGAAAACATCAAAGGAAATCCGTCTGGCGAGATTCGCTCTTCTGCCTTGGTTCGCACATTAACAATCTCAATTCTGGGTTTGGCGATCTGTATGCCTCCAAATCTGTCATTGATCGGTATAAGCACCTCGGCAGAAATGAAAGCGATTTCAGAACTATCCGGTGCCCAAGTAGGATGCATACCGACTGCTATCCTTTTTTCAGCACCGCCGTCAATTGAGGCTGTGTAGATAGCTATCTCACCCCCATCAACTCGATAGTAGGCGATCTGTTCGCCATCGGGTGACCATGTCGGATGCCGTCGCTCCTCTTTTTTCTTAAAAACGCGCCGAACCCTCTCACCATCCGCATCCATCACGTAGAGGTCTGAAACCTTCCCAGCACGCTCGGAGGCAAACAGAATCTGTTTGCCTGTCGGTGACCAGACTGGAGAATAATCATTTTCGCGATGCTGGGTTAAATTCATCTGTCCACTGCCATCAGAATTCATAATGTAAATTTCAGAATTGCCGTCCCGGTTCGATACAAACACAATTTTATCTGTGGCGGGCACCTGTGCCGAAACGGGTATAATAGGCTCAAAAACGAACAGACCGAGCCCACAAACAAGAACAAAACAGATAAATTTCATTGTCAACTCCTTATGTTTTATCCTCATAGCGCGTTGAAAGTTAGGTCTTCCGCGGTTTCTTACGCGCCGCCGGAAATAGGATATTGTTCAGGATTAACCTATACCCCGGCGAATGTTTGTGCAAATCAAGGTTCGTCGGTATTTTTCCCTCACCGACAAGATGACGGTAATCCTCCGGATCGTGTCCGCCGAGGAACGTAAACGTCCCTTTCCCCAATTTGCCGTGGATGTATTTTGCGTAGTTGCTACCCTCTACCTGCCCTAAGATGGTCACAGAGCCGCGAATCTTGTCCATATTAAACGATGTGGTCTGTCCGAGATACCCCGGCACAATGCTTACGTGATTCTGCGTGAGCATCGTCGGAATGGGGTCATGTTTCGCAGCGAACTCAAAGAGTTTGAAATCCTCGACCCCGCTCTGTGCGTCCCGATCAGGATTCGGGTTGTCAATGTCTGAGAATTCGTATCGGAATGGGTTCGTGTAAAGGCTAAAATTTTCAAACGCCAAAGTGCGCTGAAAGTCGAGGTGGATATGGGCATCCGATTCAATCGGGGTCCCATCCAATTCAGGCGCAACAATATCGAGTGCCCCCCCGCGTGCCGCCAGAGCAATGTCAAGGGTTTCTGGCGCAGAACACATGGCAAAAACAAACCCACCGTTGACGATATAGTCCGCGATCATCTGTGCCGTCTGCCCTTTATGCCGCGCCACCCGACCAAATCCTGCCTCTGTGGCGGCTTTTTCAAACATCAGCATCCGTTGCTGATACCAGACCTGCGTGGAAAATGCGGCGTGGAACTTACCGTGCTGACCTGTAAAATCCTCGTGGTGGAGATGAAGCCAGTCGTATCCCCCTGTCTCTAACACCCCGTTTTGGACCTCTTTGTCCCATATTTCGTCGTAGGGAATCTGGGCGTAATCTAAGGCGATTTTGACTGCATCGTCCCAAGGATCTCGGTAGGGTGATGCCTCTGACGGAGCATACACAGCAATTTTGGGGGCTTTTTCCAAGAGAATCTCGTCCATGTTGCTACCTTCGAGAACAGATTCCTTTATACTGAGGTAATCGGCGTGGTTTATCGGTTCAAAGCGCACCCCCATCAACGCCGCGCGTATCCGCACGTCTTGCGAGTCGGGTAGGACGAACGCACCCCCGCGATAGTTCAACCACCAGTAGCATCGGTACTCTCGCGGAACCTCTAATGCCCAGTATGTCAGCCCGTAAGCCTTGAGGTGGTTGGTCTGTGCACCGATTTCCATCGGTATCAGCAGCCATTCCGCACCAACCACGTTTACCGTCATCAAACACAATATTAATATGAAAACAGAGATTTTTAAACGATTCAATTGAGTGTCCCTTCCAATTCAAATCGGGGTTACAAACCCCTCCCACAGTGAAAAATTGAGTGCCCCTTCTAATTCGTTTTTCCAAGAGAATTGGGGTTACAAACCCCTCCCACAGTGAAAAGCGGTCAAGAAACGATTATTTAAAACCTAAAACCGCGGGTTCGTGTCCAAACACAATCTGCCCGTTGGACATCATCGGTGCTTCAGTTGTTTCCGGGTTCTGCGTATCAATCTGCCAGAGTTGTCCATTATTCTCATAGAGGATCCAGTGTCCCTCCGACGGCACCCATACCGGATGCGAGCCACCTCTTTGCGTTAACTGCCGCTCCGTCGGTTCCCCTGTATCTGAATAGGTCATGAGCCAGACCTGTGGATAGGTGCCTTCTGTTCTTGTAAACGCCAATTGGTTCGGATTCGCAGGGGACCACGTCGGTTCTGTATCATCAGCAGGGGACACCACAATCGGCTCTACACTTTTTGTCACTTGGTCAAAAGCGTAAATGTTCCGAGCGTGTCTTTCGGCATCCGGATTTTCGATTGTTCCCGCTGTGACGTAAGCAAGCACTGTGCCGTCGCTGTTCCATGCCGGCGTAAAACTTTGTAACGCCGTTGACGGCACAATAAACTCGGATTCCGTCGGAATATGTCGGATGATAACGCGACTCCGATTTCCATACTCAGGACGCGCATAGGCAACATAATCCGCATCGGGCGATATTGCCACATCCCTTGCCATCTGTCGGCTGTCAAGTAGGAGCGCACCGTTGCGCTGTTCACGACTCCGGACGATAACGTTTCCTTCCCTGTCTTGAAAGATGAGTGTGCCATCGTTCGCGACGGATGGATTATGTCCGGCACCCAATGGCGCATTGGTTCCATCTGAGGCAAGTCCCCAGATTATATCGTCATAGGAAAAGTAGATGTGCGCTGGCAATTGTCCCGTTGAAGATACCGCTTCTGCGGTAATGCCATCTTTCGGCGTAAAACGCTCTTCGTTCCCGAGTTCCCAACCCACCCCGTTGGCTCTCCAGAGAAAACCGATGCCCTTTGTCCAATATTTCCACTCCTCGTTCATGCGTCCATTCCGGGTGAGCCTAAAAACATCTTCAGGTTCGCCATGCTGTTTTTTGATTGCCCACCGTCCACCGTCCTCAATTTCCGCCATGTTCCCCTTTTCGTCGATGTAACTGGCGAGGATGTCGATATCAATATGCGGCGTCGTCTGTCCTGAAAATACACTGACCGCTGTAGGTTCACCGCGCGTCGGGCGGCGCGTGCCGTATATTCCGACCCCATCGGTGATTCCCGTTGCTCCGTCATTGTTTGCGTCCATGATTGCCATGACATAGTAGGCACCCGGTAGAACACTGACCTGATAATTACCGTCTCCCGCCAGAGAAATTGGCATGGCGATCGGTGCGCTGAAATCAGGGCTATAAGAGAGGGTCAAAATACCCTGTTGAACGGAATGTCCATCCCACGTTATGCGTCCTGCGATCCTGCCCTGTTCGATATGTGCTTCAATGCCCGGGGGTGCGGCGTGAAGGTGTCCGTTCGCGTCGTAACGCGCGCTTATCACAAGTTCGATGTCTCGGTTCTCGCCCTCCATAAGTACGATCGGAGCCGGGGGCTGCGTCGTAATGTCCACTGTCCCATAACCGCCCAAGCCATCGCCTTCACTGTATCTACCGTTTTTATCTGCATCAGAATTAACGATAACGTAGTATTCCCCCGGCGGGAGCGCGATGCGGAATATACCGCCTGCTGCGGTTTCTCCACTTGCAATCGGTGTGACGAGAGCAGGTTCGGCGTATACCTCAACACGTGCCGTTGCATCTTCAGGTAGCGATACATGCCCTGTCAGTATACTCGTATTTTCGGACGCTGTTCTTCTACGGGTCTGATAGGTCGCCGTAATCGCTATTTCAATATCCTCGGTGAACTTATTCGGAGAAATGAGCACGGGTTCAGGGAATTCGCCGCGCTTTCGCATATCTTCGACACCGTAGAACCCGAAGTCGTCGCCTGCGTCCAATTTGTTCGTGTTATTGTTGTCCACAATCGCCATCAGGTAATACTTCCCCGGCAGCAGATTCAACGCCCACGCCCCTGTATCCGTGACGGGACCAATACCCGCGCGATATTTCCAAGATAGATCCGTATACGCAAGGATCAAGGCTTTCCGATTTCCAAGGCGGGCTTGAGGATTCACAGGACCTTGACCGATCTTGAGTGAGCCGCGACACCCAGATGTCGCTGTCCGCAAAGCCGTCTGGAATTGCTGGAGTTGACTCGGTTCATATTGGGAGGTTGGCACGATTTTAAGTTCCCCTTTAATACGTGCCGCACGCGCCGTTACCGGAATCTCCAAGTCCCGAACCTTCTGTCCGTCATCTACCGCAATTAACTGATACCCCTGCGCTTGGTCGTTCCAATCGGTGATACCGAGGATACCCAAGCCGTCCCCCGCATCGAATTGCCCCGATTTATCCACATCAACGTAGGCAACGATATAGTAGCGACCCGGCTCAACGCGAATTGTGAATTGTCCATCGCCGAGTTGGGGGATCCCACTGGTATACAACTCTTTAAGTGCCTCATCTCGGTAGACCGACACGCTCGTGTGGGAGAGGTCCTGTCCCTCCCAAATAACACTTCCTGATAAGGTGGCTGTCATCCTTCGGGTGGCGGCGTTCTGTTGGGCAAAAATTTCCTCACAGAAAACCAACCCGACACTGATGACGAGTAGTAACGGTATCAATCGTTTCATTTTTTATTCCTGTTCACATGTTTTTCTCTTGCTTTTATAATGTTATTTTTAAATTGTAGTTTAGATTACAGAGCACTTTGCTGTAGGCAGTGCAACCCACCTGTTCCTTGATCCTGATTCAGATGTGGCACTGAGATGATTATATGGTAACATATACAGGTATAATTTGCAAGCGGCGAAATTTCCGAGTGTGTAGATGTGTAAATGTATTTGCTTTTGTCTCAACGATGTGTTATAATTGTATATAATTTACCCATGCGGGTGGAAGCACAATTTGTTTTCTGTTCTTGAGGGAATCTGCCCGTACTGTACCTCAACCTCAACCTAAAGAGGAGCAAGTGTCAATGAGAACAAAAATTTATTATATCTGTGCTGTGCTGCTGATGTTGAGCCTATCAACACCCGTAGTCTTCGCAGATCCAGGGGCCCAAGCAGACAATCTACTTGGATGGTGGCTGTTTGATAGCGAAAAAGATGAGATCGGAAACTGGGACGATATGGATCTCCACGGTGCCGAACTCAAAGGCGGTCAGCTGATTGTTGAAACCGGGAAATGGGCACACGCACTCGAATACAGTGGACCCGACATCGAAGAGAAGACTTTGATGACATGGGTTGCTCTGGACAGCCTCGCCGCAACGAAAGGCTCAGCACTCACGTTAGATAAAGCCACAGAAGACCAATTCAACGCCATCGTCTACGCCGAACGCCAGCCGAATCAGTGGATGTCCGGTAGCAGTTGGTTCCACCGCACAGAAGACTTCCCAAAAGCGCATAATGAGAAGAAAGAAGGCGAAATGGTCTACTTAGCCTTCACGTATGAGGACAAGGGTGGAACTTACAAGATAACTGGATACCGAAACGGCGAGAGTCTTGGCAGTTATGAGAAGGGCGAGATCAAAACCTGGCCCACAGGTGATGCTGAAATAATTTGGGGAAAACGGCATACAAACGGACTTGGGGGGCCCGGAGACCTCAACGCACACATTGAAGAATCCCGAATCTACGCCGTTGCGTTGACCGCAGATGAAGTGAAGGGGATGGAACCTGAGTCGCTCGATGTCGAACCCCAAGGTAAACTTGCTACACAGTGGGCAAAGCTTAAACGGAAATAGGTTCTTAATTATAGGGCGAAACCCGAGTGGATTCGCCCTATTTTAGATGAGGTTAGCGGTAGTTTCCACCATGATGGACGTTATGAAAAGCCGACGCGTACTATTTATGATGTGCATCAGTATTTCTGTCGTTTCTCTCGCGACGGCTGAAGAGTACGTTTGGACATTTGACGATGATGCCGCCGATTGGGCACCCGCGAACGGCAGCTGGGAAGTCGGAGAAGGCATCTATAAACAAACGACGCGCTGGGGTGAAGCACAAAAGGCATTGGTTGACGAGGTAGAATGGGTAGACCATACGCTGGAAGCGAAAGTCCGTATTGATGACGGACACTGGGGCGGTATCGTCTTCCGGGCGCAAAATGAATTTGAGTACTATGTGTATCTCATCTGTCCGAAAGAGAATAAGTCTGAGTTATGGCGACACAAACGCAGCACCGCCTTTAAAGACGGATTTGAAGCACGCGATGAAATCGAACACGACATTGAACCTATCGGACTCACGCTGACGCGCAACGAATGGTTCACGCTCCGTGTCGTCGTTGCAGGCAGTCGCATCACAGTTGCGATTAACGACATAGAACAGGGGGTCTTTCTTGATGATGCCTATCCTGTTGGGAAAGTCGGCGTCTGGACGTGGGATACACAAGCCAGTTTTGATGACGTAAGCGTGAAGGGGAACACCACAACATCCCTTACGGCAATTGAGCCTCAGGGGAAACTCGCGACATCGTGGGCAGCTATAAAGAGACAATAAACTTACACCTACCGAAACCAAATAAACGTCCCTAACGTGCATACAACATAAAAAATTTAACCGTTAACAAAACGTTACACTTTTTGCTATTTTATTTTTTTACCGTGGCGGACCACACAAAAAACGTCTATAAACCCTTACAGTTATTGGGTTTTGTGCTGATAAATAGTATACCCGAAATGTTACGCCAGTGTAACATTTTTTACCGAAAACTCTCATTATCTCAACGCGTTTTCAGACGCACATAGGAGGAATTTTAATGGCAGATGTAGGAAGTGCTGCACCGGATTTCACACTCACAGGTGCAGTTAACCAAGAAGATGTTGAAGTTTCATTGAGCGACTACGCAGGCAAAAATTTAGTCGTGCTTTTCTATCCGCTCGCTTTTTCACCGGTCTGTGCTGAACAGGTACCAGATTTCAATGAAAGTTTGTCAGCGATTCAAGCGAAAAATACCGAAGTCATCGCCATCAATCGCGATTCAACGTTTGCCCACAAGGCATGGAGTGAAGTGCTCGGTGGTGTCGATTTTCCGCTTCTTGCCGATATGAACCTTGCCGTCTCTAAGCAGTTCGGTATGGCACTCGAAGATGTCGGTATTACCACGCGTGGTGTCATTATCATCGATACGTCTGGAAATATCGCCTTCAAACACGTCGAAGCAGCCCCCCCTGACAATACGCTGTCACCTGCGCAAGTGCTCGGTGAGTTAGACAAATTGCAATAAACCTTTTAGAGCAACCGGGACCGTTTGCGCGGTCCGCGTGCCTCGACCTATGGAAAAGTGGGCATCTGGCGACACTGAAAACCGTGACTCTCTACCTGCCAACGCCCGCTTTTCATTTTAATTTTCACAACATTGACAACGCCAAAAGGATATGGTATAATACCATTAATGCGGGTGTAGCTCAGCGGTAGAGCGTCAGCTTCCCAAGCTGAGGGTCGCGGGTTCAATTCCCGTCACCCGCTTAAACATTTGCCCACTTAAGTATTTAACTGGAAATCGCCTAAAACTGAGGAAATCCATGGCACGAGACCAACGCTTAACGAAAGAAGAAATCCAAGAAGACAAATTTATTGAAGGACTGCTAACAACCTACCAGTTCCTTAAAGAGAATTTGCGAACCATTATCATTGTGGTGGGAATAGTCCTTATCGCTGTCGCAGGCTATGCGGCATATTATCAGAATCAGGAGAACCGCCGCGCCGAAGCAACAATCGCGTTGCGGGACGCCACCGAAACCTATCGAACCGCCGAGGAAAGTCTTTTCGATGCAGAGAAATTAGCGGAAAGTGAAGAATCCCTCGCATCCGCCCAGACGCAGCTGCAACAGGTCTTTGAGAAGTATCCCGCTACCGCTTTTGCTGACCAAGCCCGGTATCAATATGCGAGTTCACTGTATTATCAGGGCAACTACGCAGAAGCACGTTCGCAATTCCAACAGATTATTGCCAACCATCAACCCCAAAATCAGATCTACAGCCTGTACGCGCAGAAGGCAATAGGCAACACCTACGAACAAGAAGGCAACTACGAAAAAGCCGCTGACGCCTATCAGGCAAAAGCATTCCCGCCCACACCAGAACTCCCATCAGAGATTCGGAAGTTCGTGCTTGCCGAAGCCAAATTTAATCAGGCAATTGTTTATGAAAAGTTGGGGAACGCCGATGCCGCGCGTGCCGCCTATAAAGAGATCGTGGATGAATTCCGAGCGACACTTGAAGTCGGCATAGCACAAAAGAGCCTTGAGGTCATCGAAGACGCAAAAGTTGTTATCGCTGCTCTCGGTGAAACGTTGGACCTCTCAAATGCAGAAAAACTGGAGAACGAAAAGCGTTACTACGAGGCTTATGTCGCCTATACCGACGCGATTCGTACCTATAAAGTCAACAAAGACATTCAGGGCGGATTATCCACGGAGCTCCGAAAGCAGATCGGAAGCTTTGAAAAAGAAGCGATCACATTGATAAATAACATTCAAAACGCCCGTCGTGCCGACGACGAAGGCAGAGAAAGTTCAGCACTTTACAGTTATGATCTGGTTGTTGAACTTGAAAAACTGGGGTTAAGTCGCCGCCTTTATGAGAACGCGCTGCTCCATTACAAGCGTCTCGGCTCCGTCCAGTAATTTTAGTTTTACTAACAATTTTTCTACTTTAATGTTTTTTAATATTAAGGAGCAGCAATGATGCTTTATAAATATGGTCGTCCGCCTTACTTCGCTGCCAAACCCCTCGGATTCGCTCTGTTGGGAGTCCTTTTTTTAACCCTGCTCCCTTTTGCATCGTTAGGTGAAGCGGCACCGACAGGACATCTGGCGTATGCAGTCAACGGATTCGATGAAAATCTCGGTCGCTTCGATTGGAATCTCTATACAACAGCAATCAAAGGCACGAAGGATTTGAGAGCGATTCCTTTGAACCTCAAAGGGATGTATCCCTCGTGGGGTCCGAACGGGGATACCCTCTATTTCATTCAACGGGATGCTGGACACTCTAACGTTTATTCCATTAATCCCGAAAATCCAAAGAACAAGAAGCTTATTACACCCTCGGCTGGCACGTATCGGTTTCTCTCCGTTTCTCCCAATGGCAAAAAACTCGCTTTCAACGGTTGGACAATAGATCAACTTCCGCAAGAAAATCAGATATGGGTCCTGGATATCGAGACGGGTGAGATGGAAGTTATGACGCAAGTCCCGCATCAGGGATGGCCCTATTCATTTTGGGGAATGTCCTGGTCGCCAAATAGCAAGCGGCTCGCCTTTTCGCTCTCCAGACCCGGTTGGTTGGAACATCTTTACCTCTTAGACGTTGAAACCAAAGAGATAGAAATCTTGACCGAACTCCATAAAGACTTTTATCCTGTGTGGGCGCCCGATGGGCAACGTATCCTTTTCCTCAGATGGAACAGAGAGTTCGATACGTTCTGCACAGTTGATATCGAAACCAAAACGATTGAGGCGTTGTTCGATGTGGACAAAGCCACCGGGTATTGGGCAGACTGGTCGCCTGGCGGAGACTATATAGCATATTCTCGGTGGGGGTCGATCTATCTTTATGACTTCGCCACCGATGAAACCGAAGTGATCGTCGAGGTCGATGGTAGCGTTTTTGTCATTGCTTGGTTACGCGACGGGGAGCTACTGCCCGTTGAACCGCAAGAGAAGTTAGTCACGACGTGGGGCAACCTTAAGCGTAAGAATGACTAAGCAGTCGGTGATGAAAATTTCAAAGTTTCGCAAGTGTGCTAAAGTTTGCCAGTAAGGAACAATTAAAAAGTGGTATCCAGTGTTGAAAAAGCATTAGAATACGACAAAATCCGTGCACTCCTGAAAAAATACACCGCTTCTCAACTCGGAACGGCACGTGTTGACACCCTCGCGCCCTCTTGTGATGTCGATAAAGTCCGCTATCTACTCACGTTGTGCAGTGAAACGAAATTCTTTCATCAAGTTTACGGTGGAATACCGCTGAACGGTTTAAAGGATATCCGCAAATCGCTAACCCACGCTGCCAAGACAGGCGCGCTTTTAGATGCTGAGGAACTTCTTGATATCCGAAAGGTTGCACAGATTCCCGAAGACATCCACCGTGTCTTCAAAAAACGCGATCGGGAGGAGTTTCCCAATCTCTTCGCGATTGTCGATGCCCTGCCGGTGTTTCCAGGGTTAGTTGAAGCAATCAGCCATTGCATTGACGCTGACGGAATACTGCTGGATCGCGCAAGTCCTGAGTTGCGCGCCCTCCGTCGCAAATTGTCGCGTCTTCGTGAAAATATACACCAAAAACTCGAAGCGACGCTGCGTTCACCGGAACATCAGAAAGCAATTCAGGAACAGGTCATCACCTCTCGAAACAATCGGTATGTTATTCCAATAAAACAGGAAGCGCGTTCATCTTTTCGAGGCGTCGTTCAGGGACAATCTACAAGTGGGGCAACCTTTTTTGTAGAGCCTTTGGAAATCGTCCAGATGAACAACGCTCTCCATGAAACAGCTGAAGCCGAACAACGTGAAATTCGACGCATCCTCCTCGACCTCACCGATCGCGTGCGCGACCACCTACATGAATTGGAACTATCTCTCGATCTGTTAGCAGAATTCGATTTTTTGAACGCGAAGGCACGTTTTAGTCTCGCGTTAGACGCCGTTGAACCGAAATTGAATACCCGTGGTGTCGTCAAATTGATTGAAGCACGGCACCCGTTGTTAGAGTTCCATCTTCAAAACGAACGTCCGTCGGATGCCGATCCGGATAGAAGCACGGATTTACCAACGCGTGTTGTGCCGACAAACATTCATATCGGTAAAACGTTCAATACACTGATTATCACCGGTCCGAATACGGGTGGCAAAACCGTTGTTCTCAAAACGGTCGGACTCTTGACGCTCATGGCACAATCCGGCTTACATATCCCAGCGGAACACGGGAGTCAGGTCGCTATCTTCGACGAGGTCTTTGCTGACATTGGTGATGACCAAGGTATAGAACAGAGTCTGAGTACTTTCTCCTCACATATCACGAAGATTGCGGAGATGCTTCGGAAAATCGAACACGCCGAATACTCGCTCGTGTTGTTGGACGAGATCGGTGCCGGAACGGATCCCAGTGAAGGAACCGCCCTCGGTATGGCACTCCTTGATTGGCTCGGTGAAAGACAGGTGAATACCATTGTCACGACGCACTATGGCGCGCTCAAAGCGTATGCCCATACACAACAAACTATGGAGAACGCTTCAATGGAGTTTGACTGGACGACCCTGCGTCCGACCTACCGACTCCAGATAGGTATACCCGGAAGTAGCAATGCTCTAAAAATCGCCTCGCAACTCGGAATCCCCACTGAAATTCTTGATGAAGCACAAACGCATTTAGGGAATAACACCGTCGCTGTTGAAGACCTCCTCGTGCGTTTACAACAAACACAAGATGAATTGGAAACAGAACGCACACACTTGCACCATAAGATTCAAGAAGCCGAAGTCGCCTCCCAGAGACATACACACCTCCTTCAAACCCTTGAAACCGAACGCCATACCTTAAAGCAGCAGGCTGAGTCTGAGGCGCGCGACATCGTCACCAATGCCCGCAAAACCGTAGAGAAACTTGTCGCTGATATTCGCAAACAACAAGCCTCGAAAAATAGTATCCGAAACGCTTTTTCACAGATAGAGTCCGCCAAAAAATCGCTAAAAAAAGAACCTCCGAAAAAACAATCTCACCCACCGAAACTTAAAGTTAACGTCGGTGATAAGGTCAGGATCAAAAAACTCAACCGATTTGGAGAGGTCCTCGCTATCAAATCGCGCGGTAAAACGCCTCTTCAGATTCTGGTTGGGAATATGCAAATGCAAGCCGCTTACCACGAAATCGATTCCGTGCATCCAAAACAGGAAACATCAAACCTTTCAACGTCTGTCCTCGATATCCAATACAGTAAATCTAATACAATCAGTAGTGAGTTGAATATCCGAGGGTTGCTTGTAAAAGAGGCGTTAGACGTGACGGATAAGTATCTTGATGACGCGTATCTCGCGGGTCTCCCGACAGTTCGTATTCTTCACGGCAAAGGGACGGGTGCCTTGCGAAAAGCCGTTCATGACGAGTTGCGTGAGAATCCCCGTGTAACCAAATACCAGTTCGCTCCACTCAGCCAAGGCGGTGAGGGCGTAACCGTTGTCACATTCAAAGAATAGTATATTACAAATGCATTTCCGATACCGGTAGGTGCGGTTTCCAACCGCACTGGTTTTAAAGGAAAATATCTACCATAATACGAAGAGGCAGATCCATCGTGAACACCCCACAGACAAGAGGCTCTGTACCACGCGAAACAATTGATGAGATTCAGAGTCGAAGCGACATTGTTGAAGTTATCTCCGAGTGTGGTGTCGCCCTGCGCGCTGCGGGTCGAGATTACAAAGGACTCTGTCCATTTCACGATGAAAAGACCCCCTCTTTCACGGTCTCACCGCAAAAGCAGATGTTCTATTGCTTTGGATGTCAGACGGGGGGCAATGTCATCTCTTTTGTGCAAAAGCACGAAGGTAAAAATTTCATTGAGACGCTGGAGTGGTTAGCGGGTCGGCTGAATATTGACCTCCCGAATCGGGATAGTCGGGGGAGCGCGAACCGAAAACGGTTCACGACTTTGGAGGATCTCAACCGGTTTGCTGTGGAATACTATCACAATCAACTCCTGACTGATGGAGCCGCCGCGTCGGCGAGGCAGTATCTCAGGCACCGCGGTGTCCAATTGAAAACGCTCCGTTCTTTCCAGTTGGGCTACGCAAAGGCTGCGCGACGCGATCTTATTAAAGTCGCCACAGATAAAGGTTTTACGATACAGCAACTCATTGATGCCGGACTCATTCGGGATGAAGATCGGGGTCCACAAGATCGGTTTTGGAACAGGGTCCTTTTTCCGATTTACAATGAACGGGGGACACCCGTTGGATTTGGGGGACGCTCGCTCTCTGAAGAACATCAACCGAAGTATCTGAATTCTCCGGCGACAGTTCTATATGATAAAAGTAATATCCTTTACAACCTCGACAAAGCCCGCCAATCTATCTACAAAAAGCAGCACGTGCTGCTTGTAGAGGGATATATGGACGTTTTGATGCTTTTTCAGTCTGGGATTGAGAATGTAGTGGCGTCCTCTGGAACCTCGCTGAGCGAAAATCATGCGAAACTATTGAAGCGGTTTGCGCCCGAAGTTATCATTGTCTATGACGGTGATGCCTCCGGTTTCCAAGCCGCACAACGCGGGTTGCACCGACTGCTCGCTGAGGGATTGCGGGTCCGCATTGCCCTGCTACCTACAGGCGAAGATCCAGATTCGTTTACGCGACAACACGGCGCCACGGCGTTCACGGAACTCACGGAGAAGGCGATAAATCTCATCGAATTTCAGATTCAAGCCGCCATCCAACGGCAGGACATTCATCGGATTGATGTGAAAGCACAGGTCGTCAAAGAGGTTGTTGAGACGCTCCTAAACCTTCAGAATCGGGTAGAACGGAGCGAATACATCAGATACGCCGCACGGGAACTCCACATGGAGGAGTCGGTCCTTTGGCAGGAATTGAGAGATATGGGGTTCAAGGAGACCCCGACTCCCAATCAGCAGCGGCGAACCAAGCCGAAGAACCAAAAGTTGACACCCCGCGCACAAATTGAACGTCAATTAATTGAAGCCTTAATCCAAAGCCCAGCGTTAATCTCGCATGTCAAACCTCAATTTGACTATCAGAGTTTCACGGAACCCATTTTTGTTAGAATCGCACGGTTGCTGTGGGAGGCTTGTACGGATGACGAGCATGTGGACATCCAAACCCTAATGAATGAATGCCCTGACGAAAAACTCAGAGCGTTTATTTCAGGGGCAATGCTACAAAGAGCACGTCCACCGAATCTACTACAGGCACGGGTGGACGGATGCCTTAAAAAACTACGGCATTTCCTCTTGCGCGACCTTGAACAGCGTGTTCGCTCACACGCACTCGCTGAGGGGGCAGATAAAATAGAAACGCTTGAGGAATTGGTGAAACTCTCGAACCAAAGACGCGCTTTACGTAATCGCGAGACTGCGGACACTCATGAGGAAAATCTAAATGAAGGAGGAAATTGATGGTGGATTTCAAAGATCATTCTACCCTTGATTACCTGGATACCGAGAGCAACGACGAACTCGGATATGAAGACGAAATGGCAGAAATAGCTGCAGCTGGCACAAGTTACACGGACGATTCCGTGAAGGTGTACATGCGCGAGATGGGGAAATTTCAACTCCTTGATAAGCCGCAAGAGGTGGAACTCGCTAAGCAGATTGAGGCAGGACATCGCACGGCTCATGAAGCGACCTTCGGCACAGCACTTGCTATTACTGAAGTTCGGAAACTTCTCTATAAAATCGTCACGGCTAAAAAGCGTGCCTCTGATATTATTGATATGCCTGTTTCGAGCAACTCGACACAGGATAAGGAACGCAAACTACGCGAACAGGTTAAGAAAGCGTTGGGGGTCCTTGAAAACTTAGAGATGGAACGTCTTACCGCGACCGCGCCTGCCACTGCTAAAAACGGAGGGAAAACCGCCGCGAAATCGAAAAATCGTCCCAATCTTATTAAGACACTCGAGCAACTTAAGATTGACCGAGAGGAAATTAGCAAAATTTCTGACCTTGTCAAACAAGCCGAGTATCAGATTAGCACGTGGGAAAGTGAAATCCAGCACCTTCAGCAGAAATATGAGATTCCCGATGAATCGCTCAACGGTACTAACGGAGCGGATCGCGAGTTTAAAAGCGACACCGCGAAAGCCGCATACATAAACATTGTTCGGTTACAACGCAATATCCGACAGCACATGACCGAAATTGGCGTCCCCCGGGAACGCCTCAAGGCACTCACACAGCAGATTGACAAGGGTGAATCCGAGGCACAAGACGCAAAAATGGCGATTGTTGAAGCCAACCTCCGCCTGGTCGTCAGCATTGCAAAGAAACATCGACACCGCGCATCCGGACTCGAATTTCTCGATTTGATCCAAGAGGGGAACATCGGCTTGATGCGGGCAGTGGACAAATTTGATTATCAGCGCGGCTATAAATTTAGCACCTACGCCACCTGGTGGATTCGTCAAGGGATCACGCGTGCTATCGCTGACCAAGGACGCACGATCCGCATCCCTGTCCACATGCACGAACGCATTAACAAAATCAGGCGTGTCCAACGTTCGCTCTTACAGGAGTTAGGCACTGAACCCTCAGCTGAAGAGATCGCCGCCGATCTCAAGATTTCTACCAATAAGGTCGCTGAAGCCTTAGCCGTCGCGCCTGAAACAGCCTCTTTAGATACCCCGATCGGTGAAGAGGATGAGAACCCTCTCGGTGCTTTCATTATGGATGTGGACTCTCCTTCCCCTGTCCAAGAAGCCGAATTGAATATACTCAAAGAGCAGATTCAGGAAGTCCTCTCCGAACTCAATGAACGGGAAAGAAAAGTAATTTCTCTCCGTTTTGGGATTGAAGATGGTTATCCAAGGACGCTTGAAGAGGTCGGCAATATCTTTAACGTAACACGGGAACGTATCCGGCAAATTGAGGCGAAAGCACTCCGGAAGTTAAGACACCCCAGACGAAGCCGAAAACTCCGAGATTTTGTGCATTAGCACTAACTTTGCTGCAGGCAGGGGAAATACCCAAGCAAAAACACCTCGATTCTCGACTCCTGATTGCTGACAACTATTAAAATTTGATATTTTTTTCAAAATATGATATAATTTTTGCATTGAACTTGTTCTAAAAGGGGGCCCATAGCTCAGTGGTCAGAGCCGCCGGCTCATAACCGGCTGGTCCTAGGTTCGAGTCCTAGTGGGCCCATATTCCTACGTGGGGCGTTAGCTCAGGGGTACGAGCGCTACCTTCACACGGTAGAAGTCACTGGTTCAAATCCAGTACGCCCCATTGTTTGTCAAATTGAGGAGACGTAGATGGAAAGTAAGGATACCCCGAATTTCGTCCAGGCAGGGGTCAAGGCGATTGACTGCGACATCCATAACGAAGTCCCAACCTTACAGGCGCTTTTCCCTTACATGTCTGATTTTTGGGTCGACTATTGTAGCACTTCCGGCTTTAGAGGTCCCGATGCAAATGACTATCCGCGTCAGGCACCGCTAACGACGCATCCCGATGCGCCATCTCCGTGGGATATGGATCTCGAACATGTTCGCGAACATCTGCTCGATGCTTGGAATCTCGAATACGGTATTCTCAACTGTGCCTATCGCGTGCAAAGCATTCACCAACCCGACCTCGCTGTAGCCGTCGCACAGGCGGTAAACGATTGGCAGATAGAACATTGGCTTGATCCCGAACCTCGCCTCCGTGGGTCTCTTGTGATTCCGAGCGAATTTCCAGACTTCGCTGCGAAGGAGATTGAGAGAGTCGGCGATCATCCGGGGTTCGTCCAAGTGGTTCTCCCTGTGCGTTCACGTACCCCTTACGGCAACCGCATTTACAATCCGATTCACGAAGCCGCAGTCCGAAAGAATCTCGCTATCGGCATCAATTACGGTGGTTCCCCGGGCACCCAACCCTCTGCGACTGGGTGGCCCTCTACATTTATAGAGGAATATAGCGGGATGACACAGGTCTTCCAAGCACAGGTGATTAGCCTTGTTGCGGAAGGTGTTTTCGACCAGTTCCCGGAACTGCGTGTCGTGCTAATTGAAAGCGGCTTTACGTGGCTTCCCGCTGTTATGTGGCGAATTGATAAAGAGTGGCGGGGCCTCCGAAGCAACACCCCATGGGTAAAACGTCCACCCTCTGAATACATGCGGAAGCACATTCGATTTACTTTACAACCTATTGATGCACCACCGACCCCGAAGCAACTCCTTCAGATTATCGGACAATTGGAATCCGATGAGATGTTAATGTTTTCGACCGATTATCCGCATTGGCAGTTCAACACGCCTAACGATGCTTTCCCGGCGGAACTACCGGGTGCCCTCGCTCGTAAAATTCTACACGAGAACGCCCGTGCCTTCTATCAACTTTAGTCTGTTTTCACTTTTTAAGTCTTTTGGAGAAAAACGCAATGAAAAACACAACGCCGAAACGTTCCAAATTCCCAGTTATTGATTGCGACATCCACAATTCTGTTCCCCCCGGCGGATTGTCCCCCTACCTATCTGAACGCTGGCAGGAGCACTACAAGACTTTCGGACTCCGCGGCCGCATCGGCGGCTACTATCCGCGGGCACTCCTGAATGCCGCACGGCGGGATGCCTGGCCCTCCTCAGGACTCGCTCCGGGGGCAGATTTGGGGTTCATGCAGGAGCAATTGTTGGACGCATTCGATATTGAGTATGGCGTGCTTACCCCGCTTATGCCTGTTGGTGAACAGTTGAATCTTGAATTTGGTGCTGCACTTGCACGGGCAGTCAACGATTGGCAGGTCGCCGATTGGGTGGAAGTTGACCCTCGCTTGCGCGCCTCTATTGTCCCGCCTTATGAGGATGGAGATCTTGCGGCTGAGGAGGTCCATCGCTGCGGTCCCAACCCAGCGTTTGTTCAACTCTTGCTCCTCGCACGCACGAGGGATCCGCTTGGAAATCGAAGATACTGGAAAATGTACGAAGCCGCCTGTGAGTACGACTTACCCATCGCTATCCACTTCGGAGGCAATCAGGGTCCCATTACAGGTGCCGGGTGGCCCTCCTATTACATTGAAGACCATGGCGGTATGCCACAAGCCTTCCATACCCAAGTCATCAGTTTCGTCATGGAAGGCGTGTTTGAGCGTTTCCCGACGCTCAAGATTGTCCTCATTGAAGGTGGATTCGCATGGCTCCCACCGCTTATCTGGCGATTGGATGCCACATGGGAGAAATTACGCATGGAAGTGCCAGACCTTAAACGGAAACCCTCGGAATACATCCGAGACCATTTCTGGCTCAGCACACAACCCATGGAAGAACCACCGAAACGCGAGTATTTCGAGCAAATGCTTGAGCAAATGGACATGGACGATAAACTCATGTTCGCCACAGATTATCCGCATTGGGATTTCGATTCTCCCGCCCGTGCGTTGCCCAGTTTCCTGAAACCGGAACTGCGTCGCAAGATCTTAGCGGATAACGCCCGTGAACTCTACGCATTCGATAAACTGTAGTGATTAAAATAGGGAGGCGCGCTTTATAAGCGCGCCCATCCAATACTGACTGCTAACGGTAGGAAGAATATCTGAATTCCGACGCTTACCGACTTAAGCGTTTGTAGTAGGGCGATTCATCGCCCGTCAATAACTGACAACCAATATCCACATGCCTAAATACGTAGTAGCAACCCCAGACGAAATCCCTCCCGGCGAAAGTAAGATCGTCGAAATCGGCGGACGCTCCATCGGTGTTTTCAATATTGATGGCGAGTACTTCGCTATCCGTAATAGCTGCCCCCACCAAGGCGGTCCCCTCTGCAGTGGGCTGGTCACCGGATTTTTAGAGTCTCCCGTGCCGGGCGAATATAACTACACCCGCCAAGGTGAAATTCTCCGATGCCCATGGCACAGTTGGGAATTCGACATCAAAACCGGACAATCTTGGTGGAGTCCCGCACAACGACGCGTCAGAAAATACGAAGTCCAAGTCGAGAGCGGCGAGAACATCGAGGCGTCCAATGCTGGACCCGAAAAGGGTCCTTATGTCGCCGATACCTTTCCCGTCACCGTCGAACAACAATACGTCGTCATCGAAATAGACTAAGCATCTTCTTCTAACCCGCTGATTAATTTTTCCTGATCACCCGGCGAATAGAAATAAGATCCCGGTCTCCAATCCCCGATGTCTCCGATTAACCTGCGCTGGCGCGGGGTGCATCGCTCCATCAGTTCAGGTGTCGCCTTTTCGTAATCGAACGGGCGGAAACAGTGATGGCTGTAGCAATAAATTAGCGTTTTCCGGGCGTGTTCCGATCGGTTCGCGACAACACCGTGCCACAGCGCATGCGGAAAAACCGCCGCATCCCCTGCCTTCACACGTAGCTGCACGGCTTCAGGGATATAGGGACCGTCCTTAACCCCGGTTTCTGGAAACGTCCGATTATGGCTCCCCGGCACGACGGTGAAGTTTCCACTGTCTGGACTTTCAAGATCCGTCAAGAAATAATGGATTTTGACCTGTAGGGGCGAGCTCGATCTGCTGACCCGAATCGTCCGCATCGCCTGCCCGCCATCCGTATGCAGATACCCTTGATCCTTCGGGTTCGGGGGACGCACGATAACCTCCGACATACTCAACTGGATGTAGTCACCCAACAACTCACGCACAATTGGAAACGTTGCTGGATGGTCCATCAGATCCACGAAAATGTCGTTGTCCTCCATCGCATTCCGCTTGTCGAAAACAGAATCCGCAGTGACATTTTCACCTTTCCGAAACTCCGCATCCATTTCATCTACCGTTGCTGACAATGCTTGGACCTCTTCAGGAGAGAGCACCCCTTTCAAAACGAGGTAACCCTCCATCTTCCACTGTTTACGTTGATCCTTCGATAAAATTCCCATCTATATAGCCTCCCTCGTCCAGTTTCACGACCACTAACCAATAACTGAAAACTAAAAATAAAATAGATGAGAAATCAATTCGTGTCAAGCAAAATAACGCGAGGTGCCATCTTTGTAGCATAGACTGTTAGTCTGTGCCTGTGCGTCCGAAAGCCCACAGGAGACGATACAAAAACACAGACTTCACAGCGAAAATATGGGATATCTTTGGATACACCTTCCCGTTCGTAGGGAATGTGATAGTTGTTAGTTCTCGGTTATCCGCTGTCAATTAAAGAGGGACTTTGTCCAATAATTGTCCTCTGATAATTGACCGCTGGCTGTTGAATGCTACTTCCCCTGGCTTTCCCGCTTGAAAAGGCTGGAAATCTATCTCGTTGCACTTTTTCGATCCCCTCCTTAAGTTTAGTCAAATCTATATGTCCATACCCTTTGACAGCTTCTCTTTACCAACCCACAAACAGCACATAAAAATATCATTCTGGAATTCGGAAAAAATCGGTAGAATTCTTCACCCCAATTAAGCATTTTTTTGCTAATTTAATTTGACTTATAAATCAAATTAGAATAGGATTATCATATAGAGACACTAAAATAAATTTTTAATGCTGTTCATGGATTGTCCTACTATGGTTGTGTAACTTCCACATATTGTTAAAGATTTTGGAGGTAAAATCTTACCTTTGATAATCTTGGGTGAACCGAAGCCAGCACAGGGGCGTTTTTATGTTGCTGCGGATAATCTGGGTACCCCACAAGAGGAAGGAGATTAAAACCGTCTCCTTCGTTATTTTGCGAAACATCACAGACTGCAAAAGATGGAGCTTGTCCTGCAAATACCGAATCCACGAATAATGGCTCCGATTTATAGGCGCGCCAATTCACTACTATGCTTCAGAACTTTCGCTTTGCACGCTATCGATTCACTTATACCGTCCAAGAACCGCTGAAGATGCCGTTCTACAAAGGTAATGTCTTCCGAGGGAGATTCGGGTATATCCTGCGCCACATCACCTGCGTCGGCACTACACAGGAATGTGAGGAACGGTGCGAGTTCTCAGAACGGTGCGTCTATTCCAAATGCTTTGAAACGCCTGTCCCGGAGGATAGTCCAATGCTCCGAGGTCAAACGTATGCCCCACACCCCTTTATCCTTGAACCCCCACGCACTGGGAAATCGGACTTTGCCCCGGGCGATACCTTCACTTGTAACTTGACGCTCATCGGTGAGGCAATCCATCTGTTGCCGTGGATGATGTTTACCTTTGATCAGATGGGGAAACAAGGGATCGGATTCCAAGACAAACGCGGTCAGTGTCAATTAACTCGCGTCGAAAGTCTGCCTGTGCGCGGTAGCGATCAATCCCAGACAATTTTCACACCGGAAACCGAGATGCTGACGGATGACGGCATCGTTCTTCGACTTGACGATGTGATGCAAGCCGTCCCGCACGTCACGGACGAGATTGAATTGGCGTTTCTCACACTCACGAGTATCAAGGTCAACGGACATTGGGCACGCAATATGACGTTTGAACATCTCATTCGGAATCTGCTCCGGCGTATCCGTTTCCTCAATTATTTTCATTGTGGGGAAGACCTGGACACGGAGGTAGATGCACACGCTCTAATCAAGGCAGCACAGTCTGTCAGACATATATCCGGTTTACAGTGGCTGCAGCGGGGTCGCTATTCTCATCGCGCGAAAGCAAGGGTTCCGATGAATGGATTCATGGGCAACATCCGGTTTGAAGGCGACATGACTTCCTTCCTACCCTTTATTTTCCTCGGCGAGTATTTGCACATCGGGCATCACACGGCTTTCGGGTTCGGACAGTATCGTTTGGTATCTACGGATGAGCATCGCGAGTGGAATTCGTTCCTGCAATAGGGCTATAGGAGGCACACGCTAACAGCCTATGCTACAAGGGCGCGAGTAGAACTCACCCCTACAATCCCTTGAGGAGATTCTCGAGCCACTCGCGCGGGTCCCCTTGTGTTATAAAACCGAGACCGATGAGAATCACGGCAATAATCGCGATCCAGATGAAGAGGCGTATTGCTCCCTTGACAACCGCAATAAGGAGGAATATACCGAGTATCGCTGCGATTACCCAAAATATGGGTGAAGTGATAAATTCAGGCATAACTGATTGATACCTTGCAAATATTTGGAGAATACTTGTTTCTGGAAAAATGCTCCGGTTAGGGGCTCCCGTCGATTACCTAATGTCTTTTATTAATCCGCATATAGTTTGTGCTATAACAGACGCGTAAGTCGTATTTTTAATCTCTATACGGTTGGACCTAAACCCACTTTCTCTCTGGCTTCTAAGACTTTCGCAACAACGGTCTCCACGTCAGTTTCATCCACGAACGGGGAAAGGATATACGATTTCAATGCGACAATCGGTTCCCCGTAAGTCGTGTGTCGGTAACAATCGGTTGTGGAAATGACGACACCTCGCCCCTCCATTGCCTCCGAATGCACGTATTGGAAGATTTCTTGATTGTAGGCGTTGTGGGTGATTAGACTTTCACGATTGTCAGGATCCTCAAATTCTTCTCGCTTAATGGAGAAGGTATCCACGCCGACGGGATAGACCCGGAAAAGGGTGACAGTGCCGAAGTTGTCTCGATTCAGAACGGTCGTGCCTTCATGCCCTTCAAGATGTTCGCGTAAGAGTTGTGTCATTTCAACAATGTGTCCGAGGATAACCCGTAATCCTTCTTGCCCAAAGAGTCGGAGATTGGCGAGTGCTGCAAGGGGACCTGTCCCTGCCCTTGAGGTTTCAAGCGTATACATTCCCGGACGATGGTCTCCAAAATGATACAGATAGGGCATCTGTTCCGGCTGACGCTTCACCAAACCCAGATCGGCTTCATTTTTGACGAGAACGAGACTGGAGATATAGGGTGCGAAACCGGTTTTATGGAAGTCAATGCCAATGGAATCAGCGAGCGACAGATACTGTATGCGGCGGCACGCCCCTGCCAATGCCCGAACAGTGCGAGGACGGAACCCTAAAGGATTTTCTTCAAAATTGTAATCGTTAAACACCGACCACGCCCATCCGATAACCGCATCGGCGTGAATGTGAGGTCGGTAATCGAGTTGGAATTCGTTGACGAGTGTGTCGCGTAATGTCACAATGCTCTCTAAGTCGTCCAGCCCGAAGGCATCTGTGGTGCCTAAAGTCGCAATGATGGCGGCAATTTTCTTTCCGCTCGCGAGGGCTGCTCGAACCTCCTGCTCCAGTCGATCAAGGTCGATTTCGTTTTCATCGATCGTCGGAATTGTGACCAGATTGTCCGTTCCGATGCCGAGCCAGCCGACGATATTCGTTGCGCAATAGTGCCCTGCGTCTGACACGAACACGACTGCATCTTCAGGGGTGCCGTTTTCGAGAGTCCCCGGGCACGCCTTTTCCAAGCCTATCTTCACGCCGTAGAGGGTGGTTCCGGTGCCGCCGAAGGTAAATACGCCACTCGCCTTTTCCGAGTTATATCCGACCATTTTTGTGAGTATCCCGACTGCTTCCACTTCAGCCAACGCCACCAGCCGGCTGTATTCATCCCAAGCGATATTCGGGTTGTAGAGCGAAGCAATCAGCACACCAATCAGACTTGGAATCGTGGGTGGGGGGATCACATTCTGTTGTGTCCGGGGATGCCCGAAGATCGTCATTCCTCGCAGATAACTGACGAGGTCAGCCGTGACATCCTCAACCGAGGACATAGTGTCCGGGAGTGTTGTTTGTCGTGCTGCCTCAAAGTTTCCGTGGATGATGTTGCCAAGCATCGGTAGATGTGTTTTGAGGGCATCCACCTGGTCCAAGGCGCGCATGATGGAATGCACAAAGTAGGAATCGTGGATCGGGTCAGATACGGGTTGCGGAAAAGCTCGCCGGATGGTTTCTAAGGTATCACGGTAGGTCATGTTTTTCTGTTTCCATTCCTAAATTTTGTGGTGTTATGATAGCATATCCGACATCTATTTTCAAATGAAAAATCGCAGGACGAACCCGGTGCGGTTAAGGATTTAGTCTGGGAATAGACTGGATTTAGTCTGGGAATAGACTAAATCCGTTCCTTGTATTACATTTCCGTTCCTTGTATTACATTCCGCACCTGCCGGGTCCGGGGATCGAAATAAAACAGAATACAGGAAAACTAAATAGCCCTATCTCTTGAATTAAAATAGATGACAAATAAATGCGTGTCACGTAAAATAGATGAGGAACATTCGGATCTCTGGTAGGAAGGATCTCTGAATCCCGACAACAGATAACCCTTACAGGGAGTTTGACTATGCAAACGCATTCACAACTAAAGGAAAGCCATAAACTGACCGACGCGCAGCTGCGGGATTTTATCATGAACGGGTATCTCACCGTAAAAACCGATCTGCCGCGCAGTTTCCACGAAACGATCTATCGCAAGACGCAGGAACTCACAGGAAAAGAAGGGAACTTGGGGAATAATATCTTGCCCCGCGTCCCCGAATTGCAAGCCGTTTTCGAGGAACCCGCTGTTCGTGGCGCGTTTACGAGTATTCTGGGCGAGAATTACGCCATGCATTCCCACCGGCACCCCCATCAGAACCGTCCGCACAGCGATGGACAGGGATTTCATAAGGATAGTTACTGGGGGTATCACAAAGTCCGGCACCACTGTCCACGCTGGGCGATGGCGTTCTACTATCCGCAAGACTCGCCACTCGAAATCGGACCCTCGGCAGTCTTGCCGGGAACGCAGTACTATGACACGCGTATCACTAAGGATAACGAGGGTGAGTTAGCGCTCAGTGGCGAAGCAGGCACACTAACGATTATCCACTTCGATCTCTGGCATCGCGCCATGGCAAATCTGACGGACAAGACCCGCTACATGATGAAGTTCCAGTTCATTCGGATGGACGCGCCGCAGGCACCGGAGTGGAACGTAACGGATCCGCACTGGAAACAAACAGATGTTAATTCAACCACCCCTACACATCAAGGGACGTGGCGGCACGTCTGGAATTGGATGGCAGGCGAATCTAACGGACAGGCAACACAACCCACCAATGGAAATCTGGCGAAGCACATCGCAGCTTTAAACGATGCTGATGCATCTGTCCGTTCCCACGCCGTTGACGACTTGGGGACGTTAGGTGAATCGGGGGCAGAAGCGATTCCGCGCCTCATCGAGGCACTACGCGATACGTATGAACCCGTCCGCTTGAACGCAGCATACACACTCGGAGCGATCGGTGAACCCGCTGTGTCCCAACTGATTGAGACGCTCGGTGTTGAGGACCCGATCATGAGACGGATGGCGGCGTATGCACTCGCTGCCGTTGGTGAACCCGCTGTCTCTGCCTTGAGCGAAGCATTGCAACACCCTGAGGATGCCGTTCGCGTTGAAGCCACCTACGCCTTAGCGCAAATAGGCACGCCTGCAGTGGCTGCCATTCCGGCATTGATGGAACACACAAAAGACGCATGCGTTGAGGTGCGTCGCTATCTCGCGGAAGCCTTCGGTGGTTTAGGACCCATTGCCGCTCCTGCTGTGCCTGTCCTGAGCGATATGCTCGCAAGCGATGACGATGGACAAGCACGCTTTGAAGCCGCATTAGCATTGGCACAAATTGGACCCGCCGCAAGCGATGCCATTCCCGTGCTATCAAACGCCTTCAACGACGAAAACCGATACGTCCGAGACAACGCCGTCTTGGCACTGAAACGCATCGACACACCAGAAGCGGAATCGGCACTGTTTGATTACTTGCTGATGGCGCGGTGGTGTCCGATTACAAATCGTGAAAGCACATTCTAAACTTATGAACTACGAACTCATCATTAAAAACGGAACCGTCATTGATCCCGCACAGGGTATCCATGCGCGTAAAGATGTCGCATTCTCGAATGGACACGTCTCGGCGATCAGCGACGATATACCTACATCTGAAGCGCGGGAGGTCTTAGATGCCGAAGGGTGTTTCGTCACACCCGGCTTAATCGACCTACACGTGCATGTCTTCTACGGTGTAAGCCATTTCGGGATTGAACCCGATCCTACGTGCTTGGCACGCGGGGCAACGACAGTCGTCGATGCGGGTTCAGCAGGAGCGGACACATTTCCCGGTTTCCGTAAATACGTCATTGACGTGAGCGACACGCGCATCCTCGCGCAGTTGAACATCTCTTCACAAGGTATGCTCACGCAAGAAATCGGAGAATTGGAAAACCCTGACTATGCCGATGTCGGAAAAGCGTGTCGGATGATAGAGCAGCACCGCGACACCATTCTGGGTGTCAAGGTCCGTTTAACGCGGGAGACGATCGTCGGGGCGAGAGCGAAAATGTTGCCGTTGCACAGGGCGCGCGAAGCCGCCGATGCTGCAGGGTTGCCACTAATGGTTCATCCACAAGACGCATGGTGCGAGTCCATAGATGATATATTGGCACTGATGGCGGAGCGGGATATTCTAACGCACTGCTTCCACGATATGGCGTGCGGTATCTTGGACGAAAATGGTAGGATTCGGGACGCTGTCCATGCTGCGATCGAGCGCGGTGTCATCTTCGATGTTGGACACGGAGCAGGTTCTTTCAGTTGGGACATCGTTCAGAAAGCGATGGCGCAAGGCATTGAACCGACGACCATCTCGTCCGATCTGCACATCTATAACGTCGAGGGTCCCGTCTACGATCTCGTCAATGTCGTCAACAAATTCCTGTATCTCGGTATGTCGCTTGACGACGCTTTGGCGAAGGTCACGAGCGTTCCCGCAGATACCATCTTGATGCCGGGGCAGGTTGGAACATTGGCTGTTGATGCGTGGGGAGATGCGGTGATTTTTGAACTGCGTGAGGGTGAATTCCAACTCGTAGATGCCAACGATCAGGTGAGAATCAGCAAACAGATATTGGAACCCGTTGTCGTTGTCAAAGGCGGACAAGTGTATCGGCAGCGGCATACACACGGCTAAATTCCGTAATCTCGGTAGGTGTCAATTTAAGGAGCTCATTCCTTGTAGGTTGGGTAGAACGGATAGGACCAGGAGACTCTCCCTTCAAGAACAATACTTCACCTGCCCAAGTGTCTACCCTCCTAAAGATAGAGAGTGAAACCCAACGATCCCTGCTGACAATTCCGAACATTTTGGCATACAAAGTTGGGTTTCGCTCCATTTTTGAAGTTATATGTCGGTGTATAGTATTGAGGTGTGCTTGGGTGTGCGTATTGTCTTTGTTGATTCGCTCTACCCAACCTACTGCACTCCGCTTCCGATCTCTGACGGTTGATGACTCTCATTACGGATGCTGTTCCCCAGTTTTCGGTTTCTCCTTCGGGGCATTGGCATCCGGTCCGAAGCGGATATGCAGTGACGCACCGGGCGCGTGTGCCTTTCCGAAAAGCAGATGCTTCACACCCCAAAAAATAACCGTTGATCCTACCAGCACGACAAGCCCCCAGATCAATGTCTGTAGAACCCATTCATTAAATGAAAAGAGACCAGCCGTCTGTTTCGGGACCGATAAGGGACCGAGTGCCATCAGGATGGTACAGATAATCGCGTTGAGCGTAATCACACCCTCCGTCACCAGTCGATGTGGACTGAAACCGACTAAGGCACGCTCAAAGTTGAAGATAACCATCCACCACAGGAATACGAAATAGAGGAGTTGCCCCTTCCCCAACCAACTCGTCGGGAGAAAGGCAAGCGGTTCGCGGAAGTGTGCCGACAGAAGCCACACACAGGCGATACCGAGACCGATATAAAAAAGTTCAAACCAACCTACCCATCCCCGTGAATGCCGAAACCAACCGACAACAGGCAGCCCAAAAAACCGTTCCGGTAAGCCTTCAACCAAATCCACCCACGTCCCTGCCGCCTTCCGATAATTGAGGTATGTCAAAGCGATGAGTACACAGAACACAGCGAATATTTCCATCCATTGTGGGAGATGTGTGTTGGTTTCTAACAGTGGTGCCCGGTTGAGAAGGAGACCGAAGGGTATTGCGATACCGAGTCCGAATAGGAAGCCTTGCGTCTGCTCCATGACGCTGTGCCAGTTCGTTTGGAGTCCCGTCCGGATGTAGACGAGTTTCAACAATTGTCCAAATGAGAACGCGATACCCCCTCCGAAACCCGCCATTAGCGTAGTGAAAGCCACACCACTGAGTTCATAACGTGAACAGTATCCCAAGATCCCGATAACCATACCGACACACCCCGCCCAGTTATCTCCACGCGGGGGTGTCATACGGAGACGGAAAACGTTTACCAACAACAAAAACCCGCCGAACCAACAGATGCCCAGATACAGGACAAGGTTCGTGCCCATATCCAAACCGCCACGGAAGAGCGCGACAATTAGCGCGGCGACGATTGCCACCAATGCGGACACCCAATCCGTATCGTACCAATAGAGCGGACTTTCGTGGCGTTGCATCCGTCTTGGCGCGAGCACCCGATCGATGATTACCGCTTGAAGCGACCAACCGATGAAGACCGCCGCGATTGGCGTAAAGAGGAGAGACAGTTGAGCTTGCGTCAGAAACGCAGGCAGCGCAGTGCCAGCACCGCCGAGGGCTGCCCATAGGAAACCGATAACGAACAAATTCGCAAACCCGTAAAACACCGTCAATGGGCGTGGAGAATGACTATATCCGACGACCATCATATATGACATACTTCCACCGAAGGACCAACCGATTGCCCCAAACAACGCGAAGTAATGAACGTGTCGCCACCAATCCTCTCGTCCAGAGAGCAGAGCAATTGCCATCGCTCCGAGTGCACCGGCGAGTGCAGCACCGTATTCATGCCCGAAGTTGCCGCGTATCCCCCATCCAACACAGACAGATAACCCACACAAAAGCACCATCTGCCACGGGATAATTGCCATGTCCATACCTATAACCTCCATCTTACACGCAATTTGTTGCATCTATTATGAGAGTTTTTGCTTTTATTGTCAACTTCCGAACTATCCGCGTCTTTCCGTAGGAACGCGCTGTGCTCGCGATGTTTGTCAACCAATAGTTGATAGTCTCTCTTACTGAAAACTATAAATTGCATCTATTTCGCGTATATGATACGATAGACGCATAGAAAGCGTTATCTGCCGGAGGTAAAAGATATGAGGCGTATACGGATAGGTGTTGTCGGATGTGGCGCAATCGCGCAAGTTCATCATCTCCCCAATCTTACCGCACTTCATCGGGAATTTGAGGTATCCATCGTTTGCGATCTTTCGCAAGGCGCAGCGCAAGCGGTCGCAAAGCGGTTCCATGTTCCGCAATATGTAACGGATTACAATGCATTGCTCAGCTCAGATGTGGATGCCGTTCTGCTGTGTCACGGGGATCCAAAGACGGAAGTCGCACTCGCTGCGTTTAAGGCGGGGAAACATGTTTTTATTGAAAAACCCGTCTGCTTTTCACTTCAAGAAATGGATACGATGCTCGCCACCCAACGTGAAGCGGACACCGTCGCACAAGCCGGGTATATGAAGGTCCATGATCCAGCCTTCCAATTCGCCAAGCGTGAAGTGGATGCCATGGAGAGTTATCGTTTTGTGCAGATTAACCATCTCCATCCGAATAACAGTTTACACCTGAGCCAATTCGATGTCGAGCGGTTTGACGATGTTCCTGCAGACGCATTTAAGCCCGCGGGCGCGGCACGTGAACAAGCACAGGCAGAAGCCATTGGTGATGTCCTGTCACAAACCGGACTCGAAAGCGACATCCAAAGCAAGGCAGCGCGGGTGTTCTACTTGCTTGCCGGTAGCATGATCCACGACATTTACAGTCTACGGGTAATGCTCGGTTTGCCGAGTGAGGTGGTAAGCGCGGAAGTCTGGTCAGAAGGACGCGGTGTGACGATCGTGTTTGGCTATCCGAACGGTGCCCGCTGTGTCGCGACATGGGTCGATCTACCCGACCTCTGGGACTTTAAAGAGACGCTGGAAATCTACGGGGATACCAAACGCGTGATCGTCTCCTATCCGACCGGCTTTTCACGGGGTATCCTGTCAGAGGTAACGATACACGGGATAGATGCCGATGGCACAACCTATAGTAAGACACCGGCTATTGAATGGGAGAGCGCGTTTGTGCGGGAATTGCGTCATTTCCATGCGTGCATCACAGAAGGTGAACCGTGTTATACCTCGCTGGAATCCGCGCGGAACGACATCGCACTCATTATTGACATTGTGCGATGTTATATGGAACGGAGTCCCGTTATTTGTAAAAATAGTTAGGATATTTTTCCCTGGCCCGGTAGGTGCGGTTTCTCCAAGGGGAACCCGCAAGCAAAAACACCCCACCGGGCATCATAGGAAAACTACCAGGCGACCCAGCCGCCATCAACGGCAATCGTTTGTCCAGTCACCCAGTTCGCTGCATCTGATGCTAAGAACAGCACAGCACCGACGACCTCGTCCACCTCGCCGACACGCCCCATTGGGATACGGCGGACAACGTCCTCATAAAATTCCTTGCGTTGTAAAAGGACATCTGCAAGCGGTGTCCGCGTAAACGCTGGTGCCACAGCATTCACCGTGACGTTATGCGGTGCCCATTCAACGGCGAGTCCCTTCGTTAGCAGCACGACACCGCCTTTGCTTCCTGAGTAGGCAGTCCGCAAGGGGCCGCCTACCAAGCCCATCGTCGAGGAGATATTAATAATTTTTCCGCTCTCTCGCTCTATCATCGGTTTCACGAGGGTCTGCGTTAGGAAGAACAGTCCTTTGAGATTCAGATCGTAGATCGCGTCCCAATCCTCTTCGGTTAACTCGAGCGCAGGTTTCGGACGGTTCGTGCCAGCGTTATTGACGAGCACATCGACTCGACCCCATACGTCAAGTGCGGCTTGTGCCCCTGCCGCCACTTGTGCCATATCGCTGACATCAAACACAACCGACTCCGCTTCGCCTCCGTTCGCACGGATCTCACCCGCGACCTCCTCAAGATCAGTCGGGGTGCGGCTATTCAAGATAATCTTTGCCCCCATCTGTGCAGCGGCGAGTGCAATCCCTCTGCCGATGCCCTTGCCGGAACCGGTGATTAACATAACCTTATCTTTTAATTCAAATCCTGGAAACGCCATTATCTTAGCCTCCAATCGCTAATTTCAAAGTATTTTCTAATAACATTGCGCGTGTCATAGGACCCACACCGCCGGGGACCGGGGTTATAAATCCTGCCACCTCTTTAACTTCCTCAAATTTAACATCCCCAACGGCACGTCCATTGACATGATTAATTCCGACATCAATGACGATAGCCCCAGGTTTCACCATGTCTGCAGTTACAAACGCCGGTCTACCGACTGCAGCGACGATAATGTCCGCTTTCCGAACCTCCGCTGTCACGTCTACTGTTCGAGAATGACAATACGTAACGGTAGCATTTCGATTCAGCAGCATCAATCCAACGGATTTCCCGACCAGTGGACTCCTACCGATACAGACGGCGTGTTTACCTTCAATCTGTTCACCCGTTCGTTCAATCAGGCGAATAATTCCTGTCGGCGTACAAGGCGTCACTCCCTCGCGGTTGATGAGGAGATTCCCTAAATTGACCGGATTCAACCCGTCTGCATCTTTTTGGGGGGAAATCTTATCAATGACGGCTTCTTTATCTATACCCGCTGGGAGTGGCATTTGCACCAGTATCCCATGGATATCCGTTCGCGCATTGAGGGCTTCAACGTGCGCAATCAGGGTGTCTTGGTTAATATCTGTGGGTAAGCGATGGACTTCGGAGTGGAAATGCACCTTTTCACAGTCACGTTGTTTGTGTTTGATATAGAGCGTTGATGCCGGATCATCACCTACCTGAACAACAGCGAGACCTGGTGTGAATGTGAGTTTTTTTAGTTTTCGCCGGATCTGGCTCCGGACGCGTTTTGCAAGTTGACTACCCTTAAGGAGTTCGGCTGACAAATCCCTGTTCCTCCAATTTACACTTCTCTGACGCACTATGGTATCGCAGCATAATTCGGTTCCCTGTAGGAGCGATTTTTGATTGCTGTTAACTGACTGCTGATGACCGACGACTGTTAACTAATTAGTATATCATATATCTCTGTTTTCACGCACTATTTTTTCGGGAAGTAATTGTTGACCTTTTCTCGTGGATACTGTATTATTACCGCAAAAAGGTAGGTGAGAAATATGATTCATGTAGGTGTGGGACATTCGCAAAGCCTCTCAACTTCAGAAGCAGCAGAACGCGCGACCTTGATGGCAATGGGAAACGCAGGCATCGCTAAAGCCGATCTTGCTATCGTATTTGCAACCCTTAACTATCAAACGGAATATGAGCACCTGTACCAAGCGGTTCACTCCAACGCCAATTGTGATGAACTCATCGGATGTAGCGGGATGAGCGTCCTGACTTCAGCCGGGGAGTTTGAAGAAGAACCGACTCTCGCCGTAATGGTTATCCGTAGCGATCAACTCTCGGCAGTCTCCTTTAGCGCGCGAGGCACAGCCGCTGAAGTCGGCGAACAGATACAAAAAGACATTCTATCTGGACGCGACGATGACGCCCTTCTCGTGATTTTCCCGGATGTTCGGGCTGTGAACCCAGCAGAACTCGTGAAACACATCGGTGACGACGGAACAGAATTGCCCCTCGTGGGTGCTGCTGTCTCTGGCGACGCAACAGGTGCGCAGATGTATCATTGGAGAGGCGCAGAGGCAACGGAAGGAGGACTGACGGGTATCCTCTTAACGGGTGATTTCAACACGGAGATCGGCGTCGCCCAAGGCTGTCAACCCGTCGGTAGACCCCGTGAGGTTACAAGAGCAGAGGGACGTGTTATCTTTGAGTTGGACGGTGAACCGGCATTGGAAAACTTTAAGGGAACCTTACAACTGCTAACGCAGGAGGACATTCGTCGTTCAGGTGGAACGGTTTTTGTCGGCATCGCCATGGACCCTGAAAACAGGAATCCGATCCGCGGAGATTTTCTGATTCGTAATCTTATCGGTATTAACGAGGAGCACGATGCGCTGGCTGTATCCGAGGAGGTAACGGAAGGACAATTGGTGCAGTTCCATCTGCGAAATCCAAACGCCGCTGCAGAAGAAATACAAGTGATTCTCACGCGGTTAGCGGAAAAAACACGACAGCATCCACCCGCATTCGGGCTTTATTTCAACTGCTTAGGTCGAGGCAAGGGGTTATATGGCGTAGCAAATCACGACATCGGCGTGATCCAAGAGAAGTTTCCAGGACTCCCCGTTATCGGATTTTTCGGGAATTCGGAGTTCGCACCCATCGGTGGACGCAACTTCGCGCATGCCTATACCGGTGTATTTGTGCTTTGCACCGCAAATTGAATTCAAGGAATCAAAAAATGAATGAAGAACTGTTTGTCAGTCAAGAATTTACACCTGTTAACGGATTTACATCGGGAATCGAGGGACCCGGCTGTGATGCAGAGGGAAACTTATACGCTGTTAACTACGAGCGGCAGCATACCATCGGCAAGGTGACACCCGACGGCACAGCCAGCGTTTTTGTTGAACTCCCAACGGGAAGCATCGGCAACGGCATCCGTTTCAACAGGGAAGGCTTCATGTTCATCGCCGATTACACAAATCACAACGTCCTGAAAGTGGATATGGACACACGGGACATCACTGTGCATGCCCACGAACCGACAATGAATCAGCCGAACGATCTCGCCATAGGCGCGAACGATATCCTCTATGCGAGTGACCCGAATTGGGGCGCGTCAACCGGACAAATCTGGCGGGTCGATACGGATGGAGCCGTGACCTTACTGGAAGCGGATATGGGCACAACAAACGGCATCGAAGTCAGTCCCGACGAAAAAGTACTTTACGTCAATGAATCCGCGCAACGGAACGTCTGGGCGTATGACCTATCCCCAGAAGGAGAGGTTCGCAATAAACGTCTCCTGATTCAGTTCCCGGATTTCAACATGGACGGCATGCGGTGCGATATTGAAGGCAATCTCTATATCACCCGGCACGGCAAAGGCACAGTAGCAAAGCTTTCTCCAGCAGGTGAGGTGCTGTTGGAAGTCGAGTTAACCGGTAAGTTATGCTCCAATATCGCTTTCGGAGGTCCAGATGGACGCACCTGTTACGTCACGATGGCAGACAGGGGAAACGTAGAGGTTTTTCGCGCCGATCTGCCCGGCAGAAGTTGGCAGTTGTTCCGGTAAACCTATTTACGCCATACTAAAACGCTCTTGACAGGTGTTATATTTTGTGGTATTATTATATGTATAATTATCCACTATGGAGGTAACACGTGAAACAACTGTTTATTGTCTTAGTCATTGCATTGGTTTGCAGCACTTATGCCGCTGCCGATTTGCTGGAAGGTCTCGTTCTGTACATGCCACTTGATGAAGGTAAGGGTAATACCGTCGATGACTTCTCAGAAAACGGCTTTGAAGGTGAACTCAACGGCGGTCCGAAATGGGTTGATGGTAAATTCGGAAAGGCTCTCCAATTCAGCGCGTCCAGCGATTTCGTCGCTATTGAGGACGACGGGGCTTTCCACATCGAAGATGAAATTACACAAGCCGCATGGATTAATCTCGATCGACTGCCGAGTGCACACGCTATCGTTTTTGGCACGCGCATGGGTGGCGGTGGAAGACACATCGGATTCGGCTATGGGATGAATCCCGGAAACGGCATCAAAGTCTGGACGAACGGTGCCGGCGGCGGGTTCTTGGACATCAACGATAACAAGACGGGTCTTGATACCGGCAAATGGTATTATTTGTCCTATACCCATACGAGCGACAACAAAGGCAAAGTCAAGATTTACGTCAACGGCAAAGTCACGCACGATCAGGATTCTAACAACCCTGTCGCACCCGCAGGTGCCACAAGCCAAATTCAGATCGGCACTTGGGCTGGTGAAGCGTGGCCCGGTATGGTTGACGAGGTTCGGCTCTGGAATCGCGCCCTCTCTGATGACGAAATGGAACAGAGTATGGATATGGGAGCTGAAGAATTTTTGGCTGTAAACCCAAAAGATAAACTCGCCACGTCTTGGGGCAAAATCAAGAGACTTCGCTAACGGAAACGAGGCGGCAATCTGTGTCGCCTCTCTTTGTTTGCAAAGGAAGGTCCAGTAGGGTCTTTCACCTAACCGCCCCGGAAAACTCTGTTAGGAAATTGCCGAACGCAATTTCTCATCTTCACATAAGAAAACTACAAACCCCAGACTCCATGGAAAATTACGAATCCGTCCTCAAACGCCTCGAAAAGACAGCAAAACGGTATACCAATATCGCGCCGGAAAATGGACAATTCCTCTCTATTCTCATTCGCTCTATTCAGGCGCGAAACGTGCTCGAGGTTGGGACGAGCAACGGCTACTCCACAATCTGGCTCGCCGCCGCATTGAAGGAGACAGGCGGCAGACTCATTAGCATGGAGTTTGATCGAGAACGGGCAGAAGAAGCACAGGCGCATCTTCAGGAAGTCGAGTTAGACGGTATCGTCGAAGTCCGTGTCGGAAACGCACTCGACGAAATACCGAAATGCGACGCGACCTTCGATCTCGTATTCCTTGACGCAGAGAAAAATGAATATCGACGGTATCTGGAATTGGCGTTACCCAACATTCGGCCTGGGGGTTTAATTGTCGCGGATGATACCGTAACAATGCGCGATGAAATGCCTGATTATATTGACTTCGTCTTTAGCACACCGCTACTACACTCCGTTGATATTCCTTTGGACGATGGCATAATTTTAAGTTATAGAACTGAGGCATAGATGTTGATAGGGCACTAATATTACCTAATCGCATGTTCTCGGTTCAAAAACGGGCAATGAATTGCCCTACTACAAACGCGAGGACTCCGAATTTTAGGCTGGACAGCAGATTAAATTATTCTACTAAAAACGTAGCCCGTAATGAAATGGAGGGCGGCTCTTGAGTGGAGAACGATCAATCCCCAAACCATGTTGTTTAACCGCAAGGTAAAATTAAAAAGAGGTGTTCAAAATTTCCGTTCAATCTCAACTTTCAGACAAATCCACCCGTTTCACCGAATCCGTCATCCGCGGCATGACGCAACTCTGCCTACGCTATGACGCAATCAACCTCTCCCAAGGCACGCCCGCGTATCAACCCCCTCCTGAAGTCAAAGCCGCCGCAATTGCAGCAATCCAAGAAGGCTATAATCAATACAGCATCACGTGGGGGGCACCCGCGTTCCGTGAAGCAATCGCTCATAAAATGACGACGTTTAACTGCATTCCCACTGATCCGGACAGAAACGTGACCGTCACCTGCGGTTCAACGGAAGGCATGCTCTCCTCGCTTCTCGCAATCATCAACCCCAGCGATGAGATTATCATCTTTGAACCCTTTTATGAGAACTACGGACCGGATACCATCATCTCTGGGGCGAAACCCGTCTATGTAGCATTACAAGAGACACCCGTATCCGACGGGACTATCCGTTTTACCTACGATCCAACCGAACTCCGAGATGCCTTTTCTGCCAACACAAAAGCGATCGTCATAAATACCCCGAATAACCCACTCGGCAAGGTTTTCACCCAATCTGAACTTCAAGAGATCGCCGACCTTTGCTGTGAATACGACTGCCTCGCTATCACCGATGAAATATACGAGCACATGATCTATGATGAGAAGCCTCATCTCAGTGTCGGTTCACTGCCGCAAATGCGGGATCGGACGATTACCGTCTCAGGATTGAGTAAGGCATACTCCATGACAGGGTGGCGATTAGGTTACGTCACCGCTCCGGAGATTTTGACCGATGCCATCCGTAAGATGCACGACTTCCTGACCGTCGGGGCACCGCACCCACTCCAGCGCGCTGGGGTGGTCGCCCTGAATTTGCCACCGAGTTACCATGCAACTATGGTCGCGAGATACGACAAGAACCGTAAATATCTTGTTGAGAACCTAACGAAAGCCGGATTCCGTTGTCACGAGCCGGAGGGTGCGTATTACATCATGACCGACATCACCGATTTTGGGTTTCCTGACGATACAGCCTTTGCCCATTGGTTGGTGAAAGAAATTGGAGTCGGCGGTGTGCCGGGTTCGAGCTTCTACAGTCGTCCACACCTCGGAAAGACGAAGTTTCGGTTCATGTTTAGTATGGCAGACGACCTTCTCGCCGAAGCCGCTGAACGTTTGATGCAGATCAAGACGAAAATCTGAAAACAACTGCGTTCCAAGATACTGAAAGCGTTAGCACGTAATAAAATGGAGTGCGGATCTAAGAAACGCACGCCAAAGTTCAGACGCACCTCATTTAACCGCAAGGTATAATTAAAAGTGGACATCTCACTTGAAAACGAAACGCAACATATCTACAGAAAAGAAATTGAGGCATTGATTCAGCGGGAAGAGAAGTATAGAGACCTCGGTCCCGCTGAGCTTGAAGCGATTGTGCGCGCATTTGAACTGACGTTGACCAATGGACGTGAAAAAGTGCGCGCCCAAATGCTCTACGATCTTATCCACCAAAAGAGAGACGACTGATATGCAGTTAGAGCGGATCCGTCTTAAGACTTTCGGCTGTTTTGAACAGCGCGATTTTGAGCTGCACGACGGCATCAATCTTATTTTCGGTCCTAACTTCAGTGGGAAAAGCACGCTTGTCAATGCCATTTTTTTCACATTAACCGGAAAACCGATCGTCCCACGCGTGGATACCTCGGCGATAAAAAATGCGAAAGCCTATAGCGGCACGGCGGGTTTGCAATTCATCGCAGCCGGTGAACGTTATCAACTCTACCGAGCGACCGGGAAACGCATCCAACTCCGTTCAGAAAAAAACGGGGCGTGGCAGATCGTCTTTGATGAGAAGCGTGTGCGGGTGACGGAAACATTGTTACAAGAGCGATTTGGCATCATGCACGAGCAGCTTGCCCTCACCACGTTCCTCCGCGAAGGCGAGATTTTTGAGTTTCTCGCCCGACAATCCACGAGTCGACGCGATATTCTTCACACACTCCTCGGTATCGACAGACTCATTGAAGTCCGGGAACGGTTCATTGACACACGCCGCATCGCGAAACGTGAGCAAGGCAGAATTCGCGCACATCAAAATAGTTTGCGGTTTAACGCCCAAAATGTGGATCAAGCCGAAATCGAACGCATTGAAGAAAAGTTGAAAGGCTTAGAAGTCGCTTACGGTGCCGAAACAGGGGATACCGCGCTTATCGCAGAATGGCTACAGCAACAGGAGCGTTTACAAAAACGTCTGGACGTGCTTACACACGAGCAACACGAGGCGTTGATCGGATTCAAAGGTATTGATCCGTTACGAGAAATGATAACGAAAATTGAAGATAGTATTCAGGGTGCCGCGGGATTAGAAAAAAAACGGGAGGCACTTATACAACAGATTGGGAGCCTCGAATCGCAGATTGCGGCATTGACGAATGTCTGTAACACCCTCCGAACCCTGATTGAGAGCGATGAACAGCACTGCCCGACCTGTTACCAGCAGGTTGAGCGTGAAGTTCTGCAACAGATTGTTGATGAAAAGGAAACTGAAAAATCGCAACGGTGCACCGAATTGGAGACCCACAAACAATCATTGGAGACAGAAACCGAGAATTTAGAAAATCGCCGTGCGCTTGAACAACGACTTCAAACCTTGCGGGGACGTTTATCACGGTTTGAACAACACACAGGCGAACTGAAGGAAATTCAGAGTGAACTCAGCACGTTGTCTTCTCGGTTAGCAGAAAGGGGAATTCAGGAAGGGGACGCGCTGTCTTCTGAATCCGCCGCAGGATTAGACAAACCGAAGTTGAAAGCCCAAATTGATCAGGAGCGGAAACGTTTGGACCGTCTCAAGCAGCAAGAGGCTGTCCGCTTAGATAGGCTGGGGGCACTCCAGCGAGTTAACAGAGATGCCTCTAAAATTGAAAAGACGCTCCTCAGTTTAGAACTCGCCTGTGCAGGCGTTGACAAAACCATCGAAACCCTCCAACGTCAGATCCTCAAACCCGCTGAAGAGGAATTGCATCATTGGCTCGAAAAGATGCAACTCTTCTCAAGTTCTCGCGGGAACGGGTCTACCTCTCGCGGGAGCGGTGGACACACCCGCGTTGACCTACAACGCCAACATTTACTCCCTTCGCTCACGATAGATGGTGTCGATCGGAGTTTGATGTTGCTCAGCGGTAGCGAAAAGATGTTCCTCTACCTCTGTTTCAAGGTTGCCCTTGCCAAGGTATTAGGCAACCCTGGCTTTTTTGTCTTCGATGACCCGACACTTCATTTAGATGAAGAACGAAAGGCGCTGATGGTCGATTTTATCCGTCAGCTCGCCGAAGAGCATCAGGTCGTCGTGACGAGTTACGATGAAGATGTCCGTTCCGGTCTTGAAGGCGCGCATCTCATCGAGATGACCAGAGAATCCGCCTAAAACCGTTGAAGATAAATATCGCCATTGTCTTTCTGGGTGTTACTCCAGACGACACACCAGCGTCCCTTTCCAACAGTTACCACAAATGGCGGATAATGTTTCCCCTCACTTGTAGAAACAGCGATCCCGTTTCTGTCCCACAAAGGTTTGCCTTCTAAATCAATTTGCTGGCGGTAGATAGCGTCACTGCTCTCCTCTCCGAAGTCTTCTCGATAATCCAACCACACCACAGAAAAACGGTTTTCCGCAGTTCGCACGATGAAGGGCTTGTCTTGATGTCCACCGGCTGTGCAAAACGGGATCCCATCTTTCTCCCAAACGAGGGTGCCATCGGCACGGATGCGCTGCATATATAAATCGGAATAGACATCGCGCTCATCTCTCCAGACGACGATGAAACCACCTTCTCCATCGTTCACAACCGAGGCGTGTTTCTGGATCCCCGGGGCAGTGCAAATAGGAACCCCTGTGTCCGTCCACAATTTGCTACCATCGGGTGCAATCCGTTGGGCGTAAAGCTGATCGTTGATGAAATTCTCGTAAATCTGCCATAAAACGATGAATCCACCTGCTCCATCAGCAATCACCCGCGGTTCGCCCTGCATCCCTTCTGCTGGTGAAATGAGGCGCGGCGCGTCCCATAAGGGTTCCGCGTCTAAACTCAGTCGATATGCCATGATGTGCCAAGCGTCATACCCGATGACATCCCACCAAACAATATAGAAACCCCCCGTCCCGTCCGCGAGCAGAATCGGATCGCTCTGGAGGGATTCCGATGGAAAAACGGGGATTCCGTTAGGTTCCCACAGCGTTTCGCCCTTTGCAGTGATCCGTTGGATGTACAAATCTTGGAATTCGGAACTTCGACGTTCATCTTCCCAAACACAGATAGCCCCGCCTTCACCATCACTCAAAATCGCTTGTGTGGATTGATCCGCACTGTTCACACAGATGGGTATACCATCTGTGTGCCAAAGCACATCACCCTCAAGATTCACGGCTTGCGCATAGATATCCCAATTACTTCTGTCGCGCCTGTCGTTCCAAACAACGATGGTGTGCCGTTCGTGCCGAATCATTCGTAAGCGACGTTGATTCCGATCCGCCGTACAGATAGCGGTCCCATTTTCTTCCCAACGCGGTGTGCCACTGCTATCAACACGCTGGGCGTAGACATCCCAATCCTTACCGGTTCGGTAATCTTCCCACATAACAATAACACCTCCCTCACCATCGTCCACGACCCATGGGAGGAATTGCCCATCTTTAGCTATCGAAACCGGAATTTCAGCCAAGGAAGGTCTGCAGAGCGTACAGAAGCCTGCAAATAGGAGAAGCAGCACCATGGAGAGCCATTGGCTCAATCGGTGAAAAGCGTTTTGGGAGTCCATAAATTAACTAAGGTTCCTCCTATATTCAAATCCAATTCTTCCCAGTGTTGGATTGGGAGTTCAATATGGGCAAGTGCTGCGGTTGGCATCCGGCGGATCTGTCCAGTCAAATAGCCTACGAGTTGTTCCATTGTCGGATTGTGTCCCACGACCATGACGCGCTCGTATTTTTTCGGCAATGCCTGTAAGGTTTCGAAGTAAACCCCGACGACGGCATCATAAAATACGTCTAATTTTTTGACTTTCCCTCCATAACCGCATGCTTTTGCGACTTTACTCGCGGTTCTCCTTGCCCGTTTTGCGGATGAAGTGAGGATCCTGTCGGGCGTTAATTTTTGTTCACGCAGAAATTTTCCCATGCGCGGTGCGTCCCGTTTACCCCGCTTGTTGAGAGGTCGATCATAGTCAGAAAGTTCTGGATAATTCCAACTGGATTTGGCGTGTCGCAGAATCAAAAGTGTTTTCATTTTTTAATTTTTCCTTGCGGTTCAGTCAGGTAGGTTTGGAGATTGACGAACCTTTACGTTCATCCCTTCTCCATTTCATTACGGACTACGCGATTCGGTAATTATGGGACTTACTATATCACAATTGGGACGAAATGTCAATCCTTAGTCCCGTAGGGACCAGAACCCTTCAATTCTCCATGAAATTCTCAAAATTTCATAAAGGTTCTGGAGAGCAAAGACTTAAAAATCCGTGTCATCCGCGCAATCCGCGTCAATCCGCGATTCAGATGAGACTGACAATGAATAATCACGCAAACACAGCCAATTTTGACTTGCATTCCCACGTCTTTTGTGATAATATTTTATAAGAGCCTGTCAACGTATTTTGGAGAATAGCCGTTACAGAGTTCAACGCAATTCAAACTCTGGAGGAAATAGAACATGTTAGTCAAAATTAATGGAATTCTCACAACGCTATTCTTCGTTATGTTACTTGGTAATATCAGTGGATGTTACGTTGATACCAGCAGTCCAGATGATGAACCCCCCGCTACGCCTCGCGGTGTCAGAACCATTACAGGCGATGAGCAGGTTACCATCGAATGGTATCCGAATGGCGAATATGACTTAGCGGGCTACACGGTGTGGCGTGGACGCAACGACACAGATTTTAATGCCTTAGTAGAAGTATCGGAAAATACCACGCGTTATACAGATACAACAGTGAGAAATGGGGAGACTTACTACTACGCAGTTTCCGCTTATGACGTTGATGGGAACGAGAGCAAGTTGAGTCCCGAAGATGCTTGGGATACACCGCGACCAGAAGGGCAGAACGTCGTCCTTGACGATTACACCCTTTTCCCCGGAAGAAGTGGATTCGATTTTTCACGACCGGAGAAGGGAAGCATTCCGTGGGACACCCCCGCGACCGATGTCTATTTCGGCCTTGATACTGAAGTGAACGTCCGTTATCTCTATTCCGACAACGATACGTTCATGCAAGATTTGGGGTATCATGAATACTTCGATGGCGTTGATGTTGTTCCAGAATTTGGATACACAACGCTATTTGTTGAACTCATTGAGGGGCATGTCTACGCTATCAATACACCCGATGGGAACTTCGCCAAGATTCAAGTTCGCAAACTTTCCGACGATGCTGTCATCTTTGATTGGGCATACCAAACCGAACCAGAAAACGTCCAATTGGCACCATCTCTTAAAGTGCTTCAATAAGGAGTGCATTTCATGTCAAAAACAGTTGGAGCAGCAAAGGTAGCACCATTACACATCCTTCTTGTGTTTTTGCTACTTTTCATCTCCGGTTCTGTATCGGTAAACGCTGAAACCGCGTCCGTTGATGAAAATTCCGACGCTAAAAACCGTAAAACGCAACCCCTTTTCCGAAACTATTTGAGGACACCCGAATCTGAATCGGAGTACCCACTGTTTCGGGAACACGCAGAACGCTACTATCCAGCACTTGATCCGAAAAAAGCATCACGGTTGTCAACTTTTATGCCCGGGCTGGGACAAGCTTACGCTGGCAATTATACAAAAGCCACGTTTTTCCTGACTGCTGAGTTAGGGACCTTTGCCCTTGCTGGCTATAATATCGCACGCGCCCTGCATTACAACGATCAAGGTGTATTTGAAACAGGATTTCAAGACATCCGAACGGGTGAATTTTTAACTTACGAACAGGGACGCACTCGTATGAAGAACCACGCCTTTCTCAGTGGTATCCTTCTCGCAACAGGCATTGGCATCCACGTATGGAATATTTTTGATGCCCCGAAGACAGCCGAAGCCTATAATAATCGAAGATTTTCCGTCCAAGTGCAACAAAGGCATAATGGAAGCAGTTCTCTAATCTTCACACATAGGTTCTAACACCTATACGGAACAGAACATGAAATCAAAAACGCACTTCACCGAACCGCAAGGTAAAATTAGAAAAGGGTTTGATGAAAAAAGTAGACCAAAGCGTGTAGCTCGTAATGTAATGGAGAGCGGACATACGGAGAGGCGCTGGAAAGGCATCAACGCCCTCACCGAACCGCAAGGTAAAATTAAAACGTATGCTAAACATTTAATCTTCATCATTTTGCTCGTAGGGACGCTTGCTGTAAATAGTGCCTCCCGTTCACTTGTTGAAAGCCCCAACATCACCCCGAATCCGCTGAGGGTCGGAGAAAAATTAACGTATGATATTAGTTGGAAAAAAATCCCTGCCGCCCGACGAACAGACTGGATTATGCAAAAAACATCAATGAAGGGAGAGGACGTTTATTACATCCACTCTGAAATGAAAACCCGTTCACTTTTCAGAGTCTATAGTTTCCAGAGGCACGAGGAAACGTATTTAAATCCGATGACCCTCTCACCGGTCGTTTTTCGGAATCGCTTGCAAGATCAAAAATACCGCGCCACCGTCACAATCGATTTTCGAGAGGAAACCGCGGAATATGTAAAACTCTCACGCCCGAAACCAAAATCGCCTGAAAGGCGCGAGATAAAGGTCATAGAAATACCCGTTGGTACACAGGATGAACTGTCAACGCTCTACTTTCTGCGTTCCAAAGAATTTGAACTCGGTAAAACGTATTTCTTCCCGATTATCACCAAGGGGAAAGTCCAGAAAGTTACGCTCACTGTTGAACGTAGGGAGATGGTAAAAAGCAAGGCATTGGGCAGGGTCAAAACGCTCGTCTTGCAAACCTCAGCAGGCGACCGCTTCTGGCTTACGGATGATGCGCGTCGGTTACCCGTCAAAGCAGAGAGCAAAATAGGACAGTTGACAGTGAAAATCACTTTAGCCGATGTCGAATTTACGAAGTCCTCGGACTGAAGATTTTTTTAACGATGAGGTTAATGAGCATATCTTAACGCACCTCACCGAACCGATAGGTATAATTAAAAACAGTGATAGAGCTTCTACGCAAAACGGAAAATTATCGAACGCTGGTGGCACACCTCAAAGCTGGAAACCAGAAACTCCCATGGCTCAGAGGATTGGCAAACGCCTCAACCGCGTATCTTTTGGCAACCCTCATCGACGATTTTCCGAAAAAATCCTTTCTGATTATCCTTCCTTCACAACGTGAAGCCGAGCAAGTTTTAGAAGAAATCTGGGCATATACGGCATATCCTGCTTCTGAAACGACAACGATGCTCGAGGCTCGGTCCAAGATACATCTGTTTCCAGGCTGGCACCGAAAAATTTTTGATGGCATCGCGCCGCCCAAAGAAACCGTTGCGGATAGAATCCGATGTCTGGAACATTTACTCTACCAAGAACGCAGTATCATTGTAACATCAAGTCAAGCGATGCTTTACAGACTCCCGCCGCGCCACCGATTTGCCGAGGCATGTTGCGTCCTCAACCTCGGAGATGAAATAGATCCAGACGATGTCGCGGCGATGCTGATCCGCGGAGGCTATCAAAACGTTGAACTGGTAGAAGTCAAAGGTGAATTTGCGCGTAGAGGCGACATTTTAGATGTCTATCCACTTACTACCGATACCCCTATACGGGTCGAGTTCTTTGGCGATGAAGTCGATACACTCCGTGCTTTCGATCCGATATCGCAACGTTCAACAGAACCGGTCAAATCGGTCACGCTTACACCCTTACAGGAAGTTCTTTCAGCTGATGTATCCGTCGATCATTGGCAAACCCAAGCGGAAGTGCTCATCCAAGAACACGCAACGCCCCAATTGATAAACACGGTTCGGGAGATAACACACGCTCTAACAGAAGCGGCATCTTCTCAATATCAACTTCAGGGAGCGTCGGGAATTGGCGTTCCTGCCTATATGGACGGCATAGAGGGTTTTTTGCCGATGCTCGTTCCAGAAACCGAGTTACTTCCCGATTATTTGTCGGATGATACAATTGTCTGCCGCATTGAACCCCAGTGGCAGAAGCGCGAAGCCTCACAGATGCACGAACAGATGCAGGAGTTGTATCAAAAGAAACTGGAGGCATCCAATCTCATGGTCCCACCGGATCAACTTCTTGCCTCTTTTGAAACACTCACTGCTGAATTTGAAAAGCATTCGGTTATTTCATCGTCCTTAGCACCACCCCGTGAGGTTATGGACACTCAGATGCCGCCCTTGCATTTCGAGATGCAACCGTTGGCACTTCCCGCTGGTAACTATCAAACGATTATCAATCAGATGAAAACTTGGACGGAGCAAGGGATCCACATCTATGTTTTCTGTGAAACACCGCAACAGTCAAAGCGTGTATCTGAAATTTTAGCAGAACGCGAATTATTTCCGCCAGCCATTCAAACCAGTGTCGGGACAATTAGTGAGGGGTTCCTCAATGAATCCCTGAATCTCTTGGTTATTTCCGAAGATGAACTCTTTGGCAGCCGTCAACACCGCCGTCCGATTCGACCGCGCCCTTCTACAGACGGAACGCCGATTCTCAGCCTCATCGATCTAAAGGTTGGGGATTATGTCGTCCACGTCTCGCACGGTATCGCTGTCTATGATGGGATACGTCGATTGGCGATTGACGGAAAGTCCCAAGATTTTCTGATGCTCAGATACAGCGCGGATGATCTCCTTTATGTGCCGACCTATCAAGTCGATCTCGTTCAGAAATATGTCGGTAGCAAAGACAATTCCTATAAACCGCGCGTGGATCGTCTTGGCGGGGCTGCGTGGGGTCGCCGAAAGGGACGTGTTAAAGCCTCAATCGAACAGATGGCGGGGGAACTCCTCAAGTTGTATGCCTCCCGTCAAGCGCGCAAAGGCTTCAGTTTTCCCGCTGAAGTGCCTTGGCAAACTGAATTTGAAGCACTTTTTCCGTATCAGGAGACTGACGATCAGCTCCAAGCCATTGAAGATGTCAAGGCAGATATGGAAGATGAACGTCCGATGGATAGGCTCGTCTGTGGAGATGTCGGATATGGAAAAACCGAGATAGCACTGCGTGCCACTTTCAAAGCCGTCATGTCCGAGAAACAGGTGGCAGTTCTTGTCCCTACGACCATTCTCGCCCTCCAACACTACGACACTTTTGAAAGACGTTTTCAACCCTTCCCCGTCAACATCGAAATGTTAAACCGGTTCCGCACACCGAAGGAGATAAAACAGATTAAAGAAGGGTTGGCGAAGGGCACAGTTGATGTTGTTATCGGGACACACAGCCTACTTTCAAAGACGGTCGCCTTCGACAATCTCGGGCTCTTAATAGTTGACGAAGAACATCGTTTCGGCGTTAAGCATAAAGAGAAAATAAAACAATTCAAAGAAACCGTTGATGTCCTTACATTGACCGCTACGCCGATCCCACGCACACTCCACATGTCGCTTGTCGGTATCCGAGACTTTAGTGTCATTAACACACCACCAGCCGATCGATTGCCGATCCAAACGTATGTCATGCCTTATGACAGTGACGTAATTCGGGAAGCCATCACGACAGAATTAGGGCGCGGAGGACAAGTATTTTTTGTCCATAACCGCGTTCAGGACATCCAGAGTATCGCTTTAATTATTCAAGAACTGGTCCCGGATGCCCGCATTGCCGTCGCACATGGGCAGATGCCTGAACGTGAATTAGAAACCATTATGCTGGAGTTTGTGCGGCATAAACATGATGTTCTTGTTTGCACAATGATTATTGAGTCGGGATTGGATATTCCCAACGTTAACACGATCCTCATTAACCGGGCGGATGCCCTCGGTTTGGCACAACTCTATCAGTTACGCGGACGCGTTGGGCGCGCGACCACGCAAGCTTACGGGTATCTCTTCTATCCACAAGACCGAGCAATCACAGAGGGGGCACAAAAGCGGCTGCGTGTTATCGAAGAATTTACAGATCTCGGCTCAGGTTTCAAAATAGCCCTCCGAGATTTAGAAATTCGCGGGACCGGAAATATCCTCGGTGCGGAACAGCATGGACATATCGTCACTGTCGGTTATGAACTGTATTGTAGACTCCTTGAGGAAGCGGTGATGGCACTTAAGGGTGAAAAGGTTGAAGAAATCGTGGAAACGCGTATCAACCTACCCATTGAAGCTTATTTGCCGGATGACTACGTCCCGGATAGCCGTCAAAAGGTCTCTATCTATAAGAAAATTGCTGGATTGAAAGATCGAGAGGCACTTAATGAGCTCCGTGAGGAATTAAAAGATCGATACGGTGCGATACCTGAACCCGCTGAGATGTTGCTGGAGGTCGCCGACATCAAACAACTCAGCCAACATCTCGGTATTACAGCCATCGTTGCTGGAAAAGAACAAGTGAAGGTTACCTTTGATGAGAGGAAACCACGAATTAATGTGAAGAAATTCGTTGAAATAGTTCACCAAAATAAGAATCTCCAGTTGCAGCCGCCGGCACAACTTAAGATCCGCATGCCGGGAGTGACTGGTGCGAATATATTGACGGAATTGCAACAAACGCTTAGGGTGTTTGTTACGTAATCGTAAAAACGAAAGGTTAACTAAAGAAGATATGCTACGCGCATTATCCAAAGCGTGTAAGCCTAACCAACGGGCAGGCTGGATATACGGAATGGAAACCCTTCATTTCCCAAACCGACCTGACCGAACCGCAAGGAATGTTAAAAGAGGCATGCTACGCGCATTACCACAGCGTGTAAGCCTAACCAACGGGCAGGCTGGACATACGGAAAAACATTTCACTTCCTAAATCCACCTGACCGAACCGCAAGGAATGTTAAAAATATGAGAAAAACGATTGCTATCTTTGTAATTGTTACTCTGACCTGTCTATTGACATGGAGATTTGTTCAATCCGATGGTCATGAACAACCCATGGAAGCTATGGACGAAAGCAAGATAATTTTGGCAGAGTACAAATGGAATGGCGAGCCGCATCAAATCTCATTGGCTGATTTGAACGCTGCCATCGCAGAATTGCCCGTTTATCGTCAGCAGAACTACGAGACTCGGGAAGACAAAGCCGAGTATCTTGAGGAATTGATAGATGAACGTCTCCAGATTCTTCGCGCTGCCGACGACGGATTCGATTCGCTTGAGGAACACGTTAAAAAGCTTGAGGATTATACCCATCAGCTGATGGTTGAAAAATTGACCGAGGCTGAAGTGGACGCGAAGATCGACATTTTCGATGAGGATCTCATGGCGAAGTATCAAGCGAATTTGAGCGATTACATTGAGGAAGCCAAAGTTCGCGCAACCTGCATTACGGTTGACGATGAAGATTTTGGCAATGAGACCCTTGATACCATCAAAGCAGGCAAAGACATCATTGAGATGGCAAAAGAACTCGGCGAAGCAGGTAAACTCGCCAACGGACCTGGCACCAATCAAGACGATCCAGGGAACACCTACATGTTTACCAAATCCGCATCACCGCGTTGGGCGGAATTCATTGACGCTGTCTTTGAGCAAGAGATCGGCGAAATGACGGATACCCTTTTTGAGGTAGATGTCAACGACGAAACCTTCTACCTCATCTTCCGCAAAGAAGAGCATCACCCCGACCGTCAGCAGGAATTCGATGAGGTCAAAGATGATGTCCGCAGAACCGTTGAGCGTGAAAAGAAACGCGCACGCATCAATGAATGGGTCTCCGAAATTACGGAAAAAGGTAAGTTAAAAACCTATCCTGAAAATATTCCGGAGCCGCCGAAACCCGAAGAAGCGGAAACCGAGGAATCAGATCAGTAGTCTTTTCCCATTTTGTGGAAGCAACGTCCCCAGCCAAAGTGCTGGGTTGAGAAAAGGAGTTAGATAAATGCTCACAGGAGTTGCCCGCTTTATGGGCAGAATTTTTTCGTCGCGAATTGCCCCTTTACTTTTAATCGGGATCCTTGTTACGCACCCTGTTTTTTATAGCTGCGGCGATAAGGCAATCGGTGCTGATGGAACCGTCATCGCTGAATTTGACTGGAATGGTAAACAGCGCATCACCCTTGAAGAGATGATGCAGGAAATTAGTGAACTCCCCGAATACAAGCAGCGTCAATATCAGGATAAAGAGGGGCTGGAAACCTATATGCTCCTTATGGCGGAGAGTCGACTCATTCTCAGTCTCGCCCGAGACGAAAAACTCAACGAAGACCCTGAGATCCTCAAAAAGGTTCAGGATTATCTTCACGAGTTGATGGTTAAGAAAATTACGGCGCAAGAGATCGACGACAAACTCGTTTTGACTGAAGACGACTACATTCAGCATTACGAAGCGAACAAAGCAGAGTATGTGCGTCCTGCGCAGGTCAGACTTTCCTGTGTCACGCTCATGAACAAAGAGCGGGCTGATGAAGTTTACGCGCAAATCACGGGAGGCAAAGACATCCTTGAAGTCGCTCAGGAACTCTCCGACCGCGGTGAACTCGTCGGGCCCGGTGCGAATCCTTCTACGCCAGGGGACACCGACTATATTAGTCGCAGTGCCTTCCCTTCGGGAACTGAACCTTTCTTGGATGCGGCGTTTGCTGCGGAGATCGGTCAGATGCACGAGGGTGTCATTGAAGTCGACGTTCAGGGAGAGAAATACTACATGATCTTCCGAAAGGACGAAGCTCGCGATGAATACCAAAAACCGTTTGAGGAGGAAGACGTTCGTAAGAGTGTCATCCGAAAAGCGGAACGTGAGAAACGACAGGCACTCATGGACAGCTGGGTTTCTGAACTCCGAGAACGCGCCGAAGTCAAAACGTATATAGATCGCATCCCAGAGGGAGAATCTGAAGAAGCCGAGGCGGCATCGGAGGAAGAACAATCCGAAGAAGCTCCGGCAGAGGAAGAACCTGAAGAATAACCCTCGGATGGAAGACAGGAAGAATGGAAGGATGGGTGCCCCCAACCTTCCAACCTTCCAACCAAATCCACCCTCCCAACTGAAGACGGATAATGGAGGCATCCATAATGGCTTGTAGAATAACTGCCTATCTCATGCTTATCCTACTCCTCATTAGCAGTAGTGCGGGGAGTAGTGCGGCTCGCACCTTTGACAAAATCATCGCTTACGTTAACGACGATGTCGTGACCAAGCGCGAACTCGATGTCTTGGTGAATCAGCGTGCCATGGAACTCCAACAGGTTTATCGTTTCAGCGAACGGGAAGCACTCAACGAGGCAGAGCGACAAAGATCCGAATTGCTGGACCGACTTATCAGGCAGATGCTCCTTTTGGAAGCCGCCTTAACGCTGAAGGTTACCGTCAGCGATGTAGAAATTGAGCAGTACATCCAAGACTTTAAGAAGAGATACAAAATTGAAACGGACGAAGAATTTAAAAAGCAATTAAACAGAGAGGGTATGACACTCGTAGCGTTTCGAGAGCAGTCGGAGCGAAATCTCAAAGCAGAGAAACTTGTGATGGGAAGGATTGTGCCTCGATTGCAAGTCCGCGAGCGCGAGATTCAAGAATTTTTTGAGGAAAATCGGGATCAACTCCCCACTAAAACAGATAAAGTGCATTTACGACACATTTTTGTCGCCTTTGAACCGAATCAAGCCGATCGGGATGCCGCATCTGAAGTTGTGAAAAATGCTCTCAATGAAATCATAACAGGTAGCGCGACGTTTGAAGAGGTCGCACGACGCTACACCTCTCAGGAAAATCCAAGCTCACAGGCAGGAATTCTCATAGAAGCTACCACAGAGGAGCTCAAAAGGTTCCCAAAGATATTCCAGGATGTACTCACAAACTTGGAGGCTGGTAAATTCAGCGAGCCGGTTGAAGGAAACGAGGGACTCTATGTTTTCACTGTCGAAATGAAAACCGATACGATGATCGCATTTCGGTATCTCATTGTTCCTCTCACTCCGAGTGCAGCGGCTATGCAGGAAGCGCGCGAGCGTATTGTTGAAGTCTTCAAAAAACTGGAAAACGGCGAAGATTTTAACGCGCTCGCAGCAGCACATTCCGATGATACCGAGACGCGAGATAACGGCGGGGACCTCGGGATACGCTCCTTAACTGAACTCAATCCTAAAACTCGGACAATCATTGAAGCCCTCGAACCCGACACTTACAGTCAGCCCCACGAAACCGAATCCGGTCTTCATATCTTTAAAGTCGACGAACGGAATAGTCCAAGCCTCAGTGAAGCAGAGAAACAACAGATCACTTCGATACTCCGCCAGCAGCGGTTCCAAGAGGAGTGGGACGCATACACCAACAAACTCCTTGAAAACGCTTACATTAAAATTGAACTGAAAGATTTTTAATTTATGGCTTCCCGGACTGCTCTCCATATACTATTCGTCATTGCATGTCTCCTTGGTTTCCCAATACAATCCATTATTGCACAAGAGGCGCAACCTGCTGAACCCCCCGCGTCTGAAGAATCTACAGATCAGACGCAGGAAGTGGGATCCGGCTCGGAACGATTGAACCCGGAAACAGATGTCCCTGGAGAAGGCATGATCATCGGCGATGGCGACGATATGGCTATGGTTGGTAATTTCGTCCAAATTCACGGGAACGCGCTTATCAAATTTGAGGATGTCATTCTCCGAGCAGATCACATCTGGGCGGATTTTGACGACAACTTGATGCGAGCCTCTGGGAACGTCCACCTAAAGATTGGGAACGAAGAAACTTACTCCGATGAACTCATCTTTAACCTCGACAACAAGAAAGGGATTGCCCGAAACGGGTTTACTTTCAGCGACCCGTGGTACTTCGGTGGCAGTGAAATCTTTAAAATACAGGAAAATCGCTCCTATATTCGTGGTGCTTCCCTCACAACCTGCTCCCTGAAACATCCGCACTACCATTTTAGTGTGTCCGAAGTGATTGTCCAAAAGGATGAGGAGATGATCGCCAAAAATATCGTTTTACGTATCGGTGGGGTTCCGCTCTTCTATTTTCCTGTCATTCGGCGGGACATACGGAAAGGTAAGATCGCAAAGATTATCGTTAAAATTGGAACGGATAGTTATCAAGGTCCCAATATCAGCATCATTTTACCTGTGGCACGGAAACGTCGTTACGATGGGGCACTCCTCTACGATCGGAGCTCAAAGCGCGGACAAGGATTCGGGTTTGAAGGCAAATACCGATTCAATGATACACAGTTTCAAGAAATTTATATCCCGATTCCACCCGATGTAACACCGAACCAACGCACGAAATTAAAAGAGAAAGCAGATGAATTGCAGGATCGGCTTGACGGTGAATATGACCGTTATTGGCTGCGTCAGATTTTTATTGAATATAAAATCACTGAAGAGGATGTCAAGCGTGCAAGCGACAAGGCAGAAGAAGTGCTTGGGCAGCTTCAAGAAGAAGGGGCTGACTTCTCACAAATCGCACAGAACAATTCTGACCATTTCGACACCCGTTACGATGGCGGCGACATGGGATTCCTCGTCCCCGGAGAAATTGACGAGGAGGGCAATCCCAAACTCGATCCAATTTTAGAGGAAGCCCTGTTCGCACTACAAGAGGGAGAAATTAGTCCTATCGTCCAAACTGAATCTGCTTTCCACATCCTTAAAGCAGAACGGGTACTTGATGTCTACGGCGAACGTGAAATTAAACTCCGCCGCATTGACATTGCTATTACCGCCAGTGAAGAGACGGAATACGTCCTGCGCGAATTGGCAGATGACATGCTCAAACGTGCCCACGAAGGTGAGCCGTTTGAACAACTGATACATGTTCCTGAGCAATTCGCAGACCTCGCCGAACCGACCCTATCCGAACCGAATGAAGGTAATGGCTTGCTTTTAAACGAGATGGAATCCTCGTGGCGCTCCGCAGTGAGACGATTAGAGAATCCGGGAGACGTTATTGAACGGAGACCTATCACTATGCCTGAAGGTCTTTATATTTTCCAATTGATTGAAAAAGAGGAGACCCCGACCTTCGAGGCACTCGCCGAACAGTTTGAAGCGGAATGGGATACTTTCTACGATGACGTGATGAACCCTAAACCGGAAGGAACCGAAGGCGATGGCGACTCACAAGATATAGAGGAGGGTGAATCCCAAGACGTAATGGAAGAAGCGGTCAGTGATCAACAGTCAGAAGTCAGAAGTCAGCCGGGAATAGAAAGCAGTCCGGGTACAGAAAACGAGACTGAAAACCAAAGGCAGGAGGCTGATGGCGATACCCCCGATACCGATGAAGACGAAACCGTAGAGCAGACCGAGGTGGACGATACCGATGAAGACGAAACTGTAGAGCAGGACGAATCAGAGCGTGAAGTAGAAGGCGAAACGACTTCCGAGCCGTCCGATGACGACACAACGTCTGAAGACGCTGCTGAAGAAGAAGATGCCGAAGAAGAAGAGGATGAACTGAAAGTCTATCGGAAACACGGTTTTCGTGGCAGGTGGGAGGATCCGAGTGCCGTCGCCTCAGATGCGCAAAGGCTATACGCGGGTGAATACAGCAACCGTCCTATTCAAACCAAAAAGTCCTTCCGACTCATCAAAGTTGATAAAAAGAGAACCTACCGAGGCGATATTTATTTTTACGGCGCAGACCGGTACTCCTACGAGCGGCAGAACGCAACACGTATCGGTAGACGGTGGATTATGCGATGGGGACATACGCAATCCTTTTATACCCCATGGGATAGCCGGGCAGAAGGTAGACGCCCCATCAATTTCACTGGTAGAACGGAGTTGCAAGCCCGCAATTTTAAGGAAGAACTAAAACTTCCCGGAGAGTCCAGGCTGAACACTTTCGGAATACTCACCTATGGAACGGGTTTGTCTACCGTGTCTGACAACGATCGCGACGAGAATGGCAACCTGACGTTCTCACGGGAAACCATCGGTGATATTACCGGTAGACTCGAAGTCCGACACGTTCACGATTTCACGGGTGAAGGCACAACTTCGCTACAGAAACTGCCACAATTTACTGTGAATTTCTCTCGGATGCGTGTGAGTGCCCTACCGCTCCTCGGACGCCTCAATGACCGGATGGAAAGCGTCGCTGAAAAGTTCAAAACGGAAACACCGATTCTTTCACTTTTCACCGTCCCAACCCTTGAAAGCACCAGCTTCGATTTAGATGTTGAACTCGGGAACTTCTTTAGAGAGGTCTATAAGGGGAAAGAGGGTGATGAGAGAGATGTGTATCTACAGACGCTGGACCTCGGATTCGATGTCCGTAAGCAGTCAACGCTCCTGATTACTCCGTTGCGGGAACTCCAAATGAGCCTTGATGTCAATACAAATATGATATGGCATGACCAAGACCAACAGAAGAATCGGAACATTGTAAAGGGTGTTTATAGCTTCAATGGATCCGCTACAAATACGCTTTTCCGTGTCTTCAACGTGGGTTATATTCCTGGACTTCGAAAGTTGAGACACGAAATCCAATCCTCGCTCCGATTCAATTATCAGCCTGCTGTTGATGAAGATGAGAACCTCTATCCTTTCGGTCCCAGCACCTATTTCTATGAACGGAAAAGGCTCACCTATAACTTCAATACAAACTTTGAAATCAAGACGCGACGGAGCCAGTCGGCGCACCGTATCTTCTATTTTGATACCCGACTCACTGCCGATTTTACGGAGTTCGATCCATTGTATAGGCGGAAATATGAACCCATTGAGAGCGATTTCACATTCGTCCCGCTTCCGAGTCGGAACCTAAATATGACTGTCCGATTCACACACGACCCGAACCCACATCCCGACGATGGGAAACAGTTTAAGATGGTCGGGTTCCGGACGAACATCCGATACACCCGTCCCGCTTGGAACGTCAGTATCGGTAACTCTTTTAGTAAACGGCATACCTCCAGACGCGCCTCTCGATCGCTTACTGCCACTGGACGCTACCGGGTTAGCCAAGACCTCGAGTTTGATGTGAGCCTTATCTATTACCCGATTGAGGGACAATTCTATTCACAACGCATTAGTATGACGCGTAATCTCCACGATTGGAACCTCCGCATCTCTTGGAACCGTGTCGGCATTAAGCGCGAAGACTCGCCCTACAACAACGTCCGTCAGGACTTCACGTTCCAAGTCAATCTGATTCAGGAGCCTGCGGTTTCAATGGGTGTCGGTTATGACGCAACGACCGAAACGTGGGGACTCCACACCTTACCTGCAGGCGCGCCTTACAACGCATTCGGATCCGGAAGCTCGCTCGGCAGATCTTACTTCTAACTTGACTTTACCCCTGCTGGCGAGGTTTCTAACTGTGTCCTGTCTCGAGCCATAAGCAGTATTTTTTCCAAGTGTCTTGTCAGTTAAGAGTATTTTCAGTTGGTAGATGCGGTTTCCAACCGCATCAATTAATGAGAATTCAGAAATCTTAAATGCTAAGGCACATTGATTAGCAGAACACATCGCTGAAAATGTTGTAGAAATTTTGGAAGATGGAGTATAATATCAAAAGGAAAAGGCACCAGCGAGTTTTTGTGACCGAATGATGTTCCTTTATTTTCAAAGAGAGAGTCCGGAATGCTACTTAAGGATCGCATCTGCATTGTAACCGGTGGGAGTTCAGGGATCGGACGCGGCATTGCCCTCGAATTTGCCCGCGAGGGTGCGCGGGTCGTTGTCGTCGATAGACTGGAAACCCCACTCCGCGGCAAATACCACGAAACCGATACCACAACCCCGACTGTCACGGAAATCGAGAAACTCGGCGCGGAGGGACGCTTCCTCCAAGCCGATGTCGCCGACGAAGCGCAGGTCGCACACGTCATTCAGCGAACCGTTGAACATTTCGGTGGGCTTGATGTCCTCGTCAATAACGCCGGTATCCATATCCCCGGCGGTGCGCAGGAACTCTCAATCGCGGATTGGGACAGGGTCGTTGGTGTCAACCTCCGCGGGGTCTTTGTCGCGACAAAGCTCGCCATTCCACACCTGAAACAATCGAAATTTGGAAGGATTATCCAGATCGCCTCCGTTCACGCGTATGGGGGTGGTGCAGGACCCGCGTATGCCCCCGCGAAAGCCGCTGTCGTCAATATGGTTCGAGATACCGCTTTGGAAATCGGGCAATTCGGCATAACCGTCAACGCTATCTGTCCCGGCTACATCAAGACGGCGATTCAGGATTACCTCACTCCCGAACAGGTTGAAGAAGCGTTAGAGAAAACCGCCTTGCCACGTTTCGGTCTACCGAGAGACATCGGGCGCGCCGCGGTCTTCTTCGCCTCCGACGATGGAGAATGGGTCACCGGTGCTTCTCTGCTCGTTGATGGCGGATTCGCCGCAGGCGTATAACCCAAACCCGGTAGGTGCGGTTTCTAACCGCACCGGAACTGACTCTGATCACAGATCACCGATGAGAAACCGACTGCTGACCCCTAAATAAAAGGACTCACAACATTATGCAAACAAATCCATGGGGAACAATCCGTTTTACAGATAAAGTCGCTTTGATAACTGGCGGTGCCTCCGGAATCGGCAGGGCAACGGCGAACCGTCTTGCCGCTGAAGGCGCGCACGTCATCATCGCCGATAAAAACGTCGATATGGCAAATCAGGCTGTCTCTGAAATTCAAGAAGCAGGTGGGAAGGCACTTTTTATAGAGGTCGATCTCGCTGATGACGAAAGCGTCCAAGCCGCGGTGCAGGAAGTCGCCGAAAAGTTTTCCGCACTCCATATCCTCGTCAATAACGCCGCTATCGCGAGAGGCGGTAAAATTGAAGACGGTGGATGGATTCCAAATTGGGAGCCCGAAACCGCAATCGGTCTTCGCGGGTGGGTCGTCATCACGCAGCACCTGTTACCCCTTTTGAAACAGGAAGGGGCGGCGATCGTCAATCTCTCATCGGAGGGCGGTTACCTCGGCAGACCCGGCGGATGGGTCTACGATGCGATTAAATCCGCATTGGTCTCTCTCACGAAGACAATGGCGTATGAATTCGTCGACTACGGTATTCGCGTTAACGCCGTCGCACCTGGCTGGGTTGTTACAGAGATGCACTTCGGGAGAGCCCCCGATCCTGCCGCACGTAAAAAGGAATTGGAGGAGACACCGATCAATTCCTGTATCATGAAACGCCGCTGTGGACCGGAAGAAATCGCATCTTCCATCGCTTTCCTCCTGAGCGACGATGCCTCTTACATCACAGGGCAAACGATACATGTTGATGGTGGACGCTGGGGAATGTCCGTCGGTGGTTAATTTTTTTACTGATCATAATCGGTAGGTGCGGTTTCCAACCGGGGTCCCCGCCCGTTACTGGGGAGGGGGGTTCCCACCCGTTACTGGGAAGGGACACCGGTTCTCAATCAAAAAATGAATACATTGAATTGATAAAAACATTCATATTTCATTTATGCCCAACAAAACCCACACCACAGCCGTTGTCCTCATTCCGCCGGAATCGGTGCAGCCCCCTATCCAAGCCATCCGCAGAATCCACGACCGAAACTTTGAACGATGGATGCCACACATAACGCTGCTCTATCCGTTTGCGGAACGTCACGATTTCGAGTCGGTTATCCCTGCGCTCAAAAACGCTGCACAACAGATTTCACCCTTTTCTGTTGAACTCGCTCGCTTTGATGCCTTTCGACACCGAAAATCGTGCACCATGTTCCTCGTCCCGGAACCTGAAGACGAAACTGCGCGATTACACAGCACACTCATGCGTCATCTTCCCGACTATGACGACACGGCGCGATTTACGGGCGGCTTCCACCCTCACCTCTCGGTTGGACAATTTTCTCATCGATCCCTTCGCACCGAACAGGAGCGGCTCCAAACCGAATGGCAACCGCTCCAGTGTGAAATGGAAGCGATCAGCCTCATCTATCGCTCACCCGAAACAGATGACCGGTTTGTAGTTGCTGAACAGTTTTTCTTTTAAACAAGGAACCAATCATGAAAATCAAAATTCTTATAGTCTTAATCGCAATTTTAGTGGTGTCCTTTACCGGATGTGAGCGAACGCAGCAGATAATTTCTACCGACATCGCCACCCCAGCCGCTACTTCCACTATTAAAATCGGTGTGATCCAGCCATCAGGATACTACACGGGTTTTGCTCAAGGTGCAGAACTCGCGCGACCCCAAATCAATGCGCGCGGTGGCGTTCTCGGAAAGCAAATTGAATTTATCGTCATGGACAACCAAGGCGCACGTGCAGTACCAGATGCGGAAGAAAGCGTCCGTATCGCAAAAACACTTATTGAGCAGGAGGACGTTGTTGCGATTCTCGGTCCCATATTCTCTAACAATTCCATACAGGTTGGCCCCATCGCTCAACACCTTCAGCGTCCCATCATTCCCGGCTCCGCGGGCGATCATGTGACCGCTGCGGGCGATTTTGTCTTTCTCGTGGTCCCTCCGACATCAGCCCATGGCGCGGTAATAGCACAATTCGCAATCGATCCATCTGAACTCAGTGCAGCGACTGCCGCGACCCTCCGTCAAACCGAGAGTGCCTACACAGAGAGCCTGACGCAAGCATTTGAAGAGAATTTTCAGAAACTCGGCGGGGAAATCGTTGCCAGCGAAGTCTATGGAATTGGCGATAAAACCTTTGATACGCAATTCACAAACATCAAAGCGGTAGCCCCCGATGTGCTGTATATTGTTGGCGTTATTCCAGATATTCACTTCGCAATGGCACAGGCGAGAGAAATCGGCATTGAAGCGACTTTCCTTGGACCCGGAAGCTGGGATGAGTCTGAAAAACTTTTCAACATCTTAGCTGACAACGCGCCGTTGGAAGGGGCTTACTTTACCGCGGATTTTAGTCCAGAACTCCCGAGTGCGGAACACTTCGTCCAGGCTTATACGGCACTGTTTATAACGCCTCCAGATAGCGCGGCAGCTTCAGGCTACGATGCCATGTCCCTGTTAGCATCCGCAATTGAAACGGCACAGACGCTCACCCCATCTGCGGTTCGCGACGCGCTGTCAAGCATCACTGATTTCCAAGGGGCGACGTTCATGTCTCATTACAATGCCAATCGACATCCCGTTAAGGGCGTTGTGATTAACACGATCCGCAACGGACAGGTAGAGCTGCGTAAAGTGATTGCCCCGTAGCGGTCGATCCAGTAAAAAATTAAAGGCGCGGTTTAAACCGCGCCTGCATTTACTGAAAATTCTGATTCTTACGCAATCTCCCTAATCTCAATCAAGCGATTACCCAATGACAATTCTGAGTGTGGTAAGTCCCCAAACAACGGACGGAAATATCCTACCCCCGCTGGAGCTATCTGGTAACGTTCCGCGTCGTAGAACCGCAGATCCAGACTTCTCCGAATCACATGCCCCGATGCATCCCGCTTCAGTACTTGATCTAACGGCAATAGGGTCGGTTCAATGCCGGCATCTGTTCGAGTAATCGTCGCAACACCGTTGAACATCCCGTCTGAGAGGGCTTGCACCGCCATAGCACCCGCCTTCATAGCGATGTCTCTGTCCAATGGTATCGGGCTACCGCACCGCTGGAGATAACCGAGTATCAACGCCCGGAACGCAGAACTCGAAATCTCGGGAAGGAGTTTCTTCATCGTCTCAACGATAATTTCTGAACACCCCCCGGGTTTCGTATGCCCAAAAGCATCGAGTTCCGCTTGTGAAGTAATCATCAGTTCCCCATCGTCATTTCGGATACCCTCAGATACAACGACGATGACGTTCCCTTGTGCCGCGTGTTTTTCACGAATCGCTTCCGCCAATCTCTCCGGTTGATACGGCACTTCTGGAACAACAATAAGATCTGCGAGTCCATAAGCGGCAGATAAGGTCAACCACCCCGCATCTCTCCCCATCGCTTCAACAACAATCACACGATCGTGGGAGTAGGTCGTTGTCCGCAGATCTTGGACGTAATTGATGACGCTGTTCGCAGATGAAGGGAAGCCGGGACAGAAATAGTTCACCATCTTAGAGTAATCAACGGCATCCCCTTCGGGTGGATTGATACCCACATCGTTATCAATGGTTTTCGTGACGAAAGTAGTCGTGAATTGGTCCGACAGAGCGGTCCCGACCGTCAACGTATCATCACCACCGATCGGGATCAGCCCGCTAATGTCCAGTTTTTTCAGATTACTGACGGCTTCATCTAATTTATTATCTTTAATCAGGTTTGTGCGTGAACTCTTTAAAAGCGTCCCGCCTCGGTTTTCGTCAATCAGATCAGGCGTTAGCGTAAAGTAGCGTCCACCCTTCAAAACACCACGCCAGCCTTCCATAAATCCGACGAGTTCAAAACCGAGTTCCTCGGCTTTCAATGCAATGCCCTTAAGGGTGGCGTTAAGAGCACTTGTATCACCACCACCCGTCAGAACCCCGATCTTTTTTGGCATATCCAACTCCTTTATTATTTATATATTTTTTATTCTATTGTCCGATGTTGTTTGCGCCACCAGTGGTATTTCGGTCACGTCTGCTGTCCGGCAGATGTCGAGTGCGTAGGGGCGGGGTTTCCCCGCCCACCACCAACTACTTGACGACTTCGAGGAGCACCGGTTTATCCAAAGCGAGTGCCTTTTCAAAAGTCGGCTTAAAATCATTTGGATCTTCGACGCGTAACCCAACCGCACCGAACGATTCTGCGAACTGCACGAAGTCCGGGTTGCTAAGTTCAACACCAATCCGTTTACCGAAGCGACGGAGCTGCCCGCGTTCAATTGAGGTATACTGGTCGTCATTCATCACAAGCGTGACAACCGGTAGATTATACAGCACCGCGGTTGCGAGGTCAGGGCACGTCATTAAGAATCCACCGTCTCCGCTCAATGCGACGACCTTCCGTTCTGGATAGGCAACCTGTGCTCCGATAGCACCTGTCAATCCGATCCCCATTGCAACGGATACGCCGGAGAAGATGTAACTCCCCGGATAATAACACGGGAAATGTGGCAGCGCGCCATAACCCGTAACATTAACGTCAACTGACAAGATCGCGTCACGGGGCATCACGTCGCGCATCTCTTGGAGGATCCGAGGGCGTTCGGTTGCTGTCCAGTGTCTTCGTAATTCGCGTAACCCTTCACCCCAACCGCCTTTCGGCTTCTCGTCGCGTAGGGCGGCGTTCAACTGACGCAAAACCAATTTCGGATTCGCACCGATGCCGACAGTCGCAGGATATTCTTTGTGAATCTCTTCTGGATCGGCTTCGATATGCAACAAGGGTTGCGGAATCTTGAGGCTCCAGTTGCCGGTATCACGGTAGTTAAACCGAGTACCGACAGCAACGATGAGGTCAGAGGCTTCCATCGCTACTTGGGAAACGCCATCTCGGAAAACACCGATCGAATAGGGCGAATCTTCAGGCACTGAACCTTTCCCAAAACCTGTCATCACGATGGGCGCGTCCATCAGTTCTGCGAACTCAAGGATTTCTGCGGTCCCACGTGTATGATTAATACCCCCACCCGCAACAATCAATGGACGTTCTGAAGTGCTCAACAACGATAGTGCCGCATCTACGTCCTGTGGACTTGCGGTCGTCTGAATACCGTTGTTCCATGGCGGGATTGGAAAGTCGGCTTCGGCATCCAAGGCATCTTTCGCCAACTCAATCAGCACAGGTCCAGGTCTACCGGAACGCAGCGCACTGAAACTCCGATTAATGGCACCCGGAATCTGGTCTACCCGATGCACAATTTCCAGGTGTTTCGTCATCGTGCTGAAGGCAGCTTTTTGATCCAACCCGTGGAAACTCTTCTTCGGATCCCGTTGTGCTAAATAGGAGGGGTTCTGTCCAGTAATCCAAAGCACCGGCGAAGACGCTGTATTCGCTTCACCGATACCGATAGAGGCGTTATTTGAACCAGGACCCGGGACGGTCATACAGACCCCAACATCGCCTGTTGCCCGAGCGTAACCATCCGCCATAAATGCCGCACCGCCTTCGTGCCGTGTGACATAGTGAGCGATGCTGTCCTGATTGTTGTATAGGGATTCATAAACAGTGTCTAAATGGTTACCCGGCAAACCGAAAATAACACTCACACCCTGTTCTTTCAAACATTCGACAAAAAGATCTCCACCAGTCATAATAGCTCCTTTGATTCATAAGATTAAATGGTAGCCTGCAACAATACGCAGAAATACCCTATCAAAAACACACAGGCGGATATGGGAAACGCACATCCAAAAATAAACACACATCACTTTTCCGCAAGGTATAATTAAAGAACTTCAAAAAGCCGTCCCTGTTTATCTGTAAACGTACTATTGAGGTATGTCCTTCCATTCGCGTGCCAAAAATCAACAGTCTCTTCCGTTCCCTTAAACAGATCCCATTCCGTAACATGGGATACCTGACGGTATATCTCTATCAAAGCGTCAATCGGTTCAGCACCTCTGTTGAAAATATAAAATGTCTCAAATCTTTCCGTTGCTCTGTGGTGTACCTGAACGAGATGCGTCTCTTCATTACCGGGTTTTAGGTATACCGATACGGGACAATTCACCCATTTTCGGAGACTTTTTTCGAGTTTCTCGAGTTTCTCGTTTTGCGGACCCCGTAGAATCGTCGTTCGCCGTCCGTAGATAAGGTGTTCCAGCGGATAGGGTTCAAGCCCAATCCGACCGTTGAGTAAATACGGAATCGGTTCATCTGCTATCAATCTCCCCTTCGCTTTCGTGAATGCCCTCAGACGCTTGACGGTCTCTTCTTGAAGTGAAATGCAACTCGGGAGCAGAATAACGTTATAAATCGGCTTGATGTCTGCTGGGTCTTTCGGGAAACTCAGCCCACCCCTCCGATTGCCCCGTTTTCCTGTGCTGTCGGTCTTCACAATTTCTGCTGAACCCAATTCCTGCTCCGAGACAATCCTGAAGTCGTAACCCAATTCCCACACGCTCTGACACAACCATCCCCACGCTTTCGTCAATCCATTCCACTGCTTCTCATCAGGTTTCGTCCAGAGACTCTGTGTCGGTGCGACCATCAGGAGCGGTCTCTTTGGATAACCCCGTGACAATTTTTGCGTTAGCGTAACGGATTCAGGGACTGCCGTCTGATCCCTATTTATCCACAGATTAAAACCGAGACTCGCGTCTTCAAGCACAGTCCGTCTGTCGGTTTTCTGGGATACCTTCCGTGAAATACCGGCGTGCTGTGTATCGCTACAAACCCATTTCGCAATGACGAATCGCTTCGGTGTATCTATTTCACTGGCGTTTAGGATAGGGCAGTCCACCTCTGATAGCAGTGCCCCTAACTCAAACTCCAATGCCCTTGCACTTGCCGGGAGACTTAAAGCAAACTGTAGTCTCTCCTGATGGCAGAAATCGCGCACCCCTTTAAGAAAGCAGGTTGCGAATCGCTTCGTCAATTCGTTCCAAAATGTGTTCCTGACTGCCGCAGAGTTATATGTTTCATAGAAAACTAAGGGCAGATACGTTGCAAGCGTCTCCTCAGCCGTTTCTAAAAGTGTAGGGCTCCACGGGACTGAGGTCATGCCGGTTCCCAGCACGCTGACCAAGGACAAAAACTTCGGCAGTTCACAGGTGAAACCGATAAGGTGCTTTTTGCCATAAGTCTTTATATAATTGACCAGCACGCGTTTCACGAACCCCGAAACCCCGCTGCTGTCCAGAAGGTCTTCCGTTGCTGCTGCCGTTTGGTAAAGATGTATGACCGTCCGTCCGCGGAGCCGTTCCGCGACCGGGAGATCACCGGCTATGCATCGCTGGACATACTCGCTGATATTATAGCAGGGTGCATCCGCTTGCGGTTGCGCAATTAGGTGATGCTGCGCAAATTCAGCACTATTCTGGACATGCGCCCGATGAAGTTTTGCCTGAATCGCCGTCGCGCTTTCCACTCCACTGAAGGATTGCTCCACAGCGTTCAGTTGGTACCGCGTTTCCAACAGTGCAGATGGTAATGAAACCCATGCGCATTCCCCACTTCGCACTAAATGGGTTAATTCTGCTCGATGCACGGTTGCCGCTTGCGACTCGCGCCACGATAGTATGCTTCCCGCGTCAAAAGGGACCGTCTGCACAACTATTCGCTCCTAATTTTTTAATTACGGAACTTCTGCTCCGTCCGATCTCCATACTTTCTGTTATTCATCCACGATTAGCGATCAGCAATTAGCAGTCAGTTAAGAAGTTTTCATCTTACACGATTTACCTCTTAAGATAGCATCAAAATCCGTAGCTCGTAATGGAATGGAGAGCGGAGTTAAGGGACGCATCCGATAGTTCTAACGCCTATGATTTCTCCGCAAGGTATAATTAAAATTGCAACCCCTAAACGTTTTGTGATATACTTAACATCAAAAAACAGTATGGGTTCGCGAGGTCTCTGCCAGTTTTTATATTAAAAAATTTAGCATATCTTGGGAATTGATGCAATCAAAAGTTTTGGTTGCCCCTATACCTCAGTCCTGAACAAACACGACACCCAGCAGAATAAAAATGAACATCCTCGAAAATCTTATCTCAGCGTTTTCAGTGCTTCGCAGAAGTAAACTCCGCACGATCCTTACACTCTTAGGCATAACGATCGGCATAGCGGGTGTAATCGCGATGATGTCCTTTGGTGCGGGTGCCGAGAAACTCCTCATGGCGGAGGTTAACCAGATCGGTGGCCCCAATATGTTTGGCGTTTATCGCCCCGGGTATGTCCGAAAGAACGGACGTTGGCAACGCAACAACAGCCCACACCACTTAGAGATGCAAGACCTCCAGGATGTCTTGACAGAATGTCCCTCTGTTGAGGTTGCGACTGTCGAGGGGAGTTATTACATCAGTCTCGGCGTTGATGGAAAATTTCAACAAACGTATCTTCGCGCCACGACGAATGAATACCAAGCCGTTCGCGAGTGGCAGACAGAATACGGCAGATTCCTCGCTGATACCGATATGGACACTTGGACAAAGGTCTGCGTCATCGGCTCTAAAATCTGGAAAGAGCAGTTCAAAGGACAGGATCCAATTGGTAAAGAAGTTATCGTTGACAGTCACGGAAACAAAAAACGTTTCACTGTTATCGGGATCATGGAGAGCCGAGGCGATGGATTGGAACGCGGAAAAAGCGATGACAACATGCTCTTCATTCCGATTACAACCGCACAGAAACGGTTTTGGGGACACGATCACGTTGGGCATATCATGGTGCGTGCCAAGAGTCCACTCCTCGTAGATCAGGCACTTAAAGAGGTAAAGACCATCATCATGCGCAACCACGGTGGCGATGATACTTTCTTCCGAACGTGGTCGGCGAAAAAGGGTATCGCACATGCGAAAAGGATGATCTTTATCATAGAGACGGTGCTTGTCGTTATCGCTTCCGTATCCCTGATTGTCGCCGGTATCGGCATCCTGAACATCATGCTCGTCTCGGTGACGGAACGGATCCCCGAAATAGGGTTGCGGAAAGCCGTCGGCGCAAAGAGCTTTGACATCCGTTTACAGTTCCTCACTGAATCTGTGTTGTTGTGTCTGATCGGGAGTCTGCTCGGTATCGCGTTCGGTGCTATCGTGGGGAAAGGTTTTTCATGGATAGTCGGTAAGTTTTTACAAGAAATGGCGTGGCCCTCCGTCCTGACCCCAGAAGCCGTTCTCATCTCCGTGGGTGCCGGTGCTGCGGTAGGCATCTTCTTCGGCTACTATCCTGCCAGCCAAGCCGCTAAAATGGCTCCCATTGACGCCATCCGCCATACATAGAGAAAAACCATGCAAATATTAGAAAATCTCATCTCGGCATTTTCTGTGCTTCGCGGGAGTAAACTCCGCACGATCCTCACGCTTTTAGGGATTACGATCGGTATTGCGGGGGTCATCGCGATGATGTCTTTCGGCGCGGGTGCTGAAAAGCTGATGATGGCGCAAATTGAAAATATTGGTGGACCCAGTATGTTCGGCGTTTACCGCCCTGGGTATATCGAGAAGAACAACCGTTGGCAACGTAACAACAGTCCGCATTATCTGGAAATGCGAGATCTGCACGACATCCTTGCGGAATGTCCCTCCGTTGAAGTTGCCACCGTCGAGAGAAGTCATCCCATAGACTTTGAAGTCGAGGGAAAACACCGACGCACCTACCTCCGCGCGACAACGAATGAGTACCAAGCCGTCCGACGCTGGCAGACGGAATACGGCAGGTTCATTGCCGATACCGATATGGATTTCTGGAATAAGGTGTGTGTCATCGGGGCAAAAGTCTGGAGAGAGCAATTTAAGGGACAGAACCCCATTGGCAAGGAGGTCGGTATTAACAACAGACGCTTTACCGTCATTGGCATTATGGAGAGCCGTGGCGATGGGTTGGAGGAAGGCAGAAGCGACGATAATATGATTTTTATTCCGATTACCACTGCACAAACCCGTTTTGGCGGGCGTAATCGGGTTGGTGCTATCATGGCGCGCGCCAAGAGCCTCGAGTTAGTAGAACAGGCACTGAAAGAAGTGAAAACCGTCATCATGCGCAATCACGGGGACGACGATACGTTTTTCCGGACCTGGAACGCAAAAAAAGGAATTGAAGGCGGAAGAAGGATTATCTTTATTATGGAGATGGTGCTCGTCGTCATTGCGTCTGTCGCCTTGATTGTCGCCGGCATCGGTATCCTGAACATCATGCTCGTCTCCGTAACGGAGCGGATTCCAGAAATCGGATTACGAAAAGCCGTCGGTGCAAAAAGCCTTGACATCCGTTTGCAGTTCCTCACCGAATCTGTGTTGTTATGCCTGATAGGAAGTCTACTCGGAATCGCGTTCGGTGCTGTGGTAGGGAAAGGCTTTGCATGGGCGGTGGGTCAGTTTTTTGGAGGACTTACCTGGCCCTCTGTGATTACGCCGGAAGCGGTGTTAATTTCCGTTGCTGCAGGCACAGCAATCGGTATCTTCTTCGGTTACTATCCCGCCAGCCAAGCCGCTAAAATGGCTCCCATTGACGCCATCCGCCACACATAAGTTGTGGAATGACTTCAAAAAAATGCTCAATATCCAATTGAGTGGAGGAAGGCAATGTTTCATTCGCAAACCGACCCTGAATCTACACAAGAAGTCCCGGCACACAGAACGCCAATGACGTTAGAGGAATTTCTTGAAAACGATGTAGAGGGATATGAATATGTGAAAGGCGAATTAGTCCCGATGCCACCCACCTCGATGGAACATGGTGAAATCAGTAGTAATGTTATCCGCCATTTGAGTTTACATATCTTTGAGCATCAGCTGGGACGTTTGTATACAGCAAGCACGACCTTTCGCTTAAGGGATAGGGTGGTGAAACCGGATATCGCGTTCGTTTCGACGGATCGGTTACCGGAAGATAGAGAGAAGGGATCACCTATACCGCCGGACCTCGCAGTTGAAGTCGTCTCACCGACAGACAAACACTATGATGTTACCGAAAAAGCGTTAGCCTATTTGAAAGCAGGGACGCGCCTTGTTTGGGTGATTGTGCCCGTAGCGAAGACAGTGATGATCTATCGGTCTGAAACGGATTTCACGGTGCTTACCTGTGAGGACACATTGACAGGTGAGGATGTCGTGGAAGGGTTTACGTGTCCAGTCGCGCAACTTTTTGAATAGATTTTGTTGTACCGCAAACTGTTAGTTTGCACACCGGATGGTACAATCTAACAGTTTGTGTTACAAGGCAACTTTACTGCATTCATTTTAGATTTTCGGGAGAAACAATGCCTCTTTTTAGATTAGAGGGAGATAAACTTATCATCGCGGAAGAAACAGACGTTGAACTTGAACAACATCTGGAGATTTGGATTGAAAACAGTCCATGGGCAGTTATCCAAGACGAACTCGTTTTATGGATAGACAGACAAGCAAGTGCCCAAGATGAAGAAGGCACTATCCATCCAGACCTGGTCGGCGTGGATGCAGAGGGCAATCTCGTCATCATTGAATTCAAGCGTGGAAAAACCCCACGAAGTGTAGTTGCCCAATTACTTGAGTACGCAGCATGGGCAAATGAACTTTTACCTGAACAAATTCATGAAATTGCTGATACTTATTTTGAAAAACGGGACGAATTCAGAGGCAAAAATTTCACCGAGGCGTTCAGGGAGGTATTCGATATACCTGAAACTGACGAACTCCCACCCCTCAAGCGGAAATTGCGTTTGTTTGTCATTGGAGAAGAAATACATCCGCGGGTGGCGAGCGTTTGCCGCTTCCTCCGAACGTCATACAAAATGGATGTCAGTTGTATAGCGGTTTCAAAGTTTCAGACTGAATCCGGCGAGGAGATCGTCAGCACGGAAATTAAAGTCGGAGATGAAGAGATCATCACACCTAAAACACGGCAGCAGCGAACTTCACAAACCTCGCGGTGGGCAGGAGATAAACCAGTAAATCAGATAGTATGGGAGGCAGTACAGAAGTTAACAGGAAAAACCTCCAACGTTGAATTTAGACTAAAAGAACTTCGTAAACTTATTTTGGAAATATATTCCGATTTTAATCCCAGCACGGCAGACTTCCAAGTTTATTCGGATTGTGTGAACCATCCTTCTCGGCATCATTATCCTGGAGGCAGTGATAGATATTGGCGGGTATCAAGAGGAATATACCGCCTATATGATCCTAAAAAGGATAAAATAGAGGAATGATGGTTGGTGCAGGACGTAGGTTGGGTTGAGTGAGCATGAGAAAGTGACACTTATACCGGAGGAAAATCACATTCCCAAGAGTCTCGAATACTTTGAAATCCAGCGAAACCCAACACACCACTCAAGATATTGAATACATAGCAAACCCCAAAATCCGCGAAATCTGTAAAATCCGCGTCAATCCGCGATTCAGACGAAATACACCATCAGCATAAATCCATGCCCCAAACGCTTCTCCACACCCCTCCCACCGAAGGCATCAAATACATAGGCTCCAAGCTGAAACTCATCCCACACGTCTTGGAACTCGTCAAAAAGGTCAATGCTAAGACAATTCTGGATGGCTTCGCAGGCACCACCCGCGTCTCGCAAGCACTCGCCAAACTCGGCTATACCGTCATCTGCAACGACGTTGCCCCGTGGTCAAAAGTCTTCGGCACCTGCTATCTGCTCAACACAAAACCGAAAGGAGCGTATCAACCGCTTATCGACCATCTCAACGGAGTATCACCTACGGACGGTTGGTTCACGGAACACTACGGCGGACACGCCAACGGTGGCTGCGCTATTCAGGAAGACGGACTCAAAAAACCGTGGCAACGCCACAATACCCGTAAGTTAGATGCGATTCGACAGGAAATCGAAACCCTTAAACTCGATCCCATCGAAAAAGCGATAGCACTCACAAGTCTGATGCTCGCGCTCGACCGTGTTGACAGCACGCTCGGTCATTTCTCGGCGTATCTCAAGGCGTGGGCACCCCGCGCCTATAAGGAATTAAGGCTGGAAGTGCCTGATGTTTTCAGATCGGAAGGAGATCACCAGGTCCATCAAACCGACATCTTTGAACTCGTGCCGCGTGTCTCCGTTGACCTCGCCTATTTCGATCCACCTTACGGCTCAAACAACGAGAAGATGCCACCGTCCCGTGTCAGGTATGCCGCCTACTACCACCTCTGGAAAAGCGTTGTCCTTTTCGACAAACCCACGCTGTTCGGCAAAGCAAAACGGCGAAAGGATACATCAGATCCCCTCGCCGCTTCGATATTTGAGGAATTCCGGCGCAACGCTGACGGACACTTCATCGCTGTCCACGCCATTGCGAAGTTAATCCGAAAGACACACGCCCGCTGGCTTCTGCTCTCTTACAGTTCCGGAGGTCGCGCAACCGCCCATCAACTCAACGAAGTCATGCAAGACAACGGAAAACTCCTCGCTGTCCTCGAACTCGACTACAAAAAGAATGTCATGGCAGGTATGCGATGGACACACGAGTGGGTAAACGCCGCTGAAGTGTCGAACCGAGAATTCCTTTTCTTACTGCAAAAGCACTAAAGTTACAGCTTCAGGGGTTGCGAAGTGTCCTTGCAAAACGCCTTGACCTTTGGATGCTCCAAGACTTCTGGATTCAGCATGTATGCCGGTGCGCGCCCCTCAATCGCGTCTGTAACCTGCCCAATCGTCCGAAGATCCAACCGGATACCAGATTCAACCGTCATGCCGGCGTTGTGATTCGTACAGATGATACGCGGGTGGTCTTTGTGGATTGCTCGCGGTCCGTTAACCGGATCGTCCACGACATAATACCAGAGCCGGTTTTCGCTGACGGCTCGGTTGGCGGCTGCATCGTCAACGAGGTTCCCACGCGAGGGATTGATGAGAGACGCATGCGGCTTCATGGCGCAAAATTCCTCATAACCGACAACAGTGTCCGCACCCGATAGGTGTAGGGATACCGTATCGCTCTCTCGGAAGAGTGCCAGCGGCGTATCAACAGCCTCCGCCCCATATTGCGCGGCAACTTCAGCGATATCCGGACGGATATCGTAAACCAAAAGCCTGCCCTGCTCACCCAAAAGCGGACGCGCACGACGCGCAACCTCTTGACCGATCCGACCGAAGCCATACAAACCGAGCGTAGAACCCATCACCTCATGGGTCTTGATAAGCCCGAAATTCCCGCTATGGGAATCCCTATTTAGCGTATAGACCCGTTTCATGGTCGCGAACCACTGTGCTATCGCATATTCAGCGACGGTCACCATGTGTTCAGGAGCAATCGTGACGATGACCCCAGACTCCGTCGCCAAATCAACGTTAACGGTTTCATATCCGACCCCCCACCGTGCAATGATTCGGAGCGATTCCGCGGCTTGGTAGAAACTTTCATGAAAAGGCACTCCCCCTGCGATCACACCAACGACGCCCTCGGCGTGTTCCGCGGTAAATTCCGGTGGGTGGATACTTAACTCACCAAGTTTCTGCAAATCTGCCAACGCCGCATGACGCTCCGCAGTATCGAATTCAGTATTTTCAAAAATAGGAGAAAGAAGAATTTTGGTTTCCATAGTTTTTTTTAAATTAGCGGTTGATACGCACGCCCCCCGCTTCCATCGCTTTTTCTGCTTCTTCTGCCGTTGCCCAGTTAAAATCACCCGGGAACGTATGCGCCAAGGCGGAATATCCACCGGCAAAATCAACGGCTTCCTGAGATGACTTTCCGTTCAAGAGGCTATAAATTAATCCTGACGAGAAGCTATCACCGCCCCCCACTCGGTCCACCAGTTCGAGATCCTCATAGATACGGGATAGGTAGAATTCTGAACCATCAAACAGGAGTGTCCGCCAATCATTCAGCCACCCGGTTTTGGCGTCCCGTAACGTCGTGCCGATCATTTCAATGTTGGGGAAAGCGTCCTTAACACGTTGGGCAACTGCCTTGTAACTATCAGGTTCAAGGCTGCTATACGACTCAGTCGCCCCTTCCGCCGCGAAACCGAGCGATTTCTCGAAATCCTCCTCGTTCCCGATAAGAACAGAGACATGCTCCATCATCGGTTGATTCGCCGCTTGTGCTTCCTCCGCACTCCAGAGTTTAGAACGGAAGTTCAGATCGTAACTCGTTTTGACCCCCGCCGCGCGTGCCGCCTTGAGGGCTTCTGCCGAGACAGCCGCCGCGGATTCCGACAACGCAGGCGTAATCCCACTGAGGTGGAACCAACGGGCGTTACTGAAAATAGATGCCCAATCGATGTCTCCAGGCTGGACCTTGGAGATCGCAGAATATCCGCGATCATAGGTGACGCTGCTCGCACGTGGTCCCGCACCCATTTCAAGGTGATAGAACCCGTTGCGCTCCAAGCCGACCCCATCGAATTCCGTCCAGACGATATTCGACATATCCACGCCGAGTTCACGACCTTTGTTACGGATATAGCGACCCGACCAATTGTCCACGAGTCGTGATACCCATGCAGTCCGCAATCCGAGTTGTGCAGCGTTGACAGCGACGTTCATCTCCGCACCGCCAGCCGTGATTGACAGCGATGTTGTATTTTCAAGGCGCATAAATTCTGGTGAAGTCAGACGAATCATCGCCTCCCCAAACGTAACTAAATCGTACATAGTTCATTCTCCTGTTTTGATGTCTATTGTGTTCCGGTATTCGTTATAGAGATTTTCAATACATTGCCCACAGAAACAGTAGACCCTGCCGTATCCACCGACCTCTTTTTCAAGCAATTCGGTCATCGTAAATTCGTCTTGGCAGATCGCGCAGACTTCCATCAATGCTCCCGGTTCAGTCACTTCTTCGCTGGCTTTCCGCCGGGACATGAGGTGCAAAATCAACCAAACGACGATAGGCGTGAAAATTACAAAAATAATGAATAGCATACAGAGTTTCCTTATAACGACATAGAGGATCAGTGTTCCTATTACTATAGCGGATAGCCGTGAACGTGTCAACGGAAATTCTGCCCTATATGTTTGATAAATTGCTCAGATGTATGCTAAAATACAGAGACACTTTCCAAAATTGGAGTAACCTATCGCACATGTCCAAAATAGCCCATGTAGATGTTTATCCCACTGCTGTCGGGATGAAAGACATTTTTAATATCGGAACCGGCTTCGTTGGTGATCCGGGATCCGCAGGCGACCATGTTTTCGTCAAACTCACAACAGACGATGGTTACGTCGGTTGGGGTGAACAACGCGCCCTCCCTTCATGGAGTTACGAAACCACCGAATCCATCACAACCACGGTTCGACATCATATCGCCCCGTTGCTCCTCGGACGCGATCCTCTGAATCTTAACCAAATCCAGGAATCGATTTATCAGACGTTGAAACCCGCCGTTAGCAACGGACACCCGTTCGCGAAAGCCGCCGTGGATATTGCTTTACACGACCTCCAAGGAAAAATCCTTGAGGTGCCGCTACATACCCTCTTCGGTGGGAAACGCCACGATACGCTACCGCTCTGCTATGCGCTGAGTATTGATACACCAGAGATAATGGGATTAAAGGCGAAAGCCTTGGCACCGTGCTCCTGTTTCAAAGTGAAGGTGGCTGGAACACCCGCGGAAGATGAAGAGCGCCTACGCGCAGTGCATGAAGCCGCACCCGATGCCAAACTCTGGATCGATGCGAATCAGTCTTACACCCCAACGAATGCGCTTGAATTGTTGAAACGGATCGCAGATGTCCGTGAAATTTACTGTATGGAACAACCCGTCGCAAGTCAGGATTGGTTCGGTATGAAGCGGGTCCGCGAAGATGCCTCGATCCCAATCGCTATTGATGAGGGGTGTTTCACTTACTTCGATCTGGCAAAGATCGCACGCTTGGAATGTGCAGATGCTGTCGTTTTGAAAGTGTGTAAATCTGGCGGGTTAAACGCATGTCTGAAGAGTGTGCCTATCGCTGAAGCCAATTCACTCGAACTGCTCGGCAGCGGATTGACAGAAGCGGGAATCGGATTCATCGCGAGCGTGCATCTCTTCTCAACTTTGGATCTTGTTCTTCCTGCTGAACTCAACGCCCCCGCTTTTCTGGAAACTATGGCGGTGCGTGGTATCCACATCCATGATCACGTCGTCACGGTCCCGGACGGTCCAGGTCTGGGTGTTACACCCGATGAAGACTACATCAAGGCGAATGTGCTTGACGTTGGGAATTCCTGAGCAGTATCAAAATCTCTATGAGGATCGCGATAACAACGGCTACCGCACAAAGCAGGTAAGGACTCTGAACCCCCAATGTTGAGTCTGCTGAGATACCGCCAAGAAATGGACCTAACATGATTCCAACACCCAAGATGGCTTCGTGCCATCCACTTTTATTCCCCTTATCCACATGCCGATCCAGACCGTAATAGAGACTGCTGAAGTAAGTGAACGCAACAGACACACCGATCACCGCAAAAGCAAAAGCCCAGAGAATCGTATGTTGGGTCAACCCGATTGCGAGGAAACTCAGGATTGCCAGGAGTTGAACGATGAGTAATGGCGTAAACTGATAGTGCCACCGCGTCGAGTAGCCGGTCCCGAGGACAAGGAACGCCACCGTTTGCACACCACCGAGGACGAGCATCAGATTTCCGTATATTGCGGGACGGATACCCATCTCTAACATGAGTTTCGGTGCGAGCCGCCGTAGGACACCCAGGGCAAACCATGAGACAAAATTCGCACACCGTGCAAGGTGGAGATACGTCGCTCGAACGGGGGGAGGGGGATAGAGTATCTCAGGGGGTTCCGCGTCAGATGCATCTGTCTGGTCAGTCGGACGTGACGGATCGGATTGGGCAATACGGGATGCATAAATTGTCAAGAGCGTGAGCAGACACGCCCCACCCCCGAGATAGAAAGGTCTAAACGGATTGACCGCGCCGTAGAGATAACTGGAGAACGCCGGACCCAAGGTCATGCCGATGCTCCAAAATAAGTTGAAGAGCATAATCCGTTGGATTAATTCGCCTTCGCCTTCCCTCTCGGCAAGCCATGCTTCGTAAGCGGGCCAGAAGAGTGCCATACTGATACCAATTCCGGGAAAGACACTCAGGAGATGTCCGCTATTTCGACAAAAGGTGAGTCCAATGCAGGCAGCACCGAGCATCAGACACGCGGCGTAAAGAATATACCGACGCTCTATCCGGTCGGAAAGTCTCCCACAGGGGATCGCGAGCAGCGCGAAAATCCCGTTAGTGATTGCCATTAAAATGCCAAGGAAGGTTGAGGAGAGTCCTAAATGACTGGTATAAAAAGAGGTATTCGTTAAGATGCTGCTCAGGGCAAAGTCAAGCAGTAGGACTGGCACGTAAACAGTGAGGAGTTGGAGCGGTTTCAAGCGCATTCAGGCATCGAAGTTGAAAACCCCTCCTACGTTATGGCATCACAATCTCGGCATCAATCATGTGATAGCCTGTCGCGCCAACGGGTTCTACTTCGAGACCGATTTCGTCTTGCGTAACACCACTGTTGCCGGTGGCTCTTGCGTAAATCTCAACAGGTTCCGATTCTTCAGGAACTTGCCATTCCCATTTCCAGAGCACCCACGCCAGCGGGGTATCTTTTGCCCAGATCTCTGCCTCTTCCCACGTCTGTCCGTAGTCGATACTCACTTCTACTTTCTTGATACCGCCGTGATTGCCTGCATCGAACGCCGCGCCACTGACTGTGTAGACCTTGCCGCCCGGAATTTCCTCGCCTTCACTCGGTGTCCCAATCATTGTGGCGAGTTTCACATTCGCGATCGGATCCCACCCCCGTTTCTCCCAATAACTTTCGTGTTCCTTCGCCAACTGGATGTTGATGATCCATTTCGGATTTTTCGTGCCGTAATGACCGGGGTTCAGCAATCGGACGGGGAAGCCGTGTTCAGTCGGTAAGGGTTCCTCGTTCATTTCATAAGCGAGCAGCGTCTCTGCGTGCATCGCGTCCTCCAGCGGAATCGCGGTATGGTAGCCATCTGCACACCGGAAGACAACCACTTTTACATCGGATGTGGGTCCGACTTTTTCAAGCAGATCGCGCAACCGAATGCCTTTCCACACCGCATTGCTCATCTGTTCTGTGCCGATCGGGTCGCCGATACACTTCAAGGTTCGCATCGCCGTGACGGATTCCATCGCCGTGATGTCTTCGAGTCGCAGCGGGGGTATCCGTTTTTCGGTGAGACCGGTAATTGGTAATCGCCATGTCGCCGCGTTTAGTTCAACAGGATCCCCAATCTGTAGGATATAGAAATCTGCATTCGGGGTTATCAGTGTGCTCGGCTTAATTCGTGGAACTGCTGCCGCGTCTCCTTCCAATTGAAGGGGCAGGACCATGCCGGCTGCGCTAATCGCGCTCAGTTTTATAAACGTTCGTCTCTTCATTTTTTAATTTTTCCTTGCGGAGAAACAACGTGCGTTTGGATTTTGACGTGCGTCCCTCAAATCCGCCTGCGCCGTTGTTGCAGGCTACGCGCTTTGGATTGCGTTTTTCTATTGTTCCTTGCGCCTTTTTCTACTTCGCATGCGCATCGTAATTTTTACGACACCTCTCACCATAATTGCCGTGCCGCTGCACAAGAAAAGGGGTAACCCCCATCGCCAGTGAAAGAAAAAGTAAGCGATAAAGCTGACACACATCAAAGCGATGAAGGTGTTCAGAAGTTTTCTGTTTTCATACCATTTCTGCATCTGTTTTGGTATTTTTAAGGAAGACTTAAGATTCCTTTCTCCTGTAAGGGGTCCTCACACTTTTTGTGAGACCATTCCAGAGAGGATACCCAGAATTTTGTCGCACTGCACAATTTGATAGTCTGCCATATCAATTTGGAGTTTCTGCCCTTCCAATTTGAGGAAGTACCACTCAGTGCCTGTAGTGGAAGCTCCATAAATGTATGGAATGTCATTTCCTCTTTCTGCATTGAAGTATTGTGCGGCAATCATCTCGGCAACACACTGACCTAATCCAAGTTTTGGCTCCGCGTTTTTTGCCTCAACCAGCACGATAATAGGTGCCTCTAAAGAAAATTGTACCGGTGACAAACTCACTAAAAAGTCACACACCCCAACTAAGCCTTTTTCGGCATCAACACTGAAATCAATTCCCGAAAAAAGACTGATACGTCGATTATAGTGTTCGCGGAGCTCAACAAGGATTTCAGCAACAATCATTTCCGAACGCGCTTTCTCTGTTCCTATAGCGACTGCTAAGGATACATTTCTCGCCAACGCGCGGGTAAGGTGGTTGCTCGGTACCACAGGTTCTGTTTCTGAAAAGATGTTGTCGGCTTCAATCCTTTCCAATTGGAACGTTGCCACCACCGACTCTAAGGTAAAGTTGCTATAAGCCATCTGATGCGTCCTCAAGAATGTTTTCTACCTTGCGTTGTCCTTTAACATCCCTTATGTAGAATAATATCACTTCTATGTTTCAATGTCAAGTTGAAAGGTAAGTTGATAGGTTGCATTTTCTTTGGAAAAATGCTATGCTTTTTCTATGACTTCTTCTACGAACCCAGGCTTTTTAAGTTAAAGGACCGGAACCCGCATGGCGAAACAACCGAATATTATCTTTCTGATGACGGATCAGCAACGTTTTGATACGGTCGGTGCGCTTGGAAATCCGATCATTCAAACCCCAGGACTCAACCGTATCGTTCGGGAGGGAACGAGTTTTACGTCAGCATATTGTCCATCCCCTGTGTGTGTCGCCTCTCGTTGCAGTTTCCTGCTCGGTCAGTGGGCGCACGAAACTGGATGCACAAACAATTCGCCAATGCCGCAGGAGCGTGTCTCAGTAATGGACATGCTCAACGCAGCAGGTTACCAGACACACGGTATCGGTAAAATGCATTTTTCACCGCAGGGACGTAAGATGTGGGGGTTTGAAACGCGAGACTATTCCGAAGAGGGTCCGGGGCCCGATGATTTCACCGAGTTTCTACATGAGAACGGCTATGACCATATCGTCGCACCACACGGTGAGCGGAGTGAGTACTACTATATCCCACAACCCTCACAACTGCCTGCCCGTTTACATCACACGCAGTGGGTAGGCGATAAAACACTGGAGTTCCTCTCTGGGCGCGATACGGGGCGTCCGTTTCTCTGTTGGAGCAGTTTCATCAAACCACATCCGCCGTTTGAATCCCCGGTGCCGTGGAGCCGGCTTTACCGCACGGTCGAAATGCCACTCCCGTTCCTTCCTGCAGATTATGAACATCTGCATACCTACTGGAATCGGCATCAAAATCGGTATAAGTACCGGGACCAAGGACGGGATATGAACCTTCTGCGGACAATGCGAGCCGCTTACTACGCCGCCATCTCTTTCATCGACTATCAGGTCGGACGCATCCTTGATTACCTCGAATCAGAAAACGAATTGGACAACACGCTCATCCTGTATACGTCCGATCACGGTGAATTGCTCGGCGACTACGACTGCTACGGAAAACGTTCCTTCTTAGACGCGGCGGCTCGGATCCCGCTACTTGTCCGCTACCCTGAACGTTTCGCGGCAAACGCGCAATGCGACACACCGACCAGTCTGGTGGATGTCCTTCCAACCAGTCTCGGCGCAGCAGACCTCCCGCTACCAACCGATCGGAGCGGAACTGATCTTGCCGATATTGCTACTGGGACTGCACACCGAGATGCAATTGTCGGGCAATTGGGACAGGAAAGCACAGGACTCTATATGCTCTTGACAGAGGAATACAAATATATCTATTCTGCCGCCGATCAAAAGGAGTGGCTCTTCAGACGGCTACAGGGAAGACTTGATGACCGAAGTCTTGCGGGTAATCCCGCATACAGTGGAATTCTCAACACCTATCGACAACGCTTGATTGAACGGTTCCGGGAAGATGGTTATGAACGTCCGCTTGACGGCGATAAATGGCGTGATTTCCCGGCACCGGTCGAGCCTGAAAATCCAGATGCCGGACAACTTTTTCAAGATGGTCGTTCCGTGAGCGATCAGTTCCCATCAGGATATTCACCGCATATTGATCCGCTATAGACCTTGCCTCACCGGGGTGCTTACACCGGAAAGGAGATTCTTTTTAAGCAGGTTTCCGAAGAAAGCGTTTCCATTGCTTCGTAGTGAGAATAGAGGAACCGTGCCGAAGAACAATTGGTAAAAAATATGTCAATCCGTTCCACCACCAAAAAGTTCATCTCAAAGGCTGCGTGGCGCGCCTACAATACCTATCGCAAAGGTGTCACGTACGGTTCACAACTGTCCCGGATCGATGCGCTGTTGAACGCCTCGCGCGCGGACATCTTAGCGTTCCAGCAATCACAATTAGAGAAACTCCTCCGGCATGCATACCGGACCACCCCCTACTACCGTGAATTGTTCAAAGCAGAACCCTCAGATATTTCACAAATTCCCCCCCTTGAAAAAAGGCACATTCGTGAGCAGTTGGCGCGTCTCTGCTCCGAAGCGGTTCCGCAGCGGCACCGGATCAAAAACGCTACGGGCGGCTCAACCGGAGAACCCCTTACCTTCTATCAGGACAGAAACTATTGGAATCAACGGAACTTGAGCGTATACTACTTCGACCAATGGGCAGGCTGGAATTTCGGTGAACGTCAATTAATTATCTGGGGTGACCTCTCAGATGTCAGAGCCTCTCGATATTGGCGGCATCAACTGAAAAATTTTTGGCGGAACCACTATTGGCTCAACGGTTTTCATCTCACAGACCTAAGGATGCGGACGACATTTCAGAAGATGGACAAATCGCCGCCACAAACAATTCTTGCTTACCCCTCATCGCTTTATCAGTTCGCGAGGTTTATTTTCGAGAACGGTCTGAAGCCGAGGTGGGACTTGAAAGGGATCATCTCTTCGGCGGAGATGCTGCATCCACACTATCGTGATTTGGCGGAAACCATTTTTAGCACAAAAGTTTATAACCGATACGGCGGACGCGAGGTCGGATTAATCGCAATGGAATGTGAAGAGGGACGCCTGCATATCAACTGCCGCGACCTCTACCTTGAAATAGACAGTCCTGACCCATACACCCAGCCGGGGGACATTCTCATCACACAACTCAATAACTACGCGATGCCGTTTATTCGGTATCGAATTGGAGACATTGGCCGTCTCTCCGATGAGCCATGCCCATGTGGCAGTCCGTTACCTGTTTTGGCGGAATTGCTTGGACGTAGCACGGCTACCTTCCGAACGAGAACACGCACATTGATACACGCAGGTTACTTCACACAACAGTTCTATAACGTCGTTGGTCTGGAGCAGTTCCAACTGATCCAAGAGACCCTGAGACACTGCGTCTTGAAGGTGATCGTTAACGCACAGTGGACAGAAGCGGCACGTCGATATATGGTCCAGAAGATTCAGGAGGCACTCGGTGCTGATGTCATCGTTACAATAAAATTTGTAAAAGAGATTCCACTTTCCACTTCAGGCAAACGGGAATTTACGATTTCCAAGGTAACAGCGAGTGATTGATGCTAATTAGGTTTTACCAACCGACTTTCCTCCAAGCGTTCAACTTTCTCTTGGAGACTTTTGACAGATGTCCCGAAGCGGTGCAACCCGTTTTGTCCCACCTGGGACGTAAGATAGAATCAGCCCGTCAATCAACAAATTCCGATCCGCGATAACACCCGTGCTCTGCTCCGCCGTTACACCTTTGGAAAGGAGCAAGTAAAATGTGTCTTTTGTCCAACCGGGTGTCGTAAAGAAGTTCCCTTGCCCTTTTGAAATAACGAGGTCTGCATCCAACAAGGCGTTGAAAAATTCAGGAGTCCCCTGATAGAGGTTCGTCCCGATTGTCTTCGCACCTGACGACATCAATTTCACACTCCCCGCCTGTATCGCTGTTTGGACTTCTCGGAATTGCGGATACCCCACGATTTCCTGCAGATCTGCTACTGTCGCATCGTTGCTGGCGTTGTCCGCCTTCCCAACAATAACGATATGGTGTCCACATTTCACGAGTTCTTGGACGAAGGCGATGTCGAAAATCACCTCTCCATCGTTGTCAGCAAGCCAAAGGATGTGCTGAGGTTCGGCATCAATCACCTTTTCACAGAACGTTTCATAACAGTCGATAGAAAAAGAGGTGTCAACCGCTGCACGCAGCGATTCAGAAAAGTAGTCAGGATTCGTTTTCAGTTTTTTGACGACCCGTTCACTGCTGTAATCGATAATATTGCCTGCGACGACCAACTTCAACCGGGTTAACCAATTGTCTTTCCAAAATTCAGGGAGGAGTGCGAGTGCCGTCTGTCGGGCTTTCAGTTTATCGTGGTGATAGGGGTTCGGATTGCCTGTGTAGCGTGTGACCATCTCGAAGATACTGCCCCAGAGTTCTTCGGGTGTGAGGGATTCGATGAGGTAATCGCCGTTGGCGCGTCGAAGATCCAAAAGTGTTTTTACGGCATCGCACGCGGCTTGTTGCAATTGTGGATTTCCCGTCGCACGTGGGATCAATTCCGTCGCGCTATGGGACTGGACATGCTGCCGAAGGTTCTCCCAATCCGGCAACCCTTTTTTCTCTCCGAAGGTGAAAACCCCAGGGATATATTCGACTGTTACAATCTGCTCGAAAAGCGACTTTGGCACAGCCGGTGGAGATTGCGCTGGTGGCACACCGAGTGTCCGATGTGACAAGCGCGTGTCGGAGGGGATCACCGTCCCCCGCGCCGCAATGGATGAAAGCTGAACGTTGCGCCCGACATTCACGGCATCGAAAGTGCTACTTTCAATGGCGCTCCCTGTAGCAAGTCCCCGGACAGGTGCCGCTAACCTTTCGGGTATCGGATTCGCTTCAAAGGTTGTATCGTTTGCAGTGACGTTCTGCAGTCCGACCGCATCCCCGACTGTTGTCGCGCCGAGCAGTGTAACGTTTTCAAGCCGACAGTAATCCCCGATTCGAACCTTTTCACCGAGATGCACCCTACCGAGGAGATAGCACGCCGTGCCAATCTCAATATCTTCGCTGTCCACTGTTATCTGCGCCGCTGGGTCAACGCGAACGCCTTTCCGCGCCAGAGATTCTCGGGTTTCAGCAAACAGAGCGGCTTCACCCGATAGCACGTTAGACCATCGGTTAACGCCTGACAGCACTTCTCCGCGGTAGATGAAAGCGTTGGTTTTCAATCCGTCCTCATAACAGTGTCGAATCAGATCAACGTGGTGGCGTTCATCGTTTCGGTTTGTGTGGGGTTGCAACCGATGTATCCGTTCCATGAGCACGCTTTTCCGAATGAGTGTGATCCCTGTATTGGTATACGCCTCACCGCGATGCCATCGGTCCCACATCTTCTGTTTTTCCGCCGCTGTCATGTCATACCATTCCTTGGTGCGGGTGAGTTGTCCATCAGCGTCGAAAAAGAGTCCACCTTTATCTACGACTGTTTCAGGAATCTTGCCGCAGAGCGTGACATCGGCGCCGGAAATGAAGTGGGAGAGCAGGGTCTGTGCGAAAATTTCGCGATCCAAAAAGGGTTCATCGCCGAATGCCACCCCGATCCATTCCGCGTCGGACGCTTGGAGTGCTGGCAGTGCCGCTTGTAAGGCACCCCCTGTGCCGTTCATCTCTTCTTGGATACAGGGAATAGCATCGGGACCCAGGAGTTGCGTCGGATCCCCGTTTTTCTCAATACGCGCTGCCATCTGTGGGTTAATGACGACAATATCGGGACGCGTGCCGGGGAGGTAACGTCGCGAGCGTTGGAGCGTGTTCTGCGCCCCGAAGGTGATGTCCAATGTTTTGCTCAAGCGTCCGGTAGGGTCAATACGCGTGCCTTTACCCGCTGCAAGCACCACCCATTGGGGTGTGAGGTCGTTTTCAAGTGTATCTGTGGGAAGTGTATTCAGGAAAGTTTCCAGGGCAATCGTGTCCGCCGAGATTGCCGCGAGCGTCCCTTCTAATGGGCAACCGAGGAGGTTTTCAAGGAAACGTGTCTTCATTTTTGTGATTATTCTCTAAAATGTTACGTCTTTACAAAATAAATATTGCGTTTTGATAAAAATGTTACGTTTTTATAACATTTTTAAATTAGCATTTCTATGGGCATTTCGGTTGAGAAACCACTGGTGACGTGGATTTCCTGGGTATTTTTTCTGTTGCAATTCTTTGTTGGGAAAAAATAATTTGCTGAAAAGTGTAACATTTTTTACTTTTTGGATTTTTATAGTAAGGTCGAAAAATAGTTGGCACTCTTTAATGCGACGGGCAATGCATTGCCCTACTACGGACGGGTGTTTGTTAAGAAATAGGGGTCCACTTAATTCTAAGTTCCACTATAATAATTATCAAACTCGCATTTCATTAAGAAGTTTAGCACAAATCTAACTTGAATGCAAGTCGTTTTTCTATCGCTATCCAGTTTTCGGTTTCTGAGTGCCTTATCGAGAATAGATATGTGACTTTCGGCACAAATCGGGGTTACAAACCCCTCCCACAAGAGAGATTTGTGACAATTGAATGGCTCTGCTATCGCGAGTAGAGTACAAGAGTGTGTCGGGATTCGGAGCCCCTCCTACAAGAGAACTATGGTAGATTTTAGCATTACTTAGACACCTTTAACCAAGACCCAACCCCCCTAACCCCCCTTATCAGGGGGGAATTGGGTCTATCTATTTTTAGGATGCACCATAAATTCCTCTTCTATCGCGACCGAAGGTCGCTCCTACAAAAAAGGGAAATTAGGAAACCAATTTTCTTGTAAAATCTTTTAGATGGATATTCGCGAACAGCAACACCAAACGCAGCACCCGTGTCATGTTCAGCGTGATTTTGGACGTGCTAACCGGCTGCTTCAAGCATTTTGTCTATATTGCGTCTGGCTTGCTGTTCAGCGGTCATGGTAAATGTGAAGGGTTCTCCTTATCCCGTTAGGGAGTAGTGTGTGAAAAAGAGGCATATTAAGGTTCTGTAAACGACACGTCTATCACTTTTGCTTGAGGTGTCCCCAAACGGTTGCTAACTTTCCACTCGCTTCAACCGCCAGTTCACCCGCCGCAAGGTCTGCAATCTCTGCATCATCCAAGACTCTGTCGTAGATGCGTACATCGTCGATAAGTCCGTTCCATGAACGCCCTTGGTCCTTCTCGCCTTTGCCTATGACCAATTTGGTGGCATCCGTCAGCTTTCCTTTCGTCGCTGGACTGTTAAAGGTCGGTGTATCGAGTTCACCGTCGATGTAGAGTGCGAGTTCGTTGCCACTGCTCCATGTCAAGGCAAAGTGTTGCCATGACTTCGTTTGTACGTCACTTGAGGTCTCAAGCCGTTGAATCCCGCCTGTTGTGGTAATTCCAGCCTTAACAAGATCTTTACCACCGGCTTCAAAACCCGCGGCATCATATCGCAACGACAGGACAGTATCGTCCCCACCCGGATCGCGTCCATCGATGAATCCTCGATCGGATGGAGTTTCAGCGGATTTCACCCAAACGGCAACGGTCAAAGCGGTGAGTCCGTTGATATAGTCTGCGCCGTTTTCATCTTCTGCGGCATCACCCCCGCCATCAAATTCCAAGGCACCCCCAAGTCTTCCACCGTTAGGTTTCCATTTGACTCCGTTCCCTTTCAGCGATGCATCGTTCCCATTTCCACTTGAATCCGCGGCAGTTTTCCCGTCAGCCTCATCAAGGTTCCAATATCCGAGTAACCCGTCTTGAAGATTCGCACTAGCGATAGAACACAACGCAACAAAAACAATAAAGGCGAAAAGTAACCCCTTAATTCCGTTCCGCATTTTGAATTCCTCCTTTAACCGCTATCGGTCTTAGGTGGTTGTTCCATTTCAATTGCTGTGGTTTCACATCCGAGACATCCGCGCATAACAATTACACTTGAATTATAACATTGAATCCGCGTTTTGTTAACAAAAAAATAGGGTAGGCACAAAGACCTACCCTATTTCCACATCTTGTGGAAGAGGTTTGTATGTGGGAGGGGTTTGAAACCCCGAATGTCTACCGCTTAGACGTTACACACATCTCTTGTGGGAGAGGTTTGTATGTGGGAGGGGTTTCTAACCCCGAATGTCTATCACGCTTAGACGTTACACACATCTCTCTTGTGGGAGGGGTTTGCAACCCCGAATGTCTATCGCTTAGACGTTACACACATCAAAGGCGTGTTCCATCGCATCGAACGCATCGCCTTTGGGACCGAATTCATGTCCCACATAGAGCTCATATCCGGTGTTGACGATGGCACGCATCACGGCGGGATAGTAAATCTCCTGCTCGTCATCAAGGTCATGCCGTCCGGGGTTCCCTGCGGTATGGTAATGCCCGATATAGTCGCTATAATCCGTGATGTTACGGATCAGGTCGCCTTCCATGATCTGCATGTGGTAGATGTCATAGAGGAGCTGCGCACGGGGTGACCCGACACCTTTGCAGACTTCAACCCCCCACTCCGTCTTATCGCATTGATAATCGGGATGGTTGACTTTACTGTTGAGGAGCTCGACGCAGAGATTGATACCCTTCTCCTCGGCGGCTTTCGTAACACGGGACAAACCTGCTATCGTGTTATCACGTCCCTCTTCCTCCGATCTGCCTTCCCGATTTCCAGAGAAACAGATGAGTCCGGGGATGTCGTTTGCCGCGGCGATGTCGATGTTCTGAAGGATTTCATCTTCAATGCGGTCATGATTGCTTGGATCGTTTAAGCCGGACGGAAGTGAGGCATGTCCGACGATAATCGCAACGCGCATCCCGTGGTCCTGAACGACCGACCAGTATTCTGCGGGTAGCATTTCAACGGATTTATAACCGATTTCAGCGGCTTTCTTTATAACTTCTATTGGATCTCTGCCGCGGCTGAAACCGCCGAAACAGATGGATTGATTAATTGGCATAGGTCTCTCTTTCTTTAAAAAATATAGGAGTCGGCACGCGCCGTTGTGCCATAAAACCAAAGTAGTAGGCACATTCCGTTGTGCCGTAAAACCAAAGTAGTAGACACGCGCCGACGTGCCGTAACAATTTTCTACAGGTCCACTGCCTTACCCGTCCGGAAGGAAGTACTCGCCGCGAGCATAATGCGGAGCGTCTCCAATGCGTCACTGTAAGGTGATAGAATGTTTGAGGTGTCACCAGACTTTACGGCATCAATAAAGACGCGATCCCGGTCTTGTCCACCTTCGTTGGAGAGGGCTTCTGTCTCGCCACCGCGGTTCACTTCGTTTGCACCACCGACGGTGACAACGAGTCCACGCGTGAAGACTTCAAGATGCACGCGCCCGAAACCTTCCATCGCACACGCCGAGACGATGTTCGCAACAGCACCGTTCTTGAATTCAATGTTCACCATGCTGATGTCGTCTATGTCGTAGTTCTCAATATGCGCCATACTACCGCTCGCGGCAACGCCGTGGACGGTTTTCCCATCGCTACCGACGAGGAAGCGGGCGAGATCAAAGATGTGTGTTGTCTGTTCGACGTGTTGTCCACCGGATTCGGCACGGACACGCCACCACGGTGTCCCGGGCATCCCACCCATCCAATATCCGAGTGCCCCGAGAATTTGCGGTTGCGCTTCAAGCATCGCTTTCGCGTTCTGTGCATTACCGCCGTAACGCCAGTGGTAACCGACACTCGTGACGACACCGCTCTGTTCAACGTATTCATTGATGATAATCGCGGGTTCTAATTCGGAATGGATCGGCTTCTCAATAAACATCGCGATGCCTTGTTCACAAGCGATGCGTTCCTGTTCGCCGTGTGCAAAAGGGGGTGTACAGATGTAGACCGCGTCTAATTCCTCTTTGTCATACATGACGCGATAATCGGTGTAAGCGTTGCCGCCGAATTCTTCGGCACGCTGTTTTGCTCGGTCTTCCGAGATGTCGCACATCGCACAAAATTCAACGTCCTCAAAATTGTCTTTAAGGTTGTTCATGTGCGCACCAGCCATACCGCCGGTTCCGATGAAACCGAGTTTCACTTTATCCATGTTTTCTCCTTAAAAATGGGTATTTCAAGATCCCTAAGTTTTACGGAGATAGTTTAACAAAAGTGGATGTTTATAGCAAGCAATTTATTTTGAAATGTGCTACAATGTATTTAGGTACAATAAGAAATATAAGCAAAGAGGAGGAAACACTATGGGTTTCAAATTTGGATATAGTACATTGCGCTGGCAAACACCAGATTTTGAGGAATTGCTAACGCAACTGAAGGACGCAGGATGGGACGGTTGGGAGATGCGGCAATCCTTGGACTGGGTAGGCACACCGCAACACATTCGACAGGTGTGTAACAATACAGATTTACCGATCGCCGCCGTAACAGCACGCGGACTGCCGATCGACAAAGACCCAGAACAGATGGAACTCAACAAACGACGCATTGACTTCGCCGCAGAAGTCGAAGCCGATTGTTTCATGTTCATGGGCGCGGGAAAACCGCAAGACCGTCCAGTGAATCATTCAGATCTCGCCGCACTCGCCGATGTCTCCGAAGATTGGGCAGAATACGCCGCACAATACGGCTTGGAGGTCTGTTATCATATCCATACCAACACGACCGTGGACTCAATCGACGATTGGGCAAAATATATGAGTCTCCTCCGAAAGTGCAAATTGTGCATAGACGTATCCCATTCCGCACTCTGGGGCTACGATCCGATTGAGTCCATTCGCCGGTATAGCGATGTCCTCGTCTATGTTCACCTTCAGGATTATGCAGGCTATACTGGTGGAGATGGCAACTCCTACGATGTAGATTGGGTTGATGTCGGTGCTGGCACTGTCATGGATTTTCCCGGTATCATGTCGACACTGGCGGAACTCAATTATGACCGCTGGGTTACCGCATGCCCTGGACAACTTGAGGAACGCTCGGATCTCGAACGCATGACAGTCAACCGCGAATATCTGCGCCAATTGGGCTATTAATCTACAGTCAATTATGAACATAAATGGAGATTTGAGGATAAATAGACATAGCACTCCAGAATCAACGGTATGAATGCCATATGGCACTCCGCTGGAGTGCAGGAGGTTGGCAACCAATATCCTATAGACATGTTGCTCCGCTGGAGCAAGGAGGCCGATTTTGAGACTCCCACTTTCAACACCTTACGCGTATGTGTTCATACGTCCGTTTAGGTCATCCTCACACCAGAGGTGTGATATGTCTATAGAAGACTTCGGAATCGGTGCCCCTTCCCAGTAACGGGTGGGGACCCCGGTTAGGAAACCGCACCACAAGCGTCAATTTCGTGTGTAGTCCCGTAGGTTGGGTAGAGCGAATCAACAAAGGCAATGGCGACACCCAAGCACACCTCAAGACTATACACCGACATAGAACTTCAAAAATGGAGCGAAACCCAACTTTGTATGCCAAGAGGTTCGCAAGCGTCAGCAGGGATCGTTGGGTTTCACTCTCTATCTTTGGGGGGGTAGGCACTTGGGCAAGTGAAGTATTGTTCTTGAAGGAAGGGTCTCCTGGTCCTATCCGTTCTACCCAACCTACAAGGAATGACTTCCTTAAATTGACACCTATGGTGCGGTTAGGAAACCGTACCTACCGGCGGAGAAAAGTGTCCATTTATTTTTCAGATCCACTATAAAAACAGGAAATCACGTATATGAACAAACCCGCGGAGGACATCCGCTCCATTCTTGCCACGGATTGTGGTAGCACAACAACGAAAGCAATTCTCATCGAAAAAAGAGGGGCGGAATACCAACTCATCGTGCGGGGTGAGGCACCGACCACAGTAGAAGCACCTGTCGAGGATGTAACGGCAGGTGTTATCAATGCAATCACCGAAGTCGAGGAACTCGCAGGACGTAAACTCCTCAATGAGGGTGTGATTCTCAAACCACAACGCGGAGATGAAGGCGTTGACATCTACATATCAACGAGCAGCGCCGGTGGCGGACTCCAGATGATGGTCGCAGGCGTTGTCCGCAATCTGACCGCTGAAAGCGCCGAGCGTGCCGCACTCGGGGCAGGTGCCATCGTTATGGATGTTATTGCCTCCAACGATAAACGCCTCCCACACGAAAAAATTGAACGCATCCGGCATCTACGTCCCGACATGCTACTCCTTTCCGGGGGTGTCGACGGCGGGACGACCTCACACGTCGTTGAATTGGCTGAAATTATCGCCGCTGCCCGTCCGAGACCTCGGTTGGGTATCGCTTACGAACTCCCGCTCATCTATGCCGGTAACAAAGACGCTCGCGAATTGATCAAAGAACGTCTGCAAGACGTAATGGCGTTGGAGATGGTAGACAACCTCCGCCCGGTTTTAGAACGTGAAAACCTCATGCCGACGCGCCATAAGATTCAGGACCAATTCCTTGAACACGTTATGGCACATGCACCGGGTTACAGGAAACTCATCGACTGGACAGACGCACCGATTATGCCGACCCCCGGGGCAGTCGGTGAGATCATCCAGACCGTCGCTGCACAACAAGATATTGCGGTCGTCGGTGTTGACATCGGTGGCGCGACGACGGACGTGTTTTCCGTCTTTAAAAACAGAGAGGACGCATCCATCTTTAACCGCACTGTGAGTGCGAATCTCGGTATGAGTTACAGCGTCTCCAATGTCCTTGCCGAAGCCGGTTTAGAAAACGTCCTCCGTTGGGTCCCGTTTGATATTGAAGTCGGGGATCTCCGCAACCGCATCAAGAACAAGATGATTCGTCCGACGACAATCCCACAAACCTTGCAAGAACTGATTCTCGAACAAGCGATTGCGCGTGAGGCACTCCGCCTTGCTTTTGAACAACACAAACAGCTCGCCGTGGAATTGCGTGGTGTCCAGCAACAACGGACGATCTCTGAAGCCTTCGATCAAGCCGAAAGCGGTCAAACGCTCGTGGATATGCTCTCCTTGGATATGATCGTCGGCAGTGGCGGTGTTTTATCGCACGCGCCCCGGCGTCAGCAAGCCATGCTCATGATGATAGATGCGTTTCAACCTGAAGGCATAACGCATCTCGCCGTTGATAGCATCTTCATGATGCCGCAACTCGGTGTTTTGGCGCAGGTCAATCCCGAAGCTGCGACGCAGGTCTTTGAACGGGATTGCCTCATCCACTTAGGCACTGCGATCACGCCAATCGGCACTGCCAAGATGGGTGAAGCGTGCCTTTCGATTGAAGTTGGTATCGCAGGCAACCCACCTATTGCCGAGGATGTCCCTTACGGCGAACTCCGTCTCTACCCGCTGTCATTGGGTGAAAAGGCGACCATAAAACTTCAACCTTCACGACGGTTCGATGTCGGCGCGGGGAATGGACACGCCGTTGAATCGGAAGTGGCGGGTGGTGTCGTCGGATTGGTCGTTGACACTCGGGGTAGACCTCTGGAGATACCGGCGGATACGCAGGAGCGCGTCGCGCAACTTACCAAATGGCAGGCAGCTTTAGATGCCTATCCCTAAATCCTGTTTCAGACCAGGGCTATTCAGTTTTCGAATCGGGGGTACAAACCCCTCCAACAAGGGAAAATCGAATCGGGGGTACAAACCCCTCCAACAAGAGAGACTCGCACATCGGGGTTAAAAACCCCTCCAACAAGGGAAAATCGCAACAGTGGATATACAGGCACATCGGGGTTAAAAACCCCTCCAACAAGAGAGACTCACACATCGGGGTTAAAAACCCCTCCAACAAGGGAAAATCGGGGTTAAAAACCCCTCCAACAAGAGAGAATCGCACATCGGGGTTACAAACCCCTCCAACAAGAGAGAATCGCGACAATTGATACTTGACAAATTTTCCTAAAAAGTTTATAATGCTTAATAACGCGTAATTTTCTGAGTGAATCCAAATTGCATATTTAGATTCACTAAACCCTTTAGCGAAACAGACAGGTTTCCAGTGCCTGCGCTGTCACACGAATTGTCTATCTATAAGGAGGCACATTTCAATGAAAAAGTTTTATCAGTTCACGCTCGCGATAGCGATTATGTTCGCGCTGACGATGAGCATCTCCCACCTTGCAGTTGCGCAAGGGAAAGTCAATATTAAAGACGGTCCCCTCAAAGAGGGGGATTGGTTAAAGGATCCAGCCGGGGAATTGAATGAAGACCACTCGGACAACAAAAACTGGATCACGAAGTGGTATGGTCCCGATGGAAACTATGAAAACAGCGGCGGTTTCGGTGCTTCCGCACCAAAAGACCTCATTGACGAAGGCACAGGCGGTAAGTTGGACCAGCTTAAACTTTCGACCGTTGAGGGTCTGGAATTGACACAGACTGTTGATGTCGAGTGGAAGAAAGCCCATGGCGGTCCGCGAGGGTGGACAGTCTTTGAACTCGATCCAGCGGATGCCCACCACATGAACCGCGACGGTCCCATTGATAACATTGATACGTATGCAATCTGTGTTATCGACGCGCCCGCAGCCATGACATCTGTGATGTCCCCAGCGCATGATGACCACGCACAGATCTGGATTAACGGCGAAAAATGGTACAACAATTCTCGTTGGACGGGTGCGGCGCTGCAGGTCGATTACAATATTGAAGTGGAGTTGGTGAAAGGCGCGAACATCGTCGTTTATCGGTGTGGCGAATCCGGCGGACATGCGTATATGAACCTGCACTTCGACGATAAAACGCATAAGGCGGTCGATATCTATCCAGATAAAGCAAAAGACCAGAAGAGCTTCTTCAATGAAGTTAAGAGCGTTCTCGCTGTTGACCCGGCCGGAAAATTGGCAACAACGTGGGCAGACCTTAAACGCAAATAGAACACCTCACAGTTTCTATCGGCGTGTTTTCTAACCCATCTTTACGGACGGCGGATTGTGGTGCTATCCTGCGCGACAATCCGCCATTTTTTTGTTATTTTTTTCTTGACAAATTTTATTACACATGTTATACTGCGGAATTATAATGTTGGATTGTTCCACGTTATAGAATCTATCAGTGAATCTGGGGTTATATCGTAGGGGCGAGGTCCCCTCGCCCGCATAGACATATCCACTATGGAGGAGATAAAAATGAAAAGAGTATATCAACTTACGCTTGCGATCGCAATTATCTTTGCGCTGGTTGCAAGTACTTCTCAGCTCGCATTCGCACAGAAGCACAAAGTCAATGTTAAGGGCGGTCCTATACCAGAAAAGGATTGGCGCCAGGAGGCCGATGTCGAAAACGGCGCAGGGTTGGCCGAGAACCACGCCGATGTTAAAGATTGGATCAGTTTGTGGTACGGGCCCGATGGCAACTACGAAAACAATGGAACCTTCCAAGTTTCCGGACAGAGAGACTTGATCGACGAAGGCACCAAGGGCAAACTGACGGAACCCAAACTTTCGACGATCGCAGGTTTGAAACTGACGCAGACCGTTAAAATGGAATGGGCTAAGAAGAACGGCGGTACCCGAGAGTGGGATGTCTTTGAACTTGACGTCGCAAATCAAGATAATATGAATAGAGATGGTCCCGCCGATAACATTGATACGTATGTGATGTGTGTGATTGAAGCGCCCAAAGATATGAAATCTATCTTTTCTCCGGCACACGACGATTGGGCACAGATTTGGGTCAATGGTGAAAAGTGGTACAACGACCGGACCTGGACAGGGGGCGCGCAGATCGTGCACTACAACATTGAAGTCGACTTGGTGAAAGGCGGGAATGTTGTGCTTTACCGGTGTGGTGAATCCGGCGGTGCCGCATACCTCAACTTGCACTTTGACTCAGACACGCACAGGCTATGCAAAATCTATCCAGAGAAGGCGAAAGACCAGAAAAGTTTCTTCAGCGAAGCCTCTCGTGCTCTGGCAGTCGATCCTGCTGGAAAGGCAACATCCACCTGGGCAGATATCAAACGCCAATAGAACACTTCACCAGTTTCTATCGGCGTGTTTTCTAATCCTATCCTTACATACGGCGGATTGTTGTAACGCCACCCTGTGCGACAATCTGCCTTATTTTTTGCATCACCATTTTATCCTCCTGTCGGAGGGAACACCGATACTTGGGGAACCTCTGAGCCAAAACACGCTTGCTCGACTGATTGCTCATCCCAAATATGGTGCTGGACACATTTCGGAAAAAATACTATAATGATTCGCTTAGCGTTGGGTGATTTCAACCTCAGATGATTGATAAACGCATCTGGATCACGCTGTAATTTAACCCGATGTCTTCAAAAATTTATCCATAAAAAGGAAATAAAATGAAAAAATTTTGTAAATTTACACTGACGATAGCAATTATGTTTGCGCTACTTGTGAGCATCTCCCCTCTCGTATTCGCGCAGGCAAACGACATTAAAGACGGGCCCCTCGCTAAAGGCGACCTTCTCAAAGATCCAAATCCCAACGGGGACAACCTCAGAGAAAATCACAGTAATGTTGATACTTGGATTACCAAGTGGTATGGTCCCGATGGCAACTACGAAAACAATGGAACCTTCCAAGTTTCCAGTAAGATCGATCTGATTGATGAAGGCACCAACGGAAAATTGACGGAACCCAAACTCTCAACAGTCGCCGGTTTGCAGCTCACACAAACTGTTGATATGGCATGGAAGAAGGCGAACGGCGGCACCCGAGAATGGACGGTCTTTGAACTGAACCCAGCAGACGGGCACAATATGAATCGGGGCGGTCCTGTTGATAACATTGATACCTACGGAATGATCGTTATTAACGCGCCTATAGCGAGGAAAGCTATCATGTCGCCAGCACACGACGATTATGCCCAAATTTGGATTAACGGCGAAAAATGGTACAATAACTCCAGATGGACAGGTGCTGCACAAACGATCCTTCACAACGTCGAAGTCGAGTTAAAAAAAGGTGCCAATGTTGTCCTCTACCGGGTTGGTGAATCTGGAGGTTCCGCCTATATCAACCTTCATTTCGATGATGAAACCCACAAAGCCTGCAAAATCTACCCAGACAAGGCGAAAGATCAGAAAAGTTTTTTCGATGAGGTCGGAGGCGTCCTGCCAGTCGAACCCATTGGAAAAGCGACAACAACCTGGGCAGCTATTAAGCAGAACCGTTAGTTAAGCACAGCCCTTGTCGCCGTCCGAAGACAAGGGCTTTTTCTGAGTTTCTCAAATTTTTTGACTTTTTGACTTTTTGAGAAGGAGACTCCAATGAAATTGAGAGTGCGTGAAAAGTTGAAATATATGTTTTTAGGGGGACTGCTGACCCTCGCCGGTTTTCTGTTAGGGAACATGAACAACACTACGGACGCACAGTTTGGATATGAAACGATTGATAAACTGACCGTCGGGGAGCTCATCGTGCGTAAGGACATAAGGCTCATGAGCGATGGTATGGAGCCGCGCGTTCATATCTCTTGGGACAGAAATGGCGGACGTGTGGTAACTTACGGTCCAAAGGGAGTCGGTGCCGCTTCGCTTTTGGTTGCGGAGGGGAATGGCGTGGTGACGACGCAAGGTGCAAAGGAGAAAACCGGTGCCTCTCTCATGGTGAATGAAGGCGGCGGGGTCCTCTCACTTTTCGCGCCCGATGGAAAAGCCAGGATTGTTTTAGGTATATCCGAGGGGGACGGTGTTGCTTACTTGGTCAATAAATTTGAGGAAGCGCGTGTATTGAAACCTTAGTTAAGGCGGAACCCAACTTTAAGGGAAAACTGAACAATTCCGATATTGTTCTACAACTCGCTTGACAAATTTATGTTCAGGTGTTATAATAATTAGTAAATTGTAATCTCGAACGCAATTTCAGCGTTTATAACTTGTTAAACTGTTAAAGAATCTTAGGATGCCCATAGCGCGTCCTATTTACTTTAGTTTTTAATCTCCAAAAAAGGATACAGAATGAAAAGATTTGATACCTTTGCACTCGCAATCGCGATCGTATTTACGCTCATTATCAGTGGTTCACACCATGTATTCGCAGCTGATCTCCTCACAGGCGGTCCCTTGGCTGAAGACATGCTCTTAGAAGATCCAGATCCGAACGGCGACGATCTGAGAGAAGATCGCAGCGGTTCGCCGTGGATTACATTGTGGTATGGCCCTGATGGCAACTACGAAAACAATGGGACCTTCCAAGTTTCCGGCCCGATGGACTTCATCGAAGAAGGAAGCGGCGGCAAACTGAATCAGGCATCGCTTTCAACGCTGGACGGTCTGTTGATGACGCAGGACATTGATATGGAATGGGGCGACGACCACGGCGGTGACCGTGGATGGACAGTCTTCGAAATCGATCCCGCAGATGGCAACAATATGAACAGAGGTGGACCCGTTGATAATATCGATACATACGCTCTGATCGTTATCGATTCTCCGAGCGATATGACAGCCGTGATGTCTCCAGCACACGATGACCACGCGCAAATCTGGATTAACGGCGAAAAATGGTACAACAATACCAGATGGACAGGTGCCGCGCAAACGATTCTGCACGATGTCGAAATCGACTTGCAAAAAGGTGCGAACGTCCTGCTTTACCGGTGTGGTGAATCCGGCGGTTCCGCATATTTCAACTTGCACCTTGACGATGCAACGAACGATGCCGTTACCGTCTATCCGAAAGATTCAACCGACCAGTCGAGTTTCTTTGATGAGATCGCAGATATCGTGGTTTCCGTCGAACCCGTTGGGAAGTTGACGACAACCTGGGCGGACATCAAACGCCAATAAGATCTGTTACTATTTTTGTAGGCGCGCTTTCTAAGCGCGCCTTTTTTATTTTTTCCTAAACCTCGACGCTTATAGACGCAACCTTCTTTCGTATAGTTTCCGTAGGTTGGGTTGAGCGGAACTGAGAAAGACGATACCGATACCCCATTACATTTGCTTGCAAACCATAAAAGCATCTGCTATAATAAAACTATGATAAACAAAATGCGCTGTTGCTCGTTTATAGCTGCTTTGGTCATCGTTCTCAGCGGATGGATAGGCGGTTGGACCCGCGTCATGAAAGCCGGGAACGAGGCTTATGTGCGTGGAAACTACAACGAGGCACAAGCCGCTTTTCAACGGGCAACCCTTGACAAACCTGACAATCCCATTGCACACTATAACTTAGGGACTGCCCTCTACAAACAGGGTAAATTTCGAGAGGCAGCACGGACATTTCAGGTATCGCTATCAAGACACGCTGAACAGACTGAAGATACGCTCAATCGATCCAGTATCTTGTATAACTTAGGCAACGCCCAATTTAAAGTCGGCGACCTTACGAGGGCAATTGACGCTTACCAGCAAGCACTCCGCTTTGACCCTCAAGATACGGATGCACACCATAACCTCGCATTGGCACGTCAACTCTTAAAACAGCAAGAAGACCTCGCACAACAGCAGGCGAAGCGCAGCACTGCACCGAAAACCGAGCCAAACGACGTTGGTAAAGCCGAAGCCCTTCGGCTCTTAGAACGTTTCAGTGAGAATGAAAACAGGCTACGGCAAAAATTACAACAACAACAACGCAAAAGTGGATATCGGCGTGAAAAGGATTGGTAACCTTCAGTTCGTCAGCATCGTTTTCATCTTTCTCGCAACAGCGGCACAAAGCCAGGAGATCAATGTTGCTGCTGTGGTGAGTCCGCGTCACATCCAATTCGGAGAGAAAGCGCGGTTGGACCTCACACTTTCAGGAGAGGCACTCATCAAGCATATTGAAGCCCCGCAGTTCAATTTCCTACCGGCGTTCCTTGCAGTGCCCCTGCACTCCGAAACGACACCCCGCTTAGAAGCGAACCAAATTGCGGTTTCTATGGCGTGGGCTTATGAATTGATCCCGCAAAAGATCGGCGACTTTACGCTATCCGACATCCGTCTCGCCTATCAAGGCACCCCGTATTTCGCAAATCCGGGGTCGATTCGCGTGAGCGGCACTGATACATACGTAGATGTTTCAACCAACGCGATTCACCAAGTTGAAGCGGAGGTTGATACACACGAACCGTATCTCAACGCACCTTTGACTTACACCTTCCGATACCTTTATACGACAGTGCTCCCAACTCGCGAGTCCCCAACGCCACGACTCCCGACATTCCCTGGTTTCTTCGTCGAGACGCCCCAAAAACGACCGTTATATACACAAGAAATTCGCGGGAAGACGTTTTGGGTCGAAGAGCATACCCGCACGTTATATCCACAACAGAAAATCGGACAGATCGCGCTTGCACCTGCGGAACTGTTACTCCCCCTCCCGCAAGGACGCAGAACCTTGAAAACCAAACCGTTGACTTTGAGGGTGCAACCGATTCCCGAAACAGGCAGACCGTCTCACTTCAACGGTGCTATCGGTGAATATCAAATTTCTGCTGAAATTGAGCGGGGTTGGATTGAAGCAGGACACGAACTAACACTCACTGTCCGTATCTCCGGACACGGCAATATCCAGACAGTTACACCCCCCGCGCTACCAAGGATTGCTGGGGTCATGGTGAGCCGAGCCGAGCCGTTCGAAGTGATAACATCAACAAGCCGGGCTTACGTATACACACTCACCCCTGTTAGAAAAGGAATATTCCGCATCCCCGCGATCGAATACACCTGCTTCGATCCGATCCGTGCGGTTTATACAACCACGCAGACCACTCCTATCCCTGTTTCTGTGCGTCCGCACCCAAACGACCCCGCTGAATATGAGACCGATAGTTCACCGTGGTTACTCTGGTTAATCGTTTTGACAATTTTGATAGCGGCGTTGGGTATAGGCGGGTATCTCTGGTATCGCACTGGGTTTGCGATCCCTACACGCAAGCAGCCGAATACCGAGACGGGAACGGATACACGCAAAGGGGGCGGATTCAGAAATCGAAACACACAGGATACTGAGACAGAACCGATAACACCCGTTTCACAGGCACGCCAGGCACTTGGGCAGCTCATAAATAGCGATACCACAGAAAATGCGACGACATTTGCCAACGCACTCGCACACGTGCTTCATCAATATCTTGAGGATACATTTGGCGTGTCACAGCGGAATATCGACACAGCACGCGAGGTCTGCGCAAACGCCGGAATTCCGAAACCTATCCTTGACGCACTTATCGACCTTCTCACGAAGTGTGATTATCACCGATTCGCGCCTGTGCCCCTGTCCACAGGCGAACGAAATACGTTGATTGCTCGCGCTGAGAGGGTTATTAACGACATCGAAACCCTAAACGAAATTGAAACCTTAAACCCAAAACAGTAGCCTGCAACAACGGCGCAGGCGGATATAAGCAACGCCCTTGAGCGTCGAAACGCACGCAGTTTACCCGCAAGGAAAAATTAAAAATGGAAATATTCTCGCTCTTCGTTCTTTGGATACATGTTATCGCTGCTGTCGTCTGGGTCGGCGGCAACCTGATTTTAGCCATGGTGATCGTTCCGCACTTCAGACAAAACCTGCCCCCTGTCCAGCGTATCCAGCTTCTGACGCAAATCGGGAAACGCTTTGAACCCATCGTATGGGGGTGTATCGGTATCCTATTTTTCACCGGTATCGTCAACATCTTCTTTGCGGTGGATCTCACCTCTACCACTGCGATTTCCAACGCGTTTATGCGGACGCTTCTCATCAAAATCGTGCTATTCTTCGTGCTGGTCATCCTCACGGCATTACACAGTATGATTTTCGCACCCCGACTCGCAGCAGCCATCGAGACCTTAGACCCTGACCTTACGGAACTTCCGCCGGAGGTAAAACCTCTCCGTTCCCAGCTGTCAATCATATCGAGTCTGATGGGAGTCGTATCGCTGTTGATCCTCCTCGCCGCCGTCGCCCTTCGGATGGGGATATAGGACCCCAACTAAGGCAGATGCAATTTCCAATCGCACGCAAAGGTTCCGTGGTGCTACATTGGGCGAGGTCTCCTCGCCCACAGGAGACATTTCCCTTATGAGGCCCAATCTCCCGCGCCGCAAACCCACGCGCTTACGGGATTATGATTACAGCCAACGCGGTGCATATTTCGTGACCATCTGTGCCCAACACCGAAAATGTTTATTTGGGACGATTGTGGACGGACAAATGCAATTGAACGCAATAAGCAAAATCGTCGTTGAATGTTGGAACCATATTCCCCAACATTTTCCGTCCGTTGCGTTAGGCGAGTCCGTCATCATGCCCAATCACATACACGGAATTATCGCATGCAATCCCGTAGGGGCGGGGTCACCCCGCCCGACAGACAAAAAAACCACGAATCCGATCGTAGGGGCGGGGTCACCCCGCCCGACAGACAAAAAAACCACGAATCCGACCATAGGGGCGAGGTCCCCTCGCCCGACTTCGCCCGTATTAGGCAAAATCGTAGCCTACTTCAAATATCAATCCACCAAGTATATCAACCAACACCGCAATACACCCGGGACGCGCATCTGGCAAAGAAATTACCACGATCACATCATCCGAGACGACGCAGATTTACAACGAATCCGCCAATACATTCAGGACAACCCAATGAAATGGTCGTTAGATCAATTACACCCTGACAACCCTTCCAAATGGTGAGAACAACCCCAAAGGCACACAGGCGGGCGGAGAAACCCCGCCCCTACGAAAGGAGGTTATACTTACTTTTAATCGAACCCGTTTGGAATCAAAACTAATCCTCGTCCCCATCTTCAACGACGTAAAATTTTAGGTCTCAATATCTAATCGAACCCGTTTGGAACAAAACCGGGCGGGGAAACCCCGCCCCTACGAAAAGAAGGTTATACTTACTTTTAATCGAACCCGTTTGGAATCAAAACCTCTTAAAATCATAGCCCATTACGGTCAATTTTCTCTCCAAATACCTTTGATACTCCCACGCCTAAAGTCATGGAATTCTTGCTTCGTCATTCGTTGCCTCCTGCTTGCGGAGGTCTTATACAAACTCCACAAGCGTTTTAACTCTCCGTATAGCCTACGGCGAGTTTCTTAAGATTTATCGCAGCGTTCTGGTCTCTGTCTATTTTGGTGTTGCACCAATCACAATGAAATACACGCTCGGATAACGATAGTTCGTCTTTGACATACCCACAATTGCTGCACGTTTTGCTCGATGCGAAGAATTGTGAAGCCTCTCTAACAGGGATTCCAAGCACTTTTGCTTTGGATTTGAGTTTAGAGAGAAAACCACCAAGTGCTGAATCTGATAAGGCTTTGGCAAGTTTCCTATTCTTGAGCAGGTTCGTAACTTTCAAGGTTTCTATGCCAATCGCACTCGCCATATTCACTATCTCTGTCGTCGCTTGGTGGTGAGCGTCATTTCGGATACAAGCAATCTTATAGTGCAGTTTTGCCACCACTGCTTTCTGCTTGTGATAGTTATTGGATAGAAACTTCTTACGACTTAACTTGCGTTGCTCACGGGCAAGTTTTCTCTCATAGCGTTTCAAAGGTCTTGGGTTCTCATAGTGCTTACCTGTATCAAGGGTGGCAAGTGAGTTGATACCTACGTCTACGCCGATAACAGGGAGTCCACGTGTATCACGGGGAGTATTCGGTGTTCCTGTGTCAACGGTGATAGAAACAAACCAACGATGTGCCGTCTTGGATAGGGTAACACGGATGATCTTACCTTCAAAACGCAACTCTTGAAACATCTTTACCCAACCGATTTTGGGCAACTTGATACGCTTTCCGTCTACCTTTACCGCCTGTTCGTCTGTCGTATAGGAAGGTTTCCTATGTCCACGCTTTTTGAACTTCGGGAACTTGCTGATTTTGTCCTTCCAGCGACTTAGGCCGTTTGCTAAGCCTTTGATAGCATATAAACCGGCTCTTTGGTCTTGGCAACTCACCCAGTCTCCATAAGACTTCTTGCGGGCATTCCAACGATTATTTAAGTCAACTTCAGATCGGAACTCGCCTACTTCTAAGCCTGCCTTGAAATCTGATAGAGCATTGTTAAATGTAAAACGGGCATAACCGCATTGGCTATAAAACCAGCGTTCTTGAATGCTATTTGGGTCCAAGGCTATCTTATGGGATCCATGTGACATGGTATATCACGTATCACGCGTTTATCCCCTTCTCAGTGGGAGGCAGGCACGTTACCAGAGACGGTAACGCTGAGAATGCCTGCCTACGTGATACTCTTATTATACCACTTTTTTACAAAAAATGTCAACTCTTTTTTGACTCTGGCACGAGATACGTGGGTTGGACCCAAAGCTAAAGCATTGGGATTGTTAGAGAATGCCCTTCACAACACAATTCCCATAAAAAATAGAATAAGTGAAATTGACGCAGTAATGCCATCATATGAATTTTTATTCCATAATTATGCATAATACGCTATAATATAACATGTTATGACATAGTGTTGTGTCCTCGTTTCATAAAAAGCGGGGTTTCCAGCCCGAAGGATTTGATGAGATTTTTTGAGGAATCTTTATGCCTACACTCGATTTCAAAGGTAAACAGTTCATTTATGGATACCACCTGACCGTCCCTGTCCGGACACTAAAGATAGATAAGAAGAAATCGCTGAACAGAGAGGGATCGCCTCGTAAATCTCTGTTGGATGAGAACCTGATTCTTCACGGCGATAACCTACACGCCTTGAAGGCACTTCTCCCGAGATATGCCGGTAAAGTCAAGTGTATCTACATCGATCCGCCCTATAACACGGGCAACGAAAATTGGGTCTACAACGATAACGTCAACAGTCCGATGATGCAAGCGTGGCTGGAGAAACACGGTCCGGTTGATCTTGAGGATTTAGAACGCCACGATAAGTGGTTGTGTATGATGTGGCCTCGGCTCCATTTGTTACAGGCGTTACTGTCCGATGATGGTGTGATCTTCATCTCCATTGACGATAATGAAGTGCATCGCTTGCGAATGCTGATGGATGAGGTTTTTGGAAAAAGCAACTTTGTTGCTAATATTGTGTGGCATCACAGAAAATCCAGCCAGAATGATATAGATGTTTCACTTTCTCATAACCACATCCTTTGCTATGCATTTGAGAGGTCCTCCTTTTCCTTCAATGCTGGGGATGTTGATGAAAGCAAATTCTCTAATCCTGATAACGATCCTCGGGGTCCGTGGGTAGCGGATCCAATGGATGCTCCCAACGTTAGAGAAAACTTAACATACGAAATTATCAATCCCAATACTGGTAAAATCTATCTTCCGCCTACTGGTAGACATTGGCGGTTCTCTAAAGATAAATATGATATTGCGTTAAAAGAAAGACGAATTCTCTTCGGAAAGCGGGGAACTTCTAAACCTCAATATAAGAGGTTTCTCAGTGAAGCCCGTGAAAAAGGAGTCAACATTTTCACAATATGGAGTGATGTCGGAACTGCTACTGATGGGACTAAGGAACTTATCGGTATTTTTGGACGTGGTCAACTTTTTGCAACACCAAAACCGACAGATTTAATTAAAAAAATAATCAGAGTATCCACCGATAAAAACGATATTATTCTTGACGCTTTCGCGGGTAGTGGCACCACTGCCCAAGCTGTCCTCGCACTCAACAAAGCGGATGGCGGGAACCGGAAGTTTATCCTCGTTGAATGTGAGGACTATGCAGATACAATCACCGCCGAACGTGTCCGACGCGTCATCAATGGCGTTGAAAATGCTACAGATGAAACCCTCCGAGAGGGACTTGGCGGTGCCTTCACCTATTGCACTCTCGGCGAACAGATTGACGAGGAAGGTATGCTCACCGGCGAAAATCTCCCTACCTACGAAACCTTAGCCGACTATATCGCTTATACCGCAACCGGTCGCGCGTTAGCGTTTACCAGAAAAGAGGAGGATTACTACTTCGGCGAAACGAGCGACACCCGTTTCTATCTTATTTATGAACCTTCGTTGGATTTTCTGGAGAGCCATGCGTCTGCGTTAGATGGGGCGCGTGCCGATCAGATTGCTAAAGCGTGCAAAGAGACGGGTCAAAAGGCGTATGTCTATGCACCGCAGAAATTCATCAGTCAGAAGGAGCTGACGAATTTAGGTATCACTTTCTGCCAGCTGCCTTACAACATCCATCGCATTTCAGATGCATAGAGAGCGGGACTTGCCCACATAGCACCCATTGTGTATTTTTGGACAATCGGCACGTTGTATGTATATCAGTTTGTGGCAGGTGGATATGACACAATAGATGGTATCGTCGCGCTGTTTCTCTGGATGCCACTGGTGTGGAGAGGGCTGGCGGTATATATCAAAAAGTGGACGGATGGATGCAGAAAGTAAGCATGGGGTTCCAAATCCGATGCCAAGGCTGGTGGAATAGGTAAGCACGTGGCGTTTGTTAACGGCTTACAAGCAGCCGTTGCTTAAGGGTTTCTATCTCTTCTTTGAGGTTTTCTATTTCTTTGAGTTGCGTGCTGTCTCGGACACTGCGCCTGTGTGTCAATATGCCCCATATCGTTGATCCTATCGCAATAATCGCCAAAGGGATACCGATACAAGCAATAATGATGTTATTTTGTCTGTCAAAATTCTTTTCAATCCTGTCAAAATCCTTTTCGATCCTGTCAAAGCGTTCGTTGACATTTTCCTTAAACGCTTTGAACTCAGACGTTAGCACCGCAAGGTCTGTTTTTATGGTTGCGATGTCGTCTTTGATTTCCGAAATCTCTTGTGTCTCGGCACGCAAAGGCATAGCGATGACACAGAACAGTATTGAGAAGAATAAAAGCATTTTCATTGTGTGGCTCCTTTGGAAGATAGTAAACCATATCTGTTTCTGGATGTCAAGAAAAAATGCGGGTAGGTGTCAACTTTTCCGCAGAAACGAGAACACGCCAGCCTTTTTCTGGGGAGTGGAAGGCTACACCTCACCGAAGGAAAAAGAGGAGATAGGAACCCAAGAACAGGACATTGATGGCAATCAGTGCCCAACGGGCTATTCGGGTTTTCAGGCGGCGGAAGAGGTAAACAGAAGCGGCAAGCATCACCAATCGCTCTATCGGTGCGACGATACCGGCATAGTGATCCGGGTCCCAATAGGAAATTGGGCTTTCAAAGACATAATCGGAGAGCGGAAAGAGGTGATGATGTCCGTCGTCGTGATGCGTCACAAAGTCGAAGCCGCAATGGAGGAGTAGACTCCACGCTAAAACCACAATCCGCTCGGAGTTCAGTAGGTAATACCCAATCCCCAAGACGATCAGAATCAACGGAACGGCGTTGAAGAGGTCAAAGAAGGTTTGCCACGCCTCCATGAAGTATCGGGTCTCCCAGAGTTCACGTTGCGGTGTCTTCAGGATAAAAGTTTCGATTGCGAAAAAGATGAACATCGGTAGGTCAGGCAGGACAGCACCGATGAACGCATAGACGTGAAGGAAGGGTTTGTCTCGCTTTGAAAGGAGGGCTATGTTGAGAACAACATGCGATTGGGTGACCATTGTTAAAGATGCCAGACCTCTCCAGCGAAGGTTGGAAACAGGCAATCAAGTAGCACGGCAGGCGAACTGCCGTCTGTCCAGCAGTCAACGAAATTTGCTGTCAATTCCTCCGTCCGACACCGTCCGCACAGGAGCTGCAAAAAGGTCAAGTCTGGAAACGCGGCATCTCCTTCCTCAACGTCTTTCGGCGTCCAATCGGCAATATCCGTGATGCGTCCGCGTTCAAATTTAAGGTGTATGCCAGTTCGATAGAGGTTGAGTTTGAGTTCACCCGTGTATCCCTCTGCAACGGTCCCGATGAGGTGTTTTTCGAGGGAGGGTTGGATGTGTCGTAAAAACGCTATAAGATCCGGCACTCGGATATACCACGCATAAGGTGGCTCCTGACGGACAACGGCTTTGGGTAATACCTGATAGATCGGGTGTTCACGCCCCAACATGAACTGCACACCTGTCACTTTCCGGTTGTCATTCTCAGCGACAATCGGTGTCGTCTCTGCCTTTTTCCATAACGCTCGCAAGAGTGACGGGATGTGATAGAGACCACCGACGCCGGGTTTAAGCTCCAGTCGCATGACCAGGAAATTATCGTAACACCATTGGAAATGTTGGATATAGCCGAGCTTCGTGCCTTCCATGTCCTCAATGAGTAAGAATTCATACCGTGCCTCACTCCCCGCCGAGCGTCCATTGAATTCATACTCCCACATCGCTGGTGTCCGAGTGCAAGTGAAGATATTCTGTTCAACCCTGCTCTCATAAAGGTCTTGGATGAAAGCGTTATCGGCATCCGTTCGGGGTCGGAGGCGACACGTCTCGGTCTCCCCTTTTTTCAAGGACGGGATATGCAGCCCGTCAATAACGCGCTCCGCTTCCATATCCAGCGCCATCTCGTATCCGAAAAGTCGGTAATACCACGGGATACCTGTGATCCCCTGCATCAGTTCCCCGCGCGCCGCACTCAACGCATGAATCACCTCGAACTGCTTACGGACTAAGCCTCTCCTGCGGTATTCAGGTTCCGTTGCGACGAATTCGGGTTGCCCCAACTTGAAAGGGATACCGCTATACGTCCATGTCTGCGAGATGAGGCAGAGCGAGGACACGATCTTCCCTGTCTTGGTATCTTCAACGACGGTGAAATCGCTTGCCTTGCAGGTGGGATGATCCCCCGACATCAAGTCTCGGATCCCTGGACCCACGCTTTCTTCTTCGTGAAGACGGGTGTTGAATTCAGCAAGTGCGTCCGTATCGGCAGGCGTCGCAAATCGGAGGTTTAGGTTGTTGCCGAGGTCTATCGGCATCTGTGAGAGAATACTGTTTTTTGGCATTTACGTTTCCTATGGAGTGGGGTCAAAGGGGATTGTATCACAAAGGCAAGAACACGTCAAACTGAAAACTATAAAAAAATCAGAATATTTTTGAAGATACGGGTATAATGGCAGGACAGCAAGAAAAAACCTCGGATAAAATTTAGATGAAAATCAAACCGCGTCCCGCGCTCTATTTTCTTATCCCGTATCTACTCGGCATCATCGCAGGCAAATGGGTATCCCTCCCGTTCCTGTGGCTCTGGATATTTGTCCTCCTCTGCTTTATCGGCAGCATGGCAACAAGAACCCGTCAACGGTTCCTCTGTTACGCCCTGCTCCATCTATCCATCTTCGCTGGCGGCATGCTCCGATTAGAAACCACAACCCATTCGCCAATCCCACCCCACTTTTACAACAAGCCGATTCATTTCTCAGGCACCACCGTATATCAACCCGAACGCGGGGAGGCATGGGACGCCTGTTACGCCGTCGGCGAACTCCAGTTATTGTCAGACCCCACACAACAGGTCCCAGCGAAATGCCTCATCAGATTCCAAGAGTTGCTACCGCTCCGCTACGGTAAAGACCTAACGCTGACCGGTGTCCTGCGTCAAGCCCAAACCAAGCGAAATCCTGGCGGTTTCGATTACCGGGCACATCTTTCCCGACAAGGAGTCGCTGGGATCATCGATACGATTGGTCTTGTGCGAATCGGTGAACAAGGGGGATTCCCACCCTTACGGTGGATAGAGGCACTCCGTCACCAAACCGAACGTCTGATTGACGGTATCTATACAGAGACTGAAGTCGAAACCCCGTTTCCTGAACCGTTATTGCATGCCCAACTCCTCAAAGGCATCCTACTCGGTAAACGGAGCGATGTTCCCACAGAAACCTTGGCTCTCTTCCGAAACAGTGGCACCTTCCATGTGCTTGCCGTCTCCGGTCTGCATGTCGGGCTTGTTGCGATGTTCTGCTATCTCGGTTTCTCGCTCTTCAGATTTCCACAGCAAATACTTTGTCTCTTGACGATTATCGCAGTGCTCATCTACGCCTGCCTCATCGGTTTCCGTCCTTCCGTCTTTCGTGCCTCGCTGATGGCACTCCTATTTCTCTGTGCGACCCTCATTGATAGAGATGCGGACATCTTCAATCTATTAGCGTTTGCGGCGTTAGTGCTCCTCCTTTTGAACCCATTACAACTGTGGGATGTCGGATTCCAGTTGTCCTTTGTCGCCGTGACTTCGATCGTCTATTTCGTTCCGAAGATGGAGACACCGTTCCGCCGACTCTGGGAAGGCACGGAGGGTTCACCTTCGGAAAGCGAGGGTTCACGTCTGACGAGATTTCGGACGACTGTAATCAAATGGGTGGTGCTCTCCTATCTCGTGACGTTCGCAGCGCAAATCGGAACGGGTCCCCTCATCGCCTACCATTTCTTTCGGGCATATCCGCTCGGTATTGTCGTCGGCCCCTTCGCAGTCGGACTCGTATCGCTCATCGTTGCGGTGGGGATGGCATCTGTAGGCATCGGTTTTATTTGGCTTCCGCTCGCGAAGCTGCTCGGTATGCTCAATCACGCCATTATCTCCATCTTCCTGACCTTCATCGGTCTGTTCGGACAGGTATGGAGTGTCGTCAAGTTAACGCCACCAACGTTCGGGCTGTTCGTCGTCTACACCGCCTTCTGTCTATGGATGACACATTGGCGAGCCGCCTATCGTCACTGGAAAGTCGCAAGCCTCATCGGACTCTCCGTTATAGCGATTTGGGTCTGGGATACCGCATTCCATGAGAAGGGAAGATTGTTAGAAGTGATTACACTGGATGTCGGGCAGGGAGACGCCGCAATCGTCAGGTTTCCAGACAATCGAACGCTGCTGATTGATGGTGGCATCCAACGAAGTTATTACGACAAACAGAAGCGGAAACGGGTTGAATACGATGTCGGGGAACGGATTATTGAACCCTATCTTGATTTCCACGGCATTCGGGAACTCGATATGGTGGTACTGACCCATCCAGATCTCGACCACGGCGGCGGACTCGGCTATATTCTACAGAACTTTAAAGTCGGACAGGTGCTCGGTATATCGGATATGCCGCTCGACTCACAGACGCATCGTCGCTTACACGCCATTGTCAAAGCGCGGAACATTCCATACACGTTTCCTTATGCCGGAGAGATCGAATTCACGTCAATCGCCACGCTCAATCTCCTGCATCCCATCGATCCGAGTTCCACCAACCTGCTGGATACGGACAAAAACGACGATTCCCTCGTCATGAAGATTACATATCGTGCGGTAGACATCCTGTTCACGGGTGACATCGGCAAGAAGGCGGAGTCCCGACTCATCGCCGCTGGACACGACCTCCGTTCCGAAATCCTAAAAGTGCCGCATCACGGAAGTCGCACATCCAGCAGTGCCCCGTTTCTGGATGCCGTTCAACCGCGGTGGGCGATCGTCTCACTCGGTCAAGGAAACCGCTATCAGTTTCCGCATGCAGATGTGGTTGCGCGGTATCGTGCCCGTGGGTGTCCGATGTTCAGAACCGATGTATCCGGGGCAATTACCCTCCGCACCGACGGAACAAATTGCTGGATTGACACAGAACTGTAGGAGAGGGAAACCCGATTCCCGACTTTTTTGACTGCTATGGCGCAATAGCAACGCGGAGGGTCTCTTGGCGAAACGCGTGTTCAAATGCGGTGTCAATTTCCGACAATGGATATGTTTCTCCGACGAGCTCCGCAAATGGGTAACGGCTCCGATTTTCCGCAACGAAGCGGATCGCATCGCCAAGCGCAGTCCGATGATAGTTATGAACCCCGCGGAGGGTCACACATTTCGTGACGAGTTGGTGGGCATCGACAGAGATATGTGCGTTGGGATAGACGTAACCCAGGGTCAGACATCTCCCGCCAATTGCTAACCACGTAATCAGGTTCGGGATACCAACCGTTGCACCGCTGACCTCTACACCGAGATCGACACCCCGTCCGTTCGTCAGATCTTTCACGGCTGCGTCAATTTCTTCAACAGAGGCCTCATTCGGGTTGAAGGTATGCGTTGCGCCGAACCGTTTGGCAATCTTCAATCGACTTTCGTTGGTATCCACAACAATGACATGTTCATATCCCTGTTCATGCAAATAGCACGCCGCATAGATTCCCAGCATGCCGGCACCGTGGACGACAGCCGTCTCACCGAAATACGTGCCGATGTTCGCCAAGCCGTTCACGACGGTCGTCAGTGCGCAGTTAATCGGGACAGCCTCTTGATCTGTCATGGTGTCAGGAATGCGATAGATCGCTGTCCCTGGACGCAGGAGGATATGCGTAGCGAACCCACCTGAAAAAGCGTCGGGACCTTCACTCCGGGCGTGCCCGTATTTGAACATCGTCTCACATTTCTGTGGGAGGTTCCGCCTGACGCAATACTCACAGGTCCCACAGGAAGTCGTGAGACTCCACGTAATCCGATCGCCTTCCCGCAGTATCTCGTCGGTTGCTGAACGAAGATGGGTCGGTGCTGCAACTGTTCCAATGACTTCATGCCCGAGGACACATGGAATCTCTGCACCGCGGCGACCCGATACCGTATGGAGGTCTGAGCCGCAGATCGTTGCGAGTGAGACGCGGACGAGCATAGCATCTGGTGTTGCGGACACGGGCATCTCGCCAACTGTAAAGGGTATACCTACACCGTGAAATTGTGAAATCTGTGCGGATATTTGCATCGCGTTCGTACTCCTTAACTGACAACTGAAAACTGCTTTTAATTTGACAAACACAGAGGGTTTACGTATCATTAATATTATACACCATTTTACTATAGATACACCATTTTACTATAGATATTAAACTTTAGACAAACTGCTTTCTATTCCCTTACGCGCCGGGGACTTAGCATAGTCCACAACTCGTAGTCCGTAATCACCTAACCGAACCGCAAGGAATAATTAAAATATGGACAGAACTGCTGAAGTTCTTATTGAAGCCTTACCTTATATCCGTCGCTTTTACGACCGGCGGATTGTTATCAAATATGGCGGTGCCGCAATGGAGGATGAGTCCCTGATCCATTCCGTCATGCAAGACATCGTGCTGATGAAATACGTCGGCATCCGACCCATTATCGTGCACGGCGGCGGACCGAGAATCACCGCATGGATGGATAAAATTGGGAAGGTCCCGGAGTTTATACAGGGGTTGCGGGTAACCGATGCGGAAACGGTTGAAATCGCTGAGATGGTGCTTGGGTCGATCAATAAGGAGATTGTCGCTCGGATCAACCAACACGGCGGAAAAGCGATTGGGTTGTCTGGAAAGGATGCCAACCTGATCCTCGCGGAGAAACAGGAGACGCAGATTAGTGATGACAGCGGACAAAGTATAGATGTTGACTTGGGGTTTGTAGGAAAAATAATCGGCGTGAACACCGAGTCGGTTACGGCACTCGACAAAGCAGGTTATATCCCTATCATCGCACCAATCGGTATTGGGACTGACGGACAAACCTATAACATCAATGCCGACACCATGGCGGGTGAGATCGCCTCTGCGTTCCAAGCGGAGAAATTGATTGTCCTGACGGATACGCGCGGTATCCTCCGGGATCTATCCGATACAGACTCGCTGATACCTACCCTGCGTATGAGAGAGGTAGACACATTCATCGAGGAAGGGTTCATCGCAGGCGGTATGCTGCCGAAGGTAGAGGCATGCACGACAGCACTCATCGGTGGTGTTTACAAAACACATATCATTGATGGACGCATCCCGCACTCTCTATTGCTGGAAGTTTTTACAGAGGGTGGGATCGGGACCGAAATCGTCAGATAAGAGAGGGTAACAATGGACACACCTAAAAAAATTGCTGCGATCATCACGACGTATTATCAACATTCGCACGCAGATGTAATCGCTACGAAATACATGAAGGGGTTTCCGACAGATACCGGGCATCGAATGCCTCGCGTGGAATTGGTGTCCATCTATCTCGATCAGGTAGACGATCGGGACATCGGGGTGGGTTTAGCTGCTGAACACAGTGTCCCTATCTATCCGAGTATTCGGCAAGCCTTGACGCTCGGTGGGAACGAATTGGCTGTCGATGGTGTGCTGTTGATCGGTGAACACGGCGATTATCCGTATAACGAGATCGGGCAACACATGTACCCGCGCCGTTATATGTTCGAGCAGATTTGCGGTGTCTTCGCATCGAGTGGCAGATCCGTCCCTGTTTTCTGCGATAAGCACCTCTCCTACAATTGGGACGACGCCATTTGGATGTATCATCGCGCAAAGGCACTCGATGTCCCATTTATGGCGGGTTCCTCGCTACCACTCTCTTGGCGGCACCCGTTTTTGGAACATCCGCTTGATACAGAACTGGAAACCGCTATCGGTATCGGTTACGCCGGTGTGGAGTCCTACGGTTTTCATTCACTTGAAACGCTACAGTGTATGATTGAACGTCGGCAAGGCGGTGAATCTGGCATCGTGGCAATTCAGTGTCTGGAAGGCGACGCCGTCTGGGAGACGGGTGAAGCAGGAAAGTGGTCCCTTGATTTAGCAGAAAAGGCGTGTGCACAGATTGAAAATCGTCCGGATACCCCCTTTATAGAGGGTTGCCCGAATCCAACGGCGTTTCTGTTGGAGCATAGCGATGGATTCCGTTCTACTGTGCTAATGTTGACCGGGTACGTCTCTGATTTCGCTTACGCAGCGAAGACTGGGGATACCTACTACGCGACGGAGTTTTATCTACAGAACGGACCTCCGCATGCGCATTTCAGTTATTTGAGTCTTAATATTGAAGAGATGTTCGTGACAGGGGAACCGCAGTATCCTGTGGAACGGACGCTCCTCGTGACGGGTGTGCTTGACGCGCTCATGCACTCGCGGGCGGAAGGATACATCCGAATTGAAACGCCACATTTAGCAGACCTGGCGTATCGTTCTTATGAGAAGATGCCTATCCGACCGACAGCCCCCCGCCCCACAGGCGCGACGTTAATATAAAGGTGCGGTTACAAACCGCACCTACCGGGTCGAGGAAAGTCGTCTTAGCGTTCTGGACGTGCTGGGACGCCCGTTTCCGCAGATTCGTAGATGAGATCCATCAACTCGGATTGGATAATCCCGTTCATCGGACTCGTGCGGGATTCTGCTCTCCCCAAAACAGCGTCGATGAAGTTGTCGTCAGGCGAACCCGCGGACATGTCGTCTGTAATCGGAGGCGGATCCAACGCTTCCCCACCCTTCCAGACACGAATCCAACCACCACTCCAGCCGTCAACTTCAATCCTGCCGTTTTCAAACACTAACGCCATGTGCGTGCCGCCAGGACTTGGGCAATTGCCACTTACCGCCATCGCCGCGAGCACACCGTTTTCAAACTTGACGTTAATCGAGGAGTTGATGTCAACGTCTCGGTCCTGGTTGTCTGTATAGGCATAGACTTCAGCAACTTTCGACTCGACCGCCCAGCAGAGACTGTTCAGGAGATGTGCGCCGCTATCGTAGGCTTGTCCACCGCCAGAGAGTTTCGGGTTCTGCCGCCACGTCCCTGTTGTGCCACCTTTCCAGCCTTGCGTAATATAGCCAATGACCAATTCCAGCTTGCCAAATTCTCCGCTACGGATAATCTCTCGGGTATAATAGAAATTGGGTGTGCACGGTGTATTGTAGCCGATGGTGAGGGTAAGTCCGGTCGCTTCCACCTTCTCTGCGAGAGTATATGCATCTCTGGAAGACGTGACCATCGGTTTTTCCATCAAAACGTGGCAGCCCGCCTCAAGTGCCTGCATGCCCTGCTCAAAATGGAGCGTGTGCGGTGTAGAGATGACCACGGCATCCGGCGCTGTCTCTTTCAGCAGCGTGCCGATGTCGTCATAAGCACCCGGACGTGGACTCAGATCGGACAGGTTCCGATCAATATAACCGTTAGCAATGTCGGTATTCACATCGCAGGTGCCGACGATTTGCACGTCAGGATTTGCATTCATGCGTCTGGCGTGACCTGAGGAGTTTCCGCCACATCCAATCATGGCAAGTCGAATCTTCGCCATATTGTTCTCCTTTTTTAATTATTCCTTGCGGATAAGTTATAGCCTTCGGGTATCTAACAGTTTCCGTGTTCGAGTCGCCTGCGTGTTTTTGCTTGGGTATTTCTGCGTATTGTTGCAGGCTTAGGATTCGGTATTATACTGGACAAATCCTTATTTCAGTTTCGGATTCACCGAAAACCTACTCGTAACGAAATGGAGAGCAGTCCAGATGCCCATAAATTAGACTATAGGACTTTCATACTTAAACTTCGATAAATCCTCGACCCGGATCGCGTCGTCGCCGAACACCCGCGTAAAGGCATGCCCGTGATGCGACTTCGTCTCCCCATGCATGTAGCAGACACTGAATGCCCGCCGCGGAATATCGGTATCGTTCGTCCCGGAACTGTGGAGCATCCAATTGTGGAGTAAGACGACCTCTCCCGCCTTCAACTCCATCGGGAGCGGTGTCGCCTTCGCAACGATGTCGTCGATGTGTTCCTGTGTGAGAAAACCGGATCCGTTTTCAGGATTGATGAGCCTGCTATGCGACTTCGGAATGATATGCACACACCCATTCTCAATCGTTGCGGGATCCAAAGCCGTATAAATCGTGATCTGCGGGTCACGATCGAGGTCTCGCCACCTGTCCTGATGCCATGTCAGCTGCGTGCCTTCGTGCGCGGGTTTGTTCATAAACATCGCCCGAAAACAGGCAACAGGGGTGTCATCTCCGTAGATTTTCGCACACACCTCCTGGAAAACCGGTTTCTGGAGATACGCCAAGAAAATCGGATCCAGTTCGAGGTTCTGAATTTTCCGATACAACAACGTGGCACCTTTATGTCCCTTAGACTGCGGTCCCGGAGAATTCTTTCCAGGTTCCCGATCCAGTTGCATCATGATTTGGTCATAATCCAGTGATGCTTTACCGAGCATGATGTCGTCCATCTGCTGCTGCAGTCTTGCGAGTTCTGCATCCGTCGCGACTTGTCCGATGCGCACGTAACCGTTTTCCCAAAAATGTTCCCACTGTTCATCTGTTATATGGTGTTCCATGCTAAGCCTCCCAGTTGCGCATGTCGTGGTTCCGAAAACGTCTTATTTTTAAAGTATAACATATATTTTAAGAAGTTTAAACGAAAATTACAAAATAATGCAACCTTTCGATATCCGAGTTACGTCACCTCAATCAATGAGGGCTGTCAAAAATCTGTTCGGTGAATCCTTTTGTCGAACATTTACCTTTTTGATAAAATAATGCAACCTTTCGGCACGCATGTTACGTCACTTCAATCAACAGATAATACACGATTCCGGAGGTAGTTTGTAATGGAACAGAAAGATGCTCAGCTCATCCAGAGGGTCCTCCAAGGTGACCAGGAGTCATTCAGTGCCTTGGTGAGAAAATATCAGAAGGGGGTTCATGCGCTGGTATGGCGGAAGATTGGGGACTTCCATATTGCGCAAGAGATCACGCAGGACGCGTTTCTCACTGCATATAAAAAACTCAGAACCTTGAAAAACCATAACCAGTTTGCGGGCTGGCTCTACGTTATCGCGGCAAACCTGAGTCGCGACTATCTCCGAAGGAAGCGTTTGCCGATGGAATCCTTAGACGCTGACAATACCAATGAGGTGGACAAAGTGTCATATTCTCAATATGTAGCAGATAAGCAGAAAACCGATGCGGATGAAACACGGCGTGAAACCGTCAAGGAACTGCTCAAAAAATTACCGGAAAGCGAACGGACGGTGATGACGCTCCACTATCTCGGCGAGATGACGATCCAAGCGATTTCCGAGTTTCTCGGTGTCTCTCCGAATACCGTCAAAAGCAGGCTCAGCCGCGCCCGCAACCGTCTACGGAAAGAGGAAGACGTGATTCAGCAGAATCTTGGCAGCTTCCAACTCCCCGATACCTTCGCCGATAACATTATGCAGGAAGTTTCACGTATCGCTCCCGTTCCCCCTGCGGTGAGTAAACCCGTGGCACCTTTAGCAATTTCTGCCGCTTCCGCTATTCTCATTTTTTTAATGATGGGTGTTGGCACGCAGTATCTCTCCCGTTTTCAGAGACCTTACAATTTAGATGCGACATCGGAACCCACGATTGAGATTATTGACGCAGTTTTCGTTTACGATTCCCCTGCGAAACCCGCAGTGCGGAGTCAGGCAGGAAGTTCAGCACTCCCCGGTAAGAGTCCCGGCGCAGGTCAGAAACCCGACGACTCCCTTGTTGCTACGCTACCCGTTGATACGATAGACGTCTCAACGCCGAAACCGCAATGGCGCCAAACTCGGGGCCCCGAAGGTGGTAGCGTGCAGAACCTATCTATCACATCCAACGGGGATTCTTACGCCAGAACAGGGACCGATCTCTATAGATTGGCAGACGATGGAAGTCGGTGGAGCATTGTCAACACCAACATGCCTGTTAGCGGATCATGGCAGATGACAGAACATGATAAGACCCTCTACGTTGTCTCTGATACGGAAGTCCGCGCTTCAATAGATAGAGGCGAGACGTGGCATGCCCTCGGTCCCCGTCCAGAAGGACAACTGGTTGATCTCGTCATAACAGATGGATCTTCTCGGACGCACACTGATATTGTAATGTACTTGGGACTCACTAATGGCGTATTCAGCTCTGTGGACGCCGGGAAATCGTGGACGCCTGCCAGCGATCCGTTGATGGACAAAGAAATTCGCGTAATCACTGCTATTGAAGATGTCGTGTTCGTTGGAACGGATTCTGGGCTTTACCGCCTCAATTCTGAAGGTTGGACGTTATTACCGGTAGATGAAGACCATGAGACCCGCAATGTCCGCGCGCTGGCAAATGCCGGGCATCGACTCTATGTTGCCGTGGGTGACAAAGTGGTGAACAAAGATTTTGGGCTCATGGTGCCATCGAAAATGGTATGGGAGACTTCTCTGTCCCTGTATCGTTCAACAGATTTGGGAGATACGTGGCAGACATTAGACTATGGAAAAGTAGAAACAGAGCCTTCCACCCCAGTTAGCATGACGATTCGGGTTGGCGCTGCAGATCCGAACTCCGACCCAAATGGGAAGGAGCCTCCTAAGAACGCAGAAACGAAACCGACTTTAATCTTTAAAATGATAGCAGTGGAAGATAACCTTTTGATATTAGACGACAGAAACAGTTATTACTCAAGTGACGCGGGGGACACCTGGGTTGCTTTGAATTCAAGTATACCGAATATAGCAGATGTTTCGACGCTTGTGTCTTCGGATGCGAATACCTTCTATCGGAACGGAGAGTCCGGGATTTATCGCACAACCGATGCCGGCAAAACGTGGCATCCGTTTAACCCTGGATTGGTAAAGACAGCTGTGATGCATTTAGTTTCTGTGCAGAACGTGCTCTATGCCAACGTGGAAGGCATCCTCCTCGCCTCATCCGATGCGGGTGAGTCGTGGACCCCTGTTCCAAGCAGCCTCGGAAACATCGTAAACCTGACGAGATTCAACAATCTGCTCTATGTCAGAGGTATAGACGAAACGACACCGCACCCCCGCCTCTTTTACTTATCTACCGAGGATAATCGGTTAGCACCTGTTCCGAGTATGCCATTTTTAGTCGGGAGAAACTATACCAAACTGCTGGAAGAAGGTTTCATGGAAATTTTCCCAGGAATAGACGAGGCAGAGGGAGAGAAAAATACCCTTGAAGATCTAGATGCAGAGGCATTTGTTGAAGACTATAGTCCGGTTTTAGAGGAACTCATTGTTGATATCTTGACCTCGCTTGTTGGGAATTTCGCTGTCGGTGGTGACGCTTACTATATGGAGTTTGAACAGAGACTTTTCAGATGGAAGCCCGGCACAACTGAATGGGTGGATACCGGACTCATCAATAAACTTCCTGCCGATATAATTGGCAGTGCTAACACCCCTGATTCCCTTCCTTCTAACCTGGCGGCTTCAGGGAGTACCGTCTACGTCGGTAAATGGGACGGACGCCTCTTTCAATCGTTTGACGCGGGAAACACGTGGAACGATGTTACGGAGAGCCTCCCATTTCCTGTTGCGGATTTCAACGCAGTCGCCTTTGCAGGCACTACCCTTTATGTCGCAACCGATAGTGGGGTCGTTTATGCAAACGACGGAGACCTCGACTGGCACACGACAACGGATACAGAAGGCACCCCCGTCGTTATAGAAAGGTTTGCGGTAGACGGGACAACGCTGTATGGGACAAGCGAGCGACAGGTGTATCGATTCAAAGAGGGGACTGGGGTGTGGCAACAGGTTGCCCCGGAAATCCCGATGCCTATTACCTCGCTTGCTGTTGAGAGGAACGTGCTTTATGTGGGTACCCGTGGCAGCGGTGTGCTTCGCTTTACGCTGGATGAATCTGAATAAAAATCTGAAATATACTAACAATCTAAGGAGAGTGTAAAAATGAAAAGCATAATTTTACAAGGCAAAATTCTCAATTCTCTAACACTTCTGATCGCAATTTTAGGGACGATGATAGGCTGGCAACTGCCGCTACAGGCAGGCACAGATCAGCTCCTCTTTGATAGGGCTGCGGTTAAAGATCCCGGCAGTTTGATCGTGAAACTCCAAGACACGCGTGCGCCGGTGTCCGAATTTATCGCATCGCAATTGTTGGAAGATATGCAGTGGGTGTTATTCGGATACAATGGCGCAAGCACCCCATCCCCTCAGCAGCAGGAAGTACTGCTTTCAGACCTAAATCGACTGCTTCAAGGGGATTCTCTCTACGATGCACAACGGTTTGCCAATATTGAACTCAGTGAACAAACGGAGGCACTCATCGCAGAAAACCCGCAAGGTGGAGAAGCATTGGTGCGCCTCAACCGGTGCCTCTTGGCAGATGTCTATCCTTACGAACTTGCCTCACTCTCAGAGCCACAAAGTTCTGAGACTTCCAAAGGGATTGAGACGAGCAGAGAAAATCTGCGGCAGATAAAACGCGCCCTTGATGAATACAGGGCTGCCAACACCGATGCATATCCGCAGTGGCTTTCCGATCTTTCTCCTAAGTATCTGGACGCAAAATTTCTCCTCTGCCCAGCAGATACAACAGCAGGCGTCCCTGGCGTTCTCACCGAAGATGCATCGGACCCGACACTGCCGTGCAGTTATCTCTATGAGATCCGACCTTCTGAAAAAGAGGCGCAACAGATGCTATGGACACAAGAAGGCGATATGACACCTATCGTTCGCTGTGAACACCATCGTCTCAATCTCAGTCTCGGTGGAAAACTCTATCGTAACGGTCCGCAAAGAGACATTTATAATAGCAACAAAATGGGGTTCTCCGCGCTTGCTGACGTTGTGCGGGACTTACACAAACAACACGGAAAGGCATTTCTCAAGACACAAGCAGGCAGGCAGCAACTCAAGCAGGCAATCGAAAAACTGATAATCAAACAATTCGTGCCGAAAATGCTTAGTGCTTTGGAGAAAGAAATTGCTTCTCAAGTTGAAGCACAATTCGGAAAAGACTTTCTCAAAACGCCAATGGGGATGGATATCTTCAAACAAGCATTCCCGCAGGTGGGAAGCCAAATTAAGGAGCAGCTACAGGCGCAACTCGAATCGCAACTCGGCGCGGAATTTCTGAAATCGGAAGAAGGACGGGACATCCTTGAGCAACTATCGGTATTGTTGTCTGCTGACGTATTATCCCTTCATTGACTTCACTCCATAATAACGTGAGTTCGGTAAAAGAAATGCAACCGAACACACGTAAAAAACGCAGGAGAAATTATCATGTTAACGACATTGATTCAAAAAGAGATTATGCATCACATTCTCAGCGTCCGGTTTATCGCGCTCCTGCTGATGTGTGCTTTACTCATCCCACTCACGCTTTCGATCAATTATCGGAGATATAGCCAGAACTTAACAGATTATCAAGAATCGGTAAAACGCGAACGGACAGAAGCAGCGGAAAATCCACCGAATACCCCAGACCCAAACACGGAAGTTTCTAAATTCTTCCTCAAGCCCACGCCGCTAAGCGTCTTCGCGAGCGGTTTAGAGGAGGCACTGCCGACCTATCTTGGGATGACACGGAATGGTGTGCGACAAGGGTCAGCAGGGGTTTCTCAAGCATCCGTGGCGTATGCCCTCGGGAACCTGGATTTCCTATTTATCGTCGGGATCGTTTTCAGTTTGTTGGCACTCCTGTTTACGTGTGATGCGATTGCAGGGGAGAAAGAGGCAGGCACCCTTCGGATAAACCTGTCAAATCCCCTGCCCCGAGATGTGTTTTTGTGGAGCAAGCTGATCGGTGGATACATCGTGTTCGTAGTTCCATTTCTGGTGTCTTTCCTCTTGGGGTTACTCCTAATCGTTTGGCAGGGGTTCCCTTTAGGTGAGCTCACTGTTGCGCTGCCCGTGCTCGGTTTGACGCTTGTCTCGCTCCTCTATATTGCGGTCTTTTTTGCGATAGGTGTCGCCATTTCAGCCTATCTGGACAATTCAAAAACTGCATTGATCATCGCTTTTACGTTTTGGGTATTTGCGGTGTTGATCGCGCCCCGCGGTGCATTTGTCGTCGCCAAACTTGTCGCACCCACCCGAACACAGCAAGCGGTTTATATGGAAAAAAGCGCACTTCACAATAACCTGACGAAGGATAAGGACGAGAAGATTTGGCAAAAAATGGCTCTGGCTTTCGAGAGTGGGGGTTCTATTGGTATAGACCTAAGCAATCCAGAGACGCAAAAACGGTTGGATAAACTTAGAGGACCGATTGAGGAAGAGTTTCGACAGGCGTTCCAGAATCGAGCGGACAAGATTGATAGGGACTATCAACGCGAAAAGGATCGGCAAGAACAGGTTGGCGAGATGCTTTCCCGGATCGCACCCACCGCCTCACTTACCTATTTCGCGATGAATCTCACCCAAACCGGCAAACTAAAGAGGGATACTTACTTTCAAACGGGGGAGCGGTACTACGATCAACTCGATGATGCGTATTTCAGCCAAGTTTCAGACGACGCGTTGGCACAGATGTTACAATTGGGAAGTCGACTGAATGGTGAATCCGAAACAGAGGCACTCCCACCACCACCAACCCTGACAGAGCCTTCTTTATCGGATACAGTGCGTCGCTCAGCAGTGGATGTCCTCTTACTCTGCTTTTTCGCTTTAGCGTTTACGGCGGTAGCGTTTCTGAAGTTCTTCCGTTCCGACATTTAATACAATTGGTTAGCAAATTGTCCAAACCTTAGTAAAAAAAAAGATCAAACGGTTAGAGGAGAAATCACGATGTTAATGACGTTGATTCAAAAAGAAATTATGCACCACATTTTGAGTGTCCGGTTTGTCGCACTTTTGTTAATGTGCCTTTTGCTCGTCCCACTCACGCTTTCGATCAATTATCGGAGATATAGCCAGAACTTAACAGATTATCAAGAGTCCCTGAAACGCGAACGGACAGAAGCGAAAGAAAATCCACCGAATACCCCAGACCCAAACACAGAAGTTTCTAAATTCTTCCTCAAGCCCACGCCACTAAGCGTCTTCGCAAACGGTTTAGAGGAGGCACTGCCGACCTATCTTGGGATGACGCGGAATGGCGTGCGACAAGGGTCAGCAGGGGTTTCGCAGGCATCCGTGGCGTATGTATTAGGAAATCTGGATTTCCTGTTTATCGTGGGGACTGTTTTCAGTCTGCTGGCACTTCTGTTTACATTTGATGCGGTGGCTGGGGAGCGGGAGGCGGGAACCCTTCGGATAAACCTATCGAATTCCCTGCCCCGAGATGTGTTTTTGTGGAGCAAGTTAATCGGTGGATACATTGTGTTCGTTGTTCCGTTTTTAGTGTCTTTCCTCTTGGGGTTACTCCTGCTCGTCTGGCAAGGCTTTCCACTCGGTGAACTGAAAGTTGCGCTGCCTGTGTTGGGTCTGACGCTTATCTCGTTACTCTATATTGCGGTCTTTTTTGCGATAGGCGTGGTCATATCAACGTGTCTTGATAACGCCAAGACTGCGCTAATCGTCGCTTTTACGTTTTGGGTGTTTGCGGTGCTGATCGCCCCCCGCGGCGCGTTTGTCGTCGCCAAACTCGTCGTGCCCACCCGGACACAACAGGCGGTTTATATGGAAAAAGCGGCAGTTCACAACAACCTGAGTAAAGATAAGGATGAAAAAATTCGGGAAAAAATGACTGAAGCTTTCGCGGCTCGCGAAGGTGTCTTTATTCGCTCAGACGACGTAGCGTTCCAAAAAAAAATGGATAAACTCAGAAAGCCGATTAACGAGAAATTCCGGTTGGAGTTCCAGAATCACGCAGATAAAATTGACAGGGACTATCAGCGTGAGAAGGATCGGCAAGAGCAGGTTGGCGAGCTGCTCTCTCGGATCGCACCAACGTCCTCTCTCATCTATTCTGCGATAAACTTAACGCAAACCGGTAAGTTAAAAAGGGACACCTACTTTCAAACGGGGAAGCGGTACTACGATCAACTCGATGACTCGTATTTCAGTGATATTTCAGACGATGCCCTGGCACTGGTGATGCAGTTAGCGGCTCGGATGAATGATTCTGAATCCGAAACAGAAAAAATTCCGCCGCCACCAACGTTGACAGAACCTGCTTTATCGGACACAGTGGGTCGGTCTGCTGTGGATGTGTTCTTACTCGGTTTTTTCGCCTTAGCGTTTACGGCGGTAGCGTTTTTGAAATTCTTCCGTTCCGATATTTAATCCAAAGCATGCTTCACTCGCTGCTCGCGGGGTTTGATGAAGTTTAAATAAATATTTCGGTAATCCCATCCCCAAAAATCACTGTGTGGGTAGGTCTTGTACCTACTCACACATTACTTTTCCCACTATACGCCCATTCTTCCTCCAATCGTTTTTTTCACAACCCGCTGCTGAAATATTTACATACTTACTTTTGGATAGATCTGTGCTATTATTAACAAATCCAAGTTGCCCCTATTTATAGACAGAGCACTCCGCTGAGAACCGTTTGAAAAATAATGCAACCTTTTGAGGTCTAAATTACGTCACCCATAATCAATAGATATACACATTTCTGGAGGAGGCTTGCTGTGGAACAAAACGATGCTCAACTTATTCAGCGGATATTACAAGGGGACCAGGAAGCATTCAGTCCCTTAGTGAGAAAATATCAGCAAGGGGTTCACGCGCTGGTGTGGCGGAAGATCGGCGATTTTCACATCGCACAGGAAATCACACAAGACGCGTTTCTCCAAGCGTATAAAAAACTCGGAACCTTGAAAAACCATACTCAATTCTCGGGATGGCTCTACGTTATTGCGGCAAACTTATGTCGCAGCTGGTTCCGAAAGAATCGCATGCCGGTGCCGGAATCCTTAGAGGCTACCGAGGCTAATGCGGTAGATAGGGTTTCATATTCTCAATATGTTGCAGAAACACAGGAAGCCGATGCCGATGAAACGCGCCGTGAAGTCGTTAAAACGCTCCTTCAGAAACTCCCCGAAAGCGAACGGACAGTGATAACACTCCATTATCTCGGCGAGATGACGATTAAATCCATTTCCGAGTTTCTCGGTGTTTCTCAGAATACCATCAAAAGCCGCCTGAGCCGCGCTCGCAACCGTCTCCGGAAAGAGGAAGACGTGATTCAGCAGAATCTTGGCAGCTTCCAATTCCCGGACAGTCTCACTGAGAATGTTATGCGACATATTGCCGAGCTGAGCCCAACCGCGCCACCCCCGTCTCAGAAACCCTTACTCCCTTTGGCAGCACTCGGTGCCGTAGCCGTCTTGGCTATCCTTTTCGGCATCGGTGGTCAATATCTCCTCCGGTTTCAGGTCCCATACAGTTTCGATGCCGACGCTGAGCCCACCATCGAAATCGTTGAGGAACCCATCTACTTTGAGATTCTCGCAAAACCCGCAGTGCGGAACCAGATCGGCAGAACGAGCGCGCCCGGCGAAAACAGCGGTGCCGGTATGCAACCTTCCGAGCCTCACTTCACCGCAAACGCATCGGACAACACCGACACGGGAAACGATTCACAGTGGACACAGGGAATCGGACCCACAGGCAGTATTGTCTACAATATCTTTGAATCCACCGACGGCACCCTCTACGCTGCCGCAAAAACAGGTCTCTATAAATTAACACCCGATGCGACATGGGTGCTTCTTAACACTGACATCCCTATTGGACAGTACCGAATCCCTATCACCGAACACCAAGGCACCCTCTATACCGTCTCCGCTGATGAAGTGTTGGCTTCAGAAAACGGGGGTGAGACCTGGAACGCCCTTGGTCCGCGCCCAAAGGGCGTCGCGAATGGACTCATCGTCACCGAGTCGCCTGAGACAGAGGGTATCACCCTGTCCCTCGCCCTTCAAGAGAAAGGCATCTTCCGATCTACCGATACCGGACAGCACTGGATGCCCCTGAACACCGGATTGACAGGGAAACGGATTTATAGCTTCGCCGCCGTCGGAAACACCTTCTTCGCTGGCACCCACCAAGGTCTCTATCGGCTGGATTCAAACGAATGGCACCAATTGCTCACAGGTGTCTCCGATGCCGTCTACGCCGTGACTGTTAACGGAAGCGACCTGTATGTCGGAACGGGTCGAAATATCATCCCTTTGCCATCTTCTAATAGAGTCAGGCTTCCGAAAAGCGTAGACAAAAAAATCTTCCACTCCGCGGATCTTGGAACGTCATGGACGGACATAACGCCTATAGATGCATCCCAAGTGATGCATCTCGACTCCGCCCTACAGATTTTAGCTGTAGATAAAACGCTCTTCGTCCTCGGCGTAACAGAATTTCGATCCAGGGATGGCGGGAAAACCTGGACACGCCTCAGATCTAACTTGAGTTCCCGAAGTGTCCGCAGATTCCCAGCGATCGCTATCGATGAGAATACATTTTACAAAGCCGACCCCTACGGCATCAGCCGCACAACCGATGCCGGTGAGACTTGGCATCCATTTGTGAAGGGGATGACAGGTCCCGTAACATACGACTTAATTGCCCTGAATCAGAGACGCTATATGCATATCGGTGGACACCTGGTCCACTCAACCGATGCCGGTGAGACTTGGAAACATCTGCGCTTCAATACCGATGCGCCGACACCCACATTGGATCCCGATTTTTATGCACGCATAAAACTCACAACTGCCAATAATCGCCTCTATGGCATTTCAATTGTGGAGAACAGACCGAGTCTTTTCCGAACATCCGATGCCGGAGATGAACTCATCCCCCTCCAAGGGGTCCCCGCTTTTAAAGCCGAGCCGCCCCCAGACAGGGCAAGCGATAGGTTGCGTCTATCGAGAAAAATAGGTTTAAGAATCAGAGCCTTCGCTGTCTGGGGTGAGACGTTTTACGTGAACTATCAGGAGAAACTTTACAAATGGCACCCCGGAAATACCGAATGGACAGACACAGGACTTGGCGATCTCGGCTTTGGATCTTCTCACTTGGCTGTTTCTGGGGAAACCGTCTATGCAAGTAAAAGGGACTATGTAGGTAAAACCAACGGAACATTATTGTTTCAATCTACATTGTTTCAATCTTTAGACGGCGGAAACTCCTGGAAAGACATCACCGCAACGCTGCCGAGCGGCTTCGCACGTTTTAAGGCGATTACCTTCATCGGTTCATCGGTTTGTGTGGCAACCAACAAAGGTGTCTTCACCTCACACACTGGAGAACACTGGCGGGTTATCACGGATAAAAACCGGATGCCCCCCGTCATAGAAAAATTCGCTATGGACGGCAGGACCCTCTACGGTGTTGGCAAGAACGGTGCTTACCGCTTAGATGCTGCCGGAGACTGGGAACTGATTTCCTCAGAGGTTCCTACCGGGTCGATTAAATCTCTCGCTATCAGTAACAATCAACTTTACATCGCAACCCACAGCAACGGCATATTCCACATCTCGCTTGAGGAGCAGATGGATATTGCCAACTCGTTCTAAACTTTCCTGATTCCCGACTTTCTTATCCCCTCTACCTCTGATAACGGGGGATATGAGACTAAGAGATACTTAAAGTAAATAGGACTTACGAGTGATACGCTTGTAATATCAAAAGGAACTTCAAAATGAAAAACAGAAAGTTAGTTTCTACAATTCTCGTCATATCGGTTTTAAGTTTGAGCCTAATTCTTCAGGGGTGTGCCGATAAAATAAATATGAGGAACACGTTAGACAAGAAGGCAACCTTACAGGTGAATGCCCACTGGGATCCAATTGCTGATTCCTCGTTGGATCTTCCTAACCATTCGCCAAAACACGCCGCACTTCTTAACGACCTGTCACCAGCATACCCGAGTCAAGCATATAAGGCAGATGCCTTCACAGTCTTTTTCCCAAACCGAAGTGTTAGCGTAGGAGATTTGTGGGAACTTGATGCCAAGGAAATTATTCCCTTTCTGCGTCAGTTCCATCCCGGTGCGACTGCAGAGATGCATAGCAATCCAGGCAGTAAATTTTTCGTACCCGTGTTTAACTTCACGCTGACGTTCTCAAAGGTTGGACTGGAATCAGAAGGTGCCTACGCGTGCCTACGGGCACTTTCGTCGTTTTACGCCGAAATCGTCTTCAGAATTCACGCGGACTTCCTGCTCGATAGGGACGCTGGCGCTTACTTTACACCTGCACAATTTACCGGACGCTTGATACTCAACCGGAGCAACGGCGCGATTCGAGAATTCTGGCTCTATCTGCCGCCTCGCAACAGCAATGTCGACTTTTTCGCCTTTGGAGGGGCGGATATGCTCTTCGTACCGCGCATGGAACTCATTGGACGGAATACCAATGACAAGAATGAGATTGTGTGGGAAACCACTATCACGGAAGCAGCGGCAAAAACAGCATTGAAGCAGGCTTTCTACAAGTCGGCTCAGATTGAGACATTCCCTATTGAGGAGATTGTCGCAGAAGCACAAGCAAAAAATCGTCCAATTCATCTCCTTCTCACATGGGGTGTATTCGACGATGAATCGTGCTGAGCGAGTGGTAAAACTTTGAGAGCGGGTCCGCTCTATTCATCAAAAGTCATTCAGCTACTCAATAAACAATTTGTCAATGTATTCGTTCTTTTGGGGGATTTGCCCGACTTTCAGAACGGGACAAAGGGTGAATCCGTAAGCAAATTAGCCTAAACAATTGCGACAACACTCGAAGAGGCTGTGGCGCAAGGAGTCGGTCGTTCGGTAAACACTTTTGTACTATCGCCCGAGTTGGAATTGATAGACCATTTACCGTATCGAAAACCGGGTGAGTCCTTTTCACCTGTTGATGAAGAAAAATATTTAACGTTTCTCAAGGATTCTTTGGCGATGCTTAAATAGCAGTAGATGCTATACTGGACAAGTTATAGAGTCATTCAATTGTAGGTTTTTTCGGCGTTTTCGCCCAGACATCGCGAGCATGCAGAAACACCCAAGCAAAAACACTCGCTCCTACAGAGAATTCTTGGGAACCGAAAACCCAAAATTTCGGAAAATTGAATAGCCTTGGGACAAGTTACTAACTAAGCCCCTTTTTAATCGCTGTATACGACCGTATTTTTCTGCCACAGTCGTGGTTTAGCGGTTGTTATTTTTTCAGGCACAAAAGCCCAAAATACACATGTTTGCCGGTCAGAATGAAGGAGCAAATATAAATGCTTTCCGATAATTCACACGCTCCCAACACAGAATCAGTATCGCGTCCGTCGGCACTAAAGACGCTCCGCCGCTTTTGCTTCGTGGCGTGGCACGTTAGCCCGTTCGGCGCGATTGTTCAGGCACTCCTGACACTCGTCCACGGATGCATTCCTGTCGGTATACTTTGGGCAAGTCGAGGCCTTGTGAATCTCATTGCGGCTATCCTTGCTAATGAAGCCGAAGCTAACTTGCAGACGGCAGCACCGTGGGTGATTGCCTTGGTCCTTCTGGCGATCCTCAGAAATGTAACAGGCACGTATGATAGTTACTTGCGATGGAAGATGCAGAACCGGATTAGACTCTACCAGCAGCGTCTCTTGATCGAAGCCGCGACGCATATCGACTTCGCTGTCTTCGATCAGCCGCAGACTTACGATTTAATCCAACGGGCGCGGCAGGCACTGGGACATCGGCTCGTCAATGTTCTAAGATTTCTTACCGAGATCGGGCAACTCTGTGTAACCCTTGTGGGATACGGGGTTCTCCTCTGGATCGCAGATCCGCTGCTTGTGCTCGTGGTCGTCTTGCCCGCACTCCCGTCGGCGTGGCTCAAAATTAAGACTGCTAAAAGCGGATACATCCACGATTATGATGCCACACCTGTCCGCCGTATGATGGCGTATATGCTGAGTTTATTGCTCGGTTCATCGTCTGGACAGGAGGTCCGGCTCTATGGTCTTTTCGACCCACTTTTCGGACGCTGGCGAACGAACCATCAAAAATGGCGGGAAGAATCGCTTGCAAAAGTCTGGCTCCAAGCGAAAGGCTCTATCGGCACAACGCTTGTTGAAGTGCTCGCCTATTCTGTCGCAATTTTCATACTTGCAGCGCGGATCGTAAATGGGGAATTAACGCTTGGAGATTATGTCGTTCTCATTGGCGCAGCGGGGACGTTTCAAGCGAATCTTGAGAGTTTGCTGAGTGCCATACAGGACGTCTTTGAAGATCTGCCGTTGCTTCAAGATTTACACTTCTTCTTAGAACGCGCGAAACGAGATCAGCGCCAAGCAGGCACACAGCGGTTTCCACACCTCTTGCGAGAGGGATTAGAGGTCCGAAATCTCCGCTTCCGGTATCCAGAGGCAACCGATGACGTGCTACAAGACATAAATTTTCATGTGCGTCCCGGAGAGATCATCAGCATCGTCGGGGTCAACGGTGCGGGGAAGTCAACACTCATCAAATTACTGCTCGGTCTCTATCAGCCCGATGACGGCACAATCCACTATGACGGTATGAACGTGAAGTCAATTGCGCCAGAACAGATCGCCCTTAACTGTGCCGCCGTTTTTCAGGATTTTGCGCGGTTCCGTCGACCGGTGCGCGAGGAATTGGTGCCGGGTCCACCGAACTACCATATTGACGACGAGACCTTGTGGCGTGTCATCAATGAAGTCGGTCTTGAGGAGCGTTTTCGAACATTTCCACACGGTTTAGATACATTTCTCGATCCGTCACTTGGTGAGGAGGGTGAGGGTGTCGAGTTATCGGGCGGAGAATGGCAAAAGGTCGCACTGGCACGGGCTTTGGTCCGAAACCCACAAGTCCTTGTGCTTGACGAACCGACCGCCGCCTTAGACCCACAAGCCGAAGTCGAACTTTACCAACAGTTTGTTGAACTCGCAGCAGGACGGATGACGTTCCTGATCTCACACCGGATCGGATCCGCTCGCCTCGCGGACCGTATTTTAGTATTAGATGCGGGTCGTATCGTTGAAGATGGCACACATGACGCACTCCTCGCTCACAATGGACGTTACGCCCAATTTTTCAGAGCACAAGCACGCTGGTATCAGTAGAAACTGTTCACAAGAATCGAAACCGTCTACCTCCACCGAATCGCAAGGAAAAATTAAAAAATGCAAACGCTAAAGGAAAGTTTTGTGGCTTATGCTCGCACTTTGGTTGTGATTTGGCAGAGCGGCGCACTGGCTGTCTTGGGCATGTTCCTGCTCACCTTATTGCCGGGTGTCGTGCCTGCTTGCCAGTTTTTCGTGACGGAACGCTTGGTCAATGCAATCATTGATGCGGTCGGCGACGCAAACTGGTGGCATGCAGTTTTACCGTGGCTCATCGGATTGCTGGGTTTACGTATTCTTAACACGGGTGCCGATCTATTGCGCGAACCCTTGTATACCCACTTAGGTGAAAACATTGAAATCTGGATTAATGAGGGTATTGCCCGAAAAGTCGATATAACAGCGTTAATCGAAATACAAACCGCAGAATTTCAAGATTCACTGGAACGGGCACGCGCTGTCTCCGGACTCGCGCTCCAGAATATCCTCTGGCATCTCGTCGACAGTCTTCAACAACTCATTAGCGTTGTTACACTCGGGATCGTCCTCTGGCAGTATCATCCATTATTGGCATTACTACCCGCATTGACAGGCATTGCATCTTGGTGGAGCGACACGCGTTTTTCAGCGGATCTTTACGGTTTTGACGTAGAGCAGACACCCCAGCGGCGCGAACAGGATGCATTGGAAGGAATCCTAACGGATCGCGGCGCAGGCAAAGAGGTCCGGGTATACCAAACCCAAAACTTATGGATAGAGCACTGGCATCAATTGGGACAATCGCTCATAGACGGACAAATGGGAATACGACGGCGGAAATTTTCAGCCTGTCTCGCGCTCGATACCACCCGCGGCTTGTTATACGCCGGTTCGCTTATCCTTTTGTTGTTAGAGGTCTTTCGTGGCGGGTTGACCGTCGGCACATATATCGCCGCTGCCGCCGCCTTGGTCCAATTAGACGGTATCTGGGACGCTGTCGCTTTTCAATTCCAAGCGATCGTTGAAGAGATGCGTCCACTGTTTGGAGATCTGTATCAGTTCCTTAACAGAGCGTCGGATACCCAATCCGCTGACACAGCCGATAGAAAAATAAATGAATTCGACGGAAACAGGACGGTTGAAGATATTGCAGTAGCAGACATTTCATTTTTTTATCCAAATTCGCAAAAACCGGCGTTAACGAATATAACGCTCACATTCAGAAAAGGCGAACGTGTCGCAATCGTGGGACCCAATGGCGCGGGGAAAACCACACTGGCACGTGTATTATTGGGGCTCTATCAGCCACACACCGGGAGCATTCGTGTCGGAGAGATCCCCTTAACCGACGAGAATCGTCGAGCGTGGCTAACACACTGCAGTGCCGTGTTTCAGGACTTTACGCAGTACCACCTCACCGCACGTGAGAATATTACCTTCGGCGACCTACAACATCCAGAACGCATGGAAACGGCATCAATTGCAGGAGGTGCGGCTTCGGTTGTTGACGGACTCACAGAAGGTTACGAAACACTCCTCGGTCCCACTTTCGGTGGACGCGATCTCTCCGGTGGTGAATGGCAACGTCTCGCAACAGCTCGGAGTTTCATGCGGGAAACCCCGTGGCTTGTTGTCCTCGATGAACCAACTGCTGCGCTCGATCCGCTCGCTGAACAGGCGGTTTATGAACGATTTATTGAACGGAGTGCAGGACGTACATCCGTGCTAATCTCACACCGTCTCTCTTCTGTCCGCACGTGTGACCGGATCCTCGTCCTTGATAACGGAAGCATCGTTGAGGACGGTGACCACGAAACGTTATTGGCACAAGATGGACTGTATGCCCAGTTTTTCAGAGCACAAGCGCAATGGTATGTTTGAGGTCTAACCGATACGAGAACGACCCACATATATCCATCCAGTCTCTTGACTTTACACGCATTGCGGGGAGGACAAAGCATTGAAACTTTACGAAGGCATCTCAACAGGACTCTCTGCCATTTTGCAGGAGAGACTGCGTTCTGCGCTCACAATGCTGGGTATCGTTATCGGTGTTGCTGCCGTCCTCGCAATGCTTGCTATCGGTGACGGCGCGAAGCGGATTGTCATGGGAGAGTTTGAAAAGTATGGCGGTCACTTTATCGTGCGGCGGAATCCGTGGATTTGGCGTGGGGATCGTGTGTTTCCAAATCGCAGCGGCGAACACTTGAAATACGAAGATGTTTTGGCGATTGAATCCGAATGCCCGTCTGTTGAATGTGTGATACCGAGTATTGCTGGTGCAGTGCTCGCGCAGGCTGAAGGCGGTGCGGCAAAATGGACGGAGTATGATGGCGTCAATTCTTACTTTCCGACAGGGATGAAGTGGCAGATTCAGCAGGGACGTTTTTTTTCCGAGGATGAATTCAATAATCGACGAAAAGTCTGTATACTCGGCATGGAAGTCGCAGCAGAACTGTTTGGAGATCAGAATCCGATCGGCCAGGAAATTAAACTGTCACTACAAGGCAGAAGCCCTGACCGTTTCCGCGTTTTAGGCGTTATGGGGAAACGCGGCACAAGCCTTCAATACGGATTCAGTTGGGACGACATCGTGTTCATCCCTTTGACAACCGCGCAAGACAGATTTAAAGGGACACACTATGTCAATTATCTCAACGTCAGAGCGGTAGACTCGAATTCCATTGAAAAAGCGGCTGAGGAAGTCAAGTCTGTTTTAAGAAAACGGCATCGAAATCAAGACGATTTTTTCGATATTAGTTTCACGACCGCCGCTGTGAAAGAACTGGATAAAATCAGTCGCATCATCAAAATTATGCTGAGCAGTATTGCCACGTTTTCACTGTTTGTCGGGAGTGTCGGTATTATGAACATGATGCTTGTTTCAGTGAACCAACGCACCCGTGAGATCGGGATCCGCCGCGCCATCGGTGCGAAACGACGCGATATTTTCTTGCAGTTTCTGATTGAGGCGATCGTGATGTGCGGTGTCGGCGGCTTCTTCGGTATTGGGTTGGGTATAGGGACCGGATATGTCTGTTCACACATCGCCGTTACAATCGTCAAAGTGATCCCACAGTGGCCCGTCGTCATCTCGCTATACTGGATAGCGGTTTCTGTTAGCATTTCAGCCGGCATCGGTATCGTCTTCGGACTCTATCCTGCGATCCGCGCCTCGCACATCTCCCCAATTGAGGCGTTGCGGACGGAATAAAACAAAATTCCACATCCGATTCCGTTCATTTCCAACCTTCGTTTATGGTACAGTTTAGAATTAATTGGACACTCCGCATCGGTGCGGTTGGGTGAAAGCACCTACCAGGGAAGAGAAGAGTGCGGTTAGAAACCGCACCTACCGGGCATCAATTTCCGCATCCTGATCCCATTTTTTTGAAAATAATGCAACCTTTTGCGAGTTAAAACCTGTCATTTAAGTTAAAAGGCGTTACGATTCCGAAGAGGTTTTTAATGAAACAGAAAGATGCCGAACTCATTCAACGGGTACTACAAGGCGACCAAGACGCATTCGGGTTTCTCGTCAAAAAGTATCAGAAAGGGGTTCACGCGCTGGTGTGGCGGAAGATCGGGGATTTTCACATCGCAGAGGAAATCACGCAGGACGCGTTTCTTAGGGCATACCAGAAACTCGGAACCCTCAAAAATCACGACATGTTTATGGGATGGCTTTATGTCATCGCGTCACGCTTGTGTGCTGACTGGTTCCAAAAGAATTCTCCACCGGAACAATCCTTAGAAGTTACGGCGATGCGTGAGGTGAATCAAGTGTCATACTCTCAATACGTTTCAGAAAAACAAGCAGCGGAAACCGATGAAACGCGCCGTGAGGTCGTCAAGAAGCTGCTCCAAAAACTACCGGAAAGCGAACGCACCGTGATAACCCTCTATTACCTCGGTGAAATGACCATCAAAACCATCAGCAAGTTTCTCGGTGTATCCCCAAATACTGTTAAAAGTCGACTCAGCCGCGCTCGCAATCGTCTCAAGAAGGAGGAAGACATGCTTCGACAAAATCTCGGCAGTTTCCAACTGCCTGCGAACCTAACACAGAACATTATGCAAGAAATCTCACATCTCACGCCCACAACTCCCGCTGCGAATAAGCCTGTAGTGCCGTGGGTGCTTTCTGCTGCTTCGGCTGTGTTGATTTTCCTATTGATGGGGGTTGGGACGCAATATCTCTCCCGTTTTCAGAAACCTTACGACCTAAACGCCACCTCGGAACGGACGGTTGAACTCATTGAGGCGGTTTTGGTCTTAGATTCACCGGCGAAACCTGCGGTGCGAAATCAGGCAGGAACGTCGACTGTCCCAGGTAAGACTCCTGGTATCGGTCAGCAACCGGATGCCAAACTCCGCGTCGCAGCACTTGTTGATGAAACTGCGGTTTCAACACCGAAACCGCAGTGGATACAAACAAAGGGACCTGCAGGCGGGAACGTCAATACCCTCTTCACGACCAAGCGTGGAGACATTTTCGCCGGAACCGCCACGAACCTTTACAAAATGGCAGATGACGGACATTCATGGAAACTCACCATCGCTGGCGGTCCCACCTCACTCAGTCTGAAAGATTGGATGATGGGAGGCACACAACAGATGACAGAGCGGGACGGGACGCTCTACATCGCTATTGATGCGGAGGTGCTGACTTCTACAGATCACGGTGAGACATGGACTTCGGTCGGTGAACATCCAAAAGGGCAGTCGGTCGGGATGGTCATCACGGATGGAGGCTCTGGAACGGAATCCGATATGGCAATAAACCTTGCGCTCGTTGAAGGTGTGTTCCGTTCCGTAGACGCTGGCAAATCGTGGATACCACTGAACGATGAGAACCTGGCGGGTCGAAAAATCCGTGCAATTGCGGCTGTTGAAAACACCCTGTTTGCAGGAACTGACAGCGGACTCTATCGGCTCAACACGGACAGATGGGAACAATTAACCCTTCGTCCGGCAGAAACGTCCGAAATGAAAACGGCTATCCATGCCTTAGCCGTCGATGAACACCGTCTGTATGTTGCCGCGGGGGACGAAGTTACAAACCAGAATCAGATCGGGATGCAACTTAGATCTTCGCTGACAGGCAGTGGCCAGTGGTCGCTTTACCGTTCAACCGATCAAGGGGATACATGGTATTCCATAGATCCACGGAAGAGACAAGAGCACGAGAAAGAGAAACAGCAGGGGTTAAAATTTGGGGTAAGTGTCCCATTCCCTGGTGCAGAGTCAACAGAAATCTATATGCCGAGTGTTAAACTCTTCGCGACGGAGGGCAGGGTTGTCGTGGTAGATGCGTTTGGAGCACTTTTTTACTCCATGAATACCGGGGAGACGTGGACACCCATAGATATAAAGGGTGGATCGGATTACAGGGTCCCCCCACCTGTGTTGATGATGGCGGCGAATACTTTCTATAGAGGCACATCTTCCGGGGTCCAACGCACCACCGACAGCGGCAAATCGTGGCATCCGTTGAACACAGGGATCGTGGATACTCCCGTTCAGACGCTCATCACTGTTAAGGGTAAACTCTACGCAAATGATCAAGCGAATGGGTTTGTCACCTCAACAGACGGCGGCGAATCGTGGACCCCGCTTCCCCGTGGGATTGACCACGGTGTCTTTATCAAAGCATTTGACGGTGTCCTCTATGTGAAGAGAGGGAATCAGATGAATTCACCTTCACCTATAGCCCGTCTATCCACCGAGGACAATAGTCTAACGTTTATCCTCGACATGCCTCCTTTTGAAAACGTCATGTCAGAGAAAACAGATGAAGAAATCGGCAGACTTATGATGGAAGCCCTTAACGACGCGGCTCAGCAAAACCTTGAAGAAGGTGTGCCACCAAATCCCGAGGATGTTGATTTTAACCAGTTAAATGAAGCCATGAATAAGGTTCTTCAAGGAACAGCTGCAGTTAGTATGATGGAGTTTATCGGAAGCTTTGCCGTGAGTGGCGATACCTACTATGTGGAATACGGGAAGACGCTTTACAGATGGCGACCCGGTATGAATGAATGGCACAACACGGGTTTAATCGATAAAGGCGAGGACCCTTTTGCCTCTCTATTGTCCGGTCCTTTTGATTATTCGGCTGATGTCTCTACTTCTTATGATACCATTAATGCTATGGGTTTCAGAATCGCCGTGTCGGATAGCACGGTTTACGTCGGAAAACGGGAGGGACGCCTCTTTCAATCGTTTGATGAAGGGGACACGTGGAACGATATTACAGCAGATATACCGTTCTCTTTTGAGAAATTCGAGGCGATCGTTTTCGCGGGACCCACCGTTTATGTGGCAACCGACACAGGTGTTGCGTCTTCGAGCGATGGCACGCACTGGCATACCGCAACGGATGCTGAGGGTAGCGCTCTCGTCGTCTCCCGATTGGCGGTGGAAGGCACAACGGTGTATGGACAAACCGATCAACACGTGTATCTGTTGAAAGCAGGGACTCATACATGGAAACAGGCGACACCCGAACTTCCGAGTGCTGTTATCTCTTTCGCTGTTGATGGGAACACACTTTATGTCGGGACTGCGAATCGTGGTGTTCTGCGTTTCGACCTTGATGAATAATGAAGCAACCTGCAATTGCTAAGGAGGAACTAAAATGATCCAATTTCTTATGCTTCTCTCGTTTTTTATCATCTTCACAATTGGGAATACTGGGTGCGATCACGACCCTGATGGCGTGGATGAAGAAACGTCGGTCAGCATCGTTGAGGCGTTAAGTGAAGAAGACAAAGCGGCCCTTGCGAATAAGTTGAAATCTCTTGATTACCTATTATCCCTCCCACTTGAGCAGCGGACAGCAAGGTCAACAGAATATATGCGCAAGTATCTTGAATCCAAGGATAAGGACGGTCGGGAAGCATTAGAAGCACTCAGAACCTCTTTGTATATCTATGCTAAGGGAGATCATCCGCTCTTGGAAGAATGGGTAGTTCTGACACATAAGATTTTCCGAGAACAGAAAGCAACGTTGCCGGAACTTCTGCGGGCAAAACAGATAGAACTCCAGATCGCGCGCGATAACGATGAAAATCGGAAGCATATCAAGACTTTGGAAGAAGATGTTGAACAATTTGAACACGAGATTAAGGACCTTAAGGACCAGGGGGTAAACCCTCAAGAATTCAAAATTCCTATAGAAGCCGAGGCTGACTAAGATGAAGCGTAATCCTTGCTGAAGGTAGAACTCTCACCGTAGGCGTGCTTTTGTAAGCACGCCTTTTCTGTTGTGTAAACGTGCTTTGTAAACCTATCGTTAAACCTTTCATACGCAATTTGACAGTACACACTTAAATTATTATAATAGTCTTTGAAACCCTGAAAACCATATATGCCCCGAAAATAAACATGAAATACATATTATATCTCATAGTCTTACTGCTGGTTATTGTATCCGTGCCAACGTCCGCTGAAACGCCAGACGGCACAATTCCTTTCGATTGCCCCGATATACCAAACCCCAAGTTTCAATTCCACTTCACCCGTGAACTGATTGCCCTCGCCGTTAGGACAGCCCCCTTCACTACAGTGGACGATCTTTACATCCACATCTACGATGATGCAGAGGATATCTATGATACACTTGCACAATACTACGGCGAGACCTTGAAAGCAAAAAACTGGCACGGCATACAGGAAGATGATAGGGTCCAACTCTATGTTCTCAAGGGAACCACTATGGAAGGCACAGGGGTGGATAATACCTTCATGGGCATCTTTGCAGTCGTAAAAAGCAACCACGAAATCTATTTGCTAAACATCGTTGGGAATGTTCCAATACAACAGGCGGGGCAGCTCCTAACAGATCTCAGCAAACTGGGTATTGAGATCTCTGAGTTGAAATCGTTATCCGCGTTGGAAATTGATAAACGATCTTTACCTTCCCCGACAGGATTCCGCACTGCCGAGGGTTCCCCAATCCATGAAATTCAGATTAAAGGCAATCAGAAAATTGATCGGGCGGAGATTCTCGAAACGCTTGAAGCAGGTGACGAGGACATCAATAAAGCGGTGGAAGCACTGCGAAAAAAAATGGGGTACAGGTTAGAAGGCGTAGAAACATCGGTTAAACAGGAAGATAGCAAACATATTGCGGTCATTACTGTGAAGGAACGTCCTTCGCAGTCTGCCGGCTTTTCTGGCGGGGGACCCATTATTCAGTTCAACCGTGTCACAGGTTGGGAGCTCGGTGCTGAGATCGAAAATAGGTTTCCGGGTGCGCGTCTTTCAGACGGCACTTTGGCTTCAAAACTTTTTGGAAATATAGGCTACGGATTTGGGAATAAACTCGTCAATTACGAGATTGGCGGAACAACAATGCCTTTTTTGGCATATACATACCGATCGGGAACAACGGGTCATGGAGATTCATCTGACAAATGGTATCTTGGACTCGGAATGGATGCCAAAATCCACCGTATCACAGACATCACGACCCCGATTCTTACTGTCGTTGATGACTATGGTTCCGCTTACTACGGTTCCCCTTTTCGGCTGCTGTATAGCCTTTTCGGTGGATCGGATATCCATAATTATTATTCCAGAAGGGGATTTGAAATTGGCTTGCGGTGGGAAACGTTATCACGGCCGGTGCCCACTTCCAGCCCGACGCACTTAGCAACGTTGACGTTTCTTGTTGAAAACCATGAGAGTCTGGAAAAAAGCACAGATTGGCATCTTTTCAATTGGCGTTCGACATCAAAGGCACGAGAAAATCCGGCGATAACGCCTGGTCGGATGCGGAGTGTTATGTTTGAATACGATTTTAACACCCGCCGGAACTACCGCGGTTGGCATAACACCCTTTCGGTTGAACATAGCAGCCCTGCCTTCGGTTCGGATTTCGATTTTACGCGCTATCAGCTCCATCTCCGCTATGCCCATCCACTCGGTAAACATGAGATACGGACGCGTGCAGTCGGCAGTTTTTCAACCGCATTCCTACCGATGCAACGCCAATTTACCATCGGGGGTCCAGGGGTCTTGAACGGCTACCCGCTTTATGCTTTTGCTGGCGACCGTGGTTATCTCTTCAACATCGAATACTTCTATCCCTTCCCGGAACTGTCTTTCTGGAGAAACATGCCCTTCGATTCTGATTTTAATCTCTTTCTGGTGTTTTTCCTCGATGCAGGTCAAGCGTGGGACATAGATAACGAAACGTTCACGCTTGTGCCGAAGAGCGATGTGGGCATCGGTTTCCATTTCGGTGAAAGCGACTCCTTTCTACGATTTAATGTTGCGAAGGCTTTTGAATCGGAACAAGGTGTGCAATTCAACGTCCTCTGGTTCTATAGTTTTTAATCTAAATTTCCCCAAGTCGGGTAGGGTCTTTCACCTAACCGCCCCGGAATTTCCTCAGACCCGGTAGGTGCGGTTTCTAACCGCACCGAATATGGGCTGATCGCATCTGATAAAAAAATTAACATGAATATTTCTCCGAAATATCGTAGTCAAGACTTACGCAAAGGCAGGTACTCCATACCCAGGGCGTACTACCATATCATTATTTTCACACATCAGCGGAGGCAAATTCTCGCGAATAAGAAAGTTGCATCAATTATCTTTGAAACCTTCGATTGGTTAGAAACCGAAAAGCGCCTCAAATGGATATGTATTATGATTATGCCCGACCATATCCACACCATTATTGAACTTGGGGAGGGTCAAACCCTTGCGAAGATTTTGCATTCGCTAAAACGGTTCACCGCACGCGAAATCAACAAACACTTATCGCGAAATGGACCGCTCTGGCAAAAGGATTATACCGATTGGGGCATTCGAAGGGAATCAACATTAAATGACACCATCCGTTATTGTTATGCGAATCCAGTAAGAAAAGGGTTGGTGAAAAGAGCGAAGGATTATCCGTATTGGCAATGTAAATATGAAATGGATTAGTGAAAAAGGCGAGGTTAATGAGGATTCAGAGTTTAATTTTATAATTTTGTAGAGAGGCTCGGTGCGGTTACAGGAAGATTAATCTATTAATTCGGTAATTTCCTAACGAATCCGGTGCGGTTGCAAACCGCACCTACCGGGCCTGGGGGAACTATCAAATTACCGATTCATTTTCTGATACTTCATCAAACCGCACCTACTGAGCCGGGGACCAAAAACGCGTAAAAAAACGGAAAACTAAATAGACTTATTCCATAAGGCGTTTTTGAAAAAAAATGCAACCTTTGGGGACCTAAGTCTCGTCACCCTAATCATAGGAGGTTAAATTTTTTAGCGAAGTTGCGAGAAATGCGTTTACGACCTGAGATAGTTTGAAAAAAAGATGCAACTTTTTGGGAACTCGTTTGTAGTAAGTAATACAAGGGATATATTTGTAGGCGGGATCTCCGAATCTCGACCTCTTTTTAGATGCACCGTCTCAAATACATGAGGACACCCAATGCGAAGACGCACAAATCGAGCTTTATTGATATCCTTCGCGCTCCATGTCGTGGCGATGTTAGCGATCTCACCCTTTCTCGTAAATCATTTCACTGCAGAGAAAGAGCGTATATCGGCTGAAATATTAGAACCAGAGTCTGAGAAGCCTGTGAGACGACGGGTTTTACCGACGCGTTCGCCTGTAGTGCCACAAGTGAGCGACAGCGAATCATCCCCCGCTTCTCCGGCTTCACCGACGTATGCCGCAGAGGTGAGCGTTCCCGAGGCACCCGTTCACGCCGATGTAACTCCTGATATCGTTACATACGCCGACCTTCCCCAAGCAGATGCCCCGAGTCCTGTCTCCAACGCCAGTTTTGGGGAAGATGGAACACTCGCGGGTCCCGTTGTGATTGAGGGACAACGCGGCATCGGGGTTGGGAGACCTGGACGCGGTGGACGTGGAGCTGGAGGATATGGGAACGGAACAGGCGCGTCGGATGTGGGAATTGAGACAATTGATACTGTAGATGCGGGGCTCGGTATCTTCGACCCAGACGTGATGCCTGGACACGGATTAATCGGGCAGGTTTATGTCCCCGGTATCACGATTAAGCGGATGCCGGATTTCGGGGATTTCACACCGATCTATACCTTTATTGCGGCAAATTTAGATGTCCCTGTAAGAGAATATACCAAAGGGTTTCCTACACCAGAGATGCAGACTGTTGTTGAGGATTTCGCGATTCGTTTCCGCGGCGTATTGGCTGTAGATACGCCCGGGAGATACACATTCTGGCTCTTATCGGATGATGGCTCGAAGTTATACATTGACGACACCCTCGTTATTGATCACGATGGAATTCACAGCATAAGGCGTAGCAAGGGACAGAAGAATCTGTCAGCAAATACCAAGGTATCGTGGGAAATCAGTGGATACGACTTCATGGATATGGGTAAACAGGGGAGTATAGAGTTAACGGCAGGCACACATCCGTTTGAACTTCAATACTTCCAAGGTCCCGCTACTGAAATCGCGCTTCAATGGTTCTACCAACCGCCAAATTCACATAGACAGATCGTCCCCGCTGAAGTTATCTATCGTCCCGGTAAGGCGCGCGTGCCAGATGCCCTGAAGAAACTACAGCAACGGCTTGAGCACATTGAAAAGGTAGAGTAAAATGCGAAGGTATACCAATCGTGCTTTATTGATATCGCTTGCGCTCCACATAGGACTGCTGTTGGCGCTCTCGCCGTTTCTTGTGAATCATTTCACTGCGGAGACAGAGAGCATATCGGTCGAAATATTAGAACCGGAATCCGAGCAGCCCGTGAGACAACGGGTTTTGCCGCCACGCACCCCTGTAGTGCCACAGGTGAGTGAGACGGAATCAGCCCCCGCTTCTCCGGCTTCACCGACGTATGCACCAGAGGTGACCGTCCCGAAAGCCCCCATTCATGCCGATGTAATCCCCGATGTCGTCACGCATGCCGACCTTCCACAATCAGAGGCTCCGAGTCCTATCGCCAACGCCAGTTTTGGTGAGGATGGGAAACTGGCGGGGTCCGTTGTCGCTGAGGGGCAGCGGGGCACCGGGATTGGTGGGCATGGGCACCGTGGACGCGGGACCGGGGGATATGGGAGAGGAAAACACTTTGCCAAAGGGACAGGCGCAGCGGATGTCGGACTCGCAACGCTTGAGGGCATAGGCACAGGGCTCGGTATTTTTGACACAAATGTGATAACTGGACATGGATTAATCGGTGAAGTTTACGTCCCGGGTGGCCCGATTCATCGGATGCCGAATTTCGACCTTTTGACCCCTATCTATACCTTCGTCACACCAAACTTAGATATCGCTAAACGAGACTACACCGAGGGATTTCCGACATCAGAAAGGCAACATATTGTTGAGAATTTTGCAATCCGATTCCGAGGGGAGTTAGCGATTGACATACCCGGGGTGTACCACTTCGGGCTTTACTCAGATGACGGTGCAAAACTATACATCGATGGGACGCTCGTCGTGGACAATGATGGAATTCACGAGGGTAGCGGGAGAAGCAGGAGGATAACACTCTCAAAAGGGATATATCCTGTTGAGATTCAATATTTCCAAGGACCCCGATACTCTATCGCGCTACAGTGGTACTATGCCCCCCCGAATGAACCTTATTCTGAGAGCAAGCGTTCCATTTCAATAACACTCCCAGCATGGCGTTTGCGCTCGGAGGAATATATACTCGGAAGGATCGTGCCACCCGAAGTTATCTATCGTCCCGGCAAACCGCGCGTTCCAGAAGCATTGAGGAAACTACAACAACGTCTCAAGAACATCGAAAATGATCAGTAATGGAGCGTCTAAATGAAACATACGATTACAAGAGCATTCATAGCATTTCTGCTTCTCATGAATCCCGCAGTGCAATCACAGTCCACTAACGGTACTGTCGCCTTTAATTGTCCGAATCTGCCACCCTCTGAATTCCAGTTTGATTTGGACAGGCGTGTGATTGCCCTCGTGATGGAGGATCCGACTTCCACTATCGCACCATTGTTTAACACTATAGACACCTTACGTCTCCGCAGTTACCGAGGTCGGTCTGTCAATCTTAAGGAAGTCGTTCAATATTACGGAGAAGTTCTAAAAGGGCGCGGTTGGCAAGTATTAGGACATCCCTCTCAAGATAACGTCGAAGACGACAACTTTCATCTCTATACTCTCCAAGTCAATGAGCCCCTTCAGGGGATCTTCGTTATCGTTAAAAGTGGCGGTGATGTGTATCTGATAAATATCGTTGGTGAAATCCCGAAAAAGCAGCTGGGTGCACTGCTCCTCAATCTCCATCAACTCGGTATTGAGATTCCTGAACTGATGTCGCTGAAACCGCGCGATCTGGAAGTCTCGCCCCCTCCACCGCTCCCAACCCCTGAAGTTGTCGATCCAACGCCAGAGCCTCCTGTTACAACTGATACTTCTGAAGAGGTATCCCCATCGCTACAAGAAATCCAAGAACTAGCAAAGTCATGGAATTGGATGTTTGATGGTGAGCAAATTCACGACATTCAAATCCAAGGGGTCGAGGGGATTGATAGTTCCAATATTATGAAAATCCTTGAAAATGGATCTGGCGATGTCACGGAGGTCATGCCTATTCTGACGAGCGTTCTCCTCAACAGTTCTAAAAAGGCATCTCTACGCGTCGAAGAAAAGGGTGCCAAACGCCTTGGAATAATCACCGTGGAAGATATTCCTATTACACGCACCCTGTCAGTGCTGAAATCTCTGAAGATTTCTGGTTCTGATGTTAATCGCGTCCATAATACACTTAGCAAGTTGGTTTCACAAGGATCAGCCTCTCAAATTCCAGCCGTAGGCACCCGGTTTTTAGCGGGGGATGTGCCTATCCACGAAATACGTATCCAAGGGAATCAGAAGATATCGGATGCCCAAATTCAACAGACGCTCGAAAACAGTTCTGAAGATATCGAACAAGCCCTCAAAACCCTGTATAAAGCGATGCCTTATTTTGAGGAGGTCAACCTACAAATCAATGAAGAAAATTCCAAATACATCGCGACGATTACTGTTGATGAGAAACCGCTTTCAAATACGTATCTCGGTCTCAATCCGCCCCTACGTCTCGGATTCAATCGAGTGACGGGATGGGAAATCGGAACGGGTTTTGAACTCGGCAAACGAAAGGATATCGGGCCCCTCTGGGCGTGGAGCGTCAGAAATTCAACGACCGATCAAAATTCAAAGTTCTTTGGGAAGGCGAGTTATGCGTTCGGCAATCCACACATCCATTATCGCATGGGGGGGACTGCGAATTGGGGAAAACCCTACATCTATAATCTCGGACTTACAGCACAAATTCACCGACTCACAGATGCGGTTGCTCCTGAAATGTTTCCGAACTACAATGAGAATGAATCTATTGTTCAGCGCGTTGTTGGGATACCCGACCTTCAAAATTACTATCTGCGACAAGGGGCTGAGCTCGCCGTCCGATGGGCACCGGTGATGCCGACTCACGCGTTCAAATTGGCGATGGTTACAGAATCGCATGCGAGTCTGCAGAAAAGCACAGATTGGTTTGTCGCCAATTGGGGATCGCACCTCCGAGTCAGGGAAAATCCACCCATAACCCCCGGTCAGATGCGAAGCCTCACTTTCCAATACGATTTCAGGACGCGAACAAATGCCTTGGGGTGGCATAATACACTTCTCGTTGAACACAGCAACACCGCCGTAGGCTCCGATTTCGATTTCACACGCCTGCTGTTGCACCTTCGGTATGCTTTCCGACTACAGAATAACCGAATCCGCACTCGGTTTCTATTTGGGTTTTCTAACACAACGCTCCCAATTCAACGCCAATTTGTCATTGATGGGATAGAAGGACTCCGAGGGTATTCTTGGAGAAAACAGGAGGGTGAATCTGAAGGTCCACTCACTTACAAGAGCGGACATACCTCTTCTCCATACACGTTTGCAGGAGACCGGGGGTTTCTACTCAATATCGAATACCATTATCGTTTGTCCAATCTATCGAGTTGGCGTTTTTTCAAAAACGCATTTGCGATTATTTTCTTTGATGAGGGACAGGTCTGGAATGTATCCGGTCCAGCATATACCTTCGACCCCAAAGGAAATATCGGCATCGGTTTACAAGTTGGGGAAGACAGTTCCATTTTTCGACTCAACATCGCAAGAGCCTTTGAATCTGGCAAAGGTATCCACGTCACGACAGTCTGGTCCAAAAGTTTTTAAGAGTAGACGAAATTCGTCCTTTGTGGTACACTCTTGTTCAGAGCAGGGACCTCAATTTTACTCAGACGTTGGACCGACCTTCAAGCCGAAAAAATGCGAACCATCCAGTTGTTAGCCATTTTCATTGTGACGGCCCTATCCGTTAGCCTACCGAATTCAGAGGGTGATTCGGACAGATTCACCTTCGTCCGCCTAAGATATGGGGGTCAACTCACAAGACGCAGCAGTTGGCGAGTGGATTGGCCCGCCTCCGACCGGAATTTTATCTGGCAACTCCGCAAACAGACGAATATTGATGCCGACCCCCGTGAAAAGATTATTGACGTTGGTGCGACGGAGTTGTTTGAATATCCGTTCGCTTATATGTTGGAGGTCGGAAGTCTCAGGTTGAGTTATAAAGAGGCACAGAATTTACGCGAATATCTTTTACGCGGGGGTTTTATCTTCATTGACGATTTCCACGGGGAACGTGAATGGGCATGGTTTTACAAGGAATTCAAGAAGATTTTCCCAGAACGGGAACCGGTAGACATCCCGATATCCCATCCGATTTTCCGATGCTTTTTCAAAATCGAAAAACTCATCCAGATCCCCGGACTCCGTTCACTTTTTAGTGGACGCACCTATGAGAGATACGACGGTTATCCCGCATACTGTCGCGGGGTTTATGACGACAATGGACGGTTGATGATGATGATCAATTTCAATACCGACCTTGGAGACGCCTGGGAACACGCCGCAGAAGATTTATACCCACGAGAGTATTCAAATGCCGCATTGCAGATGGGTATCAATGCGGTTGTCTATGCCCTCACGCACTAACGCGTCCTGATCGTAGAGACGCTGATATTTGAAAAAAATCTTTTGGATATGTTATAATGAAGGCATCACAAACTTTGAATGGGTAGCACGCTTGCATACCCACAAAATGGAGAAGCATATATGCTCAGTCGTAAACAGAAATTAGAGTTTTATGAGAACGGCTATCTCTCTATCCCCGGTGTTGTCCCGCGACTTATGATAGACGCAGCGCGGCAGGCGATTAATCACTCCATCGGTGCTGTCGGTATGAACGAAGGAGACTTAGAGCGCTACCGGGCGCAATCCTACTGCAGCGAAATTCGTGAAGCCTCTGAGATCGTCGATCTCTTCAATAAAACACCGATCCTCAAGCTTTCAGAATCATTGATGGGTGAAGGGAACGTTCAAACGCCGAGTTCAGGACAGATTGCCCTGCGTTTCCCGGGTCCGTTGCAAGTGGATCCAAACGAACCGCGCGGACACCTTGACGGGTTAGGGAGCGGTACAAACGGAATGGCAAAAGGGGTGTATCGGCGTGGATTTACCGCACTCGCTGTGGTTTATCTCGCCGATGTTCCTGAACCGTATAGCGGGAACTTCACTGTTTGGCCGAAATCGCACAGTTTCTTTGCTGACTATTTCAAAAAAGAAGGGCATGAGATTCTGGCGAATGGGATGCCGAAACCGGAACTACCGGAGGGACCCAAACAGATCGTTGGCAAAGCAGGCGATGTGGTCCTCACACATCACCAACTCGTTCACACGGCGGCACCAAACGCTGCAGCGGATATCCGCTACGCTGTTATCTTCCGGCTGCGACACATTGATTGTGAGAAAAACGGGTATGATGCTTACACGAATATCTGGAACGAATGGCCCGGCGTTCAAGAAGCAATCGCTGCAGCTGACGCCTAAACTCCTGTTTGGAAAGCACAAAAAAATGGGCAGCATGACAAATGCCGCCCATTCACTCTCTACTTCTACTGAAGGTCCTTAATGTACCCCCAAGTTGTGCTTAATTTGCCCTTGGGATCAACATCAAAGGGGTTCTCGGGTCCACTGGCAAGATGTTCAATCTCTTTTTCAGACAGCGGACGGTGGAACAACATAAACTCATCCAGAATTCCTTTGTATGCCCATGTCGGTCCCGTACCACCATCGAATGCGCCTGCCTCTGATCCAATCCCTATGAATCCATACCGGGCTTGTCCTGCGCCGATGACTTTTGCGGGTGCATCTACCTCTTGATCTAATTTCCCATCAACGTATATTCGATGCTTTTTCCCATCGAACGTTGCCGCGAGATGGTGCCATTTGTCATCGGCAACATCCGTCTCACCGAACCAATCGTGGCAACACGGACAACAGGTGTCAAAAGCAACAAAGGTTGTGCCTATATTGCCACCGACGTCATCACCGACAGCAAAACGGAAGAATTCGCTCCGATCCCAGGACGCAATCATGCCTCTCTGATCCGCCTTAGACCATGCGGTGATACTAAACTTTTTAATCGGATCGACATATTGGTGCTCTCGGACTGCAATGTAACTTGTTGCGACGCCGGGAAACTCCATGCCCTCCCCGACTTTGCCTTTCACCGATTTGACATCGTTGTTTTTGATAAGCCCGTCATTCCCGTTACCGGACACATCAAGCACATCGTCACCCTTGAGGGTGTCTTTGTTGAAACTGTAGTAGATGATGAGATCATCCTCTTTGACTACTTGGGCATGGGTCATCAACACCGGTCCCATCAAAATTAGGATTGACATCACTAAGCTGAACGTAAGAGCAGTTTTCATTGGAAGTCTCCTTTTGTAATAAGAGATACACGTCATGAGTGTATGCTGTTAAAACCGTTCATGTTTCAAAAGGCGAAAATGGCGAACTTTCCCCGAATAGATTTGACTAAATAAGTGAAAGCGACATAGGAATGCCTCCTTGGGAACGCACCAAGTTACGGTTGCAATACCCCAAGTTGCTCCTAAAAGGGTATAAACGCCTATAAGTTGCTTTCAAAGCCATGGGAACATCTTTAGTGTGCTTCTATCCTGCCACAGATCAAAGTGCTAAAAAGAGGTTCTCATGGGGCTAACATTGTCCGATCCTATACAATTTGAGACGCTCATTTAATCTCAAACTGATTGCAATATACAATAAAAAAAATAAAAAAACAACAATTTTTTCCTGTCTTTAGTCAGATCGTCAAACCCGTTGGATCCGATCTCCTGTTTTAAGAGAAAGCAGGACTTACGCAAATTCAAAGAATTAGGTTTATATGACGCAATCGGTGCGGTTAGAAACCGCACCTACCGCGGAAGTGCGTAAGTCCTAACAAAGAATATTCGGTTGCTACTGACAAGTTGTGGTTTAGGAATATCCCCCGACACCTAACAGCATCCGTTCTTCCAAATCTGCCTCTTTAAGGAAAGTGTGGGTTAACCCATCTTCGGGTTGTGCGCCACCGTGGGGCGATTTCCGGAGCCATGTCGGTGTATAGCTTAAAATTAACATTCTCCGCTTGGCGTTTAGCGTTGGTAAGCCCCGATGCCAGAGATTGCCGTGGATTAGCACGCCGCCCCCCGCTTTCACTCGTAGTTCGACTTCACCCTCCACGGATTCGTAACTATTCGGTGTTGCCTTGTCCAACCAATCATGCGATCCAGGGACGACTGCGACAGCGCCAGTATCTTCGTTCAGATCATCCAGATAGATGAGGCAATCGATACAGTGTGGACGTGAAAACCACGGCGGTAATGGGTTAGATACGACACGTAGATGTTGATGCCACGGCGTTTGGTGCTCCCGATCCTCACCGGGATAAGTAATGCGTGCGCTCAGGCCTCGCAACCGCACAAGCGGTCCCATCATCGCACGGGCAATTGATAAAGTCGGTTGAAATTTTAAGAGATCAAGGAATGCTTCATCTTTGTCCATGAGATGACGCGGAATGAAGCCCCACCCCCGTTTACCAGCCATCGCACTGTCTCGCTTTTCCCACTCACGTTCCTCCAAACGATCGAGAGCATCCCGCAATTTTTGGAGTACCACGCCTTGAAAGAGCCCTTCCCGAACGAGATATCCGGTTTCGGCGAACGCCTGCAATTCTTCGGGACTCGCGTGCACGTCAATTTCCCAGTGTCCCCCGGATTCCGCATCTGGATTGTGGTCGTTTAGTACTTCGTACTCGAGTGTATGTCGTTCCATATTTCCCTCGATTCATCAGCGGTCTTCAAGACTTATGAATAATTTGCAATATACAGGTAAAGCAAGATCCAATTTTAATGCTTCCTTAATTCCAAACCATCCGATCATTGAGTGCTCCTCTGGTTGCAGACACTCTGGTTCACCTTTCCAATCCGTCACGACAAATACATGGTAGGTGTGATCATTATTAGAATCATATAGGGTTGAAATGTGTTCAAACTGAATTGGCGTAACACCAATTTCTTCTTGCAGTTCCCTGATGAGTGTCTGTCCCAGTGTTTCATCATTTTCGCAGTGTCCACCGATCATGTCCCAAACATCCGGATACGAAGTTCGGTGTTTATCCCTTTTGCCCAACAGAATTTTTCCGTTCCTGAACAAGATTCCGAGAGCACAAACTTTTAGTTCCACGGTTTATCCTTAACATAGGGAATAGTAGTGCATCCAGAGTGAATTTTTCAAATTGTCGGCATCACATTCCCACCACACACAGGGATATACGCACCTGTGATGTAACTCGCGAGGTCTGACACGAGGAAAAGCACAGTGTTGGCAATTTCTTGGGCAGTTCCACGCCGTTGCATTGGCACCTTACGCCAATAATGTTCATCGGACGCGCTGGCTTCACTCTTTTCACTGACCGTCCATCCCGGCGCAACTTGGTTGACAGTGACACCCTGTGCACCGACCTCTTTGGCGAGCACTCGCAAGACTCCGTCCATACCTCGCTTTCCCGATGTGTAGGCGCTCTGCCTCTCAAAGTTTTGCATTGAACACTCCGTATTAATGCTGACAACGCGTCCCCATCCCGATTCGATCATCGCAGGGACAAACGCTTGTGCCATGTATACATTGTGCAGAACACAAGACTGGAATTGGCTTTCGTAGTCTTCAGCGGGCTGTTCTAAAACCGAAGTCCAGTTATACTGAATGACGGCATTATTGACGATGATGTCTGCCGCACCGAGTTGCTCTGAGACAGCATCACGCATAGCATTTATCGACTCCTGATCCGTGACATCCGCTTGCACCACGGCTGCTCGGACACCTCTGGCGATGATTTCGTCTTGCAGAAGTCGTGCCGTTGCTTGGTCCCGGTAGTAGCAGATCGCAATATCCGCGCCCGCTTCCGCCAAGGTCCTCACCATCACGCGTCCTAACGCGCCTGAACCGCCTGTAATTACTGCTACTTTATCGGAAAGGTCAATCGGAATCATTGCCGCTCCCTATCTTAAAGATATCGCGCCGTGTTATGGCTGTAAGAAATCACCCGGAATACGAGACATCGGATAATTTGCGTCTTCGTCGCGACTCGCAACGACCTCCGGTATTTCTCTATCCCAATAGTCTGGCACAGTATTCGGACGGCTATGCCATGCGAGGATTAGGGTGCGTCGAACGTCGGTAAAGTTTCTGTGGGCGGAGTGTAAAATGCGCGCATCCGCCATTACCAACGACCCGGCTTTCGCACAGATATCCACTTGATTCGGGTGATCACTGAACATGATGGGATGATCTTCATCAATAAACCGCGCCCCCTGCTCATGTGCCGGCACCAATATGTCGTGTAAATCGATACGCTTACGGTGTGTGCCCGGAATAACCTTTAAACAACCATTTTCCCGATTCGTATCTGTAAGATAATAGTTAAGGAAAATCGTTTGTGGCCACGGGGCGCAACTCAGTGGATCGTTCCAGCGCATCCAATCTTGATGCCAATAGAGCGGGGGTCCCCCGGATTCCTTCGTCAGAATAATGATTCCACCCGATGATACAAAATCGCCAAATCCGATCTGTTCGAGTGCGTCACGTGAAGGTTGCCACTCCAGCAATTTTTGAATATGCGCGTTATCCTCACCGCGGACGTTGACGTGCTGTCCTTGATAGATAACATCTTCCGGTTCTACGTGTCCTGCGATCAGTCGTTCCGATTCGTCTCGGAGTTCCTGTAGAAATTCCTCTGTCAGAACATCATCAACAACACAGAACCCCTCTTCGATCATTTGTTCCCGCTTTTGTATAGCGACTTCAGGTGTCATCACACGCTCCTTTACCTATAAATGTGATTCTGAAACTAACTCTAATCAGGTGCAGCTTGAAAGTTTGCTTTATTTTATACGAATTTGTGGGAGAAGACAACAATTTTTTCTCATTCAGATCGGTTTACCCTTCGCTGTAGCGATGAATTTTGACTGACTTGCCATTTTATGTTATACTTTCAGGAAATAGGAGGCAGAGCAGATGATCTCTACTGCCTCAAAACCCAATAGAAGGGCAGGTGTAGCACATGGAAACCACAGGACGAACAATAAACATTCCGAAACTGGAAATCTCCGATCAGGAACGTGCTGAAAACAAACTCACACCAGAAAGCGTCGAGGCAGGTGAGCGTCTGTTGCGCGAGGCAGGATTGGTCGTCATCGAAAGCGTGCTTCCACGCGATTGGATAGCGGATCTCAATGTTGCTATGGAAAACGTCCTCCAGAACGAAGAAGAGGGACAGAACGGCGAAAACCCAATGCTGAAAATGCCGTTCATGGATGCCCGTATCATTGATAATCCGTTCGCAATGCCGATTCTGAAAGCCGCAATGGGCGAACAAGTGTTCGCCTATCTGCCTTACGGTTGTAACTCAACTCGTCCGGGTAACGACATCCAATGGATTCATCGGGATTCGGGACAACTCTTCCCTGAACTGCCGTTTGCTCTACCGGTTTCAACGATTGTCGTTAACATTCCGCTTGTTGATTTCACAGTAGAGAACGGCGCAACAGAGGTGTGGCCGGGTTCACATCTTATTGTTGATGATGAGGCGGTACGCAATACACCTTACAATGTGTGTGAGGAAGAGCGGGCGGCAAATTACCCATCATTTCAGTTAGAGATGCCTGCCGGTTCAGTCGTTGTGCGGGATATGCGATGCTGGCATCGGGCAATGCCGAATCGGACAAAGGATACTGTCCGGCACATGCTTGCACTCGTCTATTTTCGACGGTTTCATCATTCCCCCAACGCTCCGGGAATCTTCGGTGCACGGATTCCAAAAGAGATATGGAACGACATGTCTGAAGACGCACAAGAGATATACCGGTTTCAGACCCACGACTAAGAAACCACAGAAAGGAAAATATGGAACGAACACTGCTCATCCATCCCGACATGCCTCAGATTGATAGGGAACACGGTTTCTCGAATATCAATGGTCCCTCACTCGTTCGCGTGCCAGAATGGGTAAAAAATCCGCTGGGAAAATACTATCTCTACTTCGCACATCATCGCGGTGCTTATATCCGACTGGCGTATGCCGATGCTATCGAAGGACCCTACACCATCTATCGCCCCGGTGTCTTGCATCGTGATGACACTGTTTTTCGGGGGTGTGACCACATCGCTTCGCCGGATGTACACATAGACGCAGAGAATCGGCGCTTTTTCATGTACTTCCACGGCAATCCCCGGGGTGGACAAGTAAGTAGTTGGGCAACCTCTACCGACGGTGTGAATTACACAACCGCAGATACAATGGACAGGCGAAACAGTGCCTATTTTCGCGTCTTTTGGTGGAAGGGACACCCCTACGCGACATATCATGGCTGGATAAGCCGTGCGGAAACACCGGAATGGACAGCAGGCTTCATTCAGCGGGATACCCCCCTCTTTCCACGTAAATCGGCTGAGGACAACACGGGTTTCCCGCGACACACAGCAAACCACCTTGAAGGCGATACTCTGACGGTCTATTACTCACTTTACGGCGATAGTCCAGAACGGATCCGTAAAAGCACCGTGCAGTTGACAGACGACTGGAACGATTGGGATCCATCTGCGCCAATAGAGGTCATCGCGCCAAAATATGATTTTGAGGGTGTGGATTTACCGATTAGACCCTCGACAGGTGGGTTGGATCGCGAACGCGTACATGAACTTCGCGATCCAGCGATCTATTGTGAGGATGGAAAAACGTGGCTGCTCTATTCGGTCGCAGGCGAACAAGGTATTGCGATTATTCGTCTATGATGGGAACCCATGTCAGCATGCTTCTGTGCTACTCCTCTGGGAGCCTATAAACACCCCGTCGCACCTTTACAATTACCTCCATCCCAACAAGGCGCGTGAGTTCTGTATTTATGGCTTTGGGGTGTCCGCGAATCGCCTCCGCAAATTCCGGCGTCGTTTTCTCACCATCGGCGAGAAGTTCAAGTATTTGCTCGCGGAAAGTCACACGTGGCTTCCCACCCCGCATCCTTTGTAATATGCGGTTCGCCTGCCTTGGGGAACACCCCAGAACCCGCTCTACCTCTGCTCTGCTGGATTCAACCGTCAGAGTGCCGCTTTCGGTCTCAAAACGTTGACGTGTCGCTATCACCTCAGCGAGTTTGTCCAACCCACCGGCGACATCAAAGTCTTCCCAGTCAAAAAGGAGGGTTTCAGGTCTGTCGGTAATCTCAGGAATTCGCAACCCCGTAATCAACATAACTTTCTTGTTCGCCAAATGGTTGAACTGCGTTAGCCCTATAATCTCTGTGAATATGCGGGTGACCTCTTTTTCATGAACGCTCTGGACGCGTTCATCTTCGTAACGGTAGGTCTCAGGTTCCATTTCATAAGAGAGGGGCTCCTTGTCGTTTCCAAACAGGATTTGCGTGCGATTCAAAATGGCACCTGCTCCCATTTCCGGCATGCCAACTATCCAAATGACCTGTGCCTCTTGAAAAGCAGTTTCCAATCCTTCCACCTCTTGGAAACCCGTTAAGAAAGAGACATTTCCCTTTTTCGCGATAGGCTTCAGCTGCTCAATTGCATAAATATGGGTTATAACCCCATGCTTAATATTCGGATACCTTTCTATTTCAGCTTGAATTCTGGAAAAAATCTGCTGCCCTGTTTCAGACATTCCCATAACGTCCCAAGTGCCATTGAAGTCTAAAATTGTCTCCCGTGGATAAATACCGGTTCGAATCTGAAAGACCTGGTTTCCAGGCGCCCATGCTATCGGTGCCGGGCGAAGGATCTCGGTTTCCGTGTCCAAAAATATCCGACGTAAATGTTCACCGTAGAGCACCGGTGTATTAACCAAAAGGGATTTGACGCTCGGATGCAGCACTGGTGGCACCCGGAACTGTAGGGCTTCGTTCTCCCATTGCATCGGTGCATCAGCGTCCCGCGGGTAATGTGTAAAGAAACGCTTGAGTTGATGCCAAAACGTCCAGCGTGGATCCACGCAAACCGCTGGAAATTCGTGAATGCTTTCAACAGTTGCGGCATCTAAAATGCCTAACCTGACAGCATCCGCGATTGACATCAGGATTCTCATATCTTCATTAGGCACAAAAGCATCGAGTCGAAAAAAGGGCAATCCTTCCGCCGCCAGTCTATCCGCAGCCGCAGCGTCCACAGGAATATAAGCAGAGGTTCCCTGCTCAAACTCAATGGTAAAACGTGCTAATTCCGCACCGGTCTCCGCGTCAACAGCCCCGCGTGCGACCACTCTCGCCGGTATATTGATGTGGCACATCTGTTGGATGAGTTCTTCTGCCAGCCATTCAAACGTCTCGACTACGGCTCGGAGGCGTTTGACAGAGTTCTCGTGGGATATCTCTCTAATTTCTCCTGCATTCAGTAGGGCTATCGCAAAGTTACCTAAGGCACTCCCTTGCCAATTGACAATCCATTCCTTCAGTGTGGTTTTAGGCAGTTTGCATCTGGGAAACAGGTGATCCTCTCTGACGGTATTGATGATACAAAGGGATTGTGTTCCATCGGGTGCTTCAAGAAGTTGGTCGGCTATTTTTTTAAATTGTGGGTCCGAAAAGAGTCGAATACTCTTTGATATTTGTAAGTTAGTCGTTTGCAGGGTGGACGGTTGCGATAGATAGCCACGTTCGCGACATGCCGTATAGACGGGACATTGTGGACAAATAATTTCATTCGGATCTCCACCCTTTTTTTCAATAGCTTCGCAGCGCTCCGGATCCTCGCAGACATTTCCGTGTTGAAAGGGAGTCGCCATGCGCACGTCGACGGGGATATCTTTCACCTGATCCCAGAGATACATCCGATCCCGCCACTGTGCCACCGATCCCGCATCTCGGTTTTGCAGAAATTGCGCTGCTGCTGACACCAATTCACCCCTCGGCACTCTTAAACAGAGAGCCTTACGCTTACGCAACATCGTTTCTGCTGCATAGGTTTCCTCTGCGTCTGCCCAGAGCACAAATCCAAGAACACGCGCGTTTCTATCGAAAGCCCGCTGCACCTGAGTGCTAATTTCTTCTGGCGTTTCATCAACCTTTTCCGTAAGTTGCGACTTGTGTAACACCGGACGTAGACGTTTGAGTGATAGTGGGCTGAGTGTGCCTTCGCGAATGGCAGGCACCCTATCATCTATAGGAAGCCCTGTCTTGGGAATCGGTGGTAGGATACCAGTATCCTTCCAGACATCTGTGATGAGCGTTTCCTCCATAGGTAACCCTGTATCCGATGTAGATGCACACACCCACACGCCCTCTTCGTTCTCCCACAAGGATACCTCTGTGTTGCTACTCTCATCCCCGTGTTGGTGCCAATAGTAAACACCCTCGTCTTGTCTGAGATAAGAAAACCCACGTTTGAAAAACGCCTCTTTGGCGAGATCAAGTTTACCCGACCCCAGAGAGTAGGGGGCATCGAGGATGCTCTCCGTGCGTTGCAAAGTTTGGGAAACCGGTTCGTGAAGCTTCGCGCGAAGGGGATCAATAAGTGCAAAGAGAACCTCTTTAGAAATCACAGGTGGATCTAACAAATTTCCGAGGAGGATTTCATAACGCCCATCCCAGGAATTGTATCCTTTCTCGCCCAAAATCTCAAGATACGCATCGTAGTGGTCGGGATTCTCTGCTGACGGACTCCCTTTATAGACATACACCCGGGCCTGCTTGGTACTCGGGTGCAGGTACCCGGGTATCCTGCAAGAAAAGCGCAACCCACCGGACTTTGTCAATGTTAACAACGGATTTGCGACGGCATTAACAAGTGCCTGAACGCAAGCAAGAACGGCATCAGGGGCAGCACAGATGGCTTCATATTTAAAGTCGAGGTCGTGCCAAAGCGCGCCATCGCGTTCCGAAGGGATGCCTGTATATACTTGAATTCCCCACGACCTGCGCCATTGGATGAGAGCCCAGTCTATCGCCTGTTGACGTCTCAAGAACCGTTCACCTCCAAAAGAGCGCGGGGGACGGTCGGTTTCAGGCGCACGCCCCATCGGCATAAAGGAAATGCCTGCCGCTTCCAAGTCTTGCAGCAGCACAGGATATCTGTGCGCACAATGGACTGTGAATTGGTAAGGCATCCCTTCGTAAGGCAGCGGTGTTACAGCCGTTTTCCGTTGCTTAAGAGGATTCTCATGCCGTTGGTGGCAGCGTGCAATAATATCTTGCGAGATATTGGTTGTTATCTGCATACTTCCCTGTTAGATTTTGAGGAGCGGGCAGCGCAGGAAGGCTGGAAGCACTACCCTATTTCTTATCTTCTAACCCTCCAATGTGTATTGCCTGTTTTAATTGTTAATCCTCACTGACGTTTTTCAATGAGTCTTCCAACAAAAAAAACCAAAACCCCGAGTGTTAAGAAACCCATCTCAACGCCCATCGCTTTGGATTCACTGTAGCCATACGGATTGAAACACCCTAAGTAGAGGCCGGCACCTAAGCAGGCAATGCCCATCAGTTCCAAGGTTTTACCGATATAATACACGAATTCTCCAGTGCTATATGGTAGTGTTTATTTGACCGTAGGTTGAGATTTCACACCTCCCCCTACGGTTGCAAACTAATAGAGACGTTTGATATGTCCCCACTGGATTAATTTTTGTTGTCGAGTCGGTTCAATCCTCGCAGTGAAAACGAGATCGGGAAGGTAAGCATTCTCCTCCATAGTGTAACCTTCTGGAGCCCAAGCAATTTCCTGCCGAAGGTTCCCGCTATCGACATCGTTGTAGGCAATGAGGAATCCTATACTATTGCCCTTCCTCGCCAAGTTATCAATACGGAAGCTCAACTCACATGTCTGCCCATCGTTTCCCCATGCGACTCGCGTCAGGGGCGATTTTAACGTGCCCATGTCTTTTTCAATTGGGATCTCAAAACGGTAGAGATCGTCTGCGCGACCCGAATGATGTGGATCTACGTAAAGGATAAGATGATCCTCACGCAGCAGTTTTGCTTGTCGGTTTTCGAGTTGATCGTCTATTATTTTAATAGCTACATACAGGAAACCGTTTCGCCACACTGCTGCGAAGGTTCCCGTAAAATCAGGAGATTCGCCCCTGCGTTCCCCGCTAATTAAGTCTTGCTCCAATTTACCCGGAATCACCTTTTCCCACGCCGGATCGTCAAGGTATCCATCTACGATAGGCGCGACCGGTGCGAGGTCGGCGTTATATTGAAAATTTTGAAGGTTTCTCCCTGTAACATGTCCTAATGCATGAGGCACCAAAGCCAGCAAAAGAATAATTGTCGCAAGTATTTGTCTGTTAAAATTCATAAATTCCTCCTTTCCAGGATAGCCTGTAGGGTTGGATTTTATGTCCGGTTGAATTTCAAGGCACGCTATCTTACGCTTTATATGGTAGTTTTTAATCTATTTTATTACGATCGCGCCGGATCATCTCGTAAACATCCGAACGCCGTTCTAAATATTTTGTTGCACCTATTTGCCATTTCTTCATAATTCATAGTATATCTTAATTGCAATTATTTATCCACTTAAAATTGCTATATCACCTATTTGTGATTCAGAAATAGACGATTTTTTTAAATTCAGTTGAAATTTGAAAAAAAATCTGTTATACTTTTAAACTAAACAGCTTTTGATAAACTAATACGTTTTGAAATTAATTTTTTGTCAGTGCTCAGAATTTAACAGAGAGGCAATCGGTTGTGAATAAAAATACAAGAAGCATGGTGATTTGGTGGGTAGTTGTTGCCGGACTCGTTGTCCTCGGCATTTATCAGCTATTCAACCGCAGAGATCCAGTTTATCAACTTGCGACCTCTGATTTTCATCAATACATAACACGCGGTTCATCCCTGTTTGAAGGGTATCTGGTTTTAGATGAAGAATGGGTTGAAGGACAGTTCAATAAAAACAGACTTCCCCAAATCCGCGAAGAAATTCTGCAGAGCGTGGATCCTGAAGAGCAAGAAACACACCTCCCCCCAAAATGGCAGGGCGAATTTAGAGCAAGCCGCGATGCGATCGATGATTATGACATCCAAGCAAAACTTGACGAGTTTGAGATTAATTATAATGTCAAGCCCCCCTCTAAATTTCCGCAAGGTTTGCTGATTTTCGGGACGACCGTTGTCCCGCTCCTCATTTTTTTAGGATTGATGATCTTCCTGTCGCGTCAGATGCAAGGCAGCGGGAATCGGGCCCTGTCCTTTGGTAAAAGCCGTGCCAGACTCCACTCCGAAAACCAAACCAAAGTGACATTTGAGGATGTCGCGGGTGTCGATGAAGCGAAAGAAGCCCTTGAGGAGGTCATCGAATTTCTGAAAGCCCCCAAAAAATTTGAGCGACTCGGGGGTAAAATTCCGAAAGGGGTGCTCCTCATGGGACCGCCCGGCACTGGAAAGACCATGCTTGCGCAAGCCGTCGCAGGTGAAGCAGACGTGCCGTTCTATAGCATTAGCGGTTCCGATTTCGTCGAAATGTTCGTGGGGGTAGGGGCGTCCCGGGTGAGAGACCTGTTTGAAACTGGAAAGAAGAACGCACCCTGTATTATTTTTATTGATGAATTAGATGCTGTGGGTAGACACCGTGGCGCGGGTATCGGTGGCGGACACGATGAGCGTGAACAAACCTTAAATCAACTACTCGTTGAGATGCAGGGATTTGAAGCATCTGAAGGTGTCATTCTCATTGCGGCGACAAACCGACCCGACGTTTTAGATCCAGCGCTCCTGCGTCCAGGCCGATTTGACCGACAGATTGTTGTTGACTTGCCGGACGTTCGGGGTAGGGAAGCAATCCTCAAGGTCCATACGAAAACCCCTTATAAACTCGCTGAAAACGTCAATTTGGAAATCTTAGCGAAGGCAACCCCGGGCTTCTCCGGCGCAGACCTTGAGAATATGGCAAATGAAGCCGCGCTCCTTGCCGCAAGGTGTGACAAAGAAGAAATTGACATGATGTGCTTTGACGAAGCCAAAGATCGCGTGCTTATGGGTCCAGAACGGCGTAGCCTCGTCATTAGCGACGAAGAGAGACGGGTTACGGCTTATCACGAAGCAGGACACGCCCTTATGCTACACTTTGTCCCAGAAAGTGACCCAAACTACAAGTGCACGATCGTTCCACGGGGTAGAGCCCTCGGTGTAACAGCGAAACTCCCTCTCGAAGAACGGCATAATATGAGCAAAAAACGTCTCTTGGCGCATATCATTTTTGCCCTCGGCGGTAGAGTGGCTGAGGAAATTATATTTGGTGAACAAACCACCGGTGCCCAAAACGATTTTGAGCAAGCCACGAGTCTCGCACGCCGAATGGTTACGCAATGGGGTATGAGCCATATGGGACCTCTTACCTACGGTAAACGCGACGAACAGGTCTTTCTCGGTAAAGAATTAAGTGTCCATCAGGATTATAGTGAAAAAACTGCCATTGAAATCGACAAGGCGGTCCATGACATTGTAACAGAGTGCTATAATAAAGCACGGGAAATCTTGGAAACCAATCTTGAAGGTTTAAAGTTACTCGCAGATGCCCTTTTAGAACGGGAAACGCTTGTTACCGAAGAGATTGACGAGATTCTCGGACCCCGGCCACAACTCCCCGCGAAACCGATCGTATGAACTGTCGCGGCAAATCGCTCACTTTAGGTTTACATACACATGTAATGGGCATCTTGAACGTCACACCCGACTCTTTTTCGGACGGCGGGTGCTATCTTGATGTCGAACAGGCGGTCACACATGCCGAACTGATGGTGGCGGAAGGTGCGACCCTTATTGATATTGGAGGAGAATCATCCCGCCCTGGGGCATCCCCGGTGTCTACCCATGAAGAATTGGCGCGAATCCTACCCGTCATTCGCGCTATTGCTGGCACCGTTGATGTTCTTCTTTCCGTTGACACATATAAAGCTGAAGTGGCGCGGTGCGCGCTTGAAGCCGGTGCCCATCTCATCAATGACATCACGGCGTTACGCGGGGACCCCACAATGGCAGCGGTTGTATCAGAAATGGAAGCGGGACTCATTCTGATGCACATGAAAGGCACACCGCGCACGATGCAACACGCACCTGAGTATAACGACATCGTTAGTGAAATTTGTGATTCACTTCAGAAAAGTATCGAGACAGCTGAATCCGAAGGGATTACGCCTGATCGCATCATTATCGACCCAGGCATCGGATTTGGCAAAACGACAAAACACAACCTTGAAATCCTAAAACGTCTTTCGGAATTCCGAAGGTTACACAAACCGCTGCTCATTGGGACTTCACGGAAATCATTTATCGGTAACATTTTAAACCTCCCTGTAACCGAGCGCGTTGAAGGAACAACCGCGACAGTGTGTTGGGCGATCGCACACGGCGCGGACATTGTGCGTGTCCACGATGTCAAAGCAAACGTTCGTGCTGCGCGAATAACGGATGCCCTCTATAGATAATCTGATGCACCAGCAAAAAATTCAGGGAATCGGCATTGATATTGTTGAAGTTGAACGGATCCGAGATGCGTCTCGCCGGTGGGGACCCCGTTTTGAACAACGGGTGTATACACAGCAGGAACTCGCTTATTGCGGAGATGCCCCCTCTCGGTACTGGCGGCTTGCCGCTCGTTTTGCTGCGAAAGAGGCAACCCTCAAGGCTCTCGGCACAGGCTTGACCACAGGAATGCGGTGGCAAGACGTAGAAATTCGGGCGAATACAATCGGAAAACCGGAACTCATCCTACACGGCGAAGTGCAACGCTACGCACAGAAATGCAATATTAGTGCAGCGTTCGTCTCTATGTCACACACAAATGACTACGCTGTAGCACAAGTTACACTCTGTTCCATGAGGTAAGAAGTGAAATACGTCCAAAATTGTATCGCGACTGTCCTATCCTGCATGGTAAGCTTCTCTTTTGTTTTCAGTAGTACCGCCTCCATGTCAAACACCAGAGCATCCGCAGATGGATTCCTCAAACAGTTGCTTGGCGCGGAACATTATGGGATGGGAGGAAGTTTCGTCGGCGCAACCCGCGGGGCACACGCCTTAGGGAGTAACCCTGCAGGTGTCAGTGAGCCAACGGGAAACCGTTTCGTTATTCACGCGACCCGTTTCCCACGCACGATCGCCCTGCTTTCCAAACCGAACCTCAATGCCAATTATGAGGATTATAGTCGGTACGAGCAATACTCGTCGGGTGTTGAAACTTTAAATTGGGCGTTTCCAATGGGAAAATTCGGGGCACTTGGATTGGCACTCGCTTTTGAACAAGCCGGTGCGTTCCGTCGAGTAGACTATCTTGGAAAGGCTCTTAACAATTTTCCTGAAAATAACCTCGCGATCGGGCTCAGTTACGGCGTAAATCTGTTCGGTGGGACAATTGTGGGTGTTGACACAAAATGGTTGCGCTCTAAGGCAATTGACACGAATGGCAAGGAGGACCTCGGGCACGGATACGCCTATAATGTCGGTATTATCCAGCAGGTTGGAGAGTCAATTCAGATAGGTGCTGTCGTTCAAAATTTGAGCAACGGACTCTCCTTCTCTGACCCGTCTATTCCAGATACAATGGAGCGCACGATTGTAACCGGTATCGCATACCAGCGCGAAATATCGGACATGGCTTTGAGAGTCGGTTTAGACGCACATCCCCCTTTCCGCGATGGTATTCGAATAAATATAGGGGCTGAAGCGTGGTATCGTTACCGGCTTGGGATTAGAATTGGCTACCTCAGAGACATACAAAAGCGCTACACATCAGTGTTCCTTTTGCAAGACGCTTCATTTGAAACGGAAGAACGGCTCTGGAAAGCAGAAGGACTCTGCTTCGGGATCGGTTTCAGACTCGGAAACATCATCCTCAACGCAGCATATACACCGCAATTTACACCTGTCGTGGTAGATGAAGAACGCATCCACATCGTGCAAGGCAAAGCCGTGTATGCTTTTTCAATCGGACAAGCCTTTTAGCAATCGGCAAAACGCAGTCGAACCCTTCCAAGCGAAACCCGAAGGTCTTGGAATCGTTAAGTGATAGCACCTATCATATCTGATGTGAGGAGGTTGACGATGGAAAACATTGAGATAAAATACACAACGACTCACGAATGGATTGAATTTCTCAATTCAAGGGAGTGTAATGTTGGAATCACAGAGCGGATCCAAGAGATCTACAGCAGTGTTATTTTCATAGAGTTACCAGTTCTCGGCGAATACGAACAGGGCGAAATTATCGGACGCGTTGAAACATCAGAGGGGAGAAACTTCTATATTTATGCGCCTGTGACAGGTGAAATTTACGAAATCAACGCGGCTCTCGACGATGACATTGAGCTTCTGAATCGCTTTCCAGAGGGAGATGGATGGATTTGTAAATTTCGGCTTGAGAACCCAAATGAAATAGACACACTTCTGAGTCGGAGAGAATACGAGGTACATGAAGAGGAAGAACTCAACGAAGATGAGTACTTGCCAGAAACGAATTTTTACGATAACATTGAGGACTATTGAATCCAAGTTCGTTCCAGTTGCCCGAAGTTCGGATACTATAGACGGTCCTTTATGCGACGACAGATGTGATGAAAATACGCCGGACAATGCTCAACTTTGGAACTGATAGAACAGTCTCAATCTGGTAACCAAGGTCGGTCAGTGTTTTACTGAGATCCCGAAGGTCGATGAATGCGGCTTTCGGCGCGCATGTTCGTAAATTTGACAAAATTTCTATCTCTTGCGTGCTATCTCTGACGAGATTAATGCCGTAGGGCAGGTCTGTTGCAATGGCGTCATACTGTCCATCGATGTGTCTCGCATCACCGAGTGTTACGTCTGCTGAGAGTTCGAAATGCTGCAGATTTTTCGTGGTCGCGCCTATCATGCGCGGGTTGACATCGTACCCCGTTGCGTAGATACCGCTATGTGCGGCAGCCATCACAATGGTGCCAGTTCCACAGCACGGGTCAAGCAGACGTTCCCCCGAGTGCGCTACTAAATTGACGAGCACACACGCAAGCCGAGCAGGTAGCGAACTTGAGGTCACGTAAGGACGTTGATTATGGGCAAGCCAGATCCCATCAGACTCAGAAAGGAGTTGCCCGAACCACATTTTATCAGCCGTCACAACCGTTAGGAAAGTCGTCTGCGGCTGGCATAAATTCGCACTACCACCGATAGTAGTACCGATGTCCCGCGCGAGTGTCATAGAGTTTACTTTTAGGTTGCGCGGCTTTTTTACGACAGAAACCCGAAACTCGTCCGCATGTAAACCCCTCGCACTGATCTTCGCGCAGAGTTCAGTGAGACTGCTCGTTTCAAAAAGGATTTCGCTGCAACTCTTGAGATACGCGCCTCGACGGACATCAACACGCCTGTCTGAAATCGCGATGCCATCTGTATTTGGCGCAGATCCTGTCAGTGCAACGCATTCCGCACGCACTAATTCTGTGAGTCCATCTGGGGTGGCTGTGAGATAAAGATATTTAGGCATTTTGATTATATTACTATCCGAAGAAAAACTACAATCCGATATTAAAAAGGAAGACTATGTCACAGAGAGAAAAAATTCGGATTGGGCACAGCCCAGATTCCGATGATGCTTTCATGTTCTACGCGCTCGCCAAAGGGTTAATCCCGACGGATCCCTATGAGATTGTTCATGTCATTGAAGACATTGAAACCCTGAATCAACGCGCACTTGCCGCTGAACTTGAGGTTACGGCAATCTCTGTTCACGCCTACGCTTACGTCGCGAAGGATTATGTGTTCATGCCTTGTGGGGCGAGTATCGGCGATCAATACGGACCCCTCGTTGTTTCCAAGACACCCATAGACACACTTGCAGGCAAACGGATCGCTATTCCCGGCAAAATGACGACCGCCTATCTCACACTTAGCCTCTTTCAACCAGATTTTGAGGCAGAGACCCGTCCCTTCGATAAAATATTAGACGCCGTCCAACAGGATGAAGTCGATGCCGGACTCATTATTCATGAAGGACAATTAACCTACGCACGCGAAGGACTTCACAAAGTCATCGACTTGGGCGAGTGGTGGTATGAGGAAACAGGACTCCCGTTGCCTCTCGGGGCGAATGTAATTCGTCGTAACCTCGGCACCCCAAAAATTCGTGAGATAACAGCATTACTCAAGCAGAGCATCCAGTACTCATTGGAACACCGAGAACGCGGGTTAGCATACGCAATGACTTACGCACGCGATATGGAAACCGCGCTCGCCGATAAATTTGTAGGGATGTACGTCAATGACTACACGCTTGATTACGGAGAAAAGGGTAGAGCAGGCGTGCGGGAATTGCTTCACCGTGGCACTATTGCTGGGATTATTCCGCACGGTGTAGATGCTGATTTTGTCTCGCTTGAATAGCCTTTTCGATTTATTTCTCTCAAGGTGAGGTTCTATACCTCACCCCTTTGGTATACCCACAAACATCATGGATGCAAAACGCCGCAGATATTTCCAATTAGAAAATGCCGATGGTAAGAGACTCGCCGATGGGATTCTCTATGATGAAGGAAACGTCCAGATTCTGTGGCGCGACGACTGTGGTCATACCGCAGAACAGTACGCATCCATCAACCTGGTATTAGATTTAGTGCCGGGGGTTACTGTGTTGCGCCTTGAAAGCACTGCAGCAGAAAACGACAGAGAAGAGAACAGTGAATTAGAAGTATCAAGAAACTGAGGTATCTTCATTCACCGGAGCCGCCGATCCGCCAATTTGATAATTTTCCCGTTCTCCTGTGCGAGGTACATATAACCGAGTCCATCTAACACAATTCCTTCCTGTTCGTCACCGGGTAAGAGATATTGTCTTAGAATCGTGCCTTCCCGTTTAAGTTCCACCAAGAGGTTTGTTGTATCGCTGATTAATACCAGAAAATCGCCTTGCGTATCGTAAGCCAATCCTGAAATGTCAATGAAGTCCATTTTGTATGCGCGGATAATCGTGCCGTCTGCCTGTTTCGCTGTTGCGGAACGCAGGGGCACAACGACTTCGCACACGACCGAGGGCTCATCTTTCGGTTTGAGACTAAAGGATTGATTACCGACCCAAAACGTGCCCCCTTCCGGGTGTGAAGCATCTGGCACGAAAGCGATCGCTTCAATGCCCATGCCTCCTTTTCTCAAGAGTTGTTCGCCTTTATAATTCCTGCCGATTCTAAATTCCCTTTGAATGGCGAGATCTTTTGGGTCAAGCTCAAGGATCGCTTCGTCGTCTTCCACAGCGGCGTAAAGTAAACCCGTATCCGGATTCACGGTAATTCCCTCAATATCCCGTTCGTTTAATCCTTTCGACTGAATGAGCCTGCCTTCCAAACTTACCTCATGGACGCTCCCTGAATCGTCAGCAAGGAATAGACTCCGTCGAGTCGGATGGTAGGTGATACCAGAGGGTTCCGCTATTTGTGATTGCGTTATGCTCCCGATCCAATTATACGGTAGCGCGACGGGACGTGATGCTCCCGCTTCTTTTCTCACCGCTTGCTCCATCTGGACCAAAAAATATACTAATGCGATGCTGATAATTGTGATCGCAAAAATAAGAACTACTCTTTTGTAAGACATCACAGCTCCTCCATCTTACACTGCTAAAGCGTTCTTTCCCAAACTCTTACCCTATACTTTATCATATTCTTTCCAGATATTCAAGAAAATTGAAAGTTTTCACTTGACAAACCGCTTCTGCTAATGATATTTTAATTAAACTTGCAATCTCGTTTGGAAGTTATGCCTGAAAACAAGGAGCGAGTTATGACCAACATGCCGAGGCTTGTCGTTGAAGTCTTTGAACATGTAAACTTTCATGGACGCAAGGTTACGCTTGTTGAATCGATCCCGAACACTGCAGAGATTGGTGCCCAAGATATTATTTCTTCCATTAAAATCTACAAGGGACCCGGGTTCAACGCGTCCCCCAACTACAAAGCCATCTTTCATGAACATGACGACTACACGGGTCGCCGGCTGGTGCTTGCTCCAGGGTTCTATCCAAACATTCATGACATCCCCTACAACTTCGGGGACGCGATTACATCTATCAGTTTCAGTCCATCAGCGCATCCAACACCCCCGGAATATGGGGCAGTCCCGGTCATCATTGAGGTGTTCCGGGACGTAGATTATACCGGTCAACGGAGTGTTATCATGCGGGATGTCAGTTCAATGTTCGACATCGGGATGAACGATACGGTTTCGTCAATCCGAATCCAGCGCGGTCCCAGTTTTCCGTTCAGTGGCTGTCATATTATTTTCTACGAGCACGTTAACTTTGAAGGTCGGCGATTGAACCTAAGCCTCAGTTCACAAGAATTTCAATTGGCACTTCGGAACCTTAGAGCACTTCCACATTCGCAATCATTTTCAGATATTATCTCTTCTATAAAAATTGTGCCGTTAGGTGTATTTCGTGTGCTGATTGTTGTAGGCGATAGCGCAACAGGCGAGCCAGCAATATTGGAGTCCCTCACCTCTGTTGAAGGATTAGAATTCCAGTTTACGACTGTCCACATTAATGACAATCCTGACAATCGTGGGGATCCCAACAATGCGATCAAACTCTCAAGCATTACGCTTTCAGAGTACGACATCATCTGGTTTACTTGGAACGCAACGGGACATAATGGTGAATATTTCGTTGAAGACGCCGATCAAGCAATTCGAGAGTTCGTTCGTAAGGGCGGAATTATTTGGGCTTCCGCAATGGATAACAATATCACACCCCCGGATGGTGTCCATACGACCGAGCCTGCCTGGCGTGGCGATTGGTTGCCGGTTAATCGGCACCCGATTCGCGTGGTTAATTCCAAAGATGGAAACGTCAAGATTACCGACGACGGACAAAAAACAGGTATGTTTACCTGGCCGCATAAGGTAAATGTCGACACGCTCGTAACCGACGATCATTGGGTGACAGACGACAGGAGTTACCGAAGATTGGCTATCAGAGAGGATAACGGAGATCCGATCAGTGTGCAGTTACAATGGGGAGATGGGTATTATGTCGCTTTTGCAGTTGATACCCGTGACGCCTATCGGACGACTATCGCGAAACCTCTCATTGAGAATGCGCTCTGTTACTTAGCAAATCTCGCGTGGCAGACGTCCCCCCGTCAACCGCTCAAAGGGCGATACCGGACACATCTCAGCAGCGAGACGATTTTCCGGTAGGGAATAGTTATCAGTCTTAGGTTTTCAGTTTTCGGTTAAAAGTGTGCGGGCAAACGCCGTGTCCGTCACAAACGAGTGCCTGACAACTGATAACTGACAACGAAAAAGGAGAACTGAATGCGTTTCATTGCTGTTATCGTTTTCTTAATAGCCGTTGCAGTCGCTGTTGGCTGGTTTGCATATCAAAACCTCGACCGCTTTGGACAAAACGAAGTCATACGGTGGTTGACAGCAATTCTCTTTGTATTATTCGCGAGTTTAGCAACTTTCGCTGCTACAGTCATCCGCTATCGTATACCGAAAGCCGATGTCGCACTCGTCCGAACAGGGGGTGCAAGAGAGAAAATTCGTATCACGGGGGGTCTCTGGGTTAACACGATTATCCATGAAATCAAAGAGATCTCTCTGAATACCATGCGTATTGAGGTTATACGAGAGGGTCCAGAGGCTTTGATTACCTACGACTTTAACCGCGGTGATGTCGAAGTTGTTTTCTACCTTAAAGTTGAACCCGAAGAAACCGACATCCTACGCGCTGCACAAGCCCTTGGCGATAAATCTATGACCCCTGAGACCGTGCGCGAATTAATTGAACCGAAACTCGAGGGTGCATTGCGAAGTGTCGCAGCCGAAAGTGATATTCAAGATCTCCTCCAGAAACGCCAAGAGTTTGCTGACAAGGTCCAAGGCGCGTGCGGTGAGGATCTGGAAACCCAGAACGGTTTAACCCTTGAAACCGTATCTATTATCCGGGTAGATCAGACCCCCGTTGAAACGCTTGATGCCGAAAACCGATTCGACGCAGTCGGTATCCGAGAAATCACCGAAATCACAGCCGAGCAGGAACGAGAAAAAGAACGGATTGTCCAAGAAAAAGAGGTCGCCATCGTTCAGATTGAGGTCGACGCTCGGATACAGAAACTCGAAGCCGAACAGCAACAAGCCTGGGCAGAATCCGATCAGCAGAAAAATATTGCTATCTATGCGGCGGAACGGCAAGCCGAGACCCTTAAATTCCAATTTGAGATGGAACAGGGCGTGCAAGAACGTGAATACGAGATGAAGCAGGAGGTCGAGCGCGCACGTATTAGACAGGAACAGGTCATCCAAGAACGCGAAATTGAGATGAACCGTGACATCGAAGTCGCTCGCGTCCAACAGGAACAGATCGTCGCCGAACGTGAAATTGAAAAGAACCTCATCGTTGAAACACAACAGATTGAGCAATCCAAAGTTGTCCAACTCGCCGAAATTGAGCAACACCTCATCGTTCAAATGCAGAGAATTGCACAGGAACAAGCGATTGCAGTTCGCGACATAGAGAAAGTATTGACAGTAGAGAAAGCCCGTATTGCCCAAGAAGAAGCGATTACGCTACGGGATATTGCGCGCGACTTGGCAGTGCAAACGGCGCGTTTCAGTCAAGAACAACAGGTCCAACAGCGTGAAATCGAGAAAAACCTCGTCGTCGAAACCGCACAGATCGATCAGGTCCGACAAGTCGAACTCGCAGAAATTGCCAAAATTTTGGCAGTAGAGATAGCACGCATCACACAAGCGCAACAGGTTGAAACCCGCGACATTGAGAAGGAGCTCATAGTAGACAAAGCACGCATCGCCCAAGAAGAAGGGGTTACGCTACGGGATATTGCGCGCGATTTGGCAGTGCAAACCACACGTTTCAGTCAAGAACAACAGGTCCAACAGCGTGAAATCGAGAAAAACCTCGTCGTCGAAACCGCACAGATCGATCAGGTCCGACAGGTCTCGCTCGCAGAAATTGCCAAAATCTTGACTGTAGAACAGACCCGCATCAATCAGGAATTACAGGTTGCCTTAACCGACGAAGACCGGAAAATTGAGGTTGCGAATAAGCAGCAGGTAACGGCACTTGCGGAGAAAGAGCAGTTAGTCGCGGAAGCTGAACGCATGGGGGCTGAAGTGGGTGTGACGGCAACAGAACAGGTGAAAGAAGCTGAATGGCAGCGTGAGGTGGCAATCATTGGTGCCGAAGCCCAGGCACAACCGATCGAACGTCTTGCTGATGCTGTGCTCGCCGAGGCGCGCGCGAAAGCACAGGGCGAAATGGCAGAATACGAAGCTCGAAATGTCGCTGAACAACGCGTCCTCGTCCAAGAAGCAATCTTAGAACTCATTGATGAAGCCCCTGATATTCTTGAGGAACTCATGAAACCTGTTGAGAAAATCGACAGCATCAAGATCCTGGATATGGGTAACAACGATGGACAAGGGGGTCTCAACCGAAGCAATATGGGGCGGCTCGCAAATGCCTTGCTTGATACAGGTGCTATTTCCCCTATGCTTAAGGAACTGTTTAACTTCGCGGATGTAGACGCCCAACAGATTACAGACAAAATTGCTGAATATCTATCTGATCTCGTCAATCGTCCGAGTTAATCCTCTTCATTGATCCCCTTTTTGGAAGAAACATGCGACATCAGCGCTATCAAACTTCAAACAGAAAGCCTAAACGCCAACGATGTCGAACGTGTCGCTCAGATAGTGGCAAACGGATCTGTCCGGCACTTAACGGTATGTTAATTTGCCCGGAATGTTGTAGAGCTAAGCGTGCCAAGATCCCCGGTTGTGATGAAAAATGCCGATATTACGCGCCCCTTATTGTCTCCAGCAGAACGCATAAATCCCCTGATTTCCCGTTGCATCGCTGTTTAATCAGTCGTTCTAAGGATACCGGTATGTTAATCGTAGTTGGGACCCGAAAGCGTCCAGATGGTAACCTAAAAGCGATGTTCCTCCTCCTGGACCTCTGGAAGAAAGGCATTCGAGATTGCTTTTTCGATGCCAAGCTTTCTGAGAAACAGTTTGAGAAGGTCTCACAACGGATTGCGAAGAATTATAATCTCATGGAACCCATAGAACCGGATAACGATGAACCTAAAGAACTTATTCGTCTACCGAAGGATACACTCGTTATTGAAGCAGATGCCGCAATCCATCTCGATAAGGGAGTGAGAACGGTTGAGAACGAAGAAGCCTCTGGTGGCAGAGCGATTGACAGTTTGAAGGGGGCGCGGGCGATACACGAAATTTATATCCCTAAGCCAGGGAAGTGGTACCTTTGGGCGCGCGTACTCTTTGAATGGAGTAAAGACTCCTATTGGATAGGTATGGATGACGCACTTGCAAACCCGTGGGATCGGGATGGAGGTCCAGGGGCAATTCGCATTTGTCCCGATCCAGATGATACTTCTAAATGGCATCGCTGGTTATGGAATACCGGACCCGACAGTGTCGTAAATACCAAACAAGGCATCAACCCAGCGTTTTTCCAGATTAAACGGGCAGGCTACTACCGTCTCTGGTCTAAAGGCAGGGAAGCCGGTTCACGCTTAGACCAGATTTTGCTTACCCGTACGCGCGATTTCAACACGCAAACCGAAACAGAAGGGAATCCACTTCCCGTTCAACATGCACTACACCCCTATGAGCCTGCTTCCATCGGCGAATGTCAAAAACTCATTCGCCACGCTGTCCAGATCGCAACCGCTGTCAACACCGAACTCCCTTGGGAATTTAAATACTGGCTTCAGGATATCTGGGGAGATCTCACCGAATTCCCAGAAACAGAAGGCTCTCTCTATAAATGCCCCAAATGTGCAGCAGATCTGCCCCAACAGGCAGTCGATCTCATGACACAACACGCCCAATCCGATGACATCCAGTTTTATATTTTGTGCAGGAAGTGTGGAGGAGAGTTTGATTAAGCCTGTTTTAGTTTTACATTATCATCCGTCTTCGTCCATGCGAATAATCTTGCTGAGTTTAACGATTGGTGTCCTTACCCTTGTTCACTTCCCTTCGCTCAGTATCGCTGCGCCGCCAAATCCGTATCTCTATTTTAACCAAGATTCAGGGAGTGGTGAATTCGTGCCTAAAACACCTGAAAGTAGGGCGGATTTTCTTGAGGCACTTGAAGGATGCTGCTTCGTCAGAGAGCAAGGGGTCTTGCAGTCAGATGGCATAGAGTATGTCCTCGCTTTGAAAATAGATTTTGTTGATATGCCCGGCCGGAGAGCAGGTGCCGCTTTCGATCAATACCTCTTCGCAACAGAAGGCATCTCCCTCAAAACGTATTATCGTGAAAATTCTTATGGACAGATGGATGTTCAGCCGGGTCCAATCGGTGGCGTTTTCCCAAGAGGTAACACATGGATTCGTGCCAGAAAACCGATGACCTACTACGGCGAAGGCGTGAGAATCCTTGAACGCTATCGGGAATTGGTTCGCGAAGCATGCGAAGCTGCGGACGCAATCGTTGACTTTTCACAATATGACAGGGACGACGACGGTGTCGTTGACCATGTTTTCCTAATTCATTCAGGAAACGATCAGGCTTCAAGTGGCATCATAGAGGATATTGCATCCCTGCTAATACCCGCCGTTAATGCCATTCATGATGGTGTCCGGGTCAATACCGCCGCCGTTGTTGCCGAGGAACCCGATTTTGAACATCCGCACTTAGGTATCTATTTCCATGAGTTCTTTCACGACTTTGGTGCCCCTGATGTTTACGGATTCGACTTCACAGATGCCCGTGATCACAAATGGGGATTGATGAGCCAATTCGGTCCCTACCAAGGTCCAGCGGAATTCGGGATCGGGAACGGGTTACAACCGAGCCATATTATGGGATACCTCAAATGGGATTTCGACGCGCGCCCTGAAAATGGTCGCCTTGGCTGGATTCAACCCGTTCAGATCACACAAAACCAACAGATTGATGTCCCGAGCTTTGAACTCGGACCCACAGATAATATACTTTTCAAGATTGATATCCATTCGTCAGCAACACCTGTTCGCGGAGAAGCACCAGAGTTCTTCCTCATAGAAAATCGAAACAAAACGTCAGGGGCGACTTTTGACACCCACCTCCCTGAATCGGGCATCCTGATTTGGCATATCGACGAGACGAATCCTTATCCGATTGGAACGTTTGATGCCTCTCAACAGATTTGGCTTGAAGACCCAGCAGATCCCGAACACCTCGGCACCTATCAACAGAATGATGTTGAATTTATAGATGTGCAAACAATAACCGATGGTGCGGCTTACTCCGCGGATGATGAACAGACCGCCTTTACACCCGGGACTCTGCCAAATAGTAACGCCAATGACGGCACTGTAACCGGCATTTCTATTACGAATATCGGACCGGAAGGTCGGACAATTCCTATTCTTGTGTCGTTCGGTGATACTTACGAACCAAACGATACATTTGCAACTGCGTTCCCTATTACATACGGACAGACGTATGAATCTTTTCTTTTCGATTTAGGCGATACACGTGATGTTTACAAAGTAGAAGCGACTCGTGACATCACGATTTTGGTGACGTTGGCTGACATTCCGCCCGGCAAAAACTACCGTTTGTCCCTCCACGCAGCAACGGGTGAGATGATCGCTACTGGAGAAAATGCAACCGACATCGGCGGATTGAAACTCATTTATCAACCCGATACGACAGATATATTCTACATTATCGTAGAATCAGATGGTGGTTTCAGTCGGATTGATTCTTACCGTTTGCATGTAGATCAACTTCAAGCAGGAGATTTCGCACTTGATGAGGTAAAAGTATATCCAAATCCTTTCCTTACCGGCGATACAGCAGTGACATTCGCCTATCAATTGTCTGCTTCACAGATCGCCGATAACATTCGTCTTGAGATTTTCATACCGACGGGGGATCTTGTCTATAGCGAAACGCGAGAAACTGTAGGGACGCAAGGTAAATTTGAATGGCAGGCTGTAACTGGGAACGGCATCCCGCTTGCGCCGGGAATTTATATTTATCGTATTTCCGCAATGCAGGCGGATACGCTTGTTCAAGAAATTGGGAAGTTGAGCATTGTAAAATGATTGCAATAAATTCTTCTTACTTATTTCTTGACTAAAAATTGCAGTTATGCTATTCTAAAATCACAACATCAGTTTTGATGTACCATTTTTATCGAATTTCCCGAGTCTAAAGCCGCCAATTTCGATCGGTGGATACAGATTCGCTTTCGTGAATAAATCTATGGCATTTTGGATTTGTAAGAGTGACTCTCAATAGTCAACAGTTTTGCCATTCGGAGAATGGTAACCAAGGAGGCAACATTATAAATGAAATGGTTCAATAAATTCACAGCACTCAATCTTGGACTGCTATTTGTGCTGGCCGTAAGCGTTGCGGGTTGTGGAACAGCACTCGGTAATTTGTCCCCCATTCAACCCGTGCATAATATCGCGGCAGCATTGGAGGAACAGAGTAAGAATCCGACCGACGAGGTAGTTGTTCCGGCTGTCCCTTCTGAGGCACTCGCGAAGCCCGTGCTCGACAAGCACGGTATAAATACTGTCGGATTCCGAGTTGGGAAAGCACGTGATGCCAACATGGAAGCCGTAACCTATATCCTCGCATTCAACGAATATGCCCATGCCGAGGATCAGTGGAGTGAATTCCTCAACGATTGGACGGATACCCAAACTGAGATTGAGAGGGGCAGCGGTGAAGATAGGAAGGTTGTTGACGTCCTCATGCTATCTGACCACCCGCAACTGTTTGAGGTTCAATCAAGACAGCCAATCCTAACGAAAACTAAGGATGGAATTACCGTCTCTATCGCGTATTGGCGGCGGCCAGATCTCGACCGAAAGTACAATCGCGGAAACGCTTTTTCACCTTTTTATGAGACTGAAGCACTCCATCAAGGCGATAAAACAGATGTGTTTTATGTGAAGATTACTAACAATCGGAGCGAAAACATCATCTTCGATGTCAAAAAATGCACAATCGTCGATCAAGGTGAGAACGTCTATGGCGGTATGAATTTTAATGATTTAAAGGAGCGCTTTACATATATGGCGCGCGCAACAGGGCTTTACGTTACAAACGGACTCGAAACTGCCCGGCGGATTCTCATAGAGAAACGGATGCCTATCGTTGAAAAACAGGTGGGGACACGTCGAACAGGAATACCTCCCGGTAAGAGTTCCGAGGGTTTCCTTCCGTTCACACAAACCAAGTTGAATGCCCTCGAACTCAAGGTTATACTACCGATTGAGAAGGCACCCCCGCCAGGTGCAGCACAACGCTATCAAACGATAGAATTTGAATTCCCTTTCACGCATGATCGAGGGATTCGCGTCGCGCAGCCATCACCGAGACGCTATTAATGACAGGAACGTTGACACACAGAAAATAGCATTTCGGACGCTTCGCAAGCATTAAGATGCCCGTGGACATACATACCACGGGCATTTTTTTTATCCCTCCACAATTTCGCAGTCCGGGAGTGATTCTAAAAATTGTTTTCCGTAATTCGTGGTTTTTATCCGTGGGTCGAGAATCACGACGATTCCCTCGTCAGTCTGTGTTCGGATGAGCCGTCCAAATCCCTGCTTTAAGCGTAATATCGCCTCTGGTAAACTGAATTCAAAGAACTCGTTTCCCCCCTCTTCCTTAATCTGTTTCACGCGCGCCTCCATCACAGGATGCGTTGGAACTTCAAAGGGGAGCCTTGTAATGATAACATTACTGAGCGATGCGCCGCGAACGTCAACACCCTCCCAGAAACTGGATGTCCCAAATAGGACTGAGTCTGTATTCTCACGAAACGCCTGAAGCATTGCTGTTCGCGAAAGCTCACCCCCCTGTTTGAAAGTTTCAATCCCTATTTCCTCCAAATCAGGAGCGACAGCATCGTAAACTTCGTCCATCATTCTGTAGCTTGTGAAAAGCACAAACGCTTTGCCATGCGTTAGTTTGAGGTAGTGTTTAATCTGTTCAATCGCCGCTGGCACAAAGCGATGACTGTTCGGATGCGGCATATTACGGGGGATATGGATCTGAACTTGCCGTTTAAAATCAAATGGCGAATGGACAAGAAGCTCACGACATCCGCTTATCCCGACCCGTTTTTTAAAGTAAGCGAAATTGCGATTTGTAGAAAGCGTAGCACTCGTCATCACAACGCTATTTTTCACCGTGAACAGATGATCTTGCAACATCTGATTCACATTGGCGGGTGTGGCGTTGAGGAGGATACGCGGGGTTCGTCCGCGGGTCGATATCTCAGCCCAATAGACGTAATTCGGATCGGTCTGCCGAATGATCATATCCAATTCATCACGAAGGCGTTGACAATAATGTTGATGCGCTGTAATTTCCTGCTCATCATCGTCCGTCATCGCATCGTCGCGGAGGCGTTTCAAGGTTTTTTCAATATCGGCAAGAGGGGCATCCAGGACGTTACTGACGAAATTGCTTTTATGGATGCGGGGCGTCAGCGCGTTACCACTTTCCTCGCTGTCGATTTCTCCTTGCACAGTCTCAATAATCGTTCTGAAGAGAGTATTCGCCTGCTGGCGCGCCGTTTCGACTTGCGCTTCGAGGCGTGGTGAATCGAACTGTTTCGCTAACCCCTCTTTACTTCGTTCATTATACAGAGAATCGAGAAGCCATTTGACGCGAGTATTGCTGAAGTCGATACTGGCGTGGTTCGTGGCTGTCGCTTCCAGGTGGTGTGCTTCATCAATGATGAGATAATCGTAATCCGGTAGCACCCCCATCGTCGCCTCACTCTCCTTACGGATTGCAAGATCGCTAAAGAGTAAATGATGATTCACAATAAGCAAGTCGGCGTTGTACATTTCTCTTCGGGCTTTGAAATAGAAACAGATATCGTAAGTTTCGCAATTACGTCCAAGACAATTATCTCTATCGGAGACAACCTTATCCCACACCTGCGGTTGCGGTTGCCAAGGCAGGTCAGCCCTGCTGCCATCTACTGTTCGATCCACCCATGCCTCAATCTCCGCGATTTCTTCTACTTCTTCACGCGTATCAAACAGTCCGCGTTCATAACTCATCAAATTTTTGAGTCTTCTTCGTGAGAGATAATTACGTCGTCCCTTCGCCAGAACTACACTGAAATCGCGAGGGAGCACACGCTGAAGGAACGGAATATCTTTCGTTACGAGTTGCTCCTGTAGACTGATGGTATTTGTCGAAATGACAACTTTCTGTTCCGACTTCAGGGCAAGGGAAATTGCGGGAATCAGATAAGCAAAACTTTTACCAACACCTGTTCCAGCCTCGACAATCAGATGCTCGGACGCGGTAAAGGCACGGGCTACCTCGTGTGCCATCTGTAATTGTTCATGGCGAAATTCGTATGCCTCAAGTTGTTGCGCAATAAGACCGCCGGGACTAAAGATGTCTCTGAGAGTGATGTTTTGTGATGTTTCTGCCATTTTGATAAATTAAAAATTTCCAAGTTTCCGTTAATTTCCGAGTTTAACAGTTAGCCGCTCTTCACCATGACTGCTTTTAATGTCGAGGATTAATTCCTCAGCATCCTGCTTCGCCTGAAGAAATGCCTCGAAAGCCTGCACATTTGTGATTTTCTGGTCATTGATGGCGACGATAAGCGCGCCATTGGGTATCCTCGCCTTGTATCCGGGAGCATCTACCTTAACCATTTCAACAATAACACCCTGATCTTCATCAGTCAGGTACGTATACCTCTCAAAATCTCCGACTTGTAATTTCCGCACGGATAAACCGAGTATTTCCCAAGCCACAGACTTAATTTCAACAGTCTGTCCCGCCAATTCGGGCGGCATTTCTCCAATCGTCACATTGAGTATTCTTTCATGCCCTTGCCTTAAAACCTTGATGACAGACTGCTCACCGACTTGTGATTCCGCAACCAGCATTTGGAACTCAACGGGTTTTATTACCTTTTTGCCGTTGTATTCAAAAACAATATCGTTGCGTCGTAAACCACCGAGGTATGCTGGTGTATCTCTACCGATAGGTCTGACGCGAATGCCCCCTTTCACTTCTCGCATCTGTATACCAAGATAACCCCGGATGACCCGTCCATGCGCGATGAGCTGATCGCCAATGCTCTTAACGAGATTAATCGGAATCGCGAACCCGGCGCCTGCCATCGCGGGAGCGGGTGTATTTTCATTTTTTTCGATACGCCGAATGAGTGCATTGATACCGATAACCTCACCCCGGATGTTCAGTAACGGACCTCCACTACTCCCTGTATTAATCCAAGCGTCTGTTTGGATAAAGTCTTGGTATCGAACAAAACTAAAGCCTCGGAGAATCGAACGACTCTTACCACTCACAACACCCGTTGTCACGGTGTAATCAAGTCTAAAGGGATTGCCAATGGCAATAGCAAATTGCCCCACCCGAACCCTTGAGGAATCAGCCAATGGAATAACCGGAAACGCTGCGTCTCGTTCAATCTTTAGGACAGCAACATCCGTATTCAGATCCGTTCCAACGAGTTCTGCCTCAAATCGACTACCATCTAACAATGTTACTGCAATATATCTCGCATCATGAACAACATGATGATTCGTAAGAATGTAGCCCTCTTTGCGAAAGATGAAGCCTGAACCCACGCGCCCTTGAGACTCTTCCACCCCTCCGACGTGAATACCAACAATTGCAGGCTTACTCCGGGTTACGACATTCACAAACGCGTTTTCAATAGAAGTCAACAGTGCCAAGTCGCTTTGTGGGTTACTCGACTGAGCACAAGAAGATACCAAGCCTACAGTAGATACCAAGAGAATACAGAAACCTATACTTTTCCTCATCAAATTTCTCCTTACACGCAATGAATCCTGTCGCGCTGTGATAGGCGTTCAGCTCATGCCTTGTCCCTTCAATCAGTGTCCGATCTTCCTTTATCTCTATTTTTGTATAGTCTATTTTAACATAGTCTGCCGCAATTTGTCAAAGCCTTCTTCACTACCGAAAAATCGCCAACTTCTCCAGATACGTATACGTCTCTCCCTTTGAAACAACCGAAATATGGCAGATATAAACACCGGGAGATACTGCCAACCCGTAAGAGGTCTGCTGATTCCACCACGTCCGCCAGATACGTTGATCCAGTCTGTCAGCGACCCCTTCAATCCGCTTTATCAAATTACCCCCCGAATCATAGATAAGGACCCGTAGGTCTGTTATATCTACGTTTGCGGCAACTCGAAATTCAGTCAAACCGTCTGAACGCGTCGGGTTCGGAAATACAATTACATCTTCCCAAGCAAACGGCTGCGTCAAAATAACGGACTTTTCGACTGAGACCGCCCCCAACGGATATCGTACTGTCGCGCGAAGCGTGTTCTCTCCGGGGCTTAACGGCACTGTTGCAGTATAAGTTTGCGTCTCTCGATCCAAAACCGCCAGTGTCTGGCTCGGATAGACGATAATATCAATTGGAAAACCGGAACGAAACGTCCCCTTAATTTCCAATTGATTTTCTTTGGTGGCCAATGGAACCTCTAATGTTACCTGGGGGATCTGTCGCGTCGGATGGAACATAGATGTGAGCAGCCCGTCCACTGTAACAAGCACAAGTTGCGTTACTTTTCTCACCAAACCGAAATTAACCTTATCCGCAGTATCGTGAGATGTGTGATAAAAAGGATTGGCATCGTAGTTTTGAGAATCCCGCCACGGCGTGGAACTCTCCGTTAAAGTGACGGCATTGTAATCCCCATCCCAGAACGATTTATGAGAGGAAATATCAACGAATTCATCTTGGGTGCGACGAACCTTCAAGCCAACGTTATACCATGTGTTCGCAATTATGAGGGCACGACCTATCCATGCTGAATCGTTGTTGGTAATAATTTCAACAAGGTCGGTTTTCCAATTGAAGCCCAACATGTCCAGATTAAAAACACCAATGATCTTCTCGCGAATAGCGTCGGTCTCATCATTCCCGCTTGTTGTGAAAGCCTCCCGAACGTAGTGCCGACTCCCAAGAAAACCGAGTTCCTCACCCCCGAACGCGATAAATCGTATTTCGTGTTCATATTCATAACGACTTAAAAGGTAAGCGATTTCCAGCATCGCAGCGACCCCTGTCCCATTATCATTCGCTCCCGGGGCAGTGGAGGTTAATGGATTCCAATTCGGTTCACGCACGGCTTGCGTGTCATAATGTGCACATACAATGAAGATGCGTTTACTGGATGAAGTCGGCATCGCTGGCAAGACAGCCGTTACGTTTCTAATACCCCCAAATACCTGTTCACTGACTTTCAAACGTGGAGATCGACGAAACTGACGCATAATGTAATGCACAATGTCATCCGTTGCCTCGCGGTGGTGTGCGTTACGCGTGCGATGGGATCGCAAGTTGCGTCCGGATGCCCAGTTCTCCTGCAACGCCATAACCTGTGCTTCCAGCGCATCGGATTGGACCAACGTGAGCAGTTCATCACCCCGAGGCAACACTTCCGCCATCACAGGAAAGGGAATAGATACAATAAGGAAGAAAATTAGGGGGCTTTTCAGCGTCGCGTGTAGGCTCTGTTTTAATTGCCTTGACATAAGAATGAGAATTGGGTATCCTATTTAAGAATTGCACCACATTATAACAGATTCTTTTGAGATTGTAAATAGCGCGTTTATTCGTCCAGAACCGACGCTTGCTGAACCTGTGCGCATGACGATGGAAGTGGTCAAAATGCCAGCAAATCTACCCCCGACCTACTATAAACTCAAGCACCAGCACGAAGCCGCCAAAACAGATGAAGAGCGATTGAGCCTGTTAGAGGAAATGTTACGCATCATTCCGAAACATAAAGGTTCAGAGAAGGTGGTATCTGATCTCCGTCGCCGTATTGCCAGTTACAAAAGAGGGGCTTCAGAAAAAGGAGGCAAGGGATCCAGTAAAAGAAGTCATAGCGAACACATTCCTAAGCAGGGCGCCGGGCAGATCGTCCTCATAGGCCCCCCGAACGGGGGTAAATCACAAATCCTATCAAACTTTACGAACGCCAAAATAGAGGTCTCACCAACACCCTATACAACGACCTTGCCAACCATCGGAATGCTACGCTATGAAAACATCCAATTCCAACTCATTGATACACCCTCCCTTATGTTGGACTTCATCCCATCAACACTCCTGACGCTCGCTCGCAATGCTGACCTGGTCCTGCTGATTGTAAGCCTCGCGAGCGATAACCTATTGGATGACCTCGATATGGTGGAGGCGTTCCTGAAAGAGGCAAACTGCAACATCCCAGAAAATGGACATCTCATTGTCGCCAATCAACTCGATGCGGCGGGGGCAGAAGAGCGACTGGAAATTCTCAAAGAATTCTACGATGGGACGTTTCAGATTCATCCAATTTCTGCCGAAACTGGTGCAGGCAAAGAGACTTTATCGCAAGCGATCTATACGGAATTGGATATTTTGCGCGTCTATCCCAAAGCACCCGGCAAAGCGATAGAACGTGATGATCCCATCGTTCTCCCTATAGGTTCAACCGTGCTTGACGCGGCTATGGAGTTACACAAAGATTTTGCCGAATTCAGGTTCGCGCGGATATGGGGTCCCCACTGGCACGATGGACAATCTGTCAGTCGCAATGATGTCATTTACGATGGAGATGTGGTTGAATTTCATTTGTAGTTATAGAGAAGAGGAAGACAAGCCATAGGTTGATGCAATGAGAAATAGAAGAACACCTTTATATCTAATATACTCACTCATCATCCACGGCACGCTGCTACTCATAATATGGTGGGTAGCTCCCCAGCAAGTTCCTGTGCTACCGTTCCATGATGAGATAGAGGTTGCGATAAGCCACGTTGAACGACCTCCACTACCGATTAAACAATTACCCATTGTTGAACCTGCCACACCTCTTGCAGCCGAAAAAGAGAAACCCGAACCACCCCCGAAACCGAAAGCAGGTTTGAGCACAACATGGCAGTTGGAACCCAAAGACGCATCAGAAGTTTCAAAACCTGATACACGCAGGCAAGAAAACCTAAATCGAGCGCGAGAGATCGGAGATGGATTATCACAATTGAATCCTATCGTAGGGAAGCCAACTCACTATGCCCCCGAAAGCCGATTGGCAGTGAAATCCCTCGATCAACCAACGGTTACCTTACCCTCCAGACCAGAAACAGACTACGTGGCGCCACAAGGAGAAACCAGACCAGTTTCTCTAAATACTGACGATACCTTATTAGCTGGCTCCTCACCCACTGTTGACGCGCCGAAGATTCACTACGGCAGTGAACGCGGGGACGCACTTCGGGCTACCGGCATGGGTAACTCCTGGGGAGGCGGTGGTGGCTCTGGCGGCGGCAATGTAGGTGGCGTTTTCGTCTATATGATGAAAGACATCGCTCGGACGCTTGCAGAAGCAAGCATGACGCAAAAAGTTGATGTCGTTTTTGTGCTCGATGAAACGGCAAGTATGACAGATAACATCCGCGGGATTCGTGCTTACGTCGATTTTTTATTTGAAGCGTTCGATCGAGAAGGACGCGATGCTACTTTTGGATTGGTAACCTTCAGAGATGAAACACGAACATACGGACGCACTGACGATCTCGGAACCTTCAAAAACTGGCTTTTTAAAATAGGTGTTGATGGGGGTGGAGACATCGCGGAAGCCGGTTTAGACGGACTCATGACTGCGGTAACAGAGACCCAATTCCGAAAAGACGCGCAGCGGTTCATTGTGCTGGCGAGTGATGGTGCTTTTCATGATGCCGACTACGATGGAAAGTCTGCTTACAGTTTGGATCAGGTTATTGAAACCTTACAAAACGCACACGTTCGTGTCGATGTCATCGGAATCGATTATTTGCCGATCCGACAGATCGCACTCGCAACAGGTGGCACATGGCGCGCGATTCCCGGTAGAGGCTATCTGGAATATGTGCCGCCACTCACCTTGACAGTGAAGTTGTTCTCAAAATTGGGAACCCTCAACCTCGAAAACGGGCAGATGGACGATAAAATCACCGTCTATATCAATAATCCGCCGCGTCCTAAACAACTCACATTGACATGGAAAGTGCTTAACCCGCTCGGAGAAAGATGTTACGGTCCATTCACGGAGAAAAAAATCATCCCAGATGATGGTTCAACAGCGATAGAATTGAGACCTGAACTGAACAGAGAGGTCTTTCAGACGATACCGGGGATTTATACGATCATTTATCGACTCGAAAATGAACAGGGACATCAAAGTATCCTACGCCGGACACTCACGTTCTAACTTTACATGCCCCATTGCTGTTGGAATGACCTGTAGCAGGGAACTCCAATTTTCGACTTCTTTTATATTAAACCGAAACCTAAGCCTGCAACAATACGCAGAAATACCCTATCAAAAACACGCAGGGTTTTTGCTGGGGTGTTTCTTCAACTCGAATACGAAAGCCGTTAAATTCACAAATACCATGACTTATCAGCAAGGTAAAATTAAAAACCAAATTTTTGAACAGTGCCGCCATCATTTCAATGACATCGTCGCCATCCGACGCGACATCCATCAATATCCTGAATTGGGGTTTGATGTCCACCGCACAGCAGGTATCGCCGCTGATGCGCTGCAAGCACTCGAAATCCCCGTTAAAACAGGAATCGGTAGAACAGGCGTTGTGGGGGATTTGGAAGTGCCCGGAGCAACCAAACGGATAGCCTTACGCGCAGATATGGACGCACTCCCGATCCAAGAACTCACCGATGTTCCCTTTAAATCTAAGATTGATGGGAAAGCACACCTCTGTGGACACGACGCACACACGGCAATGCTTATCGGCACAGCCCGAATCTTATCAGAGTTCCGAAATAGCCTCAAAACACACATCAGATTTATCTTTCAACCGAGCGAAGAGGCATTACCCGGCGGCGCACCCGCGATGATCGCAGATGGTGCTTTGGAAGGCGTAGATGAAATCTACGGGATACACGTCTTTCCACTCTTTGCCGTTGGAGAATACGCGACGTGCCCGGGTCCAATGCTCGCACAGTCTGATACTTTTCAGATTACACTTACTGGCAGAGGCGGACACGCGGCGTTCCCGCACCTCACTGTCGATCCGATTGTTATTGGTGCCCAGTTTGTGACAGCAGTCCAATCTATCATTGCGAGAAACGTGAATCCACTGGACTCAGCGGTGGTCAGCGTCACACAACTCCACGGCGGCGATGCGAACTTGCAAAACGGGCTTACGGGTGCTGCCCTTAACGTTATTCCCCCTAAAGTCCTGATAGGTGGGACAGTTCGCACCCTCCAAAAAGCAGTGCAGACGCGAGTTCGAGAACAATTAGAGAGCCTTCTCACGGGCTTAGCATCTGCACACGACGCAACTTATACATTCAACTACCAAGAAGGGTATCCGGTCACTTACAACCATGAACCCTGTGCCAACACAGCCATATCCACAGCAGAAGGGTTGGTTGGCGCGGACAATCTCATATTCCCAATGGCTCCGATACTTGGGGGTGAAGATTTCGGATACTATTCACAAGAAATTCCCGCGTGTTTTGTGATGGTAGGTGCGGGGAACGAAGAAAAAGGCATTGTGAACATGTGTCACCACCCTCAGTTCGACATTGACGAAAATTCTATGATTTACGGTATGGCATTGCTCACAAATCTTGCTTTGCTCTAATGTCCGAGTCTTTGGAAAATCTGGAACGATGGATATGAAGAAGGATAATTCTGTGTCAACACACAATCCACAGCCACATTCGTCAGTCGGCACCCGCACCTTGATGTTCACTGACATCGAAGGTTCAACACTACTTTGGGAGGCGCACGGCAATGAGGTTATGACGGAGGTCATCAATACACATAACACGATTTTGCGGACTGCAAATTCGGCGTGGGGTGGCACAGAGATGGGAAATGAAGGCGATGCTCTTTTCTTTGCTTTTCCTACGGCAAGTGCCGCCATTATGTGTGCGCTTGAGATACAGTTAGTCCTCAATGCATATCAGTGGCATGAAAATATCAAGACGTTACGCGTCCGTATCGGTATTCATACGGGTGATATGATTCTGTTGGATAACAAGTATCATGGGATGGCCGCAAATCTTGCCAAACGAATTACGGACGCCGGACACGGTGGACAGATCCTACTTTCCACTGTGACGCACGCCCTCGTGAAAACGCAATTTCCACCCGGAAGCTTCGGCGCACTCGGCGAACATCGCTTGAAAAACATTCAACATCCTGAAGCAATTTTTCAATTCCTGGCACCGCGGGCTTCTATTTTAAAAATCACTGGTGAAGAAAGGTGGCAAGAAGTCTTCAGCAAGGCGGCACGAGGAGACACAGCACAGGATCGGACACCTGTAGACTCCCCCTTCATTCCTGAACTACAAACCGAGTTCCCACCCCTAAAAACCCTCAACAATTTGCCTAACAACCTACCAGCACCTATGAACAGTTTTATCGGTAGAGAAACCGAAGTCCGCCGTATTGTGGAGTATTTCACCGACGGACAGGCACGACTGGTAACACTGACTGGGCCTGGAGGTATCGGTAAAACGCGTCTCGCACTACAGGTTGCGACAGAACTTCTGGACACTTATCCCGATGGTGTATGGTTCATTGCGCTAGCGGATTTGAGGCAGCCTGCCCACGTCATTACAGAGATCGCAAAGGCTCTCGATCTTCCATTGGAATCGGCACAAGACGTCATAGAACAGGTCGTTTCATATCTATTAGGAAAAACACTTCTATTGGTGTTGGACAATTTTGAGCACTTGATGGATGCCACGGAGGATGTCAAGACACTGTTGCTCAGATGTCCAACGTTACGTTGTCTAACTACATCGCGGGAACTATTAAAGGTCGCAGGTGAGCAGCGGTTCGTGGTACCTCCGCTATCTACTCCATCTGAAGATGTAGACTTTGAAACGCTTCGTCACTTTGAAAGCGTCCAGCTCTTTTTGGCGCGAGCAGAAGCCGTCGCACCGGACTTTCAATTAACAACCGACAATGCCGAAGCGATTGGCGCGATTTGCCGTATGGTTGATGGACTCTCCCTCGCGATTGAACTGACCGCCGCGCGTGTCCGAGCTATGACACCTCAACACATTCTTGATCGCTTAAAGGTCCTACTTGACAACCCACCATCAAGTCAGCCAACTACACTTCTTTCAACAAGAGATCGAGACGTGCCAGCGAGACATCAGACGCTTAATGCCGTGATTGATTGGTCCTACGAACTTTTAGAACCAGAGGAACAACGCCTGCTTGGTCAACTCTCGCTTTTTTCAGGTGGATTCTTCTTGGAAGCCGCAGAAACTATTTGTAGCTCAGCTTGTGTTCATGAAGAACAGAATTCGCCCTATACAGAAACAATCGACCTCATCTTTAATTTACACGATAAATCGTTACTCATCACCGAAGAATATCTGACGCGAACCCGCTACCGACTCCCTGTTCCGTTACAACTGTATCTTCGGGACAAGGAACACCCCACTGGATTCAGAGAGGCGCATGCACACTATTATCTCACATTCGCACAGGAACAGGACAGAAAGTTAGAAGGTCCTGAACAGAACGAGGCACTCTCAGAGATGGTAATTGAGCTCGATAATTTTCGTGCTGTTTTTGGGTTTGCGCAGGAGAATAATGAATGGTTCCTGTTTGGGCAACTTGCTGTTGCTCTCTGGAAATTTTTCTATATACACGGGCTATGGACTGAAGGTTTGGGATGGTTGAAACAAGCAGAGGCGGAATTGCACCAGCGACTCGGTGAACATCAAGGATTAGAGGACCCACCTGAAGCGAACGAAATGTCAGTCCAACTGATAATAGCGGGACTTAGAGTGGGTCTCGCAACATTCTATAATGAACAACAGGAATGTGAAATTGCTCGGCAATTATGCGAAAATGCCTTACAAGTTTTCAGAAAGGTAGGACAGCAGCTCGGTGTCGCCAATGCGTTAAATTGTCTCGGCATCATCGCAAGGTATGAAAAAAAATTTAAAGAGGCAGATGCAGACCTTACCGAAGCCTTAGAAATAGCGAAAGTATTAGGCGACAAATGGCGGACGGCTCTTATACTAAACAATCTGGGAGTCACTGCATATAATCGTCACCATTTTGAAGCAGCGAAACTGCATTATACCGAAAGTCTGCGTATCGCTCGCGAACTTGGAGATAAGCTCGGTATCGCCCGCGCCCTCAATAATCTCGGGAAAACCGCGAACCAGCAAGGTCTACGAGAGGAAGCGCAACGCTACTATACAGAAAGTCTACGTCTCACCCGTGACCTCTCTACTTCCAACGTGGGGTTTACTTATCTAATGGATAGCCTGGGCAAGGTAGCACTTCGCCACGGTAAACACGAGGAAGCGAGGGACTACTATACAGGAAGTCTGGAATATCGCAAAGAGAAGGGAAACCCTCGTGAGATCGCAGACTCGCTCTATCAATTCGGACAGTTAGCGCACGCGGAAGGCGAATTTGAACAGAGTTTGTCCCTCTTTCTTAAGGTCGCGTCAATCTACGCGGAAACAGACGCGACAACATCGTTTTATGCAGATGCAGTGAATAATGCTATCAATGCATTAGCGGCAGAACTCGGCAGTGAAAAAGTTGAACAACTCAAATTAGAGATGGAAACGCGAACGCTTGAGGAGATAGTTAACACGTGTCTATCCGGATAAGACTACGCAAGCACAGTTCTTACAGATTAAGACATAACACCCAATAAAAATGGACACTACAATGCGACAACGAGTCATCTTTCTTTCTATTTTATTTTTATTGTTTCTTATGACCCTTGGGAATAGTTTATATACTTCCGCCCAAATCCAAGTGCCTGGGACCCCTCCAAGCGTTACGCCTATGTTAGATCCAGTAGAATCCGCGCATGACCATTACCACGAAAAACGGTATACCGAAGCGATTAAAGCGTATGAAGAATTGATTGAAAACGGCATTCCTCGGCCTGATGGCACTTATACCCCGCTCCGACAAAGTCAAAAGGACTCAATCCGATTGATGTTAGGGCAAAGTTACGCCAAGGTCAGCGAGGATCCGGCAGCACAGCGAGTCTTCAAAGAAATTATTGACGAAAATCCGAACGGTTCTTATGCGACCCAGGCTGTTCATCGGTTGGGAAACCTCTATTGGCAGCGCTATCAGTTCAAAGCAGCAATTAGGCAGTGTAAGCAGATTCTCCAACAACACCCGAACACAACTTCTGCCGCCACGGCTGCTTACCTCCTTGGAAAATATCAGCAAATGGAGGGGACATCCGAGGAAGCAATAGATAGCTACAAGTATTTTCTTGACAATTTCCCCAGATCACCGTATCGCGTCAGTGCCCTCAATAGCCTTATCCAACTTTATATGACGAACCGACGCTACGCAGCGGCTGAAAAACTGATTCAAGAACGGATGCGAGACTATCCTGACGACACTACGCTCTTAGAACAATTAGCGGAACTTTATCAACAACAAAACGCCCATTCAAAAGCACTTGAACTCTATCGTAAGGCGATTGAACGGGACCCCAACAACACAACACTCCGCAGGAAATTGGGCGCGCTCTATGCTGAAACGGGTAAAACCACACAAGCCGTGACCGAATGGAAAAAGATGGTCGAGGAGGAGGTCAACCAAGTCGATCAACAGAAGCAACTTGGCGCGATCTATCTCTCCCATAAGATGTATCCAGAGGCAATCGCAGCATATCAGCAGGCGATACGCTTAAGCCCGAAAAATAGTTATCTCTACACGCAATTGGCAGCGGCGTATAAAATACAGGGACAGATTGAACAAGCCGCTGAGGTTTATATTGATGCTTTACAACGGATTGGGCTTACAAGGAACCAACGCGAAGCAATTTGGAATGCGATGCTTGAAATTTATGAAGACGATCTCCATAAACCTATCCGTGATAAACTCGTTGCGCAACTTGAGAAACGACGCGCACAAAATCCACAAAACGCTAACACCGTTATGACTTTGGGAGAACTCTATTTCCATGCCGGAAAAGTGTCTCAAGCCCTCGAAACGTTCATACAACTCCATCAAAACTATCCGACTCACATTGATATGGCATTAGAGGCATACGCTCGAATGTTGGAACGCACCGAAAACCCACACGCCATAGATTTCTACAAGACATTGATAGCAGCATCAGCAGACGGCATACGCATAAGAAACGCCCGTTCTAAACTTGCAGCACTCTACGAAAAAATGGAGCAGTGGAACGATGCCATCATGCTTTTAGAAGCGTTGGTTTCTAACGGTGAGGCTTCTGTTAAAGATAGATTGTTACTTGGGCAGATGCAACTGCACGGTATAAACGCACCGAAAATCGCTCAGAAAACTTTCCAAGTGCTGCTCACCCAACGCTTGCTTACTACCCCATTGGTAGAAGCACAACTGGGTCTGGCAGAATGTCACATCCTATTGAAACGCTATACACTTGCGAGGGAAGTCCTTGAACCTATTGCCAACCGTCCACACATCTTCCGTGCCGTTGCCCGAAAACTGGTTGGCGATTCCTATTTCTTTTCTGCCAATTTCGAGCAAGCCACGAAAGAATACAAGGAGGTTATCCGAATCTCAAAATCCGATCAACTCACAAACGATGCCCTTGAACGGATTGTCCTCATCCAGAATCATTCCGATTACCTCAAAATTCCGCTCACGGATTATGCCACTGCTGTGCAACTCTATCTCAATGGACAGACTACGGAGGCACTACAACAGTGTGAACGAAGTCTTGAAACCTATCCGCAAGCAACTATCGTTGATGCGGTGTGGCTTCTCATTGGTGATATTTACCGCGAAAACGCCAGAGATACCGAAGCAATCAACGCATACGAACAAGTCGTTATGCGGGAAAGCCTCAGTGTCCCGAAGGCACTCGTAAATATCGCCGAGATTTACCGACAAAAAGCCGACTTCGCCAACGCCGCTGCGACTTACACCACACTCATTACAGATTATCCTGAAAGCGTTATCGTCGCCCATGCTCGTCAGCAACTCGATGAAATTATGAAACTGATGAATCATCAGTAAAGAAGTTCTGGTAAACTCTTACGGAGAGGCAACCCACTCGCCGCCAGAGAACCCTTGAAATATAGCACCGACTTGTGGTAAAATAATAACAAGAAATAATGAACAACGTAAAGGAGTTAGCAGATGCCCCAACCTGCTCACAATTTATTTAATACACACCGACCCCTTGAAGGCGAAGGGTTCGCGTGCACCTACTATTCGCTGCCTGCCTTAGAAGCAGCCGGTATCAGTTCAACAACCACCTTGCCCATCAGTCTCCGTATTTTACTCGAATCATTGCTGCGAAATTACGATGGACACCAAATTACCGAAGAGGATATTGTAAATTTGGCAAATTGGGACGCGCACTCCCCAAAAGCCTTGGAGATTCCTTTCAAACCGGCACGCGTGGTAGCACAAGACTTCACAGGCGTTCCCCTCGTTGTCGATATTGCTGCGATGCGTTCCGCTGTGGCAGCGCTTGGCGGTGATGCAGGCATGATAGAACCTCTCGTCCCTGTTGATTTAGTCATCGATCACTCCATCCAAGTTGATGCTTACGGTTCAGAGAACGCATTTCAATTTAATACCGAACGGGAATTTGAACGCAACAAGGAACGTTATGAGTTCCTTAAATGGGGACAGCAGGCGTTTGAAAAATTCAATATCATCCCGCCCTCTATCGGCATTGTCCATCAAGTGAACCTGGAATATCTCGCCAAAGTGGTTATGACAGAAGATTCGCTTGCCTATCCAGATACTGTTGTCGGGACCGACTCGCATACCACAATGATTAACGGCTTAGGTATCGTCGGATGGGGTGTCGGCGGCATAGAAGCGGAAGCCGCGATGTTAGGGCAACCCGTTTATATTTTGACCCCCGAAGTCCTCGGTGTTCATTTGAAAGGCAAACTTCGTGAAGGTGTAACCGCAACAGATTTGGTTCTGACTGTGACGCAACGCCTCAGAGCTGCTGCAGTCGTTGACAAGTTCGTGGAGTTCTTTGGGGCAGGTGTAGAAGCCCTCTCTCTACCGGATCGGGCGACGCTCTCTAATATGTGTCCAGAATACGGTGCGACTATCGGATTCTTCCCACCCGATGCCGAGACGATGCGATACCTTCGTCTCACCGGGCGCGATGAAACGCACGTTGACATGGTAGAGGCTTATCTGAAAGCGCAAGGCATCTTCGGTATCCCACGCCTCGGAGATGTTACATACTCCGATGTCCTTGAAATTGATCTCGCGGATATTGAACCGAGTATCGCTGGTCCGAAACGCCCCCAAGATCGGATCGCCCTGTCGGATGTCAAAAACACCTTTACTGAACTCCTTACACGTCCCGTCGCGGAAGATGGATTCGGCGTAGCAGAGGACATAAACGATAGCGACGGGATAACCCATGGGTCGGTGGTCATCTCGGCAATTACCAGCTGCACGAACACGAGTAATCCTTCCGTGATGATCGGCGCAGGGTTGCTCGCGAAAAAGGCTGTGGAAAAAGGGTTGCGTGTTCCCGACTATGTTAAGACCAGTTTAGCCCCCGGCTCGCGCGTGGTCACCGAGTACCTACAAAATACCGGCTTACTGCCGTATCTGGAAGAACTCGGCTACAACGTGGTAGGTTATGGCTGCACGACCTGTATCGGCAACAGTGGACCGCTCAATGACATGGTTCAAGCGGCACTTGACACAGAAAACCTCGTTACCGCAAGCGTTCTCAGTGGCAACAGGAACTTCGAGGCGCGCGTGCATCCAGAGATAAAAGCCAATTTCCTCATGTCTCCGCCACTCGTCGTCGCTTATGGTGTCGCAGGACGGATTGATATAGATTTCGCTACTGAACCGCTTGGACATAACGAGACAGGAGAGGCTGTCTACCTGAAGGACATCTGGCCCACGCGACAAGAGATCGCGGAGATGATCGCTGCCGCAGTCGATCGACGGACGTTCCGAGAGATGTATGAATCCATCGGTAATCAAGCACCGGAATGGGAAGAACTCGCAGGTGCAACGGGGGTACTCTATCCATGGAACGCGAGAAGCACTTATGTTCAGCATCCCCCGTTCTTTGAAGGGTTTGCCCGCGAACCTGCCCCGATTGCAGACATTGTGGATGCCCGTATCCTCGGCATCTTTGGGGATTCCGTCACCACCGACCATATCTCCCCAGCAGGTGCGATTGCAGCCGCAAGTCCAGCAGGGGAATATCTCCAAGAACACGGTGTAGAGACGCGAGATTTCAACACCTACGGTTCCAGACGCGGGAACGACCGTGTGATGAGCCGTGGCACGTTCGCCAATCGACGTGTCCGCAACTTGATGACCCCGGATGTAGAGGGTGGTTATACACTTCAGTATCCCAAAGGCACACAAACGACTATCTACGAAGCAGCCCTCGACTACAGCGAAAACGGAGTTTCCACCGTTATTTTCGCCGGACAGGATTACGGCATGGGAAGTTCGCGCGACTGGGCAGCGAAGGGGCCTAAACTCTTGGGTGTCAAGGCTGTCGTTGTAGAGAGTTTCGAGCGAATCCACCGTAGTAATCTCATCGGCATGGGAGTCTTACCGTTGCAGTTCAAATCGGGTGAGAATGTCCAAACGCTCAACCTTGACGGCAGCGAGATTATCAGCATCACAGGCTTTGCCGACGATCTCCAGCCGGGACAGATGGCAACGCTGAAAATCGTCCGAGCAAACGGCGAAACGCAGACGACGGAGTTGTTGATCAGAATTGATTCACCTGTAGAAGTGGAATATTACAAACACGGTGGGATTCTGGATTATGTCATTCGGAATTTCTTGTCTTCCTAATTGACTTTTCCAACGTAAGGTAGGTGCGGTTGGAAACCGCACCTACCAGTGGAACGGGATGACTACCGTCCATGAACCGCTCGTAGATCCAACCGCCCGTCGACATTATCGGAGACGGCGTTTGTCCAATCTACATCGTCAATACTCTGTAGGCTCATGAGTGCGACATTCACCATCGGATTAGAAATAGAATAGTTGAGCAGGAAACTATCTACATCAACATTCGCCATCTCATTCGGAAAACAATTTTTCATGAGATTCTGGAACGCATTGCTGGTGGTAGAGCGCATCAATACAATCCCCATCTCCTGTGCAACGGCATCAGGAATGACCCCGCGTCTGCCGAAGGCATCGCAGGTGCTTTGATACATTAGATTGTAATGGATTTGCATCATGTCGAACTCGCCAGTGGCAATCAACTGCTCCGTGCCACCGGAAGGACCGTCTGCCGAAAATCCGATAAATCGGACCTTCCCTTCCTCCTTCAGCTTGAGATACGCTGCCAACCCACCACCGTTCAGAATTATTTCTATATCGTCCGCATAGAACCATCCACCGTGGAATTGCAGGACATCAATATAATCAGTACCAAGGCGTTGTAGGCTTCCTTCAACATCTTTAGCGATGCCATCTGGATCATAGGCTTCCGTCTTCGTTGCGATAATACATGACTCCCGTCGTCCGGCGGTCGCTTTACCGATAATCGTTTCGCTGTAGCCACCCCCATAGTCGGGAGCAGTATCAAGATAGTTAAGCCCAGCATCCATGGCGTAATGGAGCATATTGACAAGCCCTGTTTCATCGTGCTCCGGGCGGACCCTACCACCGCCATATCCAATTTCTGATACGCTGAGTCCTGTTTTACCAAGTGTGCGGTACTGCATAATTAGTGAATCTCCTCTTACGCGATATTACACAAAATCCATGTGTGAGGTCCGGCTTTTGTTTCCACGTATCGTAAGGTTGCTCGGCTTGACGCTATTTTCCCCAAATAACTCTTCAACCTGCTCAATAACCTGCGGTGCGTATGCCACACTATACTTTTGAGCGCACCGTGCGATCACTTCACCGTAGTGAGGACTGATGAGACGCAGAATCAGATCCAAATCCCCTTTGTTAGCACGGACAATTTCTTTCAGCCTTTCCAGTTTCTCAACATTCTCAACGTCGGATTCTGGAATCGTCACCTCAAGTGCAGAGGTCTGTTGCTCACTCACAGATTCAATATCTATCACCCGATCTGCCTGTATCTGGCGTTCCTCCCTCTCGGCATCGCCATTTTCAGATCTCCGATTTCTGCTATTCTGGTTGATATTGACCTTCCCACGAATCCAAATGACCCTACCTTCAACAAGGTCCCCCGCTGTTTTATACGCCCCTGGAAAAATGACGACCTCTATGGCACCTTCTAAATCCTCTAATCCGATCACCGCCATCGGATCCCCTTTTTTGGTGGTGATATTTTTAACTTCTGTTATCATACCCGCTACATCCACCTCGGAATCAATACGATGTTCAAGGAGCGTTTGGGTGCTGGCACTCGTGTAATTCTCAATGATGTCACTATATTCTTCCAGTGGGTGTCCAGAAACATAGAACCCAAGTTGTTCCTTTTCACGCATCAGACGTTCCAATGGATCATATTCCGGGGCATCGGTAAGCGTTACAGTTGCTGTTGGTGCTTCCTCTCCGTTGCCAAAGAGGCTCATCTGTCCACGGTCCCGTTCTGCCTGAGCGTTTTGTGCCACTCTCATGATATTATCCAAGTTGTCAATATGCTGTGCACGGTGTCCTTCAAGTGAATCAAATGCCCCGCTGAGAATTAGGCTTTCCACAGCGCGTTTATTCACTTGCTTTGTATCTACGCGTTCACAGAAATCCTGTAACGATTTGAAGGAACCGCCTTGTTCTCGTGCGTCCACGATTGCATCTATGGCACCATCCCCGACCCCTTTGACGGCAACAAGTCCGAAACAAATATCGTTGCCATCTACCGTGAACTCTCTGCTGCTACTGTTGACATCCGGTGGAATCAGATTGATGTCTACCTCCAGAAATTCAGCGAGTTTCTTACATTCAGCGCGGTATCGGGTAATCTTCAATGAATCGGCTGCCTCTCCCGTCATCATTGCCGCCATAAATTCGTGTGGATAGTGCGCTTTCAGATATGCCATGCGATATGCTAACATCGAATACGCAACGGTGTGCGACTTGTTGAAAGCATAGCCAGCAAAAGGCTCCAACTGTGTAAATACGTTCTCTGCCTCCTGCTGCGTGATACCGTTTTCGACTGCCCCTTCAATAAATTTATCACGTTGTGCTTGGAGCAGTGCCGCGTCCTTCTTTCCCATAGCGGAGCGGAGTATATCTGCTTCGCCAAGCGTAAAGCCCGCCATGTCCCGTGCGATTTGCATGACCTGTTCCTGATAGACGCAAACCCCGTAAGTGTTTTGGAGCGCGCTTTCAAGGGATGGATGGATATATTGCACCGGTTTCAACCGGTTTTTTCGATCAATGAAGTCTTGCATCGTCCCGCTTTCAAGGGGACCCGGTCGGTAAAGTGCAGGAATCGTAGTGAACTGCTCAAAGTTATCCGGCTTCATCTGTGTAACAACCCGATACATGCCAGAGGAGGTTTCAAGTTGAAACAAGCCAGCAATTAAGCCTCTACTAATAAGTGAATAGGTTTTTTCATCATCAAAGGGAATATCCTCTAACTTAATATCCTTGCCGTGGTTCGCCTTAACCATCTGAAGGCAATCGTATATCTCGGTAAGGCTCCGTAGGCCCAGTGAATCGAATTTAACGATACCGACATCTTCAACCGTTTTCCCTTCAAACTGTGTCGCAACTTGATCATGTTTATCCTTGAAGAGCGGGGCGAAGTTCGTTAACGGACCGTTTGAGACAACGATTGCGGAGGCGTGGCAAGAGACGTGCCGTTTCATGCCTTCAACGGATCTGCTGAGATCCATCAACTCTTTATTTTCGGGACGTTCCGCGAGTGCCTGAAATTCCGGCACCTGTTCCAAGGCTTCATCAAGTGTTATTCCAGGGATAGTTGGGATCAGCTCCGTCAACTTTGCGACATCTTCGAGAGGGACTTCAAGGGCCCGACCGACATCTTTAATCGCGGCTTTGGCACCCAATGTTGCAAAGGTGGCGACTTTACCCACAGAATCTTCACCATATTTTTCTCTGAGATAATTAATAACATGCTCACGAGCACGGTCAGCGAAGTCAATATCAATATCTGGGGGGCTGATACGTTCAAGGTTTAGAAACCGCTCAAAGAGGCAGTCGTAATCCATCGGATTGAAGGTAATCACGTCAAGGGCGTAAAGCACGAGGCTACTCGCAGCAGAACCGCGGGCGGAAAGTGGATAACCCTGTTTGTGGGCGTATTTAACGTAATCCCACACGATGAGAAAATACCCGGAGTAGTCGGTTTTGCTAATAGTATCCAGTTCGTAATCGAGTCTCTGCCGAATAGGTTCGGAGAGCTGCCCGCCATATTTTTCTTTCAAGCCTTGGTAGCACAATTCTTTGAGGTAACTATCATTTGTATGCCCCTCGGGTACTTCATACCTCGGCATTACACTCTCACCATAATCGAGTTTAAGGTTACACCGGTTCGCGATTTCAAGTGTGTTGCTGATGGCTTCAGGTGGGTAGTCCTTGAGTGCCTCCCGCATTTCATCAACAGTTTTAAAATAGAAATGGTTATCGAACCGCAGCCGGTTCTGATCGTTGACAGTTTTTTTCGTCTGTATACAAAGGAGCACATTGTGCATTTCGTGGTCGGATTTGCGGAGGTAGTGGCAATCATTTGTGGCAACGAGCGGGAGATTGAACTCTTTCGCCAACTGAGCCATCACTGGATATGCTTCAAGTTCCTTGTCTATATAGTGATTCTGCACCTCAACGTAGAGGTTATCTTTCCCCATTATCTCCATCAGTGTTTTGAAGTTTTGGATGCCTTCTTCTCGCCGATTTGAACAGAGGAGTTGCGGCACTTGTCCTTGGATGCATCCCGTCAACGCGATAATCCCAGCGTGGTATTCACGCAAGATTTCCATGTCAACACGGGGTCTACTGTAGAACCCCTCTGTATATCCGAGTGATACTAATTTTAGGAGATTCTGGTAACCGGTTGCGTCCTCTGCAAGCAGCGTGAGGTGATAAGGTCCCCCTTGTCCCTTCTTCTTTTCTTTTCGGCTGCCGGGTGCGACGTACACCTCACAACCGACGATTGGGTTGACCCCTGCCTTTGTCGCTTTACTGTATAATTCCCATGCTCCGAACATGTTGCCATGATCCGTAAGTGCGACAGCGGGTGCGCCATTTTCAACTGCCCACTTGATCATGTCCTCAATGCGACACGCGCCATCCAACATGCTATACTCGCTATGATTATGTAAATGAACAAATTCGGTTGCCATGTTTCCTCCAGTGTTTAATAAGTTTAATTTTTGTGTATATTAAGAACTATGAAACCAATTTTATAATACCAAAAACGGCGTAAAATTGCCACAATAAATTTCCTTAAATGCAAGAAAATTTTCCAACCATATCCGGTGAAATTCGATATCGAACCCTTTGCTTTTAAGTTGACAGGCACGCCCCCTACTGCTATAATAAATACTATTATGTTTATTAACTCGCTCCTGGATCGCACCGATGGAGTAGAAAAGGTGTGTATTTTTCGCTGCGGCTTTTCGCGTTCATCTTAGATGGAAAAATCAAGACTTCTCCTTCTGTTCTTAACCCTATTCTTCGTGATGCTCGGGTTTGGCATCATCATTCCGAATCTCGCTTATTACGCTAAAGATACTGGGGCAACCACCACTGAAATCGCCATATTGATGTCCATCTATTCCGGGATGCAACTACTGTTCGCGCCGATCTGGGGTAGGCTATCGGACAAGCACGGCAGAAAACCGATGATCTTACTTGGATTGCTTGGAAATGCCGCCGCTTTAGTCGGTTTCGGATTGGTAAAAGATTACGTCTATCTTCTCACGGCGCGCGGCGCAGCCGGTATCGCTTCAGCGGCGGTGCTGCCGAGTGTAATGGCTTATGTGGCAGATATAACCACGTCAGAAGAACGTGGTAGAGGGATGGGACTCATGGGGGCGGCGATGGGTCTTGGTTTCATCCTTGGACCTGCGATTGGGGGGGTCATGGGCAGCCATGATATACCCTTCTTTGTTGCAGGCGGTTTGTCTATACTGAACTTCCTCTTCGCGCTTATCCTGTTGCCAGAATCTTTGCAGAAAGACATCGCCGATGAAACAGCCGGAGACCCGCACGAATGGATCTCTCCAAGCGAGATATTCCGTCGGACCACCTTGAAATCCCCACTGACGCCGCTTTTCCTTGTTGCGTTTTTCTCAACCTTCAGTTTCGCAGGATTGGAGATGACGTTTCCACTGTTCATTGAGGACCGTTGGAATTACGGAGAGAGGGAAATGGGGTGGATGTTCATGTTTATGGGAGCGATCGTAGTGCCCTTACAGGGCGGCCTGCTCGGAAGACTCATCAATAGGCTGGGGGAACGCCGTATCATCCTCACCGGTTTACTCCTCAGCGCGGTAGGCATGGCACTTTTGCTCAACGCTTACTCTTTCGTGACCCTCACGGTGTATCTTACCATTGCTGGCGTTGGCAATCAGCTCATCCGTCCAACAAATGCCTCATGGATTTCCAAACAGACCCAGATTGGTCAAGGCACGGCTATCGGCATGATGGATGCCTTCTTAAGTTTGGGACGCATTCTGGGTCCCCTCCTCGGGGGTTGGCTCTACGCAAAAGAGGCATACCCGTATGTAGTGTTGGCGGGGATTTTGGTTCTTACGACGTTTTGCTTATACATCCCTCTACGACGCATTAGGGAAACGCATCCGACAAGTTAGGGTTGTCTCTCTCATTCTATTACATCATTCAACGGTGGCAATCGGTGTTCGACGCGTCGTGTGTTGTATTCACGCTGATACCGCTGATGCGCTTCATCGTTGGGATAGTGTTCAGTATCCGGATACGGGTAGCTGGACATCCCATGAAACGGTAGGGGTTCAACTGTTTGCGATGTGAGCGTATTGATGTCGCCATCTTTATCCCATCCGTCGCTGTAGAGGATAAAATCGCGCACCCATCCTGCTTTCAATGTCGGTAGGCGTGACGCCTCAAATTCCACTGTGATTTCGTCCCCCGCATTGAGGATAACATACATGTCGTCAACTTCCTGTAATAGAGGATTAACATCGCCATAACGGGTGTAAAAACCTGCCAAGTCTCGCCACTGTGCAGCCTTTGTCACCTTTTGGTAATCAAACAGGTGCGGGGCATGCGGATTCGGACGATACATCTCAGAAAAGCCTCGGTAGTGTAAATCCGCGCTATCTGGGTTCAGGGTTGTCACTTCCATCGGAACCGTCTGTGTGCCGACAGTGAAAAACGCTGTATCCCAGTAAATCTGCATATCGGTTTGAATCCGAACGCGCCGATCCTCCGACAGAAATTTACCCGTCAAGTCAACAGTGATTGTCTTGTTTTTCCCTGCGGGGAGTCCAATCATATCGATTACGGTTTTCCATTCGCCTGTATTATCTTTCACAGCAACCGACGGGAAACTGGGGTTGATTGCTGGATTCTGGAACAGGGCAACATTGATGCTGGTATCCGTCGGAAAAATCCACCCGCCGAGGAAGAGCGTCAGCGGTGTGACGTTTGGGACATCACCGAGATCGAGAACAATGGCGTGCGGTTCAACGACACCTTGATAAGGACCGGGTGTATGTTCAACGGCATAGCGATAATCAAAAGCCTTCAAAGCATCAGACACATCTTTACCGTTATGATCAACAGCGGATTTCGGGAACCGTTTTTCTGCGACACCATAGATTTTGAACGCTGCAAAGGGGGGCGGAATATACTGTTCATTCACAAAAATATCAGTGCCTTCTGGATGATCAACCGCAATCAGTTTGACTTCATCAAAATAGGCGGTTTCCCACAACTCCTCTGTAATCTGAATGGAATATTTGCCGGATTTCGGTTGCATTTGCGTTCCCGGTATTTTTACGAAATCCTTTGTTTCATCCGGGGCGACGAATCCCATTGACGTGACAAGTCCCAATGGGGCACGCCAGAGGAGATCGGTTACGAATTCATATCCGTCCCCGTTGTAGACGTAGAGGAACGGACAGGAGCCTTTTAGGACCTGTTTTTCCAAAATTCGCTGCTTTGCCTGCGGTGTTACGACGTTCTGTGGAACACCGTTTGTCCAAACGACGCGAACGACATCCGCCGCCTCATAAGCCCCTAACCCGAAATGGGATACCTGTCCGGTTACATATTGTAGTTGATACAGATCCCCGACCTTCACCTCCAGTTTCGAGCCGATGCCGTCTCTATTCACTTTGTTGTTTCCTGCAGTAATCCCTTCCAACTGCACCTGTATCCAGTTGTTCTGATTCCCGCCGTCGTTTTGTAATGTGCGCAGTTGTCCGTCGGTATTGATAAAAAAGAGATCGAGATCACCGTCGTTGTCATAATCGCCTACAGCTCCAGCCTTTGCATCTTGGAGGAGTGCTCCTTCGGTGGGGGTGATCGATCCGATCAACGGATAGGGTTCACTAAACGTACCACCGCCATCGTTCCGAAATAGGAACATTCCGTCTTGCCCACTCACCCAAATATCAACTTCCCCATCGTTATCGTAATCCAAATTTTTCAATAGTGCAACCGGCAAGTCAAGGGCACTCGCCTCTAAATTCGGGGCGTCGACAAAACTCGCATCCCCTCTATTACGATAGAGATGGAGGCGATCTGCTGTCGCCAAAAAGAGGTCAAAGGTGCCATCGTTGTCGTAATCGCCAGCGGCAGCGGCAGTATAACGGACATCTTGGGGAATTCCCGTTTCACTGGAAATCGCTCGGAGTTTTCCTTGGCGAAGGTTATCAAAAAGGGTGCACCCCGTTTCTTCATGTATCACAAAAATATCTATATCCCCGTCGTCATCAAAATCAGCAGCGTGTGCCTCAATAGGGGCACCTCGCGCGGCAAAAGCGTCGCTCGCCTCAGTTGCTATAAAGGTCTGTTCACTCACATCGGTAAACGTTAAATTTCCATTATTGTCTTTGTAATTGTGATTCCGATACATCGTGAGACTGGTGCGTCCCGAAAAAAGGTCGAGATCCCCATCATGGTCAAAATCAACAGGCAGCAGCAGACCTGTTTCATATACCGACTTCTGCAGTTGAACGAGGGGTGATGTCCCCCAGTTCCCATCTGCATCCATGTGAAGGGACGTTATTCCGTCGCGGGTTTGGAGTAAAAATTCCTGTATCCCATCTTTATCCAGATCCACCAACGCGGCGGTGTGCGGTTGTAAAGCCTGCTGTTCCAGTATCTCTTGAACCTCCCGGACGGGGATAAACGTCTCACCCGTATTTTGAAAGAGCGTCCCTGTGAGTGTTGTATAGAGATCCAAATCTCCATCGCCATCGTAGTCGCTCAGCAAAACATCCACGAAACGCAGAGGCACCCCTTCGACGTTACCGAGTCCAAGTTCTTCGGTAACATCCACAAAATCCACTGTAATCGGTGTGCGCTTTTTGGCTGTAATCCGAGTCTTGAATCCTGGATGAAACGTTTCTATGGGATGTCCGAGGATATCGGTTACCAGTTCACCAATGCCCTGCTGATACCGTGGACTCGCTCGTTGCACATTCTCAAAGATTCGGATATTTCGGGTAGCGATTTTCAGGTCGCCTTGTTGTATCGCTGTTATCCCTTGTGTAAGATATTTTAGCTTGTCTGGATCAATATCGCCTAAAAGGAGCATCAACTCTTGACACAGATTTTCGGCATCCTCAAGTTTCTCCTGTGCCAACAGTCCTTGTGTCAATTTCAATAGCACAACGATATTCACTGGAGAACGTGCATGGAGTTCCTGCAGATGTCCAACTGCTTCCTGCTGCGCTTCTGGATCGTTGCGTTGTGCCAGATAGTGGCGGACCAGTTTATAGCGAAACTCCAACTCATCGGGTGCCAACCGCACGGCTTCCTTCATTGCCTCCACGGCTAATTCGCTCTGTCCTTGGAGTTGATAGACCTCAGACAAGATGAAGTGTAATTGGCTATCCATCGGTGCGACAGCGATTCCACGCTTGATCCATTCCTCAGCGGCATCTGCCTGCTGTAGACGTAGATACGCGACAGCGAGGTTTCCGTAACCGATCGCTTCATCGGGAAGCAGTTCAATCAGTGCCGTAAACGCCTCGACTGCTTTCGAGGGCTGCGATTCTTCGAGATATGCCAACCCTAAATTCTGGTGTCGGATCGCATCCTCGATGATTTGCGTGCTGTTCATCTCTTGTGCATCTACCGTCCAAACGGCAAAAAACCCTATCAAGAGCAGGATATATGTTGTGTGTTTTCTTGCATTAGGATATGTGTATCTAACTATCATATTTTAATTTTTCCTTGCGGTTCGGTCAGGTAAGTTGAATAAATAAATAGCCTCTCCGTAGATCTGCCTTCCACTACGTTTCAGGCTACATCTTTGTTTGTATTTTTTCATTTTCCCTCTTTCTGAATATCTTCTGCGGCATCTCGGATTGCCTGTTGTATGCTATTCCTTCGGAGTCTGAGGGAATCCTCCAGCTGCTTGAGGTGCAGCAGCCATGACTCCTTAGAATCACCTTCTTCTGTGCCAAACCCATCTGTAATGGAAAGTCGAATATATTTTAAGCGTTCTGTCTGTAGAACCTTCATTTGAGCGTCGTAGTCTTCGATCCCGGATTCTAACAGAGAGATCAGTTCACGAATCTTTTCCAATGTCCAGCTCCTTTTCAATTGTGTTTTTTGGTAATATCGTCCATCGGGGCAAGATACAAGAAGTAGTTTATCTCATTTTATGTTTGCAATCAAATATAAATTCAACGAACCGACTCAGGTTTCTTTTTCTCTGAATCGCGGATTTACGCGGATAACGCGGATGACGCGGATTTTAAAGAGAATTTCCCCAAATCCGTGCCTTCATGCCGTTAGATTTACCTTGAATTTCCTTGAGAAACTGCCTATAATAGGGTTAACCTAAGTTGCCACTTTGCAGCATGATGCACGTCGCATGAATCAACGGTATTCAGGTTTCCGTATGGCATGAACCGGGGCGAGTACACTGCAAATCCGTTAGATCATGAGAACTGTCGTAGCATAGACTGTTAGTCTGTGCCTATGCGTTCGAAAACCAACTCAACCACGATAAGCGATTCGTCTACAAATCGATTAAGAATGTGCAAAAAATGATGAAGATCGAGGGTGAATAGGAACGATAATGCCAAAAGTTACCATGGATATACCAAACACTATCCGAGAATTTATGAGCGAACATGCGTCGTAATTATCACCTCCTTATCCTTCTTTTTCCCGTTGTATTCTGGCTTGTCTGCTTCTTTTTGCTTCCACTTGTATCGGTATTCATCTATAGTTTCATAGAGCGCGGTACATACGGCGGGGTACGGTGGCACTTTACATGGGAAAACTACCAACGTCTGTTCGATGGTCTCTACCTCGGTATCCTCTGGCGTTCGGTATCGACGGCGTTGGTCTGCACTGCAGCCTGCCTACTCCTCGGTTATCCCTTCGCTTACTATCTCGCACGCTATAAACCGAAACATCGAAACGTTTTGTTACTGCTCGTGGTTGTCCCATTCTGGACGAACTTTCTCATTCGGACCTACGCGTGGATCCTGATACTGCGAACAGAAGGACTCCTGAACAGTCTCTTGGGAGCCGTCCTTCCGAATTGGAGTCCGTTAGAACTCCTGAACACACCCCTCGCTGTCCAAATAGGACTCGTTTATGGATACCTACCCTTCATGATACTTCCACTCTATGCTGCTTTGGAGCAATTGGATGTGTCCCTGTTAGAAGCCGCACAAGACTTAGGCGCACCGCCACGTCGGGCGTTCTGGCACATAACCGTGCCGCTGAGTTTGCCCGGTATCCTTGCGGGTTCGATGTTAGTCTTTATTCCGACGGTAGGCGCGTTTCTAACGCCAGACCTCCTCGGTGGTGGCAAAGTGAGTTATATCGGGAACGTCATTGAGCGGCAATTCAAAACAGCACGGGATTGGCCCTTTGGATCGGCACTCTCGTTCATGCTGATGGGCATTGTTCTGGTTGGGACTGTGTTATATTTCCGCGCTTTACAAGAGAATGAAGGACAACCTTAGGGGCATTCAGTTTGAAATTATCGGATTTCACGCCTTTTTTGGAGGTCCCGGTGTCCCTTCCCAGTAACGGGTGGGAACCCCCCTCCCCAGTAACGGGCGGGGACCCCGGTTAGAAACCGCACCTACCGGGTTAAACGGTCAAAAACGGGTAAAAAAACGGAAAACTGAATAGCCACAGGTCAAACTGATAACTTCTCGTTAGGGCATAATTAAAAAATGAAACGTGTTTTGGAAGCCAATATTGGGTTGGTTTATCTCTTTTTATATACGCCGATTTTAGCGGTTGTGGTGTTCTCATTCAACAGTGGCGAGCAGATCTCCGTTTGGGAAGGCTTCACGTTCGGCTGGTATGCGAGGTTGTTTGAGGATGCCGCGTTGTGGCGGGCGTGTCGTAATAGTTTGATGGTGGCAGGGGTTGCGACTGTGATCGCTACCGTTATCGGGACAGCGGCAGCACTCGCCATAGAACGACACCGCTTCCGTTTCCGAACCGCTCTTGTCCGAGTGCTTTATCTCCCGATTATTATCCCTGACATCGTGTTGGCGATTGCGTTGTTGACCTTTTACGTGCAAGTCAGGATTCCACTCGGCTTAATTACCGTCATCATCGCGCACGGTGTTTTCAACATCGCTTATGTTACGATTGTCGTGCGGGCGCGCCTGCAAGGTTACGATAATACCTTAGAAGAAGCAGCCCGAGACCTCGGTGCAAACGAATGGCAGACCTTTTGGCGGATAACACTCCCGCTGATCGCCCCCGGGATTATCGGTGGTGCGCTGCTCGCCTTTACGCTCTCTATTGATGACTTCGTTATCACGTTCTTTACGGCTGGTGTGGGCTATACGACGCTCTCTGTGCATATCTATTCGCTGCTGAAATTCGGGATTACACCGAAGATTAATGCCATCTCAACGATGTTGTTGGCGAACTCGATTGTATTTATCCTACTATTCCTGTGGTTCCAAGGGGGTACTACCTCCTCCCAAAAACAGGATTTTTAATTATGCCTTGCGGGTAAGTGGCATAGATTTGAACCTTGAAAGTGTTGATACCGAGTCGCCTTCCACTTCGTTTCAGGCTCGGTTTTCAGTTGAATAATTTTGACAAAAATTTGAAATTCCTCGCAAATTTGTATAAGTTGCGGTATAATTCTTTTGCTGACGCAGCAAGGTAAAAAACAACATGCCTTATTTCCGAACACACACAGAAATCGATCTACTGGCAATCAAACATAACGCGGAAGCAATCAAGAGACACACAGGTAAACAGTTGATTGCGGTTGTGAAAGCAGATGCTTATGGTCATGGCGCAGTGCGTGTAGCAGAAATACTGCGTCCCATCGCTGATATGTTCGCAGTCGCGACGGTCGAAGAAGGCATTGAACTGCATCAAGCGGGTATACGCACACCGATTCTTATCCTCTTTAGTTGTTTACCTACGCAGGTTAAACACATCGTTGAATTCAGTCTGACACCTACAATAGGGAATTGGGAATTCGCGACGGCATTGAATGAAATTGCCTCAGAGACCGCGCCTACGAAGGTTCACGTCAATGTCAACACTGGAATGAATCGGAGTGGTGTGTGTTGGACAGAAGCAGGGCAGTTTCTGGATAGATTGCAGACGCTGCCGCGACTTGAAGTTGAAGGGCTTTTTACACACCTTGCCACCGCGGATGAGGCAGATACAAGTTTTGTTTCTGTGCAGTTAAAGCGGTTTTCATCTCTGTTTGCGGACAACAGCAGGAAAATGGCGCATGTAGCAAACAGCGCAGCAACGCTGGCAGTGCCTGAATCCCATTTCGATGCCGTCCGTCCCGGTTTGAGTCTATATGGGGTCTACCCGGCAGCTGAAAAACCTATCCGATTAAAACCGGCACTTACATGGAAGGCACGTATCGGTTGGACAGGCTTTATTTCGGAAGGAGCGGGTGTCAGTTACGGATTGACGTATAAAGCGCCTTATCCGACGCGTGTGGCGATGGTGCAGATAGGTTACGGGGACGGCTATCCGCGCTCACTGTCTGGTATCGGCGAGGTGTTAATTGGGGGGATACGTCGTCCGATCATCGGAAGGGTTTGCATGGACGTGAGCGTGGTGCGGTTGGAGCCTTCGGACAAGGTATCCATCGGAGATGAAGTCGTGCTGATCGGGAAACAGGGAAACGCCGAAATTACGGTCGATGAAGTTGCCCAGCATGCTGGAACAATCTCCTATGAAATCTTAACGCAGATAGGTCCCCGTGTAAAAAGAACCTTTCGTCCGCTTAATCATAACAACTAACACTAAATCTCATCGGAAACCAGATTGACCTATATGAAGATGTTGATTGAAGTAAAGAATGTCTCACTTTTATTTGGCACGACAACCGCATTAGATAACCTTTCACTGCAGGTAGAAGGCGGGGCTGTTGGTTTACTCGGACCGAATGGGGCGGGGAAAAGCACACTGATTAAGACACTTCTCGGCTTCCTTAAACCGAACGAAGGTGCAGCCACTGTATTCGGATTGGATGCACAGACGAATCCATTGGAAATTCGGAAACAGGTTGGATACATGCCGGAAGATGAGTGTTTAATACCGGGTATGACCGCTGTCCAATTCGTCTCTTATGCAGGAGAACTCTGTGGAATGCCGAGACGCGATGCCCTGCAACGGGCACACGAAGTGCTCTATTACGTGGGTTTAGATGAAGAACGGTATCGCACCGTGGACGGATACTCCGCAGGTATGAAACAACGTGTGAAGTTAGCACAAGCACTCGTCCACGATCCAACACTCTTGCTTCTTGATGAACCTACAAATGGGATGGATACCAGCGGTAGAGAAGAGATGCTCGAACTCGTTAAAGACATCGCAACCGATAAGAACATCAATGTTATCTTGTCTTCACATCTGCTCCCCGATGTGGAGTTCGCATGTGAAGAAATAATTGCCTTATCACACGGCAGTGTTGCTATCCAAGGACAGATAGAAACACTCAAAGAGAACAAAGGACAATCTTTCGATCTGAAGATCGTAGGTGACAGTGAGGCTTACATCACCGCTTTGGAACGTCATAACTTTCAGGTCGAACTGCACCCCGATAAACGCCTGCGTGTTACGTCCGCACATCAGGAACAGACGGAAACGACATTCTTTTTCAAACTCGCTTACGATACAGGTGTGCAGCTTCGTCAACTTCGTGGGGTGAAACATACGTTAGAGGATATTTTCGCCGAGGTGATGAGTGTGGATTCACAATTTTCTAACGATTAAATCTGAGCTGCTGCGGACGTTGTCCTTGCAGATATTTTTTAGCGGACAGCAATATGGTGGTATTGAGGTGCTTTAACGTCCGACATTTTACGGCTACCCTAACACTCGGCATCTGTCTAACGATTAAATCTGAGCTGCTGCGGACGTTGTCCTTGCAGATATTTTTTAGCGAACAGCGATATGGTGTTATTGAGGTGTTTTAACGTCCGACATTTTACGGCTATTTTAACACTCGGCATCTTAACTGCCGTTATATCTTCACCCAGTGCAGCGAATGAGATACTTCGCATTGCTGGGATGGGAGGCACCCGTATCGCAACCGCCGCGGAGGACGCAGGCATATTTGGGAATCCAGCATCGCTTGTGGGTGTAAAATACCATAACCTCGCGTTGGGTGCTAAGGCTGAAAATATCCACTGGGCAGAACTCCCGAAACACGGAACTGTGCAATTTGCAGCTGAAGCCAATATCAACATTTCGCCAGCGTTCTACTATTCACACGCATTTGGTAAATGGGGGACGAGTGCTGGGTATGCTGCAAGATTTACAAATTTTGTGACTTCACACTTGAAAGCACGCATGCCGAATATCGTCGAAACTCACGGCAATTTTCCGCTACAACGGATCTGTTCACACGCTACGACTTGCTCCAAGAAAGGAGTTGGACAATAGGGATCAGCCGTGAACTCGGAAAATCCGCAACGGGTCTGCGCCTTAGACTGTTAAAGCAAGTTGTAAACCGAGGAATGATGATCTCGACTTTAAATTTGGAAGCACGCCACGGACCCGAAGTAGACATGGATGTGCCTGAAGAATTGATCGAGGCAATCGTCGAAGAACTACAATTCGGGGACAGAGTCCGAGACATCGTCCATGAACGCCAATCGACACTTGAAAGAACAGTCAACCGATTAGAACTGGACATCGGGTTTCAACGTCCAATATGGTTTGACCCAAAGCAGACGAACCCGCCGCTGTTGGTAGGTGTCCTTTTTGAAAATCTCCTGAGAGCAGACTTGGTAGAACCGCACCCTTTCCGAATCGGTATGGGTGCTGCGTATGAGCCGCTGGAATGGCTTACAGTCGCAGCGGATCTTTGGCGGGACGCGGGGCAACAAGGGATAAGTTTCGCCATTGGCAGCGAATTTCAGAAAACATGGACTGGAACAGTGCCGAAAGCAGCGGCACTCCGACTCGGGGCGGGACGGACAGATGCAACGCTGCATTTCTCATTCGGTGTTGGGCTCAGACTTGGAACTACGTATTTGGAATACACCCTGATGTTCGGAAATTTCACATACGAATCATATAAGCACCTATTCGCATTCACGCTACGCTTCTAACTCAGGGAGGGAACCGCACATGGCAGATAGAGATAACATTATTCAGGTTGGTGTCGCCGAAGTAGATATTACGCCAGATTACCCGATCCGACTGAGCGGCTACGGGAGTCGTCGCACAGAATCCGACGGTATCATCCAGCGAATATGGGCAAAGGCACTCGCTATCGGTAGTGACGCAGATGAACCCGTGGTCTTAGTAATGGTCGAAAACTGCGGCTTACCGGATGCGTTAACCGAGGAGGTGTCCGACCGAATCAAGGAGAAAACGGGAATCCCGCGTTCCCATTTCGTGGTATGCTTTACGCATACACACAGTGCGCCGTGCCTGACAAACGCCGCGCCTTTCCTGTTTAGTTCGGATATACCCCCCGCACATCAGGAGACGATAGACCGATACACCGCTCAATTTAAGGACTGGATGGAAGCCGTTGCCTTGGAGGCACTCGCAAATCGCGAGCCATCACATTTAAGTTGGAGCATCGGAGAACTCGGTTTCGCCAAAAATAGACGCACGGAAGGTGGACCGGTAGACCATTCTTTACCGTGTATGCAAATCACACGTGAGGACGGTACACTCCGCGCCGTCTGGGCAAGTTACGCCTGCCATACCACGACGTTAGCTGGCACCGATAATCACATCTGTGGAGACTGGGCTGGATTTGCACAAGATGCCCTCCAAGAAGCCCTACCCGGTGTCACCGCTTTAATTTCCATCGGATGTGGTGCGGATGCGAACCCTGAATCGCGGATGCTGCCGATGCCGGATGGAGAAGAAGAGGTCTTCAGCACCCGTCTCGCGTATGCGAAAGCGCACGGAGAGGCACTCTCTGAGGAGGTGCAACGTCTCCTGAAAGGAGAGGCTAAATCCCTCACCCGTGTGCCTACTGGTGTGTTTGAGCGGGTTAATCTGCCCTTTGATACACTACCGACCCGTGAAGAGTGGGAGGCACGTGTGGCGGGAGGCGGTTCCGATGCCTATCACGCGCAAAAGCACCTCGAACGCTTGCAGAGTGGAGAGACTATACAAACGGAACTTTCCTATCCGGTACAGGCGTGGAAATTCGGCGAGGAACTCGCCATTGTTTTCCTTGCGAGCGAGGTAGTCGTTGATTATTCACTGCGTCTGAAAAGTGAATTAGATGCCGAACGGCTGTGGGTGGGTGCATACTCGAACGCGTTTCCGTGCTATATTCCGTCGGAGCGGGTATTAGCCGAGGGCGGCTATGAGGGTAGTAGTGCGATGCTCTATTTCGGTCCACCGACTCGATTTGCCCCGGGCGTTGAGCAGCTGGTGATTGATACCGTGCATCGGTTATTGCCGGAGGGGTTTTAGTGGGTATATTGCGGTTTTCGTCGCGTCTTGTGTAGCAAGGCTTCACTGCGATTCATGCTACGATTCTTCTAAGGGTTTATATCTCCGGCGCGTCCATCTTTATAGATGCTCAAATTTGTTTGGGCCATAACACCCCAGACAAATTTAAGCACCCAAGGGCTTATTAGGATCTGACTCAGATTAAATCAAACCCGCTTCCGAAACCGTTTTGCGTAGGGATTCAAGGTTCGCAGGTTCCATCGGTGCGAGGGGCAAGCGCAATTTCCCGTTGAGTTTCCCCATCAATTGGAGCGCAGTTTTCGCAGGAATCGGGTTTGTCTCAATAAAGAGATCCACCGCCAGTGACAACGTTTTATAATGGAGTTTGCGGGCAAGTTCAAGATTCCCGGCATGGAAAGCGTTGCACATCTCCGCGACATCCGCGGGAGCGACGTTCGCCACAACTGAAATCACGCCTTTACCCCCGACAGCCATAATCGGCAATGTGTTCACATCGTCACCCGAAAGCACAACGAAATCATCGGGACATAAGTCGACGACTTCACTGGCACGTTTGAGTTCACCGGTGGCTTCCTTGAGTGCGATGATGTTCGGATGTTCGGCAAGTCGAGCAATCGTGGGCGAAAGGATGTCGGTACCACAGCGTCCCGGAACGTTGTAGATGACGATCGGGATGTCCACTGTGTCAGCGATCTTCATATAGTGGGCATACAACCCTTCTTGGGTCGGCTTGTTGTAATAAGGGGTAACAATCAGAGCAGCATCCGCCCCTGCGGCTTTGGCGTGCTCTGTTGCCCGCAACGTGCGTGTTGTCGAGTTGGACCCGGTACCCGCGATAATCGGTACCTGTCCATTTACAGTTTCGACAGTGAGTTCTATGACCCTATCATGTTCAGTCTCAGACAGCGCGGGGGATTCACCTGTTGTGCCACACGGGACGATGCCGTGTGTTCCGCCGTCAAGCTGAAATTGAATCAGTTCCTTGAGTTTCGCTTCGTCAAGCGATTCATCGTCCTTAAATGGTGTGACGAGTGCCACATAAGAGCCTTGAAACATGTAAACCCTCCTTGTTGGCTACGGCACAACGGACTTGCAATACGCGCTTGCAAGCTGCACCACGTGGCCTGCTACTTTTAATAATTCCATGCGTCTGTTGTGAGCTCACCGACGTAGATAACGCGAGCATCGCCCTCAAGATAAACGTTTCGAGCTTCGCCGTTCTCGACATCGAAATGAATCTTCAATTCCACTCCACTCGCCGTTTTGACGGCAACCGGGGATACGACTTTTCCTAACGTTGCAGCAACAATAGCGGAAGCGATCGACCCCGTGCCACACGCGAGCGTCTCATCTTCGACACCCCGCTCATACGTCCGGATATCAATCAGCCCTGGCGACTGAATACGGATAAAATTGGCGTTTGTGCCAGCGGGTTTGAAATCGTTGTGATACCGCGTCTGCTGTCCTAAATCAAAGACATCCGTTCCTTCCAGGTCTTCAACGAAGAAAACAACGTGAGGCACGCCGCTATTTGCGAATCCGACTGTGTGCATTCCATCCGTCAATTGGAGTGGCACATTGAGTCGTATGTCCGTAGGATCGCTCATACGCACTTTAACGTTCTGACCGACTATTTGGGATTCATAAATCCCGGCGTTCGTCAGAAACCGCATCTGTTCAGCAGCGATACCGTTGAGATAGGCGAATTTGGAGATACAGCGGGCGCCGTTCCCACACGTTTCCACTTCGCCGCCATCGGCATTGAAGTAGCGCATGCGAAAATCAACGTCATCTGCTTTTTCGACGAGGAGAACACCGTCAGCTCCGACTGACATACGGCGTTGGCAAAGTTTTTTCACAAAATCTGTATCGGTGCTATCAACGATTTCTGCCAAATTATTGATAATGACGAAATCGTTGCCTGCCCCGCTGAGTTTCATAAAGGGTATTTTGTCCATTCAGAGTCCTTTACTGCGGAGATATAGTTGTGTTATATGATAATATTATCCGGTTTACGCGTCAAGCGTTTTTTCAGAGATACCCAGTTCCTCTGTAGAATCAAGCTGCACTGGCGATGCTTACTGATCGCTGACTGCTAACGGCTCATCACTCTTACGAAACCCCTGATATAAGCGCATGCATGCGGAGCTCCGCCACGATGTCCAACACACCGTCGTAACTATCACATGTGACAAGACGATAGCGAAAGGGCTTAACGTGCGGGATGCCCCTAAAATAGTTGCTATAGTGTCGGCGCATCTCAAGGATACCGAGTTTTAAGCCCTTCCATTTGATAGAGAAATCGAGATGCTTTCTAAAAGCGGAAATGCGTTCGTCTATCGAAGGCGGTGGTAGCAATTCGCCGGTTTTGAAATAATGTTTGATCTCGTTGAAAATCCATGGGTATCCGATCGCGGCGCGCCCAATCATGATACCGTCAACCCCGTATTGTTGCCGCATTCGTGCTGCTTTTTGCGGACTATCAACATCACCGTTTCCGAAGACGGGGATTGTCATGCGCGGGTTGTCTTTGATTCTACCGATGAGTGTCCAATCGGCATCCCCCTTATACATCTGTCGCCGGGTTCTACCGTGAATGGCAATCGCTCGGATACCGACATCCTGTAGCCTCTCTGCGACTTCAACGATATATTTCGTCTTATCGTCCCATCCGAGTCGCGTTTTGACGGTTACAGGCAGATCCGTGGCTTTTACCATCTCGGCAGTCATTTTTACCATCTTGGGGATGTCTTGTAGGATACCCGCACCGGCACCTTTACACGTAACCTTCTTAACGGGACAACCATAGTTGATGTCGATAATGTCGGGTCGGACTTTCTCAGTAATTTCGACAGAGGCGCGCATGGAGTCGATGTTATGCCCGAAAATTTGGATACCGATGGGTCGCTCCACCTCAAAAATGTCCAACTTTGCGACACTCGGTGCAGCATCACGGATGAGTGCCTCGGAGGAGATGAATTCCGTGTACATGAGATCGGCACCGTTCTCTTTGCAGACGGCGCGAAAAGGCGGGTCGCTCACATCTTCCATCGGTGCGAGCAACAGTGGGAAATCTGGAATGTTGAGGTTGTCGATTGTTAGCATAGTGTTTATTTATAAAATAATTTCAGAGACCTGTGTCTCCTTGTGTTAAAACCGTTCAGATTAAAGTTATTATACCGTGCAAATGTCCAATTGTCAAGACGACCGAAAAATTGGAATAGGTATTTGACATTTTTCTATTTTCGTGATAAACATAAGGGCAGATAAACTGTGGGACGTTACCATTCACCACCAATTCCAATGGCGAGGTATTTTCTTATGAGATGTATTTTTGTGGGGATCGAATATGCTGGAAAATCGACGCTGGTAGACCTGATGACCGAGTACTATCGGCACCGGAAACTGAGTGTCCACGTTGATGATCACTTCACGATCCCTGACTCGACGCTCAGTCCCGAATCAAGAGCAGCGTATGTCAATTTCCCAGATGACGTGAAGGAACGGATGCAGCGGATGCAACTTCAGTATCACGTAGAGGTAATTAGAAACTATGCGAATACGATGATCGCGGGGTGGCATATCGAGGAACTGGTTTACTCGTCCTTCTATGGCGATGATCCAGAAAGCCCATACTACTCGAAATATCACATCAATGCGCAACGCGGCTATGAAACACAGGTGATCGAAGCACGATTGCCAGATGTCGTGATGATCCACGTCACTGCGAGTGATGATGCGATTAAGGAAAGAATGGCAACAGCCCCACACGAATATCAGATTATCAAGGAAGCCGATATTCCAACGCTCAAAGGCCTCTTTCAGGAGGAGATCGATAGGTCTCTGTTTACACAGAAAGGACGGAAGATTGTGTTGGATACAACGGATAAGACTCCGACCGAATCCCTCGATGAACTGCTCCTACTTTCTGAGCCGCTCATTACGTTCGGTGAGCTTGCTGTCCGGGCAATGGACGTGCCAACTTCCGATTATCAGGTGCGGTATGAAGACGGTGTCCGGAAGATGATTCTGGTATAGGGAGGTATTGGCGAGGATGGATACCTCGCCAACGGACACTGTTCTTGGAATTATCTGCTCAAGGGGTGCTCACGGTTTGCGATTGGGAAGGGGACGCGTCCTCCTGAGAGTTGAGACTCGTAGGCACCGAGGATCATTTCCAAGGCGGCAACAGCGTCTTCCGCCGCGGAAATCGGTTTCCGGTCGTTCTCAATCGCATCAATCAGATCGCGAATCGCGAGTTCATTGCCACTGGAGAAAGGCGTTTGATCTAAGTCGATTGCCTCCCACTCCTGATCCGGATTTGAAGCGAGCAGTACCGGATACGGATAGACCATGAGACGGTTCGCAACATCGCCGCGGAGCGAGAAAATACCTTCGCTGCCGACGATTTCCATGCCGTATCTACCGGAGCCAGCTTGATCCCTTCGGGATTCAAAAAAGCCAGAGGCACCACTTTTGAAAGCGAAGTAACTGTTGATGCAATCACCTGCGACGGGTCCAACAGGTTCTGTAGGTTCGTGGTCGTCCCCGTATGCGATCTCCTTGCCGTCCGTCGTGACATGAGACTGCATCCATGCGACATCACCGACGAAGAAACGCATCATGTTAAAAATGTGGGTGCCGAGCACAATCATATCCTCACCACCGCCGCGATGATCCTGCTTACCGCTGGCGTGAATGGCTTGGATTGTGCCGATTTTCCCACCGTCGAGCATCTCCTTAATCGCATGTGTCGCGGGGAGATATACTGCCTGATGTGCAACAGCCACCTTTAATCCGTGTGCCTTCGCTGTCTTAACGATTACATCGCCATCTGCGAGCGTACTCGTCATCGGTTTCTCACTGTAGACGCTGCAGCCTGCCTCAAGACACGCGGTTACCATCGCCACGTGTTCCGATGTCCACCGTGGGCAGACACTCACAATATCGAGATCCTCTTTCTCAAGCATATCTCGATAATCGGCGTAGCTGCGCGATGCCCCTGCCTCTGCGGCTGCCTTTTCTCTACCCTCTTCGTTCGGATCAGAGACAGCGATAAATTCGACGTTCTCTATATCTTTATAGGGGGTATGGAGTCCGTGCCCGAAGTTGCCTGCACCAGTATGTCCGATTGCCGCGGCGCGATACGTTTTCTGACTCATTTTCTCTCCATTTCTATTTTTTGATTTAGTATCCCTTCTGCTTGTCAACGACGTTGACTAAAGGTTCACCCTTTACGTAACGGTGTAGATTATCTATAAAAAGTTGCATGGCACGTCTCCGGACGTGCTGCGAGGAACCCGCACTGTGTGAAGTCAGAATGACATTCTCCTGTTCCCACAGCGGGCTTTCCGGTGGACACGGTTCCGTATACGTTACATCCAGTCCTGCCCCCGCTAATTTCCTACTCTGAAGTGCAGTTATCAATGCCGTTTCGTCAATAATCCTGCCACGACTGACATTCACGAGGAAACTCGCATCGGGCATCTGATTAAATTGCGCATCTGATAGGAGTTTATGCGTTTCGGGGGTACTCGGACAGCATACCATGAGGATGTTGGATTTCGCCAAGAACGCCATCAATCCATCCAAATCAAAGAGTTCTGAGACGGTATCGGGTTTGTCGATTGGCTCCACATCAGCGGCAATGACATTAAATTCAAACGCCTGTGCGCGTGCCGCAATTGCCCGTCCGATGCCTCCGAGTCCGAGGACGCCCATTGTCATACCCGCCAGTTCGATACATGGAACGCGTTCCCAATGTTTCGTCTTCATAAATTCCAATTGCTCGGGAATCCGACGGGTGAGGGATAAAAGCAAAGCAAAGGCGTGCTCCGCAATCTGTGTGCCATACAAGCCGCGACAGTTGGTGAGTATAACATCGCTCGCCTTGAAAGTAGGATACATAAATCCTTCAACCCCTGCATGCGGTTGATGCACCCAACGCAATACTGTTGCCTCTTGCATCACATCTTCGCCAAGGTGTCCAAACAAAATATCAACGTCAACGATGTGGTCACGCAAGGACTCACCGTGAGGTAAAAAGCGAACTTCAACCCTTGAGGGAACCTCCGATAGCATCGCCTCGATGTCTGGTGCCTGTCGACTGCCAATCAAGACTTTCGTATTATCCATGCGTCTCTCCAGCGTGGGTTATGTCATTTGCATCTATAGAAAACCGGTTAACCGCTAATAGAATCTGCGTGCTTTGCCCACTGAAAATCGAGTTCACTGATGCCACCCGCATCGTGGGTCATTAGGTCAATCGTCACACGGTTATAGACATTGAACCATTCCGGGTGGTGATTCATGGATTCGGCGATTAAGGCGAGTTGCGCCATGAAACCGAACGCCGCAACAAAGGTATCAAACTGGAATTCTTTGTGTAACTTACCGTCTTCCACAGTCCAACCGTTGAGCTGCCCCAAGTTTTCCTGAATCTCAGCGTCTGAGAGTTTCTTCGCTGCCATTAAATATACTCCTCAAGATATGTAGTGCAATTGCGAAAGCCATTTCGTGAAGCATCGTCGTAAGTGCGAGTCAAATGGGATTGATCAAAATTGTAGTGGAAAAGATAAATATATGCAAGTTAAAATAGTAACAGCAATCTTGATAACGGCATCCTTAATTAAACCTTGTGGGCATGTGTTGTAATACAAAAGAGTCTAAATAGGAGGCAGTAATGGCAGGCGCGACAACCCTTTATTTTCCAGAAGTGGGACCCGAGTGGCAAGACTGGGTTCAAGTCACAAATGTGGGAACCGAAGACACCCGTGTGACCGGAATCGCGAGGCATGCTGACAACGGACAACCGACTTGGTCTGCGGAGAAAACTATAAGTTCCTTTGAGTCTTGGATACCCGCCGTTGATGAGATAAAAACGAACTCTTCAATGCAGTTCACTGCGGACCAACCGATTGTGGCAGAACGACACATGCACAAGGACACGAATGTGCTGGATTTTGTCGGCGCGGCTCCAGAATATGGAACTGTTGGACAGCGGCTCTTCTTCCCAGAACTGGTCTCTGGTGCTCACGACTGGTTTCGGGTTCTGAACGTCGGTGAGGCAGACGCGCACGTCAACATCACCGTCCGCAACAGGAACGGGGATGTGTTACGGCAACGCCATCACGTTATCAAACCGCTCTGCTGTTGGGATCTCAATGAAGGTGTGATGGGTAACGTCACAGGCACCGTTGAAATGCAAAGTTCACAACCGATTGTCGGAGAACGGCACCTCCACTATCAAGGCGGCAAGACGAGTGTCGGACAATTTGGACAGGTAATCTCGGATGCGCCGCGCACGCTCTTTTTCCCGGAGGTCGGCCCCGCATGGGAAGACTGGGTCGTCATCGTCAACGTCGGAAGAGAAGACGCAGAAGTCACGATGATTGCACGGAAAGATGACAACGCGCAATCGACATGGACAAAAAAACGCGATCGATTGAGACCTTTTGAATGTTGGACGCCACCCATGGATGACATTAAAGTGAAATCCTCCGTAGAAGTGCGCAGCAACCAACCGGTTGTCGCGGAACGACACATGCAAAGTGGGACAGCCATTATAGATCTACCCGGGGCATCCGTGGAGGGCGGACAGATTGGGATTCGGCTCTTTTTCCCTGAAATTGCTGGGGGTGCCTGGGACTGGTTCCGATTCCTTAACGTCGGGGAAGCAGATGCCTTTGTCAATGTCATCGTCCGCGATCGGCAAGGCAATATTCGTCGGCAAGTGCATCGGCAAATTAAGCCGTTCTGTTGTGTAGATATGGATGAAGAGGCAATGGGGAAAGTGCGTGGCACTGTCGAAGTGCAAAGCACACAACCGATTGTTGGCGAAAGACACCTACACTACCAAACCGGACACAAAGGCGCGGTTGTTGGTGAATATGGTGTCGTGATTGGAGAATAAAATATGGCATGGATTCAAACCGTGGATGAGACAGATGCAACCGGCATCGTGAAAGCAGAATATGACGCGGCGATTGCACGAGCGGGACAACTTTACAATATCGTCAAGCTTTTTAGCGTGCGTCCGAAAAGTATGCGTGCTTTCGTGGAACTCTACAAAATCGTAATGCACGACCCTGACTCACCCTTGAGTCGGATGCAACGGGAAATGATTGCCACCGTCGTCTCAAAAGTGAATGAATGCCACTACTGAATAATAGCACACGCCGATGAATTGCGGGAACAATTCACAGATGAACAGATTTCACAGATTGTAACGGATTTTCAGACGGCTGACATTGACGAAACTACAAAAGCGATCCTTGAATTTGCCGTTAAGGTGACAAAAGCGGCACCTACGCTTACACCTTCAGACTTGGAGCATCTCCGTAGTCATGGACTCACGGACGAGGCGCTCTTCGCTATTGTGGAGGTCGTCGGTTTCTTCTGTTACGTCAACAAGATAGCAGACGCGTTTGGAATTGAATTAGATGATTTTCTGGAAGGGAGAAATTTTAATGAATCTAACGGATAAAATTGCGATTGTAACGGGCGCAGGGCAAGGTATCGGCAAAGCGATTGCGATTAGACTCGCAAACGCTGGCGCGAATGTCGGTATCATGGACTTAAACATGGCAGCAGCTGAAGCGGTAGCACAGGAAATTGAGGCTACCGGATGCAAAACATTACCTGTTCAAGCAGATGTTTCGCAATCTACGGATGTCAATGCTGCAGTTGAAAAAGTGATTTCCACCTTTGGTCGCGTTGACATACTCGTCAACAACGCTGGGATTGCGGGACGAACCCTACCTTTAACGGATTTAGAAGAAGCGGATTGGGATGCCGTGATGGGTGTAAACCTGACAGGCGTTTTTCTCTGCTGTAAAGCAGTGATTCGTCCAATGATTGCGCAGGATTACGGCAGGATTGTGAACATCGCTTCGATTGCTGGCAAGGAGGGCAATCCAACGCTCATCCCGTATTCGGTGTCCAAGGCGGGCGTGATCTGCTTGACAAAGGCACTCGCAAAAGAGGTAACAGACTATAACATTCGCGTGAACGCCGTGTCGCCCGCGGTGATCCAAACACCGATATTGGACGGCATGGCACAATCGACTGTCGACTATATGGTGAGTAAGATCCCGTTGGGGCGTGTCGGGAAACCGGAGGAAGTCGCGGCTGTAGTGAATTTCTTGGCTTCGGATGAAGCGAGTTTCGTAACGGGTCAGTGTTACGATGTCAGCGGCGGAAGAGCAACGTATTAGGTAATTAGCTGTCAGTCGTCAGTTGTCGGTTGTCAGTTAAGAGTCCCCTCTGTAACAATCGGCACCTGCTTGGCGTACTCCAGAACGTGGTGAATTGTTGCTTCAAGTCTTCTTAACCGATAGCCGATAACTGATAACTGTTAACCGACAATTATTTATTCTGCGATGCAGTAGAGATACTGACCACCACGGAGGTATAACTCCGAACCCACAATCGCAGGCGACGCGTTGAAACTATCGTCCAACGTGTTTTCTGCTATGATTGTAAACTCAGAACCGTGTTGGACAACGTTCACGGTTCCGTTCCGTCCGGCGATGTAGATACGATCCGCCGCACCAACAATCGAAGCGTAGACCCCAGAAACACCCTGTAACCGTTTCGGACCGTAGTGCGCCTTTCCCGTCTTAGTATCGAAAGCAGAGAGAATACCGTCGTTGCTTTTCAAGAAATAGAGTATATCTCCATAGAGGAGCGGTGATGGCACATACGGTGTATCCCGACCGTGTTCCCAGACGACTGCCTCTGAACCGCTAATATCACCCATCGCTTTTGCGAGGTGAACCGCCCGCAATTCATTGCCTCGGAAACCACTCATCAGATAAACGAACCCATCAGCAGCGACAGGTGAAGGAATACTATTCGCAGTCAACCCATCGCCCTCCCATAAAAGTTCACCGGTTTCCAAATCGTAGCTTCGGACACGATTTGTGCCTGCAGTAACCACTTGCGCTTTCGCATCCTGTTCAACGACAATCGGTGAAAACCACGTTGTTCTTTCATTACGATCGGTTTTCCATAGCACATCGCCTGTCCGCTTATCAAGCGCGGTGATAAAGGAATCGCCCTCATGATCTTGAACAATAACCAGCGTATTGCCGTGAAGAACAGGGGAACTTCCTTCACCGAAGGTGTTGCGTTTATACATCGTGCCAACGTCTTTTTCCCACTTCACATTGCCCATCATATCCACACAATAGAGCCCGCGCGAACCGAAATATGCGTAGATGAACTCACCGTCGGTGACGGGAGAGTTTGAAGCGAAAGTAGCATCTTGATGTGTCCCTTCATGGGGATTTAACTCTCGCAGTGTTTTTTGCCAGAGAATACTCCCATCCTCTCGATTGATGGCGATAAGATCAAATTTGTAAGCGTTTTCAACTGCCCCGCGTCCACGCCTCTGGTTAAAGAAACCACTGAACGGATTGTCATCCCCAGATTCTTCGGCTTCTGCTTTGGACGCTTCGCCCTTAATTGCGGTTTGGATGAAGATTTTGTCTTGCCAAATAATTGGCGCGGCATGCCCCGTACCGGGGATAGCAAGTTTCCAACGGATGTTTTCAGTTTCACTCCATGTCGTGGGCGGATTCGCATCGGCTGCGACACCGGTTGCGTGGGGACCGCGCCAGTGATGCCAGTTTTTCTCGAAACCGACCGGCTGTGACGCAGTTGCTGCAATTACTGCCACAGCAAGGGTAAAGACTATCAGAATTGCGATTCTTTTCATTTCTAATTCCTTTCCTTTTTTTCCTAAGAGCGGTGCGGTTAGAAACCACACCTACCGGGGTTGAGAAAATGCGGTTAGAAACCACACACCTATCAAGAGAAGATATACGGCGGTTAGCAACCGCATCTACCGATGAAAAGTATAACTGCCTAAATAGGCTTAGGCGACAATGTCCTCAATGACAAGCGGTTGTGCCAATTCACGATTCGCTGCTTCCAGTTTTTCACGACTTGAAACGACGCACACCGCGGCTTTATCTCGATTTTCCTCCAAGAGTTGGAGCAGTGCCCGTTTTACCTCAGCAGGGGTGGCACGTCGGAGTTGTGCGTAGCGATCCTCCCGCATCTCACGTGTCTGCCCTACAAGGTATTGACTCAGGGCATCGCTTGCGGCTTGACTCGGACGGATCGGTTTCTCAGCAGTTTTTGCGGTCGCGATAATCGCTCGATCAATGTCCGTCTGTGTCCATTCCACCTGTTTAACGTAGTCAGCTGCCTGTTCAAAGACGTTGAGCGTCCGTGCGACATGCGGATCGCGATATGAGGCTTGATACAGTTGCGCATCAAACGGACTATAGGTGAAATATGCCCCGTAAGCATTGCCTTTAAAGCGGATCTCGCTCATGATGTAATCTAATCGTAAAATATGTGCACCGATACTGAGCAACGTTGAGTCGGGATGTGAATAATGCGGTGCCGGGATCACGTGCGCACAGTAGGCAATCTGAATAGGACCGGCTAATCCTTCTCTCGGCGGTGTTTCAAACGGTTGAAACGCAACAGATTCTGACGGAATCGGTTCATCTCGCATCGTGTTGAGCCATTCACCGAGTTTGGTGCGTGTCGTCTCAAAAGCGGTGTCGGAACCCGTGAAACTCGCGGTCACACGTCCACGGGTCAGCAAGAAGTCACGAATCGCTTCTATATGACATATTAAATCGGTGTTAAGTTCGTCAAAATTGTTGAGGAACGTTTCAGTGTTGTGGAGTTGCGGCAGCCCAAAAACCATCTCTGAGATATGGGCTTCTGGTGATAGACCGCGCGAGGCGTGATGAATCGCCGTATTCAATCCATCCTGAATCATCTCTGTCCGGTATTCGGCAACAGCCTGGACCAAGACATCACGAAGGCGTTCGATGTCGCGCGGGTTCACAGCAAAAATGAGGTCATGGAGCACGTCAAGCGCAGCGTCTATTTTGCCATCAAGTGCCTTGAGATGAAAACGCATGTTTTGCAAGGAACGGCTTGGGTCAAGGGCGTGTGTGCTGAATCCCGGTGAACATCCAATCCCACCGGTAACTGCGGATGTCCGATGCGCTATCTCGGCGTAGTCCATATCGGCGGCACCGAGTTTGCTAATAGCGTCGGTGTATCTCGGCAGATAGGTCCAAAGATGCTCCGGTAATCCTTGCAAATCGAAGTTTAGCACGAGATAGTTAACGCCATTGGCAAAGACATCATTGTGGAGAAGGGTGCGTCCTTCAACGTTCTCCACCGTTGTTGGGATATGTCTCGGTTTTTCGGGTAGATCGCTGACCTGAAGTTGCGGTAGTTTCGCCAATGCTTCGGGTGAATTGGGTTGGGCGTTGAGACGTTCCAGTTCAGCAGCGTCAGCAGCGATATGTTTCACCTGTTCATCCGTGAATTGTGCCCGTATCTCCTTCATCCGTTCGACGAGTTCAGCGTCGGTTTCCGCCTGCTTGTCTCGATCTGGAGACAGCACGCTTGTCAAGCGATGCGGATTTTCAATAAGCCGTTTACGGATGAGTTCATTGAAAATCGCTGGATTTTCCTGCCACTGCTGCCGGATATCGGCGAGGGTTTTCCCCATTTTCAGGAAGGTGTTTGAATCCTTCTCATATATCCATCCCTCAATCACGCGTTGGAGCATACGGAGCGGGAACATGGACGCGACCTCTTGGTAGTGATAGGTTGCTTGCTGGAACGCTGCTTCCACCTTCTCACTCTCAATCTCTGAATCCGCAACCTGCGTGAGGGTATCAATGACGAGTTGGGTAAACGCCTCGGTGCGCTCCGTTTCACTCCCTTTCAGTAAAAGGTAAAAGGTGGCTGCTGCCCCGATAGATCCGGCACCCGAATAGACGAGATCCGCGCCGAGTTTAGAATCGATAATCGCTTTTCGGAGCGGTGCGGCTTCATTGCCGAGAAGGATGAGGCTTAAAATACGTCCCAATACCACCTCTTCAGGATCTGTCGCATCCCCAATGAACCAACTCAGCATCAGGTATGTTTTCTCTGCGAGGGGTTCATCCGCGCCAACCGGATAGGTATCAATCACAACCTGTGGTGATTTCCAACGCTGCTGATGGGTGACTTCTGGACTGAGAGGGCGCAAAGCGGCACTCTCCGCGTTTTTCGGAATCTTATCCAACTTATCCGCGAGAAAGGAGAGGTAGTCGGTCGTTGGTATATCACCGTAGAGAAAGAAGTAACTGTTGCTCGGATGATAATAGGTTTCATGGAATTTTTTCAGCTGCTCGTAGGTCAAATCCGGGATGGCATCAGGATCGCCACCAGATTCACAGGCATAGAGCGTATCCGGTAGGAGTCGGCTTGTCATGGATCGATATAACAGGGACTCTGGATCCGAGAAGACCCCTTTCATTTCATTATAGACGATACCAGTTATCTTCAAATCGCCCGTGGGATCTTCGGGATCGGCAGGTGCGAGATGGTGCCCTTCGCGTTTGAAGGTCTCCTGTGTGAGAAGCGGATGGAATACCGCATCAAAGTAGACTTCCGCTAAGTTGAAGAGATCCTTTTTCACATTGCTCGCTACGGGGTAGTAGGTATGATCTGAGCTTGTCATGGCGTTGATAAAGGTCGCCATGCTCATCTTAATCATTTCAAAAAAAGGTTCTTTCACCGGAAACTTCTGTGAGCCAGCTAAAACGGCGTGCTCAAGAATGTGTGGAACACCTGTATCGTCTGAGGGCGGGGTCGGAAAATTAATGGAGAAGAGATTCTCTGTGTCGTTTGTGTAGAGATGTAGCAAGCGTGCGCCGCTCTGTTGATGTGCTAATTCAATCGTTACGGCTCGCAATTCGTCGATGGGTGTGACGGCTTTTACTTCAAAGCCGTGCAGTTGTTCACCAGGACGTAAGTCTATCTCTGGTATTCGGGTTGCATCCATATTTTAATTATTCCTTGCGGTTCGATCAAGTCGGTTTGATGAATGAAGTGCCTTTCCGTATATCCGTCCTCTTAGCGCAAGCCTATAGAGGCTTGCGGGACAATGTTACGGACTACAAGCTTTGGATAATAGAAGAAAACCACTATTTTTTTAAACTGGCACAAACGAGTTCTTTGTCGTTCCGAATGAAGACGTGTTTATAGGCGAACGCGGGATGTGCCCATGTAACGCCGCCCCTTCGGTTCAACTGATCGCGGGTCGGTTCGATCAATTTGGCGCGACTGATGATATTCAGTCCTTCAGGGGAGAGTTCCGTGATGAGGAGTTCTCCGTGTTCATTGAACATCCAGACCTTGTTATCCGATGATGCGGGATGTCTGACGAGATGGATATTGCTCCAGCGCGCTTTCCGGACGGCAGAGAGATCTTCCCACATCCGATCGCCGTTTCGCGCGTCCAGACAGCGGAGTTCACCATAACTATCGACACCGTAAATGTAATCACCGAGACGCACAGGGGTTGCCATCGTTGTCTGAAGTGCGTCGGTATTCTGCTCATTTTTCCCCTTACGATGCCAGCCGAGTTCTACTGCCAACTTATCTTGTGCCACTTTTAACAGAAGAGATCCCTGACGGAACTCAGTGACGAACAATTCATTCTGGTCGAAAATAGGCGTGGCAATCGCTATCTCGAAACTCTCCGGTGGAAACGGGTAGAGCCAATATACCGCGCCTGTCTGTGGATTGAGACCTGCTATATTCGCACCCGTCCAGCAGACAAGGACGCGTTTACCGGCTTGTGTAATGACAATCGGTGCGGAATAGGAGGCGTTATCGTCCAATGCTTTCCATTTTTCTTCACCCGTTTTCCTGTCAAACGCAACGATACACGCGTTCGGTTTGCCCCCGATTTGAACGATCAGGTTTTCCGCTTCAACAATAGGCGCGCTCGCGATCCCCCAGATAGGCATATTAATATTATATTCGGCATTGAGATCTCGTTTCCATACGATGTCACCCGTAGCCGCATCAAAACAGTGTAGATGTCCCATTGACCCTAACGCGTAAGCGAGTCCATCCTGGACAGTCACAGTCGCACGGGGTCCTGCTGTATAGTCAATCTTGTATACGCAGTCATAAGTGTAAGACCAGATAGGTTCACCTGTTTCCCAATCGAAGCAGTGAACACGTTCAATCTGTTTCGGTTTTGTGAGCCTGTCTGTAACGTATACACGTCCATCAGCAACACTCGGTCCGCTATACCCACTCCCGATAGGGACGCGCCACCGCAGCGGTATCTGATCGCCTTCAAATTCTTCAAGAATCCCCGTTTCATTCCAAACGCCCGTGCGGTCTTTACCACGCCACTGATGCCATTCATCAGCACTTGAAAATTGCGTCTGCATCGCGAGGAGTGTAAATAGAACAATGAGTAGGCATGTAAACTGTTTCATAAGTTTTTTGTGTAACTCCTTAGATAGAGAACCATCTGTCGATAGACCTCTGTTATCTCTTTAACTTCTGATTTTAGTTTGACTAATTCCGCATGCGGACCCTCAATTCGACTCTGTTTGAGTGCGTCGGAATTCCGATGCGTATCCCCTTGATATGTTATCTGGACCAAAGGCTCAAGATGCGCGACATTGACACCGGTGTCGCGTAAATATTCCCAGATGAGTCGGGTGGCACAAGTGCTATTTCTATTCTGAAATGCGGGAGGCTTGTGATCGAATCGGTATTTTTCAGGGATGTATGTGTTCCCGACATCCACCACACAGTCGGCATGTAACATGAGTTTCTCTGGCACTTTTCGGCTGACAAACAGGACCTCTGACGCGTGCCCCTTGAAGAGAAAATCTTGGGCAATCCATGCGCTGACAATAGCATCAAGGTCCGGATTTGCATGTGTGATAATCTGTTTCAAATTTTTTAATTATTCCTTATTTGACTTACAAACTTTTCTCGTCCATCTATTATTATGGTAGATTTTAGAATTACTTAGACACTCTAAAGAGGCGAGGTTAGAAACCTCGCCAGCGGAGAACGGGCGTTGTTTCTTTAAGATGTCTATGTATTTTTAGGATTCACTATAAAGTATAGCACAGGACAAGAACAGATGTCAAATTCACGATGGATCAGAGGTATATAAATCAGAAAACGAAATCGTGCGAATTTCAGAGTATTCAGAGTAAAATCTCAAAAGTGATAGGCTGCGGAAAACGGCGTGCGCCTATACTATCATTGGGTTTTGAGGGGTTCCGACTGAAGGTTCATGGAAAGTTTACTCTGAAATTTGCTATGAAATTTTATGAGGGAAAGAAAGAAATTAGAAGTCGGGATTCAGAGATCCCTCCTACAGATTTTTGGGTGTCAGTTCCGTCTCTTTTTCAGGGGTGATGAACCTAATATTACCTACTCTCCAGGCGGCGCGTCTATCACACATCGAAACCCGCGCAACAGAGATCCAGGGTTTCCGCCCTGACGGTTGGCGCATCGCGTAAAATCTAAATTCTCTGCCCAACCGCCGCCTTTTAGCACATGTCCATCGCCGGCATCGGGTCCCTTTGGATTGATATTGGGGGGTGAGGTCCGATAATAGTTCGGATCATACCAATCTGACACCCATTCCCAGAGGTTGCCTGCCATATCGTGTGCGCCGTAAGGGCTTGCGCCTTGCGGAAACTGCCCGATAGGCGCGGTCTCCTTATATCCATCTTTGAGCCCCGTGCCGTCATTACCACTGAGTTTTGTTCCATCCCATTCATTGCCCCAGGGCCAAAAGCGTCCATCTGTCCCGCGAGCCGCCTTCTCCCATTCTGCTTCTGTTGGGAGTCTTTTACCAGCCCAATTTACATAGGCGACTGCATCCTCCCACGCCAAGACTGCGGCAGGGAAGTCCGGTGTGTTATGCGGCGGATAATCCAAATACTGCTTGGGGACATAACCGGTTTCGGCGAGGAACCGTTTGTATTGTTTGTTTGTTACTTCATACTTGTCGATGTAGAAGGCATCAACAAAGACGGTGCGTTGCGGACGCTCATTGTCGAATCGAGCAATATCGCGGAGCGGAAAAATCTCCTTGAAGCGTTCAATATCGGCGTCGCTGGTTCCCATCAGGAACTCGCCAGCGGGGACATAGACCATTACGGCTTCGTCTTTAGGGGTTGTGATCGTCTGAATGGGAAGGGGACCAACGAAGGGGGAGTCTGCTCTATCGCGACACGCGGACATTAAAAACGTGAAAATCAAAAGAACAAGAATCGAGGTTAGGAAAGCGCGCCGGCGGAGAATTCTGATTTCGCTAAATCTCATCGCTCATAAAAATTGGAAGACGGGAAGGTTGGAAGATTGCAGCGGACTGCTATCTTTCCATCCTTCCGTCTTTTCTTGTATCTTACCGAACTGCTTTCAGATCCCCCCACGTCGTGGAGAGTTTACCAGCAGGTTCAACCGGTGTTGTGGACATCAGCCAGACGATAATTTCAGCAGCAATCGCACCTTTCGGTTCATCGCCACCATTCGTCTGTATCGTTGGAATTAACCTACCGAGGTTGCCATCACGAACAATAATCGGATCGGCACGGGTGCCGTCATCGTTTTGTGCAAGAGAAACTTCAATTTCCCAATCGCCATCGAGTTGATCGGTGTGGAACGGACGGTCGGATGCATAGTCGGTTAAACTTGGGGAAATGGCACTGCCTTCCGCCGTGACTTTCATAGGCGTATCATCGTCCCACATCACAATGCCGTCAATATCCATCATGTTCTGAAGACCGCCTTCTCTGTTTCTACCTGCCAACCCCCAGAACATATAATCGGCGTGGTTGATGAAAACGTCACCATCGGTGGTTTCGATGAAGGTCTCAGCGATAGAACCGTCGGTCTGTGAATTGCCTTGCGGATAGATTTCCGGTGGGAAATCACCGTAGAGAACACAGACATCCAAGCCATCGTCGCCGGTGGTACTTTCCATCCAAGCGGCTAAGTCGTCGGCTTGGCCATCGCTATCATACCACGTGACAGCAATATCGGCATCTTCGAGCATACCGACACAAATCTCTGCCTGTTCATCAGCCGCTGCCTTACCAATCCATTGCGTGATTCCTGTATAGATAGCGACTTCACCGGCGGCAAATACGGGCGTTAAAGGGAGTGCCATTAACGCAATCAGGGTGAGTGAAAGAAAAATATTTCGCATTAAATTTTACCTCCTGGATTTGAGATCCGCCCACAATGTGGGGAGTTTTTCTTGGGGATCGACATCAAGTGCCCCAATGACTTCAAGATAATAGTTGAGGATAATTTCCGCGAGGACTTTACCTTTGGGATCGTCTTGGCCATTCGTCTGATAGACCTGAATGAGACGTGCGTCTGTTTTCGTATTCCGGATGATGCAAGGGTCACACCGGTTCATCCCCTTGGATTTCCCTGTTTCCGTCGCAAATGCGATCTCCACTTCCCAATCGGTTTTTGCGAGCTGATCCACGTGGAACGGACGATCGGTGGCATAATCCTTCAGGGTCGGTGTGAGATCTTTCCCTTCCTTTGTGACCTTCATCGCTGTGTCATCATCCCATTGGAGGATACCGGGAATATCCATCATGTTTTGGAGTCCACCTTCACGGTTCCTTCCAGCTAAGCCCCAAAAGAAATAGTCGGCACTGTTTGAGAAAGTATTCCCGGCATCCAAGAATTCTTCAGCAACAGAACCATCTTCATCTTTATTGCCCTGCGCATAGATTTCAGGTGGAAAATCGCCGTAGAGGCTAATAAGGTGATAGCCTTTTTCCTCGGTGTGATCCTTCGTCCACTTTTCAATGGCTTTGGCGTCCTCATTGACAACCTTGCCGATACCTCTTTGGCCTTCAACTTCTTTGATGAATATATCGGCCTGTTCTTGTGCCTGTCCCTGGCCGATCCACTGCGTTATCTCTGTATAGATAAAGATATCCACTTTCGGAACAGCATCGGCTGTGGGTGCCCAGAGGGCAAGGGTCGCGGCGCATAGCACGCCAGCAACAATCATAAAAAATCTCATTTAAAAAGATCCTCCTCTTCGATCATAGGTTAAGAAACTTGCGGGGTTATATCTCATCAATGAACATAGACATTGTGAGTTATGTTTATAACTTGCATGCATTTTACATTTTTTTCAGAAATTTGTCAAGAAAAAACTAATTGGCTTTAGCGTCATCCAGTTTTCAGTTATCGGTCATCAGTCCCCAGCGTTAAGATGGACAAGATTATAGAACCTTTTGAATTTGGATATCCGTTTTGGGTGTTACCGCAAAAATGTTACACTTTTATAACATTTTGTTACGATAGCAATCGGCGGAGAACCCAGTGCATGTAAGGACGAATGGACATTTTCTCCATTTTGGAAAAAACAATTTGGCGGAAAGTGTAACATTTTTTGTGTTGATTTTTTGTCTGTTCCGATAAGCTGTTCTTTTTTCTTTTGAATCACTAACATAACACGTTTTAAGTATAAAAGATACAAAGGGGAAGTCAAGGGAGTCTTGGATTTTTTTCAGAGATCTTCAGTTTTAAGAAAATCTCGGGTTTACGTCGTTTTTTTAGGAAGGGTGTTATGTTAATTGCCTGAATCGCGGATTGACACGGATTTTACAGATTTCGCGAATTTTGGTATCTTTGGGGCATTCAATAGTTTTGGTGAAGTCTTATATCAATCTTGTTAGAGGTTGTTTTCGTCATGGTTCACCTCAAAATGATTTGGATTAGATCTTATTGGTCTATATCTTGAAAGAGTCAGGCAAAAATTTGACTTTTTTTCTCGAATATGTTACAATGTGATTTGTTAGAAACTAATTAACATCTTAACAGAAAGCTTCTATGTCTCTCAGAGAACTCTCGTTACAGTACGAATATCGCTCGGATGGATCAAATCTCGTCAAAGATTTTTATACGCCTTGTCTAAGAAATGCCACACGGTATTATCGCGCTGTCGCCTACTTTACCAGCAACGGTCTTGCCCTGAATGTGAAAGGATTGTCCTCTTTCATTCGACGGGGAGGCCAAATAAACTTGGTAACAGGACCTAAGTTAATGTCAGATGACATTGAAGCAATTCGGCGTGGATACAATACAAAAGAAGAAAATATAGATCCCACCCTTGATTGTGACTTTGAGCAAGTTTCTCACGATAGATTAATGCTGCTCGCTTGGCTAATTGCAAACGGTCATTTAGACATTAAAATCGCTTGTCCCTCCGATTCAAACACTCTCAATCCCCATGCAGTTTACCACGAAAAGACCGGAGTCTTTTTAGATGAGAATAACAACGCTGTAGCATTTTCGGGATCATCGAACGAAACTGTTGGAGGGTTATTAAACAATTTTGAATCCATTGATGTCCATTGGTCATGGAATGACACACAAGAACGTGTTCAGCAAAAGATAGATAATTTTAAGAGGTTATGGAATAACAACACGGACAAATTGGAGGTAATAGATTTTCTAAGCCCTATTGCGGAAGAACTCTTAACCTATCAAACAGTGTATGAAACAGGACAAACGGAGACAACAGATAAACCGGAAATAATTGAACAGACTGTTCCCTATTTGCCAAAAGAGATAGTCCTAAGAAAGTATCAATCCGAAGCGATTGATGCCTGGTTTGAAAATGGATGTCGGGGTTTGTGGGAAATGGCAACAGGAACAGGTAAAACGATTACAGCATTATCGGCTCTTGCAAAACTGAAAAACCAAAAGAAACATTTGTTTTTTTTAATTGTATGTCCATCCCAACACCTTGTAGATCAGTGGTACGAGGTCGCTTTGCGTTTTGGGTTTGAACCGATACGTGCTTATAAAAGTTCAGCAACGTGGGTAAATCGATTTAACACTGCTTTAGTGCGGTATAATTGGGATGTTTGTGATGTTGTCTGCACTATTACCACACAGACGACCTTTATAAAGGACACTATGCAGAAATCACTTTCCAAATTGAAACGCGGTGCTATTTTAGTAGCAGATGAGGTCCATCACCTTGGAGCGGAACGAAGCCGCAAAAGATTAACTGATGTTTTTAATTACCGTCTTGGTTTGTCAGCAACACCTAACCGATGGTTTGATTACACAGGCACAGTCGCACTCAAGACATATTTCGGAGAAACAATTTACGAATTTCCGCTTGACAAAGCGATTGAAAAAGGCTATCTTTGTTCATACTACTATCATCCACATCTTGTTGAACTAACAGATGAAGAATTTGAGGAGTATAAACATCTCACCGAAAGAATTTCTAAGATTTATCACAATATTGACCTTGATGAGTCAAATGAAGCATTTGAACGTTTGCTGATAAGACGGGCAACACTGCTCAACAGGGCTGAAAACAAGTTAGCAAAATTAGCAGAACTATTAGAAGACAATACTGACTCGCTTCATCACGCCTTGTTTTACTGTGCTCTTGGCGGAATCACTCCAGTTCTTGAATTATTAACCACTTTAGGGCTACGAGTTGCAAAATTCACGGCCGAGGAATCAGCTGCTGAAAGACAAGAACTGTTAAAGATGTTCGTATCTGGACATCTCCAAGCTCTTGTAGCAATGAGGTGTCTGGATGAAGGTGTTGACATCCCAAGCACTCGAACCGCTTATATTCTCGCGAGCAGTAGTAACCCGAAAGAGTTTATTCAACGGCGTGGGCGAATTCTCCGGCAGTCTCCTGGTAAAGAACACGCAGATATCCATGACCTAATCGCTGTACCGCCTATAGACTACTGGGAATATCCAACTGCAACATTTGCTACTGAACGCAAAATTGTTGAGCGCGAACTAAAAAGATTTAGCGAATTTGCCGGAATGGCCTTAAACAAGCTTGAAGCACGTGATAAAATATGGGAACTTGCTAAGGGGTACAACTTCTTAGGGGCATTGGGAGAAAATTAATGAACGAAAAAAAACAACCATCTAAACTGAATATGGATTTAACTAATCAGGTAGAACGTGTGATTCGTAAAGTACTTATAGCTGAATATCAAAAACGGCATATGCGAAATCCTCACGGTATCTATGATGATATTAAGAAAATTATTGAAAAGGAAATTGATGCATCGTGATACTTCGCTATGTAACGTTGAAAAATTTTTGCCCCTATTATGGTGAGCAAACCATACATTTTGCCACTGATGAATATCGTAATGTCACAGTTATAAGGGGCGTTAACGGAACTGGAAAGACTTCATTGCTCATCGCTCTTAACTGGTGTTTATATGGAGATTCCTTTTTTAAAGGGGATACCCGTAAACTTGTGAATAGGCGTGCTGTAGCATATGCAGAAGGCGGCGAAACCTCAGTAGAAATAGGCTTTGTCGGCCAAGATAATATTAGGTATCGAGTAGAACGAAAGCATCAATGGCTCCGTAATAATAAAACGACTTTTTTGTTGCAGAAGGAAAATGAACTTCCAGATCAAGATACGGCAGCAGCAGACAAGATTCGTTCTATTATCCCTGAGGATGTAAGCGCACACTTCTTTTTCGATGGTGAGAAGATCGACAATTTTGCCAAACAAGGAAATGAAGAGGAAATAAAGAGTGCTGTACGTAACGTTCTGAGGATTGAAGTATTTGAACGTGGTATAGGACACCTAGAGAAAACAGCTCAAGACTATCAACGCGAACTAAAAAGATATGTATCGGACGAATTAAAGGCATTAATTAACAAAAAAGAGGAAAAGGAAGAGGTTCGTATCCGGCTTTCAGAGAATATCCAAGACAAGGTAAAAAAAGTTGAAATCGCACAGAAACATAAACAAGATATAAACAGAGTACTTGAAGAATTTGCGGAGACTCGGCAACTCTTTGGAGAGCAGAAGGAAATCACAGCGAATCTCAAACACCTTGATAGTGAAAAAGATAAATATCAGGAAGAAATTCGGCAACTCGCCAATGATGGTTTTTTCCCTTTAGCAAAACCTGTTTTAGAAAAAGCATTGGAAATCCTTTGGAGCAATAAAGCACCGCTCGGAATACCTGATACAATTTTAAATGATTTACTTGAACAGATGCGTTGTCTTTGTGGTCGGTCTATTTATCCTGACAGTTCTGAATATAAACATATCCAGAATCTGATTTCGCAAAACGTTTCTCCAGAGTTTGGTATTGTTGTGAGAGAAACAGAGAATAGTTTAAAACGATTGTTAGAAGGTAAGATCGAAGATATTCCAGTTGCTGTTAAATCAATCTTGAGTGACCAACAAAGACTGGATAAGGATATTGAGGCAAATCAAGCTCGTTTAGAGGAAATTAAAGGAATACTTCAAAATTTTGATGATGATGACTTCCAAAAGCATAAAAACGCCCAGGAAAAATACGAAGAAGAAATCAAACTTTTAGAAGGGAAAATTAACCAATACAAGGGAAGAATTCAAGAAATCGAGGCAGACATAAAAGATTTAGATGAGAAAATTGACACAGCAAAATCTTTGGAAGTTAAAGCAGAACGCCTAAAACGCTGTCGGCAACTTGCTATAGAATCAGCAGCAGCAATGCAAGAATTATATGCCCCGCATGAAGAAAATATGCGAAAAGAACTTGAAACTGAAGTTAGCGATATTTTCAAGAAATTGGTATGGAAGGAAAAATCATTTCGTGAGGTAAATCTTAGCGCAAATTACGAACTTCAGGTAATTGACCGCTATGATGGACAGGTAAGTTCTGAGATTTCAGCTGGAGAGCGAGAAGTGTTAAGCCTTGCTTTCATTGCCGCGCTAGCAAAGGTGGCAGTTAAGGAAAAACTGACCGATATGCTGGCAGAACGCTTCCCTATCGTAATGGATGCTCCTTTTACGAAGCTCTCCGACAGACCAAAAGAAAACATAACTGATACGATTCCTGCTATCGCTAATCAATTGATTCTATTCATTACCGACCAAGAACTGCGACATGATGAGCAAGCATGGAAGAATCTTGAACCTCGGATTGGCGCGGAATACGAATTGCACTTCGATGACGAGATAAGTATCACCACAATCATACAAGCTGAATGAGAAAGGAGCATATAAGATGCATACAGATATTGAGATCGATACAACCGAGCAACCACGAGATTTTATCAATATTGATATCTCTTATCATCAACTCTATGAAGATTTAAGAAAAGCCCGAGAAGGTGAGAAACAGCCTCCTTTCAGGGAAATGAAATATATCTTCATGTTGGCTGCGTTTATTGGATACCTTGAGGAAAAATGGGTAGCCTTGGAAAAAAACTCGCGGAACATTTTTCCTAGAACTACCTTTAAGGAAGATGACCTATCCCTTCTCCGCGCCTTGGCACTGGCTAAAACAGGAAATATAGAAGTGTTAACAAATGAAAGAGAAATACAAAGAATCGCAGAAGGATATGCTAATGGTGGAATTATACTGATTAAGGAGCAGATTGAAGAAGCTCCTGGTAATAGAGCTGAAAATCTGGTTAATCTATTATTAAATTGGAAACCGTACAAAGATTTAATATCTTAACACAACAAAATGTCAAGGCAAAAGATTCACTAAATCCTCAATACCTTTCACTCGACTGTACAGCAGTAGAACACCGCGATTTAGATGTGCTCGAAAATATCTAACCAGAGCCTCATTATCTTTTATCATACCACTAGCAACACCGCGTTCCTCCAATAGTGCTACAATCAACGAATCCCACTCACCCATTAACGTGAAGCGGTTAAACTCGGATCCGTCCATTGGATCAGCATCAATTTGTGGTTCACCGGCTTCGGTAAGTGAGAGCATCAACCCGATTCTGCTAAGAACATTTGGTAGCAAACCTGTCCTGCCTTTCAGAATGCTCAGTTTATTGCGGGAATCCTCAGAGATCTGAATTCTATTCAATCGCATAATAATTCTCTAAAGTAACCGTCCTCTATGGTGGTGCGCGCCTCAGACTGCTGATATACTAAATGGAGTGTGTGTGAAATATGTGGTTTTAACAACGAAAAAAAGGATTTTTCAATTTCAGTATCAGTTGACAGTAGAATCACTTGATGACTGGCATACGGAAAATAACGTTCAGCAAGGAGTTGACGATGGCTACCGTCCAAACGTCCCAGTGGAGTATCAAGAATCATTGGTAGTGCCTTCCCGGAGGTTTTTGCTAACCCCCATATGAGGGCAGTTGTATAGATTTGCTTTTCACCCGCAGATAATTCACCCTTTGAGAGAGGTTGATCGTAAGTATCATAAAGTTTTACAGCAAAGGTCTGCGGGTTAAATTCAACCCGCTTAATTCGGTTTGGTTTGTGTGAGAGTTGATTAAAGCCTTCGACAACAGCATTACCCAACGTTTCAATTTTTGATTTTGTAAGTTTGGTTGTATACAAAGAAAGTACTGATTGCACGTCCTCTACTTGTTGTTGGCGTTGGATATTTATCTTTCCTAAGTGCTGAGTGCTATACATTTTTTCCAGTTTACGCTCTGCCTCTGCTAACTGGTGAGACAAAGAACGTATCAATCTGTTAGCATCTTGTTCTTGTTTACGCTGTTGTCCAAGAGACTGATTTAACGACGATAGATATTCAAGCATTGGTTTTAGTACATCTTCGTCTGGTGCTCTCTGAAGTGCTTGTTCCACTTTTTGCTGTTCTAAGTGTGTTCCTCTTAAAGTGTCGTTCAATTTCCGAAATTCTTGTGGCACATCACTGAGACAGGCATCAATCCACCTTAATAGTTGGTTGTACTCTGAAGCAGAACGGTCCCGTATTTTCTTGAACGCTTGTAATTTTTCCGGACGCTCAAGTTGTGTCTTTAAAAGCGGGGCAATTTTGGACCGAACTGATTCAATTTGTGATTCGGATAAGAGTCCATCATCCCAAAATGTTCCAGAATCCAGTGTTTCGAGAAGTTTCATGTTTTGAACTTTCAAAGCACGATTTTGCGCTTCCCATTCGCCTAATTCGATTTCTCTAAGGAGTTGCTTTCTTAACTGATTGAGTAGTTCAGGACCAAGCGCAAACGGGAACAATCCGCACATAGGTCACGAATCTTATTTTCTAACTCTTCAATTTCAGTATGGAGCCGTCCCTGTTGAAGTTTAAAACTCGCTCGTTTTTTTGCATAACTCCCACCCTCTGACGCGATCTTGGATTCTTGTTCCGCAATTTGAGACTCTAATCTCTCAATTTCAGCCTGTATAGATTCTAAGGTTTCATCCGCCTGCTTGAGGGACAATCTAAGGGTTGTAATTTCTGATTCTACAGTTTCAAATTCTTTTTGAAGAGGTTCTGGACTTCCGCGCTTTGCCAAACGGTTTGCATAGATACGAAGATCCGACTGCAACCGCTCCACTAAGTTAAGTCCAAGCAACGCTTTAATCGAATCAGCAAGGGACAAATCATGGGTGGAATCATCTGTCAATTTCTGTATATCCTCACCGTCGAAAAAGAAAAATTGAGACACTCCGATTGGAATTAGCTCATCAAGATAATCCTGCCAATGTTCTGCATCAAACTCTGAATTTAACTCACCGTTCTCGTATATTGTTAGGATCTCTTTAACGCTGCCTACACTGCCGTAGCGTTGCCAAGATCGCTCAACGCGAAATAGTATTTTTTCATTACTACGCGCGTATTCAAATTCAAGCGAGACAGATGCTTGTTTCGGAGACAGATCTAAATCAGGATTTCTATGAATCATTTTAGAAAGGAACTCGTTGTATTCATTCTGACTAACCCGAGATCCCAATGATCGACGGCCATAAAGGCAAAGACGAATGGCTTCCAACAATGTTGTTTTTCCAGTACCATTCATTCCTCCGATTAGGATTAAAGGTTTGCCACCCTTGGGTGCAAGGCGAGCAGTTTGTAATTTACTGAACAAACCGACATTGTTGAGAGTAAGTTTATGAAGAATCATTGTTGATTACTAATATTTAAGGCAGTAAGGACCTCTTCTTCCGATTCCCAATCTTCATTGAAAATTGCATCAATTTGAGATTGGATTCTTGCGCGCCGACTCATACCATCCATCTGCCGTTCCGTATCTAACAGTTTAGCAACAAGAGTAACTGGTATTTCCTTTTTATCACAGATTGAAGACAATAACATCTTATCTGCTGCTGAAAAGGATAGCGTATCATCAACGATCCATTCACGTTCACCAATAATATCAGCATAAATCTGCGGTACGGCATCCTCCCAATCTTGACGTTCTGTCCGCCAAATTTTACGAATTTCTTCAAGTTCTGCTTGTGTGATAAGTTCAATATTCGGATCAGGCCCTATTAAACGGACCTTTTGTTGAGTCTCAAGAAGTTTTCTTAAAAGTTCTTTACAGAATTCGAGGGTATAAGGGCCACGCACCAATTTTCCATTGTCTTTGTCTATTGTAACTTTCCCATTACGCCTCCTATGTTCTCGAACATCCGCTTTCCTTTCAGGTACCTGAGTTTCCATGAGAACCTCTCGAAATTCAAGCAATGGTAGCATCCAATCTTCACCACTATCAATTAATCCCTCCATTGAGTGCCCTTTGGAAACAACAGTACAAGTCCAACATCCAAATCGACTATTACCGCACGACGGCGTGGTTTCATCGACAACAAGCGGGCATTCTCCCTGACCATTAGCGTTTCGGTAGAGCGTAACCAGTTGCTTATGATCTCCACCCCACGGTGGCGGGTTACTTAATAAATACATCCAGACATCGTTGAGACTAAAATTAACGATTGGTGCGTACACAAATGCGTTAGGAAGTGAACTATGCCGCAATAGTAACGAATTTTTAGTTTGGTGCAGGTTCATTACTTGATCGCGTGTAGCACTCTCGCCTTTACGTACTCCTAATACTAGGATAACTTCTCCAAACTCAGAGGCTTTACTTAAAATAAACCGATTCGCGGGTTTAATTTTCATTTTATCCGTGCACCAACGCAAACGACTATACGGTGCCGGATATCCTTTGCCTATAAGACAAACCCAGAAGGTGTCCTCAGTTTTTGGGTGTACAAGCGAGGTCTCAAACGGCATCTTCTGTTCACGCGCGATCGTTTCGATTCGGTCCAAGGTATTAGTAATGTAGCTAACAATCACTGGTGTCTCAACCAGTGTATCGGACGAAATCACATAGACCGGATACTTCCGTTGTTCAGGCGGCAGGTTAGCGATGGCACACCAAACCAGTTGGAGAGCGGTCGTTGAATCTTTCCCACCACTATATCCGATAACCCATGGTCGGGCATTTTCAAGATAAACCTTTTGAATTTCGCGATGGATATCGTCAAGGTTACGCGAATCGAAGATGGTGTATGCTGTTTCTGCCATAAATTAATTCCCTAAGACAAGAAAAATAATGGTTGATTACCTAACACACTTACTAAAGTATAGCATAATTCAGTTTAAAATGTCACATTTTTCCATCTACACTTCAGTTTTTTGCTTGCGATCGTTCGTAACTCTTGATAAAATATCAATTAGTAATTGCTAAAGGGAAGCAAACGTTTCGCTTATTATATTGAATTCGGCTGATATTCACTTTCCAAAATCACACATTTTTATACTCAAAACAACGGTAGAGGATAACTTGCTGTTACAGATGGAAAATTTTGTTGACTTAGCTTTCGGGCAGAAATAGGATTACCAGTTATGAAAATTTCTTATCGTGAGACTATAGTGCCTAGCTCACTTGTCCGTCGACTCAGGTACCTATCACAAATAGTACGACTTGTAGGAGAACATCCACTGAATAAAGATGTTTTGGTGGCTAAGTTAAAGGATTGGAGTAATACTCATATAAGCGAGTTGGAAAATTATAAATACAATACAGGTGCGATACATTCCCTGAAGAAAAAAGGAATGAATTTATTAGGTACTAACTATCTTGATTTAGCAGTTAAGTTTGGGCTGCTCTCTCAAATTTCAAATGTTTATCAATTAACAAGAATTGGACGCGTCCTCTTGAGTTTGCTCAACGACAAACCGAACAAAGAATTAAACTCATTCCTCCTTGATCAAGATGAACGGATTTTCTACATATACCAGATTCTACAGCAAGATGCTGATATTTTGCTAACCCTCGTTAATTTGCTCCACTTACCTTATCCCTCCAATTACAAAAACCTGCAAGAGAATTTTCAGCAGATTTTTCTGAATCGTCTGAAAATAAAAATGTCTACAAGTACACAAGAACATGTCACGAATCAATTACATGATAGGCAGCTTGAGGTTACAACGGAATGGAAAAAGCCCTCAAATTATGCAGCATACATTGTTCCCCCACGTATACACTGGCTTTTGGACCTTGGATTATTGTATTCAACAAAGGAGAAAAATTATACCATTTACCAATTCACCAAAACTGGACAGAAATTGGTAGAGGAAATTTTGCCAAAATTGCCAGATTCCAATTTACTTGATGTTACAGATTCATGGTTTAATACCCATTTTTTTTCCAAAATCAGCCCACTCATAATTTCCACTACCGGTTTTCAGCAGTGGCAACATGTTGATGATAAAGTTCGCCAAGAAGCCTGCAGAGAACACCTTCCTGCAGCGTTCGATAAATTTCGGAAGACTAACATTCCGAAAATTTCTCTTAAGCAAGGAGCGATGTATTTATGTATACGTTTTGTAACGGAGTTACATCTTTTGACAAATATGCAAGAACTTACTCAATGGTTTCAAAAACCACGTATTGTAGGAAACTATAAGTATGAAGTAAGAACCTCAGCACGTGAAAACGAATCCTATTTCATAAGAATCCATGCATAAATCTGAGTGAGGAGATTATAGAAGTGAAACCATTGTTGTGTGTTGTTGACACAAATTCTTTGATTCACATGCGCGGTATTCGCGTCGCTCGAAAAGATCTCGGGCTTTGGCTCTGGCGAGAATTCACAGTCAAAGTAAGTGACAAAATTATTGAGGAAGTTCAAAGACCAAGGAAATACTGTCCAAGCCACGATGTCCAAAGGAAATGTGTAAAATCAGAGTGGGTATTCCAAAACGAACTTAAAAAATTGGAAGATGCCTTCCTTTACCCATTCTATCAAAACGTGGAAGGAGATAAAAACAAAGGCGAACTCCATAATTGTTGCGTTGCCTTAGAAGCAGTCCTCAGTGATAAACATCGTCAGGTAATTTTTTTAACTGATGAACTTCATACCACAAATCCATGCAAAAAAGGCTTTATCTATGATATCTTTGATACTTATCCGATTGGTGAAATATGGTCATCTCTACATTTTATCCTTTATCTTTTTCTAAGACATCGCAGTCAGTTCCCTCTCCATGAAGCAAGAGATGCTTTAAGAGATGTGAACTTGCGCATGCGTGGCAAAGAAGATGTTGTGCCAGACAGACTACTTACCTTTGATAACAAATTGAAACAGATTGACCGGACGCTTTCACAATTACGAAATTTCTAATAGGAGGGACCAAAAATGAAAAGTCAAACAAATTGGAGTCTTCTATTTCTCAACAGAAACCCTTTTGGAACTATGCCGCCAGCAGACCCTAAAGATATTGTTTGGGCTGGAATGCCGAGATTGAAACAACGCTTTAACGAGATTTTTCAGGAAGCAGCTTTCTCGTCCGCTACACAAGTTGTTCTCAACCGAGGTCATTGGGGAGGCGGAAAAACTCATGCCTCACTCTACTTTGAAATTGAGGATAATTTACCGCCAGAGATTACAAAGCAAATACAGGTACTCCCGATCAACATTCGCTCACCAAAAGAGGCTGGAAATCCTGCCCAAGATTTCTACACAGATTTCCTCGAGAAACTGGGCATGACCCATGTTCAAGAAATCATCAGAAACGCTATTAGCAATCTTTCAGAAGCCGAGGTGTTGCAATCATTTCAGAAAACACTAGAAAGTGAAGAATTAGCACGTGCCCTCTGGTTACTTGGAACAGAGAACACAAATGAAAAGCAAGCATTGTTGCGATCCTATTTTTTTGAGGGTTGTACACGTACCGACCTAAAAAAATTGGGAATAGCACGGAATATTAGCAAAGCACAAGATAGGTTCAAAGTAATAGCCGGAATTTTACAGTGTTTAATCGGGTTTAACACAAACCATAACCTGTCTCGACATCCACGTGTTTGTCTCTGGATTGACGAAATGGAAGACCTTGTTTTTCTTCCTTCTGCACAGTTTCGGATAGTGTCCCAAGGACTACGAGAAATAATAGACCGACTTCCTAATTTTTTTACTCTCTTTTTAAACATGTCTCTTGCAGAACCGGAAAAGCATGAGGATTTTGAAGCAATTTTGGGAAAGGCAGTAATAGATCGAGTCACGAATAACATCTATTTTCCCGAATTAAATCTTGACGAAGCAGTGGAGTATGTGACAGAACTTGTCACATACTCTCGTTCCGAAAACAACCCTTTGCCGAGCAGACTTCCGAAAACTTATCCTTTTGATGAAATAGCACTACGAATGCTGTTTGAGGGTGTAGAAAAAAGAACACCTCGGGATATTAACAAACGATGTCATACTGCAATTAACTACGCCCTTCGCGATGATCAGTTTGAAGCAGGTAGGAGCACTATCAACCCAGAGTATGTGATGAAGATTGAAAAGAGTGAACTTGACCAAGATATAGATTAAACATTCTACTTTGTCTTATCACCCGCTAATTCGAGAATATTAATCCCTTTCATAGTGCCAGATAAATTGGATGTGTTTCGCCACATTTCCCTTGCATTGCAAACTGATTTCGTCTAAACTCATACATCAATTCAATCCTGCTTACGAGGAGAACAGAATATGACTATCCGAGTCGGTATTGTTGGGACAGGTGGTATTTCACGGGCACATCAGCGGACTTACGAGAGAGTGGGCGGTTTCGAGATCGTCGCGGTGTGCGACATCATTAAGAGTAAGGCAAATGCAGCTGCTGATCAGTGGGGTGTTCCCAGAAAACACGTCTTCTCCAGCTACAACAAGATGCTCGAAATGGATGAGATCGATACCGTGAGTGTTTGTACCTATAACCAAGGACATCGCCGTCCGACGGTTGCGGCACTGAACGCTGGCAAACATGTTTTCTGTGAAAAACCGATGGCGGCAAACCTCCCTGATGCAACCGCGATGACCCGCGCAGCGAAAGCGTCGGGCAAAATTTTGCAGATCGGTCTCCATAGCACGTTCAATCCGAGACTCCAGTTCGCGAAGAAGGTCATCGATGAAGGATTGCTCGGCGATATTTACTATTCCGAGTCCTCGGGGGGCAGACGCCGCGGGAATCCAGGACGCACGTTCATCTATAAAAAGACAGCAGGGGCGGGTGCGATTGTGGACATCGGTGTCTATAATATGCACAATTCACTGTATGCGATGGGGTATCCGAAACCGGTGCGAGTCTCCGCTATTACTGAGGATTACATCTCACAGCAGGATCCACAATTCCGGGGTATCATGGATGTCGAAGAGTTCGGTGTAGCATGGGTCAGGTTTGAAGATGGGAGTGTGATGGTGTTCAAAATCTCTTGGGCGATTCATCAGGATTCACTCGGTCCGAGCTTCTGTCTCGGTAAAGAAATGGGTATCTCGTTGGATGGACCTGCTGTCTATGCCGATGCGTATACAGATGATCTCAAGAAACTGGTGGAATCGGAAGGATTGACGGCAGCACCGAACCCACCAGAAGGGATGACGACGATCCAGTTCTCAGGATTTCCAGAGGTCGATGTCTGGGAAGCACAGATAACCGCATTCCGAGAAGCCGTCTTAGCGGATGCCCCGTCGCCGATACCGCCGGAGGGTGTCCTCCTTACAAACGTGATTATGGACGGTATCTTCCGATCACAGGAATCGGGGAAAGAGGTTGCGGTGAGAGTGCCGGAGATTTAAGTTTGATTCGGTGAATTTGTTATAAGGAGCGAACACTATGAGGGTCCGAGTCGGTATTATTGGAACAGGTGGCATTTCACGTGCCCACCAGAGCACCTATGAGAAAGTCGGCGGTTTTGAAATCGTCGCGGTGTGTGACATTATCAAAAGTAAGGCGAACCAAGCCGCTGAAGAGTGGGGTGTCCCGAAAAAGAACGCGTTTTCAAGTTACAACAAGATGCTCGAAATGGACGACCTCGATGCGGTGAGCGTCTGCACTTACAATCAGGGGCACCGACGACCGACAGTCGCGGCACTGAACGCCGGTAAACACGTCCTCTGTGAAAAACCGATGGCAGCGACGCTGCCCGATGCGACCGCGATGACCCGCGCAGCAAAGGCGTCAGGCAAGATATTACAGATCGGTCTCAATCCGACGTTTAGTCCGAGACTCCAATTCCTCAGAAAGGCATTCGATGCGGGATTATTCGGGGACATCTACTATTCCGAATCTGCGGGGTGCAGGCGTCGCGGGAATCCTGGACATACGTTCATCTACAAAAAGACCGCGGGTGCGGGTGCGACCGTCGATATCGGTGTCTATAACATGCACGCTTCACTGTATGCGATGGGGTATCCGAAACCGGTGCGGGTTTCCGCTATTACTGAGGATTATATCTCGCAACAAGATCCGAGATTCCGGGGTATCATGGACGTTGAAGAGTTCGGTGCGGCGTGGGTGCGGTTTGAAAATGGCGGTGTGATGGTATTCAAAATCTCTTGGGCGGTGCATCAGGATTCACTCGGTGGTAACTTCCATCTTGGGACGAAAGCGGGGTTCTCGTTGAGTGGACCGGTTATCTACGCCGATGCGTATGCGGGGGATCTCAAGAAGTTTGTGGAATCAGAGGGATTGACAGGTGAACCGAATCCACCGGAAGGCATGACGACGATCCGGTTCTCAGGGTTCCCAGAGGAAGATAACTGGGCAGCACAGATGATAGCCTTCCGTGAAGCCGTCAAAGCGGACGCACCGTCGCCGATACCGCCGGAGGGTGTTCTCCTCACGAACGTGATTATGGACGGTATTTTCCGATCGCATGCCGCAGGGAAAGAGGTTGCGGTGAGAGTGCCGGAGATTTAGGTTTTGTTCTGGATCGGTGCGGTTGGGGATTTAGTCTGGGAATAGACTAAATCCGTTCCTCGTATTACATTCCGCACCTACCGGACTTAAAAGGACACCTACCTTGTTTTTGGACACACAACGGACATCCATGCCCGCATTCCTCTCACATCGACTGTCAATTTCTGGGTAACTCTGAGGGAACGCCGTTGCTTCAACGTATCCTCAAGCAGTGTGTTTTGCGAAGTGAGTAGGACCATCCGTCCCCTCGGTCTCAGGACGCGCTCGTATTCCGTAAGACACTGACGATATAGACGCGTCAGCTCCGACACATCTCCGATCGTCTCCCCAAACGGAAGATTACAGACGATTTTATCAACAGTGTTCGATCCTAACGGCAAATTTTGGGCATCCCAGTGAAAGAATTGGCGCGGCTGATGTTGCCGTCCGAAATTCGTTACGGTCGCGTCTAAAGCCTCTGTGGAAACATCCCCGCCAATCAAATAGCGATACCGCTTGATAAACGCACGTTCTAAGAGGATCGTTCCAGCACCACACATCGCGTCCAAAAAAATATCCTCTGGATGCGGGCGTGAGAGGCGCACCATACTGTATGCCAGGGTCGGTTTGAGGGACGCAGGGATATGCGCCTGCTTATACGGACGTTGTGCCATATCGTTTGCGGAGAGTTTGATGCTGATGTATCCGTCGTCTCCATGGACCTCCGCCCAAATATCTAAAGCCGATTTTGATGATCCCGAATACCACCCGCGTTCTATTAACGCCCGTTCAACCACGCGCTGGAGATCCACCCGTCGGAAGTTGCGTTTTCCTGAAAGCCGACTTGTCACTCGAAACGGCATCCGTTTCCATGTGTTGATACCCATCTGCCGACAACACGCAAACGCCTCTTTGAAATTGAAGCGTGAGAGGGCACCGCTAAATGCGGTTAAGGAACTACGTGAACGGGTCATCTTCGGTATCTGCTTTAAGATGAGGAAGAGGTGTTCGGCTGTTCGCAGCGATAGGAGTTCACGTGGGTTCCCCTTATATTCAAAGAGGATCCGCTGCGGTTTCCGTTCAAGGATTTTCAGATGTCCTGTGTCGGAACCCAAGCGTTCGGATAACTCTTGGCGTGCGATGGTTTCGAGTCCCGCACTTACGGTGATTGCATAAAGCATTTTTTAATTTTACCTTGTATCCATTACTGGGGTTCGGGCCAATTCAGGTGGCGGTGCAGGAACCGGAACGTCTTATCGGAATTAATCTGATGCCCCCCATCAAAGAATTCGATCTCCGTTCTATCAGCGATTCCCAATTGAACGTAAAGCCGACGGACGACAGCGAATTCGTGTGCGACCCATTCATCTGGTGCAACACCGTCATCATGTCCACGTTCCACCATAAAGGGACGTGGCGCAATCAATCCCGCCATCTCACCGTAGTTAAAGGTATTCCCTAAATCGAATTCTGGCATCTCATACTCACCCCCAAACATATAACTATATCGGGAATGATAGGTCGCATTTTTGACGATCCATTCGTTGAAATCCGCGGAACAGATGGAACAGGCGTAGCGTTCCAACAACGCAGGCACACGCATCGCGGTTTTGCCGCCGTAGGATAATCCGTAAAAACCGATCCGATCCGCATCGACGAAGGGTTGCTCGGCGAGCCACTCGAGCGTTCGCTCATGTTGGCGGACGATCAACGAAAAGAGCGACCATTTTATCGGATTCGCTTTGCGTTGGATGACGCGGAAGGCATCTTGACCGATATACGGATTTTGTGGTGCGTAGACGACAAACCCTCTATCTGCTAACTGGGCAGCGTAGGAATGATAAACGGATTCTATTCTCGGATCTGCGGTATCCTGGGGTCGTCCCTCTAAGCCGTGCTGACAGACGACAACGGGACGCTGTTCGCCCGGCTGGATATCGTTCGGAAGGAGCAGGATACCGTAAGCGAAAACGTCCTGCCAAACATCAAGGACGACTTCGTAGCCTTTCCAGAGCGGTTCATCATAGAGGCACCGCGTCCTTGGATGGGTAGGCACATCGGGGGGTGGACACTTACCGATAACTTCGTCCCAGAAATAGGTTTTGGCATCGGTACACGTCTCCTCCCACCTTGCGAGCGACGAAGTATCCGTTTTCTCCCAGAAGAACTGCTGCCGTCGTGTTGCCGCTTCTCTCAAAAAACGTTGGGATAAATTCACCAGCTGCATAAACTGACGCTGCTGTCGTGTCTCGTCATCAAAATTGTCAACTGTATCCGAGGAGAGAAGGTAATGGTTGTCAATATCTACGTTTTCAACACCGAGTCCCGTAAGCAAAGCAGTTAGCGTCTCTTCAGAACCCGGCAATTGATCTATAGGAGAAACGAGGTGCAAGGCATCGTCGCTGTCAAGCTGCTGATAAAAATCGTGAGCCCGTTCAAACTCCGACTCTACTGTATGGATGGGGGGTGACACCAACTGACCGGGCGCGGCACCGCCACGTCCCTCACGCACTTGTGGTGGACCAGCGATTTCAGGTCCTCGGCTTGTTTCGATAACCAACGGACGCGGCGCAATCAGGCTCGCAATTTCAGCATCGCCAAATTCGTGTAGCAATCCCCACACATTCCGATAGATGGGTTCTCGCCAGACCTCCTGTCGAGATTGGAAATATCCACTCACGGCTGTCGCTTGAATCCGTGTATCAACTGCAGCACTGTGAAGTGCAATCAATCCACCTTCACCGTAACCCATCACACCAATCGGGGCGTCGGCAAGAGACATCCAGTCGACCAATGACAAGACCTTCTGGACTTCATACCCGATGATATGGCGTCCGAGTTCGAATGCCATTCGATAGATGAATTCGCGGTGCGGTTGATTCGTCATCGCACCGAGGGCTGGATTGCCTGAATAGGTATCGTCGCGGTTGATGAGAAGTGGGACAACGACCCGACATCCTGCAGTCGCCAAACGCCTTGCAAACTGGGCATTTGCTGGTAATTCATCCGTTATCCCTGCTATCATTTCGGGTGCCCAATCGGCATCGGGTATGGCAACAATCTGTGCGGTCATTGGGACGTTATGCTTCGGTTCCAACAGCAGTCCTTCACCCTCTACCTCATCAAAAACCTGCCATCGCACGCGCGAAACAGTGTAATTGTCATCATCTGCGAGTTGTGCTGCGGTTTTGGTCGTGGCACTATAAATGAGCTCTTCAATGGGGAGCCGTGAATCGAGGCAGCCGATCCGCTTTCGGAGCCGCGCCCGGTTGGGTTCAACGGAGCCGGTATACGCGCTGTGTGAACTATAATCGCGATTCCACAAGCTCGCCCGCGCCTCGATAGAATTCGCCAGCGCGCGGGAGACATACCCATCAAGCGCCTCAACCATCTGTGCGGCAAGATCGCCATCTAACGTTAAAGGTTCCGTTCCACGTAGTGCTTGAGCGGTTTCGTCTAACATCCGAACTCCTTTGAGGTTTTTAATCTATGGATACCTGGACTGCACTCCATAAGTAAAGCAAGGTATAATTATGGTAGATTGTGTTCTTTACGAGGTCCGATGTATTAGAGTGCACCTATCCGTCCGCAAACTATGGTAGATTTTAGAATTACTTAGACATTCAGAATCGGTGCGGTTAGAAACCGCACCTACCGGGCCGGGGTAAATGTCTATTTATTTTTCGGATTTACCATAAATGAAGATTAAGAATTTAATTCGGTAATTCCACAGCAATGCCCGGTGCGGTTAGAAACCGCACCTACCAAGTCTGGGGAAAATAAATATTACCGAAATATTTATTTAAACCTCATACAGTTTGCGGTACAAAGATGTCGTAAATAATGAACCACCCTCAATTAAATAACGCCGTCTTGTCTTAGCTGCTCTACTTCATCTTCAGACATTTTCAACAGGTCTGTCAGGACCTTGGTGGTGTGTTCTCCGAGACTCGGTGCAGGTGCATCCACGTTTCCGGGTGTTTCCGAAAGTTTAATCGGCACGCCCGGCACCTCCACTTCACCCGTGATGTCATGTGCAATGCGCGTAATCATTTCGCGCGCCTGCACCTGTGGATGACTGACGACTTTGTCCATTGCATTGATGGGACCACACGGCACACCAATCGCACCAAGTGCATCAATCCAGTCATCCGTCGGACGCTCGGACATAATCTCCGAAAGAATGGGAAACAATTCACCGTGGTTCTCGGTTCGGTCCGCATTCGTTCGGAACCGTTCATCTGAAATGAGCTCATGACGGTCAACGTGTTCACAGAACTTTGCCCAGAGAGTATCGTTTCCGAGCGCGATAATGACGTGTCCATCCGCAGAGGCAAACGCTTCAAAGGGTGTAATTGCTGGGTGTCTCGCCCCAAGAGGTTTCGGGGCTTCACCCGTAGCAAAATAACGGACAACAGCGTTTTCTAAGACAGCAACGAGGCTATCTAACATGGCGACGTCAACAAACTGTCCACTTCCTGTTCGATTGCGGTGGTGCAATGCGGAGAGGACTCCGATTGTCGTGAAAAGGGCAGCGGTGATGTCGCTAATAGAAGTGCCGACACGCACAGGGGGTCCATCGGGTTCACCTGTAATGCTGATGATACCCCCCATGCCTTGGATAATCATGTCATAAGCGCCCTGCTGTGCGTAGGGACCCGTCTGTCCGAAACCGGAGCACGCGGCATAGATAAGCGATGGCTGCTCACCCTTCAATGTGTCGTAGTCCAATCCCAATTTTTGCATCGTTCCCGGACGGAAGTTCTCAACGAGGATATCGGTCTGCTTCAATAGCTGCTTGAATATTGCCTGTCCACGCTCGGTTTTAAGGTTGAGGGTCACGCTCTGCTTTCCACGATTTACGCTCATGAAATAGAGGCTGAACCCGTTTTTGAAGGGACCGAAATTTCGGGATTCGTCTCCCGTGCCGGGCTGCTCAATCTTGATGACCTCTGCACCGAGGTCCCCGAGGAGCATCGTGGCATACGGACCAGCCAGAACTCGGGTCAAATCCAAAACCTTCATGCCATCAAGGGGACCTGCCATCGGTTATCTCTCCCGTGTACTACAGCTCTTCACCGACGATGAGGCGATACGCCTCGCGGTATTTCTCACTTGTTTTAGAGATAACCTCCGACGGTAACTCAGGCGCAGGCGGTTGTTTACCCCAACCGATTTCGGAGAGGTAATCCCTCACGAACTGTTTGTCAAAACTCTGCTGTGGTTGACCGGGTTCATAGAGATCCGCAGGCCAGAACCGAGAAGAGTCCGGTGTGAAGACCTCATCAATAACGATGAGTTTTCCATCGCGTTGCCCGAATTCAAACTTCGTATCGCAGAGGATAATCCCAGCGTTTTCGGCGTGTTCACTGGCGGCTCTGAAAAGCGCAAAACTCGTTTCAATCAACTGATCTGTCAGTTCGCTACCGACCTCGTCACGCATCTCCTCAATGGAGATCGGTTCGTCATGCTCCCCCTGCTCGGCTTTTGTTGTCGGCGTGAACAGCAGTTCTGGGAGTCGATCAGACTCTTGGAGTCCGTCAGGTAGTTTCTGACCACAGATTTCTCCTGTCTTCTGATAGGAGGACCAACCGGAACCTGCGAGGTATCCGCGCACGACACACTCCACATCAACGCGATCGGCTTTATGGACGAGCATAGAGCGTCCTTCGAGAAGTTCTGCGTCAGGTTGTAAAGCATCGGGATACTCTTCGACATCCGTTGAAATGAGATGGTTGTCGGCAACGGATTCGGTGTACTTGAACCAGAATTTGGATAAACCGGTTAAGACCTTCCCTTTATCTGGAATGCCGTTCGGCAGAACAACATCAAAGGCGGAAATCCGATCCGTGGAAATGATGAGGAGTTCGTCCCCGAGGTCATAGAGATCTCGGACTTTTCCGCGATGGGCAGGTGTATAATTCGTTAAGTCTGTAGACGTGATAACGTTCTGAGACATATTTTGTTTCTCCTTATATTGGTTGTCGGTTATCGGTTATCAGTTAAAGATAGGGCTATTTAGTTTTCCGTTTCTTATCTGAAGAAACCCCCTAAATCCCCCTTATCAGGGGGACTTTTTGTCCCTTTATTTTTGCAGCAGTTCGCGAAGCACGATGGCTGTCCGATTCGTCGTTTCAATTTGAAGTGCCTGGCTTACTTCCTGTTTTGCAGACGTATCTTCACCGAGATAATAGTAACACGCCGCCTTAAGCACATAGAGTTCGGCTTTGGAACGATAGTCGTGCCGGAAGAGGTATTGGGCATCCCCGTGTAGTGCATTATCAACCGCTCGAATAGCAGATCGGAAATCGCTTGTATCTTTGTGGCGCAAAAAGAGCAGATTCGCGAGTCCGACCCATGCGTCCGCATTTGACGGATCGAGTTGCACGGCGTTTTGGAAAGCTTCTTGTGCCAAGGGTGAATTTAACGATAGACTGAGATGACTCCATCCCACGCCGTTATACGCATCCGCCAGATTTTCATCGAAGTTAACTGCGCGCTCAAAACTGAGCAATGCCTGTGCATAGTTCCCCGATTCATAGGAACGCCATCCCCGCTCCATGTGATTCAACGCGGTTGACGTATTTGGATCGGGATCGCTGGAACAACCGATCAGCATCAGGAAGCAAAAGGCAAGTAGGGTTATATATACAGTGTAAAACCTCGTTGTGAACTGAATAAGATGCATCTTGTGTTTTCCTGTTACAAGGAGTTGTTACAAATCAACCTAAATAATCCAGTTGTCCCCTAAAAAGCCCCAAGTATCCAAGCCCATACACATGTCGCCCCGCTGGGGCTTTGGTTTCTGGTGTTCCGCGTTTCTACACACATGTCGCCCCGCTGGGGCTTTTGTCTACATACAACGTGATAGTGTTATTCAGAAAAAAATAACGTATTCTATATAATGTTGACAAACTACTCGTCGTCTGTCACATCTAAACTGACAGGGGTGATCGCACGATTTTGTCGGGTTTCGCTGGGGCTCTACCCGACCTACCGATCACAAAGTCAAAGTTGATGAACTACTAGAACTTGGTGGATAAAGGCTTTATTCAGACTTAAGCGTTGTCAAGAGCGGGCTTCGAAGTGCCACAGCAACCGCAACGGCATTTGCAATTATACCAAAACCGAAGATGAAAAGCAAGGTAATTGTGAGGGAAAACCACGGAAAGGGAGGGAGATGTCCCTGCGAAGCGAAAATCGAGGCGAGTCCAGCGACAATCCCGATAAGCATCCCACTAACGAGAAGGAAACTACTTTCAAGGAAAAGCATCCGCGAGAGTAACCGCCGTCCGAAACCGAAGGCGCGCAGAGTCGCCAATTCACCACGACGTTCGATGATATTTCTAAACAACACCAGTGCCAGCCCGAAGGTGCCGAGCAGCACCCCTAAACCACCGAGGCTTTGAAAAGTGGAAATATAGGTATTTTCAACCGCTCGATAACTCGCCAAACGCGCTGCCGCAGACGCAAGATCAAAACCGTAGTCCCCTAACGTTTTCTCTAAGACTTGCGCAGTCTCTTCCCGCAAAGCAGGCGGGGTTTTGATGAGAAAAAATTGATATCCGCTTTGGCTGGGGAAATACTTCGTGAAATTGGATTCAGAAATAATCAACTGGCTTTGGAAGAGACTGTTCACAACCGTCTCAAGTTCGAGATGGAGGGGTGTGCCAAATTCATCTTGGACGATGAAATCGTCGTCCGGGTTGTGATGCAAGATCCAACGGAGCGACTTTTCATCCCCGATCGCAGGAATTTTGCCGCTTTCAGTGGAGCTCAGATACAAACTGCCCCAAGGGTCTTTGCCTATCATCGCATCAGAAGCACCCAAAATTTGTGGTTTCTGGGGCTGATAAAGATTCAGGCAACTGACATCTTCACCCGGCAGGACACGAAACGGAATCACCTCCGACGCGCTGAGTAACTCAGAGGCTTTATCGGAAAAACCGAGTTCAAACCTACCGTCCAAGGTATTTAGGTTATGGTGTAAAGGAAGGGCGGACTCAGCGACAAAGGCGTATTCTGTCTCTGGTGGGGCATCGTGCCGATTCGCGCCCACGGCGACGATGATACAGCAGGCGATACTGATGGTGGTAACACAGGTCTTGCTCCGTCCAGGTTGTCGCGCCGCGTTTCTTATAGCAAATCGGGTCCTGTTCAACTGTTTCGGTATATTCTGAGATTTCAACCATTTATCGAATGCCTCTGACCCAATACCGATAATGAGGAGTGCGACAAACAGGAGACTCACCACTGGTTGCTCTATCCATATACCTACGCCGAGTCCAATCACAGCGGCCAACCAGCGAAGGTATCTCATTTTCTTTGCTCTATATTCGTCTGTTAGCGTCGCATCAACAAAATCGGTTTTACCTGCGAGGAGAGAAACGGTAGAAACCCTTCCCAATTTATGAACAGTCAAGCGGATGGAGAGCATCACAACAGATAGTGAGATAACGGCGCCAATGAGTAGGCTCCATATACTGACGTGAAGTTCCATAAACGGGGTCCCGATGGCAGGTAGCCACCACGTTTGCAACCCGTATATCATCAATTGCGCATATCCAATTGCGAGCAGCCCCCCGCATAGACTTCCGATACCGGCGATGATGACCCCTTCATAAAGGAACTGACGACGAATCTGAGTGAGTGGATAACCAATGGCTTGTAAAATACCAATTTCACGCGATCTTTGCTCTACACCGATACGGAAAAGCATCCCCACCAACAAGGCGACAGCAATTATGATAAAGGCACTCAGGCTGCTAAAGAGCATCCCGAAATCTGTTGCTCCGGTGGCGGCTTGCAGTCCATCAGCTTGCAGCGCCAAGAATCGGAATCCGACCTGTTCGGGTTGAATCTTCTTGAGGAATTCGGTTTCAAAAAGCGTGCGTGTTGCTTGAAGACTTGCGTTTGGCGCGATACCGAACCGAATCGCCGTGAGATCGCCGAATCGGTTTTTCCAAAGTTGCTGACCGGTTTCGAGCGGAAGAAACGCTTTCGGTGTTGCGCCGTATTCATCCCAATACACTTCGTCTTTACTGCGAATCAAGGAATAATCGAGCGGGAATGGGGATTCCCACTCGGACATATCAGCGGTCTCATGGATACCGGGAAAAGTTGGGATGAGGTCCCTATCGGCGGTGATCCCTTCAATTGGCACAATTCCACGCAACAGAAAAGACGCCGTTTCTGTGATGTATTCTTCTCCTGCTCCAACGCGATAGTATGTTATGCTGATTTGGTCCCCGACTTCTACGCCAAGGTCGGTCGCCGCCCATGTATTAAGGATTATTTTAAACTTTCCTTGCGGAGAAACAACGGCGTTTGGAGGTGGAGAGTTTCCCGTGTTCGAGTCGCCCTCCATTTCATTACGGGCTTGGCTTTCGTCTTCGGTAGCATTTTTGTTAAGAAGTTCAAAAAACTCCCCATCATCAACGGGAAGTGCGACGATAGTTGAATAGGGAATGGTTCTATCTTTCGCGGAAATCGTATTTGCGAGATAGGTGAGTGTCGGGAGCGTTGGAATGTCGTTTTCAGCAGCGATGGTGCGTGCGAGGTCAGAAAAAACCGGTTTCAGGAGATACTGCTGACTTTGGAGATCAAAGTGAGTGCCGTGTTCTTGAACCTCCAAGTCGAGTGCATCCATGTGCACTGCGAGATCGTCAGACGAAATCGGAATTGTTTCCGCTGTGAATAGGGCGTTTATCCGGTCCTCTTGCCCAAGTCCCCTTTGTAAAACCGGGAGCGCGATGAAAGCATTCAACGGAAGATTTTGATGAGCGCGAAGGCTAAATCTTCCGGCGTTCTCAGTAGGCACAATCTCACTGACAATCAAGCGTAGGCTTTGGATAGCCTCGGAGACATCACGTTCGCCGAGAAGGAATTCTGGATGGATGTCAGCGGCTTGCGGGACATTTACGAGGAGTGTATCCCCTACGTTGACGTTCAGCTCGCGCTGGAGTGCGGCGTTGATGACAATGGGATTGAAGGTTTGCGCAGAGGTTTTGTTCAGGCGTGGGATCGCACTGCCTTCCCAAAAGGTAAAGAAGTTTTCAGGGACACCGAGGATGTTCACCCGCGAGGCTCGCGTCTGCGTTTGCGGCGCGACGACTGTCCCATTCAGCAGGATTGCTGAGACTGTGTTCTGTCGATTTAGGACATCCGGCGGGAAAAAACGGTCAGCCAGAAGGGCATGTTGGATTGTGCCGAGTCGTTCCTTTGTTAAGCCACGTAGACTTCCTTTGACAGAATCCCCGACAATCAATGCGCCTGCAAGGACACCGGTCGCCACAGCCGTGCAGAGTGCGACGATGAGATGTATCCGCCAAAAATATTTGAAATTTTTAATTATACCTTGCGGTGTAATGAAAGGCGTTTGAACTCTCAATTGCGTTCCACCTATCCGCCCTCCATTTCATTACGGGCTTGCGATAAGGCTCCATCTAAAAGTTGCAGGTGTTGTTGAAAACGTGGGACGAGTGCGAGGTTGTGCGTGACGACGATGAGTATATTCTGCTCTATGCCGTGTAGCTCAAAAAGCAGATCACCGACAGTCTCTGACGTAGCAGTATCCAAATTTCCGGTCGGTTCATCACAGAGAAGAATATCGGGTTGATTCATGAGGGCGCGAGCGATCGCAACCCGTTGCCGTTCTCCGCCCGAAAGCTGAGCGGGTCGATGCGTTGTCCGATGCGAGAGATCAACCCGTTCAAGGAGTTCGTATGCCCGTTCGGTGGCGTCAGAGCCGCGATCGGAAACGAGTGTCGGTATGAGGACATTTTCAAGCACGGAATATTGTGGAAGCAGATGATGTTCTTGAAATACGAATCCGATGACAGCATTTCGATATCGCGCCAGTTCAGGCTCAGAGAGCGTAAATGGATCGGTGTTGTTAATCTCAACCTGTCCGTCAGAAGGTTTCTCTAAGGTGCCGAGGATGTGCAGAAGCGTGCTTTTGCCGGAGCCAGAAGGTCCCGTGATAGCGACAGACGTGCCGCCCGTGAAACTAAATGAAATATCCCGTAGGACCTCGAGTGTCCCGTAATCTTTAGATATATTGGAGACTTTCAGCATTTTTGTTTCTCCGCAAGGAAGAATTAAAAAATTTGATCAGAGATGAAATCTGGGATAGGGATCGCGCGGAGTTTCTCACCGGGGTTCGTTACACAACAGACCGCCGTGATCTGTCCACGCGCGATGTCTTTTCCTTGATGTGTAAAATGGAATTGGTAGGTGAGGGATTTCGTCCCCTTTTTGATGACGCTGAGGCGAATGTCCACCTCATCCTCAAATCGGAGCGGGCTTAAGTATTCACACGAAGCCGCAAGTCGGGGCCATCCGATCTTATCTCCGTTCCATTCGGTGGCGACACTCGTCCCTAAACTCCGGAGAAATTCGTGTTCTGCTGTCTCCATAAAGACAAAAAACCGTGTAAAATGGACGATCCCCGCCATATCGGTATCAGCAAACTCAATTTTGCGTTTGGTTTGGTACTCGGTGTGCATGGTGATCAGTTATCGGTTATCGGTTATCAGTGGATCGTCTGGGCGGTTGCAAACGAACACAACCGCCACACAGGACTCTTAACCGAAGACTAAGGTCATTCAATTATAGGTTTTTTCGGCGTTTTCGCCAAGACATCGCGAGCATGCAGAAATCCGCAGAAATACCCAAGCAAAAACCCCAAGCAAAAACACTCGCTCCTACAGGGAATTCTTGGGAACCGAAAACCCAAAATTTCGGAAAATTGAATGCCCCTAACCGAAGACCGATACCCCTTGGGTCACATCTTCGGGAAGTCCGGTACGTCCTCGTATCGACTCCACGTCTCGGCGTAAATGCGCCAGTGTCCGTCAGTTGGATCCACCATGAGATTAAGTTTTTTAGTGCCGTAATCGGAGTACGCGGGTCGGCTCCCACTCGCTGGCGTGCCAGTGAATTTTTGTAGAAACTTCACATCTGCGACTGCCCGATCTCCATTCACCTGTAAATTCGAGATGGAGACCTGAATATCAGCATATATCGTGTTGAGCCTCTGCATCTTGGAGCGGAGTTGCCCTTTTGTAAGATACACCGAAGATTCTCTTCCGTCCTTGACACTGACGCGCGTAATTTGTGCCTTATCCGAATAGATAGACATATAGGTACTCAGGTCCTTGTCTTCCCATGCCGCCTGCCATTTTCCTAACACTTGTCTCACTTTGAGGTGCGTATCCAACGGTGCGTTTCCATCAAAAGTGCCCCCGGATTCCTTGCCAGAGACAGTGTCCACGCCAGACACCTCTGGTGCGAGCGCGATCGCATCAGACACGACATTGATTTGATCGTTCATGATTTTCCATTTTCGTCTGAAAAACCCCTTTTTCTCAATTGTGAGTGTGCGGGTATGGGTCTCAATGATATCGCCACCATTCTGCAACGTTATCTGGATGTTATCAACGATGTGCCGGTTTTTGAAGCGCGGCACAGGCGTATAGGTGGCTCCACTGAGATCGACGCTATGGGTTTGCGACATCAGGTCCTTGGCACGTGCGAAACTGGAGGAGCGTTTTTTCCGAGAGGATTTGTCCCATAAGTTGGTATACGCCTTTAAATCCTGAACCTCTAAGGCAGTCTTCCAAGCTATCACGAGCGGGACCACAGGACTATTGGACTGTTCAGTAATCTCGGGTTTTTTCGCAGGATCAGGCGTTGAGACTGTCGGCGCGAATTCACTGCCGACGACCTCCTCTTGGACGATTTTCCACCGCTGTTGAATGATACCTTTCTTTTCAATAACCAGATTCCGCAACTGTTGTTGCGCTTCGCCCGGATAATAAGCCGTGAGCGGAATCCCCTCAATCCGGAAGCGGTTCGTATAGCGAGGGACCCGATAGGGTTGACTTGCACCGCCGAGGTCAACTTCAAAATTGACGTTATCCCGCAGGAGTTTCACGGTTCTCTGATACCCCGTATTGGGACGTTGACGTGCACTTTTCACCCAGAGTGCTTCATACCTTTGGGGGTCGCCGGATTCGAGTGCACTTTTCCATTTCACTAAAAAGGCTGTGGGGGTCTCACTGGAACTCATGATGATCACAAGGAATAGAACAAAAGCAATGACGATCGCTGCAACCGCCCCCCCCCACATTAGGTTCCGGGATATAGCGAATTTCTTTTGGGTGTTTTGCCGGTTTTGCGCGTTATTCACAATTTAACCTCCGGAAAAAATTAAAAATTTGGTACGTTTTCATAGACTTGCCAGATTTCGTGATGAATTCTCCAGTCGTTCCCCACTTGATGCATCCAGATTTCGCGGATCCAGATATTGTAGAGTTCCGTCGCGTTCTCATCCGCTGCAGGCATCGCCAACCGGGTCAGTCGCTGGATACCGATAACGCTTTCTCCCTCGACTTCGGTATCGGCTTTCGCTTTGTTCCACGTGTGGGTGCGCATCTGATGAAGATCTGCTTCGAGCTGCTGGAGATCGATTTTACTTCGATGTTCTTTACTCTCGTGAATCACGACTTTATCGGCAATAATATTAGGTTCATAATATGCCAGATGTGCATTGAGGTCGTTCGCATGCCATGCGCGTTCCCAATTACCAAGCGCCATCTTACCGGCTGCAATCTGTTCTGCAGAGAGGGAAACACGCCCTGTCTTGACAGGATGGAGCGGAGGTTGACTGTCAACATACGCCCGCGCCTCTTGTGCTTTCTGTTTGAGATATTCCGCATGCTTTTCACCGGCATTTTGCTGGTTGGCTTCTGCGAGTTTCTCGGTATAGATTTCCGCCTGTTCGCGGAGTTGTCTCTTAAGGGAGTCTATCTCAGCGATAACTGCCCGTTTCTGATGCCCTTCCTCTTGCACCCGCCTGTCAGCAACTTCAAGTTTCCGACGGAGTTCGGCGACCTCTCTACCATAGTTACGAATATTCGTTTCCGCCCTCCGAGCGCGCCCCTGAATCTCCTCTAAAGTGTCAGAGAGTTGTGCGACTTGTTCACCATAGGCTATCCGTGTATCGCCTAACTCACGATTCTCTTTCTGGAGGACGCGAACGGTCTGTTTCAATTGCGTGTGCTCGCTCTGAATGTCTTGCATCTCGGCGTGAAGTCCTGCGAGTTCTTCTGCTTTACTGTTAACAGTCGAGCGAAGTGATTCTGCTTCCGTCTCTTTCTGGAGTATAGACGCATTCAATTCCGAGTTTTTAGTGACATTCATGGAATTCGTTCGAGCAAGTGCGGCATCAGCGATCGCTTGATACGCGAGGCGGAGGGCATCGTTGCCCTTTTTCTCGTCGCGTGCCGTTTTTGCGGCCTCAAGGTTCGTTTCTGCAGCCGCAAACAAATCCGACGCGAGTGTCGGGGCATCAACGTCCACTGCGGCGGCAAGCGCTGCTTCTGCGTCGGCGATTGCCGTATCGACTGCTGATGGTTCTATGTTTCCGAGTTTTCCGCCACATCCGACTAAACCGAACGAAATAAGCAGCATCCCAATGAATAAAATCCCACTGGGTGTGACATTCCCTCTCCGTGCTAAAGCGATGAACCGTTTCATTTTCTAACTCCTTTTCATCTGATCTTCGGGCAGGAAACCCAAGTATTTATGCTTGGGAAGAATGCCCGCTTCTATAGTTAAAGTTAAGGCGTGTTAGCACTCTAAAATCGTCTGTTTTAGCGTTTTGACACAGGCGTTTTCCCTCTAATGAATAGAGTGAGATACCTATTTTACCAAAGCCACTAATACGGGTGAGCCCATGCTTCACGTGTCTAACGAGTGTATTCTTTACCAACCCATTCCAAGTTGTGCCACCGTAGCGAGGTCTTTTCCCGCCTTTCTGTGGGTTCTGCCTGTGAAGTTCACGTCTGCGGATTGGGATTGGGGATATACAGAATATATCTGTATGATCAGGTATATCAGAACCCCCAACGGTATGATACGCTAAGCACCAACTATCCACACAATGGGCATCAAACGTCTCTGATAGTTTCTTTGACGACTTCTTGAGTCCAAGCCTGTCGCGTATCTCTTTCGTTTCCCAGCCTTGTAGCGTTAGCAGTTTCCAACGTCTTTCTATTTCAGTGTAGAACCACTGCTTACCGACTTCCAAAGGACTAAACGACTGATTCCAACGCCTTGCGCGTTCTCTCGTCCGCGCTTTGATGTCCTCAACACAGACGTGTGTGATCGGATAGAGTTTCGAGAACCACTCAAGGATACGCAGCTTCCAGTCCCATCTTGCGCGGGTGCCAGCAGGGATGCGTTCTTTATTCACAAGGCGGTTCGTTCTGTTCTTTCTATTTGGACTTTTTCGCGAACGTCTTCCTCTGCGAAGGTCTCGTCTCTTTTCAACCTTCTTACCGACTTTGTTGTGGGCATCTGCCTGAACGTTGAGATAGGTGTGAGATTCCGACTTCACTGTAAAGCCCTCTTTCTTACTACCGGGGTCTACACCTATGGCTATCTCTTGGTGTTCGGTATCTGAAGGGTCAATGTTGAGGCGGACACAGAAAATACCATTCTTCCAAAAAGGTGTGGCTTTACCAGATTGCATCCAACGCCTTGCCCGTGAGGGTTTCGTAGGCATGAGAGGGGTTTGATTTTTATCTACGACTGGTACTAACATGCATAAACCTCTTTCGAGTATATATTGCCCCTTCCCGATCACATATCCAAGCGGTATCAGACGAGGGGAGTATCCGATACATTGTGCGGGCTACCACGCCATAGATATGCGATATATTACGGTAGTCAATGGTTTAACTTCTGGAGTGGACGCTTGGTATGCGCTTCGCAGAAGCCCAACCCTTTAGGGTTGGGTCACTGACGATAGTAGTCTTTTATAATTAGAAGTCCACTCTCAATTTCAGTTGTGAGTTCGGGAATAACAGACTGTAGAGATTGCGCCTGTGTGCCTAATTCAATCCTGTAACGGTCCAATTCCTGCTCAGCGCGGCGAACGCGTTCACACAATTGGATAGCCGAGACGACCTCGGTTAAGGTGACATTTCCACTTAATTCAGCCCAATTGAGAATGGCAACGGCATTTTGTAGGGCTTTGAGATGCTGCGTCAACACGAGCATCGTTTGATTCGCCCCAGAAAGCAGTGTAGGACGTTCTCGGAAAGTATAGCGTTGATCTTTGAGATACAGGGTGAGCGTATTGCGGCTTCGTGATACCGCGAGGACACTGTGTTCAGTTTGTCTTGCGAATTTATCTGCAGAGCGGTGGCGGAGTCCCGTTTCATTAGAGGAAATCGTCGGGTTGGTTCTCAACGTTACATTCGCGCGCACGATGCGTTTCATATCTTCAGAAAGGATAATCGCGCCGTCCATCTTCGACAACTCATATAAGGCTGTCGGTGTATAGGGGCAATTAATTCGGAAGCCGCCTTCTGTCAAATCCAGAATCTCTGGCGTATCCCCCAAAACGACAAGCCCACCGGTCTTACTCTGGATGATATAATCAATACCTTCCCTAAGACAGGTCCCTGGCGATAGCAACTTCAGTGCCGCAAAGAGTTCGCGTGTTTTTTGATTTTCCGTTGAGATGCTTTGCACTGCAACCACCTCCTACATTAATAGAATACCATGTCTGACGGGCAGTGTCAAGGTGAACACCTTTAAAATTCAGGGGCATTCAATTGTTAAATTGTCTGAATCGCGGATTACACGGATTATGCGGATTACGCGGATTTTTAAGTCGTTGCTCTCCAGAACCCTTATGAAATTTGGGGAATTTCACGGAGAATTGAATGGCTCTGCTTTAAAATTCTCCTTGACTTCACGCGCGAATCCGTGTATAATGTATACCAACTTTCGACGCGTGCGTGGTTTCTGCTCAACCTATCTATCAGGCAGACGTTCGTCGGAGATCTTTGATAAAACTCTAAAAGGAATTCGTGAAAACACCCAAATTTTCACACCCAAATTATGCGATTTAGTCTATTAGGCGCGTTTTTCGCGGCAGTTATTTCATGTAATAATAATCAACTGCCTTATGTAACGATTGAAACCGAAAAAGGAAACATCATTATTGAACTTTACCCAGAAGCGGCTCCAACCACAGTAGAGAATTTTGCAAGATTGATCGAGGCAGGATACTACAATGGTGTGATCTTCCATCGACACGTCCCGGGTTTTGTTATCCAAGGCGGGGATCCAGAGGGAACAGGGAGAGGTGGACCTGGATGGACAATCCGGGGTGAGTTTCAAGATCCAGAACTTCGTGACAAGATGCCGGTTCATGAAAAGGGTGTTGTTGCGATGGCACGGACACAGAACCCTGACTCCGCGGGAAGCCAATTTTATATCTGCATCAACTCAGATCCAACACCTTATGCACATCTCAACGGCAGCTACACCACGTTTGGGAAAGTTATTGAAGGCATGGATGTGGTAGACGCCCTCCGTGAACAGGATGTCATGACCAGCGTGACGATCGAAAACTATACAGTCGCACCGTAGCATGCATTCGGAAAGGACGGACATATATATGGAAGAATGGAAACGACTCGTCAGAGATACTGTCAACACTCCAGAAAAACTCGCGGCTGCATTTGACGTTGATTTAGAGGAGATGCAGCGGATTCACAAAGAGTTCCCGATCCGTATCAATCCTTATTACCTGAGTCTTATAGAAGAACCCGGTGATCCGATTTGGAAACAGGTCGTTCCCGATCCAAGAGAATTGATAAGTACCGGGGTAGAGGACCCACTGCACGAAGAAGACGATAGCGAAGTGCCAAACGTAACACATCGCTACCCCGATCGGGCACTTTTCTATGTCAATTACATGTGTCCCATCTATTGCCGTTTCTGCACTCGGAAACGGAAAGTCGGGGACCCACACTCCATTTCCGAAGATAACATTGAGACAGGACTCGCCTATATTCAGGCGCATCCAGAGATCCGTGATGTCATCATCTCTGGTGGCGACCCGCTCATGTTGACGGACAAAAAGATTGACCTGATTGTCGGGGGACTCCGAGCGATTAAACATCTGGAAATCATTCGGATCGGTTCACGCGTCCCCGTAACGCTGCCGCAACGTATCACACCGGAACTGTGTGCGATCTTGAAACGGCATCACCCGTTCTATATCAACACCCATTTTAACCATCCGCGCGAGATTACACCGGAAACCGAGAAGGCATGCGGTATGTTAGCCGATGCGGGTATACCGCTTGGTAACCAGACAGTGCTCCTGAAAGGTGTGAATGACGATCCCGATGTGATGGTGGAACTGATGAAAGGATTACTGCGTATCCGAGTTAAGCCCTACTATATCTATCAAGCGGATCTTGTCGTCGGAACGGATCATTTCCGGACAGCGGTGCAGACAGGCTTAGACATCGTTGCGGCGTTGCGTGGGCATATCTCTGGGCTGGGTGTGCCGCATTATGTCGTGGATGCCCCCGGTGGTGGTGGGAAGATTGCGCTGATTCCTAACCCGGTTGTCGCCTTTGATGACGACGAAATCCAACTCCGCAACTATGAAGGTGGTGTCTATAGCTATCCCAGCACTCCGTTCTTTGATGAGGATTGGTAGCACCTTTATGGAGCAATCTCACAGAACATACGCGGATCCCCCTTCTGGAGAATGATTGTTTTCCATAGACATAGAAACATGCTATAGACATGGCACTCCGGAATCAACGGTATGAATGCCGCATGGCATTCCCCGGGAGTAACAGAAAGATCGCGAGCACAGCTCGCTCCTACAGAAAGAACGGGACTCTGGCATTACCCGTTTAAATTCTTAATCCTCATCTGGCGTGAGGAGATCCGTTACGTGTCAAGAAGTTTCTTTGCTCCAGCGGAGCAATATGTCTATAGAACATTGAGTGTCATTAGGCTGCACTCCAGCGGAGTGCTATGTTTGCAGTATAAGATGCAGTATAAGATGCAGCCTAAGATGCAGCCAGAGTTTCTTAGACGCTTAACCGAGCAACTGAACGAAGTGTTTAGGCGCTGCAGACTAAACCTGTGTCGTAATCAATTCAGACGACACATCTGGTGGATTTTGGACAGGCTATGTTGACTCTCATAAGGAGGAAAAACTTGAAAAGTCTATCACTTGTAACGTTGCTCTTCCTTATTGTAACCGGCATCACAGGCTGTAGCGACACCGAAAACCCACTCGAACCCGCAGACCTAACGGAAAACACCGCAACCGGTATCTTCGCCAAAGCAAAACACATCACAGTCGTCCCCGCCGCACGCACCGCACCACAGACTCCCGTCCCACCCGGCACACCCTTCGTTAAAGAGGTCAGCTACTACAGCGACTGGCAGCTCACCGAACCGATTACCGAAGCCGTCGCTGTCGGAACAAACGTGTTCATCAAGATCGTCTTCTCAGAACCCATGAAACATGTCGTCTCAGACGAGAAAGAGGCGCGCCCGATCCTCTATCACAGACGGACAGGGAAAGAAGAAGAATTGGTGCGATTCAAGATAGCGGCACACGGTGCGACGGGTGAGGATTTCATCGCCGGTGATGCCAAACCCCTTCAGGCTGGCACGGAAGGATTACGTCTGCAAATACAGCGTCGTCGCGGAAGATGCTGGCAGAGAGGTGGCGATCATGATCGGCAAGGCGAGTGTGGACGTGGAAGGCAATCCACTTGCAGCGTTCTACACACATCCGGTGAAGTTGCAGGTAAAACCGACCACAGCAGCACCCGAACAGCCGGAACAGGTGTCTGATGCAACACCGGCACCGACTACACCTGAATCAACAGAGACAACCCCACTAACGATCGTGTCCATAACCCACTATCGCGACGGCAGTGATACACCGATTGCTGAAGGTGAACGGGTGGCGTTAGGGACGCCCCTCCTCACAGAGATCGTGTTCTCTGCGTCGGTCCGGGTTGACGACACATTGCAGATTACCTACACCACGAACAAAGGGGAAAAGAAGTATCTCGCTTCGGAAAGCGGTATTCATTGGCGTGGCACGTGCCGTCCGGGCAAGCGTCAAAACAGCGTCCGTTGTAAAGCCGCTGTCGACGTTGACCCGTTTATCGTCCGCGTGCAGACCGCCTCCGACCTTGAGGGCAACCTCCTCGGTGAGTCGGTGGCTGCCTCAGAGATAGATGTAGATGCGATCCACCTTTCAAGCAACAGGATAGACGAGAACCAACCGATCGGTTCCCTTGTTGGCACGTTTAGGGTTCCCGTTGGGAAACGTTTGACATACAGTGTTGTAGAGGGCAACAAGGACTTCACGATAGCCGATGGCACGAAGTTGGTGACAAACCGCGTCTTCAACCATGAAGTGCAATGGGGTTACAAGATAACCGTGCGGGAGACCGACGGAGAGACGAATGAGAATCTGGAGAAACCTTACACCATCTTCATAAACGACCTAAACGAGGCACCGACAGACTTACGCCTGACGAATAACACCTTTTACAGATCGGACGGTATCGGCACGAAGATAGGACAGCTCGTCATTATAGATGAGGACAGAGAGGACGCGCATCAGGTTAGGGTTACACAAGGCGGTGCGTATGTAGGGTATGACGACAACTATCTGCACGTGCTACAACTGTTTGACCAAGCGACCAAAGAGATAGCCGTTGAAGTGACAGATCAAGCAGGCTTCGTCTACACAGAGACCTTCGAGATAAGAATGGAAAATAGACCTACGGAGCCCTCAGAACCCAGTGAACCTACGCCTCCAGATGAAGACGATGAACCCTCAGATGCATCAACTGAAATCACAAAACCCTTTAGTAGTATACCGGATAGTCCCGGGTTTTGAAGTTCGGGTCTGTGGTGTTTGGGACTCTGTTTCTATAGACCTGTTGCTCCGCTGGCGCAAAGCGGATACCCTGAGAAATCAGGAATGCTCTGCTGAGAGAATATGCTATAGACATGGCACTCCGCTGGAGTGCAAGATGTTAAATACACTATTTTCTATAGACATAGCACTCCGCTGGAGTGCAGCATTTTTCGGGACTTTTTTTCTATAGACCTGTTGCTCCGCTGGCGCAAAGCGTTTCTATAGACATATTGCTCCACATGAAGATTAAGAATTTAAACGGGTAATTTCTGAACGTGCGATAAATCGCCTCACGACGAACCCTTCTGATCACAATTTTAGGTTCGGTCTAAGACATGGCACTCCGGAGCGATCTTTCTGTAGGAGCGAGCTGCGCTCGCGATCTCATTCCTCGCGATCTCATTCCATCTCGAATTTACACCGCCAAAATGGATAATCCCTCGCAGCCTTTACCAATCCTGACCGCACTGGGTTCTGATAACAATAGTGAATAATGGTATTCAATGATTCATCCCGCCAAAGACTGTGATCGTGGTAAGCAGGTTGCCACATCGAACCGCTACGACCCAAACACGCATTCATCTGTTTCGCTGTGTGGCTTTTGAAGGACTGTATGAGTCTTGATAATGTTTGTTTACTGCCGAGTTGGATAACGGTATGGATATGGTCTGGCATCACAATCACACAAAACCATCTGAGTCGTTCGTTGGTTTCGAGCCAGTCAAAGGCTTGAAAAATGATGTCTGCGATTTTGGGGGTTGCGAGTAGGGGTTTTTTGTTAAATGTGGTGAGTGTGAGGAAATAGTAGGCACCGGATATGGAGTGTCTGCCTTTGCGAAGTTGCCGGTGTCCTCGGGTGGGTGCTTGTTTCATTTCATATTCCTATAAGTATCGCGAGTAGAGAAGCAAAAACACCCCAAGATCGCGAGCACAGCTCACTCCTACTACAGAAGGATCGCGAGCATGGGGAAATACGCAGAAATACCGGATTTAGTCTGGGGAGAGACTAAATCCGTTCCTTGTATTACATTGCCAAAACACTCCAAGATCGCGAGCACAGCTCGCTCCTACAGAGAGAATGAGATCGCGAGCAAAGCTCGCCCCTACGACAGTGGCACTTTGATATTGTTAAAATGTGTTTTAATTCTAAGTTCTACTATAAATATCTGCCTCTAAACGAATCAAAAGTCACGCACGATTCGCTCTGTCATCATGGCGATACATTCGTTATCCATTGCCCTCTCCTTTCGTCCACCCAAACGTCTATTCTTCTTTCCCTTTCATTTGGTCAAGAAACGGACTGAGTAGGTCTATCGGAATTGGGAACACCATGGTCGAGTTTTTCTCGGCACTGACTTCCACTAACGCTTGAAGGAATCGGAGCTGCACTGCGGTCGGGATCCGGCTGAGGATTTCGGCGGCATTGGTTAGCACTTCGGCAGACTCGAATTCGCCCTCGGCGTGTGTGACTTTCGCACGCCGTTCCCGCTCGGCTTCCGCTTGTTTCGCCATGGCGCGCTGCATCTCAACAGGGAGGTCCACGTGCTTGATCTCCATCGCAAGCACCTCGACCCCCCACGGTTCACAATGCTTCTTGATGATGTCTTCCAAATCCTGATTTAACTTCTCGCGCTCTGAGAGTAGATCGTCCAATTCGGCACGTCCCAGCACGCTCCGGAGCGTCGTCTGTGCGACCTGTGCAATTGCGAAACCGAAGTCTTCAACCTCGATCACGGCTCTATCGGCTTCGGTGACTCTGAATGTAAGCACGGCGTTAACGCTCACGGAGACGTTGTCTTTCGTAATTACATCTTGTGGGGTGACATCGTTGACGATCACCCGAAGGCTAATCCGTTGCATGCGTTCTATCCAGAAGGGTATCATGAAGACGAGTCCGGGACCCCGGGTCGACACCAGTCGTCCGAGACGGAAAATAACGGCGCGTTCGTATTCTTTGAGGATTCGGATGCTCGTCGCGAGCATAATCACGACGGCGATTGTGATGGCAAAATAAACAGGATCAACTTGTGGCATTTTTTAATTTTTCCTTGCGGTTCGGTCAGGTTTTTAATTTTTCCTTGCGGTTCGGTCAGGTGAGTTTGATATATAAAGTGCTTCTCCGTAGAGCTGAAGAAACACCCAAGCAAAAACCCCTCCAAATGTAAAGCAAAGACAAATTATGCCATTTAAGACATAATTTCATTTCAGGCTATGTTCCTGGTAGTCTGTCAATATTGAGTTTGAGGGCGGGTCTTCGGATTCCATAAAGAATGCCCGAAGATGTCGGGTTTCGCTGACGCTCTACCCGACCTACTGATCATAAAGTCAAAGTTGAAGCAATACTAGTGCTATGAAGTAAACACCCTCTTAATTTTTCCTTGCGGTTCGGTTCGGTGGTGATATGAAGAATATCAGCCTGTGATGTCGCGAACTTTCTGAAAGAAGGCACGTTTGCGCGGTGTGTTGATTTGCCATTGCACTGGCACGGATTGGTAGCCGTTGCAATAGTCGTTTTCACCGGGATCGAAGTAGCCCCATGAGGCGTATTGACTCACAGCGGCAACGAAGTTGTTTAGGGGTTTATCGAAATCGAAATGGTCGTCTTCATTGAAAAGGATCGGCATCGGACGGTAGCCGGGGACTTCACGGGTCTGTTGGACCATCTCAATGATGCGGTTCGGATCGCTCACGCCGTTTCCGTGGACGAGCAGGAAATCGGAGGAACGGACGACGTTCTCAAGCGGCACTCTGCCACCCCCGTAACTCGTTCCGACGAGGCATCTGTTTCCATTGCGCGTCGTCGCTTTCACCCGCTCAATCAATTCATGCACCCGCTGCGGTTGCAGAATTTCGTGTGCGTATCTCACGTTACACTCGTTGTTAACCTCAATAATAACATTGGTATATCCTTTATCGAAGAGCCAACCCGTCGCGTTATCAACAGCGTTTTTGACAGCGTTTTCATCAGTGACCCGTTGGTCCTGCCCAAAGTAGAAATAACCGAGGATTACGACCATCCCGAGTGCATCGGCAAAGTCGATGATGCGTTCAAGCCTGGATAGGTACTCCGCATTGAGACTCCCATCGGCTTCTATACCGGAGTTGTGCCACGGTTGAGCCTTGGAGTAGCCTTCGGGACTGCCACCTTGGAGGTTAATGGTGAACCCCAATATGCCGTGTGCGCGCCATGTGGGCATCGCCGATAGGAACTCACGCGTATTGCGTTCTGGATCCCATTCACCGGTATCTGGGTATTCCCAGAGATGTATCGTTTCGGGGTTCCGGTCATCAAAGATGCCTTGAACCATGCGGGTGTTGAGAAGCAATCCCTCAATCTTATTCCCTTGGTAGGAACGTCCCGGATAGGTAATTTCCCCATTGATGTAAAACGCATCGTCAACGATGCTCACTGCTGTCTCCATTTTTTCTCCTTTATATTAGATTGAATGCTCATATATGGTAAACCTTAGAATTAGACCTTTAGAACCGGTGCGGTTAGAAACCGCACCTACCGGGTCTGGGGAAAATATCAAATTACCGATTTATTTTCTGCAACTTCATGAAACCGCACCCACCGGGTCTGGGGAAATGTCTGCTTATTTTTCAGGTTTACCACAAATGCTGTTATCCGTTTGGGCACCGATACCGACGGCGGAATGAGATTACTGTCTCTTCTGGGAGAGTGCTTTAAAGTATTGCTTTAATTGTTCCCGATACTGGAACGGAATGTCTTCAAATTCCTTTGCATACGGTGTGGTTTCTAATTTCCGAACGACTTCGAGGAGTTCAGGATGCAAAGGCGGGACCTCCTGCGCAGGCGTTTCGGGTCTTTCCGCTACCTCAGCTTTGCGCTGTTTACCGACATCCCGTTTCTGCAACGATTTTAGACTGTCAAGCATTCGCGTCAATATTTGTGCCTGTCTATCAAGAACATCCTCATTGAGTTCACCTTGACGGAGCGACTTCTCGACCTCAGTCATCTCCCCAGCGACATCTTCAAGACTGCCGAGCATCTGTGCCATCTGTTCTGCCCGTTCAGCGATCCGTTCCGTTGCTTCTCGGATCAGCTGCTGTTGGGCAGCGAGTTGACGCATCATCTGCTCAACTCCTGGGGTGCGTCCCTGCTCGCGCATTTGCTGATTCAGATTCTGTGCCATCTCGTTCAGCTGCTCTTGACTCTCAGCGAGCTGCTGGAGCTGCTCCATCATGTTTTCAAATCCGCTGGCACCCATCTGTTGGTTCATCTGTCCCATCATCGCTTCAAGGAGTTCAAAGACCGCCTGATTAAGATCAGCGAGTGCCCCTTTTTGGATCGGGATCGCGAGGTTCGGCTGCCTATCTTCTAAGGCACGTGCGGCACGCGCGAGCGCATCGTTAGAGGCGTTAAGATGGAATATCGCTTCAGGTGGCACCTGTATCTGTCGGCTCCCTAAATTCCACAGTTTACCGGAAAGTTGCGTGATACTCTCTGCCGCACTGAGTTCATCGGCGGCGAGCTGCTGCAATCGCACAATCTCACTTGAAATGTAAGCCTCAGACTGTCCAGTGGTGAGGATGTCGTTCGTTTGTGTGAGGACCTCCTCGTGAAGATGTGAGAGGTAAAGCCCACTTTCAACGGCTTCTTGTAGGGCAGTCAAAGTTTCGTTGGCGTTTGCGCCCTCCATGAACGCCAAGGCGTTATCCAAACCCTGTGCGAGTTCTATGAGCGTCTGTTCTGCACCGCGTCCCGATTCCAGTGCCGCATTCTTCTGCCCACCTCGGAGATTGTCACTGGTCGCTTTGAGCATCTCGGGCAGTTTATGCTCGTGGGCGAACTGGTTGAGTCGGACGATTTCATCCGCAAGCCGTTCTATCTGCGGTGGCGCGTTCTCCTGATTTTGGGCGAGTTCACCCATTTTCGTGCCGAGTTCCTCTAACTTTTCGCTGAGCTGATTGAATTCATCCGCCACTCGGTCCTCTTTCTGTGCAAGATCCGTTGTAGGTGCAGACCGTTCCAATGATTCCAATGTATCCATCAACTGCTTTTGCTGTTCAGCGAGTGCCTTCGCCTGTTTCACCGCAGCTTCGAGTTCCTGTTCGAGGAGAATCTGTTCATAGAGCGATTTGGCGCGTTCGAGTTGTTGTAAGAACTGCTCTTGACTGAGATTCGCTTCCGCCATGGACCGCTCCTGATCGTCCACCTGCTGTTCCGCCAGTGCCTCTGATAACTTCCGCAGGAGTTCTTTATGTTCTTCAGACAGTGCCTTCTCCATCAACTCTTGCAGTTCTTGATACTTCTCAATCGTCTCAGCGTCAAAGAGTTGGTTCTGTTCCATCTCCTCCGCCGTCTCTTTCATGTTTTCGATGAGTTGCCTCGCCGTCTCCTCAATCTGCTTCTGATTCTCAAGCACCTGTTGCATCAGGTTTTCGTCATTAAGCGTAAGTTCCTGGCTCTTCCTGATTTTATCCAAGAGTGTGTCAACCAGACCGGTCGCATCTGCCTGCTCGTCAACGAGTTCTTCAAGTCCTCGTTGTTCAGTTTCCTGCTCTGTCGCAACAGCGTCGTATAACTCCGAGAGCGAAGGAAAGCGGAGTGTATAGGTATGAGACGTGCCGATATTCGGTCCTGAGACATTGTCAATATCCAAAGCCTGAACGTAATAGGCGAGCGTTTCGCCGGGGAACATACTAATCCGATCGACATCCCATGTGTATGCGACAAAAACCGATCTGTGTGAGAGTGCGTCCTCGATTCCCCAACGTTTTAAAGGCACATTTACCTCTTCGGCACCTTCACTCTCAACGCGATATACCAATTGAAGTTCCTGTATGCCGTAGTCGTCTGTAGCCTCCACTTTTAGCTCAACCAACATCGCATCATCTAAAACGGTGTCCCGTGCCGGTGCGACAATATTGACATCAGGGGCGGTATCTTTCAAAACGGTTATCGTTCGGCTAACGGGATCCCGATTCGTGAACCCGTCACTGTCGGTAATGTGGATACGATAATTTTCACTCTCTCGAGCAACAAAAGCGCCTTGTATTGTTTGCGATGTGGCGGGTGCCTCCTGTTGCTGTCCATCCTCTGCTAATTGTGTAATAGGGTCCTGTAATTTTCCTTCCCTAATCTCCAGTTCCACATTACCTGACACCTCAAAAGCGATGTGTGCCTTCTGAAGTGGTTTATTACTCTCCCCGGTGAACACGACCTCTGTTCCAAAAAGCACGTGGATATCCCCGACATTCGTTGGAAGGGTCTGGGACTGCAGCTGCGTGTAAGCAGGATAATTGAGTCGATACTGGAACTGCGTGACAATCGGTTCATTACTGATTGTTATTTGATACTGTTCCGATGTCACCTCTTCGACCGAAATATAGTATTGAAGCGGACGTGCCACATTCTCAAGCTTCGCGCTGTAGGGCGTTGAAATCTCGGAAACTTGCAAGCCGGGGTTGGCATCCGTGGGTGTCCGGTGCATCAACAACGATTGCCACTCTGCTGTTGACCACACCTCATATTCATCGCCAACGCGATAGTAAAGCGCAACGGGAGCCCCAAGATGTCCACCTATTTCGGCAGTTACGGTAACATCGGTACCCCGCTCAATTTGGAGACTACCCGGCTGGATTTTTGTAATCTGAATCGACTTCTTTAGATATTCCTGATCGTCTTGAAGCGTTTTTGGTAAGGTCTGGAACGCCTGTGCGAAGCCTGTAAACGCCGCAGGTAAAAAAGAATGTATCGCGAGGAGTAGAGCGATCCCCCCGACAGCAATACCTGCATTTCGCCGAATCTTCCGAAATTCGGGCTGAAATACCTGTTTGTGTTGCACCTGCTCCATATCCCGGCTGGCTTGGACAATCAGATGCTCAACGAATTCTGGGGCATACCCAAGCCTGTTATCCTCCAAGGTGTTCCAAAGTTGGACGGCACTGAGAATCCGGTTCTCAGCAGCGAAGGCGGCTTCAGGTTGCCTCGACTCAAGGCGTGAGGCGACAGCCGTGTCTGTCAACTTCTGGCAGAGCGGCAGAACGAACGTCCGAATGACGGTATAGACGGCACCTGCTATGGATAATAGGATAATCGCGATGCGTATCCAACGTAAGAAGGGGGACTGCCATAACTGGAAACTCACGGTTAAAATGATAAGTGTCCCCGCCATCACAAGCGCAAGCATACCGATGCACTTCAGGAGTCCTTCAGAGAAAGTGAGCCATCGCCACCGTCGCTGCATCGCATGCAGTCGATCCATAAGGTTTCCGTAATCATCTTTTAATTTTTCCTTGCGGTTCGATGAAGTAGATTTGTACATTGACGTACCTTTCCGTATAACTAGGGGAAATGCCCAAGTAAAAACCCCTCCATTTCATTACGGGCTACGAGTCCGATCTTAAGAAGAAACTACATCATGCTTACCAAGAACCTATCCGTAATATAATAACGAACAGTCCAAGCAGTTCATAGTAAAAAAAAACTTTTTAATGCGTCAGGGCATATACAGCGATATTTACCGCCATTTTCGCTGCGAGTTCGCGGACCTGAGGCGTATCGTCCGGATGCACATCGGCATCCTCAAGCCCATCCCCGATGTCAGCACTGTAGACATAGTAAACGACCATACGCCCATCATGAAAAAGTCCAAACCCTTGTGCGGGTTCAGCGTCATGTTCATGAATCTTAGGGAGCCCTTTCAGTTCATAGAAACAGCGATAAATCAGATGCGTGTTTGGAATAGGCTGTAGTTCTTGCTCTGGAAAGACTCTTCGCATTTCACGACGAAAACTCTTATCAAGTCCGTAATCATCGTTCGCGAACAGAAAACCACCGTTCTTGAGATAATCCCGTAATGCCTCAACCTCACTTCCAGTCAATCGGATATTCCCGTGCCCTACCAGATAGAGCATCGGATATTGATAGAGGGTATGATCGGTCAGCTTAATAATGACCCTGTCCTTCGCGGTTTCTATATTTGTTCGGTTTCGAAGGAGTTGCAGCCAGTTTTTGATCGTTGTCGCGTCGCCATACCAATCACCCCCGCCGCCATAGTGAACTTGGGCGATAGTTATCGGGACATCGGAAGCCTGTAAACTCACACCTATCACAGCGCAGAGAAGGAAACAACAAATCCAGAAATAGTTATCAGTTAAAGAGGTTTTGATGTGACAATTTAGCATTTTTGGGTGCACTTCAAATTAAAGTATTTAAGTCAATCCGACCCGTTTACGTAAGAACCATTCCGTCCCCAACAATCCAACAACCGCGATGAGAACTAACGGATGTGCCCAGAGTTCGCGTTCTGCATCAACGAATATTGGATTTTGGACATTCGCAATGTTTTCAGGGACGGACTCCGCGTCAGCCATCCTAAAGTAGGCACCCCTCGTTTGCCCTGCAAGTTGCTTCAGTAAGTCTTCATTGAGCTGCGGATTCTCCAATTCGGCAAGCTGCGGATGGGCATATACATCTATTTGATCCTCACCTAATTTCAGATTGCCACTCCTACCGGTTGCGCGAATGCGGTACTTCCCCTTTTGTAGTAGTACAAATTGGGCAGTAAAGTGGCTGTCAGTTGTCGGTTCCGGGTCGTCGGTTAAGGCAGGATCTGGTTTGGCAGGCTCACCTTCTGACTGAGAACCGACAACCGATGACCGAGAACTATTAACTTGGAAAGGATCTCCATCAGGCGGCACCACTTCAATCTCGACCGTTGCGCCCACTTGCGGTTGATAGGTTTCAGAATAGAGATACGCTGTAACCTTCACTGTATCCCCTATCGCATAAGTGGAAGCGTCTGTCGTAAGATATACGTTTTTGTCATCCGTATTTGTTGCCATCCATCGCAGGACCTGTGCCCAAAAACGGGGATAGATTGCGTGATACCGCCTGTCTTTAAAGGTTTTAACACCAAACTGCCAATTATAGAAGCCCTCCGCGGCGATCAGTAGACTTTTGCCTAAACCTGCTCTCTGGAGCACCAGAATCGGCATGCCTTTCCCATTGTCCATCAGCGTCGTTGCCCCACCCCTGAGACGAAATCCACTGAAGAATCGCGGCAACGCTGGCATATTGGATAGAAAGTTATCAGTTGTCAGTTGTCGGTCGTCAGGTCCTGACCCCGCTTGCGCCTGACTGCGGACTGCCATTTGCGCCTCATGAAGTTGCAACATCGGGTGAAATGCCCCAGATTGGGTTAATTGCACCGTAAATTCTGTATCCTCTACACGACACCCCCGCGTTGGGATGTCAATCGGCAAGAGAGATGCTAATTCTGTATTTCCGAACCCATTCACACCGAGCGTGTTCCGAGAGGGTAGAAAGATAACGGGTTTTCCGCGCGTCTCAACAAAATCGAGGATTGCGCGTTGCTGGGTTTGGGTAAGCTGCTCAGCACCCAAATCCCCTAAAATTAGCACATCGTATTTAGACAGCTCGGCGAGCGTTTCAGGGAACTTTGGTGTCTCGGATACCGGGGTCGCTTGCGGATAATATCCATCTAAACGATTGGGGACGCTATCTACAGGCAGCCGCTTTGATCTATCAGACGCTAAGATTGCACAAGTAGCCTCAATATCCGGGTCTCGTTCCAATGTTCGTTTCAAAAAAGTATAGTCCCATCTGGGTCTGCCTTCCAGATAAAAAACGTTTAACTTTGCCTTCACAACCTTTACCGAAAACGTCTTTTGATTGTTTGCCTCTGTGAGTTCACCGTCAAGGGTCGGAAGTGTAACCGAGTATTGAAAGTTACCCTCTGACTGCGGTGTTATCTTCAACTCAATCACGTGTTGGGTACTGGCGTTGATAGCGTTTACTTCCTGATGCGCGTTGAAGGTGAACGTTACAGCATCCACGAGACTGTTACTTTCTACTTCCCGCAAAGACAACTGTGTCGTTTTGCCGGTGTAGCCGGTTTGTCCGACGCTCACACGAATAACACTTTCATGGTCTGTATAAGCGATTGGCGTGTAATTGACACGTTGAATCTGAATGTCTTTTGGGGGTTCCACGGAACCGGCCCCTATTGGATAGATCGGCACCTCCAATGCGGTGATCGTCTCCAGAGGGAACTGCCCAGAATTGTGTGCACCGTCTGTAATGAGGACAATACCGGCAGTTTGTTGCCCCTTCCATGCCGCTGCAGCTTCCCGTATAGCTCCTCCAACATCCGTCAGATTTCCCTCCGCCTCGAATGTGGGCAGTCGCGCATCATCCTCTTGTGCCAATAGGACACTTTGTTGCAATCGCGTATTGAAAGGATAGAGATGCACCTCAAACCTATTTTGCAAGGTTTGCAGGAATTGCCCATTGAAAAGCAGCTGATTCACCTGACTGAGCCTCGAGATAGGCATCTCGCTCATGGGTGCATCGACGAGTTTCATACTTCGCGAGGTATCCACCAAAATGGAGAGGTGCGTCGGTGGCGTGATGTCCTTCTTTTCAATGATAACGGGGGCTAAGAGACAACCGAGCAGAATAGACGCTGCAGTGATTCGCAGCAGAATGAGTAAGAATCTATACCTCGGGTGTAATGGACGCGCTATCCGCAAATACACAAATATCGTTATACCGATGACAACACCGATACCAAGCACAACTCCCCACCCCGGCACAAAATAGGTGAATCGCATATCTGGTTAATTCCTTTCACAACATATTATAATCCAATTAGCGAATCACTGTCAACCCGATTTCTGTTCAGGACTATTTAGTTTTCGGTTCCGATATTGGTTTTGGTTGACAGATGTTAACCTTTGGACGCAAGATCGCGAGCAAAGCTCGCTCCTACAGGGAATTCTTGGGAACCGAAAACCCAAAATTTCGGAAAATTGAATAGCCATGGATTTCTGTTTTCTTTAAAGCCATTCAGTTTTTATTTTCGGATTGTGCGAAGTTGGAGACATTTGGCGATTTGCGATAAACTTTTGAAAAAAAAGAAAAAATATTGTAAAATGCTAATGCTATACTTTATTTCCAAGGAAAAAAATGCGTCCGTCTCCAATATAACGACTTCAATCACCGCTTTGACACTTGGTGGGGGCACTTTATGACTTCTACACAGCAAGTTTCTGCTCGCAAGCAGCAGAGAAATAAACTCTCTCGACGACAATTTCTACGGTATGGCACCCTCTCGGCTGCATCGGCAGCAGTCAGTCTCGGATTTTTAGGGTGTGGCAATGCCTTAATTCAGAAGGTGCCGGGTTTTAGACCCGATCCGCCCTACGAGTTCACGCCGACCCCGAATCGCCTGCTTGACCTCCCAGAAGGGTTTACCGCACACGCTTTTTCGAGGACAGGCGAAATCATGGACGATGGACTCTGGGTGCCGGGCGGGCACGACGGTATGGCGGCTTATCCGGGTCCTAACGGCAAGACGCTCCTCGTCCGAAATCACGAATTGACCGCCACTGCCAAAAACGTCGGTCCCTTTGGATGGAATAACGAGAAACTTGAACGGACTGCCCGCGATAACTTATATGACGCTGGATCCGGTGAATTACCTTGCCTCGGAGGAACAACGACCCTTGTCTATGACACGCGGACACAGACGCTGGAGAAACATTTCTTGAGTCTGATAGGGACGATCCGGAATTGTGCCGGTGGCTTAACGCCTTGGAACACGTGGATAACCTGTGAAGAAACCATGCAGAAGGCAGAGGAAACCTACGAGGTCGACCACGGCTATAATTTTGAGGTGCCGGTTTCTGCTGACATAGGATTAGCCGATCCGATCCCATTGAAAGCGATGGGACGTTTCAACCACGAGGCAGTCGCTGTCGATCCGAAAACCGGGATTGTCTATCAAACGGAAGACAGAGGTGATAGCTTAATTTATCGGTTTATCCCAGATCGTTTTAATGGTAGGACGGCTGAACTCGCTGCAGGTGGCAAACTTCAGGCACTAAAAATTCGTGACATGAAAAGCGTAGATACCCGAAACTGGAAAAGCCGGATGCAGAAGGTCTTGCCATGGACATACAACCCGATCCCAGTCGGAGAAACATTCGCGGTCGAATGGGTGGATATTGAGAATGTAGAATCGCCGGATGACGACCTCCGTATCCAAGGTGCTGAAGGCAAAGATGCGGCAAGGTTTGCACGCGGCGAAGGGATTTGGTATGGCAGCAATCAAGATCAGGGAGAATTCTATATTGCCTGTACGAATGGTGGCATTGCCTACAAAGGGCAGATCTGGAAATACATGCCGAGTCCGCATGAAGGGACAAGCCGCGAGGCACAGGAACCCGGCACGCTTCAACTTTTCGTTGAGCCGAACGACAGGAATCTCATGGAAAACGCCGATAACCTGACTGTCACACCGTGGGGGGATTTAATTATCTGTGAAGATGGTCCAGAAGAGGAGTTTTTGGTTGGCATAACGCCTGAAGGACATCTCTATAAGTTTGCTCGAAACGCCGGTAATATGTCAGAGCTCGCGGGTGCGACGTTCTCACCTGATGGGACAACGCTCTTTGTGAACATTCAGAGTCATGGGATTACACTGGCGATCACGGGTCCTTGGCATGAGATTCGACAACGACCGCTGACCTGAAACAGATAGGTTATCAGTTTTCGGCATCGTTGTGTTCTTCCCAGTGGGCATGTTTCTGAAGGGTCCGGATATCGATCCCTAAGGAGCGTGCTGCCTTATTGAGGGAGGCGTATGCCTCAATACGCCTCTGGGCAACTGCGCGTAGAATTTCATGCTGATCCATATCTTTTATGTTGAGAAGTTCAGGATTTTCGTCTGTTGTTGCGACATGAGAGGTTTGGAAATTGCGCCAAAACTCCGGTAGATGTGTTGAGAGCTCGTGTATGATCGTCTGTTGTGTCTCTGCTGGCAGGGTCTTCCATATAAAGATGAGGATCTGGATAAATTCTGGGAAGGTAGAGGGATTTCCTTTTAAATCTGGGGCGGAGAGCGGCTTTTCCAAACCTGGGGCGGTGAAAAAGTTATAGGGGAAATCTTTGATTTCAAGTTTGTCGGTTGTCGCAAGTGCGATGGCTGTTCGGACAGTACTTCTCAGTTGCCGGATATTGCCGGGCCAGGCTGCTTTTTCAAGGCGCGCGAGTGCCTCCGACGTAATCCCTGTGACCCGTTTCCCACGTTTCGGACTGAATTCTCGAATAAAAGAAGCCACTAAGGGTGCGATGTCTTCCGGCCGATCTCGGAGCGGCGGGACTTCAAGTCTCATGCCCATGAGGCGGTAGAAGAGGTCGGGTCTAAATCCTGCCTTCAAAACGGTTTCTCCAATATTCCTATTTGTCGCTGCGATAATGCGAATATCCGTCGTGAGGTTCTTATTTCCGCCGAGCCGTGTGAAAATCCGCGTATCCAAGACCCGGAGGAGCATCTTCTGCGCCTCCAAGGGCATCTCAATCACCTCATCTAAAAAGAGGACACCGCCGTTTGCCGTCTCAAATGCTCCCTGTCGCCGATGGTTTGCCCCGGTAAACGCCCCTTCTTCATGTCCAAAGAGCTCACTTTGCAGGAGTTCAAAGGTGAATCTCCCGCAGTTGATAGCGACGAAGGGTTTGTCCCGTCGGGGCCCATTTTTGTGGATGTATCGCGCGATCCCCTCCTTACCGACCCCAGTTTCGCCCATAATGAAAAACGGGAGGTCTGAAGCCGCAACCTGCTGAATCGTGCGATAAATCTCCTGCATCGGTGCTGATGGCAGTTCGATAAATATTGGCTGCATGTTCATAAGATTCTCCCCATCCGTATAACAGAATCTGACGTAAGAAGATCATACCACATCCCATTTTTTTTCACAAGCAAAGACGCGTGAGACGTACAGAATTTCCCGTGACGCAATTTTTGCACCTTAACCTACAATTTTTGCGTCTCCTTAAGCAATTTTTGCTTGTAGCCGATAGCCTGAAGATTCCGGAGTCATTTACTTCTTTCAACAAAATAAGTTTCTAAATTGAAAATCAGAGGCTATCCGCAGGGTTTGATAAACTCTGTGTATACACGAACTTTAGGACATTTTATCGTGAAAATATCTTTGGGATGTTAGGGGTTTCGGTTCGGAAAATGCTATCTTTTCGCGTATTGGCATGAAACTTGCCTGACTTAGACCACTTAAACGAATAAGAGCCTGGAGGTGGCGTATGTTCCGTGAAGTTCTCTTAAACCGAGCGATCTTTGTGGGTGTTACTTTCTTTTTACTGGTCCTCGGGGCTCAACTGTATCGGTGGCACATCCGTCGCGAAATTGCAGCGGCACTGAGGCGGACCACCGAAACGATGCAGCATCTCGAGAATAGGAAAGAGAAGCACACCGGACAGGACCCCGACATCCTCCCAGAGAAGGAGAAAACTCATGACCACCTTAATGCAAATGAAAGGCGGCATTCCAATAGTGGAACCTAATGGAAACATCATAGGCACGGCAGCATCAGACTTACAAGAGGAACTCGTTTCACGCGTGAACGCGACGGATGCGGCGTGTGTTCTGATTAATTTTGCTCACGTTCACAAGATCGATAGCTGCGGTCTGGGTGCCTTAGTCAGCGCGTATATTGAGGCAAGGCAGAAGAAGGGACGTATCGGTATCATCAATGTTGGAGGGAACATCAGAAATCTGGTCGTCCGGAGTCGACTGATTCGTCTCTTCGAGCATTTTGATACTGAAGATGCTGCAGTTGCCTCGCTTTCAGCGGATACGTGGCATTGAAGGAGGATTTCGCGAGCATGGGAAATCCGCAGAAATGCCCATAAGCGTCAATTTAGTGTGTAGTCCCGTAGGTTGGGTAGAGCGAATCAACAAAGGCAATACGCACACCCAAGCACACCTCAAGACTATACACCGACATAGAACTTCAAAAATGGAGCGAAACCCAACTTTGTATGCCAAGATGTTCGCAAGTGTCAGCAGGGATCGTTGGGTTTCACTCTCTATCTTTAGGAGGGTAGGCACTTGGGCAAGTGAAGTATTGTTCTTGAAGGGAGGGTCTCCTGGTCCTATCCGTTCTACCCAACCTACAAGGAATGAGCTCCTTAAATTGACACCTATGGGGAAATACGCAGAAATACCCAAGCAAATACCCCTATCAAAAACCCCAAGCAAAAACACCCCAAGCAAAACACCCGCTCCTACAGAAAGCGATTTTCGCGAGCAAAGCTCGCTCCTACAGAAGAGGGTTTGGGAATCGGAGGAGGATTTCGCGAGCATGGGGAAATACGCAGAAATGCCCAAGAAAGCGACTTTCGCGAGCAAAGCTCGCTCCTACAGAAGAGGGTTCGGGAACCAGAGAATTGAATGGCTCTGCCTGCTCACACCTTATCAACGTGCGCGCCTTTTGGCGGCTAATAATCGCGTCATTGAAGTTTCTGTTGGCTGTAGACGGGCTGCGTTTTCTGTATCACGTTCGATTGAAGGCATCGCCGCTGCTGGTGGGCGGGGTAATCCCGCCCCTACGAGATCATCTGGCTTTCGGTGGAACCGAGTGAGAAACGCTGTGAGATACCGATTCGTTATGCTGAAACGACGGAGGATCATCTCCAACACGAACAGAATGGCGGCGATAACCAGCAGTGCTTGGGTAAGCGAGGTCTGACTTTCGATTGGTGTTCCAGCGGGTGCTGCTATTTGGACTGGTGTCGGTTCAAAAATACCAGCGGTGCCAGCGGCGAGCCTCCTTAGCGAGGCGGTATCGACCTGAAACTCGGCGTATTCTGCCGGATAAGGGAGCGACAGGGTTTCGACATTTCTACGCGCATCGCCCGCACGTTCCGCAGTGACAATATAAGCGCCACGGTCCTGTGTTTGAAATGTGCCGCTATAACGTGTCGGTGTAATCTGCTGGATGTCAACACTCTGATTTGTGCGATCTGGACCCACGACATGGACCTTGTAAGACGCTTCTGATGGGCTTCGGGTATCAATGTTAACCTCCGCCATGCCTTGGCGCATGGATACTCTGAGATCGAAATCAGTGCCTGTGTTTACTGCGGGTAGCGTCCAATTGATAACCTGTCCCCAAAATTTCCCGAAGTTGTGCCACGGAATCCACTCCTTTGCCCATGCGGGTTTCGCGTCCGATGTCCACGCGATCGCCTTCCCTAAACCAACATTCCAACCCGCAAGGATCGGTTCGTCCTTATGCGACTGGATGAACACCTGTGCAGTCTCCTTTTCACTCGTCGCCACATACCCATGAAGCGGTGGTGGCACGCCGATACCCGCTACAATTGATTCATTTGTCGCCTTAATAACGGGTTGAAAGGGTTCTTGAACGATGTAACGCTGCGTCTCTCGGACGGCTTCCGTTAAAATCGCTGGCAATTGCTGAATATTTTCCACAAAGACAGCACGCCCACCACCGTTCTCCGCGAACTGCGTGAGGAGCTCTTTGTTCGCATCACCTATGGCAATCGTTGTGATCCCGATCTGTGCTTCAGCAATCTGTTCGGCTAAGTCAAGAAAATCGGACGTATCACCATCAGATTTACCGTCTGATAAGAGAACGATGTGCTTCCGTTTCGCGTCGTTTGCTTTGAGCATCTCATACGCTTGTTTTGTGGCATCTTTCATCTTCGTGGTGCCGCCTGTCGGTTTCAAGCGACTCACGGTTTGGCGGAGCATATCGTGATCAGATGTAAGGTCCGAGATGGTATGAACAGCCACGTTGAAACCGAGAATACCCGCCGCATCTTCCGCATCGAGATTACGGATACCGGCACGCACCCCTTCAATGGCGAGCCCAATTTTCTGTCGCGCTTCAACGTAGTTCGCCATACTTCCGGATGTATCGAGCACAAAGACAATTGCGACAGCGTCCTTACGTTCACGCGGTGTCATCTCCACAGGGAGTATACGCTCTAACGCCGTATCGGTATAACCCCCGGGCCCGTATGCGCGTTCGCCCCCGATAACGATGCATCCGTGTCCGAGGTCTCTGACGTAATTTTCGATGCTCTGCAACTGTTCACTTGAAAACCTTTCTACAGAAACGTTGCTCAGGATCAGGACATGGCTGCGCTGGAGTTCCACCAATTCTACTGGGAGCTCCGTAGGGGATATTGTCTCGACGATGAAGCCGTTCTCTTCAAGGACGGTTTTCAATTCAGCACTATGTCCGGTGCCCCTTCCCAGTAACGGGCCTGGGGAAACCGCAGCGTGTGTCAGATCCCCCTCTACGTATAAGGCGTGTGGTTTATCCTGAATTGTTACAACGCCATGCCCTTGATTATTTTCGGGGACTTCATCGGTTACGTTCAACTTCAGCGTGTACCGATGATTTCCCTCTTCTAAAAACTTTTCAGGTTCAGAGGTTAAGGAAACGGAATGTATACCACTGGGCAATGTCCATTCAAAGGCATCTATCGCCCTGCCATTGTGATGAAGCGTGGCCGTTAATGCGGGAAGACTTCCATCGGTTTCGATCACTGCCCCAATCTCAAAACTTTGCCCTTTGCGAACCTGAGACGGCACCTGGAGCTGCACGACTCGGACTGCATCGTTGACAGTATCAAGCGGAACTGTTAATAGCTCAACGTCGCTTGCCGAGAACAATGGCAGATAGTCTTTGAGAGATGTTCCCCCAACGTTGTGGATTCCATCACTAAATAGGACTATCCGTCGATGGTAACCGTCGGGTAATAAAGCAATTGCCCGCTTGAGTGCGGTAAGCACATCGGTGCCATCTCGTCGGATGGTCTGTTCTGCGAGGGTTTCCAAAGACGCTATAGGTGCGATTTCCGTTGGTTGATTTTGCTTCTGACGCATCTCCAACAGAACCCCGGCTTCCCTTGCGAAACTGATAATCCCGAATGTATCGGTAGGTTTCAATTTCGCGACAGTGGCATCTATCTGTTTGGATACCGCCTCGTATTGTGTGGACTGGATGCTTTCGGAAGTGTCGATCAGGAAAACGACAGCGAGACGCTGCTCCTTGTGCGTCCGGTGCAGATTGGTTAAGGCGAGGATTGCACATAGAAGCGCGCCCCCCCTCAGAAAGAAGGTTACGCGCTTTCGCCACTTCACCGTGCTGAGGTGTGCGCGTTGCTGCACAAAGATTAGCACAGGAATCGCAACGAGTAGAATTAGGAAGAGTGGTGCTCGGACATCAAACATCTTTTTAATTATGGACCTCTGGGCACTGCTCCATTAGATTCCGCAGCGGTTCCTGGTCAATTTCAAGGAGTCTGAACTATCGGATAGGGTCATTCAATTGTAGGTTTTTTCGGCATTTTCGCCAAGACATCGCGAGCAAAGCTCGCTCCTACAGGGAATTCTTGGGAACCGAAAACCCAAAATTTCGGAAAATTGAACAGCCCTGACTGTCGGGGGGGGTCTAATCCCAGTATGCGTCTGCGGAAATCATGTGTTTGCGGTGTTCTGTCCGATGGCATCTATATCCGACTGATACTTCCGTTCGTTGAATAACAAGATGAAAGCGATTGCAGCGAGAACTGTTACAACAATTGGCACCATAAAGATTTTCGCCCATGCGTGTCCCCCTTCTGCATAAGCGAAGAAGTCGTGTACACGTCCACTGACAATGTGCCCTACTAACATCCCGAATCCGTTCGTGACAAAGAGGAGCAGGGATTGAGAACTCGCCCGGATATCTTGCGGACTTAGCCGTTCCACAGCGATCATTCCACCGACGAAGAAGAACGAGTAACAGATACCGTGTAATGCTTGCGCGCCGACGACCAACCATACAGGTTGACCGATAGCGAAGATGGCGTACCGAACGGGCCACGCGAGGATACCCAGAAAGATAGTAAACCGCATGCCAAACCGTCGCAGACACGGAAATAGGAGGAGCATCAGCAGGACCTCAGCGACTTGACCGAGACTCATCGCTAAATTGGCAGTACTATTTGCTAACCCGACCCCGTGTTCTGCCTCGGTTAGAAACAGATACGTCAAGTTGTAATAGAAAGGGAGTTCAATAGCAACGACGAAGGAGATAATCAGTAGCACGGCGAAGTTTCGGTTTGAAACAAGGGAGAACGCTTCAAGAAAGGCGTAAGGATTTTTTGCCTCCTTGCTGGGTGGGGTATTCGGCAGCGTCAGGCAGTAGACACCCATAATAAACGAAAGGACGGCTCCAAAGAGCAGGCAATCCCCAACGTGTGGCAGCGTTGTCTCTTGTCCTTCCCAGAATCGGAGATATAGACTCAATATCCAATTAATCGCGATCCAGCCGAGGGTCCCGAAGACGCGTATGTTTCCGAACTTATCCGACTGTCCCATGTGGTGGAAAGCGATCGCGTTCGTCAGCGCGATCGTTGGCATATAGAGAACGGCGTGCAGGAAGATTGCGCCCCACATCATCGGGAAACTCGTCTGTTTCCAGGCGAACAGCAAGCAGACCCCACCAAGGAGGTGCGAAATTGCGGCAAAGACTTGCGCCGGCATGAGTCGATCTGCGACCCACCCTGCGATGATCGGAGAAATTATCGAACCGATAGCCGTCGTCCCGAAGACGTAACTAATCTGTTTACCGGAGAATCCAAGATTTTGCATGTGCCCAGCAATGAGCACAGCCCATGCGCCCCATATCGCGAACTGCAGAAACATCATCCCTGACAATCGCGCGAAGGTTCCCAATTGTGTCTGTCCATTCCCCATAGCGGATCTCCTCCGTATTTTGTTTTGGCGTCGCGCGCGGTGCCTCGCGACTGTTTGTCTAAGTCCAACGCTCGACCGGTTCAGTTGACTGCACCACGTGCATTCCGGCATCTGAAACCTTGGCGAAAACTTCGTCTGCAGGTTCTGTATAGTCCACTATCCCAGGCACAACAACGGGTGAAGTCAGGTCATCTACCAGATAGATTTTCTTGGCTAATTCCGTATCCGTTTGCTGAATTTCTGTAAGCAGATCGCTAACGGTCCAAGCGACACAGTGGCTTTTCGCCTGTCCAGCGACAATTACGCGGTCGTATTCGAGAAGCGTTTGGAGAAAGGCACTGTTTTTTTGGTCAATCGGCCTTCCGTCAGGATCGTCCAGCACTTCCGGACGCAAGACGGAATAGTTTTCAGTCAATGGATTCTGCCCTTTGATCTCATAATGTATCTGCGTCCTGCGAGCGATGGCGTGGAAAAAGCAGGCTTCGTCAACCGCAGAGACAACCGCATGCCCAATCCCCCCGAGCATTGCGTGGTAGGGCCATATCGCGAGTGGATATTTGCCATCAACGGTCAGGGTTTTGACATAGTGTTCACCATACGCCTTGAGCCATGCGTATGGATTGGATTCCGGGACGTGGGACGGGAGACGGACGCTACCGACAACAGCGGGATTAACACGCCATTTGCCTGCTTCAATATCAGCCTGTGTAATTAGCGTCTGTAGGGGTACTGGATGCTCCCCAGCGTCGTTGATCCAGAAGATTTCGTGGAATATCTGCATCGCCGTGTGTGTATCCAGCGTGCAAGCGATGTTGGTGATATGTGAGAGGTTACGGTAGATGAACTGACACAAACGGATATTGTCCTCTACCGCGCCATTTCCGGATCTACCGCCGACGAAGAGTTCAAAATCGGGGATACAGAACGTGTTTTGAACATCAACGAGCAGCAAACACGTCCGAAGACTATCCTCGAACGCGGGCTGGATTGTATGCTCGTGTGCCCATGCCTGCGCCTCGTGTTGGCGTTCTTGATACGGAATCCGCCAGACTTCGCTCACCTGACCGACATCGAAATGTGAAGGAACGGGCAGTTGTGGTATAGACACTTTTTAATTTTCCTTGCGATTTAATGAAGTCGGTTTGCGCATTGATCGTTATTTCCATAGCGTCGTCTTCCTAGCACAAGCCTCTATAGGCTTGTGGGACAATGTTTCAGGCTTGCGATCTTTGGCTAAGAAGACAGACTGACTGCCGATAACTGACAACTGTTATTGAGATTTTAGAGGATCCCGCAGTTTTTATCAACAAAAATCCCTTGATATATGGCATAAAGTGCGCTAAAATTAAAAGTGATGAGAAAATTTTTTAAGCCACTCCCAGACTTAGATGAAAGAATTGATCGCGTAGAGGGTCGAATGCGGCGAGCGCGGCGAAGCCTCGACCGACAGGTGGACGAGGCACTCATTCCGCTTGACATTCAGGAGGACTTCAGCATATCTGAATTGGAAGGCGATGTGATGCTCGTTTCACGCGATGACGATTTACACGACAAGGTGAGAAACCTGCTCCGTTCCGAAGGCTACGGGTGCGATCTTCCAGAACGGACCTCGGAGGCCATCGGTTTGCTGAAATTACACAAATATCGGATGATCATTGCCGACTGTACTCGGCGTTCGCGGTCGCGATTGTTTGAATATGTTAAGAGATATCAGCCCTACGTCAAGATCATTACGATTGTTCCGCATAACGGTAGAGGCAGAGAAGCGATGCGGTGGGGGAGCTACAGTTTCTTGGTAGGGCGCGATTTTGACCCAGAGCAGTTGCGTACCTGTCTCATCAGCTCGCTTAAATTGAAGCATCGCGTCTGCTGGTTGTTAGCACACGGAGAGCGTTGCAACCGATCGTGTGTCGATAGTTTCCAATCGGATGAAGATTTCGGAGAAATCGAATGACATGGCAAAAAATTTAGAATTTAAAGGACAGTTTCAGTCGCTTGACGGACTCTATCCAAAACTATCCGACTTAAATGCGATACATCATGAAACCGTCCACCAAATTGATACGTATTTTCATATAAAGCACATAAAAGACGCGCCAACATCAGAAACCTGTGAACCGCGGCTTAAGTTGCGCGAAGCGGAGGGGTGGTCTGAGGGGTGGCTCATTTATTATGAGCGTCCAAACGAAGATGGCTCCCGCTACAGTCAATACCAACTCTGCGAAATTGCGGATCCGGGGTCCTTCAAAAGTCTGCTAACTGTTGCACTTGGCGTCAAAACAATTGTAAAAAAACAACGGGACATCTGGATGTTCAACCACACTCGCATCCATCTCGATACGGTTGCCGATTTGGGGCGATTTGTCGAATTGGAGACGGTGTTTCGGGGGCAGACCGAAGCCGAAGCGATACGGGAGCATCAACACGTTAAAGCCGTACTTCATTTGGATGCTGTGGATCCGATTGCGGTTTCTTACAGCGATCTCGTTATACAAAAATTATAACCGGTTTCACGACCTTTGCCTTGTAAAGATTAGGAAAATTTAATATGAATTACTTGACATATCAGGAGATTTTAGAAGATTGTGAGAACATAGATAGCATCAGGCGGGGTAAACTCCTACGGATCTATTTGCACATCCCGTCCCTGCCGAAATTGCGGGCTCTACAGACATCGTTGGTGGAGCTGAAAAGAACATCAAAACTCAGAAACGGTTCCGTGGTTCGCTTATGATACTCACAACGGCTAAGGTTTCCGTACGCTGCTTTACCTTCTCTTGGAAGGTTTACTTGATTTGAGTCCCGAAAACGGTGACCAGTTTTTTTCAAGTTTACATAGGTCTGGATGATACCGAATACCTGCGGGGGATACTACCGCTCCGACTACAGGGTTAAAAAGGAAACCCTGATATTTCGTCAGAATATTGCTTGCCCCAACAACTTCATGAAAAAATTCTTGTGAACCTGAAGGTTATATTTGATTGCTTCGTAACTTTTCCCGAACCGCTTTAAGTACTTTCATCGAGTTATAGGCAGGATATGCCGCGGATTCTTTTTGACCGACACGATAGCCATTGATACGGTAAGAATGGCAAATACTCATTCCCCATGCCTTGTTTAACTCAAGAAGTTCCTCATCTGACATATTTCTGATACTCACTTTTTCCTCATCTCGCAATTTGCTCAGCATATCTTCTGCGATATAATCGATCCATCCGAATCCCATCTTTTTCTCCTTCTATTATGGTAAAGTCCACAATTAAGTAGGCACTTCGGAATCGGTGCGGTTAGGAAACCGCACCTACCGGGGAAGAACAGTGTACATTTATTTTTCGGATCCACTATAAAAAATAGTTTACGAGAATGCCCTCAGAACGCATTCCAGAAAGGTGTCCTGTGTGGTACGGAATTTCTTTTTTTAACTTGCGTTTAGTCTGGAGATAAGATATTCCTGACCGCGATTACCCTTGATCCTGTTACAGTGACCGCAAAGTAGTTGAAGATTCTCAATATAGTCAGTCCCGCCAACAGACTCCGCTATAATGTGATCTATTTCAAGGTGTTGCTTTTGAAAATGCTCACCGCACCCGTTACAATCACCACCTTGCTCGCCGTAGAGTCGGGTTTTATTTTCAGTGGCGTTATAGCGGGGAATGTGTCCCAAATCCGTGCGGTTGGGTATGTCGTCGCGGGCAATAATGTCTTCAAACATACCTTGATCGTCCTTGATACGCTCGACAATCAGCTCAGCGGCTTTCGCTGATATGTCAATACCTATCCAATCCCGTTGAAGTCTATCCGCTGCGACAAGGGTTGTGGCGCACCCACAGAACGGATCGAAAACCGTATTGCCCTCATGAGACGAGGCTTTGATGATTCTATTGAGGAGGGCAAGGGGTTTTTGCGTTGGGTAGCCCACTCTTTCTTTGGCTCGTGAGTTTATAGGGGGTATATCAATCCAAACATCTTGAACAGGGACACCGGGCATATCATCTAAAAATTGCTTTAATCTCGGTGTTCCATTGCGAGTGTAGTATAATTTACCAGATTTATGATATTCCTGCATCGTGGTAAACGGACACCGCCAAATTTTAGTAATGCCGTTCCATTCGTACTGATACCCACCCCCACTTAAAGAGCCAGCGGTTAGGTCTCTGTCCAAAAATCTTTTACCATTTTCATCCGTATGCCTATACCTCTTGAGATACTCGTCAGAATAGGGTTGATATTGCTCATTAAGGGTGAGGGAATTACCTTTTGAATAGTAGAGTATAATGTCATGAACACCCCCATAAACTGCAGAATCATTATGGGCTGCGGTTCGCTTCCATACAATCTCATTACGAAAGTTCGCCTTCCCAAACACCGCGTCCATAACCAACTTCAGGTAATGACTCATTGTCGGATCACAGTGTAGGTAGAGAGACCCCGTATCCTTCAGAACACGATGCATCTCAATCAACCGAACCGCCATGTAAATTAGGTACGATTTATCACTGTCTGTCATTGCAGCGTGGATCACTCGATTAAGTGCAGGATGCTTCGTTTCAATCAGATCGAGCCAAGCAACGTTAACATCATTAAGCGTCCATGTATCTTTGAACTCAGCACCTGCTGCTTCTGAACCTATAGGTGCTGCATAGTTGGCATTGCTATTAAAAGGGGGATCAAGGTAGATTAAATCCACCGATGCGCTATTCATCCCTCGCATAATAGGCAGATTATCACCGGTAAATATCGTCTTGGGCTTAATATTTGAAGTCATTGCGTGTTCCGATGATTAAGAGAAATTTAAAAAAATGAAGCGTTTTTGCTTTCTGGGTTTTACGGTATCGTGTCCCGGCGGTGGCTCTGTAAAAGTTTCGCCACGTGCTTCGGCTTCAAGACGGCGACTGTTCCAGTCGGACACTTCTTGGTAAGCTTCTTGACGACCCCGTTCTTTGATTTCGCTTTCTTCTTTGAGAGCAAGTCTGATTCGGTAAAACATGAGACTGATTCATTCTTCAAGTATCGTCAGGAGTGTTGCTGCTGATAGAATATTTGGAACATTGCCAAGCACAACACTGACGGATTTTGCAGGGACGCTTTGCATGTCTGCCAACGTGATACTCTGATTTTACCATATTTTTATCCCAAAGGTCAACTGTTTTTCATTCTCGAATCGGGGTTACAAACCCCTCCCACAAGTGGGAAGGACGCTGCTCTCAAAGAGAGGAAACCAGTGCAACCTCAGAAATAAAAACACACCCCAAGAATCGGGGTTACAAACCCTCCCACAAGTGTGAATGACACTGTTCTCAAAGAGAGGAGACCAGTGGAAATTCAAAAATAAAAACACACCCCAAGAATCGGGGTTACAAACCCCTCCCACAAGAGTGAATGACCCTGTTTCTCGAAGAGAGGGGATCAGTGGAACTTTAGCAATAAAAATACCCTCTACAAGCGAGACAAAACTGCTTGCGCCAAAAGCGGAATCATCAGTTCATGATGTCCTGTGAATGTATACCCTTTCCCCCCCATCTCTGTTGGACGTTTGACGACATTCTCTACCGGACGGTATTGTTGATTCATGTCGAAATTGGCAGCGGTAAACTGGGACACGGTATGTCCTAAGTTCCGAGCGATCGTCAACGCCTTCAGAAATACCTCAGGCAATATGACCGCCGAACCCAAATTCAGCACAACGCCACCCCCTTCCAGATCCGTCACTAACGTCGTTAGGAGTCGAAAATCGGTGAAACTCGCTGCGCCGATAGCGGCACCGTCCGCAGACGGATGCTGATGGATAATATCCGTGCCGATAGCAACATGCACTGTGATTGGAACATCGTATTGGATGCCGGCAGCAAGCAGGCTATATGCGTTATAGGGCGCGTTCATCTCAACGAGTTGCTTACCGAGTGCTTCACCCATCCCGATCCCTGTATCTGCGGCGTGCTGCGTCGCTGCGTTCATCAAGTGTCCGGTTTCCTCCCACATCCCAAACCGGCCATCTTGGAGATAGGCGGCGACGTCCTCTGAGGTTTCTCCGATAAGCGCGATCTCGAAATCGTGAATGCTACTTGCGCCGTTAAAGGCGAACCCAGTAATCACGCCACGTTTTGCTAAGTCAATTAAGAATGGACTCAATCCGCATTTGATGACATGCCCGCCCATCATCACGAGGACCGGTTTCTTGTTCCGATGGGCAGCAACGATATCGTCGACGAGCGCCAAGAATTCCTGTCCCTTGAGGATGTTGGGTAGACTCGATAGAAATTGGGACAGGTCTATCTCCACTTCTGGTGGTGTTGCGAAATCACGGACAGAGACCTTGTTGATACGGTTCTGCAGCGGATAGGTCGTTACAGATGATATATTAATCGGATTCCGAGGTTTCATTTTTTAAATTTTCCTTGCGGATGCGTTGTGTATAAAAGATAATGCCGAGAATAAAATAGAAAAGTAACACTGTGCGTTGATGTAGAATATTATCTGCGAGTCCGTAAACAAGCGCAGAGATTAGGAAACCGCTTGCCCCGATGAAGGTCCCAAGCTGCCAAAAATCGTTTGTCTTTCGCATCAGAAAAACCTGTCGACACATAATTGCCACCATCCATAAGAACAGAAAAAGCGATGGGATGCCTTGCTCTGTGGCGATATGTAGGTAGATGTTGTGGGCGTGATAGGGTGTATAGTACTGCTCCTCCGGTCCGTTGTGTTGATACTCATAGCGAAACCTACCCAGCCCGATGCCCGTCAGCGGGTATTTTTGGATCAGTTCAAGCGAGGTGCGCCACCATTGTGGACGTTCACCCATGAACCCCGCGGGATGTGTAATCATCGTTTCGATGCGTTCCTTGATGTGTCGAGGAACGACACCCATTATTGCCTGACGGGAGTCTCCATTCAGGATCAACACAGAGAACACAACACTTATGAACGCTATCCCCAGCAAACTTCTTTTCCATGAAACACGCTTAAACAGAGTCCTTACAACAAAATAGCCGCCGATGCAAACCGCTGCAACGGCGACGCTCACCCATGCTGCGCGCGTCAGCGTCAACGCCAAATTTGCCACCATCAGTGCTAAAACCACACCGAATCCCACGATCACGCCCATCGAGAAACGTCGTGATTTTCGATGGGCTTCCGTCTGTCCTGCGTGGAAAATCAGAAGACCGCAGCCAGCCACAAAGTAACCCATAACATAAGGGAGTGTGAGGGCAAGATATGCCCCCAAGTCATTCGGCATCTTGAAGGTTCCGGTGAGCCGTTGCTCGATCATATACACCATCAGATGCGTTTCACCCTTACGGACGGTATAGCGTCTGTTTCGGGCTGGGTCATCGATACGCCATTCGTCGGGTTGCTTTGGCGTTACAAACGTTGCGGTTTGAGAGAGCGGTACATTACAATTTCGCAATTCGGCGCGTAATTCATCCGACATTTGTAAATTTGTGCCTTCCCCCGCAGCGAGTTCCGCCTGAAATTGTAATCCAATCCGCCCCATGAAATCCATTGCCAAGCGTGTATCGTTAGCGTAATAATAGAGTCCGAGGGCGGAGGAGAAGCCCGCAGCGACGATGAAAGCGGTGACAATATGCCGCCATCGAGTGCCCAATCGACTGTGAATAACCGCATAAAAGAGCAGGATTGCCCGGAGATGTTTCCAAAAATAGCCGAGGCTACTGGCAGCCGGATGTGGTGCAAGAAGTGAGGCTATCAACCCCAACCCGAGAAACAGCAAGATGGGAATGTCAAGCGGCGTGCGTTGCCAATTGCGTTTCCGATCCGAAATAATGCGTCCTACCCATCCGAACAGCACAAACGAAAGTCCGATGTTGAGAAATGCTGTGGAATAACCGAACGGTAGCGCAAGGACAAAGATCAGAAATCCGATGTAAGTGGCGGCATCACAGATTTGTGCTGATGTGAATCGTGTGTCTTTCAGTTGAAAGTTTTGGCGCGCGCGCTGCACGAAAAGAGAGCGTTTCAATCCTGGCATAACTTGAGAACGAGGCAGAAAATGGTTGAAAATTCAATAGAGATGTAATATAATACGTGTTACTTAGCAAGACTTACGCACATTGAACAGAAAAAGAATATATTTCGCCCAAAACTCGTTATTCTGTTTTATTTAACCCCCTAAATCCCCCTTATCAGGGGGACTTTAAGAGGAAATGCGTAAGTTCTACTTAGAAAATCCGGCATGTATAGAAGGGGATTCCATCATGCGCTTTACATATAACCTCATTGCTTTAGGGTTAGGGTTCTGTTTTATCGGATTACTTTTCGCGCCAACGGCACCGGCTTTTATTGAGCGCGAGTATACCATTCGTGAGGTCCTTGATGCTTGTACGAACATCGTTTTTGGCGAAGTAAAGAGTGTTGATCAGAAACGTTTACGAGGCGTTGTTACTGTGAAAAAAGACGTCAAAGGGAAAAGCGAACTCAAGGAAATTAAGATGAACTTCGCCACGGGACATTACAAACGAGGCACCTCGCCGGAGAAGATGGTAAGACTCCTCAAAGCGGGCATGCCCATCATTGTTTTTTATCGTGAACATTATGGCATAGACAGTATGTGCTTCATTGACGATACGTGGTTTCAGATGCGTGCCTATCGCGGTGGATACAGTGGCGCTTGGTGGACCTTTACGCACATCGACCCGATGATGTCACGGACTTTTGATGGCAAGACAAAAGCATTCCAAGCGATTGTTCTCGACATGCTAGCCGGTAAAATGTGGGTTGCCGCCCCGAAAGATGCCGTCAAAATTCTGGTACTCACAGGAAATAGCACGGATACAACATGGAGTCAAAGCCCCGTCTATACGAATACAGCAACGTATGAATATATGGCACTGCGTGCCGTGAAAAAAGTCGGTAAACGTGCCGTGGTGCATGAATCCACCAGAGCACACGCGTTACCGCAATTAGAAAAAGCCGATATTCTGTGGATCGGATACGAGGAGATTTCGAGTTACGGACACTACCTCCTTTCGAGTGAAGTAGAGAAGAAGATTAAAGCCTTTGTGAAAAAGGGTGGTATTGTCGTCGTTACGGGACAGGATAGCAGTGCTGAGAAGCCGTGCGGGACCGGGTGGCTGCAAGGTAAGTTGAAAGGCGTTGAAAGCGCACCTGCCCAACATTTCGCTGTTACTGAAAAAGGCACCTCCCTTTTCTCCATTCCCAACAAAATTGAGTCCGGCAAAATCCTTGTCGATGACGCATGGGTAGACTGGGACCGACGCGATGAAATTTTTGCGACGACCGAGAACACTCAGGAACTCGTTGTTGGAGCAAGACGGTATGGCAAGGGATTATACATTATCACCAGCCTTCGTAACGATAGCCAATATACCACTTCCTTGAACAAAGCACTCATGGAAAATATCATACATTACGCCGTCAGCCAACTCAAGTAGAGTCGTTGTCAGCAGCAGAGCCATTCAATTTTAAGAAATTATTAGGTTTCACGTCTTTTTTTAAGGATCCGGTGTCCCTTCCCAGTAACGGGTGGGAACCCTGGTTAGAAACCGCACCTACCGGGTCTGGGGAAGACGGATACCCAGGAATCCGACAAGCGACACCCCTTACGAAAATTTCACGACGACCAACGTAATGTCATCATTGGCGCTTTCGTCCTGTTGATGTGCCTGCAGGTCGGACAGAATCTCTGTCTTTATCTCTTCAGCGGACAGATGTCGTTTTTGCGATATGAGTTCTGTGAACCTGTCGAATCCATACATTTCGGCATTAGGATTGAATGCTTCTGTGATCCCATCTGAATAAAGGACCAACAGATCCCCCGGATACCACTCTACTTCAGAACTGTAGTATTGCGTCGGTGTATCGGACATTGAAATACCGACCGGGAGAAAAGAGGATTCTAACTCAATGAGATCCGTATTGTCCTTCTTGATGCCGTTCTGTTCAGCTCGATAGAGAAGCATCTGCGGGTGCCCGGCATTGGCGAACTCCAACCGATTGTCGGGGTGAATGATAAGATAACAGCAGGTCATGTAGATAAAAGTCTGGGCATCTTCTTCTGTGACACGGGTAATGGCTTTCATGACCTCCGGCACAGAAGCATCGAAACGGAGCTGTGTTTGCAAGCAACTTTTTGTCATTGCTGCAACCATCGCCGAATGATAGCCGTGCCCCATGACATCACCGAGGAAAATGGCGACGCTATTGTCCCGGAGTTCCATATAGTCGTAATAATCGCCGCCGACGCTATTCGCGGGTCGGCAATATCCGGAGGAACTGACGTGGCGTTGCGCTATTTCTTTATTTGGGAGGAGAGATTTTTGGACTTCAGCGGCAAGCCGCATTGATTCTTCTTGCGCGACTTCCTTACGGATAGCACTCATCTGGATCTCAAGGTCGCGTCGGATTTTCTCATTCAAGACCCGGAACATTCCACTCCCAATTCGCGGTTCTCGTGCCATAGCGTTGTAAAAATCGCTTCTCGTGATCCTCAGAAATTGTGTGGGTTTTACCGTTTTAACTGTGGCACTCCGCGGTTTATTGTCAATCAGGGCGATTTCTCCGAGGCAGTACCCCTTTTCATCAAAGAACAATACTTCTGTTCCTGCCTTGATGATACTGACTTCACCCTCCACCAATAAGTAAAGCGAATCGCCCTCATCTCCCTCTTCAAAGAGCGTTGAATAGGCTGGATACGCAACTTCGTTGGCAATATGACAGATCGCTTTTAATTCGGTTTGTGGGAGTTCTGCAAAAAGTTCCGTCTTTTGTAAAAACTGTAACTTCTCTGCTTCTGGTAGCATTATCTATTCAGCCTTTGACTTTTTATAGAAAATGTGTTATTTTTAATAGAATGTTGGAAACCTGTAAACTGCGTTTTGGGTGATTTACCGAAAGATTAGACGAAATTCACGAATATAAGTTGAGAATAATGCCAGGCTTTTAATTTATGTGCCTCTGGACCGCTCTCCATTCCATTACGAGCGGGCTCTTGGTGGAAAATGAACATTAAACCAAAACCGTAGCCCGCAACAATACGCAGAAATACCCAAGCAAAAACACGCGGGCGGCTCGTGAGAATGGCACGTCAAAGTCGAAACCCGCGTTATTCATCCGCAAGGTACAATTAAAAATGTTCATATATCTATCATGACACAGAAAAGAGAATTATGTCAATCACTGATTTTTTTCGGGGAAAAGTTTTGCTTATTACTGGTGGCACCGCATTTTTGGGGCAACCAATGGTCGCAAAAATTTTAACTGCACTTCCCGATATCCAAAAGATTTATCTTCTCATTCGAAGTCGCACTGATACAACTGGAAAACACACTTCCGCTCAAGAACGTTTAGAAAATGAGCTTCTCACTTCCGACGTTTTTGCCTCCCTTCGTCGGCTACACGGCGACAACTTTGATGCATGGGCGCAGCAGAAATTGACAGCTGTTGAGGGTGATCTCACGCATGAGCGTCTTGGATTCAGCGATGCGGAATACCAAAGACTCCAGAACGAAGTCCAGGTCTTTATCAATATCGCGGGGCTTGTAGATTTTGATCCACCTTTCGATGACTCTTTGTGGGGGAATGCTCTCGCTGCGAAACATGTCGTCAACTTTGCCAAGGGTTGCCCGGAGGCTGTGTTTCTCCACATCTCAACAGCCTACGTTTGCGGTGACAAACCGGGACGCGTGCCTGAAGAACTTCCATTACCATACGCACACTACGCAAGACAACACCGCGAAAAAACTGGCATGCCTATCCCTGAAACGCTCTCCGAGGAGATCGAAGGGTTGCTTTCCCTGAGTGCTGCTATCCGTGCTGAAGCCGAATCGCCTGAAAACCTCGCTAACCTTCAGCAAGAAGCGGAGGCACAAATAAAAGGAACGCGTAAGGGACTTGCGGCACAGATCGAGGAGTTGAAGGCAGAATGGCTTGAGGAACGCTTGGTTGAGGCAGGGTTGAAGCACGCTCGTTCGCGCGGATGGAACGATACTTACACCTATATGAAATTCCTTGCTGAGCAGATGGTTATGGAATTGCGCGGCGAACTGCCCACCGCTATCGTGCGTCCCTCAATTATTGAGAGTAGTTTTGATGAGCCTGAACCCGGATGGCTCGGCGGATTTCGGATGTGCGAACCTCTGATCGTGGGTTTTGGGAAAGGACGACTCCCGGATTTCCCGGCAGATCCGGACATAATCCTCGATATTATCCCTGTCGATTTTGTAGTGAACGCTATCTTGGCAGCGGCTGAGGCGACTGCAAGGCGCGGTGGTCTTGATGTATATCATGTCGCGACAGGGACACAGAATCCGCTCTATTTTCGAGGTATCTTTGAAGCAACCTACGAATATTTTATGAAATATCCAATGGTAGAGGACGGAAAACCGGTTGCGGTCCCAATTTGGAAATATCCGAGCTTAGAGGAATTTCAGCGAAAATTGGATAGTCGTATGCGTCTGGTCGATCTTGCCGTTCAGACACTCGGCAAACTTCCGATACGTGCGGCGAAGCGGAAACGCCGTCACCTTGTCCTGAAGCAGAGCGGTATCAAAGCACTCCTGCATTACATCAGAATCTATGCCCCTTACACGCGGACTAACTTTGAATTTGAGACCGAGAAGACCCAAGGGCTTTACGAGGCGCTTTCACCGACAGAACAGCAGCGTTTTAACTTCGATGTTTCAAGGATCCATTGGAAGCGATATTTCCAAGAGATCCATATCCCTGGCATAAAGAGACATGTGTTGAAGATTGAAAATAACACAGCGAACGATACAGAAGCATCTTCCTCTGCCAAACAGGAGAAAGCGAATTCGCAAGACGAGTCCGAGGAGTCCGCGACTGCCCTCGAACGGAAATATAATACAAGGAATGGATTTGCTCTATCCCCAGACCAAATCCCACCCAAAACGATCGTAGACCTGATTAAAATACAAGCCGCGCGAATCCCAGATAGAATCGCGCTGCAGATGGCAAACGAAAGCGGATGGGAAGCGTATACATACGCGGAGACGTATACCTTGTCGCGCCAAGTCGCGTGGCAGCTCTGGAAAAGCGGTTTGCGAAAAGACGATCGCGTGATATTAGTTTCTGAAAACCAGCCCGAATGGTGTATCGCTTACCTTGCAGCTATCCAAATAGGTATCGCTGTTGTTCCGCTTGACGCGCAAACACCTGCCCATGAAATTTTGGCAATCGCCAAGTTCACTACTGCGAAATCGATTTTAGCCTCCGAAAGCGTATTAGAAAAATCGGATGCGGAAACCCTATCAACGCCAGGGACGATGTTACAAAACATCAATAAGAACTGTGAAATTGTGGGAGTTTCCGATACCACGGCGCACGAAACCCCGACCGCCGAGATTCCTGCCGATTTTCCGAATGTAGACGTCTCTCCAGACACCGTTGCCTCGATTATCTTTACAATGGGAACTACTGTTGAAGCGAAAGGTGCGATGCTTACGCACGGCGGCTTTATTTCTAATGTCCAAGCAGTGGCAAAGGCACTCCCACCTACAGACACTGAGCGGATCCTGTCAGCACTTCCATTGTATCATGCTTTGAGTTTCTCCTGTAGTTTACTGATGGCACTTTACAGCGGCACGACGGCGACTTACGTCAATGCCCTTCGTCCTACAACACTTCTGAAGACAATGCGTGAGGCAAAGACGACGGCTTTTATTGGCGTTCCACGCCTTTTTCAGATGCTTCAAGGCACAATTGAACGACAAGCATCGCGAGCAGATACCCCCGGTGAGACATTGGCAGAAAAAGCACAAGCGGTCATGGGGGGTGAAATACGCGTTCTCGTTAGTGGTGGTGCCTCGCTTTCCGATGCAATTTACGACGGATTTCAAAAATTCGGTATGACACTTTACCAAGGCTACGGAATGACCGAAACAGCACCCGTTCTCAGTGTCAATCCTTATCTAAAAAGTAAGCGGGGTTCGGTAGGACCAGCGGTAGAAGGCGTGGAACTTCAAATCAAGAATCCGGACAGTGATGGTATCGGGGAGATCATCGCTAAGGGACCGAGTACGATGAAGGGCTACTATCAGAACGCGGATGCTACAGAAAAGGCTATTCGCAACGGATGGCTCTACACAGGCGATTTGGGCTACATGGACGCGGATGGCTACCTCTATCTCACTGGGCATTGCAAGGACATTATCGTTCCCGCATCTGGCAAGAATGTTTATCCTGTTGAATTGGAGGCACTCTATCGGGACAGTTCGGAAACCATTTCTGAAATGTGTGTCCTTGGCATTCCCCATGAAGACGGGTCGGATATGGGTATACATGCCGTGATTGTGCCGACAACTCCCGACGAGGAAACGCAAACGGAAATTCAGCACCACCTTCAGGCGCGAGCAAAGCAGCTACCGAGTTACCAACAATTCCACAAATCTCACTTCTGGAACGATCCCCTACCAAAGACTGCGAATGGGGAGATAGATCGACAACGTCTAAGGTGTAGCTTGGAGGCGCATATTAAAAGTATCGCAGACCTTCAGGAGAATCCCAGCGCGGATGTAGATAGTGCTGCACCAAGATCGGACATACCCGAAGAAATCCTCTCTACCCTCGCACGATTGGCACGCATGCCGGCACACCAAATTCAACGGGAGAGCCGTTTAGATACCGACTTAGGGCTTGATTCACTCACGCGCCTCGATCTTCTACTGGTCCTTGAATCCAGACTCGGTGAAACGATTCCTGATGCATTACTCGCCAATTTAGAGACGGTCGGTGATGTTGTCACATTAATTGAGACGTTTCCCACCGACCTCGCAAGAGAGAAAGATAAGCCCCGTGAGGACGGAAAGCCTGAGTTCAGGCAGGTGCCTCGGTGGTATGCCCGTGCGTTTCGCACCGTGATTACCGGTATCTATCGGAACTATTTTTCATTGAAATGCTACGGGCTTGAGCATATTCCGCAGGATAAACCCTATATTATTATGCCGAATCACACAAGTCACCTTGATACTTTAACGGTGATTACTGCGCTCGGAACGAAGGCGTACCGACTCTGGACGCTCGCTGCACGAGATTACTGGTTCGCGACCCGTTTTCAAGGTTGGTTTGCTGGGACGTGCCTTAACGCGCTGCCGATAGAACGGGAGGGGAATTTTACTGAGTTTCTACAGGATCTCAGGGCAGCGAACGAGGTGATGTCAGAAAATAATGGCTTGCTCATCTTTCCTGAAGGGACACGTTCCCTTGATGGTAAACTTCAACCTTTCAAACCGGGTGTGCTTAGTTTGCTCATCTATACGCCTAACGTCCCGGTTATACCGGCTTATATTGACGGAACCTACCACGCGTTACCGAAGGGACGGAACTTACCTAAGAAACATCCTGTGCGTATCGTTTTTGGTGAACCGTTTACCTTCCCACCGGAGGATTGGGGAGCGCAGGACAAAACACCGATCAATCCCGACAGATACCAGGAATTTTTGGAATTGGCACAAAATCGAGTTGCAGAACTGGGGGCAATGCTGAGACAGCAGGAAGGTTCTTAGGACGTTACCATGTCAGATCCGAACCCGAAACTTTTAAAAACAAGTTTTGGCTTGCAAGCTACGCCAAAAACAGCCGCATTTTTTGATGTGGATGGGACTTTGTTGAAGTCCACGATTGTCCATTACTATATCTGGATGCGGTTCAAAGAAACGCCATTCCTTCTAAAGTATCTGTGGCTCGTTGGATTTCTACCCAAAATTATCTACTACTTAATTTTGGATAGGATCAGTCGTCCCCGCTTCAATGAGACATTTTATCGTAACTATCGCGGGATGAATGTCGACAAGATCAAGGAATTGTCTACCGAAATGTTCGAGGGTTATCTGCGTCCGAAGATCTTCCCTGCCGCGATAGCCCAAATTCAGGAACACAAGGCGCAAGGCACCCCCGTCGTTTTCGTAACGGGTTCGCTTGATTTCATTGTCCAGCCGATAGCGGACTTTCTCAATGTTGATTCTGTATTGGCACCACAACTTCACGAACAAAACGAACAGTTCACGGGTGAATTGACAACCGTGCCCCTCATTGGGGAAGAGAAAGCGAACGTGATGCAAGCCTACTCTGAACGACACGGCATTTCATTGGAAGACAGCTACGCTTACGGCGACAGTCAATCCGATCTGCCTATGTTGGAATGTGTTGGGAATCCGGTCGTTGTGAATCCGGGAAAAGCCCTCCGTGAGAAAGCACTCGCATCTGGTTGGGAAATGCACGAATGGTTATAGAATGGTTATCAGTTATCAGAAAGTTATCAAGTGTGCTAAAGTTATGCAGTTAAAACTTTCCAACTTCGCAATTTCGCAACTCCTCAACTTTCGATGATTTCCGACCGTTTCCATTTCTACCGACAATTGATAGAAAATTAAAAAGGAGCGTAATTTATGAACATTAGACGTTATTTTGAGTCTTTGTCTGAACCAAACGACACGATGTTTGTTGAAATTGGGGATAGGCACCGGTTTACCCGTCGCGGTGACAATTGGGTTAAATTCCGTGAGGATCTGATTGAGCTCTTGGAGCAGACGATTTCTGAGGAGTTATCTAAAGAATTCGCGGAAGCGACAGAGGAATGGGTTTTGGAATCCAATGCCTAAAGGGTGTCTTCCTCACCATACCAATTATTACTACTACGATGAAATTTAAAGCGTTAGATAGAAATTCAAGCAACGCTTAAGGAACAGGACTCCTTATGTCAGACCCAATCACCGATGCGCAAGCGTTGGAAAGCGAAGATAAGCTTGCCGAAGCCATCCAAGTCTACGATAGCATCCTCAACACAACAGATGATACGTCAACGCTCGCACTCGCTAATTTTCGACTCGGAACGATCTATCGGACGTGGAGAGAACTCTTCACGGCGCAACGGTTTTTAGCGAAAGCACACCAACTCGCGCCAAGCGATGCCGAGATTCGCGATGCGATTGAGGAACTGAATCAGCATTTTTCAGAGAATCGGGAGGCGGTCGCTGAGGAGATGTCCCGCAAAAATAGCGACCAGATTGTATCGCTCTTCCGTATTGCGACGGGGATTAAGCTCATCACGATGGACAAAGCGGTTCAGGCGTATCCGTTACTGAAGAGCCGCACCAAGATATTTCCGAACGCTGCTGTCGCAAAGCATCTCCTCACCGATATCCAAATCACAGAGGAGGAGCGGAACTCGGCGATTGATTTCCTGTTGGAGAGAGATTGGCTCGTCAATACTGGCGTCTCACTTTACACAATAGCGGAAAGTGGATTGTCCGCCTTTTATACGGAACTTGCGCAGCTGCACGTCGCCAATGCAGCTTACCCAGAAGCGGTGACGTGTTATGAGCAGGCGTATTGGTTAGATCCGTCACAACACCATCTGCGCTATCAACAGGTTATCTGCCACGCCGAAGCAGAGACGTGGGACACGGCAGTCGAGATGCTTTCACAACTCCCGACTGAAGTTCCCCAAAACATAGACCGCGTGGCGTACCATTCCGCTGTCGCACAGAGTTACCACCACACCTATCAGGCTACCCAAGATGAGAATACCAAACAGAAAGTGATCGAAGCGTGCGAGACGGTATTGCGTTTGGACAAAAAGGCGAGAGAGATTTCAAAACTGCTTGCGACGTATCAGGGAAAAAAGAGGTGGTGGCGTAGGTAGAACAGGTTTTAAAAGAAACACGATTGACAATTTTTTAAAAACTATGGTATCATAAACATCGTTCCATTCCCCGTCCCAGTAATTGCAAAAAAAATTGTGGAGGAGAAAAGATGTCAGCACGTTTAGCAATAGATGGCGGCACACCCGTTATTGCAGATTCTATACCCAGCGGAATGCACGGGCCCAGTGTGATAGATGCGCGTGAGATCAATGCTGTGACAGAGGTCTTGCGCAGTGGAAAACTTTTTCGGTTCGTTGAGGATTCAAATGTAGCCAGTTTTGAGAAGGAGGCAGCGGCGTACCTTGGGACGAAACACGCGTTGATGGTGAACTCCGGGACCTCCGCAATTATCTGCGCACTGACTGGGCTCGGTGTCGGACCGGGAGACGAGGTGATAGTTCCGGGCTACACTTTTATCGCAACTGCGGCTGCGATTGTCGGTGTGGGTGCGATTCCAGTCATAGCGGAAATCGACGATTCGCTCGGTTTAGATATTGCCGATGTGGAACGGAAAATTACACCCCATACGAAAGCTATCTTACCGGTCCACATGCAAGGTGTCCCGGGCCGACTTGAGGCGATTGTCGAACTCGCGCAGAAGCACAACCTCCTTGTTGTTGAAGATTGCTGTCAGTGTGTCGGCGGACAGTATAAAGGGAAATACGTTGGAACGTGGGGACACGCAGGTGCGTGGAGCCTCAACTACTACAAAGTCATCTCTTGTGGTGAAGGTGGACTCGTCTTTAGCGACGACTACGACACTTATGAACGCGCAGCCTTCGCAGCGGAACCGGGTTTACCGATGTGGATGAGCGATTCTGAATGGAAGAACAAACCTTTTTCTCGGCAGTGCTACCGAACGAGTGAGATTTTGGGGGCGATTGCACGCGTGCAGCTTTCAAAATTAGAGGACATCTTGGGACACACACGCAGACTGAAAAAAGCGTTCACCGCGGAACTCGCTGAGACCCCGAAAGGTTATATCCGTCAACATGTGGATGATCCGGCCGGTGAGTGTGGTATTAGTGCCGCGATTATCGTGCGTGATGTGGAACTCGCGAAAAAATACGCCGAAGCCCTCAAAGGTGAAGGATTGAACGCCGGCACGGCTTACAATGAAGGTTTCCCCGATCGGCATATCTATACCTATTGGGATTCCATTCTCTTCAAGCATTCGCCCGACGCTTCTGGGTATCCGTGGAAAGATCCACGTTACAAAGGAGATGTTGAGTACTCGCGGGATATGTGTCCACAGACCTTATCCATCCTCGGTCGTGCGTTGCGATTTGGATTTAACGTGAATATGCAAGAAGAGCATGCACGGTTGATGGCAGCCGCAATTAACAAAGTGGACGATGCCCTTGGATCTCTTTAACGATTAAAATTGTTAAAAGACCTGTTTCAGGTTATGAAGGGTTTTTAACAATTGTCCATCTGTCTCAACAGCAGAGCGATAATTCAGCATTAATCGTTAGAAATAGGGATGACATAGGTGCGGCGACCGACTTCGGTGAAACCGAGTTTCTGTGCCACGCGAAGTGAAGCGGCGTTGTCTTCACCACAACTCCAAGCCGGTACTTTCCCTTTTGCCTGAATCTCTCGAGCGACGAGGGATGCCGCAGCGGTCGCAAACCCTTTTCCACGCCACTGCTCGACTGTCGAAACACCGATGTCGGCATGTAGGTCAGTCTCCGCATAGGTATGCGCGATGGCGACAATATTACCATCCACAACGGCTCCCGCGGCGATCCCGTTTGTTAGCAGTGCTTCGTGCGTTTTGTAACCGTTTCCTTGGACTTCCGACGGAGCCTTTGCCAGACGCACAGTATCTTCTAATGTTAGAAGACGAACTGCCTCGTTTGAATAGCAATGGACAGGCTCCAAAAGAGCATGACAGACATCACCATAATAACGGATAGATGTGCCCCTGTCGGCTTCAATAAGTGCCCCGAGAGATGCAGCGCAGGCGTTCGCAACGTTGACACACCCCCATCCGTGGGTCTCTTTCAAAAGTTGCCACAACGCCTCGGCATCAGTGCCGAACCCACAGGGTTCGTCTGCACAAAACGCGTCGAAAACGAGAGCACCCTTGACATCCGACAGGCTGCCAGCAATGTAAGCATCGCACATCCCCTGCTTCAAGCGGGACGCGGAGATAACCGTCATCGGGGTGTCCCCGAGGAGATCCGCCAGCACAAGACATTCTTGGAACGTAAGTTTAATCATTTTTCTAACTATGGGAATCTGGTCACTGCTCCCTGTGCCAGCTTATAGAGGTTTACAGGACAATGTTTCGCAGTGGTTCTTAGTTAATTCCAACCGGCTCTAAGGGTTCAAAGGTTTCTGACTTCACCGGAGATCGTTGCGTAATGAAATTAGGTTTCCTTAAATGGCATAATTTGTCCTCCATACGCTATTCGCTATGGGATGGCTTCGGCTTTCTGCATTTACATTTGGAGCAACGCCCAGGAGTAATAAATTAAAAGATGAAAATTACGATTTTAGGTTCAGGCACCTCAACAGGCGTTCCTGAGTATCAATGCAACTGCGAAACCTGCCAAGACGCGCGGGATGTCAACTCAAAAAACTACCGGACTCGTTCATCAATCCATATCGAAAAAGAGGGGAAGCACCTCCAATTCGACCTCGGTCCCAATTTCATGGATCAGATCGTTCGGAACCGGATTGAGCGGATAGATGCCGTTATCTTCACACACTCGCATGCCGATCATGTCAGTGGAACGAACGACATTGTGATGCCCTGCCGAAAACAGCAAATGGATATGCCCATCTACGGTCCTGAGCAGACGATTGGTATCCTACAACGCAACTTCGATTATATGTTTACAAAGGAGACGTTCCAAGGTGGTGGTGTCGGACATCTACTGCCGAATGTGATTGAAGAAAAGGAACGACTGGCGTTGCATGGATTCGATATTATGCCAATTCCAGTCGAACACGGGAACGTTCCGACTTATGGCTATCGCATCGACGACTTCGGATACCTACCAGATGTGAAGCGATTGCCGAAGGCGTCGCAAGATCTACTGAATGGGGTTGACGTGCTGGTGATTGACGCGCTCAGTTTCAATCCGAGACATCCAACGCATCTTTCAGTCGGTGAAGCCTTGGAAATCAGTGCGGCTCTAAAACCGAGGGAGACCTACTTCACGCATATTATGCACCGACTGGATCATCGGTATTTCCCGGAGCAGTGTAAAGAGATGGACATTGAACTCCCAGACGATGCCTATCTTGCCTATGATGGACAGGTAATTCAGCTATAGTATGTGCCTCGATCCGAAGATCGAGGCAATAGCTACTGTTCTCTATCTACCGAACCCACCTTGTGGCGGTTTCCGTTGCTGCAGAATAACGCGGTCGTTTGCCTTGAGTCCGCTTTTGACGATCACGTGTGTTTCGTTCTGCATACCGGTTTCAACCTCTGTGCGTGTGCCTTTGCTGCTACCATCATCAAGCATAACGGCTTTTCCCTTCGACATATTAATCGTGGCGCGTATACCGTCTGCTTGCTTTTTACCTTTCACCAAAAGGGATAGCGTTGTTGGCCCCGGACGAATACCGCGTTGGGAACTATCCAGACTAATGGTAACATCGTTGGAACCCACATTTGTCACAGTGCCCCTGAAAATCTTTTCACTGACAGTCTGGACTTCAATCGGTTGATTTACCTTATAGGGTTTAGTATTATCAACTTGTGCGGTGACAGTCGCTGAAGGCTCATTTATAAGGGCGTCAATCGGTAGTAGGAGCACCCCTTTTTCCTCATAGGTAATGATATCAACATCCGTGCTCATGCCTGGACGCAGTTCCTCTGGGGACCCGCTGACTTCGACCATCACCTCAAATGAGATGATGTTATCCTGTTCCGCCCCGCTGGGTGAAATTTCATAGACTGTTCCGTCGTATCTTTTTGTTTGGTAGGCATCTACCTTGATTTCTGCGCGCTGGTCGAGACGGAGGCGTTCCATATCGACTTCGTTGATGAAGGTTTTGACGACCATTTTGGAAGGATCCACAATTGTCATAATGGGAGGGCTCTGCGAGAAGGCAGAACGTCCAGACGTCACGATTTCACCCTCTTCGAGTTCGAGGAGCGTAACAATTCCCGCCATAGGTGCCCTGATTGTGGTCCAATCCAGCCGTTCTTGTTCATTTTTTAGATTACTTTCCCTACGCAGTTTATTTGCTTCAGCACTCACCCTGGATTGCTGCGTTAGCAATTTTTCATTGTCGAAAGTCGATATGAGTTCTTGTAACCGAGTTTGGGAATTGTCGACCCGAAGTTGTGCCTCTTCCTCTGCCTTCTGCCGCATTTTTTTCAGGTTTTCGAGGTTTCGTTCCTCGTTCGCCAATATTGCCTCACGTGTTACGATGGCAGTCTCGCGTGTATTGATCGTTCGCTCTTGCGATGTGATCGATTGTTTCTGTGAGTCCACCCGTGTTATGGCATTTTCATGTTGTACTTCCGCATTGGCGTGTTGCGCTTGTGCGTCCTCTAATGCCTTTTTGGAGACCAGTCCCTTATCAAAGAGTTCCGTGTTGCGATCGAGTTCTGATTTGGCGTTATCCAGGGAAACCTTTGCGGATCTGAGCGAGGCTTCATTTTCAGACAACGTAATTTTTGCCTGTGCAAGCGCGATATCGGCTTGATCTAAGGCGATTGTATCCTGTGCGAGCGAGTTTCGAGTGGTCTGAACATTTGTTTCTGCCTGACTGACCTGTGTTATCGTTGTGGCTTTGGTGGTCTCAAGGTTCGCTTGAGCGATTTTCAGATCTGCGTCCGCCTGCGTGAGTTCGCTGTCAAGCCGCTCGTTTTTGAGTTCTATGTTTAGTTCTGCCTGTCTGACTTGCGCTTTGGCAGCTGCGACATCCGCTTGCGCCTGTTTTTTCCCCTCTTGATAGAGTTCCGGATCCAGTTCCAGCAATATTTGGCCCTTTTCAACCCTATCGCTGTTTTGAACATGGAGTCTAATGATTTCGCCTTCCACGTTGGATTTTATCTCTACGTCGATGAGCGGTTCCAAGTTGCCTGTTGCACTAATACGCATTTGGAAATCGCCACGTTCAACGACCTCAATTTTTTTATCGAGAGATGGGTCTGTTCCGTTTCCTCCGCGGCCCAGAACAACCCAACCGATTGCAACGACGAGGACCAAAACAACGGCGGCAGCAATAATTACTTTCTTCAAGGGTAATTCCTCCTATAGGAGTCGTCAGTCGTCAGTCGTCAGTTATCAGTTAAAAGAGGGATTTGGTAATCCGAAGCCCCCTTGTAGACTGACAACCGATAACTGAAAACTGATAACTAATAAAATAGCCTAATCGGAACGGAGTGCTTCAACGGGTGTAAGTTTCGCCGCTTTGTTAGCCGGATAAAGCCCGAAGAAAACACCAATAGCCACAGAAACGAGTAATGCGATAATCATCGTTCCGAATGAAATCACAGAGGGCCAATTGCTTCCTTCCCAGACGAACCTGGAAATAAGAGCAGCTGTTCCCTGCCCCATGAATATACCAGCAATTGCGCCGATAATACCCCCGCCAAGGGTCAGCACGGCAGCTTCAACCAGAAACTGTGCCAGAATATCGTTACGGGTTGCGCCGAGTGCTTTACGCAGACCGATTTCCTTCGTCCTATCGGTTACCGAGACAAGCATAATGTTCATTACGCCGATCCCCGCGACCATCAGCGCGATGCCAGCGATACCCCCCATCAGCGCCTTCATCACTAACCCCACTTTTCTGGCAGTAGCCAATTCCTCTGTAGCTGTCCAATAGTTATATTCTTCACCTGTATTGTTATGTTGTCTTCCCAAGATCCGTTTGGCGTCGGCTATAGCGATTGGAATCGCCTCCACGTCGACTGCTTCTACGCGCAGGCGTTCAATATCATCTCTGCCCTTAAAACGTTGTTGAAGCGTTGTTATGGGAATAATGAAACGGTCGTCCCAACCAGAAGTGTCCATCGCGTCGCCTTTCTCTTCCATGACCCCGATGACCTTCAGACGCACCTCATAAAGCCCACTTCTACCTCTCCACCGGAAGGATTGACGCGAGGCTTTAATCTCTTTTCCAACGGGATCTTCGTCGAGAAATACCTCTTCGGCGACCTTGGAACCGATAACAGCGACACTACTCGCCGCTTCTACCTCTTCCGGTGAAAAAAACCTACCGCTTGACGGGTACCAGTTGTGCGAACGATCGTATCCTGCGGTTGAAGCGACGATACGAGATTCTTTTGTACGTCCTTTATAATTCACGGTCCAACCGGGCATATCATCTTCGGCGACGACATTGACGATCCCTCTGGCTCTCTCAAGGATTGCAAACGCATCTTCGGTTTCCAAATCTTCGGCGCGGTTTCTTTGCCATCGACTTTTCCCACGCACAGCCGAGCCAGCGGCGCGGCTCAAGGTTCCCGACTGTTTGTCCCAGTCATCTTTATAGATTTCGATCATCTTTGTGCCGCCGGTCCGTTCAATCTCTCGTAAGACCATGGCACTCGACCCATCGCCGACGGATACCATACTGACAACAGAACCGACCCCGACGATAATTCCTAAAATCGTCAGTGCGGAGCGGAGCGGGTTCCGCCGTAGACTGGAAATGCCTAAAATAACACACTCCATCAAATTCATGTGGATTGCCTCCTAATCAGCCCTAAGTGCATCAATTGGTGAGAGTCCAGAAGCTTTTATTGCTGGATACAGCCCAAAAGAGATGCCAATTATCGCTGAAAATGATACTGAAATCAATATCCATTCCGTGGAGATAACCGAGGGCCATTCGGGAACGATCTGGACGATGTTGACGGCGAGCATCGCCATCCCTTCGCCGGCAAACAAACCCAATACAACCCCCAAGGCACCACCTACACTACACATCGCAATGGCTTCTATTAAAAACTGCAACAGAATGTCTAATCGCTTCGCCCCGATCGCTTTTCGTAAACCGATCTCGCGGGTACGTTCTGTGACAGCCACGAGCATCATGTTCATAATCCCAATGCCACCGACAAGTAGCGAAAATCCTGCGATACTCCCCAATGCGATTTTTATGACCTTGCTGATTTTATCCAACTGTGCCATGCCTTCCCGCATATCCCAAATTGAGAAGAAATCGTCTTGCCCGTGATGCATCTTTCGGAGGACGGTTTTCACCTCTTCAATTGCCTGCGGGACCTCTTCAACAGTATTCGCGTGGACGGAGAGCATTACAATCCTATCGTTACCCGTGAAACGTTCTTGTGTTGTGGTAAGTGGGATGAATATCATGTCATCCAAGTTCCAACCAAATCTGAGGCTGCGTCCTCGGGTCTCCATTGTGCCGACAACGGTAAAACGTTCGGTTATTCGTTTTTGGTCTTTTCTGCCATACCGATCAAAACGTCCACCGGGACCCTTGCCGATTTTAATCTCTTTTCCTACAGGAGAGCTATTTCCGAACAAGGCGGTGGTCACTTCAGCCCCAAGCACACAAACTTTTGCTTCGTTATCAATATCTTCGTTTGTAATAAAGCGCCCTTGCTGGATGTCCCAATCCATTGCTTCCGAAAACGATGCATTTACGCCGTTATAACCTGTGCGGTGTTCCGCCCCATCGGCGGCCTGGACAAGCACCCCTCGCCATTCCGGGATCCGCGGCACAACTAATTTTACAGATGGACATTCCGCTTCAATCGCCAATACATCTTCGTACTCGAAATACTCGTTGCTCCGATTCGGCACCCAGCGATTGTTTACCCGCTTATGGCTGCTTCGGTACATCGTAAACTGGTTCACGCCGCCGAGTTTCTGTGCGTCTTGCAGGACAATCATCTTCGCGCCATCACCGATGGCAATCATTGCGAGCACCGAGGCAACCCCGATAATAATACCGAGCATCGTCAACAAAGAACGCAGTTTATTGCTACGAATTGCGGAAATACCAACAGATATCCCCTCAACTATGCGCATTTCATGCCTCCAATTTATAAAGTATTCCTATCCTTAATGTGTTAGACAAAAAAAAGGGGAATAAAGTTCGATTTTTTTCGTAGCAATTTCTTTTTTTTAGAGACGATTTCCAAATCGCAGCACCCACCCCAAATAGGACCTGTTCCTATTTTATTTAGACGCAATTAAATGAAATAGGTTTATTGTTTATTGGTTATGTGTTTTGGGGTGACAGATAAGATTTCAGGATGGTAATAGAGAATTTAATGAGGAAAGGCGCGCTCGAAAAAGCGCGCCGATAGGGACAGATGTTGGTTGGCTACCGAGTTTTTAGTCTTTGCGTAATGCTTCGACGGGTGCGAGGCCGGACGCTTTGATCGCCGGATACATCCCAAAGAAGATACCAACCGCTGCAGAGAATGATACCGAAATCATGACCCACTGCATAGAAACAACCGAGGGCCATTCCGGCACAATTTTAGCGATTTTAACAGCAAGCATCGCCATACCTTCGCCAGCAAAAATTCCCAAACCTATACCGATTGCCCCGGCGACAGCACACATGATCACAGCCTCTATGAGAAACTGAGCCAAGATATCTAAAGGTTTAGCCCCGAGTGCCTTCCGGAGTCCGATTTCTCGGGTCCGCTCCGTGACAGCGACTAACATCATATTCATAATGCCTATACCGCCGACGAGGAGCGAGAACCCGGCAATACTACCTAATGCGATCTTGATCATCTTGCTGATTTTTTGTAACTGTTCCATGCCTGCACGCATCTCCCGAATTCTGACGAATTCGTCTTGATTTTTGTGCCGCTTTCTGATAACGGTTCTCACCTCTTCAATCGCCTTCGGGATTACGTCAACACTATTCGCGAAGACCATAATATTCCAAACTCGATCATCACCCGTCAAACGTTCTTGGACAGTTGATACAGGGATAAAGGCAAGATTATCGTAACTCCACCCAAACTGGAAACTTGTCCCTCTCGGAGTGAGGGTGCCAACAACGGTGAGGCGTTCGGTGGATCGCCGTCTCATTCTTCTTCCCCATTGATCGCGGTAACTAATCTTTCTGGCAATTTTAATCTCTTGTCCTATGGGAGATTCATTGCCAAATAACTCAGTTGCGAGTTCGTCGCCGAGCACACAAATTTTTGTTGCGTTTTGGACATCGTCATCCGTAATGAAGCGTCCCTCTTTAAGGTCCCAATCCATTGCGGTTGTATAGTTAGCGTCCACTCCATTGTAGCCAGCACGGGTTTCAGTGCCACCCGGTCCCTGAAACAGGACACCTCGCCAATCCGCGATTCTCGATGTGACAGCACTCACGGATGGGCACTCTGCCTCAATCGCCAATACATCTTCATATTCCATATATTCATTGCTACGGATACGGACCCATCTGTTATTTTCTCGTTTGTAGGATGTTTGGTAAAGTGTGATTCGGGTTGCCCCACCCATCTTTTGTGCATCTTCTATCACAATTTGCTTAGCCCCATCACCGATAGCAATCATTGCGAGTACGGCTGCGATACCGATGATAATCCCAAGCATTGTCAGCAGCGAGCGCATCTTATTTGAACGAATCGCGGAGATTCCAATGGATATCCCTTCAATGAAGCGCATGTTTCCTCCTGAACCTTTTTGTGTGTTTTTTGTCAAAACAGGTGTTTATTGGGAATGTTTGACATAATTATCGTAAATAGGTTTATACAAGTTTCATAAAAAAGATTTTAAAAGGCAAAAAAGGTTGGCAAAAAAGACAAGAATTTTTCATTATAATTTGACAAATGCAAGTGGATGATGTATAATTTAAACAACACTGAAAGTATATGGTGTACTCGTAGTTGCTAACAGCATTTTTGTTGTTGGCAAGTTTGTATTATAGGGACTTTCGGGGCGTAGCGCAGCCCGGCTAGCGCGTCTGCTTTGGGAGCAGAAGGTCGGAGGTTCGAATCCTCTCGCCCCGATTCAGAAACGAACAAAATTTGCAGCACGAGCGCCTATAGCTCAATTGGATAGAGCAACGGACTTCTAATCCGTAGGTTGCAGGTTCGACTCCTGCTGGGCGTGCTTTTCAGACGGCTTGATAGGGAGTCACGCGATCATGATGGCGTGGCTTCCGAGAAGAACTGAAGCATGGTGGATGTAGCTCAGGGGTAGAGCACTTGACTGTGGATCAAGTGGGCGTGGGTTCAAATCCCATCATCCACCTTTTTAATATGCGTCCGTAGTTCAATGGATAGAGCAATAGTCTTCGGAACTATAAGTTGGGGGTTCGAATCCCTCCGGACGCGGATATTTTTTGGATGCTGGGTGTAGGCTTTGAAAGCCCACTTAACAATTAGCGAGTGGTATTTATAGCGTCTATGGTCACACAGCCATGTTCCACGGCGGGAACGGGCGCGCCGTTAGCTCAATTGGCAGAGCATCTGACTCTTAATCAGGCGGTTGAAGGTTCGATTCCTTCACGGCGCATCGAAAGACTGTTATAAAGCGCGTTCGGGCGGGTGCTGGAATTGGTAGACAGGATAGACTTAGGATCTATTGGGGTTACGCCTCGTGAGGGTTCAAGTCCCTCCTCGCCCATCATCGTATTTGAGGGTGGTGATAGCGGTAGGATTGGACTCGCTACAGAGATGGCTCTCCGTTGGAGATCCGCAATTTTCCTTTTAAGCACCTCAGCGGGGTGCAATATCTATAGGTTTCGGGCTTTGAACGCCTGGCATGAGGACAGAAAAGTTGAAAGTTCAAATTGAAAGGTTAGAGACCACGAGAGTCCGTTTGGACATAGAGATTCCTTCTGAGGATGTCAACGCAGCACTGGCGGAAACTTGTGAGTCGTTACGCACCCAAGTCTCTATTCCGGGTTTCCGGAAAGGTCGTGTCCCGATAGCAATCCTCAAATCGCGATTTCCCGAGTACGTCAACAGCGAAGCTGTTCGCTATCTTGTCGCTCCTGCCTACGAAGATGCAATCTACAACGAGCGGCTCAACCCCCTCACACAACCCACCTTCACACCGCCCCTTACTGAATTAAACGTCAGAGAAAACGAGCCTTTCACGTTCTCAGCCACTGTCGACATTCGCCCGAACATTAGCCTTCCGAGTTATGATGAACTCGTAACCGATAAAAACCCTGTTAACGTGCCCCGTGAAGATGTTGATACCTATATTACGCGGTTGCAAGCGCAATCTGCAACCTATGAACCGCTTGATATTGAACGGCAGGTCCAAGAAAAGGATTGTGTTCGGATAGATTGGGAATGCTTACTCGACGGAAATCGTATTGATGCTGAATCACGGCAAGATGTTGATATAGAACTCGGGGTTGGGGCTATACACGAAAAACTGGAGCAGGCGTTAATCGGAATGGAGATTGGGGATACAAATAACGTGGCTATTGATTTCCCACAAGACCATAGTGTCGCTGAGCTGGCAGGCAAATCCGCTCAATACGAAATAACGCTGCACGCTATCACGGAAAAACACCTTCCACCGTTAGATGACGAGTTTGCCAAAGACCTTGGGTATGAAAACTACTCCCAACTTTATGGGTTGATATGGAACAACCTTGTTGAGGAAGAGACGAGTCTACATGTCGATAAACAGAAGGCGGAATTGCTGGAGCAACTCATCGAAAAAATCGAGATTACCATCCCAGACCCGTTAGTTGATCAATATGTCCAACAAACACTTCTGAACGTCAAACAACAACTGGCAAATGAGCACAGAAGTCCTGAGGATGCTGGGATTAACATGGATACCCTGCCCGATGAGTTACGTCGCGATGTTATTCAACAAACAAAACAGTCATGGATTTTCGAGACGATTGCTGAGAAGGAAGGCATTTCCGTATCCGATGATGAATTAGAATACGAGATTCGACGCGCTGCGGAACAACAAAATCGGGACGCTCAAAAATATGCTTCTCTGCTAAAGTCAAACAACCGATTAGAGGATTTCCGGGGACAGTTACAACACGAGAAAATTTATCAGTTTCTGATTAATCGTGCATCCGCCAAGCAGTCGCTCATCATTACCTAATAATAGTTGTCGGTTAAGAAGAGTATCGTTCAACAAACGCCGCTTGTAACTGAAAACTGATAACCGATAACTGAAAACTACTAAAAAAAATGAACCTTGTACCTATCGTAGTTGAACAAACCAGCCGAGGCGAACGCTCATACGATATTTATTCTCGTCTACTTGAAGATCGCATTATCATGATCGGGACACCGATTGATGATGATGTCATCGCGAATATTGTAACGGCACAGATGCTTTTCCTTGAGGGGAAGGACCCGGATGCAGACATAGTGCTTTATATTAACACACCCGGGGGTTCTGTTTCTGCTGGCTTGGCAATCTATGACACGATGCAGTATATCAAAGCAGACGTGCAGACATGGTGTTTAGGTAGAGCTTACAGTATGGGAGCTATTCTTCTCGCCGCGGGGGCACCCGGGAAGCGTTATGCGCTCCCCCATGCAAAAGCGCTCATTCACCAACCGATGGCGAGCGGTATCGGGGGTCAAGCCTCTGACATTAGCATCCATGCCAAAGAGATTCTGCAGGAACGCGATCGACTTTATTCTATTTTAGCGGTGCATACGGGTCAAAATATTGAGAAGATCGCGGTTGATTCCGACCGCGACTATTACATGACTGCCGAACAGGCACTTGAATACGGTCTCGTTGATCAAGTCGTCTCCCAACGTGCGATACAGCAGGGATAGTTGTCAGTCGTCAGTCGTCAGTTAAAGAGGTGTCTCGGTAACAATTCAGCTGGACTGATAACTATAAAAAAAGGAGAGAACTTCTATGTCCGAATCTATCCATCGTGATCTGTTCTGTTCATTCTGTCAACAAGACAGTACGCAAGTTCGCCGACTCCTTCAGGGCAGAGAAGCCAATATTTGCGTTGAATGTATTGTCCGACTGTCAGCGTCCACTGTAGACAGTGCTACCTGTTCATTTTGTAGACGCGATAACACCCAAGTCGAACGACTTTTTAATGGGCTTGACGCGAATATCTGCGAGAAATGTCTTGCCGAGTGTATCGTTGTTTGTAATGACATTCTCACTCGTGAGCCAGATGGTAGTATTGACCTTTCTATAGAGGACTTTAAAAGCAGTGGTTCGAGTGAACAGGAAGGATCTGGCGGTGGTACACAGCGTAGATCTTCACGGACACGTGGGAGTAATGCCCACAAGCAAATGGAAAACGACCTTGGGGACACAACACATTCTCGAACAGAAAATGAACAAGACACATTTGCAGCCCCCCCTTCACCCAAAGCAATTAAAGCAAAACTTGATGAATACGTAATTGGTCAGGAAGATGCGAAAAAGACGTTATCTGTTGCCGTCTATACACATTACAAGCGCTTACACCATGGCAACACGACTGACGAGGTTGAATTAGACAAGAGCAACATCGTCCTTATCGGTCCAACAGGCACGGGGAAGACACTTCTGGCGCAAACCCTCGCGAAGGTGTTAGACGTGCCCTTTGCGATTACCGATGCCACGACGTTGACGGAAGCGGGATACGTGGGTGAAGATGTTGAAAATATCATCTTGAAGTTGGTCCAAGCCGCGGATGGTGATGTCGCCCGTGCGGAAACAGGCATCATTTATATTGATGAAATTGATAAGATCACACGAAAGTCTGAAAACCCATCAATTACCCGTGATGTCTCCGGCGAAGGCGTTCAGCAGGCATTGCTTAAGATTCTTGAAGGAACAACAGCGAACGTCCCCCCGCGCGGTGGCAGGAAGCATCCACATCAAGAAATGATTGAGGTAAACACCAAAAAAGTGTTGTTCATTTGTGGTGGGACCTTTATCGGGTTGGAAAAGGGAATTAAGGATAGACTTGGGAAACAGAGCATTGGCTTTGGTTCGCCTATCCAACCTAAGAGCGAAACAAGAATTCATGAAATCCTCGCACAGGTAACACCAAAGGATCTCATTAAATACGGTTTTATACCAGAATTGATTGGGCGACTGCCGGTTGTCACAACCCTCCATGAATTAGATGCTCCAGCTCTCGTTCGCATTCTCACTGAACCCAAGAACGCTTTGGTGAAGCAATATCAGCATCTCTTGGCTTATGAAGGGGTGCAATTCCATGTGACAGATGAGGCGTTAACCGCCATTGCAGATGAGGTAATTGAACGTGAAACTGGTGCCCGTGGGTTAAGGGCTGTTTTTGAAAGAATTATGCTTGATACGCTTTATCGTCTTCCTTCACTTGACGATGTTGAAGCGTGCCACGTTAACGAAAATACCGTGCGTAAAAACGAACCGCCGCAACTCGATTATAGGAAATCCGAAGCACTTAAAACTGCTTAAAGGAAAAAAATATGAATTCGACAGCAACGAAAGAAAACGAAACGGTAAGTTTGCCCGTTATCTACTTGCCCCCGGATTTTGATGCGATTTTGATTTTTCCGAGGACAAGATCTCTTTTAAATGTTGCCCGCCAAATGGGCGTCCAAGCGACCCATGCCGCCCTGCGCTCAAATAGGCGTATCCTCCTCCTCTACCAAAAAGTGGAGTTGGAAGAAGGCGAGGAGGTGACGACGGAACACCTCCATGTCGTTGGCGCTGTCGCAAATATCATTGAGTCTTATGAACCCGGCGACGGCACCATCCGGATCGCTATTGCTTCAGAACACCGCGCAATAGTTCTCCGTTTTGCAGAAACCGAGGACTATTTGAGTGCAGACGTGCAAATCGTTCATGAGGAGATAGGATTAGCGAGCACCTCTGAGTCCCTCATGAAGGAAGCGAGAAAGCTGTTCAATGAGTATGCCAAAACGCGGCAGCAGGAACAAGGTAGAGGCTCACAATCTCAAGGGGCAAGCTCTGATGAAGTCAAACGTTCCATTAAAGAGCAAGAAGAACCCGGGCATCTCGCAGATACTATCGCCGGCATTCTCAATCTCACGCCCCCAGAACGCCAAGCTGTCATGGATGAAATGAACCCGATTAAGCGTCTCCAACTCATCATCCAGTTTTTGAACCAAGCCCTGGAACGGAATGAACTCCGTGATGACATTCATAATCAGGTTCGCGAATCCGTCCAGAAGACGCATCGTGAATTCTATCTTCAGGAACAGATGAAGGTTATCCAGAAAGAGTTGGGTAGGGATGACATCGCCGAAGTTGATGAGCTGCGAGAACAGGTGAAAAACGCTGGAATGTCTGAAGAGGCCGAAGAGAAGGCTCTCAAAGAGCTGGATCGACTGGCACAGATACCCCCGCAGTCCGCCGAATCCGGTGTGATCCGCACCTATGTGGATTGGATACTGGCGCTGCCGTGGAAAGAGCAAACGGAGCATCAACTTGAACTCCCCGAAGCCCAGCGGATACTTGATGAGGACCACTACGGGTTAGAGAAACCGAAAGAAAACGTGTTGGAATACCTTGCTGTTTTACAACTCGTCAAACACCTCAAAGGACCTATTATCTGTCTGGTTGGTCCTCCGGGGGTTGGCAAAACCTCACTTGGCAAATCAATTGCCCGCGCCACAGGTAGAAAGTTTGTGAGAATGTCCCTCGGTGGCGTTCGAGACGAAGCTGAGATTCGTGGCCACAGACGCACCTATATCGGCGCAATCCCTGGACGTATCATTCAAGGACTCCGCGATGTCAAGTCGAAAAACCCGTTGTTCTTGCTTGATGAGATTGATAAACTCAGTTCGGATTTCCGGGGTGATCCTGCGTCCGCTTTACTGGAAGTACTGGATCCGGAACAGAACTCCACTTTCCGAGATCATTACATGGACATCGCCTTCGACCTCTCGGATGTTATGTTTATTACGACTGCCAACACCCGCGTTACGATACCGCCTGCGCTCCAGGACCGGATGGAAATCATCGAGTTGCCGGGTTATACAGATTTTGAGAAGCATAACATCGCGACTTTTACCCCGAATGGTCTTATTCCGAAGCAGCTTGAACGCCATGGGCTTTCAGCTGACAATGTCGCTTTCACAAACGAAGCCATCTTTGAGATGATTCACAAGTATACGCGTGAGGCTGGCGTGCGCAACCTTGAACGCACAATCACCACCGTCATGCGAAAGGTTGCTCGGGAGATCGTGACCGAAGAGACGCCAGATCTCAAGGTTGAAGTGACCCCCGAGAACTTGAGTGACTATCTCGGACCTGCGAAATGGACACGCACGAAAGCTGAAGAGCGCGATGAAGTGGGTGTTGCTACAGGCATGGTATGGACCCAAATCGGGGGTGATATCGTTTCTGTTGAAGCAACAACGATGCCCGGGGAAGGCAAACTGAGTATGACAGGTCAACTTCAGGAAGTGATGCGTGAGTCTGTCCAGACGGCTGTCGCCTATATTCGTTCTCGTTCCGAATCTTTTGGACTTGCTGACAATCGGTTTGATCAACAGGACATCCATATTCACATTCCGGAAGGTGCGGTGCCGAAGGATGGGCCCTCCGCTGGCATTACCCTCGCCACGGCGATACTCTCTGCCCTCACCGGGAAGTCGGTTCGCAAAGATATTGCTATGACCGGGGAGATTACGCTCCGTGGGCGAGTCCTGCCGATTGGCGGCTTGAAAGAAAAGGCGCTCGCTGCCTATCGGAACGGTATCTTCGACATCATTATTCCTGAGGAGAACGAGAAAGACGAGGCTGACATCCCGACCGAAATTCGGGAAAGTCTCCGTTTCCACAAAGTCAACGATATGACACAGGTCCTGGAACAAGCACTCACACATCCGATTGTGGAGCCCGAAGTGCCTGTAGAAGTGCCGGTCGCCTCCCAACCGCCTGTGTAGTTACCAGTTGTCAGTTGTCTGAAAAAATGCGATTAGATAAATTCCTGCAGGTCAGTCGTCTTGTGAAACGGCGAACAATAGCCAATACACTCTGTAGCCGAGGTGCGGTCAGCGTCAACGGGCACGTCGCGAAAGCTGGAAAGATGCTCGCTGTTGGTGATGTTATTCGTTTACCGCACTCGTCAGGTGATGAGGCGGCTTCCGAGCGAGAATACGAGGTGCTTGAATTGCCGTCTGGAAACGTTTCGCGCGCCCGTGCCGCAACGCTCTATCTGCTTCGCAGTGAGCGTTAAACTCGTAGTCCCTATCTCCTGATGGAGGCACATTCGCCTCGGATCAGGGAGAAAGTTGCCATGACTCGCCCAAAGGAACCATGATAAAAACACCGAAGGTTGGACTCACAATGGGGGATGCGGCTGGCATCGGGCCCGAAATCGTTGTCAAGGCACTCACCCATAAAAGTGTCTATTCACTATGCCAGCCGATTGTTATCGGCAGTTCTGCTATTCTTCAGGATGCGTGTTTCCGCTTCACAGCTTCCAACAGAACACCACTGACCCTCAATATAATCAAAACCCCGATGCAGGCACTTGCGAGACCCGGGACGATTGATGTCCTTGATGTGTCTTCAATATCCGCTCAGGATATTTCTGTCGGGACTGTAGATGCGTGCGCGGGTGCGGCTGCTGTGAAAGCGATTGAAACAGGGACGCATCTTACGATGCAGGGTGAACTGGATGCTCTCACAACTGCCCCGATCTGCAAAGCTGCTATACACCGCGCGGGGGTTTCCTATCCAGGACACACGGAAATGCTTGCCGCCTTTACGAATACACCACAAGTCGTAATGATGCTCTGTACACCTGAAGCATTGGATAGCAATCCGTTAAAGAAGGGTTCGTTAGACGAAAATCTCTTAAGGGTAAAAACCGACACCCAATTCATTCCGGCGGTCTCTTTTGTTACGAATCACGTTGCCTTAGGGGATGTGCCGAAACATCTCTCTGTCGAACGGATTGTTGAGGTTATTTATATCACGCGACAGGCACTGATCCGTTGTGGTATCTCCGAACCGAGACTTGCCGTTGCGGGGTTAAACCCGCACGCAGGTGAGGACGGTGTGTTCGGAAAAGAGGAAGAGTTCCTCATCCGTCCAGCCATTGCGGAAGCGCAAGCACGCTGGGGACCGATCGACGGACCGCTTCCTGCCGACGCGCTTTTTGTCAAGGCGAGTCAGGGACACTGGCACGCGGTTATCGTTATGTATCACGATCAGGGCAATATTCCGATAAAACTCCTTGGATTTGGTAAACTTGTGAATGTCACCTTAGGTTTACCGATCATCCGGACGAGTGTAGACCACGGGACAGCCTTTGACATAGCTGGCAAAGGACTCGCTAACGAAATGAGTTTGGTGGGGGCATTAAGTTGTGCGGCGCGGCTCGCGCGGAATTTTTAATTTTCCTTTCATTAAAAAATTAGAAAAATGAGAAAGATTCGATTTTTTTTCCCCATATTTTTTTTTATATTCCACATTGTTCCAATACCGGTTTCCATAGCACAGACACCATCAGCATTGGGGATATCCGCAAAAAATATCCAAGCAAACACCCCAGGTGAAGACCCTCTACGGATTCTTGCAACCACATCGGACACACTCACAGCCCGTTTCACACTCCCCGAAATCCAGGTAAGGAAGAGACAGCAAACGGCAGACGGCATCGAGTCCTCCGAAATCTATTTTGCGGGTGCGGATTGGACGCTTGACGTGGGGAAACCGCGTCTACCTATCCACACACAACGCATCGGTATTCCCATCGTAGGGACACCGATTGTCACCGTCATTCAAGCACGTCCAGAGATAAGAACCGTTGAAAATATTCGTATTACGCCAGACGATCCAATTTTCCCCTCTGGGACGACAAACTCCCGCCCGGATGCTTCACCGGCGCAAGGCTTTTATCCGACACAGTTAGTTGAGGCTATCCCCATAGGTTTTGTGCGGGATCAGCGCATCGCGAGCCTGCAAATCAATCCGATACAATACAATTCGGCAACAAAGCAGTTGAAAATTTTCAAATCTGTGACGTTCCGTATCGATTTCCCGGCTTCTTCGGTATCGAGTGGGACCCCGGGGAAAAGAACTTTTACAGGCAAAACTGTTTCTGCTGCGCCCGCCGCCTTTTCAAGGAAATCTCCGGCTTTTGAAAGTCTGTTCCAAGGGACACTGCGAAACTATGATCAAGCCAAACCGTGGCGCAGTCAACGACAGATGCCTCATGGAGGTATCGCTCCTCGAGCACCCACCCTAACAACCAGCACGCTCCGATTTAAGATTCCGATTACCAGAACGGATCTCTATCGCATTACCTATAATAATATTAAAGCATCTGGCATCGCGCCAGAAGATATCGACTTGGATACCGTTCGATTGGACAGTAGTGGACAAAAACAGGGAATTTATATTTTCGATGAAAACGAGAACAATACACTTGACGCAAACGAACAGATCGTCTTTTATGGGCGTGCCTTGGCTGACAATAAATTTACGGACGAAAACGTTTACTGGCTCCGCTTCGCTTTAAAAGGAGAACCCAGTACAGGAAACCTTGAGGGGTCACGCGTTGAGGAACGAGATGCAACACCACGGACCCAAAACTTGATATCACCAACCGCTTTCTTAGCACGCGCTCGATTTGAAGAGAATGTGCATCATGATGTCTTGTCTGGCACCGAGATTAAGTCTGAACTTGCCGATCACTATTTCTGGGTTGCTTTCCGGGGTGGGAACATTAATACAAGTCGCAAGGATTTTCCGATAGAGGTGCCCTTGGCTGTCCCACGGCTCGCGATTGACCGCTTAGCAACCTTACGCCTCAAATTCCAAGGGGCTTCCCGAAGAGGGAACGCACTGCACCTTGCACGCATCTCTTTCAACGGTCTTCAACTCGGTAGGATCGAACAATGGAAACGCCAAGGTTCCCAGATCGCTACCCGTAGTATTCCACATGCCCGCGTCCATAATAATCAAGTGAATTTCATGCGCATTGAGGCATTGGATAAGAATCACACCCCAGCCGGTTCCTACGACTTCTATCTTGATTGGTATGAATTCGATTATTGGCGCGGCTTTCAAGCACAGGCGAACCGTCTCGAGTTCAATACCAATACTGAACCGCGTAACCGTGGCAAAGTCCATTACAACGTCCGAAACATCTTCAACAATACAATTGATGTGTATCAAATTGATGAGAAAGGTATTACCAGTAGACTCACTGGTGGTAAGGTCACCCGTATTGGTGCGAGTCATCAAATTCTCTTTGAGGATACCGTCAACCAACATACACGCTATTTCGTCATCAGCCGTTCTGGCTATCGAAGCATCAACGCGCTTGTTCCAACGCCACCAACGCCGTTACGCAATCCTGCCAACCAAGCAGACTATGTCGTCATTACGCATCCAAACTTCACTGAAAACATTCAACCCCTCGTCGAATTTCGGCGTTCACAAGGCTTGACGACGATGGTCGTTCATATTGGTGACATCTACGATGAATTCAGCGACGGTTTATTTAATCCGTTTGCGATCCGGCGGTTCCTCCGATACGCCTATAACAGTTGGCAAGCGCCTGCGCCCACTTATGTCCTCCTCGTTGGAGATGCCCACTACGATTACAAAAATACCACCGTCGAGCGTTATCGACGCGATCCGAATTTCCGTGGCACCTATAATCTTTATCCGATCACTGTGCCTACGTATCATGGATGGGCACCCGCAAGTGGCGAAACCGCTATGGACCAGCGCTTTGTTAACATCAGCGGTGAGGATGCCCTCCCGGATATGCTTATCGGAAGACTCTCTGTGCAGACGCGTGAAGAACTCGCGACCATGGTTGAAAAGATTATCAATTATGAGCAGAATCTTAAAACAGGCGTGTGGCAAGGGACCTTGATTCAGGTAGCAGATGACAACACAGATAATCCATCCGATGGCGTCTTTGAGATATCGCGTGATGAATTGATACAGGACCTTATACCCGTTGGCTATGATACTCGTCAAATCTATCTCCGAAAGATTAAAAGTCCGGATCGCACACGGGCACAAATTCGTTCTGCTATCAACAGGGGGGCACTTGCCATTGAATATACCGGGCATGGCGGCATACAGACTTGGGCAGATGAGGCTATTTTTCACAGCGAAGACGTTGTCAGTTTGCGGAACCGATACCTCCCCTTTGTTATTACAACGACCTGTCTTAATGGACAGTTTGACAAACCGCAACAAGTTGGAAACTTCTGCCTGAGTGAGCAATTTCTGTTAGGAAAATACGGTGCGATTGCGGCACTCTCGGCGACCCGGTTAACCTACGGCACAGCAAATGCCGAGTTCGACAAAGACCTTTTTGAATCCCTTTTCGGCGTAGGTCGCGCCCCTAAACTCGTCCTTAACGATGGTGAACTGCCATCAACGATAGGACATATTGTTGCGGATGCCAAAATTAGTTTTGTCAGTCGCATTCGGAATACCCAATGGATCCCTGGAACGGAGCAATATACACTTTTCGGAGACCCTGCATCTCACCTCGCTCGTCCCGAACTTGACATAAAGGTTGAATTGGAACGCATCGCGCTCAACAAGACCCACGAAATTGTGATCAAGGCAAACGAGGTAGGCACCATTGAAGGTCCGAAGATTGCGGTCCCAGGGGCTGAGCGTTTTACGATTGCATCCGATTTTAGTACGGAGTCGCTTACCGCTTTCGCAACCTTCGCAAATCATTTTGACGATAATATCAATAACGACCTCGTGCAGCGGACGGGTGGCAGAGTCTGGAAGGGGGAATATGGCACGATTCGTCTTGATGTGCCAAACAGCGCGCTCCCGGGGGGTGGTGTTGCACGGGTCTTCGCTTATAATGAGACCCGCGCTGCGATCGGTGGAACTCGGTTTTGGATTGACACACCCGTTGTACACGACATCCAAGAAATCCTTGATATTAAAGTCACAGATACGCTCAGCATTAATGTGCTTGTTGTTGATGACAAGGGACCAGGCGGTATACGTAGTATAAAGGTCTTATGGGATGATACCGCAACCTTCGAAGACGAGACAATCCAGATGGTCCCTGCGCGAGCGCCTCTTGGCGATGTGCCTCTGGGCGGACAATGGTACGAACTCGAAAAAGCTATTCCGCTGCCGCAGGGTGGACGGCAGGTCCGTTATCGACTTCTGATTACTGACAGCACAGGACATGAAATCGCTATTCCATCAAAAATAGAACGCAACATCGTCAAAGTGCCTGATGGGCCGAACATCGCAATCGGTACAGATGAGGTTGACAGGGCCCCTATTCGATATACCTTTGATGCGGAAAAGAACGGTTATCAACTCATCGGAGAGATCGTTAACATTGGCGGGCGTCCGGTTCGCGCCGATATTGAGGTGGTATTTGCTGAAGGGAACCCAGATGCAGAGGGGGATAGCGTAATTGACGAAGATGCCGACATTATAGGACGCGTGACCATTAAACCTACGGATTGGGCAGATGGTATACACACGTTGCAACGCGTGACTGCAATTTTGGACCTTGACAAACCCCTCGCAACAGGTGTACACAAGATTTATGTTCTCGCGGACCCGGACGATCCAGGGATCGAGGACGAAATGCTCGGAAATATCCAAGAATCACGCCAGTTTGATAACAAACGACACATCTCTTTTATCGTCAACGAGTTTAATTACAAACCGCAAGAGGAATTGACGGCGTTCAGTTTGGATAGGGTGTTTGACATCCATTTTCCTGCGAGCGCGCTCGAGGCTGAACCAGAGAATAAGGCAGGCATCCCCCTCTCTGTTTTTTCACAGTCGCCGGCTGCCCCGTCTCAACCGGATCTCCAGTTCGCCCCCATTCCCCGCGTCGCTGCGCTTCGACGCGGGCTCATTCGTCAAGGCACAGAGGTCGCCCAATATTACGAACCTGCTTTTCGGACAGGTGTAAAGACTCTCAAGAAACCTGCTGAGGTCAAACTCCGCTTCGATGTAAGTGCTTTGGAAGATACGGTGCGGGAAGAGACATTGCTCCAACCCGGCAACCCGGCATTTAAAACCGAATTAGAGGAACTCACAAAAGACTTAGCAATCTACGCATGGCAAGCGGATTTCTCGGCATGGCGCCGCTTGGCATCGCAGATTAGTTACACTTCCGAAGGCGACTTTCTGCTCGAAAACTATGTCACCCCAACGCAAATGGAGAATGCGAGCGAACAGGAATTGGAGACTTCTGCGATCAGCATCAATCCGAATCTCACGCCTGCTGGAACTTGGATACTCCTGTTTCTGGATTCCAATGAATATGAAGTGTTTCTCAAACGTAAGGGAAACCCTCTCGTCCAAAAACTTGATAAGCCGGGACAATTGGATAATCCGTTCAGGGAGGAAGGGTTCGGTTTGGAATTACGGATTCCGAGGAAAGAAAGCACACCGCTGGGTGTCAACTACACCTTTGAATTTGCTGATATTCTCGCTTTTAAAACCGATTATGATCCCGGCGGCGATGTGGTTCTCGTCGAAACATGGAACACGAATCTTGGCAATGGCAACGCCACCGTCAACAGTCGACCTGGTCCCAAAGGCGAATTTGAGATTGGCGATTGGTTTATCTTTTTTACGGATCCTGTCCGGTACGAAGTCCGCGATGCCTCTGCGGAACCTGTCCATCATCCAAACGGTGTCAAGGTCCGAGGTAAGGTGAATGAACCGCTTTATCTCAGCCATCTTGGATTGGACATCATCGTCACCGCGAGCTCGGAGAACTTTAATTTCGGTGATAAGGTAAAATTCAGCAGTGCTCGAACCGGAACGATAACGGCAGAGGTCAATGAACTTACACAGTTTGCGTTTATGCGGAGTACTGATACCGAGCCGCCTGCCTTTAGTATATGGGTGGACGGTATCCAACCCCAGACCGGCAGTGTGATTCCACCACGCCCGAGTATCTCTATTGTGTTACAGGATGCAAACGGTATCGATACAGAATTCCTCACAATCGCCAAACAGAAAGATAGCGGTCCCCTTACCTCGATTACTGACTATGAAATCCGAACACAAGGGAGCTTTGAAACGGTGCCGATTGATTATCAACCGATTCTCTTTCCGGGTGAGCATACCTTCAATATTAGGGCACAGGATTTCAATGGGAACACGATCGGCGGCGACGAAGGGGTTGTTACCTACAGGTTTTTTGTCACCGAAGCCCCAGATCTCATGCCACCGACTATTGACATCCGGGTGACGACACCGGGTATAGGTTCAACGCGCGAACCTCTTGACGAACCTTTGATAGACGGCACAGTCCTTACAGAACAACCGCGTTTTAAGATTACGCTTACCGATGATAGCGCGCTTGATGAAACGGCTTTTCATCTCAATTTCGGAAATGTGTATGAGACGCTTGAACCGCTGGACGCGAGCCATTACGCTGAAACCTTTGATCCTGCTGTTCCCACAAATGCTGCTATCGCTTACACTCCAGATCTTGCGAACGGTGAGTATCAACTCCATATCACTGCTGCGGATACCAGTGAAAACACGGCGGAACTTGTTACGACTTTCACTTTAAATGAGGAAGTTACACTGAGTGAGGTTTTTAATGTTCCAAATCCCACGGTTGATGGAAAGACGTTTTTCACCTACCAACTTGCACAGGCACCGGATACCGTTACCATCAAAATTTACAGCGTTAACGGTAGACTGCTCCGCACGCTTGTCGATGCCAGCGCACATCGAGGTTCCAATGAGACCCGTTGGGATGGGAGGGATGAAATGGGGATTCGGTGTGCCAACGGTGTCTATCTGTATCGCGTCATCGCCTACACAGAAGATGGAAACCGAATTGAGCAGATAGGGAAATTGGCGATTTTGCGTTGAAGGGAAATTATTGTTTGCATCGCGTTCTGATTCATCTTCTGTTTGCAACCGCTTATGCTTTCTGTTTTACCATGCTGGAGAGGATACCCAGGATTTTGTCGCACTGCGCGATTGGATAGACTGTTATATCAATGGATAAGTGGTTTCCTTTCAATTTGAGGAATTTCCACTCTGTTCCGGTAGTCGCAGCCCCATAAATACAAGGAATGTCGTTTCCCTTTTCAGCATTAAAGCGTTGGGCTGCGAGCATCTCAGCGATACACTGCCCGAGGCCAGGTGCCGGGTCGTCCTTCTTTGCCTCAACAAGCACAATCACGGGTGCCTGTAAAAGCGATTGCATCGGCGATAGACTAATTAAAAAGTCACACACACCTGTCAGACCCTTCTCAACATCAACGCTGAAGTCGATCCCTGAAAAGAAACTGATACGGTGATCAAATTGTTCCAAAAGTTCAAATAAAACATTCGCGACAATCAGTTCGGAACGCGCTTTTTCTGTGTTTATTGCGGCGGCAACGGGGACTTTTTTTCTGAGCTCTGCGCTTAAGTCCGGGCTTGGCGTTACCGGCTCTATGTTCGCAAAGAAGTCTACAGATTCGACAATCTCAAGTTGAAATGTGGTCAGGACTTCTTCTAATGTAAAATTGCTGTATGCCATGGGACAGCCCTCCTTTCCGAAGAAGCATTTTGACAGATCAGGGATTTACTCATTCTCTTTCTCCATAATGCCGCAAGTTGCCCTCTTGTAGCATAAACTTGCATCGCAGCGAGATTTTGGGCAAACACAGACGCAATCTAACAGATTACGCTACAACAGAGATTTCTCAAGACAGACTTCTGTTAATTGTCTGAATCGCGGATTTACACGGATTACACAGAGGACGCGGATTTCAAAATCTGTGCAATTCGCGCCTTTATAGTGTCCCGTAATTACTTATACATTTGTATTGTACTGCACCCCTAAATTCGGGCCACTCCCTAAACCAAGATTGTGGTATAATCTCCACAACTTGAAAGGAGGCCCCAATGGCGAAACGAAAACGAAGAACCTTCACCCCTGAGTTTAAAGGTCAAGTTGTTCTTGAAGCACTTAGCGGTGAAAGTTCGCAAGCAGAAGTGTGTCGTCGACACAACCTGAGTGAAGATCAACTCTCGAAGTGGAAGCAGCAAGTCGTTGAAAACGTAGGTTCTCTGTTTGTCTCCACAGAGAAGCAGTCGAGCGAGGCAGCGGATCGGATCGCCCACCTTGAACAACTCGTTGGACGGTTGACGGTGGCCCTCGATATTCAAAAAAAAGCAGCGACGTGGTTAGACCAAAACTGACGGAGCAGCGAAAAATGGTTGAAGCATTGCGGACCGATTATTCCATGCGACAGATCTGTGAGGTGCTGGGTTTCCACCGAAGCAATCTCTATTATGCCCCGAAAAGCGACCCTTCTGAAGAAGTCCTCCGGGAGGAAATAGAGACATTGGCCCTGCGGTATCCGACATACGGATATAGGCGTATCACAAAACTCCTACAGCGTCAGGGACACACCGTTGGGTATAAACGTGTTGCGCGCTTGATGAAAGACGCGAATCTCTCAGTTGCTGTCAAACGTCTCGGTTTCCAAACCACGACCTGTGTTGAAGGGGTGCATCCGTATGTAAAGGGTCCTTGAAACCCTCGAGATCTCTCGATGCGATCAGGTCTGGGTGGCAGATATTACCTACGTCCGTCTCAAAGGACGCTTCATCTATCTCTCCCTGCTCATGGATGTCTTCACCCGTATGATCAGAGGGTGGCAGGTGAGTCGCCACCTGACCCAACCGCTGACGTTGAACCCTTTAGAGGAGGCATTACGCCACAGCGTCCCAGAGATTCACCATTCCGATCAAGGGGCGCAGTATCTTTCAAAAGCTTATGTGACCACGCTCCAGGAACATGGCGTTGAGATTTCGGTGGCACACCGAGGCCGGCCTTGGGAGAACGGATATGCTGAAAGACTCATCCGCACCCTCAAGGAGGAAGAAGTTCACCTCAACGCCTATGAGAATATAACCGAGGCGAGAAACCGCATCGGTCATTTTATCGAACACAAGTATCACCGAAAACGCCCGCATTCGGGGTTAGACGGTTCGACTCCTATGGAATTCGAGCAACAAACCTTGGATTAAATTTACGAAATTGTGGCCCGAATAAACGGTGGCACTTCAGTATCTCTGTGTAGACTTGTAAGTCCCGTCTCACGGAGGCACAGGAGACCAACAGTTTCCTATGCTACAAGTGTGAACATATTTTCGGATTTTACTATAATGATTCAGGAGTTTCCTTCAACTGCTGGGTTAGCATTGCGGCAAGGTCCGTGGGCAACCGAATTCCTGTTATCCTTTCAAAGTTTGCCACGCTTCCAAAGATATTACGAAAACCGATGGCGATATCTATATCTACATCTCTGGCAGCTGACAAGTCCGATATGAAGTTTTCCCATCTTTGCAAGTATAACCACATTATACCGCGATTGCGATATGCTTTGGCGTAATCAGGATCAAGTTCTATCGCCTTGGTAAAGTTAACAATAGCGGAATTAAGTTCACCTTTGTCCGCATAAGCAGCACCGCGATTGTTATAGGCACTGGCATGATCGGGTTGATGTTTTATTGCCATAGTATAGTTTTTGATAGCCAAATCATGTTCACCTTTCCCATCGTAAGCAGCACCGCGATTGTTATAGGCACAAGCAAGCTCAGGGGCGAGTTCTATAGCTCTGTTACAGTCTTCAATGGCGCAGTCAAATTCACCATTTTCCGCATAAGCAGCACCGCGATCGTTATAGGCACCGGCAAGTTCAGGGTTGCATTCTATCGCTTTGGTATAGTCTTCAATGGCGCAGTCATGTTCGCCACTTCCGCGGTGAACATTCCCACGATTGTTATAAGCATTGGCAAGTTCAGGGTTGCATTCTATCGCTTTGGCATAGTCTTCAATGGCTCTACCGTGCTCCCTTTTACTGTTGTAGGCAACACCACGGTTATTATAAGCAGAAGCATGACGCGGGTTGAGCCTAATTGCCTCCGAGTACGTTTCTATTGCCATGTCCATTTTTCCCAGTTTCAATAGAAAATTTCCATGCTGGAATACTACTTCAGCCTCTTCTTTTCTCATAGAGGCATCAGAGGCATGCTCGGAGTGAGACAGCATTTGCTCAACGGTCTTTCGGATACCTGCCACTACATTTTTCCAGCCCTTACTTTCAGGGGTCCATTCGTTAATTGGCTTAAAATTGTCAGGAAAACTTTGAAGGTCACTGAGTTGATCGTTTTCCCAATCACAATCTGAAAAGATGATCGGAATGACCTTGATCTTTTTCTTTTTGGCTATTTCAAATTCCTTATAGCAGTTTTCAGAGGCAAGGCTCTCAATAGAAATGAGATAGAGCAGCAGGTCTGAAGTAGGCAGATGTTTAGAGAAAATTTCTTGCTGCCACCTGTCTCCACCGAGCATCTCAGTGTCGTGCCAGATGTCTATTAACCCACTACGTTTCATCACAGCGAGAGATTTTATCAATTTGTCCTTCGCTTCCTTATCTGTACGAGCATAGGTAATGAAAACTTTTAACGGTTTATTCATTCTTTCCCTCCACAATTGCAATCTCTTCAGCGGTTAACCCATATAAAGAATATACCACACGGTCAATCTCATTTTCAAGGGAAAGGACATCCCCATCTGGGAACGTCCTCATACCTCTTCCGCTCCAGCGGAGCAGTATGTGATGCGTGAAAGAAATTAAGGGCGATTGATTATTCTCCGTATTTTTGTAGCATAAACTTGCATCGCAGCGAGATTTTGGGCAAACACAGACGCAATCTAACAGATTACGCTACAACAGAAATTTCTCAAGACAGACTTCTGTTAATTGGCTGAATCGCGGATTTACACGGATTGCGTGGATTTCAAAATCTGTCCGATCTGCTTCCTCAATGATTCAACCGGTTTCCATCAATGCTTGGGTTCAACATCGCAGCAATGTCTGCAGGCAACCGAATTCCTGCTATCCGTTCAAAGTTTACCACGCTTCCAAAGGCATCACGAAAACCTATGGCGATATCTACGCCTACACCTCTGACAGCTGACCAGTCCGATCTGAAGTTTTCCCATTCTCGCAGGTATAACCGACTTATCCCGCGATTGCTATATGCTTTGGTGTAATCAGGATCAAGTTCTATCGCCTTGGTAAAGTTAGCAATAGCGGAGTTATGTTCGCCTTTTTTCGCATAAGCCATCCCGCGATTGTTATAGGCTTGAGCATGATCGGGTTGATGTTCTATTGCTTTGTTATAGTCAGCAAGGGCGCAGTCATATTCACTCTTTTTCCTATAAGTAATACCGCGATTGTAATAGGCATCGGCATAATCAAGTCGATATTTTATTGCTATAGTATAATCTGTGATAGCTAAATCATATTCACCTTTTGTCGCATAAGCAGTACCGCGATTGTTATATGCTTCGGCGTAATCAGGATCAAGTTCTATTGCTTTGTTACAGTCAGCAAGGGCGCAGTCAAACTCACCTTTTTTCCCATAAGCAATACCGCGATTGTTATAGGCCTCGGCAAGTTTGGGGTCCAGTTCTACCGCTTTGGTATAGTCAGCAATCGCACAGTCAAACTCACCTTTTGCCGCATAAGCAGCACCGCGATTGTAATAGACATTGGCAAACGCAGGGTCCAGTTCTATCGCTTTGGTATAGTCAGCAAGGGCGCAGTCATATTCACCTTTTTCGCGGTGAGCAATCCCACGATTGTTATAGGCATTGGCAAACTCAGGGGCAAGTGCTATTGCTTTGTTAAAGTCAGCAATCGCACAGTCATATTTACCTTTTTCGCGGTGAACATCCCCACGATTGTTATAGACTTCGGCAAGTTCAGGGTCGAGTGCTATCGCTTTGTTACAGTCCGCAAGGGCGCAGTCATATTCACCCTTTTCCCTATAAACATCCCCACGATTGTTATAGACTTCGGCAAGTTCAGGGTCGAGTGCTATCGCTTTGTTATAGTCAACAAGGGCGCAATCAAACTCACCTTTTGTCCTATAAGTAATCCCTCGATTGTTATAGGCTTCGACAAGTTTGGGGTCGAGTTCTATTGCTTTGTTACAGTCTGCAAGGGCCCGGTCAAACTCACCTTTTGCCCTATAAGTAATTCCGCGATTGTTATAGGCACCGGCAAGTTCAGGGTCGAGTTCTATCGCTTTGTTACAGTCTGCAAGGGCCCGGTCAAACTCACCCTTTTTTCCATAAGCAGCACCGCGATTGTTATAGGCACTGGCATGATCGGGGTCGAGTTCTATTGCTTTGTTACAGTCTGCAAGGGCCCGGTCAAACTCACCCTTTTTTCCATAAGCAGCACCGCGATTGTTATAGGCACTGGCATGATCGGGGTTAAGTTCTATTGCACGTGAGTATGCTGCTATCGCCAGGTCCATTTGCTCCAGCATAGATAGGAAATTACCCCGTTGAAATGCGAAAGAAACCAAGGTCTCCCTTTCCTCGGGTGTTATATGGACAGAGGGTTTTGCTTGAACCTGCATTTTGTTAATGGCTGCGCGGATACCGTCTACCACATTTTGCCAACCCTCGCTCGGATCCTCCCATTTGGATATAGGTTTACCTTTGTGAGGCAGAACCTCAAAATCGCTAAGTTGATGATGCGGCCAGTCGCAATGCTCAAGAATGATTGGAATGACTTTTAGGTCTGCGGTTAATGCTTCCGCCAACTCTTTGTTGCAATTTTTGGAGGCAAGACTTGCTGCTGACACCAGGTAGAGGAGTATATCCGCCCCCGCAAGATTCTTGGAAATATCTTCATACCATTCGTCGCCCGCAGTAATTTCACCATCATGCCAAGTGGTGAGTTCATTTTTCTGCTCCATGACAGCAAGGCGTTCTCGCAATTCGTCTTTTGCTGCTGCGTTTTTATGTGAATAAGTGATGAATCCTTTTAGCGGTTTGCTCATTGGCTCTTCTCCACAATTGCAATCTCTTCGGCGGTTAACCCATATAAAGAATATACCATACGGTCAATCTCATTTTCAAGGGAAACGACATCCGCATCTGGCATTGCGGTTTTGGCGGCGATGATCTCGTCAACTAACTTTTCGATCTGTCTGACAAGAGATTGGTTTGCATCTGTAACAGGTGAAACGAGAAAAGGTGCTAATGCCTGGACGCTTACAATCAAGTCATCGGTCCCTGTCTTGGAAGCGAGACCGAACAACTGATAGTGAGATACACGGGAATTTAATACTGCGGTAAGAAACTTAACTTTTCGCAATAAGTAGTTTTGGACTTGAAGCAGTTTGTGGGAAAGTGTTGTAAACTCTTGCATTTACTTAGTAAGTTTCTGTTTCTCTATTTTTTTCAATTGTTTCTTTATTTTTTCCAATTCATTTTCTAATTGTTTTGTATTCACATCTATCTTTACTTCTGTATAAACGTGAGAATTCTTGATATTATCTCTGATAAATTGTTTTGTATTCACATCTATCTTTACTTCTGTATAAACGTGAGAATTCTTGATATTATCTCTGATAATATGTACTGCCATTTCCGTATTCGTTCTTTTTAATTGTCTTATGAGGATATGAGGTCTTATAGCTTTATTGAATCTGCTAATGCCCTTTGCTAATATAGACATGAGTAAACCTCTGACTTGAGCACAGGGGGCGGTCTGATTACCGTGCGGACTTCTCCCTGTTACACCTTTTACAAAGCATCTGGCAATTATCCTCGCTGGTCTTGCCGCCCTCGGACCAGGGTGTGATGTGGTCTGCTTCCATCTCTTTGATTGTGAATTTGTCGGCACACTTAACACAAATGCTTGACTGTTCTTCATAGACCTTTTGCTTCATGCCGTCTGAAAAAGTGCATATGTTCAGGTGCTTCTCCTCGCGAGTCAGAATGTAGGGGTATATCCCCGCTTGCCGTTGCACATCATCGTCACGTATAAGGCGGGCGGTTTCCTGCTCAATCTCATCAGCGTCAAGGTCGGCGTCTTTAAAGTCATTGTACAGCGACCCCCAATCTACGCCTTTCATTATTTTTCGTCTTGTGTTCGTGAAAGTGGATTCAACCCAATTGATTACCGATTGAAAATACTCCCATAGGGGCAACGCGTTTTCGTCGTGCTGATGCGTCCCCATGTAGTCTTCAATTGAGTCTTCGCTGATCCACTTAATCGCTGTCTCCAAATACTCTTGTCGGATTGGCGAGCCATTGATATAGGCATCGCCGATTTGGTATGCAGGGCAACGGTTCCGACTAAAATATCGCTTAGCGTCTGACAACCAGGTTCCGGCGTAAACGGCATTACGCAACTCTTGATTGGTCAACTTCTGTCCCGCAATGTTGATCGTTTTGAACCACTCCAACTTCTCGCTGTCGGTCCCGGTACACACGTAGACCATCAGTTTGTAATCCAGTATCAAGCTGGCCTTATCGGACGGCAAATTGTGGAAGTATTGATTATTGAACGAAAAATCCCCATCCACATACTGCGCAATGGAGATTGTACGTTGCTGCCCGTCAATGATTTCGTATTCTCCGTTTTCCCGATCCGACCAGTACATCACGTTCAACGGGAATCCTTTCAGGATGGAATCAATGACGGCACTGCGCTCCTTGTCTTTGTAGATAAACTCCCGTTGAAATGGTGGTCGTATATCCAATTTGCCGCCATACCCGGTCACGCCGCCTTCGTCATCGTCCTCGTAATCCTCGACCAGCTCTTCCACTGTGAGATCTAACAACTCGATTTTCATTGCTGCATCCTCCTGTTGCGGATAACGATGCGGGCAAAAATCTCTTTGCCTTCGATTTTAAATCTGCTCTGCTTGCCTGTTAGCTCGGTTATGAGAGGTCGATCCATACCGATAATTTCAAACTGACTGGGATTGTGCTTGTCCAAAAAGTAATCGGCACACCCATTTCTCCAGCATAATCTACTGGAATATCAGCCGTTTTACCCACGTTGATAGCATCGTAATTATCGTACTTCGGGTATTCCTCTGGTGAATATCGTTTGAACAAAATCAATTCTTCATTTCGCTTCTTGTAGTCGAGGTTGGTGAACCAAGCAGCGTTCCCCAATCTGCCCTTGATGACCCCATCCACCCGTCGGTAGGCACTGCCCTCCTTCTTGTTTCTAACCAATTCCGTCGCATAGTCTTCCGGCACATCAAAAAGCATGTCGCTACCAGCAGGACCGTGACCAAGCCAAAGCTTGGCATCCCTGATAAGCGGAAATATCTCCTTGTACGTTATCGCGTTCATGTTGCCGATCACGAGGAATTTCTTGTCGTGCTCAACCAGTTGCGCGATATACTCCCTGAACAATGAAAAGGGCGGATTTGTAACCACAATGTCTGCCTGTTTAAGCAACTTAATAGATTCGTGGCTCCTGAAATCGCCGTCTTCCCTAAGTTTAAATTCGGTGGGTTCTGTTCCACTGCCGACATACTCAAGTCCGGCAGCAGCTTCCATGTCGTGCCTACTGAATATGTCTGTCTGCCGATTTTTGTAGCAGGTTGTAATCAGTCTTTTGAGTCCAAGTTTCGCGAAATTCAGTTCAAAGTAGCGAAAGAAATTGCTGATGGTAGGATCGTCGCAATTGCAGTAAACAGTTTTGCCGCGAAAATGCTTCCTGTAATGCTTTAGCTCTTTCTCGATGTCGGAGAGTTGTGTGTAAAATTCATCCTGCTTTGCTCTATTCGCAGCGTGCAGAGACTTATTTCCCGCCATAATATGTCTCCCTATAAATCCCTATTGTAAGGTGCTGTGTAGATACTATTTTTACTGATTGCGAGATAAACCTTGCATTCTTCAGTGATGGCATTTTTCGGTCAGCAATGGTTGGGATTGCCCCAAGCGGGACAACCGATAATATTTCGGTAGTTGTAGATCTAGCACCGTTCCGCCACATAAAAAGGAAGCGTTACATCCATGAGAGTTATAGCGTCCTACATACCCTTACGCCTTCCTCTTTCTTACGAATCACGTCTTTACTCTCACAATGCAGACAAACAGGCGTTCCTCGCCAACGTATGCGTTCTAAATACTCAATACAGGACTCTTGGTCAGGGAAACGTTCCATAACCTCTATGAGATTCATGTGATAACTCCTTTGTGTTTCAAAAGGAGTTGCTTTTTTCTGCACAATCTCATTGAAAGGAGTCTCCGATGGTAGTACAGATCCATAGAATGAGCAAAAAAATTGTAAGTTTACGGATTTCTCAAGCCCAAAACTACTTATTGCAAAAAAGTACAACTGTTGGGGTGTAGAGTGACAGAATCTCTTAGATCGTGGCTACGCGTGCGCAGACTAACAGTCTACGCTACAAAACTCCTTTGAATAATGAACCACCGTCAGTTAACTACTGCAGTGGTGAATAATCTGTCGGTTCAATAATCTTGGAACTCGCTACGTTTACCAAAGGACCACCGACTTCCGTCAGACGTTTCGCCTCTTGCCACGCGGGATCGGCGATGAACGCATCCCACGCACGCTGGTAGTGTCCCAGATCTTCAAAAGCGAGCATATAGATAAGTTCCGTCGTCGTTGCCTCTCCAATAGCCGTTTCCCAAAATCCGATCACCTTCATCCCGTGCTTCTCGAACAGTGGGACGGTGATGTTTGCGAACCGGTCGTTCAGGTTTTTCATCTTGCCCGGTACAACTTGATACGTTCGTAATTCATAAACCATTTTTTAATTTTCCTTGCGGTTCGGTCAGGTGGGTTTTACGAAGAACGTTTCTCTCCGTATATCCAGCCCGGCCCGTTGGTTGGGCTTACGCGCTTTTTCTAAAGAACGCAAGTTCCCTTTTTTTAATTTTCCTTGCGGTTCTAATAGTTATTGGTCAGTGAGTGCTATTGACCCATCACAGGATCCCGTATTTATCATAGACATCGCGCAGCGTTGCGCCAGCACGGAGTTCATCACGCGTCCGGTTTTCACCGGCTACCTTTGCAAACGCAGCTTCGAGTACGTCTATTTCTACCGTTCGCGGGATAACAACAACTCCATCGGCATCACCGAACACGATGTCTCCAGGATTCACCATAACACCCCCGCATTCAATAGGAACGTTATACGCCACCACATCCCCGCGTCCACTGGAATCAACGGGGGACAGCCCTGTTGTAAACACAGGAAACCCCATTGCTAAGATTTGGCGAGCATCTCGGACAAATCCGTCAATGATAGCTCCCCGCGCGCCGCGCGCCCGTGCTGCTGTTGAGAGGAGTTCCCCCCAAATACAGTTACGGGTGCTCTGGTTCGTAGAACAGACGAATACATCGTCCTGTTTGAGGCTGTCCACCGCTGCGATCTCCTGCTGATAGGGTTCATCTGGAATCTCGTAGACATCCACACACTGCACGGGCATGGCGCGACCTACGACAACTGCCTCTGGGTGCAGGGGACGGATGGTATGTCGCAGCGCCTGTTCGCGGTAACCGACTGCGTCCAGTGCATCGGAAATCACCGCGGCGTATAACTGCTCTTCCATTATATCAAACAGTTCTGTGTCGTCGTACCACTTTTTAATTGTTCCTTGCGGTTCGGTAAGGTTTCTAATTGTTCCTTGCGGTTCGGTAAGGCGGGTTGAAACATTCTCGTTCCTTTACGTTACCCGCCTGTGCCGGCGTTGCAGGATGCAATTTTAATTATTCCTCTCCGTATATCCGCCCTCCATTTCGTTAAGGGCTGCTGGGATCCATCAAGAATCTGCGCTTAATGGAATGCATCCCAAGTGTCCATAAATTAATAATTCTGATAGCCTACCTCTTGAAGACGCGCCGCTTTCTCGGCGACACCATCACTCAATTTTTCTTTGTATGCCAGCAGTTTTGTTTCCAGTTCCGGGAAAAGGGTCGCCAGAATTTGGACGGCGAAGAGTCCTGCGTTCCGAGCACCACCAGATCCGATTGCCATCGTTCCGACCGGAATGCCCGGCGGCATTTGAACTGTCGCATAGAGTGCGTCAACGCCGTTGAGGGGTCCGCCGTCGATCGGGACGCCGATGACGGGTAGCGTCGTATGTGCCGCGATGACGCCAGCGAGATGCGCTGCGCGTCCAGCACCGGCGATGATGACCTTTCCGCCTTCTGCTTTAATTTTTTCTGTCCATGCGAGCGTCCGCTCCGGCGAACGGTGCGCGGAGGAGACAGTTATCTCAAATGGAACTTCAAATTCCTCTAAAACTTTAGCGGCTTCTGCCATCTTTTCTAAGTCGGAGTCACTTCCCATGACGATACCGACAAGCGGGGTTTTATGATCTTGAAGGGACATTCTTAATTTTTCCTTGCGGTTCGTTTAGGACGGTTTCATGATGGACGTGCCTCTCCGTAGAGTCGCCTGCGTGTTTTTGCTTAGGGTTTTTGCTTGGGCGTTTCTGCGTATTGTTGCAGGCTGCGATTCAGGATATTACCAAGAATACAATCCTGCAAATCCTGTCAATCTTGCTTCAGACAACGCCTTCCTTGTGTCCGTCCTGCCTATGGATAAATAATATGTGAATTTCTCTCAATAATAAGCGGTTCGGGTCCGTCTGCTGGGAATTGATTTGCCCACTCATTCGGATCGTAATCTCGGGTGACAAAACAGGCGCGATGGACTGGAACAGCGTGCTTGAGTCCAATCCGTGTTGCCATTTTGACGCATCCATCGTAGAACGGAAACTCGCCTTCAGTCGGATGGTTCGTCAGAAAACCAACATCCGGTTTATATGCGGACACTGCTGAAATCAGCGTGTCGTGTTCAGCGAAATTATTGATTGGATCGCCACTGAAATAAAGTGTTATCCCATTACTGACAATCACATACCCCAAGTGTGTAACATCGGGGGGTGCTATGTCAGCGGAGGCATCGCCTTCAAGGGGCTTGGCATAGACAGCATGCACAGTGAGATCGTTTAGCCTCGCTGATTCTCCGGCAGAGATCTCCGTTATATTTCCAACAGCAACGTCTGTCTCTGTCGCAATTTGGCGTGTGCTTTCTTCGGGTCCAACAAACCGTGTTGCATCAGAGGTTTCCCAAATCCGACGTATGGACTCTGAGCAGGTATGATCGCCGTGTGCGTGGGTCAAGAGGACGAAATCGGTTGGAAGTGCTGACTCGTCAAGTGGTGATTCGGTATGAATAAAACGGTCCGCGGGACGTTCACGCGGAAAATAAGGATCGATTTGGACAATAGTACCATCAGCAGCTTTCAGCGCAAAACTGCTCTGTTCAAACCAATGAACAGCGACAGCTCCTTCTGGTACTTTCAAGTCAACAAGTGGATGCATATCTTTAATTATTCCTTGCGGATCGGTCAGGAGGGTTGGAGACTTTCAAGTACATCTCCGTATACCCGCTCTCCATTACATTACGAGCTACAGGTTTGGTAAACACGACTTTTGATGGCTGACTCCTGATGACTAATCACTGTTTCTAATTATTCCTTGCGGTTCGTTGAATCGGGTTTCGGTTTGGATATTCCTTGCCGTAGACCTGATTGCTGTTTGACGACTACTTTTTTCTATAATAACCCAAGTTGCTACCTATGTAAAAAGTTGTTTGATATTTGTAGCGATGATAAACAAAAAAACTTTCAACTCGAACCCGTCAGCCGTCACGGCGTGAATCGATTTGGGTAAAAGCTGTTCCATGAGACTGTTTGAAGTCTCAACACGCTTGCGATAGGCGTGCTGAAGATAAACTTCCCACGGTGGATATTGACGTTTCGAGTTCTTCTTGCGTAGGGGTTTCAGGCGGATGTCCGCCGCTTCGAGAGCATCCTCAATGCCGTAATCGCAATACGCTTTGTCAGCATAGACGACAGACCCCGGAGGCAAATCAAACCGATATTTCCCTAAACCTCGCACATCACTGAAACGTCCGGGCGTCAAGAACGCTTCAACAATATATCCAGTTTCAGAGACCATCAGATGTGCCTTGATCCCATAAAAGTAGCGATGCTTGCTTGCGATTTTCCCTCGCCATGTTTCGCCTTGATACAGACGTGAGCGAGAAATGCGGATGTTGTCGCAGGCGACTATGGGATAGGTATCAATGCTATAAATGCGATTGGCATTCTCTGCTTTGAAGAGCTCTGCGAAGTATTCAAACAACGTTTGAAACTTCGCAGAGACCCGATGAAGTCTGCGATTATAGCGTGAGTGTCCTAACATGTTTGGAATATATCCAAGTGTTTTCAAGGCGGCGCAAGCGGTGTGTTGATTCCCTCCAAAGTATCTTGCGGCGATCAGAGCGGTCGTCATGACTTCAGCATCTGACATTTTAGCAAGTGGATGTTCTTGATGTCCGTCTGCGATTAAAAAGTCGTCACAAATCGTATAAACTGCTACAATAGTCAAGTCCATGGGGTGCTCCTTTTGGGTTTTTGGGATAAAAACACTATAAAGGACATCCCATGGATTTACAACTCATTACTAACTGGCAACTTGGGTTATAATAGAGATAGACACCGAACACACCGCCGATTGACCCTAACACATCTGCAACCCAATCTGCGAGGGTGGCGAATCTGCCCGGCACAAAGGTCTGATGCCATTCATCACTTGCGCCATAGAGGATAGAGAACACCGCTGCTACACACCATATCCATCGCGAGGGCAATATAGCGGGTTTCGCCTTCACAAGTGCTCGTGCGACTAAGGCACCGAGAATGGCGTATTCAACAAAATGGTAGAGTTTGTCGATGGTCAGCCATTCGAATTCCGGCATCGGGAGCGGCGGTTGCTCCAGAGACGAGATGGCGAAAATAAGGACCATGTACAGAAACGGCGGGACCCAATTTTTTAATTTTCCTTGCGGTTCGATAAGGTTCGTCTGGGATTTCACGCTCGTCTCCGTAGACCTGCTTGCCACTTCGTTTCAGGCTTCGCGCTTTCTCTAATTTTTCGTGATACCTGCTCTTTGAGGTTATTGGCTTAGAGCGTTGAGAATGGCATCCACATCGTAGACACAGCCACCCCATGTGCCGCCGCCGACAGATTGCAATGCCGCCCAAAGCCGCGTATCATCTGGCAAAGCCTCGTCTGAAGAGAGATCTGGACGCGGTCCGCGTGCTGCCAAAACCTGTGTTCCTGCTTCTACACCGAAGTGTTCGCTGCCGTGTCCTACCAAATCAATGCTCCCTACCAGTTGTCCGGTGTCAATCTCGATCTGAATTATATCGCCGTCAAGGACCTTCCCAATGGGACCTCCCGCGAGTGCTTCCGGACCGATGTGCCCGATACATGCGCCCGTCGAGACACCGGAGAACCGAGCATCTGTAATCAAGGCGATATTTTTACCGAACGAAAGATGCTTCAACGCGGAGGTCAACTGGTAAACTTCTTCCATTCCAGTGCCTTTCGGACCGCGACAGCACAACACCATGATGTCTCCGGGCTGCATATCCCTTTCACCCTGACCTTTGAGGGTCTGTATCGCATCGGATTCCCGAACAAAGACGCGTGCCGGTCCCGTCATTCGATACACACCGTCGGCATCAACGACGCTCGGATCAATGGCAGTGCTTTTGATAACAGATCCTTCGGGAGCAAGGTTGCCACGTGGGAACGTAACAGTGCTCGTCAATCCGGCTGCCTGCGCGGCATCCGGGCTCAAGATCACTTCATCAGCGGCAATGTTATCTTCATCCTGTAGTGTTTGACGGACGCGCGCCCGCCGTTCAGAGGTTGCCCACCAATCGAGATTGCTACCGAGGGTTTCACCTGTCGCCGTTAGCACGTCTTCATTGAGGCATCCCAATTCGCGTAGATGGAGCATAACCTCGGGGACTCCACCGGCGAGGAAGACTCTGACCGTGGGATGTCCAACAGGTCCGTTCGGTAGAACATCGACGAGACGTGGAACGTTTTGATTGATTTCTGTCCAATCGTCTATCGTTGGACGTTGGAGACCCGCGGCATGCGCAATCGCAGGAACATGCAACAGGAGATTCGTAGACCCACCAAACGCGGCATGCACGACCATGGCGTTCCGAATCGCCTCTGGTGTAACGATGTCATTCATCGTCAACCCTTTCGCGGCTAAATTCACCACAGCGCGTGCGGAACGGAGTCCCATATCCGACCAGATGTCCTGCCCTGATGGTGCTAACGCCGTATGTGTCAGGCTCATTCCCAACGCTTCACCGACGACCTGTGATGTCGCCGCAGTTCCCAAGAATTGACAGCCACCACCGGGTGTCGCACAGGCACGACAGCCCATATCCGCTGCGTCCTGTAGACTAATTTCGCCGTGTGCGAAACGGGCACCGATCGTCTGGATTTTCCCAGCATCTTCGCCTGTGGTAGGTGGCAACGTCACACCGCCCGGAACGAGGACTGCGGGCAGTTCCCGCATTGAAGCGAGTGCCATCATCATTGCGGGTAAACCTTTATCGCAGGTGGCGACCCCCACAACACCCTTCCGCGTCGGTAGGGACCGAATAAGTCGGCGGAGAACCTGTGCAGCATCGTTGCGATAGGCGAGGCTATCCATCATACCGACAGTGCCTTGCGTCCGTCCATCACACGGATCGGAACAGTAGCCTGCGAATGGGATTGCCGCGAGTTTCTTCAGTTCATGTGCGACTGCTTGCATTAGGAGCCCGACTTCCCAGTGTCCGGTATGGTATCCGAGCGCGATTGGGGTTCCATCAGGGGCACGGATCCCACCTTGCGTGCTAAGGATCAGGAATTCCTCTCGTCGAAGTTCTGTGGGTGCCCACCCCATAGCAGCGTTGTGCGTCAAACCAAATATGTCCCCACTGGGTCGATTGAGGAGCATTTCTTCCGTAAGGGGCAGACTGCCTTCGGGACCGGCGGCGTGCGTTTTGAGGTTATAGATCTCGCCATTACCGGTTTCCAAGATGTCTGTGTAACTAATCGGTTTTGCCATTTTTTAATTATTCCTTGCGGGGAACGACGGGAATTAAAACTTTACCGTGCGTTCCTTAAATCTGAAAAAACACCCAAGCAAAAACCCTGCGCTGTTGTTGCAGGCTACGGTTTTGCTTCTTTTATCCGTATGCGACATGACACTTTCTATTCAAACAGTTGCGCGACTGGACACGCAAACCCTTCGACGACATCCTCACCTGTCAATGTATCTTCACACGTCAGTAGTGTGAAATCTGTTTCAGAACGATAGACCATGACTGTTTTGGCAACGGGTTCGATAACCCAGACGAGGCGTGTTCCCGATTTCAGATAGGCGAACGCTTTCTCGGTGACATCATACTGCTTATCTGATGGCGAGACGATTTCAATAGCGAGATCAGGGGCAACAGGCATCCCTTTATATTTATCTTCCGACAACCGATTTGTCGAAACAAAAGCAACGTCCGGTTTCACTACCCTGTCGTCCAATTGAAACGTTGTCTCAATAGTATATAAACGTCCTAACTTATTTTCTCGAACATATGAACCTAAAGGTATGATAACGTTGACCCCTATTTCACCATGGACAATTGCAGCAGCTGCCATCGGCACTAATTCTCCTTTTACATATTCATAACCTTCTAAGTCATTCTCAAGAAACTCCTTGAGCGTCATCTTGTGAGGTATGGATACATCTTGAGTAAACTCTGGGTTCGTTTGCGAGTTAAGCATCGGTTTTCCCCCTTGCAAGAGCGATCTTCTGATCGCGATACCTCTATTTATTCTGTCCTTCGAGCAGTTTCACAACCTCGGCTCTGCCGGCTTTCACCGTCGCCTCGTCTACTTCAAGTTGCAACATACCGAGTATGCCCTTGGTTATTAGCCAGTCCAATTCTGCTCCCTCTATCGGCGCGCCCCCCATATTATTTCGGAGCGTGGTATCCGCCCCCTTATCAAGAAGGTGCTTTACTATATTAGCACGTCCGAGAAAAGCCGCCGCATGCAATGCCGTTCCACCATCTTGACTTTTCGCATTGACATCTGCGCCGTGTTCGAGGAGGAGTGCCACAACTTCCGTGTGTCCCATCAACGCGGCGGTAGCCAACAGTGTACTACCGGATTGTGGATCCTTTGTATTGGGATCTGCGCCACCTGTTAATGCCTGTTTCATCACTACGACATTACCAGTGAAGGCTGCTGCCGACAAAAGCTGCGGCAAGGATGTGTCTTCTTCTTTGATCACGTAATCAACACCGAAAAGTTTCGCAATCTCGCCCCTGCCTTTCTTGATGACCGCGATATCTTTCGCCTTGATGTCTACGCCAACCAAGTTCCCGATGAAGGCAGTCGTCTCCCAGTTAACGGACAAGGCATCTATTGGCGTTGCCCCGTCGTTGTTGCGGGTTTGAATGTTCGCCCCATTTTCCAGAAGGAGTTTTACGACATCGGTTTTCCCGAAAAACGCGGCACCGTGTAAGGGGGTGTCCCCATCTTTACTTCTTGTGTTGACATCGGCACCGCTTTCAATCAGGAGCCGAACCGCCTTGGTTTGTCCCGTCACTGCTGCCCATGCCAACGGCGGCATATCAAGATGCAGTGCGTTAACATCGGCACCGTCCGCTATATACTGTTTGATGGCTTCAAGGTCTCCTGCGCGCGCGGCACCTGCTAAGGTATTTTCTATTGATTGCAGAAAGCCTTTCATGAAGTCGCCATCTTCTGGAATGACAAACGGTGGATCGGGTCTTTTTCTCCATACCGGCATTCCATCAGCAATTTCTGCCTGTATATCGCTCTTACGGTTGCGGATGAAGTCGCGGGCTGCCTTCAGTTCGCTTTCAAAGGTCGGCTTTTTAGCGCTGCCCCATTGTCTTCCACCTCTACTCCAATCTTCTTCAATGACGCGTTGCGCAGGCACCAAATGGGGTTTGACCCTTACAGCGATCTCGTCTAACTCGGCTAAGAGTTCTGAGGCATTCCAGTGCTTGTCTAAGATCTCAGTGAGCACTTCCCTATATCGTTGCCGTCCAGACTCGGATTGGTACAACTGATATGCGATTAAGCCCTGCGTCTTGACAGAGATTGGTGCCCGGGCATCGTTCATGAACTCAAGTTTACTCATCTTGGTAAAGATGGAGTCCATACCCCACGGAATGAAGTGAAATTTGTTGTCCTCCGGGTTCAAATAGACGAAAAAGTTGTTTTTATTTCCGGCGTACCCGTCCCAGAACCCGACTAAACTTTCGGCAGCCCAGAATCTATAGAACGACTCCAAGTCTACTAACTCACCAATATCTGCCTCTGTGGCTTTCGGATCCGCCAGCAGGTCGATCAAAGCGTTGATATGTGCTCTGCCGCGTGTGTCATCCCCCCGTTTATGTTCAAAACTGTTTTCCCATCCCTTGTAAAAGTCCACGACTGTCCCTTCATAGAGGGGACCATCGCTATTCCCAAAAGCGCGTTTCAGCAAGGGTTTCCGAACAGTCTCCACGTGTGCGTATATACCGAGGTTTTCGCCGTTCACTGTTACTTTCGCGTAGGCGCATCGCGACGCGGGCGATCCGATTGTATTAAACAATGCATACCCCAAAAATTGGCTCACTAAGCCTGTGTCCTGTTTGTTGTTATTAAGTGTCAGGTTCGTGAGTCCTTCAATCCCGCCCTCTTTGTCGATATGATTAAGTTTGATTTTGAGAGACGGACGGGTGTGGCTTAGTGAACCGATGAACCCTTTTTTACGCAATCCTACCTTTGGAAAGAGGACACCATCAATACTGACGCTTGCCTCAACGTAGGTATACGGACTCTCCATCGGCTTAAATTGCCGAGACGCACCGAGTGCTGTCATAAAATCCCGTGACTGGTATCGGATCGTGTCCCAATCCTGTTTTGGAACGGTGATTTGCACATCTATAATTCGGTCAGTTGGGAAAATATCGTCTAATGTTAATTCTTTTGCGCTACCGCTATGAATAACAGTTCCGAAACAAAGGAGTGCTATCAAACAGACTGTGTATTTTGCCATTTTTTTCACCTATATTTTGAATATCGGTTTGTAATTAGTATAACAGATTTTGGATTTTTGTGCTTGCGAATTTTCAACAGACTTGATATTATACCCTGTAAGAGTAGTCTCCTGATCGCGACTCTCAAATGATGATGTATTTATAACGGTTTCCAGAAAGATAACACAATGTCAAAAAACTCCCGTATCCGCGATAACAATATGTACGGCACCGTTGCCAACTTTCTGAAGGATAAAATCCAAGACGGTGCGTCTCTTTCCTTCGTCTCCGCCTATTTTACAATTAATGCCTTCAATGCACTCAGGGATTCACTGACTGAGATTGATAACCTCCGTTTCCTTTTTGGTGAACCGGATGTTGTCGGTGGAATGGATCCCTCAAAAACAGAGAGCAAAGCGTTTCGTCTCACTGAGGAAGGGTTAGGACTGCGTAATGAACTTTCCCAAAGTGAGACTGCCAAAGCATGTGCTGAGTGGATCGAGGAGAAAGTGAAAATTAAATCGGTCCGTAAATCCAATTTTCTGCACGGCAAGATGTATTATATTGAGAATGGTAATAGCGAAGATGCAATTATCGGGAGCTCAAATTTTACTGTGCGCGGTTTGGGATTAAGTGGAAAAGCAAGCAACATTGAACTTAACCTTGAGGTTGATAGCAAAAGCGATTGTGCCGATCTGAAAACGTGGTTTGATAGCCTCTGGGAGTCAGATCAGGTAAAGGATGTCACCAACGAGGTACTGAGAAATCTGGCGAATGCCTATCGAGACAAAGATCCGGAATTTATCTATTATAAAACCCTCTACCACCTCTTTGAAGACTTCTTGAAAGACACAACGGACACGGAGTTTGCCAAAGAAAATCCCAAATTTCAGGAAACAGAAATCTGGCAGAAACTTTTCGCTTTTCAGAAACACGGCGTTCAGGCATGCATTCAGAAACTTAAGGCTTACAATGGTTGTATCATCGCTGACAGTGTCGGATTGGGCAAAACCTACGAAGCACTTGCTATTATTAAATACTTTGAATTGCGAAATGCCAATATCTTAGTGCTATGCCCTAAAAAGTTGCAACAGAACTGGACGCTTTATTCCTTAAACTATAACAGAAAACACAATCCTTTTAAAAAAGATAATTTCCGTTACACTGTCCGTGCACACACAGATTTAACAGAGCGAGGTCCATCAGATTATGAATGGGACGCTTTCGATCTCGTCGTGATCGATGAATCTCATAACTTCCGAAACCGTCCTACCAACACATACGATGAAGATGGCACCCTTATCCGCAAAAGCCGCTATAACAAATTACTGGAAGATATTATCCAGAGTGGTTGTAAAACGCAAGTCCTCATGCTCTCCGCTACGCCAGTGAACAATCGCCTCACCGACCTTGAAAATCAGATCCGCCTCATCACAGAGGACAGAGACGATGCTTTTCAACAGACAGGTATTCCAAGTATCGGAGGAACGCTCAACACCGCACAAGGCAGGTTTGAAAAATGGACAGATGAAACCGCAGGACGTTCCAATCCATCCAACCGTCACGAGAGTCTTTCGGAAAGTCTGAATGCTGATTTTTTTACGCTATTAGACAGGCTTACAATAGCACGTTCCCGAACACATATTGAGAACTTCTATGGTGATACGATTGACCAAATCGGAGGATTCCCCGACCGAGACGATGCCCAGCCTATCTTTTCTGAAATTGACCTTCAAGGAAACTTTCCTGCCTACCAAACGATTAGCACTCAAATCGATGGTTACAAACTTGCGCGCTTTATTCCGTCAAATTATATTCGTCCTGAGTGCCTGCATCATTATGTTGAAGGACTGCTCCGCCAACGCGAGTTCAACCTTATCGGTATGATGAAGGTAAACTTCCTCAAACGGCTTGAGAGTAGTGTTCACTCTTTCGCAACCACATTGGAACGCACTATCAAAGAAATCGCTAAACTTGAATCCGATATCGAAGACTTTTTAAACGGAAAACCTAAAAAAGAAGCCGGTTTTGATCCGTTGGCTGAAGCGGAAGAAGAATACGGTGATGATGAAGATCACGAACTACAGGCTGGTATAGAGGCGGGAAAAAACCAGTTTTATCCGTTTGAACACCTCGACCTTGATGCGTGGTTGACGGACTTGCGGAGCGATAGAACACAACTGGAAAAAATTCATAAAAACGCTAACAACATCACAGCCGACCGAGATGCAAAATTAGAAGAACTCAAGCAACTCATTTTAGAGAAGGTGCAGAACCCAACAACGAACAAGAACGGAAAAGAGAATCGTAAGATTCTTGTTTTTACTGCATTTGCCGACACCGCTAACTATCTCTACAAACACCTAACTGACACGCTTAATATTGAGTGCGCTGTTGTAACGGGAAGTGCAAACAGGACAACCTTCGGCAGAAATGATTTTAATGAGATTTTGACCAATTTTTCACCAATTGCTAAAGAACGAGAAACAACCGACACAGAGGAGGATACACCAGAGATCGACCTCCTCATTGCTACTGATTGTATCTCTGAAGGACAAAATCTACAAGATTGTGATTATCTCATCAATTACGATATCCACTGGAACCCTGTCCGTATCATTCAACGCTTCGGACGAATTGATCGTATCGGCAGCAAGAACAAGAAAGTCTACCTTGTCAATTTTTGGCCCACGCCTGAACTTGACGAATACATCAACCTGAAACCTCGCGTTGAGGCACGCATGGCACTCGTCAATCTTACTGCAACAGGTGATGATGACCTGCTCTCATTGGAAAACAGGGATGATAGTTTGGAACAGGTATGGACGCATCGCGACGAACAACTCCGCCGCATGCAGACTGACATCCTTGATTTCGATGACATTGAAGAGCAGTTGAATCTCAACCAATTCACACTTGACGATTTCCGCGCGCAGCTGCTGAAATATCTGCGTGAGGATGAAGCAAAACTTAGGGACGCGTCCCTCGGCTTATATGCCGTCACTGCACCGTTTACATACGACGGAGTTCCCGTGAATATCAAGCCGGGGGTTATCTTCTGTTTGAGGCAAACCGGCGAGACAGAAGACAATAATGAAGGCGATAAACTCAATCCGATTCACCCCTATTATCTTCTCCATATAAGTGATGATGGTGAGGTTTCTATCGGATTCACCAATCCAAAGAGCGTCTTAGAACGCTTCAGTCGGCTTTGTGTTGGGAAAACATCTCATGATCAAGACCTCTGCAACTGGTTTAACAAGGAAACTGACAATGGGAACGATATAACGATCTATGAAATGTTAATTGATGCTGCGCGTCATTCAATTCGCCAGGAATACAATCGGAAGGTCAACGATCAACTTGACGCGAGTGCTGATGCGCTGCTCCCAACTGCCGATAGTCAGATTACCGAAAGGACCGAATTTGAACTCGTTACATGGCTCGTGATTGGTCGTTAAAGCGAAAGGTAAAACTATATGAATTCAAAAATAATAATTAAGCCGAACATTGAGAAAGCCTTAAATAATTTCCTTGACAATCAACAATCACTGAGAGAAACCTCAACAACCTTCCTAAATACCCTCGGCTATCATAGCGGCCTGGTTGGCAGCGATGAAATAGACAAACCCAGATATGACCGCATTAAAGAAGCCGCTGAGAAAACCGCTAAACCATGTGAAAGGTTATGCATTAAGGATTGGAAACCCTTTTCTCAAATCTTGCAAGTGACGGACACTGAAATAAACGCGCAACTAACAGATGAATCCCCGTGTTTTGAAAGCAAAGCAATCGACACAGAACTAAGAAGTTCATATATGTTCATTGCAATGCCGCTTGCTGGTGACACCTACACACGCACACAACTTGCCAACATAACACGTTTTATAAGCATGCGAATACCACAACCATTCATGATGATATTTCGGTATGGTGATGTTCTCACCCTTGCTATTATCAACAGGCGACCTAATCTAAGGAACACTACAAAACAGGTACTGGAGAAGGTAACACTTATCAAAGACATCGACCTAAATTCTCCGAAGCACGCCCATATTGACATCCTATCTGAACTTGACCTGCACCAATTGATTGAAAATAAAGGCGTTAACAATTTTGATACCCTCCACGATGCCTGGGAGCGTATTCTCAATACAGAGGCTCTCAATAAACGTTTCTACCGTGATCTTGAAGAATGGTATGAATGGGCAGTATCAGCATGCAAATTCCCAGACAACCAAAATAAGACGCAAGTTATCCGGATGGTAACGCGCCTGCTCTTTGTCTGGTTTCTGAAAGAAAAAAAACTCATACCATCCGATATATTTGACGAAGAAGTGCAAGTGTACTTGAAAAACTTTGAACCCGAAACCTCCGATTATTACCAAGCCATCCTGCAAAATTTATTCTTTGCAACCCTCAATACCCCGATAGATAAGCGTGTTTTCAGCCGACGCAATCGTGGGGATACTCGGAATGCAAACAAATATCGATATGCGGATCTGCTTCAAAATGGAGAAGCGTTTTTAGAACATCTTAAGCAGGTGCCGTTTGTCAATGGGGGTTTGTTTGATTCTCTTGATTCATTTGAGGGGCAACGTGCTGGCGGTGTCCGCATTGATTGTTTCACAGACTGGGAAAATCATAGACGGAAACTGCACGTCCCAACAAAACTCTTTTTTGAAAAAGATAACGGCATTTTCGAGATTTTCTCGCGTTATAAGTTTACCATTGAAGAAAACACACCGGTTGATCAGGAAGTAGCATTAGATCCCGAACTGCTCGGACAAGTGTTTGAAAACCTCCTTGGCGTGTATAATCCCGAATCGGAAACCGCAGCGCGCAAGACCACTGGCTCTTACTACACCCCACGTCAGATTGTTGATTATATGGTGGATGAAGCACTTATTGCCTATTTCCTCCAGAAGGTTAAACCTTATGACGGTGAGCGAGAGTGGTTGGAAACGCGACTCCGAGAAGATCTCCTCGCCTATGATAAACTCGGTGAAGTGAACAAGTCAGATGACCACCTCATCCATGAAAACGAGATTGAACCAATGATCGAAGCAATAGATACACTCGAAATTCTCGATCCCGCTGTGGGTTCTGGTGCTTTCCCGATGGGAATTCTCAATAAACTGGTCTTAATCCTTAAAAAATTGGATCCAGAAAACGGACACTGGAAACAGCGACAGATTGCACAGGCGGAGGACATTCCCGATCCGCAAAGCCGCGAAGCCTCACTTGCCGTAATTGAGGAAGTTTTTTCAGAAGCGAACCAGTACAATAACTACGGCAGAAAACTTTATCTGATCCAAAACTGCCTCTATGGTGTTGATATCCAACCCATCGCCGTGACTATCGCCAAACTCCGCTTTTTCATTTCATTGGTTATTGAGCAGGAATCAAACGATAGTCGGAATGAGAACTATGGCATCCGTCCACTTCCCAACTTAGAGACGAAGTTAATCGCTGCCAATACTCTCATTGGAATAAACAAAGAAGCACAGCAACTCCTACTTGAAACAGATCCTATCAAGCAGAAACGGGAGGAAATTGAACACATCCGCTATAAATATTTCAGTGCAAGCAGGCGCGATGAGAAACTCGGGTATATCAAACGAGAGAGTGTGTGCCGTGAAGAATTGACGAGATTGTTGATAGGTGAACAGGAACACTGGATGAGGGATGCAGAAAACAAAATATCTGAACAAGTTGGTAAATTTCGGACAGAACAGGCGCGCATGGAGGTGCGCGAAGAGCTTGAGAAAACGTATGAAGTTCAGAAAGCAAAATTGTCCACACACTTTAGAGAAGCAAACCGAATTGCCCATTGGGATCCGTACGATCATAACGCTGTTGCTGATTTCTTTGATCCCGAGTGGATGTTCGGTATTGTAGGCGGATTTGATATTACCATCGGCAATCCGCCCTACGTCAGGGCAGATGCGGGGAAAGATGATCCAATATTGCGACAGAAGATTAAAAAGATGCGCCGAGAGATTAAAGACAGCAAGCAGTATAGAACGCTTCATAAAAAGTGGGATCTGTATATTCCCTTTATCGAACGGAGCTATGAACTACTGAAACCAGATGGATTCACCACGCTTATTGTTTCCGATGCCTATTGCCATGCAGATTATGCTCAGAAATCGCAGGACTGGCTTTTGAAGAAGAGTAAGATATTGAGACTTGACTTCTGTAACAAGGTCAAAATCTTTGACGCGAGTGTGCGAAATGTTGTTTATCTTTCTCAACGAGCAGATGGTAGCAATAACAAACCTGAACGACGTAGGCATGCAAAAGAATTTGGGGTCATTACGCTGTTGCCGACAGATAAGCAATCTTGCCTTACTTACCGGGCATTTTTTCCAGAGGATACGGATGTACAGCGGTTCTTAGTTAGCACACTAGCACTTCGCGAGATTTGCTATATTACGAGTGGAATGGAAGTTAACGCGGATGAAAAAAAGGCCCGTGGTGCGTTTGGGTTGAAAGACTTGGTTTCAGATCTAAAAGATAACACCCACCCAAAGCCGTTTGTTGAAGGAAAACACATTGGAGAAAGATGGCTTACAACTGAACACAAATGGCTTGAGTGGGGAACTGCGAGAGCCCCAGTCTTATTTAGACGTCCAAGGTTTGCTGAATTATTTGAGGTTAAAGAAAAATTGATGTCAGTTGATATGGGAGCAGGATTGGAACAATCGCGAGTTGTATATGATAATCAGAATCTCTATCATAACCATTCAGCATATTGTTTCGTCCGATGGGGCAGTTTAGCAGGGGTACGGGACAGATCGATTAAACAACGAACGCGTTATCATGATGAAAAACCGAAACGTCCGGATTTACCCCGACGGGAGGAACTTGAAAAAATCAGCAATCGGTTTGACCTAAAATTTTTGCTTGGTGTGATGAATTCTACTGTCGCTCGTGATTTTTTGAAAGCAAATCGTCGAAGCAATATCCATATTTACCCTGATGATTGGAAAGAACTGCCGATTCCGGATGTGTCGCCTGAGCAGCAAACCTCGGTTGTTGCGTTGGTTGATAAGATTCTCGCTGCTAAGCGGAAAGGTCTTGAGAGAAAGGTGGCAAGACTTGAAAAGAAATTGGATAAGGAAGTTTCAGCACTCTATGGTGTCGAAGATGAGGAGGGTTATGAATGAAGATAAAATCGATTAAACTGAAAGATTTCAAACGCTTTACGGATCTAACTATTGAAGGATTATCTGAAACAGTAAAACTCGTGGTGATGATAGGTCCAAATGGATGTGGTAAGTCTTCGGTGTTTGACGGTTTGAACCTACATACCTACTTGAGTAACAACATCGATTCTACTAAGATATCGGACAACTATTACCAAATTCTAGAGTACTATCTCAAATCTAGTAAACGCAGATACGGCTATTCTCACTACAGACATCTGAATCAAACACTGGATGAAAAAATGACTCGTTATCCATCAAGACTAAGCCTTGTGCCCTTAGATCATGTTGTATGGGATCGCGTAAATGCAGAATTCTATGGAAGAGTGTTAAGGCACGAGTATGAATGGGATAAAAGCGTCCATGTACGTTCCGCATATAGAAACTACTCAGTGCCCCATCCGCACACTATTCACAGAAACGATCCATTAAAAGAACACAGACTTGTCAGTCTCATAGAAAATGATGAGGCTGTTGTATCAAACTATTGGCGTTTGGTTTCTCAATGGCTAGAACGTAGTTCGGAGATTGAACAAGGCGAACAAAGCTTAACTGATCTTCAAGATGAAATTCTTGGTGAGCTCCGCGATGTAATCGAAAGGCTCTTCAACACCCCACGATTAGTTTTGAAGAACCTCGGACATCTCGCAGATGGAGATCTTTTCCAATTTGACAAGGGCACGAGCGAAAGGTTTTCATATCAGAACCTTGCAAGTGGTGAGAAAGCGGCCCTTGACCTGCTTCTGGATGTCATTGTCACAAAGGCTGAGTGGGATGAAACCATAATTTGTATTGATGAACCGGAAGCCCATATCCATACGAAACTTCAAGGGAAACTCTTGGAGGAACTCTACAACCTTATTCCTGAAAAATCTCAACTCTGGATTGCCACACATTCTATAGGCATGGTACGTAAAGCGCAGGATCTCTGGCGCGAAGATCCAGAGTCAGTCGTATTTCTGGATTTCGGTAAAGACGAGTCCGGCAAAGACCGCGATTTTGATGAAAAGGTTACAATTACACCTGCAAAACCTAATCCTAATTTCTGGGCCCAAACTTATGATGTCGCCCTTGGCGATCTCGCCGAATTGGTGGGGCCCCAGCGGATTGTACTCTGCGAAGGTAAAATCGAAGATGCGGACAAGGCTTTTGATGCTGCGTGTTATAACCAAATCTTTGGGCCCGGTCACCCTGAAACACTCTTTATTTCTATTGGAGCCGCGAGTGATATAAAAGTAGCAGATAAAAAACGAATTCCTCTTATCAAAGCAATCGCAGGAGGCATACAAACCATTAGAATCCGAGACAAAGACATTTTGAAACCGAGACAAATAAAGGAAGGTCTTCAAAAAGGCATCAGGACTTTGACCCGTCGAGAAATTGAGAATTATTTGCTAGCCGATGAGGTACTGATTAAGTTGTGTGAAAATAAAGATAAATCCAATAAAACCCATGAATTACTTGCGGCAAAGCATAACCTAAAAAAGGAAGTCCTCAAAAACAATAGTAAAGAAGATAAACCAGACGATAAACTGAAATGCATTGCCGCAGATTTCTATGAACGCGCTAAAGATATTTTGAACCTGCAAAATGAATATACAAGTAAAGAGCCTGAAAGAGACTTTATGAAATGTGAACTCGCTCCGCTCATTAAACCCGACATGGCTGTTTATAAGGAACTACACAAGACCATCTTCGGTGAGTAATTCGTAAATTTCTCGCTGATTTAGTAGGTTCATTTTTCGGAGGTGAAATCGGTGCGAATCCCATTTAGTCTATATGATTTTTTAGGGTATACCTTGCCAGGGGCCATTGTAATAGTTATCGTCTTTATTTTGATAAACCCTGACATTTTGGAGCATCCACTTAACAACGCAACAAACGGTTTAGTGCATTACGTACCTACAACTTTGACTCAAGGTATTCTTTACGTATTTGCAAGTTATTTTATTGGTTTTATAGTCCACGGCTCCAGTGAGTTTTTTTTAAAATTTGCTTCCAAATGGAAATGGTTGAAAAAATTTCATACAGATAGCGGATGGTTTATGAAGGGGGTACTGAAGTCTGAGTTTCGAGATTCCTCTGACGATTTTAATCCGTACTCAAAGCAATTTGTACGCGGATTCAGAAATCAGATTGAAGAAATTTTCGCAATTAAAGTAGGTAGTGTTTACATTGTCTAAGTAATTTACATTTTGAGTAGGTTTTAGTATACTCTTTTCTATGACATCTAAAAACAGAGAGCCAACTCAAGACCTACCCGTGATGATTTCTGATGTGGCTTGGCAGAGCATACTCCCGTTTCTCAAAGTCCTTCCAAACGTCTATGTCGGAAATCCTGAAACCTGTAAACGCTTTCTCTCGGCTCTGGTCTGGATGACCAAAGAAGGAGCGACGTGGCGAGGGCTGCCAAAAGCCTATGGATATTGGAACAGCGTCTATCGCCGCTTTGGAAGATGGTGTGATGCGGGTGTTTTTGAAAAACTTCATCAACATTTCCATGCTGCGGGTGAAATCTCGGCACTCCTCGTTGATTCGACGATCGTCCGGGCACACACCTCCGCAGCAGGTGCCCCGAAAAAAAAATGGCGGTCAAAACAAGCAAGCTTTGGGTCGGAGCCACGGGGGATTCACGACGAAACTTCACGCTGCGGTGAGTGATGCCTTTCGCCCCTTGCGTTTTATCTTGACGGCAGGTGCGAGTCATGATGTTCGCCAAGCCTCGGCATTGATTGCCGGACAGACCTTTGACTGTGTCGTTGCCGATACTGCCTATGACTCGGATCCTTTGAGAGCCGAGATTCTTGCTCAAGGGGGCGTTGCGGTGATTCGTCCGCGGCGCAACCGCCTTGAAGAACGCCCTTATGATAAAGGCGTCTACAAACTTCGAAATGTCATTGAGCGTTTTTTTCATCGCTTGAAACAGTTTCGTCGTGTTGCCACTCGCTATGATAAATACGCAGTCCGATACCTTGGATTTGTTTATTTAGCAGCCATTCTTATGACTGCTAAAAAAATGTAAACACTACTTAGATAAAATGGAAAGGGATGTAGAATACACAGAAATTTTCGATTTTTGTCGTAGTATTCTCATTAAGAAAAGTCCTACTCTCTATTCACGCGCTTTTGTGTTGTTTTCCAGACACGAGTCTGCTAAATTAATGATGTTCATATTTTTTCTGGCGGCACTTGGGTTTTTAGGACGAAGTATTCATCTATGGATTTTGTCTGAATCTACTAAATGGTCCGTTACTATCTTGACTGGAGTTAGTTTTCTGTTAAGTTTCCTATTCTTTTTTATGTATAAAAGGCTCCTTAGGTATTATCGCAACACCGTGATTTATGGATTTTATGAGTATGCCGTAACCCGAGAAAAATCTGAAAATCGCGAAAATTAATTTGCATTACTCAACAAATAATGGTATAATTATAACGATGACAAAACGACCTCATGAAATGCGAGACCCAATTCACGGATTTATAAAAATTTCTAAAAGAGAAAGAGATTTAATTGACACAGAAGTGTTTCAACGGCTTCGCCGGATTCGGCAATTGGCGATGACATCTTTGGTGTATCCAGGTGCCATGCATACCCGCTTCGATCATTCAATTGGTGTGATGCACATCGCCGGTCGAATTTGCACCAGACTCCGGGAGTTAAATCCATCAACAATATCCGATGAAGACGTGGATCGGGTTCGGCTTGCGGCGTTACTTCACGATGTCGGACACGGGCCTTTTAGTCACGTTTCTGAGCATCTTTTGGATAAATACGCCCCGACAGATGTCGATACAGGGCAGAACCTAGAAAAAATACACGAAAAAATTACGGTAGATATCATTCAAACAGATCCAAAAATTAGTGAAATTCTGGACAGAGATCTTGATTCTGTAGTAGAAATCATTGAAGGAAGTAAAAATATCCGAGGTTGGCATCGCGATATTGTCTCTAGTGAGTTAGACGCTGATAAAATGGACTATCTTTTACGCGATTCTTATTTTGCCGGTGTCAAATATGGACAATACGATTTGGAAAAACTTATTGAGTCCTGTCTTATAGTAGATCGTCGAGAAACACCGCTTGCGATCAGTAGTAAAGGAATTTACGCCCTTGAACAACTCCTACTCGCGCGATATCACATGACCCAGCAGGTTTATTGGCACCGAGTCAGCCTCATCTCCAATGAGATGATTATTCGCGGAATTACGCTTGCAATTGATGGTCGTAATAGGCAAATGACCAAACTTTACAAATATCCTAAAAAAAGTAAAAGTAGAACGGCTTCCAATGAAAATTATGAAAAAAAGAAAAAAGATTTTGTTCAAAACTATCTCGACTATCATGATGAGAAAGTAATTGAACTCTTGAGGAACTGCAAGCAAGAAAAAGCACGTGAGATCTTTAATCAGCTTTATAATCGGGAACTCTTCAAAATGATTACCGAGATCAGGTTTAAAGACGAGAGGGATGGAATGGTTCATGAAAGTCTTCGTGAAATGGCGGCGGATCCAATTCGGAAAGGTGAATATGAACAAAAGATCGCAGAACACCTTGGCATTGATGCCGATTATGTCATTATCAAGAAGCCTCCAATTCGGGATCTGAATTATGTCAGTCAAACGGAGGCACCGAATCCAGAAGCAATTATGATTTTCGACGAAAAACAACAGGTCCTAGAGTTTCTGACTGAGTACGCGGGTGAGCTGTTTTTCGTGAGACCCGCCACCAAAGCTTCTTCCTTAGAAACCGTTCAAGTTTACGCACCAACTAATGTATCCGAAGAACAGGTGCGTGAAATTCAAAGCATTTTGCGATATGTTTAAAAGGAGATGATATGCACATTATTGATGCCCTTTTACTCGTTGTGGAGAGAGAAGGGAAGGACGGCCTACACGGTAGGACACTCCTCCAAAAGAAACTTTATTTTTTATCTGTTCTGCGAGAAGAAAATTTCGGATTCACCGCTCACTACTACGGACCTTATAGTAGTTTTGTCGCAGAACATCTAAATGGTTTAGTTGAAGATGGTATTTTTAAGGAAGTGACAGAATTTTTTACCACAGATTCAACAGAGCGGAACGATTTGGGTGAAATGCGTAGACATACGTATTTTCTAACAGATGAAGGAAGAAGGGTCTGGAAGTCCACTCAGAAAAAAAATGATTTCCCAAAGTGGGACAAGACACTTCGGAAAATCAACAGTCAAAAGATTGCGAACGATTTTAACCTCCTCTCAATTGCGGCAAAAGTGCATTATATTGTTGACTGGGAAGGAAAAAAGAGTGTAAAAGAGGTCTGCCAAACAGCCAAAGAATATGGTTGGGATTTCACTGAAAAAGATATTGCAAAAGTCCTGTTTTTTCTTACAGAAATGAGGCTTGTGACAACTGATGGATCTTAATGCTTCAATTAGATGAATCGTATCACAATTAGGTTGGAGCAAATGAGAAATCATACAGCTGAACCCTCTACTAATCAGTCATTTAGCACGCGTCGCCAGTTTTTAAAACTGCCAAAGGAAGAGAGAAACCGGATCCTAAGCGAACAAGCGGAGGAGATGGCAGATTTCTACGAAAACGATACGGAGTGGCGGGAGTGGGAGGGCGGTCCCATTGCCGAGTACGATATTCCACTAAAGTGACACATAATAGGGTGCGGTTTCCCAACCGCACCGATTTTTGCAGGAAATACTATTGACGGCACGCAGTGTGTGCCTATTACCTTATCTTAATCGCACCCCATGTCGTTGTCAATTTGCCTGCGACATCTACGGTTAGAATATCTTTGGCATTCATGACCGTTACAACCTCTTCCGGCGTTAACGCGCGATCGTATACCGCCAATTCGTCGAGCATGCCCTTGTAAAGATTCGCACCGCCGTTTGTATCAGGTCTGCCCCCGATTTCAATGTTGTTGTCATTCCAGACCATTACGGGACCATTATTTGGCACATCTTTTTCACCGGCAAGTTCCCCGTCAAGATAAATCTGAATTTTCTCTCCGTCAAAGGTCCCAACGACGTGATACCAGTTCTTAGGTTTTAAACCCAAGTTAGGGAGTGAAAGTGTTGTGTCAACATCTGCTCCGTTAAAGGGACCCATCTTCTTCTGTCCAGAATTGATATACCAATACAATCCTTCACCGCTACCGAGTCCGAACTCGACGTTATCGTCGCTCTTGCCGGATTTGTCGTAAAAGATATTCCCATAGACGTGTCCGTCCCCGAGACCAATCTTTGATATTTCAAACGGATGTATCCAGACCGCAACGGTCAGATGTTCCACGTAGAGTTCGCTCTGACCACCCGGATCGATTATCAGTGCGGGACCCTCTGAAAATTCGATTGCACTCCCGACCTTACCTTTAGCAACGAATTTCGCGCTGTCGTGGAGTTCGGCTTCAAATCCTTTCGGACCGACATCCTTGGCAATATCGCCTTTTCCTTCATTAAACGGCATGTAGAAGTGTAAGCCTTTCGTCACTTGCGCGGTTGCATCGAAAGTTAAAATACAAAAGGCAGAAACCGTGAGCACCCAGAAGTATCTTCTCATTTTGTTCACCCCTTTGCTATTTCTCATCACCCGTGTCAAAATTAGCGAAAATATTGTGATAAACGTTACTATTTTAGTGACTATGCCAATCTTTATCAAGGGCAAACGCACATTCTCCAGAACTATTTATAGCAAATTCCGAAAATACTTGGACCCTTTAGAAAACACACCCCTCGCTGGCGAGGTTTCCTAACCTCACCATATCAGGTAGTGTAAACTTAATTGTAACGTGAGTTCGGAATAAATATATAAAGGTCGCAAAAAAATGGTATAATGTTTATAGAGAACTCCCTTTAGTATAGGTTCATCTAATCTCATTATACCAGAGGGATTCTCTGTAGAATATTCCTATTTTATTATCGAACTCACATTAATTGTAGGTTTTACCATAATCCAGTTAGAAACATCGACTACAAGAAAAGGAGATCGCAGCAGAGCAGATATGAAAATACTAGCCGGGCGGCTTTGGAGGCATTCAAATTTTTTAAAACTGTTGACAGCAGAATCTACTGCCGTCTTTGGTATCACAATATCTACTGTGGCACTTCCTCTCACAGCCATTCTAACGCTCAATGCCAGCGCAGGTGAGATGGGGATCCTTAAAGCCCTCCATCATGCACCGGTGCTCTTATTTGGACTGTTCATCGGCGTCTGGATCGATCGCATCAAACGGTATCCACTGATGATAACCGCCGAGTTTGGACAGGGAATTCTTATAGCAACGATTCCTGTAGCAGCAGTTTTAGGAGCACTTCGCATTGAATTGCTCTACCTCGTAAACTTCTTCAGTGGAACGCTATCAGCGATCTATATACTTGCCAGTCTATCTTTCCTCCCATCGATTGTTGATCGAGAAGATCTGATCGAGGCGAATTCAAAACTTTCAGCAGGTAGATCGGTTTCAAAAATCGTAGGTCCTGGGCTCGCAGGTATCTTGGTTGAGGTTTTCACTGCCCCATTTACCGTAGCATTTAACGCGCTTTCGTCTCTGACTTCTGGTGTCTGCTTGTTGTTCATCCGTTCATCAGAGTCAATTAAAGTTGGCACTCAGAAACGTCAAGGGATCTGGGGTGACATTAGGGACGGGCTTCGTACGATTTTCTTTCATCCCATTTTGAGGACAGTAACAGTTGGCCCAGCGATTGCAAGTTTTGGGGGCGCGATCCATTCGACAGTGTATTTGCTTTATTTGACACGTGAGTTGCTGATTAGTCCTACATGGTTAGGAATTATCGTGGGCTGTGCGGGTGTTACGGCGCTTGTTGGCGCAACCCTCACTGCACCGGCCGCGCGTCGCTACAAACAGGGTTCCCTGCTTATCGGGGCACCATTACTTCAGAGTATTGGTTTAGGGCTTGTCCCATTTACAGGGACGCTAGACATGTGGGTAATTCCGATATTGATTGTGGGACAGATATTTTTTACTGTGGGGGTCACTGCCTATAGTATTACCCAACTGAGTCTGAGGCAAGTGGTTACGCCTGACGAACTGTTGGGACGAGTCAATGCCAGTTGGCGGGTGCTCGTGGGTGGGGTGATTCCATTCGGAGCAATGATTGGTGGTGTATTGGGCGAGATAATCGGATTGCAATTGACGCTCGTTGTCGGGGCCTTCGTTGAATTTGTCTCGTTTGTTTTCCATTTGTGTTCGCCCCTACGGCACGGCACGGACTTTCAGACGGGGACCAAATCAACAGATTGTAACGATTGACAGATGAAATCTTGAGACGGCTCTGGGATCTCCCAAACTCATTCAAATACGGAAATCAGAACGAAAAAGAAAATTTTTAATCATTTGAAACTGATTTTTAAAACTAACGTAATATACTTTCATACATGTATACATGTTTGCATGTGGACATGTATGGAGGCATACATTATTATGAAAACAGTAGCAATTCTGTCAGGCGAGGGTGGGGTTGCCGTTGAGACGACACCGAAACCGAATCCACTGGTGCCGCCATCCCGTCAGGGCAAAAAGATGATTTCTGGGCATTTCGACAAGGATGTGCATCGGCAGTTGAAAATGCTCGCGATTGAGAAGGACACGAGTATTCAAGACCTGCTGAGTGAGGCGTTGAATGCGCTGTTTGAGCGGAACAACAAACCGCCGATAGCGTAAAATAAATTTCGGGGGATTCCATGATTTCGAATACGGATTGGCGAATTTTAGAGCAAACGAACCGGATGCTGGCATTGAGTTGGGAGGCACTCAGACGGGCACGCGCAAGCGGAGATACGCACGCAATCAAGATGGCTGAAATGAGTTATTTTCAGGCACTGCAAGGTGTGATTGTATCGACGCAAAATGCGGTTGCTCAGAATGCGGTGTCACAGTAAACAGGCGTAGTCGTTTTCAGGGTTTTTGTATAATGTTTTGAAGTTGCGATCAGGGGAACAACAGGGGTGTTGTTCCCCTTACTTTTTGCTTCATCTCTAACAGGGAAATAGAGGTGACCTATAGCAATTCTATATCGCAGGAGTTTATGATCTAACAGATTACCGGGGTCGTACTTGGGACAGATCAATACAGCACATGCACCCGATTCTTTCCACGAAGGGTTTCATCTGACATTGCGATCGCGATCTCAACGACAACAATCAGCGCACCCGCTTCACTTATCGCGAGTGTGTCGTAAGGAAGTTGCCCCTCTGTGCGGTAGGTGTACAGGTATTTCGCCAAGCCACTACCCGCTGCTGTTAGATCAAACACCGACACGCCATGCAGACTCTCATTCGGGTCCTGTGCTCGCTTGGAAACCGATAGCACGGCATAACGATCCTTCGTGTCAATGCGTAAGCCTTGTGGCATATTCTCAAGTTTCCACTGCCAACTCTTTTCACCACCCCACGAATAGGCAAACAACGTCATCCCGTTCGGATGTCCCGCCGATGGCTTTTGTGCCCCCTTCCGAAGATGATATGGGATGTAGGTATCCCCTGTAACAAAGAGTGCCGCGGCATCTGTCGCACCGATTGTACCAGTCGTCGCGATGATAGGGATGCCACTTACCTCGAGTGGCGTCGCAAGGTTTTCCTGCCAGATCGGTTCCGACTTATTCACGTCAAAGATAAAGGCACGACCATCGTCCGTTGCTACGTTAATAAACCTCCCATCGGGAGACATACTAACCCCACGCCAGAACGTGACTTGCGCGAAATAGTCGCGCAACGGTTCAATATCCATGTGCCACTTTTCTGTTCCATCTTCGGCGTTGAGAACAGTAAGTTTTCCGTTACCAGCATCGTTTTCATCCGTCGCACTACCTTGCAGATTATGCCCACTATCCGTTAGGAGTGCGAGTGTCTTTCCGTCAGCACTTACGTCAAACCAGCGTATTATTTTTGGCACCGCGCCTTCACCGGGCCATTTCCAGATAGTATCTCCCGTTTTCCCACTGAATCTGTAGAGTTGGGATTTCTTAAGGGGGGTGTTATTCTCTGTCCACGAGTGCACGCTCGCCACCAAAAGGTCTCCATTCGCCAACGCTTGTATACGCGATTGACCGGGGTAGCTTACCCACGCGTAGACGCTGTCAGGATTACTCGGCGTAGAAGTTTCGATGTCATCGGCAGTGCGGTATTTCCAACGAAGTGTCGGTTTATCGGTGGTTAGATCGTAGCAGTAGATAAATCCATCTGCCGCTTGCTCACCAATGTAGAGTTGTGTGTTATCCGGACTGAACGCTATCCGCCTCACGTAGCCTTCCGAGATGCGAGTTTTCCAGAGAATTTCACCAGTCAACGGTTGGAGGACCGCGAGGTGTCCGCTATCGGTTGCGATTGCTAATGGAGGGGTATCTCCGTGTCCTAAGGCGAGTGCTGTGGGTTTCGCGGGCTGACGAAGGTTTTCCATCAGCGATAAAAGTTCATCTAATTCGAGAGTGCGGATGAGATACGGTTCAGGTTTCAGTGGCGACGTTGCCGTCGTTTCGCTATCATTCAAGTAAAATTGGTAATTTTGGTTCGGTTGCCATGCCAATTGAACAAAAACACGGTTTGCATCAAGTCTGTGGATGGCAGATGTTTCGGCTAAGTCGTGGGATGCACCACTCGTCTCCCATGAGATACCTATTTCGCTTTCAACGCCGTTTTTGCGTTCCGTTTCAAGCGTTACGCCGTGTTCGGTTTCAAATACCACGCCTGTCCTGACCCAAGTGACACTCATATCCGCTGTTGCGACGTTAAAGGGTAAGGTAACAATCAGCCAAAGTAGACTTAAAAATTGAATTCGTTTCATTATGATATTCCTTGTGTTTGTATTGTAAGTTTTCAAGTTACAGAGCACACCATTTATCCGCAAGATATAATTAAAAAACTATTCTGCCACACGCCATAAACCTCTCCCCAACCGCGCACCGAGAAGGACACCGATAAATGTATAGACGAACCCCTCTATTAAAATTCGGAGAACGATATACCAATCGGCGTAGAAAAGCCGATAGAAGAGTATAGAAAGTTGAAAATCGACATAAACAGAAAGTGCGTCGCAGATGCCCAATACAACTGCCCACGCCAGTAAATTGCGACTCCGCACCAGTAAGAATCCCGTTTCCAATAAGAGGACACTTGTGCCGGTATAGACGATTGCCATCGGTGTGAAAAGCCCAAACGTTACACCACCGAGAAGCAGGCGCACCGCAGAGGCAAGCAAGATGATACCACTTCCTTTCGCGCGGACATGCTTAGTCGTATCAGCGTTTTTGGGGTCTCCAGTGATGTAAATCAGCAGTGCTGTCAGTAAAGCGTAGTAGAGCGTCTCGTTGATTAAGCCGGTCAGCAGGACAGAGACTGGACCTAAAATGGCGCGGATTAAATTAAGGAACAGTGTTGAGGGAACCATCACTGCCACGAAAACCGTTGTGCTGAACAAGGCAATCACAATGAGATGCTTTGTTGTGAAACCTGCGAAAAGCCGCTCGTGGAACCGCAAGACGATTAGGAAACCGATGCAACTGCTGATGATTGCCAATAGACTCACGAGCAACGCTTGTTGGTTTGGAACGATTAAGTGCAATGGACGTTGTTCACGAAGGATCGTGGCGTCGCTTCCCCAGACCTTTACCGTAACGACCCGTTCATACTCCCCGGGGACGGCTTGTTCTATCTTCCCCTGACTTAAATAGACGGGGTGAAAATAGATAGGCAACGGAATTTCTGTAACCGTGCCACCCGGTAGACTCGCGAACGCTACACTCCGATTCATCCCACCGTTCGTTGTCTCTGGCGGCGCAAGGAAGGAGATAGTTTCGCCACTCTTCGTATCCGTGTTCGTTGAAGACACAACCACGTGAATCGTTTCTTCACCGCCGTTGTGGAGGCGGACCGTCTGATAAGTTGTTGGCTCGAATGCATTGGTCTGTGCAGTTCGGAGCCAACTGAATAAAGGTCGTGGATAGTAGATGGTATCCTCTCGCTGCTTCGGATCCACCGTTCCCGTTGCGTCTGTAGGCATCTCAATGGATTCGATGGAGAGGTGTTCAGCGATCTCAGAAACAGTTGCGATCCGCAGTTGCACAGTCGCTTGTTGTTCCCATATCTGTCCTGTGTCTGTTGTGAAACGGACAGTGCCTGAAATCTCTTGTCTATCCAAGGGGTTTGCCGCTGATGTTTTCAACACTAATTCACGATACCACACCTCCGATGCGACACGCAGTCTACTGGTGGTAGAGAGGCAAGTTCTTCCCTCTATTGTTTCTGTCTTCCAATCCGCTGGAAAGCGAAGGGCTGCTACAGTTGATGGTAGACAAAGTTCCAAATCAAAGGTCGTGGGGACCTTCCCGTTCGTGACAAGGACTGTGGCAGTCATTTCACTGTCATGCAAAACGAGTGCCTTCTGATCGTTTCCTGATGCCTTATCCAAATCTGATTCAACTGCGGCACCATAAGGAAGAGCAATTTCTAAATTCCCCTGTGTGTATGTCCGCGGTGCCGTCACACTTTGAACGATAATATCCCCAGTGGTTAAGGTCGCCTCAAACCGATAAGTCTCCGCTTCGCTCCATTGAAAATAAAGGGATTCCGTCTGCCGAGGCGGCACAGGAAAGTTGAGTTGCGCGACCCTCACATCGTCAGGGTTAAAGGCACTGAGGCGTTGTATCGGTGCTGTCGTTTCAAATTGCACCTGTGCCCCCAATGAAAAAAACGTGACCTTCCATGAAATCGGTTGTTCTTTGGGGGTTGCAGCGCAACTGAGTAAAGAAAGGAGCAGCGGCAAGATATATAAGACCTGCGCTACTTTATAGTTGTCAGTTAACCAATGACCGATGACCATTAGAAACCTCACCTACGCATGATAGGTTAGCGTCCCTGACCGATCAGCACCAAGTCAAGGATATCAACCACCTGGTCTCCATTGACATCGGCACGTATTCCGGCACCTTCGTCGCCGAGAAACCGACCGGCGATTATCATATCTTTCATGTTGATGAACCCGTCATTGTTGATGTCTTCGCGTCGCGGTGTAATGGTTGCGAATCCCAAATTATTAGCACCGGTTCCAACGCGGTAGGATCGCAGGAGAGATGCATCAGCCACGTCCATGACGCGAACGAAATCCTGTCCACCGCCCGACCAATCGGGTTGCGTAATATAGAGATTTCCATTCGGGGCAAAGGTCAGTCCACCACTGATAGAAGTATCTGGATCGTTACTGAAGTTGGTGATCGTGTCATCTTCGTCACGGATCCAGTTTTGCGCTGCGATATCGTAGATGAGCAAACCGGGGTTTTGCCAACTGCCTTGGATAAACAACTGTTTTTCTGAATTAAGGGCGGCGGAACCCGGCGCGAATCCGAGTTTAACCGTCTCGATGATCTCATCAGTAGTTGCGTCAATCAGAACGAGATGTCCCGATATATCATTGTAATTGCCCGTTGTTTTAACAATGACGGTGGATTCGCCATCGTTGAGGATCCCTCCTGCGTTCGTTGGCACTGGAATAGACTTTAATATGATGTCTGTCTCTGTATCAATCACTGTGACACTGCTCTCGTAATAGGTTGTTTTCCGGGCAATCGGATCCCATTCCCATGCGGGGTTCGTGACGTAGGCTTTGCCGTTGAGGAGTGTGATACCCGTCGGTTTGTTGAAGGAACCGGTGAGGACCTTTGTCACATTGCGATTGTCGATGTCAACGACATGAACCTCATGCGTCGCAGCACAGGTGACGTATAACTTCTGATCACTGACCAAGGCGATCTGCTGCGGCGTTGTGCCCGCCTGGATTGGAATTTCGCCAACAAACTCTCGATCTTCCAAGTTAATAATATAGATGTTGTCGCCGGAACTTGTTTCGCCAGTGATGGGTAAGTTGAAACTGGTGACATAGGCGAGATGCCCGTGAATGGAGAGACCGATTGCCTGTCGCCGCAATATCGGATCAAAGCCGACACGGAGTATTTCATTGTCAACAGCCCGTCTCTCATTGGGTTCCATCAGATTGATGAGTGAAAGTGAGGCGACAATGCCCAGATCGGGATGCGTTAAGGCATTTATGACAACCGCCGCGTTTGGGTCCTCTGTTTGTCCAAAGGTAGGACTCACGAGGCGTGTGAAAAGGATCGCACCGATAAGTAGGAGTGAATAACACGAGAAGTGCCACCGAGCGACTTTTTTAGACGCGCGTGCAAGCCGCGCCGCTACAACTTTGTTCATTAAAGACCTCCGTAATGAAACAAAAAACCCCTGCTTTCACTCGAAAGACAGGGGAGGAAGCGACACTCTGTGTAAAGCATATCCTGTAATTGTGTGAGAGAATTCCATCTCTTATGTAGGAATTTCTATTTCGGTTTGACAGGATACTGTGTTCCGTTCCACCGCTTTCCCGCGAAAGCAGATACGTGAAACACAATTCAGGCAGGTCTCCTGACTTCCGATCCTTCCGCTGGACCTTCCCATCAATTGTTTGACAGTGGTGTTTTCAGCGGATACTTGCGATCGTTCACAGTGGCGGGGCCGTGGCGGATTCTCACCGCGCTTCCCTATTCTCCGTAATTCGGCACCTGAACCGTTCGTTTATTCAATTATAATATACATATTATATCATGCTGGACTATTTTTTGCAAATATTTTTTAATAAAAAATTTGACAATGCAAAAGAGATGTGGTATTATTAACATCAAGCGTGGATACATCCCAAAAAATTTGGCAGTTATCACCCGTTGTTGAGAAGCGAAAAAAATGACATTTTTAGATTCACACTCCAGCTTGCATAGCATATCTAACCATTGGCATTGGTGGCAATCCAATGGCTTGTGGGGGAGTGTGCGTTCAAACGGATAACTGAAATAGATATTGAAAATCGTCATTTTTTATTTTTAAGTCCTGTTGAAGCCTTATGCACACCGACCCCGGCGGCATAAGGTATTTTTTTTGCAAAGTTCACAGATTAACCCATAGTATTGGCTGTAGGCGGGGGAAACACCCTATCAAAAACACTTCGATTCCTGATGCTTGCTGAAGGATTCCGCAAAAGTAAATCCCAAGCATGTAGCTCGTAATGTAATGGAGAGCGGATTCGAGAGAGGAACGCTAAATCCCTAACCTACAACAGTTAACCGCAAGGAAAATTTAAAAAATGAAAATTTTATCGGAAATTAAGTATGATCGCGATGGTTTAGTCGCATCAGTCATTCAAGATCACACAAACAACGAAATCCTGATGGTAGGCTATATGAACGCAGAAGCGATAAAGGAAACGCTGCATACAGGGCGCGTCTGCTTCTGGAGCCGTTCCCGCCAAAAGTTGTGGAGAAAGGGGGAGACTTCAGGGCATACGCAGACGGTTAAATCTATTGCCATAGATTGTGATGGTGATGCCCTGCTCATAAAGGTTGAGCAGAAAGTGGCGGCGTGCCATGTCGGTTATCGCTCCTGCTTCTTTCGAGAAGTTTCCCCCGACGGAGAGTCAACGCAGATCGTAGGTGAAAAGATTTTCGACGAAGATGCCGTTTACTAACCTCCAAGTTGTGGAAGGGTAACCTTGTAAGCCCGATTTCATACCTTAGCATTCGCTTGGGAATCGTTTGATTAAGTTCACCTATGGATCTGGATATAAAAAAGAAAAGTACCAGCAGCTGCAGGCGTGGTTTTCAGCCGTGTCTGTGGCGATACCTTGGTGCAGTCGCGCAAAGAATCTTGATGCCTTAGCATTTAATCCATTTGTAAAAGGACTCATCAAATGAAAGTAGAACAACGGCTCGAAGAATTAGGTGTGCAATTACCGCCGCCAACAGTTCCCGTAGCAAATTACGTCACAACCGTGCAGGTCGGCAATCTCATATTTGTGTCAGGGCATGGACCCGTAACAGACACAGGGAACATCCATAAAAGTCAACTCGGCACCGATGCGACAATCGAAGGAGGCTATGGATCGGCGCGTCAGGTAGCGATCTGCTTGTTAAGTACCCTCAAACACGCACTCGGCGATCTCGATCGAATCCAGCGTATCGTCAAAGTGGTTGGATTTGTCAATTCAGCACCTCACTTCACCGACCAGTCCGCGGTTGTCAACGGTGCGTCTGACTTTTTCGTCGCGGTATTCGGCGATAAAGGTAGACATGCCCGCTCCTCAATCGGCGCGGCGCAACTGCCCCTCGGAGTGCCGGTTATAATTGAAATCATTGTCGAAATCGAGGACTAAAAGGAATAATTGAAAAATGTATTATCCTACATTGGAGGATTTCCGCGAGGAAGCGAAATCAGGAAACACGATACCGGTATACCGATCGATTCTGGCAGATATGGAGACCCCGGTGTCTGCTTTTTATAAACTGATGCCAGGTAATTATGCGTTCTTACTTGAAAGCGTTGAAGGGGGTGAAAACCTTGCGCGTTACTCTTTTTTGGGGAGTCAACCCTCAGTGCTTTTCCATAGTAAAGGGCATCAGGTTACGATTGAGTATTTGGAAAAAGGCGAAACCGTCGTTCAGGAATATGAAGATCCCTTGAGTGCTCTTGAGGAGTTGATGCAGAACTACCGACCTGTTCAGAACAAAGAGTTACCAAATTTCCACGGGGGTGCGGTCGGTTATATGAGTTATGACATGGTGCGCTTCGTCGAGGAATTACCAGATAATACCGAAGACGAACTGCAGCTTCCCGACTGCTTCTTCATGATTGCCGAAACGCTCTTGATATTCGATCATGTGAATCATCAAATCCAAGTTGTGGCGAACGCGCATATTGATGGAGACGTGGACGCGGCTTATGCGGAGGCACTTACGAAAATTGAGGCATTGGTCGAGAAACTGACAACTGCGTCCGAAGCACATTTACGCAGCAAGAGTGGTGAACATCAGGAGCGGTATGACAAAATTATATCCGATCCAGAATCGAATTTTACGAAATCCGATTACGAAGCTGCAGTCAGACGCGCGAAAGAATACATAGCTGCAGGCGACATTATCCAAGTGGTGCCTTCGCAGCGATTCAGCTGTCCAGTGTCCGTAGACTCATTCGAGATATATAGAGCATTGCGAATGATTAATCCATCACCATATATGTATTTTCTGAAATTCAATGATTTTGACATTGTCGGGGCATCGCCAGAAATGATGGTGCGCGTAGAAGATGGCATCGTCCAAACTGTTCCGATTGCAGGAACACGCCCGCGTGGCACAACTCCTGAAGAGGACGCCGAGTTAGAGCAGACACTTCTCTCCGATCCGAAGGAACGGGCGGAGCACGTTATGCTCGTTGATTTAGGACGGAACGACCTCGGTCGGGTCTGTGAATATCACACTGTTGAGGTGACCAACCTCATGATAGTCGAGCGTTTTTCACACGTGATGCACATCGTTTCACACGTCATTGGACGCTTACGCGAGGATCTTACGGCTTTTGATGTGCTGCGAGCGTGCCTCCCCGCTGGAACCCTCTCCGGTGCACCGAAGATACGTGCGATGGAAATCATTGACGAACTCGAACCGACGCGCCGCGGCACGTACGGCGGAACGGTGGGGTATTTCAGTTTCTCTGGCAGTGCGGACACAGCAATTACGATCCGAACCGCGGTTATTAAAGATAACACCGCTTATGTGCAAGCAGGTGGTGGTGTCGTTGCGGATTCAGTACCTGAAACCGAGTATTACGAAACCATGAGTAAAGCGCGAGCGATGCTCAGTGCCATTGCCTTGGCAGAACAAGGTTTCTTATTGTGAGGAATAGCCGTCGATTTTTGTTGGTTGTGAACTAAACCTTCCGAAAGGAATAAAAAAAGATGGCTTTCTTCTTCGTTTCCAAAGCGCGTAACCCGTAATGAAATTAGGTTCTCCTTAAATGGCATAATTTGTCTTTGCTTTACACTTGGAGGGCGGATATACGGCGATAAACGTTGTTTACCCAATCCGTCTTACCGAACCGCAAGGAAAATTAAAAATATGGTCTTGATGATTGATAACTACGACTCCTTCACCTATAATTTGGTGCAGTATTTGGGTGAACTCGGTGCTGAATTGGAGGTGCATCGGAGTCGGAAAATAGGATTGGACGCGTTAGATGCCCTCGCACCTGAACGGATTGTCATCTCACCGGGTCCTTGCACGCCGAAAGAAGCCGGTATATCTAACGAGACGATAAAGCACTTCGCTGGCAAAGTTCCAATTTTGGGGGTCTGTCTCGGTCACCAGTGCATCGGGGACGTATTTGGCGGTGATGTGGTTAGAGCAGATCGGTTGATGCACGGTAAAACCTCTATGATTGAACATAATGAGGTTGAACTTTTTGAAGGATTGGATAACCCATTCGAAGCCACGCGCTACCATTCACTGATCGTAAAAAGGGATACATTGCCAGATTGCCTTGAGATCACCGCTTGGACGGATCAGGATGAAATCATGGGACTTCGGCATAAAACGCTACCTATTTGGGGCGTGCAGTTCCATCCAGAGTCGATTTTGACAGCTGCTGGCAAGAGTTTACTCTCCAACTTTTTGGCATTGTAGACGTGGGCTTAAAAATAGAAAGGTTTAAATATGACAAAACAGACGAACAACACGACCCCTGTCCCGGTCTTTGTTTCTTGGTCCTCGGGCAAAGATTCTGCATGGGCACTTCATACACTCCGTCAGAAGCCGGAACGCTACGATGTGCGAGGTATTTTTACGACTGTCACAAAGACATTTGATCGCGTCTCCATCCACTCCACGCCGGCATGGGTGCTAAAACAGCAAGCGGAGAAACTGGGAGTGCCATTGTATGAAATACCGATCCCCTATCCCTGTTCCAATGCGATCTATGAAGAGGCGATGCGAAAATTTCTCGCTGAAGTGGAAGCGTTACCCGAACATCAAGGGACATCGCATTTCGCCTTTGGGGATCTGTTCTTAGAAGACATCCGTGAATACCGAGAAGACAAATTACGTGGAACTGGCTTTACGCCAATTTTTCCGGTATGGGGAGAAAACACAACACAACTCGCTGAAAAAATGATCACTTCCGGCATGCGTGCCATTATTACCGCTCTCAATCCGACCAAGGTTCCTGCCGATTTCGCAGGACGCTGGTTCGATGCCGAACTCCTTGCCGATTTACCCGATGGGGTGGATCCGCTCGGTGAAAACGGTGAGTTCCATACATGTGTTGTTGATGGACCGATGTTTAGTTCGCCTGTTGCCGCGAAACCGGGTAAAGTTGTCCAGAGAGATATTGTTTCTAAGAAAGACAGCAATGACAAGATTCACTCAAGCCGCAATACCTCACCCACTTACGTCTATGCCGACGTAGTGCCTCTGGAAACATAATTCGATGAAAGCAGCAGTCCTGTGGACGGGTGGGAAAGATTCTGCCCTCGCGCTTCAAGTCTCCTTAAATCTTTACGATATAAGGAGACTTGTCTGTTTCGTTCCAGCGGAGGACCGGCAATTCTACGCACACCCAACACCACTTATGGAACTACAAGCGCGAAAGATCGGGATCCCAATTGCGTTCATGCCTATTGCTGAACCCTATCGATCCAGTTATCGCCAACAAATTCGAGTCCTTAGAGATAGTGGAATTGAAGTCTTAATCACAGGAGATATTTCTACTGTAGACGGGATGCCGAATTGGATTGAGAGTGTTGCGACAAATCTGGCAGGTGTTTATAAACCGCTGTGGGAGTTAGACCGGCACGCGATACTGGACACTCTTGTCTCTGAGAAATTTGAAGTGATCTGTTCGCTTGCTTACAAAAAGTTTTTTGTGCCGACTATTGCCGGTAGATATTTAGATGCGGAACTCATTTCAGAACTGGAGCGGTTACCCGTTGATGCTTGCGGCGAACAAGGCGAATATCACACATGGGTGTTAGATGCTCCCTTTTTCAAGGAACCCGTGCGGTTAAAAGGCACACGCGTCGTTGAGGCGGCAGCATATAGTTATCTAACGTATGAACACGCAACTTAGTGTGTTGATTTTAGCCACTTTTGCAGTCGCGCAAATTTATCGGGTGGGATGTGTGAGGTGTTCGCGTCTGTAGGAAATGCACCGCTCGCTACCTCTTCCTTATACTGACAGATTGCCTCAAACGTCAACTGGCTGTAATCTTGATAGCGTTTGGCGTGTTTGAGTGGTGGACCTATGCCCAATATATCATTAATAACGAGCACTTGCCCGTCACAGAATCGACCTGCCCCAATACCGATGGTTGGAATATTGAGGGTATCCGTTATGATCTGACTTACTTCTTCAGTGATTTTCTCGAGGACAATGAGTTTCGCGCCAGCGTCCGCGAGTGCTGCTGCTGCTTCAATGAGGCGTTTCGCTTTAGCAAAGGTTTTTCCGTGGGTTGATGCCTTGGTCCCGTGGATTTGCGGATTGTGACCGATGTGTGCACAGGTGTCTATACCGTGTTCGGTGAGTGCAGAAACAACAGGGACCTTTTCTGGACCGCCTTCCAATTTAACACCGTCTGCTCCCTCGGATATAAAGGTTTTTGCATTGGTGATGGCTTGCGTCACATCGCGGTCTGCGGCATAGGGCATATCAACGAGGAGATAGGCATCTGTGACACCGCGGCGCACTGCTTTGAGATGGTGACGCATATCTCCCATCGTCACCTCTGTCTCGTTTTTATAGCCGAGAACATTGGTTCCAACGCTGTCGCCGACAAAAACGATGTCAATACCGGCTTCGTCTTGCATACAAGCGGTCGGATAGTCGTAACAGGTCAGCACTGTAATCGGTTGCCGTTTCTGTTTTTTGGCGTGCAGGTAAGCGATGTCCTTCTTCATTTTTTAATTTTACCTTGCCGTTCGGTCAGGTGGATTGGATAAATAAATTAAGCCAACGCCTCTGAAACGGTTTCTCCAATAGTGGTGAGGCTATCAGCAACAGCGACGCCAGCATCCTTGAGTGCCTGAATTTTATCGGCGGCAGTGCCTTGCCCACCGGAGATGATTGCTCCCGCGTGCCCCATTCGCTTTCCGGGTGGCGCGGTCTGCCCAGCAATAAAACCGATAACAGGCTTCGTCATTTCGTCCTTTACAAACTGTGCGGCTTTTTCCTCAGCCGTTCCCCCGATTTCACCTATTAAGACAACAGCGTGTGTATCGTCATCCGCCTCAAAAAGTTTGAGAACATCAACGAAGTTTGTTCCAATCACCGGATCGCCGCCAATACCGACGCAGGTGGACTGCCCAATACCGAGTCGCTTCAGTTGATATGCAGCTTCGTAAGTCAAGGTGCCGCTTCGGGAGACAATCCCAACGCTGCCGGGTGTATAGGCAAACTCGGGCATAACGCCGATTTTGCATTCACCGGGTGTGATGACCCCTGGACAGTTCGGTCCGATTAATCGGGTCGACTTTCCTTGAAGATACGCCTTTGCTTTGACCATGTCAAGAACAGGAATGTGCTCGGAGATACAGACAATCAGTTCGACACCTGCTTCTGCCGCTTCCATGACAGAATCCGCGGCGTTGAAGCGTGCGGGGACAAAGACCAACGAGGTATCCGCGCCTGTTGCTGCAACTCCCTCTGCCACAGTGTCATACACAGGGATACCATTCACATCAGATCCACCTCTACCGGGGACCGCGCCTGCAACAATCTGGGTGCCGTAAGCTGCGCACTGCTCTGTGTGAAAGCGTCCAGAACGACCTGTGATGCCCTGAACGAGGACTTTTGTATTTTTATTAACGAGTATGCTCATATTTTTTTAGTTTTCGGTTTTCGGTTTTAAGAGTCGTCGGTTGTCAGTTTTCAGTTGTCGGTTAAAGGGGTTTTTGACTGAATCACACCGACTCTTCACTGACACCTGAAAGGGTTGCGTAGCAACCCGCACTGACAACTGATAACTATTCTAATATGCTCGAGCAAAGACAGCGATGTCTTTCGCAGGTTTACCACAAACAATACATTCGCCATCTCCACCGGGTTGCTCCATCGGGAGACATCGGATAGTCGCTTGTGTTTCCTCCCTGACTTGATCTTCACAGGCGGCGTCCCCACACCAGCGTGCGTATGCGAACCCATTTTCGATAACCTCTTTAAACGCGTCGTAGGTGTCAGGCTTAAAGGTATTCGCATCGCGGAAATCTGTTGCCCGTTTGAGCATATCGGCTTGAATAGTCTCAAGCATCTGCTTTACCGTCTCTGCAGCCCTGTCAATTGGCACAAATATTTTGCCTTCCTTGCCCGGTATATCGCGTCGTGCCAGGACGATTTGCTGTTTGCTCAAATCACGGGGACCGATCTCTATGCGCAGCGGCACACCTTTGAGTTCCCATTCGTTGAACCGCCAACCGGGTGAGTAGTCGTGTCTATCGTCAACATGGTAGCGGACACCGCCCAAAGTTTCACAGATGCCATCAACAGCTTGCATAACGGCTTGCTTATCACTGTCTTTATTTTTAGGAACGATTGGCACAATGACGAGCTGCGTGGGTGCGAGTCTTGGGGGCAGAACTAACCCTTGGTCGTCTCCGTGGGCCATGATAATCGCACCGATCATTCGGGTGCTCACACCCCAGCTGGTTGTCCAGCAGTGCTGCTGTTTCTGGTTTGCATCGAGATACTGAATATCGAAAGCCTTGGCGAAGTTCTGTCCCAAATCGTGTGAAGTCCCAGCTTGAAGTGCGCGTTTATCACCCATCATTGCTTCGATGGTATAAGAGGTTAGCGCGCCCGGAAACTTCTCACTGTCACTCTTGCGTCCGGGAATGACAGGTATAGCAGCTTCATTGATTGCAAAATCGGCATAGAGGTCCAGAATGCGTAGGGTTTCCTCTTCAGCCTCCTCGTGCGTTGCGTGAGCGGTATGCCCCTCTTGCCAGAAGAATTCCATCGTCCTGAGGAAAAGGCGAGGCCGCAATTCCCATCGGACCACGTTTGCCCATTGATTGATAAGTACCGGTAAATCTCGATAGGACTGGATCCACTGACTATACATGTAGCCGATAATCGTCTCAGATGTTGGGCGGACGACAAGCGGTTCTTCCAACTTTTTTCCGCCGCCGTGCGTGACGATAGCGAGTTCTGGCTTAAAACCCTCAACATGCTCCGCTTCTTTTTCGATGAAACTCATCGGAATGAAGAGCGGAAAGGCGGCGTTTTGGTGTCCCGTTTCTTTGAACCGGGTATCCAATTGTTCTTTGACATTCTCCCAGAGCGCGTAGCCGTAAGGACGGACGACCATACACCCTCGGACGGGAGCGTAGTCAGCCATCTCGGCTTGACGGATGACCTGCGTATACCATTTTGCGTAGTCTTCACTACGGGGAACTATTTTATCAAACATTTTTTTAATTATGTGCCTCTGGGCATTGCTCCAAATGTAAAGCAAAGACAAATTATGCCATTTAAGGCATAATTTCGTTTCGCAATGGTTTTTGGTTAATTCTAACTGCCTTTGGATTATGAATGGTTTCTCAAAAATCTGTTAAAGCAACAATCCCGGGTAGCAGTTTCCCTTCTAAGAACTCCAAGGAGGCACCGCCTCCCGTTGAGATATGCGTCATTCGATCTGCGACCCCGGCTTGTTGTATCGCCGCGACACAGTCTCCACCCCCAATAATACTCACCGATTCTGAATCGGCAATCTGCTTTGCGACCGAAATCGTGCCCTGTGCGAACTTTTCAAATTCATAGACCCCTAAGGGTCCGTTCCACACAACGGTTTTTGCTGTTGCGACCTGTCCACCAAAAGCCGAGACAGTTTCGGGACCAATATCCAATCCTTGCCAGCCTTCCGGTATATCTCTTTCGCCCACAATCTGCGATTCGGTTTCAGGGTCAAAGGCTTTACCCACGACATGGTCGATGGGTAGTAGGACGGAATCCGAGAAGTCTTCCCTTTCGACTAACGATTTTGCAACGTCAAGTTTTTCAGTTTCGACAATTGAGTTCCCAACAGTGAATCCCAACGCCGACAAAAATGTATATGCCATACCGCCACCGATAAGAAGTTTATCAACTTTTCCAAGGAGGTTCTCGATCAGCGTGATTTTATCGGAAATTTTCGCGCCACCGAGGATAGCGATGTATGGACGTGCAGGCTCTTCAAGGGTAGTGCTGAGATAATAGATTTCGCGTGCCATCAAAAGTCCAGCGGCACACGGACTGAGATAGTGGGTTACCCCCTCCGTTGAGGCGTGGGCACGATGTGCTGTCCCGAATGCATCATTTACATAGACATCCGCCAATGCAGCAAGTTGTGCTGCGAATGCGGGGTCGTTTGCAGTTTCCTCGGCATAGAATCGGACGTTCTCAAGGATCAGAACTTCTCCGTTACGCATTGACGCAACGGCAGTTTGCGCCGACTCGCCGATACAATCGTTGACATGCCCGACGCGTGTGCCGAGTTTACGGCTGAGAGCTACAGCGATTGGTTCAGTTGAAAGCACCTTCCGGTTAGCTGCCGAACCTACCTCGGGTCTACCTAAATGTGTTACAAGGATAATTTTGGCATCGGCGTTGATGAGTGCTAAAAGCGTCGGCAAAGCAGCGGTAATACGGGTTTCATCTGTAATCTTTCCATCTCTCATTGGAACATTGAAGTCCACCCGCACAAGAACGCGTTTCCCACTAACGTCTATGTCCTTTAATTCAAGTTTTTCCATTTTTTAATTTACGGACCTCTGGGCTGCGCGCCCCTTCGCTTCGCGCGGATTTTCGGCTATTCTCAGCAGCAATTAAAGATCAATTCGTCAAAGAAAGAACACCCTCAAGGATCGCTGCGTGTGGCTGCTGACTGCTATTTTTATGCGGGGTTCGCCGCTTTTACTGATAGTTGCGCCGCTTCAGAGAGTCCTTCGGCTTGTTGAACATTCAAATCCGATTCGGCAATGATCTGTTTTCCAAGCTCGACATTCGTTCCTTCTAATCGAACCACAAGCGGAACGTTGAGTTCGACCTGTTTTGCGGCTTCAACGATGCCGTTTGCGATTGTGTCGCATTTCATAATGCCACCAAAGATGTTCACGAGAACCGCCTTCACATTATCGTCTGCGAGGATGAGACGGAAAGCGTGTGTAACCGCTTCTACAGATGCACCACCACCGACATCAAGGAAATTCGCCGGTTCGCCGCCGTTCTGTTTGATGATATCCATCGTTGCCATAGCGAGTCCCGCACCGTTCACCATGCAACCGATATCACCATCGAGACGGATGTAACTTAAACCCGATTCGCTTGCTTCTAATTCACTCGGATCTTCTTCGTGCGGATCACGCATCTCAGCTATATCGGAATGTCGCCAGAGTGAATTGTCATCAAGGTTTACCTTGGAATCGAGTGCGACAATGTCTAATGCGTCCTCCGTTTTTACAATAGCCAAGGGATTAATCTCTACCAACGAACAATCGCACGCAATAAACGCACTGTAAAGCGACAAAATCAATTGGGTGGCGTTAGGGATAACCGAACGGTAGTCTACATCGGTGATGAGTTTGTATGCAAACTCCCGTGCTTGGAACTCAGTTAACCCGAAGGCTGGATGCACCTCCGCTCTAATAATTTTTTCAGGGGTTTGTGCCGCAACTTCCTCAATGTTAACACCCCCCTCTTCGCTTCCGATTAAAGTGAGTCGGGATGTTTCTCGATCCAGTAAAATGGCGAGGTAGAACTCTTTCTCTATTTCTGCAGCTTCGGCAATGAGTACTTTACGAACAAGTTTCCCTTCGGGACCGGTCTGGGGCGTCACCAGTTGCATTCCGAGAATAGCATCTGCGTGCTGTTTGACTTCGGCGGTTGAATCCGCGAGTTTGACACCGCCGCCTTTCCCGCGACCTCCAGCATGTATTTGTGCCTTAATAACGTATTTTGGGCAATTGAGTTCCTGTGCGATTGCTTCGGCTTCCTCTGGCGTTTCGGCGACCTTACCCGGTAGCGTATTGACACCATAGGATTCTAAGATGCGTCTGGCTTGGTATTCATGGATGTTCATCTTTTGTAAAGTTTTCCTTAAATTCCTGTGGCACTTGTAATTACTGGTGTATTATGTCTATGTATCTTCGGACTCACGCATTTAGAAATTATACTATAATTGAGAGAAAATTGCAAGTTTTTCAAGGCGATTGAGGCGGGTTTGAACAGTCTTTTGGACAAACTGCTCAAGATAGGCAAAGAGGAGACACTGTCCGATAGGGGGTTGCAGAAATTATATCAGATTTCAGCGTGAAAGTCTATAAAATACAATCTTCTTTCCTTAGAACGGATATGTCATCTTCAAGGCGACTGAGGAGGGTTTGAATAGACTCCTGAAAGACTGGGTGCACGAGGTTCGGCGCGATTTCCGCTAACGGGACCAACACAAAACCGCGGCGATGCATCTCTGGATGCGGAATGACGAGTTTCTCTGTTTGGACGCACAAATCTCCGTAGATTAATATGTCCAAGTCAATTTCTCTCGGACCCCAACGAATACGGTGTTTTCTGCCAATAGTGGTCTCAAGGTCTTTTAAGGTATGTAGCAAAGAGAGGGGAGAAAGGGAGGTTTGGATAGCGGCGACACCGTTCAGAAACTGTGCTTGTGCTTCATAACCAACGGGGTCAGTTGTGTAAATGGAGGAAATCTTTTTTAAGGTGATTCCCTCCGTTTTTGATAGGGTATTGATGGCATTTTGGATATGGACCAGACGATCGCCGATGTTGCTTCCGAAGCCGATGTAAGCTGCGTACATGGAGTCTCTGAGGCGCGTCCAAACGGACGGATACTGCTAATCTGAAAATTTGCGGATGGCGATAGAGGTGTTGTGTCCACCGAAACCGAACGCGTTAGAGAGTGCGACATCAATCGTTGCATCGCGACTTTCGTTTGGAACATAGTCCAAGTCGCAGGCTTCGTCCGGCATATCGTAGTTGATCGTTGGTGGCAGGAAGCCTTTTTCCATCCCGCCTAAGCAGGCAATGAGTTCTACGGCTCCGGCGGCACCGAGCAGATGACCGACCATGGATTTGGTAGAACTGACAGGAATGTTGTAGGCGTGTTCGCCGAAGAGGGTTTTAACGGCGTTTGTTTCGGCAATATCGCCAATCGGTGTTGAGGTGCCGTGGGCGTTGATATAATCGACGGCATCCAGTGGTAGGTTGGCATCTCGGAGTGCAAATTCCATCGCTTTCACTGCCCCTTCACCGTTTTCGGGGGGACTTACCATATCGTGCGCGTCCGAGGTCATTCCGTAGCCGACCATTTCCGCGTAGATATAGGCACCGCGCTTTTTAGCGTGTGATAGCGATTCGAGAATCAGGACCCCCGCACCATCGCCCATGACAAAGCCATCCCGGTCCTTTGTAAACGGGCGCGAGGCGCGTTCAGGTTCATGATTTCGAGCAGACATAGCACGCATTGAACAGAACCCAGCAAACGCTAAAGGCGTAATTGCCGATTCCGTTCCACCCGTAAACATGACATCTGCTTCACCCCGTTGAATGATACGAAACGAATCACCCATAGAGTGGTTCGCACTTGCGCAGGCAGTGACGGACGTAGAATTAGGACCCTTGAGGTTAAAATGGATTGAGACCTGCCCTGCCGCCATGTTAATAATCATGTAGGGAACAAGGAATGGACTCACGCGCTTCGCTCCTCTTTCTGCGAGGATTTTAGCATTATCTTCAAGGACACCGATGCCGCCAATCCCTGAACCCATTTGGACCCCTGCCCGGTAAGGATCCACCGTTTCGAGTTCCAAACCCGCATCTTCGTGTGCCATAATTGAGGCGGCAAGTGCGTACTGAATGAACAGCGGTAACCTGGACGCAGCGCGACGGTCCAGATACTGTTCCGCTTGAAAATTCTTAACCTCTCCGGCGATTTGGGTGCGATGCTCAGAGGCATCAAAATAGGTTAAAGGTCCGATTCCGTTTTTACCGATAGCAAGCGCATCCCAATATTCTTCTTTCGTATTGCCAATTGCATTGACAACGCCGATTCCTGTAATAACTACACGCTCCACGAGACCGATCCTTTTTTGTAGAATAGTTGTCAGTCATCAGTTATCGGTTAAAAGAAGGTTCTGATGCAATCAAATCCTTCTTTAACTGACGACCGAAGACTGAAGATCGACAACTGATAAACGATATACCTTAACCTACACGTGTTCGTCCAGGTAACTCAGGGCATCTTGAACAGTCTGAATTTTCTCTGCATCACTGTCTGGGATTTCGATGTCGAATTCCTCTTCAAGTGCCATGACCAGCTCAACAGTATCAAGTGAATCAGCACCCAAGTCTTCCATAAAGGAGGCATCTGGGGTAACATTATCTTCTTCGACACCGAGTTGTTTCGCGATAATTTCGATGAGGCGTTCTTGGTTTGTTGCCATATTTTTAATTTTCCTTGCGGTTAAGTAACGTAGGTTCGGGACCTTCACGTGCCTCCGTGCAGCGTCGCCTTTCACTACGTTTCAGGCTTAGTATTAGGTACCTTGGGAAGTCCCAAGTCCACTTGAATTACATCACCATGCCACCGTCAACCTGAAGCGTTTGGCCGGTGATATAGCGTGCGGCATCCGATGCCAAAAAACAGACGGCATCTGCCACATCCTCTGGATGCCCAAACTCCCGTAACGGAATCAGTTCAAGCAGTTGCTGCTGATTCTGTTCCGGTATTTGTGCTGTCATATCTGTCGTGATAAAGCCAGGGGCGATAGCATTGACCGTGATACCACGGGCCCCGACCTCTTTCGCGATAGCCTTTGTGAAACCGATGATGCCCGCTTTCGCCGCAGCATAATTCGCCTGTCCTGCATTTCCTGTTAACCCAACAATCGACGAAATATTGATAATTCGTCCGCTTTTCTGACGTATCATAGGACGGAGGACTGCGCGGGTGCAGTACATCGTGCCGGTCAAATTTGTCTGTAATACAGCGTTCCAGTCCTCATCCTTGAGGCGCATGAGCAACATATCCCGGGTAATCCCAGCGTTGTTCACAAGAATATCGATTTGTGAAAACTGCGAAGTCGTCTTTTTAATAAGCGTGTCAACATCCGCCCTTTCGGAGATGTCAGCAGCCATTGAGAGGACAGTATAGCCTTTCCCCTGCAGTGTATCAGCGATCTGTCCAACTGCCTCAGTAGAACGAGAACAGAGAACAACATTTGCTCCGGCTTCGCAGAGCCTTTGTGCAATCGCTGCGCCAATCCCTCGCGATGCACCTGTAACGATTGCGGTTTTGCCACTCAACACATCTGCTCTAAAGGCATTTTGTTCCGTTGTTTCACTCATTTTTTATTTATCACTTCCGTGTTCATTTGTCACAAGAGAGAGCGTCCCAATATCTTCAACGTTCATAGTACTACTTTCTGGCAAGGTCCGCTTCACCAAACCGGACAAAACTTTGCCCGGTCCAACCTCTACAAAATGCGTAATGCCGGTTTTCTCAAGAGTCTGCAATGTTTTTTCCCACTGGACAGGTCGTGTTATCTGTTGAAATAGGAGGCACCTGATATTGTCGGCATCTGTGGCGAACTCGCCCGTTACGTTCATCGCAACATCGACTTGCGGTGGTTGCATCGTCACCGATTCGAGGGGTACTGCGAATTTCTGCTGCGCGGGTGCCATGAGTGGCGAATGAAACGCCCCACTGACTGGCAACAGACGACACCGTCTCGCCCCAATTTCGGCTTTAGCAAGGTCGAGGACGTGGTTAACTGCTTTGACTTCTCCAGAGATTACCAGTTGTCCGGGACAGTTGTAATTAGCGATGCTCACAACACCTTCAGCCATGTTACAAAGCACTTGCAGACGCTCCGTTTCCATCCCGAGGATCGCCGCCATTGTGCCCTGTTGTGTGTTTCCAGCTTCCGCCATGAAACTCGCTCGTGCGTGCACCAAATGCAGTGCGTCTTCAAAGTCGATCACTCCTGCCGCTACGAGTGCGGAATACTCTCCCAAACTGTGTCCGGCGACCGCGCTCGGCACGACACCGTATTCCTTTAGGACCTGCAAGGCTGCCACACTACAGGTCAAAATCGCCAGTTGCGTGTTTTCGGTCTGCTTTAAGTCCGCTTCGGGTCCTTCAAAACAGAGTCGCCGCAACGCCCGTCCGAGGACTGCATCTGCCTCCTGAAAAACAGCATCGGCAGCTGGGTAAGTCTGTGCCAGTTCCGCTCCCATGCCTACCTGTTGTGAACCTTGCCCTGGAAAAATAAATGCCAAACGGTTATCAGTCATCAGTTATCAGAGTTAAGAGTTATCAGTTGTCGGTAGAAGAGGGGTGTGATCGCATGAGAACCTTCTTTAGCTGACCACCGAAGACTGAAAACTATAATCGTAGGAGTGTGCTTCCCCATGTCAACCCCGCGCCAAAAGTCACAAACAGCAGTAGATCCCCTGGCTTTGCGCGTCCCTCACGAATCGCTTCGTCTAACGCGATGATCACTGTTGCCGCGGAGGTATTACCGTATTTATCAACGTTGATATAAACTTTCTCTCGTGGCATGCCGAGTCTATCGCCAACCGCCTCAATGATGCGGAGGTTCGCTTGATGTGGGATTAACAGATCAATATCTTCAATACTCACGTCTGCTTGACGGAGCACACGTTGCGCAGCTTCGGGCATAAGGCGGACACCTAATTTGAAGACTTCTCTCCCGTTCATCTGAATTTTGTCTAACTTCTGGTCAATCGCCTCTTGAGTGATTGACATTCTGGAACCCCCTGCGGGAATACCCAAGAGGTCAACGTCAGCGTAATCTCCATCCGATCCGATATAAGATGCGAGGATACCTTTAGGTTCATCCGTAGCTTGGACAACAGCCGCACCAGCACCATCTCCAAAAAGGACACATGTACTTCTATCGTTCCAATCAACAATTGTGTTAAAAATTTCGCCACCGATGACAAGAATAGTGTTGTATCGTCCAGATCTGACCAGTCCGTCAGCTAAATCCAGTCCATAAAGGAAGCCAGCACACGCAGCAGATAGATCCATTGCGGCGGCATTCTTCGCACCGATACCTTTCTGAACATAGCACGCTGTTGAAGGAAAAAACCTATCGGGAGTCACAGTAGCAACAAGAATCATCTCAATATCAAGTGGATCAATTTGCGCGTTTTTGATAGCCCATCGCGCAGCATGTATACAAAGATCAGAGGTTGCTACATCATCTTCAGCGATGCGTCTCTCAGCGATCCCTGTCCGTTGACGAATCCATTCATCGCTTGTATCGACCATTTTCTCAAGGTCAAAATTGGTGACAACCCGATCGGGGAGGTAGGATCCTGTCCCAGTAATGGTTGCATATCGAAGTTGCGTCATTATGTTTCTCTCGTAGGTGCAGTTTCCTTGGGGAAATCCCAAGCAAAAACACGCACTGGCGTTCTAAGGCACCGTTGCAGATTTCCTATGTTGAAATGGACGTATCAAAACGTGTCAAAAATATACCACCGTTGGTTTCTAACGAACCAGTACCTACGCTTCATCCGCAGATTTTAATACGGGACGTCCATTGTAATGCCCACATTCGGAACAGACTTGGTGAGAAATAATCGTCTCTCCGCAGTATGAACAGACACTTAAAGTTTTTTCATGGAGCGCGTTATGGCTCCGCCGCATTCTTTTTTTCGATTTTGACGTTCTCCGTTTTGGATGCGCCATGGGTTGTCTCCTTTACGTTACAAAATCGCGATCAATGAATCACGCGTACATTTCAAGTATTTATTCTAATTTCAACTGTTTCCAGTATTTTTAAGAGAACCGGCTTTGGAAAACGCGCTTGCAAGTTGCGCGCTCAAGGAATTAGAGGTAGGGAGCGATGGCTCATCCGTCATTTCACAGGAGCATTCCGTCATGTTCAGATTCGTCCCACACTCTGGACATAAACCTTTACACGTTTCGGAGCAGAGCGCCCACGTTGGTATTTCAAGAACAAGTGCCCGCCGGACATCTTCTGAAATATCTAACGTTTCCCCATCGTAGTATCGTTCATCATCTTCATCCGTTTCTGACGATGTATCCCCAATAGAAAATAGCAAGCCAAGTGTCGTTGCTATGTCCACCTCAAAGGGATTGATACAGCGTCGACACTCCACCAAAACAGTCGCATCAACATCGGTCGTTATATAGATATTATCGCCACCTTGGCGAAAGAGACCGACGTTGCATGACAAGGGCTTAATAAATTCTACCTCTTCGTAAGTCAAACCGAGGGACTCAGACGGGACAAGTGCTTCGTATTCTTTGAAGTCCTCGTGTCGAAGGTCTTTCACATTGAACACTAAAGTATCTTTCACGCCTTCCTTCATATCAAATTTTACCTCAAGCACCTATGAGACACCGTCTTCAAATTTACCGGGTTTCCGTGATAATCAAACCCCCAAAAGGGATAAGACACACTGGCGGTTCTATATTCTAAATCTTAACACACCTTAAAAATCGACTTCCTCTTCGATCCTAATGAGTTGTGCCTCGTCCTTTACATCTTCAAGCGTATAAATCTCTGCGAGCGCGGCTTTCATGTTTTTCTCTTGTGCCTTGTGGGTCAACATTACGAGGGACACGGTCTCCATGCCGTGCGGATCCTTTTGGATGACAGAGGCGATGCTAATCTGCCAGTTCCCCAAAATTGTCCCGATCTTTGCGAGAACGCCGGGTCGGTCAGCAACCACAAAACGGATGTAATACCGCGTCTCAATATCGTCAATAGGACATACACCAACTTCCGCCTGTGTCCCTGCAAGCCATGCCCGTGAAATCGGAGTGCTTACGCCTTGCTGCACAGACTTCGCGGCATCAATAATGTCAGCGACAACAGCACTTGCGGTTGGCATCTCTCCAGCACCCTGTCCATAAAAGAGGGTTGGGCCGACCGCATCACCGATAACACAAACCGCGTTGAATGCACCACCGACATTCGCTAACAAACTCCGCTCTGGCACCAGTGTCGGATGCACACGTGCTTCCACACGATTTCCATCGGTGAGTTTTGCGATTGCGAGGAGTTTAATGATGTAACCCAACTCGCGAGCGTATTGAATCTCTTTCTGGGTGATCTCCGTAATACCCTCAACATGGAATTGCGATAGTGAAATATTGCTCCGATAGGCGAGGGCGATCAGGAGAATGAGTTTTTGTGCGGCATCAATTCCTTCAACGTCAAGCGTTGGATCGGCTTCGGCGTATCCCTTGTCCTGTGCGACTTTGAGTACATCTGAAAAGTCTACAGCCCGCTCGTGCATTTCGGTCAACATATAGTTACACGTCCCGTTCACAATACCGTAAAGGGAGTGGATCTGGTTGCCAGCGAAACTCTCTTGTAGGGTTTTAATGATCGGAATGCCGCCTGCCGTGCTTGCCTCGAAATTGAGACTGACTTGGTGCTCTGAAGCCAGTTGGAAGAGTTCTCCCCCGTGTTCTGCGAGAAGGGCTTTGTTTGCTGTGACGACGTGTTTTCCATTTTGGATCGCGCGTTTAATGAGGGAGTGTGCTGTTGTGACACCGCCGATAAGTTCAACAACAATATCGATTTCCGGATTGTCAACGACCGCTGCGGGATCCGTTGTCAGACAATCCACAGGGAGTTCAACACCTTGCCGCGTCGCAGGTAACGTTCGTTTTGCTATTTTTTTTAGGCATAATTCGGTGCCACTATTTTTGGCGATGAGGGAATTCTGATTCATCAGGATTTTGGAAACGCCTGTGCCGACAGTACCCCATCCTAAAATGCCAACATTAATACACGACTTATCCACTACTACAACTCCCTCCTTTCTTTACGATTTATTGCACGATATACCACTTCTAAGACGATATTGCATATTCAGAGATCGGGGCGACTGGATTCGAACCAGCGACCTCTTGAACCCCATTCAAGCGCGCTTCCGGGCTGCGCCACGCCCCGTTCGTAGCATCAATTTCCTTATACCTGTATCAAGTCTTAATTGTATCAAGTCTTAATTGTATCACAAATTCCTGTATAATGTCAAAAAAAATTGCGCATTGCTTGAGATTTGCCTCTGTATCCGACGCGTTCATTGATTTCCTATCGTTGATTTTTCATTTAATGATGTAAGGCAAGACCTCCGTATCCCACTGTTATGTTCGGATCACATACGGAGCCTTGCCCTCTATTAGATAAAAACGCGATACGTTAGGCAAAACCCATCTCTTTTAGATTTTTGAGACTGATGCCTAAACTTTCAAACGGATCGCGCTCGTAGCAGGTGTCCTGCTCGATAATATACCACTCAACCTCTGCGTAGATACAAGCGTCCAGAATAGCATCCCAATTCAGGTTGCCTTCACCAATTTCCGCGAAGCGTTGCGTGGAGCCTTGCATCGCCATATCCTTGAGATGGATGATGTCGGCGCGCCCCTTTAACTGACGAATCCAAGCGGCTGGGTCAGCCCCACCGTGCTGAATCCAGTAGGTATCCAGTTCACTTTTAAAGTAATTCGGATCACTTTCGGTATACAGAATCTCTAACCCAGTGCGTCCGTTATAACGCTCCAACTCAAAACTATGATTATGATAGGAGAACGTCAAGCCTCCTTCAGCAAGGCGCGCCGCGACTTCCGATGCTTCCCTCGCAAATCTGACGTATCCTTCCGCCGTTCGGTATTCGCCCGGAAGTCCGCCGATTGCGGCATGTTTGCATCCCCACAACTGATGTTCGTCAATAACGGATTGGGGTTCGTCCCGCATCCGTTCGTAACTCGTATGTGTCGCGATGATGCTGAGTCCTTCACTGTCAACAATGTTTTTCAATGCAGCAGGTTCGATGGGACCCAATGCGGAACATTGCACCGCCTCGTATCCGAGTTGCCGCACCTTTTTCATCGTTTCAGCGATGTCGGCTTCAGTTTTGGTAGATTCCCGAACAGTGTAAAGTTGCGCTGCGATCTGCTTCGCAGACAGTGATGAATGCCCTTGGGAGTTTTGTGTTGCCATAATTTCTCCTTCTATCTGATCTATTCTATTTATGGTAGTATACCAAAAAGGAACGTGACGGTCAAATTAATGTTGAAAACCGATAACCTCTAAAAAATTGATTTGCAGATAAAAAAGGGTTTTGGTAAACTTTTAAATTATGATGAATTCTTTTTTCTTCGGCGGTAACAAACCAGGATCCTTTCGACTTTTCCGCCTGCTCCTTCATTTCCCAAATTTCGTCAAGCTGACATGGCGGCTGTTTGTCGATGAACGTGTCGCTGTCTATCGGAAGGCGATTCTCATCCTTGCCGAATTATTGGCAGTTGTGTTCGCTGTCGCCTATTTGGTGAATCCGCTTGATTTCGATTTTATTCCTATTTTTGGGCGCATTGACGATCTTCTCATCGGGGCGTTCGTGATTCTTGTGCCGGGTGCCTGGCTATTTATTCGGTTATCACCAGAACATATTGTTCGGGAACACGTAGAACGGATTTCACGTGGGGAATGAATAGGGCTCGCTCGACCCAACGTATTTTTTCCAACACATTACATTTTTCCCAACTTTTTTGCAACTTTATTATCTAATAGGTGTGTCTTTAGGACGTAAGCACGGAATGAAAAATAAACGGTTCTGTCCACCTCCAGGACCAGACCTAACACTCACATTATATTAGGAGGTTTTACATCATGTTCAGACTCAGCACCAGACTGCGTAACCCTGTACGGGTAATTTTGGTTTTAGCAGTTCTTATTGTCGCCGCGGGTGTTATCATTGACCGAGATACAAATCAGTTCACACTCCAGACTGCCGTTGGACAGACAAACGATACACTTCAAACATCAGAAGATTTCCAGCACTTGGAACGCGCAAATCGAGCATTTATTGATTTAGTGGCGCGCACACGTCCTGCTGTCGTCCAAATTACAACGACAACACAACGGAATAGAATCATCACCCCCGAAAGACAACAGATAACGCCGGAGCAAGAAGAGCAATTTAGAGACTTTTTTGGCGATGAATTCTTCAGACGCTTTTTTCGAGACCCCGAACAAGAACAGCCCGATCAACAAGCACCACGCCAACGTATATTCCGGAATCCGGTCCCCGTTAGGGGTGTTGGCTCTGGGGTAATCGTCAGTGACGATGGCTATATACTTACCAACAACCACGTTATTGAGCGGAGCGATGAAATCAGAGTTACTTTATCAAATGGAAAGGAATATCCAGCGGAATTAGTTGGACGCGATGCCGCCGGGACCGAAGTCAGTGGGACCGATTTGGCAGTTCTTAAAATTGACGCTGAAGGACTTCCAACCCTTCCATTTGGTGATTCGGATCAGCTTGAAGTTGGCGAATGGGTAATTGCCATCGGAACCCCACTCAATTTTTCTCAAACTGTGACCCGGGGAATCGTGAGTGCGAAGGGGCGGCCTGGATGGTTCAGCGGTATCAAATACGGTAATTTCATACAGACGGATGCACCGATCAATCGAGGAAACAGTGGCGGTGCCTTGATCAATATTCGCGGTGAATTGGTTGGAATTAATACAGCGATTATCACCGGTGGTCTTTCCACAGGAAATATCGGTATCGGCTTCGCTGTCCCGAGTAAAATGGCACAACAGGTCTTACCGCAACTCATTAAACATGGTAAAGTTGAGCGCGGTTGGCTCGGCATCAGCATGAGAAATGTCGACCAGGATTTGGCAGAAAAGTTGGACTTCGATACACCGCGCGGTGCTTTTGTGCGTGGTGTTAGTAAAGGGAGTCCTGCAGATAAAGCTGGAATCCAACGTTCAGATGTCATCGTTGAATTTAATGGCGAAACAATTCGAGATATTAATGATCTGATGTATGTTGTAGCAGCAACAGAAGTCGGCAAATCTGTTGAAGTCATAGTGCTCCGAGACGGCACTGAAGAAAAACGGTTGACTGTCAAACTGGGCAAACGGACTGAAGAGGCTATCGCTAAACTCAACGCCCAGTTGCAAGAAGCGGAAAATATGAGGCCAGAACTCAGAGGGGCACGCCTAAACCGTGATGAACAGAAAGAAGCCTTTGCCGGACTGCAGGTCCAGAATCTGACCCCCGCGATTGCTGAGCGTTACGGTTACGCGTCAGATGAGAAAGGTGTAGTCGTCACGCAGGTTGAAAGCGGGAGCAACGCGGAGAAAAAAGGTATCGTCCCCGGATCGCTCATTCAAGAAATGGAGTGGACAGAGATTGACGACCTTGCGTCCTATTCACGTCTTGTGGAACAACTCACGAACGAAAATAAAAAGCAGGTACTTCTCTATGTCAAGTCACCAAATGGACAAGGAAGTGCATACGTTACGATTAAAGTTTCCACATCAGACGATACATCGGATAGATAATTAGCAGAATGGACTCGTTATATTACGTGTTCATGGATTAACGCTTGACGGATAGTTGTGTTTGTGATATACTCCTCGGCAACAACTATCCGTCATTAATATTAAGAGGTTGAGATTGAAAATGAAGGCACAACGGGTTGTTTGGCCCGATCGCGCCAAAATTGACATTGAGACGTTTATGCTACCGCCCATCGGCGATGATGAAGTGCTTGTTGCCACGCAATGTACACTCATCAGTCCGGGCACAGAACGCGCGTTTCTATTGGGACTTCCGAATGCGCAAGGCAGGTATCCGGCGCGTCCGGGTTACAGCAATATCGGCAGAATAATAGAGGTAGGAAAAGGCATCACTGATTGTGAGATAGGGGACCGCGTCGCTTCAACACAGGGACATACCAGCCACTTTGTGACCTCACCAAGCCGCTTGCTAAAGATAGCATCCGACGATGTGCCAGCCGAAGAGGCAGTTTTCTTTAATCTCGGAGCGATTGCGCTGCAAGGTGTCCGCAAGGCACGGATTGAATTGGGAGAAGCAACACTGGTCTTGGGACAGGGACTTATCGGCTTATCGGCGATGCAGCTCTCGAAACTGAGTGGCGCGTTGCCGCTTATCGCTGCAGATCTCACCGACAGTCGTCTGGAAATCTCTAAAAGAATAGGCGCAGACCACACCTTCAATCCAGAAGATACGGATTTCTCCGAACAGTTAGGCGACGCGACGCAAGGCGATGGACCCGCAGTTGTTATTGAGGCGACGGGTCATCCCGACGCAATCAGCACCGCTTTAGCGGTTGCGGGACAGGGCGCGCGGGTGGTGTTGTTGGCAAGTACGCGTGGAGAAACACCGAGTGTGAACTTCTACCGAGATGTGCATAAAAAAGGTCTCATCTTGCATGGCGCCCACAATTCTATCCGACCGCGTCAAGAGTCTTCACCCAATTTCTGGACGCTTGAAGCGGATAGCCGCTTGCTGTTATCGCTCATCGCGCAGAAACGCTTCAACGTTATTCCGTTGATTAGCCATCGCGTCCCTGGAGAAGATGCAGCAAAAGCATATCAACTCCTCATGGCGTGGAACCCCGACTTACTCGGCGTTGTCCTTCAATGGAACAACATATAGACAGAAATCTGTAAGGAAAAAATGGCACGCGAATATCCGATTGAAAACGTGCGCAATATCGGCATTGCAGCGCACATTGATGCAGGCAAAACAACCACAACTGAACGGATTCTTTTCTACACCGGTAAAAAGCATAAGATCGGCGCGGTAGATGACGGGACTGCTGAGATGGATTGGATGGTACAGGAACGAGAACGCGGCGTAACGATTACTGCCGCCGCAACGACCTGTTTCTGGCAAGAACACGCAATTCATCTTATTGATACCCCCGGACACGTCGATTTTACAGTGGAAGTGGAACGCTCCTTGCGAATTTTGGACGGTGCGATTGCCCTTTTCTGTGCTGTCGGCGGCGTTGAGCCGCAGTCAGAAACGGTTTGGCGTCAAGCGGAACGTTACGAAGTGCCGCGCATCGTCTTCGTTAATAAAATGGATAGGGTTGGTGCGAATTTCACTCGCGTCCTGGAAATGATGAAGGAACAGTTAGACGCGAACCCTGTCCCCCTTCAATTGCCGATGGGTGAAGGTCCCGATTTCACCGGTGTTATTGATCTCGTGACGCAGAAGGCAATGCGTTGGGACACAACGGATCTCGGACAGACATACATAGAGGCAGAGATCCCCCCTGAATTTCAAGATGAAGTGGCACAAGCACGGGAAGCCCTCTACGAGAGTGTCGCTGTCGAAGATGAAGCATTGCTTGAAAAATATTTGGGCGGTGAAGAGATAACCCACGCCGAGTTACTAACGGTTATCCGCGCAGCTACCTTGCAAGGGAACCTTTTTCCTGTGCTTTGTGGAAGTTCTTTAAAGAATCAAGGCGTTCAACCACTATTGGATGCGGTAATTGATTTTCTGCCGTCCCCCCTTGATGTTCCGCCTATTAAAGGCACTGTGCCAGATTCCACTTCCGGTGGTAAACGTTCCAAGGGCGCGAAAAACGCATCCGAAGCGCAGAATATAGTGACACGCATCCCAAATGACGAGGCTCCGTTTTCAGCATTAGCCTTTAAAGTGGCAAGCCATCCAACGGTAGACAAACTCGTATACTGTCGTATCTATTCAGGTGTGCTCAAACGCGGGGAGGTCGTTCATAACGTCCGTTCCGAAAAACGGGAACGGGTTAACCGTATCTTACAGATGCACGCTAATAAGGAGGCGGTCTGTGATGCGGCTTATGCCGGTGACATTGTTACCCTCGTCGGGCTTAAGGATACCAAGACCGGGGATACTCTGACGGATCCGAGAGAACCTATTCTGTTAGAATCCATCACTTTTCCAGATCCGGTTATCTCAATTGCCATTGAACCTGAACGCGCAAGCGACGCGGATGCCTTGGAAGAAACACTCGAAAAATTGATGGACGAGGACCCCACCTTTACCGTGGGCATCGACAAAGAAACCGGACAACGGATCATCTCTGGCATGGGTGAGCTCCACTTAGAGATTCTCACAGACCGCATGATACGCGAATTCGGAGTTAACGCCCGGGTAAGCAAACTACAGGTGGCGTATCGCGAAACTATCAGTACACTCGCAGAGGGGCGCGGGACACATATCCACAAAACAGATGAAGAAGGGATATACGGTGATGTGCTGCTAACAGTTGAGCCGTTAGCGCGCGGGGAAGGATTCAAGTTTGAGGATAACACAGACGAAACGCAAATCCCGCGGCAGTACATCCCGTTTATTGAGAAGACGTTGGAAGGTGCTACGGGAACAGGTCCGCGCATCGGATATCCGATGCAGGATGTAAAGATTAGCCTTACAGGTGGGTCCTACCATCCAACGGATTCTTCGGAAGTCGCGTTCGAAGCAGCAGCAGTCTTGGCGTTTGAAAATGCGACCAGAAAAGCCAACCCTTTGTTGTTAGAACCTGTCATGCGGATGCATATTACTGTTTCTGATGAACATGTCGGCAAAGTCATTGGTGATCTGAATTCCCGTCGGGCACAGATTAATGAAAGCACAACCCAAGATACCTCCGACACAGGACGCCCTTCGCAATCGACCCAAAATGTCATCAATGCTTTCATTCCACTCTCAGAAACGTTTCAGTACACAACGCGACTTCGCTCAATGACACAGGGACGCGGCGCATTTACACTGGAATTTTCACACTATGAGGTTGTGCCGTCGTCTCTTGCCCCCGACCTGAATCGTGTTAGTTCGGCTTAGCGCATTCAATGTCCGTGTGCCTTCATCACCTTTTGCAGCTCGACCAACGGAATCGCGTACATCGTTCTGCCTTCGCGCCCGGTGGTTGTTGTCGCCATTGTCATGGAATTGATGATAGCCTCTTCTGTGGCTTCGATAACCGCTTGAAAGAGCGAACTCAAACGCCAATTGACGAGCATTTGGATTTCAAAAGTGCCATTTTCGGTGTTATTTGGAAAAATGTTCGCGGTGGAAAATGCAATGACGAATTCCCCGCTACCGTCCGTACTCGGCGTGCCTGTGCGAGCCAATCCATGTGTAGCACGGATCGCTACCTGTTTCAATTGGCGATGTGTCAACGGGGCATCTGTTGCGATAACAATAATGAACGAGCCATCTCTTCCCGGTTTCGGTGGGGAACCGCTGATTTCCTTGCCAACAGGAACCCCATCAATTCGCAGTTGCGAACGACGTCCGCCGTTGGAATTAACAAGGATCCCGACTGTCCATCCACCGCGTTCTTCAGGCAGGACGCGGGAGGCTGTGCCGATACCGGCTTTAAACCCATAGCATCGCATGCCAGTCCCACCTCCGACGCTTCCTTCAGTTACGGGACCCTCTGTGGCGTTCTCAATCGCTTCAATCGCATGCTGTGCTGTGACGTGGAGTCCGCTGATGTCATTCAAACCACCATCGTAGCATTCCGCTACAATGGGTAACACAATATTGTTGTCTGGATAGCGTTTCACGATGTAACGCACAACACCGTCATGGACTGCACCAACACTGAGTGTATTTGTAAGCAAAATGGGAGATTCAATCCATCCGGCTTGATTGATACGGGCAATGCCGGTTGCTTCACCATTACCGTGAATAGTGTATGCCGCGCCGAACAGGCGTGCCGTCCAAATATCATCACTTGGAAGGATAGCGGTAACCCCGGTCCGAATTGAATCGCCTTCGTTTAGCGTAACGTGTCCGACTTTTACACCCTCTACGTCAGTGATGGCATTGTGCGTGCCGGTTGGAAGGGTTCCTATTTGGATACCGATGTCGCGGGCGCGGGCGCGAGTATCTGAGTCTGTCGATTCAGCGTTTACGCTGGATATAGAACATGCCCAAAATACACCTGTGAGAACGATAAAAATCAACATTTTCGTGTCGCACGGGTTCTCAATACCTCGCACCGTTTTAAGAAATCTTTTCATCTAACATTCGCGATTTGGAAATCTCCTCATTCATGATGAGCAGAAAAACCGCCCTTTCTTTTAATTTGACTTTCGTCAGTTTTTGTGATATAATAGTTGTATCGTGTTGGCAGACATGTCAAGCATTGCCTCTCGGCAATGTGTCTGCCGCCTACTTGACAGGGAATAAACGCACGATACACGATAGACCGTGATTTTGACTTTTAATATTCTGTGTATCTTACAAAAAACACAGAAAAAAATGCTATTAGACGGGTCAGAACACCTCAACGTGCTTCGGAGTTCTGCACGCCACTCCCGTATTGCGGTGTAGGTGGCTGAAGGAGACTGTGTTTCTCAGCATGAGTAACAGGGGCTGTCACAAGTCCTACCCTTCAACGGGAGGTAATTGATCCTCTAATTGATTTCTATAGATTCTGCGAATGTGGTTAAAAATAGCGATGTATGTTGGTAATCGGTAGTCCGGATAACTCCACTCCCAAGGTTGGAATGTTTTGCGATAGAAGCGCAGTGTGATTTCGGCGTAGATACCGTCGCTGAGGTAGATACGATGGGCATGGTCTTTTGTTGACGCAAGTACCAGTTTTGCTAAGCAGATGTAACCCGCGTCCAAATTGACACGCCGTGCATTTGTTTCGGACTTTCTTACAGCAAAAGTTTGCTCAATGCTATTTGTGAACAATTTCATTTCTGCGAGCGTACCGGCATCGACCAGTCTTTCAAAACTTATAAATTGTCGCTGGATGTCTGGTCCCATTTCAGCCTCGTAGTAGACTGTGTTCGTGAAAGGCATCAATTCACTTACGTAATCAATGGCACCCAAGCGATGTGTCAGTTCTGTATAGACTGTGGGCAGGAGGTCAGGGTCGGCTGTCAGCACACCGATGATTGCTTTAACCGGCAGTGGTGTCGTGATTGCTCCCATGTTATCCTCCAAAGTCGAAAATCTGTGGCATAACCTTAAAATCCACGCCCTGGTCTTCGATAGCGTGAACTTCAATTTCATTGCGGCAGCGAATTACGTTTAACGTATCAACGCTTCATTTATAACCATGAAATTCTATAAAAATTGCGATTTTACGGGTAATCGTCATACATTATTGCATTAAATCGGGAAAAAATGTGATTTTTTTATTTTTTCTTGACATTCTGCTACATATAATGTATAATATTCTGTTATGCTATGCTACCATATTAAGACGGAAAAAGCAGTTGAGAAAGCAGGTTTTTGCAAAAGTCTATTTGTAAACCGCGTAACCACCGCAAAGTAAGTAGGGAGACTTCATTCAGTGAACAAAAAACCCAGACTTAAAAATGAGAGAATCACTTTTGCCAAAGCGGAGGTTCGTACCCCACTCCCGAACCTCATAGAGACCCAAAAACTCGCCTATGATGCCTTCTTACAACGAGATGTCCCACTTAATGAACGTTCGGATACTGGCCTCCAAGCGGTGTTTAAGGAAGTATTTCACACAGGAGACAAGAGTGGCATTCGCGATTTTTCGGAGGTTAACAGTCTCGATTTTGTCAGTTACACCCTTGGTGAACCGAAATATACACTTCAAGAATGCGTTGCCCGTGGTGTAACGTATCAGGTATCCCTAACTGCGCGTATTATGCTTGTCCAACGTGAGGCTGACTCGGATGCAGATGAACCGCATGTTGTGGATATCCGAGAATCCGATGTATACCTCGGCGAAGTTCCTTTAATGACCGAAAATGGCAGTTTCATTGTCAATGGTAGCGAACGCGTGATTGTGAGTCAACTGCACCGTTCGCCGGGTGTCATTTTTCTTGAAAAGGCATTACCGACCGGACGGCGCACACCGACTGCCCAAATTATTCCCTATCGAGGGGCATGGGTCGAATTTGAGATAGACACTAAAGATCAGATTTACGTACGCATTGACAAACGCAGAAAACTGCCTGCTACTGTGCTGTTGCGCGCACTCGGTTGGGAATCAGACGCGGATATCCTGAAGCTTTACGCAAAGACGGAACGTCTTGTGCTTGCCGGATGGCAGGTTACCCATGTAGAAGGACCCGCAAAGCAAGTTAACCCTGGCGATTTGTTGGGTGCTGCGGACTTTCGACAAGCCAGTAAAGACTACCCTGATCTTGAGGTAGAGAGGTGTTATCGCGTTACAGAGGTAACCGATGCGGACTGCCCACTGGAGGTCGAACAAGAACTTACATATAAGGAGCGGACGAATCTTCGTAGAAAATGGAAAGGCTTTGAAACTGAGCTTCTTCGGCGTGTGATTGACACCCACAATAGCGGGTGTGAGATCGTTACCGGACAATTGCTAACGAACACGGAATACGAAGAGGCGCGTGCCCGGTACGGACGTGAAGCGTTCACAGCCGAACAGCTTGTGTCTCCAGATAATCAGGAATGGGTCGGTAGAGTCTGCGCTGAAGACGTTATCAATCAAGAAACTGGCGAAGTGCTCCTGACAGCGAATACACTGCTCACCGAAACAGAATTGGAACGCCTCAGCGAGACGGGTGTTGAGGCACTCACAATACTGGATGCGGAAGATTGCCAGCACATCCGATTCTTACGGAATACGTTGGAACGCGACCGACAAGCGGACTATGAGGAGCCATATACTTTACAAGATGCCGCACTGCTTGAGATTTTCCGCACGCTGAGACCTGGAGATCCTGCTGGTATAGAGAACGCTCGTAAACACCTTTCATGGTTGCTCTTTGACGCGCACCGATACGATTTAGGTGTCGTTGGACGATACAAACTTAATCGAAAATTCAACGAAACCTGTCAATATTTCGGTTTGTGCCCGGATGATGTGCCTGGCTGGAAACCGGATCAGAAATTGATTATGTGCCGACTTATGGAAATGTCCCCGAAGAAACGCTCCGAACGCAACGTCGCGAAGACATTGCTGCGACTATATCTTACCTGCTTGATGTCCATAACGGACTTAAACCGAAGGACGATCTGGATCATCTGGGTAATCGTCGCGTGCGTGTTATCGGTGAACTCCTCGAAAACCAGTTCCGAATGGGTTTGTTCCAGATTCGCAGAACCACACGTGAACGCTTGAGTACCAACAACGATATTGCGAAGGTCGTTCCGTCTTCTCTCATAAATCCGAAACCGCTGATGATGGCACTCCGAGAATTCTTTGGGTCGAACCAGTTGTCGCAGTTTATGCAACAGATTAATCCGCTGGATGAACTGACGCATAAACGCCGTATCTCAGCGATTGGTCCAGGTGGACTTCACCGAGATAGGGCAACGGCAGCTGTTCGGGATGTCCATCGAACGCACTATGGACGCGTTTGTCCCTTGGAGACACCTGAAGGTCCGTCCATCGGTCTTATCGTTTCTTTAGCGTGTTATGGCCGGATCAACCCCTACGGTTTTATAGAAACGCCTTATCATGAGGTTGAGGACGGCTCAGTGGGTTCGGTGAAATATCTCACAGCAGATAGCGAGGATACAGCCTATATTGCCGCAAAGGCTGGGGATGGCGATGCAAATGGTTCGGATCAGACGCTGCCTGTCCGCAGTGGCGAGGATGTCCTATCGCTTCCGATGGAAAAGGTGGACTACATCGGCGTTTCCCCGCAGCAAATCGTTGGGATTTCTGCCGCGCTGGTTCCCTTCTTGGAACACGAAGACGCAAACCGTGCCTTGATGGGTGCTAATCACCAACGTCAGGCTGTACCGCTTGTCCGCCCAGAAGCTCCGCTTGTCGGAACGGGTATGGAAGCACCGGCGGCACTCTATTCAGGGGCACTCATTACCGCGAAGCGAGCCGGGACCGTCACGAGTGTTTCTGCCGATGAGATTCTCATATATACCGGTGAAGCCCTTCACCACCATAAGGGTGAGAATACGTTCAGCGAAATGGGCTACGATGTTTACAAGCTCCAGACCTTCAAACGCAGTAATAGCGGGACCTGTATCCACCAGCGGCCTATCGTTGCAGTGGGCGACAAAGTTGAAGTCGGTCAGGTTATTGTGGATGGCACCTCTACAGAAAATGGTGAACTCGCTCTTGGGCGGAATGTGCTATGTGCTTATATGCCTTGGGGTGGTCACAATTATGAGGACTCTATCCTGATAAGCGAAACGCTCATCAAGGAGGATACCTTCACCTCTATCCACATTGAAGAATTTGAAGTGGAGGCACGTGAAACGAAAGTAGGTCCAGAGGAAATCACCCGCGATATTCCGAACGTTAGCGAACAGCGTCTCACACAACTTGATGAAGAGGGTATTATTCGCGTTGGAAGCGTTGTGGGGGCTGGCAGCATCCTTGTCGGAAAAATCACACCCAAAGGTGAAAGCGAGTCAGGTCCAGAAGAGAAACTTCTACGCGCGATCTTTGGCGAAAAAGTCAAAGAAGTCAGAGATGCCTCGACTTATGTGCGTCCCGGCGTTGAAGGAGTCGTCATTGACGTAAAAGTGTTCTCCCGTAAACCGGATACCACCTCCCGGCGTGGCGGTTGGTCACAAGGCGACTCAGGCTTATCAATGGCTGATAATTTGCGATATGAGTCGAAACGCAAGGAGATTGAAGAGACTTCGCGTGAGCAGATCGCTTCCATCCGTCGCCGAAAAGACGAAGAGATTCGCAAAACACTCATAGGATGCGAACTCGCCGATCCACTTTACACAAAAGCGGAATCGGGGTTGAAAACCCCTCCTACAGCTGAACCCTTTGCGAATGCTGGTGATACACTGACAGCTGAGGTTCTGGATGCCTATATTTCCGGTTTCACTGCACATGCGTACCATCTGGTAACTGAAGATACCAACTCTGAAGCTTTTACCGCTGAAGCAGGTTATAGGGTAACAGACATTCCTGAACCGATTCCTACTCTTGTGGTCCACCCTTCAAATTCTTCAACTGTGCAAGCGTACCTCAGCGAGGTGTGCCAATCGACTTTGGGCAATACAGAACCATTCTTTCAGGAAACGGAACCTGTAGATGGACATTTAGAAGATGCTGATGTTGTGCTGCGGGGTTACGATAACAGTGTAATTGCTATTGCTGTCTGTGAAGAGGCGGACGCTGAAGACGGGTATAATTCCGAACAGTTGAAGGAAATGCTTACTGCAGCGGGGGCGCGATTCGGTGTATTGGTAACCAACGGTGCGTCAGAACCGGATAACTATGATTTCTATGAACTCGTAGATTTGACCGGCGACTCGCCTCCGACCGAAGACGCAGAAGCACAAATTGCTGATCAAACTGTGTTGCAACCGTGCGCGCGTTCTGAATTTGAGACTGGCGTTACGGAACAGATCGAAGCGACAGGATGTCCCGTTGTTGAAACGCAGCGGCTGAATGAGGAAGAATGGGCGAACTTCAGCCAGGTTTACCCCGGTTTACAAGCGGATTTATTTTGGCAAATTAAGGGAGTTTTCAACCCTGAGTGTCCATTGACCGAAGGTCAAGAGTTGTCCGACTCCGACTATCTACGAGTCTCCAGAGATTTTCCTGCGCGTCCTATAGTAGCCGGACAGCGGCTGACCGCGGATGAACTGGCATCATTCAACCGGACGACCCAGGACTTGAAAACCGACAGGGTCTGGCACATTACCGCGGTTTTTAACCCAGCGTGTACACTGCCCGTTGGAGAATATGTTTCTGATGACGATTACCAACAAGCGCGTAAATCCTGTAGTTTGCCGTTCTCAGACATCCATGTAACCGATGCCGAAGCCAGAGAACAGATTCAACGTGTTGAAGAGATGGCGCAAGGCAGGATAACCACTTATACTGAAGAAAAAGAACGTGCACTTCAGCAGTTAGAGATGGGTGATGAACTGAAACCAGGTGTCATCAAACGCGTCAAAGTTTATGTCGCAAGTAAGCGTCCGATTTCCGTTGGGGATAAGATGGCGGGTCGTTACGGTAACAAAGGTGTTGTTGCCAAAATTTTGCCTGCTGAGGATATGCCCTATCTTCCAGATGGAACACCGGTTGAATTGGTATTGAATCCGTTAGGGGTCCCCTCTCGAATGAATGTCGGTCAAATTTTGGAAATTCATCTCGGATGGGCATGCCATGAACTCGGTATCCGAGTCGAATCTCCTGTATTTGATGGCGCGACAGAAGAAGAAATCTTTGAAGAACTTGGTAAGACCACACTTCCCGAACGCAGTAAACAGACGGGTAAAAGTATTCTCTTTGATGGTAGAACTGGTGAGCCATTTGCACAGGAAGTAACGGTCGGTTACGTCTATTTCCTCAAGTTGAACCACCTTGTTGCCGATAAAATGCACGCTCGCTCAACGGGACCTTACTCTCTTGTTACACAGCAACCGTTAGGTGGCAAGGCGCAACACGGGGGTCAGCGACTCGGTGAGATGGAGGTCTGGGCATTGGAGGCGTATGGTGCAGCCCATACACTTCAAGAAATGCTCACACTCAAATCAGATGACGTTCTGGGCAGAAGAGAAATTTACGAGTCGGTTGTAAAAGGGTTAAACCCTGAACCGCCCGGTACACCGGAATCCTTCAAAGTCTTGGTCCGCGAGCTCCAAACCCTCGGACTTCATGTATCCCTGGATAAAGAGGAGGAATAATGAACACGGCATTTGACAGCATCTCCATAAAGATAGCCTCGCCTGATCAGATTAAAGATGAATCGAAGAAGACCAGTTGCAAACGTCGGAATCCTGCCCAAGGGGCGGATGAACCTTTTATCTGTCCCGAGAAAGGGACATGTAGCTGCGGCGAGGTCAAGAAGGCAGAGACTATTAACTACCGCTCCTTCCGTCCTGAACCGGAGGGTCTCTTCTGTGAGGCTATCTTTGGACCCCAAAAGGACTGGGAATGTAACTGTGGTAAGTATAAACGGATTAAACATAAGGGGATGATATGTGACCGTTGTGGTGTTGAAATCACACAACAACGCGTTCGCAGAGATCGACTCGGATATATCCAACTTGCCGCGCCTGTATCTCATATATGGTACTTCAAAGGAATTCCTTCTCGCATCGGCACTTTTTGTGAACTCTCTTCACGTGATGTTGAGCGCGTGCTCTATTTTGAGGGGTTTATCGTCGTTGAAGTGACTGATCCAGAGTGTCCACTTGAACGTGGACAGGTCTTAACCGAGATCGAGTACATAGAACACAGCAATAAGTACTGGGGCGGATTTCGGGCTGGCACTGGTGCAGAAGTTATTCGCGAATTATTGAGTGATATTGATCTTGAGGCGGAGATAGAAAAATTAACCAAAGACTTGAACGAAACGACGAGTCATCAGAAGAAGCTCAAGATCGCTAAGCAGCTGAAACAGATGGCTGATTTTGCAGAAATCGGGCAGCGACCGGAATGGATGATTTTGGATGTCATTCCAGTTATCCCGCCAGATTTACGTCCACTTGTCCCCCTTGAAGGTGGACGCTTTGCTACCAGCGACCTGAACGATCTGTATCGCCGTGTTATTAATCGGAACAACCGATTACGTAAATTGATACAACTCCGATCTCCAGAAGTCATCCTCCGTAACGAGAAACGGATGTTACAGGAAGCAGTCGACGCATTCTTCGACAACGGACGGCACGGTAGGCGTGTCACTGGCCCGGGGAACCGTCCGCTCAAATCCCTCGCTGATGTTCTCAAAGGTAAAATTGGAAGGTTCCGTCAGAATCTGCTTGGTAAGCGGGTTGACTACTCTGGACGTAGCGTTATCGTTGTCGGACCTGAATTGGGGTTGCATCAGTGTGGAATCCCCAAACGCATGGCTGTCGAATTGTTTAAGCCGTTCATTATTGAGCGACTCCAAGCGTATGGGTATACACAGACAATTAAGCGTGCGAAGCATATTGCTGAACACGTCGATTCCGATTCTCCCGTATGGGAGGTCGTAGAGGAAGTCATTGCGGATCATCCGGTTTTACTCAACCGTCCACCAACTTTGCACCGACTCGGTATTCAGGCATTTTTGCCGGTCTTGGTAGAGGGCAAGTCAATCAGGATTCCGCCACTCGTCTGCAACGCGTTTAATGCTGATTTTGACGGTGACCAGATGGCAGTCCACGTCCCACTCACCGTAGAAGCACAAGCCGAAGCAAAACTCCTCATGCTCAGTAGTCATAACATCCTCAAACCGTCACACGGTGATCCTGTTACTGTTCCGGAGCTTGACATGGTGCTCGGATCCAGTTTTCTGACGAAGGTGTTGCCAGAGCACGCGGCGGATGCAGCACTTTTGCATGATGCCTATACAACACGGGATCCTGCGACTTTCGAGGTACTCCGTGAAAAACCGTGGTTCCATCGTCGTTACGCACACCCAGAAGAGGTGCTGACGGCGCATGCAGCAGGTCAACTGAAACTGCACGACAGCATCCAACTCTTCTGTGCATCTAATGGAGATGACCGGAAAACCGCTGAACCCATTCTCACAACAGTCGGCAGAGTTATCTTTAACGAGGTTCTACCGTCCGGTTTAGAGTGGGAAGATGAAAACTCCCAGCAGCGACTCTCGTTCTTCAATGCGGAAGCTGGAGGTCGGGAATTATCCGATCTGATTCATCGGTGTTTCAATGAACTGGGCACACGTGTTACGACTGAAGTGCTTGAGAAAGTCCAGAAACTCGCGTTTGAGTATGCCACGCTGAGCGGTATTTCGCCGGGTATCTCGGATTACATTATCCCCGACAATCGCGATGCTTTGGTGAGCAAAGCACAAGCAGATATTGACGAACTCCTTAGCAACGTCACAGCAACCGAGCGCGAAGAACAGGAAAACGAACAGATTCGTATCTGGTTCGATGCACTCAAAGAAGTTGAGGATGAGATGTTCGATGACTTGCCCCGGTTAGAGACCGCCCTCGTTGAGCGCGCCGACCCTCGAAAGATTCATCCGGCGGTCAATGACACTGGGGTAGAGATAGACCAAACAACAGTAGAGGGTTTCAGTCCGGTCCATATCATGGCAGATAGTGGTGCACGCGCACGGAAGAATCCGTTTATGCAAATTAGTGCGATTATCGGGTTGAAAGCGAAGCAGGATGGCACAATTCTCACCGAGCCGATCAAATCCTCTTATAGAGAGGGGCTGGATGTCCTTGACTATTTTAACTCTACTTATGGATCCCGTAAAGGTTTGGTGGATACGGCGATGAAAACCGCCGCATCGGGGTATCTGACTCGAAAACTCGTAGATGTGGCACAAGATGTCCGTGTCACCACTGAAGACTGCGGCACCCTCAACAGCATTCAAAAATTCGCGACAGAGGGCGGCGACCTTGCTTTCAAAATTAGCGGACGCACGGCAGCAGAAGATATTTTCCATCCAGAGAACGGAGCGTTGCTTGTTCCGGCGGGGACCGTCATATCCGCGCAGATGGCAGATCAGATTGATGAACTTGGCATAAGCGTCGTCCAAGTGCGCTCTGTGCTCACGTGCCAAACCGTGGATGGTATCTGTGCAAAATGCTACGGTAACGATTTAACGACGAATGATCTCGTCAACGTTGGTGAAGCTGTCGGCATCATTGCTGCGCAGTCTATCGGTGAACCGGGGACGCAGCTCACGATGCGGACGTTCCACACCGGTGGTGCCGTTGAAGATGTTTCAGAAGCGCGTCAACGCAGAATTTTGTCCAAAGCCAGCGGAACCGTGTATTTCCGAGATCTCGAACGCGGCCGGACGGTCGAAGAGGAGGGCGAACTCTGTATCGCTACTGAAAATAGAACAAGCCTTGATGAATCTGCCTACAAGGTTCTGCAGGTTAACAATCCCAACTGCCCGTTGAAAGTGGATGAATTGCTTAGCGAGAAGCAGTATACGGAAAACACGGAACGCTATAAAGGCTTTGATACGAAGACGTGGCAGTATGAGGTTACCGATATTATGGACTACTACGTTGTGTCTCAGACTGTTTATGATGATGAGATTGAGGGCACAAGTGCCGGAGCACCTGAGTCTCGGTTTGAAGAGGATGTCCATGATTTCCTTGTCAAACATGGATATAAAGTCACTGCACAGGTTAAGGTTCCGACCCTGAAAGGACCTCGTGACCATCGCCGAGTCGACCTCGCAATCAACGCCGACAAAGAAGGAACTTATCGGATCGGCATTGAATGCGACGGTGCGCATCACGAAAACCCTGATCAACAACAGGAAGATCAGAAACGACAGGAAGAACTTGAAGCATTAGGATGGAAGTTTTATCGTATTTCGTCCTCTGATTGGTATGATAAGCCTCAAGAGACACAACAGAATCTCTTAGAGGTAGTCAAAAAGGTAGTTGAAGATGATCAAATTCTGCAAAAGATTATATTTTGCGAAGGTCAAAAATTATCAGCGAGTGAGTACCAAGATGCCTGTTCAAAGTATGGGATGTTTGAAGCAAAAGAATCTGAGGACTACCACTTTGAAATCGGTGCTCGATTGTCACAGGTAGAATACAGCAAGGCATTGCAAAAATATGGCTTCGAGCGTTTTGCGATAGAGAAATTTCCCGTGACGTGGGTGCGACACCCTGATATCTCCGTGACAGTTGGTCATCTACTTACTGAAGAGGAGGAAAAACAACTGAAGGAAGAGATCGAGCAGGGATTTGATGGAGAATGGTATTACTTAGATCCAAAAACAGGTGAACTTGTCAAAGAAGAAGAGCTCAAGGTAAGGAATAATGATTCCCTCGGACAGATTAACTCATCCGTCAAGGGCGAGGAACGGGATGCTGGCTTTGATAGATTCTACCGTATAACTAAGATAGATGAGACAGTAAGTAATGCCTTTCCGTTTAAGCTAGGAGAAGATGTAGAAGCGGAAAGAATCACCCCCTGGCTAAAGCCATTTGAAGTAGATAGGAAGAAACAGGTTTACGTAATGCAAACGGAGGTTGCTGATGCTCCATCTCTTCTTCAACAAGGAGCCTCGTTGAGTGACAGCGAGAGCCTTGATGTTCAGCCACTTACAGTTGGACAAAAATTAACAAAGAACGAATACGATAATGCTTGTGCCCAGTACAAATTACTTGAACGGGCATTTAAAGTTGAAAAACAGGACGTTGAACGGCACTACGTGACGGCTGTGTATCATCCCGAATGTCCTCTTATAAAAGGCGAGGAATTGAATGAGACAGCCTTAACCCGAGCACACAAACGGTTTACAGGGTTTGACGCACAAAAGCTGCGCCACCGCATCACTCAGATTCATCACGACTGTCTGCTCAAGCTGGACGATCTGATTAGCGATGATAGTGAGAAAAAACAGTTCAAGCTGGGCGATCTGATTAGCGATAGTGAGAAAAAACAGTTAGATGAAAGCTATCCTGGGTTCACCACTTCGCAAAGTAAGAGCACTGCAGGTGGCTTTGCGGCGGAACGCATGTACCGTGTTACAGCCGTTAATCATTCTGACTGTCCACTACAAGTTGATAGCCTTTTGACACAAAAGGAGTCATCCGCAAGCCGCAGACAGTACAAAGGCTTTGATGTCGCCCGTCATTATGAAGTGACCCACATTGAAGATGAGACTACAGCGTTAGATGAGAACGAGTATAAATTACTCCGTAAGAAGGATGCTTCGTTACCGGAGAAAGTCAAGAGAGTCTACTACCGCGTCGATGAGGTCCACCACCCTGAACTGAACCTGAAGAAGGGTGCGGAACTGAGTGAAGAGGAATATAAGACGTATAACCGCCAGTTCAAAGGGTTCGATACTGAGTTAGTTTACCAGATCACGGAAGATAGCCGGGATGTTGATGAACCGCTCAAGGTTGGAACTATTCTACCGGCAAAGGAATTCCGTGCACTTGAGAAGGCGAATCAGAAGGTGACCCATACCATCACCGAAGTCTTTCATCCGCATTTCGAATACACTGTTGGCGACGAGTTATCCGAAGAAGTGTATAATGAGGCAGTGAAACGGTCCCCCGGATTCGAGGTCGATGAATTGTCATTACGGCTGCGTATTGAGGTAGAAACATCGGATGGGAATCGGGTGCCCCATGTCATTCCTCCAGGTTACTCCTTCTCTCTCACAGAGGGTGATAGCATTCGGAAGGGAGATACGTTGGCAGAGCTCCATGAGAGAACAGCGAACCTTGACATTGTTGCGGGGATTCCGCGTGTTACCGAATTGTTTGAAGCGCGCCGCCCGAAACGCGGTGAAGCCGCAGAAATCGCTGAAATTGAAGGTCTCGTCCAACCTGCTGGCACGAAGGCGGGGATTCCTGCCTATCGCATTGAGCACGAGGGATATCAAAGTCGTCTCTATCAGATACCTGATGAGAAACGACGCGTCGCTGAAGGCGATTGGGTGAATGCCGGTGAACCGCTCACCGATGGCTATCTCAATCCACACGATATTTTGAGTATCGGGCGGACGACTATTGAAGGTGTACCGGTTGAGGGGGAAGAGGCGGTCTGGTCATATCTCGTCGATGAAGTCCAGAAGGTCTACGGCAAGGGGACTATCAACGATAAACACATTGAGGCTATCGTTCGACAGATGCTAACAAAGATTCGCATCAAAGAGCCGGGCGACACAAACTTCTATCCCAACGATGAAGTGCAACGAAAGCAATTTGAACGCGTTAATAGTGAGATTGAAGAAACAGGGGGCATTCCTGCTTCGGGTGAACCGATTCTTCAAAGCATCAGTAAGGCAGCCTTGAGTACAGATAGCTTCATCTCCGCTGCCTCCTTCCAGCAAACGACGAAGGTGCTAACGGATGCCGCTGTCAGTGGACAAACCGATAAACTCTTCGGGCTGAAGGAAAATGTTATTCTCGGTAGACTTATACCCGCTGGAAGTGGATTCTCCAGTTTCCAAAACTTAGAGGTCTCCGCCATTGAACCAGAAATAGGCGAAGATGATTAGCAATTAGCAATCAGGGCGGATTTTTTTGAAAAAAAAAAAATCCGCCCTGACTATTGATGACTCTTCTACAAATTCGGCCGCGTCATATCCCCTGGCAAAACAAGTTCATCAAACGCCTCACCTGTCAGTACCTCAAGGGCAATAGCCGCCTCACGTAATGTGCTTCCGTGTTCATGCGCATATTGCGCTACTTTTGCCGCTTGATCATATCCAATATGCGGGGTCAACGCTGTTACAAGCATCAGTGATTCTGAGAGATGCCGCCCTATCGTTTCAGTATTCGGCACAATGTCCTCGACACAATTCTCGCGGAATGACTCACACGCATCACCAAGCAGTTGTATAGATTGTAAAGCATTATATCCCATCACAGGCATAAATACATTCAGTTGCAATGCCCCATTTGCCCCGGCGAATGCCAAGGTCGTATCATTTCCCATCACCTGTGCACACACCATCGTGACGGCTTCACACTGTGTCGGATTCACCTTTCCGGGCATAATCGAACTTCCGGGTTCCATTTCAGGTAACTGCAATTCACCGAGTCCACACCGAGGTCCCGAAGCGAGCCATCGGATGTCGTTGGCAATTTTAAATAGAGCCACTGCCAGTGTTTTCAAGGCACCGCTTGCACTCACAACGGCATCTCGGCACGCGAGTGCCTCAAATGCGTTCGGTGCGCGCTTGAGTTTATAACCTGTTGTTTCTGATAGTTTCGCCACAACTCGCTCCGTATAGTCCGGGTGTGTATTCAACCCTGTCCCAACGGCTGTTCCACCAATTGGAAGTTCAGAGAGATGCGGCAGCGCGGCATTGATGCGTTGTTCTGCAGCGGCGAGTTGTTGTGTGTAAGCACTAAATTCCTGTCCGAGTGTAAGGGGGGTCGCATCCATCAGATGTGTGCGTCCGATCTTAACAATCTCCGCATAAGCGGATGCCTTTTCTGCAAATGCCGATCGCAGACGTGTCAGACGCGGCAAAAGATGCTCTTGAATCTGCCGGACCATTGACAAATGGATGGCAGTCGGGAAGACATCGTTTGTGGATTGGGACTTATTGACATGGTCGTTCGGATGGATCGGGTCTTTACTTCCCAACTCGCCGCCAAGTATCTCAATTGCCCGATTCGAGATGACTTCATTGACATTCATATTCGTCTGGGTTCCACTACCTGTCTGCCAAATACGGAGCGGGAAGTGATCGTCTAATGTTCCATCAATAACTTCTTGTGCTGCATCGCCGATGGCTTCAGCAAGCCGGTTCTCGAGCAAACCGAGGTCTGCGTTGACTTGTGCTACTGCTTGCTTGATGGTACCGAGTGCCCATATCGCAGCACGCGGCAAGCGTTCTTCACCAATCTTAAAATTTTGGAGCGCACGTTGTGTCTGTGCCCCCCAATATCGGTCGTCTGGGACGTGAAGTGTCCCCATACTATCTGTTTCCGTTCGCATTTTTTAATTTTACCTTGCGGTTCGGTGAGGGTGGTTGTGTCAAAGACGTTCCTTTTCGTATACTTAGTGGAAACACCCTATCAAAAACCCTGTGTGTTTTTGCTTGGGGTTTTTGATAGGGTATTTCTGCGTATTTCTGCGTATTGTTGCAGGCTACGTTTTTTAATTAAGAAAAGATGCCTCGCCGCACGCCTCCCTCGACTCCTTTCAATTTTAATTTTAGTATTATACCACAGAAAAACGAAGGTGTCAAAAAACAAACGTAACGCGGACCAATTCGTCCACTAAAAATTTGCTATTTCGTTTTAGACATGGTATAGTTAAAGGATAAGTAAGTCGTTTTGGCGAAAACATGAAACGAAACCCGTAGCCTGCAACAATAAGCAAAGGCACCTCAGTCATTAAACCTATCTGACCGAACCGCAAGGTATAATTTAAAAAATGGATTCAACATTAACCAATCCGTATCTGACGAATGCTTTAACGGCACCACCGCCGCAAAGTTATCGCTACGAACGCTGGCGAGAGCGGGGGTATCACCCCGATCTGCGTCCGATTTCACCAGACAGCGAATGTGGAACGCTGATAGGACAGATGGGCTGGGTCGGTGCGCATGCGCACACCCACCAATATTTGTGGGCGACTGCTGGCAACATGGGTGCAGTTTTAACCGAAACGGTCGAGGATGCATGCCTCATCCCTTACAATGCATCACCGCGCTACCAATTACCACCGCAGATTGTCGTTAAAGGTTTGGCTGGACGACACGTTCTGCTCACAAAGTCGGGTTCTCGTTTGGACATGATCGGTATTGAACATCCTGCCCTCAATTTAACGCTTATTGAAGTTGAACCCGATGGTGTACACTATCGCATGCGCTTCGGCACACCCGACCAGGCGACCTTAGCACTGAATCCAGAGGGTATCGCGCCCCCAGCACCCACGAGTGAAATGTTCCATTATCTGCTTATTTTCGAGCAGTTAGAAAGGCACGGCTTTAACGCACTTGTGCACTTGCAACCGAAGTTTTTGAATCTTATTTCGCGGACAGAACACGGTGCCCCTGACAGGTTTTACAACTTCCTCAGAGGATACGAACCGGAAACGCCTATTATATACGATGAATCCAGCGGTATCGGGTTTGTGGAAGAGAAGGCACCCGGCATCCCAGAGTTATCTTATGAAAGTCTACGACTTTTCCAGAACGGCGGGAACGCCGAACGGCATATTCTTTATTGGGTGGGACACGGAACGTTTTCGCGAGGCAAAGATCTCCTTGATGCTTACAAACACGCAGAATATTTTGAAGCAGCAGCACGGATGGCATGGGAAGCAAATCAACAACGTGTTGATGCCCAAGCCTATACGGAAGAGATAGTCAGTTGTATCTTACGCGAATTTAATGCAAATCGTGAGGCATCCACCCAACCAGATGTTGGGTTTGAAGATGTCGAGACACCGATCCGATCCGACAACGTCTATAATTATCCGTAGCGTCAGTGGTCAGTTCAGAGACGGTTTGGTTCAATCAGATACTTCTGTAACTGATAACTCTAAAGCCGCTATCCATAGAAACGGAGGAACGATATACATGCAAAACCCGATAGATGTCCAAGACTTGGAGCACGACAGTGTGGAGCCTGAGGAAGATCCAGCGCGCGATCAGCTGGAGGCGCACCTCCGTGAGAGCATAGTCGGAAGGTATATCAGGAGTTACAACAGGCGTTTGCGCACACTCAACCAAGAATTAGAAAACATACAACAGCAGGTTGATGACAAACTCACTGGTATAGATCGACACGTTTCCGAGGAAATCGCAGCGGTCAAAACTGATATTCGCAGCCTGTCCGACCAACTTGGCGGCGAAGATTTAGGGTTAACGTTAGAAAAAATTGAGGGACTCATTGATGCGAAGCTTGATGCAAGGCTTGACGGGATTACTGCCCGCAGCGAGGCTGACCTTCAGAAATTGTCAACCTTAATTAACGATTTCGCCAGTGAGTTTCAGAAACAAATTGATCGACTCACCAATGAAATGAAACTCTTGCGAGAGCAAGCACGCCGAAATCAGGAGTCTTTACGCACCGAGTTAGTTTCTGAAACCGAAACACTTGAAACTACCAAAGTCGATCGGTTAACCTTAGCCGAAACTCTCATTATGCTTGGGATGAAATTGAAAGATGATGACTTGCTGAATGAATTCGGAATAAATCTGGACCTCGACGAAGGCTTGGATGGAAACTCGGAAAATGACGAAAGTTAAGCATACCGTTATAATCATTCTTCTGATGCTTTCCGCTGGAATGAGCAGTCAAATCGCAGCAGACGAAGCAGTTCCCTCAGACGAAATTTCAGTTCTTGTCGTTGGTGATATCACGATCAGCAGTCGGATGACCCCATTGACTGAAAGCAAAGGTGCGGGTGTATTTTTTCAGGGAACCGCTGATTTGATTCAATCAGCGGATGTCGCGACTGCTTCCCTGAACGCGAGCATATCGGAAAGAGGTGAGCCGCGATACGGGATTGAACACCCCTTTCGGGCAGCACCGGGACTCGGCAGAGCCATTGCGAATGCAGGATTTGATGCTGTCTCCTTAGCCACCCCACATATAATGGATTTCGGTTTCGAGGCGTTGGAGGATACGATCACAGAATTGGAGTGGTATGATGTCAAACCGATTGGTGCTGGAACGAGTGGGGAAACCGCGAAACGACCGGCATGGGTACCCGTCAGGCGAGGTCAAACCGAAACCGCACAGGTTGCGTTGTTAGCCTATTACCGAGTGAATGAATTCGCGCGTTACACCGAGGACCCACTTGCCTATGCCGTTTACAGCGAAATGACAAATGCTGTCGAACGGATACGAACAAAAGCGGCACTCGTGATTGTCTGGTTACACTGGGGAAGCAGAAGTCGCTCTACGGATGAGGCAATTGGCAGACAGCGAATTTTTGCCCACGCCCTCATCGACGCAGGCGCGGACATGGTGGTATGCCAGCAACTCCATACGTTTGGCGGTATTGAGTTGTATCAGGACAAACCGATTGTTTACAGCCTGTCAGATTTTATCTATGACGCTTACGATAAACAGCACTCACACATCGTTATCCCCAAGGCAACGTTTGACGCGAAAACGCTGAAGTCAATTGAGTTAATCCCGATTTTGACAGATCCGCCAAAAACCGCAGTCCGTCCCGGAAAACCCAAGGAAAGTAGGAACGAGGTGACCTCATCCCTACAAGTTGCCAATCAGTTTCCGAGCGTCCTAACTGGAAAGGAAGCGGTAGACACCTTACAGAATTATCAGCGACGTTGCGCAGAACTGAAAACGGAGGTGTTCATAGAAGGCGAACGCGGATGGATTCGATTTTCTAACCATGAACGTTAGAAAAAAGGATAAGTCCGTAACGAAGTGGCGGGTGACTCCAGAGAGAAACAGGTCGAAGTCCAAACTCACGTCGTATAACCGCAAGGAACATTAGAAAATATGACAGGCAACACGGAGGATGTCGCGCGAAATTTGTTCAGAGGCGAACGTGGGTTAACGCCTAAAGCATTTCTCGTCGCACTTCTCCTGATTCCTCTTAACGTTTTTTGGATTATTGAGTTGGAGGTTGTCCGTTATACACATCCGACATTAATTCATCCGCTGTCCAATGTCATTTTCATAATCTTTTGGCTGATGGTGTTCGGTGCAGTCTTGGGGAAATTGTCTCCAAAACTGCGGTTAACACCAGCGGAGTTGCTCACAGTTTATGTCATGTTGTGCATTGTTTCTTCGCTTTGTTCGCACGATATGATGGAAATCCTTGTCACTATCCTTGGGCATCCATTTCGGTTCGCAACGTCTGAAAATGAATGGCAGCAGCTTTTTTGGAAAGAACTTCCGACCTGGTTAACCGTTCAAGACCCCAGCGTCTTATCGGGGTATTATGAGGGGCAATCCAGTCTCTATCGAAAGACACATCTTACCGCTTGGGCGGTTCCTGTGGTGTGGTGGACGGTTTTTATTCTCGTGTTGATGTTTGTTATGCTGTGCATCAACACACTGCTTCGTATCCAATGGACTGAGCGGGAACGGCTGACGTACCCAATTATTCAACTTCCGCTCGCGATGACGGAACCGAACACAAGTTTTTTCAAAAATAAGCTAATGTGGTTAGGCTTCAGTATCGCCGCAGCTATTAGCATCCTAAACCTACTTAATTCGATTTATCCAGCGGTTCCATATCTACCAGTAAAACGTCAAAATATCCATCAGTACTTCACCGGTCGTCCTTGGAATGCGATGGGGGGTGTGCGTCTCTCGTTTTATCCTTTTGCAATTGGGATTAGTTTCCTTATTCCACTGGACTTGCTTTTTTCGTGCTGGGCGTTCTATTGGGTGTACAAATTTGAGTTAATGGCAGGTAGTATTCTTGGGGTTCGGAATTTACCGGGGTTTCCTTACGCGGATGCCCAGAGTTTCGGGGCATATATGGTGCTTCTCGCGACCGCTGGATGGGTCGGCAGAACGCACATCAAACGGATTTTTACTGGGGTGGTAGATGGATTCCGAGGCACGTCTCAGATAGAGATGCGGCGTGAGCCGATGCCTTATCACATCGCTTTCCTCGGTATCGTGACCGGGATGTTATTTTTGTCCGTGTTCTCTTATAAGGCAGGCATGTCGCTTTGGGTAATTCCCATCTTTTTCGGGCTTTACTTTCTGCTCGCGACAATGATTGCCAGACTTCGGGCGGAATTAGGGTTTTTAGTTCACGATTTGCACAGAGTCGATCCACACGGGTTAATCGTGACAGCGTTCGGTACCCAGCGTCTGACAACGGGTACAAAAACGGTTTTTTCGTTGTACATGTTCTTTAACCGAGCCTATCGAGCGCACCCGATGCCGCAAGAATTAGAGGCGTTGAAAATTTCAGAGCGACGACAGATCCGCCCACAGCATACCGCCGCGGCGATTGTCATTGCCACCCTCGTTGGAGCGATCGTTATATTCTGGCTACTCTTAGATAGTTACTACAGACACGGCGCAGAAACCGGGTATTACGGTCCCTGGGCATTAGGGTTCGGCAGAGGCGTTTATCGACAACTTGAAAACTGGTTGAATTATCCACAAGGCACAGATGTCCCCGCGCTCGCCTTTATGGGGGGTGGTGCAGGAGTCGCTCTCGGACTCATGTTATTGCGAACCCGTTTTCTCTGGTGGCCCCTGCATCCACTCGGCTATGCCATGGCAAACAGTTGGGGCATGTACAACCTCTGGAGTTGTCTCTTCGTCGCATGGGTAGCAAAGGCGATTGTATTGCATCAAGGAGGGCTGAAAGCTTACAGACGTATGGTGCCGCTCTTCCTCGGACTTGCTCTCGGAGATTACATAAGCGGAAGTTTGTGGAGCATCGGTAGCATTCTTGCCAACACGACGCTATATCAATTCTGGCCCTGATGTTCTCCGACTGTGCGCCGTCGTCGTTCCGTATCAAGCGGTCAAATTGACCGATGCAATCATAATCCTTTTAAGACCGTGCCAGTTTGGCAGAAATTCAGTAGGAACTCCCGCTATTTCATGCAATTGTTATTGGCACAGATATTGCATGTTGTTCGGTCAATAGGTCCAACGAATTCATACGTAACGACACATCTATATTAAAAAGGAGAAAAAACATGGAAACCAAAGAGAAAGCAGAAAAAAACAGAGACGAAGATTCCAGTGAAGAAGAACTGGTACAGGAACTCCCACTCCTTCCGTTAGATGACCTCGTCGTCTTTCCGTATATGCCGCCGGTGCCGCCATTTCCGCCACACCACGTCGCGCTTACCGGAAAGATGGCAACCACGGCTGTTGAACATGCGATGGAACATGAGAGGGTGCTCTGCATTTTTCGTCCGAAAAAGGAACTCTCTAAAGAGGACATCAAGGATCTTAAAAAGAGTAATTTTAGTCCAATCGGGAGTTTAATACACATCCTTCGCTACAAAACTGACGATGAAGATGTGCTGTTTCTCGCAGTTGGACGCGAACGCGTTGAAATTGACGATATCTTGCACACCGACCCCTTCGTGAAGGTTCGGGTTAATATCCTGAGTGGTGATAATGAAGACCCGATTGGTAATCCAGAGATGGATCTGGAGGTGGAGGCACTCGTCCGCAGCAACGATGAAATGTTTCAACGCATCGTTCAGATGTCATCGCGCTACCAAGAGGAATACGGCAGCCTCACCAAAACAATGATTGATGAACCGGGGCGTCTTGCCGACTATATTGCTGCCATGCTGGATTTAAAGCCACACGATAAGCAGCGCGTCTTGGAGGCGGTATCTATCCAGGAACGCTTGAATACCCTCGCTGTTATACTCGCTAAAGAACTCGACCTCCATGAATTAGAAAGCAAAATCCAAAATAACGCACAAGCCGTCATTAACAAAGGACAACGTGAATATTATCTCAGAGAACAACTCAAAGCCATTCAGACGGAACTCGGTGAATCGGATGACCTCGGACTTGAAATTGATGAAATGCGGGAGCAGTTGAGCGAAACTGAAATGCCCGAGAAAGCGAAACACGCAGCGGAAAAAGAGCTGAAACGCCTCTCTAAAATGCAGTCTTTCTCGCCTGAATCCACTGTCGCCCGAAACTATTTGGACTGGTTGTTAAATCTGCCTTGGTGTGTCAGCACGGAAGATGCTTTAGATCTCGCCGCGGCACAAGAAATCCTTGATGCGGATCACTATGATTTGGAAAAGGTCAAAGAGCGGATTCTGGAATATCTTGCGGTTCGCATGCTCAAAACCGATATGAAGGGACCTATCTTCTGTTTCGTTGGACCGCCGGGTGTCGGAAAAACCTCTCTCGGTAGGTCTATCGCTCGCTCAATGAACCGAAAATTTGTGCGTATCTCGTTAGGTGGTATGCACGATGAAGCTGAAATCCGTGGGCATCGACGCACTTACATCGGTTCAATGCCGGGACGCATCGTCAAAGGACTCCGACAAGCCGAGTCGAACAATCCTGTTTTTATGCTTGATGAGATTGACAAACTCGGATCTGATTTTCGAGGGGATCCGGCGTCCGCCCTTCTGGAAGTGCTTGATCCGGAACAGAATCATTCATTTACGGACAACTATCTTGACGTCCCGTTTGATCTTTCAAAAGTGATGTTTGTCACAACAGCAAATCAACTTCATACCATTCCACCGCCGCTACGTGACCGGATGGAGACCATAGAACTCCCTGGCTATACTGCCAACGAGAAGCAAATTATCGCCAAGCAGTATCTGATCCCGCGTCAATTGGAAGAGAACGGATTGAAAGATGAGTTGATTGATATTAAGGATAAAGCGATTGACAAAGTAATCAGCGAATATACTCGCGAGGCGGGTGTCCGAAATTTAGAGCGCGAACTCGGGACCGTCTGCCGAAAAGTCGCACGTCGTGTTGCGGAGGGGAATACCGATCCGACAACCATCACGACGAAGGACATCCAAGGTTATTTGGGACCAGCGAAGTTTGATTCTGAAATAGCGAGTCGTAAAGCCGATATTGGTGTCGCGACGGGGCTTTCTGTCACACCTGCTGGTGGTGAGATCCTCTTCATTGAAGTCGCTGCTACCAAGAAGATAAATGCTCAGACGCAAGTTCGTATTACCGGTCAGATTGGCGAGGTTATGCAGGAATCCGCACAGGCTGCCCTCAGTTATGTCAAATCCCAGTCTGATGTGCTTAAGTTTGATCCGAGTGTATTAGAAAACGATATTCACATTCACGTGCCAGCAGGAGCCATCCCTAAAGACGGGCCCTCGGCTGGTATTACAATTGCGACTGCCCTTGCTTCAATTGCCACACAACAACAAATCAGTCCTGAGATCGCCATGACAGGCGAACTGACGCTCAGAGGAAGGGTATTACCTATCGGAGGTGTGAAGGAAAAAATTCTTGCCGCGAAGCAGGCAGGTATCAAAAAGGTCATCATGCCACAAGGCAACAAAAAACACTTCATTGAAGTTCCAGAAGACATTCAATCTGGTGTTGAGTTTCTATTTGTAGAACATGTCACGGAAGTCTTCACGGAAGTGTTCGCATGAGACGTATACCTGCCCTCGTTTTTTGTAATCGTGTAATTCTCAAATAGAATCAACAACGGAGGACACAACGATGATAGATCTCGGGCGTTATTTCACATTCAGTTTTTCTGTATTGTTTTTGCTCGGAAGTCTCGTAACGCCGGCGTTGGGACAAGGAGAAAAAAAGGAAGATCTGATTGGGCATTGGACCTTTGAGAAAGGTGCCGAATTGGAGGACCTGACGGGCCACTTTGGCGATATTGATCTCTTAGGTGCCGATGTGAAGGATGGGAAATTGCATATCGGCAATAATGAGTGGGCAATGACTACAGGCTATAAAGGCGATGATATCGGTCCCGATAAAACATTGGTAACGTGGATCTATTTAGATGATTTGAACGTCACAAGAGGTGCTACACTGGCGGTAAATAAAAGCAGTGGGGATACTTTTGACGCGATTGTCTATGCGGAACGACAACCGAAACGCTGGATGGCGGGTAGCAGCCACTTTAGACGCACACAGGATGCAATTCCTGGGTTTGAGGAAAAAGAGACAGGGAAGTTAATCCAATTGGCGATTTCGTATGAAGACGAGGGTGGAAACGCCAAGATTACGATATATAGAAACGGTGAGCGTATCGGGGGTTATACGATGGGACCGATCGTATCTTGGGAAGCCGGTGACGTGGAAGCGCTCTTTGGACCGCGCGCCCTCATCGGCGGCACTGCCTACGGTTGGGTGGTCGCTCGCGTGGAAGATGCGAGAATCTACAACGCTGCTCTCAGTAAAAAAGAGATTAACAACTTGGTTGAGAACACGCTTGACATCCAAGCGCGTGGTAAACTCACGACGGTATGGGGACGGTTGAAACTTACCGAATAGCACCTTGCTCAAAACCGTGCCGCTTACCCGCAAGGAATCATTAAAAATGGTTATCCGTTTCAAAAAGGGGAAAAACCGGTCAAAACACAAACCTGACACGCTCACCTGTATTCGGGACGATGGGAGTGTTACGTGGACATACCTTCATCGCGAGTTTGCGCTCCAGGATTTGGCACATTACGTTGTCGAAACGACACTCGGGCTCGAAAACGCTTTTTTGGGCCTCATAGCAAAGGGATACGACATCCCTGATTTCAACCAACCTAAAGCGGAACGCCCCTTTGAAATTCCCGAAGAAGCGATAGATACTGAGGTAATTGTCGGACTCTTACAGACAGATTTGTTGGAGAGTTTAAGAGGAAATGCAGACCGTTGCGAACTGCTTCGCGACTACGGTGCCCTACTGCCAGTGAAGATCTCAGATGCGCAGCTTGAGACTATGCAGCAGAAGCTGCAAATCCTGTTACAGAAGTGGCACGATTTACAGCCAGGCGAGTCAATGACGCTGCAGTTTAAAATATAAAACGCCGTAGCATATAGTAGTAGGCACACTCCGTTGTGCCGTAACAAACTATACCTTACGGCGTTTTTAGTTTTAGATAAACAACGATTTATTCACCGTTTTTTGTCAACCGTGCGACAATTTCTTGCACGGCACCCTCTGCACGCTCCCGAATCTGATCGGGTGTCAGACTCTGGATCGGATGGGGGACGGTGAGTGGTTCCAGCTCACTATGACCGAGGACTCGCGCTTGTACCTTACCTGCAGCGAAAAAGACTTCCGTACAAACAGCGACACTTGGAACTCCGCGCTCCTCTAAAGCACTTCCATCGTGCATACTGCACGATATACAAGACCCTCAGTCAGCGAGCCCTTCAATGACGAAATCTGCTTGCTCTGCTAGGTCAACAAGCAGTTCCGTCGGTGCGGGACGCGTGAACGTCGGTTTTTTAACATGAATCACTTCGGCAAGATCAAACCGTTCCTGCATCAATTCAGCAATACGGTCAAGGAAGATATCGCTGCCGTTTTTCGTGATGTTCAGCAGTCCCATCACTTTTCCATCAAGGCTCTCAAGCCGCGGTGCGAGAAATTTCGCTGATGCGTCGCCTTGAGAAGTCGGATCGAGCAAAGTCGTATTTGGCATTATAAAAACCTCAAATATTCTGTTGCTGGCGAGATTTGTAACCCCACCTATCCTTCAAGACATTATGTAGATGAACCGGATGCCTCCATCTGCAGTTGCTGCGACTTTGCCATCGCGTCTTCTGCTTCTTGGATCATCCCTTTTCGTTGATAACACATGGACAAACTGGTATATACAAGCGGGTCCTTCGGGTTGATTTCTATCGCCTTCTGGATAGCCGCAATGGCTTCATCGTATAGACTCATCCGTTCGTAGGCGTGTCCGAGCCCGAGGAATCCTTCGATATAGTCTGGGTAAATTTCAATCAGTTTTTTAAAAGCATTAACAGCCGCTTCAAGGTCATTTTCAGCAAAATGGGTGAGTGCGACATCGTAAAGTTCTGCTTCGGTCGGCATCTTTTATATCCTTTGAGGTTTTAATTCTTCCTTGCGGTTCAGTGAGGAGCATTTCGCAGTTAGCACCGATTGTCGTAGAACTGAAGAAATACCCCGCTGAATGCCACACGCACATTCAGCGTTGATTCGCAAAAACACCCCTCCACTTCGTTACGGGCTACGCGCTTATGAATTCCTAATAGGTTTAATACATTTTATCAGAAAAGTCAGAAAATGTCAAAGACAAAATAGTATTGCACATCAGAGCGTTTTGCGATATGCTATGCGTATATGCTTTACCACCCTTGTTAAGGAGTCTGAAGTTTGCGCAATTACGCTGAAGTTACCGAACGCTTAAACCGTTTGGACGTGCCAATAGAATTACTCGGCACTGCCCACACTCACCCGATACATCAAATTCACTTAGCGTCTTCGGCGAGAACACCGAAACACATTCTTATCACTGGCGGTATGCACGGCGACGAACCTGCTGGTGTTGAGGCGGTTTTACAGTTCCTTGCGCGTGATAACACCACATTCCTGAAAAACTTCTCGTTTTCAGTGATTCCTTGCATTAATCCATACGGTTACGTTCACAACACGCGTGAAACGTTTGATGACATAGACATCAACCGCGCTTTTGAAACCGAAGATGTTGCCGAAGTCGCTATCGTCAAAAAAGCCTTAGGTCAAACGCAGTTCTCACTCGCGATAGATTTCCACGAAGACTACGATGCGACCGGATTCTATCTATATGAAGGCAAGCGGGATGAGAAATATATAGGTCCCAAACTCGCCACTGCTGCGAAAGCGATTGGTCCAATAGATCCCGAGGATCCGGGTGAAGATGCCCCCGATCTCGCTGAAGGTGTCTACAAAGTTGCCACCGCATGGGGAACACAAGGCTTGACCCCTTACCTGTTGCATTTTCATAGCGAACATGTTATTATCTCTGAGACACCGACAGTGTGGCACCTCGAACAACGCGCAGCACTCCACCTAACGATACTGGATACCGCGCTCGACATTCTCTCAGAAAGGGACGTATAGTTTGTGTGTCTCGAATGAAAATTAACTTAAGAAAGCAGCCCGCAACAATACGCAGAAACACCCCGATGAATGCCACACGCGCATTCAGCGTTGATTCGCAAAAACAAGCGGGCGGCTCAAGAGAAAGGGACATCAAACACGAAATCCATTTCATCACCCCGCAAGGAATAATTAAAAAATGGAAGATCAACAGATACTCTCAAATGTCAATACCGCTTCTCAACCCTCAGCACTAAAAATTACCGATATGCGTATCGTTCGGACGCAAACCGGTGGTCCTATTTTGAAACTGGACACGAACCAAGGCATTCACGGTCTCGGTGAGGTCCGCGATGGTGCGAGCCCGACGTATGCGCTGATGCTCAAAAGCCGTATTATCGGTGAGAATCCGTGTAACGTTGATAAAATCTTTCGACAGATTAAGCAGTTCGGCCACCACGCTCGGCAAGGCGGCGGTATCTGCGGGATTGAGATGGCACTGATGGACCTCGCTGGCAAGGCTTATGGTGTGCCGTGCTATCAACTCGCTGGCGGTAAATTCCGGGATAAAATCCGATGCTATAGCGATACCCCGTCCTTCAAAGATCCTGAAGAAATGGGGAAAGTGCTCCAAGAACGCATGGACAGAGGGTTCACCTTTCTGAAGATGGACATCGGTGTTGGACTGCTTCGCGGAACGCCCGGCACGGTATCTGCACCCGCGGGGAATTTGGAAACCTCTAACCTGATGCACCCGTTTACCGGTATCCGTCTTACTGAAAAGGGCATTGCTATATTATGTGAATACGTGGAAACCGTTCGGGGCATTATCGGTTATGAGATACCGCTCGCGGTGGATCATTTTGGGCATATCGGTATTGAGGACTGTATCCGTCTTGCCAGAGCATTGGAGAAATACAATCTCGCGTGGTTAGAGGATATGGTGCCGTGGCAGTATACCGACCAGTATGTGCGTCTCTCGAATTCGTGCGCGACCCCCATCTGCACGGGTGAGGACATCTATTGCAAAGAGGATTTCATGCCGCTGTTTGAGAGTCGAGGGATTGCCATTGCGCATCCAGATATTGCGACATCGGGCGGGATTTTGGAGACGAAGAAGATCGGTGATCTGGCAGAGGAGCACGGCATTGCGATGGCTATGCACATGGCAGGCACGCCTATCGCTGCAATGGCGAGTGTCCACTGCGCCGCAGCGACATCCAACTTCATGGTATTGGAAAATCACTCCGTTGATAACCCGTGGTGGGATGAAATGGTGACAGGCCTACCTAACCCAATTATCCAAGACGGTTATATGAACGTTCCAGAGACACCAGGCTTAGGTATTGACCTTAACGAAGAGGTCATCCGCGAGCATCTGCACGCAGAGGAGACAGACTATTTCGCACCGACCACAGAATGGGATTCCGAACGTTCCCACGATAGGTTGTGGAGTTAGGGCTTTTGTTTGTAAGGGCGGACCTCCATATCCGCCCTACCTGAAATAAGTTGCAGTGTCTGGCAGATCGTTGAAGACCTGGAGGTAACAATAATGCCTAATATCGCATCTACCACCTTTTCAGATTCGCCCACATTGTTGTGAGTTTACCATCTGCTTCAATAGCGGCAAATTCTTCGACATGGAACAGCAAATTCTCCATGAAAAGCTTTGCCATGTCTTTCGTGTTGTTATCGTTCCCTGCGATATAGTATTTATCAGGGGCAATTGCCATCATCAGGAACTTACCTTTCCCGAATTCCGCTTCCATAATGACAGGTTCCCCTAAACTTTCCATCAGCACGTCAAAGCCCTTTTGAGAAGCGATGACCTCCCAGACAGTAGGCCAGCCCTGATGTCCCCAACCTTCAAACGTTTTTTGATCCATACGGTTCGGTTCGTTAAAGAGCTGATGGTCGGCTTGCAGTATTTCAAAAACTGGGCTATCCCGGTCGCTACGAACACAACTCAATCCAGGCGGCAACCAATCTACATTCGCTTCGTTCTGATCCGCTTGGGTCGGTTCCCAGACGAGACCACCGTTTTCGACGAAATCCTGAATCACTTTTGCGTTTTTGTCAAGATTTTGATGCAATTCAGCACTGTTGGTCAGCATGCTACCAATCAAAAAAATTTTATTTTCTGCTTTGAGAGGTAGTTTTCCACCTTCAAGTGCCTTTGTCAGATCATCGTACTCAACTTTGAACTCATCCAGGGTCTGACGTAATGCATCAACCTTTGTCCATTGGTCAGCAAAATCAATAACAGCAATTTTAGCAGCTTCTACAGCCATTACACTCAAAACGAGCGTCAAAATACAGAGCCATGTAAACAAATGGGGAAACATAAGTTAATCTCCTTACGCGTAATACGTGTTTTCACGAGCTTAAAGAGCCCCAAAATTATTGATAGTCCCGAAAGACATAGCGTTAACGCTACGTCTTGTGGATGTCTCCTATGATTTGAAGGATTTTTGCTAAATTGGTGCCATCAGGCATCACATAAACATCATAGCATAAATTCAAATTTGCAAAAAACACACATTGGCGAGCGAAACAGACAGCGATAAACGCCAGCAGAAGTAGAGGCAACCGTCTGCTCTCCGGGTCGTGAGTGGATTTCAAAGTCAAAAGCATTAAGTGTTTGAGTAACATTGACTTCCCATGTACGATGGGTGAACCGCTTACTATAGCGGTTCGGCAAAGGAACACTCAAAAGGCATTTGCGATCGCCACCAAATCCAAAATATTAACGATCCCATCGCCGTTCACATCCGGCGTATCTTTCCCAAAGCCACCGGCAACTGCGACCAAATCCAGAATGTTAATAACACCATCCTCATTGACATCATGCATATCGGTTAGTTTTTTCAAGTAGATTTCACCATCTAAGTCGGAAATAGTATGGATTGTATTCCTTAAACCGCTCTCTACACCTGTTCCCTGTTCTGGTAGTTGAATAGCTTGGGGAGCACCACTGCGGTTATAGACTGCCCAACCGTTGGTGAACTCGCGGATGAATAGTCCTTCTTGGTGTTCGTAGCGTTCTGCTTTCTCTCCAATGGGTTGACCCAGATCCACATCCCAGAAATCATACCAATAATGTTCCTGCGGTTCACCGATAAGTTGACCTGTATCAGTATCCCAAAAACCATACCGATAGGTTCGCTTCTCAGGGGCAGCATACAAATAACCTCCATAAAAATGAACATAACCATCGGAATGTGTGAGGCTTAATGCTGTAAAGACACGCATCCACCGAAGATTCGCGGGTGTGTCCGGCTTTGTATCAACGAGGCGCGTCGTGCGGTAATTCAGCGTGGGATCGGAGGTTTCGGTAGCGATACTCCATCCTTGGAGGCAGACGATCTGCGGTTCTCTGAGCGTGTTTTCTGCCCAAAGCATTGTGCTTTCAATCTCCCTGAGCCCCTGATATGTGTAGCCTGCGGCAGAATCCCGAACGGTTTCCATAAAAAGCCCGTTGATGTACGGGGCAGCCCGATGAGGCTTCGACCGATTCGCATTCACTAAAATAAGGAAATCTTCACCGACCGCCTCACGAATACGCTGGATAATCACATCACGGGCGCGTTGTTCGGCTACATTGCTCCGATACCCATCAAGCACGGTGGTGTGTTCCTGCCACCAATCCAAAAGGATGCCGTCAAAAACCCCACATAGCGAGATAGCCCGCGCTTGGGAAACGATAATATCTTGCACAGCGGGGTGCGTAAAATCGAGTAAGAACGTCCCAGGCCATCCTTCGACAGGTGTTCCTGTTGCGTCCCTAATCCAATACGGAGAATCTTTGGGATAGAGTTTATTGACGTAAGAGTCCCGCATATGGACACTACCGTTAACGAAAATCAAGTTCGGATTCACGGCAAGCAATTCATCTCGTTGTTGAATTGCTTGCTCTATCCCTCCCATCAGAACGACACCCTGATCGGTGTCTTGAAAATGTATTTCGACACCCCAAGCACCACTGGTCATTTTACCACCCCAAGCACCACTAATCAACAAATCGTGAGCAGCGATGCGTTCTTCAGGCGACAGAGATGGACGATTGCGTATATCATCCCACGGCTGGAAAGCAGAAGGGTAACGTCTGTTAGTGACGCGAGCTTGGGTAGGCAATCCATCTAACTCACAAACTTCATCATACAAAAACTCGGAGATCAACAGAGATTTCAGTGGACTGACATCTGAAATGAGGTTATCACGGATATGCAGGATTTCCAACCGTGTCAAATTCTCCAGCGAACGGATGTCCACGATCCGATTACCTATCAGCGACAACTCAGTGAGATTAGTGAGATTCGCAAGCGGTGTAATGTCTTGAATCTGATTGTAGTGAAGCCATAGACGCTCCAAGCGTGTTAGGCTTGCCAAGGGTCGGATGTCTGAAATCTCACATATGCCCAGGTTAAGTTGTTTTAGGTTCACTAAATTCGCCAGCGGAAACAGATTTGAGATCGGATTTACGTAAATCCACAGACCTTCTAAATGAACTAATGTAGCTAAGGGTGAAATATCCCGTATCTCATTTTCACCGAGATTTGTCCACTGCAGATATGTCGCATGTTCCAATCCCGTGAGATCGGTTATACCTCGCTTACGCCCCTCCAGTCCTGTCAGGCGCTTCATATCAGTTTTCAGCAGCGGTCTATCCGCAGGCAAGGCAAGTTGATCCCGGACGGCTTGTCGTAAATTCGCGTCCGGCATCCACTCCTCCTGTGCCAATGCGACCCCGCGCGCAACGCCAAACGCAATAAGAATACACAAGCAGCATCTACAAATCCGTTTCATTTTTGTGGTCTCTCTTCTTATGGAATCACAGCAACGTAGACCTGTGAATGTCCAGAAACATCTGAGGTATACACGACTGCCGTTTCATCAGGGCTGAACGAGGGATGCGGGTGCGTCCATTGCGGTCCATAGACGGTGTCTACCTTCATCTCCATCCAACTGAGTGCCTGCTCTCTATCGCCTGCTTGTTGTGCAGCTGCCCAATCTTCGGCAAGTGCGTACCGGTCGGTTTTCCACTGGCTCCCGCTGGATGAACTTTGCGGATAACAGATCGGCGTGTGTTCGCCTGTTTTCACATCAACGAGTCTTAAACCGATGTCGGGATGGACAGTATCACACAGGACTTTTGTCCCGTCGCGATTGCTGGCGATGTGCCATGCGTTGAAATCAGCGATCGTCTGCATCTGTAGGGTTTTTAAGGACATCCGTCGTAATGCATAGGGCCAATGCGTCACGATCAGTTCATCCAACGCGCCGAGGAAGGTTTCGTGAACGAGAAACTCGTTATTGTCGTGCTGATAAAGCGACCGGTTTTCTGTGCCGTCCCGTTTGAGAGTCCACATCCGAGGGGCTGGATCCCCGGAATACGCGATGAGGTTAGGATGCTTCGGGTGAAACTGGGGATGGATAATCGTCTGATCTGGAGAAGTGTAGATAACTTCGCCACCGCTGCCGTCGGTAGCGGTTACGGTGATGTGCGATTTGTCGTCGCGTTTCATCGCCGTTACGATGAACTGTTCATCTGCACTGACGCTGCATTCACCGAGACTCCCACCCGGAAACTCTGCGAGCACACGCTCCTCAAGGGTATCAAGATGGATCGCTTTTATGGTATCTGCTTGGGTGTAAAAGAGCTCGGTCCCGTCCTTGGAGATCACACCGGAGTAGCCGTGAATCTCGTCGGCATCAGTCAACTGGACGATGTCGCCATTGGGGAATTGTAGTTTGAAAAAATTCGGCTTCCCTGAACGGTAGGAGGTAAAGATGAGATGTCCTTGGTCGGGGGTGAACGAAGATGTCAGAAAGTAGAGGTTGTGGTTGATAGAGGTATCGTTTGTGAGCTGATAGATGTGCGCGCCCGTTTGGCTGTCTTGCAATTCATGGAGTTCTGAAGGATGAACGGACGCTTTGGCGTAGTGTGGCATAGTGCGCTCCTCATGAATCTGTTTATGAAATAATTTCTACAGATTGAACAGATGGTTTATTAGCTGCGTGCCTTCGCGAAAATCGGAGATGATGATGTCTGCTCCGGCGCGGATAAGACGTTCCCGTTTATCGGCGTTCATATTGTATATATTGCCCTCTACAGACGCAACCCCGACAGCGAGTGCTCCGACTTCTTTAGCGTTTTCGATCTCTACGTAGCCGTCCCCAACGATTAATAATTCACTTCCGCTGAGGTTGAAATCCGTGATGATCTTTTGGATAATCATGGCTTTAGAAAACTTCTGATATTCCCGCAATGCCCCGAAAATCCCACCGTCAAAGTATTCCGATACACCGAGAAGTGAGGCTTCATTTTTAACAAATTCGACATCCGTGCCGCTGGCGAGATAGCAGCTGACCCCCATCTCACGGAGGCTTTGGAGGAATTCGAGCGACATCGGCACTCGGAGCGGATCGGCTGACAGGGTTCCCGCAGCGAGTCCCGCAATCCGTTCCTCAACGACAGGCAATAATCGACGGTTATATTCGTCTTTATAGGCGAGTGGATCCTTCGGTGTCCCACCACGTTTCTCGATTTCTTCGCTTAACTGGATCATTTGATAGATGGTCTGTTTACCAGTCAGTCTATCCACAAATTCAACGACGAGTGCTTCGAGTTGTTCTTGCGTCTCAGTGGTATCCGTTTCGGTTTGGAGGTATTCAATCATCATTGGGACCATCACATTCTGCCAACCATCTCGGATGAGGGAGATAGTTCCGTCAAAATCAAAGACGACATGACCAATGTTTCCGACCTGGATTTCACGATGGATCTCAATGGCGGTGTTATCCAAAAAAGTGTTTTGCATGGGTATAGGTTTTACAGTTATCGGTTGTCAAAAAATATTGATTCTGTTTTTTTTCAATAGTATAATGGCGTTCAAGAAGTTAAGCAAGCACTTTTCCTTATACAAACCTAAGTTGCTATTTACAAAATTTTTGTATGCAGCCCTCGTCTTTATCATGCAAGATGCTCCATTATTCACAGCATTTTGTAGCGTAAACTGTTAGTTTGCGCATGCGGATGCACAGGCTGACAGCCTATGCTACAAATCAGAACTGATGAACGAAAAAGACATACTCAAAAAAATCCAACGCATTGAAATATTTACCAATCGGCTCGTTAACACTGTCTTTGCCGGGGAGTATGAAAGCGTCTTCAAAGGACAAGGGATTACCTTCGATGAGGTTCGCGAGTATCAGGTAGGCGATGAAATCCGCACAATCGATTGGAACGTCACGGCACGCATGGGACAGGCTTACATCAAAAAGTACGTAGAAGAGCGTGAACTCGTCATGATGTTGGTTGTGGATATGAGTGCCTCGACCAGTTTCGGAAGTATCACAGAAACGAAGGCAGAAATTGCTGCCGAGATTGCAGCACTCCTCGCCTTTTCTGCCATAAAAAATAACGACAAAGTTGGACTTATCTGTTTTACGGACACCGTTGAGCATTTCGTCGCGCCACGTAAGGGAAAAAGGCACGTCCTACGCGTCGTTCGAGATATTCTCCATTTTCAACCGAAGCAGCCCGGGACGAACATTGAAACAGCGTTAGCGTTCGCCGATCGGGTCTTGAAGCCGCACAGCGTTGTGTTTCTCATCTCGGACTTCAAGGATTCGGGGTATGAAAAGCAGTTACGCCTGAGCAGTAAACAGCATTCGCTTATCGCTATTACCTTACAGGACAGGCGCGAGGTAGAATTGCCAAATGTTGGACTCATAGAACTGGAAGACGCGGAGAGCGGAGAGCGGGTCATTGTTGATACACGCTCCGAGGAAGCACGGGACCGGTATACGGAACTGAATCGGCGTGCCGATGCGGAACGCCGACACGTTTTCAGGACAAATCAAGTGGATTCCATTCACATCAGAACAGACGAATCGTATGTGAAACCGCTTATCCAATTTTTCCGCCAACGTGCCGCTCGACGTCTTTAACTGTGATTTATTGATTATTCTTGCTACCGATTGCCGCGTTGGGCAAATGGTCAAAGGTTAACTCCTTTAGAACTTAATCTAAAAGATGGCTGGGACAGCGAGAGGTTCGTAGGCTTATGAACAGATTAGAGGTAAAGAATTTAACACAAACCTTTGATCAGAAGAACACTGCATTGCGGGTCCTGGACGGCCTGAATCTCTCTGTTGATGATGGGGAGTTTGTCGCTTTGTTGGGTCCCTCTGGTTGTGGCAAAAGCACGCTTTTTAACATCATCTCTGGACTCCTCGTCCCAGACACCGGCGGAATTTACCTCAACGGTGAGCGTATCTATGGCAATACCGGAGATTTCGCCTATATGCAGCAGAAAGACCTCCTTTTACCGTGGCGGACAGTCATTAGGAACGTTCTCGTCGGACCAGAAATTCACAATGAACCGCTTGACACCGCGAAGATGGAGGCACAACAGCGTTTAGCACAACTTGGATTGAGCGGATTCGAAAATAGTTACCCGATGCAGCTTTCAGGGGGGATGCGGCAACGCGTTGCCCTCGTTCGGACGCTTATGTTTCGAAAGAGAATCCTGCTTTTGGATGAACCTTTCGGGGCACTGGATGCGATGACACGAACTGTCATGCAGTCCATTCTACTCGACATCTGGGCAGAAGACAAACAGACTGTGCTACTCATCACTCACGATGTTGAGGAGGCACTTCTACTCGCCGATAAAATCTATGTGTTGACAGCCAGACCCGCAACACAAAAAGCAGAGATACTCGTTCCCTTGCCGCGCCCGCGGAACATTACAGACGTTTCCCTCATTCGCCTAAAAAAGGAACTTTTGGCGGTATTACAGGTCGAAATGTCAAAGGTTTTCGATGCAGGCTAACGCTCTTCAGTGTCCGAATCCTTTGTCAACGTCCGCCAAAATGAACGCGAAGGACGGTTCATGTTGTCAAACATCTCGTAATTCTCTTTTTTACAGAACTCGTAGAGTGCTTCTGTCAATGGAATGTCAAACCCAGAGGCTTCTGCTGCGGCGAGGAAATAAGGCAATTCCGGGTATTTGATGACAAGGGTTCCACCTTCCCCATCGATAATGCGGTTGGCGATTCTATCGAACTGTCCACGCCACCCCTCACCCATACCGACGGCTTCGCGAATCGCGGTCGGATCCACGCCGGCACATACGCCGAACGCGATTGCCTCCATGAAGGCTGCATCGCCGAGTCCCATCGCCAATTGATTCACGCCTTTAACGATCTGCCCGGTGCCGCTCGGACCACAGTATACCACATATTTCGGTTCCCCGAGTACTTCTAAAATCGGTCGGCATTTTTCGACAACCGCTGCATCGCCGCCGACAAAGATACGGAGTGTTCCGGTTTCGGATCCGTGTGGTCCTCCGCTTACCGGAGCATCTATCAGGGTCGCATTCTTTTCGGCGAATGCCCTTGCAATGCCCCGCGTTTTTTCCACTTCTGTCGTGCCTAAATCAATAAAGACGTGCCCCTCGCGCGCATTAGGAATGAGGTGTTGTTCTGCGACACTGCAAAAAATATCGGAAGAGCGCAAACTGGTCATAATGACATCGCTATTTTTTACAACGTCCTCAGTATCTTGCCCCGCAGTCGCGCCTGTCGCAGCGAGTGCAGCGCATTTTGCGGCATCAATGTCATATCCGATGAGGGGGTACCCGGCATTGTGAAGATTCTTCGCCATCCGTCCGCCCATATTTCCGAGTCCAATAAAACCGATTCTGCGGCGTTGTTGGGATTCCATTTTTTACCTACAACCTCCTATTCGTTGCAAAAACTGGCAAACGCCCCTACGATTACCCTACCGTTGGGGTCATCGTCCATGCGTCTAAACTGTTTAAAATTGCCTCGCCGCCGTGAGCGAAAATTGAGATACCGAGGCTGTCTGTTCGCGTCGGATAGATACGCTGGGTTAGGCATAACCGACTGTTCGCGAAAACTTCCAGCACCGAGCGATCCAAAAAGATATGGAGTTTCAGGGATTCTGCTTCAAGCAGTTTAAACGGTGCTTCCTGTGAATGTGTATAGCGTTCTCCACCGTCTTCATCTTGTGGTGTCAGGCGTGTATATTTTATTTCGTCATCCAAAGTCGATTTCGTGAGATCAATCTTAAGAAATTCGTCGGATGGCGAATACACAATCGCTGTTTCCTCCTCACCATCAGGCGAACAGCGAACCTTCACACCGAATTCCGTAGCACCTCTCGGCTCAATTTCCACCTGTATCTCAAGACAATCACCCTTTACATTTTCAATCTCAATCTCTGTATCCGCATCGAGTTGGGTTGTTTCTTGGTGGCGATGCTGAGAGCGGAGTTTTTCGAGTTCCAGAACGGGTTCGATACAAAGACTTTCGTCTTCACGCAATGATAGGATCCGCGGTAACGTCATCACAGAAGCCCAGCCGTATTTCTCCCATGGACGAACTTCGCGAATCCAACCGAAAAAGATACGGCGTCCCTTATCGTCAAGGAGCGTTTCGGGTCCAGAAAGTTGTCCACCTTGCCAATTCATACGTCCGTGTGTTTCAGGATAGAACTGCTCATCTTCGTAACGCCCGAGGTAGTAATGTGCCATACCGTAAGGACGATGCCCGTGCATCAGGAGCATATATTTATCGCCGATCGGAAAGAAATCGGGACAGGCACAATCCTCAACTTCATCCGTCCATTGCCGCGAAGATTTGTAGAATGGACCGAGGTATTCCCACTGAATGCAGTCGTCCGACCGGAAAAGACTCGTCGCGTCGCCTTCGTATCCCGGTCGGCTGTTTTTGTTGCCGATGAGTGCATAATAGACACCATTTTCATACCATGCACACGGATCAAACACGTGGTATTCTTGCGGTTCGTCCGGTATTGGAATGACAGGGTTTGCGGGTGAAGGGTTCCAGTGAATCAAATCGTCGTCTTCACTGGTCGCGATACAGGTTCCTTGATTCGGCACGTGATAGATGAGGGTTGGAATCGGCGCGTTCTCAATAGCGTCTCCGCTATATATGCCGCGCGGCATTGATCCATCAACCGCAGGTTTTATCGCCGGTGGATGGTGTATCCAATGCACCAGATCGCAGCTTGAGGAGTGGTCGAGGACCGGCAGCCATTCATCTGCATTTGGATTTGGCATGCGTCCAAGATAAAAGACGTGGTATCGCCCATTCCAGAAAATAGTGCAGTTTGCGTCGTTGAAAAATCCATCGGGTGGGAGCAGATGATAGCGTGGACGGTGGGGGTCTGCTGAGAGATATTCTCGCAATTCACGCGCATTCCCGACGCGTTTATGAAGGTCGTTAGTTGTAAGTGCTGGTTCCATTTGCTGTGAGTTCTCCTCGAAAACTTGCTGTTCAGAAGATCGTTATTTCAAGTGTAGAAGACGGTATCAGAGTATAGCATGTTAGGAGAGAAGTGGCAACAGAAATCGGGACACATCAAACCTATCTCAGTGTGTCTATAGAGACGTTTTTCCTTGAGGTTTTTTATTTGGTCTGTTATACTGCCTTGATTGGTTTTAACATCACTTGGGTCAGTGGATTTCGTCTCGTCTCAATAATTCTGATGGATCGTAACAGAGGAGTTTAGAGCATGACATACCTAATTGGATGTGCCTTAATTCTGACGATACTCATTTTTGGAACGTTTGATGCGACAGCGGAAATTGTGTTACAAGAAGATTTTGAGGGCGAACTGGATTTAACTTCTAAATGGCAAACGGGTCATCCCAAATTTGTTTACCCGAAAGACGGTATCCTCTATTTAAACCAGAAGAAATCTGGTGGGGACTACGTGAGCCTCCGGTCTTTTGCAGTTTTCAGCGATGTCATCATCTATTACGAATGGTTCATCATTGAATGGAGTGGACAGGGTGATGGTGGCGGTGCACTCCGGCAGACACCAGATGGTTCTTATTGGATGCGCTGGTGGGGACGCAACAGTGTTAAAGTAACAACGAATAAAGATGGACCTGTCAATGCTTGGCAACCTTTTCCAGCGAAGGGGGGTCCGGCGTCGTCTAATTACAATGCGACATCTGACCATTTCATACTCAAAGCAGCGTTAATGACGCAGGAAAAGCGGGTGACCATTCATATATGGGATGTCACTGAGAAAAAAAAGATACAGGTCGCTGAGTGGGAAATCAAGGACGACACTTACAAGTCAGGAAATATCAGTTTTGATTGCTGGAAATTTGGTATTTATGGTGTTGATAATGTGATCGTTGCTACGCCTGAACACGAAGAAGAGATCTTCGCGGAAAATTTTGATCCGCACGGTCTTGCCGTTCAACCGGAGGGAAAACTCACAACGACGTGGGGAGACCTGAAATTGAACGGTTGGTAAACAGAAAGGATTTAGTTATGCAAAAATGTGCACTTATTAGCGGTAGAGGTATGGGGTTGATGCACGGCGGAAATTTCCACAACCATCCGGACGCGGAAGTGGTCGCGGTGTGCGATATGGACCCGGAACTTCTTGCGAAGGCAGCGGAACAATTCGGGGTTCCCGGATATTCAACAATTGAAGACCTCTTAGCAAACTGCGATGCGGAACTCGTTCTGCTCATTGTCAATGAGACCCGACGTATCCCACCGTTGCAGCAACTGCTCGAAGCAGGACGAAATGTATTCACAGAGAAACCGCTCTGTGGATTGGAAGGACAAGCTCGGTTGCGTGAAGAGGATCTCCGAATCGCGGCACCTGCTATCGCAACATGGCGCGACTCTCATCTTAAGTTCGGGATCGATTTCAACTACCGATTTATGCACCATTTCCGTAAACTACACGATGATGTCGCCGAGAATCGGTTGGGTGAGATCAAGATGGTCCACGCCCGTGCACATTTCAACTGTTGGTCCCATGTCATTGATCAGATTCTCTGGACGGTCGGTAGACCGGAATGGGTGAGTGTTGTCGGAGATCCGAATGAAGCCGGTGGTTGGAGACGTTTAATCCACATCGGTTGGGAAAATGGTGCCATCGGTTCCCTGAGCGGCACAAACCTGTGGGGCTACGACGATCACCCGCTGCGAGTTAAAGTTCTTGGCGATGAATTCTATGCGGAGGCAAAAGGGCTGGAGGGGTCGTACTGCCGGCGAAAAGCGAACAATTCGGAAATAGAGGAAGTCTGGGAAGCCGAAGACGACAGTCCAGAGATGCCGGAGTCTTTCAAACGGATGGCTGATGGTGTGGTCAAGGCGATGCATGACGATACGCCCTTCCCTGCAGATGGCGAAGCGGCATGGAACGAACTCCTGTTTGAGGCGGCAGTCCACAGATCAGCCTTACAGAACAATGCCCGCGTATATCTGAAAGATGTCGAAGAAGAAGCGAGTGCCTGAAAAAAATTATAGGCGCGGTTGAAAACCGCGCCTATATCTCAGGGATGGTATAACGTCTTAGGCGGCACCACCTTCGACAGCGATCTTAATGGCATCCTTTCCATCCAAGTTGTAACTGCCGTGCAGCGCGTCAAAGCCTTTAGACACATCTTCTAAGGGTAGAATATGACTGACGAAACCTTCAAATAAGTGTGCGTGTTTCTCAAGCATCGGAATGGCGCGGATAAAATGCTTCCTCTCAAATCCCCATCCAGCCTCCAATCGAAGATTTTTACGCATTAACATCTGATTCGGATTACAATCAAAAGAACCGACATCCACAAAGTGCCCATAGACGACATAGGCACCGCTATGCCTGATATAGTCCAGGCCTTCGGGAATAGCGGCGAGGAAACCAGTGCATTCATAGACGACATCCGCGCCGTTACCTTGTGGTGTGTTTTCTCTGACAATCCGCTTTCGCTCTTCTGGGTCCGGCACTTCAGCGATGTCAATTGTAAGATCTGCTCCCAATCTTTTTGCCATCTCAAGCCTTCCCGGAGGTCCACCGACGACGATCAGTCTTCCAGCACCAGAAACCCTTGCCCAATTAAGTGCCAACAGACCGATGGGACCAGTGCCTTGAATGACAACGGTGTCTCCGAATTCGATTTTGCCGCGTGACACACAGTGTGCGGCACACGAAGCAGGCTCCGCGAGCACAGCGATTTCCGGTGGCAGATCGGTCTTAATAAACATATTTGTCGCCGGGTTTGAGAGATAGATGTACTCACTGAAACCGCCACGCAGATACGGTGCTTCTTCCGACGGAGAGAAACCGAGTCCTCCACTTGGGGAAAGTGCGATCCTGTCCCCCTCTTTAACGGGGTTGCCGAGGTAGTCCGTTTCGACCCCTTCCCCTAAAGTCTCAATCACACCGACGTTCTCGTGTCCGAGGATAATGTCGTGATCGATACGTTGAAATTCCCAGTTGTGAAGGTCGGTCCCACAAATACCACCTAACTCCTGACGCACGAGTACCGTGCCGGGAGCAGGATCGACGATGGGGTACTCTCGAACTTCAAAATCTTTGCCACTCATTACAGTGGCGCGTGATGTTCTGGTTGCCATTGTAAAACTCCTTTATACTTTGACGATAATCTTGCCGAGTTTTTCGCCTGTGAAAAGCGCGATAAACGCCTTGGGTGCATTCTCTAATCCTTCCACGATCGTCTCTTCCCACTGTATCTTACCTTCGGCTATCCACTGCCGCATATCACTGTAAAATTCAGGATTGCGTGCCATGAAGTCGGTGACGATAAACCCTTGTAACCTAATCCGTTTACCGATAGCGGAACTGAGGTTTGTCGGACCTGGCGTAGGTTCAACATCGTTGTATTGGGAGATCATACCACACAGCGGGATCCGTCCGTGCATGTTCATCACTGCGAGCGCGGCTTGTAAGTGTCTGCCGCCTACATTTTCAAAATAGATGTCCAGTCCATCGGGACAGTGTTTCCTGAGTTCAGCCTCCAAGTCATCAACATTTTTATAGTTAAATGCTGCGTCAACGCCGGCTGTCTCCAATAGCCATTTCACTTTCTGATCGGAACCTGCACTCGCAACGACTCGGCATCCTTTGATCTTTGCAATCTGGCATACGATTGAACCCACAGCCCCTGCTGCTGCTGAGACGAAAACCGTTTCTCCCGCTTTGGGCTGGCCTATCTCCAGAAACCCGAAGTAGGCGGTGCGTCCGGGCATACCGACAGCCCCTAAAAACGACTGGAGCGGCGCAATCGTCAGATCGACAGCGGTCACGCTCTCTGCAGATGCGATGTAGTGGTCTCTCCACCCCTGCATCCCCGTTACATAATCCCCCACTTGAAACTGGTCGCTGTTGGATTCCACTATCCGACCGGCGCATCTACCTTCTAAGGGTTTACCGAGTTCAGCGGATCGCATACCACCACGCATATACGGGTCTACGGACGTGTAAAGGTTTTCAACTAACACCTCTCCTGCTGCGGGTTCAGGGAGCGTCGCCTCAACGATTTCAAAATCATCTTCCTTGGGCATACCGACGATTCGGTTCTTCAAGCGAATTTGTCGGCTTACGGTGTTTGGCATTTTCTTCTCCTATCAACTTATGATTTGATTGATTTAATTGGTATTGATGCAATGATAACACATCTGAGAAAAAAGTCAAGATTCGGGATATTCAGCACTTCTGAAATCTATTTGACATTTGGCTGTAAATGTGGTATAAGGATGAACCTACACAAGTGCCCGCTCGTCATAATCCTTAAATCAAGTCAAACGCAACGGCGCGAAGCGTATATTACATTGATCGCGCTTACCTATCCAAGTAACTAACCGAAGATTTATAGCTGTTTATCGCGGACAATTCTACTCAAGTTTCTGATTGAAGACTCATATCGTTTGCTGCTCATTTTAGCAATTCCCCCACCAACCCCCATCCTTTAGGTTGGGGATGTAGGCGGGCATTGGGTTTGTCGGTTAAAATAAACTTGACTTTCTCCAAAAAATGTAGTATAATTATAGTATCAGGTTGGCGAGCATTCCAAGCGTTACCTCTCGGTAACGTGCTTGCCTCCCACTTGGAAGGGGATAAGAATCTGATACCTGATACTCCCATGAGAAAGTCTTACAAACATAAACTTCAGAATCAATCTAATACAATTAAACTCGGCAACATGATTGACGATATGTGGCAAATCCATGTCCATATCATGCTTTTATCGCGTCGGTATTACCGTATGTTTGGCAAGAACCTATCTGCCTATAAAATAAAGGCACATGTTGCGAAACTCAAAAAGCGGACAAAACCGCATTGGAAAGACCTACCAAGTCAAGTTGTGCAAGACGTTGTGCTGCGTTATGGCAAATCTCAAGACGCTTTTTTTGACAACATCAAAGACCGCAAAGCCGGTCTCACAACCCGTAAAGTGGGTAGACCGAAAATCAAACCGCGTCAGAAATACAATTCCATGACGTTCACACAAGCTGGGTACGAACTCGAGGGCACTCGTATCAAAATTAACTGTATAGATACGTGGTTTTCCTTCCACAAACACCGTGAAATCACAGGTATAATCAAGACGATCACACTCAAACGCGATAGGTGCGGCGACTATTGGATATGCTTTTCGTGCGAGAATGTTGACGACTCCGAACCCAAACCCAAGACGGGTAAGAGCGCAGGATTTGATTACGGAAACAAAACATTCTTGACGAGCAGCGAAGGTGATAAGATAGAATCTCCGCAGTTTTTCAAACAATCCCTCAACACATTGCAATCTCTCAGCAAAGCCTTAAGCCGTAAAGTCAAAGGTTCTAACAATTGGTATCGTGCGTGTCGTGCTTTGGCGAGACACCACAGAAAAGTTTCCCGACAAAGAGAAGATTGGCAATGGAAACTTGCGACCGACCTTTGCACAACGTTTGACACCCTCATTTTTGAAACGTTGAACCTTGATGGCATGAAACGGCTTTGGGGACGTAAAGTCTCTGACCATGCCTTTTACCAGTTTCTGCAGATACTGGAACACAAGTGTGCAAAGCACGGTAAAACCTTTGTAAAAATCGGTCAATGGACTGCAACAACAAAGCCTTGTAGTGATTGTGGATACCATAATAAAGAACTCTCTCTTTCGGATAGACAGTGGATATGTCCCGACTGTGGTTCCCACCACGATAGAGACGTAAACGCTGCTATCAATATCAAACGGGCAGGCTTGGCTGCCTAAAGTGGAGCGACAGTCAGACGGTGGACTCTTTGAGAAAATCGCAGTCGCGAGGAAGCACAAGCCCCACGCTAAAGCGTGTGGGTACCATTGACCTAACCGAATACTTATAGTTGTTTGTAGCGGACAATTCTACTCAAGTTTCCGATTGAAGACTTATGTCGTTTGCTGCTCATTTTAGGAGGAAAAGATGGACGTTCTCCCTAACGAATTTATGAGAACAGATTTCGGACACGAAGTATATGATGAATGGTATCTTGGACCTGCCAGTTACAATTTTGATCCACCGGCGTTTGTAGAGAGGCATTTTCCTTTCTATGAAAAGGCACTATCGCTATCTAAAGATGACAAAATATTAGAGGCAGGTTGTGGAACGGGCAGTTATGCGCGGGAATTTGCACGACGCGGATACCATGTTATCGGCATGGACCTGTCGCCGAATTTTCTTGCTGAGGCAGAAAAGATTACACAACGCGAGAATTTAGAGATTGAATTTATTCTTGGTGATTATAACGAAATGCGTTTTGAAGAGGAATTTTCCGTTATTTTCTTCGAGGGTTCGTTTTTCTATCAATCCAAAGAAGGTTTGGTGTCGCTCTTAAAGCGAATCCATACAGCACTCGCACCTAAGGGTCGGGTTTACTTTGTGCATTCAAATCCGTCAACGCGAAAGCAGCAATTTCCAATGGTGGATTGGAGTGAGATTCAGGAAAATGTGTTTGTCCTACAAAAGGCAGAATGGAACGAAGATGATCAGGGAGAAAGATGCACTTGGCTTAAAATAGATCTAAGGACACAGAAACATTATCGGTGTGACTTTTTCAATCAGCACCTCCGATCAGACGCACTCAAGAACTGTCTTATAGAAGCGGGGTTCATGGATTTCCATTTCTACAAGAAACGTAGACTCGAAGAATTCCACCCAGAGAACGATGATGGGTTTTCGGTAGTGGCGATAAAATGAGTGTATGCCTATCCGACATTCAGCAAACTGGAAACCAAATACTTTTATCCACTGGGAAATATTGCATTTACATTTGTCCAACAGAGTGCTAAAATAGGGAGCAGGTCATTAGGCACAAGAGCCCTACCGATTAGAATTTTGGAGGTTATCTGCAGTTATGAAAGTCGAAAAACCAGGAGAGGAATTGGAGGCATCTGATGCCTGAGCAACCGAACAATGCACTATTCTCCACTTATGCCCAAGATTATGACCGGCTCCAGCCACTCCGAGTAGAAATGTACCAGTTTTATCACGAATTAGCCTTGGATATGATGCCTTTTGACCCTGAAGATGAATTTCGGGTGCTTGAACTTGGATGTGGTACAGGAAATTTTCTACAAAGCATACTTATAAATTTCCCGAAGGCACACTGTGTAGTTTTCGACCATTCGACCGAGATGCTGGAGTATGCCGCTCAGAAAGCCGCAAGATACTCGGATCGAGTTGAATTTCACCAGAGGGATTTGCACGAAGGTCTTCCACCGAAACTTGGATCGTTTCATCTGGTTTCCTCATTTTCGACGATTCATCATCTCCATGATGAGAATAAAGTCCGTTTGTTTAGGGAGATTTACGGCGTGCTTCAGTCGGGGGGCTGGTTCTTTCTGATTGATCCAATGTCTACTCGTTTCGATAACGATGTATTCAAGCAATTTAGGGATAGGCAACATCACCGCTTAGATGTCCGTTTTAAAAGTGCAGGTGTTGATATTAGAGATGCTGAACGAATCAATACAATGGTATCCGAAGTCAGCGACGACAGTCCTGAGAAGGATCGGATTGCTGGTTTCGCTGCGCATATTGAGTGGTTGAATGAAGCAGGTTTTCGTTCCACGGATCATATCTGGCACCTTTTTATGGAGCATTTTATTATTTCGCGAAAGTGATTCAGTTTGTTAACTTTAACATAATCTATTGTCTGTGTCAAACAGTGCTCCATATGATAGGAGCATGATATTGGATAAACAGACAGTTAGGAATTATCGCAATGAAAGTTGAAAAACCGAAAGAAAGATACGATCAATTGATCGCTGATGGCTATTGTGTCGTTGAGGATGTCTTGAAAGAAGAGATGCTTAACCGACTTCGCTCAGTAACCGACGAATTACTGGATGCACAAACCGAAGACCAACACGCAGCCTATCGTTCCGCTGGTAGCATGATCAGCGTGTATATGCATCCCCTGTTCGCGGAACTCGTGGTTTACCCGCGCACCCTGCAGGCACTTGGGGCTTTGGGGTTCTTGAGACCGAAATGGTCATCCGGGTATGTCATCAGTAAACCGCCGCAGAGTCCACCGCTGTTTTGGCATCAAGACTGGTGGGGTTGGAACGATCCGTGCAGCTACACGGCATTGCCGCAACAACTTTTCCTGATGTACTATCTGGTTGACACAACACCGTATAACGGGTGCCTCCGTGTGATTAAAGGCTCGCATCTCAATCGGCATCCGCTGCATGATATACTGCCCGATGCCCACGGCGAAGCACTCCAGCGCGTAGACGATGCTGACCATCCTGCGTATCAACACTTTCCGGGTGAAATTGACATCCCCGTGAAAGCAGGCGACCTGGTTATCGGTGATTCTCGACTTCTACACGCTTCACACGGCAACCAATCGGATGAACGGCGGACAGTAATTACGCTCTGGTATCATCCATTTTTTGCCCTGTTGCCTACAAGCATGCAGGCACATATCGGTAGACTCCGGCAGAGTCTCGCTTGGTCGGACGGAGATTGGGAACGCATTGCCGAACTCGCGCCAGTCTGTAAAGGCGAGGTCGAACCGTTAAAATGGAACCGGAATCCGGGACCTGAACTGAAATAAATGAGGTGAACGTAAACGGAATTTGATTTGAAAGAAAGGTATTGCATGGTATACTATACAACTGTAGCATAACCTGTTAGGTTGTGCAATGTTCACGTGGAGGAATTTCAGATGAAAGAGGGACCTGAGGACTACACAGATCCTATCCTTGAAGAATGCTTGCGGATGAAGGCAGAATTTGCTGCCAAGTTCAATTCTATTGAGGAACTCTCTGCCTATTTGAAAGTACAAGATGAAAAGTTCAAAAAACAGGGGTGGAAATACGTTTCCTACTACAAACCATCAGAAAAATCTGGAAAGGATACCTAAAGGAAAGGACTTCTGCTATGCCACAAGGACCGATTTTTCATGCCTACACGTTTGGTGAACAGGAACGAAGAACGTTGGATAGCGATGGACATTTCGTCCTCCCTGGCGTGCTCACGTCGGAGGCACAGGAAAATTTGACTCGCTCCCTGTCGTATATTCTTGAACTCTCGCGCACGTCGAAGGAAGGTCATGAGCCGAATCGATTTTCTGCAGAATATGACAATTACCTCGAAAGCCTGATTGCACACCCGCAGATGCTTGAACTCGCACGGAAGGTCTTGGGTGAAGATATCCGATACGACCACTGTGTGAGTCTCAATCGACCTGGCGGCAATCGTGGCATTGGATGGCACAGCCACGGATACTCGGATGACGATCCGCGCTTGGGGTTCGTCCGTATCTTCTTCTATGTCAACGGATTTGATCCAGATGATGGCGGTTTGAAGGCTGTCCCGGGAAGTCATCTGTATCGGGATGCCAGAATACACGCAGACTCGGATGCGACCCTTCAAGAAAATTGGTTGGAAGGAAAAACACATCCAGAAACAGGTGAACCTCTGGAAATTGAAGCATTATCTGCACCACCGGGCACAGTCGCGTTGATGTGGACGCATGCGGCACATGCTGTGTCCCCAAGAAAAGAGGATAGCAATACGCGGTGGTGCGTCGTTTATGCCTATCGGAATCCTGGAAAACCTTCTGGTGCCCGTTGGATCACACCCGAATTTGAGCAAAAGCCGATCCCCGGTGCAGAAGGATTGATGTCCCTTTATTAAAGGCATACTCTGTATGCCGTACCCCGAAAGCAGCCATGCCACAAAATAAACCACACATTCTCTTCCTTATCAACGACGAACACCGTCCCGATGTCCAGCCGATCGAAGGGGACACTGCTATCCGCATGCCGACACTTTCTCGGTTTATGGATGAAGGCATTTACTTCCGCAATGCCTATACACCTTCGCCGATCTGTGTGCCTGCCCGACAGAGTTTTCTTTCTGGCCTCTATCCGCGAAACTGCGGGAGTCTTAACTTCGGTGATCCGATGCCGACAGAGGTTCGGACGATTCCCGGGCAGTTAGGAAACTACGGATACTATAGCTGCTGCGCCGGCAAAATGCACTTCGTCGGGACAGATGTAATGCACGGCTGGCAGGAACGCGTGGGACGCGATATCATTGGTAAAAATGGTTATCCTTACCCCCCTGTTAAAGATGAACACTACGCACGCACTGAATCGGAACCCGGCACGGGTCCGAAACAGAGTAAGGTGATTCAGGAAGTCCGCGACGCACAACCAGGCTTAGGACGTTGGATGCTCAATGACCAATACAATGTAGACGGTGCGTTGCTGTTCCTTGAGGAATATTTTGTCGATGCGCCTTATGACCGTCCGAGATCCAATCCGCTCTGTATGGCGGTAAGCCTTATCGCACCACATTATCCGTATCAGTGTCCGATGGATCTGTTTAACTACTACATGCAACGGGTGGAACCGATCGTCGAAGCGCCGAACGAACAGTTTGGATACGACGATTTTTTTAGGGTCCGAGTTGGCGAAGATGTCACTTACCGTCAGGCGCACCGAGCGACCGCGGCGTATTACGGGATGATTGAATGGATGGACGCACAATTCGGTCGCGTCATTGAGAAATTGGAACATTTGAACGTTTTGGACGATTTCATCATCGTCTTCCTCTCTGACCACGGTGAGATGCTTGGCACGAAAGGACTTTGGGAAAAACAGAGCTACTTTGAGGCTTCGGCGCGGGTGCCGCTCTCTATCTGGTATCCGAAACGGTTTGGACGAGAACCGAAAATCATTGAGCAGAATGTTTCGTTGGTCGATCTGTTTCCGACGCTATGCGAGTTAGTAGATATTCCCGCCCCCGATGAACTCGATGGACGTTCGTTCCTGCCCCTGATTGAAGGTGATACAACAGGATGGCATGATACCGTTTATAGTGAACTGTGGCGTGCGCAAAACGGACCGTCTGTGATGGTCAAAGAGGGGAATTTAAAGTATTTCCAATTTAATAACGATAAGGGGTGGCCCGAACAGTTTTTTGATCTCTCCAAAGACCCAGATGAACGGAATAACCTGATTGAGGTGCCATCCTACGCCGATGCGCTCTCCAGACTACGCGCGAAAGCCGATGCCCTACCGCCTCCGCGCCGAAAGGATGAGCATAACAAGTTCATTGATCCATATCGCCCGATCACGCTATCCAATTAAAGTTGCTTGACGCAAATTTAGATTCTTCTATCTAAAAGAGCCGTTACCTGATAAAAGTTGTCGCTTCTCCGCTATAGGCATCTTTGATACGCTGCCTATGGTTTAAAAGCAAATCCAACTTCTGTATTTCCTGATAGGAGAAATATCCGTATTCGGTGGTTTCGCAACTCAGCCGGAGTTCACCGTCGACAATTTCTGCCTCAAAGCATAAAGCCACCAACTGGAATTTGTTTCCGTCTTGATACACAATTAATTCATGTGGGGTTGTGTAAACACCGATGAGACGGTTTATGGTGACCTGCAATCCTGTTTCTTCTTCAACTTCTCGTATACACGCTTCGCTTGCGCTTTCTCCGGGTTCCATCCCTCCACCGGGTAAGCACCACTGGTTGTTATCTTCGCGCCTTGTTAGCAGAACTTTTTCGCGCTGCTGATCAAAAATAATGGCTGAACATCCAACACGGATTATGCCATTTTGCCCAACACGATGTCCTGTAATAATTTTAGCCATCCCCATGTCTCCATTTGTCGTTGAAAAATATGTGTTCTTTCAATAGTTAGACTACAACAGATCGTTTACTTCAATGAGGCAGATATGTCCTTCTTTCGCTCTCTCTTTGAGCGCGTCCGTGAAGCCATCGGCAGAAAACAGAATATATCGCCGATTACGCTGCCATTGATCAGGGACTTTCGCAGCGTTTTCGATGAGATGGCTTAGGACATTTTCCCCAACTGGAGCACTCCACCACTTGCACTCACCACACCAGTGACTTTCATCAACATTTTCTGTTAGGACATCAATTTCAAGATTGCTCCCCCAATGCGCGCCGACCTGTTTAGGAGCGACCTTTAATTTTTCTTTCCAATATAAACTGATATATTGACGACAAACGTCTTCAAAAATTTCGCCCATATAGTGCGAAAGGTTCGGAGCGATCATCTGCTCATACACCAACTCTGCATTGCCGGATTCGATAAGACTCCGATTGGGCAACACAAATCGAAACCAGAATTTGATGTAGTTGTCCGCAATTTTATAAAGTCCTTTTTTACTTTTTTGAGGGGCCCGTTCGGTGATAGGTGTCTCACGTTTGACTAACCCGAGTTCTCGAAGCACACTCAGATATTTATTCACGCTTGTTGCGTCAAGTCCAACCCGTTGGGAAATTTCATTCAACCGCGTCGCGCCACCAGCGATTGCGTGCAGCAGACTTGCATACGTTCTCGGCTCTCTGAGTTCTGTGCGTAACAAGAAATTCACTTCATCAAACAGGTAACCTTGCGGTGTGAGCAGTTCGTTTTTGATATGCTGTTCAAGGACCCTTTGTGAATAATTTGAGGAACGCAACGCGAATTGATTGAGATACGCCGGAATACCACCGAGAACACCGTAAGCAATGAGTTTTTCTTTGGGAGGACATTCAGGAAAAAAATATCCACTGTCGCGATAGGAGAGCGGCATCAAACGGAGTTGTCCAGTGCGTCGTCCATATAGGGGTGAGCGTTCCGCCAACACCTCTCGTTCCATGAAACTCACTTGAGAGCCGCACAGAATCAAGAAAAGTTTACTGTTTTTTCCGTGTAGATCCCAAAAGCGTTGGATCAGTGAAGGAAGCGCCGCGTTATCCTCACAGAGATATTGAAATTCGTCAAGTACCAGAATAAGTCTTTCTTCTTGTGCCTGCTGTGCGAAGTAGATAAGAGCAGATTCCCAATCATTAAAGGCAAGACTCTGCAACAATGGATCATTGATGACATGTCGGGCAGTCTCTGTCAGCTGCTGGAGGTGATCTTGCTCTTTCAACTGACTGGCAAGGAAATAGATACTTCTTTTATCCTTACAAAACCGCGAGAGGAGTTCAGTTTTCCCAACCCGTCTCCTGCCATATAACACGAAAAATTCTGCTATTTCTGACTGAAACATTTGCTCTAAAGCTGCTAACTCTTGGTGTCTATTAACAAACATAATTTTTCTCTCCTCAAATGCGATTCAAAGTATTATACTCTAAAGTATTATACTCTAAAGTATAATTAAAATTCAATAAAATTTGGCAAAAGTAGAATTTGCTGTTCGCGGGATTTGCTTGCACATATTTCGCTTTCATGATACACTATTGAGCAATCAAGCAATTTTGAGGATGGTAAGATTTACGTCACTGTTGGGGTTGACATCACCCGTACAGAAGAAATGGAGGAGATATTCCATAATGTCCCAGACACAGCTATCATGTTTAAATTCTCCAAGATGGGTTCGCATGCGTTGTGTGAGCTTTGTGTTACTCCTGTTAGGACTCGCTATTGTGCTACAACCTGTCTATGCTGAGAAGCTTCAATTCGACCGTGATGTTCTGCCGATATTGTCGGATAAATGCTTTGCGTGTCACGGTCCAGATCCCGCGGTCCGGCAAGCCAATCTACGGCTTGATACAAAGGAGGGTGCCTTCTCCGCACCGAGCGGTTATCCGATTATCGTGCCGGGTGAACCGGAAAACAGCGAATTGGTCCTACGCATCACACACGAGAATATTGACCAACGAATGCCACCGCAGATTTCCAACCGACAGCCGACGCAGAAAGATATTGACACCCTCATCCAGTGGATTGCTGAAGGCGCAGAATGGGAAGAACACTGGGTTTACAGTCTCCCTGAACGGGTTGAACCGCCTACTGTTGAGAACACAGGATGGGTCCGCAATCCCATTGATGCCTTCATACTTGGGAGATTAGAAGCAGAAGACCTCACCCCGTCAGCGGAAGCGGATAAACGCACACTTATCCGTCGTTTGAGTTTCGATCTCACCGGATTGCTGCCTACACCCGCTGAAGTAGAAAAGTTCTTAGGAGATGAAAACCCCGATGCATATCAATCGCTTGTCAACAGACTTCTATCCGAACCGCAATACGGTGAACAGATGGCAATGTACTGGCTCGATCTGGTGCGCTATGCGGATACGAGTGGTTACCACGCTGACGAAAACGTGAGTATCTGGCCCTATCGTGACTATGTGATAAAAGCCTTTAACGACAACATGCCGTTTGATCAATTTACGGTCGAAAACCTCGCAGGCGATCTCCTACCGAATCCAACGCCGGCACAAAAGGTCGCTGTGGGTTATAACCGTCTGAACCAGACAACCTCAGAAGGTGGTGCACAAGCGAAGGAGTATCTCGCAATCTATGCTGCTGACCGGGTGCGTACGACTGCGTCTGTCTGGCTGGGTGCGACGCTCGGTTGTGCACAGTGTCACGACCACAAATTTGATCCGTATACCGCGAAGGATTTTTACAGTTTCGCTGCGTTTTTCGCTGATGTAGAGGGGCCGGGGGTATATCCCGGTAGGAGTAAATGGGAACCCGTCGTCCTGCTACCGACATCCACACAGAAATCAGTACTCCAGGATATTGACGACGAATTGGCGAAATTGCAACAGGTATTCAAGACATCATCACCCGCATTGGAAGCTGAGCAAACAGAATGGGAGAACGAGGTGCTTTCACTGCTCGAAGCAACAGAGCCCTCCGACTTCGCGTGGGTAGACGATGCCCAAGCAAACGGTGGTCGGACTGAGGGTACATGGGAATTCGTCGGGAAAAATGAGGCACCTGTTTTCAGTAAATTATATTCACGGAAGCAGACAGCGGAAACTGGCAAGACCGTCCAGCATGCTTTCCGTGGCGCGAATCGAAAATTCACCGTAGCAACCGGTGATCGACTCTTTGCATACATCTGGCTTGATCCCGAATCACCACCAGAGACCGTCATGCTCCAGTGGAATGACGGCACTTGGGACCACCGAGCATTTTGGGGTGAAGACAAAATCAACTTCGGTGAGATTGGAAGTGATACACCTGCTCACAAGCCGATGGGACCGCTACCTGCAGTCGGTGAGTGGGTACGTCTTGAGGTAGATCCAGCAGACGTTGGATTGGAACCGGAGAGCGTCCTGAACGGAATCGCTTTCGTCCAGTTCGGTGGCACGGCTTATTGGGATATCGCCGGTGTCGCAACGACTCGCGGCTCGGCGGTGAAGCACACACATACGGAACAAGTCATCGCAGCAATTCAGGTCGATGCGTCTGTCAGGACGACCCATCAGCGTGAGCAGATTGCAGCGGAGTATCGCCGTATCACACCTGCGCTTGACGGTATCCGAAATCAGATTGCAGATTTACAGAAGCAGAAGGATGAACTCGAAGCACAAATTCCTTACTCACTTACCACTGTGTCCACACTCCCTCGGACGACGCGCGTGTTACCGCGGGGCAACTGGATGGACGATTCGGGTGAGATGGTTGAACCGATGATACCGGCTTTCCTGGGTGACCTCGGTATCAAAAACCGCCGACCGACCCGTTTAGAACTCGCACAGTGGATAGCATCAAAGGACAACCCGCTCACTGCCCGGACGTTTGTCAATCGGCTTTGGGCACTCTATTTCGGGACTGGATTATCCCGCGTCTTGGATGACCTCGGTGCGCAAGGCGAATCGCCGACACATCCTGAACTGCTTGACTGGCTCGCCGTCGAATTTGTGGAGAGCGGTTGGAACGTTAAGCATATCGTAAAACTCCTCGTCACCTCGAACACCTATCGTCAAGCCTCGAAATCCAACGAGGTATTGGAGGAGAAGGACGCTTACAATCGCTTGCTGGCACGCCAATCCCGCTGGAGGCTCGACGCTGAGGCGGTCCGCGACAACGCATTGATGCTGAGTGGACTTCTTATTCCCAAAATTGGGGGTCCGAGTGTGAGACCCTACCAACCAACGGGGTATTACGCAAATCTAAATTTTCCGAAGCGGGTCTATGTGCACGACACAGGAGAGAATCAATATCGCCGTGGGCTTTATACGCATTGGCAGCGCACCTTCTTGCATCCGAGCATGATGGCATTCGATGCCCCGAGTCGTCAGGAGTGTACTGCCGAACGGGCAACCTCTAATACCCCGATGCAAGCGTTGACGCTCCTCAATGATCCAAGCTACGTTGAGGCGGCGCGCGTCTTTGCGGAGCGAATCATTCAAGAGGGTGGTGAATCGGTCGCTGAGCGGATTAACTGGGCATATCAGTGGACGCTGTCTCGGATGCCGCAGCCGAAGGAATTAGAGATTATAACTTCTCTCTATGAGAAGCACCAAGTCGAATATACTGCCGACCTTGATGCCGCCAACGCTCTTGTCTCAACGGGTGAAGCACCTATGACAGAAGGCGTTGCCCCTGACGAGTTAGCGGCGTGGACTTCTGTCGCACGGGTAATATTGAATTTGCATGAGACGATTATGCGATATTAGAAGTGAACAGTTTGGAGTTCCTAACCTCATGATAGTGAATAGGAGGTATTATGGCTACGGATATTCACAAAGAAACCGATCTTCGCCTCACGAGGCGGACATTTTTAGGGAAAAGCGTGCGTAGCATCGGATCGCTTGCGCTTGGATCCCTACTGACACCATCGTTGCTGGGTGCCGCGCCGGAAATTGAGCGGTGGCAGGGGATTGTTACCACCCCGCATGTGCCCCCCAAGGCGAAACGCATTATTCATCTCTGCATGGCAGGCGGTCCCTCCCATCTGGAAACTTTGGATTACAAACCGCAACTGGCGGAACTCGACGGTCAACCGATGCCGAAGTCTTTCACAGAAGGGCAGCCGATTGCGCAACTTCAAGGACAAGCGGATTCCCTCAAATGCCTCGGTCCGACACATGAATTCAAAAAGTATGGAGAGTCGGGGCAGGAGATGAGCACAGCGTTTCCACATATTGGAAGTCTCGCCGACGATATTTGTATTGTGCGCTCCCTGAAAACCGAGCAGATTAACCACGATCCGGCACATACCTTCATGAACACGGGCACTGCAATCGCCGGCAGACCCAGCATGGGTTCGTGGCTGCTCTATGGACTCGGTAGTGAGAATGAAAACTTGCCGGGTTATGTCGTCCTTACTTCCTCTGGCGGCGGACAGGATCAACCGATTGCGACACGGCAGTGGCATAGTGGATTCCTCCCAGGTCAGTTTCAAGGCGTTCAGTTCCACTCGACCGGTGATCCCGTTCACTACGTCACCAACCCTGGCGGTGTCAATACCGAACAGCAACGAGACGTTGTGGATGCCGTCCAAACCCTGAACGGCATGCTCGATGAGACTGTAGAGGATCCTGCAATTTCGACGCGGATCAGTCAGTATGAAATGGCGTTCCGAATGCAGACGAGCGTCCCGGAGTTGACGGACATTTCCAAAGAACCGCAGCACGTTCTGGATACTTACGGTGCGGAGCCCGGTGACGGATCCTACGCTTCAAACTGCCTCCTCGCACGGCGGTTGGCAGAGCGCGGGGTGCGATTCATCCAACTTTACCACCGCGGCTGGGATCACCACGGCGGTATTGAAAACGCTATCAAGACGACTTCAGGTTATGTTGATAAGGCGACCGCGGCACTTGTGAATGATTTGAAGCAGCGCGGTATGTTGGACGATACCTTAGTGATTTGGGGCGGGGAGTTCGGTCGGACCCCCATGGCGCAAGGCACTGGACGCGATCACCACATCAAAGGGTTCTCGATGTGGATGGCTGGTGGTGGCATCAAAGGGGGTGTAAGTTACGGTAATACCGATGAGTTGGGATACAATGCCGTTGAAAATATCGTGCATGTCCACGACTTCCATGCCACGATGCTTCACCTCTTTGGGATTAACCATGAAAAACTGGTCTACCGCTTCCAAGGACGAGATTTCCGGCTCACCGATGTCCACGGGCATGTCGTCCGTGATATCTTGGCTTAAAAGGAGCAGGTGCCCTCTGTGGATATTAAAGGGACTTCTATAGAAAAAGCAAGCAAGATTTTAGTACACATCTCGTTCTTGTTGCTTTTAACGGTATCTGTCTTCGGCGACGGGTTCCCTACGGTGGTACCTGAAGCCGTTGGGATTTCCACCGAAAGGCTCTCAAGAATTGATAAAGTCATGGAAATGCACATCGCTCAGCAGAAAATCGCTGGCGGCGTTACACTGATTGCTCGACACGGGAAGATCGCACATCTGGGGACTTACGGTATGCGGGATGTCGAAGCGGGAAAGCCGATGACACCCGACACTATTTTCCGTATTGCGTCGATGACGAAACCGATCACGAGTGTCGCTGTGATGATGCTCTATGAAGAGGGACATTTTCGGTTGCATGAGCCGGTCTCAAAGTTCATCCCAGCATTCAAGGAGATGCACGTATTGCCATCGGAAGATGCCGAAGACTCGGCTCAACCTGTCCCCGCAGAACGGCAAATTACAATTTGGAACCTGCTCACTCATACCGCGGGTCTAACGTATCATTGGAACGGGCGTTTAGGTCAGCAATACACCGATGCGGGTATCACCCACGGACTTCTTCAAGATGAGAGCACGCTCGAGGAGAAGATGAAGATCTTGGCGACGATTCCGTTATTGCATCAACCGAGTGCCCAAGTCGAATACGGACTCTCAATAGATGTCCTTGGCTATCTCGTTGAAGTCGTGTCCGGGATGTCGCTCGATGCATTTTTCTCCGAGCGTATCTTCAAACCGCTTGGTATGAACGACACACATTTTTTTATCCCTGAAGCGAAACGCGAACGAATCGCAACTGTATACGAGCGAACCAAAGATGGACCCATAGCGCGCAAGTCCCAAGAACCGACAGTAGATGGCGCACTGATCTATTCAACGGATTATCCTTACAACGGTCCACGAACCTATTTTTCTGGTGGCGGTGGATTGGTCTCCACTGCCCCTGATTACGTCCGCTTTGCGCAGATGATGCTCAACGGTGGAAAATTTAACGGGGTTCGACTGTTGAGCCGAAAAACCGTTGAACTGATGACTTCAAATCGACTCGCCAAGATGGATATCGACTACGGATTCGGTTTAGGCTTTAGCGTTGTCCGAGACAAATCAGACCTCAATGAAGTCGGATCAGTCGGGACGTTTGGCTGGGGCGGTTTCTTCTTTACCAATTTCTTCATTGACCCGCAAGAACAGATGATTGGTATTTTCATGTGTCAATTGCATCCCAGCGGTGGTTTGGATCTCGGAGAGAAAATTCGCATCCTCACTTACCAAGCAATCGCCGATTAATTATACCTTGCGGAGAAACGACGTAGGTTAGAACTGTAATGTGCCTTTCCTCAACCCGCCCTCCACTTCGTTACGGGCTACGGTTTTTGATTCTATTTTTGAAGACACAAATTACCAAGAGGAGATAAATTAAAAGTATGTTAAGAGAACTCATTGCCCCTGCGCAAGAACAAGTCGCCTTCCGAGAGTATGAAAGTCAACCGTTGCAAGCAAATGAAATTCGGGTCAAGAGCCAGTTTGGTGCCGCCAAACACGGTTCAGAGATGGCATCATATAAGGGGTATGCCGGCCCACGCGGTGGCTACGATGGCGAATATAAAATATTTCGAGCAAACGGCTCCGGCGGGATGGTGAACTATCCTTCAGGACTTGGGAACATGTGTGTCGGCGAGGTAACTGAGATTGGTGCGGACGTTACCGACATTGAGGTAGGAGAACGAGTTTTTCGGCACAGTGCCTTCCGCGAAGAACATGTGTGGAATGCAGCAGGCACACGAAAACTTCCTGATGGTGTCCCCTGGCAGGCAGCAGTTTGTCTGGATCCGACAGATTTCGCATTGGGTGCGGTGCGCGACGGTCATATCCGCATTGGAGATGCTGTTGCAGTCTTTGGAATGGGCGGCATCGGACTCATGGCACTGCAGCTCGCCAAATTAGCGGGTGCCTATCCCGTGATTGGGGTCGATCCACTCGAATTGCGCCGTAATGTTGCTCTCGACTGTGGTGCGGATATGGTTATCGACCCGACGACAGAGGATGCAGGTTTGGAAATTAAAAAAGCCACCGACAAGCGGGGTGCTGATGTTTGCATTGAATATAGTGGTCATCACACGGCACTCCAAGACGCGATCCGTGGCGTGACGTATCTCGGAACGGTTGTGGCTGGGGCATGGCCCGGGACCTATCCCGCGGGATTGGATCTCGGTGCGGAAGCGCATTTCAATCGACCGACGATTATCTTCTCACGTGCGTGTAGCGAACCGAATCCTGAGTATCCCAATTGGAATGAAGGGAGACTCTTTGAAATCAGCTGGCGACTCCTTTGCGATGGCAGCCTGAAATCTGAACCGGTCATACATCCTATTGTCGATTTTGACGATCTGTTGGACGAATATCCGAAGATCGCGACGCATCCGGGTGAGAATGTAAAGTTAGGCGTTCGATTCGCATAATAATGGTTTTTTAGGGGATTGTCCTTATCAGTTATCCACTCAGGCAGCAGCCTCAAGCGCGTAAGTTTGAAATAAAGGGAAGCTATGACCGCTGGTATCCTGCTGGTTTTAATTGGGATCACTTCATCCCAAATTATTGGCGACACCGCAATGCGAAGTATTGAAGTAACACCGAAAATTGAAATCGTAGAGGTGCCGAGCGAATTTTCTGTTTTCAGACAAGTGGGCTGCGACAAATATGTCAACATTTTCGGCATGCACATCTTCGCGAGTCCTACAACAACTGAAGATAAATTCTCTCACGCCGCAGGCGTTTTGGCACAATACCTCGATAACGACGAAGACGGTGTTCCTGACAACACCCAAGTTCTCAGTCACCTTGTGAGCCGAAATGTCTTCATCATTATGCCCGGAACAGCGGCAGAGATGGAGGGGTTGGAAATGGATCTGGTAGAAGCGGCAGGCTACCGATTCGGTCAAGACCTATATGGCGAGGAAACCAAACCAAATTTCCTTATTGATGGCAAAATCAACGCCCCCGATGGATCGTACTATGACGGGGCATTAGAGGAAATTCTGCATCCCATTACACAACATGGTTATGCCAACGCTTATCCTGAGGTGTTCGGGGAAGTACGAGGGTCCATCTTAGCGCGGTGCATGGATGCCGCCCGTGGCGGATATTTCGAACATGTGCCAAAAGAGGGTCCCAAGAGTGGATACCCAGCAGAAGCTTGGTATCACTATACGGATGAAACCTGTGATTATGGTTGCATGGTTACGGAGTATATCTACTGGGCTTTGACATCAATATTGGGGACACAGGACTTTCCAGGGCGACACGAGGCACTCGAAATCGAATGGGAATTAAACACCAGAGAACTGGTGAGAACCGGGGATCCAGCGGTATATGAACTTCTGACAGACCCTCAGTACAGATTTCCGACCACAGCACCAGATGGAAACTACAAACCATCGGCATTTCCCGTTACAGTTGTTCCTATCATTCCTATAGAAGACGGAGATTGGTAAAATCCTCGCCAGCGGTGACTGGATACTAAGAATTCTGTCGGCCATTATACCTTAAGTGGTTTTAGGTAGGTATTGGGACAGGAGTTTATTAGCACGCTCGCGCTGCTCTGATTGGAATTTATCCCATTCAAGCCACCACGGGAATTTGTCTCCCGATTTCGTCACGCCGAGTACATACGCCTCTTTGCCCAATCCTAATGCGTAGTCCGCCTCTTTTTTCCATTCAAAGGCGTTAAGCTTCTCCCACTTTACAAAATTTCCCTGAGAGATAATGCCAGCTTCTCTGATTTCAAATCGGTTTGGGGAATGCATACGAAATAGGGAAAATATGGGTGCTACTATCACGGGCCAAAATTGTGGTGCAGACTGCCAACCCTCCTTGATTAGGAACACGATTTGCATAAGCACGATACCTGCCCACACAAGGATGACAAGCTTCAAAAGCACTGTGTGGCTTTTGGACGTAGGGAGGTGAAACAGCACTTGCCCCATCGTTCTCTGTCTCCAAGATAAATAAAAAGGCAGTGTCACTAAGACGGACAGACACACAATGACAAAACAGATATTAATTATGACTAACATCGCTTACATCCGTCCTTAACTACTGCAATACTCTTTGTGATTTGATTGAGGACAATTCATCTAAACCCACAAACAGCTCTGATGTGGAAGCGTTCCGACCTAACACTATCATCCCACAATTGCTCAGTTAACATAAAGTATAATCAAATTTAAGAAGGATGTCAATAAAAGATTAAACCGGTTTCTTTATCACTGTTGCAGTCCTGCCGCCCGCAGCACGGTTTCCTGAACAGCGAACTCGTGATCAAGGGAACGATCCGGGGATTTTTCGCCCCGAATATCGGCGATGAACGCCCGAAGGCTTTCGACGTAACGCGGTCGCGGTTCCACAGACACTGTTTGCCAACCTTTCTCGTAGCCATCCCGCGCCTCATCAAGACACAACCGCAACGCTGGCGGTTCAAGCGGTTCAAGAATCGCACTGCCGCGTGTCCCGTAGACTTCCAATCGTCTCGATTTGCCCGAATCCACCTCCAAGGACGTTGACTCAAGAATCGCCAACGCTCTGGGATATTCAAATACAGCCGCTGTGTTGTTCCGATACCACGGCACGTCATGTCCATCGTGCCGCGAAAAGGGTGTCACCTGTGTGGGTCGTCCGAGTAATGCCACGATAATATCGGTGAGATGACAGGCGAGGATGAACATAATACCGCCGGAGTGTTCACCGAGTGAATCCCAACGTTGCCAATGGGCATCGCTTGAAGGTCCTGATGAGATGCGTCCCCGGACAGAAAAAATATCACCGAGTTTACCAGAGTTCGCCCAATCAAGGATGAACTGAAAACCGGCATTGTATCGGAACATATAACCGAGTTGGACGAGCAGATTTTTGTCTCGCGCGATGTCCAAAACCTCTCGAAATTCATCAAGATTATCCCCCGCAGGTTTATCGAACCACACATGCTTGCCGTGTTCAAGAATCTCCCGTGCAAAGGTGAGATTCTGCGACACGCGTCCCTGCGCTGCCACCCCAACGATTGCTTCGTCTTCGAGTATCTCTTCTTTGGATGTAAACCAGTGAACGCCTTCGTAGATAGGACCTTGACCGAGGGTTTCTCGGACTTCCGGTGATGGCTCAAAGACACCGGCGAACTCGATTTCATCACTTTCCTTCATCACGCGGGCTTTTCCGGAAGCGTGGTCGTGCGAAATACCGTATTGTGCAAGTCTCAATTTCACGTTTTTTCTCCTGTTTGAAACCTATGATTGCCAAAAGCATCAGATAAAGTCTAATATGATTCTATCACAAAATCCACAGCGATTGGTGTAAAAAGTGCGTGTAATTTTTGACGAGCTGTGCTAAACTCTTTTTAATTATACCTTGCGGTTAAACAACGAGATTTGTGCTTTGACGGTTTTCGCTCAAGAGTCGCCTGCGTGTTTTTGATAGGGGTCTTTGCTTGGGCATTTCTGCGTATTGTTGCAGGCTGCCATTTAAGGCACGGCGAGCGTCCTAAATGATTTAAAAACCCCGTAGGGGTGCAATGTTTGTAGAAGAGATCAGAGACACATAATTTAAAAATTGAAAACCGAACCGATGCGACTCCAGTTTTACACGAAGCCGGATTGTCCGCTCTGCGACGATGCAAAGAGCGTGCTGCAGCGTATCGGAGCGAAGACATCGTTTATTGCTATAGAGGAAATCGACATCACGAAGAATCTGGGACTCTTTACGAAATATAAACATCTGATTCCTGTGCTTGAGTTAGATGGGCAAAGACTTTTTGTCCACCATGCCAACTACTGGAAGTTAGTGTGGCAGTTGCGATGGCACTGGGTCTGGAAGTATTTAGCAAAGTTTACAAACTAAATTTGCTGTAGTAGGACTTACATATACCGTCGGGGTTACAAACCCCTCCCACAATCGGATATAAAAAAGAAACGAGGAGATAAGCATGGCTTTTCCATCACACGGGACAACGCATCGATCCACTGTAACGGGTACACGCGGAATGGCGACGAGTGCACATCCGCTTGCGAGTCTTGCGGGTGCACGTATGCTGCTCGCTGGCGGTAATGCCTTTGATGCAGCAGTTGCTGTCGCTTCAACGCTCAACGTCGTTGAACCTTACATGTCGGGTATCGCGGGTAACGGGTATATGCTGCTCTATAGTGCAAAGGAAAAAACGCACCACGTGATAGATTACCTCGGCACTGCCCCTTATGCGGCGACGCTGGATGTCTATCCGACACTCGAAAGTCAACAGATTGGCATTCGTGCTGGTATGGTCCCTGGGGGTTGTGGTGGGTGGCTTGCCCTTTTAGAACGCTACGGAAGTATGGATCACGCCGACGTCTTTGCCCCAGCGATTGAATTGGCAGAAAATGGATACGCTGTCACCGTCAAAAATGCGGAATTCATCGCTGGTGCCCGTCCCTATTTCTCCGAGAGAGCGGAAGAGGTTATCGCTTCACGAGGGAGAACACCACATCCTGGCGAGGTTTTGGTGCAAAAGGATTTAGCAAACACGTTCCGTCAAGTCGCTGAAGGCGGCGCTGAAGCGTTCTATCGCGGTGAAATTGCCAAGGAGATCGTCCGTTTTTCCGAAGAAACCGATGGACTGATTACCGAAAAGGATTTAGCTGATTTTGAGGTGGAGTGGCAGGAACCCATCTCCGTTACCTACAAGGATTACGAAGTCTACTGTCCACCGCCGCCGTGTTCTGGCTTTCAGTACTTAGAGACCCTGAACATTTTGGAAAACGATGCCCTCGGTGAACTCGGACACAATACCCCAGAATATCTACATCTGCTGATTGAAGCGATTAAGTTAGCGAGTGCGGATAGAGCCGAGTATGCCCCGCGTCCGAACCCTCCGATTGAACGCTTGTTATCCAAAGACTACGCACGTGCACAACGTGAACGTATCGGTGATCAAGCCGCAGTCAGCGGGGGTGAACGCTGGTCAAAGGACAAACTCCCGGGCGAAATCGTAGCTGACGATTGGACAACCGAGTGCACAACCCACTTTGACACCGCCGATGCAGAGGGCAATATCGTGGCAGTGACACAGAGTCTCGGACAACCTTTCGGATCAGGGGTGATCCTCGGATCAACCGGTATGTTTCTCAACAATTTCATGAACTGGTTTGACAGAATCCCAGAGAGTCCAAACGCCGTTGGACCGCATAAACGGATAGAGATGTGTATGTCGCCGTGCCACGTTTGGAAGGAGGGAAATCCGTTCGCGGCGATTGGCACCCCCGGAAGCCACGGCATCCTTCAAACGACGTTACAGATGGTGTTGAACCTGATTGAACACGGGATGAACGTGCAAGCGGCGATTGAAGCACCGCGCGTTCGGTTGGTAAATCCGGGAACGCATGTCAGTATGGAGGGACGCATTCCTGCTGCTGTCCGTGCGGCACTGGAAGCACGCGGACATGAGGTAGAGGTGTTGCCCGATTGGACTGCCACTGTCGGTGGCGGACACGGTATCGCCTTTGATCCTGAAGAGGGAAGTTTCATGGGCGGGGCTGACCCACGGCGCGATGGGTATGCGATAGGTGTGTAACCTGTGGGCATCAAGTATCTGACTGAGCGAAAGGACGGGTTAAAGGAAGTTTCATAAGGGATTGACTCACGGCGCGATCGGACGGGTTAACAGGGAACCATGCTACAAAAAGCAGCCTGCAACAACGGCGCAGGCGACTCGAATATGAAAACCGTCAAATCCACAATACTATTGATAATCCGCAAGGTATAATTAAAAAATGGAGCATCCGCAACACATTGTTGCCGTCTCTGGCTTGATCAGTCATCCCGACGGTAAAATCTTGCTCATACGGAGTCCACGTCGTGGTTGGGAGTTTCCGGGTGGGCAGGTCGAAGAAGGTGAAAACCTGATTGAGGCACTACAACGTGAAATTCAAGAAGAGTCTGGCGTCACTGCCTCAATTGGGTCGCTGGTTGGTGTCTATTCAAATATCAAAGCGCCTACTAAATTGGCGTTCGGTTTCTTAGGGGATTATGTCTCCGGTGAATTAACAACAAGCAATGAGAGCTTAGAAACCGAATGGGTTGCACGTCATTCGGTTCTGCCACGTATATCCCATCCAGCTATTTATGACAGAATGAAAGATATGCTCGATTTTTCGGGGCGTGTCATTTATCGCGTTTACACCAATGACCCGTATCAGGTTTGTGAGGAATGTTTCCTGTAAGACCAAGGTGGGTCCATTTCGTTAACGAAGCAAAATTTTTCAAACTTTATATTTCGGCAAAGTGTTTTAGGGAGGAAATGTGAAGAATTTTAGCATTTTTAACAAATACTTTTTTATAGCGTTCGGGTTAATTTTCATCTGTGGTTGCGAGACAATTCAGGATGTTATTCTCACTGAACCACCGAGTGAAACAGATATAGCACCACTGCGCGTAACCATGATATATCCCAGCGATTGCGTTGGCTCAGCGGCTTACTGTGATGCCTTCCATATCGGTGTAAGAGCAGCAGAGACAGGACTTGGAATTAGTCTCACTGAGGTTAGCGGAGTGGAAGACGATGCGACGGTGTCAGAAATGTTGTTAAGAGGAGCTGCACAAAATTCGGACCTCGTTTTAACAGCGGGCTATCAGATGGGAGAGCCTCTGGCGATGATAGCGCCTGAATTTCCTGATGTCCAATTTGCAATCTTTGATGTTGTCCTTGATATTCCAAATGTGGCTTCCGTGAACTACAAATCCAACGAAGGGTCGTTTCTGGTTGGAGCAATTGCCGCTTTAAAATCAGAGAGCGGTAAAATCGGTTATATTGGTGGAGTGGATGTTCCGTTGTTACGCGAGTTTGAAGGGGGTTACGCCGCCGGAATCCAAGCGATCAATCCAGATGCAACAATCTCCGTAGAATACATCAGTGAAGATGTAACCGGTTTCGGTCAACCTGAAAAAGCAAAAGAACTGGCGTTGGCACAATATGAAAGGGGTATTGATGTAATTTACGCCGCCGCGGGTGGGTCGGGTCAAGGTGTGCTTGAAGCCGCCCAAGAACAACAAAAATTTATTATTTGGGTTGACTCCAACGGTAACCATCTTGCCCCAGGCATTGTCCTAACGAGTATGACCAAAGAGATTTCAACTTCTGTGGAGCACATCATCCGAGAAACCGTTGACGAAAATTTTATGGCAGGTATCCGATACTTCGGACTCAAGGATGGTGGTGTGAGTTATGCCGTCGATGAACACAACCAATCCTTGCTTTCGGACGACATGATAGCGACCGTTGAATCATTGAAAGCAAAGATCATTGCTGGCGAGATTGTCGTCCCGGATACAGTTTCGCTTCCGCGCGAATAGAGCCTATAGTTGGAAATTCACTGGACAAGTAGAGCTGAATCACTGGAATTTGGCTCTACAAATCCGATTAATTTAGGACGCTAATATGGCTTTAATCCTAATGTCCGCGCAGGATAGTCCCCTTTGCACCGACGATCCAACCGGCATTTTTCTGCAGATGGATATCTTGCAAGTTATGCTGAGCAGGTGTAGGATAGCGATTCCAGGTGCTGCCGCTGTCTGTTGTATGGAGGATTAATCCATTTTCACCGACTGCCCATCCGCGTTTTTCGTCTCGGAAGGCGATGTCTCGTAAGGTCTGATTCACAGGCGTTCTTTGCCGAACCCACGTTATTCCACCATCAGTGGTATGGAGAATCAAGCCGTTAGTCCCGACAATCCACCCGTGCGTCACATTAACAAAATGGACAGCGAACAAAGGCTGCTCGGCGTTACTTCGCTGTTGAACCCACCGGTTTCCGCCATCTTGGGTATGGAGAATTTCACCCTCTTCGCCGACAATCCACCCGTGTGCTGGGTCAACAAAATACACACCCCATAAATGTTTATTTGACAGATCCCTTTGATTTTCCCAACGGCTCCCGCCATTCTCTGTTTTGAGTACTGTCCCTTTTCCGCCAACTGCCCAGCCATGCGTCGTGTTAACGAAATGTAGATCCAAGATGCCAGGCGGGGTCTTACCGGTCCCGCGTGCTTGATGTTGCAAGTTCCACGAGGCACCCCCACTGCCTGTATAATGCACCTGTCCAATGCTGACTGTCCAACCGTTGTTTGGCGTCGCGAAATTAACCTGCGTCAGTGTGGCGTGTGAAATGGAAGTCGCCTTCCAAGAGATTCCACCGTCAACGGTAGAGAGTACTGTTCCACCAGTGCCGACCGCCCATCCGTGTTTCGTGTCTATAAAATGGATGCCGTAAAGATGTTCCCCCGTCCCGCTTTCAAGTTGTCGCCATTCAAATTGTACCGTATCTTGGGAGCAACCGAAGTATACAAGAGTTCCACATAAAACCGTGAGCGCGATGTAGTTTCTATTCTGCATTTTGAGGTACCTACTGTAAAAATTTATTTGCAACTATTTGCTAAATCGTGTAAACTACATTATAGAGGATGCAAGCCGAATTGTCAAGTTCTTACAGGGATGTTATTCCAAAGTATCATGTACATCATCGGAATTGATGGCGGTGGAACGAAAACGATAGGTATTCTGGCAACAGGAACGGGTCACCCCCTTGCAGAAGTGGAATCAGGACCCGCAAATTACCACGTCGTTGGTGAGGCAGAGACACAGGCAATTTTGGAAAATATCATTGCGGAGCTTCACAAAGAAGCAGGTGTCCCATTAGGGAGCCCTATCCGGTGCTGTTTGGGTATGGCGGGTTTGGGACGCGCCGCAGACCGAGAAGTGATTGGACGGATCTGTGATGAACTCGGCATCTGCCAAAATCGGATATTAACCCACGACGCACATATCGCTCTCGTGGGTGGCACGGAGAAACAGGAAGGTGTAATTGTCATCTCTGGAACGGGTGCGATTGCCTACGGCATCAATACCCATGGGAGAGAAGCCCGCGCGAGTGGATGGGGATACCTCCTTGGAGATGAAGGGAGTGGTTATGCCATTGCGATAAAGGGACTCCAAGCTGTCGCTCGTGCTGCTGACGGCAGAGGCGATCCAACCGACTTGACAGACCGAATCCTCAACAGACTTGAACTCAACGAACCGAGCGAACTGATTCGCTGGACGCACGCCGCGAGTCGAGATGCGATTGCTCAGTTAGCAGCAGTGGTATTTGAGACTGTCCGCATAACGGATACAGTGGCTGAAGACATCGTTGACGAAGCGGCTGATGAACTCGTTCGTGCCGCAGTCAGTGTAATTGAACAGTTAGAATTCACAGAACCGTTTGATGTTGTTCTCAGTGGTGGGAATCTCATCCATCAAACGATATTCGCAGACAAACTCCGACACCGGTTTGCGAGGATTCGACCAACGGCATCGGTGCAACTCCCGAAACATGAGCCGGCCTACGGTGCTGTGTTGTTAGCGCAAGCAAGTTTGCAGAAGGACCCTGTGTCAGGTTAATAGGCTTTAGTTTAACAGTTTAAAAGTTAGCCCGTAATGAAATGGAGGGGTTTTTGCTGGGGCGTTTCTTCAGATATACGGAAAGGCACGTCAATATCTAAACCCGCCTCACCGAACCGCAAGGTATAATTAAAAAAACGGAACAGCAAAACCTGAATTCTGTTGACATCGATCTGAAGTCAATACCAGAAATCGTCCGGATTTTCCATGAAGAAGACCGGAAAGCGATGGAGGCAGTAGAAGCCGAGTCCGAAGCGATCGCAGATGCCATTGAATTATGCGTTGCTGCCTTCCGCACTGGTGGCAGACTCTTTTATGTCGGTGCTGGCACGAGCGGTAGACTCGGGGTGTTGGATGCTTCTGAATGTCCACCGACCTTTAGCACGTCCCCGGAAATGGTCCAAGGGATCATTGCGGGTGGGGACATCGCCTTACGTCGCTCGGTGGAAGGAGAAGAGGATAAACCCGACAGTGGCATGCGTGCTGTCCGAGAGCGACACCTCACAGCGCAAGATGTGCTTGTCGGAATCGCAAGCAGCGGACAGACCCCTTACGTGATAGGTGCTTTGAAAGAGGCGCATACCATTGGTGCGACAACAATATTTCTCTGCTGTGTTCCACCGCCTGAGGAATTGAAAAGATGGGTAACGCATTTCATCACACCAATTGTCGGTCCAGAAATCATTGCAGGCTCGACCCGATTGAAAGCAGGAACAGCCACGAAACTGGTTCTGAACATGTTGACGACTGTTTCTATGATCAAACTGGGTAAGGTCTACAACAACCTGATGGTAGATGTCCACGCCTCTAACACGAAATTGGTCGCGCGGAGCGTCCGAATTGTCCAAGCTATCACCGGGGTTAATGCTGCAGTGGCTGAGGCAACATTAGCACGAGCGGATGGTCGTGCCAAACTCGCTATTGTAATGCTCGCGAAAGGGCTGAATCTAACGGACGCGAACACACTCTTAGAAAAACACGGAGGATTTCTAAGGCAGATTCTTGATTAAAAGACTTTAACGATTGGATTTCTGCTCTAATTTTCCCCTTTTCTCATTGAGGGCAAGATCAGGTTTTCGGCGGGAAAGATTAGGAGCACCCACAAAAGGTCAGGAGGAACCGATGGGTACGAAAGTTGGGCTTGCCAAAACCGGCAGGCGGCGTTCTAACGTTTTTGAAGCGTTGGACAATATACGTGAGGCGCTCACGCCGAAAGTCCGTGAGCAGGTGCTGTTAAAACCGAATTTCCTCTCCAGCACGAATCAACTCGCCTCCTCGCACGTCGACGCGATGCGCGGTGCGATTGATTTTCTGCTGAGTACACCACATCCGCCAAAAGAGATAATCGTCGCTGAGGGGGCGAATGAAGCATTCTCCGGCGAGGCATTCCAAGTTTTCGGGTATGAAGCACTTCAAGCCGAATACGATCTCCCAATCCGGCTCGTGGATTTGCATCAGGAAACCGAATGGGTAGAAACCACGGTCTTTCTTGCTGAACGTAATGAGGATACCGTGAGGATGCCGAAAATAGTATTGGATTGTCCTTGCACTCTCTCTGTTGCTATTGCGAAAACACATGATGCTGGTGTTGTAACACTCGCTATGAAGAATATGATTATGGGCACCTTGCATAAGGAAGATCGGATTAAAATGCACGGCTACCACAGTCACGCAGACCGAGTGCTCCCACGTGAAGCGCAGACGTTGAATATCAACCTACTTCGCCTCTCACGCCACCTTAAGCCCGACATCGCTATTGTTGATGGCACGGTTGGGTTACAAGGCAACGGACCTGGTGGCACCGATTCTGTGCCACTCGGTATCGCAGTGGCGAGCGGCGATGTGTTCGCAGCGGACGCAGTTACAACCAAAGCGATGGGATTTGAGCCGTTGGAGATTGGGCTGTTCCACTATGCCAATGCGTTAGGATACGGCACCGCAGATCTTGACAAAATTGACATTACCGGACCCGCTATAGAGACAGTTGGGACAACGTTTAAACCCCATGAAACCGCTGAGCTCCAGTTCCAATGGCAGGAAGCGAGTCCTGCCGAATATCTGGCAGCAGATTAACCCGTAGCATAATCTGTTAGATTGTGCCCGAAAGGAGAATTATGAAGCGTTTCTGTAATATTCTCATTCTATTTTCGATATTTCTCACTACACCTGCGTGGGCATGGTGGGGCGGTGGACATGATATCATGACACGAGCTTCCGTCAAAGCACTTCCCGAAGAGATGCCAGAATTTTTTCGAGCCGCCGGAAAAATGATCGCTCACTGCGCCTACGATCCAGATCTATCCAAGGCGCGTAGCCTACCACACGCGCGACAGGCTGAATACAGTGAACATTACATTGATGTAGAATTGCTAAAAGATCACCCGATTCCAGAGGGACGCGAGGCACACATTAAGTTGTGTGCTGAGTTGGGACTGACGCCGCGGACGGTTGGTACACTCCCCTATGCGGTGGCAGAATGGACAGAAAGACTCGCTTTCGCTTTCGCGGAGTACCGGAAGTGGCCCGACAATCCGATGATTCAGTACAAATGCTTTCTCTATGCGGGATTCTTATCTCACTATGCGCAGGATATGTGTCAACCGCTGCACCTGACAATCCATTTCGATGGTATTGTTCAGGAGGACGGAACGCGCTTACATGCGGGTATCCATGAAAAAGTGGATTCAGCCATTGAAGTGTTGAAACTGGATCCGACAGAACTCGCGAAAGCACAAAAGATTGAAGCCGTTGGCGACTTAATGCCAGCAATCGTAAAGCAGGTTAAAGCGGAATTCAGTTTCGTAGGCGGCGTTTACGAACTTGTCAAAGACTGGCAAAACTTGAAAGATCCGACACCTGCAGTGGTTGATTTTACAAATGCTCGAGCGCGTGAAAGCGTGCGTTGGACGGCTTCACTCTACTTGACAGCGTGGCAGCTCTCTGAGAGCATCAAACTGCCTGGCTGGCTCGACCGTGCCAACTGATTCCCTTAGATTGTAGGCGCGCTTTGAAAGCGCGCCTTTTCCTAAGATAAACAATCTGAACGCAATATCTCGGCCGCTTTACGAATGACATTTAGTTTTTGCGCAGCGATCTCTGTGGTATTTACGGGTCGATCGGCGAACGTGCCGAACCCACAATCCGGATTTATAGTAAACTTTAGAATTAAAGATACATGTTTATGACTTCATCAATGGTTATATCGGCATTATACTCTCTGAGACGTTTGATATTCGCAAAGTCGTGTTCAATCGGATTGTAGTCGGGTGAATAAGGCGGCAAAAACAATACCTCTGCCCCCGATGCTTCTATCAACTCACGGGTTCGACGCGTTTTGTGAATCTTGGCATTATCAAGAACAACGATGTCTGAGGCAGACAGCCGTGGACATAAATAGGCTTCAATCCAGGCATTGAAACACGCCGCATCGCAGCTTCCATCAAACAAACAGGGGGCCGTAAAAGCCGAACCGATACGCGCAGCGACCAACGTTGTTGTTCGTGTCCTTGTGCCTGAGATGAGACCTAAAACACATTCACCTTTCGGAGCATACCCATGCCGTCTAAAACTCTCAGCACGAAAACCGCACTCATCTACATAAACTATCGTTTTCCCAGTGGCGTGTTTCTCGGTGAGTGTTTGACGATAGACGTGCCGTTTCTCGGCGCACCGCTCCTTATATCCGAGTGTTTTTTTTTCGCGTGATGCCGAGTTTCCGCAGTCCATATCTGATAGAGGACGCTGAAACACCGAAATGCGAGGCACGCTCGTTTTGCGTCAAGTCCGGGAAATCAGCGACATGTTTCTTCAGTGCTGCCTCGTCAAGACACCTCATGTTTTTCGGACCCGGTTTTTGGGGCGCAAATGGGGTTTTAGCCGATAACCATCTATAAACCGTTGACCGATCCACGGAAAAACGACGCGATGCTTCGGATTTTTTACCACCCGTGTGAATAAAATCTAAGACGCGTTTACGTAAATCTGTTGAATATGCCATAATAGAAACATTCTATCATAAAACAGAAAAATGTCTCTTTAATTCTAACGGTCACTATAGATAAATCTGTTCGGGTCTCCTATGCCTTAAGAGGGCATGAACTTTCGCCAATACGAAATCGACGGATTCGACCTCCGTGGTTCGCGGATCGACAACCCCGAGTCCGATCTCTTTGTCGAGTGGGAGTTCTTTGAGGACATCAATGCTACCTGCCCGTTCCGTTGCATACTCCAACACAAATTGATCGACGTTTATGCGGCTAAAATACGGAATCAATAGATCGTAAGAACCCCGAAGCAGCACATCCTCCTGCTGGCTCCAGTTCCCACGGCAGACATGGAGCGCCGTTTTCATCTCATCGTTTACGCCTTCAACGACACGATTCATCAGTTCCACGGCGAAATTAAGTTCCTCTTCAGGGCTGCTCTTTTCGGAAAGTGCCGCACACATAAAAGTGTGGGTTTCATGCGGTCCCGTGAAAGCAACCTCGGTCAATACAGGCTCATCAAATTGAACAAATTGACACCCTGCCTCTTGTAACTCCTGTAGTTCTGCGCGGAGAATCCGAACAACGTCGTCTCCCAGAGATTCTTTATCGGGGTAAAATTCGTAAGAGAGTTGCTTCACCCACATGGAACGGGTTAAAAGATAAGGACCGGGGAGTGTGGCTTTAATGGATTTTGTCGTATGCTCTTTGAGAAATAGATAGTCATTCAACACAAGTGGAGAAGTTCGCTCCAACTTTCCATCAACGACTGGATTTTTCAGCGCGAAGGCGGGGACATCCAAGGCATTGAGGAGTTGTTCAAATGCGGCTTTGTCTTCGACATAATCCAGCATCTCGGCGAGTGTCATCAACCGGATACCGTCAATACATTCAGTGATGAAGGAATAGAAATTGTCGCGGCGTTGTTCACCATCAGTGATGATATCAACCCCTATTGTTTCCTGCAATTCGACACTTTCAAGCACCGCTTCACCTGCGATGGCATTAAAGTCATCATCTGCAATCCGCCCTCTCTGTCTGTTTCGCAATGCCCGTGAAACTGCCCGTGAGCGGGGCAAACTCCCGACGACAGTCACCGGAAATTGTGGTAAATTTTTCATGTGCTAACCTCCTATATGTTTATCTTGATCCTTACTCTGACCATTGAGCAACTTAACCCCGTATCTCTCGTGCAATGCGCGCAGGTCAGCGAAGTCTGTGTCTTGTAATGTGTAACCAGCGTGAGAACGCACTTGGTAGTCTACGGATAAACACCTGACCGCCCGCCCTCCAATAGAACCCACAGCATTTAACTCCGATTCGGCAATTACCCAATCAATGTCACCGGGACCGTAGACCGCGCCGCCTTCGGTAAGTTCGATGACATGGAAGTCGATCCTCCCGTGTGATGGATGTCCCATCACGAAGTTTCGATCCTTACGGTCGTCGGTATAAATATCAACAAAATCATGTTGATAGAGTGCCGCGGTGAGTATTGCTGAATCCTCCCATGAAATCATAATATCCAAATCCTGATGTTCTCGGGTCCATTCACCCAATAGTGCATCAACGCCCCAGCCGCCATCAATCCAGACTGTGATGCCGAGTTCATCAAACAGATCGAGAAACCAGTGAACCATGTCAATAGTCATAGGACTTGCCCGTTCGTAATCAATCATTTATTAAAGTCTGACATGGACAATGTGCCCATTTTTGAGTGTCATTTCCAGGTACGCGACAGCTTGCGCTTGAGATACCGTTGGAAAATCAGCAAGGAACTTCTTGAGTGAGTCGCCTGCCGTTAGATGTTGAATCAAAATTTCGACTGGTACACGGGTACCAGCGAAAACTAAGGCTCCATTCATGACTTTCGGGTTGCGCGAAACAATCTGTTCTTTTTTGATCGGTGAACCTCCTTTTCGCGCTTCACGGTTTCAATCATCGGGATCCCTTCTTTTAAATTACACGCAGATCAACATCAATATTAACATCTTGTGTGAGTGTATTCGTCACAGGTGAAGCCGTCAGGGTCTCCGCCCAAAGCGACTCCAAAACTTCGTCATCCGCGTCTGATGCAACATAGAGTGTCCCACTGATTTCCTTGAAACCGCTATGTCCGCCTTGTTCCGTGCCGAGAAAGACAAAGATATTGTCAATCTGTCCGCTTAACGTAATCTCGAGTTCTTCAATCTCTACCTGCTGCTGCGATGCTCGAATCTGAAATCCCATCGCCAAACAGGATCCAAGCGCGCCGAGGACATACTCTACGGCGCTCGGTGCTGTATCCCGTACATCAAAGCTGGCAGGCTGTCCCACCGCCCAGGAATGGTTCCGGCAGAAGACCTTTGTCTGCATCCCACCATCCCAATGAATACGTGTTTGCCACCGGTAGTCTCGCGCCTGCTCGTAGGCGATGTCTGCATCCTGTGCGGCTTCACCGCGCTGCACGAAGTATTTATTGTGTTCGGCTGCAGGTCGCCATCCAAGATACGGATTTTGTGTCATCCTACACCATGCGGGGAGGTCCTCTTTAACGCTAATTTCCGTGCTACGGATTTCTAAAATCTCACCGTCGGGTACTGTTTCCATGGATTTGCGAATAAGCAGCAATAAACCGGAACCACAGTCAAGGTTTCCGCCTTCGCATATATGGGATGTCTGAAGGATATCAGGTGCTTGTAAATCTTCTTCTCTCATGGTGTTTTCCGTTGAAAGGGTATAATGTTATAAAGGTAAAATCGTTGGAATGATTTCAAGAGGTTTTTAGTGCACGCGGACTCATGAATCCTATTAGGTTACGAGTTAGACGAGGTATCACAAGTGAGATCCTGCCCCAGGAAACAGTGCCTATGAGAGATTAGATGAATAGGTTTTCACAAACCGCTCCACGGTGGCAGGAAATTTTCACTTGAGATTTTAGGCTTGAGAGTGTTGTCTACCCGTCTATATTTCGCAGAAAATACCGTCTGCTCACACGGAGCAGGCTCGGCTTTTCAGGACCTTGACATAACTCGCAAGCTCGTGTTAGAAGTTCTATCCAATTTGGGATGAAACCCATCCCATAAGGAAGTTTCTACCTCAGTAGGTAGGAAGTCCTTCACCCAAGATCAGTAGCTGATACACGAGCCACCCGTGGTCAGAAATTCAACGGCTTTTGCGCCGCCGACAATTGTGGCACTATCGACGAGGTTGTCTTCATCAAGGTTGCGCTTTTTGAAGCACGGGGAACAGACCCAGATTATCCCACCGACTTCGGCGAAATCTGACATGAGCTGCTGTAGAGGTGCGAACCCTTCTTCGTGAATATCATTCGCATAACCATCTTGTGAAAGATGTACCCCCTCTGTGCTGAGAAATACAACCGTTTCCACGCCAGATGCCACGGAGGCGTTTGCGACAACAAAACCCACAGTCGCTTTGTCCGTGTTATCCTTCGCGTGTGTGATGCTGATCATCAGTTTAGCCATTAGGAATTGTTTCCTTTCTTAATATAAAAATAGGCACTCTCCGCCCCACAACAATCTGCGAGCAGTTCGTTGCCTTTCATGTTACACCATGCCGCGATGTCCACAGGTGCCCCTGGGTCCACTGCGCGGATTTGTGCGACTTGTCCCGGTTTAAGAGAGCGCATCGATTTGAGTAACGCGATAATCAGGTCGCCACAACTGAGTTCCTCTAAATCGAAAACAGCATCTGGCGCTATATCGGGTAAATCGATCATAAAAGTCCACTCTCCTTTCTTTTGAAAATAAAACTCACCAAATGTTAAGAATAGCACAGAACTGAAACAGAAACAATCGAAAATTCAGTGCTATCAGCGCGAAAACGGAAAACTAAACGACTCTGAATGCGATAACGAAAAACTTGCTTTTTTTTTGGATGCGTGCTATAATTCCGTTTTAGAAACAGAATACAGAAAGTTCAAGCCATCTTCTTATACAGCCTTGAAAGCAATACCCTTGAATCTAAATCACCAAGCTGCACCAGAAAGGGGAACCTCGATTTGATAAACTTATATGGAGCAACGTATGATAGAATGCAACTGCTTCGCCACGTCTGAAAGATCCGACACCTGCAGTGGTTGATTTTACAAATGCTCGAGCGCGTGAAGCAGTACGTTGGCCGACTTCACTCTACTTAACTGCGTGGAAACTCTCTGAGAGCATCAAACTGCCTGGCTGGCTCGACCGTGCACAAAACGATACTGATAACTAATAATCAACAATCCTTAAAAAGGAGAAATAACTTTGTTACAACAGTGGAGACCCGATCCGACCTTTTATCCGTCCCCAAAGATGGCGATTGAGGCACCAATTGAAGATGTCGCCTATGTCGCTGCACCGAGAGATGACGGCAACCCCGACGCTATGTGTGTGGTTGACCTCAACAAAGCGTCTGACACCTACGGCCAGATGGTCCATAGATTGGAGCTCGGTGTTCGTGATGAAATCCACCACTTCGGTTGGAATGCGTGTAGTGCAGCACTCTGTCCCTACGCACCACACCCCTATGTAGAACGGCGTTACCTCGTTGTGCCAGCACTGCGCGGTTCTCATATCTATATCCTTGATGTCAAGGAGAACCCAAAGGCACCGAAACTCATTAAAACGTTGGATGCCAGTGAAGTTGAGTCGCGTTCCGGATATACCCGTCCGCATACAGTCCATTGTGGTCCCGAAGGCATTTATGTCAGTGCTTTGGCTTCAGCAGGTTCTGAAGAAGGACCTGGGGGTATTTTCCTCATGGATCACTACAACTTCAATATTCTGGGACAGTGGGAAGTAGAACGCGGTCCTCAATCCCTGTCCTATGATTTTTGGTGGCACTTGGGTTACGACATTGCCGTTACCAGTGAGTGGGGCACGCCAGCGATGATCGAGAACGGGGTGAGCCTTGAAGATTTAGGGGCACGCAAATTCGGTCATAAGATCCATATCTGGGACATCCGGCATCGGAAAAACATCCAGACCTTGGACTTGGGCGATGATTATCAGATGATCTTGGAGTTACGTCCCGCACACGATCCGACCAAAGCCTATGGGTTCGTCAATGCCGTGCTTAATATGAACGATCTGTCGAGTTCCATTTGGACGTGGTATAAAGATGGAGACAACTGGGATATCCAAAAGATTATTGATATTCCGGCACAGGTGCCTGAAAATCCAGATGACTTGCCACCTGCTTTGAAAGATATTGGGATGATCCCTCCCCTTGTCACTGATCACATTCTCTCATTGGATGACCGATTCCTGTATGTCTCCTGTTGGGGCACCGGAGAGATGTTGCAATACGACGTTTCGGATCCATTTAATCCGAAGCATACAGGGACTCTCGAAATAGGTGGGATTACAAAATCGCATCCGCATCCGGCTGCGGGACCCGTGAGTGGCGGTCCACAGATGGTTGAATTGAGCCGAGATGGCAAACGTCTTTACTTCACCAATTCCCTCTACGTCGCGTGGGATAATCAATTCTACCCCGAGGGTGCCAACGGATGGATGGTGAAGGCGGATGTGAACGGAGAAGGCGGCGGATTGGAACTGGATCCCGACTTCTTTGTAGACTTCGGCGAGAGTCGCGCCCATCAGATTCGGTTGCAGGGCGGAGACAGTTCTTCCGATACTTTTTGCTACTCATAAGAATCGAATGGTATTCCTGATGGGTGCCCTGGGGAGATTTTCGATCTCGTTCCCGAAGTGCGCCTGTCACTACAATACCGTTTAAAAACAGGGTGCACAAGTTTTCTTGTCGCACCCTTATATATCACTGGAAAGATATTTTTTTATGGATACTGTTTCATGGTTAAGCTATACGCTCCTCGGCGTATTTCACGGTATTAATCCGGGGATGGGATGGCTTTTTGCTGTCGCGTTGGGCATGCAAGAAAAGCGGAGAAGTGCGGTTATCGGTGCACTCTTCCCAATGGCACTCGGACACGCAATATCCATCGCAGTTGTGGTTTTCGTCATTGCCTTAGCACAGCAACAACTCCAAGAAGACGTGCTGCGTATCGCCTGTGCAACCGTATTGTTCGGTTTTGGTGTCTATAAGTTTTTCCGAGCGCGGCATCCGAAGTGGGTCGGGATGCGTGTTAACTTCAAAGACTTAACGATTTGGTCCTTCTTGATGGCATCCGCTCACGGGGCGGGTTTGATGCTGGCACCGCTTCTATTGCGAACCCCCGTTGCTGAGGCATCCGCGCACATGCACCACGCCCCTGCAAGCATGGCACACAACGCGACGATGTTATTGTCGGCAGTTGGGGTGCATACGCTCAGTTTCTTCGTCGTGATGGGGATTGTAGCAATTATCGTTTACGAGGTCGTGGGACTTGCGCTGCTCCGTAAGGCGTGGTTTAACATGGATCTGTTATGGTCTATCGCTTTGATGATTGCGGGTGTTGTTACGCTCTTCTGGAAACATTAAGAGATCTGTAGGAAAGGTTTCCACCCCGACTTTCTCAGGAAGATCTCCTACCCCGGTAGGCGAGGTTTCCTAACCTCGCCGGTCTTCCCTAATGATTTATTAAAATCTTACTTGGAATCAATCGGGTTCATCTCCGTATTTTTTTTCATGACTCCTCTCCTTCAATAGAATTGAGTATCTCCAGAGCTTGTTCTATTTCACGTAGTGGGACCTGTTTCAATTCGCTAAACTTAAGCATTTAATAACTTCCTTTATTCACATAACCTTAAAGTATTTTCAACGCGGCTTCGTATGTGTCTCTAACTAATTCTTGGACATCCTCTCGTAACTTCTGCCAACTCCGTTGTAGTTTGGCTTTGACCCATCCCCTACCTTCATCGATCCCCATTCCATGATGAATGTATGCTAAGTATAATAACGATGGGACATGTTCAATATGAGACATGGCATCAGCATTGGCAAGACACTCCCCCTCCGCACTCCGATGCTTCACCGTTACACTGGCTCGATGGGTCGCGATAGCCTCCTTGACAGCTTCCGTTTTTTCTTGTGGATAGCCGAAACGCTTGAGAAGTTTCTCCGCTTCAATGGGACCGTGAATATGATGGTCGGCATAGAGTGCCTTGTCCTTGATACTGGCATAATCGTGGAGTAATGCCGCAAACTCCATAATTTCAGGATTAGCATCAAAGCGTGGAGCGAGTTGCTTCGCGTTTTGAACGACTGGCAGGATATGATGCGTCCAAATATCGTAACCGAAGATATTGGTATCCGCGGCACACGCTTGTTCAACAATCCGCGCAACCTTGCTTCTTATAGTTTCAATCATAGGCGACCTTCTTTTGTTAGATACGGGTACACAACTCATTTTCAACAACATTAAGCATATCACAAAACTGGGGTCAGAGCAACTGAAACAGTAGAAAAAAAGATGAATATCGCGTGGTTGTTTCTACAGATGCTGAAACGAAATCTTGCCTTTTTTTCGGATGTGTGCTATAATTTCATTTTAGAAACGGAATACAGAAAGTTTAATCTATCTTCTTAACATAAGCTTGAAGGAAACGCCCTTGAATTGAAGCGCTCAAGCTGCATCAGAAGAAAGGGGAACCTCAATTTGATAAACTTATATGGAGCAACGTATGACAGAATGCAACTGCTTCGCCATGTCGGAGATGTATCGCAAATTGCCCATGCCAAAATGTACCAATTAACGGATGGCAACGAAAAGGGCGTTGACGCTATCGACTTCCGAACCGGTAGCGGTCTTAATTTCACCGTGCTGCCCAGTCGCGGTTTGGATGTATCGTATGCGGAATATCAGGGCATCCCACTTTGTTGGCGTTCGAGTACGGGTGATGTCAGTCCCGCACATTATGAACCAGAGGGGCTGGGGTGGCTACGCGGTTTTTATGGCGGCTTGCTGACAACTTGCGGTATGCGACAAGTCGGTGTCCCCGGCGAAGATGACGATGAGGCCTTAGGGCTCCACGGCAGAGTCTCACATATCCCTGCCAAGAACGTTTGGGTGGACAGTCGATGGGAAGGACAGCGCTATATGCTATGGGCGCAGGGCAAGGTGAGAGAAACCGCTGCTTTGGGTGAAAACCTCTCTCGCACGCGTAGAATTTGGACAGAATTAGGTTCACGGACGTTGCATATTGAGGACATTGTCGAAAACTTGGGATACCAAGATTCACCCCACATGTACCTCTTCCATATTAATATCGGATTCCCAATCCTTACCCAAAACAGCGAATTGATTGCCCCTTCGTCACAAGTAACCCCGCGAGATGAACAAGCTGCCGCAAATCTGAACAATTATAATCTCTGCGAACCGCCAACTGTCGATTTTCAAGAAGAAGTTTTCTATCACGAAATGGAACCAGATGTTGATAATCACATCTACGTCGCGCTTGTAAACCGCAATTTTAACGGTGGACAAGGTATCGGCGTATCGGTCCGTTATCACAAAACACAGTTTCCACATTTTGTCCAGTGGAAGATGTGTGGCGAAGGCAGCTACGTCTTCGGTTTAGAACCCTCGAATTGCGGGGTAGAAGGCAGGGCAAAGGAACGCGGACGGGGTGCTCTACAATATATCGAACCCGGTGGCCGTAGGCACTATGAAGTCGAAATCGGTGTATTGGCTTCCAATGCGGAAATCGATGCACTCCAAGAAAAAATATCAAAAACCCAAAATTAATACTATAAATCTGGTGGGATACACCGATAGATTGTCCCGCACCTCAGGAGAAACTATAATGAAGAGATGTTTGGCTTTACCCCTGATTGCCTTAGCATTACTGGCAACGTTGATATTCGTTGGGTGCAGCGCGAAAGAGCCCCCTCCAGTTCCAATCACTACCGAAGCACCTATAGCACAACAAGAATCAGAGGAAAAACATGAAGAATCACAGACGATAGAACAAGACCTTGATGAACATAGCGAATCGCCGGAGGAAACACACGAAGAACCACATACAGCAGAAGAAGAAACGCATCGTGAAGTCGAACCTGAAGAAGCAATGCCACTGGTGGAGATTCCAGGCAGCAGTGTGCTGCATCTGATACCGGAACACACAGCCGGGATTATCTATTGTCCCAGTTTGAATGCGTTAAACGATCGGGTCAACATGTTGGCGATGGACTTGATGCCGACCGCTGAAAATCCGGAGATCATTGCCAAAATTTTAGCAGATACGTTTGGGGCTGGCTTTGAGAATCTTAGTGAATTGGAGGAAATTGGGCTGGATATGAATCAAGATTTTGCCATCTTCATGACCTCCTTGCACCCACACGATCTCTCCGCAACCGTGCATCTCACGGATCCTGCGGCTATGAAACAGGTCATTGATGCCGAAAGCGAAGGCAGGGCACCTATAGCGTATAACGGCGTAACCTATTGGAACGCCGCTGGCGGGGGTGGTAGCTTCGCCATTATAGATAATATCCTCGTTTTTTCTCAGTCCTCTGAAGTCTGTGAAAGCGTTATCGACACCTATAAGAAAACAAAACCCGCTGTCACAACCGATCCTGATTATAGCACCTTCCTTGCTGAGGTATCAGGAGGGACTGCCCAGCTCGCAGTCCACTTTAATTTTGAATCAATCGCGCCTCTGTTGAGCGTGGCACTGAAGGGTGAATCGGAAGCAATGAAGGACAGCCTTGAAAGCGATCCTGCAGCCATGGCAGCATCGCCCATTTTTGAAAGTATGTTCGTTGGCGCGATAGATTTTATTGAGCAGCTGAAATCTCTGAGTGCCACGTTGGAAGTAGAAGGCACCGATGTGAAACTCTCTCCATTTCTAAAGTTCCAGAGCAACGGCGGAATTCAGAACGCGTTAAAAGGGATGGCTCCCAACGAATTGACCCTCCTTAACGAACTCCCAAGCCCGGCATTTACGAACGGTGCCCTTCAGGGGAAACCCGAACTGCTAATTGAGATGAGCATGTTCTGGCTGAAAATACTTGCACAGGACTCCAACCCAGAACAGACTGAGATGCTCGCGTCCCTTACCAAACAGATGAACACCTTTTACGAGGCTCTCGGTGAAGAATGGGCTTTCTCTATCAATTTCGGTAGCAGTATCCTCCCGGACTATTTAATTATCTATGAGTTGAAAGATAAACAAAGCGCAAAAGCCTACATGGAAGAGGCGTTACTGAAACAACTTCAAGACTCAATGGCATTGGCCCGAAACATGATTGGCGATAGTGCTAATCTGGACATGTACAAAGGGGCGCATCCAGGCGAACCCATGATGCATAATGGCGTTGAGATTAAAAGTTACGTCTTTCCGAATTTCGGTAGTGCTTTCGGAACGATGCCACCCGAGGCTGCCGGGTTGATGCCACAGGAGTGGCATTGGTACTATGCTATTACTGATGATCACTTATTTATGGTGACGGGCAGCCCTGAACTCCTAAAGATGAACCTGGACAACAGAGCAGGGATCGCGACTATCCCCAGTTTCTCTGCGGAACCGAGTTATGAAAAATTGGTCACGGCTTTAGGCTTGGAGAGTAACCTGTTTTTTGCTATTTCTCCAATGACCTTGGTTAAAAGTCTCCTACCCATTATTGCGAAGGTGGCGGATCCGAATGGTGCAGCCGCATTGCAAATGATGTCGGGGATGTTTATGAATTTGCCAGAGAACTATAGCATCGGTTTTTCCGCGAAAGTCCAAGACGATGGAATCGGCGCGGAACTTCTGCTGACCCTCGGCGATTTCAGGCAACTTATCCAAACTTTTGCGATGATGCAGGGTATGGGGCAGATGCAATAGGGTCCATCTAACTCACCTACAATATTTTCTTCGGAAAAAAATGAAACTGATTTATCATAACTATATAATCTAAGTTGCTACTCAGGGCGTTATAAGAGTTTGAACAAATTTTATTGAACGGCATTATCTCACTGAGGAGGAAAGGCTCGTGCACAAACAAGGAGGTTTCATGAACTTTTTTCTGATAAAAAATCGAAAATATCAATACATCTTCGGTTTCAGCATTGCGATTTTGCTAATCGTTTCTCCTTATGCCATCGCTGATACAACCGAAGATACAGAAGAGACCGCTGAGGCTCCAGCACCGAAGAAGAGTCCCATTAAAGTCGGGGGAGCAATGCGTGTCAACTACGTTTATGGCTCCTATGGTGATGAGGACAACCCGCATCGCCGAGGTGAAAAAATCGGAGATGTTGATCTTGAGATTTTCCGTCTCAATGCCGACTTGGACTATAACAACATTATCAGTCGGCTTGAATACCGGTGGTATGACGGCTACAGCATGATACACACAGCATGGTTAGGCTATAAACTCGGTGATTCTGGCACAGTTAAAGCGGGTATTGTGCGGGTGCCCTTCGGCCCGACCGCCTACGGCGTTTCGACGAGCTGGTTTTTTGACCAGCATTTTTATGTCGGGCTCGCCGACGATATGGATTTGGGAATCAGATGGAATGACACCCTCGGTAAGCTTGCACTTGATGTAGCCTATTACCCTATGGGCGAATTCCAAACGGATGGCGGCAGTCTCATGAGCTCGTTATACTCTTATGACGTGGTCAAATGGGAAGAGAAAGCCGATGCAAAGGGAGACGTCGAATGGGGTGCTGGTGAAAACGGGTTTAGTGAGCAACATCAATTTAACGTCCGCGCGATCTATACCCTTGAGAACATCGCAGATGTCGGGGCGTCCCTACAATTCGGGTTGCTGAAAGGCACAAATGTCGGGAACGATGACAGTGGTACCCACTACGCCGTTTCCGCACACGCGAAAAACTCATTCGCGGACTTCACGCTCTTTTCACAATTCTCCTACTATGCACATAATATCACTGATAAAACCCCGTGGGGTACCGGTGATCTGATTCCGATGGGGGCTTACGACTTCGCCTGGCCCGTAGCGTCAACAGGATTAATACCGGCTTTATCGCTGCGTTACGGCGGTATAGACACCTCAAGTGTCTCATGGATTGACAGCGTTACACCGTATGCGGAGTGGAGCACCATCCTGAAAACGGTGGAAAACTACAATCCCAGCACGCTCGTGACGCTCGGCGCGAGTTGGACGATCTTAGGGGCACTCTATGTATATAGTGATTTAGCACTCTCCGATGGTAACTTCTTTGTTGGGCACAGGACAGCTGATGGCAAGCCAGAAAGCTACGGTAATATCTATACGGGTGCGGGCGACTTTGGTGCTAACGGAAATAACGCTTGGAATTGGCGACTGAATTTCAACTTTGGTTATTATTTCTAATCGGCTACGCGACCTTCCAGTGGGTGTGCGCTTTGTAAGCGCGCACTCCGTTCCGTGCGCGGTTGAAAAACCGCCAAATCAACTCTACAAGGAGAATTTTGAAAATGCACGAAGAAGGAAAACATCTGCAGAACGACACCAAGATATTTGGGCTGACCCCCGTTTTTCTCATTTCTTCAATCGTCATCGTCATTTTTGTCATCGGGTCCCTCGTGTTCCGGGAAGGTGCCACAAGCCTTTTTGGGGCTACCCGAAAATGGCTCACCACAAACTTCGACTGGTGGTTCATGGACATTGTCAACCTCCTGGTCGTGTTCTGCCTATTTTTGATTGTCTCCCCATTGGGCAAGATTCGCCTCGGCGGCCGGGATGCCGTTCCTGAATACTCCAACCTCACTTGGTTCGCCATGCTCTTTGCCTCCGGCATCGGTATCGGGCTCCTATTCTTCGGCGTCTTGGAACCCGTCCAACACTTTATGAGTCCACCCCTCGGCGGTGAAGCGAAAACCGATGCAGCCATCGGTATCGCAGCAACGACCTTTCACTGGGGCATACACGGCTGGGCAGTCTACGGAGTCGTCGGACTTGCTCTGGCATTCTTCGCCTACAACCGAGGACTGCCGCTCACCATTCGTTCTGCGTTCTATCCCGTCCTCGGTGAACGAATATGGGGCTGGCCGGGCCATGTCATTGATACGCTCGCTGTCTTCGCCAGTCTGTTCGGTCTCGCTACCTCACTCGGCTTAGGTGCCCAGCAGGTGACCGCCGGACTCAACTATCTCTTTGAGGTTCCCGCGACCAACACCACCATGGTGGTTCTGATAGTTGCCATAACCGCAGTCGCGCTCATCTCCGTACTGACAGGGCTGAATGTGGGCATCAAACGCCTCAGCCAATTCAACGTGATTCTCGCGTTTTTGCTGCTCCTCTTTATCCTCCTCGTCGGTCCGAAAATTGCCATATTTAAAGGTATATTCACTGGCCTGAGCGCCTATATCTCTAAGATGAGGCCCCTCAGCAACTGGGTCGGTCGCGAAGACACAGCGTTTCTCCACGGATGGACAACGTTCTATTGGGCGTGGTGGGTCGCTTGGGCACCGTTCGTCGGCACCTTCATCGCCCGCATTTCAAAGGGACGGACGGTTCGCGAGTTTATCATCGGTGTATTACTGCTCCCCACCCTATTGTGTTTAATATGGTTTAGTGCCTTTGGTGGTACCGCCCTCGATCAGATCGCTGATGGCTACACAGGTGTGTCGGAAACTGTGGAAGCGTATAAGCCGGAGCTCTCATTGTTCAAAATGCTTGACGAACTGCCGATGACGACCCTGATATCCACTATCGCGATGCTGCTGACGGTCATCTTTTTTGTTACCTCATCGGACTCTGGTTCGCTTGTGATTGATACCATCACGGCAGGCGGCAAACTTGACGCCCCTGTATCTCACCGAGTGTTCTGGTGCACGGCTGAGGGTGCCGTTGCCATCGTGCTATTGCTTGGCGGGGGTCTAAGTTCGTTGCAAGCAGCCTCCCTCGTGGCAGGCTTCCCCTTCGCGGCTGTGCTATTCGGAATGGCAGCCTGTGTCTGGATCGGACTCTATAGGGAATCGCGTGAATCGCAGTGATTTGCTAAGCGCGTATCAGGTAGGCGACTATGAATAACAGCCGCGCTTATCCTCTCATATTAAGGAACACCAAGATATGAACAAAGGAGAAAAACAACCGCAACTGGAAACAGAAAGGCGTTACCAGGTTGGCCAAGATAATCTTCAGATATTCGGTCTGGATATTAATGCTCCGGTATTTCTGACTTCCAGTTTCACTATTATTGTCTTTGTCCTCGTAGCGCTCGTCTTTCAAGAAAAAGCGACAGTCCTCTTTGAGGATATCCGAAAGTGGATGACCTCACACTTAGACTGGGTGTTCCTTCTTACCTGTAGTCTCCTTGTGGTGTTCTGCCTGTACCTGATTATTTCGCCCCTTGGCAAGGTACGCCTTGGTGGGCAGCATGCGGTGCCGGATTACTCCACGCTGACGTGGATCGCTATGCTCTTTTCGGCAGGCTTGGCTATCGGGCTTGTTTACTGGGGGATAGCAGAGCCGGTCCAACATTTTCAGACTCCGCCGTTCAACATGACGAAGGTCTACGATGCTGCGCAGGTTTATGATGCCCAACATTTATTGCCTGATCCAAATCATCCAGATGTTAAGGCGGCACGAAGCATGAGTTTTGCGGCGGTAGCTTTCCACTGGGGACTCCATGCGTGGACAGGCTACGCTGTTGTTGGGCTTGCCCTGGCGTTTTTTACTTATAACCGAGGGTTGCCGCTCGCGCTACGTTCAGCGTTCTACCCTTTGCTCGGAGAACGTGTATGGGGGTGGCCCGGCCACGTTGTAGATACACTCGCTGTCTTCGCAACCTTGTTTGGACTCGCGCCTTCACTCGGGCTGGGCGCGCAACAGGTGGCAGCCGGGCTTAACTACCTATTTAACATCCCTGCCACGAGTACTACCGAGGTGACGATAATCGTGTTGATTACCCTCATGGCTACCGGCTCGGTACTCAGTGGGCTTGATGTCGGTATCAAACGATTGAGTCAAATAAATATATGGATCATGGTAACGCTGTTTTCATTCGTCATCGTGGTTGGGCCGACGAGCGTTATTTTTATGACCTTTTTTCAAGGACTTGGGGACTATATGGTCAAAATTGTGCCGTTCAGTAACTGGATGGGACGCACGGACTCCTACTTCATCCATGACTGGTCGGCATTCCATATGGCATGGTGGATTACCTGGGTGCCCTTCGTCGGCACCTTCATCGCCCGCATTTCAAAGGGACGCACGGTTCGAGAGTTCATGTACTGTGTGCTCCTGCTGCCAATGCTGATTACGCTATTATGCTTCAGTACTTTTGGTGGGACTGCCATTCACCAGTTCCTCGTCGATGGCTATACCGGCGTGATGGAGAGTGTTGAGACAGGAGCGTATGAGGTTGCCCTCTTCAAATTGTTTGAGGAACTGCCGTTGACGCAGATCACTTCATTCGTCAGTATTGTTCTGCTAATCACCTTTTTCGTCACAACGTCAGACTCGGGTTCACTGGTCGTTGATACGATCACCGCTGGCGGTAAGATGGACGGGCCGGCAGTGCAGCGTGTATTTTGGTGTACTGCCGAAGGGTGCGTTGCAATTGCACTCTTGCTCGGGGGCGGGCTCCGATCGCTGCAGGCTGCCACGCTTGTATCCGGTTTACCCTTCGCCTTCATCATTATTGGAATCGGAATCTGTACGTGGATAGCCCTTCGGAAAGCATCGCGCTGAATCAATTGGTTAGGACTTACGCATTGATGCGATAAATCGCATCACCACAAACAGATGGGCCTTTGAAGGACATCCGTTTCTCAAAAGGAGCCCCTTCCCAGTAACGGGTGGGGACCCCGGTTTGTAGTAACGTAATTCATTGCGCATTGCGTCAGTCCTGTTGGTATTGACTTTGCGATTAAACCATAAAGAGAAAGGGTAGAAAAATATGAACACAACAGATCTGGAATTTGAAAAGCCGTTTATCGAATTAGAACGGCATCTTGCGCGACTGGAAACCTTCGCGCAAGCACATCCTGAATTAGACCTGAAAGAAGGGATGTCCGCGCTAAAGCAGAATACGAACACGCTTACACGGCAAACGTTCCAAAAGCTAAGTCGCTGGGATAAAGTCCGGTTAGCGCGGCATCCGCAACGCCCACAAGCCCCCTTCTATATTAACGCACTTTTCGATGAACATGTTGAACTTCACAGTGATAAACTCTACGGTGATGATCGGGCACTCGTTGGGGGTTTTGCCTGGTTCGACGGACAACCGCTTGTCTACCTTGCACAACAAAAAGGCACGAATCTCGAAGAGCGACAGGAGATGAATTTCGGGTACACGCACCCGGAGGGTTATCGCAAGGCAAGACGATTGATGCAGTTAGCTGATAAATTCAACCGACCCTTAATCTGTTTTGTCGATACGCCAGGGGCACACTTTGACCTCCGTTCCGAAGAATACGGGCAAGCAATGGCGATCGCTGAAAATCTTGCGGAGATGATGACACTGCGTGTTCCTCTCCTTGCTGTCATTATTGGTGAAGGCGGGAGTGGCGGTGCTTTGGCAATTGCAGTTGGAAATCGCGTCTTGATGATGGAATACGCTGTCTACTGTGTCGCACCCCCTGAAGCCTGCAGCGGCATCGTGTGGAAGGATAAAGGCGAACACGCTCCCGAAGCAACCGAAGGCTATAAACCTACCGCCCCAGATCTGCTCAAGTTAGAGATTATTGACCAGATTATTCGGGAACCGCTCGGTGGAGCACACAGGGATGCGGAAGCCGCTGCACGCAGCGTCAAACGCGCAGTCCGTAAACACCTCACTGAATTGATGCAGATGACACCACAACAACTGATTCAACAAAGATACGAGCGTTACCGGCATATAGGACTTTATGGCGAAGATCATGCTTGATCGGTGAATACGAGCATTATGAAAATTCGAACGATTACCACAGGCATTCCACTCCCTTTTTCGCCGTATCAACTTCAACGTGCAGCAAAATTTAACGCTGACTGTCAATCCTATTTTGAGGCGAACGGTTACGAGGTCCAAACAACTCGTGTAAGTTGTCAAATTTGGGATGAGAATCGGGACGTAGATACCATCTTAAGGTTGGAATGCGATGCACGGGCATTCGGAATTGAGTTTCTTAACTTAGGGACAATCCTACCTGAAAAACGGCACACCCAAACGCATATTGCTCGCATCGCCGACGTAATTATCCAGAGCGAGATCCTCTTCGCTACTGTTACCCTTACGACGCAATCTGGACATGTTGCATCGGAGATTGCGGAAAGCACTGCTGAGGTTATTCAGCAAATTGCGCATCACACCGATGCTGGTTATGGGAACCTTCGTTTCGCAGCCTTGATGAATTGTCCACCAAACACCCCCTTTTTCCCAGCCGCCTTCTGGCAAGACACCAGAACTAACTTCGGTATTGGATGGCAAGCGGCGGATCTTGTGCAACAGGCTTTCACAGATGCCCCGAATTTGGAAATGGCGTTGCAAAATCTGAAGACTCTCATGGAAGTCGAAGGACAGAAGATTGTCGCACTCTCAGAAACCTTTGCACAAGAATGGGGCGTGAAATTTGTCGGTATAGATGTGTCACCGGCGCCAATGGGTGATGAGAGCATCGCTTATGCAATGGAGCACCAACTGCCCGGTTTCTTTGGTGAGCGCGGGACACTTACAGTTGCTGCTGGTTTGACGCGAACACTTCGATCCCTCGCATTACCTCTCTGTGGATATTCGGGATTGATGCTCCCAGTCCTTGAAGATGTTGGACTGGGAAAACGCAGCGAAGCGGGACACTTTAACCTCGACAGTCTCCTCCTCTATTCCACTGTCTGCGGGACGGGGTTGGATACCATTCCAATACCCGGCAATGCTTCGACCTCTCAAATTACCTCTATTCTGAAGGATGTCGCCACGCTCTCTATACAGTTAAACAAACCGTTATCCGTCCGCCTTTTTCCGGTTCCGGGATGCAACGCAGACTGCATGACAGAATTTGATTCCCCCTATCTCACAAATACTGTAGTGATGCAGGTATAGTCAAGGAATTCATCATTAGGGCGAGATTGACTGCGATTTTTTTCCTTGTCAATTGCCATACCTTTTGATAAGATGATGCGAATGAACCGATTATAACCTTCTATTTTGCACGCTATGACCGATAAAAAAGGACAGCCATGAGTGACAAACCCCATGTTCTTCTGATTTCGACAGACCATTGGCCTAATTCTTTATTAGGTGTCAATGGGCATCCTGCCATCCAAACACCGACGCTGGACACACTTGCTCATGCGGGCACCCGTTTTACACGAGGTTATAGCGAATGTCCCGTTTGCGTTCCGGCGCGAAAAACGCTGATGACCGGCACAACAACACGCACCCATAAAGACAGGGTTTTCAACGATCGGCAGGGATTAAATGGACTCCCAACAGTCGCACAGACCTTTCGGGATGCGGGGTATCAAGCCTATGCTGTCGGCAAGTTGCATATCCATCCGCAACGGAGCCGCATCGGTTTCGACGATGTGCTGTTGGGTGAGGAGGGCAGACTCCAACACGGCGTGGTCGACGACTATGAACTTTTCCTCGGTGACAGAGGTTATGCTGGTCAACAGTTCGCCCACGGGATGTGCAACAACGATTATCTCAATCGTCCGTGGCATCTTCCTGAAGACTGCCACGTCACAAACTGGAGCACACAGCAGATGGTGCGGATGATTAAACGCCGCGACCCAACACGCCCTGGGTTCTGGTTCCTCTCCTATTGTCATCCACATCCACCCTTAGCACCCCTTCAGTGCTACATGGACATGTATCGCGATATTGACGTGGACATGCCCTATTGTGGCGAATGGGCGCAGCAAACCGATCGACTCCCGCTGCCCCTAAAGGCGCGCCAGAAACAGGAGGCGCATTTTACAGAAGATCAAATTCGTTCAGCACGCCAAGCATTTTATGCCCTCTGCACACATATCGACCATCAATTACGGGTTGTTATTGGGACTTTACGGGAGGAAGGGCTACTGAACAATACAATTCTCCTGTTTACTTCCGACCACGGCGACATGCTCGGAAATCATGGAATGTGGGCAAAACGGCTCTATTATGAGGATTCCGCCAACGTTCCGATGCTGCTCGTCGGCACCGCAGGCGATGAACGCGTAGGACATCATAGAGTGGATGACCGGCTCGTCGGATGGCAGGATGTCATGCCGACACTCCTCCATCTCGCAGGAATTGACATTCCAGATACCGTAGATGGAATCCCGATGGTAGGTGACGAAAAGCGCGATTGGTTATACGGCGAAATTGGTGAAGGCGGCAGCGCGACCCGAATGATTCATGATGGACGTTTCAAGCTAATTTACTACGCCACCGGAAACTATCGTCAACTCTTCGATCTGGAAGAGGATCCAAGGGAATTGAACGACCTCGCCGATTCACCGGCACATACTGAAATACTGGAACGCCTGACAAACCATCTCATCGGCGAACTCTATGGAGATGATGAAGACTGGATACAAGACGGTAAACTCGTCGGCTTGTCTGACCGAGCGTATCGTCCGTCTCCCAACCGGGCCTTATCAGGTCAACGCGGACTCCACTGGCCACCGCCGCCATCCGCCGGACGTTAATTGACATCCTCTCCAGTCTAAAGACTGGAGATTCCTCACTGTTAATAACATAGAGTCGGTTAGACAAAACACAGGCGTGTTTCCATTAGAGGGAGACACGCCTGACGATTTACTTGACTGTTACAATACAACTTGATTAATATGTTATAGTCGTTTTTATCATACCTGTTCCAAATGCTCTGGCTATTTCGTCAATTGGAATTAATTTAAAATCCATCAGCGTAGCAAGCTGTGTACCCATTGGTCGGATTCTAATCTCGGCGGTAACCAACAAACCACCACTAAAATAAAATGTTCCATCTCGCCGAGCGGATAAATAATCAAGGTTAACTAATTTTTTCATCTCATTAAGTCTTAACATTCCATTAACATCTGAAGTTTGCATTCCTTGTATTTCAATCTCATTACGATGACTTCTGTTAAACCCTTCTATAAAACAAATCTGCCGCCAAGTCATCTGTTCTATATCCATCAAAAAACTCAAAATTCCTTCGGTGTCAATGGCACAATTTTCACTTAGAATTGTGTTCTGTGCAAAATACTTAATATATTCCATTTTCTTGCTATCTGATTCTTGCCTTAATATATACAGGGTCTTCAGAAGGCAATCATCCATTCTTTCATCATCTTGAGTTTCACTAGATTGACGTGAATCTCGGTGTTGCTGATACTTATTGGCAATCCACCTTGCAATATCTACAGATTGTGTTACTATTTTCATTGGACCTGTTATTGATTCAATTATATCAATCGGAAATTCCATTTCTAATACATCCTTTCCCTGAAAATAAAGGTATCGTTGTTTTATGGTTTTATATGTTTCTATGATATAAGACTTTAGGCCGTATTCGGAATTGCACCGAAACCTTTGGCGTGCTGGGTCAGCGTTTTAAACTATTTGACTATCGAGGTTTACGCCTGCCTTTCTTGTTACTCTAATCATAACACAATAAACCGCATAAGTCAAGGTTTTATACTAAGTAAATTGATGTGATAAACACCCGTCTATTCTTCCCAGAACAGAGGGGTGTTTGTGTGAGTTGTCAGATTAATCAGATTCAGATGAAGTTATTACATTTAATCCTTCTTTAGTCCGGTAGGGACACCATGTTTATAGAAACACATTGAAAAAACAGTTGAGCCCTGTAAGGGCGGCATGTTTATCACTTCTAAAGTGTTATGAAATCCCTAAATTGACATCTGTGGTGCCATTTCCAGCTCCACCGATCAATCCGTATCCTCTCCGCTATCCACTCAAGACCATGATTCAAACAGTCAACATCTGTGATTCCCGATTAAAATCGTTGAATTTCCATACCAAATATGGTATCATTTTAACGAGATTGGTTCATTATTCATAACGTTTTTGTAGTGTAAACTTGCCTCGCAGTAAGAGTTTGCGTACTGCCAGATACAGTAAAGTAGATAAACACCTCTTGATAGGATTTTTATTAGGGTATTTCTTCATGTTTTGCAAACGCGGTGGTCGGCGGTGTATTGTTAAGAATCTACTATAAACAGGTCTTCCTAAAACATTATGGCAAAAAAGAAATCAGACACAAACACAAATAAAAACGGTGCAACGCTCGGCTTTGAAGCGACTTTATACCAAGCAGCCGACAAACTTCGAAACAACATGGATGCTGCCGAATACAAGCATGTCGTGTTGGGATTAATTTTCCTTAAATACATCTCAGATTCTTTTGAGGAAAAGTACAATCTCCTCCTCGAAGAACTTGCCAATCCTCAGAGTGAATTCTATGTCAAAGAGGAACTTGACCGTCTCGAGTATGCAGAGGATAGGGACGAATACTTGGCAGAAAATATCTTTTATGTCCCAGAAGAAGCGCGCTGGTCATATTTACAGGCAAACGCCAAGCGATCAGAAATTGGAACACTGATTGATAATGCCATGCTTGCAATTGAACAGGAGAACCCGCGGCTCAAAGGTGTTCTGCCGAAAAACTACGCACGCCCAGGGCTTGACAAGCAACGTCTCGGTGAACTCGTTGACCTCATCAGCACAATCGGTTTAGGTGAAGAGGAAAATCGCTCAAAGGATATATTGGGCAGGGTTTATGAATACTTCCTCGCACAATTTGCCAGTGCTGAAGGCAAAAGAGGCGGTCAATTCTACACACCGCGCTGTGTTGTGCAGCTTCTCGTTGAGATGCTCGCGCCCTATCAAGGACGGATTTACGACCCGTGCTGCGGCTCAGGCGGTATGTTTGTCCAGAGCGAAGCGTTCGTCGAAGCACACGGTGGGCAGCGCGATGACATCTCTATCTATGGACAGGAGTCTAATCCAACCACGCGGCAATTGGCACTGATGAACCTCGCGATTCGCGGGATTGAGGCGAATCTCGGTCAGGAACACGCCGACAGTTTTCACGACGACATGCACCCAGACCTAAAAGTTGATTACATTCTCGCCAATCCACCCTTTAACAGCAGCGATTGGGGTGGTGACCGATTGCGTGAAGATAAGCGTTGGATTTACGGCACCCCACCATCCGGCAACGCTAACTTTGCTTGGGTGCAACATTTTATCTATCACCTTGCCCCAAATGGTGTCGCTGGATTTGTGTTAGCAAACGGTTCAATGAGCAGCAATACCACCACCGAAGGCGAAATTCGCAAAAAGATTATCGAATCCGACTTAGTGGACTGCATGGTGGCGTTGCCTGGGCAGCTCTTCTATTCCACATCAATCCCTGTGTGTCTCTGGTTTATTGCGAGGAATAAAGAAAGCCACCACTTCCGTAATAGAACGGGTGAGACGCTTTTTATAGACGCTCGCAGGTTAGGAAAGATGATTGACCGCGTCCATCGCGAGTTAACGCATGTAGAACTTACACGCATTGCTGAAACCTATCACGCGTGGCGTGGCGATGAGGGCGCGGGTGAATATATCGACGTGCCCGGTTTCTGCAAAAGTGCTACGCTTGCCGAAATCCAAGCGCACACCAACGTCCTAACTCCCGGACGCTATGTCGGGGCAGAAGTACAAGAGGAAGATAGCGAACCCTTTGAGGATACGATAGCACGCTTGACCCAAAAATTGACTGAACAGATGACAGAGTCAAGGCGGTTGGATGAGACTATTGCTAAGAATTTAGAAATACTCGGATTCGGAGAGGATTCATGAATTCGAGTGATGAGAAAATCAAACGCCGAACTTTATGTAAAAGGAAATAAAAAATGACTGTAAAAGAATTAGTGGAACTTCTCAATAAATATCCAGATGATTTGCGAGTCGTTGTTAACGGCTATGAGGACGGTTATGACGACATCTCACCGGAACGGATTTTCACGAGGAAAATACAGTTAGATGCCGGAACCCATGACTGGGAAGGCCAACACAATGATCCCGTTCATATTGATGAATCAGTTAATGACCCCCAAATTGTAGATGTGCTGTTTTTTTGCCGCGCGTCGTATTAATAAAATGGCTTGAGAATAATTGCCAAAAATAGATTATGATGTCTGATTTTCCCAATGGATGGAAACTTCAATCCGTAGAAGATAGTATGGAAGCGATTATTGATTATCGCGGTAAGACCCCGCGCAAAACGCCTTCTGGTATTCCGTTAATTACGGCAAGAATTGTCAAAGATGGTCGGATAATGGCTTCCACTGAATTCATTGCTTCCGAGGGTTATGATTCATGGATGAATCGGGGTCTACCGGAACCAGGTGATGTTGTCATGACGACTGAAGCTCCTTTAGGCGAGATTGCACAACTTGATAATCCTAAAGTTGCGCTTGGTCAGCGACTCATCACTTTGAGAGGCAAACCAGATGTGTTAGACAATACCTATCTCAAGTTTGCAATGCAAGCAGCGTTTGTGCAAAACCAGTTGAAGGCGAGATCCACAGGTACTACTGTTCTGGGCATTTCTCAGCGTGAACTTAGAAAGATTGCAATTCCACTTCCTCCTCTGTCTGAACAACGTCGCATCGCTCACATCCTCGGCACGCTTGACCAAAAAATAGAACTCAACCGACAGATAAATGAAACATTGGAGGCAACGGCACGCGCAATTTTCAAGTCATGGTTTGTGAACTTTGACCCCGTGAAAGCAAAGGTCGAAGGGCGCAAACCTGCATGCGTGAACACCGAAACCGCTGCACTATTTCCACCAGCGTTTCAGGATTCCCCCCTGGGGAAAATACCGGAAGGATGGGCAGTTGAAAAGATTGGTAATCTTGTTGAAATAGTCAAAGGCCGATCTTATCGCAGTAGTGAACTAACAGAATCAGATGTTGCTTTGGTTACATTGAAATCAATTAGGCGCGGTGGTGGTTACCGTCCAGATGGTTTAAAACCCTATACTGGAAAATATAATCCTGAACAAATTATCACCCCTGGTGAGCTTGTTGTTTCCTATACTGATGTTACACAAGAAGCGGAGGTTGTCGGCAAACCTGCAATTGTGAGAGGGGACGAAAAATATCAAACGCTCGTTGCATCTTTGGATTTAGGTATTATCCGACCATTGAAATCAACAGTTTCAATTTGGTTTCTCTATTGCCTTTTTCGAGAACGGCATTTTCAATCTCATATCTACGGATATGCAGATGGAACAACTGTATTGCATTTAAATAAAGATGGCGTGCCGAATTATCAATTTGCCTTACCGCCAGAAAAAATACGAAGTCTTTTTGATTCGGTTGCAGAACCACTTTTCGCAAAAATTGAATCTAACGAAAATGAATTCCGCACACTTACCCAAACCCGAGACACGCTGTTACCTAAACTGTTGTCCGGTGAAATACGTGTAGACGATGCAGCTGAGATGTTGAAGGTAACTTATATGCCTCAGCAGATCGTTCCGAACATTGAATTATTGCGTGTGAAAAACTACCGCGCCCTACGGGATATAGAATTAAAACAACTGAAACCATTAACTGTCTTTTTAGGCGCGAACGGCAGTGGAAAATCAACACTTTTTGATGTTTTCGCGTTCCTCTCTGAATGTTTCACGGTCGGGTTAGGCAGCGCGTGGAATAAAAGAGGTGGGCTTAAGGAACTGAGAACACGCGGCTGCGATGGACCAATTGAATTTGAATTGAAATATCGCGAGGGGCCTAAATCACCTATCATCACCTATCATTTGTCCATTGATGAAGGCATAAAAGGCCCCTTTGTTGATACCGAATGGCTGCAATGGCGGCCCAGTAGTCGAGGAAAACATATCCGCTTCCTTGATTTTCATCGGAGTATAGGAAGTGTCATCGCCGGTGAAACACCAGATGAAAAAAACGAACAAATCAATGAACAACTTGATGATCCGTCGGCACTCGCTGCTAATATGTTAGGGCAGCTGGCAAGACATCCCCGCGTAGGTGCCCTTCGGCGCTTTATTACAGACTGGCACCTGTCCGACCTTTCCACTGATGCCACACGCCAAGCAACCAACGATGGACCACAAAAGCGATTATCCCCAACAGGGGACAATCTGCCTAACGTCATCCAATATCTGCAAGAACAATATCCAGAGCGTTTGGACAAAATTGTCTCTATTTTATCGAATCGTGTCCCGCGTGTAGAAAAAGTTGACACTGAATTGATGATGGATGGTCGCCGCCTGCTAAAAATTAAAGATGCTCCGTTTGAACAACCCATTTTGGCGAAGTTTGCCTCCGATGGAACATTGAAGCTGATGTCATACCTGACGCTGTTTCATGACCCACAACCGCCACAATTGATCGGTATTGAGGAACCCGAAAATTACCTACATCCGCGCCTCCTAACAGGTTTGGTGGATGGATGTCGTAAAGCATCCATGGCCTCCCAACTCCTAATTACCACCCATTCATCTCGTTTTGTCAATGAACTCTACCCCGATGAGGTATGGGTACTTTATCGGAATGAACAAGGTTTCACAGTCTGCAAACGGGCATCGGAGATGCTCGGAATCAACGAATTTATGGAAGCGGGAGCGAAGTTGGGACAACTCTGGATGGAAGGGTTCTTTGAATTTGGTGATCCACTGACCAATGCCGGCGGTCCGAAGCGAGGTGTGCGTGCACATTGAATTCTTCTTGGAGGAACCGTCCGCGGAAGAAGCATTAAAGGCTATTTTACCCAAGATTCTTTCCAATAATGTTACTTTTGACTTCCTTGTTTTTGAGGGCAAGGACGATTTGCTTAATAATCTGTCGGTGCGATTGAAGGGATACCGATGGATACCTGACAACTGGCGAATTATGGTGCTTATTGATGAAGATCGGAAAGATTGTCGTGAACTGAAGGCAAGGTTAGAAAAGGCAGCACATGAAGCAGGTTTTGTGACAAAATCCAGTGCGACTCAAAACGAAGATTTTCAAGTCGTCAATCGGTTGGCAATAGAAGAATTAGAAGCATGGTTTTTTGGAGATATTGAAGCTTTACACGCAGCTTATTCCAGAGTTTCAATAAATTTGCAATATCAGGCAAGATACCGAGATCCCGACGCAATTCGGGGTGGTACTTATGAAGCACTGGAACGTTTGCTGGTAGAGGAAAATTACTATAGAGACAAACTACCCAAAACAGAAGTGGCACAGAATATTGCCCCACACATGGAACTCGATCGAAATAGATCAAAAAGTTTTCAGGTATTTGTTGAAGGACTCAAGGCGTGTGTAGGGGAAGAATCGTTGGTATAAGGACATTGGGTCAAATAATATGAATCGCAATACAATTTACGAATCCGATATCGAAGCGGCCTCTCTCAACTGGCTCGCTGAATTAGACTACACCATTTTACACGGTCCTGACATTGCTCCAGATACGCCGAATGCTGAGCGTTCCTCTTACAAAGAAGTCATCCTGACACGCCGTTTGCGAGATGCTGTTGCCCACCTAAATCCAGAAATACCCACCGATGCACGAGAAGAAGCAATCCGTAAAGTGCTTCATCCAGATTCTCCCGCCCTGGTTCAGAACAACCAGACATTTCATCAGATACTGGTTGATGGTGTAGAGGTTGAATATCACCAACCAGATGGGACAATACACGGGGATCGTGTCCGGTTGGTTGATTTTGATATACCTAACAACAACGACTGGCTTGCAGTCAACCAATTCACAGTGGTAGAAAAAAGTGATCGTCGTCCGGACATCGTCCTGTTTATCAACGGACTCCCTTTAGCCGTAATTGAACTCAAAAACCCAACCGATGAAAAAGCCACCGTTTTAACAGCGTTTCGTCAAATCCAGACCTACAAACAAGAAATTCCCGCGTTGTTCACCTACAATGAAGCGATCGTCATTTCTGATGGATTAGAGGCTCGCATCGGATCTTTAACCGCCGATACGGAATGGTTTCTCCCGTGGCGGACAATCGAAGGAGAGGGCGAAGCACCATCAACCGATTTAGAACTGGAGGTATTGATTAGGGGAGCTTTTGAGAAACGCCGATTTTTGAATTATCTCAAACACTTCATCGTTTTTGAAGAAACCGACGGTGGGACGATTGCGAAAAAAATCGCTGGGTATCATCAATTTCACGCCGTCAAAACGGCGGTTGATACCACTGTCCAAGCCTCGCGCCCGGAAGGAGAGCAGCAGTGTGGCGTTGTTTGGCATACTCAGGGTTCAGGCAAAAGTCTGACGATGGCGTTTTATGCCGGTAGCATCATCCAACACCCGCAGATGGAAAATCCAACGCTCGTCGTTATCACTGATATGAATGATTTAGACGATCAACTCTTCGGCACATTTGCTCGGTGTCAGCAGCTTCTGCGGCAAACCCCTATCCAAGCGAAAAACAGGAAGCATTTGCGCGAACTCCTGAAGGTTGCCTCTGGTGGTGTCGTCTTTACCACGGTTCAAAAATTTTTTCCTGAAGGTGAGGAAATTCATTTTCCGCAACTGTCCGATCGGCGTAACATCGTGCTTATCGCGGACGAAGCACACCGTAGCCAATACGGTTTTATTGACGGATTTGCTCGCCATATACGCGATGCGCTTCCCAATGCCTCTTTTATCGGTTTTACCGGCACGCCGATTGAATTAACTGATCGTAACACTCGCGCTGTTTTTGGGGATTACATCAGCGTCTACGACATCCAACAAGCGGTTGATGACGGTGCCACGGTTCCAATCTTCTATGAAAGCCGACTTGCCAAAATTGAACTTGACGAGAACGAAAAGCCGCACATTGATCCAGAATTTGAGGAAGTGACCGAAACAGAAGAGACAACACAAAAGGAAAGACTCAAAACCAAATGGGCGCAACTTGAGGCGTTGGTCGGAACAGAAAAACGGCTCGGACTCATTGCCGATGATATAATTGCACACTTTGAAGAACGGTTGGAAACGATAGCAGGTAAGGGGATGATTGTTGGTATGAGCCGTCGCATCTGCGTTGACCTCTACAATGCGATTGTCAAACGCCGCCCAGAGTGGCATGATGACGATGATAAAAAGGGTGAGATAAAAGTCGTGATGACCGGTTCTGCCTCTGATGATGTATCGTGGCAGCCACATATCCGAAACAAGGCGCGGCGAGAGGCTATAGCAGTTCGATTCAAAAATCCCGATGACTCGCTGAAACTCGTCATTGTCCGCGATATGTGGCTAACAGGATTTGACGCGCCGAGTCTTCACACCATGTATGTAGACAAGCCGATGCGCGGACACGGACTGATGCAGGCGATCGCCCGTGTCAATCGCGTGTATCGCGACAAACCCGGCGGTTTGATAGTAGATTACATCGGGCTTGCTTACCATCTAAAACAGGCATTACAGAATTACACTAAAAGCGGTGGAAAAGGAAATGCTACCCTTAATAAAGCTGAAGCAGTCACTGTGATGTCAGAGAAATACGAAATCTGTTGTGGACTCTTTCATGGATTTGACTGGTCGCGATGGATTACTGGGAATGCTGAAGATCGAATTAGATTACTACCATCAGCACAAGAACATATATTGGCACAAAAGGATGGCAAAGAGCGTTTATTGAAAGTGGTTACTGAACTCTCCAAAGCGTTTGCTCTGGCTGTGCCAGATGAAAAAACAACTAAGATTCGCGACGATGTTGCCTTTTTTCAGGCAGTAAGAAAGGTTTTGGCAAAACCCTCAACTGCTGAAGAAACACAGGCTGAAACTACAGAACAAGCCATTAAGCAGTTAGTGTCCAAAGCGGTTGTTTCTGAAGGTGTGGTTGACATCTTCACCGCCGCGGGATTGAACAAGTCTGATGTCTCAATTCTCTCTGATGAATTCCTTGCCGAAGTCCGGGATTTACCCCATAAAAACGTGGCAGTTGAACTTTTGGAGAAACTGCTTGGTGATGAAGTTAGAACCCACTCACAGAAAAACGTTGTCCAAGGACGTTCATTTGCCAGTATGCTGGAACGTTCAATTCGCACCTATCAGAACCAGACAATCGAAGCAGCACAAGTAATCGAAGAACTCATCGGAATCGCAAAAGAGATGCGTCAAGCACAGGACCGAGGTGAAGCGTTAGGACTGTCGGATGAAGAATTGGCGTTTTATGATGCCCTTGAGGTTAACGATAGCACTGTCAAAGTGTTGGGTGCTGAAACCTTGCGAACCATCGCAATTGAACTTGTAGAGACCGTTCAACGGAACGTGAGTATTGATTGGACACTGAAGGAGAGTGCTCGCGCGAAGATACGAGTCATGGTAAAACGCCTTTTGCGCAAACACGGTTACCCACCCAATAAACAAACAAAGGCTGCTGAAACTGTATTAGAACAGGCAGAGGTTTTGTGTAAGGATTGGGCAGCGTAGAAGATTGAAAACAGTCCATTTTGAGGTCTAAGGCAATTCTTTTTTCCGTCTATCCAGCAGATGTTGCATATTCCCAAAACTATGGTAGACTTTAGAATTAATTAGACATTCAGCACCGGTGCCGTTAGGTGAAAGACCCTACTGGGTTGGGGTAGAATGTCTGTTTATTTTTCAGGTTTACCATAAATATCGTTAAAAATATTTGACAAAGTTTCAAAAATCAACTATACTAATCTATCAGGCATCTTTTGTTAGGGCATGTATTTCAATCCTAAATCAATGTCATAACGCAAACAACTAAGAAAGGAAAATATATGTTAGCAGAAATCCGTCAAAGAGAAGGGGTCATTGTAATTCGTCCCACGGGCCGTATGATTGGTGCGGCAAACGCTGAAATTAGAGAGCAAATTAATGAGGAATTGGAGGAGCATTTTGACTCTCCAAAGGTTATTTTTAACCTCGAGAATGTTACCCGTATGGACAGTAGCGGTCTCGGCACGTTGGTATCTGTGAACGTGACGGTTTCCCGCAAAGGCGGGCGGACGGCACTCGTCAACGCAGGTGCGCATATCCGCAATCTTCTCATCCTCGGACGCTTAATGAGCGTTTTTGAAAACTACAATAGCGAAGAAGAGGGAATCCTCGCCCTAACCTCTGAGGAAAGCTAATCAACAAGGCGATGGTGCCTGTTGTTACTTAGGAAAATTTCTGAGAGGAATCAAGATACGAGGAAGGAGATTTATGTCAAATCAGAATCTTCCGACGTTTACTGTCGACGCTGGTTTTCACAATCGAGATGGGTGTCCTGTTAGCGTTAACGTTGACCATCCCGGCGTGAGCCAACTCCACGATCGTGCCGTTACCTTAACAGATGTCGCATCCGGTGATGTGATTTCAGCACAGTGCTACGCTGCCGAGGATGGCACGACGACCTTAACTTGGATACTCAACGGACTCGCCGCCGGTGAATCGCGGACCTATACGCTATCGGAAGGAAGTGTTACGGGCGAGACAGGCGTTCAGTTAAAAGAAGAAGCCGAAACCATAACCGTAACACTCAACGACCGACATTTTACAACATTTCGCTATGCAAAAGCGCAGTTTCGTCCATATTTTTTTCCGGTTCTCGGTCCGGATGGACGCGAGGTAACACGCGGTGAAACAAGCGACATCTCAAAGGACCACGTCCATCACCGTTCCCTCTACGTCGCCTACGGCGAAGTCAACGATGTTGATTTATGGGGTGAAGGCAGTAATTCCGGAAGGGTTGTGCATCAAAACTTCACACAAAAACAGGGTGGGGCTGTGGTCGGTAGACTCTATACGGGAAACAGTTGGCAGACCCAAGCCGGAGAGGTTTTGATGACGGACGTGCAGAATTTCCGCATCTATAACTTACCCGAAGATGCCGCGATTCTCGATCTCGACCTCAACTTTATCGCTTCCGTTGGGGATGTCCATTTTGGAGATACCAAGGAGGGTGGTATTATCTCAATTCGTGTGCATCCGTCGATGAACGCTTCGGACGGCGGGAAGATAGAGAACGCCTTTGGCGGTATCAATGAGACAGAAACTTGGGGGAAGCGCGCGAACTGGTGCGATTATTCTGGTGTCGTTGATGGAACGCCTGTTGGTATTGCTGTGTTCGATCATATTGTCAACCCACGCTATCCGACGTATTGGCATGTGCGCAATTACGGGCTAATGGGAAGCAATATATTCGGAGGTGGCACTTTCGAAAGCGATCCTTCTAAAGATGGTTCCTATACGCTGAAACAAGGTGAAGAGATGCACTTCCGGTTCCGCGTCCTTATCCACGCCGGGGACGCAAACGTTGGCAAAGTAGCACAGAAATATCACGATTTCATCAATCCACCTGTCGTTGAGGCTTCTTAATTATTAAATCTGGGCACCGTTCCACTTCGTTCCACGGTGGTTTTCGGTTAATTCCAATTCCTTACTATTAATGTCAGCGTACGAACGGAGACTTTTAAATGCCGATTCCTACGATTCATGTCGGATGCACCCATTTCGCGCACGGTCGCCTACAAGCGCAAATCAATTCAAAAGGGCTTAACCCCGTTGCCTGTGTAGATATCAATCTCCCTGCGGCTCGTGAGGCTATAGCAGGTTTAGAAGGCGATGTTCCTGACTATCTTGCCGATCGCATTTATACGACAATCACCGAGGCGAAAGAGAAACACGACGCGCAGGCATGCCTTATCTACGCTTCAACAACCGTTCATGCCAAATTAATTGTTGAAAGCCTGAACCTCGGCATGCATACCCTCTGCGTCAAACCCATTGCAACGACCCAAGCAGAATTCCACGACATTATACACGCACATAAAGCGAACCCTAACTTGATGCTCGTCCAAGGTCAAAATAAGCGATGGAATCCTGCTGCCGCGAAAATGCGGGAGTGGCTTCGGGAAGAGGGTGGCATCGGTGAGATGTTAGCAGGGGAGTGTCGATTCTGGATCCGCCAAAACTTATACACGGGTCCAGACTCTCGGCAACCCGATGCCTATGTGGATGGACTCTTCTTCCACGCTGGTACGAGTCACCAACTCGATCAACTTGTTGCGGCGAAGGGACTTCCGAAATACGTTACCGCTCACGTCCATAATCGGCGAGACCCAGAACTTGGACAGATTGATGCTTGGGGAACGGCTGGTGGCAACGCGCTCATGGAGTACGCCAACGGCGCGCCTTTCTCCTACGCAGGGACACGGGCAGCGCATACGGGTCCGTTTGGATGGAGCGGACACTGGACATTCCACGGCGAGGACGGAGACCTCCGACGGGATGCGGGACACCTTCAATTCTTCCGGCTCGGCAAAACCATTGAAGATGTATCCCTCCAAGATTTGCACGCCGGTCTTATAGAAGACGACCGCCTCCAGTTTGATGCGTTTGCACAGGCGATTGCCAATGGGACGGATCGGGACTGGATGCAGGATACAACGCTCGGCACATGGATACTCATGGAAGCATGCAACGAATCCGCCCGAACGCACGGGAAAGTTGATGTTGAAGCATTCGCGAAGAAGATGCTCGCTTAATGGTTATCAGTTTGCCCGCTACCTTAAAAGGGTAGCCTGCAACAATACGCAGAAATACCCAAGCAAAAACAAGCAGGCAGATCTACGGAAAGGCACTTCAGCCATCAAACCAACCTGACCGAACCGCAAGGAAAAATTAAAAAAGGAAAAATTAAAAAATGCAATCTCCACACGGTATTACGGCTTCAGCATTTCGTCCGTCTGTGATGGGAAGAAACGGCATGGTTACATCCGGACACGTCCTCGCTTCGCAGGCAGGTATCCAAACGATGATGGCGGGTGGCAATGCTGTCGATGCAGCGATTGCAACCGCTGTAGCTCTCGGTATGGTTGAACCTGCGGGTTCTGGGCTTGGGGGCGACGGCTTTATCCTCATTTATTGGGCGGAGACAGGACAGGTTGAGGCGGTGAATGGAACTGGGCCCGCACCGCGTGCCGCGACCCGAGAAACCTACCTCAAAGATGGCGGGATCCCGATGAAAGGTATAAGAAGTGTCTCAGTGCCGGGAATCGTCGACGCATGGCTTCTCGCGCATGAACGCTACGGATCCCTCAAGTTAGAAGATGTTTTCGCGCCAGCAATTTCGCTCTGTGAGGAAGGATTTCCAGTGAGTCATAGACTCGCAGGTGGACTTAAAGGCGAAAACGCTCGCTTCGCTGCCGAACCGGACTCGCGCGCTGTCTTTACCAACGACGGCGAACCGATTGCCGCGGGTCAATTCCTCGCGAATCCCAATCTCGGTAACACCCTCCGAAGGATTGCGAAACACGGGAGAGACGTATTCTACAAAGGTGAAATTGCTAAAACCATCGGTGAATTCAGCCGTGCCTACGATGGACTCTTGACAGCCGAGGATCTCGCGAATTACCACGCCCACTGGGCTGATCCCATACATGTCAACTACCGTGGATACGAGGTCTATGAGATGCCGCCCAATTCAAGTGGGCATATCTTACTGCAAGAATTAAACATGGTTGAGTTATTCGATTTGCCAAATTTAGGGTGCAATACTGCTGAAAGTGTGCATCTGATGGTTGAAGCGAAAAAACTCGCTTTCGCGGATCGAGAGAAATATATGGCGGATCCAGAGTGGGTGGATGTTCCGATAGAAGGCATGCTATCTAAGTCCTATGCCGCTGAACGAGCAGAACGTATTGATTTAGATAAAGCGGCTTTTGATGTGCCAGCAGGGGGTCCAGAAGCATACGAAGATACAACCTGTTTCTGCACCGCGGATCAGGCAGGAAATCTCGTTTGTATACTGCAGAGTATCCAATCCGGATTCGGTTCCAGTCTCATCGCGGGGGACACGGGTGTCCTCTTGAACAATCGCATGACCTATTGGCATTTGGAAGAGGGGCATCCGAACTGTTTGATGCCGGGCAAACGCGTCCGCCACACCATGAACCCCGTCATCGTTACAAAGGATGGTCAACCGTTCATAGCATGCGGCACCCCTGGTGCAGATACACAGGTCCAAACGAATCTACAACTCGTTACCCACATGATTGATTTCGGGATGACACCGCAAGAAGCCGTCTCTGCACCGCGCTGGCGGAGTTTGCAGAACCCGATGGAATCCACTATTCCGCACACCTGTTCCAATGACCTTCAGTTAGAAAACCGGTTCCCTTCGGATACCAAGGATGGATTAGGAGAAAGGGGACATGAACTCCAGATTGTTGGTGATTGGGGTGGTCCAGGGAGTGCGCAGGCTATCATGGTACATCCTGAATCGGGAGCGCTCATCGGAGGTTCCGATCCGAGAACGGATGGGTATGCGGTTACTTTTTAGCGGAACTATGGTAGATTTTAGAATTACCTATACACTTTGCACCGGTGTGTTGTATTTTTGGCTTTGTATTTCGCTAAAATGTCAACATATTTCCATAATTCACTATATTTTTGGTATAAAGCAGGGTTAGAACCTATGGAGGCTCATTATGAGTACCATTCCTATGAGGATCGTTACATACGCGGTACTGACGATAACCTTTTGTTTTGTAGCACCACAAACTTGGAGTCGTGAGGTTGTCCTTTTTGAAGAAGATTTTGAAGGCGTGACACTCGAAGCCAGTATCATGGAACAGATTAAGGATAAAGACGTTTGGTCAGGCACACCGCCTGAGGGTTGGGAAATCACAAACGAAAATCCTAAAGACCTCGGAATGCCTGAATGGAGAACGTGGGCGATTGTTGATCTTGAGTGGTGGACACGAACGGCGGAAGACCAACGGCGTAGTGAGTTCACAGGGGTACACAATGATGGTAAGGGTGTAGGTAAAGGTGCGGTTTCTGATCCTGATGAGTGGGACGATTGGGAAGGAAATGGTGACCCTGACGCTCAGAGTCGTTGGAATGGACACTTAATCACCCCACCGATTAAAATCAAAGGCGCGGCAGCAAAGTCGCTCGTTTTAACATTGGATTCGAGTTGGCGCCCTGAAGATACCCAAAATGGTGAGATCACAGTAAGTTTCGACGGGGATAAAGAGGAACAAATCCTATTCTTCAAGAGCGTCGGTATTGACGCAGGCGCGCATACCCTTGTTACGATTCCTACCCTCAAACTCAAAGAGGAAAAGATAAATGATGGGGAGCAGATAAACGAAACGTTAGAAATCCCTATCGACAACCCCGCCGGTGTCGCTGAAATGACAATTAGTTTCGGTGTCGTCGACGCGCAGAATGATTGGTGGTGGGCAATAGATAATATAAAGCTCATAAGCACCGCATTTTCTGTAGAGCCAAGACATAAATTAGCAGTTAGGTGGGCAGAAATCAAATCCTAACAACGACCTCTTTCGTTGAACTGTGGGTGCCTCTTTCGTTGAACTGAGGGTGCCTGGATATCGCTCACAGCTCGGAAAAGATAGTTGTAAAGCAGGGCCGCATCCACCTGAGTGCAGTCCTGCTTTTTATATTGGGTGAATACAGGAATGTGTAGACGTTATTAGCGGAAACAGATCCACCTCTCCTCACTGACGAGGTTTGTAACCCTGCCACAACAGTGAGGTAATCGTATATTTTGCTATCGTTGGATTTTAGGAGAAGCATTGATGAAAATTTTAGTCACAGGTGGCACGGGCCGTATTGGGTCCAACCTTGTCAAAAAATTATTGGAAAAAGGACACGATATCCGTAGTTTTGTCTATCCGGGGGATGTCAATCGTGTTGGACGGTGGGACGGAACGGAACGCGTGGAAACCGTTCTTGGCGACCTACGAGAATACGAGGATGTCAAAAAAGCCGTTGATGGCGTAGATGCAATCTATCACATCGCTGCAGCCTTCGGAGGTCCGTTTGATAATCGTCAGTACCTGGCAATCAACGGGATGGGAACACTCAATATCTTAGAGAGCATCCGTGAGTGTAATCCGAACATCCATCGCCTCGTCTATGCCTGTACGGAAGCGATTTATTGGGAACTCACCGAAAAAGGTAGGAGTTTCAACACACGTATCACCGAAGACATGGTCGCCAAATACCATCACATGCCGTATTTCCTTACGAAATGGATTGGTGAGGAATTGTGCATGACCTATCATCACCAATATGGCGTGCCTTCAACTGTCTTCCGCTTCACAACCGTTATTGAACCGAGCGAATATCTCAACGAAGACGGCTTACCCAAACAATTCGTCTTTAGCCCTATTTATAATCGATACGAAAATTATAACGGCGATGATCCAGTTGAGTTAGAGACCGCGGATACCATCAAACGTCTTTGGGACGGGCAGGAGAAATTCATACTCAAACGCAATCCTGACGGACGCCCCTATAAGGAACATTTCACCGATGTCCGGGATATTGTCCAAGGATTGGTGTTAGGGATTGAAAAGGATGCTGCTGTCGGTGAAGAATTCACGCTCGGCGGAAACGGCATCTTCAAGCATGAAGAGGTGATTCCATACCTATGTGAACGTTACCAGATGGATTCTGTTGATGTGCAACTCCCCCAACCCCTGTATTTTGAGTTTGATTTAAGCAAGATCAAAACGCTATTGGACTTTGAACCACAACACGATTTAGCAAGTATCCTCGATGCTGCTGAAGCGATGCGCCATGGTGAAGATGTAGGCATCATTCCCACGGGTGTCCGGTGGACTTAATATCTGCTTTTCAACGATTCTTTCGGTGGCAGCAGATTTGTAGCGGTGGTCCAACTTATGATGCGCAAGTCTATGAGAAATATGTAGGATCACAACCGCGAGAATCGTAGTAGTACCAAATCCAGCAGAGACTTAATTGAAAACCTGCTCGTAATGTAATGGAGAGCAGCCCAGGATCCATAAATTAAAAATTGTGAAGACCTCTCTTGGTATATCCTCACTTTCCCTATTTGTTTTTACCTGCTTGATGCTCAGTTGCACCAAGACGCCGGTCGCGCCGACGCTGCAGGTCTCATCAAGCACGAAACATCTCGATCGGTATATCAATGCCGTGCTTAAGCGGGAAGGTATCCAACCCTCAAAGATGTCGGAAGACGCTGAGTTTTTGCGTCGGGTTCATCTCGATTTGACAGGAAAAATCCCAACCCCCGAAGAGGTCTTGGATTTTCTCAAGGACGGTTCTTCAAACAAACGTCAAAGCAAAATTGAGCGGTTGCTAACCAGTGAGGTTTACCTTGACTATTGGACAGAGTTATGGGTAAACTGGTTAATCGGTAGACGTGGGGATAGAGACACTCACCGCATTGGCTTAACGCCTTGGGTCCGGGAGGCACTCACAAACAATATACCCTATAACCAGTTTGTTCAAGAACTCATCACAGCTGATGGCGAATTACGGGAGAATGGTGCCGGAAACTATATCCTACGTTACGAACATTCGCCGACTTTTCTCACCTCGCATGCCTCCCGTTTGTTTTTAGGGCTTCCTATGCAGTGTGCCGAGTGTCATGATCATAAAACAGAAATGTGGACCCAAGCGGATTACTACGGTATTGCTGCTTTTTTCACTGGCATTAAGAGTGAGCAAAAAGAGAACATCGACACTGTAGATATGGTAGGGAATAAGATGACAATCAGGAATTTTCTTATTACCAACCAGCCAGCAGAGACAATTTGGGTGGAGAGACTTGAAAAACAGGTCGGTCCGCATTTCTTAGACGGGAGCGCATATCAAGGTTCACTCCTCAAAAAGCGAGAAGTCCTCGCGCAGTGGATGACGGATAAATCAAACCCGTATTTTAGTCAAGCAATCGTGAATCGCATCTGGAAGCACTTTATGGGACGAGCGTTTGTCGAACCGGTCGATGGATTCGGAGAAGAAAATCCACCGACCCATCCTGAACTCTTGAAGTGGCTCGCAAAGGATTTCGTCATGCATGGTTACGACTTACAACATTTGATGCGGACTCTCCTGAATTCAGAGACGTATCAACGCACCTCCCAAACGAACGAGAGTAACAAAGACGATCAACGCTATTACTCGCATGCATATCTGAAACCCTTAAGCGCCGAACAATTCTTCTATTCCATGCTACAAGCCACCGATTTTGAAAGACTTCAAGAGGTCAGAATGGAAGGTCTGAATCAGCGACGGAGTCAAAACAGGGAAAATATGCTACGTCAACTTGAGCGGATGAAACGCGAGCATCTCAAAAAGTTTCTCTTTCTCCTCGATAACGGTGAGATGGAAGAGATCGAGGCATTCAATGGCACCATCCCTCAAGCACTTATGATGATTAACGGGGATATGGTGAATGATAGCGCGAGTCACGAAGAATACGGGAGTTTTGTGAATTACGTATTGGGAAAATGGCGCGAACCGATGGAACGGATGGAATATATTTATCTTAATGTCTTATCTCGGTTCCCAACGTCTAAAGAGAAAACCTTTTTTAGACGTTATTTAGAGCGGAGTCTTTATCGAAACAAGGACTTGGCTTACGAAGACCTTTATTGGGTGTTACTCAATTCAGCGGAGTTTTCGCTTAACCATTAACCAACTAACTGTGTACTTCAAGGCTATGTCCCAAGTCGTACACACTAAAAGGAGAATTCCATTATGAACAGCCGTAACCTGTTCATCACGATTTGTATATTTACGTTTGGCATTGCTACGCTTGCGATGTCGCAAACCTATTTTGAGGATAATTTCGACGACCCGAAAGAATCTGAAAAGAAGTGGGTCGCCCTCTTCGGGGAATGGGAACTTAAGGACGATGAATACCATCAGCTCCAAAATTCCCCCAACTGTATGAGTGTCGTCGCTGACGAATTTTGGGAGGACGACTGGAGTGATTACACCTTTGAGGTTCGAGGGAGTAAAGTCAGTGGTGCCGAAGGCTTCCTGATTATGTTCCGGTGCCAAGGCTTAATGCAAGCACGCGGACAGGCACTTGAGGATCATCCGCCACGTATGGAGAAACTCAAGCCCTCGTTGGAATACTGGTGGAACCTCGGTGGATGGGGAAACTCACGCTCACAGGTTGAATCTTGGGGCGGCAAAGGGGGTGCCAACAGTGCTCACACCATCAAAGACAAAGATTGGTATAACATCAAGATTGTCAATACGCCCGATAGTTACACGGTCATCCTCAACGATGAAGAAGTCGCAGAAGTGCCCGATGATACCGAAGGCGGTGTCGGACGCATCGGCTTAGCAACGTGGAGCACTGTTGCAAAGTATGACGATGTCGTGGTTTACGGACCTGACGGTCCCTCGTTAGCAGTTGACGCGAAGAACAAGCTCGCGACGACGTGGGCCCATCTTAAATCCGTTTTTTAATTAATTGCTCCTGGACTGCGCTCCACTACGTTACGCGCAGGTTTCTGGTGGAATTCACATGAACCAGATTCATTGAAACCCGTTCGGATTTGACCAGAGACCACCGCGTAACAAAACGGAGCGGCGTTCAGAGTGCCCACAAGTAAAAAAAATAACAACAGATGCTAAACTATTTTTTGCCCCCACACATCGAATTTGGTGACGGGGCAATCCAGAATTTAGGCGAACATGTCAAGGCGTTTGATGGGAAAAAACCGTTCTTAGTGAGCGATGCTGGTGTTATCAATGCGGGTATCCTTGCGAAAGCGACAGATGCTTTGGAAGCAAGCGGTTTGTCTTACGCCACGTATTCGGATATCGAACCGAACCCGACAGACATCAGCGTTACACAAGGTGTAGAAGTCTATAAAGCTGAGGCCTGTGATGTCGTTATCGCTGTCGGCGGTGGGAGTGTGATGGATGCTGCGAAAGCCATTCGCCTTTTGACAACCCACGAGTCTCCATTGGAACCCTACTATTCTGATGTTGGCGGGATTGACCGAATCCGAGGCGATATGCCACCCTTAATATGTGTTCCAACAACCGCTGGCACCGGTAGCGAAGTTTCACAGGGTTCAATCATTACGGATACATCGCTGAATACGACCGATCGATGGCGGAAGCGTGCAATCGTTACGCCTTTCAACATGTCAAACATCGCACTTCTTGATCCGGGAATAACCCTCGGCATGCCACCTGCGCTTACTGCCGCGACGGGTATGGATGCCATCACACACGGTATTGAGGCGTATGTAGCCACGAGATACCACCCTATTGCTGAGGGTGTTGCTTTACAAGCACTCAGAATGCTGAGCGCGAACATCCAACAGGTTTATCACAAGGGTGAAGATGTAACCGCACGTGGGGAAATGCTTCTCGGATCCTGCATGGCAGCATTCTCGTTCCAGAAGGGACTCGGTGCGGTCCATTCGCTGGCACACCAACTCTCTACAGATGCGCCCATACCTCATGGTGTCGCGAACGCCATTCTCCTCCCGCCTGTCATGGAATTCAACTTTTCGGATGCGAGCGAGAAATACGCGGAAATCGCGCGTGCCTTAGGTATAGATACACGTAACATGGATATTGACGAAGCCGGACATGCTGCCATCGATAAAATTAGAGCCTACAATACGGCGTTGAATATGCCCACAGGACTCGGAGAAGCCGGTTTGGATCGGGGAAAAATTCCGAAACTCGGCGCGGATGCGATGCTTGATCACTGTCATAAATTCAATCCGAGGGTGTGTACGGAGGAGGATATGGTGGATTTATTTGAGGCGGCGTTCTAAGGAATATCAATAGGCACAATCCAGCCCTTCGTCAGTGCTGGTTTATAGGCGTTATCGCGCAAGTAATCTGACGTTTGCCATAAACAGAGATGCTTGCCATCCGGCATCCAAACGACCGAGGTCAACTTCATTGGCGTGCGAGCAATAGGAAATTTCTTACCACTCTCAAGATCATAAACCCAGACCTTCCAACGTATGCCCGCACAGTCCTCACGTTCCATATACGCTAACTGCTTACCTGTTGGCGACCACGCAGGTGATGTGTGTTTCAAAATCTGGCTCTGTGTGAAAGTGGCCACCGTCTCCGATAAATGTAGCTGCTTATCAATCAGTTGTCCGGGACGGTTACTACCGGATAAGACATAAGCCAGATGTCCACTATCCGCCGACCAGTCCAGTTGATGGACCTGTTGATGCTGTGTCAGGATCTCTTTTATACGTTGCCCTTCTATGTCTTGGATGCGGATACCAACATATTTTGCGTTGTTTACGCCGAAAGCAACACGGGTGCCATCGGGTGCCCAAGAGGGTGCGGACAGATAGGTATAGGTCCGCTGTCGGCGTTCAATCGGGACGCGGGCAATAGCACTCAAACCGCTACCATCGCTGTTGATTCGGTAAATGATATCTAATCCCCCGGATTGAGAAAAGTCGCGTCTTCTGAACACCAAACGGTTAGAGGTCGGTGAGAACGCAGGTCCATCTCCACGAACCAACTGTTTGATCCGTCCGAATTTCCAATCGACGGTATAAATAAAGCGTTCACCGTTTTCGTCAACCTCAAATGCAACAAGCCTACTGTCAAGCGACCAAGAGAGATACGGGTTGTAAAAGTTTCCGGTGTAGAACTTCCGTGCCCGTTCTCCCTTCCGATCCATAATCCACAGTTCATTTGCACGCCAGTATCTGCCCCCCAAATCCTCTCTTTTTAAAAATGCGATGAACTCCCCATCCGGACTCCAGCGTGGAAACTCCGCACCTTCAATCAATTGCACCCTATACGGATCTGTAATTGCGTTATCTTCCGGACGACAGAAAGTCGTATTGAACAGGATACCGTCTATCTCTTTGAACTCACCAAAGGCGAACTTGTTCATCCATCCTCGGACACCGTTCGGCAGTTCAATCTCATACCATCCATCCGAAACCTGCAGAATCGGCAAACGCACGCCGTCGTTGAGTTGTAACAACACGGCTGCTCCTTCTTTCGCTGTATACACCGGTGCCGCGTCGTGTGTTACAACACCTTGCCGTCGAGCCTCCTGTTTATGGACGTTGTCTGTTGCGTTTGTAAAGGCATAGACATTGCCATCACCAGATGCAGCATAGAGAATACCATCGGAAATTGCGGGGGCAGCGTCCACAAAACTACCGAGTTGATACGTCCACGTTTCAGACTGGGATACCGCATCGAACGCGTGGAGCTTTCCATTACGAGCCCCGATATAGACGACCCCATTTGCTGTCACAGGATAACTCTCACTGCCATTTGTCTGACCTCGCCATAAATCCGCGTTGTGTTCTGGAAAGATAGGCCGGAACACCCCCTTCGCACATCCGTATTCGATACCCTGAATACGAACTGTCCGTTCACGCATTGCTTCGAGCGTACCGGTCCTGGCGTTGAGGAGATAGATTTTAGAAGGAAACGCACCCATATAAACCTTGTTGTCCGAAACGATCGGCGGCGCGTCCATCCAACTTTTCGATTTGAACTCCCACAGCTTTTCACCTGTTTTCGCATCCAAGGCGTAAACTTTGTTGTTCCTCGCGCTAAAGTAGACCCGATTCCCCAATACCGTCGCGGAATAGCGGATGGCATCCCCCGCGTCAAAGACCCACCGGATACCCCACTGTTTCGCGTCCAATGCGTACAATTTACCGTCGGTCGATCCTATATACAAAATGCCGTTTGCAATTACGGGTGACGCGTGGAGTGGTCCACCGGTTTTGAATTTCCATAGCAGTTCCAGGGGAGGCGTAATGCTTTTGTCAGGACTCATCCCAGAAAAACCTAAATCGTGCATGAAGGTGTGCCAATCTTCAGCACGAGGCGGTGCAAGGGGTTCTGTTGCCTCAGGGGTGGCTGACTGCTGGACCGTCGGCTGCTGGGGCTGCTCTTTCTGTTGCGAATCACATCCCCACACAAGCAGCAACACGAGCACAATCCGGTATTTCTGCTGCCACAATCGCTTCATAATATACACTCACAAATGCCTTTCTACAAAATTCTGATGCGTATCAGTTTAGCACGAACCTGAACATCATGCAACTGAAATGTTGGCAACCTTTTTCTTGATAAACGCCGTAAAAGGTATTAATTGGAAAACGAAATCCCCTTAAAAAATCACGAAAAATTTGAATTTGTGGCAAATCTGTGTTAAAATTTAACTTCTACAGGTAAGATACCATCTCATACTTTAATTGCAAGCGGTAAATTTGATGAATACATTAGAATCTAAATTAGGTGAAGTCGATCCACAGATCGTTGAAATCGCCGCTAAAGACTTAACACGCCAGCAAGACGCTCTCATGCTGATCCCGTCCGAGAATTATGCAAGCCGCGCCGTCATGGAAGCACAGAGCAGCATCCTCGCGAATAAATACGCCGAGGGTTACCCCGGTGAGCGTTACTATAACGGATGCCAATTTATGGACGATGTTGAATCACTCGCCATTGAACGCGCAAAAGCACTCTTCGGTGCCGAGCACATCAACGTCCAGCCGCACGCCGGTTCCCAAGCGAACATGGCAGTCTATCACGCCTTGCTGGAACCAGGCGACACGATTCTCGGTATGTCTCTCAGTCAAGGTGGACACCTCACGCATGGTGCCGGTGTCAATTTCTCCGGCAACCTTTACAATATCGTTGCTTATGGTGTTGATGCCGATACCGAGCGGATCGACATGGCAGAAATCGCACGTCTTGCCAAAGCGCACCGTCCGAAACTTATCGTCGTCGGTGCAACGGCTTATCCTCGGCACTTCGACTTTGCGGCGTGGCGGCAGGTCGCTGATTCCGTAGGTGCCTATCTGCTGGCAGATATAGCCCATATCGCGGGACTTATTGCGGGTGGTGCCCATCCGGATCCCGTTCCATACAGTGATGTGATTACGACAACAACTCATAAGACCTTAAGGGGACCTCGCGGTGCGATGATTATGTGTAGAGCCGAATATGCAGACAAGATTGACCGCGCTGTGTTTCCGGGCTTACAAGGGGGACCCTTCCTGCATACAATCGCTGCCAGAGCTGTTGCCTTCAAAGAAGCAAGCGAACCTGCCTTTAAGACATATCAGGCACAGATCGTTAAAAATGCTAAGGCACTCGCGGCACGGTTAATTGAAAACGGGTTCCGATTGGTGAGCGGTGGCACCGACAATCATCTGATGCTGATAGACCTTACTTCCAAATATGAGAAGCTTAGTGGACGGCAAGCCGCCGATCATTTGGAAGATGCCGGAATTATTGTGAATAAAAACACGATTCCTTACGACAAAAGGAAACCGAGAACCACGAGCGGTCTCCGTCTCGGGACCCCGATGCTGACAACACGCGGTATGGAAGAGGATGAGATGGTTCTCGTCGCCGATTTCATCGCAGAAACGCTCGAAAATAGGCAGAAAGCCTCTATCAAACGGCAAATCCGAGGGAAAGTCAAGGAACTCTGTGCGCAATTCCCAATTTACGAATACCTAAAATAGTTGCCAGTTATCAGTAAACTATGAACTACAAAGCGGCACTCGCCTATATTGAAGGGTTTATTGACTATGAAAGAAGTCCTGATTTTTCACGGCAGGCACGGCTTTATAATTTAGACAGGATTTCCCTATTGCTGGCGCTGCTCGGCAATCCACACGATAGACTGCGGGTTATTCATATTGCAGGGAGCAAAGGGAAAGGCTCCACTGCCGCACTCATAGCCTCAGTGCTTACGCATGCAGGCTACAAAACGGGTTTGTTTACATCTCCACATCTCATTACACCGCGAGAACGGTGTCGTATTGATGGGGTCCTCATCTCAGAAGCAGACGTAGCTTTCTATATTGAGAAACTCAAGCCTGCAATTGAGACTGTTTCCGCCTCTGCGTTCGGACGTGTCTCATTTTTTGAAATATACACTGCGCTTGCTTTTTCCTATTTCGCCGATAGCGGAACAGACTTTGCTGTTATTGAGGTCGGTTTAGGTGGGAGACTCGATGCAACGAACGTTGTTACGCCAGTCGCGACCGTTATTACACCGATCGGTTTAGAGCACACTGCAATATTGGGAGAAAGTTATGCTGAGATAGCAAGAGAGAAAGCCGAAATCATTAAACAGGAATGCCCGTTGGCACTCGCCCCGCAACACCCAGAAGCGCGAGCGGTATTTGAGGAAGTGGCAAACAAGCGTAAGGCACGGATTGTTGAACCCGAAGTCCTTGATGCGGTGTGTAAGCCGCGCCTTCAAAAAGCAGAACAAGATTCGTGCGTATCAGTCTCGCGTCTCATTCAAAATGCCGAGGGTTTACCGATAGCACAGGAATTTGACGTGGAAACGGATTTGGAGCGTTATCCGCAGCTGCGTATCCCGCTCCTTGGACACCATCAGTTTATAAATGCAACAACTGCTGTCGCAGCGATTGAGTGCCTAAAACAGGAAGGATACAAAGTTCCGAAAGTGAGTGTGTATGCCGGATTTAAGGACGTGGCGTGGCCAGGCCGGATCCAACGAATTAGGTCTTCGCCAATTGTTGTCGTTGATGGTGCGCATTCTCCCGCCTCAATGGAGGCACTTTGCCGCACACTCCGTCAGAGTTTTCGTTACAGTCGGGTGACTTTCATCGTTAGTTTGATGAAAGACAAAAATCTTATAGCGATTGGCACTGTTGTCTCACAGATGGCGGATGTCGTGATTGCCACACAAATTCCCGACAATCCGCGCGTGATGTCTGCTGAAGCGTTACAGAATTCTTGGGAGCATGTGTGTAAAAATATTACCGCGTATCCAACGCCGGAAGAAGCAATCCTAAAGGCTTTATCCGACGCATCACCGACAGATTTAATCTGCGTTACAGGTTCGCTCTATCTCGTCGGTCAGGCACTTGAAATATTCAGACCTATTTCATCGAACCACAAGGAAAATTAAAAGGAAAATTAAAAAAATGCGTGATATCGCTTACCAGCGACGGTGGCTAAATTGGAAGACATTTCTGACATCCCTGCCCATTCTAAATTTAGCCACCGTGGCTTTTGCCCAAACAGATGCCGCACCGACTGTACCGCCGGTGTGGTGGATTGCCCCAATTGGTGCACTCATCGCCTTAGGTTTTGCGTACCACTTCTACCGCGCTGTGATGAAACAGGACGAGGGGAACGAAAGGATGCGCGACATCGCACAATCCGTGCGTGAAGGCGCAATGGCGTATCTCAGGCAACAATACAAAGTGGTGGGCATCGTTTTTGCTATACTCTGTCTCATCTTTATATTCATGGCTTTTGTCCTCGATGCCCAAAATAGAGTCATACCGTTTGCCTTTCTCACGGGTGGCTTTTTCTCAGGACTCTGCGGTTTCCTCGGCATGAAGACCGCAACTAACGCTTCCGCACGCACGACAAGTGCCGCCATGGAGGGACTCAATGCAGGATTAAAGGTCTCATTCCGTGCGGGGGCAGTCATGGGATTAATAGTTGTTGGATTTGCCCTTCTTGATATCACTGGATGGTTCCTTATCCTCTATTACCTATTCCCCAAGATATTGCCCGGATTCTTAGAAGTAAACCCACTCCCACAGATTACTGTGATTATGCTGAGTTTCGGCATGGGTGCTTCAACGCAGGCACTCTTCGCCCGTGTTGGGGGTGGTATCTATACCAAAGCAGCGGATGTTGGCGCGGATCTGGTCGGAAAAGTTGAAACAGGACTTGCAGAAGACGACCCGCGGAACCCTGCAGCCATCGCAGATAACGTCGGTGATAACGTCGGCGATGTCGCAGGCATGGGGGCAGACCTTTACGAATCCTATGCAGGCTCCATCTTAGCGACAGCCGCCCTTGGGGTCGCTGCTGTTGCTGCCAAAGATCACAGTGACATTGCCCTCCAGCTGAAATATCTCTCAGCCCCCATGATTATTGCGGGCATCGGCGTAATTCTTTCCATTTTAGGTATCTATATGGTGCGGACGAAAGAAGGCGCGACGATGAAACAGTTGATGGGTTCCCTGAACTTGGGCATCAACGGAAGTGCCGTCGGCATCGCGGTCGTTTCACTCCCTGTTCTCATCTATTTGGGGCTCCCGAACATGTGGCAGATTTGGGGCGCAATTATCGCTGGGCTTGTAGCAGGTTTGATTATTGGAAAGGTCACTGAGATTTTTACCTCTCACGACTATGCCCCGACCCGTGCCATTGCGAAACAGGCACAGACGGGACCCGCAACCGTAATTATTGAAGGTATTGCTGTCGGTATGGAATCAACGGCAATTCCGGTGGTAACCATTGTCGCCGCAGTCGCTGTTAGTTATTACCTCCCCGGTGGGGCAACCGAACCGCTGATGGGGTTATACGGGGTCGGCATTGCCGCTGTTGGTATGCTGGCGACGCTCGGAATTACCCTCGCCACAGATGCTTATGGACCGATCGCAGACAACGCCGGCGGAAACGCCGAAATGGCTGAACTTGATAAAAGTGTCCGAGAGCGCACCGATCAGTTAGACGCCCTCGGTAACACAACAGCCGCAACCGGTAAAGGGTTTGCCATAGGCTCAGCCGCACTGACAGCACTCGCACTCTTGGCTGCATATTTGGAAGAAATTCGATACGGATTAGTCCACTTAGCACATAAGGATACACTCGTCATACCCGGTGAGGGCAGTGTTGATACACTCGAGGTTTCGGTCAGTCAATTTATGGATTACTATGATGTTACCCTGATGAACCCGCAAGTCCTCATCGGATTGTTTATCGGTGCGGTGATGGCCTTCTATTTCTGTGCCTTGACGATGAAAGCGGTTGGACGTGCCGCCGGAGCTATGGTAGAAGAGGTCCGCCGCCAATTTCGTGAGAGACCGGGTATCATGAAAGGCGAAGAAAAACCGGATTATGCACGATGTGTCGAAATCTCGACGGTGGGTGCACAACGAGAGATGATCTTCCCATCACTCATCGCTATCGTTGTTCCTGTCGCAGTCGGTTTGATTTTTGATGTTGCGGGTGTATTAGGGTTGCTGGCAGGAGGCTTAGCGACCGGTTTTGTTCTCGCAATTATGATGGCAAACGCCGGTGGTGCGTGGGATAACGCCAAGAAGTTTATCGAAGAAGGCAAACACAAAGACGAATACGGTGAAAAAGGCTCAGAACCGCACAAAGCCACTGTTGTTGGTGATACCGTTGGGGATCCGTTCAAAGATACCTCTGGTCCCTCGCTTAACATTCTGATTAAGCTGATGTCTATGGTATCTGTCGTGTTCGCTGGTCTCATCGCGAAATATGGTGGCGTATTTAGCAGTTGGTTGGGTATATAGGAAAATAGTCAGGGCGCGAGGGCATTCTGCGCATCGCTCCACGATACTATCCAGCAAGGTTAGAAAATCTTTCAGTACCTAAAGCGGGTTGGAATTAACCAAAACCACTGCGTAATGAAATGGAGCAGTGCCCAGATTCAATAAATTAAAATCCTTTTGTAGGAGAACAGAGAAAAATGTCCAATACGTTGAAACCCCGAAGTTATGCGATTACTGACGGACCTGATCGCGCCGCCGCACGCACGATGCTCATGTTCGGCGATGGCGGATTATCCCCAGAAGATCTTGATAAACCAATTATCGGGGTTGCGAATACTTGGATCGAAATAGGCCCTTGTAACTTCCACTTGAGACGGCTCGCCGCGAAGGTCAAAGAAGGGATTCGCGAGGCGGGTGGAACACCCCTTGAATTCAATACCGTCAGTATCTCCGACGGCATCACTATGGGCACCGAAGGCATGAAAACCTCACTTATCAGTCGGGAAATCATCGCCGACTCGATTGAGTTAGTGTCCATCGGTAACATGTTTGATGCTGTTGTCGCCCTCTGTGGATGCGATAAGACCGTCCCCGGCACTGTCATGGCACTCGCACGGTTAGATATTCCATCGCTCACACTCTACGGTGGATCGATCATGCCGGGCAAATTTCAGGGACGTGATGTCACCATCCAAGACGTATTTGAAGCCGTCGGGCAGCATGCTGAGGGTACAATAACCGTCGAAGAACTGGACGATCTGATTAGTAAAGGGTGTCCAGGTCCCGGTGCATGCGGCGGTCAATTTACCGCCAATACTATGGCAACAGCCGTTGAAATGTTAGGCATTGCTCCGCTGGGAAGCGGAAGTGTCCCTGCCGTCGCGGCGGACAAGGATCAAGAGGCATACAGAACCGGACAACTCGTTATGGACATGCTTGCCGCTGACCGGAGACCGAGTCAAATTATCACCCGCAAGTCGCTTGAGAATGCGATTACGTCTGTCGCCGCGACCGGTGGCTCCACCAACGGTGTCCTCCATCTGCTTGCTATCGCGCACGAGGCGCAGATTCCGTTGACGCTTGAGGATTTTCACGCCATTAGTCAAAAGACTCCTGTATTGGCGGATCTGAAGCCCGGTGGACAGTTCGTGGCGACGGATCTCTATGAGGCAGGCGGCATTCCGTTCTTGGCGAAGCGCTTGGCTGAGGCAGGCTTGCTCCACACCGATGAACTCACCGTCACAGGCAAATCCATCGGAGAAGAGGCAACTGCGGCGACCGAAACCGAGGGACAGCAGGTGGTCAGACCTGTCGATGCGCCGCTCAAACCGACGGGTGGCTTTGCCATTTTGAGGGGTAACCTCGCGCCAGATGGGTGTGTTATCAAGTTAGCCGGTCAGGATAAAACGCTCCATCGGGGTCCGGCCCGTATTTTTGACCGTGAAGAAGATACTTTTGCCGCTATCAAAGGTGGACAGATTCAGCCCGGGGATGTCGTGGTTATCCGCTACGAAGGACCGACCGGTGGTCCCGGTATGCGTGAGATGTTAGGTGTAACGGCAGCCATCGTCGGAGCAGGCTTGAGTGAAGATGTCGCCCTCTTAACCGATGGTAGATTCTCTGGTGCCACACACGGGTTCATGATCTGTCATGTCGCTCCTGAAGCTGCAAGAGGTGGTCCCATCGCTATCCTCCAAGAGGGAGACGAAATCGTGATTGATGCTAAGGAACGACGACTCGACGTTAATCTCTCCGAAACTGAAATCCAAGAGCGTTTTGAGCAGTGGACTCCACCTGAACCGCGCTATGCCCGTGGGGTGATGGCGAAGTATGCAAACTCAGTCTCTTCCGCTTCCGAAGGCGCTGTGACGGGATAGAAACAATTTTATTTTTTTATCTGTAGGGGCAGGCCTCTGTGCTTGCCCTCTTTCTTTTTATGCGACTTGGCTCCCGGTCCATTTCGTCTGAAATAATATTGTAAAATCTCCCTCTATCTGTTAGAATATCATCTATGAATACGCAAAAACCCATTATCCTCAACCAAGCAGAACTCGACTGGGAAACTTGGGACGACCCAGACCTCGCTGCCAAGAGTCCAGTCCGTTGGAAAATTCTCATATCGGGTGAACGCGGACCCAGCAGTCAACTCTCTACCGGAATAGCAGAAATGACCCCGGGAACCCTTCTCCCACTTCATCACCATGCCCCAGCGGAGACATACTACGTCATCAGCGGTCATGGGTATGTAACAGTCGGTGATCAAGAGGCATCACTCAGTCCCGGTGCATCCGTCTTCATACCCGCTAATGCGAAGCATTCGCTCCGTTGCACAGGCACCGAGAACTTGGTTTTCCTATTCACGTTCGCAGCAGATCGGTTCGACGAAATTGTCTACCATTTCGATGCGTAATCTCCAGTTGATAGACAGTTTCGGAACTCCACCGAGGTAAATTATCGAGAGGTCAACCTTAAAGATGACAGCCCCTAAACCTATCATTTCCAATGCAGATGCCAGTCTGATGGACATCGGTGATGGCATCGCCCGACTTGAACTGCATAGCAAGTTGAACATCATAGGGGACGGCATGCTGGAGATGTTTGATGCCGCGTTGGATGAGGTAGAAACTAATTGGACAGGTATGATTGTCGCCACAGAAGCGAAGAATTTTTCGGTGGGACTCAACCTTATTCTCCTGTTGGAGCATGCCAAAAGCAAAAATTGGGACGCTATTTCGGCAACACTCCGAAAACTACAAGCCGTCTGCACACGGCTTCGGACGGCATCAAAGCCGGTGGTGGCAGCGACAGCTGGTATGGCACTCGGTGGGGGATGCGAACTTGCATTCGGTGCTGATGCCGTGCAAGCCTTCACTGAGAGTCATCTCGGTCTCGTCGAACTCCGTGTGGGACTAATTCCGGGTGGTGGTGGCACTAAAGAGATGGCATTTCGATGTCTGGAAGGGCAGTCTCCGACTACACCGATTCAGAATTTATTTCCTCATGTGAATAGGACTTTTGATACGCTTCGTGAATCGAAGGTTTCACAGAACGCTGCGGATGCGGTAGAACTCGGTTACCTTCGTAGTCCTGATGCCGTTTCATTAGATCAGGAGACGCATTTTGAGGATGCCAAGCGCCTTGTGCTCTCACTGCACAAGGCAGATTATCGTCCACCTGATCCTCCACAGATACTTGTACTTGGCGAAGAGGGAATCGCTCGACTCAATCTACAAACACACCTCCTTCGGGAAGCGAGTACTATCGACGACTATACACAGTATCTTGCCAATAAATTGGCTTATGTCCTCTGTGGCGGCAAACTTTCAGCCCCACAATTCGTCACCGAACAGTATCTGCTCGACTTGGAGCATGACGTATTTCTCAGTCTTTGTGGACAGGAGGGGACCCATTCAAGAATAGAAGCGACGCTCCAGAGAGGTAAAAAGTAATGGCAACGACACCAGACGTGGTTATTGTATCTGCGGCACGAACAGCTGTAGGTAGAGCGGGGAGAGGGACACTCAAAAACACACGTCCAGATGAACTCGCTGCGGCTGCCCTCCGCGGTGCAGTTGAGCGACTTCCGCTCTTCGATCCCGATGTCGTGGACGATGTCATCATCGGATGTGCCACACATGAGGGACCCCAGGGGTACAACGTCGCCCGTATCGCCAGTTTACGCGCTGGCTTTCCCGTTTCCGTTCCAGCACTGACAATCAACCGATTCTGTGCATCGGGTTTAGAGACAATAGCGATGGGGGCAGAGCAGATTCTATCCGGACGTGCCCAAGTCGTCGTTGCTGGGGGTGTGGAGAGTATGAGCCAAGTGCCCTTTGGGGTCAATCTCTCGCCAAACCCTACACTCATAGAACACGCTCCTGATGCCTACCTCAGCATGGGATTGACTGCTGAAAATTTGGCGCGAAAGTATGATATACCCCGCAGTGCGCAAGATGCCTATGCATACCAGAGCCATCACAAAGCGATCGATGCGATCGATGCGGGCAAATTCAAAAAAGAAATCGTGCCGCTGACCGTAGAAGAGACGCACCTTAATTCGGAAAATACGACATCTGAAACCACCTGTTCTGTTTTTGATACGGATGAAGGACCGCGTCGAGATACGTCTCCAGAAGCATTGGCATCGCTGAAACCTGTTTTCGATGTAGATGGGACTGTGACAGCTGGTAACGCCTCTCAAATGAGCGATGCTGCTGCTGCTGTTGTTTTGATGTCTGAAGCGCGAGCAGAAACTGAAGGTTACACTCCCTTAGCCCATTTCGTCAGTTACGCGACAGCAGGGGTCTCTCCTGAAATCATGGGGATCGGACCGGTTCCTGCAATCCCAAAAGCACTCGCGACTGCCGGATTAACTTTAGCCGATATAGATGTCATAGAGTTAAATGAAGCATTTGCCGTGCAAGCCCTCGCTGTGATCCAAGAGGCGGAATTAACACCCGAAAAGGTGAACGTCAACGGCGGTGCAGTTGCCTTGGGGCATCCACTCGGTTGCACAGGTACCAAACTCACCGTAAGTTTGATTAACGAAATGCGTCGGCAAAATCACCAATATGGCATGGTAACAATGTGTGTCGGCGGGGGCATGGGTGCCGCTGGCATTTTTAGTCTTGCCTCGAGTAAGGAATAGTTAGTTGTTGGTATCAGGGTCGTTAGTTTTCAGTTACAAGAGATGTTTGAATTATCAGAACCCTCTTTCACTGACAATTGAACGGCTCCCCGATCCCAGTCGCGAATTGACCAGAAATCTGCCTGAAACGAAGTGGAAGGCAGCCCAGGAGTAATTAATTAAAAAATGCAAACGCACGTCTATCTCTCCATAGCAGGAGAAAACAGAATCGCCATTTACACACTGGATGTCTCCAGCGGCGACATCGAATTTCAGGAAAATATCGCTGTCAGTGGTTCTCCCGGTCCGTTAGCACTCTCACCGTGTGGTAACTATCTCTATGCTGGACTCCGATCCAGTCGGGAAATCGCAAGTTTCCGTATTGACGAAAAGAGCAAACACCTTTCACATCTGCGGACAGTCCAGTTGGACGCGGATACATGTTACATTGCGACAGACAAAACTGGGAATTTCCTGCTTTCCGCCTATTACGGTGCTGGCAAGGTTACTGTACATACCATCGGCGACGATAAGACTGTCCAAGGTGAACCCCTTCAGACCGTTGAAACGGATATACACGCACACTGCATCGAAACGGATGCCACAAACCGATTTGCCTTTGTGCCGCATACCGTGCCTCGAAACGCTATCTATCAATTTCAATTCGATGAGAAAGCAGGCACCCTCACAGAAAATCCGGTGGGAAACCTCAATCCGGGTGCCCCGATCGGGCCACGGCACTTCTGCTTTCACCCGAACAAACCGATCCTCTATTTTTCAAACGAACAAGGGTCGAGCGTCTCCGCATACACTCTTGAAGAAGGAGAACACCCAGGAATCTTGATGGATTTACAGGAAGATTTGTCTACACTCCCCGCGGATTTTGACGGAGATAATACCTGTGCTCAGATACACATCGATCCACAGGGAACATTTCTTTATGTCTCCAATCGGGGGCATGACAGTATCGCAGAATTCGCAATCGACGAAGAGAGTGGGAAACTCAGTGTTGTCGGGCATCGGTTAACCGAACCGACGCCGCGCGTTTTCAACATTGATGCAACCGGCACCCTTCTCTTTGTTGGTGGTCAAGGATCAGGTAAACTCGCTACCTACCGCATCAATCGGGAAAGCGGAGCGTTGGCACCAATTGGCAACTATACAGTCGGGGAAAGTCCGATGTGGGTGCTTTTTCTATAAAAAAGGAAATATATGGCACGACGCGGAATTTTCGTCACATTTGAAGGTATAGAAGGGTCGGGTAAGACGACACAATCACAACGTTTGGCAACCGCGCTGGGACCGGACGTCGTACTCACCCGCGAACCCGGTGGCACACACATTTCGGAACGAATACGCGACATCTTTCTTACCTCAGACGATATAACACCCATGACAGAACTGCTTCTCATTGCCGCCGCACGCACACAACACATAGATGAACGGATACGCCCGGCGTTACACGCAAACCGAACTGTCATCTGTGATAGGTTTATTGATGCCACTGTGGCATATCAAGGTTATCGCGGCGGCATTGACCTTTCGTTCATTCACCAATTAAATCACATTGCCACGGGTGGGTTGACTCCTGACATCACCTTTATCCTCGACCTGTCCCCAGAGATCGGACTCTCGCGTCAACAGCACAGTGGAGCACATCGCGACCGTCTGGACAAAGAATCGTTGGAATCTCACCGAAAGGTTCGTGAGGGATACTTATCCGTCGCGAGCGCGAACCCCCATCGCATCAAACTGATAGACGCTACACAGTCGCCAGATGCCATTCACGCCGAGGTCTTCGCCGAATATCAAGACTACGCATGGTAGGTGAGGTCTACAAACCATAATTGTTCATATCGCCGAAATTAAGGGAGTGTGCCTATTAGTATAGGAGCGATCTTTAAATCACGACAGCTTTTCTTGTCTTGGAGAAAAAAGTGCAGCATCCGATTATTGGACATCAACAGATTATAGAGCAACTTCAGCACACTGTAGCCTCGGGACGAATTGCGGGTGCCTATCTTTTCGTGGGTCCAGCGGGAGTCGGCAAGGAGACGGTCGCTCACTATTTCTCGCAATTAATCTTCTGCCAACAGGAGGCACAGCCTCCGACGGTGTGCGGCACATGCCTCGCCTGTCGAAAGGTAGATTCGGGGAACCATCCTGACCTACAATTCATTCGACCTGAGGGCAGCCTGTTGAAAATAGGACAGATTCGAGAGTTGCAAAGGCAGGTTATCTACGAACCCCTCGAAGCAAGTCGGAAAATCTACATTTTGACAGATGTGGATCGGATGAACCCAGAGGCTGAAAACTGCCTACTCAAGACGCTGGAAGAACCTCCAGCAGCATCCGTTTTAATTTTACTCACGTCAAACGTCCAAGCATTGCTGCCGACGACCCGTTCCCGATGCCAAATTCTCCAGTTTCGTCCGATGCCCACACAAGAATTAGCAGAAATCTTAGTGGATAGGTTTTCAGTAGTGCCAAAGCAAGCAACAGCACTCGCAATTGCAGCGGGTGGATCCGTTGGCAAAGCACTCACACAACTTGAAAACGGTGATCCACTCACCGAAAAAGTACCGGAAATCCTCAGAGAGACGGATCGATTAGCCGCCTTCAGACTTGCCGAAGACTTTAAAAATAACCCCGAAACTTTAGGAGAGTTAGTTACATGGTATAGAGACTTACTCTTCTTACAACAAGGCGCGCCCAGGGAATTGATAACGCACATCTATTCTGTTGAGGAACTCCGAACCATTGTTCCCTATTATTCCCGCCTACGTATACAACAAGCCATCCAAACCATTTTTGACACCAAATCCCTTCTTGAAAATACAAACACAAACGCTACTTTGGCTTTAGAGGTAATGTGTTTAAAACTCCTCAAATGACGCACAAATCGGGGTTACAAACCCCTCCCACAAGAGAGATTTGTGACAATTGAATGGCTCTGCCCTATTTGAACTATGCCCTTGACAACTCGGCTGGCTTATGATATACTTTTCAACAAAAAACAGGAGTCCCAAAAAGGAAATACAATGAGCGCATTTTACATCACCACACCCATCTACTACGTCAATGATGAACCGCATGCAGGACACGGTTATAGTACCATTGTGGCAGATACTTTGGCGCGCTATCATCGCCTCAAAGGTGATGAGGTGTTCTTTTTGACCGGTGTTGATGAACACGGCGCAAAGATACATAAAGCCGCTGAAAAGGCAGGACTCACCCCACAAGATTATTGCGATAAAATAGCACCTACATTTATCAAATTTTGGAAACGGCTGAATATCTCGCACGACATCTTCATGCGGACGACAAGCGATATGCACAAGCGCGGGGCGCAGAAATTCCTCACCGCTCTCTACGCCAATGGGGATGTCTACAAAGGGACTTATGAAGGATACTACTGCCTTCACTGCGAGCGGTTTATTCCAGAAAAAGAATTGACAGACGAAAAGATCTGCCCGATTCATAAATTGCCCCTGGAGTGGCTTGAGGAAGATAACTATTTCTTTAGACTCTCCAAGTATCAAGATCGCCTACTTGCCCATTTCCGCGAGAATCCAGACTTTGTCTACCCCGCAGCTCGGCGTAATGAACTCCTGAGCGTCCTCGATTCCGGATTGGAAGATATAAGTATATCTCGTTCCTCCGTCTCGTGGGGCATTTCTTTACCGTTCGATCCTGAGCATATCGTCTATGTCTGGATTGAAGCGTTGATGAATTATATGACGGCACTCGGTTATGAAACCGATAGTGAGCAGTATCGCACTTTTTGGCCCGCTGACATCCACATGATGGGGAAGGACATCACCCGCTTCCATGCGCTGATCTGGCCCGCAATGTTGATGGCTGTTGATTTACCACTGCCCAAGCAGATCATCGCACACGGTTTTTTGACAAAAGATGGCGAAGCGTTGAGTAAAACGCGAGGTATTTTCGTTGATCTGGATGCAGACATAGCAAAATACGGATTGGATGCGTTCCGTTATTACCTCCTACGCGAATTCAGTTTCGGAAACGATGGCGATTACCGTCCTGCTCGTTTGCACGCCCGCTACACTGCAGATCTCGCGAATGATCTCGGTAACCTCCTCAATCGTGTTCTCGGTTTAGTGAACAAAAACTTTGAAGGGATTCCCGCACCGACAACACCCGGTGAATTTGATGATGAAATCACAGCCATGGCGCAGACAACAGTGAATACATTAGAGGAACACATAAAAGCGTTTGCGTTTGACGCGGCATTGGAAACCATCTGGGAATTTGTCCGGCGTATCAATCGGTATGTTCAACAAACGCAGGTCTGGACACTTGCGAGGTCCCCTGAGACGAAACCGAGAATGGGCACGATCCTCTACAATAGTTTAGAGGCATTGCGATTCATCTCTGTCCTGATCTCACCTTTTGTTCCAGACACGGCTGAGAAGATTCAGAAACAGATCGGTTTAGCGGAATTTGATACCGTCGCAGCGTGGGGACGCTTACCTGTAGGACTGACAGTCAGTAGAGGGGAACCTATTTTCCCGCGTGTCGATGTGAAAAAACAGAAACAGCCCCAGCGAAAAGAAACGGCACCCCCCAAACAGAAGAAGACGAAGGAAACCTCAAGTCTCATTTCCTTCGCTGATTTCCAAAAATTGGATCTACGGGTGGCGCGTATCCTCAGTGCCGAACCGATTGAAGGGGCTGACCAACTGCTCAAATTGCAGGTAGACCTCGGCACTGAAAAACGACAACTGGTCGCTGGAATTGCCGAACACTATAAACCTGAAGCCTTGGTAGGTAAACAGGTGATCGTCGTCGCGAATTTAGAACCCGCGACAATTCGCGGTGTTGAATCACACGGCATGATCCTCGCGGGGAGTGGTGACGCTGTCGTTTTAGCAACCCTTGACACAGAAATGCCCCTCGGCACACAGGTCAGGTAATCGTTACAGTGGGGAGGGGTTGGGGAAATATCCAAGTAAAAACACCCCGATGCGAAACAGATGCCAGATATAGAAAACATTCTTAAAACCCGCATTCAGAACGATAGAGCAAACACCTTCGTTATCATTGTACCGACTGATTCCGCGCGTTTGAAACGTCAGCGCGAATTGGTCGGTTATCATCCAAACCAAGCAGTTGCTAATTTGCCTGTATATACCAGCAAGGATTTCATTCAAAGGCTATACAGTCAGACACAATCACCAAAACAACATATCCTATCAGGGATCCAACACCTTTGGCTTCACGAAATAGTAGATCCTGACGCTGACAATATTAATACCTCCCAATATAACACCTTTCGCCCAATCCAAAATACTACCATCCCCGATAGCACGCTCTCTCTTATCTTGGATACAATAAATCACCTTAGAGATCAAGGGGAGGCTGAACCCAACTTTGTAGAAAACGCTCTCATCCAAGTAGAACTTGCTCGTATTTACAGCGATTATGAGGCGAGACTTGGAAATCAATGGATAGATGAGAAGGGAAAACACTATTACCTGGCAAACAATTTCAAAGAAGAGTTCATCAAACGCACATTTCCTGGTGTTAAACTTGTTGTTGTTGAAGGTTTTACTTTAATTTCAAAAGCCGATATTAAATTGTTGAAACACATTGCTGAAATATCTGATGTAGAGATGTGGTTTCGCACTGACTGTATTGAAGACAATAAAGCTCTTTATAAAAATATTATTAACCTTGTGTCACAATTTAAAGACACAGGTGCTAACATTGATACCGAGTATGAACGAAACCCCGATCAACATCAATATTTTGCTGAGAATCTGTTCAGAACAAACGTTGCCATGGATCACAAAACTAATCTAACAGATAAGATTAAGGTTTTAGAACCAATGGATCGATCCGAAGAGGTAGAACAGATCGCTCATCTAATTCAGAAACATGTTTTAAGTGCTGACTGTAAATTGAGTGAAATCTGTGTTGTGTTCCACAATATAGGTGATTACGAAAAACGAATTGCAGAAGTTTTCCGTACTTATAGCATCCCATATTCACTCGTCGAAAGTATTCCATTGATGCAGTCAGAAGTTGTCAAAGAAATTTTTTCTTGTCTTTCGCCACGGCAAATTCCTTTCGGCAACACTTATTTTTCTGATGTTAAGCCCGAACTATTTTTAGGAGATTTTCATCCTGACGAATTTAAGAATCGCATTGATAACTTTTTCAAATCTACGGAAGTTATTTCCAAAATTTTAAACCCAATGCTACTGAAAAATAGAAAAATTGTTGAAGGTGAGGTAAATGCCCTTCAGCAGTTCAAAAAAATAGTTAATGGGCTTTGTGACATGTTAAAATCTGAAGAAAATAGGTCATATAAATCTGAAGATTATATTAATAAACTCAAATATATCGCAAAGCATACTCACTATCAAAACAGTACGCCGACAAATGAAGAAACCGTTAAGATCTTCCCACTTAGTGAACTCACAAATTTAGCATATAACAATGAACTTAGAAGTTTGGAGTTTGACACCGTCTTTTTGGGCGATTTTGTAGAAGGCAGTTTTCCAGAAAATTATCGACCCGATCCGCTGCTCCCAGACAATCCTTATCGAAACGAAGATGAGCAGTTACATGACAGCCGATTCACGTTCTATCGAGTCCTCAAATCCTTTCGGGAACGCCTCTATCTGCTTACCCCAAAACGTGAAGGAGAAGCGAATCTCATCCCCTCCCCTTTTCTCGGTCAATTAAAGGCGATTGCCACTGTTGAGAAAATGGAGGTTCCGAATCCCTCACGGGGGAGTGTAACCGGTTTCCTCAGTAGGTATGGTGATCACGTATGGACGACACCTACCCCCTCCGATGAAGAATTCCCTGCTGAAATCGCAGAGATGCGTCCCCTCATAAACCACGTCGTTGAGGTTGAAAAAAGCCGCGAAAAGACTCATGATCATCTGGCTTATGAAGGGATTCTAACGGCTAAAACGCTTTCTCCTGCAAGCCAAAAGCGTTTGGAAAACCGGCGGCAGTGGATCTATTCCGTCACGGAATTGGAAACTTATGCCAAATGTCCATTTCAGTATTTTGTCAATACAGTTTTGAAGTTCCGTATTGAAGAGGACGAAACGGAAGATGAGTTGTCCAATCTTGAAAAGGGATCATTACTCCATGATGTTCTCTTTGAATTTTACAACAACCACCGCATCGAAAAAAGACCACCTATCGGACAATGTGACGAGGAAATCTTTAAAGACGCAGAAACGCAATTAAATGAGCTGCTTAATCGTAAAGCTGCAGAACAGCGCAACGGTCGGAAGGAAAAGCCTATTGATGAGAACAATCTCTTTTGGAGAATCGACATAGAGAAACTTCGCGTTGCCCTTCGTAAGTGGCTCGAAGCCGAACGCACCTATGGTTTGACCGCTTTGCCCCGCTACTTTGAAGTTAGTTTTGGACAGGAACGTGAACTAACAGATCCAGAACTGGGCTGCACTAAAGCCATCCGGATTGGCGAAGTGCGTATGAAAGGCAAAATCGATCGCATCGATATAGGTAATGGCACATTTAATATTGTTGACTATAAGACTGGCAGTTCCACCGTTAGAATGCAGGAGATCCTCAGCGGACGGAGTCTCCAACTCCCGATCTACCTACAAACGGCGAAGAAATTGTTGGAACTGTATGGCGGAGTCGGATTAGAGCCCGCAGCAGGCCTCTATCATAAAATCAGGTTGGATCAATGTAAAGTTGAACTCGGTATCGGAACGGAATCAGAGAATGGAGTCGCCTACAGCAATTACAACGGCAGGGACTGGAAACCGATTGGCTCAAGGAGTGGTCAGCTGTTAGCGGATGAAACCTTCGATGATCGGCTTGCGCGCGTGAGTGGCTACGTTCAACACTACGTTGACAGCATCTCTAAAGGCACTTTCCCGCTCATCACGCGCGTTGAAACCTTTGTAGATTCCGAAGAAGAAGGCGATACGCCAATTACCCCGAAAAATAAGACAGAACCCTGCAATTTCTGTCATTATAAGCGTGTCTGCCGTGTCGGTGCGATCTCCGAAACACCGCAATCGGATGACTGACACTCCTCTTTCCATCTTTCACCATTCAAACGGAAATAGTAAGCCCGTAACGGAGTGGAGTGCGATTCTACGGAAAGGCACGTGAAACTCCTAACCCATCTCACCGACCTGCAAGGTATAATTAAAAACCTTTCAGAAAAAACTTGCACACTTCTATCAAATCTGTTATACTTTTTTAGATTTTTAGCACCTTGCTTGCATGCCCCTTAGCGCGCAGACTTGCAAGCGCGAGTAAAAAAATAAAATAGGAGGCTATTTTTTAAAAATGGCACATACATTACCAGCACTTCCTTACGCGCATGATGCTTTGGAACCTCATATTGATGCACAAACGATGGAAATCCATCACGGCAAACACCATCAAGCCTATATCAACAATCTCAATACCGCCTTAGAGGGACTCGGTGATCTCGCTGACATGGATATTCACGACCTGCTTAGCAACCTCGATCAGGTGCCAGAAGACAAACGCCAAGCCGTCATCAACAACGGTGGTGGACACGCGAATCATTCACTCTTCTGGTCTACAATGAGTCCTAACGGTGGTGAACCTGGTGGAGAAATCGCAGCTGCGATCACCTCTACCTTTGGATCACTGGAGGCAGCAAAAGAACAATTTGTTACTGCCGCAACTACACGCTTTGGTTCCGGTTGGGCATGGCTTGTCCTCGGCGACAGCGGGTTGGAAATCTACTCCACCGCGAATCAGGACAGTCCGATCATGCAGGGACACACCCCGCTTCTCGGGCTCGATGTCTGGGAACACGCCTATTATCTGAAATACCAGAACTTGCGTCCGGCTTACGTTGAGGCATGGGGAAACGTTATCAACTGGACCAGGGTCAATGAACTCTACATAGCAAACGCCTAACATTCCGTAACACGTTTTAAATGTCGGTAGGGGTAGGAGCGAAGCACTTTTCAAACCTACCCTCTACTTCTTAAAGTAACAGACTCACCTCGTCGTGCTGTCTGCTCAAAAGGACACGGTTCAATTAAATTTCTTGACATTTCCGTTCAAATATGTTATACTTAATGGAGTGTAAAGATATTTCTTTTCTGCATGCTCGTGAAACTTAGTAAAACGGCGTGCGTAATTAACAATTAAATAAATAGATTACCCAAAAAAGCGTTGAAGGGGAGGAGTAAGTCGTCCGGACTTGCAAGAGAAGGAGACTCATTGGCTGAAAGGTCTCCACAAGTTCCCACGATTGAAGGTCGCCCCGGAGCTGCTAATCTGAACAGTTTATAACATCCCAGTAAGATTGGTCGGTATGATGCCCGTTAACGCATCCCAAAGAGTGCTCTTTCTCAGTGTAGGCGGGAAACCTTGTAAGCCTGATACCTTGAATGGAAGTGAGAAAGAGAATTGGAGTGGTACCACGGTAAGGTCAGTGTGAATGCCCTTCTCGTCTCCATGTTCGGAACGAGGAGGCTTTTTCTTTTGTAGAGCAAGTTTTCGGTTTGCAAGCTGCACCGACTTTTGTAGCGTAAGTTTTCGGTTTGCAAGCTGCACCGAAAATTCAACGACTCCGCGTAGGGAACAGGGACCTACATCCCTCACCCTGCAGCCTATGAGGAAAATTGGCATGGAACTTTCAGGAGCGCAAATCCTTGTTGACAGTCTCAAGCGAGAAGGTGTCGAATATATCTTTGGTGTGAACGGTGGCGCGGCGATGCCGATTTTCGATGCCCTGTACGGTGAGACTGAAATCAAATTGATTCCGATGCGGCACGAACAAGGAGCATCTCACGCCGCTGACGGCTACGCACGCGCCACCGGAGATGTCGGGGTCGCACTCGCAACCTCCGGACCCGGCGCAACGAACCTCGTCACCGGTATCGCAACCGCTTACATGGATTCGATTCCGATGGTCGCGATTACCGGACAGGTCTTCACCCACTATATCGGTAGCGATGCCTTCCAAGAGTGTGATGTTATCGGCGTAACACGTCCGATCTGTAAGCATAGTTACCTTATCAAAGATTCCGACGAAATAGCAGATGTCGTCGCTGAAGCATTTCACCTTGCGAAGACAGGGAAACCCGGTCCTGTCGTTATTGACATTGCCAAAGATGCGCAGCTACACGAAGCCCTGTTTCAATATCCAGAAACGGTTGACATTCGCAGTTACAAACCGCAAGTGCACGGCGATCCGGCGCAAATCGGGAAGGCAGCGGCATTGATTAAGGAAGCGAAACGTCCGATGCTGTATGCCGGTGGTGGGGTCGTCCTCGCCAACGCCAGTGAAGAGCTACGACAACTTACGCTCAAAACCCAGATCCCAATTACCGTTACATTGATGGGACTCGGTGCATTTCCCGAAACACATCCTTTGGCGATGGAGATGCCCGGAATGCACGGCTCTTGTTGCGCAAATTACGCTTTTACCGATGCAGACCTTGTTATTGCTATCGGGGCAAGGTTCGATGACCGCGTTACCGGTGATCTCAATAAATTCGCACCGAACGCCAAAAAAATCCATATTGATATTGATGCCTCCTGTATTGGGAAAAATGTACCGGTAGATGTTCCCATCGTTGGTGATGCGAAGAAGGTCCTCACTGAACTCAACAAACAGGTTGGCATAGCGGACATAGATCCGTGGCGCAACCAGATTCAGGAATGGAAGCAGAAGTACCCATTTGAATATGAGCAAAAAGCCGATAAGGTGATGCCGCAATACGTCATTGAACAGATTTATGAACATTACAGCGATGCGATTGTCGTCGCGGATGTCGGACAACACCAGATGTGGGCGGCGCAATACTTCAAATTCACCGAACCCCGACAGTGGCTCAACTCCGGGGGGCTCGGCACGATGGGCTTCAGCCTTCCAGCCGCAATCGGGGCGCAACTTGGATGTCCGGACAAAACCGTCGTCAATATCAACGGCGATGGCTCCTACATCATGACGATCCAAGAATTGGTGCCGGCGGTTACCATGAAACTGCCGCTTAAGATTTTCATCATCAACAATATGTACTTAGGAATGGTCCGCCAATGGCAGGAATTGTTCCACGGCAAACGTTATTCTGCTGTTGATTACCACGATAATCCAGATTTCGCCTTACTTGCACAGGCATTCGGGGCGACAGGCTTACGGGTTGAACATACCGAAGATGTTGTCCCCGCACTCCAGAAGGCACAAGGGATTACCGACGGCCCGGTTGTCATTGACTTCATCGTTGATGAAGAAGAGAATGTGTTCCCGATGGTGCCCGCGGGGGCTGGACTCGGAGATGTTATCCGCGGCTTATCTTAACGATTTTAAGGGTTGCGTAGCAACCCGCACTGAAAACTATAAAAAATGAACCCAGAAGAACGACACATTTTCTCTGTTTTGGTCGAAAACCGATTTGGAGTCCTGGCACGTGTTGCAGGACTTTTCAGCGGACGCGGCTTTAATATCGACAGCCTCAACGTCGCCGAAACGCATGACAATAGCATTTCGCAGATAACCCTCGTCACACATGGGGATGCCCAAATTATTGAGCAGATCTATCACCATCTCAATAGACTTATTGACGTTATTGAGGTAACAGATCTTTCCACTGCTGGGACGCATGTTGAGCGGGAACTTGTTCTTATCAAGGTTGCTACCGAGGATCCGCAAAAGCGCACCGAGGTTCTACAAGTCGCGGAAGTCTTCCGTGGACGGGTTATTGACATGAAGCCTGCCTCACTTGTTCTTGAAATTACCGGGGATGAGGGTAAATTGAAAGCGGCGATTGATATTTTTAACACATACGGTATTCTTGAGTTAGCACGCACCGGCAAAATAGCGATGCTACGTGGAAAGGAAAATTAGAAAAATGGCAACGATTTATTACGATAGTGATGCTAATTTTGATTTACTGAAAGAGCGCACCGTCGCCGTTGTGGGTTACGGTGCACAAGGACGTGCCCAGTCCCTAAACCTCAAAGACAGTGGCGCGAACGTTGTCGTCGGATTATATGAAGGCAGTCGCTCAAAAGCACGTGCGGAAGCCGAAGGCTTGACCGTCAAAACCGTTGAAGAAGCCACCGCAATGGCAGATATCGTCCAGATTCTCATCCCTGACGAACGGCATGCCGCCGTTTATCGCGATCAGATTGCCCCGAACATGGAATCGGGAAATATGCTCCTCGTCTCACACGGGTTCAGCGTCCACTTCGGACAGATTGTGCCTGCCAGTGATATCGACGTTGCAATGATTGCGCCGAAGGGACCCGGATCCCTTGTTCGCGAGGTATTTGAAGGCGGTGGTGGTGTGCCTTGCCTTGTTGCTATCCATCAAGATACCACAGGACTTGCGCGCGATGTCGCGCTCGCTTATGCGAGAGGCATCGGTGGCACGCGCTCAGGTGTCATTGAAACAACCTTCCGTGAGGAAACCGAAACGGATCTCTTTGGCGAACAAGCCGTCCTGTGTGGTGGGACCGCGGCACTCATCAAAGCCGCTTTTGACACACTTGTTGAAGCGGGTTACCAACCTGAGATGGCTTACTTTGAATGTCTCCACGAACTCAAGTTGATTGTCGATTTAATTTACGCCGGCGGATTGAGCAAAATGCGAAATGACATTAGTAATACTGCTGAATTCGGGGACCTCACGCGGGGTCCGCGGATCATTGACGACAGCATCCGAGACAAAATGCGCCAAATTTTGAAAGACGTGCAGGAAGGTGTCTTCGCACGAGAATGGGTCTTGGAAAATGAAGCGAATCAACCCGTACTCGGTGCGCTCCGTCGACAGGAAGAAGAATTGGAAATCGAAAAAGTCGGCAAAAACCTGCGAAGTATGATGAGTTGGCTTGACGAGTAAATTTTCTTCTTTTGGAAGTGGACCTTAAGTTTTCCGCACTGGCGAGGTTTCTAACCTCGCCTTTCGTGTATGCCGATCTGCTTGATAGCATCTTTCGTTCCTGCTCTGAAGATATGAATGTATCGGACAAAACGGACATTTTTTTAATCCGAGAGTGCCTTCCAGAAGAAGCAGAAGCACTTCTCACATTGTGGCAGGCTGCTGGAACATCCCCGAGCATCACCGACACTATCGCAGATGTCCACAGGGCAATAGAAAGCCTGGCGTCGGTGTTAGTTGCCGAAGCAGATCAACGTATCGTCGGCTCCTTAATCGCTACTTTCGATGGCTGGCGCGGGAACATGTATCGACTCGCAGTTCATCCTGACTACCGACGGCGTGGCATCGGACGCGCCTTAGTCGCGGAAGGTGAAAGATGCTTAGCAAAACAGGGTGTTAAACGCATCACAGCACTCGTAGAAGAGCAGTATCCGTGGGCGATTGCATTTTGGTCGAGTGTTGGGTATGAGATAGAACCTGGGATACTCAGATTTTTCCGCAATCCTTAAACAAAGCACACGCCGTGTGCTATCGGACGAGGAGGTTGGTTACCGTGAAATTCAGAGGCTATCAACTGGACAACACCTTCAAAAGCGTTTATGGACTCGCAGTCGCTGACATAAACGGCGACGGACAGATCGACATCATTGCCGGCTCTACAGGCGAACCCATTATCGCTTGGTACGAGGCACCCCATTGGAAGAGACACCTCGTAACCGATCAGGGCAGTGGACACATCACCATCGCGCCTTACGATCTCACGGGCAACGGCACGCCTGACCTCATTGTCGGGAGTGGTTTCAATCGTGGGGTCAATGCCGCGGGTGGATACCTTCAATGGCTTGAGGCACCTGCGCAGGACGGACAGAACTGGAAGCGCCATCGCATCGCCGATGTCCCCTTCATCCATCGTATAGGACTCGCGAATCTCTCTCAGAACGCATCAACATCGGTTCCTTTTCTCATTGTTGCATCCATTCGCGGCGAGGACGGTAAACCCGGCGAATGGCATAGTCCCGGCTCCCTCTGGTGCTATGAATTGTCGGATACCCCGCGAGAAGCAACTTCTTGGCAATCTCATCTCCTCGACGATTCCCTCCACATCAACCACGGTTTGAGTATCAATGACGTTGACCAAGATGGACGTGATGACGTCCTCATCAGCTGCTCGGAAGGATTGATCTGGTATGAACCCCCTACATCACCGATGACAGACGACTGGGGGAAATGGATCATTAGCGACCGAGAATGTAGCGACACATTCGCCGCGGATATTGATGGCGACGGGATCAACGAAATTTTAGCGATTGAGCCGTGGCACGGGAACAATCTCGTCTGGTACAAAGCCACTGGCGATCTGCGAACCGATCCGTGGCACCGCTACCTCATCGATGACACACTCAACAGAGGACACTCCCTCGCGGCTGTTGATGTTGACGATGACGGAACACTTGAGATTATCTGTGGCTACAACGGCGAAGGGACGAGTTTGCATCTCTACCGTCCAGAGGATATCGCACAGAACCGGTGGTGCAAAGAAACAATTGACAATGGTGGTTTAGGAGTTGGACAGATGCACGTCCTGGACATGAACGGGAACGGCAGATTGGACATCGTCGCCAGCGGTCTCAGCACAGGTAACGTTAAGTGGTATGAAAACCAACACAGTTGAGAAATCTTCCTAAAGTAGTAGGCACGCTCCGCGTGCCATCCTTATATTTCTCAAATCAAGACTCCAGTCAAACTAACCCCCTTCAATCGTTTCAACGTTAGCACGGGGCAGTAGTGTCTGCTCACCGTCTTCGAGTTCAACACGCAACACGCGCACCTGTGCCTCTGTTTCCAAGTTCTGAAGTTCTACAGGTAATTCCGTAACACGTCCCAATTTACCGAAATACGGTTCCCGAATGATACGGACGGAACTGCCGACCTCCAAAATGCCTTCCACGCTTCCATCCTTCTCCACCACTATTTCTGCAGCGTCCGATACCAATGGGATCACGATCTCCGGACGAACGACACCGGCACGAATCTGCGTCGCACCGTTGATAGAGGTTTTCATACCTTCCCGCGTTTTCAAGAGGTCAAACGTTTGCTCCGCCATTGCGACGCTTCCGAACCCTTCCGTGATAACCAATGTAATCCCGATCTCCTCGGAACCTGTAATCGCGACGCCGAGTTCGTAACCGAGAAGCTCCCGCAGATCCGCATCATCAATCCCACCGGCAATGATACCTTTTACACCTTGTTGGATTGCTTTCTGAATTGCCTCAGTCGTGACCAGCGAACCGCCGACCAAAATGTGGTCTCGATGTTCGGGTAGGATATGTTCCGCAGTCAATCCATCACTCGGAGAAGAGACAGCCACAGTTAGATTCCCGATTGTTTCACCGCCAACCCCGAAGATGCCTTGGATATAGGTCCCGTAAGTTTCTACAGTGACACCTTCATTTGGCGAGATCTCCGTTACTGTGCCATCTGTGTAAGCCTTGACTTCCACAGGAATCGGTGGTTCTCGGAGAATGACCTGCCCCGTGACATCAGACACGGCTTCGATTGTGCCGTCAATCGGTGAACGTGCCTGCGATTTGAAAAGCCCAAAAAGCCCTTTTGTCGTGGCGATAATCTCATCTTTGGCAATCGTTTCGCCGACAGGTTTGAGCATGTATTCTGTAATTTCTTCTGCGGGAACACTGAGTAAGTTAGCAACGTTCAGCAATTGGACGTTACCCGGTAGATCCGCTTTCGCGACGACATCCTCTGCCTGGACTGCTGCCCCGGCTTCAACGAGAACTTCGCCTTGCAGCGGAAGTCGACGTTCTTTCTGAATTGTCATTCCCTCGGTAACTTTAAGCCCGGGGGTATATGCGTGCGCCATTTTTTAATTATACCTTGCGGTTCGGTCAGATGGATTGGAAGTGTCAATCCTCTTTCCGCATATCCGCTCTCCAAATGTAAAGCTAAGACAAATTATGCCATTAAAGGCATAATTTCATTACGAGCTACGTGCTTCGTTGAACGGGTGTTTTGAAAATCTTGCCAACAAAACGCGGCAAGATATTATACTAATTTCATTACATTTATGATAGAATGCAATCAGAATTTAAACGAGGTGGAGCAACAATGTCAAACCAAGGCGTAACCTACAAAACCGACAAAATCATGCCGACATGGGAGCAACTCGCTGAAATGGGGCGAGATCTCCAATTTCATCCAAGCGTCACCGAAGAACCGAAGGTGTTGACCCAAGAACAGGTAACGCATTTCAACAGCGTCGGTTATATCAAAGGTATCCCGATTTTCGGTAACGCCGAAATCGGTGAACACCGTCAATACTTCGATATCCTGTTAGCAAGCGTCATGGCAGAAGGCGGAAGCAGTTACTCAATTATCTCCGCACACATGAAATACGGAAAGGTCTATGACCTTCTCACGCACCCAAAGATCGTCGCCTGTGTGAAAGACCTGATCGGTGAGGATGTTATCGGTTGGGGCGCGCACTACTTCTGCAAAATGCCGCACGACTCAAAAACTGTCGGTTGGCATCAAGACGCGGGTTACTGGCCCCTCTCTCCTTCCAAAACCGTTACCGTCTGGCTCGCCATCGACGATGCCACTGTTGAGAACGGCGCGATGCGGTTCATTTCAGGTTCACATCACCTGGGACATTTGACAGCTCGGCACAGCGATCCCGACGACAATAGCGTTCTGGGACAAATCGTTGAAAACGCAGAACAGTATGGCGAACCCGTGGATGTTGAACTCATGGCTGGTGAAATCTCTATTCACACTGACCTGCTTTTACACGGATCGAACGCCAATCCCTCACCGAGGCGGCGATGCGGTCTCACCTTACGCTACTGCTCCGCCGATGTCCACGCCTCTTACCGCTGGGATAGGGAAGGTGTTGTCGTAAGCGGAACAGATAACGGTGGACACTGGGGAAATCCGCCACGCCCAACCGTCGATTGATCGAATAAATTGTAAGTGGCTACAACTGGTCCCTTCCCTTTATTAAAATGATACCACATTTGATAAGAACAGTCAAAAAGGATCTGTTCCATCAAACGTGGTGATTTTCAATCGTGGCTCCTCCACATTTTATTTAACATCGCTTCGCATAAACGCCAAAACAGCCGTCATAAACAGGAGTAGCGCAAGTAAGACTAACAACATTACATCCAACAACGCCTCTTTGAAAGTGATACCCACAGTCAGTTTTTCTGAGAACTTGGGGATACTACTAAAGGCAACCGGCTTTTGGGATAAGCCTTCTTTTACGAGATAAACATGGTAGCTTTCGTTGTCTGCCCTGTCTTCTGATTGGATAAAATCAACGAACTGTTTTCTATAGCGGCGTGCTTGTTGGACAAACCTTTTATGTCTCGCGAACCCTGTACCCGCCAGAGATTCTAAAGCGTATTTGTAGATAGCCGCCGGGGATAGCCGCGTAATTTGTTGCGTGAACCCAACCTGTGCGAACTGCTTATCCAGATGCGCATCGTCAAACCGACTCTTCGCATCCGCACGTTCAGTGAGATAACCTGCCCATGTTCTTAATGCCTCAATGTTGGGTGGATTATCGGAAGGGGAACCAAATTGGAAGAGTTTTCTATCTTTCCAGTATCGTTCATGGATTTCATCCAGTTTTGCCTGCTTTAACCGAAAAACTTCACTTCTGGAGGGAACCTGCTGGAAACCGCTCGCCAACGCCCCCATTGTGTTCGGAATAAGCACCACAAATACGACCCAAATCAGAAGTAGGACCAGCAAGCTGCTTGACGAATTGGAAAATTGACTTGAGATACACAGTCCAAGCCATAAGAATATTGAGATGTAAAGGGAGGAAATAACAACGATTATCCCAAATCTTAGCCATTCGCTGGCATCGAGTGACACCAGTTTTGAAGCGTTGACAATCATTAAATTCAGTAATATTCCAATAAGGAGGGGTAGCATGAGGGTCAGAAACGCACCGACAAACTTTGCCAGAAGCACGGTGGCACGGGAGACCGAATTAGACATGAGCAGGCCTAAGGTCCCTACTTCACGCTCTCCAGAGATTGCATCATAGGTGAATAGGATCGCCATGAAACTCATAACCAATCCGATGATGAACGTCCAGTCTAATTCCGTGAAATTTGGTAGCGCATCATTTTTCTGAAAGACATCTTGTGTATATTCAAGCCACCAATTGTTGGAATGTGAGTAGTGAAAATTGGAGGCAGTCCAGTTGCTGCCGGAAGAAGCGTTCGCGGTAACCCGCTTCGGCAATTTCGCATCCGCCCCTGTAGCGATAAACGCCAATGGACTTGGCTTCTTGTAGAGATCACCTGGACCTTTCACACCTAACTCGCCTAAACTGGCACTTCGTTCCTTCATTGATTCTGTCGCGGCGTTGATGTCTTGGGAATATTCTGCGATTCTTCGCGGATATTGACTACTCACAAATAGCACGGCATTCATCACCATCAGTACCATTACCAAAACCACCGTGAGCGCGAATCGGAAACGGGTCAGATTATCAAGAATTTCGCGTTTTGCTATGTGCCAGATCATGTTACCCTCTTTTGGTCATACCAACTGAACAGCGAGAAATAAATGGATTTCCTACCATAAACGATCCAGATTCATCGCCTATATCACGTCGTAGCGCAGGAATGAGATGAATGCTCCCATAAAGAACAGGATGTTTAATACCGCGAGTATCATGATATCTGGGACTGCGCGTTGGAGGCTGCCGCCAATGCCTTCGCTCTGTTCCTTAAATCTGGGCATGCCGCTCAGGTCAAGATCCCCTTGGCCCCCGTCCTCTGTAAACCATCTACGTGAAGAGAATATTTTCTCGTCTCTCAGGTACTCGACCCACTCACGGCGGTATTGTCGAGTCTGCTCCATAAACTGATAGAAACTTCCCAAGTCTGTTTCCGCAAGAATTGCAGCGGCGTTGTAGTAAACCGCAGCTGGAGATATACGGGATATGTTCAGTGCCAAGAGAGACTGTCGGTTCGGATTCTCGTCGAGATACGCTTTACGTATTTGCCATATCCTGTCGGCGTATTGTGCCCGCAGATCTTCCTTGAATCCATAAAATTCCTGGATAAACGGTATACCGTCCTCGTTTGCAAAACGGCTCATCCCTATGGTTTCTCCACTGCCAAAAGAACTTCTGTCTGCACTTATGCCCATACCCCCAGGTTTGGCACGATCCCAAGGATTTTCAACACCGCGTTTTTTCAAATACTCTCTGACTTTGGTCTCAAATTCCGTCCACAATTCATCCGCTTGTGCTTTGGCAGATCGTTCTGAGCGAATCGGACTCGCATGTTCCACCCATAAAACTGTTAAATTTGGAACGATAAGCACGAAAAACACCCAGACACACATGGAGAACATCAGCGTGATAGAGGCGCGGTGTGTCCGAGCGGACAGGAAAAGCCCAATAAGAAAAAAGAGGGAGACGTAAAGCATAGAGACGAGAAAGATTAACAATATCCGCACCCACTCCGAACTGCTGAAAGAGACATAAGGAGAAAACTGTATCACCAACAAGCCGCCCACAAAACTCGCAACAAGTGGAAGAGAAATGGATGCCATTCCAGCAATATATTTGCCCAAGAGCAGCGTTGGTCTCGGAACCGCGCAGGAAAGTGCTAATCTCAAAGTCCCGGCTTCCTTCTCTCGCGATATAGCGTCGTAAGAGAAAAGCAGCGCGAGTAGACTCATCACCACTTGACAGATGACCGTGAAGTCAATAGAGGAAAAAATGTTCAAATATGGATTATCAGAACCGTGTTGTTCAGCAACGGCAGGAACAGAGCCGTGCGCCACAGCTACCGAATTGCCCTTCCTTTTATCCACACCTTCGTTGAAGATGCTCAACAACTTCGGTTTCCGATTACACTTCAGTTTAGGCGTTTGACCGATTTGACCGAATTCAGAATATTTCTTAACCTGTCCTATCTGATCTTCATTTTCTCGGAGAGCCGTTTGGTAGCTTTGCAGTCTATCTTCATAACCTCTGGTCAAAACGAAGAGATTTGTTACAATCAGGGAAAAATAGATGAGGAGTCCCATGAGGAATCTGAAACTCAAGATATTTGCTGTGATTTCTCTCCTAACAATCGTCCAAAGCATCGTATTCCCTCAGCTATACAAAGTATAGATGGTTGTCACTTCTGCCGCTGTTCACTTCCCATAGATACCTCTTGGATTCAGAAGTTTTCAGTGACACGCCACGTTTCAATAACCGTTTCATCAAGAGAGACACTATAATATTTATATGTGTACGTAGAACCAATCTGCAACGGATGATATTCTTCTGCCTTGCCCGGGACTCTGTATTCTATTAATTCTGCCGCCGTTGTGAGACCATTGGCATGTTCGTAGCGCATTTTCACAAGCCCAATTCCCTCGGCAAACCATAAATAGCGTGTGCCATTGACAAATAAACTATTCTCTTTAGAACCTCGCTTATAGGGTTTACCATTGGAAGTTGCCAGTAGATTGTTCTGAAAATGTGGTGGCGTGGTGATAAGGATACTTTTGTGCTTGAGGCACGTCGGAAAAGTTCCAGCAGAAACTTCCACTTGTTCATATCCTTCTAAAGTTGTCTTCGCCAGTGAGTCCCAGAATCCCTCTTGGATCCAGGTGTCACCTATGACTGTGGGAAATCTAAGAACGGAAGGCGTAATAGAAGTTCCCAACAAAGGCATCGTGACGGGTTCACCCTTATCGTGTTCTTCCCAACCAAAACTGGAAAGTCTCAAAGACACATCGGTTTTTGTTAGAGAAGCCCCTCCTTCTCTAAATTGATCACCATCCTCGATAGAGGCGTTAATACATACCCGAATCTTACGTTCGGTTTTAACCGCCTCACTTAGTATCGCGAAGGTCTGGAAGTCATCAAGAGCAGATTGCCCCAGAGATTCGTCCTTTTTTAACCGATTTCGGGCACGGTTGAGCCTACTTTTTATGGTGTTCGTGGTTACACCCAAAAATGCGGCAATTTCTTCACATAGCATTCCATCAAAATAGTGGAGGATTATGACAGTGCGTTCATTTTCTGGTAATTTCACAAGCCATTTTTTTACAATTTCGCGCAGTTCTTGTGACGCCTCTTTCGCTTGCTCTCCCACGAGATAGCCAGAATATGAGTCATTCCGTCTCGTGGCACTGCCTATATTTTCGGAAAGCTGGGTATTCAAGCGTTTCTCACGAAACCACGCAAGACAACACCGTGTAGCAATAGCGTTAATCCACCTAGAAAATCGATGGGGATCATTCAGAGTGTCAAGTCTCTGATGGGCTTTCAGAAAAGTCTCTTGGACGATGTCTTCAGCAATGTGGAAATCCTGAGTTGTTCGCCACGCGGTCGCGTGAACCTGTTTTTGGTATTTCTCTACTAACGTCGCGAAGGCTGTTTCGTCGCCTGCCAGAGCGCGGTGCACCAATGTCACATCATCGTTTTTCATCAATGCCAATCCCTCCTGTCAGCAAGGATAAACTTGAATCTCGGTTCTTAGCATTCATTATATTTTGATGTAGTGACGCGAACCAAGGGAAGAAGGTTGCATAATTCTGCAAATTGGCGAACAGGCATATTTTATGGGAAACAGTATTAATCAGTTGAAGCAGTATCCAAAAATCCCAACGCACGTAACCGATCAATCCAACGCTGTCGTTTTTCACTGCCCCCTGGGTTTGCGACCCAGCGTGGATCGTAGAGCGGCTCGCCCGGGCGGTTAAAATGTTCGGGACTCTTCGCATTGCTACGGGCGCGGTTGCGTGTGGCAGCATCTTCTACTGGCGTTTTTGGATTGTTATAGTAAACGATAGTACACATTCGACGGTCATCGCTGCCACCCCAACTGGCATGCCAGCACCGCATATCAAAAGCAACCACATCACCGGGTTCCGATTTGCAAACATAACCCGGAACGTCACAAACCTCCAGTCCCAACTCGTTCAAATTCTCCCGCAGATCGTCGTGCAGCGGATTTTTGTGAGAGCCGGGAATCAACCGTAACGCGCCGCTTTCCGCGTCAACGGGTTCAAGATAATATGCGAACTTCACCCCGTAGCAATCTTTGGTTGGATCGACGTTATGGTCGGGATGCCAACCTGTATTGCCCACATAACGGTTCGCGTCGGAAACAACGAAAAAGACATCGTCGCCGTAGAGTTGTTCTGCCACCTCGCAGAACCGTGCGTCTTCCGGCAGGTTCGCGAAGAACGGGGTTTCGGGTCCCATCATTGGCAGCCAATGTCGGTGCGTTCCATCAAAGGGGGCATGACGATATGCAGATGCCATCGCCGCTTCAAACTCCTCGTGTATTGTGTTCAGCTCGTCTTGGCTAAACACCTGCCGAAAAATGAGAAATCCCAAGGTGTTATAGTGCTTAATCTGCTGTTCCGTGAGCATGATGTTCCTCCGCGTTCTATAGGGTTACAAATCAACAGTAACTGATGCGGTTTCCCAACTACTAATAAAATCTTCAACGCTGAAATCCACAGGCATATCGTTTGGATTATAATCCGACCTCCGTTGGAAACCGGGCTGATAGGTCTCCTCTGGAAGTTTCAGATTTTCATCAAGAGGCTGGAATCGCCTCCAGAGTTCAGTAGCCTGTTCAGGAGTAAAATGATTTCCGAGATAAATGATGTCTCGACCATTGCCCCATAGAGAGGCAGGATTGGCGGTTGTGTGCTTCAAGGCATACAGTTTGCCCGCCAGTTTTGAAAGCATAACGACGCTCACCATCCGCTCATGTGGTGAGGGATGTAACAACGCCAGTTCAGCGCGAAATCTGTCTGCATCTCCGTTAATGATGGCATGGAAAATAGCGATTATTCGATCAAACTCCTGAAAAAAGAGAGAGTCCCATGCCTCAAACTGTTCGCGTGCTGTATTGGAGAGATGATGATAGAATCCTGGTTCCCAGTGCCGCCAATGGACGTTGGGTAAAGCCGCAAAACCGAACGGACGGTAACCCGGATGCAGTGTCCGCCGCATCTTGCTGCTGTAATAACTTCCCCAATGTAGCAATAGATGTGTGTACACAACACCGTCTCCGGCATTCAGTTCGACAGGCATCCCACCCGGCAATGGAACAGACGGATTTTCTGCGAGCTGTTGGTGCTCTGCCTCGGTATTAATCCGACGATGGCTGCGCGGGACAATCCAGAATACACTATCGTCATACAAGGCGATATTCCACTGGAGATAGCTCGGTCCGTGATGTTCCATATTTGAGATCATTCCACGCAGTGGGGCAGGTTCACCGGGACCAACATCACGATGCCAGTGCATCGGACCGGCATCGTGACTCCCACTACAGATGCAGGCAAACTGGTGTGGCACGACGTGCTCTGCCGCCATCAACTGCTGGCTAACTCCGAGTGTATTTTCATGCAGCAGAAATTCGATCGCGGTGCCAGACCCTTCATCACAGTCGGTGTCAAATTGCAAGCGCGGTTGGGCCGAACTCTCCCAATCGCCGCCTTGTGGATCGGTAGGAAAACGTCGTTGCGCAGAAAGTTCTTTTCTCCGGCTGACCATGTGTTCGATACCACGGCGTAACGGTTCGAGTCCTGCCTTCGGTACAACCTCCCGCAGAATATTGTAACCTTCCTCTCTGAACTGTTGTCGATCGACTTGCATGATATGTTTTCCTCTTCCTAACACGAGTTTTAACGTGCTAACTTCTGCTGTAGATTCGGGCTATCTATAACCTCCCGATTTACAATATACGACGGCATTTTCCCAGAAGCCACGTTGATGATACTCTCACACGCACTCTTGGCATTGCCTTCAAAGCATTCATCCGTCCAGCAGATGCTGTGTGGGGTTACGATAACATTGTCCAGACTTAAGAGCGGATCGTCGTCGTCAATTGGCTCCTGTTCAAACACATCGAGGCCCGCGCCTTGAATTCGTCGATTCTGAAGTGCTTCTGTGAGTGCTTTCTGGTCAACGATTGGACCGCGTGCGGTGTTAATCAGATAAGCCGTCGGCTTCATCAACCCGATACGTCTCGCGTCAATGAGTCCTCGCGTCTCTTCGTTTAATGGACAACAGACACACACAAAATCAGCCGTTTGCATTAAGGTATCCAGATCGACGGGCTCTACATCCACTTCCGCTGCGTCAGCAGGTGTGATGTAAGGGTCGTAAGTGATATGGCGCATCCCGAAAGGTTTCGCCAGTTTAAACGCCTCTTTCCCGATATTACCCATACCGACAAGTCCCAACGTTCTGCCGACTAACCCCATGCCTCTATAGTTTTGTGTGTTTCTCCAACCCCCGGCACGGATGAGTCTATCCTTTATCAACAACTGGTGACCCAACGATAGGACAAAGGTCATGATGGAAGTGGCAACCGGACGACGAACACCATCTGGGGCAATCGTTAGCAATACACCGTTTTCGGTACAAGCCTCCACGTCCACCTTATCGTATCCGACCCCGAAACGCGCAATGACAGCCAACTTGTCAGCGTCTGTGAACGTTTCTGCTGTGATACCTGCCCCTAATACTAAGAGTGCGTCATAATCCTGCACTTGTTCGGCTTGTAATGCGGGTGTATTCTCCGCAATATATTCCCAGTGTAGACCTGCCTCGTCAAAAAGCGGACCGGCAATGTCATCTAAATCGCAGGTGCCATCGGGTCCTAAGAAGTCGCGCGTGACACCTACGCGAAATACGGATTTGCTCATAGCTATTCCTCGATCCAAATTTGGCGGAAGTATTTCCAATTCAAGGGTTGAAGTTTAAGGTTTTTGACCTTTTTGTTAATGACTAAAATCTGTTTCGCATGCGCCAATGGCACCCATGGCACATCTTTGTGGAAGATTCGCTGTGCTTCTTGATAAAGCGAGATTCGCTTTTCTCGATCTGAGGTCGCTCTCGCCTGCTCTAAAACGGCTTGCATTTCATCGCTGCGATAAAATGCAATATTGCCAGCGGGCTTCTCTGCTGACGCTTTACTCAGAAGGAAGTAGAGGAAGTTATCGGGATCCCCAAGGTCGGCACTCCATCCCAACATCGCGATGTCGTGCTCCCCATTTTTCGTTTTTTCAAGATAGGTCCCCCAGTCGAAGGTCACGATTTTTGTCTCGATGCCAACATTTCGGAGTTCGGATTGAAGAACTTCTGCAAGGGCACGTCCATCAGGAATATACGGACGCGGAACGGGTAATGCCCAGAGTGTTGTCTCAAAACCGTTAGGATATCCAGCTTCAGCGAGAAGTTTTTTCGCCAGTTCCGGGTTGTAGGCGTAATCTTCAATCGAATCATCATACCCCCAGAGTGTTGGTGGAATCGGGTTCTTCGCTGGAATCCCCAAACCTTGATACAGGTATTCAATAATTGCTGATTTGTTGATAGCGTGGTTAATTGCGAGTCGGACGTTGAGAGTGTCGAAAGGAGATTTATCCATGTTCATCGCCAAGTAACCGATGCTCATGCCGGGTTGCGATAACAATTCGAGCGTGTCGTCATCTCGGATCTGTTGAAAATCGTCCGGATTTGGGAACTCCATAGCGTGGATATTTCCTTGCTGAAGTTCAATAAGCCGCACGGAATTATCAGGAATAGAGCGAAGGATCACTCTATCTAACAGAGGCCGTCCGTCCCAATACGTGTCGTTTGCTTCAAGCACGATTTTATCTCCTCTATCCCACCGCACGAACTTAAAGGGGCCCGTGCCGACCGGGTTATTGGAAAACGCATCGCCCCATTTCTGCACGGCTGTTGGGCTCACAATGGAGAAAGGGGTTATTGCAATCGTATAGATAAAAGGGGCATAAGCCGTTTTAAGGTGAATTTGAACGGTATAGTCATCAACAGCGATAATTTTGTCCACAATCTCCGCCAAACCCGTTGCTATCCAGTAAATATAACTACCGCCAACTTTATGGAAGGGATGTGTATCATCGTGCTGTCGGTTAAGCGAAAAGAGAACGGCTTCGGCGTTGAAAGGGGTTCCATCATGGAACGTTACGCCTTTGCGAAGGTGAAATGTCCATATCAAACCATCTGCTGAGCTTTCCCAATTTGTTGCGAGACCGGGTTCAAGTTCAGTGCTTTCATCTTTGTATTGGACGAGCGTATCGTAGATATTATCGCAAACTTTGAAGGATTCTCCATCTTCCTCGAGCGCCGGATCTAATCCCACAGAGTCGCCGCCGCGCCCGAATATTAGGGTGCCACCACGTTTTAGGTGTGAGTCGGCAAATATTGGGGAAAATCCCGCAAGTAGCGATATTAGAAGCGTCAATAAGAGAATCCGTGTAAAACATCTGTGTTTCATAAATTTCTCCGATATCCATAAAAAGATATACACTTTATGATACGGAGTTTTTCGCAAAATGTCAAATGGTTTTCGGTTATCAGGAACACGCGGAAATTGTTGTTAAACGAGGACCGACAACTGATAGATGATAATTAATATAAGGTTTGAAACCTTTTTCCTACAAAAATCGTTTTGTTAATTGGGAGAGTGTCTTAAAAATAGTCGCGTAACTTCAGATCCATCTGAGGAATTATGTTATCTGTTGAACAACTTATCCAGAATTTAATGAACACAACGCAACCGAGCGTTGTCCGTTGCAGTGCTATTGTGAATATTGTTTCGCAGGGCAGCTCACAGGGAATAGAAGCCCTAATTGAGGTGCTCGCCGATTCAGATTCCATGGTCCGACGTGAAGCCGCGATGGCACTTCAGCAAATGGACGCGACTCGTGCTACGCAACCGCTGCTTGAAGCGTTGCAGGTAGAGTCAAACGATTTAACGCTTTGGGCACTGCTTGAAGCGATTGGTGAATTGGCAACGCCTGATGCGCTGCCTATGCTCGAATCGCTCCGCACTACCGGCTCTATGCTTACGCGGATCGAAGCGAAGAAAAGCATGGCTCGGATTGAGGGGCGTTATGCCAACGGAGACACTTCACTCTCGCCGGAGGCGTCTGAATCTGTCCTGCATGCTGAGCAGATAGATCCAAATGAACCGTCACCGACAACGGATTTTATAGATTCACAAACCACACCAGAAGAAGACATAGTAGAATCGGAGTCGAATGTTCCTCCGCATAACATGGCGGGTTCTCAAGCGACTCCGCCCGACGATCTGTTCATAGAAGCGGTGGAAGATACAGAGACGGTTGAATCTGGTGAGAAACAGCCAACAGAATTTGAAAAAATATTCATAAGTCCTTCTGTTGATGCAGACGAGATAACTGATATATCGGATTATACAGCGTCCACGGATGAACGCGTCGATGTTCCGAGGGAAACGGAATCCGCAGATGACGTAACTGATACGCCGGAAAAATCCGCAGAAAATACCCAATCAAAAACACCGACAGAAACTTTAACGACCGATACGGAATCAACACAACGAGAGAAAGAAGATCAGGAGATAGATGATTTAGCAGAATCCATTGCCCGATCGTCTCGTCTTGCCGGTTCATCCGTCAATCTCCCGGTATTAGCCCCTAATGCGTCTACCGTCCCGTATGATCCGAAGGGCACTGCGCTTGAACCCGCACAGACGAACTTCTTTCTGACGCTCATACACCCCGGCAGGTATCTCTCCAGGCAATGGGTGCAGCGAACGCGAGTGTATCTAATATTGTGGGCTGTTTTGGTTATCGTTATAATCGGTTTCACCCAATATCAGAAACACACAAAAATGGAGTTAAGTCCACTCTCTCGTTTTGGGCTTTCGATGAGTGAACTACCGGAATTAGTAAAACGCTCATTGGCGGAAGGGGATTTCTACATTCAGGAGGGATATTACAGAAAAGCCATTAATTCGTATGAATTGAGCAGGGGACTCGGTGCCCTTCCGGTTAGTTTCTATAGGAAACTCGGATTCGCGTATTTTAAGGAAGGTCAACACGCGCTTTCCGTTGAAGCGTATGAGTTGTTCTTAGAAGCGAGAGCGCATGAAAACCCGGATGTATTTGCCGCCGAAGCTTCACTTGTCGGGGTTTATCCACTTACGTCGGTAGAAGTGGGAATAACCCGCGACTATGAAACCTACAATATTCTTGGGACGGCGTATATGAAACTCGGACGTGTACTGGACGCAAAACGCACCTACGAAAAAGCGATACAACTTGTACCCAAATATGGTGAGGCATACAATAACCTCGCACGCCTCTATGCGGACAATTATCCGAACCCTATTTGGATGAAAGATTGGAGGGTCGGAAGGTTAGAAGCGTGGACAGTAGAGGCTCATCCCCAATCTTCCGATCTTCCACGCTTACAGACTTCTCTCCCCAGTCTACGGCTTGCCGAGGCGTTAGCCTATACAGCCGTAACGTTGAATCCCGATGTCGCTGCTTATCACGACACCCTCGGTTGGGTTTTATCGAAGCGGGGACAGGTGAACAAGGCGATGAAAACCTTGGAACGCGCCATCAATCTACAGAGCGATGCCGTTGAGCCTCATTATCACCTCGCGCAGGTCGCACTAAAAGCCAACGAACGGCAGAAGGCAATAGAAGCGATCCGAAACGTGTTTAAACTCAATCCGGCCTTTGTATCGCTCAATACAACGGAATAGCCATCAAGAAAGTTTCAAAGTGTGCGAAAGTGTCCTGAAGTGCGCTAAAGTTATCGCCTCATAAACGTCTTTCAACTTTACCAGACTTTAGAGATTTTAGAACACTTTACAGACTTTAGTTAGCGAATCACAGAGAATTTGCCGATGCGTTGATCCTTTTCAGACGAAAGGACATAAATATAGACACCACTGCTGACCCCAAAAAGCTCCCAAACTCGCCTATCTCTCTCATATTCTGTCCGAGTCAGTGATGCAATACAATTTCCACTCACATCGTAGATATAAACGTCCGTTCCCGCCGGTAGTTTATCAAATGTAACTTGATTACAGGTTGTCACTGGATTGGGATAGACGATCACCTCGGCAAGCATTGGGGCGGGCAGCATTATTGTCAACATTCTGGCATCCTCTGCGAGATCGGCACCGTATATATCCGAAAGTTGTAGTGCCTCAATCTGATAATGATTGCCCGTGCGAAAGACTTCTGGAGAGAATGTAAGAACAACCCGCTTTCCTGCTTTGTCAAGAATAGCCGAGCGTGGCGTATAACGTTCCGATCCGTTTTCCGAGTTTCCCTGCTTGTGCAGACGGTAACGTCCAGCGTTCGTCGCAGAGATACCCATCGGTTTGTCAAACTCCAACAAGAGCTGATTCGGTGGCGAATGCACCGCGGTATGCAAGCGTGGTCGCTGTGTTGGCGCGACAGATACCGATGTGGACGGTGGGCTGGGTGTAACCGTTTCAGAAGTCTCAAAAACGGTCAAGGCATTATTACTATTAAACAGTAGTGCCTTTACTCCATCGCCATTCAGATCAACGACAATCGGATTGAAAGTGCTTGTTGAAGGGTGGTGCCAGATAGGTCGATAGTCTATTCCATCATACTGCACGAGATAGAAATTAGGCTGAACAGCGATGCAAAGTTCATTGCGGCCATCGTTATTGGCGTCCGCAATCGTCATCCCATTTCCGCCATCCCGCACATCACGGATGCGTTGTGTCCACACGGCACGATAGATATTATCACCCTCTGATTTGAAGACAGTTAAAAGCCAGTGATGATAACGAATATCAAGTTGTGTAGTGCCGACTTGGGTACCCGTTTTGGCGCAGATAGCAAACTCGGCGTTCCCATCGCCGTCCATATCCCCAGCGGCAAAGAGTTGTGGTATTCCTTCAGGAAGCGTGTGTATCCAAGTTTGTCTGTATTCGTCGTTTCCAACCGCCTCGTGTATGAATACTCTCCCACTGTTGTCCCCAGCTAAAATCTCTGTCCGTCCATCACCGTCAAAATCGCCTGTGGCGAAATTCGCACTAATTCCAGTGTTTCCCCACATCGGGTTTTCAAGGGTCGCTACAATTCGATAATCGTTATTTTCGACCGCCTCGTATACCGAAATGGTGTTCGTGACATCATCACGAGCGAATATCTCCGGTGTGCCGTCTGCATCCGCATCTGCGATTGTCCGGCTCCACTGCCCGCGTGCTTCCCAGATGCGTTCCGTTGGCAGTTCACCTTGTGCGGGTTGCTCCAGCAAAAATGTCGCCCCCGAAGCATTGCACAACACCTCTATAAGTCCATCGTTATCTGTATCCGCTGCCGCCCAGGGCCACAGTGATTCGGGAAATGAAAAAATTTGTGCGTCCGTTCCGTCATCAGCTATTTCAAGAACGTGCGCCGCGCCAGTCCCCATTTCAACGACAAAGAGTTCCAACTTCCCGTTTCTGTTTATATCTACCGGGGAGGCGATAGCGTGCAATCCACTGTGGATGGATGCGACTTGCCGAAGATGCGATATATCAATCAAGGTATCGTCCACTCCAAGTTGATATAACCCGCCGTTGTTGTCATCAATGTGCAATTCTCCGACGCTACTTTTCACCGCTAACCGGTACACATAAGTGCCGGGCGGCACGCCTAAATCCGACATATTGACGAAATGAAGTAAGTTCTCTGCGTCCGAATGACCCGTTCTATTGATATTTCCGTTCGCCTCAAGAATTTGGATTTTGCCTGTGGTTAATCCTTCCGTTTCCCACATCACCACCGAATTGAATCTGTTTCCTGCAAGCCATGGTTGCGCTTCATGCTTTATAACAAGAGGCACCTCGTGCGCCACGTCAACAACCGCCTTGACTCTCTTGATGTCTCCATTTTCAGATTTAACACTCAGGCGCAGCGTATACCTGCCTTCCGCTAAAGTAGAAGTATCCCACTTGTGTAGACACGCCCTAAATTTCGGTTCAGTTTTCACAGTTCCCAACGGATACCATAACTCCGGGACCTCGCCGATGCCATACTCCAGCCAGTATTCAGAAAATTCAGCCCCACCCGCGCTGCCGATGATTTCAATCCTATCAAAGATAACCTCGCGCGCTATCTCCGCGTCGACAATTTCAACGCCACCGTGAGATTGTTCTCCACGGAAGGCGTTTTGCAATGTCCGTTGCGCATTAATTTCCGCAACAAGCGATGTCGAGGTTTCCGCAAGTGCGGCATAAGCATCCAATGCCCCTGCGCCAACGAGTTCAGTAATGAAAAGTGGCTTTGCAGTCGCAATCAACTTCTCTTGAATCCGTATGTTGGTGGCGTTCAGATTTGCCGACAAGACGAGCGCAGCGACCCCAGAGACGTGCGCAGCCGCCATGGATGTCCCGTCTCTCTTTCCGTACTCCCCATTAAGTGCCGTGCTGAGAATCTCTTCACCGGGCGCGGCGATGTTAATGGTAGCACCGAAATTAGAACCGTCATACAACTGCTTTTCCTGTCCAAGCCCCGCAACGGAGATAACGGATTTAAGAGCAGCCGGATAGTAAGAGCCAATTGTCGCCGAATTGCCGGCGGCACCCACCAAGACACACCCGCGATGATGGGCGTATTCTACGGCATCTTCTATGATAAAAGCACGCACCGTATCCCCCCAACTCATATTAATCACGCCTGCCCCATTGTCTGCAGCGTAAACAATAGCAGCGGCGAGATCATCATTCTGGAGATACGCACCGCCTCCATACTTGAAACCTGCTCTGAGAGGCATCAAACGGCAGTTCGGCGCGATCCCCGCGATCCCACGTCCGTTGTTCGCCTCCGCAACGATGATACCGGAGACGTGTGTTCCGTGTCCAGTTTCATCTTCGGGATCGTTATCGCGGACTGTCCAATCGCCACTGCCCGGAAGCGTCGGCGCGTCGCTGAAATCCCATCCGTTTTTGTCGTCAACGTAACCGTTTCCGTCATCGTCAATACCATTTCTTGGAATCTCACCGACATTCTCCCAAATCCGTGAACGCAATTCAGGGTGCTGGGTGGCAATCCCGCTATCAACGACTGCCACCGTTACGTGTGGTTTTCCTTGTTCTATATTCCATGCCTGCCGCATATTGAGGACATCCAGATTCCACTGCTCCACGTAACTTGGATCGTTCGGTGGGGTTTCTGCACAGAATTGGTTGAGGCGATTCATCTCAACCGCTTCAATCGCATCGTGTCGTTCATACCGTCGTCGTAAAGCGTCCAATTGCCAACCTTTTGGAAACCGAATCAGATAGATACGACGGAGCCGAGGGTGTCGTCCACCAGGCGTAGTAGCGGGAAAAACTGGGAAAACAGACACTGCCCCAAGTTGTCTGCTCAACCTTTCGAGGTGCTCACCGGATGCATCGGGATGTAAACGGACGATCAATTCTCCCGGTGTTTCAGTGATGTAAGGAAAACCGCCCGAATTGCTTTGGGCAAAGACTAATTGGGAATGGACAAATAGAACAAGGATATAGAGGTAAAAAAAATTCTTTGTCATATATTTTCTGTAACGTTGCAGGATAGCACACCTTGCGCTTACTATTTTCTCTTAAAAAATTGCAATTCTATATCTCTATATGATATATTAATGATACGTAATTCAGAGAGAAAAAACAAATTTTTCGTCCTTTGTAACATATAAGGAAATACAACCATGAAAGCCTCAGAATTGATCGTTAAATGTCTGGAAAACGAAAGTGTTGACTATATATTCGGCATACCGGGTGAAGAAAATCTGGATTTGATGGACGCGCTGTTAGAATCGAACATCCAATTTATTCAAACCCGTGATGAACGGGGTGCCGCCTTCATGGCGGATGTCTATGGTCGCCTCACTGGGCGCGCGGGTGTATGTCTCGCCACCTTAGGTCCAGGCGCCATGAACCTTGTCACAGGTGTTGCCGATGCGAATATGGATAGGGCGCCTCTCGTTGCGATCACCGGACAAGCGAGTTTAGACAGGATGCACAAAGAATCCCACCAATATATGGATGTCGTCTCCGTTTTCAAACCGATGACGAAATGGAATACGCTGCTTCACCTCCCCGAAATCATCCCGGAATCGATGAGTAAAGCTTTTAAAACAGCGACCGGAGAGAAACCCGGTGCTACACACATCGACTTTCCAGAAGATGTCGCTAAGATGAAAGTTAGCGCGGAACCGATGCCGCATGACTTTCCCAGCGAAGCAGAACCCGTTGCATCCTGTTTGCTGCGCGCTGCGCAACTGATTAACGATGCCAAGCAACCGATTATCCTCGCAGGAAACGGGGTTGTCCGTCAAGGTGCTTCCCGGATTCTGACCCAATTCGCCGAGATGACGAACATTCCCGTCGCACACACCTTTATGGGCAAAGGTAGCATTCCGTGGACCCATCGACTCTCCCTCCTGAGTGTAGGCTTACAGGCAAACGATTTCGTCTCTTGTGGATTTGACAGGGCAGACCTCGTCATCGCAATTGGTTACGATATCGTCGAATACCATCCACGTCTCTGGAATCCCGATCGGAACAAGAAACTCATCCATATTGATACACAACCGAGTGAAAGTGATGCCGCTTACGTCACGGATGTCGAGATGGTCGGTAACATCCGTCAGAGTCTCAGACACCTGATGGCACAAGAAATCTATCCTAAAGATTCAGAGTATGCCTCAAACACCTTACGCAAAATTATACTCGACCAACTCGACGAACACCGCGAGGATACGGGATTCCCGATGAAGCCTCAAAAAATCTTGAGTGATGTCCGCTCCGTGCTTGCTGAAGATGACATCCTTATTTCCGATGTCGGCGCACACAAAATGTGGATCGCCCGTATGTATCCCTGCTATCAACCGAATACGTGCATTATCTCTAACGGTTTTGCCTCCATGGGCATCGCGCAACCGGGTGCTTTTGTTGCGAAGCTTATCTATCCAGAACGCAAATGTTTGGCTATTTGCGGTGATGGCGGCTTCTTGATGAACTCGCAGGAACTCGAAACAGCGACGCGAACCGGGGTGCCCTTCGTCACGCTTATCTTCAATGACGAGGCTTACGGGCTTATCGAGTGGAAGCAGATGAACGGTTTTGGTAGACCCGCCCACATCGACTTCACAAATCCCGATTTCGTCAAATACGCCGAAGCCTTCGGGGCAAAAGGCTATAGAGTCGAAGGGAGTGACGAATTAGTGCCTATCCTCGAAGATGCGTTCCGTCAGAAAGTTCCTTCAGTTATTGATTGCCCGGTTGATTATAGCGAAAATCTACGCTTAACCAACGAACTTGGGCACCTGACATGCCCAATTTAATATTTTTCATTACGCCACAAGGTAAATTAAAAATATGATTGTGCTGTGGCATAGAAAATGCTATTATCTTATTCTAACGTGTCGTAGTTTTTAGTCTATTTATTTCGAGATGTGCTTCGTTTTTTTAGAGGAGGGTTCTGTACCAAACAATGGCAGTTTCAACAATTGAATGGGTGGATGGTAGAATTCGGATGATTGACCAGACGCTGTTGCCCAATGAATTCAAACAGATTTATTGCGATGATCTCCCATCGGTCTGGGAAGCCATCAAATCCTTGCGGGTGCGGGGTGCGCCCGCGATCGGTATTGCGGGTGCGCTGGGCGCAGTAATTGGCATATGGGATTCCACTGCAAACACATACGATGCTTTTACCGCCGAACTTAAATCCGCGACCGATTATTTAGCGACCTCACGACCGACAGCCGTTAATCTCTTTTGGGCATTGGACAGAATTACCCAGACAGCACAAGAGAACAGTCACCTTCAGATCCCTGAACTCAAAGAGGTCCTACTTGCTGAGGCTCTGAAGATTATTGATGAGGATAAAGCGATGTGCCGCGCCATTGGGCAGCACGGTATGGCGTTGCTAAACGAAAGCGATACAATTCTGACGCACTGCAACGCCGGTGGATTAGCGACATCCGACTACGGCACAGCGTTAGCGGTTATGTTCAGTGCACACGAGGCGGGTAAGAAGATCCAAGTTTACGCTGACGAGACGCGCCCCCTTTTACAAGGCGCACGTCTTACGACATGGGAACTCATGCAAGCCGGTATCGATGTGACGCTCATCTGCGATAACATGGCAGCACAGGTCATGAAAGAAGGCAAAATCCAATGTGTGATTGTCGGTGCCGACAGGATTGCCGCAAACGGCGACACCGCAAACAAGATCGGCACCTATAATGTCGCTATCCTCGCAGAAGCACACGGCATCCCTTTTTATGTCGCAGCACCGACTTCAACCTTAGACTTCGCGCTCGGCACCGGGGCAGAAATCCCTATTGAGCAACGTGCCGCGGAAGAGGTGACAGAAGGTTTTGGGAAACTTACGGCGCCTGAAGGCGTTAAAGTTTATAGTCCTGCGTTTGATGTCACGCCCGCGGCGTTAGTTACAGCGATCATTACGGAAAAGGGTGTGGCGCGCCCCCCTTATATAGAGAGCCTACAGGCTTTGAGAGACGCGTAAAGTTTCAAGTTATGCGGCGTCCGCAATGTTCAAGCGAGTGCCACTTATATCGAAGCAGTCGTACTGGTTCGTGTGCATAATCCGGGTTGCAAACGCCATTGCCTGTTTTTCAGAGAGGTACCCGTCCGCAATCTCGGCTTCAAGGGCACGTCGAATTTCGTTTCGCGCTTGAATCGCATACGCCATCGCGCTGGTCGGCCACCCCGTATCACCGCCGAAAGCGAACAATTTATTTGACGGGACGGCATGGATGCATCGGCGGAGGAAATCACGCGAACTATACGGATCGATGCTCCACGCCCAGCAGAAGTCGACCCAGATATTACGGTAATGTTTGGCGAGGGCGACGAGTTCGTCGTTATAAGGGTAGGCGATGTGCATCAATACAAATTTCGCGTCGAGATACCGAGCGAATAAGGCGCACATATTGCCCGCAGGGATACGTCGCACTGGCATCCGATCGTTGCCAGCATAATAACCTGTATGAATCTTGAAAGGGAGGTTGTGTTCAATCGTGAGTTCAACGCCGCGCGCCCAGCACCAATCGCCCAGACAGAGGCGTGTCGCTTCGTCGACCTCTGCAGCCGGTTTCGTGAGTACAGCATTCAGCGCAGTAGCAGCCTCGGCATCGCTTCTTTCAATCCAATCGAGCGTTCGATTGTAAGCGTGTTGTGATTTTACTGCGATAGCACACGGGGCGTGCTTGGCGAAAATCGCCGCCATAGCAGTCTTAAGGGAAGTTAGATCGTTGACTTCAACACCTGTTTCTGCATGAATAGCACTTGGATCGACTTGTCCGTTACAGAATGTTGCCCACGAGAGATCGTAGAGGAAAAAATCGGGGCCGGAGGTGTCCGGGTCACACTGCCAACTGAAATCGTCCGTTTGAATATGGTCAAGATTCGCGAGGTCGTGTAAAATGTGATAACGTTTACCGGGGGCGCGAAGTCCTTTTAGATTATTGGCACCCGCGAGCCCATCGCCTGTCAGTTCGTCAAGTCCATAGATGTGTTTAGCGATGAGGCTGACCGCCTCGCCATACCCCGTAAACTGCGTCGCTTCCCAGGCGTCCCGGATACCTTCAAACCGTGATGCGACATCTTGAGAGGCGTCCATCAGGTTGCGCATCGCTTCTGGAGATGCCCCGGCTGTTACCAGGTCGGCAGGCACATAATTTCCGAATAGGTCTTGGAGGATATCGGGTCCGTTCTCAACCCATTCGACTTCGCGCTTCATGTGTTCGTGTGTATCAACAAGCCGAATAGATTGAATATGATGGGTCAGATCAGTGGTTTCCATACAAGGTCTCCTTTAGAAACTGAGAGCAGACGACTCGCAGTCTGATACTTGATACTTGACAAACGTGTTGAATTATGATTTAATAGATAAATACTTTGGTAATTTACCGTTCCTTTCACCGTTGTAGAAGGAAGTGGGTTCCCAAAAGATGAGGTCTGCTCTATTTATTGTATAAAGGGTAGAGTTGTTATGTCAAGAAAAACCGTAAATAAGGAATGCTCGCGCAGGAACACGAATGGTTAACGTCCCCCGTCTGAAACGGGATAAGGCCACAGGAGCATAAAATGCCTACAGGACGGATTAAGTACTACAATTTCGATAAAGGTTTCGGATTTATCGCGCAAGATAGCAGTGATGCAGATGTTTTCCTACATAGTTCTGCTATTAAGCAGCCCGAATACGAGGAACTCCGTGTCGGACAGCGCGTAAAGTACAGCATTATTGAAGGTGAGAAGGGGCTTGTTGCCCAAAACGTCGAAGTATTGTTAACACCAACAGAACGCAGATGGTTACGCCAAGGGAAAGCAATTATTCCGCGCGGTTACGCAGGTTTCCCGGGGCAGGGACAGGGCCAATTTGTCAGTAATGAGCCAACGACTGCCGCCAATTATGAGACTGACGCATCAAAGCCGACTCGGAATCGCCGTATCCCTGAGGCATCTGTAGCGCCTCTGGAACCGGCAGCAAAACCATCCCGCAATCAACGTGCCTCGACGAAAGATTCGAATGATTCGGCAGCACCGACACAAGAGACACCAGACGCATCTTCAAAGCAACTCAGTTTTGGGGATCTCTATATCCTTAAGCAGATTAATTTCGAAACATCCATGTTTTTTGCGTTGTATAATCACGTCCAACTGCCTGCGACTGTCCTTGAAATGACGCTCTCCAGTTTGACGCTCAACAGCAACGGGAAAGAGCAGCACATCACCAAAACGGATGTTAAATACTGTTATAAAGACGTTGATGCAGAGAGGGTTCAGGCATCCGTTGATAGCGATGCTGCTGTGAAGGCACAGAAGCTGACACAACTCACTGCTGATGCGCAGGTTCCTGAAATTGATACCAAAGCCGTTCGGCTCGCCCGAAAAAATGGAATTTCGATTGAGGTTACACTCCGTGAGGGAGAGATCTTTCGTGGCATTATAGACTGGGTCAGCCCTTATGAGATTAAGCTCATTTTAGAGAACGGTTCCAAGGTTGTTATCTTCAGGCACGCTGTGTATAATCTGACCATAGATTGACACTACCATGAAAGCCTATTACGAACTCCTTGATGAGATTCAGCGCGATGTCGAACGTTTGCGTCAAGAATCGGGTGGCACCCCGTGCCCATCTACCTGCTTTTCCTGCTGTCGAAACACCGCAACCATGGCGATCAGCGAGGTTGAGGCGCGCGACTTAAAGATCGGATTGGAAGCACTCCCTGCTGAAATTCGCTCCCATATTCGTCGGAAGGCTGAACAGAGCATCAGAAAATTGAAGGCGCACGGCTATGACGTTGAAAATATAATGCCGGATGCTGGCATGGAAGCCATTGGGGTCATAAAAGGCACGCCTGAAGGCGAATGCCCTATGCTTATCGGTGGGGTTTGCGCTGTTTACGAACACCGTCCGGTCATCTGCCGTGTCTGGGGGTATCCGATTCATAGCAGCAATACGTTAGCCTGCTGCCACAAAACTTTCATCGGAAAACGTCGTCGCTTCCGTCCACTCAGTTACGATCGCTATTGGAAAGTGTGTCAGAATCTTAGCACGGCGTTGGGTGCTACCCGGAAGACCCCCAACTGCTATCTCGTCTCGCAATTGCTATCAGAATAACGCACACACGACTCTTATACTTATCTCTTCGGTGAGGTTAAAACCTCACCTATTTTTGTTTGAACGCATCTTAAATTTCAGGTGGGTTTTCGCTCAATTCACGCAAAAATTGGAAGGTGTAAATTCCGGTCCGGTGTCCGTCGTTCCATATCAACCTCACAGCGTAGCGTCCGACTCGCTGAATGTCCAAAAGCCGTAGGTTTTTAAAAAAATCGTCAGAGGGTAGGATGCGAAAAGGATCTTTGCCGAATCGCGTAGCCTGACAACGGGCACACGGGCATTTTTCTCGGAGGAGGCGGTAGGACAATTCACTGTGATGTGAATCTTTCCATTGGATTTCTAAACTTGTACTGCCTCTTTCAATGCGGGTGGGTTGGAATTTCTGCATGATAATTCCCCAAAGAAAGGGTCTGCCCTTTACAAAAAAACGGTTACTGATCGTGGGACCGAAGACAGTCTCGCGAATCAGCAACCGTTCAACGCGTTGTGATCGAAGGATTATTCCTACTATCCGTTATTCAAAGTACTCCGCATTGATATCAATGAACTCTTCCCATTCTTCGGGAACATCTTCCTCCATGAAGATGGCTTCGACGGGACATTCGGGCTCGCATACACCACAATCAATGCACTCTTCGGGGTCGATGTAGAGCTGATTTGTTTCCTCAAATTCATCAGCATCGGGTAAAGGGTGAATGCAGTCGACTGGGCATACATCAACGCATGCACTGTCCTTAACGTCGATACACGGTTCACAAATCACATACGTCATATCAGAAAACTCCTTTCGGCTTGATTTACAATAAGAGCCTCCATATCACACCGGGGGTAACTTCATTGAACGGACGAGGTTAGTCCCTATTTGATGAAGGCGTTACAAAAATATCGTCGTATGTGGCATTTTGTATATTGTCTGCTGAGTTGCGATCAGGACACTATAATAATACCATAAACAATTTATTTTGTCAAGTTATATTTACAACACCGCAGAAGCCCCCAGTTTTCAGTATAGAAAAAATTGACAATTCTCAATTTTTGTGATACTATATTCATAATCGGAAAGGTGTCGCCTTGTAAGCCAGTGTATTGCAAAGCGTGGGTCTTCCATCTTAACATATAGAAGGGATGTCATGAGAAAACCCTCTCGCAAAAAGTGGCAATTTAAAAATTCGGATTTTGATAACAGTTTAATACTGGCATCCGAAGCAGGTGTCTCCCCGTTTGCTGCACAACTACTCATCAATCGAGGAATCAAGACGGCTGCCGAAGCACGCTCCTACCTCTACCCAACGCTCGATGAATTGCACTCCCCTTTTAAATTAGCAGACATGGATAAAACCGTAGAACGGATACACCAAGCGATCTCACGCGGCGAGAAAATCTGTGTCTACGGCGATTATGATGCCGATGGCACTACAGCGACGGCATTACTGCTCAACACATTCCGCCAGATGGATGTTCCCGTCGACTACTATATCCCAAATCGGTTTGAAGACGGTTACGGACTGAGTGAGGACACTGTCGAAAAGATATGCCAGAAAAACGAAGCGAAACTACTGATTACCGTAGACTGCGGTATCACCTCGGTGAAAGAAGTGGCACTGGCGAATCAACTCGGTATGGATGTTATTGTCACGGATCACCACCAGCCAGAGAAGGAGCAACCACCAGCATACGCCTTAATCTCGCCCAAGATTCCGGGGAACGAATACCCCTACACCGAACTCGCAGGGGTCGGTTTAGCCTTCAAATTAGCACAAGGGTTAATAGACGACAAAGCGTTTCTTGAATCCCTACTTGACCTGGTGGCGTTGGGGACCGTCGTAGATATGGCACCACTGACCGGGGAGAACCGCATTTTGAGCCGCTTGGGATTAGTAGAACTTGATAAACGCGAACGTCCCGGAATTCATGCTTTGTGCGAAGCCGCGGGTCATAAAATTGACACACCGCTGGACGGATCCGCACTCTCTTTTCGGTTGGGACCCCGCATCAATGCCGCTGGACGGATGGATACCGCAGATAAAGTGGTTAAGCTCCTCACGACCGATTCCGAGGACGTCGCAATTCGGATTGCCTCCGAACTCAATCAGGCGAATCAGAAGCGACAAGAATTGGAAAGGCAAATTCAAGATGAGGCAGTGGAGATCATTGAAAAAGAGATGGATGATGACACCATAGGGATCGTTGTTGCGAGTAAAAAGTGGCTCGGAAAATCACAAGGGGTGGTCGGTATCGTCGCTGCCAAGTTGATGCAAACCTTCTATAAACCTACCGTTGTCCTGGCAATCAATGATGATGAAGCCACTGGATCTGGACGGTGTATCGAAGGTATGAACCTTGCCGATAGTTTTGTTGCCTGTACCGAATTGCTCCTGAAACACGGAGGACACGCCGCAGCAGCAGGGTTAACGCTCAAAACTAAAAATATTCCCAAATTCCGGCAGGCTTTCAACGACTTCGCTTGTGAGACACTCACACAGGACGCATTACAACCGAAACTGGCACTGGAATTTGAAACGCGCCTTTCACTTTTGACGTTAGAAACGCTAAAGGAACTGGAACAATTTGAACCCTTTGGAAAGGATAATCCAAAACCCCATTTCGGTACACAACGTGTTAAAGTTAATGGGGTACCGACCCAAATGGGACCAGAGAAAAACCATTTGCGAATGTTCGTTAGCGATGGCACGGTAAAACGCCGCGCGATTGACTGGGGAGCAGGCGACAAACTCATCACTTTCAGACGTCCCAATATGTCACTCAATATCGCCTTTTCACCCCAAATCAACGAGTGGCAAGGCACCCGTTCCGTCCAACTTATTCTCGAAGATTGGGAGGTCCACGCCGAAGGTAGAGACAGAAACTGGAATGTATTTCCTGAACTTACTGATGAATCTTCTGTAAAACTTGTTGACAAACGGAATGTTAACAAAAAAAATTACCTTTTAAACTTGCTTGCGCGAGAGGAATCTTGTATAATTTATGTACGAGACGAAGATATGTTGGATCTCCTGCTTACAAAACTTTTACCGGAGAGCATCGAAGGCATCGCGCGGCACACGGACGCGACATTAAAGTCAGAGGAAACAGCGTTATTGAACCAATTGGAAGCCGGTGAACTGCGGACAATCGCATCGAGTAGTGCTTTTTCTCCGCTGGAAGCATTTCCTTTTGTGAAACACGTCGTTTTTTGTCATCTCGCACCGAGCCAAGACCTTTTTTTAAAACGGTGTGAAGCGGCTTTTGCGACCCATGAAACCTCCTATCTCCATCTCATCTACAACACTACAGATGAAGCGGAGATGCGCAATTGGATTTCTGAAAAATATCCTACGGGTGACGAACTGCGGCGATTTTATGGGCGCATACGAGCACTTATACAATCCAATGGCACAGATGGCTATCCTGAGGTAGAGATACTGAAAGGTGGATTTGGAACCCCGTCAGCACTTCAAACCGGACTCACTATCTTTGAGGAACTACGGTTCATTGAACGACAGGGGCAACCCGGCAGTAGACTTGTAAAACTCTTATCGGGTGAGAAAAGCGACTTGTCTCGTTCACCCACCTACTTAAGAGGGGAATGGACGAAGCAGACGAGTCCTGCTTTTATAGAGTTTCAATTAAAAGAAAACATCAAATCTATGTGGGAGCGCATAGGACATGAGTATCAAATCCTTAGTAAACCAAATTCAAGCATATAACCCAGATGCAGAGGTTGAACTTCTGGAGCGTTGTTACCGTTTTGCGCAAGAGGCACATGAGGGACAACAGCGAAAGTCCGGGGAACCCTATTTCACGCATTGCGTCAAAACGGCTAAGATACTCGCCGAACTCCGACTGGATACGCACACGATTTGCGCCGGACTCATGCACGATGTCCTCGAAGATACAGGGATCACGCGCCAAGAGATGAAGATTCGATTTGGTGCTAACATTGCCAATCTCGTCGAGGGTGTCACAAAGATCGGTCAATACAAACTCGGTATCGCCTCCCGAACTGCGGAGACTAAAAGCACAGTTGAACACCGTGTCCATCGGAAACGCCAAGCCGAAACCTACCGGAAACTCCTATTAGCGACAGCGGAAGACATGCGGGTCATCCTCATTAAACTCGCGGATCGACTTCATAACATGGAAACACTGGAGTTTCTCTCGAGCGAGAAATGCCAGAGGATTGCAAAAGAAACACTGGAAATTTATGCCCCAATCGCCCACCGGTTGGGGCTTTGGCGTATCATGGGGCGCCTTGAAGACCTTGCCTTCAAGCATCTCTACCCTATCGAATACCGAAAAATTGCCGACCTCCTCAATCAGAAACTCACGGAGCGAGAGGCTTACTGCGAGAAGATGGTTAAGCAGATTCGCGAAGAACTCGAAAAACGGAATGTTTTCGCCGATGTCCACGGTAGGACGAAGCATATCCATAGCATCTACCAGAAGATACAACAGAAAGGGACACCCTTTAGTGAAATTCGAGACCTCGTCGGTCTCCGAATTCTTGTCAAAACCGAGGCTGATTGCTACATCGCGCTCGGCGCACTTCATAGTAAATGGAATTACCATCCGGACCGACTTCAAGATTGGATTGGGCAACCCAAGAAAAACGGGTATCAGTCACTCCATACCACGATTCTTGATGATGGCAAACCCGTTGAGATCCAGATTCGCACATATCAGATGCATAAGATTGCGGAAGATGGGATTGCGGCGCATTGGAGTTATAAGGAAGGGTTGCCGATGAGCCAACAAGGGCTTTCCATCTTCGCGAGTTATAAGCAGATCCTTGAAGACATACAAGAAACACAAGACAGTCCACATCATTTCGTGGAATCCATGAAATTGGAACTCTTTCAAGATGAAGTCTATGTCTTTTCGCCGAAAGGCGATCTTTTTAAGCTACCCGCTGGCGCGACGGCGATCGATTTTGCCTATAAAATTCATACGGATGTTGGGCATACCTGTGTCGGCGCGGAAGTCAACGGCACGGTTGCACCGATTCGACGTGTGCTTGAGAATGGGGACCAAGTCAATATTCGGACCCAGCCGAATGGGAGACCGAGTCGGAGTTGGTTGTCGTATGTGAAAACCGCCACGGCACGGACAAAAATCAACCAATGGTTTCGTGAAAAGGATAAGGCTGAGGCATTGGAGTTGGGCAAGAAATTGCTCGCAGCGGAGTTACGAGTTTCCTATCTTAATTCCCGGAATTACCTCAATTCCGAGAAACTGCACGACATTGCGAAGCAACTTAAACTCAAAAATCTTGACGAACTTTTCGTCCGGATTGGGAACGCGGACGAATCTGCGACGCAGGTCGTTAATTTATTGAAACCTGAGGTGCCGAAACCGGAGACCGAGTCTTCCGAAGATGTGAACGGTAGGCGAAAACCCGAATCACCGCCGGCTGTCACACTTGAAAACGATATAGACTTAGGGATGATACGAATTATGAAGTGCTGTAACCCGATCCCTGGTGACCAAGTCGTCGGGTATCTCACACGGGGACGCGGGGTTTCTGTCCATAGATCCGGCTGTATCCGCATTCTCGACGAACCCGAACGGCTCTTAACTGTCCAGTGGAACGAAAAGCCATCCTCCGAAAACGGAACCCCACCACTGCCTGTCTATCCCGTCAAAATTCTCGTTGAGTGCAATGACCGACCCGGTATGCTCGGGGAAATCACGACTGCCATCGCACAATACAAAGTGAACATCCGTTCTGGAAAGTTTGAACCCTCCGCTGTCCACCATGATGCCGAAGCCTCTGATAACCTGACGATAGATGTGACAGGGGCAGAGCAGCTCGATGCAGTCCTGCAAGCGATTCGGGGCTTAAAAGGGGTCCAGCGTGTCACCCGTGAGTCGTAAACTCTATTATCTTCTATACCGGTGCTGGCATCCTGGAAATAACTTTAGCGACTTTTCCGCTCCGTAGACATTTCGTGCAAACGCGAATCCGCCGCGGTCCTTCCGCAGTTTGGACCCGGACGCGTTGCAAATTTGGTAACCAACGTCGTTTTGTATGCCGCCGGGATTTACTAATCTGGTTGCCCGTTATCGGACGTTTGCTACAGATCGTACAGACTCGTGACATTGTGCTGTCTCCTTCCTTCTTTCTCTCTAAAGTGTTGGTGAAACCTAAACATTAATGATACCACAATTGCAGTGGAAATGCAAATTTCTTTATCGCAAGTCGCAGGTGTCTTCTTGCCATACGAGCGGTGATATGCTATAATTGGATCACAGTATTTGTAGATGCATCCCATTCAAGGAGATAGATATGTCATCCCTCGCAGCAGAAACTCTCTTTACACCAATCATCCCTAAACGTTTAGTATCAAAACAGAAGACATGAAAGTTGCTTATATCACCGCAGGCGCCGCTGGCATGTACTGCGGCACCTGTATCCACGACAACATGGTCGCCACGGTCCTGAAAAAACAGGGACATAACGTTTCACTGATTCCAACGTATACCCCGACCCGAACAGATGAAGCAAACGTGAGCCTGAACCGCGTCTTTTTCGGTGGGATTAACGTCTATTTACAACAGAAACTCTCCTTTTTTAGACACACGCCGTGGACCTTAGACAAACTCCTCGACAATCCCACGCTATTGAATGGGTTGGCGCGATTCAGTAGTTCGACAGCCGCGCAAGACCTTGGACAACTCACGGTTTCGATGCTCAGCGCAGAGGAGGGGCATCAAAGCAAGGAATTGGCGAAATTAGTCAAATGGCTCGCCGAAGAGGATAAACCGGATATTGTTTACCTCACGAATTCCATGCTTGTCGGCTTCACGAGAGAAATTAAAAAAGCGTTAGATGTCCCGGTTATCTGCGCCCTTCAAGGCGAAGATATTTTTCTGCAAGATCTAATCGAGCCTTACAGATCAGAAGCATTAACCCTCCTGCGAGAACGTGCTATAGATCCCGATGGCTTCGTGGCACCTTGTGACTATTACGCCCGGTTTATGGCAGATGCTTACCTTGATGTCCCTATTGATAAGATTGATGTGGTCCCCCTCGGATTAAACATGGACGGCCACGGTGTGCCTGTCCAAAAACCGGAACCTCCGCCCTTTATTATTGGCTATTTAGCACGCATCTGCCCTGAAAAGGGGTTACACGTCTTAGTGGACGCGTTCCGTCTGGTAGCAGAGGTCCTCGGGGCGGATAACGTTCAATTGCATGTTGCTGGATACCTCGGCAAGAAAGACGAACCCTATCTTGAAGAACTCGTGAACCAGATTCAGGCATGGGACTTGTCAGACAGTTTCGTGCATCACGGTGAGGTGACACGCACGCAAAAAATCGAGTTCCTCAACCGTCTCCATGTCTTTTCCGTTCCCACGGTTTACCGTGAATCCAAAGGACTGTCGATTATAGAGTCGCTCGCCAACGGCGTGCCGGTCATTCAACCGCGGCACGGCGCGTTTCCAGAGATGATCGAAGCGACTGACGGCGGAATCCTCGTTGAACCTAAATCCTCCGAAGCCGTCGCGGCGGGTATCCTTGAACTCCTTAAGGATACCGATCGGCGTGAACACCTCGGAGAAACCGGGAAAACCAATGTGCATCAGAAGTTTAACGATACCATCATCGCAGAACAACTTTTGAAAGTATTTGAAAAGTATACTTAATGTTTCAAGTGTTGGCGCGCTTTGGAAGTTGATCTTGCCACAACAATTAAGAAGGAAGTGGATTATGTCTTCTAAAACATGGCTCATCTTTGTTTTTATGACCGTCTCGGCATGGGGACTTTACGGTGTTTTTCTACATCAAGGGCAGGTCTCTATGGGGGATCTTAAGGAAGATCCTAATGTGCGTTACAAAGCGTTTCTCTTTGTAGGCATTGCATATCTTTTGGCGGCTGTCATTGGCTCTGCCTTAATGCTCATCCTTAACGGATCTAATTGGCAATTCACAGGTTCGGGTGTCACCTGGTCGTTTGTCGCTGGACTTGTCGGTGCTATTGGCGCATTTGGCGTGCTACTCGCTTTCGGCGCGGGGGGTCGTCCTGCGGTTGTTATGTCCATCGTCTTTGCAGGGGCACCCATCGTAAACGCCATTGTTGCGACACTCTCACATCCACCTGCAGGTGGTTGGGGGGCAGTCCGATGGCAGTTTATTGCAGGTATCCTGCTCGCTGCACTCGGTGGCTGTTTGGTGATGCTCTATAGACCGACCTCATAAGATATATAGAAACAGAACCGCTGGACCCCTGACATCCCCACGTCTCGGAAAGGCGGTTAACCTCTTTCCCTTCCGATCGCTCTGTCCGTTTTACGGAAAAACGCACTGTTGACTATCCTTTTTTTCTCACATGTATCTAATAGGTAAAGAGGGAGAGTTTTCATGCCGATAGGCGAAGCGTGCGGATCAGTACCACACACTCAAGAATTAACGGATGCAAATGATGCCGAGTTAGTCGTCGCTGCACTTGCGGGGAATACGCAGGCGTTTGACGTCCTCATCACCCGCTACCGGCGAGCCATGCTGGCAATCGCGCAACAGATCGTGCGCAATCCTACCGATGCAGAGGATGTCGTGCAAGACGCGTTTTTGAGGGCTTTTGAAGCACTCCCACAACTCTCGGATCTGAACCGTTTTGGGGCATGGCTTCATTCAATTACCCGCAATCGCGCCCTACGCTACTATAAGAGTGCAGGACGTTACCAACCCCAAGAAGATATGGAACCCTATTTAAATAGGGGGGGAGATACATCGGCTGAGGATCCCGCGCAGATTGTGGAACGTGAATTGACGCAGCAAGCGATCAGAGACGCGATTCAGGAACTCCCTACCGACTACCAAGCAGTTATTGAACTCTATTATTGGGCAGAGATGCCCCAAAAACGGATGGCTGAATTCCTCTCCGTGCCACTGACAACCGTGAAGTGGCGACTCCATAAAGCAAAGGAACTCCTCAAAACGATTTTGGAAAGACAGGGTTACCGTGCGGATATGTAATGGCGCGGTGCTCAGGAGGCGATAGTTAAAAATTATGGAACAACACAGACCACAGGAAATCAGAGGGCTTTTTCACATGTTGGAGCACACTGCAAAGATCGCAGAGGACGCTGCGTTAACGGGAGCGTTCAGTGGTGGTGAAACGCGGTGTATCTCCCAATTCAATAACATCCTCAAACGTCTCAGGGACATCAACGCAATACCGGATGGACTGTTTGAGGAACTGCAAGCAGATGCTTCTTTTAGCCACATTGGCATCGCGTGTCATCAACTTGCTGCCTACCTCAACGAAGAATTGGACACGACTGCGGATTTCCAAGGCTGGTTCTCCAGTTTCTTCGGCAAACGTTTCATGGAAAACCTAACAGAGGAGTTATCAGACAAACCCTTCGGCGACCTCATCCGCAAAGCCGTCCCAGATTTCTTAACCGAGACGACGTTAGAAGACATTGTCGAAGTGTTCCCCGTTGCCGCCGGTGGAAAACTAACGATCGACGCTGATTTCGGGGCAATTGACGTGCAGAGTACAGACGCCGATACTGTTTCTGTTCGCGTTCGACGCGCTGCACAGTTGAAGGAAGATCGGCGTGCGGGGGAAATCCTCAAGAATTTTGATGTCCAGATGACACACGCAGCAGTCGATGTTAAAATCGAGGCGAAATTCAGAGGTCCGGTCAAGCAGTGGAAAAAGGCGAAAAAACGTTTGGATGTCCAATTTGAAATCGTCGTTCCGCGAAACTACAGGCTTGATTTGAAGACCGCGGATGAGGAAATTTCGGTTGTGGATATAGTCGGAGATGTAAGCGCCCACACAGCCGGGGCGGGACTCCGTTTACAAAATATTACTGGACATATCGATGGAACGACTTCCGGTGGAAACATAGATCTCAAGGCGTTTGAGGGTGACGCGACCCTTCGAACGAGTGGCGGGAATATTGCGCTTGACGGCGGCACTGGCGATGTCAAAGCCAAAACGTCGGGTGGCAACATCCAGATGATTGATGTCCTGGGTGCTGTCAACGGGGAAACCTCGGGTGGCACTGTTACGCTCCGCGGATGTAAAGGCGGCGCAGATGTGAAAACTGCTGGTGGGAGTATAGAGATAGAAAACGACGGACCCGTCCTTGCGAAAACGAGTGGTGGTTCTATCCGCTGTCTGCTCCAAGAGGCGGTTTCCAGTCAGAACTTGCTGTTGGATCTGGAAACAATAGGTGGGAGTATCAATGTTTCGCTCGTCCCGCATATTGCTGCGACGGTCGAGGCACGGGTGCTTGGCGGTTCAGTAACCACAGAATTTCCGGTAGCCGTAGAGACGACAGGGACTGTCAAACCCGATCAGTTGCGGGGAACTATCAACGGTGGCGGTTCACTTTTGAAACTTTTCTCCGTCGGCGGGAACGTCATACTCAGGAAAGCAGAGGGATAAAATCCAACCTCGCCCCTTCAGGCCCGGTAGGTGCGGTTTCCTAACCGCACCGGATATCATTAGGAAATTACCGAATTAAATTCTTAATTTTCATGTAATCTCGCCCCTTCAGGCATCTAAATCATTGTATATTCTGCTATAGTTTGGAGATAAATCATGGGATTATTGTCGATTTTCAGTTTAATATGGGGGATACTCGCTACTATCGGGATGGCAGTTGCGATTATCCCGTTTCTTGGGGCACTCAATTATCTGAATATTCCATTTGCAGTCTTTGGATTGCTGTTCAGCGTCCTTGCCTTTATCGTGTCATCAAACAAAGAACTCGCCATTGCTGGATGCGTTCTGTGTGGCGTAGCGATTTTCTTGGAAGCCATCCGCCTCGTCTTGGGCTTCGGTATTTTCTAATTTAAAACACAACCTGCATCTTTATATCCTCTTGCCCACGCCGATTCAAGCGGGATAAACGTAAACACTATCTACCCAGCGCAGCATCGGTCTGCCTTTAACTGGCTTGATTTTCATTGTGTTTCTCCATGACAGCATGTTTGGAATGGCGGGAATCTTTTAACGTGGAGAGAATGTCCAGCACTCTATCCAATTGCGGTGGGTGCTCGGTATTAAGAAGATAGGTGAGATCCTGCGGACTGAGATTTGTCCATGAAACGAGTCTTTCAATTCCGCCTTGCGCTTCCGCAATATCTTTCATGGAAAGTAATAGTATCTCAATATTGCCATCTTTATCAAAATCTTGAAGCGCAATTTCAAGATAGCCTTTTGCAAATTCTGGTTGTGCAAGGTCCTTAAGAAGATAGTCTTTAAAAGGGACTGTGCATTGTTGAAGTTTAAGATCTGTATTCATGGTGATTATTCCTTCATTTGTTCCAAGAAGTCGTTCCAATAGTTTTGTGCTCTAATAATATCCCGTTGTTGTGTTCCTTTAGTTCCTCCACAAAGTAAAATAACAATGTCATGTTGAAAGATGCCAAAATAGACGCGATACCCAGGTCCGTGGTGGATTCTCAATTCGTATAAACCTGTACTCAATCGCTTGAAATCGCCAAAGTTTCCTGAGCGTAATCGTGAAATTCTATTTGAGATTGCTATCTGCGTCTTTTGATCCTTAATCCGCATGTACCATCGCTGATATGGATCGCTTCCGCTTGCCGTAATATGGTGGAGTATCTCTCTGGGGCGAATTTGCATGTCTATTAAGTATAATTCATTTTTAGGAAGTTTTCAACCTTTTTCCATCCAAACTAATGAAGTACCAACCGTGAGGAAAATCAATGAACTGTCTTGATTATGGACTTTCTTTTATCAACTCTGTTGGCAACGGGAATGCCCCGCGCTTTTGGGTCGAATCTCGATGCCGCATCATAGATGACACAGATGGAAGTTTCAGCGATTATTACCAATGTGGTTCGTGTAAAAGTGAACACACCTTTGCGGAGAAAAACCTCTTCATCAATCCAAACTATGACTTCCTCCCTGTTTTTGGCGAAGAACATATAGCGGTATTCAGAAGACATGCTTACTGCAACGATAACTACGTCGAGTATAGACCGGCGCGGGAGTATTGGGGAGGTGCCCTGTTTGACGTTCAAGAGGCATCGCCGGTTCGGGTCCTTGACAGCAACGCAGCCATCTTTGAGGCGACACGAAAATGTCTACCCATCGTAACGCAGACAGAAATATGGGATACCCATACACACCAGCGGGCAATTATCGAGTGTCCGGTTAAAACGATGAACATCGATGAAAACGCTGGCATCTATCAAGTTGATACAGGCATTGTTCTCTTTCCAGATCTGTCAAAGCGATACAATCGGCAGATTGAGATGTTCAGCCTCGCCTACGTTGCTTTCAACGCACCGCACTTCGCTGACTTCGTTATTGAACGTCCCACCGCCATCATTGAAAACGAAGTGGAAGTTACCCAAGTTTATCACTATTCTGAAATTCGGAGTTTAGCAGCAAAGAATACCGTATTCTGCATCGGTGAACTTTAACAGACCCTCCCATTTATGGTAGATTTTAGAATTTACCTATATACTCTAAATCGGTGCGGTTAGAAACCGCACCTACCGTAGAAGGGAAGGGTCTATTCATTTTTAGGATTCACCATAGATAATTTTTGTTGAAAAAATTTTAGGCTCCGTTTATAATGCGAGATTATGGCATCGAACCGTGTATCAATTTCAACAGGTGCCGATAACAACTCGCATGATCTTTCTACGGAGGAGAAAAAACATGAAAAGTGTTCGCATAAGTCTTGTTTTCGTGCTAATACTTGCACTTGCGTTCGTGAGTACCTCAAAAGCGGATAACCACCAATCCCAATCCTTAACCATTGTCTGGGCAGAATGGGATCCGGCTAACTACTTGCAGGAGCTCTCGAAAGACTTTACCGCCGAAACCGGCATTGCTGTCGATGTAATCCAGATCCCGTGGCCCAATTTCCAAGATAAGGTCTTCACGGCTTTCGTCGGAAAAAGCGATCTTTACGACATTGTGATTGGCGACAGCCAATGGCTCGGTCGGAACTCTCAGGGCAAGAACTATATCAATCTAACGGATTGGATTAATGAGAACATAGATGTCGCTTCCATCTATGGACCCGCGATGACAGCCTTTGCTGAGTATCCAAAAGGGAGCGGAACCTATTGGGCATTACCTGCGGAGGTAGATGCCGCTGGATATGTCTATCGGAAAGACTTATTTGAAGATCCAAACGAAATGAAGGCATTCCAAGAGAAGTATGGCTACGCACTCGCGCCACCGAAAACCTACGACCAACTCCGCGATATCGCCGAATTTTTCACGCGTCCAGATAAAGACCTCTACGGTATCGCCACATGGTATAGCAAGGAATATGACGGCATTACGATGGGGTTCCAACAGGTGATGTGGAGCTTCGGGGGTGCTTATGGCGACGCAGATACCCATAAAGTCGCCGGGCACATTAACACAGAGGACGCCGTTAAAGCCCTTGAATTTTACACAGATCTGCTCCAGTTTTCACCGCCTGATGCCCCGAACTACTATTGGGCAGAGACGCTCGGTGCCTATAACGCCGGGAAGGTCGCAATGGCGATGAACTACTTCGCCTTTTTCCCCGGGGTCTTAAACCCAGAATCGAATAAAATTTCTCACGACAAGAGCGGTTTCTTTATAGCACCTGCGGGTCCGAAAGGACATTATATCAGCATCGGTGGACAGGGCATGTCGATTTCCTCTTATTCTAAAAACAAGGATCTTGCCAAGCAATACATGAAATGGTTCATGCAGAAACCTGTGCAAGAGAAATGGGCAGCCCTCGGTGGGTTCACGCCACACAAAGAGGTGTTACAGTCAGATATCTTTAAGACAGCGACCCCCTTTAATGAAGCTTTCGCCGCAAGTTTCCCGTATCTACGCGATTTCTGGGCAGTGCCGGAATACGCAGAACTCTTAGAAGTCTGCCAGACGAATTGGAGCCAAGCCATCTCCAAAATCAAGTCTGCCAAGGAAGCATTGGACGCCATCGCGCGGAAACATGAGGAAATCTTTGAGGACGCAGGCTACTACGACGAGTAGAGATCGGAAGATTGGAAGATTGGAAGATTGGAAGATTGGAAATTATCCGATCCTTCCACCCTTCCACTCTTCCCTCCAAATCCTTCCACCCTTCCATCCTATATCACTTCATAAGTTTCGCAATAAATATGCTTACCAACCACCCACACCAAACATCGCGCGGGATGAGTGACTACCAGTTGAAGATGGCATTTATCATGCCTACCATGATCTTGCTCATCTTGATGAACATTTTTCCGCTGCTGTGGTCGCTGTATCTGAGTTTCCATCGCTACAAAGCCTCCATGCCCGCAGCCCCAAGATTTATTGGTGTCCGTAATTATTCACGCCTCCTCGCCGATCCAGAAATATGGGGTTACTTTCAAACCACCGCCTATTTCGTGATCCTTGCAGTTGCAGCGCAATTTTTTATCGGATTCGGGTTGGCACTGCTCCTGAATCGGGACTTCCGGTATAAAGGCTTCGTCACAACGTTGCTGCTGCTACCGATGATGCTATCGCCTGTGGTCGTTGGACTCTTTTGGCGGTTTATCCTCTCTTCAGACAACGCCGGTTTGCTGAACTTTTTTCTCAGTCCCTTTTTAAACTCGCCTATCGGCTGGACGACCCATCCGAAGGTCGCGATGTTAGCCGTTGTGATTGTGGATACATGGATGTGGTCGCCCTTCATGATGCTGATCGCCTTGGCAGGACTCAGCGCAGTTCCGAAATTTCTTTACGAAGCTGCGGATGTCGATAGAGCGTCCGCTTGGTTCAAATTTCGATGGATTACCCTTCCGTTAGTCTCTCCACTCTTACTGATTGCCCTGCTGTTCAGGACGATGGATGCCTTCAAGATGTTCGACATCGTCTATGTGCTGACTCGCGAAGGAGGACCTGGCACTGCCACAGAGACTGTATCCATGAACCTTTATAAGCTCGCCTTTCGCAACTACAACACCGGTAAAGCGTGCGCCATGGCGTATATTCTACTCATCATTATCGTTGCCCTGAGCAATATCTACGTAAAATACCTGAATCGCGTCAAGGGAGAGGAGGCACAGGAGACATAATGCGGCATCGGAAAAACTTTGTCCACTACCTTCTATTGGCACTCATCGCTGTGGCTGTGCTTGTCTACATCACCCCGATTTACTGGATTTTGGCGACATCGCTAAAGACACTGTCTGATATTACCACAAAACTTCCGAAGTTCGTTTTTGACATATCGTTAGAGAACTATCAGAAGTTGATGCCGTCAGAAGGGGTCCCAGGGGTAACGTATCTATTTTTAGGAGAGGTGGTTGTCGGATTATTGCTGTTCGGTTTCTTCTCGCTTTTCAATGTGCGGTTACCCCGTGCCTTGTCCCTCCGCAATCTCGGCTTCATCTGGAACAGTCTTTTCATTTTAACGTGTCTCTATAGTTTTCTGACGCTGCCCCCGTTGCGGAGTCGGCTCCAAACGGATGCCCGTTTCAACTTTCTGCTACTCATCGTCTGCACAATTATAGCCTACCTCTTGATTGTTCCGTGGAGAAAGACCGGCGGGTTGACATCACAAACTGCCAAAAAACAGCGACTCACCCTCGTATTACCAAGCGTTTTCGGGACGATAGCGATTTGCGTCGCACTGGCAAACGGTGGGTCGAAGTACTTTTATCAGCTGCTGAATAGTATCATCATCGGTGGTGGGAGCACGATTCTTGCGGTAGGACTCGGAACGCTTGCGGCTTACGCCTTCTCCCGATTCGACATCGCAGGCAAGGACGATCTGCTTTTCTTTATCCTCAGCACCCGCATGCTCCCCCCTGTCGTGGTTGTGATTCCGATCTATCTGATGTATAGTGCGCTCGGGTTGCGGGATACACACTTCGGACTGATTCTGCTCTATACCACCTTCAATGTTTCGTTTGCGGTGTGGCTCATGAAGGGATTTATTGACGAAATTCCAAAGGAATATGAGGACGCAGCACTCGTTGATGGCTATTCACGGTTCCAAACTTTCCTGAAAGTCATTTTACCGCAGTCCGTCACAGGTATTGCTGCGACTGCCGTGTTCTGTCTCATTACGGCGTGGAACGAGTTCGCGTTTGCCTTGGTTCTGACAGAGGTCGGCGGTAGAGCCGTGACTGCCCCCCCTTCAATTACGAGTGCGACGGGTTCGACGGGTATGGATTGGGGAAAAATCGCTGCGGGAACCTTCGTTTTTCTCCTACCCGTCGCCGTTTTCACCTTCCTGATGCGGAGTCATCTCCTGCGCGGTGTCACCTTCGGCGCAGTAAAGAAATAATTTCACACTTTTTGATTGACACCCGGAGACATATATGATTTACTAATTCTAAAGCAGCAGACTGTAAACTCCTGAGGAACATAATATGAACAACCAAGCACTCCAACTCACCGATAAAGAGATGCGGGATTTCATTATCAACGGGTATGTCAAGGTAAAAGTCGATGCGCCGCCGAGCTTTCACGAAAACGTTTATCAGCAACTCGACGCAATGTTTGAAGGCACGGGCAATTTGGGCAACAATGTCCTACCTCTCATCCCTGACATTCAAGAGGTTTTCGATCACCCTGTCGTTCACGGCGCGATGCAAAGTGTGCTCGGTGAAAACTACGCCATGCACTCACACCGATACTGCCATTTCAATCAACAAGGGAGTGAAGGCCAGAATTTTCATAAGGATAGCTACGAAGGGGACGAGCAGATCCGTCGCCACCGATGCCGCTGGACGATGGCGTTCTACTACCCGCAGGATGTCACGGAGGATATGGGACCCACCGCAGTGCTACCGGGTTCGCAGTATTACGAGACGGGTGAAAGTGCGCATGAACAGCCTGACCTCGCACTCACTGGCGAAGCAGGCACTGTGACAATTGTCCACTACGACTTATGGCACCGCGCGATGCCGAATCGGAGTGACAAGAAACGATATATGTTGAAGTTCCTCTTTATCCGACTCGATGAACCGCAAACCCCTATATGGCAGCATACGACAGACGACTGGCACGCCCTCGGCAACGGGGAAAAATCCGAGCATCCGGAATTATGGGAATCGCTATGGGACTGGTATAACGGAAAACAGAACGGAACGAGCAACGGGGTCTCGCAGACGGAGGTGGATACGCTCATAGGCACTTTGAACAGCACGCATGAGAGAGAACGACTCAACGCAACGTATCGCTTAGGACGGGTGGGGGTGCCTGCCGTGCCTATCTTGAAGCAAGCATTGTATAGTCGATCCGATACGATTCGTGAATATGCCGGCTATGCTTTAAGCCTCACGGGTGCCCCCGCGGTTCCGACGCTCATTGACGCATTGCAAGCAACAGATGCTTCGGTGCGGGCAAGCGCGGCGTTTGCCTTGGCGGATATGGGGAAAGTTGCACAGGAAGCACTACCGGTATTGACCCATGCTGCACAGGATGACAGTGAATGGGTCAGACGACACGCCACGGAAGGGTTGGGACTCATCGGACAACAGGTTTCAGAAGAGATGGATTTGTCCGAGGTGATAGAGGTATTGACGACTCGATTACAGGACAACTATCATTGGGTTCGGGATAACGCCGCCCGTTCCTTGGCGAAATTAGGCACACTCGCTGCACCCGCAATTCCTACGCTTGTCGCGCAATTGGAAGATGAGAACCGATATGTCCGTTTCCATGCCGCTTTAGCGTTGAAGCAGATTAAGACCCCCGAAGCACAGGATGCCCTTTTCAATCACCTGTTCGCTTCGCGTTGGTGCGCTCTGACAACAAACGACACCCCTTATTAAAAGAGAATCTCTGGGAAACCGACGCTTAGGGAAATGTGATGACATCAGGTGAGTACTGGTGTTTGTTTTTGTGCTGCGTTGGCGACCTCGCTCGCAGGATTCTGTTCTCCGTTGATTAACTCACGACAGACGTTCGCGATATAGTATGCCGCAGAACCGTTTTGCACAGGAGTGAGTTGCCGGAGTTCCTCCATATCCAACACCGAATACACCTCTTTACCGAGTGCCAAACCCACGTAGATCGTTGATGAATAACTGGTAATCAGTGCCTCGGCGTTCGCGATCATCTCTTCAGCACTGCCGGAGGTGTAAACGAGGGCATTGGGTGCCAATTTCTTGATCTCAGCGGTGCGCTTTTCAAACTTTTCATTGGGATGCAGTTTGAAAATCAGCTGCCGTCCGTTAGCGATCTTAAGGGCATGCTTGATGAACTTTTTTCGATTTTCGTAACGGAATTTTTCACGCAAATCGGAGGTACAGACGAGGACGTAGCCCTTGTGTGGGAAATCGTTATCGTAGTATTTCTCACAATTGTCAAAATTTGGGATCCCGGTCACGCGAATTTTTTCAGGTTTAACGCCCTTCCGAATGAATAACTCACGGTAGCCTTCACCCGCGACACAGTAGTAATCAAAGTTATTGCTTATACCATTTGCAGATGTTCCGGCGAACCACTTCGGTAGAAACTTGAAAGTCTTGACGAGGTGATAAGAAAATCGCTCAGGATCTGTAATTCCTTCCTGAACGATAATACGCCTTTTGTCTCGAATGTTCTTCTGCAAAACGAGGTCGCTGCAAGTAACAACGAGGTCATAATCGTGTTGTGTACCCCCGTAATCGATAGCGAGTCCCTGTGATTCAAGGTAACGGCGGCATTCTCCGGCACGTTTGTCGCCAATGATGGTGAATTCAACAAACTTGAGTTTGTTGAGGAGCTTGATAAAGCCATCGGCATAAAACGGCGTGAAGTACTTCTCATATTCTGGAAGCTCATTGGCGATTTGTTGCATCTGGGTCGTGATGTTCATCGAACCACATATAAATAGAATTTTCTTGTGCATCGAATTCCCCCTTTGCAATAGCAATTCCTATGGGATCCACATCCAAAAATAAATTTCAGAAGCGGTTCATGAGAAATTTGGAATCACATGATAAACCACATGCCTACTTGAGCCGTAGAAATTCCGAGAACCGCACCTGCAAGAACATCCGTAGGATAGTGAACCCCAAGATATACACGCGCAATACCAACCGTAGTTGCCCAGAGCAACGTTGGAATTTGTAAAACTGGAAAGAAATTTGCCAACAGCGTCATCATCAGAAAAGCAGAGGCAGTATGACCCGATGGAAAACTGAAACGATCAGGCGGACGGACTCGAAAATTAACGTCCACAATCCGCTCACACGGTCGGTCGCGCTTCATCGACTGTTTGATGAAATGATATAGGAGTCTCTCAAGTGGAAACGCGAGTGCCGCTGACAAAAGAAATGGCTTGCTAATGGTGGGACTGAATGTCAGGTACACATGGAGTCCTAAAAATGGATAAAGACATCCATTAGCACTCCAAGAAATGAGGCGAAATGAACGGTTGAGGATAACCCCTTTATCGCCCCAACCAAATATCTGGTGGAACAGCAATCTATCCCATCGGGTTAAGTTATTCGTAATTTCTCTTAGCATATTTGGTTTAACTTCCATATCGCAAGGCTTGTAATTCGGTGTTAAGAAACCTTGATTGCACGTGTGATATGTACAAGCCTTTCATCGTGGTGAGTTTTCTGGGGTATATCTATGTGGAGGCCGCCGCGCGCCAACATCCACTCTGCCCATTCCCAATCCTCTAACGTATCTATATCGGTGCAGTACTTCGGTTCAATCATCAATGGAAGCACACATTCACCTGTGAGTGAGTGTTTTTCGATAATAGTTTCATAGCGAATTACGTCAAGATGTCCAGTTTGCCAGTAGGTTTTAGGTAGTCTCTGACGTGGCATGTTATAGGGTTCAGGAAATTCGTCCCTTAACAGTGGAACAAGATACTGTTCTCCACCTCGCCACATTTTGTATGGATTTTGTTGGGATAGAATAACAGAGCGTACACAATCAGCGTTCGGGTCATCCCAGAGCAATTTGACGGCTTCATTAATTAAACCTTTAGGTCGGAGTGGCGATGTAGGACGGAGTTGGACAATCACCTGTGGGACATAGTTTTGATGGGTTTCGAGCCAAGCGAGTGCATGCGCGAAGAGTGGGAAATCTTGAGCGTCATCTGTTGCCAGTTCCGCCGGACGTGTGAACGGCACTTCAGCCCTATATTTTTGAGAAACTTCGGCGATTTCCGGGTCATCTGTGGAAACAATCAGACGTGTAATCGCTGAAGAAGCAAGTGCAGAGGCGATGCTGTATGCAATTAACGGATGGCCGCCGAGGTCCCGTATATTCTTGCGTGGAATCCCTTTTGAGCCGCCTCTCGCTTGGACAATCGCTAAGACTTCCGGTTTTCGGGTCTCCATTATATTCCATGCGGATATCGGTGCACCCTTTTTTGGAGTTACCATGCCGTCCAGCCTCCATCAACCACGAGGTTCGACCCCGTCATATACGATGCGGCATCTGATGCAACGAAAAGGAGCGCGCCACAATATTCGGATCGCTCCGCCATACGTCCGAGTGGCGTGCGATAACTATACCGGCGCACAAATTCGTCATCGTGTTGATTAAACACACCGCCGAGTGTTAGCGCGTTCACTCGGATGTTTTTCCCTGCCCAATATGTCGCCAGGTATCGGGTAAAACCGAGAACAGCACTCTTCGTGACAGCATACGGGATGGGCTTGTAAGTCCGCGGACGAGTTTCATCGTCGTGTTCATACAGCCGTTGATCCGGTCCAACAACACCGTAGGTCGAGCAGATATTGACAATGACCCCACTGTTCTGTTGAACCATTACGCTTCCCACTGCTTGCGAACAGAGAAACATTCCAGTTAAGTCGACATCTAAACTCTGATTCCAAAGTTTCAAGGGGTAGTCTTCAAAGGTGTTCGTGTGTTCATCTGCGTGCTCTGTATCGAATTTCGGGTCAAGCGCAGCATTATTTACCAGAATATCGACACGTCCAAATTCCTTGAAAGTTCGGTCAACCATCCATTGAACAGAAGTCTTATCGGTGACGTCTGTTTCGATCCCTATAGCTTTAGGGTGTCCATTTGCATTCAGCTGGTGGGCAGCGTTCTTCGCCTCTCCACCGCGCAAATCTGCTACCACAACATGGACTGAGGCTTCAGCGAGTGCTAGACAGTATTCTCTCCCTAACATCCCCGCCCCACCCGTAACAATAGCGACCTTTCCCTTTAAATCAAACATATCTCTCTTCATTGGCATCCCCTGAAAAACGTTTATAGAGTGCAAGGCTTGAACGAGAATTGTTGTTTAATCCATTCTATCTATTCGCTCTCTGTGCCAGAACAGAAGACCTCTCGCCTTTGAGAGATAGATGTTTTTGCAGCGAGAACGATTTGAAGTGCAGCAATTCCATCTCTGAGATTCACACACGGTTCGGTATCGCTTTCAATGCAAGCAATAAAGTGTTTCATCTCTTGTAGAAAGAGGGTATTGCGTTCAAAGTCAGTTGGCATCTTTTCTGTTTGCCATACTTCAGTGTTATCTTGGGACCAATAGACGGCACCATCAGCGTTATCCCATAGGATACGTCCACGTTGTCCTGTAATATGTAACGTGTGTGTCGGTGGACGTTGGATATAGTCAAGATGGACAAAACCGAGCGCGCCGTTTTCAAATCGAAGCATCGTGTTTGCTGTGTCCTCAACTCGGATTTCTAAGCCCCCCTGTTGCGCTGCCATCGCGGAAACGCTCTGAATTTCACCAATGAGCCATCGCAGGTAGTCGAAAGGATGGCAAAGCGTCAGTAGGACGCCACCGCCGAGATCCGCGCGTGCTGCGTAACCCATACGATAATCCTCCCAAGGATGCCATGCGGGAAGATATTCACCCCAATGTGCTTGGACGGATGTCACCGCACCGATCATTCCGCTGTCGAGGAGTTCCTTAATACGTTGTAATCCCGGATGAAACCGAAACTGGAAACCGACAAGCACCTTGAGGTTTTTCTGCGCTACAATTTTCGCCAAAGTCGATATTCCTGTCATTGTATGAGAAATCGGTTTCTCTAATAACAGATGGCATCCGGCATTCGCGGCGGGGATAGCAATATCAAGGTGAAGTGCAGTTGGATTCGAGACGACAACAGCATCAGGTTGGTGCCGTTGAAGAGCCGCTGTAATATAATGCTCCGTCGGGATTCCCGCAAGTGCATCGTCAGGGAGCGTGGAACGTTGCGAACGCAATAACACGAACTCTCCAATGTTCATAGCCCGCAAGTTTCGCAGGTGGCGTCGTCCAATAGAGCCTAACCCGGCAATCAGAATCTTCATTCGCTTCCTGTCCCTTCAACTTTTTTTTCACTAAAATTGTAGTGGGGATATGTTGCATAATTTTAACCAAGGTATCAGTTTTATATAAAAAAGGTAGGACAAAATTGTGTCAACATGTGCTAAGAAACGGAGTGACGAGGTTGCTGGGAAGAAACACCCAAGCAAAACACCGCGCCAGCAAAGGAGGGATATTTCGTAATCTCAGAGTGCCCACGTATTTTCGGGCTTTATTATAAAATTAATAGGCGAGGTTTCCTGCGGAAATACCTCGCCTTCTGAGCGTTCATTATCAATGAAAAGCACCTTCTACACCTCATAACGGAATTCTGCCCATAAAATACCTCCATCTACATCATAAACCACATCCCCATGTGCCCGGCGAATATCCCAATGAGTGCGCCAGCAAGCACATCTGTCGGATAATGAACACCAAGATACACACGTGCGAGACCAACTGTAGTCCCCCAGCAAAGCGTCGGAATTTGTAAAGTTGGGAGCGTGCTCGATAACAACGTCATCATCACAAACGCAGAAGCGGTGTGTCCTGACGGGAAACTAAAACGATCCGGGGGACGCACCCGAAATTGAACCTCAACAATCCGCTCATAGGGTCGGTCGCGTTTCATTGCCTGTTTGAGGAAGTGATAGAGGAGTCTTTCAAGCGGGAATGCGAGTATCGCTGAGAGAAGGAGTGGCTTGCTGGTGGCTGCGCCGAATGTTAAGTGCACGTATAATACCAGAAATGGATACAGACACCCGTTAGCACTCCAAGAGATGACACGAAATGAGCGATTCAGGATTCTTCTATCGCCCCACCCAAAGATACGGTTAAACAGTAATACATCCCATCGGGTTAGACTATTTGTAAATTCTCTAAGCATAGTTTATTAAGTGAGCAGGCACGCTTACAACATACCCGCTGTATCTTTTGTCTCCATCTGTATAATTTTAATATATTTACCGATCAATCGCGCACCCTCTCACAGCGCGTGTGGGTTTACATAATCCGCGAGGTCTCGGAGGGCAATGACCTTGTAATCGTTTTCGTAGAGATATGCCATATACGCTTCAAATTGCTCCGGTTCGGTGTGGACCCATGGATGCTCAATATCCGGAACCCCATGAAACGTCAGGATCGTTATATTTCCGTCTGTTGCTTGGGTGAGTGCCCACGTGAAGTCATCAAAGTTCCAATTCGGACCGGCGGCACCTGTCGTGGGAATCAGAAGGGGATGATGCAGGGCGGGATTGTAAGCCGGCCCGCGGTCGCCTTCTCCGCTATAAGGGAACTCTGGAGCAACGCCGCGTCGGGCAAAATGAAAACCGTGTTCAGCGAGCACGTGGACGGCTGCTTCACCGTGGCTATAACCTGGGTAACAAAACGTTGTGGGTTTCGAAATACCGTAAGCCTCACAACGCCCGTCAATGTGCACCAAATCCGCACTGAGTTCCGCAGCGGGTTGCTGCGTGACGTTTCGGTGATGGCGCGTGTGATTCCCGATCTCGAAACCGTCGTCATGTAGACCTTTGACCTCTTCCCACGTCATATAGGCTTCTTTGTTGGTGAGGAAGTTGAGTCCTTCGGTGATATAGAAAGTTGCACCGAAGCCATACCCTTTAAGGATCGGGGCGGCGACAGTCGCCTGGGATTTGCACCCATCGTCAAAGGTTAGCACAACAAGTTTATCGGGGATTGTCTTCTGCAAAATGTTCTCATGCCTCAAATTTCGTATCCGTATGGAACATAAAAAAATCATACTGTGCTGGACTCTTAATTATAGAGGCACAACACTATTTAAATCAAGGAAAAATTTGGCATTCATTGCCGATCGAAAAATGGTTGACAAAAATCCAAGAATGATTTAGAATGTTCATAGGAAACCAATGGGAGGTAAGAACCATGATTGACCGACGTGCATTTCTAAAATCAATGGCAAGTTTGACAACAGGCGTTCTCTTGTCATCTGCGTGTGCAGAGGGTGATGAAGAAGGTATTGTGAGTGATCGCTTAGGTAACCTCCTGCCGACACGGAGGTTCGGACGCACCGGTGAAGCCGTAACGATGCTCGGTGTAGGTGGCTGGCATATCGGGGAGATGAGCGAAGCAGAGGCTCAGAAAACGATCGAGATCTCGCTTGAAGGGGGTGTGCGCTTCTTCGATAGTGCTGAGTCCTATCAAGCGGGTGGAAGCGAGCGGCGACTTGGTAAACTGCTGGTCCCAAAATATCGCGATGATGTGTTTCTGATGACGAAGACAACAGCACCCAACGCCGCGAAAGCGCGGGAACACCTTGAAGGTTCACTGACACGCTTGAATACCGATCAGCTTGACCTCTGGCAGATGCACTCTGTAAAAAATCCTGTAGACGTCGACGATCGGATTGATAACGGTATCCTCGACGTTATGTTGGAAGCGAAAGCGAGTGGCAAAACCCGCTATATTGGATTTACTGGACATACGAGTCCAGCGGCGCATGAACGCGTCCTCGAACGGACCGATATTTTTGACACCTGTCAATTGGCAATGAATCTCGTCGATGTCAGTTACGAGAGTTTCATTGAGAGAGTCGTGCCGACGCTCATTGAGCGAAATATTGGCGTGATCGGAATGAAAGCGTTAGCGAACGGGGGTTTCTTCGGGGGTTCGCAGCACGGCAGACACGGTCTGAATCCGAAAGTTGTCCCAAATCGCGTCAGTGTCTCCGAAGCCGTTCGTTTCGTTTGGTCGTTGCCCATAAGCACACTCGTTACGGGTCCAGACACTGCAGAACAGATGCAAGAGAAGATTGACATTGCGAAGACCTTTACAGGCATGGACGATGACGAACGACAGGCGTTGATAGAAAAAGTGGAAGATATGGCAGGAACAACGGTTGAGTTTTACAAAACCTGATGTCCACCTGTGGATCTCTATTTTCTTCGCTGTCCTTGTTTCTCTATGTATCGCTGCAGAAGCAGATGTAAAATTTACGGATGTCACTGATGCCGCCGGCATTGAATTCCGACATTTCACTGGGGCAACCGGTGAGCGTTATATGCCTGAGACGATGGGGGCAGGCTGCGCTTTTTTGGATTACGATGCGGATGGGTATTTGGACATTCTGCTCGCAAATGGGACGCGTTTGACACCTGCAGGTCCCGTGGATACCCCGAAACTCTACCGAAACGCTGGGAACGGACTGTTCGTTGACATTACTGAGGCAGCGGGACTCAACGTGCCGATGTATGGTATGGGCATAACCGCTGCCGATTATGATAACGATGCCGACCTCGATATCTACTTTACCAATGTCGGCAAAAATCGACTCTTTCGCAATAATGGTGACAACACTTTCACAGATGTCACCGAATTCGCCAAGGTAGGCGATACGGGTTGGTCAACAAGCGCAGTCTTCTTCGATGCCGACAAAGACGGTTGGGTGGATCTGTTTGTTTGTAACTATGTTGAATGGACCCCTGAAACCGATGTTCCGTGCACGGTAAATCCCTCTGGCGCGAAACAATACAGGACCTACTGCACGCCCACCGTCTATCCGGGTCAATCCTGTCGTTTCTATCGCAACCAAGGCAGTGGCACGTTCACCGATATGACATCAGCGGCAGGAGTGTATAATCCCATAGGGAAATCACTCGGTGTAACCCTTTTGGATTACAATCACGACGGATGGATTGACCTCGCGGTGGCGAACGATACTGCGCCCAATTTTTTGTATCGCAATAACGGTGACGGCACATTTACCGACGAAGCCGTGGTGATGGGAGTCGCTTTCAGTGAGACAGGGAAAGCACGGGGCAGTATGGGGATTGACGCAGCGGATGTCTATAACACTGGCGGCACTGCAATCGTTATCGGTAATTTTAGCAACGAGAAAACGGGATTTTACTATGCAGAATCGGGCGCGGCTTACTTTACCGATAGAACAGATAGCGTCGGAATTGGGAAGCCAAGTTACCGGTCTCTGACGTTTGGGATCCTGTTTTTCGATTGCGATCTGGATGGCGCACTCGACCTGTTTTGTGTTAATGGACATATTGAGCCGGAGGTGCTGCACTATCAACAGCATATCCCTTATGCCCAACCCCCTTCACTTCTCCGAAATCAGAAAGATGGAACGTTTCGAGACATCGGTAAGGCTGCTGGACTTGATCGTATAGGCGTTGGGCGCGGCTGTGCTTATGGCGATTACGATAACGATGGGGATGTGGACCTCCTGGTAAGCAATAATGGCGTTACCAAAGATTACGGCAACGTATGGCTCCTGCGTAACGATAGTGAACCTTCATCCAATTATCTCCGAGTGAAGGTTATGGGGACCCGTAGCAATCGCGACGGCATCGGAACGAGTGTCCGGTTAACACTGGGGGATAGCATCCAACAGCAAATCGTTCGGACCGGTGGTAGTTACTGTTCCCAAAGTGAAATGACCTTGACCTTCGGATTGGAGAAAAACGAAACGGTTACACATCTTGAAATCCGATGGCCCTCTGGTGAGATAGACCAGTACGTAGAACTTGAGGCGAATCAACTGATAAAGATCGTGGAAAATGGGTCGAAAAAATGAAACGATTGATGTACGGATGCCTCTTTCTGGCAATTTTGGGGTTAACGATTGGATGTCAAGACAACGACGACATCTCGGCTGAAAAAAAGGCTGCACCCGCGACATCCAAAAAATCATCGGTTTCCCCCTCTGCGCAGGACTACAATAACAGAGGGACTGCTTACCAACGTGCGGGGAGACTGCAAGCGGCAGCGGCGGCTTACCAACAGGCTATTGAAATAAAACCGACGCTCATTGAGGCACACCATAACCTCGGCACAGTGTATGTAATGCAGGGGAAACTCGATGAAGCGATTGCTGCGTATAAGCGCGTTCTTCAGTTACGACCGGACATGGCGGCGGCTTATGTCGATTTGGGCAGAACCTACGGACTCGCAGGACGGCTGGATGCGGCGATCGCTGAGTACCAGAAAGCACTCACGCGTGATTCTACGCTCGTCTATGCACATTACGGGATCGGTCTCGCTTACAGACATAAAGGCATGTTCCCCGAAGCCATTTTTGCCCTTGAACAGGCGATAACCCGGCAGCCTGACTTCGTCGAGGCACTGATGCAGCTGGGTGCCGTCTATCGAGAAATAGAACAATTCAGTCGTGCGGTGGAAGTCTTCACCACGGTTATCCACATCTACCCGACAAACGCTAAAGCGTATCATGAACTCGGTGTCTGCCATACAAAAGCGGACGCGTATCCAGAAGCCATTCAGGCTTTTGAAAGAGCCTTACAACTGAATCCAGATGCTGTTGAAACGCAAAATCTTTTGCGGGTTGCCCAGGCGCGTATGGCGCGTCAAAGGTAGTTCACAAACGATTTTATAAGAGAATCTATGAATTCCAAAGGAGGAAAAAATGCGTCAGGTTATACTTTTTACGATCTTGATAGCACTGTTTGCTGTGCCAACTCTTCTTGTGAATGCCGCCGATATTGAAGATGGACTTTGGATGTATCTACCGCTGAACGAAGGCACAGGTGAAACGGTCGCCGACCACGGCCCCCATGCCTTCGATACAGAACTGAGTAAGAGCGCACCAAAATCGGTCGATGCCAAGCACAACGATATCGGAAAAGCGTTGGAATTTGATGGCAAGGCAACCTACGTCAAGATTGACATGGCAGGTCAGAACGAGGACATCGATTCACATTTTGAGGATAAGGAGGGTATTACGATCTGCGCGTGGGTGAAACCGCTAAAGGTTGGGACGGATGGCCACGGTCAAACCCGTCAACCCATCGTGATGAAAGGTGCCGGTGGGCAGTGGGAGTTCGCCCTCTATGTCTATGACGACTTCGGCGCAGGCATGTCTGTCTGGACCTGCCCGGGTTCCGGGGTTTCAGAGCCACACACCGCAGGCACCGCACCACAAGGCAAGTGGATCCACCAATGTGGTACATTTCTCTTGAAGGAGGGTGTCCGCGTTTACGTAGACGGGGCCAAAGCCCCAGTCGCGGAAGCAGGTGATAACGGCAACGGTCCCTGTGAAGCCGGTAATCGTCCTGTGTTCATTGCGCATCGTGAAGATGGACAGTGGTTAAATGCCGTTATCGCTGAAGTCTTTATCTGGGATCGCGTGATTAGCATCGAGGAAATGAATCTCGCTATGAAAACAATCGGGGGATTGGCGGTTCAACCGGGAGGTAAACTGTCAACCACCTGGGGCAACCTAAAACGTCGTTGACGGTTCTGAAAGGGGCGGTTTTCCAACCGCCCCTTCTTTTTTTCAAGCCATTATTTCTTCGGAAGTTGGATTCGCTTTGAATCCGCCCGCCATAATGTTGTTGTAAGGTTCTTCTGGATCGCGTCCGACGGGTCGCATCTCCGGCTTGTGGTATCCGAATCGGACGGCTTTCCGCCACTGCTCTGTCCGATTGACTTCAGACCAGTGGATCAGGCAATAACTGAAGAAAATGACATCCCCAGCCTTCGCCGGAATCGGGATCGAGTCAATGAAATCTGGGTGGAATTTATCAGTCGGCAGATGCGGTGCTGTGCCTTCACCTGTGATGTGTTCCCGGGGTCCTTCCTTATGGCTGCCGGGGACAACCCGCAAGGCACCACTCTCAAAGGGTGCATCATCAAGATGGACGAGGCAATCCACGAAGTCGAGTCCATCGTGTGGATAGAAGGGATAGTCTTGGTGCATCGGGAAGGGTGTTCCTTTTTCCGGTGGTTTCGCGTGTAGCACGGTATGGTGCCACTGAATGGTATCACCGATGAGGGATTGCACCGCGCCCGTCAAGCGTTCGTGGAAGATCACCCGTCCCCATGCGGAGGAGTAGAAATGGGGGTTGTGCATAAAGACGGCTTTCGTCGTCTGCTGGTCCTCGTCCTTGAGGTAGCGTGTGCGCCACGGTCCGGGCCACCCGATTGTCTCTTGTCCCCAATTGTTGATAATCCGCACCATCTCAGATGCCAATTCCTTCGTCTCCGCGGGTGCGAAGAGTTGGTCTACCTTGAGATACCCGTTCTCATGGTAAAATTCGACCTGTTCTTGCGTTAGCATTTTTAGACTCCTTATCGCTCTTAGATGTTTCGCGTGCGTGTCAGAAACTGTGAGTTGCCCTCAATTTTACTCGAAAACTGTATATTTTGTCAATTTGCTTTATACTTCTGCTTGCCATGGCGGTTTCGCGGCAAAAATTGTCAGCCGCAATTCCTCGTCAAACACTTCATATACAGGTGTCTTGCCACTCAGTGCTTCGCTTTCGCTCAAGATGATACCGACCCCTTCCCCTCGGCGTTCCAAAAAGTGCCGAAATTAGAATTGGGAACGCCATAGATACCTCCTAAGTTCTCCTTTAGGGTAGCCTTTTTATTTTTCCGCAAAGCCGTATTTTCTTCGCAACACCTGAAACGGAGAGACTGAGATCGGGAGGCTTCACGGGTTCTTCAATCACCGGGATGTCATGAAAGATAGAAATTCCTTTCTTTTACTATCTTGACAGGGTGAGCAGATCCCAAAGCATGTCTAAAATCAGCACAATCCGACCGAACCAGTCTTTTTCGCCCTTCGCCTTTTTCTTATCTATTTTCATTGTTGGTGATCCTCGTCTTTGAGATCCACCCACATAACCCAATATTCATTATTTTTCATCAGTATCGATGTCTCGTTGTCTCATCGCAGCGACGAGACCGACGACCGTTGCACTCAGAACGATTGACACGGTGTCATTGAAAAACAATCCGAAGATGTCCTGACAGATATACATCCCCACCCCCATCAACATAATGCCTATTATCCATAACAGCAAACGTTTCAGCCATTTTAAGACCATGAATCACCATAACTTGCGGATCGGTTTTAGAGACCTCCCAATGAAGATGCGGAATTCAGAAGGACAGCCAAGGCATTCTCTTTTGGATCGGATACAGCCCCAAGGATTACCTGCTCGTACCGGTAAAGTTCTCATCCCATTGGGGCAATCTCATGGCGATCAGATACACCTTCAGTGAGAGTGTCAGTATAGCACACGTTTGGTTGAGACAGTGGTCCAAATTTCCGATGGCACTACAATTTGTATGCTAAAGTAAATATTTATGCAGATTTACTCTGCATGGAATTCTCTGTTTTTCGACTCCGCCGGAGTCATGAGATGAAGATACCGTGTTATAGAGTACCTGCAATTTTAAAACATTTCAGGGCACTTTGTCAAGAGTATTATCGCCTTCCAAGGATTAAAAAAGATTTGACCTTTCTCTCAAAACGTGGTATACTGAACAGCCTGCTTTTACAAAAATGGATAAGAAAAGGAGATAAAATTGATTCTAAACACAATATTGTGTCTCTTACTATTAGGAAATCTCGTACTACTCATTCTCGTATACAGGGCTGTAAAGTCACAGCCGAAACATATAGGGCAAGATGACTTAGATACGCTACAAGCGGAAGTTTCCAGGTCGGGACAGGAGATTCGATCTGAAATTAGAGCGACGCAAGATTCTACAACTAAGACGCTTGTGGTAAATATCGGTGAATTAAGCAAAACCCTGACTACCCAACTTGAAGGGGCGCGAACGGCATTTAGTGAAAGTTTTCAAGCGTTGCAACAGAGTAATGAAAATAAACTGGACCAAATACGCCAAACAGTCGATGAACAACTCCAAACAACATTGGAAAAACGACTCACAGAGTCTTTCAACATCGTCAGCGAGCGTCTTGAAGCCGTTCAGCATGGACTTGGAACGATGCAAAATCTTGCTTCGGAAGTGGGTAGTCTTCAACGTGTCCTAACAAATGTCAGCACCCGCGGGGCATGGGGGGAAGTTCAACTGGGGGCGATCCTTGAACAAATCCTTACGTCAGATCAGTATAGCCTGAATGTCCAACCACATACAGGTTCTGAGAGGGTTGAGTACGCCGTTCGCCTTCCAGGCAATGATGATAATCCAAATACACATATCTGGCTGCCAATTGATTCTAAGTTTCCTACGGCTGACTATCAAAGACTCGTTGAGGCTACTGAAATAGCCGATAAAGAGGCAGAAAAATCGGCAACCCAATCACTCATACGAAGGGTTCGATCTGAAGCGCGGGATATTAGCGAAAAGTATGTTTCCCCACCACAGACCACAGATTTTGCTATTATGTTTTTGCCAACAGAAGGACTCAATGCAGAAGTCCTTCGACAGCCTGGCTTGGTAGAAGACCTATTACAAACCCATCGAATTGTAGTTGCGGGACCAACGACTCTCACCGCCATTTTACTTGGACTTCGTGTAGGTTTCCGAACGTTAGCGATTCAGAAACATTCTGGTAAAATCCAGGAAATGCTCGCTGCCATCAAGACAGAATTTCGTGAGTATAGTCGTTTGTTAGGTCTCACGCAGCGGCACCTCCGAAACGCTTCCAACGCGCTTGAAAAAACAGAGGGTCGTTCACAGGCAGTCGTGGGTAAATTACAGGAAGTTGAGGAACTGCCGGTAGAGGAAGCAGCGAAAACGCTTGGACTGCCAAATACCGAATTAGGAAAGGAATTATCAGGGTGATGGAAACTGTAGTGCATACGCGTATTTAGACCACAATTTCGCAAAGTTAAGATAAGGCTTGTTGTTAAACTCCGGGTGAATCTTCTTTGTTTCACCATTGGATATGCCTTTCAAGGGAGTAATTTCTATGAAACGACAGATTAACAGGGCAGCACATACAGTACGGCAAGCCGCTAAGTCATCTGCGATAGGAAAATTTGGATCTGCTGTGCATGAAAGGATTGTGGATAGTTCGGACCAAGTCATCTCACAAGTGAGTAGGGTTAAAGAGGCATTGCCAAATCGGAATCCGAAACGGGTAGAACGAATTATCTGGACAACCGTTGTCGGAAACTTCAATGCAGCGATACCCTGCATGCTGAAAGATTTACCCACCGTTGCGAAATCTCTCGCGAATAGAGCGGGCGGTATAGCACCAGACCAACTATTTAACCAGATACCTCTTGGCGTGAGATTGACGGAAAAGCGCATTTTAGAGTTTCTCACAAATCACGATGTGAGTCATCGTATTTCAATCAAGAATAACTCAACAAAAGCGGGCGATATTAACAACGTCATTTTTGAGGCTGTTTCGAGGAACCGCGCACGTGGATCGAAGAACATGTCTTGGAGAGAATTTCAAAGGACTCGGTTCGATAATACGGTCACGAGCATAAAGTGTGGCTTCAAAACCGCCGCAGGCAGTGCAGCCAAAGGTGCACTCTTTGGTGCTTTATTAGAGTTGCCTATAACAACCATTGAGAACATTTTGCACGTCAAAAACAACCGAAAATCCGTTGAAAATGCCCGTATAGATGCAGCCAAAGACATTGGAATCAGTGCTGGATTCGCGGGAGCAACTGCAGCAGGTTTCACGGGATTGAGTTTACTTGGAATGACACTCGGTCCTGTTGTTATACCGCTAACTATTGTGGGGGGTGCCGTCTACACTTGGTCAGCGACAGACAGGATTTGGAAAGCGTTAGATGATACGACGAAGAAGAAATTGATCAATTTCAATCCGGTGTTGTTTCTAACATCGGTTGCCCACCAACTTCAGACCACCCGTTTGCATCGCGATTTAGATAAGATGAAGTCTGAACAGTCTGAGGCAGTCGCGGATCTGATGACGGCGCGCGAGCAAGAGGAAATCGCCGATATGCTCTCCGGTATCATCATGGACGGCACTTCCGCCGAATTGGCTCGCATGCGCGAAATACGTGAGAAAGCCAAAGCGCGTTCAACGGTCGTACAGGAGTTGGTTGGGACCGACTCAAAAAGCGAAGAGGAAAAATTCCTCGCTGCAGCGTGTGCCTCTGCTACCAGTGACGAATTTGATACCTTAATCTTTCGGAGCACAGCAGACTGACACAAAGACAGAGATGGAAACTCCCAAAAAGACAACAGATTAAGATTAAGGCATCCACCCGGAAGTGGAAGCATATCTTTGGGGACTTGATTTGTCTGAATGGATTCAATCTGGAGGGAGGGGGAAGCATCATAGGAAAACCGCACTTAAAATAAACAGCCACCTTCAGGATCCGCGAATGCATCGTGAAGATCAATCGCACCGGAACGAACGAGATTGAGACGTCCAATGGATACCTTCGTGTAGAGCCAAGTTTCATATTGATCGTTTCCATCTGCAGCCATAACAAGGTAGAAGGGTCCCGCGGAATCTTTGCAGGAGAACAGAACAGGTTGATCGTAGTATGCGTAAGACATGTTTTCCCTACGGTTCCATCACAACGCCCATAAACAATACTGTTTTTGTTTCGTTATCACGAATCGCAAAGAAAAACGGTCGGTTTGCAATAAATTCAACAATTTCAACAAATGGTGCCCCTACTATCTCACCAACGACTACTGCTGCAGCGGCTTCAGTTCCTTCTTCGTTAACATCAATAACAGTGTGATGAATAACTTCATCAATAGACAGAGGCCCTGGAAGGGGTAGTGCCATACGGCTGAAATCTGCCTCGTCCCTGAACGCAATACCCATACCAAGTGCTTTCAGCACATTACTAAGTTCCGCTTTATACTCCAACCTAAATTTAGGAATAACGAGCAACACGTGTTGTGTTTGAAACTGCGACATCCAAGTCTCCCAATTTTCGACGTTCAAACTTTCTAAAAAAGTCTCAAGTTCGATTTCAGGGTCAGGAAGGAATATATACATGCCCATCTGCCCATCTCTATAAGGGAGACTGATGGCCTGAAAAGTATCTCCGCGGTAGTACGGGTAAGGCGAGTTCCAACCCCTCGTTACCATCATCGGCACCCGCTTTTTGTCACCGGTTATGAGACGAAAATTGATATCTTGTGTCATCCCTAGATCGAATTTGTCCTGCCATTCAGCTTTGAAATAAATCGTGTTAATCAGAAACATCACATTATTCGGATCAATGCGCTGAAGTATTTGCGGAATCTTGCCATTGGTATTGTCGTTCACCCATTGATTAATTGTGTTTAAAGCAATTGGGTCCTTGAAATCCAGCGTCGAAATTTCCGTGCTGAAAGACTGCGTATTTCGCTGCAGGAAGCCTTTTTTGAATAAGACATCCTGACGTGCCCAGAGGGAATTGACAATCGTGAGTGTCCTGCCCGGGTTTGGGGCTTGAAGGTCGTCAAGCAATTCCCGATAGTCAGTGTTTATCGATTCGGCATCCAATCCTTGTAATTGCAAAACTTTGGTCATCGCCTGCTCAGTTTCGCCCATCGCCCCATTTAATGTCATTGCCAAGGAAATAGAAACACTGAGTGGCGAAATAAAGAGGTTTTGATCCCATTTAGTCTTTCGGATCTCATTAAATAGATTAAAGCCAAATCGGGTATTCGCCGTAACGACGCTATCATCAATGGGTACGCGTGCCGGTGGGACAAGTTCAGGGATGTCTTGACTGACTTCAAGAGAGGTAGCAACAGTGTAGGCAAGCGTCGTGCTACCATCAACCCAGTTAACGACGAGTGAGAGTGGCCCAGGTGTGAAGGGACCACTAACGGTAACTATTTTGCCAGAAGCGGCGACAAGTCCCGCGCTTACTTTTAACTCAGCAGGTATGTTGTCAAAAGTAATGATGATACTTGCATTCGCGGCAATCGTTGAACCACTTGGCGGAGTTGTGCTTATCAATTTTGTGACTGGAGAAGGTTCTTCGACGATGTCATCATCACCAGCACAACTAACAAGAAAAAATATAGCCAGCAAACTTGCTAAGAATGCATGAAATTTTCTCAAAACATTAACCTCTATATTCGGATGTAGGGATGTTCCGTTTAATGATGTTTTTGACATTTTAAGAATCGTAAAAATGAAACCGAATATCATTATTTAAACAGGACTTACGCAAAATTATGGAATTCTGCCTACTACCACACGACTGGAGCGGTTAGGAAACCGCTCCTACCGGGCCTGGATCCAAAATCAGACAGAAATTGAAGGTACTCAGACTGCTCCACTCGTCAAAAGGCGTTTGCGACGGCGACGAGATCAAGGACATTGACAACGCCATCACCATTGATGTCAGGCTGTTGTTTGCCGAAGGCGTTTGCGACGGCGACGAGATCAAGGACATTGACAACGCCATCACCATTGACATCGGCAGGGCTGGTAACCTCAGCAGTGGCCTTCAAATAGATTTCGCCATCTAAATCTGGGACGGTGTGCTGAGTGCTGCTAATGCCACTGGTGACACCGGAGACTTCCTGCGATAACTCGATCTCTTGTGCCTGTCCGGATCGGTTATAGACCGCCCAGCCGTTGGTGAACTCGCGGATGAAAAGTCCTTCGATGGAGACACCATTCTTATTTTTGTAAAGTTGTCCTTTTTCGCCCACAGGCTGTCCAAGACCAGCATTATAGAAGTCATACCAGTAGTGCTGGTGTAGATGCTCGTGAGGCACGCCCTGTATGTGTTCATCAGAATGACCTTCCCAAATCTCATAGGTATGTTTATGAGTGAGTGGGAAAATTGCCGCAACGTATGACACATAACCATCTGAATGCGTCAAACTTAACGTCGTGAAAAGGCGCATCTGACGTTGATTGCTACGACTATCCAGAGGTTCCGTCTCAATACTCCAACCTTCTAAACTGTTAATCTGAGGTTCTCGGAGATTTTGTTCCGCCCATAGAAGTGTACTCTCAATTTCACGAAGTCCATCGTGCGTGTATCCCGTCTCAGTATCCCTAAAAGTTTCCATGAATGTTCCATTTACATAAGGCGCAGAGCGCGGAATTTTATGGCGGTGCGAGTTGACAATAATCAAAAAATCATCTCCAACAGCCTCGCGAATACGGCGGAGCATTGACACCTTTGCTTCTAATTCTACTTCAAGGTCATAGTAGACTTTTCCAGTTTTGGGATCACTAATAGAATTCCATTCTTCAGACCACCAATCTAAGAAAATTCCGTCAAAGACCCCACAGTTAGCAATTTCGATGACTTGTTGAACAAAATGGTCTTGTGCACCGGGTTGTGTGAAATCGATTAAGAATGCTCTCCATCCAGTATCTTCAATATAGTCGCCGGAGTCATCTTTAACCCAATACGGCCAATCCTTCGGGTACCAATCCAAAGGAGCGGCGTAATGTTGGATTGACGCAAGAAAAATCATATTGGGATTTTCAGAAAGCATGGCATTTCGTTGTTCTATCCCTGATAGGTTTTTAGACATTTTCATGGTGCCATCAGGGAATGTTTGCCAATAGAATCCAAATGGAAACGCATGCCAATGCAGATCGTGGTACACTAAGCGCTCACTCTCTGAAAGCGATGGCAGATTTATAATGTTATGCCATGCACTAAATATTGAAGGATAGTCACGACCTGTAACTCGATTTTCAATAGGAAGCCTCTCTAAGTTACAGAACTCGTCATAAACGAATTCCGTTAAGTTCGATGTCGGAATCATAGAAATATCTGTACTTAAGTTCCCATCAATCCTTAATCTTTCAAGATTCACCAATTTTGCGAGCGGTGAGAAATTCTGAACCCTATTATTATGTAACATGAGTTCTCTCAAGTTGTGTAGATTCGCAAGGGGCGAAATATCCACAATCTCGTTATCCTGTAACTGTAACACTTCGAGACTCGTCATTTTCGCAAGCGGTGAAATATCTCTGACTCCGTTTTGATATAACTTTAATACCTTGAGATTCGGAAGGTTGGAAATTGGTGTCAAGTCTGACACCCGACTCGGGGCAACATGTAAGAAAGTAAGATTTGTTGCATGCTCTAAACCTTGAAGGTTCGTTATTCCTTCATTGATACTCACAAGGTCATAAAGTCTCTGCATGTCCACGAAGGTTAGCGGAACGTTATTCGGTAACTGAAGCTTCTCGCGAACAGTCCGTCGAAGGTTCGAGGCAGGCATCCAGTCTTCTTCGTTTTCTGCATGTGTGATACTTCCAAGTATGGCAATTAGTAGCAATACAGTCAACATAATTGTAGATATGAGTCCATTAATTTGCATAAGCGTGTTCTCCTCCTATATGGATAGGGTCATTTAGTTTTAAGTTTTGATTGGCGGAAGTTATGCTTTTATGTATGATGTGAGTTTACACACCATACATACTATACTTCACCTTAAAAATTCACCAGAATCCTTGAGATAAACTATAACGAGAAAATCCTCTCGCAACTTGCTTGATATGTTAGCAGAAGCCCCAGACCTCCGCAAGGAAAAGGCAAACGTCATGTGCAGCAAAGGACACTGGAGACACAGAAACCCAAAAATCCGCGATTCAGCTGATACACACATGACTTCACCCGAACGAGAACATTGAGAAAAATGTTACACTTTCCGCCAAATTGCTTTTTTCAAAACGGAGGGATGAGGAAAAATGGTCTATAGCCCCTTACGGCTACTGGGTTTTCTACCGACAGCTGTTCCCTACCAAATGGTACACTATTGGAACATTTTAACGTGATTACCCATCAATATGTTATATTTATTTCAACAAAAAATCTTTTCATAGTAAACCCAAAAATCAGGAAATTTTCAAAGTGGCTCTAAACCCATACCACGACTGGGTTTTCAAGGGATCGGAATCGAGTCCCAATTTTAAAATTTCATAGTAAACCTAAAAAGATGGAATACCCTCCAAACGGCTCTAAACCTATACCACGCCTATGTTTTGAAAGGATTACACAGCCCCTCTCGTAAACACTTACTATGAAATTTTCATAACCTTGTAGTTTCCAACAACCAACCGAATAGAACTATTCAGTTTTAACATTTCTGTATGGAAAAACCCCCTAAATCCCTCAACCCCCCATATCCCCCCTTATCAGGGGGGCAGCGACTTTGAGTGTATCCTGGTGGAAAATTAAATGGCCCTACCAACCGAAAACAAATGCTTGCATTAATGTGCAATCAATTATATGATAATCCCATCCCGTATGAAAAGAAAAGGAAGAAAACAATGAGTCTTTTGGGCATAGATGTTGGAACAACGGGGTGCAAGGTTATCGCCTTTCGCGAGGATGGCACGACGCTCGCACAGGCGTATGGCGAGTATCCGTTGATCCACCCGCAACCCGGCTGGTCGGAACTGGACGCGAACGTCGTCTGGGAAAATATATCCGCTGGTATCCAACAGGTTGCAGCACAAACGAAATCCGATCCAATTGAGGCAATCAGTGTCGCTTCACAGGGTGAAGCGGTAACACCCGTATCCGCCGATGGACAGATTCTGGCGAACGCCATCACTACTTTCGATGCTCGGACAACCGGCATCTGCGATAGATTGAAACAACAGATAACACCTTTAGAGGTGATGCAAATCACTGGGATGCCGATGAGTGATATTCATACCTTGGCGAAACTCATCTGGATGCAGGAGCAGCAACCCGACCTCTATCGACAGGTATGGAAATTCCTCGGCTTCGAGGATTTCGTCTATTTCAAACTCGGTGTTTCGCCTGTGGTGGATTACTCTCTCGCTGCACGCACGATGGCATTCGATATTATCGACAAGGGTTGGTCAGAAAAAATGCTGGGTTTGGCAGATGTAGATGCAGCACTCTTTCCAGACGCTGCGCCATCAGGCACACCAATAGGTGAGGTGAGTTCCAAAGTCGCCGATGAACTCGGTCTACCACAAGGTGTGGTATGCGTTACGGGTGGACATGACCAACCGTGCGGTGCTTTAGGGGCGGGGATTATTCGGAGCGGTGAGGTGATGGACGCAACCGGCACTGTCGAATGTATCGCACCCGCTTTCACGGAACCCGTCATCAACCAAGACATGATAGATGGGAATTTCGCCTGTTATCCGCACGTTGTCGATGGATTGTATGTCACATTGGGATTTGTATCCAGTGGTGGCGTTGTGCTTCGGTGGTTCAGAGATACACTCGCGCAAGCAGAGGTGGCGCAAGCAGACGCAGAGGGACGCGACGTCTACGATTTACTGATGGAGGCGCTCCCTGACGCGCCTGGGACAGCCATGGTGCTGCCCCACTTTACCGGTTCAGGCACGCCGCATCTCGATCTCGAATCGAAAGGCGCTATTGTCGGGTTGACGCTTTCGACGACGAAAGGCGAGCTTATCAAAGGGATTCTGGAAGGCATTAGTTACGAAATTAAACAGAATCTCGCGATGCTTCAAGACGCTGGGGTTGTGATAAACGAAGTGCGTGCCATCGGCGGCGGTGCGAAATCTGAAAAATGGCTCCAACTCAAAGCCGATATGTTTGGGAAAAAGGTGATTGCCCTGGATATATCGGAAGGTGTCTGTCTCGGCACTGCCATCCTTTCCGGCACAGCCATAGGCAAGTATGATTCCGTTGAATCGGCGGTCGATGCGTTGGTTACGCCGCGCGATGTGTATTATCCACGTGAGGCGTTCACGCAGCGTTACGATGAGAAGTTGAAAGCATATCAACAGATATACCCTGCACTGCGCGCATTGAATTATCAGTTATAGACTCTATTTTATTTCAACCTGTGCCTATAGGAAAGCCCGCTTATGAAGGAACATGTTGTCGGCATAGACATCGGTGGGACGAAACTCGCGACGGTTGTCGCTGATAAGACCGGACATATCCTCGGCAAGGTGCGTAAACCGACGCATTCAGAAAAGGGACCGGAATATGCGATCGGTTTGCTGTTTGATATGGTGCGTGAGGTCGTCAATCAAGTCGGCTTGGAACAGACCTCTATTTCAGCGATAGGTGTGAGTTGCGGGGGGCCGTTGGATACGAAGACTGGCGTTGTCTACTCGCCGCCGAACTTACCCGGCTGGGACGCGCTACCGCTGAAAGCACTGTTGAAATCCGAATTCCAAGTGCCGGTGATAATTGAGAACGACGCGAATGCGAGTGCACTCGCAGAGTTCAGGTTCGGGGGTGGACGCGGCTACAGTGCCGTCCTCTATATGACGATGAGCACAGGCATCGGGGGTGGTATTGTTATCGACGGACAGGTCTACCACGGCGCCAATGACAGTGCCGGTGAGGTAGGGCATCAGATACTTCTGCCAAATGGACCGCGGTGTGGCTGTGGAAAACGAGGATGTCTCGAGGCACTCTGCTCGGGTCCTGCTATCGCACGCCGCGCACAGGCTGCAATACAAAAGCACCGAAAAAGTGGAAAGTCGCCAACGGCACTGTTAGCACTTGCCGATGAACGGATTGAAGCTATCAAGTCAGAGCACGTCCTGGCGGCGGCGCGCACGGGTGACGCTTTAGCATTGGAACTCGTTCAGGAGACAGCATATTACATGGGGTGGGGTATCGCAAATTTGGTCAATATCTTGAACCCCGACATCGTTTTACTCGGCACTATCGCAGTTGCTGCTGGCGATCTCTTGCTCGACCCGATTCGGGAGACGGTTTCAAATTTCGCTATGACCCGTCCCGCAGAAGCGGTTCATATCGCGCCTGCCCAATTAGGTGACGCCTTGGGGGACCTCGCCGCCGTCGCATTAGTCGTCTGAAAATCATAGAAAGGGAATTAAAAAATCAAGATGGAGAGAATTCAAAGTTATATTTCGCACTTACAAGGTGTTTTAGAGCGACTCACAGTGGCAGATGTGCGGCGTTCTATAGATGTTATCATGGAGGCATATTACGCCGAAAAGCAGATTTTTGTGATTGGTAACGGTGGCAGTGCCTCTACAGCATCACATATCGCCTGTGACTTAGGAAAAGGCACGAGTGTCCCCGGCAAACCCCGTTTTCGTGTTATGAGTTTAACGGATAACGTCGCAACAATGACGGCGTGGTCAAACGACGTATCTTACGAAGATGTCTTCGTCGAACAACTCAAAAATCTTGTGAATCCGGGTGATGTCGTTATCGGTATCAGTGCGAGCGGCAATTCAGAGAATGTGCTCCGAGCCCTGCGACACGCCAAAGAGATTGGGTGTCAAACAATCGGGTGGAGTGGCTTCGGTGGCGGGGCATTGGCAACGATTTGCGATGTGAACGTCATAGTAGACAGTGACCGATACGGTCCGGTTGAGGATGTGCATTTAATCCTGAACCATGTCCTCCATTCATGGATTCAAGAAGAGTTCACATCGGATTGAATTGCAAATCGTCTTGACGTTTACCGTCGTCTTCAGGTATAATTAAATGAAGTGTCAATTGTCTAAATTATTATGCCAAAAGCATTTTAGCGTCGCAAGATACAACATCAGTACCCAACAAAAGTCAAAATAGGGAGTGGTTTTCATGGGACGTAAAACACATCTTCCAATTTACATGCTTCTTTCTTTAATAGGATGCCTTTTCATGAATAGCACGCTGTCCGCGCAGGACACCGCGCTGGTTTACGTGATTGACATTCGGAACGAGATCGGGAGCGGACTCGGGACCTATATCAGTGACGGCATCCAAACAGCAGAGATGGCGGGTGCCGACGCTATTGTTTTCGATGTGGACACACCGGGCGGCAGGGTAGATTCCGCTGTGAATATCATCCGATCTATCCAGGATACACAAGTTCCAACAATCGCTTTTGTCAATCGACAGGCTATATCTGCCGGAGCGATGATTTCTATCGCTTGTAATCAGATTGTTATGACTTCGGGCGGAACGATTGGGGATTCCGCGCCCGTTAATATTCAAGGACAAGAGGTCGGAGAAAAGGCAATCTCTTATATTCAGGGAACCATTCGTGCGACGGCAGAACGCGAGAACCGAAACCCGGATATTGCTGAAGCGATGGTAGACAAAGAACTCGTCCTCGTAAAACTCACAGACGGTCAGATTATCAAACTCCTCCCCGAAGAATACATTGCGCGTGAAGAAGAGGGCGAGGAGATGGAAATCCTCTGTGCCCAAGGAAAACTGCTCACGTTATCGACGCAACAGGCATTAGAATACGCGTTCGTAGACGCACAAGCCGAAACCCTCACGGAACTATTGGCACAATACGAGATTGTCGAGGTTGATGGGACCAAACTGCCGCTCACAGAAGATGGCATTGCACAACGACAGCAGGATATTGGTATTTCAGAAATTAACCGTCTCAAAACGTTAGCAGGCGCGCGTATTACCGAGGTCGAGGCGACACTTGCCGATAGGATCGTTTTCTTTATCACGAATCCCCTCATCAGTTCGCTTCTCCTTTCATTGGGAATCCTGGGTATCTTTATAGAGATCCGGACACCCGGTTTCGGTATCCCCGGATTCCTCGGTTTACTGTGTGTCGGACTTTTCTTCGGTGGACACATGCTAACGAAAATCGGTGCAGAATGGGCATTTCTACTCTTTCTGATCGGTCTTGGACTTATCGCCGTAGAGGTCTTCGTCATCCCCGGCTTCGGTGTTGCTGGTATTCTCGGCATTACATTGATGTTAGGGAGCGTCTTCTTCGTTTTCGACAAGGCGTATGAGTTCCGGACGGCGGTGATGTGGCTCTCCGTCTCTGTAATCTTGAGTGGTGGACTGGTGATTCTCGCGGCTTTCCTGCTTCCTGAGACGCAGCTGTTTCGGAGACTTGCTTTGTCAACAGTGATGGATACCCAAATGGGGTATCACTCGTCGAGTTCGGAGGATTTTCAGGCGTATCTCGGACAATCTGGGACCGCCCTAACGCCTTTGCGTCCCTCTGGCACGGCTCGCATCGCCAATAACAGAGTGGATGTCGTCACCGTTGGCGATTTCATCGCACAAGATAGCACCGTCAAAGTCGTAAGTGTGGAAGGTCCCAAGGTGTTCGTAGAAGCCGTTGAAGATGATTAATTTTTTGCTGGGTCGATTTGACCGAACCGCAAGGAAAAATTAAAAGATGATGTGGTTTCTCATCTTCCTGATAGGCATTGGAATCCTGTTAGTATTCATTGAGTTACTCATCCTTCCTGGATTTGGAGCAGCAGGGGTGCCGGGGGTTCTGCTTATATTGATAGGTGTCGGGATCGCTTGGTGGAAATTCGGATTCCAGACGGCTCTCACTTATACGGGGGCAACGCTGATAGGCGTTATACCGCTGGCGATCGTAGGGTTATCCGTCATGCGTGCAACGCCTGCCGGTAAAACCTTTATCTTGGGAAAAACGCAAAATAAGGCAGAGGGTTTTCACGCACCCCCATCGGAATTGGAGAGTTTAGTTGGGAAGTCGGGTAAGGCATTGACCCCGCTGCGTCCCGCAGGGGCTGCGCTTATCAGCGGAAACCGTGTCGATATTGTCACGCAAGGCGAATTTGTTCCGGCAGAGACCGAAATTGAAGTAATTTTTGTAGAAGGCAGTCGTGTGGTCGTTCGTAGTTTACAGTAGGAGGCAGATATGGTGGATCTATTTACAGGGGGAATTGCCCTTGTTGTCCTAATTTTTGTTATCGTGTTCTTTTGGTTCGTCCCCGTTGGATTGTGGATTGCCGCTGTTGCAGCGGGCGTCCCGCTCCGAATTTTTGACTTGATCGGGATGCGCCTCAGACGCGTGAACCCAAATGTTATTGTGAAGGGATTAATCAGTGCACACAAGGCTGGATTGAAAGTCGTGACGGCTGAATTAGAAGCGCATTACCTTGCGGGGGGTAACGTCCTCAATGTTGTCAGTGCGCTCATCGCCGCAGATAAAGCGAGAATTGAGTTGAATTTTCAACGTTCCGCTGCGATAGACTTGGCTGGACGGGATGTCTTTGAGGCAGTCCAGGTCAGCGTCAATCCACGGGTAATCACGACCCCGAAAATCAGTGCACTCGCTTTAGATGGCGTTGAATTGATAGCCACCGTGCGTATTACGGTGCGTACGAACATCAATCGGCTGGTTGGCGGTGCGGGCGAAGAAACGATTATCGCGCGTGTCGGTGAAGGGATTATCAGCGCAATCGGTGCCTCTGAAACGTATGAAGATGTGCTTGAAAACCCAGATATTATCTCGAAAACGGTGCTTGACCGTGGACTTGATGCCGGAACCGCTTTTGAAATCCTTTCTATTGATATTGCCGATGTCAACGTTGGCAAAAATATCGGTGCGGAACTCCAAGCGGAGCAAGCCGAGGCAGACTTGGTCGTGGCACAAGCAAAAGCAGAAGAGCGGCGTGCTATGGCAGTCGCTCGGAAGCAGGAGATGACTGCAAGCGTCCAAGAGATGCGTGCGAAAGTCGTTGAAGCGGAAGCGCAAGTCCCGCGTTCCTTGGCAAGCGCGTTCCGTGAAGGAAACTTGAACGTTAATACGGAGGAATCGTAAACATGGCACCAACAATGGTCGCAATTATTGCTGTCCTGCTTATCCTGTTTATCATTATTATTAGTTGGCTCGTTCCGATCGGTCTCTGGATTACTGCCATTGCAGCAGGTGTGAAGGTTGGGATTTTTGATCTCGTTGCGATGCGTTTGCGGCGTGTTCCCCCCACGGCGATTGTAGAACCTCAGATCAACGCAACGAAAGCAGGCTTAAATCTATCACTTGACGATCTGGAAGCCCATTTCCTTGCTGGCGGACGCGTTTCGAGTGTCGTATCGGCACTGATTGCCGCCGATAAAGCCAACATCGATCTCGGTTTCGCGCAAGCTGCTGCAATTGACTTGGCAGGTCGAGATGTCTTGCAAGCCGTTCAAGTTAGTGTTACGCCTGAGATTATAGACATTCCCAGTAGAGATGATCCGAGTATCGGTATTACGGCTGTCGCCCGTGACGGTATCCAGTTAATCGTGAAAGCGCGTGTTACGGTGAGAGCCGATATCGACCGACTCGTCGGCGGTGCGACTGAAGATACAATCCGTGCGAGGGTTGGCGAAGGGATTATCACGACGATCGGTTCATCAGGGAGCCACAAGCAAGTCTTGGAAAACCCGGTGCTCATCTCAGAGACGGTGCTCGCAAAGGGCTTAGCTGCGGGAACTGCTTTTGAAATTTTGTCTATCGACATCGCCGATATAAATGTCGGTGAGAATGTCGGCGCGAAATTACAGACCGACCAAGCACAGGCTGAACTCAAGATCGCACGTGCGAAAGCTGAAGAACTTCGCGCACGCGCACAAGCAGAAGAGGAAGAGAATAAAGCGTTGGTCGAAGAGATGACCGTCAAGCTGATTGAGGCAGAAGCGGAGGTACCACTTGCCATCTCGGACACCTTTGATTCCCAGCGGATGAGCGTGATGACGTATTATGAACTCCGTAATATCCTTGCGGATACAGAGATGCGTCAATCCATCGCTTCACCCGGTGGCACGCAAGAGATAGACACAACGCGGTCTGCACACTCACTCGGATTTTCGTAAAAGGGTTGTCAGTTGTCAGTCGTCGGGAAGTTTTAAAGTCTCTGTAGAGTTGCGAAGTGTTCTAAAGTTAGGAAGTGTTCTAAAGTTGTCAATACCTTTACGGATTTTAGCACACTTTTTAGAAAAAGCGCGTAGCTTGAAACGAAGTGGAAAGCGGGTATACGGAAAGCAATATTAAAACCCTATGCCCGCTAACCGAACCGCAAGGAAAATTAGAAAAACCGCAAGGAAAAATTAAAAAATGGAAAGTATCATTCAGATGCTGGCACCGCTGATTATCGTGCTACTGATCTCTATCTTGAGCAATGCGCGTCGACGGAAAGCACAACAACGGGATGCGGAGAGAAAAGGGGACGAGCGTGCGATGTCGGAGAACGACGATACACCCCCGCCTTTCATGGAAGACTTTCCGTTTGAGACACAACTGGAGCAGATGATTCTGCAGGAGGACGAAAAAGAGGAGACCCCACCCGTAGTTGCCGAAGCGCCAGCGCGTCCTGAATCGGAACAGGTCGAAGAACCGCAACCGCCGCCAGTGCCTGTGGAATCCCCGACTAGAATTCGGTCCGTCCCCGGGACCTCCCTGCTGAACTTATCGCCGCAAACTTTTCGTCAAGGCATTATTCTTTCGGAGATCTTGGGTCGTCCGAAATCACGCCGAACAAGCCAACGGTCAGCCACCAACCGTCAGTGACAAAGAAAAATTAAAAAACCAGAACGCGCAACTCGTAATGAAATTATGCCTTAAATGGCATAATTTGTCTTTGCTTTACATTTGGAGAGTGGATATACGGAAAGGCACCCCAAATGCCAAAACCTGCCTCATTGAACCGCAAGGAAAAATTAAAAATCCTTTTGATTTTTCTGTTGTTTGTGGGTTGTTCTCAACGCCAGACCCCTGTGGAACAGCAGGCTTCATTTCACTTTGAACCTCCCCCTTATACCCGGCATCTCAAAGGTTTCAAAATTTGTTTGGACCCCGGACACGGCGGACAAGCACACGTCCCAGATTACAAACGGGGTCCCACAGGCGTTCGCGAAGCCGAGGCGAACCTACGGGTCGCACTCCATTTACGCGAGATGTTACAGAAAGTCGGGGTTACCGTCATCATGACGCGCGTTGACGATTCCTATGTGAGTCTGTCGAGGCGCAGTGCAATTGCCAACGAAAATAGTGCCGACTTTTTCATCTCACTACACCATAACGGGATTGATAATCCGAAAGTTAACTACACCTCTACTTGGTATCATGGCGATGCGGATGACTCACGCCAGAGTCTCGACCTCGCTCGGTATGTCCAGCAGGGCGTCTCAGACGCACTCCAATTGCCCACTTCTCCTGCATCGGGACTTTATTCGGATAAATTAATAACGACTTCCGGTTTTGGGGTCCTGCGATTGACAGAATGTCCAGCGGTGTTATGTGAGGCATCTTTTCTCTCAAACCCAGAAGAAGAAGTAAGATTGCAGGAGGACGACTATCTGAGAAGGGAAGCCTACGGCTACTTTCTTGGGCTTGCTCGCTATGTTGAAGGCGGGTTTCCAAAAGGTGTGCTGATCGAGCCACAACACGCCTCCGTCATCCAGACGAAAACGCCGCGCCTCCAGATTCAGGTGATGGACGGACTCCATGAGCGAGGAGCGTGGATGCTCAAACGTCAACAGGTCTTCACGGACTCCATCCGTGTCAAGATTGATAATGTGGATGTCCCATATTCCTACGATCGCGGGACAGATCTGATTACTATCTCCGTTGATAACCCCTTATCGAACGGTGTGCATCTTGTCCAGACTGACTTAGTGAACTATTATGGGAATCACAGTCTCCCCTCGCCGCAATGGTTTAAGGTGGCACCGCCTGCCCAAGTATTGGACCTCACGGCGTGGACAGATACCCTCCCTGCTGATGGAAAAAGTTACGTCGGTATCTCTGTAACTGCACGGGACAGTGAGGGAATGCCAATTGCTGACGACGAACCGATCTACGCACAAACATCAAACGGGATGCTCGCAGCGGATCGTCGACTCTCAAAGAACAGTTCAGCACAGTTTTATCTATACGCGCCCGATGCGCCGGGCACAGCAACGGTGGAAGTCTCATATCAACAGACACGTCAGTCGTTGACGATTCACTTCGCGAACATTGATGGCGCGATTGTGCAAGGTCAAGTTTCTCACAACCTTCCCAACACCCACCCCATCAACCCGCAGGGGAAAAGTAAAAAACCGCTTCAAGACGTGCGATTACAAACCGATTCAGGATTGACAGCAGTCACGGATACCGAGGGACACTTTTTCATCACAGCAGGCTCTGAATTGAAGGATTTCGGCGAAACAACACTCCACATTTCTAAGGCAGGCTATTACCCCGACCAACGCAGGATTCACATTCAACCGAATCACGCAACAGTTGCTGATATCGGACTTCATCCGATTGCAGACGGTGCGTTTGCCGCTACTGTCATCGTTCTCGATTCAAAAACGGATACGCCTGAGACCCAAGAGCTTCTCACAACGTTGGAAAAGATGTTGAAACTTGCCGGGGCAAAGGTTTATAATATTTATACTGCTAAGTCAAAAATGCCTGTGCAAAAACGGATAGAGAAGGTTAACGCCATCAAGGAGAGCGGATACTATTTGCAAATCAATCACGCGGAATGGGATAAAGAACAACCCATTGTGGTAGCGGCACACTACCGAGGCAATCAGGGGACAGAGACGTTTCTCAAGCGGATACTTGAACAGTTCAATCGGAGTCTCTATGAGACCCCGATTGTTACCCTTCAAGACAGAACGACTCCTGAAATCCAGCAGACGAACAAAATGGCGATGACACTTGAAATCAAATCTTTGAATCATCCGAATGCTTCCACCGTTTCGGAAGTGCATGCGATCTTTTTCGGGGCATGGACTTTCCTGAAGGGGGCTGGAGAAATTCCGATAGAAAAACAAAAGCGGTTTATGGTCTACTTAAAAGAGAGGCAAGCGAATTCTTCCCATTAGACAAAGACCGAAAGAATCGGGGTTACAAACCCCGCCCACCATAACGAAAAATAAAAAAATGACAGAAAGAATCGGGGTTACAAACCCCTCCTACCATGACCGAAAGACGAAAGAATCGGGGTTACAAACCCCGCCCACCATGACCGAAAGTAGAAAAATGAACATTGTCTCTAACATCACAGATTTACAACTCCAGCATCCGTTCAAGATTGCGCGGCGTGCGACAGACGCGTTCCGACAGGTGATTTCTGTAGTGATTGATGGTGGCATCGGTGAAGCGGCGCCCGCTCGGTTGTATAGTGAAACCGTTCAGACGGTGCGTGTCGCGTTGGAAATTATCGCGCCGGCACTTCCCAAAGACCTCGATGCGATTCACGATGTGATGGAGACAGTTGAAGCAACGCTCGGCGGCAATTACGCAGCGAAGTCCGCCATTGATATGGCACTCCATGATCGACTCGGTAAAAAACTCGGCGTTCCGCTCTATCAACTCTGGGGGCTTAATCCGAAGAAAACCCCTTGCACATCGTTTACGATTGGACTGGATGCACCCGAAGTAATGGCAGAGAAGACCCGACATGCTGAAGCGTATCCGATCCTGAAAGTCAAACTCGGCACGCCGCAGGATATTGAAATAATTCAGAAGCTCCGCGAGGTCACGGATAAACCCATCTATGTCGATGCGAATACAGCATGGACCCCAAAGGAGGCTGTTCGCAAGATTCGTGAACTTGCCGGTTATGGTGTTGAATTGATAGAACAACCAACGAAACCGAATGATCTGGCAGGACTCAAGTTTGTCCGCGAACACTCTGAACTGCCGATTATCGCCGATGAAAGCGTCAAGCGCGCAAGTGATATTCCGATTCTCGCTGAGTGTGTTGACGGTATCAATATAAAACTCGTCAAATGTGGTGGACTGCTTGAGGCACACCGAATGATAAGTGTTGCGCGCGCCCACGGTTTGCTGGTCATGGTTGGTTGCATGATAGAGAGTTCACTCGGCATCACCGCCGCTGCACACTTGACCCCTCTCGTAGACTATGCCGATCTGGACGGTCATCTGCTCATTGCGAATGATCCCTACACGGGTGTAAGTCTTGATAAGGGTAAATTGATACTACCAAACCGCCCTGGCATCGGGATTATTTTTTAATTTTACCTTGCGGAAGAACAACGTGGGTTGAGAATTTCAAGTGCCTTTCCTAAGAGTCACCTGCGTGTTTTTGCTTGGGTATTTCTGCGTATTGTTGCAGGCTTGGGTTTTGGTGTTAATTTTGCCGCTGATAGATTGTTTTTTGATATAACCCTGATACTTATAGTTATATACACAACTACTAAACCAAATGGAGAATTTAAAAATGACAAAACAGAACCGCAATGTTCTCATCACCGGCGGCACAGGTATATTAGGGAGTGCCGTCACCAAATCCTATCTCGCCCAAGGTGACAGTGTTGCTGTCACATATCTATTTGAAGATGAAGTTGACCGCTTCAAAGAATACAATCCTGAAATTAGCGAAGACGTTACTTTCTTGTTCGCGAACGTTACCGAGGAAGCCGAGGTCCAAAAAACCGTCGAGGAATTCTTATCCAAATTCGGTTCACTGGATGTATTGGTGAACATCGTTGGTGGGTTTGTCGGTGGGATTCCAACCGCTGAACTTGAAGAGAGTAGATGGGACTTCATGATGAACCTTAACCTCAAATCGGTGTTCCTGTGTTGCAAGACAATTATACCACACATGACGGAACGCGGTTACGGCAAGATTATCAACGTTTCCGCACGCGCTGGATTGAAAGGTGAGGCGGGACTCAGTGCCTATTGTGTCTCTAAAGGCGGTGTCCGGACCTTGACCGAATCCTTGGCGGCTGAGGTGATGGATTCGGGGGTAAACGTCAATGCTATTATGCCGAGCGTTATGGACACACCCATGAATCGTGAATCCATGCCGGACGAGGAGCACGACCGGTGGGTAGCCCCTGACGATGTCGCCAAGGTAATATGTTTCCTGACTTCCGACGATGCTGCCGTCATCAACGGTGCTGCGATCCCTGTTTACGGCAGGGCATAATCTATTCATTCCTCGCATGGGCGGACGTGTGGGCCGCCCATTTCATAAAAACGCACATAATTCGTCGTTATCCTTCCTGCACAAGCCTATTCCTTACCCCTCCCACCTGCTACCTATTTATCCCTCGTAGTCCTGTCCCATTTTGTGCAGAGCACGAATCCGTTTGCACAATTTCGGGCAGTATCTCAATACATGATTTGAGAATTCGCCGATATTCGGTGTTTCCGAGAATGGCACACAAATTGCGTATTGTGTATAGAGCTTACACAATTTGTAAAATGCTGTGGAACTTTTCAATCTACTATAGAGATTTTGGAGGTATAAGGCAATGCGTATTAAAAGACTTTCAAGCGCGCTTCTCATTTCAGTAGCACTTCACTTCATTTTTATGTTTATTGTAGAGAGCCCATTTAGTGTGTCAACCCACTATTCTGATGATGTCCCAGAGTTAGCGTTATTGTATGAGCTGGTCCCGTTACGTCCTGGCACCCGTAAAGCACTCAAAAATGCTCAGGTTATCAGACCGAGAGCGGTTCCACCGACAGCACCTGCGCCCACTGCTGGACCGGCTAATGTTAGTCGTGGTGTCACAAGCAGTGTCAATCAGGTGAAAGTCGCTTTTGAACGTCCGCCTGGACTCGCAATGGTTGAAAACGTCGGTGGGTCGCGTGGCGCGTCCAAAAGGGCACGTCAAAACATGATCCTCGGTAATGCAATAGTCCCACAATGGCATCCGTCATTGAACCCACCAAACGGTGCTGTCTATGATGATGTCTTCTTTAAAGGCACAGGCACCAATCCGTTTATCGATACAGAAGATGACGCGTTTTCGACGTTTGGTATGGATGTAGATACCGCTTCATATAGTGTCACGCGGCGTTTCCTTCGAGATGAACTCCTTCCTTTATCAGAAGCAATACGCGTCGAAGAATTCGTCAACGCATTTGATTACAATTACACACCTCCATCCGACGAGACCTTCGCTATCCATCTTGAAGGCGCGCCTTCAAAGTTTGGCGAAGGGAAGCGACTTCAATTGCTGCGAATCGGTATCCAAGGTCGCGTTATTCCTGACACCGATCGAAAGAATGCGATCCTTACCTTTGTCATTGATGTCTCCGGCTCAATGTGTCTGGAAAATCGGTTGGGATTGGTAAAACGAGCACTAACGCTGCTCGTAGGACAACTCCGTCCTGAGGACAAAGTGGGTATTGTCGTTTACGGTACTAATGCTCGAGTCGTTCTGCCGCATACCAGTATTGTGAATAGGGAACACATTTTAACGGCAATTCGTGCGCTTGCAACAGAAGGAGCAACGAATGCAATGGAAGGACTGCGGATGGGATATAAACTCGCCTCTCAGAATTCAGAGCCCAATTCCATCAACCGCGTAATCTTGTGTTCAGATGGTGTTGCGAATGTTGGGCAAACCGGTTCCGATGCGATTCTCAAAGAGATTCGCACTTACGTTAAGGAAGGCGTAACACTGACAACGGTCGGTTTCGGAATGGGGAATTACAACGATATCCTTATGGAGCGACTTGCAAACGACGGCAATGGTAGTTATGCCTATGTTGATACGCTGAACGAGGCGAAGCGTATCTTTGTAGAGAATCTGACTGGCACACTACAAGTTATTGCGAAAGATGCTAAAATTCAGATCGAGTTTAATCCGGAAACTGTCAGTCGGTTTCGACTGTTGGGGTATGAGAACCGGCGACTCGCCCATGAAGATTTTCGTAATGACACTGTAGATGCTGGCGAAGTCGGTGCGGGGCATAGTGTCACTGCACTTTACGAAATTAAACTCCACGAAGATGCTGATGGCAAACTCGCGACCGTCTCTATTCGGCACCAAGATCCCGACACAGGGAACGTAACAGAGGTAAACACGGCGATCTCTACAGATGCCCTGAAGGGTTCATTTGAAGAGACAACACCTACGTTCCAACTGGCTGCTTCTGTTGCTGAGTTCGCCGAAATTTTACGGGACAGCTTCTGGGCACAAGAAGGAAGTTTGGAAATTGTACGTGAGACACTTGAAGGGATCTTACCGCATATCGATGCAAAGACTCGGGAACATAGCATGAGGAACGAAGAATTGCTCAGTCTTGTCCGTAAAGTACATCGTCTTAAGGAACAACAAAAGGAAGGGTAATCTGTTTTTTGACAGGGCGATTTCAGCTCTCATTTTTCCGCAAGTTAATCACCCTGTCCTAAGAAGTCATTCGGTTCTTTTATTGACGAAACGGTTTTTCCAGTTGCGTCTGCATGAGTCTTTCTAAAATTTGCAGGCGCAACGCCGTTTCAATATCCGCAACTTCAGGTCTACCGACGAGGTTCTGTATCTCATTCGGGTCGTTTTGGACATTAAATAAAAGGTAAACTTCGCCATCAGCATTGAGAGCCGCCTTCCATTCCTTGCTGAGTAACATAATCTCGCCTTCTATCTCGGAAATTGCGAAGTCGCGATGTGTCGCTTCAGGTTGCGTCAATACCGGACACAACGATTTCCCGAATTGACGATGCCCTAACTCACCCCCCACCAATTCAACAAGCGTGGGCCCGATGTCCATCCATTCGACTGGACTCTCACAAATTGTTCCTGTGGGAGGGGTTTGTAACCTCAATGTATCAGGCGTTCGAACGAGCAGCGGGATCCGAACGGCACCGTTGAGGAAGTTGCTCTTATAGATGAGTCCATAGTCTCCGTTCATTTCACCGTGGTCGGAGGTGTGGACAATGATTGTGTTTTCGAGTTCGCCGCGTGCCTCGATTGTGTCGAGAATCTCCCCGATCTGATCATCAATGAGCGTTACGTTGCCGGCGTAATTCGCTCGGAGCCTTCCAATTTCACCGGGTTCAAACGTCAGGTTCACCCGCTGCATAAGCCTGTCCAAATGTCCTCTGGGACGTGTTTCCGCAAATGGACGCGGGATCGCTGGCGGCATGTCCGCAGGGTCGTACATGCTGGCGTAAGGTTCAGGCGTATCCCACGGTTCATGCGGTCCACCGAAACTCACCCAACAGCACCAAGGTTCCTCCCGTTCATAGTTCTGGAGGTATTGCTTCGCTTGTTGTCCGACGTAGACATCGGCGTAATCTTCAAAGCCAAGCGTCGAAGAGCGGACGAGATGCGGTTTCGTGCTGAACCGCTCACGATAATCGGCGCGGTACCCCTCCCATATCCCCTTTTCCTCCCACATAGCCGTCATGTGGGACAGTACCTTCGCGCTTGCCCGTGGTCCACCGATTTCGTTTACGTCGTCCAACCCATAAGCGTTCATTAAGCCTTCACGTTCGCGCAGATCGCCGCTGTGGGGATGGAGGTGCGTTTTACCGAAAAGACTTGTCCGATAGCCCGCATCACGCACGGCTTGCATCCATGTCGGGGTTTCGGCAGGCATCTGGTGATTCATATTGTTCCAGACGTGGGTGTTATGGGGATATAAACCTGTCGCCAGACTGAGGCGCGTGGGGATACAGACGGGTGATGTGGTGACACAATTCGTGAATCGGATACCTTCACTGGCAATCCGATCCAAATGTGGGGTTTGGACCCAATCGCCACTGCAACTCATCGCGTCCCAACGCTGTTGGTCTGTCATGAGCAAAAGGATGTTCGGGGTGGTTTCCATCGTTATCCTCGTTCAATTCCGGCTTCTTCAAAAGCGTTCGCCAATGTTTCGTAAGAGAGTGTCGCGGCGGCGAGCGGATCGTAGTTTTCGCGTGCTTGCACCATGAAACTCACTTCGGCAGTAATGAATCCGTCATAACCGTGCGCCTGCATCCGCTTGAGATAATCAACATAATCGAAGGGACCTTCCCCGGGGATGAGGAATTCGTGGTCGGGTGCAGTGCCGCGCTGGTCCTTGACGTGTGTATGCGCTGATACGGGTGCTAACGCTGCCACCGTCTCTTCCGTCGGCATACCGATAATATCGAAATGGCTGATGTCGAAGTTAACTTTGAGATACGGTGAATTGACCATTTCGAGGAGTTCAAGCACCTTCGCAGGTGTATCGATAATCGCACCCACATGGGGTTCCATAGCGATGATGACACCGCGCGATGCCCCGTAATCAACGAGTTCTCCCACGCGTTCTACGAGGAAATCTTTTTTGATCTCCCATTCTTCCGGCTTTCCACCCGGTGTCGTATTGACAGCGGGCGGTTCGTCCCCTTGCGCGAGTTCAACTGCCAAATCAACACCGCCTTTTAACCGCCACATATTTTTCGCATGGGCTTCCGGATCTACTTCCAATAGACTGGAATGCGCCGCGATTGCTGGCAGTGCCAAGTTATGCTGTTGGAACAGGGATGCGATCCGTTTCCGCTCTGCGGCATCAAGCACGCTAAGTTCAGTCGTAAAGCGTGGGATAATGGTGAGTTCAACGCCATCGTATCCGAGGCTGGCGAGATGGGAGAGAGCAGTGTCTATGGGAACCGTGGGCATCCCCCATGTGCTATATCCAATTTTCATTTTTTAATTTTTCCTTGCGGTTCGGTAAGGCTGATTTTGTCTGTAGGAGCGAGCTGCGCTCGCGATTCCGTATATCCAGCCCAGCGCGATGCTTGACTTACGCGCTCTGGTTAATTCGTGTCAGCCTCAATCCGTCCATATCAAGCGGACAGGAGGACAGAAACTAAGGTCGTCAAAAGATTGTGCCAAACCAGTCGTTTAGTAGGAAATCGACGCGTTGAATTAAGAGCGCAACACGTCCCATGACTGTATTTCCGAACGCAGAACCGAACCCTATCATGAGAAAGGCGATACCGACTTTTGAAATCCACTTAACGGGACCTCGGTGTTCTATGGAAAAGAAAAAATAGGTAAGTGTACAAACGACCCCAATGACCATGAGAACTGCCTCAAGAATTCCGCCAGTAGAGAGAGTTCCTGCATTAATAGCTGCAAAAGGTTCAACCGTCCCGCGTGTCTGCTCAAAAATATTTGCTTGTAGCACATTCGGAATCGCAAGACCTGAGGTCACACCGATAAGAATGGCACTGGGGTACCGAATCACCCATGTCTGCCGCGGCGACAATCCGGCGAAAAACAACAAGCCGATGGCGATAGGAATCAACTTTATGAGACCGGTGAGTGAGTCCCCTGTCAGCGCCGCCGAGAAAGGCTGCCACGCGAATGGGATAAATCCTTGATGGATGTTAAGCACAATACTGTATCCAAGGGACACACCTACAAAAAGGTATTCCGCAAACCGGTAAAATGGGTTATCTCGGTATAGAAAACTGTAGATACAGAGGGTCAAAAATGCTGCGATCCAGATGCCAATAATTTTTTCCATCAATTTACTCCTCTCGCCGTCGCTGAATGAAGAAAGCAATATTCCCAATAACGACTAACCCTATGATTAATAGGTGTACAAATGATTCAATGTTGATCCATAGCGTTCCTTTTGCCGGTGCCTCTATGAGGCGTTCATACTCCGCAGCACCCGCAATCCCCGGAATCAGACCGATCAATTGCCCAGTTTGCAAATACGGATACATCTGAGAAATAATCACACCTGTGACCCCTGCAGCGATCTGTAGATTGAATTGCACGTTCGCGTAGGTAATCCATGCTTCCGTGAGACTCCCAGCAGACAAATCGACGAGAAGATCAATTTGATCGTAGTTGGTGACATTTTGCATCATCGGGATTTCCGAGAGCGGTTTTCCGTTGTAATCCGTGTCAAACACACTGGCGATGTCCGTTCCCATGCCAAGAATAACTAAAGCACCTCCGGGGCGATACCCCAAGAAAACGTAGTCCTCGCCATCAACCGCCCCTGTTTCTTCCACGACCTCTTGAATCAATGTATTTCCCATGGCTGTCCCGACTGCATAAAGCGTGAGACCGATGACCCTTATATCTTTAGCAAAACACTGTTTCATGACGGCTCTTGCCATCGGATTCAGTTCTGCTAAGGAAGCGGGACCATAGTCAAAAACCAATATAATGGTTCCGCCCGCTGGGATAGTTTCAATGTAATCGTAAAGTTTTTGTGTGGGTTCCGATACTGAAATCGGCATGCTAACGGGGATCAAAGTTGGTAGGATAACCGCCAACGCCACAAGAATAAAGATAATCCGCCGGTCTATGCTCATCAATTTCTCAAGCATCTGTTAATCCCCTCCTCCCAGGTACGAGCGTTCAATTCCCAATATAATTCGGATAGATTGTGAAATAACACCGAGGCTGATACCGAGGATAATCCCGCGTCTTGCCGAAAGATTCGGATTATCCAAAATCCACTGTTTCATGCTTGAGGTAGCATCCTCCCAAGGCAGCCAAGCAAATACGGTGTTCCACATCAGATCGCCTACTGGCACATTTCCGAGCATGACAATCAGAGCCGTAACCAATAGCAAACTCGCCTCAAGCGTTCTCGCCCGAAAAGCTCGGTATGCTGCCGAGGCAATAAAGAAAGCGAGCAGCGAAAACATCGTTGCATCCATAGGGACCTGGATATTATTGAATAACCACTCAAAAACATGATGTTGCGGTCCAAAGGGCACACCTATCACGATCATCATCAGGATACCTATAAATATAATAAAACTATACTGCCAATGTTCCGTGCGACGGCGAATACGCATGACGTGTGTTCGGATAAATGCGATTGTACTGAACACAAGCGCGAAGGGCAAGATGATGAAGTACCACTGTCTCACCTCTTGGTGAAGACCTTGGGAAAGCGAATGCGGGATAAACTGTGTGAAGATCATCACAATCCCGAAAACAAAACAGAGAACTAAGGGAACTTGTCGTCGCATAAAATCTCCTAACTTACCCGCTGTAAGAGTGTTGTGATCCAATTGATACCCGCGAGTTCAAGAATTACACCCAGCACGATTGTAGCGAAGATAGCCACTTTTCCCCAATCCTGTCCCCTGATACTACCGAGGAGCATCGGTTCTTTAGAAAGGTAAGCACTTGCAGTGTAGAGTTCTTCGCCAATCAGAGTATAATCACACGCTGTGATCAAGAAGGGGAGTTGATGTTCAGAATCTGTCCCTGCGATCTGGATTGCCCCGATAGAATTCCCGGTTTCCGCGAGGATAAGCGATTCAGCATAAAAAGTACCTTGTAGAAATATCGCTGCCGGTTTCTCTCGTAGCATTATCCCGTCCACACCCGCGGCGTAAGCGAATTGGCTGTCGGTGAGGAAGAAGATATTTTCCTCATTATAGGCATCGGGACGGCCCTCGTTGAGATACGCGGCTTTTACCATCTCACGCACGACATTCATCACGATCGGATCGTTGCACGGCACGTGCAAGGGCGTTTCATAATCGGCAGTTCGGCGAGCCACCTGTCCTAAAATGTTCATACTCGCGATGGTGGCGGGTACACTCACATCCCCAAGCCCGAGGACATACAAAATTGAGCGTCCCATCTCTGTCGCGCGGCCGATCGCTTCGTTTACCGCTTCAAGTCCCGGAATCCGTCGAATGAAAACCTCGTGACCACTACGGGCGTGATAAATGCTCACCATAATCGCGATCGAAAAAACTATCATTGTAACGAACAGTGGAAGTTTGCCGGTGTGAAACCATTCACCCGTCCCTTTAACGGGGGCGGTTTCCTCAGAATCCACTGTTGCCTCTGTTTCGCTCACGGCACGCACGATGTAGGCGTAAGCGTTTCCTTTTTCGATAGAGGCATCAACGTAGGACGTTGCTCCAGCGGGTAACATCTCGCCAATTTCTTCGAGACCCCCACCCGCAATCCGACGTAGGATTTGATACCCGCTGATACCGCTATCCTCCGGTGCGGCATTCCACTTAATGGTGACGCTGCTGCCGTCGTCGTTGGGTGTATCCATTGCCGTGACGTTCGAGGGTGGCGAAAGTCCTTGGCTGAATGCAAGGCTAACGCATAAAACCAAGCAGACAACTACACATTGAATTGTTTTTGACATAAGTGTTATATTCCTCAATAGTTGCGCTGAAAACTGAAAGGGTTGCGTAGCAACCCGCACTGATAACCATTTAAAAACATTGCGCAATCGCTTGTAGAACATGCCGATCGTCTATATCGTCACGGATAACGACGTCTCCAATACGCGTCGGCAGGATGAGGCGGAGTTTACCCCCTAACGTCTTTTTGTCTAAATACATCGCATCACATAACGCCTCTGGGATGAGATCGTTTGGAAAAGCGATCGGTAATTTCGCACGCTTTAAGAGGGTGCGTTGCCGTTGAAAATCGGTCTCAGCGAACATCCCTAAATTGACAGCCAACTGCGCAGCACAATTCAGACCGATAGAAACGGCTTCGCCGTGTCGATACCTGTTGTAATGCGTCAGGGCTTCCAAGGCGTGTCCAAAGGTGTGTCCATAGTTCAGTACCATCCGCAGCCGACTTTCTTTTTCATCTTTCGCGACAATTTCTGCCTTGTTGACACACGCCTGTGAGATAACCTCAATTAGGGTTGCGTCGTCTAAGTTTAAAATAGCCTCCAGATTTTTTTCAACCCTTTCAAACAGCGGTTCATCGCGGATAACACCCATTTTGATAACTTCGATAAGTCCTGCTCGGATGTCGCGCTGCGGCAAAGTCTTGAGTGTATCTACATCAATGACCACCAACTTCGGTTGATGAAACGCACCGATGAGGTTTTTCCCTTTTGGGTGATTAATCGCTGTCTTACCGCCGACGCTTGCATCGACTTGTGCTTGAAGCGTCGTAGGAATCTGAACGTAAGGGATACCGCGCATATACACGGCTGCAGCGAATCCAGCCACATCGCCGATGACTCCCCCACCGAGAGCAATGATTAGTGAACCCCGATCAAGTTGGTGTTCCACCAAACTATCCTGTATCCGGGAGAACTGCGCCAGTGATTTGCTCTCTTCGCCACCGGGGACTTCGATTGTGTAGGTGCCAAACCCAGCATCTTCGAGACTCTTTAGAACGACAGGCAGATAGCACGTTTTGACATAAGTATCCGAAACGATGAGAACCTTATTAGATTTCATAACGGGTGTGAGCAGTTCCCCAACACTGTTGAGAAGTCCTGTCCCAACAACGATCGGATACCTGTTATCCCCGAGTTCCACGTGTAAGGTTTTCGTCATTTTAGTTTCCTAACGCTCTTTGTGAACACGCGTTTGATGTGAGTGATAATTTCACCAAAGGAACGTCCCGTTGTGCTGATGGTATGATCGGCTTCCGCATAGTAGGGCTGCCGTTCCGTTAACATCGCCTGGATCTGCGCGAGTGGGTCAGAGGTTTGGAGTAACGGGCGGTGTGACTGGTGTCCGACCCGCCTGTAAATCTCTTTCGCGGTTGCTGTGAGGCAGAAGACAATACCATTTCGCTTTAACGCTATCATATTGGCTTCTTTCAGGACGACACCGCCACCGGTGGAAATAACGTGGTTGTGCAGTTTCGATACCTTCCGCACGGCTTCGCTCTCCAGCTCCCGAAAAGCAGGTTCTCCGTCTTCTGCGAAGATGTCGCTGATGCGTCTGCCACTGTCCCGTTCAACAACATCATCTGTATCCACATATCGCATCCGAAGTTGCGAGGAAAGCCGTCTTCCAATAGAAGTTTTTCCTGTGCCCATAAAACCGACAATCACAATATTGGGGCTTCTTTTTATAGGTCGTTGCACCGGATTCCCCCTTTTAATAGTTGTCAGTTGTCAGCCATCAGTTAAAGAAGTAATGGTCCCGTAGGTTGGGTTGAGCGATAAAAATTCAGTCCCCTCTTGTTGCTAACGAAACTACAGGTCCCCAAGACACGTTGCTCGTAAACAGATACAGCGAAACCCACAACTAACAACCGATAGATGACCATTATAACATTTTTAAAAAATATTGCAAAGGTTTTGCATCAATTTTTGAGGTATGGTATAATTACGGCAGTGATATCATACAAAAACCGTAGCCTGCAACAATACACAGAAATACCCAAGCAAAAACACGCAGGCGGATATAAGGAAAGTGCGTCAAATACTCAAACCCACGTTATTCTTCCGCAAGGTATAATTAAAAAATTAAAGAATGGCACGACAGCTCAGAATGGTGCGCCCCAATTTAGAAGATTTACCTGAACTGCAACTCCCGTCAGGCTACGGCATGCGAACCTATCGTCACGGAGATGAGGTGCATTGGGCACATATCATTAGCGACTCGTTTGGGGGCAGGAAACGCACCGCCCAAGATACGAGGAATGAGATTACCGACAGAGATGTATTCATTCCTGAGGGACTCTATTTCACAACACATCAGGATATCCCTGTTGGCACTGCCTGTGCGTGGCGGGAATCTGTAGATGAAAAGGATGTCGGCTATGTCCACATGGTAGGCGTTGTCGCCGAACACACCGGACACAAACTCGGAAAATGGGTCTCGCTCGCTGTTCTTATCTACTTCCGCGACAACGGATTCAAATGCTCAATGCTGGATACCGATGATTTCCGTATCCCCGCTGTCAAAACCTATCTCAATTTAGGATTCATCCCTGTTTACGTTGAAGAGGGACAGATAGAACGATGGCAGAAGATTTTTGAGAAATTGGGACTGCCCGCTATGTCAGCGCAAATCGAGAATGTGAGAGAGACGCTCCCTGAGGAGCTGTGGGTAAAAGTTTCACGTTAGAAATCGTATGGAAGATCAACTCAAAATGGCTCGGCACAGTTTGGAAAATCTACCGGCACTCCAGTGTCCTGACGGGTATCATATCCGTACCTATCAGCAGGGAGATGAGATACATTGGGCAAGAATAATGGACAGCGCCTTCGTAGACCAAGGGAGAACCGCTCAAGATACCCACGCTGACGTTATTAGCCAACCCAATTTCGATCCAGATGGCTTCTGTTTCGTCATTCACAAAGATATTCCTATCGGCACGGCGTGTGCGTGGAAGGAATCCCTTCATGGCAAACCGATTGGCTACATTGATATGCTCGCCGTGCTGCCGGAACACACTGGACATAAACTCGGCAAATGGTTAACAGTGTTTCTCCTACACTATTTCAAAGCGCAGCACGTGCCCTCCGTAATGTTAGATACAGACGATTTCCGACTTCCCGCCATCAAAAATTATCTCAACCTGGGGTTTGTTCCTGTTTATGTAGGTGAAAATCACCTGTCACGTTGGCGCAGTATCTTTGAAAAACTGGACATTTTTTAATTTTTCCTTTCCTAAAAATGAGAGTACCCCTCGCGGTGAGAAACTATTTCCGTTTGCCGAGTCGTTTTGTTATATCTGCGATTCTCATCAGCGGCTTCGGTTTTCGACTTATCGGGATAAACATCGGCTTACCTGATTCTCCCGACCCCCGTGAAGTGCTAATCGCCGGAGATGTGCTGAACCTTATCCACTTCACGGCACCCCCTGAAATCTACAACTGGCCCGGGACAGCATGGTTTTACGTTATTGCTGGGATAGGCAAATTACTGTCGCTTGCGGGTTGGCAGCTAACGGAAGCCCGTGTTATCCTACTGGCACGCTGCATCAACGTTCTGTTGTCTACAGCGACACTTTGGTTCACCTATCGCATTGGCGTTTACTGTTACAATAAACATATAGGTCAGATTGCCGCAGCGTTGCTCACTGTTGCGATGTTACATGCCACCAATGAATCGCGTTTCGCACTCGTTGACATCCCCGCGACCTTCTGTGTAACACTGTTTCTCTGGATCGTGATACGTGCACGTTCTTCTTCGGCGGAAACCCGCCATCACAATGGGACGCGCCAGCAGAACTCCGAAGTCGCACCTACATTTCAAACTGCGGTATGGCTCGGTGTCATCTTAGGGACCGGTTTCGCGGTCAAATTTACAACCGTCTTTGTAGGTTTCTCCTTGCTGGTCTTCGCTATAAGTGCAGACTTTTCCCCACGCGGTAGGTGCGGTTTCAAACCGCACCTACCAAGGAGCTCCGTAACTCTTAAAAAATTAGCAACAATTATCGGTGTTTCCGCACTAACTTTTACATTCCTCTGCCCTTATTGGCTTATCGATCTAATTTCACCGGAGTGGAATCTCTTCTTTGAGGATTTTTGGTATGAAGCCACGCATTATCACCGCGGGCACTTCGGTCTCATCGCTGCAGCGGAATCTGGATTGCTACATCGGTTTACCCATCTATGGACGCTCCTGAAATGGGGCATGGGTTTACCGCTTGCGCTCCTTGTCAGTTTGGGGATTTTGTGCGCGCTTGTGCGGCTTAAAAGAGCCGTTGACGGGTTTCCTGTATCAGAAGTCCTCCTGCTAACTTTCATCATTCCGTATCTACTATTTATCGGGATACATAAGGTTAAATTCGCTCGCCACCTCCTAATACTCTATCCGGCACTCACCGTGCTGGCAGCTGCGGCGTTCACACGCGTTCCGAGCATCGTAGCAACGCTGTTAGCGCGGGGATGTCGGCGCGAGACCGTGAATCGTCTACGTTCCATTGAAGGGTTTAATACATTTGGGAAATGGTTTGGGACAGTCTTGGGTGGTGGTGTGGCACTTTACTCATTGGTTTATACGCTTTCGTTTGCCTCTATCCTACTGTCTCAACCGACGAAGATCGCAGCATCCGACTGGATAGCCGCGCACATTCCACCAGAGGAATCTGTTGCTGTCGCGCCAGAGATCCTATTCGACTGGCTTCTCCCTGACTTAGACTTTATAGTGACAGATGAAAAGGTAAAATGGGTGCTTATTGTTGTGCCAGATCTTGAAGTGTTCCAAAAATACCAAGCGTCGCCCCACCGCTATCAAGATGTGGATTGGTATCCGCTCAGCGAGATTGAATTCGAGGCGACACTTGCGTTTTACACGCGGATCTTAGGCGACCGAAGTCCCTATCAACTGTCCAAAACATTCAAATGCCCCCCAAAGTTCTTCGGTATTGAAATAATATCCGATAGCGGTGCCCCATTTCCAATGCGCGCCCTTGCACATCCAGAACTCCGCGTCTATCGCCGTCTCGATGCAACGGTGCCGTAAGGAATGGGATTTCGCGCAATGGCTTACATGATTGGGGGCTTGAAATAATTCTTTTGGATAGGCACGAGCGTTGACAGGATTTGATGAAGTACATCCGCTGCAGTCGTATCGGCATCAATGATGCGAACGAGGTCTTGAGGATAGTAATCAATCAAGGGTTCGGTTTCTCGTTTGTAAACATCCCACCGATAGCGAACTACGATCTCTTCGGAATCGTCGATTCGATTTTCTTTGAGTGCGCGCCCTCGGATGCGTCTAAACATCACTTCCCGGTCCTCACAGACCATGTAGATGACCTTAAAAAGTTTAATATAAGGTGCTATGAGACTTGCTTGCGCAATGTTGCGTGGGATGCCATCAAGAATTAACAGATCGCTTTCTGGCGCGTAGACCTGCTCGCGGACTTTTGCCGCCATATAGTCTTGCCAGATTTTGATTGTGATGTGATCTGGGACTAATTTACCGATGCCTGCGTATTGTTGGAAAATCTGTCCGCATTTGGAATTGATATCAAGTTCGCGGAACATATCCCCACTGGAGACATGGAAAATGCCGGGGATTCCTGCCAGCAATTTCCCTTGTGTTCCCTTACCAACACCAGGGGGACCCACAAGTATCACTGCTTGATAACACAATCCATCCACCTCGTGTAGAGGGTTCTTATCCGTTGTCATGTCTGTTTTTGTCCTCTGCCGCCTTTCTTCCTCTTCGTTGAGTTAGCGAGCCTCACAAAAGCGTTCACACGCACCCCTATCATACACACTCTGCTCCAAGAAGGTGTTCAAGGATGTAGAAGTCCAGACCTTCATAATCTCGGGCTGCGATAAATTCCTGTTCGACCTCTTTGTCAAACGTTCGGACTTTCTCAAGTAGGTTAAGGAAGGTTCTGCGACTGCTCAATAAGTGTTTTGTTGAGATGTCGCGGGGTTGGGTTCGCATTACTTTCACATCTAATCCAATGAATTCACCGTCTCTACCGTATCCGTTCTCTTCCAGGACCCGTACCTGATTAAACGCACGTCGCAAATTAACGGAACCGAACGCCTTATCTTGATCGAATTTTAACCCATTCTGATCGTTGAGATGGACACTCCAAAGTTTCTTATGACAGAGCGCGTATCCCATCTCATCGGACGGTTCCAAACCTGCAAGAATCGCGTGCGCGCTTTCGATTAACCCGCCAACGCGCTCCGGTGCGTCGCTCGCGTATGCTAAACCAATGGCGTGTCCGATGGTAGGAATATAAGCGATGTCCATCGGTTCATTCGGTTTGGGTTCTATAAGGATTCGGATTTCTGGATCGTAGTCGAGCAGCGCGTTAATCGCTTCTAAAATTTGACCAACTGCGCCCGCTGCGTCTTTTGTTTCCCGGATGTAGGTGCCTTCTCGGGCAAGCCACAATACGAGATTCTTACACCCGATCTCGTTGGCAATATCCACACACCTTTTTGAACGTTCCAGGGCATAGTGTCTTTCTTTTTCGGAATTAGAAGTGTAAGCCCCATCGAGCGTCTGTGGAGATTCCCACAACCGCGGTGCTACCACCTCTGCCGTCAAACCGTGATCGTCAATCTGTTTTTTTACGGCTTTTGTCCGTGCTATCAGTTGTGTATATGTTTTCTCGTCAATATCCGGCACAATATCATCATCGTGAAATTGAATTCCAACAAAACCGAGATCGCGATAAAATCCAACTTTTTCATCGAAACTGAACGGCTCCCGAACAGGGGGGCCAAAAGGGTCTATTCCCTCATGTATATTCCAGGGTCCGAAAGAGAAACAATATTCTGTTGTTTCTTTAAGGGGTTCGCTCATCATCCTCTCCTATACGCAACGTTTTTTCTTCCATTTCGTTACACACATTACCCTCGATCGCTTTGTTTTGAAATGCTACATTAGCGATAAAGAATGCGAAAAAACTGCTTGACTTTACCAATAAGTATAATGTATTATTTAAAATGTGTCAAGCAATTCTGTAGTTGAAGTTTGCAAACCGATATTGCAAATCAGATATGCTGGATTAAGAAGGAACCTTCCCAGAATGTTGCCCATATCTCGAGCGATTTTCTCTCATGCATATTTATTATATTTTTTCATGTTCACGCTGAACCTGCCTATCCAGCATATACATGCGGTGGATCATGACGGCAAAGGGAGCACGTCCCCACCATCTGTCAACAATTCGGTCGGCGAAGCCCAGACATTGATATTAGGGACCCCCTCAACAAAAACCTTCAGTTTTTTAGATGTTTACCACATAGAACTCAGCCTAAATATAGCTGGTAATATTGAATTGATCGCTACAGAGGGGGATGTCATCACCGTTACGCTTGAGAAGCAGGCACGGAAAACCACAAATACAGAACAGGATGCTCTGATTCGCGACTACCTTGATAGCCTCACCTTTACAGGAACACACAGCGGTGACACACTTCAGTTAAAGATACAACTATCCAACAATTCCTCTGAAACACAGCCGAACTCGCTTTCTAACCCGGACGCATTACAAGCGGCGCGCTATGATGGACTCCACTTGAAATGTAGAATTAAAACGCCAGCGGATGTCTCCGTTCAGCTCCACACCAAAACCGGAGATATCTCCCTTCAACGTATCCGTGGGAAAATAGAAACTTCGACAGAGACAGGGAACGTCCATTTAGATGAAACCGTAGGCAATTATGACGTCCGTGTGACCAAGGGCAACATTGACGGGAAGATTTTGCTGACCCATGGACAAAACAGGTTAGAGACCCAAAACGGCTCAATTGGACTGGAGGTCCTTGACCTCGTGGCATCACCGATGGATATAACCGCCCAAGGGGGTAGCATCCGTTTACGACTTCCCGAAAATTATGCCGCGGATGTTGAACTTGAGAGTGAAAAACAGCAGATTGTTGTCAATTTGCCCGCACAATTTGACGAGGCGACGGGATTGACTATTATTAACGATGGTGGACCTTTGTTTCGCCTGAAAGCCACCAACTTGATTTCACTTCTACCGAGCGCATCAAGCAGCAATACATCCGCAGATACTGAAACGGATCTCACCATAGATTTCGCGCAACCCGTTCCGCAAGTAGCACAACCGCCCACTATTGATGGAAATTTATCTGAAATCGTATGGCAAGCAGCCGCGCCACTCTCTCCGCTCCAGAACCCAGATGGCACCGAGGTTCCAAGCAATGCAACTGAAACTTTTTTAATGTGGGATGCCGAGAATTTCTATGTCGGGGTAAAGGCACATTTGTCTGACTCGCTCCTTCTGTATGTTTCACAGACCCAACACGATTCGCCAATTTGGGAAGACGAGTGTATTGAAATTCTGATTGACCCGAATCCAAAAACCGATGTCTATTATCACCTTGTTATTAATCCGATTGGTGCGTATTTTGATCAACAGGTGAATACACCTGGAGAGCCGAGTTTCCAGTTCGCGCCTCATGATGTCCAACTCACTTTAAATCGGAAAACGCTGCAAACGGCATTCAAGGCAGATAGCGCGTGGAATTCAAATGCAAAAGTTGCGAGTCAAATCAACGCTACTTCTTGGAGTCTTGAGGTCGCTTTTCCGCGTAAAATGTTGGAACCTTCTCCTAAGATGGATTCGCAGTCAACTTCGTCTTTTGAAAACAAGTGGCTTTTTAACATCCACCGTAAAATGCACAGTAGCAATATGAAGAGCCTCATTCCTGCTACGTCCAGAGAATATAGCTACTGGCTGCCGATTTACGATACCGAACGTCCATGGTGGCCCCACACGCCACAGGAGTATACGGGCCCGCTCGCCGGACGTTATGGTCCAGCAATGGGAATTTTGGAATTCATTACAACACCACTCACTTCTGAAGACTTCGCATCCAAAACTAAGGTCCGGGTTGTGACTATTGAGATCACAGGTAACACCACTATTTCGACAGAGGCTGTTCAACAAGCCCTTCCGATTCAGGCTGAAGATGTTATCACAAGTTCACAACTTTCTTGGCTCATCGCAGAATTGCAGGAACAGGGTTGGTTCCAAGATGTGCGCTTGGAAACGCAGCAAGTCGATGTTGCCAATGAAGCATCCATCAACAGTCAGCAAGCGACTGGGAGCCAAGATTGGAAGGATGGAAGACTGGTAGATGGGGGAAAGCGCCCAATCTTCCCTTCTTTCAACCCTCCAATCAATTTACATATCCGAGTTACGGAAGCACCCGTGCTTTTTGCGCAGCAAATTAAGATCGAAGGGAATAGGAGCTTTCCTTCACGATTCATCAAGGAGTGGTTTCAGTTAGAATCCGGCTATCTTGCCGTTGCGATTGTTAGACTGAAAGAACGATTAATTGCTGATTTTTACGCAAATCGCGGATATGAATTCGCCACTGTTACACATCGAATTGACAGCGATGTCCTTGAATTTAGCATTGACGAGGGGACACTGCACGAGATTCGTTTCACTGGGAACAGTCGAATCCCGCGGGCGGAACTGTTGTCGGCACTTAACCTCAGCACTGGAAATGGTGATGGAGAAGAAGGTTCACAAGCCTCGGATATTTACCATCACGCGCTGGGTCAATCGAAGATAAACGGTCTGCGCCAGGAACTCAGCAAAAGCAGTGAGCATTTCAAATCGGTTCGGAATTGGCATGTTCAACGTGAGGGCGGAAAAAACGTCATGATTATTGACATTGAAGAGCAACCCTTCGCGAGACCCGGTGGTTTCCCGATTCTTCAATTCAATCGTGTTCACGGATTAATGCTTGGTGCAGGAGGGACGCTCTCAACGCAGCTCACGGGTCAAGAACGGGTTTTCGGCTCAATAAGTCACGGATTTTCCAGCAAAAAATGGAACTACCACGCTGGTATCGAGAAGGGGTTCTTTAAACGGCAGCTGCTCACATTCGGAGGGGGCTTCTATAAACTCACGGATGTCAGTTCTAATCTCTATCTACATCAAGGCGAGGCTTCTCTGAGTGCCAGCTATTACGGTTCAGCACTTCAGGATTATTATCAACGTCAAGGCGCACAGGGATGGATAACTTACGCGCCCTCAGAGTGGTCGTATCTTAGACTGGAGTTTACTGCGGAAAGACACGACAACCTTTCCAAATCTACGGATTGGAGTTACTTAAACCGAAATCTGATCAAGCGAGGAAACTCACGGATTAATCGTGGACAATTGAGGAGTCTTTCTCTCGTCTATGCGTTCGATACACGGGACCACAGATCGACGATCACACGGCATTTCCACACGCTGTTTTCTGCGAATGAGAGGACTCGGCGCGGATGGCGCGGTCAATTCGCAGTTGAAATAGCCGGGAACAGTTTCGGTGGGGACCACGCCTTCAATTTCTATCGGTTTGAGTTGGCACGCTACACGCCTATATCCGGCGCACACCATCTGAACGTGCGGATTGCGGGTGATTTTTCCGATGCACCCTTGCCAAGGCAACGGCTCCTTCACCTTGGGGGGGGTAATACCCTGCGCGGTCACGATTCTAATGTATTCGCTGGGGATAATCGGCTCCTGATTAACCTGGAGTATCGGCTCATCAAAGAAACAATTCCCAATGAACAAGACGGTGTACTGGGGTGGAGCCTCAGTTGTTTCTTGGATGCGGGTCGTGTGTGGTGGTATGATGATGCCCCTTTTTCTGACTTTGAATATTTCATGACCCAGTTGGAGGCATCTGTTGGGATTGGATGCTCCATCTTTTGGGATCCTTTCGGGAATCCCGAACCATTGAGTGTTGCCCTTGAAGTGGCAGAACCCCTTAATTCATCTTTTTCCTTACGAAATCCGAGCGTCACTTTGCGTTTAGGACGCATGTTCTAATGTCTACCTATTTATAGGATTTACCATAAATATGAAAACCACACCACTCCATACCATCCATAAACACCTCGGTGCGACATTCGAGAAAAAGCATTTAGACTGGAATATCGCTACCGAGTTCACCGATACTGTTTCTGAACATCATGCTGTCAGAAACAGCGTCGGTATTGCTGACGTGTCCTACCGAGGTCAGCATCGGTTAATCGGCGAGGATCGGGCGAAATTTCTACACCGTATTATCTCCAACGATGTTGAAAGTCTCTCCAGTGGTCACGGAACTTACGCCACGATCTTAACGCATCGCGGGAAAATTATAGCCGATATGAACATCTCCGTTCTTGAGGACACAATTCGTATTGACACCGCGCCTGAGACCACAGACAGCCTTTTCACGGAATTGGATAAGTACATCATCGCTGACGATGTTGAGCTTTTTGATGTAACCGCTGACACCGGGGCAATCGCTGTTCACGGTCCACAGTCGACGGATCTTGTTCAATCTGTGCTCGGTATAAACGAACTCACGTCGCTGCAAGAACGGCATAACTGCCTTCGTGAAGCAGATACGCTTTTCAAACACGCAATTGTCTGCGTGCGAACAGAAGACACAGGCGAGGTCGGTTGGACGCTTTATACCGCTGCGGAGGGATTAGTTTCGCTCTGGGAAACATTGATGACTGAGGAAGCACGCTTTAACGTTCAACCGATCGGTTGGAATGCCCTTGAGTCGCTCCGCATTGAGGCAGGTATACCGAGATACGGAACGGAACTGACCGATTCTGTTATCCCACTTGAGGCTGAATTAGAACACGCTATCGACTTTGAGAAGGGGTGTTATATCGGACAAGAAATTGTCGCGCGTATGAAGTATCGAGGTCACCCAAATCGGCTCTTGCGTGGTATTGAAATTGATGTAAACTTAACATCGCAAGACTGTCATAGCGATTTCTTGGGGGCGCGGGTCTTTAACGGGGACAAAGAGGTTGGTTGGATTACGAGTGCTACCTTTGCCCCGACGCTCGGGAAGACGGTTGCCCTCGGTTACATTCGGATGGCAGTTACTGAAGCAGGCAGCCGTGTCCGAATTGAAACATCAGAAGGACCCGTTGATGGGACAGTCGCACTTCTGCCGTTTTTGGCGTAACTTATTAAGTCGAAAACTTGTTACGTAATATATCAGAATAAAGTTTTTATCAGCGCGCGGGTTGATGTCGATTTTTAGGTTTTGCGCTACAAGCGCACAGGCAAAACCGCAGCAAAGGAATTTTACAATCAATCAACGGCTGATAATTAATATAATTAATAACGCTAAGGAGGTAAATCTAAACCGATGCTGGACAGCAAATTTTATTTTCATATATCGCTTCTATTGTTACTCCCCATGCTCTTAGGCGGATGCGGTCTTGCGAAATTGGCAAGCATTCAAGGGGAAGGGGATCTCACTGTCGTAGAAGCCACCCTTGCGGGTAACATCGGCACGCTTGAAAACCTATCTAAAATTGGGAATAAAAACCTCATTATCAAGACGGCGCGTGCGTATTCATCTTATGCGGGTTTTATTGAGGATAAGATGGAAGAGGCTGAAATAGCAGGTGACTATGAAACCGCGGACGAGATGCGCGCCCGTGCAATCGACTACTATAAACGTTCTGAGGGATACGCGATTAAGGCTTTAGCGAAATCCGATGAAACCTTTAAAGAGATAAGAACTGTTGATATGACTGTGTTTGAAAAAGCACTTCAGAAGTTGAAACCGAAGGATGTCGAACCCCTGTTTTGGGCGGCTTATTCGATCGCACGCGGCATTAGTCTCCAGAAAGATGATCCGATGCAGGTGATTGACCTCGCTCGGGTGGAATTGATGATGGGACGTGTGCTGGAATTGGAGGAAACCTTCTACTTCGGGAGCGCACATCTGTTTTATGCCGTCTATTACGGCGATCGGGCACCATCAATCGGTGGAGATCCAGAGAAGGCAAAGGAACATATTGCCCACGTAGATCAAATCAATGACAGCAAGTTTTTGATGAGCAAGCTCTATCTCGCACGCTATTATGCTTATCCGAAACAGGATGTAACACTTTTCAAGCAGTCGTTACAAGAAATTCTTGACGCACCCTCGGACATTTATCCGGGGGAGGAAGCCGCGACTTCGTTGGCGAAATCGCGTGCCAAACGCTTACTTGACCAGATTGATGACCTTTTTGATCCAGAAATGGAGGAAGAATAATGAAAAACGAAAAAATAGGCTATGTAGGCGGGGTTTTTAACCCCGATCCCCTCTTTAAATTAGCAGGCGTGTTTCTATTGATCTTAGGAATGTTCTGTCTACCCGTAGCACATCTGAGTGCCGAATCTATTAAGTTCGCAACACTCGCGCCAAAGGGTTCCACTTGGATGAACAATTTTGAAGCGATGGGAAAAGAAATCCGCTCTAAAACAGACGGTGAGATTCGTCTTCGTATCTATCCGAACGGAGTTCAGGGAGATGAACTCGATGTTATCCGCAAGATGCGAGCCGGACTGATCCATGCAGGCGCTATGACCGCCACGGGTCTTGGCGAGATACAGGAAGAGGTTCTGATTTTCCAACTACCTCGAATGTTCAGAAATTACGAAGAACTCGACTATGTCCGGGACTATCTCCGGACAGATCTTGACAAAGCATTCATGGATGCCGGGTATGTTCTACTGGGTATGGGAGACATCGGCTTTTATTATATATTCAGTAATCACCCCATCCGCACTATTGCCGATCTTCAATCCCCAAACGTCAAAATGTGGGCTCGGACGAGCGACAGAATTGGACTTACGTTTTACGAAAACGCTGAGATCGCAACTGTGCCGAGAGAGGTCACACAGGTTCTCGGTTCGCTCTACTCAGGGCATATTAACACCCTCGCTGCGTCTCCTTATGTCACTGTCGCACTGCAATGGCACGATAAATTCAAATATATGACGGACCTTCCTGTGAGTGTTGGTGTGGGTGCAACAGTCATGACACAGGAAAAGTTTGATGCGCTTTCCTCGGAGCAGCAGCAGGTTTTGCGAGAAGTCGCGGACGCGCATCAGGGACAGTTAATTCAGGATATTCGCAAGGATAATGAAAGGGCACTGGAGGCATTGCAAAAGAAGGCAGGCATTCAAGTGGTTGAATTCGAGGACGATTCCCGAGAAGCGTGGGATGCTCTTGCCGCGGAAACCCATAAAGCCCTGGTCGGTGAGATCTACTCGCAAGAATTTCTTGACAAGATTAATGCCCTCTTGCAAGCGTATCGAGAGAAAAATTAAGGGGCACCGATACCACCAGAACATTCCTCAAAATAGGATCTTTGTAGTATATAGTGTGTTCACAATTTAAACCCACGTAGCACTCGGAAGATAGGAAAGCCATTGGCTGATAAAGTCAGTGGCTTTCTTAATTACAGGGAATCTAAAACTGGTTATTGTACCAATCATAAATTTGATTTGCTATTTTCTCGCGGGTATGGTATTATTGTATCTTTGAGGAGGATTTCAAAAATCGTGGCATCTATTAATGACATCGCAAACGAATTTATCCGGGAAGAGATCGAAGAGTTCCTGGAAGAACCCGATGAGATAGAACGCACTATTGAGATGTTCGCACAAGCGACCCCTGCTATGCAAACCATCGCGGCTGCGCTGATTGATGGTGATCATCATACCGTCGATGAATTGACGGAAACGGCACTCGAAGAAGGCACAGAAGCGTTAGAAATTATGGATGATGGACTCATCGCTGGGATGGGGATCGTTGGCATCAAGTTCCGTGAAAACTTCATTTTTGTACCGGAAGTCTTGGCGTGTGCCCGGGCAATGAAGGCAGGTATGACGCATATCGAACCGATTCTCTCGGATTCCGGTATTGAACCGATCGGGACAGTGATTATGGGAACCGTCAAGGGTGACCTACACGACATTGGTAAGAATTTGTGCATCATGATGTTGCGTGGGGCAGGTTTCGTGGTCCACGATTTAGGGGTTGATACCTCTGAGGACGAGTTCATTGACGCCGTTGAGGAACACGAAGCACCGATCCTCGGGATGTCGGCACTCCTAACGACAACAATGCCGAACATGGGAAAGACAATTGATGCATTTATTGACGAAGACTTACGGGAAGAAGTCAAAATTATGGTAGGAGGTGCCCCAGTTACACAGACCTTCGCCGATGATATGGGGGCTGATGGATACGGTAAAGACGCACTGGCATGTGTCGCCCTTGCCAAGCAATTCCTTGAGGAACCCAACGAAGAGTGGTAACACATTGTGAGAGAGGTTCATAGTCAACGAAAGTTTCAAAAAACCAAGTGTTTTTGCTTGGGTGTTTATGGAATGAAATGGAGGGCGACTCATGAGAATAGCACGCCAAAACGCAAACCCACGTCAGTTAACCGCAAGGTAAATTAAAAAGATGAAAAAAATAGATAAAGCCGAATACGAGAAACGCCTCAGTAAAATTACACAAATTTTTGAAGAACTGGTTGTCCATGCAGATGAACAATCGACGTATCGGTGTCCCTACAAAAATCGCTTTGACCAGTGCACCGCGAAGTTCGGCTGCAGAAATCAACGAAAGATTGATGAAGGGACCGGTCTTTTGTGCGTCGGAGACGATAAGTTAGATTATCGCAGTGCATGGGAAACTGACGCTTCGGGCCAACCTGCAGACATACACAGCACCGGCACAATTACGTGCGACGGACAGACATATCAACTCACGCCTGGGAAAACCGTTTTTGATTACGCAGACGATTTAACCGTCCAAGTCCCCACCTCCTGCTTCCGAACCGGGCAGTGCCACGAGTGTATTGTTGAGATTAAGCGGGGTATGGACAGCCTTCAACCGCCAAATGAAGCAGAAGCCTTCCTCCGAGATAACTACCGTCTCGCCTGCCAAGCAGTTGTTCTTGACATTGACAAAGAGATTGAGTTCACACCCCTTCGACGCACACCAAGAATCTTGACGCACACCGTCACGACAGAGGGGGATGCGTTCAAATTAGATCCACGGGTTACCCACCGCGATGGGGTCGTCTATTACAATGACGAGCCTATTGACCGCTACCGCGGACATCTCTACGGACTCGCCTTGGACATCGGCACAACGACAGTGGTAGCGAATCTGGTTGATTTAGAGAATGGGAAAACGGTTTCTGTGAGTTCCTTTGAAAACCCGCAGCGTTTCGGTGGAAGCGACATCATGAACCGCATCTCCTACGACGGTGAATTTCAGGGAGAACTCCGACGCTCATTGATTGCCGCACTCAACAGCGAAATCATGGACATGTGCGAACGCCACAATTTCGTCCGTCAGGAGATTTATGAAATCGTGGTTGCTGGCAACACAACGATGCGCGATATCTTCTTTAAGCAGGATGTTCAGAGCATTGGGCAAAAGCCGTATAAATCTCTGATTGAGCATGCGTATCGGGACGGGACCCGCGCAACTACTTCTCTTACTGAAAAAGTGCGCCGCTTGGGTATCCGTGCGAACCCGAAAGCGATGGTCTACAGTTTACCGCTGATTGCGAGCCATGTCGGGGCAGATGTTGCGGCGGATTTAGTCTCGATCGATATTCCTGTGCAGGATGAGGTGATTATGTTGGTGGATGTCGGGACGAATACAGAGGTCGTTGTCGGCAATGCGGAACGGATGGTCGCTGCGTCATGTCCTGCGGGTCCTGCATTTGAAGGCGGCGGCATTGAATACGGAATGCCCGCTTACCCGGGTGCTATTGAGTCTGTGAAATGGAACGAAGGTCATTTCAATTGGGAGACAATTGATAATGAGACACCCCAAGGGTTATGCGGTTCTGGGTTGATTTCGCTCCTCGCTGAGCTGCGCCGGAACAACCAGATGAGTCCGAAAGGCGTATTTGCAGATAGAAAACAACGCGTCATGTCCGTTTTGCCGGAACACGGTATCACCTTCTCACGCGCGGACGCGAGCAATTTGGCGCAAGCAAAGGCGGCAAATTATTGTGGACAATATATTGTTCTGCGGCACTTTGGCTGTGCTCCTGAAGACATTAAGACGCTCTTTTTAGCCGGCGGCTTTGCCAATTACGTTAACCTACAAGATGCTATTGAAATCGGATTTATCGCCCCTGTTCCAGAAACGAATGTCGTGAAGGTCGGTAACGCAGCGATAGCGGGCGCGACGGCTGTCCTCCTCTCTGATCAAAAGCGCGCTCATATTGAAGCGTTTGTCGACAATATTGAACATATTGAATTAGAGACAACACCCGATTTCTTTGATGTATTCGTGGAAGGCTGCCAATTCAAACCGATGCCTCTAACATTGTAATGTAATGGTTTTTGATTTATGGTTTTTAGGGGCAAGCCTATAGCGGCTTGCAGGACAATGCGCTCTGCTCCGCTCACGCGCAGGGGCTGGCATAGGACACAACCGTGAGCCTGCAACAACGGCGCAGGCGGATATACGGAAAGGCACTTCAAACTTGAAACCTACCGAACCGAACCGCAAGGTAAAATTAAAAAAAGGTAAAATTAAAAACTTTCAAGAACGCTTGAAGTCTGAGGAACCGATTTTATATGATGGTGGATTCGGTTCGCAGCTATTCGCACGGGATATAGAACTCGCCAACAGTGCACTCGCCAACAACCTACATCCGACTGCTGTTATTGACATTCACTCGGATTATATCAAGGCAGGTGCTGAAGCGATTGGGACAAACACATTCGTGGCATCTCCACTCCACTTAGAGATGGCTGGACAAGACCTATCCGATGCCAAACGGCTCACACGCCTCGCTGTTCAACACGCCAAAGCAGCGGTCGCACAGAGCGACAGAGATGTCTACATTGCAGGCTCTGTGGGTCCCTCGCCTGGTGCCATTGAAGCCGACAGTGGAGATACCACCTTTGGCATTCCAAATGCTGATGCGCGAGAAGCGCATAAATTGGTTATCCATACCCTCGCAGAAGAAGGCGTGGATTTTCTCTGCCTTGAAACGATGTTTTCTGCGAAAGAAGCCGCGATTGCTGTAGATGTTGCGCGTGAGACAGGTATCCCCATCGCGGTGAACATGACTTACAAATGGACAAAGGAGCGGCGAACGGGCAAAATTATCTACCGAACCGATTGGGGGAATTCTCCAGCAGACCTGATCGATACTCTCATGAACAACGATTTATCGGGAGGCGATTCACTCTTAGAATCCGTGAGTATCCTCGGCGTGAACTGCGGTGCTGAATCCAGGCGCGAGGAACATACGGGGATGCCTTATGCGATTGCTGGAACGCAGCAGTTGCACACGGTACTGACTGAAACAAGCATCGAGGGTAAACGGATGATGGCGTATCCCAACGCTGGCATGCCGAAACTCGATGAGAACCACCAAACCGTCTACACGCAAGCCCCAACGGAGATGGCAAGTTATGTTCCCGCTCTTATTGAAGCAGGGGCGTACTTAATAGGTGGCTGTTGTGGGACGACACCGGCACATATTAAAGCCTTCCGGGAGGCAATCGCGTCGTATCAATCGACATAGGTGTAATTTTTGGAAGAAGCGGGACAATGCCTGAAAAAATAAAGAGCGTGCAGCTTGGAATGAAATGGAAAGCGGATATACAGACAAGAACTTTCAGGACCCCACCCCCCTGAGCGAACCGCAAGGTAAATTAGCAAAATGGAAACTGTAACACTTACCTATAAAAGACCCCCCAATCGAGTCAATCATTTTCAACAGGAATTACTTTATCTCGACGATGCGGTTATTGTTACGTCTCAACGGGTCAAGCCCTCCTCACCGATAATTCAGAAGGGTCAGACGGTTTTGGCGGACAACTTTGCCGCAGTCTGGTTTGTGTTTACAGGGTCGTGGTATGATGTCGGCAAGGTTTATAATCTCAATAACGAATGGACCGGCTATTACTGTGATATTATGAAACCGGTCAAGCGGAGCATGGATGCAAACGGGAAACTGAATCGTTTTGAAATAACGGATCTATTCTTAGACCTTTGGATAAACCCAGATGGCACCTACGAAATTCAGGACGAAGACGAGTTTGAAGAGGCAGTGCAGCAGGGTGCGATTGACGCTGCATTGGAAAGAAAAGCACTGGAGGTCCTAAAGGCATTAATCGCTGAAGTTGAATCTGGACACGTGGAACGTCGTTTACAAGAGGTAATGCATAGAGCGGAGTTCCCAGATTTGCAGGAGTACATTCGGTGATAGCGGATGGACATTGATTTACCCGTAGATTCTTAGTATAATTCCAAAGCGCGTAGCTCGTAATGAAATTATGCCTTAAATGGCATAATTTGTCTTAGCTTTACATTTGGAGAGCGAATTTGAGAATAGAACCCTAAAGCACAAACTCACGACTTTTAACCGCAAGGAAAAATTAAAAAATGGCAACATTAGCAATAAACGGAGGCGAACCCGTCCGAACCGCTGGATTTCCTGCGTGGCCCACGTTTGATCCAGCCGACCTTGAAGCGTTTGAAACTATCTACAAGAGTGGTCAATGGGGGGTTGGGGGACCGAAGGTTCCCGAATTCGCACAACAGTTCGCAGAATTTCAAGGTGCGAACTATGGCGTTTGTGTCAATAGCGGCACCTCGGCACTCTATATCGCCCTAAAAGCTGCTGGTGTTTGTCCGGGCGATGAAGTTATCACCACGCCCTACACTTTCCAAGCCACAGTTGTCGCGATTCTGATGACGCATGCCGTGCCGGTCTTCGTAGATACTGTCCCGGACAGTTTCCTGTTGGATCCTTTAAAGGTTGAAGACGCCATAACCGAGAAAACGAAAGTAATTTTGCCGGTTCATATCGCCGGATACCCCGCAGATATGGACGCACTTATCCACATCGCGAATCGGCATAACCTGGGGATTGTCGAGGATTGCGCGCAGGCACACGGCGCGGAATGGCGCGGACGCGGGGTCGGCAGTTGGGGACATTTCGGATGCTTCAGTTTCCAATCATCCAAGAACCTGTGTGCGGGCGAGGGCGGCATCGTCCTTGTAAATGATCGGGAACTCTACGAACGTGCGTGGGCATTGCATAATTGTGGGCGCACGCTACCCGATGCTGAGTTCGGAGAGGCGGAACCCTTTGGTGGAAACTTCCGAATGACGGAGTGGCAGGCTGGATTACTCCTGTCCCGCTTGACTCGGCTTGAAGCTGAAACCAACCATCGGCATCAAAACATGCGGTGGTTAGATGGATGGCTTGGCGAGATTCCGGGCATTAAAATTACACCGCTTGACCCGCGTGCCACACGTGGCGGATGCCACGGCTACAAGGCGATCTTTGATTCTGAGGAGTTTGAAGGCATCTCCCGTGAGACGTTTCTCCGTGCCATGCGGGCGGAAGGGATACCGATGGGACATTGGTATACCACCCCCATGTATCGCGAAGCATTTCTCGCCTCTAATCTTTTCGGTCAAAACCTCAATTATGACGATACGCATTGTCCTGAAACTGAAAAGATATGTCAAACAGGTCTCTCCCTCAGTCAAAACGTGTTAATGGCGAGCGAAGAGGACATAGAGGATATTGTTAAGGCGGCAATTAAAATCCGCCGGAACGTCATTCAGTTAAAGTCGGAAACATCGTAGTGAGCAGTTTTCAGTTAGAAGAGGCTTCTTTTAAACGAAAACCTCTTAACTGAAAACCGAGAAGATTTTTTTAATAAAGATTAATTTATTAATTCGGTAATTTCTGAACGTGCGATAAATCGCTTGAAACGGGCGAGGGGACCTTGAAGAAACACCCAAGCAAAAACCCCCTACGAACCAACCCGTTTGTAGTAGGGCAATTTATTGCACGTCTATTACCGATTTATTTTTTTTAACCTCATACAAAAAATCCGACCGACTGCTGAAAACTATTTTGATTTTTTTACTATCCTTTTCAATCTTAAGGGACTCTATATAGGCAAATCCATAGAAAGAGGAGAAAATCATGTCTAACGAACGTGAAGCCCAGAAGGAAATCCGTCGGCAGAAGGAGATTCGCCAGATTCTGAGGCTATTGGAAATGACTGCACGCATCATAGAAACCTCAGCGATTACAGACCAATTTTCAGGAAGTGAGGAGCGATGCGCCCGGCAGTTTAACAACGCACTTGAGCTTTTGACCGATCTCAATGCAGTGCCCGAGGATCTGTTTGAACCTTTGGAAGACCATGATGCATCTTTTGGCGATATTTGCTTCGCTTGTCATCAAGTCGCTGCCTACGTTAAAGAAAGCTGCGCTGATGACTTTGTTGACTTCACGCAAATCAAGAAAACGATTGGCGATGAGTTGAAAGATGTCAGGGAAGTTGTGCGACAATCAATGCCTTCCTTCCTCAAAGATGTTTGGAGCGGACAAACACAAGAAAATGATGCTGATGCCCCTGAAACCGTTGAGATCGTCTCGGACGATGATGAGGATGCGCCAGCTGTCGAACAGCGTATTGCCAAACTTGAAGGGCAAATGGAGACTGTTGTGGAGATCCTCCAAGAGATCCGGACACAACAGCTTGACCAGAACAAAGAACTTTAGAATAGGAGACGGAGCCATGGTTATCGGTATGAAAATTTTTGGAACAGATTTCATACCGATAACTACTTAGCTGATAACCAAAATGATGAAAGCGTTTATTCGGTTACCCATTTTTTTCTCAACATTACTTCTATTCTATAGTGTTGGTTGCCAATCCATGCCTCTAATGGCGGAGGAATCGATTTTGGAAAAGATTGAAAGGACATATAGCGTCAAGGCCGGTGGAAATTTAACCATTGTGTCGGAGTTCGGGGCAATTGAAGTGGAAACCGCTGACCAGAATCACGTTGAGATTGTCGTCACAAAAGCAGCAAAGTCGTTGAATCGATCAGCGAAAGAAGCACTTGCCGATTTTGAGGTCGCATTCTCGCCCGAGGATACCGATGTCCATATTGAGGGTAGGTTCAAACAGGGACGAGAACGTTGGCGCAAAATATTGAATCGCTTGAAAATTCGTTTCCACGTGACAGTCCCCAAAGACTATAACGTTGATTTGGAAACCCAAGGCGGTAGCATCAAAGGCGGCGATCTGAACGGTACAGTTCGAGCCCATACCTCGGGAGGGAGTTTACGTTTCGGGAACATTACAGGAACGGTCTGGGGGCGGACATCCGGTGGTAGCATCGAACTCATATCGTGTGGAAGTCGAGTCGATCTGAAAACATCTGGCGGCAGTATTGAAGTCGTTGATGTCGCCGGTGATGTCCAAGCACAAACTTCTGGGGGTAGCCTCCGCTTCGGTGCGATTCAGGGTTCTATTTGGGGCAAAACATCTGGCGGCAGCATCAGGGTTGCGAGTTGTAGTGGAGGGGCAGATGTGCAGACCTCTGGTGGTAGCATCAGGCTACAGAGCGTCGGTGGCGATGTAAATGCCAAAACTTCGGGAGGTTCCATCCATGCCGTTACGAAAACACAACTCCAAGATGCATGTAATTTACGCACATCGGGCGGTGGGATAACTGTCACGCTGATCCCAGACATCGCGATTAACGTAGATGCCGAAACCAGCGGCGGACGCGTCTCAACGGATTTTGCGGTGGCATCGATTATCCAAGGGAAGGTTCCCAGAAATAGATTGAAAGGTAGCATCAATGGTGGCGGTCCCTTGCTGAAATTGCACACCTCTGGTGGGAACATCCACTTGCAAAAGGCATCAGATTAAAGGGGAGCGTTTACCAGTGTTTGAACGAATACATCCGTTGTCCGAGAAACAATCCTAAAATTGCCCATAGACTTCCCATCACGAATTCGCCGAGCATTGTCCCTAAAAACAGGGGGAGTGTTCGGCGATACGCTCCGATCCCACCGTGGCGAATCAGTATAGATTTTAGCACCCACGCCAAGAATACGGGAAACCACAGCCTACCGAAATTCCAATTGCCCGCAAGCGGATAGGCGAGCGGATGCAGCTGCCACCAGATAAATCGCAGGCGCATAAAGAGCGTCGTGAGCGTCAAAGTGATACCGAAGCCAAAAAATCCCATGCGTCCCCAGTCCGTGTCGTTCGGGAGCGTTAGCCAGCGTTGTAGATCACTGAAAGCCTCCTGTCCGCGCCATGTTCCGAGATTACCATGCAAGTAACCCGCATGAAGGAACGCAACGAACCCAATCATCAGCCCAATAACCGTGGCCCCCCACATCACCCACAGAATCTGACGCACGTTGATCCCACCTCTGTCAGCGAGTTTAAAGCCTTCCAATTGGTTCGGCATCGGTTGCGAGCGGTAGTTTCGGGTAAATCCGTAGAGGAAAGCGAACCCCGTTAGCGTTGGGGCACCAATTTTTCTCGAACCCACAAGCGAAGTCAGGAAGAGTCCAGGACCGGCACGATAGAAATCCATCGTTGGTGTTCCAAGTTCGGCACGCATCCGGGTAAACGCTAAAACAAGTATAAATTGTATGCTGAAGAAGCCAAGCACCCCCCACCATGACATCCCCGCCTTCAGGCAAAATCCAAACACAACTGCAATACCAAGCAGGAATCCAACAAACGCGCTCCGGTATCCCATCGGTTCATTTGTTGTATCCAGATTCGTTTTCAAACCTAAGATACTGCGGACAACCTGCCAGAGATGCTTGTGTGTTATCCAAAGCGCAAAGAAACAGAGCCCAAAATACGCACCCGTCGACTGCATATCAATGTGTGGATAACCCGGTGTCTGATTCATCCCTGTCATTGCACCAAAGACAAGTTGTGCTTTCCAAAAGAGGTAGAACAGCCAGCAAGAGAGCGACAAATCCAGCGGCATTAAGAAACCGATCCCGATCGCATAAGGGTTTAGATGAATAGGGATTGAACCCATAGCACTCAGCGGTTTTTCTGTGAACAAGAGCCCAATATCGTGCCGGATGGGGATGCTCGGCACGTAAGGATAGAGAAAACTAATTCCATTGAGCAAATCGATCCCGCACCCGATGGCGAACCCTACCCAGAGGAGTCGGTTTCGGTAGAAACCCGCATCTTTCGTCATTTCATAAGGGAGTAGGATGATCGGGTAACTCAGCTTTTCGTGTTCGATCCACTGTTTACGGAGGATGACACTGAGCATCATCATAGAGAACGCCAGTGCAGAGAAGAACACAAGCCATGCCAACACTGGCGTGAGCCATGCCTGAATATGCTCTACCTCGAATAGATTTGATGTGCCTTCATAGTAGCCTGTTAAGGCACGCCGATTCATTACGGCGATCCAATCCGGGATGTAGCGGAAAAAGAGCGTTTGCCATTCATTCTCCGGTGTAGCGAACCACGCCGCGTGCCCTAAAACACACATTGTCGCCTGCAAAAGGTCATGCCCGCAGACGACGCACGCGAGCGTTACCATGAGATACACCGTCAGCATCTCTGCTTGTGTGAGCTGCCATTTCGGGAGATGGCGTGTTAAGAATAGGTTGAATATTGCAAGGAGGAAAAGGGTAAAGACGGCGTTGAAGAAGATCGCCATCGTGGTGGGATATTGTGTTGTCCACACCGTTTCTGTTTGAACAACGAGGTAGATATTGAGCGGAAGCGATAACACCCCTAACAGAATGGCTCGCCATGTGATATTTTCGTTTCTAATTATACCTTGCGGTTCGGTCAGGTGAGTTGATTGTTTCACGTGCTTTTCCGTTTTTAATTTTACCTTGCGGTTCGGTAAGATGGGTTGGTAGTTTCACGTGCTTTTCCGTAGGGTCGCCTGCGCCGGTGTTGCAGGCTGCGTTTTTGGTAAAGTCGGGAATCAGATTCTTTAATTATCCCTTGCGGTTCGATAAGATGGGTTGATAACTTCACATGCTTTTCCGTAGAGCCGCCTGCGCCGGTGTTGCAGGCTGCGTTTTTAATGGCGTTGGGAAGAGGTACATAAATTAAAAGGTTCGCTCTTGACCATAGAAAATTCGAGGTTTCAACGACGGGGAAAAGGGTGGATCCAGTGGGAAGGCGAATTCTACCCGAAGGATACCTGTCCCACTAAACTGAGAGAGACTTCCACGCAATCCAAACCCAACGCTTCGCTTCGGTCTTAGTAAATTGAAGGTGCGTGTGCCATTCCAAATGTATCCAATATCTGCAAAGACGATACCACTCAATATAACGCCGAGATGAACGCGTCTGTCGCTAAATGGACGCGCCACAGATGTTGCAACCGCTGCCAGTGCTTCGTCTATTTTTCGGAAAACTGTTCCACCCAATATCGTTCGGCTTTCAAGACTCAGCAGCATCATCTTTTCACCACTAAACTGCCGATAGGCGTAGCCGCGTAGCCCATCGAACGCCCCCAAGAGCACCTGACTGCGTCCACTCCATCCAAACTGCATTTCCGTTTTAAACTGCATGACAAACGTCTGATGAAAATCGAAGAGGCCGTTCTCTCTAAAACCGGTTTCAAGTGTATAGATATCACCTGTGTCGAATACATCTGTGTAAAACCAAGCCGTTTGTGTTTGGAGGACGGAACGTTCAAGCCGACTCGTAAAGTTCGTGCTAAATGCCAATGTTGTTAAGTTAAAGAACTTACCTCCGTTCATCCATCCGGATGCCAAAGCCAGTTCGGCGTAAGATTCTGCACGGTCAGCGGCGTATAAAGGTGAAGCGTATCCAAGCGACAGCGCGTATTGAGAGCCGATAAGAAAATTTTCCTCTTGCCCCATCCGTCGGAGGAAGCGGGTTTTGTGATACGCAATACGCTGTCTACCTAAGGTGAATCCAATCCGTTTTATGTCTCGGTTCTCTAACATTGCGCTGGATCCACTTGATTTTTCAAGCAGCACGTATTTTGAACGTCGTGAAGCTGTCCATAACCCTATGTAATTCTGTTGCTGTCTGTCTCCGAAATATCGTCGGACGTTTGCAAAGGTTCCCTGTAGATTTTGTTCAAACGTATCGGTTTTCTTCGCGTTTTCATACCAATATATCGGATTAACCGATTCAGAAAAACGCACACTTGCACTCCATCGACTTTTCAGCGTATATTGGGGACGTTCTAACAGCACCACCAAAGAATCACCTTCGCGTTTCTGGATATATTCACCATCAAAGTTCCAATGCGAATTGAAGAGGCGCGGGTTATTATACCGTCCTCTCACGAGGCTCCGCGTCTTTTCACCGACCTCGCTAATCCTTTCGTAACGCCACAGTGTGCCTTGACCCGATCCAAACATGTTCGGATCTCGAAACTGTAGCAGCCAATACCGCTTTTGGTTGTTTAGGTTCAGATCCCCTCCCAATGGAAAGGACAAGAGTTCCCTAATAGTGGTGTGAATCGTAACGGATTTGGACAGTTCATCCCACTGCGCGTCAACTTTAGCGGCACCAATATAAGTCTTGCGGCGGAGGATCTGTTCGCTTTCCTCTCTATCCGCTTCTGTGTAGATATCCCCTGGCATAAACAGGAGTTCTCGACGGACAACGTCCTCTTTCGTCTGTATATTGCCAGTTACGATGATGTTGCCGACACGCCCTTCATCAATCTCAATGCCGAGATAAACCCCGTCTGCGAATTTCTTCACAGAGAGTTGCTCTTCATCCACACGTGCGAAACGGTATCCGTTTTCCCGATAAAAGCGCGTAATCGCTGCAAGGTCGGATTTCAGAACGGATTCATCATAAGTACTCCACACATCCGTCTGCATTCGCGCACGGATTTGTTGTTCAGAAAACGATTCGTTTCCATCAATTACGAGGCTACGTACAATATTAGTTTCATCAATAGGGGTTGGATGACCAATATCCTGACCGCCGACGGCTATCTCGCTGATACCCAGCAAAACGATTAGGCACAAAATCCCCAACGGGCGCGTGACATATAAAAAACCTGCCATTATGATTCACCTACGGTCAGTGCCCTTTCACGATTCGAGAGAAAACTTTCAAGCAACATAAGACAGATGACGAAAATAAGCAATTCCCCCCAAATCTCCCTGCCGTGTCGCTTAACGTTGTAGGCATCAGCCGCCACCGGTGTTTCCCCGATTTCCGGATCTGCTGTTGTTTGCGCATCGATCCGCGCCGCCACTTGTGATAGTGGAATCTCGGTTAAGTCAGCCTCAGTCGTATCCACATTAACAGCAAAAAAGTCGCGTCGGATTCTGTCCTGTGTTCGCACCTCGACCTGATAGATACCCGGACGTTCCGTGCCTTGAAAGCGTAGTGTGCCATCTTCGGCAATCGGGACGACTGTGGAAGGGTCTTCAGTCTTCGGTCCTTGGTCTTCGGTGAAGCGGTTTTCATCTAACGAAGGTTTTCCCTCGTGACCGGTACCTGATAACCGATATCTGATAACCGCCTTCCCACCTGCGCCCCGAGGGTAGTGTGCTGTATAGGTATCCCCGACATGCCCGCCCCATGTCAAAATATTATTGCTGGCTATTGCGGCGTAAAGTACGCTTTGTTGAAGTATCGGAAGGAAATATGGATTAACAAGTAGATCGTTAGGCGTCAGAGACGTTTCTAACCCCGACCCCATCAACGTGGTCGCCTGTTGCGCGAGTAAACCACAGTTATAGAGCAGCACGGCACTTGTTCCTTGACTTCGTTCAATGAGAAAGGGTGTATCATCTCCGAAACGTGCGATAACATTAGCTTCCGACGACGGCTGCAGTGCTATGCCGTTGTAAAACTGCGGGGCGTATTGCATAGAGAATCCTTCGCTTGGAAAGATGTCGAAAATAGGATGCGTTTCTTGGTATGCCTGCACTCGTTCGGGTGGGACCCAGGTCAGTGGATTACCAAGTCGGGCAGGTAACCAAGCATTCTGAGATTGATTGTAGCTTGAGGGATCGCTGTGAGCACTCACGAAAGCAATGATACTTTTGCCTTGGCGGATGAATTCTTGAAGTTGGACACTCATTTGAAGCGACAGTGTCTTTACGTCCGCAAGAACAATAACATCATAGTCTTCCAAGGGAAAGGTTTCAAATTCACCGGGTGTGCATTGCGTTGGTAGAATCGCGCGCGCCTCCATAGACTTGCGGGACAATGTATTGGAATAATTACCAGTTAAAGAGGGGTCTGATTCAACCGACAACTGCCCACTATAAATATGTGGATTTAACGCCAATGTTAGATATTCCGTTTGTTCGCCTACACAGAGCACGCGGACTTCACCGAGGGCATCCCAGGCGAAATAACGGTGGTTGTCGATATTAAGGCGATCGTCGGTTAGTGTGAGGTAACCGATATGCGTACCGGGGGTCGAAAAGTTGTATGTTAGCGCGGTGTTCAGCGATTCGTTCGCTGCCGCAGAAAGGCTCATGGTTTTTTGTTTCTCGCCTCCAATAAACAGGGTGAGTATATTTTCATTCAAAGGCGCTACCGAATGGTTCACAGTCGTCACGTTCAAGTGAAATGGTAAGTCTACGCCTATTAGTTGATTGGACGGACGAATTTCTTTAATACTTATGTTATGTGCTTCACCCTCTGCAACCGGAATCAGAGAAATACGTGCGCCCGAGCGATTTGGAAGTCTATTCCAGTTCTCCCATCCGTTTCGAGCGAAGTCGGAAACCAAATAGATTTCTTTGTTCAGTTGCTCTGATTCAGCAAGGATTTCGTGGGCGAGTTCCAGGCTGGGCTGAACATGCGTGGTGCGGTAGGAAGTTTCTGTATTGTTAATCGCTTCGGTGACACTCTCAATGTCGGGGGTGAGTTGCCGAAAAACTGGTTTCGGGATGTCTGACATTAATATGAGAGCGGCTCTATCGCCATGACGCAAGGTATCAATGATGTCGGTTGCCAGCGTTTTCGCTTTGTCGAATCTTACGCCATTGATGTCTTGATACGCCATACTGTAAGAGTTATCTAAAACGATAACGACATCTGTCTTTGCCCGCACGGACGCGACTGGGAGTCCGAGTGTCAAAAACGGACGTGCCAAGGCGAGTGCAATGAGCGCGATAATTGCCATTCTTAGGAGTAAAATGAGAAACTGACGGAGCTGGAATCGGCGAGCATTTTCGCGGTGTGCCGCCGTGATGAATATTAGACTGCTAAAGTCGATTGTCACGACACGACGACGGTTCCAGAGGTGAATGACTAAGGGGATACCAGCGGCAAGGAGTCCAAAGAGGAAAAATGGATTAAGAAATGCCAATTTTTAATTATGGCCTCCTGGACCGCTGCGTCCGTTGTCCTTGCGGGTTTCCGATTAAATCGCGACTGGATCTGGGAATTTTCACAATTTTTGAAAGGTAAATTTAAAAAATCGTAATTTCAAATTGGTTAAGCGTCTGGAGAACATCTACTGCGTATTCCATAAGATTGTCCGTCTCCAGGGTGCTTCCACCGAGTTGAATGTGGTTCGCATCAGCGATAACCTGATCCAATGTTGGATCCATTTGTACCCATTTACCGACATAGACTTCGGGCCAGAAATGGTAATAGAAGGCATCCTTCGCAAATACGATACCCGAGCAGATGCGTGCGGGAATGCCAGCGGCACGCGCCAGAGCGATAAATAAGACTGTATGTTCCGTGCAATCCCCAGAGAGTGATTGCAGCACTGTCAATGACGAAGCAAAGCCCCCGCTCATTTTTTTGTCGTTGATAGCGGCATAAACCCACCGACATAGTTTTTCCGCCGCACGCCATGAATTGACTTCGTTCACCAAAATCTCTTCAGTCTTTGCCCGAATATCGGGGTGATCGGCTTGAATATAGGCACTCGCGGCAAGGAATTCACCTTCTCCGTTCTGAACAGGGAGATTCGGACACTCTTCAGCGACAATTGAGGGGATCTGAATGGAAAGTTTGTAGGAGGGGTTTGTAGCACCGATTCCACTATAATCCGCCTCAAGTTTCTGTCGAGGCGTAGACATAATAACTTCGGCGATGTTCCCTGTTGGGAGTTTCACCTCTGCCTCAAGGTATTCTGCTTTTGGGATCGGGAGCCTACCAGAGGGAAGGATACGCGTTTTTAAGACAACGTCAACCTCTTCAGTACCCGCCAAGGCAGTTTCCTTGTCGGTTTTCGTTGTTACCATGGAAAGTCCCATCAACGGCACCTCCGTTCGATAGTTTACGCCGTCGGGATCAATCCACAGTTTTGCAGTAATGCCGTTCATTACGTCCATTGTCTGCTTCAGAACGTAGACCTGCTTTTCCTTCGATTGATAGGTTAAAGTCTCTTCCCGTAAAACCTCAATTTCCGTTTTCACAGGCTTCAGAAGATCGAAAATGAATACATGAAAGGTCCGTTTATCGCCTGTTTTAAGCCCCTCCTGGGTTAACAGTGATGCGACCCCTGTATACTCAGAAACGGTGCCCGGTGGCACTGGAATTTCTGACTCGGTGGTTTCACCATTGAGTGTTGTTCTAACGTGGGCGATTCCATCTACAATCCGTCCTTCGATCTGCTTTAAACCAGATTCATTAGAGGTGAGAAGAAAATGACGCGGCATTAAGTCAGGTCCCGTGTATTCAACGCGAGTAATTTCAACCGTTATGTCGGTCCCGAGTGCCTTAAAGTTCATAACTATATCGGTTTTGTTCCGAGCGAGCTGTTCGCCTTGATGTTCAGTTCCCTCAATAGACGTGTGCATGTAACCGATTTTGGTGTTCATCAGGGTAAGGCTGTACCAATGCTCTATAGACATGTCACCCCTCTGAGGTTCCAAAAGGTTGTTCTGGAATGTGTCTTGTTTTTCGCCCGCGGTGTCCGCCGGTGTCGCTGCTTGCAAGCCAATATTAAGAAGTATCGCTGCCTGGCATACAAACATCAGGCAGCGTAGATGATAAAACTTCACAGGCTTTGATAATATCATAATCAACTACGACTCCTCACGAAATATGCCAAACAACACAACTACCACCTGTCATGTCGTTTCTGTAGCGTGTTCTATTGATGATATTAATTATACCTGATGGATGTGCTTATGTCAAGTCCACAGCGGCAGCAATACGGTCATACACGAGTTGCCATAGCAACGGTATGGGTGTGGCGTTGTTTGACCTTCTCAGCTTCTCATAGTTCCCAAATATACTCAGAAAGTTACGCTTGATGAATGCTCGAAGGCCTGAAATGGTCACAACATAAAGTCGCCCATTCGGTTTGAGATGCCGCTTCGCGTCGGTCAGAAAAATTTGTAGGAGTTCCTTACCGACATTGGCAGGTAGATTAGAGGCAATGAGATCGAATTGAATATCGGGAAGATGGCTAAAACCGTTGCTCAGCAGGACGTGACAATTCTGGAGTTGATTCTGTTTTGCGTTTTTACGGGCATAGTCAACGGCTACGAAATCCTTGTCCACCATATAGACGGTTGCCGTTTGTGCATATTTTGCAAGCGTGATACCGATGGCACCGTATCCACACCCGAGGTCGAGACAGATGTCGCCTTCCTGAACGTTCAGATGCTCAATTAATAGATGTGTTCCTGCATCAATTGCTTTTGGTGAGAAAAGCCCCCACGTTGCGGAAAAGGCAAGGGGTGTCCCACGCAATTCCGCTCGGAAGTTGACTTCTCGTGGCAAGGAATCTACTGCCATTTTATCAGGACTCCGAGTGCATCACCGGGAGTATTCCAAAGGAGGTCAAACGCATCTTTCGCTTCGGTATAGTGGAAACGATGGGTGATCATCTCAGATGCGTGAATTTCCTTGTTCTGTATCTTTTGCAAGGCGCGTGCCGCAATCTGAGAGCGAGGTTCGTCCGTTAAGATACCTGCGACGAGACGTTTGCTCATCATCTTTGAGGAGTGTAAGGGTAAGGGTGCCTGTTGGTAGAGCGCGATGAGCTGGATAATACCGAACCGACGTGTCATATCTTGCGCCTGCTCGAACGATTTGACTCCAGCGTATCCACCGACACAATCGATCACCAGATCTGCGCCTTTGCCACCCGTAAGCCCCAGAACTGCTTCCACCGGATCTACGTCCTCGGCGTTTATGACGGTATTGGCACCGAGTTTTACCGACAATTCACATCGGAGTGGCAAGGCATCCACGGTTATAATTCGCGCGGGATTGTAGCCTTGTAACACCTGCATCATCAGACTTCCCACCAAGCCTTGTCCGAGAATGACGATGGTATCTTCGGCTTTAACGCCAGAGGAATCTGACCAAGCGATAGCACTGGTTGCAAGCGGTAGAAAAGTCCCCTCCTCAAAACTCACGTCGTCAAGAAGTGGGACGATGCGTCCCTCCGTTGCGTTCGGTTCAGCGACGACATATTCGGCGTGTGGTGCGACAACCATGACGCGTTGACCGACCTGATAATCTTCTACCTCTGCGCCAACTGCCTCCACAACCCCTGTGAGCGAGTATCCCATAATTGCGGGTGAAACTGCATCTTCTCGGATATACCGCCGAAACAGTTCGGAGCCTCGGCTAATTAAGGTCGTGTCCGTCTGTACTCGCACTTGTTGCGCATTGATTTCCGGTATCGGCACCTCTTCCAATTGGATGTTGCCGAAACCTTCTGGCTTAGTTACTCGAATCATTTTTTTAGTTTCCCTTAAAGTAAAGTGTTCTAAAGTGTTCTAAAGTTTAGAAGTTGGAAGAGGTGTTAGAATATCCACACCGCTCTTCCAACTTTAGGCACTTGCAAACTTTAGTACACTTGCAAACTTTCTTATCTTGCAAGTGAAACGATACCCAGATTTAATAGTTAAAAAGACGTTTGGCTAAATCCTGACGCGTGACAGGTTTGTCGAGAGACATCAGATAGATGTGGAACGTATCACTCCTATCGGACACATACGCGAGATAGCGTCCATCCGGCGAAAAGGCGGGTTGAATAGACCTGCCGATGTCGCTGGTAATCCGCCGTTCATTTTTACCATCTGCATCAATGAGATAAATCTCCCAGTCGCCTTCTCTGGCAGACACATACGCAATCGTTTTTCCGTCAGGCGACACCGTGGGATTGTAACAACCGTAACGATTTGGGTTGAAATGTTTCTCGTTTTTTCCGTCAATATCTATGGTGTAAAGCTGGTTTTTTTCATTTCGAGAGGAAACAAATATAATACGCTTTCCGTCTGGAAAGAACGCGGGACTTCCGTCATCGGTTTCATTAAAGGTGATACGTCTCGGCTGAATGTCTTCTGGTGTGAGTTGTGCAAGATCGAGTCCTGCCAAATCCAAGAGATATAATTCGAGATTTCCATCTACGTTGGATTCATAAACAACCTGATCGCCAGCGGGAGATGTTCGAGGCACGCGGGCACCGAAACTCACAGGTAAAACGGTTCGCGTTATTTTGCTATGAATATGTGTTACATGGAACCCGGCGTAGATCGGCGTGGAGCCGCTGCTTTGGATGACGACTTTAACTTCGCGAGATGACTTCGGTTCGGAGCTATAAAACAGATAGTTTGGGGTCTTGAGGAATGCGGGTGAACTATCGTTGAAATCTGTTGTGAAGGTTACACGCCGTTGGATACGCCCATTTAAGTCCATTAAATAGATTTCACCGTTGTCGAGTCGAAAGGAGGCAAAGGCAATTTGTGTGCCATCGGGTGAGAAGGTGGGTGAATAGTTATCCGAATCGCCACGGGTCAACCGCTTTGTATGATACGTGTCTCCCACGAGTTCAATGATCTGGCGCAGGACCTCAGGATCCAGCGTGCTCCGCTGAACGAGTCGTAGCACACGAAAAGCGGAACTTCTATCACCGAATTTTAAATAGGTCCGTGCCAATTCAAGTCGTGCTGCGGTCCGTTCTTCGGGTTGTGCGGCATATAGTTGGGAAGCCTTTTGTAGCTCGGTAACCGCATCGTTGTAACGCCCTAAGTCATTGTAGGCTTTTCCCAGTAACATCCGTGCCTTCGGATCCTCAGGGGCTGTTTCGATAAAAGCTTCCAGTTCTGCTACTGCCGCTTGCGGGGTTCCAGCGTTCAGCAGTTCTTCACTCTTTTTAAGAACCGCTGTATCATCTTGGCACCCCATCATCAAGACAACAAGAAGAATTTTAATTATACCTTGCGGTTCGATTAGATAGGTTGATAATTTCACGTGCTTTTCCGTAGAGTCGCCTGCGCCGGTGTTGCAGGCTGCGTTTTCGGTATCACTCAAATTTTAATTATACCTTACGGTTCGGTTTCTACGCCTGCCTCTCCATCCGTCGCCGACTGCGTAGAGCCAACATAAAATTCCTTGGACAGACGCACTGATTTTCAACTTCCATGAAGGTCGGTACATCAACTTTTCGCCGTCATCGAATGTCCAGATGTGAATTGAATACGGCTCTTGTGCTTCCGAGTTTTCAGTTCCGTCTGTTGAGAGGTTCCCCTGCGTTGCAGGTTTGAACCGCCTTAAATCATCCCATCCGGTTACGGGCAGTGAATTGAGATAGAAAATACCGATTGCAGAAGCGAAAATGGCAAAAAGGACAATCGCTTTCGGAAATTGCCCTAAATAGAGTTGACCGAGCCCTGGAAGCATTGCGGAGAGGAGCATCGCAACAAATGAACGGGCAGGCGGTTTCTCTTCCGTGCCTCGAACATTGCTGGCGGCGACACGCGTATTTGCTGGGTCTACCATTGATTAAGATTCTCCTTGCGCCACAAGGTAGACCCCAATACAGATGATCAGAGCCCCTATGATACGAATTTTAGGGATAGATTCCTTGAACAACATCCAAGAAAACAGGATAGACAGCACATACCCAGAACTTAACATCGGATACGCAACGCTGAGTTTAACACGCGACAGGATGATCAACCAGACGAGCGTTGTGAAGCCGTATATCGCAATGCCACTGAGGATATAAGGGTTCAGGAATGCTTGGACCAATTTACCCATAGCGTCTCGGAGGCTATTGATACGACCGATCGTGTTCATGCCGTGTTTAAACAAAATCTGTCCGATGACCGTTAGTAACACGTTGAAGAATAGCAGTAAAAAATCTTTCATGACTTTATTGTATCATACCTATACTTTTATAGTAAAGTTTAGAATTAATTGGCAATCCGCACCTACTGGGGGTGTGCAGATATTTTCAGACTTTACAATAATAACAGTGAAACCCAACATTTCACTACAGATTATAAAGATACGTCACTTTGATGACAATGACACGGTTTTCCAGTTGTAACTCAGGAGCGGCGGCTGTCCCAACAGCCGCATCGCCCCACGTTTCGTTATATGCAACGAAAAGGTGGCTCTTTGGGCTATATTCCCATCCAAATAGAAGACTGAGCAGATACGTCTGATGAATTTCCGTAGAAATGGAGCGTTCCCTATTGGCTTGCGTGAACAGTCGGAGAAACGATTCTCGCGTGAAGAGGTAAGTCGTCCGCAATGAACTGACGAAAAACCGACCGTCAATTGCCCCTTCCAAATCTAAACTCTGGGCGTAGCCGCTGTCCAATTCTATGGACAAATTGCTCCGTGGACGGATAGTGGACTCAAGCAGGAGGCTCCGCTGTCTACCCGCTTGTTGTCGTCTAAAGTTAAAATAGTCGGCGAAATCTACACCGATGCCGATAGCAACCGGTTTTGTGGCGTCGGTATCCATCTCAAACCCGTATCTATTTGCGGTAAAAACCTCCGTGAGCTCAACTTCCCGGCTTCGGAAATAGTAGACATTAATGTCATCCAAAAGGCTTTCCCTGAAGTCCATCCCCACGTCCACACCGGCACTCCATTTGAACAAATCTTCATCGAATTCGGGCGAGAGAGACAACGCCGGATTCCGTTCTCGCCACTCCGCAAAATACGCGGGTGTATAGAGACTTTGAGAGAGACGCGTGATTATCCGAGAAAAAAATTGGTGCTTTCCCCAGTGTGGGGAATAGGAACTCCGCATAGAGACGCGTTGCCAACCACGATTGCGTTCCTTTCGGAGAAACCCTGTCTGATTAATTTCAAAGTTCGGCGCGACCCGTTCAAACCCAATGTCGCTGCTCCAGAGATAGTTGCGCTGTGCGAAATCAACCGTCCACGCAAAGTTATCACTATCCTCGCCCGGATGGAAACTCCCGGCGTATTGTCCCGTGAGGTGATACGTTTTGCCCAAAGCGAGGTTCATATCAATACCCCCCACTCGGCTATGATTCCATCTCTCACTACCGGGCTGTTCCTTGTTCACGAATAAAACGCCAACGTTGGAACGTTTGAGGATGTCGCGTTTCACACGGATTGCAGAGAACCATGCCTGCTCCTTTTCGGACGGGGTGCTATCGGAAAACCTGAATTCACCGGTTTGGTTTCCCAAGACGCCAACGGAGTAGTTCCCGACTTTTCCTGTAAGTTTACCACCCCAGAGAATATTACCACGACTCCCGATACGGCGGCTGAACATCAGGTCGTAAGGCGTTTCAAAGAAACTGTTGCCTTCGACAAAAAACGGGCGTTTTTCAGGAAAACGTGTCGGGAATCGGGTCAGATTAATCTCTAATTGGTCTGCTTCAACCTGAGCGAAGTCAGGATTGACTGTAACGTTCGCCTTTAGGGCACTCGTGAGGCTGTATTGTACATCCAAACCTGTTCCGAGCTGGCGTGTGAAATCGGCATCGGTGGTACCCATACCACCGCCTAAGAGATAGGGCGAGATTTCAAAATTTTTTCCAGTCTCGATGCCCTGAATGCCTACAATGTGTCCTAAATCAGACATTCGCGTGACAACACCGGCTTGTGTGAGTTGTTTCCATACCGTAACCTCGCTTTTCCGGCGGTTGACTCGCTCAATATCGAACCCCCAAATCTGTGTTGGTCCAGATTTATCTGAGAAGTCGGTGAACCGAAAGTTTGCGAACGGAATTTTAAACTCGGCACTCCACCCCAGTTCATCAATATTGCTTTCAACCCACCAAATGCCCTTCCAGTTGCTGTCGCGTTGGGTGTCCTCATACCGGTAGTTATCACTCTGGACACCCGCCGGATTCGTGGCGAATTTATAGCCGGTGCGGTGGTCGTGATGCGGATCGATGAAGAAAGAGATGACATCCGAGGCATAGATGTCGCCGCGTCGCGTCATCCGATTGACAATTTTGTCGGGTTCTGCATCGTAACATCGGAATGCGATGTAAATGTTATGCACATCGTAAGCGATGCGAAATTCTGTGTCGTCCGTTGCAGGATTCCCGCGTGACGGTTCGAGCTGAATAAAACCGCTTTGCGGTTCTGCGTGCTCCCACACAGCATCGTCCAGTATCCCGTCAATTTGCGGGGGTTCGCCTACAATTCGGTGGGCTTCAATGACATGTTCACCCACGCCTTCTGGGTGTGCAAAAAGGTATAGTGGATAGACAATGAATAGCAGTAGGGCAACTACGAGTTTTGACATGCCTTACATTATAGTTAAAATCCCGTGCGTTGTCAAATTTGCCTCTCCAAGCCTACAGTACCCCTGAATGACGACCTATTTGTTGCTTTTCCTTGAAAAAATCGTTGAATTCCTTTAAAATTCTTGAAATGTGCCTGTTCTTTTCCGGTATAGCGGATTGAAAAAAGGCACGTGAAACCTGAAGTCTACTTACAGTTGTCCAACGATTCGTCTTCGTAGTATAAAGTGCGTCGCTCGTAATGAAATGGAGAGCGGATTCGAGTACAGAACGTTAAAGCACAAACTCACGTCATTTAACCGCAAGGAAGAATTAAAAATGGTTGAACTTACACGAGAAGACATTGAATTTTTCAGAGATGAAGGGTACTTGGTGAAACGGAACGTCCTGAACCCGGAATTGATGGAGCGGGCACGGACAAGGCTCTGGGACGGGGCACCCGAAGGACGCAAGCGCGAGGATCCTGAAACATGGGTCGGTCCCTTCACACCAGAGGAAGAGAACCCTGACGGAAATAATCATCGACGCGGTTTCCGGTGGAACTTCCGTGAACCGGGTGGCGAAGATTGGATGGTTCGACTTCTCGCTACCGATCCGAATGTCTGGCGGATGGCAGAGCAATTCTTGGGTGAGGGGAATTTGACACAACCCGATCGGGTGCGCGGTATCTATTGCACCTTACCTTACGGCGATATTCCAAAGAAGTCAATCGGGTGTCATGTTGACGCACATCCGTTTCATCTCGGTGCTGTCGGTTATATTGACGATGTGCCGCCGGAAGGCGGTGGGTTTACGGTCTGGCCCGGGAGCCATAAAATCTTCTATTACGATTATCAGTCCCAATACAAGAACGAGCCGACACCGCAATACGAAATCGACCGCGAGCGTCTCAGCAGAGAAGCCGGTGTTGAATGTTACGGGAACGCAGGGGATGTCGTTTTCTGGCACCATCGCATCGGTCACGCTGCAGGACATAACTACTCGCGACAGATACGGCAGGCAGTGCTATACGATTTTCGGAAAACGGAATTAGAACAGACCCAGGAAGAACCCCCCAACAAGGATATGTGGCGGGATTGGCCCGGCATCAAGGCGCTCTTTTAATTTACCTTGCGGTTCGGTCAGGTGGGTTGATAACTGCACGTGCTTTTCCGTAGACCTAGAAGAAACACCCTATCAAAAACCCTGCGTGTTTTTGATAGGGTGTTTCTGCGTATTGTTGCAGGCTACGTTTATCGTAAACCTAACGCTTTCAACGTGCTTGCCATCATGTCGTGAGCGATTTGTGCCTTCTCCATCCGCATGTGTGGGAACGTTTCCACTGAGATATACTTATCGTAACCGACTTTCCCTAAACTCTCTGCGAAGGTTCGAAAATCCAACTCATCTCCGTCTTCTCCGGGAATCAGGAAGGTGCTGTAAGGATACATCCCTGTTACGCCTTTTACATGGCAATGCGTCGTGAGCGGTCCCAGTTTTTCAGTAACTTCGGCAATGTCTTCACCAAGATGATAGAAATTCGTGATGTCATTGAGGGATCTCAAGGCATCAGAGCCAACATGTTCAATCAGAAGCGTAACTTTTGAAGAGGCATCTATTGTTGTGGCTTCGTGATTGTGGATGTTCATTGTGATGCCGAGTTCCTCAGCGCGTCGACAGATCGGTTTCAGAACATCAACGAGGAGCCGCCATGCGAACGCGTCCCCATTCTCGCCGCCATATCCCGTGAGGAAGTTAACACCCCCTGCCTCCAGTGCAACAGCTACGTCCTGAAGAAGCGCGTAGTGGTCAATAGCACCCTGTTGGTCCTCCGCTGCCAGTTGGTAGAGTCCTTTCCCTGCGAACGGGTTAATGACAGAGACCTTTAACCCGCTGTCGACGACCATCGTCTTGACCTCTTTAAGCAAACCATCGGTGACTTCACCAGAGGGGATATGTGCCTCTGGACCACACATCATCTCGATTGCATCATAGCCTGCATCGGCGAGAATCGTGATAACTTCTTGTAGGGGGATGTCTTTCATTCCACCCGCGTGATAAGAGATGCCAATCACTATTTCAGTTCCTCCCGTCTTCCGTTTTTTCAATCAGAATTGTTTGGATCCGACTTTTCCTCTCACGAATCACCGTTCTCTTATGAGGAGCGAACCGTCGTGCGTGGCGCATATCAGTTTTTCACCGTCTGCTGAAAAAGTCAATTCCCGAATGGCACCCTCTTGGACAGGAAACATAGATATAGGGGTGTCATTACCCGTTTCCCACAACTGAATATAGTTATCCCTTCCACCGCTTACAAGGAGTCCTCCATCGGTAGAAAAAGCCAACGCACTGACTGAATCGGTATGCCCTCTTAATATAGTAAGTAAGTGCTTGCTTTCCAAATCCCATAGCCGAACAAGCGTGTCGGAACCGCCGCTCGCCAGAGTCTCACTCTCAGGCGAAAATGCCAAAGCCAAGACAAGCCCGTCGTGTGCTGAAAAGGTGGAGAGCAGTCCGCCCGTTTCAACTTCCCACAATCGAATCTTGCCATCCGCACTTCCACTCGCGAGTGTCGTTCCATCGGGTGAAAAAGCCAGGCATCTAATTCTGCCAGGGGCTTCAGTGGAAGACGCGAGCAACCGTTCTGTGCGCGGATCCCATCCGGGAAGTGGCACTCCATCTGGTGAAGATGACGCTAACGCGTTCACCAGATTAGAATCCCCAGCCAGTGTTAGCACTTCGCGAGCCGTGGCGGTGTCCCAGAGTCGGAGCGTATTGTCTTCACTTCCGCTGGCAAGCAGCGCATTATCTGGTGCAAATGCTAACGCCCGTATATGTTCCGTATACCCGGAGAGCATTGCGAATTGTGCCCCGGTGGCTGTGTCATATATCCAGATACGCCCATCACCGCCTGCGGCGAGGCGTGTGCCATCTGGTGAGAAGGTGATAGCCATTACCTGCTTTTTATCGAACCGTATTTTGAGTCCCGGAGGCAACTCAGATTGGATGCAATTCCGGAATATTTCTGTTTTTTTCATTTTTCTAATTATTAAGTTTCTATCCTGCGCTCCATTCCCTTACGCGCAGATTGCTGATTAAGTCGCACCTCTATTTTAGAATTTTGTATAATATAACACCAAACACCAAGCTCGTAACGAAGTGGAGGGGTTTTTGCTTGGGTGTTTCTTCAACTCGAACACGAAAAACACAAAAGCCCCAAACCACACCCCTTATCCGCAAGGTAAAATTAAAGGTTCCAATCCAAAACGACACCCGTATACACATTCGGTTCGTTGAGGAGACCATCGTAAGCCTGCTTAATTTGGTCTGGCTTGAGGCGGTGAGAGATTAAGGGTTCAATGTGCAATTCACCACGCGCCATCCAGTCAAAGATAGTCTGCTGTTTGCTCCATTGAGAGGTTCGGTTACCGATGTCTGGATACATTGGGACGCACCACTCCAACGCCCCACGAATGGTAATCCATCGGAGATGCGTTTCGGAGAGCAGATCGGTCAGGTTCCCTTGGACTTCAACACGCGGTGAACCGAGGATGACGAGTTGTCCATGGCTGGCGGTGGCACGCAGTGCTTGCATAACGACACCACTATGCCCTACGGCATCAACAGTGATATTGCCAAGTTCGCCACCGGTAATTTCCTCAACCTGTGCTTGCGCCTCGGCAGCATCGCCACCCACAGTATGGCTAATTCCACACCGCTGTGCGAGTTTTCGTCTCTCAGCTACCGGGTCCACGCCGATAACACGGCATCCGTGAATTTGAAACATCTGTGACGCCAAATTTCCAACAAGCCCTAATCCAAAGACGACGACCCACGGGTTGGCTTCGATCTCAGCGACAATAATCGCTGTCATCGCAACACCTGCCATCCGTGATGCTGCAACCACGGCTGGATCCACCGCTTCTCTAACGGGTGCGACTAATCGATCTTGTGAGTATTGAACCGTTGAGGCGTGTCGCCCATAAGTGAAAACCCGATCACCCGGAGCCGCGCGAGTAACACCCTTTCCGACTTCACGCACAATGCCGACATTCGCGTAACCAGAACGCCAGGGATATTCACACCATTCCCCTTTTTGGAAGACTTTTGGCTCTCTCCCGGTATAATTCGCGAGCTCCGTACCGCTACTGATAAACGTATATTCCGTATCTATCAGCAATTCGTTGGAAGCGAGTGCGAGTGCGCCAGTATCGGCAGTTTGCAGCTCCACCTGGTTCTGACCTGTTACAACAACCTCTCTTATTTTCATTGTGAATCTTTTTCTCCTAATTCCTTTAGTTCTTCTTGCTTAATCTTACGAATCAAGGCTTGCATCCGTTTGTATCTGAAAAGCCCAACGAAGAAGGTCGCAATGCCGAGTAGAATAAAGACGATACCGATCACCTCAAAGATATGTGATTCAAAAATCTTGAGATGGACAAAAGATAAGCCTGCGACGAACAAGGTTAATGCCGTGCGGATATAAGCAAGAAAGGTTCGCTCATTGGCGAGGATAGTCCGATCTGCAGCGAGATGATCCCGCAAGATAAGTTGGTCTTCCAGCCCTTTGTAAGGCGTTGGTTTATCTTGCATGTGCGTGTTCCCTTCTTCCTCAAAAAAGATTCAAAATAATGAATCCAGCAAGCCATCCGTATAAAATTCGGAGGCATCGTAATCTTTTTGCTGTCCGCTGGTATTCCACTGTGTAGCACGCTGGATTTTCAAAATAAAGTGTCAATCGTTTCGGCGAGGATAAGTCTATTTTAGGCGTTAAGGTGCCCATAATAACTGCACTTATACCGAGAAATACAATATTGATTGCGGGCAGAATACTGAGAACCGCGCCAAACACTATCCAACGCCACTTTGAAACGCTACGAGATGCGTCAACCCGTGCTACGCGGATCAGTAATGCCGAGGGTATACTTGTTTCTGGAGCCATGCGTGATGTCCGGACAGGTACCCCTTGAGATCAAAAATAAATTTCTGTTCTTCCGTCATGAATAACGCTTCGGGTCTTCCTAAGTATTATAGCAAATTTCAGGTTTAATTCAAAACGATTTTTAAATCGGGTTACACTGCTATAGTCAAGTAGCAACATCTATTCTCGTTTTTTGAGTCTCATAACCGGAGACCTCTGGATAGATGCCCTATCGTGAAAATAGAATTCACCTAAAAAAGTAACGCGCCTTTGTTTGACACCGATACAGGGTGTATGCTATACTAAAGACATGCCACGAACAGGACATCTCGGTTTAACTTGCAAACCGAGGATTGTTGTGGAAAGCATCAACGGATTGTTGAACTTTATTGACATATATAAAACGGAGCAACCAATTTAATGGATTTCAAACAAGCATTAGATAGCAAAATCGCAGATTATAATTTACTCAATCACCCATTTTACGAGGCATGGAGTGCCGGCGAATTGCCACTCGAAGCCCTCCGCTCCTATGCGCGTGAGTATGGTGCCTTTATTTCTACAATCCCCAAGGGTTGGGAAGCACTCGAGGAGACCGAAACCGCACAAGAAGAGACCGAACACATCGACTTATGGGCGGATTTCGCTGCTGGGCTTGACACGACTGTTGCTGAGGCACAAATCCCACAGATGAAGACATTGATGCGGACGGCACACGAACTCTTTTCAGAACGGACGACCGCACTGGGTGCCCTCTATGCGTTTGAGGCACAGCAACCGGAAACTTCTCAATCGAAACTCACGGGTTTACAGGCATTTTATCAACTCCCGAAATCGGTAGAGCCCTATTTTGAAACGCATTCACACAACGAGCATGAAACGGAAAAACTAATTGAACACATCGGCACATTGCCATCGGATTCACACGCCACTGTCGTGCAAGCCTGTGAAAAGATGAGCGTCGCTTTGTGGGATGCTCTTACAGGAATTCATGATGCGGAATGCGCATGATACGGTGAAGGCGTATTTTGACGCGCTTGTTGATGGTGATGCTGAAACCCTCATTGCAATGATGCTGCCTGCCTCACACTATGTCAAAATCGGTACGGATGCTGACGAGATCGTTGAGGGAAGCAGAGAAATCGCGGCATATTACCGAAACCACGTCGCCAGCACAGAGGATTTCAGCATTGAATTTGTTAACCTTGACGTGCAGGAACGGGACAATGTCGCTTGGTTCTACACGCGTCAGATCTGGCGACTCAAATGGCAAGGCACGCCGGAGGAGTTCGTGATGCGGATGACGGGTGTCTTGGAAAAAACCGATAGGTTATGGAAATTTGCGCAAATCCACGCCTCGATCGGTGTGCTTACATCTTAGTTTTCAGAGGAGGGATTCTTGGAAATTTCGGTTATCTCTTTTGATGGCGATATGACCTTGTGGGATTTTCTACAGGTTATGCGTCATTCGCTCAAACACACATTGTTGGAACTTCAAAAACGGCGTCCGACACCGCGCACCCTAAAATTAACAATCGATGAGATGATTGCAATTCGGAATCAATTTGCTGAAGAGGTAAAGGGTGAAATGTGGAACCTTGAAGAAATCAGACTGCGCGCATTTGAGAGGACCCTTGAATATGTCAACTGTCCAGACAAAGAACTTGCTGCACATCTGAATGCGATATATCGGAAGCACCGGTTTGAAGATATAGAGTTGTACCCAGATGTCATTCCGACCTTTGATGTTTTAGCTCGGCATTTCAAGTTGGGGTTGCTCTCAAATGGAAATACCTATCCGGAGCGCTGCGGACTTGAGGGGTATTTTGCCTTTGTTGTATTTTCCCAAGATGTGCAGATTGAGAAACCGGATCGAAAAATTTTTGAAATTACTGCCGAGCGCGCGGGGTGTGAACTCACGCAGATGCTTCATGTCGGAGACTCACTCGAAAACGATGTCGCGGGGGCGCGGAACGCTGGCGTGTATTCCGTCTGGCTCAACCGTGAAGGAGCGACAAATGACCCAAGCATCCAGCCTGATTATGAGGTGGCTACATTGACCGAAATCCCTACAATTTTGGGGTTGGATGGAAAGTAGGGATTTCAGAGGGACGAAAATAACACGCTCTTGAAAAGAAACGATTCCCCGAGGTATTTCTACAGCGGAAACTCACAGTAATATCTCTAATTAGGAGACAGAACCATGAAAGGCATACGGCATAGGCTGCTTTACTTCTACATGGGAGGCGTATTGATTGTCGCGATCAGTGGTTGTGCCTCACACTCTATTTTAGACAGCTTTTCTGAAGATGCGAATCACTCTTTTCGCGAAGTGAGATGGGGGTTCAGTCAAGAACGCGTTGAACTGGCGGAAGTCGGGAATCGAGTGTATGAAAGGACTGAAAACGCACTCGTCTACAGCCATAAAATCAACGGTGTCGATTGCCTACTCATCTATACGTTCAAGGATAACAAATTACGAACAGCAGGCTATGTGACCCAGACCCCGGTAATGAATGCGGAACATATAATTAAAGAAGCCGTTGACAAGCACGGTATGCCAACAACCGTAAACAACACGGAAATGGTGTGGAAAAACTCCGACACCGTGATATTTGCCAACGTATATGACTCCGTAAAGAAGGTAACACAGACAAGATATCAACATACGTCTGGAGGGCTACTGCGGGATGTGCTACAGCGGAACCTGGCGAATCGGGATGAGGAGGGAGTGATTAAATACTTTGACGGTGTGTTTGCATACGTTGATAGAGAATTCTATGACGAACTCTACGAAATGGAGTTCCCGCTATCAGAACTGTCCTTCTATGAAAAACAATTGATGGGTGTTATTGAAAGAGGAAAGAGGACGATTATTCCTGGATTAGGGACGATTCCACAAGGAGCTATTCAACGATAGTTGATAAGAACGACCTTCTTGCAATGTTTCTGCGAAAAAGCACAAAAACCGGTATTCATGCAAAATCATTTGTCTAAAGTTATCTCTTTGTGGTATTATGATACCTATGGAGCACACGAACGGTGTTACGACAAAAAACATCCTAAATATAGAAAAGCCAAGTGCGTCTCGGCTTGCGCTGGCGAAAAGCGATACACCAGATGCCCTTCAAAAACTCTGTCAAGAGTATTGGACGTGGCACTTCGACGCATCGTTATCGGATGCCGTTCGGTTGCTGCTAAACACAGAACTCGGCTGGGAAACGATGCCGCAGCTCACAACACCGCCAGTCGGTGAGGTCATATCACCCCTTGGTCATGCGCTCGCACACGAGGATAAAGATATTCGTGATGCCGCACTACAGGTGTTGGATGCGACTGTTCATATTCCGGCAGGCGTTGCCTATATCGGTGAAGAATGTGCTCCTTTGGAAGTCGATGGGTTTGAGATTAGGGTTTATCCTGTAACCAACGCACAATACCATCGGTTTCTTCAGGATACAGGACACACACCACCACAGGATTGGACAGATGGTGTGTATCCAGCAAACAGAGGCGACCATCCCGTTGTCTGGGTTACGTGTGAAGATGCAGACACTTATGCGCGTTATGTCGAGGGTAGGCTACCTACGTTTTCAGAATGGCAATACGCCGCACGCGGTGCTGATGATAGACTCTTCCCGTGGGGTCATGAAATTGACAAACCGCGGTGCAACACCGCGGAACTCGGTGCAGGAACGACAACCCCGGTCGTTAGTTTCAGAGACGGCATGAGTCCATTCGGATGCTACGATATGGTCGGCAACGTATGGGAATGGACAGACACATCGTATGACGATGAAGGGAACTTCCGAGTGGCATGTGGCGGCGCGTGGTATTACAATCACGACTATAGCACTTGCACCAGTTACGATTTTTTTAGCAATGGATATGCAGAGTTTGTAATTGGGTTCCGTATCGCATGGTAAAGATGTCTGTTGTGAAAAAGTAGTACCAAGAACGCAGCTTGCAACAATACGCAGAAATACCCCGCTGAATGCCACACGCGCAAATGTAATACAAGGAACGGATTTCGTCTATTCCCAGACGAAATCCAGCGTTGATTCGCAAAAACACGCAAGCGACTCGAACACGAGAACGTCAAAGTCTTAACCCGCGTTCCTTATCCGCAAGGGAAAATTAAAAAATGAAAGAGCGTAAAACCGGTGCAGAACGTGCCTTAGCCCCTGAAAAATCCTCGGTGCCTTCAAGCGGATTGCAAAAAGAACTCATCCAGCGGGGGCGCGTCGATATTCATGCACACCAAACCGCTGCGCAGCACTTAAAACAGGGCGCAGACGCATTAAACGTCCGAGACTACGCGAAAGCGATTAAAGAATTTCAGCAGGTCATTCAGCACAACCGCGAATCAGCTGAAGCGCATTTCCACCTCGGTTTGGCACATTTTATGCTGGAGGACTATGAAAAGGCAATAGACGCATACAAAATGGCAATAGCGTGCGAACCGAGCGAAGCGACGGCATACCTCAATCTCGCAGCAACGTATCGTTTGCTCAAACGCTATGACGAGGCGATTGACGTTTACACGCGTGCCATCCGTTTCATACCGAGCCATCCTGAGTTACATTCTGAACTGGGGACAGTCTATACGTTTCAGGGCAAGCGGCGTGAAGCCATCAGTGCTTATAAAACAGCAATGCGCCTTAAACTTGAATTGAAACTTCAATCAGATTTTGACCAGAGCGCGTAAGCCCAACCATCAGGCGGGCTGGGTCTACGGAAAGGGACATCATCGTAAGTCCTGCCTAAACGAACCGCAAGGAACATTAGAAAGATGTTTGTTTCCGATGAAGATTTGATGGTGAAATGTGGTAAAGGGGATATGAGTGCCTTCGAGCTGCTGGTGCGGCGCTATCAGAACCCTTTGATTAACTACATTTACCGCTCAATCGACGATTATCAGCGCGCGGAAGACCTCTCTCAAGAGACATTCCTCCGAGTTTTCAAAAGTGCGAACCGTTATGCGCCGACAGCATCGTTCAAAAGTTGGCTCTATACAATTGCCACGAATTTGTGTCGAAATGAGATTCGGAACCGGACGCGTCGAAATACCTATTTTTTCGAGGATCTGGTTGAAGAAGGTGAGGATGTTTATCACGCCGCCATCATGCAGGATACCCGCTATCTGCCAGATTCGCTCTTGGAGAAAAAAGAACAGAGACAAATTATCCGAAAAGCACTCGCACAGTTACCAGAAAATCAACGTGTAGCGTTAACACTCGTCACTTATCAGGATTTACGGTATGAAGAGGTCGCGAAAATTCTTGGATGCTCAGTAGGTGCTGTAAAAGCGTTGATTCATCGTGCTCGGCAAAAAATGAGAAAACTGCTCATCAAAGCGGGAGTCGGGGGATAAGCATCAACGCACCGCAAGGGAAACTTAAAAAATGTCAAAATTCACCGCAACGCACCGCAAGGGAAAATTAAAAACCGAATTCCCAGATGTTTACGGTTCTCGATGGTCACGTGATAACGTGCCACCGCCGACGTGTGAAGCGCATCTTGCGAGCCCAGACGAACTCTCAGCCTATATTGATAAAGAACTGCCCACATGGAAACGCCACCTTATCCGACGGCATCTCAAAAAGTGTAGCATCTGTGCGAATCAGGTTCAGCGGTTGCAAAAAACCGACGACTTCCTACACCAAGGCGGTGAGATCGAAGTCTCTGATGGCTTTTTAAGCAGCGTAATGGCGCGCGTATCGGACGCAACGAAACACGAGAGACAATACGACTCGATTTGGTCGCATTTTACACGGTATCTTGGGACATTGCTTGGATGGGCGCGATGCAGTTCAACATTAACCAACAAACTTCGCTACAGTATTCGGACGCGGAGTCCAGTTTACATATTTGTCCTGACCTTCGCTGTTTTTACGATGGTAGGGGCGACGCTTTACCAATCCTCCAATGATCGGTTTGGTCCGTCAATACATACCCTAAAGCAGGCACAGAAACTGGATGGTGAAAAATTAATTTCCTTTGAGGTTATTCAACACGAGCCACCTAAACGTTTACTAACAACCTACCTTCAGCGGAAGTAAGTACAGATAATCCATAAAAAAATGCAATCTGTAACTCGTAGAGCATTGCTCATCTCGCTGATATTCCACCTCTTTTTTTTCGTCACAACATTTTACGTCGTGGTGCGGAATCAGCCAATAGCGTCAGAGAAAGCGGGCTTGGCGGCGGAGCTCATTTCTGTCAAAAACACCTCTCGAACGAGGGCTCCCCTGAAAAAGATTTCGCCGCGTTTGCTCGCGTCTGAGCGTGATCTCATAAAATCTCATATGAGTACTGGGGAGTCGCTGCCCTCCCCTACATCCCCTGTTCCAGTGAACACCGAAACGCCACGTCCTGCCTTAGGTCGCAGTTTACGAGATGAAGTTAAATCAGAGAACCCCTCGACATCTTTAGATCTGTCGAGAAAAAACTGGGGAGAGGTCAGCACTGCGACTCGCACACTTCAAGATGTTGAAGGGAATTTGTCAAAAACGGAAGCCGCAAGTTCCGCAGGAAATACGACCTTCGGAACCAAACGTCCCGGTCCCTCAAGAACGCAACGTGCTCCAGAGATTTCGACGCTTAAGATAGTGGAAGAAGAGGAGGGATTGTCCCCGGCACAATTGGCAGAAATTAGCGAGAAGCGGAAAGCCCTGCCACATGTTCCGTTTCCGAGGCTTATGAAAACGCTTGCCCAAGAGATTGTCGAAACCAGTGACGGGGGTCCAATTGACGTGGTTTTCGTCATTGATGCCAGCGGCAGTATGCACGATAATATCAAATCTGTTGTAGAACACTTGAGCGAGATGGTGAATGTATACAAAGCCTCCAAGATAGATTATGCGCTCGGTGTGACGGAATTCTGGGCGAATAAGAACCGAAACAGGATCAGAGTTGTCCAGTTAACAAAAAGCTTTACGAACTACAAACGGACCCTCCAAGCGATTGAGGTACATCAGGATGAAAACGCCTTGGATGCTGTCGTTCAGACTGTCAAAGAACTCCGATTTCGCCCTACATCCAAAAGACATTTTATCCTCGTTACGGATGAACCGCTCTCAAGTCGCGAGGGGTTAGAGGTAAGTGATGTCATCGCATACTGTCGAGAATTCGGCATCTATGTGAATGTGCTTGGACTCCCTCTAAATGAACACCAGAGACTTGCTTTTGAAACCGGTGGCAAATGGCATATTATTCCTGAAGAACCACGACCGCAAACGGCACAACGTCCCAAAGTGCCAGCACACCCGCGAAAGAAAGCAGTGTCGCTACGCCAAGCACAATGGACAGATGTCACAAAAGTCGGGGATGCCGCGCTGCAACTGAGTGGCAACACTCCAATTGATATTGTCCTGTTCGTTGACAGTAGCGAAAGTATGAGCGATAAACTGCCGCATTTTTTGAAGCAACTTGACCTTCTTGTTCGGGATTTGGATAACGCGTTTATAGATTATCAGATGGGGGTGGTGCGTTTCCGATCGCGTGCCTCTGTGAATATTGTCAACGTTTTCAATCCGCCACAAACGCTTAAAGAGGTTCGGAAAATCGTTGAACTGCCCTGTCAAGACGACGAAATGTTATTGGATGCCGTAGTGGAAGGACTCCGACGGCTAAAACTCCGTCCGAATGCACAACCCTACTTCATTCTGATTACGGACGAACCCGCAGCAGGTGAATACTCGGCACTCGCGATTATCCAAATGTTACAACAAAAACATGTCCTTGTTAGTGTCGTTGGCACTTACGACGATTTCCAACAACAGGTAGCCTCTAAAACCGGTGGGGTCTGGGTCCCGATTCCTAAGGGACACACCACAAACAATTCGTATTGGTAAAGGATTCATATTGAAGATCGCAGTCCTCGTTTCAGGGAGCGGCACCAATCTGCAAACCCTGATTGAGCAGTTACATCAAGATGAGACGAGTGGTATCAAGATCGCAGTGGTCATCAGCGACCGGCGCAAGGCTTATGCCCTTACACGAGCAAAGCTTGCTGGCATACCGACAGATGTTGTCAGAACTCAAGATTTTGCGAATCGCCTCGATTTTGACGCAGAAATTTCAAGGATCATTGAGCACTATGCTGTTGAATTAATAGTCCTTGCGGGTTTTATGAAGTTGTTCCAACCGCCCTTCGTGCAAAAATATCGGAACCAGATTCTCAATGTTCATCCAACGCTTTTACCAGCATTTCCGGGGGCACATCCTGTTGCTGATACATTGGCTTATGGTGTGAAGATCGCGGGTGTCACCGTTCATTTTGTTGATGAGGATGTAGATTCGGGTCCCATTATTGCGCAGTCGGCGGTTCCTGTTTTGGATACGGACGATGAAGAGAGTTTACACAACCGGATTCAGGTGGAGGAGCATAAACTCTATCCCGAAGTGATTAAATGGTTCGCGCAGGGTAGATTGAAAATCGAAGGACGAAAAGTTATTGTAGAATCGTCTGAATCAGGATTTTAGGAGTTTGTAGGAGTGAGCTTTACTCAGGACTCTTTACCAAAAATGCAGCCTGCAACAATACGCAGAAATGCCCAAGCAATACGCAGAAACACCCCGTTGAATGCCACACGCGCATTCAGCGTTGATTCGCAAAAACACGCAAGCGACTCGAACACGGAAACCATCAAAGCCCAAACCGGCTTCACTTATCCGCAAGGTATAATTAAAAAATGTTAGCGATTTCAACGATGTGGAACGCCTTGAAACAACAGGACGGTGCAGCACTGTTCGATGATCTCAAAAACCTTGGCTTTGAAACACTCGAACTCAGCAGGCATCTTACACCGGATCAGATAGAGCAGCTCAAGCCCTATCTCCGCAAAAACCCACCCTGCTCGATTCACAACTTCTGTCCCATCCTTCCCGGAACATCGCAAGCAGAAGCGGAGCAGGATAAAATTTTACTTTCCAGCCTCAATACAGACGAACGAGCAGAGGCTGTCCGCCGCACCGTCCAAACAATGGAACTCGCTGCTGAATTGGAGGCACCCATTGTCGTTCTTCATCTCGGCGAAGTTGACACCTATGACAGGTCCTATTTAATGAGAGACTTATACAACTATGGCGAGCGCGAGTTCGAAGCCTTCGATCAGAAAGTGACCGAAGCCACAGAGTGGCGAAAACGTAAGGAAACGAAACATCAAGACGCAGTGTTACGGAGTCTCGATGAACTCAACGAGTGTGCCTTGAAGATGGAACTCTACATCGCCATTGAGAATCGTCCACACTATTACCAAATTCCGAATTTTGACGAGGTTGGGCTGTTTTTTGAGGAGTTTTACGGCAGTCCAATGCGTTATTGGCACGACATAGGGCATGCTGCGCTACAGGAAAAACTCGGCGTGTGCTGGGCAGATGCGTGGATCGATCATTATGCCGAACATCTCGTCGGTATAAATCTGCACGACCTGAAAGGGCTTGAGGCGTATCATGCCCCGGGGACCGGGGACTTGGAGTGGGACAAACTTTTTGAGCAGATCCCGTCGGATGTCTTGAAGGTGTTGGAAATTCGCCCGTGTGAAGCGGAACCTGTGATAGAAGCCCGAGAATTGTGTTTTAATTTTACCCTGCCGGTAAACGACGTAGGTTAAGACTTTAATGACGCCAAAAGCCACCTATTTTTTCACTGAGGTTGAACACGATATCCTGAAATCCGTGTGTGCGTATATGGTGGGAGTGCCAAGCGATACGCCATTGGATATCCCAGTGATCGTGATTGATTCGTTCGTCCAGCAATTGCCAAAAACGTTGGGCAAACAACTCCGTTTTGGACTCCACCTATTTCAATGGGGTCCGCCGCTTTTCATCGGGAAACCGTGCAGTTTTACACAACTCGCGCCGCGTGATGCGGTGAGATATATCGAAAGTTGGGCACGGAGCCGTTTTAAAGTTCGGCGACGACTTTTTCGGGGTTTACGAGACATCGCTTTCCTCGGCTTTTATAGCGATCCGTGATTAGCACGTAGGGACTGGGTTGCCCAGCCCTACTTCATTATCAACATCTTCCGCGTCGCCGTGAAATCACCTGCGGTGAGCGTATAAAAATAGATACCACTCGCAACTGACTCACCCACTTCGTTTTTACCATCCCAATACGCCGCACGGCTCCGATACTGATAGATACCCACAGGTTGATATCCCAACACTAACGTCCGAACCAAGACACCACTCGCAGCATAGATACGGATCGTGACGTCCGCGGGTTCCGAGAGTTGATAGGGTATCCACGTCTCTGGATTGAACGGATTCGGATAATTGTGCAGCAACGCTGTCTCGTCGGGACGCAGCGAAGGCGCAGCGGGGGCACCATCACCGACAACAATAGTAATATCGGGTGGGATAGAACGGGTTTTCTCGCCTCCCCGCGTGCCAACCTGAAAGTTTTGCAGCGTCAATTTTGATTCCCCGTTTCGGAGTGCCTTAAAGGTAACAGACAAGAGGGTGCCGTGTCCTCTCACAGGCGTGCGTGTGAGTCGTGCCGCCTTAATGTTCGTGATCTTCCCGATCTGATTCTTGATAGTGCCTTTTTGGAAGAAGGTTTCGCCTTCATCCTGCTTTAGGAAATCGCCTTCGGTTACACTCTGTGCTGTTAGCACCTTCGGATCGAAGGTCAGGTCGGCTTGCCAGCCTCCCACATCGGTAACGTTTTCGACGTTCAGGTTAACGGTAAAGTTGTCTCCGATGGCTATCGGCGTTGTATCCGTCTGAAAAACAAAATTCAAACTCGGACGGAACACGGTATATTTTGCGTCGGGGGCAAACCCAAAAAATCCGCTGAACCCTCCGTGTCCGCGGTTATCAAGGGCGACTAACAACGCATTTTTCCCCTGTTTCAAGGTAACTGGAAAGAAATCTTGATAATCGCCTGCCCCGCGCGCAACGAATGCCGAATGCACCAATTCACCATTGAGCCAGACTTTGACGGCATCATCAGAGCCGACGAGCATCTGTGTTTGCTGTTCTTTTGGAGCCTCCAAGATAACCGATCCATAGACGATATGATCGTATATTTCCTCTCGTGTTCCCCAACCGAGTGCCGCTGTCATTCGGTTGATGTTATCCGAATTGGTTGCCGAGATTGAATGCAATGCCCATTTACGCTTTCCAACAGCCTTCCCTTCCTTCGCACCGTTTGTCGATACCTTTATTTCTGTGGCAGCACCGCTTGTCGCTCGTGATAGGAAATCTGTCCTGTCATCAAGCCGTGTTCCAGGGACTATCGCCCACAACCAAGGACCCGTTATCTTCGGACCGCCTGAAGGGAACCCTGGATTGCCATTCATCCGAACGAACGTCTTATCGGGTAAACCTTCCAATGACGAGAAGTCAGAGATAGCATTGTTCCGAAGGTCGAGTCGATCCAAGTTTTTGAACCCTGCAAGCGACGATACGTCGGAGATGGCGTTATTTTCAAGGTAAAGCACTTCCAATCTTGTTAGTGCTGCAAGTGGCTTCACATCGGAGATGAGATTGGCATCAAGGTTCAGATGCTCCAACCTCGTTAACTGTGCCAACGGCGATACATCTGAGATCGTGTTATCGACGAGACTGAGCCATTGCAATGTTCTCAATTCTGCGAGCGAGGAAAGGTCGGAGACGTTGCAGCCTCGGATCTCCAGGTGTCGGAGCACTTTTAATCCCTTCAGGGAGGGAATCTGTGAGATAACTCTGTCGTTACCAAGTTCTATCCATCGGAGTCTTGGAAGTTTCGCTAAAGCAGAGAAGTCCGAAATAGGGGTCTGCCACGCGTCTATCCGTTCAAGGCTGATGAGACTCGCCAGCGGCGACACGTCTGATATCGGGTTCCCTGAAATCCCGATCCCATTCAATTTGATTAAGCCCTTGAGCGGTGATACATCTGTGATTTGGTTCTCTTCAAGCCCTAACCAATCCACATTGATTAAGCCCGCAAGCGGAGACACATCCGTGATCTGATTCCCACGCAGTTTGATGTTATTCAGTCGTGTCAACTCGGCGATCGGGGAGAGGTCCGAAATCTCGTTGCGTCGCAATTCAATCCGTTCGAGTCGTGTGGCATACTCAAGCCCCCGCAAGTCGCTTATCCCTTGCTCATCTGCATCAAGCCGCGTCAATCGTGCTAAATCCTCCGTTTCAATAGAAGCCCCAGAGGGTTTCCCCAGTGCCTCCGCAATCACCACACGCAGATTCGCATCTGGCACAAGATTACTCGGATCCCGAATAATCCGCTGACGCTCAACAACCGGTGTGGGGGTTGGGATCGAAACCGGATCAGGCACCGGACAGTCCCTGTTATAGACACACAAGACTATATCACTAAAGTTCGCCGTCCACGCATCCCGTTTCACATTTCCATCGTTGATGAGTAACCCCGCGAGTCCCAAACCCTGTAGCCCCGTATTTTCACGGATCAACGCCACAAATGCAGTCGTCTCTAAACCTATCGATGCCGCCGCATACGACGCACTGAGCGGCTCTTGAAACTTCTCATGAAAACGATGCACAGGTTCAATACCCCCAAATATACCCCCCGTCGCCTCTAACGCAACTCTGTAGCGCACCGTATCCTGGTCTATGAACCGATCCATCTCCGCTTTTTCTACATACAACCGCAATACCTGATCCTTCGTCGCACTCGCAGGCAACTTCTCATACGTCCCACGCACCACATCCTCAAACGTCTTCATACCCTCTGTGTGGCAACCGATACACGACAAACCGTTGCGAACCGCAGGATCGCTCGCCGCGGGGTTCGATACGATGTCCGTTGGAGCAACATCTATACGATTCCCGGTTGCGTCCGAGACATAATACGCCTGAAGACCGTTCGGAAGATTGAAGATAACCTCGCCTCCGTCTCTGTCAAAAGACAGTGGGTTCTGTAGGATATTCTTCGGACCCACACTGCTCGCAAAGTCATGGCTCTTCCAATACGCACCATTTCGGAAGGAATGCCGCTCCACAACGCGATTGTGGGCTGATACACCCGAATCATTCGTCCCCGCACGCATCACACGCAACCCCGGAGCCCGTCGAAGATTCCCAGCGACATCTATACCCAACTCGCGTTCCAACTCCGACTCGGTTTCAGGCAGCGCAAGAATGTCGTGATACAGCGGCGGCAACGAGGCCACAGCAAGGAACCAGTCCACATGCACAAACGGCACTTCACAGACCATCGCTTCACGGAGCGCAGCGAGTTTCTTATGCAACACGGGACGCGTCGTCTCATCAAACTCAATGACATACGGATACACCGTCTCAATCTGCGTCCAAGCATCCCGGGTATCCCACTCATAATCCCGAAGGTCAATGTAGAAGATCGTCCCTTGGGCATCAATCGGTTCCGGCTTGACGACAGTAAACCCCCAAGACAAACTATTCACGAGTTTTGAAAGCGCAATCGCAGCAGCCCGAAGCACCTCGGGTCCCTCCCCAGCGTTATACAGATGTGTCGTCGTAAAATAACGGGCAGAGGGACGGTCAAAAGTAGATAGCGTTTGGAGGTGGTTCTGAATCGTCGTGAGCATCTCGTCCGTGCTAATGAAGTTCACATCGTGGACGACGTCCCAACTCGGCGCACCGGCTTGAATCCAAGCACCGATCTTCTGAATCGCGGCGGCGGAGAGTGGGGGTTGTCCGAGCGGCATCCGTTTTGCCTCATCTCCATCCAACAGGCGTCTAAAGAGTTCAGATTGAATCGGGACTCCTCGAACGACAGCACCACTCTCGACCAATTGTGCTGCGGATTCAATGACGAGTTGCTCGGTAAAGGGACCATTCGGACCGTGGCAGCCCAGACAACTGTCTTCAAGAATAGCATACGCCTCTTGGGCGACGTTCTGCTGTGCATCTGTTGGTAACACACCGAGCGCGATGAATGTTAAGAAAACGAGGGTGAAGTATTTGATGTGTTTCATCGTCAATCTCCTTACTTCCGTATCAGCATTTTGCGCGTGGCTGTGAAATCGCCTGCGATGAGCGTATAGAAATAGATACCACTCGCGACAGATTCACCCAGTTCATTCTTGCCATCCCAATACGCTGCACGGCTTTTTTCTTGATATATCCCTGCAGTTTGATGACCTAACGCCAATGTCCGCACCAACGCGCCTGTAGCATCATAGATACGCACAGAGACCTTGGCAGATTTTGCGAGTTGATAGGGTATCCACGTCTCCGGGTTGAACGGATTTGGATAGTTGGCAAGCAAATCTGTCCGCTCCGGAATCAGTGCAGCTAAGAGGCGTTTGAGGTTTGCTATCCCCCGCCTGAAAACGAGCGATCCGTCATCTGCTGCTTCCGCCTGTGCGATCCATGCCTGAACCCTCGCTGAAATGTCTGGCGTGAGTGCCGAAGGTGCGGCACCTGCTTCTGTGTCCATACTGCGTGCCACGAGAATGAGGTCTGAGATATTAATCTTCCCATCATTGTTTATATCCATCTGCGGCTGGGTGATCTTAATTCTGCCCAAATGCCGCGACACTAAAATCATATCCAGGATACTCACGACACCATCGCTATCCACATCTGCGACCCGCTGCTGCCCAACTGGCACCACGATAGGGTTTGGTAAGTAAGGTGTATAGTTCGTGCTCTCCAGTCCAAAGAACCCGCTCCACCAGCCATCGCCTTCGTAAACAGCGACGAGCAAGATGTTTTCACCCTGTTTTAACGTCACAGGGATATCCTCTTGGTATCCATCTGAATCTCTATCAACAGGTTTGTTATGAACCATTGTTCCGTTGAGCCATACCTTCACGGCATCTCCGCTGCCGATAAACAGCCGCGTGCTTTGTTGACTTGGGGCATTTAAGGCGATCGACCCGTAAGCGACGTGAAAATCTATATTGTCTGTCCCTAAGCCGGTCGCATTCACCATATCATTGATATTATTGGGTCCGCTCCTTGAAAGTCTACCAACCGTCCAGACTTTATCGCCGACTTGGTCACCTTCTGTCGCGCCCTGTGTCGCTATCTGCGCTTCTGTCGTCTGCTGACCACTCGCCACGGATAGGAAATCTCGTCCGGAAGCCGCCGCGATTGAACCCGGTAAACGCCCCGTCGGCACGATCATCCATAGCCAGGGTCCGTCTATTTTCTTCGGATCGCGCCTGAATCCAGGATTATTGTTCTTGACGATAGCAACACTTTTAGGCAGCGCATCTAAAGGCGAAAAATCCAATATCTCATTTTCCGAAAGTTCTATCCACGTCAAATTATGCAAAGCTGCAAGGGGCGATACATCCTGAATCTGATTATGATGGAGATTCAGCCGTTTCAAGTTTGTGAGGTTCGCTAAGGGTGAGATGTCTGCGATTTCGTTGCCAACCAAATACAGTTCACTCAAGTTCGTCAAATCTCCTAAGGGTGAGATGTCTAATATGTCACCCCCGCAAATATCAAGGACTTGCAGTTTCGGTAGTTCCGTCAACGCAGAAAGGTTAAAGACGGGTGTGCCCCACGATCGAAACCTTCTTAGGCTCGTGAGTCCAATGAACTCGGACAAATCGGCGATCGGGTTCTCACTAAGCGAAATATTTTCGAGTTTCGTTAGCCCGGCTAACGGAGAGAAATCGGAGATAGCGTTATTTGAAACACCTATTTCGCGCAAGGCATTTAACCCTGCAATGGGTGATAAGTCCGAGATGAGATTATCCGGGACAGTTAACCGTTCCAAATTGATGAGTCCCGCGAGCGGTGATAAATCGCTTATCACATTATGTCTGAACTCGACCACATCCAACCGGGTTAAACCTTCAAGGGGTGATAAATCTTCTATCAAATTGTCGTTGGCGCGGATATCGTTGAGGTTCGTCGCAAATTCAAGACCTGTTAAATCGGCGATGTCTCTGTTATGTGCGTCAAGGCGCGTCAACCTCCGCATGTCTGCTCTGGTAATCTGCGAATTTGGTTCCTTACCGAGTGTTGCCGCAATCGCAGCGCGGAGGTTGGCATCCGGTATAGTGACGTTTTGTGCGGATGCTGTCAATGGAAACATCAAGAACGCCATCAGGCAGAGCATAGATATGTAAATGAAAATATGTTGTATTTTGATTGACTGCATATAGATGTATCCCCTTATCCTTTCTGTCCAAACAAAAGGACTGACAACTTTTCTTTACTTCCGTATCAACATTTTCCGCGTGGCAGTGAAATCGCCTGCGATGAGCGTATAAAAATAGATACCACTCGCAACTGACTCACCCACTTCGTTCTTCCCATCCCAATACGCCGCACGGCTCCGATACTGGTAGATACCCGCGGGTTGATACCCCAGTGACAACGTCCGAACCAAGACACCGCTCGCAGCATAGATGCGGATCGTGACGTGCGCAGGTGCCGAGAGTTGATAGGGTATCCATGTCTCCGGGTTGAACGGATTCGGATAGTTGTGAAGTAAAGCCGTCTCCTCTGGTATGAACAGTGCTAAAAGTCGCTCAAGGTTCGCGATCCCGCGTTGAAAGGCGATCGATCCATCGTCTGAGGCCCGTAAGATGTTAAGGGCGCTTTCAACCAGTTCTGGCGAGGTATCGGTGAGAGAAACCCCTCCCACTGATGGAGCAGCAGGGGCGTTTCTCTCACCGAGGTGTGCAGCGACAATGGCGAGGTCCTTCCCATCGACGATGCCGTCTCCGTTCACATCAACCCGTGGATTGGCGGGGTTAGTTTGTCCGAGAGCAACATTGACCAAAGCGACATCTACCGCGTTCGTGATGCCATCTTCATTGACATCCCAGGCGGGTGTTGTCGTTTCCTGTCCGCCGACGATAACGGTCATCTCAATAGGTGTCGCAGGGATTGATTTGCCGGTATTGGAACCCGCTCGGAAGTTACGGAACAGTATGCGGGTCTGTCCGTCTGCGTGTGCCGTGAACCGGATAGAGAGGAGTGTGCCGTCGCCACTCGCGCCACCTTGCGAGATTCGCGCGGCACTGATGCCAGCGATTTTGCCCTGCTTGTTGTGAATCGTGCCTTTCCGGAAAAAGGTGCGTCCGTTCTTCTGTTTCAGGAAGTTGCCCTCGGTTACGGCATTTGCTTTCAGGAGCGCGGGATCGAAGACAATATCGCCTTGCCATCCAGCTAAATCGATCATATCTGCTGCGGTGAGTCGGAGAGTGAAGGTGTCCCCTTTCTCGACTTGTGTCGTCTGTGTAGAGAAAGAGAATCTGGGACCCGGGGGTAACACGGTATACTCGGCATCAGGTGCGAACCCGAAATGGCCGGCCCATCCACCGCCCCATTCATGAATAGCAACTAACAACACATTTTTTCCCTGTTTAAGCGTAACCGGGAAAGAATGCTCATAATCATGTGCATGCCCTTCACCGAGTTTCTCCTTGATTAGTTCGCCATTGAGCCAAACTTTGTGATTATTATCACTCCCTGCAAACATTTTTGTATTCTGCTCACGCGGTGAATCCAAGGTAATCGAACCATAAATCACATACTCACGGTTATCCTCTTTTGATATACCAAGATCTCTCAATAGACGGTTGATGTTATCCCCATCTGGGGAGACTTTATGGGATGTCCAGACGCTATCCCCAACGGATTCCCCGTCTGCTGCGCCATTGGTAGCAATCTCCCGCTCCGTTACATCACCACCACTTGTCCGTGCAAGCAAATCTGCGTTCCGAAAACTCTCAAACCGTGCCCCCGGCATTAGTAGCCACAACCAGGGTCCTGTTATTTTCGGTCCCCCTTGCAGGAAAAATCCAGGGTTGTCTTGTGTCCGGATAAGTATTTTATCGGACAACCCTTTCAGAGGTGAAAAATCGGATATCGCATTGCTTCGAAGGTTGAGGTGTTCTAAGTTGGTTAACTCTGCAAGCGGAGAGACATCCGATATGAGATTGTGGCTCAGATTTAGATGCTTTAAACCTTTTAGCTCCGCCAAGGGCGATACATCTTTTATCAAGTTATCGTGAAGAGTTAACTCTCGTAATTGTGTAAGCTCTGAGAGACCAGAAATATCGGAGATACCGGTATGGTTGATTTCCAAGCGTCTGAGTGTTTTCAACCCCTTCAGCGACGGCAATTTCGATATAGAGGCATTGCCACTGAATTCTATCCATCGGAGTCTGGGGAGCTGCGCTAAGGGAGAGAAGTCGGAGATAACAGTATTCCACGCCCTGATACCTTCCAAACTGAGCATTCCTGCAAGTGCGGAGACATCGGAGACCGGATTGCCTTCAATTCCTATCCCGTTTAACCTCTTTAACCCTTGCAGCGGCGATAAATCGGTGATTTGGTTTTCCTCAAGACCGAGCCAATCTACACTGATTAAATCCTTGAGAGATGAAATATCAGTGATTCTGTTGTCACGCAGTTTAATGTTATCCAGATGCCTCAAGCCTGCCAATGGGGAGAGATCGGATATCGCATTGTGGCGTAACTCTATCCGTTCCAACCTCGTCGCGTACTCAAGTCCCGTCAAGTCTGTTATCCCTCTTTCATCTGCCTCAAGCCGCGTCAATCGCGCTAAATCCTCCGTTTCGATAGAAGCACCAGAGGGTTTCCCCAGTGCTTCCGCGATCGCCGCACGTAGATTCACATCCGGCACCAGGTTACTCGGATCCCGAACAATACGTTGACGTTCAACAACAACCGGTGTCGGGGTTGGGACCGGATCCGGATCAGGTACTGGACAATCCTCACCATACAGACACGAAACGATCTCATCGAAACTCTCCGTCCATGCATCCCGTTTCACATTCCCACCACTCAATAAACCCGCTAAACCGAGTTCCTGTAAACCTGAGTTCTCACCAATCGCTTTCACGAAAACAGACTCCTGGAGACCTAAAGACGCTGCCGCATGCGACGCATCCAACCCCTCTTGAAACTTCTCATGAAAACGATGCACAGGTTCAATACCCCCAAATATACCCCCCGTCGCCTCTAACGCAACTCTGTAGCGCACCGTATCCTGGTCTATGAACCGATCCATCTCCGCTTTTTCTACATACAACCGCAATACCTGATCCTTCGTCGCACTCGCAGGCAACTTCTCATACGTCCCACGCACCACATCTTCAAACGTCTTCATACCCTCCGTATGGCAACCGATACACGACAAACCGTTGCGCACGGCAGGATCGCTCGCCGCGGGGTTCGATACGATGTCCGTTGGGGCAACATCTATACGATTCCCGGTTGCGTCCGAGACATAATATGCTTGCAGACCGTTCGGGAGATTGAAGATAACCTCGCCTCCGTCTCTGTCAAAAGACAGTGGGTTCTGTAGGATATTCTTCGGACCCACACTGCTCGCAAAGTCATGGCTCTTCCAATACGCACCATTTCGGAAGGAATGCCGCTCCACAACGCGATTGTGGGCGGAAACACCCGAATCATTCGTCCCCGCACGCATCACACGCAACCCCGGAGCCCGTCGAAGATTCCCAGCGACATCTATACCCAACTCGCGTTCCAACTCCGACTCGGTTTCAGGCAGCGCAAGAATATCGTGATACAGCGGCGGCAACGAGGCCACAGCAAGGAACCAGTCCACATGCACAAACGGCACTTCACAGACCATCGCTTCACGGAGCGCAGCGAGTTTCTTATGCAACACGGGACGCGTCGTCTCATCAAACTCAATGACATACGGATACACCGTCTCAATCTGCGTCCAAGCATCCCGGGTATCCCACTCATAATCCCGAAGGTCAATGTAGAAGATCGTCCCTTGGGCATCAATCGGTTCCGGCTTGACGACAGTAAACCCCCACGACAAACTATTCACGAGTTTTGAAAGCGCAATCGCAGCAGCCCGGAGCACCTCGGGTCCCTCCCCAGCGTTATACAAATGTGTCGTCGTAAAATAACGGGCAGAGGGACGGTCGAAAGTAGATAGCGTTTGGAGGTGGTTCTGAATCGTCGTGAGCATCTGATCTGTGCTAATGAAGTTCACATCGTGGACGACGTCCCAACTCGGCGCACCGGCTTGAATCCAAGCACCGATCTTCTGAATCGCGGCGGCGGAGAGTGGGGGTTGTCCGAGCGGCATCCGTTTTGCCTCATCTCCATCCAACAGGCGTCTAAAGAGTTCAGATTGAATCGGGACTCCTCGAACGACAGCACCACTCTCGACCAATTGTGCTGCGGATTCAATGACGAGTTGCTCGGTAAAGGGACCATTCGGACCGTGGCAGCCCAGACAACTGTCCTCAAGGATAGCATACGCCTCTTGGGCGGCGTTCTGCTGTGCGTCTGTTGGTAACACACCGAGCGCGATGAATGTTAAGAAAACGAGGGTGAAGTATTTGATGTGTTTCATCGTCAATCTCCTTACTTCCGTATCAGCATTTTGCGCGTGGCTGTGAAATCGCCTGCGATGAGCGTATAGAAATAGACACCGCTTGCGACAGATTCACCCAGTTCATTCTTGCCATCCCAATACGCCGCACGACTCCGTTCCTGATAGACACCTGCGGGTTGATGTCCGAGATGCAACGTGCGAACCAAGGTGCCATTCACGGCGTAGATACGCACCATGACTTCTGTAGTTTCGGACAACTGATAAGGTATCCAGGTTTCTGGATTGAACGGATTCGGGTAATTTGTTAGCAACGCTGTCCTTTTCGGCATCAGTAATGCTAACAGCTGCTGGAGATTGGCAATGCCCTGTTGGAAGGCAAGCGAGCCGTCGTTTTCAAGTTGTGCTTGTGCTATCCAGGTCCGTATTCGCGCGGGGTCTAATTTTAGATTGCTCATAGCAAGGGCAGAAGGAGCAGCCGCAACACCACTGAGTTCGCCGAGGTGTTGCGCGACGAGGACGAGATCTGCGATGTTCCGCTTCCCATCTCGGTTTACGTCGGTTCGGGCGTTGGCGGTCCTCGCTTTTCCGAAGTCCTGTCCCACCAAGATGAGGTCCAGGATGTCTGTCCTCCCATCTCTATTCACATCATAAGCGGGGACTTTTACAGTAAATTTCTTTCCGATCGGGTTCACGGTGTAGTCGGCGTCCTTCGCGAACCCGAAGAAACCGCTGAATCCGCCATGTCCGCGATTGTCAACGGCGACTAATAACACATTTGTGCCCTGCTTCAACGTAACGGGGAACGCATCTTGGTAATCACCGGCACCTCGGGCGACGGGATTGTAGTGGACGACTTCACCGTTGAGCCAGACCTTGACACCATCATCGCTGCCGACAAGCATGGTCGTCTCCTGTTTCCGTGGGGAATTTAAGGTCACAGAACCGTAAACCACGTGATCATATATCTCAGAACCTGACCCCCAGCCGAGGGCATCTGTCATTTGGTTAAGATTATCACCACCTATGGGGGCAAGTCTGTGCGCCTTCCATTTGCCACCGCCAATAGGCTTATCCTCGGTTGTCCCAAAAGTGGCGACTTTCACCTCTGTGGCTGCGCCTTTACTGACTTTTTCCAGCAGGTCTGCGTTAGAAACGCCTGCCCCTGGCACGATTGCCCATAACCAGGGTCCCACGATCTTTGGACCGGCTTCTGGGAACGCGGAGTTAACGAAATCCGAGTGTAAGATAGAGGTCTTTGTGGAAAATCGCTCCAACTGCCCGGTGTCAACGCCTGCGTTTTCGGCGAGCCCCAGCCATGTTAGGTTCGGTAAGGACGCAAGCGGAGAGACATCGGTTATCGCGGCGTTTTGGCTCAGATCCAGCCAGCTTAAGTTGCTAAGTTCTGCGAGGGATGAGGTATCCGATATGTCATTGTCCCGCAGGTCTATCCAAGTCAAGTTGCTTAACCCTTCAAGCGGGGATAGATCCGATATCTGATTGTGTTCAAAACTCAGACGTGTCAAGTTTGTTAACCCCTTCAAGGGGGACAAGTCGGAAACCTCATTACCCGGGAGGTAAAGTTCTCTTAAACCCTTGGCATCGGCTAAGGGTGACAGGTCGAATATCTCACCACCGCAGATGTTTATCTCTCTGAGTTTCGGCAATTTCGCGATGCCGGCAAGGTTGATGACAGGCGTGCCCCACCCGTGAAAATTATGCAAGTTCGTTAATCCTGAAAGGGGTGCCAGGTCCGCCAGTGGATTATGGCTCATCCCTATCCATTCGAGTCTTATCAATCCTGCGAGTGGCGATAAATCGGCGATCGCGTTATGATGGAGCGATATACCTCTCAGGTTGATTAACCCCGCAAGTGGTGAGAGATCGGATATCAGATTATGCCCAAGATGTAGCTCCCTCAAATCGACCAATTTTTCAAGGGGTGAAAGATCAGTTATTACATTTTCTTCCAACCCTATGTGATGCAGTTGTGTCAACCCCGTGAGCGGTGATAAATCGGATATTAAATTGCTATGGAGATTGAGGTCCTTCAGATTCACAGCGGCTTCAAGACCTGTCAAATTCCTAATGTCCATGCTTCCAGCCTGAAGTTCCCGCACTGTTGCCATCTCATTTGCTGTAACTCGGGCGTTTGGTGCTTTGTTAAGTGCCTCATTAATCGCTTTCCGAAGGTTTGCATCAGGGATGTTAACGGTTTGTGCTGAGATTGAGAGCGGTAGTAAGAAAAGTACCACGCAAAGCGTGAGTGTGAAAATGAAAATGGGTTGTGTTTTGGCGAATTGCATAAAGTTTTATCTCCTTTTCTACCGATGGCACACTTCATAAGTGTTTTTTCTTTAAAATAACTTAAGATACTGGTTAGCGTCAACATCTTTTGTTCATTATTTTACTACAAGTTGCCATCTCTATAGCATAATACGCCACAAAATTTTGCGAATAATGAACCCTTTTCAATGAAAAATGGTGTCTGTATGCCTAAAATCTTATAAGTAGCAACTTGGGTTACAATATTAATATTAAAGACACAATTTTTAGGCAAAACGTTACATTTACGTGAAAATTAGAACCCATATTATTTTGATTCCTATTTTTTTGTTTTTTATTTGACAAAATTTTGAAATTTTTTAATAATTATTGAAGCGTATCGGACGTTAGAAGTCTGAGACATGGATACCCTTGTCTCAAAATCTTAACCTCCAAAAACAAAAAAGGAGAGAATATTTAGGAGGGATAACAATGACTCGAGTGTTTGTTTCTACATTTTGTATTGTTCTACTGTTAGGCGTTTTATTCTCTATTATACCAGCGAATGCGCAGCGAGATGAAGCAACAGTCGCTGCGAACTGGAGTTTCAACGATGGAAGCGCCAAAGACACCTCAAAGAAAGGGTTAGATGGCAATTTCACTGGAAAACCGCAAGCCGTTGATGGGATCGCCGGAAAGGCGTTAAAATTCAACGGTAAAAGCGATGGTATCAAATTTCCAGATTCCGTGGACATCAATACGGGTGGGCCCTATACCAACCGGACGGTTGCTGCGTTATTCTATTGTGATAATGCGAAAATTGATGATCGGAAGCAGGTGATCTTTGAAGAAGGTGGCGCCACACGCGGCTTAATACTCTATGTGCATGGCGGTAAAGTCTACGCTGGCGGTTGGAATCGCGCCGAATATAATTGGAACGGTGCCTGGCCCGCAGCGGACATTAAGTCAAAGCAGTGGTACCACGTGGGTTTGGTAATTCGCGATGCCAGGGACAAGGTCGAGAGCAAGAAGTTTGAGATGTGGCTGGATGGCAAACGCATTGCCCAAGAAAAGGGTGGACAACTCCATGCCCACGGCGACGATATTGGTGTCGGTCATCTCAACCAGAACACCGTCTATCACGATGGCGGTGGCGGCGGACAAACCGATGTTGACTGGTTCGGAGGTCTCATCGACGAAGTGCTTGTCTACGGTTCCGCTTTTGACGAGGGAGATTTCGCAGACCTCGCAGCACCTTTGAGTGTTGAAGCGCAGGGCAAATTCACAACAACTTGGGCAACGCTGAAAGCCCAACGGACTGAAAGGTAACCTCAACCTTACAAATTGGGGTCAACACTAACAATCTATAAAGGAGATTTGCCATAATGGTAAAACATCGTTTTATTTTTCTATTGAGTGTCTTCCTCACGATTATTGCTGCGGCCACTTACGCGGCGAAAGACGAAGCGACCATCGAAGGGGAATGGAGTCTTGAAGACCTTGATGTTGCCGATACCTCTGGAAAAGGTTTAGACGGAACAGTTGTGGGGGACCCTGAGATCGTTGACGGTGCCGTCGGCTCAGCTTTACTTTTCGACGGTATAGACGATGGGGTTCATCTTCCCAATGATGTGGGTATTAATACAATAGCACAACCCGATTTCTACTCGGATCGGACGATCGCGTGTTATTTCAACTGCACCGATGTGGATATCGCTGATCATAAGCAGACGCTTTATGAGGAAGGCGGTGCAACGCGAGGCTTTAATCTCTATGTCTTCGACGGTGAAGTCTATGTAGGCGCGTGGAACAGAGCAGAATACAACTGGGATGGTGCGTGGCCCTCCGTCTCAGTAGAATCAGGCGTGTGGTATCACGTGGCTCTGGTGTTACGTGACACTAAAAACGAAGTCGAATCTGACAAATTCGAGATGTGGGTTAATGGTGAACTGGTTGCTAGCGAAGACGGCGGGGCAATGTATGGGCATGGCGCTGCTATCGCTATCGGTAAAGTCAATGGCGACACCGTTTTTCACGATGAAGTAATCTCAGGCACCGATGTCCACTACTTCGGTGGTAGCGTAGATGAACTCATCGTCTACAACTCCGCTTTTGATAAAGCCGATTTGGCTGAACATGCGAAGGCAGTCGTAAGCGTTGAACCGCAGGACAAATTCACCACCACATGGGCGGCGATCAAGGCACAACGCACACTACAATAATACTTATTGATAATTGTGTGTTTCTGTAGGGCGGGAGCTCTGTATCTCAGCCCTACAGTATTTTTTTAAGGGGACAGAATATGCTGGGTGCAATTATTGGAGACATTGTTGGATCAATCTACGAACCCAAAGATTGTCGGATTAAAACCAAAGATTTTCCTTTTTTCGGTGAGGACTGCCGTTTCACAGATGATTCGGTCTGCACGACTGCTGTCGCCGATGCGCTTTTACACGATCTTTCGTCAGCAGACACAATGCGGAAGTGGGGAAAGCGGTATCCGAAGTGCGGTTTCAGTCAGATATTTAAAAACTGGATTTACGCTGAGGCGGATGCACCCAACTGCACTTTTCGCAACGGTGCGGCGATGCGCGTCTCACCCGCGGCGTTTCTGAACCGAGATGATTTGGATGCGGCACTCGTCGCTGCTGACAAAGTGACCGTTATCAGCCACGATCATCCTGAAGGGATAAAAGGCGCGCGGGCAACAACCCACGCCATCTATCTCGCCTTCCAAGGCGAAGGTCCTACAGGCATTCGCAAGGTTATCACTGCCGAGTACGGCTACGATCTGACACAAACGGTGGACAACATCCGTCCCGGGTATGCTTTCGATATGACGTGTCAAGGCACAGTCCCACAAGCCGTCACGTGTGCTTTAGAATCAGAAAGTTATGAAGACGCAGTGCGTAACGCCGTCTCTCTCGGTGGCGATTCCGATACCCTCGGTTCGATTGCCGGTGGTATCGCAGAAGCACTACACGGTATCCCCGACGAAATCAAAGAAGAGGCAAAAGTCCGCTATCTCGTCAAAGCACCCGACATGCTTGAAATCATCTCAGAGATGTATCGAACATCGGATGGAAGGGAAAATTAAACGCGAAAATTAGGTTTCCCGTAACGAAGTGGAGGGATTTTGCTTGGGGGTTTCTTCAACCCCTAAGAAAAGAATGCTAAAGTCCGAATCCGCGTCGTTTAATCGCAAGGTAAAATTAAAAAATGGATACCCTCGCGTTTAATACCTTTTTGAAGCGTGATAGGTTCTATCACTGCCGTGTTTTAGAAGGTGCCCCGTCGATTGCAATCATAACGTGTCTCGCCTTCTTGTTTTCCCTCATTCCATTTCCAGCGTTATCCGCAGAATCCTCTCTCCATTTCGCAGATGTCACCAATAGTACCGGTATCCGATTTACACATACCAACGGTGCGACGGGTGAGTTTCATCTGCCTGAGACCCTCGGTGCCGGTGGTGCATTCCTTGATTACGATAACGATGGTAACCTTGATCTTTACCTCGTCAATAGTGCCGCTCCAAGCGCGCTTTTCCGAAATAACGGCGACGGCACTTTCACGGATGTTACTGCGTCTGCTAAAGTCAACAATCAGGGGAGCTATGGACACGGGGTCGCCTGTGGAGACATCGACAATGACGGTTACGTGGACATTTATGTAACCAATTTTCGTGCGAACCGGCTGTATCATAACAACGGCGACGGCACTTTCAGGGATATTACCGCTCAAGCAGGTGTAGGCGACCCCCGTTGGAGCAGTAGTGCGACTTTTTTCGATTACGACAGCGATGGTTATCTCGATCTCTACGTCGTTAACTACGTCAACTACAGATTAGATGGATCCGCGCCTATCTGTTTGGCCCAAGCTGTTGTGAATTTACCGGCATTCGGCGCAACCGAGAAGGTTCGTGGTTATTGTCACCCGAAGCACTTTGAAGGTGCTCCCGATAGACTCTACCGAAACAACGGAGACGGCACCTTTACCGATACTACAGATGTCGCCAATATTCGGGATCCGGGGGGCATGTTTCTTGGTAAAGGATTAGGGGTTGTTGCGGCAGACTTTGATACTGACGGCAATCCCGACCTTTACGTCGCTAACGATGACACGCCCAACTATCTCTTCTACAACAAAGGGGATGGGACGTTTGCCGAAATCGCTATCCTCACAGGTTGTGCCTACAGTGCAGACGGCGTAGCCCAAGCCGGTATGGGTGTTGATGCGAGAGATTACAACGGCGATGGGTTTCTCGATCTTTTCGTCACCAATTTCTCCTACGAGACAAACACCCTCTATCGGAATAATGGAGACGGGACGTTTACCGATGTCAGTTATAAGGCGCGGCTCGGTGAAGAGAGTTATCTCTTTTTAGGGTTCGGGACCGGATTTTTCGATCCCGATAACAATGGTGCCCTTGATATTTTTGTCGCGAACGGTCATATCTTTCCAACTGTTGAGCAGACCACAGATGTTCTCTCATACAAACAACCGAATCAACTCTACTGGAACCAAGACGATGGGACGTTTGTCGAGATGCAATTTGAAGGTCAGGATTCCGTCAGTCGTGGGACTCTTTTCGGTGATTATGACAACGATGGCGACACAGACCTTCTTGTCACGCAGTTGAATGGGAAAGTGGCACTCCTCCGAAATGAGAACCACACTGCCAACAACTATCTGCGTCTTAAACTGATCGGTACCCGAAGCAATCGTGATGGTATCGGCGCACGCGTTACATTGACACTCGGGGCTGAATCCCAAACGCGCGAAGTTCGCCGAGGATACAGTTATCTCAGTAGCAACGATCCAAGGTTGCTCTTTGGACTTGGAGCGCGGACGCTTGTCGATAAACTTCAGATTCGCTGGCAAAGTGGTGTTGTGCAGACATTGGGAAACCTCGCCGTGAATCAGGAATTCGTAGTAACCGAACCTCTTTCAGATAATTAACACCCCCAACTCCAGACCAAACGTGTCAATTTCTCGTGCCAGTTTTGCACATAGGATGCCAAAGTGGCTTAGTGGTTTTCAGTTTTTCGCAGACGGGGAAGCCCATAAGGGCTTCATACCGTTGATTCACCGAACCGACAACTGATAACTATTAAAATGGCATAAATCTTGCTATGTTAACGCGCAGCCTGCAACAACGGCGCAGGGTTTTTGCTTGGGTGTTTCCCCTAGATATACGGAAAGTAAGCACATTTAACCAACTCACCTCACCGAACCGCAAGGAAAAATTAAAAAATGAGATTTGATAGATTTACAATTAAAGCACAAGAAGCACTTGAAACGGCACAAAGTTTAGCGACAGACACCCAAAGCCCTGAACTTGGGGTTGAGCATCTGATGTTGGCGCTCATCAGGCAGACAGATGGGATCGTCACACCGATTCTTCAGAAGTTGGGAGTCGATACTGCGAGCATTACGTCAGCAATTGAAACCACTGTTCAAAAAGCACCGAAAGTCCAAGGCACAGCGGCTGAAATGCGGATTTCCCCTGCGCTACAATCCGTTCTGGATACCGGCTTCAAAGTAGCAACGACCCTCAAGGACGAATACGTCAGCACGGAACATCTCCTAATCGCGTGTGCTGAGACGAAACAGAGTGAAGTCGGTAAAATCCTTCGGGAAGCCGGTGTAACAAAGGACAAGATTCTCAAGGCACTCGTCGATATTCGAGGGACGCAGCGGGTAACCGATCAGAACCCCGAGGATAAATATCAGGCACTCACTCGGTTTGGAAGGGAACTCACCCAAGAAGCGATTTCGGGGAAACTCGATCCAGTTATCGGACGGGATGATGAAATCCGGCGCGTGATGCAAGTCCTCTCCCGCAGGCGAAAAAACAATCCCGTCTTGATCGGTGAACCGGGTGTCGGGAAAACAGCGATCGTAGAGGGATTAGCACAACGTATCGCTGATGGTGATGTCCCAGAAAGCCTCCGTGATAAACGACTCATCGCTCTCGATTTAGGGGCACTCATCGCTGGTAGTAAGTATCGTGGCGAATTTGAGGATAGACTCAAAGCCGTGCTTGCCGATGTGGAACAGGCAGAAGGGCAGGTCGTGCTTTTTATCGATGAACTCCATACCATCGTCGGTGCGGGTGCAGCGGAGGGTGCTGTGGACGCTTCAAATATGCTCAAACCCGCACTGGCACGCGGCGAACTCCGGTGTATAGGCGCGACCACCCTCGATGAATATCGCAAACACATTGAGAAGGATGCTGCTTTGGAACGCCGATTCCAACCCGTGCAGGTAGAAGAACCGTCGGTTGAGGACACGATTGCCATTCTTCGGGGTTTGAAGGAACGTTATGAGACGCATCACGGTGTCCAAATTCAAGACAGTGCCATCGTCGCGGCTGCGACCCTCTCAAAACGTTATATTTCTGAACGGTTCTTACCGGATAAAGCCGTAGATTTAGTAGATGAAGCCGCGTCGCGGCTGCGAATTGAGATTGATAGTGTGCCGGAGGAGATTGATGAGGTGGAGCGTCGGATTATCCAACTCCAAATTGAGCAACAGGCACTGGAGAAAGAGGAGGACCGTGCTTCACAACAACGGCTTGAAAAACTGCGGGCTGAGTTTGCAGAACTCAAAGAGAGAGCGAACGCACTCAAAGCCGCATGGCAGAACGAAAAAGCGAATTTGACGCAGATTGGCGAGTTGATGGAACAGATTGAAACGCTCCGTATTGAATCGGAACAAGCCAAACGCGCGGGCAACCTTGGGCGGGCATCAGAGATTGAATACGGTAAGATACCGGAATTGGAATCACGACTCAAAACCGTTCGAGAAACTTTGGAAACGGATGCCCAAGGCACCCAGATGCTGAAGGAGCGCGTGCAGGCAGAAGACATCGCTGAAATTGTGGCGAAGTGGACGGGTATTCCTGTTTCTCGACTCATGGAAGGTGAGACTCAGAAACTCCTCAACATGGAGGAACGTCTACGCGAACAGGTGATTGGACAAGATGAGGCGGTCAGTGCTGTCTCTAATGCGATCCGACGGGCTCGTGTCGGTCTCGGTGATCCGGATCGACCCCTCGGTTCTTTCCTTTTCATGGGACCGACCGGTGTCGGTAAAACGCATCTCGCCAAATCGCTCGCCGAATTTCTGTTTGACGATGCGAACGCTATGGCGCGTATTGATATGAGCGAGTATATGGAGAAACACACCGTCTCCCGATTGATCGGGGCGCCGCCGGGATATGTCGGCTACGATGAAGGCGGTCAACTCACCGAAGCCGTCCGACGACACCCTTATTGTGTTATCCTGCTCGATGAAGTTGAGAAGGCGCATCCGGAGGTATTCAATGTCTTACTTCAGATGCTTGATGACGGTAGAATGACGGACGGACAAGGACGCACTGTTGATTTCAAGAACACGGTTGTCATCATGACCTCTAACATCGGAAGCCAGTGGATTAGCGACGCGCTGTTGGACACAAAAGAGATGCGTCGGAAGGTGATGGACGCGGTCCAGGCGCATTTTCCACCCGAATTCCTGAACCGTATTGACGATCTGATTATCTTTGACCGTCTCGGTATCGAAGAATTGAAACGGATTGTCGCGCTTGAACTCACGCAACTCAGTCACCGTTTCTCGGAGAAGGAGATGGCACTGACGCTTTCTGAATCTGCAAGAGAAGCATTGGTGAAACGCGGATTCGATCCAGTTTACGGGGCACGTCCGCTCCGACGAACCATCCAGCGGGATATTCTGAACCCGTTAGCGATCCAGATGCTGGAGGGCATTTTCCACGATGGCGACGCAATCGCTGTTGACTTTGAAGATGGTGAGTTCGTCTTCCGTAAGACGTGATTTAAATATCAAAAGGCGAGGCATCCACACCTCGCCTTCTTCTTTTGCGATGACCTCTGGAATAGGTTTGTAAACTCCACTTGACAATTCGGTGTATGCGGGGTATAATTGAAAAAACATATTAACAGAAAGTCGGAACTCAATCATATCCATGAACCGAATTGACAAAAAATTTCAAGAACTCCGAGACCAAGATGCCAGAGCATTTATGCCCTACGTCTGTGCCGGAGATCCGAACCCTGAACTTACCTCCAAACTGCTCCTTACACTTGAGGAAGCAGGTGCAGACCTCATCGAACTCGGTATTCCATTTTCTGATCCAATCGCTGATGGTCCCACCGTTCAACGCGCAAGCGAACGCGCACTGACGCATCGCATTTCACTTCAACAAATATTGGAAATGGTGAGAGACCTCCGTAGGCAAACGGATATTCCTATTGCTTTGATGGGCTACTATAATCCGATCTTTCGGATGGGAGAGGAGACCTTTTGTAAGGCTGCACAAGCCGCAGGTGTTGATGGTGTTATCGTCCCCGACCTGCCGCCGGAACAAGCACAACCGCTCCTTGAAGTCGCACCGAAGTATAATCTCGCCACGATCTTTCTCGCTGCACCAACAAGTCCGCCGGAACGGATGCAACTGATCGCCTCGGTCAGCACAGGATTTATCTATTGTGTATCGGTAACAGGTGTAACGGGTGCGCGGGCGATGTTGTCAGACGAAATCGCGCCGATGATTGCAGAACTGCGGAAACATACGGATAAACCGATTAGCGTCGGTTTCGGTATATCAACACCAGATCAGGCAACACAGGTCGCGCAGATCGCCGATGGTGTGATTGTTGGGAGTGCCATTGTCAATGTCATTGAAGACAATATGGACAACGAAGCCAAATTGCTCGCTGCGGTGAAACAATTCGCGTCAGATTTGGTTGCGGGGGTAAAGCTGTAAAGAATCTCCAGATTTGGTTCAGACGCTTAACTACATGCCGCGCTTGATACCAAATTCCGCCTCGAATGCCTCCCAAATATGTTCCGGGATGTCCGCTGTTGCCGCTCCATATCCGTCTTCTACCTGCGCTTTATCCGCGGGACCAAACATCACAACTCCGTCTATGGAGGCAGCGAGACAAAACTGCATCGCCAGATGACGGATGTTGACATTGCGTTCCTGACACCATTTCCACATCAAGTATGCTTTCGGTTCAGCGTTGGGGTTACGTCGGCGTTCGTCTTCAACATTGGGTTCGGCACCGGTCAGACTTCCCATGCCTAATGGACTCGCAAGGATGATACCGACATCGTGTTCGCGTGCCAGTGGCAAGGTTGTCTCGGACGCAGATTGAGATAACAGCGTATAATCTAAGAAAGTAAGGACGATATCGATATGTCCGGTTTCGATGAGTTCTTTGTGGAATTCATGAGAGCGGACACCTGCCCCGATATGCCGAATATAGCCTTCTGCTTTCATCTCTAACAACGTATCTAAGGCACATCCGGGTGCCAGCACGCTCTCCATATCAAGGGGATCGTGGATGAGAACAGAATCAAGGACATCTGTGCGGAGGCTTTTGAGACTGTTTGTGACGCTCCATCGTGTCCCATCTGCGGAGAAATCTTTCCGTCTTTCTGGATGTGTGCCGACCTTCGCCTGCAAATAGACCTTTTCCCGCAATCCATCAGAGAGTGCTTCTCCCCAGAGGGGTTCGGCGTGTCCGGGATAGGTGTCGATATAGTTAATACCGAGTTCAATGCCGCGCCGGATTGCACCGATAACTTCAGCATCCGGTTTCTGCCACAACCATGCCGCGCCGAGTGCAAGCGCGTTCGGTCGCATCTCAGTCCGTCCCATTCGTCGAGTTTCTAATTGCTGCGCCATAAGATGCCTCTCTTCCATTTCGTGTAGGGAGGGAAAACGGAACTTCCAATCTTCCCTCCTTCCAATTTCTTATCCCGATTCAGACAATAGGAGCGTCACACCTATTGCGCTTTAAGTGCCCACTTTAACTTATGCGTAGATTCGGCGAGTGATTCTTGCAGATACGGGTACGGGAAACCACCCCATCGATCCGGCGGTGGTTCGTCCGCTTGCGCAATCTTCAGATTCACAAAAGTGGGTCCAGTTTCATTCCAGATCGTCGGGAGCGCTTCCGCAAGTGCGTTTGAATCGTCAAATTCATAAACTTGCTTAAAACCGACGCCTGCTGCAATCGCGGTCCAGCTGAAACCTGAGTTGCCAGCAGGCACGGGTTGATTGCCCGTGACTTCGTAAGTGCCGTTATCACAGACGAAAAGTAGATAGTTAGGGGGCGGTGTGTTCAGAGCAGTAATTGTCGCCAATGTCCCTAAGCACATCAACATACTTCCATCACCGTTGAGCACGATCACCTTCTTATCGGATTTAGCGAGTGCGATGCCGAGTGCGAAGTCGGCAGCGTGTCCCATCGCACTACCGACGGAAGCGTAATCCAACGGATGTGTTGAGATCTTGCCCCACGGCACTGTGGTTCCCATGGTCGTAACGACAACTTCGTCTGTCCGTTGGTTTGCGATGAGTTGTAGACAGTCTTCCTTGATGAGCATAATTTCTCCAATTGTAGGAGCGAGTTAGCTTGGGGAACCCCAAAGCACAACCGCGCTACGGGCGGGGTCACCCCGCCCCTACTCTTCTTCTTCTTTCGGTAAGAATTTGATGTGTGGCGGGGTCTTCAATGCAGTCGTTGTGATTTGAACGTGTTCCGCGAATTCCACCTCGGTCTCAATACCATCTATACCGCCACCCCAGATAGCAAACGTCCGATAATTGAGTCTGCCTTCCGCGTCAGGGGTTAGGATAACCGGCAAAAGAGAACTCTCCGATCCCTTGTAATCAGCAATGATGCGTGTGTCGTGTACTTCGCGATACATGGGCGCAATGAGGGCAACCCCAAGTGTATTTATGTCGCTTGGATCTGTCCCCCAACTCCATATCCATCCCTGTTTTCTGTCCTCTCCATAAGCCTCATTCAGATGTGGGATACCTGTAGCAATAGCATAATCCGTTGTGAGATTACCATCAATATGGATATGATGTTCGATCCACGGATTATCTCCATAGATGAAGGTGGTTAATGTCAATCGGTGGGTCTTATCCTGAATTTTCCATTCTGGTAAGATCCGTTGGACAATAGAACGGATGGAACCATCAGCGAGGATCCGGACGTAATCACCTTCTGTAGGTAATGGGATCATCTCCTCTTTTTCTTTATGCCATAGGGCAATCCCGCCACAACCTATCAGATCCTCAGAACGATTTAGCGCAACCATTTCGGGGGTTTCAGGTTTGAGAAGCGCGTGCAGCGATAAGCCCACCGGTTGGACTATATCCAACTGCCCTTCTGTCGTAGTCTCATGCTCAAGACCGGTTTCAATATTGTGTGATTTTCGGATAAAGTAGATTTCTTGATTCTCAAGATCGCGGACGATCCACTTTTGCTCCGCTTTCTCTATTTCTATTTGGACCTGTTGGGAGAGGGTAATGCCGTTGTTCTCGAAATGGTGTCTGAGTTCCGGTGAGAGCGGTCTTCCGTAATCTAATTCGGGTTGAAACATCGTATCCACGCTGAACAATTCTGCCCGTTTTTTACCATAAGCGATGAAGGCACCGTTCGGTTTTAATAAATACGCAATCAGATTTGATTCGACTGCCGCCACGACGTTGAGTTCGGGAAAGATAGCGGCGCGCGTTTGTTTATTAATATCCAGCGTTAGGGTCGCTTTGACATCTGGATCGTAAAGAATGGAAATCTCTTTTGTCTGTTCAGGCTCTAAATCTAACAGAAAACAGAGTTGATCGAGTTCTCCGTCATAATCCAAATCATCTGCTTGCGATGGAACCATCACTTCTCGCGGGGCTTTTCCGCTAACAACGGAATAGGCTTTAAAGGTGAAATCGGGACTCACTTTTCGGAGTTGCGCGCCGGTCAATACAATCGGAACCCTTTTTCGAGGGAGCGGTAACGTATTTTGGATGGAGAGGCGGATTTTACTAATATTCTGATTGCCGCCGGGCATCGTACAGGCATTGAATATCAACAGTATGCCTAACATAAACAACAGATTTTTAATTTGACCTTGCGGACTTTCAATTTGACCTTGCGGAAAAATCACGGGTATTAAGACTCTCAAGTTGGTTCCTCATATCCGCCTGCGCCGTTGTTGCAGGCTACGGGTTTGGTTTAACTTTTAATTTGACCTTGCGGAGAAATTACGGGTATTAAGACTCTCAAGTTGGTTCCTCATATCCGCCTGCGTGTTTTTGATAGGGGTCTTTGCTTGGGCATTTCTGCGTATTTCTGCGTATTGTTGCAGGCTACGGGTTCGGTTCAATGTTTTTTAATTTTACCTTTCTGGTAGCACTTCAAGCAGATGTTCAATCTCAGAGAGCGTGTTATAAAAATGAGGGGAGACCCTGACCCCACTGCCACGTTCTGCTGTAATTATCTTTTCAGCGTGGAGTTTCTCATAAACCTCAGAAGGTGTGTGTCGCTCACTTTCAAAAATAACAATCCCCGCTCGCTCTGAATCTGTTTTCGGTGTGATGACGCGATAGCCTTTGGCTTCCAATCCTTCTGTTAAACGTTTCGTGAGTTCCAAAATGCGCGCCTCAATTGTAGGGATACCGATGTCAAGGAGTAAGTCGATCGCTGCTTTGAGTCCATAAAGTCCGACGCTGTTGTAAGAACCTTCCTCAAACCGGGTTGCGTCCGGTTTCTGGGTTAAATCGTAGTTGAGAAAATCGCGCGGGTTCACGACACTCGACCAACCAATATTGGTATTGATGAGCCGCTCGCGTTTTTCGTCGGCACAATAGAAGATTGCCGCGCCCTCCGGTGCCAGTAGCCATTTATGTCCGTCGGCTGCGAGGATATCAACATTACAAGATTTCACATCCACCTCAATTGCGCCGAGGCTCTGAATAGCGTCAACGATGAACCAAATATTATGTTCTCGACACAGATCTCCCAATGCCTGAATATCGTTTCGGAATCCGGAAGCGAACTCTACATGGCTGATTGTCAAAGCACGTGTCCGTGCGTCAATAGCCGAAGCGATATCCTCGATATGGATGCACCCATCTCGCTCCGGCACCATGCGCGTTTGGACACCGTAGCGTTCTTTCAAACTCCACCACGGATAAATATTGGCAGGAAATTCGACCGCTGTTGTGACGACATTGTCCCCTTCTCGCCAATCAATACCGTTGGCTGCGATAAGAATACCTTGTGTTGTATTCTTCATAAATGCGATTTCTGTGGTATCGGCATTGATGAGGTGTGCTGCCGCTGCACGACAGACCTCAGCCGTTTCTGCCCATTGCTCGGCGTTTACGGCACCGTTCACAGTGGCATCCTCTATAAAGCCTATCATCGCGTCCTGCACCCGACGCGATAACGGGGCAACCCCGGCATGGTTCATATAGATGTAAGTTTCAGTTACCGGAAATTCACTCTGCCATTTTTTAATTTTACCTTGCGGAGAAACAACATCCCTTTTGACTTATAGGTGCGTTGCTTATATCCGCCCTCCATTTCATTACGGGCTACCCATTTTGGGGGATCTTAAGAGAAACCCTTTTTTAGATGAAACCCTTTTATCTTTTTTCACCAGAAACGTAGCCTGCAACATCGGCGCAGGCAGATCTACGCAAAAGCACGTCACAGCTGAAACTCACCTCACCGAACCGCAAGGTAAAATTAAAGAATCGTGTAGTCTTTTACCCGTTTTGCGTTGGCATAAGTGATGAGTTCACCAAACAAACCGAAGCAGAATACGAAGATGCCACCAGCCACAAAAATAGCACCCGGCAGAGAGTTGACAGGTAGTAAGGACTGGGTTACCCAGCCCGTACAGAAGATAACACCGAGCCCGAACAACGCCACACCAACAGGACCAAAAAACCGAATAGGTCTACGTTTACACTGAACCATAAAAAAACGTGCGAGTGTGCCTAAGGTGGCTGACGCTTTCTTAGCGTGCTGAATTTTGTTCTCAGTTATCCAACCAAGTATCAATAGGGCTATCGCTAAGCCGAAGCAACTCAGTGCTGCACTGTTAGCACTTCCGAATAAAACACGTCCTAACACAAAGAAAGGTAGACTTAGGAACGCAGCAATTCGGAAGGCTTGCTGCTTCGGACGAAACAGAACATCCGACAATCGCTGTCGCAGTGATGGTTTTTGTGGAGCCGGACGCGATGTAAAGACAGAGATGATAAACTTGAAGGCGATAATGTCAAGCATTACGCGCCACACTCTACCAAGCCCGTACTTGCTTTTTCCGAAACGTCGCGGGTGATGCGTGACGACAATTTCTGCGATACGCGCCCCTACCACTGTAGACATCGCAGGGATAAATCGGTGCATCTCTCCATAGAGCGGGACCTGTTTGATAACGGAGGCTCGGTATGCTTTGAGCGAGCATCCGTTGTCGTGTATAGGGACCCCCGTCACCTTGCCAATTATCCAGTTCGCGACGATAGACGGGACACGTCGCGTCAAAAATTTATCCTGTCGTTCTTTGCGCCATCCACACACCACATCGTAGCCTTCCTCCAATTTCTCAAGCAATTTCGGAATGTCGGCTGGATCGTTTTGTAGATCACCGTCCATACTGATGATGCGTTGCCCCTGCGCGAATTCAAAGCCTGCTGCCATTGCCGCTGTTTGCCCGGCATTCTTTTCGAACCGAATGACTGCCAGCTGAGGTTTCTGTTTGCTCAATTCCGAAAGCACAGCGAAGGTCCTATCGCGGCTTCCGTCATCCACGAACAACACTTCATAAGAATCACCGATTGTCTCACATACCGCTTGGATTTTTTCAAACAACAGACGAACGTTTTCTTCTTCGTTGTAAACGGGAACCACGATAGATATAATGGGTTTTCTAACTTTCCTTGCAGTTAAATTATGTGGGATTGGCATTTGGCATGCCTTTCTTAAATCCGCTTCGACGCCTTACTGCCAATCCGGGGAATTCAGCAAGATCTGATGCGCTTCAATGAGCGAGTCAAAGGTTCCTGCATCAATCCATTTTCCTTGGACCAGACTGTATTCAAGTTCTCCGCGCTGAATATATGCGTTGTTGACAGCGGTTATTTCGTATTCCCCGCGCGCCGAAGGTTCAACTGTGCGGATGATGTCAAACACGGATGCGTCATAGAAATAGACACCGACGACGGCGTACTCGCTTTTCGGATGCGTCGGTTTCTCTTCTATCGCAACGATATGGCTCCCGTCTAATGTCGCTACGCCGTAACGTTCAGGATCCGATACCTGTTTGAGCAGGACTCGAGCCCCTTGCCGTTGTGCGTGGAAGTCGTTAACGGCTTGCTGAATTGAGGTTTCAAAGATGTTGTCCCCCAACAGAACAGCAATCTTGCCACCACTGGCGAACCCTTCTGCGAGCGCGAGGGCATGCGCGATGCCTTTGGCTTCCTCTTGCACGCGATAAGTGAGTTCACACCCGAAATCATTTCCACCTCCCAAAACCCTCACGAAGTCTCCGACGTATTGCGGATTCGTTACGATAAGGATATCTGTGATACCTGCAGTCGTGAGTTGTTTGATACTGTGAAACACCATCGGTTCCTTGCCTACAGGCAAGAGGTGCTTACTGGTAACTTTAGTGAGTGGATGCAAACGGACACCGAGTCCCCCTGCGAGAATTACGCCTTTTAATTCTTCCTTGCGGTTAAGCATCATCTGGACCCCGTCCGGGGAAAGTGAGTTCAGCGACGCCGGACTTATCCAGATCGCCCAATCCGGCTTCAATCATCCGATCATACTGTGCCTTCGTTGCCTGTGCAAGTGGGAGAGAAATACCAGCATCGTCTGCCAAGTCGAGGGCGATCCCTGAATCTTTGGATGCATGGGCAGCTGAGAAATAACATTCATGATCGCGTGCCTCCATGTCTTCTCCATCGGTTTCCAAGACGCGGGAGTTTGCTCCTGTTTGTGCGAAAACCTCCTGTAACATCGCCAGATCTAATCCGAGGGCATCACCCAAGCCGAGACCTTCAGCGAGTCCTGCGGTATTGATATTCATTACCATATTGACGAGTGCTTTCACTTGTGCTGCTTGACCGGCTCCACCGATGTAACGGAGCGAAATGCTCATTGAATCCAGAATGGCGCGTGCCTTGTCAAAAGTTTCTTTTTTACCGCCGCACATGAGGTAAAGCGTCCCTTCCCGTGCTTGCGTGATACTACTTGCCATACATCCTTCGAGACTCTCTGCCCCATGTTTCGAGGCGAGTTGCTCGATATCTACGTGGACCTGCGGGCTAATCGTTGCGCAGTTAATAAAGACTGTGCCGGATGCCCCTTGCAGCAGACTGTCCTCTGCAGCGTCTGAAAAAATGGTCCGCATCGCCGCATCGTCGGTTACCACAGTGATAATAAAGTCTGAAAGTGCTGTAACTTTCGCGAGTTCTCCGGTTGCTGTTGCGCCGATTTCCGCTGCGAGTTCTTGTGCGCGTTCGGCTGCGACATCGTACACAGCCGTAACATCAAACCCTTCGTCATCGAGATGTCGGGCGATGTTCGCTCCCATTCTACCTACCCCTACAACACCAATTTTGTAATCTGCCCTATTTTGTGAATCTGCCATGTTTTCCTCCGTGTTACGTTTGACTTCCACATGGAAATATTTATGTTGAACAAATGATCCCACCGTCGGGACGTTCCCGTTTTGTGCAAACGTAATTCTTGCATATTTTCAGATGTTTGTCAAGTTTTTCCTGTTCCTGTTTGCCTGTTCCTGCAGATGTAATCTCCGGATTTAGTGAAATTCTCGAAAAGAATCGAAACGATTAGAATTTTAAAATTAAAAAAGAATTGACATTTTTTGCAAATTTCGTATAATGTTTAGAAGAATGAACGGGAGCCGGTTAGCTATGTTGTTCTGTCTGAAAACATGCCGGCACATTTCTATTTTCCTAAGGAGGACCCACAATGAACCGTTTCACACACGGCTTCGGTCTCCGAATAGACCGAACCCATCTTCTCATGCTTGCCTTCGCTTTTCTTATTGGGACGATTAGCGGGTGCGTAGGTGGTGTAAGTATTGTTCCCCTCGGTGCCAAGCTCCAAAATGCCGACAGCGCGTTTGACGAGGCAGAAACTATGGAGGTGCGCAATGATGATCCCCAAAAGATGGAGGAGAATCGCCAGAGGCAACAGGAACTTTACGATAGAGCGATAGCCCTCTACTCAGAGGTCATTGAACGCGATACGAAAGGCAAATGGGCACAGCGTGCACACTACCAGATTGCCAGAGTCTATAAGCGTCGCTACGATTGGGATAAAGCCGTTGAGCATTATCAAGCCATCGTTGCGTTAGACCCCACCGGATATTACGCCAACGAAGCGAAAAGTGGCACGGCGAATATTCGAAAGAACCGCGAGGTCATTAAGACGAAGCGGGCTGAATACCAAAACTATAAAGCACTTTACGAGAATTCGCCAACAGATGAGACCTTCAATATCGCAGCAGAGGCACTCTACGAGGTCGCTCGTGCTTATGAAAGTTTAGAAAATTTCACCGAAGCCATCCGTAATTACGAACGGATGGTCGAAGAATTTCCTGAGCATCCGAAAGCACCGCAGGCGCAATTCCAGATCGGTAACGTTTATTTTTATACCCTCTTCGACTATCGGGGTGGCTGGCCGGCTTTTGTCGGGGTTACCGAGAAGTTTCCAGATTCTTACGAGGCATCTCAGGCGGGAACACTCCTGAAGCAGACGAATGAAATCCTGGTAGAGATTAGCTTCCTAATGGATGAAATTAATAAGTTCCGGAATAAGAAAGCGGTCGAATACCAAAAGACCGGACGGAAAATCACCCCTGCTGACATGTGGGTGATGGGGTATAGCGATCAGGTCGTTCAAAATTTCCAACAAATTGGAGGTAACTGGGAGAAACTTCGTAACTTCCCACGTGCGATTAACGCTTACAAGACGTTAGCGAGAGACCTATCGCATAAGAAATTCGCCTCCGCAGATGCCCTGTATCGCACCGGGACCCTCTATCAGCAAAATGGTGAGTACGAACGCGCGATTGAAGCTTATGACAATCTGTTTGAGAACGCCCCGGAGTCCGTATGGCGAAATGAAGCCGTTTACCAACAGGCGGTTTGCTTTCGTTCCATCCGTGAATTCGGATCGGCTTATGACGGGTTCAAAGCCTATATGAGCATTACAAAGGGAGATACTCCCTACCTTCGGGAAGCAGAGCAGATCGTCCGTCAGTATGAGCTTGACCAAGACGAAGACGGATACAAGTTCTACGAAGAACAGGAAGCAGGAACGTCTGACCAAGATGCCAGTTCTCATCCAGGCATGGGGAGTTAAATCCAAATTTTAGGGAAACCACCCTCCTATACCGGGTTTCCCTACGTCGCTTTAATAGAAGAGTGATCGGTCGTGTGCTGTAGGGCGAGATCTCCGGACATAAGATGCACGAAAATGCATGGCATGGAGACTCGCTCCTACATACACCATCCGATATTATGCTTTGCAGGCTTGCCCGAAATCTACCCCACAGTGTCGTTAATAACGACATCATAGAGCGAAATCACGTTGCCGAGATCTTTATGTCCCTATAGAGAAATAAACTATGCAAGACGTTCTGGAAAATGCAGGAACTACGACTTCTGTGCCACGGCCCAGGCTTATGTCGGCGATATTCAGGGACTATTGGAATCATTTCGGCTTGTTCTGGCGAGTGATGTTACCCGTCATCATTGTCAGCCTTGCATTCTACAGTGCCTCGTTTCTGTTTTCTAAATTATGGATTTCAGAGGCACAATGGACTTTTAGCACATCAGGAGAAATCACGGTATTTAGTGGATCAACAGGAACTCATCAGTCTTCCTCGAAACCAATAGGTGTAAAGACAACTGTTGGCTTCAACGGATCTACCTTTGGCATCGGTTTTCTATGGTTTGCAATGTGTCCACTGGCTTTTATCATAGTCCATCAATACCGTGGCACAAATGCTACTTCAGGCAAGGCATGGCGACATACACGTCGCAAGATCGTATCTATTTTGGGGATATGGGTCTTATTCGGGCTACTCGTTACAGCGGTATTTTTTACCATTGTCATACCCATCTTGACTGGATTCTCTCAAGTCTTGATACCGTATGTACCGGTAGCACCTTCTACGCCGATTCTGTTGCTGATGATTGTTGGTATTCCCGCGGTTTATTTTCTGGTGAAATGGAGCCTCTACAACCAAGGGATCATTATTGAGAATCTATCGTGGATCGCTGCGCTGCGCCGTAGTAGTGAACTCGTGAGCGGGAAATGGAGGCAGTTTTTTGGTATGTACCTGTTGCTTGTTTGCGGAACAATGGTGCTTACCACCGCGGTTCTCGGTTTAACGTTGCTACTGTTTTCTGTCGTTGCACCTGAATTTGTGCCCTTACGTGAGATACTACTATCAGGGAAATTTTTCGATCTCTTTTTTGGTGTTCAGGTCCAAATAACCTTACAGCATCCCCCTGTTTGGGCAATCGCGGTGATGGTCATTGTAAACATATTGATAGACGCTGTATTAGCACCTATCTGGGCACTTCTGACAACACATCTCTACATGGAACGGGCGGGGACCCAGTAGAATGCTGTCTCGTGTTAAAGAAACAGTTGAACGCGGGAGCGTTCCTCTGGTGGTAAGTGACCGAAAACCTTTTGTCGGATAAGTTCTGGTGTATAACGACGGGAAAAGTGAGTCAGGACGATATGCTCGCTCTCAACCGCTGCCAGAATTGAGGGTAACATCTCAAGATGCAGATGCATCGTCCGCTTCGCACGCACTCGATGCTCCGGTAAGATGAATGTGCATTCGCAAATTAAGACTTTGCACTGCTTGAGTAACGGATGCGCATCAAGGGGAATACTCCGTGTATCTCCTAAGTAGGCGATCAAGGGCAATTGCACCTCTGTTGTTATCTCGACCCCTGAACGTTTCAGTTCTGCGATGTCACGCCCTGACAAATGCTGAAACTCCGGTTTGAGTTTCTTTCGCACCTCGCAAATCAGATAAGAAACAGCGGGAACACTGTGGTCGCTTGGCAAAATATGTGCGACTAAATTTTGTCGAAATGGAATCTCATCGCCCACCCGAACCGGCGTAATTTGATATGCCCAACTCCTGCCGGTATCCAATGCGGAGATCCTATCAAGAATGTGCATCAGTTGCTTAGACCCGCTCCAAGGGACGTAGATGTTCCCGGGTGGTATGCCCGCAAGCCAACGTTGACTGATGTAGATAGGCAATCCAAAGTAATGATCGAGGTGGAAATGGGAAATGAAAACGTTGCCGATGCCGATAAAATTCATCGGACATCTGCCCAAATCGAAAACGAGATCCAGTTCTTTGACTCGAACGTAAGTCGCAACGGCGGAACTGGATTTTCCCTCAAGTGTTAAATTACCACAATGCAATAATGCCATTTTTTTAACTATGGCCTCCTGGACTGCGCTCCAAATGTAAAGCTAAGACAAATTATGCCATTTGAGGCATAATTTCATTACGCGCAGGTTCTTGGTATAATACAAAATCCGTAGCCCGAAACGAAGTGGAGGGCGACTCTATAGAAAGGCACATCAAGTACACAACCGACTTGATGACTCCGCAAGGAATAATTAAAAATGCGTATCGGAATTATTGGCGGCAGCGGTTTTTATCAGATGGAAGGCTTAACAGATGTCGAAGAAATCACGGTCGAAACTCCGTTCGGTAAACCGAGCGATGCACTTATTCTGGGTAACCTTGATGGAAAGCCCGTCGTTTTTCTACCGCGGCACGGTGTTGGTCATCGGATCCTTCCTTCCGAGATTAATGTCCGAGCGAATATATATGCTTTAAAATCGTTAGGTGTTGAGTGGCTGATCTCTGTCAGTGCCGTCGGAAGCCTACGGCAAGATATTGAACCGCGCCATTTCGTTGTGCCGGATCAACTCTACGATCATACCAAAGACCGAAAATCTACCTTTTTCGGCGACGGTATCGCTGCCCACGTCAGCCTTGCACATCCTTTTTCTCCAGAACTCAGTTCCCTTTTAGCCGCAGCGGCTACAGAAATCGGGGCCTCCGTGCATAATGGCGGCACCTATATCTGTATGGAAGGACCGGCATTTTCTACACAGGCAGAGTCTGAACTCTACCGACACCTCGGGTTTGACATCATTGGAATGACCGCTGCGCCGGAAGCGAAACTTGCCCGTGAGGCTGAAATCTGCTACGCCGTCCTCGCCTGTTGCACCGATTACGATTGTTGGCACCCTGAACACGATAACGTGACAACAGAGATGATCCTTGACAATGTCCGTTTTAATGTAGAAACTTCAAAAAAGACGGTAAGGGCTGCTGTCGCTCAGATCCCTGAAGGTGAACGGAGCTGCGCCTGTTCAACCGCCCTGCAGTTCGCGATCGCTACCCATCCCGATAAGATACCAACAGCGAAGCGACACGAATTAAAACTCCTGTTGGACAAGTACTTGGCGTAACGTCTCAAAAATTCTGTCCGCCTCTGCTTCTGTGAGAATCAGGGGCGGTGCAATGTAAATGATATTTTCCGGTTCGTCGACAGCGTGCCCGATTTTCCCGACGATGATCCCCCCTGTATCAAAGTCTCGCAACTGACTCACAATTCGATTGGTCGTTGCCGTTTCCAGATGTGTTCCATCGGCTTGGACGAATTCCACGGCTATCATCAATCCCTTGCCACGCACATCACCGACAATCGGTAAGTCCCGCAACGTCTCCAATTTCGAGAGCAGATGTGCCCCCACCTTTTCCGAATTTTCCCAGAGCCGTTCCCTTTGAAGAATCTCAAGGTTAGCAATACCAGCGGCACATGCGACTGGATGTCCGCCGTAGGTACAGACCTGAGCGAATTCTTTGTTCTCGTCGGATTCACCGAGGAACGCATTGAAGACCTCTGTTGAGGCGACGCATGCACCAAGGGGTAGATAACCGCTTGTGAGCCCCTTTGCGAGTGTAATAAGGTCGGGCTGGACATCCCAGTGCTCACAGGCAAACATCTTTCCCGTGCGTCCGAAACCGGTGATGACCTCGTCAAGGATCAGCAACAAACCGTAGTCGTCACAGATCTGCCTCAATTTCGGGAGATAGTCATCTGGCGGGACAATCACACCACCGCCACCGATGATAGGCTCAGCAATGACAGCAATGACCGTTTCGGGACCCTCCCACCGAATTATCCGTTCAATCTCATCAGCACACTCAGTGCCACAAGATGGGTAGTCTAATCCAATCGGACATCGGTGGCAGTAGGGTGGATGCGCGTGTATAAACCCTGGAACGAGTGGCTCAAAAGCCTTGCGTCTGCGTGCCTGCCCTGTCGCTGACAAGGCACCATACGTAAATCCGTGGTAACCCCGATACCGACTGACGATCTTGTAGCGATTCTCACCCGGATAGATTTGTCTGCCGTATTGCCGTGCCATTTTGATGGCGGTTTCATTTGCCTCCGAACCGCTGTTGGAGAAAAAGACATGGTTCAAATCACCCGGAAGACACGCGGCGAGCTGCTCCGCTAACATCGTGGCAGGGACGTTAATCTGCGAGTGCGGATAGTAAGGCAACTGCTGTATCTGTGCATAGACTGCATCGGCAATCTCTTGTCTACCATAACCCACATTGACGTTCCAGAGTGCCGAGTACGCGTCCAAGTATTCTCGGCCTTCTGCGTCCACAAGCGTCGTTCCGTGTGCGGATTCAAAAACGGCTAACGTTGTTTCTTCAAGGCGTTGATGCTGAAACAGAGGGTGCCACACGTGCGCCTTATCGGTTTTTCTATAATCTATCATATTTTTAATTATACCTTGCGGATAAGTAACATGGATTAAAACTGTGACGTTCTTCGTGTTCGAGTCGCTTGCGTGTTTTTGCTTGGGTATTTCTGCGTATTGTTGCAAGCTGCGTTTTTGGTGCTAACTTTTCACAAGTTTCGATGAATTGTTACAAAAACATCACTTTGCTGATCACCGACTGCTGACTGCTGACAGCCACTTACATAGATGTCGGGGCAGAAATACCCAGCAACGTCAAGCCGTTTTTCAATACCCTTTGCACGCTCTGTATCAGAATGAGCCGTGCGTCCGTTTTTTCCATGTCCGCCGGATCAAGGACCCGGTGTTGATTGTAGTACGGATGAAAAACCCCTGCGAGTTCATGTAAATAATGCACAACGCGATGCGCTTCCCGTGCTTCTGCGCTTAAAAGCACGGCTGATGGGAATTCGGCTAATTTCCGAATCAATTCATGTTCCATCGGCTCTGTGAGTCGTTTGAGAGAGACGGCTTCAATAGGCTTAGGGGTGATTCCTTGTTCAGCTCCCTGCTCGAAGATGCTGCAACACCGGGCATGGGCGTATTGGATGTAGAAAACAGGATTCTCACTGGCATGCGTGACTGCCAATTCCATATTGAAATCGAGATGGGTATTGTTGGCACGCATGAGGAAGAAATAGCGAGCGACATCTACCGCAAATTGTTCGCCGACGGTCGCTGCGAGTTCGTCAATGAGGTCATCAAGGGTCAAAAACTGTCCGCGACGTTTTGACATATCCGACCGCTTGCCCTCTGCATCGACGAGGTTCACCTGTTGAATGATAAAGATTTCGAGCCAGTCATCAGGTAAACCGAGTGCCTTTACAAAGTTTTTGAGACGACTGATATGTCCTTGATGATCCGGTCCGAGCAGATCAATAACCGTGGTGAAACCTCTGTCAAATTTATCGCGGTGATATGCGGCATCTGGCACAAAATAGGTATATTCCCCGTTGCTTCGGACGACAACACAGTCCTTATCGTCTCCAAAGTCGGTCATCCGAAACCATGTTGCCCCTTCCGCCTCGTAGAGATACGCTTTATCTCGGAAGAGTTCAATTATTTCCTCTGGTTTCCCACTTTCACGGATCGCTTTTTCACTCGACCAGACATCGAAATCGACACCAAAACGTTCCAAAGATTTTTTTTGTTGCGCCAAGATGTGGGCAATGCCTTTATCCCGGAAAGCTGCCACCCGTTCTTCTGGCTCAAGTTGAAGATGGACATCACCTTCTGTTTCAGCGATAGTCTGAGCGAACTCCCGAAGGTATTCTCCTTGATACCCGCCTTCTGGAATTTCTAATCCGTCTTCACCGAGTGTTTGTCGGTAACGGACATCTATCGATTCGCCGAGGCGTTCAACCTGCCCACCGGCATCGTTGACGTAGTATTCCCGGACGGCGTTGTAACCTATCGCCTTTAGGAGATTGACGAGGGTATCCCCGACTGCAGCGGCACGTCCACTAACGATGTTAAGGGGTCCTGTGGGATTGGCACTGACAAACTCAATTTGAAGCCGTCTTCCTTCTCCCTTGTTGCAGGTTCCATATCCTTCCTGCATCGTGGCGATTGTTTGGAGTGTGTCGTAAAGATAGTTATCAGCGAGGTGAATATTGATGAAGCCAGCACCGGCAATGTCAATTTGGCGGATGGTTGGATGGGCATCAAGATTGATATGTGAGACAATTATCTCAGCTATTTTGCGCGGTGCCATCCGTGCCTGTTTCGCGAGGCCGAGGGCAACGGGTGTAGCGATGTCCCCGTGTTCAGGCGTTTTGGTCGGTGAGAACGGGATCTTTGGCACTTCGGGTATAGTAAGTTCCCCGGTGGCAACGGCTTCCTGGATCGCACTTTCTATTATATCGTAGATTTCTGTTTTGATTGTGTCCATATTCGGAAAATTAAGATGTGTAACAGCCTGTTTCTCTTATTGGGCTCACATTTTTTCACGAATAAAATTATATCACAACAGAACGGACATGTCAAGCACCATCTGGAAGTTTATAGACCCCTCGCTTGACCTTTACAATTTCACCCCTCCCGACAAGGCGCGTGAGTTCTGTATTTATGGCTTTGGGGTGTCCGCGAATCGCCTCCGCAAATTCCGGCGTCGTTTTCTCACCATCGGCGAGAAGTTCAAGTATTTGCTCGCGGAAAGTCACACGTGGCTTCCCACCCCGCATCCTTTGTAATATGCGGTTCGCCTGCCTTGGGGAACACCCCAGAACCCGCTCTACCTCTGCTCTGCTGGATTCAACCGTCAGAGTGCCGCTTTCGGTCTCAAAACGTTGACGTGTCGCTATCACCTCACCGAGTTTGTCCAACCCACCGGCGACATCAAAGTCTTCCCAGTCAAAAAGGAGGGTTTCAGGTCTGTCGGTAATCTCAGGAATTCGCAACCCCGTAATCAACATAACTTTCTTGTTCGCCAAACGGTCCAACTGCGTTAGTCCTATAATCTCTGTGAATATGCGGGTGACCATTTTTTCATAAACACTCTGGACGCGTTCATCTTTGTAACGGTAGGACCCAGGTTCTATTTTATAAGAGAGGGGCTCCCTGTCGTTTCCAAACAGGATTCGCGTACGATCCAAAATGGTGCGCGATTCCATTTCCGGCATACCAACTATCCAGATAACCTCTGCCTCTTGAAATGCGGTTTCCAATCCTTCCAGCCTTCGGAAATCCGTTAAGAAACAGACGTTCTCATTTTTCGCGATATTCTCCAGCTGTCCAATTGTGTAAACATGGGTTAGAATCCCATGCTTAATATTTGGGTCTCTTTCTATTTCCGCTTGGATCCTCCAAAAAATGTGCTGCCCTGTTTCAGACACCCCGCGAACGTCCCAGGTGTTACTGAGATCTAAAAGTGTCTCCCGTGGGTAAGTATCGGTGCGAATCTGAAAAACGCGGTTTCCGGGAACCCACGTCCTCGGTTGAGTAGGAAGGATCTCAGTTTTCTCACCTAAGAACGCTCGGCATAGATGCTCACCGTAGAGAGCAGAGGAGGTAACCACAAGGGATCTGACGCTTGGATGTAATATCGGCGGGACCCAGAACCGTAGAACTTCGTCTTCCCATCGCATCGGGGCATCGGCGTCCTTGATGTAATGTGCAAAGAAACGCTTGAGTTGATGCCAAAACGTCCAGTTTGGATTCGAAGAAACCGTTGAAGGTTCCTGAATATTTTCAACAGTCTCTGCATCAATCGTCCTTCGTGCGACCGCCTTGCCCTGTATACTGACGGGGCACATCTGTTGGATGAGTTCTTCTGCCAACCATTCAAACGTCTGTATCACTGCCCGGATGCGTCTGATGGAGCTGGCATGCAAGTTGTCTCTGATTTCTACTGCATTCAGTAGGGCTATTGCAAAGTTTCCTAAAGCACTGTCTTGCCAGTTGACAACCCACTCCTCCAGTATAGTTTTAGACAGTCCGCATTTAAGAAACAGTTCATACTCTCTCGTGGCATTGATGATACAAATCGTCTGTGTTCCATCGTCCCCTTCGAGAAGCTGCTCGAATATTTCTGTGTATTGTGGGTCCAAAAACAGGCGAAAATCCTCTAATGTTTGTGCTTTGGCAGTTTGGATGGCTTGGACATTTCGCTTTTGAAGAAATTGTTCGACTTCTGCCGCAGGTTCGACATTTGACACGCTTAAACAAATTGCCTCCCCCTCACACAGAACGGATTCTACTTCACCATTTTCCTCTGTGTCTATCTCGGGAATACATCCGATAACGCGCACATTCCTATCGAAAGCACGCTGTATACGGCCCCCCATTTCTTCTTGTGTTTCATGGATATTTTCTGTAGGTCTGCCTTTGTGTAACACCGGACGCGGACGTTTGATTGCCAGTGGACTGAGTGTCCCTTGCCGCATGGCAGGCACCTTATCGTCTATTGGCAGCCCGGTCTCCGGAATCGGCGGTAGGATGCCGGTATCCTTCCAAATATCTGTTATGCGCGTTGCCTCCAGAGGCAATCCCGTACCAGATGTAGATGCAGATACCCACACCCCGTCTTCGTTCTCCCACAAGGATACCTCCGCATTCCCCGTCTCACTCTCTTGCCCGCGCCAATAGTGAACTCCATCCACTTGTCTGACATAAGAGAACCCATGCCTGAAAAGTGCCTCTTCGGCGAGGTCAAGTTTAACCGATCCAAGCGAGTATGGGGTATCGGGAACGCGCTTCTGGTGGTGGACGCTTTGGGAAATAGGTACGTGAAGCCTGGCACGAAATGCATCGATAAGTGGAAAGAGGACCTCTTTAGAAATCACAGGGGGATCTAACAGATTTCCAAGCAGGATTTCATAACGCCCATCCCAGCAGCTGTATCTTTTTTCACCAAGAATTTCAAAATACGCATCGTGTAGATACGGATTCTCTGGTGTCAGGTCCGCTTCAGCAAATCCTGTCTGCTCGGCGTTCGGGTGGAGGTACTCCGGTATCCTGCAAGAGAAACGGAGTCCCCCAGACTTTGACAGCGTCAACAACGGGTTCGCGACGGCGTTCACAAGTGCCTGAACGCAGGTGAGGACGATATCCGGTGCGGCACAGATGGCTTCATATTTAAAGTCGATGTCATGCCATGGCGCGCCCTGGCGTGCCGAAGGCATCCCCGTATACACTTGAATCCCCCACGACTTGCGCCATTGACTGATATTCCAGTCTGTCGCCCCTTGACGTTTCAAAAACCGATCGCCTCCAAAAGAGCGCGGGGGGCGGTCAGTGCCAGGAGCAGGTCCTATCGGCATAAAGGAAACCCCTGCCGCCTCCAAGTCTCGAAGCATCACAGAGTGTTCACGCGCATAATAAACTATGAAATCGTGAGGAATTCCTCTGTAAAACGGACGCATTGTAGTCGTCTTTCGCTGCTGAAGTGGCTGCTCGTGCCGTTGGTGACAGCGCGTAATTATATCTCGTAAGACCTCGGTTATCATTAATATATTTCCCCAACTACAGTTCTGTTATGAGATGTTCATAAACTGGATATTTTCACATACGTTAATAGTATACATTATCAAAAATCTCATTTCCTGTCAAATTTTAAATTGATCAGGCGTTACGTAATGCGCATTTTAACCATCAACTCGTGCCTTTGAATATTGTATCGGAGGCGAGTTGATGGTTAACCGCAAATCCACACGCGACTTGCGCTATCGCGCGCCTATAAACAGTGACATTTTTGAAAAAGTCCGTATTTTCAAGATCCTACGGTTCGTAGTGAGGCGATTTATCGCCGCTTTGCGTAAGTCCTAATTGATATAAAGTCAATCATAATCAGGGCTTACACGCCAGTCAGATTAGGACATATTTTGAAAATTAATATAACAATATAATAATATCTTAAACAGACCTTCCCACTTTTTTATCAAGATTCAGAATTCTCAAAAAACAAAAGGACTAAAACCTTAACCTAAGTTACCACTTATAGCATAATCTGTTAGATCGTGCATCAGAGGACACAGACTAACAGTCTATGCTACAAAATACGAAAAGTGTTTTGAACGCCTCTGGAATATCCCGATTTTCTACTTGCATTTTAAGCGTTTCGACTTTATACTGACGGAAAAGTGGACGGAAGGGAGTGGAACAATGCGAGTACTCATCATGTCGGATATGGAGGGTGTCAGCGGCATCGTCGTGTGGGAGCAGGTGAACGGTGGCGCGGCGATGTTTGAGGAAGGACGACACCTCTACACAGAGGAGATCAACGCTGCCGTGCGTGGTGCGAAAACCGCAGGTGCGACAGAGGTTGTCGTCGTAGATTGCCACGGGGCAGGACAAGGATGGACCTTTAATTCACTCATCCCTGACAAAATCCACCCGGATTGTGAGTGGGTGGCACATCATGGATGGGGACGCTACGAAGGTATGTGGGAGGACGGTTGTGATGCGTGCCTGCTCATCGGTATGCATGCCCGCAACGGCACACCTGACGGTGTATTGTGCCATACGATTTCCAGCGTGCAGTATCGGAACCTTTGGTTCAATGACGACCTTGTCGGTGAGACGGGTGTGAACGCCGCACTCAATGGTGCCTATGGGGTGCCAGTAGCCTTAGTTACAGGCGATGCGGCAGTCTGCCGAGAAGCGAAAGCACTCCTCGGCGAGGCACTGCCCACAGTCGCGGTTAAACAGGGATTAAGTCGATACAGTGCGAGACAACTTCCACCGGTGCGTGCCCGCCAATTGATCGAGGACGCAGCGAGAGATGCACTCACGGATTTAACACGGGTGAAGCCTTATGTTCCTGAGGTCCCAACGACAATCAAAATTGAACTCTCCAGCGTTGATAAACTCGCGGAATTCAAGGGACGCGCAGGCGTTGAAATAACGGGTCCCGTCACCGTTGAAAGCCGAGCGAAAGATTGGCTGACGGCGTGGAACCAATTTTGGCCCTATGTCTAATCGGTTTTGTTGGGTTTCTCTTCGTTCAACCCAACCTACAAGTTACGATTTAAGATTCGTCAAGCACATCGAGCGGATCACCGGAGGCATCTGCACGTTCTAAAATTTCGACCTCGTAGCCGTCCGGATCGGTGACGAACGCCATTTTCATTCCACCCGATGTGAATTGTTCGCGCCACTCATCGGGCCAAATTTCCAGCCCTGCTTTCTCTAACCCGTCGCAAAATTCGACAATATCTGGAACCCCGATAGCAAAATGCATCAGATCCTCTTGAACCTGAAGATCGAAGTCAGGTGAATAGGTTAACTCCAATGTATGTGCGTTGCCCGGGAGTTCAAGGTGTACGATCTGGTTGCCCGCCGGAGATTTATCGCTCCGACTCAGGACTCTAAACCCCATGTGGTCACAATACCAATTGATGGAACCGTCAAGATCGCTCACGCGAACCCGTGTATGTAAAAAAACTGCCATGTGAGTCTCCTTTGTAAGAGTTATGAAAATATAATAACATACTCAATGGATTTTGGCAAGGTATCAACAGTATTTTTAGGCATGATTTTGTCATTGAAAATTGGTGTCAGGTTGTATATAATACACCTAAACAAACTTTTAAAACATTGATATGGAAAAATCAAAATGACCCGAAAAACCGATAGACCGAACGTTCTCTTTATCATGTCAGACCAGCACCGATATGATTATCTGGAGACTGACGAGAATGCACCTACCGCACTCAATACCCCAAACTTACGACGTTTAGCAGAAACGGGTGTGAGTTTTCCAAACTGCACAGTGAATGCCCCTGTCTGTGCGCCTTCACGTATTGCTCTCGCATCGGGATTGCAACCCTCTCGGGTGGGAGCAGTAGATAACGGAAGTTTCCTACCCGCTACCGTGCCGACCTATTATCAGCAACTCCGGGACCACGGTTATCGGGTCGGGTGTGTCGGTAAACTCGATCTCGCCAAACCCGATGGTTACAATGGACGCTACGGTGATCGTCCACGCACCTATAGTTGGGGTTTCACACATCCTGAAGAGTGTGAAGGCAAAATGCATGCCGGAAGTTCACCAACACCCATCGGTCCTTACACGCACTATCTTGAAGAAAAAGGGATGCTCAAAGCGTTCCACGAAGATTATCAGAAACGCAGTAGCGGCGGCTGGATTAAAGAGGGTTCCCACGATTCTGTGCTCTCAACAGAGGATTTCGCCGATACCTATATCGGCAGACGGGCAACTGAATTTATTGAAACGATCCCTGATGACTTCCCATGGCACATGTTTGTGAGTTTCGTCGGACCGCACGATCCCTTCGATCCACCGACAGCGTATGGTGATAAGTATAGAGAGGCAGAGATGCCACCCGCTATCAATGACGATATGGAAGGAAAGCCTGAATGGGTGAAACGGCGCGTCGTTGATATTAGCCCCGAGGAGATTACGCTAACGCGACAACAATACTGCGCCGCAACGGAACTGATTGATGACCAGATCGGGGAAATGCTCCGCGCACTTGAGGCACGCGGAATGCTGGACAATACCTATATTATTTATTCAAGCGACCACGGTGAAATGCTCGGTGACCACGGGCTTTATACGAAGAGTGTGGCGTATGAAGCATCACTCAGGGTGCCACTCATCGTCGCCGGACCTGATATTGGGGGAAACCAGATTTCGGAGAGTTTGGTCGAGTTGATTGATCTGAATCCGACGATATGTGAGTTGGTGGGTGTGCCTGTGTTGCCGCGTATCGACGCGCGGTCTATCGCACGTGTCCTTCGTGGTGAAACTGAAACCCATCGCACCGAAACCGTGAGTGCTCTCCGAAACTTTCGGTGTATTCGGACAGCGACGCATAAACTCATCGAAAACTACAGCGATGTGACAGAGTTATACGATTTAGAGAACGATCCGTGTGAGCTCCATAACATCGCGGAATCGGAACGTCAAATCGCTCAGAGGCTCCGCGGGCGTTTAGGGCGGCGGTTCGGGTCAGAATTAGGAACAACTTGATAAATTCCAATGGACGCAAACGACGCTTATAATGCAAAACGTGCGTATCACCACATCACGCAACTTGCTTTTCCGCGACTGGTGGGCAGCGCGGGCGAAGCGAAAGCACAAGACTACATCGTCCAGCGATTCTCAGAATTAGGGTTGAATGTCACACGAGAACCTTTTTCTTTTACAAAGTTTCCCGCAGAGGTATTACCGCGTCTCCTGTGTGGTCTTTTCGTTCCGATAGTCCTCTCTGTCCCGTGGCTCGGCGAACGGTTTCTGATACCCGTATGTCTTGCTTGTTTATTCAGTCTTGCTGTAACATTGCTTTGTACCCAGTGGCAGAAGCGGTTTGAAGGGTTATATAATGTGGGTAGAAAGTATGATTCGGAGAACATTGTTGCGACAAACGGTAGGAAACCGAATGATAATACACCTGCCCTCCTATTCGTTGCACATTATGACTCCAAATCACAAGTATTGCCGATTGCTGTCCGGGCAGTCGCTTACGGTATTGCGATTGCCGGGCTTACTGCCTTGACAACTGTAATGGTGATTGAGGTCGCTACCCTCGCTTGGTTCCCCGATTACAGTCCCCTCGTCTGGGCCTGGCTGTCCGATTTCATTGTCTGGAGTGTCGCTGGCGTTATTGCTTTTTGCTTGCTGCTTTTACAAATCAATTTCACACAGAACCGCTCTCCTGGGGGTTTTGATAATGCCTCTGGCGTTGGCGTTATGCTTGAAGTGGCACGGGTCGTGATGGCGCGAGGTGAGGATAAATCTATTACGTTCCTCGCTGCTGGTGCGGAAGAATACGGCATGTGCGGGGCATTACGCTATGTCCAAACACATGCTGATGAATATGACCAAGAAAATACCTATGTTATCAACTTAGACGGACTCGGCGTTGGGAACGCCGTTAGCGTCGTTACACGCTATGGAATCCCGACGGTCCACACCGCAGATATGTTAACTGAGGCGTTTCGAACATCGGGCAAAGCACTCGGTATACAGGTTTTCGAGCGGTACTTACCGATCGGTGTTGGGTTAGACAGCATCCCGATTGCAAGCCACGGATTTGAAACGGTTACGTTGACAGCAGGAGATGTCGGACGCGTTGCATTAAAAATTCATTCGGAACGAGACACGTGTGGTCTGCTCAACACGAAAAGTTTACAACAGGTAGGTGAGTTAATTGTCGATGTCGTTGGACGCGTCTAAAAAGCTGATTCCGGTCACGGGTGTTATCCTTGCGGGTGGTAAGAGTCGGCGGATGGGAGAGAATAAGGCACTGATGCGGCTCGGCGACAATTCACTCATCGGGCATGTTATCCACCGCATGTGCCTCGTTACAAACGAACTCCTGCTTATCACCAATAGTCCCGCTGAATATGCACATCTTGATGTCCCGATGCACGGCGATATTCTTCCGGGGACTGGCGCGTTGGGCGGCATCTATACCGGTTTGAGGCGTGCTTCGCACAACACTGTCCTCTGTGTCGCATGTGATAGTCCGTTTGTGGAACCGAAATTACTCACCTATCTCGTTTCCGTTTTAGGAGCATATGATGCGGTGATGCCCTACACCCATAGAGAAATTCATGCCTCCCACAAGACTCAGATAACCCTCCAAACGTTGTGTGCTGCCTATTCTAAAAGATGCCTGCCTATCATCGAGTCAATGCTACGGGACTCCGAGTTGCGTGTCCATGCTTTACAAGAACGCGCACACATTAAGCGCGTTTCGCCTGAAGTCTGGCAGGCGTTTGATCCGGAGGGTATGTCCTTTTTCAACATCAACACACCTGAAGACTTTGAGAGCGCGGATGCCTATATGAGCATGCAAACTACGCGTTAATCCACTTTCGCATTACCTATAGTCATACCATTCGTTATCGCCAGAACGGAATCTCAACCTCCTTTTATGAATCTACCCCCTCCTGTGAAACTTGGAAAATAAAAATTTGCAGAATTGCGAAACTTTTTTATTTCAAGTAGCATCTTAATATTGATGAACATACCCTTTTCAGAGGTATCCGATGAAAAACAACGATGCTCAACTCATCCAACGCGTGCTTTCAGGCGATGACACAGCGTTCTCCGTGCTTGTGAGAAAATATCAGAAATCCGTTCACGCACTCGTGTGGCGGAAGATCGGAGATTTCCATATCGCCGAGGATATTACACAGGATACGTTCCTGCAGGCGTATCAGAAACTCTCAACACTGAAAAAACCGCAGCGTTTCGCGAGTTGGCTCTATGTGATAGCGGTGAACTACTGCAAAATGTGGCTGCGTAAGAAGCATTTATCAACGCAGTCGTTGGAAAATACAAGCAGCACGCAATTAGAAAAAGTGACCTATTCTGGATATATTATTGAGGAAAACGAGCGGACAACAGCAGAAACACAGCGCGAGGTCGTCAAAAAGTTGCTTGCGAAGTTACAAGAGAGCGACCGGACAGTCATCACGCTTTACTATCTCGCGGAAATGAATTATGAAGAGATAAGCGAGTTTTTAGGTGTTTCAGTTAGCGCGATTAAGAGTCGGCTCCACCGAGCGAGGCAGCGGTTAAAGAAGGAGGAACCGATGATAAGAGAGGCTTTAGGTAACTTCCAAATTACGCCGCATCTCACAGAGAATATCATGCGCGAAATCTCGCGTCTGAAACCGATTGCCCCGTCTGGTGGTGAACCGTTGGTGCCGTGGACAATAGGCGTTTCCACATTAGTCGTTGTCCTTTTGATGTTAGGGGCTGGTAGTCAATACCTATCGCGTTTCCAGAAACCTTACAGTTTCGATGCGGCATCTGAAATGACAGTTGAACTCATTGAAGCACCTATCGTGCTAAACCTTGAATCCAAACCTGATGTCCGGACGCAGCTCGGGAACGTCAATATATCAAACAAGAACAATGCCCTTCATCAACAGCCTAATGAGGTTTCAGCATTGGTTGCAGAGGCAGGATCAGGGGAAATGGATAAAGATTCTTCTCAATCGGAACTGCCTAAAATGGCAAAAGCACGTTTCGGAAAAGGTGGCATCAATGCGATTCAGTTTTCGCCGGACGGGACGCAACTCGCTGTGGGAACGGATATCGGTGTGTGGCTGTACAATATGGAAACCGGTGAAGAAAAGTTTCTATTTGAGGGGATGTGCCAATCCCTGGCATTTTCGCCGGATGGCCGCTTCTTGGCAAATGGAGGTGGGGAGTTTCCTGGACAGGAACTCCAGTTGTGGGAGATGGCTGCGGATCGTAAGGTCCCGCTCATTGGTGGTCCCTTTGCCGGATCCGCATTGCAGTTTTCTGAAGACAGCAAAACGCTTGTCAGTTTAGGGAATGGGAGCGACACAATCAGTTGGTTAGATGTTGAGACCGGACAGGGATATGTGAAGAAGATCGGAGTCCGATCTGGCTTGCGCACACCTTATCCTGAGGCCTTCGCGCTCACAGAGGATAAAATTGCGATTGGATGGGCTGATGGTAAAATACAGTTGTGGGACCCAAAAACCGGTAAAGCGTTATCAACACTCGTCGCGGGACATGCAAGGTCAGCGGATATATGGGTACCCCAAGTCTTAGCATTGGCGTTTTCACCCGATGGGACTCGCCTCGCGAGTGGAAACAAGGATACAACCGTCCGATTATGGGACATCAATAACCACGAATTGATGATCCTTCAAAAACATACCGGCTGGACAAATGTGTTAGCGTTTTCACCGAATGGTAAAATACTCGCCAGTGGGAGTGTTGATAAAACAGTGCAGTTGTGGGATACTACCATGAGTAAGCCCCTCACAACACTCACTGGGCATGCCAACGGTATTACTGCGTTAGCGTTTTCCGCTGACGGCACCACGCTTGCAAGTGCCAGTGCCGACGGTGCCATCCGATTCTGGCAGACAGGAACTGGGGCACCGCTGCCACCCCATATCACAGGACATACGGCATCGGTAAGAGCAGCGACTTTCTTTGACGAGAGCTCCACGCTTGTCAGTGTCGCCTTTAATGGTGAAATTACATTTTGGCATCTGAAAACACCACAAAAATCCACCGTTTATACGGCAGGACCTCAAGATTGGTTAGCAACTTTAGCATTTTCGCCTGATGGCACGAAACTCGCCAGTGTTCGTGCCTGGGGCAGCGTAATCTTCAGACCAAGTTTCAACCACGCGCTTTGGAGTGCGGGTTCTTCGATTCGTTTGACTGATGTTAGCACGGGAATCGAATTGGCGACCCTTACAGATATTGAAACCCCCTCACGTCTGACCTTTTCGCCTGATGGGAAAACAGTAGCCTTCGATTCTGAAGGGAAAAAAATTCATTTGTGGAATACAGAAACTGGTGATGAATTGAATATCCTTCTCGTTGATCGGGAAGCCGATATTCACAATATGCCACAGGTTACCGCTTTGGAGTTTTCACCGGATGGCGCGATGCTTGCCAGTGGGACCAACCAAGGTGGAATCCAGACGTGGAACGTCGCAACCGGAAAAGCATTAGCAGTCTTTGCGAAGCCGACAGACCAAACGGAATTTGAAGATATTTTAGCACTATGTTTTTCATCAGATGGCACCTTGATTGCTGCCGGTTCGTATGAACTCATCCGTATATGGGAAGTGGATACGGGTAATATACTTCTATCAGTCACCCCTGATGCGCATAAGCAAGGTAATACATGGAAGTACGACATCCATGCTGAATCGTTGGTATTTTCACCAGATGACACAATTCTTATTAGCGGGCTTACCGGCGGGGCAATCCAATTGTGGGAAGTTACAACAGGAGATAAGATCACTGTTCTTGATGGGCATACACAAAAGGTAGAGACATTGGCATTTTCATCTGATAATAAGACGCTCGTTAGCACCGGAGCAGATGGCACAATTCTCCTATGGGATTGGAATGAAGTCCTCACGGATTCATCCAAAAGCGAATAATGTTAAAACAGATCGACTCAACTTACAAGATTCAAAATCTTTTATCAAGCTCACGTTATCTAAGGTGATGGAGAACGAGATGCCTATAGAGGTATAATTAATGCTAACAACACTCATCCGTAGGGAACTCCTTGACAACTTAATGACGTTCCGATTTGCGGCAGCAGTCTTTATCATGCTGTTGCTTGTGGTTGCCAATACCGTTGTGCTTATTAAGGATTATGAGCAACGCTTGGCAAGCCATAACGCTGCTGTCAGAATGCATCAGCGGCAGCTTCAGGAGAAAAAAACGTATTCCGCAGGCACAGAGAAATTATTTGCGGATCGTCCCCCGAACCCGTTAAGCATTTTTAATGTCGGGTTCGATAAGCAGCTCGGAAACGAGATTCGAGTATCACATAATTATGTTCCATCGCTGTGGGATGCCGGAATGCATGGGTCGGATAATCCGTTTATGGATATGTTCGCTTCCATAGATATTGTTTTTATCTTTGAGGTAATCCTGAGTTTATTAGCACTGATTTTTGCCTACGACACCCTCGCAGGAGAATACGAGCGTGGCACATTACGTCTGGTCCTGACGCATTCCATCCCTCGCGGGTATATCCTACTCGCCAAATACATCAGCGCGATGCTCTGTTTACTCGTGCCATTGCTAATAAGCCTGATCCTCGCAGTTATCTTACTGATGACAACTCCCACCATTTCTCTGAACACCGATGATTTTTTACGGATTGGTGGGATTATTTTTACAACCGTTGTGTATCTTTCCATATTTTATCTCATCGGCATGCTGATTTCGGCGGCGACGCGTCGAACCAGAACCGCATTGATGCTCTCCATGTTCGTTTGGGGATTCTTAGTCCTCGTCTATCCGAATATGATTCTCGCCGTGGTTCCGCGACCGGAAGCACCGCAGGAGCGTTCGGCATCTGCTTTCAACCAAATCGAACGGATGTGGGAGGCGTTTGACAGAGATCGGAAACACTTTCTCGCCACTGATGCGCTGCCAGGGGAAGACTGGCATTTTAAGATTATGGGTAGTGGCTGGTACGGCGCCAACCTTTGGGGGAATCCTGATCGCCTATCGTACACCTACAAAAGCAAGATGGAAGCTTATACGCTCAACGAGAAAGCCGAACCCAGGATTCCGCACGCGCAGAATTATTTCGGTTTCCTCGGGACACAAGTTGTCGGAACAGCCGACCGAACGTGGTTCATTCGAAAATCCGCACTGGAAGACATTTTTATTCAACCTGCAAATGTGGAGCGACTCTATCTGAAACTCTCGCCCGTCGGGTTGTATGACACCGCAACACAAGCCTGGGCTGGCACCGATCTGCTGGGGGTCAGAGATTTTTTCAACGCTGCGAGACGCTACAGACAGCACGTGATCGCCTATTTTTATGAGGAAGAAATTTTTAGATCCCGACAATGGTTTTCTTCGGACAAAGGTGCCGCGGATTGGAGCAATCTCCCACAGTTCTCTTTTCAAAGAGCCAGTATGAGCACGACTGCCAAGCGGGTCTTGCTGGATGTATGCCTTTTGCTTATGATGAACCTCGCGCTTTTCATTGTGATATTTCTCATTTTCGTTAGGGGTGAGGTATAGATATGATACTACACATTACAAAACGCGAACTTTACGATAACCTCAATAGCCTCCGATTCGCGCTTGCAACCGTGCTGCTGATTGGCTTGATGCTGACCAACGCGATTATGCATCTCCGGGAACACCCGAAACGCGTCCAGAACTATCACAATGGTGTTACCAGACATCAGAACCGCTTAGCAAATTATGCCGAGGACAGTTTGTATAAACTCGCGAAGCAGGGACCTGGATGGCTTTACAAAAAACCCTCCGCTCTTCGCTTCTGCGCGGAGGGCGGCGAGACCTTTTTGCCGAGCACTGTAGAGGGAGGGTTCAGTCGTTGGGAGAAGGGAGGTGAACCGCTCTTAGAAAGTTTTTGGATTCTGGTATATCATTCGGCTACTCCCGATCTGCATAACGTTCGCCCAAATGTCGCCAAAGTGGATTGGAGTTTTATCATCGGCTATGTCTTAAGTCTCATCGCGCTCCTATTCACCTTCGATGCGGTTTCCCACGAGCGTGAGCAAGGCACACTGCGCTTGATGTTTGCGAATCCGATCCCACGGCACACCGTCCTGATTGGCAAATTTTTAGGGGCATTAATCAGTATAAACATTCCCTTTACACTTGCCGTCTTGGTGAACCTCTTAGTCATTTCCACGTCGAGCGATGTGCACCTCGGTGCGGAGGCTTGGGGACGTCTATGCCTCATTTTCTTTATTACGCTCTTGTATACATGTCTGTTTCTCGCATTGGGACTGCTTGTGTCGGCACGTGTGCAGCGGAGCGCAGTGAACCTCGTGATACTCCTTTTGGCGTGGGTCACCCTTGTCGTTTTTATGCCCAGTACGCTCGTTTCGATTGCCGGACGTTCTACACCGCCGAAGTCTGCTATCGGATTCTCTGAACGTAGTGCCCAACTTGCGGAGGAACTTGAGAACGAATACTATGCCCTTCGGTATGATCCGGATAAGAGTTTAACCCGGATCCAAATATTACAAACGGCGGGTGAGTACGTCACTAAAGATGCAGCAGGGCAGGAACGACTGCACGAAGAACGTTTAAAACAGCGGATTTCTCAGGTCCGTCGGGCGCGTGTTATCACCCAAATTTCACCTGTTACCATTTTCCAGCACCTCCTTGAATCCTTTGCCGGAACAGGGTTCGAGCGGCATCTGCAATTTTTAGAGAACGTTAAATCCTATGCTCGGCAATACCGGGAATTCATCACCGACACCGATCAAGCCGATCCGGAGAGCCTTCATATCTCTGGGGTTCGTGAAGGGATGTCACAGAAGCCTGTCCCGTTAGCGGCGATTCCGAAATTTGAAGACACCTTGAGTTTCAGTAAGGACTTCAACACAGCAGCAGTCGATCTTATGTTACTATCCCTGTTCGTCATAATCCTTTTATCTGGGGCATATCTCGCATTTGTTCGTGTTGAGATTTAGCATAGGCTCACGTGATATCCTTTTAGCCAAATTTATGCTATAATGCTGCTAACAGATAGAAGAAAAACAAACCAAACGACTCCAAGCTCTCCTTACCCCCGATTATCACCACGACGAAATCTCAACCCTCCTTATATGAATTGGCTTCTATTTTTAAAATTGTGAGACTTTTTCATTTTACGTCGCGTCACTAAGTGTGACCGTGGAATGACAAACTTTTCTTTTTCAGAGGTGCCCGATGAAAAACAACGATGCTGAACTCATTCAACGCGTGCTTTCAGGTGATGATACTGCGTTCTCCGTGCTCCTGAGAAAGTATCGGAGATCAGTGCATGCGCTTGTGTGGCGAAAAATTGGTGATTTTCATATCGCCGAGGATATCACACAGGAGACGTTTTTGAAAGCGTATCAAAAACTCTCAACACTGAAAGAGCCACAACGTTTTTCCAGTTGGCTTTATGTGATAGCGACGAACTGCTGCAAGGCGTGGCTTCGCAAAAAGCGTTTGCTAACACAACCCTTGGAAAACACGAGTAGTGAGCAGTTAGAAAAGTCAACATATTCAGGATATATCATTGCGGAAAATGAGCGAACAGCGGCAGAAACACGGCGAGAGGTCGTTAAGCAGCTGCTTGCGAAGTTACAAGAAAGTGAACGGACTGTCATCACGCTTTATTACCTCGGTGAAATGACGTATGAAGAGATCAGCGAGTTCTTGGGTGTATCGGTAAGTGCGATTAAGAATCGTCTCTATCGTGCGCGGCAACGTTTAAAAAAGGAGGAACCGATGATTCGAGAGGTTTTAGGCAATTTCCAGATCACACCGAATCTCACGGAGAATGTCATGCGAGAGATTTCGCGTCTGAAAACTGCTACACCGTCTGGTAGCAAACCATTTGTGCCGTGGACGATTGCCGTTTCCACGTTAGCAGTGGTGTTGTTGATATTGGGTGTAAGCAGTCAATACCTATCGCTTTTCCAAAAGCCTTACAATTTCGATGCAGCATCTGAAATGACAGTTGAACTCATCGAAGCACCCATTGTGCTGGATATTGAATCCAAACCCGATGTTCGGACGCAGCTCGGGAACGTCAATACACCAAGTAAGCACAATGCCTCTCATCAACAGCCCAATGAGGAAAAGTCTGTGGTTCACGAAACCTTGGAAGGTTTCCAACACTCAAACGATCTCGTGGAGGACACTGTGAAGTGGATTCAGGTGGGTGAACCGGGGATATTGGGAGAAGTAGGCACTTTGTCAGTGACTTCGGAAAATACACTCTATACCGTTATAGGAGACGAGAGTATCTACAAATTGCCAGCCGATGAGGAGGCGTGGCAACTTGTCAATGACACCTTCCTATGGCAAGACACTGGTGGCGATATACCCATAGCAGAACTGGACGGGACACTTTATATTATTCCCTCTCATGAATTGTTTGCGTCAACCGACGGAGGGGTAACATGGGAATTTGTTGGTCTCTGTCCAAAAGGTTATACGCGAGAACTTATGATAGTGGAAGATGCCTTCTATCTTTGCCTTAATCATGGTATATTTAGGTCGGATGATGCTGGCAATTCGTGGAAGGCCATGAATGCTGGTTTGGACAGCCGTTTGGCAGACCATTCTGGGGTTCATTCATTACGAGCAATTCAAGACACCTTGTTTGTAAGGACAGATCTCGGACTCTATCGCCTTGATGAGGGAATTTGGAAATCCCTCCAGCTGCCAGTGGATGGCATTGTACATGTCGGCTCTCTCGCGGTGTATGAGGACCAGATTTATGTTGCGGCATCAGTGAATATTTTAAGGCACTATGGAGCATCAGAAGACATTTGGGAGCAACTGTGGACGGATGAGATACATTCATGGTGGATTTTCCGCTCAACCGATGGCGGAGATTCATGGACAGACGTAACACCTATGAACGCTTGGAATCTGACAGGCTTCCGTCCGGATATAACGTTGATTACTACAGGGCAGGGTCATTTAGTTTTAAGTTTTTTGGATGAGTTACTTTTTTTGTATGCATGTACGACGTGAGTTTTCACGCCATACATGCTATGCTTCACCTTAAACGTTTACCACAACATTGAGGTGAAGATCATGACGAGAAAACCTTCTCACCACTTGCTTGATATGTTAGCAACATTGCCAGACCCACGCAAGGAAAAAGGCAAACGCCACCCGCTGCGGGCGATCCTCGCCCTCTCCATCATTGCGATGATGTCTGGGTATCGCAGTTATGCTGCGATTGCTGAATACGGACGCACCTACAAGCATCTGAGAAAAGCCCTCGGCTTTCGACATAAGAAAACCCCGTGTGCCGCAACACTGTATAATCTTTTTCATCGCTTAGACCTTGATGCCTTAGAATCAATCCTGAGACGCTGGGCAACTGCGGCACTTGAGGACTTCCACTGGAAAGGTCAAAGCTGCTTGACGGCTGTCGCCATAGATGGCAAGACCTTACGAGGCAGTAAAAAACAGGATGCCAAGATAACTCACTTGCTGTCTATCGTCTCTCATGAGCTTGGCATTACTCTGACTCAAAAAGCGATGTCTGCCAAGACTCACGAACTGCCGACCTCGCTGGAGATTCTCAAATCTTTTGATGTTTCTCAGAAAGTCGTGACAGCCGACGCCTTGTTGACCCGCCGAAGTTTTTGTGAGGCGGTTTTAGCGTCGGGAGGCGACTACGTTTTACCCGTCAAGGAGAATCAGAAAGATATGTTTGAGGCGATAAAACGCTTGTTTCAACGTCCTCCCGACGCTAAAACTTTGCGGATTTCGGCATATCAACAACTCCAGGCAGAACATCAACAATGGCAGGAAACGCTTGATACCGTTCAGACCCTTGATAAAGCACATGGACGCCTCGAAATACGCCGATTAACCTGTAGCACCGCCCTCAACGCATATTTGCGCTGGCCCGGCATCTCGCAAGTCTTTGAGTATACCTATCAACGCAAAGACCTACGGACACGGGAAGTCTCACTTCAGACACACTATGGCATCACGAGTCTGAAACCTACAAAAGCTTCGGCGGCGGACTTGCTCACCTTACGCCGTGGACATTGGACGATTGAGAATAAGTCGCATTACGTCCGGGATGTCGTCCTCGGCGAAGACGCATCACAAGTCCGATCCGGTGCGATTCCTGCCGTCATGGCGGCGCTACGAAACACCACAGTCTCTATATTGCGACTCGCCGGACACGAGGCGATCAGCAAAACAATGCGATATTTTGCCGCACATCCTAAGAAAGCACTGAATTTACTGAAAAATAATTTTTAAAACTAAATGACCCTAACTACAGGGAATACGGTCTTGGCAATCGGGAATGATGATGGTATGGTAATTCACTCGGTTGATTCTGGAGATACTTGGACCCCCATAGAATCTCCAGGAATTTCTCCTATGCAGTTCAGTGTGCGATGTGCTGCAGCTTTAGATGGAAACACATTTTATACGGGTGGCAGCAGTGGGATTCATCGTTCAACTGATGGTGGTAAAACCTGGCATCGCTTTCATACCGGACTGGAAAGTCGTGTTGATAATTTAGTAAGTTTCGTGGCAGACCAGACACCAAAAGGGTCTACAGCACTTTACGCCAACGTGGGTAAACATTTTGTCACATCGAACGATGGGGGCACATCGTGGGATGCTGTCAACTTGGAAGTGAACCCCAGAGGGCCTTTGTCCCAAAAGCAGCAACCGGCAATTGTGCAGATAGCAAGAGCCAATGGCGGTCTCTATGCAAAAGGAATTCAAAGCAGTTATGAAACGACCATTCTTCAGTTGTCTCCCGATGGTAATGCCCTCATCCCTGTTCCAGGAGCACTCCCTTCTTTAAGTTCATCTGGACTGGTGCACAAAGCACTGGCGGGCAAACGTTTCATTTTCAGAGACGAACGGCGATCAGGTCCAGAACTTCGAGTTGGTTTTTCTGGTGTAACTGATGCCTTATTGGATGATTTATCAAAGACCGCTGATTTTGGTGCATCCCGATTCTTTGAAAGGTTGATAGAGGTGCAAACAGACCCGCCAGTGGTATATGAGTTAATATGGGAAGGATTATGGGGCAGTTTCACAGTCAGTGATGAAATTTTCTATATGGAATACAATTATAAACTCTTCCGATGGAAACCTGGGGACCCGGAATGGCACGATACCGGTGTGGAAGAGACCGGTAAACTCTCACGTGAGACGTTGTGGAGAGACTTTAAAATCGCTGCGTCGGACGGAACCGTCTATGTCGGTAAGCGGGATGGGCATCTCATGCAATCACTTGATGGGGGAGACACTTGGAACGACATTACATCAAGTTTTCCGCTGTCTGTTGAGCACTTTGAGGACATAATCTTTGCAGGTTCAACGGTCTACATCGCGACTGACAAAGGGGTTATCAATTCAAAAGATGGCACTATCTGGAACGTGCTGACCGGCAAAACTGGGAATCGTATTATCATCAAATTGTTAGCTACAACAGGGAATTCCGTTTACGGTGCTAACGGTGAAGGCATCTACCATCTACAGGGTGAGACAGATACTTGGAAACAAATTGCCCCCGAAATTTCTGGAATTGTGACTTCCCTCATTGTGGACGAAGATATGTTTTATGTTGGCACGGAACATCGGGGCGTGCTGCGTTTTGAACGTTCGGAATGAACCTATGACGACACTTTGGCTAATTATCCAACGGGAATTCGTCTCCAATGTCTTGACCTCCCGGTTCATGATCGGTTTCATTGTCTGTCTGATGTCGACGGCCGCTGCCGTTTTCGTTCAGGTTGCGGATTACGAAAAACGGTTGGCGGCGTATTACGTTGCCCTTCAAGAACATCAGGAAGAAACGCGAACATGGGACCTCTATAGCCAAATTAATCCGAAAGCGCACAGGAAACCGAATCCGCTTGGTATCTTTAACGTCGGCATGGAAAAATCTGGGGCGGATATGGTGAGCATTGAACTCGCAACACCTATATGGGAAAAAGAAGCACAAAAACAGGGTTCAGATAACCCGTTCCTTTCAATTTTCCTTTCCGTCGATGTCATTTTCGTATTCAAAATCGTGCTCAGCGCGTTGGCGATCCTGTTCGCTTACAATACGATTTCGGGAGAGCGGGAGGATGGCACGCTGAAACTGGTGTTATCCAATCCGATTCCGAGGGACAGACTCGTGCTTGGGAAATACCTTGGTGGCATGCTGTCTCTATTCCCAATTGTAGTGATGAGTTTCACCGTCGGAATTGTTATAGCGTCTGCCTCCCCAGCGACTGATTTTGATGTTGCTGACCTACTGCGCCTCGTTATGGTACTTGTCGTTTCACTGTTATACGTGTCAACCTGCTATCTGTTGGGACTACTCCTGTCCGTATGGACAAAAGAGGCGGCGACTACGTTGATACTTTCGATGTTTATCTGGGGAATTCTGACGATTGTTCACTCAAATATAGCGACGTTTGCAGTCGCGAAATTCCCCCCGTATAAACTTCAACCGGAAAAAGAGGCACGACAACAGGTTAAAAAGATATGGGATGATTTCAAGGCGGAACGGGATACCTATATTTTCAAAAAGTGGGGATACATACACCCAGCAAGTGCTATTTCTCATGAAGGACAGATCATGTTAGGGATTGAAATGAGTTCGCCATGGGATCTTGAGTTTGAAGAGTTCTACACCATTAAACCGATTCACAATGCGGATGTCTCCAAATTTCAGGAAGTGTTAGGCTATCAAGAACCTCTTCGCATTGACTACGCAAATAGAGCAGAAGAACCCCTTAAACAGAGAGAAGAGATTGGCAAAAGGAATGGGCAACTCGCTCGGGATATTTCTCGGATATCCTTCGCCGACGCATATCGTTTTGCTGTCGGCGCAATTACAAGTACGGATAGAAAGAGTTATAACGATTTTATACGGCAGGCGAGAAGTTATAAACGCCAGATTGTTAATTATCTCGCCGGTAAGCAGGTATTTTCCGCACGGGCGTGGTTTTCCAGTGATAAAGGAAAAGCTGAATTTGTAGATTTGCCCGTTTTTCAGCATCAATATAATTCCCTTTCTGAAAGTCTCTCTCGTGCATTGGGCGACATTTTTATTTTATTGGCGTGGAATGTCATTCTGTTCATGGGTGCGTATCTATCCTTCCTTCGATATGACTTGAGTTGAAGCTACCAACCGTTAGTAAAGAAGGTTTCATAATCCGAAACCTCTTATCAGTGATTGCTAATGACATTAAAAAGGATCCAAAACACCAAGTCTGAAACGCAGTGGAAGGGTTTTTGCTTGGGTATTTCTTCAACTCTACGGAGAGGTACGTTAGTGTCCAAACTCACCTCAATGAACCGCAAGGAAAATTAAAAAGATGATTTGGCATATTGCGAAGAAAGAGATACACCACAACCTCATGACGCTGCGGTTCGTCTTGATGATAATTTTGTTGCCTGTTCTAATGGTGGCAAACGCATTGATATACGGCTTCGGCGATAATGGGTATAGAGAAGAGATTGATACGTATAACCTCGCGATGGAAAGAAGGTTATCCCGGGTCAAAGACGATGCCGAGACGAGTTTAGGAAGGCTCGCAATGCGAGGTCCCGGTGAGATTTACAAACGTCCGAGTCGGTTTAAATTCTGTGCCGATGGAGCTGATGAACTCATCCCTCATTCTATACCTATATCAGAACGCGCGGGTGGCGGTCGTGGTGGTGGAGCCGTCGCAGAAGAATACAGTTGGCGGGAAGTATGGACACTTGAATACCTACCTTCAAATCATGATAGCGACACGACCACACTTATCAAAATTGACTGGGTATTCATCGGCATCTTCATGAGTTTTTTTGTGATTCTGTTCACTTTCGATGCCGTTGCTGGAGAACGCGCGCAGGGAACACTGAGTCTGATGATGTCAAACCAAATCTCTCGAGGACAGACGCTATCGGCAAAATACTTAGGAGCGTTTTTTACCGTGATGGTGCCGCTTGCCATCGGGATCCTGATGAGCCTATTGATTATCTATCTTTCGGGGAATATTCGTTTTGATTCGGACGATTGGCTCAGAATTTTGGGGATGATCGGGCTTTTCGCTTTGCATATCTCTATTTTTATTTTTTTAGGACTATTTTTCTCAAGTCGTGTCTCAAACGCCATTACCAGTTTAGTGTGGTTGCTATTAGCATGGGTATGCTTGGCATTTATCTTTCCGAGCCTACTCGGGCTCTTTGTTGGCACTCTTGACCCGATTCCATCAATAGAGGTTGTCTCCTCACGAACACGTGCGCAGTTAGTAAACATTGAGAATGAATTTCGCCCAATGGAATCATTGGAGATAACAAAGTTAAGTGAAGTCCCCTCGCCTAACAATCCAGCAGCAGCACGCCGATGGGCAACGTATTTCACGAGAAGGCACGAGATAAAAACTCGTATAGCCGATGAACATGTAGATCAGCAGTTTAGGCAGGTGCGTCTTGCCCGCGAACTCACGCAAATCTCTCCGATTGTCTGCTTCCAACATGCGATGGAAGGGTTCGCAAACACTGGAATCGTCAGTTATATGAATTTTGTCAAACAGGTTCGTCGTTATAGGCAAACGTTTATAGATTTCATTAAAACGGAGGATAGAAACGATCCATATAGCTTACATATCTATCCTGTGAGGGAGGGATTGTCTCAAAAACCGATAGATCCAAACACGGTCCCAAGATTTGTAGAGCACATTTCGCATCAAAGTGTAATTTTCCCCATCGCACTATTGATTCTTTTTAATATCCTGTTCTTTACTGCAGCACAATTGTCCTTTCTCAAATCTGATCTCAAGTGAGAACTTTACGAGATGGAAAAAACAACTATGTCATGACCATCGGCGATACCACTGCGAAACTTTCGGTTCATAAAAAGAACATAGAGGTGCGTGAAGATCAATCGGACTGTGATAAACCCGTCTATCGTGCCAAAGCAATCAGTCGAACATTTGACGAGTGTATCGTCGTGTTCTTTCGCGATAGAGCAAAGATACGAACGCTCTTAGTCCTTAGCAAACCTTTACGCACCTATAAAGCATTGAGGATTTGGGCGCAACACCACGGTATTGAACAGTTAATGTTGAACTTTAACTTATGGAAAAAACGCTCACTCCACCCGACTCGTCACCAACAGCAATATACCGGTCATTCGGTGCCCAAACGAGATTTGTGACCCCCGCTGTCAGAACGGCTTCATGAACCGCCACAGAACCGAGGTTGCCTCGCAATTGCCAGACGTAGACCAGACCGTCGGCACCGCCTGAGGCTAGCAGTTTTCCGCGATGTTGAAAACCCACAACGCTGATAAAATCCTGATGCCTGGAAAGCGAAATGGGTCTGGTACCCGCCGGTCCACGACCGGAACAATCCCACACCGTAACTTCCTGACTGCCTCCCGTAGCCAAGTATCGACTCGTGGCATCCCACGAGAGTTCTCGCACTTTCGTCTGATAGCCAGACATTTGTAAGTCGTCCCCGGTAGCTATAATCCAGAAATGTACGGTCGAATCTTGATCTCCAGTGGCGACGTATTTGCCGTCAGGGCTCCACGCAACCACCAGTGATGAACCTCTCCATTCCAATCGGCGGACGGCTTCCGACTGTTGCGGGTCCCACAGGGTGATGCCGCCGTAGGCAATCGAGGCAAATTGTCTTACACGCGGTTTCCATTGGAGACCAGAAATCGTGCTTTGATGATCCGGATATTCGCGAACAAGATCGCCGTCAGCGTTCCAGAGTTTCAGCTTACGCCCCGCGGCAGAGACGAGTATCGGTTTTTTGCCGCTACTCCAAGCCAAGTGCTCAACCCATGCTGCGCCCCCGTCAAGCGAATGGGTCGCTTCGCCACTTTTCATATCCCACAACCGAATTTTCCCATCTTGTCCTGCGCTTGCAAGCACCTTGCTGTCTGGACGCCACGCGATTGACATTGTGCCAAATTCATGCCCTTCAAAGGCATGGATAACCGCTCGACGATGACCTTCAAAAATTGTCACCGGACCGAGAACCGACGCGGCAGCGATGTATTTCCCATCAGGAGACCACACCAGATCAATGACATGGTCGCTGATGGTTGCGGTCCAATTTTCGCGCAGTTGAGAGGGCTGGACAAAGCGGTTCCTCAGGTCGTTCAAGCGAGACATGCTTCAAACCCCTCAGTCAATTCGGTCCGGTCGAGGTTGCGCCCGATGAAGATGAGGCTATTGTAGCGCTGTTCTCTCCCCCACGGGCGGTCGGGACGACCATCGAAGAGCATATGAACACCTTGGAAGACGAATCGGTTTGACTGACCCTTGATGCTCAGAATACCTTTCATGCGGAAGATGTCAACACCTTTTGTCATAAGCAGCCCACTAATCCAAGCGTCCAACCGATTGGGGTCAAGGTCGCCGGGGGTTGTGATGCCGACCGATGTGACTTCGTCATCATGTTCGTGGTCTGGTTTAAATTCGCGTTCAACAACTGGCTTAACAAGGGCACCGCTACCAAAGAGTTGTGCCTGAAATTCGTCGGGGTGATGCTCGGTAAACAGCGCGTAAGCACCAGAGCGGCCGATCTGCACGTCAAAGCGTAATTCGTCCGCTGTGAGATTCAACGCAATGAGCTGTCCGCTCGGTTGAAGCGTGCCACCCACCGAAAGTTCATGCTCATCATCGGAGAAAACCATAACGACTGGTTCAACAGCGGCACTCAAAGCGTCATCGGTTGACGCACTTACGGGCACCAACGCGACTTTCATCGTCGGGTCAGGACCTTCTTGAAGAACCAGTTCATGCGTGCCTACCGACAGGTTATAAACACCACCCCATTCAAAGGGATACTCCGGTTCCATAAACTGTGGGTCAACCTCCATCGCCCGGTCCAGATCGAATCCGCCGACATTGAGAATCTTGTCCATTTCAACCACGGCGTCTTTCGTTCGATAAACCTTCGCCGCACTGTTCATGCTGCGAATTCTGGCTTCCAGTTGATCTAACTCTCCCTCGGTCACAAGGTCAATCTTGTTCAACAAAATGACATCTGCAAAGGCAATCTGTTCACGCGCCTCGTCGCTGTCATCGATGTGCTGCCAGATGTGTTTGGCATCAACCAATGTCGTGACGGAATCCAGTTGCAGTTTCTCCTTCATTTCGGTATCCATGAAGAACGTCTGAGCAACTGGCCCGGGGTCCGCAAGCCCAGTGGTTTCGACCATGATGTAGTCAAACTTATCGCGACGCTTCATCAGATTCCCCAAAATACGGATGAGATCACCGCGCACGGTGCAGCAGATGCACCCATTGTTCATCTCGAAAATCTCTTCTTCGGCACCGATGACCAAATCATTATCGACGCCGATCTCGCCAAACTCGTTTTCGATGACGGCGATACGTTTACCATGGTTTTCGGTGAGAATACGGTTGAGAAGCGTGGTTTTACCAGACCCTAAAAAGCCCGTCAACACGGTAACGGGGACTTGATTGTTTAGCATGGCTGTGTCCATCTTTCTCTCCTTGTTGAATTTAGTCAGCGGTCAAGCTAACGATGTCCGTCTGCTTCACCTCCGCCAACGGTTTGTGAATCTTGTATTGCCGGGGCTTTCCCGGCGTTTCCATGATTGCAATGACCGTTTCAATAGGCGGGCAGCCTTCTTCGGTGCATTGCAACTGCGTAATCATCACGGCGACGTCTTCTGATAAGTCAAAGGCTTGGGAGATCCACGATTTGACTTGACCGAGTTGCCGTGGGTCACTCTCTTTTTGCGAATTCAAAAAATTCAGCACTGTTGTATGGCCTCCTTTCCTCGCATATGATGCTGTTTTCATACCTGAAATTTCGCCACGAATCGGTCATCGCACACAATTCCGACCAGATTTTTCTCAAGTCCGCGGTCTCTATGCTGTGGAAGGGGTTTAGGAAGACTGAAACCGATCAAAACGGTGACTATCAAAAGCTGAAGGCAACGGAAGTAGCGCATCTGTTTGCGCCACGGCTTCCGCCCAATCCACGAGTCGCTCATAGTGTAGATGGAGTTCTATCTGTCCTAACCACACGACACCGTCCGGTGATGTGATACAGATGACATTTGCGAGATCGCATGGCCCAAGGCAGCCTTCGCTGATTGTCAATGTTATTGAAGGGGCCAGTCGTCTGTTCCGCCACTCCTGTATGAGCCACTCAGCCGGTACAGCCGGTTTCCGTTTCTCTGTCACGCCACAACAACACCCCTTACAGACCAGTATATGCATTAAGACGCGCCGCTTTGATGCCAGCTTAGGCGACGATTCGATTCTATCTGCTCTCATACCTTTCTCCTGTGTGTTACACTCCTGCGAATATACAGATTCATCACTACCCAATGACATTCAGGGGTAATGCTGAATTTTCTCGGCACTTATTTCAAAATAACCATCCGCTTCATCCGATGGAAAGACGGTGTGGACAATCGTTAGAAATAAACACCCCTTGAAACCGGCTCACCGACATCATTAAAGTCGCGTCCAAAAAAGCACATAACGGATGCTTTGCTTGCGTAATAGATAGACATATAGACATCCTGAAAACCGACCACACCTTGGTCCACAATCAGATAGGGTCTACTACAGAAACGCTACGATACGTTGCCAAGGAGCGGTGCACAAAGCGCGGGGCGCGTCATAGGTCCCCCCGCGATCTTTGTACAATCAAGGATATAAAGGAAAAACAAAATCTGCCTTTAAAAGGCATAATTTGCGAGTTCATTGGAGAATACAGGTGGGGCACGACTTCGCGTGTGGATGACCCGTTTTAGAGGGATAACAGTGTCTTCATAAAATCGAAGTATCGTATGAAAAAAGAACGGTGCGTTGAGAGCAAAGGATTCAATCTCGACACCGATGTGCTGGCTGCAAAAGAAACAGGCTGCGCAGGTATTCTCGCTCTGCGAACGTTCGGTATGGCAATTATGGCAATGCGAATGTTCGCTGTGATCGTGTGCCAGTCCGATAATACCCAGCAGCACGACATAACAACATAAACCTGTTAAAACACAGATTTTCAAACTAAGCCCAAATATTAACTTGTTGGGAAAAGTTGTGCCGTTTCTCATACACCAGAACCTATGGTTATGATAAAAAAAAAATGAGTGCCAATAAACTTGCGATAAATTATAGCACGCTATTGTGTCAATGTCAAATAGAACTTAAAAAGTTGATTCGGGTTATTCCTTATGTTTACCAATCGCTTCCGGGCTGTGAAAGCAAGTATTCGACGAGTTCATGCCACTTTGCAGCCATCTCATGTGCAGGAATACATTTCTTCTTCCATGCGTCGGTACACCGTTGGCGATAGTCAAGTCCGTATTCAGAAATAATCCACCGCTCGTAGTCGCCTATCCATGCGAGACCTTGAGTGAGCAAGCTGAAAACGCAACACCACGCTTCCACACCACGTGGATGCGTAAGCTCAGGGAGTTGCTCCGGTTTCCATATGGGCAACGAAAAATCGACCACCGCTGTCTGTTTGGGCGCGAATTTGTAACGCTGCAAGAAAAGCCCGCCTCGGTCCCCATCGCCATAGAAAAACCCGAATCCCCATAAAATAACTCGGCTTCTGCCAGAGCCACACCACTCATAAGCGGGACTTCCGTGCTTGCCTTCCGGCGCTCGATGTCTGGTAAAACCGTAGGCGAGCAAAGCATTTCCCTCTGCCCGGCGAATGTCCTGTCCCCAACACCACAACTGTTGGTCCAACAGCGTCGTCCCAATCTTCCTGACCTTGTTCAATGCACCTGACCAACGCGCAGATTCGTCGTCAGTTCTGCCAGACATGACTTATTCCCCCATAAGAAGCCGCTTCTACTTCTTCTCAAGGTCACGAAGCAATTCAAAAGCGGTGTCAAGAATTGTCGGTTTCTTTGCACTATTTCTTAACATGCGTCAAAGTTATAGTACGCCGGCTTGCGGCAACCGGACCAGCTCAATAAAATCAGCCGTTGTGTTACACTCCTGCGAATATACAGATTCATCACTACCCAATGACATTCAAGGGTAGTGATGAATTTTCACGGTTTATAACTCCGATTTCCCAATCAAAGCATGTACAATCGTATTAATATTATATCGGATCATCCCGATGTAGGTCCCTTCAGGTGTCCCCTCGTTTCCCATAGCGTCTGTGAAGAGTACACCACCGATCTTCACATCAAATCCTTTTGACTTCACGGCGGCTTTCACGGCTTCGAGACTCCGTGGAGAGACGGATGACTCTACAAAAATAGCAGAGATACCCCGCTCCGCAATAAACGTCGCCAATTCCTGTACATCAGCGATACCGACTTCTGTAGCGGTACTAATACCTTGTAATCCGCGCACCTCAAACCCGTACGCCTCTCCGAAGTAGTTAAAACAGTCATGCGCCGTCACAAGGACGCGTTGCTGAGATGGCACGTGTTCCACTTGCGACTTTACGTATTCATCGAGTTCCATGAGTTCCGTGAGGTAGTGTTCGGCGTTGCTTCGGTACAGGTCAGTATTATCGGCATCGAATTCACTCAGGGTATCGCGCACCTTTCCCACCGTTTGCATCCAAAGCTTCACGTCAAACCATAAGTGCGGATCGTAGAGTCCCTCGTATTCTGGGGGTGTTAGCAGTAGATTCCGATCTACAGCGTCTGTTACGGCGACCGTCAGCGTATCCCTCGACATCTTCGCAAGGATGTCCGTCATTTTTGCTTCAAGGTGGAGCCCGTTATAGAAGATGATGTCTGCTGCACCGAGCCTTTGAACATCTTTAGGCGTCGGGTTGTAAAAGTGTGGGTCTACGCCAGGTGCCACCATCCCGGTCACCTCAACGCGCGGACCGCCAACATTTTTAACAACATCAGTAATCATACCGATCGTAGTAACAACACGAAGTTTATCGCCTGTGGCAGCACTCGGTTGTCCCTTCGGATCACAGCCAGTCCATATTAGTATACCTATCAAACACACTGAAATGTATATTCTCTGCATAATTTTATACATCTCCCGGCTCACATGCTGGACAGGTCTTACATAGGTGCCGATTTACAAGGTGTGCGGAGGCGAGTAAAACCGCACCGATACTATAGAAGACCACTTCAAATGTGCCCTCAACGGCTGTTCGAGCGGTGGCGATGAATGCCAATGCCACTATCAGTATCAACAATGCTCGCAAGCGTCGATGGTGTCGAATACCCCACGCTAAACTCCCAACTGCCAATCCAATTGCCACAAGGATAAGAAACAATTCAGCACGTTCATTCGCAAGGAAGCCCAACCCAATCAAAGGCAAAACTGCGACTAAAAGCGGCATCGCAAGGCAATGGACGGCGCACGCGACAGAGAGACACGCGCCAGTTGTATCGGCTAATTCGTGGTTAAAATATTTTTTCAATTTTATCTCCTTAGAAAATAGAGAATGGGGACGAATGATAAAAACCATCGTCCCCATCCTACAGTTTCAAAAATTAAGTTTATACAGAAACTTCGCGTTCCGTCCAGGTTCCGGCATTACCGCTTTGATGCGAGACAAATGTTCGCGGTATACGGTATCAAGGAGGTTTTCAATCTCGAAAACGACCATGTTCTCCAGCTGCCACCACGAAAAATTGAGAGAACCTCCAATATCATAGACGAGGTAGCCGTCTGTCGGTTCCTCAAACTCGCCGAGTCGGGTCTGGCTGCCTGAAAAACGGGATGTGACATGCAAATGCAACGGTGTCGGCGTGTAGCTGATGACGAATTTACCGTTGAGGGGTGGGATACGCTCCAGCGGTCGCCCACTGGTTTGAACAGTTCCGTAGATGTAACTCATATTCAACTGAAGATGGATCCGTGAGAGGACCTCACCCCCTATTTGGATTTCAGCCCCATCCATCACAACATCGTGTCCCATGTATTGATAAATCCACAACCATCCCGCTGCCCCGCTGCCCCACTCCTTTTCACCACTGTGCGTCGGAATGAGGTAGTTCTGTATCTGATTCCTGAAAAGTGCCAGATTAAGCCTGAACCTCTCGTCTGTGTATTTGACGAAGAGTTCAGTGCCATAGCCATCCTCAGGTTCCAGTTCTGCATTGCCGATTTCGTAGGAAAAGACAGCCAAGTGGGGTCCATCGCTGAAAAGTTCCTCAATACCGGGTGCGCGAAACGTTTTCATCAGAGTCGCCCCAGTGCTCAACCTATCCGTCCAATGGTAAATTCCAGAGGTAGCCCCGGAGAAACCGTTGAAATCGCGGCGTCGGACGGTTCCGGCTCGGACAACTGCCCCAGGTCGAAACGGTTCCGAACGCCTAAGGTCGTAGCGGATAGCCCCCTGTAAGGTGAGTTTGTCAAAGTTACGCTGGTTGAGATAAAATCCTGCCAACGCGAACTCACGGGTGTGCGGTGTCCAATAAAACCCACCTGTGGCATGATCTCGATATTCCCCCCAAACACCCGCAACGGCGTTGTCCAACACATGCGCCATCGCTGAGAAATTGTAGGTTAGCACCCCGAATTCGACCCCAAGTGTTCCATTCGACTCCAACTCTTGATGCTGATAACGCGTATAGGCAGTTTGAAGTCTTACCTTTTCAAGGATCCTTGTATTGAAGCGGTACTCCATCTGCCCTTCATAGCGTTGCTTGTCGAGTGCGATGTTAACTCCGCTGAGATGTCCTTCTGGAGACCCAGGCACGCCGTAATCTGAACGATACGTGCTCCCAGAGGCACCGATGAAACCCCACGGCTTAATCAGCGAGGCGCCGCCTGAAAAATTGACGTTTGAAAGGGAAGTGTTTTCGAGGACCCCCACCGGCGTTTGTATATCAGATGCAAGGCGTCGATTCCATTCGACATTCCCTGCAAAATCACCAATTGGGAAAGTAAAACCTGTTGTTCCGGTCAAACCCGAGTTAACAGATTCAGCCTGGAACGTTAGGTGCATATCAAGCCGTCTCGGTAGAATTTGGGGTATGTGATTGCTTTTGACGTTGATAACCCCACCCAGGGTGCTTGAACCGTAAATGAGCGATGCGGGACCCCGTGTAATTTCAACGCCTTCAGCGGTTGTTGGATCAATCGATACAGCGTGGTCGGCACTGGATGCGGATTTATCACCTGTCCGTTCGCCGTTTTCGAGAATGAGCAGCCTGTCACCGCCCAATCCACGAATAACAGGCCGAGCGATTGCCCGACCCATCGTTCGTTGTGAAATACCGCTCTCATCCGCCAACGTGTTCGCCAAGGTCATACCTAACCGTCTTTGGAGCTCTTGCTCATCCAATGCTAAGTCGGTTGTTTCCTCAAACTGTGACAGATAGCGATTTGAACCGTAGACTTTGATGGTGTTCAGTTGAAACGGCAACGCCGCCAGTTCAATCTTGAGATAAGGCGTAGAGGCATTGACATCAACGACTTGTTCAAACAGCTGATAACCGACCTTCAAGAACTGAAGCGTCTGCTGTCCTTCTGGCACTGCGTCGAACTTAAACCGCCCGCTTGCATCGGTCCGGACGCTTTCTTCCAGTCCCTTCATACGGACTGTAACTGCACCGAGTTGGGCACGTCTAAGCTTTTCGACAACTTCACCTTCCAAGGAATGCAGTGGGTTTTGAGCACTGTCTCCCCGTCCGTAACAGTAAGGCAGACTTACCGCTCCAAACATCAACACACATAGACAGATACCCTTAAAAAGTGCCCCTATCCGATGAGACCTCGGCAGACCCCTATAACAGGACTTACGCGAAATCGCAGGATTCCGCATACCCCCACGCGGTAGGTGCGGTTTGAAACCGCACCTACAAGGGGACTGCATAAGTCCTCTATAAATGCCTAACATGGACCTCTCCCTTTATTGGACGGTCACTGGTATCAGGAGCGCCGCCGTGAAATCGGGATGATCCCCATGAAGCAGTTGGAGTTTAATTTCCGTTTTTCCTGCTTTCAATCCTTCGAGTCCAAACGGTAACGCGTCACCGTGTTCTTCATGGCCATGGTCGTCATGTCCCTCTTCGTGTTCCTCTTCATCTTCCTCTTCGTGTTCATGTTCGTCGAGATGGATCTTAATAATAGAGGAATCGTAACCCGACAGACCCAAACTGAAGAATTCCGCTCCGTCATGTGCATGGTCGTCATGTCCATCTTCACCCGGCGGGGCCTCTACTTCATCGAGATGGAGTTCCATTTCGTTCGCGTCAAGAAAATGTACATCGATCTGAATCTCTTCACCAACGGAAACGGTGAGACCGCCTTCATGGGCACCTTGATGTTGATGATAGACCACTTCTCCATTGATTTCCAGGTTAAAGCCATCGGCATCGGCGTGAAGGGGTGCATCCGCTTCGTGTGCGTGGTCATGATCATCCTCAAGGATAGGGTTGTCATCTTCACCACAACCGCCAATACACGGAAGGATAGCAACAAAAGCGAGTAACATTAAGTGAGAAATGGTAACAGAAAGATCTTGTCCTACAAAGCGCGTAAGCATTGTATTCTCCTATATATATCTGATGGCACACGGCGGGAAAAAGCCGCGTGTGGGCTTTCTAAAGCCCTCTTACTTTGTAAAATGAACTTAAATGGTTTTCAGTTATCGGTCGTCGGTTTTAACCATCAACCTGAAGAAATTCACAGAAACACGCAAACAAAAATTCTCCGTTATAAGTGTTAAAGCACGAGTTGATAGGTAAGGTTAAGCGGTTTTCGTTTAACAAGGGAACGCCCCAAGTAAAAACAGCCTCTTTTAACCGATAACTCTTAAAGCATAGGTACCCAAACGGAGGACGAGTGCAAGTACTCCCTAACCCTTTGGACAACATAGCGACATAAAATAGAAAAAGATTTTGTCTTCAGACAAAATCTGGAATTTCAGTGGAGAATACGGGTGGGGCACGGCTGCGCGTGTTCGTGATGAGTCTTAAAGGAAGGAAAACGGTACCCTCATAAAACGGAAGCACCGTCATCGGAAGGAATGGAAAGATGAGTGCAAAGAACTCAATCTCCTCTCCGACGTGTTGGCTGCAGTAGAAACAGGCTGCACAGGCTTCCCCAGAATGGGCGTGTTCGTCATGATCATCATGATCGTGCGTGAGTTCGATGACACCCAGCAACACAACATAACAACATAAACTTATTAAAATGCCGGTTCTCAAACTACGCCGAAATATTAGTGTGTTGAGGAAAACCATGCCGTTTCTCATAATCCATGCCCGTGTTATTATCGAAAATGAGATTGCCAAAAAACTTGCGATATATTATATCATGTGATTGTGTCAATGTCAAATAAACTTGAAAAATACGAAGGTCATTAGATCGTGATATGCCACTAAATCACTGGGCTTTTGGGCAAAAAAAATATTTTAAAATTTGTGTTATCGCGCAATATATAAGCGTGGCAAAAGATGCGCTTGCACTTATCGGCGCGATGCTTTATTATATTCAATATGAGATTACGCAAAGGAGAAAAAATTAGATGCTAAGTGTTGAAGAAGCCCGCCAGCAGATGCTGAATACGATTCCGGTTTTACCCACGGAAAAGCGGGAAATTCTAAATTGTGGAGGGTATGTTCTCGCAGAGGCACTGCATGCCCAAGAAAACATTCCACCGTTCGACAATTCAGCGATGGATGGGTACGCGGTTCGCGCAGCGGATGTTCAGAACGCCTCTGAAGCTGAACCTGCGGTTCTCACAATCGTTGAAACAATTGCCGCAGGATATGCGCCAACAAAACAGGTCGCAGCCGGACAGGCAGCACGTATCATGACCGGTGCTATGATGCCTGAGGGTGCTGACGCGGTTGTGATGCAAGAGGTGACCCAGCGAGAGGGAGATACAGTCAAAATTTTTGAGAGTATTGACGAAACCGGAAACGTCCGTTTCACGGGTGAGAGTGTAGCGACGGGTCAGCAGGTCATGGGAAAAGGGAAACACCTACGTCCGCCGGAAGTTTCAATGATCGCCGCTCTAAATCGTCCAGAGGCTACGGTCCATCGCAAGCCCACCGTTGCGATTGTCTCGACGGGTGATGAACTCCTGCTACTCGGCGAATCGCTTGAACCCGGAAAAATTCGGGAAAGCAACCGTTATGGTCTCTATGCACAGGTCGAGGAAGCCGGCGGTATCCCGATTGATATGGGTATTGCTCCTGACGATGAAGCAGAAATAGAGCGCACCTTTCGTGCTGCACTCGCGAAGGCTGACGCCCTCATTACAAGTGGCGGCGTTTCGGTAGGGGAACACGATTTTGTGAAAAATGTATTGGAGAGATTAGGCGAAGTTAACTTCTGGCGCGTCGCGATGAAGCCCGGGAAACCTCAGGCTTACGGCATTTCGGACGGGAAACCTATTTTCGGATTACCCGGTAACCCAGTTTCTTCGCTCGTTGTGTTTGAACTTTTTGTCCGACCCGCGCTCCTCAAAATGGCAGGTCATACAGAACTGTTGCGTCCGACCTTTAAAGCAACTTTAGCAGAAACTATCACGAATAGAGACGGACGCGTTAATTATATGCGCGCAATTCTCAAAGAATCCAACGGACATTACACTGCCGAAACGACGGGTCCACAAGGTTCAGGGATTCTGCATTCACTGGTTTTGGCTAACGGCTTAATCACGATTCCAGCAGGTGTGACGTTAGGTGCTGGAGAAACAGTGGATGCCCAGTTTCTGTTCTAAACCTAATGTGTTAAGGAGTGCTCCGTCATAGTACCCCGTGCTAAAGCATCGGGGACCTGTTAAGATGTTAACCCCAACAAGCCTGATGTAGCAAAGGATTTCTCGTTTCATAGAGGATGGTATCCCATACCTCTCCACGATGGGCGCAAGCCGCCCTGTGTAAAATGTTCAAAGCCGCGTTGTGGTCGCGGTCAAGTTTCAAACCACACGATTTACAATGGAACACACGCTCAGACAACTTCAGTTTCACAGACGATTTCTGACAACACACCGAACATGTTTGGCTTGTGTGATGCGGTGGGACCTGATGGAAATGCTTACCATCGCGTTTGGCTGCCCACTCACACCAATCAAAGAACATGCCCCAAGACGCATCAGAAATAGACTTGGCGAGATGTCGGTTCTTTACCATATTGATAGGCTTGAGTTTCTCAGCGACAACCGCATCAAATCCTTTGTGGTGAAAAAGTTTGTAAACGACTTTCGCGATAAAGTCAAGTCGTTGGCACGCCACAATATCGTATTGTTTTGCCAGAGCGTCTTTCGCCTTATACCAGCGTTTACTCCGGTATTGCTTACGCGAAAGGTCGCGATGCAAGCGTATCAACTTCTGTTCCGCTTGGCGATAAAAGCGCGGGTTCTCCTCTTTTCCTCCTTCAGAAGTCGTCAGAAAGTCTTGTGTGCCAACGTCTACACCACACGCAGATTTCGAGACACAAGGGACCGTGTCAGGCACTTCACAAACGATAAAGACATACCAACCCCGCGCCGTCTTTTTCAACGTGACCTCTTTCGGGTCTCCGATGAGCCGACGGTGCTGGCGGATCTTGACTTCACCGAGTTTCGGCACTTTCAAACGGTTATACCGAGTGCCTGTTTCGCGAATCGGATTTTGACGAACACGGATACCTGTCTTGCGTTTATATTTTCGCAGTTCCCACGTCAACGAACGCACAGAACGCTTGAACTTCGGATACCCCTTTTTCTCAGCGCCTTCCCGGCACCGACGTTGAAAATGCTCATGGGCAGCGTTAACGCGTTTGATCGTGGAAACTTGCATATCCTGCGGATGTTCAGAATAGTGAGAAGTGGTCGCGCGAAGGTCCTTCAGATGATTAATCTGGTCATACATCGACACAGACTTACTGCCATAGTCCCACATCTGATTCCGCATCTGGAGCATGTAGTTCTGCAACTGTTTCTGGTGGCGCATCTCCGCAAAGAGCCACTGTTCCTCTGTTTTCGTAGGTTTCGCACGATATTTAAACGTTTGTTTCATGGTCTATCACACATCACACCTTTAACCCCTGCTAAGTGGGTAGGCAGACACGTAACCTTGCGATTACGCTTAGCATGTCTGCCAGTGTGATACATATATTAAACCACAATTTACTGAGAATGTCAAGTGTTTTTTCAAAAAAAACGCTATGGTCTAACAGACGAGGGCGGATTTTCCTCCCCGACCTAAAGGAACGGGGTTTCCAATCCGTAAACTTTGATGATTGTAGATACCCATGTTCATGTCTGGGAGATAGATCCCCCGAAGTATCCCGTCGGTCCCACTGCGCCGAGTTGGAATTCTTATCCAGATGAACCCGGGACTGCCGATGAACTCCTCTCAGAGATGGACACGCACGGCGTAGATTGGACAGTTCTGGTGCAGACGAGTTGGTCAACTTGGGATAACGGCTATATTGCGGATTCGGTAGCGCGTTTTCCTGATCGGTTTATCGGACACGGATTGATCGATCCACAAGATCCGAACAACGCAGCGCAGGTTCGCTATTGGATAAAAGACCGAGGCTTAGTCGGTTTCCGTTTTCATCCGATGTACTATGCCGATGAAAAGATTTTGCTAACCCGACAGAACGGACCGATGTGGGAAGAGATTGCGGCGTTGGATGCTATCATCCAATTTCATCTACGCGCGGCGTTCGCGGATCAGGTGGCTGTTATTGCGGAACGGTATCCGCATCTGAGGCTTATTCTCGATCACATGGGATACCCACAGGTCGGTGATGCGGAAGCGGCGTTTCAACCCATCGTGGAGCTTGCACGCTACGACAATATCTACTTGAAACTATCGGATGTCGCTGGACGTTCACATCAGGATTTCCCTTATACAGACGTGCATCCGTTTATTGAGAAGCTGCTTTCGGTTTTCGGGGCATCCCGGACGGTATGGGGAACGGGTTATCCCGGTCACCACAGACAAAAACACAACTGGCCCACTTTAGCGCAAGAACTCCAACTCATTCGAGAAGGTCTTCCGTTCCTGACAGATGACGATAAAGATCGAATTCTCGGTGGAACAGCCGCACACATCTGGAATTTAGCGATATAGGAAGAGTCTCTAAATTGAGGATGTTTCTTTCTCCTATACTACTGGGCGGGTGGAGGATCCCCGTTGGGGGGTTCAGCCATAGGTTCAGGAACCTCAGGAGGTTCTATTACGATTACCATTGGTGGGTCCCCGTTCTTCTGTAATTCGTCGTGATTCGGAGATCCCGCCTACAAAGGAACTATAGTGTAGGTACTGTTATGACAACAATCTCAACATATTGGGGAGAGATGGCTTATCGGGATTCGGGAGGAACGGGACATCCGCGACTCTTTCTACATGGCACTGGGTGTGATTCATCAGATTGGACATCGGTGATTAAAAAATTGCTGCCGCCGCAGCGTTGTATTACTCTTGATTTTCGTGGACATGGACGGAGTACTGTGCCTACACAATCGTTCACACTGTCAGATCTCGCTGAAGATGTCTTATATCTGATAAACTACTTAGACCTTCAAGAAGTGGGAATTGTTGGGCATAGCCTTGGCGGTATGGTAGCGATGGAAGTTGCCAGACGTTCATCACGGGTTGCTGGGCTTGTATTGTTGGAAGGATGGACAAGCCTTTCAGCAGCGGGCAGTGCCTTCGATGCTGGACGGTTTTACGGTTCGCTGTCCGAAATTTCTATCGCACAGATTCAGTACAAATCAAAAGAAACACGAAACCGCTTTAAGTCCCAAGTCTGGCAAGTGTTCTGGGAGTCTGTCAAAAATTTCGATGCCTACGCCTACCTTGAACGGGCAAGCATCCCGATATATGAAGTTTTTGGCGGTATAGGACGGAATGATTTAACTGAGCAGAAGTTACGCATTCCGTCCAATCCAAATATTCGATGGATATGGATACCCAACGCCGGACATTACCTTCCGCATGAATGTCCGGTTGAAGTCGCACACGCCTGTATCCGTTGTCTTGCGCCAAATTAGGTGATACAGTCCGTACTTTTGAAACTGAACAAACGCGTGCCCTGTCTGCCCTTGAACTTGAGGGTAGGTTTGTAGTAGGGCGATTGATCGCGCTGCTTCGCAGTGAGACAGGTCAACAACGAAAAATGAATGGTTTCCCCTACTACAAACCAAAGCAGTCCCTTCTAAGCTGAAATGAGAAGCTAATAAACATCAGCCTCCCAGCTATCCTATGGTCATTTGATACTATTTCCGTATCAGCATCTTTCGTGTCGCAGTGAAATCGCCTGCGGTGAGTGTATAGAAATAAACTCCGCTCGCAACAGATTCTCCGAATTTGTTTCTGCCATCCCAATATGCAGCGCGATTTCGAGACTCATAAATGCCCACAGGTTGATCTCCTAATGATAGCGTCCGAATCAACTTCCCATTTGCAGAATAGATGAACACAGTGACATTCGCAGGTTCTGCCAACTGATACGGAATCCAGGTCTCGGGGTTGAACGGATTTGGATAATTCGGCAAGAGTGTCGTCTCTTTTGGAGTCAGTGCTGTGAGGAGTTGCTCCAGTATCACAACTCCACGCTGAAAGTCCGGATCTGTCAGGTTAATCCGTCTTGCTTCTTGCAGCCATCGGTGTACTTCTGCCCGCGTGAGAGCAATCTCCAGATCATGCCCCCATACTGCTGGTGCCGCTGCGTCGTTCACTAATGCCCCGGCAACTCTGACAAGATCTTCGATGTTTACAACACCGTCACCATTGACATCTGCGACATTTTTCCCCGTCTTTCCAAAGTTAGCCGAAACAAGCACTAAATCTTGGATATTCACAACGCTATCCGAATTCACATCCACTGCTACTTGGGCTGGGTGAGGCGTTACGGGTTCAACTGCAACCGATAGCGGTGTGACACCCCATAGGAAAACGATGCCCCCTCGATTACCACTGGCAAGCGTGTCACCATCTGGACTTAACGAAATACCTTCGATATTGTTCCTATGCACCGAGGGTATTGTTTCTTGTGTTTCCAAGTGTTCTCCGGTAAGCGCATTCCAGAAGCGGAGGGTCCCATCCGGACTTCCGCTGGTAAGTATTTTACCGTCAGAACTGAAGGAAAGACTCGATACGGTCCTCGTATGTCCCACGAGTGTTTTCAGATGCTGCCCTGTGGCAACATTCCATAAACGGATTGTCGTGTCACTACTTCCACTCACAAGTATAGAACTATCTGGACTGAAGGCAACACTATCGACCGTGCCCCCATGTCCTGTGAACGTTTGCTTTTGGAGACCTGTAGCAATATCCCATAAACGGATCGAGGTATCACTACTTCCATTCGCAAGGACATCACCATCTGGACTGAAAGCAATACTGCTATTGTTTCCCGCTGTGAGAGTTTGCTTGCGAATACCTGTAGCAACATCCCATAGAAAAATATTATCCCCAGTAGCCCCAGCAACAGTATCACTATTTGAACTGAAGGCAATCCTATAGATACTCCCATGATGCTCTGTAAGAATTTTCTGGATCTGTCCTGTGGCGACATCCCACAAACGAACCGTAGTGTCATTACTCCCACTGGCAAGGGTTACGCCATCAGGACTGAAGACGATGCTATTGACATTCTCAGTATGCCTCGTGAGTACTTCCTTCTGGGCACCTGTGGCTATATCCCATAGGAGAATATCTCTCCCACGCTCAGTTGCGATTATTGTATTATCTGGGCTGAAAGCAATGTCATCAACACCTCCTACAGACTCCCTAAGTATTTCCAGACGTTCTCCTGTGGCGACATCCCAAATGTAGATCGCACTACCAGAACTCCCACCCACGAGCGTAGCCCCATCTGGACTAAACACGACACCATAGATACCAGAGAGAAGTGCCCCATGCCCTGTAAGCGTCTGCTTCTGGATGCCTGTGGCGACATCCCAAACGCGGATAGTCCTATCACGACTCCCACTCACCAATGTAGACCCATCTGGACTGAAGGCAATGCTATAGACGCTGTCCCTATGATCCGTGAGAATGTTCTTGAGTTCTCCCGTGGCTATATCCCATAAACGGATCGTGTTGTCATCGCTTCCACTAGCAAGTGTTGTACCGTCCGGACTAAAGGCAACGCTATGGACATGATCCTTATGCCCTTCGAGAATTTTGCGAGACTGTTCCGTGGCTACATCCCATAAACGGATCGTGTTGGACGATCCCCCAACGGCAAGTATTGTTCCATCCGGACTGAAGGCATTGCTAAGAACAATTTCAAATGACTCTGTGAGTGTTGTGAGGCGTTTCCCGGTGGAGACATCCCACAGGTTTTCTCCAATGGCAAGCGTCCGACCATCTGGGCTGAAGGAGACAGCACGTCCCGACCAATTGAAGGTTTGCTTATGTTCTCCAGTGGCGACATCCCACAAGCGAGTCTCACGAGTCTCACCCCAATGACTACCTGCCAGAAAAGCACGATCTGGACTAAAGGCGAATGTCGAATTCCCCCACTTCATCTCCATTGAGAATAGAGCAACCTCTTTATAGGTTTCTGCATCATATAGCCAAATACCCGTCTCCCAGCCAACTGCAAACTGAGCACCATCTGGGGAGAAGGCTATAGTTCCAGTGGCGCGACCTTTACCGAAACGCGCAATGGCACCTTCGGGTAAACCCCACCGCGTAGGGTTTTGGGCGAAAACATTTGGTAGATAAAAAGTTGAAACGAGAAATAGAATCAAAAAAATGGAAAAATTTTTGTTTTTCAATTGCATCGGACTTCTTTCTAATATCCGTAAATGAGATAGACATAGTTATCGTCGATCTGTTGTTGGATCTTTAAGTTGTTAGTGATTGATAGTAATTGATCCCGGAAGAGGTGATTTCCCAAGTTCCTCTCTTCTGATCGTCACAACGTCTAACATGCTTTTTTGTCTCAAGGTTACATAGAATGCTGTTCACAATGAGAGACTCTGATTTAGCAGATTTTGTCTTTATACGAGGGATATCGAGTTTGTCGCTTATTTCCTGAGGCTCGAGAATATCACCCGACTCTTGGGCCTCTATGAGAACAGCGAGTACCGCCTTTCTGAGAAATTTCATCCCTTCCGCAGCAAATTCGTGTTTCTGCGTTGTATCATGCATCAATGCCATTTTTATATCCTCCTTCTTATCACCAAGTCTGTAAAACAGTTAAAACTATAAACGGTTGTGAGTTGCACTCCCACTTAAACGCGAATTCGGTTTAAAAACGTTAGCCAAGTTATGCAAGGAAAAATGCGATGATCTGTCACGGCTTTCAGGATAGGCTCACCCAAGACTACCGCCCGCTTTTGGTACAGTTTCCACCCATAACTTGCTGCGCCGCGTTTTCTATGATTTCAGGCATTTCTTCCTCAATTCCCAATATATTATCATCCTCCTTATGTGGCTAAATTTTGGACCATTTTTAGTGAAACACACATTTGGCTCCGCTGGGGCTGCGCTTTGGTATATCCGAGCGTATTTTTCTGCGAGTTGGGTTGGTGTGAGAAACTTTCAGAAACATCAGAAATGCTTTGAAAATAGGGCATGCACCTCACAGACATTGTCCAAACTATAGTTTGTTGAGAACAATTCCCATAAAAGATATTGCTTTCAACCAAACATTCGTATAATCCTGAAAATCCTCTAATAAAGACCCCACAAGACTGCACAGGCTAACAGCCTATGCTACAAAAGAGTTCGTTTATTGAAGCATTTTCAATAGGAAATGGTATTAGAATTAATTAGAGTCTGCGAACTGGCGAGGTTGGGAAACCTCGTCTACCAAGGGGAAAGAGCGTCTATATAATAACGCAAGTTGCCACCTATCTATTCACATAGCACTCCGCTGGAGTGCAAGAGGTTAATACACCATTTTCTATAGATATAGCACTCCGCTGGAGTGCGAAAATACTTGAAAAGTGCTGTTGAAATACGCAGAAACACCCAAGCAAATACCCCAAAACCTGCTAAGTAGCAACTTGGATTATAATATATAAATCGGCGAGGTTGGGAAACCTCGCCAGCGGTGCGCGTTTATAGTGCCCAGACACGCTCTTTTTTGAGGACTTGCTAAACTTGTGGAATTTCGACCGGCAAATCCAGCCGGTCACCCCACTCTTTCCAGGAGCCTATGTAGTTGCTCACTTTTGGGTAACCCAAGAGCCGCAACGCCAAATAGGCTTGGGAAGAGCGGTAGCCGCCCTGTCAGTAACACATTATCTGTTTTTCCGGTGTAATACCGACGGCTTCATACATCGCCCGGAGTTCATTAGCGGGTTTGAATGCCCCCACCTCGTCAAGATTATCGAGCCATTCAATATGGATGGAACCTGGAATAGCCCCTGCCCGTTCTGCACGGGCAACCCGACCATAGTGTTCATCGTCGGTGCGAGTATCAAGCGGAATAAAGTCGTCCCGGTTTAGTAGGACCCGGATCACATCAGCATCCATGTGTATATCGTGTTGCGCATTTATCGGAAAAGGTGGAACCTCCGGGGGTTCAGCACCCGCTGTACTTACAGGTCCATCTGCTGACAGCCACGCCTTGAAACCGCCATCCAATAGACGGGTTTCAGGATGCCCTAAGTACTCGCAAAACCAAAATCCGCGCGAGGCGCGCGTTCCTGATATGTCTTCATACCATACAATCGGTTTACTCGGATCAAGACCTCGTTGCTGAAACAGGTATGCTATCATCCACATAAAGGCATCGAACGTCTCTTTCCGAGTATCAATGAGGCTTAAACCGAACAAATCTAAATGAAGGGCACCAGGGATGTGTCCACGGATATATTCGGATGTCGGTCGCGTATCGACGATACAGAACGTTTGATCGTCGAGCGCGCCTTTCAATTCCTCAGCAGAGATAATTAGTTGTGGATTTACGTAACCTTTATAGGTTTCCATCATTCGCCAACTCCTTCTGATTTTTTGTAGGATACATTTGCTATGTTGTGTCCTACGCTACCTTTGGTTTCTTTTTAACAAGTTTTATTGCCTTCCACCTTCCAGTACTATACCAAAGCCACATCGCGATCCCTTGCACAACGTTTGAGAGGGCGATCCCCAACCAAACACCATTGAGTCCGATGAAATGCGAAAGTAGAATCACGAGTCCCAAACCGACAACGACCTGTGCGGCAAGTGTAATTACCATCGGGGAGAAGGTGTCTCCTGCACCGTTGAGGGCTCTGCCTAAAATGAGTGAAAAGGCGATGAATCCGAATGTCGGGGATAGAAACCGTAGATAAGTGATACCGATCTCGATAACATCGGTTTCCGGTGTGAAAATTCGGATGAATGTCTGTGGAAAAAGGAAGAAAATTGCACCGATGACTGCCATGATTGCAGCACCTAACAGGTTCGCCACTCGTGTTGACCGCTCAGCGCGCCCTATCTGATTCGCCCCTAAATTCTGTCCGACTAACGGAACGACCGCGTTTGCGATGCCGAAGCCGGGATTCATTACGAGAATTCGGAGTCGCATGCAGATCGTATATGCCGCGACAACCGTCTTCCCATAGGGTCCGATGACCCACAAGAATCCGAGTCGCGAAATATGCCGCCAAAACCCCTGCATCGAACTGTAAACTCCGAGCCTTAAAATGTCAAGCATTTCCACGAAATCTACTTGATACTGAACGCTCCGAAATGAAACGGGGGCGCGTCCACTCCAACAGAGATAAAGCAGGATGATTACGCTCGCGCCGCGCCCGATAAGCGTCGCATACGCCGAACCTGCGACCCCGAGTTTCGGGAATCCCCACAAACCGAAAATTAGCAATGGATCGAGGACAATGTTAATCAGTGTTGCGAAAATCAATACCACCATCGGGGTGACAGTGTCGCCACCCGCACGGAAGATAGAACCGAGCGTCATCGACACGAACATTGTACTAATACCGGCGAGAATGATATGCATGTAAGTCGTGCCGAGCCTCAGCACTTCTGGGTCTACCATCCTAACAGCGAGTAACCCTTGTTCAGCCAACGGGTAGCCAACGAGGGTTACACCGATAGAAAAAAACACAGCTAACAGGATTGACTGGAGGGCGATGTGCTCAGCTTGTGCAAGATTCCTCGCGCCGAGATACTGTGCCACCATAATCCCGGTTCCCGTTGAAATACCAAGCGAAAAAACCCCGATCAATCGGATTAAGTTCCCGCTCACCCCGACAGCTGCAATCGCGCCAGCACCGAGCCTTCCAACGAAGATCATGTCAACGATGTTGAATGCCTCTTGCAGCATGTAGCTGAGTATTATCGGTCCTGACAATTGTAACAGGTGTCTGAGAAGACTTCCTCGGGTCAAATCGGCCCGTGTTTTTCTCATATTCTTAATTTACCTTCCTAAGGACCTGAAGAAATCCGCAGAAACACCGGATTTAGTCTGGGAATAGACTAAATTCGTAGCGCAAGTCGCGTGTGGACTTGCGGGACAATGTATTACATTGCAAAGACCCCAAGCAAAACCTCTCCATTTCATTATGGGCTATGCGATTTGGCTTATGTTTAAGAGAACTTAGTCAACGGACATTCCACCGTAACAAACGCTTACGTTTTACTTTAGCAGACTTCTGCCCGGTCGTCAAGACAAAAATATATGCTTTGTTTCGCGTTGTTTTCCTTTGACAGAATTCTGTAAACCTGTTATAATGTTATATATTTTTTTAGGAGGCAAAATATGAAGAATGCAATATTGACTGGCAGATTCTCAGTCTATGGGATTGTGTGTTTCTCAATAGCACTGACCCTGTTATTTACACCGTTCGTCTCGGCGGCACTCACAGATGGGCTTGTTCTACATCATTCTTATGATGAAGGGGAAGGCACACTCGCTGCAGACGCGAGCGGTAACGGACACGACGGTGAAATTTCCAATCCGGATTGGGTGGATGGACAGATCGGGAAGGCACTCCGGTTTGGTGGCGAAGGCAGCGACGTGTTCGTCACTGTTGAGAGCACAGATGTCTTGAACGTGAATGAGTGCACCTTTGCGGCATGGATTAACGCAGATCACTGGAACGGCACACGTCAGATCGTTGGTAAATCCGTTCACGGTGGGTGTGCGGGTAGAACACAATACGGTCTATTCAGCGAAGGTGGCGTTTTCAAACTCCGCTTTGAAACCGAAGGCGGCAGAGCCGATATCACAACCGATCTGCCAGCAACAGGTGAGTGGATTCACATTGCTTTTACCAACGATGGCGAAACAGCAACAATCTACATCAACGCTGAAGCGGTTGCGGAAGGCGAAGTGCCGGGTGCATTGAAAGCCAACGATGATCCGTGGCGGATCGGGCAGGATTGTGAACGCCTCAACTATGTCTTCGCGGGCATTATAGATGAGGTTTCTCTCTGGAACCGCGCCTTGAGTGCTGACGAAATTACTGGGGCACAAGACTTAGGGGTGTCTGTTGACCCTCGCGCGAAATTAGCCACCACTTGGGGCAACATCAAAATTACGCATTAGAATTATTGTAGGCGCGCGTCTCACGCGCGCCCCCCTCTTTTTTTAACGCATAAAACCCACGTCGTTTCTCCGCAAGGTATAATTAAAATATGTTTTGGGAACAGATAAAAAGACACTGCGATGCTGGGTCGGCACACCAATTCCTCCTCCACTTCAACGTCCAAGACCTGTTACATGACGATGTGTACGGCTACTTGCCGACTACAGAATATCTCATGGAGCAACTCAGTCTGTCGGGTTGTGAACTCGTCCTGGGATATAATACATCACAAGGCATTGATTTGCCTAATATTCGGCGGTGGCAAGCGACCCAAAAAATGCTGAACATTGCCCCGAAGTACGAGAAAACCGGTGCCTTTCATTTTCAAAGTATAGCGACATGGCTTCAGACCTTTCGACGTTTTCGGGAAGCAGAAGATGCACACCTCACTGAACATGAAATAGATCCACAGATTGCACGCAGAAGAATTAATGCCACTTTGGCGTTCGATAAGCCGCATGAAGACCCGTTCATGCATATAGATCCTGCCCCTTCGGAGGAATTGCAGGAAAGATTGAAACATCTTTTGCAGCAAGACAAGGCGAGAGTCGGCTTGGTTATCAACTTCTTGGAGCAACTCGCCCCAAACGCCCCTTCGTTGAGCAGTGCCTCCAATGATGACCTGCAACGCTTTTTCAATCAGATGCAGCATTGGGCATCCGACTTGGAAATCCGAAAGCGTAAACACATCATTCTACTTCTTACCCATAACACCTATGACATTCATCCGAATCTCACCGTGAATCCGGAGATTCCGCTGATAGAAATTCCGTTTCCAGACTACGATCAACGCCGCCACTTTATTGAATACCTCCACAACATCTCGGATCCGATGTCGCAAATGCGGGTAACCCTTGGAAACGAGCACGACAGAGAGTCCCTTGCGCGCGAGACAATAGGACTGAACCTCTTCGGCATTCACGATGTTGTGAAACAGGCAGAATCTGCAGGACAGCAGACGGGCGGAGAACCGCTTGTGAGATACCGAAGGGAGAGCATTAAGGCTTTCAGCCATGGTGTCCTTGAACTCGGTGAAACCTACACGAATGCTTCGGATGATGGCTGGTATGTGATGTCAACGATTAAGGATATTGCAGAAGGGATGAGAAACCGAGATCTGCGTCGTGTGCCGCGGGGTATGCTCTTCCTGGGGCCTCCCGGCACTGGTAAGGTCTACTTCGCGAAGGGACTTGCAGGCGAGGCGGACATGACGTTTGTCCAACTCCGATACGCCAGTCAGGTCGGCGAGATAGCGGTAAACATCAATGAAAATGGGAACACTTATGAGCGGAACTTAAATGCTGCTCTTAATTTTATCCGAGGGATTTCACCCACGGTTGTCTTTATGGATGAAATTGAACAGGCATCGCCACGCACAGCGAGGCATCCAGAAGAACAGCAGCCCTTCCCCCAGAACCTCGTGAACGCTATCAGCGATCCTTCTTTGCACGGGAGAGTGATATGGATCGGCGCATCAAGCCGTCCAGACCTAATGCCGCAGATTTTTCGACGATACGGCATTTTCGACACTAAATTAATCCTGTTACCGCCAAATATTGAAGGTAGGATAGAAATTTTAAAGATATTCTGTCAAGGACAAGCCGCCGATCAATTCGACTTCCGCGGACTTGTTGGAGATTCAGCAACGGATGGGTTGACTGCGCGGGACCTTTCTCTGATTGTTCAACGCGCGAGTAACATCGCGAAACGTGAGGGACGCGATACCTTCACTGAAGCCGAACTCCGTCAAGCATTGGATGACTTCATACCTGACTACTCACCGGAGATGCAGCTTTTCATGGGATTGTTAGCGTTACGGGAGGCGAATTCCCGGAACATGATTCCAGAGGCACCCCTGTCGCCGCCATATCAAGAATTTGTAGATGGCAATCGGATTGATAAGACCGGAATTAATAGACGCTTGATGGAACTGAGCAGTCAACTCGGTTTGAACGCTTGACCCTTAACAGGCACAGGATTTATCTATGAAACGAATAGTGGGAAGAAAGGAGAGAAGACCTCCCTCCTTCGACACTTTCAATCTTCCAACTTTGGCCAAAGTTTGGAGTCCCAAGCAACGCGCCGGGACGGCGCAACGGAGAGAGACTTGGCACCTCCAACTCTCTCCACCGAACCGCAAGGAACATTAAAAAGTTTTTCTTGACAGGTGTTTCTCTGTTTGTTATAATAACCCAAATTGTTATTTACAAAGTTTTAGGAAACCTGTAGACACTATTCTCATTGAACACACCTTACCTTTACCTATAGGGAGGCAATTTATGAAACTGGCTATTTGTTTATCCATCACACTACTTTTGATAATGACACCCTTCGCTATGTCTATCGGTCCAGAGGAGTTCCTGGATGGCTTGGTGGTGTACCACCCCTATGATGAAGGCAAGGGGGACAAAGCGGAAGATCTTAGCGGAAACGGGCATGACGGTGTAATTGACAATCCGGAATGGGTTGACGGCAAATTCGATAAGGCTTTGGAATTTGGGGGTGAAGGCAGCGATGTTTTTGTCACCGTTGAAAGTACTCCTGAACTGAATGTGGATGAAATGACGTTTATGGCGTGGGTTAACGCCGAGCATTGGAACGGCACACGCCAGATTGTCGGTAAATCCGTTCACGGCGGATGCGGTGGTAGGGTTCAATACGGATTGTTTAGTGAAGGTGGCACCTTCAAACTCCGTTTTGAAACCGAAGCGGGTCGTAACGATATTTCAACCGGTCTGCCTGACACCGAGAAATTTATCCATATCGCTTTCACCAACGATACCAAGAAAGGGACGATCTACATTGACGGTAAAGAAGAAGCTGAAGGGGATGTTCCGGGTAAACTCAAAGGCAACGATGATCCGTGGCGGATTGGACAGGATTGTGAACGTCTTAACTACGTCTTTGCTGGAATTATTGACGAGGTCCGTCTTTGGAATCGCGCGCTGAGCGAGGATGAGATCAATACGTTCATGGAACAGGGTGTAGATGCACTCGCCGTTGAAGCAGCGGGGAAGCTCTCTACAACCTGGGGTCGCCTAAAAGCAGGACGTTAACACTGAATTTTTTCAATGGGCGAGGTTTCCGAACCTCGCCCTACCAACTAAAAAATGTCCGAAACTTCACAAACAATTCCATGTAGAAATTGCAATGCGCAGATCGCGGTAGAGACCTTCACAAACAATTTCAAGGTCTGCCCACACTGCGATTACCATCACTACATGAGTGCGCATGAGCGGCTCAACCTCATTATAGATGCGGATAGTTTTGAAGAATACGATGCCCATCTTTACTCTGTTGATTCGCTGGAATTCCCAGAATACCCACAAAAACTCGAAAGAGATGTCGCAAAAACGGGACTCAGATCGGAGATGCTCTCCGGCATAGCGAATATCGGTGGTTATCCGACTGCTCTTGCGATTGGCGATGTCGGATTTATAGGCGGCACCTGTGGTTCTGTCATCGGTGAAAAGGTTACCCGATGTATTGAACGCGCCCTTGAAAATCAGTTGCCATTAGTGATTGTCTCCGTGAGTGGAGGGATGCGGATGCAAGAAGGCACGCTTGCCTTGATGCAGATGGCGAAAACCGCTGCTGCTTGTGCGGAATACGCCAAATCGGGAGTCTTTTATATCTCGGTTGTCACGGATCCAACGTTCGGCGGTGCGACTGCCAGTTATACATCTCTCGGTGATGTAATCGTTGCTGAACCGGGGGCTCGGATCGGCTTTGCGGGTCCGTTAGCCGTTGCCAGCCTCCGTGAGGAACTCCCGGAAAACTTCCAAAAAGCAGAATCGTTACTGGAACATGGGTTCATCGATTCGGTCGTTCATCGGTCGGATATGCGTCAGATGCTGATAGACCTGATCGCCTTCGCCGCCTAATGTATGTATCTGTCTTCTCACTTTTTTCCCGTCCGAAAAATAGAATGTGTACCTTATACCGCGTAAACGAACAGATTGATAAGATATGAAACCGCAGTTAACATAAGACGTTAATCAAAGTGTATAATCGTGACATAAATGTAATGGACGCGATTCAGTCGCGACGTACCCCGACCCTCAACTTGCCTCTGATACAAGACAGCAAAGCACGAGTTGGCGGTTTGAACCTGCCCGAAATATTGTCTCGCAAACTTCTATAGGAAACCTGCGCAAGGCGGGCAGCCCAGGAGCAATAGTAAAAAAAATGCCAAAGTCACTCGTCGTTGTTGAATCGCCGGCGAAAGCGAAGACTATCAAAAAGATTTTAGGTAGGGATTACATCGTTGAATCCTCCGTTGGACATATCCGTGACCTCCCTCCGAAGGAACTGGGTGTCGATATTGAGAATGCCTTTGCTCCGAAGTATGTCTTGATTCGGGGAAAAGGGAAGGTCGTGAAATCCCTCCAAAGCGAAGCGCGTAAGGTTGACAGTATCTATCTCGCTGCGGATCCAGATCGCGAAGGTGAAGCGATCTGCTGGCATCTTTTTGAGGAACTGAAAAAGATAAAGAAGCCGATCCACCGGATTACCTACAACGAAGTTACCAAAAACGCAATTTTAGAAGCAATTGAAAAACCGGGCACCATTGATATGGCACTCGTTGATGCGCAACAGGCGCGTCGTGTTTTGGATAGGCTCGTTGGATACCAGATTAGTCCTATCTTGTGGCGTAGTGTGAAACCGGGTCTCAGTGCGGGGAGAGTTCAATCCGTTGCAGTGCGCCTGATTTGCGAGCGTGAATCAGAAATCGAGGCGTTTAAATCAGAAGAATACTGGACGCTCACAGCAACATTGACACCGACGAAGGTTCAGCATCTCTTCCCCGCGAAGTTACATAAAATTGGGAAAAAGAAGGGCGAAATCAATAATTATGGGTTCCGTATAGACGAAACGCGTGCCAAAGAGCTGGCGGCGGACGCACAGACACAGACATATCTCGTTGAAAAAGTCCAAAAGCGGGAACGGAAACAGAGACCCGTCCCACCGTTTATCACAAGCACCTTACAACAGGAAGCGTCTCGAAAACTCCGTTTTGTTGCCAAAAAGACGATGCTTATTGCCCAACAGCTCTATGAGGGATTGGAGATCGGCAGCGAAGGATCCGTCGGGCTCATTACATACATGCGGACCGATTCGACACGTGTTGCTCAGGAAGCCCTCCAAGCAACGCGAGCGTATATCAAAGAAACTTATGGTGCAGAATATTTACCCAATCGTGCTGTTAATTACCGGAGCAAAAGAGGGGCGCAAGATGCCCACGAAGCGATCCGTCCGACCTTGCCGTTGCGAACTCCTGCAGATTTGAAGCCATATTTGAGTAAAGATCAGTATCGACTTTATGAACTCATTTGGATGCGGTTTATAGCGAGTCAGATGAATCCAGCGATTTTTGATGGCACAACAATTGACATCCAAGCAGGCACTTATCTGTTCCGTGCCACCGGCTCAGTGATGAAATTTCGAGGATTTAGGCGCGTCTATATGGAAGGTAAAGATGATCCTGCTACCGATGAACGCGAGGCGGACGAAGAGAATGTCAATTTGCCTGACGTTAAAGAAGGGGACACACTGGATTTACGTAAATTAGAACCGAAGCAGCATTTTACGCAACCTCCTCCCCGTTACAGTGAAGCCACGCTTGTGAAAATGCTGGAAGCGAAGGAGGTCGGACGTCCGAGTACCTACGCCTCTATTCTATCAACAATTCAGGACAGAGGTTATGTCACCAAAGAACGTGGCAGGCTCACGCCTACAGATGTCGGAAGACTCGTTAACGAACTCCTGAAACATGGATTTCCCAACATCGTCGACGTTGAATTCACAGCAAAAATGGAAAAGCAGCTGGATGTCATCGCTGATGGCAAAGTTAAGTGGGTAGAAACATTAGGACAGTTTTATCCTCCATTTCAAACTGCACTCAAGGAAGCCCCGGATAGGATGTATGAAGCCCGCAAGGCGATGGAAGAGCAATCGGACGAAAAGTGTGAAAAGTGCGGGGACAACATGATTATCAAGTGGGGCAGATATGGACGGTTCCTCGGCTGTGCTAATTATCCAGAATGTCGGAATATCAAGCGTTTAACAACTGCGGATGACGCTCCTACTGCGGAACCGGAGCCGACCGATATCGCGTGCGACAAGTGTGATAAACCGATGGTTGTGCGAGTAAGCCGTGCGGGTGCCAAATTTTTGTCGTGCAGCGGATACCCAAAATGCAAAAATGCAAAGCCGATTCCAATGGGAGTTGACTGCCCGGAGGCTGATTGTGATGGCTACGTTGGTGAACGCCGGAGCCGACGTGGGAAGGTCTTTTATGGTTGCAGCAACTATCCGAAATGTGAATTCTCGACGTGGGATAAACCTGTGTCAACACCTTGCCCGAAATGCAACGCGCCCTTCCTCGTTGAGAAGACAGCAAAGTCAAAAGGGAGTGAAAGCGTAATCACGCGTTTCGTCTGTCACACAGCAGATTGTGATTATACAAAAATAGAGGAAAAATGATACAGCTACACCAGGTCAGTTTCAGTTATGGTGAACTTAGTGTGCTTGAGAAGGTAAGCCTTCGCGTGGAACGCGGCGAATTCGTGTTTCTCGTGGGTCCAAGTGGCTCTGGCAAGACAACATTACTGCGCCTGTTATACGCGGATTTAGATCCAGTAGGCGGTGACCTGAGTGTGGTTGGACAACAACTTGCACAGTTGGATAAAGTGAGTCTACCCTACTTTCGGCAGAAGATAGGGCTCGTCTTTCAAGACTTCAAGTTCTTAGAAAACAAAACAGTTCGAGAGAATTTGGCACTGCCACAGCGATTGATAGGAACCCCAACGCAACTGATTAATGAAAATGTCGATAAACTCCTGAATCAGATGGGACTCTATCACCATCACAAAGCACTGCCATCAGAAATATCTGGCAACGAGCGACGCCGCCTTGCTATAGCGAGAGCAATTATCAACAATCCTTTGTTACTCCTCGCGGATGCCCCAACAGAAGGCTTAGATTTACGCCTTTCGCTTGAGGTGATATCACTTCTTAATGCGCTTAACTTTCAGGGGATGACTATCTTTGTCTCCACGAGTGACCGAACACTCGCCGAGAAATGTAATAAGCGGATTATTGAACTACGAGATGGCGGCATCCATTGAATGGTCATCGGTCTTTAGTCTTCGGTTATCAGTTAAGAGGTGCTTGACTTAATCAAGAATCCCTTCTAATCTTAACCATCAACTCTGTCCAAGCCTCTATAGGAAACCTGCAGGACAATACGAGGTAAACGACACAAAAGGTAGAGTTGTTAAACCAGGATCCTTTTTAACCGACAATTCTCATTGTGAGGCAAACCGATAACTATAAAAAATGCGTTATCATCTTAAGAATGCCATATCCCATATAGCCCGTGCCGGCAGTGCCAGTGTGCTGAGTTTCTTTGGCATCGGTTTCATCACTGTTTTACTTGCTACCTTACTGTTAAACCATTCATTTATACTACGGCAGTCTGAGTTTAAAAGTCATGCCCCCACCCTAATCGCGTTTCTAAAAGACACTGTTGATGAATCAGCCGGGCGCACCTTGGTGAGCCAAATAGAAAAAAATGGGCAGGTACTCGCTGTCAATTACGCTTCAAAGGCAGAAAGTCTTGCCCGCGGTGAAATTCAATTCCAAGATTTGGGTATCCTCATTAAGGAGGCATTCGCAGAAAATAGAGGCGTAAATCCATTCCCAGCATCCCTCAAAATTTATGTGGACGAAGACTTGATAACGCGTAAAACTTTAGAGCAGATTGCGTTGGATATTAAAGCCCACGGCGAAATTGAGGATGTGCTCTTGACAGGACAGGGGCAATTGAAGGATCATCTACGCGATTCAGAACGGACGACTCTGGTCGCCATTGGAATAGCAATTGCCATTATTTGGTTTATTATCGGTTCTGTTATCCAGAAAACAGCGATTGCCCGTTCAGAGGAGATAGCCCTTATGAAACTCCTCGGCATGTCGCGTCATTATCTCCTCGCCCCCTTTGTTGTTCACGGAATTTTCCTTGGCAGTCTTGGCGCATTGTGTGGACTTGGTTGCTTTTACGGAATGTTTTATATTTTCAAACCACAATTAGGGGCGGTCGATTTTCTGACTATCTATCAGTCTATTCTAATTGTTGTCGGCGAAATGGCAATTGGGTTCCTTGCCGGTTTTGCCGCGCAGCGGAAGTTGGCGTAGTAACCTACGCCTATCAGATAAGCACGCAGACATGCAGTAGCCTGCAACAATACGCAGAAATACCGGATTTAGTCTGGGGAGAGACTAAATCCATTCCTTGTATTACATCGCAAAAACACGCAGGCGGATATACGGAGAGGCACTTCATACATCAAACCCACCTAACCGAACCGCAAGGAAAATTAAAAATATGACAAATCGGGAGATTAGTGCTATATTCCAAGCTATCGGATCCCTCCTACAAATTCGCGGTGAAAATGATTTTCGTGCTCGGATTTATGAACGAGCAGCGGATATCATTGAAAAATTCCCCGATGAATTGGTTTCCAAAGATTCCCAACACAGGACACCCAGATATAACAGAGAAGCAGTAGAAAGACTTCGCGCCACCCCCGGTATAGGGAAAGCCATCGAAGACAAGACCGTTGAAATGTTGGAAACCGGACGTTGCAAATTCTATGACGAACTCACCGCAGAAATGGGAGCAGACATCCTTGAATTGCTCAATCTCCGAGGAGTTGGTGTAAAAACCGCCGGGAGGCTCTATCGAGACTATGGCGTCAAAAACCTTGATGATCTCTCGGAATTGATAGAGAGTGGACAAATTAGAAACATACAAGGTATGGGACAAAACTCGATCCGGATGATAACTGAAAGTTTGGCGTTTCAGGTAGAACAGAGGAACAAACGCCCGCTATGGCACATTTTACCCACTGCTCAAGACCTTTTCGATCATCTGACGCACTTGATAGAGAGCGGAAACTGGATAAAACGTTACCAATGGACAGGTGATTTACGGCGGCATGAAGAGGTATGCCACAGTGTCGCGTTGATTGTTGAATGTGAAGACGAAGGAACGTTTCAGTTTGAAAATGGTCCCGTGCCTGCGCCGCTACAAGCACTTCTGGAGCCTCTAAACACTATTAAAACGCCGCAGACCCCGATTGTTTTCAAAACAGACAGTCAAACTCAGTACCTATATGACAACGACACCTCTAACTTTTACAAAAGACCGACCGAAGAAAGTCAACACGAACGAACAGGGGACGTGCGTGACACGCTCCCCGTGATTCAATTTTATATTGATAGAGATTTTCCGGTATCTGTCTACCTGTGTACTGCTGCTACATACGAGGCGACTCTCTTTTTGACAACTGCGACAGACGCGCACCTTGGCGCACTTTCTGACGCAAGTTTTCTGGAACCCACTGGTTTTTGGCACAAAGCGCGGGACATGACGGAAGAGAAAATATATGAAGAACTTGGGCTCTCCTATATTCCAGTGGAACTTCGACAGGACGGTGCCTCGGTGGTAGCGGCAAAAGAAGGCACTTTGCCAAAACTCATTGAGTTCACCGATTTACGAGGCGACTTACACGCACATACCGATTGGAGTGACGGACGACATACCCTCGAAGATATGATCGCAGCGGCAAAAGCAGCGGGACTTGAGTACTTCGCTATCACTGACCACTCCGCCTCCTCTGTCATAGCAAACGGCTTGAAGCGGAAGCGACTTCTGGAACAGGTGGCACGCGTTCGTGAATTGGATGCAGAGGTTGAAGGTATCACAATCCTCGCAGGTTCCGAGGTAGATATCCGTGAGCATGGCGATCTGGATTATCGTGCTATAACTTTAGAACAACTTGACATTGTCGTCGCAAGCGTTCACAGTCATTTCTCGTTATCCGAAGCAGAGATGACGCGGCGTATCGTCCGAGCGATCGAAAATCCTTTTGTCAACATCATCGGTCATCCGACAGGCAGACTGCTCGGACGTAGACCGATGTATCGAGTGAATCTTGAAGAGATTATTGAAGCCGCTGCGGAGAATAAAACGGCTTTGGAGATTAACGGCGCGCCGAACCGATTGGATCTTGACCCTGAATTCGTGCGTATGGCAAAAAAAGCGGGGGTACGCTTAGCAGTCAACACGGATGCACATGGTATTGAGCAACTCGCGCACCGTCAATCTGGATTGAATGTCGCCCGGCGCGGATGGTTGACAAAAGCCGAAGTCATCAACACATACCCTCTGGAAAAATTGCGTCGGGTCTGTGGAATTGGTAATACAACGCCCAAATAATTATCTGTAGATGGCTCTTCCGATTTCCGACTTCTCACTTTCGTATCAACAATTTCCGCGTCGTGAGAATCGAGCATGAATTGTTTACTCCAAAGCCGCGAGTTGAGTCAAATGCCAATTCGGATCCGCTAATGCTTCGTAGACAACACCACCCTCCACGTTGTTAGGCATCGGAAGCCCCAGTAGATAGCAGAGCGTCGGTGCGACATCAACAACGCGAACCTGTCGCTGCAATGCGCCTCCTTGGCGGACCCCAGCACCCGAAAGAATAAATGTAGAGTGTTGCCCGCCGATACCGAAACTCACAGAGGGTAACTGCTTGCCGTGTGCACCATCGAACTCCGGTCGAAGGGCATAGACAACATCACCGACCAAATCTCCGTGTAAGTTAAACATCTCCGCATCTGCCCGTGTCACAGCCAATGTAAAGGGATGTCGTCCGGTCTTTTCGTCCTTATAGGTATGCAATGCCGCGATGAGTTCACGTTGCGTTGCCTCATAGTCCTCAGGGGCGACGATTCCATCTGGTTCACGTCCAGCTAAGTTGATGAAGATATGCACTAATCCAACATTGACCGCCCGCGTCTTTGTCCAGTCTATCGCCCCGTTTCCGTCTTTAACGATGAACCCGGTTTCCTCAAGCACCTCTTCGATGTCTATGGCACGGAATTGGTTAGGTGTGCCGCCGTGGTCGGAACAGACAAGAATTACAGTATCTTCATCGGCTTGTTCCATGAGTCGACCAATCATCCGATCCACAGATTGGTATGTTCGTCGTAACCCCTCACGACACCGGTGAATTGTTTCTGGTGCTGCACCACTGATTTCATCTGCTTGGCTGAGGAAGAAATGGCTGGCGTAGTCCGGGGCATGGCTTTCCACCATCAGAACATCCCAATCGTTGTTTTCGGAAACCAGATATGTTGCGACATCCGCGAGACGTTGATGGTGATAGTCAAGCACCTCGAAATAGGTCTCATCGTCCATCTGTCCGAGCGCATCACGCGCCGGATTTTGAAGGAATGAACCGATTTCAGTGTCAATTGTGGTGGCGATTGTATCTGGAACGGTGTACCCTTTTCTGGGCCAAATTTGTGGGACGAAGAGTTCAAAAGCGTCTGCCGTTTCGGTGAGCGTCACAAGTTTCATTCGCACGTAACCTTCCACGTCAGCCGCATCAATTTCAAAGGTATCCAGCCACCACTCACTCCATTCACCGACCCCCAGATCCGCAACCGCATTGTCTCCAGACCGACTCCGACAGATCCGAACTCGATCATAACCTTTATCGCCAGAGGCGTAAATCAACCCGTAAAATGGTTTGGGAATACGTGTTTCATCGGAAGCCTCACCTTCGGAATAGACGGAGGGCATCACATCTTCTCTGCCGCGCGCCAAGGGTCGAATTGTGAGGACGACCTCCCGCGCTGGTTCTGTCGAATCGGGCAGAGCCTCCCATTCCCCATCTTCAATCGGTTCAATAGTGACCGGATCAATGTGCTGAACCCCCTGTAATGCGCTCGGATCAAGCGTCTCAGGGTCCCGCTGTCCCCCGATAGGCCGTGCCGCCCATTTTCCTGCGACAAAGAGATGATACCCAGCAACCTGATGGTGGTTCGAGACACCTGGTCCCGTCCCTTCGACCTGAATGCCCGTCGTGACGGTGGGGGGCCAAGACATTTCCCATTTCACCAGAATCGGTTTCCCACCTACCCGTTCTACGAGGTTCCAGAGGTATTCAGATTGACATAAGCCGGTATTAATACCCCACACCGTTTTATCGAGGCGATCTCCGATGGCACGGATGTTAAAGTCCATTACCTTATGTGTGCCGGGCCATGAACCGGTAGAGAGCGCAGTCCATCCTGGTGGTGTCAATGTTGGAAATACCCCGATCATCGGGCGATAAACACCAGTCTGGAGCAATTTCGCCATATTGGGGGTGTATCCCCAATCAATCATGTTTTTGACCAGTTCCATGCTCGCGCCATCCATCCCGATGATGATTGCACGTTTTGCAGGAGCACGTTGCGTACGTTTTATCATTTTTTAATTTTTCCTTCGTTAAGGCACACGCTGGATATAGATGTCGTAATCCGGTCCACGTGCATCGCTCCAGACGACGATTGCCGCGTTCCCACTCGTAGATACAGCTTGAGGGGTGATTTGTTCTTTCGGTGCATGGCAGACAGGGATACCGTTAATTTCCCAAAGTGGCTTCCCATCGGCATCAAGCCGTTGTGCATAGATCGCATCCTCTGTCGAATCACCAAAATCTTCTCGATAATCTAACCAATAAACGATGGTTCCCGCTGGTTCCTCAGTCGTTACGATTTGAGGGAGACGTTGAACTCCCGCGCCAGTGCAAACAGGCATACCTCCCTTTTGGAAGTGTGCGTTTTCGTCGCTCCACAATGCTTCGCCATTTTCGTTGATACGTTGGGCATAGATGTCAGCAAAAATATCCCGTTCGTCCCACCACACAACGATGAAACCGCCACTCCCGTCAGGAACACAATAGGGTTGTTGTTGGTTGATAGGCAGTTCACAGATTGGGATGCCGTCCTTTTCCCATAGGACGTGTCCTTCAGCGGTTATGCGTTGCGCGTATAGTTGCGCAGTCGTATAAAAATTCGGGTCATTGCGATAGTCCGACCAGACGAAGAATACACCGCCACTCGCATCGTTGACAGCAACTGGCGCGCCTTGGTTGCCGGTCGCGGTACAGACGGGAACTGGCCCCTCGGCGGAATTCCACATCTGATGCCCGTCTGCTGACAGCCGTTGTGCGAAAATGTTCCAGTCCGGAGTGCTGATGTCCCACCATGCGAAAATAGCACCCCCTTGTCCATCGGCGATGAGAACCGGATCATACTGATCACCATTGCCCCTATAAACAGGCACACCGTTCGCTTCCCACAATGGGTTTCCAGCACTGTCGATTCTTTGGGCGTAAATATCTTGATTTCCGTTCCGCCAATCCTCCCATACAACAATTACGCCCCCTTTACCGTCAGCGATAGCATTCAAATCATCTTGCAATGTAGGATGCGTACAGACAGGTATACCTTCGGGATCCCACACTTTGTTTCCGTTACCGTCAATACGCTGTGCGTAACTGTCCTGATTACCGTGCCGAGTATCCCCCCAAACGAGGATGGCACCTCCCTCGTTATCATTGACAATGAGGGGCCAACTTTGCGAAGATGGTAGATCGCAAATTGGGATACCGTCCACCTCCCACTGAACGTCACCGGTCGCGCTGATGCGTTGTGCAAAAATATCACGGTTCGCGTGCCGGGCATCGCTCCATGCCACGATAGCACCCCCTTGCCCGTCCGTAACGAGGGCAGGAAAGTGTTGTTCGTTCTGTGCGGTGCATAATGGAAGATTTTCTGTCGCTGAGGATGACCATTCCGCGCTTGCCACGTCGATTACAATAAGCACAGAAAGGATAGTGAGAAGGCTTTTAATTTTGGGGGCTCCTGAAGGAAAAATTAAAAATCAGATGAGCAACTCGTCCCCGATTGGAAAGAACTGATCGGCGATTTGTTGTAAATCCATGGAGGTATTATGCTCAAAAGCGACGACCTCCACACGCTTATTCTGTTGTTTGATAAGCTCAGCAAGCGGACAAAAATCGCCATCACCGCTTGCCAAAATGACGACATCCAATGAACCGAGCATTGAAACGACATCCACTGCAATGCCGACATCCCAATCTCCCTTTGCAGACCCGTCGCCGCGCAGACGCAAGTCTTTGCTCTTAATCGTATAACCGTTGTGCTCAAGAAGGGACAGGAAACTGGATTGGTTGATTTCGGGTATCTGGACGACATAGGCGTAGGCTACCATGAGATACCGGGGTCCGACTATCAGATCGAGGAGTTTGATATAATCGACCCTGCGTCCAAATCGATCCTTAGCGGCATAAAACATGTTTTGAACATCAACAAACACACCAACACGGGGTTGCTCCGTCGTTAGATTGTAGGGACCCTGACCTTCCACGGCTTCTTGCGTATCCAGATAAGCGAGCGTTTGACGAATCTGATTCAAGGCACCGCGTGCCGCCTGATGGCTGTTTTCCAAAATATCGAAATGGTTGTCAAGCGTTGTTTGAAAGTCTTCGAGGCCTTGATGCCCTTTGTAGACTGCCTCCTCAACCAACTTGAGATCGGTAGTGAAGTTCTCCTTGGCTGCCTTAATCTGTTCATATTCTCTGAGTTGTTCTGTCATCTGGTCCTTTTCAGCGAGGAGGCGTTCATGTTCGGCGGTAAGGTGTTGTAGTTCGGCGGTGTCTTCAATATATTGTGCAACCTGTTCACGAAGTATGTGATTTTCCTGTTCAAGAGCCTTCAATCGTTTTTCGTTTCCATGAACTTCCTCTGCTTTTGTTTTTAATCCCCTATTTTCCTCTAATAGAAGGGCGCGTTGTTGATCTAACCGGTTATGTTTTTGCTCAAGTGAGGTATAGTCTGCTTTAGAATCTGCCAGTTGTCGTTCAAGATGCTCAAGATCTTGGTCAGGGGCGTCTGCGTGTTGCAGTCCACTTTCCGGGTCGTAAACGGGCTGAGCCTCGATGCTTTCCAATGGATCCATAGTATGGACGTTTCCGCTTCCATTTGTATGCGCCACTTCTATAGATTCGTATGTTGTGTTGAGGAGTTTATAGCCGTGTTCAGCGACTGCGGTCCGCTGGTCAGTGAGAAGTGCCCAGACGACTTCGCCAAAATCGCCGCCTTCTATGAGGACATCAGACGTTTTGAAAAACGTTTCGATTTCTGAGATTTCCATATACCCGACTCGGGAGATCGCAGCTTGTGCTTTTTCAGTAAGAAATTGACTGACTAATGAAGTCTCTGGATTTTTTAGTTCAGATTTTGTTGTGCCAACGACATCCAAAAACACATCAGCTAAATTTACGAGTAATTCTCGTCTTGATAAGGCATACAACCGGTCCACATCGAGAACGATGCCAGTAGAGGCACTCAATTGAAAAATTTCTCTTTCATTTAAAAGTAGGTCGAGAAACCACGTGAGTTGGTCGCGCTGTATATGAAATCTTAGGTCTGGATTTGACATTATTATACTCCGATTTTTAATTTTACCTTGCGGATTTTTTAATTTTACCTTGCGGATAAGTAACACTGTTTGTACTTTGACGATTTTCGTATTCAAGCTGAAGAAATCCCCAAGCAAAAACCCGCTCGTAATGAAATGGAGAGCGACCCAGAGGGCCATAAATTAAAAATTAAATTTTGATAATTTTTTCCTGTCCTTTCTTGACACCGCGCGTTGCATTGCGTGTGTCAACAATCAGTTGGGCATGTGTGGCGAGCCAGTTGTAGTCTATAGCAGTATGATCGGTTAGGACGACAACACAATCAACACTTTCTACAAGAGCTACTGTTAGCGGTTCTGAGTGATAGATTTCTGTATCATCAAGAGACAAGTCTTTTATATAGGGGTCATGATATAGGAATTCCGCTTTTTTGTCAAGAATTAAACGAATTACTTCGAGTGCGGGCGATTCGCGGATGTCGCCGATGTCCTTTTTATAAGCGATCCCTAAGATTAATAGTTTCGCTCCATTCAAGGGTTTACGTTGAAGATTCAGGGCATGGATGATTTTGTCTAACACGTATTTCGGCATCTCACTGTTAATTTCGGTAGCGAGCTCAATAAATCGAGCGTGATACTGATACATCTGTGCCTTCCAAGAGAGATAATGCGGATCAATTGGAATACAGTGTCCACCCAGTCCAGGACCTGGATAGAACGGCATAAATCCGAACGGTTTTGTCGCAGCGGCATCAATGATTTCCCACACATCGAGATCCATCCGGTCACAGATAAGCGCGACCTCATTAATTAAGCCGATGTTGACACTCCGAAACGTGTTTTCTAAGAGTTTGACCATCTCTGCTGTCCGAGGAGAAGAGACTGTGTGTGTCTTACTGATGAACTGTACGTAGAAGGTTTTCGCGACGTGGGTGCATTGTGGGGTGACACCCCCGATAATTTTAGGGGTGTTTGTCACGAAGTAGGTACTATTTCCCGGCTCGATCCGTTCCGGTGAGTAGGCGAGATAGAAATCACGTCCTACTTGTAGGGTACCAGGAAACTGGGCGTTGAGTTCCGGCAACACGACCTCTTCGGTAGTGCCGGGGTAGGTGGTGCTTTCGAGGATAATCAGTTGTTCGGGGTGGAGGTATTGCGCAATTTGTTGAACTGCAGCGATGATAAACTGCATGTCGGGGGTTCGGTTTTCCCGCAGAGGGGTCGGCACACAGATATTAACTGTGTCCAATTCGTGTAGCACAGAAAAGTCTGTTGTTACCTGCAGCTGCTCGGACGCAATAAGGGGGGCAAGCACTGCATTAGTCACATCAGGAACGTCGGAGATGCCCTGTTTCAACCGTTCTATTTTTTCTGAACAGATATCAATGCCTGTAACTCGGAATCCTGCACTCGCAATCGCAACGGCAAGCGGCAGTCCGACATATCCAAGCCCGATAACACCCGAGCGCGCTGCCCGGGTTTCTATTCTTTCAAGAATCATTCTCTTAATTTTTCCTTGCGGGTCGGTCAGGCGGGTTGTATTGAAAGCGATCCCTTGCGTACACCCAGCGCGCCCGTTGGTTGCGCTTACGTATACTGATCAAGATTTCGCACGGTTCATTTTTTCACGTTCTATCAGCCAGCGCGTTGCTGCGTAAAGATTTGTGAAGATTTTATCGGGACGGTGTCCGTTCTGATCCGCACGCCAACACGGTTTCGTGCGAATGTAGTGGTAATAACTCTCCTGTCCAAGTCCTGTTAAAACGAGAAACGTCGTGGCACCAACACGCTGTCCCACTTCGATATCTGTAGAAAAGTCCCCTATCAAATAGGCATTTTCCAGTTCAATGTTGTGTTCACGGGCAGCGCGCATTAACATACCCGGCTTCGGTTTTCGACATTCACATCCGGCATCGGGACGGTGTGGACAGTAATAAACAGCATCAATTGTTCCACCTGATTTGCTAATTTCGGCGACCATTCGTGAGTGAATATCCGCTAAATCTTCCTCTGAATAGAGGCCCCTCCCGATCCCTGATTGATTGGTTACCACAATAATTCGATAACCGCTTTCTGTTAATTCTCGGATCGCTTTCCGGGAATTCGGAATGAAGGTGAATTCTGCCCATTTCCGGACGTAGCCTTTATTGGGTGGATTCCGGTTGATAACACCATCTCTATCGAGAAAAATAGTCTTCATTTTTTAATTTCGTGCAGCAACTCCTTTGGTGTAACGGTCGCACACCCCATCTTACCAACGGCTATCCCACCTGCGAGGTTAGACAGCACCGCAGCACTACGAAATTCAGCACCGGCTGCGAGCGCGAGTGTGAAAGCGGCAACAACCGTGTCCCCCGCCCCTGTAACATCTGTCACAATGTTTGAATGGGGTGGGAGATGCTCTGCTTTTACGATACTATCTGCCGAACGGTGAAACAGAGACATACCCTTCGCATCGCGGGTAATTAGCAACGCCTTGAGGGACAATCTGTCCAGAATTTTCTCACCAACAGCGACGAGATCGGACACATCCGTGATTTCTTCATGGACAGCGGCACTTGCTTCCTTGTGGTTCGGCGTAACGGCGGTTACACCTTTATAGTGCCAGAAGTTGTTTTGCTTGGGATCAACGATGATGGGGATACCGTAAGATTTGGCGTGTTTCATAACATCCTTGATGAGCTGAGGCGTGACGACCCCTTTATCGTAGTCAGCAAAGATAATTGCATCGCTTGTTGGCAGCTGCGCAGCGATAGTGTCCAGTAGGTGTTCTCGTATCTGCGGCGAGATTTCCTGTTTGGATTCCCTGTCAATACGGAGCAGGTGATGTCCCGAATCCCGTTCCCGATCTGGAAAGGGCGTGGTGCCACGGGCAATGACGCGTGTTTTTGTGCTTGTCGGTCGCTGCGGATCCGCATAGACCCCGGTCGTAACGAGATTCGTTTCGGTTAGCATCTGGACTAACTTTTCGCCTTCCCTGTCCTCACCGATGACCCCGACCAGCGTTGCGTTGCCGCCTAAGCTGGCAACATTTTGGGCAACATTCGCTGCGCCACCACATCCGGTCTTCTCTGTCGTCGTTTCAAACACTGGAACAGGGGCTTCTGGCGAAATTCGTTTCACATCCCCCCAGACATATCTGTCCAAGATGACATCGCCGATAATCACGACCCGCTTGCCTTGAAGTTGTTCAAAAACGGCTTTTAAGTTCACACCATTATATTATCATAAATCCATAGGTTAAAGCAATACACATTAAAATAGTTGTCAGAATTAAGCTTCCTCGATCTTCAAGGATTTGTGGGATAAGAAGGAGGTTCCGCGTCCGTCCCCGTGGTAAATACCGAAACTTGATAAACATAACACAGAAGACAATCAACAAAATTTTTTGAAGGAGACGGCATCGGTTTGCAACTAAAGATGGAAAATGGAATCAGTATATGAAATAAAAAGGATATTTGATTATTATGTTCAGCGTTTTTGCAAAAGTCACCGGCGTACTCATCTTACTCATAAGTTTTATGGGGTGTGGGAACGCTGACAAAGTCGGCCAGGTACCGCCTGAAGAACTCCTTCAAATCAATAAAGTTTTAGATCAATGGCGGCAAGGGTATGAGACGGAGGATGTCAACTCTTATATCAACACTTTCTGGGAAGAGGGTTTCCTCTATGTCTCCGATTGGGGGACAGATGGAGATAAGACAGACGATTTGGAATTTGATGATATTCGGCAGGAGCGGGACGCTGCCACTCGGGTTTTTGAAAAGTTTCAGGATATTGAGATAGAACTCTCTGTCCCACCAGAGATTACTATGAATGAAGATGGCAATCAGGCAGAAGTCCGGAATCACTATAGAATCCAACTTTTCATATCCGATGGACACGCGCTTGAAGGTGGATTTGGTGGTGTGTACGCCGAGGGGGATAACCTCTTTATCTTTGAAAAGCGAAACAATGAATGGCGTATCGCTGAATGGCATGACGAAGCCTTTAGCAATGAAGAGATCCGTATTGCGAACAACCTATAGGTTTGGAAATGTGATTTCCCTTGCCTTTTGCGCGAATGTCTGTTAAAATATTCAACGATATAAAAATTAACACCGAGTAGCAGCCTGCAACGAACCGCAACGAACCGCAAGGAAAAATTAAAAAATTTCATGAACGTATCTGCTTTACGAAATCAATTTTTGGGTGGCGTATGGGAGTCCCCAAAACTTTCCCTTAAAAGATTTATATTCCTTTTGCTGAGTGTGTTACACCTGAGTCTTCCCGGACTCATTTCCGCGGCGGATTCCCCCACCGAAAATCCGACCATTGACACAAAGGTTACACCGCCAGAATCTACATCAAAGGCTCCACAACCTAAATCACAAGAACCACAGTCGGAATTATCTACATATAAATTGCAAATTGGCGACAGCTTTGTCGTCACTGTGGACGGCTATCCTGAATATAGCAAAGAGCGCGTGCCTGTTCCAGTTCAACAAGATGGTTATGTTTCCTATCCGCTGATTGGGCTTATCAAGGCAGTGAATCTCACAGTTTCTGAACTGGAAGCGGCGATGCAGTCCGCTTTTTCCAAGCATCTCCCGACAGCACGTGTGTTTGTAACGCTCATGCGTCCAAAACGAACGATTCTTGTGTTCGGAGCAGTCCAACTTCGTGCCCGGGGGAATCTCCATGTCTTTGAAGTCGGACAGGTGTATCTCCTTCAAGCCCTCGCATCTGCTGGTATTAACTATGAAGCTGCGGATCTGACGGACATTTCTATCTGGCGGGCTGGAAAACTCCATAAGAAGGTTGATTACCTGCAGCTCATCAGTGCAGGGGGCCCCGATATTCCTTTGAAGGACCACGATACCATCTTCATCCCGTCGGTCTTTCAGCAACGCCCGGTGCGTGTCATAGGTGCAGTGGTGGCTCCAGGTGTTTATCCTATAACAGCACCGCAGGTTCTGGCGAGTCAGGTGTTGAAAATCGCCGGAGGATCAAGGACTGATTTCGCGAATTTACACAAGTCAGAAATCATAACCAATAAAGAACGAATTTTAGTGGATCTTGCTGTAGAGAATGCTGAGGCAACGATGGGCCCCGGGGATACGTTGTATGTCCCGTTGGCGGAAGCGAAAATTAGTGTCACGGGGGCTGTCGAGAAACCGGGGCAATATGTGATTATTGAACCGGTGTCGCTCGGTCAAGCCATTGCGATGGCAGGTGGATTCAACGAGGAACGGGCGAATCCGAAAAAATGTTTAATCACGCGGGCAGATGGGACAGAGGAAGAACTGGACTTCAACCAGATGCACTCAAATGTTTACTTGAACCCGCAGGATCAGCTGAGAGTCCGTGAAAGAACCCGTTTAGACTGGCGCGTCATTACCTTCGCGACATCTTTCGTGAACTTGCTCGTTACAGTTCTGCTGAGATACAATTAGGATAGCGGTCAGTCATTAAAGAGGTTAGAGATGCCAGAAACAAGCGATAGGCACTTTGAAGAAGTCAGAGAAATTCGATTATCAGACTATTTTTGGATCCTTTTTCGGCATAAATGGAGTGCCCTTCTCATTTTCTTGCTCTCCGTTTTTGGGGCGTTTCTCATAACCGACCTGACTTCCCCGGTTTATCAATCCGAAACAACGCTTCGCGTCTTAGACGGTCAACCCACCTCTCCGCTACTTTCACAATTGCCGATATCTGGATTATTGGGCAGTCCATCTCTGGGGGCTTATGCAGCACAAATACAATCGCGAGACCTCGTGATTGCACCGGCTATCCGTCAACTCAGAGAAGAGAGACTCTTGGATCCGTTGCCTGTTCATCGTGGACGGTTTGTTATGTGGCTTGCGGATTTGTTGAATATTACACTTAATCAGGAGGCGACAGAACAGGGCGAACTCACCCTCACTGAGTGGGAAGACTTCTTCACCAAAACGCTTATTGACGAGGAGCTAAAGGTTGAAGAAACACCCGATGGAAGTGTCATTACTGTTACTGTGACACAGCGGACACCGGAACGCGCACAGAATATAGCCAATAGAATTGCGGCTGTGTTCCAAGCAGTCGTTGAAGCGGAAGCGGCTGAAAGAATGCAGTGGTGGGAAAAACCGCTCCCACAGACGATGTTGAATCAGATGAAAGAGAGTCTGATAACAGCTGAAGAGGCGTTCTTTCAGTTTCAGCAGGAGTACCCAGAGATTACCTTGAATGCGGAGGGTGGAACACAAGCGCAGATAATTTTGGCACTTCAAGTGAAAGAAAATGAATTGATAGATCTTTTGATAAGTGCCGAATTTAGATTGGGGACCTATCAGGCAGAGCTGGAGAAATTATCAGAGAATATCGTCTCAGAAACAATTGCGCGGAACCCTTCGCATTCCAAGTTACAAGATAGTTTAAATCAATATGAAATCGATCGGGCGGAACTGCTGGGGAAGTATGATGAAACGCATCCTGAAGTCACGGCGATCGATCAAAAAATAAAAGAGACGCGAACACGCCTTGATACAGAAGAAAAAGATATAAAAAGTACAACTTCTGCTTACAATCCGCTCCATCAGGTACTCACAGAGAAGGTGAATGAGGCGGAAGCGGCTATTATAAGTCTCAAAAGACAGAAGGAAGAGGTCGCTGCCAAAATCGCCGCACACCTTGAGAAACTGGGGAGTTGGTCCCCGACGCAATTGCAGTTTTATCGCCTCAAGCGGGATATTGAAATTTATACGACACAAGCAGCGGCTTTAGAAGCGAAGTTGCGGGAGGCGGAAATTTTCGCACAGGCGCGCACAGAGAGTATCAAAACTTTAGATATGGGACGGGCCCCCGAAGAACCGTTGAAGCCCCGCCTAAAACTGAATCTCGCTTTAGGGGCATTCGTAGGTATGCTGCTCGGCTTTACTTATGCTGTCGCGAAAAATTACTTCGACGATACATATCTCCGTTTAGAAGATGCGGTGCGGCAATTGGATGCCTTACCCGAATCACCAAGTTTCCTTGGCGTCCTTCCCTCCATCAAAAAGCGCAATACGTACCGACTCCCCCTGATTGTCCACGATGCGCCGCAATCACGATCCGCTGAGGCATTTCGGGTCCTACAAGCGAAGCTGCCGTTTCTGAATCCAGGGGCACCCGTGAGAACGATTCTTGTTACGAGTGCGACTCGGGGCGAAGGGAAAAGCACGATCTCCTCGAATCTTGCTGTCGCGCTTGCACAAAGGGGAAATAAAGTTTTACTAATTGATGCGGACATGCGTCGTCCCTCTCAACATAACACTTTTCCAGGAGACCCACCTGCTCAGGCGGAAGAGGTGAGGGAGACATCTGACGCTGAATTTCCTATTGCGCGCGTTGATGCTCGTAAACCGGGATTGAGCGAAGTCCTTATCCATTTAAACTCAGAAAACCGGGACGACATCCTCCACACAACGGTCAAGCAAACCGATATTCCTAATTTGCATCTTGTGCCGAGTGGCACTGTGCCCCCAAATCCTATTGAACTTCTGAACTCGGAAATGATGACGGATTGGCTGGAGTTTGCAAAATCGGAGTACGATGTGATTGTCATCGACTCGCCACCGGTCCGTGCCGTCGCTGATCCGATGATTTTGGCAAACATCGTTGATGCGATTGTCTATGTGTTTGACATCACGAAGACCCGACGCTTTGATATGCTTACTGGCGTCCGGCATTTGACAGAAGCCTTCCCGATGAAAGGCATCGGTGTACTTTGCAACATGATCAATCCGAAGCACGCCAAGTCCTATGGGTATTACAGCCGCCACGGCAGCTACCATGGGCTTGTGGATGAGGGAGACGAGACCTAAGCCGTTTGAATTGTTGGGTTTCGTTCGTATTCCAGAAGTCTACGATTGCATCTTTCCCAAACTCGCAGGCGGGCGTGATGTTCCTACCCATCCGGCAAGGACAACCATTGTTAGGATATATGGTAAACTGTTCAACAATTGTCCAGGGATGTTCCATCGGTTCGCGAGTTCTAAAGCGGTGGCGAATCCGAAGAGAAAGCACGCTGCGATGCCGCTCAAGGGTCGCCAATTTCCGAAAATGACGGCTGCGAGTGCGAGATAACCGCGTCCTGCTGTCATCCCTTTTGTGAAATAGTGTACCTCAGATGCCAAAAAACAGCCGCCGATGCCTGCAAAGATACCGCTGAGGAGGACTCCAATATATTGCCATTTCGCTCGACTCAGGCTGAGTGCGGCGAGTGCCTCTGTTGATTCACCGGCTGCGCGCAGCCGCAACCCCCATGGGGTTTTAAAAAGGAGGATGTGACTCGCCACCATCAACACCGGTAACAAGTAGACGACGAAACTGTACGTACCGATAAATGGCAATTTCCAGTGTGGAAGACCGCCTACCTGTTCAGTCGTCGGTAAGAGGTATTCCGTAATTCCTAACGCTAAGATATTGATACCGACACCTGTGACAATCTGATCTGCGTGAAAAGTAACCGCTGCGACAGCGTGTAGCAGTGCCAATGCTAACGCAAAACCTATCCCTACAAGCAGTCCGATCCATACTGACCCTGAAGCCTGTGTTCCGATAACGTAACCGAACGCCCCGATGAGCATCATACCTTCAAGCGCGAGGTTGATGACTCCGGCGCGTTCGGAATAAATGCCGCCGAGGGCGGCGAATCCCAGGGGTGTTGCCAGTCGTAAAGTACTTGGAATCATTCTTTTAATTTTCCTTGCGGTTCGGTCAGGTAGGTTTGATAGATAAAGTGCCTCTCCGTAGACCTGCAGAAATACCCTATCAAAAACCCTGCGTGTTTTTGCTTGGGGTGTTTTTGCTTGGGGTCTTTGCTTGGGCATTTCTGCGTATTTCTGCGTATTGCTTGGGCATTTTTGCGTATTTCTGCGTATTGTTGCAGGCTACAAGTTTGGTTTAAGGAAAGGACTATCAACATTCTCAAATCTAATAAGAGAGTTCCTAACGCGCCTTTTTTCGAGAAATACTTTCTATACTAACTAACCAGATAATTAGCATGCCTTGACCCGCGAGAAATAGACCGCGCGGGACTTCCAGCAAAATTTCAATATCTAAGGCAACCTTGTTCAGCGATCCGAACAGGATAGCGGCAGCTAAGATGCCGAAAGGATTGTTTCTGCCTAACAGTGCGACTGCGATCCCAGTAAACCCCCACCCTGATGAGAAATTATCCAAAAATCGGTGGCGGTATCCCATGACCTCCGCTACACCTGCTAACCCCGCAATCGCACCACTCAACGCCATCACCCATATTGTCACAGTCCCTGGATTTATGCCGCCGTAAGCTGCAGCATCTCGGGCATTTCCTACCAAGCGAAGTTCGTATCCCCAACGGGTATACGTTAAGAAGATATAACAACATACAGCACACCCACACGCGAGCAAGAAACTCACGTTTAGTGGATTACTTTGTGGGAGAACGGGGAGGAAAGATGCCAACCGTGGGAGCCGTGCCGCCTCGTGAATCTGTCGTGTTTGTGGAATCATCTGACCCGGTTCTTGGTAGACGGAGGTGACAAGATAATTCATGAGGGCGAATGCAATGAAATTCATCATGATGGTGTTGATAACTTCATGCGCGCCGTACCTCGCCTTTAAGAGTCCTGGAATCGCACCCCATCCAGCACCGGCAATCATTGCGCCACCTATACAGAAAGGGATTAACAGAAAAGACGGAAGGTTCAGGTGTATGCCTATCCATGCCGCAGCGAACGCTGCGATATAGAGTTGCCCCTCGCAACCGATATTAAATAGCCCACTTTTGTATCCGATAGCGACAGCGAGTCCTGTAAATATAAGTGGGGTTGCGTTAAACAGGACATAGCCGAAATCGTCAAAACTCGCGAACCCACTCACAAGGATAATAGTATAGAATTCCAGCGGATCCTGTCCGCGTATCTGAAGCACAAGCCCACATAAAAGAAAAAACCCAACAATCGCAAGGAGCGAGGGTATAAAACTCACGAACAAATGTTTGGCCTGGGATTCTTTGTTCCGCAACAGGGAGGCGAACACTTTTTGGATATTCAAGGTTTTTAATTATGGGATTCTGGTCGCTATAGACATTGCTCTCCGCTGGAGCACTTCAAAGGAATTCCCTTTAAGCACCTCATGGGGGTGCAATGCTGTAGAGGAACGCAAGTGTTAACAGTTCAAAAACTGCTGAAATTTGACAAAAGCCTAAAAAACATGGTATTATACGTGATATTAGGTTTCCGAGCCATATACCTGTTAGCATAACACAGGTGTCGGATTAAAACAATGCATTGATTAGGAAAAAGGCAGGAATGATTCGCTATGGAGACAAACAGAGCAAAGTTATCTCGTCCTGAAAATGAGTCCACCGCCCCTGATCTTCCTGCTGTTTTGGGTGGAACTCCAGTGTTTGAAAAAACGCCTGATGCGCCCTATCCGAAGTTGGAACAGTGGAGCCAGATCACAGAAGAAGAGGCGCGAGTCGTTTACGAGATGACGCTTCGGAATGAACTCTCCGGTATATCCCCGACTGTTCAAGAATTTGAGCGAACCTGGTGTGAACGCTACCAGACCCGATTTGCTGTGAGTCTCACCAATGGCACAGCGGCACTCCACAGCGCAATGTTTGGACTTGGGGTCGGCCCGGGTGATGAAGTTATCTGTCCGACCTATACATGGATGGGATCAATTACACCGGCGCTGACGTTGATGGCAAAGCCGGTTTTCTGTGAAGTGGATCCGAGGACGTTGTTAATTGATGTTGCTGATGTCCGACGGCGCATTACACCACGAACCAAGGCGATTGTGGCGGTGCATCTGTGGGGCAATGTGTGTGATATGGACGCGCTTATGGCACTCAGCGCAGAGACAGGGGTCCCGATCATAGAGGATTGTTCCCACGCACATGGTGCCTCCTACAAAGGTGTACCGTGTGGTAGCATTGGACAGGCTGGAGCGTGGAGTTTGCAAGGAAGTAAACCCATTAGCGGGGGTGAGGGTGGAATGCTTGCCACCCACGATGTCACGGTTTTTGAGAGGGCTTGTCTACTCGGACAAGTCAATCGTCCTGCCAATGTCGTTGGTGAGACGATAGAAGAACTACGCTATACGCATCTCCCACCGATGGGACTTGGTGTCAAATTTCGTGCACATCCACTCGCAATCGGTATTGCTTCCGTGCAGCTGAAGAAACTTGATAATCTCAATGCAAACCGCCGTGCCTATATTCAAAGAATCTCCGATGGGTTGCGCGAAATTCCGGGTGTTTCTCCTGTTGAAACATATTCAGGTGCTGAACCAGCGGGATTCTTTGGATTTCCTATCCACTATCACGCAGAAGAGATGCATGGGCTCCCGGCACCCGTATTTGCCGATGCGCTCCGAAAAGAGGGTGTTTTGGCAAACAATAACCCTTACCCACTTGTCGTTGGCGACGGTGTGCCTGTATTTTCTGGGAGCAGGTTTCCGACGAATAGCAATCCATATCCGCTCCTGCATACCTTACCACTTTTCACACAAGGACTTGATATATACACGGAGGGTCGCGGCGCACTCTGCACCAACGATATGGGTGGGGAATTTGAAACATACACTCCAGGGGATTTACCTGTGACTGAAAAGGCCTGTTCGCAGCTTATATTTTTACCGTTGTTGACAGAACCTGTGGCAGGTGCTGTGTCAGGAATTCTGGACGCTATTCGCAAAGTCTCTTTACACAGTCACTTGATAATAGGAGGTCGGTAATTAAAAACACGGAATTTTCAGCTCGGACGCGTACCCAGAATATAGAAATCTTCAAGACTGAACCGTTAGATGTTTTAGTCATCGGTGGTGGTATCGTCGGTGCGGGTTTAATCCGGGACCTCGCGCTCAACGGTGGTATCAAAGCAGGCTTGATTGAACAAGGCGATTTTGCGAACGGAACGAGTAGTGCTACGTCCCAACTCGTCCATGGGGGTTTTCGTTATCTGCTTAAGCGGGACATTGAACTCGTCAAAAATGCACGTCGGGAACGCGAAATCCTCCGCCGGATTGCGCCGAATCTTGTGAAGTCAATCCCGTTAGCACTTCTTTGCTACAAAGGTGATCCGTATCCGTTGACAGGCATGCAACTCGCTGCGCATTATTACAATTGCCTCTCTAAAACGGATGAAACGGAGAAATCAATAGCGATTCGCGATGTCCGAAAGATACGGCATCTTGTCGGACCTATTGCCACAAATTCCTTAAAGGGGTGTGTCCTGCTATGGGATAGTATGGTCAACGATGCTCGGTTGACCCTCGCGACCCTCAAGGATGCCCATCAACACGGAGCGATTGTCGCAAACTACGTCCGTTTTCTCGATTTTGTGAGAAAACCGGAGACTGCCAATTCCGAGAACGGGATTTACAGAATAGTTGCTGAAGATGTTATTTCTGGAAAACGTTTTGAGATTTCGACACGAAAAATTGTATCGGCAACGGGTCCCTGGAGCGACCATATATGGCGTAAAGATCCGAGTTACGACGGCACCTCGCGCTTATTGACAGAAAACGCGAAAGGTATCCATCTCCTTTTGCCGCGCTATGGAAAAGAGGGCGACAATGCCTACGGTCTGATAACCTTCACGCAAGTGAACAAACAGCAGAGACGTAATCCGCGAGTCATTTTTATTCTACCCGGTGCTCACAATACCTCCATTGTTGGCACAACTGAAACAACACCGGAAGAGGAATTAGCATCAGTCCGCCCATCAGCGAATGAGGTGACATATCTGCTCTCAGAAACACAGCGAATCTTTCCAGAAAAGAGGCTCAACAAGGATACTATCATTGCCGCTTATGCTGGTACTCGACCGCTCATCGCGGTGAACCGGCATTCGCACGGATTCGCAAAAACTGGTTTTGTTTCAAGGGAGCATTTAATTACAGAGAGCCTAAGTGGGATCACGTATCTCTATGGTGGAAAACTCACCACACATCGTCAGATGGCGGAGGAGACCGTGAACCATCTTGCCGCATTTTTAAAGGTCCCACGCGCCTGTAAAACTGCCACGCATCCATTGCCGAATGCAATCGGGGAGGCATCAGGTGCGGATGCGGAGCGTCTTGTTAAGCGATATGGCGCAGGGTATCGCACGATTCAAAAATTTATCACTGAAGATGCGGAACTTGGGGAGTTAGTAACCCCCTCTCTTCCGTTCATGAAGGCTGAACTTCTCTATGCCTATTGGGGTGAAATGGCAATCACACTTGAAGATGTCCTGTGGCGACGGACACGGATCGGTTGGACTCCCGGCCAAGGTGTTGATATAGCGCCACAAATCGCGCAATTTTTGGGCGAGAAAAATAATTGGAATGATACCAGAATCGCAGCAGAGGTCGAGGCATATCGGGAACGTATCCGTTGGTTAAACTATAATTTGTAGAATAACCGCACATATCTTCATTTCCGTGAAGAAGTCAGAACTGTGATTTCCCTGATTATTGGAGATTTCATCATCAGCGTAAATCACATAAATTACAATAGCGCAGGTCTCCTATAGAGGAAACCTGCGGGACAATGGTCAAAAATGGAAGTTTATCGCTGGGAAGACCGGAAATTTGGGAAGCTCGAACCTTTGCGTTTTGGTGAGGAACGCGACTTCGAAGACCTGCTTGAAAAAGACGCAACGCTGGTCCTCGGTGAACCGCTTTGTGTTATCAGCAGGCAACCGCCATTAAGCACATCAAAACAGAAAATTGATTTGCTGGCACTCGATCGACAGGGGAATTGCGTGATTATTGAACTCAAGCGTGGAAAACCCTCTCGGACCGCAATTACACAAATTTTAGAGTATGCCGCCGGGGTTTCCCAACTCTCTTTTATAGAGTTGGAGACGCTCGCGTATCGCTGGTGCCAACAACAGGGCAAAGAATTCTCCTCGCTCACTGCACTACATAGCGAATTCTTTGGCTATGAGCCGGGCGACATCCGGAAATCGGCATTCAATCAAAAACAGCGATTGGTGCTTGTTTCTGAGGGAGTAGACACACGTGTCTTAGAGGTCGCAGAATATTTACGGGCTCTGGGGCTTGATCTCACCTATATCTCCTATTTTTCCTACCACGCCCCTGACGAAATTTTAGTCGCAACTGAGACGGTTCTCGGTGGGACGCTCGTTAAGGAGGAAGAACGAAGTTATGGACCCACCACACAGCGATTTATGACACTCCCATTGTTTATTGAGATGCTACAGGAGAACGAGGAACTCTCGCAAATTGCCCATGAATTCGTGGAATACGTTGAGGCGTGTGGTGCAACCCTTCGACCCCGGATCGCGAAACTTAGGATGACTTTCGGGGGACACTGGTGGCTTGACATGTATCCTTCAAGAAGGGCAACCCACTTCCGAGTCGATGTCCACGGAGACTTCACACCACTCCATATTGTTGAGTGCCGAGCCAATTTGCCCAATGTAACAGTCAAGAATTTCGGTATCTCTTTTAACATCGCTTCTAAAGCGCATCTTGACTATGCGATTGAGATTTTTGAACGCGTTCGTAACTCTATCCTCGCCTCTTAACTGACCACTGACAGCTATCTACCAATTTTACCCAAGACGGCAGCCTGCAACAATACGCAGAAATACGCAGGCGGATTTGAGCAGAATCGTGTGATACACAAAATACCTGATTTAACGCCTTGCGAATAATTAAAAATGCGTTTTGCCCATCCTGAATTCCTCCATTTTTTATGGGCAGTGCCACCCTTGATACTGTTGCTTTTTTTTGGATTGCAACGGAAACGGAAAGCATTGCTGCGATTCTACAGGAATGTCGATCCGGCACACCTGCATCGACACAAGGTTCAAGCGGGATTATTGTTGCTGAGTGCTTCCCTTCTAATATTTGCAATCGCGCGTCCGCAGTGGGGTGCTAAACCCGAATCGGTTGCGGAACGATTAGATGTCATGCTCGCATTGGATATTTCGACGAGTATGCTCGCGGAAGATGAAGCATCTCTTCGGCGATTAACCCGCGCGAAGGAGGTTATGTTTTCACTATTAGAGGCACTTAAAGATGACCGAGTCGGATTACTCTACTTTGCTGAAGCGAGTTTCGTGGTATGTCCTTTGACGAACGATAGTGCGACTCTCAGAGAATTCTTGGAGGCGATAACTGCCGAAACGCTTACCCACAGCGGAACCCGTATCGGCACTGCTATTGAAACAGCCACCACTCGACTCAGATCAAATCAGAACGATACAACAGGGATAGATGCCGACTTTGGAGGGCAGAAGGTCCTGATTCTGTTTACAGATGGAGAGGACCACGGTGAAGAGGCAATTACGGCAGCAAGAACGGCGACCCAAGAAGGGGTGCATATCTATTGTGTCGGTATCGGTAAGGCTGTCCGCCCAGTGCCGATTCCCCTTCCGCAGGGCGCTGCTACGGCAACCACCCCTTACAAGCGCGATGCCAACGGACAACTCGTCCTAACAGCATTAGATGAAAATCAATTGCGGGAAATTGCTGAAGCCGGGAACGGTCGTTACTATCATGCAAATACAGGGATTTCCCAGTTAACAGCAGACTTGGCGCGGCTCGAAAAACAGAAATTCAGGATCCGTTCGGATGGCGAATATCAGGAACGATTTCAATTATTTGTCTTTGGGGCGTTAATTCTGCTTATCTGTGAAAGATGGCTATCAGTCACAAGAGGGTCTGTTAAACGAAAACCTCTTAGCTGACCCTTGAAAGGGTTGCGTAGCGACCCAGTCTGATAACCCTTAAGCTTTTTTGAGCGTTAATCCACCTGGACGGAAACGCATTAAGAGAATAAGGATGATCCCAAAGATAAGATAGCGGGCATTGCCAAATTGATATGGGATAATGAAGCCGGGTCTCAGAATCTCACCCAATGATCCAAGAATCGCTGCGCCTATCATTGCGCCCCTTATACTTCCCATCCCTCCGAGGACGACCATACAGAGAATGAAAATCGACTCCCAAAATTCAAAGAATGGTGCGCTGATATTCACTTGGAATTGTGCGACGAATGCCCCACCTAAAGCGCCGATCGCTGCACTCACTGTAAATGCCAATGCCTTATAACGACTCACATCAATTCCCATACTTTCCGCTGCTTGTTCATCTTCACGAATCGCGACCCATGCCCTTCCGACGCGAGAATGCTGGAGTCGATAGGTGATAAAGATGACCAGCGTCAGCAGGATGAGAATATGGTAGTAATTGTGCCAATTCTGATTGAACACGACCCCAAAAATGGCAGGCGGCGGAATGTCCCGAACCAGTCCGTTCGGACCGCCAATGAGCCACTCTTCGTTTTTCACGATACGGAAAAGTAATTCAGCAAATCCGAAGGTGACGATCGCGAAATAATCCCCAGTGAGCCGCAACGTAGGGGCTCCGCGCAACAATCCCCACAAAGCCCCATTGACTATAGCGAGGGGCAGTGCAATCCAGTAAGTCATCCCCAGCCGCGCCATTAAGAGGCCTGCTGTATAGCCACCGATCAGGTAAAATCCGACATAGCCGAGATCGAGTTGCCCTGTGAACCCACATACAATGTTCAATCCAATTGCAAGGAGCATGTAGAGATAGGCACGGACAATAATCCGCAACATGTAATCTCCACTTGGCAAGCCCAGGTAAATATCGTAACCTGACAGGAAAAGGGATATGGCATCTATACCATACATTAAGAGGGGTAGAAAACAGACGAATACGCCAAAGATGATATTTTTCGGTGTCAGTTTATTTTTCATGCTACGCGCGTTTTCCTGTTGATTTTCCGAGTAAACCGGAGGGACGAACAACAATGACTGCAATCATGATGATGTAAGCAATGGCTAATCGGTATCCTGAGGAAATGTATCCGGCCCCAAACACTTCGGCTACACCTATGATGAGCCCTCCGAGCATTGCTCCGGTGACATTTCCTATTCCACCGAGGACAGCCGCGGCAAACGCTGCGACCCCTTTATAGTATCCCATCGTCGGCGTAACACTTTCGCTGAGACCTACCATTATACCCGCTACCGCTCCCAAAGCAGAACCGATAGCAAATGTTATAGCAATCACTCGATTGGTTTTAATTCCCATCAGATTTGCAGCAACCTGGTTTTGGGCACACGCTCGCATCGCTCTACCAATTTTGGTTAGGTGAATCAATCTATTCAGGGCAATCATTAAAATGAGTGCCAATAGGATGATAAACACGTCTCGATACGGTAGGGCTGCACCACCGGGGAGTGAAATTGCATTTTGACCTTGGAAGATTGTTGGAAGAATTTCAGCGGGAAATTGACGGGGTCGAGCCGACCAGATCATCCGAGCAAGGTTTTGCAGGGCAAGGGACATTCCTATTGCTGTAATCAACGCTGATAGACGCGGGGCGTTCCGCAGGGGACGATAGGCTACCAAGTCCATCAGCACGCCTAATATTGCACAGAGAACCATACTCAGCGGCAACGCTATCCAAAACGGTATACCGAAGACTGTTATCAGCATGAGTGCGATGTAGGCACCGAACATGAAAATTTCGCCGTGTGCGAAGTTTATCAGTTGAATAATGCCGTAAACCATCGTGTAGCCGACAGCGATGAGTGCATAGATGCCACCGAGCACTAATCCGTTAATAATTTGTTCCAAAAATTGGGCCATATTTTTCTTCTTCGGGTATTGAGGCTATAGAAAGTCTCTGGTTTCTCTATCTGTATATTGCTGTAAGAAGAAAGTCCGTTTTAAAATCAATCTAATTCAAGGAGTTGTTGCTCGGCTGCAACAAATTGACCGTCTGTCACACTTTTCACGTAAGCGGGTTTATTAACCGTATCACCATTCCTATCAAAATAGGTTAACCCTGTAACACCTTTGTAGCCTTCTTCGGGGGTATCCAAGGATGCCAAATGGTCACGGATAGCCTTCCGGTTATCCGCAACGGATGCCTCTGGATTATAGGTTTTTGCCAAGGCATCTGCAATCATTCCAACAGCATCATACGTCAATGCCGCCCACGTATCGGGAGTCGCACCATGAAGTGCTTCAAAATTGGCTGCCATCTGTTGAGCATCCTCTCCGGCTGCACCGAAGGTAAAAGGCGTTGTTAGGTAAGTGCCTTCTGCAGCGGAACCTGCGATCGTGAGAAAATCGGGGGAATCCACACCATCGGCACCGAAAAACTGTGCTGTGATTCCAGCTTCACGTCCCTGTTTGACGATCAAGCCAGCTTCTTGATAGAGGCCAGAGATAAAAATAGCATCGGGATTTTTGGCTTTGATACTGGTGAGTTGTGCTTTAAAGTTCGTACTATCCCGCTCATACGCTTCATCGGCAACGAGGTTCAGCCCAACTTTTTCGGCTTCCGCGACGAATGCGTTTCTTAAACCTCGCCCATAGTCATCATTATCAAAAAAGACAGCAACAGATTGGAGGTCTGTCAGGACCTCGTCAATATATCGAGCAATGAATTTTCCTTGGAAATCGTCCCGATACAAGTTTCGGAATGTCCAATCGCTTCCTTCACAAACAGTCACATTCGTGGAACCGGGCGATAGTTCGACAATACCGGCGCGTTGGTAAATTGGTTTACCTGCCAAGGAGCAGGAACTGTTAAAGTGTCCAACGACTGCAAGGATTTGCAAATTACTGGCGATGCGTTCTGCTACAAGGCTTGCCTCTGCATCTTTACCGGCATCATCTTCAAAAATTAGTGTCAACTTCATGCCGTTGATCCCGCCGGCTTCATTGATTTCTTTTTCCCGGAGTTCAGCGCCGCGTTTAATCATTTCGCCAAATGCTGCCGCGTTCCCTGTGAAGGGCGCTGCTACAGCGACTTTAAGCTCTTTCTGTTGGTCTTGGCACCCCGAAGCAGATATAAGCCCTACTATCAATAATATAATAAGCCAATTCTTCATTTTACTATGTACTCCCTTCATTAATAATAGCAAATCCTGTGTTGCTAACCGGTATTCAGCCATTAAGGTTATCCTATTTTACGGCAGAACCTGCTTAAAGTCAATTTTAAATTCCAATTTATCCTCTTTACCGTCTGGATGGACAATCCGAACTTGAGGGACAACAATTCGAATATCTGTGGCGGCGCTCTCAAGCCGATCGAAAATTAAGAAACCGCCCCGTTTCGCGCCAGCGAACAACTTCGCCCCTTCAAAGATGTGGTCCTCTATCACAATTCGTCCCAACTCCAGTGCCTCGGCATCTATGTAAGACTGATAGTGACCGTAGTAAGGGTAGTAGCCGTAGGGGCTGGGTAACCCAGCCTGTACAGGCATGTAAGGATAACCTGCTTCCCGAGTGTTATGCTGCGAAAGATCCACATTATCATAGAGTGCGTCGAAATAATCGTTGGATAGATTGGCGTATTGCCCGCCGTTTCTATCAATGAGGATGGCTGCGTCGTCAACCAGAACGCGTCGGTTTTCTCGATTATGGACTGTAATATCGAACACTGTGTAGATAGGCTCAACGGCACCGTTCTTCTGAACTAAGAGATACGGATTCACTCTCGGATCTTCGGTGAGTGCGAACAGTTCTACTTCATCAAATGGTTTAATGGTAACGGCAACCCCTTTTTTTTCCACAGTTGCCGCCCCTGTCTCCGGATTGATGTGTGCGTTAAAACGTCCGGCGATAGGTTCCATATAAATATCAACTGAGGGTTGCGGTGGCACAGCACATCCTGCTAATAATGTTCCTATTAAGAGAAACATGCCGATTCCGCCTATACGCTGATACCGGAACTGGATGCGATCTTTCGGACGATTCATCAGTCTCACCCTCCTTTGTGCTTATATTTTACGTTGCGTGTGTTTTCTTGTCAAACCTTTTAATTTTATCTTTTAATTTTACCTTGCGGTTTTTTAATTTTACCTTGCGGATAAGTTTAGAACTTTGGAACTTGACGATTTTCGCTTTCGAGCCGTCCAAAACGTTGTTTTGGACTTGGAGTGCGTTAAACGACTGATTGCTGACTGCTGATGGCTTTTCTAAAACTCCCACCTCAACAGCGTGGCGCGGTTGTGCCAGACGAGCATTCCCATCACTGTTCCAAGTGCTGCCCCGGCTATCACATCTGACGTGTAATGTCGTCCGAGATAGATACGCGAAAAACCGACGAGCCCTGCTCCAACATAGAGCGGAATCCGCCATTTCGGATACCGATACCCCAAAATCGTTGCTGAACTGAACGCCAAGGATGTATGTCCGGACGGAAAAGCTGGATTTCCCAAACTCTCATCAAGGGGACGTTTCCGACCAATTAACCTCTTCATACCGAACGTTACCAGCCCAGTCCCGAGGAACGCGGAAGATAAAAGCCTGCCAGTTTCCTGATGTGCTTCATCACCGTATGCCATGAGGAGAACAGAAAGCCCCATAACTGCCCGATAATGCCCAAATTCTGTTATCCCTTCCATGAGTGTCCATGTCGGTTGTTGACGGGGTGGGGCATCATAGATACGATCAAAGAGGGTCTGATCCCATCTCGATAGAAAGTTCTCGGCATTTGCTTCGGATCCTGTTATAATAGTGCAGAGAACCAGTGCACAGAAAAGCCATGATTTCAGAGATTTGACTAAGATATAATTTGTACACCGATACTGCGCCATGAAACTGGATTCCGTCTATTTTGTTACATTCGTATAATTTTAAGTGGCATGCCCGTTCGGGTTACAACACCAAAATGGAGATAAAAAGATGCGAATACGCAATGCCGTGGTTGAATATGACCTGGAAGAGGCGGCGGCACTGCTGGATATTTCACCCGCAGACCTGAAACAGGCAGCCAGTGCTGGACATCTCCAATATTACTACCGACTCGGTGAAGATGGCTATCGGTTTCATGAGGCGAGTCTCCGCGCCAATCAAGATTTGCTTTCGCAGGAAGACTATCTCGATAAAGTGCTACGCACATGTTCACCTTCAGAGACCCCTACGGAGACTAACGCATCGGAAGCAGATCCACCGTCCACGCCCTCAGATCCATAACCCGTTCCTGCATCTCCAATTTAATCGGTCAATTTTCCAAGGGTCCTTTGCACTTCGAGGCTTGCGCAAATTGAGTAGACGCGCTGCCGGAACGCGCCTGGGGAAAATGATTTAAGCCCTTATCAGCTTCGTTAGTTTGCTTTAAGCCGTCCCCAAGTCGTTGCCAGTTTGCCCTGTGCTTCCACAGCAAGAAACGCTTCAACACCGTCGTTCATAATGGTATTGACTTCTTCCTCTGTCAAACCCCGTTTCCAGACGTTGAGATCGTCCATTAGTCCGGCGAAGGGACGGTTATTGTCAATATTATAGCCGACGCGTGCCCCGTTGTCCCAGTCTCCTGCGATAGGCGTGCCGACGCGTGCTTTTTCTTCACCGACATTTCTTCCATTGATGTAAAGGATGGCTTTCCCATCGGCGCGACTGAACGTGCCAGCGTAATGCTGCCATTCATTCGCCTTGTTATCCCCCGCGCGAATGTCAAAGATAGTCGCTCCACCGGGACTCCGATTAAGCCAGCGAAATTTGCCGCTACCGCGTGCTTCTGGATGGACGAGCCATGTATTATCACCTGCCCGTGCGTTAAAAACCGCCATATCTGCGACGGCTTCGACGTTGATCCATGCCACAATACTCATACCTTCAGTCGGAATATCTTCAGGTTTGATATTCGGTCCATCTAAGTCGAGAAAACTTCCGGTTACGAAGTGGGCGGCTTTGCCGAATTTCCCGTCATTGGATTGTGTGACCTTCCCGTTAATTGCGCCATCGTAGCCACGACCGGATTTTTCAACGACGGTATCACCTTTAAAGTCCTCATAATCGAAGTAAAGCACTAAATCTGGGTCTACAACATCCGCTGCAAAAGCTGCCAACGGGGTTACACAGAAAGCACCTATCAGGAGCAGGCACATCAGATAAGGAATTAGTTTACAATCCATCATTGTAAATTTCAGGTTCTGTTTCATTCTTTTGAGGTCCTCCTTGAGATGAACGATTTTTTAACTTTTTTCAAACGAATCATTTACCTTACAGTTTACCACTTTTCCATTCGGGTCTGCAACCAAAACTCAGGGTCATTTAGTTTTAAGTTTTTTGGATGAGTTACTTTTTTTGTATGCATGTACGACGTGAGTTTTCACGCCATACATGCTATGCTTCACCTTAAACGTTTACCACAACATTGAGGTGAAGATCATGACGAGAAAACCTTCTCACCACTTGCTTGATATGTTAGCAACATTGCCAGACCCACGCAAGGAAAAAGGCAAACGCCACCCGCTGCGGGCGATCCTCGCCCTCTCCATCATTGCGATGATGTCTGGGTATCGCAGTTATGCTGCGATTGCTGAATACGGACGCACCTACAAGCATCTGAGAAAAGCCCTCGGCTTTCGACATAAGAAAACCCCGTGTGCCGCAACACTGTATAATCTTTTTCATCGCTTAGACCTTGATGCCTTAGAATCAATCCTGAGACGCTGGGCAACTGCGGCACTTGAGGACTTCCACTGGAAAGGTCAAAGCTGCTTGACGGCTGTCGCCATAGATGGCAAGACCTTACGAGGCAGTAAAAAACAGGATGCCAAGATAACTCACTTGCTGTCTATCGTCTCTCATGAGCTTGGCATTACTCTGACTCAAAAAGCGATGTCTGCCAAGACTCACGAACTGCCGACCTCGCTGGAGATTCTCAAATCTTTTGATGTTTCTCAGAAAGTCGTGACAGCCGACGCCTTGTTGACCCGCCGAAGTTTTTGTGAGGCGGTTTTAGCGTCGGGAGGCGACTACGTTTTACCCGTCAAGGAGAATCAGAAAGATATGTTTGAGGCGATAAAACGCTTGTTTCAACGTCCTCCCGACGCTAAAACTTTGCGGATTTCGGCATATCAACAACTCCAGGCAGAACATCAACAATGGCAGGAAACGCTTGATACCGTTCAGACCCTTGATAAAGCACATGGACGCCTCGAAATACGCCGATTAACCTGTAGCACCGCCCTCAACGCATATTTGCGCTGGCCCGGCATCTCGCAAGTCTTTGAGTATACCTATCAACGCAAAGACCTACGGACACGGGAAGTCTCACTTCAGACACACTATGGCATCACGAGTCTGAAACCTACAAAAGCTTCGGCGGCGGACTTGCTCACCTTACGCCGTGGACATTGGACGATTGAGAATAAGTCGCATTACGTCCGGGATGTCGTCCTCGGCGAAGACGCATCACAAGTCCGATCCGGTGCGATTCCTGCCGTCATGGCGGCGCTACGAAACACCACAGTCTCTATATTGCGACTCGCCGGACACGAGGCGATCAGCAAAACAATGCGATATTTTGCCGCACATCCTAAGAAAGCACTGAATTTACTGAAAAATAATTTTTAAAACTAAATGACCCTAACCAAAACTAAAAAAATCTTGATTTTAACTTCGGTTTGCGTTAAACTGATTTGAGGAACCCATAGAAAAAAGTGTCAACAATAAAATGTTATGAGGGAACGTAAGGTTGCAAAGTGTAGGAATTATTCCAGCACGCTATGCCTCAAGCCGTTTTGAAGGCAAACCGTTGGCGGATCTGCTCGGGAAGCCGATGGTGCAGCATGTTTACGAAAGTGCGTGCCGCGCAAAAACGTTAGATGAAGTTATTGTCGCCACAGATGATCAACGGATTTATGATGTCGTGACTCGCTTTGGCGGAAATGTGGAGATGACAGGGGAATGTGCAACGGGTACCGAACGCGTAGCTGTGGTTGCAGAGCGTTTGACGTGTGATATTGTTGCCAATATCCAAGGAGACGAACCGTTGCTTGAACCTGCCCAGATAGACCTGATGCTGCAGCCTTTCATTGACAGACCAGAGATGCAAGTTTGCACGTTAAAACAGCGGGTTGAAACTGCTGTCGACTATCAAGACGTTAACGTTGTTAAAGTCGTTACGGATCTTCAGGGGGATGCGTTGTATTTTTCACGTGCGTCGGTGCCCGGTCAGGTCGGTGAAACAGCGTTACATAAGTCCCCAGTGTATCGGCATGTAGGCTTGTATGCTTACCGTCGAGAGCAGCTTCTCGCGTTCACACGGTGGAGCAGCACGCCTTACGAACTTGCAGAGGGATTAGAGCAGTTGCGCTTTTTAGAGCATGGTGTCCCGATTCATGTTGTCGAAACGGATACGCCGCTTATTGGAGTCGATGTTCCTGCCGACTTAGAGCGGGTGAAACAAATTTTGGAGTCTCGACCAGAATACTTTCCAACCGCTGAAACTTATCCACAAGGTAAGTTAGAAAAATGAAAAATCTGGTTAATACCAAAAACCAAGCCTGGAACGTAGTGGAAGGCGACTCGAATACGAAAACGATCAGAGTTCTGAACATCCAAACTTATCCGCAAGGAACAATTTAAAAATGACCAAATATATTTTTGTAACGGGCGGCGTTATCTCAGGTATCGGTAAAGGGATCACAACCGCGTCTCTTGGCAGACTCCTCATCAACCGCGGGTTTAAGGTGATTGTCGTCAAGATTGACCCATATCTCAATGTAGATGCGGGTGTGATGAATCCGTTCCAACATGGCGAGGTTTTTGTTACCCACGATGGCGCAGAAACCGATCTGGACATCGGGAACTATGAGCGATTTCTCGGCATCGACTTGAATAAGCATTCCAACTTTACTACCGGTTCCGTCTATAGTGAAGTGATCGCAAAAGAACGGCGTGGGGACTACCTCGGTGAAACCGTGCAACTGATCCCACATATTACCGACGAAATCAAACGCCGTATCTATCAGATTGGGAAGGATAATGAAGCAGAAATCGTCATTACAGAGATAGGTGGAACGATTGGTGATTTTGAAATGCCGCCTTTTGTTGAAGCGATCCGTCAGATGGCAGTTGAGGTAGGACGTGAGAATACACTGTTTCTCCACGTCTCTCTCATTTATACCTTACCGAATGGCGAAAGCAAGAGCAAACCGACCCAGCACAGTATCCGCAAACTTCAAGAGTTGGGTGTCCAACCGGACCTATTGTTATGTCGCACCAGCCAGTCGCTGGACGAGGCATTTCGACAGAAAATCGCACTTCTCTGTGGTATTAACGAAAACTATATTTTTGAAGGATTGGACACAAAATGCGTAGATGAAATCCCGCTCAATTTTGAACGACAAGGTATGGGACATCTCGTTTTGAAAAGACTTGGACTCGAAGCACGCCCACCGATGGATGCTGAATGGGTCGCCATGGTTGAAAAACTTAAAAATCCGAATCAGAAAGCCCGAATCGCCATTGTTGGAAAATACACAACCGGCAGCGATGCCTATATCAGTGTCCAAGAGGCACTCAAGCATGGTGGAATTGCTAACGAAGCCTCCGTTGAAATTGAGTGGATAGAAGCTGAATCGCTCACAGCACATCCAAACCTTGATAGTGTTTTTCAGAACACCGACGGGATCCTGGTTCCAGGTGGATTCGGCTATCGCGGGATTGAAGGGATGTTGGTAGCCGCAAGATACGCCCGTGAAAATAAGATACCGTATTTGGGATTGTGCCTTGGCATGCAGTGTCTGGTGATTGAGTTTGCTCGACACGTTACAAAACTAAAAAACGCAAACAGCACGGAAGTAGATGAAGAAACGCCTTATCCGGTTATAGATTTAATGCATGACCAGCGCGCGGTTGCTGACCTCGGTGCAACAATGCGACTTGGACATTATCCGTGCGTCCTCAAAGAGAATACCAAAAGTTATGCCGCCTATCAACAACCCATCATTGTAGAACGGCACCGTCATCGCTATGAATTGAACAACCAATACCGATCACAATTAGAAGCATCGGGTCTCTGTTTTAGCGGTCTGTCGCCGGATGAGAGCCTTGTCGAAATTGCTGAGGTGACCGAACATCCGTGGATGGTAGGTTCGCAGTTCCACCCCGAATTTCAATCGAAACCGCTTGCACCGCATCCACTTTTCCGAGACTTTATCGCGGCGGTACTCTCCCACCAATGCAACGCCAATCACGCTGAAGAGGAACAGGAACGATGAAGAATACTGCGACAGTAAGCACCCGCGCTTGGTACGGAGATGAAGAACTAACGTTGAATTTTCCGACCGGTTGGGAAGTAGAGGTATTGGGTCCGAAAGATGCGCCTGCGCTTTCTGATGCCCAAATTGAACGCGCATTCGCCGAACCGATCGGCACCCCTCGGATTTCGGCGTTGGCAAAAGGTAAGAAGAGTGCTGCTATTATTGTGGATGACCTGAGTCGTCCAACACCGGCTGCACAAGTTATTCCATTTATTTTGCGCGAGTTAACCGAGGCGGGTGTCCCGAAATCTGAGATTCGGTTTGTTGCTGGGATCGGTGCCCACCGCCCCCTCACTGATGAAGATATAGTGAAAAAGGTTGGTGCAGATATTGCTGCTGAATACGAGGTAACCAATCATAACTTTATGAGTGGAGATCTCCGTGCGTTTGGCAACCTTGAGAACGGCATGCCGGTGTATCTGAATCGGACCGTCGCGGACGCGGATTTTAAAATTTGTCTCGGTGGCATCTATCCCCACAGTTCCGTTGGCTTTAGCGGCGGCGCGAAACTCATTGTCCCCGGTATCGCAGGTTTTACCACAATGTTCTATTTCCATACTTTTCCACCGGGGCGCGGACCCGCTGTGATTGAGGGACAGAGTGATGAGCCGGATCGTCGCGACAGTGCCGAACTGGCAGCAGGTGTTCTCGGTCTTGATATGATCGCCAACGTTGTGCTTAATAGCCGTCGTGAAATCTGTGGACTGTTTGTCGGTGATTTTATTAAGGCGCATCGTAAAGGTGCGCATTTCGCGATGGATACCTATGAGACAGTCATACCAGAAACAACTCGAAAAGAAACAGATCTGGTGGTGATTAATTGCTATCCCCTCGATGCTGATGTGATTCAACTTGATAAGGCATTAGCGGCCTTAAGCTATTTTGAAAACGCTTACACGATAGCACTCTATCCCGCGAGCGATAGCAGCTGCTACCACGGGTTGTTCGACCGCATCGATTACGCACGCTATCTGCGACAACGAGCGGCACAGACGCCACCGGAAGCCCCTCCGCAGCCGATCGGACGGCGTGGGCAACTTCATGTTTGGTCTGAGCATTTTTTGGCGGACGACTTCTACAAAGAGTATCCAGCATCCCTTCTTTTTCGGAATCTTGAAGAACTGATTCAATTGTTCACGGAGAAACTTCCGACACACGCCAGAGTTGCTATTTTATCTGTAGGCGGAATACAGGTCCTCACGTAAACGCTCCGCGGTAAAGTCCTTGGCTTATTATCTGTTCGGCTATGAGGGATAGCGATATTAAACCCCTTGTAAGAGCACGAATGTTCCTGTAACTGGACAGGATACATCTTCTCTTTTATGCATTTTGTGATCCACAAATGGAGGGCAACTATGAACAACACTGCTACAGTATACTCCCGTGCTTGGTACGGAGACGAGGAACTGACGCTGAATTTTCCGACCGGCTGGGAAGTAGAAATGTTGGGTCCGAAAGATGCCCCTGCACTTTCTGATGCCCAAATTGAACGCGCATTCGCTGAACCCATCGGCACCCCCCGAATTTCGGAATTGGCAAAAGGTAAGAAGAGCGCTGCTATTGTCGTGGATGACTTGAGCCGTCCGACGCCTGCTGCGAGCGTTATTCCGTTTCTCCTACGTGAGTTAACTGCGGCAGGTGTTCCGAAATCTGAGATACGATTTGTTGTCGGTGGCGGTTCACACCGTCCACTCACTGATGAAGAGGTTGCAAAAAAGATCGGAGCGGATGTTGCGGCTGAATATGAAGCGACAAGCCACGACTTTATGAGTGGGGATCTACGGGCCTTGGGAAACCTTGATAACGGTATGCCGATCTATCTGAATCGTGTTGTTGCAGATGCGGATTTCAAGATTTGTTTGGGGGGCATCTATCCACACGGTTCCGTCGGTTTCGGCGGTGGTGCGAAGTTAGTGGTCCCGGGGATTGCTGGTTTCGCGACGATGTTCTATTTCCATACCTTTTCGCCGGGACGTGGGCACGCTGTGATTGAAAGAAGAGGGAGTGAGCCGGATCATCGCGATTTCTCCGAAGCCGTGGCGGGTGTTCTCGGTCTTGACGTTATCGCTAACGTTGTACTCAATAGCCGTCGGGAAATTTGTGGATTGTTCGTGGGTGATTTTGTGCAGGCACACCGCAAGGGAGCATACTTTGCTTTGGACACCTACGGCACAGAGATACCGGAGGCAAGCCGAAAAGAAACCGATCTGGTCGTGCTTAACTGCTATCCGCTTGACAGCGACCCGATTCAAACGGGTAAGGCGATGTGGGCACTCTCGCATTTTGAGAAGGCGCATAGGATGGCACTCAATCCGGCGAGTGACGGCATCTGTTACCACGGTTTGTTTGAACAGATTGATTATGCCCGTTTTCTACAGCAGAAAGCGGAACTGGGAGCGTCTGAACTACCAGCCCCACAACTCGGCACTCAAGAGCAGCTACACGTCTGGTCGGAACACTTCTTGGTAGACGATTTTTACAAGAAGCATCCGGGCGCGCTCCTTTTCCGAGATCTGGAGCAGTTGATTGCTTTGTTTGCAGAAAAACTCCCTGCACAAGCGAAGGTTGCTGTCCTGCCAGCCGCTGGCATCCAAGTACCCGCAAATGAATCATAAATTAAAATCCTCCCTCCAGAATATTAATACGTTCTTGGGTAAAATTGAAACCGGTTTGCTGTGTCTTATTATCGCGATGATGTTAGGACTCGCGATTCTCAAAATCGTCATGCGTTACGTGTTCAGTGCAAGTCTATTGTGGAGCGATATAATGCTTCAGCATTTAACGCTTTGGCTATGCCTTTTAGGGGCTGCCTTGGCGACTTGTGAAAGAAGGCACATCAGCATTGATGTCCTCAGTCGGATACTCCCCGAAAGAATCACGCGCTGGAGCAATTTTATTATCGATTGCCTCGCTTTGATTGTCGTTGGAATTCTGGCATATTACGGCTTTAGCTTTTTACACGATGAACAATTGAGCGAGGCTGTATTAATTGGAAGTGTTCCGTTGTGGTGGGCGAAGGCGATTATTCCGTATGGTTTTGTCCTCATCGGCATCCATCTATTCCTCCAAATTGGCATCCACTTAATAGGTGGTGAACGGACACCAAACCCTGTCGAAGGAGAATCGGATTAATGGGATTAATAATCGGCATTGGATTGGTTGGGTTCGCGCTTTTCGGGGGTGCCCTTTTCGTGTTACTGGGTGGCGCTTCGATTATCGGATACGCGACAGCAGGTGAACCGATTTCAACAATTCTGATCGATTTCAATCGGCTCACGCGAAATTCAACGATACTCATTATCCCGCTCTTCACTTTCGCGGGATATATAGTCGCTGAAGGGAAGGCACCCGAACGCTTGGTTGCGTTTGCGCGCGCGAGTGTGGGTTGGTTACCAGGCGGTATTGCTGTCGTCGTGCTCTTTACCTGTGCGTTCTTTACAACTTTCACCGGGGCATCGGGCATAACGATTATTGCGCTGGGTGGATTGCTCTATCCGATTCTACGACAGACGTATAATGAAAGATTTTCACTGGGCTTGGTGACGGCTTCTGGGAGTATCGGGTTATTGTTCCCTCCGAGTGTTCCCCTTATCCTGTACGCGATTATCGCCCAAGTGCGTATCGACAGGATGTTCCTTGCGGGTATCCTGCCCGGGATTCTGATTCTCGCCATACTGAGCTTCTATAGTTGCGGGTGGAGTCTTTTCAAACGGACGGAGACAACTCCGTTTGATTGGCGAGTTGTCCTGCGAACGCTCTGGGAAGCGAAGTGGGAGCTACTGCTGCCGTTTATTGTGTTAGGAGGCATCCTATCCGGTATCGTTACACTGGACGAAGCGGCGGCATTAACAGCCCTCTATGCCTGTATCGTAGAGATTGGTATCCATCGTTCTATTTCGTTGCGAGTGTTGCCGCGTATCGTCAAGGAAAGCACAGTGCTTGTAGGCGCGATCCTCATTATTCTCGGTGTCGCTTTAGGATTGACAAACTATCTGATCACGCTTGATGTGCCTATGACTGTCCTTGACTGGATTCAGTCAACAACGGAAAGTCGCGTCATCACACTGATTGGGCTGAATATATTCCTACTGATTGTTGGGTGTCTGATGGACATCTTTTCAGCGGTGATTATCGTTGTGCCGTTGCTGCTCCCTATCGCTGAAGAATTTGGCATTGACAAGGCACATCTCGGTATTATTGTCTTAACGAACCTTGAAATCGGTTATCTGACTCCGCCGGTGGGAATGAACCTGTTCATCTCAAGCATGAAGTTTGATCGGTCTGTCTTGCTGCTGTATCGCTCTGTGCTATTGTTTATTGCGTTGTTGATGATAGCACTTGTGTTGGTGACGTATGTCCCAGAGTTGAGCCTCTGGCTACCGCGGGCTCTTGGAAAAACACCGCAACCCCTTTTTTAATTATTCCTTATTCCGTGTCCCTTCCGAGTAACGGGTGGGAACCCCCCTCCTCAGTAACGGGCGGGGACCCCGGTTAGAATGCAGATCGCATTTGGGCGAGTACGCCGCAAAACCGCATCTATCAAGGGTGAATTAAATAAATAAGTCTGGTGATAGAATCACCAGACTTATCTATATGCTTTGATGACATAGGCATGAACGTGAATATTCAAGCGTAGGGCTGATTCAGCTGCACTATTATTGCCTTGTTTTCAGTTCACCCCATGTAACAGCGAGTTTTCCCGCCGCTTCAACGTCCAGACTGACATCCATCATTTCTTGTATCTCTGCTTCCTCAAGCGCGCGCTGCCAAAAAGAGATTTCATCAATGACCCCTTCTGCGCCGTTTTGGAGAGGGATATACGGAATTGTTTCCCACCCGAATCTCGGTTTTTCGTGAAGTGCGGGGAAACCGCCAGTGATCTTCTTCCCACTGGTTGCGGCTTCTTTACCATCAATGTATAGGAACGGGTTTCCACCATCAAAATCCCACGTCGCGGCGACATGAAACCATTTATCCTTTTCTATGATTCCTGCCGGATCAAATTCAACATCCTGCCAATCGGCATCGTCCGCTGCCTCAAAATAGAAACCGAAGTCTTCGGGGTTGATGTCGGCGTGATTCGCACCCTTGGAGACGAAGAAGTAGATGGGACCCAAACTGGCATCAAAAATCCGGTAATCATCGCCATCCTTGCCATTCCAATCGGGTTTGAACCAGAACAGCAGACTGCCCGCCTCAGTGATAACGTCGGGAACTTCCATGTAAGTTTCTGCCCCTATGAGGGAGATTCCGGCTTGGTATTTTCCGTCGCCAACCCATTTGGCATTCCCATGGAAAGTGCCGTCATTCCCGTTTCCGGTGCCGTCAACTGCTTTGTTTCCACTGCCCTCGCCGATCCACATCAGTAAATCTTTATCGTTAGGGATTCCGGCAAACACAGACCCCACAACAAATACACTCATAAGCAAAAATAGATAAACCAGTCTCACAACTCTTAACCTCCCAATATTTTAATATTGAGAGGATTTTAGCAGAAATCATAAATTAAGTCAACTTCTTTTCTGCGTCGGCGTGGTTTCTTTTTTTGCAGATGTCTCTGGTGCAGCCTTCTGCGTTGCTTTCACAGTCGATGCCACGTGTAGGAGTCGTTTCGGAACGGATTGGGGTTGTGGTGGTGCTGGACTTACTTTCGGACGGGGCCGAAACTGTGGCATCGGTCCCGGTGGTTCGTAACTGGTGTGTATTGGGCGTTGCCCTATTGAATGCCCAATGACATGTTCTCTGGTTTCAATAGGTTGTTCTTTCATACAATCATATCTCCCATCTGTTGGTTCAACTTTTCTTGAACCTTCTGGCGGTGTCTACGCGTCAAAAGAAAATCGTCCTTTAGCATTTGCGAACCCACCAATAACCATTCTCGATACTGTTCAAATGTGACTTTAAACTGCTCTAACGGGAAATCAGGATTGGCTTCCATTTCATAGATAAACCGTTCCATATTGAGGCGCAAACTCTTGAAATACTGTTCATTGTGGCTCAAATCTGCGACGCGGTCCGAGATTTTAAGAATGACATGCAGAAGTGCTAAAAATGCGGCACATCCTGCGATGAATAGCCATGTTCCTTTTCCTGCTGGTGTACCCCATGCCATCCATCCGACCATGACTGAGGCGATAGTGGCGACCGTCACGATGCTTTTGATGACGCCATCTACGGGTTTCCACCTTTGAAGTGCGGAGGTCATAAGGCTTTCGGCGTAAGCGACGCGGTAGAAGGTTTCAAGTGCTGTCTGCCAGAGAAGGTCTTTCTGATAATCCGCAGCTGTCCTATCCATTATATGGATCTCCTTTCGGGAATGCATTCCGTTACAAATAAGTAGTAGGTATCTTCGTGTGTAATCACACAGATTTAATCTGTTATTAGGTAACGAAAGAATCAGGAATTCGGTAACAGACTTTTTAATTTCCTTGCGGTGAAATGAAGTGAACCAGCACGCTAACACCCTTCGCTATAGAAGGGTAACAAGACTGCAATGGTATAAGAAGCGAGTAGTTAGACACGGTGATGCTTTAGCAATTCCCAGTTGGGAACGAAACCGATACCCGGACGAGTTGGAACTGTGACATGTCCATCGGATTCTAAAACCATCGTTGGAAGAAACATTTCACCGCGTAATGGATCAACAGCGGGTGGGTAATACTCTAACATCAAACCGTTATCTCGGCTTGCAGCGATATGGATTTGCAATTCTTGTGCGCCGTGGGGGGCAATCAATTTTTCGGCTGTCAATGCTTCTCCGACTACCTGCAACGCTGGCTCATAGCCGGGGAGGATAGCGACATCCAGATTGAAAACGTCTGCGCCTTCACAATCAATCAGCGTTTGAAAATAGTGTAACCCATATCCGTTTTCTCCAGTGGCAATTTGTATCCCATAATCTTGTGCTATTTCGCGGAGTGCCTTATGTCCTCTGTAGTCATGGCTATGGATCGGTTCTTCAAACCAGAAAATGTCGTTTGCTTGCAGTGCCGGAAGGCATTCGGATGCCTTTTCAACCGACCATGCACAATTCGCGTCCACCATTAGGGTTGTATCGGGACCGATGGTTTCGCGGACTGCTTCAATCCGTTTGATATCTGTCTCAAGTCCAGCCGCTGGATCTCCAATCTTCATCTTGACTGCGGTGGCATTGAATTCGTTTATATTGCGTGTCATTTCCTCACGAAGTTCATCAAACCCCTTATCCCTACCGTAATAGCCACCGGCAATGTAGGTGCGGATCCGTTCTTGGGTGCCACCAAGCAGGGCGTGAACGGATTTTCCCTCTATCTTCCCGCGGATATCCCAACACGCTTGGTTTATCGCTGCCAAAACCTGTGTATGATAGCCGCCGGGTCCGTAGATTTTGTAGTTCTCGGCTAACCGAGAGACGTAAGCGGTATCCGTTACATCACGTCCGATCAAAACGGGGCGGAACAGATCTACATACATTGGAAACAGATGGAGGGGACGTGTTGCAGCGGTGCCGCCATTGAAGCCGTATCCAACGAATGCGTCACTTCCATTTCGGGCGGTAACTTTAACGAGATGGAGTCTGCCTTTATCGTAGACGTGCATGCCGTTCCAAATCGGTGGCTTGTCCCATTCGTAAAGTTCGCTTTCAATGGTAACGATTTTAAAAGAATGTGAATTCATTTTTTTTACTCTTTTTTTCACAAATTCAGTCTAAGGATTTATTATTTGTACCAAGCGAGCGTTTTTTTCGTTAAACTTCTGTAAATTGGAAATATTTAGAGGTATTTGGAATGTCGAAATTGACGAGGGAAAGCGTGGCAAAACTGATACGCGTGAGAAGGACTGCACTCTACAACGCGGCGGGACGTCGGCACGGTAGCATTCACTCTAAACGTTCAAAGTCGGAGAATCATCGACACAGCAGCGTCGCTACGCTTCTATGGTATGCCATCAGCGCACTTTCCAGAGGCAAATAATCGGATTGCTACCGCAACCCTTTGAGATAAAAAACGCATCAAGTGGATTCAATGGCTTTAGCGTCGCGAGATGGTTGAAATACGTCAAGCGTAACGCTTAGCGATAGATGTAAAGAGCATCACACCCACGACAGAAAGCACCATTGCGTTAAAACCCAAGAACGTAACCATTAGAAAGACTATGCTGGCAATCGCAAAACCTGCGAAACAGCGAACGATCCACTTATTCCCCATTTTTTCTTTCATTTTTGTCTCCTTGATATGCGTTCAACCTCTATTGAATTGGCATTCTCAATTGCTGCTCTTTTGTAGCATAATCGGTTGGTTAAAGTGTAGCACATCTCAAGAGCAAAGTCAAGAAAGAATCAAGTCTACGGTTTGGTTTTCGGTATTGATTTGTTGCTTATGGCAAAGTATACAAACTTAGAAATTGTGAGGCGAGGTTAGGAAACCTCACCAGTGAAGAAGGATAGATGGTATCCGGTGCGGTTAGAAACCGCACCTACCGAGGTCTGGTTTAGGGTGGGTTATTAATCCAGTGTTTCGACCCATTCACTGAGGACTCGTGCCATCTCTACAAAGACATCCTCATCAGATTTACGTGAACGTTTAAGCACTTTGAACCCGTGGTCTGCTGTGTCCAATAGATGCAAAGTCGCGTTGTCCCCGAGGTTTTCGCAAACCGGTTCTAATAGGTCGAGTACCGCTAACTTATCGCGGGTCCCAGATAAAAATAGCATTGGCACAGTAACATCAGCAAGGTGCTCGGCACGTTCTGTTCCCTCCCGCCCTGAAGGATGCAGTGGGAACGCGAAGAATACGAGACCGCGGACGTGTTCGATCGAGGCTTCTGCTGCTGTGAGTGACGACATACGTCCACTATAGGAATGTCCCCCAACAAGAATTGAGACATCATCTGCCGCCTCGTATGCAGCTGCGACTGCTGACCGCACGGTTGCCAGAGCCACGGCTTGTGATTCCCGCCCACCACCGCCACGTTCCATGTAAGGAAACTGATAACGGAAGGTAGCGATCCCGATATCTGCTAACCGCTCAGCGATCGTCTGGAGCGTTGCGTGGCGCATGTTTGTGCCTGCACCATGTCCCAGAACGAGCAACCATTTGGCGCTGTCCGGACGTATGAGTATTGAGGATACCTCGCCTTTTTCTGGCGTTGCGATGAACTTCGATTCAATTGCTTCGTAATTCATTTCCACCCCTGCTTTTTTATAAGCGTCGCGAGCACAGCTCGCTCCTACACTGGATTCTATATTAAGCACTGCTGCACGATGTCTCGATAGGTTGCTAACTCAGCAGTCTCCAGCCCTTTCACCTTTGCGAGATCGTCCCATCGCCGTAAAGTGAGTGCGTCCTGAAAATGAGGGATCCGTTCAAAAGCGTTTCGCTCCTCGTCCGACATGATACCCCCCTGAAGTCTGAAACTCCTTTTTGATGCCTCGGATAACCCGTCATGGTAAGAGGCATCGGTTGTGCAGAGATACCTTTTTGCGGGAACATGCAGTCGGATCGGGGTTGTAACGGCTTCCGGGAAAAAGGGTTCCATATACTGCGCGCCGACCTCTTCGTGCGTCAGGTCGGTATCCAGGAAGGCTCTATCGGCATTGTGTTCATCTAAAATGATATGTCCGACATCGTGGAGTAATGCGCCCGTAATCAGTGTAGCACTTGCGTCATTCTGTTGCGCGAGGGCAGCACATTGGAGGGCGTGTTCCAGTTGCGTTACGACTTCATCGTAGAACGACTGTCCACGTTTTTCCATATAACGAAACAGCACGGCAACCTTTTGCTTCGCTGTGCCACTTGTCATTTCCTGCGCCAGACTTGGATCAATGTACTTTTCAATGTCGCTTGAAAGCTGAGATTTTTTATCAAAAGTCATGATTCACGGATCTCCCTTGAAAATGTGCGATTTTGCTAATCTGTTTATCTCGGTTTGAGCCATCTTTTGCGTATTGCGAGAAAGCTTGCCGCTTGTCTGCGTAATACTGTTCGCGCCAGTCTCCTTGGGAATTGGCATTATAGGTGAGATAGATAATGCGTCTGGGTCGATCTGAACGGTTGCTCGGACTCTTGTGCGGAATGTAAGAACCGAAGAGAAGAATGTCGCCCGGATCTGTTGGCACCGCGACCCACTCCATCGTTGCAGCGGTTTCGGGGGCAACACATCCCTTTTCATCCAGTGCGATGAATCCTTCCTTGTGCCTACCCGGTGCGAAGTAAAGACAACCGCTTTCGGAGGTTGCTGGATCTACTGAAATCAGACACGTGATGTGGTAGTTAATAAATTCGTAAGCGGGTGCGTCTTGATGGGCAGCATAACCACCGCCCCCGGGATACTTGTAGTTGATTTTCTCTTTGTAGAGCACCGCCGGTTCCTCCATCAACTCGGAAACGACATCCAATACTTTACCACGTGTCACCGTGGTTTTCATACCGATGTGATACGGCACGAAATTTTCTGAACGGGAGAGTCGCGGTCCGGCTGGCGTGGACTCGTAGTGATGCATCCACTTGTCGGGTATTGATTTCCAGCCCGAAATTTCAGAGACCCAGTCCTGTAGATCGTTGACCTCTTCGGCAGAGAAAAAGCCGGGGATCTTGAGGTAACCGTTATTTTTCCAGTCTCCATGCAGCTCTGGATTCATGTAAGACATAATCCTCTTCCTTGGCGATAATGCTCTTGACTATAAGTGTAACGTATGACGAATTTTTTGTCAAGTTTAGGACTTGGTAATCGGTCATTCCTTTGGAAACTTGTGCTTTTCTCTCCACGGTGGGTACTCATTTGCGAGGAGCCTGGTGGCCCAACTGCCATAGTAATCGTATCCACCGCGGCGTTCCTGCCCAATCTCGGACAACGAGTAGCGGACCACGGAGTCGCGGTCGAGAAAGATTGGACGGTTGCTGCCGATCTCGTAGAAACGCGCCCAGAGCGGTTCCGCGTCGGGATTCGCTACGATCCGCTTATCGTCCTTCCCCGCTGCGTCGGTGAACTCGTCAAAACGCATGCCGTGGATAGCCACACTCCTGAACCACTCGATGGATCCTTCGACAGCGGCGATGATCGCTGGCGTGGGTTCTTCGATTGACATCAGGAATCGCACGACGCCGACGCTTTCGGCACCTGAGAGCGATGGTGGCTCATAGGAACGTGCCCATGCAGGCGCAAGCGTTTTCACGTCATGCTGCGCGCACCAGACGGTGCGTTTGCCATTCTGCTTGATTTGCGTGCGCAGGATGCAGTCAATGCCCTTGGTTACAGCAGCCTCAGCTTTAGTACGGTACTCCACTTTCAGGAATCGATAGTCGGAAGATTCAGAGACATCTCGGAGCAGTTCAAGGATGCGGACCATAACATTGTCATTGAACGTGATGTGACGATGGTAACCTTTGCTTAGCGGATAAAACTGTGGCCACCCGCCATTTGGGTATTGTGCTTCAAGGATATGAGAGAGACCTTTGAGAAATGCTTGTTGGTAGCGTGGCTCGTTTGTGGCACGAAACACACGGGCAAGAAACCGCAGTTCGTTAGTGGTAGCACCGTTGTCGAACGTTGCGTGCAGATCCTCGCTTTTACCATCAAACGGTTCAGATGCCGTGTCTCTATTCTTGGGCCAACCGCCGTGCGGTGTCTGCCACGTGAGGACGTTGTCGGCAATACGACGACCTTCCGCGCTCTGGAACCATTCAACGGATTGCTTGGTGTATCGGGACGGAACGGTTGCATCGGAAGATGATAGAAGCAAAAGCAGCAAGACATAGAGGGTAGTCAGTCGTCGTTTCATGAGAGTTCCCTTTCGTTAGTCGTCAATCGGATTATAGACTTGATATAACCTCCCTTTGAACTTCATCTGCCATACCGGGATAGATTTCACCACGAATCCACATAGGAGGACGTTTTTTATTTACAGCCTCCGGACGTATCCATTCTGCTTTGGCACTGATATAATGTGCGATGTTTGCGCGTCTGAAACGCTCACTGTGGTTATCCGTACTTTTATGGAGGACTTGGCTGTTAAAATAGATGACCGCTCCAGCAGGGACTTCTACCGCAACACCGTCTTCATCACGGGCTCCTTGCGCCTGTTTAAACTCTCCTTGTTGTGAACCTTCAAGCGCAATGTGCTCACGAACGCCACACTTGTGGCTACCCGGGATAACGTATAGACACCCGTTGTCTTTATCTGATGCATCAATCGCAGTCCATGTTGCGACTGTCGTTCCGGTTTTATACTGATGGTTAAAATACCATTTATCCTGATGCCACGGGAAACCGAGACCGATTCTTGGCGGTTTCCAAATGTAAAGATTGTTGAGACCGAGGAGATCTGGACCGAGTATGTCAACAACGGGGTCGGTGAGACGCGGATCACGCGTGCGTGCGAGGAATTCTGAACAATTACAACTCACATATTGGATATTGTGCATCGCGTAGATGCCTTGTGCTTCGATTTTACCGTCTCTGACTAAAGCGTTTTGAAAGATATGATAGTCCGGGAAGGAGCGTTTTCCGATAGCAATGTCATCCGCGATTTGCGCTAAAACGTCATTTTCTTTTTTTGTAAAAACGTCGTAACGGACAAAGTATCCGTTTTCGTCCCAAGAGGATCGTTCTTCAGGTGTCAATCTAAATTTCCGTTTTTCGGGAGTTGTCTTTGTGTCCATGCATTCTCCTTATAATATACGTGTTTCCTTCATTTTCTTTTATTTTTTCAGTTGCCTATTCGTTATATGTCCCCACATGTCTATAGTTTTCCTGATTGTCGGTTGCGTTATATACTCGGTAGGCGCCACTTATTATACAATAGAATCCTCTATGTATCCAAACAATTTCTTCTCTGGTAACCTCTCTATGTAGGTGGCGTTATGAGCAGATTTTCACACCGGTCTGGAAACGCGCGAAAGTGCGCCTAACTTGTTATGAGCAAAGAAAGGCATCACATATTCTGCTGAATTAAACTACTGAAGTCAGGGTTATATACAATGAGGATGCGCTCTGTATTAGTGGGCGCTGCGAGAAGCCAGATATGAAAAACTCCGGAAAACAAAAGGACGGGTTACTACTTCATTAGATATAACATATGAAAATACCACACAGTCAATATTGGGGCTTACTTATTGACTACCTAAAACCGCAGTGGCCAAGAGTTTTGCTGATGACCCTGCTCTTGTTTAGCAGCATCGGTCTACAACTCATCACCCCACTAATTGTGCGTCATTTCATTGATACTGCGAGATCCACCGAGGCACTACAGAAATTGATTCAAGCTGGCCTGCTATTCATTGGTGTGGGATTGATTCATCAGGCTGTATCTGCCTTTTCAGTATACGTCAGCAGTGATGTGAGTTGGCGGACAACCAACCACCTACGTTCAGATTTGACCCTTCATATCTTGGGATTGGATATTTCCTTCCATAGTACCCATACACCCGGTGAATTGATTGAACGCGTTGATGGCGATGTGGATAGGCTTGCCAACTTTTTCTCGCAATTTGTGATGGAGATATTGGGCGGTATTCTGTTGTCAGTTGGCACATTGATTGTTCTCTTTTACCAAGACTGGCGACTGAGTGCGATCCTTGGAGTCCTTGTGACGGTCTATTTGATGGTTCATATTCGCTCTCAGCTTATCTCTGAGCCTTACTGGGGCATTGAGAGACAAACGAGTGCCGATCTGTCGAGTTTTCTTGAGGAACATCTTTCTGGACTCCGAGACATTCGGGCTAATGGCGCAATCGCTTACGTGATGCGGCGTTTTCATGAGGTCATGAGACGAGCAGTCCTATCAAGGTTCAAAGCCGATATTATCACCGATATGGGGTGGACTATATCGAACATTGTATTTGCTGTTGGTTTCGCGATTGTGATGGGGGTTAGCGCATACCTATTCCAAGCCAACGCTATTACCATTGGGACAGTCTATCTCGTTCTCCATTATCTCCAGATGTTGCATGCACCCTTGAACAGGATTCAACGCCAGATAGAAGACTTCCAAATGGTTAAGGTTAGCATAAGGCGTGTTCGAGGACTTATGGAAACCAAACCGGAAATCCAAGATGGTCCAGGAGCGGTTCTTCCTCCAGGGGCATTGTCAGTTGAATGCCAAAATATTTCCTTTTCCTATCAGCCAGAACAACCCATTCTGAAAAACCTATCATTTCATCTGAATCCGGGTAAAGTTCTGGGGCTACTTGGACGCACCGGGAGCGGAAAAACCACGCTTTCTCGTCTTCTATTTCGTCTCTACGACATCAGTGATGGCACGATTTACTTAGGCGACACGGACATAAGGGACCTACAACTGTCTGACCTACGACGGCACATCGGCATCGTCACACAGGAAGTCCAACTCTTTCAGGCATCTGTTCGAGATAACTTAACCTTGTTCGATCAAACAATTCAGGATGATCAAGTCCTTGCGGGGCTCCATGCTCTGGGATTGGGTGCTTGGTACGATACGCTGCCTGATGGACTTGATACAGAACTGCCTCCAAGTGGCAGTGGGCTTTCTGCTGGCGAAGCGCAGCTGTTGGCATTCACGCGAGTTTTCCTCAAGGATCCAGGATTGATAATCTTGGACGAAGCCTCATCCCGTCTGGATCCTGCCACTGAAAGACGCCTTGAACGAGCAATAGACACACTCCTGAGAAATCGGACTGCGATTATAATCGCACATCGCCTTTCGACTGTGCAGCGAGCAGACGAAATTATGATTCTCGAAGAAGGGCGAATCAGAGAATATGGAGAATATGAAAATTTGGCAGTTAATCCCAATTCCATTCTTTTTGGTCTCCTGCGGACGGGATTAGAGGAGTTCCTGGAGTGAACACACTATTTCCCAAGAATGAAAAGAAGGGACACTATTTCTGGCGGCTGATACGTTTTAGTCCGCTGTTGTATGGTCTTAGTTTCATTTTTTCCCTGGCTTATTATGGTCTGCCGCTTCTCATTGGGTTAATCATACGCGAATTCTTTAACACCTTGACAGGTGAAACACCGGTCCGTTTCGATCTGTGGACCTTGGTGATCCTCTTCTTAGTCACACGGTTGACTATCCAAATATTTGAACAGAGCTATGCGGCAACCTATGCGTACTTTGAAGGTAAACTTCAAACTTTGATTCGCAGGAATGTGTTCAAATCCCTCCTGCAAGACGTAGATACCCATTCTGTGCAAAACCCCGGTGAGATAATCAACCGCTTTGATGATGACACGCAAGGGGTGGTCGCTCCGATCACAATCGTTATTGAATTGAGCGGTCATGCGCTATCAGCGCTTATTGCGTTGGTTGTGCTATTGCGTGTCAATGCTTTCATTACACTTTTCGCCTTTCTACCGATGATAGCAATTGTAGCCCTGACAAACGGGTTTGGTCAGCGGATTCAAACGTATCGACGCATAAACCGCGAAGCCACAGGTCGTGTCACCGGCTTTCTCGGCGAACTTTTCGGGGCAGCACAAGCGATCAAGGTGGCAACCACCGAGGCGAATACCGTTCATTATTTTGATGGACTCAGCGAGGCAAGACGCAAGGCTGTTATCAAAGAGAACCTTTTCAACCAATTGCTAACTTCAATGAATTTGACAACAATCAACTTAGCGATGGGTGTGATTTTGATATTGGCTGGCGAGATGATGAGAAGCAGCGTTTTTACCGTAGGCGATTTCGCACTGTTTGTTAATTACATCGCACTCGGGCAGGTTTCGGTGTTAGGGTTTGCCAATTGGCTCGGACGTTTGTTAGCAGCATTCAAGCAGGCAGACGTTTCTCTGAAACGACTCTCTGAATTGACAGCCGATGATGTGCAAGAGAAACTACTCAGGCTTGGACCAGTATACCTACGCGGTAATTTCCCGAGCGTTCCCTTCATCGTCAAAAACAGAAGTCATCGTCTAAGCCGCCTTGAAGTCGAAGGGTTGACATATCACTTCGCGGATACGGGACGCGGGATTGAAAATATCAACCTCAGCCTTGAAGCCGGTACCATTACTGTCATCACTGGACGCGTCGGTTCGGGTAAAACGACGCTTTTGGAGGTTCTATTGGGACATCTTCCTCGAGACACCGGAAACGTCTACTGGAATGGTAAACCCATCGTGGATGCGGCATCGTTTCTTGTACCCCCGCGCTGTGCATACACTCCTCAAGTCCCACGACTTTTCAGCGATGCCCTTCGAGAGAATATCCTGATGGGGCTACCGGAAGATAACGTCAATCTTCCTGCTGCTATCTGGGCAGCAGTGATGGAGGATGATCTGAAAACATTGGAAAGTGGATTGGATACGGTGATTGGTCCCAGAGGTGTTAGACTCTCCGGTGGGCAACTACAGCGAACAGCAGCGGCGCGGATGTTGGTGCGTGAGTCTGAACTATTGGTATTTGACGATCTTTCCAGCGCTCTTGATGTGGAAACAGAGCAGAAGTTATGGAGTAGGGTATTTGAACGACGCGAATCGACTTCAAATAGTTTACCCACACGCACGTATCTTGTCGTGTCACATCGTCCTATTGCCTTACAACACGCCGATAATATTATCGTCCTCAAGGACGGAAGTATAGAAGCAGAAGGAACGTTAGAAGTGCTTTTGGATACATGTGAGGAGATGCAAGGATTATGGCAAGGAAATATGGATGTAGTCGGAAAATGAATCGGTCTACTAATTTCATCAATGATCAGCATGTCTCGACTGAACGGTGTTTGGTGTGCGATGCCTTGAAAGATTCTGTTCATCTCCTTGAAAATGGGGGTGTGTATGTGTTACTCTATTAGTATATTTAGAATTACATAAGAAATGCAAAACTCACGTAAAAGTGAGATTCATTTCTATAGGAGATTGAACAGCATGAAAATTATGTTGGTATTAATAGGATTTGTGTCGATGATAGCCTATTTTGTTATCGGCACGAGCGACATGGCACAGGCGGAGGAAGTCTTGGGAACAGGAACGGACTCACTGCTCGGAGGAGACCTCACCGACCCAGAAGACGATGGTGAACCTGAAGCAGATAAAGGTTACAACGCCACTTTCTCAGCCAACGATGAACCCGGATTCGCGGGCGGAGAATTTGCGTTTAACGTCTTCGATAACCGCCTTGGCCCCAGCAATGACAAATGGTGCTGCGGACGTGGCGGTGGCATTCCGAAAGAAGGTCTACACGTGACAGCTGAGTTTGAGGAGCAGTACGCATTGACACACTTCACCGTATCTTCTGCGAACGATGTTCCTCCGAGGGACCCTACAGTGTGGGAGGTTCAGGGGTCGAACGACGGCAAGAAGTTTACGACTATCTATGCTCACGACGGGAAGAGCTTTTGGGATCAGCGACTGCAAGTTGTCCTTTTTGAGGCAGGGGAAGATTACGACGTTCAAAAAACCGGGTATAGTTTTTTTCGGCATGTTACTTTTGACACCGCATCGAACCCGGCTGGGGCGTACTTTCAAATTGGCGAAATTGAGTTCTTCGGCGATGATAGTTTTCCCGTAGACCCCAGAGCCAAGCTCGCAACCACATGGGGAAGCATCAAAAACGCCCGATAAGGGCAACTATCAGACATTTTCTAAATCGGAAACTTGAATCCAGTAATATCTTGGTTTGGGTTTCCGTTTTTCATATAAGAAAAGTAGGAGAAAATCGACTGGGTAGGTTAAAAATCTCGATTTTGAGGTGTGTAAGGGGTGTCTGTAGCTACCCAGAGGTAACCACAGACATTCACTACCTTAAATCGAGAAGTCGCCGACAAAGACGTTGTTCTCTGTGCCGCTCTGCTGCCACGTCACCGGGAGGTGGGTGTCTTTATAGCGATAGACCTCGGATTTACCGACAATGGCGTTCTGAATCGTTGTCAGCGGTTTGTACCAGATCTGATGGGGTTGTGTGCATCCGGCACACGGATAACGGTTGGCGGAAAGTTTGAGAACTTCACCAACGGCTACATCATATTTGGTGCCTTCCTTCGTGAATTCAATGGAAGCGGTTTGGGTTGCGACGACTTCACCCAAAACATCAGCATATTTCGTCGTGAGTAGGTCGCTGAGTGCGGCGCGTTGTTCTGCGGTAGTACTCGGATCCATGTATAACACGCTCTTACGGGTCTTGGTCTCAATTGCCAAATTGTTTTTTGCACTAATAACAGCGACGACTGTTAGGTTCTCCAGTGAAACATTGTTCCACGTTCCACTCTGGATGTTCCAGACGGCGGTTGCCTCTCTGCCACCTTCCACGAATTCGGAACCATAGTGGCATGCCCCGACATAGACACTCGCTGAACGGGCTTCAATGTATTCGCCTTGCACAGTCGGTGATTCGCTGGCAAAAGCGAAACCTGCTATGAAGGTCAGCGCGAGGACCGTCAAAACAAAGATATTTCTCATCTTAATTTCTCCATTTTTTTGGGATTCACCTTACTAAACGCAATAGTAACACTATACCATTTTAACCTTAACTCTTATTATACCTTAAATTAATTTAAAAAGCAACCTTTTCTGCTTTTTCTGTTATCTCCCCGCGCGACCAAGAATCAGTAGAGATCATGCTATCTCCCTGCTTCCGCTAACAGACGATGGAGCGTTCCGCCTAAAATCTCCGCTTTGTCTGCCTCTGGGATAAATGGACAGTGCGTTCGGAACGCCTCAAGTGCGTGCTGATAGGTCATAAAGTTGCGAACAACTGGATAGTCGGACCCCCAACAGAGACGAGCAGGACCGAAGTGTTCATAGAGGGCACGCACAATCCAATGGGTATCCGATTGTGGATAATCCCATGAGACCTGCGAGACATAAGCGAAACCTGACATCTTGATGTGAATGTTCGGCACGTCCCCTGATGCAAGCACCTGCTTGAGCTGCGGATACGGAGGTTCTTCACCGGCGCGCGCACCGCCCATGTGATGGCACAGAAATGGCACAGTCGGGAACTGCGTAGCGAGTTTTCGGAGTGCCTCGTGCTGATGGCTTCCCATGGCGATGCTGGCGATGAGTCCGAGGTCGGCTGTCGTCTGGAAGAAACGCTGTCCCTCCGCTGAGAAGAACCAACTCCCATCGTCATCACCCCTGAGGTAGTGCGTATAGCCTTTGAGGGAATACACTTCCGCTGCAGTTTTCAACCGATCAGCGGCACCATCCGTGTGATACGTCTCTGTCCATGAGCAATCCACATCAGCAAACTGGATGAGTCGCTCAGGGTAACGTTTGACACACGCTGCGACGTAATCGTTGTTTTCGGGGTTTCGATCGATGCGTGCGCAGATAAGCACGGCTTTGTCGACATCGTGCAGATCCATTTCGTGGAGGAGTTGTTCAACTTTGCCGCGACTTTCGTCATCAGGAACAGGGGGTTGATAGGGCCACCGGGGCCATGCGTGGGTATGGGAATCAATTATCATTTTTTAATTATACCTTGTGGTTCGGTCAGGTAGGTTCAAAATTTGAAGTGCCTTTCTCCATTGTATAGTATAGCGTGTCCTGCAGCATTTGTCAATCTAACGTGAGCACTACGTTAAACCGAGCATCAGGGCACCCAACTCTTGTTTGTTGGTTTCCGCAGGCTTCACAATACCGACAATTTTGCCATCGTACATCACTGCGATCCTGTCGCTCAAATGAAGGAGTTCATCTAATTCAGAGGAGACGAGTAAAACGGCTTTAGCGCGGTTCCGGGCATGAATAAGTCGTGTATGGACGAATTCCGCGGCATGGATGTCTAAACCTCGCGTTGGGTGTGCCGCAATGATAACTTCAGGACGCGCTTCTAACTCGCGTGCGACGACGACCTTCTGCTGATTTCCACCGGAAAGGGTCCGAATCGGATCCGCTATATCTCCAACACGAATTTGGTATTTATCAAGGGCATTCAGCGCATACCGTTGAATTGATTTTCGCTGCAGCAGTTCGTATCGGCAAAACCGACTGTGTTTATGATGCCTGATGATGAAGTTATCGTCAATTCGATCGTTCAGACTAATGCCGTGTCGATGTCTATCGGCGGGGATGTGCGCGATGCGTTCTCCGTTTAGCGTGAATGTCCCGCTATCAATCTGCCGTAATCCTGTCAGTACCTGAACGAGTTCCGACTGTCCGTTCCCTTCCACACCTGCTATGCCGACGATTTCACCGGGGAATACTTCAAGGTTCACTTCGTTGAGATACCGTTTGCTGGATGCTTTATTCGTCACCACCTTTTTCCATGTGTGTCTTCTGTGGGTGTCAGAATCTCCTGAGAGCGTGACGTTTTCCAAACGGAGCAGAGGTGTTGTGCCTGTCGTCTGTTCTCGCGTGACAGAGGTAGGAATAACAGGTTCACCGAGAATCATTTCTGCCAACACTGCGGCATCGGTGTCGTCGATCAAACAAGAAGCGACGGCTCTCCCGCGTCGCATTACTGTGACACGATCGGCGATTGCCATGACTTCATCGAGTTTATGTGTAATGATTATGAGGCTTTTTCCCTCGCTTTTGAGGCTACGCATACAATTAAAGAGTCCTTCAACCTCTTGGGGTGCAAGCACGGCTGTCGGTTCATCCATGATAAGGATGTCTGCCCCGTGGTAGAGGACTTTCAGGATTTCGGTGTGTTGTTGTGCCCCAATTGGGAGGGATTCGACAGGGGTGTTCAGTGCGACATCGAAACCGAGTTGTGCTGCGAGTGCAGCAATCTGTTCTCCTGCCTGTTGGTAATCGAGAAGTGCACCGAATTTGCGAGGCTCTTTGGCAAGGACGATGTTTTGAAGTGCCGTGAAGACGGGAATCAGCGTAAAGTGTTGCTGGACCATCCCCAAACCGAGCTGCATTGCGCGTCGTGGTGAAGAGATAGCCACAGCACGTCCATCGACGAAAATCTCGCCTGCATCGGGTTGATACAGCCCGTAGAGAATTTTCATCAGTGTAGACTTGCCTGCCCCGTTTTCGCCAACAATGGCGTGGATCTCACCCCGATGGAGCGTGAAATCTACTGCGTCGTTTGCCTGCACTTGCCCAAAACGCTTGTTGATGCCATGCATCTCAATGATTGATGTACGCGCCATCTTTACTGCCGTTCGTGCGGAACGACGATATCGCCCGCGATAATTTTCGCCTTAAATGCCTCGACCTGTTCCAGAATCTCGTCCGAGAGGAGCGCGCGATTGACATCATCAATAATATACTCGACACCGCCCTCTTTAAGCCCGTACTCTTTCAAACCGCCAGAGAAATCTCCTTCTTGGACACTCTTTATTGTCTCATAAACCGATATTTCCACGCCCTTGATAACACTCGTGAGTACTAAACCGGGGGCGAGGTTGTTACCATTGGAATCGACCCAGATGATTGATTTTTGTGTTGCTTTTGCGGCTTCAAGAACACCCAAGCCGCTCGCACCGGCAGCGGCAAGGATAATATCTATGCCACGGTTGTATTGCGAAAGCGCGAGTTCCTTGGCTTTTGCCGGATCGTTGAATGCTTGCGGCGTAACACCTACGTAATCCGCCACCAGTTTAAGATCGGGGTTTGTTGCCGAAATACCGGCGCGATAGCCGATTTCAAAAGCCTCAACCAGCGGCACCTTCATCCCGCCGATGAAGCCTATCTGCTTTTCCTCCGTTTTCAACGCTGAAATGACCCCTGCGAGAAATGTGCCTTCGTGTGCTCGGTAGGTCAGCGAGGCAACATTGGGTTGTTCTATGACTGCGTCAATGAGTGCGAACTTGACATCCGGGAAATCGCTTGCCACACGGTTCATCGGTTCTTGAAACAGGAAACCGACCCCGATGATGAGATCATATTTCAGTTTTGCGAGTCTGCGGAGCGTTAATTCGTTATCCGTGCTGAGGCTTGGCGTGACCTCTGTGAGTTTGAATCCCCATTCGTCCTTTGCTTTTTTCGCGCCTGCGTAGGCGGCATCGCAGAATGAGAGATCGCCGCGCCCGGTGACATCATAGATGAGACCGACTTTCAGTGCTGCGGGAGTTGCCTCTATTACAACAAAACAGGTGATTAAAAGTGTGATTAAAATCCTTATACGCAAAATATTTTCCTTTCCAAAGTCTGTGTCATTTGAGAGATAAAGCCTAAGTGTGTCTAAGTACTATTTAGAATACACGATAATAGGGTTAGATGCAAGTTTTTAAAACTGAATGCCCCTAACATTCTTGAAGTTAATGTTGACTTTTTTGACTTTTAACGTTATTCTATTGTAGGATTTCTGCTATCACTACAATGGCAAGAAATATGTTGATGAGTCCTATATTGTATTGACAGAAAATAGGAGGAAAACATGAGAATGGCTATCGGATTTTCAAAGTTAGTTCCTTTCAGCCTCATTGTGCTTTTGGGAGTCGCGTTTTCGCTACCAACTTTCGCAGGGACCCAATTGTGGGACTTTGAGGAAAAGCACGATGATTGGAAAGTCGCGAACGGAAATTGGGAAATTAAGGGCGGTATCTACCAACTTGAGAGAGGCGGTAAAGCCGAACACACCCTTGTCGGTGAAGAGGACTGGGACGACTACACCGTCGAAGCCAAAATTCGGCTGGACGAAGGGAACTGGGCAGGCTTAATCTTTCGAGCGCAAAGTGAGCATGAGTATTACGTCTATTATTTGAACGTTCCGAACAACAAGTCTGAACTCTGGAAGCATAGCAAAGGGGCGTGGGATACGCGTCAAGCGATTAACAGTAATATTCCCGCCACTAAAAAAGTGAAAATAGAAAACGAAGAGTGGCTTGACGTTAAAGTCATCGTTGAAGGGGGTATCTTCCAACTGCATATCAACGGTGAACTCCAAGGTGAACAGAAAGATGATGGCTACAAAACCGGCAAGATCGGTGTGTGGGGATGGGAGACCGCCGCGAGTTTTGATGATGTCATGATTACCGGCGATAATGTGATAGATACCCTTGCGGTTGATGCGAAGGATAAACTCGCAACAACGTGGGGACGTCTCAAAAGGGTCTACTAATTTCTGGACGATTCTACCTCAGACATTTTAGGGAAAAATCGTCCATTCTCGCTGGCGGGGTTTTTAACCTCGCCATAAGCAATTTTGAGTATTAAATATGCACATTATTCATTGGTAACGGGCGGGGAAACCCCGTCCCTACTACAATCGGAGAGATTTTATGAAATATCTTTTTTCAGCTGTTATCAGTTGTTGTTTTCTCGTCCTCGTAGCCTCCTTCGCTTTTGCAGGCGAACAAACTTGGTCCTTTGAATCGGAGGCAGACGACTGGACACCCGCTAACGGTTCTTGGAGTGTTGAGGACGGCATATACAAACTCACCAAAGGCGGTAGAGCCGAGCACTCCCTCGTCGGTGACGCTGAGTGGGAGGACTACACCGTTGAGGCGAAAGTTCGGCTTGATGAAGGAAACTGGGCGGGTGTTGTTTATCGCGCGCAAAGTGAGATGGAATACTACGTCTACTATCTCAATGTCCCAAATAACAAGACAGAACTTTGGCGACATAAGACAGGGGCATGGGACGCTCGTGACAAGATCGGTGAACTCCCCGGATCTAATGTCACCATCGCAAACGACGAATGGTTTGACATGCGGGTCGTCGTGGAAGGCGATTCAATGAAACTCTGGATTAACGGTGAAGAGCAGGGAGAACTCAAGGATGAAACCGGAGCTGGATATCCCGCTGGTCAAGCTGGGGTTTGGGCATGGGAAACAGCCGCGAGTTTTGATGATGTCAAGGTCTCCGGAGATGCTATCGCCGGTCTCACTCCGGTGGAACCCTTAAATAAATTGGCTACCACATGGGGCCACCTCAAACAACGTTTTTAGGTGGTGTTCCATCGCACCACTGGGATGGCAGTAAGTGGTCCGGAAACTTTCCTATTACCCAGTTGTATTGGTGGCACTCGTCGCGTGCCACCTTGCTTTCCATCATATTTCAGTCGGGTTCTGTCAAGAAACGACTGCTGCGGACATCACAGCACAGATTCGTGCTTACAAAGCAGAATTGGCGGTTGATGGCACACGAATTGAGACTCGACTGCAACTCGCGAAGGTTTACCTCCAAATTGAGGCTTACACGGAAGCAGTTGACGAGTATCGTCGAATAATTGGGTTGATGGAAGTGAATCCAGTTTCCGAAAGCGAGGGGACTGGACGCAATGCGGATATTGCCACCGCTTACTACGGATTGGGATTGGCATATACTGGGCTTGAGAAATTTGACGATGCCGTCGCTACATATCAGCGTGCGATTGCCTCTGTCTCCGATTGGGCATATACCCATGCGGCTCTGGCGAGTGCTTATGTGAACATGCACCGTTACACCGAAGCGCTCGATGCTTACAAAGTGGCAATTGCTTTAGATCCGAACGATGAGATGATTCATCATCAACTCGGGAATGTCTATAGCAAACGTGGCGAACGTTCCACAGCGATAGAACATCAACAACGTGCGATTGCCATTGCCCCGGAATTCGCGTCTGCGCACTATCAGTTAGGGCTGCTCTATGCACAGGAAAAACGGTGGACGGATGCAATCGCGTCGTATCGGACGGCGTATAGATACGATGAGATGTTAGTGGAGGCACTCTATAATCTTGCGCAAGCGTATCTCCGCGCTGGAAATCCGTCTGCAGCGCGTGAGCAGATGTCACTATTTGAGGAACGCAAAGCGACCCTGACCCCTCTACACCAATTGCGAGGCGCGTTGCAGCGGACACAAGGCACAGCGGAACGCGCCCAGATTCTCGCCAATATCGCGCGGCTCTACCTCAAAAACGGATTTTACGAGAAAGCGGTCTGGGAGTATCAAAAAGCACTCGGCATGGATCCACAACTTGTGCCAGCGCATAACGGTTTGGGTATCGCTTACACGATGCTTGGAAAACACTCGGAAGCCGTTACTGCCCAGCGGAAAGCGTTGGAACTCCAACCGAATTTCGCCAAGGCGCACGCGGGACTCGGTCTGGCGTATTTCAGTCAGAATGAAATGGAATCCGCCCTGGAACATTATCGACGCGCAGCCGCGCTGGCACCCCAACTCTTAGAGGCACATCTAAAGATTGGAACAATCTTGTTGAAACAGAAGCGTTATGCGGAAGCGATTGATACATATAAAGCGAGCGCGGCATTAGCTCCTGACACTGCTGAGATACACCATAACTTGGGTATCTGTTATGCGCGTCAAGCGAAAACCGATTTAGAAGCGGCGCGGCGTTATGTTCAAGAAGCCATCCGCTTGGATCCAAACGTCGCGAGTTATTACAACACCCTCGCACTCATTGATTTTCGGCGCGGCGACTATCCACAGGCAGAGAAATCCATCCGAAAAGCACTGGAACTTGACCCGGAAAACCGGAACTATCAGCAGGGGTTAAAACAGATTTCTGGTAGAATTCGTTAGTCGCCTGTTGAATTGTCATAAAGATGTGAAAAGTTAACTGAAGATTCGCGCGAAACGAAGTGGAGCGCAGTCCAAGGAGCCTATAATAAAAAAATGGCATACAATAGTCTCGCAGAGTTCGTCAAAGCCTTGGATCGAGCAGGTGAACTCAAACGGATAAAAACAACGGTATCCCCAGATTTGGAAATCGCTGAGATCACCGATCGGGTGAGTAAAGCAGGTGGTCCTGCGCTTCTCTTTGAAAAGGTAGAAGGCAGCCGGATGCCCCTCCTCATCAATACTTACGGCTCTTATCAACGGATGGCGATGGCGCTTGGCGTTGACGATCTTGGGCAAATCGCGTCGGAAATTGAGAGTATGATTAAATTGGGACCCCCGGATTCCCTCCTCGATAAGATAAAAATTCTCCGACTGCTGTCGCAATTGACGAACTTTCCGCCGAAAACGGTGAAGAAAGGTGCATGTCAAGAAGTCGTCCTTACGGGTGAGGACGCCTCCTTAGATGTCCTGCCGCTCATAAAATGCTGGCCCCTTGATGCCGATAGATACATCACCTTGCCCCAAGTTTTCACGCATAGCCTTAAAACGGGTCAACGGAACGTTGGCACCTATCGTTTACAGAAAATAACGCCACACGCTTTAGCGATGCACTGGCAAATTCATCACGATGGTGCTGCGCATCATCGCGAGTATCAACAAGCAGAACAACAGATGCCGGTTGCAATTGCACTCGGTGGAGATCCAGTGATGTCTTATATCGGCACGGCACCCCTTCCATCTGGGATTGATGAACTCCTCTTCGCAGGGTTTCTCCGAAAATCGAATGTAGAGATGGTGCCTGCCAAGACGATTGATATGCTTGTGCCTGCAGAGGCGGACATTGTGATCGAAGGATACATTGAGCCAAATGAAACCTGTATAGAAGGTCCCTTCGGTGACCATACCGGGTTCTATTCCTTGGCAGATGAGTACCCGCTCCTTCATATCACAGCGATTACACATCGGAAAAATCCTATCTATCAGACGATCATCGTCGGTAAACCGCCGATGGAGGATTGCTACATGGGTAAGGCGACTGAGCGGATCTTTATGCCGTTGATTAAGACACAGTTGCCAGAACTTGTCGATATGAATCTACCCTTATTTGGTGTATTCCACAATTTTGCGCTGATCTCTATCGACAAACGCTATCCCTACCACGCAAAGAAGATTATGCACAGTTTGTGGGGACTCGGACAGTTGATGTTCAGCAAAATCATCATCGTTGTCGATAAAGAGGTTGACGTTCAGAACCTCGAAGAGGTACTGTTCTATGTCGGCAGTAATGTCGATCCGAAAAGGGACGTGACGATTGTTGAGGGACCTGTTGATGTGCTGGATCATGCGGCACCGCTTATGGGTGCCGGGTCTAAAATGGGCATCGATGCGACAACGAAGTGGGCGGAGGAAGGGTATCAACGCGAGTGGCCCCAAGAGATCCAAATGTCTGACGAGGTGATTGCGTTAGTCGATGAAAAGTGGAAAAAATACGGTTTTTAATTTATTGCTTCTGGCCCGCTCTCCAAATGTAAATGCGGGGGTCCCCATAGCGAATAGCGTATGGGGGACAAATTATGCCATTTAAGGAGAATCTAATTTCATTACGCGCAGATTTTTTGGTTAATTCGTGACTCCTCCGCGGATTTGTAGGTTATTAAAAAAGGAGAAAAACCATGCAAGAAACGATTTACGACGTTGCAGTGATTGGCGCGGGACCTGCTGGTGCACAGGCAGCAGTTTCAGCGAGCCATCAAATGCGGCACGTTTTGGTGCTGCACTCAGGGAAGGTGAGTTTTAGCCGGGGTCGTGCTTACTGGTCAAAGTCTGTAGAAATTGAAGATGCGCCGGTCTTTCCGGGTATCATTGGACCTCACTTTGCGAAAGAACTTATGAAATGGATGGAAAGCCGCCCCGTCGTCGATTTCATGCTGGGTTCAGAGAAACGCAAGACAGGCATTGACATACGCGACGGCATGGTTGCGAAACTCACACGGAACGGCGACCTATTTGAACTCGAAGCATCTACAAAAACACTGAAAAAAAATACATCCCTGGAAATGGTATCTTTTAAATCTCGCACTATCGTCGTTGCCGCTGGGTTTGATGATAAGTGGCCCGATATTGAATTTGACCCCGATGCTGAGCGTTTATATAAGCAGTATGCGACGGTATTTCGCTATGCCGGCAATCGAAAAGGGTGGCATGTCTGCATCCGTTGTGATGGACATCTCCATGTCAACGAACATCTTGCCCTCCTCGGTGTTGGCGACTATATCTACGAGGCAGCGATTGGGGCACAAGATTTTACGGATAAAATTACAATTCTAACAAACGGTAGACCCCACGGGATGTCTCCACCTGTGTTAGAGCAGGTGAAAGCCCGTAAAATTAATATCATTGAAACAAAGATTAAACGGCATATCGGTGAAAAAACCGACCTTTTAGGATTTGAGATGGTTGATGGGAGCGAATTGTTTTTCCACGGTTTTCTCGTCGATGAAGGGCTTATCCCAAATACGAAGTTTCTTGAGGGATGGGACTATCAAAAGGATGAAGAAGGGTTGATTATCGCAAACGAGGATATGCAAATGTTAGACAGCAGTGGAGAGCCGATTCCCGGACTCTTCGCGGCGGGTGACATCATATCTGGTGAGCGAAACCTGATTGCGACTGCGTTCGCGCTCGGACAAGAGGCGGGTTTGTCAGCATCAGACTCCTTACGTCAATGGCATTTTCCCGATTAGGAGGCAGGTATAGGAATCATGCAAAACGAGCAAAAAGATACTGTCTATATTATCGACACGCACGCCGAAATATTTCGGGCTTATTATGCGATTCGTAGCGGATTGACGAGCAGCATCACCGGCGAGGCGACCCATGCTGTGTTCGGGTTCGCTGGCACACTTATTCGGATCTTGACGCAACTTCAGGCAAAGTATGTTGTCGCTGCGATTGATACACCGGGGAACACGTTTCGCAATGAACTTTATTCGGACTACAAGGCGAATCGCTCTCCGGCACCTGATGATCTAGTGACACAAATTCATCGGATTCTGGAGTTGCTTGAGGCATTTGGTATCTTGACGCTCGGTAAACCTGAATTGGAGGCAGACGACATCATCGCCTCCGTCACACAGGCAATCCTTAACGATCCAGAGGCGAATGATGTCAATGTCACTATTATTTCTAAAGACAAAGACCTCGAACAGCTGTTAATGGACGACCGGGTTACAATGCTTGACCTCCATAACGATAAGATTATCGACGAGCGGTCGCTGCTGGAGACGAAAGGTATAAAACCGTCTCAAGTTGTGGATACGCTTGCTTTAATGGGAGATACTTCAGACAATGTTCCAGGTGTTGAGAATATCGGCTTGAAAACCGCATCGCAATTGATTCAGCAATACGGCTCGATTGAAGGCATTTTTGAGAATATCGATGAGATTAGAGGGAAACGTCGCGAAAATTTGGAGAAGTCCCGTTTACAGCTCGATCTTTCAAGACGGCTTGTAACCTTGAAGCGAGATGCTACTTTGGACTTCTCCATAGAACAAGCCCGTGTCAAACCACTTGACCTCCAGAAGATCCTTCCACTCTTCCAAGCGTTAGAACTCAAACGCTACGAGCAGGTTGTGCGGGAACTTGCGGGAGGCGATTCTACGTCCACCGTTCCTTCCACACCAACGACGCGCAAGGAACGGGTCGCGGAGTTAGCACAGAAAACAGATGCTATTTTGAACAAAGGCGACTACGACACCGCTGAAACGGGGGACTATTCGGCGATCGTTACACTCGACCAACTGCAAGATCTCGTTGATACACTCTCGGAAACCCAGGAGATTATCAGTTTTGATACCGAAACGGATGGCTTGGAACGCGATGCGAGGCTGTGCGGATTGAGTTTCTCATGGAAACCGAAGCAAGGTGTTTACGTTCCTGTTCGTTCCCCGCACCCCAAAGACCATCTGGATAGAGACACTGTGCTTTCGGCACTTAAGCCGATTTTGGAGAATCCAGCACTACCGAAATGTGGACATAATCTAAAGTTTGATGCCAGCATTCTTATCAGGAACGGTGTTAAACTCCAAGGTGCTGCTTTTGATACACTGCTCGCGAGCCAATTAGTTGATGCACAGATCCCCTCCCACAACCTCGATACACTGGCATTGCTCCATTTAGAACACAAGATGATCTCGTTTGAAGAACTAACGACCGATTCAGATAGGACGGGCGAGGCAACCTCGCCCCTACAAGCGGCAGACTTCGGTGAACTGTTTGGCGCGAAGACAGATCAGCAGAAAACAATCGATGAAGTGCCATTGGAACAAGCCACAATTTACGCAGCGGAAGATGCTGACGTTACCCTTCGACTCTATCATTTCCTGATGCCCAAACTTGATGAAATGGGCATCACAGCGTTAGCGCGTGAGATAGAGTCCCCGCTGGCACCTATTCTCGCTGAAATGGAGTATAACGGTATCGTTTGTGATAAGGAGGAACTCAAACGCCAAAACGTTGTGATTAGCGAACTTGTTGATGCGCGGCAAAAGGAGATTCACGAAATCGTTGGATATCCGTGTAATATTGATTCACCGAGACAACTGGCGCGGGTGCTGTTCGATGAACTCGGTTTCAAACCTGTGAAACGGACGCGGAGTGGCAAAGTTTCCACTGATGTGACGGTGTTAGAGGCACTCTCATTGAGAGAGGATATCAACGATGCGAAGACGAGTGTGCCGCGCTTAATAATTGAGTACCGCCAATTCCGTAAGTTACAGAGCACGTATCTGGCGCAACTCCAGAATGCTGTTGACCCAAAAACAGAGCGCATCCACACACACCTCTATCAGTTAACGACAGCGACAGGACGTTTGAAGTCCGACCACCCGAATCTACAGAACATTCCTGTCCGAACTGAGATCGGAAGACAGTTGCGGCGCGCCTTTAGGGCACCAGAAGGGCATAAGTTAATCTGTGCCGATTATTCACAGATTGAACTTCGCATTCTTGCACACTTTAGCGAAGATGAAAGTTTAATCGAGACGTTTACACAAGATTTAGACATCCATACAGCGGTTGCTTCGCAGGTATTTGAAGTTCCGGCTGCCTCGGTTACGCGTGAACTTCGTGATAAGGCGAAGACCATCAATTTTGGTATCATCTACGGGGTCTCGCCAACGGGTCTCTCACGTCGGATTAAGGGGATGCGTGTGAGAGAAGCAGCGGCTCTTATTGATGATTATAAAACGCGTTTCCCGGGAATAGATCGTTTTCTGCAGGAATGTGTTCAGCAGGCATCGGATCATGGGTATGTTCGCACGCTCACCGGTAGGCGCCGCGCGATTCCTGAAATCTACGCGACGAATAGGGGTCGGCGAAGCCTCGGCGAACGATTGGCAATCAATACCGTGGTTCAAGGTTCTGCTGCAGATTTAATGAAGGCAGCGATGGTGCAGGTGCAGCGTCGCATTGATACGGACAAACTTCCGTTAAAAATGCTTCTACAGATTCATGATGAGTTAGTGCTTGAAACGCCAGAGTCCCTCGCGGTGGCGTATGCCGCAATTGTTTGTGAAGAGATGGAGAACGCGATGTCGCTTCGGGTACCGCTTCGGACAGAGGCAGGAATCGGCGATAATTGGATGATTGCAAAATAAAATTATTCAACAGATAAAATTAATATTGACAAGTAATATAAATTGTGATATAATTCTATGTAAATTTATTTAAGGGAAATGTGGATAGTGTCCGCTGGCAAAGTTACGAGTAGTGTTTTGACAGTTTTACGGTTTGGAACCGAAACATGCTCATTGTAAGTGTGACGAGGCTTCCAACAAGAGATTGATGAGAGTTACTTTTTCCCAATCCTTGCAATTTGGGCATTGCGTGCAATGTCCGCCTGCGCTTGCTGCCAAATTTCTGCCTTTGAAAATGCTGACAGTGCTCAGTTTTCTCATTTTCCCGTATTTCTATTCCCTATACCGGTTTTTTGAGAGACTCGGTTCGCGTGAATGTGCCGTTTGTCTTCGTAATGCTTGGTTAGGGGACCTATAATTTTTAAAAGGAGAAACGAGATGAATATCTACGTTGGCAACGTGCCTTATGCGGCCACGGAAACCGACCTCGAAGAACTCTTTGGAGAGTATGGTCAGGTTGCAACGGCCACGATTATCCGTGACCGGTACGATGGTCGCTCCAAAGGGTTTGGCTTCGTTGAGATGGAAAACCAAGAGGACGGCGAGCGAGCGATAGAGGCATTAGATGGCCAAGAGATGATGGGACGTCCGCTGAAAGTCAATCCTGCGCGCCCGCGCGAACAACGTCGCGAGCCCCGTCGGTATGACGACGCGGATAGAAACATGTAGTCTGTTTTGTAATCGTTTCAGTGTGATTCCATCTACTTAGACAGTTGGAGTTAGATTGAAAATGCCGCGATGGGATGGCAACAGTTTTTGTGTCCTGCTGCGCTGATAAATTTTGCCCCGGTTTTGGGATTTGTTTTCTTTAAACGAGTCTTGAACCGGGGCTTATCGGTTAAAATCGACATAGGACAGGTTGCGGATACAGCGATGAGCATCGCGCCGCTCACCTGCCCTGTACTAAAATTGCTTAATATTCCTTCTGCTTGAGGATACCCCACGTTACTGCGATTTTCCCTGCGGGTTCTACCGCAACGCCTAAGGCAGTCAAGCCATTATTCATAATATCAGCAATATCGGCATCTGTCAAAGGTGCGTGGAAGAGTCCGACCTCATCCATTGCCCCTGTGAACCAATTACCGTTAGGATCCCAAACACCACATCCGCCGATGTTCACGTTGAAATCGGACCTGCCGTGATTGGACCACCTACCATTTTTTGTGGTCGCCTCGCCATCAATATAAACCTTCGTGAATTCTCCGGAAGCCACAGCAGCGACATGGTGCCACTCCCCTGGTGGATGCTCATACGGATTATTATTAATACCAGCTGAGGGAGTCCATAGCGAAACGGTCCCAGGATCAATAAAACCGAATTCTGGGGAATCGTTCTGTCCTATTAATCCGATGCGATTCTCGGTGATAGTTCCCGGTTTTATCCACGCAACAACTGTGAATTCCTTCCTGCCGTTAAGAAGTTTTTTGTTTGTGTTGACACAGCTGCCGTCAAACGCTAAAGCACTACCGAATCGTCCATCCACCCAAATGGGTGCGTTGACAATCGTTCCATGATTATTGTTTCCTGAAGAGTCCATCACTGCGTCTCCGCCCGCTTCGTCGAACAGCCAAATACCGACAACACTGCTCGGATCAATTGCAGCACTACTACTGTTCACCGTAACGAGACTGATCGCTATCAGCCCTAAACTAAACAGGATAAATGTTAAAGTGTTAAATTTCATTTGAATCCTCTCACTTTCTTTAGAGATTTGCCGCGTCGCAACGCGGACTGTTTCGTGGCACTACTCCACTGTCTGTCAAACTATCGGCGCATGTTGATTGCCTGATGTCCCGCGTAACATAGAAATAGGAGTTAAATATATTTTGACATATTTTGCATTAAAATGCAAGTTTTTTTTGTAGCAACGCCATTTTACCATTGTAGCAGACATGCCCAATAATTATCAAACGAAATTAATATCCGTCCCTTGTGCAATTTTTTCAGTTGACAATAGAAGACTTCAGTACACGCGCGAATCAAGTTTATAGACTTTCCGAATCTACACGCCGACCGCTTTGCGAACCTTCGTCAGAATCGGTCCGGCAATGTCGCGTGCTTTTTCTCCCCCTTTTTCAAGTATTTTATCCAACGCATCTGGATCTTCCATTAAGGCATTATACCGATCACGTTGCTCGGAAAAGGTAGTTTCCAGCAACGCAAATAACTCTTTTTTCATCTCGCCATACGCGAGTCCACCTTCAAGATAGAGTTTCCGCTTCGCTTCAACGGCATCTACCTCCGCGAGATGACGATAGATTGCAAAGATGTTACATTCGTCCGGGTCTTTGGGATCTTCTGGCCGCTTGGAATCGGTTACAATGCGCATGACGGGTTTGCGTACTTGGTTAGAAGGCGCGAAGATCGGGATGACGTTGTTATAACTTTTGCTCATCTTTCTGCCATCGATACCGGGAATCGTCATCACCTCTTTCCGAATCACGGCTTCCGGAATCGTTAAGACGTTGCCGTAATTTTTGTTGAAAGTCAATGCAATATCGCGGGTAATTTCAAGGTGTTGCTGCTGGTCAAGCCCAACCGGCACGATGTGTGTTCCGAAAAGCAGAATGTCAGCTGCCATCAAAACCGGATAGGTGAAGAGTCCGGCGTTAATGTTCTTATCCTCTTCACGTCCCTCGGCGATATTGTCGTCAACAATCGCTTTGTAGGCGTGCGCACGGTTGAGCAAACCCTTGGTTGTAAAACAGGATAACACCCACGACAACTCGAATACTTCTGGGATGTCTGACTGACGGTAGAAAATCACCTCATCAGGGTTTAATCCCAATGCTAACCACGTCGCAGTGGCTTGATACGTTAAATGCGCCAATTCCTTCTTATCCCGGACGGTCGTGAGTGCGTGATAATCCGCTATAAAGTAGAGTGCTTGAAAATCCTTTGCGAGCTCCAATGCGGGTTTGATCATGCCGAGATAGTTCCCGATGTGCGGCTGTCCTGTTGGCTTGATTCCAGTTAAAGTAATCTGTTTCAATTCCGTTCCATCCTCCTGTACGGATTTGATTTTATCTTATTATAACCTGCTTGGGTTTATATATTCAATCAAACCTTTGCACTACGACCGTATCCCCCCATTTTATTCCCAATCCCTCTTTGGCATTCCCACCGTTTATAGCAATTTCTAACAATCCGTAACTTCCAATGATTGCCAAAGGTTTGCCAATATCAGATTCAGCATAAGCACGGTTCAGTCGATTAAGTCTGGCACTGCCGACCCTAATTTCATAAATAGGTGTCTCCGCCGTAGACGTGCTTTCTAAACGAGCAATTGCGGTTTCCGATATATTTGTTATTGCATTTCCGAATCTGTCAATTTTAACAATTTGTCCTGTCAGTGTATTACCGGTGAATTCGGGCACTTGAATCGGTAGTCGAACGAGAGTTTTCACCCGTGGACCGATGTCATCAAACGGCACGCCGAGCGATAGGTGTGCCGCGACGGGTGCGAAAATATCCCGACCGTGGAATGTATTGCTTACTTCTGGCAAATAGTATGCCGCGTTCTGAATCACCACGGACGCTATGGGGTGTGCCCCTGCGTTCTCAGCACTATGCAATAGATAACTCAACACGCCATTGTCAGGACAGACGAAGAATGCGTTATCTATATGGCTCACTATTGCCTGCCGATCGCTCCCTACCCCAGGATCCACTACGATAATATGAATTGTTCCTTTTGGAAAGTAGCTGCGGGCGGCATAAATTGAGAAAGCCGCTTCGTAGATATCTTGTGGTGGGATAGCGTGCGTGAGATCAACTATCTGTGCCTTCGGATTAATACTGAGAATGACACCTTTCATGATTCCGACATAAGTATCGCTCGTGCCGAAATCTGTTGTTAGTGTAATGATACGAGAGCGTTCATTCATCGGTTACAGGTTCGCTTGCATCCATGTAAAACTTTTTCTTTGACCCGTGCCGTCGTTTTCTCTACCTTCATATTCGCAGCACCAGACCCCCTCATAGCCTACTTCTCTGAGACAACGGATTGCCTTCGCGAGGTCTATTTCACCTTCACCGAGTGCTTCGCCGCGGTAATCTCCACGTGAGCCTGTTCCGTCTTTGAGGTGTGTGTGCAATGTATAAGGTGCGACGATCTCGTAATATCTGCCAACGGTTTCCAAATCGTGGCCCGCCCAACGGTAATTCATTGTGTCCATATTCGCACCGACATATTTGGAACCGACGCGTTCAAAGAGCTCTACCTGCAGGTCTCCGTCATTTGTAACGATGCCGTGGTTGTCCACCGCCAAGTAGACCTCGTCCCGTTCGGCGAATTCAAGACACCGTGTGAGACATCCAGCCATTGCTTCAACCCATCGACTTTCTGGGACAGCGTCTTTTGCGGCACCCCCTTCAGTGCGGAGTACCGAAGTGCCGAGAAGTTTCGCAAGTCCTGCGATGCGTTCCATCCGTGCCACTTGTGCCTGGATAGTTTCCTCTTCCAGCACAACGAAATCGTTCCCTGCAGCAAGTGCGGAGACCTGTAAACCGTAACCTTCAGCCTGTTTTCTCACGGCTTCTGCGTTTTGTTCAGGATTCTCGGCGTCGGGGTTCCATACATCGCTAATTTGCAGTTCGACGTAGCCGAACCCTGTTTCACTCGTAAATTTCAGAAAATCGTCAAGTGATTTACTTGCGTAATTGTAATGAATAAGTCCTAATTTTGGCATAAATTTATTTGCTCCGCTTTAAGTGTCCAAATCCGATAAAAGCAGCGACAACCCGCTCTCACCGTGTGTAAATAACCACTGACTGTTAACAACTAAAAAAGACTTGCATCTTAAAAGTTGCTATGCTATAATACCCTTATTAAGAAACAGGTGTCAAGCAATTTTTCACTTTAACTATAGCAAATTTGGATTTGCCAAATTCGTGGGAAAATGGAGAACCAATTAGGATAAAAAAAATAATGGAGAACTATAGCCGTTTTACGGATCCCAAGTTGCCTGAAATCTACGAGAAAGTCAAGACGGAAGAACGACTCTCCTTTGAGGAGGGGGTCGCGCTTTATGAAAGTCCAGATATTACGGGGGTTGGATTTATAGCGAATCATGCCCGCGAACGCCTCAATGGAAACGTCGCTTACTATAACATCAACCAGCATATAGATTATTCCAATGTCTGTATTCTACACGCCCGGTGCCATTTTTGCGCCTTCGCCCGGAAAAACATGCAAACCGAAGGGGCATGGGAAATGAGTGTTGATGAATTTTTAGACAAGGCGATGTATTCTATCGAGCACGGATGCACTGAGATTCATAGCGTCGGCGGATTACATCCTAAATTACCCTTCGATTACTATTTAGATATGATCCGCGGGCTCAAGGAACGGATGCCGCAGGTCCATCTCAAATTCTTCACAGCCGTTGAAATTCATCACTTTTCACGTATCTTTAAAATGTCGATAGAAGAAGTTTTAACGCAATTGCGGGATGCGGGTTTGGATTCGTTGCCCGGGGGTGGTGCTGAAATATTTGCGGAAGAAACGCGGGAGAAGATTTGCCCCGGAAAACTGAGCGCAGACGGGTGGTTGGAGGTTCACGATATCGCGCATCGTCTCGGTATTTCGACAAACGCAACGATGCTTTATGGGCACCTTGAGACAAATGAGGATAGAGTCGATCATTTCATTCGGTTGCGGGAGCAACAGGATAAATCCGGTGGTTTCGTGACGTTCATTCCACTTGCGTTTCATCCTCTGAACACTCGTATGGCGTATCTACCCTCGACGACGGGTCTGACCGATCTTCGGAACATCGCGGTTGCCCGTTTGATGCTCGATAACATGCCGCACATTAAAGTTTACTGGATTATGACAGGCTTGAAAACTGCACAGGTCGCCCTCCGTTTCGGGGCTGATGATATTGATGGCACTGTAACCGAGGAAAAAATCACACACATGGCAGGAGCGGACACGCCAGAGGCGGTTTCCGTTTCGACACTCACACACCTCATTGAGGAGGCTGGCTTTGTGCCTGTTGAGCGGGATACGCTTTACAATGAGGTCATTCGAGAGGGAAATCGGTGGTACAGAAAAGCCGCTTAAGGGTTGGTGCGGTCTCGTTCCTGAACACTAAACCACTTATTTATCCGATATTGAACGCGGAAATTCAAACAGATATTGAATTCAGTATTGATACTCCGAGCCGTCTCGCGTTATCCTTAAGTAGGGGTGATATTGAGGTTGGGTTGATCTCGACTATTGAATATTTTCGAGCGAATCCGTCGCATGCGTCTTACTGTATTCTACCTGATATATCAATTGCGTCTCACGGAAGCGTCAAAAGTATCCAGTTATTCAGCCGCGTCCCTATTCCAGAGATTCAACGTATTGGGCTCGATACGGCTTCCCGGACCTCTATTGCACTGCTGAAAATTCTGCTCGCTGAGAAATATCGAATCTCTCCAGTGTTCACAATGTGTAGGCCGACGGTAAATCCAAAGACTGCTCTTCAAGATCGTCCAGATCCGCCTTTTGATGCAATCCTCTTAATCGGAGATCCCGCCCTCAGACACCTTGGCTCAACTGAGTACAGCGTTGATCTCGGTGAGATATGGTATCGGTACACAGGTTTACCATTCGTTTATGCTTGTTGGGTTGCAAGGAAGGAAGCGTGTCTTGGCGACTTACCGCAAGTGCTTCTCCAAGCGAAAGCACTCGGTGTATCACAGATCCCAGAAATAGCACGACTTGAGGCCCAAAAACTTGGTTTTTCAGAAAAACTCTGCCTCGATTATTTGCAACATCGCATCAAATATGACTTAGGTGAACCTGAGATCAAAGGTCTTGAACTGTATTATAAGTATGCCGTGAAGAACGATCTTGCGCCGCCAGATCGTCATATATCTTTCACTACCAGTTGAAAGGGGCGGAAAATGGAAACCGCTGAAGAAACGACTCGCGATATAGAGTTTGCAAAGCAATTTGAAGATTACCTCAAAAGCTATGGACTCCGTTTGACCCAAAAGCGATTAGACATCTTAAACCAAGTCTTTGACTATCCGGGACATTTTCAGACAGAAGATCTCTTGGTTCAGATGCGTCGAAACGGTTACCGTGTGTCGCGCCCAACGATCTATCGGACGTTGCCGCTGCTGGTGAGAAGTGGACTGTTAACAGAATTTATTGACGCGCAGAAGAATACTCGCTATGAGAGTATTCATTCACTTCGGGAACACGCGCATCTCATCTGTCTGCGATGTAATCAGATTGTTGAGTTTAAAGAACCGCAGATTGATGCCTTGCAGAAAGCGGTGTGTGAAGCACACGCCTTTAAAGCCGTGCGCTTCCGCAATGAAATCATCGGTTACTGCGCTGAGTGCCAAGCAGAATTAGAGCCAAAGACCCCTGATGAAAGTGAGGAAACTACTGTTTGAGTCGACTCCACGTTGTGGTTAGCAATCCATCGGGATGCACGGGTAAAGTTTTTTCCTCCGCTTTTTCGTAGTCTTCGTCCGTAGGTTGATATTCCAAATCGCTGGACCAGCAGAACACGTCGTACTGGACCTGGAGTGAACTCTGCCGTGTCCATATCATCATGACGTTCTCACCGTCCTGTAATTTATTAATCGTTCCAGCATCCTGTCCAAAATCCCCCGTCTTCTTCCATGTCCATTCGGGGATATTTTCTTCAAAGATGATATGATTAGGACGGACAAAGGCAGGTGCTGCATCTGGAATCTTATCCCCATCGTCCCCCAACACCCACAGCCAGTCTGAATGGTTGTTCGGATTAATGACACGTCCAATGAACCGCCAATCTCCTGCTTTTCCCCCGGCACGACTGATGTCGAATCTGTAGAGTATCCAGCCTTTTTTGCCAGCGCCGGCATTCGTGATAATATCTCCGAAGGCACCATCGGCGGGATCTACAGCCTTTTCGGCCTTACCCAATTTATAGACCTCATCGGAATCCCTTTCGTCAAAGGCTTCCGCTTGAAACCAAATCTGTTCGCCTTTTCCGTTTTTTGAAACCTTGAATTCCTCTACGGCGAAACTTGTAAGTGGCTGGATTAGCAGCAGACAGAGGGTTAAATCGAGCGTTAATTGCAATTTCCGAAACATTGTGGACTCTCCTTTCTCTAATTTACCTTGCGGAAGAACAACGTAGGTTAGAATTTTGATGTCCCTTTCTCACGAGTCGCCCGCGTGTTTTTGCTTGGGGTTTTGCTTGGGCGTTTCTGCGTATTGTTGCGGGCTTGGTTTTCGTATTCACCTTCCTTCGGTAGACCAACATCTCTCGTGCACCGACATCCGTTTTGAAATAGTTTAAACGAATTAGATTTAAATTGTAAACTTTAAAAATTTGACAAGCGTTTGGAAATATTGTATAATTGCAAGAATAGATTTCTTCGCAATAGGATTGTAGATTACGTCTTCCACGGTGTCAGAGATGCCTCATGTATACGCCACAGGTGACCGAACATTACGAAAACCCGTGCAATATCGGAACTATTGTCGATGCGGATGGCACCGCCAGTGTTGGTTCTCCCGCTGACGGCGAAATGATAAAATTGACACTCAAGATAACGGATGAGATAATCGTTAGAGCGAAATTTCGGGCATTCGGTTGCCCTACTGCTATCGCGAGTGCTTCGATTCTTACTGAACTCATTACGGGAGTTCATATCCCGGATGCATTAGAGATTACCGCTGACCAACTTTCTGATGCGTTGGGAGGACTGCCGTTGGATAAACAGCGTTACGCGAACACTGCTGAAAAAGTCCTAAAAATGGCAATTGCTGATTTTCTGTCGAAAAAAGAGGTGCAATCACTATGATTACTGTCACAGAATCTGCCGCGCAAAAAGCGATCACCCTCATTAACAACAGTGAAGCCCCAGCTGAATCCGAACTCGGCTTGCGGATGCAGGTCGTTGGCGGTGGATGCTCCGGTTTCCAATATAATCTTGAGTTTGGCAGCGCAAAAGGGACCGACAAAGTTTTTGAATTTCACGGATTGAAAATTTTCGTCGATCCTCGTAGCACGCTTTATCTCGCAGGTTCCGTGCTGGACTATAACGACGGCTTGATGGATTCAGGCTTTAAGATAACAAATCCGAACGCTAAAAATACATGCGGTTGTGGTGAGTCGTTTAGTGTTTAGCACGTTTGGTCTGTTCTGTAGGCGCGCTGGGCAAGCACGTCCGTAGAAAACGACCGATTTAAAATATTAATCGTTATTCAAGCGCGCCTGAGAGTTTCTACGATTTTCAGGCGCGCTTGTTGGTGGATTGGGTTTCCCAATAAATTTTATTTATTCGGTATTACACCCACGAAGATCTTAACTCGTGTACCTTCAGTGATACTAATGTCGCTGGACTTCCCTCGGCGTAGATTCCGATGTCTGCGTTGTCCAGATCTGGAAGGAAATAGGACGTCATTGAGAGTTCACCGTCATTTCCGAAGGCTTCAATAGAGATACGATCGACTAAAATTTGTAAGCGGATTTTCCCATTTTGTGGCGCGAGGGGTCCGCTCCTTTCTAAGAACGTGAGTTCCTGCGATGCGACATCGTAACGGACATCCTGCCCGCGAATTTTGAAACCAACGGCGGTCGCCTCGTTCAATGCCAGTTCAGCACGGATATCGAACAACTCACCCGTCAATCCTGCGAGTGGATCTTCACCCGGTTTGAGGGGAAGGTCGCTCCAGGCGTGGGTATACGTGTGGATGTTTTCGATCTCTTCAACGGGTTCTCGATGTAGACGGATACCCTCTGAGGTCGTCCGAAGGGTCAACTTGCAGGGGAAACTCATCTGCTGATTAAAAGGCATATCCGGGGGTTTACTGCCACTCATCCAAGCGATTTGGATGCGTCTGCCATCGAATTCTGGCACGTCGCTCCATGTTTGGGCGGCATAGAAGTTCGCACCGTAATCAGCGCGCTGCGCGTCCCCTTCGGGTGTAAAGGTCGTTCCATCGAAACTACCGACGTAATATTTTCCCGCCGCACCCCAGAAAACCCACTTCGTATTATCGGCATCATCATCAACCGGAAGTTCAAAGATATCTGGACATTCTGTATCGGGAATCTGTAGGTCGGATAACCGTGTCCACTCCTTCAGGTTCGTTGAACCGAAGAGGGTATAGTCATTCTGGTCGAGATAGAGTGCCATAACCCATTTTTGCGTCGGTTCGTGCCAGATCACCTTCGGATCGCGGTTATCCCTGACAATATGCTCAATCACAGGGTTCCCTTCATATTTTGTCCAACTCCGTCCACGATCGTTGCTGTAGGCGATGCTTTGTGTGAACGGCACCTCTTTCGGGGCGTGGCTGCCTGCAGATGTATAGAAATTGACGAGCACTGCTTCGTCACCCGTCTGAAAACCGCCGGTATTTTTCCAGTCCACGACACCAGAACCTGAGAAGATTGTGCCGAGTTCATCCGGGTGGATGGCATGCGGGAGTTGCTTCCAATGGACGAGGTCTGTGCTAACGGCGTGTCCCCATGTCATGTTACCCCAATCAATGCCGAATGGATTGTGTTGGAAGAAGAGGTGGAACTCGCCTTTGTAATGGATTAATCCGTTCGGATCGTTGGTCCAGTTGGTTTTCGGTGTAAAGTGGAACTGCGGACGATATGCTTCCTTGTAAGCCGTCTGAATCATTAAGTATTTCCTTTCGAGTTTGAAAATTGTAAAAAGATACGTGCTATTTTTGTTTTGACACTATTCTATGTATGTTATTTATTTTGTCAAGGATGCTTGCAAGCTGATCACTGCCTGAATCATGATTTTTTCCCTGATTTTTTAAAGAATTAGGCAACCGTTTTTCCGATCCTCCGCGTCATTATATATTAACACGAGATTTGTGTGACAAATTTTGGAAGATTTAAATGACTCTATAGGAGGAAAAGAAACATGTTACGGGCATTTATTGCTGCTTTTTCCAGTGTTGTTATGTTGTTGCTGGTGGCTTCTGCAAACGCGGGTTTGGAGGAAGACCTCATTTTTTATCTGACGTTTGATAACGTTAAAAATCAAACGATTATTGACGAATCTGGTAATGATCTTGACGCAGAAATACTTGAGCGTGTTGATATTGTCAAGGGTAAATATGGAGATGCAATCCGTCTTAAAGGTCAAAGCGGGGATTGCGTCAATATCCCTGCTCAAAAGAAATTGAAAGTTATAGGTGAGATAACAATGATGGCATGGATTTATTCTCCAGAAACATGGAACAACAAACGGATGCATTGGCTGGAAAAAGACTGCCATTTCGTTGTTCCAGTTGGTTGGGCGCGATGTTATGGTATCGCTGGCGTTGATGCCGGTAACGGACCAGAAATCTTTTTGTATTTGGGATCACAGGTAGAAGGGAAGAGGACCCGGCAGGAGTTCAGAACTCCGCATAAAATGGTCGAAAAAAAATGGCATCACATCGTCGGAAGTTACGATGGCGAAACGATGAAAATCTATGTGGATGGTAAAGTCATTGCGGCAGAAAAGAAGAAATTCGATTTCTTTGGCGACAACGAAGCGGACGTTCGGATCGGATGTGCAAAAGATGTTCCGCATCTTACATTCACGAACGGCTCTATTGATGAAGCGGCAGTTTGGCAACGGGCATTGAGTGATGATGAAATTAAACAAGCCATGACAGGGAACTTTCTTGCCGTTTCGCCAAAAGACAAGGTTGCAACGACCTGGGCGGATGTGAAAAAGCGATCTTTTGCTCCTTAGGACAGGTTTAGAAATGAGGATGCTTTTACCTTATTGCATCCAGACCTCGTGAATGATGACGAATGACGATATTTAAGCATTGTTATTTAAGGGGTGCCTCTAAAGAATTAGGCAACCGTTTTGTCGGTTACCCGCGTCATTATATATTAACACGAGATTTGTGTGACAAATTTTGGAAGATGCAAATGACTTCATAGGAGGAAAAGAAAACATGTTCCGGACATTTACTGCTGCTTTTTCGAGTGTCGTTCTGCTGTTGTTGGTGGCTTCTGCCAACGCGGGTTTGGATGAAGAGCTCGTTTTTTATCTGACATTTGATGACGTTACGGATCAGAGGATTGTTGATGAATCCGGGAATGGTCTGGACGCGGAGATTGTTGAAAACACCAAGATCGTCAAGGGTAAATATGGGGAGGCAATCCATATTACAGACGAAGGGCTGAATTGCGTCAATATCCCCGCTCAAGAGAAATTGAAAGTTATAGGTGAGATAACAATGATGGTGTGGATTTATTATCCCGAGACATGGAAATTCAAAAGGATGCTACATTGGCTGGATAAAGGATGCCATGCGGCAAGTGATGCTTGGAAGGGAACCTACGGTATCGGTAGTTCCGATATTGGGCAGGGACCAGCGATTGTGATGTTCTTGGGATACCGGGACAAACAAGGATTTACGGACCGGCATGATTTCGGAGTGCTGCACAAAATGGGCGAGAAAAAATGGCATCACGTTGCGGGAAGTTATGATGGAAAAACGACGAAAATTTATTTAGATGGTAAAATCATAGGCACAGAAAAGAAGGAACTTGACTTTGTTGGCAACAATGCCGCGGGGGTTCGGATCGGATGCGCAAAAAACAGACCACAGTATTCATTCGTCAATGGCTCTATTGATGAAGCTGCAGTCTGGCAACGAGCACTAAGTGATAATGAAATCAAACAAGCCATGACGGGGAACTTTCTCGCTGTTTCGCCGAGTGATAAAGTGGCGACGACTTGGGCGGATATGAAAAAGCGATCTTTTGCTCCTTAGGGCAGGTTTAGCAATTAGAATGCTTTTATCTTATCGTGTTCAGAACCCTGTGAGTGATGAGGAATGGCGATATTCAAGTATTGTTATCAAAGGTATGTGCCCCTATTGCAGAATTAGGCAACCGTTTTGTCCGTTACCCGCGTCACTATATATCAAAAGGAGAATTTACGCGAGCAACAACTTATTGTACAGGCATTACTGATATAGAATATTCCTGTTAATTATTATAAGGAGATCAAAAATGAAAATCCTAACGATTGGACTGCTCATTCTGGTAATGATGAGTGGACAGTTAAACGCTAATGACCATTTGGCAGTTAACAATAAAGTTACACTTAATCTTGATAGTACATCAGAAGTGTCCGTCAAAGGCTTCATTGCCCCAATTATGAGCACTTTGAATAATTTCCACGTACAGTGGGATGAGTTAGCAAAGCTGCGCGTTGCTGAGCCTGAAAAACAGTACCCTACATCGGTTTTCCACGCTTTTCTCCCAAATAAAGCGGTTTCAATCGGCGAACTTTGGCAAGTTGAGGAGACGGGTGTGTTGGAATTGCTACGGCAACTTCATCCGAATCCGAATTTGAATATGCATATCAACTCGGGGGATTCCTATGGCTTGTGGGCATGCCTACGCGCTTACAACGATGAATTTGCCGACATTGTGTTTCGGATTCACGCAGAGTTCAAGTTAGAACGTGGTTGGTTTACTCCCTCGCAATTCGCTGGACATCTTGTTATTGATCGGATTAAAGAAGATGTCGCGTTTTTCCAGATGTCCGTCCCTGCAGGCGTGGTAAATTTCGATGTGAACAGAAGGCACAAAAACGCACGTAGTTTTGGTACCGACGCGGGCTTTTGTCCGCAAATTGAACTCAGCACTGGAATGCCCGATGTTCTACAAAACACTAAATTCGTGGAAGCTATCACCCAAGAAGAAGCGGAACGCTCCCTAATGCAGCGTTTCTATAGGTTCCAGCAGATTAACTGGGTATCTTTAGAAGAGGCATTGAAGATGGCACAAGCGCAGCAGAAGCCTGTTCACGCCACCTCCATCGATGGACCATTGACTGATGAGGCTTGCTGAGGGAGCGGCAAAAGCCTGAGGGCAGTTGTCCTCGCCAACAACCGAGTCATTGAGTACTTGAACGAAAATTTTATCAACACATGGGTGTCGAATGTTGAATTAGGACGCACGCCTAATAAGGAGGCATTCATTACCCTGAGACGCCAACATGGATTCAGGCAAGTTGACACAACGAACCCTTTAGCACAAGCAATCATGAAAGGCTGGAAGAAGCATTCACCGTCGGATTCTTTGATTCTCTCGTCTGAATTTGAATTGATGGGCAGACAGCCTGTCAATGAACTTCCGGGAGCAAACAAGGCACAACATTACCTAACGTTTCTCAAGGAAGCCTTAGATGGAAAACTTCCCGGATTCGGGGAAGTGATCTCGAAACCGCAACCAACAGGTAAAGAGACTTCCCATAACTCAAGTGCTGCTCCTATCGGAGGTTTGAACGTTGTACTCACCCCCCAGAAACCTGAAGGAGAGATTCTGGGCGTCCTTCGAGCACAAGGACTCGGTTATCAGGATTATACTGTCATTGAGATTGATGCAAGAGCGTTTGAAAATGGCGGTATGCTCACGATTGCTATCTCCGTCGGACATGACGGGGCTGCCGGGTCGTTTGACCTGTTTGATAGTAACAGCGAACTCCCAAAAGAAGGCGCACCTGAGAACGCGCTTGCCTCCGCATACAGTATTCCCCCTGATGGGAGAGGAACAATTAAGTATTACTTCGGTCGGGGGCAAGCCTTTAAGTTGGGGGCTACCGGTGATTGGTTCAGCGAGAAGGGGAGTGTCAACGCTTTTTGGACAAAAATCTCTGTCGAACCGGCGCAGAAATCTGAACCAAGAGAAGTGTCATTAGCGCACTTGGAGCAATCTGCGGAAGACGTAATGAACGCTTTCGTGAAGGCGTTTAAGGATTTTGACTCAGAGGCAATGCGCTCGATAATTACAGGACATGCCAGAGAAAAATTTGAAATTGACGCCGAGAATTTGACAGAGGATATGCGAACACAACTCGGTCAAATGTTGAGCTTCGTGAAGATTTTGAGCAGCGAGTATGTAGGTGATGAATTTCACTTCCGATTGAGAGTGCCTGGGTCACATCCCCCAGAGCTATCTGTCAAGATGCGAAAAGTGGAAGGCGTGTGGCTCATTTATGATGTCGAGTGATTCAAATTGCAAAATAAAGGACAACATACTTGGATAAGAAACTGCTTGTAGCATAAATTGTTAGTTGGTGCGTCAACTGACAATTTATGCTACAAATCTCTTTATAGAATTTAAATTATTTTCGTATCACGTAAAATCAAAGATATCAATTCGTCCATGATGGAGAACCTCCTATGAAATGCAAGCCTATTTCTTCTTGTTCAGGGGCTCGGGGTTACACCAAATTTACCATATTAAGTTACGCTATCAGCACATTATTTGTCTTTAGTAGCAGCATTGCTGTATGGGCAAAAGCCCCAGAGACAGCGAAAATCGTGTCTATGTCGAAACGAGACGGCAACTCCGAAATCTATATCATGAACCCTGATGGAAGTGAGCAGGTCAATTTGACTCAACATCCAACAGAAGATTACGATCCGGCCTGGTCGCCGAATGGAAAGCAGATACTATTCAGCTCCAATCGAGATGGTCCGTTTGATTTGTATCTTATGGATGCAGATGGCACGAACGTCCAGAAAGTGTTTAAAAGCAGCAAATATAGAAGAAACCCAGTTTGGTCCCCGGATGGCAAAAGGGTTGTTTACGAACAGGGAGCCCCACAAAAAGTAAAACAAATAGTAGGATTATTCTTAATTCCACGAGCCGACCTCACAATTTACATTGCGACCTTGAATGGAGACTCTATTGAGAAATTGGCAGATGGATTTGATCCGAGCTGGTCCCCTGATGGACGCGAAATAGCCTTTGCAGTAGGTGGACGCGAAGGCACACCATTGGGCATCTTTGACCTACAGAAACGTTCCCAAAAGACGATCCTCTCAAAGGAAAACCCCTGGATAAATTCGCCGACCTGGTCTCCACGAGGCGGCAAAATTGTCTTTGCGAAACTTGACGGGGTTAGTTTCGATGGACAAGGCTTCCTTTTCTCTAATAAGTCAATGCTCTACATTGTGAATCGCGACGGCACGGAGCTTCATCAGATCAGCAAAGATGAAGGAAAACGCTACTCTAGCCCCACCTGGTCGCCACACGGCAACGAACTCGTTTATACTGCTTTTGGGGGCGGGTCCTTCCAAATTTTCAAAATGGACCTGGACGGGCGCAACGCAACGCAATTGACGCACCTGGGAAGGAGCAATTCCCGACCAGATTGGTTTGACCCTTTCTATAGCGTTTCGCCGTCGGCGCAATTGTTAAGGACAATGTGGGGAAAAATCAAAGCGGATTAAGTTAACTATGAACTGTAAGGAGATCAAAAATGAAAATCTTAACAATCGGATTCCTCATCCTGGTGATGATGAGTGGACAACTCAACGCCGATGAGAACACTACACTTAACAAAATTACACTTAACCTTGATGACACATCGGAAGTGTTAGTGAAGGGATTCATCGCGCCTATTGAGGAAAATTTGTCCGAATCTTCTTTTAAAGAGTGGGACGAGTTGGTAAATCTGCGCGCTGCTGAACCTGAGAAACGGTATCCTGCCTCGGTTTTCCACGCTTTTCTTCCAGATGAACCGGTTTCAATTGGTGAATCTTGGAAGGTTGAGGCGGAAGGGACACTTACCTTGCTTCGGCAATTACACCCCAATCCAAGCCTGAATATGCATATCAACTCGGGCGATTCCTATGGTTTGTGGGCATGTCTGCGCGCTTACAACGATAAATTCGCCGACATCGTGTTTCGGATTCATGCAGAATTCAAGTTAGAAGACGGCTGGTTTACCCCATCCCAGTTTGCTGGACATCTTGTGATTGATCGGATCGAGGGGAAGGTTGCTTTCTTTGAGATGTCCGTCCCTGATGGTCCAATCAACTTTGATGTTAACTGGAAACGGCACAAAGATGCAAACCATAGTATTGTCGCAGGCGGTTTTTGCCAAATGGAGCTTCGTGCTGGGACACAAGATCTTCTGAAAAACGTTGAATTCACAGCCTCTATTCTCCAAGAAACTGCAGAACATACCCTGATACAGCGTTTCTACAAATCACAACAGATTAATTGGGTGCTGCCAGAGCAGGTATTGGAAATGGTAGAGACACAGCAGAAGCCTATCCACGCTATCTCCATCGATGGACCGTTGATGGATGAATCGTGCTGAGGGAGCGGCAAAGCACTGAGGGCAGTTGTCCTCTCTAACAACCGAGTCATTGCGTTCTTGAACGAAAATTTCATCAACACTTGGGTGTCGAATTTTGAATTGGAGCGCACCGCTAATAAGAAAGTATACATGGCAGTGCGCCGCGAGCGAGGATTCAAACCGTTCGACAAAACGCACCCTTTAGCAGAGGCAATCATGGAAGGATGGAAGAAACACTCACCGTCAGATTCCTTGATTCTCTCGACAGATCTTGAATTGATGGGTAGACAATCCGTCAATGATCTTATCGGAGGAAACATGGGGCAACGTTACCTAACGTTCCTCACGGAAGCTTTAGACGGAAAACTTCCCGGATTCAATGAAGATACTTCAGAACCAGAACCGCTCAATTCGGATACTGTCTTGAGTAACTTGAAAGTTGTACTCAACGATGTTCGGACATCACAGGAGATACTGAATATTTTTCGGGCACCCGGACACGGATTCCAAGACTATACTGTCGTTGAGATTGACGCTACGGTGTTTGAAAACGGTGGTATACTCACGATTGATATTTCCGTTGGGCATTCTGAAGCTGCCGGTTCGTTTGATCTGTTTGATGGCGAAAGCGAACTCCCAACAAAAGGGGTCCCTGAGAAGGCACTTGCTTCAGCGTGGGGTATTCCACCCAGTGGAACAGAGAGAATCACATATTCCTTTGATAGAGGTCAATCTTTTCGGTTCGGAGCCACTGGCGATTGGTTTAGCAAAAAAGGAAGCACCAATGCTTTTTTCGCTATAATTTCTGTGGAACCTGCGTCGGAAGAAAGAGACGAAAATTAGTGCGGTGATCTTTTGAACAATCAGTCCAAGTCTGTTCATGCTAACATTTAAAGTTTGAAAACATGTAGACATTCTTCGGGCAGACATGATTTTGACGAGGTTCCCAACTACACCGCGCACATTGGTCGAAGGTGTATTTGTATTACGTTTTTCTAATTTTTGCAGAATTAGGCAACCGTTTTGTCCGTTACCCGCGTCACTATATATCAAAAGGAGAATCTACGCGAACAACAACTTGTTGTGTAAGCGTTGTTGGTGTAGAATGTTATTGTTGCTTATGACAAGGAGATTAAAAATGAAAACCCTAACGATTGGACTTCTTATTCTGATTGCGATGAGCGGGAAACTGAATGCGGATAATCACGCATCAACTGACAGCAAAATTACACTTAATCTTAATGACACATCAGAAGTGTTAGTAAAAGGTTTCATCGCACCGATTGAATATACACAATACGGCTTTCATGTAGCGTGGGATGAACTGGCAAATCTGCAAGTCGCTGAGCCGGAGAAGCGGTATCCGACATCGGTTTTCCATGCGTTCCTCCCACCTACAGCGGTTTCTGTTGGCGATCTCTGGAAAATCAAAGAAGAGGGTGTGCTGGAATTACTGCGACAACTCCACCCTACGCCAAATCTGGATATTATTATGAATGCAGGGGACTCCTACGGCTTGTGGGCATGCCTGCGCGCCTATAATGATAAATATGCTGAGATTGTGTTCCGTATCCATGCAGAATTTATCTTAGAAGATGGTCGATTTACGCCGTCCCAATTCACTGGACATCTTGTTATTGATCGAATTCAGGGAAAGGTTGCCTCTTTCAAGATGTACGTTCCTGAAGGTGTGCTGAATTTTGATGTTGGGCGCAACAGTACCAGAACGATAGATGTCGGTTTTTGTCCGCAAATAGAACTCCGTGCTGAGATTAAAGAGATTGTCCCAGACATCGAGTTTGTAGCATCAATTACACAGGAAGCGGCTGAACGTAAGCTGATATTACGTTTCTACAAATCGCAGCAAATCAAATGGGTTTCATTGGAGGAAGCATTGGAAATGGGACCTGCACAGCAAAAACCGATTCACGTCATCTCAATAGATGGACCGCTTGCTGATGAGGCGTGCTGAGGGAGCGGTAAATCCTTGAGGGCAGGTGTCCTCTCCGACAATCAAATTATTGAGTTCTTGAACGAAAATTTCATCAATACATGGGTCCCGAATTCCGAATTAGGACGTGTCCGCAGTTTGCAGGAACCTATTGCGACAAGACGCGAGCGTGAATCCAAGACCTTTGATACAACCCACGCCTTGGCACAGGCAATCATGAAAGGCTGGAAGAAACACTCGCCCGCAGATTCTTTGGTGCTATCAACAGAATTTGAACTCATGGGTAGACTTCCCGTTAATGAACGTATATCACCCTACAACGGTGCTAACGGGTACCTTTTATTTCTCACGGAAGCCTTAGATGGAAAACTTCCCGGATTTCGGGAAGAGACCTCGACCCCTTCATTAGCATCTGATTCAGAGTCTTCTCCTGAATTAGATGCTATGTCAAAGGATTTGAAAGTTAAACTGAACAGTGAAAGACGGAAACAGGAGGTTCTCAACATTTTTCGAGCACCAGGACAAGGCTCTCAAGACTATACTGTCATTGAAATTGATACGACAGCATTCAAAAACGGTGGTCTGCTTACTATTGATATTCTGGTAGGAAACGCTGAACCCAAGGGATCGTTCGATCTTTACGATGGCGACACCGAACTTCCAACGCAGGGTATGCCTCACGAAGCACTGACTTCTGCGTGGGATGTTCCCCCCGGTAAAAGAGGAACAATCAAATACCGTTTCGACGAGGGCAAAGTTTTTAAGTTGGGAGCTACTGGCAGTTGGTTCAGCCAGAAAGGGAGCACCAACGCTTTTTGGGCAAAAATCTCTGTCGAACCGAATCAGGCATTGGAAGCGAAGGAAGTGCCATCAGCACACTTGGGTCAACCTGCGGAAGATGTAATGAACACTTTCGTAGAGGCGTTTAAGAATCTTGACTCAGAGATAATACATCCGATGCTTATAGGGAATGCCAGAGAAACATTTGAAGGTGATTTTGAGGATATGCCAGAGGATGTGCGGACTCAGATCAGTCAAGTGTTGAGCCAGATACAGATTTTGAGCAGCGAATATGTCGGTGATGAATTTCATTTTCGGTTGAGAGTCCCTGCGGGAGCCCCCCCGGAGGTATCTGTTAAGATGCGAAAAGTAGAAGGCGTGTGGCTCATTTATGAAGTTGAGTGATTCAAAGATATAAACAGGTTGGATGGATGTCTACGGATTTACATCCGACCTGTCAGCCTCGCTATCATTCTTAAAGGTTCTCCAAGTTTAGTTCTTTGGAGGTAGGTAACGGATGAAGAACGACGATGTCCAACTCATTCAACGCAGTCTCACGGGCGATGAAAACGCCTTTGCGCAATTGGTAAAAAAATATCAGAAGCAGGTTCACGCACTCGCGTGGCGGAAGGTAGGCGACTTTCATACTGCTGAAGAGATCACACAGGATACCTTTCTGAGGGTCTATAAAAACCTATCGACGCTCAAGGATCCGAATCGTTTTACGGGATGGCTTTATAGAATCGCAGCACGTCAATGCCACGCGTGGCTTAGAAAAAAACGGATGCAGACGCAATCGTTAGAAGAGACAGACCTCGAACTCATAGAAGGTGTGACGTATTCTCAATATGTTGCCGAAGAGCAGGCGAAAGCCGCTACGGAAGCACAGCGCGGTATCGTCCAAAGATTGCTTGCCCGACTCCAGGAGAGCGAACGCACTGTCGTCACACTCCATTACTTCGGAGAGATGACGTGCGAAGAGATTAGCCGATTTTTAGGGGTGTCAGCGAGTACCGTAAAGAGTCGTCTTCATCGTGCGCGGAACCGCTTGAAGAAGGCGGAACCCATGATCCGAGAGGCACTGGAAGGTTTCCAAATTAGGGCGAATCTCACCGAGAAAATCATGCAAGAGATTTCCCGTATCCAACCTACACCACCGTCCGGTGGTAAGCCGTTCGTGCCGTGGGCAATTGCTGCCTCAACCCTTGCCCTTGTTTTAATGGCGTTTGGCGCAAGCAGTCAGTACTTAACCCGTTTCCAACAACCTTACAATTTTGCCGCCCCGTCGGAGATGACGGTGGAACTCATCGACACGCCTATTGCTCTGGATCTTGCATCAAAACCGGATGTGCGGACACAAGTTGGTAAATCTGCGACACCGAGCAAAGGTGATGGATTTGCACCGAATGCGGATCCATCGGAATACATACCCAGGTTTCTCCCCGCACAAACAAAGAAAGTTATCCTCAGCGAGACAGCGCCTTCACAACAGGTTTTGGGTGTTTTCCGAACACCGACAGCTGGGTATCAAGATTATAGCGTTGTTGAAATTGATACGACAGCGTTTAAAGATGGTGGGACGCTCACAATCGATCTCTGGATTGGGGGTGCCGAGGGGGCTGGTGCTTTCATTCTGTTCACAAACGATAACGAACTCTCAACAGACGGTATGCCTAAAGTCGTCCTTACCTCAGCATCGGGAATCGTCCCCGGTAAGGGTGGGAGAATCACGCACCGTTTTGAAGAAGGCACTCGCTTTAAGTTGGGAGCTACCGGGAATTCGTTCAGTGGGGAAGGGAAAGTCAATTCTTTTCTCGCAACAATCTCTATAGACGCTGCACTGTGATACAATGGTTTCTGGTTCATGGACGATATTAGAGTTCCGCACTAACCGTCATCTCCAAGCGGTGTTCGGGTTTCCGTTGCTTCGTAGAGAGTAAGCGGTAATTGAGCCGAAACAGGAGATCGGTAAATTTCCGCAATCTGTAATCTGCGGTTGTGCGGATTTCGTGGCTGATACCTTCGTAGAATGTGTATTGCGCAAAGGGGATACCACCGGTACTCTCACCATAACCCAGCTTATAGTTGACATCAATACGTCCTCTGCCGATGAGGCTATACGTGATACGATTTTCATAAGAGAATGTCCGCGTTCTGGCTTCCGGCTCCTCATCGAGTTGCTCCTCGTCAGTTGTCCATTTATACCCTCCGATACCGCTCCATCGCACAGAACTGCTGAGTTCATATCGGAGACTGAATTCAGTCGTCTGCTCAAATTGGCGCAAGTCTGAGATAGGTGTTGATGGAAGGTCTCCCTTGTTCGGTATCGTCTCGGTTTCCTGTGCAAGCTCCTCCAATTGGAATTGACTGTATTTTTCGGTTTCTCGGCGTTGCTCCCAATTCACACCAAGGGACAGACGTTGCGTCGGGTTTACGGAAAGACTCACATCATACGTCCGGTGTCGTCTGTGGCGTTCTTGGTTATTAATGCGCCGATTGAGCGTTTCGCCGGCACGCAGATTGACTTCGAAACTAAACGCTGGAGATGGCGAGAATTCAAAGCGATGGTGCTGGTTCACTCGTCCGAAAAGCGTTTCTGAACCTTGTAGACTTTGGAGCAGATAGAGCGATACGACGTCCTCGACCTCCTGTTCTTCGGTTAACCACAACCGTGTTTGACCTCTGAGTGCCTTTAGGAACCATTCTAATCGGTTGTCGGTAGATCGTGTGGCAGTTGCAGACATTTTGTCTGGCACGGGCGCGGCAACCTCGCCCCTAAGGTTATTTGGGCGCAAACTATCGCGTTGCGACATTAATTCGCGTTGCTGTTGTTGTCTTGCTCTGGCACGCCGTGCGAAAAACTGACGCGGCTGAAAACGGATTCGGAATTCTGCATCTACTGCGGTTGTCGGTTTATCCCCCACATTTTGATAGATTTTGATATAGGTGCCTTCCTCGGGATCCTCTACATAATGCAGATCATCTAATTTCACGTAGTATCCTTCGCCCGGTTGAAGCAGAATACCGGTGTGTGGATGGATGTCGGTATAGACCTCGCGGCGTTGACTTGTCAGTTTTTTATCTAATTCATAAGCGATTTCTATATCAATCGCCCGACTGAGGGGTGTGAGTTGGAGATTGACATCCGCGAGTTGTGTCGTTGTATCTGCGCCAAGATCGGTGTGTGCTTTTAGCATCCGTCGCGCAATGTTTGCTGTCAGATCCACCCCTCCGTTGAGAAAGGATTGTTGCTGCGAAAGGATACCGACTTTCCAAGTGCGTGCTGTGGTGTTCCGCTGCCAATCCGACACCCCGATAGGCTCGTCATCGACAGTCAGCAACGGTTCTTTCGCAAAAGCCTCCTCAAGCTCATAACTCGTGTTCAAAGATGCCCACTTGAAATCAGCGAGGTCGATACGTCCGGTTGCGCGGTTCCGCTTTCGGTTGAGCGCAGCATTACGCGCCTCGTTCGATTCCACCCTTCCGAGTGTTCCCAAAATTCTGAACGGACCGAGCGGATACGACAGATTTCCTTCTTGACGAGATTTTTGTAATGATTGTGCCCTTGTTGAATCTTCACCCTCTGTCCGGGAACTGCTACGGTAGTCGTCCCAACGGAGATTCGGCAATTTCTTCAGTAGTTGTGCTCCAGCAGATGCACTTTGTTGGGAATCGGAGTGTTTTTGCTTGGGTGTTTCTTCCCCTCCTATCGGATTCTTCTCTTGTCCAACTATAGGCAGTCGGGAATCGGAGTTCCCTCCTACAGGCATGAGGGTTGGGCTTATCCACCCACTGCCTGAACGTCGATTGAAGTTGACTCCCCAGTTGAAATTATTGCGGATGGTTGAATAGTTATCGGTTGTCAGTTGGCGGTTGGCGGTTAAAGAGGGGTCTGATTGAGCGAGATCTCCTCCGTAAGGGCGGGGGAACCCCTCCCCTACAACTGATAACTGACGATTCTCTGGGGTTCTTTCTTCGCTTCTACCGACCCCGGCGTCGACCTCTAACCAACCTGTTGGCATCATTCGGATGTCGAAGTTCATGGTTCTCTCGTCTTGGGAACCTCGTGGGCTGCCTGCGGTGTCAAGGAGGAACGCATCATCAAAACTCTCTTTGGCGTATTGTGTTTCGTAACGCGAACGGGTCCGGTTGCTACTTGAAGCACCGACAGGCACAAAGTCGGCATCCATTGACCGTATGTCGAGGTTTGTGGTCAGTTTAGGGCGTAGTTGGTCGGTCCATGTCGCAAAGTCCCAGTCGGCATAACCGATTAATTTCCATGCCCGGCTGACCTCTTTCCGATCAACAGTGGAGTAGGTATTTTTATCAAGATTACTATAGGCGAGTTCGCCCTGAATCCATGCCTGCTCTGTAATATTCAGACGACCCTCCATCCCCCATACCGTATGCTTTTGTGGTGGTATGAGGGGGGACTCGTCTTCCTTTGGATTAAGGATGTTCTGGCGAAGAGCCTCCAGTTCCACATCTTCAAAGTTGATGAGGGTCTGTTCGGGTTGATTCAGATCTGCTTCAACAGCATAGGACGCGCCGAGGGTTAAACGCTCACCGGGCAGTGTGAAGATGCTACTGAGTCCGTAAAGATTCTGTTGATACGCTCGATCTTCTGGGATGTATTCAAAATCGATCCGAATCACATCGTTGCTCGTTATGAGATGTTTACTGTTAAACTCGACGATTGGATCCCCATATTCACGGATAATATAATCGTTGTTTTCGCCGCGCCGCATTCTCTCGCCATTCAGCCAGACGATTTCACTGCCTGCTTTCACAATGACGTATTGCCCATCGACTGTGAGCCGATATTCGCTGCGTCCTTCCTCACCGCGCAGCACCAAACTTGTAGATTGCCCCTTCGGAATAGCAGTCGGAATGAAATGAAAGTCCACCCACTTGAAATCACCTTCAACCTGCACACCTTCTAATGCCCGTGGAAAGAAAATAAATTCCGACGCACCGAGTGACCCTTCAAAGTCTCCCAAGGTTCCCCTCATGTTCGGATGCGTAATACGAATCAATTTCTGATCGATGTCTTGAATATTTTCAGTTGTGCCTTCAGGTTGGATAGGTAGATCCTGATCGGATAGGAGTGCCAGGACGGTGATACTTTCAGAGGCTTTACCTTCTACATTGACGCGGAGTTCTTGATTCGGCGATACGCCACGCCCACTTCCAACCGAAATACCGAATGTTTGACTCCCAGATACTTCTAATTGGTTGTCGGTTTCCGGGGGCATCCGGTTTTCATCAAAGAGGTTTTCTGATGAAGTGGCAGCGTCTTGCTGATTACCGACTGTTGATTGCTGACTTCTGACGTCTGTTCCGTAAAGGTCGCGTTTATAGACCTGTTTAATCGCGAAGGGCAGCGTCTGATAGGTTATCTTAAGCTGAGAAGCGTTTGGTTGTAAAGATGGAGGGATGGAAGACTGGGGGACCCCCTTTTCTTCCATTCTGTCATTCTTCGGTTCCTCCGTTTTTCCGAAAGTGATTTTACCCAAATAGAAATCAATTTGATAGTCGATACCCCGCACGAGCATTTTTCCATCTGCATCCGTTATCCGTTCGCTGTTTGGAAGGATCGGTGGATACCTCACTGTAAAGTCTTGTCCGGCTGCGTCCAATTCAACGGACTCTGTTTTCTGGAGGACGGAAAAGGTAGGAAGTTCAAGGGATTTGGCTTCGCCGTTAGGGAGGCCTTGGGCTGTGCCACTGGGATGTGGTAGCAGACACAAACAAGCAATCAGAACCAGGATTTTTATGATTTGTTTGATTACCCTGATGACGAGACCTCCGATAATCATCAAGTTCCTCAGATTTGGAAACTCCAATCTTTAGATTGGAGAGGAAAATCTCTCCCCTTTTTCTTGAAATATTTCGTCAAAAATGCTACAATATTCCTATGGAAATGGCGATTTTTCGCATACCACACATTTTCAAGTAACTCGAAGACATTAGGACGTTCGTTCTACTTCCTTAGTCGGAAGTGTCTAAGGTTCTGTATCGTGGGTCGCTTGGACCCCTCGGGGGTATACAGGTAAAGTTACGAACCATAGCCCGAGAAGCAAGCCTCATGATTTATCATGAGGATGGCGCATTGACGACACATCTGCCTTCTTATATCACTGGTTCATCAATCATGACCAAGATTTACCTGATTTATTAGGACTTACGCAAAATAACCTAATTTCACCTATTTTCACAGGATTCGGTGCGGTTAGAAACCGCACCTACCGGTGGAGTGCGTAAGTCCTATTTATGATAAATCATAGTTCAGACTTTTTCCGAAAAACTTGGAACACTTTTATGTCATTCGCTTCGGCATCGGTAACAAAGACGCGTCCGGTTTTCGAGACGGCGATGCCTGCTGGTTCCTGAAGTGCGGGGGCACTGAATTCTGTGATACTTCTGCCATCAGATGTAAACACTTGAATACGCCGGTTGCCGCTGTCGGTTACATAGAGATAATTCCATTCATCTAAAGTGATACACTTCGGTTCCTGGAGTTGTCCAAGTGCGTCGCCTTCGCCACCCCACACGTCAATAGGGTTACCACTGAAGTCGTATTTTTTTATGAGATGATTACCAGTATCAACGATGTAAACATTTCCGTGGGCATCAACATCGAGATCTGTTGGGTTCCAGAGTTGTTCGCTGCCGCTCCCGAAACTTCCTCGTGCGACAACTGGCACCCCTGCCACATTGAATTCAATCCAGCGGTGATTGCCTGTGTCAACGACATAAACTTCGCCATTTCGTCCGATACCGATACCTTCGGGACGGTCGAGCAGGACATCATCTGCGCTCTCACTGAGTGGATAAAAGATACGATCAACGAAATTGCAGTATTGCACCCGATTGTTCCCGGTGTCTGCTACATAGAGGCGGTACCTTCTTTGAAAACTTAACGCTATATCCGTGGGGTGATCGAACTCCCCTGTCTGCCATCCGCGACTTCCGAATTCTATGATATAATTTCCAGCATCGTCCACCACTTGCACCCGATTATTACCGGCATCGGCGATGTAGATTCTGCCCTCTTCATCTATTGCGAGCCCCAAAGGGGTCCGAAATTCGCCCGCTCCCTGTCCGGTTCTACCGATCGTTTCGATGTAACGAATACCTAATATAGGGGGTGCGTGCCGTTCACGGTTCGAGGGGAGGATTTCGATTGGCTGCGCAATTTCGCCTTCAGGTAGGGTGCAACCCAAATAGAGCACAAGGAGGAGCAGGCAAAGGCAATCTGTAAAATGTTCTAAAGTCCGTAAAGGAAAGAAAGTCGGGTAAAGTGTATCTAAAGTCCGTAAAGTCCGTAAAGTTGAAAGAGGTATTTGGACATCCCAAGCGTCCCTTGCAACTTTAGAACACTTCTCAACTTTAGCACACTTTGAAACTTTCTTAACTTTAGCACACTTCGTAACTTTTTCTCGGAATTTCCGCTTCTCACATGCGCGTTTAGCCGCGTTGCACTCTAAATTTGAAAACGAACGTCGTTTGTTGTTCATTGAAATCACTCGTGACTCTTGGCACAATGATTCGCAAGCTGCTATATTTAATACTTCGCTTACGGAAATAGAGGAAGAATCTCGCGTGTTGTCCAGGCATTACGGTTGTTTTCTCAATGTCTTCTCTGGGGAGTATTGCTGGATCGCCTTGTATTCTAATAGCCTTATCCCATCGGAACACTTCTGCGCCGAATTCCGGGGGCAGTTTCGGTCTAAAGTTCTTTTTTAGGTAAAAGGATTCCTGCGATTTATCGATCGGTTTCGTAACGCTTCCTGTGCCATCCAGCATCTGGCAATCCTTTTTTTTGAAGGAGATCCAGTGGTCGGTTCCATTGTAGATAAAGATGCCAAACGCGTCGACCGCCTTCACATCATTTAGTGGCACCGCCATTGCTTTCACGCCGTTTTTGACATAACCAACAGTGCCTGTCTGGGGCATGATATGCGCATCTGGATCGAACACAGGGACAATCATCTCTGGCTGGAAGGTATCTTTGATGAAATCTGGGACCTCAGGGACCCGCGAGCAGCTCAGCGGGATTAATGACAAACAGAGGATTACTAAAATAGCCCCCAGCTTGAACCACCGACTCGTGCTTTGCTGTCCTGTATCGGAGTCGCGTCGATGGTTCAGAAAACCATCGGAAACCGTCAGAGAAGAGGTTTTCGGCTGACTGCGACGCAAGCCGCGTGTGGGCTTGCAGGGCAACGTTATTTGTGGCAGATTTATCTTATCATTCATTTTTTGTCTCCAACAAATTTTTTCGTGGCGTGTTGTAGGCGGGGTTTATACCCCCGAATTCCTTGTGCTACTTTCAAGGGCAAGCATCGCAGCCCCCACAATGCCGGCGTCGTTTCCGAGGTACGCCTTTACGATCTTCATCCGCGCTGGAATATCCATAGCACGCTTGGAAAATTCAGTGCGGATAGGCTCAAAGAGAAGCGCTTCACCAGCCTCCGCTATACCGCCTCCGATAATTGCAAGTTGTGGGTTGAGAATGTGCGCTATTGAAGTGAGGGCAATGCCTATATAGCGTCCGGTTTCAGCAAAAATCTCCCTTGCGACTTTGTCGCCTGCATGTGCCGCCTCTGCTATTTGCCGTGGGGTTAGTGCTGTTCCACTCTTTATGGCTTTCGCCAAAACCGTAGACCGTCCTGTCTTTATTTTTTTCTGCGTCCGTTCAACAATGTGCTTCGCGCCAGCATACGCCTCAAGACACCCTTGATTCCCGCACCCACAGTAACGTCCGTCGGGTTGGACGACAGTATGTCCAAGTTCGCCTGCAGTATTCTGACTGCCATGGTAAACCCGTCCATCAATCACAACGCCGCCACCCACGCCTGTGCCGAGTGTTAATGCAACGACGTTTTTATATCCAACGCCAGCACCGTGGCGCAATTCACCCAGTGTCATCGCGTTTACATCGTTGTCCATACCTTTTAATATAAGTTTGTACTTCCTGTGCAAGCCTATAGCGGAAGCCTGTGGGTCAATATTATGGGTTTGTGAGTTATCATTTGCGATTGACTTTGGGAGGTGTAACTTCGCCAGTTCGGCGTTCACATAATCCACAAGCGGGACATCGCTCCAACCGGGAAAATTAGGTGAGAAGTGAACAACACCTGTTTCAGCGATGATAAGTCCCGGTGCTCCCAGCCCAATCCAAATCTCGTTTTCAATGGCGGTCGGAGGTTGGGGAATGGCGGTCAGTCCTGACTGCTGATCCCTCTCTTTCTGATGACTGATGGCTTTTACAAGAACTTGACGAACGGCTTCCGCAATTCGGGCCGCCACTACTTTGGGACCCCCTACGTCAACATCTGTAGGGAGCACGACACGGCAAGAAATATCACCTGTTGATGAAACTAATCCAGCCTTAATGTCCGTTCCGCCAAGATCGACCCCGATGCTATATTCCATATTTTTAATTCTGCGCCAAGCGTATCATCAGAATCCTTTGTTAGCATACCGGTATTTTATTAGCCCCGCACTGCGCCGTTGTTGCAGTGCTACACGCCTTGGCTAACCTTATTCTTAATTTTGTGCCAAGTGTGTTATAAATCTGAGTTCCAGAAGACGCGTGCGCCGTCACTGACATTACAGAGATAAATTTCAGGTTCAATACCGGTGTGTTTGTGGTATTCCGTCATCACGAGCGTTTGAAACGTTTCTAAAACGTCTCTATGAACGATGTTAACTGTGCATCCACCGAATCCCGCACCTGTCATTCGGCTTCCGATGACCCCTGTGATGCTGCGAGCAATGTCGGTAAGCAAATCTAACTCACTACAACTGACTTCGTAATCATCTCGGAGCCCGTTGTGTGAAGCGTTCATGAGTCTACCGAATTGTATAAAGGATTCGTCTGTTTCTTGGGTTTCCGTTTGTGGGTGTCGCGCCTTCAGCACAGCAACCGCGTCTAATACACGGGTGTTCTCTTCAATTACATACCGACACCTCTTTTGTGTTAGCGCGGGAAGTTCTTCTTCATGTTTTTTGAAATCTGTTAGCGTAATGTCCCGAAGTGAAGAGAGGCTGGGCAACCATTTTTTAAGGATTGCAACGCCTCTTTCACATTCCGCGCGGCGTTTATTGTATTCAGAAGCGGCAAGTTCGCGTTTCACTTTCGTGTTACAAATAGCAATACAGTGCGTTGTCAAGTTGAGTGGGACATGTTCGTGTGCAAGCGAACGGCAGTCCAGAAACAGAGCCTGATTTTCCCGTCCGAGTAGCGAGATGGTCTGATCCATGATACCACAATTCACACCGACAAATTCGTGTTCTACTCGCTGGCACAACGCCGCGAGTTCTTGATTATCAATCTCTGATTGTCGCGAGCACAGCTCGCTCCTACCAGTTTCAGATGGAGCGCTGGCGGTTAAGAAAGCCAGTGCGGTTGAAACTGAAAGTGCCGCCGAAGAACTCAAACCGGCACCAATCGGCACGTCGCCTGTGATAATGGCATCTATCCCAGATACTTTTTTACCCGATGCTTGTAGGAGAGACGCAACCCCAATGAGATAATGGCACCATGCTGGTGCATCCTGCTGAATAGCAGCGAGTGCATCCAAACAGAATTCGTAGGAATCGTTGACATCTAAAGCATGTAACCTGACCCGTCTATCAGAGCGCTTTCGAGCGGCGATGTTGAGATACTTATCAATCGCCACAGGAAAGACATAACCATCGTTGTAATCCGTATGTTCGCCGATGAGGTTCACTCTGCCGGGAGCGGATGCAACAAATGTGGATGCTCTACCGAAGATTTCTTTAAATTTCTGGTTGGTGAAGGATACGCGCTCAGTCGTGTTCCGGGAGGCCCCTGTATTACTCGAATCTTCACGCAAAATGTTTTCGTTCATAATTATAGTAAAGTTTAGAATTAATTGGGCACTCCGCACCGGCGCGGTTAGAAACCACCCTCTATTCTTCCGACAATTGATTGTCAAGAAAGAATCTCAGAAATAACCCCAATGTACTTGGCAGTTCCTCACGAGGGACATAACAATCAACACTCATGTCAGGTTCAACGTCTTTTTCGGAGAGTGATGGCTGTGTCAGAAGTTGCTCTTCTGGGGCATGCAGTGCAGGTTGTAGATTTGGTGATGCCGATTTTTTCGTAGGGACTGTGCCTTCTGCGATAACCAGTTCGCCGACCGGGAGATACGTCGCCAGTGGATACACTTCCGTTTCAGTTAGAACAGTGATATGGGGAAGTGGTATATCTGCTAATCGCTCCATCTGCATTGTTAAATAGGTGGTTTCCGCCAAAGCTGCTCGCGGTCCGGTCGGTTGGCAGGCGATAACCGTAATCAATGGAATCTGTTTTTGTAAGGCAGTTTCAATCGCTGTGAGAAAAAAGGATGCATTGAGTTCGGCGGGGATTACATCCATGTCTGCGATGAATAGACAGGTTGGGTATCCTGAAATCATTCCTTCAGCGATAAGTCCGGATTCCTTAGCGGATATGGTTTCTGTTGTTGGTAAATTATCCAGTAAATACTCAAGCCGTTTTTCAGCGAGGAGCGGGAACAGCGCGCCACAATATGAGCAAATATAAAGGTTCCGTTCAAGTTCGTTTTTGAAACCGAACTCTTGGCACCCGGTGCATTTGTGCCATAGACTGGTGTTTTCTTCAAGGTCTTTGGAGATACGTGTTTCCATTTTTTTTATTAGTTTTCAGTGCGGGTTGCTACGCACCCCTTTCAGTTGTCGGTCCTTCGTTAAGAGATTTTCGCTTAACAAATTCCTCTTGGACCTGACAACTGATAACCATTAAGTCTGTATGATTCCAGCTATTGCTTCTGCTTCCGTATCATAGCAGTCAAAAATTGTCATCAATTTTGCCATGACAATAAGACTTCTGACGTTGCCGCCGAGATTTAAGAGGACTATGTTCCCTTCGTTGCGTTGGATGGTGGTATGAGAAGCAACAAGTACCCCTAAACCGGAACTATCCATCATCTGGACCCGTTCCATGTTTAAAATTATGTTAATTTTTTCTCCAAGTTCCCCTTGGCTCTCAACCATCTGAATCTGCTCATTAATGATATCTTTGAGAGCTAAGGCATCTGCTCCAATAACCTTTCCCTCAATATCTAAAATTGTAATACTACCTTTGTGTCGAAGGTTGACTTGCATAGAAATTCCTTAGGAATAGTCGTCAGCCGTCGGAACCCATCAGTAGAACGTCTGGCAGTTGCGAGCGTTCTTCCGTGCGACAAACGACTCTTTACTGATCGCTGATGGCTTCAATTATATTTGACCATTTTGATGATGGTCCCGTTATTTTCGTAAGTTACAGAGTCCATGCAAGCTTCCATCAAAAATAAGCCTCTCCCACTGCTTTTGAGCAAGTTTTCTGGGTCGAGGGGATCAGCGACTTCCTTCCGTGTAAATCCATCGCCTTCGTCTTCGATGCGGATTTCAAGTTTATCCTCGGCGAGCGTGAATTCGATAGTCGCTTTTTTAATTGGATTTTCTTTATTACCGTGTTTGATAGCGTTTGTACCCGCTTCAATGACAGCAAGGTTAATCTGTTCTTGGATGTCCTCTGTAAACTCTGTTTCTTTCAAAATCTCAGTGACAACAACGTCGAGTAGGTAAACATGTCGCATTGAACTTGGGAGGGAAAGTCTAACCACCCGTTCAGTTTCAGTCTCCTCGGGCGTAGCTTCCTCACCGTCCTCAATGGCAACATTGAATTGGTCTTCAGCAAGAATCAGCTGAAAAGTCGTTTGTTTTTCCGGTCTCTCTTTGTTGCTGTGTTTGGTCGCGTTTATACCCGCTTCAATGACAGCACGGTTAGCCTGCTCTTGGATGTCCTCTGTGAAATCTGTTTCTTTCAAAATCTCAGTGACAATAACTTTGAGTAGATCAACATGCCGCATTGAACTTGGGAGAGAAAGCGTAATAACCTGTTCAGTTCTCTCGCCCACGTTTGAAGCTCCTTCTTTTATAGTTATCAGTTGCCGGTTATCAGTTCCCAGTTTCAGTTAAGAGGTCTCTTTGTCTGAATACCCCTCTCTGGAATACTCCAAGTTTGGGTAGATTGTCCCCCAAAACCCTTTTAGCCGGCGACTGATAATTGACAACTATTTTAAATATCGCGCTTAATAATAATTAATGCCCTATCATCATGCGGATTTGTGCTTCCACTAAACAGCGTTAGATCGTTAACAATCGCATCACATAATGCTGATGCTGACAATCCGACGTTTTTGGAAATACAGGAGGCAAGCCTATCTGTCCCATAGTGGCTCTCAGTAATCGGTAAGCCGTTTTCTGATGAACCTGCCTCCTCTTTGTGACTGGTGTTCCCCGCTGTAACCTCACTTTTTCGCGTTTCCGTTTCGGTAATACCATCGGTATAGAAAACGAGGATATCGCCGGGAGATAGATCACAGATGTCGCTTGAAAATGTCGCTTCCTCAAATGCGCCTATCAACATGCCTTCTGTCTTTAAGACTCCCATCTCGCCGGTATGCTTCCAGTGGAATGGATAACAGTGCCCGCCATTTGAATATGTAAAGGTTGAATTTGCTATATCCAATATACCGTAAACCATTGTTGCAAACAGATCTGCCTCAGTGTCTCGGACCACTAAGTCATTCACCCGTTTAAGGATTGACGCAGGGGTGTCTTCCTCATGGCAGAGTAAGCGGAGTGCTGTCCGAATCATGACCATCAACAGTGCGGCAGGTATACCGTTGCCTTTTACATCACCGAGAACGAGTCCGATCTGTGTCTCATTCAAGGGGATGAAGTCATAGAAATCACCAGAAACGGATGTTGAACTTTGGAGCAGCGTCTCAATATCAAATTCTTCAAGACTTGGTGCCTGTTCTGGTAACAATTTATTTTGAATAGCGGCGGCGGCTTGAAGATGTCCAGCGAGTTGCTGCAATCCCTCTTCGCTGAATTTATCTCCCATGGCGCGCATTAACGGATTAATGTATTTAATGGGTCGAGTTCTACCTAAGACGGCTTCGACCCGTGCGGTTACCTCACGGAGATCAAAAGGTTTCGTAATATAATCGTCTGCGCCCGTATCTAAACCGAGGACTTTATCTTCTGTCTGTCCACGAGCCGTTACTAAAATGATTGGAACATTTTTTGTATGTTCTATATTTTTTAGTTCTTCAATGACCTCAAAGCCGCTTTTCTGTGGCATCATGACATCAAGAAGAATGAGATCCGGAGGGTTCGCGCATGCGCTTTGGACCGCGCTCTCACCATTGTTTGCGGTTCGGACGTTATAGCCTTCCGGTTCAAGGTTCATTTTTAGCAATTCAAGGATGTCAAGATCGTCATCGACAATTAAAATCGTTTCAGTCATTTTCCCTTTTTTCCAATGGCATAAAAAACTGGAAGTTGCATCCCGAGCCGTTATCGCCGCTATCCACCCATAATTGTCCGCCGTGTGCTTCAACTATCCCAGCGGCAATTGAAAGTCCCAAACCAGTGCCGCCTTGTGGTTTCCGTGTGTGGACACTTCCGAGTTGTCGAAATTTGTCAAACACCTTTTCTCTATCTTCAGGCGGAATTCCTGGACCTGTATCAATGACTTCAACATGGAATCCATCGGTTACGCTCCGATTCTGCTGAGATTTCGATATTCTTACTGTTACCTTCCCGCTCTCTGGTGTGAATTTGATGGCGTTTCCGATGAGGTTAATAAAAACTTGCCCAATCCGATCTGCATCCCCAATCATAGGTGACAGATCAGACTGCCTTTTAAAAAGTAGAGAGATGGCTTTCTGGTCTGCTTGTGGACGGAGTTCCTCGATTCGCCGTTTGGCGATTCTGTCTATCTGGACCCGCTCCTGCTTCATCTCGATACGTCCGGCTTCAATTCGGGAGATGTCGAGTAGGTCATTAATAAGAGCGGCGAGCCGCTTCGATTGACGATGCGCCCGGCTCAAACTTTCGTGCTGTTTCTGATTAATTTTACCAGTTTTTCCCTCAAGTATTAGCGAAATAAATCCGATGATGGATGTTAGTGGCGTTCGCAATTCATGTGATACAAGCGAAACGAACTCCGACTTCATTTTTTCTATTTCGTGTTCATCGGTAACATCATCAAAGACATAAACGGTGCCGACGATGTTATTATGTTCATCGGAAAAATGGCTTGCGATGATACGGAGTACTCGAGAATTTTGACTCTCAACTCGTGCCTTGTTAGATAGCGTCGAAGAGGTGTTGAGCGTCAAGCCGTCCTGTCCATTACCATCAATATTCACTTCGACGACCATTGTCTGGTGTTGTGTGCCTTCGCGCCGAGAGAAGGACAATATTTCCATATCAACAGTTCTTCTATCGGTTTCTGTATTCCCTTCCCTCTCCACTGTTTTTGTCCAGCAGATTGTACCGTTTGCCGTATCAACAGCGATAAAATTTTCGTAGGCAGCAGTATCCTCTAAATTCAGCAGCCGTTCAGCTACAGGATTGACATAGAGCACACGCCCAGTAGGATCAACAACAATCAAACCTTCACCGAGATTGTCTACAATAGCTGTGAGTTTTTTCTCCTCCTGTGTTAATCGATCAACGGCATTTTTCAGGTTCCGACGCATCTCATTGAATTCTTCAGCAAGCACACCCACTTCATTATCGGTATCAACCGTGATTTCGCTATCAAATTCACCCTGTCCGATGCTCCGTGCCGCTTGTGCAACTTTCAATATAGGTGTGGCTATGCGCTGGGCAGCCCACCACGCAATTAATATAACGATACAACTTGACCCGATGGTAACATAAAAAATATATCTGTTCAGTCTGCCAACGCCAGCGTAAGCGGATGAGATGGGACGCGACGTAAAGAGTATCCAGTTGCTAAAGTTCTGCTGAACCTTCCAAGGCTCCATACTTGAGAGTTGTGTTCGCGCCCACCCATAGATACGAGGTTCACCGAAAGTATCTGTCTCACTTTCGGATTCATAGTCGTAAGACTTTCCATTACTGCCTTTTTTTGCTTCAATAATTGCCTCCTCTGCGGCATTGCTCATCTCAATGTAATTATCTATTCGATACTCGCTTTGGGGTGAAGCTGCAATGATTTTGCCAGATGAACTCGTTAGAATCGTATATGTTTCCGCCAATTCCGGTAGTGATTGAACTAAACCGGTAAGCTCGGGTAAAAACAGAAATGTTCTCAGCACGCCGACTGTATTATTTTTTTTCTGTGTAACGGAGCCTTGGGTCGCTGCACGTATTGGGAGTGCGATTGGAAGAAAATGTACGCCGCGCCCTTCATCATAGACGATATCCTCTACAAACGGATAACCTATGCCGTTGTTATAGGCTCTTTTCCACCAGTCCTTGTCCTGCACTCGATGTGGGAACATTTTCGTGGTGTCATAATCCAACTGTTGATTGTTTGAACGTAGAACGTACCCGAAGGCATTTGTAATGGTTACTTCAGTTTTATAGCCTGCGTAGGTCTCAAGGAGGCGAATACTATCCTCCAATCGTGCCCATACACTGAGAAATACGCTCTGTTTGTCGTTGGCAGTGTTGGAATACACAACTGCTGCTTGGATATTTGGAAGCTCGGTTTGAATCTTTTCGATTTTTTCGGAGATAGCAGTGTCCGCTCGGGCAAGTTTTTCTTGCGCCAGTAGCACAAGATTTTCGCCAACAGACTCCTTCAACGCATTTTCGCCTAAAAATTTGATGGCCAAGGCAACGACGAACAACGGCATCAGAGAAACTAAGAGAAACAGAACTACCTGCTGACCGCGTAACCCCACGTTAATTTTCTTTAATTTACCTTGGGGTTCGGTCAGCTGCGTTTGGGTGTTCATGTGGCTCTCCGGGACTATCCGCAAGGCATACTACAAAAAAGCGGCGCACGCGCCTTCTTCCGTATCATAAATCTCAATGACAGTGCTGAGTTTCGTTACCTCCAAAACTTCTCTAACGGATTTCTGAGGGTTGAGTAACACTAATTTTCCACCCGATTGCTGACAGGACTTCAAAGTGATTACAATTGCCCCTAACGCGCTGCTATCAATTAACGGCACGTTCATTAAATCAATCACTAACTTATCACGTCCAGTTTGAAGTTGTTCGCTCATTTCTTTACGGAACGCGTCAGATGCAGTTCCCAGAATCTTTCCTTCTATATGAAGGATAGAGATATTTTTCTTCGCAATCGTTGTCTCAACATTCATTTTTTAAACTATTGCTCCTGGCTATAGACATGGCACCCCGCTGGAGTGCTTAAAAGGAATTCCTATTTTATGCTTCGCACGCTTATAGAGACTTGCAGGACACTGCGAAGCAGTGGGAACTCTCCACTGGAGAGATTCATTTGAAGTCGTTTAGAACGAAAATTATGGGGTGCAGCGGTGTATCACAACATAACTTCGATTGAACCTTGGATTCTTTAAGACAGTTTCGACGGTTCCACCGAGTGCCTTGAGGCATGCCGAACTCTTGTTAATTTCATTCTCGATCGCTGCATCGCCGGACTTATAAGCCACCCACTTTCCTGTCGGTTTCAGCAGCGGTAGGCAATACGGTGCCGAGTCTCGAATTGCTGCGACGTAACGGGTGAAAACCCAATCGTATGTGCCAATGTGTTTCTGCTGTTGTGCACAAATTTCCGCACGCTCCGCGAACATTTCAACGTCAATCCTTTGCTGTGCGTTTATCGCCTGATGCCGGTTCAATTGGGCGACTATAAATTTTAGGAAACTCACCTTTTTTTTCGATGATTCAACAAGCGTTAGCCGTATATCAGGCATACAGATTTTTAATGCGATTCCTGGGAATCCGGCACCTGTCCCAATATCAATCACAGCATCACCACTCCCCAACGAGATATATTCCAAAACACTTAGCGAATCCAGAAAATGTTTATGAACAATCTCATTCTTATCTGTGATCGCAGTTAGATTCATGTGTTGATTCCACTGTAGTAATTCAGTGCGATACAGATTGAATTGTGACACCTGATGTTCAGTTAGCGGAAATCCGTAATGATTGAACGTCTCTTTTAAGTCCTGCTCGTACCTCGCCAATTGCCATGCCTCTTAGTGGTTTTCGGTTCGGCCGCTATCCTGCCGACTGCTGTTTTGCGTTGTATTGATGAAGGATGACCATCAAGATCGAAATGTCCGCTGGCGAAACACCAGGCAAACGTGATGCTTGCCCGATGGAGGCGGGCCGGATCCTTGCGAGTTTCTCACGCGCTTCTGTTTTTAACCCATGAACGTTGGCATAGTCGAAGGCATCGGGGATTCGGAAATTTTCCAATTTTTTGAATTGATGAATCTGCCGCTGTTGTCGTTGAATATATCCGTCATATTTTATCTGGATTTCCACCTGCTCAGTCACAGCAGGAGCCAAGGATTCAACGGGCGGCACGATCTCGGTTATCTGCTCGTAATGCAGTTCGGGACGTTTCAAAAGTTCTGCCAAGGATGTGGGTTGCTTCAACTCACCTGTTTCCAGAATACTCGCCAAACTCTCCAGCGTCGCAGGTGTCGGTTTGAGAAGGGTTTCCTGTAAACGTCCCAATTCCGTTTCGACAGCGGCAGCCTTCTTTTGGAACTGGTAATATCTGTCATCATCAACGAGTCCGATCTGCCTACCAATTTCGGTGAGTCGCAAATCTGCATTGTCTTCTCGCAGTGCTAACCTGTATTCGGCACGCGATGTGAACATACGGTAAGGTTCCCGGATGTCCAAGGTAACCAAATCGTCAATAAGAACTGCTATGTACGCTTGCGATCTGTCGAGGACAAGCGGGTTCTGACCTTTTACCTTTAAAGCAGCGTTGATCCCTGCCATCAGCCCTTGCGCAGCGGCTTCCTCGTAGCCCGTGGTTCCATTGAGTTGTCCTGCGAAATAGAGTCCTGGCACCTGCTTTGTCTCAAGTGTCGGTTGCAGTTGCGTCGCGGGTGCGAAATCATACTCGACGGCGTACCCGAAGCGCATAATCTCAGCATTCTCTAACCCCTTGATACTATGAACCATCTCCACCTGTACATCTTCAGGTAGACTCGCAGATATACCGTTGAGATAAATTTCGTCGGTATCTCGTCCCTCAGGTTCCACGAAGACTTGATGTTCCGTCTTCTCTGCGAAGCGGACAACCTTATCCTCAATTGACGGGCAGTAACGGGGACCGATGCCGACAATACGGCCGCTGTACATCGCGGATCGGTGGAGGTTTTCACGGATTACCCTGTGCGTTTGTTGATTCGTATATGTCAGATAACAGGGGAGTTGGGACTGTGTAATCCGTTGGGTTAAAAACGAGAAGGGACGCGGATTTTCATCGCCCGGTTGAATTTCCATTTCGCTGAAATCAACGGTTTGGGCGTTGACGCGTGGCGGGGTGCCAGTTTTGAGCCGACCAATTTCAAATCCAAGACCTAAAAAACTTTCAGAAAGTTTCTCTGCGGAAGACTCGCCTGCTCTTCCCGCGCTATACGATACATCGCCGATATGGATTATGCCTTTCAGGAAAGTGCCTGTCGTTAGAATCACAGTTTCCCCAAAATAAGCGGTTTTTGTCTGGCTCAGGATTCCGATGCATCGCCCCTTTTCGACGAGTAGTTCCTCAACTAATACTTGTTTGATGTCGAGCCGTTTCTGTGCCTCAAGGACGCGTTTCATCTCATCTTGATACGCCTTTTTATCGGCTTGCGCGCGGCTTGATCGAACTGCGGGTCCTTTTTTGGTATTTAAACGTCGGAATTGGATTCCGGTCTTGTCAATATTTTTTGCCATCTCCCCGCCGAGCGCGTCTATCTCTTTAACGAGATGTCCCTTGGCCAGTCCACCAATAGCGGGGTTGCAAGACATCTTCGCGATAGTATCGAGATTGATAGTAACAATGAGCGTTTCGCAGCCCATTCGTGCGGCGGCAAGTGCGGCTTCACACCCTGCATGCCCGGCTCCGACTACGATAACGTCGTAATGTTTTTGATACGTATTCATTTTTTTACCGGCTGTCGGCAATCGGCTATCAGCAATCGGAAACCAAGAGATTTTCGTTTAGCAACCCCTCTGGCTGCCTGCTGACCGCTGATGGCTGATAGCTAATTAGAGTCCATCGTAAATGATGCTAATAACAAGTGTCGCGACAATTTCCAGGCTTTTTGGACTGCATTTATCGACTGTATCTTCCACTGTATGCCAATAGGGATAAGTAAAGTCGATAATATTTACCATCGGAATTCCCACCTCGATTAGCGGGATGTGATCGTCCAAGATGGCATCCCCTAAACGGGGTTGAAACGGTGCTAAACCGAGCGTTGCTGCGCGCTGCCAGATTGCCTCCGCGAAACCTCGATTGGCATTCCAAGAATAGCGTTCAATCGGGAGTGCCAAATCCTTGTCTCCGATCATGTCTAACAGGATTCCATAGTCTGGTCTCCACTTCCCCAAATTTCGAGCGAAAAATCGAGAGCCGATAAACATATCCTCGACCGACGGACCGTAATCCTCGCCATCGAAAAGAACGATAACAACTCTACGCGGAGGTGGGTATTCCTTGAGAACTCTCGCCATTTCAAGGAGGACAGCAACACCGGAGGCACCATCATTGGCACCCAGAATCGGTTTATCCTGATTTTCTCTCTTTGGGTCCCGGTCGGCGAAAGGACGGGTATCCCAATGTGCTGCGAGTAAAAGTGTCTCGCCACCCGTTGAGGGTCCAAATTCTGCCAAGATATTGTTTAGATGCAGCGTGGTTCCCGCTTTTATTTTATACTGATGGGGTTGAAGGGCTACGCTGTTTGCATATTTCTGAAGTTCTGCGAATAGGAAATCCTGCGTTTCGCGATGGGCAACCGAACCGGGGGGACGCGGTCCGAAATCACACTGTTTTTCTAACATGTCAAAGGCGCGTTGTGCGTTAAAAGCAGCGTTCGCTTCGCGCGCGGTATTGACGCTATCGCGAGTCGAGTTTCTTAGTCCACCATTTCGGCTATCTGAATCCGGCTCTGCACACGCGATACTAAATATGCCGCACTGCAAACTGATTAAAAGCGCGACGAACCATCGCTTTTCCATTTTATTCATTTTAAGCGCTGCGTCTACCTTCAAGTGCTTTTGCGAGTGTTACCTCATCAATATACTCCAAATCGCCGCCGACGGGAATACCGTAAGCAATTCGAGTGACAGCGATTTCAAAGGTTTCCAAGTGTTGCGTAAGGTAGAGTGCAGTCGCTTGTCCTTCCGTTGTCCAGTTTGTAGCAAGAATTACTTCGCGCACGGGTTCTCCGTTTACAGCGGCATCCCGAATTCGTTGAAAGAGGGTATTGATTCCGAGTTCGTCGGGTCCCGTCCCGTCCAAGGGTGAAAGAACTCCACCGAGTACGTGGTAGAGCCCCTTATAACCGTTGGTTCTCTCAATTGCCCAAAGATCATCAGATTCTTCAACGACGCAAATTACCTGCCGATCGCGGCGCGGATTCGTACAGATATAGCAGGGATTTGTATCTGTAATCGCGCCACATATATCGCAATAAGATAGGTGTTGTTTTACCTGTGCGATAGCTTCAGCAATTTGGGCAGTTTCAGGGTCAGGTAACTTTAGCATAAAAAATGCCAAGCGTTGCGCTGTCTTCTGACCGATCGTTGGCAGCTTTTGGAGCTCGGTTATGAGCTTCGCCAGCGGTTTCGGGTATTCTTGCATTTTTCTAATTATGGGTCTCTATTCAATCGTAAAAAACTACGGGAGCCCCGGTATTTTAATACCCCCGGTCAATTTGCTCATTTCTGCCGACATCATTTCTTGCGATTGTTGCAATGCTTCATTGACTGCCGCGACGATGAGGTCTTCAAGCATTTCTGTATCTTCCGGGTCAACCACCTCTGGTGTAATTCGGAGCGATACGATTTCCTGCTGTCCATTGACAACAGCGGTTACCATACCACCCCCGACAGTTGCTTCAACGGTGCGGTTTGCAAGTTCCTCTCGAATTTCAAGCATCCGCTTCTGCATTTGCTGTGCTTGTTTCATCAAGTCGTTCATTTTCATTTTTTTAACTATGGTCCTTCCCTTATGGCTCTGTACGGGCGAGGTCACCTCGCCCCTACGCGTTCCGCAATGGTTTTTTCCAAGGCTTGATCGGATGAAACGATCCATTCGCTCTTGGCGAGACCTATGCGGAATACAATCAAGCATAGTCATTTTTCTAACTATGGTTACTGAGTGTCTACAACCGTTGCCTCGAAAAGGTCAAGAGCGGTTTTAAGTTGTGGATCCTCTTGGGCTTCAACCCTACGCATCATTGGTGTTTTCTGTTCTGTTTCTTTTGGTACATCCTCGGATACTACCGATTCTGACACTGTATCCGAAGCAACAAATTCGATTTTTACGGGTTTGCCGACCTCCTGTTTTAGGATATCGGCTACAATTTTTTTATTTTCATCCGTAGAAAGTACTATGAAAGAGGGTGAACAGGGAATTTCGACCGTGTTTGCGCCATTCACTGTTGGGACAGATCCCTCTGGCAATGCGTACCTGAATCTCATAGGGAGTTTTGATTTTATCTCATCCCAAAATGAAGGGAGGTCTTTCAAGTCTCTGAGCCCGTGTGAAACAGTGGGATGGCTGTCAGCGGGAATGGTTCTCGGTTCTCGGTTCTCGGTTCTCGGTAGTCCCTTGTGGCGGTTGTTATCATAGGCGGGGTTTATATTCCCGAATTCCGGAACTGTTCCCCGGTTCTCTGGTTTCCGAGAATCGGCTGCCGATTGGTGACTGCCGATTGGTGAGGGTTGCGTACTGACGGCTGAAAGTCCCGCTGAATCGAATTTTTGCTCTAATGTCGATAATTTGCCGATTATTTCCTCAAGGGGCATGCCTTCTTCAAGCGAGTTAAGTTGAATGAGTGCTGTCTCTAATTGAAGTTGTGGATAACCATACTGTTTGATGTCTTGATTGGTGTGCATCAAAATTTTGATAATCCGGGACAATCTGTTTACCGACATCTGTTCTGCCTTCTGCTTGAGTCTGGGGATATCTGACTTGGGACTCTGAACCTGTTCACTGAGGCTGCTGTCGATTGCTAAAAGCCGTAAATCCCGGAAATAACCGATCAGTTGATCCAAGCATTGCGACAAGTCTGTGCCTTGCTTCGTCAGGTTACTGAGAGTTTTCAGCCCCTTTGCGAGACTTCTTTCCGTAATTGCTTCGGCAAGTTCCTGAAGGAGGGAGCTGGAACCGAGTCCGATGGTCTGTTCAACGGCTTCGATTGTTAAATCTTTTCCAGTGGCGGAAACGAGTTCCAATAGGTTTTCTGCATCGCGCAGACATCCCTCGGATTGACGCGTGATGAGGGTGAGTACATCCAGATCCGCTGAAATACCTTCCTTTTGGGCAATTAACTGCAAACGTTCGATTATCTTTTCATCTTCGAGGTATCGAAAATCGAAATCTTGACAGCGAGAACTGATTGTCTTCGGGATCTTAGCATGCTCGGTTGTTGCCATGATAAATATGACATGGGGCGGCGGCTCTTCAAGCGTTTTCAGTAAGGCGTTGAATGCCTCCGTGGAGAGCATGTGCGCTTCATCTATGATATAAATTTTGTAGGGACAGGTCGCTGGCGAGAGTTTGACGTTTTCACGGAGGTCTCGGATTGTATCAATACCGCGATTGGAGGCGGCATCCATCTCAATTACGTCGAAGGATCTATCGTGCGAAATTTCGTTGCAAAATTCGCATTGATTGCAAGGTTCTGCTGTTTTAATAGAGTCAAATTGGGTTTCTTGAATGCGGTTGGGACAATTGACGGCTTTGGCAAAGATACGTGCGATCGTGGTTTTCCCGGTGCCGCGCGGTCCCCAAAAAAGGTAAGCATGCCCGATGCGTTCGGAGAGGATCTGATTTTTGAGCGTTGTGGTAATGTGTTCCTGTCCGACAACGTCGCTGAAGTTTTGGGGACGCCATTTTTGAGCGAGAACCTCATAAGACATCAGGCAATCCTTCCTTGTATAACATGCGCATCGGAATAAGATGTGTCTATTCCAATGAATCCGCCGAAAAGATGACTATGCACCCAAGGTTGACAAGCGTCTCCAGGCGTTGCCCGCGTCGTTAGCTCAGGTCAGGCACCCTTGCGTCACACGAGCGACTCATTTACCGCTGCTTCCTTCCGGACCTGACGGGGTTCAACAAGCGCCCGTTGCTCAAGACCCAACCCTCAACACCACGTGCGTGGGACAGTCCCCACAGAAACAGGCCGCATCCTGGGGATTCAGTTCTGCTTTAGCGGATTGCAGATACAGGGCACCGCTACCTCCCCACCTAGCATAGCCAAGGCGTTTTTTTAACGATTATGTCTGAGCGGGGTGTCCGGTGTCCACCCCGATTTAAAATTGTTAAAAAACTTATTTGAGTTTATGAATGGTTCGTTAACAATTGAAATACTGCAAGGACAACGTCCACAGCAGCCCAGAAGCGATCATTAAAAAGTGTGGCGGAGAGAGTGGGATTCGAACCCACGGTACTGCAAAACAGCACACATGATTTCCAGTCATGCCAGTTCAGCCAGCTCCTGCATCTCTCCATATTTTAATTTTACCTTGCGGTTCGGTCAGGTGGGCTTCATGTTTGACGCGCCTTTGCGTATACCTATGGGAAACACCCAAGCAATACGCAAAAATACCCCGCTGAATGCCACACGCGCATTCAGCGTTGATTCGCAAAAACACCTCTCCATTTCATTACGGACTATGCGTTTTGTAAAATTAGCTTAAGACAGCAGCCTGCAACAATACGCAGAAATGCCCAAGCAAAGACCCCGAACAAAGACCCCAAGCAAAAACACGCAGGCGGATTTGAGCAACGCATTCGATAGTGCCAACGCCCGAAGTTTAACCGCAAGGTAAAGTTAAAAATGGAGCAGACGGGATTTGAACCCGTGACCTCATCCGTGCGAGGGATGCACTCTCCCAACTGAGCTACTGCCCCGTAATGGTTGTCAGTTAAAGAACGACTTGCGGCATTCACACAACTGTTACGATGCTTGAACCGCTTACGCTTTACAACTTGACTCCGAAAAAGATGAAAAACGGAGAGAGTGGGATTCGAACCCACGGTGACTTGCGCCACAACAGTTTTCGAGACTGTCCAGTTCAACCACTCCTGCATCTCTCCTTATTGGTTATCAGTCTTCGGTTAGTAGAGGGTAAAAATGTTTTCACCTGCCACACGATACACTGAAGCACCGCCTGCTGTTTATTCGGATTTCTGGCGGCGTTGCTGAAAAAAGGACTTCAAAAGGGCACTGCTTTCTTCTGCACAGACTCCACTGACCAATTCAACCCGATGATTCAATCGTTCATCTTGCAGGATATTATAGAGCGTTCCGGCTGCCCCTGATTTCGGGTCTGTTGCTGCGTAAACAACTCTTGGGATACGCGCCAATACAATCGCGCCGGCACACATTGGACAAGGTTCCAACGTCACATAGAGCGTGGTATCCACAAATCGCCAGTTGCCAATTTTTTCGGCTGCGGCTTGTAGGACAAGCATTTCGGCGTGTGCGATAGGGCTGCCGTGTGTTTCGCGTAAGTTAAATGCCTCAGCGATGAGGCGATCGCCGCTTACAAGCAGGGCACCAACGGGTACTTCTCCTTGTTCGCCTGCCTGTTGGGCTAATTTGAGAGCTCGTCCCATCCAGTAGGAATCGTTATCCAAATTTGTCAGCAAATACCTTTGAAGCGCCTGAGAGGATTCGAACCCCCGGCCTTCTGATCCGTAGTCAGATGCTCTAATCCACTGAGCTACAGGCGCGTAGTGAACGGAGAGGGTGGGATTCGAACCCACGATGGCTTACGCCATAACTGCTTAGCAGGCAGTCCAGTTCAACCACTCCTGCACCTCTCCCTCTGGCGGTGGGAGTAGGATTCGAACCCACGGTGACTTGCGCCACAACGGTTTTCAAGACCGCCGCCTTCGTCCACTCAGCCATCCCACCTAATTCCAAAATCTCTATTTCTTAATTATACCACATAAAAAATATGGTGTCAAGGAAATTGTTACTGCATCCTAAGTTTCTGAATGCCATTCCAACGGCTCATTGCGTAGGTAAGGAAGCAGCATACCTTGGAGACGTCGGTGCGCGTGATGTAAGTGTGTTTTAATTGTGCCTTCTGATCTGTTTAACAAAACCGCGATCTCTTTAATTGCCAATTCCCTTCGGTGACGCAGATTGAAAACACGACGCTGACCGGGTGGAAGTTTCCGCACCGCCTCTCGAATGATCTTACCAAGTTCCTTTTCTTCAAGGAGTTTTTCGGGGGACGGGTGAGCATCTGACATCCTTAGGACTTCGTCGGCATCAGGTGGTAATTCTTCAAACGTCAGGACTCTGTTACGGTTACGCCGCCGCTGAAAGTCGATGCTACTATTGATAGCGATTCGGTAAATCCAACTGTAGAACGCAGAGCCGCCCTTGAAGTCAGGTAACGCTTTAAACGCTTTTAAAAACACCTCTTGGCTAATATCTTTTGCTATTTCTCGATCACGAATGCGCTGATAAATAAGGTTATATATTTTCTTTTGATATTTAAGAACGAGCGGATTAAAAGCTTCTATGTCACCATTCTGAAACCGATTGACGAGTTCATCCTCATCAATGTGCTCGAGTTCCGAGGCTGTGTATGCGCTGGTGGATTTTCGAGTGTTCATCATGTTTTTTCTCCATATTGGGTTGAGTTTAAGGAACTTGGGTTCACGATGCCACAAGCGAACGCAAGTTGGCTTAAAATTTACACACCGCGGGTGTCAGAAAGTTCCAATTTTTTTAATGTTAAGTTTGTTTTCCCCGTGTTTTAGACAGATTAAAGAAGGGTTTTGTTCGTTTTTTTTCGGAAAACTGAATGGTTCTATTCATGGGCTCAGAGCCATTCAGTTTTCGGCACAAATCGGGGTTACAAACCCCTCCCACAAGAGAGATTTGTGACAATTGAATGGCTCTGCCATAGGTTTGCGGCGTGTTGACATACCGACCGCTTTGCGGTATTCTATAGACACGGTACAAAAACGTTGAGATTTAAACGAGGGATCCCGATGCGTCGGTATAGCATTCAAACCAAAATTGTTCTTCCCTTTCTGATCCTATTTGCGTGTGTCACTATCTTTGTGCCATTGCTAACAGTTGAACTGTTTGCGTGGAAATACAGTGAACAGTTTACACGTGAAACCCAAGGTTGGCTCGACACCATCGTAGAGACTGGATTTATTCGGGAACCGAGCGAAAAAATCAAGAAAGCGTATAGTGTAGAAATTATGGTTTTCGGTTCCGATTACACGCTTAACGACAGCACGTTAGTTGGGCTTTCTGATACTGAGCAGGACTGGGCAAACTTGGCGGAAAAAATGCGTCTGCGTGAAGTAAAAGATCACTTCCAAGAAGCCAGCAACATCCCTATTACACACGATGTGGTACTTGCTGGAAAGCCTTACAAGGTTTTTTATCTCTCACTCCCTCCTGAACGGTTCTACTGTTTATTGCGTCCGATGGAAAAGATAGCCGAAGCGAAACGGACCCTGACATGGTATATGTTAGGTATTGCGGTTCTCGTTATGGCACTGATTGCTTTTATTAGTTACCGAATCGGTAAGAATTTGACGAACCCGATTAAGGTTTTGGTCAATTCCACGACTCGTGTCGCGACGGGTGACCTGGACGAACAGTGCGAGATTAAGACGCATGATGAAATTGGCGATCTCGCGGCTGCATTCAATCAGATGACAAGGGATCTCAAAGCGTCGAGGGATCAGTTACTGCAAGCGGAACGGTTGGCAACGGCGGGAAAAATGTCTGCCTCCTTCGCGCACGAGATCCGAAATCCGCTGTCATCTATGCGGATGTTGGCGCAGATGTTGCTGCAGAAGCCGGAAATGTCGGGAGAGAAACATCAGCAATCCATTCGTTATATTCTTGAGGAAATTGAGCGAATTGATACCATCGTGAAAGGTTTAATGGACTTCGCACGTCCCTCGTCGCTTGACCTGAAACAACAGCGGATTACCCCTATCCTACAAACGGTTCTATCTTTGATGGAAGCCAACTTAGCACATCACAACATCCAACTCGTTTTAGATGTGTTACCTGAAACCCCAGAAATTCAATTTGATTCAGATAAACTGAAGCAGGCGTTTATGAATGTGGTCCTGAATGCCATGGAGGCGATGCCGCAAGGTGGAGTGCTGCGGGTGTCCACCTTTACGGAAAATGATAGCGTCTGTATCAAGGTTAAGGACACAGGCATCGGGATACCAGCGGAGGATTTAGAACATCTCTTTGAACCGTTTTTCACCCGGAAGGCGAGAGGCACAGGACTTGGGTTAGCGAATGTCAAACGGATCCTTGAAGAGCATGGCGGCACGGTAGAGATTGACAGCATTCCCGATGAAGGGACGGAAGTGTTGTTATGGTTGCCGGTAGATACTTCTGCGTGAAAGAGTCTAACAGGTTATGCTACAAGGTGGCACAGACCAAGCGGAAAATAGAATAACGCTACTTCAGCCAAAATTGTGCTATTGAAAAAAATGGGGATGTGGTATACTTATCGCCGAAAGCACAAGAACAGGAAAGGCAAGAAATTGATTCAGCAACAAACTCGAGATAGTCTTACGTGGCGCGCAGTGCTTATCGGGTTGGCGTGCGCTACGACTGAATGTCTTCTCGCACCCTATAACGATTACGTCATCCGTAACATATTTCTCGCAGGTGGACATTTCCCTGTTGCTCCGTTCTTTGTTCTGACGATTTTTGTATTGGGAATCAATGTTTTCCTGAAGCGGGTCCACCCTTCCTCGGCGTTCTCCCCCGGAGAACTTGTCACGATTTGGTGTATCATGCTTGCGCCAGCAGGCATCCCGTCCTCTGGGATGATGCGCTATGCGCTCAGCCCGATGGTGGCGTATCAGTATCTCGCTACCCCTGAAAACGATTGGGAGTCGCTCTTCCATCACTATATCCCACAGTGGCGCGTTGTTCGCGACCATACTGCTGCGCAGTCTTTCTTTGAAGGTTTGTTCGATGGGGAATCCGTGCCGTGGGGACCGTGGATCGTCCCGATCCTAACGTGGAGTGCATACGTCCTCGTCGTCTATTTCGTGATGATCTGTTTGTCGGTGCTACTCCGTAAGCAGTGGGTGGAGTATGAACGCTGCGCTTTTCCGCTCGTTAAGTTACCTGTGGAGATGGCAGCGCAAGGTAGAGGGAGTCTCGGTCCGCTCTTTAAGAACAGCGCGCTCTGGTTTGGGTTCGCGTTCCCAGTCTTCCTGCATACGATGAACGGTCTCCATACGTTTTTTCCGTCCATGCCGCATGTTCCGCGCGATTTCTGGCTGAACGCGTACCTCTCTGAAAAGCCGTGGACCGCGCTTCGTCCGTTTCAGATCGTCATCTTCTGGTCTATGGTGGGGTTCAGTTATCTACTCACTTTGGAGGTCTCGTTCAGCATCTGGTTTTTCTTCGTGTTTTACAAACTCCAGTGTCTGTTGGGTGTGGTCCTCGGTTTCCAACTGACTTCGGGACCCGGCGTGCAGTGGACAGGTAAGTCGTTTAGTGCGGCACAGGAGGCAGGCGCGTGTCTGACGTTTGTTGCTATCGCGCTCTGGAAAGCGAGACATCACATTAAAACCATGTTCGAGTTCCGTCCTTCCGATGAGGCATTGCCCCACGGCGTTACGATCTTCGGACTCCTTGGTGGTATCTGTGTGCTTGCGTTTTTCAATCATTTGATGGGAATGTCCCTCCTCTTTGCTTTCGGTTTTGTGCTGTTCCTGCTTGCGATGTACGTCTTGCTGACGTGGCAAGTGATTAATGGTGGCATTCCGTTCATCAATCCATCGTTTTCACCCCAAAGTTTCTTTTTAACAACCTTAGGCACCTCAAAAATCCATCCATCCACGTTAACATCTATAATGATGCACCCGGTATGTCTCACGTTAGACCTTCGTGAATTTATGATGCCGAACATCATGAATGGATTGAAAGCGGCAGATGACGCTCGTGTCAAACGCCGGCAGCTGCTCATCGCGATGGCGGTTGCGATGGTTATCGGGCTTGGTGTTTCCTATTACTCTGCGATTAAGATTAGTTATGCACACGGGGCACCTTACACCGGTGGAAGCTGGTTCATGCGCCAACTTGAGGGGCTGCTCGTAAGCCCGAAAACAAGTACGAATTGGACGAATACGGGCTTTATGGTGTTCGGGAGCGGGTTCACAATCTGGTTGATGTGGATGCGCCAAACGTTTCTCTGGTGGCCCCTGCATCCACTCGGCTATACGATGTTGAGTTCATGGGCAACGTTTAAACTGTGGTTCTCTATATTCTTGGGCTGGGGTCTGAAGTTTAGCATTGTTAAATACGGTGGGTTGAAGGCGTATCGGAGCGCGAGACCCGTTTTTCTCGGATTGGTGATTGGAGAGATGACGTGTGCTGGACTCTGGGCAATTATTGGCATGATTACAGGGATTAGCACAGGGTATAGGATTTTACCAGATTAGGTATTTGGCAGGCAGCGGTCAGCAATCAGCGATCAGTAACGGGCGTTGGGTTTCACTCGGTATCTTTGGAATGGAGGATGTATAAACCGAACATTAATAACCGCTGCGTGAATGGCACTCTGGAACCATTCGTTCAACCCAACCTACGTGTTTAAGAACGTTTTGCCTTGACATTTAGATGAATACCGCGTATTATAAAAAATAAACCCAATTTGGAACATAAAAATTAAATACTACAAGAAACTATGAAAAGATACATCGTTCTCCTACCACTTCTTTCCGTCCTTTTTTCGCTATGTATCGGAGTGAATTCAACTTTCCCAGTAGATTTTATCAAATTAGAGCGTGAATTTGCGGGTAAAGGTGCGACCCAAGGGCGGTTCGGCAAGGAGATTCACCTCGCCTTTGACGACCAAAACATTTACGTTAGTGACGCCGAAAACAGGCTCATCCAGAAATTATCAGCGACAGGCGAATTTCTGTTTCAAATCCCTGAAGTCCCAGCATCTCCAGACAATATCCTGCGGAAACCTGGACACCTCGCCGTAGATAGTCTCGGGAATATCTATGTTGCTGATGTAACCATTCAGCACATTGCAGAGACAGGAACCGAAGTAGGTGCTCCGAAAGTCTATATGTTCGTTCCCTGCGTCCACAAATTCAGTGCGAAGGGTGAGTTGTTAGATACCCACTTTGTGGATCCTGTAGATGTTCTCCCCAAAGTCGTTTTGCCAGCGAACCTTATCATTGACGAGCAAGGGAAAACCGCCTTTGCCATTCAGCCGAAAGGATACGACAGAGCCCTCCGCGTGGCACTCAACTCTCAAAATGAACTCTACGTTTTAGATGCGGAACTTGGACGCGTCCATAAGTTCAGTACCGATGGAGCGGTATTGCTCACCTTCGGGAGATATGGGGCAGGCGAGGGGGAGTTTGATATGGATGCCTCAGACATCGCAATTGACCCGCGGGGAAATGTGCTTATTGCAGACACCGGGAACCACCGCATTGTGAGGTTTGACGCGGTGGGAAAACCTCTCGGTAGTTTTGGAAGAAAAGGACGCGGCAACGGTGAATTTATGAAACCGATGGCACTTGCCGCTCTCCCTACCGGTGAGATCCTCGTTAAAGATGCCAGTCGGTTCCGTAGAAAAGTCGGGGGGCTGCCGGAAGTCATTGCGCTCTCACCGACATTGACGCAACTGACGGAGCTCACGCCAGGTCAAGCGGAACTTTCTGACGCGATTACGAATGCGACGCGTCTACGATACGGTCCGTTTGCCCAGAGTCCTGCTACGGCTGCCGATAATGCCGCCTTGAATCGACGCGTCCGGTTACTGGAGGAAGCAGAATATAGTCGATATTATGCCGAAGAAACCGATGCAGAGGACAAGGAAGAACTCGCTGAAGAATTGAAACGCAAAGACATTCGTCTGACGCTCTTTCACAATATCATCTCGCGTATCCAGAAGTTCGATCTCAATGGACGGTATCTCGGACGTATCGTTTATGAAACCGATCAACTCAGCGAGGAAAAGCACGATCAGACCTTCTTGGATCTGGACACTGCTGGACACCTCTATCTACGAGATGGTAGCGATTTTACGATCGCACAATATTCTGTCAGTGGATTCACCGTGAAACCCTCACATATGAACGGTTTTTATAGCGTTCGTGCCGCCAATCTACAAAACAATTATTTGGAAGATTACGAAGATATTGACTTTTCAACGGATGTCCAAGATGAACTCAATCAATTAGAACTGAAAAATATGTTTGGGTGGACTTATAGCCTTTCTGAACGGTGGCACTTGACATTCCTTGATGAATTGACGTATGGTGAACAGGATGAACGTTATGTTACGCCTGCGAAGGTAGAGGATAGCTACGATTTCGAGACCCAGGCGTTAGAAAATGCGTTCGCCGCGAACCTGAAATTTATCACGAATCCGAATCCGTATCGCTATAAGGAATTGAACCTATCCATTGGTCGTGTCGATGGCACGTCTGACTTAACACAGGATGCCCTCTTCCCAGACCTCAACAAACAGCGTAGAGTGGACACCGGCGATGCGAGCTCTACGGTCATTGAACTCAATTGGGATATCTGGTCCCGCACGAATTTATCGCTGCGTTATGCGGATCTGAATCCTGCGGAAACAAGTCGCAATTTTATCCGTAGGTTCTACGACGTTTCTGGGGATCTCTACGAAGTGTTCGGGAGTCGTAATGAGGCGCGCCAGTTCCTCGGAGAACTCACGATAAAATTTTAAGTGGATAAAACCAGAATCGTAGCCTGCAACAATACGCAGAAATACGCAGAAATACGCAGAAATGCCCAAGCAAAGACTCCGAGCAAAGACCCCAAGCAAAAACACGCAGGCGGATATACGGCGGGCAATTTTGTTTAACCAACCCTGCTGATCGAACCGCAAGGAATAATTAAAAGATGGAATTTCGTGCCCTTCATCCTGAAGAATTAGAAACGTGGCTGGACCACGTCACGTCTGTCTTTACGGGTAGCCGTCAGTATTTTTCCAATCATTGGCATAACGATCCGTGGCAGGATGCAGAAGGCATCCGAATTGCGGTGGATAAAGGCACTATTGTTAGCACAGTGCGCGTCTTTATTCGAAAGATATTCTTGCATGGGGAACCGATAACGGTTGGTGGTATCGGAGAGGTCAGCACGCGTCCAGACTACCGCCGACGCGGCATTGCTACGCAGCTCCTCCAAGATTCGATCCGGTTCATGGAGTCTCGCGATATTGTTGTTTCCGTGCTCTTCGGAAGCCAACGCATCTATTCGATTGAAGGGTGGGAAAAGGTGCCGCGCTACTATGCGAGACAATCTTTCGCCGCTGACAAAGAGTCGGAGTGGGACATCCGTCCCGCGAATTTTGATGATGAGGTCGAAGTCAAACGGCTCTCTGATCTCTACGACGGGTATGCGCGAAAATTTAACGGTCCTGTTGTCAGAGATGAAATCGGATACTGGAAGAAGTGGGTGCAAACGGAGTCCCCAAACGCATGGGTCGCCGAACGGGACGGTAATATTGAAGGCTATATCTCCGTGGCTCGACGCGAAGATGGGCTCAGCGTTAAGGAGTTCATCGCTTCAGAGGAAGCCTTTGCGAGGGAAAATGGGAAACCCCTTTTTGAGGGTATGCTCTCTTGTGTTGTGCCACAGATGGATGCGGAATCGCTTGAAGTTATCTATCCAGCACCTATCGCAGATGGTTTCAATGCGCCAGCACTTGAGGAACAGGGGAGTGCGATGTATCGTATCGTTCAACCCGCAGTGCTTTCAGAGAAGATGGAATTACCGGCGTTCAATTCGATTCCAAACCTGTTACACAATCAACCGAAACCTTTGGAACAAGGCATTCGGTCGCATCATATTTTTTGGTATACCGACGGATTTTAAATTGAAAATTTGTTAATCCTGCCTATATAGTCTACCCAAATTTGCAGTTCATAGCAAATCGTTTTGTTAGATCACCTTCCGATCCCCTACAAAATATTTGACTTCTAATCCAGCACGGTATATAATCGTTCCCGTGACAAAACGGTTTATCTCGTAACCGTCTTGTTTTCAGTTTCCCATAGTTTGGAGCAACAGGATAGCGGAGGATATGAAAATGGCAAAACTACGCGTAGGGGTTATTGGTTGTAGTGGTATCGGCACAACGCATGTATCAGGGCTGGTCGATATGCAGAACGTTGAACTGGCTGCTGGTTGCGATTTTGTTCAAAGCACATTGGATGCCTTCAAGGAAAAATATCAGGATACTTGGGGCAATATCACCTTGTATACCAACCATCAAGAGATGCTTGCTGCTGAGAATTTGGACATCGTGACAGTGGCAACATCCGACCATCGGCATGCTGACCTTGTTGTTGACGCTGCGAATGCCGGTGTAAAAGGTATCTTCTGTGAAAAACCGATGGCAACGAGCATCGAAGATGCGGATAGGATGTTGGAAGCCACGGAGCGAAACGGAACGATTCTCTCGATTGACCACACCCGTCGGTGGCAGCCGTTGTGGCGGCACACTAAAGATGTTGTCGTCGGTGGTGGACGCATCGGAGAGGTCCAGTATGTCATCGGCACCCTGAGTGGGGGTCGTGCGATGCTCTTCCGCAATGGCACACACCTGGTTGATGCCATCTGCTACTTCGCCGACTCAGATCCAGAGTGGGTCTCTGCCGAATTAGAGGACGGCTACGAAGATTATAACGAATATAAAGGTGATGGTGGACACGTCCCCGCAACGGAACCATCGGCACATGGATATATCCACTTCGCGAACGGCGTGCGCGGCTATTACGCTGGCGGTCCAAAGACAACCCTCTCCGGGTTTCGCGTAGAGATTGTCGGGACCAACGGCTACATTCTCATCAGTGACAACGGAGCAACACTCCACCAAGACGATGCTATTGAAACAATTGAGGCACCAACGTGGGACATCACCGGTATTCCTGCGGGACCCCGAGAGTTGGTAGGTCTTATTACAGAGGGTGGAGAACCTGTTTCGCCTGGCACTGAAGGGTATAAGGTCGTCCAGATTATCATCGGTTTCTTAACCTCGCAACAACGCGATAATGGAAAGGTCAAACTACCTTTGTCCGGTAGTTAGTGTTCGTCGGTTTTCAAAACAATCGCGTTCTCAGGTGTCCATTGTAGATAGACTGTATCGCCGCGTTGGAAGCGATGTCCATCTCTTGTCCCCGTATTCTGTTGGTGGACAATCAGTGGCGTCGGGTAATCGGTTTGGATGGTGTATTGAAGCATTGTGCCGAGATAACTTTCGTCCTGAATCACGCCGCGTAGGCAGTTCGCAATATCAGAGATGGGGGTCGTTCTCAGGTCAACGCGTTCTGGACGGAGTGCGAGGGTGACAGGTGTGTCTATAGGCATGCTGTTGTTCGGTGTACTGACAATCTTAAGGGGTGGCTCCGTTGCCAGTGTAATTTCGTTCTGGCTGATAAGTGTCCCTTCAAGGAAGTTGGAAGTGCCGATAAAGTCTGCGACGAAACGCCCCTGTGGCGAATCATAGATTTCAGATGGCGTTCCGACTTGGAGGATTCTACCATCGCTCATCACGGCAATCCGATCGGAGAGTGCCAGTGCTTCTCCTTGGTCATGTGTGACATAGACGAACGTGATACCGACTTTGCGTTGCAGTGCTTTCAGTTCCAATTGCATCTGCTTTCGGAGTTTCAGGTCGAGTGCTGAGAGCGGCTCATCTAACAGCAGAATGGTGGGTTCATTGATGAGTGCGCGCGCGAGGGCTACACGTTGTCTCTCACCGCCAGAGAGCTCACTCGGTTTCCGGTCGCCGTAACCCGGTAACTGAATTAAATCTAATGCGCGCTCAACGGCGTCAGAGATTTCTGCTTTGGTGGCTTTCTTCATCTGTAGCCCAAATGCGATATTCTGTGCGACGGTTTTATGTGGGAACAAGGCGTAATTTTGGAAGACGGTGTTGACTGGACGGCGATAGGGGGGTGTTTCTGCCATCAGTTCGCCGTTGATGGATACTTCTCCGGTGGTGGGATACTCAAATCCGCCGATGATGCGGAGCGTTGTCGTTTTTCCACACCCACTGGGTCCGAGCAGTGAAAAGAACTCCCCACCTTCTATCTGTAGAGACACATCGTCAACGGCGACGGTGTCTCCGAATTGCTTTGTTACGGATGTGAGGGTAATTTGTCCTATAGTCATGCCTTGGTTGCGATTGAAATTTACCCAGTTAATTAACCCTAAAACCCAATTTTCAAAGAAAAAATAGAGATCCCATCCAAAACTTCTGAATAAGGGTATTATTCAGTGGACAACACCCGTGTCAGAATCTGATTCACGAGTTGCGGATTTGCCTTGCCGCGAGTCGCACGCATTACCTGCCCTACAAGAAATCCAATAGCCTTTTTCGTGCCGTCACGGTAATCTTGCGCGGGACCGGGATTGTCCTCGACTACCTGTAAGACGATGGCTTCTATCTCTGAGGTGTCCGTAATTTGTGCCAACCCCTTTTCATTAACAATCTGCTTGGGCATTTTGCCGGTTTCAAAGGCATCGTCAAGCACAGATTTGGCGATTTTACCGCTGATGGTCGCATCCTCGATTAACTGGATGAGTTCGTTGAGGTGTGCTGGCGTGACTTTCGCGTCTTGGATCTCAATCTCTGCTGTGTTTAGGAGTCGGGTCAGGTCGCCCATGATCCAGTTTGCACAGATGGTGGGATCACCACTGCGTCGAGCGGCTTCGTCGAAGAACTCGGCGAGTGGTCGGGTGCTTGTTAGGAATTCTGCGTTTTCAGGTGAGATGTCATAGTCCGAAATGAACCGTTCCCGGCGGGCAGCGGGGAGTTCGGGAAGGGTCGGCTGGATCTCCTTAACCCACTCACCACTTATCTGGACATGAACGAGATCGGGTTCAGGGAAATAGCGATAGTCGTCGGCTTCCTCTTTACCACGCATGGCAACGGTCTTGCCCGTGCTGGCATCAAAGAGGAGTGTTTCTTGGACAACCTCTTCACCCGCATCTAAAATTCGAGCCTGTCGTTTCACCTCGTATTCCATTGCTTCGATCAACTCTTGGAACGAGTTTTTGTTCTTAATTTCAGTGCGTGTCCCCAATTCTTTGCTACCTTTGGGACGCAGGGAGAGGTTTGGCTCACATCGCAGGCTCCCCTCTTCCATGTTGCAGTCGCTCACTTCAATATACTCTAAAATTTCCTTAACTGCCCGACAATAGGCGATGGCTTCTGCGGGGGAATGCAATTCGGGTTCGCTCACAATTTCGAGGAGTGGCACACCGGCACGATTGAAATCCATGAAGCTACGGGTTGGATCCCCAGTGACTTCGGCGTGAATGGATTTTCCGGCATCCTCTTCGAGATGAATTCTACGGAGGGCAACCGTTCGGGGTTCGCCCTCAAATTCAAACGTTACCTGTCCGCTTTGACACAAGGGGATATCATATTGTGAGATCTGGTAGTTCTTGGGTAGATCTGGATAGAAATAGTTCTTCCGATCGAATTTACTGGAAGCCGTGATTTCACAGCCCATCGCTAAGCCGGCACGCACCGCAAACTCAACGGCGCGTCTGTTGACGACGGGTAATGTTCCCGGCATCCCTAAACAGATTGGACACGTACAGTCATTCGCTGATGCCCCGAAGGTATAGGCACAATTACAGAAAAGTTTGCTTTCTGTGCACAATTCGGCGTGGATTTCCAAACCAATCACTATCTCATATTCTTCCATGTTTTTAACTTTCCTTGCGGTTCGTTTTTTTAACTTTCCTTGCGGTTCGATCAGGTGGGTTTGATGAATAAAGTACCTCTCCGTATATCCGCCTGCGTGTTTTTGCTTGGGGATTTCTGCGTATTGTTGCAGGCTGCGGCTGAGTCTCATCAGAAAAAATCCGAACCGAGCACTATTCCTACGAGAGTTCATTAACGAGGGCGACGTTCGCTTCCACTTCGCGCTCGGAGATCATTCCGATAGTCATAGCGTGTACGCAGGGAAGTCCCATCACAAATTCGATTGCCTGGCGTTGACCTGTTGCGTCTTCTGCCAATTTTCCTTGTCCCAGGACTTTCATTCCATAGATGCCTTTTCCTACGAATGCCATCTGTTCCATTGTGCGGATGACATCCGCGGGGGACGCGTCCATGTGGACACCAGCGTAATTAATCCGAGCCAAGACAACGTCAACCCATTCCGTCATCGCTGACGTTTGGAAGGCACCGTAATCGTGGCAGGATACGCCGTGTGCGCGGATCAATCCCTGTTCCTTGCAACGGGCAAGGGCTTCCATGGCCTCCGGATATCGTTGGGGCCAGTCTACTTGTGTGAGGCAGTGGAGCAAGACAATATCCACATAGTCAGAACCTATCTCTTCGAGAAATCTCTTCACGTCTGCTTCTATCGTTTCTCGCGTTCGGGAGGTTGTCTTTGTGGTAAGAGTGACGCTCTCACGTGGAACCTCTTGCAGTGCTGCCTTGACATGCGGATGGCTTCCGTACTGATCTGCGGAATCCCAAAACGTTACACCTTTTTCGTGTGAGAAGAGCAGTAAGTCCCGTAAAGCCTCAAATCCCAAATCTGTCTGATTTGAGCGACCATTCCAGCCATTTGACCCTGTTCCGATTGAAAGTCGTGAAACATTTAAACCTGTTTTTCCAAGTGCTACAATTTCCATCACGATGCTCCTTTTCATGGATTAAGCTGCTATTAAGTATAGCGTAACGTCTTCAATTTGGCAAGTGATTTCTGGTATTCGCGAGATGGAATGTTATGGTTCATTTTTTTGTTGCTTTTTGCCTTTAAGAGACGTTACAATTTAATTATGATAAAAGAACCCGGAAAAATCTATGCATATTTCAAGTAAATCCACAGGAACTCACATGAGGAGGTCCGCAAAAAAGACGCAATGAAATATATAAAGTTTCTTCGCAGCAACCGAATTCAGTCCAACAATACATCAGGTTCGGGCGCTGCGTTCTATTCCATCATAATCCGAAAATCCTTTTTAGGTTTGCTGGCGTTGGCGTACGGATGCTTCGCTATCGGGGTACCGGCTTCAGGTGATGAAGATCAGCGTGCTGCGTGGCAAGAAGCCTTTGCCTTAATTGATAAAGGGGACCGGAAAAAAGCAGCTACGAAACTTGAGGCTTTATTGCAAACTGACCTGTCCGAGTCAGAAAAACTGCAGATTCATCATGCCCTCGGCTATACCTATGAAAAACTTCGCAACCGTCCGAAGGCGGTTGGGCATTACGCGCGAGTTGCTTCGGTGAGTTATCCGCTGGCAGATTGTGCCATCTATCGCTTAGCACAACTTTACGAAGACATGAACAACAGAACACGAGCGATAAAGTGGTATACGCAGCTTGTCAAGGATTATCCGACGAGTTTTTATCTCGTGAAGGCAAAGTGGGCTTTAGCGCAACTCCATCTGGAAGAGAAGCAGTACGCGTCCGCGAAGTCTCTATTGGTCGAACTCGTTGAGGCGCCACGCTATGCGAGAGAGGCAAGTTTCGCTTTAGCCCGCTGCAATGAGGAACTCGGTGATACCACTACAGCATTCAACACGTATCGCGAACTCATTACGGAAAATCACTCAAAGAGCGTTGCTCGTGATTCACTCGGTCGGCTCAAGCGGCTTATGAGATCGCATAAAACGCTAAAACTGACGCCAACCGACCGGCTTAATTGTGGCTTGGTATCCTTTTCTCATAAACAATGGAAAACCGCCGTGGCGGACTTGGAATTAATTCCTAAGACTGTGGATCTGAATCTACGAGCGCATGCGCTCTACCTCATCGGACGAAGTTATCAGGGGCGGAAGTGGTACAATACAGCAATTAAGAAGTTCAATGCGGTTATTGCACTCGGTGATAAAAACAGGTATCTCACGCGAGCGACGTATCAAATAGCCCAGTGTTATCGTCGGAAGGGGCATATCAGAACCGCCATCAGCAAGCTTGAAAGTTTTGTGAAGTCCTATGCCTGGAGTGAGTGGGTAGACAACGCATTGTATGATATCGCGCAACTCCGCGAAAAGCAGGGGAAATCGGAGTTAGCACTTGAGGCGTATGCACGCTTAATTAAGGTTGCCCCGAAAAGTCCTTACGCTGATGTTGCAGCGTGGCGAACCGGCTGGCAGCGCTTTGACGAACGCCGCTATGAAGAGAGTTACAACGCTTTCAAAGGTCTGAAAGAGAATTTCCCTGGAAATCGTTATGCGATGGGTGCGCACTTTTGGATGGCAAAGATACGTGAACGCCAGAACAAGCCCGCACTGGCGCGGAAGTTGTATAAAGAAGTAGCAGAAGCAAAGTATTGGTACTACTCGGCACGAGCGAAAGCGATTTTAGGTGTGGCTCTGTCCGAGTTGGAACCGAAAGCCGTTCAAGATGCGGAATTACCCGTGCGTCAGGCATCTCCAGAACAGGTGCTGTTGTTGATGGAACTGCGGCTTTATGAAGATGCGATTACGCAGTTAGACGAGCACATCAACACAACTTCGCTCCCTGAACGCGAGTGTTTTTATAATCTGGTTACCTGTTATGAAGGTCTCGCGATGTACGATAAAGCCCGGAAGGTGACTGAACGGTCTCTTGAGAGTCCGGCTTTTGAAAATGCGACGCGAGAGGATTTAGAGAAACTTCATCAGAAACTCTATCCGCGCTACTATGCTAAGACTGTTGAGAAATATGCCAAATTGTATAACGTGGATACCTTCTTAATTGCGGCTATGATTCTGGAGGAAAGTCGATACAACGCGGCAGCGGTGAGTTGGGCAGGTGCGATCGGATTGATGCAGATTATGCCCCCAACTGGAAGGGAACTCGCCCAGCAGCTCAAAATCCGTCGCTTCCGCACCTCAATGCTCAAACAGCCCGATGTGAATATTCAGATGGGGACGAAGTATATCGGATATCTCAATTCACTGTTCAATGACAACATGATGCTGGTGACTGGCGCGTATAATGGCGGTCCTGGACGGATGAAGCGGTGGGTGGCATCGAAAAATATCGCAGACATCGATGAGTTTGTCGAGAAGATTACGATTCGAGAAACCCGACTTCATATCAAGAAGGTGATTGACAGTTACGATCACTATATAGAAATTTATAAGAAGGCAAGCGAACCGCCAGCTGTGAATTCGGTAACAGGGATCGTCCAAAAAGGTCTTTAGGGAAATGGCTGACTGCTATCCCAAGGAGATTACTTCTGGTGGGTTATTGTTCTTGATAAGAATTCGGCGGTGCCAATCGTTATCGTCTTGCGTCGGAAAATCAGCGCGGTAGTGTGCGCCGCGGCTTTCGGTTCGCGCGAGTGCTGATTCGGTTATCATCAAGGCGACATTGAGCATATTGACGGCTTCAATGCGTGTTATATCATTTGGTGCTGGTGTTGCTGGCACGTTTCCTAAATTTGTGGTTAAGTCTTTCAATTCGGCGAGGGTTTGTCTTAGACCCTCGCTGTTTCGTTCAATACTCACATTTTCCCAGAGGGTCGCGCGGATTGCATCCTTTACCGCCTCTATAAAATCTAAATCTGGCGTTTGAGATGTCTCTGTATTACCGGCACGTAATACATCTGGTGAGTGAGAGGGCTGCGATGCGGCGAATGCTGCAGCGTTTGTGCCAGCGCGCGCGCCGTAGACGAGGCACTCCAGCAGCGAATTACTTGCCAGACGGTTCGCGCCGTGTACACCCGTGCAGGCAACTTCGCCACAGGCGTAGAGTCCTTTGAGGTTCGTTTCTGTATCGGTGTTCGTGCGGATGCCGCCCATCATAAAATGGGCACCCGGACGCACCGGAATTAAGTCGATGTTGATGTCCAATCCATAGTGCTTGGTGGTTTCAGAGATCGTGGGGAATCGTTCATGGATAAACTCGGCAGGCTTATGTGTAATGTCAAGATAGACGCATGGAAATCCGGTCAATTCCATTTCTATCTGGATAGCACGACTGACGACATCGCGCGGCGCGAGTTCACCTTTCTCGTGGTATCTCTCCATAAACCGTTCACCCCGAATGTTGATGAGTTGACCGCCTTCACCCCGAACAGCTTCTGAGATTAAAAAGTTGGGGGCACCATCCAAGTAGAGTGTTGTTGGGTGAAACTGGACGAATTCCATATCAACCATTTCGCATCCAGCGCGCCACGCTGCAGCGAACCCATCGCCTGTTGCTACTTTTGGATTGGAGGTACAGGGATAGATGCGTCCAAGCCCCCCTGTTGCGAGAATCGTGGATTTGGCGCGAATAGAAGTTACGTGTTCATCTACAATCGCGGTAACGCCGTAGCATGTAGCGGCTTCCTGAAACTCTTGGGGAGTCTCCGCATCCGTCAGGAGATCAATGGCAAATGTATTTTGTAAGACATGGATGTTTTCGGTATTAAGCACACGCTGAATGAGGACATCCGTTGTTTCACGTCCGGTTGCGTCCCCTTTGTGAACAATACGGCGGCGGCTATGTGCGGCTTCCTGTGTAAAACGGGGCAGTGTACCTTCCCAATCAAAGTTCGCCCCCCAGTCAAGGAGTTCAGCGACCCGTGGAATGCCTTCGGATACCATCATCTCAACGGCTTTGGCATCACAGAGTCCGGCTCCAGCTGCACAGGTATCCTTTATGTGCAAGGCAATCGTGTCATCAAGGTTCATGGCAACTGCGATGCCACCTTGGGCGTAGTGCGTATTGCTCTCTGTCAGCGTGGTTTTGGTGATTAAGGTCACACTCGTGTGTTCGCTCGCAGCGAGAGCGGCGCGTAATCCAGCGGCACCACTACCGATGATGAGCACATCCGTGTCCCAACTCGAATTCCGCTCTGGATTTACCGCAGATGTTGGATTTTCCATCTTTTAAATTATGGACCCCTGGGCTGCGCTCCATTTCATTACGCGCAGGTTTCTGGTGATGTCTCAACTGGATTTGGGTATTTTGAGGTATAATTAAGAAACTGGCATTACCTTACCCGTGCCAGTAGCGATAAGGGTGCCATCGCTAAGCGTGATTTCCGCCTTTGCTTCAACTAACCTTCTTGAAACCTTAATACGCTCTGCGTTTACATGGAGTTTCACACAGGTCGGTGCCGGATTGCGAAAACGGACTTCGAGCTGCGCTGTTACTGCGGGTTGATCGAAAGTCCCTATCCCGACGTGTGTAATCGCTTCATCTAATAGCGTGCTGAGGATGCCCCCGTGTAGAATGTTTGCCCACCCTTGTAAATGCTCGGGGGGCGTACATCCAATATAGACGCATTCGCCTCCATTTCTAATTTCAGGTTTTACCTGAAAGCCAAATGGATTTTTCATACCACAAACGAAGCAGTTGTCGTTATTTTCAATTCCCATTTCTTAATTATTCCTTTTCCGACTCAGTGAGCATCGCGAGACTTCGCGCCAATTTCTCTTTCTCTACTTCCAGTCGTGCAAGTAACTCTTCCTTCTGTTTAACAACCCTTTCAGGAGCACGCTGAATGAAATTCGGATTATCTAAAGTCTTCTGCGCTGCTGTGACATCTTTAAGGATCTGTTGATGCCGCTTGCTCAGCCTGGCATGCTCGGCATCCAGATCGATTATATCGGCAAGCGGGATATAGATAGCAAGCTCACCGATAACGGTTTCCGCCGAAGCCGGAGGTTTGGACAACGATTCAGCGATCGTGATGTCTGCTACGCGTGTGAAGGCTGGCAGATACTGTGTCAAGTATGCTTCAAGTCGTTCACGGATTTCAGCATTTGGCGATTGGATATGAACCTCTACGGATGCGCCGAGCGGAACATTTAATTCGCCTCGGATACTTCGGACACTTTCGATAACTTCCATGAGTGTCGCCATAGTGGTTTCTGCCGTCGGATTTTTGCCTATTGGTTCTGGCCATGAGGCAACTGTTATCGAACCTTTTTCGGCGGATCCGTTTTTGCCTCCACCGTGCGGGAGTTGTTGCCAAATCTCCTCGGTCAAGAAAGGCATTACAGGGTGTAGGAGACGCATTGTCTGTTCCAAGACATCTGCTGCTACCCAAAGTGCCTCCGGTTGATTTTGTGAGATGCGTTGTTTGGCAAATTCCAAGTACCAATCGCAGAATTCATGCCAAAGGAAGGCATAGAGTATTTGTGTGGCTTCATAAAAACGAAAGTCCTCGAAAGCCTCGGTGGTTGCTGCGATGGTATGGCTCAGACGGCTCTGTATCCAAGCGATTTCTAAAGGTTCCTGTTTGTAGGTGCTGACGGATTCAGCCGCTACGTCATCCATTTTTGTGGGGACAGGATGCTTCTCTAAGTTCATCAGAATGAACCGGGCTGCGTTCCAAATTTTGTTAGCAAATCGCTTACCTGCCTCGATCTGCGATTCTGGAAGCGGGACATAAGGGATTGGGGTGCTTGTATTGACGAGCGCAAAGCGGAATGCATCCGTTCCATAGGTCTCAATTGTCTCTAAGGGGTCGATGCTATTTCCCTTGGATTTGCTCATCTTCTGTCCCTTTTCATCGGCAACAAGTCCATGCAGATAAACCGTGCGGAACGGGACTTCGTTCATACATCCTAATCCGAGCATAATCATTCTTGCGACCCAGAAGAAGAGGATGTCCCAGCCGGTTACAAGGACGGACGTCGGGTAAAAAGTCTGCAGCTCTTCCGTATTTTCTGGCCATCCCATAGTAGAGAAGGGCCACAACCCGGAACTGAACCATGTGTCCAGCACGTCCTCTTCTTGCCGAAAGTCGGAGGCACCACATGCTTCGCACTGCTGCGGGGTTTCCAGCGCAGCGGTGACGGCACCGCATGCGTTACAATCCCATATTGGGAGGCGATGTCCCCACCAGCGTTGACGTGAGATGGGCCAGGGTTCGATGTTCTCCATCCAATGATAGAAGCGAGCGGTTTCGCGTTCTGGGATAAATTGGATCTCACCTTTTTTGGTTGCTTCTATAGCGCGCTGCGCGAGTGGACGCACATTCATAAACCACTGCGGTGATATAGCAGGTTCAACAACCGTGCCACATCGGTCATGATGTCCAACGGCGTGCCGATGTGGGACAATTTTGACGAGAGCCTCCGAGTTCTGCAGATCCTCAACGACCCGTTCGCGGCACTCCCATCGGGACAAACCGATGTATTTTTCGGGGGCGTTTTCGTTTATACATGCATCCGGTGTGAAAATTGTGAGCTGCTCGAGGTTGTGTCGCAAACCAATTTCATAGTCATTCGTATCGTGCGCGGGTGTAACCTTCAAGGCACCTGTCCCGAATTCTGTATCCACATACGCATCAGCGATTATCGGAATTTCTCTGTCGCAGAGCGGTAGGAGCGCTGTTTTTCCAATCACATGTTGATACCGTTCATCTTCGGGGTGCACAGCAACAGCGGTGTCGCCTAACATCGTTTCTGGACGTGTCGTGGCAATTTCGAGTACGATCTCACTGTCCTTAACCGGATAGCGGATATGATAAAAGTGGCCATCTATCTCAATGGGTTCAACTTCGAGGTTACTGATAACAGTGTTGCAGTGCGGGCACCAATTCGCCATGTAGGTATCACGATAGATGAGTCCTTGATCGTAGAGTTTAACAAAGGCAGTGCGGACGGCTTTCGATAAACCTTCATCGAGTGTAAAACGCTCGCGTTCCCAATCACAGGAGCACCCGAGTTTCTGGAGCTGCGAAACGATATACCCGGCGGATTCATCTTTCCACTGCCACATACGTTCGATGAATTTTTCACGTCCGAGTTCGGTTCTGCTGGTGCCTTCTTCGGCGAGTTGTCGCTCCATAATAAGTTCGGTGACAATACCGGCGTGGTCGGTTCCGGGCATCCAGAGAGCGTTATAACCTTGCATGCGTCGCCATCGGATGAGGCAATCTTGGAGTGTATTGTCAAGGGCGTGCCCGATGTGTAAACTGCCAGTGATATTCGGTGGTGGTATAACAATGGCGTAAGGCGGTTTGTCAGAGGTTGACTCGGCGTGAAAGTAGCCGTTTTTCTGCCAAAGTTGGTACCATTTCCCCTCAATTTCGTGAGGGGCGTAGATTTTCGGAAGATTTGCCATTTTTTTAATTTTCCTTGCGGTTAAATGACGATGCTCGGGACTTGACGGTTTTCGATTATATCCGCCTGCGCCGCTGTTGCAGGCTGCTATTTATGGCATTACCAGAAATCCGATCGTAATGTAATGGAGCGCAACCCATATCTTTAATTTTCCTTGCGGTTAAACGACGATGCTCGGGACTTGACGGTTTTCGATTATATCCGCCTGCGTGTTTTTGCTTGGGGTTTTGCTTGGGCATTTCTGCGTATTTCTGCGTATTGTTGCAGGCTGCCATTTATGGCATTTAGGCAAAGAGGGGTTCTACCCATCCATAAGTCCCTTTGGTTTCCATTTCATAAATTAGATTTACCTGTCGCGTTTCGGCATTTAAAAACAGAAGAAATCCGGAATTCGTGGCTTCAAGTTCCGTTGTGGCTTCCGCGAGCGTCAAGGGTTTGGATGCGAATTTATCCTGTGTTGACACAACGACAGGGGCATCAATTCCTTCAACTTCCGGTGATGCGTCCACCTCTTCCGGATTGAGTCGTGCCACTACCTCTCGATGGGGTGCAATATTTCGGCGGTCTTTCACTCGATCCCTGTAACGTCGGATCTGGCTGAGGATTTTATCCGTAACAGTATCCAGCGCAGAGAGGATCTCATGCGTCTCACTTTTTGCATAGAATGAGACGCGGGGTGCTGTCACTATCATCTCGGCATCAAACCGGTGTTTCTCAGATTTGAGAACGACATTTAGTTCTTGCATCCCGTTAAAACGCGACTCAATTTTATCGGCACGGTTGAGGATATACGCGTGAATATCATCGGTAATTTTTAAATTATGTCCTGAGCAGGTTACTTTCATTTTTTTACTATTGCCTCCTGACATCGTTTCCCTTCGTTTCACGATGGTATCGGGTAAATGCCAACGTGACTGGGGAACCTGTATGGTTAAATAGATTTTGCCTTAAACCTTTCACGTGATGTTGGAATGCCCAATTCATCACGATATTTCTGAACGGTTCGCCTTGCGAGCAAGATACCTTTCGCCTTCAGGGCATTACTAATTGCTTGATCGCTGAGCGGTTTCGAGGCGACTTCGGCATTAACCATCTCTTGAATGAGATTTTTCACCTGTTTGGCGGAGACTGCGTCCCCCTGTGTGGTGGCTAATTCATTACTGAAGAAGAACCGAAGGGGATACATACCGTGTTGGGTTTGGACATATTTATTGCTCGTTACTCGGCTGACGGTTGATTCGTGAATTCCTATTTTTTCAGCGATTGTTCTCAAGGTCAGGGGTTTAATACTTTTAACGCCTTGTGTTAGAAATTCCGTTTGCACCTCAAAAATTGCTTCGGTGACCCGAGCGATCGTGCTACCGCGTTGGGCGAGACTGCTGAGTAAATTTGTCGCATCACGATACCGTTTCTCTATCCACGCTTTTGCTTCAGCATCCAAGGTATCTGGTCGATTGCGCATCAGATTTACATAGTAGGGATTCATCTGTAAGCGCGGTATGTGGTTATCCACAGAGATAGCTTGATACTTTCCATTCAGGTATTGTATCTCCACGTCTGGTGTGATGATTTCTGTTGCGGAAGATTTTTTGAGCGATCGCGTCGTAGGATCTGTGAAGTAGCGACCGGGATGCGGTGATAGCCTTCCTATCCACTTCGCAGCTGCATCTATCGCTGTGATGTCGACTTTCAGGGCATCCGCGATGCCATCCCACTGCTGATTTAGAAAAGCATCAAAGTGATTTTTGATGATTTTGTGGGCAAGGGGAAGCGTGCAACGATGCCCAGGATCCCCATCATTAATCATATAATTGCGAATCTGTATCAGTAATGCCTCTCTTATATCTCGATGTGCTATCCCAATGGGTTCAAAATTATCTTGTATCTTACGCAGTACATTTTCAACGAGTGATGTATCACAGCCAACAGTTTCAGCAATATCATCCAACGTAAGTTGGTAAAAGATAAGTGCCGGTTTACAACTGTCTGGCGGACATTCATATAGAATAGTATATGTTTTTTTGTTGTCTTTGTCGTTAATTTTCCACGCCCGATGTGCAGGCATGCCCCGATTTTCTGGAGAAGGGCACATTGTATCTTTCACAGCGATCGTAGCAGTTTTTGAAAATTGAAAATCAGGGTCGCCCGTCGCTGCTGACAATTTTTTTTCAATAAAAATGTGCAGTTCTGTTGAAAACACCTCTTCATTGAGTTGGGACAGAAATTCACACGGAACCTGAAACAACTCGAGCTCCAATTGGCCATCATCGTTGAGATTTCCGAGAATTTGCGTTGCGATGGCATGTTCTGTTTCTGAGGCTATAACCGCCGGTGGTGCGAGGTCCAATTGCTCGTCCAGATATTCGTGCAGCGACCCTTCATGTGCCAGGTCTGGTTGTAGCTCGTCAGTGTCCGAGTATCTGGAATTTATCCGTTCGCTAACGGAAACACGGTCCTCAAAGGCGGTTTCCCAATCAATATCAACGGTACTATCTTCGCGATCAAGATTCTCTTCTGGTTCATTCCATTCGGCGTCTGGATCCGATTCTTCGGTAGGAAGTGCTATCTCGTCATCTTCCTCGAGTTCTAAGAAAGGGTTCTGCTCGAGTTCTTGACTGATGAATTGTGTCAGTTCCTGCAGCGGCATATTTAGCACTTTGAGTGCCTGTTGTAACCTCGGTGTAATGGACGTTTTCTGTGTTAATTGGGGTGCTTGGGTAAGTTGCGCTTTGTACATTTCATTAGTAGTTATCAGGTTTAATGGATATCGGTCCTCGGTTTTCAGTTAAGAGGCGTTCGTTTAACAAAGGCTTCCTCTTGTCCGACAACCGACAACTGACAACCATTTCTCTGAAAACTATTCCTCCGACAACCGAAAGGATTTTTTGAAAAAAAAAAAAAATCCGAACCAAAAACCGACAACCCTTAAATCCGATAGGAGAAATTGTGTCCAAAATAGAGGTCTCTTGCAGTCTCACTATTAATGAGTTCCGTGGGCGTTCCGGCGAGTGTAATTTTTCCATCAACAATGATGTACGCCCTGTCAACAATATCAAGTGTTTCAGCGGCATTATGGTCGGTAATGAGCACCCCTAAATTGCGGTCACGCAAGTGGCTGATGAGTTGCTTGATATCCGCAACAGCGATCGGATCTATTCCCGAAAGCGGTTCATCAAGCAGAATGAAATCAGGTTGTGCTGCAAGGGCGCGTGCTATTTCTGCCCGGCGACATTCACCCCCTGAGAGTGTATATGCCTTGCGTTGTAACAGATTTGAAATGCCGAGTTCGTCCGTCAATTCACGGATGCGAGGTTCGCGTTCTGATTTTGGCACCCCTTGGACCTCAAGGATTGCCTCAACATTCTGTTGAACTGTGAGTTTACGAAAAATCGATGTTTCCTGTGCCAAATAGCCGATGCCAAGCCTTGCGCGTTTATACATTGGATAGAAGGTAATGTCCTTATCAGCGTAGGTAATTCTACCTGCATTCGGACGAATCAATCCGACCATCATATAAAAGGTGGTTGATTTTCCGGCACCGTTGGGACCGAGCAGCCCGACAATTTCGCCTTGCTGGACCGAGAGGCTCACCTCGTTAACGACTATAGGACCGCGCCGCGTATAACGTTTTACGAGTCTGTGTGCTTGTAGTTCTGTTGCCATTTTTTAATTATCCCTTGCGGATACGTTACCATATCTTTTCATCAGGGGTCTTCCGTCTCAGCGTCTGGATTTGTGTCATCAGAATTTTCTGGGTCTGTATCAGTTTCTTCCTTCGGATCCGTCCCTTCAGAACTTCCAGCATTCGTATCAGACTTCTCTTCTGTATCATCCTCAGCAGTATCAGTGTCAGTATCTGTTTCTTCTTGAGACGGCTCTTCCGTCTCCTCAGGCGTAGCTGCGGAAGTATTTTCTTCGTCGGTATCTGTGCCGCTTTCGGTGCTTTCATCTGCTTCTGGCTCTACGGGTGTTGCCTGTGTAACGGTAACCTTAAACTTAACATCACCCTCGGCAGTCTGTTTTCCAGTCAAGCGATTGAAAGTGAAGTATTTGGTTTCAAGCCGATCCTTGTTTTGTAAGACGACGACATTCTCCTGAAGGATAATCGTGCTTGTCAGATTGTCCATGATCGCATGGTCACAAGTCGCAAAGATATCTTGGTCTCGTATTTCTACATTGCCCTCGGCGACAATTTCTTTTGTTGCTCCCGTCTCTAAGTCGCGCTTGAGGGTGATTTTATCAGCGTTGAGAAATCCGATTTCGATGCCTTGCTCATCCCGTCGGACTGTCTTCGCTTCGTCAATAAGAATCGTTAGGCCTTCCTGCTCATAACTCTCCATCCTTTTGGATGTCCCAGTGATTATTTCTTTTGTCTCTGCTGGTGTAGCCTCCGTATCCTCAGCGGTGCTATCCTGTGCTACAGCGTCTTCTGTCGTTTGAATTTCTGCAGCGTTGGTGGGTGACGGATGTTCTTCTGTTTCTTCCGCCCCGAGCGTCAGTGTGATGAGACAGACAAAAAGCGTTAGAAAACTGGCGCACACACAAAAATTGCAAAATTTGCGAAACTGGAATCTGTGTTTGTAACTACTCTGGTTCAATTGGGGTTTGATGGTATTCATGTGCTTTCTCATCTTTTGGGTGAAGTTCAAATTGATTGTTTTTCATTTTTACGGTTCTGAGCGTCGGATCTGCGTACATCTCTGTTCCGATCCATGTGGAATCTCCACGGACAAGTGTGACTTCTTCGGGTCCATACAACTTGCCCGCAAGGTTTTGCCAATGAAGAACCTCGCTATATAAAGTGCCATCCTCGCTAACACCGACGACATCTCCTGTGAAATGGAGATTGTTTTTCTTGCTTCCCGTGAGGAACTGTTTACCCTCCCGACTATTCACGGTAATAGAAACAACACCCTCTTCAAAAATCTGAACGGTCGGATTTTGCACTTCAATGTAACTTCCGTGAAACGTTGAGGTCTCCCCGACAAGCGTCCATTTGATGACACCTGCTTCGGTGTGTTGTGTAGAAAATCCATCTACTTTCTGTGTCGGGGTGGTTGCTCCGGTTTCATCAGCACCGACGGGTGTCTCTGTATTTCTACAACAAATTACGCAGAATAACAGACAGAGATACAAGGGTGTGAGGATCTGGACGGGTTGGGTACCCCAACCCCTACGGTTGTGTTTTCCACCGACGATGCATCCAGATCCACTGCGTGGGGTATCGTCGGATGTAGGATTCAATGATTTTTGTGAATTTCTGCGTGTTAACAACAAGGTCTTTCTCTTTCATAGATGTCCGTTTCAACGCTAAGGGTGGTTCGATAATTGCGTGGTGTGAACCGTCGGGTTGTCGGACAATGAACGTTGGCAGTATCGCCGCCCCTGTTTTGAGGGCAATCGCCACTGGACTGTAGGGTGTATAGGCACGTCTACCGAAAAAATCGACAAAAACACCACTTACGGCTGTATCTACATCGGCAACAATACCGAGGAGTTCATTCCGTTTGAGACATCGAAGGGCATGGCGCACGCCTGTATCTCTGTCAATCGTCGTATACCCACCTTTCTCTCGGTAGCTGGAGACCAATGCGTTTAAGCGAGCGGAACGCAATTCACGGACAATCGGCGTAAGCGGCGCAACTGTTGCAGAAATGCTCGCAGCGAGAAGTTCCCAATTTCCAAAATGTCCGGTTAGAATGATTGCCCCTTTGCCACGCGCAAGTGCTTGCTGCACATGCTCGACGCCTTCAAAAGTGACATATTGTTGAAGCTGCTGCTTATCCAAGCGTGGGAGCTGCATGAACTCCACCACAGTTTTGCCTAAATTTTCAAAACACTGTTTCGCCACTGCTTTGACTCGGCGTTCATCAGGAAACGTCAAACAGGAGCGTAAGTGTTCATACGCCAATTTCCGCTGCTGTGGTACCAGATAGTATACGAGGGTGCCCAACCATCCACCGATAACCAATGTCACCGAGCGTGGCAGCCGAGATACACAGAATCCGATTGATTTGGCAGCAAACAGATAGCACCAGTCTTTCATTTAACGTATTAGTTTTCGTCCATATCGTCTTCATCTGCCATGTTATTGTCACCGGTATTCCCTTGTCGGGCTTGTAAAGCCTCAAGACGGGCTCTGCCGAGTTCCATGAGGATTTCGGTCACAAAAACACTATCGTGCGTGGCTTTGGCGTGACACCCGTGGCATCCTGTGCTTCCTTTCTCGGTTTCATCGCCGGCTTTTGCGAGGAAACTATCTGTTTCAGACTCACGCTGATATTGCACGTATTGCCACCCATTGTGATCGGTATACTTCACATCTTCCGTTTTCTGCATCACAGCGACGCGCCAGACGAATGTGTTGGTGTCGTCCATAATTTCCTTGACGAGCGTCATCCCTGCGGGGAAGACTACGGGCATTCCAGCATCTACAGCTGCAGGAATGGCATAAAAGAATGTATGGTCAATACCGTCGATATAAACAGTGCGGTCCCCTAGCCCGTGTGCGCTTCCGCTATCTTTTGCCTCCGTAAACGTCGCAGGCGGGGCAGGTAGCGGTTGGGCATACTGCCATGACTTATAGGTTTTTAAGATATTGTCCATAGCAGGTGCGGGCGGCATGACTTCTTCAACCGACTGTGTAGGCATTACTATTTTCTGTACCCGATCACAAGACGTGAAAACCGCACACGCTATTAACATAAGGATGATACCTATTTGCAACCTTAACATATAAAAATTCTCCTGCAACAATGTTCGTAATTCTATTAATCCATCCCTAAAAAATTGTCAAAGTTTAGTAATATTTATAGTATACCCAATTTTCCGTGAAATTACAAAGAAAAATATAGACCACACACGAATCCTGCAGCGTGTAGGACGGAATTTGTTACTCTGTTGCACTGCAGATAATTTTTCTTTGCTTTAATACCCTTGCTTTTCACCTGAGTTCGTGGTAAGGTAGAGGGTAGGAATTCTTCATGCATACCCCTCAAGAGATCAATAAGCAGATCTATCGACTCGCGCTCCCGAATATCATTAGCAATTTTTCCATCCCTCTTTTGGGAGCGGTGGACACTGCTTTAATGGGGCGGTTAGAATCCGAGCATTACCTCGGTGCGGTCGGCATCGGTGGCGTTATCTTCAGTTTCATCTATTGGGGATTTGGGTTTCTCCGAATGGCAACAACAGGACTGACGGCGCAAGCCTTCGGAGAAAACGACCTCCGAGAATGTGGACGTTTGCTGCTAAGAGCGATATGCATCGGCATCACATCAAGCCTATTACTCCTTATCTTCCAGTGGCAGCTAATTGATCTCAGTTTCCGCCTCATTGATGCGAGCCCTGATGTGGAACATCTCGCCCGCATCTATTTCCATATCCGTATCTATGCTGCGCCCGCAACATTGTGTCTGCACGCCTTTCACGGTGTATTTTTGGGGTTACAGAATGCCCGCTATCCACTGTTACTGACGATTGTGGTGAACCTCGCCAATATCGTCTTAAATCTGGTATTTGTGAAGTTACTCGACATGAAGGTAGACGGAATCGCTTTAGCGACTGTCATTGCGCAGTATATCGGATTATTTGTAGCAGTTCTACTCTTTTCGAGATATTATCGCGGTATTTTGCCAAAATGGAATTTACGAGAAATCTTAGCATTTTCTAAACTCAAGCGGTTCCTCAGTATCAGTGGCGATATCTTCATCAGGACGTGTTGTCTGGTATTCAGTCATGCCTATTTCACGGCAAAATCCGCAGCCTTGAGTGATACCTTCTTGGCAATTAACACGATTCTGTTGCAGTATATCAATCTATTGTCCTACGCGATTGATGGTTTCGCTTTTGCAGCAGAGAGCCTGGTCGGCAAATACAAAGGCGCGCAGGACCTACGAAATCTGAAACAGACGACGCGCCTCATCTTTCTCTGGGCATTTCTGTTTGCGGGTGTGATTCTGCTCATCCTTGCGTGCTTTGGGGAGCGATTGTTGTATGTTTTTACGGATCAGATGTCGCTTGTGGAACAGGCAGAAGTTTATCTGATTTGGGTAATCATCGCACCTGTAATTAACGTCGCTGCCTACATTTGGGACGGCATCTTTCTGGGGGCGACCGCTTCAAGAGCCTTACGGAATTCCGTAATTGTGTCAACACTCCTCTATTTTAGTGCGATCTATCTGTTGATGCCTTTTGGAAATCATGGGCTATGGGGGGCGCTTACGCTGCTTTTGGTTGCCCGGGGTGTGTCGTTGACGGTGTTAGCCCCTAAATATCTTTTCCGATAAAATGTTACGTTTTTATAACATTTTTAAATCGGGATTTCTGTGCGGGTCTTCGGTTGGGAACCCAGTGGTGCCGTGGGGTTCTTGCGTTTTTTCCGGTGGCGATTCTGTGTTAGGAGAAAAAATAATTCGGTGAAAAGTGTAACTTTTTCAGGGCAGACGCAAATTATGTAAAAAGGCATTATTTCAGTAATTTACCCCTTATATCCCTTTTTCAGGAGGGCAGGGGACCTTAAGAGGAAATGCGTAAGTCCTATTTGATTAGTGTTTGACTAAAGCGATAATAGAGACGATAACAGCGATGACGGCACATCCAATGGGTATCCATTCCTTGAACGCTAACCGCCTGCCTTTCAACTCTGCAACATCGGTTTCAACGTTTCGGAGTCGGTTGTCAATACTGGTGAGGGTCGTTTTTATATCGTCAAAGCCTTTTGACGTGAGATCATATAATTCTTGAGTAGTCATTGCTGTGTCTCCTTTGTGTATAGTAAATCACATTTGGACTTGGGAGTCAAGAAAAAATGTATTTGGCATTTTTTCTCAAGGCTCCTTCGCTTGATTTGATTTTTGCGTTTCGCTGTGAAAATATTTGTCTGAAAAATGAACATCACAAGGATTAATCCCGACTTACTTTTAGTATAGTATAAGTATACCACGTTTTTGTGTGGGGGTCAAGTTTTTTTAGGCACGGGGCGGAAGGGTCATTGGGTAATTGTCTGAATCGCGGATTACACGGATTCTACGGATTGCGCGGATTTTTTGATCTAAATTAACGTAGACATTTCACGCATTTTTCCCTCTTCGTTATTCAGGTGTAACTTCACTGGGATTTCAGTGTTGCGCGTGCCATCTCTATTTCAGGCGTAAACACCGCTTTGAATTTGAGTAGATTCTCAATATGCCATGCCCTGAAGGTTTCTAACGCACTCGCATCAGAATCAATAGTACCTTCGCGATCGACATAAATGTGGCATCTTAAGACATCGTCGCGCCGGTCCCAATATAAAGGAACATCGAATTGCGCAGTGATTTCGGATTCTCGTTCTTTGAGAACATCAAAGAAACGTTTGTTTTTCTCGCGATCTCCAAAATTAATGCTCAGTGTCATATACACTGTTTGTTGTTTGTTAAATCCTGCAACATATTTTATGCCTGTAGACCCTGATGCAAAGGGGTAGTAATTCTGACCTTTCATGGCACGACGCGCTTTTGTAAAGTTATGTTGTTCTCGGAGTTGATCTATCAATCCTTGAAAGTAGGCGGTATACTCCTCCTTTCGACGCGATCTGCTTCTCAGGAACTGTTCTGATGAGGGCGGTTTGACCTCATTGCTGTCCACCTGTTTCTGTTGTCGCTGTGCTTTTGGATTCTCACGCGTCTTTTGCACGGTTGTTTGGAGATCGGGATCTACCTGGGTTCCCTTGCTTAAGGCGTTCAGAAAGTCAAATATTTGTTTATGTGTAGGTCTACTACCACACAAACATTCGGTCTCAGATTGTACTGCCTCTATTAAAAACTCCGAATTTTCTGATGTACCTGACAGCAAGTTTTCCCAGGCTTCGGGCAAATGCCTGAGAGCTTCCCTCTGTTGAGAGACTTTCTGATAATCTTCAACAATTGCCTGTCCTGCTGTCCCTGTTTGTATGGATGTGTAGTTCAGGTATCTGTTCAGACACGCAGCACCCGCTTCACTGTCGTCTACGGTAAGGTCTAACTCCCAAACCAGACGTTCTTGGTAATCTCCCGCTCCTGACGGATGAAAAAACCGCCATTTCTGTCCATCGGTCAGGATAAGGATTGGGACTCCTTCATGGAACGCATATTCAAAGAGTTGTCTTTCCGCGCCCTCAATGTTTCCAACGCGTTTCACTTCAATGAAGACGATCGGTTTTCCTGGGGGATGGCAAAGCGCATAGTCGACTCTTCCTCCATTGATTGGATATTCAGGAAAGACCCTCTGTGTATCGAACGTTTCCCACCCCAAGGCATTGAGGAGCCTATCCACAATCCCTTGACGCACTGCGGTTTCGTTGGGAAAGAGTTTTTGCTCTAAACGGTTGCGTATGTCATCGATGTGTTCCTTAAGTTCCATTAATAATGAAGCTCCATTGATAATGTGCGATGCGAAAACGTGCGGTATCCGAGAGTCACACCTTTTAACTGGGTTTTGCTACCGATTCCCCTTTAAACACCCGTTTGGTATGCCGCTGAACGTAGGCTGCGTCCGGAAGATACGGCTCCGATGGGAAATAGATGTCTCTCCCGTTAAAACGTCCCCACCATTCTTCAAAACCCGGTGATGCTGGGTCCGCCTGTCCTGATACCTTGATAGCGAGTTGATCTGACAAAGTAAAGACCCCACGATCAAAGAGTTTATGGTGCAAGGCACAGAGTGCCATCCCATTCTGGGGTGTGTCGGGACCTTCTGCACTATGCCATTTGATATGCGCAGCTTCTATCGCGATGAGACGATCACCCAGCGTCACATTGAACCCACAGATCGCGCAGCGGTGTCCATAGGCTTCTAAGATTCCTGGTCGGAATTTGGGGTCTTGGGGCTTTTGTTGAGATCCAGGGACTTGGGGTTGCAGAAGCACTCCGAAAGCCCATCCAAAAGCCCATTCAATGCCAACAGCCTGTAGGATATCTGCATGGTACGTGACAGGAAAATGAGAACCCAAGAGTCTACCAACGACTTCAAATCTCAAGCCTACATCGCTTCGGAGTTGGTCCGCGATCGGTGGGAGGAACCCGCCGCCCCCATGTTCCCGTAGATCGCCGACAAGTGCATCGCCTGTTGATGTTCCATCTGACTGCCGACCTTCGTTAATTATGTCTACGTTCGGTATCTCCCAAATTCGGTCTTCATCATTCTGCGCGTTTTTCAACCGCCAGAACGGGTATTTGGGATGATACCTTTTACGCCACGGGCCAAACTCTTTTAATAACAGGACTTACGCAAATTGAGCATATCGGAGATTTAGGTACAAAAAGTGATAACCTCCGTTCTTTAAACCCCTAAATCCGTCTGATTAGACGGACTTTAAGAGGAAATGCGTAAGCCCTATTTAAAAAATCGACATTTGACTAGGGGATGGGGGAAGTGTCAAATGAAACACGGCATAAACCCTATTTTTATGAGGTAATGCTTCACAGAAACAGGACTCCCGCCAAGTCGGGAAAGGGATATAACTCTCGGCTTCAAGCATTTCAGCCTGCAAAAACGCATGGTTTATCAGGTGGTCATCCGGAATCACTGTATTCTTTACCAACCAACGGTCAGAAGCAGCAGGTGAAGAGGCAGAGTAAATCACGTGCAATTTTGGTTTGTTACGGTATTGATGTTCAGTCGCAAAAAATGATGATTGTGACGGTGCTGGGGTATTAGGTATTAACCCATTTTCGCAAATAACAGTAATACATTTATTGGGTGCAACCTGTGCAAGTTGGATTGTTGCAGCAATCGCTGAACTTTTAAAATAATTGGCCGCAAATAGAATCAGTTGGGCATTAAACCCTCTTTCCTCATAGAGTGTTACAAATTCTTTGCTCGGCATCAAAAACTCAGCGGCCCCGATGTTACAAAGGTATTCTACGTGTGAATGATGTCCGTTTCCGTGACCATAAGTATATTTGTTCAGTTCGGAAATTAAATCCTCGTTTTCCTCCAATAAAAAATGTGTGACTTCATGGAATTGAGTAAACCGTTTACGTTCTTCATTTCGTATCCGAGAATTAAGGAAAATTGTTTTTTCGACATACATTCCTTCCGTTCCGATCGGTAATTCGCTTTCGATCACACTTAATCCGAGACCGGAACATATTTCATCAAAAGTCGGTATCGTCGTTGAAGCATAGGCATTGACAACATTCCGAACTACCTCAATAACACGTCTTTTCATCCTATCCATTATCTGCGCTTCTCCTTAGGAGAAAGAATGCGCCTGAGGTAAAGATACAACTCAAGCCACTCCGTCGGGGAGGTAGGTTGTCTACCCCGGAAGTTGACTTTCAGCAGTGACTCCTTCCAGTCATCATTGATTTCATACTGAGTCTCATACGCCTTTAGAAACGATTGAAATCCTTCTGGATAATCAGTATTTGACGATTCCCCAAGCCCTTTGACACCACTAATCATATCTTTAACGGAGATGTTATATGCTGTAGCAACCTTCTGAAGTGTATCAACAGATGGATTCACAACACCGCGTTCCATGTCCGAAAGATAAGGCACAGATAGCCCCGAAAGTTGACTGAGTTCCTTTAGGGTCAATTGATTTTCCTTACGAATCAGGCGAAGGCGTTGACCTAATTGCATGACAAATTTTCCTCTCTACGGTGTTCATTTACATATTGCATTTAGTATACCACAGCACAATTTTTAAGCAAAGGAGAAAAAAAATAGAGATTTTTACCAAATTTCGCGAAATTAATTTGCATTCTCTTAATACTTTAGATATAATTCTAATTGAAAAACATATCCTATCCTTGAAAATTAGGAGGTTACCAGTAAATGAAGCGGATCCTAACAATTGACAGAGGCGGAATTAAGGGAGTATTTCCAGCTGCTTTCCTCGCTACTGTTGAAGATACTCTTGAACACAATGTAGTGGACTATTTTGACCTAATTGTTGGGACCTCAACAGGCGGAATTATTGCTCTGGGCCTGGGGCTTGGACTCTCAGCGAAAGAACTCTTAGCATTTTACGAAAAACATGGACCTACTATCTTCAAAGGCAATCGAGGATTACGATGGCTAAGATGGCTTGGTATTTCAAAGTATAGTAGTGTCTCGCTTGAAAAGGCACTCAGGAGTTGTTTCGGTAACAAGAGATTGGGCGATAGCAAAAAGCGACTCGTCATTCCATCACTGAACCTTGAAACCGGTGAGGTCTACATCTACAAAACCGCCCATCATCCTCGATTAGAAAGGGACTATAAGGAAAAAGCAGTTGAAGTGGCCCTTAAAACATCCGCCGCTCCAACTTACTTTCCCACTCATCGATCGTCCGCGGGGACGCCGTTGATAGACGGTGGGATGTGGGCGAATAATCCGGTTGGGATGTCTGTTGTTGAGGCAATCACGCTTCTCAATTGGTCAAAAGATTCGTTGAAAATTTTAAGTTTAGGTTGTACAACTGAGCCCTTAAATGTCAATTGGGGGAGAAAGGTCTCCCTCGGCAGATTATACTGGGCAACCAAGTTTGTTGACGTGTTTATGCACGCTCAATCTCATTCTTCTCTTGGAACAGCCAAACTCCTTGCGGGGCATGAGAGTGTGATTAGGATTGATCCATCTGTAGCCAGAGGGAAGTTTGGTTTAGACAAGGCAAGCGAAATTCCATCTTTAAAAGGTCTTGGGGAATCTCAAGCGAGAGAGGCATTGCCTAAACTCCGTGAGATTTTTCTCGGTAATCACGCGGAACAATTTGTTCCTTTTCACACATTGTAGAAATGGGGTTCTTTCCACAAACTCTCTAAGATTCGGACAGCATGCCGATTTTCATGAATTTTAAGTTTTCGATTTAATACAATATAGAAGGAGACAAATCAATGAAGCATATCATAACCTATTTCCAGGATTTCCTCGCTGACGAAGTCGATTTGAATAAAACGCGTCTTGATACGTTGAACAGAAGTTCTTCAGCTGTAGACACGTTTCTAAGTTCAAACTTGGATGCCTACGAGAATACCAAACGCCAAGGTTCCTACGCTTTGAAAACAATCATCAAACCGGTCGAGACACACGAGTATGACGCTGACATGCTCTTGTACATGACATACGATAAAGCCAAAGAGCCGAGGGATTACATCAATGATGTTTATAATTGTTTGAGAAGGAACGACACCTATAAGGACAAAGTTTACAAGAGAACTCGGTGTGTTTATATTAACTATGCCGGTGACTTTCACTTGGATCTTGTGCCGTGCATTACACAACAGGATCCGTTTACGCAAGAGGAAGAATACTTCATCTGCAATAACAGGGAGAATGAATTTGAGGTTACCGATGGTATAGGCTATAAAGAGTGGCTCAACGAGAAAACGAGGATTACCCACGGTAACCTAAAGCGGGTTACGCGATTATTAAAATTTCTTCGGGATCACAAAGGGAACTTTTCTGTAAAATCGATCCTCCTGACTACCCTCATTGGTAACAGTGTTAATGCCAGTGACAAAGAGGGCGAAGATTTTAAAGACATTCCAACCGCTTTAAAGACGATTTCAAATCGGATAAACAGTTTCTTGCAGGCTAATGCTCTGATGCCTGAAATCTGCAATCCAGTTTTAGAGGGAGAATCTTTCACGAGACACTGGGAGCAGGATAAATATAACCACTTCCGAGAAATGTTTGACCTTTACAACGGTAAGATTAACGAAGCATTTGAAGAAACTGGTCGTGATGCAAGCGTCAGGAAGTGGAGAAAACTGTTTGGCGACAATTTCGGAGAACTGAAGGGGGATACTCAAAACAACGGGAGCACGCCAACAGCAGTTACTCCCGCGCCAGTAGTAGTCACCCCCCAAAAGCCCTATGCACGGTAATTCCTATCATGAAGATAACCGATAGTGACATTAGATGGTTGAGATCGGATTTTCCGAACTTATACTACGAGGCGAACTCCCATAAAATTTCAGGCGAACTGGACTTTTGCGCGGTGTATGATCAAGAATCCGGAAAGATGACGATTGCCAATTTTGCCGAAGAAACCGACTTCTTGATTCGAGATGTTTTTGAAGTTGAGGTTCGCCTGAATGACCTGGATGGAAACGGATGGCCGAAAGTGTATGAAGTCGGCGGAAGATACTATCAAATTGCGAAAAAATATGAAGTTCCAATCATCGACTTGCACATTTACCCTAGCGATAGCGCGTGTTGCTTAGGGATCAAATACAGAGATAACAAGCAACTTTATATCAAGGAATTCCTTCATGAATTGGTAATTCCATTTTTCTACCGACTCTCTTACACGGATAAATTCGGTATTGACAGAGCTCGAAAGGACCTTTGGGGCGAATACTTGCACGGTGACATAGGGCAAATAGAGCACTTCTTGGAAATTATAAATATAGCGCGACAAAGCCTAGGTAGAAACGATCCGTGCCCCTGTGGAAGCGACAAGAAGTACAAAAGATGTCATCTCAGTCAGGTCGAATCCCTAAAAAACTCCTTAAGGAGAACAGCATCAAATATCCCTGCTCAGTTAAGGTACTGAACCAAGGTATATCGGTGTTGTACTGCCATCGAAAATTTAGACGGTGGCCCAAATTTCCAATAGCACTTCACTAAACATCTCCGCCAAACGCCAGTTCAAATGCCCGTGCATCTTCAATAGAGACATCAATTCTATTCTCAGCTGTGGTAGAGTTGATCCCCGTTTGCCAATCAATGATTTCATACACGCCTGGCATGTTTGGATAGTCTCGCCTATCCGTCACCAAATAGAGTTCGCGCTCCGCACGCGAGAGAGCAACATACATGACCCGCGCAGCCTCATAGACACTTTCCTTTGAAGTGAATGCACGATCACCAGGAGCGAAAAAACTATAACCGTCTACAATTACGACGGGTGCCTCCATGCCTTTCGCTTGATGCACCGTCATCACCTGCGCCGAAGCATCAAGCAACGTCTCGTAAGTTGGAATGCTTTCATAGTGTGTTAAGACGCGTCCGAGAAAAGACACATCGGATCGGACGCTATCCGAGTGCCAATCAATACTGGCACCTTTGAAAATACCCTCCTGACCCTCAGGCGATCTCCCTGAACTATCGCATACCGCTTGGACCTGGGATGCCGCTGTCAGACCACAGACGTAATCTCCGAAATCGAACAACGCTTCCAGTTTCGGTTCACGGCTTAAGTCGCTAACCTGCACCAAACCCTCCAGCGTCTTCTCCCCTATCCCGGGGACATGCAGGGCAGCGGTTAAAATGTGTTCCCGTGTCGGTTCCCGCAAAAATGACATAACATCAAGGATGCGATCAACGATCTTTTTCCTCACGCAAAACACACGCTTCTCGCCATCCTCAGCAAACCGCACTGTCTTCACATACGGGATACCCATTGATTTTAAAGTCTGGCAATTCTCTTGAACACAGCGATTCGTATACGATAGCACTAACACGTCCGCTGGATCCGATATTGGAACTTCTGTGAGTCGGATTTTCATCTCGACAGCGGCACCGCTAGACTTGACAGCAGTCGGAAAGACGTATCCCGTATCTTGATACCGTTCTACAACTGCACGGGACACCTCCACAATTTCAGGCGTGGACCTGTAGTTTCTATCCAATAAGACCTCATAGGGTTCTGGGAACACCTCACGAAACCTGCTGATATTCCGCGCGTCTGCGCCTCGAAATCCATAAATCGCTTGATTGTGATCGCCGACGACAAACAGGTTTTTGTGTTCCGCGACCATCCGCTGGGCAATGTCAAACTGGACAGGGTCGGTATCTTGAAACTCATCAATCAGGAGCGCGTCATACTGGTTTTGCATACGCCGAAGTGCTTCCGGAGAAGAGAGGAAAATCTGGTGTGCACACAACACCTGTGCTGTGAAATCGAGAAACGCATAACGCCTCACGAGTTGGCAATACGCCTTTCTAAAAAACGTTTCCAACTGCGGATCGTTCCTTGAAAAAGCAGACACCATTTCCTGATAATCGGGATGCAATTCGTCTGCTATTTGTAACTCGTAACCAAACAGTGCTCGCACATAGTCACGAAACCGACACAATCCGTCAAAATTACCGAGCAATGTCAGTTCGGGCATCCCTGCCTTGACAAAACCATGCACCGGACGCAGTCTGGACTTAACACGCGCAAACACCTTAGCGACGCGTTGGTAACCTGCTTCGGTGAAATCCAGCTGCGGCGGCACTTTCTGCGAGAATGCGACACAGGCATATTGGAAAGCGATCCATAGTGCTATTTCCGGGGTGAGCCTCCCATCCTCCTCATACCATTCCAGATGCGGTCGTTTCGCTTTCGGTTGGAACGAATGCCAGCAGAAAGGCATTCCAACCCTTGCGGCTTTGCAGAGATCCACAAGTTGGGGATTCCGTTGGAAATGTCCTTCGATGATACTACGACACAGCGAATGAAACGTGGAGATACGCACGTCCTTCAGTCCATCGCCGTCTAACCGATCGCGCATCGTCTGCGTCCCGTTCTGTGTAAATGTCACTGCGCGTATCCGAGAGGGTGCGAGATTGTGAGTATAAAACAGGTGTTGGATCCGGGCGGTTAAGACGCGTGTTTTCCCCGACCCAGGTCCCGCGAGAACACTTACAGGTCCTAAGGGGGCCGTAACCGCCTTTTGTTGGGATGGATTTAGATTTTCTAAATATTTCATTTTTAGGTTAAAAGGTAAGCGTCTCCTGAATGTTAGGGGTGTACTGATGTGCCTGCGGTGCAGGGGTTTTTGATGATGCCTTCTAAAACGGTGCTCTTAAAAAAAATTAAAGCACAAACGCATCGGAGAATGCCACTGTTTTTTCTTTACATGGCGTATATTTTGGTGGGTCTCTCATAATCGCGCGGGTGTTACTGATGTTATCATTAAACATCTTGCTCATTAGGTTAGTTCCATAATCCGTTTCCGTATAGCCTCCAGCCCGCGAACAGCGATTTCTACCTATTTGAATGCTTCAAGAACGACTGTTCCATAAGATCCTTGCGAAAAAACCGATTGGTATTTACGTAAAAGATCAGCCTTTGCGATACACCTCAAAGTCCTCAAGTGTTTCAATCTTTTTCCCACGTCTGGTCACGAAGTATGTAGTTGCTGAAGTTATGGAATGATCTCTTGGTAAATCAGTAGGTCTCGGCGCAACGAATCCTTCACATACCAAACACTGCCAAGCCTCCATAAGTGCAAAGAGGACATCCTCACGAACGCCGTGAGGATAAGTTAGATCGGAATATTGAGCGCATTTTGGTTAATTTCCCACGCCATCCTATTATATCCTATGATAACTTGTAGGTTTATCCTCTCCCGATTTTCTAAAGAAACCAAAAGCGGTCCCGCAAGTTCCTCTGGTTCAAGGCTTAAGAGTTGTTCAGCATTAGGAAGTATCTCGAATAGTTTAGAGAACATTGGCCTGGTATGTTTCTCCTTTTCAGGCTTGAGCATGTCTCAGATGAGGTTCTGCGGTGTTTTCTTGTAGAATGTGATGTTTGATTTCGTAAAAGGAAATCGGGTGAATTGAGATGTTTCAGTGAATTATACAGTAAGGCATTATTCCAAGAAAATGAACTGTCACTGCTAATTGAGACCCGAAATCGGTAAAGTTCAGACACTCGTTGGCACTCAAATTCAAGCGGTGTAGATCGCTGCGGCACGCCTTAGGACCACTCAGTAAGCACAAGGGGGAACTTTGAAGTCTTATCAGTTTTGCAGTTGCGCAGAAGTTTGTGAATTTCCTATATTTTTCCTCTGGTGCGCTGAGGAAAGCAGAACCCTGCCTCGTTTTCGTGAATACACAAAAACGCCTATTTCATCCACGTTTGAAAGCGTATGTCCGATAATAATAAGAATGCATTCTGGACAGGCTGTGTTTGTGTCTTTTGCTATTGCTAACTGGTGCCTGTTATCGGTTTGACTTGGAAAGGGAGCAGCATCTGGATGGCTATGCCATTCACCGACATAATGACGTTTACCGCTAAAAGTCTGTCGGAGCTTCGTAAAGAATTTTTTCAAACCGGCAACACCTCTATAAAACGAAGTCCGCGAACCCTTCGAGTCGGGACTTAAAGGGGCTAGGTCAAGAACAGAAGCCTCAAAGCCATTATCGGAATAACAGCCAACCAAGGAGTCCCGACTTCGTTGGGCGAATGTGCCTGCGCCATTTCCACCATCTTCAGAAGGCAGGCATTTGAAAGTCGTACGGTATATTTCTGGCAGTCCGACTGCCACCTGAGTGAAGTGTTATCTGTCAATATTCTTTTCCCCATACCTTTTCAACAAGCGCGCTTGGTTGGTTTCCGTTTTGTGCTATGAAGTTTTTCCTTTTGACAATTACTGCACTTCCTGTTTCTTGTTTAGTGGCTATAGAATGACTGATAATATCCACGGCGTGTGCAGCGAGAATTTGAACATGTGCATTGAGTGCAGGGAAACTCGGATGCCAACACCCTGCCCCTTCTATAATTTGCTCGTCTTTTGAGGGATGATAGAAGTAAACATCGGGGTCAAGTGGTGTATATTTCTGTCGAACGGCGTAATTTAGATCCTTAAATATCTCGACGCATGATCTGCATTTACCGGATATACATAAAGTGAGCAATTCTGCGTGGAAATTGAAAAATAAGGAAATCAATCGTTTTCCGTTTTCAACTGCGTATTGATTCAACCACCGAAAAGCGGCTTCACTCGTGGTACAATCAACAAATACCTTGGCATCCATGATTGCCTGATGGAGTGTCTGATCTGATTGTGAATCTAAGGGTACCCTGCCAGGATATCCCTTTATCTTTGAAAGGGGATTGGCTCGTGTCAAGCGTTCGGCGAGAGTTTGCGCTTTATTCATACCGACGGAGGAACCATCCAGGGTATGGCGACAGAGATTGCCGAACTTTATCACATCCGAATCAACAAGGCTCATTTGGTGTACGCCGCCACGTGCAAGTAATTCTGCGATGGAACTCCCCAAGGCCCCGCAACCGAAAACGACAATAGGTGTTGTCTGAACCTTTGATGGATGCGCGCCTCTTGCATACAACCGTTCGCGTGCGACGTTTTCAACTCGTCCCCATGGCAAATGTTGAGAGGGTGAAAAGCATCCATTTTCTTTCAATCTTTGCCAGATTTGTCTTGGTTTACGAGCAGGTCCTCTTAATCGAGGCCTTTGTTTTTGGGCTCTGAAACCCTTAAGATTTTGGAAAAGAAGGGGTTGCCAGTGGATTTCGGTGAACGGTGCTCCGATTTTTTCTGGAATCGGAAAACCGATGAGGAGAATTCCGAACTTATACGAATTTTTAAGATTCCAAGTTTCTTTGAGAAGTGTATAGAAGTCCAAATCATTCTTTGAACACAACGTATCCATCTCCTCATAGGTTTGAGGTGGCCGATGCCTTTCATAACGGATGTCGGGGACAAGAAGCCAGTTGCCCTTGATCTCGCCATCCTGTCTCAGGACGTTTGAGGTGAATTCTGATTCCCTTATCAGCAAACCGTTTTTGTCAGAAAATCGGGCAGCGAATATCGCCGGAATTCCGTTCCCCCAACAGCATTCAACACCACCGTACGTGCCCAATCGAGATTCCCATTTTACATAGGAATTTGGCGACTCCTCAAAGATAAAAGGAACATTTGTTGGGAACGGCGACTCAAGAAGTTTATGAATAAAGTCTGGCAATTCATAGGGTTCACCCGATTGTAGAAGTTTTCCATTTGCTGCGTCTTTGAGCCATTCGATGGCCCATTTGACGTAGCAAACAAGCCGAGAAGCATCCACTGGGGCGAGTGCTTCTTCGGGTAAACACAATTTTCCAGTTTCTGCATCTTGGTGTGGGAACGCGTTCAGATTTTCTGGACAGAAGTCCACGGGTTCGCTCGGGAATGTTTCAGGTATTGAGACGCGTAAAGTGACGCTCTCCGGCACCTGCTCAGGATTCGGATAGGGCACCTTAGCAATACAGTCAAATTCCCATCCCGTTTCTCCCTCTCTTAGATTCTCGCGAAGCGGCAGGGTAATTTCAACGAGACGGTGTTGAAGCAAAAGGTTATAGGCTTCTATCACAATATCTGGGAATTCACACAACGGTCTATCCATATCTGGTCTATCCATATCTGCGAGGTGTTAGATCACCTGTCTGTTGTCTGGATCGCTCGACAAAGGGACCTTTTGCACTGTTTCCGCTATTCCCATTATCATCAGAATCATCGGAATCCGGGAACTTGCTACCGAACAATTCTTTCCATTTTTCAATAGACTCTTCTTTCGTCTCGGCATCAAGAGCCTCACGTGCTATCTGAGCAGCTGCCTCAGTGTGCTCATAAAATTCTGCGAACTCGGCACCAGAAACCCTCTCTAAAACATTGTGTCCAGGTACACCGTGGTCTGACAGGTGGGGGACGAGTTTGTATTCTGCATACACACCATAATTCGCAACGATGTTTTCCAGCGTGAGGGTCACTCCCTCTGCGACGGACGTTATGCTATCAGGACAACAAACTCCAACGAGATGTTCGAGTGGATAACCTTTAGGTCTGTCGTCAGGATGATGGACTCTCTGCCACCATTTTATGGCTTTGACGACATTAACGTAATGCTTATTACACCTTGCATTCTTTCCCCATGTCCATTTGATTTGCTCTAAAGGATGGGTCTCTTCCCAATCACCAACATCTCGATTTGGTATCCATAACGGTTCGGTTTTCCATTCTTGTTCTTGACGAATTGTTTCAAAAAAAGCGGTTTGACTGCTCCTGTTCTCCGGCGGAACCCAAGATTTTACCAAGAGCCAATCATCAATATCCTCCGGAGTTAGGATAGTTCGGACGGCTTGGCTTTTGTAAGCTTCCTCTTCTGCTTCAGATGGGGCCGATGTGATGACGAGGTCGAGACTCACGTACGACAATTCAATTCCAAATGAACGTCCTTGTCTTTGATATTTACCCTCGTAGTACTCATCTAAAAAGGGAACGAAGATATCCATAGCATCGTCCGGGTTTGGATAGTCCTCTCGCTTCAGGCGGGTGACAGTGATGATGTCAACATCTAATTTTGCATCACCTTTTGGACGAACAGCGGTCGCTCGCCGATAACTCCCTTGTAGGAAAGTACTGACCAGAATCTGTTTTAAATCCTCGTAACTCTCAAGACGGTTGCGTAGCGTTTGATGCCCTGTTTTGCAATCATCCCTTTGATGCTCTGTGGGTCGGATGGCTTGGAGAAATTTTCTAAAATAGGTTGTTAATTTCATGGAATCGTCCTCTTAATTGTTAAAGTTAATAGGTAATACATAGACTCGGATAATATGTCCGATCACCATGCTGTCCTTCAAAGTCGTATTCATACAGTTGAATGTGTGGAGCGATATGACGTAGTGTGTACCCAAGGATATAAGACAATGCAACGGGACCTGCGAAAAAGAGGTGTACCGTCCGGCACATCTCGGGGAGTATCTCGCGAAGCTGTTCTGCTAGCTGATATCCGAGCTGCCACGCATGGGTGCCTCCAACTACCGCAGTGGGTCCGATACCGCCTATAGGGGCAACCCGAATCTGCGGTAATTCGTTGTATCCCTGAGTTGATAGATAGGATTGTAACTGTTTCTGGATGTGATGCGTCACGGAAATTTCCAAGATGACTTCCTCATCAATTCTTCCAAAGGTTTGGAACTCCCACAGGTCTGCGTTGGTATCGGGGGCACTCTGTTCCCAAAGCGTGTAGTGGCTCCCATTTTTTTGTGTCGGTATGATTTGAATCCGATGTTTAGGACTCACCAGATGTCCGGCAAAGAACGCGATACTGAGATGACAATCAAAGAAAATATGGATGGGTTGCGGAACATCCATCAATTTTTCGTCCAACATGAATGCCGAAATTTCTTCAGGTATCTCCTTTTTCCAATATGCGTCCCTGATAGGAAAACGTTCATCAAACAATGGGAGTAAATCCAGACGTGCGACTTGAAGATCGGTAGGGCGCCGTGCGAATTGTGCGAAACTTTGGATGGAGATTTCGCTATGTTTTGTGTCGGGTGGGGCCATTAACTTTTCTTCATGGATCATCTGGTCAAACCCCGCTTTGTCAAACGAGTTCCGTCCCTGTGTGAAAAGTTCCCAAGCGAGGCTATCATAAGGGACGTGAGTTACCGTCCGATCTATGAGTTTGAGTCCTGCTAACTTCAGGCGGGGTTCCATCTCACTTGCGAGGTCTACAAGATTCTTTCCGAGCGTAAACCGAACGGTGTTCAAAAACGCGCGGAGTTCTTCTTGGGATATGGAGAGATGTGCAGCGAGTTTTGATCGCACTTGTCCCGCTGCGGATTTCGGTCCATTCTCATAAAAAGTTGAACGAATAGTTTCCTCATGCAAATGCTTGGCGATTGCGTCTTGATGCGCCCAATGCCAATTAGAGAAAATGTACAAGCGAAACGTATGCGGACTGAGTTCTTTCGAAAGTTTCACATACGCGCCGTACAAGCGTTGCAGCATTGAATTCTGGTTGTTGATAAACTTTGGATCTATGAGATTTTCATGGGTGAAGGCGTTGTTCTGTGTTACATGATACTTGCACTGAAACAAATCACAAACAATCTCTCGTTTCCCTGTTGTCCGGTCTCTTATGGGTTCATTGTAGGAAACGACAACGTCATCGACGAAGGAAGCGAGATCGCTTTCCAGGGTAACAGATTTGACATAATCATTGGTTCTGAGATCAAGCAACTTCAGCCAGAAGACTCTGGCTTGGTATGCATCCCCGTTTCTTCGCGCTGCAATCGCTTTTGCCATTATGAAAGTACCCCTTGTGTTGCTTAAGATTTCATAGAATACCTTTTGTCCCATTCGTGTTGTTTATCTTGACGAACAATATTATACTCTATAGCGAACCCTTTTGTCAAGAAAAAGTTTGTAATAACGAACAAATTCGTGTAAAATGGTAAGGTAATTACCAAAATCAGGAGGCATTTCACATGAAACTGGGGCAAAAAATTAGGCAACTCCGGGAAGAAAAGGGGCTTTCACTTAACGGGCTGGCTGAAGAAGCAGGTATCTCTAAAGCTTATTTATCACAGCTTGAAAACGATGTGAGTAAGCAACCTTCGGCTGAGATATTGCTCAAAATTGCTTCAGCACTTGGTATAACTATTGCAGATCTCCTTGACCAGCCTGTACGCGTTTATGCGGAAGACTTTGAAGATGAAGATATTCCGTATGTATTACGTGAATTTGTTGATAAACGAGGAGAAGCGCTTGATATTCAAAAAGAAGATGTCCGAATGCTGATGAATATTCGGTATAGAGGTAATCAACCGAAGGCTATTGAAGAATGGGAGCATATTCTGCAAACTATCCGGTATGTGATGAAGAAACGATGAAACGAAGATCCACCCCCGAGTTTAAAGCGAAAGTTGTTCTTGAGGCACTCAGCGGTGAAAGTTCCCAAGCGGAACTGTGTCGGTAACATAACCTCAGCAAAGATCAGCTCTCAAAGTGGAAGCACCAGCTCGTTGAAAATACGGCGGTCCTCTTTGAATCCACGGATAAGCACTCCAGTGGGGCGGCCGAGCGCATTGCTCACCTCGAACAACTTGTTGGATGATTGACCGTGGCATTAGACATCGAAAAGAAAGCCTCAATTTGGTTAAGTGAAACGGGTCTGAAAAACGAGAAATAGTTGAGGTGTTGCGAACGGAGTATTCGGTGTGATAGATTTTCGAGACGCTGGGTTTTAACAAGAGTACCCTCTATTATCAACTGAAACAGAGCTAATTTTTGGTCTGAATAAACAGGGGCACTTCAAACCTTATTTCAGTTTGCCCTTCTATTTTGTGCATGATATTGTTTATATACGTCGGTGTACTTTATGCAAATAACTCAGGAAATCACATATTCAGATCAAGAAATAGAGGATTTAATACAAGAATCCAAAAAACTACCTGATAACTGGAAATCTCTACTTTACAGAGCAAGAGAGTTGGATGTGGACGGTAGTGAGGGAAATAAATTTCGCATTATTGTAAGACAAAACGACTCCTATCCGTTTGATTTTTCGGTGATTTTGGCAGTACTTGTTCCCCCATCTGACCGAGTTTTTCGACTCCGGCGCTACAATGGGTGGACTAACCCGCACATTAACCGAATTGAGAAGAATGAGGTTGATGGATTTCATATTCACTTTGCGACAGAGCGGTATCAGCGGAGAGGGCAAAAAGAGGATGGTTACGCGGAGAAAACCTACCGTTATAACGACTTTGATGAAGCGGTTCAGTGTCTAATCGAAGACGCAAATTTTAAAGAACAGCCACAATCACAGTTAGATTTTTTTTAAGGAGGTGTAAGCAATGTCCATCAATACCATAGAACAAGATTTTATCCGTAAAGTATCAGAAAAAGTTAGGCTTTCACCCGAAGGAAGAAACCGTTTCCGAGTATTAACGCCCTTCCAGTTTGAAGATGGAGATCAATTAGTCATTGTTCTAAAAAAGGTAGGTGACCGGTGGATACTCTCTGATGAAGCGCATACCTATATGCACCTAAGTTACGAGATTGATGAAAAGTCGCTTCATAGTGGAACGCGGGGGAAGATTATCTGGAACGCGCTTACGATGTTCGATGTAAAAGAGCACAATCGAGAATTAACAATTGATGTATCGGATGAGCGTTACGGTGACGCACTATATGATTTTGTCCAAGCCCTTCTCAAAATAACTGATGTGTCATATTTGTCAAAGGAGCAAGTAAAATCCACATTTATGGATGATTTCCGCATGCTGTTGCATGAGAGAGTCCCTAATCCAGAGAACCGTATGTTTTTTGACTGGTGGGATCGAGACCGTGATCCTCAGAAAAAATATAAGGTAGATTGTCTTATAAATGGGATGCCAGAACCGGTTTTAGTCTATGCCCTTGGTAATGACAATAAAACTCGCGACGCTACGATCGCTCTATACCAGTTCAAAGAGTGGGGAGCATCTTTCCGCCCTGTAGCTATATTCAAAAGCCCTAATGCAGTAGGTCGTAAGGTGTTCGCTCGTTTCAATGATGTGTGCCAAGATAACTTCATAGGCATAGATGAAAGTTACGCGAGTATTGGACAATACCTTGATACGAATGTTCCCGTTGATACAGTTACGCCTGCGGTATTACCTCAAACTCTTCCTACAAAGATCGCTGCAGAATAATAGTCCGCTTTTTCTTCACAAAGAGGGGGGTGGGGGCAACCGCCTCTACCAAAAACAATTAACCATAACCGCTAAGCTTGGAATGGACTGCCATTGAAAATTCGGGCCACTCTCTAAACCAAGATTGTGGTATAATATTCACCTACTTGAAAGGAGCATCCGATGGCGAAACGAAAACAAAGAAACCTCACCCCCGAGTTTAAAGCAAAAGTTGTCCTTGAGGCACTCCGCGGTGAAAGTTCCCAAGTGGAACTGTGTCGCCGACATAACATCAGCGAAGAACAACTTTCAAAATGGAAACGTCAACTCCTTGAAAACGCCGCGTCCCTTTTTGAATCAAGCGGTAAGCCATCCAAGGACGCTACGGAGCGGATCACTCGACTGGAACAACACGTTGGGAGATTGGCCGTGGCACTTGACATCCAAAAGAAAGCCTTGACATGGTTAAGTGAAACGGGTCGGAAAGACGAGAAATAGTTGAGGTGTTAACGCCCACATTCGGCGTTAGGGTATTTGACACCTATCGAATTTTATAGTAAAACCTATAATTAAATGGACACCAACGGCAAGGCGAGGTTAGGAAACCTCACCAGCGGTGGAGAAGTATCAGAAATAAATACCTCGCTTGGAGAGAGGTTGGAGATACTATCAAAGTAGTAGGCACAAAGCGAATTGATGAACACTATTACCACGTAAGAGTGATAAAATAGCGTTGATTACAGGCTGGAAGTATGCTATAATACTTTCAGCCTTTTTACAAAAATCTCAAGCCCGAAACTGCCTATTAAGATAAATAATATGATTATTGCCAGTAAAAGTAAACCTGAAATGCTCTTAGCAGATATGTCGTGGTGGACTATGATAAAAAACGCCCCACCTGAAATATATCGGAACTACAAACTTCTATGCCCCACTATTTTTTACGCTGAAAACTATCATGATATTAAGGCTGCTAATAAGAGGTTTACAAGCCCCTATGAGGTTATTGGTATTTTGCCATGGCGACTATTAGCCAAAAATGAACTGGAAGGGAAAGAGATTCTTCATAATAGTATTATTCCATTTGACCTAAAAACGGAACAGGATATGAATAGTGAAGAAAAAAAGATGACACAAGATGCTAAAAAGATAATAAAAACGTTTGACAAAGGCGACCAGCAGAGATTTCAATCAGGAAAAGCATCACTAAAACATTTGGACTATTTTGGAAATTTTGGAAACGCCCCTCATCAAAACCTCACATGGGATCAATTGTGGTGTAAATTTAAAGAATCCAGTCGTGAATCTGGTTTTGAAAAACTTATCCCTGTTATAGAACAACAACCAAATAAAAACATAGCCAGAGCAGCAATTGAGGGTGTATTGTCTCAATGTGCAGAACAGTATCCTATAAACACCTTTAAAAAAGCATGTAAAATGTCGCAATCTATATTGAGAGATAACTTCATAGATGTTTGTAATCTCATGCTAATCTCTGAATTTGAAAGGGTCAGAACAGAATTGGAGGAAAAAGAGATAACAGAATCTGAAAGAGAGATGTTAGAATTTGATAATAGACACTGGGAAAATAATCAAGACTATTTACTATCAAATCCCAAATCATATTCCTCCCGTTTTCCGTATACTTCGTATACTCTATATCTTGAGATTGCCTTCATAATATACCAAAAAGAAAACAGCCATAATAGTAAAATTAGATCAAAAGTTAGCTTAAGAGACTTTGAGTATCTATTCTACACTTATTTTCCTAACGTTCTATTCGTTTCTATGGATAAACTACACAAAACATACATCAACGAATCAGAGATACTCAAATCAAGACTTCATGGTTCCTTCGTCTACATACCTCATAAAAATGATAACCCTGAGAAACATAATATAGGTATGAGATATATCCAATACGGAAGTCCATATTAAATTCTGTAAGTTGTTATACGAAATTTTACCAAGTCCAAAACGAGTTATTGTGAAAAATCGTGAAACTCAATTTAACTGATCCCAAAACGACTTATTGCGAAATTAAACTGGATATTATTGTTGCACGATAGAACACAAATTAGATTCTATAGGTGTTCGCGCGTGAAGTTGAACCTCACATGCAACTTTCGGAATATTGAGTGTATCAAACATCATGCCTCCCCGTTATCTCCGAAGGCAGCCCCTCAATAATCCGTGCAGATTCCACACTGACATGAACAATCCGCTCAATGGCTATGATAAGGTCGCGAGGGTTTTCAAACCAGCCGTTGGGGTCGTTGACGATACCGCTGTCTTTGTCTTGCGTGATTTTGTAGCGGTCAATGAACCATTCCAACGGGGTTCTGCCGTTGACGACGTAACGATGTGCTTCTTCTGGGATGCCAGATAGACGCACATGATCGTTGATGGTGAGGGTTGTTTTCGTCTCTTTATCGGTGTATCGCATGGCGCGTTTGCTGAGTTGGAAGTGTTTCGGTTGGGGTTCGCCTTGGTGGGAGAAGATGAGTTCCAAGGGGTGTTGTTCGCAGGTCTCATAATTGAGGTGGAGGTCTGCGAGTGCTGATCCTGCTTGCGCGAAGGTGTGAAAGTCGGACGCGAAGGGGATGCGGGGTATCATCTTGGAGAGGTCGTTTGCGAATTGTTCCCGGTAACTGGGGGCGTGCAGGATACCGTAAACATAGTCAAAGATGTCGTCTTTCGTGAGGGTGTCGTCGCGATAGTGGTCTTGGAAGGCTCGGAGTGCTGTGTCTGAAATGTTGTCAATGCGATCGGGCAATTCGCCAATCCCTTGAAATGTATGCGTCCCTTCTGATGGATCAGTAGGCTTTGGATATGAATACCGCGGGAAACATTGTGAGGCTTCATTGAAACCGAGATCTGGCATGGTATCGGTCATAAGGGTGGAAAATGGTTTTTTGCTTCCGAGACCGGGGACACATATTGCACGATTTTCGCTTGAGTTGTTCGGGAAGATCCGATCCAGTTGGTACTTCCTCTGTGTAAATGTGTAATCGGCATAGCAATTCGTTGCTATGAACGGCCGGTACACAGTTTTTCGGATGTAGGCGTTATCGAATTGAGTTTTTTTCTTCCGTCGTAGATTATCCTTGAGTTCACCGTCCCATTTAATGTTCGCGATGTGACGACTTGCCACCTCATCCACTGTGAGTTCTGGATTTGTTTCAAGTTCTGAAAGCACATCAAGATAGTCTTGCGTCATCCGCTGGGCATTCTCAGTGCAAGTATCGCGTGAGAAGTTATAGATGTAAGCGTCTTTACCTGTTGCTAACCCTCTTGAATACAACCTAAATATAGTATCGTCCGCTTTGCCTGCCCTCGCGTCCTTTGAGCCCATGGGACAGAACTGTTGGAAGACTTCGCTGCGTTGTCCAATCCAATCATGGTGCTTATTGGGTGTGATTGTTTGCCAATCGCTGAACCCTTCCATGGATACCGCCTCGGTGAGTGTCTCTAACTTCTGCTCACGTGTGAGGTAATCACCAATGTCGCGATAGTGGATTTTACAATCCTGATGTGTGGTGTTCGTGTTCTTGACGAAGATCGTAATGGCCACGGGCGTTCGCGTGCCACTACCAAACACATTTCCACCCTCTGAACGCCTTCGCTCCCCGGATGTCCTCGCATTCCCGCGCAAGTTTAGGACGTGAATTGAGCTGAATTCTTCTGCTAAACACGCGCGGACTCCGGCATCGACGTTTCCATCAATCCAGGACCCGTTGGTAACGAAGGCAACGACCCCTTGTTCATCAATCCTGTCCGATGCCCAACGAATTGCCATCTTGTATGTGTCATAGAGGCTGTTTTTGTTTGTCACCGTAGAGTATTCTGCGTAGGTTTCTGAGATCCGCTCTTCCAGCTCAGGATACTCTACGTTCGCGTTATCGTCTGCCGCGCTTCTCTGTCCTGCTGACCACGGCGGATTACCGACGATAACCTGGATTGGAAGATCCTGTTGACGCTCGGCGCGTTCGTTGTTGTCGGGGAGCCACTCTTTGGGGAAAAGCGATCTTTTCTTGTTTAGGTTAAAGGTATCCGTCAAGACGATGCCGTTGAAGGGTTCATAACCGCTGTCTTCTCCGCGCCGCCCACGAAAGGCTTCCTCAATGTTAACAGCGGCGATGTAGTAGGCGAGGAGAACGATCTCGTTGGCGTGGAGTTCCGCCCGGTATTTACGGGCAAGATCATCGGGACGGATAAGATCGGATTGGAGCAAGCGCGCGAGAAAAATGCCGGCACCCGTGAACGGATCCAAGATATGCACGCCTTCGTCGCTGAGACTGCGTCCGAATTCGTCTTGTAGCACTTCGTTGGCACTCTGTAAGATAAAGTCCACGACCTCCACGGGTGTATAGACGATACCGAGACGTTCGGCATCCTTTTTCAAGGCAGCGGCGAAGAATTTCTCGTAGAGTTCCAGTAGGACGCGTTGTCGACCTTCACTGTTATCAATACCGCGGGCACGCATCCGGACGCTTTCGTAGAACTTCTCTAAATCTCGCGTCTCGTCCTCAAGCCCGAATTCCGCAAAATCGTTGCGGAGTTTGTCGAGGGCGATGGCGACAGGGTTGCCAGAGGCGAAGTCGTAATTCTCAAAGAGTGCCTCAAAGACTGGACGGGTCAAGATGTGCTGTGCCATCATATCAATGGCGTTGCTCCGAGTAATCGCGTCATTTATAGAACTTTTCAGTTCCTCGTGGAAATCGCCGAACCATTCGCGCAGGGCATCGTTTTCGGGGGTATCCAAGAGGCTTTCAATCCGCCCGACGATCCGTAAGAAAATATCAGCGACATCCTTTGCCCAACTCTCCCAGTATTTCCTGTCGCCGCACCGTTCTACGATCTTCGCGAATATCGCATCGGGTGGGAGATCCACGGGTAGAAAGAGTTGTTGACCCTCCACACCTGAGGACGCGCCGTTACCATCGCTGTCAAACCCATCTCCGCTGAAGATAATCCGATCGGGTGCCGTGGTGTTGAGGTCGATCCTGTTGATTTCGGCGTTGAGTCTGTCGTCGTGGGAACGGAGGGCGCGGAGGACATTCCAAACAGCAGCGAATCGTTCATTGTTGTTGAGAATGTCGGCAGGATCCTCGCCGGCAGGGATCGCAACGGGCAGCACGATGTAACCGTAGGTCTTCCCGGGTGCTTTGCGCATGACGCGTCCGACTGCTTGAACGATGTCAACGTGCGAGTTGCGTGGACTCATGAAAAGGACAGCATCAAGTGCGGGAACATCAATACCCTCAGAGAGACATCGGGCATTAGAGAGGATACGGCAGGTGCCGTTCGCATCGCCTTTCAACCATTCGATTCGGTTTTTCCGCTTGAGTGCGTTGTCCTTTCCGTCAATATGTTCGGTTTCGATGCTGAAGTCCTGCGGACGTTGGTCTTCAGGCATCCGTTCCATCGCACTTTCAATCACCCCGTCCCAATGGTTCACAAGGCTCTTTGAGTTGGCGATGGTGTTCGTGAAAGCGATGGCGCGGGTCAAGGGTTTAATCTCTGGGTCGTCCGCGGATCTTCTTTCCGGGTTTTGGAGTGCACGCCAGCACCCGACTATTTTTGTGGCATCGTTGATGTTAATCTCTTTGCCACCAGCAATACGATAGGTTTGCAGTGCTGCGTCTGCATCTTGCTCGGACATCGCAAGCACGACGACCTTGTAATCGGAGAGGAGGTCCTGCTCGACGGCTCTGGAGAACGGAAGACGGTGGAATTCGGGTCCGTATGTCTCTGGATCGTCCATAGAGTAGACTTCTCTATCATGGCGCGCCGCTTTTACTTTCGCGCCTTCGGTGTAAAGTCGCGAGGTGGCTGTCATATAAAGCCGTTTGTTGGCGCGGATCCGATCGGCATTGTGGACGAGAACGAACGGCGATGTTGTGTCGTCGGGATGTTCAACGCCGGTGGTTCTGTGTGCTTCATCGCAGAGAATCATATCAAAGGGTGGCGCGCCGGCATCCTGTGCGGCTTCCACGATAGGGAGCGAGTGGTAGGTGCTGAAGACGACCTTCATCCGCTCTTCGTCGGTCTTCTGAAGTGCTTCGGAGATCGCACCGGGATTCGTAGTGACGGGAATTTCGAGTTCCAGAATAGAGGCATCTTCAGAGGTTTTTCCAGCACGTGTGTCGGAGCAGATACCGATGTAGGAATGTGGAACGCTTTGCTGTTCTGCCCATTCTCGCATCGCCTGTGAAAAGAGTCCAATAGAAGGCACGAGGTATAGCACCCTACCCCCGACCCCTGCGACCTCTTCGGCGATACGGAGTGCGGTGAAAGTCTTGCCTGTGCCACACGCCATAATCAGTTTACCGCGGTCAACATCTCTGAAGCCGTTGGTAACGTCGTCAAATGCTTCCTGTTGATGCTCTCTTAGGCTGAATGTCTCTTGTTGATAGTCGAGTTGTTCGGCTTCTTCACTACTGAGATCGGGCCATTTCACGGGTCGGCTGGCGAGATCGGCGGCACTGATGCGTTGACAGGGGGGTTGCAATCCGTCGAGGGTTCTCCGTAAATTGGTACTCCAGTCGCTGCCGGTATCCACGAACATTCGCGCAGTGAAGGGTTGGCGTGCTGAGGCGGAGATGAACGTGTCGAGATGCCCTTTTGCGATCCGCGTATTTTCGGCATAGCATTTGCACTGGATGGCGCAGTATCCGCCGTCGCGTTCTTGGGCGACGAGGTCGATCCCTATATCAACACCGTCGAATTCGGGGCGGAGGTCTGCCCATTCCGACCAGAGGTAGACTTCGGAAAATCGCTTTTGGTAGAAGGGATCTTCAAGGAGGTATGATCTGATCAGTCGCTCGAAAAGTCTGCCTTTTCCGTATTGGGTGTTGGCGTTCTCGCGGATGTAATTGAGTGCGTTGTAGAATCCGTTATCTGTTTCTTCGCTTCCGGTTCCAAGGGTGAGATAGGTTTGTGTTTCTTCTGTCATATCGGTTTCCTTACTAAAATGGAGCAGTAGACGCGGGATTGTCAAACTTTAGGATGGCTGTCTACTTGACGGACTATGGTATCTGACAGTGAGCAAAAAGTCAAGTTTTTTGTTTTTCTACGCCCAAATGCACTTGACAAAATCTCAAAAATCGGGTATGCTTAAAGTGTAGAGAGGTGGCATGTCCATGGAAAACAACAAAGACAAACAGGCACCAATGTTCACTGTCCGAGATACTGAAGGTGCCATGGTGGCTTTCGCGATTTTCGCGATAGCTTCTCTCGCAACAGTATTCCTACATGAAATTTTATTGAAGAGCAAAGGTTTTTTAGAGGCACTCTATACGATTGCCGACAATTTTCCGAAAATTATGTCCGCAGCGACAACATTCACATTTATTGAGGAGGGGATCGACGTTATGTTCCAACGTTTGAGAGACTCTCTTAAAAGAGAGAAACAGATAAAAGCCGAAAGTGAAGCACGCGGTGAAGCACGCGGTAAAGCAGAGGTTTATCAAGAAATCGCCGCATGGAACGCTCGGAGAATGGAAGCTGAGGCACGTGGCGAGGAATTCACGGAGCCGCCTCCAGCCCCACCACAAGGAACTTCAAAATAGTATTAACCCACATCATAAGGAGAACACTATAGAATGCCAAAGTTTGGTGTAAATTTATTACTCTGGGCGGATAAGTTTGATAGAGAAACCGCAGACCTCATCCCTAAAGTTGCTGAAATGGGGTTCGATGGTGTCGAAATCCCCATCTTTGATCCGGATACGGTGGATATCCCGTATACGCAGGGATTACTGAAGGATACCGGCTTAGACCCCATCGGGTGTAATATCATGGCAGGGGATAGAAATCCCATCGACGAAGATCCCACGATTCGAGAAAACGGAAGAACCTATCTCAAGCGGTGTTGTGAAATTGTTGCCGAATTGGGGGCAGATACGCTCGTTGGACCGATGTATAGTGCTGTCGGCACGCTCGTTGGACGCGGTAGAAACGAACAAGAGTGGGAATGGTGTGTTGAAGGTTTGCAAGATGTTTGCGAATTCGCTGGAAAATGCGGTGTTACGCTCGCCAGTGAACCGCTCAACCGGTTTGAAACCTATTTCATCAACATCGCTGCAGATGCTGTTAAACTGTGTGAAGCCGTGGATAGTCCTTATTTCAAGGTGCATCTGGACACCTTCCACATGAACATTGAAGAAAAAAATCAGGCGGATGCGATTATCGCGACGGGCGATTTCTTGCATCACGTTCACTGCTGTGAAAACGATCGCGGCACGCCAGGCACAGGACTTGTAGATTGGGACGGGGTCTTCGGTGCGCTTGCCGAGGTTAATTACGACAAATGGCTTGTGATTGAATCGTTTACACCGGCAGTGAAGGAAATCGCTGCTGCAACATGTATCTGGCGCGATATCGCACCGAGTGCGGAGAGCCTCGCGATAGATGGACTGGCGTTTCTGAAAGAGAAAGCAGCGCAATATTTATAGCATCACTACGTTCTAATTTAAAAAAGCGGGAGGAATTGAGATGTGTTACATCAAAGCGATGGGGTTTCTGTGGGCGATATTCTTTGCTGTTTTTCTAACCGGTGACGTCGTGGCACAGGACGCTACGGACTCGCAAGGTAAACCTGAAGAACAAGCCCGAAACGTAGTGGAGGGCGACTCTAACGCGAAAGATGTCAAGTCTCAAGACGCGAAACTTATCCGCAAGGTAAAATTAAATTCTGTTGATGAATCCCAATTTCTCAGCAATGTCCGACAACTCACTTATGATGGAAAACGTGCGGGCGAGGGGTATTTTTCCGAAGATGGCAACGCGCTCATCTTCCAGACGGAACGCGAATCGGATAATCCGTTCTATCAAATCTATCTTTTAGACTTGCTAACAGGCGATACGCATCGCGTCTCAACGGGTGTGGGGAAGACGACTTGTGCGTTTTTCCGTCCGGGGACGGATGAGGTGCTTTACGCGTCGACCCACCACGATGCTTTTGCGGAGGCGAAACAGGAGGAGGAGCTGAAATTCCGGGCATCGGGAAAAGAGAGACGCTATAGTTGGGATTACGATGAGGCAATGGACATCTTCTCGGCGAACCGAGATGGCAGTAACCTCAAACAACTGACAGATGCACCCGGCTATGACGCTGAAGCCGCATATTCGCCTGATGGTAAACGTATCGTTTTTTGTTCGCTGCGGAACGCGTATCCCAAAAGCCACCTCTCTCCAAAGGAGCTGAAGCAGCTGGAGGTGGATCCCGCCTATTTCGGCGAAATTTATATCATGAACGCCGATGGATCCAATCAAATTCAATTAACGGATTCTCCGGGCTATGATGGAGGTCCCTTCTTCACACCCGATGGAGAGCATATCGTTTGGCGACACTTTACATCTGATGGCAGTCAAGCAGACATCTACACAATGCGGATAGATGGCTCAAGCGTGCGGCGGCTTACCGATTTCGATAGTATGTCTTGGGCACCCTACTTTCATCCAAGTGGTGCTTATGTTATCTTTGCGTCCAACAAACTTGGATTCTCCAATTTTGAGCTATATCTCGTGGATGGAAGAGGTAGACATGAGCCTGTCCGGATAACCACAACTGATGGATTTGACGGACTACCCGTCTTTTCACCGGATGGCAGTCGTTTGTGTTGGACCTCGAATCGGAACAGTCAAGAGGCTTCGCAACTTTACCTTGCCGACTGGAATCATGAAGCTGCCCTGAATGCGGTTACGTCGGCACCGAGGAATCCCAATCCATTTGTGCCTTCCGTCCAAACGGTTTCCGACTCTAAACCCGCTAAAAAAACGAGTATCCGTCAACATATTGAATTTCTTGCCGACGATGCCCTTGAAGGTAGAATGACGGGTTCAGACGGCGCGAAACGTGCAGCCGATCATATCGCCACCCAATTTGAAGAACTGGGTCTCACACCTGTTGGTGATACAGAGCGTTCTTTACGAGGATTTGGGCAAACCTTTGAATTCACCGCGGGTAGACGGATTATATCTGAGGAAAACCGGTTCTCTATCACACGTCAGGTGCATGGTGCCGAACAGGAATTAGAATTTAGCGTGGAACAGGACTTTCAGCCGCTCTCTTTCTCCCGTAACGGTGTCGTTGAAGGCGAAGTCGTCTTTGTTGGGTATGGACTCACCGTCCCTGGCGAGTTAGGTGAAGGGTATGACGCTTATGCGGGGTTAGATGTGAAGGACAAAATTGTTGTTGCCCTTCGTTATGTTCCCGAAGCGGTTGAACCCGAACGTCGCCAGCAACTGAATCGGTATGCGGGGCTCCGATACAAGGCGATGCAAGCACGGGAGCACGGGGCAAAGGCGTTTCTTGTCGTGGCGGGTCCGAACTCCCCTAACGCGGGTAAATTGATTCCGCTTGACTTCGATAGTAGCCTTGCTGACTCTGGGATTGTCGCTGCATCTATAAGTGATACTGTGGCAAATGCGCTTTTTGCACCGTCGGATAAAAATCTAAAAGATGTTCAATCGGGACTCGATGTGGAGAATCCGCACTTCCTTGGACAATTTCCGTTGCCCGACGTCACAGTCAAAATCGTGGTTTCTGTTGAGAAGGTTAAGAAAACGGACAAAAATGTGGTGGCTCTGCTCCCACCCGCGCAGTTAACCGACAACATCGAGTACGTCGTTGTCGGTGCACACTATGATCATATCGGTTACGGTGAAATTGGTTCCCTTGCGGGAAAGGACGAAGCGGGACAGATTCACAACGGTGCAGATGACAACGCCTCCGGCACGGCTGTCGTTTTAGAATTGGCAGCGACCCTCAGTGAAGCCGCGCACGCACATCCCGAAAAATTTAACAGAGGCGTTATCTTCGCACTCTGGTCGGGCGAAGAACTCGGACTCATCGGGTCCACCCACTTCGTCAACGATCCCGTTGTTCCTTTAGATAAAGTGGTGGCATACGTCAATTTCGATATGGTCGGACGGCTCCGTGAAAACAAACTCATCTTGCAAGGTGTGGGTTCGTCATCAGTGTGGCCGAAACTCATTGAAAAGCGGAATGTTCCGATCGGTTTCAATCTAACCTTACAAACGGATCCGTATCTGCCAACGGATGTAACTGCCTTCTATCCGAAGGAGGTGCCGGTGCTGAGTTTCTTCACCGGGGGACACGAAGATTATAACCGTCCAACAGATGATATAGAAACTCTCAATTATGAGGGACTGGAACGGATCTCTGAATTCGCGCACGGTATTGTTTTAGATGTCGTTCATACCCCTGAACGTCCGGAATATGTTGCGGTAGAACGGAGCGAATCGGAAGGTGGGAGCCGCGATACGCTGCGTGCGTATCTTGGCACGATTCCTGATTATACGACGGAAGGCACCGGTGTTAAACTGTCTGGGGTTCGCGCCGGGGGTCCCGCCGATAAGGCAGGCTTGAAGGGTGGCGATGTTATTGTGGAATTTGGCGGACAGCAGATCGCGAACATCTACGACTATACCTATGCACTGGATGCTGTGAAAATTGGGGTGCCTGTCGAAGTTGTTGTTACTCGAGATGGAGAACGGGTAACACTGACGGTTACGCCTGAGGCACGGAATTGATTTTACGCTGAAATTTATTTTATTTTTACTGGAGAGAGTTATGGATAGGAAAGTTTTTAGATTGGTGATATGCGTATTGCTTTCACTCTCAGTCGCACTGCTGTCAGGATGTGAACGGGTGCGCGACATGGGGATGACGGATGAGATGGTTGCTCCGTCTGATACGGATACCATGTCTACGCTGAAAGTAGGGATCATTCGCCCGCATCCGCTTTATTTTAGTTTCGGTGAAGGTGCTGAACTCGCCCAAGTTGAAATCAACCAAGCTGGCGGTGTCCTCGGCATGCAGGTTGAATTTATCTATAGGGAGGAACTCACAGAAGACGTTGTTCAGTCTGCAACGGATTTGGCTGAAACGGAGAATGTTGTCGCTATATTGGGTCCTCTCTTTTCGAGTCATGCGGTGAAAGTTGGTCCCGTTATCAATATCCCAACGCTTGTAGGCGCGACGGGCGCAAACGTGACAACAACCGGTGAATTCCTCTTCCTCGCTGCGAGTTCCAATGCGTTACAAGCAAAACTTATGGCACAATTCGCCGTAAACGAACTCGGTGCGAAAACCGCCGCAATGATTTGGCAGAATGCGGATGTCTATTCTATCGGCTTCGTCGAAGCGTTTGATGCCAATTTTCAAGAACTTGGTGGTAGCATTGTTGAAAGACAAATGTATGAAAAAGGCGATACGGTGTTTGAGGCACAACTCACGGCAATCAAAGCGGCAGCCCCGGATGTCCTCTTTCTCGCAAGTTTTCCGCCAGAGAATCCACTCATCATGAAACAGACGAGGGATATGGGGATTGAATCTATCTTTATCGGGAGTGACGGCATGGATGATCCGCTGATGTTTGAGGTATTAGATGACAACACACCTCTTGAAAATACCTATTATTGTACTAACTTCGATCCCGATGCTACGGAATTTATTTCGGCATACGAGGGTATGTTTGATAGTGCTGCCAATGGGATTGCTGCAACAGGCTATGATGCCATGCATTTATTGGCAATTGCGATTGAAGCAGTAGGATCAACAGATCCGGTTATGGTTCGGGATGCAATCGCTGCAATTACGAACTACGAAGGTGCCACGAGTATCTCTCGTTTCGATGAGAACCGTCATCCTGTGAAAAGCGTCGGTGTCTTCCAAATTACTAACGGAGCCGTGCAGCCTTACACAGTCGTAGGAACGGAGACAGTGTTCGAAATTAGTGGACCTGAGTAAGTTCAGCACATAGAATAAAAAGCGCGCTGCGACGGATTTTCAAATTTTGTCGCAGCGCGCTTTACTTTTTTTAATCGCAGAGACGAGGTCACCTCACCCGCACGGGTTCGGAGACCCACCCCCTACTCCGCAAATGCGAGATGTGCCACAACGCCGGCGTGGTCAGAGGGCCACAATCCGGAAGGTAGCCGTTCTGCGGGGGTATCCCCTATGGTGTATGTCATGATGGAAGTTGGGAGTTCCAAGTTGCGGACAAAAATTTGGTCAATCCGCGCATACAGTTCACTTGTTTGGTTTTGGAGGAGCGGTGCTTGACAACACGTGTTTCCCGTTCCCTCGGCATCCATCTGCCACAGGTCAACGTATCCAGCATCCAAGAGGATTTTATAAGCAGCCCCATCGGGTGCCGCTGTGTTAAAATCTCCCAATAAGATGATAGGTAAGGTTTCGTCGCGAAGGCTTGTCACAAGTTCTTCTGTCTGTGCAACCCGAACTGTTGCCATTACACTGGACTCTTCAAGTGCTTCAAGGTGTGTATTGACGACGCGGTAGGTGATACCGGCGACCATAGCGTCTACAGCAACATAGCCTCTCGCGACTGAAATGAAGAGTTCCTCAAGTGAAAGCATCGCCGTATAGTTCAGCTGCGTGGGGCGCGACACGACGACATCCTCCCGTGCCAGGATCACATCATAATCGGTTAAACGCACGTCTTCATATTCGGTAAACGAGCCAGTCGCACTCATGGGCATTTCAACATCAAAATTTTCGACTTTCGCAGCGACCTGATAGTTTAAGCCTTCGGCTTGAAGGGCATTCATGAAAATTTCGAGAAAATCGAGGACAACCTCTTCAGCAGGTTCCCCGCCTGTAAGTCGATCGCCTGGGGTCTGGGTCCGAATTAATGAAATCTCCTGGAGCCCGATGAGGTGAGGCTGATGTGCCTTTATGGTACCCGCAATGGCTGCGGCGCGCCCGGGAAAATCAGAAGCGATCACCGTATCGTAGAGATTCGCAACGGCTCCTGGCACCTCCAAGAGATTGGTTATACCCAAGAGGGGCAGCATATTTGCACCGACATAAACGTTGTAAGTCATCACGGTCAGGGGTTCGGTATCTGGGGTGCTGACCTCCGGTAGCATCGTTGGGGTTATCTTTTCACAGCCAGCAAGACTTAACAGGACCCCAAATAACAGGAGAACGGTTGTGATGGAATACATAGATTTTGAAAATTTGCTATAAAAAATCGATTTTTTTGACATATTCATCTCCAATACCTCAATTTTTAGATTGAGACGAGTTTGGTATGCAAGCAATCCTTCGATTGCCACTGATATTAATCTATTACTGCATGCTTTACAAGAAAACCATGCCAAAATGAGAATAGCATAAACCTACCTATCCGTCAAACGAAACTTTCGTGAGACCTAATTTTCTTTCTCTTGACAATTGCTCATCTTTCTACTATACTTAATGCAGTTTTTAAAAGATATATGGAGGTATGCCTCACAGTGAAATTCTACTATCAGTCTGGTTCGGACTATTGGAAATTGGTATTTATAGCCCATTTGATGGCTATAGCACTTCTTGTCGGATGTAGTCAAAAAGCGAGCGTTCCAGAGACTGGAGAAATGACATCGCTCACTGGGACAATTGTTGAAATCGACGACCATGGCAACGCTGTCACCGATCTTTACATCGCTCCGTTTACTGAACGGGGTTGGGAACTTGGAAACACGCTTGAAGCGACGTTTGCAACAGGGCAAAAAATTCAGATTAAATTCGTTGAAAATTATGGAGATGTTCCCGAAGGGGACTATTTAGGACGGTTTTCGACTTCTACCCATCAGTTCAAGATTGCGATTAACATGGGAAATATCGCTGAATCCTTGAAGTTGGAGAGCGACAGCAAGGTGGTTCTTCAGAAAGTTGCGGCATCTGCAACAAATTGAGTCAATTCCAGTTATGAAAGTTGACAACGCTTTTGATAAATCGGAATTACTGCAACATCTCAAGACTGCCTACGCGCTGCCTTTGCAGTCCATAACCTTTTTTCCTGAAGGCGAGGACAGTTACGGCTACATCGTGGTGTCCGAAACAGGCGAAAAGTATTTTGCCAAAGGGTCTACTTCTGTGCCGGATGCTTGTTTGCAGTTGGCGTCGCTTCTACGGCACCGATGCAATATATCTGGTGTTGTCGCGCCGTTGGAAACATCGGACGGCATTCTGAGTATCCCATGGCACGGTTTTCGCGTTTCACTGTTCCCTTTTATTGAAGGCAAAAGTCGATGGGATTTGTGGAAAGTCGGAAAAGATTTCACCGATGCGGAACTCAGTCAGACGGCGGTCCTGTTAGCGACACTCCACCGTTCCACAGATGCGATCAATCCGAGTTGCCTTCCAGTCGCAAAGTATGACTTGCCGCTACGGAATGAACTTTACACGGCACTTGAGGCGCCTACGAAAAAGATCCCTTCTCAGAATCAATACCAAAAGCGACTGCTTGCGGCACTTGCCGAGCACCGATCTGCCGTTTTGGAAACCCTCGACCGATACGATACCCTCGGACATTCGGCAGCCACGCAACAAACGCCTTTTGTGGTTACACACGGCGACCCGACGCCGGGTAATCTCATTTTGGATACCGAAAACCGACTGCATTTAATCGATTGGGATGGTGTTTGCCTCGGTCCGCCCGAAAAAGACTTGGTTTCTTTCACGGGTGAGCGGTTTGAAGTGGTTTTGGAACGGTATATCAGAGAGAGACGCAATGATGTCTCTCTGCATGCGGACATTTTCGGTTTCTATATCTATGAATGGACGCTCAATGAAATCCGAGATTACAGCACTAAAATTCTGTTTAAAAATAAGGACACGCAACAGAACGAATATGATTGGGAGAGCCTGCAAGACTATCTACCGCCAGACCGGAAGTCGATGGAAGATGGAATTGCGGCTATCCGAGACACACTGGATACGTGTGGTGTTCCACCGCAATAATGTGCAACAATGGAGGTTAGACTATGTCTGAAATCAAATCCGTGCTACTTTGGGAAAATCAGCGGCGATATGTCCGAGAAGCGATTGATGCTGGCACGCTCAAGGGAGCGATTATTCCGACGGGCAGCACAGAGCAACACAACGAACATTTGGCGATGTATCACGATACGCAAAGTGCGGTGTATGTCTCCAAATTGGCGGCTGAGAAGTTGTTCCCACGGGTTATCGTCACAACGCCTTTGGCAATCGGTGTGTCGGAACACTGGATGGATCACAAAGGCACGCTCACGCTCCGCCCAGAGGTCTTTGGTGAGGTGCTTTATGACGTTGCTAATAGTATGCGTCGACATGGGATTGAGAACATCTTGATTGTCAATGGGCATGCGGGAAATTCCGGTCCGGTGCATGAGCGGTTAGATGGCTACCGAGAGAAACTCGGCATCAACATCGAATATCACTCGTATTGGGAAGCATACGATGAAGAACTGGTCAAAGCACAGATGGACTCTGGGATCTGCCCTGGACACGCGGCGGAATTCGAGACAGCCTTCGCCCTCGCAGCTTTCGCAGAAAACGTTGATTGGAACGGTGTGGATTACGACAGTGCAAAACTCACTATCTCAGATACAGGACAAGCGAAGTCTGACCGGGAATATCACCATCAGGCAAAATTGGCGACAGTCGAAAAGGGACAAGTGATGATTGATGTTGCTGTGGATTGGGTCGCGGCACGGATGGAATCGATGCTTTAATGGTTCTCGGTTAAAAGTTTGTAAGTGTACTAAAGTTGGGAAGTTGAAAGAGGTCTCTTTGAAACTTTAGCACACTTTACAGACTTTAGCACACTTTACGGACTTTAAAACTTTCCGATAACCGACAACTGCTCTAATGTCCTTCGATGGCTTTCCGTAAGCCATCACCGTTTTCCCGCCACCAACTGTAGAGGACGGAAATATCGGTGCCGATGCAGAAATGCCGGACGCCGATATCAAGATAGCGTTTCGCGTCGTCGGGACTCCCGATTTCAGCGCGCGGGGGTACCCCCATCTTTACGGCGGTCTTGAACACTTTATCGTGTGCTTCCTGTATTTCCGGGGCACCGCGTTGACCGACCTTGCCGATACTCATTGAATAATCCGAACCGCCCCACTGAATCATGTCAACGCCTTCGACAGATAGCACCTCTTCCAAGTTGTCAACGGTCCCTTTTTTCTCAATCATGATAACGTTGACGACATCGCGAAGTGCCTGGACGTATTCTGGACCGCCGCCATACCCCATATAGGAGAATCGGCGGGTTGCTACGCCGTAACTCCCCCCATCTTCGGGGGTATCTGCCCGGGTAATCCTCACACATTCCTTGACATCTTCAACGTTTTGGCAGTCGGCGTAAAGCACACTCTGGAAGCCAGAACCGATCGCGCGTTGTGCGATGAAGCCCCGTGGTTCTTGGTCAACCTTAATCATTGTGGAGATGTTGTGCAGTTCAGCCGCCCGACATAAGTTATCCAGATCGTGCAGATCAAACGGACCGTATTCTCCCACAAATTCCACATAATCATACAGTCCTGTGTGTCCGATCGCTTCAACGATGGAGGGCCAGGTGGTATGGATATGTGTGCCGACTGTCGGTTTGTCAGCGTTGAGTAGTTCTCGAAAGGTATTTGTTCTCATGAATCGCTCCTGTGTTTTTGAGTCTAAGGCTGATTTGAAAGCCCACATTAACGTTAGCAGAGATTTGCACTTTTTTCAACAATTTTTCACAGAGATATGTTTTGTCAGCGAAACCAAAACGCTTGCTTCTCAACCCTATTTCTGGTAGACTTATAACTGTTGTGAGCAATTATAGCGTTCACTCTCCCGATGCAGCATTGATTTATGGTAGACTTTAGAATCAATTAGACATTCAACACCGGTGTCCCTTCCCAGTAACGGGCGGGGACCCCGGTTAGAAACCGCACCTACCGGGCCTGGGTAAATGTCTGTTTATTTTTCTGGTTTACCCTAACCGAAAACCACCGTGAAACGAAGTAGAACGGTGCCCAGATTGGATAGTTTAAAAGATGGAAAACTTGATTACATTGCCGACAAATTTTGCGGATTACATGACGATTGAAAACGCTGATCTCCGTTTTGCAGAGGCGACTGCGGTCGCAGAACGGGTCATGGGAGCAGGTGTAGAAATCTATCCGAATATGGATCATGCCGCTATTTTCTGTGATCCCCCTCATCTCGTTGCTGATGGTCTGAAACAACTCGGCTATGTCAATGGATGGGATGCGCGGTGCTATCCATCGCCTGTTGACGGTTGCGATTATATCAATGTCTCTGCGCAATTGCCGATAGAGAGTCCCGCACGCGATGACGGATGGTTCGATTATGTTGCTGTTGTGCATCCGGTTGATAGGGCTGCGTTGCAACACATGCTCGGGCAGGGATATGGGAATCCGTTTATCCATCACTTGACCTGGGGACTGGTGCCACCAGAACGCACCGACGCCGATGATTTTGCGTATGCCAGTCGCGTTGTCCCGTTTATGGTAGAAAGACGAAAGGTCATCGGTGACGCAATCGGTGATGCTCCGGGGACGCTGATTATTGCGTTGCCAGAACATGTGCTTGCACACCCGAATTTTGAAGCGGCGTTACCAGAGTGGCTTGGCGGGCTTGATACAGAAGAATATCAGGTGGAATCGATGCAGGGGGGTGGCTTCCTGATCCAGTTCTTTGTGCTAACGGGTGGTAGGATTGAGGTCGCACTCCGCGCAGATACAACGCAGACGTTTAATCCGAAAAGTGTTCATAAGATTTCGGAAGATGAGATTAGTGCCGTTCAGGACGAATAGCGTGCCTCTTTATTTTTTCTGAATTCTGCTGTTAATAGTGGTATAATATTAATGGATACGAAATGGATCCAATCAAATCCTTCTATTATGATGGGAAAACCTGTTATTGCCGGGACCCGCATTCCTGTCGAATTGATTTTGGAAAAATTCGCAGCAGGCGAAACAATTGAAGAATTGCTTGAGGCATATCCACGTTTAACTGAGGAAGGTATTCGCGCAGCTTTTCTTTTTGCAGCCCAAGCCATTCGCGCTGATGTCGTTTATCCTATATCAGAAAAAGCCAAACTTACCGATGGATAAGGGCTATTATTCTAATTCTTTGGAAGGAGGCACTAACAGATGGCGTATAGCAATTTTACTTTAGATATGGTACGCAGAGAGTTTCAACTGGAAATCGTTGAATCCGCAGGCATCTTTTCTGAAGCGTCAACGGTAGTGCCCCAGGACCGCTTCATGGTAGAGCTAGCCGAAAAAGTAGAGTTAGCCATTTCCAGTGGGACAGAGAAAGCACGCTCGGAACTAATTGTCACCGACGTGCTGTTTGAGCTCCGAAAACATTTCAACCGCCGTATCAGTTTCTTTTCGGGTATTGAGTTCAGCGTTGATGTCGATCAGGGATTAACGGGCGTATGCGATTTTTTAGTGAGTCTGTCGCCGATACTCTCTTTTTTAGAGGCACCTGTCATTATTCTTGTTGAGGCGAAACGGGAAAATTTGACGACCGGTTTCGGTCAATGTGCTGCAGAGATGCTCGCCGCACAACGTTTTAACACTGAGAAAGGGAATGCCATCCCTTGCATTTATGGAGCTACCACTTCAGGAACAGAATGGCGATTTCTCAAATTGGAAGGAGTGAGACTTCATATTGATAGAGCCGTTTACCCAATCGCACAGTGCGACAAAATCCTCGGCATCCTCTCAAGTATGGTAGAACAAAAGGCGTGAGAAAAAAGTTTGCAATTAATACGCAAATGTAGTATAATATAGTAAGAAGTAGAGCGTTGATGTCAAGACCCCTTTTTAATCCAATCCAGAGAGGTTGAAAAAAGGATGCAAAAACATAATTTGAATTGGAATCATACTGTAGACTGTCCATTGGAATCGGTTGGATGGTGCCTTTCTCGTCACGTCAGACGGGAGAGGCTTTTTTTCTTAACAGAACACAAGCGACAAACGGGAAAAAATGCAAATGCGTGAAAAAGCACAAGTCATGAACACCGAAGAAATTCGCCGTGCCTTGCTCAGGATCGCCCACGAGATCTTGGAGCACAATCATAAACACATTGATGATCTGGTCCTTGTCGGCATCAAAAGTCGGGGTGATATTCTTGCGCACCGTATTGCTGAAAACCTTGAGCGGATTGAGAATATTGATGTCGATGTAGGTGCGATTGATGTCACGCTCTACCGTGATGATATCAACCTCTATGAAACGCAAATTCAAGTCAATAGCACCGAACTTCCGTTTGATATTACTGGGAAATGGGTCATTTTGGTGGATGAGGTGCTTTACACGGGACGCACCGTTCGGGCGGCAATGGACGCGCTGATGGATTTCGGTCGTCCGGCTGCAATCCAATTGGCGACGCTGATTGATAGGGGGCATCGTGAATTGCCAATCGCCTCCGATTATGTCGGTAAAAATGTCCCGACCTCCCGAAAAGAGTTCGTCAAGGTGCAACTCGCCGAAGAGAGTGACGTGGATTCGGCAGTGATTTATGAGAAGGACGAGGAATGAGCGACGCATTTATCACTAACGGGCGTATTATTGATCCTGCTAACAACATTGATGAAGTTGGCAATCTTTCTATCGTCAACGGTAAAGTTAAGGCGGTCGGTGGTGGAGAAACACGCGTTTCCGAATCTTCACCCGCCACTGTCTATGACGCAACAGGGCTGATCGTTACACCGGGATTCATCGATATGCACGTTCATCTGCGTGAGCCCGGTTTCGAACATAAAGAGACGATTGCGACTGGGACGGCTGCAGCTGCAGCGGGTGGATTCACATCGGTTGCGTGCATGGCGAACACGTCTCCTGTTATAGACACACCCGAAAAGATTGAGCAGATTTATGACATCGCGAGTGAGACGGCAGCGACAAATGTATTCCCGCTTGGAAGTATTACCAAAAATCTCGCAGGTGATGAACTCACGGATATGCGTGGGATGCGTGCCGCTGGCGCAGTTGGCTTCAGTGATGACGGTGTCACAGTCATGAACGCTGCCCTTATGCGCGACGCACTCGCCTTGAGCGCGGACCTCGGTTTTCCAATCATGGTTCACTGCGAAGAGCACAACCTCAACGCCGGCGCTGTCATGAATTTAGGAGAAACCTCTCGAAAATTGGGACTGATCGGCAGTCCAAATGCAGCAGAGGACATCATTGTCGCGCGGGACATCATGTTAGCAGAGATGACAGGCGGTCACCTCCATGTCCTCCATGTTAGCACTGCAGGGGCAGTTGAGTTGGTGCGCCAAGGAAAACGACGAGGCGTCCATGTGACTGCTGAGGTATGTCCACATCATTGGATCCTCACGGATGCGGAAATAGAGAAGCAAGGAACGAATGCCAAGATGCATCCACCCTTGCGGACCCAGACCGATATTGACGCTGTTATTGAAGGTTTATGCGATGGCACGATTGACGCAATCGCGACTGATCACGCCCCGCACGCCCCAGAAGAAAAGGCACAAGGCATGCTTGAGGCACCGAACGGAATTATCGGTTTGGAGACCTGTGTGCCGCTTGTATGGACGTTTCTCGTCGAGCCGGGACACCTGACAGTGGCTGAGGCGATTGCGAAAATGACTTCGATTCCAGCAAATATACTCGGTATCAATCGTGGAACACTGTCTACTGGTGCAGTCGGGGATGTGACAACAATTAATCCGGATTTAGTGAATCGGGTTGACGTAAGAAAATCTCGCTCAAAAAGTCAAAACACGCCTTTCGACGGTTGGGAACTTAAGGGGTGGCATGCGCTTATACTTAGGGCGGGCAGCAGAACGCAACCCACCTGAACGAACCGCAAGGAAAATTAAAAATATGAAAGCGATTCTCGCATTAGCGGACGGGACAATCTTTGAAGGCGATCAGTTTGGCGCGACGGGTGAAACCGTTGGCGAAGTCGTCTTTAATACGAGTATGACGGGTTATCAAGAAGTCTTGACCGATCCATCCTACAAAGGGCAGATCGTGACAATGACATACCCGCTGATAGGGAATTACGGTTGTAACGAAGCAGACGTAGAATCTATCGGTCCACAGGTGGAAGGGTTTGTCGTTCGTGAATACAGCGCATACTACAGCAACTGGCGCTCAAAATGGAGTTTGGATTCTTACCTTGCTGAACACGATATTATTGGCATCCAAGGCATTGATACTCGCGCGCTCACCCGCCGTCTCCGTGTCCACGGGGTGATGAACGGATGTCTCTCGACAAAGGATCTGAATCCTGAGTGTCTTGTTGCGAAAGCTAAAGCATGGCACGGTTTGGTAGGCTGGGACTTGGTGCAACGGGTAACGTGTCCGAGTCCGTATGCGTGGCAGCAAATTGCAGAAAACAACTCCCACCCCAAATATCGTGTCATTGCGCTCGATTTCGGCATTAAATATAACATTTTGCGCCAATTGACTGAACACGGCTGTGAGGTCCAAGTCGTGCCGGCGAGCACATCTGCTGAAGAGATTCTCGCAGCGGAACCAGATGGTGTATTTCTCTCAAACGGTCCGGGGGATCCGATGCCGGTTGATTATGCGATCCAAACCATTCAAACGCTCATAGGCAAAAAACCGCTCTTCGGCATTTGCTTAGGACATCAGCTGCTCGGACTCGCGCTCGGTGGGAAAACATTTAAACTGAAATTTGGGCACCGAGGTGCGAACCAACCCGTCAAATACCTTGAGACCGATCGCGTCGAAATTACCTCACAAAATCATGGATTCTGCGTTGATATCGATTCACTACCGAATAGTGTTGAGGTTACACACATCAATCTGAATGATGACACCCTTGAAGGGATAGAACATCGGGAGTATCCCATTTTTTCTGTCCAGTATCATCCAGAAGCATCGCCGGGTCCACACGATGCGAGTTATCTTTTCTCGCGTTTTACAGAAATGATGGACTCTTAACGATGTGCTCTGGGCTGCCCGCCACTTCGTTTCGGGCAGGGATCTGGTTAAATTGAACCGAGTTGGCCTGACTGAAACTTTTCAGAACCCAGGGGCAGTTGGACTCCACCGAAAACCATCGCGAAACATTGTCCTGCAAGCCTATAGAGGCTTGCACAGGGAGCGATGAACAGATTTGATAGTTTAAAAAATGCCAAAACGAACAGACATAAAGAAAATCTTAATTATCGGATCCGGTGCGATTATCATCGGACAGGCGTGTGAGTTTGATTACTCCGGAACGCAGGCGTGTAAGGCACTTAAAGAGGAAGGTTACGAAATTACGCTTGTGAATAGCAATCCTGCTACCATCATGACAGATCCGGATTTCGCCGATCGGACCTACATTGAGCCGATTACAGCGGACACAGTGGCGCTTATAATCGCCAAGGAGCGTCCGCAAGCGTTGCTGCCAACACTCGGTGGGCAAACGGCTTTGAACGTGTCTGTTGAACTCGCAGAATCTGGTGTATTAGACGAATATGAGGTTGAACTCATTGGTGCGAAGTTGCCTGCTATCCAAAAGGCAGAGGATCGGGCGCTTTTCAAAGAGGCGATGACAAAAATCGGATTGGCAGTCCCGGAGAGCGGTATTGCCCACTCGGTCCAAGAGGCACTTGCGCTCGTTGAACAGATCGGATTTCCAGCGATCATCCGTCCTGCGTTTACGCTTGGTGGGACAGGTGGGGGTATCGCTTACAACATCGAAGAATACGAGAAAATGGTCACGTCAGGGCTTGCCCTGAGTCCAATCAATGAGCTGCTGATTGAAGAGTCTGTCATTGGGTGGAAGGAATTCGAGTTGGAAGTTATGCGCGATGGTGCGGACAATGTCGTCATAATATGCTCGATTGAAAATGTCGATGCTATGGGCGTCCACACGGGTGATAGTATCACTGTCGCACCCATCCAAACGTTGACGGATAAAGAATATCAACTGATGCGGGACTCAGCGATTAAGATTATTCGTGAGATTGGTGTGGACACAGGCGGTTCCAATATCCAATTTGCTGTTGATCCAAAGACTGGCAAACAGGTCGTGATTGAGATGAACCCCCGCGTTTCTCGGAGTTCTGCACTTGCATCAAAAGCGACTGGGTTTCCAATTGCGAAAATCGCAGCGAAACTCGCTGTCGGTTACAATTTAGATGAGATTCCTAACGATATCACTGCCGAGACGCCTGCCTGCTTTGAACCGACTATTGATTACGTGGTGGTCAAGATTCCGAGATGGGCTTTTGAAAAGTTCCAAGGGACGGATGAGACACTCACAACACAGATGAAATCTGTCGGCGAAGCGATGGCTATCGGAAGAACCTTTAAAGAGGCGTTACAAAAAGGACTGCGATCGTTGGAGACGGGATGGCACGGTTTAGATAACCATCCACTTGAGGAACTCCCATTTTCTGAGTTACCGAGCAAGTTGAGCGTTCCGAACGTCAAAAGGATTTTTTATATTAAAGCTGCCCTTGCACGGGGGATGAGCATTGAGGAAATTTACGCTTACACACACATTGATCCATTTTTCCTCTACAACATGAAGGAAATCGTTGATTTTGAAAACACCTTGTCCGCACCGGATGCCCGCCACTCTATAGATCAACATTTAGAAAAACCCGAAACAGATGGAGAGTTCACGAAAAAACTTCTCCAGCAGGCAAAACGGTTTGGATTTTCGGATCGGCAGTTGGGGGATATCTACGACGTTCCTGAAGAAACGATTCGCGAATGTCGGAAGGAGCTCGGGGTTAACGCAACTTTCAAAACTGTTGACACTTGTGCTGCGGAGTTTGAAGCAGAAACGCCTTATTATTATTCGACCTGTTCGAGTGAAGATGAGGTGCGTCCGTCCGATAAATCCAAAATCATGATACTTGGGGGCGGTCCGAATCGTATTGGTCAGGGGATCGAATTCGACTACTGTTGTGTTCATGCCGCCCTTGCGCTCAAAGCCGATGGTTATGAAACCATCATGGTAAACAGCAACCCAGAAACCGTTAGTACCGATTATGACACCTCCGATCGGCTCTACTTCGAACCCTTAACCTGTGAAGACGTTCTCAACATTTATCACAAAGAGAAGCCATCCGGTGTTATTGTTCAGTTTGGTGGGCAGACACCGCTGAACTTGGCGATTGCGCTCAAAAATGCTGGCGTGCCGATTATCGGCACGAGTCCTGAGGACATAGCCCGTTCTGAGGACCGGCGTCTTTTCAAAGCGGTTTTAGACGACATCGGGTTAATGCAACCACCCAACGGAACTGCGACATCAAGTGAGGAAGCTGCCCCGATTGCTGCGGCACTCGGCTATCCCGTTATCGTGCGTCCGTCGTATGTTTTAGGCGGACGCGCCATGCAGATCGTTTACGATGAAGAACTCCTGCACGAATACATGCACTCCGCTGTTCAAGCGTCACCTGAACACCCTGTACTCATTGATAAGTATCTTGAAGAAGCGATTGAAGTGGATGTTGATGCGATATCCGATGGAGACTTGACGGTTATCGGTGGTATCATGGAGCACATTGAGGAGGCTGGCATCCATTCAGGGGACAGTGATTGCGTGTTGCCGCCCTATACACTCGTAGATGAACAGATCGAAAATCTCAAAACCTTTACTTACGCCTTGGCGAAAGCCTTAAATGTGCGTGGCTTAATGAACGTTCAATACGCGATAAAGAACGATGAGATTTATGTGCTTGAAGTGAATCCACGGGCATCGCGAACCATTCCATTTGTGAGTAAAGCCATTGGTGTGCCATTAGCGAAACTCGCGGCACGTGTGATGGCTGGCAAGACCCTCGCTGAGCTTGGATTTACGAACGAAATTGAGCCTGCGTATTTCAGCGTCAAGGCGCCGGTATTTCCCTTTAACCGCTTCCCGGGTTCAAATACGCGCCTGGGTCCTGAGATGAAATCGACCGGAGAGGTTATGGGAATTGATACCGATGTTTCCCGCGCCTTTGCGAAGGCACAGAAGGCGTGTGGTTATACATTACCGCTCGGTGGTAAGGTCTTTATCAGTGTGAGAAACAAAGACAAGCGTGCCATTATCTTCATCGCCAAGAAACTAACGGACATGGGCTTTGAGCTTATCGCGACGCACGGCACCGCAAAGGTACTCCTTCGCAATGGAATGGAGTCAGAGCTGGTCTTCAGTATCGGTAAAGGGAGACCGACGATTCATGATTACATCAAAAATCATGCGGTGGACCTCATTATCAACACACCGACGGGTGACTTACATCGCCCGAATGAGCTCCTCATTCGCGAAATGGCGATAGCACATGACATCCCGATCTTCTCAACCATACCCGGTGCAGCTGCGGCTGTTAACGCCATTGACGCGTTGCAGCGAGGAGATATTACAGTCACGCCACTCCAAGATTATTTTCAGTTGCTTTAATAGTTTTCAATTACTTATCCGCAAGGAACAATTAAAAAATGGCGAATGATTCTATACAGAGAAACACCCGATGGGTTCACACCTTCGACCGAATACTTGAGTCGCTCAACCTTGATGAAGAACGTCCTGTGAGTGTTCTGCAAATTGAGGATGGCAGGGAAGTCGTCATTGTGCAACCGAATGCCTTCACTATCTCGCGCATTTATGCGACCGGTCGTCCCGATGGTATGCGTCCGCACGGTGTAGATTCCTATTACGATTACTTCTTCGCAAAGTTGCGAGGGTATGAAGAAGCGCATGGAACCCGTGAGGGGTTTCAATTGGAATCGGAGGAATGGGAAATCCTTTTTGAGGAATCTTTTCATCGTTATACCCGTTATCTCCTATTCGCGGGTATTAAACGGTGGAAAGATGTCCAGCGCGATACCGCTACGAATCTTGCAGTAACAAATTTGGCACGCGAATGTGCGCCATCGGAAATCGCGTGGCGGAGTTATCAGTACAAGGGTTACATGCTCATGATGCACAGCATCGCCAAAGCAGAATTGCGTTTGCAAGAGGACGATACAGCGACAGCATTGCAAGAGATTGACACTGGAATTCAACAGATTGGGGAGTTCTGTGGCGAATGTTTACGTGAGGAACACGGTGAGGCAGAAAATATTACGCGTGAACGTTATCTCAGTAACCTTATAGAATTTCGATCCGATTTGGAAACACTGGAGGCAGACACCACGGAAGCAGAAAGCGACGAAGAAGATATCCTGGCAGAGCTGGAGAGATTGCTAAACGAGGATGAGGCATAGGGTAAGGTTCTATTAAAATCTTACTGGACAATGGCGGTTGCTTTCATTCTGTTGTCCACTATATCTCGTCTTCATGTGGTGCTTGTATCAAAACGCCTCCAAAGAATAGGAACGCGATGCCTCGGATAAGCACATGTAGTTGTATCCCCTGTCCTAAAAGAATACCCACTGGAAAGGCGATCATTGCCGCAAAGAACAGATAACCTGCAACCGGATTTCCCCATGAATGGAGTGCGGAACCGTAACAAATTGCAAGGAGTGCACAGAGGAACGCACCTGTCATAAAGAGGGCTTCGCCCCACTCTGCCCACAATGCGTAGAGGGACGTGCTAATTGCAGCGGTCGTTGATTCGCCGGCAAGTTCGGATAGGGAGTTTAGTGGAGCAGTTTGTGAACAGTGGGCTATCAATTCTATGGCAAGCCAAGGGATAGCGAAGCTTGCTCCCAGCGTACTTCGTGAACCAGCATCTGAAGAAAGTAAACCATACCCCGCTAATAGCGTTGGCACAAGTAAAACGATTGAAACGACCCCGATTCCGTGATAAACCCCGATTCTTCCGATAAGTTCAAACTGTTCCGTTGACGGGAGTGAAGAAATAGTTGATAAACCAAAAATAAACCAAATACTTGATGCGAGCATGAGAAAGCCGCTCAAGCCGCCAGTAAGCCCACCGAGTCTATATAGTGAGCTGAGCTTTTTGTCCATTCATTCCTCCGGAAAAGTGGAAATAAAATTCTTCGTATCAAATCGTATAATTCCATCGTATACTATGATTTTAATAGTTTACCTGAATTCAAAATTTTAAACAAATATTTTTTTAATGAAATAAAAATACCTTGAGTGGAAAATTGGGAATATTTTCTATGAACACGGAAAAAACAGTACTTATTGTAGATGCCGACAGGACGGAACGGGAACTTGTTTGCGAAACACTCGCAGGTCAAGGGTTGCGTCTTGTGGTTACAGGGAATATGTATCAAGCGTTTCATCATATTGAGCAACTCAAGGTAGATATTCTCATTGCCCAATTGAGAGCGGAACGGATTGATGGATTGACGCTGCTTGAGGCTGCGGCACAGCATCAACCTGATGTCGGTGTAATTTTTATTACGGAGCCTAACATTCTGGAAACCGATATTGGTATCAAAGCGATGCTGGCATATAAAGACACGTTTTTTTTACCGAAGCCGGTTAATCCTGTCCATCTGGCGGCACTGCTGCAGCGGACGCTGGAAAACCAACGCCTCGCTTTTGAAAATCGGCAATTACAATCGCAAATAGATGAGAAAGAAGGATTACGCCGCCTTACAGGCAAGTCGCCTCAGATCACGAAAATTCGCGACATGATTACACAGATCGCACCCACAAAAGCGACTGTAATGATATACGGTGCGCGAGGGACAGGCAAAGAATTGGTTGCCCGTGCGATCCATCATCGCAGTTTACGACGGGGTTCTCTTATTGCCTTCAATTGCGCAACGTTAAACGAAAACCTCGCAGAATCTGAACTCTTTGGTCACGAACGTGGGGCATTTAGTGGGGCGTATCATCAACGCATCGGACGCTTTGAGCTTGCACATGGTGGGACCCTATTTCTTGACGAGATCTCACAACTGAGTCCATCCAATCAAGCACGCCTCTTGCGTGTTCTCGAAGAACGTGAATTTGAACGGGTCGGTGGCGACAAGACGATTCAGGTTGATGTCCGTGTTGTGTGTGCCACGAACCACGATTTAGAAACCGCCTCCAGCAGACGAGAATTCCTCCCAGATCTCTATGATCGGCTTAATGTCGTGCCTATCTACCTTCCAACACTTCAGGAACGCATTGAAGATGTGCCGTTACTCGTTAAAGATTTCCTTGAAGAGTTTAGCCAACAGAACGGCAAATCTCCAATAACGATAGCGCCGGAGGCAGTCAGAACGTTGATGAAATACGATTGGCCAGGAAATGTGCGCGAATTGAAAAACTGTATTGAAGGTATGGTTGTTATGTCCAATCAACCGACAATCCAGCAGATTCACCTGCCCGAACGCATTCTCAAAGCAACCGGAACAGCGTTTTCAAATTACGGGTTGGGTGACCCAGCCCCTACGGTTCCTGATGTCTGGCAAGTTGGTGCGAATAACGGTGGGCAAGGGTTAAATGTAGAAGTCGGTATGTCGCTCGATGAGATTAACCGAGAAGTCCTGCGCGCTACTCTCGAATCCGTGGACAATAACAAGGCAAAAGCAGCAGAAATTCTCAAAGTCAGCCGACGAACAATCCAACGGAAAGCAAAAGAATACGGTCTTGCTGACGAGTAGAATTGTTCCAGTGTCCTATTTTACGTCTTTTTATGCTTACCTGGCGTATTCAAGCCCCTTAATTTAACGCGGCGAAAATTTATGGTAAAGTCTACAATTAAGTGGGGACTTCGGAATCGGTGCGGTTAGAAACCGCACCTACCGGACCTGGGTAAATGTCTGCTTATTTTTCAGGTTTACCATAATATCCGTCGGATAAGAGCTTCTGCTTGTTGGCATAAACCTGTTTATAATACGCGACGCGTTTCAATTGGGAAGCCGCTGCTTCGTCAATGATGACAACCGTTCGGGGATGCATCTGTAACACCGATGCTGGCACTTCCGCTGTGATAGGTCCCTCCACGGCGTGAGCAATCGCCTCGGCTTTCGATCCGCCGTTTGCCAGCAGCAGACACTGTTTTGCCTCCATGATTGTGCCTACTCCCATCGTAATCGCCATTTTTGGTACCGCGTCCACGGTTCCTCCGAAATGTGGAGCGTTTGCCTCGAGCGTCCCCTGCGTCAAAGTCTTAATGCGAGTCCGAGATCCCAGAGATGAACTCGGTTCATTGAAACCGATATGTCCATCTTTTCCGATACCGAGAACTTGGATGTCAATGCCACCGGCGTTGACAATTGCGGCTTCATACTGCTCACAAAATTCCTCGTGTTCTACAGCCGTGCTCTGGGGGATATGGCGATTCTCGGCGGGAATATTAACGGCATTAAAAAAGTGGGTCTCCATGAAGGTGTGGTAACTATACGGATGGCTCCGTGGAATCCCGACGTACTCATCTAAGTTAAAAGTCGTCACGGCTGAGAAATCGAGTCCCTCCGTTTTGTGCATCCGTGCCAAGGCTTCATAAAGTCCAATGGGTGTGCTACCGGTAGCAAGTCCCAAAACGAGGTTCGGCTTTTTTAGGAGCGCACCGCGGATAATTTCCGCTGAAACCGCTACCAGCTGCGCATAAGTTGGTTGAATAATAACTTCCATTTATTTCGTAGAATACTTTCCAATTGCGTTCGTATTTTTGGGATTCGGGTTAAACGTTTCCAGCGATAATCCTGTCCATATCATCGCTGATACTATGCACCCTGCCTTCTGGATTGTCACCGTCAACGGGGAGCTCTGCAGTCATGTAGTCGTCATATCCGATATCTTCAAGTGCTGCCATGACAGCATTCCAATCGATTGTGCAGTCTTCAATCAGATAGGTGAACCGGGTCTCATTTGCATTGAATCCCTTGATATGTACTTTAGAAATACGATTCCCAAGAGATCGGATCCAGTGCTGTGGATACCCATACAACACGATGTTACCCACGTCAAAATAGGCTGTTACGGTTTCATCCTCAAATTCGTCGAGATACCGCGAAAATTCCATCGGACTGAGTAGAAATTTATTCCAAACGTTCTCAATGGCGATCGTAACGCCTTTTTCTGCTGCCTCTGGAATTAATTTGCGAATTTCTGCTTGTGAACGTTCATACGCCGCTTCATAGTGGGTCGCTTCATTGACGACAGCTGGAACGAGTAGCACCGTGTCTGCCCCGACAGCCGTTGCGGTCGCTATGGAGTCAAGCATTCCGTCTCGCGATTCAGCCCGAACCGTGTCGTCGGCATCGGAAAGTGGACATGCCCAGTGTTTGCTATTCATCACACTGAACACTTCCAATTGATGGTGTATCGCGATCGCTTTTGTCTCGTGGCGGTCGGCATCATCTACGAGGGTATTAATTTCAACACCGTCAAAACCGGCTTCTTTCGCAAGTTTAAACCGTGCTTCCGTTGCGTTACCGGGTAATGAGCCGATACATATTCCTTTTTGCATCTATTTTTCCTTTTGTGCCGCTTGAATTTTTAATAGGAGTTTGTTATATGCGTCTACATCTGGTGCCAGCGCGAGGGCACGATGAATCGCTTCCGAAGCTTCCGCATATTGTGTGTTGCGGTAGTAGGTGTATGCGAGTGTATCGTAGTATCTTGCAGTCGGTTCCAAGGAGACAGCCTGCTTTGCTAAGTCAATTGCCTGTTGCATCTCTTTACCGAGTCCCGCATAAAGACGTGCCAAGTTGTTATAGGCTTCTGCTGTGTTATCTACAACAATCGCACGCTTGAACGCTGCAATCGCTGGATCAAACTGCTGTTGGTTGATATAGATAACTCCTAACTTCAGCCATACCTGTGAGTCGTTTGGTGCGATTTCTGCGGACTTCTGATATGCCAATGCCGCTTTTTCAAAGGCACGCTGTTTGATGAAGACTTCACCGAGATGCGTGTATGCTGGCAAAAAGGACGGATGCACCTGCGTAGCGGTTTCGTAAACCCGAACCGCTGCCGTTAAATTGTCATACGCCTCGTGAAGTGCCCCTAATTTGATGTATAACATCGGTAGGTTCGGATTTGTATAGAGTGCCTCCCGATACTGATGGACTGTATCCTCATAAGTTTTCAGGTGTTGGAACTGTGTCATAGCCGCCGCGGCTTGCTCACTGTTCCCAAGCCGCCGATAAGTCAGTGCGCGCCGGTAGTGTGCCTGCGACAGATATTGATTTCGCACGAGCGCGGCATCGTAATATTTCATTGCCTGTTGTAGACGATTCTGCAGTTCTGACACCCTCCCGAGTCCGTAATAGGATTCAGTATGATCCGGATTTAAACGGATACCCTCACGATAAGCGTTTTCAGCGACATTCAACCGGTGTTGGAGCACATACACATCACCGAGATGGATGTGTCCTTCTGCGGTTTCAGGGAGCAGTGCGAGTGCTTGTTTGAGATGGTTTTCGGCATGCGTCAATTTGCCTTGGGACTTGTAAACGATGCCTAAATGAAGATGTGCGGTGCCATGCACATCCTGCGGTGCTTTTAGTGCCAAAGCCCTCTGATATGCCGACACCGCCGCGCTTAAACTGTTGAGTTCCTGATAAACAATACCGATATAGCATTCGGCGAGACTCCCAACGCTCTCTGATGTCGCAAATTCTTTTCGGATGCTTTGAAATTCGGCGAGTGCCAAGTCGTACCGTTCCGCGTCAAGGTGGCGCACCCCACGTTCAAGTCTGTCGTTGAGTTCCCGTTCAGCATCGCCCCATCCTTGCATAGATGAAAGCGAAATGAGTAGAGCGAAGAAGGTGATTAAGGTTTTCATTGCGGGGAGTAGACGGCATTGATGTGCAAACGGACGCCGATGAGAGAGTAGGTGTGGGACGGCATGGGAGCCGTCCCAACATTTCAGGGTGTGAAATTAGTCACGACGCTTTTTCAGTTGTCCCCACGTAGCGGCAAGTTTGTCGGCAGGTTCAACAGGAAGTAGTTTACCGTCCATAATTTCTGTAACCTCTTTAGCACTGACGGCTCTGTCGTAGACGTAGAGATCGTCGATCCAGAACTTCGCGGCGTTATATCCCGTTCTACCGATGTAAAGTTTCTCTGCACCTTGGGCGTGATCCTTCGGGACAGCGATTTTCACAACTTCTTCTCCATTGACATAGAACTTCAACTCGGCCTTCTCTTTGACCCCTGCGATGTGATACCATTCGTTCTCCTCAAATGTATCGTTTTCTCCATCGGGGCCCGCGCAGTGCGTGCCGGCGTTACCCGGATTAAACCGGTAATGGATGTGCAGCGGGACACGGTTACAGGTCCATATACCGGGTGAACGGTCAGAACCGGGTGCCTTTTTCGCAATAATTTGATCCCAGCCACCAGAGTTCGGATCCGTAAAGTTGAGCCAGAAGAGATAGGAGTTGTCCGTATAATCTTCTAATTCTTTGAAGGAATCGACTGTCACACTGTCCACGCCTTTTTCAAATAACATCGCGCCTTTGTACTTTCCTTTACCTTTGTCAATCTTCCCCCCATCAACGATTTCACCATCATTTCCGCCACCCGTTCCATCTACAAGTTTCCCACCTTTTGCTTCATCGAAACTGAAGTAAAGGATTAAACCTTTATCTTGGACGTTTGCGGCATCTGTGGTGAGTGCGCTGCCTATTATTAATAGGGCAACGGCGAGTACATACATAACTAAACGCATGAGTAACCTCCTCATGTCTAAGCGAAATTAACGTGCCGTGCGAATCTCAAAAAGAGAGCCGCGCTTTAACCCATTAGGTATTGTCAATAGCACCCACACGCTAAAGCGTGGGGCTTGTGCTTCATCGTAGTTCGCCTTCATAAGAAGGTCTTACGTCTACTCCACAAGGGGAACTAAGCCGCCCCCGTGTCTAAAAAGACACCTTTTTTAAGCAGAAGGGCGGAATGCACAAACAGTTGACCGGGTTTCTTACTTCCACGCGTCGGTCGCGTGCATTCCTACGTAGTTTTAAGTGGTATCGCACTTCGCACTCAAGACCTGTTCTACGAGGTCGGTTAGGACTCTCCCAGAGATTGAGAGAGGTAGAACTCCTAACCAAGTGCTGATATTAAGTGTAGCACATTTTGACAAGTTTTGTCAAGAGAAAAAAGAGGTAGATTTTCCTCTCCAACCTAAAGGTTGGAGTTTCCAAATCTGAAGAAATTGATGATAAAGAAAGAACAGGTATATGTCAAGAAAAATCTGCATCAACATCGGATGATTTAGTTTTCACGATTTTCTTTGATTTGGGGAAAGCGGCGCGAGTCGGCACTCGTTCCTGCAGGTAGGCACAGATGGAAAAATAAATGTGGGACGTCATGAAAGCCATCCCACATTTTGTGATGTGAAATTAATCACGACGTGTTTTCAGGTGTCCCCACGTGGTAGCGAGTTTGTTTTGGGGTTCCACAGGCGTGAGAAGACCACCGTCCATGACAATTGCCACCTCATCAGCACTGACGGCTCTATCGTAGACATAAAGGTCATCGATATAAAAGAGTGCCGAGGCATACCCCGTTTTACCGATATAGAGTTTTTCTGCACCCTGTGCGTGGCTCGCCGGAACAGTCTGTTCCACGACTTCTTCTCCATCGACATAGAACTTCAACTTGTCACCCTCTTTGACCCCTGCGATGTGATGCCAGTCGCCGACTGCAAATTCGTCATCTTCTCCATCGGGACCTGCACAGAGGGTGCCTTGGTTGCCGGGATTGAACCGGTAGTGGATATGCAAACTGGCGCGGTTACAGGTCCATATCCCGGGAGAACGGTCAGAACCGGGTGCTTTTTTTGCTATAATTTGATTCCATGCCCCGGAATTCACATCGGTGAAATTGAGCCAGAAGAGATAGGAATTGTCTGTATACTCTTCTAATGCTGGAAAAGAGTCGACCGATACACCGTCATTACCGTCATCACATAACAACGATCCGTTGCCATAGACGACTTGATCGGTGGCAATCTCTGCTCCATCAATTGCCCCATCATTTCCGCCGCCTGTTTCATCCATAACTGTTCCGTTTGTCGCGTCATCGAAACTGAAGTAAAGGATTAAGCCATCGTCTTGGACTACGGCGTGTGTAGTGAGCGCGCTGCCTACCATTAGGACGGCAACGGCAAATAGATACAAGATTAAACGCACAGGTAAACCTCCTCAGGTCTAAAACAAAATTAACATACCGTGCGAACCTCAAAAAGAGACCCGCGTTTTAACACATGAGAATATGATACACCAAAAAACTTAAATAGGTCAAGGAAAACCCACCTGCGCGTAATTTCCGATGGAAATGGATAAAATTCCTTTGACATACCCTGATTTCTGTGGTATGCTAAGATGTGTAAAAAAAACGCTTGAGTCCTGTAGGGTTTATTTGCTTGGGTGTTTCTTCAATATATTTATAGCAGGTGAATTGACGAGGATTACCCCACTTTATATTTTCTGAAAGGGATGCCGAAATGAAGAGTACCGATGATCGATCTATCTATGTTGTTGCCATCTGTGGGAGTCTGCGACAAGGCAGCTCGACGCATGCTGCGCTCCAAATTGCCCTCTCCGCAGCGAAAGCCGCAGGTGCCGAGGTCGAGTTGCTTGAACTCGGCGAATACGACCTCGTCTTCCAAGGTTCTGTGGCGAGCGAAAGTGACTACCCACCTGGGGTTTTCAAGTTACGGGAAAAGGTGAAACGCGCACAGGGTATACTTCTCGGATCGCCTGAATATCACGGGAGCTTCAGCGGTGTCCTTAAAAGTGCCCTCGATCTGATGGGATTCGATGAATTTGAGAATAAGGTCATCGGACTCATCGGTGTCTCCGGGGGCCGCATGGGTGCGGTGAACGCGCTTTCTATGTTGCGGACGGTAGGCACTGCCCTTCACGCATGGGTTGTCCCGAACGATGTATCAATCCCGAACTCGTCTGAGGCGTTTGATGCGGACGGTAATTTATACGATGCTGAATTGACGGCGCGCGTTAAAGCGGTCGGCGCACAGGTTACTGAATTCGCTGCACTTCGGCATTCAGTATAAGAACAGGACCGAGACAGAAACACAATGAGCACAATACACAATTGGGACGCATGGGTCGGGACGGATGAAGCCGGAAAGGGTGATTATTTTGGTTCGCTCGTCGTCGCAGCCGTTTATGTGGATGCAGACTGTCGAGAAACCCTCTCCGATTTGGGAATTGCTGATGGGAAAACGCTGTCGAATCGCCGTATTCGGGAGCTTGCTGAAGTGATGCGCGATCGCTATGAAAGGCATATCGTTGTCGTGGAAAGGATGCCCGAGGCGTATAATTCCCTTTATACCGATTTCCGGAGGCGAGGACAAAACTTAAATCACCTTCTGGCATCGCTCCATGCAGAAGCCATTCATACTTTAGCGGCTCGGGTGGGTGCGACGCACGCGCTTGTTGACAAATTTTCTAAGGACGACCTCACCACGCGGGAACTCCGCCAACGTACGGGCGGCAAACCCCGTTTTCAACGAGATGCGTCTGTTCCATTTCAAGGTGGAATTTCCAGTGATAACCACTTGGACATTAAGATAATAGAGGTCCCAAAAGCGGAACGGGACATTGCCGTTGCTGCCGCCTCTATCATCGCTCGAGATGTTTTTCTGAAGGCGATGGACACCTTGTCCGAAAAATATGAGATTTGTTTGCCGAGAGGTTCGTATCAAGTCGTGGAAGCGGGTAAAGAATTTGTCGCGAGGCATGGGAGTGGTGCGTTGGGGAACGTTGCAAAACTTCATTTTAGTTTAACAGATGCTATTTTAACTATTCCTTGCGGTTAAATGAGGTGGGTTTGTGCTCTTTCGTCAAGTTTCAACTATGGTAGATTTTAGAATTATTTAGACACCTTTAACCAGAACCCAACCCCCCTAACCCCCCTTATCAGGGGGGAATCGTGTCTATCTATTTTTAGGATCCACCATAATAGGTCTATCCGTTTGTAGTAGGGAGATGATTCATTGCCTGGGACGTGCGATAAATCGCACTACTACGAACCTGTCCTCAACTCAAGGTTGACCAAGTATTAGACCCGGAGCCTGCGCGTAAGAGAAGCACAGCATAGGAGCAATTAATTAAAAAGATGGAAGACTTATTTAGTGTTCATTATGCCGAAGTCGGACTCAAAGGCAAAAACAGAGTGTTTTTTGAGAAACGCCTTGTGAATAACATCAAGCTTGCCTTGCGGGGCACGGGATATGCCGAGGTAGAGCGACTTCACGATAGAATTCTTGTGCATCTCGGACAAAAGGTTGACATCACGGAAGTTAAGAGACGGCTGCAGGGGATTATGGGTATCGCTTATTTTCAACTCGCCTGTCGGACCGAAAGAGACATCACGGCTATTAAAGCGGCTGCCCTCCGGCACATCCAAAATGATGCTTACGAATCCCTTAAAGTCGAGACCCGACGGACAGATAAAACGTTTCCGTTAACCTCTCCGCAGGTGAGTGCAGAGGTCGGTGGTTATCTCGTCCAGGAAACAGGGATGAGAGCGGATATGCATACTCCCGATTTAGTTTGCTGGGTGAAAATAACCCATAATGCGGCGTATATTTCCACCGAGAAGATTCCAGGGATTGGTGGGTTGCCTGTCGGTGTGAGTGGTAAAGTGCTCGTTATGCTGTCCGGCGGCATTGATTCCCCCGTTGCGGCATGGCAGATGATAAAACGTGGTGCGAAAGCCGTTTTTATTCACTTTTACAGCTACCCGTATACCGATAAAGCCTCTTTGGAGAAGGTGATTGAACTCGTTGAGATTTTAGGGGTATCAAACTATCGGAGCACGCTTTATCTGGTTCCATTCGCTGAACTCCAGCAGGTCATCGTCGCTGCGACCCCGGCGCCCTTCCGAGTGGTGCTGTATCGGCGAATGATGACCCGAATTGCGCAGCGCATTGCGACCCTGGCGAATGCAGAGGCACTCGTCACTGGCGAAAGTCTCGCACAAGTCGCTTCCCAAACTTTAACAAACCTCAGAACGATTGAAGCGATTGCCGAACTCCCAATTTTGCGTCCACTTATTGGCGAGGACAAGGCTGAAATTATCGAAAAAGCACAGCGGATCGGTACTTTTGACGTATCCACACGTCCACATCAGGATTGTTGCTCTCTCTTTGTCCCCAAGCATCCGGCTACCCGGGCATCGCTCACGGAATTAGCGGACGCAGAATCGAGTTTGGATATAGATGGGTTGGTTGAAGCGGCGTTAAATAATTTTGAAAAACGGGTGATCGAATGCAAGTTGCCTTGTAAGCCGACTTGAAAACCTCACAGAAACCTTAAAATGACGGCAGCCTGCAACAATACGCAGAAACACCCCGCTGAATGCCACACGCGCATTCAGCGTTGATTCGCAAAAACAAGCAGGCGACCTTAGAGGAAGGGACGTTCATGCACAACCTACCTCATTTAACGCCTTGCGAATTATTAGAAAAAAAAATACTGCTCATTCGTCTTAGTTCCCTTGGCGATATTGTGCTGACAACACCCGCTATTCGAGCGGTGCGTGCCCATTTCGCGGATGCCTATATCGCTATGCTCGTAGGAAAACAGTCGGCGGATGTCCTCCGAGAAAATCCACACCTCGATGAGATAATTACGTTTGATCGGGGCGCGAAGCACAAGGATACCCGCGAGATGTTGCGGACCCTCCGCGTCTTACGTGAACGCAAATTCACGATGGCTATCGATCTACAGCGGAAGTTCCGGACGGAGCTGCTGATGTATTGCAGCGGTGCCGCCGAGCGCGTTGGTAAAGGTGCCCTGTGTACTGTTCGGGTCCCTGAGCAGGGGAACAAGCATGCCACAACACACTACCTTGATCTGTTGCAGGCAGTCGGAATCCCAGCCGTAGATCAAAGGCTTGAAGTGTTTCTTGATGAATCTGAACGCACAGATGCTTCACAGCGATTTGATGCTGTGGGTATCCCAGAGATGGGTTTAAAGGTAGGGATTTTTCCGGGGGCAGGGTGGCAGTTGCGCGAATGGATGCCCGATCGCTTCGCAGCTATTGGGGACAGACTGGTTCGGCACTTCAATGCCGAGGTCCTGATTTTTGGAGGACCAAAGGAAGCGGACCTCGTGCACACTGTCGCGAATCTGATGGATGCACGTGCTGTCCCGTTCGCTGGCAATCTTCAGGTTCGGGAGTTAGCTGCCTGTATTGAAAAGTGCGATCTCTTCCTCACAAATGATACCGGTCCGATGCACATCGCCGCAGCGGTCGGAACGCCCACTGTATCGTTGTTCGGTCCCGGCAATCATATCCGCTTTCAACCGCTCGGTGGGTTGCATCAAACGATCCGCCACGATGTGCCCTGCAGCCCTTGTAAGCAATTCACGGATAAATGTAAAGATAATATCTGTATGAAAAAAATTACTGTAGATGAGGTGTGGCAGTCTATCTCCGACACCCTTACCTCATCCGCACGCAGCCTCAAAAACGCGTAGGTGATTCTCGCCCAACACTTTTCGGATATCTTCGTCAGAATAACCACGATCGCTTAAACCTTCAGCAATCTTGATGAACTCACTGGCATCCTTGAGTAGGTCGCCACCCCCGTCAAAATCTGATCCGATGCCAACATGATCGATGCCAGCGATGTCAATTGCGTAGGCGAAATGATTGAGGAGTTGCGCCAAGGGCGGCATCTTCGTCCACCCATCAGTGGTGATAAATCCCGGAACAAAAGTAATACCGACAACGCCGCCGTTAGCGGCTAAAGCCTTTAATTGTTCATTGCTGAGGTTCCGCGGGTGCCGACACAACGTCTTGCAGTTGCTATGGGATGCGATGACAGGGTGTTCCGAGAGCTCCAGAACGTCCCAAAATCCACGCTCACTAATATGGGAAACATCCACAAGCATTCCAAGGCGATTCATCTCTTTGACCAATGCCATACCGAATCGCGTCAAGCCACCGCCCAGATCCTCTTCATCATTTCCTGTCGATGCCCACGTATTCAGATTATGGGTTAATCCAATTGAGCGCACTCCAAGCGTATAGAGCGATCGGAGAATGTTAAGACTTCTTTCAACGGCTTCGCTATTTTCAATCACAAGAACCGCAGCGAGCTTGCCAGAGGCTTTCGCTTCTCGGATGTCGCTTGCCTTCCGTGCGATACAGATGTCATCGGCGTTTGCTGTCACTTCTGTCTCGAACCATCCGAAGGCATCTAACGCATAGGCGAGATGATTTTTCCATGCGCGTGTCACGTCAACAGCAAAAAAGGCAGCATCAATACCGCCCTGCTGCATTTTCGGTATGTTGAGTTGGATGCCTATGGCTTCCTCTTCCGGTGGAACGGGACCGCGAAGGTAAGCGATAGTCCCAACGGGATCTGTGGCGTTTTGGGTGTTTTCGTCGCAGGGATTGGGTGCCCCAACCCCTACCCCTCGCCGGATGTGCGCCACGATGGCATCGTTATGCGAATCTATCACGAGTGCCTGCTTGTGCAGTTCGGAAATTTGCGTGTTTAATGTCATATTTTCGTTTTTTTCTCCATGTCCTCAGGCTTAATCTAACAGGACTTACGCAAATTGGATAAAAAACAGCGTATTTCCGTGATTTAACGCCCTAAATCCCCAACCCCCCTTTATCCCCCCTTATCAGGGGGGTAGGGGGACTTTAAGAGAAAATGCGTAAGTCCTAATCTAATATGGTTTGTATCGTCCGTTCGGCAATATCGGGAGTGATCCGTAAAGATGTCGCCACGGTATATGGAAGTTGGTGTTGCGCGACGTAGTCGGATAGGTTAATAAGCGTTTCGGCAATTGCATCACGGGCAACAGCCGATGGAAAATAGTTAATCTGCAAACACTCCAAAGCGTGACGATACTGTGTCCAAGGTTGCGATTGCAACACAGCCATCAGGAGGATGCCAAGTCCAACCAATTCACCGTGTAAGAGGGGTTCCCCATTTAGCGTCTCGGTATCGGGACATTCCTCTTCAGGGGGTGTCAAATGGTTCTCAAGGGCATAGACAAAGTAATGTTCGCTTCCCTCTTCAACGCGGCTATGTCCGCATTGATAGCAGAGTTGGACCTCCATACAGAGCAGATCGAGTAGGAGTTTCAAACCGGTTGGCGTCCCGCGCCCGATTTCCCGTGCGTTATCCAGAAGCGTTTGGAGAAGCGTACTTGCTATGCCAATCGCCTGTGGTGTCAGTTGTTGATTTGATGGATTTGCCCCCATCTTCTCTGCCTCCTGCCAATCCCAGAGCGCTGTCGCGATTGAGAGAACATCCGCAGCACCACTCGCTCGCATTGCGGCAGGGGCATTGCACAAAACATCCATATCTATAATCACAGTATCCGGTGCTTTTGAGGGCAGATAGTGGACACACCCATTTTCTCTAACGCCTGTCGCATCCGTAAGAAAAGCATCCGTTGATAGAATGGTAGGGAGTGCTACGAGTGGGATTCCTTTTGCAGCAGCAACATATTTGGCAGTATCAATTGCCAAGCCTCCACCGATACCGTAGACCACTTCACCCGTACATGCGTCCGCGAGTGCAGCCATATCTGCCCGCGTATTCCCCTCAACGTAGCGCGGATGTTGCGTGTTAATATCAATATCACTCACAGCTTTCCACGCCGGATCCGTTGTTAGAACGATAGCCTCGCGATGCTCCCTAACATTTGCAATGGGGCATCTTACAATGCTTGGCAATCGTCCAATTTTTTCATGAGAACAATCATCTCGCAACATTTTTTAATTTATGGTCCCTGGACCGCTCTCCATTTGATGTGGTATTTCCACGAGATATATCTGTCGGGAGCCTTCATGAACTGAGTCGAAGGTAATCGTTTTTCCATCGGGTGCCCAGCGCGGATGTAGATCGCATCGGATATCCCCAACAAACTGTTCTTCGTGATGGAATCCGCCTAAGAGAATTTTTCGGTTTTCAGCAATATTGTAAATCATCAGTTGTGCCAAACGTTCTGTCCCACGCGGGTAAGTATCACAAAGTAACCACTCGCGATCTGGTGAGAACGAAGCGTGTCCATCACTCGGCAGGACCCCGCGTCCAATCGGTGTGAAGTCTCTGACCCCATCTGTGAATTCAACAAATCCCATCTCCCCAGATATATCTGAAGAGACAAGAATCCGCGTAGGCGTCCGCCAGTCGAAATGGGACACCCGATAGTCGAATGGAATTTGCATTTCCAAATCAGAGCCATCCGGATTGACTGTCCAGAGCGAGGTGAAGTGTCCTGTTTCCCGACGCACCCGACAGAAGAATAGCAGCCGTGTTCCGTCTGTATTAAAGAGAACATGATTGAACCAAGCACGTTTGCCTATCATCCGTTCGTCCCCGCTCGCTCGGACGACCTCTGCGATAGAGAGAACAAGCTGCGAACTCCCATCTTGGAGGTTGAGTTGATATAAGCCATCGTCCTCGGGTTGTGCTGTGACCTCACTGGATTTCGTGTGCGTAGCGTAGCCAACAACAGCACGACAGTGTGCCATTCGTCCGTAATTAAGCCCAATGGCGAGTGGAGCAGTTGGGGACACAGCCGCAATCGCGCCCTGAATTGTTCGGATGGTCCCCGTCCTCGGATTTAAAGCACGCGATACGAGCATGCCATCTTCCCAATCGTTAAACGTGAATTCCGCACGGGTAGCGTCGTGTTCATCGTTCTTGCTGCCGTTTATCCAGTGGAGCATACTTCCCTGTTGGAGGTTAAAAGCGGCAGTCTCAGCGTGCGGGATAAATTCGTGCGTTTCGCGATGAATCAGTCCAACCGTTGCTCTATCTTCGGGTAGAGGACGGTGTGTATGAAAATCTGTCTCTAACGCGAGATGGTACGTGGTTGTGGTGTCCCACGGATTAATACCGTAATATCCGAAGAAATGGTGCTTTGGACTGGTGGATAACCTTTTTATGTGCATATTTACCTTAATTAATAGCAGATGCTCAAATTCCGAAGAAAGGATTGCAGTAATTTGGGTTCTATTGCCATTTGAAAAATCAGAAATTTTCTAATTTGTAGCGCGCCTTAGTTTAGGTGATTTATTAATTTGACGTGTTTGTGTAATTTTGGCATAATTAATATTTAGGACATTCATATTCATATACGATATAATTGAAATGACCGACCCAATATATTTTTTTTCACTTTCGCTGTGAATTTTGAAACCGTATCTTACTTTCATCGTTTTTCTATGCAGTCGACACTCCAAACAAAATATGTGGTTTTCGTGAATGCATCTGGTCCCTTCCTGAATCAGCACTCATAAGCCTTTTATATTCTTAACCACAGACGACCCGAGCGATAGAAAGATGCAGTTTGCAGCAAAAACAGATACAGGTAAACTTCGTGAAAGAAACGAAGACCGATACTATTTTGATACGCAACTCCAGTTATTTGCCATCGCTGATGGTATGAGTGGGCATGAGAGCGGCGATGTCGCGAGTCTTATCGCTCTTGAGATTATTCAGGAGTGGGCGAAAACCCAAGCATCTCCACAGAGCGATTTAGGTCCCATGAAGAGACTCGCGGTTTTGACCGAGCTCGCGGAGGAAGCGAATCAGCGTATCTATACCACAGCGGAGAGCAGTGGCAAGGCACGCGGTATGGGCACTACCCTCATCGCGGGCTTTGTTACCTTCAGTTACCTCACCTATGTCCATGTCGGGGATAGCCGACTTTATGTGCTACGCGATGGCAAGATCACACAAATAACAACAGATGATACATTCGTTCAAAAGATGGTCGAAAAGGGCGAAATAACGCCCGAAGAGAGTCGCGTTCACGAGAAACGCAATATTGTCACCCAGGCTGTCGGTCTGATGCCTACTGTGACTGTCAGTGCTGATGCCTATCCACTGGGTCCAGGCGACATCGTTCTCGCATGTACCGATGGCTTGCATGACATGATTGTCAACGATAATGAGATTGCTGAGATTATTATGGCGTCCCGCAATATTGAAGAAGCGTCAGAAAATCTCCTCAACAAAGCCCTTGATTACGGGGGCACTGATAACGTCACAGTTCTCCTCTTCGCTATCGATTAACCTACCTGAACAATATTCCGTATTTCCGCTATAAGGTCATTTAGTTTCAAGAAATTATTGAGTTCCACGCCTTTTTTTCGGCGATCCAGTGTCCCTTCCCAGTAACGGGTGGGAACCCCCCTTCCCAGTAACGGGCGGGGACCCCGGTTAGAAACCCCACCTACCGGGCTCGGGGCGAGGCATCTCGCCGAGACGCACTTATCCGTCTGGCGCGGTCTTCTCCTGTTCACCAAAAACCAGCGCACCATCGGGATCCATATCTTCTTCCCATGTTTCTTGGTGAATCGGCATCGTGAGTTCTGGCAATTCAATCTGATGTGCCTCAGCCCACAAGCGTTCAAGGTTATAGTAGGAACGCCTATCGGACAGAAAAACATGGACGACGAAGTCGACGTAGTCTAAGAGAATCCAATCTGCTTTGCGCTCGCCCTCCTGATGCCAAGGCCGCTGTGCCCAGTTCGTTTCGAGTTCCTCAATAACGGCTTGTGATATACCTTCTACTTGAATATCAGAGGTGCCACTAAAGATTGCAAAAAAATCCGTGAAGCCATCAAGTTCCCGCAGATCGAGAATGACGCCGTCCTGTGCGCGTCGACTCATTGCGGCAGCTGCCGCAGCTTTCACCATATCTAACGTATTCTTTTGGGTTTCCATCTTTTAATTATTCCTTGCGGTTCGGTCAGGTTCGTTTGGCGTTTGACGGGCCTTTCCGTAGAGCCAGCCCGGCGCGTTGCTTGGGCTTACGTTTTGGGTACTATCAAGGCGTTGTTCCTTGCGGTTCGGTCAGGTTCGTTTGGCATTTGACGTGCCTTTCCGTAGAACCAGCCCGGCGCGTTGCTTGGGTTTACGTTTTTGGTACTATCAAGACGTTGCCCCTTTGCGGTTCGGTCAGGTTCGTTTGGCATTTGACGGAGAGTGTTAAATCTCGCCACCTTCTAATGTCCTGTTGTAGGTATGCAGCGTATTCGGATGAATCAACACCCCTTTCTCTAAGAGATACACAATTTTCGCACGCGCTACATGGTGCACGGCTCGGTGTAAATCTGTATAAGCTAACTTCCGGACGACATCGACCTCCTTATGGGTCCGCGTTGGTTCTGCGAAGTCTGCCACATATAATATCTGTGCAATAATACCCATCGAGGGACTACCTGTCGTATGGTTCCGAATGGCTTCAAGAATTTCGAGTTCCGTTACAGCGAACTTTTCTATTGCAATTTTTACGCCGATAAACGGATGCAAAAGAGATGAATTTTGCTTTTCGATCGGATCCAGACGAATTTCGTAGCGTTTTATTTCCGTGTGTAGTTCCTGCACACTCATCCATTTTGCGCTATCATGCAAAAGTGCAGCGAGATTGGCATGCCAACTGTTGGCTCCATGAACCTGTGCTAAATCAAGACTCATCTCTTGGACAGAAAGGACGTGCTGATAGCGTTTCTCGCTCAGCTTGTCTGAGAGGTATTTCTGAATCTCAATCGACTTCGGGTGTGCCCGAAGTTCCGCTAATGTGCACTTCATTATTTTAATTATACCTTGCGGAGAAACGATGTGAGATTGCAACTTGACACACCGCCCTTATATCCGCTCTCCATTTCATTACGAGCTACACGCTTCGTTCTATGGCTTTTATAGTAGATTTTAGAATTACTTAGACATTAGAGATGAGGACTTAACCCCCCTACCCCCCTTATCAGGGGGGAATTAACGGTCTTTCTCATGACACATTGACTTGCAAATGTCTACTTATCTATAGGATTTACCATAGTTATACCTTGCGGAGAAACCATGTGAGATTCTGCCTTGACACGCCTTCCTTCTTCCCGTGTCAATCCGTTAATCGGTGTCATCGTCAGGACGCACGCCCAATTCAGCGAGTTCGGCAAGAATCTCATGCTCGGTGTCCGACAGCATCGTATTTGGTAGTGCGGTGGCAATCGTGTATTCCTCGTTCAACCATTTTGACAGGTCTGCTGCTTTACACCGAGTGCTACAGAAAGGGAAGTTTTTCGGTAAAGGTGTTCCCTCTTTCCATACAAAATCGTAAACTGTCCCGCACATACTACATGTGTGTTGCATTTTTTAATTATTCCTTACCGGTGCGGTTGGAAACCGCACCTACCGGATCCAGGGAAATGTCTGTTTATTTTTCTGGTTTACCATAAATCAAAAACCTTCATAGATATAACCGATGCTGCTCGATATAGGCGTGGACCCCTTCTGGCACAAGATACTGGATTGAATGACCTTTCCGCACGCGATTCCGGATAACTGTGGCGGATATATCAACGCCTGTTATCGGAAAGGTGGTAACCCGTTTACGGATTTCTAAGGGAACTCGATTCAAGTTGTAATTTGGACGTGTTGTCGCGATCATAACGCAGCGTTGTAAGACTTCATCGAAGTTTCGCCAGACTTTATATTCAATAAGGGAATCGGCGCCAATAATCCATGCGAGTTCAGTCGTTTCTCCATAGATCTCTTTCAAGGCTTTGAGTGTCTCAACCGTATATGACGGACCTGCGCGTTCCAATTCAATGCGCGACCCTTCAAAATGCGGATTCCCTGCGATTGCTAAAAGCACCATTTGATACCGATGTTCGGGTTCGATAATATCAGCGTCTGCAACCTTATGCGGCGGTCTGGCAGAAGGTATGAACAGAATTTTATCGTAACCCAATCCTGCCCGAACCTGTTCAGCACTGATCAGATGGGCATAGTGAATTGGGTTAAATGTCCCACCCATCACTGCGATTCTTTTGGTAGTTTTCGGCATCGGAATGTCCATCGGATGCAAATTGACTTCAGGAAATCCAACGTTCTGTATCCCTTTTAAAGTATATAGATTTGTGGGAGAAAAGTCAACGGAAAAATCGTGGTGTGCTAACTACGTTGAACCCGGGCTTTATAATCGTCATAAGCCCTTTCAATCTGCTTCGCTGATTCTTCCGTGCCGAGGAAATGCGCACCGGTCAACACGACGGGCGGTTTTCCGCGTTCTGTCAGGAGTTCTGCAACTCGGCATTTAATGGCATTGACAATCGCGAGCGTCCCGATGCTGGACGTGGGTCCCACAGGATATGCCAAATTCGGAATATCTACGACGGCATCTCCGGGCGGATTACAGTTGTCAATGGTTAGATCCGCGACTTCAAACAGGCGTTCGCCGGAGGCGTGTTTTGAGGTCGATGAACGACTGTGTGCGATCGAGCTTACAGCGATAACAGGCAGGTTTCGTGCCTTGGCTCCCATCGCCATTTCGATCGGTAGGATGTTTGTACCGGAGTTGGAAAACACCATCATGCAGTCGTGGGGTCCGAAGGTGAAGTTGCGTAGAATTACCTCTGCATACCCTGAGATGTTTTCCAGAAAGAGTGCTTGCCGTTGACCGTTACACCCGACGACCTGGTTATGGAAGGTAACTGCTAATTCAACGATGGGAAAGAAACCCGGAAAGCTGCCATAACGCGGAAAAATTTCCTCGACTGGCATCCGGGAATGCCCAGATCCGAATAGGTAGACGAGACCATCTGCTGCGATAGTTTCTGCGCACATCTCAGAGGCTTGTGCAATCGCCTCGGTTTGTGTCGCTTCAATTTGTTTTAGAACGTCTTGCACAACGTGTAGATAACGTAGATGGGAGTGGCTCATAATATTGTTCACTGGGCAGTTATCCGCTCTGAAACCGCATTTTGTGTTGCTAACATAGCGCTCCGCAGGGATTGGAAATAATTCCGTTCTGCTCTTCTGATCCGCTTCTTATCGCCTTCAGTGCGCGCTGCTACAAGTGTTTCCCAGTTTAACGCCAGCATACGGTTAGATTTTTGTAGGACTTTCCAATACGCTTCCGAAGCCATGGTGTTTCTCCTTACGCTATTGGTCGTGTGTTGCCTTAAGAAAATAGTGCACCATTTCTTTTTGCACTACACTTCTTCTCTATGAAAATAAAAACGTTAGACTACAAATTCAGGTTTCAAATGTCCACTGAAATTTATGGGGAGGCTCGGAAGGGAACATCTATAGAAAAAGTTTCGACAATTTTTATTTTTTTTACAGGCAGCGCCCCATCGGCGTTGACGTGAAATGCGTATCGGAGCGGTCTTGGGAAAAGTCTCAAAAATCGCAGTAAGTTAGACAAGGAAAATATCATAATGTTATTTTGTATAAAATAATAACGCCTAATATGGATTACGGATAAACCTTTATAATCATTGACTTTATCACAATTTTTAACTTGATTAAAATACGGATGTACGATAGTATATATGGCATATATTGTTAACTTCTGTGATAATATGACGTTTCTGAACATCTCAGAGCCGGTATGCTTTTACCGAGAGGGTGTTAGAGACGTATCGGTTGCGTTGAAACGAAAACGATGAAAAATCACACACCCCAGCAGTGAACGTCAGGTAACAGATATGCGAACCACAGCGATTCCCTTCCAGAGTGATACAGTCGTCAGCCGGGTGACTGAAACCCGTGCGGTGGCGTTCGGCGTTGCTGCGTCTGTGATGACCGCTGCGTCTAATTTCGTCGAATCCAATTACCCCCCCCCACAACACATACAATAAGTAGTTTACATCGTCAGAGAGAGACGGCAGTTGCTGCCGATCTGCTTTTCTTATGCCCGCACGCGCACCATTTAACCCGCGCCTCGCGGGCTATTTGTGTTGCATCGGGATGTTTCATGTATAGCACAGTGAAAGATCATAAGAGACATTCCAACGCAGGATGTTCCGAAAACGGAGCGTCCAATTCACATTCTATAATGAAAGGAACTGAAAACTATGAAACGCTTTTACACACTTTGGGTTGTTTTACTCGTTCTGAGTAGCCTGCTTCTCAGCACTTATGTCCAAGCCAATGGCGTCGAGAATGACTCACCGGATCCTGCGACATGGATGCCGGATGCGAATCTCAGAAATGCAGTGAGGGACGCACTTCACCTCAACGCAAACGAACCCCTCACACAACAGCAGCTGCTAAACTTGACTGTCCTAAACGCCCCTGGGTTTGGGATAACGGATCTCACGGGTCTGGAATCTGCCACGCATCTCAGATCGTTATCGGTTGGCGGGAATCAGATTCGTGATCTCATGCCCTTGGCGAACTTGACGGGTCTGAGAGCCTTATATATCGGAGGCAATGCCATCAGCGATATCAATCCCCTCGCACATCTCACGAATCTCAGGCGATTAGGCATGCTTTGGAACCAGATTACTGATATTCATATATTAGCCGATTTGGTCAATCTTACATATCTACGTCTTGAAGGCAATCCGATTACAGATACGTCTCCGCTTGGGAACCTTCCCAGTCTGAGCGATGTTGATATTGAGATACCGAGTCTCATCCGCGATGCCAACTTACGGACGGCGGTGCATGCAGCATTAGGGATAGCACCGAACTTACGTATCACAAGAGACGCACTGAGAAGTTTAACAACCCTGAACGTTGCTCAGCTGGGGATAACGGATCTCACGGGTCTGGAATCTGCCACGAACCTCAGATCGTTAGCGGTTGGCGGGAACCGGATTCGCGATCTCACACCCTTGGCGAACTTGACGGGTCTGAGAGCCTTATATATCGGAGGTAATGCCATCAGCGATATCAACCCCCTCGCACACCTAACGAATCTCAGGCGATTGGGACTGGATCGGAATCAGGTTACCGATATTACCGTCTTGGCAGGTTTGGTCAATCTTACGTATTTACGTCTTGCGGGGAATCCGATTGCGAATCCGTGTCCGCTTGAAAGTCTTCCGAACCTAAGGGATGTTGATATTGAGATACCGAGTCTCATTCCCGATGCCAACTTACGTGCCGCAGTGCGGATGGCATTAGGTATAGAGGCGAGCGCATGTATCACAATAGAGGCGATGCGAGACTTAACAACACTGAGTGCTGTCCGTCTCAGGATAACGGATCTCACGGGTCTGGAATCTGCCACGCATCTGACACACCTCTATATCGGTGGCAATCTTATCAGCGATATCGCTCCGTTGGCAGGTCTCACGAACCTCAGGGTGTTATCGGTTGGCGGGAATCAGATTCGCGATCTCACACCGCTGTCGAGCTTGAGGCGTCTCACCGAGCTATCTATTGCTAACAATATGGTGAGTGACCTCAGTCCTCTTGCGAACGTGCGAAGTCTCAAGCGATTAGAAGCGCGTCGAAATAGCATCAGTGACATCAGTGTCTTGGCAGGTTTGGTGAATCTTGCGTATTTACGTCTTGCGGGGAATCCGATTAGAGATCTGTCTCCACTGAGAAATCTCCCGAAGTTGAGGGATGTCGATGTTCATGTATTCTCTCCGCCGCAAGAGGAGAATATAGAGAGGCGAGGGGAACCGACTCCGATTATAGATCCGCCCCAAGGCGATAGCGGTCAGTCGCCACAGCAACCCAAGTATGCCCGCGGTGCGACTGTGAACCAACCGAATGTGAACCAGCCGGCAACGACTCCACAACCCCAGCAACACCAACAGCCTGATGCGAACCGTGGATCCCAGCCGCCACAGCAACAGCCTATTCAGAACAGTGGACCTCAGGTGCAAAACGATCCGCCTGTTCAGAACAGTGGACCCCAGGTGCAAAACGATCCGCCTGATGAGAACAGTGGGCAACTACCGCCGCCACCGGGGGGTGAGCTCACCCCTTACACGCCTCCTCAGGCAGATGAGCCGCAGAGGGCACCACATACGCGGAACGACCCACCCCCGGAACAGTACTCCGATCAGGAGAGGGAGAGTGAGTCTTATCCTTATCAGCAGCCCTCAATCAGATGCGAGCCACAACTCCCCGCCGATTTGCTATCCTCCGGCGTTAGGACTGATGCAAGGGCATGTACGCCAAATGCCCCGTCCCATCCTAAAAACGCGTTCCTCTTGGATCGGATCACGCTTGAGCAGTTGGACCCACCGACCTTAGAGGCACAACTTGACACATGGCGCACCGAAAGCGACGGGTCTACCCTATACCTACGATCCATCGCCCTGCTTGAAAGCGTTTTGGCGACGCGGCGTCCCGATACGACACACCTGCTGCCGAACTATCCCAATCCGTTTAACCCCGAAACTTGGATACCGTATCACTTGGCGACTCCGAGTCAGGTCGAGATCACTATCTATGATACGCGGGGCACGGTTGTACGCCACCTCGATCTGGGTCATCAGCAGGCGGGGTACTACACGAGTCGGAGCCGTGCGGTGTATTGGGATGGCTGCAACGATATTGGTGAAAAGGTGTCGAGTGGCATCTATTTCTATCAACTCCAGACGGATAAGACGTCCCTGCTGCGGAAGATGTTGATTTTGAAATAGTATCATAAGACTATAGGATAGCTGGGAGGCTGATGTTTATTGGCTTCCCAGTCATCCATCGCTGATGATTGGATGGCATCCTGTTCATCCGCCCCCCTTTGCGTCCAGATGAAGTTTAACAAATAAATTGGGTAATTACATATATGACGCAAAGATCGCGAGCATGGGGAAACACCCAAGCAAAAACACTCGCTCCTACCCTTGCATTACCCGTCTAAGATCGCGAGCACAGCTCGCTCCTACAGAAAGTCTAAGATCGCGAGCACGCGGAAACACCCAAGCAAAAACACTCGCTCCTACAGAAAGATTCATCTGGCGGCGTGTATAATCTACCGACTATAGGTTTCCCCACGTTAGCACATTCGTACATTTTCTTGTGGATTTTGGATTGGAAATTTGCTATAATTTCCCTATATCCTGTAATTACAAAGGGCGCGTTCTGCCTGCCCACATAGAAAAGGTACAATAAAAAATGAAGCATATAAAAATTCCCGGGGTCAGCAAAGACATCTCGCAGATGATTCTGGGTACCATGGTATTTTCACCTGTAAAATTTGACTATAGCACCGAAATGCTTGACGCATTCCTTGACGCTGGTGGAAATGCCCTTGATACGGCACACGGTTACGGTGGCGGTGATAGTGAAATGCTGATCGGTCTCTGGATGCGGCAACGCGGTAACCGAGACGACGTTTTTCTCATTGACAAGGGCGGACATCCACAAGGTAGAGTGCCGCGTCCCCGTCTCTCCCCCGAAGAACTCAAAAGCGATCTCAATGAAAGTCTCACCCGGCTTCGCACGGATTATATTGACCTTTACATGCTCCATCGCGACGATCCGGTGATCCCCGTTGAAACGATTATTGATTACCTGAACGATGAGATCGGTGCGGGACGTATCCGATCGGCTGCGGCTTCTAACTGGCACCCGCAGCGTATTATCGATGCCAACACCTACGCCACTGAAAATGGATTGGCAGGATTTGTTTCCTGTAGCAATAACATCAGTCTCGCAGTGCCGATGGAACCGATGTGGGGAGGGTGTGTCTGCGTTGACGATGCAGCACGCGAATGGCATGAAGAGAGCCAGTTCCCGTTGATGCCTTGGTCATCGCAAGCCCGAGGCTTCTTTAGCGGGGCATTTACACCGGAGAACCGCGAAAACAGAGATATGGTGCGCGTTTATTACAACGACGGCAATTTTGAAAGACTCGAGCGTGCGAAGAAATTAGGCGAAAAATATGGCTATTCCGCGATTCAGGTCTCCCTCGCATACTGCTTCAATATTTCATTCCCGGTTCTCCCAATTGTTGGACCTATAACCTTACCGGAGATGGATTCCTCGCTCGGGGCAATGGGACTTGAACTTTCCGATGCTGAAATGGCGTGGCTCAACTTGGAAACGGACGATAATCCACTATGATGGCTCGATTTTTTTTCCTATTCTTCTGCTTTCAATTCATCCTTCTCCCCCTCGGTTTTGTCCAAGAAAGCTGAGGCGCGTGAAGCAATCCCGCAATTCCACGAGGTGGGATTGGTGAAGTCAGTTTGACTTCAGAAGAGATGAAGCGATTTCAGAGTAGTGTTAGTATGATGCGATGGTTCGATGCACAGGGTGGACACGTAGAAACAGAAGGGATCTCACCAGATGGAAACGTAATAGATGTGCCACTCCACCGACATCACGTTAAACTGAACATCTTTCGCGTTGATATTGGCTTGAAGTATCAATTCGGTTCTCACTGGATGCTTGAAACGAATATACCCTATGAAACCAAAGTCCAAGAGGCAACTATCGAAAAGATTGATCCGGTCACACCTGACCAATGGGACGCGATTGTGCGTAATGGCAATAACCACCATCGAAACGAAACGTATACCGGACTCGCTGATGCTGATGTTCTCTTAGCACATCATGTTCATGGGATCCTTAAGACGGATGATTTTTTTACAGGACGGTTCGGAACGACAATTCCGTTTGGTAAGACCGAAGAAGATCCATGGAAGTTAGGAGCTGCCGGACTGGAGCATCTCCATATACAATTCGGAACCGGTACCTTTAACCCGATCGTAGACTTGCATTACAGGCTTCCGCTCTACAAAGGATTGGACGCGAACGCCAGCATCCGTGGGAAGTTTCCGTTCTATGAAAACAGCAAAACCTATCGCGCCCCGCGAGAACTTACCTACACAGGCGGTCTAAATTATCGTTTCAATGACTGGCTCTCGTTACAGGCAGGCTATCTCGGCTTCTATCAATCTTACGCCTATTGGGCAGGAGAACTCGATATCAATACCGGACTCCTTTTCAGCATGGCATGCGTTGGTGCCTCGATTGTAACACCATATAACGTCCCTGTGTCCGTATCACTGGTGTTACCCATGCGTCAAAAGACGCTTTATCAAGAGAGCGATGCATTTGAATTTGGTCCATTGGTGTCGCTAACAGTTTTATATTCATTTTAAACTTCTATATTAACCCAAGTTGATGGCGGGCGGGGAAACCCTGGGGAAATCCGCAGAAATACCCAAGCAAAAACCCCAAGCAAAAACCCCCTACGGTTTCGAGACTTTCGGGAAAATCGGAATTTATTTCTTAATATTGCTTAATGAGGATTAAGAATTTAATCGGATAATTTTTACTGATGCCCGGTGCGGTTGGGAAACCGCACCTACCGAGTCCGATCTTCTGACATAGCATTCATTCTAAACTTCTGTACTGGTGTAATGATGCAAACCATATTGCCGAAATTTTCAAGTCGATATTGTGTAGTCTTAACACTAACTCTTTTTCTCTTTGGTTGCGGTGTGCCGAATAATCCGTATCCGAAATCTGAACACGATCAAGAAATTTACTACAACACGTTTGTTGCAGAGCCGAAGCACTTCGATCCAGCGATCTCCTACAGTTCGGACGAATACAGGCTCATCCAGCAGATTTATGAACCCCCATTGCAATATCATTACTTGAAAAGGCCCTACGAACTCACCCCGTTGACAGCGGAGGCAATTCCACACCCCCGCTATTTTGATGCCGATGGAAAGGCGTTACCGCCAAATGCGCCTGCGGCATCAGTGGCGCGCACCGTTTATGAAGTCCGCATCCGTCAGGGAATTATGTATCAGCAACATCCGTGTTTTGCAAAGACTGAAAACGGCGAATGGCGTTACCGTAACTTAACGAAATCAGAGGTCAAGGGGTTTGATGAGGTCAAAGATTTCTCAATGACAGGCACGCGTGAACTCACCGCTGCGGATTATGTCTATCAGATCAAACGGATGGCGGATCCGAGCGTCTCTTGTCCGATTCTCAGCACTTTAAAGGATTACATCCTTGGCATGGAAGCGTATTCAGCCGCCATTGCGAAGGGAGAGACGGATGCGCCTTTTCCGGGTGTCGAGGTCGTAGATCGGTACACCTATCGGATTATCCTCAAGACGAAGTATCCGCAGTTTATCTATTGGTTAGCGATGCCATTCTTTTCCCCAATGCCGAAAGAGGCAATTGACTTTTACAGTCAGCCGGCTGTCGCGGATCGGAACATCACGATTGACAGGTTTCCTGTCGGCACGGGCGCGTATCGGATAGAAACCCTTCTCGCATACAAAGAGATCGTTCTCGTGAAAAATGAGAATTTTCGGGTGGTGCGTTACCCATCAAGCGGCGAACCCGGGGATAGGGAAGCCGGGCTTTTAGACGACGCGTGGGAAATAATTCCTTTTATTCCAAGAATCGTCTATAAATTGGAAAAGGAATACATTCCGCGCTGGAATAAATTCTTACAAGGCTACTATGATAGTTCCGGTATCTCTTCGGATACGTTTGACAGTGCCGTCACGTTTAACGATACAGGCGATCCGAGAATAAGTGAGGAGATGCGAGCGAAGGAAATCGTGCTACGCACGAGTGTTGAACCGACAACGCTATACCTTGCTTTTAATATGTTGGACGATACCGTGGGTGGAAACTCACTGGAAAAACAGAAACTCCGTCAAGCGATTTCGATCGTTTTAGATTATGAGGAGTTTATTGAGATTTTCCGTAATGGACGCGGTGTTAGCTCGCACAGTCCTATTCCGCCGGGTATCTTTGGTCACGAAGGCGGCGAGAGCGGTATGAACGCTTATGTCTATAATTGGGATGCCGCGAAGCAGCGTCCGGTTCGCAAATCCATTGAAGAAGCCAGACGCCTCCTCGCAGAAGCCGGTTACCCAGGTGGACAGGATAGTCAGGGAAACCCGCTTGTCGTCACTTTTGACAATGCATGGACCTCGGCCGGTGCTACGCCACGCATCATGTGGATACGGAATAAGTTAGAGCAACTCGGCATTACAATGGAGAACCGCACCACGGATTACAACCGATTTCGCGACAAAGTGAAAAACGGGAATTTCCAAATCATCTCCTGGGGATGGCACGCGGATTACCCGGATGCGGAAAATTTCCTATTTCTCCTCTATGGACCGAATGCCAGAGCCGTCCACGGTGGTGAAAATACGGCTAACTACGATAACGTGGAATACAATCAACTCTTCGAGCAGATGAAAAATATGGAGAACTCGCCAGAACGGTTGGAAATCATTCGCAAGATGCAGCATCTGCTGCAACGGGATGCGCCGTGGGTCTTCACCTATCATCCTGTTACTTTCGGTTTGTCGCATCAATGGGTGAAGAACAGCAAGCCGAGTACCATGGGATATGGCTCGCTCAAATATCTTCGGATTGATGCTGGTGAGCGGTCGGAACATCGGGAGGCGTGGAATCAACCGATTGTCTGGCCCCTATGGGTAGGCGCAGCTCTTCTCATTTTAGGCACTATTCCGGCTGTAATCACAATTTGGAAACGGGAGCATGGGATAATTAAAAAATGATAACTTATATTATCCGACGGACCCTTTACGCAATCCCAATTTTGATTGGTGTGAATATCACTGTATTTCTGCTTTTTTTTGTCGTCAGTTCTCCTGACCAAATGGCACAACGCATTCTTGGTGAGAAGAACATTACGCAGGAAGATATTGACAATTGGAAGAGACAAAACGGCTATCATCTGCCCCTCTGGTTCAATACCAAAGCCTCGGGGAGCGAGTCTTTGACGCAGACTATTTTCTTCCAGAAATCGGTTAAACTCTTTTTCTTCGATTTTGGAACATCTGATGCCAACAACATTGACATCACATCACAGATTTCACAACGCATGTGGGCAAGTCTGGCGATTGCGCTCCCGACCTTTTTGATTGGCGTTCTGGTAAATATCACCGTTTCCATGATTGTCGCTTATTACCGGGCAACCTACGTGGATTTCTGGGGCACAATCGTTGCTGTTATTCTCATGTCTGTTTCAACCCTCTTCTATATTATCGGTGGACAATGGGTTTTCGGAAAGATATTGCGACTCTTTCCAATCTCTGGATATGATACGGGTGTGGACATGTTGAAGTTCGTTATTCTACCCGTGGTTATCGGCATTATCGGGGGTGTCGGCATCGGTATCCGTTTTTACCGAACGATATTCCTTGAAGAGGTGAATCGGGACTATGTGCGGACAGCACGCGCAAAAGGGTTGAGTGAAGGGGTTGTTCTCTTTAAACACATCCTGAAGAACGCAATGATCCCGATTCTGACGAATGTGGTCTTGGTAATTCCGTTGCTCTTTATGGGAAGCTTGGTGATGGAAGCATTTTTCGCGATTCCGGGGCTTGGCGGTTTTACGATAGAAGCCATCCACGCCCAAGATTTCGCGATTGTGCGGAGTATGGTTTATATCGGTTCTGTGCTTTACATTGTCGGTCTCTTGCTGACCGACATCAGTTATACGCTGGTTGATCCACGCATTCGACTTGGCTCTTCTGCCGCGTAAATTACCGAACACATAGGTTCATTCCGCAGTTGGGGCAAACATGGTCTCACGAAATAGAAACTATCAAATTATGCAAGGGGTCATGAGCCTCATATTGGGGTGTTTCAGTATCGGTTTGTTGATGACACTCCGGGGTTCAGGGTATTCAGCTGCAATTCTCTCCATCTTTCTGGTTGTAGGCATCGCCCTCATCTTCTCTGGGGATTATCTCGTGAACCCGCTCAAGCTGCCCGTCACGCCTCGAAAGCAGGAATTGGCAAGCGATATTGGTCTTATCGCTTATGGCGCATTGTATTTTAGTATCGCTATGTCCAAACTCTTACAACCCCGTTGGTTCACTGTTAATTTGCCGATTTTTTTACAACCGATTTGGGTGCGGCGCGGTTTAGCGACTGTCGGGATTGTCCTGATCGCTGTCGGGGTCTATGGGATTTATAAATTATTTTCGGAGGGAGTGCCTGTAGAGTCCCCGGAATAGCGTTACCGTTAATTGCACTGTGCCACGCGCGGTTAATACCGGTGCGTGATTGTGCCACGTTTACTTTGCAATAATCACGGCATAACGGAGGGGTGTCTCTCCGACATTGCGTATGCCATGTAAAACTTGACAATCGACATGGACGGCTTCGTTGTCGCTGACGCGGTGCGTCTGCTCCCCAAACAAGACTTCGCCTTCACCGGAAAATACATAGAAGATTTCCTGACCTTCGTGTGTATGCGGTGGATGCGCTCGCTGTCCAGGTCCCACCTCAGAGATATGAAGGTGGAGTTGTTCCCTGTCCGACCCGGCTTCAAATACAAACCGATCAATGCCTTTGATGTCGTTCCTGATCTCTTTTTTCATGCGTATTTCTCCTTTTCAATTGCGTTCGTCACACAGAATTGGGTCTAAAAGATTGGCGTTAACTTAACACTCCGCTCAGAAATTGTCAATACTTATAGTCAAGTTTGGAATTAATTAGACATTAGGGACGAAGACTTAACCCCCCTAACCCCCCTTATCAGGGGGGAAGTAGCGGTCTTGGTCGGGATCCCCCTTATCAGGGGCGGAAGTAGCGGTCGCGCTTGGAACACATTGACTTGCAAATGTCTACTTATTTAACGGAAAACTAAATAGCCCGACCGTGGTCTTATTTTGAATTTGACTTAAGTTTTTTAAGTATGCTACAATGCGCGGATACCGTTTGGGTCCGACAGTTGATGAATCATATTCAATTGTCAAAGGAGGACAGGACGATGGATAGACCTGAGAAACACTCAGATAAAAAGGCAGCGATGCACGTCGGCGTTCAAGGCATCGGCACATCTCCGAAAGAGTTGGCATTCCTCGTGCGCCACGGGGTAACACACATGGATGCCTCCGTCGAGAATACCGAAACTGAAACGCTGATTCGACACAAGGCGGAAGCGGCGGAAGCGGGTGTGAGTCTTGAGATGATTCATATCGGGCTGCCGCGGAGTATTACGCTCGCCGAAGATCCGCAGCGCGATCGGGATCTTGATGCCGTTTGCGAAATGATCGAGAACGCTGCGGCGGCTGGGTTGCGAGGCTTAAATTATAATTTTTGCATTCTAAACCATCAGCGGACGGAGAGCACACCGGGACGCGGTGGCTCGAGTTACAGCACCTTCGATTTCTCCAAGTACGACAACGAAACACTTTCAGAAGCGGGTGAGGTGAGTCGCGAAGAAGCGTTTGATCGGATCGCGTATTTTCTTGAGCGTGTGATCCCAGTCGCTGAAGCGAACCGAGTCCAGATGGCATGCCACCCGAACGATCCCCCCGCACCTGTGCTGAGAGGCGTTGAACGGTGGAATTATCCGATCTTTGACGGCTTGAAACGCTTCGCTGAAATTGCGGAGAGTCCGTATCACGGCTTTAATTTCTGCTGCGGCACAGTGTCCGAAGGTTTAGACGATCCGGGGACCGAGTTCTACGAAATCCTGCGCTATTTTGGCGAGCAGCAGAAACTTTTCAACATTCACTTTCGCAACATTCGTGGCGGGTTGCACAACTTCCAAGAGGTGTGGCCGGATGAAGGGCATCTGGACATGCACAAAGTTGCACAGACACTCCGAGATGTGGAATATCCGTATATGCTGATGCCTGACCACGCCCCAGGGCATTCTGATGATCCATCGCCGCCGGGTGTTTCTGGTAGAGTTCGACAGGCGTGGGCATTCCAGTTCGGATATATCATCGCCTTGATTCAGGCAGTAAATTCAGAATCGTAGATTAATGCGTTTCACTCAGAAAGACACAGTCTCTTTCAAAACGTCCCGTAATGGTAAATTCAACCTTTAGGAGGGAAACATGAAATCCATTATAGTTTGCTTGGCGATCATCGCCATGAGTCTGACCTGCGCAGGATATACTTATGCGGAGATCGACTTTGAAACCGCAAGAGGCATTTGGCTCCTCGACGAAGGGAAAGGCGATAAAATTGAGGATGTCTCTGGAAACGAGAACCACGGTGAACTTCAGGGCGGAAAATGGGTCAAAGGTCCGGATGGTCCC